>CANDNT010000001.1 GCA_947387485.1 Aquimarina rhabdastrellae
CACAGGAACAACTGTATGTTTTTCTTCAGAGTGAACAGCCAATTACTCTGATGGGATTTTCACCCATTGGATTCCTATAGCCTCGTGGCACACTAACGGACTTGTGTATGGAACGTAGCGTGCAAAAAGACACTATGCTTTCGGTTTAACACAGAGCCGAATTTTTATATTTTGTTTTTAATTTCTCTTTTTAAAAGCCAAATTAAAAATTTGGCAGACTTCATAAATATACACCAACCTTTTGGCTAAAAACTTATTAGCTATGTTTTATACACAGTGTTAGCAAATGTTACTTTCTTTCTTAATGCCAATCGTAACAACAAAATCTACATTGTTTTGCATTTGGTGTACGAGCTATTTTTCCACATTTCGGACATAAATTTAATTTCAATTCATTTTTATGTTCTTTATAAATTCGAGTTGCAGATTTTACTTTGAATTCCTCAAACCCATTTTCTAATAGCTTTAAAACATTTTGATCAGTTGATATATGTCTATCTCTTAGTTGAATTAATTTTGGATGCAAATTTTCTCGACTTCCCCATTTAATCATTCCAATATTATGATTTCTTGCTTTTTTCTCAAGCTCTGTATTGAATTCAGAGCAATATTGATGAATATAATCAATCAATTCAGGATAGATTCCGTCCACTTTTATTCTTTTTTGTATTTATAAATCCGATATCCATCTTTTTGCTCAAATCCATTTGGCATATATCCTTTTTTCAAAATTCCGTCTCCTATGATTGCCATATTTAATCCCATAGCATCATTTAACTCGTCCGAAATCATTAGTGTTTCTTCCTTCTCATTAAATGATTCAGTAACATAACTTCGAGCATCTTCAATAGTGGTTAATACGTTTTGTTCCAATTTTGTATCCTTTTTGGGTTTATCCTTTTTATGACATTTACATTCAGAGTCTTGAAGTTTAGCCATTTCTTTGCATATGGATTTAGATGCTTTCATTCCTTCTTCATCGCAACTCTCATATTGCTCAATCATTTGTTCGTTTTTCAAAACTTCACATACTTCACATTGTTTTTTACAACTACTCAAAAAAATGATTGTTATTAAAATGTATAAGTATTTCATTGTTGTTTTAATATTTGCTAACGTCTCTTGTATGTTGCGTTTGCATCCCGAAGGGTGCATATGCAATATACGAATTGTTGTGTACAGTATTTTTTATTCTAATTCCATTTTTTCGTTCACAATTTTAGTCCGAAATGGGTTTCCACTTTTAGAAGGGTTCCATCCTAATCCGAACGCCTGTTGAATCCATTTAGAAATATCAGAAGGCTTTACAGGATTAATAATTTCCGTTCCTATGTCATTTGGGTGTTTTCGGTCAGTATAGATAAATAAACTCGTTCCAGGGTTTTCTTCTAGTTCAACAGCAATGTGCAATTTTCCAATTCCATAGACGGACTGACTATAGGTGGACTTTTTACGAATTAACCATCTAAAAACTAACTCATTTACCACTATTTTTCTTGCTCCTTTTTTTGGTATCGCCATTTCTACTCATTGAATTTGTAATATTCAGTTTCTATTCCATTGGTAACTAATATCATTTTGTTTGAATTCAAATATTTTAATTCCGAAATCCAGTTACTGTACAAGTGAGTGAATTTTAATTTGAATCCTTGGTCATATTTTATAATATCAATAAAAGAATGGTCATCAATTATTAAGTATTCCCCTTCATTTTCGGTTTGTTCCATTTCGGTTAGATTTCCCTGTGCTTTTTCAAACCAATAATGGTAAATGGTTTTTGAGTCCAAATTTTTTATTTTCCATTTTCCACTCAAATAAGATTCCACTGCTTTTTCAGTTTCGCAACATTTCAAATGCTGTCCGAGTAAGGTCAGAGGTAAAAAAGTCAATATTAAAATCAGTGCTTTTTTCATTTTCAGAGTTTCGTGCATATTGTACACAACGGACTTGTGTATGGAACGTAGCGTGTAAAAAGACACTAACTTTTCGGATTAACACAGAGCCGAATTTTTATATTTTGTTTTTAATTTATCAATTTTTAAAAGCCAAATTAAAAATTTGGCGGACTTTCTAAATATACACAATCCTTTTGTTTATGCACTTAATAGCTATGTTTTATACACCGTGTTAGCAGCTGCCTTTTTTTCATTTTGATGGGTTAATCTTTTTCAGGCGATAATTTACCAGCTCTGTTAACATTGAATCACAGTTATAAATTGGTATGGTTTTATTTAGTTTTAAGTAATCCGTTAATATTTTTCCAGAATGCTCGGTTAACATACCTGGTAATTTCCCAAAAAACAAGTCAATAACTTTAGATGATAATGGAATCGCTTTAATTAGATTCTCACGTAAGTTCAATATTTTACTATTTTTAGTATATAAATCTTTACCAGCTTTTTCAATTAGTTTAACGGTTTTGATTGTCAGGTTTTTATTTAATTCAATTTCTGATTGTGCTTCTTTATAGTAGCTGAATTCTTTGCTTTCAAGAATGTCAATCAATCTTTTGAATTCTTTCTTTTCTAAATCCAATTTCACAATTGGAAGGTTTGCATTACGAGTTTGAACCGACGAATAAAGAATATCAATGGGATAAATTAATTCTAATGGTAAAACCTCTTTATTATCAATTCTATTCAAAGGTGAGAAAGTCAAAATTCCAGAATTGGTTTGCATTGCATAAAACAATTGAGAAATTCGATGCGATACATTCCGCACAGCTTCTTTTGTTTCCTCCGAGCTTTTCTCTGAAATGTATTTTTCAGTTATTGTTCTAATTTTACTACTGCATTCAGACCATTCTTCCGAAAATGTTTGTGAGTCAATTTTTGTAATGAGTTTCGTCTCTGTATTTGATGGTATACTGGAAGACTGAATATTATCTACTCCAGCCATTGTCAAAGCTGACAACAATAAATGAGGAATGTCAACAGGAATATCGTTTTTTCCAAGTTCACTTTCATTTATTACGTGATGTAATGCAGCTAAAAAACCGTGTTCATAAGGTGTCAGAATTAATTTTCTACTCATAGGTTTCTGGGTTTCTTCAGGTTGCTGCTAACGGTCTCGGCTATGCGTAGTGCGGGAGTTCGAAGCGATTAGTTTCGGACTTCGCACAGCTTTTAGCGAGCCTTTTGTTATTTGTTTTATTTTCTCAACTAATATACAAATTGCGAGCGGAATAGAAGTAATGACCTTTAGGTTTTACCTTTTGCCCGCATTACGTATAGCCCGTGTTAGCCACTGGCTTTTTCTTTATTTTGAGTAATCAACTTTTGAATTCCGTTAATTTCTTCACTATGTTTATCAGCATTAAAATTCCGATTCTTCCCAAAATAGAAAACATCATTATGGTCAAAAATCAAACACCAATTTAAAGTCTTATCCCAAACCACTTCGTCAGAACCAAAAAATATGTCGTTAGAAAATTTGATTATCATTTTCCAGGTCAAAATAAACCCCCATTCTGGTTGCGTAATCCAAAACACTTTTTGGTCAAATGGGATTCCTTTTTCATAAAGCCATTTTTTAACTTTTTGGCTTTGGTTTTCCCCAAATGAAAGTTCATCTTGTTCATTGAAATACTTTCCAATACCTGAAATAGAACCTAAATATCTTTGGGTACTTTCAAATTCCCACAAAAATTTAGATGCGTCACAAGTCAGAGCAATTATTTGATCTTCAAATTCCGCTGACAACTGTTTATTCTCATCTTCAAATTTCCATTTCAGAGGATGTTCTGATAATGGTATTGAAAAAGTATGGACGTTTTCCAATGTGATTTTATTTTCCCTCACGGTTTTGTCTTGAGCTTGTGGCTAACGGTCTGTATAAGATGTCGTAGCCATCCCGCAGGGTGGCTATGCATTTTATACCTTGTTGTATGCCGTTTTTATTTTATTCATTTCGTTTTTCAGTGTTGGCGTGAAAGTTCTTTGCAACCACAGGAACGAGGACTGCAATGTGCTTGAACTTACGTTGGCTAATCAATTCATTTTTATTTTTTGATACTCTTTCAATTTGTTGTATTCCAATTGTTTTATATAGTTTTCCATATAGATATAATCTGGTTCGTTTTGGTCATTTATTGGAAGTAGTATCTTTTCTTTTTTCAATCTATTACCACTCCTTTTATATCCGAAATTGTATTTCCCCCTTACTTTGTCCGCAACAGTTGTTATAAACAACCCAATTTCCCGATTCAAATTTGAATTATATCCAACTGAAATATCAGAAGTAGCAATGAACTCTTCTGTTTTATAAATGGAATAACCCATTGAACCTTCTCCATTTCTTATAAAAGCTATTCCGTTACCTTTGTGTAACAATTTCTCTACCTTTTCTACTTGGCATAGAACACCGTTATTTTGATTTGTAGCTCCCAAATAATTAACCCCTTCTTTGCTCTTTTTTAAATGATTCAAACCTTTAGATTTTCCTTGGGATAAAGTAAATAATTCTCCAATCTCAAACACTTCCCATTCTTTATCTTCTAAAGGAGCAACTTTTTTGAAATCTTCAACTTTTTTAAGACGATTAAGGATGTAGGCGTTATAAATTTTAGTTTTATTCTCTTCTTTTTCTTTTATAAAGGCTTCCATAAATTTAAAATCAGGCTCACCTTTTGTATTAATTGGAAGTAGGATTTTTTCTCTTTTAACAACATTCATTTGTGCTTGCCTACCGTAATTGTATTTGATTCCATTACGGTTGATTATCTGACAAATGAATTTTGCATTATATTCGTTTAAGAGACTGTTTTCAATAACGGTTACATCGTGAGAGCAATAAAATTTATGAGGTTGATAAAAAGCTGTCAGTTTAATTTTTTCAATTGTAATTGCATTTCCATCAAATATTTTAGGGTTTCCTATAAAACCACTAAAACCATTTTCAATAGATTTTGCAGATACAAAAGGAATATTTCCTTTAATCATTTTTTGAGAGTGTAAATAAACTCCTTTGTCTACTTTGAATATGTCTTCAATAACAAATTCTTTCCATTTCTTATTTTTCAAATCCAAATTCATGTTATTTTAGATTTTCAAATAAATAACTTTTTCCTTGCATAATCATGTTGAATTCAAAAGTCAGATATTCTGAAATTGTATTTTCAAAATCTTTTTCTTTTGGTATTTCATCATTGAAATAGTAGAATGAATGTAACCATTCATCTGTAGGTTCTATGGTAGTTTTTACCATAAATTTGGTTTCAGCATCATCTCTATCAAACCAACAATCCAACAGTTTTACTTTTCGCTCTTTAGCTCTTTCTGTCTTTACGGGTCCAATATGTTTGTTAATGACAAAGCCATCATCTTCAAAATTGAAAAACTTAACCCTTTCCTTGGAAGAGTGTGGTTTGTGTGCAGTAAAAACTGCAATACACGGGTTAGTTCCGATGCGATAAAAAGTTTCTTTATTTAAAGTAATTACTCCTTGTAACGTATGATTTTCTAAAATTCGCTTTTTACATTGTTTGTCTTCCTTTCGTTTACCAACCATTGTAGATTGTGGTACAATGGCAATGCAAATTGCATTATCATCAAGACTATTTAACAAATGTTCTATAAAATGGATTTCTGATAGATGTGCTGTATCTTTTCCTTTTGCTTGGGAATAAGGTGGGTTTATATAGCCAACGGTATATTTCTTTTTTCTCAATTTTTTAGCATCCATTGCTAAAAAATTTCCTGGAATAAGTTGACTTTTCCCGTCATCCCTCAAAATCATATTAGTTGTAGCAATGGAGAACATATCTTCTCGAATTTCAATTCCGTGAAGTTGGTTTGATTTGATATGTTTCTTTTGTTCTTCGGTTTCGGCTAAATTTTCCATCCTGTGCATTGCAGAAATTAAGAAACCTGCAGTTCCACAGCAAGGGTCGAGAACCATATCAGTTGGTTTCAAATCAGCTAAATCACAAAATAATTCTGTGATATGTGGTGGTGTAAGCACTACACCAAGACTTTTTCCATCACCACCACTATATTTCATAAACTCTCCATAGAAATTACCTAAAATATCTTCTTTCACATTTGCCGTAATGGAAGCCAATATTTTGGTTTCAATAAATTCTGTAAAATACTTTAACGGTGTTTTTTCTAGTCTTTCGTCAAGTTCATTTAATAATGTACGGTCTCTAATAATATTGAACTGGCGTAAAACTTTATCTTTTTTTGTTTGTGGTGTTACTTTTACTCTACGCATATAATCTTCAATAGCATCAAAGATTTTGTCACCATCAGTTCTAACTTCATCACCATTTAAGTCCTCTACTTTAAAATTTCTATCACTTAAAGCAAGTAAAATTGCTGAAACAACTAAAGGTTTTTCTTTATCTCCTAACTGACCATAATTTCTTAAAGCTTCATGTAAAATGGCAGATTGTTTTGTTAACTCTTCAGCCTCTAAAACCTCTGGAGGTGTTTCTCCAAGCACTTGCTCTTTATAATATTTTTCAATATTTTCAACTGAAAAATTTTCAAAATTTTCTACTGGTTGTAAAAGTTTATACCCATCTTCATCAATAAAAATGGGTCTAATTATGTGGTGTTTTTCATCTCCCGAACAACCAAAAGCAAACACTTTTTTGAAGTTGGTATTCTCAACTATGTGTTTTCCATAATGAAGTGCTCCATTTTCAGCAAAATCAGTAAGCGATTTAACATCTATAGCTAATTCGGTTTCGTCTTCATTTATATAGTTAGCTTGTTTTTCAAGCTCTGCTTTGTCCTCTACAACTATAATAAAGTCATTTGAGATACCTACAAATTCTGGAAAACCAACTTTTCCTGTTCCTTTTTTTGATGCGGTCTTTAGAGCTGTCTGAATTTCTTTAATAACACTTCCATTAGGTGTATATTTAATCTCAGCAGCATCCAATAATTTGCCGATAAAAAAATCTGTTACTCTTTCGTTTTTTGCCATATCTAATATCTCAATTCTCCAGTTTCAAATCACTAAACACTTCTTTAAACATTTCTCCTGGATCTATATCAATTGCCAAAGCAATTAGATACAGTTCATCTGCCCGGAGTTTTGTCGATTCATTTGAAGTCAACTGTGAAAGTCTAGCTTGACTGATTCCTGTCCGTCTTGAAACCATTGCTCTATTCACAGATTTCTTAGTAAGATATAAACCTAAAGAAGTCATAATACTTTTGAATTTGTTGAGATAAATATATACTTCATAAATAAAAATATAGAATATCTAAAGTTTTATTTTGAATTTAGATAGATAGTCATTAGATTTGTTTAGAAAGTCTAAAGAATTATTTATAAAGTATAATGATATGAGCAAAAGATATACCAAAGCAGATTTAGAACAGATTGTCTATAAGCAATTAGATAATCTAAACGCAATGCACGATTTACTCAGAATAATGAAAGTCCAAAATGACTTAATTCAAAATATCAATCAAACGCTCAGAGAGGAAATTGGTCAATTCAAAGAGCAACAAGTCATGTATCCGACAAGAAGAAAGTCAAAATCGTAACTATTGGGAGCGGTGGAGAGATTAATCTCTTTTGGTTTTTTCAGCGTTGGATTTTGGAAGGAGAAAAACCAAATGTGTTTAATGTGCGGTTGGCTTTTCCGTAATGGCATACAACAATTATATATAGTTACCATGGTAACTATATATCTATTATGTGAACAGCTAAATTAGTAAATCTTTTACATTTTTGATTTTTTTTATAGCCACATGGGTATAAATTTCAGTAGTTTTACTGGATTGATGTCCCAGTAATACCTGAATATATCGTAAGTCCACTCCTTCTTCTAAAAGGTGCGTAGCAAAACTATGTCTTAGCATATGTGGATGTACTGATTGGTTAATCCTAGCTTTTTTAGCAGCTTGAGATACAATTTTTAAAATACTGGTAGCACTAAATTTTCTCTCGGGCTCTATAGATTCAAACAAATACAGCTTTGGTTGATACCTTCGGTAGTATTTTCTGAGATTATGTAGAACAGATTGATTGAGAATTGTATATCTATCCTTATTCCCTTTTGCTTTCCTTACTTTGATTAGCATATTTTTACTATCAATATCTGTTAGTTGTAAATCTAATAATTCACCTCTTCGCAGTCCAGAAGAATAAAGGAGGCTAATAATACATTTGTGTTTTATATTTTTTGTAAGATCAATCATTTTTAAGATATCTTCTTTTGCCAGTATGCTTGGAAGTTGTCGCTGTTTTCTAGGCCTTTCAATGTTATAAAACCTATTAGGCATCCCCATTACTACTTCATAATAAAATTTAATACTGTTGATGGCTTGATTTAGATAACTATTAGATTTGTTTTGATTAATGAGATGCTGTAAATAGCTTCGAATTTCTTGCTCGGATAACGATATAATATCTTTATTAAAATAGTGATTAATGAATTTTTCAAATTGAGATATATAGGTTTTACAGGTGTTTAAGGCATATCGTTTGAGTTCTAATTTTGCCAAATATTCTTCGGGGACATACTTAAAAGAAGTTGTTTTACTACGGTTTCGATACCAGTTAATATCTACTGGTTGATTATCACGTATTACCTTTTCTTTAAAAAAAGAATTACTATTGATCCAAGCTACTCCTCTAAATTTCTTAAAAACTTCAGTGAGATTTTCTTTAGTATTTATAATATACACCATTGAAAACTCTTTACTCCATCTTGGGTTTGGAAGTTCTTTTATCAACGCCTGTATTACCTTGTCAGGATAAAATTGTATTCCAATCATCTTTTGATTATGGATCAATAAATGTTTTAAGGTGATATGCTTATTGAGTTTCATTATACAAATATGTGGTATTTATATAGTTTAATAGTATTTTAGTCGAATAATATTCGAATAGAATTCGTTTATTATTCGACTAAATAAAAAATAATGAATACCTGCCCGCATTGTAAAACAGAAATCATAGGAAGATCTGATAAGAAATATTGTTCTATCCATTGTAAATCTGCTCATCAATATCAAAAGCGTAAATCAGAAGAAGCTTTATATTAT
Source organism: Aquimarina rhabdastrellae (assembly GCA_947387485.1). Taxonomy (GTDB): domain Bacteria; phylum Bacteroidota; class Bacteroidia; order Flavobacteriales; family Flavobacteriaceae; genus Aquimarina. The sequence continues at coordinate 9,009 of CANDNT010000001.1, forward strand.
GCTATCGATAAACAATTAAAAACAAACCGAAAGCTTCTAAAAAACTATAACAAATCAGGAATGTCTACCATACGCAAAGAAAAACTGATTTCTGAAGGCTTTGATCCATCATATTTTACACATTATTGGAAAAATAAAAGCGGACAGGTCTATTTATTTTGTTATGAATATGGCTTTTTGGATTTGAAAGGTGATAAAAAAGAAAAGTATCTCTTGGTAACTTGGCAAGAGTATATGGATAAATAGCTGATAATAAATATGATAATTATAAAACTTCAAAATATGTTAGTTTTGAACAAAAGGTGTACTCTGAAGTGTACTCTTGAACTCTGAAATAATTAAATAAAATTTAAGCTACTGTTTTACAACACCTTAAAAACAGAGTATTCGTTTTACAATCCCGAGGGTTTTAGTTGATTTTCTCGGAAAACCGAGTTTTTACAAAAACAAAAAACCACTGAATATCAGTGGTTTAATTTTGAATTGTAGCGAGAACGGGAGTTGAATCCGTGACCTCCGGGTTATGAAAACGAAACAGCTTATTTGATTTGTTGTTAATAATCAAGTAATTAGGGTTTTAACAAAATACATTATAAAGCATTTAGATACATTAGTGTATATTCAAAGCGTACATAAAGGTGTACAGTAAATACTTCGATATTTTATAATGACTAAAATACTCTCAAAAATCACTATTAGTTATTGAATTTCAATTCAAAAATAAATAAGGAACTTCAATTTTATGTTTATGTTAAGAAATGATATTTTTTTTGTTAAATAATTTATAAATTCTTAAATTTTACAAGTTGTTTTATGTGAGTGATACTGCTGTACTGCTGTTTATGTAAGGTAAGATATTATATATATTATTACATACGATCCTTTGATGGTATTAAGAAATATTAGAAAGCCAAGAGGTGAAACAATCTATTATCATTATGATAATTTTAATCGTTTACAAGTTATTAAAGATGCTAATGGAAATAATGTTAAAGAATATAAATAGAACTATAAAAACTAAATAAACATGATGAAAATTGTAAGTACATCTTTTCTTTTGATTCTTTTTTAATAAAAAATAAATTATATCCAAAAACTTTGTTGTCACTAGGATTTATAAAAAAGCAAAAACTAATACTATAATAGAATAGGATAAAAAATAAACAAATACTTATCATTCAGTATTTCAGAATAATAACACAAGAGTAATATTCAGGCTAGAAGAAAAAACCTTTAAGCTATAGTTTCTCATTTCGAAATATTCGAATTTACCACCAATATTTTTAAATCAACATATCAGTAAAATGAAAAAAAGCTTATTTCTATTACTATCAATCTTTAACTTTTTAAATTTAAAATCTCAAACATTACCATTACCGCAAAACATTCAATCTCCTAACGCTACTTCACTTGGTCTATATGGAGATGTTCCTATTAGTTACTATCATGGTACACCAAATATATCCGTTCCACTATATGAAATTAACGAAGGACAAATTCCTTTGAATATATCTTTAAACTATAATTCGTCGGGAGTTATGGTTAATTCAGTTCCTGGTTGGGTAGGACAAAATTGGAGTTTAAATGCTGGAGGTGTTATCACAAGAGCTATTAAAGGTAATCCAGACGAAATGAATTTTTCTTTAATTGATTATGGGCCTAATTCACAACAGGTAGAGGATGCTAGTTTAGGTTATCTCTATACTCATTCTGATCTACTGTCTACAAGATGGTCTAACCAAAACTACATTGAAAATTTATTAAGTGAAGATCTTTTATATCCTCCTAACGGAGGTACTCCAAAAAGAGATTATCAACCAGATATTTTCACTTTTAATTTTATGGGACATACTGGTAAATTTTTCCTTGGACAAGATGGTGAATGGAAAGTTTCTAGTCAATCAAATCTTAAGATTAGTATTGAAGAAAATGATTTTTTATATCCTCCTAATAAATGTGAATACTATTTATGGGATATAGCTTCGTTTGATTCATCTTCAGATCCAATTTATGGACCATGCCGAAGAGAAAAATTAAAAACTATAGGCACCATTACCATAAAAGATGATAAAGGAAATACTTATGTTTTCGGAGATGAAAAAAATAATATTGAATATACTTTAATGTCATCAATTCTATTTCAACTACCTACAACAAGTGGCTCTTCTATCGATTATCAATATGCTAATTCTTGGTACTTAAAAGAGGTTAGAAATAAACTTAACCAAGTTGTTTATAATTTTGAATACGAAAGATATCATAATTATTCAACAGCTCAGTTTTTTTTAGGAGGCTCAACCATATATCATGAATTTGATAGTTCGGGATTCACATCATCATGTATAAATAGTTATAGCGATATTAATTTGTCTACATTACCAGCTGCTGGAAAATTAATTTTCCCTACATATTTAAAAAAGATAGAAACTAGAAGTGGAAAGGTTTTAGAGTTTATAAAAGATTTAAACTTTTCAAAAACCTACAATTTTAATTCTGGTTCTATTAGAACAGCAATAATGAATCAAGCAAACTGGTTACATCAAAAATGGGGTAGTAATACATCGGTCATTAAATTTGATTTAAAAAATATGTTTTATTATTTACATACAAAATGGGGTGCAGAAGAATTAAACCCAAATTTTAAAAATTACAATTTATCTAATGCCTATGGTATTCGAGATTGTATAATTGATTGGTTAGAAAGTGAATTAAAAACACCTATTCTGAAATCTATATCTACTAATTTTAATAAAGATATAAGATTGAAATACAATCTACCTCTATATCCAGGAGCAACAACTAACCCTGAACGTTTATTTTTAGAAGAAGTTCACCTTAATTATGTTAATTTTTATGCTACAAACCACCCTGTATATAAGTTTGAATATTTCAATAAAGATTTACTTCCAGACTATACTTCTAGAGCTACTGATCATTGGGGATATTACAATGGTACTTCATCAAATGCATCGGGTACAATAGAAGGAACTAATACTTTTAATAATTACTATAATAATCGTAATACTAATGATGCTTTTTCAAGTTATGGAGCACTAACTAAAATAATTTACCCTACAAAAGGCTTTACAACCTTTGATTGGGAATCAAATACATATTCTAAATACGTAAAAGACGATTTCTCAGGTATTGAACAAGTTACAAATACTTTAGCAGGTGGACTCAGAATTCATAAAATTACCAATTACTCTTCTGATGATATACCTATTAACTCAAAAACTTACAGTTATACTATTGGTAACTCTACCAATAGTAGCGGTATCCTTGAACATAAGCCCAAATATTATTGGGACTCTTGGAATATGATAACATCAGCAGGAACGACTTATTTAAAGAAAATTTTTTCACTTACACCACAAATACCGCTATCAAATATTTTTGGGAGTCATATAGGGTATTCTGAGGTAAAAGAAGAATTATTAGATGGTTCTTATACTAAATATTTATACACAAGTAATAATAATGCTAATTATAGAGATACTCCATATGTGAATACATTTAATTTAGATATATCACCACTTTCAAATCATAATGATAAAAGTCTCATAAGAGGAAAATTAGCAGAGGTAGAATTTTATAATAATAGGAATGAAATACAAAGAACTACTAGAATGAATTATAGCTATGATATTAGTAAAAATATTAGAGGTAATGATGTAATTAAAGAAAAAGTATGCCCTTTAAACTCTGTTTTTTCATATATAGGTAATTCATATAATATATATTATTTTGATATGAATATGATAAACGAAGAAGATATAATACATTTAGAAACAGGAGATTTTATAACTAACACTGAAAACTCGTGGTTTTATCATGGTAATTTTGGAGATAGTTTTATTAGAGAAATAAAAAAGTCTTCTTCACTAGGAAATGATATAATAAATAGTGAAGAATTTAAATATACTTTTGATAATGATTTTCCTTTTCGCAATCAATTAAAGAACAATAGAGAACTTAATGTTTTTCAAACATCTTTTTTTAAAAATAATATAAAAACGCATTCAACTAGAATATCCTATGATTCTTTTGGATCTTATATACTTCCAAACAAAACTCAAAAATCTAAAGGTCAATTACCTTTTCAAGATGAAATGGTTATATACAATTATGATGTTTATGGAAACCCTACAGAAGTAAGTAAAAAAGACGGCACACATATCGTTTATATTTGGGGTTATAACGAAACACAATTAGTTGCAAAAATAGAAAATGCTACACTTTCAGATATTCCAGCAAATATAATTACTAATATTAAAAATTTATCAAATGAAGATGATGACAGTTGTTTAGATTCTCAATCATGTGATGAAAAGAATTTACGCATAGCTTTAAACAATTTAAGAGATTTTTCAACTTTAACTAAGGCTCAAATAACAACTTATACTTATAATCCTTTAATAGGAGTAACAAGTATTACGGATCCCCGAGGTGAAACAGTCTATTATCAATATGATAACTTTAATCGTTTACAATTTATTAAAGATAGTAATGGAAATATAGTTAAAGAACATAAGTATAACTATAAAAACTAAATAGCTATGAAAATATATATATATACATTTTTTCTTTTAATTCCTTTTATAGTACAAGCACAAACTACATCAGAAAACTTTATTGTTACCAAGATTTATAAAGAAGCAACAACTAATATTATAACAGGACATGATAAAGATAAAGTAATGTCAACTGTTCAGTATTTTGACGGTTTAGGAAGATCTAAACAAACCGTAAATGTACAAGCTGGAGGAAATACAAATCAAACAACCAAAGATATCATTACTCATTATGAATATGACGATTTAGGAAGACAGAAAAAAGAGTATTTACCTTATGCCAGAACATCTAGTAATGGAGCTATTATAACCGGTAATATTCCTACTGCTATAAACAACTATTATAAAACGAAGTTTCCGTTAGATATTAATAGTTCAGCTCCTAATCCTTTCTCTAAAAAAGAATTCGATAACTCACCACTTAACAGAGTTATGAAACAAGCTGCTCCTGGTTACGATTGGAGACTTAATGGAGGACACGAAATAAAATTCGATTATGATACTAATACAAATCGTGAGGTAAAAGTATATTATGTAACTACAACTTTTGCTAATAATACCTATACACCAACTTTACAATTAAATACTTCAAGCAGTAATAATAATGGATATTATTATGAAGAAGAATTATATAAAACAACTACTAAGGATGAGAATTGGCAAGCTACTCAAACGTATGACAAAGATCATACAATCGAAGAATTTAAAAACAAACAAGGACAAGTAGTTTTAAAAAGAACCTATAATAATAACCAACCTCATGACACTTATTATGTATATGATGATTTTGGTAATTTAACCTATGTCTTACCTCCAAAAATAGAGGCAACTACAAGCATCGTAACTACATCAAAATTAAACGATTTAGGATATCAATACAAATACGACTACAGAAATAGACTTGTTGAAAAGAAAATACCAGGAAAAGGATGGGAATATATTGTATATGATAAGTTAGATAGACCAGTATTAACACAAGATGCAAATTTAAAAGTTAAAAACAAATGGTTATTTACTAGATATGATGCTTTTGGAAGAATTGTATATACAGGATTTATTACTAACGGTAGTAGTAGAATTCAATTACAAAATTCAATAAACAATCATTTAAATGATTTGAATGATTCAACTACAAATTCGGTACAAAATATTGCTGGTACAAACATATTTTACACAAATACTCTTTATCAATATAGGATTTCTGAATTACACACTATAAACTACTACGATACCTATATCGATTTACCAACAGATTTAGGTACTACAATTACTACTAGTTATAATCAAACATCAACTACCAGAACAAAAGGATTGCCTACTGTTAATAAAGTTAGAGTTTTAAATACTAACAGTTGGATTACTATAGTTACTTATTATGATGAAAAAGCACGTCCAATTTATCTGTATTCTAAAAATGATTATCTAAATTCTATTGATATTGTAGAAAATAAATTAGATGATTTCACAGGTAAGGTTTTAGAAACTAAAACAACACATACTATTGCAGATAATGATCCTATAATAACTGTTGATCGTTTTGAATACGATCATATGGATAGAATTATTAGTCAAAAGCAACAAATAAATAATCAACCTCAAGAGGTGATAGTTTCTAATAGCTATGATGAATTAGGACAGTTGAAACGTAAAGAGGTAGGGGGAAAAGTAAATCAAAACAGATTACAAAAAGTTGATTATAAATATAACATTCGTGGTTGGTTAACAAATATCAATCAAGACAACCATAATGACAATGATTTATTTAACTTTAGTATTGGATATAATAATACAAATCTACCGCATAATAAAAGATTATATAATGGTAACATAGCCAAAACGACTTGGCAAACCCAAAGTGCAGATAGGTCTCAAAAAAGTTATGTTTATAGCTATGATGCACTTAATAGAATAACAGATGCGACTGGAGAAACTAACCATAACTATGACCTCTGGGGAATTACTTACGATAAAAATGGAAATATTTTAACATTAGGTAGAGATGGACATGTAAATGAAAACGGCACTCTATTTGGTCCAATGGATGATTTAGAATATACCTATGATAATGGAAATAAATTATTAGCTGTAGAAGATAATGAAAATCAAACCTATGGTTTTAAAGATGGTAATGTTTATGGAAACGATTATTCGTATGATGCCAATGGAAATTTAAAATCTGATAAAAACAAAGGCATAACAAATATTACCTATAATCACTTAAACTTACCTACAATCATATCTTTTGGAGAACCTAGTAGGACTAGAGCTAAAAAGTCTAAGATTAGTATACTTACTCCTATAAAACAACTTTTGTATGTTTATGATGCCAATGGAAATAAACTAGAAAAAATAAATAAAGGAGAATATGGTGACGGAATAGTTACTCAATATGTTGGTAATTATATTTATGATAAGTTTCATTTTAGAGGAAATGAGAGTATTAACTTACAATTTTTTAACCACCCTGAAGGATATGTAAAGAATGATAATGGTACGTTTAAATACATATATCAATATAAAGATCACTTAGGGAATGTAAGATTAAGTTATACTGATAATAACAATGATGGTGTTATTACTCCTAGTACAGAAATTATTGAAGAATCTAATTACTATCCTTTTGGACTTAAACATAAAGGGTACAACGGAGTTAAGAATATTGGTATTGGTAATCATGTTGCCCAGAAGTTTGGATATAATGGAGTTGAATTAGAAGAAGGTTTTGGATTGAATCTTTATGAAATGGATGTTAGAAGTTATGATCCCACTATTGCTAGATGGACTTCTATTGATCCAGTAGCACATTTTTCATATTCTACTTATAATACGTTTGATAATAATCCAATATTTTATGCAGATCCAAGTGGTGCTGATTCTGAATCTTTTGAAGATTTTGTAAATAGATTATTCAGAACTTCTACTAGTAAAATAACTTGGACAAATGATGGTAATGGTATTTTTTCTGATGGTAATGGAAATACCGAAGAATGTGAGAGATGTAAAGAATTACAAAAACAAAGAAAAGAGTTGATAGCTAGAATAAGTGAATTAGAAAAGGATTATCATGGAGCCTTAAAATACGAATTTTTCACAGAAGATTTAACTACTAGTGGTGCAGTAAAAGGTATCTTACTTGAATATGCTAATAAAATTAAAAGCTTTACAGATGAACAATTGGAGTACCTAGAAAAGAATCCAGATAAAGTAAATAAAGTTATTAAAGATATAATAAAAGAATCTATTAAAAAGAGTTCAGGTATACCCTTTGCCACACCAAATACATCTACAAATCAGCAGATAGGAAATGTATTTATGGATACTAAAGACAGATTTGTTTTAATAATGAATTTGGCTAATAAATATGTAAGTACTTCAACTCAAATAATGCATAAAGCAGCACGAGCAAATACGATGAATGTCAAAAGAAAGATGAAAAATGCTCATAACAATCTCAATAATGTGAATTCAGAATTACAGAGTTTGCAACAAAATGACTCTAGAGGTTTTAGTGGCGGTTTTGGCGGTGGTAGTTTTGGTGGTGGTGGTGCTAGTGGAAGTTGGCAAGAAAAGAAGAATTAAATTATATATAAGCACAGAATAGAATTAGTTTTTATTCTGTGTTTTATCTAAAAATGTTTTGAGTAATAAAACTTGAAATTAATGAGGTCTATTGATAAGTCGAGACAGTAAATCTGGGTTAAAGAAAGTAGATTAAATGAATTGTTAAAGATAGATTCATTTGTGAGATAAGTTTAATATTTTCCCTTAAAGTCAACTATATGAACTAATCGATTTAGAATAATATCAAAAACCAAATATCAATTGTATATTATTGGGAGGTAAAGTAAATCTATCATCCCAATGGTAGCTAGAGTTACTTACTTCTTGTAATATTAAATTGGATACACCTATGAGAAATAATCAAATTAACTATAAAGAGCAACCTTATATTTTTAGAAAGACTCAAAAAATAATCGAAACTTTATTCTCTCAGTTATGTGATCAGTTTATGATACGACATAATTATGCTAAATCTTTTGATGGATTTAAAACCAGAATTCTTTCTAAAATTACTGCTTTGACCATGATTCAATACATCAATAAGTTTCTATTTGAAAGAAATATCACAATCTTAAAATTAATATTCCCTGAATGCACTATGGGTATATTAAATTTATATTTCTCTTTGAATGAATAGTTAGAGGTTAGGGAAGGAGGTTTTTGATTGTTAATAATAGTAATTGAACTTAAATACATCATAAATAGCTGATATTCAAAAGTAAAACTTTAAACCTTCAAAATACGTCAATTTAAACAAAAGGTGTACATAAAAAGTGTACAGTAGAGTAATACTAATAACCACCACCAGATATATCTTATTGATTTTATGTTATTTAAAATAATGGAGTAGTCGTTTTACAATCCCGAGGGTTTTGCTGATTATCTCAGTAAAATAGAGGTTTTATAAAAACAAAAACCACTGAAATTCAGTGGTTTAATTTTAATTAGTAGCGAGAACGGGAGTTGAACCCGTGACCTCCGGGTTATGAATCCGACGCTCTAACCAACTGAGCTATCTCGCCATAAACATTAGATTTACTAATGCGGGTGCAAATATAAGAACTAATTATAATTGAACAAGGTTTTTTATTAAAAAATTATTTTTAAGTAAATTCTTTTAAAGTCGATAATTAATCTATATATTGGCTATCTAACAATAAGCAATATGTCAGAAAAAATTAAGTACGGACTCGAATTTGTTATAAAATCTTCACCTCAGTTGTTGTATCAATATATATCAACTCCTTCTGGATTATCTGAATGGTTTGCAGATAATGTAAACTCTAGAGGAGAACTATTCACATTTATTTGGGATGGAAGTGAAGAACAAGCCAAATTAATTAGTAAAAAAAGTGGCGAGCGTGTGAAATTTAGGTGGGTAGCAGATGAAGAAGAAGGAGACGATTATTACTTTGAAATGCGTATTCAAGTTGACGAAATTACTAAGGATGTTTCATTAATGGTAACTGATTATGCCGAAGACGATGAAATTGAGGAAAACAAGATGCTTTGGGATAATATGATTAGTAATTTAAAACACGTTTTAGGATCCGTTTAAAACTTTTAAAAATGTATATTTGTCCCGATTAATTCGGGACTTTTTTTATGGTTAATATTAATGGTAATTTATTAAACGCTTCAGAGGCTACTATCGCATTAAACAATAGGGGATATGCCTATGGCGATGCATTATTTGAAACAATAAGAGTTAATGCTGGAACTATTTTATTTTGGGAAGAACATTATTTTAGATTAATGGCTTCTATGCGTATTTTACGTATGCAAATTCCTATGTCTTTTACTCCAGAGTTTTTACAACAAGAAATACAGGATTTAATAGCTCAAAATGGTTTTACAAATAGTGCTGTAAGAGTAAAAATCACAGTACATCGTGAATCCCTAGGGCTATATACTCCAGAAAATAATGAAGTAGGATATACGATTACTGTTAGACCTTTAGATAATAGTTTTTATACCATAGATGATCATAGAGATAACGAAGTGATATTGTATAAAGATTATTATGTCAACTCAGGATTATTATCTACATTAAAGACTAATAATAAAATTACTAATGTATTAGCAGGTATATTTGCTAAAGAAAATGGTTTTCAAAATGCTATTTTACTGAATACAAATAAAATGGTGACAGAAACTATTAATGGTAATTTATTTTTGGTTAAGGGTAATACAATAAAAACGCCTCCTATTACTGATGGGTGCTTAAAAGGAGTTTTGAGGGGACAATTACTTGAAGTTCTAAAGAAGTTACCAGAATTCACAGTAAAAGAAGAAACGATTTCTCCATTTGAGCTACAAAAAGCAGACGAGTTATTTACAACAAATGTCATCCAAGGGATAGTACCTATAACCAAGTTTAGAAAGAAAATTTATGCTAATCAAATAGCAAGAAGGTTATTAGGAACTTTAAATGCTAAAATAAGATTATCTTAGTTATAACTAGGATTTTCGGGTGCGTTTGACCACAAAAGATATTCACCTCCAAGCTCTATCATTTTTTCTTTCCAGAAAGAATTGTAGGGCTTTTCTATAATATCTTTTTTATAAATATTCTCTACAATCACCCAAGAATTAGCTCTTAGTTCTTGTCTTAACTGTGTAGCTTCCCAACCAGAATATCCTAAAAAGAAACGTATTTCTTTAGGAGTAATCTTATTTTGATTAATAAGTTGCGAAACTATATTAAAATCACCTCCCCAATAAATACCACATGATATTTCAACACTATTAGGGATAAGATCAGGTATTTTGTGTATAAAGTATAAATTATCTTGCTCTACGGGACCACCATTATAAACTTTAAATTCATTCGAAATTTCAGGGATAAGATCAGAAAGCTGATATTCTAGAGGTTTGTTCATAATAAAGCCTATGGAGCCATCCTCGCTATGATCAGCAAGTAAAACCACAGATCTATTAAAAGACATATCTCCAATAATAGATGGCTCGGCTATGAGCAAATATCCTTTGGTGGGCTTGAGTGAAATCATTTAAGGTTGTTTAGTTAAAAATAGTTAAATTTTTGGAATATCCCAAAAGAAAACGTCTTTACTCAATGCTTTTAATAAAAAAACTCCCTTAGGAGGGAGCTTTTATGAATATATTAAATTCTGAATTAGTTTACAGAGTTTTGTAAATCTGCTCCAGCTTTGAATTTAACTACATTTTTAGCAGCAATCTTGATGATGTCACCAGTTTGAGGATTTCTTCCTTCTCTAGCAGCTCTTTGAGAAACTGACCAAGATCCAAAACCTACTAAAGAAACGCGGTCACCTTTTTTAAGCGTACCTTCTATGTTTCCTAAAAATGACTCTAATGCTTTTTTTGCTGCTGCCTTTGTGATTCCAGCATCTTCTGCCATTTTGTCAATTAAATCTGTTTTGTTCATAATTTTGTTTTTAAAATTAATTGTTGGTTAAACCATTTTTATTAAACGCTCTACAAATTTATACGGATTATTTTTTTACACAAGCATTAGCCCAGTAAATACGGGGATTTGTTAATAACTATAGTGGATTGTTAATAAACATTATAAAAAAAACGGTTTTTCTCATTTATTTGCATATAAGAGAGTTAGCTTAACTTAGCTTTTTCATCAAAAGAATACCCATTTAATAATGCTTTAGCTTCCATTGCACGTTTACCTGGAAGCTGTATTTTTTTAAGTATAATAAACCCATCTTTGACAGCTACTTTTATTTCGTTATTTAAAACTATGAGTTTTCCAATAGAGTAGGAATGTGATATTATCTCTTTTGATACATCATAAACCTTTATAGTAAGCTTTTCTTCTGGGTTATATAAATAGGACCAAGCTGTAGGGTAAGGGCATAACCCTCTAACCAAATTAAAAATAGTATCACAACTTTGTGACCAATCAATTTTGGTATTTTCTTTGTTAAGCTTGTATGCTGTTTTTGGATGTTCAATTTGTGGCTGAGGAATAGTATTCACATCTCCTTTTTCAATTTCTTTAACGGTGTTTAAAACCAATTGAGATCCTTGTATCATTAACTTGTCATGAAGCTCTCCAGCATTTTCTTCTTTATCAATTTCAATTTCTTGCTGAAGAATGATATGTCCAGTATCAATTTTTTCGTCTATAAAGAAAGTGGTATTTCCCGTTTTTTCTTCTCCATTAATAATAGCCCAATTAATAGGTGCAGCTCCTCTATATTGAGGTAATAATGATGCATGAAGATTAAAAGTTCCATATTCAGGCATATCCCAAACTACTTTTGGCAACATTCTAAATGCTACTACTATATTAAGGTTTGCATTTAATGATCTTAATTCGGTAATAAAATCTTCATTTTTAAGATTGGTAGGTTGTAAAACTGTTAAACCTTGAGATAGTGCATACTCTTTGACAGCAGATGCTTTTAATTTTCTACCTCTTCCTGCAGGACGATCAGGAGCAGTTATTATACCTACAACATTATAATTATGTTCAACTAAAGTTTTTAAAGTAGCCACAGCAAAATCTGGCGTACCCATAAATAGTATATTTAAATCTCTCACAAGTATTCGGTTTTATAATAAACAAAACTAGAACTTAAGCTCTAATTTCTTTTATATTATTGATTTGTATTAAGTATTAATTGATATTGATTATTCATATTGACACTAATAATGTTTTGTTCAAGCATTAATTGCAAAGTATCTAGTATTATTTCTTTTGAATAAGTAAGTTCTTCAATTAATTGACGCGAAGATAAATTTTGTTGTGTCAAGAGTGTTATAATTTTTTGTTTTATTTCAGAAAGATTCACAGTCTTCTCTTTCTTATTAGCGTAACAAACACTACAAATACCACAATCTTTTGTATCATGCTCTCCAAAGTAGGAGAGTAGTTGCCTACTTTTACACATGAGATCATTTTGTGTAAAAGTAATCATTGCTTCAACTTGTTTAATTTTTGTTGAATTATATTTTTTAATATGCTCTTGAATCATATTAACGGTTCGATCATCCTCTCTAGGCACCAAAAAAGTAATTTCTGCATCACTTTGTATATGATTAAAAAGTAATAATCCTGATTTTTCTACTTCTTTAAGAATCTTTGCTGCCTCTTGAGGTGTCGTACCTACTTTTTGTGCTATATAATTTAGGTCTATAGCTGTTTCTTCATCAAAAATTCCAGTATATGTTCTCAATATAGCTTTGGTTACTAATGCATATTGAGGATATTGTTCTAAATAAATGATAATAGCATTGCTATTTGCTGTAATATGGATTGTACTTCTTTTGATATACCGTTGTGTAAAAATTAATACACTATTTTGATCAAGTGCTTTTAATGCATTATAAGTCACTATAGTATTTAGATTATAGGTCCTACAAAAATGGTTATAATCAAAATTATGTGTGGTTTGATCTCCTTCACCATATGATATCTGAAAGTAATTACAAAGTTTCTTATATACCGTTTTTATAAAGTCAATTTGAGGTAATACTTTGATGAATTGATTTTTTACAGTTACAATATCACCATCATTTTTTAGTAAAATAGCATAAGCTCTTTTACCATCTCTACCTGCTCTTCCAGCTTCTTGAAAATAGCTTTCAATACTCTCGGGTAAATTAATATGAATTACTGTTCGTACATCGGGCTTATCGATTCCCATACCAAAAGCATTGGTAGCAACCATTACCTGAACCTTATCATTAAACCATTGCTCAAAACGACTTTGTTTTTCTTCGGGCGAAATTCCTCCGTGATAATAGGTACTCGATATACCATAATTAGACAATGTTCTACTTATTTCTATAGCAGCTTTACGATTGCGAACATAAATAATAGAACTTCCTGTTTGTTTCGTCAATATTTGTCTAATCTTATAGAACTTATCGACAGTATTGTAAACCATATAACCTAAATTCTCCCTCATAAATGATTTCTGAAAAATTTTAGGCTGAAATAAGTCTAGTTGAGCAACAATATCATCTATAACAATCTTTGTAGCAGAAGCTGTTAAAGCTATTAATGGTGTAGTGGGTTTGAGTATTCTTAAAACCTTTATTTTTTTATATGAAGGTCTAAAATCATTTCCCCACTGTGAAATACAGTGAGCTTCGTCTACAGCAATGAGGTTTACATTCATTAATTTGATTCGTTCTTTAACCAAATCTTGCTGTAAACGCTCTGGGGATAGATATAAAAATTTGTAATTACCATAAATGCAATTATCTAACAAGGTATCTAGTTCACTATAACTAAGACCACTTGTTAATGCCATTGCCTTAATCCCTTTTCTTTTGAGATTTTGTACTTGATCTTGCATTAGTGATACAAGTGGAGAAATAACAATACAAATGCCCTCAAGTGCCATCGCAGGTACTTGAAAGCAAATAGATTTTCCTCCGCCAGTAGGAAGCAAAGCAAAGGTATCGTTATTATCTAATACACTTTGAATGATTTCTTCCTGTAAAGGTTTAAAACTAGTGTAGTTCCAGTATTGTTCTAATATCTGAACTGGAGTTGGCATATTTATGATTTAAGCTGCTCTAGAATAAAGTTAGCTCTTTTTTCTACAGTATCAAAAGGAACTTCTATACAATCATATCCTAAATCACTATAATAACCTAATAAATGTTTATATAATTCTTCTGCCTGTTCAAAAGTTTCATAACGTTCTTTATCCGTTATATGTATCTCTTTCCAAGGGGGCAAGATAAAAATACGATCGTATTTATAATCATGACAAGCAGCGATAAAGTGTTCTGGACTTTCTTCATTAACATAATTCATATAAGCAACTATATCAGGGATTCCTCTATCAAGAAATACACGAGTTTTATCACTTTCTTGTGCATCTTTAAATTGCTGTATACGTCCTTCTAATAATTTTTGACTAAATAGCTCTGGATCTGTTAAAAACAATTGATCTACACCTTCTTTTTGTGCTTCACTAATAATTTGCCTTGATACTTCTTCATAACAAACCTCTCCGTTTGCAACTAAATAATCTATGATAGTGGTTTTTCCGCTTGACGGTCCTCCTATAATTACAATTTTCTCTGTTGTCAATTTCCTTAATGTTTTGCGCAAATTTCGTTAAATAAACTAAAAATTAAAAATCTTAGTAATAAATGAAGAATTGAGTCTAAAATATTGCAGATTGGATAGAACGATTATCTTTGTACAAAAAACTAAGTTGAATGAGTAACATGCCTAATAGCGAGGAGTTTTATAAAAAATTAAAAGAACAATTATTAACAACATCAGATTGGCCAAGTCCATACTTATATAAATTCATTGTTCCTACAGCTATAGATAAAATCAAAAAAATCGAAACGATTTTTAATAATATGGGAGCTGTGATCAATACAAAAGAATCTTCAAACGGAAAATACACTAGTGTATCTATAAATGTGAGGATGAGTGATCCTGATCATGTAATCGCAAAGTATAAAGAAATTGCCAAAAACGTAGAGGGTGTAATTTCTTTATAGAATTGATTAATTTTATAGTATAATTCTAGCAATATTTAGAGCTTAAAAAGTAAAAAAATACAATACTTTTATTTATTTTAGTATTTTGCAAGCCAAATGAGGTCTGTCCTATATAGAGCATACAAGTTTAAAACATTTAGGACAATGATCTTCTTCACTTTTTATATAAACTATGTTAGTAGATAATTTAGAATACAATACAGAGCGCGAAAAGCTTATAATACCTGAATATGGGCGTCATATTCAAAAAATGATTAATCAAGCTGTTGCTATAGAAGATAGAGAGGAACGCAACAAAACAGCAAAAGCGATCATTGATGTTATGGGGAATTTACAACCTCATTTAAGAGACGTACCAGATTTTCAACATAAGTTATGGGATCAATTGATTATAATGAGTGATTTTCAATTAGATGTAGATGCTCCGTATCCTGTTTTGACTAAAGAAAAGTTAGAAGAAAGACCAGAACCACTTGATTATCCTCAAAACTTTCCAAAATACCGTTTTTATGGTAACAATATCAAACGTATGATCGATGTTGCTATAAGCTGGGAAGAAGGCGATCTTAAAGAAGCCCTGGTTTTGACGATAGCCAATCATATGAAAAAATGTTTCTTGAGTTGGAATAAAGACACTGTTGAAGATGATGTTATCTTTAACCATTTATTCGAATTAAGTGATGGTAAAATTAATTTACTCAACAGTGAAGAAGGATTGAGAGATTCTTTTAATCTTATGAAAAGTAATAATAAGAAAAAACATCACTCAAACAATAAAAAGAATTACCGTAATAACAATAATAACAGACATAAGAAACGTTATTAATAACCTAACCAACGATTAAAATTTATGGGTACTTTTCAAATTGAAGGAGGCCATCAGCTCAAAGGAGAAATCCAACCCCAAGGAGCAAAAAATGAGGCTTTACAGATTCTTTGTGCGGTATTATTAACCCCAGAAAAAGTTACAATTTCTAATATTCCAGATATTAGAGATGTAAATAAACTAATTACTATTTTAGGAAATCTAGGAGTAAAGATTCAAAAACTTGGAAAAGGAAAATTTACTTTCAAGAGTGATGAATTGAATCTAGAATACCTAGAAAGTGAACAATTTAAACAAGAAGGAAGTAGTCTAAGAGGTTCTATCATGATTGTAGGACCACTTTTAGGACGTTTCGGAAAAGGATATATCCCTAGACCAGGTGGTGATAAAATTGGAAGACGTAGATTAGATACACACTTTGAAGGTTTTATCAAATTAGGAGCTCAGTTTAGATATAATAAAGAAGAGCGTTTCTATGGAGTTGAAGCTCCAGAAGGATTAACAGGAACATATATGTTACTTGACGAAGCTTCTGTTACAGGAACAGCTAATATTGTAATGGCTGCTGCTTTGGCCAAAGGAACTACAACAATTTACAATGCTGCATGTGAGCCATATTTACAACAGTTATGTAAAATGCTTAACTCTATGGGAGCTAATATCAAAGGTATTGGGTCTAATCTTTTAACGATAGAAGGAGTTGAAGCTTTAGGAGGTTGTGAACACCGTGTGTTACCTGATATGATTGAAATAGGATCTTGGATAGGTTTAGCAGCAATGACTAAGAGTGAGATTACTATTAAAAATGTTAGTTGGAACGACTTAGGGTTGATTCCTAATACATTTAGAAAATTAGGAATCACTTTAGAAAAGAAAGGGGATGATATTTTTATTCCTGCACATAAAGATGGTTATGAAATAGAAAGCTTTATTGATGGCTCGTTTATGACGATTAGTGATGCTCCATGGCCTGGATTTACTCCGGATTTGTTAAGTATCATTTTAGTGGTAGCTACACAAGCAAAAGGTGAAGTAATGATTCACCAGAAAATGTTTGAAAGTCGTCTTTTCTTTGTAGATAAACTAATTGATATGGGCGCAAAAATCATTCTTTGTGACCCACATAGAGCAACGGTTATAGGACACGATTTTAATTCTCAACTTAAAGCAACTACTATGGTTTCTCCAGATATTAGAGCCGGTATTTCATTGTTGATTGCTGCTTTAAGTGCAAAAGGAACTTCAACTATTCACAATATCGAACAAATCGATCGTGGATATGAAAATATAGATGAGCGTTTAAGAGCTATTGGAGCAAAAATTATCCGTACAGCTTAATTAAATAGCTTATAACTTTATAGCTTATTAGGGAATATGGTGCATACTGTATTCCCTAATTCTTTAAATAACTCTTAGCTTATCTAGGTCATTTAAAGAATAACTCAAACTTCAATTTTTATAAAATACTGATAAACAATAGTGTCACTTTTTGACACTTTGATTTCTTTTGTAAATAGAAAGGAGTCCCGTATACTTGTCGAGTGAATATTAAAATAAAATAATTAAAAAAGGCAATCAAATAAATTTGATTGCCTTCGTGAAGATTCCTTATATTTCTGAAACCACTCTTAATATGATTTTTTTAAATCAAAGAGTGGTTTATTTTTATTTCATTAATAAATCTATAATTCCTTTGATAGGTGTAAGTTCATCCATATCTGTAGTTACAGATTCCAATACACTACTACCTACCATTATAAATTCATCCTGCAGTGTTTTAATACATTCTTCGGCAGCTGTTATAGATACACCATTAGGCACTTGATAATAGGTATGGGGATATTCGTTAGGTTCTAAACAATCAAAATCAAAATGAATGTACAAATGTGTAATTCCTTTTAGTTTGAGTGTCTGTACTAAATCCTGAATATCTAATTTCTTTGGAGCATAAATCTTGTCTTTGTCTATTCTTAACTGCTCAGTAGGGTCAATGCTACGTAATCCAACATAATGAATTTGATCTGCTTTAATAGTGGCGGTTAGCAGTATGTCCATTCCTGTAGCTCCTTCTCCCAAGAGAGTACGTAATGGCATTCCATGAAAATTACAGCTAGAAGAGTCACATGGACGATTAATATCTGCATGCGCATCAAACCATAATACACCCATGTTAGGATATAGTGCATTGAGATATGAAACAGGAACAATTTCTAATCCACAATCACCACCAATAGTTTGAATAGTTTTAGGTGATGCTAATTGCAATGTATTCTTAAAATCTTTAAGTTGTTCTACAATAGCTTCATAAAAGTTAATATGGTGTTTTTGTTGTGGTGCTTTTCGCGAAAGCGGTATTTTAACAAATTTTGAAACATTGCAATATGTTAAAACAGTTTGAGCACCAGTTGCAATATTTTCACCTGTCCCTGACCCTTGCCATTGAGGAAAATATACTTTCATAATAATATTATAATGATGAAGTCTTTTTTAGATCTTTTTGAACCTTATCCAAAAATGGTTTCATTTCTAAAAGTTTAATATCATCTCGTTGACGTAATTCTCTTAAAAACCATCCTTTGTGTCCAGCACCATAAATAATTAAAACACGTTTACGTTGGTATCGGTATTGTTCTAGTGCTTTATGAATATTCCAATAATGGGCTATATTGATATTATCCCAACCACCTAAACCTAACTCAACATTAAAGCGATCATTATATACTTGTAATGCAATATCTTGTATGCTATCATACGTATGTGTATGAATAAAATATGGATCATTAACCTTACCTGAAGCTTTGTATAAAGAATCAGTTTTACGATTAGCGGCAAGATAGGCTTGCCAATCCTCGGTACGTGTAGAATCTTTACTTATAGCACGTAATTTATCTCTACGATCTAATGCCATAGGTCGTGTCCATCCAGCAGTAGGAATAATTTCGAAATTCATTTCCTTGGTTAACGGAAAAACGGCATCTGTATATTCTGGAAAACGCATTACTCTAGGTTCAGAGATACTATCATCTCTTTTAAATCCTTCCATAGCAGCTTCAAAACGATCTGGCGGAATTTCGGTAAGAATTAAATCTGGCTTAATAGCTTTTATCAACTTTTTTAAATATGTAGTATTATAAACGCTATCGGTTAGATGTCCGCTATGTATGGCTCCTAAAACTACTACTTTATTTTTGTTAAAATCTTTATGGTTTTCGCTACATTCGCTCGTAGTACATGAAATACAACAAAAAAGTAAGCAGAGATATATTATATGTTTCATAGTATTTATTTTCATCAAAAGAAAGATTATCTAAATGTTGCTGAAGGGAACACAATTGGGCTTTCAAATCCATTTTCTCCCACAGTTGCTATACCAAAGAAATAATTATCAATCACAATTCCTTTTAACAAAAATTCATTGACATTACCTACAAAACGACTGTGATCCCAAGTAGGAGAGGTAGTATCTCTCCAATAAATTTTATATCCCTTAATGGTTTTATCCTTTGATGCTTCCCATTTAAACTTAGCCGAAGGCTCAACGATTCCGCCAATTTTAACACCTGTAGGAGCAGGAGGTGCCCAAGCCAAGCTTGCAAGATTTATAGCATTTACTGCGGTAAGTTTTGCTGCATAGGCAAAATTAACGTGTTCAATAACATCGCCATAATGAATCCCATTTTCTACTCTTATATTTTGATGCTGTTGCGTATAATTTTCGTGAGCTTCCATAATACGTACACCTGCATATCCTAAATCGTTAAACGGACGATGATGTCCACCACGGCCAAAACGATCTAAGCGATAGATCATCATAGGATTCATTTCTGGCATATAGGTCTTTACATTTTTGTGAATATAACGTGCTAATTGTCTAGAAATACCATCAACCTCGCCACCATAAAAGCGACGTAAACGAACTTTGTTTTTATCATCTGTTAGATTAGTTGGTTCTGAAAAAATACGAAAACTACGGTTATCGATAACTCCGTCAACACCTTTAATATTTCCGATCATATCGTTATTAAGCACTCCTATGATATCCCAATTATTCTTCTTTGCATATTTTGCTAATCCAGCTCCACCAAATAAACCTTGTTCTTCTCCAGAAAGCCCTACATAGATAATACTACTTTCAAAACTGTATTTTGATAAAACCCTTGCAGCTTCTAGCGTACCAGCCATACCACTTGCATTATCATTTGCTCCTGGAGCATCTGTAGTATAATCCATAGTATCTGAAGCTCTAGAGTCAATATCACCACTCATGATCACGTAGCGATTAGGATATTTTGTACCACGTTGTATAGCAACAACATTCACTACATAAGCATCTTTGGGAACCCTTGACCCCATATCTGTGGTTACTAAATCTTTTTGATACGATACTTCAAGGCAATTATTACATGATTTTGAAATAGATTCAAACTCTGATTTAATCCATCGTCTAGCTGCACCAATACCTCTTGTATTTGAAATGGTATCGCTAAAAGTATTACGTGTTCCAAAACTAACCAGCTTTTGAATATCTTTCTCGATACGTTTTTCAGATACAGCATCAATGATATCATAAATACGAGCATCTGTTTGTGCTATTAAAGAAAATGAACAGCAAAATAATAATAGAAAATAAAGCTTTTTCATTGCAAAATTGTTTTTGTGGTAAGTTAAAGAAAATGATTCCTAAAAAGTGTTAATCTATTCTCAATATGGTAGGATTTTAAAGCTTTTGATTAAAATTAATAAATGGATACAGCGATTTACTATTTTTTTGTGCATGACGCAACTATTTACGTTTTTTTGAATCTATGAGATACAGACTTAAAATCAAAAAATATGAAACGTTTGAATTTATTCATTGTCATGGTAATACTTCTAGTAAGTTGTAGCAATGATAATGATGAAGATATTACATTAATAGGGAAATGGGAATTAGTAGCACGATTAGCAGATCCAGGTGATGGTAGTGGTACATTTACACCTATAACATCTGATCAATGGATACAATTTAATGATGATCAAACAGTGTTATCAAATGTTTCATTATGTCAATTTAGTTCAAATGATACCGAAGGAGGCGAAGGAACATATGCCGTAGAAGATTCAAGAATACGCCCTATAGGTTGTGATTTTGACGGAACAACAATCAAATTTGAACAAGAGGGTAATAGTTTAATTTTGCATTATATCTGTATAGAAGGATGTAGTGAAATGTATAGAAAAATATAAAATTGTATGTGTGTTGTAATAACAAAGGCGGTTTAAATATCAAACCGCCTTTGCTGTTTATAATTAAAAACTAAAATTCATTCTAGCATAATAGTATGCTCCACTAAAGCCCATTTGTACAGCGTCCCAATATCCTCCAGATTCAGTTTCTCCATCGTTTTGTTGATCTGGATACTCATTAAATATATTATTACCACCTAATGATACTTTTAGATTTTGAGTTAATTGATAACCTAAATTAAGGTCTGTAGTAAATTTTGCACCATAAATATCTTCTGTATCTGCAAAATCTATTAATGTGATTTCGCTAAAGCGCGTAATAGCCAATCCTGCATTGAATTTATCTAATTTGTAAGTTGTATTTAATGTAAACTTACTATCTGGAGCAGAGGCCAATAAAAATGCTTTTTCTCTAGCTCCAAAAAATGTATCAGCATCTAACTGACCATTATTTACATCTGCTATAGTCATATTATTAATGTTTCCTGCAAGTGTAGCTCCTAAAGTTCCGCTTGGTCCAAAATTGTGTTTCCATGAAACAATTAGATCAAGACCTACAGTTTCTGTATCAACACCATTAACAAAGAATTGAGCTTCTGCTACATTAGGTATTTGAGGAGCAGCAAATGTTCCTGTCAAAACAATACGATCTTTTACATTAATATAATAACCATCAACAGTAATCGTAAAATCATTAAAACTAGCGGTCGCCCCCAAAGACGCATTAAGTGCAGTTTCTTCTTTTAATTGTTGAATTCCAAAAGAAGCAGTCACAGGGCTATTATTTGGTGACAATAGTGTCTCTGTTGCTATACCTCCCTGAAAATCAGTAAAACGCAAATTGTAATAAATTTGAGCAAGAGAAGGAGCTCTAAATCCAGTACTAACAGAACTACGTACATTAACATATTCTCCTATTTTTACACGGGTAGCTAATTTACCATTTAACGTACTACCAAAATCACTATAATTCTCAAAACGAGCAGCAGCACTTACCAAAAAAGTATCTGTGATATCCAATTCACCATCTGCATAAAGCGATACATTAGAACGAGTGCGATCTACTTCGTTTGCTGGACTATATCCAGGAAAACCTTGAGAACCTCCTGGCCTTAATTCACCATTAGGTGCTGTAGGTTGTGTTTGATTAGCTGGATCAGTAATAGCTAATCCATTAATATCATAAGTTGCATAAGAAGCTTCTTCTCCAGCAAAAATGATAAAATTTTCTGTTCTATATTCTGCTCCAAAAGCAAGGTTAAATCCTTTTAAGATATCATCAAAATAACGAGATACATCTAGACTTGTTGTATTTTGACTTAAACTATGTCCACCAGCATCAAAATCTGTAGGTGATAGTTCTTCTAAAGAGGCATTCAAAGTTCCTTTAATAAAATAATGAAAGTTGTTTTTTCCCCAAGTATTATTAAAATCAATATTCCAATCATTTGCTGTTTTTGTACGTATACCTACAGAAGCAGAATTGTCTATAATGTTTGATGTAATTCTAGGTGTAAAACCATTAGGAAAAATAGAAGTAACCACACGCTCTCCATCATTACGTGTAAAAGCATAGGCATCTGTATCTCTAAAATTACGTCCACCAAAAGCGTAGATTTGTGTGTTTTCTGATACAGGAACTTCTCCATTAACAAAGAAGTTGAATCCTTCTAGAGCAGCTTCACCAAAACCTCTTCTGAAATCATATCCCGGACGTAAAGTTTTGTTTTTATTTAAATACTCTGTAGTAAAATTTAAGAAACCTTCTTGACCCACTTTTACACCATAATTAGCAGTTACTTTTACAGATCCACCATCAAAATTTTGATCATCTCCAATTGCATTTCCATCACGATCCGTATCTAAACGATTCCCATCAGTATTGGGAGTTCCAGTAGGGAAATCACCTTTGGCATTGGTATTATAAACTCCATAGCTCACACCTCCAGTAAACGTATCTGTATTATCTTTTAAGACAATATTGATAACACCCGCAATAGCGTCTGAACCATATTGTGCAGCAGCCCCATCTCTTAAGATTTCAATACGCTTGATAGCCGATGCTGGAATGGCGTTGAGATCTGTACCCGAATTTCCTCTTCCTCTTGTCCCAAATACATTGATTAGAGATGAACTATGTCTACGTTTTCCGTTGATTAAGACTAAGGTTTGATCAGGCCCTAAACCCCTCAACGTAGCAGGGTCGATATGATCTGCACCATCTGATCCCGATTGTTTATTGGCATTAAATGAAGGTGCTGAATATTGTAGTAATTCGTTAATTTCAATTTTTCCGCTTTGCGAAACCACATCTTGCATGTCAATTACATCAATGGCTACTGGAGTATCTACAGCTGTTCGTTTAGGACTACGAGATCCCACAAGAGTAATTGCACTTAGAGATTCTCCCTCGGTTAAAGTAACATTTATTGTAGATTGATTATTTACTGATACTTCTTGAGTGGCAAATCCCACAAAACTAAAAACTAGTGTTGCGTCTGGAGCAACTGTAATGGTGTAAGTACCATTATCACTTGATGTCGTACCATTTGCAGTTCCTTTTTCTGAAATATTTACAAAAGGTATCGGTGTTCCTTCAATATCAACTACGGTACCTGTAACAATTTGTTGGGCAAAGCCTATATTAGTTATTAAGCCCATTAATAAAAATAAGATTTTTTTCATTATATGATTTTTTATGATATGCTTAAAGGTATTTAAAATTTGATGAAGTCTTTTTGCTTATTCTAAAGAAATGAGGTGTTTAAAGCTTCAATTAGTAACTAAAATATTTTAACTAAAACAAAATCAACTGCTTATGATTTTTCACAAAAACTGGGTAATAATGATCCCTATAAACAGTGTAGTTTGGGTATTTTAGTACATATACTTTTGCTTTTATAAAATTGATGATAATGAAATTAAACTACATCTTAATACTTTTTATAAGTATAACATATCTTTCGTGGAGTCAAAAACAAGAGGATAACTACGAACAATTTAAAAATCAAATAGCTAATGAGGTTTGTGATTGTCTAATATATGAGCTTAAAGATTTTAAATTTAATTCGCTTAAAGCCTGTTTCTCAAAAAGTATGGATTTACACGTAAATAAATTTAATAGCATTATAGAGAATGATAATACCATACAAAATGAACTAGAAAAAAAGAAATTTAAAGTTTCGCTATTATATAATGTACAAGAGCAACTTATCATAGATAGCTATTTATATTATGAAACGTATAAGAACCTTAGAAATGAGCAATTCGAAAAATATGGTAAAAAAGTTTCGCTTGAGGATGTCAATATTTTTAATAAACGTATAGCTGAAAAAAAAGACGATTATCTCATTTTTCAAAGAGGAAATATCTATTATTTCAATAAAAAATATGAAGAAGCTGAACAAGATTATAAGACAAGTTTAGATATGAACCAAGATAATGCTACCTATCAATTGCAATTAGCTAATCTATATGAAAAATTAGAACGTTATACCGAAGCAGAAGAACTTTATCAAAAAGTACTAAAGCATAGCAAAAAGCAAAAAGAAGTTGTGCGAGCTAAAATATTTAAAGCTATAGTTTCACAAAAAGTAAAAGAAAAGGAATGGCTTAATACATTACAATTTAAAAATGATACGTCTCAAAGTGATTTTCTTGAGATTGTGAGATCCTATTTCTGTGATTGTAAAAAAGAAGATTCAAATACAAACTTGTGTATCTATATAAAGGTAAAAGAACATAAAGACCTATTAATTTCATATTTTAAAAAAGATCAAATAACAGTTACAATATTATATAGCTTTATAAAAAATAGCAGCTATACTTCACAAATACAATCAACTTGCAACTAATTAGTAAGCAAATGAAAAAGAAAACAATAATTACTATTTTATTAGCATTATTTGTAATTACAACCAAAGGTAATGCACAAACAGAAAAAGCAGTGTTTTATAAAAAAGTCGCAGAACAAAATTGTGACTGTATAAAAAAGTTTGAGGATTTAGATTTTAAGACAAAAGGAATTAAATCTGATGCTTGCATGAGAGAGAATCTAAAGTCATTTGTTATAGAGTATAAAGCCTTAATTAAAGATGAAGAAAAACTTGCTGATGCTCAGATTAAAAGGTTACTCAAACGAGAAGGAATACAGATTATGATTACAGAATGTAAGCCATTTTATGAAATATTTGATCAGCTATTTTATGAACAACTTAAAAATAAAAAAGAAGAAAATCCGATATTTCAAATAGATACCTTAACCTCAAAAATAAAAGAAAAAGCCACAGCTAGATTATTCACTAACAGAGGCTATTTATATATGGCTTATGATCAGTATGAATCTGCTATAACAGATTTTAAAGAAGCCTTAAAATTAAAGCCTGATTACCATAGTGCAGTGTTTGGCTTAGCACATTATTATATTCATAAAGAAGAATACACAAAAGCATTAGAACTTTATAATCAAATAAAGGTAAACGGAAATGATGATTTTTTAAGCATATTTATAAAACGGGTAAAAAATAGAATGAAGGAAAAAACAAAGAATAAATAGTTTTAACAATATTTAACCTCTTTTTTACTATTAATAATGTATTTTAAAAAAAATAATCTGGTGGAACTCGAAAAACCATAATAGAGTAGAGGCATTATTACAAATCATAAAAAATCAAACAATGAAAATAATCAAACTGTTATTAGCAGCATGTATTATCGTATTTGCATCCTGTAGCAAAGAAGAATCTTTTGAAACCGATGAAGCACTACAAAAAGCAACACAAAACAAAAAAGTAGATTGTGAGATAGTTAAAGTTAGTTGTGGTAAACCAGGAGGAACAGCTACTTATACCTATCAAACTAATTTTGTTGCTAATAACTTCATGTGGACAGAAAATAATCCACATATGAATATTACTACTGGCAATGGGACAAATACGGTAACAGTACAATTTGATACTGATTTTGAGGGTGGAATTTTAAATGTAAGTGCATCAGGAAATAACGGATATAATTGTGCCGAACCTATTTGGATTCCTAAGTGCTCAGAATGTACTCCTCCTAATTATGTAATGATAGAACAAAAAGCTGGAGCATGTAAGGGAGATGTATTTATATTTTATGCAGATCCTAACGGAAGTACTGATGAAGGAACATATCAATGGTCTGCATCTCATGGAGCTATTGTTAACCCTGATGATCAGGGAACAAGACAAGTACGTATTCAATCTCCTTTATCGAGTGGATTTTCAATTTCTGTTACACATGTCAACTCATGCAACAATACAAGTGCAAACGGTTTAACATTAGCAGAGTTTTCTGCAAGTTGCGATGATGGAGGAGGATGGGGATTCTAAACTAATCAAACATAACAAAACAAGCTCAATAAATGAGCTTGTTTTATTTTTAAGCTATAGTTGCATATTCAATTTTTACTGTACCTTCTTCTATTTTTTCAAGAAATATTTTAGAAATCTTATGTTTTAAAAATATTTTCAGCCCATTTTTAGCATGAGTAATACTTTTCCAAAATACAACTTCGACCCATGTATTATCTTCTTGTAATGCAATAAACCTATGTAAGAAACCTTCTATAGTATGTAATACCTCATCTGTTTCTTGACATGCAAATAACATTTGCTGATTACTTATACCAGATTTTGCTTTAAAAGTAACATATTCAATTACAGTAGTATTTTCTTTTATTAAATTGATTTCCATACGATATATTAATAAGGGTAGTTAGTAAAAAAACTTTCACTTTACATATTAAAATAATTGGGTAAAAGCATGTAATCTCTTTTCTGCTACAGACGAAATCACATTCGCTTCATCAATCCACGAATGAATATCACCTAGGTAATTCATTTTAAGATAGGTTGCTGATTTCTGAAATGGTATAAAATATCCTTCAATTGTCATTTGGGAAGAACCACAAGCAATAGCTGCCATGTTTTTATTTTCATACTTTTGACCTAAAGCTTTATCATACAATAAACCATCTGTAAGACGATCTATAAAGTTTTTCATAATACCGCTCATCGTATACCAATAAACTGGTGAAGCAAAAATGATCGTATCAAAACGATCAAAAATATCATGCGCAGTGCTATTAAAATCATCTTCTTGATTTTTAAATTGATAATCAAACGGCAAAATATTTTTGGTAGTTAAATCTAAAACTTCAGCATTTAATTTATCTGCTAGCATTTTTACGATAGTAGCTGTATTTCCATTAGGATTTGAACTTCCTTGAACAATTAGTATACTCATTATGCTTTAGCTTTGGTTAATACTAAAGAATCTAAAGACCATTTACCTCCACCTAAACATGCTAATGCTACAGCTGCAAAGAAGTATACTAAATGAAATTCATAGCCTTCTCCTTGTTGATTACCAAACCAATTCATAAAGAATCCATGTTCCAAATGATAAAAACCAGCTCCCAACATGACTATACTTAATAATAGTGCATTTATTCTTGAAAAAACACCTAATAATAGCATAATTGGACCAAAAAATTCGATAAGAATTACCAATGCTGCTATAATAATGGGTAAATGATAATTAGTGTTTAATATATCTAGAATTCCACCAAAATTGCTAATTTTTTGATACCCATGAGGGAGCATCACTATTCCTAATCCAAGACGCAAAATAATTCCTGCTAGATTAGGATCAGTTTTAATTTTTTTCAAAGCCATAATTTTATTTTTATAATGTTATAGCACAAAATTATGACCGATATATTCTTAAAATCTTAAACTAGATTAAGACTTTTTCTTTAAGTTTTTTGTTCTAAGACTACTTAAAAATTCGGGAGAAATGCCTAAATAAGAAGCTATATGCTTCTGTGAGATTCTACTTTCTAGTATAGGATACTTTTCTTTAAATTTAAGATAACGTTCTTGAGCTGTTAAGCTCATTTTGTAATTAATTCTATCTTCAGATGAGATTAATGCATTTTGTAAGAGTATTCTAAACCATTTTTCTAGCTTAGGTATGCGTTCAAGAAGTTCTTCAAAATCATTTTTATATATCTGTGTTAATTCACAAGGAGTTAATGCTTCTATATAAAAACGAGCTTCAGAAAATTCTATAAAACTTTTTAAATCTACAGCCCACCAATCCTCAACAGAAAAAAATATAGTTTTTTCTAAAGCGTAATCATCAACACTATAGATACGCATACACCCTTGATTGATATAAGAAAGATGTTTACAAATCATTCCTTCTTCTAATAACAATTCTCTTTTTTTAAGATGGCGCTTTTTGATTTTTGAAGCAATTAATTCTTCTTCTTCTCGAGTAAGTGTTATGATTTTTCTGAAATGCTCAATTATGTTAGGCTGCATAGGTATAGCTTAAGGTCAAAACAAAGGTACAATAGATATTTATGATGTGAATATCTCATAAAAAATTGCTTTTTACGGAAAAACGTAAAGCAGTTCATAAAAGATGAAAGAAGCTATTTTATCATATATTTAGACTAATTCAAATAATACCTAAAAGCGTATTAAATAATATGTTTTTAGGTATTAAAATTAGTTGGCAAATTATTGATCACTGATCTTGTTAATTCCTAATAAGGAAGCTAAATATGGATTTGCTTTTAAAATGCTATCAGCGTTCCATACACTATATAGAGCATACGATAAAACACCAATAGTAAATATTTTCCAAACAAAACCTTGCCATACCAAGATAGGATCTATAAACAATAATAATAAATAGTATACTACCACAAGTATTAATGGAATAGCTAATGCTAGTTTAGGCATTTTAAACGAAAGAAAACCAAAACATAAAAAGAGTGCTGTGATTACCATATTACTTATGGCAATTTCTGTTACTCCGTTTAAAAATAAATAAACTCCAGTTAAGCCATAAAGCCCTGCAATTACAAAAAGTAGAATTCGAGCCCGTTTTAAACGAGTAAAAGCTTCGTTAACGTCACTACGTTGCATTACTTGAGTAGAAATAAATACGGCTTGTTCTTTTTCTGTTCCTTGAATAGGATAATTACAAAGACCACAGAATACTTCCAGATTAGAACGATCTGTTTTACAATTGTTACAAGATGTTATTGATGAATGTTTTAATTTGGTTACAATACTACATATTTCACCTTAATTCTACAAATAATAAGCTTATTACGGTTTTCCGTAAGTTTCTTTTAGGATTTACTTGTTTCTTTATATAAGAATAAATTATATTTATACTTGTATTATAAAAAATCAAAGCATATGATATTTAATTTAGATCAACAGAAAAGAGAAATTCATAAGCGCAAAGCTATTAAGTTAGCTGATATAAATTGGAAAGAAGATGATTTACAAAAGTTAATGTTTTCTTATTTACATGAATTGTTACCAGAGGAAGAATTACTTTTAATTATGCAATCTAAACCAGGTAAAGAAGAACCTGATTTAATGGCAATTGATAAAGAAGGTACTTTATATATATTTGAGCTAAAAGCATGGGAGTCAAAAGATGTAAATCTTCTACAAGCGCTAAGATATGGACAAATATATGGTCAATATAATTATAGTGAACTAAATACCTATTATAAAAAAAGGGATAAAAACAGTAATGAATTATTGCATGAGATTAATCTAAAATTCAATACAAATCTTCAAGAAAAAGATATTAATAATAAACAACAATTTATTCTAGTAACAAATGGAATTGACATTAAAACTAGATCAGCCATATTATATTGGCAAGACCAAGGAATAAACATTACTAGTTGGATTTACAAAATATATGATGTTAAAGGTGAAATATTATTAGATTTCGAGACTTTTCTTAAATCATCTAATATATATGAAGATATCGTCGATCAAAAATATTTTATACTCAATACAAATACTAAAGATGGAGAACAGGATGAAAGAGATATGTTAACAGAAAAAAAAGCTGCAGCATATGATTCTCCATGGATACATAAAATAGAAAAACTACAAAAAGGACATTATATTTTTTTATATAGTACAGGAAAAGGGATTATTGCCAAAGGAATAGCAACAGGGAAATTATTAAAAAAAGATCATGATTATAGAAATGAAGAAGAATACTATATGAAATTAAATGATTTTGAAATCCTTAAAGAACCTATCAGTCCATCTGAAATTAAACGAATAGCTAATGTCAATTATCGATTTATGCAGACCATGTTTTCTATTGATGAAGAAACTGGAAAGAAATTATGGAGTAAACAATAATCATCAAATACAGTAATTACTATGACTCGTCCTCAAACAATACAAATATTTTTACCTACGGGATCTCCTACAGGCGTCAAAGAAGCTGAATTAACTAGTAGAATGTTAAAAGCTCTTTATTTTCCTCGAACAATTATCAATAAGGCTGAAAAAAGAGAAATGATTCAATATACAGGAGTATATTTCTTATTTGGTGAAGATGAAAATGGTATTTCTATGGTCTATATAGGAGAAGGTGAGAATTGTTGGCAACGAATAAAAGAACATCAACGTAATAAAGAATTCTGGACAGATTGTATTATAGTTACTACAAAAACTAATGATTATAATAAAACTGATGCAAAATATCTAGAACATCATTGTTTGAAAATAGCTGAAAAAATAAAACGATATAAATTTGATAATGGGAAAGGCTCTACAAAACCATCTATTAGTGAATCCAGAGAAGCTGATTTATTAGATCATTTTGAAACTATCAAAATATTAGTGAGTTCACTTGGATTTCCATTATTCGAAAATCAAAGAGGATCTGATAAAATTATTAAACAAGAAAAGTTTTATTGTAAAGGAAAAGATGCTAAAGCAGAAGCTTTGCTTACAGACGAAGGAGTTTTAGTATTACAAGGTTCAATATGTAACTTAAAAGAAACTATATCAGATGATAAATGGGTTGTTGGCCTAAGAACTCGACTTAAAGAAAAAGGAGTCTTAGTACAGAAAGAAAATATATTAGAGTTTGCCAAAGACGAATTATTCAAATCTCCAAGTTCTGCTGCTGTAACTGTTTTAGGTAGAAGAGCTAATGGTTGGAGAGAGTGGAAGGATAAAACTGGTAAAACTCTTGATGAACTAAAAAGAAATTGAAAATACTGAATAAAATCGTTGTATTGAGAAGTTTTGAATATGAATAAAATATTTTCTCGATACAACGACTTTAATTGAAACTCTTTTATTTTCTTTTTGACTCTTTATCAATAAAATTAATTTCAGAGGGAACTAAAACTTCTTTTTTTCCTTTTTGGATAGTAATTCTTTCCCACTCAAAAAGATGATATACCAAATCAGAAGTATTATCTTGAGATAATAACAAATTTAAACTCTCTTTTACATATGAAACTAATCTCGACATATCGTCTGGTTTCAAAATAATTTTTCTCAAAGCATTTCTCCATGAGAGACTTTCGGTAATATTAGCGTCAGCATGGATTTCCATGATTTTATAAGCAACTTCATTATCTATATCGTTTTTAGGATATTGTCCTCTTTTTTCATCGGTAGGTGCTGAACATATATTAATAGGATTCCATATAATAATGGATTTAATAACATCAAATTCATTAGAATCTTTAATATTAAATGTTTTTTTTATTTTCTTGGCTATTGCTATAATTTCTTCATTATCACAAACAGATCTTATCTTGTTATCAGGCACAATATGTCCTTGATGATCAGAAATCTTATGGTCTTCATATTTTATTGTAATATAATTCCCCTTATATTTACCATTTGCTTCAAAATACTCACTAAAATATTCTGAAAATATTCTATCTGTTTCGCTATTATCTTTACCCATTATACTAAATGATATATGCTCTTACTCTTTTATTATTAGGCTTTTCAGATTCCGCCTATGTTATAAGAAAAGATAGCAGCTACTTAATCGAATATCCTTCTCTTATTACCACAGATACAAAGTTGTACGAAATGCAGCGTTTAATTTATTGTTATGCAATAGAGAACAATATAAATGTTATAAGGAGTAATTGATGAATTATAAAACAATTAGTGAAGAATGTAAAAGTTTATCTCAACAGGCTCGATAACCCAAAAGTAGCCCGAGCTTGTCGAGGGCTACTCTTGGGTTGATCAAATTATTGAAAGGGAAAAGACTTCTTTATACCTCTTTTCACTATCGTTTAAAACTTACTCAAATTCTTTAATTATTTAAATTACTATATTTGACAACATAATATCATATCAAAAAATGAACTATTCAATAGAAACAATACTTCCGACAGAATATAAAGAAGTTGTTGCTGTTTGGGAAGCATCTGTACGAGCTACTCATGATTTTCTTAAAGAGGAAGATATAGCATATTTTAAACCTTTGATTCTTAATCAATATCTAGATGCAGTAACGCTGCGATGTATCAAAAATACAGATAATAAAATCATTGGTTTTTCTGGAGTTGCTGAGCAAAACCTAGAAATGCTTTTTATTCATCCAGCATATCGTGGTAAAGGAGTTGGTAAAGCACTATTACAAAATGCTATAGAAGATCAAAAGATAAACAAAGTTGATGTAAATGAACAAAACGAACAGGCTATTGGTTTTTATTTGCATAGTGGTTTTGTGACTTACAAACGATCTGAACTTGATACTACAGGAAAGCCATATCCAATTTTACATATGGAATTGCAATAAATCTCACCTTATTTTATTGCAATTCAATAGAAGCATGTTTTGCTTCTATAAAACATTTTAATTCATTCAAAAATATATTTATGAATACTACAGAACGTTCTCTTTTAGAATCTAAATTTAAAAGACACCGTATCAAATACAATATTACAAATAACAGTATTACTATTGGTCAAGCACAGATTGATTATGTTTCCTTATTTGGTTTAGCCATTTTACCTAATAGTATTGCACTAATATTACTTCTTTACATCATTTTTGATGATTATGCTTTTGTAGATCGGATACCGTTTAAGATCATCTTTATCATTATTGGTTTATTTGCTGTGGGTATTTCTCAAGCATATAGATTACTTACAAATCAAAAAATCAATGGCAGTATTAAAACATTATCTAATGGTGTTTTAAAAATAGATCATAAAGATTTTAAGGGAACTTTTGATAAACGAAATACTCAAAAAATAGGATATACGCTTGATTATTTTGAAGAAGAAGAAATCTTTCAAGGTTCATTATTCTTATTAGATAACGAAGATATAATGCATCCTTTATTAGGTTTTTATGATGAAGAAGAACGTTATATGCACAACGATCTTCAATGGTATCTAGTCTTTTTTGAAAAGCAACTTAGATTAAATCATTAATGTAATTAGCATCAACTTTTAATTTAACTAAATATGAGTGACCTAATAAACGTTTATGATACCAATAAAATAGTGGAAAAATCTACTGGAATCTATAGTATCTATATTATTGGAGGTTGGGATATAGATTTAGGCGATTTTGATATAATTTTAAAAAATGTAAGAACGAATAAAATAGTTACTCCTAAAAAGAGTAAGTGGCGTTTACAATCTTATGAATTTAATCAAAAAGCAAAAAAAATAATGTCTATTAATATTCCTGAAAGAGGAGAATATCAAATTATATTTAAAAATATTGATAGTTTAAAAGTTTGGAATTTCGATTTTCCATATTTAGGAAGACTATTTATACGCCCTAAAGCCCATCATCTTATAAGTATATATATATGCTAAATACTAAGTTAATTAAAAATACAATTCTAAAAAATGATTACATTTAATATTGCATTATCACACAATCATTATTTATGAAATCAATTTTTAGTTACGTTGTACTATTTTCATTTATAGCATGTAACACCAACCATCAGCCCATTGCAGTTGAAAAAAAGACTAGAGAGATACCAATAAAAGAAAAACAGTTGATAGATCTTTCTCATACCTATTCAGATAAAACTGTGTATTGGGTTACCGCCAAAGAATTTAAATTAGATACTGTTTTTAAAGGAGAAACAGACAAAGGTTATTTTTATTCTGCCAATAATTTTAGTACTGCAGAGCATGGTGGTACACATATAGATGCACCCATACACTTTGCAAAACATGGACAATCTGTAGATGAGATTCCGCTTAAAAAATTAATCGGTGATGCTATTAAAATCAATGTTTCTTCAAAAGCTATGGAAAATCCTGACTATTTAATTTCTATAGAGGACTTCTTGGCTTGGGAAAAACATCAAGGAATTAAAATTCCAGATGGTAGTATCGTATTATTACAAACTAATTTTTCTAAGTATTATCCAGATAGAGTTAAGTATTTAGGCACAGATAAAAGAGGAGAAGAAGCTGTTGCTTTACTTCATTTTCCCGGACTTTCTCCAGAAGCAGCACAATGGCTTGTAGAACATCGTAATATTAATGCTATTGGTATCGATACACCTAGCATAGATTATGGACAATCGACATATTTTAAAAGCCATGTTATCTTATTAGAACAAAATATTCCTGCTTTTGAAAACTTGACAAACCTAGATAAACTACCTTTAAGTGGATTCGAAATTATTGCTTTACCTATGAAAATAGAAGGTGGAAGTGGAGCTCCTTTAAGAATAATAGCTATGCTATCGAAAATTAAATAGCAACATAAGCAAAACGCTTATTAACAAATAATAAGCGTTTTTATTTAAAGTAATACTTTAAGTATTAACATGGATTAAAAACTACTTCTAGATAAAGATTATGACCATCTTTACTAATCCAGTGCTCTGATCTTACATCCCCATTTGAATGATCATATCTTGACCAAAATTTGGCTTTTGATTTTCTTTTCTTATTAGCCTTATTTGATTGAGCACTTCCAGTTTTATGTGCTTTTTGAATACAATTTGCATCTCTAAAAATACCATCAACACGTACTTTAATAAAAGGCTTGTGTCTTCTTTTTTTAACTTTTACCCAACAATTACCACCACAACTTTTAAAAGCTTCACTAGTTCCTTTAATGCGATTTGCTCCTAAAAAACCATTGGAAACATCAATCCTACCAGTTAACATCCATGTTCCATTATTTGTAGAATCAAATGTTGATCCGTTTACCTCTGTACATGCATTCTCTACGATAACACTTACTGGATCAGACATTACTTGAAGAATACCATTATCATCAAAAAACTCTATAGTTACAATAGCATTATATGGTTCAATAGAAATGTCAGTATATGTATGGCTTATATATTCTCCACTTTGTATACTGTTAATATGCGTAGTTATAGGAGTACCATCACCCCAATCAATACTTATTTTATGAAAATTACCTATATAAGGGCTAGAACTTACAATATTACCATCAATATCCTTTTTCGTTTCAAATAATGTCATAGCTATCTTCTTTTCATACACATTACAATTTACATTTTGTAATATTCCAGAAGAGTTATATTCTAAAAATGGACTCACTATTATGTGCATTTTAGTTCCCATAGTATTATTAACAGAACTTAATTCAATCACATCATATTTAGTTAATAAATCTGCGGGTAGAATACCTGTTCCTTTTTCAATCTTCTTAATCTCTTCAAGAGCTTTTTGTTCCTTTTTATCTACAGAAAGAATGATATCGTTAGAATGGAATATATAAACCTTGTCACCAATACCTATTTCGAGATCTTTATTGAGATAAGATTTTTGATATCCAGTAACATAATCCTTTTTCATGATTTCCATGATTTCTTTTTCTGTATTTCCTCGCTCGCTAAAACCGTATCTTTCATTATACAGTTTTCTATAAGAGGAAAATCCTGAGAATTGACTTTCGATATCATCTAAGATTAGATCTTCATCTAATTCTTCATCTTTAGCATCTTCAAATTTTAGATTAATATATTCTTCTAAAAAGCCATAATAAGCATCTACATGATCTTTGTCTTTAAAAAATAAAATTCCGTTTTCTACTCTGGGCATATCTACTCTTGGTAACTCAGAAGACTGTGCCTTTTCCTGTAATTCAAAAGACTCATTTGGGAGTTCTTCTTTTGCACAAGAAAATAATAGTGTTAATAATATAAAGCCTGCGGTTAATGATTTAATGTGTTTCATTTTTTACATTTTATTAAGTTCTTACTCTGTTAAGGCTTTTCAGATTCCGCCTTTCATAGTTTAGTATTACAATCAAACTCTAATCATTTAAAGTGTAATTCCTCACTATTTCATGTGATCGATCATGAGATAGGGTAGATGTAGAGACTTTATTACCCATATTTTTTTACTTTTTTTAAGCAAAAGTGACATATTTACCACAAACAATTAATAAACAGCTATTTATAATCGTTTTTTTCTATACTAAAAAATGTAACACACTATATGTTATTGATGTCTAATAAATTCCTTAATATTAAATTTTATGGATAATGGATTAATACTTTATATAACACTATTTATTCCTTTAGACTTAGTGGCTATATTTTATATGTTATTAGGGCGTAGGAAGAAAAATGATGCTATGAATTTCAAATCAGATATAATGAATTTTGAACGAGCAATAGCAACACATCAATATAAGTCTATTAATAAATATGGTTTCAGACTTATCCAAAATACTCAGCTAACCATGAAACATTTATCAGCTATGTCTAAATCGGTTAATAGCTTAAAAGATGATAATGAAGAATTAAAAGAACTAAGATCTGTTATTTATAATAAGTACCTAAATTGGAGTAGAGGGTATTTAAATAATAAGTTTTAAACGTACAGTTAAGGTGTCATTTTTAAATTAAAACGACACCTTAATTCATATTTCTATTTAAACTCTAGTAAACTTACCATTACTAAATTTAAATTTGCGACCATTTTTATCAATTAATATCCCTCCGTTTTTGGGATATTCTTTTTCTTCTGTTTTGTTAGTAATAGCATCTGCTAATTGATCAATAGTAGAACTATCAACAGCTATAAATGGGTTACGACTTACATGAAAAACAACTCCGTTTGCCGATTCTTGACATCTTCCGTCAGAAGATCTATTTTCAATTTTATAATCACTTGCACTTCTAACGGTTTCTCTTCCTATGTTAGTTACAAAATTATGATCTTGTGTAATGTGACCGTATTCATTGCCATCTTTAAAATACACAGTTTCATTTGAACCTATAGTTCCTGTATACCCTATAATATTTGCTTTTTTATAGAAATCATCTCTATATGCCATGTTGTAAAAGTTATTATTAATTCGAGTTTTTCTTTCGAATTAAGATTTTAATATGCTTACTCTATACAGTTTTCAGCTTACCTGTGCCAGAACATCAAAAAGCACTGGCTAACTTTTTGACTATACAAATTTTAAGAAGTATCATTAATTGTATAGGTAGTTTTGATATGAGCTACATTTCTTAGGTAATGGGCAGTAAATTCCCTGTTATTAAAAAAATGTTTTTAGATAGATTCCACTTATAAACTCTGTGGTTTTGACCTTTTTTGTTACTAACTATTCTTTCTAAATTTAGTAGTCACACTAAATCACATAAATAGATGTCGAAAGAACAATTAAAAAAGAATGAATCAACTGATTCAAAAAACAATGCTCAACTGTTTGGAAACGGAAAAAATGTTTTACTCATCATGGCAGATGAATTTAGATTTCCTATCAATAAAGATGCTGGAGGGATGACTACAGATCTTAAAAATATTTTAGGATTCCAAAACATAGATGGTACTTCTGATAATGTCGAAGAATACATCTCTGAAGATGCTCGTAAACTATTTCCTGGTTTTATGAAATTAAGAGAAAATGCTACAGTACTTAAAAACCATACAGTAGCTACCACTGCTTGTGTACCAAGTAGAGCAGCAATGTTTACAGGACAATATGGAACAAAAAATAAAGTTACTCAAACAGATGGAGTATTTAAAGGTGCTAGCGAAGAAGGCTTTTTCTGGCTAGATCCAGAGGGTATTCCTACACTAGGAGATTGGTTTAAACAAAATAATTATTCCACACATTATTTCGGGAAATGTCACTTTGCACATCCTAAAAAACAAAGCTTAAAGAATTGGGGATTTGATGATTGGGAAACCTCTTTTCCTGAACCACATGGTACTTTAAAAAATAATCTTGGAATGTATAGAGATCATGGTTTTACAGATCTTGTAACGACATTTTTAAGACGTAAAGGGATGGCTCTTGATTATGATCAAGAAGTAGGTCGTATTGAAATGAATGAAAGATTAACTGATGAAGAAAAACAACAACAAATTGATACCATAGATAAAAAGCCATGGTTTGCTGTAGCTTCGTTTACCAATCCACATGATATTACTACTTGGCCAGTTTTACCTGCAAAAGCTCAAGGTGTACTCCATAAGCCTGAAGGAATTGATGATGATTTTGAAGTACATCATAAAACACCATTAGGAATTCCTCCTGAAGGAACATTAAGTACACCTCCTGAGCAAGGAACTTGGAGATTTGATATGAATCCAGGCGGAATTGATGATAGTTATGCTACACTACCTAAATCATGGAGAGAAGATTTAAAAGATAAACCAGATTGTCAATTTGATTATTCTTTAAAACTAGGTATAGCACTTGCTTCAAAAACAGGAAACCAAAAGGTTGCCAATAATTCTCATAAAATAACTGGAATTCCGTTACCATTATCTGAAGATCCTAAAACATGGACCGAAGCTTATATGCAATATTATACATATTTGCATCATGTCTTAGATCAACAAATTGATCGTGTATTA
The DNA here is from genome assembly GCA_947387485.1 of Aquimarina rhabdastrellae. Lineage (GTDB taxonomy): Bacteria > Bacteroidota > Bacteroidia > Flavobacteriales > Flavobacteriaceae > Aquimarina. Next base: position 48,359 of record CANDNT010000001.1, read on the forward strand.
AAAACACTGGATGAGTCAGGTTTAAGAGAAGATACTATAGTAGTTTTTGTTCCTGATCATGGAGAATACGGTGGCTCTCACGGAATGATGATGCAAAAATGGCATACGGCTTATCAAGAGGCTATTCATGTTCCAGTAGTAATTAGTATGCCTAAAGAGGATCGTTCTGCTAATACAACAACACCTAAAGCTATAGAAGCGCTGACAAGTCATATCGATATTGCACCAACGCTTTTAGGCTTAACTGGTGTTACAGCAGACGAAGTTTCTGTACTGAGAAAAGGATTAGGGGGCTCAAGAGTACCAGAGTTTGTGGGTGCTGATATCAGTGAATTGATTACAGGAACGGCTACACAAATTTATGATCGTTTTAATCTAGAAGGTAACAATCAAAGAAACGCTATTTTGTTTACAACTAGTGACATGATTACCGAACCTATAGATTACAAACCTCATAAAATAGATTCATTTCAGGAATATGGTAATGATTTTGATATTTATAGCAAAGCAGTAAAACATTATATCAAAACACCTGATGATAATTTAACTACCGCACAACTAGATGATATTGATCGTTTAAAAAGAGGTCCTGTAATTCAACCCGCAGAAGTGCATTGTATAAGAGAAGGTTCATGGAAACTCGTTCGTTACAGAGATTATCACGATCCAGAAAATGAAAAGAAATTTCAATGGGAATTGTATAATCTTGATAATGATTCAAAAGAAGTAAGAAATTTATTGATCTATAATTATACATCATCTGAAGAAGCATCTGGTCAATTAGAAACAATTCATCATGAAAACGGAATTGATCATGATAATAATGGATCATTTGCTACTCAAACAGCCACCTTAACACGAACTATAGCTGTTGAGGATAATCAAAATTCTTCTAGATTTAAAGCTAATCCTCATATAAAGGGATATACTGATATAGAAGGTCGTCGAATAGAAAGAAAAGCTGAACAATTATATAAAAAAATGCTTCAGTTGATTGATCATATGCTATAAGTCAAAACAAATACTATTTATTTACTAAAGTCATGGGTGAAAGCTCATGGCTTTTATTTTTAACTAATTGTAGGTTATTGTATGATTTTATACATTGTAGCCTATGATAGGTAAACAAATCAAAGGTTTAGGAGAAATTATCCTTAGAGTAGAAGATATGGAAATTATGAAAAATTTCTACCAAGATATAATAGGGTTAGAACTCGTTAATGCTTCAGAAAATTATACTTTTTTTAAAATAGCCGAAGGTTATGGTGGTCATCAACAAACTTTGGCACTCTTTGCAAAAGCTAATGTAACTGCTTTTGGAGATACTATGGGAGCGATAGATCCGAAGCAAAGTAATTTACATCATTTTGCTTTAGAAATAGACAAGAAAGACTACGATGATATTCTTAATTATTGTAAAGAAGCTAATATTCCTCATGTAACCGAAGTTTTTGAATGGGTTAAATGGAAATCAATCTTTATTAAAGACCCAGAAGCTAATATTGTAGAATTTGTATGCTATGATGTAGCTATACTATAAAAGAGAGAGCAGGTAAGGGGTATTGCTCTCTCTTTCTCTTGGGGAATACTTAAAGGTATTATGGCTATGGGTTCATTGCCACCACTTAACTAGTGGACTTGCATCTTGTTTTATTTTTATAGGTGTCCCAATTTGAGGAACCATAATAGGCAATCCCAACATGGTACTCTTTGAGATAACGCGTTCAATAGGTTCTGTCCAACTATGCAAAGCCAACTTAAAGCCACCCCAATGTATAGGCATCATTTTTTTTGCATTTACATCTATTCCTGCTTGTGCTGTCTCTTCTGGAAACATATGTATATCAGGCCACATTTCGTTGTATTGACCACATTCCATTAATGCAATATCAAAAGGTCCATATTTCTCTCCGATCTCTTTAAAATGAGTGCTATATCCACTATCGCCACTAAAGAATATTTTAGATTCAGGTGTTTGAATTACCCATGAACTCCATAATGTAGATTGTCCGTTTGATAATTTTCTTCCAGAAAAGTGTTGTGCAGGTGTACACACAAAATTAAAAGTTTCAAAATTTACTTGCTGCCACCAATCCAATTCTGTAATACGTTCTTGTGGTACACCCCAGGCTTCAAGGTGAACACCTACGCCTAATGGAGTATAAAAATGTGTTACTTTATCTTTTAACTGCTGTATTGACTCATAGTCTAGGTGATCGTAATGATCGTGAGAGATCAAAACAGCATCGATTTTGGGTAATTGCGCTATAGTTATAGGTAATTCTTTGCTAAAACGTTCTCCACCCAGCAGTGGATGTGGAGCAGGAACTTTACCTAGCATAGGATCAATCAGCACATTATAATGTCCTGATTGTAATAAAAAAGTGGAATGTCCAAACCAGATTAAACGATCCTCTTCGATATTGTTATGCAAGGCAGAGGAATCAAATTTGTGTACGGGTATGCTTTTTTGTGGCCTTGTATTAGGTACCTTAGTAAAAAAGAATTTACGCGTCATCGTCATCATATCAGAAAAACTTGGGTCTTGAGGTACATCTTTGGTATTGACAAATTTTCCTTCTTTATATTGTTTTGATGTAGTATATAACTGTTGTCTTTTTTCAGAAATATCGCCACCAAAAGTAGGGTAGTAGCCCACAAACAACATATACGCTATAATAAATAGTGCGATAAGAGCACCTAATGTTATAAACATTCGTTTAGTATATTTTAATATTAATTGTAACATATTATTTTTTTCTTGCCAAAGCATTGATAGCTTTTGCATCTAAGTGTTTTTCGTGTTTTTGATGAAACAGACTATTAATCATAGCTTGACCAATACGGCTTGTTGTAGTAACCGAATCTCTATTTTTGAGCATAGAGAAAAATGGTTTCATTAAGAAATATACACCGTTATACCATCCTGTTCTCGATTTTATTCCTTTTTCAGGAATTATCATACCGGGTCTAAAAGCATAAGCATCTTTAAATCCTTGTAACAATACCATGTTTTCTGTTCTTCCTTTTACTCTTGCCCACATACTGTTTCCGATTTCAGTACTATCGGTTCCTGCTCCAGAAACATAATTAAAAACCATATTAGGATTGAGACTATATAATGTATCTACAAAAGCCTTAGTAGTTTGATATGTTATTTTTGTATAAATCTCTTCATTCATTCCTAATGCTGATACTCCCATACAATAAAAACAAGCATCTATACCAATCAAAAATTCTTCTAATGCTGTAATTTGTGTAAAATCATGTAATAGAAGTTCTTTTATCTTAGGATGAGTCATTCCTATAGCTTTACGATTTACCAGAATGATTTCCTCTATCTTTTCACTTTCTATACATTCTAGCAATACACCTTTTCCTACCATTCCAGTTGAACCAGTTATCAATACCTTCTTCATATCAATTCATCTTTCTATATTGAGCAGGACTTAATCCTGTTTGTCTTTTAAATAATTTACTAAAGTGTTGTGGATACTCAAATCCTAGATCATAGGCTATTTCGCTTATCGTCTCTGTTGTACCTAATAGCTTATTTTTTGCACTATTAATCACAAAAGAATAAATATGATCTTTGGCACTTTTTCCTGTCTCTTTTTTGAGTAAATCACTTAGGTATTTTGGAGACATTTGTAGTTGTTCTCCACAATATTTTACTGTAGGCACGCCTAATTGCGAAAGTTTTTCTGAAGTAAAATATTCTTTAAGCATCTGTTCAAAATCCGAAACTAAATCTTGATTCAAATTAGTTCTCACATAAAACTGACGATCATAATAACGATTACAATAATCTAGCAGCAATTCGATATTAGAAATGATCAGTTTTTGACTATGTTTATCAATGTTTTGCTGATATTCTTTCTTTATTTTTTCAATGATATCTGTTACGGTTTGTTGTTCATCTACAGATAAGTGTAATGCTTCATGAACTTCATAATCAAAAAAGTTATAGCTATCAATAGTTTTTCCTAACTCAGATTTGCGGATTAAATCTGGATGAAAAATGAGAAACCATCCTTTGGCATCATCTGCTATGGTTTTATTTTCTGAGGCTAACACCTGATTAGGTTTACTAAACACCATGGTCCCATCTTTAAAGTCATAAGAATTACGTCCATAATGCAATGCACCAGTAACACCATCTTTTAACGAAATCATATACAATTCTGTAGCAAAACGTACATTATCAAGCATAGGATCTGTTGTTAAATCCTTCATATACATTATAGAAATCAATGGATGCTTAGGAGATTCTAATTGAAGCATCTGATGTATTTCGGCTACACTTTTTATGGTGATAAGATTACTCATATGACATTATGAATTTATTTTTGATTATTATAAAAGTACATTAAACTTGAGATTCTTCGCTATTTCCTTTAGTTTGAAACATTTTTAATCATACGTACAATAGCTTTGTCAAACATACGGTCACTAAACCATTTTCTAAAAAACAAAGTTTGTCCTGCCATTTTACCTGCGGCATAACGTGTTTTAGGTTTACTGCTTTTTATAGCTTTAGAAATCACGGTAGCTATCACATTAGGATGTGAGAAATTACCTTTACTATAGGTATCTGCTGTAACTTTGATCATAAGCTGTGCCAGTTCGCTATATGCTCCTTTATCAGATTTTGAGAAATTTTCGTTAAGTACATCACCAAATTCAGTTTTAATAGCACCAGGTTCTACAATGACAACATCGATCCCAAACGGACTCACTTCTAAACGTAAACAATCACTCCATCCTTCAAGCGCATGTTTTGTAGCGTGGTACCATGCACCTAATGGGCTGTATATTTTTCCACCTATAGAACTTATATTGATGATTTTTCCGCTTTTGTGCTTACGCATGACAGGTAGCACAGCTTTAGTAATTTCGGCTAGACCAAAAATATTGACCTCAAATTGTCTTTTTGCATCCTCATAAGAAGTATCCTCTACAGCTCCCCAAATAGCAAAACCAGCATTATTTACTAAAACATCAATGCGTTGGTGTGTAGCTATGATTTTTTGAATTCCTTCTTCTATCTGCTCGTGTTGTGTAACATCCATGGCAATAGCAAATCCTCCTGCAGTAACGAGATCTTGCATTTTTTCAACCCTACGTGCTAGACCATATACGATATGTCCTTCACTAATAAGCTGTAATGCTGTTGCTTTTCCTATTCCTGAAGAAGCTCCTGTAACTAAAATCACCTTTTTCATGCCTTCACTTTTTAATTATGATGACAAAATTATGTTACAAGACCAGCTTAAATGTATATATTTTACTGTTTACTGTATACATTTTACCTATTTACATGAATAACACGTTTTTTAGACCTAAAAAACAATTTAGTTTAAGAGTTCATCTTTGGACTTTATCCTAAAACAACGTTCTTCTCCTAAGTATAAGGGATTACCAAATTCTTCTGACCAGAAACCATCCAAAAGATCTTTTGAAAGACATCTATAAACTACGGTTCCATTATAAATTTGATGATCATCACCTTGATAACTAAAGTTGATTACCAGAATATTATCCTTAAAAAAGCCATGACCGATTTGCTCTTGTTCTCCATGTATAAGCCATTTGGCTATAATTCTATTGTATTTGTCAAGAGAGAGTGTAAGTGTACCCTTATATGTTATATCTCCTTCATCTTGATTGCTACCTATGATTTGATATCTACCTACTAAATCTGCTATCGTCATTTAAATACTATTAAGGCTACTGATTTGAGTTTTCAAAAATAAAGCTTTAATCTCATTTATAAATTATTCACTGTTCTTTATTAAAGAGTAGTAGTTTTATCCTATATCAATTCCTAATTCTTTAAAAGAGTTTGTAACAGCTGTGTTTAATTCATCTGCTCTTATATAGACCTTACTTGGTGATAGGGTAATAGCTGTAGGTAATTTTATGGATTTTAATTTTGTTTGTTCTAGTATTAATTCTTCTAGTTGAGTATTTTTTGTAAGATCAATTTCTTTAATAGGACATTCTTTTACTCTTAAAGATGTTATATGTTTGTTATTAGATACATCTAATTCCTTAATAGGATTACGTTCAATAATAAAAGTTTTTAATTTTAAATTATGACTAAGATCAATTGTATTTAATTCTCCTTTTTCAATACTCAAAAACGTCAAATTAATATTCTTACTTAAATCTAAACTTTTATGTCCTACAACACTATCATCATCATCCCATTGCTTAAAATCTCCTCCTATAAAAAGTGTTTTTAGGTTAACATTATGTGTAAGATCAATTGAGGTGAATTTATTAGCTGTTATACTTAAATATTCTAAATCTTTATTAATGGAAAGATCTAATGCATCATATTGATTCCAGGTGATATTTAGTTTTTTTAGTTTTTTGAAATCACTTACATTCAATCTACCTTCACCTTCACAATTTTCTATTATTAATGTTTCTAAATTAGGTAAAGACGTATTCTTTTTTTGAAACCAGAAACGGCCAGAAGAACACGAAATTTCTTTAAGATGTTCCTTGTGTCCTAATTCAATCTCTAAGTATCCACCATGTTCAACATCTAATTTTTCAAGTTTTTCATTATTGGTTAAATCTATTTTTTCTAGATTACATAAATCCCCAATGTATAATGTTTTAAGATTCAGGTTATTTTCGAGCGTTATGGTATTTACATTGTCTAAACTCTGTAGTTTAAGTGTTTCTAAGACTATATTTTTTGAGAAATCAATTGTTTTAAGATATTCACTATCTCCTATGGTTATTTCCTTTAATTTTTTGTTATAGCTTAAATCTAATTCTTCTAATTCATAAGAAGTCATAGAGAGTATCTCAAGGTTGGGGAAATACTTTATTTCGTTAATCGAAATAAAATCATCACATGTTAATGTTGTTATCTCCTCAAGAGAATTTATGTTAAGACTGAATATATAATCTCTGAACTTATCATCTTTAAAATGAATTTGGGACAGTTTCTTTACATTTAAATTCTTCATGTTTGTTCTTTGAATTAATTTTTAAATAAAACTAGTTTCTATAAGATGGTAACTTTAAGATATGAAGTATTCTTTTCTAAATCTAAATCTGTCGTTCTGGGAATAATTTTTAAAACGAAAGCAGTACCATTTAACCATTTTATTTTTAAATCTTCTGCTGTTACTACTGCAGCTTCCCAATTTGAAAACGGTATATCAATGAGTTGATGAACTGTTCCATTATTTTCTTTTTTTATAATATTTAGATTTCCATCACCCATAATGTTATCATCAATATAGGCGATATAATTACCGAAAGGAGAAATCGTAGGGTGTTGCCTTAAATGAAAAAGTTTTTCTCCCGTTATAGAAGAATATAGTCGATACGGAGATTCATTGTCATCATCTGATACATACAGTAAAAAAGCCTCCATTTTGGGTATATTACCCAAATAATTTAACGAGTAAAACATATCCTTTTCTGCTGATAAGGTAATTTGCGAACCGTTATCCAACGTAATCTCAAAAGTATTAGAAGCTAAACTATCTATCTTATCAAGCTTTTTTTCAAGCGTTAAATTCTTATCATTTGGTATAGCATCAAAAGTTTGCTTACTAATAAGTTCTAATTTGATAAGTTCTTTAATATTAGGAACAAATTCGTTTGTATAAAGAAAAGTTGATAGGGTATCCTCAGCAGTCGTTTGCGTTAACCGTTTAGTATCATTAATTACAAGCTTATTATCAGATGGCGCATTTTGATTGGATTCTTTTTTACAAGAAATCAAAAAATGAAATATTAGAACTACCAGTGGTATATATCTATTCATATATAGTTTTTTAAGGTTAACTAAAGTAGTTATCCTATAAAATTAAGCATTACTATAGTAGTAGTTCTAAAAATAAAAAAATCTTACCCATGAATATGGTTATAAGATAGGGTAATAGTGTTATTATTTTTTAGTTATATATGAAGTTGTTTTATCTTAATAATCACTTCCCAATACAGAAAATGTAATCTCTTTATTTATATGTATTGTACGGTTTAAAGAAACAAATAAGGTACAAAAAGTACGTTTTAAAAAGTAAAATTAACTCGAATTAAGTCAAATTAAAATGATATTTGGTTAATCTTTTTTCTCCTGTTTTAGTCAAAATTTGTTGTTCTACAGCCCATTTCAAATCTCTACTTGCTGTTGCTTGACTAATATCTTTAAAATTTTGCAAATAATCTTTACGGCTAAACTGATTACTACCTATAATGTCTTTATATAATTCAATTCTATCTTGTGGTGTAAGGGTTCTGTTTTGCGTTTTTAAGAGATTTTCTAAAGATTGAAGTATAATATCAAGCATAAACTCAATAAATGGTGTAGAATGCCCTGATTTATCCGATACACTTAAAACCCTATAATACTCCTCTTGATTCTCTTTGATAAGTCTTTCTACGGGTAGAAATTCAAATACTGGGTATTGCTGCATTAATATCAAAGTTTGCCACAGCCTACCCATACGACCATTGCCATCTAAAAACGGATGTATGAATTCAAATTCGTAGTGAAACACACAACTTTTTATCAATAATATATCTTCATCGGTTTTAAGATAGCTAAATAAATCATTCATAAGTCCTTTTACTAAAGAACCAGTAGGAGCAAGGTGCTCTACCTTAGAACCTTTTACGATACCTACATTTTTTATTCTTAGCTTACCAGCATCTTCTATTAAACCTTGCATTAAAATGGAATGAGCCTTTTCTAAGTCAGTTAGTTTATTAGGATTAAACGTTCGTAACTGCTCATATACTTTTATAGCGTTTTGTACTTCTAAAATATCCTTTTGTGGAGCAATTACTCTTTTATCATTTAAAAGTGCTGTAATCTGTTCTTCTGTTAGCGTATTTCCTTCTATCTCTAATGATGATTGAATAGTTTTAATACGATTCTTTTTTCTTAGCTCAGTAGGAGGTTTGTACAGATGAGTAGCTTTTATTTCTCCTAGTTTTTCAGAAATAGCAACTACTAATTTTAAAATTTCATCTGTAATCTGATATGGTGGTTTCATTTTGTGATAGTATCATTTGATAGTATCACAAAAATATAGTTTTATAAGTATTGTAAATGTTTTGTTGTCATAATTTTTAGTTCAATTGGCTCTTTGATAATTTTATAATCCTTAGAAATATAAAAAGATTGTATTACAAAGAAAAGCAATAGAATAACCCAACAAATCTTTATTTAAAAGGGTTTTTAATATGTTTAGTAAAAGTTTGTTGTTTATTTATTTTGTATGGTTACTTCCCGATACAAAAATTAGCAAAGATATTCCCTAAAAGATCATCACTTGTAATCTCTCCTGTGATTTCTCCAAAAAAGTATAAAGCCTGTCTAATATCAATAGCCATTAGATCTCCAGATAATCCATTATCGATGCCATATTGCACCTTATCAATTTCTTCTAATGCTTTAACCAAAGAATCATAATGTCTAGAATTGGTTACTATGGTTTCGTCATTGCGTAATGCACCAGTGTTTACAAATTCTAATAAGCGATTCTTAAGTTCTTCGGTACCGATATTTTGTTTAGCTGATAATAAGAAAAGTTCTGCTATATGTTCTTGTAGATGAGTAGTTTCTTCTGCTGTAAGCTTATCTACTTTATTCGCAATAACGATTAATGGTTTTTGTGGATACTTATTTTTAATCTTATTGATTTCAACATTAATCGCTGCTATACCTGTGGCATCAATAGCACTAGAATCTATCAAATACATCACCACCTGAGCTTGTTCGATTTTTTCAAAAGTTTTCTGGATACCAATACTTTCTACAACATCTTTGGTCTCTCGTATACCAGCGGTATCAATAAACCTAAAACTTACTCCGCCGATGATAATTTCATCTTCTATCGTATCTCTGGTAGTTCCTGCAATATCAGATACTATGGCGCGTTCTTCGTTTAATAAGGCATTGAGTAGGGTAGACTTCCCTACATTAGGCTCTCCTACAATAGCAACCGGAATTCCGTTTTTGATCACATTACCTATAGCAAAAGAATCTATTAAACGTTTTAAGACTACCGTAATTCTTGAAATCAAATCTTGGAATTGCGTACGATTGGCAAATTCTACATCTTCTTCGGCAAAATCAAGTTCTAATTCGATTAAAGAAGCAAAATTTAACAATTCGTCTCTTAGGTTTTTGATTTCGTTACTAAAACCACCACGCATTTGCTGCATGGCTACTTTATGAGAAGCTTCAGAGTCAGATGCTATTAAATCGGCAACAGCTTCGGCTTGAGATAAATCTAATTTTCCGTTAATAAAAGCACGTAAAGTAAATTCACCTGCATTTGCCATTCTACAACCTTTACGCAACAATAACTGAATGATTTCTTGTTGGATATACGTAGATCCGTGACATGATATTTCTACCGTAGGTTCACCTGTATAAGATCTTGTTCCTTTAAATAGTGATACCAACACTTCGTCAAGCATACGATTACCGTCCATAATATGTCCCAAATGAATTGTATGGCTAGGTTGCTCACTTAATATTTTACCATTAACAGCTTTAAATAAAGAAGAGCACATAGCAATAGCCTCTTTACCAGAAACACGAATTACAGCAATTGCACCTGCACCAGATGCTGTAGCCAGCGCTACTATAGTATCATGTGAAATCATAGATCATCTACTTTGAATGCGCAAAAATATAGATTATAGTGCATATATTATCTATAATTGAAAAGGAATCATACTACCTACCGTAATAAAATACGGTAATTTGTTTTGTTTTTAAACATAACTATTTTACTTTTATATAGTTAGCATACCGAATTATCGCAAAATACTAGTACAGAAACCACACTAAAAGGGGAATGTTAGTGTAACTTTCTAAGGTAGTTTTACCATAAAATATATTTTAAAAGTAAAGGGATTTATACGGAATACTGGCTAAGCGTTTAACGCCAAAGCTTATATATTTTGTCAATACTTAATACCTTAATTATACGATTAAAATTTACTTTTTATGAAATCACTACACACAAACACATTTAAATTTAGGAAGTTTAATCTCTCAACATCTTTTCATTGCTATCTTGTTATAGCATTTTTTATGGTTTCGCTTTTCGCGAAAGCGCAAGAAGAATTACCTAGACATTATATCCCTTATAATGTAAGTATAAAATCTGATACAAATACTGCCAAAAATCAATCAGAAGAAATTACTGAAACCGTATCTGAAAATGGTGCTACATGGTTACGTTTATTCTTTGATGATGTTAATCTAGGTAACAATAGTACAATTACGATTACATCAAACTTAGATGGAGCAACACAAACACTTACAGCAGAGAGTTTAAAGAAATGGAAAAACTCTAGTGCTTATTTTAATGGAGATGCAGTAACAGTTACTTTAAATATTGCTGCTGGAGAAAGTGAAATCGGATTTACTATAGCCGAAATAGGAGTAGGTGAGCCTGACAATGATACACAACGTTCTCAATGTGGATCTGTAGATAATAGAGTAGACTCAACAGACGATGCTATAGGAAGAATTGTACCTATAGGATGTACAGGATGGATTATTACTAATGGTAAATTAGTAACCGCTGGACATTGTACAGGAAGTAGAGCACAATTAATCGAATTTAATGTACCTAAATCAAATCCAGATAGATCTATCGTTCATCCAGGACCAGAAGATCAGTATCCTATAGGTAACTTTATTACTGATTATGTACGAGGTCAACCCGCTACAGATTGGGCTGTTTTTACAGCTAGTGCTAATACACAAACTGGGCTTACTCCTATAGAAGCGCAAGGAAAATCATTTAACGTTGTGCAATCTAGTCCTGGTAATTCGATCACAATTACTGGTTTTGGGACAGATACAGGTATTGACAATCAAACACAGCAAACACATACAGGACCTACTGCTAGTGTAACCAATACTTTTGTTCGTTATCAAACAGATACTACTGGAGGAAATTCTGGTAGTCCTATCATCGATGCTGCTACAGGAAATGCTGTAGGAGTACATGCTTATGGTGGTTGTAGAACAAGCGGAACTGGAAGTAACTATGGTGCTAGAGCTACGATTACTGATTTTTGGGAAGCTATGGATCTAGGAGGTACTACTACTCCTCCAGATGGATGTACTACAATTGATTTTAATGATTTCCAGATCAATTCGTTCTCTAATCAAGATAGTGCAGGTAACTTTGTTATTCAAAACGGTGGAGCTTCTTTATCATTACAAAACAATACATGGAAGAGTATTAGCTATAATTATACTGTTACATCAAATACTGTTATTGAGTTTCAGTTTAGTAGTACCGCTCAAGGCGAAATTCACGCCGTAGGTTTTGAAGATAACAACTCATTGACGTCTTCTAGGTATTTTAGAGTATATGGTACACAAAACTACGGAGTAGGAAACTATGACAATTATCCTGGATCTGGTACAGTTACTTATACTATTCCTGTAGGGAATTTCTATACTGGAACTATGGATAGATTAGTATTTATTAATGATAATGATGCAGGTAGCGGAAACACTTCAGTATTTAGCAATGTTAAAATCTATGAAGGTTCTTGTGGAAGCTCATTAACTTCAGAAGAATTGGTTGCCGAGTTAGAGTCTGCAACGCCACTTTTAGGTGATGAGGATGAAGGAATCTTATCAAGTATTAAAGTAGTGCCTAATCCAGCTAGTGACGCGTTTTCTTTTTATTTAAAACGCTTAAATGGTGAAGAAGTTTCTGCTTCAATCTATACTATTTTAGGACAAAAGAAAGCAACTATTGCTTTGACTGAAGGTTTAAATACTTTTTCTGCTAGAGAAATGGCTTTAACTACAGGAATTTATCTAGTTAAAGTTGAATCTAATACAGGAGAAACAGTAACACAAAAATTAATCATCAAATAATCATCGTATTTGTTAAGGTATTAAGTTTTAATGGAGAAGCCGACTGTATAGTCGGCTTCTTTTATAATAAGGTTTATTTTTTTGAAAATATACCTTTTACTTTATCATAACCTGATTCGGCTCTTAAATCACAACTATCCAAAATAGCGTCGTATAATCTGTCATAATCTCCAGAAGCAATAGCTCCTTCATACGCATCATTAAACTCTTTTAATTGAGCTGTTAAAGCACATAAAAATGCAGCTTTTTGTTGTACTTCTTCATCTGTAGACGTTCCGTTTGTCTTTTTTCCAGATTCTGCTAATTCTTTTATAGACTCTGGATTTATCTTAAATCCTTCACCCACATAAAACTTAATTAAACGTCTTTTTAAAAAACCACCAACCCATACTTTTCTTCTTGCTTCTGGGACTAATTTTAATGCACTAACGATATCTTTTGCTGCTATTGGCATATGTTAACTTTTATGATTTCTTACTCTTTTATTAATAGGCTTTTCAGATTCCGCCTGTTGTTATAAGAAAAGATAGTAGCTACTTAATCGAATATCCTTCTCTTATTACCACAGGCACAAAGTTGTAATATGTAATAGTTATAATTTGTCTTAATGACACCAACAGTAATTTAAGAATCATAAACAGTAGTATTAATGTCATAAAGTTTTTATATCATGTATAATCTAATTATTTAGGGATAGTTTATAACAAGCTTCTGATAGTAACACTAAAACTTAAAAGTAAATAGCTAATAATATTAGGAAAAAAGTATGTTTTGTCGAAAACCTCATGTTATCGAATAATTTTTTTCACAAATAAATGTTAAAAAAGATTAAAATACTGTAACAAAACTAAAGCATTATCGTCATGTAGATGTAATGCTAATTTAATTAGCAATTTTGTAATCAATAACCAAAAAAAGTAAAACCATGAGAAACGATAATCAATTTTTAGTCATAACCCATTTATCACAATTATTAAGTTTAATGACCGGAGTAGGAGGTTTTATAGTTCCGTTAATACTATGGATCACACAAAGAGATAAAGTAGTAGATATGGATGACCACGGAAAGCAAATTTTAAATTTCCAGATCAGTATGTTTATTTATAGTCTTATCTGTGTACCGTTGATTTTATTAATAGGTCTAGGTGCTTTGGGATTAATCGCTATAGGAATCATCACTATCGTTTTTCCAATTCTTAATGCTATAAAAACAAGTAATGGAGAGCATCCATATTATCCCATGACGATGAATATCATCAAATAAGGATAGTATTCTATATATAGTGAGGAACCAAAATGTCTTAAGAAATTAAGGGTTTTGGTTTTTTTATGCATAAAAAAAAGCAACAGTAGTAATTACTGTTGCTTAATGATAATGAAAAAGTAAGTTAAAATGTGTTTATGATAACGCTGGTTCTTTTGCTATTTCAAATGAATTTACTGCTTGCACATAAAAGTCATTAGCTTCTTGCCAATTTCCGTTAGGATCTCTGTATTTAAAATTTGCACGTCCTGTTTGCCAATCATCTTCTAGCACCATACGCAATTCAAAATTAGGTTGTAATTGTAGTCCGTGACCTGCTCCATCTGGCCAGTGAATATCTGGAAAACCAGTAGCAGTTACCAAAATATGTGAGTTATTAGGCATTACCGTTAAATACGTATAATTTCCAGATACTTTACTGTGTTGATCTAGTGGTGGGTTAGTTGCTTGAGTAATATGTGCTATACCACTTACTGTTTTTCCTGGAGTATATACCGCAAGGCTTAAATTTAATCTTACATCTCCTACTATTGGTTGATCAGGTCTTCCAATTCTTACTTCATAATTAACGTGAAACAATCCTAATTGTTTTTTCTCTGTTGACATAATTGATTTGTTTTGTTTGAATATTTTTTAACATGCAAACACTCAAAATATAGTATCGCGATAATCATTAAGTAATTGCTATGCTAAGGTAATCAATGTGTAACCCAATTTATTGAGGTTTGTAAATCAACTATTTACGGACTTAACTTTAGGCTAAAGAAAGAAGATTTATGCTTGTAGGTTTATTCTGTATTTTTCGATATTATGAATGAATTTTATAAATCATAACATACTCATAACTTAATATTTACATTTAATTAAACAAAAAAGAAGGCTATAAAAGCCTCCTTCTTAATTATATCGTAATACTAAACTTAATATTAAAGTTGTTGTAAAATGATGTTTGAATCGTCAGAATTTTGCTGAGAATCAATGTTCATCCATACAAATTGTCCTCCATTACCAAATAATGGATTAGTAATTGTTTGTGGTTGTCCTGATTTAGGCTTTACAATTGTAAAATCTTTATTTTCTGTAACACTTCCTATTCCTGTTACAAAAGCTTCAGCGTTTGGTCCTGGATTAACAATAAAAACTGTAGCTTGGTTTTCTATAAACTGAATACTCATAAACTGAGTTCTGTTGCTGTTGATAGTAAGGTTATACCATTGAGAAGAAGGTACTCTGTAATATCTTCTGAACTTGTCAAAAGGCATGTTCTCGTTAATTGGCATTTCTTGATTAATTAATCCAGCAGTATTAATAGGCATACCTACACTACCAATCCAAGTATCAACTGCATTTGAACCACTACCTTCATCAGTTTTAATAGATACAGAAACAGTATTAGTTTCACTTCCAGAAACTAAAGCAACAGATGCTAACCCATTGTTTCCTGTAGTACCAGGTACTTTTATTGTTACAGGTAAACTACCATTACTCCAGTTTACAATAACATCAATATCGTGATCACTTTGACTAGCATTGTAAAAGAATATTCCGTATAACTGACCTGCCTTTAATCCTTCACAAACAGCTGTTTGTTGATCTCTAAGAGTGATTCTTTGTCCTCCGTCCCAGTTAATTTCATTATTAGTTCCAATAACTGATTGATGTTTAACTTGTACTTCCATTTGATTTTGTTTTAGTATTTGTAAAGTTGTTTGAATTTCGCTGCGATATTGATCAATAATTGCAATACTAAATTACAGCATATCAACACGATACACTTACGGAAAGCTTAGCCTAAAACTACGGACTTAACTTTAGGGTTAAAATGGGGGCTTCGTACAAGTTTTTATAAAAAGGAATTAGGTGTATTTTACGGTAAAAAGGATACACATTAACTTTTTAGTAATACGTTATTTATAATTATTTTAAATAGCTATTTTACAATCAATTATAACATAAAAGAATTCATTTCTTCCCATTCACCAGGTTGCATTTTGCCTATGTGTAAATGACCAACACGCACTCGAACTAAACGTAAGGTAGGATATCCCACTGCAGAAGTCATTTTTCTAACTTGTCTAAACTTCCCTTCGGTTAGGGTTACAGCTATCCATGTAACAGGGCCATGACGCATATCTCTAATCTTCTTTTTTCGCTCTGGCAACTCTGGAATTTCGTTTAAACGTTCAACTTTACATGGTTTTGTTAAGTATTTTTTTCCGTTAATGCCTATTTGAACACCATCACGCATACTTTGAATCGCTTCGTCAGTAATAGCTCCGTCAACTAATGCGTAGTATTCTTTTTCTACTTTTCTACTATTGATATAATTACTCACTTTACCATCTGTGGTAAGCAATAATAATCCTTCAGATTTTTCATCTAATCTTCCTATAGACATAGTACCTTCTGGAAAACTGTGTAATTCTCCTAATAAGCGTTTTGAATTTTGCTTTTGTCCATTATTAATAAACTGACTTAAGTAGCCATAAGGTTTATATAGCATAAAATGACGATGGGGTAGCGGTGAAGTACTATTTTCCATTAATGAGTTTGTAAACTAATTCTTTTGTTAATTGTTGCCCTTGGGCATTAGCTTTTAAATTTTCAAAGGTATATCTAAAATTACATCCTTCTTTATATGCACTACATCCATATGCAGTTTTACCTTTTACAACAGTTCCTTTGGTACACTTGGGACAAGGAATAGGATCTGGAATACTTATTTTTTCCTTTTTAAGACCTACTTTCTTTTTTTCAAAAACTAATTTAAATTCATCGTCAAATCGCATAAGACCTTCTACAGTTTCATTTTCAGATTTAAATCCTTTTAGATTAACTGTACATCCTTTTTCTATCAATCTTAAGTATTGCTTTTCAGAAATTTTCTTTTGCATAAAGGCAAATGGCAATACAAAATCACAACCTGCTTTAAACCCACTACAACCATAAGCTTTCTTACCTTTTAACAAATTGTTTTTATTGCACTTAGGACATTTAACTTGAAGTATATCTTTAGTGTCTTTTTTTGCTTTTACAGGCTTTGTTGGAGCACTTGTGGTATGGCTTATATTGGCTCTATGTGTTTCCATACGTACTTCATAAACCAATTGATCAACCATTTGCTTCATCCCCTTGATAAATCCTCTGGCTGGGTAATTTCCTCTTTCAATTTCTTTTAATTGTTTTTCCCATCTACCCGTCAATTCTGCCGATTTTAATAATTTATTCTGGATGGTATCGATAAGCTGTATACCTGTTTGTGTTGGTAATATTTGCTTTTTATTACGCTCAATATACTTTCGTTTAAAGAGTGTTTCTATAATATTAGCACGTGTTGATGGTCTACCTATACCATTCTCTTTCATTAGATCCCGCATTTCTTCATCATCAACTTGCTTACCGGCTGTTTCCATTGCTCTCAATAAAGAGGCTTCGGTATATTGTTTTGGTGGTTTTGTTTCTTTTTCTAGAAAAGAGGGTTCATGAGGACCTTTTTCTCCTTTTATAAATTCAGGTAAGATTCCGGATTCTTTTTTGGTTGCATTGGGATTTTCAAAAACAACTCGCCATCCTTTTTCTAAAATGACCTTTCCAGTAGTTTTGAAAGAAACATCTCCAGCTTTTCCTATTACAGCAGTATTAGCAACTATACATTCGTCATAAAAAGCTGCAATAAATCGCTTGACAATACTATCGTATACCAATTGTTGATTGTACTGTAAATTGATTTCTACTCCTGTAGGTATAATCGCATGGTGATCGGTTACTTTTTTGTCATTAAAGACCTTTGCTGATTTTTTAATTTTCCCTTGACTTAAAATAGGAGTGATCAAAGGTTCATACTTAGATAGTTGGTTTAGAATCCCTGGTACCTTAGGATAAATGTCATTTGGTAAAAATGTGGTATCAACTCTAGGATAGGTAATTACTTTTTGTTCATACAATCGTTGAGCTATTTTTAAGGTTTCATCTGCCGATAGTCCAAATTTTGTATTGCAGTATACCTGTAGCCCCGTTAAATCAAATAATTTAGGTGCATATTCTTTACCTTTCTTTTTGGTAATCGATACAATTTCAAATTCGTGTTGCTTTACTTTTTCTGCAAAAGCTTCTCCTTCTTCTTTCTTTAAAAAACGGCCTTCTTCACAATTAAAAGTAGTTTCCCTATATAAAGTTTGTAACTCCCAATATGCTTGTGGTTTAAAATTTTGAATTTCTTTAAAACGATGTACCAGCATCGCCAGCGTGGGAGTTTGTACTCTCCCTATAGATAATACTTGTTTATAACCTCCATGCTTAACAGTATACAAACGTGTAGCATTCATCCCTAATAGCCAATCTCCTATAGCTCTAGAGAATCCTGCATAGTATAAATTATCATATTGTGTCGCTGGGTATAACTTTTCAAAACCTTCTTTTATAGCTTCTGTCGTTAATGACGAAATCCATAAACGTTGTACTTCTCCTGTATAACCTGCTTGTTCTATAACCCAACGCTGAATTAATTCTCCTTCTTGACCTGCATCGCCACAATTAATAACAATATCTGCTTGCTTAAAAAGGTTTTTTACAATATTAAATTGTTTTTGAATTCCTGAATCTTCCACTACTTTGGTTTTAAACTTTTCAGGAAGCATAGGCAGGTTATTTAAATCCCAACTTTTCCAATGAGGTTTATAGTCGTTAGGTTCAAAAAGTGTACATAAATGTCCAAAAGTATAGGTAACGGCGTATCCATTGCCTTCAAAATATCCATCTCGCTTTGTTTTAGCTCCCAAAACAGCAGCAATTTCGCGGGCTACACTAGGTTTTTCGGCTATGCAAACTTTCATGAATACTTAGAGTTTTTCTGGGTTTTTATATCGACAAAAATAGGAAAATTAAGATATAATTATGATTTTGGCACGGATTCTGTTTAATTAGATTCCAACAAACAAAAACACTAGTGTAATTAAAAAACGTTAAACATAATGAGCTTTAATATTTTCCGTTAAGGAAATGGTGATTTGACTCAATGAATTAAAACCAAGACGATATGAAAAAATTCTACTTACTTTTAGCAATATGCCTTATGAGTGTAGTTGCTATACAAGGTCAAAAAGATCTAAAAGCCGAAAAAGAACTCTCTAAAATGAGATCCTCTATTCAAGCAGAAAAGAATAGTGAGAGGCAATTGTCATCTTCTATCAACTTTTTTCATCGTCGCAGAGGAACCACTACTAGAGATTTAATAGAAATAGCAAGGTTAATGCCTAATGATAGATCAAAGTTTAAACTATCTGCTAGGGTATATCCTAATATAGTTGATAAACAAAACTTTTTTAATGTATTCAACATTTTTGAGAGATTCTCTTTTGCGATCAAGCTATATCACGAAACGATAGCCAAAGAACGTGTAATTATAGTGGATGAAGAGGTTGATCCACATAGTCATATAGATTTTCCGGATGCTAGACGTTATAGAGGGCGTAACGGTATCAATTGTAGAAGACCTATGAGTGATCGTAATTTTGATAGTTATATTACGAATTTACGTTTACCATATGATGAAAAAGAACGTTTACGTTTTATCAAGCAAGAAGTATTACGTACTTGTTTTTCTACAGCTCAAGTAATGAAGTTAGGATTAGAGTTAGATCTTGAGCGTGATAAGTTAAGCTTTTTAAAATTTGCTTCTAATAGAGTATATGATCTTGGACATTTTGATGCAGCTGCTCAAATTTTAAATCACAGCTATTATAAAGAAGAATTATTACGTTTTATCAATCGTGATGTTGACCAGATAGAAGAAATCGAAATAATTGAAGAAGTTTGTGTTGTTGATGCAGATGAGTTTAGATTCGTACAACAAAGTCTAGATGCTGAACCTTTTAGAGATAATAAAAGAAAATTAGCACAAAAATTGATTAGTAAGCATTGTTTTGATATGCCACAATTACGTATCATTTTTAATAAATTCAATTTTGAAGATGATCGTTTGAAATTGATGATTTTTGCATACGATTATGCTCCAGAACCTAGAAAGATGTATCAATTTAGGAATTTATTAAAATTTAGAAGCAATCAACAAAAATATGATCGTTTCTTGATAGACAAACAATAAGATCTTTTTATGACTAATATAGAAACTCACTTGTAATAAATATACAAGTGAGTTTTTTTATACTCTGATGCAACTAATTTTTAATTCTCTTGTCTTTATATTAAATCAATATTGAAAAACACTGATATGAATAGAATACTAATGCTTCTTTTATTTACAATCACATTAAGTAGTTATAGTCAAGAAACTTCAAAAAATAAGAAATCACAATTCAATCAAGAAATATTAAACGAACTAGAACAATTATTTAAAATTGATCAGATTGCTGCTGGTGTTCAAAAAGGAAGCTATAAAAAACTTTCTGAAAAAGAATGGAACTCTTTTAAGGACAGCGTGTTTGTTAGTAATCAAAAAAGAATTGAAGCCCTGTTTAATCAATATGGCTTTTTAGGATATGACTTGGTAGGAGAACGTGGTTCTAGTATTTTTTGGACTCTGATTCAACATCTTGATCATACACCAGCATTTCAAAAAAGAGTATTAGCAAAGATGAAAATTGAAGTGCTTAATGGAAATGCAAAACCTTCAGACTATGGATATCTTGTAGATCGTGTACAAATCAATACAGGTAAACAGCAAGTTTATGGTACTCAAGTTGATTATAACTGGAAAAAATGCCAAGCATACCCTATAAATCTAAAGGATAGTATTCATGTCAATACTAGAAGAACCCAAATAGGATTAGCGCCTCTTGAAGTATATCTTAATGAGATGTCGCAATTTCATTTTGAACTCAATAAAGAAGCTTTTTTAAGCTTGGGAATAACAGAACCGACATTGTATACCATTAAAAATTAATAGTATTACAATCATTTTTCTATTTCCACTATATTTGAAAGTAGTACTTAATTAATACTCAGAAATATTAAAAAACAAAAAAACATTACTACCGAAAAATTCACTAAGATTTATTCAGATGATGGCATTCTGATCTATCATTGGAATAAATTAGATAATATTATTTTCAAATATTATCTAACTGGTGAATTGAAAAGTATAAAGTACTTAGATAGTCAGCTTTTAGTTATACAAACTAAAAGTGGTAAATCGATTTCTAATAAGGCTACTGATATAGAAAAGAGAGCATTTTTTCAAGAAAATTTATGTGATTTATTAATTGAAAATGATGAAGAAATTGAATATCAGATTATGATTTGGTTTAGGAAAATCAACAAAATAGATTTTGATTATTCGATCGAAGTACTGAACAAATTAATTCAATCAAAAAACAATACTATGAAGGTTCTAGCAATCGAGGTTGCTGGATCAAATTACTTTGAGAAATGTAGCGATAGTATTAGAGCAGAATTAAATAATAAAACAAAAATTAATAGATACAGCGGACTTCAATGGGATGATTTTGAATCCAATGAATTTGATGTTCTATATTCAACTAAAAATATTTCCGAATTAGCTAAAGAAGCATTGAAATTAATAGAATCTAAAAATAATAATACAAATAATAGTAGCCTGAGTACTTGAAAAAGTGTATTGGTATTTTTAAACTTTGAACTGAATGAGAATATTTCCCGAAAACGATTATTCAATCGAATTAAATAAAGATAGTTCATTAGCTATATCAGAATTAGAAAATCAAACTTTGTTGAAAGAACAATATGTTTCAAACTGGAATAATCAAGTATTTATAGGAGAAATTAAAAATGATTCGTTTGAAATAAAACTTTCAAAAAAATTAATTGGAGAAATTTGTGTTCTGAAAGGTAAATTGAAAAATAAGAAAGGAATTTTGAAAATTAAAACTGGTAGAATTTTTAAAGTCCTTTTTATAACGATAGTTCTATTTGTGATTTCAGGAATAATTACTGCAATAATTCAAAATAAATTAGAAGTGATATTTCCTCTTGTTATGACAATTCTAGTTATGAGATTTATTTTTTTAGAAATAGGCTTTCGAGTTATCTCTAAAAGTGGAATTAATAAATTGACTGAAATAATTGGAATAACAGAATTAAAAAAGCGTTGAACAACGAAGTAGAATGTTATTAACTTAAAGAGGATTCAGAAACTCTCATTTATCAGACTTTCACTTTCTATTAGAAAACAAATCATAACTTAAGAAAAAAGGTAATATGAATTAAAATCATATTACCTTTTTTTATATCGATTCAACTTTATTTTAATTTAAGTAATAGTCAAAAGAAGCTAGCAATAATTTTTCCTCTACTACACAATCAATTTTCGTATCTCCTATTGCTGTAAGCAATACAAAATTGATATTACCATTGCTATTTTTCTTATCGTGTACCAATAGTTTTAATATTTCTTTACGATCTTCATCTGGAATAGTAATCTTTGGAAAAGTAGCCAAAATAACTTCTTTTATTTCGTCTAGTTGTTCTTTTGATAAGGATAAAAGTTCGGCAGAAATATAAGCTTCCATAATCATTCCTACAGCAATTGCTTCGCCATGTAACAATGTTTCTCTCTCTGGATGGGTTAAATAATAAGATTCTACAGCATGACCCAAAGTATGTCCGTAATTTAATATTTTACGTAATCCTTGTTCTGTAGGATCTACAAGCACAACTTCGTTTTTAATCACAACAGAATCATAAATAAGTTGTCCTAGATCATTCAATGTAAGATTTGACAAATCTTTGAGTTTATTCCAGTAAGCTTTATCCTTAATTAACCCGTGTTTTAGCATTTCAGCTAATCCGCTACGCATTTGATTAGCAGGGAGTGTTGTTAAATATTCGGTATCAACTAAAACCATCTCTGACTCACTAATGACACCTACTTGATTTTTAAGATTTCCTAGATCAACACCCGTTTTACCACCTACAGAAGCATCTACCATAGCTAATAAGGAAGTAGGAACATTGATGTAGTTGATTCCTCTTTTAAAAGTACAAGCTACAAAACCACCTAAATCAGTAACTACACCGCCACCTAGATTAATCATTAAACTTTTACGGTCTGCGCCTAACTCTGATAAAACATTCCAAACTCCAGTACAAGTTTCTATCGTTTTATGAATTTCGCCAGCTTCAATTTCAATAACTTCGATCTCATAATCTCCTTCGATCTTGCTCATTAAATAAGACAAACAATATTCGTGTGTATTACTGTCTACAAGAATAAATATCTTGGAGTGATTTGCTTGGGTTAAATACTGATTTAACTGTACATAGCATTCTTGCTGGAAGTATACTACAGAGTCTTTAGAAACTATAGGTTGCATAAAACGATTTTTGGCGTGAAAATAAGCAGAATTTATAATAAAATAAACTTACAACTCCTATATTTGTGCATATCTTAATAGATACTATTAAATATTAATAAAAACCTAATTAAGATCAGTTTTTATCTCAAAAATTGATGATATTTTTATAAAATATTTTGTTAGGTTTGACCAAAATTATGATGTGCTTATATAACTATAGATCATTTTAATTGATTGCTCTGTAGTTTAAATTAACTGTGATACGATTAACAAAGTGTAACTAATGAAAAACACCACTATTTTTGACAACACTGAGATTGCTTTTTCTCTTAAAAGTGATTCTGAGTTAGAAAGAGCTTATTTTTTGTTTAAAATGATCTCAAACGAACCTTTGGTTCGCATTGGTACCGCAGTGACCAATTTTGCTTTAAAAGCACATTTACCTGTAAAGGGATTGATACGTGCTACCGTTTTTGATCATTTCTGTGGCGGAGTTAGCGAAGAAGACTGTATTCCTGTAATAGATAAAATGTATACTAAAGGAGTAAGTTCTGTACTTGATTATTCTGTAGAAGGAAAAGAGGAAGAAGCCCAGTTTGATGAAGCTTTAGAAAAAATATTGCATATCATCGAGTTTGCAGACGAAAAAGATGCCATTCCTTTTGGGGTATTTAAACCTACAGGATTTGGTCGTTTCTTAATCTGGCAAAAAAAGACAGAAGGTACACCTTTAACTAGTGAAGAAGAGCAGGAGTGGGATCGTATTGTGGAACGTTTTGATAAGGTTTGTAAAAAAGCTTATGACTGTGATGTTGCACTTTTGATTGATGGAGAGGAAAGCTGGATGCAAGATGCAGCAGATGACCTAGTAACCGAAATGATGCGTAAATACAATAAGGAAAAAGCTATTGTATATAATACCTTACAATTATACCGTCATGATCGTTTTGAGTTCTTAAGAAAATTACATGCACAAGCAAAAGTAGAAGGATTTAAAATTGGTGTTAAGATCGTACGTGGTGCTTATATGGAAAAAGAGATCGAAAGAGCTCAAGAAAAAGGATATCCATCGCCAATTTGTAAAGACAAAAATGCTACAGACGAGAATTTTAATACTACCCTAAAATATATTTTAGAGAATGTAGAAGATATCGCGGTATTTATTGGTACACATAATGAATACAGTAGTGCTTTGGCTATAGATCTTATGAAACAATTAGGTATTGCCAAAGATGATTTTAGAGTTTGGTTTGGTCAATTATATGGAATGAGTGATCATATTAGTTTTAATGTTGCTGATCTAGGCTATAATATTGCCAAGTATTTACCATTTGGACCAGTAAGAGATGTGATGCCCTATTTGATACGTAGAGCAGAGGAAAACACTTCTGTTGCAGGACAAACGAGTAGAGAATTAAACCTATTATCTACAGAAAAGAAACGTAGAAAGTTATAATTAATATTTTAGATAAAAATTGAAAGCCGTTAGTCTTAACTAACGGCTTTTTCTATTATAACTTATCTTGAAACTTTACCTCCATAATTTTTAAGAATAAAGAAAGAATATCCAAATTGCAATTGAGAAAAATTGTTATTTATATTATCAAAATCATGCACCAATTTATATCTTAAAAACAATCTGCCAGTACTCGATAAATCAAGATTTACGCCTATGTTAAATGTGTTTAACCATCGACTATAATCTACCACAGTTTCTGGATCATCTAATTGTCTAGACTTTATAATTAAATCATCATCATTACTGAAATTTTCAAACCAAGATAAACGATCTGTAAGCATTACACTTAAGCGTTTTTCTGGTAGCAAGTGAATTTGAAATTCGATAGGAACTTCAATATTATTTACAAACTTTTCTTCAGCTGTTTCTATATCTGATAATTTGTATCCACTACGTCCAAAATTAACTCCACTATTCAAATACATATTAACTTTGGCATTCTGATTTTCTAAATTTACTAAATTAAAAATCCCTCCTATAGAATAATTACGATGTTGGTAAAGCGATAATTGTGTATGTGAGCCATTAACTTCTGGTAATAAGAATTTATTATTCTTTTCTATTTTAGATAATTTAAATTCTGCATCAAAAAATTGAAGAAAACCAACTCCTTCAGCAGCTCGTGTAATAAAAAATGGCGGAATAAAATAGTGTCCCCATTTTCTATCAGTTCTAAATGTATTAATATTAAAACGTTTACGTACTTCTGTTTGAACAATCCCATTAGGATTCTCTTCATCTACTAAACTTAAAAAGTCGGTATATACTATAGCTTCTAATAAACGTGTAGACTTTTCTTTATGTAGTTTAGTACTTGTATGCGTTTCATCATCCAGCAAAACCAATTGCTTTTTCGGACTTACATCATTTGCATTAACATCCACCTTTTTAACATAGCGAATTACATCTCCTACATTTACTGATAATTCTATATTTTTTTCATTGAAGCGATATTGATTTTGTTTTAAAGAAAATTGATATAGTTTATTAATATCTTTTTTAAATTCATCTAGCGTAGCAATATTATAATGCGTTTTTAAGTCACTTTTAATTGATTTTATTATTGATTCATCATTATTCCAAAATTCTTTGATATCTAAATAGTCATATAATTCTTTAAGAACTTTATCTTTATCTCTTTTATCGGCTAGTAATTCTTCTGTCTTCTTTTTAATAGCATTAATACTATATTTTACTATATTATCGCTAAAAGATTCATCAGAACTTAATATATTATTTGACAGCCTTTTGATATTTGCTGTAGAGCTAATCCCTATCGAATATTTGTTATTAAACGTAATATCTATTTTTTTTCCTCCAAGTATCATGTCACCGTGAACTTGTATTTTTTCTATAAAACCATGATAAAATGTTAATTCTGCTTTAACATTTGTTAAATCTCCGACATATTCCTTTTCGTCTGAAGAGCTAAAAACTTTAATATTATCTTTTAAATGTATCGTTGCAACTTCTAGTTCTTCTTCTTCAGTATTAATATAGGTTACTACTTTTGCAAATTCAGTCTTTATGTACGGTTCAATATTACTATCTACTATATTTCCAATCTTCATTAATTCACCTGAAGAATTTCCTATTGTTATTGTTTCAGCTAGTACATTGTATAATTCATTTTTTAATTTAGCCTTAAATTCAGGATAGGTTAGTGGTTTTAATTTAAAATTTTTCTCATTTGTATCATGTTTTAATGTAAATAGATAAAAATCATCTTCATCAATTGTAATTGATAAAATAACATCCTTATTTCCAAGATAAGGTAAGTTTAAAAATTCCTTTATTAAATCACTAGGTAAAATAGATTTTTGAGCAACTCCATTAAAATAAAATAAAATTGCTATTAAGCATAAGATAATGTAGTTTTTTTTCATAATTTAAAATTTTAGTAAAACTTAACTTATGCAATATGACAGAGTAATTTACGCGTAATAAAACTACGATAAATCCATAAAGATAATCCCGATTTACAACGTAATGTTTTTATGGTTAAAACGTAAATCTACGGAGTTAACATATTTTTAACTAACAACTTAAGCCTGTCTACAATCTCTATAATTTCATCTTCATTAAAATTAGCAAATCCAAAACGCATACCTTGATGTTTAGCATTATTATTATCATATCTAGTCCAATCACTAAATTGGATTCCTTGTGAAAGTGCAAGAGGAGTAATGGTTTCCCAATCATAAGAAGGTTTAAGTTGTACCCATACTGCCATTCCACCATTAGGTACAGTAAATGAGAATAACTGTGAGATATGTTTTTCTAATAATTCGCAAAACAGATCTCTTCGTTTTTTATAATTACGTAATGCTTTTTTTATATGTCTTTGTATATCTCCATTGTTAAGCATCGTAGCCAATGTTGTTTCCATGACTAAATCTCCTTGTCGATCAATAATCCTACGTAGTTTTGCAGCTTCATCTATAAAAGCTTTTGGAGCGACTATATATCCTATACGTATTCCTGGAGCAACTATCTTTGAAAATCCTCCTAAATAAATCACACTTCCATATCGGTCATTACTAGCTAAAGGTAAAATAGGAGCATTATCATAATGAAAATCATAATCATAGTCATCTTCTATAATTGCAAAACCATATTGATTAGCTAATGTTAATAAATGCATTCTACGTGCTGCAGATAAAGTTACTGTAGTGGGATGATGGTGATGTGGAGTCGCATATACAGCAGCTATTTTTTGTTTTGAACAGAGTTCTTCTATAGCCTCAGTCTGTATTCCATCGTCATCAACCGGTATATAATGTAGTATAGCTTTGGATTCTTTAAAAGTATCATCGACAGTCTTATAATTTGTAGCTCCTACAATTACATGTTTATTTTTATACAATAGAAGTTTACTACTTAAATAAATTCCCATTTGGCTACCACGTGTAATTAAGATGTTTGATACATCTATGTTAATTCCTCTTGATTGATTAAGATAGGTTACCAAAGCCTTACGTAATGCCAGATTACCATAAATAGAACCATATCCCATTAGATTTTGGTGATATTCTTTTTTAAGTATATTTCTATATATTTTACCTATTTCATCAAGCGGAGCTAAACGTATATCTGGAATTCCATCACTTAAATGATATATTTTATCAGATAATACCATTGGTTTTCGTTCTAAATACGAATGTTTTTTAAACTCAAAAGAGATATTATTTGATAATACCTCATTAGTATCATCCAATTTATGAGGTGTAACCATGGGTAATTTTGTATTGACAAAAGTACCTTTTGCTGGTATCGTCAAAATCCATCCTTGAGCAATCAATTCTTCGTAACAATTAAGCACAGTTTTTCTATGAATCTCAAGTATCGAAGCCATAGCTCTACTGCTAGGTAATCGTGTTTCTGTAATTAATTTCCCATTTAAAATCAATTTAATAAGTTGATTACATAGCTGAAGGTATAGTGGTTGTTCATTTTTGCGATCAAGTTGAATTTCGGTTTTATATGGAAACATAACTGGACTATTTAATATATCAAAACTGGATGTTAACAAGATACCACAAAGCTATTACTTTTGATAAAAAGAAAAATTTAATACCATGAAAAATTATAATGTAACTCCATTAAACAAAGTTATACGTGGTTCAAAAAGAGCTTCTTATAACCAAGAAGAAATACATGCAATATTAGATGCGGCGTATTTATGTAGTGTAGGATATGTGTATCAAAATAAAGCTATTGTAATCCCTACAGCATATGGTAGAATAGGAGAAACCATCTATATACACGGTTCTTTAAAAAACAGAATGCTACTCAGTTTATTAGAACAAAATGACGCTAGCTTATCTGTAACCTTACTCGACGGATTAGTTCTTGCGCGTTCTGCTTTTCATCATTCTGCAAATTATAGATCAGTTTCTATCTTTGGTAATGTAAGAAAAATAGATGATCCAGTTGAAAAGATGGATGCTTTAAAACAAATTGTAAATCAAATGGTACCTAATCATTGGGATAACATTCGTCATCCTAATGAAAAAGAATTCAATGCTACTCTAGTTCTTGCTATCGATATCACAACAGCATCGGCAAAAGTTAGGGCAGAAGGTGTTATTGATGATAAATCAGATCTTGAATCATCATATTGGGCAGGAGTCATTCCTATTCAACAAAAAGCTTTAACACCTATATCAGATGAGCTGTTAAACGAACACATAGTAATACCAGATTCTGTACTTGATTTTGTAAAGAAAAATCAATAAATCAATTTTAACACTACACGTTAAAGTTTACTTAAATGGTAGTGCACTTCGCTGGGTAATTATATATTAACGACCTTAAAAATAATTACCTATGCGTCTATTTTATTTTAAATTCTTAGCACTGATTTGTTTATTGACATTCAGCACAGTAACTGCTCAAGAAAAAGAAGAATTTAATGTTCCAGATCATTATAGTAAACAAGAAGTTACTATACCTATGCGTGATGGAACAAAATTGCACACTACCATTTACAGTCCTAAAGATACTAGCAAAAAGTATCCTATTTTGATGCAACGTACTCCATATAGTTCTCGTCCATATGGAAAAGATCAGTTTAGGAGTAAGATAGGACCCAACGAATTCTTGATGAAAGAAGGCAACATTATTGTTTATCAAGATGTAAGAGGGCGATGGATGAGTGAAGGACACTATGATAATATGCGTGCTTATATTCCTAATAAAAAAGGAAAGCAGTTTGACGAAGCTAGTGATACTTATGATACTATAGATTGGTTAGTCAAAAACGTAAAAAATAATAACGGTAGAGTAGGTATTTGGGGAATATCTTATCCTGGATTCTATGCTACTTATTCTTTATTAGATGCACATCCTGCATTAAAAGCTGTATCTCCACAAGCTTGTATTGGAGATTTCTTTTTTGATGACTTTCATCACAATGGTGCTTATTTGTTAAGTTATTGGAGAGCTACTGCAGTTTTTGGATACGACAAAGACAACCCTACAAAGACTTCTTGGTATAAATTCCCCGAATTACCTAGTAAAGATCAATATCAATTTTTCTTAGATGCTGGTCCTTTGAGTAATCTAGATAAATATTATAAAGAGGATAACATCTTTTGGACACAACTTAAAGAACATCCTAATTATGATGAGTTTTGGCAAAAGAGAGGTATCATACAACACTTAAAAGATATTAAACCTGCTGTAATGGTTGTAGGTGGATTATTTGATGCCGAAGATTTATATGGACCTTTTGAAACCTATAAAAACATAGAAAAAAACAGTTCAAATTATAATACAGTTGTTTTTGGACCTTGGAGCCATGGGGATTGGTCTAGAGCTAGAAAAAGACAAGCTATTGGTAATGTTTATTTTGGAGATGATATTTCTTTAAGCTATCAACGTGATATCGAAACTAAATTCTTCAATCATTTTTTGAAAGGAAAGGGAGATAAGAAATCAGGTTTAGCCGAAGCTAGAATTTATGATACTGGAGCTAATCAATGGAAAGAATTTACTTCGTGGCCACCTAAGAATACTTCAAAAAAATCATTCTTTTTAAATGCAAATGGAAATTTATCTGATAATGCTTCAACAGCTAAAACAGATTTTATAAGTGACCCTAAAAAACCTGTACCATATTCTGAAGATGTAAAAATGGTTTTTACTCCTAGAAAATATATGACAGACGATCAACGTTTTGCAGCACGTCGTCCTGATGTATTAGTTTATGAAACACCAGTATTAACAGAAGATATGACACTTGCCGGAGAGATTTTGGCAAAACTTAAAGTAGCTACTACAGGTACAGATGCAGACTGGGTGGTAAAAGTTATTGATGTATATCCTAATGACGCAGAAGATCATGAAGAAACTCAAAAATACCTTAAGATGGCTAACTATCATATGATGGTAAGAAGCGAAGTTATGCGTGGACGTTTTAGAAATGATTTTTCAAAACCAGAGCCATTTACACCTAATCAAAAGACTGATGTAACCATTAAATTACAAGATGTTCATCACACCTTTAAAAAAGGACATAAACTACAAATACAGATACAAAGTACCTGGTTTCCGCTTATCGATTTAAATCCACAAACATTTGTTAGTAACATTTTTAAAGCAAATGCGTCTGATTTTACAAAACAAACCCATAGTGTCTACGGAGATTCTTCTGTAGAATTAACTATATTGAACCAATAACTAAATTATAACCCATGAAAAGAAAATCATTTTCTCTTTTGCTCTTATCGGTTGTGCTTGCAGTAAGCTGTAAACAAGAACCAAAACAGCAAGAACCTAAACCTCCAACACAAGAGGAAATCGCTCAAGCATCAAAGAAGCTTAATGACTGGTTTGAATCAAATTTCCAAGAAGAAGTTCAAGAGTCACCTATGATGCAAACTTATTTAGGGATTAAGACAGCAGACTATGGAAAATGGGATGACATGTCTAAAGCTTATGAAGAAAAAAGTCTTGCAAAAACAAAGGCTAGATTACAATACATTACAGATTCTGTAGATACAGCCCTATTAAATAAAGAAACATTACTAAGTTATAACTTATTAAAACAAGATTTACAAAACGGTATTTCTGACTTTCAATATAGATTATATAACTATCCAGTAAATCAAATGCATGGATTGCAAGCAGAATTACCTGCCTTTTTAATCAATATGCATCGTATAGAAAATAAAAGTGATGCCGAAGCGTATATTTCTAGATTAAATGGTGTAGATAAAGTTTTTGATCAATTAGTAGCTAATCTTAAAGAAAGACAAGAAGCAGGAATCTTACCTCCTAAATTTGTTTTTGATAAAGTTATTGATGATAGTCGTAATATCGTTAAAGGAAAACCATTTGATACTAGCAAAGACGAAAGTACTTTATTAGCTGACTTTAAAGGTAAAATAGCTGCAATAGAACTATCTGACGAAGAAAAGCAAAATTTAATAGCTGCAGCAGAAAAAGCACTTAACGAAAGTGTTAAACCTGCGTATGATCAATTAATTTCTGCACTAGAAGCTCAAAAAGCTGTAGCAACTACAGACGATGGTGCATGGAAATTCCCTAACGGAGCTGCATTTTATAACAATGCATTACAACGTACTACCACTACTGGATTAACTGCTGACGAAATTCACAAATTAGGATTATCTGAAGTAGCTAGAATCCATGCTGAAATGGATAAAATCAAAGAGCAAGTTAAATTTGAAGGAACGCTACAAGATTTCTTTAAGTTTATGAAAGAAGATAAACAATTTTACTATCCTAATACTGCTGAAGGTAAAGCGGCTTATTTAAAAGAAGCTGTAGCACTTATCGATACGATGAAATCTAAAATGGATGAATTGTTTATTACGCAACCTAAAGCAGATATCGTAGTAAAGGCTGTTGAAGCATTTAGAGAAAAGAGTGCTGGAAAAGCATTCTATCAAAGAGGAACTCCAGATGGATCTAGACCAGGTACTTATTATGCAAATTTATATGACATGGAAGCTATGCCTAAATACCAAATGGAAGCATTAGCATACCACGAAGGTATTCCAGGGCATCATATGCAAATCTCAATTGCTCAAGAGTTAAAAGACATTCCTAAGTTTAGAAAATTTGGTGGTTATACTGCTTATGTAGAAGGATGGGGATTATATAATGAATTCTTACCTAAAGAAATTGGTATGTATAGCGATCCATATTCTGATTTTGGTCGTTTGGCAATGGAATTATGGAGAGCTTGTCGTCTTGTTGTAGATACAGGTATACATGCAAAAAAATGGACTAGAGAACAAGGTATTGAGTATTATGTTACAAATACACCAAATGCTGAGAGTGATGCTGTAAAAATGGTAGAGAGACATATCGTTATGCCTAGTCAAGCTACTGCTTATAAAATTGGTATGATCAAGATTCAAGAATTAAGAGCTAAAGCCAAAAAGCAATTAGGAGATAAGTTTGATATTAGAGAATTCCACGATGTGGTATTAACTAATGGAGCTGTGCCATTAACTACGTTAGAAGAATTAGTAGATGCATGGATTGCTAGCAAATCTTAATTAATTGTATCCAAATTTGACAATAATAGAAAGGGATTGAATTATCAATCCCTTTTACTTTTATATGCTAGAGTTTACTTTTTTTATACATTTTGATGTTTCTAATCCTGAAGTAATACATGAAGCATAAATAATTACTCCAAGACCTATACAGATACATAATATCAAAATATAGAACGAAGTGTTTCGCTTAAACATGATTATAATTTTAATTAATATTCTTTACTAAAGAGAAAATTAAAATTTTAAAAAATCGCCCATCTTATCTTAATATTAAGATTGTGGTGGTAATTCGTAAAAGAATTGCTCTTGTGTGATTTTACCATTATTTACTGTATAAACTGCTACTTCCTCCATTTGTACACGATTTGCGTCTTTAAAAGTGACATCCATTTTCATGGTACAGGTAAAATGGTTTCCTGCTACAATTGGTTCAGAAATTTCAGAACCATGAAACTCATCTACCATGGCATACCACTGATTACTTTTTTCGGTAACAGCCTCGATTCCTTTCACTTCTGGATTAGGAGCTCCAGCCATCTCTAAACTTGTGATATTAGTATCATAAAGCTCTTTCATGGCTTCCATATTTTTGCCTTCACGACATAGCGTTACTAGTCGATTTGCTACTTCTTGTGTTGTCATTTGTTTATTTATATAGGTTGCTTTAACAAAATACAAAATATTCTTATTCAACAAAAATACCTGCGTATATTCAAAATAAATCTAAATACCACTTATACAACTATATACTTTTTATAACAACAGTTAAGATAAAGCTTCTTTATACGTTTCTAAACAACGTTTTCTAGCATATTTATGATCAATCATAGGTGAAAGATAGGTGAGTTGATCAAAATCTTTAACCCATTTTCTTACATAATTCAAGTCTTTATCAAATTTTTGAATTTGAGTTGTAGGATTAAAAATTCTAAAATATGGAGCTGCATCAACTCCAGAACCAGCAACCCATTGCCAATTTCCTACATTGGCAGAAAGATCAAAATCTAATAACTTTTCAGCAAAATACGCCTCGCCCCAACGCCAATCAATAAGTAAGTGCTTACATAAAAAACTTGCCACCAACATACGTACACGATTATGCATCAAACCAGTCTCATTAAGTTCTCTCATTCCTGCATCTACAAGAGGAAAACCTGTTTCTCCATTTTTCCATCTTTCAAAATCTTCTTCATTATTGCGCCATTTAATTCGATCATATTTAGCCCTAAATGATTTATTGATAGTATGTGGAAAATGCCATAGAATCTGCATAAAAAATTCTCTCCAGATTAATTCTGAACAAAACACTTTATTCTCTTCTTTAATTACTTGATCAATTAGTTTACGTATGCTCACTGTTCCAAATCTAAGATGAGTACTTAAACCTGATGTTCCTTTGCTTTTTGCAGGATAATCTCTCGTATCACCATAATTTATAATAAGTTCTCGAGAAACTATATGTGGCTTAACTTTGATTATCGACGTTTTAAATCCAATAGATTCCAAGGTTATTTGTTTATGCTTAACCGTATATAAATTATTTAAAAGTATTTCTGATGGATAAAAGGATACTTCTCTTAATTGATACGCTTTCATCCACGCTTTCATATATGGTGTATAAACCACATAAGGTGTATTATCTCCTTTAGATATCTCGTTTTTTTCGTAGATTACTTGATCCTTAAAACTTTCAAATGCTATGCCTTGAGTCGTCAAAAAAGTTTCTATTTCATGATCTCTTTGTATAGCATAAGGTTCATAATCGTGATTTGTATATACTTTGGCTATGGTATACTGATTACATAGCTCTTCAAAAATGGCTAATGGTTTTCCGTGAAATATTGCTACAGACGAATTAAATTCATCTTGCAAAAATAATTGCATATCCTGTAAACAGGATACAATAAATTGAACTCTAGCATCATTTTTGGGTAGTTTTTCTAAAATATTTTCATCAAAAATAAATATAGGTAATACTTTGTATTGATCTTTTAATGCCTGATATAGCCCTACATTATCTTCAAATCTAAGATCTCTTCTAAACCAAAAAATCGAAATTTCCTGTTTCATGTTAACTTACATTTAGCGTAGACATTCCTCCATCAACTCCTATGATTTGTCCTGTAATCCAACTGCTTTCTTCACTTAATAAGAATTTTGCGATATTAGCTATATCTTTAGTATTACCGATACGTTTTAAAGGATGTTTTTTACCCATTAAAGCTTTTTTATCTTCATTACTTAATAAGCGCTTTGCAAGAGGAGTATCTGTAAGAGAAGGGGCTATCACATTAACTCGAAGTTTTGGAGCTAGTTCAGCAGCAAGTGATTTTGCAAAACCTTCTATAGCACCTTTTGAAGCAGCAACACTAGTATGATAAGGCATACCTAATTTTACTGCAACAGTACTAAACAATACTATACTCGCTTGTTCTGCTCTTTTTAAATGAGGAATAACATCTTGCAAAACAGTGATTAACCCCATAAAATTCACTTCCATATCCTTTTTAAAATCATCTTTTGATAAGGATTTGAAAGGTCTTAAACTA
The DNA here is from genome assembly GCA_947387485.1 of Aquimarina rhabdastrellae. Classification (GTDB taxonomy): domain Bacteria; phylum Bacteroidota; class Bacteroidia; order Flavobacteriales; family Flavobacteriaceae; genus Aquimarina. The sequence goes on from CANDNT010000001.1 coordinate 83,918, forward strand.
ATGCTACCAGGGCAATACACAAAACCATCAATACGATCAGGTAGTGCAGTGGTATCTATACTATCTGTAATGGTATCGTAAGTGATATGGTTAACTTCTAAATTTCCTAAATTCTCTGCTGTACGTGATGCTACGTATACATTATGTTCTTTATACAGTTGTAATGCAATTTCAAACCCAATTCCGTAACTTCCTCCAATCAATAAAATGTTCTTCATCTATCATTCTTTTTATTAGGATGAAAATTCACCAAAAAGTTCAATGAGTTTTTCTCTTCTATAATCAAAGATTTTTTTGAGTTTTGGCTTCACTATGATTGGGTGTACTAATTGACTTATATATCCCATTGGTAATTTATAGTCAATAATATCTTCCATCAACACACCTCCTTCAATTTCTTTTAAAAAGTGTTTATGATGCCATAGTGCATATGGACCAAATCGTTGTTCGTCTACAAAATATTCTGGTGTTTTGACATGTGTAATTTCTGTAACCCATTTAGTTTTAACACCTGGTATAGGTGCTACTAAGTATTGTATAATTTGTCCAGGGTACATTTTTCTATCTGCTCCAGATAAAATTTCAAAACCCATAAAATCAGGAGTAATTGTCTTTAAATTAGCTGGATTTGACAAGAATTCCCATGCATGTTCTATCGTAATTGGTAATTTTTGCGACGCTTTTAGTGTATATATCTTCATCCATTAATTTTATATAAAGATATACAATTTTGTTTAATTAATTTACATAAACATTAAACAAAACTCAACAATCATCACAACAATCATCTGTTTTAACTAATTTACAAGTCATTACTGCCAAAATTGCACCTATTACTGGAGCAACCATATACAACCATTGATGTTCCCAGTGTCCAGAAAGTAATGCTGGTGCAAGAGAACGAGCAGGATTCATAGATGCATTAGTCATAGGCCCAGCAAACATCGCTTCTAATAACACAACACCACCTATGGCAATTCCTGCCATCATTCCGATTTCTTTAGCTCCTGTAGATACATTTATGATCACCAACATTAAAAAGTAGGTAAGTAAAGTTTCTAAAATTAAAGCTCTAATCTCATCCAGTTTGGGAATTGTTCCTCCTAGAAACTCGCTATCAGGAAAAAGATACCATAATAAAGCGCTAGCTAATATAGCCCCAACACATTGTGCCATTATATACTTAGGAACTTCACTCCACTTAAATTTCTTTGCATAAGCAAAAGCAATAGTTACTGCAGGATTAAAATGTGCTCCAGAGATATCTCCAAAAGCATAAATCATTGCCATTACAATTAATCCCCAAGTAATCGCTATACCTACATGAGTTACATCTCCACCAGTAACTTCGTTAATAGTCATTGCTCCAGTACCACAAAATATTAAGGAAAATGTTCCTATCACTTCAGCTATATATCTTTTCATAGTTTGATTTTAATGAGCTACAAATATACTAGGTCTTATTTTAAGGTTTTGTTAACCTTTTATCTTTATCTATTGTGTATTTTGCGCCTAAATATTCAAAATTTTAACCAATGAAAAAGATCATCTTATTTTTAAGTTTAGCGGCTTTTACCTTTACGTCAAAAGCACAAGTTAAGACACCTCAACCTAGTCCGACATCAAAAATAGAGCAGGTTGTAGGTTTAACAGATGTTACTGTAGAATATTCAAGACCAAGTGCTAAAGGTCGTAAGATTTATGGAGATTTGGTTCCTTTTGGAAAATTATGGAGAACAGGAGCAAATGCCAATACAAAGATCACATTTAGTGATGATGTAAAAGTTGGTGGTCAGGATTTAAAAGCTGGAACTTATGCTGTTTTTACAACTCCTAATGCTGGAAAATGGGAAGTAATTTTCTATACAGATTCTTCAAACTGGGGTACTCCTCAAAAATTTGATCAAAGCAAGGTAGCTGCACAAATAACTACTAGTTCTTCTGCATTACCTATGCCTATAGAAACGTTCACTATTATGTTTAACGATTTTACTTCTGATTCTGCTAATATCTATTTCTTATGGGAAAAAACTATTGCAGCAGTAAAACTAGAAGTACCTTCAAAAAAACAAGCTTTTGCTAGTATAGAAAAAGTATTAGCTGGTCCAACTGCTGGAGATTACTATCAAGCAGCTGTATTCCACAAAGATAATGGTGATGTAAATAAGGCTAAAGAATATATAGAAAAAGCAATTTCATTACGTAAACAACCAGCATTCTGGTACCACAGACAACAATCTTTAATCTATGCTAAAGCTGGAGATAAAAAAGGAGCTATCAAAGCCGCTAAAACTTCTTTAGAATTAGCGGAAAAAGCAGGAAATGCTGATTACGTAAAATTGAATAAAGATTCATTAAAAGAGTGGGGAGCATAATCTTATTGATTAAATAAGAGTGTTACTATTTCACTTTAAAAAAACAAAAAACTCAGCTATATGCTGAGTTTTTTGTTTAAATACCTTTTTAAACTTCTTTACCTCTCATCATTTTTTTCCAATACAAATATGGCAATCCATATTTTTTAAGAAACCACAAGCGTCGATGTTCTTTGTCGCTATTAAAAATCAATAATTGTTTTAATTTGGGATCAGGTGTAAAATTTCCTGTGTAATCAAATTCTGCTAAGACCATTTTATTATAACCTGTTACTAATGGACATGATGAATATCCATTATATTTCTTATCAGAAATCTTTTCTGTTGCTATTAAGTGTAAAATATTAGTCACAACAACTGGTACTTGTTTTCTCACTGCTGCTCCAGTTTTTGCTGTAGGTAAATCTGCTACATCTCCAAGCCCAAAAATATTTGAAAACTTTTTATGTTGCATTGAATGATGATCTATAGCTAACCATCCCGATGAACTAGATAGCACAGATTCTCTTATAAATTTAGGTGCGGCTTGTGGTGGGGCTAAATGCAACATATCAAATGGTAATTCTATAATAGTATTACCAGAACTTTCTTCTTGTAGTGTGGTATCTTTTGTTAAGATACATTCGTTTTCTTCTTCACCAGTGTATTTAAAAAAGACTTTTTTCTGTTTAGCATCAATCTTTACAGGAGCCCAATGATGCCTAAAAAGAATTTGATATCGATCTATGACATGCATTAATGTTTCTCTAATAGGTTTTACACCAAAAATTACAGAACCTGGTGTAGCAAAAATGAGATTCGTTCTAGAGGCTATCTTTTTCCTTTTAAAATAATCAGCCGCTAGATAAGCTATTTTCTGTGGAGCTCCGCCGCATTTAATTGGGGTAGTAGGTTGTGTGAAAATTGCATTTCCACCTTTAAAGTTTTGCAATACTTCCCAAGTATATTCTGGATTGATATAATTACTACAAACTGTACCATTAGCCAAAGCTTCAGGTAAGCCTTCAATTAAAGAGGGCTCCATAACTAATCCTGTAGCTATAACTAAATAATCATACGTAAGTATACCAGTACTTTTTGTTTCTACCATATTTTGCTCTGGATTAACTTTTATGGCATAATCTTGTATCCAAGTTACATTTCTGGGTATTAATTTATGTGTTAATTTTTCTGTTCTTTTAAAGGAATAAGCTCCTGCACCAACCAATGTCCATGCTGGCTGATAAAAATGTTTTTGCGAAGGCTCTAATAAAGCTATATCAAGTTTTTTATTTTTTGATAATAAGCTTGTTGCAGTCATAATTCCAGCAGTTCCTCCACCAATAATTAAGATTTGATAATGTGATTTCATATGATTTAGAATAATAATGAGAAATCTAAAACTAAATTCAACAGATTAGAAATACTGTAACATAGGTTACATAACATAATGTTTGCTATTAAAAAGATTTTATAGGCTATACATAATTCCAAAAAGGATACTATATTTCTTAAAATTTTAATCATCGACAATGAATTTCAAAAAAATAACACCTAGTAGTAAAGAAGATATTACATCTATTTTAAATGGAATTAACACCTATAATTTTAGTAAAGTTCCTGCCACTTCACCTCTTTGGACTCCATTAGAGTTTTCTGTCGTGAATGATAAAGATGATGTTATTGGTGGAATCTTAGGTGGTATAGGTTGCTGGAATGGTTTAGAGATTAAAATATTATGGGTAGATGAGATCTATAGAGGGCAGGGTATAGGTAAGATGCTTATACAGCATATCGAAGCTGAAGCAAAAAAATTAAAAGCTACAATAGCTATGCTTGATACTTTTGATTTTCAAGCAAAAGATTTCTATCTAAAACAAGGATATGCTATCATAGGTATACTCGATAATTTTCCTCAAGGACATCAACGCATTTACTTTTCAAAAGAACTATAGATTAGGAAAACTCAATACAAAAGTGGTCTGTTCTTCTTTTGGTTTAAAGAATATACTTCCTCCATGAGCTTCCATAATACTCCTAGTTAACGTAAGTCCGATTCCAGAACCCTCTTTTCTAGTTGTAAAATACGGTATAAAAATATGTTCTTTGATATTTTCTGCAATACCAATTCCGTTATCTATAAAAAACACATTGGTCTTACTCTCATTTGATATAATCTTAATTTCTAATCGTGGTGTAATACTGTTTACTAATGCATGAATACTATTAGATATCATATTAATAAAAACTTGTTCTATCTGCTCTTTGTCAAGTGAAAGTATAAATTCTTCTTGTATTTCATATATCAACTTAATTTGCTTGTTTTTGAATTCTTCTTGAAACAATTGTAAAGTTTGCGATAGTAATTCTCCTAGATTAACTTTCTCTTTTTGAGGTAAAGGAAGCTCAGTTAATTTACGATATGTATCCACAAAATTAGTAAGATGCTGCGAACGTTTCTTTATGATTTTCAGTCCCATTGCTAGTTCTTCTAAGCTTTCATTATCTATTTCATTTTGGTTTAATATACTACCTAAACTATTTGCCAAACTACTAATAGGAGTAATCGTATTAATGATCTCATGAGACATTACATTCATCAATTTATACCAGGATTCCTTTTCTTTTTTATTGATAAGTTGTTGTACCGTCTCCAATGACAATACCAGATATTCATATTCATACGCCTGTGTTACTGCCGTTTTTAATAAAAATGATTCTGTTTCGTCATTTACACGTATCGTAACAACATTTTTACTAGGCAACCATTCTTTTTGATCAACGAATTGTAATAAAGGTTTTATCTTTTCTTTGAGTAGTTCCCATCTATAATATTTAGGGATATTCAAAAACCTTGTAAGTGCTGTATTTATTTGATAGACCCCAATATTTTGATTAGCATCCTTCCTTAAGATTAAAATGCCTATAGCAAGATGCTCAATAATATTAGTAAAAATTAATTGTTCTGAGTACTGTTGCTTATTTCTTCTCTTTAACTGTTCTAATAGTGTTTTAATTTTAATATAAAGCGGATGTTTTTTTCTTTTATCACCTATTGTTATAGCATAATCATCTGATAACACACAATCCAGAATTTTTTCAAAATCAAGTAAAACTTTTTGAATCACCTCAACTATCAATACGCATTGAATTATTAGTATAACGAATACAATCCAAAAAGTTATAGGATATGATTTATATACTAGAGTAAGTACAATAGTATTGCTGATAATCAACAGTAATCTAAATAGAATAATTTTCTTGATATTCATAATACTTATATATTATGTTTTTCTATACGTCTATACAAAGCTGCTCTAGTTAATCCCAAAACTTTTGCTGCTTTACTAATGTTTCCTTGAAACTTGTGTAAAGCTTCTTGAATCAATCTCTTTTCTGTTTCCTCTAAATTTAAAGAAACTGCTGCTGACTGCTGAAATTTTTTATTTGAGAAATGTAAATCCTCTGTTGCTACAGTATCATTTTCGGTTATAATTACAGCTCGTTCTATTATATGCTCTAATTCTCTAATATTACCTGGCCAATGGTATTCTTGTAAAGCTTTTATTGCTGGTTTGGAAATTTCAACTATAGTTTTACGATATTTTTGTGTTAACTTTTTCAGAAAATGATTTGCCAAAGGCACAATATCTTCCTTACGGTCTCTTAAAGGAGGTAGACTGAGTTCAATAGTATTTATACGGTATAATAAATCCTGTCTAAAACGCTGTTCTTCTACCATTTTATGAATATCGGCATTGGTTGCACAAATAATGCGAACATCTATTGGTCGTTCTTTGGCTTCACCCAAACGGGTTATTTTTCTATTTTGTATTACGGTAAGTAATTTTGATTGTAAATGCAATGGTAGATTTCCTATTTCATCTAGAAAAATAGTTCCTCCTTTGGCTAACTCAAATCGTCCCAAAGTGTCTTTATGCGCATCTGTAAAAGCACCTTTTGCATAGCCAAATAACTCACTTTCAAAAAGATTTTCGTTTAACGCTCCTAAGTCAACATGTATAAAAGGATGATGTTTACGTTGAGATTTTAAATGAATTTCTTTGGCATACACATATTTTCCAGTACCATTTTCTCCCAATATCAAAATAGTAGCATCTGTAGGAGCAACTTTTTGCATTAGTTTGATAGCATCGTTCATAATAGCCGATGTACCTATAATATGTCCAGTACTTTGATGAAAATCATTATTTTTCTGTTCTTGTATATTTTTTAATTGACTTGTTTTACGTTTTGATCTAGCTAATTCTACACCCGCATTAATTACTCCATAAAGCTTCTCTGTATTCCAAGGCTTTAAAATAAAATCTGTTGCTCCTTGTTTAATAGCATCTACTGCTAAGTTTACACTACCAAAAGCAGTCATTAATATTACTGTAGTTTCTCCCGAAATTTCTTTTATACGTTTAAGCCAATACAAACCTTCTTTACCATCCTCATAGCCTATACGATAATTCATATCTAATAAAACCACATCTATAGGTTCTTGAGCAACATATTCAAGAATTTTCTTTGGATTTGTAGTTTTTAATATCTGTGTGAAATAAGGTTTTAAACTTAGCTTTGCCGAAAACAAAATATCTTCGTCATCATCCACAAGCAATATAGTAGCTTCTTTCTTTCTCATAATACATAATTACATTCTTGTTTGATAATGAACAAATAAATGTTCGATTATGAACACTTACTTTCAGCTACAAAAACGCAATTACCTGATTTACAACATATAACATATTCATTCTTTTTTGGTACAACTCTAGTTTACATGTAGTTGTAAATCAAAAAGAATGGACAAGATTTTAGAACCTAAAAAGGGTAAAAAATTAAAAAAGGGAATATGGATAAGCCTAATAGCTCTTTTTATAATAGCTATTACTATCGTAAATCTAACACGTAAGAAACAAGTGAATTTAGATCGTATTACATTAGGAATTAAAAAAGTTACTCAAGGTGATTTTGAAGACGTAATTGTTTTTAATAGTACTGTACACCCAAAAACTTCAATTTTTATAAATGTTATACAAGGCGGTGCAATAGCCGAAGTTTATGCAGAAAGTGGTCAGAGAGTATCAAAAGGAACTCCTTTATTACGTATTCATAATCCCAATGCAGAACTGAGTTATTTAACTCAAGAAACCAATATAGTTGAACAAATCAATAGTTTGAGAAATATAAGAGCTACCATAAAAACGCAGCAATTAGAACTACAACAACAATTACTCAATATTGATAACGATTTTAAAAATGCAGAGCGACAATACAAAATTGATACAACCTTATATAAAAAACATGTTATAGCCCGTAATGCTTATGAAGCCTCTGTACAAGAATTTAACTATCAAAAAGGGCGTAACAAGGTTATAAAAGCTAATGTTAATCAAGAAAAACTGGATAGACAAATACAATTAGCTCGTATCAATACCTCATTGCATAATATGGAGAAGAGCCTCGAGCTCTTAAAAAAGAATAAAGAAAATTTTATAATCAAAGCACCATCAGATGGGTTATTATCTTCTTTTAATCCCGTATTAGGAGAACATTATAATCAAGGACAAAGTATAGGTAAAATAGATGTTCTTGATGGATATAAACTTGAAGCCAAAATGGACGAATATTATATTGCAAAACTTCATGAAGGCATACAAGGTAATGCTATTACTACCGAAGCAACTTATTCTGTAGAAACGTCAAAAATTCATCCCGAAATTGTCAATGGACAATTCACACTAGAATTATTATTTAAAAATGATAGTGCCTCTTCTCATTTAAAAAGAGGTATGACACTTAAAACAAAAGTATTTCTTTCCAATAACAGTAAGGCTTTACTTATACCCAAAGGCCTGTTTTATCAAAGTACTCAAGGTAAATGGGTTTATGTAATGGATGGAAATGATAAAGCTATTAAAAGAAATATAAAGATAGGGAGAGAGAATCCTTTTTATTACGAAGTACTTGAAGGACTATCTGAAGGAGACCAAATACTTACATCAAGTTATGATGATTTTATAGACGTAGAACAAATAAATATTAAATAAGATGGTAAAATTAATTTTACTTTTGGTATTGTACACTTTTACAATGTATAAACCATTAGTTAGCTATTCTAAAGAAGATAGCATAGTAAGTCCTAGTGATAATACAGCTGTAACTAGCACTATTCATCTTCAAAACAAACAATCAACTATTTAAAAGTATTTCTTATGATTATTATAAAAAACTTAAAAAAAATATACAGAACTGAAGAAGTAGAAACTACTGCTATACATAATCTAAATCTAGAAATACAACGTGGAGAGTTTGTATCAATAATGGGAACTTCTGGTTCAGGAAAATCTTCATTACTTAATATTATAGGGCTATTAGATAGTCCTAACGAAGGAAGTTACACTTTTGACAGTATCGAAGTAGCTGATTTTAATGAAAAACAAAGAGCACAACTACGCAAAGAAAACATCGGTTTTGTATTTCAAAACTTCAATCTTATAGATGAGCTTACTGTTTTCGAAAATGTTGAACTTCCCTTGATTTATAACAAAGTAAAAGCTAGTGAACGTAAAAAGAGAGTCAACGAAATTCTAGACCGTATTGGTATAGCGCATAGAGCAAAACATTATCCGTTACAATTATCAGGTGGACAGCAACAACGTGTAGCAGTAGCTAGAGCTCTTGTTACTAATCCTAAGTTAATTCTAGCAGATGAACCTACAGGTAATTTGGATAGTAAAAACGGAAATGAAGTAATGGAACTTTTAACAGAACTTCATGCAAATGGTTCTACTATCGTGATGGTGACACACTCTTCTTATGACGCAAAGTTTTCTAGTCGAATTGTTACCATGAAGGATGGAGAAATTATCTCTGAAAAAGAGAATACACATAACATTGATGTCTTAGTTTAAATTAAAGTATTATGATTCAACTTTGGTTTAAACTATTTTATCGGAACATCCGAAAAAATGTACTTAGTACTATTATCAATATCTCTGGACTTACGATAAGTATTATAGGATTAATTTTAGTGTTACTGTATTATACAAACGAAAACTCTTATGATACTTGGAATCCTCATAATGATCAGATTTACAAAGTAAATCACATTATGGCGGATGGTCAAATTTATAGTACTTCGACTTATCCAGAAGGACCTACATCTGCTGCTGTTATTCCCGAAATAGAATCACAATTTACCATGAATTCTTATTATTCTAGTAAATTACTTATATACAAAGATAAATCTGTATATACTTCGGGGATCGTAAGTGCAAATGAGAACTTTTTTGATTTTTTTCCTCATCCTTTGTTAAAAGGTGATCCTAAAAATATCCTGAAAGATGCTCATAGCATTGTAATATCATCTGAGCTTGAGCGTAAAATATTTGGTACAGAAAAATCTATAGGTCAAACTATAAAGATAGAGGCTGCTAATTATATAGTAACAGGTGTTTATCAATTAAAAAAGCCTAGCAATATAGAACCTCAAGTTATTCTTAAAAAAGAAGCTATTGAGAATACCAATTGGGGAATGCATGGTTATCACACGTATTATAAAGTAACTTCCAATACCGATATTACATCTTTGGAGGATAAGTTACAAGCTGTTTTTATAGATAATTATTATCAAAAAGAAGCCAACAAACTCGATATGTCTCTAGAAGATTATATAGCAAAATATGGTAGCAAACCATTTTTAGAGCCTTTAAACAAAATGCGTTTATCATTAATAGGCGATGGGGGATTAGAAGGAACAGGTAATTATCTCCTGCTTATGATTATGCTTGGTTTATCTATATTAATTTTGCTTATATCAAGTATTAACTTTATCAACTTATCACTTTCAAACGCTCTTGAACGAGCAAAAGAAGTAGGTATTAAAAAAACGCTGGGAGAATCAAGAAGGCGTTTAAAACTATTTTTTGCTCTTGAGATTATAGGACAATGCTTCATCGCTTTAATATGTACTATAGCTGTGATAGAATTAATACTTCCAAGTCTTAATAGTTTTATAGGCAAAGATTTATCTTTAAATGACTCCTATACTTGGATATTAGTTATTCTTATACTATTGATTATTTCTCTTATTATAGGCTATATCTATGGTGTATATCTAAGTAATTTTAAAGCTCTTAATGTATTAAAAGGAAACATACTTAGAAGCAAAAAAATGATTCTCTTGCGTAACCTTATGCTTGGTGTTCAGTTTTTTATTTCGGGACTATTTCTAATAAGTGGTTTTGTTATCTACGCTCAGGTAAATTTTATGAATACTAAAGATTTAGGGTTTAATGGAGATCAAGTTTTAATTGCAACCTTTAATAGTGCTTCAAATAATCATTGGTCAAAATATGAACTCATCAAAAGTAAGTTTAATAATTATACTGGAATACAAAGTATCTCTTCTAGTTTTCAAACTCCTGGAGCAAATAATAATATGTCTCTTGATATTGATTATAAAGATAAAGTAGTAGATACTAGATTTGTTCCTTTAGATTTTGGGCATTTTGAAATGATTAAAGCTAGTTTTGATCAAGGTAGAAGTTTTAATCCATCTTTTTCTTCTGATACCATTAATGCGGTTGTTTTTAATAAAACAGCAATACGTCAATTGGGTATAGAAAACCCCATAGGCAAGATTGTTCCAATGTTTAATAAACAGCTAAAGATTATAGGAGTTGTAAATGACTACCATGTACTTGGTATGGAAGAAGAAATACCGCCCATGTTCTTCCTACATTTTAAAAGTATTCCTTGGTTTAGAAGTCAATTTAATGCTGTGCATTTTAAACTAAAAAAAGAAAACATTGCACAAAGTATTCATGCTATAGAGCAATTCTGGAATGCCGAAATAGAACCTGGTTTTCCTTTTTCATATCAATTTCTAGATCAACAATTTGCCAAGACTTATGAAAAATATGAAAAACAACAACTCATCTTTTTTATCTTAACACTTATCGTGATAAGTATCGCATTATTAGGATTATTTGCTTTATCAAAACTCACTATACAACAACGATTAAAAGAAGTAGCTATACGAAAAACCTTAGGAGCGAGTTCTAGAGAAATTATTATACCATTAATCAAAAATTTTCTAAAAATAGTTGTGATCGCCTCTATCATACTTATTCCTATTGCTTTTTATGGAATGCAACAATGGCTAAATAATTTTACCTATCGTATAGATATGCCGTATTGGCCATATATCATTACTCCAATAATTTTACTGCTTCTCGTTTTATTAATAGTCGGCACAAAAGCAAAACAAGCAACTCGAATAAATTTAATTCATTATTTAAAATTTGAATAGCAATTATGACAACATTATGGTTTAAGCTATTCTACAGGAATAGCAAGAAAAATTGGCTTAACAGCTTTATAAATATTATTGGCCTTTCATTAGGTTTAATTGGGTTAACTATCGTATTATCCTATTTCAATTATGAAAATAGTTTTAATAGTTGGAATCCTCATAAAGAAGAAATTTACAGAGTAATTCACGATGTGAATGATGGCGTTATCTGGGAAGTTAGTAATGCTGTAGAAGGCGCTACATTTAAAGAAGAATTACCTGAAGTAACAAATATTTACCTATCAAATGGTTACTATGATGAAGTTTTAATAGAAACCAATCAAAAGAAAATATTTCTTGATGGTCTTCTCGAAGGTGATGCTAATTTTTTTGATTTCTTTCCTTTTACAGTTTTAGAAGGAAGTATTGAAGGCTTTAAAAATGCAAAAAATAATTTAGCACTTTCAAAAGAACAAGCGACCAAGCTTTATGGACAAGAATCTGCTTTAGGACAAATCATTACTTTTTATGATAAACCCTATACTGTTGCTATGGTTTATGAAATCCCTGGGTCATCATATTTCTCTCCATCTATTGTTTATCAATTCACAGAAAAATTGGAACCGCAATGGGGAAATTTCAGTTATACCTTATTTTGTAAAATTAATAAAGGTTCTAATATAGCGTCTCTTGAAACCAAAATGGCTAACATTTTAAGAGCACATAGAAACAATACTACTGATAAGGTTTTTTTAGAACAATTAGCAAATATAAGATTAAAAGGAAAAAGTAAAGATGGTGGCCCAGAAGGAAAAGGTAATTATAAACTATTAATGATTTTTTTAAGTTTATCTATATTATTGATTTTTATTTCATCTGTAAACTTTGTAAATCTTTCGATTGCTTCGGCTTCATTTAGGGCTAAGGAAATAGGTATCAAAAAGACACTAGGATTGTCAAAAAAACATATTTATTTCCAATTAGGAGGAGAAATCCTATTACAGTGTTTTATTTCCATGATTATCGCTCTAGTTGCTGTAGAGCTCATTCTCCCATACTTTAATACGTTCATGGGATTAAATTTAGATTTAAACGAGCCTAAAATTCTTATTCAGATTTTTTCTATAACTACACTAGTTGCTATAATAATTAGCAGTATTCCATCTATATATTCTGCCAATTTTAAGAGTATAAAAGTTCTAAAGGGTAATATTGCTAGAAGTAAAAAAGGGGTTTTATTACGTCATTTTATGCTTGGTTTACAATTCCTTATATCTGGGTTCTTTTTGATAAGTATGCTTATCATTTTGAATCAAGTAAACTATATGATGCAAAAAGATTTAGGTTTCTCTGGTGATCAAATTGCTATTGTATATGGACATAGTAGTGCAAGTGGCATGTATGATCGTTATCAAGTAGCCAAAAAAGAACTTATCAAACATCCTAACATTAAAAATGTTACCAGTAATTTTTTCATTCCGGGTAATGCTGCTTCTAACTCAACAAATGTTACCTATAGAGATAAAGATATCATAGGATATAGTAATCCTATTGACTTTGGGTATATCGAAACAGTTAATATCGAAGTTTTAAAAGGAAGGTCTTTACAATCTAAATTTGCTTCAGATACCTTAAAAAATATCCTTATTAATGAAGTACTTGCCAAAGAGTTAGGAATCCATGAAGATCCTATAGGCAAAAAGATTGACATAGGATTAAGCGATGGTGTTAACGACGGTAAACAATTAACAATTATAGGAATGGTTAAAGATTATCACATTAGAGGATTTGATCAAAAAATACCACCTATGTTTATGATGCATTGGAATAGTTTTAGTTTCATGAAAAATTATAATTTCAGGAAAATACAATTCAAAATTGATCCAGATAATATTGAGGATACAATGGCTTATATAGAAAACTATTGGAAAACTAATATCGAACAAGATTATCCATTTGAATATGAGTTTTTAAACGATTCTTTTGCTAGAACGTATAAAAAATATCAACGACAACAAACACTCATGAGTATTATTACCATGATTGCCATAAGTATTGCATTGTTGGGATTATTTGCATTAGCTACATTAACTATTCAACAACGCTATAAAGAAGTTGCTATAAGAAAAACTTTAGGTGCCTCTATTTATGAGATTATGATACAACTACTTAAAGATTTCATTAAAATCACCATACTAGCATCGCTCTTTTTAATACCCATCACTTATTATTTTATGCAACAATGGTTAAATGATTTTGTTTATCATATTGATATGCCTTTTTGGCCCTATATTATTACTCCGATTATATTAATACTTCTAGTTATTTTTATTGTTGGTATAAAGGCTTACAATGCAACAAAACTTGATTTAATAACCTATTTAAAATTTGAATAGAATAAGTAAATCATTCTCATACTACTCTAAAAGAAAGGTGTTTAAAGTTTTATGACAGAATTAAAATTAGCTAAGTATCTTAAAATAAAGTTAAAAACTATGTACTGTTAAGATGAATGACCTTTTTAATTTTTAGATTTATTATTAATCTTTAAAAATCATTATTATGCTAAAAAACATTTCAAATTTCGGGGCAGTTTTAAACAAAGTTGAACAAAAAACTATTAATGGAGGTAGATTATCGGCAGATAGTTGTAATGCACCTTATTTCACCGCAGATGGGATTTGTGAAACAGGAGATTATCCTCATCCAATTTATGGACATTGTATCTGTTGCGTTGGTTAAAATAAAAGCGAACTTCGGTTCGCTCTTTTATTTTAACATAAAGCTATAAAACTATCTTCACAAAAGAAATTCCTCTTTTAACTGTAACGTCTACTCATAATCTTACATTTTATAGTATCCTATTAGATCCTCTTTTTATTAATAAGAATTAGGAAACTAATCCTAGTTTAAATCTTTTATCTTGACAAAACTGACAATACACCTCTTAATTCTTTAAAAGAAGAATACGTAATTTAATTAATAAAGTAATAGCAAGATTACCATTGAGGAGTTAAAAAAACTATATTGCATTATAAGTTCTAGAATACTATAATTATATGAAAGAAAAAAACATTGTCATTAACGGTGTTAGATTATATAGCAACTACAATATCACTAATACTGAATTACCTACATTAATTTTCTTACATGATTCATTAGGTTGTACCCAATTATGGAGAAGTTTCCCTAAAGAACTTGCTCAACTTAACAATTGCAATTATTTCATTTATGATCGTCAAGGGTATGGAAAATCAGATCCTTTTTCAAGTAATTATAGAGAACATGATTATCTAGAACAAGAAGCTGTAGTATTAAAGGAAATAATTAATAGAGAACAAATACAAAAGCCTATACTTTTTGGTCATAGTGATGGTGGTAGTATTGCCTTATTAGCTGCGGCTAAATATCCATCACTTATACATGCAATTATTACAGAAGGAGCTCATGTTTTTGTAGAAGATATTACACTCGACGGAATTAAAGCTGCAGTTAAACAGTTTACCACTACAAACTTAAAAGAACGATTAGCCAGATACCATGATACTAAAACTGAAGCTGTTTTTAAAATGTGGGCAGATACATGGTTAAGACCTGATTTTAAAAATTGGAATATAGAATCATTTTTGTCTCAAATCAAATGTCCTAATCTCATTATTCAAGGAGATGACGATGAGTTTGGTTCTGTAGATCAAGTAGATGCAATCACACAACAGACTGAAGGAAATAGTATAAAGCGTATGATTGCTAATCAAGGGCATACACCTCATAAAACTGCAAAAGAAGAAGTACTTAATATTACCTCATCTTTTATCACAAACCTTTAATTTTCTTTAATCAAAAGAATATAATATCCCGTTAGTAAATTTATATTGTGTATTAGGAATTCCTTCTACAGGAAATGCGTCATATACATATGTAAATGTAGATTTAAATGCTAGATTTTTAAATATTCTTAATGCTAAGGAAGTTTCATTAGAGAGACGATAATCTTCAAAATTATTTAATCTAGGTTGATAATATGTTGTACTCACAAATGAAACTGCATCGCTAGGGTGGAGGCTACACGATAGATAACTACTACCTCTAAAATCTCTATGATAAAACCGCTCTTCATCGATTTTATTCTCTTCATACTCATACATAAAAAGATTTCCTAAAAATATTTTATATTTAGGATTATTCCAGAGTGTGAATCTAAAACCAGAACCTAATAAACCTCTAAAACTAATTTTTGATATAGCGTCGTATTGAGATTGTGCAAAAGCTTCCCAAGAAACTTTAGGTTTGAACGCATAATTGTATCTTAAATGTTGTATTCCTTTATTTACCAAAGCATCATCATTAGCCTCTTTAAAATCTAATTTATTGATTAATAAAATCAAGTTCTTTTTATTTCGATATTGTATATGGATATCATTTTTGACATTTATAATGTCATTTCTATTCTTGATTAAGCTCAATTCTAAACTAGTATATCCAGACCATTTTGATGTATCACTCACTCTACGTAATGATTCTATATTCACTATTTGAGCTTGAGTATAAAAAGAACATATACACACTAATAAAAATATACTGTTTTTCATTCTGAATGCTATTTTAAAGCTGGCAAAAAAACAAAAAAACATTTGGCTATAACTAAATTTTTAAACAATATTTTATTTTAATAAAACTTCTTAATCTGAATCGATTAACTACAAAATTTATCATTCAATAACTACTATTACTTTATCTAGTATTATTTTAACATAAATATTGTTTAAGCATACTATTTTTACCTAAAAACCATATAATATGTATTTTTTATACAATATCGTATAACTATAAAAAATAAAGATAAAAACCCTTAAAAACCAAACAACTGATATACAAATAATTACAAATACAAGTTGTATTTATTTTCTCAATTTACGGAAAACCGTAAAAAAACCTTGTCATGATTCTCTAAATTTATTAGACAACCAAACTTAAAACCTAAAAATCATGACCAAAAAAAAGACAAATGAACGCACATTGTATAGAGATGAAAACACAGGTCGATTTGTTTCAAAAAAATATGCTACAGAGCATAAAAACACTACAACCAAAGAAATAAGTAGAAGAAAAAAGAATGATTAAGGGCATCATTAATTAAGGATTTCTAATCAAAATTAAGAAAGGTATTGTAGGAGTTACAATGCCTTTCTATATTAAATTATATTTTGCGTTCATTTTTTAATGTAGTTACTGCTCTATTAAGACTGCGTAATGTAACACCTAGATAATTTGCTAAATCTTGTTTTGGGATAATCTCCAAAAAATCAGGCACATTCTCCTTAATTTGCAATAAATTGTCTGTAATGATATGTAATTGATGATACGAATATCGCATAGCTTTATTATATACCTTATTAGATAACAATTGTAATATTAGTGTATTAAACTTTTTATTTTCCTGAAGTAATTTATTAAAAAACACTGCTTCAATTTCATATACCTCTGTAGTAGTAATAGTAGTTACTGTACAAAATGTTTGTGTATTACGTATAGCTTCTATTTCACCAAAAACACTTCCTGCACCAAAAAACTCTTGAATAAAATCTTTACCACTTTCATCTGTTAAAAAACACTTTACTAGACCGCTTTTAAGAATACATACGTTTTTTATATAACTATTTTGAACAAAGATTTCTTCGTTTTTCTCATATATATGCTTTTTAATACCCTTTACTTCTTTATTTCTAATGAGATATTGTTCAAAATAACTTAGTAATTCAATATTTTCTCGAATCATTACAATCTTGGGACAAATGTCCTTTTGGTTAAAAATTAAGTATTCTTTCTTTGTCACCGTAAAAATATAAAAGTAAAGAAGATTTCAAATGGCAACACAAACTAGATTAGATCAGCAATTAAACTTTATAAAAGAAATAGACAAGCTTAAATATATACAGCGTAAAACAAGACTATTTAATAGTGATAGACATGAAAATGATGCAGAACATAGTTGGCATCTAGCAATGATGTCTCTTGTACTCGCAGAACATTCAAATCAAGATATCGATATTCTCAAAGTATTAAAAATGGTATTGATTCACGATCTAGTCGAAATCGATGCTGGAGATACATTTCTCTTTGATACACAAAAAAATCATACCAATACTACTGATGAAACTATTGCTGCAAAGCGCATTTTTGGATTATTACCTCCTGATCAAACGCAGGCATATATTTCTTTATGGCAAGAATTTGAAAACGCAATAACTCCTGAAGCTAAATTTGCAAAAGCTATCGATCGTCTTGAACCAGTTTTGCAAAATGTATCCAACAAAGGTGGAACATGGAAAGAATTCAATGTTCCTTATAAAACTATTTACAACAAACTAAAAAATAACATGATTAACGGTTCTAAAATATTATGGAACTTCACCGAAAAGAAACTAAATCATTTGTTTACTAATAACATCATTAATTCATAAAATGAATCATACTGTATACAATCGACAATTTGGTTTTATTTGTTTGAGTATGCTTTTTTTCTCAACAAGCTTTAATATGTTGATTCCGGAATTACCTAAGTATCTATCCTCATTAGGAGGAGCAGAGTATAAGGGATTAATCATTTCTTTATTTACGCTCACAGCTGGTATATCAAGACCATTTAGCGGTAAATTATCAGATCTTATAGGTCGTGTTCCTGTTATTATTATAGGTGCTATTGTTTGTATTTTGTGTGGTGTTTTATATCCTTTATTAAGTTCAGTAACCGCATTTTTATGTTTGCGATTATTACACGGGTTTTCTACAGGGTTTACTCCTACAGGTGCTTCTGCTATGGTTGCTGATATAATACCTGAAACACATAGAGGAGAAGCTATCGGAATTCAAGGTTTAGCCTATACCTTAGGATTTGCTATTGGTCCTGCAATAGGTAGTAGTATCAAATTAGTATATTCTTATGATGTACTTTTTTATATATCTGCATTATTTGCTTTTCTCTCCATGATAGTAACTATAAACTTAAAAGAAAGTTTGGCCACCACACAGAAATTCACACTAAATACACTTAAAATCACAAAAAATGATATCATTTCACTTGATGCCTTACCATCTGCTATAGTAATGTTTTTATCCTATATGCCTCTAGGGGTAATTCTAACATTAATTCCTGATTGGACTTCTCATTTAGGATTTCAAAACAAAGGTGTATTTTTTATCTTCTATACTGTTGCTTCAATATCTATTCGTTTTATCGCAGGAAAAGCATCTGATCGTTATGGTAGAATACCCATCATATATATTGGCTTAATAATGGTTATTGTATCATTATTATGTATTGGTTATTATCAAATGGATTATGGAATTTATATAGGTGCAACACTATATGGTTTTGCTATGGGGATACTATCTCCAGCTATTAATGCCTGGACAGTTGATCTAAGTCCAAAAGAAGAAAGAGGAAAAGGTATTGCGACTATGTTTATTGCCTTAGAAGCAGGTATAGGAATAGGCGCTTTTACTTCGGGATGGTACTATAGTAATCAAATACAGCATTTTCCGCAAATTCTCTATAGCTCGTCAGCTATTGTATTTTTAGCTGTATTGTATTTACGCTATAGACATAAAAGACATCGCAATATAAAGTAATTCTTTTACAGGTTTTTCTTAATTTGCTACTTTAAATATATAAACGTTATGCGATTTTTAATTTTGCTATATAGTTGTTTAATAGGAGGGATGATAACCATTCACGCACAAGAACGAAATGAAACTCAACTCTTCTGGGATTCATTACAAAAACTTTGCGGTAAGGCTTATAAAGGAACACTAGAACTTCCAAAAGAAGATGCTCAATTTGGAGGAAAAGAACTCATTATGCATGTAAGATCATGTACCCCAGATCGTATCAAGGTTCCATTTTTTGTAGGAGAAGATAGATCACGAACATGGATACTAGCCTATAAAGACAATCGTATCACATTAAAACATGATCACCGACACAAAGACGGATCAGAAGATGCTATTACACAATATGGAGGTACCACTACTAATATAGGTCAAGCAGGAATACAAATTTTTCCAGCAGATCAAGAAACTACACAAATGTTACCTCGTGCAGCATCAAATGTTTGGTGGATTACAATAGATAATAAAACTTTTACGTATAATTTAAGACGTATAGGAAGTGATCGTGTATTTAAAATCGTGATGGATATTACCCAACCAATTAAAACTCCAGAAGCTCCATGGGGATGGTCAGATGATTAACTTTTATATAAAATTTGAACAGTTTTAAATAATACAAGATTGTAAATTAGATACATTTAAAAAAGCATAATAGCATCATATTTAAATTAAATTCTGTAGGATAATCTAGTGTAAGAATGTATTTTTAAATTTCAAAAGAATATTTATATGAAAGCCCTTGTAACCACAACATGGTTAAAACAACAATTAGACAATCCTAATCTAATCATTTTAGATTCCAGTCCACAATCTAATGTTTCTGGTTTAAAAGCTCCATATGCAGGTATTAAAATTAAAAATGCCCGTCATTTTGATTTAAAAAATACTTTTAGTGATAAAGAGAGTACTTTACCCAATACCTTACCTAAACCTGAATATTTTGAAAAGGAATGTCAAAAGTTAGGAATCAATAAGGATAGTATTATTGTTGTTTATGATGCTTTAGGTATTTATACTAGTCCTAGAGTATGGTGGATGTTTAAAACAATGGGGCATAACAACGTTGCTGTTTTAAATGGTGGATTACCTAGTTGGGTAGCACAAGAATTACCTATAGAATCCTTATCTGTAAAAAGCAATTGGGATTTTGGAAATTTTAAAAGTGCAATAAACACCTCATTATTAGCAAATATGACCGATGTTATTGAAGCAACTACTAGAACTCATATTGCTATTATTGATGCTCGCTCTAAAGCACGTTTCACAGGTGAAGCTCCAGAGCCTAGGGCAAATTTATCAAGCGGACATATACCTAATGCTTACAATATTCCTTTTAAAGAAGTTTTAGATCAATATGAATATGCTTCAGTAGAAGATTTAACAAATGTATTTAATCGCATCCCTAAAGACAAAACACATTATATTTTTAGTTGTGGTTCAGGATTAACAGCTTGTATTATTGCCTTAGCATCAACAATCGTTAATGACAATACATTTGCAATTTATGATGGATCATGGACAGAGTGGGCAGAAAAACAGCCGCATTTAATCCAGAAAAATTAAACCTTTATTTATAAAATAGGTTTAAGAACTATATTCTTAATTCTTGAGCCTATTTTCCAAAAACAGCAAAAGCTGCTAAAATACTTTCTGAATTGATTTCTTCCTCAACCTCATTAGCATAAGAGAATGCATCCATTTCTTCTTTTTTATAATGAATCAATCTCCATCTTTTATCGTTGTATTCTAAAGAGGTTAAATTTTCGACCCAATCTCCAGAGTTCAGGTATAGACAAGTTCCGTTTTCTCTTACTTTTCTAATCATTTTGGGTTGATGAATATGTCCACAAATCACATATTTATATCCATTATCTATGGCTAACTCAGCAGCAACTTGCTCAAAATCACTAATATATTTAACCGCTTTCTTTACACTATTTTTAATCTTTTTAGATAGCGAAAATTTATCTTTCCCCATTCGCACCAATACCCAATTGATAAAACTATTTAAAAGAATAAGTGCATCATATCCCCAGCTACCTATTTTGGCTAACCATTTTGCATTTTGTATAGAAGCGTCGAATACATCTCCGTGAAAAAACCATGCTTTTTTCCCATCCAAATCAAGTACAAGTTTATCTACAACAGAAAAGTTACCCATTTTGGTATCACTAAACTTACGGAGCATTTCGTCATGATTCCCAGTTATATAAATCACTTCTGTACCTTTTGATGCTAAATCAATGATTTTTTTAATAACATTAAGATGTGATTTAGGAAAGTATCGTTTTCTAAATTGCCATATATCAATAATATCACCATTGAGAATAAGCTTTTTGGGCTTCACGCTATTTAAATAATTCAATACTTCTTGAGCATGACAACCATAAGTCCCCAAATGTATATCTGAAAGTACTACTAATTCAACTACTCTTTTTTCCATATTCTTACCCTTAAAACAAAGAAATCTGTAATGATAATCTTACAAGGCAAAGTTCGATAATAGATGTTAAGTTATGATTAATAGATAATGAGTAGATTGTTATTAAATATTAGGTTTGAATTTATGATTTTTACTTCCTAATATATATCTT
This sequence comes from Aquimarina rhabdastrellae, assembly GCA_947387485.1. GTDB lineage: Bacteria > Bacteroidota > Bacteroidia > Flavobacteriales > Flavobacteriaceae > Aquimarina. The sequence continues at coordinate 105,838 of CANDNT010000001.1, forward strand.
TTTTATAGAGATCACTCTACAGAAAGGCTTTCAAAAAAAGATCAAGATTCTTACAAAAGAAGCGCAATAAAATGTGAATTATTTAGGATTTTAAAGATTAAAATTTACATTTGTTAAAAAAGAAATGCAATGGCAGGGAATACATTTGGTAAGGTATTTAAAGTAACAACTTTTGGAGAATCTCATGGCGAGGCTATTGGTGGAATTATTGATGGATGTCCAGCTGGAATCACTTTAAATCTTGAGGCTATACAAAAAGAATTAGATCGTAGAAAACCAGGACAATCTGCAATAGTTACACAACGAAAAGAGCCAGACACTGTTGAATTCTATTCTGGTATTTTTGAAGGAAAAACTACAGGTACTCCTATAGGTTTTGTTATCAAAAATGCAAACCAAAAATCAAAAGATTATTCACACATAAAAGATTCATATAGACCATCTCATGCCGATTACACCTATGATCAAAAATATGGTTTTAGAGATTATAGAGGAGGAGGACGTTCTTCTGCAAGAGAAACTGCAAGTAGAGTAGTAGCTGGAGCTATTGCAAAACAAGTTTTAAAAGACATTGATTTTAATGCATACGTAAGTGCTGTAGGAGCTATTACGCTTGACAAACCTTATCAAGATCTTGATTTAACACAAACCGAAAAAAATATAGTTCGTTGTCCAGATACTTCTAAAGCAGAAGAAATGGAACGTTATATCAAGCAAATAAGAAAAGAAGGCGATACTGTAGGTGGTATGGTCAGTTGTGTAATTAAAAATGTTCCTGTCGGTTTAGGTGAACCAGTTTTTGATCGATTACATGCAGAATTAGGTAAAGCCATGCTCTCTATCAATGCTGTAAAAGGATTTGAATATGGTAGTGGTTTTGAAGGTGCAAAACTAAAAGGTAGTCAACACAATGATCTTTTTAATGCAGATGGTAGTACAAAAACAAATCTTTCTGGAGGTATACAAGGTGGTATATCAAACGGTATGGATATTTACTTTAAAGTAGCCTTTAAACCAGTTGCTACAATCATGCAAGATCAAGAAACAATAGATAAAGAAGGAAATATAGTAACCATGCAAGGTAAAGGTCGACATGATCCTTGTGTTGTACCTAGAGCAGTACCTATTGTCGAAGCCATGGCTGCTTTGGTATTAGTAGATTATTGGTTATTAAACCGTACTTCTAAATATTAAAAGAATCACAAACATGTATTAAACAGTATTCTTATCAATTAAGGACACTGTTTTTTTGTATTTAATTTATATATTGAACGACTAATAGAAAAATAAAAAGATTTTTTGCTTAATGAAATGCCTTAATAATTATCCTTATTTGCTTTCATTATAATTAGGTTTAAACAGCTTATTAAAATAGATTTTATGAAGAAAATAGCACTGCATTGGCAGATATTAATCGGAATGTTAGCCGGAGTTTTATTTGGCTATACCATGACACATTTCTCAATTGGAAAAGAACTAGTGAGTGATTGGATAAAACCATTCGGAACTATATTTGTTAATTTGCTTAAACTAATAGCTGTACCTTTAATTGTAGCCTCTTTGATCAAAGGAATATCTGATTTACAAGATATCTCTAAATTCAAAAAAATAGGAGGTAGAACAATTATCATTTACATTTTCACTACTGTTGTTGCTATTTGTATTGGATTAGCTTTAGTTAATATCTTAAAACCAGGAGATGGTATTACTCAAGCAACTATTGATAAGTTAACTACAGAATATGCTAGTAACGCAAAAATATCTGCTCGTATAGCCGAAGCTTCAAAACAGCAAGAAAGCGGTCCTTTACAGTTTATAGTAGATATGGTTCCTCAAAATGCTTTTAAAGCAATGAGCAATAATAAAATGATGCTTCAAGTAATATTCTTTACTATATTCCTAGGAATTAGCATGTTATTAATAAAGCCATCACAAGCAAAACCTCTTAAAAACTTCTTTGACAGTTTAAATGAGGTTATTCTAAAAATGGTGGATTTAATTATGTTATTTGCTCCATATGCTGTATTTGCCTTATTAGCTAATGTTGTAGTAACTTCTGATGATGCAGATATACTATTAGCTCTATTAAAATATGCCGGAGTTGTTGTTTTTGGATTATCCTTAATGGTAGCATTCTATAGTTTATTAGTAGCTGTAATTGCTAAAAAATCTCCACTTTGGTTCTTAAAACAAATTAGTCCAGCTCAATTATTAGCTTTCTCTACCAGCTCAAGTGCGGCAACTCTACCGGTTACTATGGAACGTGTAGAAGAACATATAGGAGTTGATAAAGAAGTATCTAGTTTTGTACTTCCAGTAGGAGCAACTATTAATATGGATGGAACAAGTTTATATCAAGCTGTTGCTGCTGTATTTATTATGCAAGTTTTATGGCCAGAAGGATTAACTTTTAGTAATCAAATTACTATTGTTTTAACAGCGCTATTAGCATCAATTGGATCTGCTGCTGTACCTGGAGCAGGAATGGTAATGCTTGTTATTGTATTAGAAGCAATTGGATTCCCTGCCGATAAATTACCTATAGGATTAGCGCTTATTTTTGCTGTAGATCGTCCATTAGATATGTGTAGAACAACAATCAATGTAACAGGTGATGCAACAGTATCTATGTTAGTTGCAAAATCTGTTGGTAAATTAGGAAAACCAAACGTTAAAAATTGGGATGATAATTATGAAGAGGTCAAATAATAATCAATAAACATAAGTTTATCATATAAAAAAAGAGATTGTATTGCAATCTCTTTTTTTATATGATCTCTTTTAGGAATTTGAACAAAAAGTAAATTTCTAATCAAATAATTACTATTACAAACAAAAAGTCACGATCGTTCCAAATAAAAATAATTATAAGACAATTGAATTAAAAGATATAGTCATAAAAAAAGCCTCTAGATGTTTTATCTAAAGGCTTTTCGTCTATTTAGTATTATTCTTTATTTAATAAAAATTAATCGTTGTCATCAAAAACAACACTCTCATAAGCTCCTATATCTGGAGCAGTAGCACTTCTTGTTATTCCCAATATATCTGTAGTTACACTAGAAGCTCGAGCAGTTCCATTGGCAGCAGAATCTTCACCTATATTCATCTCATTTTCAAAAGCGTCTTTAAAATCTGGTTCTTCATTAAACAAACTATTTTCATATAAGGTAGCGTTCGTAAAATCATACAATGGATTTTGTGCAAATTGATTATTGATATCGTTAAAACGTATCAGGCAATTTTCAAATTTATAATTAAAAGCAGTACCTTCTACCTGATTAAAAGCTAACTCTAAATTCTCATTTCCATAAATGATACAATTATTAAAATTAGCCTCTATTAAATCTGCTATTACAACATTTGTAGCATCAACTTGCAAATTATTATCGATTAAAACGGATGGAAACTGTCTAAAACTAGTATCCCAATAGTTTGCAAAAGTACAATGGTTAAAAGTATATCTTCCTCCTAAAGAACAGTTAAGTGATGCTTGTCCAGAATTGTTAATTACTAGGTTTTCGCCTAAAACATGTCCTGTACGAGCTAATAAACCTACATTAGAACTATTATAGATTTGAGAATTACGAATTGTAAGTGTAGGATCAGTTCCTCCATCATTAGAATCCATTAAAATTCCTACAGTTGCATTTTTTATTGTAGCATGGTTAATCTCATGTCCTGTACTACCTGCCGTAAGCCATATTGCCCCCCATTGTCCCGGAATATCACTAAATAAAGGTTCTAGACGATCGCCTTCAAAAATAACTTCATTCTCCATCAATTCTGGATCAGTACTCAATTCTCCATTTACTTTTAACGAAGCTTGATTTGCGACAATTATACCAGAATCCTCATGAAAATGAATTCGAGCACCAGCATCTATTGTTAATGTTTTATTACTTGGTACCGCTGCATACCCATAGATTACATAAGGCTTTTCGTTAGTAAAATGTAATTCATTATCATCGAGAAAAAAACCTTCAATACGTATTTCATTATTATCTGCATCCATACCTAAACTCAATGTTTCAACTTCTCCTGTCATATTATCTCTAGATGGAAACAAGAAATTTGCATCTTGAATAAGCGTTACAAGATCTACATCTTGTTCATTATTGCCACTATCAAATAATACCTTATCTGTATATAAGAAATTTGTAGCGGTTGTAGTAAGATCAGTAATATCTGCTGTAGTTTCTACAAAAACAAAAATACTATCCTTGGCTAATATTTGAATATTATCAAAAGATTTACCTGGAATTCCATCTACATTTAATCTATAATTAGAAGCATCACCTCTTTCTAATCGTATAGAAGGAATTTCTACATCTTCACTACTTCTATTATATACTTTAAAAGTATACGTACTAGAACCAATATTTGTAAAAACAGTATCTAGATATACGGTATCTCTAGAGAATTGTAGACCACCATTACTAGGAATAGCTTCAAAATCTTTTCGGCATGAACTCCATAATACAATGATAAAAAGTAGCCCTAAAGTTGATAAATATCGCATTGCTTAAATTGAATTTTCGTAAATGTATAACTTTTTGATGATGTCTAATATTGTTTATTTAAAAACTTTTTCTTGTAGATATAGATAAATAAATATAGAATTTGATGAAAAACAACTAGGTCAAAAACTGAAAACATTTGTACATTTGTTTTTAGATAAAGAATACTACTAAGTAGGTTCGGTACAATCAATGTAACTAAGAAATTATGAGTATATACGACGTTGCCGTTATTGGCTCTGGGCCAGGTGGATACGTAGCAGCCATTCGCTGCGCACAATTAGGAATGAAAACTGCAATTATTGAAAAGTATTCAACTTTAGGTGGTACTTGCTTGAATGTAGGTTGTATTCCGAGTAAAGCATTATTAGATTCTTCTCACCATTATGAGCATGCTGTAAAACATTTTGAAGAGCACGGAATTGAGATTCCTGGCGAGGTAAAAGTGAATCTTGAAAAGATGATTGCTCGCAAACAAACTGTTATTGATCAAACTTGTGATGGTATACAATTCTTAATGAAAAAGAATAATATCGATGTATACGAAGGTTTAGGATCTTTTAAAGACGCTACTCATATTACTGTTGCAAAGAATGATGGTAGTCAAGAAACTATAGAAGCTAAACATACTATTATAGCTACTGGATCAAAACCATCTACATTACCTTTTATCTCTATAGATAAAGAGCGAGTAATCACATCAACAGAAGCTTTAAAATTAAAAGAAGTACCAAAACACTTAGTAATTATAGGAGGTGGTGTAATTGGTCTTGAATTAGGTCAAGTATATCGTCGTCTTGGAGCAAATGTGTCTGTGGTTGAATTCATGGATCGTATTATTCCTGGTATGGATAAAGCACTTTCTAAAGAATTGCAAAAAGCAATGAAAAAACAAGGTGTTAAATTTTATACTTCACACAAAGTAACTGGTGTTACTAATACAGGAGATGAGGTTGTTATTACAGCTGATGATAAAAAAGGTAACCCTGTTGAATTTAAAGGTGATTACTGTTTAGTTTCTGTAGGTCGTAGACCATATACAGATGGATTAAATGCCGAAGCTGCTGGTGTTAAAATCAATGAAAGAGGACAAGTAGAAGTAAACGATCATTTACAAACCTCTGCAGCAAATATCTATGCTATTGGAGATGTTATAAAGGGAGCAATGCTTGCTCACAAAGCAGAAGAAGAAGGTACATTTGTTGCAGAAACTCTTGCTGGACAAAAGCCACATATCGATTATAATTTAATACCAGGTGTAGTTTACACTTGGCCAGAGGTTGCTGCAGTAGGAAAAACCGAAGAACAATTAAAAGAAGAAGGTATTGCATACAAAATAGGGCAATTCCCATTTAGAGCTTTAGGTAGAGCTAGAGCAAGTAAAGATCTTGACGGATTCGTTAAAATCTTAGCTGATAAAACTACAGATGAGGTTTTAGGTGTTCATATGGTAGGAGCACGTTGTGCAGATTTAATTGCCGAAGCTGTTACAGCAATGGAATTTAGAGCGTCTGCCGAAGATATCTCAAGAATGTCTCATGCTCATCCTACATTTACTGAAGCTATTAAAGAAGCAGCTCTTGCTGCTACAGATAATAGAGCAATACACGCATAATAGCAAATTGCTTAAAAATATTCAAAAGAGTCATATTAGCATATGGCTCTTTTTTTATATTTTTTTTAAAAGAATCTTCATTTTATTGTAACAAAACTGGCGTATTACCGTCTCAATAATAGGTTCAAGAGTAGTTTTATGAAATACTTAGATGTTTAATTTAGCTATACATCTTGATTTTTTTTATCTTGTGCTTTATATAGGCACTATTGCCTATAGTTTTACTGGGAAAATACTACAGTACAAGAAAAGTAAGGGAATACGAATTTATTTAGCATATATGTCAAAATCATTCACAGTCAATGCCATTAATAATTTAAAGCAAACTGGAAGTCTATTTAGAAGTTCAAAGTTTTTAGCAAAAAAACTTACACAATCATTGAATCAAAATAAGGAATTAGTAGTAGTAGAGTTAGGAGCTGGTGATGGAAGTATTACAAAATACATTTTGAATAAAATGAATCCCGAATCGCATTTATATTCTTATGAAATAAATGAAGTTTTTGCTAATAAATTAAGAGGAGCTATACAAGATGAAAGATTTACGGTATTAAATAACTGTGTATCACATTTAACCACTGATTTTAAAGATAAAAAAATCGACTATGTGATCTCGAGTCTACCTTTGGCTAATATCTCTCAAGAAATTAAAAACAAGCTATTAGTCGATGTAAAATCGATATTAAAGCCCCAAGGTGAGTTTATTCAATATCAATATTCTATAAACGATCAAAAACTACTTAAAAATAGTTTTGCAACATTGAGTACAGATTTTTGTCTTTTAAATATGCCACCGGCTTTTATATATACGTGTAAGGATTTCTAATTTATAGAGATTAATTACTTACATAGACTTTAAAATCATTTTATTATGAAACATATAGCCTTTTTTATCACTTTATTTCTAATTACTTTTCATGTATCTTCTCAATTAGATACTAAAAAATTAGGAACCTCTAACACTTTAGGAAATAGAATTAGTGCAGAAAAAAGTTATTTATCTCCTAATAGTAGTAAAAAACTAGGAGAAACATCAAGAATAAATGGTTTGAGCCTTTATAAACCTACAGATTCTATGCTACCGCTTAATCGAAAGAAACAACATCAAGGTATGCGAATAGAATCTAATTTATTATCACAAGAACAAGGAAAAACACCTAAGTGGTTTGCAAAAGATAATGCTTTTGAAGGAGCTCATTTAAAAAATCAAAGCTTAGGAAGTTTTAAAAATAACGGAAAATTTGTTCAAGTTTATTGCAGAGATCATCAATCAATAGATGGTGACAGAGTTCGTATGTATGTTAATGATCAAGTTGCAGAACCTAACATCTTATTAAATTCTGATTTTATTGGATTTGATATTTTTCTGCAAGAGGGATTTAATCGTATTGAATTTGAAGCTTTAAATCAAGGTGCTTCTGGTCCTAATACAGCAGAGTTTAGATTATATGATGAAAAAGGAAATCAAATCTCTAATAAGGTTTGGAATCTAGCTACTGGTGCTAGAGCTAGATTAACTATCATCAAAGAATAGTTTTCTTTAATGTTATCTATTTTTAGACTGTAAATACTTCTCGCACGATAAATAGTTTATATTTTCTAGTATATTCACACAATATTTTCTTCAAAAAAACGATAAAGCATACCTCTTATGCTGTCTTGTATTTATTTATGTTTTATTTTTGGGTAAAATTATAAAGACTATATGAGTACAAATACAATTGAATGGAAAACTGTAAAAGAGTTTGAAGATATTACGTATAAGAAATCTAATGGTGTAGCGCGTATTGCTTTTAATAGACCTGATGTACGTAATGCATTTAGACCTAAGACTACAAGCGAACTTTACGAAGCTTTTTATGATGCTCAAGAAGATACTTCTATAGGTGTTGTACTTTTATCTGCAGAAGGTCCATCTAGTAAAGATGGTGTATATGCTTTTTGTAGTGGTGGAGATCAAAAGGCTAGGGGACATCAAGGTTATGTAGGAGACGATGGTATGCATAGATTAAATATTCTAGAGGTGCAACGTCTTATCCGTTTTATGCCCAAAGTTGTTATCGCTGTTGTTCCAGGATGGGCTGTAGGAGGAGGACATAGTCTTCATGTAGTATGTGATATGACCTTAGCAAGTAAGGAGCATGCTATTTTTAAACAAACAGATGCTGATGTTACAAGTTTTGACGGTGGATATGGTTCTGCTTATTTAGCCAAAATGGTTGGACAGAAAAAAGCTAGAGAAATTTTCTTTTTAGGAAGAAATTACTCTGCTCAAGAAGCCTATGAAATGGGAATGGTTAATGCTGTAATTCCTCATGCCGAATTAGAAGATACTGCATATCAATGGGCTCAAGAAATCTTAGAAAAATCACCTACATCTATCAAAATGTTAAAATTTGCTATGAATCTTACCGATGATGGTATGGTAGGACAACAAGTTTTTGCAGGTGAAGCAACTCGTCTTGCTTATATGACAGAAGAAGCTAAAGAAGGTAGAAACGCATTCTTAGAAAAGCGTAAACCAAATTTCAAAGATGTTAAATGGATTCCTTAAGACAATTTTAAACATTATTGATACAAAACAAATTCGTTAAAGTGTAAGTTTTAATACATTTTAACGAATACTTTATAATAATTTTAATACGATCCCTGTGCCTGAGATTAGAGAAGAAGATTTAGTAGCCTTATATGACCAAATTAATGATGCCGAAAATAAAAAAGCAGAGTTAGAATATATTGTTGACTATAAAGAGAAGAAGATTGTAAAATCGTATAAAGAGAAAAAAACTCTTATTGCGATAATTTTAGGTGTTATAATTATTAACATACTTTCATTTGGATATTTGATTTATGTAGATAAAATACAATTATCAACTCCAGAAAAAAAACAAGTTGCTACACAAGAAGTTGAAGAAATCACTCCGCTTAAAGAAATTTCTGAACAAGAAGAGACTACAACCGTTATTGATTCCATATCTCAAGATACTATAAGCAATAATGGAGGAGAAGCTATACTTTCTGAAGAGGAAAAATTAGTTATTCAAGAAGAAAAGGAAAAACTAGAAGAATTAAGAGAATTTTATCTAGCAAAAAACCTACTAGACAAAGAAAAGATCTATACAGTTCAGATATCAGCTATTGCTTCAGAGAATCAAGAAATCTCATTGATTTCTGACAATTTATCAAATCACCGAATTTATAGAGATAATGAATATTTAAAATTTAGTTTAGGAATTTTTGAAACACTTGCCGAAGCTCAAGAATTCAGAAAAATATTAATTGATACTGGTTTTAGAAAAGGTATTTTTATTATATCGTATAAAAACGGAAGAAGGCTACAAATTGAGCCTTCTTCTTAATCTTTTTATGAGGTAACTTATCTCAATTCTGGAAATTGAGTAGGATTTACTTCATTCATAATTTCATAAATTTTCTCAAAAATATCTTCGGCAGATGGTTTACTAAAATAATCTCCATCTGTTCCAAATGCAGGTCTATGTGCTTGTGCAGTTAATGTTTGTGGCTTACTGTCTAAATATTTATATACATTTTGTTCATCCATCAATTTATGCATAATATAAGCAGTCGCTCCACCAGGAACATCTTCATCTACAACTAATAAACGATTTGTTTTAGCAACACTCTTAACTGTATCATGATTAATATCAAAAGGTAATAATGATTGTGCATCAATAACTTCAACATTAATTCCTACAGTCAATAATTCTTTTGCTGCTTGCTCAACTAGTCTTAAAGTTGATCCATAAGAAACTACAGTGATATCTGTACCTTCTTTAATCGTTTCCACTACACCAATAGGAGTTCTAATTTCTTCAAGGTTAGCTGGCATTTTTTCTTTTAAGCGGTAACCATTTAAACATTCAACCACTACAGCTGGTTCATCACTATCTAGTAAAGTGTTATAAAAACCTGCTGCTTTTGTCATATTACGTGGTACTAAGAAGTGAATTCCTCTTAATAAGTGAATTAAACCTCCCATTTGAGAGCCAGAATGCCAAATTCCTTCTAGACGATGTCCTCTAGTTCTTACTATTAATGGTGCTTTTTGCCTTGCAAATGTTCTATATCTCAACGTGGCAAGATCATCACTTAATCCTTGAACACAATACAAGATATAATCTAGGTATTGAATCTCTGCAATAGGGCGTAGTCCTCTCATTGCCATCCCTATACCTTGACCAATTATAGTAGCTTCACGAATACCTGCGTCAGATATTCTAATCTCACCATACTTATCTTGTAATCCTTCTAGTCCCTGATTAACATCTCCAATTTTACCACTATCTTCACCAAAGATTAATGCTTCAGGTACTCTATCAAAAATCATATCAAAATTATCTCTAATAATGATTCTTGCATCAACCATTTCAGTATCATCATTATATTCAGGTAAAACCTCTGCTACATTGATTGCTTTTGAATCATATTCACTATGAAGGTGAGTACTATATTTAGGCTTTATTTTAGCCATATAATTTGTAACCCATTGTTGTAAAGATTTCTTTTCGGCAGAAGTTTCTTTAGTTAAGAATCTTAATGTTTTACGAGTTGCTTCTAAAATATCTTTTCTTATAGGCTCTTCTTTACTTTCTAAAGCATCAATTAATGGCGCTATAAAGTTTTTGTTAGAACTTGAATCTGCAACTGTCTTTAATAAAGTAACAGCTTCTTTTTGCTCTGCTTTAATTTCAGAAATATAAGCATTCCATGATGCAGTTTTTCCTTTTCTTACTTCCTTTTTTGCTTCTTTTTCTAACGCAATTACCTCTTCTTCTGTAGCAATATTATGATCAATAATCCATGTTCTGAATTTTTTATTACAATCAAATTCGCTTTCCCACTTTAAACGTTCTTCACTCTTATAACGTTCGTGAGATCCAGAAGTAGAATGACCTTGAGGTTGTGTTAATTCTTTTACGTGAATAATTACAGGAACATGTTCGTCTCTTGCTATAGTTTCTGCTCTCTCATAAGCATCTACTAAGGCAGGATAATCCCATCCATTAACTTTTATAATCTCATACCCAGGTGTATTTTCATCTCTTCTAAATCCTTCAAGAACCAAAGAAATATCTTCTTTTGTCGTCTGGTGTTTAGCGTGAACAGAAATACCATATTCATCATCCCAAACGCTTATCACCATAGGTACTTGAAGCACACCAGCAGCATTGATTGTTTCCCAGAAAAGACCTTCACTAGTACTAGCATTACCAATAGTACCCCATGCAACTTCATTACCTTCTATAGAAAAATTTGAAAATCCTTCCTTTACACTTTTTTCATTACGAAATACTTTTGAAGCTTGTGCCAATCCTAATAATCTTGGCATTTGCCCAGCAGTAGGAGAGATGTCAGAACTCGAATTCTTTTGATCTGTAAGCTTTTTCCATGTTCCATCTGCATGTAAACTGTGTGTAGCAAAATGTCCCCCCATTTGTCTACCTGCTGCAAAAGGTTCTTTTTCTATATCTGTATGTGCATATAATCCTGCAAAAAATTGTTCTATAGAATATTGTCCTATAGCCATCATAAAAGTTTGATCTCTATAGTAACCGGATCTAAAATCTCCGTTCTTGAAAACTCTTGCCATCGCAAGCTGTGGTAATTCTTTTCCTCCTCCAAAAATTCCAAACTTAGACTTACCTGTAAGCACTTCACGTCGACCTAATAGACTACATTCTCTACTTATAAGAGCTATTTTATAATCTTTAAGAATTTGATTTTTATAATCATCAAAAGAAATATTAGGACTTGTTATCGTTTCAGATTGCATATTTTTAAGTTTTAACGGTGAACAAATTTAATGAAAACCATGATTAAATGCAATTCAATAAATATTAAAAATTTTAGCAATATGATATTAAAAAGGCATTTTAAAAGAAAAAAAATAAATTTTATACAGAAATAACGAATTCTCTTAATAATTTATTAATTAGAAAAACCTCAAAATTGCGGTCTAATACCACCTTCTAGTAAAGAGTCCTATTAGTGTTTGTGGGTTAAGAGTAATGATAAAACGAATTTTTTCATCATAATTAGGCTGTGATATTTCCCATCCATTATTTGAAACTACAGGGAAAAATAATTCAAAATAATCAGCTACTAAACTCAATCGTACACCTGCATCATAAACAAACTTAGGATTGATTCCTTTATTTTTAACAAAACCTACGTCACCATATGCATAAATCCAATTCCATATATTAGTTTCTGCATTTAATGTAGTAATCCATCTATTAGCAAATGGGTATTCTAATTGTGATTTAAATCCTCCTTCGGCCAAAATAATTTGCTGACTCACTAAACCTGCTTCTTCACTGCGTCCTAAATAACTATAGTCAAAAAGATAATCTGTAGGTCTATCAAGTGCAAAACTGAAGAAATCCCCATCTCTTTGTGTATCATTAAACAAAAATGTCCCTGCAAAAAACCTCAAATTTACTTGTCGGTTATTTAAGAATAACTTTCTGTAATGTAATGTAGTCGAAAGTTTACTAAAATTCTGAGATAGCTGATAATCGATATTGTATGAAAATAAATTAATCAAATTAGGATTAGTGTATCGATATCTAACGTTAAACACATCATAATCTGGAGTAGATACTGGATTAATCTCATCACGCTCTCTAGAAACGCCTACAGTACGTATTGTAAGCCTAGAGTTTTCGTTATTGCGTAAATCTTTATTTCTAAAGTAAAATAAAACATATGGCGAGTATCTTCTAAAAAGTAAATCTGGAGCATAACTAAACATACTACCACTTATACCATATTTAATACTGTATAAACCATCATCTGCTACTTGCTGTGTATATGTGGTAGCTACAGATCCTAAAAGTTTTTTTGATAAAAACCCATAACTAGGTACTATACGGTAATCTAGATTCTTCTTTATTACCGATTTGTTATAAAACTTATTACCAATAGTCAATCCATCATAAACATTAAACTCAAATTCTGGTGTAAAAAATATCTGACTGTAATCAGGGTCTTCCACATCTTGTAAAAGTCTAAACTGAAAAGGTTTATTAAATAAGCTATTTATTTTTTTATGATTATTTCTACGATTTACCTCTGGGACTTTTTTATCTGCATCAAGCATTAATTTTTTAATACCATCATTAGGTATTGTATATTTTTTTGTCCCTTTGGTCGTTGGGAGCCAAGCTTTATATGCTAAACCTTTATCTTTTCTAAATCCATATAAAGAAATAGGCATGGCATTCTCTTTTTTATTTTTGATTATAACTTCTAGTGAATCGCCTTTTTTCTTTACTTTCTTTATTTTAAAATCTAGTGTTTTATTACTTCGTATAAAATCATCAAAAAACCATGAAATATCCTTTGAGGTCTTCTTTTCTAATAATTGTTCATAAGCTTCAGACTTTGTTGGTTTTAAAACCACTTGTTTATAAAAGTCCTGAATGCTTTCTGTAAGTATATTATCATCGCCTAAATAATCTTCTAGATACCTTAAACCTACACCTGCTTTATAAGGATTAGCTATATTTTTATTGAATTTGACCAAAGAATCTTGAGGCGTAGTCAATGGTTGATCTAGAAAACGTCTAGCCATATTTTTATACCCTAAATAATATTGATCATTAAATTTTAAATCTGCCGCATGAAACCACCTAATACCTATAATCTTACTTAAATTCCCTATTAACTTGGTATCATAATAATACTTATTGGTGTATTCCATCATCAAAAAAACATGAATAGCATCTCTTATCCACGCATCTTTTCTAGGATTTACAATCAATGTATTTCTTAAATAAGCATCAGTAATAGCTTTAAGTTGTTTTATTTCATATTGAAATCCATCTGGAAAAGGTCTTACTATATCAGGTAACTGATTTAATCCATATACTGGATTAATTTGATAATCCGTATCAGAACTTACTAATTTATCAAAAGGATATTTACCCAAACGTTCTTCCAAGAATTCAAATATTCTTTTATTGGCAATAGATTTCATCTTAGGCATAAGATCATTATCATCAATATTACTTACTAAGGTAAGTTCATCATTTATAGGAAAAGATAAAAACGTATTTTTCTTTTCTATAAACAACTTTGCATGATTACGCTGTTTACCAGATAATCTAACCTCGTATAACTCTTGATCATCTGCTAATTCATCTTGATTTTGCTGAAGCTCAGATGTTATTTTGTACGCTGTAGGAATAGTAAAGGAAATCTCATAATCGGTTAACGGTACATACTGATCATTTAAATTTTTATGACTGTATATTTGCCAAGAAGAATCGTATACAACAGGAGTAAGATACCAATACCTTAAATCATAATCTCCATCTCTTTTATAACCAAACCTTGTGAATTTACTACTAGGAAGTTTTACTGTGTATTGAAAAGTAAATTCTTGAATTTCATTAGATGCAATAGGAGAGGGGAGTTCTAACTTTAAAACATCTGGATGATCATCTATTCTATTCCAGTTAATGTCATTATTCTCGTTACTAATTTTATGAATTGTTGTTGCTCCTCGTTCTTCATCTTTTGCAAAATAGAATCTTCTGCTGTAATCCTCTGCAAAACGCTCACCTAGTGGTGTTCTTTTATTAGAAAATGCATTGGCCCAATCTTGAATAAAGATTTCGCTCAATGCATTTTTTGATGTATTGTGATATGTAATACGTTGTTCTACTTCAATAGTGTGTTCTGTAACATTTAATACCGCTTTTATCGAAGTTTTATGTTGAGCAACCGTTGTTAAAAGGCCCAATAAAAGGTAAATAAAGCTACAAAAAACTATTTTTTTCAATGTTGTACTACAAATTTTAATGCGTTAATATTCAAATTAGATTTTAAATAATATAATCCATTAGGTAAGTCATATACTGGAACATCTGTTATAGAAGCAGCTTCACTATCAAAACTTATAAGTTCTTGTCCTAATGTATTATAAACTTTGAACAAAATAGGAATATTTTTTGAAGTATCATTATGTACTCGTAAGAAATCGTCAACAACAGTTTTTGATAGATAAACTGCTTGTTCTTGAGCAAAAAACTCTTCGTTACTTAACGTTTCATCTGCTTCAAATTCCATAACTACAGGCAAATGATCACTCATCATATACAAAGCATCTCGTATTTCTTGACTAAATTCTCCTGTACAATTAACATCATCAATTCTTCTATTATAGCAATTTTTATTATTACCATAAGACACATAAGAATCTGGTATATACGATAAACGATTACCTCCTCTAAAGTTTTCTGACATAAAGATGAAATCAAAACGATCATCAAGTCCACCACCGCTTCCAAAGTCATCAAAATCATCATTACTTATCCTCGTACTTTGTGTATGGATATCATCAAAAGAGCTATCATTATGCCAATCTCCTAGAGCGTCTATAGGGTCAACCATTATAATAGAATTGTTATCATGAACCAAAGCTCGATATGCTTCTTCATTTGAAGTATATAAATTAAAATCCCCTGCAAAAAGTACATAGGCATCAGGATCTAAATTTACTTGGTTATCCAGAAATACATCAACCATTTCTAGACGCCTGTTTTCATTACTAGTTCCTTGGCTGGCTTTTAAATGACAAACAAAAACTTCTATTTGTATTGGGTTTTCTGTATTTAACCTTAAAGTATACCAGTTAATATCTCTTAAAGAGTTTAAGAGTCTTTGTGAATTAACTAGGGTAAACTTTTTCTTATTGTAATATAATAATTGTTGTATTTCAACAGCAGAATTGGATGCGTTACTCAAAAAAGGAGCACTAGCATACACTTCTGCTGTTGCATTTAAAGATGCATTTAAAATTTCTTCCCCACCTGCTGCCGTTTCCAATTCACAAACCATGAAAAGGTCAGGTTGATAATCATCTATAATTGTTTTTAAGTGTACCTCTCTATTTTCAGGCGGAGCTGAAGGATAGTTCAGCACGTTGTAAAACATCGTTTTTACAACTTGTTGAGCGATTGTTGTTTGCGCAATTAACAACAATCCAATTAAAATTTTCTTTTTCATTTTTTAGCAATAGTGGGGTTATTTTAAATTAGAAATTAGGACTCAAGTTATATTCTGCATAGAATTTATCAAGAATCGTAATAATTTCGTCTGGAGTATCCACAAGATGGATTAAATCCAAATCTCCAGCACTAATATTGTTAAATTTGCTTAATAAAGTTGATTTTACCCAATCCATTAAACCTCCCCAGAATTCTGTTCCTACAAGAATAATTGGGAATTTATCTATCTTTTTAGTTTGTATTAATGTAATTGCTTCAAATAACTCATCAAGTGTACCAAAACCTCCTGGCATAACTACAAATCCTTGAGAGTATTTTACAAACATTACTTTACGTACAAAGAAATAATCAAAATCTAAGTTTTTATCACTATCAATATATGGATTATCGTGTTGCTCAAATGGCAATTCGATATTTAATCCTACAGAAGTACCTCCACCTAAGTGAGCACCTTTGTTACCAGCTTCCATAATTCCAGGTCCACCACCTGTAATTACACCATATCCATGCTCAACGATTTTATGTGCAACATCAACAGCCAATTGATAATACTTATCATCAGTTTTTGTTCTAGCAGATCCAAAAATAGATACACAAGGACCAATCTTACTCATTTTTTCGAATCCGTTAACGAATTCTCCCATGATCTTGAAGATTGCCCAAGAATCATTAGTTTTTATTTCATTCCAACCTTTATGTCTTTGTTCTTTTTTCATCAGTTTTTGTTTTTCAAAAAATTATTGTAATTCCTTTTTTAAGAACCTTGCTGTGTGACTTTTTTTATGCTTAGCAACTTCTTCGGGTGTTCCTGTAGCAATTACTTCACCGCCATTTTTCCCTCCTTCATAACCTATATCGATAATGTAGTCAGCCATTTTTACTACATCTAGATTATGTTCTATGATCAATACGGTGTTTCCTTTGTCGACCAATTCATTAAGTACATTCATCAATACTCTTATGTCTTCAAAATGTAATCCCGTAGTAGGTTCATCAAGAATATAAAAAGTATTTCCTGTATCTCTCTTGGACAATTCTGTAGCAAGCTTAATGCGTTGTGCTTCTCCTCCAGATAGTGTTGTAGATTGTTGCCCTAAGGTAATATACCCTAAACCAACATCTTTAATTGTTTTAAGTTTTCGATGTATTTTCGGAATATTTTCAAAAAAGTCTGTAGCTTCATTGATTGTCATCTCTAATACATCTGATATAGATTTACCCTTATATCTAATTTCTAAGGTTTCTCTATTAAATCGTTTCCCTTGACAGGTTTCGCAATCGACATAAACATCTGGTAAAAAGTTCATTTCGATTACTCGCAGTCCGCCACCTTTACATGTTTCACATCTTCCCCCCCTAACATTAAAACTAAAACGTCCAGGTTTATACCCCCTGATCATAGCTTCAGGAGTTTTGGCAAATAAGGATCTAATCTCAGAAAATACTCCTGTATAGGTTGCTGGATTAGATCTCGGTGTACGACCTATAGGTGTTTGATTAATATCAATAACCTTATCTGCATGTTCTAGTCCCTTAATACTTTTATACGGCATTGGTTTTTTAACTCCGTTAAAATAATGCGCATTAAGAATAGGGTAGAGGGTTTCATTAATCAAGGTAGATTTACCACTACCTGATACACCGGTTACCGCTATCATTTTTCCTAAAGGAAAATCAACTGAAACATTTTTAAGATTATTTCCTGTAGCTCCCTTTAATTGGATTTTCTTTCCATTCCCTTTTCTTCTTTTCTTAGGAATTTCAATTGCTTTTTTTCCAGAAATATAATCTGCTGTAAGGGTTTCAAATTTATGTAAATCTGCAGGCGCTCCAGTACTTATGATTTCTCCTCCATACTTACCAGCTTTTGGGCCTATATCAATTACATAATCTGCTCGTTCAATCATATCCTTATCATGCTCAACTACAATAACAGAGTTTCCTATGTCTCGTAATTGCACCAAAGAATTGATTAATTTTTCATTATCACGTTGATGTAACCCTATACTTGGTTCGTCTAAGATATATAAGACTCCTACTAATTGTGAGCCTATTTGTGTGGCTAAACGAATACGTTGTGCTTCACCTCCTGATAATGATTTACTACTTCTATTTAAAGATAAATAGGTAAGTCCTACATCATGTAAAAATTGTAATCGTGTTTTTATTTCTTTTACAATTTCACTTCCTATTTTTTGTTGTTTTTCTGTAAGATGGTTTGGTAAATCCAAAAACCATGTTGTCAATTCGCTAATATCCATATTAGCCAATTCTGCTATATTTTTTT
The DNA here is from genome assembly GCA_947387485.1 of Aquimarina rhabdastrellae. Taxonomy (GTDB): domain Bacteria; phylum Bacteroidota; class Bacteroidia; order Flavobacteriales; family Flavobacteriaceae; genus Aquimarina. The sequence continues at coordinate 124,297 of CANDNT010000001.1, forward strand.
GATTAACTTTAAAATATAGCGATTCTTTACGTAATCTAGATCCTTCGCAAGTAGGGCAGATAACATCATCCATATATTCTTTTGCCCATCTACGTAAAGATGTCGAATCGTTATTATTATAGGTATTTTCAATAAATGTTAATACCCCTTCAAAGTCTATTTTGTATTCTCGTTTTACACCTAGTGTTTTACTATCTACTGTAAATTTCTCATTTCCTCCATGAAGAATGATATCCATAGCTTCTTGCGGAATCTTCTTTATAGGATCACTAAGCTTGAAATTATAGCGCGTTGCTATAATCTCTAATTGTTTAAAAATCCACGTTTTCTTTTGAGGTCCATGAGGTTCTATTCCTCCAGCTTTGATAGACTTGGTATCATCTGGAATTACTTTCTTTAAATTAATCTCATGTATACGTCCTATACCATTACATTTAGGACAAGCTCCTTTAGGTGAATTAAAAGAAAAGTTATTAGGCTCTGGATTAGGATAGGAGATACCCGAACTAGGGCACATCAAGTTTCTACTAAAAAAGCGAGCTTCTTGTGTTTCTTGTTCGATAATCATCAATACATCATCTCCATGATACATTGCTGTATTTATCGTTTCACTTAAGCGTTTATCAATATCCTCAGAAACTTTAAGTCTATCAATTACGATTTCTATATCATGTGTTTTATATCGATCTAATTTTAATCCTTTAACGATATCAATAATCTCACCATCTGCACGAACTTTTACAAATCCTTGCTTGGCTATTTGTTCAAAAAGTTCGCGATAATGTCCTTTTCTTGATCTAATGATTGGTGCTAGTACATTGATTCTCTTTCCTTCGTATTCTTTAAGAATTAACTCTTTTATTTGCGCATCACTATAGCTCACCATTTTTTCATTGGTTTCATAACTATATGCATCACTACTACGAGCAAATAAAAGACGTAAAAAGTCATATATCTCTGTAATAGTTCCTACGGTACTACGTGGACTTTTACTCGTGGTTTTTTGTTCTATAGCTATAACAGGTGATAATCCATCTATTTTATCAACATCTGGACGCTCTAATCCACCTAGAAACTGACGGGCGTAGGCAGAAAACGTTTCTATATAACGACGCTGTCCTTCGGCATAGATTGTATCAAAAGCAAGTGATGATTTTCCGGATCCAGACAATCCTGTGATAACCACCAATTGATCTCTAGGAATAGAGATATCTATATTTTTGAGATTGTGTGCCCGAGCACCCAAAACTTCTATATATTCTTCACTTTTTGTCATAGTATTCAAAAACCAAGATTGCAAATGTAACTAATTGAAACCTTTTTTTGAAAAATGAATGCAAAGTGATGTGTTAAAGACGTGTTATATTTTAATAAAATATCATTTCGCAAATTCATTTTCCCCAGTAAACAACTGATTTAATGCGTGTTTAGATAGTTCAATTCGTAAAAAAAGGTTGCCATCTAAGAGGCAACCTTTTTTAAATCAAAATTAAACAACTTCCTAGTTTTATGCCTCAGGATAGGCTTTTCCTCTTATAAAGGAATTAAAAGTAATATCCGTTTTCTGCAGCAACTTTATCAGCAATCTTTGTGCGTAAAGCAACTACATTAGGTTGGTTTGCATATTTTGTAAAACGCTTAAGTCCCATTAACATCATACGTTGCTCATCACCTTCGGCAAAAGAAACGATACCTTCTTTTCCTTTTTTAGTAATAATATCTACTGCATTGTATAAGTATAATTGAGCCATTGCGATTTGTGCTTCTTGACTTTCTTCTCCAAAACGCTTAGCATTTTTCTCTGTACGTAGGATAGTAGATTCTGCCATATAGATCTCAATTAAGATATCAGATGCAGCCATTAATAACTGTTGATGCTCTTCTAATTGAGGTCCAAATTTTTGAACTGCAGCTCCTGCTACCATTAAGAATACTTTTTTAAGTTTCTTAATCATTTCTTTTTCTTCAGAGAATAACTCAGAGTAATCTGGAGTTTCAAAAGAAGGGATACCTGTTAACTCATCAGCTACAGCCATTGCTGGCCCTAATAAATCTACATGTCCTTTCATTGCTTTTTTAACAAGCATTCCTACAGCCAACATACGGTTGATCTCGTTAGTTCCTTCATAAATACGAGAAATACGAGCATCTCTCCATGCAGATTCCATAGGTGTATCAGCAGAGAATCCCATACCTCCAAAGATTTGGATTCCTTCATCTGTACAGTTTTGAACATCTTCAGATACTGCAACTTTTAAGATAGAACACTCAATTGCGTATTCTTCTACACCTTTAAGTTCTGCTTCTTGATGACTATTTCCTTCCGCTTGACGGATAGCAATACGATCTTCTATATTTTTTGCAGCTCTATACGAAGCAGACTCATCTGCATAAGTACTTGTTGCCATTTCTGCAACTTTTGCTTTAATAGCACCAAAATTCATAATTGGTGTTTTAAACTGTATACGCTCATTTGCATATTTTACAGCTTCACCAATTACTCTACGCTGTGCATCAAGACATCCTGCTGCTAATTTAATACGACCAACATTAAGTGCGTTCATCGCTATTTTAAATCCATTTCCTCTTTCAGAAAGCATATTCTCTACAGGAACTTTAGTATCACTAAAGAATACCTGACGAGTAGAAGAGGAGTGGATTCCTAATTTGTGTTCTTCTTCTCCTAAAGTGATTCCGTTTGGATTCTCTTTATCATATTCTACTATAAATCCCGTAATGTTTTTATCGTCCTCGATACGAGCGAATACAATCATTACATTACAGAATCCAGCATTTGATATCCACATTTTTTGACCTGAGATCAAATAGTGTGTTCCATCTTCTGAAAGTACTGCTTTTGTTTTACCAGAGTTTGCATCTGATCCCGCTCCTGGTTCTGTTAAACAGTAAGAACCAAACCATTCTCCAGAAGCTAACTTAGGTACATATTTTTTCTTTTGTTCTTCTGTACCGTATAATGTGATTGGCATAGTACCAATTCCTGTATGTGCTCCAAAAGCTGTAGCTAAAGAACCTGTTGCTCCCGAGATATAATCACAAGTAAGCATTGTCGCTACAAATCCCATTCCTAATCCATTATATTCTTCTGGAACAGAAATACCTAAAAATCCAAGCTCACCAGCTTTACGCATTAATTCTTCTGTAAGTGCGTAATCTTTCTTTTCAAAACGCTCTTTAAGAGGCCATACTTCACGATCAATAAATTCTTTGATCGAATCACGCATCATGCGTTGTTCTTCGGTAAAATCTTCTGGTGTAAAAATATCTTCACATACAGTTTCTTTTACCAAAAACTGACCACCTCTTAATATATCTTTATTTTCCATTTTTTTTGTTTAGTTTTAGTGATAAGTACACGTATGCAGTGAAAACTACACACGTTGTACTACTTATCTTAATACCTGATTATTGTAAAAATTCAAAAATTCCAGCTGCTCCTTGACCTGTTCCTACACACATAGTCACCATTCCGTATTTCCCTTTCATATCACGCTTACGCATTTCGTCAAACAACTGCACAGAAAGTTTAGCTCCGGTACATCCTAGAGGGTGTCCTAAAGCAATTGCTCCACCATTTACATTGATGATATCTGGATTAAGTCCTAATTCACGTATTACAGCTAAAGATTGAGATGCAAAAGCTTCGTTTAACTCGATAAGATCGATATCATTTTGCTGTAATCCTGCTTGTTTTAATACTTTAGGAATTGCTTTTACTGGTCCAATTCCCATGATACGTGGTTCTACACCTGCAGCTGCATAATTTACTAAACGTGCGATAGGTTCAACATTTAATTCTTTGACCATATCTTCACTCATAATCATTACAAATGCAGCACCATCACTCATTTGAGAAGAGTTTCCAGCTGTTACGCTACCGCCAGCAGCAAATACTGGTTTTAATTTACCTAAAACACCAACATTTGTTCCTGCTCTTGGTCCTTCGTCTTTACTTACAGTATAAGATTTTGTGGCTTTTTTACCATTTTTGTCAAGATAAACTTGCTCTATATTAATAGGTACAATTTGATCTTTAAAACGATCTTCTGCTTGTGCCTTTAATGCTTTCATATGAGAGTTATATGCAAACTCATCTTGATCTTCACGAGAAACATTAAACTGATTTGCTACAGCTTCTGCAGTTAATCCCATTCCCCAGTAATAATCTTCTTTACCTTCGGCAGCTAATTGATAATCTGGAGTAGGTTTATATCCACCCATAGGAATATAAGACATGCTTTCTGCACCACCAGCGATGATACAATCTGCCATTCCTGCTTGAATTTTTGCAGTAGCCATTCCTATAGTCTCTAATCCAGATGCACAGTAACGGTTTACTGTTACTCCTGGTACATCTTCAACTTTTAATCCCATTAACGAGATTAAACGTGCCATGTTTAGTCCTTGTTCTGCCTCAGGCATTGCGTTACCAACAATTACATCGTCAATACGAGTTTTATCAAAATCAGGTAACTCGTTCATCATATGTTGTATAGTCTCGGCAGCAAGCTCGTCTGGTCTTTTAAATCTGAACACTCCGCGAGGTGCTTTTCCTACGGCTGTTCTATATGCTTTTACTATGTATGCTGTTTTCATTTTTCTTCTTTTTTGAACTCTAGTTTCTTAACGGTTTTCCTTTTTTCAACATGTGCTCAAGTCTTTCTAGTGTCTTACGTTCTGTTGTAAGTGATAAGAAAGCTTCGCGCTCTAAGTCTAATAGATACTGTTCTGATACTAGCGTAGGTTCAGATAAATCTCCTCCAGCCATTACATAAGCTAGTTTATTAGCAATTTTCTTGTCATGCTCAGAGATAAACTTACCAGCTTCCATAGAGTCTGTTCCTACTAAGAACATCCCTAAAGCTTGTTTACCTAATACTTTTACGTCTTTTCTTCTGATAGGTTGTGTATATCCTGATTCTGCCATTAATTTTGCATGTGCTTTTGCTGTTGCAATCTGGCGATCTCTGTTTACTACAACTATATCTTTACCGTGTTGAAGGATATTTGTATCATAAGCTTCATAAGCAGATGTTGATACTTTTGCCATACCGATCGTTAAGAAATGTTCTTGTAAACGGTTTAACTCTACATCGTTCTTTTGGAAGGTATCTGCTGCTCTAAGTGCCATCTCTTTGGAACCACCTCCACCAGGGATTACACCAACACCAAATTCTACTAATCCAATATAACTTTCGGCAGCAGCCACAACTTTATCTGCATGAAGTGTCATTTCACATCCTCCACCTAGAGTCATTCCGTGTGGTGCTACAACAGTAGGGATAGCAGAGTAGCGTAAACGCATACATGAGTCTTGGAAATATTTAATTGCCATGTTTAACTCATCATATTCTTGCTCTACTGCCATCATAAACATCATCGCAATATTAGCTCCTACAGAGAAGTTTGCTCCTTGGTTACCGATAACTAATCCTTGGAAATCCTTCTCGGCTATATCAATTGCTTTGTTTAATCCTGCTAATACATCTCCACCTATAGAATTCATCTTACTTTGGAATTCTACATTTAAGATTCCATCACCAAGATCTTCTACTACAACACCGCTATTTTTATAAACCGCAGATGATTCTCTAATATTATCTAAAATAATAAAGGCATCTTGTCCTGGTTTTTTCTGCTGTGATTTACTTTCTATATCATATACATATGTAGCTCCTTCTTTTACTGTGTAGAAAGAAGAATTACCTGCAGCAAGCATATCTGTTACCCATACAGCTGGCTCATAACCTTCGGCTTTCATGATTTCGATAGCTTTTTCTACACCTATAGCATCCCAGATTTGGAATGGTCCATGTTCCCATCCAAAACCAGCTTTCATAGCATCATCGATTTTATAAAGCTCATCTGTAATTTCAGGAATACGGTTAGATACATAAGCGAATAGAGCTGCTAAATTTTTGCGATAAAATTCTCCAGCTTTATCTTTTCCTGCTACCAATACTTTAAAACGGTCGATTACTTTATCAATCGTTTTCGTCATTTCTAATGTAGCAAAAGATGCACGCTTTTTAGAACGGTATTCTAAAGTATCTAAATCTAAAGAAAGGATTTCTTTTTTACCTTCTGGGCTAACAGTCTTCTTATAGAATCCTTGTTTTGTTTTACTTCCTAACCATTTATTATCCAACATTTTTTGGATAAAATCCGGTAATTTAAACAATTCGTGACGTTCATCATTAGGACAGTTATCATACAATCCATTAGCTACGTGCACTAAGGTATCTAAACCTACTACATCTACTGTACGGAATGTAGCTGATTTAGGACGACCAATTACTGGTCCAGTTAATTTATCAACTTCTTCTATAGTTAATCCCATATCTTTTACCATATGGAATAAACTCATAATACTGAAGATACCAATACGGTTTCCGATAAATGCAGGAGTATCTTTGGCAACAACAGATGTTTTTCCTAGATATTTTTCTCCATATTCGTTTAAGAAATCAAGTACTTCTTTAGACGTATTAGGCCCAGGAATGATTTCGAATAATTTTAAGTAACGAGCAGGATTAAAGAAGTGTGTTCCACAGAAATGCTTCTGGAAATCTTCACTTCGTCCTTCGTTCATAAATTTAATAGGTATACCTGAAGTATTAGAAGTAATTAATGTTCCAGGTTTACGGTATTTTTCTAAGTTTTCAAAAACTTGTTTTTTGATATCTAGTCTTTCGACAACTACTTCAATAATCCAATCTACATCTGCTATTTTTGCAATATCATCTTCAAGGTTTCCTGTAGTGATTCTGTTTGCAAACTTTTGATTGTAGATAGGAGAGGGCTTAGATTTTAAAGCTGCTTTAAGAGAATCGTTTACGATACGATTACGTACAACTTTATCTTCTAGAGATAATCCTTTGCTTTGTTCCTTGTCATTAAGTTCTCTAGGAACGATGTCTAATAATAAGACTTCGACTCCTATATTGGCAAAATGACAAGCAATGCCAGATCCCATTATTCCAGAGCCAATGACAGCAACCTTTTTAATGATTCTTTTCATTTAATACTAGATGTTTTTAAGGTGTTATCGATTCTTGTTTTGTGTATATTTTCTTTGAAGAAATCAAATCATTAATAATCTGAAATACTTCTAGAAAGGTATCTAATTTTTCTTGTGATACGTTTTGTTTTACTGCGTTGTCAAATTTGAAGACCACGTCTTTTGAAAACTCGCGCATTTCTATTCCAAAATCTGTAAGATGTATTAAGACTCCTCGTCCGTCTTGAGGATTCTTTTTTCTATAGATCAACCCTTTTTCTTCCATAGTTTTAAGGGTGCGAGATAGGCTAGTGGCCTCCATTCCCATTTTTGGTCCTAATGATGTAGATGGTGTTCCGCTTTCTGGATCTATATTTATTAATGTAAAACCGGTTGCCATAGTGCTTCCCATTTTACCAGCTTCTTCATTATACATTTTGGCAACCGACATCCATGTCGCTCTCAAAATGTAATCTATCGTTTTTTCTCTCATAGAAATTGAATATAGCGTAAAGGTAAGAAAATTTTATTATGCATGCATAATAAAAACACTTAAAATTGAGAGAAATTTAAAACAATGTATGAAATAAAATTGATTTCATAAAAAAACTCCTCTTATACAGAGGAGTTTTTATTTATAAGTGTTAAAATATTAAACTGTAAAAATTAACAGTTATATATTTTTGCATAAAGATCTTTGTATCTTTCTTTGATCACTCGTCTTTTTAGTTTCATGGTTGGCGTAAGTTGTCCACTATCAATACTCCATTCTTCTGGGGTAAGTTCAAATTTCTTAATACGTTCCCATTTTCCGAATTTCTGGTTGTATTCGTCTAATTCTTCTTGGTAACGATCAATAACGATTTGATTATTTACCATTTCATCAAAAGAGTTACCAATGTTAAGGTTTTTACGCTTAGCCCAATCTTGTAAGAATTCAAAGTTAGGTTGGATAAATGCTGCTGGCATTTTTTCTCCTTCACCAATCACCATAATCTGTTCGATAAAACGTGATTGTTTTAATGTATTTTCAATTACTTGTGGAGCAACGTATTTACCTCCAGAAGTTTTAAACATTTCTTTTTTACGATCGGTAATTTTTAAGAATCCTTCACTATCAACTTCTCCTATATCTCCTGTATGGAAATATCCGTCTTTAAGAACTTGTTTGGTTTTTTCTTCGTCTTTGTAATAACCAATCATTACGTTAGGTCCTTTGGCTAAAATCTCCCCATCTTCTGCAATTTTAACAATAGATTCTGGAATCAATCGTCCTACTGTACCGATTTTAAATCCGTTATCACGCATATCATTAACAGAAATTACTGGAGAGGTTTCTGTAAGTCCATACCCTTCCATAACGCTAATTCCAGCTGCGTTAAATACTCTTGCTAGACGCGCTTGTAAAGCAGCACTTCCTGATGCTATTACTTTTAATTCTCCACCTAGTGCTTCTTGCCATTTACTGAAGATTAACTTACGTGCTATTTTTAGCTTAAATTCATACCAAGCACCATTTGCTCCATAAGGTTCGTATTGTAATCCTAAATCTACAGCCCAAAAGAAAAGTTTTTTCTTTAATCCTGTTAGATCTGTTCCTTTTGCAATAATCTTGTCATAAACTTTTTCTAAAAGACGAGGTACCGCAGTCATTACATGTGGCTTTACTTCTTTTAGGTTATCACTAATAGCTTCAATAGACTCGGCAAAATAAATTGAGATCCCTCTATATTGATACAAATACATCAACATTCTTTCAAAAATGTGACATACTGGTAAAAAACTTAAGGCTTTTAATTGTTCGTCATCACCAAAAGGGAATCGAGTAGAGCTGTTAATAGCATTACTCACAACGTTTTTATGACTTAACATTACTCCTTTAGGTCTTCCTGTAGTACCAGAAGTATAGATTATAGTAGCTAAATCGTTTTCGTTAACAGCATCTTTAAGTTTTTCCACCTCATCTTGATTGCTATCATCTTTTCCTAGCTCTAATACTTCGTTCCAATTGCAGCAGCTATCAATAGCATCAAAAGAATAAACCTCTTTAAGCGATGGTACCTGATCTTTTATGCTCTGTACTTTTTCTAATACCTCTGTATCTGATACAAAACAGTACATAGATTCTGAATGGTTCAAAACATACTGATAATCTTCTTTAGAGATAGTAGGGTAGACCGGCACATTTTGTGCTCCTAACTGCAAAATACCTATATCAACAATATTCCATTCAGTACGGTTTGTAGACGATATGATCGCTACTTTATCATTAGGTTTTACTCCTAACCTTAGTAATCCTCTACTGATTTGGTTTGCTTTGTTTATATATTCTTGAGTTGATGTAGAAATCCATTTTCCGTCATATTTGGTCACAAGAGCAGCATCTAAATTATACTTCTCTAATTGATAATAAGGAAAATCAAATAATCTTTTAATGTTTATCATAAGCTACTTTGGTATGGTATGTTATGCTTGCATAGCATTGCAAATTATAAAAATATGTAGAATCTCCAACTCTAATATATAAAAAAAGACAAGATTATTTACTAACTCTCTAATTATTTAATAGTTATATTATTGATATTTTAATTATGATTTATGTTAGTTTTCATGTTTTTGATCAAAATAACTTTTTTTACCATTATTTTAACTTAATTTTCTTGAAAATGATTTTTCCTTTTAAGCATCATTACCAATTTTGACATTGTTAGTTTAAAGTTACTTTATTTTATTTCTAGAAAAGGATATTGAATTATAGCATATCGAATTAAGAATAATTATTGTTGGCTTTGTTACTAATAATTCTTTACTGATAAAGTATAGCCTTCGTCAGGCTCAGGCTACAGCTATTAGAATCATTTGACTTACGGTTGCCGAAATTCTATGGTTGCTGAATTTACCGAAGTGACACCTCAACTATCAAACTCAAAAACCAATCAACTATAACATTTTACATTTAGCGTTTTACATTTTTTATTGATTAGGTCTCGATACAATTTTATTTCGTTTCTCTTCATAAAAATCACTCGACCCGACATGAGTTGTTCTATTTAATTTTTTCTTTTTTCCATCGCCGAAAAAAGAACCAAAAAAGTCTAGGCTTACGAAACCATAGCTAAATTTATTATTCGGAAGCTAAACTTAAGACAAACTCGCTTACGCTCAAACAGTCCAAAGTTTTTTACGCTTCTCTTATTGCAAATTTCACACTATATTTTCGATAGGCCGTTAAATGAATATCGAATACTAAATTAAGAATATCGATTTTAGATTTTCATACTTAAAAACTAACCAACTTATTGACTAACTAACTAACTAACTAACTAACTAACTCATCTCTAATCACTCTTTACTTAAAAACATTTTAGATTGATTAGGTCTCGGTACAATTTTATTTCGATTTCCTTTATAAAATCACTCGGTCTAGTATGAATTATTCTTTTTTGCATCACCTAAAAAAGAACAAAAGAAAACACCTATAACTTGTTAGTCCATAGGTGTTACTATTATATCTTTTGATCAGAGTATTTCTTAATAATTCAATTGAATGTCTTTTATAGTATCATTGGTAATTGTTATTATAAATAGTTTTCCGTAATCTTTTTCGTCAATTCCCTGATATTTCGGTGTTCCTAATATTTTATTTACGAAATTAGGAGTGGAGTTACTATGTCCTACTACTAATACCGTTTTATTATGTGTATCTTTTTGAAATTGTTCTGAAAATAGTTCTCTTGGATTATATTGTTCGACTTTTAAATTAAATTGTTTTGCTGTTGGCGCAGCTGTTTGCATTGTACGTTTATAGTTTGTACTATATACCTTATCGATATTCATATCTTTTAAAACGTATGCTAATTGTGTTGCTCGTTGTTGCCCTTGAGTAGTTAGATCAGGATCTCTATCTGATGGATTTGAAAGCATTTTTTCTGCATGTCTTACAAAAATATAAGTAGTAGCTGTAGCAGTACTATTTTCTTGAGCTATAGCCGAAAAACTAAATACAGCTATACATAAAGCGAAAAGAAATTGTTTCATTTTAATTACGTTTTTTAAGTTCCAATAATATAAATTGATTAATCTGTTTTGTTTTAGGATTAAAATTATTGTCTGATACTAGGATTAAGCTATCATGACCATTCTTTAATTTTGGTCCTAAAGTTAGTCCTTCTATATTATCTACTATTTGACGTGTCAACGCTGGTCTTGCATCTTCAAAATCATAGATTAATGTTTTCTGCGCTACTTTATATGTCTTATCTTTTATAGTATCCCATGTCAACGTATTGGTTGCTTCTCTAATATCGACTTGATAAATCCTTACTGTATTTCCTTGTGTTCCATAGCCGCTCGAATAACCTCTTTCTAAACACAGAAATGTAGTAGCATCTAATTGTAATAAAGCTGTTACTCCGTTTACCCCAAATCTACCTTTGGGATCTTTCGTTAATTTATCGAGTGGATATAAAAACTGAAAGTCAGCTTTACTTTTTTCTTTATCAAAATGTGTAATTCGCACAGGTGCTCCAGGACTTTCTATGGTTGGTTCTTCACCATCATTAACCAGAGGCAATTCCATTGCTGTCCAAAAACCATTTTGTTGTTCGTCTTTGCACAAACCTTCAAAAACTCCGTTATGTCTTGGTTGGTTTTTTCCGTCTAATAAAAAGTAGGAGGGAAGGGTATACGATTTCTTAAAATTACCCTCTTCATCAACTATAAAAATCTCAGGATTTACATTTTTATGTATAGATCCTTCACTTGATACAATGATTTCTTGACCAGAAAAAACTCTCAAGGCTTCTAAATCTGGGTGTGTATTTTCTATAAAAGCAGTAGAAGGGAAGTTCACTACTTTATCAAAGTTAACTGTTTTTATTTCTTGATCTTCTATTGTTATAGCTGCTTTATAAAATCGCGGAGCTCTTGCATCATCACAAACTAAGTAGTACTCGTTATTATAATATTCTATTGCTGATAATCCTCCAATCTTTGATCCTTTAAAAAAGTTATCATTGTCAAAAACAAACTCATCTAAATATTTTATCTCGTATGAAGTTTTGTTTTTTTCTTGTGCTATTGCTGTTATGGTTAAAAAGAAACCAAGGCAATAACAAAAACACATCTTAAATATTCTAAGCATATCTTTAGTATAAATTAAAAACAGTATTAATGACGAAGCTAAAAATACATTAAACTTTCTTAATCATTAATACTGTTCCTATGTCTTTAACTAGGTTTTATAAGACTCCCATTTGCCAAGCTGCTATGGTCATGCATATTAGCGCAATCATTAAGAATCCCAAAAAAACATAGATTGTTCTCTTTTTGGTGGGAGAGTAATTGTTTTTTGAAGGTCTCATATCAAAGATTAGGTTTTAAGATGGACTGAAGATCTTTAATATATGACGACTCAAATTTTACAATGTTACACTTTTTGTGGTTTTAATTGTAAAATTCTTTCTTCAAAGCTTTTTGATGATACTGAATTGACAACATTTTCAAATAATTGCATAAAATCTTCACTGTGATTTGTTCGTTTTTGTTTTAGTAAATCAAAGTGTACAAAAGTACTCCACAATACTGCTTTAAGCTCACTTTTTGCTTCATTCCACATTTTGATTTCTACCGTTAAACTATTTTGATCATAACGTATAAGTTGTGAGTCTATAGTTACTGTTTCCATTACCAATGCTGGTTTTAAATAAGCGATTTGATTGCTTCCTACAACCCAAGCTTTTCCTTGTGTTTTTACCAATTTAAAAATATCCAATTGATAATTTTCTTCAATTTGATCTTCTCTAGCATTAATCATATAATTAATATAGTTGGCATTGTTTAAGTGATTAAAAGGATCACAATCTTGAAATCTTATTTTGGCTTTGCTCTCTAATACTTTTGCTAATGTTTTCATCTATTCTAATTAAAATACCAATCGGTATATTTTTATTCAAAAAATTTTAATTGCTCAATTCTTTTTTTATTAATGTATCTATATGATCCATTGTTCTTGTCAAATATTGTTCGTCTTGCATAGTAAATGTCATAAAAACAGCTCCTTCTATCATTGAAAAGAATAGGGATGCATAATGACTTGCATCTACTTCTTTTTTAATCTCATTGGTTGTTTTTCCTGCTTCTATAAAATTTGCTATGGCTTGTTGTAATTTATTAATTACATATTGTATACGTTGGTGCAATTGTATCATTTGATGATTTGCATCAACCCCTATATTTAAAATCGGGCAACCTCCATAAGTATCGCTATAGTTATAATAGGTACGATAAAAATCGATAAGTAAATACAGTTTTTCAAGTGGAGATTTTCCTTTTGATTGATGTTTTTCTATTGCTGTTACGATTCTCTTAATCGAATAATTAAATGCTGCTAAGGCTAGTTCTTCTTTGTTTTTAAAATTACCATAAATAGCCCCTTTGGTAAGTTTTGTTGCCTTAGTAATATCACTCATAGATGTTGCCGCATAGCCGTATTTATTAAAAATAGGCGCTACTGTAGCTACTATAAATTCGGTTGTTTGTGCTGCTTTACTAGGCATTATAATTCTTTGTACAATGCAAATATAGCCAAAATATACCGATTAGTATATTTTGGCTATATCATTTTTTTTAGAAGAATACAGCTCTTAATTGACTGCTGTATTTTTATATTTTCTCACAGGTTCTAATACTGGATAATCTTTCCATACATTATTATGATAAGTAGTAAGCGTTTCTATTGGTGCTTTAATCACTTCTTTAACGGCAGTATATTCTGTTGAATCCAACTGCTCTTGTGACAAAAAGAACACCTCATTGCTTTGTATGATATCAAACTGTACTTTGAAATTAAATTTCAATTTCTTGCTTACTTCATTTGCTATCAATTTCATAGGTCTGCTCACATACATTTCTTTTACCGTTTCTTGCTTTACATGCTGTAGTCCATAATATCCAGTACTGTCTTTTTTATAACTCACTGTTACTTTTCGTTTAGTATCTCTAAATTTTACACCTAATACTAATTTTAAATTTAGACCACGCCCATGTTTTCCTTTCGCGTAAGCATATTCTGTTTTTAATACCGCATAATCTTCTTCATTTACATATAAGAAACCACCATATTTACCATCACTTTTTCTTGGTTTAAATGCTACTTTATATACCAAACTTCCTTCGTAAAACAAAATATCTTCGAGTGTGTATCTATATAGGTTTTGTTCTGTTACAAAATTAAGATCAGAATAATTTACTTTAAATCCGTTATCCAATAAAATACTGTTTACATCTTCTTTTGTAGAGGCTACATTCACACTAGGAGGTACAGTATCCTTACTCTTTTTCATAATACTTTTTAAAGATAATGAGTCTTCTATTTTAAACCATCCTGTTTTTACTTTATAGGTAATATCTTCTTCAAAATTTCTAATGATTTTAGTCAGCATATCTTTTTGTAAACTTTCTGGAGTACTCAAATTATCGAAGCCGTTTAGGCTTATCGCTTTTTCAACTACCATTTTTAAATTCGCCTTATCTGTTTTGTAGAAATCAAGAAGCATATCTGCATAATATCCCGAGGCATTGATCGATTTTTTTAATTCTTTTTTTAAAGCATCTAATTCTTCGTTTAACTGTTTAATTGCGGTTCTTTTAAATCCAGTGTTTTTAGTTACATTGACATCTAGCTTATCAAAATGCATTTTATTGGTATTGCGATAAAACAGTTTGTATTTTTTGTCTTTAAACTTATAGTTTGTCGCTAGTCTATCATATACTCTTTTCATGATCGTATCTACATGAGGACGCGCTTGATCTAGATGTACAGTTTCTAGAGACTCTACAGATGGAATTAATTTTATTGTAGCATTTTTTTCTTGCTTAAGCACCTCTGGTTTAAAGCTTTTACTTTGGTAACCTATACAAGATATCGCTACAACCGCATTAGGATTTAGTTTATCCATATTTAACCTAAAAACACCTTCTTGGTTTGTGATACTTCCCTGATTACCATTAAATAATATCGTAGCATAGGGGATAGGGGAGTTGTTTTTTGCATCTACTAGGGTAAAGGTCTTAGATTGCGCTAGTGTAATTTGTGTAGCTATAAACAAAAATAGTATCGCCAAAAAATGATTATTTTTCATCTGAAAAGTTTTTTGATTTGTTAATTGATGTCATTTATGAAACGACTGAGAGACCTATTCGTTACAGTAAAAACTAAAAAATATTACGCTAAGTGTGATTTTTTTGATCTTATGAATACTAATACTATGTAATTCAATCATAATGCAAAGCGAAAAAGAATTTATAATTATTATAAAATCACATCAAGGTATCTTGTATAAGGTTGCTAAGATGTATACTGAAGCTCCCGAAGATCAAAAAGATTTATACCAAGAAATTGTGTATCAATTATGGAAATCTTTTGGCAGTTTTAAAAACGAATCCAAAATAGGTACCTGGATTTATAGAGTTGCTTTAAATACGGCTATATCTCAATTAAAAAAAGATCAAAAACGCAAAAGTAAGATCTCTTTTAATGAAGAGTTTATCGATAGAATTGATCAGGTAGATCATCTTGTCGAAGAACGTATACATCTGTTATATAAGCATATTAAAGCTTTAAGTCTTGTCGAAAAAGGAATTATGTTCTTATATCTTGAAGGTAAAAGTCATAGTGAGATTGCGCAAATCACTGGTTTTAGTACAAGTAATGTAGGAACACGAATCGGTAGGATTAAAAAGAAATTACAAAAACAACTAAAAAATTAGTTCAATGGAATTAGAAGAAATGCAACGTCTTTGGGGCGAAATGTCTAAAGACATTGAGCAGCAGAAAATAGTAACTGATAAAATTATTTTAGAAATGACTACACAAAAATATAAACATAAATTAAACGCAATATCCATACCTGAAACTATAGGTGCTGTAATTTGCTTTGCAGCTTTGATCTATCTTATTTTTCAATTTGACAAACTCGATAATTGGTATTCACAATTGGCCGGAATCTTAAGCTGTGTATATTTAATCGTCATGCCGATATTATCGCTGCGCAGTATTTATAAAATGAAAAAAATAAATCTTGTAGCGATGCCACATAAAGAAGCTTTAAAGCAATATGCACAAAACAAACAAGAATTTATACAGACACAAAAAATTGGATTTTACTTTGGTTTTCTTTTTATGTGTATGGTATTGATCGTATCTACAAAAATTTTAAGCAATAGAGATTTGGTTGATTTTATCACAACAAGATTAATCATAACAACAGTATTGGGATTTGTTTTCTTTTTCTTTTTTGCCAAATGGGTCTTTAAAAAGTATAAAAAAGCAACGCATTCTGCTGAGCGTATTTTAAAAGAACTCGAACAAGAAACCGTATAAGCGATTCTCAGCGCTTTAAAAAAACCTCATATTTTAATAAGTATGAGGTTTTTCTTTTTTATATAAAACTGAGTGTAGTATAGGCTCTAAAATATTCTATTTTACATAATATTAATTATAGTACAAATGTCTCGTTTTGTATTTTAAGTGGTTTCGTCATTTGATAGCTATAATTCCATATTATTTAAAATATCCCAGAAAGTTCTGTACTCACAAATAAACTGTAGAACTTGGGTCATTAAACATTCGTACTTTTAAATTGAATATTCTGTACAATGGTTCAACATTTTTCAAATATGCGATTCTCGAGGATTTGGAAATTTAGATTTATAAGGAAAACATTTGTAGCTATAATTAGACGTTATGTAAAATTGCCGCGCCCAACCGCTATATTGTTTTTAAAAAATTAAATGCTTATGGCATTTATTTTTAAACTCAATTTGCCAACGTTTGGCCACACCAAAAAAAGCAAAACCTTTTAACTTCTAATTAAATGTAGAAATTATATTGAAGTTATCGTTGTAAAAAAATCTCATTAACATTTGTACAAACCTCACGCAACAGTATAAAATTTTCCAACCGCACAAATCCTTTCTTAAAAATTTCTATACACTTGCTCTAATTCGTATTCCAATTAAACATTTTTTAGTTTTTGCATTATCTTTTGTCTTGAAACAAAAGAAACAAAAATTCAAGGCTGCATATAATTTTGGAAACAATGTACGGCTCGTTTCGCTATATTTTAGGAAACATTTTAACATACCAAGATTGTAAAGAACTTGAATTAATATTTTGAGAATCCAAAAGTATTAGTAACTAAACCCCTAAAATATGGTCGCTCTACTCACTTATTGTTTTAACCAAAATTTTATGAGGCCAAATAAAAATGTGTAGATTAATTGACTGAATTTCTATATTTCACAGGTGTCAATCCTGTCTTCTTTTTAAACAATTTGCTAAAGTATTGAGAGCTTTCAAAACCTAAATCGTAGGCAATTTCGGTAACGGTGTTTTTAGTAGAAACTAACATTGTTTTTGCTTTCTCAATCAAGAAATAATCAATGTACTCTTTAGTAGTTTTACCAGTTTCTTTTTTTAGTAAATCGCTTAAATAATTGGGTGATATATTTATTTGTTCTGCACAGTAGGAAACCGTTGGAATACCAAGCTGTAGCCTACTATTGTCGTTTACATAATCAAGTAACAAGGTTTCGAGTTGAGCGACTATACTTTTGTTTTTATGTGTTCTTGTATAGAATTGTCTATCGTAAAATCGCAAACAATAATTGAGCAACAATTCTAAATTGGTCACAATCAACGTCTGACTGTGTTGGTCTAGGTTTTGACTGTATTCGTGTTCTATTTTGGCGACAATTTCAAGAATGGTTTTTTCTTCAACTTCAGAAAGATGTAAGGCTTCGTTGGCTTCGTAATTAAAAAACGAATATTGATGAATTTTCTGTCCTAATTCGGTATTTCTAATTAAATCTGGATGAAATAATAATCCCCAAGCTTTTTCGTCTATTTCGGTTGGTGCTTCCCCTGTAGAAATCACTTGATTGGGTGCTGTAAATATTAAAGAACCTTCTTCAAAATCGTAGTTTTGACGCCCATAATGTAATTCTGCATTATGATACTTTAGTGTAATTTGATAAAAATTCCAAATCAGATTTTTGTGCGTTATGTGTGTCCAATCTACATCTTTATGTCGCACTAACGTGATTAAAGGATGTTTAGGTTTTGGAATGCCCAACAGTCTATTATTTTTACTAATAGATTTTATATTTAAAAATTCTGCCATATATCAAAGTTAAAAAAAGCGATTAGAATATTTAAAATGCTCCAATCGCTTTGCTATTAATCAGTCTCGAATTATTTCATATGCCCATCAAACCATTCCAACATCATTTCTGGATGGTCTGAAAAATATTTATAGGCATCAAAACGATACGGTGTATCTTCAATCCAAAACATTTTTTTGTCTTCTACTTTTAATGCATCATACACATCTTGTACTACTTGAACATCTGTCATAAAATCGTTACGCACTTGTACTACAAAGGTTGGCATTTTAATGGCATCTACGTATTTTGTCATATCGTGGTCGTCAATATCGAAGCCTGTTTTTTCGGTATAACGTTTTTCAAATTCAGGCATTAAAGTTTTAGCATCTGCTCCCATTAATCCAAAACCCTTATCAACCATTACACGCATATTAAAAGGTTGCAATAACATTTGCGCTTTCACATCTTCAAACAAATCTGGTCTTTTTTCCATTGCTACCATTGCACAGTTGGCTCCCATACACACATTAAACATTCCCACTTTTTTACCTGCCATTCTCTCGTCCGTTTTTGCCAATTCGAGTGAAGCCACAACTTCTTGCCATTCTTTTTGTCCGAGCCCAATAGTTCCGTCTTTATCATCTGGACTTTCTCCGTGTCCTCTATTGTCATACGTTAATACGCTATAACCAGCATCGTGTAGTGCTTTGTAACGTGGTATCGCATTTATTTCGCCGGCTGGATTTTCAAATTCTTTTATATGCCCTGGATAACCATACTTGTTTCCTGGCGAAAAATGGTTAGAAATAATCAACCTATCAGAATCTGCTGGGATAAACCATCCAGCCAATTCGACACCGTCTTCGGTTGAAAAAGTAATTTCTTCATATTCCAAACCATAATCGGCTGGTGTTTTTAAAATTGGTGCGTGAGGCGGATAAGATGTTCCAGCCATTAGTGCTTCCATTGCTTGTTCGTTTATTTTAGTTTGTGCCATATCGTTTGTATTTATTTGTTTTTCAGTTGGTGTGTTTGCTTTTTTTTCGTTTTTGCATCCTTGTAGTGCAAATACAAAGAGCATCATTATTATTGCTGTTATTATTGTTTTCATCGGTATAAGTTTTAGATGCGATAAATTATTTATATTGTTTGTTACAACTGATAACTACTCACTTTTCCTGTTTTTTCGTATTTATCGAACACCAATACTTTTTTAAAACGTGGCAAATAATCATCGACAAATCTTTTATGAATAGGATGTTGGGTGTATGTATGGTAATCAGTTTTCGATTTGAAATGACAGAGCCAAACCACATCAAATTGTTCTTCTTTGGGCAAACCTTCCTTTGGAAAACCAAACGAAACCTTATACACTTCTGGAAGTTCAGCCAGTTTTTTAAAATCTTCGAAGAATTGTTTTCGTTCAGCTTCCGAAGCATTGTCTCCTAACCAAATAAAAGCATTATGAGAAAAACCGCTTTCGTCTTTACTGCCAATTTGATGGCTAATAAGTTTTTGTTGCTCGCCTATTTTTTTAAATTCTTCTTCCATTTTTTCAAGATTGTTACAGCTAAATAATGAAATAATTGATGTAATTATAAATAGTGAATGGTTCATTTTTACTGTTTTATAATGCAAATTTAAGAGCTAAACAAAGATGTCTTGTGTCCAAATTACAGATTGTAGAAAATAACCATTCCACACACATTATGCTTCCCTCCTACGTCGTCGCATAAAAAGTGTTCCATTACATTGTAGAAGAAACTTTTAGAAAAGATTTTTTTGAGAAAATTATTGCAATATAACTTTGCTTTACCCAAGCAAAGTTACATAACGCAGAACATTATGACACAAACTGTAATTTATAATTTGCATTATATAAAATTGCTATATAAACCCGTAGTGCATTTAAGATAAATTGATTTTAATATTGTTCAAATTTCTATTGAGTACAAAATAGTTTAAATATTGAATAACAGTTAAGGCTGTAATTTTAGAGAGAATTCTGGTTTTGAATCCATCAAAAGATTTAGCATAATTACGTCTTATCATAAACTGATCACATAGTTGAGAGAATAAGGTTTCTATTCTTTTTCTGGATTTTCTAAACACATAAGCTTGTTTCTTGTACTGTTTTTGGTTGTTTCTCATTGGAGTATCCAATGTAATATTACAGCTATTGAAAAGATCAAGCTGCCATTTAGTAGATAGATACCCTTTGTCAGCAATTAATGTACAGTTTTTCATCTGAGCTTTAATATCTTTCAAATAATGAATATCATGTACTGATGCAGGGCTAATATCTAAACTCTTAAATACTCCTTTGACAGAACACACTGCATGTAATTTGTAGCCATAATATGTTGATTTTTGTGAGGCACAATAACCTTTATTAGGAGAACTATAGTTATTTTGTTTACAGATCTTTGAACGAGAACTTCTAGAGAGCTTACATATTTCTAAGGGCATACTATCAACGATATAATAATCTTCATAAGCGTTGAATTTTTCGGATAGTTGTTCCCTAATCTGATTGATAAAAGAAAATAACTTGCGTTTTCTTCGATTATAGACGCTACGCTCTATTAAGGATAAAATAGATTTAGGTAATACTCTAAAGAGTTGATATTCGCTATCAATACCCATATATTCTGCTGTAAGATTTATTGCTGTTAGTTCTTTATCTGAAAGCTTGGGTATACGTATTTGTTTCAAAAAACTGGATTGTATCCCTATTTGGTTTAATACTTCTAAAATTATCTCGTAATTTGTAGTAAAGTTGTGCATCTTTAATTGTTTTGTCGTTATTACAATTTACTGCAACTTTGCAGTTTGCACAACTTTTTATAAATGCACTACGGGTTATATAAACATTACATTTTCTAGTTTTATCGTATAAAACTATATTTCTGAAAAAGATTTAGATTTGTTTTCTTGATATCCAATTATGACATTTTATCATTATCTTCTATTTATCGCTACACTTGCAGTTTTAAGACCTTTCACTGTTTTTTTACACGAAATGGGACACGCAATCCCAACATTATTATATACTAAAGAAGGAGTTACTATTTATATTGGTTCTTATGGAGATCCAAAGAAAAGTTTGCATTTTAGATTAGGAAGATTAGAAGTTTTCTTTAAATACAACCCTTTACTTTGGGATTCTGGTTTATGTGTTCGTGAACAAATTGATATTCCAATTAATAGAGGAATTATAATTATACTAATGGGACCATTGAATTCTTTAATTATTGGTGCTTTTTGTCTTTATATAGGTTTATTCGGAAGTAATTCAGATAGTATCACATTTATTACAATGATGATTGCTATATCTTCATTACTAGATTTCTATCACAATATTGTCCCTAATCATGAACCTATTACGTTATATAGTGGTCAACAAGTTCATAATGACGGTCAACAACTAAAGTTATTGTTTAAGTATCGTAATTTACCTGAGGAATATGATAAATGTGTTGAATATTATAACAACAAGGAGTTTGAAAAATCAGGAAATCTTTTTGAGAAAATTATTAAATCAGGAATTAAACGGGACTTTGTATACAGACTGGCTATTTCATCATATTTGCAAATCAAAGAATATGATAAGGCAAATGAAATTAATAAAGAGTTTATAAAAAAGTACAAAAAAAGATTTTCTTCTATTGATTTCTTTAATAATGGATTAATAAAATCACATAAAGGAAATATTGATGGATCAATATTGGATTATACGGAATCACTAAAACTCGATGCAAATAATATTTATTCCTTAAATAATCGAGGATATGCTTATAATCTTTTAGGTAGATATGAAGAGGCCATAAAAGATTTTAATAATGCGATTGAGCTTGAAAAAAAATTTGCGTATGCTTTAAATAATAGAGGTTTATCTAAAATTAAACTTGGGGATATGGAAAAAGGTCTTGTAGATATTAAAAAATCTTTAGAATTAGATGATAAGAATTCTTATTGCTATATGAATTTAGGTATTTATTATTTTGATATTGGAGAATATAATAAGGCTTTAGAGAACTTCAATATAGCTTTTAAATTAGACAAGGATACTTATTTACTTCTAGATCATATAAAAAAAACAAAGCAAAAATTAAATATTTAGATAACTACCCATTCCACAAACATTACACTTCCCTCCTCTCGTCGGCTCGTATAATAAGTGTTCTATTACTTTTTTTTAAAAAGCATTTCGTTAGAAAACTTTTAAAGAAAATGTAGAAGTAATAAACTTTGTTTTTGGTTAAAGCAAAGTGACATAACGCAAGTACATTATAATACACATAATACTATCCAGAAAGCTCATTGGAAATACCTATTATGAGCTTTATATAAATCGATTATTCCGTACAACTGTTCAAAAATCATTTTTTACGCGATTCTCAGCGATTACTATTTTTAGTAGCATTAATATTTAATCTATCATTTAATAATACAACCTAAAATCAAGGAGTTTACACAATTTATAATGTTTTTGATGTAATTCTTCTACAACGTCCAACATATTATCATCTTCATTAAATAAATTAAAGAACGCCTTATCCAGATCTGAGCTCGCTATACCATTAAATTTATTGCCATATCCAGAAATTCCTTTTGCGCCAGTAACATCCAAAAAATATTGTGCTTCCTCTTCGTCTAAATCAAGAACTTTCGCATTTGAAAAATGTAATAGTTTACCATTTAATCTTCCTTCAAAAATCTCTGCTATTTCCTGTAAACTATAGTAGTAATCGTTTAAGCAAATACTATTTGCTTCGCCTGTCATCACCAAATAGATTATTTCATAATTTTTAAAATTATGATCACCTAACACCAATGTATTTAAGCTATCTTCTAAACCTTCGATAGAATCACATGTTTTATAAATACTGGCTATACCAAAATCCTTAGTCAGTTCTTCTAATTTTTGCTGTGTTGGTGTAACACTTTCTATTTCTATATCATGAACAGCTTCTAAACAGAATATAAAATAATCTGTATCCATAAATTGTTCTTGTGGTAATTGGCGTCTTTTTTCTAACAAACTTCAGTATTTATAAAAAACAAAAGTAAGATAGTTATCTTACTTTTTCACCAATCCTATATAAAAGACATTTTATTTAATCTTAACAGCTGTTCGTATTCGTGATGGATTTGTACTTAGTTCATTAGTAAAACTAATCACCTCTCCTTTTTTATTGTGGTTAAACTTAAAATCAAGATACCTTCCTAAAATTGAAAATTCAGTATCATTAATTGCTTGAATGCTTGCTCCTTCACCTTCTTTTGGTCTCACTAAGGTTAATACTCCATCTTTAATAATGATCTCACGTACATAACTACCATCTTTATATGTTCCACAATATGCTTTTAGTTTTTCTATGGATAAACTATTCGTCGGTCGTCTATATACAAAACTCATTCCTTGATTAATAGCTGCTGCTTCTCCACCCAAATGTCCCATATTATCTACCACTCGAAAATCTAATATCATATTCGTATAGCTATGATTCTTTATTTGTTTATACATTTTAGTAGCAGTAGGCGTATCATTAAATTCACTATTTATAAATATCACTTTGGCAGCTAGGTTCTTATTGTTTTGGTAAAATGTTTTTTCTTGAGCAAAAAGATATTCGTCATCCCACCACAACGTAGGATTATGAATGATATAATTTGCAAATAAAGAAGGTTCTGTAAAGAGTACATATTGCGTAAACATTCCTGCAAACGAAGTTCCAAATAATGTTCTATTGGTTTTGTCTGTATTATAAAGACGATCTGTTAATGGAATTATTTCATCTTTTAAAACGTTTAAGAATGTTGATGCGCCACCTGAGGTGCTTAAACGTTCTATCGCTGTAGGGGTTAAATCCCTTGTTCTATGTAATGTTGGTTTTTCTTTTGAACCACTATTAGTAATGCCTACAATGATTATTTCTGGTGCAAACCCATCATCCCAAATTCCGTTATACACATGTGTTGTCGTACCAAATATTCGGTAACCATCTAAGGCATAAAAAACAGGATATGTTTTTGTAGTGTCTTTGCCATAGCTTTCTGGTAAATTGATATGTAAAGTATATTCACTATCATTAATTTTTGATTGAAAGTGAATGGATTCACTACCTACCACAAACAAATCCTTTGGATCTTTTGAAACAGTCTGAGTACTTCCTAACTGCGAATAAAGAACTACTATAAAAAAGAATAGATAGCATACTTTGGGTTGTTTAATTGTCTTTATTATCATACTCGATTAGGTATAAAACCTATGTTATTTATTATGGTTTATACTCTCTAGAATTTCTTTTTTTAACTTAATAAAATCCACCCAATAGGTCTTTGATTCCCAATAAGTGCTTCCATTTTCTCTTAGCTTTTTTTCGCCTCTCGCGAAAAATAAATATTTCCCATCAGGAGATACCGTAGCAGTACTTTCACTTAATCTAGTGTTTATTTTAGGACCTAAACTATAAGATTTTGTCCAGGTACCATCGATATTAAAGCTAATGAATATATCTCCATTATCTGGTTCTGATTCCTTTTCAGAATCATATAATATATAACTTTCATCAGGCGCTATATAGGGATGCGCAATCCACTTCCCGTTAGCATTGATTACATTACCCATTCTTTTAACAGACGTATAATGACCGTTCTGATTAATGGCATAATAAATACCCTCATCTTGAGCTCCAGGTCCTTTACCCGAAGTGAAATATAGATTACCATTTTTCGAAGGTGTGGTACACATGATATATCTATCCAAAAATGGGGTTTTCATCAAAATAGGTTCGCTCCAACTCCCTTTTTCATCTTTTTCGATATACCATTGATGCAATCTTCTTTTGGGATTTGATGTTTTAATGGTATCATTAATAGGTCTTGTGCTTCCAAAATAAAGTCGGTTTCCTTCAGGACTAAAGCGGGAATGAAAATCCAGATATTCCTTATTTGTAGAAAAAAAAGCTGGTGCTGGTACAGACCATTCTCCATTTATCAATTTCATAGTATAGAGATTATGACTTTCATCTGATTTTCTACGGTTGAAAAATAGTTCATCCATATCAGGGCTAAAAGTGATTGAGCCTGAGACGTGATCATCAATGGATATGATGCCTGGAGCAAAAATCTTTGGAGTTAAACCTGGCGGTTTCTGTCCTAAAAAAAGAGGCTGTAATTCTGCTAACCACTGCATACCACGTACTCCTGTCATAGGAAAAGCTGTTTGATGAGTTCCCTCGATCACTAGCTTTTCAAACGATAAACTATTATCCTTTTTGTTTTTTAACAAGGTGATAAATTCTTCTGCATATTTACTTAATTTTTCCTCTTCTGAACCATATGAAATAAAAACATTAGCATTCATTTTAGTATTAGACTCAAGTGTAGAGAGTACAGGAATATCACCATCAAGTGCAGGACTACCTAAAATATAATTCTTAAAGGTATTTGGTTGCGTCATCAATGTATATGCACCAAACACACCACCGAGTGAATATCCAAAATACGTACGATTATCTGGATCAGCTCGGTAATGCTTCTCTATAAATTTAATTACATCTTTACGTATAAAATCTAAATGATTATTAGCTTGTCCAAATTGATATTTAGCTTGACGTTTGGGGTTATTTGATTTAGTAATAGAATAATCTCTAAATCTACTCATATGAAACTTTCCTTCTTTCTTAAATTCTTCTTTTATATCCTTCTGCCAGGAAATTCCAACTAAAATTGCATCTTCCATAATATACTCAGCAGCACCAGACAATAGCTCAACATGCCATAAGGCGTCTGTATAGTAAATCACTGGATATTGCTTGTCTTTATTCTTTGTATATCCTTCGGGTAATTCTACATAAAGTTCATATTGTCTATTCGTTTTAGTCTCTTTGATAGGAATTACCTCTGTATGAGGGAATTTTAAATAAGACTTTGGGAGCGTATGAGCATCATTGTTTTTAATAAATTCCTGTGCAAATACAACGTTTAGTGATATAGCATATATCAACAGTATTATTTTTGTTGTTTTCATGATATAATACAATTGTGTTATTGTTGTGATCTTGATTAATTACGCTTTCGCGAAAGCGTATATAGCTACATTATTTATATAATAATCGTTAACGGCTATCGAGAAAAGCATAGTGCATTAGTACTATTTACTCTTTTGTAATTCCTTGATTTTTTCTTTGGCGCTATTATATTGAGGATTTAACTCAAGTGCTTTATTGTAATTCAAAATGGCCAAATCAATTTTCCCAGTTCGTTCACAATACTTTGCATACCTATCGTATACTTCGAAACGATCTGGATAAAGTTTAGTATTTAGTTTGAAAGCGTTTAATGCTATTTCTATTCTATGCTGATTAAAGAAAAGTTCTCCTAAATCATCTATGTATTCTTCATCAACGGTAGGATGTGTAGGGTCTTGTTTTATTAATGCTTTGTATGCTTGAAGTGTTTTTTCAAAATCACCTTCCACAAGAAATGCTACAGGTTCTTTCTTACTAGTGTTTGTCTTGGTTAAAGTAGTGCTAACAGTAGTATCATTTCTATTGATGTATACTAAATCGATAGTTCCATCTTTTGTATTTGGTTTAAATTGTATCAATCTACTAGAATTTCTAGTCACATAAAGACTGTCTGAGATTCTAACTAATGCTTGAGCATCTGTATAGAGTATATTTTTAGCAAACAATTGATTCCCTTTTTTAAAAACAGTCACTACCCTATTCGTATTTTGATATCTACCGATAATATTATTAGCTAAAGCTGGTTCAATTACTATTTTCTTATGTATAGGGAGATAATTGTCCCAATTGTAAGTCAAAGCTACAGCGCGAATCACTTCGGCATTAAATTCAGGAAAAGTAGAATTGGTCATCACAACCACGCCATAACCTTTGTCTCTATGCGCCATTACCTCTGCATAAAAACCTGTATTCCATCCATGATGTCTTAAGTAAATATCATTGGATTTATTAAAAAGTTGAAATCCTAATCCGCATGTAAATGACCAACTAGAATTATTCACTCCATATGGTTTCCCCATTAATTCTGTCAGCTCTTTTGATAGTCCTTTAGTACTCTCACCTTTTAGCGTTTGCTGTATGTTGGCTATAAATTTTGCATAGTCTTGAGCTGTTGTCCATAATCCATAAGAAGCCATTGATGGATAGATTTTCTTTCTACCTTCTACCATAATACCATCTTGTAAATAACCTGTTGCGGCCTTGGTTAACTGCTTTGCGGTAAGCGTTTGATTAAACGTACTGTGATTCATTTCTAAAGGCTGTAACACGAGTTCATCCATGATCTCTGGAAATGTTTTCTCCTTAACATCTATCATCATTTGTTGAACAGGTACATAATTAGCATATGCAAAACGAACACTTTCATCAGGCACTTTATTTACTGTTACGGGTTCATTTTTGGCAGGAGGAACTCCGTTTAATATTTCTACAAGTGTTGGAATTTTTTCATTGACACCATAGTTTCCCGTTCCGCGAGGATATATTCCAGCAGAATGATTCAAAAGATTCTTTATCGTTACTTTCTTTTCTTTGGTAAACTCATTTTCTGGTACTTTCCAAGACTTTAAATACTTGTTCACATTTACATCTAGATCTAATTTATGTTGTTCTACTGTTCTTAATGCACCGTAAGCTGTTACAGGAATGCTTAGTGCTGATGCCTGAAAAAGTGTTTGTTTGGTTACAGGAGCCTTACTTTCTTTATCCACTATACCATAACCTTTTGTCCATACTATTTTACTATCATATATAACTGCTATACTAACCCCTGGAATTCCATAGTGCTTCATACGTTCTTCTATAGATGATGTAGCATCTCCATCTATGTATACTAAATTTGATGTAAGCCCATTTTCTACCTTTTTAATTAGATTTTCAGTAGTATTTGATTGCGCAATACACCATTGACCAATCATGATACTTATGAGTAATACGATGATATTTTTCATATTGATTTTTTATTGAATTTTTCTTTTAACTAACATTCGTATAGTTATTCTTTAAGATTAAGGTGCTGAATAATCTTAGTATCTACCCAATGCTTTTTGTTTTCTAATAGCTACTACTGTCTGCTTATTATTGTAAAGGTTTGAATCCAGCAGGTTGCCAACCATTCGCTACTAATTTTCTCACAGAAGAACCGTCTTTATTCATGATATATAACCCATTATCGTCTTTTCCGTCCTTTTTCCTTTCCGAATGAAATATAATTTGAGTACCATCAGGAGACCAACAAGGTCCTCCATCTGAACCTGGATTAGTAGTTAATCGCTTTTTATTAGCACCATCGATGTCCATCACATAAATTTCACGATTCCCTTCACTTTTGGACATATAGGCGATTAGCTTACCATCTGGCGAGATTTTAGGATCCCATTCTTCAGTTTCGTTATCAGTTAGATGAGTGATATTCTTACCATCAACATCTGCTATACTAATCTCACTTTCTTTGTCTTTATATTCTGAATGAAAAAGCAGTCTACCATCATTGGTAAAGGATGGCCCGCCACCGCATAGTGATTTAATTTGTCTTTGATTACTACCATCTGCATCCATAATCCAAATTTCATACTGCCAGACATTTTCTGAATCTTTATATTCTCTTCCAAAAACAATTTGTTTTCCATCTGGAGACCAGCTAGGCATACTATCCCATTTATTTTTAGCATTCGTTAATCGCTTCTTATTGCTACCATCACTATTCATAATATGAATAGACCATGTTTTTTTATTGTCATACTTACCATAAAAAGCAATTTGTTTTCCGTCTGGTGACCATGCAGGATATCCATGAGCTCCACTAGAAAGCCTTACTTTTGATGTTCCTTCTATGTTGGTAAGGAAAATTCCGTTTGATCCATACGCAATAGGATATGATGTAGAAGCTATATTGAGAAGATTTGGATCTGGTCTTAGTGTTTCTATAATCTTACTATCAACCCAATATCTTTTTCCTATAAAATTACGACTTCCGTCTTCGTTTACTTTCCATTCTCCCCTAGTAAAAAACAGGTACTTTCCATCGTGTGTCACATGTGGAGAGCTCTCTTGAAGTTCGGTATTTATTAGTGAACCCATATTTATTGGTGTCGACCAAGAGCCATCTTTGTGTTTAAAACTGATATAGATGTCTGATTGTCCATGACCGTCTTCTCGTTCTACATCCCACATTAAATAGGATTCATCTGGCGCGATATAGGGATGAGCTATATATTCTCCTGTATTAATCTCGGCATTCAGTTTTACAGGGTTTTCATATTTACCATTTGCGATACGTGAATATCCAAGGTTACCATGTCCGTTATCTTCCTTCTTAAAAAAAGGAAAATAATATGTTCCGTTAGATGAAACCGATATACCATGTCCCTGCTCTTTTAAGAATGCTCCTCGACTTTTGGATTCCGACCAACCAGTGCTCATTCGTTCTTTATATTCTTTTCCAAGATACATCGTATTGCCATCAGCAGAGAATTGCGGCCACCTTATATCAGTCTCAGATTCCTTGCCCCAGGTATTGTTTTCGTATCGAATGACAAAAAATGTACGCTTTTTATATTTTCCATTTTTCCTAGTGAAATAAAACTCCTTCATATCTGGTGAAAACGTTCCTCCTTCAAAGCTTCCTTCTGGAGATACTATTTTGGGGTCAAAAAGTTTAGGAGTTAAACCTGGCGGTTTTTCACCAAAATAACGATCTTCCATGCTTGGAATATCAGCAGTTTTTGTTTTTTGACTATTAGTATGGCAAGCATTAAGAAACATAGCTACTACAAGCAGCATTGTAAAATAGAATTCTTTTATCATTCCCAATTATTTTAATTGTTATCCTTCTTACAAAGGATGTTTTTTTATCCCATTTTTCTTATCAATATTATACCAACTGCTCTATGCACTAATGAACGGCTCTAAGAAGAATTATTATATGGTTATCTTGCATCTGTAAACCTATAGTAAAATGAACTTGAGATCTTTGTCAAACTTCCTTTTAGTTTGCCTTATGTTATTGGTAGTTTCTTGTACCGAAGTTCCTGTTTTTAAGGAATATCAGACCTATTCTCGAATAGGTGATCAACCAGAATGGGCTGCAAAAGATTGGAACGATAAAGATTGGGATAAAAGGAAGCCTAAAATAACCTCTGGCGAAGTCTATTGGTCTAGAACTCGTATTGATATTTTAAAAGCACCAAAATCGTTACATCCCTATGCTATTCGTCCTCATATTTATGGAGAATACGAAGTCTTTTGGGATGGAGTAATGATTGGAAAAAATGGAAATCCTGGGCAAGAAGCTGTACTTGGACCTGATGGTGAAATGCTAGCTACATTTATCATTCCTTCTCACTTGACTCAAGAAGGCGAACATATGCTGGCTATACGATCTAGTCTTTATTATTTCCCAGATCATGTGGGGATGAGAGTAGATATTGCCAATTATGATGATTTATTGACAGCTCGTCTTATCGAGACTTCTTATATGCATATTTTTGCAGGTGCTTTTCTCATCGCTTCTATTTATTTTTTCTTTTTATTTCTAGGCGACAAAAAAGAGTATACCATGTTAATTTTTAGTATTAGTTGTTTTCTCTTTTTTATCTTAAATCTAGCTGAATTTATTACCACTTATGTACCTATACATTATGCCTATCATCATATTCGATTAGAGATCAAAGGTGTTTTGATATTTGGTATATCATTTTTAATTCCGCTTTATTTTTCTAAAGAATTCCCATTTCCTAAACGAAAAATCTTCCTGAGTATTTACGCAGCAATTCTAGTGATTATTTTCTTTATTAAACATAGTTACATTGATTTTACTACTCGTAATATGGCGTTAAGCATGTGGGTATTTTCTTTTGGTATTATTTCTTTTGGTATCTATAAAAAAAGGAAAGGTGCACGTCTTGTAATGTTAACATTATTCCTATCGCTACTTATTCATTTTATCATTTCATTTGAAGTTGGTATTTTTATAGGTTTTAGCATTATTCTTCTAGGGATGTTTTATTTGCTTTCGCTTAGAATCAAAGAACAACGATTGGCTTATGAAACTTCTTTGGTTCAATCAACACGGCTACGTTTAGAATTACTTAAAAAGAATATTCAACCTCATTTTTTAATGAATACCTTAACTTCTTTAATTGATTGGATAGAAGAATCTCCTAAAAAAGGAGTACTATTCATAGAAGCCTTGGCCAAAGAGTTTGATCTTTTTAATCAGATTGAAAATAAAACCTTGATTCCTATTACTCAAGAAATAGAACTTTGTCGGAGGCATCTTGAGATTATGGAATATCGAAAAGAAATTAACTACCTATGGGAAGAAAAAGGTATTGATACTAATCAGAAAATACCTCCAGGAATTCTGCTTACTTTATTAGAAAACGGAATTACACATAATCTACCGCTAGAGGATAATATTATCAAGTTTAAGCTTATTTATACAGTAACTAATGATTATAAATCTTATATGTTTTTAACATTTGCCACTCGCATAAAACAAGAAACAAACCCTACAAAAGAAGGTACTGGATTAAAATATATCAAAGCACGACTCACAGAGAGTTACCATAAGCAATGGGATTTTAGCTCAGAGGCTGTAGATCACGGATGGAAAAACATTATAAAAATATATGCTTAACCTATGAATATTTTAATTGTTGAAGACGAATCAAGAATTGCCAAAAGGATTGAACGAATGACACGTGATATTCTAGGAGACACCTTACAATCAATACAGTATAGTAATACACTTCAAGAAGCAGTAAAGATTGTCGAAAATAACACCTTAGATCTCATTCTTTTGGACTTAAATCTTAATGGTACTAGTGGCTTTGATTTGCTTACTACGGCTGTTTCTTCATCATTTCACACGATTATTATTTCTGCTTATAAAGAGCACGCTATTACTGCTTTTGAATATGGTGTACTCGATTTTGTTCCAAAGCCTTTTAATCAAGAACGGTTAGCAAAAGCTTTTCATCGCATTCATACAAAAGATGTAGCAAAAACAAACGCTGTCAAATTTTTGGCAGTAAAAAAACGACATAAAGTGCAGCTAATTCCTATTGAAAATGTTGTCTATATAAAAGGCGCTGGAGTTTATACCGAACTTTATCTCACCGATGGTAACAAAGAATTACATGATAAATCACTTGAAAAACTCGAGCAATTATTAGCTCCTTCTTTTGAACGTATTCATAAATCTTACTTAGTAAAAATGACCGAAATTGCAAAAATCAGCGTAGCCTCTGGAAGTAAATATATGGCCGAACTTAAAAATGGAGAACGTATCCCTATCGGACGAACTAAATACAAAGATTTAAAAGCGAAGTGGGGATAAATATTTCTAATATTTAAAAAGTTTTTAGTTTTACTGTCATCATGGATAAACACAGCGAATATCATAAATTAATTGACTTTATTTCTAATTGGGTTGAATTATCAAAAACTGATATTGATCAATTACAATCAAAACTTATAATAGAACACTATACAAAAGGCGATATTATCGTAAAGCCAGAACAAAATTGTAAATTTTTAAAGTTTGTTGTTTCTGGTGTGTATAGAGTTTATCAAATAAGAAATGGTAAAGAAATCACGAGTTATTTTAATTATGAATCTCGAAATCCTATTGTTGCCTCATTTGCTAGTTTATTAAAAGAACAACCAAGTAATGAAATTGTAGAATGTATTATTCCAGGGAAATTGATTTCTATTAATTATACTTATTGGAAATCACTCTATACTATAAGTCATTCATTTAATACTTTTGGAAGATTAATGGCTGAGTTTAATTATATCCTTGCCTTAGAAAGAATAGAATCATTGCAATATCAAAGTGCAACAGATCATTATGAAATGTTCATCAAATTATATCCTGATCTTCTTAACATGATTCCTCATCATTATATTGCTTCATATTTAGGTGTCACTCCAGAATCATTAAGTAGGATTAGAAAAACTGCATTAAAAAAGTAAATCTTACCATACATCAATGCATTCTTTTTCTGTTTTCCTGAGTTTTGACTCTTAGAAAAACAATCCTTTTATATGTATACATCTTATAAAATAAATGATTTACTTGTCGTTGAAATTGAGAATTTCTTGTCCAACGAAGAATTAAATGAAATTTTAATTCCTAGAAAATTACAGTTTGAAAAAGCAATTAGCCATTATCCTAAATATTATAGAAATAATGATCGTCTTGTAGAAGATAATAAGGACTTATCGCATGAATTCTTTCAAAAACTAAAAAACATACAAATCTTAAATACAGAAGACAAAATTGTGGGTTTAAACGAACGATTTAGGTTTTGTAGGTATCAAAAAAATCAATCTTTCTCCAAACATCAAGACGGTATTTATTATCCTAATGCAAAAGAAGAATCAAAATATACTTTTCTTCTATACCTTAATGATCATAAAGACTTTAATGGCGGAACAACTGAATTTTACACTTCAAAAACTGATACATTACCCATAAAATCTATAATACCTAAAAAAGGAAAACTAGTTATTTTTGATCATCAATTATGGCATAAAGGCGCTAAAGTTACCCATGGTAATAAATATATATTGAGATCTGATATTCTGATTAAAAGCAATCCTCATAACACCCATCATCAAGGTTATATATGGAATCTATTAAAATTGAACGATGAACAATTCTTAAGCTGTGGTAGAGATAGAAAAATTAAACGATGGAATACTTCTCTATCGCTTCAACATACCATAGAAGTACATTCAAATTCTGTACTTAAAATGGTGTCACTTAATCAAAACGAATACATCTCATGTTCAAGAGATTTTACCATAAAAAAGTGGAATTTGTCAGGTGATGTACACACTACTATCCATCTTAATGAAATGATTTTAAATTTGGCTTGCACATCAAATAACCTAATCATCGCAACTGGAACTAGCGGAAAAATTTATGTTCTAAATTCAACTTTAGATATTCTTAAAATTATAAAAGTACATGACAGTTGGATTTGGGGCCTTTCATTACTATCAGATACTAAAATTCTTAGTTGTTGTGAAAAAGGCAAAGTATATTTAACTAATATACTATCAGAGGAAACCACATGTATTTATAAACATAATTATGCGCTATTTTGTTTATGTACAAAAAAGAAGAATACTATATTTCTTGGGTCTAAAGATGGTACATTAATCGAATTATGTATGATTACTCAAAAAGTCTTAAAAACAAAACTTCATACTGATATTATTCGATCCATTATTTATCATAATGAACATATTATTAGCTGTGGAGAAGACAATAAAGTGATTTCAATTCATGAAAAACATCGACAATCAAAAACCTTATTTGTTTCTAATAATTTTTTGCAAAATATTCTTGTTATAAAAAATATTTTATATGCTGCTGGATATGACGGAAGTATTTCAAAAATTAGGATAGCATAAGTTTCATATTATCTAAATTAATGAGCATTTAATAAATTATGTTAAGGGATAATTTATAAACGTCCATCTACTTTCATACGCTCTTCAACTTCTTTCATAATATCTGGTACTGATTTATCACTAATACCACTATCCATCCCTTCAGTTATAGCCGCTTTTAATGCAAAAAATTGCTCTTTTTGAGCTTGGTCTCGTCTTACTAAATCACGAAGGTATTCGCTATCGTTTGTAAATTTTCCCGCACTAATTTGAGATTTGATCCATTTGTCTTGCTTCTCAGTAAATGTGATTGTTTTTCTTATTATGGTAGGCATATCAAATTGTTTAAATAATCATACTATTGATGTAATTTACAATAATTATAATTCTTATGTAAACACATAATACAAACTAAAACTAAGTATTCTATAACAAAACCAAGAATCCTATTTAATTGAATTCTTGGTTTTTTGAACACTATTAAAAGTTATGCACTTCGATTATTTAACAGTGGGATTTTAAACTAAATAATGTAGTTAACTTATATAAAGCATATGCTGGTAATAACACACGGAATACATTTAACACTCCCCACAATTTTAATTTACCTGCAATCAATTCTTCTGGAACACTATTTTCATTAAAAACAGGAACGTTAATGGCTGTAATAATGTATACAGAAATCACATATGTAATTAAAAACGCTATAAATGCTGTCCAAATAACTCTCTTTTCCTTTGCATTATGCATAAAACCAGATTTCTTTAGCACAAGCATTATAAAACCTATCAATACAATTATTGACACTGGGAAATGAAAAACTCCCGCATCTACCACATGATGAAACTTTCTAAAGCTTTCTGCATTGACAATCGGATCTCCCACAAGCCAGTTGATCACATAAGTTATCTGCTCAAACAATTCTACAGCTCCCAAGGCTGCTAGTGAAATAAAAGTGATCATTAACCAATTAAAATCTCTTTTGGATTTTATATCTAAAACATCTAACATCAGTCTAATTTTTAATTATTATGCTGCAAAAGTATTGCAGATATACATATTTTTTAATATTAAAAATTAGGCTAAAACAATTAAAAACAAGGTTTCTGTAGTTGTTTCTATTATTTATACGTTTTTCGATATGCTGAAGGTGTTATTCCTGTATGCTTTTTAAAGAACAATCCAAAATTAGAAGTATTAGAATATCCTACTTGTTCTGCAATTTCGTCTATAGTTTTTGTGGATTGTAACAATAATGAAGTTGCTTCAAGAATTACGTATTCAATCAAAATCTGTTTGGCTGTTTTCCCTGTAGCTTTCTTTACACATTCTGATAAATAAACTGTGCTGATATTGAGTTTTTCGGCATAAAAATCCAAAGGCATTCTTTTATCATCACTCGTTTTGATACACTTTTCAAACGAAAAAGCGATTTCGTTATATCTTGATGTAAAACTATTTTTGATACTACCTTTTAGTAGTGATTTTCTACTTTCAAACAATAAAATAGTTAAATACGAACGAATAATCTCAAGATTATCTTCACTAAAACTCTGAAAATGAAGATACATTGTTTCCATTATATGAAAAAACAACTCTTTATTTTCATTTAAGAAATATACTGGCGAATAATTGCTATTAAAAAAAGGAAACTTCTGTAGTAATTCGAAATCTGAGGTACCTAAACGTAAAAACTTTGGTGTAAACATCAACATATATCCCAATCCCGCATTTTCAATACTATTGACTCCAGTTGATAACATTTGTTTTGGTGCCATAAAGGTAATGCTCTCTTCCATAGCCGAAAAAGATACATTATCTACGATAACATCTACATTATGATTTTTTGTAATCACTATTTGAAAAAAATCACATTGTCGTGACTCGGTTTTCATCGGAATGTCATCTAAATGATCTTTAAATTTTAGAATATGAAATTCCTTATGCTTTTGAAATCGAGAGATATTCATCTCTTCAAGTAAAGACGGTATACTATCAATCATCTACGCTGATTTACTTTCTTACAAAAATAGAAAAACATAGTTATTAATAATTATTTAAACTATATATAGTTAATAACTATATTTTTGATTGATCGATAAAAGATTTTTGAATAAGGATTATAACGAGAGTGCTTTTAAATTTTAGATTCAAGCCAACTTATTCTTTTTTGCTTATAAAAAAACACGTAAGAAATAGTTTTAATAACCATTTTTTACGTGTTTATAAAATATATTGCAACGAAGTTAATTACGCATGCGAATATTTATCCTTTGAATTATTCTTAAAAGCTAATACACCTTCCGTTTTATAACTAACTTTATAGATCGCTTCTTGATCACCAGATGGTTGGTACAATGTAACAGTATCCGCAGGTTTACTATCTTCATTAAGAACAAAGCTTCCTAGGCTAACTGTGTCAGAATCGCTATCTCTTTCTCTTAATTCTACTTTAATCCAATCAAGACCTGCTGTAGGTATGGTAATATCTATATCAAAATTAGAATTATCACCTGATCCATCCATTTCTAAAGGGTGATCAAAATAATATTTTTTTCCAACAGGATCTTTAGATGTAGTCACTACAAAATAAACTTCATCATTACCAGCTTCACTAGTAGTTTTTACACATTCAATGTGATAGATTACAACAAAATCACTTGTTTTTGTTTCTTGATTTTTCATCTTTTTTGTTTTATTGTTTGTTTTGTCAAGTGAAAACTGAAATAGCGCTATGTTGTTTTCTTGATGTAAAACTACTTTCTCTTTGACTTAGTGTTTTAAGAAATGGTGTGATTCGACATTTTTATGTTGTAGACACAACAAAACTTTGAAGTAAACAGATTTTAAATCATCGTGATATAATTTATTAAAATCAACAATAAAACCTACCCATTTACACGTTCCATTAGTAAAGAAGAAAAACATTGTACGCCATATTTGATTGTTGATTCGTCTACAGCAAAATTAGGAGAGTGTGGCATCGAAATAATACCTTTTTCGGGATTAGAACCGCCTAAGAAAAAGAAAACTCCAGGTACTTTCTGTTGGTAAAAAATAAAGTCTTCACTAAAATAGGGTACTTGTCCGTATAAAGGCTGTACTCTTTCTTTACCATAAAAACTGTTCATCGTTTTTGCTGCAATAGCTGTAAGTTTAGGGTCGTTAATAGGTGTTAACAATCCTCCTGTATAGGCTATAGATATAAAATCATCTTTGAACTTAGACGCTATTATTTTAGTTTTTATTTGTTCTAGAATATTATCTACATTTTTGCGATTGGTTTCTAAAAAATCTGCATTATAACTTCTATCTCCATTATCTTCGGTATAGAGTTGAGCACCTTCTAAGATAAAATAGTCTTTAAAAATTGTCTCCTTATTTGTAATCCCAATTTTAGGATCACCAATCTTATTAATTATTTCCCATGGTGAACTACTCTCTATAGTACGTATATAACTATTCATGAGCGTATTCATAAAAGCTTCTAGTTCTTTTATATTGGTATTGGGTCTGAATTTGGCTTTTAATGATTTTTTATATGCAAATAATTCATTTGCCTTATAATTGATCGTTCCTGTAACTTCTGGACCTATATGCAATCCATAGATTTCATCAGGTTTAATCATCTCAAAAAGCCCACCTTTGATCATATCCTTTGCTCCAGTATATGCTTCTTCGGCAGGTTGAAAAATAAAGTATGCTGTTCCTTTTAACTCTTCTTTTTGTTTTGATAATATCGTAGCAATACCTAAAGCTATCGTTGTATGCACATCATGTCCGCAGATATGCCTAACACCTTTATTTTCTGATTTAAAATCTACCACATCAGGTTCTTCTGTTGGTACAGCATCCATATCAGCTCTCCAAGCTATTTTACGTCCTTTTTTTCCACCTTTTAAAATCCCTACAACTCCATGTCCTCCTACTCCTGTTTTTACTTCTAATCCTAATTCTTTTAGATATTCTGCAACAATCTTGGCGGTTCGTTCTTCTTTATGAGATACTTCTGGATGACGATGTAAATCTCTTCTGATGTCAACTAATCTTTTATATATAGCATCAGTTTCTTGTACTACTTTTTTATGATGAGCTTTTGTAGTAGATTGTGCAAAGGAAACTACTGTAGTAAGAAAAAGAGATATAAGGGTGTGTCTAAATTTCATGATATACTAGTTATTTGATTATTATATCACAAAGATGTACTCCTTCTCTCTTCAATAACAGCACTTTCTGTTGAAACGTAGTTTTTAATACTTGAATTGTAATTCGAACTTTACCTATTCATCCATTCTTTAAAATCACTGGTCTTTTGACGGCTTACAATGAACTCTTGATCTCTCGGACTGGAAATCGTCAGTTTCACTCTATGATTAAAATACGGCTCTATTTTCTGTACCGCCATTTTAGAAATGATTTGTCCGCGATTGATTCTATAGAATTGACTTTCGTCTAAAGAACCATATAATTGATCCATCGTCTCGTCTATGATATAGCGCTTGTCTTGAATAACTCCAAAAGTGATACTTTCTTGAGAATAGACATACAACAATGCTGAAACTCTAATTTGTACAAAACCATTTCCTTCTTTCACTAATATTCCAGATCGTTTTTGTGGTACTTGCATACCATGCAATAACTCCTTTAATATCGTTGGTGCTACCGTATGAGTAGTATTTAATTTTTTAAACTTATGGATTGCAGTTTCTAAATCTTTTTGCTGTACTGGTTTTAGTAAATAGTCAATACTATTGACTTTAAATGCCTGAATTGCATATTGGTCAAAAGCTGTTGTAAAAATTATTGGTGCTGTTACTTCTATCTTCTGAAAAATCTCAAAGCTTAATCCATCTGCCAACTGAATGTCCATAAATACCAAATCTGGATTTGTATTACTTTCAAACCATAGCACTGCATCTTCTACCGTATCTATGATATCTAGCAGTTCAAAGTCAAACGCACTTTTCTTTAATAAGTTTTGTAATTGTCTTGCTGCTCGTGGTTCGTCTTCAATGATGAGTATTTGCATAGTTTACTTTTGATCAGATGGTTTTAATAAAGGTAAAGTCACTGTAAAATATTTACCATCATTTTTAATTGCTATAGGCGAATTGGAAATGATCGCATATCGTTTTTCAATATTCTTTAATCCTATTTTTGTCGATGGTAATTGAGTAGATTTCGATTGAATTTTATTGCTAATTACGAGTTGTCCGTCTTTAGTTTCGATAGTAATTACCAAAGGTTTAGCTCTTGATATAATATTGTGTTTTATAGCATTTTCTATCAGCAATTGTAAACTCATAGGTACAACCATAGTCAATAATTCTGCTTCTGGAATATTCCAATTGACTTTTAAATTATCTCCAAATCGCTCTTGCTGAATATGAATATATGCCTTGGTAAACTTTAATTCTTTTTCTAATGTAATAAGATTTGCATTGCCAGATTCTAGGATAAAACGATAGACATCAGAGAGTTTATCGACAAACTCTTTGGCTTCTTCTTTTGTATCTTCTTCGATTATATCCCTTAAAGTGTTTAAACTATTGAATAAAAAATGAGGCTGTGCCTGGTTCCTTAAAGTGTCCAACTGCGCTTGTATAATAACCTGTTTTGCTTGTTCTTCGGCTCTAATGGATGTTTTGAGCCTCGCATAATAATACATAGCTTCGTATATGGCCATGATCATTATCGTTAATAAGATAACTGGTAATAATACTTTTAATTGGGTGTTGTAGTTTGCATTTCTACCCGAAAGACGATATAGATACTCCAATACATGTCCTCCTATATTATCAATAATAAATATTGTAGTAACGATAGCTATAAAAAAAATAACAATACGCTTAGTATCGTCTTTAAAATCGGGGTATTTCTTACGTAGAAAGATTAGGATTCTTCTTATGATAAGCCAATCGCAAATAGTAATCACCAAAGAAGCACTCCAACTATACAATGCCATCACCAATGGATATGTGCCAAAAGAATTATTAAAGATATAATCTGTACTAAGACTTAACATTAAAATACCTATAACCGAAAACCATACATCATTAAATCCTAAATAGTGTATTCGCTTTTCTTTATTGAAGAACATAGGTTTATAGCTAAATAATTGACTCCATCGTTGGTATACCAATAACGGAATTATTTAGCTGCTGTGCAAACGTAAACTAATCACCATATCCAGAAAGCCTGTGATAGCCTTTCTGGATATTAATGTTTACTTATTATAATTTCTCTTGAATACGTACAACTTGTCTTGTAAAATAATTGGTATTAGGAGATTGCTGTTTTTGAGCCAATTCGGTAGCTTTTTGATACGCTTTAGATGCAAGCATTAACTTATTATGCGCTTCATAAGCATCGCCCAAGGCTTTAAATGCCATCGCAGATTGCGGATAGTTGGCTACATTTTCTTTAAATAATGTTATAGCTTGTTTAGTTAATCCTTCATCTAGTAATACATAAGCTAAACGTCTAATCACTGTATCTGGAACTTCATTAGATATTTGATAAGTAGTTCCTCTTTTTTTATAAAACACCTGTAGTGCATCCATTCCTCCACGTTTATTAAAATCTTCAAAACTAGTATAACGTGGTGCTTGATAATCTTTGAATACTCTGGATAAGCCTTCATAAACTGTTAAGTATGGTGTTGTCATATGAATCTGTTCAGGGATAAATCGATATTCCCATTTTAATGATTTAAATGCTTTTTGCTGTAATAGTTGAATTAGATCCTTAAATGCCTTGGTAGCACGCTTTCCTTCTTCTTTTTCATCGGTCATCGTCATATATAATGACTTATCTATCATTTTTTCAGTTATAAAGAGTTCTTCTAATTGAGTTATTACTTCAGTATTAAAGATTTGTACTACGGGACTCGCAACGATATAGTTATCAAAAACCGAAGTATCTGTAGCTAAATAATTTAAAACAAATGCTCCTGCCATCGAATGTCCAAAAATCGTTTTATGTTCTAGTGTACGATAATTCTTTGTTATAAACGGAATCACTTCTTCTGTGATATACGCTTTAAATCGATCGCGTTGCCTTGCTAAATCTCTAGTTCTTGCACCTTCATTGTTAGGGATAGCTACAACAATACTCTCTGGTATTCTATTGTTATCTGCTAATAAGTTTACTGCATTTCTGGTATGTTCAAAATGATTGTTCCCGTCTAAAACATAGATTACTGGATAATGTCGTTCTGATTTCTTATAGCTTTCTGGAAGGTGAATTAACAACTCACGTTCTTCTTTTAACACCTTAGAATATTGTGTAAACCGTTTTCCTATTTCTATTGATATAACAGCTTGAGTTGTTTTTTCTTGAGCTTGAATATTAGTCACATATAATACCATTATAAGTAGTATTATATTTAAATATATTGCCTTTTTCATATTACTATTAACTACTGTTTTATTGAACTTTAACTTCAGCTTTTTGAAGATTTTCTTTATATGATTCTAGTGCATTATGGTTTAGTTTTTGGGCTAAAGCAACAGCTTTTGTATAACACTTTACTGCATTTTTATAATCTTGGTAGACTAGATATGCTTCTCCCAAACTATCCCAAGCATTAGGTGAATTAGGATGTTTTAGGGTATTTTCTTTAAAGAAATCCAATGCATATGCTGGTGTATTGGAATGTAAAAAGTCATACCCAAATTGATTTAAAGTATTCTCACTAGGGTAATACGAACTAAAAAACACCTTCTTTAAACTATCTGCCACCCTTGTTTTACCAGCTTCTAGATGAATTTTCATCACACCACGCATCGTACTATTGGATGGATTTACTTTATATCCACTATATGTTGATAAGCGTTTAAAGTAATCTTGTAATGCATTCATCCCTCCTGCTTTTACAAAGGTTTCATACGAACTTCTATTAGGATAACCTTGTAATTTATAGACATCTTTAAGTCCGTTTGCTCTTAGGTATATTTGATGGAGTATTTCTTCGGCTT
This sequence comes from Aquimarina rhabdastrellae, assembly GCA_947387485.1. Taxonomy (GTDB): domain Bacteria; phylum Bacteroidota; class Bacteroidia; order Flavobacteriales; family Flavobacteriaceae; genus Aquimarina. Next base: position 166,908 of record CANDNT010000001.1, read on the forward strand.
TTAAATTGCTTCTATTGGCCAGATAAATAATCGTTGTATCATCATCATACATTGCTACAAAAGCGCTATTTCCTGCCAAAGCACCACCATGTCCATACAATCGTACTTCAGTATTTTTTTCTATAATATCATCCCAATTTCTAACCCATCCATAGCAATACCCATGTTTATTGGGCGTCAGCATTTTTTTGGTCATTGCAGGAGATAATAGTTTATGTGATTTAACCGCCTCTGTCCATATCCATAAATCTCTTACGGTTGAATACATTCCACCAGCTGCATAGGCTGTAGATTGATCTCTAAAAGGTGCTTCGGTTAATTTTCCTCCATGTTTTGCAGTCCACCATTCCCAACCATAAACTTCGTTATAACGGTATCCTTTTGCTAAATTTTTAGCTACATAAGCATTACTGCCAAAACCTGTATTTTGTAATCCAAGCGGAATTACAATCTGTTCTTTTAATAGCTTAGCAAAGGTTTTCCCTGAAACTTCTTCTAAAATTGCTCCCAGTATATCATAGCCAAAACTACTGTAATGGTATCGTGTTCCAGGTTGATCGACTAAGTGCGTTTTTCCTATCAGTTGTACTAACTCTTTAGGCGTATATATTGTATTTCCAAAATCTTTTAAAGCGACTCCTATTCTTGGTAATGCATCATAATGTGGTAAACCCGAAGTATGTGCTAACAATTGATGGATGGTGATATGATTTCCCTTTTTCTCAGGTAAATATGGTAGGTATTTTGCTATGGTATCTTCTAATTTTAATTGCCCTTTTTCGACCATTTGCATAACGAGCATTGCAGTGAATTGTTTGGTCACCGATCCTATTCCAAATTGAGTATCTATGGTATTAGGTGTTTGGGTGCTGCTGTCTGCTTCTCCATAAGCGCCTTCAAAAATAATCTCTCCTTTTTTGGCAACTAATACCGTACCGCTAAACGGACTCCTGATCATTATTTTTAATCCAGGATCTTCATAGCTTTCCATTAAATCGGCTATGGTTTTGGGTGCAGGTTTAAAGATATTATATCCTACCCAAAGCACTACAATTGTAAGAAAGGCTACACTAATTTTTAAACTTTTTTTCCTCATGTTTGGTGTTTGTTCTTTTAAAAAATGAGCACCCAAATCTAGAAGGAAATCGTATTGTTTATCACTTCAAACCTATAGCATTCTTACTGCATTTATATGTCATTTAAAATGACTCAACTGAAATACAATGCATTACAAAAAAAGTGATTAAAATAAGTTAGGAATAAAAGACAAGGTGTTTTTGTCTTTTTGGTTAAGCTGAAAAGTGGTTTGTATAATGATAACTATATTGCTTAACACTGCTAAAAAGTAAAAAATAAAACTAAAATACAATCCTTCTCCTGCTTTACCTATGATGAGGTTGGCAACAAAAAGAGTGATCCCCATTCCTATAATGGTGATCAGACTCCAGAGCAATTGAAAGCTAAACATTCTACCTACTATGGTATCTTTAAACGAAAGTTTTTTATCGCTTTTGCAACATACTATAGGTAGTATCAAATTAACCAAAGGCACAAAAAACAAACTTAAAATAACCAGATTTAATCTTTTTAAAGCTGTAAAATGAATAGTATCCTCTTCTTGCGGACTTGATTCTGTGGTTAAGAGTGTAACGGGTAACGCCAAAGTCTCTGCCAAAATATGCAAGGTATATGCTCGTGGTTTTACAGCACCTTTTTCTATACGTTGTATGGTACTTAAAGACACCTTGGCTTTCTCAGCTAGCAACTCCTGAGACCATCCTAATTGTTTACGGGTAGTACTTATAGTTGTTGCTAGATTTGATTTTTGGTCTTGCATAAAGATGGTTTAGACTTGAATTGTTTATGCAAGATATTATAATTTTTATTTTTTAATTTAAATAGTTAAAGAGATATTATATTCTCTTCGCCGAACCAATCTTTTGCTTTATCAATTACTGTAGCACTTGGTGAATTATAATAAATAGTCAGTTTTTCTTTTGCTCTTGTGCAACAGACATAAAATATCTTTCGAGTCCTTTCTAATACTGAAGCATTACCAGAATCTAAAAATAGATTTTGGAAATTATACTTGTTCCAATTTCCATTATCAAGAATAACTAAAACATTTTCGAATTCAGCTCCTTTTGTTTTATGCTGAGTTGAAAAAGGTGTTTTTCCCTCTAAATATTCAAATAGGTTTTGAAATTCACTAAACTTAATATCTTTTATACGATTATATAAATAGTCGTTTTTGTCTATAAATGAATTTAATTTGTCATCAATTAAGCAAATTTCCTTTTCGTTAGCTTCGTTAATCACTTCTTCTATTGTTTTATTATCTGTATTAACAAGGCTTTCAATTTTTTCTTTTAATGCTATCTTGTTCGCTATACTTGTTACTTGAAAACGATAATCAGTTGCTCTTAAAAATTCATTATACTTTTTATTCTGATATAAGGAAATGTTAAGTTGAATTTTGAACAAGTGCTTTATAAGCTCATCTCTTTTTGAACCTTTTTTATTTTCATCATCTTCATCTTGCTTCTTATCGTCAATTAAAGCCTCCTTACTTAAATATATGTTTCTTACTTCAGAAAAGGGTTTATCCTTTAGTTCATTAAATAATGAAGCTTTTTCCGAATCTGCCAATAAGATGTCTTTCTTAAGTTCTCTTTGTCTATTCTTTAATTGAAACTTGTTGACTACCGATTCAAAAGTATCAGTTTCGTTAATTTCAATTTCAGGACGATTTTTTTCTTTATTTTCTTTTATTTTTTTTAGAATATCAGATTTCAAAGCAATCACTGGATCTGAATCATATACATCCATTAAAGCCTTGAAACCAGCTTTATCTGCAATTAAATTATGAGTTAAATTAAGTTCTTTTGTTTTTTTAGAATTACCAAAATCCCAACCTAAGTGTTTTTTAACTTTTTCAATATCATTATCATAGGAATATAAAAATTTAACCTCTCCCATTTTTAAATTTCCATCTCCATCCATATTTGGAGCATTAGAATCATCTGATGCTGTCTGAGCAAAATCATCTGTTCTTAATCGATTTGCTAAATCAATTATTAATTTAGGGTTTCTTCTGTTTTGTTCTTTTTTTACCTCTTTCACCTTTCCTTCTTCATTTCCTTTATAATTATCTAGATTCCCTATACCATCATCATATATTGATTGCATAGCATCACCAAAAAAGCCTATAATATTATTCTTCTTACTTAATTTAAAGTGATCTAAAAAGATTTCTACAACTAGCTTACTTGTATCTTGATATTCATCCACAAAAATGAATTTAAATTTATCCTTTAGTATATCACTAAGTTTAGGATAAGTTTTAAACATATGATTCGCTAGAATCAATATTTCATCATGAGATATAATACCTTCTGTTAATCTTAAATATTCTTTGTATTGTATTCCTTTTTTAAGGTTTTTAAAATAATCTGTAGGAACCTCAGTATCTGAAATTTTAATTCTTTTTACATTAGTGTCATTAGATAAATCTATAAGGCTTTTTTTAAGTTCTTTTTGGAAATGTTTTATGTTATCCCATAAGAAATCGTGAATAGTAGTAACATTTAAACTTTTATGATTAACTCTTTCTTCAATTTCTTTTACAGCAGCATTAGTATAGGTCATACAAGCTACTTTTGAAGTTGGATATTTTTCAATTACCTTTTTTATAACTTGAACTAAAGTATATGTTTTTCCACTTCCTGCTCCACCACTTAACAAAAAATTATCTCCATTCTCTATATGTTTTAATATTTCTTGTAATTCATCCACCTCTTGAGGATTTATTTTTATTCTTTCAACCATAATAAACCTTCTTTTATATAATGTGGAATTTGCCAATTATTAAAATACTTTAATCCATCTGATGAGACTTTACTATTTAATAAAATTTCTATTGCAAATGGTGGCTTCTTTTCAATCCCTTTTTCTGCAAGAGTAAACTCATTGATTTCGTTATTTCCATATTTTCCCAACCATTTATTTGTTATAGATGGAAAATTATTTTCAAGAATGAAATCTCTATTTATTTTAAAAAAAGCATCTTCAAAACTTCTAGCATGATAATTATCTTCTTCAGTTTGATAAACCAATAGTAATTTTCCTTTTCGATTTGAAACCCATTGCTTTTTTCTATTCTTTCTTAAAATTTTCCAATCAAAAGGGAGTTTTTTATAATAATCAATATTCTTATTATTGTTATGAAAAAAAATTAAAGAATTATTAGAAGTATAACTTGCATTAGAATCATTAGGAACACATTTAATACATGTAGTTACATTATTTCCGTTTTTATATTTTTTGATAGTCTTTCCATCATTTTCTAATACATCTTTATCATAGTTACTATCGATATCTGTAATAATAAGGCATTTACCTAAATCAATAAAATCAATAAATTTTTCGAATATTTGAGAATGTGCTCCAACTTCAACTATAGATATATTCTGAGATAAAAGCGGGTTTTCACTAAACTCTTGGTCTATCTTTTTCATAATAGCTGGTAAAAGGATTCTTTCTGTATCTCCTTCTATCAATATAGCCTTATCTGCAAAGAATAGTTCAGATCTATTCAACGTTAAATATTGTTTTAAAAATCTATAATTCTCTTCTTGTCCATCAGTAGTATATTCAATTTCAAGGTCTTTTAAGTTTTTTGCAATTACACTATTCTTCCCATTCTTCTTTAAATATTTAATATCATCAAAATTACTTTCAGCAACAATATGAGAAGAATGAGTCGTGATTACTGTTTGTAATTCCCTATCATCTCCATCCTCACGAACAATACCTTGATCAAGAATTGATTTTATATTTTTTATAAAAACATATTGCATTTGAGGATGTGTATGAGCTTCGGGTTCTTCTATAAAAAACAAATTAATATCCGATGGTCTTTCTAGTTTGCTTTTTTTGAATTCTTGAATCTTAATTTCGATTTCGAAAATCATACTAATTAGATTCATATATCCTAATCCATTATTATATTCAGGCAAAGTAGTATCGTTATGTTTATACATTACTGTTGTATTACCTGATAATAACTCTCTATGTTGTAAAGAAGATTCTATTTTAATTGTAGAATCGTCACTTTTTATACCTCCAAATTTCTTTACCTTTTCAACAACATTTTCAAACAAAGATTTATAAATAGTTGATAGAGTATAATCTGTTGATATTAACTCATCTTTAAACTTTTCTATTTGTTCATTTTGTTCATCTGTTTTTTCTGTTTGATTATATATTTCAGATGTCTGTGTAGATAAGGTTTTATCATTTTCTTTATTGGTAACACTTCTTTTGGCACTAATAAACTTAAAGTTGATAATTTCTTTTGTAGAAATTTTTTCTGAATCTAAATCGATATAAACATCATCATTTTCTTTATCATGAGTTTTATCGTATTCAATAGATTTTCGATTAGACTTGAAAAAATCTGCCTGATATATTTTTAAGAAATCATAAGTATTTCTTTTTCTATAATTTTCATTCTCAGATTTTTTACTAGCTTCTTTTACTAGAAATTCGGAATACTTCTCTTTAATGCTTTCAAGATTGCTGTATGTTAAATGGTATTCGTATCCAAGTATAATTTTATTGTTTTCAGGGTCTAAATCCATCATTACTCTACTAATATTAGTTAAGTTATCATTCTCATCATATTCAATGAAAAGTTTAAGTTTTATTCCTAATGGCTTATAATCTGATTCTAATGGTATATCTCCTTCTATTAGTTCTTTTAAGTCTTTTTTAAAATCTATATTAAAATCATCAAAAGAAAATCTTTTTTTATCTGATCCATTTAAAAAACTATTAATTACAGTTAATAAAGAAGTTTTCCCTACATTATTTTTTCCTATGACCAAAGACATTACTTCTTCTAAATCAATTGAAAAATTCTTTAGAAGTCTATAGTTTTCAATTTTAATTTTCTTTATTCTCATCTGTAAATATTTTCATGCATATCGAAAGCACATTCATATTAATTCAAAATAAACACACACGTCTATAATTTGTTTTTGGATATTCATGATGTAATTATTCTGATCAAGCTTGACGCTTTTCTCAAAAATAATTGACTGGTATAAAAGAATTTTACGGTTTCCCGTAAAAGCAAAAAAATAATGCGAATTAGAGTGTATAAATCACCTTATTAAACATCTCCTTTTTGTATTTCTCCTCTTACTAATTCTTCAAATTATAGCTCTTTTTTTATAAAATTTTATTTGATCCCCTTTAGCTGATTATAGCTAGGATTGTCTTATAAATTGATTCTAAAAACGTTACGTTATTTTCGGTTTTGTAGAGTTAGACTTGTAACAAAATCTAATTTTTGAGCGTCTAACGTAAAAAATGTGTGCGAAATGAATAAACTTAGTATTAAAAATTTATCAAAAACCTATCCTAACGGAGTAAAAGCTCTTGATAATATCAATATCGAAATCGAAAACGGAATGTTTGGACTTTTAGGACCTAACGGTGCTGGAAAATCATCATTAATGAGAACCTTGTCTACACTACAAGATGCTGATCAGGGTTCGGTAACCTTAAATGATATCGATGTTTTTGAGAACCCTAAAGAATTAAGAAAACACTTAGGGTATCTTCCTCAAGAATTTGGTGTATATCCTAGAATCACTGCCAAACAATTACTGGATCATATAGCCATTCTTAAAGGGATTAATAATGCCAAAGAAAGAAAAGATATCGTCAACTACTTATTAGATAAAGTAAACTTATATGATAAGAGAAACAAAAGTATCAAAGGTTTTTCTGGTGGTATGAAACAACGTGTAGGTATTGCTCAAGCGCTAATTGGGAATCCTAAATTGATTATCGTTGATGAACCTACAGCAGGTTTAGACCCAAGCGAAAGAAATCGTTTTTATAACCTATTGTCTGAAGTAGGAAAAGAAGTTATCGTGATTTTATCTACTCATATCGTTGATGATGTAAGAGAATTATGTACCAATATGGCTATTATGAATTCTGGGCAAATCGTTTATCAAGGTGCTCCGCAAAACGCTATAGACGAATTAGAAGGAAAAGTTTATCAAAAAGCAGTAACACATGACGAATTAGAAACTTATGCAAATAACTACGCTATTATATCAAATAGAATGATTGGGGGAACTCCTTTTATTCATGTTCTTAGTGAAACCAATCCCGAAAATGGTTTTGAGTTGGTTAAACCTAACTTAGAGGATGTATTCTTCTCAAAAATCAACACTACAAACAGTTTAGTCTAACCTTATTTGATATTTTATGTTTACTAATTTTTTTCTATCAGAATTAAAATATGCACTTAAGCAACCCATGGTGTATATCTTTTTTACACTGATTGCGCTATTGTCTTTCGGTGCTGTGGCAAGTGATAGTATTACCATAGGAGGCGCTATAGGGAACGTCTATAAAAACTCTCCTCATGTTATTACCATATTCACTGTTTCTTTAACTATTTTTGGGTTAGTCATTGCTACTGCGTTCTATAATAATGCTGCTTTAAGGGATTATAATAATCATTTTAACGAAATCTTATTTAGTACTCCTTTAAGTAAGTTCGGTTATTTCTTCGGAAGGTTTTTTGGCGCTTTACTACTCTCCACGATTCCTTTACTAGGTATTTATTTTGGGGTCTTTATGGGGACTATTTTAGCACCTGCATTAGGCTGGGTAAGTGCCGATCGTTTTGGTGATTTCTATCTAGAAACCATAGTCAATAATTATTTTATCTTCATTTTACCTAATATGTTTTTTGCAGGTAGTGTCATCTTTGCTATGGCTAATAAATGGAGAAGTACTACGATTTCGTTTTTAGGGGCATTGCTTATCATTGTAGGTTATATCATTTCTGGAACTTTATTATCAGATATTGATAGCGAAACTACAGCTGCTTTAATTGATACCTTTGGTATTAGAACGTATTCTTTGCATGCAAAATATTTTACACCTATTGAGAAAAACACCTTAAGTCCTACTTTTTCTGGTTTGATTTTATTAAACCGTGTAATCTGGATTGCTGTAGGTTTGGTTATTCTTCTTCTTTCTTATTTCAGTTTTTCATTTAAGGAACGAAATAAAAAGGTTAAAAAGCAAAAAGAAAAGGATCAAAAAGCTACACAGGTATTTGAATTGCCTCAATTGACTCTTTCCTATTCAAAAAAAGGAGATTGGAATCAGTTTAAAAGCTTTTTTGTAATCAACTTTATCAATATTATCAAAAGTGTAACCTTTAGGATCATCTTCTTTTTTAGTGCTATTATATTAATCTCTAATCTAACCAATAGGTTTGAGTATTACGGATTACAAACCTATCCTCTTACCTATAAAATCATTGATGCTATAAGTGGTTCTTCTACTATCTTTGCTATTATCATCGTTATCTTTTTTAGTGGTGAAATCATCTGGAGAGATCGTGATAACAAAATAAACGAAGTAATCGATGCTACGCCTCATGCTTCTCTTATTTCTATTGTAGCTAAGAGTTTATCTTTGATCAGCGTGGTTACGATATTACATATCTTCTTTGTCTTTTGCGGAATTCTATATCAGTTACTTAATGGGTTTACCGCTATTGAGATGAGTCAATATTTCTTAAGCTTTATCTATGAGAATTTAACCACCTATATCTTTTGGAGTATTTTTTCGATTACCATTCAGGTGATTCTTAATAACAAATACATTGGGTATACCATAACCATCATACTGTTACTGGTGTCGGATATGATACTTTCTGCTTTTGATATAGAAACCTATATGTTGTATATGGGTGCTATTCCTAATGTTACATATTCAGATATGAATACTTTTGGTCCAGCTACAGAAGGAGTTATTTGGTTTAGTCTATACTGGGGATTCATCGCGCTTATTTGCCTGTTTATCGCTGGTTCTTTATGGAGCAGAGGGACTACACGTTCTCTAAAAGACAGAATTTTATCGTCTAAAAAGCAATTACCTAAGTACTATCGTTTTCTTATGATGGGAGTTGTTACCTGCTGGGTAGGTATCGCTGGTTATGTGTATTACAATACACAAATACTGAATGAATATCTTACATCGGATCAAGTTGAACTACTTTCTGCCGATTATGAAAAGAAGTATAAAAAATACGAAAACAGTCCACTACCTAAAATCGCAAAGGTAAAATACGCTATTGATATTTTTCCTCACCAAAGAGATGTAAAGGTTAAGGCTGATATGACATTGGTAAACGAAACAAAGACAGCTATTGATTCTATACATTATACTATAGATTCGGATTGGAATCCAAAGATTACTATTCCTAATGCCCAATTGGTATTAGACGATACAGAATTTAATTATCGTATTTATAAATTGGCTACACCGCTTCAACCTGGAGAACAATTAGCTATTACAATCCAAACGGAATATATCACTCAAGGGTTCGAAAATCAAGTTAGCAATACGAACATTGTTAAAAACGGAACCTTTTTAAATAACTTTCAAATATTACCTTCTTTAGGATATCGTTCTAATCTTGAACTTACCGATAAGAATACACGTAAAAAATATGATTTAGCACCTAAGGATAGATTGCCTAAGTTGACTGCTAACTGTACAGATCAATGTATGCAGAATTATTTATCAAACGGTACGGCTGATTATATCGATGTAGAAACTATTATTTCTACAGCTAACGATCAAATAGCTATTGCTCCAGGTTCTAAAATCAAGGAATGGAAGGAGAACGATAGAAAGTATTATCACTACAAAGTAGATCATATTTCTCAAAACTTCTATTCGTTTATGTCTGCTGCTTATCAAGTAAAATCTCGTAAGTGGAATGGTGTTGATATCGAAGTGTATTATGATGAAAAACATCCTCAAAATATTGATATGATGCTGGATGCTACGCAGCGATCTTTGGCGTATTATAGCGAAAACTTTGGCCCTTATATGCACAAACAATGTCGCATTATAGAGTTTCCTAGATATGCAACATTTGCGCAAGCATTCCCTGGTACAATGCCATACTCTGAAGGTTTTGGTTTTATCATTAATCTTGAAGATGAAAACGAAAACAACGTTATCGATGCTGTAATCTCACATGAAATGGCGCATCAATGGTGGGCACATCAAGTAGTAGGGGCTACAATGCAAGGATCTACTATGCTTAGTGAGAGTTTTTCTGAATACTCTTCTTTAATGACTATGAAAAGTATTGCCAAAACCCCTATGAAAATGCGTGAGTTCTTAAAATATGATCACGATCGTTATCTAAGAGGTAGAAGTAATGAATTGATTGAGGAATTACCATTATATAAAGTTGAAAATCAATCTTATCTTCATTATGGTAAAGGAAGTGTTATCCTTTATGCATTACAAGATTATATAGGAGAAGATAAGGTAAATGCAGCTATGCGAGAGTTTCTTGAAGAATATAAATATAAGAAACCGCCCTACCCTACTTCTTTGGATTTTATGAAATATCTAGAACCTAAAGTTCCTGATTCGCTAAACTATTTAATCAAGGATATGTTTAAAGAAATTACTTTGTATGATAATAGATTAAAAGAGGCTTCCTATAAGAAACTAGCTAATGGTAAATATGAAATTTCTATGAAAATTGAATCCAAAAAACTATTGGCAGATGCACACGGAAATGAATCGGAAACAACAATTGATGATTGGATTGATCTTGGTGCTTTTGGAGATGATGATGAAGAGGATTTAATTTTTGAGAAAAGAGTAAAAATCGATAAATCAAAAATGGATTTCACCTTCGAAATTGATTCTTTGCCTGCTAAATTAGCTATTGATCCTCGTCATTTATTGATTGACAGAATTTATAGCGATAATATTAAACGAGCAACTGAAGCTACTACCGATCAAACGGAATAAAGCATCAGTGATTTAATATATTACTAAGTCTTGTTTTCTCTATTCAAGCTAGAGAAAACAAGACTTTTTTTACACTATAGCAACTACTTCAGTATTTTATAGCTTTGTATTAATTAACTTAACTAAGGTCTGGAGTTGTAGATCTTTGCCTGTAAAGATTTGTTCAATAGGTACTGGTAAATGAATATCTGGTATTGTTCCGTTACCATCCAAGGTTTTTCCGTTACGTTGAAATGACAGCATTGTAGAAACTTTAACCCTGATATTGGAATTTCTTAAATATAGCTTTTTGGAATTTCCGCTTGATCCATCTGTTGTTATGCCTACTATTTTTACATTGGGTAATCTTTTAAAAGCGCTGGTAAATACTGTTGCAGCACTAAAACTTTCTTCGTTAATCAATATATACACTGGTTGAGTATAGCTCTTTTTCCCGCTATGCAAAACCATATAAAACGGATGACTGAATTTTGAAGTATCAAACTGCTTTTCGGTGTTAAAATGCTCATTAAATCTAGTAATGGCTTTTCTGTCATTATCTGTTAATTCAGAAGATTTATAACTATACAAATAACGAGCACTCATAGAAGATTCATCGCCTGCTATTGTTTTATCGGTTCGCAAATACGCTACATTAGCCACCCATGGTGATTGTTCTGGTGGTATCAGATATTTGGTAAAGGTTTGTAGTATTTCTCTGCCTCCTCCTGGATTATTACGGAGATCTATGATTAAAGCTTTCGTCGTTAAAAAGGTCTTCATTGTGTTTTCTATAAAACGCTCCAATCCTTCTACTTCGTCATAATGAAACATCATCGGGATGTTTATATAGCCTATATTTCCATCTAATACCTGTGTTAATTCCTTAAACTGTTTGCTTTGTCTAAGGGATTTTATCTTTTTATAATCTGCTATTGCTAGGCTTGAGCTATATCCTTTTTTATCATAAGTGAGCGCTACTGTTTCTTTTTTATCCTCTTTTCCATTGGTAAAAACGACTTCGATTTCTTTTTGTGGTAACTTGTTATTTTTAAACAACAAAGCGCCATAGTTTTGTATCGCCATTGCTCCTCTTGCTAGTTTTGCTGCTTTGGGTGCTTTTTGATGTTTGTAATTATAGTTATCCATAAAAGTATTGATCGGAATTCCATTAATGCTTTTGAGATACGGATAGTTTTTATTGTAATAGCTATATGCATTAGCTTCTCGTTTTAAGGCTATTAATTTTCCATCAAAAACACTTATACCAAAAGGAAGTTGTAATCCATAAATTTTATGCTCATCTCTCTTAAAAGATTTATTTTTAACCGATGCATGCCTATCTCCAATTTCGGACATGATTCTGGCTAGTTTATGTGTTAATTCATCTACAGTAATCTCTTTATTTTGCTTAACTATAGTTTTAGATAAGTTTTGTAATGCTGTTTTATAATCAAAAGTTGACAATTCTATATATGATGATCTTGTAGTGATTATTTCTTTAAATTGCTGAATATCTTCCAGTGCTTGCTTTTTGCTAAGCTTTCGCGAAAGCTTATTTTTTTGTTTCTTCTTTGTTTTACGCCTATTAAATGCTAAACAGGCTTGTCGGTTTTCAAAAGTAAAGGTTCCTTTATATGTGTTAGTTATTCCGTTTTTTGACAAACTTATCTGTACTTCTTGATTGGGTATATATTGTAACTCTTTTAATATTGTAATCAAATCCTCGGAAAAACGTTTTTTCCATTTATCACCATAAGTTTGCTTACAAAACCCTATCAATTCTTTTTTGCTCAGATGTGCTAATCCTTCAAATTGATACCATTCACCTTTAAATTTTACGATAGCTTCATCATTTTTCCATTTAACAGCTGTAAAAGGTGAAGCCTTTTCTAATTGTAATTGTTGCCCAAATACTGTTCCTATACAGAGCATTAGTATGATACTTATCAGCCTTGTTTTCATTTGTATGTTTTTAGCAGATTCATAGGTTAAACCTATCGTTATTGCTCGCTACTATAAAATGAACTCGACCAAGGCTATTTCATATCCGATAAGTGTATTGTTTTAATCGACTTAACTACCTATCAATTTTATATTTTTACAGTATCACTTTATTCGTCATTATGTTGTCATTTTCAAAAAAGAGACTTGCTATTTTTAAACGCATTTTTAATGTTGTTTTAGCTTGTTTTATACTGTTACAAGTATTATTCAAAGCTTTTGATACCTTGCCTAATCATTGGCTCTTTTTTATGACTAGCGATGCTATGGAATATTTTGTATTTGCAGTAATTGTTTACCTCCTCTATTTTACTATTTTAAAACGCAAGCAATTATGGTATATCGTGAGTTTTAGCCTATGGGCTATTGTTCTTATTACGGCTTTGACTATGCTAAAGTCTTATAGAATATCAAACACCATACTCTTAGACAAAAGCTTTGATTACTTTACCGAATTTATAGGTAAGACTTTTCTGCTCTATGCTATAGTATATTTTGTGAATCGATTAGAATTCTTTTTTCGCTATAATACACTAGAACTTGAGCTTAAACAGACAAAAGAACAATTGTTGCGCAACCAATTGCATCCTCATTTTTTGTTCAATGCTTTTAATTCTTTATACAGCATGTCGTTAAAGCAACATCCTAAAACATCTGATACAATCTTAAAGCTTTCTAGCATGATGCGCTATTTAACCGATGAGTCCATCACAAGAACCGTAAAGTTATCTCAAGAACTACAATTTATTACCCAATATGTTGCTATTGAAAAAATACGTTTTGGTACACAAGCTAATATTCGTTTGCATATTGAAGGAAATCCTATAGGAAAGCAGATCGAACCACTGTTACTATTAGTGCTTGTAGAAAATGCTTTTAAACATGGTTTTTATACTAATGATACCGATGCTTTTGTGCATATTGCTGTTAAAATTACCGATACTGTTTTACATTTTACAGTTAAAAATAGTGTGCAACAAAAGCAACATTTTAATAGTACTCATAGAAAAGGAAAAGGCTTAGAAAACCTAAAGAAAAGATTACAATTGTCTTATCCTAAAGCATACACATATGAGGTATCGCTTAAAAACAATGTATATTTAACTCAACTTGAAATAAACTTAGCTTAATGTCTACCTATACTACTGTTATTATTGATGATGAACCGCTAGCCATAGATGTGTTGGTACATTATATCGCTAGGTTTCCTGAATTTGAACTCGTAAAAACGTTTACTAATGCTATCGAAGCATTTAGCTATCTAAATGAACAGCAAGTCGATTTGGTTTTTACGGATATTGCTATGCCTAAAATTTCTGGTACAGAACTGGTAAGACTTCATCAAAATACAACACAATTTGTCATGGTGAGTTCGTATACCGATTATGCTATAGAGAGTTTTGAGCTTAATGTAGTTGATTATCTTTTAAAACCGGTGTCTTTTGAACGTTTTACAGCAACTATAAACCGTTTTAAAGCTAGTACCAAACAATCTAAAGCAACGACGACTGTACCCCCTTCGTTTTTTATTAAAGAAGGAGATGAATTTATAAAGGTTTTTGTTGATGATATTGACTATATCGAAGGTATGAAAGATTATGCCAAAATTGTTTGTGGTAAAAACTATTATCTAGCACTAAAAACACTCAAAGCTATAGAAGAAAAGCTACACCCGTTTGACTTTGTTAGAATTCATAAATCATTTATCATTCCGTTAAAAAAGATATCGCAATACAACCCTAAATGTGTTTTAATCAATACTCATGAAATTCCTGTAGGGAGTAATTATAGGAGTTTAATAAAAAAATATTTAGAAGCAAATAAGTTGTGATGATTTATGATTATATGAGAGTTAGCCTTCGACAAGACTCAAGTTGCAGTAAATTGGTATTTTTATATTGGTTACATCTGCAGGCTCTGTGACCGAAATTAAGCAACCTCATCGATCAAAATACATTAGATTTTATATTGATAAACTCTTCTCTTTTTACTAACTATCCAATCTTAAAAAACTATACTAATAAAAACCACATTACTATAAAATAGCAATGTGGTAAAATCTCAATATGATCTATTTTTGGAATATATCGTAATTAATAAATTGCCTAATTTGATCCATATAATACTAATGCTCCAATAGCATCACCTCCAGATAATCTATCTCGTTGTATACTGTATGTATCACCATTGAGCTTTGTTATAGTTGGTTTACCATTCTTTGAAAAAAAGCGAGGGCCATACATCATAATTGAGTTAAAATCAAAAAGAAGAATATCGTTTCCTTCTCTACCTCTATCAGCATAAGTTCTAAAATTATGAGCTTTTCCGTCTTCAATATTTTGAAAGTTAATTTTTATATGTTGATCTCTATCAACTCTACTTTGTTCATGATACAACCCAATAGCATGACCTATCTCATGAATGGTATTTCCTGTACTGCAATTATCACCTAGTGTAATTGTTTGTCTTCCTCCTAGCATTCCTATATAAGAAGAACACCCATCACCTTCAACAAAATCAATATAATTTACAGCTCCTGGATGAGCTCTTAATATTACTTCATTGAAATTAATAGCTAATTGTCGAATTGCATCAAGTACTGGATTATTCGCAAGAGGAGGAACATCTATCAAATTAACTTCTACAAAGGCCAATACATCACTATGAATTGATCCTTGCCAATGAGTTATAGCATTTCGTACTCTAGATTTATTAGGTAAATCAGAATCTATTCGATAAAAAACAGTATCATTTGCCCATAAACGATCTGTTCGTATTGCCGATTTTTCAATAGTTTT
Source organism: Aquimarina rhabdastrellae (assembly GCA_947387485.1). Lineage (GTDB taxonomy): Bacteria > Bacteroidota > Bacteroidia > Flavobacteriales > Flavobacteriaceae > Aquimarina. The sequence goes on from CANDNT010000001.1 coordinate 182,573, forward strand.
TGAAATATCATCATCAGATAATAAAATGTCTCCTTCTATGACATTAAAACCATTAATTCTTTCATAGGTAATCTTTTGCTTATTAAAAAAACCTTCAAAAGTTTTACTTCTTTGATTAGGGAAAGCAACTTCTCCTTGAAATTCTGTTTTTCTATCTTGATCGATACCAAGATCTTCATTAATGTTTTCTTCTTTCTGGCATGAGAAAAATGCTAAACTAACAAGAAAAAAGATGAAATTCTTCTTCATATTATATTTGTTTTAATTTTTATTCAAAAGAGCTCGCTAGTACTAATGCACCAATTACATCGTTTGTTGATAATCTTTCTCGTTGTATACTGTATGTATCACCATTACGCTTTGTTATAGTTGGTTTACCATTCTTTGAAAAAAAACGAGGACCATACATCATAATTGAATTAAAATCAAATTCTACCAAATCAACCCCTTCTCTACCTCTATCGGCATAGGTTCTAAAATTATGAGCTTTTCCGTCTTCAATATTTTGATAGTTAATTTTTATATATTGATCTCGGTCAACTCTACTTTGTTCGTGATATAACCCAACCGCATGACCTATCTCATGAATGGTATTTCCTGTAGTACAATTATCACCTAATGTTATGGTTTGCCTTCCTCCCAGCATTCCTATATAAGAAGAACAACCATCACCTTCGACAAACTCTATATAATTTTCAGCACCTGGGTGAGCTTTTAATATTCTTTCATTCAAATCAATGATTACTAGCCTTGCTACATCAATTAATGGGTTATTTCTAGGAGGTGGAACATCTAGAAAGTTAACTTCAACAAAAGTTAATACAGAACTAGGAAGTGATTCTTTCCAATGATTGATGGCGTTGCGTACTCTAGATTTATCAGGTAAATCAGAATCTATTTGATAAAAAACAGTATCATTAGTCCACGAACGATCTATTCTTATAGCCGATTTTTCAATAGTTTTTGAAATATCATCATCGGATAATAAGATATCGCCTTCCATGATATTAAAACCATTAATTTTCTCATAGGTGATCTTTTGCTTATTGAAAAAACCTTCAAAAGTTTTACCTCTTTGATTAGGAAAAGCAACTTCTCCTTGAAATTCTGTTTTTCTATCTTGATCAATACCAAGATCTTCATTAATGTTTTCTTCTTTCTGGCATGAGAAAAATGCTAAACCAGCAAGAAAAAAGATAAAATTCTTCTTCATATTATACTTGTTTTAATTTTTGTAAGATTAACCAGTTATATCATGAAAAAGAAGGAACTCGATCACTAGGTGATCTTGTTTAGCTTAATAACAAAACACATACACCCCTAAAAAACAACATATTATTCCTATTGTTTTTTATATAATACAATACAGTATTAACTATACATTAACAAAACTTAATTTGTTATGTATCTAATCAACTCAACAACAAAACTCTTTTACATTTTAGATTATATTGGAACTAGACAGGACATTAGATTCTCATCTATTATTTCGATAATCCTTTTATAAATCTCAATTTCTTTTTACGTAAGTCACTATTCAAAATGCATATAACATTGCATATAATTTTTTAGCCTTTGTTAGCTAGTCAGTCATCTTTTTATTCTTTCAAATATCCTATTCCCATCACGTGCCATTTTTTTCCAAATGACGATGTGACCTTTTCAAAGTCCGATTTATTATTAGATGCATAATATACATAATCATCATTGAATCCTATTATATCATTTATACAAGTTTCATAGAAACTCATCTTAAGATTATATATATTAGCTATATCTAAATCAATAGATTTAATATCAATCTTATGAAAAAAGCCATTATTTAATTTTCTTTTGAATTCTTGTTCTGTATACTCTCCTTGTGCAGAAAACTCCAAAGAAAAACATGAAGTTATATGAATTTCATTTATTAAGAATTCTTCTACTGAATAGTTTATCTTAACCCATTCTTCTTTAAATGGTTTGAACAGTAAATTGTTCTTTTCATTTACGTTAATAGCCCATTTATCACCCGTTTGAGCATCAGTATTAATTTCTAAATATCCATAATTGTTGATATTTAAACAACATAAAACCCATCTAAATATACTAGAACTCACACCTATTTCTTTATAAAAATCGTATAAGACTTCAGGAAATTCAATTCCTAATTTCGTTTCAATTTTTTTAATATCTTCATCAAAACTAACAAAATCACTTTTTTTTATATTATGTAATTTTTTTATTTTTTTCAATTCCATCAACTTTACTTTTGGGTCAAGGTTATTCGCAATTTTAAAGGTTAACATCAAGCTTTGCTAGTATGCACTAGTTTGAACATCTTTATGGATTTTTAGTACTAAGCGAAAACAAGGAATTATTTATACTGATTGTTGTGCGTTTGTTAATTTTACTGAGTCTTCTATTTAGTTTTTTCCTAAAGCGATTTTCTTTTTTAATTTCTCTCTTCAAACTATTGATCTCATTAGTTTTAAATGTTGAATTCGTATTTTCAACACCTAAGTAAATAAGTAAATTTAACTCCTTTCCTAAAACGACCTTAAGTTTTTGCTCATAACCTTGAGAGAATTCAGAAGAAACCTTTAGATTAATTAATCCTTTTTTATCAAATTCCAGATTAAAATATCCATTCCTATCTATACTATTATCAGAAGGCCAAAACCCTTTTTCAGAGATATAAGTATTATTCATTGGTAAACTATCTAAAATACTTAATACTCTGCCCTTGATTCTAAATTTTGTTTTATCAGTATCACTAATTTCATAATTAGCCAAACAACTCATTATTCCGATTTCCTCTATACAAATACTTCCACTAATTTTTTTATGGGATTTACATCCAATTAATAGTAATAACAATATTATAGATTTCGTCTTCATTTACTCTAATAATATATAGCGTTTAATATATGTGTTGTAACAAGGTGAAATCTTACCTTATTTTTAACAAATAATACACATTAATTATTGATTTCACCTTTTGTATGCATTGCGCCCTATTAAAAACACAGTAATTAATATCCCAATTAATTCCATTTAAACTACACAACACTGGTTATGTATCGGTTTATAGGCAGCGTTATACACAGTTATTTCTTTAACGCAATAATTGTATCCTCTATATTTGAATAACTACCTATAATCTTATTTTCTTTATCAAGAATGATATATGTAGGAAAAGACCAAATTCCTAAATCTCTATCCAAATTTATTTTTCCTATGCGATAGTTTTTCCACTTAATATTATTTTTTCTTAAATAACTAACCCATTTCTCTTGATTTTTGTCTGTAGATATTCCTATCAGTTCTGCATTTAAGTCATTAAACATATTAGGCTTCGCTAAAATCGTCTTATGCTCTTTGATGCAAGGCGGACAACTGGTAAACCAAAAATCTAAAACCGTATGTTTTTTATTTGACTGCCTTTTTATTTTCGAAATCTCTCCATTTGTTTTGATTAAGGAATATTCATTCAAATCAATTTGCTTTATTTTTCTTAATATCTCAAGCCTACTACTAATCATTTTAAAGATGCTATGTTCTTTAGTTGATTTTGGTTGTTTATTCAATATTTGTTCAATAAACTTTAGTTCTTTGTCGTTGTTTTGAGATAATTTTAAATAATGATTTATTGGTACTAAAATAAACGCATCTTGATCATTTTGAGTTATCGTATTTTTTATAAAGTCCTTACCAATTGACTTATCTTTTAAAAACTTTCTGTATTCACTGAAATATCTTACCTGACGTTCGTAAACTGGCGTGTTGATCGTTTTAGAAATAGAAAGATCTTTGTTTTTTAATTCTAGAAAAACAGCAATATTTCCAGAATTGAACCAACCATCAATCCTTTTACTATTAACAAATATTGAATATTGGTCAGATGAATTGGATGGTATTTTAATAGTTGCTATTCCATTTTTTAAAACAGATGAAAATTTCTTTGATAAATTAAAACTACTTATGGAAACCTTATCAACATCGACATCTGATTTAAGATGAATACGAAATTCGGTTTGTCCAAAAATTATATTTGAAATTAATACTAATAGTATACAAAATGTTTTTCTCATTATTTTTTACTTAGTAGTCATCAAAATTTATTCTTTATTTGTTAGAACGAAGCGAGCAACGATTATATCAAATAGTCCACCAAAAGAAGTGTTTTTAATTGGATTTATTAACGGAAAATCTTTTGAATTTGATAATCCTGATACGGTTACCGATCCATCTACTCCCATAGCAATTCCTTCAAAAGTATCTGAGCCATTTCCTCCATATAAACTGGAATAAAGAAGATTTACTCCATTTTTATCTATTAGTGTAATAAAGGCATTAGAATCCCCATTTCGCTTAGATTGCGCATTGGAAGTTGTAGGAAAATCGTCAGAAGAAGTTTTTCCAATAATGTATGCATTACCATTTACATCTGTTGCAAAATTTCTTGGGCGATCACGTTTGTTTCCTCCTAAATAAGTTGAGTACACAATACTTGAATCTTTTATGTTGAACTTAGATGCAAAAATGTCCATTCCATCATTACGTTTCTTTTGAAACGAGTTTTGTGTTATAGGAAAATTCAAAGAATGTGTAAATCCCATAATATATATATTGCCCAAAGAGTCAAGATCAATACCTTTTAGCTGATCATCTCCTTCTCCGCCCCAATAAGTAGCAAAATTAATGGTCGATAGACTTTTATTTATTATAGCAAAAAAAGCATCATTTTCCCCTCTATTTTCACTTTGTATAGCATTATTTTTGATAGGAAAATCAAGAGAGCTAGTTGTACCACCTATATAGAGTTGATCGGTATTATCTAACTTGATTGAAAAACCAATATCATCACCTGATCCACCTAGATAGGTTGATGTCAATATTTTTCCATCAGAATTAAAAGTGGTAATGAATGCATCTATCCCACCAGCAGATTTAGTTTGTAAAGCTCCTTTTGTGATGGGAAAATCTTTAGATGCTGTCCAACCAACAACATAAACATTACCATCTTTATTAATATTTATATATCTGCCATCTTCATCATCACTTCCTCCAAGGAATGTTGACCATACTACTTTTCCTTCAGGGTTAATTTTAACAACAAAAACGTCCCTTTTTCCTCCAAAGATTGATTGAAATGAGTTTTCATCAACAGGGAAATCTGATGAAAAAGTTGTTCCAATAGCATAAATATTACCTTCAAGATCAGATATAAGTCCTTGAACAGCTTCCCAATTTTTCCCACCCATATGGGTTATATAACCTACATCATTCCCAGCTTTATTTAACTTTATCACGAATGCATCCATACCGTCGTTAATAGTATACGGGTATTTATTAACGTCTGGTAAATTTTCAGAACTCGAATGGCAACCTAAGTATGTATTACCTAAATGGTCCACAGTAACAACATCAGCATCTTCACTTCCACTATTTCCATAATAAGTAGAAAAAGTGATTTTTGGGTTTAGTTCTTGTCCTTGTATCTTAAATACAATAAATAATAGGAAAAATAAGGTTCGTGATTTGTATAAAAACATCTTGTTATCTACAGTTTGTTCAAGTTTTATAATTTCTTTGTATTTCATACAGCGGGTAAAATAAGAGTTCATTGATATAGGTAAGATGATTATTAAAACTCTTTTATTTTATGTATCAAAATGTTTATAACATCTAATTTATTAACAAATACAAACCGAATAAATAAGCTCAAAATGATCATTTCATAATGTAATTGTGTTTAGTCATTTTTCAGTTCCTTCTAGCATTTTTTGAAGCTCAGAATTCATTTTTTCATCAATAATATCAATTAACTTTCCTGTTTTGTAATTATATTTTTTGATCATTGTTGGTTCGTTTAACTCCTCATATTTTCCATTATTATTCTTATCAATTCCAAAACTTACAATCAAGTCTTTACTTTCATTTAAGAATTTATACGAAACAATATCCATTTCTGAATTTTCAATTTTCTTTAACTTCCTTTGATTCAATGAATAAATATAGAGTGATTTAAAGTCCAATAAATTAATAACTCCATCCTTGTATGTATCTTTTTCAGCTACTTTAAAGAGTAAAAGTATTTCATCAGAAAAATATTCCGAATCAATATTGTTAAAGTTAACTCTTTTATCGAATAGCTTGTTTGTCGAATCATTTTGCTGATTATAGATAATCAAATTATTATATGTCCCATAGTATTTTCGAGAATATCTTCTATCACTTGACTTATAGTTTTTACCAGATGGTTTTCTAATGTTTAATACTCCATTTATATCTTCTGCTTCATTCAAGTTCTTATGTGAAATAGGAATTATGTATACAGAGTTCAAAGTATCAATCAGTTGTGGCGTTTTATACGATATGACCTGTTCTCTTTTATTTTCTTTTTGCAATTCCTCAATTTTTTCATCTGAAAGAATTCCAGTTTCAGTATCATCGTAATTCTTAAATCTTAAAAATTCCGAAATTGCTACTCCTCCAATTCCTAAAATTGAAACGATAATTAAAATAATAGCAAGAGTTCCCAGAATGGCTAGGATTTTTTGATTGTAATTTTTTATTTTTTCTGTTTTCATTTAGTCTGTACTCATTGCGTATAACGTTCCCTGTATGTCTCTTTTGCACACCAAAGTCGGCATATGTGATATACAAATTGTTAACTATTTTTATTTTTTCCTAATATCAGTAATATGTCAGCTATTGGATAAGCAGAAGCGATCACTATTCCAAATATACCATACAATATTTTCCCTTGAGGTAAAAATCCAGTAATAGATACCCATAAAATGAATAAGCAAAATGGATAGATAAGAAATCTTGTCAAGACTTTTGTAAAAGTCCACTCTTTAACCTTTTCTTTTTTTGATTCAGACTTTGGTTTATTAACAAAATCAGGATTATTTAAATGTTCAATATTTTCTATAGCCTCTTTCAACTCAACAGTCAGTAATTTGGTTTCATACTTTCTAGATTTTCCTAAAACCAAAATCAATAGGGCTAAAATAAATAGGATTACGATTGTTCCTATAATAGCAGGTTTAAAATCAAATAAGAGAAATAAACTTGAAATAAAAACAATTAAAACTCCGATAGTGATTTTACTCAGTAGTTTATGATAAGGATTTTTCTCCGTTTTAATTCCCTTTAACTTGTCATTTTGGTCAAAAGTCAAATGAAAAATAGGATATACACCACGCAAAAAATGAGAGGAACGCCAGATCAAAAGTTCATTTTGTTTAATTTCTCCACTATACTTTGTTGTATTATAGAAAAATGAATCATTCCAATGATTTTTTAGATTACTTTTTTTGTTCTGGACTATTAGTTTTTCAATGTCTTTTTTTTCTGCCACAAAAATTGGTTTAAATTACAATTAATAACTAGATATCTATACTGTACATATATTCTTAATAAATCTAAAGGATTAGTTATTAATTTAAAATTAATTGTATGAATTCAAATATAAATTTCACTACACTTATATACAAGTGTATTTAATAATCCTAATATATAGATAAGTATCTAATTATTATTAAAATATGTGATAGCAAATCCTTTTAAGAAATATGTATACATAATTTAACACTTTATATGCTGAATTATCATCTTATTATATCTCTTTTAAAGAACTTTTTTTCTTTACATTTTATTCTTGGCTTATGCAACGATTATTGTTGTTGTAAATAGTTTTTATATCTGAATCCGTTATATATTCAATATACTCCAGCAATTCTAAATTGCCTAACTTTTTTATTTTATTAATTTCATTTAACCAATCAATAGATTTTTCTTTGTTATATAAATGAATATTTCTTAAAAATTCTATCGGTTTCTTTCTAGCAAGTTTTGCTATTTCTTCTTTTATATTATCGTAGTCAAATTTGGTCAATAAATTTAATATATAGAGCTTTACATTTTTGTCTTTCTCTTTTTTATAAGCTTTATATAAAGTTTTAATGGAGGTGTCATTTAGTTTATCAAATGACCTTAAATAAGCTAATGAAACATATTTCCAATAAGGTTCTTTGTCTGATAAAAATCTATTTATACAACTTTCTTCTGATTCGTTTGTGAAACCTGTTTGTTTAATACTTTTTCCTGAAATGACCTCATCTAACCAGTTTTCATACCAATCCAAAAAATTTGCTTCCCTTAAAAAATGAGGGCAATATTCTATTTCGTCATAAGTATGAACAACTCTATCTTTATTTTTTCCATTTAGGATAATTCCTAAATAACCAGAGCATCCTGAGAAGCCAATATTTAATATTCCAGAATAAGCCTTTGCTACTTCGGCATCATAATCTTCATCCGAAATATTATCATCCAGTTCATTATTGATTCTATTCCATTCTTTTTCAGTTGTATTTTCATTAAAAAAAGGTTCTTTTTCTAGATAATTTAATGATGTATCTACTATAAATTGAAATGGATGTCCTAATTTGAATATTCCATAATCTGGACCAGCTCCTGAATTACCTACAACAGAATTCTTATATTCTAATCCACCATTTCCAATTTCAGACAAGAATCTTTTGTAAGAATCAGGAAGGATGATATTGTATTTTTCTTCAAAATCATTTAATTCTTTTATATTCAAAGGTGAACTCAAAATGTATTTATGTGAAGAAGCTCCGAATACTTCAAAAAAAGAGTCCGTATTCTTAGCTAATCTCAACTTTACTTTGATTCGCTCTATTTGGTTAAGTTTGTTCATTTTAAATTACTTCCAATGATCTGTTTAAGTTTTGTTTCTTGTGTTATGTACTATAACAGTACTACCATATTCATTAATTATTGGACTTCTGCTACATTGATCTATGAGTTCGAATTATAAATAATAGATATCAATTACCTATTTTAGATTTAACTCAAATATTATATAACTAACCAACTCCACAACTAAAACACTTGATAATTTTATATTTAGCATTTTAGATTAACTCATCTCCGAACATATCTGCTCATTAGATATATTGAATATATCATTTTTTTACTAAATGAGAAATAGCCTTCGATAAGACTCAGGCTACAATAAATCAATAGATTCTTAACGGTCACTGAGTTTATTGAAGAGACTAATTCAAGTGCTCTCTAAACGCTGTTGGGGATAAACTGGTATATTTTTTAAATACTTTACTAAAATATTGTGGACTGCTATAACCAAATGAATACGCGATTTCGCTAACACTTTTATTTGAGGATAGTAACTGATGTTTAGACTCTTCAATCAGTTTTAAGTGAATGTGTTCTTGGGTGTTCTTTCCTGTTTCTTTCTTTAATAAATCACTTAAATAATTAGGTGAAAGATTTATATTTTCTGCACATTCTTTTACTGACGGAATACCTTTTAACGTCAATTCATCTGAACTAAAATATGCATTCAAATAGTTTTCTAACTTTACTAAAATACCTTGATTCGATTTGGTTCTTGTGATGAATTGCCTGTCATAAAATCTCAATAAATAATTGAGTAACAATTCAATATTAGATACAATCAATTGATTGGTATGCTTATCTATATTTTGATCGAGTTCAAAGTCAATTTTTTGTACAATTTCGTTTATTATCGCTTTTTCTTTATCCGACAGATGTAAGGCTTCATTAGATTCATACGTAAAATACGTATATTGTTTTATCTGTGTTCCTAAATTTGTACCGTGAATTAAATCAGGATGAAAGAATAATCCCCAACCAGTAGTTGGTTCATCTTTATCAATATTGGGTTCAATCTCATATACTTGATTAGCTGCAATACAAACTACTGTACCCTCTTCAAAATCATAATTTTGCCTACCGTACTTTAAGTTTTTGCAAGTATTCCCTTTTAAATAAACAGAATAGAAATCAGAAACTATCTTAAAACTCTCTTTTGATTCTTCTATATTATCTCTTCCAAAATCGATAAAGGTAACTAAAGGATGTCTTGGTTTTTCTCCTTTTACCGCATTAGCAAATTGTGTAATCGTCTTAACTCTAATAATATCACTCATCACTTCTATTTATTTCTATAGCACAACAACCATGAGTAATTGCACCTAATAGCATCATCATACTAAACATATAAGATACTCTTTTTTCTTTTTATATTCTTTTTAGTATTAATCAATAACTTGAAAAAAAATCCTTACCAAATTGTCGTTTTGGTAAGGACTCTCTTTTAATTATTTTGTCCAAAATTGCTTAACAACAATTGATCAAAAGCTTTATCACCAATCATTTGTCGTGTATTCACCAATGGTTTTGCCAAAAAACCTCTGATATAACGTGTTTCTGGCTCAGGATTTTCTACAATTTCATTAATCACTTCCGATATTTCTTCTGGTTCAGACATCGCGGCAATACCTCCTTCCATTAATTTATACATATGTCCGTAATTAGTATTTTGAGTATATTTTGCACCTTTTGTGGCATTTACATTGTAGAAATTGGTATTGATAATTCCAGGTTCAACAATCACCACATCAATCCCAAATTTTTTCACATCCACACGTAAACAATCACTCCAACCTTCTAAGGCGTGTTTTGTACTGTGATACCAAGAACCAAGTCCAAAATACATTTTACCTCCCATAGAACTAATATTGATGATCTTACCCGACTGTTGTTTGCGCATATGTGGTAAAACTGCTTTAGTAACACGTCCAACACCGATTAGGTTTACATTAACCATTGCTATAGCATCTTCCATTGTCATTTCTTCTACCGTTGCAAACACACCATATCCTGCATTGTTGATTAACACATCTATTTTTCCGTGTTTTTTAATAATCTGATCAACCGCTGCTTCCACTTCATCATCTTTGGTTACATCCATTTTTAGCACATGTCCGCCAATTTTATCTAAGTATTTATTTTTTTCATATTGAATATCACCTCCATAGACAATATGCCCTTCCTTAATTAATCGTTCGGCATGTGTTTTACCCATTCCGTCTGCTGTTCCTGTAATTAAAACTACTTTAGGCTCAACAGTTAATGGATTTTTATCAAACTGATAAATTCTGATTTTTAATTTTTGTGTTGTAAAATCTGATTCTCCATAACCTATAAAATACTTATCGTTTAAATATTTATACTTTTCTGAGTTGCTCGTTAGTTTTAACGTTTCGAAATAATTCCCTTTGGTTTGTGAATTCGGGATTAATAACCCATCTACTTTTACATCGATTTTTTCACCTGTTTTGGTTGTAATAGTTCCGTGAACATCAATTTTTGTGTTTCTATTTGGTAAAGCCGTGATATAATCGATACCATTAATCTTACCTTTTATAGTTCCTTTTGATGTTTCACCCGCAAATGGTACATCCATACGAATACCTTCTTTTGGAATTGTTACTTGTCCGCCGAAAACCTTTGCTGGATCAATACCAAAACTTTCCATTCCTAATATACCTCCATTAACTTCGTAAACCAAAGTCGCTCTTGGATCTTTGTCTAAGTTTTTTACATCGATAGGAAAGTTTACATAATCTACGTGATTAGTTATCACATAAGGAGCTGTTTTGGTAATTAACGGATCGTTTTTAAAACCATAATGTTGAATGGTAATCTCGTTCTTTGCTCTATCATAAATCCCTTTTGATAAGATATAGGTATCATTCAAATATTTGTACTTTGAATGATTGGTTACCAATTTGGTAATCTCATACAATGGTGCTTGATTGTCTTCTGCTGGTGGAACTTCTCCTGTTGAATGTACCGAAATAGTTGCGCCATCGTTTGTTTTTATTACTCCACGTGCATTGATTTCTACTAAACCGTATTGTAAAGTTCTTGAATAGTCCGTTCCTGAATATTCACCTTCAATACTTCCTGTTACAATTCCTTTATAATCTCCATTCATTCTAATTCCTGTTGGCGGAATCAATCCTTTTTTTGTAAAGATTTCTTGTGGATTAACACCAAAAGTTTCACCACCTGTAATTTGTACTTTGGTTTCGAATAAGAGTTCAGCATCTCTGTTTTTTTCTAAACTCAAAAACAAAGCATCTTGAGCATTTGTCACGATGGAAAGAAATCCAATCATCAATATTAAACTTATCTTTTTCATTTTTCTTTTCTTTTTATAATCCAAAATTTTGTTTCATTCCTTTTACAAATGCTTCATCTCCTATTTCTTGTCGGTTATCCAAATATTGATGTGCATCTGCTCCTGCTCTATATCTAAGTGTATCGCTATCGTCTGTTGCTGCTTGATAAATAATATCGGCCACTAATTCTGGCTCAGAATTGTTTTCTCCCATTTGTCCGAATGCTTGCATTACTGCTCCTACAATTGGTTGGTATTCTGATATTGATGCTGCAGTTTGAAAATCTAAAGAGCGACTTCCAAAATCTGTATTAATTACACCTGGCTCTACAATTTTTACTTTAATCCCAATGGAATTTAACTCAAACGATAAGGCTTCAGAAATACCTTCTACAGCAAACTTAGTTCCATGATACAGAGAACCTAATGGGAAAGTCATTTTTCCTCCAATAGATGAAATATTAATAATGGTTCCTGATTTATTAGCACGCATATGTGGCAATACTGCACGTGTAACATCTAATAATCCTATTACATTAGTATTAAACTGACGTACAATATTTTCTCTAGGAAAGGCTTCTAAAGGTCCATAAGCGCCATAACCTGCGTTGTTTAATAACACATCTATTTGACCAAATTTTTCTATAGCTAAATTTATAGTCTTATTGATAGATTCTATATCTAAAACATCTAATCGTGTTATTAATACTCTGTCTAATTGTGTTAATTCGGTTTCGTTTTCTGGTTTTCGCATTGTAGCGATTACATTCCAGCCTTTTTCTTGAAATAACTTAGCCGTTATTTTTCCTATACCACTACTTGCACCTGTGATTAATATAGTCTTTTGCATTTCTTATTTTTTAAGTTTAATGCAAATTTAAAGGCGCTAATACTGAGCTATATGGTGTATATTTCGGATTGTTGGGTAGTTTTTACTGATTATTCCTTTTTGATTACATTTTCTTCTATATCCATTCTATCATTTCTCCAAAATTGGTAAAACAACTTCTGAGATTATAGTGTTTAAATAAAACGATCCCTCTTATTATTTTTATAAGAGGGATCGTTTTTTAAGTTAATCTTTATTAAGCTTTAAGATCATTTAACTGATTATTAAATGGTTGTTTATACAAGCGTCTATTTGTTGCTGCTTTAATTGCATTTGCCAAGGCTGCACTTGCTGGTGGTAAACCAGGTTCTCCAAGACCAGTTGGTGATAACTCATTTTCTACAAAATGGGTTTCTACTATTGGTGTTTCTTTCATTCTGATTAGTCTATAGGAATGAAAATTGACATCATTAGGTTCTCCATTTTTAAATGAAAAATCCCCGTACATAGCATGTCCAATTCCATCTATAACTCCTCCTTCTATTTGATTTTTTGCACCTGTAGGATTTACAACAATTCCGCAATCTACGGCTACAGTAACTTTCTCTATAGCAGGCTTTCCATTTTTTAATGTAATATCCACCACTTCAGCTACATGTGTGTTATGACTATAGTAGGCTGCAAATCCCTGATATACTCCTGATTTAGTATTCTTCCAATTACTTTTTTCTATTACTAAGTTTATGGTATCAGTCATTCTTTTAGCAGAATATTGTATACGCTCATCTTCTCCATCTTTTACATTCTTCAATAAATCTAATCGCAGTTGAGCAGGATCTATTTCTAGATATTCTGCTATTTCATCAAGAAAGCTTTGCTCAGCAAAAGCCAAAAAGTTGGTGTATGGTGCTCTCCACGCTCCAGTAGTAATAGCACTTTTATAATTTCCGGTTTCAACTTTGTAATTTGAAATGGCTCCAGCTGGGAAAAAATTAGGGATTAATCCATACATATTTGAATTAATAGCTGCTTCTTTTAAATGATACGCAGTTATCTTACCCTCTTTAATAGCTGCTTTTATTCTATATTTAATTGCAGGTCTATATATACCTGCACTCATATCATCTTCTCTTGAAAAGACTAGTTTTATAGGCTTTTTTGCTTTATCTGAAATTTCAGCAGCTTCTAAGGCAAAATCACCATATAATCTTCTACCAAAACCACCTCCCATTCTGGTCATTTCAAGATGAATTTCTTCTTTTTTTCTATTAATGAGATTTGCAATACGATTCGCTGTTCCTGCAGGAGTTTGAATAGGTCCTACCAAGTGTACTTTTTCTTCGGTTACATTGGCATAAAAATTCATTGGTTCCATACAATTATGAGGTAAAAATGGAGAATCGTATGTTCGCTCAATAACCGTATCAGCTTCAGCGAAAGCTTGATCTACATTTCCATCTTCTCTACGGATATCCAATGTTTTTTTATCTAATATTTCATTTAATTTCTCTTCATGAAACGCTGTACTTTCTAACTCCGTATCGCTAGTCCATTTTGCTTCTAATGCTTTTTTTCCTTTCATAGCTGCCCAAGTATTTGAGGCTAATACAGCTATTTTATCACCAAATTTTATAACGTCTGAAACACCTGTAATATTTTTAGCTTTAGTCGCATCATAATTCTCTAATTTTTGTCCAAAAGCTGGAGGACGAAGAACCGAAGCAATTAACATATTATCAGCTGTATAATCTAATCCATATAATGGTTTTCCTGTTATGATCTTATCAATATCTACATTAATAGCATCTTTACCAATAATCGAATAGTCTTTAGGCTCTTTTAAAATTACATTTTCTGGAACTTTTAATGACGCAGCTTCATTTACAACATCACCATACCCTAAAGTATCTCCGTTAGCATTCTTAATGATTCCTTTTGAAGCAGTACATGTAGCAGGATCTACATTCCACTTTATTGCCGCAGCATTAATGAGCATTTGCTTAGCAGTAGCCCCAGTTTGTCTAAGTGCATCCCAACCAAATCGTATAGACTGACTCCCACCTGCAACTTGTCTTGTAAAGTTTTTAGTATCTAAAGCCCCCTGTGCTACAGTAACGTGTTCCCAAGGAACATCTAATTCTTCAGCAATAATCATAGGCATAGAGGTTTTAACTCCTTGTCCTATTTCTGGATTAGGCGAAAAAATAGTTACATATCCGTTATCTGCTATTTTAATAAACGCATTAAAATCATTAAAATTAAGTTTAGAAACATCTACTGGAGGTGTAGCGGCTTCTTTACATGAATTAAATAAGTTAAACCCAATTAGAAGACCTCCACTAGCTAAGGTTGAAGTACGAATAAAATCACGTCTATTGAATGCTATTTTTTTATTTTCCATAATTCTGTTTCTTAAGACATTTTTTTAGCCGCTAAGGCAACTGCTTTTTCAATTCTATTATAACTAGCGCACCTACATATATTACCATGCATTGCTTCTCTAATTTCTTCTGCGTTTGGATTAGGGTTTTGCTTTAAAAATGAAGAAGCTGTCATCATTTGTCCAGCTTGACAATATCCGCATTGTGGTACATCTATTGTTTTCCATGCTTCTTGAACAGGATGTGTACCATCATTAGAAAGTCCTTCTATAGTAGTGATTTCAAAATCTTCGCAATTTGAAACAGGAAGTACACAGCTTCTAGAAGCTATTCCGTCTAAATGAACAGTACATGCACCACATTGAGCAATACCACAACCAAATTTTGTACCTACCAATTTAAGCTCATCTCTTAATACCCAAAGTAATGGCGTATCTTCTTCAGCATTTACCGTAACACTTTTTCCGTTAACTTTTAATACATAACTATTCATATTTTCTGGTGTTTAACGTAATTTATTAAAAATATAAACTTTTTTAAGCAACCTAAATAAGCTTTTATACATTAACATATTGTTAATAGGCTATTTAGAGTTATTTTAACTTATATCTCTTTGTTTCTTTTTAAATGCTAAATATTCCTCATAGGTATCAATATCAATTAAATCTACAGGAAATTTAGCTTTATATACTTGTTCTTTTTTTGCTTTTAATAATTCTTTAGCGCCTTTATCTCCTTTTAATTTTTCCAGTTCATTAAAAAATTCTTTAGGAAAAATAGCCGGTACGCCCACTCCTTTTGCATAATTTGATGCTACTATACACGAAGGATTTTTATAAAACAACGCTATTAAATTGTTTATAAAAGAAGTATCAACAAGTGGTTGATCACCTAGCATTATTAACACTGCATCAAAATTTTGCGTTTTAACATGATTAATTCCCTTTACTATACTAGAGCTTAAACCTGTTTTATATTCTGGATTTAAAATTATTTCTACATCATACTCTTGTAATGATGGTATTATTTTTTCTGAATTACTTCCTAATACACAATAGGTTTTTTGAGTTTTGGCTAGTAATGCATTTTTAACAACAACTCCTAAAAGCGTAGTATTACCTATTGGCAATAATTGTTTGGTAGTCCCCATACGTGATGAGTTTCCAGCTGCTAGAATGATGGTAGCTATATTCATCTATACATGAATTTTACCTTTACCTATTTTTAAATGTGTAGGGGTTGTTTCCCTAAACACCGATAAAATTTCTGAAAGAATTGATAAGGCTATTTCTTCTGGGGTTATGGCCCCAATATTTAAGCCTGCTGGACTATAAATACGTTCTAAAAACGTTTCAGACAAGTCTGGCGCATAATGTATAAGTTCATTTTGTAATTGTTCGCGACGCTTAGCAGAACCAATAATTCCTACATAGTTTACTTCTAAAGGTTCTAATTTTAGTAAATATTTTAGGTCTTGAACATAATTATGTGTCATTAACACAACAGCAGTCTCATTATCTATATTTAAATTGATGGTTTCTGGTGTTTCTGGCCTTACGCTTTTTGCTCCAGGGAAATCTGTACTTTCTTTTGGATCTTTTATTGATGTAATAACATCAACTTCCCAACCTAAAGTATTCGCCAAGGTGCACAACTTAACAGCATCGTGTTCTCCACCAATAATTAATAATTTGTATGTAGGCTGTAATACTTGTGTAAACTCTTCTGCATCTTTAACCTCATCAAGGTCAAAATCATTAGAAAACGAAATATTTAAATTGTTTTTAAAACGAATAATCGATCCAAAATTACCTATACATTCATCTTCTTTTTTATAATAGGATTGTATTTCAAATGATTTACGTTGTTCATTACATCTCGTAAACTCTTGAAACATTTCATCAGAAACCTTAAATGGTTCTATTAAAATATACAATATACCTTCGCATCCTAACCTATATCGTCCATCATACGTAATGATTTTAGCTTTGTTATCTTTAAAAACAGATTGTGCTCTACGACTCACTTCTTTTTCAACACAACCACCACTTACTGCTCCAACCATAGTTGCATCTTCGCAAATAAGCATTCTTACACCTGGTTTTCTATAAGATGAACCCTCAAGAAATACAACTGTAGCTAGTACATTATTTAATCCTCTTTTTTGATTTATTAGCGCTTCTTGTATTATGTTTTTAAATTCATGAGTCATCCTTCTCCTTTGTTTTTTTCTAAAATTAGCTACATTCAGTATAATCTATTGTTAATTTCATCATAATAAAATTGAAGACTAGATTACGTTTAATACAAATTTAGAAGTGCTTATTCTTATGGATACGATATAAATCTCAGGTTATTGTATACTTTTTACTGATTATTGTTGAGAAACATTCATTATTGATAATACTATGGTTTGAAGTACTCAAAATGATTTTCTAGTAGTAGTTAAAACAGGTGCCATTTAGTATCATTGTCACATCAAGGAATCAGTGCATATTCCCTCTGATAATTTATTTATATCTCTTATTCACATTTCTATATCCTCTTTTAAGAACATTTGAGAAGAGTTAGTTTTTTTTGATACAAGTTTTAAATGTGTAAAATGATTATTTTAATGCTATTTATTCTTTAATGTTATCAATCCTTTTTTCTCAATTCGTTCATTGTTCTTTCTTAAAAAATACTTGAATAAGCTATTCTTTGCTAAGAATCCAAATCTCTTTTTAAATTGCAAATCTGAATAGTTATCTGGAACAAAATCTTTTTCCTTTTCTATAAAATATGATTTTGCTAGTTCTTTATTCTCTAATGAAAAAGAAGATAGTTCGTTTGGTAAAGCTAATTTTACTTGATAACGAACATCAGTATCTGGATTTTTAAAAAATTCTTCAAGTAATAGTTTTCTTCTCTCTATCAAAAGTTTATTTGTGATTTTTTTGCATTCAGAAATCTGAGATTCGGTCATTTCAAAATACTTTCCATTATCCCAATCATAATCTCCATAATAATATCCATTCCATTTGGATAAATACCCTTTGGTCTCCCATGTATCATTTCCTTTGTTTACCTTAACTAATGGTGAACGTGCCCAATAAAATGCCTTACAAACTCCAATTTTTATTTGATTATTTCCTTTAATAAACCGCTGATTTAACAATTTAAAGACTCTTTCAAAACCAAATACTCGTAAACAAGGGTTTATATATTCTTGATTGAAACTTGGGTCTGTTTCTTTAATAGCTGCATCAATAAAATGCTCGAAAAGTTGTTCTGGAATATTCTTTTGTAACGAAAATAGATTAGCAACAAACCACTTCTTATCATCTTGCATTAAGTATCCTGAGAGAATTTCTATTTCTTTTTTGCTCCATATTTTGTCAAGTTCTCTTATTTCATAAACAATTTCAGGAAACATATACATACCGTGAGAGCGAATTTCCTCTTTATCCCATTGTTCATTCCAAGTTTTATAAATTTCCTGTATTGTCATTCTTTAATATGGTTACATCAGTTTGGCTAAACTACATCTTAATGTAGTTTAGTTGTTATTAGATACAGTTTTTCTTGGCTCATATATCTCCTCATAAATAAACGTGTAAAGTAGATTTTTCAAATTGTAGGTAACGTTTAGTTTGAATCAAGTTTATACTTTTTTAGATGTATGTTTACTCGTTTTTTTTTAATGGTAGTATAGCAATTATTTCTCCTTTGGAATTAACGAATGAATTTCCAATTATTTTCACTTCTTCATCCAAAGGCATTTTAGATAATTTAGCAATAAAATCTTTCATGAATTGCTTTACATCATCATTAGACTTAGTTATTCTATCTTCCTGCATTTTCAATCTTAATTGATAAAGCCCTAGAAAGTGCTGTACATCAAACTTTTTCATTATTTACATTATTTAAAATGTCTAGTGCAAAATATATTGTTTTTTTAGGTTATTATCCATTTAATAAACTCTTGTCCAAAATCTGTTAATTTATATTGGATTTTTCCTTGGTAAGCTAAGGTAATGTTTTGTGTATGAATCGTTATGGTTAAGTCACTATGATCTATAAACCTTAATCCTTTTGTACAAGCATTAGATAAAAATAGTATTATTTCGTAAATATTATATATGCTAGGCAAGAAGATTTATCAAAAAAAGCTATTCACCATTTTTAATTGAGTGACCGTATATCCAAAACAAATTTCTATCGTCGAATAAGTGAATTTATCCTCTTAGATTTTTTATGTGATAATAATATAAAGCTTTATAGAAATAATGGTCATATCTATCTTATGATGTTTTTCTAAGTTCTGTTTAGTAAGCTAATCTTAGGATATTTATCCATAGATAGTAAAGTAAGTTTTTCATTTATTTAGTTTTCAACTTGAAGTCACTAGTTGGCAATAAGAGACTTTGTCATTTTTAGGCACTCACCTATCAATCCATCTATTAAATATTATTTTGTTCTATTTTAATACTTTACTCGCTATGTTTTTATTATGTGTTATCGACTAATCTTTCTTCAATCAATGTACTATCATAATAATTTGCCTCCATTTGATTTCCAGTGTCTTTACTTATTGCTTTTACAACCATATCATAATTTTCTTTTATTGAAATTGTTACTGTTACACTTGCTTGTCCTGCTGGTTTTTGAGGTAAATCGTTAATTAAAAATTTACCTAACCTTATATTTTTGTTAGCCTGTTCATATTCACCCTTAAAAGTTTCAATAGACATTTGTGTTTGATTGTCACTTGTTGTTGAATAACTAAGTGATAATTCACACGGGATTTTAGTTCCTTTAGGTATAATGCATGAAAACCTATTATTAATACCATTTAATCTACTTTTTATTCCTATTGATTTTTTTGTTAATTTAATTTTCGTTTGAACTGTTATTTTTGGAGGAGTATTAATATTTATAGCCTTTTTAATTGTAGGTTGTTCAACTATTGGTATTGATTTAAATAAATTATACTCTTTTAAGAAAATTTTATTCTGAGGAATAATTGTCTTAGCTTTTTCTAAATATTCAATTTTTGCAACTTCTTTTCCATGATATAACAAATCTAAACCAAGATAGTTTTTTACTGAGAAGAGATTTTTAATTTCAAAATCTTCATAAGCAATTTTATTAGCTTCATTAACTAAGTCTAAATCTTTAATTAATGAATCAAATTCCTTAGAATAGGTATCTATTATTTCTTGATTTTCTTCAAATTTAACAAGGTTTTCAACATTTTTATTTTCTGCATAATATGTCCAATTGTATGAACCTGTGAAAAGTATTTTACTATCAATCACACAGAATTTATGGTGCATAGGGTTTTCTTGTCTACCATAATAAAGCTTTCCACCTTTATCTATGAACTCTTGAAAGTTTAGTCCAAAATCTCCATTGTTTATGTAGTCATCAATTATAACTAGTTCAATTCGAATCCCATTAGATAATTTTTTTAGTAATAAATCAAATAAGTCATTATTTGTAAACCATGCAACAGCAATTTTAAGTTGATTCTCTGTCGTTTCAAGAGTTCTAATTAATTCTTTTCTAATATTTCTAAAATATGCTGTTTCCATGATCAACTTCGTTTTTTAAACTTGCGGTTAACAATAGTGTAAAAGATATGTATCCTTTATATCTTATTTCCCCTGCTATTAAATCTAGCTAATCTCCTTATATAAAGCTATTTAAATTCTAAAAACCCGACAAACAACCGTAACTCATTTTTAAACTTGTAAGAGTTTACTGTATTTGTTATTGGGATTGTTGCAGGTCTCGATACAATTTTATTTCGTTACTCTACATAAAACCACTCGACCTACGTGAGTTGTTATTTTTAACTTATTCCA
The DNA here is from genome assembly GCA_947387485.1 of Aquimarina rhabdastrellae. Classification (GTDB taxonomy): domain Bacteria; phylum Bacteroidota; class Bacteroidia; order Flavobacteriales; family Flavobacteriaceae; genus Aquimarina. The sequence goes on from CANDNT010000001.1 coordinate 203,663, forward strand.
TAGCTGTAGCTTCTTTTATACTTCTAGTCTCGATACAATTTTATTTCGTTCCACTACATAAAATCATTCGACCTAGGTGAGTTGTTATTTTTAACTTTTGTATTTTAAACTAATTACTCTTCACTAACTACTACTCTTTATTCAACACCTAATTCACTTATAATAAAACAAGTACATTATTCTTTTTAAAATTGTGAATATCTATCTCGTTTTTAACTTTTTTACCAAAAGCGAAACCCTATATTTGGCACCCCTAAAACAAGATAGTTATGAGCGCAATATGGTATGAATGTAAGGTTAAATACAGAAAACTTGATGAGACTACTGGTATACAGAAGGTAAAGACTGAACCTTTTTTGGTTGATGCTACTTCGTATACTGAAGCCGAAAGTAGAATTACCGAGGAAATGTCGGCTTATTTAAGTGATAGTGAAGAAATCAAGATCACTAATATTAAAGTTGCTAATTATGCCGAGATACATCCTTTTGAAAATTCTGATAGATGGTTTAAGTCTAAGATATCTTTAATTGCTTTTGATGAAGAAAGCGGTAAAGAACGTAAAACCAATCAGTATTTATTGATTCAAGCCAATGATGTAAAAGAAGCTTATGACAATACTGTTTATGTGATGAAAAATACAATGGGAGAATATACAATTCCGGCTGTAGCAGAATCTCCTATCATGGATGTATTCCCTTATTTTTCTGATGATGAGGATGGCGCTGATCGTTTAAAGGATTTTAATGCTATAAAAGATTCGATTCCTGTAGATGTTAGTATGGACGAAGACATGGAAATGGCAGATGTTCTTGCTATTGATACGATAACTGCCGAAGAAGAATAATTCTTTTTTAATATACGATACTATAGGCTATTGAGTTTTCTTAATAGCCTTTTTTATATCTTCTCCAAAATCGCTTTTCTATATGATTTACCTATAGGTAGTTTGATTTCATTTTGCAGGATAAGTTGATTACCATCTATCAATTTTAAACGATCAAAATTAATAACATAAGATTTATGGATGCGTAAAAAATTATGTGGTAGTTTTTCCAGAAAATCCGTTAGGGTTTGAGGCGTGAGTATCATTTCCTCGGTAAAAATCTTTATATAATTACCGTATGCTTCTATATGATTGATTTCTCCAAAATTGATTCTGATGATTTTTTTATCACTTTTGACAAAAATAGACGAGGCTTCTTCTTCTCTATCTAATGTTGATATCTCCTTAGGAGCATCAGTTTTTTGTTCTACTCGTAAAACAGCTTGTAAAAAACGTTCTAACGAAAATGGTTTTAATAAATAATCGGTAACGGCTAACTCAAAACCTTCGATAGCATATTCTGGATAGGCCGTTGTAATAATTACATTGGGCTTTTGCTGTAATGTTTTTAATAAACTTAATCCTGATAGCATAGGCATATTAATATCTAAGAACAAGATGTCTACTTGCTTTTCCTTTAATACTTCCATCACTTCAAAGGCATTCTTGCAAGAGGCAATCAATTCTAGATTAGGAATTGATGCGATATAATTCTCCAATATTTGCCTAGCGATAGGTTCATCGTCTGCAATGATACATTGTAGGTTATTCATTATAATTCAAGTATTAATTCTACACCAAAGGTTTCTTTATTATTATTAAACGTTAACGAATGTTTTTCTGGATAAATTAGCTGCAATCGTTTTTTTACGTTTTTTAATCCTATTCCGCTAGCGTCTTTTGCTACAGTTTCATCTTTTGCTGCAAGCGTACCAACTGTATTAATACACTCAAAGATAAGTTTGTTTTCTTTCTCTTCTACAGTAACCACTACACTACTCTTTTGATTTGGTACCGTTCCCAGATGTTTAAAGGCATTTTCTACAAATACTATAAACAACATAGGTGCTATTTTTTTTCCTCCTAAATCCACGTTATTTTTAAACTGAATGTCCGTTGATTCTTCGAGTCTGATTTTTTCTAATGCAATATAATTTTCTAGGTATGTGATTTCTTTTTCTAAGGGTACCAAAGCTTCTTTGGTTTCGTATAAACTATATCGTAGTAAATCAGAAAGCTTCAGCATTAAACTAGGTAGGTTGTTGGATTTTATAACCGATAATCCGTATAAGTTATTTAATGTATTGAATAAAAAATGTGGATTTAATTGTCCTTTTAATAGTTTTAGCTCAGCTTCTTTTTCTTGTTGTCTACGTACAAAACTATCCCTAGCCAACTTAATTGCTGAAGCAAATGTAAGCGCCAAAATCATGATTCCGAAAAAGTTTACCAATTGTGCTAACTTAAAATCTTGATCTCCTATAATCGTTATCAAGAATACGGATATAATTGAAAATACTAGCGTATTCAAAATAAATAAACAAAAAAACAGTAGCGTTTTCTTTCTTAAAAAAGGAAGTATTAATAAGTTATTAATGTATACCGATGGGGCAAATAACGCTATTGCAAAAAGAGCAATTATTATTCTATTGTTATCTGTCTGAATTGTTGTTAACAATATCAAAAACAGAAAAAACCATATAAATAGGTTTTGTATTATCTTATTATCTATCCAGCGATCTAGTGTTGACATGATACTTTTTAAAATCTATTCAAAAATAGCATAAAGCCTTTCATTTATCATTTATTAATGACAAAAGGTAGATTTTTGATGCTGTAGGTATCTTTTTTACTGATATCAGTAGTTTTTTAGGCTTATCATTTTATTATCTCCTTTTGTCATTCTTTTTTTTAGGTGTTCTATAATTAAAAGAGTTTTGAATCATCAAACAGCTAAAAATGAATATACAATGACTTTAGAGATTCAAAATATTTCAAAAAAATACCGCGGAAATTCTTATGCTTTAAAAGACTTTTCTATCACTATAGAAAAAGGAATACTAGGGCTATTAGGACCAAATGGTGCGGGAAAATCAACTTTATTAAAAATGATTGCTACCATTCATAAACCAACTAATGGTATCATCTGTTTAAATAAAAATAATATCCTAAAAGATGCCAATTATATGCGTAAGCAATTAGGGTTCTTACCTCAAGATTTTGGAGTGTATCCAAATTTGAATGCGTATGAGTTTTTAAACTATATGGCTGCTATGAAAGGTATTGGCGGTAGTAATTTAAAACCGAGAATTACGCAATTATTAGAAGGTCTGAATCTAATCCATGCGGCGCACAAACCCTTAGGAAGCTATTCTGGCGGAATGAAACAACGCATAGGTATTGCTCAAGTACTGCTTAACAGTCCTAAGATTGTCATTTTTGATGAACCTACTGTTGGATTAGATCCAGAAGAGCGTGTACGTTTTAGGAATCTTATATCAGACTTAGCAAATGATTGTATCGTGATTCTTTCTTCTCATATCGTTTCTGATATTGATACTATTGCTGATCAAGTAGCCATTATGAAAAACGGAAGTTTAATTTCTTATGGTGATCAAGAACAAATTATACATATAATTAAGGATAAAGTCTTTGAAACTACTATTGAAAAAGATGCTTTATTGGAATTTAAACACCAACATATCGTTGTGAGTACTTCTCAAAAAAACGGAAAGTTATCTGTACGCTATATCACTGATCACCCACAAGAAAGTGCTATCAAAAAAGAAGCTAATCTTGAAGACGCTTACCTATACCTAACCAATACCCATTAATATGAAACCATTTATTGCTATATTAAAATATGATTATTTACAGCGTACTAGAAGTTATGCCTTTTTAATCACACTTTGTCTCAGTCTCGCGATTGCTTATACATTTGTACCAGAACCCAATGCAAGTTATTCTACGATTAGAATTGCTGATTATGTAGGTTATTACAACTCAGCCTGGTTTGGGTATGTCACTGCTATTATGACTAGCATTTTTTTATCCTTAATTGGGTTTTATCTAGTAAATAGTAGCATTGCTACCGATGTAAATTCTAAAATAGGACAGGTTTTTGCCGCTACCCCTATTTCTAATTTTAAGTATCTTTTTTCTAAGGTTCTTAGCAACTTCTTGGTTTTATTAAGTATTGTGTGTGTTGTTATTTTTATGAGTGTCATACTTTTTTTCTTATACAATGATGGATATACTTTTGAACCACTCACTTTTATAAAACCATATTTTATCATTACGCTTCCAGCTTTATTCTTTGTTTCGGTTTTGGCTGTAATTTTTGAAGTCATTTTCAAGAAATATACTGTTATTCAAAATGTAGGGTTCTTTATACTCTTTTCTATGATGATGGTATTTAGTGCTAAAACAGAAACTGATTTTGCCTTAGATCTTTTTGGTAGCAAAATTGTAATTGAACAACTTCAAGAAACGGTTAAGACTATAACTAATACCAGTGATAACATTGATTTAACTATAGGTTATGTCTTAGGTAATGTAAAAAAAGCTAATAAATTTCTTTTTGAAGGTATAGCGTTTCCTACAGTATTTATATTAAGTCGTTTGCTATGGGTATTGTTAGGTATTTCTTTAATTATCATAATTGCTCCACTATTTCATCGTTTTAATGTAAATGATCGTACGCCCGCTAAAAAAGCAGCTACAAACGAAGAAAAACAATTTATATCTAATACTATACAACTAATGAACATGTCTATAGTTAGTACAAATTATAGTATTTTTCCTTTAATCAAAACGGATTTTTTACTCTTATTACGAAAAGGTAAAAAGTGGCTATGGCTCATCAATCTTATCGGAATGATTTTATCATTAGCACTACCATTAACGATTGCACATCAAATGGTATTACCGGTTTTATGGTTCTTGCAGGTACATAGATTATCTGACTTAACTAGTAAAGAAATCACTAATCATATACATTATTTTTCGTTTTCGTCTTATAAACCTCTTAGCAGATTATTAGTATCACAACTCTTGTCGGCTATTGCTTTAATGTTATTATTGGCTTTACCTTTGATCATTAGACTTGGGATTACAACTAATTTTGAAGGCGTAATTTCTATTATTCTAGGTTCCGTTTTTATCGTTAGTCTTACTGCCTTTTTAGGAATTCTCACCAACAGAAAAAAACTATTTGAAATCTTATTCTTTATGATTACTTATGCTAATCTCAATCGTATTCCGTTTGCTGATTATTTTGGAGGCCTTACACATTCAGATTTTTATTTGATCCAGCTAGGGCTGATTAGTATTTTTTTGATAAGTCTAAGCGTTTTAAGACGAAAGCATCAATTGTCTCAATAGTTTTTTTAAACAATATAAAGTTTTCAAGAAATATCTTTGAAAACTTTATATTTGAGGAATTTCATTTTTAAGATTAAACTCAGTTATTTTTTTTCTCATTGATTGATTATCATTAAAATGTCGTGAAATCTCCATTGTTTTATTTATAAAATCATTCTCATCTTTATAAAAATATATTTTTATCGATTTACAATTATTATGCTCAAAAATTTCATTAAGCATTACTCTATCAGATAATCCGCAAGAATGCCCATAAATACAAACTTGGAAATCATTACTATCAAGAAACCTAATCAATTTACGATAGCTTGAATTTTTAAAGTAATGAAATGATTTTATGTATTTAAAGAATCTATTATCATTCATTTCTTCCATTTCCTTATAAACTTTATCCATTTCATCTCCAAAACCGAAAATAATAGGATTATCTAAATCATTAAGTTTTCCATGAATATGATTAATTTCTTTTTTAATTCCTTTTTTTGAAAATGTCATTATTTTTTCAAGAGTATTAGTGTAGTTGAAATTTAAAAAATATCGAATATCTGTTTGAATCTCTTTTACTTCTTTTTCCGGAAAATAAATTTCTTTGCTATTAATATCCTCTTCAAAATTTGCTAGGTGTTTCAAGGCACTTTTTTCTGATAAAACTTCATTATCTATTTCTAAAAGGTATTTTTCTAATTCGTATATCAAAAACTCTAATTCTATATTAAGAATATCTATATCAAGTCTTATTTTCTTATTAAGAATTGCTTTTATTAAATTAAAGTACATACCTTCAATATCAACCCAATTATTAATCGCACTTACTAAAATCTCATTAATTAATCCGCTTCTATAAAAAGATTCTATAATTATTTCATATGTCTTCATGAAATACAGTATTTCTTCTATACTTTTTATAGCTTCTACTTTATCATTATAATTAACATTAGTAAACTTACTCCTTACAACTATTCTAAATAATTTATTTTCAATAAGGCCATCAACTCTTCTACCGTTAAAGTTTGTTATTCCAGATTTTAAAGCTTCTAATAATTCACGTTTTATCAACCATAATAAAAAATCATTATAGGAAGTTTTTAATCCAAAAGACATATCAAATCCATTACCAATAAGTATTAGTTTATTCATATTAAAAACTTTTGAAGATTTTTCTTGAGATAACATAATGTCGTCATATTTGATAATAAATTTATACATAAAAAATATAATTCTTAATACAATTTATCCAACCAATGAATTATATTGAGTAACAGTTGGTAATTTTCTGATGCTTCATCAGCATTCATACCTACTTTTATACGACTTGGGCCAGCTAATTGTCCTGTAAACATTGCTGCTTCTCCAAAAATGACTAACCTTCCTTTTCCATATTTTGTATATGCACCTTGTGATAACTCTCTTGCTGGTATTTTTTTAGTTCGATCATCAAATACCCACATTTGTTTTGGCAAAAATGCTGTATGCTTAGTATTAAAACTTAATATAGATACAGCTTTTTTGGGGATTTTAAATCCTTGTCCTGTAAACGTTCTAATACTAGAAACTTCTTCTAACTTGTTTCTCCCAGACGTAATTACATTATCATTGAGCATTTTATTTTTTGATGTAAAATCAATGATTCCATTATCTTCTCCTTCAAACACAAAACTATCGTAAAACTCAAAGTCAAATTCTTTGGCAAGCATTGCTGCTGCTCCAGCAAATGGCATATGGTCTGCAATTAAAAAAAGAGAACCTCCTTTTTTAACCCATTGTGCTACTACTGCTACTTCTTCTGTTGTAAAGGCACTTTTTGTAGGAATCATGAATGGTGGTCGAGCATTTTGATGTAATGCATTTGAGATAACTAATATAGCTACTTCTTCTAAGTTAGCTTTGGTAAATTTTCCTTCATAATCAACTACATTATATCCATCTTTTTCTAATACTCTTGAGAAAGGTAAAAATCTATTTGTTCTTGTATGGAAATTACGGTGTCCGTTATCTATATGTATAGTTGTTCCTTGTCTTTGTTTATATGTTATGCTTTTAATAATTGGATTGTATAACGTATCCGGAACTTGTTGTGCATTTATACTATGTATTGAGAAAATACACATCATTAAATATATAAAAACAATACTATTAGTTTTCTTCTTCTGAGTTTTATATAACTTCATCTATAAATTTTATTAAATTAGAACATCATCTCTTTATTGCTTAAAGCTAAAACGCTTTATTTTACTGCTTTTGGTAGGATCTTGAGCATCATATATAAATTTCATTTTTGTGTATCCTCTAAACTCTACTGGCTCATCTTCTATTCCGTAATGTCCTATTTCTATTACATTTCCATAAGTATCAAATGTGTATTTATCATAAGCTTTTCCTCTAGACAACATTGGTTTTTTATCTAATCCTACGGTCGTATATCGTATACAATTACCATTCTCATCATAGCTTATACTACCTCCTGCACATGCTAAAAATGATCCTACAGTTGCTTCTTTTTTAGCATTATAAAATTGAAACCCTGTAAGATTTAAATCTTTATCATAAGTAGCTTTATCGATGGCAATACCATTTTTATCATTAAAATCATTAATGAGCGTACCATCCTTATCGATGTGGTTCATTGATTGTAGTATTCCTTTATCAGAGTATTTATATAGAGTAGTCATAAAATGATAGTATGGTCGCATAGGAACATAATTACCACGTGTATCTTTTCTCTTCTCTATAACATCTGTTTGATTAACAGCTTGCCATATATATTCATGAATATTCCAGGTATTGTCTATAGGATCATTATTTTCATCATAGAATTTAGCTCCTATTTTTCTACCATTAACATCGTATGTATATACTTCTTTATATACATTCATCATATTAGTACATCTATTCCCTTTTTTATCATAAAACACTCTTGTTTCTGTGTTCTTCTCATAAGAAATCACCGTTTTTGAATGTATATTTCTAAAACCATCCATCATCCCTGCTCTACGCCTACTTATTTGCTTACCACCATATAAATATGCTACCATAACCAATCTATTATCCTGATTATAGGTGAGTTTATAATGATTTTCTTTTACTGCTCTTTCTTGGGTAATTGGTATTCTTCCTTTTATCTCGGCATACGGACTTTCTCTAAAAACTAGATGTTTATAATATTTAGAATTTTGCTTTTGTGCTATAAGTTGTATGCTTATACAAAACAACATGAGTGTGATAATTCGTTTCATAAAAATAAGATTGATTACAAAACAAATATAACTAAAAGATTAGTTTAAACTAATCTTTTAGTTATAAAAATACCCTGTAGACATAATTCATTTAAAAGCTATTATCATATTCTTTATATAGTTTATCTAAAAACCGTTTTTTATTTTAGATTAAATCCAACTCAAATCATTCTTCATTTATAAAAACACGACAATTATTCATGATTCTTCTATTTAAAACTCAAAATCAAGCACACTATAATAGTATGCTCGATCTTTCACTTTAAGGGTATTGCAGTTCTACTATAAATTTTTATGAAAAAAGTCACTTGTTTTGTTTACTGCTAATGCTACTTCTTCTTCTTGATCATAAAAAGCAAATTGATGCATCGGTGAAGCTAATGCTGTTTCTACCCATACCAATTCTTTATTTTTTGATGGTACTGCTTCAAAATACTTCTTTGTATAATCAGGTAGTACACATCCATTAGAATGTACCATAAACAATGGTTTTTCTAACTTTTGAGCAGATGGAAATGGGTCTAAAGTTAACCAATCTTCCCAGGTTGCCACTGCAAATTGATCGGCACTCCACTGCGGAATTGCACCTCTTTCTGGATTTAAATAATAATCAAACTCCCCGAACATAGCTGCAGTTTCATCTGTAGTTGAAATCGCTTTGATATAGCTAAACTCTCCTGTTTCCGCATATTTCTTTTTAGCTTCTTGGGCAGCAGCTATACGCTTACTTACACCTTCTTCTCCGCCATAGAACAATTTTACTGCTTCTGCATCATGTAACCAAGAAGCTGTTGTTGCTACGGCTTTAATATTATCATCTTCAGATGCAGCCATTAACGTGTACATTGATCCTGCACATACTCCAAAAGCTCCTATATTATTTGAATCTACTTCTGGTACTGTTTTTAAATATGCTACCGCATTTTTAATGTCTTGAATTTTCATTTCTGGGTTTTCCCAAGCTCTAGGTAAACCTTCACTTTCTCCATAATTTCTAAAATCAAATACTAATGTTATAAAACCTTTTTCTGCAAAACGCTCTGCATATAATCCTGCCATCTGCTCTTTTACAGTTGTCCAACTTCCAGAACAAACAATTGCTGGATACTTTTTATTAGGATCATAATTAGATGGTAAAAAAATATTACCTACAATAGTTAATCCTTCACTTTTAAAATTTACTTTTTTCATTTCAACTGCTTTTATTTTGTTTAATAATCCAAATCCTCTAGCTGCAACTATGGGATTAAAGATTTCTACATAGTTTGTAATCTTTCCATCGGCATCAAAATCAAATGTGGAGTAATACGTATTACTATAGACTCCTGCATTATTTTTTAATTTGATATTTCCGGTATATTTCACATATACTTTACTAGGGTCTTCCATCGCATAAATCTCTTCGATAGGGAAAGTCATTCCGTCAAAGTTTGGAAAAACTGGAGTCCAATATGCTTTAATGGCCTCTTTACCTTGTGCTCCTTCAGGAAAAATCCCCGAATGATATGGATTTATATGCTTTGCATCTTTTGCAAATAAACTTACCAAAGCATCCACATTTTCGTTTTCTAAGGCTTTAAAAAAAGCTTTTACTGTCTCTTTATTTTTAGTTGCTATTTCTCTATTCATTTCGTTATTTTTTTGTGATCCCGTACAAGAGACCAAGATGAGTATCACTGCTAATGAGAATATCTTTTTCATATCTGTTTATTTAAATAATTCTGACCAATCTATGTATATGTTATATTCTGCTATACGTCCTTTTCTCATTTTAAAGACATCGCAAAATGGTACTGTAAGCTTTGTATTATCTATCCTAGTATAGGTTACTGTTCCTCTGTGAATCAACGAAGTTGCACTCTCGATAATATCATTTATTTCATGCTTTGTTGATTTAATTCTAGTAAAGAAATCTTCTAATACGTCTTTTATTTGTTCTTTACCTTGAACTATAGCATTGTTTGCAGCTTGAAACCTACAATCCTCTGTTAAGAATTCAATAACCTTATCACTATCTTTTGCATCAAGGTGTGTAGCTAGACTATCTATATGTTTAAATATTCTGCGGGATTCGTGCGGAGCTACCATAACATCTTATTGTTTTGCGTTTTCAATAGCTTTTTGTACTAATGTTGTATTTCCGTCTTGATACTTAAAATTGAACTTCATAGCTGTTACTTGCCATTTATGCTCTTCTTTTTTAAGATCTATATCATAACTTCCTACAACAGTCCATATATTACCTCCTTTATCTTCTAGATAATGTGTTGCTGTTCCATAGCAATATACATGAGCTTTGTCTTGATCTTGCTTAGTAATAAAATTGCCTAATTGGTGATGTGTGTACTTGAATCCCGGTAAAACTGTTTTCCAAGCATCTGTAATCTGTGAAGGTTCAAGCACTGTTGCTGGATTACCGTTCATGGACGAATAATCTAAGGTTACTTTTGAAGCAAATAAATCTTCTACTTCATCCCAATTGCTATTATCTGAGCTGATAAATAGTTTACTAACTGTTTCTTGAATAACTGTTACCTCTTTCATAAAATTCGATTTTTTTTCCTGCGCATAGCATCCTAAAATGCTGCAAATGAATACTAATACTATACCTTTTTTCATAACCTCTTATTTTGATGTTACAAAGGTCTAGCATAAGTTTCTCGAAAAGTTTATGAAATCAAATCAAGAAGTATAAAAATCAAAGATTATTGATTTTTTCTAAAGGAATTTGGCGTTATTCCTGTGTTTTTCTTAAAAAAACTACTGAAGTTATTAGGAGAGTCAAAATGTAAAGCATAAGCTATTTCTTTGATACTTAAATCTGTTTGTAATAATCTAGATTTAGCAAGACGTAATATATGCTTATGGATATGTGCTTTTGCTGTAGTACCTGTAATTTGTTTTACAATAGCATTGAGATAATTAGGATGTACCGATAATTCTAAAGCATAATAACTAGGTGAATGTGCTTTTTTACTATTTATTTTAACATCATAAAAATTGGTTTCTATCAGTGTTTGAAATCTTGATAATAAACTTACATCTGCCTTTCTAAAAGCTGCTGTAGCTTCTTCTTTTTCTGTTTGTGCATTAAAAAATCGCTTAACAAAATTAAGTAAAACTAATACCTGTGCTTCTATAATCTCAAAAGAATCTTCTTTGAGGTCATATTGTTCTTCATATATAGCTTCATAAATAGATAGTAGCTTGGATACTTCTTTTGGTTTTACTTCAAAAGGCATTGATCTATCTATTTTTAAATACGGGAATTCGGTAAGTATTTCTTGAAGGTGTTTGGATTTGGTAATAAATTCTTTACTAAACATCAAATAATAACCTTTCCAATCAGGAACTATATCCCATGAAATAAGTTGAAAAGGAGAATTAAAAAACACTGTTGCCCCTTCTGGAAAATTGGTGTGATGACCAGAAATCGCTTTTCCTGATCCTTCAATCTTAATCGCTATTGCATAAAATTCATGTTTAAACGGAGGCATTTTTGAAATAACCGTTGACATGTTTTCTTCAAATGTACGTATATCAAAGTATGGTTGTTTAGGAGGTGCTATCCTTATTGCCTGACAATAATCTTTGATCATTTTGAAGTGTTGCATAAGACAAAGCTATGCTTTTTTGATTGTATCATCAAAAACTTATCTTCGCGCCATGTGGATGTATTTAGGTTTATTGGCTGCTTTATTTTTAGGATTACATAATTTATGTAAAAAGCATGCCGTACGTGGTAATGAAGTTTTTCCTGTATTGTTAGGAACTATAGGTAGTGGTTTTTTATTGTTAGTGCCTTTATTTATAGGCTCTGCTTTTTTTCCTGAATCACTACATTCTATCAATCTATATATTACAGAAATTCCTTGGCAACTACATGGGTTTATTTTTATCAAATCCCTGATTATGGCTTCTTCTTGGGTGTTGGCTTATCAAGCTTTAAAACACTTACCTATTACTATAGTAACTCCGATTCGTTCGGCTGGACCGTTTTTTACTTTTATAGGAGCTATCTTAATTTATCAAGAACAACCCACTTTATTACAATGGATTGGATTCTTCTTGATTATTTTTTCGGTGCTACTCTATTCAAGGATCGGGAAAAAAGAAGGGATACATTTTAAACGTAACAAATGGATCTTTGCCATTATAGGTGCTACTTTTCTTGGCGCTTCAAGTGGATTATATGATAAGTTTTTAATTCAACGACTAGATTTAACTCCACAAACATTACAATTTTGGTTTTGTTTTTATACCACTTTAGTTTTAGGGATTATTGTTGCTATCATTTGGTTACCTAATCCCGAGAAACGAAAAGCATTTACATTTAGATGGAGTATTCCTGCTGTGGGAGTATTATTACAAACTGCGGATTACTTCTATTTTAAAGCCTTACAAGATCCTGAAGCTTTGATCATGTTATTATCTGCAATCAAGAGAAGTCAGATTCTCATTGCTGTAGTTATAGGAGGGCTTATTTTTAAAGAACAAAACAAACGGCAAAAACTTATTCCTCTAACCGGAATTATGATTGGTGTAGGTTTAATTTTGTATACTTAAAAGGCAGTATCATTTCTAATCAAAGAAATAAAAACATATGGCTATAACTGATAAAAAAAGATTAACTATAGGCGTTTTGGCTCATGTAGATGCCGGTAAAACAACCTTGACAGAAGGAATGTTACATACTGCTGGTGCTACACGACAACGTGGTAGTGTTGATAAAGGTTCTGCTATTACTGATGGCTTAGCTATGGAAAAAGAACGCGGAATTTCTATTAAAACAGCTACAGTTGATTTTGAATGGAATGATGCACTTATCACCTTAGTTGATACTCCTGGGCATATCGATTTTGTTGCAGAGGTTGATCGTGCACTTTCTGTTTTAGATATGGTTATCCTAGTCGTTTCTGCTGTAGAAGGTGTACAAGCTAATACACTCAATTTGTGGGAGTCTTTACAAGATCGTAAAATTCCTGTTTTGGTTTTTATGAATAAAATTGATCGATCAGGTGCAGATATCGAACAAGTTTTTAATGATTTAGAACTGGATCTAAAGGCTAATTTCTTTCCTTTAAATCATGCTGATATAAGTAATCCTGATCAACCTACTTTAATTCCTTTTACAGATTTTACACCTCACCTAGCTCATCCTATTATTCAAAAAGGTCTAGAAAACTTAGCTGAATGTGATGAGGTTTTTCTTGAAGCTTTTTTAGATGATACATTACCCGAACTTGCTATTATCAAAGAAAAAGCTTGTGCTCAAATACAGCAACAATATTTAATTCCTTTACTTTTTGGTAGTGGAAAATTAAATTTAGGAATTACAACTTTACTGGATACGATTACTGCATTGTTTACTCCAAAAACACTAGATAGCACTACTCCATCTGCCAAAGTTTTTAAAGTTGCTTATGATGCTCGTTATGGTAGACTAGCTTATATTAAATCGTATGGAAGTCTTTTAAAGAATAAAGATAGTATTTGGTCACAACAGCTTCAAAAAGATATTAAAATCAATCAAATACTTAAACGTAAACTTGGTAGTTATGAAGCTATTGGTGAATTACATCATGGTGAAATAGGTGTAATTACTACTTCTGATGTTATTCTGGCAGGTGATGTTTTAGGTCAGACTACTTTTGAAAGTAAATATCCTAATATTGCACAACCTGTCTTAAGTGTTCAGGCTGTAGCAGATAATGACAAAGATTATCAAAAACTAGGAGAAGCTTTAGAACTACTTCATATAGAAGATCCTCAATTGGACTTTAAATGGTATAAAGACGATCACGAGTTTCATTTGCGAATTTTAGGACCAATACAAACCGAAGTATTAAAGGATAGTTTATTACAGCGTTTTAATATAGCAGCTCACTTTTTAACTCCAAAAGTAATCTATAAAGAAACTCCTAAACAAGCGGCAGAAGGTTTTGTACGTTATTGGATGCCTAAACCTTGTTGGGCGATTATGACTTTTTTGATCGAACCTGGAGAGAAAGGTAGTGGTATACAATTTGAATCCAAAGTAAGAACTTCTGATATCTCTATTAAATATCAAAATGAAGTAAAACGCGCTATTCCGTGGTCATTACGTCAAGGTATTAAAGGTTGGGAAGTTACTGATATCAAAATCACCTTAATTGAAGGATCAGAACATACCGTACATTCTAATCCTGGGGATTTTCTATTGGCCACTCCTATGGGTATTTTACGAGGACTCTCTAATGCAGATACTGATTTACTGGAACCTATGTATGCATTTGAAATTAAAGCTCATCAAGATACTTTGGGCGCTATTTCTAGCGACTTAACACAAATGAATGCCCAACCTGAAGCTCCTGATTTTAATGGTAATATTTTTACGCTTAAAGGTAGAGTTCCTGTTGCTCAAGCAATGGATTATGGAATTAAATTTTCTGCTACAACTTCTGGAAAAGGTCGTTTAAAATTAATTTTGGACGGTTATGAAAAAACCACAACTAGTGACGAAAAAATACGAGATTATAAAGGTGTTTCACCGCTAGATGAGTCACAATGGATTTTGCATAATCGTGGTGCTTTTAAAGCAGATGATCGTAGAAATTGGTAAAATCTTTCTTATTATGTTATGTAATTATTTCTAAATAAGGATTCTATTCTCCTTAAATATTATAATACTTTTTATGATATTTGTATTTATACAAGTATCTTATGAATAAACTACCTTTTAATGCCTCTTGGCTGCTATTATTAATACCTATAGGGTTTCTTGTCTTTGTTATAGGTCCCGAAATTCAACAAACTTATGATGTTTATCATCAGAAAGAAATTACTCATCAAGCAAACGTTCAAAAGTTAAATAGCTTAAAAAAGAGACTAACCTCACTTACTACAAGCGAACGAAATAAGTATGTAAACTTACAAAGTACCGTTAATATTACTAAATTAAAATTAGCCAAAGAGCGCTATAATTATTATAAATTTGGTGGTATGTTCATTATTTTGATTTTAATGTTTATAGGCATGTTTGGTTCTAGTTATTGGGTTAAACGAAAGAAAAAGTCTTCAAACAATAAAGAAATCATTTTTAATTATGCTGATCCGCGTACAGACCCAATTGGTCAAAACATCTCTTGGGAAGCAACAGAAGGTTCTGGTAGCAATTTTATGAGTGAATACTTAAAGAAAACAAGAGTAGGTTATAAAATTTCTTCTAGTAATTATGTAAAAGTATGTGCATGGGCTTTCTTTTTAGTAGGATTAAATCAAGTTGTTTGGTCTTATGTAGAATATTATCAGCTAAATAGTAACTCGTTAGGTTTTATGAAAGCTGGAAAAATGTTCTTTACCTCTGGAGGAGTTTTTATCATAGTAGGAGCATTTTTATTAGTATTATTCACTGGAATGAAAGCTTTTATACATGTTAGAAAACGAAAAATTATTGTAGGAGGTCAAGCATTAAACTTTAATCAACTATATGCGCTACAAGTTTTAGAAAAGTTTATTTCAGGTAGCTCTTCCTCTGGTGGTTATTTTTGCTATGAATTAAACTTAGTCACTAATCAAGGAGATCGTTATAACTTACTAAGTCATGGAGATAAAATGTTTTTATTAAGTGATATGGCAAAACTTAGCAAAATTTTAAACTTACCTGTATGGAATAATGGTGTAGTATAATCGTATTAAACCATTTATAATTTTAAAAACCTGTTAGAGAAAATCTCTAACAGGTTTTTTAGCAATAATTTTTCTTTTCTATCAATTACGAATTCTTTTCCCAAGCATACTTAGCAAATGGTGCATCTACAGGCGTCTCTGCCACATGATTTGTATAATTACTAATCACCTTTTGTGATAAGCCTAATATAATTTCAAGCAAATTACGTTTAGTAAATCCTGCTTCATAAAACACTTTTGCTTCATCATCAGTAATATATCCTCTATTTCTAGTCAATTGAAGTGTTGTTTCGTGTAAAACTTGTAATCTTTGACTTGGCAATGGATTTTGGTTTCTCAAAGCATCAGTAATTTCAGGATTAACTTTCATCATATGCGCTATATAGGTATGTGCGGGCACGCAATAATGACAACCATGTTCTACATTGATAGTTTGCCAAACTACAGTTAATTCTTCTTCGTTAAAAGAAGTATCCATAAACAATTGATGCATTACTTGATATGCTTTAAGAACTTCTGGTGCTTCAGCTAAAACTCCATGTAATCCTGGAATCATTCCAAAAGCCTTAACCGAATTTTCTAACAAGGGTTTACTCGCTTCGGGTGCTGTTTCAATAGTATGAATATCAAAACTTGTCTTAGTTTCTGTGGTGTTACTCATTTTCTTTTTCTTTATGATTAAATTATTTATTTTCTAAGCAAACGCTTAGTTATTGATTAAAAAATATATTACAGATTATCAAAAATAGTTTCGATATAATTAGTCAACATTTCTCTATCAAATATTTTACTTACTAATGATAAACCTACCATTGATACTACTAAATGATCTGCTTGTTTAGCTAATACAGTAGTATCTTTAGTTTTATCTTTACTTAATTTTACTAGAAATGATTTTTTAAGTTTATCAATAAAACTATATATTTCACTTAATATAACCTCATCACCATTCATTCCTAACTCATTAACTGTATTGGCTAGTAAACAGCCTTTGGGCATATTATTGTCTGTAGAAAACTTCAAAAAATCATAAAAGTAGTTCTTAATCCCCTCTACTCCATTATCAGAATTATCTAATATTGTAGTAATTTCTTTTATCTTTTTTTTATAAAGCTTAATACTTTCTACAAATACTCCTTGTTTACTCCCAAAGCTTGAATAAATAGAAAACTGATTGATTCCCATTTCTTTTTCAAGCATACGAGTCGATGTATTTTCATAGCCATTACGCCAGAATAAATGCATTGCTTTTTCTAGTACTTCTTGTTCGTTATATGCTTTTTTTCTGGCCATTTTAAAAGTCTCTTACAAAACTAATCAATTGCTTAGATATAAAATAAACTTTAAGTTTTTTTTATCATTATAGGTTTAACACAACATTTTTAATTGTGCTTTTATTCTTTTTTCTTCTCTTTTTGTTTGGGAGTTTCTTTAGTGTATATATCACCTAAATACACCAATTTTGTATTCTTATCTTGAATAATTCCATTTTTTTCTACATCTGGAATTGTATCTAATCTACCATTGCCGTTTTTTACAAATAAAGGAATCGTATTAGGTGCTTTATCGATTGTCGCTAATAATTGCTCATAATTATCTTTAATATCAATCTCATGTATCACAGGACTCTTTCTTGCTACTTCATCTAGGGATACAAAGTCATTGGTTTTAGAAAAAATCTCTTCGCTACTTTCTATATTATTATGTGCAATTTCTCCTTTGGTAATTACCCTAAAAGCACCATTCTCTCCAAATTGCCTTCTAAATTTTTCTATCGCATATTTATTGATTTCTGAATTTCCTGTAAGCGCCATCAAATACCCTATGTTACTAAATTCTATATCATCTTCTAGTTCTTCAGAATAGATATCCATATTAAAGGCTTCTAATCCTAATGCTTTTGCCTTATCAATATTCTCTTTATTGGTATCTATCAATACTACTTGCCTATCATTTTTAAAGAGATACATCGCTATAGTTCTTGAAAATTTTGAAGCTCCTATAATTAAAATTCCGTTAGATTTTTTCAAAAACACTCTTGTTAATTTCGCAACAAAACGCGCTGTAGTAGCGTTCAACAGTACAGTTCCTAAAACGATCATAAAAACCAAAGGCGTAATATACTCTGCTCCCGCTACATTGTGCTTGGCAAGTTTTAATCCAAATAATGAAGCTATACCCGCAGCTACAATTCCGCGTGGTCCTACCCAACTTACAAATAATTTTTCTCTAAACTTTAATGGTGAGTTCATCGTACTTAACAGCACTCCTAGAGGTCTTACTATTAAAATTACTATTGCAAATAATAAAGCTGTATTCCAATTATAAATAAGTAAAAGATCTTTCATATTTATATTGGCAGACAACAGAATAAATAAGATCGAGATCAATAATACACTCAAGGATTCTTTAAAATATAAGAGTTCTTTTAGATGTGGAGAATTAGAATTCCCTAACACCATTCCCATTACTACTACAGATAATAACCCTGATTCGTGTGCAAAAGCATCTGATAATACAAAAACTCCTAAAACAGCCGCAAGTGCTACTACATTTAACAAGTAATGTGGAATCAGTTTTTTTCGCATAGCGAAACCTAATCCATGTGCAAAAGAAAACCCAAAAGTAGTACCAAATAATATTATTTTACCAAATTCTATAAAAGCAGTTTTGGTATACTCTCCACCGCCTCCAGCACTTATAAATTCAAAAACTAATACGGCTACCAAAGCTCCTATAGGATCAATCAATATTCCTTCCCATTTTAAGATCGCAGAAATATCTTTTTTTAACGGAATATTACGCAAAATTGGAGCTATTACTGTTGGTCCTGTAACGATAATCAGTCCTGAAAAAAGGAAAGAGATATTCCAGTTTAACTCAAAGATATATCGTACCGCTATTGCAGCTCCAAAAAAAGTAATTGCAGAACCTAGTGTAATAAGTTTAGTAATCACAGGCCCTACATTTTTTATCTCACTCATTTTAAGCGTTAATCCTCCTTCAAAAAGAATAATACTTATGGCTAAGGAAACAAAATAAAACAAGCTTTCTCCAGGAAAAAGTCCATTTTGACCATTCCATATAGGTTCTATCCATTTATTTCCATCATCACTTAAAAATTCAGCTGCTATAGGCCCCACTAATAGTCCTATCAAAATTAAAGGTAAAATGGCTGGAATTTTAAATTTCCAAGCTACCCATTGCGCTAAAATTCCTAAAATAATAATTCCTGCTAGTTCTAACATATATTTCCTTTTGTAGTAAAAATAACAATTATAGTTAAATATCCTTTATACCAAAAATTACTACGGATAAGTTATCATATTTCTTTGGTAAAAAACAAGAATATATTTAAATAAATCATTCTATCATATATTTGTAATATGAACACAAATGTTATGCCTTACCATCTTTTAAAACAAAATATAGCCAAGCATATTAATTTTTCTGATAAAGAATTTGAATTATATGCTAAGCACTTTTATTTGAATTCTTTTAAAAAGAAAGAATATATTTTAAAACAAGGTAATATTTGTTCTTTTGAAGGTTTTGTAACCAAAGGTTGTTTTAGAGTCTATACTCTTGATGTTGATGGTAATGAACATGTATTGTATTTTGCTGTTAAAGATTGGTGGATTACCGATATTGATAGTTTTACCAATCAAATCCCTTCGTATTTATCTATTCAAGCATTAGAGGATAGCGAAGTGCTTTTAATTAATAAAGAAGATAAAGAACGTTTATACAAAGAATTACCTAATGTCGAAAAACTATTTAGGGTAATGACTCAAAAAACACATGTATCGATGCAGCGACGTATGATACAGAACCATAGTTTAACAGCAGATCAACGGTATCAATATTTTTTATCAAAATATCCAGAAATAGCTCAAAAACTTACAAATCTTCAATTAGCTTCTTATTTGGGTATTTCTCACGAGTTTTTGAGTAAAATCAGAAGAAAGATCATGCAAAAGAAATAATTCTTTATTTTATTGAACTAGTTCAATTTTTTTTTACACTCGATAAGGGACTTTTGTATTAGAAATGTGTGGGACTTAATTAAAACTGATTAAGATAGCGGTTTTTTTATGATATTATTATTACCCCAATAATCTCTTCCTACCTTTTTTATTTTTCTATACAAATCCCCATAAAGTACCATACTCTATGGGGTTTAATATATTATTTTGCTTGCTGATATTGATATGGATTATTATTTTTCCTCCAAGTAAGTGTTGTACTATCTCTTAGCGTCATTTTCATATCTGGGCTTGAGGTATAATATGGATTGCCTTTGTCATATCCTATAGACGAAAATTTAATTTTACCGCTTTTCATAATATCAATTTTTGAATAGCCAAAGAATGTAGCTGTTCCAGGACTTCCTGCATTTCCTGCAATAATTTGATAGGTACCCTTATCATCTGGTTGCATACGTTGGTAATCATGTAAATGAGCTGATAACATAGCTGATACCTTATTCTTTTGTAAAGCCGGCCATAAAACTGGCCCTTCTGGTAATCCTATATGTCCCGTTTCTGGTTTACCACTCACATAATATGGTTTGTGGCTTAATACAAAAATGTGATCTATTTTAGGATTTTTTCTATATGTCTCTAATTGCTTAATAATCCAATCTGTAGGTATCTGCCCTTCTATTCCATATGGATATTCTTTTGTAGGAGCATTATAGGTATCTGTATTCATTACCACAAAACCTATGTTTTTTCGCTGAAAAGCAAATGTCATTTGATTGACAATACTATCTTTTCCTGTTATATGTAATCTATCTTTAGGCATAAAAGAATGCATATATTTCATCCATAATGCTGTTGCGCCTTTTAATGGCCATTCATCGTGATTAGGAACATTGTAATCATGGTAATATAACATTTCATGATTTCCTGGTACAGCAATCATTTCTATTCCCGATTGATCAATTGAACTGAATTTAGGGTCTTTATATAACTTCACCCAATCTCTTAATTGATTATTTAGGTTATCCAAAGTTGATTCTGCCAAAACCATATCTCCTAAAAAAATGAAGGCATCTGGTTTACGTTCCAAAATTGTAACATCATTCCATATTTTCTTTAATGCCACAAGATTCGCTGTAGAACCATTTGTTGCTGTAGTATCAAACTGCTGGTGTCTGTCTACTCTATTACATCCCATAAAAACAAAACTATAAGCTACACTATCTTTCTTTGTTTTAATTTGTGTTGTTATTACTGTCTTTGTTTCTTTTTCCTTTTTGTCTTTAGAATTACAACTAGTTATTACAATAGCTATACCTAGTACAACTATAAGTTTGAAGATTTTCATGATTTTATGATGATTAGTTTGTTATATAAATGTACACAAAATTGTTTGTAAATAGAATGCTAATTCGTTTACCCTTTTAATCACTATACATTGAAAAATAAATGTATTTTTGAGTACTACATCATTCTTTTATGAAACGTCTAAAGTACCTATTGAATCCTTATCCTTTTTATTATCAAAATAAGCTACAATTAGTCACTATCTTATTATCAATATCCCTAATCAGTTGGTTTTTTAATTATTTTTTTGAGCCTTTTGAGGTTAATTCTGCCGAACATAAAATGGATTTTTTATGGATATGCTTTTTACATGCATTTTTACCGTTTTTTATCAGTCTTGCTTTCTTTTTATTACTCTCAAAGTATGTAAAAAAAGATTATACCTGGACTTTATTAAAAGAATTGATCAGCATTTCTTTTTTATTACTTTTAATTAGTTTAGGTAGTTTTTTAATACGTGATATTATTTATGATAATCCCAATAATTGGTCCTTCAGATATTTATTTGAAGAATTTAGAAATACATTCCTTATAGGCTTTTTAATTATTCTTTTAATCTTACCTATAAATTTTGAACGTTTATTGAATAAATATAAATCAAAAGCTAAACAAATTACATTTCGCAATCTTCAAAAAACGCCATCAAATACTATTACTATTAATAATCAAACTGGGGATCAACTATTTTCTTTTAATGTTACTGATTTTGTATATGCTAAAGTTGAGAGCAACTATACCGAAATTTATATCTCTACAGCAACAAGCCTGCAAAAAAAGTTGGTTCGTATTTCATTAAAACAATTAGCATCGCTATTGGATTCTTATTCTTATATATTCCAATCGCATCGTTCATTTGTTGTTAATACCAATTATATTAAAGCTGTTTCTGGTAATGCACAAGGTTATAGTTTAGAAATGACCATTACTGATTTATATATTCCTGTTTCTCGTACTCGTATACAAGCATTTGATAATTTGTATGCTATTTAAAATCAATTGCTTTGTTTTTCGTCACATTCGTTTGTTATTCATAACATTCTACATTTTGATATAATTCACTGCTATATGTTTGCACAATAAAAAATTATTTATTTATGCAAACGTCATTAAAAAACAACCGAAGATATGATATAGATTTTTGGAGAGTTGCCACCATCTTAGCAGTATATCTCCATCATATTTGTATGCCTTTTAATGGTGATACCTTTCATATTATGAATAGCACTTCGAGTGCTTTATTAAATCATCTCATGGTCTTTTTTGAACAACTACGATTACCTTTATTATTCTTAATTTCAGGTGTAGGAACTGTATATGCATTTGGGAAACGAAATTGGTGGCAATTTATCATCGAACGTACTAAAAGACTTTATATTCCACTTTTATTTGGTGTGCTCTTTATTGTACCTCTTCAGGTATATTATGAAAATATCACATCATATACATCATTTTGGAGTGCTTATCCTAAGATTGTTCTTCAATTTAAAGTGAATCATCTATGGTTTATCGAACATTTATTTATTATTTCGATTATATTAATTCCGTTAATATTACTACTAAAGTCAAAATGGTTTTCAATTTATATTCAAAAACTTCATCGTTTTTTTGATTCTCCTCTAGGTATTTTTTCTTTAGTCATCCCTTTGTCTATTATTTACCTAATTAGTAAATCCTATTATCCTGAAGATTCAAAAAGTATTAGTAATCTTTCGGTTACATTGTTCTTTCTATATTTTTATATTGTTGGAATAGTTTTTACGCTATGTAATGTTTTTTGGGATATCATAAAAAAATACCGTCATTTTAATGGATATATAAGTATGGTAGTATTTATCATTTTCTATACTTATTATTTTATCCCTAGGGAATGGATTTCTCCATACTTATCTATCGAAACTAGATGGCAAATCTGGTATTTATGTTGTTGTCTTGTTAGTTGGAGTTTTATTATAACCTTATTAGGATATGGTCAAGTTTGGTTCAATCAAAGTTCAGCTATTTTAAACAAGGCTAATGAAGCTATTTACCCTTTTTATATCTTACATCAAACAATCATTATCGCTGTAGGTTTTTATATTATACAAACATCTTTTTCTATTTTTATAAAAATACTACTCATGATATTAATATCATTTCCTATTTGTATCATACTGTACAGATACTTAATCTATCCTTTTTCATGGATTCGTTTTTTATTTGGAATGAAAAAAAAAGTAGAAGATAAAAACCTTCTACTTTAATTTCTTATACAATTATTGTACCTACATATATTTAATTAAAATTAATGTATCTCATTTTTAAATAAAGCTAATTGTTTATCAAAAGATTGTTTTAAATCCTCCTCCTGAATTCCGCTTTCATCTGAAAAATTTGTAAAAAACTGAGGTAAAGAAAAACTAGCAGCTATTTTTGCTCCTAAATGAGGAAAAGACATTTTTGCTGTTTCTAAGACAGTTTGTCCTCCTCTAGCTCCAGGCGAAGTTGCCATTAAAAACATAGGTTTACCTTTCCAAACTTCTTTTTCAATTCTTGATAACCAATCAAATGTATTTTTAAACCCAACACTATATGATCCATTATGTTCTGCTAGTGATACTACAAAACCATCTGCTTCTTTAAAAATTTGATTAAGTTGTAATGCTAGTTCAGGAACACCTTCTTCGTTCTCTCTATCAATACTATACAATGGTAATTCATATTCTTTTAAATCAATCGATAGAACCTCTACATCAACTAGTTGCTGCGCTGTGTAGAGTGCTAACTTTTTATTAATAGATTCTTTACTGTTACTTCCTCCTAATGCTATAATTTTTTTCATTTTATATAATCTCCTTTTAGTTTTAGTATTAATGTTTTAAGTTGTATTGCTTCTTCTTCGGTTAAATTACCTTGTATTGGTTCATGTAATGCTTCAACAGCTTTATCTAACTCTTCTAGTAATAAAAGTCCTTTGTTCGAAATTACTATATCCATTTTTCTACGATCAATGCTACTTGGTTTTCTTTCAACTAACTCCTTAGATAAAAGTTTATCTACTATTCGTGTTATATTACTTGATCGCTGAATCATACGCTCTAGAATCTGATTCACAGTAAGAGGTTTACCTTTTGCTCCTCTTAAAATTCTAAGTACATTAAATTGTGGTTCGTATATCCCAAATGGTTTTAATTGTTTTGAAACTGCATCGGTTAATGAATGTCCGGTTCTAATGATTTCTATTACTGCTTCAAAATATGCTTTATCCTTCATAACACTTACTTACATTATTTGTACCTACAAATATATTAATTTATCTCTATACTTATATTAAACCTTTCTTAATTTTTTAAGTCTTATCTTTAAGATAACCAAGCTATTGACTTATGAAAAAAAATATTCTTTATCTTTTTGCTATATTCAACTGTTTAATCTCTTGTGGAAGCGATGATACTACTGAAAATCCCTCAACAAATGATATTCCTATAGAATCTTCAAAACCAAATATTGTTTTAATCATAGCCGATGATATGGGACTTGATCCTACTCCTAGATATAGTATCGGTAACACTAAAGCATATATGCCTAACCTACAACAAATGATGGATACTGGTATTCTATTTAATAATCTTTGGTCAAATCCAACCTGTACTCCTACTAGAGCTAGTATTATAACTGGTAAATATGGCTTTAGAACTAATGTGCTCAAAGTTGGTGACGAATTACCGCTTACAGAAACAACACTTCAAAAATATCTAGATAACCATTCTTCTGGCTATCAACATGCTGTGATAGGTAAATGGCATTTGTCCAGTAATGAGCAACATCCTAATATTATGGGGATTAATCATTATGCTGGTATCACAAGTGGTGGTGTACAATCTTATAATCAATGGGTTTTAAATACAAATGGTATTACTTCTAATGCTACGACATACACCACTACTGCATTTACAAATTTGGCAATTGATTGGGTAGCAAATCAAAATCAACCTTGGTTCTTATGGTTAGCCTATAATGCGCCTCATACTCCATTTCATCTTCCGCCTAGCGAACTCCATCACCAAGGTAATTTACCTGATGATCAAGCTAGTATTGATGCAAATCCACTTCCTTATTATTTAGCTATGCTCGAAGCTATGGATACAGAGATAGGACGCTTTATAAATTCACTCGATCAAAATGATAAAGAAAATACGGTTTTTATTTTTATTGGTGATAATGGTACTCCTAATCAAGTAGTTCAAGAATATCCAAGTCGTAGAGCCAAAGGATCTTTATATCAAGGTGGTATTAATGTACCTATGATTATATCTGGTAAAGGAGTTAATCGTTTCAATACCACAGAAAATGCTTTAATCAATACTACAGATCTTTTTGCTACTATAGCTGATATTGCTGGCACTTTAACCTCTTCTATCCATGATAGTCATAGTCTAACTTCTCTTTTTTCAAATAGCGGAATTACGATTAGAGATTATGCTTATGCCGAAAATGAATCTGATTTAGGTGAAAAAAGTTATACTATCCGTAATACTACACATAAATACATGCTTTTTGAAGATGGTTCTGAAGCTCTATACAAATTGTCTGAAAATGCTTTGGAAAATCCAAACTTGCTAAATTCTAATCAACTACCGCTATCAACCGAAGATGAAGCTGCAAAAAATGAATTACAAGCTAAACTTAATGAATTAACTCAATAATCCAATACCATTTTTTAATATGTCTAAAAACTTTCTATTTAACATAATGTAGCGCCTGAGAATCGCTTATTTAAAAATATACTTGGATATTTATCGAATATCGGCTTTTAAAATAAACACTTAACTTTCAGTTATTTATGTTTTTAGTAAATTATAAGCTCTGTATTTACCATGATGCGAAATAGAAATTACATTATTACTTAATTTATCGTCTATATAAATATGAGGTATGTTATTACTATCTTTCTTAATGGATAATCTACTTTTTGGAATGTTAAGTTTCTTTTCCAAAAAAATTAATGTATTTGAATTATCTAACTTTTGAATAGCAATTTCTTGATTAGAATTGTAGGTGTAGGTATGTATATAATCTTTAGTAATGGTAGATCGTGTGTGGTAAGTCTGTTTATTACTTACTATTTTTCCTGAAACTATATTACACTCAAATGATTTAGGATTAAATTTTGGTACTAGTTGATATATACGCTGCTCTGCTTTATATGCACTTTCTTTCATACTCCATAATTGCCAAACTGATAGAAATGGTTTTTCTGAATTTAAAACATAAGATTGTTCATGTTTAGTACATATTTTTTGAAGCCATCCTTTTCGTTTCCAATCACTTTGTGCTGACGCTAAATTTAAATCTATGATATCATTACCTATCATTTTTCGGCGATTTTCTGTTTAATCACCTCTATAGAAGCTTTTACATTGAGCATTTTCTCCATTGCATCATTATCAATTTCGATCTCAAATGCATCTTCTATATCTAAAACTATGTCAACCAAATTTGCAGAATTGATATCTAAATCTTTGATAAAATCTGTTTCGTCGTTTAAATTATTCCATTGCTCTTCATTTTCTACATAAGGTTTAATTATTGTTTTTAATTGCTCTATCATTGTTTCATTTTTCATTTCTATATTTTTTAAATAAGATGCAGGCATTTACATCTCCAAAACCAAAGCTCGCTTTGGCTATTATATCAGGTTGAACAGTTATTGTTTGAGTTGGTATTTTATCATGAGTAATCATCTTTGTTATTTCTGGATGAAGATCTTCACAGTTTAAATTTCCAAAAATATACCCCTTTTGTAATTGTAGTACAGTTGCTACACTTTCTATACTTCCAGAAGCACTCAGACAATGCCCTGTCATGCTTTTTAAAGAATTAATATACGGAAAATCTTTTCCTTTTCTATTCAGTGCTTTACACCAATTCTCAATTTCAGTAGCATCTTTGCTCGTTGCTGTTAGATGACCGTTAATAGCATCTATTTCTTTGGCATTAATATCTGCATTTGCTATAGCATTCTCTATACATCGTACAACGGCTTTTCTATTAGGAGCTGTCATACTCCCACCATTACGTTGTCCTCCACTATTCACATGACCTCCTATTATTTCGGCATAAATTTTTGCGCCTCTTTGTATAGCATGTTCATACTCTTCTACCACCAATGCTCCTGCTCCACTTCCTGGAACAAAACCTTTTGCACTGGCACTCATAGGCCTTGATGCTTCTTTGGGATTATCATTATATTTACTAGGTAATATTCGCATAGCATCAAACCCTCCCCATACATAAGGACTACCATCACTAGTACTTCCTGCCAAAATCGCTTTTGCATTCCCTATTTTTATTCGCTCATAAGCCATCATAATAGCTTCGGTTCCTGTACTACATGCAGATGAATTTGTAGTAACGATATTACCACAGCCTAATTTCCCTCCTAAAAAAGCACTTATACCACTAGCCATAGTTTGCGGAACTGTAGTGCTTCCTAAACGTCTAACTTTTCCTTCGTCAACTTTGTATATTGCTTCTCTAAATTTATCAACTCCTAAAATTCCTGTTCCAAAAATGACTCCATAATCCCAATTAACTTCTTCTGAATTTTCTGTATCAAAACCTGCATCTCTCCATGCATCTAAACCTGCAATAACTCCATATTCTAAGCCTGAAGCATTTAAATCTTTTAACTCTATTTGCTTAAAGTAATTATTTAAATAATCATTATTATAATCAGGTAAACCAGCTATTTGACATGAAAATTTTAATTGTTCTAATTCTTCAATAAATGAAATTCCGCTTTTACCATTTTGAATAGCTTGATCAAACTCTTCTAGAGTTATTCCATTGGGAGCAACTACACCTAATCCTGTAATAACAACTCTACGAGTTTTCATATCCTATATTATTTGATTAACATTCCAGCTAAAATTCCTTTGGCTACTATTTCATCTTTTTCATTATACATTTTTACTTCACATTTCAATTTATGAAATCTGTAATACATCTTTTTTGCTTTTACTTTCACTTGTTCTTTGGGATAAACAGGTTTAATAAACTCAATGTCCGTACTCGTCATTACTATTCTTAATGCCGTAGTATCTTCTGCCATAAGATAGATTCCAAAACAAACAAGACCTATCTGAGCCATACATTCGGTAAGAATCACACCTGGCGTTATTGGATTGTTCTTAAAATGACTTTTATAAAAATATTCTGTTTCTTTAAATCGATAGTTTCCTTCTATCTTATCTAGACTTAGATGTGTAAGCTCATCTACAAAACAAAAATCATCACCATATGGCAATTGTGCAATAATTTCTTCACTAGTCATATCTCTTTTTACCATTGTAACAAAATACGTTGAGCAGAAAATCCTGGACCAAAACTAAGCATCAACCCTAATGTACCTTCTTCTTGAGTTTCTTTCATAAACTCTTCTAATACATATAATACTGTCGCGCTACTCATGTTTCCATATTCTCTAAGAATCATCTTAGTGTGATCTATATTTTTACCTAGTGAGCCAAATAGTGATTCTACAGTTTGTACAATTTTTTTCCCTCCAGGATGAAAAATCAGATGTTGTACATTTTCTATTTTTTTTCCGTATTTATCCAAAAAGGGATGTATAATTTCTGGAAAATGTAAAGCTATAGTTTCAGGTACGCTAGGATCCAAGATCATTTGCAATCCTGTATTTGTTAATTTAAATCCCATCATCTGTGTAGCACCATAAAAATGATACATTGCATCACCTAAAATCTTAGGTCCTTTTGCATCTTCTTCAGAGGACATTAATACACAAGCCGCTCCATCTCCAAAAATAGCTGCACTTACAATATTAGTCATACTATAATCATCTAGTTGAAAAGTTGCTGTAGGTGCTTCTACAGCTATTACTGCTGCTCTTTTACCTGGATTAGCTGCTAAAAAATTATGCGCATATATCATTCCTGACACTCCTGCTGCACATCCCATTTCTGTAACAGGTAATCGTATAATATCTTGTTTTAATTCTAATTCGTTAATGAGGTAGGCATCTAAAGAAGGAATCATGATTCCTGTACAACTTACCGTAATGATATAATCAATAGAGTTAGCTTTCCAATTCGCTTTGTCTAATGCTTTTTCAAGCGAAGCTTTTCCTAACTTTTTAATTTCTCTTATATAAATATCGTTTTTTTCTTCAAAAGATGTTGCTGTAAACACTTCTTCTATACTCATTATTCCGTAACGTTTTTCTACAGCAGCATTCTGAAAAATCTTTAAAACCTTTCGCCTAAATCTATCTTCTTGTCCATCTAACCACATTGAAACAAAAGGAAGTATCTCTTCTGTTGCTCTCATATATGGCGGTAATTCTTTCGATACAGCTGTAATCTTTACACTCAAAATAAGTTTATTTTTGTTACTTCTTTATAAGCCATTGATATCTAAAGGCCCATTTCCATTTAATATCATGTTTATATTCTTTAAAAGCTATTGACCATGCTTTTAATTCTTTTCTTTTAAACCCTTTCAATATCGAAATCAATCCATCATTTTTTGCCATAGGATTTCTCAAAAAGAAAAAGCATACAACTATAAATAAATAGTATGCTAATGCACTACGATGTAAATCATTAATGACTATACCAATAGCGCTTTGTTGAATTCCATTAGTTAAGATTTTTTTTATTTCGGTATTCGTAAAATGATGCAATGTCAATGTGCATAACAAAATATCATAAGTTCTATTAATATACGGTTCTTCAAAAATATTTTCACAATAGAAGGTAATATTCGTATAATTCTTTGATAATAAATTTGCCTGATCTATAGTAAATTGATTTGCGTCTACACCTATTAATTCAAAATCATAACCTTGTTGAATTGCATAATCAGCCAACATTCTCAACATATCTCCATTACCACAACCTATATCAATTATCTTATATTTCTTATCTTTTGATTTATGCTTTAATAAATCAATTACCCCATTTATAGTTATTTTATTACCACCCAACCACTTATTAATCTTAGCAATGTCTCTTAATGTTTTTTCTAAAACAACTCCCTCAAGATGAAAATCATCCATCCATTCTTCTTCATTACTACGATATTTAGTATTTATGATCATACTAATGGTCTACCATGTGTTTTACTAATTACTAAAGGGGTTAACCAAGGAAAAACTTTTGCTATACCATAAGTAATGTTCTGCAAAATAGGGTTTAATAATATTCCCTGAAGCACTCTTCCTGTCTTTAATCTTAGTCCGAATTGTTTTTTCCATGCTTTGGCATACATTAGTTCTAATTCGTCTCTACTTTTTTCCATTCCGTGATAATACTTAGAAATCAGTTTAGAAACAATTTGCCCACTTTGTATAGCCATTGCCATTCCATTACCACATAAAGGATGTATTAATCCAGCAGCATCACCACACATAAAGATATGATTTACAACTGGTTTTTTATATTCAAAATTGATCTGACTTATTGTAATTGGTTTTTCAAAAGTCATTGTTGCATTTTCAAAAAACTGTTTTAGGTTAGGATTTTTATACATTACCTCTTCTTGAAACTTTTCTATATTTTTAAAACGCTTAAAGCTATCGTAGTTAACCATATAACATACGTTTACTTTTTCATCTTCAACTTTAGAAATTCCACAATACCCGCCTTTAAAATTATGCAATGCTACGGTATCTTCTTGTATTCTAGCTTTATAATGTGCTTTTACAGCTAACCATGGTGATTTTTTATTGCTAAATCCTCTTTTTAATGTACGATCAAGTCCAGAACGTTTTCCATAAGCTCCTATAACGAAATCGCTTGTAAACGTACCATGTGTTCCTGTGGTTATCCCAAATGTATCTTCTTCATAAAATACATCAGTTACTTGATCTATAATTAATTTAACGCCTAAACGTTTGGCTTCTTCCCATAAGAAATTATCTAATGAATGCCTACTGACTCCAAATCCTCCTAACGGTAATTCACTCTTAACTAAATTTCCAGAAGAAGTACTTATTTGAAAATTAGTAATATTAATAGGTTTTAGATCACAAATATTAAGATTTAACTGTTTTAGATAAGGTAATACTTCGTTTGAAATATATTCACCACAAACCTTATGTTTAGGATACTCTTCTTTTTCTATTAAAGTGACCTCTATACCTTGCTGAATTAAATCTATAGCACTAGTAAGGCCTGCAAGACCACCTCCAATAATTACTATGTAGGAATGTTTTTTCATATTAATAACGCCCCTTCAGCTTTATACTTGTGCCTATATAAAACTAAAATCTCGATTATGGTCGAGATTTTAATAGATACTTTACATCGAATGTATATTATTTTTCATCTTTTCTAGGTACACGCATAAGTAATACTACTCCTACAATAAAGAATACTACTAGGAATAATACCGCATTACGCATACTTCCTGTAACAAGATCAACAGTTGCATAGATTCCCATACCAATAATAATTCCAATTTTTTCTGCAACATCATAAAAGCTAAAATATGACGTGGTATCTTCTGTCTTAGGTAATAACTTTGCATATGTCGATCTAGACAAGGCTTGAATTCCACCCATTACTAATCCAACTACTCCAGCAGTTGCATAAAACTGAATAGGTTCTGTTATAAAATATGCATATACACATAGCACTATCCATATTATATTAATTCCTATTAACGTAACGATATTTCCATATTTGTTAGAACATCTTGATGTTAAAATTGCTCCTCCTACGGCTACAAGTTGAATTATTAATATACTCACAATTAGTCCCATAGTTTTTTCTCCAGAGCCACCCCAATTTACTTCTTGTTCTCCAAAATAAGTCGCCACTAACATTACCGTTTGTACTGCCATGCTGTAAACAAAAAAAGCTACAAGGTATTTTTTTAGCCTTTCATTTTCTCCCATTGCAGTCCATACACCCTTCAATTCTCTAAAACCTTTAAAGAATACGTCTTTTGTCAATTTATGCCCTGTATTTCCTTTAGGTAAATAATAGTAAGCATATTGACTAAATACGATCCACCATACTCCCACCATAAGAAAAGAGATTTTCATTGCTTGAATTTGAGGAGCTCCTTCTTCTGCCCCCATTACCATAGCTAAATTCACTATCAATAGAATCACACTTCCTATATATCCTAATGAATATCCTTTGGCACTTACTTTGTCTTGTTGTTCTGGATATGCTATATCTGGTAAATAGGAATTATAAAACACTATACTTCCCCAAAAACCAACCAAAGCAAAAATATAGCAAAGTAAACTAAAATAGATTGTTTCTTTACTAAACCAATACAATCCTATGCAAGACAAGGCTCCTAGATAATTAAAAAATTTCATAAAGAATTTCTTATTACCTAAATAATCTGCAATACCTGAAAGGATAGGCGAACTAAGTGCTACAATAATAAATCCTATTGCTGTAGTATAATTAATTAAAGGTGTACTACGAATGAATTTTCCGAAAATAGCTATTTCTTCACCTTTATCGAATAATGCTCCATAAAAAATGGGAAATACCGCAGAAACAATAGTTAAACTATATACTGAGTTTGCCCAATCATAAGATGCCCATGCATTTAATAATTTTTTATGGCCTTTAGGTAGTCTTTGCATAATATTAAAAAATTAGAAGCGCTACTTTGTATCAAGCAGCGCTTCTAATTTAACTATTATCTTTAATACTAAAAGGATTTTACAATTATTTAAAACTTGTAACTCCAAATTTTTTAGCTTCAGCTTTTGCTTCTGGAGCCCAAGCTGTCAAATTATTGATACGTGTATCATTTGATGGGTGCGTACTCATGAATTCTGGTGGTGCTTGTCCTCCACTATTAGCTTTCATACGTTTCCATAATTCTGCTGCTTCATCTGGGTTATATCCAGCAATAGCCATTAATTGTAATCCTATACGATCAGCTTCAGTTTCATGACTTCTACTGAATGGCAACATTACTCCAAATTGACTTCCTAAACCAAAAGCAGTACCTATAATTTGCTGTGTTTGCTCATTTTTTCCACTAACAGCAATTGCTGTAACCGCACCAGTTACTTGCTGAATTTGTCCTGCACTCATACGCTGCTGTCCATGATTTGCCAATGCATGTGCTACTTCATGCCCCATAATAGCTGCCACTCCTCTCTCTCCATTGGCAATAGGTAAGATTCCAGTATAAAATACAATTTTACCACCTGGCATACACCATGCATTCACAGTTTTATCATCTACAAGATTGTATTCCCATTTATAATCTTTTAAATATCCCTGATATCCATTAGCATTTAACCAGCGTTCTGCTGCTTTGGCTATTTTTTGCCCAACTTTTGTAATCATTTGAGCATCTTTTGTTCCCTTTATTACTTTATTTTCTCCTAAAAACTGATCATATTGTTGAAAAGCTGAAGGAAATATCTGCGTATTAGGTACTAATGCCAAGGTCTTTTTACCTGTAAAAGGATTTGTTGCACATGACAAAAAAAGTCCGACAACTCCTAACATTACCACTATTTTTTTTGTTTTCATAAAAGATGATTGTTTAATATCTGTTACACTTATACTTTTTTGTTTCTATCGCTACAATGCTTCTTATAAAAATACAAAATATGCATTATATTTTAATCATTCTTTATTTAGATTCTATAATGAATCCTCGATTAACTTCTTATTTATGCGATAAAAAACATTATCAGCTGATTATGCTAAATAAAAAAACCTCTTGAATTCTTTTATCAAGAGGTTTTAATTTTTATGTTTAGAGAGTAATTATCCTAATACTTCTGCTACTTTTTTACCAATCTCAGCTGGAGAATCAACTACGTGAATTCCACACTCGCGCATAATAGCTTTTTTAGCCGCAGCAGTATCTTCACTACCACCTACTATTGCACCTGCATGTCCCATTGTACGTCCTGCTGGAGCAGTTTCTCCTGCTATGAAACCTACAACTGGTTTAGTTGTTCCACTTTCTTTAATCCACTTAGCTGCATCTGCTTCTAATTGACCACCGATTTCACCAATCATCACAACACATTCAGTTTCTGGATCATTGATTAATAATTCAACAGCTTCTTTTGTAGTAGTTCCGATAATTGGATCTCCACCAATACCAATAGCCGTAGTAATACCTAATCCTTGTTTTACAACTTGATCTGCTGCTTCATAAGTTAATGTACCAGATTT
Source organism: Aquimarina rhabdastrellae (assembly GCA_947387485.1). GTDB lineage: Bacteria > Bacteroidota > Bacteroidia > Flavobacteriales > Flavobacteriaceae > Aquimarina. The sequence continues at coordinate 238,276 of CANDNT010000001.1, forward strand.
TGAAACGATACCTACTTTACCTTGCTTAAATACAAAACCAGGCATAATCCCTACTTTTGCTTCACCTGGAGTAATAACTCCTGGGCAGTTAGGACCGATAAGACGACAATCTTTATCTTTAATAAAATCTGAAGCCTTAATCATATCTGCTACAGGAATTCCTTCAGTAATAGTAATAATTACTTTAATTCCTGCATCAGCTGCTTCCATAATAGCGTCTGCTGCAAATGCTGGTGGTACAAAAATAATTGTAGTATCAGCTCCTACTTTTTCTACAGCTTCTTTAACTGTATTAAAAACAGGTTTATCAAGGTGTGTTTGTCCACCTTTACCTGGAGTAACTCCTCCTACGATGTTTGTTCCGTACTCAATCATTTGTCCAGCGTGGAAAGTTCCTTCACTTCCAGTGAAACCTTGAACAATTATTTTTGAATCTTTATTTACTAAAACACTCATTGCGTTATGATTTATTTTTTGGATGTTTCAAAAGTAAGCTTTTGAACATTATAGTTAAAATGAATTTCCAATTATTTTAAAAGAAAAGATTTTAGAGTTTCTAAAGTGTTATCTGCCTGCTGACTGATTTGATATCCTTTGTATAACTTTTGATCTTTTAATTCCCATATAGTAACAAAATGTGCTAACACATCTTCTTGTTCTGGTTGTTCTATAGGTCTAGCAAAATAGGTATATCTTACAGTTACGGTATCATTCTCTTCTAACAAATGACTAATTTCTGCTCTTAATGATATAAAAGATGTAGACATTTCTTCAAAAAGGGATACTAATCCTTTATAATCTCTTTGATTAAATCCAAAACTGCTATTCCAATCTAAAGTAACCTCTGGATGTAAATACGTCGTAAATACCGATTCCTCTTTAAGTAGATCTTTTTCGTAAAATGATTTTACTATTTCTTTAGCACTCATTATATTATGGATTTTTGTTTTTGATTTGCTCGATTAAATCCGGTACCTGACGTATTGCTGCAATTTCTTTATACTTTTTTCTGAAGCTATCTGCTGGTGTACCAAAATAACTTTGTTCACCTTTTAATGATTTACTTACTCCAGATTGTGCAGAAATCACTGCTTTTTTACCTATAGTAATACCACTAGTTATCCCAACTTGTCCCCAAATAGTCACTTCGTCTTCAATAACTACACATCCAGCTATTCCTACTTGAGATGCTATTAAGCATTTTTTACCTATTACCGTATCGTGCCCTACATGTACCTGATTATCAAGTTTGCTTCCTTTTTTAATTGTAGTATCTCCAGTAACTCCCTTATCGATTGTACATAATGCACCTAAATGTACATCATCTTCTATTACTACTCTACCTCCAGATTTAAGTTGATCAAAACCTTCTGGACGATTTTTATAATAAAAAGCATCTGCACCTAATATTGTTCCAGAATGAATAGTAACTCTATCACCTATCACAGCTCCGTCATAAATAGTTACATTGGCATGAATTAAACAATCATCACCAATTTTAACATTGTTACCTACAAAAGCTCCTGGTTGTATAATAGTATTTTCTCCTATTTGTGCTGTACTAGCAACTTCTTTATCTGCTTTTTCAAAAGGCTTGAAGAACGTTGTTAACGTATTGAAATCTCTAAAAGGGTCGTCTGATATCAATAAAGCTTTTCCTTCTGGACAATCAACTTTCTTATTAATCAAAATAATAGTTGCTGCACTTTCTAATGCTTTATCGTAGTATTTAGGATGATCTACAAAAACAATATCTCCAGGTGTAACCACATGAATCTCGTTCATTCCTTCTACAGGAAAATCTGCATCTCCTACAAACTCAGCCGAAATAATTGTTGCTATTTGCTGAAGTGTATACGTATGGGGAAATTTCATAAGTTAAAATAAAATCTTGTGCTAAAAATATAAAATATTATGACATTCTTGCACTAACCTATGGTATAATTATGATAAAAAAATAACCCCTCGAGTGAGGGGTTACTTAAACTATTCTTTGATACGTTCTTTATATGTACCTTTTTCTGTTTCAATTTTGATTTTGTCACCTTCATTTATAAATAAAGGCACCATTATTTGAGCTCCTGTTTCTACTGTTGCTGGTTTAGTAGCATTAGTAGCTGTATTTCCTTTTACTCCTGGTTCTGTAGCTGTTACTTCAAGAATCACACTTGGTGGCATCTCTACAGATAATGGCATTTGATCTTCTGAGTTGATTATTACAGTTACTACCGCTCCTTCTTTTAATAATCCTGGATTATCCAAAGTCGATTTCTCTAAAGTAATCTGGTTATAATCATCTGTATTCATAAAATGAAAAGTATCACCTTCTGCATACAAATATTGAAATTTGTGTGTTTCTACACGAACATCTTCGATTTTGTGTCCAGCAGAAAAAGTATTATCAATTACTTTTCCTGTAGTAACACTTTTTAATTTAGTTCTTACAAACGCTGGTCCTTTTCCTGGTTTTACGTGTAAAAATTCAATTATTTTATATATATCACTATTGTATTTAATACACAATCCGTTTTTAATATCACTAGTACTAGCCATTTTATTTCTTTATATAGTTAGTTTATATTATTAATTTGAGAAATATCCTTTCATGATACCTCTTTGTGAATTTTTAATGAATTCAAGAACTTCGTCACGTTCTGGAGTAGCTTCCATCTCTGCTTCAATAATAGCTACTGCCTGCGTATTATTATAGTTCTTTTGGTATAAAATTCTATAAATATTCTGAATCTCTCTAATTTTTTCAGTTGAAAAACCTCTACGTCTCAATCCAATAGAGTTAATTCCTACATACGATAATGGTTCACGTGCAGCTTTAACAAAAGGTGGTACGTCTTTACGTACTAAAGATCCTCCTGTCACAAAAGCATGATTACCTATAGTACAAAACTGCTGAACAGCTGCCATACCTGCTAAAACCACATGATCTCCTACAGTAATATGTCCTGCCAGTGTACTATTATTAGAGAAAATACAATTATCACCAACAATACAATCGTGAGCAATATGGCAATATGCCATAATCCAGCAATTATTACCAATTCTTGTTTTCATCTTATCAGTAGTTCCTCTATTGATTGTAACACACTCTCTAATGGTTGTATTATCACCAATTTCGGTTACTGTATCTTCATCATTAAACTTCTTATCTTGTGGCACGGCCGAAATTACTGCTCCTGGAAAAATACTACAGTTTTTTCCAATTCTAGCCCCTTCCATAATAGTAACATTAGAACCTATCCAAGTTCCCTCTCCTATTACTACATTATTGTGTATTGTAGTAAATGGTTCTATTACTACATTTTTGGCAATTTTTGCCCCTGGATGAACGTATGCTAATGGTTGATTCATCTGTTTTATTTAGATTTTACAATTTGTGCCATAAGTTCTGCTTCTGTTGCTAGTTTCCCGTTAGCATAAGCAAAAGCTTGCATATGACAAATCCCTCTACGTATTGGTGTTAATAATTCTAATTTAAAGATTAAAGTATCTCCTGGTAATACTTGCTGTTTGAACTTAACTTTATCTATTTTCATAAAATAAGTCAAATAGTTTTCTGGATCTGGAACTGTACTTAATGCTAGAATCCCTCCAGTTTGTGCCATAGCTTCAATTTGTAATACTCCAGGCATTACAGGTGCTCCAGGGAAATGTCCTACGAAGAAAGGTTCGTTCATAGTTACATTTTTCATCCCTACAACATGTTTATCCGACATTTCTAAAATTTTATCTACCAATAAAAATGGTGGTCTATGTGGTAACATATCCATTATTTTATTGACATCCATTAATGGCTTTTTAGATAAGTCAAATTGAGGTACTTTATTTCTTCTTTCTATCTTGATGATCTTAGATAATTTCTTTGCAAATTGTGTATTTACAAAGTGTCCTGGTTTATTAGCTATAATCTTACCTCTAATACGAGTTCCAATCAATGCTAAATCACCTATTACATCTAATAATTTATGTCTTGCTGCTTCATTAGGATAATGCAAGGTTAAATTATCTAAGATTCCGTTAGGTTTAACTGTTATGGAGTCCTTACCAAATGCATCTTTAAGTCGCTCCATAGTTTCTGGGCTCAACTCTTTATCTACATATACAATAGCATTATTAAGATCACCTCCCTTAATTAATCCATGCTCTAAAAGCATTTCTAATTCGTGAAGGAAACTAAATGTTCTTGCGTTTGCAATTTCTTCTTTAAACTCTGAAATACGCTTTAATGATGCATTTTGAGTACCTAAAACTTTAGTACCAAAATCCACCATAGTAGTCACTTGATATTCATCTGAAGGCATCACAAGAATTTCACTTCCTGTTTCTTCATCTGTATAAGAAATTACATCTTTAACGATGTATTCTTCAATTTCTGCTTCTTGTTCTACTATACCTGCTTCTTCTAAAGCCTCGATAAAGTATTTACTAGATCCATCCATAATAGGTGGCTCTGAAGCATCAAGTTCTATTAATAAGTTATCGATTTCTAATCCTACACAAGCAGCTAAAACGTGCTCTGAGGTTTGAATGCTAACACCATTTTTTTCTAGGTTAGTTCCTCTTTGCGTATTAACCACATAGTTAGCATCTGCTTCGATGATTGGACTTCCTTCTAGATCTACTCTACAAAAGGCATATCCATGATTTTCCGGAGCGGGTTTAAAGGTTAAAATAACTTCTTTTCCCGTATGAAGTCCTACTCCTTTTAGAGTGACTTCATTTTTGATTGTCTTTTGTTTTTTTACAACGGTGTTACTCATTGTTATTTATCTTTTTCTCTAGTTTGTATACTTTATCAACGATCTTAGGTAGGTTTTTGAAATGCACATAAGATTTATTATAATCTGAATATCCTAGTGCTGGAGAACCTTGAATGGTCTCTTTGTCTTTAATATTTCTACCTATCCCTGATTGCGCTTGTATTCTTACTTGATTACCAATAGTAAGATGACCAGCTATTCCTACTTGTCCTCCTATAAGACAATGTTTACCTATTTTTGTAGATCCTGCTACTCCTGTTTGAGCTGCTATAGCGGTATGTTCACCTATTTCTACATTATGAGCGATCTGAATTTGGTTATCCAATTTAACTCCTCTTCTTATAATAGTAGATCCTAAAGTTGCTCTATCAATAGTTGTTCCAGCTCCTACATCAACATTATCTTCAATAATCACATTTCCTGTTTGAGGAACTTTTGTATATTCTCCTTTTTCATTTGGCGTAAAACCAAAACCATCTGCTCCTACAATAGCTCCACTATGGATAACGCAATCATTTCCGATTATCGTTTCTGAATATATTTTAGCTCCAGCAAAAACTACAACATTATCTCCTAATGTTACATTATCACCAATGTATACGTTAGGGAATATTTTTGCATTCTTACCTATTTTTACATTATCTCCTAAATAAGAGAATGCTCCTAAATAGATATCTCCTTCATATTGGGCACTTGATGAAATAAAACTAGGTTGTTCAATTCCTGTTTTATTCATTTTGACCATATTATAATATTCCAGAAGTTGAGAAAATGCTTTGTATGCATTTTCAACACGTATTAATGTTGTTGATATTTCGCTTTCTGGTTCAAAATTTTTATCTACAATCGTTATTGACGCTTGTGTCTTATATATATATGGTGTGTACTTAGGATTAGATAAGAAGGTTAACGAACCTTTCGTTCCTTCTTCTATCTTTGCTAGTTTAGATACTTCTACAGTTTCGTCTCCATCGACAATCCCGTTAAGAATACCTGCTATCTGTATGGCTGTAAATATCATTCTCGCAAAAGTATAAAAAATGTGTTAATATATTTACTTTGGATAACACATAAAATATTTTGTTACTGGTTTTGATAATGCTTTCAAATTAAATTGATCTGTAGCTTTTACTACATCTACAATTTTCTTTGACTTATACAATATGTTAATATTCTGTTTATTTTGATGATATGCCTGATTTGCTATGGATCCGCTAAAAATAAAATAGCTAGCTTCTTCCATTGATATTTCATTTAAATCAGCATAGTTTTTAGTCAACTTGTCAAGTTTTTCTTCAGAAAATGCTTTTTTCTTTATTTTAATTTTTAATAAATCTCTATTTATGATCATTCTAGATAATGTACGCAATACAAAATCATCGCAAGACGTCCATTCTTTCATTGCTGTAATAATGTCGTAATCATCAAGCGTAGCAAATGTATCTAGAATTTTTGGAGTAAAGTTTTCTGCAGTTATTTTATTTTCTAAAAAGAATACCAAATTTTTACTTCCTGCTAATTTCTTACCTCCTTCTACTAATTCTTTGGCTCTTTTTAAAACTCTAATCAAAAGTTGTTCTGCAACTAAACCTGTTTTATGTAAATACACTTGCCAATACATTAAACGTCTTGCTAGAAGAAATTTTTCTACAGAATATATTCCTTTTTCTTCTACCACAAGTTCATCATTAACAACGCTTAACATAGTAATCAATCGCTCACTATTGATATTACCTTCTGCTACTCCTGTATAAAAACTATCTCGTTTTAAATAATCAAGTCTATCCATATCTAACTGACTTGATATTAATTGATGCAAAAAGTTTCTGTGATATTCTCCTTTAAAGATTTTGATTGCTAAATCTAATTTGTCTTCAAATTCTTTATTGATTTCTTCCATAAACATCAGTGAGATTGCCTCGTGACTTATCCCATGTACTATACTGTGTTCCATAGCGTGAGAAAATGGTCCATGTCCTATATCATGTAATAAAATAGCTATCAATAAAGCCTCTTCTTCTTTGTCTGATATCTCAATATCTTTAAATCTGAGTACTCTTATAGCGTTTTGCATTAAATGCATACATCCTAAGGCATGATGAAATCTCGTATGGTGAGCTCCTGGATAAACTAAATATGATAATCCCATCTGGGTTATCCTTCTCAAACGTTGAAAATACCTATGCTCAATTAAGTCAAAGATAAGTTCGTTTGGGATTGTAATAAATCCATAAATAGGATCGTTTAATATTTTTAGTTTGTTTCTTTTTTTCAAACTACTTTTACTTTTATTGTAACAAATATAAGATTTGATAAGTTCTTAATGTACTTATCCTAGTCAAAAAACTACGATTTTGAATCAAACTTAAAGAATATTTCCTTAAGTTGTTAAATATAAAGACTTATTGCATGAATTCTATTAAAATACTATGGGTTGACGATGAAATAGATTTATTGAAACCGCATATTCTATTTTTAGAGAAAAGAAATTATACTATAGCTACTTGCCAAAGTGGTACAGAAGCTCTTGAAATTATAGATGAAGAAAATTTTGATATTGTTTTCTTAGATGAAAATATGCCTGGACTTACGGGTTTAGAAACGCTTAATGAGATTAAAGAAAAAAGAGCTAGTCTTCCTGTTGTCATGATCACAAAAAGTGAAGAAGAGTACATTATGGAAGAAGCTATTGGTAGTAAAATAGCTGATTATTTAATTAAACCTGTAAATCCTAATCAGATATTATTGAGTTTAAAGAAAAACTTAGATCACTCTAGATTAGTTTCAGAAAAAACAACTTCGAGTTACCAACAAGAATTTAGAAAAATAGCTATGGATATGGCTATGGTGAATTCTCATGAAGAATGGGCAGAGCTTTATCAAAAATTGATTTATTGGGAGTTAGAACTCGAAGACATTGAAGATACTGGTATGTTTGAGATTCTAGAATCTCAAAAAGTTGAAGCTAATTCTCAATTCTTTAAGTTTATTGATAAAAATTATGTAGACTGGTTTCAAAATCCAGATGATGCTCCTATAATGTCACATAATCTTTTTAAAAGTAAAGTAGCTCCAGAATTAAGTAAGGATCAACCTACTTTATTAATTGTAATTGATAATTTACGTTATGATCAATGGAAAGCTTTTGAGCCTATTATAAATAATTATTATAAAAAGGAAAGCGAAACTCCTTTTTATAGCATTTTACCTAGTGCAACACAATATGCTAGAAATGCTATCTTTTCTGGTTTAATGCCTTCAGAAATGGAACGCAGACATCCAGAATATTGGCTTAATGATACAGATGAAGGTGGTAAAAATATGCATGAAAATGATTTTTTAACTGCTCAACTTGAACGTTTAGGGCTTAATATCAAACATGAATATTATAAAATTACGAATGAAAAATCTGGAAAAACATTAGCTGATAATTTTAAAGGTTGTAAAGACAATGATTTAACTGTTGTAGTTTATAATTTTGTTGATATGCTTTCGCATAGTAAAACCGAAATGGAAGTCATTAAGGAATTAGCCTCTAATGACAAATCATATCGCTCTTTAACAGCTAGCTGGTTTAAAAATTCACCACTTTTAGAAATCATTCAACAAGCGCAACATTTAGGGTTTAAACTTTTATTAACGACTGATCATGGTACTATTAATGTAAAAAATCCATCTAAAGTTATTGGTGACAAAAACACTAGTTTGAACTTACGCTATAAAACAGGAAAGAGTCTTACTTATGAAAAGAAAGAAGTTTTGGCTGTAAAAAATCCTAAAACCATTAGTTTACCTTCTATCAATGTGAGTAGTTCATTCATTTTTGCAAAAGGTGATTACTTTTTTGCTTATCCTAATAATTATAATCATTATGTGAGTTATTATAGAAATACTTACCAACATGGTGGGATTTCTCTTGAAGAAATGATTATTCCTTTTGTAACTTTGTCACCAAGATAATTTTGATTTTGATTAGTATTTATGAAAATTCAATATACTTTGCCAGAACTTAGTTCTGTTGCACAAAAAATTATAAACAACACCTCTAGTAAGGTGTTGTTATTTTATGGAGAAATGGGAGTAGGAAAAACCACCTTGATAAAAGAAATTTGCAGTCAATTAGGTGTAACTGATCCTATTTCTAGTCCTACATACTCTATAGTTAATGAGTACCAAGGAAAAGATCATTTGATTTATCACTTTGATTTTTATCGTATCGAAGATGAAGAAGAAGCTTATGCAATTGGTTTTGAAGAATATGCATATGGAGACCAGTGGGTTTTTATTGAATGGCCTGAACGAATAGCAAACTTAATACCTAATCACAGTCAAAAGATAGAAATTGTTCTCGATGATGATCAATCCAGAATTTTAACTGTAACTAGCATTAGCGAGTAAGTTGCGTATCTTTTTTGGAATATCTATTATTTTATTTGTATTTTGAAGATTGAATATCTGTTACACAATGAACCATCCATTATCTCCATTTAGTAAAGCTGAATTACTTCCTCAAGAGGAAATGATTGAAATATCTAAGAAAAAGGGCGAACTATTTATCGGAATCCCTAAAGAAACTCATTATCAAGAAAAAAGAGTTTGCTTAACTCCCGATGCTGTTGCTGCATTGACCGCTCATGGTCATCGTGTTATGATTGAATCAAATGCTGGAATTGGGGCTAGCTTTACAGATAGTGATTACAGTGAAGCTGGAGCTGAAGTAACTTCGGATACAAGTAAGGTTTTTGGTTGTCCTATACTCTTAAAAGTTGAACCACCATCTGTTGAAGAACTTGATATGATAAATCCGCAGACGGTTTTGATCTCGGCACTTCAATTAAAAACACAAACCAAAAAATATTTTGAAACTCTAGCCTCAAAACGTATAACTGCTTTAGCTTTTGAGTTTATACGAGATGATGATGGTACTTATCCAGCTGTGCGAAATTTAAGTGAAATCGCCGGTACATCTGCAATATTAATAGCATCAGAATTAATGAGTAATGCTACACAAGGCCCTGGTTTAATGATGGGAAATATTAGTGGCGTTCCTCCTGTAGAAGTTGTTATTATAGGTGCTGGTACTGTAGGTGAGTTTGCTGCTAGAGCAGCTTTAGGATTAGGTGCTAATGTCAAGGTTTTTGATAATTCTATAACAAAGCTACGCTGTATTCAAACTAATGTAGGTAGATCTTTATATACTTCGACTATACAACCTAAAAATTTATTAAAAGCACTACGCCGTTGTGATGTTGTTATTGGTGCTGTACGAGGTAAAGATCGTTCTCCTATTCTTGTTTCAGAAACGATGGTTGAAGCCATGAAAACTGGCGCTGTTATTATTGATGTAAGTATAGATATGGGAGGTTGCTTTGAAACTAGTGAAGTTACTACTCATGATCATCCTGTTTTTGTGAAACACGGTGTTATTCATTATGGGGTTCCTAATATTCCTTCAAGATATGCTAGAACTTCCTCTATGTCAATAAGCAATATCTTTACTCCTTATTTATTACATATTGGGGAAGAAGGTGGTATAGAAAATTCTTTACGTTTTGATCGTGGTTTAAAAAATGGAGTGTATTTTTACCACGGAATTTTAACTAATAAAGCTGTAGCAGATTGGTATGATTTATCGTATAGAGATATCAATTTGCTGATATTATAATTTTTATGAGTTTATTAAAACGTTTAATGTATTATGCCGGTGGGTTTGTAATCGGTTTAATTATACTATTTTTCTTTTTAGGAGGTAAAAAAACCTCTTGTGCATATGGGCCTAATGCTCGAGTTTTAAAAAATATTCGTTTAAAAGAGCGAGTTTTTTCTGATGCTGCCAAGCAAACAATGCAACTAAAGACTATTGATACTGCAGAAATTTCTTTTGTTTTAACTGAAGGGTCTGTTGACTTTTCTAAAAGTAATACAAAATTAGATTCCTGTAAAAGTTATGTTATAGAGAGTACTCTTAGAGAAAAACAAATCTTATTACATGTTGAAAACTGCAATAATCAAGCAAAAATCAACACTATAGAATACTAAATAAAAAAGGCTTTGAATTAAAAATCAAAGCCTTTTTTATATTCTTATTTTTTATCTTTCAATCTATTTTTAACGCTTCTTAGAATTTCTTCAAAGTTATTTTTATGAATTTCATATTGTTCATCGGATAAAATATCTTTTACTTCTTTATTTTGCTTTGCAATCAATTCGTTAAGTTTTGTTTCAATTTCTGAAACTTCAAGTTCCATATCTTTATCATCCAATCTTTTCATCTTAACAGTATAATATAAAATTACACTATAATATTCATCCAATTTATCTTGTGATAAATTCATTTTCTCTGTTTGTTCATAAAACCATAGTTGCATACGATCTTTTTCTACAGAATCGAATATCTCTACTTTATTCTTTGCTCTTTCTTCTTGTGCTTGTTGGGCATTAATAGTAAAACTCCATACACAAATCAAAATCATACTCAATACTAATTTCATCTTACTCATTTTTTATTTCGTTTTTAATACTATGTCTTATATACTTTTCAACTACTACTGCTGTAATAATCACAATATAAAATTGCCCCATAAGTCCTGTTAAAATTGCTGCCTTTTGTGCAGTAGGAGTAATAGGTATAACTTCTCCATAACCAATCGTCAACAAAGTTATATAACTGTAATACAACAATGTATCTGTTTTCTCTGGTATAGATACTGACTCTAATAATATTCCACCAAAAGATCCTGGTGTAGCTATTTCTATAGTTAAAAATATAAAAAAAGCAACTAATCCTAAAGCAATATAACCACTCATTAATCCAAAAATTACATTTTTATTTACCTTCTGAGTGTTCCATACTTGTCTAATAATTTCAATAGTCACTATAACATAGAATAAAAAATAGGTACCAAATTGAAGAAATCTTATTGTATTTATATCTTTAGGTCTACTTACTACTTCTGTCCCATATACACTCAGAACAACTGTTAAAAGCAATGCAAAAAAAATGGCTAGCTTCTTCTTTTTAGAAATTAATAATATTCCTGTTATAACATTTATCAATAAAATTATTGGCATAACAACTTTCTCAAACAGTACTAATGGAAATATTAATGACCCAAATAAAACTCCTAATAAACTAAAAAAGAAAAATTCAAATCTATACTTATATAATTTTCTAATCATACTGCTTTTAGCCATTGCGTTTACCATATCAAAACATCTTTAATTTATTACGATACACTTAAATTGTATATAAACTTCAAATATAAATTATATAACTTTATTTATTTTCAATAAAAAAGGTTCAGATATTTCTGAACCTTTTTATAATTTATTGAAATTTATTTATTACTTCTTTATAAACTTTCGAGTAGCAATACCTGTTTCGCTATTAATTCTTAAGAAATAAAATCCTGAATTAAAACTAGAAATATCAACCTTCTTAAGTTCATCAAGCTTTTGATTTCTTTCAAAATGGACTAGTTTACCATTAATATCAAATATTCTAAGTTCTACATCAAAACCTTGATCCCATTTAACATTAATCTCATTTGTACTTGGATTAGGGTAAATATCTAACGAATTATATAATGCATGTTCTTCTACAGCCAAAGTTGTATCATAAACAGGCGAACTCCATAAACCACGTCCATATGTACCCGCATAAATTTTATTTTCAACTGTATTAATCTCTAATTCATTAACTATTACATTAGGTATTCCGTTACTAAAAGACTCCCATGTACTCAATCTATCGTCTATATAATATATACCATAGTTCATACCTAAATACAATCCATTATTTCCGTTATCTTCCCATGTCAAACACAATGCAGAGAAATTTGGTAATCCTGTATTAGAAGCATTCCATGTAGTCCCTCCATCATTAGATATCATTACTTTGTCTGATGCAGCTAAAGTAACTGCTACTTTATCTGGATTAGATGGGTGAATAGCTATATCATTAATTCTACCTTGAAAGATTTTTATCAATCCCCATGTTGTTGCCCCACCATCACTCGTTTTATATAAATACTGGTCATGAGATGCAAACATTACATTATTATCAGATTTGGCAATTTTAAGATCAGCTAAATTAGTACCAAAACTTTGCGAAACTGCAACCCAATTATATCCACCATTATCAGATTTATATACTTTATCATATCCTGTATAAACAACATCTGTTGTTATTGGATCTTGTTCAAATGGTGTAATCCAGTTTCCTTGTCTACCTTCAGGTGATGGCAACCCGCTATAACTATTTCCTCCGTTAAAAGTTTTATATAAACCACCGAATTGTACTGTTCCATACATTACTTTAGTATCATCCTTATCAACAAAAGATTCCATTCCATCTGCACCTAACCAATCTTTCCATCCTTGGTTTTCAATATAAAAAGAAGTACCATTATCTTGAGCTCCTCCTGTAACAACAACATCATCTGTTTGAGATATTCCAATTTTATAAAATTGTCGAATTCCTAAACCATTAGTTAAATCAGTATAATAATCTGTACTCATCACCGAAGGATTATTAGCTACAAAAATCCCTCCATCTGAACCAACAAATAATTTATCATGCGCAAAAATTAATAAATCAACATCCGCATGACAGTAACCTATACCCAAAGCTTGAGTAGTTGATGGCATCCATTGAGACGATATAGTAAATGTATTTCCACCGTCAGTAGATCTCCATGTATTAATACCAGCTATATGTATTTCATCTCCATTAGTACTTGATATAGCGATATCCATATCTCTTGGTGCTTGACCTCTACTATCTCCTCCATTTGTGTCATATCCAAAATAATTTTTTGTATGTCCCATGGCAGTAAAACTACTTCCAGAATCTTCTGATTTATAAATTTCATTGAATCTACCGCCTGAAGATGTTGCTTCTAAAACAAATACTTTATCTGGAATTGCTTCTGATACTCCCATCATTTTTGGTCCATTACTAAAACCAGAAATTCTAGAAAAAGTATTTCCACCATCTGTAGATTTATACACATTATTTCCTGAAGCATACACTGTATTTAAATCTCCTGGCTTGAATTCTACATCAAAACCATTTGAATCACTACCAATTCTACTCCAGTTTACTCCTCCATTTACTGACTTATACAAACCTCCATATTGAGCACTTAAAAACATAATATTCGTGTCTGTAGGATGTATTAAAATTTTATTGATATCACCATTAACATTAGAAGAATGTACATCCCATGTACTTCCTGCATCTGTAGATTTATAAATTACTCCATTACTAGATCCCCAATAATATGTCGAGGAATTAGTTGGATCCATAGCCAAAGCATAAACACGCATGTTATTATGATTATCTGTAAGTGGAGTCCAATTAGCCCCTCTATCGGTTGTTTTCCAAACACCTCCTGTTTGACTACCTACAACAATATGATTTTCATCATTAGGATCTATAGCTATAGAAGTTATTCTACCAACTCCAGGGTTCCATCCAGATGTTGCTTCATATTGTTTTGGACCATGTTCTATCCAACTAGAATTAGTGTTGTTACTATTCTTAGCATTTAACTCACTATTATAACGCTCTAATTCTTCAAAATAAAATAAATTAGATTTTAACTCTCCATTTTCATCTTGAAACCTTAACGCATTATATTCCCATCTTTTAAATTGTTTGTAGCCTGTTCCTTTGCCACGACCAATTTGATCAAAATAGTTTTCTGCTGATTGTTGAATTTGTTCTACTGTATATCCGCCCTGGGATATCATTTTTTGATACTCTTGTGCCTGAAGGGGAGCTATAGCCAATAAAGCTATAATGGCACTACGATAGATGCTTTTTTTCATCTTGATTAGTTGATTATTAATTAGATTTTGTGATTGAATCAAAGTTAACAAAACAAATGAATGTAACTTGTAAATAGTAAACGTTTTATATAAAAAAAACCCTACTTAAGTAAGGTTTTAACATTTCATGTAGTAAAACTATGATTTATTTAACAGCATTGTTAACTATTTCAAAAATCTTCTCAAATTGACCTTCTAGAGTTAAATTTGAATTATCTATAACTATTGCATCTTCAGCTTTTTTTAATGGAGAATCTTTTCTAGTACTATCAATATGGTCTCTATCTACAACATTTTTAAGTACTTCTTCATAGGTTACTTTATCTCCTCTATCAACCAATTCTTTATATCTACGTTCTGCTCTATCTTTGGCTGTAGCTGTCATAAAAAGTTTTAGTTCTGCTTTAGGAAAAACTACAGTACCTATATCCCTTCCGTCCATTACTATTCCTTTTTCTTCTCCCATTTCTTGTTGCTGTTCAACTAATTTTGTTCTCACTTCACTAATTGCAGCTACTTGACTTACAAAAGAAGAAACTTCTAAACTCCTAATTTCTCTCTCAACATTTTTTCCATTTAAAACCACTTCATTTCTTCCAGAATCTTTATTAATTTCAAATCTTATTTGAATTTCTGATAGCACTTGAATAAGAGTATGACTATCAAAATGCTCTTTATCTATCAAATCTTTTTGCATAGCATATAATGTAACAGAACGATACATAGCTCCGGTATCCACATATACATACCCTAATTCTTTAGCCAATCTTCTTGCAACTGTACTTTTTCCAGTAGAAGAATGTCCATCAATGGCTATAATTATTTTATTTCCCACTAAAATGTTTTATTCTTAATTTATAAATTTACGTTAAGTCCGAAGAAACTTGACGATGCTGCTGCATTATATCTCGCATATGTATAACTAAATCTAAATTTCCCTAATTTAATTGCTATACCTCCGCTTAATCCTGCAAACGAACGTTGATCGACTATTCGCAATTCTTCAGATCTTCTAAAATTATATCCTAATCGCACAGTAAACCCTCCTTCTGGAAATGCCTCTACTCCTATAACTGTATGACGTAATACATTGTTAAAAAAACTAGGATCATCTTGCTCTACATTACCTTCTAAATCTGTAATATTTCTAGCTGAATTACTAAATGCCAAATCCCAAGTTTGCAAGTTTTCAAATGTTAAATTCCATCTAATAGGAACTTCTTTTAATGTCTGAGATATCCCTGCATCTATTTCTAACGGTAATTCTTCTCTCGTATCCTGATATAATGTAAATTGAGTACCCACATTACGTATTGCTAATCCTATATCCAATTTTTTATCGGCATCATGATAAAGCAATCCTAAATCTAGCGCTCCTCCTAAAGAAGTATACTCTTCTAATTTTGATGAAATTACTTTTACATTTGCTCCAACATAAAACTTAGAGTTAGGTATATTTTTTGCAAATCCTACAGAAACAGCTACTTCTCCACCACTAAAATCTCCTATAGCATTACCAAACTCGTCAAATCCGTCAAATGTACCATAATTGATATACGTAACTCCAGCTTGAAGTACATGCTCTTTATTTTCTCCTAAAGCATATGCATATGCTACAGATCCATAGTTTACATCTGCTATATAATTTACGTAGTTAACACCTAAAGTTCTATCCATACTTATATTAATAGAAGCAGGATTGTACAATGCTGTAGTAGGATCTTGATCATATCCCGTAACATTTTTACCTCCTAAGGCTGCTTGTCGTGTAGAAGAAACTAAATTAAGAAATTGATAGGTATACTTTCCTCCAATTTGAGCATGAAGATGAAAGTTAACTACCCCCAGTACAAGTAAAAGTATGTATTTGCGCATCATAGAAAGCAAAAATAAATGAATCTATTTTGATAAACCTTAATTCTTACAATTTATTTTATGTAAATATACAATCATTTTAAAACTAATAATGCCGACCTTAAAAAGTCGGCATTATTAGTTTTATAAATAAATTATCTTTTTATGCTTCAAGTTTTTTAGCATTCTTAACCTTAGTTTTAGTAATTGCTATGTCTAAAACTTCGCTCATTTCACTTACATAATGAAATGTTAACCCTTTAAGATACTCTTCTTTTATTTCATCTATGTCTCTCTTATTATCTTTACATAATAAGATTTCTTTGATCTTAGCTCTTTTAGCCGCAAGAATCTTCTCTTTTATCCCTCCTACAGGAAGTACTTTTCCTCTTAAAGTGATCTCTCCTGTCATTGCTAAGCTCTTTTTCACTTTTCTTTGCGTAAACAATGATACTAACGAAGTTAACATCGTTACTCCTGCACTAGGTCCATCTTTAGGAGTTGCACCTTCTGGTACGTGAATATGAACATTATATTTATCAAAAATCTCTGGATTTATACCTAAGTCTTCTGCATTTGCTTTGATATATTCCATAGCAATAGTTGCAGATTCTTTCATTACTTTACCTAAGTTTCCAGTAATAGTCATATTACCTTTACCTTTAGATAAAATAGATTCTATAAATAAAATATCTCCTCCTACACTAGTCCAAGCTAATCCAGTAACTACTCCTGCTACATCATTATTTTCATACTTATCTCGCTCTAATCTAGGAGCGCCTAAAATCTCAACAATGTCTTCATTAGTAACTTTTACATTGTACTCTTCTTCCATTGCTATGCTCTTTGCAGCATAACGAATTACTTTTGCTACTTGTTTTTCTAGACCACGTACACCTGATTCTCTTGTATACCCCTCTATGATCTTTTCTAATTGCGCTTTACCTATTTTTAAATGGTCAGCATTTAAGCCATGCTCTTTTAATTGTTTAGGCAACAGGTGTTGTTTAGCTATCTCCACCTTCTCTTCTATAGTATAACCTGTCACATTGATCACTTCCATACGATCACGTAATGCAGGCTGTATTGTATTCATACTATTAGACGTAGCAATAAACATCACTTTAGAGAGGTCATATCCCATCTCTAAGAAATTATCATAAAATTCAGAATTTTGTTCTGGATCTAAAACTTCTAATAAAGCTGAAGAAGGATCTCCTTGATGACCACTTGATAATTTATCTATTTCATCAAGTACAAATACAGGGTTACTTGTTCCTGCCTTCTTTAAACTTTGTATAATTCTACCTGGCATTGCCCCTATATAGGTTTTTCTATGCCCTCTAATTTCGGCTTCATCTCTTAATCCACCTAAAGAAATACGTACATATTCTCTACCTAAAGCCTCAGCTATTGATTTTCCTAATGATGTTTTTCCTACCCCAGGAGGTCCATAAAGACATAGTATAGGAGACTTCATATCATTACGTAACTTCAATACTGCCAAATACTCTATAATACGTTTCTTTACCTCATCTAGTCCATAATGATCTCTATCTAAAATTTCTTTCGCTCTTTTTAGATCAAATTGATCTTCACTAAATTCATTCCAAGGTAATTCTAAAAATAAATCCAAATAGTTACGCTGAATTGAGTATTCTGCTACTTGAGGATTCATTCTACGCATTTTTGAAATTTCCTTATCAAAATGCTTTTTTATCTTATCATCCCACTTCTTCTCTTTCCCTTTAACAACCATTTCTTCGATCTCATCTTCATGAGAAACTCCTCCCAACTCTTCTTGAATTGTCTTCATCTGTTGATGTAAGAAATATTCACGTTGTTGTTGGTTCATATCACTCTGCACTTTATTTTGAATGTCATTACGCAATTCCAATTTCTGGAATTCAACATTCATAAACTTTAGTGTTTCCAAAGCTCTATCAGTAAGGTTATTTATTTCTAATAATCGTTGTTTTTCTTCAACAGGAATATTCATGTTTGAAGAAACGAAGTTGATTAAAAATGAATGACTTTCAATATTCTTTATTGCAAAAGTAGCTTCAGTAGGAATGTTTGGACTTTCCTTTATAATTTCAAGTGCTAGATCTTTAATAGATTCTATTATTGCACCGAATTCTTCACTATCTTTTTCTGGTCTAATTTCTGGAACTTCACTAACAACTGCTTTAATATATGGTTCCTCTGCTTCAACCTTAGAAATTTCAAAACGTTTTTTACCTTGTAGAATAACAGTTGTATTTCCATCAGGCATTTTAAGTACTCTTAAAATACGTGCAACTACACCTACTTGATTAATATCTGTAGCTGTTGGATTTTCAATACTTTCGTCTTTTTGCGCTACAACACCAATCACTTTGCTACCATTATTGGCATCATTAATCAATGCTATAGATTTATCTCTTCCAGCAGTAATAGGAATAACTACACCAGGAAACAGTACCGTATTTCTAAGTGGTAAAATTGGTAAGTTCTCTGGTAAATCTTCTTTGTTTATTTCTTCCTCATCTTCTGGAGTCATCAATGGTATCAATTCTGCTTCTTCATCAATACCTTGAAGTGACAAACTGTCAAGGGTTACAAATTTTGATTTTGTCATAAAGTTATTTATATGGTCATTATGTCATTGAGACATAATTTTATTCTGTTATCAAAAAAAATATATTATACTCAATCTAAGTAAAAACCTAGTAAATTCAATAGGTTTTGATAGATATTCATTACTATCGTTCAATAGTTATGCCATAAAAATCAAAAAAAAATTATCACATACTGTAACAATCCCACTTCTGTTATATCTTTAAAATAAAGCTAACCATTAATTTTTGAAACAGATCACATTACATACTGAAGAATTAATCGATGCATGCCGCAAAGGAAATCAAGCTGCGCAACTTGAAATCTATAAACGGTATTACAAGGCCATGTATAATACATCGTTAAGAATTGTAAAGAATACAGCAGAAGCCGAAGATATTATGCAAGAAGCTTTTTTAATTGCTTTTACAAAATTAGAATCGCTTAAGGATAATAAAACTTTTGGAGCTTGGTTAAAACGTATTGTTATTAACTCTAGTTTAACTGCTATACGAAAAAACAATTCTCATCAAGAAATAGCTATAGACTCTATAGCGTATAGTTTAACTAATAATGAAGATATTATTAATAATGACATAAAAGACAAACAAGTATCAAAAATACTAAAAATGATATATGAACTTAAAGATAACTATAGCACTGTTTTATCGCTTTCGTTAATCGAAGGTTATGACTATGAAGAAATCTCTGACATTATGAATATATCGTATTCAAATTGTAGAACTATGATTTCTCGTGCTAAAGAAAGCTTAAGAAAAAAATTACAACTCGTATGAAAAATGAAGATATAGATAACTTATTTGATGTACCCAAAGAATCATTTGACATTTTTGAACCTCAAGAAGATCACGAACTAAGGTTTTTACAAAAGTTATCAAAACATAATTCGGTTGAAGAAGAAACACCTGTAGTATCACTAACTCGTAAAAAAAACAAATGGACAACGCTATTATATATAGCTGCAACAATAGCTATACTAATCGCTGTAATTCCGTCGGGATTATTCAATACTAATTTTGAAGAAGCAGAATTAGCCAGTGTTTCTCCTCAATTACAAGAAACACAAGATTTCTTTACAGTAGCTATTAATCAGCAATTAGAACAGATTAATACTATTAACTCTGAAGAAACTAAAAAAGTAGTTGAAGATGCTTTAGTTCAACTTCAAAAACTAGAAGTTAATTATGCTTCATTAAAAAAAGATTTAATCACTAGTGGTTATGACAAACGTGTTATCAGTGCTATGATAGATAATTTTCAACAACGCACATTACTTTTGGAACACACTCTTGATGCTATGAATAACATAAAAAAATTAAAACTTGATCAAAATGAAAACAATATATTATAAATTATTACTTCTATTATTTATCGCTCCTGCTATACTTACTGCAAATACAGATAAGCTAAAAGGTAAATACACTAAACAGAAATCAATAAATAAAGAATTTACTGTAAATAGTGATGCTTTATTAAAGATCAATAACGATTATGGCAATCTAGATATCAAATCATGGGATCAAAATCGCATTGTTATGGAGATATCGATTAAAGTAAATGGTAATGATGAAGAAAAAGTTATTGATAAACTAAATAACATTGATGTTCGATTTTCTGCATCATCAACAGAGGTAAGTGCTAAAACCATTTTTAATAGAGAAAATCAATCCTGGTGGGATAAGTTAAGAGGTAACAACAACAACATCCACATGGAAATCAATTATGTTGTAAAAATGCCTATAACTAATCATATCGATTTAAATAACGATTATGGAAGTATTACACTAGATAAAATTAAGGGAAATGCAACTATTAACTGCGATTATGGTCAACTCATTTTAGGTGAAATACTGGGGAATCAAAACAACATTAACTTTGATTATACTAAAAACAGTAGTATTGAATATATCACTCAAGGAAATATAACTGCTGATTATTCTGAGTTTTTTATTCGTAAAGCTAATTCTATAAAACTTAATGCTGATTATACAAAATCAAAATTTGATCATATAGAAAATCTAGATTATACTTGTGATTATGGAAGTCTTAAAATCGACCGTGTATCAGCAATTAAAGGACATGGTGATTATTTAAACACAACAATCCAATCTTTGGAAAAAAGTATGGGCATTAATGCTAATTACGGTTCTTTCACAACTTATAATCTTGAGCCTACAATTTCAAATGTAAACTTAAAAACAGATTATGTTCGTATATCACTAGGTTATGATGATGCAGCTTCTTTTGATTTTGATATCAATTCTTCTTATGGAGGAATCACTCTAGGAAATGATCTAGAAATCATCAAAAAAGTAAAAGATAATATAGATAAATATTATCAAGGTTATAAAGGAACTAAATCATCTGGAAATACTATAAAAATTAGAGCCAGTTTTGGTTCGATCAAATTAAAAGAAAACTAAAATCAATTACAAAAACAATATATCATGAAAAATATTTTATCAATAGCACTAGTTTCATTAATGTGTTTAACAGCTCAAGCACAATGGGGTTCTTCTAAAAAAATTAATGGAAACGGAAACGTTACAACAGAAAAACGTTCTACATCAAACTATGATCAAATTTCTTTACGAGGTAATATGGATGTTACTCTTGTAGCTGGTAACGAAGGGGATATTACTATTACTGCAGAAAGTAACTTTATGGAATATCTTATCACCAAAGTAGAAAATGATAAATTAATTCTAAAAGTAAAAAAAGGATATAATCTTAGAACTTCTAGAGGAAAAAAGATTCAAATTACTGTACCATTTAAAGATTTAAATGCTGTAGGAGTTTCTGGATCTGGTGATATCGTAGGTAAAGATGTTATTAAAGCAGATAATTTTAAAACAGCCGTAAGTGGTTCTGGCGATATTGAATTACATATAGAAGCAAATCATGTAAAATCTGCCGTAAGCGGTTCTGGTGATATTCAATTAAAAGGAAAGGCTAATTCTATTAAATGTAGTGTATCTGGATCTGGTGATATTGAAGCTATCGGTTTAAAAACTAAAAAAGCTACTGCTTCAATTGCAGGATCTGGTGATATCGAAGTAACTGCTACAGAAGAAATCAAAGCTACAGTAGCAGGATCTGGAGGAATCAAATATGCTGGTAACCCTCAAAAAGTTGATAAATCTAAAGCAGGATCTGGAAGTATTAGAGCTTATTAAAAATATATCCAATTCATTAAAAAAGTCCGTAATGAAATGATCATTACGGACTTTTTTATTTTATTCTTTAAATACTTTATTAATATGCTACAAGCTCTAATAAAGTATCTTCAAACCTTTGTTTTGGTAAATATTGTTGTTCCAAATTTGTATCAAAAGGAATTGGTGTTTCTAAACTTGCTACACGTTTTACAGGTGCATCAAGGTATTCAAAACAATTTTCCATAATCATTGCAGAAATATCTGAAGCTATTCCTCCAAACATTGAATCTTCTTGTAATATGATTACTTTTCCTGTTTTTTTAACCGCATCAAAAATAGCTGTTTCGTCTAGTGGTTGTAGCGTTCTTAAATCCAATACCGTTGCCGATATCTCTACATGTTTCTCTAACGTTTTTAGTGCCCAATGTATTCCTGCACCATAACTAATAACTGTTACATCTTTACCTTCTTTTAACACAGCTGCTTTTCCTATAGGTAATGTATAATATGAATTAGGCACCTCTTGTCGTATACTTCTATATAAAGCTTTGTGTTCAAAAAATAATACTGGATTAGGATCTTCAATCGCTGCACATAGTAATCCTTTGGCATCATACGGAAATGCTGGATAAATCACTTTAAGTCCTGGCGTTTTTGTAAACCAAGCTTCATTTGTTTGACTATGGAAAGGGCCTGCTCCTACTCCTGCACCACATGGCATTCTAACTACCACATCTGCCTTTTGTTGCCAACGATAATGCGATTTAGCTAATAAATTTACTATGGGATTAAATCCAGAAGATACAAAGTCTGCAAATTGCATCTCTACAACTGCTTTTTTACTATTAATAGCCAATCCCATAGCTGTAGATACAATAATAGATTCGCAAATAGGCGTATTACGAACACGTTCTTTTCCAAAAAGTTCTACAAAACCATCTGTTATTTTAAATACTCCTCCGTACTCAGCTATATCTTGTCCCATAACCACAATACTCTCATCTCGTTCCATAGCTTGTTTTAATCCAAGAGAAATCGCATCAATTAGACGCATTTCTTCTTTAGGTTCAACTGGATTAATGATTTCTTGTACATTAGGTGCATATACATCTGCTAATTCGGTTACTAGGTCAACTTCTACTTTAGGTTCTTGATTAGCTTTCGCCCAATGTGCATCAATTTCACTTTTAACTTCGGTAATCAAATCAGATTCTTCATCAAAAGAAAGAATACGTTCTTCAAATAAAAAACGTCTAAAATTTTCTATTGGATCTTTTTCTTTCCACGCTTCTATTAAGTCTTGAGGTACATATTTAACACCACTAGCTTCTTCATGCCCTCTAACTCTAAATGTTTTAAACTCTATTAAAATAGGTCTTGGGTTCTTACGAATATCTTCTGCCAATGCACTTACTTTATTATATACATCAAGTACATTATTTCCATCAATAATATGAGATTCTATTCCGTAACCTTCTCCTCTATCAGCTATATGTTCACAATTATATTGTTCATTTGTAGGTGTTGATAATCCATAACCATTATTTTCTACACAAAACAAAACTGGTAAATTCCAAACAGATGCTACATTTAATGCCTCATGAAAATCTCCTTCACTTGTTCCACCTTCTCCTGTAAAAACTGCTGTTGCCTTACCATTTTGCTTTAAAATATTAGCAAGAGCAATTCCGTTTGCCACACCCAATTGTGGACCTAAATGAGATATCATTCCCACAATATTATATTCTTGTGTACCAAAATGGAAAGAACGATCTCTACCTTTTGTAAAACCATTTGCTTTACCTTGCCATTGACTAAACAATCTATATAAAGGAATACCTCTAGTAGTGAATACGCCTAAATTGCGATGCATAGGCAATATATATTCTTCTGCACTAAGTGCCATAGTTACTCCTACAGCAATTGCTTCTTGCCCCATACCACTAAACCATTTAGAAATTTTACCTTGCCGTAACAGCACCAGCATTTTTTCTTCTATTAACCTAGACGTTAACATCGCCCTGTAAAGCGCTTTAAGTTCTACGTCAGAATTTATGTCTTTATTGAATATTATAGGTGTTGTGCTATCAATGAGATTTTGCATAAGAATCATTTATTTCTAGTAAATGTAATTATTTTTAGTCAAAAACCACATCTACAAAGGAGTTTACAAAAAAAGTTAGGCTAAATTTTAAAATTGTTAATTACTAATGTTAATTACTTTGTTGATAACAATATTATTTATTTAAATTTGCTATCAATATAAAGCTTATACAATGAACAATATACCAAGCGTTAATTTGGCAGATTTTTTATCTGAAGATCCAGCGAGAAAGCAAAAATTTGTCAACGAGATAGGAAGAGCATATGAAGAAATAGGATTTGTTTCTTTAAAGAATCATTTCTTGGATGATGAATTAATGGATAACTTATATAGTGAAGTTAAACAATTCTTTGATTTACCTGTTGATGTTAAACAACAATATGAAATTGATGGTCTAGGTGGACAACGTGGATATATCTCTTTTGGTAAAGAGCACGCAAAAGGAAAAAAAGAAGGAGATTTAAAAGAGTTCTGGCATTTTGGACAAGAGCCTGCAGAAGATGCTAATCTTATAGAAGAATATCCTCCTAATGTTACTGTTAATGAACTAGCAAACTTTAATGCTACTGGAATGAGAGCATATAGAATGCTTGAAAAAACAGGAATCTATGTTTTAAGAGCATTAGCAATTTACATAGGATTAGACGAGTATTATTTTGACTATTGGGCTAGTAACGGTAATAGTATTTTACGTCCTATCCACTACCCACCTATCACAGAGGAGCCAAAAGGAGCTGTACGTGCAGGTGCTCATGGAGATATTAACCTTATCACTTTATTAATGGGAGCTTCTACTGGAGGTTTACAAGTACAACGCAAAGATGGTGAGTGGATTGATGCTAAACCAGAAGAAGGTGATTTAGTTATCAATGTTGGTGATATGCTTGAACGTCATACCAATAACAAATTAAGATCTACAATTCACCGTGTTGTAAATCCACCAAAAGAAAGCTGGAGTGAACCTAGATATTCTATTCCATTCTTTATGCACCCTCGTAGTGAAATGAAATTAAACTGCCTAGAAGAGTGTATTACAGATGAAAATCCTAAACAGTATGATGATATTACTGCTGGACAATTCTTGCACCAACGTCTTGTAGAAATTGGTTTAATTAAAGAATAATTAGTTCTTTTGTTCTGAATGTTAATAGACCCTAAATGGATTTACAAGATCAACTAAAGAATTTATTCCCTGATCATGAGTTTTCTCAAGAAGAGGAAATACAAGAAGAACAAGGATTATGGATGCAGGACGATCCTCTTATTTGTAAATATGAAAAACGCAAAGGTAAACCTATTACTATTATAGAAGGTTATACTGGAGCCGATTCAGATTTTAAACAACTAGCCAAAGAGCTTAAACAAAAATTAAGTGTTGGTGGTAGTTTTAAAAATGATAGCATTATCATTCAAGGAGATTATCGTAATCAGATTATGGACATTCTAAAAGAGAAAGGATTTAAGGTAAAACGCGTAGGTGGTTAATCTTAAATTCAACACAATACAAAAAGGCATTTGAGTGATTCAAATGCCTTTTTTCTTACCTCTATCATTTTATTTTTTTAATATTTTTTTACTCTTAATTTCAAAAAAATCAGTTTTTGTCCTTAATTATGAGTAATCATTATACAAATGTTAGTAAACTCTTACATAATACACTTTGTGAATAGTATAGATATCGTATTTTTGCTTCCTCGCTTATTTTTAAAGTAAAGGAAATAGGAATTATGTAAAAGCGAGTATCATACCCCTATTATTTATTAATTGATTAAAGAAACTCATATGCCGATAGCTGCTTCAGAATTGATATTAAATGCAGATGGTAGTATATATCATCTACAATTAAAACCAGAACATCTTGCTGATACTGTAATTACAGTAGGTGATCCTGATCGTGTATCTCAAATTACTAAGCATTTTGACGAAATAGAATTTAGTATACATAAAAGAGAATTTCATACACAAACAGGTACTTATAAAGGAAAACGTATTACTGTAATTTCTACTGGGATAGGTACAGATAACATTGATATCGTATTTAATGAACTTGATGCTTTAGTAAATATTGATTTAGAAAAAAGAGAAGTTAAAAAAGAGCATACTGCTTTAAATATTATACGAATTGGTACTTCTGGATCTATCCAAGCTAGTATTCCTATCAATAGTTTTGTCGTAAGTGATCTAGCTGCTGGTTTTGATAGTTTAATGCATTTCTATCAAAGTTTACATGTGCAAGAAGATGCAATTATAGATGCCTTAGTTGATCATCTTGATTGGGATACTAATAAATCTAGACCATATGTAGTAAAAGCAGATGAGCATTTGAGTAATCATATGCAAAGTGATAAAACTTTTAAAGGTTTTACTGTAACTAATGTAGGTTTTTATGGACCACAAGGACGTGTATTAAGATTACCTGTTCAAGATGCTAACCTTAATGATAAAATGGCTTCATTTAATTTTGATGGTCAAGCTATTACAAATTTAGAAATGGAAACTGCTGGAATTTACGGAATGGCTAAGTTACTTGGTCACAGGGCTGTTTCTATGAATGCTATCTTAGCGAATAGAGCTAAAGGAGAATTTAGTAATGATCCTGCTAAGCTTGTAGAAGATCTAATTACTTATTCTTTAGAAAAGATTGTTAGCCTATAAATAGGTATAAAATAAAAACTCTAGAGTGTCGAGAATCAAATCACTCTAGAGTTTCTTAAAAAACCAAAACATCAAATTAATCACGTGTCTCCAATCTAATCATGAAGTATATTCAAACAAAATTTTCTTTTCTATCTTAAAATATTATCATTAAAGTACCTAATAAACCAATAGTTACCAGTGCGATATCAATAATAGATACTTTTGTATCTTCTTTTTTTAATTGAGCAACCTTAACTTCTACTCTTTCTCTTTTAAATGGTAATCTATTTTTCATAATTATTATGGCTTTAATTGTTTAGTAAAATTATATCATTCACTTCTTTAGTTTAGTTTTTGCTTGATCAAAAAAGAATCAATAAACGACTAACTACACAAATGGTCGATTAAAAACACATTAACTTACGCTTTAAACGTAATTAATTAATTCAATAACAATAGAATAGCACATTTATGTGAATTAGCACTTGTACTATTAAACAATATCTAATCAATACGTTTTATTTACATTATTAGGAATAAACTATTATCATTAAAAAATTGAACTCTAAAAATGATCGATTTATGGGCAAAAAAAGCTTATTCATTGATTGGTAAATTTTAATTGTTCTATAATCTTTAATTTAGTCTATTCAAACTATAGATTTTTTTAACTTGTTATCATTCTTAAAAAATAAAAACTTATATATTCATCTTTTAGGTTGGTTAGTTTTTATTGCACTTATAGGACTATTGTTTTTTTTACAAAATGGTCATATCCCTACAACTATATTATTAAAAATAGGGTTTGGTGTTTCTTTATTTTACATCAATTATTATCTATTGATTCCCTCTTTATTATTCAAAAGAAAGTTCATTTTATATTTTGTTAGTATACTCTCCATAATTGCCTTAACTACATTATTTTATACTTATACAAAAACATACTTTTTTCATACTTTTCATTATGAGTCTTCTCATCATGTTCACTATAAGCATCATACCTCTTCAAAATTTATGTTATCTACATTTATTTATATGATTCTTATACTCATAGGTATAGCTGTAAAAGTTTTAAATTATTGGAATAAAGACGAAAAAAGAAAACTCAAAATTTCTTCGAATAGAACACAATCAGAACTTCAAAATTTAAAAAATCAAATCAACCCTCATTTTCTTTTTAATTCATTAAATAGTATATATGCACTTACTCTAAAAAAATCTGATAAATCACCAGATGCTGTAATGATGCTATCAGATCTAATGCGTTATATGTTATATGAAACAGATATTGAATATGTTTCACTTGAAAAAGAAATAGCTTATATCAAAAATTATATAGCATTACAAAAACTACAAATTGCTAATAGTGATACTATACAATTAACTATAAATGGGAACCCCCATAATCAAAGAATAAGTCCTCTAATACTTATTTCATTTATTGAAAATGCTTTTAAATTTGGAACAGATTTTTCTGGAAAAACAAAAATTGACATAGACATCACCATAAAACAAGAAGAGTTGCACTTTTCTTGCAAAAATATAATAGGTAATACTTCAGAAGCTTCTAATAAAGAATATGGAGGAATTGGTATAAAAAATACTAAAGAACGATTAAAATTATCATATCCAGATAAGCATTGGTTAACTATTGATAAAGATAATCACACTTATTTTGTTACATTACTATTAAAACTAACTTGATATCATATCATGAATTGTGCTATTATAGATGATATACCTCTCGCTATCGAAATTATCGAATCATATCTTGAAAAAGTTGATGGAGCAACTATTGTTTCAAAATGTACTAACCCTATTGATGCGCTTAAAATACTAAACAATAATACTATTGATTTAGTATTTCTAGATATACAGATGCCAAATCTTACAGGAATTGATTTGGTTAAAACATTAGACAACCCTCCTTTATTTATCATTACTACTGCATATCCACAATATGCACTTGAAGGATTTGAGCTTAATGCGGTAGACTATTTAGTAAAACCTATCCCCTTTAACCGTTTTTTAAAAGCTTTTAATAGAGCCCAAGAATTATATAATTTAAAGCAAAAAGGAGATTGTTCTTCCATAGAAACAAACATACATAGTAAGTATATTTTTGTAAAGTCAGAATATGAAAATATAAAAATCAAAATAGCGAATATTACTTATATAGAAGGTTTAGGTGAATATATTAAAATTCATTCTTCTGATACAGAAAAGCCTATTTTAACTTTAATGAATTTCAAAAGTATTTTACAAAAATTATCTAATAACTTTTTTTTGAGAGTACATCGCTCCTATATTGTTAATGTCGAACATATTGACTTTTTACAAAAGAATAAAATTGTAATAGCAAATAAGCAAATCCCTATAGGAGATACGTATAAGAAAGAATTAATAAAAAACTTAGGAATATAAAATATTGATAGGTATTAATCTCAAGTTTATTGATACATTTTCACCATCTATTTAATAGATTTCTATAAACTACAGTTTGCTATTATCTTTATTTAAAATTTATATCAAAAAGAATGAGAATTTTAATTTTAGTCTTAAGCTTTTTCTTCGTTTTACAATTAGAAGCTCAACATGGACAACATGATAGAAAAAATCTAACACAGCGAAAACAAACTCCACAAAGAGAAGTAACTATCACTGGGATTGTACTTGAAAATATATCATCTCAACCATTAGAATACGCTACAGTAGCTTTTACTAATAAAGCGCAACAAAAAATTGTTACTGGTGGAATCACAAATGAAAAAGGAGCTTTTGCTATTAATGTACCCGCTGGTATTTATGATGTTTCTGTAGAATTTATAGGTTTCAAAACTATCACATTACCCAACAGAGTGTTACAAGAAGACACAGATCTTAACATCATAAAATTAGAAGAAGATTCTGAAGCTTTGGGAGAAGTTCAAATTATAGCAGAGAAAACTACGGTGGAGATTAAACTTGATAAAAAAATATATAATGTAGGTAAAGATTTAACAGTAAGCGGTGGTTCTGTTAGTGATGTTCTAGATAATGTTCCTTCGGTTTCTGTTGATGTTGAAGGAAATGTCGCCCTTAGAGGAAATGAAAATGTTCGTATTCTTATCAACGGAAAACCTTCTGGATTAGTAGGTTTAAATTCAACAGATGCGTTGAGACAACTTCCTGCTGAATCTATAGAAAGAGTTGAAGTTATTACCTCTCCATCTGCACGTTATGATGCAGAAGGTACTGCTGGTATCTTAAATATTATTTTAAGAAGAAGTAAGATTCAAGGGTTAAATGGTGCAATTACTGCTAATTTAGGTGAGCCTACTGCAGCTGGTCTATCAGGAAATGTAAACTACAGAACAGGAGATGTCAATATTTTTACTACACTAGCTTATCGATATAATGAAGCTCCTGGAAATGCTTATAACTTTAATCGCTATTTCAATATTGATGATACTGTTGATTTACCTGATACTTTTCTAGAAGAAACTAGAATTTTTGATAGAGAACGTAAAAATTTCACTATTAACCCTGGTATAGAATGGTACATTAACAATTCAACTTCTATAACCTTATCTACAGTATATAGAAATAGTGATGCCGATCGTAATACTAATAACACTATCGTTCAACTTGATGAATTAATGAATGTAACTTCAGAAAGTATACGATTTACTCCTCTTGCAGAAGAAGATATTACTTCTCAATATGCTTTAAATTTTAATAAAAACTTCAATGATTCAGGTCATACGCTTTCTATCGATTTACAATACGAAGATAATACTGAAATAGAAGATTCTAATATCACTGTTAATGGTGAAACTAGCGAAATCACATTACAGGATCAAACTAATGAAGAAATTTTATTACAAGCAGATTATGTGCTTCCTATAGGTGAAAATAGTCGTTTTGAAGCTGGATATAGGGGTGTTTTTTCTGACCAGGTTACTGATTTTATGGTTTCTATTTTTAACACGACTACACAACAATTTGAACTAGATACTAATGTTTCTAACGTATTAAACTTCACTCAAAATGTAAATGCTGGATATACTCAATTTGGTAGTAAATTTGACAAGTTTTCTTTTCTATTAGGACTACGTTTAGAAAATACCGAAATTATTATCGATCAACCTACTAGTGGTGATTATGACCGTACAAATTATTTAGGTTTATTTCCTACCGTTAATTTAAACTACGAAATAAGCAGTAACGAAAATATTACTCTAGGTTATGCTAGACGATTACAACGTCCAAGACATTGGTTTTTGAATCCTTTTCCATCTAGATCGAGTCTAACTAGTGTTTTTCAAGGTAATCCAGCATTAGCCCCGAGCTATTCTGGTACTTATGATTTAGGATACCTAAAGAAATTCGGAAAATTCACATTAAATAGTTCTATTTATTATCAACATACTACAGATGTTTTTAATATTATCAATTTTGATACTGGTGACACCGTACTTATCGATGGACAAGAAGTAGCTGTTATACAAAGAACACCTGTTAATCTAGCTGTCAATGATCGTTATGGTTTTGAGTTTACTTTAAATTATTCTCCTTCAAGAAAATGGCGAATCAACACAAATTTCAACTTTTTTAAATCAGTAATTGATGGAGATTTTAATGGTGTATCTTATGATGCAGATAATACCACTTGGTCTGCTCGTTTAAACAATAAATATACACTACCATGGGCTATAGATTGGCAAACTACATTACGCTATAATGGACCGAGTGAAAATGCTCAAATAAAAAACGAAGGTGTTTTTTCTACTAATATGGCCTTTAGTAAAGATTTATTTAAAGAAAAGGCTTCGATTGCTTTTAACATCAGTGATTTATTTAACAGTCGTAAACGAAAATCAGTAACCACTACTGATACATTTATTGGTAATAATGAATTTCAATGGAGAGAACGCAGTTTTAATTTCTCTTTCACTTATAGATTTAATCAAAAGAAAAAACAATCACGAAGAAGGGATTATCAAGGTGACGATGGCGGTGGTGATTTCTAATATCATACTATAACCTCCATTTTTTAAGAGTAAAGAGAAACTTATTAGAATAATACTAATAAGTTTCTCTTTATTTATATACAGTTCTTATCTATTTTATAAATACTCCTATATTTGTTATAAAGCAACTAGTTAATTTTATTACCAACTAAAAAAGTATCATTTGAAAACTATAAGAATAGGCGGCGTTCCAGAACATTTTAATCTCCCTTGGCATCTTACTATAGAAGAAGGTGCATATGAAGCTCAAAATATTGATTTACAATGGACAGATTTTCCAGGTGGTACAGGTGCGATGTGTGAAGCTTTACGCAACAATACTATCGATATAGCGATTATACTTACAGAAGGAATTATAAAAGATATTATTGCTGGTAATCCTTCAAAAATTGTACAAACGTATATTCAATCTCCATTAATATGGGGAATTCATGTTGCTCATAATTCGTCTTATCAAACCCTATCAGATATTCAACATACAAAAGCTGCTATAAGTCGTTATGGATCTGGGTCACATCTAATGGCCTATGTAAATGCCAAAAATCAAAGGTGGAATACAGATCAACTTCAATTCGAAGTCATCAAAAATCTTGACGGTGCAGTAACGGGACTTACAGAAGGAGCAGCAGATTATTTTATGTGGGAACACTTTACCACAAAACCATTAGTAGATAATCAAACGTTTAGAAGACTTGGCGACTGCCCTACTCCATGGCCATGTTTTGTTGTAGCTGTAAGAGAAGATGTTCTAGCTCAAGACGCAGCTATTATCCAACAAATTCTTGACATCGTTAATACGACTAGTGTAGATTTTAAACACATTCCTAGTATAGATCATACACTTGCTCATCGCTATGATCAACAATTAGAAGATATACAAGAATGGTTATCACTTACGCAATGGAGTCAACAACAAATCGATCACACTACTTTACAAAGCATACAAGATCAATTATATGAACTTGATATTATTAAAGAAAAAGTAGCTCTATCCCAACTTTTACATAGTTTTTAAATAATTAGATCCTTGTTGAAATACATACTAATACTCTTCTTAGGATTAAGTACTATTCTAGGTAATGCACAGCGATCATCAAAAAGACAAGCAAAAAGTTTTGCTTTAGCTTATGTCAAAACTTATTTTGAAAAAGATTGCACTTCTAATTATACCTATCTAGATGATGAACTTATTGATTTACGTAACGGAAAGTTTTTAAAAACAAGAACACTACAAAAAGAAATCTGTAAGGATATAAAAAAGGCAGTTCGCATTGATACTAATTTTGAAACGTATTTAAAATCATACCAGATTCGTATTTTAAACCCAAAACAATACTTAAGAACAATAACAAAGCTCCCAAAAGGAATAACTTTTACAAAACACGATTATTTCTTTTGGGGTTCAATACCTAAAAAGCATCTTAAACAATCTTTTATCTGGGAAGAAGCATTTTTCTTTATGGTTAGAAAAACATCTAACGGTTGGAAAGTAAAAGCTTTTTTATAAAATACTTCTTTACCATTTAATAGGCGCTGCTCCTATTTCTTTAAGATAAGTATTTGTTTTACTAAAATGCTGATTACCGAACCAATACCCTCTATTAGCACTTAATGGAGATGGATGCCCACTTGTTAATACTAGATGTTTTTGAGTATCTATTTTTGCTCCTTTTTTCTTTGCATAACCTCCCCATAATAAGAAAACAACATTCTGTTTTTGTTCAGAAATTACTTTGATTACTTGATCTGTAAATTGTTCCCAACCTTGCTTTTGATGTGATCCTGCTTGATGTGCTCTTACAGTAAGTGTAGCATTCAATAATAATACGCCTTGTTTTGCCCAACGCTCAAGATTTCCGCTTGACGGGAATTCTTGTTGTAAATCCGTTTCTATTTCTTTAAATATATTTATTAACGATGGTGGCATTGCTATTCCGTCATTAACAGAAAAACACAATCCATTAGCTTGACCTACTCCATGATAAGGATCTTGTCCTATTATAACCACTTTTACATCATCAAAACTACAATGATCAAATGCTGCAAACACCTGTGAACCTTTAGGATAGCATTGATGTGTAGTATATTCTGATTTCACAAAATCTGTTAATATTTTAAAATACGGTTTTTCAAACTCGGTATTTAATTGTGCTTTCCAACTAGGATCTATTTGTACATTCATCAATTATAAGCTAAAAAATTCAACAAGTTGTTTATTTTTGTTTCGCAATATATTATATGCTATTCATCAAAACCCAAAAATAGGGTAAAAATTACTTATGATTAGAATTTCTGAAAAAACACTTATCGATCTTGAATTCGGAACTGTATTAGAACAAATAGAAGCCTTATGTGTTACTGATTATGGTAAACAAAAAGCGCTAAAAATTGTTCCTGAACCAACCAAAGAACGAGTTTTATTTGCTTTAAAACAGGTAAATGAATATAAATCCTCGCGTCTTCAAGATAGTTCTATTCCAGCACATGGATATGATGCTATTGATAAAGAAATACAGCTTTTGGGAATAGAAAATAGTTTTTTGGAAGCTATTAATCTTAAAAAGATATCTAGTATTAGTAGAACAACTAATCATCTATTAGCATTTTTTCATAAGTTTCAGGAATTATATCCTGTGCTACATGAAACCTCAACTGTAGTTCCTTTTACTAGAGAAATTCTTACGTTAATCGATGCTGTAATTGATCGTTTTGGCGAAGTAAAAGATAATGCTTCACCTACTTTACAAAATTTACGTAGAGCTATTAATCGTGTTCAAGGACAACTTAATGGTAGTTTTGGTAAAGATCTTTCAAGATATCTAAGTTTTGGTTATCTCGACGAAATTAAAGAAAGTGTTGTTGAAAATCGCCGCGTATTAGCTGTAAAAGCTATGCATCGCCGTAAGGTAAAAGGTGCTATCATGGGGAGTTCAAAAACAGGAAGTATCATTTATATTGAACCAGAAGCAACCTTACAATACAGTAGAGAATTAGCTACCCTGGAGTTTGAAGAACGCGAAGAAGTTATTCGCATTTTAAAAGAACTCACAGATCGATTACGCCCTTTTGTTAATCTTTTACAACAGTATCAAGAGTATCTTAGTGATATGGATGTTATTGCTGCAAAAACACAGCATGGTGAGCAGCTTAATGGTATTATGCCCACAATCACAGAGAAACGTGAGTTAAATTTAAAAGATGCATATCACCCACTATTGTATTTATCTAATACAGCTAAAGGCGAAAAGACATATCCACAAAGCATTACTTTAAATCAAGAGAATCGCATCATTGTGATTTCTGGACCTAATGCAGGTGGAAAAAGTATTACTTTAAAAACTATTGGTCTTTTACAGGTCATGTTACAAAGTGGTATGTTGATTCCGGTACATGAATATAGTCGCGTTTGTCTTTTTGATCGTGTGCTGTCTGATATTGGTGATAATCAATCTATAGAAAATCATTTAAGCACATATAGTTACCGATTAAAAAACATGAATCAATTTTTGAAAAAATGTAATGATCGTACATTATTCTTAATTGATGAATTTGGTACGGGTAGTGATCCAGAGTTAGGTGGTGCTTTAGCTGAAGCTTTCTTAGAAGTGTTTTATGAGCGTGAATCTTTTGGGATTATTACAACTCACTATGCAAATCTTAAAATGCTTGCCAATGAACTGCCTAATATCTCAAATGCCAATATGATGTTTGATAGTCGTACGCTTGAACCATTATTTAAATTACATCTAGGAGAAGCTGGTAGTTCTTTTACTTTTGAAGTTGCTCAAAAAAATGGGATTCCGTATGGGCTAATTAATAAAGCTAAAAAGAAAGTTGCTCGAGGTAAAATACGATTTGATAAGAGTATTGCTGATCTACAAAAAGAGCGTTCAAAATTACAAAAGACCACTACTGCTTTAAAGTCTAAGGAACAGAGAGCTGAAAGTGAAAAAGAGCGCTTAGAAAAAATTAATGAACGTATCCAACATAAACTCGAAAATTATCAAGAGCTATACGATAGTAATCAACGTTTAATTTACCTGGGTAATAAGGTAAATGATATGAGTGAACGCTATTTTAATAACAAGAAGAAGAAAGAACTTATAGGTGATTTCTTAAAAATGGTTGAAATAGAAAACTCAAAAAGGAAGAAACAAACAGCTAAGCAACGTAAAATAGAAAAAGCTAAAGAAGAACGTATCAAAAAAGAAGTAGAGAAAAAGGTTGAAGTTATACGAGAAAAGAAGAAAGAAGAGAAAAAGAAGGAAGAAATTATCGAAAAGCAAAAACCTAAAGTAGTACTTAAAATAGGTGATCGTGTACGTATGCTTGATGGTAAATCTATTGGTACTATAGATACCATAGAAAAAGGCAAAGCTACTGTTAACTACGGAATTTTTACCACTAATGTTAGTGTAGATCAATTAGAGTTGGTTCAACGTAAAAAATAATTTTACAGCTTTAATGCTAATTTTGATAGTACTCCATCCCTATTGGTTTTGAGTTGTTCTCGTATAAAAAACGTATATTTATATGGGAAACAACTAAAAAACAACAACATATGGATACAAACAAACCAAGTATGGGATATTGGCTATTATCCACAGTAGCATTATTATGGAATCTTATGGGGGTACTTGCTTACTTATCTCAAGCCTTTATGACTGAGGATATGAAAGCTGCTTTAACTCCTGAACAAATTGCCTTGATAGAAAGTACTCCTTCATGGTTAATGGGAATTTATGCCGTAGCGACTTTTGGAGGATTATTAGGTGCTATTTGTTTATTATTGCGAAAAAAATGGGCTATACCAGCTTTTTTAATTTCGTTAATAGCTGTTGTAATACAAATGGGATACTCTTTTGCCATGACTGATGCTAGTGAGATCTATGGAATGTTTCAAGGAGTCATCATGCCAATACTTGTTATTGTAATAGCATTTTTCTTATATGGATGGAGCAAAAAGAAAGATGCTCAAGGTATATTAACTTAACCAATAAATTAACTACATAACCAACCTGACTCCCCTAGGTATTTTCTATAAAATATTTGGGGGAGTCTATTTTTGGTTATACAATTTTATTATCTAGAATAGTTATATTCATCGATCAACTCAAAAAAATCATTTTTTAAATTTTCATCAGTATTCCTTAAGTTGAATAAAACACCTCTCCAATCCAAATTATTATACATTATGTTGTATTTAAAACTTCCAATACCAGTATTCTGCTCTATCCTAAAGCCTAGCCCAGCATTATTCGGGTTATAATCTTTATAATTTATAGTATTGTGATGCATAATTACATTTGAGTTATTATGTATTTTGTTTGAGTATGAATTGTGAAGTTTATTATTATTGATAGTTAGATCTGTAATACTATTCAAGTCTAACCCTCTGTTACAGCCATTCTCACTAGATTTAAATACATTATTAATGATATTAAAATTCTCTAAAATCAGAGGTGTGTTGTCATAATTATAAACCCAGCTACCTTCATTATTAAAATAATTATCCTTTATTATCCAATTAGAAAATCCACTTTCTCCTGTGTTACCGCCAACTTTGGCAAAGAATACACCTGTACTATAATTATTTCTATAGGTACTTCGTCCATTTAACGCTATAGTTTTAATAGTATTACCTATAATACGAACTCGATCAACAATATTTCCAGAATTTATAACTCGTGAATATATACCATTTTCAATATCTTCAATAATGTTATTTTGAATCAATAAATTATGCATTTTAAAATCAAATCTCACTCCTATTGAGCCTCTTTTATCATCTAATGCACTTATCTTATTATTTAAAATTGTAACATCTTTGGCAGTAAAAAGCTTAACTCCTGTACTAGTTACAATTGTATTTTGTCCATTATCTATTCTACCATGTAGTTTTATTGTATTATTTATTATAGATAAACCTTCTATTTCATCATTATCATTTTCTGAATAAACTCCATGTCTAACTCTTTCTAGATAATTATCCTTAATCGTGATATTAGATATATCAAAATCATGATTAACCTCATTTCCTATATCAATTCCAGATCCACCATATATTTTACAATTTTGAATAATCGAGTTTTTAACTGTAAAATTTATAGTACTACCAAATGGTATCCTGTTTATATCATTAGGATCATCATTGTCTATCTCATCAATAATAGAATTTTGAAGTGTTACATTTGTACAGTACCAAAAATGTATTGGAGTCCATATATAGTCATTATACGAATGAAATCTATCTACTATAATGTCTTCTGAATCGTTAAATCTAATTCCTTCTATTCTTGAATCATAAAAACGTAAATTCTCTACATAAATATTTTTACTTTTCTCTATAGTCATAGCTTCATATTCTCCTTCTAAATCATTATAGTTACTTGAGAAATTATAAATATCAACGTCTTTAATTTTTAGATCTGTAACATTATCAAATCGTATTAAATTAGCTATATAATCTGAAGTAGTATCTTTTAAGCCATAAGAATGTAATCGTCCTGTGCTATTACTCCAATTACCATTAAACTTAATTCCTGTAATTGTTATGTTTTCATTGGTAGCATCTTTATTTTTTAGGATTGTAGTAGGATAAAAAGTTGATCTTAAATCATATGTTCCTTGAGCATTTATTACTTCTAAATCTTCTATATTTCTATGAGATAATAGAATAGTTTCACAATTACCTATCAATTTTATATTACTTGGTAATTCTATTGTATAGTGTATATCATATACTCCAGCCATAAAATAAATATTACCTATAGGAGACCCTATTGTACTTGCTATAGCATTATTTATTGCAATAGAATCATCCATATTGTCATTAACTGTAGCACCAAACCACTCTAGCGAAACCATTTGGCTATTTATTCTTATATTATGTATAGGTGATGTTCCTATATCAAAAATTTGATAATTCCCTGCTTTTATTTCGCTATTTATTGTTAATTGAACTCCGTTATTTACAATGAGTTTACTCCCCTTATAAAAATTAAGTACAATTCCCTCAGGAACAATAAAATCACCTGTGATACTCACATCTCCCTTAATTGTTATTGTCCCTTCATTTCCTAAATGAGTAATCGCATCTCCCAGAACATTATTATTCAAGTTAGATTGTTTACTTATATCTCCTTGAATACCTCCATTAATTATGTATTCTGATGTAGTTTGTCCATTTGTAATAATCGAAATGAACATCATAAAAATTAATAACTTTTTCTTCATTTTAAATTTATTTTAATTGTTGAATGTGTTATTTATTCACCTATAATAAAGAAGTTTTTTTCTATAGATGAATCATACATGCCAAAAGTATGCATTTATAAATATACCTGTATATCTTTTTCAACTAAATCAATTGAACATCCTATAAAATAAAAGTAAACCAACCTTCGTTGTCTAAAATCATTTTGATATTTTTAAACATGAAAAAATTATTGAAAATTCTAGGTTTTTTTATTGGTGGATTTTTTGCTATCATCTTATTAACCTTTATCACGCTATATCTTTCTTTAAATACCAAATTACCTCAAGGTATATCCGGTAATGAAGCAGATGCATTTGCTACCCGTATGCTTGAAGCGTTAGATTATGATAAATACAAGAACACGCGTTACTTATCTTGGTCATTTGCTAGTCATCACTATGTATGGGATCGTAACATTGAAATTGTAACGGTATCTTGGGACGATTATAAAGTTGTTCTTAATCTTAAAAACAGTATAGCTAGTGAGGTTTCAAAAAATAATAAGTCTATAGATATTAATAAAAAAATGGTCATCCAAAAAGCACTGGATTATTTTAATAATGACTCATTTTGGTTAATTGCTCCATATAAAATCTTTGACACTGGTGTTCAACGTTCTTTAGTTACTTTAGAAAATAGTGAAGAAGCATTACTAGTACAGTATACAAAAGGAGGTTCTACTCCTGGTGATGCTTATTTATGGAAAGTTGACAAAAATTATCGCCCTAAAAGTTATAAAATGTGGGTCTCAATTCTCCCTATCAAAGGATTAGAAGCTACATGGAGTAAATGGACAACTACTCAATCAGGCGCTGTATTAAGTCAAGAACATAAAATATTAGGTTTTGGTTTACCTATCTCTAATATTAAAGCATGGAATTAATCCTAGGTTATTTCCATTTCTTTAAGAAAAACTAACTATTTAAAATATATAAGGCATAATAAACTGAAACATTAGAATAAGTAGGACAACAGCTATTATATTAAGGAAAATTCCCACTTTTGCCATTTCTGATACTTTTACATATCCACTAGCAAATACAATAGCATTAGGTGGTGTTGCCATAGGTAGCATAAAAGCACAACTCGAAGCGATTGTCACAGGTATTAATAGATGTAATATAGGTATGTTCAATCCTATAGCTATTCCTGCTACAACAGGAACAAAAATAGAGACTAATGCTACATTACTCATCAATTCTGTCATAAATAACATGATGGTAATTAATATTGCTGCTATTATAAAAATGCTTAGAGCTTGATTATTTGCAATAGTATTAGCTATTACTTCAATTAATCCTACATGAGATAATCCTTTGGCCAAAGCCAAACCTCCTCCAAAAAGTATTAATATACCCCAAGGTAATTTCTGAGTATCTTCCCAATCTAGTGGAAAATCTCTTTTCTTAAAACTCATAGGAACTGCAAACAAAGCTAATGCTCCTAGTACACTAATTCCTGTATCTGATAATTGTATCATTGGAAATATTGCTTTGAGCGTTGTTCTACTCATCCAAAGCGCTATAGTTATCCCGAAAATCCACAATACTCGCTTTTCGGTTGATTTCAATTTACCCAATTTGACCAATTCCGTAGTAATCACATCTTGTGATTCCATAAAATCATCAAGGTTATTAGGATAAATCCACTTAACAATTACCCAATATACTATAGCTAACATTACAACTGCAAAAGGCACTCCTAATATCATCCAGTTTAAGAAAGAAATCTCGATTTGATATTCATTTTCAAGAAACCCTATTAAAACAGAATTTGGTGGCGTACCTATTATTGTTGCCACACCTCCTATATTAGCTGAAAAAGCAATACCTAACATAATACTTAATGCAAAATTACGATCTCCTTTTGTAAATCCATCTTCATCATTTATCAATAATTTTATTACGGATAATGCTATAGGTAACATCACTACTGTACTTGCTGTATTACTAATCCACATACTCATAAAGGCTGTAGCAATCATAAATCCTAAAATCACCCGATTAGGACTTGTTCCTGTATATTTTATAATCGTGAGTGCTATACGTTTATGTAATGATACTTTTTCTAGTGCTAATGCCATTACAAAACCTCCAAAGAATAAAAATATAATAGGACTTCCGTAGTATTGTGTTACATCTTTTATCGGTAGTATATTAAATAACGGAAACAAAATAATTGGTAATAATGCTGTTACTGATATTGAAACCGCTTCTGTAATCCACCAAATAATCATCCATAAAGCTACTGCTATTACATCATCTGCTTGTGGGGAAATAAGTGTAAAAGGAAGAAATGTTACTAAACTAAAAATTACTGGCCCTAACAGTAATCCTATTTTCTTTGATGGAAATTGTGCTTTCAATCGTATACAAGTATTGATTAAGAAGTCAAGATACTAGAAGTGTTATCAATATGCAAATCGATATTCTATCATTCTACTATCTAATTTTATCCAATATTTCTTTATAACTGTGATAACAACTGTACAATTGACTTTCTATAATTTCTACTAATGGATAAACTCTTTTTATCTATTGTGATGTGTTCATTAGTAAAAGAATCTATCTTATTTATCGCTACAATAAAAGAACGATGTATTCTCAAGAACTCTTTTTTAGGTAATCTAGCTTCTATATTTGTTATTGTTTCTCTAGTAATAATTGTTTTTTGTGTAGTGTGTATCTTTAGATAATCTTGTAAGCTTTCTATATACAATACTTCTTCAAAACTTACTTTAACCATTTTTCGTTCAGATCTAACAAAAATAAAATCATTACGATCTAGTTCTTCTGCTTTAT
Source organism: Aquimarina rhabdastrellae (assembly GCA_947387485.1). GTDB lineage: Bacteria > Bacteroidota > Bacteroidia > Flavobacteriales > Flavobacteriaceae > Aquimarina. The sequence goes on from CANDNT010000001.1 coordinate 280,328, forward strand.
CATATGAGGGTATTTTATAATTGCATTCTCCAACAAATTTTTGTACTGCTTGTATTAATCGCTCTAGCGAAATAGGTTTAAGTATATAATCTACTGCTTGTAAATCAAATCCATCTACAGCATACTCTCTATATGCTGTTGTAAAAATCACCTTTGTTTCTTTGGGAATCATTTTTGCAAAAGACAATCCACTAACTTCTGGCATATTGATATCTAGAAAAATTAAATCTGGCTGCCTATCATTGAGTACAGCTATGGCTTCTATCGCATTCTTACAGATACCTATAATTTCGATATTATCAATTTTACCTAAATGTATTTCTAAAATTTCTCTTGCTGTAGGTTCATCATCTACAATGATACAGGTATAAATCTTCTTCATTATGCATTAATATTTGGTAATTCCAATTTGATAGCATACCATCCATTATCACATACTATCTGTAACTCATAATTATCTTTAAACAATAGATCTAATCGTTTTCTTATATTGTCTAAGCCTAATCCATTTGAATCTCTTTTTTCATCAAGAGTTTCTTTTATTGTATTCTTAATACCAAACATTAACCCTTCATCAGTTACATTTAATGTCATTTTTATTGTTAAAAAACCATTTACAATGCTTCCGTGTTTAAATGCATTTTCAACAAATGGTATAAATAACATAGGTGGAATCTTATAATTAAAAGGAATTTGTCCTTTTTTAAAACTCACATTTAGTGTATCCTTAAATCTTATCTTTTCTAACTCTAAGTATTCCTCTATATGGAGTAATTCTTTTTCTAAACTCACACTAGGCTTTTGCACTTGATAGAGTATGTAATCTAATAGGTTTGATAGTTTAAGGATAATCTCTGGTGTATAATCAGATTTTTTAAGTGCAAACCCATAAATCGTGTTTAAGGTATTAAACAAAAAATGTGGATGGATCTGTTTTTTTAAATAGGATAATTCTTGATTTTTTAGTTCTAATTGTGTTTCTAGTATTTTATTTTCAAGCTCTTTATTACGTGTTAAAGCTTGAAAATTATGTTGTATCAAATTCACAAAACTTACCAATCCTACAATGAGATAAATTAAGATAAGTACAAAAGCAAAATTTCTACTCATTACGGGTACATTAGCAATATTCAATCTCGATAAAAAAATAAAGCTTCCGTAAATAGTTAATATAATAAAATAGGTAGAAAATACTAAGGTATACAAACTGTATAGTACAAAGTGCCAATATCTTTTGTTTAATAAATACTTTGGGATCAAGTAATAGATAAAAAAATAAGCCGTGATCATGGTAGCAGGCAAGAGAAAACTTGAAAACCAAAAAACATATGCTGTATTAGTTGCATTGTAACTAAAAAAGTAGACATAAAAAAACCATACTCCTATCCAGAATACGATATGTATAGGTATAAATCTTGCTTTTTTAAATTGTATGATGTCCATATTATGCAAGATTTAAATTTATAAAAAGTAATCCTATTATTTTGCGATTAATAACCAATTTTGCCCTTGTTTTTACATTTTAACCTCATTGAATGCAATTCTAAGCTTTAATTTGGTATTTTATCCCTTTAAATTGCGCTCTCATCTCATATTAATTTTTTAGAGCGTTCATTATAATAGTTTTGAGATATTAATCATTAAAACTAAAATACTATGACAGATTTAATTAACAGATTAATCGAAGGTGGGCCTTTTTTTATGTTTCCTATTCTTGCCTTATTTATTACCATAATAGTAATAACGGCACGTGGTTTATTTCAACCTAATTACAATGCCAAAGCTAAAAAGTTTATCCATTCTATAGCTTTATTTACTGTAGTTTGGGGTATTATGGGACAAGTTATAGGTCTAATAGAAGGATTTGATACTATTCATTTTCAAAATGACGCTTCTATTCAAATGTTAGCAGGTGGTATTAAAATAACTTTTTTACCTACGCTATTTGGTTTATTAACCTTCTTAATTTCTAGAATTAGTATTTTTATTTTGGATTTAAAAAGTATTGATAAACAAACTCAAACTAACTAAAGTAATTAGTTTTTAAAAAAGCTACCAAAGTATTATTTGATAGCTTTTTTAATTTTTGCTTAATCAATTTTATTTTAATTAGCTTCTATCCTATTATTGTCATTTCGTTAAGTTGAAAATCTTCTACAGCACCATCAGTAGCTTTTAAATATGCTACTAGATGATCGTTATTCATATGTTTTTGCCATAACTCTTTTGAAGCCCAGTTTTCATAAAACAAAAACAGGTTTTCGTTTTCATTATCTTGATGTAAATCATAATTGATACATCCTTCTTCTGTTCTTGTTATAGCTATGAGCTTCAATAATTCTGTTTTAACTAATTCTCTTTTCTCTTCTTTTGCTAAAACTCTTGCAACGATTGTTAATTGTTGATTTGCCATGTTCTTGAATAATTATATGATTAAATTGATGTTATTACTTGAGCTATTGGGTTTCTTGATTTAGGTGTTTTATTTATTTGATTAAAATCTTCTCCATCTCTATACCCTATAGCTACGGCTACAAGTTCACTATAATCTTTTTGCCCTAATATTTCATCGTATTTTTCTGGTTCAATTCCTTCCATCGGTGTAGAGTCAATTTTCATTTCTGCACAAGCACTTAAAAATACACCCAAGGCTAAATATACTTGCTTATCAAACCAAGCTTTAATCTCTGATTCTGGTTTGGGTTTTAAAAACTGTTTATAATACCCTACTGCTCCTTCTGGAAGTGTTGCTGTTATTTGCTTTTCAAATAATTCAATATTGTTTATACGACTAAATACCACTACAGTATCACATTGCTCAACTTTTTTATCGTTAAAAAACGAAGCTTTTGCTAATTGCTGTTTTGTTTTCTCATCAGAAATTAACGTGAACTTCCATGGTTGACTATTAATTGATGAAGGACTTAGTCTTAATATTTCTTTTAATTCTTCTATTTTATTAGGTGCTATTTTTTTGAATGGTCATACATCTTGGTTGTATAACGCCATTGCATTGCTTCTTTAAAATTCATATTTTTGTAATAATTATTAAACTATATTTTTTATAGTAACAAAACTATATATAGTTGTATTGTTATGCAATAACGGTCAAAAAGGATAGTTTAATTTTTTTATTCAAAAACAGATCAGATGTATACTATTAAAGGAAAAAAATATCCATGCTGTACCAGCGTTACCATGGGTATTATAGGTGGTAAATGGAAAACAGTTATTTTATATTATTTAATTGCAGGTCCTTTGCGATATAATGAATTAAGAAAAAATATGAAGACTGTTACTGAACGTACTTTAAGTTTACAGTTACAAAAATTAGAAGAAGATGGTGTTATCTTACGCACTGTTTATACTTCAAAACCTCCTTTAAAAGTTGAGTACTCTCTAACAGATTTTGGAAAAACTCTAATTCCGTTATTACAAGCTATTGCGGATTGGGGAGATTATGTAGTAGCAAATCATAATGATCAAGCCTCTTAATTATAAAAAACTCCATTAATATTCTTAATCATTCTTTCGCTTTAACTTGTATACACGCTCATAAAAATGTGTTTTATCGTCATAAAACTCTTCTATAAACTGCATTTCCTTTTCCAGAATACGTACTGACCCCTTATTTTCTTTATGCACATAAGCTGTTAGTTCATTAAGTTTTAGTTCGTCAAAACAATATCTTATAAGGCTAGTTGCAATTTCTCTTCCATATCCTTTTTTCCAATACAATTCTCGGAGTCTATATGCTATTTCAAATTCGGATTTATCATTTTTATATACGCCACAAATACCGATAAACTCATGATCGTCTTTTCTGGTTACAGCCCATATATTAAAAAACTTGGTTTCATCTTTATCATACGATATAAAACGAGCCAACTCTTTTTCGCTTTCTAACCTATTCATATGCTTCTTTATATACTGCATCACCTTAGGATTACGTTGCATATCATAGAAGCTATCTATATCAGTACTCTGTAGCTTTCTTATATCTAATCTTTCTGTTGCAAATAACATATTTTTAGCTATATTATATTATAAAAAAAGGTATTGTTATCAGTTACAATACCTCTTCTATACTTAATTTTAATTCGATGCTATTATTTTTTTGAGAATGTACAAAATGTAAAATTTTGAATAGTATCAAATGGAGTTTTATGATCTATATTGAATCCTTTTTGCTTTTCAAACATCTCATCAAATGTCTTGGTCATACTTTCTATAGAGTATTGTTTTATTGGGATTCCACTACATTTTAAAGGACCTGATGTAGAAAAAGTACCTAAGATCAATCTTCCTTCTTTACATAACGCCTTATCAACATTTGTTATATATCGTTTTATATCTTCATCATTAGTCAGAAAATGAAAAGCAGCTCTATCATGCCAAACATCATAAGTCTCACTAGTTTCAAAAGTTGTTGCATCTGCAACAATCCATGTTACTTGTTCTGCCTGATATCCCAATCGTTTCTTTGCTCTTTCTATAGCAGCTTCAGAAATATCAAGAACTGTCATGTGTTCATAACCTAGTGCCAATAAATGGTCTACAAGAAAACTATCACCTCCACCTATATCAATAATCTTAGCATTTTTTGCTATAGAAAGTTCTGTTATTAGCTCTAGAGAAGTTGTTGGTTTAGGTTGATACCAACTTACATTTTCTAATTGTTTGTTTTGATAAATATTTTCCCAGTGATTTTTTCGATCAAACATACCTTCTGTCATCTGCTTTTTCCTTTTGATTATGATTTACTTCGACTTCCTACAAAGTTTTGAGTCTTATTTTTAAACAATACATTAAATGTTGTCAAACTCCCATACATTCTTGTAATATACTGTTGTAAGTCAATCTTTTCTTGCTCTTCAAGGTTAGAACTATTTATCTTTTGTTCCATCACTCTTATTCGATCTCTGACCATAACTATTTTATGAAAGAATGTATCTATATCCATTTCTTTTGAAGTAAGGTTTGTATCTCCTGGTTGAAGAATTAATTTACCATTTTTCCATTTGTCAGCAATAGGTACAATCTCAGAGATATCGCTATAGGTTTTTAATAATCTTCTCAATGTATTTTCAACTTCAAAAAAGCTAATTGTATCTACCTCATCTTCTACACTTTCAATTATTTCAAATTCTGAATCAACCTCTATTGTTTCTAATCCATGTTCTATAAAAGTAACCCAATACATTTTTGAAGTTACATTTGTTATTACTCCTGCTCCGTACTCTGAGTGTTTTATTCTAGATCCAATTCCTAATATCATAATCGTATTTTTTAATGATTGTCATCTCATCTCAAAAATATCAAAATTAACATGGATTTATATCATCTTATTCTTCAAAATTTTGATTTGATAATAACTTACAAAAAGCATTATTGGATTGTGTTATTACTATCCTCCTACCTATTCGTTTGATTTTCTCTTCGTTAGACAATTCTTTTATAAGTTTACCCACTATGGGTAGCGATAAATTGAGATCACTAGCTAGTTCTTTTATTGATATATCGATACTATTGTTTTTTGTGATATACATTTTAAACTTCAAATATTTATACAATATCTCTTTATTGTCTTTTATATATACTGCTTCTTTTGTTTTTTTTATTAGCTGCTTATGATGATAATTATAGCTATCCTGTTTAAGATTTATTAAATACGTGTTTTCTATAGCTTTATGTTCATATTCTTCTATAGGAATCCATAATATTTCGCTATTTTCTAGTGCTATATATCTATATTCATATGCTGTTGTTTTAAAATACAATGTGTTTATTAATAGTTTGATTCCTTCTGGGTAAAGATGGTATAATACAACATCGGTATCTTTTTTTTCATTATAAAAACAAATTTTAAGTATCCCTCTTTTTAATATACCAATAAGATTTTGATTATTTTCACGTATCAAAATTTCTTCGCCTCTTTCATAACTCGAAAAAGCTTTATCTTTGAAAAGTCTTAACATTTCTGAATCAATATTTGATACTTTCATAAGCAATACTATTTATTTTTGAACATTAAATAACACCATACTTTGCATCCTTTTGATAGCTCTTATAGTATTATTTTACCAAAACTACTGTTATACCGTAGAAATATTTAAGTTATTTACTATTTTAACTTGATGAAACTCTATTTTCTAAAACTTAACAAATTCATAACTATTTCAATTTTATCAATTTAGGATAATAATCGTATTAATAAAGTATTAATGTGTACAATTTTATTCTATACTAGTCAAATCTATATTTAATTTGTATCAGATAGTTTTTACTAGATATACTAAAAGATAATTGTTTATAGAATTAAACTGAATAACTATTCTTTATCTCAATATTATCCTAAAAGGAATTATTACCATTACTCTATAAGGATGTTTTTGATATTGCGGATTAGACTTTATACTAGTTTTGTTCTAAGGTACTAATCTCACCTATCAAAAGTTATATTATTCCTTTGCTAGGCGTACATTGCTAATGGTAAAAAGCATCAACCTTATTAAGATTTATTTTTTAGTATTATTCTAGTTTATAGCACTAAAACCTTAATTCAAACTCAACTAAACTTAGCTCAATCCCGATCGTTTATATAATGATCGGGATTACTTTAAGGTTATCATATTAGTTTTCTTTTCTAATTTCCCATCTTTTTCAAGTTCGTTTAAAGCCTTATGTATCATAGATTTTGATAACCCTAAACTTAACATCAGTTCTTTTACCGGAATTTTTATTTCTTTTGTTTCTTTTTTTTCTGCTATTCTTTTTAATGTATTATAAATACGTTCTGTAGTAGGCATTGCTATATAGTTAGTCAACCATTCTAAGTTAAGTGCATATACTTTTTCAAAATTCTTATGTACTAAACCATGAATAAACATATTGTCTTGCATCAATACCATAAACTCTTCTTTTAATACACATAATATTTGTGATTCTTCTAAAGCTTTACATTCATATTTATAAGTATCTTTTGTCAAAATACTATGCCCATTAATAATCTGAATCTCTTTATCGTTCAACTCAAATAAAACAGTTTCTTTATGTTTATTATTTAGTATAAAAGCTATTGTTCCTTCTATCAAAAGGAATATTTTTTTATTTGATTCTACTTCATCAAAAATTTTATCTCCTTCTTGATAGGTTTTATAATATCCTATCCCTTCAAAATGAGTTAAAAATTCTTTTTCTATACTTGACTTATTCATTTATTGTAATTAAACATATATAGCGGCATTATGTTTTAAACAATACCACTATATATAGTTTGATTTTATCTTTGCTTACTATTATTGGTTATCTACCAATTTTATAATGTGTAATGCATCATCCAAAGGTCCAAATGCTGTATTATATGATCCATAAATCATTATCTCATTAGCAGCATTTATTTGAATCTTAGGAAACGATAAAAAGCTAAAATCATTATTAAATCTTTGTAAGTTTAACTCTTCTTTCCAATCTTTTCCATCTTCAGTAGAATATAACTTTTGGATTTTTCTTCCATTTTCGTCTTCAACTACAAAAATGATCATTAATCTATCTTTAAAGATAAAAGGCTGCGCATGTCGCATATGTAAATAATCTCGATCTGCTACCCAAGGTGTATCTTTTGTCAATACACTCCAATCCTTACCATTAGTGGATTCAAGTACCCAATCAAAACCAGTAAAAGTGGATGCTCTACTTCCACCTAACATTAGAAACTTACCTTTAAAATTGATTAATCCTTGTTGATAAATTCCTTGTCTAGCTTGTTGATTACCTAACGTATCATCACTAATTTCTCCTACTTTAACCCAATCACGACCATTTGTAGATTCCCATATATCTTGATTAATATGCCAATTAACTGGTGTATGTCCTCCAATCAAATACATTTTATTATTATATACCTGAACATCAGGTTCTAATCGTTCTGACCATGGCCCTTGATCTAATACTTTTTCCCAAGTAATACCATCTGCACTTTTCCATACATCATTATACCATGTAATATTAGTTTCTCCAGTCTGCCCTCCTATAATCCATAACTCATTATTAAATTCAAAGAGGTTAAAACTATGACGTGGTCCCCAAGGAGCCTGATCTGTAATCTTAGTCCATGCTATACCGTCACGACTCTTCCAGATATCACCATAATAGGTTTTACCTCGCTGTAATTTTGCTTCGTGACCTCCCATGAACCAATATTCATTGTTAAAAAAGATCATTCCTTGCTTAACTCTAGCTGGTAAATTCGAATCTATCGCATCTTCTTGATTTAAGTTTAATGCTGTAATTTGTACAATTTCTTCTTCATTATCTTCCACTACAATTTCAACAGTTGCGTCATCATCATTAGCACAACTAATAACAAACAAACACGCAATTAAATACATTATTAAATTTTTCATATTCTTTTTTTATTAAAAACTTGTTTAAAGGGCATATCGTTTATCTCAAGAATCTTATACAATTCTCAAGACAGTAGTTTTTTATCTCAACATTTTGTTCAGATTATCAAAGTATAGTGTGGATCCATGTACTATACTCTTCTATAATAACTATTTACTATTGTTTTGTTTTCCCTTATATAAACTATATAGTTATAGTCATTTTTTGCTATAGTTAAACGCTAGACTATTCTAATTCCCCCCCTACTATACTCTCAATTTATCTCAATAATCTAAAACTCATTTAAATAATCAAGCTCTTATAATCAATATATTGACTCTTAATAAAAAAGACCGCAACATCACGTTACTGTTTTGTAAATCAAAACTATAAAACCAGAAACAACAAAAAGATCTATAATTATTTAAGATAGCTATTAACACTATTTCTTTTATAAATCATTTTTTCGGAGATTTATCAATAAGATAAGTTTTATATATCATACATTTTACACTCTTATACAATAATAAAAGAGTAGATTTTTTTCTATCACTTATACTATATATTTAACCGTGATTTTTTAGCAAATCATCATGTAACTTTAACATTTTTAGTCTTTTTTCTTCTTTTTAATTCCTCATATTTGCCATCGCTAAATTCAAACTCTTAATACTTAAGTCATGGTAAAACAATTACTAAGCGTATTTTTATTACTACCCGCTTTAATTTTTTCTCAAATTCCATCCTATTATTCTTCTGTAGATTTTAGTCAAAATGGTGAAATGATTAAAGAACAACTTTCAACACTAATTAGCAATACACATACTTTTGAGCTACCTTATACTGCTAGCTCTACAGATGTATGGGATGTGCTTAAAACGGCTGATTTAGATCCAAATGATGCTTCTCAAGTACTTTTAATATATGGATTTGATGATACTGATGCTATAACTCGTAACGATAGAGTTCGTAGTAAAGATGACTCATGTCACTCATCATCTTGTACTGGATTATGGAATAGAGAACATGTTTTTCCTAAATCTGCCGCAAATCCTGCATTGGATACAGATGATCCTGGCTCTGGTACAGATGCTCATAATTTAAGAGCTTGTGACGGACAAATGAACTCTTCTCGTAGTAATCGTATTTTTGAAAATGGTTCTGGAAACTCTACTATTACAAGCTCAGGTAATTTTTATCCTGGAGACGAATGGAAAGGAGATGTAGCTCGTATCATTATGTATATGTACTTAAGATATCCTTCTCAATGTCAAGCTGCAGATGTAGGTGTTGGTGCTACAACTCACCAAGATATGCCTGATGTCTTCTTACAATGGAATGTAGAAGATCCTGTTTCTAATTTTGAAATAGCTCGTAACGAAGCTATCGCTAATGTGCAAGGTAACAGAAATCCATTTATCGATAATCCTTATCTAGCAACAATGATATGGAATGGTCCAGATGCTCAAGATCTCTGGAATACTTTAAGTGTAAATGATTTTGAACAGTACAACATTACATTCTCTTCAAATATAACTCGCGATTATATTTATATAAATAACCCACAAAATGTAAGTTATAAATATACTATTCATAATATGAATGGGCAATTTATTACATCGAATACATCTGATGTTATTGATTTATCTGATAAAAGTCTTGGGGTTTATTTTGTAAACTTAAATGTTAACGGAAAAATATTACGTAAGAAAATAGTTCGAAACTAGATTTTTTTATCATATCAATATAAAAAGCTTCGTTTTCTTATTAAAACGAAGCTTTTTTGCTTTACATAATCAATTATTAATAAGCATATTAATGTTTAAATAAAATTATGGCACGCTGTTTGATTTTATCTAAGCGAGTAAATGATCGATCCAAAATTAAAGAACATCACTCACCTTTAAAATCAAAGATTATGAAGAAACTTATATTACTATTTTCAGCGTTATTTTTAGTTAGTTCTGCTATGAAAGCAGACGAAACTAAAGCTACTACAGCAGCATACAATTATGGTAAATCATTTATCTTTAATGAAAACGGAATTGAATTCTCTGTTTATTCAGATGGGCAATTTGATTTTTACTATAATCATCCTTCATTTGGCTTTAACGTAAATGCTCCAGGTATAAATATTAGTTTTAATTCTGGTTACAATTATGATACTTTCGTTCAATATGATGATTATGGAGCTGTAATACAAATAGAAGATACGCCAATCTTTTATGATCATTACGGAAGAATTGTACAAGCAGGTGATGTTTATATTAATTACAATCGTTATGGTCGTATCGCTCAAGTAGGTGGTTTATATGTAAATTATAACAACTTTGGTGTATTTTTAAATTGTACTGGATATATTAACAATTATAATAGACGTTATATTTACAGGCCTTATCACCGTTATTTTGTAGCTCCTGTAAGTAACAGATGTGTGGTATATAATAGACCTTATAGAAGGTATTATACTCCATATAGATATTCTTATAGAACTTATAGAAATTATTGTTATTATGATGGATATTATAAGAGACCTTATAGAAGTAGAACTTATTACAGACCAAATCAACGTGTTACTTCTTATCATAGAGGTACTAGATCAAACCGTGTAGTAAGCACTTCTTATAGATCTAGAGATCATAGATCAACTATTCATAGAACAAATGATCGTAATAGAAGTAGATATACTACTACTCGCTCTAGAAATGCAAATACTCAAAATGTAAATAGAGGTTATACAAATACACGTTCAAGATCTGTATATAATCAAAATAATAGCAGAAATAACAATACACGTTATTCTAATAGTAACAGCACTAGGTCAAGAAATTACGCTCAAAAAAGAACGACTAATTATGATAGAAAAACACAAAGACGTAGTAGAAATACTACATCTAATGTAACATCTAGAAAAGATAATCGTTATAATAACAGAAGCACTGTTAAAAACAATAGAACTAGAGTTAGCAAACAAAAAAAAGCTGCACCTAGTAGAACAAGAAGCAATAATACACGAGCTACTTCAAGAAATTATTCTGAAAAAAGAACAAGAAGTAGATCTTAAAATATAAATTATTTTTTTGGTTGGTTAGTTTGGAAAACCCTTAAGTTGAATGCTATGCACCTTGAGGGTTTTCTTTTATACTATTTTATTGAGAATAGGTATTCTTTTTAAAAGATCATTGATTTCTCTAGACAAGTTCCCATAATAAACAATACTACCATATACGATTCCTATCACTAAACTTTTTAATGTAATGTTAATTATAGGATGAAACGTAAAATTCCAGAAATAAAAAGCTAATGTACATCCTGTAATAAGAATAAAAACAATACTAGTTTTATTAGTAAATGGTAACATTCTAAATTTCATTCCTATAAAAAGAACTTTCATAGTATTATAACAACATATTGCTATAAATGTCGCTAATGCTGCACCCAGAATCCCAAATTGAGGTATACATAATAAATTAAGTACATATGCAAGTATGACTAAGCCTACTCCCATAAATAGAATCACATTATAATATTTTGAATTGTATAAAATTGCATTTGCATTACCTATCAAATTATCATAAAGCTTAGCTGATGCTATTAATAGAATCACTCCCATATACAATTCATAACCTTTAGGGATTAAACGATATAGCTCCTCTACATTACAAACAATAAGAATAAATATAAATCCACTTACTATAAACAAATTAAGAGAACTACTCTTGTATAACTTATAAAGCTCATCGTGCTTTTTTTCGTTCATCAATTTTGCCGTTATAGGATAGGTTATTTGATGCATTGCTCTAGATGGAACTGCGATAACACTAGCAATAAAGATTCCGATATTATACACCATAATTTCGCCTATAGGTAAATACTTTTTGATCATTGCTTTATCAAGATCTATTAACATTACTGCAACAGATCCTGCTATAAGAATCAAAGAAGAATATTTTAATACTTCGACATAATTATTAGGTAATCCTATTTTAAGCTTCATGCTATTAAAAGAAAACACATACCCCATCAATACTACTGTTCTTAAAACGTAAATTGATACTACTGCATAAACAAAACTATGTACATCTATATTTTTAAAATACAAGAGCATTAATAATATAGCAATGATCAATCTATGAAAAACTTCTTTCATCAAATTACCAAATGTACTTTTCATATGTACTTTGGCCATCGAAAAAAACAATTCAAAATATGTCATTGCAAAAGCGATAACATAAATCAAACCTCCATATTGTCGAAGTAATTCTTGATCCGACTTTTCTCCACTATCAAAATATTGAAGAATAATTTCATACCCAAAATATCCAATTGTACCCAAAATCAATGCAATACTGATTGGGAATAACAGCATCATACTAATAAATTTATTTTGATCTGTCTTATCAGAATAAGCAGAATAAAATTTAATCATTGTATTATGCATCCCAAAAGCCATTAATGGCCATATCATATTAGCCACTGCTAGTAATAGCGCTATTAGTCCGTTGTATTCTTTACTTAAAAAATTAGGATACAATACCAATGTATTAAGAGCACCTATACCAAAACCGATATAGGTTGTTATCATATTAACCATAGATTGTTTAATCACTTTTCCCATGGTTTAATATCTTTTAAGCAAACTAGCTAATTTTTTGGTGAGTGCTTTACGACTATATTGTGTAATATTTCTAGAATGAGTTCCTAATTTACCTTCTTTATATAATTTAAAGTAACTTAAAATAGTCCTTTTTATCTCTTCGTATTCATTATAACGATGACTTATTCCACTTTTGGTTTCTTCTATAATTTTAAATATATCAGCTTTGTCTGGACCTATGGCAAAAATAGGTCTTCCAGAAGCCATATATTCAAATAATTTACCTGGTATTATACATCTAGTAGCTTCACTATCAATTTCTATAAGTAATAAGACTTGTGAATCATGTTGTATTTGTATAGCCTCATCATGAGGTACATATCCTTTTAACTCTAAATATGATGCTAACCCTGCTTCCTTAATTGACTGTATTACTTCTTCACTTACAGTTCCTACCAATTGTAATTTAAATGCTGCTGCAAATGCCTGGTTTTCATTTATAATGGCTGCAAATGCTTTCCACAACATTTTAGGGTTTCTTTCTGATAATAAGGAACCTATATGAGAAAAGGTAAATTGATCATCTAAGTTTCCTTTGATCACTTTTTCATCATCATAACCATTTGTAATTACATGAATAGGCCTATCTGTAATTGTTTCAAATTCTTTTTTTGTTGTAAAACTCGTTACAATAATATCATCTGCTACAGATAAAACTTCTTTTTCTAGGGTTTTATGTTTTAAGGCTGCGCGTTTACTTAATTTTAATTTATCATGATAACCTATTGTAGTCCATGGGTCTCTAAAATCTGCATACCAATGTATGTCTAATCCTTTCTTTAACCCTAGGCCTATCAAATGTATACTATGAGGAGGGCCTGTTGTTATTACTGTATCTATCCCTTCATTCAACAAATAGTGCTCTAAAAATTTAATCGATGGTTTTACCCATAAAACACGAGCATCTGGAACAAAAAAATTCCCTCTTATATAAAGTAATATTCGCTGAATTAATGATTGTTTCTTTTGATCTGCTATAATTCCCGAACTAATACTCTTGGTATTTTTTTTGGAGAATATACTAGCAAATCGATAAGGTTCATTGATTTTATTCTTAATTACAGTAATTCCATCTGGAATTTCTTTTTCAAATGCCTTATCTATCATAGGATATGTAGGATTTTCTGGCACATAGACAACAGGCTCAATATCAAAATCTCTAAAATATTTTACAAATTTTAACCAGCGCTGTACTCCAGGACCACCAGCTGGCGGCCAATAATATGCTATGATAAGAACTTTTTTCACCCTACTCCTCTATTTTTAATCTTCTTCTCTTTTCTTAAACGTTAAAAATAATGCTCCTAATATCAAGCCTGCTACAATTATCGAACTAGCTAGCGAAAGACGACTACCAGTTTTTACTACTTGAGGATCAAACTTAAATTCAATTTTATGTGTTCCTGATGGTACCATTAATCCTCTTAAGATATAATCCGTTTGCACATATGGTACTGGATTACCATCTATATAAGCCTGCCATCCATCTGCATAATAAACTTCAGAAAAAACAGCAAAACCATCATTAGTATTATTTGAAGTATATACAAGCTGATTAGGTTTATGTGTATCTAATGTAATAGTTGCTAAACTATCTTTTACAAAATTATCTTTATTAATTTCTTTCTTAAATTTAGCATTAACAATAGCTACATCTTTTGTTTTAATATCTTTTAATCCTATAATCTCATCATTGGTATTATCTACCCATTTAATCTTTTCTACAAACCAAGCATTACCATTTGCATACGGGTTTTTCTGAGCATATACTCCTTCTTTGTCTTCTGTTATAATATACTTTGCATTAAGCATATTAAGTATTTCAACCTTATTTTGGCTAATATAAAATTCATATAAATCTTGAATCCTACCCAATTTAGCTGCATGATATCCTCCTATAGCATTATGATGATAAGATGCTCTACCAGAATTAAACGGATCTACAGTAAGGTCAAATACTCTATAATGTCCTTTATCTTTTAATATCTCTGTATCTGCTAGATTAGCAGGAAATGTGTTATTGTATTGACGTGCTGTGATAAAATTATCATCATTTACATATTTGCGATCTATACTTACCAAATCAAACACTATCAATATTCCTAGAATTACAAATAATATTGTTTGTTTTAATTTATCTTTTAAAAATAACCAACAGCTTCCTGCTACCAATAATACCAAAATCAATGCTCTTAAAGTATCGGCTGTAAACATAGCAATTCGATCTTCTCTCAATGCTCTCATAAGTTTCATACCAAAACCTTCTATCAATCTAGCATCATTAGGTCCAGAGAAACTAAACAGTACTGTTTTAAACAATAAAAAGATTAATGCCAATCCACCTACAATGGCTGTACTATATTTTAATGCTTTAAATTTTTCTTCTTTAGTTACCTCGTTACTTAAGAATTTTTGCATACCTACAATTCCCAAGATAGGTAAACACAATTCGATTATCACTTGTATTGAAGAAACTGCTCTAAACTTATCGTATAACGGAACATAGTTGATAAAGAATCGTGTCAAAAACTCAAAATTACGTCCCCATGACAACAATAATGTTAAGATAACACCACCTACTATCCAATATTTTAAACGTCCTTTTATTAAAAATAATGCCAATACAAACATAAAAATCACAACGGCACCTATATAAGCAGGTGCTCCTATAAATGTTTGGTCACCCCAATAAGTTGGTGCACTAGCTATATAATATGAGGCTTCTTTTGGAGATGCTCCTGCAACCAATAATTCTTTATAAAAACTAGAATCTTTATCTAGAGTTTCAGAACTTGATCCTCCCATAAACCTAGGAATAAACAAATTAAATGTTTCTAAGATTCCATAACTATATTCTGTAATATAGTTATAATCTAATCCCTTAGATTCTTTAGGTGTACCATTAGCATTAATTGTCAATTCACTCTTACCTCTTGTACTAAACTGTGAATACTCTTTTGTAGCTAATATATTAGTAGCATTAAGCCCTACAGCAAATAGAACTCCTATAATCATCACTGCTATCGCTTTAAAAAATGAAGGCAATTCTTTCTTTTTAAAAGCTTCTATTGCATATACTATACCTAATACAACCACCAACAATAATAAGTAGTACGTCATCTGGAAGTGATTTGCTACGAGCTCTAAGGCCATTGCAAGGGTAAATAAAATACCACCCCATAAATACTTATTTCTAAAGGTTAATATAATTCCGCTCAAAACCAGAGGCATATACCCTATTGCATGCGCTTTTGCATTGTGACCAACACCCAAAATAATAATGTAATAGGTTGAAAAACCAAAAGCCAAACTTCCTAGAAAAGCTAATCTATAATCAACTTTTAATACCAATAACAAGACATAAAAACCTATAAAATAAAGAAATAAATAATCGGCTGGTCTAGGTAAAAAACGAATAAGCCTATCCAACTTCTTGATATAATTATGTGGATATTGTGCTCCTAATTGATACGTAGGCATCCCTCCAAAAGCATTATCTGCCCAATAAGGATCTTCTCCTACAGTAGCTCTATAATCTGTTTGTTGCTTTGCCATCCCTATATATTGGATAATATCTGATTGTGCTATTTTCTCTCCTTTAAGTACAGGTGAGAAATATGCTACAGAAGCAATTATAAATCCTAAAATAACTAGAAGGTGTGGTAAAATTTTCTTTATAGATGGTATCATGAATAGTATATTACAAGGTATAATTTAGTCTATTTCTTCAAAGTCGATATATTCTCCTACCGTTTTCTTTGACGAAGATGTAGTATGTGATTGTTTATCCAAACTCACTTCACCTTCTTTTGATTTGGGTTGCTGTTGCTGATTAAATTGATCAAATTGTTGTCCAAAACGTTCTCCTGCCTTCTTTACAATATACTTGAACAATAGAGGACCAAAAAATCGCGTTATGATCTTTAGTCCATAATAGATCAATAAAATGATAAGTATAATTTTTACTACTCCAGTAAACGATGCGTATTGCATATTTTTTTTTCCAAAAATAAGGAACTCCAATCATAATTAAAGAACCTAATCTTAAAAAATAATAAATTCAGCTATCTTTGAATCCAAATCCAAATACCTATGAACATTAAATATATATTTTGTTGCCTTTATATATTTTTTATAAGTATATCTATACATGCACAATACACCGAAAAGATCAATACAAATCGACCTGGAACGTCTATTGGTGCATTCTCTGTAGGAAATAATGTTTTACAATTTGAAGCAGGATTATTGTATGATAAACAAAAACATAATCTACTCAATACTAAAACTAGTGGATTTGAACTTGAATACGCTGCTCGTTATGGTGCTTTTATAGAACAACTTGAAGTAAGTTTAACGGGTAGTTTTAGAACCGAAACTGTAAAATTTCCACGTGGTGGCGGAGAAGAAAAAATTAGACAAACAAATTTTAGGGTAAACACTTTGGGTGCAAAATACCTGATCTACGATCCTTATAAAAATCCTAAAAAAGATTCTGTTAATTTAAATAGCTGGAAAGCACAACATAAATTTAAATGGAAAACCTTAATTCCGGCCGTATCTGTTTATGCTGGAGCTAACTTTATTACTTCAGATAATCCTTTTACATTTGAAACGGATGCTTCAATTAGTCCAAAGATTGTCATTTCTGCTCAAAACAATTGGTCAGTATATAGTGGTAATTGGGTTTTGGTTACCAATTTAATCATTGATAAAATTACTACAGATGCGCCTACTTATGGATGGATTATAACAGGAACTCACACTTTTAATGAAAAATGGGCTGCTTTTGCCGAATACCATGGCCAAAAAAGCGATTTTTATAGTGATGATGTTTTTAGAGTTGGTGGTGCATACCTTTTTAATGATAATATTCAATTAGATGCTAATATTGCTACTAACTTTAAAGATACTCCGTCTAGATTTAACTTTAGTATAGGAGGAGCTTACCGATTTGACTGGCATAAAAAAGATGAAATCATTGAACAAGAAGGGTTAGAATCTGGTATTAAGAAAGATGAAGAGCTTGAGGGGAATGAAGAAAATGAGGGTGAAGAGGATGAAGAAAACAAGGATACTGATGAAAATACTGAAGATGATGAACTAGAAGAAGGTGAAGAAAAAGAACAAAAAAGAGCTAAAAATGACTTTATCAATCAGTTTGAAAATGATAGCATACGATCAAATATTGATCAAGAATTAGATGCTAAACGTACTGAGTTACGTCTTGAAAGAGAACGTAAAGAACAAGAAAAAGTTGATAAAAAAGAAGAGAAAAAACGTCGTAAAGAAGAGAAAAAACGACTAAAACAAGAGGCTAAAGACGCTAAGAAAGCAGAAAAAGAAGCTCGTAAAGAAGAAAAACGTAAACAAAAGCTTATTGATGAAATCGATGCCGAGCTAGATGCTATAGAAGAAAAAGAAGGCAAAAAAGAAGAAAAAACTGATCAAGAGATTGAAGCCGAACTGGATAAATTAGAAAAAGATTCTAATGCAGAACTAGAAAGTATTGACAAAGAGCTTGAAGCTTTAGAAAATGAGTTTTTATCTGAAAAAGAGCGAGAAAAAAGTACCGTTGATAAAGCCGAAGAAAAACGTAAGAAAGAAGCCGAAAAGGCTCGTAAAAAAGCTGAAAAACGTAAGCGAAAAGAAGAAAAAGCTAGAAGAAAGGCCGAAGAAAAAAGACGCAAAGCGGAAGAGAAACGACGTAAAAAAGAAGAAAAACTAAAACAAAAAGAGCAAGAAGAACAAGGAGATGACAATTAATAACAAAAAAGGATTTGATTAAGTTCAAATCCTTTTTAATAATTTGATAAAACCGTTTTATATTTGTCACAGCTTTAGTTTAATAAATATATGATCAACATAAAAGAAATTACTTCTAAAGGGGATTTAACAAAGTTTGTTAAGTTTCCTTTTCATTTATATAAAGATTCACCTTACTACGTACCTCCTATTATAAAAGAGGAACTAGAAAGTATGGATCCTAAAAAGAATCCTGTTTTTAAAAATGCTCAAGCCGCATTCTTTCTTGCGTATAGAAATAATGAAATCGTAGGTAGAATTGCAGCTATCATTAATTGGATTGAAGTTAATGATCAGCAAAAACCTAAAGTTAGGTTTGGCTGGTTTGATGTTATTGATGATATAGAAGTAACCAAAGCTTTATTAGATAGAGTTGCTCAATACGGTAAAGATCATGGATTATCTTTTATGGAAGGTCCTGTTGGTTTTTCTAATATGGATAAAGCTGGTTTGCTTATCAAAGGTTTTGAAGAGCTAAATACTATGATCACATGGTATAATCACTCATATTACCAAAAGCATATGGAAGCTCTAGGAATGCAAGATGCAGCGACCTGGGTAGAATATCGTATCAAAACTCCTGATACAATAAAAGATAAAGTACTTAAGTTCTCTAAAATCATTCAGGATCGTTATGAGCTAAAACTACTTAAATTCAAGAAAAATAGCGAGATTTTACCCTATGTAGACGATATGTTTGACTTATTAAATAAAACCTATAGCGTTTTACAAACTTTCGTTCCTATTCAGCAATATCAAATTGAGATGTACAAAAATAAATACATCCAATATATCAATCCCGATTATATTACTTGTGTCGCTGATAAATCTGGTAAGTTAATTGCTTTTGCTATAGTAATGCCATCTTTTTCTAAGGCGCTCAAAAAGATGAACGGAAAAATGTTCCCTCTTGGCTTTTTACACCTTTTAAAAGCACAACGTAAAAACGATACTGCTGCTTTTTATCTTATTGGTGTTGATCCTCAATATCAAAATAAAGGAATTACAGCTTTGATTTTTAAAGAGATGAATGAAACATTTTTAAGAAACGGAATTAAAACTGTAGAAACCAATCCAGAATTAGAAGAAAACAAAGCTATTCAAGCTTTATGGAATGGTTATGAGCATGAAATGCATAAAATGAGAAGGACTTACAAAAAAGATATTTAATCAATGCTTCTATTTAAACTCATAAAAAAAGCACTTAATTTAAATTAAGTGCTTTTCATTTTTTATACTAAAAGAACTAGTCTTTTTGTTCTTTATTAAAATATACCAAGTAGTAATACATTTGTTTTTCTTCGTCCCATCCTTTTTCTACAAACTTTTCTGCAGATTCTGGATTAATAAAATCCATTTTAATTTGAATGTTAGTATCCAAATTAATGGTATTCTTCATTTTCTTTCTTGCAGCAGATACCGCAGAGTTTGCTATAGGGAAAGAAGTTAAATCTTCTATTTGATATTTAGGTGCTTTTTCAACTTTGTAATGCTTAAATTCTGGTATCAACTCAGGATTATCAATTACTTCGTTTAAGAAATTGCTTTCCTCAAATTCGTCATTCTTTGCAAAATAATTAACCGAACGATTCATAAACATTACCTCTTCTTTTTTATCTTCTGCTGGTAATACTACGTCTTTTGCAAAATCTTCGCAAAACTTCATGTATTTCTTTGTTTGGAAATTAGCATCAACAAATGCAGAAACACCTAAAAAATGTTCTAACCAATATTTTGTATCATATCGGTTTGAATCTATAGATAATACTTTATACCCTTCTTCTTTTTTGAAATTAAAAATTAAACAACCTTTATCTAGTTTATTAAGGTTAACTCCTTGTTGTAAAACTAATTCAAGGTTAGATCCGTTTTCTTCAAATTGAAGATAATCGTATTTTAATTCCGATTTAAATATTCCTATTGCCGAAACCTTTTCATTATCAATAGAAACATTTTCTAAATACGTCACATATAACTCACCACTTTTTATATGAGGGTGTTGAGATTGCTCATACAATAAAGCTCCAATTCGCTTTGATTGCTCATGTATTGTAGACGGATTATCAAATACATCAGATGCAATTTTGTACAACGGATTAAACTCTATATCTGCTTCATGAGTAAACTGGTAATAGTTTTCTTCTTTATCTCTAAATGGTTTAAAGAAATATTCTTTTAACAAAGCTATTAATTCATCATTAAGCGTATATGGCGCATTTGATAAAAAAATATTCTCGTTCCTACTCTTATTTCCTATTTTATGTACAGATAAGGATTCAAATTGTGTACTATATAAATTTATCATCTATTTCTTTCCTCTTAAATCTTTTATATTCTTAACTTTTTTTAGTTCCAGTTTTCGTTAAAGTCCATTTCGTCATAACTATCGATATCAAAATCGTCATAACCTTCTTCTCCTTCTAGATCGCCAAACTCATCTGCTTTAAATTCTTTCTCTGGTGCATTATCTGGTATTTGTCCGTGAACAAACATCACATTAGGATATTCTCTTCCATCTTCATAACTAGCAACTTCTGCCAATTCTACCAAGAAAGTCCACATAGATAAAAAGTCGTAAATGTAAATCAGTTTTGGCGAACTTTCATTTACTACATCAGACAAGGTTGTTTCATTCATTAATCGTACAGGCTGACTACCGTCGCTCATATCAAATAATGATATTTCTTCTCCTTGGTTCCACTCTTCGTCACTTACATAAAATGAAGCCATTTCTGTGCCGTCAAAACCAAAAGACTGTGTAATTACATTATGAAACTCTTCTAAAGTTACATCTTGTTCAATTTCAATATCTCTAAACACATCTTCTTCTGTGTCTAAGATAATCCTAAAACGGTAAATCATTGTTCATACTATTTTGAATACGCAAAGATACAAATTTGAGCTGCAAAAGCACTTTTATTTTGTAAAGCGGTGTAAAGAAAATGTTATCGCTCCTAATAATATAAATGCCATCACTTGATGCACAACCCCTAAGCTAATAGGCACTCTTAAAATTAATGTAAATACACCCAAAATAAACTGAGCAATCACTAATAGCATTAATATATCTAGGGATTTTTTCTGTAGTGTTGTAGTCGCCTCTTTTTTACCTCTATACCATATAATTGCTATTAAGACAACTACTATATAAGCTATGTATCTGTGTAAAAATTGAACTCCACTTTTTCCTTCAAAAAAGTTCTTAATCCATGGTGTTTGCTCTATATAAACAGTTTCATGTATAAGTTTTCCATCGGTCATTAAGGGCCAATAGTTATGAATAAAACCTGCATCTAGACCTGCAACAAATGCTCCATAAGTAATTTGAATTAGCAATACCAATACAGTCCATCTAATCAAATTTCTATAGGATTTATTTACAGCTTTTCTAGTAGGATATATTAAGTCTAATGCTACCCAAAAAGTATATGCACATGTGATAAATGCAGTAACTAAGTGCATTGCTAATCTGTAATGACTTACGTCTGGCCTATCTACAAGACCACTTTTTACCATAAACCATCCTAGAAAACCTTGAAAACCTCCCATAAACATAAGAATCAAGGCTTTTTTTATAGTTGGTTTAGTAAGCTGCTTTTTTATAAGAAAATATACAAACGGAATAAAAAATACGAGTCCTATAAATCTACCAATTACTCTATGCAGCCATTCCCAAAAATAGATATCTTTAAAATCTTGTAATGTAAATTGATTATTGATTTTTTGATATTCTGGATATTGCTTATATAATTCAAAGGCTTCATTCCATTCTGTCTCATTTAATGGTGGAATAGTTCCTGATATTAATTTATAGTTAGAAATAGAAAGTCCAGAATGTGTTAATCTAGTTATACCTCCTACAACAACCATTATAAAAATTAATAAACACCCAGTTAATAGCCAATACACTACACTTTTATTATCCTTTTTCATTTTTTTTGTAAATATTACTAGCTTACATCAAGAATAAAGTATTGAATAGCGTTGCTATTCTCAAAACTTAGTGGGTATATAAAAATTAGACCAGGGTTTTATTCTTTTTATAAGCAATTTTTTCTTTTTCTTTTTTTCATCAATAAGCATCAGGTTATGAAATACTCAACCCTAATGCTTTTCCTTTTTCTAACATAAAATCATAAGCTGCTTGATATTCATTAGGAATTTCACCTTCTAATATAGCTTCTTTGATAGCTTCTTTGATGATCCCTATTTCTCGTGAAGGTTTTATGTTAAATGTTTTCATAATCTCCTCTCCAGTAACTGGTGGTTGAAAATTACGAACACGGTCACGCTCTTCTACCTCTACCATCTTTTGTCTAACAATCTTAAAATTGTTGTGGTATTTTTTAAAGCGTTTTGGATTTTTTGTAGTAATATCTGCCTCACACAATGTCATTAATTGTTCTATATATTCTCCTGCATCAAAGATTAATCTTCTTACAGCAGAATCTGTCACATCTGAAGCAATTACTATTGGTCTAGAACTCATCAATACCATTTTTTGTACAAATTTCATTTTGTCATTTAATGGCATTTTTAAGCGTTTAAATAGTTTAAAGACCATTTTTGCTCCCACAAATTCGTGACCATGAAAAGTCCAACCATTTCTTTTATGAAAACGCTTTGTTGGTGCTTTACCTATATCATGTAATAAAGCAGCCCATCTCAACCATACATCATCAGTATTTTCACTAATATTATCCACCACTTCTAATGTATGATAAAAATTATCTTTATGTGTTTGCCCTTCTACCTCATCGATACCTTTTAATGCCATAAGCTCTGGCAAGATATGAGGTAACAATCCTGTTTTTTCTAATAATAGAAATCCTATAGAAGGTTTATCACTTAATAATATTTTATTCAGCTCATCAACTATGCGCTCCTTAGTAATGATTTTGATTCTATCTTTATTTCGTGCTATAGCCTCAAGAGAAGCTTTTTCTATTTCAAAATTCAATTGCGTAGCAAATCTAATTGCCCTCATCATACGCAAAGGATCATCAGAATAGGTAATATCAGGATCTAAAGGAGTTCTTATGATTCCTTTTTTTAAATCTTCTAGACCACCAAAAGGATCTAAAATAGTCCCGTATTTTTCTGGAGATAAATTTAATGCTAAAGCATTAATTGTAAAATCCCTTCTATTTTGATCGTCTTGAAGTGTTCCGTTTTCTACAATAGGATTACGACTATCTTTTTTATAAGACTCTTTACGTGCTCCTACAAATTCTATTTCAATATCTGTTGCACGCAACATTGCAGTTCCATAAGTTTTAAAAACTTGAACTTTTGGGGTATTAGGTAATAATTTTGAAACTTGATTAGCTAATGCTATACCACTACCTACAGCTACTATATCAATATCTTTTACCTTTCCTCTTTGTAATAAATAATCTCTTACAAAACCTCCTATTACATAACTCTCAACTCCTAATTGATTAGCCGCTTGGGATATAGTATCAAAAATAGGTAATGTTAATGCTTCTTTGTAGTTCTTTAGTTCCGACATGTATCGCTTTACTTCCTGATAATTTTCACTGTACTATCCATTCCTATTTTTATGATAGTAGATGGTTTAGTACTTTTATTTTCTTGAGGCAAATTTACAACATAGTCTACGCCTTCCAAAATCTCCTTACTGATTTCTTTAAAACTCTTTGGTGATGGTGCTCCACTTATATTTGCAGATGTTGATACCAAAGGTTTTCTAAATCTAAAAATTAGCTGATTACAAAAGCCTTCCCATACCACTCTAATCCCTAAAGTATTGTCTTTACCAATAAGATTTTCTGCTACCTTAACAGGTTTATCATAAATAATTGTCGTAGGGTTATCTGCACAATCAAGAACATCATAAGCCACTTCTGGAACTTTTTCTACATATTGCTCTAGCATACGATCACTATTCACTAAGCAAAGCATTGCTTTTTCTTCTGCTCTCTTCTTTAATTCATATATCTTCTGTACAGCTTCAGGATTAGTAGCATCACATCCTATTCCCCATACGGTATCTGTAGGATATAATATTATGCCTCCATTATTTAATACTTCTATTGTTTTTGTAATTTCTTTCTGCATTCCTTCATTAATTTAAGACAACTACCTTATTATGTTCTTCCACATATTTAGGCATTTCTGCATTCAAACATTTACCTTCTATTAAAGTAGTATATAATTTTTCGTATGCTTTTGCCATAACCTCTGCACAAAAATTCTTTTTGGCATATTCATGGCAAAACTCTGGATTATATTCAAAATTAACTAAAGCTGCAGTTAATTCTTCTGCTGTATTTGCTGAGGCACCTATCGAAGGTATTATCAATTCTTCAAGCGAACCATTTTTTGATCCAAAAACAGCACATCCAGCATACAAACTTTCTATAATGGCTAGACCGAAAGGTTCATGCCAATTCACAGGAAAAATCAAAGCTTTTGAAGCATTCATTACTTCCATTTTTCGCTTATTATCAACCATTCCTTCAAACACAACTTTTGAATTCAGTAAATACTTCAATCCTCTCTTAACATTTCTAAAATTCCATTTATCACCTCCCAATATACGTACCTCTTCTTTTGCTTTAACTGCAATTTTTATTGCTCCAAAAGCATTCTTTACTTTCCATCCAGCTTTACCTAAAAAATGAGTATACTTCCGTTCTACATCAAACGAAGGGGTATCATAATCATCCCAATCTAACCCATTATACACATAAACATCAGAACTATAACGTTTTGCTTGGTTTTTTGTCAAAAAAACCATATTCATATCCAATATTTCATCTGGACGTGGATTGCCATGCATTGTTATTAAATATGGTTTTGAGACTTGGTATTTGACTTGATGGTTAAGATGTACTACATCAATATCATCTGGAATCTGTTCATTGATATCTCTATTCTCATCAAAAACTAAAACTCTAGCAAAGTCACATTTTGATCCTTCTGCTACTAAATAGGTTACCGTGTGTCCTAATTCAACTAGTTTCTTACCTAAACCCCATATTACACGTTCTGTACCTCCATATTTTTTAATCGGAATTTTTGCATAACTGTCAGCTATTAAAATGTTCATTGTGTTAGTTAGTCTATATTTTAATTATAATTTTCCCTAAATATATTACTATTTTTTTAACAGTTTTTAATAAACAAAATTAGTATATATTTGCCTATAAACAATTACTATTTTAATGAAAGTACTTCATGTTTCAGGTGCCTACAGTTGGGGAGGAAACGAACAACAACTTGTAGATGCGATATTTGGACTTCAAAAACTGAACGTAACAAATATTATTTTATGCTTTAAAGGATCTCCTATGGATCTATATGCTAAAGAAAATAATATCATTGCTCGTACCATAAAAAAACAAAAATCTTTTGCTTTTCCTTTATTAAAGTTTTTAAAGAAAATTGTTGTTGAAGATCAAATTGATGTCATTCATTTACACACTAGTAATTCAGTTACCACCTATGTTGTGGCTGATATGTTACTGAATCTTAAAGTACCTACTGTTTTTTCTAAAAAAGGAATTAGTGGTACAAAAAGTGGTTTAAGTGCTTTTAAGTATAACTATAAAAACATTAAAAAAGTAATTTGTGTTTCTAGTGCTGTTAAAGAAGCTTTCAAAGGAACTTTAAAACCAGAAAACCATCATAAAATGGAAGTCGTTTATGATGGTATTAAGATAGAGCGTGCAACTCAAAAAGCTGATCTTAACCTTAGAGAACAATATAACATTCCTCATGACACTCCTATTATAGGTAATATAGCTAATCATGCTCGTGCTAAAGATTTAGTTACTTTCGTGAAAACTATAGATCATCTGGTAAATACTTTAAACTTTAAAAATGTGCATTTTGTTCAAATTGGTAAACCTTCAAAATACACAGAAACCTTTATGCCTCTTGTAAAAGAGTATAATCTCGAAAAATATATCTCGTTTACAGGTTTTACTACAAATGCTATGGATTTATTATCTCAATTAGATGTATATTTTATGTCGTCTAGTAGAGAGGGATTACCTATTACTATTTATGAAGCTTTCTATAAAAAAATACCTGTAATCTCTACAAAAGCTGGAGGAATTCCAGAGGCAATCACTCACGATGTTAATGGTTTACTAGCAGATACTGGAGATTACGTAACACTTGCAAAGCATATTGAATCGCTACTAAGTGATACATCCAAAATAGAAACTTTTAAAGAAAAGTCTTATAACTTAGTACTGTCTAAGTTTACTACAAAGCAGTTAGCACAATCAACATTAGAAATTTATCAAGAAGTTACAAAAAATGCCTAGTATAGCCCTTCTCATAAGTACGTATAACTGGCCAGAAGCTTTAGCTTTGATCTTAAAAAGTGCATTACAACAAACAAAAATGCCTAATGAAATTGTTATTGCCGATGACGGATCAAAAAACGAAACTAAAGTTCTTATTGATTCTTTTCGTGATCAATTTAAGATTCCTATAAAGCATGTATGGCATGAGGATAAGGGTTTTAGAAAATCACTAATACTCAACAAAGCTATTGCCGAAATGAGTAGTGATTATATCGTTCAAATTGATGGTGATTGTATTATGCACCCTAGCTTTATAGCAGATCATGCTGCATTAGCAGAGCCTAATGTATATCTATATGGTTCTAGAGTAAATATTCAAAAACCATTTTTATCACAATTATTCACTTCTCAACAAATCAAATTTTCTCCTTTTTCAAAAGGTATTAAAAAACGTACAAGAGCTATTCATGCTCCTTTTTTGAGTTCTTTTTATAAAAAAAATAATACGTTCTCAAGAAAATTACGTGGTTGTAATGTTTCTTATTGGAGAAAAGATGCTATAACCATAAATGGATACAATGAAGATATGGAAGGATGGGGACGCGAAGATAGTGAGTTTATTCTCCGCCTAATTAATATTGGTATTCTAGGACGTAGATTACGTTATCGCGGAATTGTATATCATATCTGGCACCAGGAAAAATCAAAAGACCAATTGCCAGAAAATGATGCTATTGAGCAACATACTATTAAAAACAATATCAAACGTTGTGAAAATGGTATTGACAAATATTTAAATCCTTCTTCTATCTCTTGATTTTACTATGCAAACAAATTTTATCATACACCCATCAAAACAAGAACTTAAAATTGAGGTATCTAATGCTATCAAAAATTTTGATACACATACTCAAGTTTTAGGACAAGGAGATCGCAATGTCATTAAAATTGTTGCAATTGAAGACAAAGAGTATACGATAAAATCTTTTAAAGTTCCTAATCTTATAAATCAGATCGCTTATCGTTTTTTTAGAAAATCAAAAGCCGAACGTTCTTATTTATATGCAAATAAATTAATAGCATCTGGAATTAAAACTCCATTTCCTATAGCTTATCAAAATAACACTACTCCTCTATTTTTTAAAAACAGTTATTATGTAAGTGAATTGATAACATGTGATTTAACATATAGAGAATTAGTTACAGAACCAGATTATCCAGAACACGAAAAGATATTAAGAGCTTTTACTCGTTTTACTTATGATCTACATGAGAAAGGAATTTTATTTCTAGATCATTCTCCAGGCAATACCTTGATTGTTAAAAATGGAACTGATTATGATTTCTATTTGGTAGATTTAAACCGAATGAAATTTGGTTCTTTAGATTTAGAAACTCGTATTCAAAATTTTTCTAGGCTAACTCCCAAAAAAGAGATGGTTGCTATTATGGCTAACGAATATGCTAAGTTAACTCAAGAAGGTGAATCTCTTATTTTTAATAAAATGTGGGCTAATACAGCTGCTTTTCAAGAAAAATTCCACAAAAAAAGAGCTTTAAAACGTAAGATATTCTTTTGGAAAAAGAAATATAGAGACTAGGAATTGCCTATACAATTCCTAGTTATTTTTTATTTAAAGTTATTTAAAACTCTAGGATCTATTCCTCCGTGCGATGCATGATGCACTGTAACTCCATTTTTAATTACTATAAATTGAGGAGATTCATGGAACACTTGAAACTTTGCCGAGATTTCATTAGAAATATCTCTGTGATTTAACAGATCTAAATAATACAAATCAACATCTTCTGCTGTAACGTCAAAATTACTTTCAAACTGACGTATCACCATTCTGCTAATCCCGCAACGTGTAGAATGTTTAAAAATCGCCTGTGTTTTACTCTTTGAAGCTTTAGCGATATCATCTAATTGCTTTACAGAATTTAATGCTTGCCATGGCAACGCTTGCTTTTCTTCTTTAGCCTCTTTCTCAGACCCAAATATTTTATCAAATATTCCCATTGTATATTTCTTTCTATATATCTTAAACTATAAACATTTTAAAATGTTATAAAACACTAAAATATTCTTTTTTATATTTAATTACTAATCAAAGTTTTCTATCTACCTCTTTTATAAGCATATCATTTATACTAGCATAACGCTTTTGCATTAATCCTTGAGCATTAAACTCCCAATTCTCATTACCATAAGCTCTATACCATTGCCCAGAATCATCTCTCCATTCATATTCAAAACGTACAGCTATACGATTATCCTGATGTGACCAATATTCTTTCTTTAATTTATATTCTAATTCTTTTTTCCATTTACGGTCTAAAAAAGCTACCACTTCCTCTCTTCCATTAATAAACTCCGTTCGATTACGCCATTCTGTATCTATTGTGTACGCTTTTGATACTTTCTCAGGATTCTTACTATTCCAAGCATCTTCTGCAGCTTGAATTTTTTGTATTGCAGATTCTTTTGTAAAAGGCGGAAAAGGTGGTTTTTGTTCCATACGATTTCATTGTTATTAATACAACTCAAAATGAAGTCGTGATTCTTACAGAAAACTTTCGTTAAAGTATTGTTAAGCTTATAAATGTCAAAAAGTCATTCGTTTTCCATGAAAAACAGTCATTTTGACTTGTTTATGTACATGGAATGAAACTTGACTATAACTAATCAAATTCAAAACAATATGAACTTTAATAATTTCACTATAAAATCCCAAGAGACCCTACAACGTGCACAAGTAATCGCACAATCATTAGGGCATCAACAAATAGAAAATGAACATATTTTTAAGGCCATTTCTGAAGTTGATCAAAATGTAACTCCGTTTTTATTACAGAAACTAGGACTTAACATTAAGTTACTAGAACAAATACTCGATAGTACCTTAGAAAGTTTTCCTAAAGTTAGTGGCGGAAATTTAATGCTTTCTCAAGATGCTAACAAAACCTTGAATGAAGCTACTATTCTCGCTAAGAAAATGAACGATGAATATGTTTCTATCGAACATTTGCTTCTAGCTATTTTTAAATCTAAAAGTAAAATCGCTAGAATTTTAAAAGATCAAGGTGTTACCGAAAAAGGGTTAACTGCTGCTATAACAGAATTGCGCAAAGGAGAACGTATA
The DNA here is from genome assembly GCA_947387485.1 of Aquimarina rhabdastrellae. Taxonomy (GTDB): domain Bacteria; phylum Bacteroidota; class Bacteroidia; order Flavobacteriales; family Flavobacteriaceae; genus Aquimarina. Next base: position 310,603 of record CANDNT010000001.1, read on the forward strand.
ACCTCTCAAAGCGCAGAAGACACTTATAATTCCTTAAATAAATATGCAAAAAACTTAAATCAACTTGCTGCAGATGCTAAACTCGACCCTGTAATAGGTAGAGATGAAGAAATCAGACGTATATTACAAATATTATCTCGTCGTACTAAAAACAATCCCATCTTAGTTGGGGAACCTGGTACAGGTAAAACTGCTATTGCAGAAGGATTGGCACATAGAATTATAGCTGGCGATGTTCCAGAAAATCTAAAAGACAAGCAAATATTCGCTCTTGATATGGGAGCTTTAATCGCTGGTGCAAAATATAAAGGTGAATTTGAAGAACGTCTTAAATCTGTTATAAAAGAAGTAACGACTAGCGAAGGGGATATTGTGTTATTCATAGACGAAATCCATACGCTAGTTGGCGCTGGTGGTGGCGAAGGTGCAATGGATGCTGCAAACATACTTAAACCTGCTTTGGCTAGAGGTGAACTAAGAGCTATTGGTGCCACTACTCTTGATGAATATCAAAAATATTTTGAAAAAGATAAAGCGCTGGAGCGTAGATTCCAGAAAGTAATGGTCAATGAACCTGATGTAGAAAGTGCTATTTCTATTTTAAGAGGAATCAAAGAAAAATATGAAACGCACCATAAGGTACGCATTAAAGACGAAGCTATAATTGCTTCGGTAGAATTATCTCAACGCTATATCACAAGTCGATTTTTACCCGACAAAGCTATTGATTTAATGGACGAAGCTGCTGCTAAATTACGTATGGAAATTAATTCAAAACCAGAAGAGTTGGATGTTTTGGATCGAAAAATCATGCAATTAGAGATCGAAATTGAAGCTATAAAGAGAGAAAATGATGAGGAAAAGCTTAAATTTCTACATGCAGAAGTAGCTAATTTAAAAGAAGATCGTAACGAAATCAATGCTAAGTGGAAAAGCGAAAAAGAAATCGTTGATCGCATTCAAAATTTAAAATTAGATATAGAAAACTTTAAAGCTGAAGCTGATCGTGCCGAGCGTGATGGAGATTATGGAAAAGTTGCCGAATTAAGATATGGAAAAATAAAAGAGGCTCAAGAGCATTTAGAACAATTTCAAGTACAACTACAAGAACAACAAGAAAATGCGCTTATTAAAGAAGAAGTTACTAGTGATGATATAGCCGAAGTAATTGCAAAATGGACAGGTATTCCTGTGACAAAAATGCTACAAAGCGAACGAGAAAAGCTTTTGGCGCTTGAAACTGAATTGCATAAACGTGTTGTAGGCCAAGAAGAAGCTATACAAGCCGTAAGTGATGCTGTGCGTCGCAGTAGAGCTGGTCTACAAGATCAAAAAAAACCTATAGGTTCTTTCTTATTCTTAGGTACTACAGGTGTTGGTAAAACCGAATTAGCAAAGGCCTTAGCCGAATATTTATTTGATGATGAAAATGCTATGACTCGTATTGATATGAGTGAATATCAAGAACGTCATTCTGTAAGTCGATTAGTTGGTGCACCTCCAGGATATGTAGGATATGATGAGGGTGGTCAACTTACTGAAGCTGTAAGAAGAAAACCTTATTCTGTTGTCTTACTTGACGAAATTGAAAAAGCACATCCAGACACTTTTAATATTTTATTGCAAGTATTAGACGAAGGTAGATTGACAGACAATAAAGGTCGTATAGCAGATTTTAAAAACACAATCATCATTATGACCAGTAATATGGGAAGTCATATCATTCAAGAACGCTTTGAAGCTATAAAAGATATTGATTCCGCTATTGAAAGTGCAAAAGTTGATGTTTTAGGGTTATTAAAACAAACCGTTCGTCCTGAGTTTATTAACCGTATAGATGATATTGTTTTATTTACTCCTCTATCAGAGCTTCATATCAAAAAGATTGTATCATTACAATTACAAAGCGTTTCAAAAATGCTAGCACAACAAAATATAACACTAGACGCTACAGACGAAGCCATTCGTTATCTAGCTCACAAAGGATTTCAACCAGAATTTGGTGCAAGACCCGTAAAACGTGTTATTCAAAAAGAAGTATTAAATGAACTGTCTAAACAAATACTTGCAGGAAAAGTTAGTACTGATAGTATTATTCTTTTGGACAATTTTGACGATAAATTAGTTTTTAGAAATCAAAACGAATTGGCTATTTAAGCCATTTACCCCTCAACTATTTAAAGGTCTACTTATAATATATAAGTAGACCTTTATTTATATTAATTCATTAAAAAGATATTATTTATTTAAAAAAATCAATCATTGCACGATTTTTGATATATTTATCCTTAGAACAATTATTTTAGATTATTCATATGAACAGATTGATTTTTATAGTGTGCTTTATATGTTCAATGAGTATTTATGCTCAAGATTTTGAGAATATTCTAAAAGTAGAACCTTATACTTTTGAAGATTTTAATCAAGAATATAATTACTTATTATTAGAAACAGTAACTCACCAACCTTCTTTATCCAATATACGTGAAACTGTACCTACAGCTGTACAGCAAATTCAATTGCAAGAATTAGATCTTCATGGAGATTTACGCAAAGAAGCTTTTAGAGACAAAACACCTCTAGTTATGGTGCAATCAAAAAAGAAAAATTTAAAGGAGTATACTGTCAGGTTTACTCAAAAGAAAAAACCTAAAGGTTTTTCGGTTAACGTAACAAGTGGTAATAATAGTGCTTTATATGGTAATCGTCGCTCTGGAAAAGTCACTAATCAAGTATATCAAGAATCTAGAGGCGGTTTTATTAATCCATTTACCGGTACCTATTATCAATAAATAAAAATTCCCCCTAAACAAATAGCTTAGAAGGAACTTAATATTATTTTTATAGATTGTTTTAAACTAATTGAATACCATCTTTTTCAATAGTGATTTTTCGAGATTTATATAAACTTCCTATAGCTTTTTTAAAACTCTTTTTACTCATCTGAAATACTTCTTCAATATCTTTTGGATCAGACTTATCATTTAATGCAATAAATCCTCCATTAGCTTCAAGTTCTCTTAATACATTCTCTGCATTAGGTTCTATAGAACGAAAACCGTGTCGCTGTAGTGTAAGATCAATTTTTCCATCTGGTCTAACTTTCTTTACATATCCGGTTAACCTATCTCCTACTGTAAGTTTCTGAAAAATTTCATCTCTGTAGATTAATCCTAAATACTTTTCGTTAACAATAGCATTCCACCCATGTGGTGATGGATGAGATAAAATTAAATCAACTTTATCATAAGAAGACAATAATACCAATGAATTATCTAGGAATGAATTTGTTTTACTAGACGCGACTAATCTGTTTGTATCATCATCTAGATACACATATACAAGATACCAATTTCCTACTCTCATCTTGGTAGCTTGCTCTTTAAAAGGAACGAATAGATCTTTCTCTAATCCCCAATTTAAAAAAGCTCCTATCTCAGAAACATTTGTACACTTTAAAAATGCAAAAGAGTTGACTCTTGCCAATGGATCAATTGTTGTACTTACTATACGTTCTTTACTATCTAAATACACAAATACATTGAGCTCCTCTCCTATTTCAAATACTTCTGGTACGTATTTATTAGGTAACAAAACCTCATCTCCCTCTTCATTTCCTAAAAAAAGACCTGGTTCTGTATCTCTTAAAATTTTTAATGTATTATATGTTCCTAATTTCAGCATTCTATATAATTTTTGGCAAAGATACCTGTTTAAGCTGTTTTCTTAGAATTTACGTTATCTTTTTTTTCTTTAAAAAAATTATGATAATTCTTAGACACAAAAAAGGTACTTGCTTTAACAAGTACCTTTTTTTATATTTTTAAAAACTAACTTTTAGTTATAGATAGCTTCTTTACCAAAATGCTTAGTCAATAAATAATATACAACTGCTCTGTATTTGTTACGGTTAGATTTACCGTATTTTTCAATTACAGTATCAATTGCTTGATCTAGTTTATCACTATCTTCTAATCCTAATTTTTTGATTAAGAAGTTATTTTTTACTGTTTCTAATTCTTTTGGATCACTACCAGATACTGTAGCTGCATCTTTATTATATATAGCAGGTCCACATCCTATAGTTACTTTTGTAAGTAAGTCATTATCTACAGCTTCACCAATTTTCTTTAAATCCTCTGCGTATTTTGTGATTAGTTCGTCTCTTTTACTCATAAGTATTTGATGTTTTTAGTTAATATCCTTGTTATACTCAAATATAAGGTTTTAATCCCTTTCTTTTTTCATTTTAAAAAAAATAAAAAGACGCTTTTTAGATTAAATGCTTAAAATAATCGATTAAAACCCTATCATTTGTTTCTCTAGGGGTAAAAACTTCTAATATTTGTGGCTGGTCAACATCATTAAAAAAGCTTGTCAATGCATTTTTTAATGTTTGCTGATCATTTGCTTTATGATATTTAAAACCATACATCTTACATAAATGCTCTGCTGTAAGATCATGAGTAGTTTCAAAAAAGCGACTAAAATTGGTTGTATTTTCTTTTCCCGGTAGAATTCTAAAAATTCCACCACCACTATTATTGATTATTATTATTTTAAAATTCTGAGGAATATATCCATTCCATAATGCATTTGTATCATAGAAAAAACTTAAATCTCCAGTTATTAAAACAGTAGGTTTTCTAGAAACCAAAGCAGCTCCTATTGCTGTTGACGTACTACCATCAATTCCGCTAGTTCCTCTATTACAAAAAACAGCTTGTGAATCTTTTAAGCTAAATAACTGTGTATATCGTATTGTTGAACTATTACTCAATTGTAAATCATAGTCTTCTGGTATTTTTTCTAATAGCTCAGAAAAGACTAACATATCAGAATATATTACACTATCGATATATTCTTCATGCTTTTTTCTTCTATGATCTCTAATAGTTAGCCAATACGACTGATAATCACTATCAATAATCTTTTTTGTATCTGGTAAAAAGGTTTTAAAGAAATCATTGGGATGCATTTTTATATGCTCTGTAAGACAAAAATACGTATCAAATGCTTTCTTCTCATCTATATGCCAATGTGCTTTGGGCTGATATGTTCTTAAAAAAGCTTTTATCTTTTTTGAAACTATAAATCCCCCAATAGTCACCAAAATATCTGGTTGCAATGCTTTAAACCCGTCATCGTCTAGAGCTGCTATTAATTGATCTATACAATTAATTATCCTAGGGTGATATATATTAGATGTTGTCTCTGTAAATATTAATACACTTGGATCTTCTAATAAATTTGATATCCAAGTATTATCAATCATTTTAGGAGAATTAACACCTATCATTACAAGCTTGCGAGATGCACTGTTCCACAGCTGATGCATCTCATTCTTTAAATCTTCTGGATATGTGTATAATATTTTTTCTGGCGGTATATTTCTAGGAGTTACCAAAGCCTCTTCTACTTTATCATACAATGGTTCATAAAAAGGTGCATTGATATGCACTGGACCTTTGTATTCTATTGCTGTATTAAGCGCTTTATTAATCTCTCTCTCATTATGTTTTTGAGCTTCTCTTTGTTTTTGAAGTACTTTTTCTTCTTGACTAGTGATTTGTTGCAATACAATTTCTGAATGTAAGTTTGCTGAATACAATATATGATTGTCAAATACATTCTTTTGTCTTATCGTTTGCCCATCTCCTATATCTATACGTTCTATAGGTCTATCTGCACTTATAGCTACCAGTGGTATATCACTATAATATGCTTCTGCTATGGCTGGGTAATAGTTAAGTAAAGCACTTCCTGATGTACAAACCAAAGCTACAGGTTCTTTAAGTTGTTGTGCCATCCCTAGAGCAAAAAAGGCTGCACATCTTTCATCAACTATACTATAACACTCCATATTAGGGTTCTCTGTAAATCCTATAGTAAGCGGAGCGTTACGTGATCCTGGTGAAATTACAATTTTTGAGATTCCCTTGGCTTCACATAAAGCTACTATTGTTTGCGATAATGGAATTTTTGAATAAATATGTTTCCTCATTGAAGCTACGAATTTACAACATCCCAGTGTTTTTTAAAAACGAGCTTAGGCGAAAACCTTTTGTATGGTATTATTATTCTAAAATACTTTTCATTGTTGCAGTTTTTCTAACTGTTTCCTCCCATTCGGCTAATGGATCAGAATCTTTTGTTATTCCACCTCCTACATAAATATGAAGTTTAGATGTATTGTATTGCATACACCTTAAGTTCACAAATAGTTCTGAAGTATTTTTAGTGTTTTTATCTATATTGATTTCGCCCAAAAAACCAGTATAAAAAGCTCTATCGTATCCTTCTTCATTCAAAATAAAGGCTTTTGCTTTTGCTTTAGGATATCCACAAACAGCTGGTGTAGGATGCAGTGCATTAATAATAGCTTTAAACTCTTTATTTTTATTTTTAAAACTTCCTTTAATGTCTGTTTTGATATGAAGTAAAGTTCCTGCTTTATGCGTTTTAGGATGACTTATCTCAAGTTTTTCTACAAACTCTTTTAATCCTTCAACTATAGCTTCTGTAACAACTTCTTGTTCTATTTTTTCTTTGGCTCCCCATAAAACTTCATCAAGTGAAATTCCTTTATCAAGCTGAGTTCCTGCCAATGCCATAGTCTTAAAATTTTCTTCTTCGACTTTAATCAATGTTTCTGGCGTAGCTCCTAACCAAACTCCTGTATTAGGATGGTACCAACAATACACAAAAGCTGTTTTATATCTTTCTTCAAGTTTTTGAAAAAGGTGTATTATCTTTTCTTGATTAGAAATAGTTTCTCTTCTTGAAAGTACAATTTTATCAACGGTACTTTTCTTTATATAATTGATACCATTAGATACTAAGTTTACATGGTTATTTCTAGCTTTTTCATCTATAGCCAAAAGATAATCATCTTGATTTACTTTATGTTTTAAAGTAGCCTTTAAGGATTGTATTTCGAAATAATCTGAAATTGCTTCAGGAATATAAAAAGTGTCTTTTTTATCATCAAAAGGAGCAAAAACAAAACCTGATTCATCAAATTCTCTAACAGTATATGTTTTGTTGTCGTTTTGAACTCTACACTGAATTATTGTAGCTTCTGGTTTTCTGTAAATTACAAAAGGTAGGTTCTTTGCTAACTGTTCCTCTATTTTTATTTGAAGATTTACACTTTCCATTTATTTCTTTTTTGGCAGTGCAATAGTAGTTAATTTAACTATAGATATTAAATTTTCTTCTTCGTCTCTGATTTTAATATCCCATAATTGAGTTGTTCTTCCTTTATGTACTATTTCTGCTTTTGCATAAACATACCCTTCTCGAATACTTTTAACATGATTTGCAGAAATTTCTATACCTCTTATATAAAAATCCTGTGCATTGAGAAATAAAAAAGATGCTGCACTTCCTACACTTTCTGCCAAAGCCACCATAGCACCACCATGTAAAACACCATCTGGTTGATGCACTCTAGAATTTACAGGCATTTTTGCTACTAGATAATCATCTCCTGCTTGACAAAACTCAATTTCTAACGTTTCCATTAATGTGTTTTTACACATTTTTGCACATTGTGCCAATACTTCTTGTTCTGATAATCCCATGCTATTTTTGATTTTATACAATGGTATATTAAAAAAAGAAACTATCCAAAAATTTGGATAGTTCTGCTATAAATTCTTTGATATATTGAATACGATCAAAATTTATATAATTAATAACCAATTTAATTTATATCGTATATATCATGCCATTATTTTAATATTCAAACAGGATCAATAGACGTAATTAAATAATGTTTGCTGCCAAAAGTCAACATATAAACATAGAGTAATAACCATACAATCCCTATAAAAGCGCCTAAATTGATTAGAATTTGAATATGAGTTTGTACTAATAATAAAGCTAATAGTAATGTTACTCCTATAAAAATAAATTTCTCTTGATTGATGATTGGTTTGATATTAAACTCTAGTAATTGTTTTTTGCCTATATAAAATTCTGTTATTTCTGTTTTTAACCAATATACTTCTGCGTAGATTTCATGAATTCCTTCATCTAAATCAATTTCTAATACTCCACCAAAACTTACTGGATATTCTTTTCCATCTAAATATATTGTATAGTCTTCGGAAAAACTTATAAAAGTATCCTTGCGTTTGATTAGTAATTTGGGCATTTGAGAACATTGTTTTTAGGTTTTAAGTGATACAAAATTAGCAAATTACCTCTACGCTTGTTTACGGTTAAACCTCATATTATTAATTGATTAGCAACATATTTTTTACTTTTATTCTATAATCCCTACATCTAACAAGTTGTTATACAAGTATTAAGTACAACTAAAATCATTTTTATTTGTCTATTTAAAATAATAATTATGTACAACTTTTATTTCTATTCTAAATTTTGCTCTTTTTTACTTTTAAACAAAATTCTACATAACTTCATTTTATAGATTCATAAAATCAAAATATATTGCGATTCCATTTTAAGCTCATTATACAATGATTAAACAAGTCCAGTTTACTAGTCAAAATACTTATGATACTCTAAATAATCTTACAGAAAAGACAAAAACTGTATGGCTTGTTTTTCACGGTATAGGATATTTAAGTCGTTATTTTATACGTTTATTTGAAGAATTGAATCCTGAAGAAAATTATATCATTGCTCCTCAAGCGCCTTCAAAATATTATAAAGATGATCGCTATAGAAGAGTTGGCGCTTCATGGTTGACCAAAGAAAATACTTTAATTGATACACAAAATGTATTGAACTATATTGATGCTATTGTAACTACAGAGCAGTTACCTAATCATGTGCGTTTTGTAGTTTTAGGATATTCTCAAGGTGTTAGTATAGCTAGTAGATGGATTTCTAGTAGACAGGTTATTTGTGATGATTTAGTGCTTATTTCTGGTGGTTTTCCAAAAGAATTAACTGCTTCTGACTTTACTTTTTTGGATCAAAAAACTAAGGTTACTCATATTTTGGGAGAAAATGATCCTTTATTTACAAAAGAAGCTATAGCAAATGAAAAAGAACGATTAGTTACCATATTACCACAAATACAATTTAAAACCCATTCTGGTGGACACGAATTAGCTTTTAGCAGTATTAAAAATATTTAATTTAACAACTTCTAACTGGCATTTCTATAGTTACTGTAGTTCCATTACCTATGCTACTTTCTATGGCTAATGTACCGTTTTGACTTTCTATCAAAGCTTTACAAATACTCAATCCTAATCCTGTTCCTTGTTCATTTTCTGTACCAATAGTAGATGTTTTATTTTCATATTCCAGAAGATCACTAAGTATATTTTTGTCAATCCCTATTCCTTGATCTATAACTTTTATACTTACCTCTTCTAATTCTGTTATTGCTTTAACTATAATCTGGGTTCCTCTATTAGAAAATTTAATGGCATTAGATACTAAGTTTCGTAAAACTGTTTGCATCATCTCTTCATCCATACAAAGTTCTAAATGTTCTGGAATATCTGCGATTAGTTCAATCTCTTTGGTCAAGCTACTCTGTTTCATAAAATTAAACACTTCATTAACAACCGTTGACACTTTATGTTTTTCTAATTCTGATGTTTTTGGGTTTGATTGAACTTTTGCCCAATCCATTAAACGATCTAATAATTCTACTCCATTTGTAGCAGATTCTTTAATCATCTCTCTCAACTCTTTCTTCTCCTCTATATTATCTGTAGCATTGATCAAATCTACCAACATAGATAGTTGTGCAAATGGTGTTTTTAAATCATGTGCAATAATTCTGAATAATTGATTCTTTGATTCATTGAGTTTTCTTAATTCATTATTTTGATGACTAATTTTATAATTGGCTGTTCTTAGATCTTTTGTCAACCTTATAAATGTAGTATGTAATACATAAGCCATTCCTCCTGTACCCGTTACCATTATTGCATAAAAAACAAATTTTTCTACTGGATATGACGCATCTACTAAGAAAAAACAAACGACTATAAAGCTTAAATTAGTAATTATAATAATAAGTTTATGTATAGGATGAACTAATACTCCTATAGCAAAGATTAATACCATAAGAATAATCTCTACTTTAAGAAAAAAGGGTTCAAATTGAAAGTCTACTTGATCTACTCTAAACGGTAATGATATCATTAAACTGAAAACAATAGAATATACTGTAATCATAAAAACCTTTGAGGCTTTAATTACTTTTCTATGAAATAAAGTGAGAACAATCAATATCAAACTCATATTGATCAAATCTTTATAGAAAAAAATACTTTGTGGATGTATTCTATATTCTATAAAAGCGTCAATAATAAGTGATGGTATAAAAATTAATAGTATAGGACTTATTAATTTATGAAACCTAATTGATTTTATGTTTTGAGTAGATGTCAACAGCAATGGTCTTACTTTTTAAATTTAACATAATGCAATCTGATTTTAAGATTTAAAGAGTAATGACATTAAATACAATGTTTTATTCTTGGGGCAAAACATTGTTCTTTAATTTCTAGTTCAAATTACAAAAGTTTTTAAGTATTACGGTTTAACCATGTTTATATGTACTGTTTTTATGTATAAATGGTTATTATATATACTTTTTCAACACAAAACAAATACTATTTTGACTGTTTTTTTATTGTAAATAACGTTTTTTAATCACCTCAAAATGATGTTTTTGATGCCCTATCATTATATAACCTGCTGCTCTGGCACTCATATTACTTCCGCTTGCTATCCCTTTTCTGACTAGCATTTCTTGAGAAAAACTTTTAAACATTAAGACTGTTTGCTTCCTGACTGCTTTGTACATTTCTAGTAACTCTTCTTTACTAAAATCTGCTGCATTAGAAGACTGCACATAATCATCTTGCTCAAAACCGGGTAATTCTTTTTGCTCTCCTCTAGAAAAACACAATGCTCGGTATCCAAAAATTCTTTCTGTATCCATGAGATGTAAAATCACCTCTGCTATGGTCCATTTTCCTTCTTTATAGGTAGACGCTAATTGTTCTTCTGTAATACTTTCTAAAAAAGCAATACCTTCTTCTCCATTATTTATTAACCCCTTTACCAATTCTGGAGTTCCTGATAAATCAATATAGTATTGATAATACGTATTATATTCTTCTTTATTTAACATAGTACTTTATAAATTAGGGCAGAATATACAAATTCTACTTCTCGTCATCATTTTATTAACAGTAATTTATTATTCAAATACTTTACTATTTACCATAAAAAAACCCTTTAAGAATATTCTTAAAGGGCTTGATTTTATCTAGAGTAAATTCTATTATAACTCTTGAAAGATAGAATGCATTAATCGTTTTTTATCATTAATACTTTCTTCTAAAGAAATCATTGTTTCTGTACGATAAACACCTTCTATATCATCTAATCTAAAGATGATATCTTTTGCATGATTAGTATCTTTTGCTCTTACTTTACAAAAGATATTGAATTTTCCTGTAGTAATGTGTGCAACAGTTACATACGGAATTTCATTAATACGTTCTAAAACAAATTTAGTTTGAGACGTATTTTGTAGATAAATACCTACATAAGCGATAAATGAATATCCTAATTTCTTATAATCTAGATTCAATGATGATCCTTCGATTATTCCCGCTTCTTCCATTTTTTTTACACGTACGTGAACTGTTCCAGCTGATATCAATAATTTCTTTGCAATATCAGTGAAAGGAGTACGTGTATTTTTAATTAGCATGTCTAAAATTTGGTGGTCGATTTCGTCTAATTTAAACTTCGCCATAGGTGCCTTTCGTTGTTTTTTTGATTATTTCCTTTGCAAAAATAACAGAAAAATATCGTTGAAACGTATTTTTTTTTAATTTTCTAACCTTTCTAATGAGAATAATTCATTATCTAGACGAAATTTTAACAACTCATCACCGCAAACTACCTCTACTATATCGTTATAGTGGCTAATTGCCCTATTTTTGCTATCAATTTCTCGATGTCCAAAAAAATTATCCAATTTTTGAATTTTAACAATTTTAGGGATAAAATGAACTACTTTTCCTACTAATTTCTCGGTATATTGTACAGCAATATCTACTATTTTGTTATTAATTGACACATTTCTTATAATAATATCGTAGAAAAGTTTATCATTTTCTGGAATGTCAAAATAATCTTTATAAAACTCTCCCTTGATCTCATTTTCATCAGAGATATAATGTACTGCAGTAATTAATGCTGTAAAAATATGTTTACGAGTAATCTCTCTATTATAATCTTCTGGAAAATGCCCTGCTTCAAATAATATTGTAGGGATTTTTAAGCTTTCTAAGGTGTCTCCTGTACAATTAATATTAAAACCATCATCGTATCGCCCTATATGATCTTTAATTTCTGTTTGCAATACGTCATTCATCTTTACAATAATCTCCATCGCGATCATTCTACTTGCCGTAATATTACGTTCTTTATCTCCAGCAGGAGATAAAAATGATACTATAGCGCTCTTATTCGCTTTTCCTGCGCTAAAAATCGTTCGTTGACCATGTAAATTAAAGGCAAAATCAGGTTTTATAGTATGTACTAGCTGTTTAAATAGTTTACTTTCTATCTGAGAACAGGCTTGAGCATCTCTATTTAAGTCTATATCATTATAATTAGATCTAGTATAAGCAACAGCTCCATCTGGATTAAGAATAGGTATCATATATAGCGTACATTCTCTTAGAATCTGTTTTATTGTATTATTGTCTTCTTTTAGATAATTAATAAAGTCAAATAAGGCCTTAGTTGTCGTACTCTCATTACCGTGCATTTGAGACCAAAACAGTAATTTCTTTTTCCCGCTTCCTATTTTAATTAGATGTATCGGTCTATTATTTTCAGAAAAACCAAGTTCTTCAATAGTAAAATTACTCGTCAATTTAGTTAGTAAAGGAGTAATATGATCTAAGGTTATATATCTCCCCGAAAGGTCTTTTTCAAGATAGTTTGAATAGTCAATTTTCATAGTCAATTATTAGGTTTACAAAAGTAAACATTAAATACTTTACAATTGTAAACATTGTTTCTATCCTCTTCTGTATCGTTTTGTAAACATTATTCTCGTTTAGTATTTAAGATTATATATTATTGTAAACAAAAGAGTGTTAAAAAGTTACAATTATCACGTTAAATAATTTAAATCATTGTTTTTCAGTTAATTACATGTAGTTATATAAAGTAACAGTTTATAGTAGCGATTCAATAATAAAATTGTTTTACAATTGTAAACACGATATCTCTATTCTTTTTATTACATTTGTATACAACGTTCAACATCATACCTGTATACAATGTTAAACAATGAATTATTTGGAAAAAGATTACAATTGTTAATGGATTATTACGCATTAAGTGCTTCTGCTTTTGCTGATAAATTATCTATAGGTCGCTCTTCTATATCTCATATTCTTTCAGGAAGAAATAAACCTAGTCTAGAGTTTGTTTTAAAAATAGTAGACGTATTTGATGAAGTTGATTTAGATTGGTTACTTTATGGAAAAGGTGCTTTTCCTAAAAAAGAAATACAAAACATACCTTCTACTTCTATTGAACAAAATTCATTTTTAGCTAGACATAAAAGTGCAAAAAACCATCTCTCTTCTTCTTCTAGTTCTTCAGATTTATTTTCTGAAGTAGATCCGCCAGAAAAACAAGAAATCATTGAGAATGTTCATGAGGATAAAATTTTAATTGAAAAAAATACCATTTCAACTTCATCTTCTAAAAAAATCAAACGTATAGTTATTCTCTATCAAGATGGTACTTTTGATAGCTACGAACAATCTTTGTGATTTTTAACTTTAATTCTCATAAATCGCGTATTTATTTTTTTTCTGTATTATATATCAAATACGAGATTTATAATCGTTATATATTTTTTACTTTTTCGTAGCTTTTATTTTCAAATTAAGCTTAATTTCGTTTTGTGTAATTATTATATTTTTTATCAATGCAAAAGCTAATTCTACTGCTTGTTTGTATTACTCTATTTAGTTCATGTTACCAACAAGAACGCAATTGTAAAGATTTTCATACAGGTACATTCGAATTTGAAACTTTATTAAATGGTGAATTAGAAAAGACCGTTTTTATTAGAACAGATTCTATAGAGATTGATCATTATAAAGGTAAATCTGACACCTCTAGTATACGCTGGATTAATGATTGTGAATATATCGTACAAAAGCTTAATCCTAAAAACATGGCAGAAGAAAAAGCTGTACATATGAAAATCTTGACTACTAATAAAGATTCTTATACCTTTGAGTACTCGCTTGTAGGGGCGAACAAAAAACAACGTGGAACCGCAAAAAAAACCAACTAATGTTTGAAATTTTTTCTTCGCCAGACGCATGGATGGCATTACTAACTTTAACCTTTTTAGAAATTGTTTTAGGAATAGACAATATCATTTTTATTTCCATTGCTTCTAGCAAACTTCCAGAAGAACAACAAAAGAAAGCTACAAACATTGGTCTTGCACTGGCTATGATCATGAGGATAGTTTTATTATTTGGTATTTCTTTACTGGTCGCTATGGAAGCTCCTTTCTGGCATTTTAATTTGTCTTGGATTAAAGGTGGTGTAAGCGGTCAAGCTATTATTTTATTTGCAGGTGGAATTTTCTTACTTTATAAAAGTGTTCATGAAATACATCAAAAAGTAGACGAAAAAGGAGAAGAAGAAAAAGAATTGGAATCAAAAAGCTCTTCTTCTTTAACCAATGCCATTATTCAAATCTCTATAATCAATGTTGTTTTCTCATTTGATTCTATATTGACTGCTGTAGGGATGACAAATGGTTTGAGTGCAAACCCTAATGATGCTTTAATTATTATGATTATCGCTGTAGTTTTATCTGTTATCATCATGATGTCCTTTGCTACTCCAGTAGGTCGTTTTGTAAACAAACATCCTTCTGTACAAATTTTAGGTTTGTCATTTTTAATTTTGATAGGTTTTATGCTTATTGCAGAAGCTTCTCACCTATCTCACCTTGTAGTCTTTGGTAATGAAGTAGGGACAATTCCTAAAGGATATCTTTATTTCACTATTGCTTTTTCTCTCTTTATTGAATTTCTTAATTTTAAATTACGTAAGAAAAAAACTATTTAGTAACGTTTTTTCTTAAATCTAGATATATAAAAAGGATATGAATTTTAATTCATATCCTTTTGTTTTATAATTCCTTTAATAGCTTCTCTATAATAGCTGTTTTGTATTTAGGGAATTTTCTTTTTAATTCTTTAAAAGTTTCTTTTGCTTTAGCTATTTCTTCTTCTTTCAAATAAATTAATCCTTTAAACCATAATGCTTTATTCTCATAAAGAGTCTTTTTATCTAATAATTCATCAAGTACCTTAACTCCTTTATCTGTTTTGTTTATTTCGGTATAGCTCATTGCCAAGTACAAATAAACTTCGTAATTATTTGTTACTTCTTTTTCTAAAAAACCTTCAATTTTAGCTATACAATTTTCATATTCTTTGGCAATAAATAATGTTCCTATTTCATTCCATTGATTTTGAGTGTCTCTTTTAATTATTGAAGGTAAATCTTTATTATTATAATATTTTGCATACAAACTTGTTGGTTCTTTCGTTAAATAGTTTACGCTTCCGGCTATTGCTAATATAAGCACTAGTATAGCAGCTACGACTCTCCATAGTTTAAATTTTGGCGATCGAGCTTTTTCTTTATAAAGATTTCGTACTTCTAATAATGATTCTTCTATAGTCTTACCTTCCTCACTATTAAAAAATGCTTTTAATTTTTTATTCTCTTCACTACCCTTATTGCCTACTTTATCTACATAAATCCCTTTTAAATGTAATATTATCTCCCTTTGTAAATTTACTTCTCTTTGGAGTTCATCATCTGCTGCTATTTCTTGTTCAAATGCTCTTTTTTCTTTATCTGTCATTTGATTGCCTAAATACTCTTCAATTTTTAATCTCAATACATCATCCATCATACTATAGTTTTTTATACCTATTATCAGCTTTAATCAATTCTGTTAATTTTTTCTTACACTTAAAAACTCTTTGAAAGGCTACATTTTCTGAGCTATATGAAAACTTTTTTACAATCTCTTCATACGGAACTTTATCAAAATAATCTTTTAATAATTGCTTACAGTTCTCTGAAAGTAAATTGATTTTTTCTTCAAAAAGATCCCATCGTTTTTGATTTTCTATAGCTTCTAATCGTTCCTCATCTTTATCTTTAAGTTCAAAAACCCCATCATTTCTTACCTGCTTTTGCCTTTTATTTAGTTCTTTTAACCATAAGTTCTTGCAAGCCATAAAAATATAAGGCTCTAAAGATGTCCTAATTTCAATCTGTTGTGTTTTTGCTCTAGCAATAATTTGATATAATGCATCATGAAAAACTTCTTCTGCATCTGTTTGTTCGCCGTTATTCTTTTTAACATAATTGATGATTTTTGGTAATAATCTTTCGTAAAGCAATAAAATAAACTCTTTATCCCCTGTAATAAGTTTATTAAGCTCTATAGAAATGCTTTTTTGTTTCATTTTTATAACTTGTAATAGGTAAGATTACTAAAAAAACAGAACTATTAGTAATAAAATATAAATTAAATTACTGTTATAATGAATTTAAAATTTCTATTCATCGTTTTGACTTTTGTTACTTTTCTTGTAGGATGTTCTTCTGATATTGAACCTACAGAAGAGCTTCTAGTATCAACTCAATCGTCACATTTAAAAATTGATGCCGAAAATTTAGATAAATTTGATTCTGATTGGAAAAGATATAATGTGCTTTATCATAGATCTCTATTTCCTAAAGAAATAGAAATTGTTAGGCAAGGTATTTTTGATCAAATTCCTTATTTAGTATTAAGTCCTTTACAACGTAAAGATCCTTATTACGAAATATGGTTAACCCCAATTTGTGGTGGTATAGATGGTTGTCCAGATACAGACTCAGATGTTGAAACAACTGTAGAAGATGATCCCTTAGTAGAATTACTAGATTAATTATCTAAGTATTAACATAGATTTGTGCAGCGATTGATTTGCTTTTTTGACAAAGTTTGTATAAAATAGCATATGTATAATTCTGTGCTGCACATTCTATTTTTTTTATGCTATTCATTTTTATCAATACCTTTTATCTATGCACAAGAACAAGATAGCATTCAGAAAATCTTAAAAAGTAATCTATCAGATGAAAAGAAAATTACTACTATAGATTCTTTATTTAACGAATCTCTTTACTCTCCTGTTACTCACAGAAACTATGCTTACTGGTTATTAAAAAAAGGAGTTTTTGATAAATCTGAGGTTAACTATTTACTAGCGCTTGATTTAGCAAAAAAACACATTCCTACTGATAATTCATTTATCCAAAGAACGCATACTCATTTAGGATATTTTTATTCTAAAAAAAAAGATTATAAAAAGAGTATCACACATTATCAAAAGGTAATTCAAATAGATAGTATTCATAAAAATGCCTTAATTGCATATGAAAAATTAGCCCTTAATTATCATCATCTCCAAGATTATTACAAGGCTATTGATTATTATAACTTCTTTCTTTCAAAAACTACATCTCTTAAAAAAAAGCTACATAATCACCTTAATTTAGCGTCAACTTATCTGAAATTAAAAACTAAAAAAGCTTATGTTAAAGGTATTATTCATGCTA
The DNA here is from genome assembly GCA_947387485.1 of Aquimarina rhabdastrellae. Classification (GTDB taxonomy): domain Bacteria; phylum Bacteroidota; class Bacteroidia; order Flavobacteriales; family Flavobacteriaceae; genus Aquimarina. The sequence goes on from CANDNT010000001.1 coordinate 328,303, forward strand.
AAAAAGCTGATTCTTTATCTGATTATATCGATATAAAAAAATCCACCATTTACAAAATAAAAATGTGTCTTGGGGCTTTACATAATCAAAATGAAACTTTAGATATTCTTACAGCAAGCACCTATTTTTCTGACGCTTTACAAATAGCTTTAGAGCAAAAAGACTTAAAGAAACAACGAGAAGTTTATTATAGTTTAGGTAACCTCTATAATACTTCTTCAAAGGACATTTCTATCAATTACCTACAAAAAGCATTACATATCACCGATGATCAAGATCAATTTTATAAATACAAAATTTATATCAATCTAGGATTTACATATACTATACATAAGCAATATGAGATAGGTATTACATATACAAAACAAAGTATTGCTTATTTATTAAATCAAACTTTTATACAAAATCCAGAAAAAAACAAACATCTAATATACAATTCACCAAACAAGGAAAATATACTCATTGCGCTAACTCAACTTGCCGAGATATATCTTAAATATTATGAAATAAATCCTCAAAAAGAGTTTCTAAACAATAGTCTAAAATATTTTAATCTAGCAGATTATTGCATTGATTTATTAAAAATGAATAGTCAACATTTTAAATCAAGATTATTTTGGAGAAAACTAAGCACTGACGTCTATGGAAAAGCTATAAGAGCGTGTTATTTGGCATCTAATACAGCTCTTGCATTTCATTTTATGGAAAAGAATAAAAGCTTATTACTCATCGAGGATATTCTCAAACAACGTTATAGTAAAAATACATCTAGGCAAAATCATAACCTCATTGATAGTGCACAATCAATCCAAAATTCTTTAGAAACATTATACTCAAATCGTTTACATAATATGCATCCTAAAGATTCTATATCAAGGATAGATCAAAGCATTCAACAATATGAAGAAGAACTCTCTTCTATTAAAGAAAAACTAAACGTTATACCTCTTCGTCCTCATATAGCTTCTTTATCAAATGTCCAAAAAGACTTAAATGATGATCAAGTCATTGTAGAATACCATATTTCTATTGATGATGGTTATGGTATCTATTCTAATCAAAATAATGGTTATATTTTATTCATTTCTAAAGCGAATACAGCCTTAATAGAGCTAAATAATATACTAGATGTTCAAAAAGATGTTTTAAGGCTTATAACACTACAAAAAAAGGCTTTTACTACTCGGCAAGACGTTCTTAATTATACACAGTTAGCGCATAAATTATATACTATTTTACTACCTAAAAATAGCATCAATAGTGAACATAAAGAACTTATCGTTATACCTGATTCTTTTCTCTCTTTTCTTTCGTTTGATGCTCTCACAACATCTACTGATAAATTATCCTATTTAATTCAACAGAATGAAATTCGCTATTTACAATCTGTTTCTTTTGCCTTAAATACGAAATCTGACATTCAAAATAACACCCAATTATTGAGCATTGCTCCGATTAATTTCTCTCACTCTGGTTTATCTAATTTACAATTTACAGCCGAAGAAATTGCTCAAATAAAAACATCTTACTCTGGAGAGGCTTTAGTAAAATCTCAAGCTACCAAAAATAATTTTATTGATAAGTTACCATATTATGATATTATACATTTAGCCACTCATGCCGATATCTCAAATGATTCTCCGTGGATTGCATTTGAAGACAAAAAAATATATCTAGAAGAGCTTTATGCTCTTAAAAATAATGCTTCATTGGTTGTATTAAGTGCCTGTAATACTTCTCTCGGAACGGCAGAAATAGGAGAAGGTGTAATGAATTTATCTAGAGGTTTCTTTCATTCTGGAACCCAAAGTGTTATTGCTTCTTTATGGAATATTGACGATCTTTCTACGGCTACTATTTTTAATGACTTCTATAAAAACTTGAAAAGTGGAGATACAAAAGCACAAGCATTACGTAAAGCCAAATTAAACTATCTTGACAGCCACAACGATGTTATAGAATTATCTCCTCACTATTGGGCCGCATTTGTATTATTTGGTCATAATGACACTATTGTTTCTCATTCTAATACTCTCAAAATCATTCCATTTTTATTAATCTTATTATTTACTGTTTTTGCTTTTCTATTTATTTCAAAAAAAAATTAAAAAATAGGGTAAGAAAACATTTTTAAAAGAACATAAAGTAGTTAAAGGTTACAAATCAACATGAAGTAACCACAAATATTAAATCTAAAACTATTTATTATGTTAAAGAGTATTTTAAATCTTAAGGAGGTCAACATCATTACAAAAAAAGAACAAACTAGCATTTCTGGAGGAATGATACCTGTAAGTATATGTTGTGATTTTGAATTATCATGTTGTACTCCAAATATATATTATAATGGTCGAAATTGTGAATTTTTATATTCAACAAACGAATGTATTTAAAATACAAAAGAGTCTATTAGCATAAGATGCACTAGTCTGATTTGATTCTTAAATTGAATTGTGTAATTTTTTTACACATGTTTTTATTCTAAAGAAAAGAGTCGTTATTCCTTACCTTTAACGACTCTTTTTGACAATGTTTATTTAATCAAAGTGTATTTTAAATCTTCATTACAATAAAATCTTTTTTAAAACATTGATTTTCAAATATACTAAATCTTTTATTTAATCTATCCTCTTGATCAATTCGCAAAACTATTAAAAAACAAAAAAGAGTAGCTGCATATAATACCTCTACCCTTTTTAAATATTGTTGAAAGTTATTTTAGAATGTTTATTGATCTCCTAAAATAATTGGTAATCCATCTTTTCCAGATCCAACTACAATAACTTTGCTATTATTTGATTTTGCAAGTTCCATAGTTGCTTGAATTCCTTTTTCTTTTAAAATTTTATCAGTTAAAGATGCACTTAAAATTGTATTTGCTTGTGCTTTTCCTTCACTTTCAATCTTTTGACGTTCTGCTTCTTTTTTAGCTTTTTCAAGTCTAAATTCATATTCTAAAGCTTCTTGCTCTTGCTTTAATTTACGCTCAATAGCATCTTTAATTGTAGCTGGTAAGGTTACATCTCTTACTAATATCTCGTTTAATTGTATGTGTTGATTATCAACAATCTTCTTTGTCTCTTCAAAAATTTCTTGCTGAATAGCGTCTCTTTTACTCGAATATAATTGTTCTGGAGTATAACGTCCTACTACACTTCTTGCAGCAGATCTAATCGTAGGTAACAATACTCTATTTACATAATTCTCACCTTTTTGCTGATGTAATAATCCTAAGTTACTGTATTTAGGCTGAAACCATGCTGATGCGTCTAATTTAATTTCTAATCCGTTTGAAGACAGTACTTGCATTTTTTCAAACACTTCTTGTTGTCTTACTTCGTATACAATTACTTTATTCCATGGAGCTACAAGATGAAATCCTTCTCCCAAAGGTGCTTCGTCTGTCACAACTCCACCTCCAAAGGTTTTATATAATACTCCTGCTTCCCCAGATCCTATCGTAATCGTCGATTTAGAAATAAATATAATTCCTAATACAATAACAATTAAAATAGGTAATCCTATTTTAGGTAACTTTTCCATAATAGTTAGTTTTTATTTTTATATCAATCCGTTATATTTCCTCATAAACCACTCTATTGCAAGTAATAATAATAGTATTCCTAATAAATACCTCCAATCAATTAAAGGAGTGATCTCTTCTTTTCTTTTTTGTATTATCTGAAAACGATCATCATTTATTAAATCTTCTATGATATTATCTATTTGGTCTATGTAGAAAACCTTTCCTGTAGTATTAGTAGCAAGTGTTATTAGTTTTGTTACATCTGCATTTAAAAACTGTTGCTCTACATCATAATTAAGTATTGCAAATTTACCACTTTTTGAAATCCTTTCTCCCGCTACTGTTATGGTATAATCATATTCCCCTGGGTTTAGTATACTTAAATCAGATTCGTAATAATTATTTTTAAGTACTAATGGTGCTTCATAAAACTCATTTGTATCTTTATTTTTTACCCTAATATTTAAACTTGCTCTATTATCGAACTCATAATTTTTGGTAAAAAAAGCAGCTTGTAGTTTTATTTCTCCATTATTGTAGTAAAATGATTCTGCAGTAATGTCCAGTCTATTTCGTCTCTTATTTGAAGCTAAATATTGTACTAATTTACCTGTAAACTCGTCAAAAGCTTTAAAATCTTTATTATTTAAATATTCTTGTGCTCTCCATTTCCATATACCTTCTCCAAAAAGAGCTCCAGTACGTATACCCTGATCTTCAATTGTAGTTAATAATGGTGCATTTATTGAAATACCATTGATAGTTTGTGTAAGCAATATATCATGTGTATTGTTTATCTTTAAATTACCAAAAGTTGCAGTTAAAGGAGGGTATGTACTAAATCCCAAATCTTCTATAAGATATGAGTTATAATTAGCATTAAACTGTGGTACATATTCTTCGGTTTGCCTAGATAGTGATCTAGTGAAGTGTGTCTGTACGCTATTTAAAAACCTCCAATCTGTTTGTGTACCGGTGATTGTTAAATAATTCTTTTTTTGTGATTTTATTAAATCAAAAATCGATCTAAAACTTGAATTTGGTTGATACAATAACACCAGTTGATAATCTTCTAATGAAGTAATTTCTGAAGCCTTTTTAATGCTAACTTTTCTACGTTCATTACTTTCTATACTTTTCTTCAATGCTCCTATATCTGGATGTAAAATATCAGTAATAAGTACAATTTCGGTTTTTTGATCAATCACCTCAATTGCAAAGTTCTTAGCATTATTTACAGTATTTTTTTCATCTGTTATAGGTGTTATATTTACATTGTATGTATGTACTCCTGCTGTAATAGCTGGTAATGTAGTATATACTACTTTGGATGTTTCTCCTTCTTTAAAAGTTAAAGAAGTGCTATATACTTTATCTTTACCTTTTTTGATTGTGAATTGCGTAGTAATTTCTCTATCACCATTATAAACAACAATAGTTTCGACAGGAAATTCATTTTTTAAGTAGGCATATTTATTAACATTTAATTGTTGTATTTTTACATCAACAACTTTTGCTGTATCTCCTACTATAATTGGGTATATAGGTTGTTTAATCTTTGTTCCTATATACTGATAATCATTGCCGTAAGTTTGATTCCCATCGGTAACAACAATTACAGGAGCTATTCTATTTTTATAAATTTGGTCAATCGTCTCTATAGCTTCAGTAATATTAGTTTGCTTTCCTTTAAAATTAAGTTCCAAACTATCTGCTATACTATTTGAAAATGAATATGATTGAATATCAAAACGTTCTTCGAGTTCTTTATTTGCTTCGATAGTGTTAACAAACTCATGAACAGCATCCTTCTTTTCTAAGAAATCAATAGACGATGTATTATCTATAGCTAGTGCTAATATAGGTTTTACTGCATAATAACTATGTTGCTTAAACTTAGGGTTTATAAGTAAAAGTAATAAAATAAATATGCTTAAAAAACGTAAAAAAGCAAAGAAAATAAGCTTTTTAGATACTTTCTTTGCTTTATAAATATATTGATATATAGCAATCACCAATGCAATGATTCCTGCTAAAATTGACCATAATAGTGTTGCTATAGACATGCTTTATTTTAGTGAATTAGGTCAACATTCCACCATCAACATTAAGCACTTGACCTGTTACATAAGCACTTAAATCACTTCCTAAGAATACACAAGCATTTGCAATATCTTCTGGTTGCCCACCTCTTTTTAATGGAATTGCATTTCTCCATCCATCAACAACGCTTTCGTCTAGTTTTGCTGTCATTTCTGTTTCAATGAAACCAGGAGCAATCACGTTACTTCTTATGTTACGTGATCCTAATTCAAGAGCTACAGATTTAGAAAAACCAATAATTCCAGCCTTAGAAGCAGCATAATTAGCTTGACCAGCATTACCTTTAACACCAACAACAGAACTCATATTAATGATACTTCCTTTACGTTGCTTAAGCATTGTACGTTGTACAGCTTTGGTCATGTTAAATACACTCTTAAGGTTAACTTCTATAACCTTATCAAAATCTTCTTCACCCATACGCATCAATAAATTATCTTTAGTGATACCAGCATTGTTGATTAAGATATCTATTTGTCCGAATTCTGCTAATACATCTTTTACCAAATCTTGAGCTTGCTCAAAATTAGCAGCATTACTTTGATATCCTTTAGCTTTTACTCCTGTAGCATTTAGCTCTTCTTCTAATGCTTGAGCTGCTTCTACTGAAGAACTATATGTAAATGCAACGTTTGCTCCGTGTTGTGCGAAAACTTGTGCTATACCTTTACCAATACCTCTACTGGCACCAGTAATTATGGCTGTTTTACCTTCTAAGAGTTTCATTCGCTCTATGTTTTTAATTTTGATTTGTAAGCCAAATATAACAAATACTTACTTGGTTAAACAATAAACCCCATGATTTCTCATGGGGCTTATTTTAATATATTGAAAACCTATAACTTATCCTTATAGCTTTACATTCTCGTCATTCTTCTCATAGTTAAATAAGTAATCGATATCCATTTCTTTAACTTCACCTAATTTCTGTAAAGCTTTCATATCAACATCTTTTTTATTTCCTATAACAAGTACATTATAATTTTCTCCTCTAATATTTGCGTTAAAGAATTCTTTTAAATCATTTAACGTCATGTTTTTGATCGTGTTATAGATTTCTTGACGGTTATCATTATCTATACCTCTTTTCTTTAAACGCTCATATGTCCAGAAAATATTAGATTTAGTAATACGTTCTGCTGCGATTTTCTTCAACGTAGCTTCTTTTGCTGCATTAAATTGCTCTTCAGCTTCTGGCATATTAGACATTAAATCCATCATTGCATCTACAGCTTCTGGCATTTTATTAGCCTGTGTTCCTATATATGCATATACATAATTTGACTTATCTTTTTCTGATGCAGTACTATAACTAGAAAAAGCAGAATATGCTAATGATTTTGACTCACGAATTTCTTGGAATACTATCGAAGATAATCCACTACCAAAATACGTATTAAACAAACGAGAAGCTGCCATTTTTGATGGATCAAACTCAGATCCTTTAGCTAAAAATAACATTTCACTCTGTACCATATCATAATCTACAAAGTATACATTACCTCCAGTTTCTTTTTCTACATAAGTAGTTTTCTCTGGATAATCATTTAATGTTTCTGCAACTTTGTAGTTTTTATCTATTGCTGCTACTGCTGCGTCAACATCTTTACCATAATAGAAAATACGTTGTTTAAAATTACGTATCTCTTTAATTTTTGCTACTAATTCTTCTGGGCTAATATCTTTTAATTCTTTAATAGAGTAAATATTACGTAAACGAGAATTTTCTCCATACATTCCGTAATTCATTAATCCATTCCATAAGATATTTCCTTTTTGAGTTTTGCTATCTGCTCTACCCTTAGCAATTTTATCTACATACTTATTATAAGTCTCTTGATCTGCTTTAGCATTTGCTAATAAATGCTCTAATAAAGCTAAACCTTTATCAAGATTTTCTTTTAATCCAGAAATTCCAACATAAGTTCTATCAGCTCCTGTATTTACTGAATAATTAATACCTAACTTATAGAATTCTTTCTTTAAATCTTCTGGAGAATATTTATCAGTCCCTAAATAATCCAAATATCCTGCAGCCAAAGCAACTTTACGATCATGATCTGATCCCATATCAAAAATAATATTCAAATTGAATAGATCATTATTTTCATTTAAGATATATGAAACAGGTAATTTCTGTGCTGTTTCTGTAGTTTTAATAGCTGTTTTATAATCAACATACTTTGGTTGAAGTGCTGGAGATTCTGTTTTAGTAAAGGCTTCGATAAATTTAGATTTTTTATCTCTATTAAGTTCTACTGGTGTAATTCCAGGGTTTTCTACCTTAGTAATGCTTTTATCTTCACCTTTAATCTTATGCACTTCTACATAATTATTTGAATAATGTTTATTAGCAAAGTCAATTACTTGTTGCTTCGTTACATTCTTCATTTTATCAAGTATCTTTAATCTATCATTCCAATCTTGGAAATGTACAAAAGCATCTAAATAAGAATAAGCTACATCTGAAGCTCTTTCAAACTCTCTAATTCTATTAAGTTTCATGTCATTTACAACTGCATCTATCAACCAGTCTTCAAACTCTCCTTTTTTAATCTTCTCTACTTGAGCTAATAAAAGTTCTCTTACCTCATCTAGTGATTGATCTGCTTTAGGCATTCCATACATTAAATGGAATCCATAATCATTATCAAAATTTGTAAATGATCCAGCTGCCTGTACTAATTGTTTTTGGTTTAGATTTAAATCGATTAATCCTGCACTAGAATTTGCTAAGATATAATCGATAAGAGTTACCATCACTTCTTCTTCAGACCCAATCCCATCTGTTCTAAATGCCACATAGATAGACTCTGCTGTAGGACCATAAACTTCTTTTTTGATAGGTTGTGTAATTGGTGCCTCTTTTGGTCTAGTAGGATGTGCTACTTCTTTAGATTTATATCCACCAAAAGCTTCATTTACCTTTTTGATTGTATTATCAAAATCTAAGTCTCCTACTAAGATTACAGCCATATTATTAGGCACATAATATTTATCAAAATACTCATGAATCGCTACTAAAGAAGGATTTTTTAAGTGTTCTGCTTTACCTATAGTACTTTGTGTACCATATGGGTGTGTAGGGAATAACCCTTCAAGAACAGCAAAATATTGTTTACGACCATCGTTATCTTGCCCTCTATTAAACTCTTCAAATACAGCTTCTATCTCTGTATGGAATAATCGTAACACTAATTGACTAAAACGTTCACTTTCTAACGTTAACCATTTATCTAGTTCGTTTGAAGGAATTTTATTTACATATACTGTTTGTTCGTTAGAAGTAAAAGCATTTGTACCTTCTGCTCCTAATGAACTAACCATCTTGTCGTACTCGTTTGAAATAGAAATCTTTGATGCTTCTTGAGAAACTTCATCAATTTTCTTGTAGATTTCTTTTTTCTTTTCTGGATCACTTTCAGCTTTATGCTTCTCGTATAAATCAGAAATTTCCTTTAATAACACTTGTTCTTTTGCAAAGTCTTGAGTACCTATCTCATCTGTACCTTTAAAAACCATGTGTTCAAGGTAGTGCGCTAATCCTGTATTATCTGCTGGGTCATAAGTAGAACCTGCTCTTACTGCTACAAGAGTCTGAATCTTTGGTTCTTCTTCATTTTTACCCAAATATACCTTAAGACCGTTGTCTAAAGTATATAATCTTAACCCTGTAGGATCATTTTTAACAGTTTCATACTTAAATCCTGATGCATCTGTATGTTGTTCTACAATTAATGCATTTTCATCAGAATTAGTTTGTTCTGTTTTTGTGTCTTTACAATTTACCAAGGCAGCACCTATAGTAAACAAAAACACAGAATTACGTAATTTCATGAATGGTTTTAGTTTTGTTAAACTTTCTATTTACTTAATTTATAAGACTGTAATGTTAATATTACTGTTACAATCATACAGTTTTTTTTAATAAATTTAGTTATTCAAATAAATTTTAACGTAAATAATAACATTTTATCGATTATTCGTATTTTATTATCCTATTCATATTCTTGATCTCAAATACAACATCATAAATTTGAAAAAAGCAAAATATTATATTAATTAAACAACAATTCTTATGTTACAAGCAAAGTATAAAGACGTATTAGACCTAGGTAAAGAACTTGAAATCAAGAATGGAGATGTTCAAGAAGAAAACGGTGTATTAAAAGTAAGTGGTACTGCAAAAACTCAATATGAAAAAAATATTCTTTGGGATAAAATAAAAGAAATTGGAGGAGAATCACCTGCTGATATCCAAGCCGATATTAAAGTTGAAGATGCTTCTGTTTTTCATAGACATACTGTAAAAAGTGGTGAATCTTTAAGTAAAATAGCTAAACATTATTATGGAGATGCTATGAAGTATAAAGAGATTTTTTCTGCCAATACTGATATTCTAAAAAACCCTGATTTAATTCATCCTGATCAAGTTTTAGTAATTCCTAATTTATAAAAAATAGTAAGAAAAAGACTACTTTAATAATTATTAAAAAGTCTATTATTCTTATTTTATCGAAATAAAATAGCACTTTAAAGTGTTAAAATTGATTTTTAGAGTCAAAATCTTAAGAAATAAACTCAATTTCTTTGATTTTGACTCTTTTTTTGTTGTGGTTTTTCCTTAATATCCATAAGGTTAAATTATCAAATCGATATAAAATAGGCTTACAAATACGTTTAAAACGTAAAATATTCAACAAAAATGCCTTTTATGTTAAAATAATGCAATTATTGTTAATATATTCTTAATTTTCTAGTGCCAAAAACCCAAATCTATTTTATCATGAAAAAGCAACTACTTTTTGTGTTGTTTCTAGCCATTATATGCTCTAGTTTTTCGCAAGAGCGGTACTGGAAAAAAACAAATACTTATTCTAAAAATTCAGTAATTAATAGTAAAAAAGATTTACCTAACAAGAATTTATTTAGTTTAGAAACTCAACTGTTAAAAGATGTATTATCTGATGTTCCAAAACGTTTTGATACAAATAATCAAAGAAAAACGATCATTAAATTTCCTAATGCCAGTGGTTCTCTAGAACAATTTCATGTATATGAAGCTTCTGTATTACACCCTGATCTAGCATATAAATATCCTGAAATAAAATCTTACATTGGTCAAGGTATTACTGATCCATCTGCTAGAATTCGTTTTAGTATATCTCATAAAGGCTTGCATGGTATGAAATTATCTGGATCTACAGAAAGTGTTTTCATAGAGCCCTATACACAAGATCTAGCTACATATACAATATATACACGTAGTGAAAAACCCAAAGTGGAAGAACGCTTACAATGTATCGTTAGTGATCATACTTCTTCTACGTCACGAAACAACACACAAAAAAATGCTGATGATGGTCTTTTAAGAACCTACAGAATTGCCATTTCTACTACTGGTGAATATACACAATATCATGGCGGAACAAAAGCAGATGCTTTGGCTGCAATAAATACAACAATGACTAGAGTTAATGGAGTGTTTGAAAATGACTTTAATGTAACTATGGTCGTTATTGCTAATAATGAAGATATCATTTATACAGATGGAAGCTCAGATCCTTATACGGGTAGTTTTAATACACAATTACAGAATACTTTAACTGCTGTTATTGGAGAAGCTGCTTATGATATCGGTCACCTCTTTGTTAAAGGAGGAAATAACGGTAATGCAGGTTGTATAGGTTGTGTTTGTGTAGACGGAAGAAAAGGTAAAGGGTTTACTTCTAGAGGTATTCCAGAAGGCGATGCTTTTGATATTGATTATGTTGCTCATGAAATAGGACATCAATTTGGTGCTAATCACACATTTTCATTTAGAAACGAAGGAACAGATGCTCATTTTGAGCCTGGTAGTGGTTCTACTATAATGGGTTATGCTGGTATTACAGGAAATACAGATGTTCAAGATAATAGTGATCCTTATTTTCATTCTCATTCTATAGAACAAGTCACTAATTATGTCAAAAGCACTTCTTGTCAAACAAATACCAATACAAACAATACAACACCTGAGATTACAGCAGGCAATGACTATACTATTCCTAAAGGAACACCATTTGTACTTACTGGTCATGCTATTGATGATGATGGTGATACATTAACTTATTGCTGGGAACAACGTGACGAAAATAATGCTATGTCAACGTATCCTAGTACTACCGCAACAACAGGTGTGTCTTTTAGATCTTTTGCTCCTACTTTATCAAATAAAAGGTATTTTCCAAGGTTAGAAACAATTAAATCAGGGGCTACTTCTTGGCAATGGGAAGCTGTTCCTGCAGTAGCAAGAGATCTAAACTTTAGATTAACTGTAAGAGATAATAAATTAGGTGGTGGTGCTTCTACAAGTGACGATATTAAACTTACTGTAATAGATAATGCTGGTCCTTTTATTTTAAATTCTCCTAATAGTAATGTGTCTTGGCAAGTAAATTCAACCCAGACTATTACTTGGAATGTAGCAAATACAAACGTTGCTCCCATTCTAGCCACTACCGTTGATTTATTCCTTTCTACTGATGGAGGTAATACTTATGGTATTTTACTAGCCTCAAATGTAACTAATGATGGTTCTCATGATATCTTAGTACCTAATCAAATTGGAGATCAAAATCGAGTTATGATCAAAGCTTCTAATAACGTTTTCTTTGATATTTCAAACACTGATTTCGAAATTACACCTGGAGATAGTTCTGATACAGAAGCTCCTACTATACCTACCAATGTAAGTGTTTCTAATATAACACAAACTTCGGCTACTATATATTGGGATGCTGCTACCGATAATATCGAAGTTGTAGGATATGATCTTTATCAAAATAATGATTTTATTAGTACTTCTACAATTACAGAATTTGATCTAATAAATCTAAATCCAGATACTACTTATAGTATAGCTTTAAAAGCAAAAGATGCTGCAGGTAATATGTCAGATTTTAGTAATTCGGTTACCTTTATTACATTGCCTAGTGATACCAATGATCAATGTATTAATGGTATAAATTCTTATCCCTACTCACAAGGTTTTGAAGACAACTTAGGTAATTGGACACAAAGCAATACAGATGATGTTGATTGGAGTTTTAATTCTGGAACTACCCCATCTAATGGTACCGGACCTAATAGCGCTATAGAAGGTAATTTTTATTTATATTTAGAATCTTCAAGTCCTAATTATCCTTCAAAAGAAGCTATAATAACTTCTCCTTGTTTTGATTTAAGTAACGAAAATAATGCTACATTCGAATTTAATTACCACATGTTTGGAGCTAATAATATGGGAGATTTATCTCTTGATATAAGTGATGACAATGCTACTACATGGACAACTATTTGGTCTGTATCAGGAAATCAAGGAAATACCTGGATTACTCAATCCATTGATTTATCTGTTTATACAGGCTCTAACATTCAATTGCGTTTTAAAGGAACTACAGGAAGTACATGGAAAGGAGATATTGCTATTGATAAACTTTCGTTAATAACTACAGTAAGTAATCCAGATTGTACAGAGGTTACATTATCTATCAATCTAGACGATTATCCAGAAGAAACCAGTTGGCAAATTATAAATGAATCTAATGAGATTATGGCGTCTGGAGATAATTATAACTCATCCACAGGAGAACTTCTAGTTACAGTATGTCTTCCTGAAGGAACTTATACTTTTACTATTAATGACAGTTATGGAGATGGGATCTGTTGTCAATATGGTAATGGTTCTTATAGTCTAACAACGGGATCTACTCCGTTAGCCAATGGTGGTCAATTTGGAACTTCAGAGAGTACAACCTTCACCCTTAGAGAATCTTCAAGAGATGCTATAGTTCAACAAGTAGTAAGTACTACTCCTATTGAGATTAGTATTTATCCTAATCCCATTCAACAAAATATTCCGTTAAACGTTTCTTCTCATATTAAAGAACTTACTTATACTATTACTGATCTTACTGGAAAAATCATTCAAAAAGGAAATTTAAATGGTACAACTATAGATTTACAACAAGTAAATTCTGGTGTCTATATGATACATTTTGATACTGGTCAAAAGGTGATTTCTAAGAAAATCATAAAAAAATAACAAAAAAATCATTTTTGTTACATTCATAAAAAAGCAGCTATATAGTTGCTTTTTTTTATGAATATATAAAAACAACCTCACTCAGAATCTTAAAAAAACAATACATAAAAGCTAAAAAAATACGTTTTAACCTTTTTTTGTTTACTAATAAACATTACACATATACCAGTAAATTAACACTTTAGTTAATGTTTTATTAAATTCGGCGGCTCAAACTCAATTAATAATTCATTTTTATGAAAAAACAATTATCCACTATTGTTTGTTTAACAATGATGGGGTTAGGTTTTTCTCAGAGTAGTTATTGGACTAAATCTAATACTGAGCAAAAAAACGCTATACTACCTCATAGTATGGAATTACCCCAGTCAAACACATTTAATTTAAATCTTGAAGCATTTAGAAATGCTTTAGAAAAAGCACCTCAAAGAGGCGATTTAAGCAAAACATCTTCTACTACTGTAGAATTTCCTAAAGCTGATGGTTCTATGGAGACTTTCGTCATTCAAGAACTTGCTACTTTACATCCAGATTTAGCAGCTAGGTACCCTGAAATTAAATCTTATATCGGAAAAAGTGTTCAAGATCCTTCAGCTACAATTCGTTTTAGTATTTCTCCTGAAAAAGGAGTGCAAACAATGCGATTATCTGGTAAGGACAAAGCCTTATTTATCGAACCTTTAACAGAAGATCGTCAATCCTATACACTTTATAGCAGAGATCATCGTTCTGCTTCTTCTGAAACTTTTCGTTGTTTAGTAGAAGATCAAAATCCAAGTATATTAAATTCTTCTTCACAAAAAAACGCAAACGACGGAACTTTAAGAAGGTACCGTATTGCCATTTCTACAACAGGAGAATACACACAACATCACGGAGGTACCAAAGCATCGGCTTTGGCTGCTATTAATGCTACTATGACTCGTGTTAATGGGGTATTTGAAAATGATTTTGCGGTAACTATGCAAGTTATTTCTAATAATGATCGTGTTATTTATACTAATCCTAGCACTGATCCATATTCTGGAGAATATCAAGATAAATTACAATCCACCTTAACTAGTCGAATAGGAGAATCAAATTATGACGTAGGTCATATCTTTGTAAAAGGAGCAGATAACGGAAGTGCTGGTTGTATTGGTTGTGTATGTGTAGATAATAGTAAAGGTAGAGGTTTTACCTCTTCTCAAACTCCAGAAGGTGATCGCTTTGATATTGATTATGTAGCTCACGAGATTGGACACCAATTTGGAGCTAACCACACTTTCTCTATTCGCAATGAAAGAGCTAATGCTCATTTTGAGCCAGGGAGTGGTACAACTATAATGGGATACGCAGGTATTACTAATAATGATGTACAACAAGTTAGTGATCCTTATTTTCATGCGTTCTCTATTGAGCAAGTTACCGATTATGTAAAGGGTACCTCTTGTCAAACTGATGTAGCTACTAACAATGCTACTCCTACAGCCAATGCTGGTAGTAATTACACTATCCCAAAAGGAACTCCTTTTGTATTAAAAGGTACTGGTACTGATGCTAACAATGATTCTTTGACATATTGCTGGGAACAAATGGATGAAAACGATGCTGGACATATCGAACCTGGACCTAATAATACTACAGGCGTTGCTTTTAGATCTTTCTCTCCTTCTTCGTCTTCAGAACGTTATTTCCCTAGGTTAGAAACTATTAAAGCTGGTGCTACTTCTTGGCGTTGGGAAGTTATTCCTCAAGTTGCTAGAACATTAAACTTTAGATTAACGGTAAGAGACAATAGAGCTAGTGGTCCTGCTAATAATAGTGATGATATGCGTGTAACTGTAAGATCTGCTGCTGGTCCTTTTGTTGTAAATTCTCCTAACACTAATGTCGCATGGAATGTTGGTTCATCAAAAACAGTAACTTGGAATGTTGCTGGTACAACGGCTAATGGAATTAATGCTAGTGAGGTAGATATTTATTTATCTACAGATAGTGGTGATACCTATCCTATCTTACTTGCAGATGATGTACCTAATGATGGATCTCATGAGATTACTGTTCCTGATAACGTTGGTACTCAAAACCGTATTATGGTTAAAGCTGCCAATAATATCTTCTTTGATATTTCTAATGCTAACTTTAGAATTACTGAAGCTACTACAGGAAATGATACTGAAGCTCCATCTGCTCCTACAAATCTATCAGCTTCTTCAATCACCGATACTAGTTTATCTTTATCTTGGAATGCTGCTACAGATAATGTAGAAGTAACAGAATATGATGTTTACCGTGGTACTACTTTAATTAGTACTGTTGCAAATACTAGTCTTGATGTTACAGGTTTAACTGCTAATACAGCATATACTTTTAGCGTAAAAGCAAAAGATGCGGCAGGTAATGTTTCTTCTTCAAGTAATATTGTTAATGTTAGAACAGCTAGTCCAGATCCATGTGATAGTGGAGCAACTTTAACTGCTAATACAGGATCTTTTACAGATGGTAGCGGTTCTAGTAATTATGCAAATAATAGAGACTGTAGCTGGTTAATTCAGCCTGAAAATGGTGGAACTGTAACTTTAACTTTTGACAGCTTTAATACAGAAGCTAATTATGATTACGTATTAGTATATGATGGTGATAGTGCCGCTGCCACACGTATTGGTAGATTTTCTGGATCATCTCTTCCAAGCGCAGTAACTTCAACTGGGAATGCATTATTTGTAAGATTTACTTCTGATGGATCTGTAACAAGAGCTGGATGGGCTGCTAGTTATACTTCAAATACAGCTACTACTCCTCAATGTTCTGATGTAACTATTACAATTAACCTGGATGACTATCCAAGAGAAACGAGTTGGGATATTAAAGATGCTTCAAATACCGTTGTAGCTTCTGGTGGTACTTATGGTGATAGAGCTAATGGTTCTACTGTAACTGTAACTGAATGTTTAGCTGTTGGTGATTACACATTTACAATTTATGATAGTGCTAGTGATGGCCTTTGTTGTAGCTATGGAAACGGATCATACTCTGTTACTTCAGGAACTACTACTCATAATGGAGCAAGCTTTGGAGCTTCAGAATCTTTTGATTTAGCAATTACTGCTTCAAATGCCAGAACAGGATCTCAAGCAAACAATGTTGTATTCAGTAATGTAAAAACTACTGAACCATTCTTTATTAGCATTTATCCCAACCCAACTCCTAATGGAAGTTTATTAAATGTTGCTGTTTCTAAGAAAAATACAACTTATAAAGTTTTAGATATGTTAGGTAAACCTGTTTTAACAGGATCTTTATCTAATCAATCGATTGATATTTCTGAATTAAAAACAGGTATTTACATATTACAATTAGATATTGATGGAAAACCATATATCGAACGTATTGTAAAACAGTAAAAAATCATAAAAAATAACAAAAAATTCATTTTTGTTACATTCATAAAAAAGCAGCTATATAGCTGCTTTTTTTGTGAATATCTCAAAAAAATACGCTTTAACAGTAAAATAAATCAATGTTTACTAGTTAGCATATTACGGTATAACCATAATTCAACATACAAAAAACATTGCATTAATATCAAAAAATTAACATATCATTAATATTTTATTAAATTCGTCGCCTCAAACTCAATTAATAATTCATATTT
Source organism: Aquimarina rhabdastrellae (assembly GCA_947387485.1). Classification (GTDB taxonomy): domain Bacteria; phylum Bacteroidota; class Bacteroidia; order Flavobacteriales; family Flavobacteriaceae; genus Aquimarina. Next base: position 345,655 of record CANDNT010000001.1, read on the forward strand.
ATGAAAAAAATTACCCTAGCACTTTCGTGCTTATTAGCTGTAGGTACTTCTTTCGCCCAGCAACAACCCCTAATTCGTACGTGTACTGTTGACGAACGTCTAGAAGAAAGAAAATTATTTGATCCAGGTGTAGAAGAACGTATGGCAAGAATCGAGGCCTTTACTCAAGAAAAACTTGCTAAAATGAGTGAAGAAGGAGCCAAAAGCGTTTCTGGAGAAATTATTACGCTCCCTGTAGTAGTTCACGTATTATATACTAACACTACGAATAATATTAGTATGGCTCAAATTGAGTCTCAAATAGATGTTTTAAATCAAGATTTTAGACGTACTAATCCTGACAGAAACAATACTCCATCTCAATTTTCTAGTATAGCTGCTGATACGCAAATACAATTTAGATTAGCAACTATTGATCCAGATGGAAATGCAACTACTGGTGTTACAAGAAAACGAGTAACTAGAACTAACTGGATTGCTAGTTCTAGATATGACAGAATGAAAAAAGATACTGAAGGAGGAGTTAATCCATGGAATACATCTGAGTATTTAAATATGTGGATTGTTCCTAACTTAGTTAGAGAAAATGGTCAAGACGGTGTATTAGGTTATGCCCAATTTCCAGGTGAAAATGCAGACACGGACGGTTTAGTAATGGTTCATGAGTATTTTGGTACAACAGGTTCTGCTGTATCTCCATTTGATGGAGGTAGAACAACTACTCATGAGATTGGTCACTTCTTAAACTTACGCCACATGTGGGGGAATGTTCCTGTAGGAGCTGATGGTTGTACTTATGATGATTTAGTAAGTGATACTCCTAATTCTGATGGTCCAAATTATGGATGTACTCCTACTCATAGATCATGTGGTTCTACAGATATGGTACAAAACTATATGGATTATTCTGATGATTCTTGTATGAACTTATTTACTCAAGGTCAAAAAAATCGTATGCGTGCCGTTCTTGAAGCTGGAGGAGAAAGAAGAAGTTTAGCTCTTTCTAATAAATTTGGTACTGCTACAGATTCTCAAGCTCCTACTACTCCAACTAATTTGGCTACAACTACAATTACAGAAACTACTGTAGGTCTTTCTTGGACTGCATCTACTGATAATGTAGGTGTAACAGGTTATGATGTTTATCAAGGTGCTACATTAATAGGTACTGTTACTGGAACTAGTGCTAATGTTAATGAATTAGCAGAAAATACTTCTTACACTTTTAGAATTAAAGCTAAAGATGCTGCTGGAAATACTTCTGCTTTCAGTAATACTGTAAGCGCTACTACTCAGGGTGGTACAACTACTCCTCCTAATGATGCTTGTAATGGTGGTGTAACTTTAACTGCTAATACTGGTTCGTTTGATGATGGTAGTGGTTCTAGTAATTATACAAATAATCAAGATTGTAGCTGGTTAATTCAACCTGAAAATGGTGGAACGGTAACTTTAACTTTTGATAACTTTAATACTGAATCTGGATATGATAAAGTATTTGTTTATGATGGAACTAGTGCTTCTGCTTCTCTTCTAGGAGAGTTTTCTGGAGCTACTACGCCAGATGATATTACTTCTACTGGAAATGCATTATTTGTAAAATTTGAATCTGATGTTTCTATAACAGAAGCTGGATGGGATGCTAGTTATACTTCTAGTACTTCAACTACTACTCCTGTAGAAGATACTGTATTACATGAAGGTTCTTTCGAGTCAGGTTTAGATGGATGGATTGATGGTGGTGGAGATTGTGCCCGTTATTCTGGAAACTTCTCTTATCAAGGAAACTATTCTATCCGTTTAAGAGATAACTCTGGTACTGCTTCAGCAATGACTTCTAGCTCCTTTGATATTAGAGATTATAATCAAGTTGAAGTTAAATTCTTCTTCTATGCGAATAGTATGGAAACTGGTGAAGATTTCTGGTTACGTTACTATAATGGTTCTTCATGGAGTACTGTAGATTCATGGGCTAGTGGAACTAATTTTGATAATAATACATTCTACACAGCTACTGTAGTATTAGATGCTTCTGAAGTTACTTTTGCTAATAACAGTAGATTCAGATTCCAATGTGATGCTTCTACAAACTCTGACCAAGTATATATAGATCAAGTAACTATTACTGGACTTGCTGGTTCTTCAAACAGAGAATCTAATTTAAGATCTTTAGGAACTCCTAATGTAGATACTACTAGAGAAATTGAAGAGTTAGAAGAAGATTTATCTATTTATCCTAACCCTGTTAACGGTAACACATTATTTGTAAAATCATCTGCTAATGTTGAAGCTTCTTATAGAATTTTCAATGTTGTAGGACAAAATATCCAAAGTGGATCATTAACTAAAGAATTAAACGTTTCGGATTTAACATCAGGAATTTATTTCTTAGAAGTTAATGATGGTGATGAAATCATAACTAAGAAATTCATCAAAAAATAATTCTAAAAATTATTTCCACTTATAAGCTTATTGTTGTTTTAAAGCCCTTAGAAATTTCTAAGGGCTTTTTTATTTCTTTGTATTACTTAATTATTCAAAGTTTTCCTCATCCTAAAATTTAGGATTTGGTTTACCTTACATTTTATACATTTCTTAGCATATCCTTAACTATACTCTATTTGTTTACATATTATATAGAATAGTCATTCCTTAATAATTTTTCTATAGTATTTCTCATATATACTTATTTTTTTAACAAATACTTTTTATTCTTTATTTGTAACTTATTTAATTATCATGTGCTATTTTATAAAGTAATTATTGAAAGATCCGCTTTTTAAAAACCTTATATAACTTTTTAAAACAAGAAAGCAGATCATAATATGATCTGCTTTCTTATATATTCAATCCTTTTAATAGAACGTTATTTTTATACTTCAATCTTATAATTAATCATAAATCCCTTATCAATAAGCTATCTAATTTTATTGTTTAATTATTTTTTTATAAAAAGTTTTATTATTTGTTGTAATTGCTACATGATAAACTCCTGGAGAAAGATTTCCTGTAGCGATTTCTTTTGTATTATGGAACTCACTTATAGTTTTTCCGTGAATATCTAATAATTTTATATTCTCATAGGTATCTCCAGATTGTATTCTTAGTTTATCAGTAAAAGGATTAGGATATACTATAAAGGTATTGTTTATAGAGTTTTCTGTAATGGATAATGTATTCTCAAATTCATAAGCTTTGATAAATCCAAGTTGAAAACCTGTTCCAGAAGCTCCATTATAAAGAGGAGCTCCAACAGCTATTATATTACCATCATTACTCATTGACACACTTCTCCCAAATCCACTTTCTCTAACATTATCATTAAATGAAGAACCTCTTTGCTCCCATTGAGAATTATTATATTCGTAAGTTCCTATTTCTCCAGAATTAACACCATTTATATCTGAATCTCCTATTCCGAAAATTATATTATTTCCATCAGCACTAATATCTACTTTTTCGGCAAATCGTCTAACACCATTGTCATTACCTATTATATTTGGTCCTTTTTGATTCCAAGTTGATCCTGAAAGCTCAAACACTCGAACTCTTCTTAATTCGGGTTCTCCTACGATAACGGTATTTCCATTTTCGTCCAAACTAATTTCTTCTCCAAATAATCCTCTATCTGTTGTTCCATAAATAGTATCTCCTTTTTGTACCCAATTAGATCCGTCATAAGTATATAATTTTACAGCTCCAAAACCCGTACCGATATCGCTATTTCCAGGAATCCCTACTGCAATTGTAGTTCCATCACCACTAATACTTACAGCAGTTCCTAATCTATCAAAATCATCAACTCCTGTAAGAGTATTACCTACTTGTACCCAATTACCCGATACTAAATCATACACCTGAGCAGAACCAATAGTTCCTGCTAAATCTTCACTTCTAAATATAATTCGATCTCCTGCATCATTAATATCAACTGATAATCCATATTCATCAGCTGATTCAGAAAATCTATCCCCCAATAAATTCCAATCGCTACCGTCAAATCTATAAATGGAAACTCCCCTAGAATTTCCGATAACTACAGTATCTCCATCTTCATCACTATTCATATCAACCGAGAAAAAATCACCTACAAAAGGACCTTCAATCGTACTTCCGATTTTTTCCCAATTCGCCCCATTTAATTGATATGCTTCAACACTTCCTCTAATAGATCCTCCGGTAGCTTGAAATTTTCCTGAAAATATCCTATTACCATCACCACTTAAACTTAATGATTGTCCCTTTACATCTCCATCATTAACACCTACAATTGTATTTCCTTTTCCACTCCATTGTGAAAAAACACTTATTGAAATAAATAATAATCCGTAAAGTATTTTTTTTCCTTTCATATTTTTAATCTAAAAAAACTATTAAACTATAAATGCTTCTTTTAAAAATTAAGCCTTCAAAAATCTTACAATGTTATTTCAAAAGCAATAAAGCAGATCACATTGTGATCTGCTTTATTGCTTTTGAAATATTTTATTATATAGAAGCTTACTTTCTTTAATTACTAATAAAATAAACTCCAGAAGAAATATTTTCTTGAGTTATTTCTTTCGTGTTACAAAATTGATCATTCAAAAATTTATGTTAGCTACAGAAGCATAGTTCTTATAAGTTTAATACTGCTATCGTATTCATTATGAAATCTTATTTATTCTCCATAGTCTCCAGTTAAACATAAAACACTAAAAACAAGATTCTTAAAACGAATTTCATGCTTTTATTTTAACATGTAATGTAGTACGTCATACACGCTTTGGAGCTTCAGAAATTGTAGATATATCACAAAACACTTAGAATTCATGAATATAACAAAAAGTCAATTTTTGTTATATTCATAATAAAACAGTTATATATCTACTATAATTTACGAATATATCAACAAAAACATCTTTTAAGATAAAAATAAATCAATGTTTACCAATTAACGCATTACGGTTATCCCATAATGAAACCACCAAAACCATTGAATTAATAACAAAAAATTAACATATAATTAATATTTTATTAAATTCGGCGGCTCAAACTCAATTATTAATTCAATTTTATGAAAAAACAATTATCTACCATTGTTTGTTTAACAATGATGGGGTTAGGATTTTCTCAGAGCAATTATTGGAGCAAATCTAATGCTGAGCAAAAAAACGCTATACTACCGCATAGTATGGAATTACCCCAGTCAAACACATTTAATTTAAATCTTGAAGCATTTAAAAATGCTTTAGAAAAAGCTCCTCAAAGAGGCGATTTGAGCAAAACATCTTCTACTACTGTAGAATTTCCTAAAGCGGATGGTTCTATGGAGACTTTCGTTATTCAAGAGCTCGCTACTTTACATCCAGATTTAGCAGCTAGGTACCCTGAAATTAAATCTTATATCGGAAAAAGTGTTCAAGATCCTACAGCTACAATTCGTTTTAGTATTTCTCCTGAAAAAGGACTACAGACAATGCGATTATCTGGTAAGGACAAAGCCTTATTTATCGAGCCTTTAACAAGTGATCGTCAATCTTATACGCTTTATAGTAGAGATCAACGTTCTGCTTCTTCTGAGACTTTCCGTTGTTTAGTAGAAGATCAAAATCCTAGTATCTTAAATTCATCTTCTTCTCAAAAAAATGCGGATGATGGAACGTTAAGAAGATACCGTATTGCTGTTTCTACAACAGGAGAATATGCACAATATCACGGAGGTACTAAAACATCAGCTTTGGCTGCTATTAATGCTACCATGACACGTGTTAATGGTGTATTTGAAAATGATTTTGCGGTAACTATGCAAGTAATAGCAAATAACGATCGTGTTATTTATACTAATCCTAGCACTGATCCATATTCTAGAGAATACCAAAATAAATTACAATCTACGTTAACAAGTCGAATAGGAGAATCAAACTATGATATCGGCCATGTTTTTGTAAGAGAAAGAGATAATGGTAATGCTGGTTGTATCGGTTGTGTATGTGTTGATAACAGGAAAGGTAGAGGTTTTACTTCATCTCAAATTCCTGAAGGTGATCGCTTTGACATTGATTTTGTAGCTCATGAGATTGGACACCAATTTGGAGCCAACCATACTTATTCAACTGTTAATGAAGGTACTAATGCTCATTTTGAACCAGGAAGTGGTACTACAATCATGGGATATGCAGGTATTACTGATAATGATGTACAACAAGTTAGTGATCCTTATTTTCATGCATTCTCTATTGAGCAAGTTACAGATTATGTAAAAGGTACTTCTTGTCAAACAAATGTAACTACTAATAATACTACTCCAACTGTAGATGCAGGTAGTAATTATACTATCCCAAAAGGAACTCCTTTTGTATTAAACGGTACTGGTACTGATGCTAACAATGATTCTTTGACATACTGCTGGGAACAAATGGATGAAAATGATGCTAGACATATTGAACCTGGACCTAATAACACTTCTGGTGTTGCTTTTAGATCTTTCTCTCCTTCTTCGTCTTCTAAGCGTTATTTCCCTAGATTAGAAACTATTAAAGCAGGAGCTACTTCTTGGCGTTGGGAAGTTATTCCTCAAGTTGCTAGAACATTAAACTTTAGGTTAACGGTAAGAGATAATAGAGCTAGTGGTCCTGCTAATAATAGCGATGATATGCGGGTAACTGTAAGGTCTGCTGCTGGTCCTTTTGTTGTAAATTCTCCTAACACTAATGTTGAATGGAGTGTTGGAGATACAAAAGCAGTAACTTGGGATGTTGCTGGTACAACAGCTAATGGAATTAATGCTAGTGAGGTAGATATTTATTTATCTACAGATGGTGGAAATACATATCCTATCTTACTTGCTGATAATGCACCTAATGATGGTTCTCACGACATAACTGTTCCTGATAACGTTGGTGTTCAAAACCGTATTATGGTTAAAGCCGCAAATAATATCTTCTTTGATATTTCTAATGTTAACTTTAGCATTATTGAAGCTACCACAGGAAATGATACTGAAGCGCCATCTACTATAACTGATTTAGCTACAACTACTATTACAGAAACAACTGTAGGACTTTCTTGGACAGCTGCTACAGATAATGTTGGTGTAACTGGTTATGATATTTATCAAGGTAATACTTTAATAGGTACTGTTACTGGGACTGGTGTTACTGTCACAGATTTATCAGAAAATACATCTTACACTTTTAGAGTTAAAGCTAAAGATGCCGCTGAAAATACATCTGATTTTAGTAATACGGTAAGCGCTACTACCGAAGGTGGTGCTACAGTTTCTGATGCTTGTAATGGTGGTGCAACTTTAACTGCTAATACTGGTTCGTTTGATGATGGTAGTGGTTCTAGTAATTATACAAATAATCAAGATTGTAGCTGGTTAATTCAACCTGAAAATGGTGGAACGGTAACTTTAACTTTTGATAACTTTAATACTGAATCTGGATATGATAAAGTATTTGTTTATGATGGAACTAGTGCTTCTGCTTCTCTTCTAGGAGAGTTTTCTGGAGCTACTACACCTGATGATATTACTTCTACTGGAAATGCATTATTTGTAAAATTTGAATCTGATGTTTCTATAACAGAAGCTGGATGGGATGCTAGTTATACTTCTAGTACTGAACCTCAATGCTCTGATGTTACCATCTCTATTAAATTGGATGATTATCCAGAAGAAACTAGTTGGGATATTAAGGATTCATCTGATAATGTAGTTGCCTCTGGTGGTACTTATGGTGATAGAGCAGATGGTTCTACAGTAACTGTAACAGAATGTTTAGAAGTTGGTGATTATGTATTTACTATCTATGATAGCGCACGCGATGGACTTTGTTGTGACTTTGGAAATGGTTCTTACACTATTACTTTAGGAAATGACTCCGCTAGCGGTGCAAGTTTTGGAGCTTCAGAATCTGTTGATATATCTATTACTAGAAATAATTCTAGGTCTAATTCTGCACCTAATGGTGTAATAGGTAATATTGAAACTACTGAGCCTTTTATGATCAATATTTATCCTAACCCAACTCCAAATGGAAGTTTATTAAATGTTGCTGTTTCTAAGAAAAACACAACTTATAAAGTTTTAGATATGTTAGGTAAATCCATTTTAACTGGTTCTTTATCTAACCAATCTATTGATATTTCTGAATTAAAAGCTGGTATTTACATTTTACAATTAGATATTGATGGGAAACCTTATATCGAACGTATCGTAAAGCAGTAAAAATTATTTAGCTTATTGTTGTTTTAAAGCCCTTAGAAATTTCTAAGGGCTTTTTTATTTCATCTATATTTATTAATAACTACTCTATTGTATTTCTTTAACCTGACGAATCATCTGGTTTGTAAATCCCCATTCATTATCATACCAGATCATCACTTTTACTAAATCTCCATCTACTACTCTTGTCATTGCTGCATCTACAGTTGAAGCATACGGATTTTTAATAATATCTGAAGAAACTATCGGTTCGTATGTCAATTTAACCACATCTTTATAGCGATCAGTTTTTATTTCTTCTTCAAGAATATTGTGTATCTCTTCTACCGTGGTATTCCTTTCTGTAATAAAAGTAACATCACTTAATGACCCTACGGGTACAGGAGTTCGAACAGCTACTCCATCAAATTTACCCTCATATTGAGGTAAGACCTTTGTTGTTGCTTTTGCTGCTCCAGTAGACGTTGGTGTTAAATTCACAGCTCCTGCTCTACCCATTCTAGGATTCTTTTTGGAATATCCATCTATCAAACTTTGTGATGCTGTATAAGCATGTATTGTATTTAAAATTGCTTTTTTAATACCTATTCTTCTTCCTAATATTTCAACTATAGGGCTTATATTATTAGTAGTACAACTAGCGCAAGAAAAAATAGCAGTATCTCCATCTTTGGTATTTACTCCATGTACAATCATTGGAGTATCTTCACTTTTGGTAGGCCCAGAAATTACTACATTTTTTGCTCCTGCTACTATATGTCTTTTGGCATCTTCTGTTTTAGTAAAAAAACCTGTGCTTTCTATAACAATGTCAATTTCGTCTTCTTTCCATGGTAAATCTTCTGGGTTTCTTTCTGTATAATATGCTATTTCATTTCCGTCAACCACTAATTTATTATCCTTTATGACTACATCTTTTTCATAAATGCCATAGTTACTATCATATTGTAATAAATATTGTGCACTCTCTACAGGCATCAAATCATTAACTGCTACTATTTGTAAATTAGGTTCTTCGATAATCAATTTTAAAGAAGCTCTCCCTATCCTTCCAAAACCATTTATAGCTATTCTTTTCATATTTTTTTATGTGTTTTAATCTTCTAGTAAAGATTCTCCATTTAAATTGGTTGTTAATACATCACTCATATAATCAAAAAACGGTCTTAATAGTCGATAATGCTTCAAAACCTGTTCTGAAAAATCTTTTGCTTGTGTTTCTTTATCAGTAAAAGGATGCGTTACGAAGAAACTTTTATTCTTTATTAAGTCGATTGCAGGATGTTCTTTACTAAATCCTTTGGGTGCTGTTTTGACTTGATTACTTGTATTAAAACCTCCATACGCTTCTTTAAAATCTGGAGCATTTAATATTGTTCTAATCTCTTCGTCATCCATTTCAAACTCCTTACGAATACGTAATAAATCTGTTGCATTAGGACTAAAAAAACCTCCAGCTACATACGAATTACCGGGCTCTAATCTTAAATAATAGCCACCTCTTAACTTAGCCCCCAAACGGCTAAAACTAACACTTCTATGAATATTATATGGAGTTTTATCTTTACTAAAACGAACATCCTTGTAAATTCTAAAGATCTTCATTTTCTCTATTTCATCTTCTTGGTTTAATCCTTCTAGAATTTCGTTATACACATTTTTAAGGAGAGCTTCTTGCTCTTTAAATTTATCTTTTTGTTCTGTAAACCACTCTCTATCATTGTTTAATTTTAATTCATTGAGAAAGGAGAATACAGATTTTGGTATACCGCTCATATATAATTGTAATTTTCTTAAAATTACAAAAACTAAATACATTTTAAGCAAACATTTTCATTTTAAACAAAACACTAAAAATCAATCCATTAAAAAAACACAATCTTAAAAAAGTAAGTTATTTTGTTAAAATCTGACTATACTAGAATATTTATTCTATATATTTACTAGGGTTTTATAAAAAACTGTGATGAACACAAAGAAAGAAATCATTATTGCTAAAATCAAACAGCAAAAAAAACATCTTAATTTAAAATTAAGATTAAAAAAACATACTGAATATTTTACAGATTTGTTGTTTTATACCCTGTTTGATACTGAAACTGAGCTTACAGAAAATATAGAAAAGTTAGAAGCTACGTTTAAAGAACTTATCGAATTGTCATGCTGGAAACACGAAACTCCATGTGCTGAAATATGGGATGCTTATATAACTTCTTTACCAATAATTTTAGAAAAGTTAAATAAAGATGCTATTGCTTTTATAGAAAGTGATCCTGCAGCAAATTCTCTTGAAGAAATTTATCTAGCTTACCCTGGTTTTTATGCGATTACTATCTATAGGTTGAGTCACGAATTGTATAAATTTGGTTTCCCTTTGGTACCTAGATTAATGACGGAATATGCACATCGCCTTACCGGAACTGATATTAATCCAGCAGCTCAAATAGGAGAATCTTTCTTTATAGATCATGCTACAGGAATTGTTATTGGTGAAACTGTTATCATTAAAAACAATGTTAAAATATATCAAGGAGTCACACTAGGTGGTTTATATGTAAATCGTAAACTACGTAATGTAAAACGTCATCCTACTGTAGAAGATAATGTGACTATTTATGCTAATGCAACAATTCTAGGCGGAGAAACTGTCATTGGTGCAAATAGTATTATCGGAGGAAATGTTTGGGTGACCTCCTCTATTCCAGAAAACTCAGTAATCACACATACTGCTCAAAGTAAAATTAAAACACTAATATAAATGTCGTATAGTTTATTAGATCAAATAGGAAATACACCTCTAATTAAAGCTTCTACTTTAATTCAAAATCCTAATATTACATTATATCTAAAATTAGAAGGTAATAATCCTGGAGGTAGTGTTAAAGATCGTGCTGCTTATAATATGATTAAATCAGCTCTTGATCGTGGTGATATCACCCCTGATAGTAAACTTATAGAGGCTACTAGTGGTAATACAGGTATTGCACTGGCTATGATTGCTGGCTTTTTTAATTTGGACATTGAATTAGCTCTGCCTGCTACAGCTACAAAAGAGCGAGTACAAACTATGCGAGCATATGGTGCAAAAGTTACGCTTATAGAAGATGGTATTGAAGCTGCAAGAGATTATGCTGATAAAAAAGTAAATGACCATAATTATATTATGCTTAATCAATTTGCTAATAATGATAATTGGAAAGCTCATTATAAAACTACTGGTCCAGAAATATGGAGAGATACTCAAGGTAACATTACTCATTTTATTTCTGCTATGGGTACTACAGGAACTATTATGGGAACTTCGACATTTTTAAAAGAACAATCTCAAAATGTACAAATTGTAGGTGTTCAACCTACAGATGATTCAAAAATTCCTGGTATAAGAAAATGGCCAAAAGCTTATCTTCCTAAGATTTTTAATCCTGAAAAAGTAGATCAGGTAATAGAAGTTAGCCAAACTGAGGCTCAAGAAATGTCTAGACGTCTCGCAAAAGAAGAAGGAATTTTTGCAGGAATGAGTAGCGGTGGTGCTGTAGCTGCTGCATTAAAACTTGCAAAAACATTAGATCATGGCACTCTGGTTGCTATTATATGTGATAGAGGTGATCGTTATTTAAGTTCGGATTTATTTGATATTTGATTTCTATATAAGTTTAAGATTAGATTAAATTAACTTGGTTGAAGAAGTAAGGATTTGATTGCTCCTTACTTCTTCTTTTTATTTAAAAAGTAATTTCTGAAGTAGGTAATAACTTATCTTCAAAATTTTTCTCCCATGTATTATTTACTAATTTTTCTCCGTATTCATTGAAGAATCCTTCTTTTGTTCGCTGAAAAATTAATCTATACGAATCTCCAATCGTACAAATAAGTTTTCCGTCTACTATATTTCCTTTAAAAGGCCTCACTCCTTTTTCTGTAAATGGATAATAGTAATATACTTTCTCTTTTTTATTGTAATATATAATAGTGTGTAAACTCAATACAGGTTGCTCTTCTCTGGTGGATCTATGCTTAAGTACTAATAAAGTTCCATCTAGATCATATCGCACTTTACTTAAAACATCGTATTTTTTGTTTTCAGCTTTGGGATATGAAGTTCCTTCTCCTTTCCAATCACCAATCATAAATGATAATTTGGCCATAGCTAATTGTTCTTCACTTTGAGCATATACAGTATTTATAGATAAATATATTCCTATAAAAACCAATATCCATTTCAATTGTTTTTTCATCTTTTTTATTGGAAAGATACTATTATTCTTTATACTCCAAACTTCTTCTTTATATTTCAAGATATTTAATATCATTATAAAACACTATATATCGATAATTTGAATTAATTTTAACTTTTCTACTTTAAATTTTCATTTATGAAAGCTCAATATCATATTCTTAATGGTGATGCGTTAAAACATCAATTTCCTACTACCATAGATGGAACTTTGATTGTTGCACGAGAATGTATGGTTGATGGTAATGTTTCTGGTGATACAAGTGAAGCTATTTTTGAATCACGAATAGCTTTTATGAATGCTAATTACAGCTCAACTACACAGATGTATCATGAAAAAGTAGTGAGCGAATTTTTTAAACTTAAATCAATCCCTGTTGATGCCGAAATCAATTTATGGTTTGAAGATGATCTATTTTGTCAATGCAATTTCTGGTTTGTTCTTTTTTTAATTGAAGAATATCAACTTCAAAATCAATTATATCTTATACGTCCTCAAGTACATACTCGCTATGGCTTTGCTGGTCTAGATCAAGAAGCTTTATTGGGCATTTATGCAACTAGAATTAAACTACCACAAGCAACTCGCTTAACTCCTTTCTGGAAAGCTTACCAAAAGCAAGACAGTGCTTTCTTACTTACTTTGGCAAAACAGTTTTATGATACCTATCCATTCTTTTTACCTGCCATAGAAGCTTATTCAAGAAGTTTAGCTTCAAATGATTCACCTGGAGAACCTTTACAAGCTTTAATAACGATTAAAAAAGAATTAAACACTACAAATTTTGGTATTGTATTTAATGAATTTTCTAAACGTTTTCCTATTTATGGTTTTGGAGATTTACAGGTAAAACGATTATGGGATCAAATCAATTGATCATTATACGTATTAACCTCATTTTTTTGGCAATTTACCCTTCATTTTTATTCATCGATAAACATTAGGTTTGTGCTAGCCCTTTATAATACCCTATATCTTGTATCATTTTTGTAATAAACTATAGCTTCTTGTTCAAAAATGCTTTTAAAGTTTTTTTACTCATAAAACGAGGGTTTTTACCTATGTCATCTTAATTTTTTTACATGATTTTTGTAATAAACTCTCGGTATGATTCTAAGCACTACTACAATACTTGCTATGGGTATTAAGTAGGCTATATCATCAAGGTTAATATATCAGTGATATTTCTTTTTTGGGAAGGGAGAGATATCTTAATAATATATGGTTAAATCGTAATCTGGAATACACTATGTAAATGCGTTAATTTCAAATTGTATTCTTATTAATCCTCTAATAACTCTTTTGGTTATGACTACTATGATAAGTCTTTGCTGCTGTTGCAAACTATTGCTACAGAACAAAGTCTTGTCTAGAAAAAATAAAGAGTTAACTAGAAATATTGATCAAAAAAGGTTATTACTTTCCATTATTGCACATGATTTAAGATCTCCTGTCTATCAATTAGAACGTATGTGGCAACAAGCGCTATTTTATACTCAACAAAAACATTATGACAAACTTATAGATACTTTGCATAATGGAATTACAATGAGTAATTCTACTTATAATTTACTAAACAATCTATTAAATTGGGTAATGCTTCAAAGCAATCAATTATTGTACAAAAAAGAATCCCTACACCTCAACTCTATTATAGATCAAGTTGTTCATAATTTCCAAATTAAAGCTAAAACCAAACAAATCAATATTTCCAAAAACATCCCTAAAAATATCTACATCGACGGAGATTTACATACTTATAAAATCATTTTCCAAAATTTTATTGATAATGCCATCAAGTATTCTTTTCACAACGGTATTATTTCTCTTACAGCATCTTATATCAATACTATGGAATACTGTAAATTTACTATACGAGACTATGGAGAAGGTATAGCTCCACATATTATTCATCAATTACTACATACCAATGAAAGGACCCAAGAGTCTTCTTCAAAAAAAAATAGCATGGGAATTGGATTCCAATTATGTAAAGAATTAATACAAAAAAATGGAGCTACTCTTGCTATTGAAAGTAAAAAACAAAACGGAACAATTATTACATTAACGATACCTGTATCAAAAATCAATTAATCATGTCAAACATAAATATCCTTATCGTTGAAGACGATGCTTTTGAAGCTCAATTACTAACCTCATTTTTAGAACAATTTAATTACAATATCATTGCCATTGCATCTACTCTAGACGAAGCGCTAAAACATTATTCTACTTATGAAATAGACCTAGTAATTATTGATATTTTCCTCGATAATGAACCTCACGGAATCACATTTGCTGAGACTATTCTTAAAGACAAAGAACAATTAAAACCTTTTATGTTTCTAACTAGTTCGACTTCTCAAAATGTATTTAAAAATGCAAAAATCACTCATCCTTTTAGTTATTTATTAAAACCTTTTAATGAACTAGAACTGCAATATGCTTTAGAATTAGCGATAGAAAATTTTGCTCAAAGTCCTAATTCTTTTTCTATGCATAATCATCCTGCGGTTATGATTAATAAAGCCTTTTTTATAAAAAAGAATAATGCACTGGTAAAAGTATTGTTATCTGATATTTATTGTATTGAGGTTGAAGGTAGGTATAGTAATATCAAAACAGAAAAAGATCAATTTATAGTACAATTATCTTTAAAACAATTTTTAGAAAAAATTCAATCTCCAAATTTTATACGAGTTCATCGCAACTATATTATTAATACAGATAAGATAGATCGCGTTTTCTTATCTGATAATCTTATTATTTTACAAAACAATATCAATGTTACCTTAGGAAGGTTATATCGTTCAGATTTTATAAAACAATATGAAATATTAACTTAATTCATTTAATAAAGTATCGAGAATCATAATATGACTCTCGATACTTTTCATTCATCTTATATAAAAACTAACTATATATTTTCTCTTGAATCAACACTTTTATCTTTAAACTCGTACAATCCTCATTACTCATGATTTTGTTAAGCATAAAACTTAATCTATTAATATACTGAATCATAGAAACTGTACTTATATCCTTTTAAACTTACTCAACTCTGTCTTACTACTATTTCAATAAACTTAAAATTATTACAACTTAGTTGCATTAATAAAATTCTATACTATATTTGCAACTAAGTCGCGTTAATAAATAACTATTATGATTCAATTAAGAAACGTTGTCAAATCTTTTAAAGGTATAACAGCTGTACATAACTTAAATTTAGAAGTTAACGAAGGGGAAATTCTTGGACTTTTAGGTGCCAATGGAGCAGGAAAATCTACAACAATTAATATGTTATTAGGTTTCCTTTTACCAGATTCTGGAACAGTACAAATTAATGACTATGACACAGTAAAAAATACAGTAGCTGTACGTAAAATGATTGGTTACATTCCAGAAAATGTGAACCTATACTCCTATTTATCAGGTATTGAAAATTTGGACTATTTCTGTAAACTAGCAGGATTAAAATATACTAAAAAAGAGCTTGAAGATTTTCTTAACACTTGTGGATTACAACATGAAGCTCATCATAAAAAAATTGCTCATTATTCTAAGGGTATGCGACAAAAAGTTGGTATTGCTATAGCTTATGCAAAAAAAGCAAAAGTGTATCTCTTAGATGAACCTGCTAGTGGTTTAGATCCTTTGGCTAGCAATGAACTTTCAGATTTATTAAAGAAAATAGCTTCAGAAGGAGCTGCAGTTTTAATGGCATCGCACGATATTTTTAGGGTAAGAGAAGTTTGTCATCGAATTGGTATTTTAAAACAAGGTTCACTTATTAAAGAATTAAATAGTGAAGATGTAAGTCCCAACGAATTAGAAAAATTGTATTTAGAATATATGAAAAACTAGACAATCCAATGTGGCAAATTATTAAAAACGAATGGCATCTCTTAATCCGGAGTCGTGCTTTATTAACGGTTAGTTTAGGCTTCGTCTTAACATTTTTGGTTTCGGTATTTCTAGGTGACTTACAATCGCAAAAACAAAACAAAAAGTATAAAACTGCTAAAGAACATTTACGAGAAAAATGGGAAAGCATTGAAGAAATGAATCCTCATGGTGCAGCTCATTATGGAACATATGTATTTAAACCTTCAAATTTATTAAGCGGTTTAGACGAAGGTGTAAATAGTATTACAGGTAATGTGTTACGTGTTGAAGGTCATGTACAAAACGAAATTGTACATTCTGAAGCATCACAAATGCAATCAATTTCTAAATTTGGTAAACTTAAAAGCTCACTTTTATTGCAGTACATCGTTCCGCTTTTATTGATTTTTTTAGCATTTCAATCTATCAATAGTGAAAAACAAAGTGGACGATTAAAATTAATGCTTATGCAAGGACAAAATCCCGCTAACATTGTATTTGCCAAGACGCTTTCTATTTGGCTATACGGAATTGCATTATTAATACTAAGCATTTTAGTATATACGTTACTCAATCTTAATCATATATATAGTGATTTGATAAGCAGAATGTTATTCTTTTTTATCTCTTACGGTTTATATTACTATGCTTTATGCGGGTTAACAATATATTTTTCAATACGATGGAAACATACTAGTCTTGCATTAACATCAATGTTAGGTATCTGGATTATATGGACTATTTTTTTTCCAAATATATTAATGAGTAGCGTTGAAAAATGGCATAAATTACCCAGTAGAGCCACTTTTAATACAGCAATGAAAAATGATCGTTCAAAAGGACTAGATGGACACAATCCTGCAGACGAACGAAGAAAACACCTAGAAGAACAAGTTCTAAAACAATATAAAGTAGATAGTCTCTCACAATTGCCCATTAATTTCGATGGAATTTTAATGCAAGAAGATGAAACATATGGAAATAAAGTTTGGGATAAGCATTTTGGAGAATTGCGAAATGTTTTAAAACAACAGAAACAATCCTATCAATTAGGAGGTGTCTTAAATCCATTTATTTCACTTCAAAATGCAAGTATGGGGTTTGCTGGTAATGATAATTTACATCACCAAGAATTTTTGGTGCAAGTAGAAACCTTTCGTCGTGGATTTATCAAATCGCTAAACGATAAACATGCTTACGGCGGTTCCAAAACAGGTGATTGGGGTTGGAAAGCCAATAAATCGTTTTATAAATCTATTGAAGATTTTCAATATCAACCTACTGCAATTTCATCTGTATTTTCTCACTATATAGTTGATCTTGTATTCTTACTTTTTTGGGGATTCATAGTAAGTATTCTTCTGATTTTAGGAACTAAAAAAATGCAAATTCTATGAAAAATATAAACCTATTTTTATACGAATGGAAGCATTTTATTCGCAATCCATTCAAAGTAATAGCTGTATTACTTCTTACATTTGCTGCCATTTATGGATTACATAATGGTGCTAGTTTATACCATAAACAAAAACAAGAAATTGAACGAATACAAGAAAAGGTAAAAGAAGATCGAAAAGAATACCGTCTAAATTATACTAAAGAAGATCCTAAACCTAGTGCTCAAGAACCTATAATGGCAATTTGGTTTAATCATATTTACCAATTTAAAAAACCTGCTTCAGCGATAGTGTATAGCATAGGACAAGCCGAACAATATGGATTCTATAAATGGGTAAATGTACGTTCAAGTCCTTATGATAATGATATGACTCAGGAAATTGCCAATCCAGAACGTTTAAATGGAGGTACCATTGATTTTTCTTTTGCTTTGCTATTTTTATTACCTCTAGTATTACTTGTTTTACTTTATAATATTAGAAGTTTAGAAACCGAACAAGGTTTTATCACTCTTGTAGAAGTTCAGCATCCTAAAAATACTACATGGCTTTTATCAAGAATCACATTCTATCTGGTTCTCATGATTATAATTATTAGTGGTTTAATCTTTTATGGTGCATTACTTACTAATTTGTTCAAAACAATGAGTAGCGCCTTTTTTCTAATGTTGCTTTATAGTTTAAGTTATTTATTGTTTTGGTTTATTTTATACTATTATATTTTAAGGAAAGGAAAAAGCATTATACATAACTCTTTAGTAATGATAGGTGTTTATGTACTTATTGCATTTATTATTCCAGCTACCGTAAGTCAATATTTGAGTATAAAACACCCTGCTAATCTTATGACAGATTTAATAGATGTAAGAGATGACAGATGGGAACTTTATGAGCAGCCCGATAGTCTTATTTTAAAAAACCTCTATATTTTAATACCTAAAATAAAGGACATTTCTGTGTCAACTGATCGTGCAAAAACAATGGCCAAAAATATTGGTTATTATGCTTTGGCAAATGAATTTATGAAAAAAAGTGCTCTAGCTATTGAAGAAGATAGTAAAGCTAAAAATCAATTTATACGTGCTACATTTTGGTTTAACCCTATTTCATTTTATCAAAATAGATTAAATAAAATTGCAAAAACTCATTTCTTGGATTATAAAGCTTATCGAGATAAAATTCAGGAAACCATAGATAAACAAAATCATACAATGATTATAGACACTTGGAACGATGTTAAGGTTGATCAAAAGAAATACAATGAGTATTATACTATATTTTCAGAATGATGTTAATGAACAATATCACTTTAAATCCTGATACTTTTGGTCATTAGCAGATATTATGTCTATCATTAATTACTTGATTATACCACTACTCTTCCCTACACAGATTAGTATTATAAGATGGTGGTTATATTAATTATAAATAATTTTATTATGAGAAGAATATACTTCATACTTACAACTTTTTTAATTTCTTTTTCGGGCACATTGTTTGCCAATGAAGGAATGTGGTTTTTAATGCATATAGAGCGACTTAACCAGCGTGATATGGAAAAAATGGGACTACAGCTCACGGCAGAAGAAATTTATAGCATCAATAATCAAAGCTTAAAAGATGCCATTGTACAATTTGATGGCGGATGTACTGCAAGTATTATTTCTAATAGCGGATTGGTAATAACAAATCACCACTGTGGATATAATGCAATTGCAGAATTATCAACCGAAGAATCCAATTATTTAAAAAATGGTTTTTGGGCAAATTCAATAAACGACGAATTAAAACCTAAAAGCTTATCGGTAAGATTTTTTGTAAGAATGGACGATGTATCTGATCGCATTCTATCAAAAGTTAACGATACCATGTCTGAAAAAGAACGTGAAGCTTTTATCAACAAAGAAATCGCAAAAATCGAACAAGAAAATAATGAAGGAGGAAAATATACCGTTTCTGTTCGTTCGTTCTATCAGGGTAATGAATATTACTATTTTGTATATCAAGATTATAAAGATGTAAGATTAGTAGGAACACCACCAGAAAGCATCGGAAAATATGGAGGTGATACAGATAACTGGGAATGGCCACGACACACTGGTGATTTTTCGCTATTCAGAGTTTATGCAGATGCAGATGGTAATCCTGCACCCTATTCAAAAGAGAATGTACCTTTAAAAGCAAAATATCATTTGCCCGTAAACATAAATGGTGTAAAAGAAAATGATTTTGCAATGATTTTAGGGTATCCTGGAAGAACCAATCGCTGGATGCCTGCAGAAGGAATTGAACAAAATGTAAATTATGCTTACCCTGCTTGGGTCGAAGCTTCTAAATTAAGTATGGATGTGATGAAGAAGTATATGAACAAAGATGAGTCTGTAAATTTAATGTACGCTTCTAAGTATGCTGGAATAGCTAATTACTGGAAAAATCGTCAAGGAATGATTGATGCTTTGACCAAACATAAAACGGCTAAAACTAAACGTAAATTAGAAAAGAAGTTTAATAAATGGGCTAACAAAAAAGAGCATAAAGCAATTTATGGAAATGTAGTAACAAACATTAACAATTATTACAACTTAACAAATGAAAAGGCTAAGCATGATAATTATTTGATATCTCTTTTACGTTCCAGTAAGTTTTCTGTTTTACCATACAGTCTAGGGCGAATTTTAACAAATTATACCAATTCTAATGAAGCTAAGCGAAAAGAAATCTTACCACAACTAACTGCCTTTATTGAAAGTTCTTATAAAGAATATCACTTACCACTAGAAAAAGAGATATTAGCTACACAATTAAAACTATACAATTCAAAATCAAACTATAAATTACCTCGAGAAATTATTACAGTTCAAAAAATAGGCTTTAATACTTATGTAACCAACAGCTTTAAAAATAGTATTTTCAAATCCAAAGAGAGTTTAGAAACTTTTATAAAAAATCCAGATGTAGATCAATTAAAAAATGATCCTTTATATAAATTATCCTCAGATCTACTCGCTAAATATAGAGAACAACCAGAACAATTGGTTCAACCTATAAACGATTATCAAACTTCTTTTAGACTTTTAGTAGACGGTCTACGAAAATCTGGATTAAGCAGTATTTTATATCCTGATGCCAATTCCACACTTAGATTGACTTATGGTAAGGTTAGAGCATTACCCAAAGATGCTAGAAACGATGCTAATATAAACAATTACACTACACTTAAAGGAATGATTAAGAAGTATAAACCCAATGATGCTGAGTTTGATTTACCAAGTGATATGCTTAATATCTATGAGAAAAAAGATTATGGGCGATATGCAGATGACAAAGGGTATTTACCTGTAAACTTCTTAACAGACAATGATATAACTGGAGGAAATTCAGGTTCACCAGTTCTTAATGGTAAAGGCGAATTAATCGGTTTGGCTTTTGATGGAAATATTGAAGCCATTGCAGGTGATGTCATTTTTGATCACAACTTACAACGCACTATAAATGTAGATATTAGATATGTTCTTTGGCTTATTGACAAATACTCTAATGCAAAACATATTGTAGACGAATTAACCATAGTAAAAAAAGGAAATCCTTAGAAAAATCAACAAATTAGTACGGCTATTCAAATGAACAACAAAAAACTTCCAGTAACAGTATTAAGTGGTTTTCTTGGAGCAGGAAAAACAACTTTACTCAATCACATTTTGCATAACAAAGAAGGTTTAAAAGTTGCTGTAATTGTAAATGATATGAGCGAAGTTAATGTAGATGCTCAATTAGTTAAAAATGAAAATACTATTTCTCGTACCGAAGAAAAATTAGTTGAAATGAGTAATGGTTGTATTTGTTGTACACTTAGAGAGGATCTAATGATTGAAGTGGAGCGATTAGCAGAAGAAAATCGATTTGACTATCTACTCATAGAAAGCACAGGAATTAGTGAACCCATTCCCGTAGCGCAAACTTTCTCTTTTGTAGATGAAGAAAACGGGATTGATTTATCGCGTTTTAGCTATGTAGACACTATGGTTACTGTTGTAGATGCATTTAATTTCTATAAAGATTTTGGTAGTCATGAAACCTTAATGGATAGAGATTTAACTAACATAGACGGCGATTACCGTACTATTGTAAATCTATTAACCGATCAAATCGAGTTTGCCAATGTAATTATTTTGAATAAAACCGATTTGGTCTCAGAAGTAGCACTTAAAACGTTAAAAGCAACGATACAAAAACTCAATCCATCAGCAAAAATTATAGCGTCATCATTTAGTAAAATAAACCCTAAAGACATATTACATACTGGTTTATTCAACTTTGAAGAAGCAGAACAAAGTGCTGGTTGGATAGCTGAACTCAATAAAGAAGAGCACACACCTGAAACCGAAGAATATGGTATTTCATCCTTTGTATATCGTAGTAAAAAACCTTTTGATCCACAGCGTTTTTGGCAATATGTTCAACATAAATTCCCTAATACCATAATACGAAGTAAAGGTCTATTTTGGATAGCCTCGCGCCCAGAACAAGCACTGATTTGGGGACAAGCTGGTGGTTCTTTACGAGCAGATAACGCTGGTGTTTGGTGGGCGTCTATGCCATTTAAAGAACGTATTAAATATGCTGCTTTTATTAATAATCAAGAAGAAATTGAAAACGATTGGAACACTTTTTTTGGTGATCGAAAGAATGAAATTGTTTTTATAGGACAACATATGGATGAAATTCTTATTAAATCACAATTGGACAACTGTCTTGCTACAGATGTAGAGTTGACTACCGAAAAATGGAAAAAAGGTTATCACGATGATTGGCCCGTTCAACGTGCATAAACTCTCAACTAAGCTTTAATTAAAATAACCCGTAGTACGTTTATAAAAATTGTGCAACTTATAAGATGATTTTGAAAACATTAATCCTAGTTAGGATTAAAATCAATTAATTATAAATACGCTACGGGTTATAATTTTGTTATAGATCGTTTAGTTATGAATATTAAATACATAGTAGAAGCAATAACTATAGTATACGTTAGTCCTTCACTACCTATAAAATCCATACTTGTTCCTATAATACATAATCCTAAAAAACCTCCTAAAGCATCCATAAAAACAAAGGATGTATTTGCAGAAATCTGATCTTCTTTTCTAAAAACTCTACCTATATATCCTAATCCTGTAGCATATATTCCGCCCATACATCCTCCCCAAATCACCAACATAATCAAAGCGATACCTTGACTTGCATATACAGCCAGTGCCAAAAACACTGCACAAATAACCGAAATACATACACAAGCATAAATTATGCGAATATTGTCTACAAAAGCGGATAAAGAACTTACCAAAGTACCTATACTTACACTCCCCAACATAAACATTGTTACTAATAGTGAAGCTTGATAAGGTGATAAACCATTTGCTATACCATAGATAGTTAAAAAAGAGGGTAACCCAAAAAAACATATCCCTCCTACCAATGCAGAAAGCATTACAATCTTGGCTTGCTTAAAAACATATTTCAATCGTATTTCTGAGCTTGCCTGTATACTTGGTCGTTGTTTAATCCCTATAAAAAGAAGAGCTATAGGTATAACCGGGATTATTGTATTAGTAATAAATTGAAATTCTTTGGTTGTTATAAATTGCAGCATAATAGGTCCTGATGCAATTCCTAAAGATAAAGATGCCGAATATAACCCTAATAATAAACCTTTTATTTTTCCTTTAGCGATGAGATTTAGCCATGTTTGTATGACTACCAATAGCATACTTGTAGCCAAACCATAAATAAAAACACCGCTCAACCAACCATAAAAACTTTCGTTAAAACTTAAACTATAAATACAGATGCTACGAATCAAAGAAGCTCCTACAATCGTTTGTACTACACCTAGTTTCAATACTATCAAAGAAATATGTTTAAACAACATTATAGTAGCTAATATCTCAAACGACATAACTATACCGATCCACATTGTACTATACCCCTGCTCTTGCATCGTAAGTGGGAATATGATATAATTAATTCCAGAGCTCAGTTGTACACTAAATGTAACCACGATGATCAATAAGGGGATAATTTTCTTCAAAAGACTACTATTATTCATGTTATTTTATTCCTTATATTTTTCTAGATCCATTATCATATAAATTCCAGCAGTAGTCGATGACGTAAAACTATCAATAGTGATCTCATATCGTCTCAATTGATTAATACCTGTAACAAAATCAAATTCATGATAGTCCATTAGATTATTCTCTACTCTTGGGTTACTATGTTTATAAAACTGTCTTTCAAAATCATAGTTAAAACCTCCTTCTATAATGCATTTCAATTTAAAATGAGTTAACTGTTCTTCTTCCATTTTCACTGTCATTTTTACATTATCTACATTTGTTTTTTCTGCTACAAAAACAATCAATTTTGCGATCATTTCTTTATAAAAGACTATAGGTTTCCCATAAACTTTACTCGGTATTTTTGTTTCTTGATCAATAAATAACATTATTCGTGCTTCTTGAGCTTGTAAAATCAAACTATAAAACAAGTCATCTAGATCCCAATTTTGATACACTTTTACTATATTCTTCTCCTTATTTATACTTTCTCTGTAGTGTATAATATGAGTAATCCAGTCATATAATTGTTTATGACTATAATCTCTTACCTTTAGTTTATATAAGATAGCTCTGTTTATTTTCTCTAAAATGGCTATTCGCTCTATGTTGGTTTCTTCTATATGTTGTTTAAGTTTTATAACTTGTTCTACTCTTGTACTATTATTTTTAATTACACTTTGTGTATGTTTTCTTATATATAAAATCAATAAACCCATTACCAATCCTATAAATAGAATTATTACAGCTGTTTTTTCAAAAGCTATTTTAATAGGTGCTAATCGCGTATAAAAATTACTTAATTCTAGATCCATACCTAACACACCTACAAAATCTCCTTTATTGTCATAAAAGGGAGCATAACCACTAATAAAAACACCCCATTCATCTTGGTATGGGTTAGACACTATCGTTTCTTGTTTAGTTAATGCACTAAGTAACTCTGGAGCTGGATTATTATATTCATCCATCAAAGCAGGTGCTTCATCTGGAAATCCATCTTTGTCATTATCATTTTGTGGACTAGGGTTTAAAACGAAATAAACCTTCTCCTCTTTTAAAATTGTCGTATAGATATAACGTATATTTCTAGCTGCTTTTCTTATTCTTTCTAGAGGTTCGTTATGTGCTATAAATAAGCTATCACTTCTTTCTGTATTTCTTGTAAACTGTCTATGTATTCTTCCATCTATTGTAGTAGCTGCAGCTGCGACATTAGATTTTAGTCCTATTTTTATCTCTTCTTTTAATGCTTCTATTGATTTAAGGTACAATAGATATGTTGAAAAAAAGATCAATACAATAACGATAAAAGCTGTAGTTATAGCTTCTATTTTAGGTCTAATTTTTGTTATTGTTTTATGGGTACCCATTTGATGTTATTTTTAGTAGAGAAAAACTATAACTTGTATCGTGGTCAAAATCAGAAATGCCATAGGAAAGATATATCTACAATAGGTCATCAATCGTGTATATGTTTCTTTGGATTTTTTCTTTAATATAGCACTACCAAAAACTATAATCACCAAATTAATGAAGATACTCAAATACCCTACTGTAATCAGCGCTTCTATAAATGTTCTATAGGGTAAATTAGGTAGCATACTTGATGTATTAAAATTAAATGCTACCAGTGTAAGCATCAATGTAAAACTTGTTGTTAATTGATCAGAGATATTTTTTATCCAAAAAACCGACCAAGATATGCTTATAATTAAAAACAAAGGAACTATTAATTGCCAAAAATAATATGCCACAAGTCGCTCTGCCGTTACTTCAATATTATATCTAGAAAAAGTCGTTCCATTTTCGTCAAGATGAGAATATTCATACGAATTAATATATGCTCTCTTAGATGTGATTTCCCATTCTTCGGTAATTTCATTAGGATCAAATGGTAATGGCGAATTTACCTCATCAAAATATAATGTTCTTGTATCATATGAGAACCCTTCTAATTGTATTACAAATTTTTGTGTATCAAAAGGAAATTTCCTAAAATCCATCTCGGTAGTAAATAAGGCGTCAAATCGTTCATTATAAGTAACTTTCCCATTAGGTCTTATAATCACTTGTTTATTTTGTACATTTCTATTACCTATTATATTAATAAACTCAAAGGCTGGAATCCATATGGATTTTCCGATCATTTCATCTGCAATATCATTTTCGTAAATACGTACTTCTTCTACCGTATTGTCGTAGGTTTCATTATACCAAGTAGCAACAAAATACCCATCAACCCCATAAGTCTCATCCACTGTGTTGATTCCGTATATTTTATTAATATGAATCATCACATCCATGGCTATAGGCTTTTCTGGCAATACCATTTTCTCTTGAGTGCCACTATCTTCTACTATCAATGGTATAATATCCTGATTTATATCAATTGTATGACTCATAAAGAGCATATAAAATTGTATTATATAATTAGCCAGCATTATCATCTTTTAAAATTTTATAACATTCTACAATATCATTAATCAACTGTGTTATTTGTGTCAAGCTCATATCTTGACGTACAACTACTCTCATCACCGTTATTGCTTTTAGTTCTCCAGATAATTGGTACTGAGGTAACATCCATTCTCGTTCTCTAAGTAACTTTGTAAATGCTCTTATTTTAAAAGGAGGAGCTTCCTTAAACTTAAAAGCTACTACGGGTAGTGTATTCATCGATACTACATCTAGAAATCCTGTTTTTTGGAGTGCTTCAGATAAAATAGATGCATTCCACAAACAGTTTTCAACCATTTCTCCATACCCCTTTATTCCGTAATGCATAAAACAAAACTGTTGCGCTACAATTAAGGCTGATGATCTCGAAAAACTTACCGTAAATGATTCTGATTCTCCAGATAAATATGCTGATGTTACGTTTAGGCCTTTAGGAAAACTCTGCTTATCTCTAAATATCAGCCATCCTATACCTGGATATACCAATCCATATTTATGCCCTGAAAGATTAATTGATTTTACATTAGGTAATTTAAAATCCCACTCTATTTCTTTTAATTCTTGCGCAAATGGATAAATAAACCCTCCTATAGCTGCATCAACATGAATCCCTATATCCCATTTATTAACCTTATTTATGTTACTTAACATATTGTCGATTTCTACTATAGGATCACAATAACCTAGATAAGTACACCCTAATATCGCTACAACGCCAATAGTAGATTCATCAAGTGCATTTTCTACAGCTTTTATAGGATATGTGTTTATTGCGGTAAGTGCTATTTCTTTAATTTTTATATCGAGAAATCGAGCACATTTATACCAAGAAATATGAGCATTACTACAGAGTATAATATTAGGTTCTCCTTTTCTTCCCATAGCATTCCATCGCCATTTTGCTGCAAGTAACGCCATAAATATCGCCTCAGAAGATCCTGTTGTTGAACTCCCATACAACTCCTCTTGATTAGGGATATGTAATAGGTTTCCTATTATTTTTAATACCTGTTGATGTATTTTTGTTGTTTGTTGGTATTCATTTTGATTTATCAAGTTTTTACCTAAAGTCTCTTGTATCAATAGTTTTGCTTCCTTAGGCATTTCTATTGTGGTATAACTTCCTAAATCGTATTTAGGTAATCCATCTTTCTTTAATTCACCTGATATCAACTCAAAAGCTTGATAAGCTGGCATTCCATCAGGCAACATTTTTATCATTTCAAACAGTAGAGTATTTGTCTTTGCCATAGTCAAAAAAGTTAGATTAAACTATTAGATATTTATTCAAAAGCTATAGTCAATCCTATCTGATAGCTAGACACTTTCTCTCTAATTACATAAACTATACCTGCGGTTAATGAAGCTGATATACCTTGACTAATATTTTTACTCGTTGCTATACTTAGAACTGAATCTCTTAATCCATTAGCTTCATCTGCATTACTTCTATACGCTATGCTTCCGTTAATATCAATGGGATATCCTTTCCAATTAAAAATCGTTTCTCGTATGTTAAAGATGGTATATAATGCTTTATTATCGTTGATATAAATACTCAATCTAGGATTCCAAGGTTTTGAATATTGTATCGCTCCCATAACTTCATAAAAGTTTGTATTATCAAGCTTCTCTGCTATTGAAACTGGAGCGTAATAATAAATTCCGGCTATAGAAAACACAAAATCATCATTTAATGCATAATCATAATTTAAAGTAATTGAAGTTTCAAGATCATTTGTTTTGGGATCCACTCCTACACTATTCCAAACATTTAAGGATAATCCTATTCTTGTAAAAGTATAGGTTACACTAGGCTGTATGGCTTCATAATCTGATACTATATCTCTCCATATGTAATTCGTTGTAGTATATAACTGAAACTGTAACGCATTGGTAGGTTGAACTATTATTAATGCTTCTTCTTTGGTTTCTTTACGAAGCATTTTCAATTTTAATTCTTGAGCATTTAACGTCTTATTACATAGACATATCAAAAGCACATAAACC
The DNA here is from genome assembly GCA_947387485.1 of Aquimarina rhabdastrellae. Classification (GTDB taxonomy): domain Bacteria; phylum Bacteroidota; class Bacteroidia; order Flavobacteriales; family Flavobacteriaceae; genus Aquimarina. Next base: position 373,970 of record CANDNT010000001.1, read on the forward strand.
AGAGGGATTGATTTATTCATAGTAGGTTATGATTTAAAATATTGGTTAGAAAATTGGGGGCGTATTGTTCCATAAAGTAGTTTTATGGAAATCTTAAAAACATTCCTCCTACCTTGCTTGTAATCTATGCTATATGACTATCCTTGAAAATTTAATTAAGTAACACCACTTAATATAATACAAGGTAAAAGGAATAACTTTTGGTATCGTTTTTTTGATTTAATCTCTGTTATGATTGTGTATATTATCCTGGTATTTGAGCTCTTAAAGCTTTTTCATACCCTTCTATAAGCTTGTTTAATCCTTCTGTATTTTCTTGAGGTTTTACAATTAACTCTAATTTCGCAGATGGCTGCTTGGCTGTTGTATCCCATTCAGAATTTTCTGAAGATCTATTACTAAAACTTACTAATAATTCATTATTATCAATAGCTATATCTAAATTGGTTGTAAATCTTAATTCTTCTATTCGTGCTGAAGAAATAGGGACAACCGTTAATAATGGAACTTCAACTATATGCTCGGTTACTTTACCATCTGTAGTGGTCTTAGGATAATTGATATTTACTGTTTTTGCAGTATATCTTTCGGTTTCTTCATCTCTATCAAAATAATCATTAATCACTTGATCTTGAGAATCGGCTAGTGTAGCATTTGCTATTTCTGCAGCATCATTAATAGCTTCTACTAGTTTCTTTAATTTAATCATAACTAAGCTTTTAAAGAATTTCTTTTAATCTTATTAAACTCTTCCATTGAAGTAGCTACTGTATCTTTACTTTCTCTAGCTAACTTTATACTAGCATCACATCCACTACACGTAAATCCTTGTCCTTGTAATAGGATATTTACATCAAATGGGATCGATGTTCCGCAATTAGGGCAACTTATACTTTGTTCAAACATGTTTTATATTTTAAGATTTATGTTTTTCGGCTGGTTTTCTATCTAGTGATGTTGAATTAATATTCTTGGTATACAAATCTAAAAGTGCTGTAATACCTACAGGTAAAGGCAATTGTCCAGCATTCATTTCTACCGATAATTTGGATGCATTACGCCTTTGATATTGATTTTCTTGCTTAGCATTAGAGTCATAACTTACTGTACCTTTAAGTTGTACATCTTCATCTTTTTTACCGTTACTCTCCCTTGCACTTCGCTCATCACTTTGTGATACTATTTCTAAATCAAACTTTACATTTACTTCTTTTACTGATAAAGAATTAAACGGAATCAAGGTTAATAATGGAATTTGGAATGTTGAAGTCACTCTTTCCATTTTTGGTTTACCTTTCTCATCCTTATCTGGTAAGAGCATATTCTTAGTTATGGTCATTGTAATCATTTTTGGGTGATATACATCTTCTCCAAAACCATCATCATTATCCAGATCAAAGCAAGTATCCATCAAAAAAGATGTTTGTTTACGTGCCATAGCCGAATTTGCACTAGCTGCCGCCACAAATGGTGCTGCTAATAATTGCTCTATAGCAATTCCTTGACTATTGTTGGGTGTTTTACTCTTTGCCATTTTACCTTATTCTTTTGGTTAAAAGGAGGTTCGATAAGAATCGACCCCCTTTAATAGTTACTCTTGAATTAAGCTTTTGTAGCTGGTAACTCAATTGGTTCTATAGATTTAGAGAATGCATCTATAATAGTAGTCACCCCTTTTGGTAAAGGCAATTGACCTGCATGTACTCCTACTGTATATTTAGCAGAATTACTCTTCTCATAGTGCGAATTTCTAGATTTAGAATCTTCACTAGAATAACTAGCAGATCCTTGGATAGTAGCCGAAAAACATCCATATCCTACTTTTGCTTCAAAACTAACTTCTGCAGATTTCTTTTGTGTAGAAGATTCTGATTCTTCTTCACCAAAACTAGATTTTACTTCCATTTCAAAACCTATATCCACAGTCTCCACAGCTAATGAGTTTAAAGGAATAATAGTTAAAATTGGTAAGTTAAATTTAGTTACTACTGTATCTACTTTTGCTGGTGTATCAACAGTACCATCTTCTTTTAGTACGGCTGGAGTAAGTACCCCTCTTTCTAGCTCCATACTAATCATAATAGGCTTATAGTTTTCACTATCTTTCTCTTTAGAGAAACACGTATCTAGTAAAAACTTGGTTTGCGTTAATGCCATATTTGCATTTGCTTTTGCAGCGGCATTAAGAGGACCTCCGATCAAAGAGTCCATAGGTAGCCCAGAAAATTGCTGAGCCATTGACACTAAATTCTTAGACATGATTGTTTGTTTTAATTAATATTTAAATACTAGCTAACATTAATTCTACTATAGTGTCTTGTTTTAATTTTAAAATTATAGGCCTATAATGTTCCACCAACCCGTGATGGTTTTTACTACACATCAAAACAATACAGAGAATTATATTAAAATTCCAGGAAAGTTTATGTATTATCACATTTACTAATCTCTCAGGATGTCTATAAAAAAAGGAGTTGTTTTCACTTATTATCGGTTTGAATAACCTCATTTATTATCTTAGAAAACTTCTGTTAAGTTTAGGATATCACCCTAATAATAAGCCTCTTCACATTACATCTAAAAAATTATTGATATGATAAACTTACTTTCCTTATTTATTCAAAATCAGTTTCTTCTAATAAGGTATAGGTGAAGTTTTTGTGTACAGATTTTTTACATACTTCCATAAAAAAATTAAAATCTGCTACTCGTTTAAAAACCTGACAACCTGCAGACCATTTCTCTACGATTTGGGATTCAGTTTTTGCATTACTACGATGTATATTGATTCCAAAAACACCTTCATAAACCTTACTTCCTTTATCAATTTTGTTATCCTTGGTATTGTCTCGCCAAATTTTAATTGGTTTTTGCTGTTTTAGCGCTTCATACTTACCTTGATGTAATCCTACAGCATAACAGTTAATATATTGCCCAGGAACCAAGACTGCAGTTCCGTTAACATTTAATGGATTTTTAAGCCAATACGCTCCAGGATCTGTTGTAATTGCAAATTCAAATACTTGTTGATCTCCATCTTCATCATTGTAAATAAAATACAACCAATCATCAAAAGCATTTGCGATTACTTGATTACTACGAATCCCTATAATATTCACTGTAAAAGGATGTCCATCTTCAAAAAATTGATATCCTTTATTTGCCATTACTTCTTTTATTTGTTCTAGAGTAAATCTCATTTGTATACCATTTTGTTGTTTTACACTTACGAAAGTAGAGCGCTACAACAGCTCTTTTTATGGCAAATGGTACAAGCATGGTAAACGATGTAACAAGCAGTAATTTTTGTGTTATGAATAATTTTAAGGCGTAAAAAACGGATTCGTTTGAATCCGTTATATCTGATTTATCTCAAAAGTTGTGGGTGAATTAAAATATAATAATGAATGTCGAATAAAGAATAACGATTGCTGATTTTTTTATTCAAAAACTATACAACTTTTACATTTTAGAGTATTTAACTATTAATAAAAACCGTAATAATTGCTTTTGATTATAACATTCTTTGTAGAAAAATAAAAAAGTAGATCATAAGCCGGATTCTGTATCTTTAAAAAATCAAAGATTCCTTATCATTTATCTAGACTAACAATTACTCATTAGTTCAAACCGCCTACCCTCCAACATTGGGCGCACAACCCTCAAGCGTTGGTATACATGGCGTTGCACCGTATAGAGTTTACCTGATTTCACTACAGCATTACCTGTACATCCTTTCTGTTGCACTTGTCCTCATCTCACGACGGACGGGCGTTACCCGCTATACTGTGCTACGGTGTCCGGACTTTCCTCTTTATAAAATAAAGCGATAAGGTGATCTACTTTTTCGCAAAAGTATAAATAAATATGTATTATAAAATTTTATTTCGAGTTATTAATTTTTGTCCTCTAACATTGGTACAAATCTAAACTCTCCTAATTCGTGTTTTTCAAAATGAGTTGCACTCTTCCTGATAAACAATGTCATTATTTGTGGATCATCTCCTACAGGAATCACTAACCTTCCTCCTATTTCTAATTGAGACAATAAAGGTTTAGGTACATAAGGAGCTCCAGCAGTTACTATAATACCTTTATATGGAGCAAACTCTGGTAAGCCTTTATATCCATCACCAAACAAAAGATACTGTGTTCTATAACGTAATTTAGATAATAATCGTTTTGTTTTTGTAAAAAGTTCTCGTTGTCTCTCTATACTGTATACTTTTGCTCCCAACTCGCATAATACAGCAGATTGATAACCCGATCCTGTACCAATTTCTAAGATTTTATCTCCTCTTTTAACTTCTAGCAATTCACTTTGAAAAGCTACTGTATAAGGCTGTGATATCGTTTGTTCTGCACCAATAGGAAATGCTTTATCTTGATACGCATGTTCATCAAAACTCGAATCTATAAAAAGATGTCTAGGAATATTGCGAACTGCATTTAATACAGCTTCGTTCTTAATTCCTTTTCTCATTAAAAGATCGGCTAGTTGTTTGCGTTTACCAACATGTTTAAGCGTATCTCCCTCTCTCATTTTTTTGGTCTAGTTTTAGTATTGCAAAAATACTCACATTTCAGAGTTACTCAAATCCTTTTTCTTAATTCCTCATAATTTTATTAAAAATAGTCTAAAATTTTATGCTATTTTTTTCAATTTCAAGCTTATAAAAAACAACTTTTAACTCAAAAAAAACTACTAGGACTTATTCTTACAAATCTATATTTCCTTTGCTTTACAAAATTCATTTAATTTAAAATGCAAAACATATTTATAATTTATAAATAATACTATTTTTGTGTAAAAACATAGAATATGCTTAAAGCCGGAGTTATAGGTGCTGGACACCTAGGTAAAATTCATTTACGTCTTTTAAATCAATCTGATAACTATGACCTTGTTGGTTTTTATGATACCAACAAAGAACAAGCAAAAGCTATAGTTGAAGAGTTTGGTTATACCTTATTCGATTCTGTTGAATCACTTATAGCAGCTGTAGACGTTGTGGATATTGTAACTCCTACTTTTGCACATTTTGAAGTAGCCAAAAAAGCAATCGAAGCTGGTAAACATATCTTTATAGAAAAACCTATTACGAATACTGTAGATGAAGCTGATGAATTAATTCGTCTGGCAGAACAATATAACGTAAAAGGTCAAGTAGGTCATGTTGAACGTTTTAATCCTGCTTATACCGCAGTAGCTTCAAAAATTGAAAATCCTATGTTTATTGAAGCACATCGTTTATCCGAATTTAATCCTAGAGGTACAGATGTTCCTGTTGTTCTAGATTTAATGATTCACGATATTGATGCTATTTTAAGTGTTGTTGATTCTGAAGTAAAATCTATTAGTGCTAGTGGTGTTTCTGTTATAAGTGAAACTCCTGATATAGCTAATGCTAGAATCGAATTTGAAAATGGTTGTGTAGCCAACCTTACAGCAAGTAGAATTTCGCTTAAAAACATGCGTAAAGCAAGGTTCTTTCAGCGTGATGCTTATATCTCTGTAGATTTCTTTGAGAAAAAATGTGAAGTAGTTAAAATGAAGGAAGCTCCAGAGCAACCAGATGATTTTGCTATGATTTTACAAAATGCAGAAGGCGTAAAAAAACAAATCTACTTTGATAATCCAGATGTACCTTCAAACAATGCTATTCTAGACGAATTAGATACTTTTGCAAAAGCAATCGAAAATGATACTACTCCTATCGTGAGTTTAACACAAGGAACCAAAGCACTTAAAGTTGCTTTACAAATCATTGAATGCTTTTAATATAAACATCTCCTCACTTAGTGAGGTATTAAACAAAAACACTCTATAATGAAAAACATAGCTGTAATAGGTGCAGGAACAATGGGTAATGGTATTGCTCATACATTTGCACAAAGTGGTTTTAAAGTTCAACTTATTGATATCTCACAACAAGCATTGGACAAAGGTTTAGCTACGATCACTAAGAACTTGGATCGTATGGTAAGTAAAGAAAAAATTACCGAAGCTGATAAAGCCGAAACTTTGAGTAATATCACTTGTACTACAGATATTAAAGAAGGTGTAGAATATGCTGGATTAGTAGTTGAAGCTGCTACAGAAAACACAGAATTAAAGTTAAAGATTTTTAAGCAATTAGATGAAGTTTGTGCAGAAGGTACTATTCTTGCTACAAATACTTCTTCTATTTCAATTACACAAATTGCTGCCGTTACTAATCGTCCAGAAATGGTTATTGGAATGCATTTTATGAATCCAGTACCTATCATGAAGTTAGTAGAGATCATTCGTGGATACAATACTACAGACGAAGTTACACAAACTATCATGGATCTTTCTAAGCAATTAAATAAGATTCCTGTAGAGGTTAATGATTATCCTGGTTTTGTTGCCAATAGAATCTTAATGCCTATGATTAACGAGTCTATTGAAACTTTATACAACGGCGTTGCTGGAGTATCAGAAATTGACACTGTAATGAAATTAGGAATGGCTCATCCTATGGGACCTTTACAACTTGCAGATTTTATTGGTCTAGACGTATGTTTATCTATATTAGAAGTAATGTATAATGGGTTTAAAAATCCAAAATACGCTCCTTGTCCACTATTAGTTAATATGGTTCGTGCTGGTAAACTTGGAGTAAAGAGCGGTGAAGGTTTCTATGATTATTCTGAAAGTAGAAAAGCTGAAAAAGTAGCAAAGCAATTTGCTTAATTTAAACAGCTCAAAAAAATAAATTAAAGTCCAAAGTATCATTTTATGCTTTGGACTTTTTTTATATGATAAAAACACCTTAATCAAATTACGCCAAATACATATTCCTACAAGCTCAACTATAATTTTATCTATGGTATTTCGCTTTAGCCATAAATAATTCCTACCTTTACTTTAAAGGGAAATTTAAGAATATACTATATGGCAAACATTCGTCCGTTTAAAGCTGTAAGAGCTACTAGAGATAAAGTAAGCTTGGTTGCTTCTAGATCTTATCAAAGTTATACAGCAGCAGAACGAGAAGCTAGATTAGACTATAATCCATATTCATTTTTACACATTGTAAATCCCGGTTATAAATACCAAAAAGAAATTTCGGGTAAAGCAGCATATAAATTAGTACGTAATCGTTATTTAGAATTTAAAGAAGATAAAATCTTTATTCAAGATGAAACTCCTATTTTTTATATCTATAAAATTGTAAATAGAGAAGAACAATCCTTTTGTGGTATTGTTGCAGCTACTAGTGTAGAAGATTACTTTAATGATGTCATTAAAAAACATGAAGATACCCTACAAGACCGAGAAGAAGTCTTTAAAAATTACTTAGATACTGTAGGTTTTAATGCAGAGCCTGTATTACTTACTTATCCTGATAATGCTGTAATTTCTAATATCATTCAAGAAATTATACAAGAGCGAGCAGAATATGAATTCACTACCACATATAGAGACACACATTACCTCTGGAAAATAGAAGATCAAGATTTAATCGCTATAATTACAGCACAATTTAAACAAATGGATACCATCTATATTGCAGATGGACACCACCGTTCTTCTTCTTCTTGTCTTTTGGCATTAGATAAAAAAAACAAGTATGATAAGGATGATTATGATGATGTCTATAACTATTTTATGAGTTATTTGATTCCAGAGTCAGAGCTCAAGATCCATGAATTTAACCGTTTGATTAAAGGGCTTAACGGTTTAAATAAAGAAGAGTTTTTAATTCAACTAGATACTTGTTTTAGAATTGAAAATCGCGGTATTGAATTCTATAAACCTTCAAAACCACATCATTTTAGCATGTATCTAGATGGGGAATTTTATTCTCTTTATTTACGAAAAACACTATATGAATTTGATAACGCATTAGAAGAATTAGATGCACAATTATTATATAAAACAATATTACAACCTATTTTGGGTATTAATGATTTGCGTACAGATCAACGTATTGCTTATGCTCACGGAAAATTAGGTATGGTTTACCTTAAAAGTAAGGTAGATAGTGGTGATTATCAGATCGGTTTTGGTTTATTTCCAACATCTGTAAATCAAATGAAAAAAATTGCCGACGAAGGTTTGAAAATGCCACCAAAAAGTACTTATATTGAGCCCAAATTAAGAAGTGGTGTTACTATTTATGAATTAAAATAACACCTTTTTTTATGTAGATTTGAATACTTTTGCTTTTATGACTCCAATCAAAGAAAACTTAAATACTTTAAACTCATCTATACCCAACCATGTTACATTGGTTGCTGTTTCTAAAACTAAACCAGTTACTGCTATTCAAGAAGCATATAATGCTGGACATCGTGTTTTTGGTGAAAATAAAATTCAAGAAATGACTACAAAATGGGAAACGCTTCCTAAGGATATTTCTTGGCATATGATTGGTCATGTACAAACCAATAAAGTAAAGTATATGGCTCCTTATGTTGATTTAATTCATGCAGTAGATAGTTTAAAATTACTTAAAGAGATCCATAAACAAGGTCAAAAGCACGACCGTACTATATCATGTCTACTCCAACTTAAAATAGCTCAAGAAGATAGTAAACACGGATTAACCGAAAATCAAATAAACGATATTTTATCTAGTCCTGAAATACGTGAATTAAGTCATGTACGCATTGTAGGATTAATGGGAATGGCGAGTTTTACAGCGGATCAAGATCAAATAAAAAGTGAATTTGGTCGTCTAAAAACTTTTTATGATCAACTCGTTCCTGATTTTCCTCAATTACAAACCTTATCTATGGGTATGAGTGGTGACTATGCTTTGGCTATAGCTCAAGGTAGTACCATGGTACGTATAGGTAGTGCTATTTTTGGTGCACGCAATTACAATCATTAATCAATAAAAACGCATAAACTTGGTATAAATCATTCAATTTAAAATTAATAGATGTACGCAATACTTGACATAGAGACTACTGGAGGAAAATACAATGAAGAAGGTATTACAGAGATTGCTATCTATAAATTTGATGGTCATAATGTCGTAGATCAATTTATTTCGCTTATTAACCCAGAAAGACCTATACAACCTTTTGTAGTTAATTTAACTGGTATTAATAACGACATGCTACGTAATGCCCCTAAGTTTTATGAAGTTGCCAAACGCATTATAGAAATTACAACAGATTGTATTATAGTTGCGCATAATGCAAAGTTTGATTATCGCATTTTACGTACTGAATTTTCAAGATTAGGCTATGATTTTGAAAGACCATCTCTCTGTACTGTAGAATTATCAAAAACCTTAATTCCAGATCAACAATCCTATAGTTTAGGAAAATTAGTTCGTAGTTTAGGCATTCCACTATCTGATAGGCATCGTGCAGCTGGTGACGCTCAAGCTACTGTAAAACTTTTTAAATTATTACTTTCTAAAGATCTTGATAAAAAGATCATTGTAGAAACTGTACGTAAAGAGCCTAAACGTCAAGTTGATGATAAATTATTACGAATTATTGAAACTGTCCCTTCTGTAACTGGAGTGTATTATATGCATAACGAAGAAGGCACAATTATTTATATTGGTAAAAGTAAAAATGTAAAGAAAAGAGTCACTCAGCATTTTACTAGTGATAAGCGTAAAGCTAAGCGCATACAAAAAGAAGTTTCTAGTGTTACTTATGATGCTACTGGTAGCGAACTTCTAGCTTTGCTTAAAGAAAATGAAGAAATAAAACGTACAAAACCTAAATACAATAGAGCTTTACAAAAGACTGTTTTTAACCAAGCATTGTATCAATCTGTTGATAAAAATGGGTATATCAATCTATTTATAGAAAAGGCTGATGGACGCAAAAAAAACATCACCACTTTTACTAATAGACAACAAGCAAAACACCTGCTCTTTAATTGGATCGAAGCTTACGATTTATGCTTAAAACTTGTAGGTTTAGAAAACGGTAGTTCTAATTGTTTTAATTATACCATTAAACAATGCCATGGAGCTTGTCTACAAGAAGAAGATCCTAATGATTATAATAAAAGAGTACAACGTTTAATCGATACCTATTCTTTTGAGAACCAAAATATGGTTATTCTAGATAAAGGAAGAGAAATCGATGAGCAAAGTGCTATATTAATAGAAGACGGAAAGTTTAAAGGCTTTGGATTCTTCAATCTCAATCATCAAATCAATAACATCGAGATCCTTAGATCTCTTATTACTCCTATGAGTCACAATCGGGATGCACAACACATTATACAAAGCTATCTTAGGAAAAATAAGCGATTAAAGGTGATCAAATTACCTGTATTACATGAATAAACAACTCTCATCAATCATTTTTTTATTAGTAAACTTTATTGTTTTTGCTCAGCAAGGTTATAATACCAAAAATTTAATCGTAAGTAAATCTGATCTACAACTTAATACCTATAGTCAAGATTCTACTGCAAATGCTTTCTTTATTTATGAAAAAGGATATAGTAGGATTCAAAACAATGGTAGTTTTAACCTAATTACAGATTATCAGGCTAAAGTTAAAATCCTAAATCAAAAAGGTTTTGACAATGCTAATATTAGAGTAGTACTCTATAATAACGAGAGAAACGCTGAAAAAATCCATAACATCAAAGCTTTCACATACAATTATGTTAATGGAGTTATTGAAAAGAAAGCCGTCTCTCCTTCTGCTATTTACCGAGAAAAATATAGTGATAACCATACGTTAATCAAGTTTACCTTCCCTGATTTAAAACCTGGCTCTGTAATCACCTATTCTTATCAATTAGAAACTCCTTTTATCTTTAATTTTAATGGTTGGGAGTTTCAAGATGATATTCCTAAACGTCATAGCGAATATAGATGTGATATTCCTGGAAATTATATCTACAACATAAAACTAGTAGGTGGTTTAAAATTAACGCATCAAAATTCTGAAATTTTACGTAATTGTATTACTCTAGGAGCATCCTCTAGTGCAGATTGTGCCAAGCTCACTTATGTCATGAAGGATATTCCTGCTTTTATTTCGGAAAAATACATGACTGCAAAAAAGAATTATCTTTCACGCATTTCTTTTGAATTAAGTGAATTTAAAGGTTTTGACGGCACGATAAAAAAATATACAAAATCGTGGAAAGATGTAGATAAAGAATTAAAAAATGATCCTGACATAGGGTATCAATTAAGAAAATTACTCGCTACAAAGCATGTCTTACCTCAAAACATACAATCCAAAGCTAATTCGCTAGAGAAAGCTACCGAAATTTATAATTACCTTGTAGCTAATTACTCCTGGAATGAAGAAAATCGTATCTATAATGATATTAGTATTAAAGATATTCTAAAAGAGCGTACTGGTAATGTTGCAGAAATCAATATTCTTTTACACAATGTATTGAAGCAGCAAAAATTTGATGTTAAACCTATATTACTATCGACAAGAAAAAATGGATACCCTACTACTATTCATCCTGTAATCTCTGATTTTAATTATCTAATTGTTCAATTACAACTCAATGACAAAACATATTTGCTAGATGCTACCGAAAAAGATTTGGCTTTTGGTCAAATTCCTTTTAGAGCGCTCAATATTCACGGAAGATTATTAGATTTTAAAAACGGAAGTTCTTGGATAACGCTTTCGCCGCAGCAACGTTCTCAAATCTATTTTAAAGATGAATATGTTTTAACCGAAAATGGTGAATTCAAAGGTACATCAGAACAATTATATACAGGGTATCATGCTTCTTTTAAGAAGAATAATTTAAAAAACATCAGTGAAGATGATTATATACAAAAGATAAAAGATCAACTAGATCAAGAAGATATTGATTTAACATCCTTAATTTTTGAAAATAAAAAGAGTAAGATTAAACCTTATAAAGAAATCTACACCCATACAAAAACTTTTGAAGACACTCCTAATCTACTGTTTATAGAACCTTTTTTTGGTTCATTCTTTAGCGAAAACCCTTTTAAATTAAATCATCGTACCTATCCTGTAGATTTTGGGTTTAAAGATAATTACACTCATTTTGTAAAAATAACTATTCCCGAAGGTTATGTTTTTGAAGAAGTTCCGCAGAGTAAAAACTATAAACTTTCAGATGGTCAAGGAACAGTTACTTTCGCTGTAAAGCAACAAGATAATGCTCTTTATCTTAATCTTAGAATTAAATTCAATTCTCATATATATCCAGCAGAACATTATCAAGGATTAAAAACATTATTTTCGCATATTATCGATATTCAAAATAATACTACGCTATTAATCAAAAAGAAAGCATAATTTTTATAATTTTAGTTAAAATTTAAATCCTTTGAACACCAACCAACCATATAAAAAATGGCAATCAAAACTTCATGTAATTATATATGAAGCTGATACACCTGCAGGTAAACTATTTGATATTGCATTATTAATACTCATCTTAACAAGTATTGTCTTGGTTATGTTAGAGAGTGTTTCTTCTATCAATAATAGATTTGCTACTTTTTTTAATATCACAGAATGGGTCATTACAATTTTATTTTCTCTAGAATATATTTTGAGAATAGTTTCTATAAAAAAGCCAAAACATTACATCTTTAGTTTTTTTGGTATTGTAGACTTACTTTCTACTATTCCTAAGTATTTATCAGTATTTTTTGTAGGAACACATGCTCTAGTAGCTTTAAGAGCATTGCGCTTATTACGTGTTTTTAGGATACTTAAATTAGCTCGTTTTATAGGAGAATCAAATGATCTTGTACGTGCCTTAAAAGCAAGTCGTGCAAAGATTTCTGTGTTTTTATTTGCGGTGCTTATCATAGCTATCATTCTAGGTACTATTATGTATCTTGTAGAAGGAGAAGAAAACGGTTTTAAAAGTATTCCTATGAGTGTTTATTGGTGTATTGTAACGCTTACTACTGTAGGTTATGGTGATATTGCACCTGTTACTCCTCTAGGGCAATTTATAGCTTCTCTTATTATGGTTATAGGATATGGAATCATTGCTGTTCCTACAGGAATTGTTTCAGCAGAATATACTGCTCAAAAAGGAAAACCTGCTGTTCATATAAATACTCAAGTTTGTGAAAACTGTCATGAAGAAGAACATAAAGATCATTCAAAATTCTGTCATAAATGTGGTCACGAATTGTATTAACAAAAATTAATGGTTAACTACTAAGTTTTCTTTAGTTTTGTTATTCTATTTTCCTTGTACATGAAAAAAAATCTTATTGTTATTGTTGGACCAACAGCTATAGGTAAAACCAATCTAAGTATCCAGCTTGCAAAACATTTTGCTACAGAAATAGTATCTGCTGATAGCAGACAATTTTTTAAAGAAACTAATATTGGTACTGCTGTTCCTTCTGCCGAAGAGCTAGCTGCTGCGCCACATCATTTTATTCAACATAAAAGTATTACCGAATCTTATTCTGTAGGTGATTATGAAAAAGATGCACTACAATGTATTGAACAACTTTTTAAACATCACGATTATGTTATTCTTATAGGTGGTTCTGGCTTATATGTCGATGCTGTTACCAAAGGATTAGATTATTTTCCAGATACAGATCCTGCAGTAAGAATTCAATTGCAAAAAGACTTTGATACGCATGGAATTTCTTTTTTACAAGAACAATTACAAACCTTAGATCCTGTATACTATAGCAAAGTCGATATACAAAATCCACATCGTGTTATGCGTGCTCTAGAAGTATGTATAAGTAGTGGTAAACCTTATTCTTCTTTTTTGACACAACCTAAAAAAGAACGTCCTTTTAATTGTATTAAAATTGGTCTTACGGCAGAACGCCAAACCATTTATGATCGCATAAATCAACGTGTAGATATTATGATGAATATGGGATTACTTCAAGAAGCTAGAAAAGTTTATCCTCAAAAACATTTAAATGCTCTGAATACTGTAGGCTATAAAGAGTTGTTTAATCATTTTGACGGTACTTGGGAACTAGATTTTGCTATTTCAGAAATTAAAAAGAATACACGTCGTTTTGCAAAACGACAATTGACCTGGTTCAAAAAAGATGAAACTATAAAATGGTTTGATTATAAAGATCCTATCAATACTATAACTTCTTTTATAGAAAACATTTAAACATTCATTATAAATCATTCTACATCCCTTTTTATGGATAAAAAAAACCTAATCACAATCGCTGTCCTAGTTTTTGTTGTTTTTACTTTATATAATAATTTAAGTCCTGTATTTAAATCTTTATCAGACACAAATACTCAAATGGTTGAAGAAAAATACGAAGCGCAACGTGCTGTAGATTCTCTTAACCTTATCAAAAATAAAACCTCATATCAAAAAAGTCGTTTAAAATATTATAAAGATCATGTTGCTTTTTATAACCGTATGGATGCACAAACTAGTACGCATTCTTTTTCTATGCTGTCTATAATTTTTACTATTGTTGGTGGTTTAGGACTTTATTTTGTTGCTGAAAAAATTTCCAAAAAACAGCTTTTTAATAATAAATCAAAGGTTAGTATTAATGACTTTGATGATTATAGATATGATAATATTGGTGAATACCTTTCTTGGACTTCTCTTCAAACTGGAGCTTCTAATGCTACTTTTCAACAACTGGTTGAAGTAAACCCTAATTTGATCAAAATTAAAAATACGATTCTCTTAAAACTTATAATAGGGATTTCTGCATTAGTGGGATTAAGTCAAGCATTTTTTGCTTATTATAAACTATACAAAGAAGGAATTTTGTTTGATTTACCCATAACTGAATTATTAAGTAAATTTCCTATGTTCAGTATCATGTTTATGATGGTTCCTATCTTTATTTATTTTTTGATGTATGTTAACAGTTCTTTTGATAAACGAAGTCAAAATTTCACCAATGGTTCTAAGCAAATTCCTTTTTCTACCATTTATGCAGTACAATTTCTAACTGTTATAATGCGTAAAGGGCGAAGAAATTATGAAATTAATTTGGTACTTAATGATGGTAATAGAGTTCCTGTAATGATTAGTAATAATCATGATATAGCCGAATATGATGCTGTAACTCTTGCAAGGTTTCTTAATGTTCCAGCCTGGAAGATTTAATTTTACGATTCTCAAAATACGTTAACAATAGTAAATTGGTTAAAATCATTGTAAAAGCATATATGGAGTCTTCTATAGGTATTGTACCTAGGCGGACTCCTAAATTTTCGTTATCATTATACCATACCACTTCATCTACTATCCACGCACCTGTTAACACTCCATTTACTATAAAAAAAGGTACAAGCATAGCTATAAAGGTTACTAAAAATTGTTGTAATATTTCTTTTTGAAATCTAATTGCTATTTCTAAAAGTACAACGGCATAGCTAAAATTAACCACCGTATAACTTCTATCAAGAAATATTACACTAATTAAAAACAATAGTATTTGCAGGCTTCTCATTTTTATATTAATATACTGATCTGGGAATTTTAACTTAGGAAATAATTCTAATAATGCATAATGCATAAACACACATGCATATGGAATACATATGAAAAATAACCATTCTTCTATAGGTAATCCAGCTATTGTATACTTTAAATAATACGCAGGATTAAATCCCCAAACACCTCTTTGAGTAAAAATCACATCCCATGTGATATAAAAACTAGATGAAATTACTATAGCTAGAAATAGTGATTTCCATTTTTTATAGAATTTTAATCTAGGATGAAAACTAGCAAAAAACGGAATACTTATAGATCCTATATTTAATAATAGATAGAGATAGTCCATATGCAAGACTATTTTACATTTTTATAATATTTATACGGAAAAATCAACATTCCAAAGCATTCTCCACCATGTTTACCTATGTGTTTGTGATGCATTTTATGAGCTCTCCTCACTGCTTTGGCATATTTAGAATTTGCTTTCTTAAAGATTTTAAATCGCTGATGTATAAAAATATCATGTACTAAAAAATACGCTAGTCCGTATAAAAATATACCTATTCCTATTGCTAGTCCATATTGAAAAATATCATTTTTCCACAGTAAAAATAGTATAATACTTATCGTAGCGTAGAAGAGAAAAAATGCATCATTACGTTCAAACCAAGAATCGTGATCTTTTTTATGATGATCTTTGTGTAAACTCCATAAAAACCCGTGCATAACGTATTTATGCGTAAACCAAGCCATAAATTCCATTATAGCAAAAGTCAGTATACAAATTGCGATATGATATATAATCTCCATTACATCAAATTTAATTGATATTTGACATAACTTCTAGTTAAAATCTCAAACTTCTTATAATCAGGGATACGAATTCTTTTATTCTTTATTTCTGTTGCTGGTAGATGCTTTAACTTTTTTAGTAATTGTTTGTAATAGCGATATGCTGTAAATACACCAAATTTTGCTTCTATTGGTAATTTTATAATTCCTTTATAAGCTTCAGCAAAATCATGTTCTATATCTGTAATGATATTAAGCTTTTCATTTTCATCTAAGATTTGCAAATTGGTATTAGGAAAATAATTACGATTTAGTTCTTCTGTATCTGCTTTTAAATCCCTTAAAAAATTAACCTTTTGAAAAGCTGATCCTAATTTTGTAGCAGCATATTTCAGTGCTTCATATTTTTGTTGATCTCCTTTTACAAAAACCTTAAGACACATTAATCCTACTACATCTGCAGAACCGTGGATATAATTTTCATATTCTTCGGCAGAATGGTATTCTTTTTTGGATAAATCCAAACGCATACTATGCATAAAATCTTTAATCAAGTCTCTTCCTATATTGTATTTATGAACTGTATGCTGAAAAGCATTTAAAATAGGATTCAAACTTATTCTATCTACTAATGCTTTATTTAAATCTTTCTCAAAAGTATCTAACAATTCTTCTTTGTTATACGCATGAAAAGAATCCACAATTTCGTCTGCAAATCTTACAAAGCCATATATATTGTAGATATCCTGTCTAATGCCTTTTCCTAACATACGTGTCGCAAGAGAAAAAGAAGTACTATATGTAGTGGTAACTTGTTTACTACATAAATAAGAAACTTGGTCAAATAATGATTTCATAAGGTTTTAATTATATTTATAAACGAGTTCTGCACACAGTTTTCCAGAAATTAATGAGGGGGGAACTCCTGGCCCTGGAACTGTTAATTGTCCTGTAAAATATAAGTGATCGACTTTTTTACTTTTTATTTTTGGTCTTAAAAATGCTGTTTGTAATAAGGTATTAGCCATACCATAGGCATTACCTTTATATGAATTGTAATCTGCTATAAAATCATTAACACAAAATGATTTCTTTACTATTATTGAATCTTGAACTTCTTGATTAGTTATATGCTCAAATCGAGTGATTATTTTATTGAAATATTCTGTTCTCAATTCTGGAGTATCTTCTATTCCTGGTGCTAATGGAATTAAAAATATAGCCGCTTCTTTATCTTCTGGTGCACATGAAGCATCTGTAATACTAGGGAAACTTGCATAAAACAAAGGTGCTTCAGGCCAATGTGGATCGTCATAAATCGCATATGCATGTTGATCAAAATCTACATCAAAGAATAAGGTATGATGTGCTACATTCTTTATTTTTTTATCAAAGCCTACATAAAATAATAAAGAAGATGGAGCAAAAGTTTTTTTATCCCAATATCGCTCAGAATATTGTCTGTGTTTTATGTCTAATAAGGTTTCTGTATGATGATAATCTGCTCCAGATACAACAATATCTTTCCTAACGTGTTTTCCGTTAATTTTTATACCTGTTGCTTTAGTACCTTCTGTTAAAATTTCTTCTACATTACTATTGGTATTAATCTTAACTCCTAGTGATTTTGCTAATGCTGTAATTCCTTCAATGACTGTATACATTCCTCCTTTAGGGTGAAATGTTCCTAACCCAAAATCTGCAAAGTTCATAAAACTATAAAAAGATGGTGTATCACTAGGTTTCGCTCCCAAAAACAACACTGGAAATTCTAATATAGATATTAATTTAGGGTTTTTAAATGTCTTTCTTACCTCACTTGATATTGATCCGAAAAACTGTCCTAATCTTGCTATAGTTTTGGCATTAACTAGTTCTAAAGGAGATACTCCTGGTTTATATACCAAATCTTTAATAGCTACATTGTAATTATCCTCAGCTTTTTCTATAAACTTTTTTAAATATGTACCACTACCCTTTTCTATTGCTTCAAAGGTGTTGTATATTTTTTCTAAAGAATCTTCTATAGTGATCGTTTCCTCTTTATCAAAATAAACTGTATACGCTGGGTTTAATTTTTCTAAAGTGTAAAAATCTGAAGGCTTTACATTAAAATCTGAAAAGAAACGTTCAAAAACATCTGGCATCCAATACCAAGTAGGACCTATGTCAAAAGTGAAACCACTTTCTTTATATTGTCTGGCTCTTCCTCCTACGGTTTCATTCTTTTCAAATACCTCTACTTCATATCCCATCTTAGCCAAATAACATGATGCAGCTAAGGAGGAAAAACCAGATCCAATTATTCCTATTTTTTTCGTCACGTTATATTCCTTTCTTTTTTATCATCTAAAGCTTCAAGAAAATCTGAAATTGCTTTAAATACTTTTATTTGTTTGTGTTCTATCTCTGTATCTACTAAAGCATATTTTCTTCCTAAAACCCACAACTCTGCATCTGAATCAATTAACTTACTGTCAATCATATCATTAATATACGATTTAATCTTGTGATCTTTTGGTTCTACTGTAAAATATGTAACAAATTTTATGTTATTGAACTGTTCTTTAAGATAATACAAATCTTGTTTAGGTATATTTTGTCCTAAATAAATACTATAATTTCCTCTAGCTTGAATTAGATAGTTTGCATAAATTAAACCTAACTCATGAATCTCATTTTCTGGCAAAAACAATATGTATGCAGTATCACTAGATATATTATTTTCTGTGTTTAAACGATTCGCTTGTATGATAATTCTATCTCTAATTAATGAAGTTATAAAATGTTCATGTGCAGGCGTTAAAAAATCTGTTTGCCATAAACGTCCTATTTCATTGAGAAATGGAATACAAAATTGTTCAAACACTTCTTCAAAAGAATATTCTCTTAACAACTCTTCAAAAGCTTCAATAAATAATTGTTTGTTGAATTTAAACATTGCCATTTTAAAAATATTAACGGCATTGTGTGATTGTGCTTCTTTATGAGTGATCTTGTTGCATTCTTCTTTTATCTCTTTTTGATTGAGTTTAGCTATTTTAGAAATTTTATAACCACTGTTATATAATTGGGTAATATTCAATAGTTTTTGAAAACTTTCTAAAGAATAATATCTAATATTAGTATCTGTACGTTCAGGTTCGAGCAAACCGTATCTCTTTTCCCAAATACGAATTGTATGGGCTTTAATTCCAGATAAATTCTCTAAATCTTTAATACTAAAAGATGTACTTATTTTACTCATAATATTATTATCCTTTACAAATATAGTAAAAAAACTATTTTGTTTAACTTTTTATAATAAATATTAAACAAAAATAGTTTTATCATATTCAATTCTTCTTGTATTGCTAAATAAAACATTAGTCAATAAAGCATCAAAAAAGGCGAGCTTTTTATGGCTCACCTTACTTAAAAAAAATTATTATTAAAATATATTTAAACTCCTAATCTATCAAACACATTACTTTTATATGTTTCTCCAATTGGAATTCTAATATCATCTTTCAATACTATTTTTGTTTTCTGCAATGCTTTTATGTGTAAAATATTTACAATATATGACCTGTGTGTTCTTAAAAAGTCTGAATCTGGGAGTTTACTTAATATCTCTTTAAAATTGGATAGGGTCAAAATTGCTTTATCAGATTCTGAAGTATAGATTTTGATATAATCTTTTAACCCCTGTATATAAGTTATCTGTTCACAATTAATCTTTATATTTTCGTATTCGGACTTTACAAAAATAAATTTTTGTTCTTCACTTTTTTCATCATTCTGAATAATCACTGGCTCTACACGTTGCACACTATTACGTTCTAATTCGTACTTTTCTTTTGCTCTAGAAACAGCTTTTAAAAACCTATGAAAAGGAATAGGTTTTACTAAATAATCTGTAGCATTAAGGTTAAATCCATCCAAGGCATATTCTGGATATGCTGTTGTAAATATAAATTGAGGTAGGTTATCCAACGTTTTTACCAAATCAATCCCAGTAAGATTAGGCATTTCTATATCCAAAAAGACTAAATCAATTTGGTTTTTATTTAATAAAATAATAGCCTCTAGAGGATTATTACATTTGGCCACAACCTCAAGTCCCTCTATTTGTGAGACATATGATTCTATCACATCTACTGCCAATGGCTCATCATCAATTATTGCACACTTCATTCTTTCAAATTTAATACTAAATCAACAATATACTTATTTTCTTTTTCTTCTACACTAAGCTCGTGTTTTTCAGGATATAACAACTCTAATCGTTCTCTGGTATTTTGTAATCCTATACCAAAATCATTATTGATATGTTTTCGTACACCTATAAGATTAATACATTTAAAATACAACTTTGTCTCCTCTACATCAATACTTATTCTTACCTCTGTATTTCCTTTAAAATCTGTACCGTATTTAAATGCATTTTCAATAAATGAAATTAACAACAAAGGTTTTATCTTTTGGTTAGATACCGTTCCATGAATATTGATAGTTACCTTTTCGTTATTTGCTATTCTTAATCGTTGTAGCTTTAAATAATTCTGAATATAATTTAATTCATTTTGTAACAACACAAACTTGTTATTTGTTTGATACAGCATATATCGCATCATTTCTGATAATGTAATTACTGCTTCTGGTGCATCATTAGACTTTTTTGTAGTTAATGAATATATGCTATTAAGAGAGTTAAATAAGAAATGTGGATTCAACTGGTTTTTAAGAAACTGTAATTCTGTTGCTGTTTTATCTGCCTGAATTACGCGTCTATTATTTTCATTCCTTTTCCACTCTTCGTATAGTCGAATTGCTAAACTTAAAATTAAAAAAGTTGTATAGAATAATACTGAAAATCTTTTTCCTGAAAATCTGTTAAAGAAAAACCTTCGATCTATAAATTTTCCTGTAACATCTACAGCATTAATATATAATTCTACATCATTAATGACATGGTCTGTAATCAACTTTGATATATAAATAAGACTTATAGCTGAAAAGACGTAAATCAATGCTCTTTTTTTAAGCAATAATTGTGGGACCAAAAACAAATAATTCATATAAAAAATACCTAAATTAATTGTTAACCTGCTTAAAAAACCTCTAGGTATTCTCCCTAAATCCAAATAGAGTTGAATTCCTACAAAGCTCACAAACAACCCCCAACAGAGCGTATGAATTAAAAATTGCTTTCCATTTATAGTATATTTATACACTTTTACTTATTTAATTTGGTTACAGTTATAAGTAATCTTCATTTCTTTCAATTCTTCCATTTTAATACTCGGGTTTTCTCTTTTTATCAGTTTACTTTTAACCCGTTGAGCAACTTTGTAAGCTTCTTCTTCAGAAACAAATGAATAATTACATGGTATCGCTGGAATAAATTGTTGTTTAATCATAAGCTTATTATGATCAAGAATTTTATATCCATATCCTTGATCTTTTTTATAAACTTCTATTTGTAAAGAACTGTTGCAATTCCACAATAAAATACCCAATAAAAAATAGCTTATCTTTCTTTTCATCTTTTAATTTTATTACAAAAACACCCTAATCATAATTTTCCAAAACACACAAAAAATAATCATAGGGCGTTTTAAGAGGGGTATCAATTCAACTTCAATCTAATCTTCTTCATCGTATTCCTCTAACGGAAATACTTCATATGCATCATCCAAATATAAATTTCCTGATCTACCTAATACAACAACTGCTCTATTCTCATTTGTAAATACAAACGCATCTTGTCTATTAGTTCCTTCTATAGCAGTAATTTCTTCCCAACTATCATCATTAACATTATATTCCCATAAACTTCCTAATGCTCCAAAATTATATCCCGTAGCAATATATCCTCTTCCTCCTATAGCAAACCCTACTGCATTAGCTCTAAGTAATGCTGCTTCATCATCTTCTTCATCAAGATCATCCTTTTTTGTCCAAACTTCTGTAATAGGATCAAACTCCCAAAAATCCTCTTCATAAATTCCATTACTCACTCCAGTACCTAGATACACTTTTCCATTAAGAGTAAAAGTAGTTGCATCTCTACGTTTTGCTCCTCCAAAACCAACAAGTTCTGTCCATTGATCTGTAGTTGCATCATATTTCCAAAAATCTTTACGATCATTATCTCCATCATATCCTGTACCTATATACCCCGTACCGTTTACAGCAAATGATACTGCACCTCTACGTACTCCTCCTTCAAAACTTGCCTTTTGAGTCCACGTATTTGCACTAGGATTATACTCCCAGAAATCTCCTAATTCATTATCTCCATCATATCCTACTCCTAGATATCCCTTATTAGCTATAGCAAATCCAGAGGCAGAACTACGAGCTATTCCAGGAAAATCTGCTTTTTGTACCCAAAAATCTCCATCCATATCATACTCCCAAAAATCATTGAGATAATCATCTCCATCATATCCTGTACCTAAATAACCTTTATTATCTATCAAAAATCCCGCAGCACTACTTCTAGGTGTTCCGTCAAAAACAGAGCGTTCTACCCAGTTTCCTCTTTGAGTATCATCATCACTAGAACAACTACTCAATAAAAGCACTCCTACAAATGCTATCCATAAAAACTTAGTTCTATTCATCATTATTTAACTTCTTTTTATTTATTATTAATGTTAAATCTTATTCCAGTAGAAAAATATAATTGTGGTGCTATATCTAATTCATACTTAACCTCATCATCATCCACCAACTCGTATTGATTGTATAAAGAATGTCCTAATGTTCCATAAACAGTCCAATATTTGTCAAACTTATGTGCATATGTAAGTGATAACCCTACAGTACTTATTCTTGCATTAGTAACTGTATTTGTATTTAAATCAAGAGGTATTGTATTACTTAAGTTAGCTGTTAATCCATCTATATCTAGGTTAGCTTTTAACTCACTTTGAGTAGTGATATCATATTTTAAATAAGTTTCAGGAAATCCTAAACCAAAAGCAATTCGCTCATTAATCTTTTGTTTATAGCTTACTATAGGTAACAGTTGCTGCTTACCTAGTATTCCAGAATACATAATCCCGAAGGATAATCGAGCATCTTTTGTTGAAGCATTAAATTTCTTAGAAAACTTTAAAGTTCCGTTATAAAAAAGATCTTCACTCGATAGTTTATCTTCAAAATTAGAAGCTAAATCTAATCCTGCTCCTACAGTTACATTCCATGATTTTGAAATAGGATAAGCATAAAGCCACCCATATTTAATTTTATAAAAACTCTCAATTTCTTCTGTAGCAAATACAAAATTTTCATTATAGGTGAACTTATATTGCGCTATCCCCAAAACATTAATTAACTTTCCTTTATTAAGCTGAAACGGAATATTGCCATCTATTGCAATAGTTCCTATTTCTACATCACTATTAGCATTAGGAGCAATTTGGTATTCAAAATCAATCAAATTATACTCCTGTGCATATATATAGTGCCCACAAAAAATTAAACATATTAGTATTAAATATTTACTCATATACAGTATATCTATTTTCTGTTTCAAAACTATTTTTAGTCTGGCATTAATAAAAACTAAGTAGACCTATATCCCATATGTATCTACTAACTGTATTTTTTGTACTACAAATGATTTCTTACCCTATTCGTATAAAAAAAATGCCTGTTTGTAGTTTAAATACGGCTACATATCTAATTCATTTTTTATACGTCTGAGAGCCTTTTATGTTTATCAAAAATTTAGATTTTATGATGAGATATGCATTTTTAATGTTTTCTATATTATCCTTAATTGCTTGTAATCAAGACCAGGATATAACCTTAGAGATCGGAGAAGACTTTATTAGTAGTGAAACACAAGTCTTTCATATCGATACTATTTCTACAACTGTTTCAACTTTTAAGTTTGACTCTTTAGATGTTGCATCTGCTAATCGTTTACTAATAGGTAATTATGATGACCCCGTTTTTGGAAAAACAAAAAGTAAAAGCTTTATGCAGCTTGTTAACTTTTCTAGGTTGGATCTTATAAATAATGATGCTGTTTTTGATTCTATTGTTTTAATACTCAATTATGATCATTATTTTTATAATGATACAATTCCGTCACAACGATTTAATGTATATCAAGTAAATCAAACGATTAAACCTGATGAAATTAGTTATTATAATACTACCGATTTCGAAGTCTTTCCTACTCCTATAGGTAGTCATGATTTTCGTCCGCAACCACGAGATAATGATTCAATACGTATTAAACTCAATGACAATTTTGGTAGTGAGCTATTAACAAAAATTGTAGATAACGATATTACAACTACCGAAGAATTTCTTGATGACTATGAAGGTTTTATGGTTGAAGGTACAGACGAAAATACTTGTATTTTAGGATTTAACACTTCAAGTTTACTTAGACTATACTACACTATTCCTAATGAAGCTGATGATGATGAGTTTACTATTGATTTTACTATTAATACTGATAACACGTTTAATCAAACTACAAATGATCCAGAGAATACATATTTTGAATCCTTAACCGATGAAGAAATAAGTATTCCCAGTAGTCTCACTGATAATGCAGCTTATGCACAAGCCGGTAACGGTATTGCACTCAAAGTGGATATACCATATATAGAACGTATTGCTGATATCAATGGAGAAGGCTTAATTATTGATGCTGACCTCAAAATTACACTTAGAAAAAATAGTGATAGTGAGTTATTACACACTCGTGATTCACTACAGGTTTTTGTCATGAACCAAAACGGTGAAATTTTAAATCCCTTGTTTGATAGCTCAGGAACTGCTTTTGGAATATTAGAAGATAATAGCGAAACCAGTCCTGAATTTGGAGAAAAAATATATTCTATTTCTGTCAAAGAATTTTTGACTCAAAAACTAGAGGATATCACTTCTCAAGATTTGTTTTTGGCCATTTATCCTGCTCGATTTAATACTACTGTAGATCGTTACATCTTTAATGGAGAACTTGCTCCAGATGACGAAAAAATAAAACTAGAATTAACCTATTTGATTTATGACGATGAATAAGTATATTTTTTCATTATCCCTATTATTGGTATTTGCCGTTCATACTTATGCACAGAACTTAAACTCTTTATCTAGTTCTCCTTATTCTTTATATGGATTAGGATTAACTAATGAGTTAAATACAGGAAAAACTAATGCATTAGGTCATGCTGGTATTGCAATTCCGTCTAATGATGGAATCAACAGTCTTAACCCAGCTTCATATAGTTCTATTCCTAAATATTCTTTTTTCTTTGATGTAGGTGTAAAAATACAGAAAGAAACCCTAGTTGATAGTAATGGCGATGAACCTAGATTGAACGCCAATTTTTCTAATATTGCCATTGCGTTCCCTATCAACAAAAAATCAGGTCTAGGTGTATCCTTAATTCCGTATACCAATGTAGGATATACTATTTTGGATATTGAATCGAATATAGAGGGGTCAACAGATACCTTTACAACTAATGTATTTGGTTCTGGTGGGCTAAATGATTTTAAGGTTAGTTATGGTTATGCTTTATTTCCCAAGTTTAGACTAGGAATTAGTGGTTCAGTACTTTTTGGGGAAATTAAAGAAACTGAATCAAACATTATTGGTAGTGAACTTATCTCTCTTAATGAGAGTAATACTTATTCTGGTATTAAACTAAATGCTGGTTTTCAATATGACATTACAAAAAAACTATCTTTTGGGAGTACGGTTACATTACCTACAACCTTAAGTGGTTCTCAAAATACTACCATTTTCCAAAGTGATGGCTCTACCCTAGAAATCGAAGATGATTTGGATGACTTTAAACTTCCTTTAGAACTAGGTTTCGGGTTGTATTATAAGTTTAATGAGCAATACAGTTTTAATTTTGATTATAAATACAATTTCTGGGAAACTACAAATCAAAGTGATCGAGTAGGTACTTATGTTGATCAAGAGTTTTTTGGATTAGGATTAGAATATACTCCGCAAAAAGAAGGACTTAAATACTGGCAAAGAATACGTTACAGAGCAGGATTTAATTTTGATAATGGAAATTTATCCATTCATGATCAGCGCATTAAAAATTATGCTTTTAATGTTGGTCTAGGTTTACCTTTTCAGCGAAAGCGTAATTCTATGCTTAATATCTCTTATTCTTATGGTCAACAAGGTTTGGTTTCTAATGGACTGATACAAGAAAACTACCACCTACTTTCTTTAAATTTAAGTCTAGAAGGCTTATGGTTTATAAAACCTAAGTTTAATTAGACCTATTTATCTATATTTTCTTCTATTGCCGCATAATTATTGGGACATTATGCGGCATTTTTTTATTCTAAATATTAGGTTAAATCATAGTTTATTTTGATCCTAAGTCTAGTATTTTATGCATCTTTGCAGCTTTAATTCTACAATTACTTTTCTCTTATGAAAAATGATCCATATGCTGCGCTCCGTTATCGAGAATTCAATATATTTTTAGTAGTACGTTTTGCTATGGTTCTAGCTTGGACTATGCAATTTATTGTTATTGAATGGCAAGTATATAGTATTACCAAAGATCCACTATCTCTGGGATTAATTGGTTTAATGGAAGTCATTCCTGCCGTATCCTTGGCTTTATTTGCTGGACATATTGTAGATCAAAAAGAAAAGCGAAATTTATTAATCAAATGCATCTTAGGTTTTTCTGTAATTAGTTTTGGTTTATTCATTCTTACATGGCCTGAAGCTGTTGCTGACCTACCTTCTAAATTTATTCTATATAGCATTTATGCCTTAGTATTTATAGGTGGTATTGTTAGAGCTTTTACAGGTCCTACTATTTTTTCCTTACTGGCTCTTATCGTACCTAAAAAAACATATCCTAATGCTGCTACTTGGAGTAGTTCTACATGGCAAATGGCTGCTGTATTAGGCCCTGCATTAGGAGGTTTTTGTATTGGTTGGATTGGAGTGCATTGGTCTATGCTTTTTGTATTTGGTTGGGCTTTAATCGCTTTAATAGGAGTTTCTTTAATTGCCAAAAAGCCTATCTTAAATCCAAAGATTGGTGAACCTGTAATGAAAAGTTTAAAAGAAGGTTTACGCTTTGTTTTTAGTACCAAAGCAGTATTAGGAGCATTAACTCTTGATATGATTGCTGTTTTATTTGGTGGAGCTATTGCTTTACTTCCTGTTTTTGCGCAAGATATCTTAAAAGTGGGATCTCAAGGGTTTGGTATTCTTAGAGCAGCTCCTGCTGTGGGTGCTTTTATCATTATGTTTACTACAGCCTATTTTCCTGTAAGTAAAAATGCTGGTATGAAACTTTTAGCTACTATTTTCGGGTTTGGATTGTGTATCATAGGGTTTGGATTATCTAGTATTTTTTGGGTTTCTGTATTAATGCTTTTCCTAAGTGGTGTTACCGATGGGATTTCTATGGTAATTCGTCAAACTATTTTACAACTCAAAACTCCTGATCATATGCGTGGTCGTGTTGCCTCAGTTAACTCTATGTTTGTAGGTTCTTCAAATGAGTTAGGTGCTTTTGAAAGTGGTATTACTGCAAAATACATGGGTACAGTAACTGCTGTTGTTTTTGGAGGTAGTATGACTTTAATTACAGTTTTAATTACAGGTATTTTATCTCCTGCATTTAGAAAACTAGACTTAAGCAAAGATTTAAAAGAAGCTACTCAAGAAGATACTGAATAATTATAGTAATCAATTATTTTCATCTAGATAATCATATATAGCATATTGTGATCTAATTTTACCTTCTTCATTAAGTACATATTCATTACTAGCTGAGGCATCTATATATCGTGCTTTAACATTGTCATTAAACTGAATTTGAAGAATAGCTTTGAGTTCACTAAATATCTCTTTATCCACAATTGGTGTAAGTACTTCTATTCGTTTATCTAGATTACGTGTCATCCAATCTGCGCTTCCTATATACATTTTCTCATTTCCATTATTGTGGAATATATAGATTCTACCGTGCTCTAAATATCGGTCTACTACGCTTGTTACTACAATATTTTCACTTAATCCTTTTACCTGTGTCACCAAACAACAAAACCCTCTTACTAATAGTCGTATCTCTACCCCTTTTTGACTAGCTTCATAGAGTAATTGAATCATCTTTTTATCTTCGAGACTATTCATTTTTGCCATGATTTTTGCTGGCAATCCTTGTTCTGCATTTTTAATCTCTTTCCTGATCAAGTTTTCAAACACACTACGTGTTGAAAAAGGCGAAACCAGAAGGTGTTTTAATTTAGGTATGATCAGTTTTCGTTCTATTACTTTAAAGACTTGTGATAGATCCTTTGTAATCTCCTTATGAGCTGTAAACAGCCCATGATCACAATATAATTTTGCTGTTTTTGCATTAAAATTCCCTGTTCCTATATAGGCATACCTCTTGATTTCGTTTGCTACTTTTCTGTTAATCAAAAGTATCTTTGAATGTACTTTGATATGACGAATACTGTATAAAACCTTAGCTCCTTTTTCTTCAAATATTTTACCCCATTTTAAATTATTGGCTTCATCAAAACGCGCCTGAGCTTCAATAAAAATAGTCACTTTCTTTCCTTGTTCAATAGCTTTAAGAAGTGCATTGGTTAATTTTGATTCTTTGGCAGTACGATATAATGATATTTTAATTCTGGTTACTTGAGGATCTACAGCAGCTTCTTCTACAAAACGTTCTACACTATCAAAAGATTGATATGGGAAATGTACGATCTGATCTTTTTCTTCTATACAATCAAATATATTTTTTGCTTCACTAAGTACATGATGCTTTAATTGTATTTTTGTCTCATTAACAAGATGCTTTTTCTTTTCTGGAATCGGAAAAGAAAAAAAATCACTAAAATTATGTCTTTTCCCTCCAGGAAACATATCAACTTTTCCTAAACCTAAACACTTTCTTAATTCTCTCTGTAAAGCTTTAGGCATATGTTGATCGAATAGTAAACGTGTAGGTTGTCCTTTCATTCGTTGCGAAAGTGATTCATAAATCAAGTCTACCCAATTCCCCTCATATTCATCGTCTAAGTACAATTCTGCATCTCTAGATAATTTTATTTGATAACATCCTTGTATTATTTTATCCTTAAAAAGTGCCGAAACATTACGATTAATAATATCTTCTATAAAAACAATTACAGTCTCGTTTTTTATATTAAACTCTATAAATCTCCCCTGTTCACTAACGGGTATTGTTATCACAACAAATTCATCTGAATTTTCAAATGTTATTACAGTATAAATCTGATTGCCTTGAAAAAAACTTGTAGTAAGTTCGTCTCTTGTTTTAGCTATTATGCTTGTATTTAGATACGTATCATAATGCGCCTTCATTTCTTTTAATACCTCATCTGTAAACTCATTGTCTTCTATAAGTTTTACTCCCTCACTCGCTAATGCTTTAATAATATCACTATAAACCTCACCAAACTCTTGTTGTTGTTTATTAACGATTTCTAAAATCTGTTTTAGAATTTTATTAGGTTTTAAGGCTAGCTTTTTATGTAATTCTTTTTCTACTTTTTTTACCTGCCTTAATTGAGATACTCTCACTTTAAAAAACTCATCCAAGTTTGAAGAAAAAATTGCTAAGAACTTTAAGCGCTCAAGCAATGGATTATTAGAATCTTTTGCTTCTTGAAGAACTCTTGCGTTAAAACTTAACCAATCGATATCTCTATGAACAAATGGATTTTTATTCGGGGTTTGAAGTAGTGTATTCATAATTTTCTAAACTAACACAAAAACTAAAGGTTTTGATTAATTATTCGTTAATTCTTTCTTTTCAAAGGCTTAATTATGATTTGCTATCCAATCTGTTGCCAATTTCCATAATTTGTCATTTTTACGGCTAAAGAATTTCATATGACCTATCTCTTTCACTTGTTCCTCTTTAGGATCAAGTGTTAGCATCTTTCCTTTAGCCTTGGTAAATACAGCCAACATATCTTCTACATTTTTATTAACTGCTATATCATCATCTGTAGCATTAACGCATAACATAGGCTTATCAAAAACATCATATTGATGTTTGGTCACTGTTTTATTAAAGGCTGTTTTCACATAGCCTTGTCCATTACACCATAAGCTCCATTGTTTTGCTACATTTTTAGGCAAAGGTTCTCCCATTCCTACCCATTGATTATTTGCATAACCAAACAAAGCATTACTAAAAGGGATAAAAACATCCATAAAAAAATACGCTTGAAGCTTAAATGGCATATTCATATTAGCTAATCTTCCCGAAGAAAACGCTACATTAAAAGCAGAACTCAACTCATTAGCATTATGCATTAAACCTATCAATTGTCCTCCAGCACTATGACCTATTAGATGATATTTTTGATTAGGAAATCTTAGTTTTAATTCCTCTAAAACTGCAGGCATATCCTGCTCTCCCCATTCTTGAAGAGAAGCCTTACATTTTTTTAGTGCTTTATATAGTGATTCTCCTATACCTCTATTATCATAAGTAATAACGCCATACCCTAAGGTTGCTAAATGTTGTACAAATGGAATATAAAAGTTACGTTTAATACCTGTAGCAGGAGCCAACATTATCGCTCCTATTATTTCTTTTTCTGGTGTAAATATACTTGCGGCTAATTGATATCCATCTGCGCATTTTATCTGAAGCTGTTCTTCTTTTATTCCTTTCATTAAACTATAATTCTACTATCATTTTTCACTACTAAATTACATTTATTTATCATATAGTTTTACTTTGTTTTTACAGCAAATCATGCATTTTATCGATAATTATTACTTTTTATCTTTTTTTGATTAAAACATTGATAATAAATACAACTCATTTTAGTAATAAAAAACTTAAATTTAGACTATAAATAAACCTTAAAAAACAAAAACATGTCAGGAATATTAGAACTTTTAAATAGTGATTTAGGAAAACAAGTAATCAGTGGAATCAGTAATCAAACTGGACAATCTACTGAAAAAACCGGTAATTTATTAAATATGGCATTACCTGTATTAATGGGTGCTATGCAACGTAATGCTTCTACTCCAGAAGGAGCAAATGGTTTATTAGGTGCTTTATCTGGTGGGAAACACAACGGTGGTATTCTTGACAACTTAGGAGGTTTATTTGAAGGTGGTGTAGAAGAAAGTGTAACTAATGATGGTGCTGGTATTTTAGGTCATATATTAGGAAATAAACAATCATCTGTAGAAAATGCATTAAGCCAAAAGTCTGGAATTGATGCGGCTTCTGTAGGTCAAATTTTAAAAGTTGCTGCTCCTATTGTCATGGGATTATTAGGAAAACAAGCACAACAAAACAATGTAAGTGATTCTTCTGGCTTATCTAATATGTTAGGCGGAATGCTAGGTGGTGGAACTGGTTCAAAAAATCAGTCTTTGATTGAATCATTCTTAGATGCAGATGGTGACGGAAGCATTCTTGATGATGTTGCTGGAATGGTACTTAATAGCGGAAACAAAAAAAGCGGAGGCCTAGGTGGTTTATTAGGTGGGCTTTTTAAGAATTAATATCTCTTTATAATTTCACATTATTTTATTATTTAAGCTAAGGATATTTCCTTAGCTTTTTGTATTTTAAGGACTTATTTCACAGGCACATGAAACATCTTTTATACATAGTACTCTTAGGGCTTTCTATTTACAGTTGTTCTTCTACAAAAACACTCACCTCTACTACAGAAAATCAGCAAGCCACAACAACAGATACATTACGTATTGCTAATGATAGTCTAGAATACGAAGTCATCATTATTGAACCTGGTTTTCAAGCTTGGTTAGCAACACAACCCCCACGTGGATATTATGGATTGTCTTACTTAGAAATAAGAAATCGCATTTATACTACAAACTACAATCAACGTGTATTACAACCACAACGTTATGATCCTAATTTATATATACAGCAAATTAACTATAACTCTAATATAAGCTATGGGTATGAGGTTAATTATCTTTTGTATAATTACTTTATATATTTTGAACAACGTTACCGTCAAAGGCTTAGATAAGTTTCTTATTGTTCACTTATATTAATTAAATACATTATTCATTTAATAATCATTGTCTCTTTAATTTTTTCAAGCTTAAAGGTACTTTTTCAATCAAAAAATACATTTTAATTAGAATCATCCTAAATAACATGACAAATAACATGTAAAAATCCTAGCTGTTTTGTATTTTTATAGTAAAATTAAACACTATGAAAAAGTTTAAAGAGCAATGGCAAATTACTTCTAATTGGCAACTCATTTTTCCTATACTGGGGATACTCTCATTACTCTTGTCAGGTTATTTATTAAGCGCTCCGATTTTAAAACTTTTTCATTTTGAAAATACTACTCCTTTAATCATTCTTGTTTCTTTAATACTAGCATATGCCTTTTTATTAATTACATTGTGGCTCTTTAAAAAACTTGAGAATAAATGGCAAGTAACTTACAGATGGGAACTCATTGCGATCTTTATTGTTTTTGCTATTACTGGATCTACTGCTGCTAGACTTTCTGATCCAATTATGAATTTTGTACATATGGAAAAAGCCACTACAAATGGCTTTCTCTATTGGTTTTTAAGAATTGTAATCGTACTTCCTGTATATCAGATTGTATTATTAATAGTTGGATGGTTATTTGGTCAATTCAATTTTTTCTGGGCTTTTGAGAAACGTATGTTAAGTAGAATGGGATTTGCTCGTTTTTTTAAAGATTCTTAAGCTATAGCTTTTTAAAATATAGATTTCTAACACGTCCATTAGTGATTTGTAATCCCTTAACCTTATTTTTCTTACTTCTTATTATTTCGATAGTATTCACAGGCCATTCCCCAATTAAAATATCTTTATGAAGTTGTTTTAATTTAATTTTTCCATGTCGTATATGATAGCAATATATACCTGAATTTTCTTTGGCAATTGTATAACTGTTTTCTACCTCATCACTATAATATCTTCCTGTATAATCAATTACATTTTCTTTATCTGTTTGCGTTATACTTTCATGATAAACAAACTCAATTAAAGGTTCATTAGGTAACGCTACAATCATGTTATACACTTCGTTTATAAGTTTAAATCGAACAATTACTTTCTCCTTTACTCCCATCATTTTAAAACTATCATTAGAAATGGGTAATAGTGAGCTTTCATTATTCTTATTTCTTCCATATATTAAAGTGTCATTTTTTATATAAATTTTACGACCATATTTCTCTTTAGGATTCCAATAAATCCCTTCAAACTTATTTAAGTCATTATATGTTAATTTGATATTTTCTTTTATTTCTTTTGCTGAAGTTTTATTTTTCTTCACAGTAGTTTTTGTTTCTCCTAAGACTAACTTTGATATCACATTCGTTTTAGAAACAATATCGCTTTTTGTAAAATTGGTTAGTATTACGATACTCAACTCTTCTTCTGGATATGCTCTAACAATAGCTCTAAATCCTCCTATAGCTCCTCCATGCTGAATCATTGTTCTTCCTAAGTGCTCTTCTTTAAGCATACCTAACGTATAATTACTCCCTGTTCCATCATTAAGTTTTGTTGCTTTTAAAAGTGTTTTAAATCTAGTACTCCAAGGCTTTTCTGAGGTATTAAAACCAGCTAACCATTTTAATAAATCTCCAGTCGTGCTATACAAATTTCCCGAACCCACATAACCCCAATACGGAATTACAGTTTTAAAGGCTTCTTCACCCTCATAAGACGTGGCTTTATTATAAACTATATTAGCATATTGATCTTCTACATAAGTTTGTTCCATTCCTAATGGATCTAATACTTGATCTTTTATCCAAAGTTTAAATTTTGTTCCTGTAATATTCTCTATTATGGTAGTCAAAAGCATATAGCCAGTATTGCTGTATAAAAACTCACTTCCAGGTTTAAAATTGAGTGTCTTTTGTTTATAGAGAATAGTGTTGAGATCTTTATTAGCTATTGCATCTTCTCTTCTCCACCCAGCAAGTGCCAATAATCCATGTACATCTCTTAAACCACTTGTGTGATAAAGTAAATGATGTATTCTTATGGTATCTTTAAAATCAGGGAATTCTGGAATGTATTTTTGAACAGGGTCATCAAAAGATAATTTACCTTGTTCTTGCAATAATACAATTCCCATAGCAGTAACTTGCTTTGCTATAGAACCTGTATTAAAAATTGTTGTTGTAGTATTAGGAATTTTGTATTCTAAATTAGCTAGCCCATAAGCCTTAGAATACATAAGTTTTCCGCTCTCCATTATTGCGATTGTTCCTCCTGGGTGATTAGGAACATTCCACTCTTTAAATAAATTATTAATTGTATTTACTTGTTTGGTATCAAGTTGTCCAAACATCGAAATGGTGAAAAGGAATACACTAAGTAAGCTATATTTTATCATCGTATTATTTTTACGACAAATGTCTACTTAGTCTTAAAAAGTACATCAAAATCAACCCGCCAATCTTCTGTCAAGTTTATGTCATTTTTATATTAAACTAAAATTCAGTCTAATATGCAATCTATTTTTTTGACTAAGCGCTATAGCATTTCTTAAAACCATAAAGACATTAAACACGATTAATGTTCCTATAATTTGTAATCCATATTCATTACCAATAGTATTAAACATCATACTTGCAAAAAACATAATAACAAAAAATACCGTCCATAAAATCTGGATAGATATTAATTGCTTTGTTAAAGGATTAAACTGTTTTTTAAAAAACATTATACTTAGAGGGATGACAATATTAAACGGTGGAAAAAGAATCCCTAATAAGGTAGTTGTATTAACCAATTTTACAATTGAATATTCAATTTCTTGATTTTTTTGTGCTTCCTTCTTCTCAAAGAACTCTTCTTCTTTTATATCCAAAGCTTCAAGCAAAGCTATTAACGTATGCCCTTTAGGTATTGTTCCAGATTCAATTCGTTGAATGGTTCTTATGGAAATACCTGATTTATTAGCTAGTTCTTGCTGAGTTAAATGCAATTTTTGCCTATAGTAAGCTAGTTTTGACATTGGTATCTATAAGTTATCTATCGTATTGAAAGTTTATTCTATATCTATGATTTTCTTATCCTTTTCTTGCTGAAAAACATAGGTATACAACCACATAATTGTAAAGGAAGGTATGATATCTAAGCCCGGAATAGCTTCTTCTATTAAAGTAAATACACCTGCTGCTTTACCTACATTTCCCTTATACAATCTAGTCATAAGAAATCCTGCTATAGGAGCCCAAACGATATCGGTTAATTCACCTATACCTGGGATCAAATACGATAGCATACCTATACCATCAAATAATATACTTAATCCCAGTTTTTGATATTTTTTTTTACTCATTAATGTTGTTTTATTTTTTTGTATTTGTTAGATAATTTACAATAAATAAAACAAATAGTATTCCAAAATTTGTTATGACAAATCAGATGTAATTAATCTAAGGAATTCTGTACGTGTTTCAATCTTCTCAAATTGACCTCTAAAACCTGAAGTTGTCGTTACCGAGTTTTGCTTTTGTACACCTCTCATCATCATACACATATGAGATGCTTCTATCACAACAGCTACTCCTTTAGGCTTTAATGTCGAGTTAATACACTCTAGAATATCATGAGTCAATCGTTCTTGTACCTGCAATCTTCTTGCAAAAACATCTACTATTCTAGGCAGTTTACTCAATCCTACTATATGTCCGTTAGGAATATATGCGATATGGGCTTTCCCAAAAAAAGGTAACATATGATGTTCACATAAAGAATATAACTCAATATCTTTTACAATAACCATATCGTCATAATCTTCTTTAAACATAGCACCTTTTAAAATCTCCGCTGGATCCATATCATATCCCTGAGTAAGAAATTGCATTGCCTTTGCTGCTCTCTCTGGTGTCTTTACAATTCCTTCTCTAGCAGTATCTTCTCCTAGATCATCTATAATTGATTTGAATTTATTTTTAATTGCATCGGTTACATCGATACTATATTCATCAAAATGCTTATAAGCCATTAGATAGGTTTAGTTTTTAAGTTGTTCTGCAAAAATAGTGCGTAATTTATTCAATTTTGGATTAATTACAAATTGACAATACCCTTGTTCTGCATTTTGATTGTAATATTCTTGATGATAATCTTCTGCTACATAAAAAGGTCCTAATGGCGTCACTTCTGTCACTATTGGGTTTTCATATATTTTTGCTGCAGTAAATTCCTCTATAACCTGATGTGCAATATCTTTTTGTTCATCATTTGTATAAAAAATGGCACTTCTATAATGAGTTCCTTTATCTGCACCTTGTTGGTTAAGTGTTGTAGGATCATGAGTTGTAAAAAATATTGCCAATAATTCTTTATAACTAATAATAGTAGGATCAAATGTAATCTTAATTGATTCTGCATGTCCTGTACGTTGAGTTGTAACCTCTCTATAGGCTGGATTCTTAATATTTCCACCTGTATATCCTGATACAACTTCTTCAACTCCTTTTACTCTTTGAAAAACAGCTTCTGTACACCAGAAGCAACCTCCCGCCACAACGGCTATCTCTTTTTTAGCATCCATAATTATGTTAAAATTATCATATTTTTATCAGATAAGCCCTATTTGACACTTATAAGCCATCTGTTTTTAACTTTTAATTAATATCATGATATAAATCACAATCCTAGTTTTGTAAGTGAAAACAAAATTAAAAGTAACCGTGTCACATTTTAAACTCCTAAAGCAATTAACCTATTGCATTGCTATTCTTAGCCCTTTACTCGTTACTGCTCAATCTAAAAAAGAAATCAGAGCAGAACGTATTGAAACACCCCCAAAAATTGATGGTAAATTAGACGATACTATTTGGCAAACTTTACCCGCCTATGGTGATTTTTTTATGTGGCGTCCTGGTAATGATCAAGAAGTTCCTTCTACACATCAAACCGAAGTAAAACTAGCCTATGATGACAAAGCTATCTATGTAGCTGCATATCTTTATGATGATAAACCACTTGAAATGGCTAGGCAGTTCACCCAAAGGGATAATATATTTGCGCAAACAGATTTCTTTTCTATCTCTATAAATACGTATAACGATGGTGTTAATGAAACTCGTTTTTTTGTTACTAGCGCTGGTACTATTGGTGATGCTAGAGCAGATCAATTTAACGAAGACTTTAATTATAATGTGGTTTTTGATGCCAAAGTTTCTACAGATGATAAGGGATGGTATGCAGAATTTAGAATTCCGTATAACGCTTTACGTTTTCCTGAAGTCGAAGAACAAAACTGGGGAATCAATTTCTTCAGACGAGTTTTAAAACTTAATCAAACCTATTCATGGAATTTTATTGATCGTTCTGTAGGTCAAATGACACAATATAACGGTCAAGTTACTAATCTTAAAAATATAAACCCTCCTATTCGACTTACCTTTTTCCCCTATGCTCAAGGACTTGCTACTCATGAAGAAGGCGAAACAGATACCGAATTCAGTGCAGGTCTAGATGTAAAATATGGTTTAAGTGATAGTTTTACATTAGATGCTACATTAATTCCAGATTTTGGACAAACTGCTTTTGATGAAGTTCGTCTTAATTTAGGCCCTTTTGAACAAACTTTTGGTGAAAACCGTCAATTCTTTACAGAAGGAACAGAACTTTTTAATAAGGGGAGATTATTTTTCTCTAGACGTATTGGTAATTCACCAACTCAACGTGCAAATGATGATGATTTAGTTGAAAATGAAGAAATCATTGATAATCCTGATAAGGTTAATTTACTTAATGCTTTAAAAATTTCAGGTAGAACTAATGGTAATTTAGGAATTGGTTTTTTTAATGCTATTACAGAACAAACCGAAGCGACCATAAGAGATACTATTACAGGAACTGAAAGAAAAATCGTTACTGAACCATTAGCAAATTATAACATTTTTGTTGTAGATCAACAATTTAATAAAAACTCTTCTGTATCTGTTATTAACACCAATGTTACTAGAGAAGGTAATTTTAGAGATGCAAATGCTACAGCTCTAGTTTGGAACTTAGCCAATAAAGCTAATTCTTTTCGTTTTTCTGGTCGTACTATTATGAGTCATGTTAATACTGTTGATGATAATAGTAATGGTTTTGCTTCAGAAATAGATTTTGATCGTATTAAAGGAAACTTTAGATATGGTTTTGGTCATGATTTATCCAATAAGACCTATAATATTAATGATTTAGGTGTGAACTTTAGAAATAACTTTAATAATTTCAGAATTAGTGGCTCTTACCAAATTTTTGAACCTACAAAATGGTTTAACACCTATAGAATTGGTCTTACTTTAAGGCATCGTAGATTGTATTCTCCTAGTGTACAAACCGATAATTCTATTCGTTTAGAATCATTCTTTATGACTCCTAGTCGTTTTTCATTTGGTTTAAATACACAATATAATGCAGATAGTGATAACTATTTTGAACCTAGAGTAGCTGGTAGGTTTGTAACATATAGTAGTAATTATGGTGGTAATGTTTTTGTGTCTTCAGACTATAGAAGAAAATTTGCCTATGATGCTAGAATAGGTTATAGAACTTGGTTTGACGATCCACAAGAGAATTATTTTGTTCGTCTTTCTCCACGTTATCGCTTCTCTGATAATTTCTTATTGATTTGGAATACTGAATTTTCACAACGAAAACGCAATTTTGGATATATAGATAATGATGATACCGATGTTTTCTTAGGTCAACGTGATGTTACCACTGTAGAAAATTCTCTTAATGCTAATTATAACTTTGATCCTTATAAAGCCATCAATTTACGTTTTAGAAATTTCTGGAGTACCGCAGATTATACAGATAACGTTTTCTTTGTACTTAATGACGATGGTACAAGAAGTCCGATTAATTATGATACCACAGATAATGATCCTAACCGTAATTTTAATATTTGGAATCTGGATTTAAGTTTTAGTTGGAGGTTTGCCCCTGGTAGTACTGCCACATTATTGTATCGCAATCAAATCTTTAATGAAGATGAGCTATCTACTGCCGATTATCAAGAAAGTTTGGATACTTTATTTGATCAATCTATACGCCATAGTTTATCGTTAAGAGTTGTTTATTTCTTTGATATTAATACCATATAATTTATAGTTTTGATCACACTACTTGGGCGTTAATAATTTATTAATTATTTTCACTGCCTTTAAGTTAGTCATTATGATAAAAGCACAGCAAATCCATAAAAGTTACGGAGATTTACACGTTTTAAAAGGTGTTGACCTACACATAAAAAAAGGTGAAATCGTTTCTATTGTTGGAGCTTCTGGTGCTGGTAAGACTACTTTATTGCAAATCCTAGGTACACTTGATCTTATAGATGAGTCTAGTGATAGTATGTTATCAATTAATGATACTACTATCACTACACTTAATCAAAAACAATTGGCTAAGTTTAGAAATGAAGAACTTGGTTTTATTTTTCAATTTCATCAACTACTACCCGAGTTTACTGCATTAGAAAATGTTTGTCTTCCTGCTTTTATAAAAAAGACCTCTAAAAATGCTGCAGAAAAAAGAGCAAAAGAATTATTGGACTTTCTTGGGCTTTCTCATAGGTATCACCATAAACCTAATGCATTATCTGGTGGAGAGCAGCAACGTGTTGCTGTTGCTAGGGCTTTAATTAATAATCCTAAGGTTATTTTTGCAGACGAACCTTCTGGTAATTTAGATAGTGAGGCTGCTAGTAATTTACATAAACTCTTTTTTGATTTAAGAGACCAATTTGGTCAGACTTTTGTCATTGTTACTCATAATAATGAATTAGCTAATATGGCCGACCGAAAACTAGTCATGGTTGATGGTACAATAATCTCTTAAGTTTATTCTCATGGCAAAAAAATTGACAAAGAAGGAACTTAAAATCTTTCTCGATGAAAAAGCTCTGTTATACGAATCTCCTAATTTTATAGAGACAGATCCTATACAAATTCCACATCTCTTTACTCATAAACAAGACATTGAAATTGCTGGTTTTTTAACTGCAACTATCGCTTGGGGAAACAGAAAGAGTATTCTTAAAAATGCACATAAGTTAATGGATCTAATGGGGCAAACACCTCATGATTTTGTTATGGAGCATACGCCAGAACAATTAGATGAATTACAAAGTTTTGTTCATCGCACATTTAATGGTATTGATCTCTCCTATTTTATTACTGCATTACGATATCTTTATACGTTACACACAGATTTAGAGTCTTTTTTTACCCCTTATGCAAGCGAAGCTTTTTTACAAAATGCTATTCATGATTTTAAACAAGCGTTCTTTTCTTTACCTCATCCTGATCGCACAACAAAACATATAAGTGATCCTCATAAAAACTCAGCTGCAAAACGCATTAATATGTTCTTTAGATGGATGATTAGAGATGCAAATGCAGGTGTTGATTTAGGGATTTGGAAAACGCTTTCTCCCGCACAATTATCATGTCCGCTTGACGTACATTCTGGTAATGTTGCTCGTAAGTTAGGCATTTTAAAACGTAAACAAAACGATGCCAAAGCTTTACTCGAATTAGATACTCAGTTACGTAAATTTGATGCATCTGATCCTGTT
Source organism: Aquimarina rhabdastrellae (assembly GCA_947387485.1). Lineage (GTDB taxonomy): Bacteria > Bacteroidota > Bacteroidia > Flavobacteriales > Flavobacteriaceae > Aquimarina. The sequence continues at coordinate 414,759 of CANDNT010000001.1, forward strand.
AAATATGATTTTGCCTTATTTGGATTGGGTGTTTTTGAAAAATTTTAATCCATTTTACGGAAAACCGTAAAATCATATAGGTATTCCTTAATATTTTTAAGGTAAATAAATACCTCATGATCTACAAAGTAATCCCATTTATTGCTACGCTCCATCAAAAAAGTGGAAATACCAACTATATCGCTCAACAATTAGAAAACTTAATTAATCAATATGCCGATGATGGTTGGAGTTATGACCGTATCGAACATATTACATTACAAATAAAAGAACAAAAAGGTTTTTTAGGCATTAATCATACTACTACTCAAACCCAGACCAAACAAATGGTCGTTTTTAAGAAATAATGATTTTTATATACGATCAAATTATTCTAATACTCTTGTTAATCAAACTTTACTGTGCTACGTTTAGTTCAAGAGAGGATATCTACCTGGTAAGTGCTATCTTGATGATCGTGATATGATAGCTTTATTTCTAAAAAAAGAGAGGTCTTTATAACCTCTCTTTTAAATACTTTTTATCAGGATAAAATTACCTTCGTGAATAACAAATATCGATTTTTAAATGTGATTTTTTACTCAAACACTTATTTATTGCCATATACAGCAATTAATTCTCATTTAGCTTTTTTTATTATTTAGGTCTATTCTTTTTTGCATCGCCCAAAAAAGAATCAAAAAAGTCTAGGCTTACGAAACCATAGCTAAATTTATTATTCGGAAGCTAAACTTAAGACAAACTCGCTATCGCTCAAACAGTCCAAAGTTTTCTACGCTTCTCTCATTGCAAATTTTACGCTATACTTCCGATAGGCCCATCTGTAAATGTTGAAGAATGAATAACAATTTTTAAATGCAGATTTGTTTATTCAAAACTCATCATTTATTACTCTTCATATATAAAAAACAATAGTTTCTCTTGATCTTATACACTGCATTCTTAAAAGTAAACTAAACTGTTTGTTCTTGATTTTTTTTAGTAAATAAGTACATCCATATTAATCTAGAGTATTGATAATTAATCGAGCTCAATAGAATTGCAGATAGTATCAGGATTCCTATAAGATATGGTATACTGCTAACAAAAAATTGTACTATCAAAAAGATTCCAATTGATTCTGCAACAGTTAATCCATAACTCACATACATAGCGCCAATAAAATACCCTGGTTCTCTTTCAAAAGAATGTCCACAATTTTTACATTTACTATGCATCTTGGGAGTCTGAAGTTTAAATATATTTCCTCCTTTAATAAATACTTTTTCTTTTTCACAATTTGGACATTTTCCACTCAACAGGCTCAACAATCTAGAAATCATATCTTATTATTTTGGTGCAAATTTACGTCAATAACGTACCTTTTCTATTGAATTAAGCAAGCAATCATTTGGAGAAATCAAACATTTTAATATCTTACACATTCCTAATCTAATAATCAATGAATACATTTCCTATACTCAATATCAATCAGTTTAAAGGATTTACTAATAGTGCTCATTTTTATGCAAATGATTTTAAAAGTCATTATCTAAAAAATCAAAAAAAAATATGTGTTCCTCATAAACATGACTTTTTCTTAACAGTGATTTTTACACAAGGATCTGGTATACACGAAATTGACTTTAACCGCTATGAGATTAAACCCGGAACTGTTTTTATGCTTAAACCTGGTCAAATGCACAATTGGGAATTATCTGAGGACATTGATGGTTATATTTTTTTTCATACACAATCATTTTATGATCTAACTTATACACAACGCAGTGTAACCAACTATCCTTTTTACTATTCTTCTCAAAATGCACCATTGATTCATTTTTCATCTGAAGTTTTTGAAGGCATTATTCCTTTCTTTAAATGTATACTTAATGAATATCGTACAGATCAACTATTAAAGCAGAATAAAATCTGTAGTTTAATTGATTTGATTTACATCGAAATATCTAGACACTATTTACAACAGGAACAAAATCAAACTTCGACATCTAGTCATTATGCACTAAAAGTACAAGAGTTAGAGCTATTAATAGATACTCATTTTATCCAAGAAAAATCACCTCATCAATATGCAGAATGGATGCATATGAGCACCAATCACCTTAACCGAATTACTAAAGCTGTTCTTAATAAAACTACTACTGAGTTAATTACCGATAGGGTTATTCTTGAAGCCAAACGCTTATTAATTCACTCTAAAGAATCCTTTGCTATCATCGCCTCAAAATTAGGATATGATGATTATGCTTATTTTTCTAGAATTTTTAAAAATAAGTGTAATGAAACTCCTTCTCAGTTTTTACGTAAATATCAATAGCTTATTTTACCTAATACTATTTATGCCTTTCTTCTAATACTTTAATAACATCATTAAAACGATATCCTTTTGCTTGTAATAAAATCAAATAATGAAATAGTAAATCTGCACTTTCATTTAAAAATAATTCTTCATTATCATCTTTAGCCTCAATAACAACTTCTACAGCCTCTTCTCCTACTTTTTGAGCTATTTTATTTATTCCTTTATTAAAAAGAGAAGCTACATAACTAGTCGTCTCTTCTTTATTTTCAAATTGTGCTTTTCTATCTGCTATAACTGTTTCAAGTTGAGAAACAAATCCATATTCCTTTGTATTCTGTTTTCCCCAACAGGTATCTGTTCCTGTATGACATGTAGGTCCTACTGGATTTACTTTGATTAGTAAGGTATCTTGATCACAATCATTTTCTATTGTCACCAAGTTCAAATAATTACCACTTTCTTCTCCTTTGGTCCATAATCGCTGCTTACTGCGACTATAGAATGTTACTTTTTTAGTCGCTAGTGTTTTCTCATATGCCTCAAGATTCATATATCCCAACATTAATACATTTAAGGTTCGTGCATCTTGAATAATAGCGGGTACTAATCCATCACTATTTTTATTAAAGTCAATGTTCATTTGTTTTCTTTTTAAACTAATCGCATTGCGATTCCTTGTTTTTGCAATTCATTTTTTAAAACTGGTATTTCAATCTCTTTAAAGTGAAATACGCTGGCCGCTAGTGCGGCATCGGCGTTACCTTCTTTGAAGGTATCGGCGAAATGTGTAATGTTTCCTGCTCCTCCAGAGGCTATGATTGGTATATTTACTGTTCTGGTTAATTGTGCTAAAGCTTTGTTTGCAAAACCATTCTTGGTTCCATCATGATCCATTGATGTAAATAAAATTTCGCCTGCACCTCTTTCTTCAACCTCTTTTGCCCAATCAAATAAATCCAAATCGGTAGCTACTTTACCTCCTACTAGATGAACTTTCCATTGACCATCAATTTGTTTTGCATCTATAGCTACTGTAATACATTGACTCCCGAACTTTGCTACCAATTCATTTATTAGTACTGGTCTTTTTACTGCAGAGGAGTTAATAGATACCTTATCTGCACCATTTTGCAGTAATATCGCTACATCTTCTATAGAAGAAATACCTCCTCCTACCGTAAATGGTATATTTACTTTTTCTGCAACTCTCAATACCAAATCGGCTAACGTCTTTCTTCGCTCTTCGGTTGCTGATATATCTAAAAAAACTAATTCGTCTGCTCCTGTCTTTGCATATAATGCTGCCAATTCTACAGGATCTCCAGCATCTCTTAGCGCAACAAAGTTGACTCCTTTAACTGTTCTTCCGTTTTTGATATCTAGGCAAGGGATTATTCGTTTTGTAATCATCTTTTAATTGATTTCTAGGATAAATTGCTCTAATTGTTTTAATGAAATACGGTTTTCATAAATTGCCTTTCCTATAATAACTCCTTCACATCCTATTTCTGCTAAACGAGGTAATTCATCAAAACTTGAAATTCCGCCCGAAGCGATTAACTTTAGGTCTGCTATACTTGCTAAAATTCTTTTATATAAATCAAAAGCTGGTCCTTGTAACATACCATCCTTACTTATATCTGTACAAATCACGTATGCAATTCCTTTTGTTTTGTATTCTTGTATAAATGGGATTAATTCATGATCAGACGCTTCTTGCCAACCATTTATCGCAATTTTTTCTTTATCAGCATCTGCTCCCAGAATAATCTTTGCTGCTCCGTATTTATGAATCCAACTTTGAAATACTTCTGGATTTTTAACTGCTATGCTTCCTCCTGTAATTTGTTTTGCTCCACTTTCAAAAGCTATATAGAGATCTTCATCTGTTTTTAATCCTCCTCCAAAATCTATACTCAAATTAGTTTTGGTAGCTATCTGCTCTAGTATTTTATAATTGACTATATGACTCGATTTTGCTCCATCTAAATCAACCAAGTGTAGGTTTTCTATACCGTGTGCTTCAAATGCTTTGGCTACTTCTAGAGGGTTTTCGTTATATACTTTTTTAGTATTGTAATCTCCTTTAGAAAGACGTACACATTTTCCGTCGATAATATCTATTGCTGGTATTATTCTCATGTTTTGTAATCTTTGTGACTAAACTGAATATTGTTTTAATCTATTTAAAGTGATAAAAAATTATTTAGAATTTGAGCTCCTACAGTACTACTTTTCTCTGGATGAAATTGAGTTCCATAAAAATTATCTTTTTGTAGTGCTGTAGAATATTCTAATTCATAATAACTTCTTGCTACAGTGGTTTCATGTATAGGTGCATAATAACTGTGTACTAAATAAACATATTCTTGTTCTTTAATATCTTTAAACAATACTGAGTCTAACTTTTCTATCGTATTCCATCCAATTTGAGGTACTTTAACTGTATTTGTAAATCGTTTTACAGATACATCAAATATTCCTAATCCATCGGTATCACCTTCGGCTGTATAATTACACATTAATTGCATACCTAGACAAATCCCTAATACCGGTTGTTTAAGCTCTGGTACTATTTTATGTAATCCTGTTGCTTTTAGTTTTTGCATAGCACTACTAGCTTCGCCTACTCCTGGAAATATAACTTTATCTGCTGCTTTTATTACTTCTGGATCATTACTAAGCTCTGCTGTAAATCCTAATCGTTTGATTGCAAATTTTATACTTTGGATATTCCCAGCTCCATAATCTATAATAACTATTTTCATTATAAAACTCCTTTGGTTGATGGTAAGATCATTTTATCAGTATCTCGTTTTACAGCAGCTTTGATAGCTTTGGCGAAAGCCTTAAAAATAGCTTCTATCTTATGGTGTTCATTTATACCTTCTGCCTTGATATTTAAATTAGCTTTAGCCCCATCTGTAAAGGATTTAAAGAAGTGGTAAAACATTTCTGTAGGCATTTTTCCTATCATCTCTCTTTTAAAATCTGCATCCCATACCAACCAGTTTCTTCCTCCAAAATCTATAGCTACTTGTGCTAAACAATCATCCATTGGTAAACAAAATCCATAACGCTCTATGCCTAATTTATTACCTAAAGCATTTGCAAATACTTCACCCAGAGCGATTGCAGTATCTTCTATGGTATGGTGTTCATCTACTTCTAGATCTCCTTTTACGATAATATCAAGATCCATTTGTCCGTGTCTTGCAATTTGATCTAGCATATGATCAAAAAAAGCAATTCCTGTTTCTATCTTACTTTTACCTACACCATCTAAGTTTAATCGTATATAGATATCTGTCTCGTTTGTAGTTCTTACTGTTTCTGCTACTCTATCATTTAATTTTAAGTACTCATATATTTTTTGCCAATCGTTACTTTCTAACCCTATATAATCATCTAATGCAGCTCTCGTTGTTGTAATCTCATTTGTTCCTAGATTGGTATTATCATTTATAAAAACACCTTTGGCGCCTAGATTTTTTGCCAATTCTATATCGGTTAATCGATCTCCTATCACAAAAGATTTTGATAAGTCATAAGCCTCAGAAAAATACTCGGTAAGTAAGCCTGTTCCAGGTTTTCTAGTATTTGCATTTTGATGTGGATAAGTGCGATCAATAAAAACTTTGTCAAAAACTACGCCTTCATTTTCAAATGATTTCATGATAAAATTATGTACTGGCCAAAAAGTATCTTCTGGAAATCCTGCCGTTCCTAAACCGTCTTGATTAGTAATCATAACCAATTCATAATCTAATTCTTTGGCTATTTTTCCTAAATACGTAAATGCTTTAGGATAAAAAATCATTTTTTCGAATGCATCAATTTGCTCATCTGCAGTCTCTTTAATGATTGTTCCATCTCTGTCTATAAATAATACTTTTTTCTTTTTCATAACTAAGCTATTGCTTTTAATGCTTTAATAAGTTTTGTGTTCTCTGTTGTGGTTCCTATAGTTAACCTCAATGTATTTTTACATAAGGGCTGGTTTGTTCTATTTCTTATTACAATTCCTTTTGCTATTAATTCTTGATAACGCTGTGTTGCATTATCTACTTCTATCAAAATAAAATTAGCCTCGGTAGGGTAAATTGTTTTAATATAAGGTATTGTCTCTAACGCTTTTGTTAATACTGTTCTTTCTTCTATAATATTCTTAATTTCTCGCTTTACACTATCGATAGCTTCTAATCGCTGCTTTGCTTTTATCTGCGTTAATTCATTTACATTATAGGGTGGTTTTATTTTTTGTAACACTGCTATAATCTGAGCACTTGCATAACAACATCCTAAACGTATTCCCGCCATTCCGTATGCTTTTGAAAATGTTTGCGTAATCACCAAATTAGGATAGTTTTCTAATTGTGTTATCCAACTTTCTTGTGCTGCAAAATCTATATAAGCTTCGTCTATTACTACTAAACCATTAAATCCTTCTAAAAGTTGTATCACCTGCTCTTTTTTAAAGCTATTTCCTGTAGGATTATTAGGGGAACATAAAAACAGTATTTTACTCTTATTGTCTGCTGTTTCCAGAATTTGAGCTACATCTGGTTGAAATGACCTTGTCAAGAGTACTTTTTTATTTTCTACGGCATTTATAGTTGCTAATACGTTATACATTCCGTAAGTAGGTGGTAATGTGATTATATTATCTTCTTTAGGTTCACAGAAGGCTCTAAATAACAAATCCAAAATTTCGTCACTACCATTTCCTAATAGTATTTGAGCTTTATCAACTCCCTTTTGTTTAGCCAAAAGTTCTTTTAGTTCATTTTGATGTGGATCAGGGTATCTATTAATTTGTGTTTCAAAAGGGTTTTCGTTAGCATCCAGAAAAGTCATTGGACTTCCTGTTGATATATATTCATCTCTAGCCGATGAGTATGGTTGCAATACTTTTACATTTTCTCTTATCAAAGTATCTATATCAAAATTTACAGTTTGCATTGATTTAAGATTTTAAAGCGTTTAAACGTAAGCTCACAGCATTTTTATGCGCTTGAAGTCCTTCTGCTTCCGCCATTAACTCTATCGTTCGTCCTATGTTTTGAATTCCTTCTGAAGTGATTTTTTGAAAAGTCATCGACTTCATAAAACTGTCTAGATTTACTCCACTATATTGTTTTGCATAACCATTGGTAGGTAATGTATGATTTGTACCCGAAGCATAATCTCCAGCACTCTCGGGAGTATAATTTCCTATAAAGACAGAACCTGCATTACGTATATTATTTACATAGTAATCTTCATTTTCTACACATACAATAAAGTGCTCTGGTCCATAGTCATTAATTAACTCCATGGCTTTTTCATCATTCTCTACATAAATCAATTTTGAATTTTGGATAGCCGCTGTTGCTATTTCTTTACGTGGTAATAAAGACAATTGTTTATATACTTCGTCTTCTACTGCATTAATCATATCTTGTGATGTACTCACTAAGATAACCTGACTATCTACACCATGTTCTGCTTGACTCAATAAATCTGAAGCTACAAAAGAAGCCTCTGCACTGTCATCTGCTACCACTAATAACTCACTTGGTCCTGCTGGCATGTCTATCGCTACACCATATTGTGTTGCTACCTGTTTTGCTATAGTTACATATTGATTTCCTGGACCAAAAATCTTATATACTTGCGGTATACTTGCTGTACCAAAAGTCATTGCCGCTATAGCTTGTATTCCGCCTACTTTAAAGATTTTATCGATTCCGCATAAAGCTGCTGTATATAAAATTGCTGGATTGATTTCTCCTTTTTCATTAGGAGGTGTACATAATATAATTTCTTTACATCCTGCTAATTTTGCCGGTATAGCCAACATTAGTATAGTAGAAAATAGCGGAGCTGTTCCTCCTGGTATATACAAACCTACTTTTTCTATCGCTCGTTTTTCTTGCCAACAGGTTACTCCTTGAGTAGTTTCTATAATAACCTTTTCTGTTTGTTGTGCTGCATGAAAAGCTTCTATATTATTTTTTGCTACTTGTATAGCTTCTTTTAATGATGAAGATACAGCTTGGTCTGCTGCTGCTATTTCTTTATCACTAACTAATGGCGTTGCTAATGTTACTTTGTCAAATTGAGTAGTATAAGCTTTGATAGCTTCATCTTTGTCTTTGATTACAGCTTCAAATACAGTTTTAACAATAGTTTCAATGTCTGCAACAGTTTGTGTTGGTCTTTTTAATATTGTTTCCCAGTTTTTCTTTTCCGGATTTATGATCGTCTTCATGAATTCTTTTTTTGCTTATAGTACCATTTTTTCTATCGGACAAACTAATATACCTTCTGCTCCTGCAGCTTTGAGTTCATCTATTACCTCCCAAAATTCATTCTTTTGAATTACGGTATGTATAGAACTCCATCCTTCTTCTGCCAATGGCAATACGGTAGGGCTTCTCATTCCTGGTAAAAGTTTAACTATGGCATCAATTTTATGATTAGGCGCATTTAATAATATATACTTTGATTTACGTGCTTTGAGTACAGATTGAATTCTAAATTCTAACTTCTTTAAAATCTTTGATGCTTCATCACTTATCTGTGGAGAGACCGCCAATACTGCTTCAGAAGTAAGCATTACCTCCACTTCTTTAAGGTTATTTTTAAACAACGTACTTCCGCTAGAAACAATATCACAAATCGCATCTGCTAATCCTATATTAGGAGCTATTTCTACAGAACCTGATATCTGGTGTAATTCTGCAGTTATTCCTTTTTTTTCTAAATACTGGCGTACCGTATTAGGATATGAAGTTGCTATTTTTTTTCCGTTTAAGTCTGTAATAGCGGTATAGGCTACATCTTTTGGAACTGCTAGAGAAACTCTGCATTTTGAAAAATCAAGCCTTTGACTTATACTGATATCTTCTCCTTTCTCTACTAATACGTTTTCTCCTATAATGGCTATATCCACCACTCCATCTCTAAGGTACTGTGGAATATCACCATTGCGTAAAAACATTACTTCAAGCGGAAAATTTCTAGCTAGCGCTTTTAATTGATCTTTTCCATTATCAATAGAAATACCACAATCTTTTAAGATTTTGATAGAATCTTCATTAAGACGTCCAGATTTTTGAATAGCAATTTTAATTTTGGTCATGTCGTTTTTAGTTAAGTTTGAACAGTTCTAAAAACGAAAAAACCCGTTTGAACTGCTCAAACGGGTTTTCTTTATATGATTCATTTACACATACCAGACTTACCTCGCGAGAGCGATGAAGTAAGAATGATGATGATGTAAAAATATGTTTGTCATGTCTTTGTTTGTTGCCACAAATCTATATCATTTTTATCTATTTTTTATGGTGTTTTTATTTTTTTAACGTTAATTTATCATTACTCAAACATATAACCATCTTTATTTTAAATAATTACAAAAAAAATATAAAACATTTTCGTTAACTTTAAAAAACTAATTTTAACAATTGATATATGAAAAACTTTCTACTTGCCTTTTTTGTTTTCTTACTTTGGGCTTTGTTTGGCATGTGGTATCATGCTTGTCATATCAAAGGTCTCTGCGGAAATACTACTACCGAGCAAACAATAGATCTTGAAGCTCAAAAACAAAAAGAAGCGCTTGCCAAAAAAGCTTATGAAGATAGCATTGCTGCCATGCGTTTAAAACGAGGATTACTTGCCAAAAATCCCGAAGGAAATACCATTTTTAATTACCCTTCTAATTTTTGTATTCATGTGCAAGATAGTAGCGTATACATACCAGAAGATTTAATAGATTTTAGCTCAAAAATTGCGTCTTACATGGGAACTCATCAAAATGAAGAGCTCATTATTGAAGGTTTACAAACAGAAAGTGAAAGTAAAAAAACACCATCTTATGGTCAATATAGAGCTCAAATTATAAAAAAATTACTTGTTGACGCTGGTATTAATGGGGATAAAATCATTACTAAAGCAAAAACTGCAACATACACTTATGAGGATGATGGTAAATATCATGGTGGAATTGTATTAAACTTTAATACACTAGATACTAATCGCCTTGCCGAGGTAGAAAAAGGTATTGCAAATAAAACACTCTATTGTGATTTTGGTCAAAGCGAATTTAAACCTGATGCTACCTTAACCAATTATACTTTAGAACTTAAGAATTATTTGATCAAATATCCCAACAAAAAAGTTACTATTATAGGTCATACAGATGATGTTGGTGATCCAGAAGATAATTTGTGGATAGGACAACAACGTGCAAAATACGTTTTAAAATATTTGGCTTCTCAAGGAATTGTTACAGAAAAACTAACTGCTAATTCAAAAGGAGAAACCTCACCTATCCTTCCTAATACGTCTAAGGAAAATAGAGCCAAAAATAGACGAATCGAAATTATTGTAAACTAAATAACCCGCCATACTATGTTTGAAAATATGAACCCTCTTGATAAATCTACTGCTTGGTTTGAAATCTTCCTGTTAATGCTTGGTGCATTTTTAATAGGCTACTTTTTTGCTCGATATTATTTTAAATCAAAATACAAAGGGTTATTAGATTTATGTCATGAGGAAAAAGAAAAATTAAAAAAGATAGGATATACCAAAGCTAATACTACTTTTCATAAAGAAACAAAAGAAGACGATACAACTGCCGAAGAAACCGCTATTAAAGCCGTTAAAACTCGTGAACGTGATGGCTCTTCTACTTCTTCTAATAATCCTCCTCCTGTATTAAATTTTGAGAGTTTTGGTAAAGCAGAAGCTTCAGAAAAGGATGATTTAAAATTAATAAGTGGTATTGGCCCGTTTATTGAAGAAAAACTGAATAGTATAGGTATTTATACCTTTGATCAAATAAGTCGTTTTAATACAGAAGATATACAAACGGTAACAGAGCTTATACAGTTCTTTCCTGGTAGAATTGAAAGAGACGACTGGAAAGGTCAAGCTCATTTACTCAAAAACAGAAAGGAATAGTTATTTCTTTCTCTAGATATTATTACTAAAAAAAGGCGCTCAATGAGCGCCTTTCAATAATATATAACAACTAAATGTATTATGCTTCTTTTTGAGCAACTACATCAAATGATGCTGTAGCAATCACTTCTCTGTGGAAACGAACTGCTGCTTCGTATTGCCCAAGACGTTTAATAGTACCTCCAGGTACGTTAATAAACTTCTTCTCGATTTGGATTCCTTCTTTTCCTAAAGCTTCAGCTAAATCGATGTTTGAAACAGATCCAAATAATTTATCTCCAGCTCCTGCTTTTGCAGCAATTTTAATTTCTAAACTAGCTAATTTAGAAGCTAATGCTTGAGCATCTTCGATCTCTTTCTTTTCTTTGAATGCACGTTGCTTTAAATTCTCTGCTAAAACTTTTTTTGCAGAAGGAGTCGCTAATACAGCAAATCCTTGAGGAATTAAATAGTTACGTCCATAACCGTTTTTCACTTCTACTACATCGTCTGCGAATCCTAGATTCTCAACGTCTCTTTTTAATATAACTTCCATAGTATATATAAACGGTTTTATTATTTTAATAAATCACTTACATAAGGTAATAAAGCCAAGTGACGTGCTCTTTTTACAGCAACACTTACCTTACGTTGGTATTTTAATGAAGTACCTGTTAATCTACGTGGTAATAACTTACCTTGCTCATTGATAAACGACATTAAGAAATCTGGATCTTTGTAATCGATATATTTAATACCTGATTTCTTAAAACGACAATACTTCTTGTTTTTTGTAGTATCAATGTTTAATGGAGTAAGATATCTGATCTCTCCATCTTTTTTACCTTTAGCTTGTTGCTCTATAGATGCCATAGATTACGCTTTTTGTTTGTTTCTGTTTCTTCTTTTCTCTGCCCAAGCGATTGCATGCTTATCTAAACGTACAGTTAAATAACGCATAACACGCTCGTCTCTTCTAAACTCAACTTCTAAAGAGTTGATCGCCTCACCAGGAACGGTGTACTCGAATAAATGATAAAAACCACTTTTCTTGTGTTGGATTGGATAAGCTAATTTTTTTAGTCCCCAATCTTCTTTTGATATCATCTTAGCACCGTTAGAAACAAGAATATCTTCGTATTTCTTTACTGTTTCCTTTATCTGATCTTCAGATAAAACGGGATTTAAGATGAAAACAGTTTCATAATGATTCATATAAAAATCTATTTTAATTTAAATTGAGTGCAAAAGTAATATTATTTTTTATATTTTCAAACTCTATTTCACATTCGATAAACAACAATAATTCTCGACGAAATAAGTTTTTTTTTGTAGAAACCATATATATTAACTAATATTGTATTATTAATATACTTATATGCAAGTGGAACAATTTCAATTAAAATGTGCTGTGGTAGATGATTCTCGTTTACAACGACTGGCTATTGTTAAGCTAATAGATGAACATCCTTCTCTAGAATTAGTTGCCGAATGGAATAATGCAATTGAAACAAAAAATGGCTTATTAGATACAACAGTTGACCTTCTTTTTCTTGACATTGAGATGCCTATCCTTACTGGTTTTGATTTACTTGACGATTTAGAAAATAAACCTCATATTATTTTTGTTACTGGTAAAACTAAATATGCATTTAAAGCTTTTGACTACGATGCTGTAGATTACCTAAGAAAACCTTTAAAAAGAGAACGCTTTAACTCTGCTGTAGAAAAAGCATTAAGTATGTCTCGCCTAAGTATGGGTGGTGGTATGGCAGAAGATGATGATTACATCTTTGTAAAAAGTAATCTCAAAAAACGAAAAGTATTTCTAAATAATTTAAAATATGTCGAAGCTTTAGGTGATTATGTAAAGCTTATCATGGCAGATGGTGATCCTATTGTTGTTTTGGCTACAATGAAATCTTTTGAAGCCGAACTCCCTAGTGATCGTTTTTTAAGAATTCACAAATCTTATATTGTTAATCTAGATAAAGTAGAGCGTTACAATAGCCGCAATATTGAGATCGATGATGAAAAAATACCTTTGAGTCGTCATAAAAAGAATTCTCTTATAGAAGCATTGAGTAACTAAATTTATTCCATTATATTTTTATTAAGGCTATCACATTTGATAGCTTTTTTTTATGCTTACACCTCTCCTATTTTATTATGAATTAAGAGCAATTGTTGTTTTTATTTCTAATTAATATTCTTAAAAGTAAAAGCATTTTAGTCTTTAAAGCTTTTAAACATAAAGCTACATTCATAAATCAGCAACTGTTATTATTCATTCGTTATCCATAAAGATCATTCACATATATCTTTTGAGATTGATTCTTACCTAGACTAAATTTCATTCATCGACATTAAACCTCATTTTATCGACAATCAACTACTTTCTGATCGAATTACATAAGAATAATCCTATAAAACATAGCAATTTTACACTATAATCAAATGATAAAACACCTAATAATCAAAAAATTAAGTCCCAATGGAAAGTTTAACCTTTTTAATTATCGAGAAAAATCAAAACGAACTAGACAAGCTTAAACATATGTTTAATGCTTTTGAAAACCTACACAAAGTATTGACATCTACAAATAGTGAAGATGCTTTACATATTCTTAAAAACAGAAATGGTAAAGTTGATGTAATACTATTAAGTATGAATACTACAGAAACTATTGAAGATGGCTTATCTTTTTTAAAAACCTTAAAAACTACAGAACAGTACATGCATCTTCCTGTTACTGTTATTTCTGGTAATAGTAATCCAGATGTAATGTATACCTGTTATCAATCTGGTGTATCTGGATATATAGAAAAACCCGAAGAGTCAACCATTTATGTCGAAAAGATAAAACATTTAATCACGTATTGGGGACTTAATGAGTTTTATAAAAATTAATCTCCTCAAAAAAATGCTATATGAAAATATTTAATCCATTTAAATTCATTAAAACACGTATTCAAAACATGCTTCTCAAACTGTTTTTAAAATATGTATCTAAAAGATCTGGAGCTGTTGTTATAAAATTAAAACGATAACATTATCCATCTATCATTAATTAAACCTCAATGCTATTATGAACCGTATTCTACCCAAGCCATCAGAGCTGTCATCGACAAAAGAAAAAGAAGTTAGAAATGCCTTCATAAAAAACGAGGTTATTCCTAATGATATTCTTGAACATATTTCTGAAGCTTATCTGGTATTAGACCTTACCGGAAATATTATTCAGATCAATGAAAAAGCTTCAAACTTATTTAAACATGCTATAAAAGATTCTAAATTATTCATCAAAAAATGTATTTGTGATAACACTTTTCCTGACTTTATAAAATTGTATAGAGCCTTACTTAGAAATGGTCATCTTTTAGGTCAAAAAATATGCATTCAGTCTTATAACCAACCTAAACTTGAGATCTTAATTAGAGCTACTGTATTATATGATGCTAATCAAAAACCCATTGCTTTTCAGTGCTTGTTTAATGATCAGGTTGATCGTGAATCATTTTTACAAAACTATCACGAACAAAAAGAACAATTAGTAACAGTATTAGAAAATTCTTCTTTAGGAATTGTCTTTATCAAAAACGGAAAGATCTTAAAAACAAATACGACCTTTTGTTCTTTATTGGGCTATGATGAACATGAACTTAGTACGCTTACTATAAATGATATTTCTTTTCCAGAAGATGTCGAAAACTCTCAAAAAATCATTCAGAAAATGAATTTGGGTAAGATTAATCATTTTCATTTCACTCAAAAATATAAAAAGAAAGATCAATCTTTACTTATTGCAAGAGTACGTATCAATATTATAAAAGATGAAATAGGAAATTATCTCTACCACGTAGCTATGCTCGAAGATATCACCAAAGAAGTTCAAGAATCTTCTATGCTTAAAG
Source organism: Aquimarina rhabdastrellae (assembly GCA_947387485.1). GTDB lineage: Bacteria > Bacteroidota > Bacteroidia > Flavobacteriales > Flavobacteriaceae > Aquimarina. The sequence goes on from CANDNT010000001.1 coordinate 429,910, forward strand.
CATTAAACACACTAATGTCTTCGATTATAGGAAAATCAAATATTTATGAAATAGCTTGGGAAATTACACAAAAAGTCATCTCCCTTTTTGGCTTAGAAGATTGTGTCATCTATATGTTCAATCACGATAGAACCTTATTAGAACAAATAGCAGCTTATGGAGATAAAAACCCAAAAGGTCGTGAGATCATTAATAAAATAACCATCCCTCTAGGTGAAGGAATCGTAGGTACAGTTGCTCAAACAGGAATCTCAGAAATTGTAAACGATACTGCTCTAGATTCTAGATATATTGTAGATGATAAATACAGAGCTTCAGAAATTACAGTTCCTATCATTGCAGATGGTATGGTTATAGGAATTATAGATTCTGAACATTCGACCAAAAATTATTTTACAAATACACATTTAGAAACCTTAACTAATATAGCTAACCTTGCAGCTTCTCAATTAAAAAGTGCGATGAATCTTCAACGCTTTTTAGATACCGAAAAACAGAAGAGTCTATTATTAAACAACCTTCAAGCAAGAAATCAAGAGCTTCAAGAATATGCTCATATAGTTTCTCACGATCTCAAATCTCCTTTACGTAGTATCAATGCACTTATTAGTTGGTTAAAAGAAGATTATACAGATGTATTTGAACAGCAAAAAACGAATCACATACCGCTTATAGAGAATACTCTTGATAGAATGGAGAAGTTAATCAATGGTGTTTTAGATTATTCAAAAATTGATCTGGAGAATAACGAATATAAATCTATTGATTTAAATCAAGTAATACATAACATTAAAAAGACCACTTATATTCCTAAACATATCAATATTTTAATTAAAAAGCCATTACCTATTTTAAAAATAGATCATACTAAGGCTACTCAATTGTTTCAAAACCTAATAAGTAATGCTATTAAGTTTATTGATAAAAACATAGGTATCATACAAATAGATTATGAGGATCACGGTACATACCATACTTTTAGTGTAAAAGATAATGGTATAGGTATCGACAAAAAATACCACCAAAAGATCTTTAAAATGTTTCAATCATTACAAACTAATGCTGAATCTACTGGGATAGGTTTAGCTATCGTAAAAAAGATTGTACAATATTATAACGGAGATATATGGTTAGAAAGTACTGTAGGTAAGGGAACCACTTTCTTTTTTAATTTAAAGAAAGTATCGTAAAAAACGACTCATCTACAGTAAACTACTATTCATCGATACTCAAACCAGTTTAAACGAAACTAATTTATTATTTCTTAAATAAATACCAATTTTATAATTGGATAACACAGATATTTAATTTAACTTAACAACACAAAATGAGCACATTATCATTTTTATTGATAGAGGATGATGAAATTGAAAGAATGAAATTTCAGCGAGTTGTCAGCAAGTATGAACCTAATCATATTATTGTTGAAGCCACAAATGGTGAAGAAGCTTTAGAAATTTTGAACGATGATAATCAACCTCTACCCGACATTATTCTTTTGGACTTAAACATGCCCAAAATGAATGGAATAGAGTTTTTAACCCTATTAAAAAACCATGATAGATTTAAATATTTACCTACTATAGTTCTTTCAACATCTAATAATCATCAGGATTTGTTAGAATGCTATAAAACAGGTATTGCAGGGTATATTGTCAAACCTTTAAAATATGAAGACTATGCCTTAAAGATTCAATCTATGGTTTCTTATTGGGAAAGTAATGAACTAATAAAGGGATAATTATATCCCTACTCATACTAATACCTATAAATTACATGAAAGGAATCATTTTTACAGAATTTTTAGAATTAGTTGAAGACAAATTTGGATTAGAAATGGTAGATACTATCATTCAAGAATCAAATCTTACGTCCCAAGGAGTTTACACCGCTGTAGGCACTTATGATTTTGCAGAAATGCTTAGTTTACTCAAAAATTTAAGTAAACACTCAAATCTTAGCATTGATGACCTATTATTAGTCTATGCAGAGCACTTTTTTCATGTACTCGCTTCAAATTATCCTTCCCTTATAGCACAATATGAGGATCCTTTTACCCTACTTTCTTCTATAGAAAATCATATCCATGTAGAAGTCCGTAAAATATACCCCGATGCCGAACTGCCTACATTTCATGTTTTAGAAAAATCAAATGACTCATTAGTGATGCTTTATAAATCTAGTAGAGCACTTCACAGTTTTGGATTAGGCTTAATGAACAAAACTTTCGAACACTTTAATACCAAAGCTAGTATTCTAGTTGAAAAAATTAAGCAAGACGGAACTGAAGTTAAATTTATCATCACAAAAATAAATGAGCAGTGAAAAAATAGAAATATTACAACGAGCTTTAAAACGTGAAAAAGCAGCTAGAAAACAAGCTGAAAATATCTTAGAAGAAAAATCACTAGAGCTCTATTATACCAATCAAAAACTAAAAAATTTAATCAGCGAAAAAACATCTGAATTAAGTGTTATCGTTGAAAATTCTTCTTTGGGTATCGTTCTTACTCAATACGATACCATTATACAAACCAACAAAGCATTTCAAAATTTACTTGGTTATTCTCAAGATGAACTTATATCAAAAAAAGTTCGTGACATTTCTGTTAAAGAAGAATATAGTAAATCTCAAGATTTTCTCGATAAACTCGATAGAGGTGAAATCAATACCTTTTCTGTAAATAAACGTTATCGCTGTAAAGATGGTTCGCTTATCTGGGCAAAAACCAATGTTGCTGCGGTAAGAGATCAAGGAAATAAAATTAAATATCAAGTTGCTTTAATCGAAGATATTACAGATCATCTAGTATTAGAAGAACAACGCAATCAATTGCTTTCTGATCTTGAACGAAATAATCAAGAACTTAAAGAGTATGCTTACATCGTTTCTCATGATCTTAAATCTCCTCTACGCAGTATTAATGCTCTTATAAGCTGGATTAAAGAGGATTATGAAACTGTATTTGATAAAAGTGGAAATAGAAATATTGCGCTAATTGAAAAGACCCTAGAGAAAATGGAACAGCTTATCAATGGTATTCTTGATTACTCTAGTATTGATAGAAAACAAAATCAAGATACTATTATTGATTTTAATTGTATCGTTTCTGATATTATTAATACTATTTATGTACCTAAGCATATTAATATAGTTATTAAAAAGACTTTACCACATATAAAAGCTGATAAAATACGAATACAGCAATTATTTCAAAATTTAATCAGTAATGCCATCTCTTATATAGACAAAGAAGAAGGCTTAGTCGAAATTGATTATGAAGATCGCAATGCTTATCATGTATTTTCTGTAAAAGATAATGGTATTGGTATCGAAAAGAAACACTTCAAGAAAATATTTAAAATTTTTCAATCACTTAATGCTCATAAAGATTCTACGGGAATAGGTTTATCGATTGTTAAAAAAATCATCGATTTATATCAAGGTGATATCTGGCTTGATAGTTCTCCTGGAAAAGGCACTACCTTTTTCTTTAGTCTCAAAAAACAACTCTAATAATGTATACAATCACTACTGATATATCGACACTCATTACCGAGATTACTTCTTATAGTAATCAACATATGGTCATGCTCTCTATTGCCGAAGCTACCTCTATTGATATTACAGAACTTATCAATGTATTAAATCAAAAAGGTATCGCTTTTATCGGTGGTATTTTTCCGCGAATTATTCATCAAAATACTTTGTATGATACCGGTATTGTGATTACTCAATTACATCACGCAATCGAAAGTCATATCATTAAAAACTTGCATCAGAACGATTTTGTTATTCCTAATATAGAGCTCAAAAAAGAAGAATCCTATTGTATGCTTACCTTTGTTGATGGTTTAACTTCTAATATTTCTCTCTATTTATCAGAATTATATCGCCATTTTGGAAATCAGACTTCTTATTTTGGTGGTGGAGCTGGTAGTTTAAGTTTACAGCAACAACCTTGTGTTTTTAATCATGAAGGTATTTTTATGGATGCTGCTGTATTATGTGTTATAAAAAATCAAATAGAAATTGGAGTCAAACACGGATGGCAAAAAATTGACGGACCAATTGTAGCTACAAAGACTCATAAAAATATTATTCAGGAAATCAACTGGATGAACGCATTTGAAGTATATCAAGAGTTACTCAAAAAGGATACTGATAAGCAAATTAATGAGCAAAACTTTTTTGATATCGCAAAAGGTTATCCCTTTGGTATTGTTAAGCAAAATTCTGAATGTGTCGTTCGTGATCCTATCGCTACAAACGAAAAAGGTGAACTCATTTGTGTGGGAGAAGTACCCGAAAACACGATTCTTGATGTTTTAAAAGGAGAAAATGATTCTCTTATTAAATCCGCCAAAGAAGCAACTCAACTAGCCCTTAATGCATCTCATAATCCATCACATGCGTTTATTATCGATTGTATTTCTAGAGTACTTTTTTTAGAAGATGATTTTGATACAGAACTCAATGCAATTCATCAAGCGCTTGTAAAAACACCTTCAATTACTCAAATTAATGGTGCTTTAACTTTGGGTGAAATTTCGTCATATAATGGGTATCTAGAATTCTTCAATAAAACTATAGTTATCGGGTTACTAAAATAAATTATGAATTTAAATTCACATACTGCTGATATAAATTATTTGTATGAACTTTCTATGGCTATTGGTAACTCCTTAGATTATCAAGGCAATTGTAATCATTTTCTACAACTTTTACTTGCAAGAAAAAGTCTAAGTTCTTGTTGGATCTATAGAAAGGATAAAGAACATTATACTCTATCCTACTCTTATCCTAACCCAAATAAAATCAAATATTCAAAATCTATTACTAAGATTCTAGATCAACTCCTTTATGGTGTTAATGCTGTAATTCTAGAAATCACTACAGATATCATTCAAATAGCTCCTATCCCTATCCAACAGGGATCCGTTTTGATCTTTGACTTACAATCGCAAGGGATACTGTTTTTACACAGTACGCAAAAAGATGCTTTTTTACCAAAAGATATTAGTCAATTAAAACCTATAATGAATAAATTCATACTCTCTCTAGAAGCCTGTGAATCATTTACTCGCAATGAAAATTTACTCAATAAGCTTGCCATGCAAAATAGAGAGTTAAACGATTATGCGCATATCGTATCACACGATCTTAAGTCTCCATTACGTAATATTTATACGTTATTGCACTGGATTAGTGAAGATACATCTCAACCTCTGGATAAATTAACTAAACAATACTTTGATCGCATAGGTAAAAATGTTGAAAAAATGGATACTTTAATTAGTGGAATTCTAGAGTATTCAACGCTGGATAAACGTAAAAAAGACAAACGTATCATTGACCTTTATCAATTGCTTAATGAAGTTATTTTACTATTAACGATTCCATCTCATATAAGTATTAAAATTCCTCCTACACTCCCCAAAATCATTGCAGATCCAATCGATATCAAACAAATCTTTTATAATTTACTTATGAATGCTATAAAAAGTATTGATAAACCTCTAGGAACTATCAAAATTGAAGCTGTTGATACTACAGAGTGTTGGCAATTTAAAATTATTGATAACGGAAAAGGAATTGAAGAAAAATATTTTCAAAAAATATTTCAGGTATTCCAAAAACTTGAAGATAATAGTATGAGTAATGGAATGGGATTAGCTATGACGCAAAAAATAGTTGCGCATTATGGAGGTACAATAACTGTAGCTTCAAAAAAAGACGAAGGCAGTATTTTTAGTTTTAATTTAAAAAAATAATCTATGACCTTACAACCTAATTTAAACTATATAAACGAATTATCTGGTGATGATGAATTATTCAAAAAGAAATTAATTTCGATTTTCAAAAAAGAATTTCCTGAAGAGAAAACAGTTTTTTTACAAAACTATACTACACAAAAATGGAAAGACGCTGCTGAAAATGTACACAAACTCAAACACAAAATAGGGATGCTTGGTCTAGAAGAAGCTTATCAAGTTGCTATTGATTTTGAAAACGAATTATTAGCTCATAAAAACACTTTATTTCCAAAATTTATGTTAATTTTAGATAACATAGAGGATTTTATACTTCCGCTATAACTTTCCCCCAAAGTCTATATTGTTTGTTAACCTAAAAAAATGTTATATGAATTCTATCATTATTGATGATGAGGCTACTGCTAGAGCAATTTTAAAAAAACTTTGTAAATCAAATCAAGAAGTTACACTCATAGAAGAGTTTCCAAATGCCATTCAAGCAATAAAATATTTAAATCAAAATGCTGTCGATTTAATTTTTTTAGATATTCATATGCCCGATTTTACAGGTTTTGATTTTATACAAACTATAAAAAATCCACCAAAAATTGTTTTAACAACTTCAGACAAAAATTTTGCTCTTGAAGCTTTTGAATATGACTGTATTGTAGATTATATAGTAAAACCTATAACTCAAGATCGTTTCGATAAAGCTATTCAGAAAGCTAAAAACTTTAGTACTCCTACAACTGAGTTATCTATTTCTAAAAACGAAGAGACCTCAACAAATAATGAAGAAAATGATTTGTATGTTAATATCGATCGTAGGTTAATAAAAATAGATATCCCTAGTATTTATTTGGTTGAAGCAAAAGGAGATTATATCACTGTAAAAACAGAAAAAAAGAATTATGTAGTTCATTCTACATTGAAGAAAATTGAAGAAAAACTTCCTAACGAATTATTCTTAAAAATACATCGCTCATATATTATAAACATTAAAAGAATTATTGATATTGAAGATAATAGTGTCTTAATTGCCAAAGATGTTATTCCAGTAAGTCGATCAAATAGACCCGAGCTTATGAAACGATTGAATCTTTTATAATCGTTAATTTTTATTCTTACCCCTACCTTGGTTAATATTATAGTATACAATTATTAGCCTGTCTCTTCTTTTTTTATTTTTAAGAATTAATTCTTCTTGTCCATTCTTACAAAAAAGTCATTTGTTTCAAAATTCCTACAATTTTAACATTTACAAAAAACTGTAGGAAAAAACATTTCATCTTCACTAATTATCAATTCATCGAAAACATCTCAAAAAAAGCTTCAATCCCTTTAAATTAAAGCAAAAATTAAATATCCCCATGGTCATTTAAAATCAAAAGGTTAGTTAATTTCAACATAATTACAATTATTTAACATTTTTTTATGAGGAAAACCTTAGAAAGTCTACGGAATTCACATAGGCAATTTTCGACAAGAGTAATTAACTTTACGATGAATTGAAAAACAGACACTTAACCCCTACAAATTGTATTTTTAATCAAAATCAACATTAAAACTATTTAATACTGTTTACATTAATTAAACCCAAATTAACCATGAGAAAAATTTTACTCTTTGCTGGTTTACTTGTAGCTCTCACAACGCAGGCGCAATCACCTGCCGCATTCGATTGTAACGAAGGTTCGTTTTATCAAGTAATTTCTGGCCAACTCAAAGCATACGATCCTATTACAGGAATGTATTCTGATCCACTACATACCCATATCAATGCATATAATGCTGGTGGGTATAATAGCGTTGATAATTATTTATATGCTGTTAATAAAGGTGATTCTCATCTATTAAGAATCGGTACAGATTTTATTCAAAATCTAGGTCAAGTAACACAAAATAATGGTGTAAACTTTGGCGGTGGTTATTGTGCTGATGTCGATTTGGATGGTAATTTATGGGCTTTCCAAAATGGCGATAGACAAACTTTTCACAAAGTTGTTAACCTACAAACTTATGATGAGGAAACACAACCAATATTTGAAATAGTAACAGCAGATAGAGCTATTCCTACTACATGTGCAGATATTGCCCTGATCGACGATGCCTTTTATGGTGGTGGTAGAGGAAATCTATACAAATGGGATATTTCTAGCGGTACTCCTGTAGTAACAGTTATCGAGAATGTTCCTGGTTTACCTAATAGCACATTCGGTGCAGCATATACAGATACAGCAAAACGTCTGTATTTATCTGATAACAAAGGAAAATTATATTTAATTGAAGGATACGATACAGCCACTCCACAAGCTGTATTTTTAAACAATACGGAGCCTACAAACTCCAATGATGGTTTTAAGTGTGCTATAGGAATGTCTCCATTAGACAGGGATGAAGATGCAGTACTTGATTCAATGGATATGGATGCTGATAATGACGGAATCACTGATATAGTAGAGTGTAATGGAGTCAATCCCTATGGCGATGATGACAATGATAGCATTTTTAACTACTTAGATAATGACGTGAGTGGTAATGGAGATAGTGTAGTACAAGATGCCTTTGACAGTGATCGTGATAAAATCCCTAATTTTCTTGATCTAGATAGTGATAATGATGGGATATATGATATCAAAGAAGCAGGTCAAGGTCATAAAGATGTTAATGGTGATGGTCGCTACAATCTTAATGATGTAGGGTATAATGATTCTGATCTTGATGGTATAGCCGATGATTTTGATCCAGATCAAGGAGGTACTCCATTGATTCCTATAGATACCGATAATGATAATCGTTATGATTGTCTTGATATAGATTCTGATAATGATGGTATTATTGATCTAATCGAAGGACAAGACAGTAATTCTTTCTTACCATTATCTGGAATAGACCAAGATCATGATGGATTAGACGATAATTTTGATCCTGATTACGGTGGTTCTGCCAAAGGTAATACCAATACAGATGGTGATGCAGAAGAAGATTACCTAGATTTAGATTCAGATGATGATGGAATTGATGATACTATAGAAGCTTATGATACAGATGGTGATGGAATTGCTAACACATTAGCGACAGGACAAGATAATGATGGTGATGGTCTTGATGATGGTTATGATAGACAAGTAACAAATTTTGTTAGTGATAATGGAGGCCAAAGTCCTGAAGATTTTCCGTTACCTCCTATTTGTGAACGCTATAATACATTAGGTTCATATACAGCAGACGGAACACCAGAATACCTTGATGGAAGAGATACTGTTACTCAAGAGACTTTAGATTTAATCAATAATGCTTTACCAGAACAATATCCTGTTCCAGAGTATAATGCACATTATATTACTTCTGGTTATGATACAGATCTTATGTTAAGTGAACCATCTGATGTATGGGTGACATTTGTTGCCGAAGGTGCTGGGTATCGAAACACTTTGGGTTATTATACCTATGATTTAACCTTACCTAGAACAACAATACCTCAACCAGAAGATATTACTATTATTTTTCCTAATGTCTCTGCCGAAGGTAGTGGTGGTAGCTTAGTTGCAGGTGATAAAGTAAATATTGGTAATTTCCCTGCTAATACAGGTATTGGTTGGGTTTTATTAGCCGATGCATGGGATGGTAGTTGTATCGATCATGGTAATTGGCAATTACACTCTAATTCTAATTTTAATCCTGAAAAAGTCGAATCACTTAGAAATCACAATGTTTTAATTGCTGATCCAGAAAACGAGCGTATTATACTTGGTTTTGAAGACATTAGAAGAGACTATAGCTACTGTGATCATGACTTTAATGATGCTTTATTTTATATTACAACCACATCTTATGAAAATATGATGACTTCTAATCTTGTTGATATTAGTACAGCAACTGATGTAAGTTCTGGTAATGATGGTGGATTAGAAAGTAATGGTAAACTAGCAGAGCTTATTGCTAAACGTAATTTCTTACGCGTTAAAAATAATACTGCTCGTAATACGATAAAGAAACAACAAATGATCTTGCCTAATCAAGTAGCTAAATCGGCACGAAATAATAATGATTTAGGATATTATTTCCCTAATAAAGGTTTAAATGATGATGAAAATAGCTATGTGTCTACTCCTACAGATCTATTAGATATTACAAATGCTACAGATATTCTTGCTATTGATTACTATGCGCCTAACGATGATCGTATTGCTGCAGGATTAGTGACTACAACTTCGGGAACTATTTATGATCATTCTAAAACTATTTGTGATCGATTAAATGGTTCTAGTTTAGAAGATGTACGTACTATGATAGTAAAAGATCATTCTGTAATACATTCTGTTATCAAACGCTCTAATGGTGATATTGAACATGCTATTAGTTTCTCTATTAAACTACATGGGGCTGCAACTACAGATGATGAGGATTTTGATGCCAATACTTTATATAGTTTATGGAATATAGCTCAATACCCAGAAGGAGAATATTTAAACTTCCAGGTATGGGGTGCTTCTATGGCGCAATTATCACATATCGTAAATCATATCATTGATAAATTAGAAGAAGAAAAACCTTTACATAAATACAAAATGGAAAATAAAGTTCCAGAAGTATTTGTTCGTCAAGGTACTTATAGAGATGGTCATTTAATGTTAAGTTTAGTCAATAAAAATCAATCTAGTAGTGTCATTTTTGAAGGAAACTTGAGAAGAACAGAACAAATGAGTGAGATGTCTTATACAGAAACCTTACCTCTTACTGGAGAATATCATCAAACCATTGAAGTTCATGCTGGGTTTATCTTTGATATAGGATTCTCTATATCAGGAAGTACCTCTCCTACTCATGATTCGTTATATCTAGCCGATGGTCCTTGGGGAATAGACTATCAAAATAATGAGGCTACAGTAGATACGTTTGATATCATATTGAATACAAATCACGATACAGAAGAAGGTGTTTATCATATAGAAAGAGATGCTCTTGTAAGTGGGGAAATTACAGGAACAGTCAATGTCTTTAGAAACATCTTAGCAGGAGATTTAACTTTTGGAATAGAAGATTATAAAGGAATACAATTTAATCTTATCAATGACAAAGAAGTTGAAGTTGTCTTGGTAAAAAATAATTTAGAAAACTGGGATGATCGTTTACGATTAACTATTCCTCCTAATGCTACAGAAACACATTATAAAATTCCATTAACCGCTTTCAAAGACGGATCTGGTAATCATGTTCCTATTCAGGACATTAAAAACATCGTGTTTTCTACGCATGGGAATTACAATACATCAGAAGCTTTTATGACTAGTGTATCCGAATTAGCATTAATAGATGCTCAAGTGTTAAGTGTTGGGGAAGAACAATTAACAGACATACGTAAAAAAGTAGTAAACGCACCTAATCCTTTTAATCATTCTACAATGATTTATTTACCAGAAGCTACAGCTCAATTTGACATTAAAGTTTATGACATACTAGGTAGACTAATACGTCAAGAAACTTTAGTTACAGATAGTAGCCAAAAAGCAGCACAATTTGATACCAATATACTAAAACAAGGGGTTTATAAATATGTTATTATCGCTAATGAAGGAACAAAACATACAGGAACGTTCCTAATTAAATAAGGCAATATTACCTCATATAAGAACGCTATCAAACACAAATAAGGGTTGACAGAAATAATCTGTCAACCCTTTTAATACTAGTATAAGTAAATCATAACAATTATCACATTATACTTTATATGTTAAATATTTATCAATTTTTATTTTACATATAATACTATTTTTTCTACCGTAAACATTGGCATAACTAGCCTAACATAATATATAAGAATAATGATTTTCTGCTATAGTATTAATTAAATTTATAATCATTTTGTCATTTCATCCGTAAAATAGTATATTTAAAGTGAATAACACATCCCAACCAAAAAATGTTAAAAAAACCTGCTACTCTTTTTTTATTGTTATTCTCTTGTGTTTTATTTTTTAATTGTTCTAATGAAAAAGAATTAACCTCGTATGAAAAAGAATGGCTTAAAAATAATCCTGATCTTAATGTAGGTGTTTTTTCGTATTACCCTCCCTATTTATTTACTAATGACAAAGGTAATATCGATGGTGTCTTAATAGATTATTTAGATATCATTGAACAAAAGCTATCTTATACTTTTAAAAAAACATATTATACCAATTGGCAAAAACTACTAGATGATGCCAAAGCGGGAAAAGTTGATATCATTCTAGAAATCACAGATACAGAAAACCGAAGACAATTCTTAAATTTTACTCCTGCAGTTTTTGTGACTCCATATTCTATTATAGCAAATAAAAAAGTCCCATGGGGTACTCCTCTTAAGAAATTTAAAGACAAAAAAATTGTTGTTGTAGAAGGATACTCTGTTCATGAATATCTAGATCGTAATTATAAAGATTATAACATTTTTACAGCACCTAATGACAGTACTGCACTAGCTCAGGTTTATAATGGTACTTATGATGCTTATATAGGTCTTAAAACAAGTACAAAATACTTGTTAAAGATGAACGAATGGAATTCGAGATTAAAAGTTATTCACGATATAGATTATGATTTTAGACAAAGTATAGCCACTCGCAAAGATATTCCTATACTTAATGATATCATTACAAAAACAATTCAGCTTACTCCTATAGAAGAAAAAGAAATCATAGATGCCTGGTTTTATACTATGATTACTCCATTTTATATGGAACCAGCTTTTTGGATTTTTGTTTCTTTATTTATCGCTATCTCATTAATCGTAATTTTATTCTTAAACTCTTTATTAAAATATAGAGTTAATCAAAAAACCAAAGAATTAGTTGATGCAAAAGATAAAGCTGAAGAAAGCGATCGTTTAAAAACTCAATTTTTACAAAATATTTCGCATGAAATCAGGACTCCTATGAACGGAATCATAGGGTTCACTGATATCATAAACAATTATGATATATCTGAAAATGAACGAAAAAAATATATCAATTTAATAGCAGACAGCAGTAAATTACTTATTAAAATCATTGATGACATTTTAGAAATATCAGAGCTTAAAACCAAACAAGCCAATATTAACATTTCTAGAATTAACTTAAATCAACTTCTTGATTTCTTGTTTTCTATTTATGAAACTAAAGCAAGTCAAAATAACATCCCATTATATTTAGAAAAAGCTTTGGAAGATGATGCTTGTTATATTTTTTCTGATGAAAAAAAACTTAAGTCCATTCTAAGTAATATGATTGAAAATGCTATTAAGTTTACAAAAAAAGGTTTTATTAAAATCTCTTATACTATAGAAAATAATCAACTATTAATTAGTGTTCAAGATACGGGAATTGGTATTCGAGATAAGAATCAACAAAAAATATTTAATAGCTTCACTCAAGAAGAAAAAGAATTAAATAAAAGTTATGGTGGTTTAGGAATAGGGCTTTCTATTGCCAAAGAGAATGTAGAACTTCTCAATGGTACTATTTCTTTTACATCACAAGAAGGTATTGGTTCAACATTTTTAATTTCATTGCCTTATCCTTCTACTCTTCAACGAGTAAATACAGCTCCTATAGTTATAGAAAAATATAACCCAAATCTAGAGCATTTTAAAACTAAGAATAAGCGTATTATCTTAATTGCCGAAGATGGTGAGGTTAATTTCTTATACCTCAAAACTATTCTTAATAAAATGACTGGATATGATTTTACAATACATAGAGCAAAAAATGGTAAAGATGCTGTAGAGTTATGTAAAACCGAACAGAATATCGATCTAGTACTTATGGATATTAAAATGCCTATTATGGATGGTTATGATGCTACAAAATATATCAAAAAATTACGTCCTGATTTACCTATTATAGCTCAAACTGCTTATACAACAAAGGATGATATAGACAAAGCTTTATCTGCTGGATGTGATGATTTTGTAGCCAAACCTGTGGATCGAAATATATTAAAACCTATGATTCAAAAGCATATTCTATAATGTTTTCTATTTTTGGCATCTATGCTTTTTGATCAAAAACAATACCTCTACGGACTTTTACACAGTCATCCTTTATGGCTTGACAAAAAACTATTTGATTTACAACAATTCGATTTTTCGTCTATACAAAACAGTACCATTCTTCAAGAATCTATAGCTATCATTCGCATCAATCCTAATGAAGTTTTAGGGAAACGCATTGAACATTATTTTGAAACTCTAATTCGTTTTAATAAACGTTATAGCATTATATTAAAGAACCAACAGATATTTAAGCAAAAAATCACATTAGGTGAATTAGATTATATCATTCAAGATACATATAAAGATCTTCTAATTCATTTAGAATTGGTATACAAATTTTATCTATATGATCCTGATATTACATCAGAATTATCTAGGTGGATTGGTCCTAATAGAAAAGATAGTTTTCTTGAAAAAATAGATAAATTAACATTCAAACAATTTCCTTTACTTTATAAAGAAGAAACACAATCTTTATTATTAGATCATGAAATTGAGCCTCAGGATTGTTTACAGCAAGTTTGTTTTTTAGGCAATCTTTTTATTCCTTATTATTTAAAAACAAAGAAATACAACAGTATAAATCCTAAAGCTATTGCCGGGTATTGGATTTCTTTTAACGATTTTCTGACAAATGATTTTAAAAATCTAGCATATTATATTCCACAAAAAAAAGATTGGATTATAGCACCTAAGTTTTCTAAAACATGGAAATCTTATAACGAAATATTACCTGAAGTTAGCACATCTATAAAAGCAGAAAAATCTCCATTGTTATGGGTTAAATACAATGAAGATTCTTTTGCTAAAATTTTTGTCGTATGGTGGTAAACTTATTTATAATCCTTTTATAAAATTACCATACAAATCATTAAATCGATATCCTTCTGTAAATCTAGATTTACTTAGTTTTTTATGAATAACCAATCCCCATAAAATAAATTCTTTGACAAAATACTGATCCTTAGCCGTAATTTCTGGTTGATATTTATCAATAAGATCTTGCAATGGTGTTATTGAATCCAAGATATCGTTGTAATCCTTTTCAACATAGTCATCTAATAATTCAAAATTACCATGTTCAAAAAACCAATCAATTACTTTTTGATAATGATCAACATCTTCTTCTTTTTGCAATTTTTCTATCTTAGGAAAAAGTGTTTCAAATAAGGTTTTTATAGCATCATCAATTAAATGTTGTGCTACTACAGCCGCTCCTTCTTGTTCTCCTTCATATACTAATTCTACCTTACCTGTAATTGCAGGAACTACGCCCATAAAATCACTTAATCTTATTGTAGTTTTTTCTTCATTATTCTGCAATAGACGATATTCTGCTGTACTCAATAAATTTTCAAAAGCAGTAATACTCATCCTAGCACTAACTCCACTCTTTACATCAATAAATTCACTATTACGCGCTTCAAAACTTATTTGTTCTAATAAATCTTTTGCTAATTCTGGTACATATATAGTTTCTTTTTGTCGTACATCTAGCCCTGCTTCTTGTTCTGTAATAACTTTTGCTATCTCAATCGATTCTGGATAATGTGTTAAAATTTGAGATCCTATTCTATCTTTAAGAGGTGTTACTATACTTCCACGGTTTGTATAATCTTCTGGATTGGCTGTAAATACAAAATGCACATCTATAGGTAATCGTACTTTAAACCCTCTAATTTGAATATCTCCTTCTTGTAATATATTGAATAATGCAACTTGAATTCTAGCTTGTAAATCTGGTAATTCATTAATTACAAAAATACATCTATTTGCCCTTGGGATCATACCAAAATGTATCACTCGATCATCTGCATAGCTCAATTTTAAATTAGCTGCTTTAATAGGATCTACATCACCTATCAAATCTGCAACAGTCACATCTGGAGTGGCTAATTTTTCGGCAAAACGTTCATCTCTATGAATCCAAGTTATTGGTGTCTCATCGCCTTTTTCTGCGATTAATTCTTTGGCATATCTAGATAATGGTGCATATGGATCGTCATTAATTTCTGATCCTGCAACTATAGGAATCCACTCATCAAGCAATTGTATCATTTGCCTTGCTAATCGAGTTTTGGCTTGCCCTCTTAATCCTAATAAATTGATATTATGTTTAGAGAGAATTGCTCTTTCTAACTCAGGAATCACTGTATGTTCATAACCATGAATTCCTTTAAAAACAGTTTCTTTTTGTTGTAACTTTTGTATTAAATTTAATCTTAATTCTTCTTTGATGCTTTTACTTTGATAAGAAGATTTCTTTAATTCTCCTAAAGTGGATATCTCTTTTATAGCTATCATTTTTATTTTTTACAATCTTAGTTTATCTAATTCTTTTTTTTCGGTTATTCTCATAATCTTCAAAGATGAGTTCACCTAACCCTCTTAATCCTGTATAAAATGCTTTACCTTGATTAGCTTCTGTAAAAGCCTTTACAAATTGCATTAAATAAGGGTCTTGAGCAATCATAAATGTAGTAATCGGTATATGCAATCGCCTTGCTTGTTGTGCTGCAGCATAACATTTATTTACGATGTGATGGTCTAATCCCATACTATTCTTATAATATTGTCCATCTGCTAATCTCAAACAGCTAGGTTTTCCATCAGTAATCATAAAAATTTGCTTATTAGTATTACGCTTTCGTCTAAGCATATCCATAGCCAATTGTAATCCTGCTACTGTATTAGTATGATATGGTCCTACCTGTAAGTATGGTAAATCTTTAATTGCTATAGGCCATGCGTCATTCCCAAAAACTAATACATCTAAGGTATCTTTAGGGTATCTAGTAGTAATTAATTCTGCCAAAGCCATTGCTACTTTTTTTGCTGGAGTAATTCGATCTTCTCCATACAAAATCATACTATGGCTAATATCAATCATTAATACCGTACTCATCTGTGCTTTATACTGTGTTTCTTCAACTACCAAATCATCTTCTGTAAGATTAAAAGAACTTATACCGTGATTGATCTGGGCATTTTTAAGGCTTTCGGTCATTGAGATACGTTCCAAAGCATCTCCGTATTGATAATTTCTAAACTCACCTGCATGTTCATCTCCTCTACCTGTAAATTTCGTTTTATGGTTTCCCGAACCACTTCGTTTAAGTTTTCCAAAAATCTGATCCAAAGCACGCTGTCTTAGTGCCCTTTCTGTTTTTGATGTGATGGCTATTCCGCCTCCATTTCCATTAGGTGTTATTTCTTCTTTAATGTATCCTTTCTTTTTTAAGTCTTCAATAAAGTCATCTAATGTATATTCTGGTGTTGTAAGTTTATATTCTTGATCTAATTGCCGCATCCAATCCATCGCTTCATCAAAATCTCCAGAGGTATGTACTATAATTTCCTTAAAAACATCAAATAGTTTATCAAATGGAGACTGATATGGGGCTTCATACATTTTAAACCGAAACCCTTTTTTATAATATTGTTCTTCCTTTTTCATAATTCTAAAAATACTACATTTTATCTCTTATTTAAAATATAGATTCTAAGAAGTTTGATGAATTAACAAAACTTTGTCGTTTAAATGATTGCTATTTTTAACTTTTTTAAAATAACTAAAAAAGCACTCTTAACTTGTATATTTAAACAATATAGAATCAGTTTATAAATGATATAGCATTAACTTTTTACTAACTCAATACTTTATCACTTAAAAAAACACTAATTAACAGCTTTTTAGCTTCAATATCGAAGTACTATTATTATGTTATTACCTTTAATTTTAGTATCTTTAGTACAATTCATTTACATAGAGAACTAGCCCCCAGAGAAAGGTATTTTATTAAATTAAAAAATTACCCTAATGAAGGCTTACATTCTATTATTAACAGCATCCTTATGGCTAGGACATCCTGTCCTTAATGCGCATAATTCCCCTTTACAACGAATAAAGAAAGAACGAAAACTATCAAACGAAGAAATCAAACAAAGAGGTATCGACGTGAGAGTAAAAAAAGTCATCAAGTATTTAAATAATGGTGATTCACGCTCGTATGCTAGATCACCTATATACGAAACCCCAAAAGGCTATAAATGGAAAATCATTAATGTAAAAACAGGAAAGTTTATTGCAGTAGAAGTAGATAAAAATTTTAAAATCATTCGTAAATCAAAATAATTCATTTATTGATTAACACGGTTTTAAGATATCACTACCCGCTTTTTATTTATTTTTAAAATCTCAAAAAAAACGAAGCTAAAAAAGTGATTATACATATCTATTACATTCTTCTTCTATTTACGTTATTATATACATTAAAAAAGAGATTTCTTACTCTTCTATCCAGAAAGAATAAACATCACTTTGATGCCCACCCGTTTATTCTGCTCTTTTATGTAACCCTTTTAATACGTAAGCAAAAAAACGAAAACATTGTAAACTTTAATTTTACTCAAACTTTAACACTTTTAATGGTAACTTAGAAACTACTAGCAAAAAACACTTAGTTTTTTATATATTATTTTCAATATTTCCATTATTATTGAATTCAAAAACTTAAATTCATCTTTCGAAATTAAAAATCAAAATAAATCGATAAACAATTAATACCAATACGAATGAAAAAAGTATGTTATATACTATTAATATGTTGTCTTTCATTAACTATTTCTGCGCAAAAAGCCCCCATGGAGTTCTTAAAAAACATGTCTCCCAGAAATATAGGTCCGGGTGGTATGAGTGGAAGAATCACAGCTATTGATGTTGTCAATGATCAACCTGAAGTAATGTACGTAGGAACAGCCTCTGGTGGTGTATGGAAATCTACATCTGGTGGCATTAAATGGACACCTATTTTTAATAAAGAAGTAACAGCTTCAGTTGGAGCTATTGCTATACAACAATCAAACCCTTCTGTCATTTGGGTTGGTACAGGTGAAGGAAATCCTAGAAATAGTTTAAATGGTGGTTATGGTATTTATAAATCTCTAGATGGTGGAAAATCATGGATTGCCATGGGATTAGAAAAAACGCGACATATCCATCGTATCATCATCGATCCAACTAATCCCAATATTGTATATGCTGGTGCTATAGGGTCTCCTTGGGGAGAACATAAAGAACGTGGTGTTTACAAAACTACTGATGGAGGAAAAACATGGAAAAAAATCCTTTTTGCAAACAATAAAACTGGAGTAGCAGATTTAGTAATGGATCCTACAAATCCTAACAAACTTGTTGCTGCTTTATGGGAACATAAGCGTGATCCTTGGTTCTTTAATTCTGGCGGAAAAGGTTCTGGTTTATACATTACTCATGATGGAGGTACAACATGGAAAAAACGCACAGATAAAGATGGATTACCCAAAGGTAATTTAGGGCGAATAGGTCTTGCTATAGCACCTAATAACCCTGACGTAATTTATGCTTTAGTAGAATCTAAAAAAAATGCATTATATAAATCAATAGATGGTGGATTTAAATGGTCTAAAGTAAATGAGAATACAAAACAGATTGGTGGTCGTCCATTCTATTACTCAGATATCTTTGTAGCTCCAGATAACGAAAACAGAGTCTACTCTATATTTACTTATGTAAATGTCTCTCAAGATGGCGGAAAAAGTTTTACAGAATTAATGCCTGCCTATGGTGTGAGCAATGGTGTTCACCCTGATCATCATGCATGGTGGATCCACCCTAATAATGGTAACTTTATGATTGATGGAAATGATGGTGGTTTAAATATTACCAAAGATGGCGGAAAAACTTGGCGTTTTATTGGTAATATTCCTGTAGCTCAATTCTATCATATCAATGTAGACAACGAATATCCATATAATGTTTATGGAGGTATGCAAGATAACGGAAGCTGGAGAGGGCCTGCTTATGTATGGAAATCACAAGGTATACGTAACTCTTATTGGCAAGAGATTTCTTTTGGTGATGGATTCGATGTTATTCCTGATAGAGATGATTCTAGATACGGATGGACTATGAGTCAGCAAGGTTTTGTAAGTCGTTACGATTGGATGACTGGAAACAACTATCTTGTAAAACCTACACATTCTGATGCTAATATTAAATTACGCTTTAACTGGAATGCTGCTATCAATATAGATCCTTTTGATAATAACACTATTTATTTTGGAAGTCAATTTGTACATAAAACTACGGATAAAGGTCTAACATGGACTGTTATCTCTCCTGACTTAACAACTAATGATCCAGAAAAACTTAAACAAAGTGAAAGTGGTGGTCTAACTATGGATGCTACTGGTGCAGAAAACCACTGTACAGTTCTAGTTGTAGAACCATCTCCTCTAGAAAAAAATATGCTTTGGGTAGGTACAGATGATGGTCGTGTACATATTACCAAAGATGGTGGTGCTAATTGGTCTGATGTTTCAAAAAACATCAAAGATCTACCTACTGGTAGCTGGATTGTACAAATCAAAGCTTCTAATAAAAATAAAGGTGAAGCTTTACTTGTTGCTAATGATTATAGAAGGTTTAATTATACTCCATATGCATATCGTACAAAAGATTACGGAAAAACGTGGACTCGTATTGTATCTTCAAAAGACGTTAAAAGTTATGCTTTAAGTATCGTTGAAGATCCAATTACTCCTAATTTATTATTCCTAGGAACAGATGACGGTTTATATATTTCTATTGATGCAGGTAGACAATGGACAAAATGGACTCAAGGATTCCCTACTGTTTCTGTAAAAGATTTAGTTATTCATCCTAGAGAACACGATTTAGTTATCGGTACTTTTGGTAGAGCTGCATGGGTACTAGATGATATTAGACCACTTAGAGCTATTGCAAAAGATAATTCATTATTACAGCAACAATTGCAATTATTTGACGCCCCTACTGCTTATTTAGCAGCATATCAACAGCCTACTGGAAGTCGTTTTGGTGCAGATGCTATTTTTAACGGAGAAAATAGACCTTATGGTGCTCACATTTCTTATTTTCTAACCAAGAAAGAATTGCCTAAAAAAACTGAGGACAATAAAAAAGAAGATGCTGATGAATCTGAAAAAGATGAAAACAAACCTTCATGGGATTCTATTCAATTGAAAATATATGATGGTGCTCGTTTAATTAGAACATTAAAACAAAAAGCTCCAGATTCTACAGGTATTCATAAACTTACATGGTATATGGATGAAAAGGGAGTAACTCGTCCTTCAAGAACTCTTTCTAAAAGGAAAAATACTGCAGAACCTAGTGGTGTTTCTGTTAAACCTGGTACATATCAGCTAGAATTAACATATGGAGATCAAAGCTCAAAAAGTGCAATTACAGTAATGAGTGACCCTAGATTCCAAACTACTCAAAAGAACATTGATGAGGTTTACGAAACTTCAAAAAAGATCGAAGGTATACAAAAAACTATTAGTGATGTTCTTAAACAATTAGTAGAAAGCAAAGACATTGCAAAAAAATATCAAAAGCAATTAACTGATCTAGATAAAAAGACTTATAAAGATCAAATTAAGTCCTCTAAGGATATTATTAAAAAAATTGACACATTAATTACTGTATATTTAGGTAAAGAAGATAAACGACAAGGTATTACACGTAATCCAGAGGTTAATGTAATGCAACGTTTAGATCTAGCTTCATGGTATAGTGAATCAAGAAAAAGTGGAATTACCTCTACAGAGAAAACATTGATTAAACATGCTGAAGATGCTTTAAATGAAGCTTTAAAATCAACAAATACATTCTTTACAGAAGATTGGTCAGCTTATAGAAAAACAATAGAAGCTCTTACTCTTTCTTCATTTAAGAAAACATCACAATTTAAATTAAATTAATACTAAAAGGAATATCCATAAGGCAATTAGTCTTATGGATATTCTTTATATTCTCTATATAAAAATGAGTACTCCTTTTAAATCTCGTCCTGCACTATTATTAATTGACATTCAAGAAGGTTTTAATGATCATGAATATTGGGGTGGTGATCGCAATAATCTTGATGCAGAATCTAATATGCAATTGTTATTAGATACATGGAGAGCAAAACAACTTCCTTTGTTTCATATTAAACATTGCTCTCTTGAAGAAGGTTCACCTCTAGCAAAAACTCATCAAGGCAATCAATTTAAACCTTTTATTAGCCCTAAAACAAGTGAACCTATTATAGAAAAGCATGCAAATAGTGCATTTATAGGTACAGATCTTTATGATCAACTAAAAAATAATGCTATTGAAACTGTTGTCATCATAGGATTAACTACAGATCATTGTGTATCTACTACTACACGTATGGCTGGTAATTATGGTTTTGAAACAATTTTAATAGAAGATGCCGTTGCCACTTTTCCTAAAAAAGGTGTTGATGGTACTTTATACAGTGCTCAATTGATTCACGATACAGCAATTGCTAGTTTAAAAGATGAATTTGCAACCATCTTATCAACTTCTCAGGTAATAAAACAACTGAATTAATTATTTTATAAAATACAATTAGCTTTTTATATCCTATTATTAATCAATCATATCTCATTTGAATTAAATGAATAAAGAAACATTTAAAGATAAGCTTACTGCCATGCGTACAGCATTAGACGAAGCAAAAAAACTTCTGGCAGAAAAACAGATTGACTTATATGATTATAAAAAGCTGATTACTATTTTACTATTAGAAGTTAATGAGCTTGACGAAACTTTGAAAAAGAAAGAAATTGAAAACATTTTATTTAAAGTCGTCAATCAAGATACCTAATTTTTTAATTGCTCTTTTCTTATTTCCAAATTAACCTTTCTTAACTCCTCTGTTAATTCTTCTTTCAGATCTTTTATTTCAAGCTTTATAAGTACTTTATTTAATATATCTTCAAAAGGTTTTAGTTTTTGGGTAATACTTTTATTAATCAATTCTTGTATTGAAGTTGTATGTGCATTTTCTTGAGTCTCTCTCTCATTTTTATCCTTAAAATCTTTAAAAAAATCATTTTTAATCAGGTCATCAATAGATACGTCAAATATTGTTGACATGTCTACCATTCCTTTTAAAGGAATAGTTACACGTCCACTTTCATAATTAGCTACTTGTTGCCTTGTAATTCCTAACTTTTCAGCTAGTTCGCTTTGTGTAATGTTTCCCTCATTACGCAAAACCTTAATGTTTTTCCCTATTTTTTTAAACATGATATTTGTAATCTATCATTTGCTTAACAGAATACTATTTGCTAAATTCGCAAAGTATTCTTTTACAAATGTACATAAATTTCTGATATCTACAGATAGTTACTAAAATTAATACACTTGACACACAAACAGTTATCTTAATTTAAACAGGGAATGCTTGCTATGGACTATAAAAATAAAGCATTAAATAAAGAAGATTTTACTAGAGAGATCATAGAATCTTTAAACATAGATTTTCAAACATTTATAGAAGGAGTTATTGATAATAAGCCTTATGATGCTTTACTTTTCTATTGGATAGATAAGTTATATCAAAAAGGTACTTCCATCGAGCGATCATTAAAAATTATTTATAGAGTTAGACGCTTTTATTATTTACAACCATATCGTATTAAATTCAAAAACTCTGTTAAGCTTGATGATTTCTTAACTGGATTTAAGAAACGTAAAGAATCCAAAGAAAAAGTATTGATTCCTTCATAAATATATTTCATATCATTTGTAAGGTTTTAAGCTTATATCTCACTAAATTGTAGTTACTATCTTCTTATTAATTAATAGTCATGCTACAATAGATTATGAGTTTAAATAAAGTTACTTTCACTAATAATAATGGTCAAGTTCTATCAGGTAGATTAGAATTACCTACAGATCAACATCCACATAATTTTGCATTATTTGCACACTGTTTTACTTGCAATAAAAATCTAGGTGCCGTTCGTAATATTAGCAAAGCGCTAACTTCAAAAGGAATTGGTGTTTTACGCTTTGATTTTACAGGACTAGGAGAAAGCGAAGGTGATTTTGAGGACACAAACTTCTCTGGAAACGTCGAAGATTTAGTTGCTGCGGCTATTTTTCTATCTGATAATTACCAAGCTCCTACTTTATTGATAGGTCATTCTCTAGGTGGTGCTGCATCGATTTTTGCTGCTAGTGAAATTTCTTCGATAAAAGCAGTTGCTACTATAGGTGCTCCGTCTAATCCCGTACATGTACAGCATTTATTTAAAAGTAGTTTAGACGAAATCCAAAAAGAAGGAAAAGCTGTTCTAAATTTAAGTGGTCGTGATTTTACTATAAAAAAACAATTTATAGATGATTTAAAAACAAAGTCTCTTCCAGAAGTTGCCAAAAATCTAAATAAAGCATTACTAGTATTACATTCTCCTCAAGATGCTACAGTAGGCATAAAAAATGCTGAAGAAATATATCTTGCTGCAAAACATCCTAAGAGTTTTATTACTCTTGACGGTGCAGATCACTTATTAATGCGCAAACAAGATTCGATATATGCAGGTAATGTTATTGCTGAATGGGCTTCTCGATATATCAATATTCCAGAAAGGCCTTTATTAAAAAGTAAACATCAGGTTTTGGCTAGTTTAGGTAATGCCGACGGTTTTACTACTTATATGAAAGTAGGGAACCACCAACTTATAGCAGATGAACCTGAAAGTGTAGGTGGTTATGATTTTGGCCCTAGTCCATTTGAATATGTTGCAGCGGGATTGTCTGCATGTACTGCTATGACTGTTAAAATGTATGTTGCTAGAAAAAATTGGGATTTAACACATATAGAAGTGCATACAAGCTATACAAAAGCTCCTAAAATAACAGGAGAAGGTATTGTTGATCAAACTACACTAATTGACACCTTTAACAAAGAGGTCAAATTAGAAGGAAATCTAGATGAAAAGCAAATACAACGTATATTACAAATTGCCGATAAATGTCCTGTTCATAAAATGCTTCATTCAGAAAATCAAATTATCACAAAACTTATTTAAAAAAGATGAGCCTTCTTATATAGAAGGCTCATTTTATATATTATACTAAGTAATATTATTTTTTAATTAAACGTTTAGTATACATAATCTTTCCTCTATGATCTTTTATACTTAATAAATATATTCCTTTATTGCTTAAATTAGGTTGTAATTCAAATATTCCACCCACTTTAACTACTTTCTTAAAGACTTCTTGTCCGTTGATATTTACAATCGAAATTGTTGTATCATTATACTCTTTAGGTAAACTTATAGTAAACTGCGTTTTGAACGGATTAGGATATATAGTTATTTTTTCTTCTCCTAAAAGTACTTCTGGGTATTGAATAGCGTTAACTTTATTTAAAGTATTACAAGCCCCTAAATGATTCCATCCAGAAGCTGTTCTTTCAAATAAATTACCTAGATATACTACTTTATCTCCTATAGCATAAGAGACACCACTACTCCACTCATTTATTCCTGCACATATGCTAGTATCTGTAGCTTCGCTATATGTGATAATAAGCTTTGCTGCTTTACTTGCTCCTCCTTCATAAGAGTCTGCTACTCTTTTTGCATCTTTATTTGTCAAACTATTTCCTTTTCCTCTTATAATAAAACTCATATTATTCCCAGATTTCCATCCAGACTTGTTAATGATCGTTTGTATCATAGTTTTTAATTCTGGCGAACGTTGTTTACTTCCACTATGATTCGCACTCCATCCATCAGGTTGCCAAGTCACTTTATTACCTACAACTGCTCTACTAGAAACATTTGCATTTGAAGAAAAAGCAGGTGAATTCTCGTGATTATGAAGTGATATCTCTAATTCTGCTCTAATATCATCTGCCTCATCTGCTGTAAATTGAATATACGCTTGATCAATTTTTGATCCTTGTGGTATACGTATTCCTTGAAATCTCAATCCTACAACTTGAAAGCTATTTTCATTATAAGAATCATATACTAATTCTAGGTCACTACTATCTGTATATAAATCACCGTTTTTATCTTCTTCTACATCATCATTCCCACTAGAGATAGCAACCTCAACAGTACCATTATCTGGAGTTGTTGTTGTACTTTTAGTAATCGTTACTACGCTTCCGTTAGACGGGTTCCATACATCTAGGTTATTAGGTAATTGAAACACGTTGTTATTAGATACTTCTCCTACTTGGTTAGCATTATCTACTTTAATAGTTCTTGTTTCTATTTTATTTTCATCAACAAAAATCAATTTAAATTGATTAAAACGTCCAGAGTTTCTAGTCCAATCTTTATTATCATCATTAGAACGTAAAGGAGCTCCCCAGCAACCTTCACCTACATATACGGTTCCGTTTTTATCATCTCTTACAAAACCTTCGTCGGTTCCAGATCCAGAAGCTGGTCTTACTGGCCAAGTTGTTTTAACCGTATGAGCATCACATTCTACAACTAATTGCACTCCTCTATTATAAAATAAAGACGCCCAATTATTATACTGTGAATTTCCTTCTGACTTAAAACGAACGTGCGGACGCATAGGTTTATGGTATTGAGCCATTTTCCAGATTACATCTTGATTAGCACTTAAATCATTATCTAGCCAACTGGTTTGATTACCAGAAATAGAAATCTCTGTATTTAAGGTATAAGTACGTACTAGATCGTTACCAAAAGTGATCCCGTAATAAACACTAGATGACGGAGTATCAAAAAGGTTATAAATACTATTATTACTTCCTTCATGGTTACCTCTGGCTGCTATAATAGGAAACATTCTTCCGTCATTAGCTTTTGTCAATTGCCAATCGTTGAACCATGTTTGCCATTGACTATTGGTATCATCATCTGTCATATCTCCTCCAAAAAGCACTGCATGTGGTTTTAGTTTTGCTACTAAACGATTTGCATTCTGTCTTGGTGTTCTATTATTTCTTGAATCTCCTCCTGCTATAAAAGATAATCTGCTATTATCTGCTGGTGCTGTTTTAAACCAAAAACGACTACTCGTTCCTTGACTATCTCTAATTACAAAATAGTAAGCAGTATTAGGTTGTAAATTAGTTAACCGAGCAAAGGTATTATTCATTCCTTTATATGACACTGTACGATCAGGGGTTTTACTATTGGTATAACTTGTATAATCTGTACCATGATCTACTGTATCATAATATACTATGGGATTTGATCCCGAAATTTGATTCCATCCTACAACAATTGACGTAGCAGGGTTTCCTCTTAATGTAAGCCTATATTTATCGTTTGATGCTTGACAGTAAAGCCCAATAAATACTAAGATTAATAGTGTGATTTTTTTCATGTGTTTTACATAGTTTAATTAGTCGATGCATAAAACTACAGCAAAACATTTTTTGAAAATCGCATTTCAAAAAGCTTAATTCAGTTTTAAATTCCTTAACCTTAATTTTTAATTTTCATCATTTTATGATAAATATCAGTTAACGTTTAAGTTCGTTATTTACCGAATGAAAAAACACCAATCATCTCTAAGTCTTATATTTACTTTATTATTACTAAGCGTATTCTTTATCTTTATAGGTAGAGCTTGGCAGCATTTATTTTGGGATGCGCCATATCGTTCTTTCTTTTGGAATGAAAATGCATTAAAACCTGTTGTAGAATTTGTTTTCCAAATAACTTGGCAAGAATATGCGACTAGCACAATTACAGATAATTTTATTCAATTATTAATACAAGCTAATGGTTTTTTATTCTTAATAGCTGCTCTTGTCACGTTTCTATTTACTAAAACCAAAACTATAGCGCGTCCTATAATTTTTCTGGGAGGAATATCATTAACCATTCTTGCCATTTTACTTACAAAAGAAAAGTTTTATCATTTAGCACAATTTTTTGAACATAGCATTCAATTTGGCTTACCATTTGTATTCCTATATTATTACAAGTCTTCATTCAACCCTAATACATTTATCTTTACCTTAAAGATTTTAATCGCTATTACTTTCTTTTCTCATGGATTATACGCTTTTGGTTTTTATCCAGTTCCAGGAAAGTTTATAGATATGACCATAAACACATTACATTGTTCTGAACAAACTGCTTATACCTTACTTTATATAGCAGGAATATTAGATTTTATTCTAGCTATTTTAATCTTTATCCCTCAAACTTCAATAGCAGCATTATGGTATGCTGTATTTTGGGGATCAATCACTGCTTTTGCAAGAATCTTAGCGAATTTTGATATTACTTTTCTTTGGGATTCTCTACATCAATATTTATATCAAGTAATCTATAGATTACCACATGGTTTGGTACCTTTGTTAACCCTATTATTAATAAAAAAATATCCTGTTAAAACAGAGAAACCTAATGCCTTCGCAAAAATTTAGTGCAAATTATTAATTTATAATTTGATCTAGATGATATGATAAATGTGATACATAATCTTCTATTAAAAATCTAAGGTCTTTTATTTCTCCATTAGAGATTTCTATTTCATAGTTTAAAGTTTCTTGGGTCTGTATGTTTATGATATTGATGATTCGTGTATTAATAGATAACCAAAAGCTTAATAATTCTTTTGGATCAGATTCTTGATAAGCATTCACTTTTACCAATTCGTCTTGATTATAACCTATAACCTTATAAGGTTTAGGTTCAAATTGAATTTCGGTAAATCGTTTTAGGTTATTTATTGCAGAATCTATTAAATGACCTAAAATTTCTTTTTTTGACCATTTTTCTGGAGTTGACTTAAGACTTAGCTCTTCATCAGAAAATTGAGAAATTTGCTGAAATCCTATCGTTAATAATCTTTCTAATTCACTAATTATTTTTTCCATATCTATTCTTTCAAAAGAGTTCTCAATGTAAGTATTTACAACATTTATTCAATACCGATAAAAGTTAAATTCTAGTTGTTTTCTAATCGTTCGATTCCTCAATCAAAACAACTTATTGATTTCCAAATCATTTACATAACATAAATTTTACATACAGTCACGCAACCATTTTAGTTATTTAAAATCCTTATAAATAAGAAGTATAAATTAAACTGATAAGGTAAGGTCGACATTACATACTTCATTTTGATTTATTGCTTTAACATAGAACACTCATCAAAAAAATATTTATGAAAACAATAAGATTATTACTCTTTTTAAGCATAATTACGCTATTACAAAGCTGTTGCTTTTTATGTTATGATGACGATGATCCAATCACAATTCGCGATAAATATACTCCTGTTATCATGCAACGTGAAGATTTTGAGTCTGCTGTATCTTTACTACCACTACGAGCTATAGAAAATTCAGGAAAAATTTACATCAAAGACAATTTATTATTTATCAACGAAGTCAATAAGGGATTTCATGTCTATGATAATGCTAACCCAGAAGCTCCTCAAGCATTAAGATTTATAAAAGCACCAGGAGCAACAGATATAGCAATAAGAGATCAAATATTGTATATTAATCAAGCTGTAGATCTCATTGCCATACAGTTTAACGTTGATACAGATCAATTTGAAGTCACAAAACGTATTCGCGATATATTTCCTTCAAAACTAGCTCCTAATGGTCATTATTATTACTCAAATGATGATGAAATTGTCATAGATTGGATTCCATCTAATAATTAATTTAACCTCGCTTTTAATTATGAAACATATATTTTATTCTATATTATTGTTGTTAGTAGTAGCTTGTTCTAATGACGATAATGCTGATATTATCACTAATAGTAATACTGATGGTACAGGAGGTTCCTTAGCAAGTTTTACTTTAAAAAATGATTATTTATATACTGTAGATCATTCAAATCTTATTGTTTTTAATGTCTCAACACCATCAAATCCTTCTCAGGTCAACACTATCAATGTAGGTTTTGATATAGAGACCTTATTTAGCTATCAAAATTATCTTTATATAGGCTCCCAAACGGGTATGTTTATCTATAGTATTGAAAATCCAGAAATACCTATTCTCAAATCAAGAGTTGAACATTTTACCGCTTGTGATCCAGTAATTGCCAATGCCACTACTGCTTATGTGACATTGCATTCTAATACATTTTGTGGTAATAATATAAATTTGCTCGAAATCTATGATGTAACAAATGTGCTTGAACCTGTTTTAATTAATTCAAGAAATCTTGTAGCTCCAAAAGGTTTAGGTTTATACGGCGATTATCTCTTTGTATGCGATGATGATATTAAAATCTTTGATGTCTCTGATCCACAACAAATAGAACTGGTACATGCTATTAATCGTTTAGCCTTTGATGTTATCATAAAAGATGATTTACTTATAGCTATAGGTGACGATGGTTTATATCAATATCAATTAGATCCTCAATCTATAAGAAATATCGTTTCTCTAAGTACGATTGCTATTTAACACTATTTATCAAAGCCTTATAGCTATTTCAACTATATTTTATATTTCTAATCTTTAGATAAACTTTAATTCAAAAGTTGTTCTTTATGAAGAAAACCAAAATATCCTTGGCTTTGCACAGAAACAATAGTATTTTTATGTTTCAAAAAAATTGAATTATAATACTAATTAACATGAAAAAAATAGTTTTAGTAGCAGCAGTACTTTTGGCTACCATCAGTTGTAAAAAAGAAGCTAAAAAAGAAACTGTTGAAACTACACAGGATACTCAAAAAGAAGTAGTAGCAAAAGAAACTTATCTTGTAACTGAAGAAGGGTCTTCTATTTACTGGACAGCTTATAAAACTACCGCAAAAACTCCTGTTAAAGGACAGTTTACAAAAGTTACTATAAAAAATGCTAAAGCTGCCGAGAATCCAGTTGAAGCGTTTAATAATCTTGATTTTTCAATTCCTGTAAGTAGCATTTTTAGTAAAAACGAAGATAGAGATACAAAACTTCAGAAGTTTTTCTTTGGCGTAATGGATAATACTGAATTTTTATCTGGATCATTTATCGTATCTGGAGACAAAAAAATCAGTTTAAATTTGACGATGAATGGTGCTACTTATGAATTGCCTTTAACTTATGAGATAACAGATCGTACGGTTAATTTTAAAGGAGTAATGAAACTTGAAAACTGGAATGCTCTTGAGGCCGTAGCTTCTATAAATAAAGCTTGTTTTGACTTACATAAAGGAGAAGATGGTGTAAGTAAAACATGGGATGAGGTTGCTATCGAGGCTTCTGTTTATCTTAAAAAATAAAATCATTATTTATTAATAAAAAAACCGATTTCTAATTAAGAAATCGGTTTTTTTATTTTGTATTCAATGCTATAGCTTAAGCAACAAAAAGTGGTTTATCTTCCATCATTTTGTTTACTTCTTCTGCTATACGTTCTAATTCTTCTTCATTTTCTATATTAGCGATTACCCTATCAATAAACGCTACAATAGTATTCATATCTTCTTCTTTAAGACCACGTGTAGTTACTGCTGCCACACCTATACGAATACCAGATGTTACAAATGGTGATTTATCATCAAATGGTACCATATTTTTATTTACGGTAATATCTGCTACACCCAAAGCTTCTTCTGCTTGTTTTCCTGTAACATTCTTATTACGTAAATCAATCAACATCATATGGTTATCTGTACCATTAGAAATCACCTTATATCCTTTTTGTACAAAAGCTTCAGCCATTACAGCTGCATTCTTTTTTACCTGTACCATGTATGATAAAAACTCATCTGATAATGCCTCTCCAAAAGCAACTGCTTTTGCTGCAATAATATGCTCTAATGGTCCTCCTTGATTTCCTGGAAAAACTGCACTATCAAATAATGAAGACATCTTACGTAAATTTCCATTCTTTAATTTAATTCCAAATGGATTTTCAAAGTCTTTCCCCATTAAAATCAATCCTCCTCTAGGTCCTCTTAAAGTTTTATGTGTAGTTGTTGTTACTACATGACAATGTGGTATTGGGTCAGAAATTAATCCTTTTGCTATTAATCCAGCAGGATGCGCAATATCTGCCATCAAAATTGCACCTACGCTATCTGCGATTTCTCTAAAACGTTTATAATCGATATCACGTGAATACGCAGACGCTCCAGCAATAATCATTTTAGGTTGCTCTGCTGTAGCTACTTCTTGAATCTTATCATAATTTAACATTCCTGTTTCTTCTTCTACACCGTAGAATACAGGATTATATAATTTACCAGAAAAGTTTACAGGTGATCCATGAGTTAAGTGTCCTCCATGAGATAAATCAAATCCTAAAATCTTATCTCCAGGTTTTAAACATGCTGCAAAAACAGCTGTATTTGCTTGAGATCCCGAGTGAGGTTGCACATTTGCATATGCTGCTCCAAAAAGTTCTTTGGCTCTATCTATAGCAAGTTGCTCAACTTCGTCTACCACATAACATCCACCATAATATCTTTTACCAGGGTAACCTTCTGCATATTTATTTGTTAATACAGAGCCAGCAGCTTCCATTACTTGTTCACTAACAAAGTTTTCTGAAGCAATCAACTCTAATCCATTTATTTGGCGTTCTTTTTCCTCTTGAATTAAATCAAATATAAGTTCGTCGCGTTGCATTTTTTTCTTTTTTATAATATCGAAGATTCAAAAATAGGAAATCCATTCATTAAATGAGTTGAAAAATTATATATTTGATAGGAATATTTTATCCATTAATTATTAAAAATAGTTCAATGCCCATAACAGCCAATAATCCCGATAGAAAAACCTGGATTGAAACACCTGAGCATACTGATTTCCCTATACAAAACATTCCGTTTGGAGTTTTCCTTACTAGAGACGATATTATTACTATAGGTACACGTATAGGTGATACTGCAATTGATCTAGGAGCACTTCATCAATTAGGTTATTTTGAAGGTATTCCTCTTACTGATGATATTTTCCTTCAAGATTCCTTAAACGACTTCATTTCTGATGGTAAAAAGACCTGGAGATTAGTTCGTAATAGAATAGCCGATATATTTGATAATACAAATCCTAGTTTAAGAGATAATGAAGACCATCGTAAAGTAGTTCTCTTCTCTTTAGACGAAATCGAGATGCAGTTACCTGTTCAAGTAGGTGATTATACAGATTTTTATAGTAGTAAAGAACACGCTACTAATGTAGGTACGATGTTTAGAGATCCAGAAAATGCTTTATTACCTAACTGGTTACACATTCCTGTAGCATATCACGGTCGTAGTAGTTCTATTATTCCTTCTGGAATTCCTGTTCATCGCCCTCAAGGTCAAAAATTACCTAACGGTGCAACAGAACCTATTTTTGGACCATCTCGTTTAGTTGATTTTGAATTAGAAATGGCTTTTATTACTACAGATGCAAACCATTTAGGAGAACCTATTCCTATAGAAGAAGCCGAAGATTATATTTTTGGTCTAGTTCTTTTTAATGATTGGAGTGCTCGTGATATTCAAAAATGGGAATATGTCCCTTTAGGGCCATTCTTAGCCAAAAACTTTGCTTCTTCGATCTCTTGTTGGATTGTTACTTTGGATGCTTTAGAACCATATCGTACAGAAAGCCCTAAGCCTATCAAACCTGTATTACCTTATTTACAATATGAAGGAAAAAAGAGCTTTGATATCAACTTAGAAGTTAGTATTCAACCTGAAGGAAAAGCTGAAACTGTTGTTTCTACATCTAATTTCAAACATATGTATTGGAATATGGCACAACAATTAGCACATCATACTGTTAATGGTTGTCCTGTTAACTCTGGTGATATGATGGGTAGCGGTACTATTTCTGGTCCTACACCTGATTCTTATGGTTCTATGCTAGAATTATCATGGAGAGGTGAAAAACCTGTAAAGTTAAATGAAGGTGGTGATCGTAAATTTATCGAAGATAATGATACAGTAATCATTCGTGGTCATTGTGAGAAAAATGGTGTACGCATAGGTTTTGGAGAAGTATCTACAAAACTGCTTCCTATCTTTAAAAAATAAAACTATTGTTTTAGATCATATTAAGATTAAACCTTGAACATTAATTGTTCAAGGTTTTTTTATTTAATTTTGGCATCGTAATTGAATCATGAGTATGACTATTACTCATAAGCCCAAATTTTATGAAAAAACAACTACTCCTATTTTATATTTCTATTTGCTTTTTAGTTTCTTGTAGTAGCGTAAAACAAACTGAAAAGGCTTTAAATACAGGGAACTATGACGAAGCTATTGCTATTGCTATTCAAAAACTACGTACTAATAAGGCCAAAAAGAACAAGCAACCTTATATTCAAATGTTAGAACAGGCTTATGCAAAAGTTGTAACTCGTGATATAGATCATATCACTTATCTTAAAAAAGAGGGTAATAATGCTAATCTTGAGCGTATCTATAATGCCTATCTAAAATTACAACATCGTCAAGAACAAATTAAACCTTTACTACCACTACATTTAATTGAGCAAAATAGAAATGCTAATTTTAAAATGGTAAATTATACTCAAGATCTTCTTGATACTAAAAAGGCTTTGTCTACTTATTTATACAATAATGCATTATCCGTATTAAATAATGCTCGCAATAAAAATGATTATCGCTTGGCTTATGATGATTTTAAATATTTGGATAATATCACACCTAACTATAAAGATGTTCGCCAATTAATTGACGAAGCTCATTATAAGGGTACTGACTTTGTTATTGTAGCCATGAGTAATCAAACGGATATGATTATTCCTGAGCGATTAGAAAGTGATTTACTTAATTTTAGTACATATGGGCTTAATGATCTATGGACTGTTTATCATAGTCAAGAAGCTCCACAAACATCTTATGATTATCGCATGAACGTAGATTTACGTGAAATCAACATATCTCCCGAGCGTATTAGAGAGCGCTATCTAGAAAAAGAGAAAGTGATCAAAGATGGTTGGGAATATCTACTAGATGAAAATGGTGACCCTGTACTAGATGAAAATGGTAAGAAAATAAAAGTTGACAAAACAAAAAAGGTGTATTGTGAATACTTTGAATTTATTCAATCCAAAGCGGTTAATGTAGTAGGTAATGTGAATTACATTAATCTGCGTTCTCAACAATTACTAGATAATTTCCCATTAGCTAGTGAATTTGTCTTTGAACATACTTATGCTAATCATCGTGGAGATAAACGTGCATTAGATAAAGATTTATTACAGTTTATAACGTTAAGAGAAGTTCCTTTTCCTAGTAATGAGCAAATGGTTTATGATACTGCCGAAGATTTAAAAGCTAAATTAAAACATATTATTACTACCTATCAATTTAATAAGTAGTATAAATTATCACAATGGATTTATTTAATACCGACATACCCAGAAACTTATTACATCAAGATGGTATTGTACAGTATTATGGTCCTATTGTTTCAAAACAACAAGCCGATTCGTATTTACATCACTTATTAAATACTATTGAATGGAAAAATGATGAAGCTATTGTTTTTGGCAAACGTATCATTACTAAACGTAAAGTAGCATGGTATGGTAGTAAACCTTTTTCATATACCTATTCTAATGTTACAAAACATGCTTTACCATGGACTCCTACACTTCTAGAATTAAAAACTCTTATAGAAGAAAAAACAGGAGAAACATTTAACTCTTGCCTTTTAAATCTATATCACAATGGTTCTGAAGGTATGGCTTGGCATAGTGATGCCGAAAAAGATTTAAAAAAAGATGGTACTATAGCTTCACTAAGTTTTGGAGCGGTTAGGAAGTTCTCTTTTAAACATAAACAATCAAAAGCTACTGTTTCAACGATCTTAGATCATGGTAGTTTACTTATCATGGCTGGAACAACACAAACGCATTGGTTACATAGGTTACCTCCTACCAAAAAAGTATTGACTCCGAGAGTTAATCTTACTTTTAGAACGATTGTTTGATCATTAAATATATATATATAAAAGTTTTAATTATAAAAAAGGGATGCAAATGCATCCCTTTTCAATTTATATTTTGTTCTTATCTCTTAAACGTTAAATAAGAAATGCATTACATCTCCATCACTCACCACATAAGCTTTACCTTCAACACTTAGTTTCCCAGCTTCTTTTACTTTGGCTTCGCTTCCATATTCAATATAATCATCATATTTGATTACTTCTGCTCTAATAAATCCTTTCTCAAAGTCTGTGTGAATTACTCCTGCTGCTTGTGGTGCCGTAGAACCTATATTAATAGTCCATGCTCTTACTTCTTTCACTCCTGCTGTAAAATAAGTTTGTTGGTTCAATAATTTATAAGCTGCACGAATTAGCACAGAAGATCCTGGCTCTTCTAATCCCATATCTTGTAAGAACATTTGACGCTCTTCATAATCTTCTAACTCAGTAATATCTGCTTCTGTACCTACTGCTAATACAATAACTTCTGCATTCTCGTTTGCTACATTAGCTTTTACCTGTTCTACATAATCGTTACCAGAAACAGCCGATCCTTCGTCTACATTACATACATATAATACTGGTTTATCTGTAATAAATTGTAATGGTTTTACAAAAGCTTCATGATCATCTTCAGATACTTCTACTGCTCTAACAGAAACTCCAGACTCTAATCCTTCTTTCAGCTTTAATAAAACTTCTTGTTCTTTTATCGCTTCTTTATTTCCAGTTTTTGCAGCTCTCTTTACTTTTTCTAGTTTTTTATCTACCGTTTCTAGATCTTTTAATTGAAGTTCTATATCGATAGTTTCTTTATCTCTTATTGGGTCTACTGATCCATCTACATGCACTACATTGTCATTATCAAAACAACGTAATACATGAATAATCGCATCAGTTTCACGAATATTTCCTAAAAATTGGTTTCCTAAACCTTCACCTTTACTCGCTCCTTTTACTAACCCTGCAATATCAACAATTTCTACAGTAGCAGGAATCACGCGTTCTGGATTAACTAATTCTTCAAGTTTTTTTAATCTAGGGTCTGGTACATTTACTACTCCTATATTAGGTTCGATAGTACAAAAGGGAAAATTTGCACTCTGTGCTTTTGCATTTGATAAACAATTAAAAAGGGTGGATTTTCCTACATTTGGTAATCCTACAATTCCTGCTTTCATAATCTATAATATTGTGATACTTGCACTAAGTTATTCGTGTCTTGTTCTTTTTTTCAAGCTGCAAAGATACTTTTTATGTATGAGCTACAAAAATAGATTTTAAGTATCCTTACTGTCTCTTAAAAATATCTAGATCGATAGTATATCTGAGATACGTAATAACTCTTTATTTATCGTATGTTCTCCTTTTAATCCTGTTTCAAAATCGCATGTAGCAACTTCGTTATTAAGCAGTCCTACCATAAGGTTTTTCTTTCCGTCTAATAACAATTCTACTGCTTTTACACACAATCTACTTGCTAGCGTACGATCAAAACAAGTAGGCGTTCCTCCTCTTTGCATATGCCCTAAAACGGTAACACGTACGTCATAATCTGGTAAATTCTCGGTTACATAATCGGCTAATTCATATACGTTTTTACCTATTTTATCTCCTTCACTAACTACTACTATACTAGAAGATTTCCCAGAACGTTTACTACGTTTTAAGGATTCTAGTAAGCGATCTAATCCCAAATCTTCTTCTGGGATCAATATTTCTTCAGCCCCAGCTCCTACACCACTGTTAAGTGCTATAAAACCTGCATCACGCCCCATTACCTCAACAAAGAATAATCTATTGTGAGAACTTGCTGTATCTCTAATTTTATCAATTGCAGTTACTACTGTGTTTAATGCAGTATCATATCCTATAGTAAAATTAGTTCCTGCGATATCATTATCTATTGTTCCTGGTACTCCTATCACAGGAATATCATGCTCTTCACTAAAAATTTGCCCTCCTGTAAATGTTCCATCTCCTCCAATCAATACCATAGCATCTACACCAGCTTCTTTTAAACTATCGGCTGCACGTTGTCTTCCTTCTTTTGTACGAAATTCTTGTGATCTGGCAGATTTTAAGATAGTCCCTCCTCTACTGATTATATTTTGAACACTACGAGCATTCATCGTGATATAATCACCTTCAATCATTCCTTGATATCCTCTATAAAATCCCACACATCTAATGTGATAATATGCGCAAGTACGCACCACGGCTCTAATAGCAGCGTTCATACCAGGAGCATCTCCACCAGAAGTAATAACTCCTATTGTTTTTATTTTTTTTGCCATATATTTCTTTACTTATCGTAAAACTATCAAAGTTTTATAATATAATACTACTTCTTATTTTAAATAACTGGAATATGCTAATTGTCTTTAGGTCCAAAATTGATAAATGGTGTATCTTTTAATAGTGAATCCTTTGCTTTTATTTTGGCCGAATCAATTTTTTCTTCTTTTGCTTTTTCCTTTGCTTTCTTTTTCTTGGATTTAAAAACTTTATCCATTAATTCTCCAAAGTTATCAAAGTCTACAGAGTATGATAATCCTGCTCCTTGTTTATATCCTTCATTTTCTCCTATATACTGAATATCATTTTCTCTATTAAATATTTTTCCTCTTAATGTTCCCTCTTCATTAAATAAATATTCTACTTCTACATTACCTACGACTACAGATTCACTAACTCCTCCTACCGGAACCCCTACACGTCCATTAATCAAAATTCTATTATTGATTTGTGTAGATATGGTTACCCCAAATCTATCTGCTGTCTCTTGATCTTGTACTCGATCTCCTTGCACATAGTTTAATCCTATCTGAAATTTATCGTCTTCTCCAGAGAAAATTCCGTTTACCAAACTCGAAGCACGTTCTACTAAGTTTCCTGTAATTGCATTTTGCCCTACAGTAAGATCACTATAAAATTGTCCTTGAGTTAATAAGGATAAGGCTTGTAATTCTCTTCTTGACCTGTCATCCAACTGGTATTGAATTTCACTTTCGACTACCGAACTTAAATTAGGAAATTCAATCTGGAAGTTAAGATCTGGTTGAATTAACTCTCCTTCTAATTGTACTACTACTTCTACAGGAACTTTTCTATTTACAGAAGCATTTTCTAATAATACTGCTGGATTTGCTTCAGTTTTATATATTGCGCTCAAATCTAATACTGCTCTAGTAGGGCTACCATCCCAGTTAATACTTCCTCCAGATCGTACGCTAAATACTTTTTCTAACAGTCCTCTATACCTAAAATTGTAAACACCTTCATATGCCACAAAATCCCCCCACATATTAAATTTACCATTGGTGTTAATTTCCATCAATAATGTACCTGCTCCTCTTCCTTTAAGAGAACTTCCTGTTTCTTTATCTATCACTATTTCAACTTCGGCATCTTCGTCTACATCTAATTCAAATTGTAATTCTAACCCTTTAATTTCTTCTAATATGATTTCTTTTCCAGCTAATCTAGCTGCTTTTTCTTGAGGACTCAAAAAGTGTATAAAAGTATTATCTCCTAAACTTTCGGTATCGTTAAGCGGAATTTTAAAAACGGTTCCTTCTTCTGTCTCTGCATTTACATTAATCACTAACTCATCTGTAGGGCCTTTAATTGTTGCTTCACCACTAATAAACCCTGTTCCATAATACAAAGACTCTTCACTCTCTTGAGTATCTAAAATCATAAAATCTTCTCCGCTGATTTTAAGTCCCATATACCATTTAGAGAAACCTTCGTGTCTTATATCTCCACCTAAAAGTCCTTGAGTTCCATTCTTAGTATCTGTAAGCCTAATATCATCAAAAATAAATCGTTGATCTTTTAAGAGTACTTGTGCTGGCTTTCCAAAATTGTAATCCACATTTAAATATGGAATTTTGAGTCCTGCCCCGTCTAGTGCTAAAACTCCATCCATATCTGGGTTTGAATAATCTCCAGTGATTTTTACATCTCCTGAGACATATCCTCTCAAATCTTCTAATACGATTCCGCCTAAATCACTAAATCCTGAGATATCAAAACTATTTAAAGTAACATCTAGGTCTATCTTTTTTTGGTTATCACTTACATCTACATAACCATTTGCAGATAGTTTTTTTGTGATACCATGAATCAATTCTGTATTGACGCTGTATTGTGTTAAAGATTCACTCCCAGTAACATTTACATTTAATGTACCTAAAGGGGATTCATTTACTTTTAAATCATTGATTGTTATTGTTGAGCTAGGAAAATATCCATTCTCGTCTTGCAATACTTTTAATTCTCCTTCAACGATTCCGTATATATCAAGGTTTTCTATACTTGGCGTAATTTTATGTAAATCTACTCCTTTAAAAAGCCCTTTTATATCTTTATAATTCTTGCCTTTTAAAATTCCTTCTACTCTTACTTCTTCATCTTTATAATTAAAGGTAATTGGTTTTATTATAACATCATTAAAGTCATTCTCAAATATGATCTTATTATTCTCTTGATCATTATTAGCATTAGCAAACCATGTATAATTTTTAAATGTCAGATCAGATTTGCGAATTCCTAGCACAGACCTATTATCTTCGTTAATAGTATGATATATACTTAAATCGTATTTATCTCTATTGAGTTTACCTCCTTTAAATTCGGAGTGCATGAATAAGGTGTCTCTCAATGTCACATTAATCAAGCTAAAATCTGCTATATCATACACACCAGATTTAATACTATCAACAGCCACATACGTATTAAATAATGGGTTTTTATTATCTATCTGTACATCTATTTTATGTAAGATATTTTTAAAGGCTTTTATTTGAGGGGACTTAAAAGTTAATTTAAATTCTGATTCGTCACTTTCTACTTTTCCTCTTACAAATGTATTAGGTGCTAATTCTATTTCTGGAAAAAAGACTTCTACAATCTTATTATATACATTAAAATTAAATTCCATTAATTGGTTATCTGTAAACTCTGTAGCTTCAAAGTTTGTATATAAGCTTCCTATCGAATTGCGGAATAAATGATACACATTTTTAAACTTAAAAACTCCTTTTACATAACCATCTATAATATCTGGACTGTTTACTTTTATAGTTCTAACATTATCTTCAGAGAAACTTGATATTACATCAAAATCTTCAAAATAATAATTCCCATTTTGGTTTTTGTATAAGGTTTTAGAGAAAGATATGGTTCCGTATGCATCGTCTAATGATGATCCTTTAACATTCATTATCACATCTCCTTCAAACAAAGAAATACTATCACGTTCTACAAGGTTTAACGCATTTAAATTGGCATAATCTACATTGGCAGTAAAATCATAGTTATCTACTGTTTCTGACAAATCTGCTATACCATTGAATAAAAATTTAAGATTAGGATCGTCACATGTAAGTTTACCATCAAAAACTTCATCCTTCAGATTTCCTAATACTTTTATATTAGTATAATTATATTCATTAAACTCAAGTTTGTCTATAAACCCTTCTAATTTAGTATCTAAGCTATTTAATGTAAATCCTTTTCCGTCAACATCTAAGTTAAAGGTGGATTTTCCTAAAATCTCTTTTCCTGATAATGCTCCTAGATTAAAATCATTAACGATAAGGTTACCATTATACAAGACATTTTCTCCTTGATCTATATCACTCATTAAGACAAAGGCAGATGCCCTTCCAAGTCTAGAATGAATATCCATATCAATATCTACAGTTGTTGTTGTCACTTCTGCATTACCAGAAAACCTTACATTTCCTAATTGGTATAATTGCTTTGGTAATGAATTCCCAAGTACTTTTGGCATTAGATTTACCAAATCATAATAGTTGGTAGTTAAGTTAGAGAAATCACCTTCTAATTTAAATAAACTAGCATCCTTAATCACATTTCTAATAATCACATCTCCTTCTATGATAGATCTATCAAGTCCTTCTATATGCAGGTTTTTTAATTTGAAATTATTTAAGGTTCCTATCAATTCTGTATGACGTACTTCTAAATCATGCCCTTTTCCAAAACCTTTATAAAAAGGATATAAATCATTAGTAGAAACTTCAGCTTTGTCAAATATAGCATCGATTTGAACTTTATTTTCAAAATCACTAAAATCTCCTGGTTTAAAACTAAAATTAATTTCTCCTTCGATATTTGAACTTGGAGTCAAGAGTTGTAGCTCTTTAAAAAGCATTTCTTTAGCTGTAATTTTGAATTTGGTTTTCAAATTAGATACAGATAGGTTCCTATGATCATTAAAAGCTAATACATTAGTCTGTATAGAAAAATCTTCTCCATCAAGCAAAATCGATTCTGCATCAATAGTTATATCTTTTAATAATAGTATATCTGAGGTTTTTAAATTCTCATTAATAAAATTATAGCGTCCCTTTGTTAAATCTAAATGAGATGCTGTAAGTATAAATGGGGTTGTTGATTTAGGTTTCTTTTGTTTACTATTAAACTTTCGTATAAAAGTCATTAGATTATCACTAGATTCTTCTTTATAAACTTTCATATTCATAAAAAAATCTTCTATAGTAACATCTCCTAATTCGGCTTTTCCGCTATTAATTTTTCTAAGATTCAATACCGAGGTCTCAATACTACCTGCATAGATTAGCGTATCTTGGTGATGGTCTCTTATTAAAACTCCTCCCAAATCAACTGTTCCTGTAAATCCTAAACTTATTTTATCTACTTGAATTTCTACACCAAATTCATCTTGAAGATAATTGGTAACTTTTTTACCAATAAAAGTCTGCACACCAGACAGTGAAAACAACAATATGAGTAATAAAAATAGTAGTAGAATCCCTACTATTATTCTCAACAATATTTTCTTTAGTTTTTTGATACGCTTTATTGTTTTAACTTTGCTGACAATATTAACAATTTCTATGCCCTTTTCCACGTAATGGACAAACAAAATGTTTATATCTTAGGTATTGAGTCTTCTTGTGATGATACAGCAGCAGCTGTATTATGCAACGGAAGGATATTATCAAATGTTGTAGCTACTCAAAAAATACACGAACAATACGGTGGTGTAGTTCCAGAATTAGCTTCTAGAGCACATCAACAAAACATTGTTCCTGTAATTGATCAAGCTTTAAAACAAGCCGGAATACAAAAAGAAGATCTTAGTGCTATTGCTTTTACACGAGGGCCTGGTTTAATGGGTTCGTTATTGGTAGGGACATCTTTTGCAAAATCTCTTGCTTTAGCTCTAGACATTCCGCTGATTGATGTAAACCATATGCAAGCTCATATTTTAGCTCATTTTATAGAAGAAGATGGTTATGATGTTCCTGAATTTCCTTTCTTAGCTATGACTATAAGTGGTGGTCATACTCAAATTGTTAAAGTAACTGATCATTTTGAAATGGAAGTTATAGGAGAAACCATTGATGATGCTGTAGGTGAAGCTTATGATAAAAGTGCAAAAATATTGGGTATGCCTTATCCAGGTGGTCCTTTA
Organism: Aquimarina rhabdastrellae; assembly: GCA_947387485.1. Classification (GTDB taxonomy): domain Bacteria; phylum Bacteroidota; class Bacteroidia; order Flavobacteriales; family Flavobacteriaceae; genus Aquimarina. The sequence continues at coordinate 472,916 of CANDNT010000001.1, forward strand.
ATAGATAAACATGCACAAAAAGGAAATCCTAAAGCTTTTCCTTTTACAAAGCCTAGAGTACAGGGGCTTAATTTTAGTTTTAGTGGACTAAAAACTGCTATTCTTTATTTTGTTCAAAAACAGACAAAAGAAAATCCTGATTTTATAAAAGAAAACCTAGAGGATATCTGTGCTTCTATCCAATATACTATTATTAATATTCTAATTGATAAACTAAAAAAAGCTAGCAAAGAAACAGGCATTAAATCTATTGCAATTGGTGGTGGTGTTTCTGCTAATTCTGGTATTAGAAAAGCGCTTAAAGAAGGTGAATATAAATACGGTTGGAAAACCTTTGTTCCTAAATTTGAATATACCACAGATAATGCTGGAATGATTGCAATTGTGGGTTATTTAAAATATCTTAAAAAAGACTTTACTGATATGGATATTATTGCAAAAGCTCGTATAAAATTCTAATTCCTATACTATGCAGCTTTTTTATAATTCTTCATTAACTACAGAAACTACAGAGCTTGTCTTTTCTAGAGAAGAAAGTAAACATATTACCAAGGTTTTAAGAAAACGTGAAGGTGATCTGCTTTCTGTAACTAATGGTAAAGGTGATTTATTTAGTGGTGAAATTACTTTTTCTTCACCTAACAAATGTATTGCAACGATAAATCATATTAAAACTACTCAAGCAAGGCCTTATCACGTACACTTAGTTGTTGCTCCTACAAAAATGAATGATCGTTATGAATGGTTTCTCGAAAAAGCAACAGAAATAGGTATTGATGAGGTTACTCCTATTATTTGTGATCACAGTGAACGTAAAGTAATTAAAGAAGAACGTTTTGAACGTATTTTGTTAAGTGCGATGAAACAATCTTTACAATTACATTTACCTAAATTAAACTCTGCTATTTCTTTTTCTGATTTTATTTCTAAGCAGCAACAAGGTCAACTCTTTATAGCACATTGTGAAGAAACATCTAAGCGCTCGTTTAAAGACACACTAAAAAAGAATACTGATGTAACTATACTTATTGGTCCAGAAGGTGATTTTTCTTCTAAAGAAATCGAAATTGCTTTATCTAGTAATTTTATTCCTGTAACTCTAGGTAATACGCGTTTACGTACAGAAACTGCTGCTATTGTTGCTGCACATAGTATAGCTTATAGTAATGAATAACGGATCATAAAAGTTATATACGAACTATTTGACTCATCTACTAAAACATTTTATACTGCTACATTTAATGCTTTAGATTTATTGAGGTTTAAATCAAAATAATTGTTCTTGATTTTGAATAACTTTATAATAAAATAGGGTCTGAATGTAGATTCAAACCCTATATCTGTAAAAATAGTACATCAAACTTACCAGAATGATCTTGTTTACAATATTGTAGCTGTGGCTCCCATTGTTTTTAAATCATCATCTTGCGTATAAGCAATAACAGATAATTTATCAGTAGTCTTAACCCATGATGGAATTGCTATTGAAGCTTCTCCGTTTTCATTAGGTGTAACGACTACTCTATTCGCTACAATATTGGTATTTTTTAAAGTACGATTTCTATTTTCACCTCTTATTATTTTTGTAATTCGTTCATTAATCACTAATGCTAATGTTAATCGATTTGGTTTTTCTCCTTCTACATTGTAACTCAATACTATTTCGCCTTTTTCTTTTTTAACATTAGCTAATTGGATACTATTGGTCGTAGTAGTTGTCTCATATTTACGAATTGTATTATAAACTTTACTTTTATTTGATCCTACTAAGTGTTCACTCCCATTAACTACCAGTTGTGGTGTATAAATAGATCTGCTATAAAATTCGTTTGCATATTCATTTTGATATAAAGTAAAACGTTCACTACTAAAAGGATCTTTCCATCCTAATCGATTCCAATAATCTACATGATATGACAAAACATAAACTTCTTTATCTTTATTCTTCTCTTTTATTTCATCAAGAAGTGCGTCTGCAGGCGGACAACTACTACATCCTTGTGATGTAAATAACTCCAAAACTATAACTCCTTTATTATCTTGCGCTTGTGCAATAATCGTAGTAATTAAGGTTAAGATAAGTAAAAGCTTCTTCTTCATCTATTGTTTTTTTAATTACTTTTAAACTTTCATTGGTTTAGACAGCGTATCATGAATAAACTTACATATACTATAATTTTTTGCTTGTTCTTTTGGATTTCAAATGCTCAAGAAATAGCTGTTTTACAATATAAAGGTGGTGGTGATTGGTACAGTAATCCTACTGCGCTACCAAATTTGATTCGATTTTGTAATCAACATATAAATACTCGTATCAAAGAAACTCCACAAACAGTTACGCCATCAAGTATTGATCTTTTTCAATATCCTTATGTGCACATGACTGGTCATGGTAATGTTTTTTTTACAGATGAAGATATCGACAACTTAAGGAATTATCTTCTTAGTGGAGGTTTTTTACACATTGATGATAATTATGGTATGAAACCCTATCTTGAAAAAGAATTGGTTAAATTATTTCCAGATAAAAGACTCACAGAACTTCCTGCAAATCATCCTATTTTCACAGAAGGTTTTTCATTTCCTAAAGGCTTACCAAAAATTCATGAACATGATGGTAAACGTCCACAGGCATTTGGTATTTTTGATGAAGATCGCCTTGTATTACTCTTTACCTTTGAAAGTGATTTAGGCGATGGATGGGAAAATCCTGAAGTTCACAATGATCCTGCTTCGGTAAGACTTCTTGCACTGCAAATGGGTGCAAATATTATAAAATACGCATTTGAGCACTAGTCCCTTAAGTATGAGTACACAGTTACATCACGAAAACACTGCTTTTACAAAAACACAGTTTCCATTGATTTTAGTTTGTAATCAAGTAGCTTCTCCAGCTAATATTGGAAGTATTTTTAGACTTGCTGATAGTTTTGGTATACAAAAAATATTTTTCTGTGGTACCGATATTACTATTGGTGGTAAACGTATGGAACGTACTGCAAGAGCTACACATAAATATGTTTCTTATGAAGTAAAGGAATCTATTCAAGATGTTATAATTACCTTAAAAAAAGAAGCTTATAGTTTAATTGCTCTTGAGATTACAGATGATAGCATTCCTATTGATCAAATGGACTTTACTTCATTAGAAAAAATCGCATTAATCATAGGCGAAGAAAGTTTAGGTGTCGCTCCAGAAATTTTAAATCAAATGCAATGCAATACTCATATAACCATGCACGGTAATAATAGTAGTATGAATGTTGCTGCAGCAACTAGTATTGCTGTCTATGAAATCACTAAACAGTGGACGCCGAGATTAAATAAAAAATAGCTTAACTTTGAACTTATAATTTTTAATCAAATGATGAATTCAAAAACAATAGCTTATGGTATTTTAAGAGCTGTAGCCATCATTATTGGTATTCTAGGCTTGATATGGTTTTTATATAAAATCCAATCTGTGTTATTATACATCGCTTTTGCTGCAGTAATTTCTTTAATGGGAAGGCCTCTTGTATTCTTTTTTAAACGTAAATTGAAATTTGGCAATACTCTTGCTGTGATTATTGCTTTACTTCTCACCATAGCTATTTTCTTTGGAATATTTACATTGTTTATTCCTATTATAAGCGAACAAGGACAACTAATAGGTGAAATCAATATAGACCTCATAAAAAGTCAATTAGATCAATTAAATACCGAGATAAGCGATTATTTTAATATTGAAAAGTTAAGTTTTATTGAACTCATTAAACAAACCGATTTAACACAATACTTTGATTTAAAAATTATTCCTAATATCATCAATAATTTTGTTGGTGGATTTGGCTCTTTACTTATTGGTTTATTTTCAGTTCTCTTTATCTCTTTTTTCTTATTAAAAGATAGTCTATTATTAGAACGAAGCTTATTAGTTTTTGCAAAAAAAGGAGAAGAGAAAAAGTTTTCTAGAGTTTTTACTAAAATCAAAGATTTACTTTCAAGATATTTCACTGGTTTATTACTTCAGGTATTTATCCTATTTGTTTTATACACTATTTTATTTTTAATTTTTGGTGTACACAACGCTGTGGCAGTAGCTTTAATTGCTGCAATTTTTAATTTGATACCGTATGTAGGACCTCTATTTGGAGGTATTCTCGTTTTAATTCTTGCAACAACAAGTCATTTGGGTGCAGATTTTTCGACTGTGATTCTCCCTAAACTCTCTTATATTCTAATTGGATATTTTATTATTCAGTTAATTGATAACTTCTTTAATCAACCTTTTATTTTTGGAAATAGTGTTAAATCCCATCCGCTAGAAATTTTCTTAGCTATTTTAATTGGTGGATTATTATTTGGTATTGGAGGAATGATCACCGCTGTGCCTTTTTATACTGCTATCAAGGTTATTGCCAAAGAGTTTTTATCAGAATACAAGATTGTTAAACAATTAACCAAAGGATTATAATTGAATACAGCTATTTTTGATACTGCTGTTCAAGATTTTATCATTGAACACTCAGAAAAGAAGACGGATTTATCTAAGTTAATTCTGGCAGGTAGTCCATTTAAAAATATTTCTATACAAGAGTTAGCGCAACAAATTCAAAGTAGAATTAAAGCTAAACATAAGCTACCTACTTGGTATCAAAAAAAGAATATTTATTATCCTCCTACGTTAAACTTAGAACAAACTTCATCTGAAGTTACCGCAGCTTATAAAAGTAGTTTAATCTCTGGGGAACATCTTATTGATCTCACTGGTGGCTTTGGTATTGATGATTATTATTTTTCAAAATCATTTAACACTGTAATACATTGTGAACTTAATACTGATCTTAGTTCTATTGTAAAACAAAATCTAGCTCCTCTAGAAATATTCAATATAACAACAGTTTCTGGAGATAGTTTAGAAACCTTACAGCAACAAAAAACTGTTGATTGGATTTTTATCGATCCTTCTCGTAGACATGAAGCAAAAGGAAAAGTTTTCTTTCTTGAAGATTGTTTACCTAATGTACCAGCAAATCTTGAAGTTTACTATTCTCACAGTAAAAATATAATGATAAAAACCTCTCCTCTATTAGATTTAGATGCTGGGATAAAATCGTTAAATGGGGTAAAAGAAATTCACTGTATAGCTGTTAAAAATGAAGTAAAAGAACTTTTATGGATTCTAGAGAAAGAGTATGAAGGCAATACACTTATAAAGACTGTAAATCTTATTTCCGATACAAAAAAAGAAGAGTTTTCTTTTACAAGAAATGATGCCACACAAAATACTCAAATAACTTATACTTTACCTCAACAATATTTATACGAACCTAATGCTGCTATCTTAAAAAGTGGTGGTTTTTTAAATGTTGCAAAACAATTGGGCATCCCTAAATTACATCCTCATTCTCATCTCTACACTTCTCATGAACTTAGTTCTTTTCCTGGTAGAACTTTTATAATTGAAAGCTATTTACCTTATCAAAAATCAGCTTTAAAAAAATTAAATATTACCAAAGCAAATATTACAACTCGCAACTTTCCTGAAAGTGTTGCTCAGTTACGTAAAAAATTTAAAATCAAAGATGGTGGTTCATTATATATTTTCTTTACTACCGACTATCAAAACAATAAGATTGTTATTATTTGTAATAAATCAACTCAAATCTAATGAAATTTTAACCTTACTTGTAAGACATTCAATTTTATACAGGTAAAAGTTGTTTAAATCACATCTTTTCATCAATTTTGATAGTAGAAATGAATTATTTTGATGTAGGTAAAATAGTATTTTATAGTTAATCTCTACTAGTTTCATTTTGATGCCTAATGTTCCTTGTTAATTATAAATAATTCCCCCCCTATTATATACATTTTTTCTCAAAACTTACTTTGAGTCTTCCTTAGTATATCATTTTATTGCAATGAAATGATTCCTTTCTGTTTATAAATTCTAACTTATAAAAACAGCAATGAAATTTTTAACAAGAAACTTGTTAATGCTACTCTTGGCATTAATAACGCAGCTATCGTTTGCGCAAGAAAAAACAATCAATGGTAAAATAACCGATGATAAAGGGGTAGCATTACCAGGGGTGAACATCATCGTAAAAGGAACATCTATAGGTGCTCAATCTGATTTTAACGGTCTGTATACAATCACAGCACAAGAAGGCAATACTTTGGTATTTAGCTACCTTGGTTTTGCAGATCAAGAAATATCAGTAAGTGCATCAAATACTATAGATGTTCAAATGCAAGCTCAAGCATCAGAATTAGAAACTGTAGTAGTAACTGCATTAGGTATATCTCGTGAAAAAAAATCGCTTGGATATTCTACTCAAGAAGTTTCTGGTGATGATGTAAGTACCGTAAAAACCGCTAATTTTGTAAACTCATTATCAGGGAAAGCTTCTGGTCTTCAAATTAAGAGAAATACAAATTTAGGAGGTTCTACAAATATTGTTATAAGAGGTAATGCATCTTTGACTGGAAACAATCAAGCATTATTCATTATTGATGGTATTCCTGTAGGAAATACCAATACAAATTCTAGATCTCAAGAACAAGCAGGTACAGGTTATGACTATGGTAATGCCGCTTCAGATCTTAATCCCGATGATATTGAGTCTATCAATATACTAAAAGGTGCTGCCGCATCTGCTTTATATGGTGCAAGAGCGGCAAATGGTGTAATCATTATTACTACAAAAAAAGGTGGTAAAGATCCTGGAATAGGAATTACTGTTAATACAGGAATTACAATTGGTTCGATTGATAAATCAACTTTCCCTAAATATCAATCCCAATACGGTGGTGGTTACGGTCCTTATTATGGTCCTGATGAAGATAGTTATCTGGACCAAATTGATATTGACGGTGATGGTAATCTAGATTTTGTTACACCGCTTACAGAAGATGGTTCTTATGGTGCTGCTTTTAATCCTAATCTTTTAGTTTATCAATGGGATGCTTTCTATCCAGAATCTCCCAATTATTTAACTGCTACTCCATGGGTAAATGCAGCCAATGGTCCAATTGAGTTTTTTGAAACACCTGTTACTTATAATAATTCTATCTCTTTATCAAAGGGATTTGAAAATGGAAGTTTCCGCATGGGAATCACAAAATTTGATCAAGAAGGATTATTACCTAATAGTAAACTTAATCGAAAAAGCTTTTCTTTAAACGCTTCGTATAATCTTACTGATAAAATTACTGTAAGTGGTTTTGGAAACTATATTAAAACAGATACAAAAGGGCGTAACTCTACTGGTTATAATGATAATATTATGGGAATGTTTAGACAATTTTGGCAAACAAATGTTGATATAAACCAGCAAAGAGATGCTTATTTTTCTACAGGTAGAAATATTACATGGAACCCTAGTAGTTACGAAAATCCTGTTCCTATTTTTTGGGATAACCCATATTGGACACGTTATGAAAATTATCAAACAGACGAACGTAGTCGCTTTATAGGTAATGTTTCTCTAAATTATAAAATCAATGATTGGTTAGATGTTTTGGGGCGTATTACTATTGATTCATATACAGAATTACAAGAAGAACGCAGAGCTATTGGTAGTGTTCCTACTCGTTTTGGTATAGGTACAGATTCTGAAAGTGATGGTAGTATAGGTAGAATCGCAGTAGGTTCTGGGTATTCTAGAAAAGACATCGTTTTTACAGAGAATAATTATGATTTAATGCTTAATTATGATAAAGATCTATCTGAAAAATTAAATCTAAAAGGAGTTGTTGGTGTTAATATTAGACGTAATGATATTAGAACACTATTTGCTTCTACTAATGGAGGTTTAAATATTCCTAATATATATGCAATTCAAAATACCGCATCTCCATTATTATATCCTCTAGAGCGTGTTGGTAAAATAGGTATTGATGGAGTTTATGGTAGTGCTTCTTTGGGGTATGATAACTTCTTATTCTTAGATGCTACTTTAAGACGAGATCGAGTTTCTACTTTATCTACATCAGAAAGTTCATTTTATTATCCTTCTGTTTCAGGTAGTTTTGTGTTTTCTAAAATATTACAAAATGATTACATCTCTTTTGGTAAAGTTCGTTTAAATTATGCCGAGGTTGGAAATAGTCCAGAATTTGATAAAATTAATGATAGTTATGCTATCAATACAGCTTATAATGGTGCTAGTGCTAGTATCAAAGGAACAAAAAACAATCCAGATTTAAAATCTGAAAGAACTGCCAGTATAGAAGCTGGTTTAGAAATGGCTTTCTTAAAAAATAAACGTGTAGGTTTTGATTTATCATATTATAAAAACAATACTGATAATCAAATTATCCCTTTACGTGTTTCTACCGCAACAGGTTATAATTTTAAATTAATTAATGCTGGTGAAATCGAAAATCGTGGTATTGAACTTTCTTTATTTGGTAAAGTAATCGATAATAGCAATTTTAAGTGGAACATTAATCTTAACTGGAGTAAAAATACCAACGAAGTACTTTCGTTATATACAGATGCTAATGGTAACCAAATCACAAATTATCAACTAGGAAGTTTTCAAGGTGGGGTAACGATCAATGCTACTGTGGGACAACCTTATGGTACTATTCAAGGAACGGATTTCACTTATATTAACGGACAAAGAGTTGTTGATCCTTCTAATGGTCAATATATAAGATCTTCTACTTCTGATAAAGTAATCGGGAATATCAATCCTGATTGGAATGGTGGTATCAATAATAAATTCACTTATAAAGATATATCTTTTAGCTTCTTAATTGATATTCAAAAAGGTGGTAGTATTTTCTCTTTGGATCAATATTATGGTTTAGCTACTGGACTATATGAGGAAACTGCCTTTATAAATGATCTAGGTAATCCTGTTAGAAATACAATCGCTGATGGTGGTGGTTTTATAAATCCTGGGGTTAATCCTGATGGAAGTGTAAATACATCTAGAATTAGAGCAGATCGTTTTGGAGCATGGGGATATCGTAGAGGTTTACCTAATAGCGCTTTTGTCTATGATGCTAGTTATGTAAAATTAAGAGAGGTTGTCTTATCTTATAATTTACCTCAAAAGCTTTTAGCTAAGACTTTTGTTAAAAATGCAAACTTTAGTATCGTAGGATCAAATCTATGGATCATTGATAAAAACTTACCTCATGCAGATCCTGAATCAGGTTTAGGTTCAGGTAACTTACAGGGATACTCTATAGGTTCTTTACCTTCTACAAGAGATTTTGCTTTCAATCTTAAATTACAATTTTAAAATCGAATTCTTTATGAAAAAGTTCATATATATATTCACTATTATTCTTAGTGTTTCTTGTTCTTCAGATATAGAAGAACTTAATGTTAATGTAAAAGATCCAGCGGTTGTTCCTGGAGATGCTCTTTTTACTAGTGCACAAAAAGCACTTGTTGATCAAATGGTAAGCACTAATGTAAATATTAATATTTACAGACTTATCATGCAACAATGGACTCAAACTACTTATACTGACGAAAGTAATTATGATCTAGTAACTCGTACCATTCCTCAAGAACATTGGGATGTAATGTATAGAGATGTTTTAATCGATTTAAAAGATGCATATCGTATTATCGAAGAAACTCCTTTATTGACAACAGAAGATCCTGATGTAAAAACTAATAAATTGGCTATTATCGAAGTTTTAAATGTGTATACTTTTGCTGTTTTGGTTGATACCTTTGGTAATGTTCCTTATTCTGAAGCTTTGGATATAGATAATTTACTTCCTGTTTATGATGATGGTCTTACAATTTATCAAGATTTAATTACACGATTAAACAACGCGATTAATAGTATTGAAATATCAAAAGGTAGTTTTGATGTTCCTCAAGACAATATGTATCAAGGAGATACTTTTAAATGGTTTAAATTTGCCAATTCTTTAAAATTAAGATTAGGTATTACGCTTGCTGATATAGCTTCAGAAACTACTTTGGCTAGCACTACTATCGAAAGTGCAGCACCTAATGTTTTTGATAGTAATGCAGATAATGCAGCTTTAAATTATTTAAGTTCGACTCCTAATACAAATCCTTTATATGTAGATCTAGTTTTAAGTGGTCGAAAAGATTTTATACCTGCAAGTACTATTGTTGATCAAATGAATACCTTTAATGACCCTAGACGTCAATTTTATTTTACTCCATTATCAGATGGAACCTATCAAGGTGGAACGCCTGGTGCTTCTAATTCATATAGTAACTACTCTCATATAAGCGAATTAATTGCTAATGATCCTACGTTTGAAGGAACATTAATGGATTATGCAGAGGTATCTTTTCTATTGGCTGAAGCTAGCGAAAGAGGTTTTAATGTAGGTGGTACTGCCGAAACATATTATAATCAAGCAATTACTGCTTCTATATTATATTGGGGTGGATCAGCTACAGATGCTTCAAACTATTTAGCTCAACCAGAAGTTGCTTACAGTACAGCTAACGGAGATTGGAAAGAAAAAATTGGTATACAAAAATGGATAGGATTATATAATAGAGGATTTGCTGCTTGGAATTCATGGAAATTATTGGATTATCCAGTATTAGAAGCTCCTGCTGATCCAGTTTCGGAAACACCTGTTCGTTTTACATTTCCTATTGTTGAACAGACTCTAAATGGGGATAGTTATAATGCTGCCTCTACTGCTATTGGTGGTGATGCTGTAACTACTAAATTATTCTGGGACCTTAACTAGATGTTATTATTTTATAAAAACACAAAACGGCTTAAATTAATTTAAGCCGTTTTTTATTCTTCCCAGTTCATTTTCTTTACAAAAATCTGGTGTTCTATTGCATGAATAACCAGTCCTGCAATATTCTTTGAGCCTGTCTTTAATAATAAATTATTACGATGTCCTTCAACTGTTCGTGGGCTTATAAATAATTGTTCTGCTATCTCTTGAGTTGTTTTTTGTTCACAGATTAAATGTAAAATTTCTCGCTCTCTTTTCGTTAGATAGTCTTTATCAAAGTTACTTTTACTTTTGTTGTTTTTTAAAGCATCTTCTTCTATGATTTTCATTACTTTTTCATCATAATAAAAACCTTTTAATGCTACTTGATTAATTGTATGAATAACATCTTTGGGGGTTGCATTTTTCGCCAAATACGCAACCGCTCCTTGTTGAATCATATTTATAATAAAAGGTTTACTATAGTAACTTGTTAGCGCTATAATTTTAATATTAGGAAATTCTTTATGGATAACCTTCGTTGCTTCTACTCCATTAAGATCTGGCATTTTTAAATCCATCAAAATTACATCTGGTAAATTTTTACTTTGCTGTAATTGTTTAATGATATCATTTCCATTCTCTGCTTGAATACATATCTCTATATTGCTTTCTTTATTTAAAATAAAAGAAATACCCTGCCTAAACAACGTTTCGTCATCTGCTATCGCTAATCGAATAGAATTCATTTTATTATATTTTGCTGTATATTAAACTTCTAATTCCAACATTCATCTTCTCCGTTACCTATTTTAATTGTAAATTTTGTTCCTTTATTAATCTTACTGGTATAGTCTAGTTCTCCATCTAATATATCTACTCTACTTTGAATATTTTTTAGTCCTAATCCAACTTTATCTTCTAAGACTTCTTCATCAAAACCTTTTCCGTTATCCTCAAAAGAAATACATAAATTATCTTCTTCACTAACTACGATTAATCTCATTTGGGTAGCTTCTCCATGTCGTATAGCATTATTTATAAATTCTTGAACTATTCTAAAGATATGCAATTCTTTGGTCTTAGTAAATGTACTTAAGTATTTAATACTTCTTTGAATGGTGACTTTTTTACTATTTTCAAACTCATCACATAATTCTTCTAAAGCAGCTTCTAATCCAAATTTATCCAAAATAGGCGGTAATAAATTATGTGCTAAACGCCTAGAACTTTCTAATGTAAGTGTAGTAATATTCAAAATATGTTGCAAAGTATCTTCTTGTTCTTTATCAGTAAGATTACCATCTATTAATACATTAGTACTTAAACTTACTACATTAAGTTTTGAGCTTATTGCATCATGTAAATCTTGAGCAATACGTTCTCTTTCTTGCTCTTGTGTTTCAATAGTCGCTTGTAAAATCTTTTTTTGATGAGCTAATGCCAAATTAGCTTTATCTAACTCTGTCGCTATTATTTTTTTACGCGAAAAGAAAAAAAACAAAACCAATGCTACAGCCATAAATAATAATACGAATATGGCTATAATGATAATTAAGATGATTTGGGAATCTTCTTGTAATAATTCTTTCTCCATTCTATAAAAATTAGGATTTGATATAGTATATATAAAATACCATTTACTTTTAACAATAAAAAATATGTTTTTGTTGGAATTTTAACATCAAAAACTAAATTTCCTGAAGCAAAAATTAACGTACTACAAATTAGATATAAAAAGATTCCAATATTTACTATTAAAAACTCTGGAGTTCTTTTATGCAAAGATTGATAAAAATAGATAATAGAATAAACAATTAAAATAGATTGTGTAATTGTTATACCTAGTGCATTATAAATACTAAAAAGCTTTATATCAGAGAAATACTGATATACCAGAAAAAACATTACTAGACAGCTTACAAAATAGATTAATCTATTTTGTAATAATTCAAAATAAAATATTGATAAAAAAATAAATTGTATTATTAAAAAAACATTAGATAAGAATAAATTATTTTTATTTAAAATTTGTGCAAAAACTACAGTAAAAATTTCAATTAACAATATTAAAATTAGATATCTTGAATATATTTTAAAAGCCTTACTTTTTTGAGGTAAGGCTTTTAAATATAATACAGTATTAATTGCCAATAAAAAAATACCTAAATAAGCAATAATAAAAAAAATCATATTTCTTTACTCATTTAGAGGACTTTCTGGATCACAAGCAGGAGGACATGGTACAGAAAAATCAAAAATTTTCCCTCCTTCTCCTATAGTTTCATCATCATAACCAGCTATCATATCTTTGTAAGTACCGTTTACTAGTTTAGTTCCTACAATCATTAACTTTTCTTCTGGTTTAAGTTTATTATTTACTATTTTATTTTGTACTCCAGTATAGGCTCTAATAAATTCTTTCCCACCTCTATCTTCTTTAGCTTTTAATATGCTTTCTAAAGGTATGTTTAAAATACCCATCTCATCCAAAACTTCTAAAAGGTCTTCGACTGGAATTAAAAAGGCATTACATTTATTATATTTATTATAACTTGATTCTTCTTCATTCCATTCTCTTGACCATTCTTGAGCTGTTTCTAATGAAATTGTGTTTGTGATTGTTTCTTTTAATGTGTCGTTGTTACTCATTTTAATGTTTTTTAAATTACTAATTTGTCATTTATTAGTTTTCAAGATGTTAATCAAATGACTACAGCAACAATATTTTATTTTAAATAGGAATTATTAAATAGAGATTTTTTATTTTTAGTTACTGGTATTTTTTGAGCTTTTAGTCTTTTAACTCTAGTCTTATATACCCATATGGTTAATAGACTAAAACTAATTATTATATAAAAATATTCCATTTCTTAGTTTTAAAGATACTTCTTAAAAGTAGAAAAAAACGCGGTATTTTCGCACAAATACTATTAAAAAATATTTTATACTAGCATTTCATCGTATTATTCTGATTAAATAAATAAAAATTATTATTTAAATAAACAGAATTAATTTTAGCTAAAAGCTTTATTCTCTTGAATCAATAAACGTAATAGGTTTTCTACTCATTTCTGGAAACTTTTTCTTTCGTAATTCTTTTATTGTCAAAATTTCTAGATCTGGTACAACTCTTAGATTAGCTCTAAAATGTTCTTTGAGTTTTTTATGTAATGCTAGAGGAAAAGTGTCTGGTATATGTATAATAAGTTTATCTGTTCCTAAATCTCCTGTAGTAACTTCTATAATATATTCATTTAATGCTTCAAAACTGGATAAAACTTCAATAACACTTTGAGGATATAGTGTAGTTCCTTTGTACTTTATCATATGTTTTTTTCGCCCTAAAACTGGACTTAAACGCATCGTTGTTCGTTCACATATACACGCTTCTCTATGTACTTTTACAATATCTCCTGTAGTATACCTTAACAAAGGCATTGCTTTTACATCTAGTGTAGTTATGGTTAACTCCCCTGCTTCTCCATCTTTAACCGGTTGTCCATCATCATCGATCACTTCAGTTATGATTAATTCAGGATGGTGATGTCCTCCTCGATGAGCTTTACATTCTGTAAATGCTGTACTCATCTCTGTTGATGCATACGTAGAATATAATTCTATATCCCATTTATCTTTGATACGCTGTCCTAATGTATTTAAATTAAAATCCTGATCTCGAAGTGGTTCACCTATACATATAGCTGCTTTTACCGATGAGTTTTTATAATCTATATCATTAGCCTCGGCATAGGCTATCATTTTTAATAAAAACGAAGGTACAGCTATTAAATATGTAGTGTCAAAACGCTTAATCGAATCCCATTGTAATTCTGGTATTCCTGATCCAACTCTCACCATCGCTGCTCCCAATTTTTTAGTTCCTAAAAAATAAGCTAATCCAGCCATAAACCTACGATCAAGTGTTGTTGTCAATTGTACAACATCATCTTGTGTTACTCCTGCACCAGCAAAAGATATAGCTTCATTATATGCTAAACGATCAAGATCTGCATCTGTAAGCGCAAAGGTCACTGGTTTTCCTAATGTCCCTGAGGTTGTTACATAATCAACAATTTCATTTTTTGGCACACATAAAAAATCATCGTTATAATGCTGTAAATCTTCTTTGGTCGTAATAGGTATCTGTTGAAGATCATCTATAGTTTTTATAGTAGTTATATCTATATTATGAGTCTTAAACAAACGTTGATAATATGGTGAGTTAGCCTGCAAGTATTGTAAATGTTCTTGTAGCTTTTGTTCTTGTAGTTTTGTTATTTCTTCTCTTGATACCGTTTCGATCGATGGAATCATCTGCATGCTCTTTTAAATTCTTCTATAACACTTTTTAATTTTCTTCTGTAAGTTTTCTACATCTGGTTGTGTTGTAACTTCGCGTTTAAGTGCTTTTTTATATGCTATAATAGCCTTTTTATATATCTTTCTTGAATAGTAATAATCACCTATTACTTTATAAGTTTCCCAATAATTAGGATTTAGTTTTTCAAACTCAAAAATTGCTTTTTCAGTTATATTTTCTTTTTTATCGATAGCTTTTTGAATAGCTCTACTTTGTTTCCTAAATGCTTCGTAATTTTTATATGCTTTTGAGGTTACAAAAGTATCTTTAGGAATATTCAGGTTTGTTTTTGCTAATACTGAGTGCTTCTTCTTTTGGGTATTAAATTCATCAAAAACTTTATTTAAATCATAGGCTACAAATTCTCCTAATTGATATGGATTGCTTGATACCCAGACTTGTTTTTGTTCTGGTTTAAATACAATGCCATGATGCGCTAATAACTGGTTTAAAGCTTTTTCATTTCCATACCCAATAAACTTATCTTTAAGTCCTTCTCTATTGCGTAATATTTCAACAGCTCTTTTAACATCTACTTTATCATTAGTGTTTAAAAGTTCTGTCATTCGTTCGTATCTGTATTGCGAATGGCTTTCTAATATAGCTGCTGCATTACGTTCATCTTCTTTATAAGCTTTACTCTGAAAATGATTAGCACATATCAATTGTTCTTGATTAGGAACTTCGTAAACTCCAAAATTTTCTGGAGCTACTTCTATAAGTACAGCTTTTTTATCTTTTGCACTACCTACCATTATAGCTTCAGATACAAAAACTTGGCGTTTTTGTGCAATTGCAACTGCTTCTTCTATAGTCGATGCATATTGTAATATTTCTCTTGCTAAAAGCGAAATGGGTGTTTTGGCTACTAATGGAATTTTAGATTTTCCTGCATTGATCGTTACAGTAAGTCCTTCTATATTCATTCCTGAAACTACTCCTATCATTCCCGGCCAGGTATAAGACATAAACTTATGTCCTTTATCAGGTTTTACAAATGCTATTATTTTTTCTTTCGCGAAAGCATCTCCTGCATAAAAATCAAAATTTCGCCCTATAGTTAAACTACCATCTACGGTTTTATTTCCCCATACAGCAAATGAAGAACAACCAACCAAAGCTAAATCCTGTAAAGCATGCCCTATATCATGTGCTCCATGTAAATACAACATTCTTAAATAATCCTCTGCGATATAATCATAGGTATCTGCTCCAAATCTAGAAAGTCCAAAAATTTCGGTTTTATATTCTTCTTTTACATGTAAGTACATTTTTCTGTTATACCATGCTAAGAATTTTCTCAATAATTTCTGTTTAGTTTTTGAAGGTACAATTTCGCTTACTTTTGATAAAAAAATGTCTTCTTGTTTTTGAGCTAACTCTTGCGTGAGTTTTCCTGTTGCTAATCCTATTTCTAATGGATCACCTTCTACATATAGTTCCCATAAACCCTGTGCATTTTTGGTTAAGTAATTATTTGCAACTTGAAATGTAGAATCGTTATGACGAATGCGTTCTGGTACTTCTTGTGTATACTGAGTAATATCTGGTCTATCTTTTATAGATTTTGATATACCGCAAGCAAGAAATAACTGGCATAGCAGTATGCTATATAGTAGGTTTATTATTGATTTTTTAATTTTAAGCATAAGTATTTTTACTTTAGCCTTTTATTGGTTCTTTTTAATGCGAGTTTTTCTTTATAATTAAGCCATTTATCTCCCGAAACATTACGCATTAAATTATCAAAATGCCTCATGATAAATACATTATAAAGCATGGTAGCAACATTTTTGGGTCTACGAGGTAAGGCTCTCAAGGTCATAGAAAATCCTCCATCCAGATATTTTATATAATGCCAATAACGACTAGGCATGTATAAGGCATCACCGTGTTTCATATCTGCTTGTATACCTTCTGCGTATTGCAATGCTGGATATTTCTCAAAATCGGGATTATCCATATCTATTTTATCAATATTATGAATAGAAAACGGTACTTTATATAAATATTTGGTTTGCTCTGGCGAAAAAAGTGTTACACTTTTATGTCCTTGAAAATGGATGTGTAAATTATCTGGTAAATCAATGTCATAGTGCATAAAAACTTTTGATTTTCCTCCTCCAAAAAACAATGCTGGTAAGCGTTTAAAAAACTTTAATCCTATTTCTGGATATTCAAAATCATCGAGTAGTTCTGGCATGCTGTCCAAAATATTATAAAAAAACATACGTAGATCTGTAGGTTTTGTTTTTAATATTTCGATATATTCTGCCAATTTCATCTCTTTTACAGGGGCATATACACTCTCTTTACCTTTGGCTGGTTCATTATTGTATAAAGGAACCACCTGATCTCCTGATCGCTCTTGAACATAGTCTAGATTCCATTTTTTAAAAGCACCCCAATCTTTGGTCAATTCTTCTATTAAAACAGGTCGTTGGGGTTTATAATATTTTTCTATAAACTCTTCTTTGGTAATATTCTTTACTCGATCAACTGGTACTGTTTTAAATTGCCCCATGATTTATGCTTTTGTGATTTGTTCTCTTTCTTTTTCTGATGCCAAAATCTTCTTTAATAAATGCTCTTTCCCCACAATTTCTGAGCATGTTAATACTGCACTAATCGTCACTCCCAAAATACCGTGCATATTTAACCCTTGTCCTGTAAAAAACAAATTACTAATCTTTGTTCTTGGTGATAAAAACGAACGCATAGGATTGTCAGCATCTTTTTTAAACCCATACATTCCACCTTTATAACATCCTATATAATCTCTATAAGATAAAGGTGTAGATGTGTGTATTGATTTAATATGTTTTCTAATTTCAGGGAATTTCTTTTCTAATTCGATTAGGTATGCTTCTACTCTTTCTTGTTTAAAACGTTCATAATCCGCTCCTCTTTCCGTTTCATTTACCACAGTATTAAACGTATCTTCCCATTGTGCTACATCTTCATAATGCATATATGCAATCGATGTTAAATTATCTGCATATCCTGGATTTTTGGTATCTTCAGCCATAGAGATTAAATACGCTTCTGGCCAACTTTCTTCTGTATACTGGTCACTTAACCATACTCTATCAATACTTTTTGAATGATAGTAGTTTTTATTTAAATATTTGAAAGTTTTTTCTTTAAAAACCAAATAGATACTAAATGCCGAAATTACACTTTCTGTTTTTTGTATTCTATTATAATACAAGTTTCTAAAGTGCTCTTTCCCTATCATTGATAAGGTTAACTTAGGGTCTACATTTGAAATAAAACAATCTGCTGTAAAACGATCTCCTTTTACTGTACTTACTGCTTTTACATTTTTTTCTTCTATTTCAAATTGATTTACTTCTTGATATTTTAAAACTGTTCCTCCTAACTCTCGCAGACGCTTAATTAATAATTTGGCGATTTGACTTCCGCCATTTATACATCTCCAAGAACTTTCTATATATGAATTGATAGATAATGCATGAACATAAAAAGGTGTTTTTTCTGGATCTCCTGCATATAATAAGTTTGATCCTGCCAATACAGCTCTTAACTTTTCGTTCTTCGTCACACTATCTATAAATTCTTTCGCTTTAAGCGTTAATAGGTCGGTCCCATCATAACTATTACCAAATTCGAGGTTGTATAACGGAAAACGATAACACGTATCTCTAACTTTATTTACATAGCGCTGAATTCCTTCTTCTTCTTCTGGAAAGTATTGTACTAATTGTTTTACAAAATTATCGTAGCCTTGAGCATGCGGATATTCTATTTCATCTCCATCAAAGGTAATTACATCATATGCATCCATATCCATTCGGCTCAATTTGAGATCATCCATAATACCTAAGTACTGGAAATATCGATGTAAATTTTGTCCTTTATCTAATCCTCCTATGTAATGTACCCCAGTATCAAAAATACTTTTATCTCTAACAAATGTTTGTAGATTTCCTCCAAATTGATTGTTCTTTTCTAGAACACATACACGTTTTCCTTCTTTGGCCAAAATATTTGCAGAAACCAATCCTCCTAGCCCACTACCAATTATTAATACATCATAATGATTTCCCATATTAAATTCTATTCAAAACAACAATTTGATCTTCGTTATAGTGTAGTTCAAAACCATTTGGTTTTGATATGTTTTTCCCATTAGTTTTTATGATAATACGATCTACTTCTAACGATAGTAAACTTTCTAAATCTAGAGTTGTATCATCTTCTGCCAAATCTAATAAAAGTACATTAAACTTAATAGTTTCTATTGCTGTATTTTCTATATACGTTATTTTATTCCTTATTGTCGAAAAACAGTGTTGTGCTACATTTAACCTTTCTTTTTCTCTTATATATCCATACATCTTGGCATATGGTTTATACAAGCTTAAATGTATTAATTGTTGCCCGTGGTCATTACCGTAATACAACACTTTATCTTCTGTATCTACAAATGAAGCTATCTTATAATTAATATGTTTTTGATTTAAAATCTGCTTTTTAACCGCACTATAACACGTTTTATATTTATAGTTATTTAATAATGTCGTTTGATAATAGGTTACATGTTCGAGCTCATTTTGTAAATCTTGATATGCTTTTTTAAAGTATTTGCTAATCTGCTTTGTTCGTTTTGCATACCCTTCTCCATAGGTTGTATCTCCTGCTGCTATTCTTGGTAATATTTTAACGTGTATCTTTCCATTTTCTATAATAAAATCACCTTTAGGAGAAACATTAGAGTTCCCATGTATTAATACAGGTACTATATCTAATCCTAATTCTTCTGCCAGAAAAAATGATCCTTTATGAAATCTCGCCATTTTTGCAGTTTCTGTTCGGGTTCCTTCTGGAAATGCTATTAGAGAATATCCTTGTTCTACTTTTTCTTTAAGATGAGTTACCCCTTTATCTATTCCTGAAGAAACTGGATAAAAACCTGCCAAACGCACTGCTTTTCCATATATTTTTGAATTATATACAGCATCTTTTACTAAAAATATCAATTTAGGATGTAACATTCCTATCGTAAGTATATCCAAAAATGATGCATGATTAGCTATAATAATACATTGTTTATCAAAAGTTTCTCCTATTGTATTCTCTATTTTTTTACTTACAAATGGATTAGTATACAATACAGCTTTCATTAATTTGGAAACCAGCATGTGAAAAACTCCCATCTTTTTCTTTTTCTCTATCGGAATCCATGGAATGATTAACGCACTTATAGTTGATACTAAAAAGCTTCCATCTATAAAGAAATTAAAACTAAATAAGGAATGTATTGTTTGCCTTAATTTTAAAGGAGATAGTCCTTTTTTTGATCTATTGGTAATACAAACTCTAAAAAGAATAGGTTGTATTGTGTATACGACTAATACTGCTGCAAAAATCCCTATAAGAGAAACTATCGAAATAGATTTTAATGCTGGATGCTTTGCAAAAATTAAAACTCCTACACCTAGAATTGTCGTTATGACTGATAGTATAATAGATGTTTTATATGTTGTGAGTTCTTTTTTACCATAAGTATATTCTTTTATTAATCCATTGGTAATAAATATACTGTAGTCCACTCCTAATCCAAATATAAATGTCGAGATGATAATATTAAAAATATTAAAATCAATAGCCAGCATTTTCATCATTCCTAATGTAATGATCCATGTAATTGCAATAGGCAATGCTGTTATTATTGTTAATACCAAGTTTCTGTATAACAGTAACAAAATCAATAATACGGCTATCATAGAATAACCTATTAATGTGTCAAAATCATTTTTTAAATTTCCTAAAAATGTTTCGTTTAATTTTTTACGATCTATTACTATTCTATTTTTATTGGTATCAAGATCTGTTGTAATTTGCGTTGCTTGATCATGATTAACTTTTACTGCAGACATTACTGTTACAAAGTCATCTTCTATAGTAAGGTATTCATTAAGATGAAGTGTTTCTAAGTCTCCATAATCATCAAAATCTATTGTTTTTTTTGCAGTAGTTAATGTGGTATAAAAAGCAGAAAACGTTTTAGGTTTAAATCCTATTTCACTTCCTTTTGCTATTAATTGTGTGATCACATCATTTTTACGTTCTTCATTCCAAAAAGAATTCCATTTAGCAATTCGTTCTAATTGTTTTTCTTTTGAAAAAACAACTCCTCCCAAAGAACTGTAATTAATTATATTTCCTTTTTCTTTATGAACTTGTAATTCTTGATGTAATTCGTTTGTGTATCCTAAAGCTTCATCTAGTGTTTCTCCATAAGAAACCATGTAGATGGTTTTTGCACTATTATTAGTGATTCTATCTAACTTTTGTTCTGCTTCAACCAATGATTTTGGTTGATAATTCATAGTATTTAAATCACTATTAAATCCAACTTTTTTAAATAAAAACAGCCCTATTATAAAAAGTCCTATAACTCCTATTATCAATGGCTTATTTTTATCATAATTAATACCTGCAATGGTATCTATTACAGTTGTTGAATTGGCTTCTTTAGTCTTGAATCGATAAGCTTGCGGAATTATTATCAAAGCAAATACAGATGCTGTAACAACACTTATCGCTGCAAAAATCCCTAGATCTTTTAATGCTTCTGATTTTACAAAGATTAAACATAAGAAAGCTGTTGCTGTAGTTAAACTACTCATTAAAATGGGCAATGCTACATCTCTATATAACTCTTTTACATTATTATTTTTCTTAAAATGTGTAAGAATATGTAATGAATAATCTAAGGTTACCCCTAGTAATACCGAGCCTATTCCTAACGAAATTGATGAAATCTTTTGTTTAATTATATATAACGATGCTATCGCTACTAGTGCTCCCAATATAGTGGGTATAAAAATTAATATAGGTACAGTAATTTTCTTATAAAATACAACTAATATTATGAGTAGTATACTCATAGCTATGGTTACTGTAGTCTGGATATCTGTCTTAATCTGCTTTGCATTTGCAACAGCATAAAGTGTAGATCCAAAAATACTAGCAGATACACTTTCTTTGTATTTTGTATTTAATTCTTTTTTTATTTTTTCTAGTTGCTCTACAAAATAGGTATTCTTATCTGTTTCGTTGGTTGCTTGTGCTGTTGTTAAAAATAATATGACATTTTTATGATCTTTCGTAATTAAAAAACCATTGTGTAATTCAAACTCATCACCTAATTGTAATTGTGCTAGCTTTTGTAATCCTAAACTAGTAAGTTGTAAAGGATCTTTTACTATAAATCTCTTAGTAATTACTCCAGCTGGAGATAAAATGGCTTTGTAACTATAATTTATAGCTTTTTGAATTGAATCTGTCTGTATTTTTTGCTCTATGATTTTATAATCCTCATCGGTTAAAAATAAAGGTAGATTATCATAAACAAAATCATATATATCTATGACTTTTTCATCATCGATTTGTCCTTGAACATCTTTAACATACGTCGATAATTCTTTTTCTATTCTATTTACAAAGTCTTGTGCATAGTTTACTAAACTATCTGCATTTGCTTCTCCTTTGGTTTCTATATTAACAACAATCTTATCTGCAAAAGATACTGTATTTAATACTCGCTGTGTTACTTCAGATTTTTCGTTATTAGGAATTAGCTGTGTAATATCTTCTTCAAATCGTATGTGTTGCGCTAGAATTGCTATTCCTACAATAAAAGCTAAAATTAACGGCCATGCTATTAACCTGTACGTTTTTATTATGTTATATATCTTGAAAAAAATGTTTGACATATTTAATTCTTATTCCATTATTTTTTTGAAGCCTTACTCTTGAAATACACAAAAGAAAGTCCTCCTACAAAAAGAGATACAGCTGTAGCCAGTATAAAACTTCCTATTATATATTGTCCTAATCCAGTCAATACATCTTTGCTATTACGAATATCCTCAATATTCAAAGTCAAATCTGGTTCTTTTCCTAAGGCAATAGCTCCTATCATGCTACTAAAATATACTATAAAAGGTATTACAGGTGGTATACTAATATTTGAGTATACAAATGCAATTACTTTATTAAGTCTTAATGCTGTTGCCAAAGCCAAAACTGTGACTGTTTGAAATCCCCATAGCGGAATAATCCCTATAAATAAGCCTAACATAATAGCCGCTGTTTTTTTAGATGGACTATCATTACTCTTTAGTACATTTTCTTTCCAATAGCGTTTAACCCCCTTATCTTTTATCTTATAGAATAAATTACGTGGCCCATAAAATAAGATCGTTAAGGTTACCAACCATGTATTTAAAATACTAATGCGAGTAAAATCTTTGAATGGTCTAAAATGTGTTACTCTTTCATTCTCATCATATAAAACTTCAATAGGAACATTGCGAACTTCTACACGGTTCCATGCTAGTTTTACGATAACCTCAATTTCTAACTCAAATTTTGTAGTATATAAATTGAGTTTTTCTATTTCTTTAATAGGATATAATCGATATCCAGATTGCGTATCATCTAATTTGATACCTGTTTCTACATAATACCAAAAATTAGAAAATTTATTTCCAAAACTACTCTTATTAGGTACTGTAGGATCATCCATCTTTCTGGATCCTATTAATAATAATGGTTTATCGGGATTTTGTTTTTCTAAAGCTTCTAAAAAGACAGGTAAATCTTTTGGATAATGTTGTCCATCACTATCTATAGTTATCGCATAATCATAACCTAATTCTGAAGCTTTTTTAAATGCTACTCTTAATGCTACTCCTTTTCCTTTATTCTCAGAAAAGGTAATCAACTCTATTCTATTTTTATATTGTGATAAAATTTGAGGAGTCTCGTCTGTGGCTCCATCATTAACTACTATCACATTATTAGTATATGACAATACGCCATCTAAAACTCTGGTCAAAGTTTTTTGATTGTTATACGTCGGTATAATTACACAACAGTTTAACTGCTTAAAAGTTTCTGAAAAAGTATTAGTTAGGTTCACTTACTTGATTTTTGCCCAACAAAAATAACATATTCCTTGATATAGCTATCCTTATACTTATCTTTTAAAGTAATTCTAATTATGGCTATAATTAAAATTACAAAAGCCCTAATAAAAAAGATTATTAGGGCTTTTATACTATTTATGGAATTCTCTATTATCTCAATTTAACTTCCTTATTTTCAAAAGACGTTATTTCAATACTTTGAGTTTTTCCGTTTGACTTATAATAGAGTTTTAATTTATCTCTATTGATATCTATCGTTTTATCTATACTTTCTATAAGTAATGTATATGCTCCTGCTTTGGTTATAGACTGCATAGTTTTTGAGCGATTTTGAGTCATCAATCCGATATTAAGATCTTGACCATTAAAATTTTCGTTCTCAATTTTATTTTCATCAAAAACTAAAACCATATCCTCACCAACCTCAAAAGATATTGCATATTGCATATAAGGTTGTTGTGTTCTAATACCTGGTATCACAGTTTCTTTATAAACCGAAGTTAGCCTTAATTGACTTTTACAAGAACTACACATTACTAAAAGAGCTATAGCTAAAATTTGAATACCTTTCATAATTATTATTTAACGATAGCTTTTTTCACAACTTTTTTACCGCCATTTTCTACATTAACAAAGTACATCCCTGAAGCCACATTTGATAAATCAATTCCTAATGTAGTTTCCGAAGTTTTAAAATGTTTTATCACTCCACCTATCAAGTTGTATATAGTAATCGTAGATTCTCCTGATAAATCTTTTAATTTTAGTGTAAACTTTCCTTTTGATGGGTTAGGATATATACTTAGTACATCAGTTTCAAATTCATTAATAGATAATGCCTGTTGATTAACCGATACTTCCCAAACTCCTCTTCCGTAGGTTGCCACTCTTAATTTTTCTGTAGCATAATGTATTTCTATATCGTTAACAATTACGTTTGGCAATCCAGATCCATATCTTTTCCATTCTGTATCATCATCATTACTATGAAAAACACCTATATCCGATCCTACAAAAATATCTCCATTACCTCCAGTAAGATAAGCCACTTTGTTTATAGGAAAATTAGGTAAGTTTCTACTTATATTCTCCCAGTTACTTCCTCCATCTGTAGACTTATATACTTTTTGACCATTGTTATATCCACCATAACAAATATAAATCTCATTTGGATTTGTAGGATGAATTGCTACGTTTTTAATTCTTCCTCCTGATGGCTGGTTTATTGTACTCCATGATGTACCTCCGTTTGTAGTACGATGTAATCTTGACGATGCTGTTCTCGCTCCATCTATCACATATAATATTTGATTATTAGATGGTGCTATAGCAATTGCTTCTATAGATCCAGATGCTGGAGAATTTAAATTAATCCATGAATTTCCAGAGTTATTTGATTTGTAAATATCTCCAAATCCTCCATAAATCGTATTAGGATTATTAGGGTCTATTTCTAATGGCCAAACAAAAGCAGCTCCTCCTGGTGTTGATAATCTAGATGGGCCGGTGGCAAAGCCATCTGTTGTTCTTTGAATTGTTCCAAATTGACTACAAGTCCATGCGATATCAGAGTTACTATAGTTCCATAAAGCTTCTACTCCATCTGATCCATAATGTCTATTTATCCATTGATTACCATCATAATGTGTTATGTCATTATCTTGAGCGCCTGCTAATAAAAAGTTTGCATTTTGGGGAGTTCCTGCTACTTTATAATATTGTGTAATTGCTAATCCAGCAGATAAATCTGTCCATGCATTATTGGTAGTTATATCTCCTTTAAATAAACCTCCATCATTTGCAGAAAAGAGTACATCTCCATTTCCTGGCATGAATTTTAAATCATGGTGATCAGAATGCACATAAAAATATGGATTACCTTGAGTCCAATATCCATCTAAATATCGTTCCCAACTATTACCACCATTTGTAGATCTCCATCCATGAACTCCACCAACAATTATTAAATTTTTATTGTTAGGAGATATTGCTAACGTTTGATTATATCCTCCCTGAGTAGAAATACCCGAAATATTAGACATCGGAGTCCAATTGCCTCCTCCATTTGTAGATTTAAATAAAGAACCATTTCTAGTCATTACTACAATAAAATCTTCGTCTGCAGCAGTAGTTGCTATATCTAACCTTCCTGAGTTTGATATACCCGAAGATGAATTTGTCCAAGTCTCTCCATTATCTGTCGAAATGAAAAATCTACTATTAGATAAACTTGAAGCGAATAACGTTGTTGTACTTCCTTCTTTATATACGATATCATTAAATGCTCCAGATCTTTTTTCATTCCATGTATTACCACCATCAGTTGATTTATAAATCCCTGAACTAGTAGTTGCAAAAATCGTATTTACATTGCTAGGATCGATTAATAAATGTGATATGGTACTTCTATTTGCTACATTTAATTCTAATCCAGTCATGTTCCATGAGCTCCCTTTATCTGTAGATTTTAGTACCCCTATAGAACCATTTTGTCTTCCATCTGCATCTCCTGTTGCCAAATAAATTATATTAGGGTTTGATGGATCAACCACAATATCTGACACTCCTAGATTAGGTACAACATCTCCCTTAGGTATCCATGAATTACCTCCATCTGTAGAGTTCCATACTCCTCCACCTGGTGATCCTACCCAAATTTCGTTTGTATCGTTGGGGTTGAACGCTACAACATTAAGCCTTCCTAATCCTGCATAAAAAGAGGCTACGGATTCAGGAATTGCTGTAGGTCCAATTAGTGTCCATTCTGCAGCTGATTTTACTGTATTATTTTGTTCAAACTGCTTCCAATCTTGGTATGCTTTTCTAGCATCTGGAAAAGTTCCGTCATTATTAACACGACTTCTCCAGTAATATGACCATCGCTCAAATTGCTTTACAGCTCTTTGATCTTCTCTATTGGAACTTTTTTTAAGTTCATCAATTCGATCTCGTTCGGCTTCAAGGATTTCAAAATAATTTTTGTTACTATGCCTCCAATCTTGAGCTATACCAGATATAGAAGCAACCATAAGCCCTAGTAAAAGGGGTAAGTGCTTTTTTTTCATGTGATTTAGGTTAATTAGTGTTAAGTCTTAGGCTAGTAACGTCTCTTCTTTTAGTTTATTAACCTAAAATTCAAAACTTTACAAAAAATTAACATACAATCACTTAATTATTTTCAAAGTATGCAGCAATATATACTTTGATTTGCTCTGAAGAATTTTGTAGATTTTGTTCGATATATAACTTATCTTCTTTTATATTCTTTTTATATCTCGTGATTCGAGGGGCATTTTCCTGTACACTTAATCTCACGAATCTAATTTCTATATCGTTAGGGTGTTTTGCGACAACTTCCTCAATAAGTTTTGCACCTTCTTTAAAGAACTTAATTTTATCTTTTCTAGTTTTAGCAAACTTTGCTTTAAGTGTTAATGCCGCTCCATAATATACTTTTAATAATGCTTCGTTTTCTTTTATTACTGCATCTTTCGTTATAGCATACAGCTCTTCAGTTTTTTCAGCATTAAGATGAGCTACCTTATATAACTCTCTTATCTGAGTTTTATCTACTTGCTGAAAAGAACATATACTGCAAAAAAGAATTATTAAAAGTTTCATTACCTATATTTTTTTAAATGTAGTTACTACTTTTAAAGCTACAGTATCACCATAAGAACATACATTCTTTACTTTGATACTATCTTCTTTATCTGTAAATTCATTTTTTATAGTAAGAATTGGAGTTTCTTCAGGATTAATCACTGCCATAAACTTTACATTAGAAGCTTTGGTCATCAATAATGAAGTCTGCAAGCGTTCTTCTGTAAGTTCTTTTATTATTTGAAGCATACACACTCCTGGTGTTATTGGCTTATTAGGAAAATGGCCTTTAAACACATCATTTTCTGGATTTAATTTAATCACAGTTGTTTGTATATTACCTTCAATTTTTTCTGATTGCTTTTGATAAAAGTCTGTGATTAACATCTTTATTTTTTTAATAGGTGTAATTTCATTCTTAATTTGATTCCGTGATGCTGAATTGTAATTTCTTCTGCTACATTTTCATCAATCTTATCAAAGAGTATACTAAACTTTTCTTTTCGTTTAGTCGTTTGTTTGATACTATCTAATCGATTTTTAGAATCGTCGTAAAAATAGTAATTAAATCTTTTATCTGCTTTTGTTTTTACAATCCTTTCTGCTTTTGTCTCAAAAGCTTTAATTGGATCCAAAGTTTCATCTATTAACGCTTTAAAATCTTTTTTGAAAATATTAATAATGATCTTTTTATCTAAATCTTTTAGAATGTAATGAACTTTAAAATCCTCTTTATTAAATTCAAAATCAAATATCGTTCCGCCAAATTGTGTTGTAAACACTGCACGATGTAGTCCTTCTTTAATTTTTTTTATAATTAAAATTCCACTAAAATTCTGATTATATACCGCTATATCTGTTTTATATACATAATCAAACGCTGCATTTGCAAAATACGGATTTGTATATGTTACTTTTATCCCTATAGCATCTTCTTCTTGTGCATATTCAATAGGTTTACAACTACAAAACCCTAAAAGAACAACTAAATTAATGAGTAAATATCTCATCTGAAATAGGTTTGTCTATTTGTACATTTTCATATATAGTTAATGTATAATCTCCTGATTCCTCTATAGTCTTAATACTCAATGCCCAATGAGTTTTTTTACTATATACAGTCTCAAGTGAATTAAACATCTTCTTTAATCTTGGATCTTTGGGTATTGCTTTAACTATATATTCTTTTGGTGTTTCAAAAAACGACAAATCAAATCTAGTATCATCAAACATTTTTCCATTTGTCATTTCTTTTAATAATTTATTGAGTTCTTTAAACATCTTATTAGATTGAAGGTCTATTTTAGTTTTCTTTCCTTCATCATTAATAAATAGTTTTTCATCTTTATAAATTACATTATAACTATAAGGTTCTGTATAGCCCCACCTTAATTTATCTGGATATTTAATATATAATTTACCTCTACTCTCAATATCATTTGATAGGAAATCAATATGTTTTATTTGTATAAAATCGGCTGTAGCAGTTTTAAACTTTTTTGCTATATTCTCTACAGCTTCTTTAAATTCTGCTATATCTTTTGCAGCCATAGCCTTCTCTTGTGCTTGAATACTCAAAGCACTACACCATAATACACAAAATAATATTATTTTTTTCATATCCCTCTTAGTTATTTTTTATGTCTCCCGCTACTTGATAAGCTTCTATACCTAATAAAGTAGCAACATCTACAGTTTCAAAACTATGTTTTTTTAAATATACCAACAACTGTTCCAATGTTTCTCTTGTTTTAATTTGAGTATCATGAAGTAGTATTATATCACCAGATGTCAAGTTTTTTGTAATACGCTTTAAAACTTTTGTTGTTGACTTTGTCGATGTATCAAAAGATCTTTTATTCCACCCTATAACTTTATGTTTTGTAATTTTTAAGGCTCTAGCTATGTCTGGATTTGTTACTCCATAAGGAGGTCTAAACAATTGTGGTTTTTTACTAATAATACTTGCTATTGCATGATCAGTATCCAGAATTTCTTTCGAAAATTTCTTTGTATTATATAAATCTATAGTCTTGCTATGAGAATAGGTATGATTGCCTATAAGAT
Source organism: Aquimarina rhabdastrellae (assembly GCA_947387485.1). Lineage (GTDB taxonomy): Bacteria > Bacteroidota > Bacteroidia > Flavobacteriales > Flavobacteriaceae > Aquimarina. The sequence continues at coordinate 502,592 of CANDNT010000001.1, forward strand.
GCCCTTCTTCTTCTATTTTTTTTAAGATATCAGGATATTTTTCGATTTGTTTTCCTATACAAAAGAAAGTAGCTTTTGCATTATACGCTTTAAGCAATTCAAGTATAGCTACTGTATTCTCATGAGGACCATCATCAAATGTTATCGCAATTGCTTTTTTTTGATATTTATCTGCTTTACAGTAACTCTTTACAAAATACTGCGAATCTATATTACATACTCCATAAACAGTAATCATTAACCATGGTACTATTACTATACTTATCATCCACCAAGAAGTTACTCCTATAAATCCTAACGAGATAAGGAGTATTAGTATACTAATACTTATGCCATTAACTAATTTTCTGATTAACATTTACGTAATAAGGCTATACTATGATTCTCTCCTCTGTAATGATTATATATCAATATATTCTTATGCTCTTGACTTTTTTTGTCATTTAATCTTAAAACATCTGGTACATTTTTATATTCAAATATTTTAGTACCAATCCAATAAGCAAATGCAGATGCTGTATGATATTCTCCTATCAAGTGTTTATAATATAATTGCTCTGTATCTTTAAATAACGTCTGCTGTAACTCTTGATAGTAATGATCAAAAGAATGATCCCCATTATTTCCTAGTACTATGGCATCAATAGCAGTTATTTCCAAATCATTTCTAGCTATAAATTCTAGAATATCTTTTTTAATTTCTTCAACAGATGCACTATACTTAATTTCTACATCTACGATCTCGGCTATATTATTAGTAGTATCCTCATTACCAATTACCATAAAGGTTGCTCCCTCTGATGCTATAGTTCCTGTTGTTGTAGAGGATAATAATTCTAAGTTATGTATTTCTTCTTTTTTTACATCTCCATTAAGTATATGAAATCTAGAAGAAGTTTTTGCGATCTCATCAATACCTCCAACCATAATATTACTATTAGGCTGTTCATCTAGCATTAATTGCGCATCAATAATAGCAGATTCAAAAGATACTGCAGATTGTACATAGGTAACATTATATGCTTTACATTTTAATCCTAAAGCTATTTGTCCTCCTACCGTATTATGCGTTGATTGTATAAATAATGTTGGTGTTAAATATTGTTCATCATCATATAATATTTTTTCAAGAAACTTTTCAGAATCTTGTCTACACCCCATTCCTGTACCTGTAATTATAGCATCAGGTTGTTCTATATTAGCTTGTTTTAATGCCATTTGAGAAGCTGTTACTCCCATCTTTACTGCTTTTGACATACGTCTCATTGCAGCTGGCTTTATAAATTCCTTATAATTGGGATCACTAGCTCTAAAAATAGATTCTTGATATGATATAATTTCTTCTAGAAATTGATCTTCTACTGTTGTGGGTTGTGCTGTTATACTCGCAATTCCCTTGATATAACATTTGCTCATGCCTTAGTAAATATTAATGTAGAACAATTACCTCCAAAACCAAATGAGTTTGATAAAATCACATTAAGCTCTTTTTCTAGACATGTTGTTTGCGGTGTCATATCTAGTGCTTCTATTGGTGTTTTAAAGTTAAGATTCGGAAAAACCATATTCTCTTGCAATGATAGTAATGAGAATACTGCTTCTACAGATGCGGCGGCTGCCAAAGTATGACCAGTAAAAGCTTTGGTTGAACTAAATACAGGAATATTTTCTTTTCCAAAAATTCGAAGCATTGCTGTCCCTTCAGACATATCGTTATTAGGTGTCGCAGTACCATGAACATTTACATAATCAATAGCATCTGGTGTTATCTCTGCTATATCTAAAGCTTCTTTCATAGCTAGATATGCACCTTCTCCTTCTGCCGAAGAAGCCGTTTGATGAAAGGCATCATTTGCATTTGCCCATCCACTTACATAGCCTAATACTTTTTTATTTTCTTTCTTAACGATTTTATCACTTTCTAAAACAATATAAGCTGCTGCTTCACCTAAGTTTAAACCTTTTCTATTTTCGTCAAAAGGAGTACACGCTTCATCAGACAAAATCATCAAGGTACCAAATCCATTAATCGTGAACTTAGACATACCATCTGTACCTCCTACGATAACACGATCTAATTTACCTGCTTTGATCATTCTAGCACCTAACATAATAGCATTAGCTGCCGAAGAACATGCTGTACTTATCGTTGTAACATAACCTCTAATACCCAAATGTCTTGCTATATCACCTGTAGTCGCCCCTGCATGTTGCGTTGCTATATATTTACGAAACTCTGGAGATTCTTGATACGTGGTATAATATCGTTCTGTCATATCCATTCCGCCTACACTAGTTCCTGAAATGAATCCTGTACGATATGCATCTATATCATCAATAGAAGCTTGTACTATAGCTTCTCTAGCTGCTATAATTCCTAACATCGAAGTACGTGACAGGTTATTGTCTTTTGCTAATCCTATTTGGGTTTCTAGTTCGGCATTACTTTTTTTGATTTCGCCCACCATAATAGCATCACGATGTCTTGTCTCGATTAAATCTAATCTTGTAATCCCTGGTTTTGCAGCTCGCAATGAACTCAAATTCTCTGCTACAGTATTTCCTATAGAAGAAATGATTCCCATTCCCGTTATGGCAATTCCTTTGCTCATTTGCTTAAAAAGTTATAGACCATTATCGTGATAATGGTCTAATGATTTACGTTATTTGATCTTTATTTTGTACGGTGTTTTGTAATGTAATCAGCCATTACTTGAACCGATTGAAATATTGCTTTTCCTTCTTTAGGATCTGTAAGCTTGATACCGTATTCTTTTTCTAATAATACAATTAATTCTAATGCATCAATAGAATCTAAGCCTAATCCGTCTCCAAACAATGGATCATTATTATCTATATCGCTTACTTCTATATCTTCTAAACTTAATTGGTCAATAATTTTTTCTTTAAGCTCTTCTACTAATTCTGCCATAATCGTTGTTATATATATCTGTTAATTCTCTTATCGTAATTTGTTTTCCTTCTTCTCTGGTTAAGTAAGTCAAAAATACGTCATATTTGTTACTATCCAAATCCACCCATCCACATATCACTTTTGTTGCTTTTTGAGTGTCCAAAAGCATCTGTGAATAGTTCATTATAAACGAACTATCAAACTTTTCGTTTACAAAAAATGCATTCTCACTTTTAAATTTATGTTTTATACTTATTTCTCCTAAAGCTATATTAGGTAGTGTATACACGAAAATAGCTGGTGACGGAAAATAATTTTCTGGATCATTTATAGTTTCTTGATGTTTTCTATCGGTAACTAAACTAGATGCTTTATTAGCAAAAACTAATGCTGTATCTTCATCTATTTCTTCATTCATCAATAGTATTTCTGAAGCTAAAAAACTAAACTTACACAGTTCGTCCATCTTATAAAATTTTGGATACTTAAGTTCTAGTTTTTTATAAATTCCTTTTGCAAAATCTTTTAGGTTATCTGAAGTTTCATCTTCGTGATATACTTCTCCATTTTTATAAACAGCTTCATTCTTTATTGCACAATAATGCTTTATGTAATATTTCTTTTCCATTAGCTATTTATTTTTTCTAAAATCAAAGCCACATTACATCCTCCAAAACCTGACGCTGTATTTAGCACACGTTGTAATGGCATTATTTTATTCTCTTTTAAAACTGTTACAGGTTCAGAAACTCCTAGTTCATCAAATCCTTTTGAAGCAAACACTTCGTTATTTAATAGACAATGTCTTGCTATAATAGTTTCGATTAAAGCAGATGCTCCTAGTGTATGTCCATAATACCCCTTAAAACTGTTTAATGGTACTTTTAATAAATTTGCTCTACTAAATGCAATTGACTCCATCTCATCATTAAAAGGAGTGGCTGTTCCATGTGCCGAGATATAATCTATAGCTTCACTTTCTATATTGGCTTCTTTTAATGCTTTGGTAATACTTAAAAACAATCCTTCTCCAGTACGTGATGGTCCAGAAATATGATTAGCATCATTTACCGAGGCATCTCCTGTCAATACTACATTGGTTTCTTCTATTTTATTTGAAGATACCCAAAGCGCTGCCGCAGCTTCTCCTAAACTTACTCCTGTTCTATTTTTGCTAAAAGGTTTACAAGGCTGATCACTTACTGCTTGAAAAGAGAAAAATCCAGAAAGTGTAAATGCTGTTAAAACATCTCCTCCTATCACTATCACATCATCATATTGTTCTGCTTGAATCATTCGCTTAGCTACAGCAACTGCAAGACCTCCAGAAATACATGCATTTGATAGTATTATAGGCGTATTCTTTAATGTAAAATACGATTCGATAGTATTAGACAAACTAGTTAAATACGCATTTTCTGATTGCATATCTATAGCCAACTGATCTACATTACCTTTTGTAGTCGCTATAATTACTCCTGTTTTGTGAATATCTAAACTCGGATTTTTTTCTAATAACTTTTTAACTGCTAGCAACATCATTTGTTCTAAGCGAGTATAAGCTAAAAGATCATATTGTAGACTTAATTCCTCAAGTTTATCATCTGCTATTTTTGCACCATAAAAAGATGTTCTATGCAAATTAGTATCGTCTTGTTCAGTAATACCTGATATATTATTTCTGAGTTTAGCTATATTCTCTTCAGAAGTAAACCCTAAGGGAGATATAATCACATCAGAATTTAAATATGCTCTTCTCATAATAATCCTACTTTACGTTTCCAATCTTCAAAGAATTTAGGCAATGTAAGTGACATATTTCCTTCGTCATCAACAAATACCTGTATTGTTTCTCCTATACACACCAATTCTTTGTGTTGGTTATAAATTTTATATCTAAAAATCATTTTTGCAGCTGGAGTATCAACAAAAGTTGTTTCTACAATTGCAATATCTCCATATGCTAATGGTTTTTTATGTTCGCATACCGATTTTATTATAGGCGTTGAAAATCCATTAGCTTTTACATCTAAATAAGAAATTTCGTGTGCTCTACCAAAAGCTTCTCTTCCGTCCTCAAAATAGGTAATATATACTCCATGCCAAACTATACGTAATGGATCACAATCATTAAAACGTACACGCACATCATAGGTGTTCTTAATTTGGGTTTCAACCCCAGTATCAGACATTCTTCTTCTTCTCATAATAAACGATTGCTATACTCATAGTTAGCACAAAAAAGCCAACTAATAATCCTAATTCTCCTATTATATCACTTAATTTACCAGCTCTAATAAAACAATTATAAAAGGCTTCTAACCCCCAATTCATAGGCGAAATCTTAGCTACAACTTGCATGGCTTCTGGCATTGCAAAAACAGGTACCCATACGCCTCCTATTGCTGCTAAAATCACTACTAAAACTGCTCCAAAAGGTGCTGCTTGCTCGTGAGTAGTAAATACTGTCCCTAATAATAACCCTAAACCTACAGCTGCCATTCCAGAAGCCATAGTAACAGCATATAAAACTCCCAAATTAGATCCTATTTGTAATGTAGGTAATCCTAAATATGGAAAAATATACATTCCTATACCTAGAATAATGGTAAACTGTAGTATACTCACTAATACATACAATATGGCTTTTGCCAAAATAATTGTTTGGTATTTAATAGGTGTTGTTTGTAATCTTACAAAAGTACCTTGTCCTTTTTCTTTAACGATATTGAGAGATAAAGGTAATATCATAAAGAAAATAGCAAATAACGTCCATGCTGGTACATTGTGTTGTACAGAATTAGGCATTACTTCGTTCCCTGCTAATGAAGGATTAATCTCTTGATATGTTACTAATTTTTGTTTGTTTAAAGAAGTCATATGTGCCGACTCTCCTAATTCTTTTTCAAATGCTTTATAAATAGATTGTGTCTCTATTTGAGATATTAGTTTATCTACAGCAAAAGCAACTGAGCTTCTAAACGTTTCTTGTGTAACCGGATCAAAATAAAACTTAATCACCTTAGGTTTGATTTGTTGTTCTACTCTGGTTGTTAGTTCTTTTGATTCTTCTGTAACACTGCCTTCAAAATCACTAAGAATTTTATTAATATTTTCTGATATCTGCTTATCTAAATCTGAAGATAATTTCTCTGGTATAACTACTGCTAATTGGTAAGCTCCTGCTGCAACTAATTTCTCTGCTTTAGCTTCAGTAATAGTTTCTTCTTCTTGAGTAGTTATAGGATTTAAAAAAGGAATTTCTTCAAAGTTCTTTTTGATTTCATCAGATAAACTTCCCTTATCATTATCGACCAATATAATATCTATACTACTACCTCCTCCTACTTTTTTAAAGGTAGTATCTTGTAATAAAGTAATCGTGATGACCAAGATAATAGGCATTATAAATAATATACCTAATCCCCCTATATCTCTAGTAAGTAATAAGGTTTCTTTTTTTATGGAAGCTATGAGTTTATGCATAATCTCTAAACTCCTTTCCTGTTAATTCTACAAATACATCTTCAAGGTTTCTAGCATCTTGAACTTCTGCTATCAACTTGTCGGGACTACCTGAGACAATAATTTCTCCCTTATCAATAATTCCAACTCTTGTACACAGTTCTTGTGCTTCTCTTAAATGATGTGATGTATAAATGATTGTAGTTCCCGACTGATTTAATGCTTCTAGTTTTTGTGTAATCGCTTTTTTTGACTGCACATCTACTCCCACAGTTGGTTCGTCTAGAAATAATATTTCTGGTTGATGTAGGATTGCTGCAATTAAGTTAACCCTACGTTTCATCCCCCCAGAAAAAGTTCTAATTTTTTTATCTGCAAATTGTGCTAATCCTAGTGCTTCAAGGTGTGTAATTACTTTGCTCTTTAATTCTTGTTTGGCAATGCCGTACATTCCTCCAAAATACATCAAATTCTCTCTAGCGGTCAAACTAGGATACAAAGCGTATTCTTGAGGCACTACTCCTATTAGTTTTCGCAATTCATCTTTTTTTGAAGCATATGTTTTATCATTGATAAAAACCTCTCCATTTGTAGCAGATAAGAGTCCGCATAAAATCGATATCAATGTTGTTTTTCCGGCTCCATTAGGCCCCAATAAACCAAAAATCTCTCCTTTTTGAATTGTTAAAGAAACTCCTTTAAGCGATTTAAAATCTGCTCCTTTATATTGTTTTTCTAAATTATGTACTTTAATAACATCCATAATCTAGCGTATCGCTTTTTTAAGTGCTATATAAAATGTTTTTTCAGCATCTGCTATATGTTCAAGCTTATCTGCTATTTTATTATATGCATCTGTTTCTTTACTTCTGTTTTTATATAATCTTGATGCTTCTACAGCAAAATCTCTCCACTGATCTCCTATTGCCGTAAGCTCTTTTGATAACTCGATCAATTTAGGTTCTTCTAATATACCCGCTGCTTCTTGTAAAAAAGCTGCATATATAAAACGAAATCCTCCTCCACCTGTTCCTATTTCTTCTTGCATACGAACCAATTGCCCTAAATAATGATTCGTTTTTTTAACACCTACTTTCTGAGGCCATTTACGAATCTTTTTGGCTACAAACTTGATCCCTTTCACTCCTACAAAAGGAACTGGAGCTAACATATCTTTACAAGTGTGTTTAATCCCTTTGCGAATCGCTTTTTTAAGATCAAAAGTTTTAGGTAATGCTACTGGATAATAGATATGTCCTTTTGGTGCTAAAGCTCCTTTGGCAAATCTAACTTTTTCTAATTCTTTTGCTGTAAGCTTAGTAACGCCAGGCATTACTGGATCGCTTACTAAATATTGCTCGTCTTCTTTTCCATAAACCACAAGGTTATGTGCATTGAAATGAAAACGATATTCATCTGGAAAATAAGGTAAATTATAGACTCCTACTTGCAATCCTACTGGATTGTTTTTGGCTAATTCTTGATCTAATGTAGCTTGAGCTTTTTCTTTAGATGAAAATTTAATTCTTTTTATTTTAAATCCTAATCGTTTACTTACTCTAGAGAAAATAAACCCTGGCATAGGTCTATAACTAAATGCAGGTGCATAATTAACTTTTAAGAAAGGTATATAGACAAAAAATAATCCTGATCCTATCCCAAAAGCCATAGGTTCACTTAACGGTAAACCATGAAAGTTTAATAAATTTGATACTACTCCATTTTCACAATGAGCAGATTGATTATGCTTAAAATCTATTTTCAAAATTTAGGATGTTTTAATTCGCTTACAGAAATCTCAAAAACTTCTGCATAGCGTTGTAATGTTTTAGCACTTAATCGTTGAAAAGGTTTTGCTTTTAAATGACGCTTAACTCTCCATTGCCATATACCTACATAACTAGCCAAAGTAGGAATATCCATACGGTGTTCTTCCATGAAGTATGCTATAGGACTTTGTATTCCGTTTTTGATATTTGCTATGGCTTGTGCTTTTCTTTCTTCAATGTGTTCTAATGATTTATCCAAAACTATCGTCTTAGTCTCCCATCCAGAACTCAATGCTTTATCGTATTTACCATCTTTATCTACAGCATATATGACTTCTTTCATTTCTGTATCAGAGAAACAGCTTTCGTCTTGAGGTACTTCTTCTTTCTTCATATATACAATATTTAAGTAGTATTTACTTCTTTGTTAAGGATCTACTATTATTGTTTTCATTTCTGAATTGGCCAATAGTTTTCCTTCACTATTTTTTACTTCAATTTTTACGAGAGAAACATTCATGATCTCAGCAATAATATCGACTGTAGTTGTGATTTCTTCTCCTATAGCAGGTAGGTCAAAAACCTCGGCATATTTAATAGAACCTAAAAACCCTGTTTTAGGTTTATTATCTTTTCCTGCATTGCGATAGCCTCTATATCCTCTATGTAATGCTATACTTTGAGCCATATTTTCTATGAGACCTCCTTCTGTAAAATGAGTAGCATTAGCCATAGGGTTATCTGCATGAACCTTAAAACCCGAAATCACCTTATCGTCTGCATAATACAGTAATTTATCGATCATCACAAAAGGGTCTTTTTGCGGAATTAGCTTTTTAATAAAAGCTATATCTAGTATTTCTTCTTGCAATAAATTTTCCATTAGCATACCGTCATTAAAAAATAGAAATATGAGAATCTACCGCTCTCTGGAATTGCAGCTAATAGTTTATCTCCTTTTTTAAGTTTACCTGATTTACGCAATTCATCTATAATCAAATAGATGGATGCAGCTCCTACATTTCCTACATCTCTTAAATTTGTAAACCATTTTTCTTTAGGAATTGCTATTCCTTTGTCTATCATTTCATCATATAGTCTATCTCCAAAATAGAACGATGATAAATGGGGTAAAAAATAATCAATGTCATCTACATTTAAATTATACGTAGTCATTGCATCTTTCATACTTTCTACTCCTTTTATAGCTATATTCTCATCCAATATTTTCACATCTTGTTTTAGTGAAAATATGGATTGTTCTAACCATTCTTCGGGAGTGTAATCTGTCCACGGTTTAATGGATCCATCTTCAAGCTTCTCACCTCCAGCATACATACACGTTTCTAACTCATATGCATAAGAATACGCTTTCATCCATTCAATTTTAAGAGGACATTCCCCTTTAGGTTCACTTTCTAATAAAAAAGCACCTGCTCCATCTGATAACATCCATCTTAAAAAATCCTTTTTAAATCCAATTACAGGTGTTTCTTCAAGGTTTTTTAAATGTTTTACTTCTTCTATATATTTATGAGAGGTCATCCAGCTAGATGATCTTTCTGATCCTGTACATACTGCATTATTCTTGTCATCAGACTTAATCGCCATATAGGCATATTTTAATGCATTTACACCAGAACAACAAACACCTGCTGCCGTATTCAATTCTATACTCTTACTATCCAATAATCCATGAACCATAGCTGCATGAGATGGTAATAGATTATCTGGACCAGAAGTCCCACATGATAATAGTTCTATATCATTTTCTTTAAAATCCTTATCGCATAAATTTGCTATTGCTTCTTTAGTTATTTGTGCATTATTATGCGTTACATTATTGTCTTTGTCTAATGCATAATATCGAGTTTTTATCCCGTTATTTCTAAGCACTATTCGTCTTGCTCTAGATGGTTTATCATCTATGAGTCCTAATTTATTCTCCATATCTTCATTAGATATAGGATCATTAGGTAGAAAATGTGCTGTTCGTGTTATGTAGACATTCTTCATATAAGGATTCTTATCTCAGTCTTATTGATTGATAATATTTTATGTTCTTTTTTATGTATCTATACATTGGTAAATACGTTATCAAAAATAGTATAAACACTATAGGCATTATTAACCATATTGCAACTACCAAATATCGTCTAAAGATAGCTAATAATACTTTTCTTTTTGGTGGTGATTTTTCACCAGCTTTATAAATTATACTTGCCCACTTTTTAAAGATGCGATTTCCTCCTTGATCAGATCGAATTAAAAAAGGTTTTACTCGTACTCCATCAGAAGCAACTATATCTTCTTGCATTCCTTCATAATCACCTTTTTTAACATAATCTTTAATGATCTCTCCAAACTTACTAGCTTCATCAATATCTTTGTCTGATACTCCCGGTTTAGGAAAAACACCTAGATATTTGTTCTTTTTCCCTCTAAGCATCCAATGTACGATAGTAATCACACTTATGTGATTGATATTTCTATCGACAAAAGCAATATTACCTACTAATTTAGCTTGAGCATCTGCCAACAGTTTTTTTACTTTTTCTTGCGCTAATATCCACATATTACGCGAAGCATTAACTGTAATTACAGGTGTGTTTGCTATTAATTGTCTCCCTTCTTCACTTTTCAAAAAAGAATTAAACGGAATAGATGGTGTTAAATACCATACAGTATATCCTAGAATGATTAAATCGTATTTCTTTTTCTTTATTGTTGCTGGAAGTGCCTGATTTGGTTTAGGAATCTGTAAAAAAGTTTCTGGAAAAACTTCAAAAAACTCTTCTTTTTTCCATGGGAAATCATAAGCTTTTTCGGGTGTAATAGGTTGAAAAGTAACTGTTATAGTCTCATCATTTATCAACGGAGTCATCATATTGTTTAATATCTCTGTTAATTGTCCTGTTTGACTATAGTATAATACTAAAACATTGCACATAGTTTTAAGATTTTAAGTCATTCCAATAATCATAAAAATTAAACCATTGTAATGGATATTTTCCTATCATAATCTCTAAGTTTCTTATGTATTCCATAAGTACTTTACTAGGTTTATATTCCATATCTTCACGTGGTTCTCTAGCATAAAAATGATAATGACTAGAGGTTTCTTTCATGATATATAAGAACAATATAGGTAGTTTCTTTCTAGCTGCCAATTTATATGGGCCAGAAGGAAATTTTACTGGTTTTCCTAAAAAATCTTTTTCAATAAATTGTACACCTTCTACATACCTGTCTGCTGCAAAAATAATGACTTCATTATTTTCTAAGACATCATTCATCTCAAATATATGAGACATATCATCTTTAATGACAATAAATTTTAGTGTTGCTCCATGAGAAGTAGCTCCTGTAAATTTTTGTAGTTCTTCACTTTCTTGATCTGTAACTAAAAGATTTACTGTAGCTTCGTTTTTAAATTCAGCTTTTTCAAAAAAGAATCTAGCTACATTAAAGTTTCCTAAATGTGCGCTAAATAATATACCTCCTTTTCCTTTACCAAATAGTTCATCTATCTTATCAATACCGTCAAAATCAAAAGTAAATTGATCTTTATATCCTGCTGATATAGCAAATCGATCTATCAACGTTTGACCAAAACAATAATAATTTTTATAAATGCTTATAATTGTTTTAAAAAGAGAATAGCCTAGTCTCTTTCTAAAATAATAATAACTGGTTCTAGTTGTTGAAAAAGAAAATAATAGATAATATGAGGATACAAAGATCAGTACAAAATATGCTGATTTTACTCCTAATTTCTCTATTAAAAAAGCGAATATTTTATAGCCTAATGGTGTTCCTTTAGACTTCCCCTCCCACTGTTGTGCCATCTATTAAAGATTAGCTATTCACTTTATTCTCGATAAGGTCATAGAAATTTTGGAAGTTTTCAACTCCGACAAAATCCTCACCTACAAGTTTTACTCCAAAAGTAGCTTCTATAGCTACCACCAAATCAACATAATCTAAACTATCTAAATCTAAAGTTTCTTTTAAATTAGCTTCTGGGCTTATTTCTTCTATCTCTACTTCAAATTCTTCTACTAAAAACTCGTTTACTTTTTCTATTATTAGGTTAGATTCCATGTGTTATTAATTCGTAATTATTTTCCTCTTATACTTTTTTTACAACGATTGCTGAATTTGTCCCTCCAAATCCAAATGAATTCGATAAAAATGCGTTAATCTCGTGTGCTGTAGTTTCTTTTGCTATATTCAATTTAGCCGAATCTTCATCTGCTTCTTCTAGATTGATATTAGGTGCTACAAATGAATTATTCATCATAATCATTGAGTATATAATCTCACTAGCTCCTGCCATCCAGCATTCATGCCCTGTCATCGATTTTGTTGAACTTACAAATGGTTTTGATGCTCCAAAAACTTCATCTATAGCCTTTGCTTCATTTGCATCTCCTATAGGTGTAGATGTAGCATGAGCATTTACATATTGTATTTCGTCTGCTTTCATCTCAGCCTGATCAATAGCTCTTTTCATCGCTCTTGCAGGTCCTTCTTGATTAGGGGTAGAAATATGTTCTCCATTTGATGAAAATCCATATCCTACTATTTCTCCTAATATAGTAGCTCCTCTAGCTATAGCACTTTCATATGTTTCTAAAAACACTGCTGCACCACCTCCACTAGGAACTAACCCATCTCTATTTTTATCAAAAGGTCTTGATGCTTTAGTAGGATCATTTTCATTAGTAGAAAATACTCCTAATCCATCAAAACTTGCAAAAGCATACTTATTAATTTCTTGAGCTCCTCCACAAATCGCATAATCTTGTAATCCTTGTTTGATTAAAAGGTATGCCATTCCTATAGAATGTGATCCACTAGCACACGCTGCACTTATGGTAAAATTAACTCCTTTAAGCTTAAATACAGTCGACAAATTCATAGTTACTGTAGAATTCATCGATTTAAATACAGCTCCAGATCCTACTAGGGTTGTATCTTTTTTGGCTCTGATCTTATCTATTGATTCCATCACAGACTCCGCAGTACTATCATTACCAAATAGTACACCAATTTCTTTGGTATCTAAAAATTCTTGATCAATTCCTGCTTGTTCAAACGCTTCTTTTGCTGCTATATACGCGTATTCTGATTCTGAACCAAAACTAATGCGTTGTCTTCTACTAAGTTCTTTTTTAAGATTAGGTTTAGGTACAGCTCCTGTAAGTGCAGAACGGTATCCAAACTCTTTTCGAGTTGGATCATAAATTATTCCAGAGGTTCCGTTATACAAAGATTTTTTAACCTCTTCTACATTAGTACCTATACATGAATAGATTCCCATTCCTGTAATTACGACTCTTCTCATATAACTATCTAAGAATAAATTCCTCCGTTAATATTAATTACTTCTCCTGTTATATATGATGCCTTTTTTGAGGCTAAGAAAGCTACTAAATCAGCTACTTCTTCTGCTTCACCAAATCGGTTAACCGGAATCATACGTTTTAGTTCTTTTTCATCCATCTCTGCAGTCATATCTGTTTTAATAAATCCTGGAGCAACTGCATTAACGGTTATCTTTCGTTTTGCTATTTCTTGTGCCAGAGCTTTTGTCGCTGCGACTAAAGCACCCTTGGCAGCCGAATAATTAGTTTGCCCTGCTGTTCCTTTTACTCCAGAAACAGAAACCAAATTAATAATTCTTCCATAGCGATTGGTTAACATTTTTTGTACTAAATGATTTGTTACATTATAAAAACCATTTAAACTTATATTTAAAACATCATGCCAATCTTCTGGTTTCATCCACATAAACAATCCGTCTCTTGTAATCCCAGCGTTATTGATTATTACTTCTATAGTAGCATCTGGATTAGCTTCAGACCATTGATCTAATACTTTATGAGTTTCTTCTTGATTAGCTACATTAAATTTTAATAATGTGCATGATCCTCCTTCAGCTTCGATTAACGTTTTTGTTTCGTTTGCCGCATCATCATTTGATTGATAATTCACTAGTATAGGATATTCAAGTTCTTTGGCTAATTTTATAGCTACTGCTCTACCTATTCCTCTAGAACCACCTGTAACAAGAGCGTATTTCATTGATTTTTGATTGTTTATATTTTTATCTATAATCTTTTTCTAAAACTACAAGAGAGCTAAAATAGACTTTTATTACTTATCTTAAAAAAAACTCTCTGTAATTTGTTATTTTATTATAGTATTATCTATTCGACATTCACAAATTTATGGGCATACTTATACCACTTATCATTTAAAATTGAACCGTCAGTTTTAAGAAATCCCCAGTCTTTATAAGGAGAGTTTATTCTGGTCAATTTTGAACTAAAACCATTATTTGCATTAACATGAAAACCTAAATCGGCACGTGATACTACATAAATAGCTTTTGTTATTTCTTTTCCTTCAAGATTAACAAATCCCCATAATTCATTATTACTGTTTCTATAGGGTAATAATCCTTCATTACTTACATAAGCAATATCAAAATATTTATGATCTATAATAAGATTTCCTTTAACATCTATTAATCCCCATCCTCTTTTATATACTCCAGCATAACCATTTAACGAGGCTCTACCTTTTTTATATTGAGGTGTGATTACCCACTCACCTTTATTATTAATAAAACCTACTTTGCCTTTAACTACTGCTGGAGCAATTCCATTTATTTCTCTAAAATCCCATAACTTACTTACATCTTTTAGATACATAAACTCATTCTTTGCATTAACTAAGCCAAAATCTCCATCTTGAGTAATTACTCTAGCTACTCCATTGTAAAAGTTTCCTACTTCTTTGTATTTAACTTCAACTATAATAGTACCTTTATTATCAATAACACCCCATTTATCATCAAAAGTTTTTACTCTCGCATAACCATTCTTGAAACTTCTTATAATTCCATATTTAGGTTCTACTACAAACTTTCCATTTTTATCAATTACTCCTACACCTTTTTCTGTTCTCATCAAAGCAACACCATCTTTAGAAAATGGATATCGTTTTACACCTTCTGGCATAGTAAGTTTTTCTCCTTTTATATTGATATAAAACCAATCCTTTTTGATATGTACAAATCCTATACCGCTTTTAAAAGCTTTACCTCCATCAAACTGAGGTTTAATAATCCATTTACCAGATTTGTCAATATACCCCCATTTTTTATTCTCTTTGGATAAGACTAAAGCTAGCCCTTCAGAAAAACTTTTTGCATCTTTAAATTGAGGTTCAATTTCATACGTTCCTTGAGTATTGATATAGCCAAAAAGCTTTTTCTCTTTTACAGCTGCCAATTCCTGGGCTTGTATTAGCGTATTGACCCCTATTAAAATAATACTTAATAGAATAGTCTTTATTTTCATGATTGACGAGATTATAGAATGAAGCTTATTAATAAGCCTCATTCTCTTTTAAATAGTCTTTTACTTTCTGTACAAAAGGGTAAGTAATATAATCTTCTGTAAATGGAGGTACAATTGCCTTAATATCTTTTAATAATCTTTGAGTTCGTGAAGAAAGTTTATCTCCAAAATCAAGATATTCTAAAGCTTGTACTATTGTCATCAATTCTATAGCCAAAACTTCAAAAGTATTCTCTATTACAGTTTTGGTAATATTTGCAGCATTAGTTCCCATACTTACGATATCTTGATTATCGTTATTATTAGGTATACTATGCACATACATAGGATTTGACAATGTTTGATTCTCTGCTGTTGTAGAAACTGCTGTAAATTGTACACCTTGCATTCCAAAATTGAATCCTAACTTTCCTAGGTTTACAAATGGAGGCAAGATATCATTAATTTTAGCATTTAATAAGTAGTTCAATTGACGTTCTGCCAGCATTGACATTTTTGTAACTACTAACTTTAATTTATCCATTTCTAAAGAAACATAATCTCCATGGAAATTTCCTCCATGATAAACATGTTTAGTCGAAACATCTATTATAGGATTGTCGTTTGCAGAGTTTAATTCTTCTATCAATATTCTTCCTACATGATTTATAGTATCATGTACTGGTCCTAGAATTTGAGGTACACATCTTAAAGAATAGTACTCTTGTACTTTTTCTTTAAAATAAGTATCGTTTTGATTACCTGAATATAAATGTTCATTACGATCTCTAGTTAACTCACTATCTTCTAGGTGAGCTCTCATTCTTTTGGCAACTTGTTGTTGTCCTATATGTAGCTTACTATGATTTAATTCTATTGATAAGTGATCATCATAAGCTTGTACTATCTCGTTTATTACTGAAGAACAACAGATTGACCAGTCTAACAATTTTTGAGCATTGATAACATTAACAATACCTATACCTGTCATTGCAGAAGTACCATTAATTAAAGCTAAACCTTCTCTAATCTTTATTTCAATAGGTTTAATATCTAGTTCTTCAAAAACTTCTTTGGTAGCTCTTCTCTCTCCTTTATAAAATACTTCTCCTTCTCCTATTAATACTAATGCTAAGTGTGCCAACTGAACCAAATCACCACTAGCTCCTACACCACCGTGTTCAAATATTAACGGAATTACATCATGATTAATAAGCTCTTTTAATGCGTTTACTACTGTAGTATTAACTCCTGATTTCCCTAAAGAAAGGGTATTCATTCTCGCTAGCATTAATGCTTTTACATAAGCTGGCTCTATAGGTTTACCTGTACCCGAAGAATGACTTCTTATCAAGTTAAACTGTAAGGCTATTTGATCTTCTTCGTCAATTTTATACTGAGCCATAGGACCAAAACCTGTATTTACTCCATAAATGACTTTATTTTTTGAGAATTCTTCTAAAAATTTATAGCTCTCTTCTACTCTATCTATAATTGACTGATCAATGGTAAGCTTTTCATTATTAAATATAACACGAACAAAATCGTTTATCTCCAGCTTATTTTTTACTGTTAGCATTTTTAATTTAAGTAGTTTTTCTTCAATATTTCTTAAAATATTAAACTTTAGTGATTATTTTTACGGACAAATGTAACGTATTTACCTTATCTTTTAAAATTATGAAAAAAGAAATTGTTGATATACTTGTTATCGGAGCGGGTCCATCTGGTAGTGTAAGCTCTGCATACTTAAATAAAAACGGTATCAACGTTAAGGTTGTAGAAAAATCAAAATTTCCTAGATATCAAATAGGAGAAAGTTTAATTCCTAGATGTATGGATAACTTTGAAGAAGCGGGGCTATTAGAAGCTTTAAAACTTCAAGATTATCAAGTAAAAAGTGGTGCTCGATTCATTAGAGGTGAAAAAGACAAAGGTGTTTTTGACTTTGGTAAAAAACATGGTGAAGGATGGGATTGGACATGGCAAGTACCTAGAGATCATTTTGATAATGTCTTGATTACTGAAGCTCAAAAGCAAGGTGTTCAAGTTGATTTTGAAACTGAAGTTATCGATATACAATTTAACGGTACAGATTCTATTACTACTGTAAAAAACGCTCAAGGAGAATTAAAAGAAATCGAAGCTAAATTTGTTATTGATTCTAGTGGTTATGGCCGTGTAGTAGCTAGTAAACTTGGATTAGAAGCTCCTTCTCAATTAGCAGAACATGGTTCTATATTCACTCAAATTAAAGATGTACGAAGACCTGAAGGTAGTGAAGGTACTTTAATTACTTTTGAAGTACTAGCTCCAGAAGTTTGGTTTTGGTACATTCCTTTCTCAAACGGAAATACAAGTGTAGGTTTTGTAGGTCCTATGGAATGGATTAATTCTTTTGAAGGTTCTACTACAGCAATCTTTGAAGAAATGCTAAAAAAAGCTACACATTATTACGATCAATTTAAAGATTTACCTTTATTATTTGAACCTTATAAAGTTGAAAACATTGCTAAAAATGTAACTAAATTATATGGTGATGGTTTCGTTCTTACTGGAAACAGTGCTGAGTTCTTAGATCCTATCTTTTCTTCTGGTGTTTCTTTTGCCACAGAATCTGGAATCTTAGCTGCAAAATTAGCTTTAAAACAAGCGCAAGGTGAAGATGTAGATTGGCAAGTTGATTTTGTTGATTATATTAAGAAAGGTGTTGATGTTTTTACTTCTTATGTAAAAGAATGGTATAATGGCAACTTACAAGAAATAATCTTTCACGATAAAGAAAACGTAGAAATCAAAAAACAAATTTGTGCTGTTCTTGCAGGTTACGTTTGGGATAACACCAATCCTTTTGTTAAAAAACATAATCGCCTTATTCGTAACGTAGCACAATTAGTTGCCATGGAAAAAACGATGGACCCTGCTGATTCTTAAAAGAATACTATAATTTATATATAACAAAAAAAAGCTTAATCTAGTGGATTAAGCTTTTTTTCAATATATCTATTTCTTTTATTTTTTAACGGATACTTTCACTAAAAAATCTTTACCTTCACCATCATATCCTTCTATTACCATCTCTGAATCGGATAATCTAACAATATCACTAGTTCTTATTTTTTCTATTTGAGTTCCTTTAAATTTACGTGTATTAAAAATGGATTCTTTTTCTACGTTTCCTGTTTTATCATCTATAATATACGCAGTTAAATAACCTCCCGATCTATCCAAATGCAAATGAGGAACTTGCCCATCTATTAAGTTCATATTTTTAACATTATCTAAAAACAATAAATAATGTTTATCTTGATACGATAGATAAGAAAATGACATTCCTCCTTCTCCTCTATTGGCTCCAGATTGTCTTTTAGGTAATCGTTTCATCCAAATCACACCATTATCTTTATTAATTTTAGCAGCAAAAATATCTTTATAAAAAAAATGCACTGAACCATTTACTGAACTATTTGTAGAATAAACTTCTTCACCTAAAATAACTAAATCTCCATCAGCATCTATAACTATTTTGCTTAATCCAAGATTCAAAAAACCTAATGTATTTTTTCTATTGTACTTTTTTCTATTTTTACTATCTATCCAAGTTTTATTCTTATCAAAAACGTCAGAAGAAAGTTTGAAACTTTTAAAATCTTCAATACCATTTTCATTTAATTTAACAATTCCTATTGCTGTAGTACCTATCGCTTCATCTTCTATTACCTTGTTCTTATCTTTTAATGATCCTAAAACATAGATATTAGAAGCTTCATCTTCATAAAAATTCAAGTTAGCTATATATTCTTCTTTACTATCTATTTCATAAATTTTCACTTCTTCACTTCCTTCTTTTAGAATCAATATTTTATGATAAAAAGAGATTTCTTTTTTATGTTCTCCATTATTTCTAATTGATACTATTGCGTAGAAATTATTATTTGCATCAATCATAATATCTTGTTCAAACTGATCCCTATATGAAAAAGGCATTACTACATCTTGTTCTCTTAAAACGGTTAATTCTTTATCAAAAACATGTATTCTTTTTAAATTTCTTTTATCTTTCTTATCTTTATTTTTTATTCCGTAGAAAATTAAAAATTTTGATTCATCCTCAGTAATTTCATAAGCATATCTATCTCTTCTTATTTTTCCTTCATTTTTTATAATCACTTTTGATTCTTCTATACTCAAAGTTTCTAAAGAGATCATCTGAATCTCTAAACTTTCAATTTTATTCTTTTTATCCCATTTATTATAAAATAAAACTATTTTATCGCCCAACTGCTTAATTCTATCAATTCGTTTATCAAAAAATTTTTTCTCAATGACGCTTTCTTCAATTTTCAATGTTTCTGAATTATATTTATTCAATATTAAATCATCATCTTTTCTATTGAAAACAACAATTTTACCCTCATATTCAAAAACATTTTTAAAATTCCTTGCTGTTTTATCATATCCTTCTCCAACTTGAATTTCAAAACTTTTTGAAAATTCTACTTCTTTCTCTTGCGCAATTATTGATATTGAACATACCAATAGTACAGTCATTAATAATTTATGTAATGATTGATTCATATTATATGGTTTAATTAATTATTTTAATAGTTAAGTTTTCTCCTTCTGTATCAAACCGTATTGATGTTTTAGTTCTTTAATTACAGATTAAGAATTGTTTTTATAGTTTTTATACTATATATATTTAAAATTGAAATACTATATAGTAGCTATATTCCTTAATATAGTTTCAGAAGAGATTTTCAGGTAAGTGTTTGATCTTAATGTTTTTTTTTATGATGATTTTTTAAAGTGTCAAAGATATCATTTTCTACTTTATACCACTAGCTATTATATTAAATGATCTCGATTCATTAATTTAAAATACTATGCAAGCATAATATTTTAAAAGATTATTGTAAATTTAGCCTATACAAAACAGAAAAATCATGAGTTATACAGATAAAATGCTTCGTGATGGAGCTCTTGAAGGAAAAAATATTGTTGTTACCGGTGGTGGTAGTGGTCTAGGAAAATCTATGACACGATATTTTTTGGAACTAGGCGCAAAAGTTGCCATTACTTCTCGTAATCTAGAAAAACTTGAAAAAACTGCTAAAGAACTTGAAGAAGAAACAGGAGGAACATGTATTCCGTTACAATGCGATGTAAGACATTATGACCAAGTTGAAGCCATGAGAGACAAAGCTCTTGAAGCTTTAGGTAAAATTGATGTATTATTAAATAATGCTGCAGGAAACTTTATCTCTCCTACAGAACGTTTATCTGCAAATGCTTTTGACACTATTATAGATATTGTATTAAAAGGAACTAAGAATTGTACCTTAG
This sequence comes from Aquimarina rhabdastrellae, assembly GCA_947387485.1. Classification (GTDB taxonomy): domain Bacteria; phylum Bacteroidota; class Bacteroidia; order Flavobacteriales; family Flavobacteriaceae; genus Aquimarina. The sequence continues at coordinate 523,438 of CANDNT010000001.1, forward strand.
CTTTTGGAAAACATTGGATCGATACTAAGCAAACAAATACTAGTGTATTAAACATTGTTACTACTTATGCATGGACAGGTTCTGCATATGTAGTACCTAGTGCTACTGCAAAAGCAGGTGTTTTGGCAATGACTCGTTCTCTTGCTGTAGAATGGGCAAAATACGGAATGCGTTTTAACGCTATAGCTCCTGGTCCATTCCCTACAAAAGGTGCATGGGATCGTTTATTACCTGGAGAATTAAAAGAAAAATTCGATTTAGCAAAAAAAGTACCTTTAAAACGTGTAGGAGATCATCAAGAATTAGCAAATATGGCAGCTTACTTAGTATCAGATTTCTCGGCTTATGTTAATGGTGAAGTTATCACTATAGATGGTGGGGAATGGTTAAAAGGTGCTGGTCAATTTAATCTTCTAGATCAAATTCCTGAAGAAATGTGGGATATGCTAGAAATGATGATTCGAGCGAAAAAAGGAAAATAATTATTCAAATATGAATAAGTTTTTTTAATAAAAATACACTGTTAACCCGCTAAAAGAGACTATAAAAACAACTATAGTCTCTTTTTTATAACAAACTGTTAATACTTTTCATTTTTATAATGTATAATTAATTGTATTTTTACCTCTTAAATCCAAATCTTCCTCTATGGGTAAAATTATAGCAATCGCCAATCAAAAAGGTGGTGTTGGAAAAACAACCACTTCAGTTAATTTAGCAGCATCTCTAGGAGTACTAGAGAAAAAAGTTCTAATTATCGATGCCGACCCCCAGGCAAACGCAACATCTGGATTAGGGATTGACGTAGAAAGTGTAGAAAAAGGTACTTACCAAATATTGGAGCATACCGTTAAGCCTTCAGAGGCTATTTTGGAAACAACATCTCCTAATGTAGATATTATACCTGCACATATAGACTTGGTTGCCATTGAAATCGAATTGGTAGATAAAGAAAATAGAGAGTATATGTTAAAAACAGCTCTAGAAGAAGTTATCGATACGTATGATTATATACTTATTGACTGTGCTCCTTCTTTAGGGTTATTAACACTTAATGCTTTAACCGCAGCAAATTCTGTTGCCATTCCTATTCAATGTGAGTATTTTGCATTAGAAGGTTTAGGTAAACTTTTAAATACTATCAAAGGTGTTCAAAAAGTGCATAATAAAGAATTAGATATTGAAGGTTTATTACTTACAATGTATGATTCTCGTTTACGCCTTTCTAACCAAGTTGTTGAAGAAGTACAAAAGCACTTTAACGAGATGGTATTTAAAACGATTATTCAACGTAATATTCGTTTGAGTGAAGCACCTAGTTATGGAGAAAGTATTATTAATTATGATGCTGCTAGTAAAGGTGCTAGTAATTACTTAAGTTTGGCACAAGAAATTATAACAAAAAATAGTTAGTACGAAATAATCATATGGCGAAAGCAGTTAAAAAGCAAGCACTAGGAAGAGGATTATCTGCATTATTAAAGGATCCGGAAAATGATATTAAATCTGCCGATGATAAAAATGCAGATAAAGTTGTAGGGAATATTATCGAATTAGAACTTGATAGTATTGAAGTTAACCCCTTTCAGCCTCGTACCAGCTTTAATGAAGAAGCGTTACAGCAATTAGCAACTTCTATCAAAGAATTAGGAGTTATACAACCTATTACTGTACGTAAATTAGATTTTAATAAATATCAATTAGTAAGTGGAGAGCGCCGTTATAGAGCTTCAAAATTACTTGGACTTAAAACAGTTCCTGCTTATATAAGAATAGCAAACGATAATGAGTCATTAACTATGGCTCTTGTCGAGAATATTCAACGTCAAGATTTAGATCCTATTGAGGTTGCTTTATCTTATCAACGTTTAATTGACGAAATTCAACTTACACAAGAACAATTAAGTGATCGTGTAGGTAAAAAACGTTCTACTATTGCCAATTACCTTCGTTTATTAAAACTTGATCCTATTATCCAGACTGGAATGCGAGATGGTTTTATTTCTATGGGGCACGGTAGAGCTCTTATCAATATTGATGATACTCAAGTACAACTTGAAATATATGAAAAGGTATTGAGTAATGGTTTATCAGTAAGAGATACAGAAAACCTTGTTAGAGCGTTAAATAGTGACGAAAAAATAAAAACACCTATTGGTAAAAAATCTGGTACTCCAGAATATATAAAAGATGGATTAAAGGATTTTGCAGAATACTTTGGTGCAAAAATTGATGTAAAGGTTTCTAGTCGAGGAAGCGGAAAATTAATTATTCCTTTTGCTTCTGAAGAAGACTTTAAACGTTTAAAGAAATTAATTAGTAGTGAAAATTAAATCGTATTACATCCTATTTATCGCTGTATTTTTTTCGATCACACTTTCTGCACAAGAAAATGAGGATTTAAAAATTACTACCGAAGATGTTGCTGTAAAAAGCAATAAAAAAATAAGACCTTATAACCCTTTAGCTCCATCCAAAGCAGCTTTTTATTCTGCTGTATTGCCTGGGCTTGGTCAAGCATACAATAAACAGTATTGGAAAATACCTCTTGTTTATGGTGCTCTGGGTGCTGGTGCTTATTTCTATATCGAAAACACTAATAATTATAACGAAATAAGAGATATTTATAAACGTCGTCTTGCTGGTTTTAGAGACGATCGTTTTATTGCTTCAGATGGAACCGAATTGGTTACCGAAGAAGGATTAATATCTTTACAAAGGCGTTATAAAAGAGATCAAGAACTATCTGTATTAGTTACAGTTGGTCTTTATGTACTTAATATTGTTGATGCAAACGTTGCTGCACATTTACAACAATACAATATTAGTAAAGATTTATCTCTAAAACCGCAAATCCAATTTGATCAGTTTGATTACAAACCTAATTATGGATTAACGCTTAACTTTAACTTTTAATCTTATTACCTCTTAGACTTTAAAAAATGAAAATTGCATTATTAGGCTACGGAAAAATGGGTAAAACCATAGAAAAAATTGCTCTTGAACGAGGGCATTCAATCGTACTTAAAATTGATAGAGATCAAAAAGACTATGATGTTTCTGAAGCTGATGTTGCAATTGATTTTAGTATTCCTTCTGCTGCTGTAGCTAATTTAACACGTTGTTTTAATGCTGGAGTTCCTGTTATATCAGGTACTACAGGTTGGTTAGATCACTACGATGAGATGGTTGCATTGTGTAAAGAAAAAGATGGAAGTTTTATTTATGCTTCTAATTTTAGTCTAGGTGTCAATTTATTTTTTGAACTTAATAAAAAATTGGCTGCCATGATGAATCCATTAGATAACTATGATGTTGCTATGGAGGAAATACATCATACACAAAAATTAGATGCTCCTAGTGGTACTGCTATTACCTTGGCCGAAGGAATTATTGAAAACAGTAATCACGACGCATGGGCTTTGGATAACGATACAGCAAATGCTATTCCTATCGTAGCCAAACGTATTGAAAATGTACCTGGAACACATACTGTAACTTATGCCTCAGAAGTTGATCGTATCGATATAACTCATACAGCTCATAACCGTAATGGTTTTGCATTAGGAGCTGTTGTAGCTGCAGAATGGATTCAAGATAAAAAAGGAGTTTTCTCTATGAAGGATGTATTAGGCCTGTAACATATTTTAATTGTAACGGTTTATAGAAATAAGATACTTATTATAAAAAATATATCGAATGACACTTACAGAATGGTTAATATTTTTCCTTGTAATACAAGTAATTCATTGCTTAGGAACTTGGAAATTATATGTAAAAGCAGGTAGAAAAGCTTGGGAAGCTGCAGTTCCTGTATATAATGCTGTTATCCTTACAAAAATCATTAATCGACCATGGTGGTGGACAATTTTATTGTTTATTCCAGTTATTAATGTAATTATGTTTCCTGTTTTTTGGGTAGAAACTATTAGAAGTTTTGGAAAGAACTCTACAACAGATACTTTCTTAGTTATACTTACTCTAGGGTTTTATATTTATTATATCAATTATACACAAGATGTTACTTATATTCAAGATCGTGATTTAAAACCTAAAACTAGTACTGGAGAATGGGTTAGTTCTATTGTTTTTGCAGTAGTTGCAGCAACAATTGTGCATACTTATTTTATGCAACCTTACACCATTCCTACTCCATCTCTTGAACGTACTTTATTAGTAGGAGATTATCTTTTTGTAAGTAAATTTCATTATGGAGCTCGTACTCCTATGACAGCAGTATCATTTCCTATGGTACATGATACTATACCTGTAATAAAAACTAAATCTTATTTAAGTCGTCCTCAATATCCATATTTTAGATTACCTGGGTTTCAGGATATCAAAAGAAATGATATTGTAGTATTTAGTTGGCCTACAGATACTGTATCTAAGTTTTATGTACAAACTGATAAGAATTATTATAAACCTATCGATAAAAAATCAAACTATGTAAAGCGTTGTGTTGGATTACCTGGAGATACGTTATCAGTTGTTGACGGTTATGTACATATTAATGGAAAGAAAAACGATCTACCAGATCGTGCTAAACTTCAATTCTCATATGATGTAGTTTCAAAAGGTCAAGGTTTTAATCCTAGATTCTTAAAAGAGCGTTACAAAATCAGTGAAAAGATTTATAGAACTGGAGAAAATACTTATGTATTCCTTTCCATCTCTGATGAAGCTTTAGAAAAGTTCAAGAAACATCCTAATGTAGCCAAAATCACACGTCGTATTGCTGCTAAAGGGGTTACAGATGGTTCTTTCCCTCAGCATAAAAATTACGACTGGAATGTAGATAATTTTGGTCCTTTATACATACCTAAAGCAGGAACTTCTACACCTATTACCATAGAAAATATTCCTTTATACAAACGATTAATTGAAGTTTATGAAGGTTCTGAAATAGGAATTGCTAATAAAATTACAACAAACGGTAATCAAGTTTTATTAAATGGTGAACCTATCACTAGTTATACTTTCAAACAAGATTACTATTGGATGATGGGAGATAATAGACATGATTCTCTTGATGCTAGAGCTTTTGGTTTTACTCCATTTAATCATGTTGTAGGTAAACCTGTATTTATCTGGATGAGTCTTGATCCTAGTGCAAGCGGATTTAATAAAATTCGTTGGGAACGTTTATTTACTACAGTTAGTGGTAGTGGTGAACCTAAATCTTATCTATATTTTTTCTTGGCAGCTTTAGCCATTTGGATTGGATACAGTCAATATCGTAAACGTAAAAAAGCAGCTTAATACTGCTTTTTTTCACTATAAATTTAAGTACTTTGAAATCTATTGTATTACACCCTACTTATTTTGGTTCTATAGCTCAATATGTAGCTATGACTAATGCAGATGAAATCATTTTTGAGAATGAAGATAATTACCAAAAACAAACCTATAGAAATCGTATGTATGTTTATGGTGCTAATGGTAAATTATTACTTAATATTCCTATTAGACATAAAGGGAAAGGTTCTCGTCAAAAATATAAAGATGTTCGTATAGAGAATGATTTTCAATGGCAAAAGCTCCATTGGAAATCGTTAGAAACAGCTTATCGTACGTCTCCTTTTTTTGAGTATTATGAAGATGAATTAAGACCTCTTTTTGAAAAGAAGAAGGAATTTTTATTAGATTTTAATTACGAGTGTATGCAGGTTATTCTTGATTGCTTACAACTTGAAGTATCGTATACCAAAACACAAGAATATGCTATTGAAATAGCATCACCACATACTGATTTAAGACCTATTGTTAATGCCAAACATCTTACGTTTGAATTAGAAAAATATACTCAGGTGTTTGATACTAAACACGGTTTTTTAACTGATCTGTGTATACTAGACCTCTTATTTAATGAAGGGACTAATGCTCTTCCTTATCTAGAAAAGCAATCGATAACATTATAATGAAAAAGCGAATCTTAATTGATTCGCTTTTTTATTTATTGCTTCCATGACAAACACGTAATACTACTTGTTTATATTCTCTAAATATCATCTACTTTTATGATTATTTCAAAATTACGGAAGCATGACTTACAAATCAATTTGGAATACTTCATATTCAAATTCTTCTCAACTCACAAAACCCACCAATATAGTTCAGTTACTTAGTGAACAAGACATTACTACAATTAAATCTTTACTTAAAGATGTCATTCTTTCATTCATCAAAAGCAAAGAACATCACTTAGGTTTAAAAATTTTTATAGATAAAACTTTACGAAATGACGCTATTTCAAGAATTATCGACTCACCTCCTTCTAAGGATTGTTCTCTAGAAGATTGGTCTCAACAATTATTTAAAGATGAAAAATTTGGCATGGTATTAAATGCTTTAGAAACTTACGATAATTCTTTTTCGGAAAAAGCTGCTAACATTGTACAACCACTATTACAAAAAGCAGGTTTACCTTTAGGAGGACTATCCTTTCTATGTTTTATCGGTAATTATGGTTTTACTCCTTTTGGTATACATAAAGAAGCTTCTGGTGAAGAAGGTTTTTTATTTCATCTAGGACCTGAAGTTAAACAATTTTATACATGGGATGATCCCAATTATAATAAGATTAAACATAATACTCAAGTTTTTCATGATGTAGAAGGTATGCTTCCTACTGCAACCTGTTATGAATTGGCACCAGGAGATGCTATGTTTATTCCTCATCAAGTTTTTCATATAGCTAATTCTTCTGAATTCTCTATTAGCTTTGTTATGGATTATGTGAAGCCTTCAAAAGATAAATTAGATAATCTACTTGCTCAAAAAGTAGTTGAAATGTCATTAAAAACCTCTTCTTCTTATGTAGAGACAATACCCTTAGAAGCATCATCATCTTCGTGGAGTTCGTATATTGACTCAAATCAATTTCAACATAAAATAAATCTTGCTTTACAACATCACATTTATTCTTTAAAAAGTAATGCTGGTCTTATTAACCCTTCTGTTCTTAATACCAAAATAAGCTTTCCTTCTCCTCCTTTTACAATTAAAGGGAAATCTACATTTCCTATATTCTATATGCAAAGTACTATTAACATTATTACTTTATTTATGAGAGGACATAGCTTTAATTATAAAAATGTTCCACAGTTGATTAAGTTAATTTCAAAATTAAATACTGGAGAACAAATTCCTTATGAAGAATTACTTAGTAGTTTATCAAATACCTATGAATTATCAGAGATTTTTGGTTTAATAGATGATCTTTTACGAACAGAAACAATTACAGTAATTTAATAATAAGAAAAGCCATCTAATATAGATGGCTTTTGATTTTAATGCTATACGCTATGTCTAGCTTAATAATTTCTCTAATTCTTTATAACTCATTTCTTCTTGAGTTCCTTCTGTCATATTCTTTACTGTAAACGAGTTTTTCTCTATTTCTGAAGTTCCTGCCAAAATAACAAATGGAATATTACGCTTATTAGCGTGCCCCATTTGTTTCTTCATTTTTGCCGAACTAGGATACAATTCAGCAGTTATACCATTAGTACGTAATGCTCTTACCGCTTTCATACAATACATAGCTTCTTCATCTCCAAAATTGATAAACAAAGCTTTTGTATTAGGGGCTACTGTTTCTGGAAATAATTCTAGTTCTTCTATAACTAGATAAATTCTATCTAAACCAAACGAAATTCCAATTCCGCTCATATTCTTTAATCCAAAAACTCCAGTAAGATCATCATAACGTCCTCCTCCACCTATAGACCCCATTTTCACTCCTTCTGGTGCTCCTACTTCAAAAATAGCTCCAGTATAGTAATTAAGTCCACGAGCCAGCGTTACATCAAGATCTAAAGTAGCAGTTTGTAATGGCATTTCTGAAACTGCATTTAAAATAAATTGCAATTCTTCTACGCCTTTTAGTCCTTCTTCAGAACTAGCTAACAATGTTTTTAACTGTTCAATCTTTGTTGAAGCATCTCCATCAAAATTAAATAACGGCTGCACTTTAGCTATAGCTTCTTCAGAGATTCCTTTATTAAGCATTTCTTTCTTTACTCCATCCTCTCCTATTTTATCCAACTTGTCTAGCGCTACTGTAAAATCGATAAGCTTATCACTAGCCCCAATAACTTCTGCTATACCTGATAAGATTTTACGATTGTTCATTTTTATGGTTACACCTTCTAATTTTAGTTGTGTAAAAACTGCATCATATAACTGAACAAATTCTACTTCTTGCCATAAAGAATTACTTCCTACTACATCTGCATCACATTGATAAAACTCTCTAAAACGTCCTTTTTGAGGTCTATCTGCTCTCCATACAGGTTGAATTTGATATCTTTTAAATGGAAACTCTAATTCGTTTTGATGTTGCACTACATATCTAGCAAATGGTACGGTTAGATCATACTTTAGTGCTTTCTCTGATAATGAATTAGAAAATTTTGCCAAGTTTCCTTCTGCCAAAGCTGATAAATCTGCTTTTTTAACTTTATCTCCACTATTTAGGATTTTGAAAATCAATCGGTCTCCTTCTTCTCCATATTTTCCTAATAAAGTATCGCTATTTTCAAAACTTGGTGTCTCTATAGGATGAAAACCAAACAATTGAAATTGTTCTTTAATGGTATTCATAATATACGAGCGCTTTGCCACCTCTACTGGTGAAAAATCTCGTGTTCCTTGAGGGATTTTCGGTTTCTGTGCCATATCTTTAATTAAGACTGCAAATATCGAAAAAAGAGCTAAAATTCTTATGGATTCTCTTTACTTTTATAAGCACACATAAAAATTTATTTTTTTAAGTAACTTTTATATCATTTTTGAGTCTTATACATAAATTATTAATCTGAGCTATTATGTTTTCTCTCTTTCGCGAAAATGTTCGTATTGCATTTGATTCTATAAAGGGTCAAGTTTTACGTACTTCTCTTACTGTTTTTATTATTGCCATTGGTATTGCTGCTTTAGTAGGTATTTTAACTGCTGTAGGAGGTTTAGAGAGTACTATTTCTGGAGATTTTGCTTCTATGGGAGCAAATACTTTTTCGCTACAGCGTTATCAATTTAGAACAGTACAAAGAGGGCAACGAGAAAAAATTAACCCTAAGATTAGTTATCGCAACGCAAAAGAATTTAATGAACGTTTTCAATTCCCTACAGCTCAAACATCTATCGCTTTTACAGGAACTCGAACTGCAGAAATTAAATATGAAAGTGAAAAAACAGATCCCGAAGTTAGAGTTTTAGGTATCAATGAAAATTACCTTGATAACTCGGGTATCGAAGTTGAAAACGGACGTAATTTCACCTTTTTTGATGTTAAAAATAATAATCATGTTTGTATTATAGGTTCTGATCTAGCTAACGGAATTTTAAAAAACGTCAATCCTATTAATAAAACAATCAGCATACGTGGTGTTAAGTTTAAGGTTATCGGAGTTTTAAAAAGCAAAGGATCTACTTTTGGAAACAATCAAGATCTTAGAGTCATGATTCCATTACAAGTAGCTCGTTCTATATACACACTGGCGAATATCAATTATAATATTAGCGTTAAGGTTGCCGATAAAGCCTATCTTGAAGGTGCTCAAGATGAAGCTATCATTACTTTTAGAAACATACGAGGATTAAGCCCTGTAGAGAAGAATAATTTTGGGATGGAACGCAGTGATGATTTATTAAATCGTATTGCTAATATTACACAGTACTTATATTTTGCAGCATGGATCATTAGTATCATTACCATTTTTGGTTCTTCAATAGCTTTAATGAATATCATGCTCGTTTCTGTAACCGAAAGGACACGAGAGATAGGTATTCGTAAATCATTAGGTGCAAAGCGTAATACTATCGCTTTTCAGTTCTTTATGGAGACTTTAATTATCGGGCAAATTGGTGGTGTAGTAGGAATTGCCTTAGGTATACTTTTTGGAAGTATTGTAGGTGCTGCTGCTAATTTTGTGTTTACAATGCCTTGGGAAGCCATTATTTGGGCTACTGTAATCACTATCATCGTTGCTATTATTGCTGGTAGCTATCCAGCATTAAAAGCTTCTAAACAAGATCCTATCGAATCTCTTAGATATGAATAGATAATATCTATTTATCCTAAAACATTATATAAAAAATAAAGGCTAGTGTACTAACAAATAACACTAGCCTTTTTCGTGGGTATATATAAATAAAAAACTAACTCTACTTTATATTATAAATCACTATTGAATAAAACATGTTACATATTGATCTAATAGTAACTTAAAGGTTATTCTAAGATATCTTCATTAAAAACATAATCTTTATAATTAACCTTAAATAAGATACTGTAAAGAGATGGTATAAAAAGTAAGGTTATCATTGTTCCAAATAATAATCCTATCATAATACTTACAGACATTCCTTCCCACATTTCTCCTCCACTTAAATACAACGGAATCAATCCTAAAATTGTAGTAAATGTGGCTAATAAAATAGGTCTAAATCGCTGTAAACATGCTGCTATGACTGCATCTTGAACATTACGTTTTAATGTTTCCTGCTCTATCTCTATCCTGTCAATTAGTACAATTGCATTATTAATAACAATACCCGCCAAAGAAATTACTCCTAAAAATGGCATAAACCCAAAAGGTTCTCTAAATACTAATAATCCAATAATAACACCTATTAACGCCAACGGTATAGTAAGTGTTACCATAGCCATTTTTCTAAAAGAATTAAATTGAATAATCAATAGCAATAATATTATAAATCCAGAAAGTGGTAATTTTGCTATTACTGATCCCATACTGTCTTTGGTTTGTTCTGCATCTCCTCCTAAAGTATAATAATATCCATCTGGCCAATCTCTTACTTGCTCCTCTAGCCACGGTGTCACTTCATTCATTATCAATGAAGCATTTCCTCCATCTCTCAACTCACTAGAAACGTTAATAGTTCTATCTATATCCAGTCGTTTTATTTTTGCGTATTGCCATTCTGGAATTATAGTTGCTACCTGTAATAATGGAACACTTTTTCCAGAATTTTGAGCATAAATGTTTAAAGACTCTAATGAGGCTAATGATTGTTGCTGTACAGCATCACTACGCATTAATATAGGAATTGATTTATCGTCTTCTCGATATTCTCCTGTTTGAAATCCATCTAGTACAGTTTGAAGAGATGTCGCTATATCTTGATTACTAACACCTGCTAACTGTGCTCTATTTTGATCAATCTTTACTAAAAACTTTTTACTCTTAGGTCCCCAATCGTCTTTGATATTCTTGGTACCTTGTACCTGTGCTAGCTTAGTTTTTATTGTTCCTGCAATTTCGGATAACACATCGGGATCTTCTCCTGATACTTTTATTTCGATAGGTGTTCCTCCACCACCACTACTAAGTGAACTTACTTTTATATCTGCGTTAGGAAAATTATTAAAACTAAATTTATCCAATTTGTTAATCATTTGATTATTCATAACAAAAGAAGATGTATTAACTAATATATGTGCATAACTAGAATTTGCCTCATCCTGAGAATAACCTAAATCATAAGATTCTGGCCCTTGTCCTATATATGATGACCAATCTACAATTCCTCCTGATGCTACAGCATCAACTTGAAGTGAATCTGCCATATATTGTTCAATTTCTTTAACAATTGCTGTCGTTCTTTCTATCTTAGTTCCTTCAGGTAAATTGATATCTACTGTAATCATGTTACGAGCACTATCTGGAAAGAATACAAACTCAATATATCTGAAACAATATATAGAAACTGCAAATAAAAATGTAATTCCTCCTATGACACTCCACTTATGTGCTAATGCTCCTAATATTAAATTTTTATACCCTTTCTTTAATGTCCCAATAATTCTATCTATAAGAGAAGGCTTTCGTTCTGCTTTGGGAGTTACTTTTAAAAATAAATAACAGAATAAGGTAATTACAGTTAGAGCTATAATCCATGATGACAGTAGTGCTATTGTAATTACCACGAATATTGGCCCTACAATTTCTCCCATTACAGTAGGTGATAAATAAAACGCTAAAAATGCTGCAGATGTTGTTAATGTTGAAATCAACAGAGGCATCCATAATTCTGCAAAAGCCTCTATAGCTGCAGTTTTCTTTTCTATACCTTGCTCAAGTTTTACAATTATTGTTTCTGCTACCACAATAGCATTATCGACCAGTAATCCTAACGCCATAATTAATGCCGCCAATGTTACCTGATTTAATCCCATATTAATCACTCCCATAATCATAAGTGTCATTATGATTACTATAGGAATCAAACTAGCGATGACAAAACCTGTACGCATTCCTAGAAATACAAGCATTACCAACAGTACTATAACTATAGATTGTATAAGATTACTCACAAAGTTATTTACCTCATGATTTATAAAATCATCTAAAGAAGATACTCTTGTTAGCTCTAAACCTACAGGTAATTTCTTTTTCCATTGGTTTACAATAACATTTACTTCTTCTCCTAATGCTATTACATTTGCATTTTCTTTAAGATTTATATGTAATGAAATTGCGTCTTTACCATTTACTCTTACCTTTTGATTAGGTGGATCTATATAAGCTTTACGTATAGTCGTAATATCACCTAATTCTATAAGCTGTGTACCACTAGTTCCTACAGGAATTAACATTCTTCTAATATCATCAACTGTATTAAAATTCCCTGTTGGTTCTAGAATAATGCGTTCATCTCCTACATTAATTTCCCCTCCAGAATTTAAGATATTAGTCGCTGCAATTGTTTGTTGTAGCTTTGATGCCGACAGTCCATATTCTTTTAATCGAGTATTATCAAACTCAACAAAAACACGTTCATCCTGTACTCCTCCTAGAACTACTTTTGCGGCATTAGGTAATTTAATAAGATCATCTTTAATATCATCTGCAAACTCTTTCATTTCTGCATATGAATATCCATCTGATGTTAATCCTACTACAATTCCATATACATCACCTATTCCATCATCATTCAATCTAGGTCTAACATTAGAAGGTAACCCTCTTATTCCGTCTAATTTTCTACGCAATCTATCCCATACTGCTTGCATTTTTGCTTTGGGTACCTCATCTTTAAGTGTTACGGATACTACAGATAATCCTGTTCTTGAATTACTTGTTATTTTCTTTAATTCGGGTAATTCTTGTGCTACTTTTTCAATTTTATCCGTTACTAATAGTTCAACCCTATTAGGACTTGCTCCAGGAAACTCGGTAACTATACTTGCTACACGAATCGTGAAAGGAGGCATACTATCTCTTGAAAGTCCAGAATACATCACAATACCTAATAGTACTATTGTAACCAAGACCATGATAGTGATTCTATTTTTTTCTATAGAAAACTTTGCTAAATTCATAAATCAACTGGTTTTGTATCCTTTATAGTTTAACTTCTTGACCATCTAATAATGTTTGTAACCCCGCTGTTGCAATTTTTTGCCCTTCGGTTAATCCAGATAATACTTCAAATCCTTCTTGAGTCAATTCTCCTAATGTTATATATTGCTTTTTTACTGTTGCAGTATTTTCTATATCATTAATCACAAATACAAAACGGCCTTTACTATCTTCTCCTACAGCGTTTGTAGGAATGACCATGCGTTTATCATTTATTTTCTTATTCCTAAAATCAAAGGTCACATTAGCAGACATTCCGCTTTTGATTTCACTTGTAGGATTAAGGATCATCACACGTACTGGGTAAGTTGCGGTATTGGTATTTACAGCTGGTGCAACCTCTGTTACTTTGGCTTTAAATGTTTTTTGATTTAATGAAGAGAAGCTTACTTCTACTTCCATCCCTTCTTTTATCACATTAATTACGCTTTCTGGTATCCCTAAAGCGATTTCCATATCTCTACCTGCATTTAGTGTAGCTACAGTTTGACCTGCACTTACATTTTCTTCTATTTCTGAAGTCACCGCTGCTATAACTCCATCTTCTGGAGCATATATATATCCATAACGTACTTGTTCTTCTTGAATAGATACACTTCGCTTAGCCGATTCATAGCTTTCTTTGGCTGTTTTGTATGCATTTTTAGCCGATTCAAAATTACTTAGAGAGGCACTTCCTTTCTCGTATAATTTTCTTGTACGATCTAAGCTTAATTTTGAAGTATTCATCTGTGATGCGCCACTATTAAGTTGTGTCACTGCTTGTTCTAATGATAATCTAGCTTGTACATTATCAAGTTTTGCTAATAACTGGCCTTTATTTACTTTTTGACCTAGTTTGATATCAAATTGAGAAATGATACCGCTATTGCGAAAACTGAGTTTGATAATTTTATCTGTTTCTGCTGTACCGCTAAATGTTCGTTCTTTCTCCTTTCCAGAAAATGTTACTTCCGTGTATTTTACAGGTCTTAAAAACTTTTCTTCTTTTTTCTTTTCTTTAGCACAAGAGTATATTAGTACTAATGAGAAAACTCCTATCAAAATGTGTGAAAGTTTCTTCATCTTATATCTATTCTTTAATTGTTTTTGTTGGTATATTCTAAAAAGCGTTGTATAAACTTATCGTTCTCTTCTTTTGTACTTAACAAGAAATAGTGATTAAGCAAACGTTCTATACTCAAGACATTTATCAAGTAGTTATAAGTTGCATTAGTTCTTGCTAGTTGCGCGTTCAGGTAATTGTTTTGTGCATCTATAAGTTGTGTAACATTTACTGCTCCATTTGAATATGAAACCTGTGTTAACTCTAAGCTTTCTTTTGCTGTATCTTCAGAAACTTTTGACAATTCTATATTAGAAATTTGATTAACTACATTAAATACATTTGTCCTTATATTGGCTTTAATACCTAATTCTGTATTCTCTTTATTAATTCCTAATTGTTCTTTTTGAATGATTGCTGTTTGTCTTCTAATATTAGTTTGTGTTTTATTGAAGATAGGTAAGGATACATTTACTCCTACATTGTAATTACTATTCAATAATTCAGGAAAATTAGCGGGTGCGGAACTTCCTTTTCCACTACGGCTAAAAGTTCGATTATAAGTACCTTGCAATGCTACTGTGGGCAAAAATCGTCCATATCCATTAAGCTTTATATTACGCTCTGTAGCTTCTAGATTATATCCTAATGATTTTAACTCTGGTGCATTGGATAAAGCTTCTTCTATTAAAAACTCAATAAACGGCTCTCTTAATCTAGGATCATCTAGTAATCTAGCCATTTCATCATAATTATAATCTTTAAATACTTCGTCATTAAGTGCGACATCTTCAATAACAATTTCTGTATTTACTGGATTATTCATCAGTTGATTTAACGAAATTAAACTTTGATTTAACTGATTCGCAGCTTCTATCATACTCTGGGTATTTTGAGCTTTTTGACTTCGAAAACGCAAAACATCTGATTTACTCGATTCTCCTGTTTCAAAATTTTGCTCTGCAAGAAGTAGGTTCTTTTTGGTTAAGTTTAAATTACGTAACTGAATTTTTGCATTAGATTTTAATATTAATGTATTAAAATACGCATTGGCAACATCAAAGATTGTATTAAGCTGTTGTGCATTAAAATCTTCTTGTCTTGCTTTTAATAAACTTTTTTGTACTGAAATATTAGCATTGACTCCTTCTGCAAAAATTGTTTGCTCTAAAGACACACTTCCTGTGGTTTGAAATTCTGGTTGTTGTCCGTTACTTACTTCTGCCAACTCTGGATCTGTATATCTTCCTCCCGCAGTAGCTGTTACACTAGGTAAATATTCACTTTTTGCTGTTTTTACATCCTGACCACTAATATCAATATCTTTTCTACCAGATTGTAAACTTAAGTTCTTATCTAAAGCTTGCTCTATTGCTTTTATTAAATTATAGCTTTTCCCCGCAGGAATATTTTCAAAACCACCAATAAAATCTGTATTTGTTATTAAGCTATACTTTAAAGGAACTCCTATCGATTTTGCTGTATTATAATTAACTGTTAATCGTGGTTCTGTATTAATGAATACCGATAAATCTGCTAATGGTGTTCCATTTACATAGGCTTCGATACTTAATGCTATTCTTCTAAAAAATTGTTCTAAACTCTCTTCTGGTTGATTAGTAGCCATAATACCTTCTTCTACCTGATCTATACCATTAATAGTTAGAGAAGGAATCTTTTTCTCGATAAGTATATCTGCTAGAGTTTTCACCTCCTCTTTAGTCAAAAAGAAGCCTCCTGCAAGATACACTGCATCTACTCCATCTAGATTAGAGCTAATGTCTTCTAGTGTTTTATACGATATTAACTTATACGTTCCGTTTAATTCTTTGAAAGCTGTATCAAACTTTTCTTTAAAAGGTAATACTGCTATAGCTTCTTCTTCTATTATAATTCCTAATTTTTTAAATTTAGTTAGCTCTTTTAACTTGATAAAATCTTCTTTAAATGATGCTGGCTGAATTAAATAGGTAAAGTTTGTAATTCCTGAAGTTTCATTTGAATAATCTATATCTTCAAAATCTCTATTTACTGCTCCAAATAATATAGTTGGCTTTTTATATACCTCTTGAGCATTTATTATTTTATTATTTAGAATTCCAAATGCTAATATTATATCGGTATTATTTTCTATTAACTTTTGGTAATTATGCTTAGCTAAATTTATGTCTAGATTATTAGACAAAAAACTCTCTTGAGGGAAATTAATTTTGGCATCTTCTCCTACAACTGCCTTAATTTCTTCATGCAAGCGCATTAATAATGGTGTTAATCGAGGAGCTTTTTGGTCTACCAACACACCTATATTGTATTCTTTTTGGTTTTGAGTATATCCCAAAAAAACACAAATCATAAACACAAATGATAAGTAGTTCTTCATTATATATCTAATTTACTTGAAGTTTCTTTTTTTGTTTTCAATTCTTTATTACGCCGCTATAAGCGGTAATATAAAAAGACACCATCTATGTGGGGTATTGTGATTTATAGGGGAATTTTATATAAATTGATTTCGATGGTGTCCTTATAAATCTTTTTATTTTATAATGATTTTTATAGTATCTAATCTTGGTATATTTCATTTTTTGGATCAAAAAAACATTTGTTTTCATTTATCCAAAACCAACAACAACACTAAAATTCAAACTATTAACCTCTATCCAAGATACAAAAAATGTACGATTATTTATTCTCAGATAATATTAAGTTTCAAATGTTTATTGTCAAATTGTTCTTTCTTTTATACGTTTACAATGTAAGGTTACACTGAATTAAAAGCTACTCTACATTTTTTTCTTTTGCAGTTGTATATTATTCTCTTATCAATAAATTTATCTACTTTGATAGATCGCTTCTTAATTGCTTTTTTTGTTAATTTTTCTATTTTTTCAATCGTTTTATTTTCGATAATAGTACTATTTAATATAGTTGTTATTCTTCCAATATTTACATTCTTCATCTTTTGAAATAAGAAATTGTTTACTTTTAAATCTACTATAACTTAATAGTGCAACCTTTGCTAAGGCAATTTGTAAAATCATCAAGTATTACTTTACATTAATTACTTTATAACTAACTTATTCCTTATATTTTATTTCGATTTCTAGTCTAGAAAAGGACTCTATATTTATTAAATATACACTTGTATTTAATATTGGTTTGCAAATGTATTAGCAACAAACACAATCTCCATTGCCATTTGGCAAAAAGCACATATTATTTAGTTTTTAATTCTTTTCTTAATCGACTAAATGAAGTATTGGTTATCCCCAGATATGAAGCTATATCTGAGTGTGGTATTATATTTTCTAAAAGGTGGTATTTTTTTCTAAAATTAAGCAATCTCTCTTTGGCTGTTAAAGTTGCCATTCCTACTTCTTTATCTACTTTATTCAAAATTTCAACTTCTAACAAAGAGGATCCCCATTTAAAAACCTCCATGTTTTTCATAATTAATTCTTCAAATTTAACAGATTCACATGCTGCCACTTTAATAGTAGTAAGTGCTTTTATATAAATAATTGATGTTCCGCTTGAAACTCTTGTTGGACTTGGAGAAAGTATCTCTCCTGCTTTAAAAAATGAGATCGTTACTTCTTGCCCATCCCTACCTATCACATAACTTTTACAAAACCCTTCAAGTAGAAAAAAATCTCTTACGACTAAATTATTTTTTCCTACAAAAACATTGTTTTTAGCTATTTCTTCTACCTTATATAAATCATATATCTGATCAGATGCTTGTTTTGAAACAGGTATAATCGAGTTAATAATCTTTTCTATATTTTCTTTATAAGATCCCATAACAAAGTCTTAAGGTATTATTTTCATGCTATTAAAACCATTTCAATCCAAAATGATTTTTTACTTTCTATAAGACTTCAAATTTTAAAACTCATTACAAGTTTTTAATATTATTTTTTAATACTCACTCATATATTTACTTTTCTCTTCTCCCAAAACTGATTTTTCTATTGCAATTATCTTATGATTAAATAGAGGTTTTTTAGTTAAATACCATTTAAGTTGTAATCCTACTTCTGTAAATTTAAATCCAGCTGCAGTAGCCGATGCTATATTACTATGTTTTGCATATACATGAGCTCTAAAACGATTTGAAAATTGATATCCTAATTTTCCTTCTATCCTAAAGGTTGTAGATTTTTCTTGATCTTCTATAAATTGATATCCAGCTGCAGCATTAACTCCATAATACCAGTAAGCCTTTTTTTCTGAACTATTCTTTATCAAATCAGCAAACACTTCTACTACATTAAATCTCGAGGGACTAAAATAGATTGTAGGTACTTGATCTTTAAATGTTATATATTGATAATTAATTCCCACTTTGGTACTGGGACGTCTCAATACCTTATAATATAATGAAGTGAATAAAAGGTTTCTTTTATTATCGTCTGATTGTGTTGTGTAGATATATTGTGTATACCATCCTAGATTAAAATTGGTATTTAGATTATAATTCAAAATAAAATTATCCATCATAATTTCTCTATCCAATAGTGCTGCGTTAAATTCTTGTATTTCTCTTTTATATCCCAATTCTAAATTTTGCAATCTAAAAGGTTTCATTTTAAGAAATACTTCTCCCAAAACATTTGAATATGAGTTTGTCGTTGCTTCGGCTTTAATAATTCCTAATCTACCTGTAAGTAACATTCCTTTATAAAGTTTATACTTTCCTCCAATAATCATTGTATGTGATGTGGCATCATCATTTGTTACTTCATTTTTTGTATTTCGGTAAGAGTAACTTCCTTCTAATAAAAATCGTGTAGAAAAAGGTACTTCTGATCTCACTAAAAAACTCCAGGCTTTGTTATCACCATTATCTATAGTATATGATGTTTTTTGCTCTATAAACGGGCTGTAATTTAGATTCAGTTTTTCAATTAATCCTTGTGCATCTATTTGTTTAGGAAAATGCTTTAATGTTTTATATGCGTATTCATAACTTTTGTAGGGGTCATCAACAGCTCTATAAGCATTTGCTATCCCTAGATTACCATCAAACGAAGTTGAATCATTTTGAAGTATTTTTTTATAATTTGCTATACTCGTTTTAAAATCACTAGTATACATTCCTAATGAAGATTCCATTGCTAAAACTCTAGGGTTATCGGGATATTTAGCAAATAATTTGTCTATTTCTTGTTTGGTCTTTACATATTTACCATTCCATGTTAGCGCTTGTATATATCGTTCTTGACTATTTAAAAGTGTTACGGTATCTTCTGGATGCTTATACGCTTGATCAAGAGCCTTTTTTGCTGTTTTTAAAGCCACTTTTTCTTTATGTTCTTTGTGTGCTATTAAAGATAAACCAGCTAATGCAGCTATACTATCTTTAGCATTTTTTGCCAAAGCTTTATAAATAACTCCTGCTTCTTTAGTTTTATTCATTAATAAATACACATTAATTTTATTTAATTGTGTATCTCTGTCTCCAGGAAAATCTTCTAGGTTTTTATCCATTAAAGTCAAAGCATCTTCATATCGCCTATCTCTTACATAAGTTCCTGCATATCCCAATCGTATATACTTTCTAGAAATCATTGCGTTAGGGTTCCCTTTTTGTAGTGCTAATGCATTATTAACGAGTAATAATGCTTTTTCATATTCTTTAAGATTGGATAACGTATTTGCATATCCTAGTACAGCAGGAAAACTAGTATCGTCTTCTGCTACTATTAGCTCATAAAATGCTTTAGCTTTTACAAATTCTTTATTCCATAATAATGATTCTGCATAGTTTAATTTTATTTCAAAATCGTTAGGGTATTCACTTCTTAATTGGGTAAAAATAGTCACTGCTGTTGTAGCTTCTCCAGATAAACCTACAGCTCTACCATAACATAATCGAGCTGTTTTATTTTGTGGATATTCTTGCAATACTTCTTCAAAAAATGTCTTTGCCAAAACATACTTTCCTGTTTCAAGATATTTAAATCCTTTTTCCATATTTTGTGTATACCCTGTATAAAAAAATAGCCATGTAATACATAGTAAAATAAGCCTCTTATCAATCATATGATATTCGTTTTGATTTTTATGATTTGTTCTGTAAAAAAGTTATTTAAGTAGGGGTAATTCTTTATTAAAATATGATTTTATTAAGGTACTAATTCTTTCTAATTTACACTTCATTTTCTTCAATTTTTATGCAATTACAATTTGAAGTACTTTTCCTACTAAAAAACTTATAAATAGTTTTAAAAACATCTCTAAAATACACTATTAATCGATAATCTACATATTTTTTTGTTCAAACCGCATAAAGTTTACGGACAAACCGTTGAGCAAATCCAAAAAAGCATCTTAATTTTACAACAGTCTGATATACAACATAAACAATATATAAATCGCCCCCTTATTGATCGTATTATTTATGAATATCGCTATCAGATATTAGTGTAATTATTAACCCTTAAAAAAACCAAAACTATAATCCCTTTTTGCCCTTAATTAAATTTAAAAAACCCTACTTATGAATTCAAAAACTACCGGAATTATAATTCCTTGTTATAATGAGGCTGAACGTCTCCCTATAGAGGAATTCAAAAAATTTATATCTACCTACAATTCTTATTATTTATGCTTTGTAAATGATGGTAGCAGTGATCGCACAGGCGAGTTACTCAATTTACTAGAAAGACAGCACCCAAAAAAAATCAAAGCTTTACATCTAGAAGTAAATCAAGGTAAAGCTGCCGCAGTAAGAGCTGGTGCTCATTATTTTAATAACTTTTCTTATATCGATAATATCGCTTTTATAGATGCCGATTTATCAACATCATTAACAGAATTAGACTCTTTAGTATCAAAACTCAATAAAGATACCAAACTCTCTATGATTTTTGGATCAAGAAAAGGTGAAGACGCTGGTCAAATCGAACGTAGTCTAATGAGAAAGGTATTTTCTGGCATCGTAGGTTTTGTAATTAAGTCCATATTAGGGCTTCCTATACAAGACACTCAATGCGGTGCCAAAGTATTTAAGAAAGAAATTGTTCCAGAAGTATATACTCAAAGTTTTTTAAGTCGTTGGCTATTTGATGTTGAAATCTTTTTAAGATTAAAAAATCATCTAGGTAGCCACAAATTGGTACAATCCATAAGAGAAGAACCTCTAGAAAATTGGGTTGAAGTAGATGGTTCAAAATTGTCTTTTAAAGATTCTTTATTGATCCCTCTTAATTTACTTGTGATTTGGCTTGCTTATTTTAAAATACAATTCAATCATTGGACAGTATCAGATATTTATTCACTTAAAACAAACTACTTTATGGTACAATAACTACGCTCTGTCTAAACAAATCCCCCATTAAGCGAATTTTTAACGTAAACCCATGATTCTTAAGCAAATTTATATTGGTATTAACCTCATAAAAATGAATCTCATGGCTTTAACTATAGAAAATAACCACGGAATTTTTGAAATAAATGGAAAAATTCATTCAGAAAATGTAAGATCCTTACAAAATTATTTTGAATGTCTTATTGACATTTCTGACTCTCTCATCATATCTATTGAAAATGTAAAAAAAATAGATATCTCTGGTGTAAATGCCCTAGGAATGCTTTATAAAAAAGCTATGAAAGGCAACAAAGCACTTTCTATTATAGGTAAGGATAATAAAAACATTCAGAGTGTATTTAAACACACCAAAATGAATTTTATTCTTAAAAATGATTTTGTCTAATCCTTAACCTAATGACGATAATGAACGATTTACGTATAACCAATAATCTAGGAACGTATGAAATAGAAGGAGAATTTACATCTAAGAATTCTCTACTGGTACGAGAGAAATTTAATTACCTACTCGATCACTATGAAGAAGTAGTGATGTGTTTAGGTAAAGTAAAAAAAATTGACAAGTCTGCGCTATGTGTGCTTTTGGATATTTATTCTAAAGCAAAAAGAAGAAGTAAAGTACTTTTTGTATTGGGTAAAAAAAACAAGTACATCAGCGATATGTTTACCAAAAGTCAAATGAATTATATCTTCAAAAATGATTATTACTAACATTGCTAATTCGATTATAAAAGTATTAACTCCTGAGCAAAAATTTATGATCAGTGTAATTATTGTTAATGCGGGTAATTACTTTTATAATCTTATACTCGGTAGGGTTTTAGGTCCTGAACAATTTGCAGATGCTGCGGTATTAATAACCTTGTTATTGGTACTATCATTTGCTGCTATGACATTTCAACTGGCCACGGCTAAGTTCTCGGTAATTTTTTCAAATGACACCTTTTCTTCTTTTATAAATGCTATTTATAAATATGCAACTATAATAGGATTGGCTATAAGTGCTTGTATAATTCTATTTTCAGAAAAATTAAAAGTGTTATTTAATACGCAATCTTCGATGATGTTTATCATTTTTGGGATAGGTATTCCTATTTATTTTGTGATGAGTGTTAATAGAGGAATATTTCAAGGAAAGAAAAAATTTGATCATCTTGCTATTACTTATCAAAGTGAGATGTTAAGTCGATTAATTCTTACTTTAATTCTTATTTTCACTTTATCATTCTCTACATCATCTACACTGATTGCAATCGGAATTGCGCTATCTTTTATTTTTGGATTAATCCCCTTTAAAAAGGTAAATATCTCATTTAATATAAAAAGTGGTTTATCGCATCTTGATAAAAAAAGAGTAACCAGTTTTTTTGTTTTAACTGCATTTTACGAATTAACCCAAATCATTATTAATAATAGTGATATTTTAATGGTTAAGCATTATTTTGATTCTTATAATGCTGGGTTATATGCATCGTTAGCCTTGATAGGTCGTGTAGTTTATTTTGTTGCTTGGATGTTTGTTATGTTATTACTACCCAAAGTTGTACAAAAACAAAAAGATGGAGAAAAACATGTTTCTATATTAATCAAATATGTTTGTTATATCACCATACTATCTACTGCAATTGTTTTAGGTTGTTATTTATTCCCTGAATTTGTTATTAAACTTATGTTTGGAGAAGAATTTGTCTTTATAGCACCTTTATTATGGAAATATGCTGTAGCTACTTCTCTTTTTGCGATCTCTAATATTTTTGCATATTACTTTTTATCTCTAGACAAATACATTCCTGTTATTCTCTCAGGTATTTTAGGAATCACTCAAATTGCCCTTATTGCATTTTATCACGATAGTTTACAACAAGTTGTGACTATGCAAATCATAGCTATGGCAGTTTTATTGGTAACCCAGATCTTATTCTTCAAAAGTGCTCATAACAACAAAAAAGCACAAAAATCAAAAGCACTTCCTAACTAAAAAATTGTATTATGAAATTAGCTATAGTAACTTCATTCCCGCCTAGTAAAGTAACCCTAAATGAATATGGGTATCATTTACTTAAAAATTTTAGAACAAAAGATAACATTGATGAAATTGTTCTTCTTACAGATGTTTCTGCCACACAAGCTGATTTGAATTTTGAAGAAAAAGGATGCAAAATCACAGTAAAATCATGTTGGAAATTTAACGGCTACTTTAATGTTTTAAATATTCTAAAAGCGATAAAAGAAACTAAGCCTGATGGCGTTTTATTCAATCTTCAATTCATGAAGTTTGGAGATAAAAAAATTCCTGCTGCTTTAGGGTTGCTCACTCCTATGCTTTGTAAAATAAAAAACATACCTTCCGTTGTTCTCTTGCATAACATTATGGAACAGGTTGATCTTAAAAAAGCAGGATTTACACAAAACAAAATTCTTCAGAAAATATATAATTTTATTGGTACAAGTCTTACTAGACTTATCCTTTCATCTAATATGGTTGCTGTAACCATGCAAAAATATGTAGAAATCTTAGAACAAAAATATCATGCTAAAAATGTGGTTCTTATTCCTCATGGAACTTTTGAAGTTCCTGAGCGACCTGACTACTCATTGCCTTCTGGTCCTTTAAAAGTAATGACCTTTGGCAAATTTGGAACGTACAAAAAGGTAGAAATTCTAATCGAAGCTGTACGAAAAGTACGTTTATGGACAAAAACTGATATCGAGATTGTTATTGCGGGTACAGATAATCCTAATGTAAAAGGATATCTTAAAGGTGTTCAAGAGCGTTATAAAGATGTGCCTCAAATTACTTTTACGGGCTATGTAAAAGAAGAAGATGTACCGCAATTATTTAGAGATAGTGCCATGGTAGTATTTCCTTATACGTCTACTACGGGTAGTTCTGGTGTTTTACATCAAGCTGGTAGTTATGGTAAAGCTGTTGTCATGCCTAAATTAGGTGATCTAGAACTTCTAGTTAAAGAAGAAGGTTACAGTGGCGAATTCTTTAATCCGCTTAGTATTGATAGTCTCGCTATGGCCATAGAAAAGATTATTGTTGACGAAGCTTATAGGATTCAATTAGGTGAAATAAATTACAGCGCAGCTACTGCATTGCCTATGTCTGCAATTACCGATCTCTATTTACAACATTTTACGGCTATAATCGATAAGAAAAATGCGCTTCTTCTAGAAGAAGCTACTGCTTAGCAATATACTTAAACGCTGGTTTCTTATTTCCGTTGTGATCTAAGAAACCAAAGTGTTTTTGTTTGTGTTTCCTCCACGGTAAACTTCCTACTACACTTGACGGAACATTATCAAAATCGTATAACGTCCACGACATAAACTGAAGATTATATCGTTTTATTTTTTCTTGCATTACTTGATGGTACTTTGCTTGTTTTTCTTCTGTAATGCCAAAAGGACTCCATAATCCTCTATTTGAAGACAATCCATATTCTTGCATTACCAATGGTTTATTCGTTGCTATTTTTAACTTTCTATAATGCTGATCAAAATCATTAAGTTGTAAATAATAGTGAAAAGAAATAAAATCAACTTTATCTTTTAGGAGTGCTGCAGCTTCTGCCGTTGCCCAACCAATAGTTATCAAATGATTGGGATCGTATTTTTTTAATTGCGTCATCGTCATTTCAAGCCAGGCTAAGACATTTTTCTCTCCTCTATTCTTGAAATCCAAATCGGGTTCATTTTTTATATCCCAAGCTAATATAGCTTCGTGATTTTTAAATCTTGAAACAATTTGTTCTACATGTCGATGTGTTAATGTCCAATCTAATACAGAATAGTCTCCATAAAAATCAAATAGAGTTATCACTACTTTTAGCTCTTGCTCAAATGCTATGTCTAATACTTTTTTAAGTTTTTGTAGTTTTTCTTCAACTAAAACTGCTTTTCCAAAGTCTTCGTACTGAATAAATATTCGTATGCTATTTAATTGTGCTTCTTTAATTATTTTAAAATCTTGAGCTATTATTTCTTCATCAAAATCATCTCCAAACATATCCCAAGGACTTTTTTGTGGATAGTAATTGATTCCTTGAATTTCAAAAGGTTTATTATTTACATATATCTTTCCTTCTTTCACTTTCGCGAAAGCATTAACCTCAATACTATCAGCTTGTTTTTGCAAAGGTTCTCTTATCATATGTCTTATCCTCCAAAAACCATCTTCAAGCAACATTAAAACTTTATAATTAGCAGTATCTAGAGCTTCTATCGCTAGTTTTTTATCTTTATAAACTCTTCTGTATTGCTCCACTTGATGATCTGTAAATACGATCAATTGTCCATCTGCACTATAAAAATCAAGTTCTGGATGATGTGTTAATGTTGTATTTTCGATAGCAATTCCTTTTTTCTTATTATCGTTAATATACTTAAGGAGTTTTTTTCGAGAATTATCGGTATAGAAATCTTGCAATCCAAAAGAATCATTTGTTTTATATGCTATATTACGTACATACCATGCATCTAAATAATCTTGTTGTATTTCATATTGCGTTTGCTTTTCCATAGGTCTTCCTGGATTGGCTAAAGATTTCCATTTAACCTTGGGCAAATACACATCTTCATTTTTAACCTCAACATGTAACATAGCCGATCGATCTGCTCCTGTTTTAAAATAACTCAAGATTTTACTAATCGACATAATGACTAGAACATTTATTACTAAAAACGTAATAATTAATAATCCTCTATAAATATTTTTATTAATAGATTTTACCATAATTCTATTTGTTCTATTTTTTTTACTATCCCCAAAGCTTCTATACGGAAACTATATCTTCCATTAGGATAAAAATCTTCTAATAAGTCAAATACAACTTTCCCCTTAAGAGAGGTATCTACCTTATAATCAAATAATTTATTTTCTTGATATATATACATTTTTACTACAGCTCCATCTGGAATAATCTGTTTCATAAAACTTCTAAGTGGCCCTACTGTTATTTCTCTACCTGATTTTTTAATTACTACATCATAATCTGTTTCTAATGGTTTATAGTTCACTACAATTTCATCACTCTTTCCCATTCCTGTTACATAGGCTCTAATCTTCCAAGTTTCTTCATGATCTGGATGCAATATTTCTGCTCTAGCGACACCATTTATAGTTAATCCTGGTGTTTTAAGTAATTTTCCTTCTTTATTTTCTATAAAAAAAGTCACATAAGTACCATCTGTTACTATATTCTCATATTGATCTCTTATTACAGAAGTACTTAAAACACTAATTTGATTTCCATCTGCAAACTCATGTTCTCTAGTAATTTTTATCGTAAAATCTATCGCATTGTCTGGATATACTACTGTCATAAATTCTTTTGAATCTGCATCTTTACATTCGGCAGAAACTAATATCCTACCTGATTTCTTATAGGAAAAGATATTCTTCCATGCTATCAGATCTTTAGTTTCTAAATCATTTGTAGTAATATTTTCTAGAAATTGATGTTTAATCAATGTTGGTGTCCCTTCAGCTATAGGGTTATCTAGAGAATCTGTAGGTACTGTAACCATCATTGCATAATCTCTACCTCCTGCTACAATACTTGGCGGTCCTAAATACGATTCCATTTTTGTTTTTGTAGCTTCATTGGCGATAACAGTTAGTTCTCCATTAAATAATCTTTTTCCAGATTGCATTAATTGCCATGAAATAATGCCTTTATGTCGTGTAAAATGTTCTGGAAAGGTAAATTGTAGTGTACTTCCTTTTTGTACTGGTACTACTGATGTAATACCATAAGAACCTTCTATCATCAACACTACATTTTTTATTTGATTACCCCCAAATTCAAAAAGAATAGGTTCATTTGCTATAAATACTTTTTGAACAGTAAGTAGTGTTATCTCTTTTGTATTGCTATTCTCATTTGCATAACTGTAATACAACACTATTATCATACTGCATAACAATACTACTGGCAATTGATATGTTCTTAACGCTATCTTCATTTATTTAGGATTACCTATATAATTATTGACCTCTATTTTTATATAGCTATATCCATCACCTTTAATAGGTTGAAGTTGTTCTCCTGGATGAGACCAATCTCGATCTGGAACAATTTCTCTTGCTATCATGGTATTGGGTAATCCATTGATAAAACTTTTGGTTATATCACTATTAAGTACCGTTACTATAGGTACTCTTTTTAGGTCATATTCAAAAAACTGTTTGCGTTGTGGTCTTATTCCTTCTTTGATAAATAAATGATCTACCCAAATCAATTCTTTTTTATCATTATAATACGAGATTAATAATTGAGGAATTGTTACTTCTTGAAAACCAAAATTAAACAGCATTCCTCTAATTACATTTTTATCTATTTCTAAATCATTTATAGACACACTTTTATACAAATCAGTTATCGCTACATTTCCTGCTCCTTGTAACACAAAGTTTGTAGGTTGTTTTTCGAGCTCTATAGGTGTAAATTCATCTGGATTAAATACTTCTGGAATTTCATCTTCTATATCACTCCAAGCAATCCCTTCAAAATTGATTTTAAAACTGGTTATTTCTCTAGGCATTAATTTATGCTTGATATGGTATTTTGCATTATGATTTGCTAACTCTACACTCTTATCATCATATAAAATTCCTTTTAAAACTACATCTGCAGGGGTATTATCTACATTTTGTAATTCTCCTACAATAGCATATCGATTGTGATAATGAATTAACTTTGCATTGAGTATCTCTAATACAGGTTGCTTTAAGACATCTTCGTGATATGTTTGTTCTGTAGTTACACGTCTACGTCCATGATTATAAAAAGCCGTTATATTTTTTGAGAAGAATTGATCTGGCGGAATATCCAAATCAAAACTTGTAGGTTTGATATACCAATCCCCTCCTCTTTCTATCAATTCATGTTGATATTGTTTTTGTATATTTTCTAAAGGCGTCACCCAATTGGTCAATATTTTAGCCTTTGCTGTAGAATCTGTTTTATGTGTAATTTTGATCTCAATATCATTCATTTTTGCATACGAACTCATTAATCCGTCAGATACTGCTACCTCTAGCATATACTGTGATAATGTTTGCCCTTCTTCTGGATCGATATAAGAATGTGCTTTCTTAAACATTTTAAAGTCAAGTGCATCATAGTATGCTTTAATTACATTAGTAGCTGTTAATTGTGTTTCATTTTTGATATAAAAAAGATAGGTACCATACCCCATAATGATCAATATAAAAACTATCCATAGATGCAGTATGTTAAGTAAACCTGATGAGAATTTGTCATAGTTATTTTTAAAATTACGATATACTGGTAATCTAATTTCTTTAATCTTAAGCGTTCTATACCACATCATTTGTATGTTCAACACAAACGCCACCACTACGGTGAGTAACGGAATAATTCCCCACATTAATTTTAAAACTAGAGGCGCATCTTCATAAGGTAATATCGTAGATAACGGAGGTACATTGAGTTTCTCCCAGACCATAATGCCATTCTCTAACATGGGTAATCGTTGCCATCCACTGAAATATAATATGGGGTCATAAAACTTATCGTTTGAAAAGATATATTTTAAATTGTATTTCTCTGGAACTGTTAAAAATTGTTGTAAAGACCCTATTCCTTCTACACCTCTAAACTTTGAGTTTTCTAGACGTTCTATAGCTCTTGTAGTTAACTCTGGTAATCTTCTTGCCGAATGGTAATTACCATCTACCGTCATAGCCGTAGTTTGTGCAGATAACCATGCCATTTGATCTCCAAAACCTAAGGTCAAAAACCGCCATTTATCATGTTGATCCTGTTTAAGAAAATTGACTATGGGCAACATATTTATTTTTTGAGGCTGTAATGGTCTAAAATATCCTAAACTCATCGTAAAAACCCCCATAATAACATAAAACCCGACCAAAAGCCCTCCTATAATTCTATGATATACTGCTCCATACTTTCTTTGAATCAACCGTTTCATATCTCCTTCTACAAACCGATATGCAAATTCTCCAAATAAAGGTAGAGACATAATAGATCCCCATAAGGTAAACCTATCTAGCGTAAGTATATTAAAGGCATTATCTCCTAACAGTATTTTGGGAACAGGTGTCGTTCCTCCTGTACCTAAAACAAATAACATTGTTATCGATAATCCAAAAAACAGATAACGCTTACTATAATAGCGATAAAAAATGTACGGAAAGAAGAATAACAATACTCCCCACGGTATTAAGAAGAATACCAATCCCGAAGATGTCACTTCTAAAAAATTATCTCTTGATCCATGTGGTATCGGGACCTGTGTTATAGGGTTATTTTTTGTGTTAATCCAATATGGTAAAATACAGGTAACAATTAGTACTAACGAACCTGCCCCAAATTTTACAATACGCCAAAAATGTTCAAAAAAAGTAGTCAAAAAGATTCTGAAGGTGACATCTTTCATCCGCTTTACCTTTTCTCTAGAAGCATCCATCAATACCATACCTATCAATGGAAAAATAAAAAATACCATCCCAAAAATAGGAGTTACATGGTGAGAAGTAACTGTTACTGATAATAGCGAAAAAGAAGTTATCAAATAACGATATTTACCTGTTTTGAGCCATTGATAAATTTCTGGTAAACAATGCATCAAAACAGAGATACCCACAATACTCGGTAATTGCCCAAATACATGTAATGTTTCTACAAACGAAGATGAAAATACCGCTAACAATGCCGCATATCCGGCTGCTTTTCTACTAGACGTTATTAAAAGTGAAAATCGATATACTCCAGTTATAAATAAAATAATACCGATGATAGCTACAGTAAAAAGTCCAAATTTCAACCCTGATACATACGATAATAGCCCTATAGTTTGATGTACTAATGGCGGATATCCCATTACTGTAAATCCTGTATACCAACTATAGCTCCATGGTTCAAACCAACTTGAAGCGTAATGATTTCCAAAAAATAAATGAATCAACGCATCATAAGTATATTCTAAAGTGTAAAAGATACTGGTTCCATGAAAAGATACCCCTATTAACAATGCACTAATGATATACTTATTAGCCTTATCCCCCATCTAAGTTGCTGTTGTGTTAGTTGTTACAATACTTAAATATACAACAAAGCACATCGATTAAACAAATCTATATCTATAGAGTTTTTCCTTTCATCGATAGTTTTTATCTAACTGACGAAAATTCCCACATCCACCTCCATCTCCTACCTATTTTTGGAGTGTAATCTTAAAATGATAAAGCATTATGAAGAAAGGAATTATCATACCATGTTATAACGAAGCCGATAGATTGAATATAGATGCTTATTTAAAATTTTTACAACTTGATAACAATTACTATGTATGTTTTGTTAATGATGGCAGTAAAGATCAAACCATTAATATACTCAAAGGATTACAAAAACGCTTCTCTCATAAGGTTAGCGTGATTGATATCAAAAAAAACAGAGGTAAAGCTGCTGCTGTAAGAGCAGGTTCTAGATATTTATATAGTAGAGGTGATATCGAATATATAGGATATATAGACGCTGACTTATCTACTGATTTTGATGATTTTGATGACTTAACAAAAACCTTAGATTCAAAAAAAAACTTAGACATGGTTTTTGGTTCAAGGGCTAAATCTGGGACAAAGTCCATCAAAAAAGATTCTTCTAGAGCTATCATTTCCAAAATTATAAATCTATTAGTAAGATGTATTATTCTATTACCTATATATGACACCCAATGTGGAGCAAAAGTTTATCGTACTCATTTAGTCCCCATTCTTTTTAAAAGAAAATTTCTAAGCAGATGGTTATTTGATGTAGAAATGTTTATACGATTAAAAAGGCATTATGGCAGAAAAGCTACTATGAGAAGTATTTTTGAACAACCTCTTAAAAGATGGATTCATGTAGAAGATTCAAAACTAGGTATAAAAGATGCTCTCGAAATCCCTATGCGTTTGTGTTCTATTTGGTTTCAGTATATCATACTTGATCAAGTAAACATTAAACTTCAAAATACAACCCCAGAACTTAACATTACAATATATGATACCCCAAGTATGGCCTGATTTGTAACGTTTACCCCATAATCTAGAAAAAGCAGAGAAGGTTCTCTGCTTTTGTCATTTGTAATATTTAACCATAATAAAAAAGGGAGTTTTACCTGTTTATTCTCCGTTGTTTTCCTCTGTCATATTTCAACTCCTCCTTATAATTTTACACAAAATTTTTAATCACTTACAAATCAATTTTTTAATCATGAAAAACAAATTAACCATCAGTTATCCTTTGTTTTTATTAGGACTTATTTTTTGTTTTATTAGTTGTACTAAAGATCACGTAGAAATTGTTTCTAATGCAGAAACACTTCCTTCTACACTCGTTAAATCAATCGACGAGTATCATTCTTTATTAGCAAAGAATCCAGATCAACTTGTCAATAGCCATGAAGAGCTACTTATTAAAATCAAGAAAAATGAATTATTACATGAGTATCTTTATAAAGATCAAAAGATCCTTATTGACTTTTTAAACAGCGTACGTTTTACAAAAAAAGGTTTAACAAACATTCAATTTAGCTTATTAGAAAAACACTTTCCTGATGTATCAGAAAAACTCACAAAAGAACTCGTTATCGAATTAGGATTTGATCCTGATCATTTCTTAGATATTTTTGATAATTATGGTGGCTGTGATGGCTACGGAAATTGTGGAAACGAAGGTGGTCTAAATTGTAAAATCGCTCTTTGTAATCCTTATTTGGTACCTGATTACTACCTTAATTTAGAAGAAATAATTAGATCAAACTATAATTACATTCAAGATTTTATCTCACCAAACAATGATCTTAAAGATCTTACTTTACCATCAAGACGATCAAACGAATGGTTTTTTAAACACTTTGACCTAGGTAAATTAAACTTTGAAGAAAAAGACCTTAATTGGTTACAAGAAAACATTAAAAAAGATCAAATCATGATTTTTGGAAATCAAGTAACTCATGATGGAGAACCTATACAAATAGCTTCTTTAATCTTTACAAAAAATTTGGATCGACCTGAGATTTTTAAAGAAGTTCCTGGTATCATTATCGATTGGAGATATGAATTAATGTGCGGTTATAGATTCTCTGGTACTTTTCCTAATATAGGATCTTGTAACTGTTGGCTAACTTTTAATTGTTTTCCAAAATTATCTGCTGGTTGTAAATGGAAATGTGATTTCATAGAGTGGAAAGAAATTATACCTGATCTTATCTATGAAATCCCTGATGATCCATGCTGGGTATGCGATGATTTAGATATTTTAAAAGAACTTTCTATCGATCATATTCGTATAGACCAACCTATTATAGATATCGAAAGGCTAATCAAATTTCAATAACACTCATCTAATTTGTACATTGAATGTTGCTAGAAGTCAATCTTTATAGGTTGGCTTCTTTTTTATTAAATCGTATTTTGGTCATATGATTACATCCAATGCTCACCAACAAAACATTAATCGTGCTTTACATTATATTGATACTCATCTCGAAGAAGATTTATCATTAACAAAAGTAGCGAGTCAAACCTATTATTCTCCATATCATTTTCACAAGCTTTTTAAAGCAATTGTTAATGAATCTTTATATACTTATATTAAACGAAAACGTATTGAAAAAGCTGCTGCTACCTTAATGCGTAGAAAAGAAATTCCTATTGCAGAAATAGCCTTGCGTTTTAATTTTGAATCTATAGCCTCATTTTCAAAAGCATTTAAAAAGTTTTATGGTATTGCTCCATTACATTTTAGAACCAAAGCACCTAGTAATTTAGCTCAGTTAGTTCGCAAGAATGGACAAGCTATTTCTTTTATCGAGCCATACATTTGTGCATCAATAATTAATTCACAAACAAAAATGGAAACTCAAATTAAAGTTTTGGATACTATCCATATGGCTAGTATTACACACATAGGAAAATCTGAACCACTACAACAATCTTTCTACAAACTTATTGAATGGGGGAAATCCGAAGGGCATATCACTTCTCCAGATTTTAAAATGGGTATGGTTTATCATGATAGCTATAAAATCACCGATCCTTCAAAAGTTAGGCACAGTGTTTCTTTAATCACTACTCAACCTATCAAAGCAAATGGTATTATAGATAGTTTAACAATCCAACAAGATACTTATCTTATTATCTCGTTAGTCATACCTCCTTCTCAATTTACACAAGCATGGAAAGATGCATTTGTATGGGCTACGGAGCATGGATATAAACCTTCTGGCAATAAATGTTTTGAGATATATCATAACGATTTCAATCAACATCCAGAAAAAAAATGTATTGTTGATTTACACATTCCCATACTGACTTCATAATACAGTTTATTTAATTTTCAAAACTGTTATATTCATTTTCGGTCTCAATTTTACAACTTGTATAAATCATATGAAATAGCTTTAATTTAAGTATATTTAGCTCTTAAATGATATAAAAATGAGCTGGATAAAAGAAATTTCATATGATGAAGCCACTGGGCAATTAAAAAAAATATACGACCGTGTAAAGGGCCCTAATAATACTATTGACAATGTACTTTCTATACATAGTTTACGCCCTCATACACTTGTAGGTCATATGAGTTTATATAAAAACGTACTGCATAATGCTAATAATACATTACCTAAATGGTATTTAGAAACCTTAGGAACATATGTTAGTACTCTTAATCAATGTGATTATTGTGTACAGCATCATTCGGCAGGACTTAAACGTTTATTAAACGATGATCGTCGTTATGAGCAATTCGTTACCTGTATTCAAAATGATAATTTTGATACTGTTTTTGAAGGCAGATTATTAGCTGGATTACATTATGCAAAGCAGCTTACGCTATCTCATACAACAATTACAGAAGAAACTATTCAAGATTTAAGAATTAAAGGTTTTGATGATGGTGAGATTCTAGAAGTAAATCAATTGGTAAGCTATTTTAATTATGTCAATCGCACAGTAGTAGGTTTGGGGGTTGATACAGCAGGAGATATTTTAGGACTTTCGCCTAATGATAGTACTGATGCAGAAAATTGGAGTCATTCTTAACAAAAATACAAAGCCCCAATTGTTTTATCACAATTGGGGCTTCTATTTATAGTATTGTTTTACTCTAATTTTTAGGATATAAAAATGATTTTACAACTTCAAAATCAACAGTTCCATCTTTTTTAACATCATAAACGATAAACAATTCTCCCCAATACGTACCATCTGTAAAATCGGCAATAATCCATTTATGATTTAATAAACGTACTTTATTTATATGCATTTTTCCTTCCATACCTACAAAAGGAACAATCGCATTATCTTCTCCAGCTTTGTTATAACTTAAAATTTGATCGCTAATGGTATTTGCTAATTTTATAGCTTCATATCCTTGATCTTCAAAATACGCTGCAGCATCTTCATTGCTATCTAACGAAAAATATGTTAAATCAAGATTAGCCGAAATCAAAGAATCTATTTCTTTTTTATGTGTCTCTACTTTTTCTTCAAGAGATGTTATCTTTTTATCATAAACTTCTGATGCTTTTTTTGCATTCATAAACTGAAATAAGATATACAGTAATGCAAAAACAAAAAGATACATAAAAATTTTACCTTTCATAATTGGGGTGCTTATTTATAAATTGATTTGTAAATTATCGTAGGCTATATATACATTTTCTGGTAATTCTGCTTGAATCTCTTCATGAAAACCATATAAATGACTGATATGCGTTAAATAGGCTCGTTCTGGTTGTATTTTTTCTATAAAAGCTAACGCTTCTTCTTCATTAAAATGAGAATGATGCTCTTCTTTGCGCAAAGCATTAACTACTAAAACCTTAACTCCTTTTAATTTTTCTAGTTCAGTTTCATCTACACTTTTAACATCTGTGAGGTATGCAAAATCTTTAAACCTAAAACCATAGACTTGAAGTTTTCCATGCCAAACATTAATAGGAATAACGTCCAGATTCCCCAGCGTAAATGGTTGGTCAGTTAGTAAATTTTCTACTACGCTGGGAGCCCCTGGATATTTATTTTCAGAACTAAAAATATAAGCAAATCTAGTTCTCAAAGAATCCAATACGCGTTCATGTGCATAGATAGGAATGTCCCCTTGTTTAAAAAAGAAAGGTCTTATGTCGTCCAATCCCATGGTGTGATCTGCATGCTCATGAGTAAAAACGATACCATCAATTTTACGTACTTGATTGGTCAACATTTGTTGTCTAAAATCAGGACCACAATCAATTACATACGTATAATCATCCCAAGAAATCAATACAGAAACTCTCAATCTCTTATCTCTTGGATCTGTACTCATACATACAGGATGGTCACTACCTATTACAGGAATTCCTTGTGATGTACCAGTACCGAGAAAAGTTATCGTCATAAAAATATATATACAAGCAAATGTACTTATATTTTTTTGTAGCTGAAAGTCTCATCTTCAACTAAGATCGTATTTATTGTAAAACCGTATGCAATTTTACGGCTCACATAATTTTATTTTCGCTAGAGTATGCTTACCTTTACCCCACAGTAAATAGATTAAAAAAAAGCCTTTTTTACTATGCCTATAACCATAATTGGAGATAAGGAATTTGAATCTGCTCCATCCATAAAAAGTAAAGCGCTTCGTATAAATTTGAACGAAAATATATATGGAACCTTTGCAGAAATTGGCGCCGGACAAGAAACCGTTCGTAATTTTTTTAGAGCAGGAGGTGCTTCTGGTACAATTGCCAAAGCAATGAGTGCTTATGACAAAGATTTTAGTGATGCTATTTATGGTATCGAAGACGACAGACGTTATGTAACTGAAGCTCGTCTTAAAAAAATGCTTAATTATGAGATAGAACTTATAGAAGAGCGTATTACTAGAGACAAACATCCTAATAAATTGTTCTTTAGTTATGCTAATACAGTTGCTACTATTGATTTTGCAAAAAAATATAAAGGCCATGGATGGGTTGGTATTCGCTACCAAACTACTCCAGATGAAGATTATAACGAAATTACATTGCATATTCGTTTTCACGAAAATGATGCGAAGTTGCAACAAATGACCTTAGGTACTCTAGGAGTAAACCTTATTTATGGTGCCTATTATAAATATGACAATCCTAAAAAGTTACTTAGATATCTATATGATCATCTTGATAAAGATCAAATAGAAATTGATACTATTAACTTTTCTGGACCTCGTTTTAAAAATGTAGACAACCGTTTAATGAGTCTTGAACTTGTTAAAAACGGAATGACAGAAGCCGTAATGTTTGGTCCTGATGGAAATAACATTCTTCCTGCTCGTATTTTATATAAAAAGAACATCTTAGCTCTTAGAGGTAGTTTTAGACCTGTAACCAAAGTAAACATGGATATCTATGAAAAAGCTTTGGATATGTTCTTACAAGAAAATAAAGTAGAAAAGGAAAAAACCGAAGTTATTTTTGAAATTACTTTATCAAACTTACGTGCCGAAGGTGAAATTGATGAAGTTGACTTTATGGCAAGAGCACAATTGCTTTGTTCTCTAGGTCAAACGGTAATGATTTCTAATTTCCAACAATACTATCGTGTAGTTGATTATTTCTCTAATTATACCAAAGCTCGTATGGCTCTTGCAATGGGAGTTAACAACTTGATCGAGATATTTGATGAGAAATATTACCGTCATTTAAGTGGTGGTATTCTTGAAGCCTTTGGTAAATTATTCTTTAAAGATCTTAAGGTATATATGTATCCACTTAAAGATCATGAAACTGGAGATCTCACTACTAGCGATAACCTTAAAGTACATCCTAGAATGAAAGAACTTTACAAGTTCTTTAAATACAACGGTAAGCTTCAAGATATTCTAGATTATGACGAAAGTATCATGAATATATACTCAAGAGAAGTTTTACAACAAATTCATGATGGTACACCTGGATGGGAAGAATTACTTCCTGATGGTATTGCTGATATTATTAAAGAAAAAAATCTTTTTGGTTATTCTTCACAAAAACAAGTCATTGAATAATCAACTATTATTATAAGCTAAAAAAAAGACTTCTATTTAAGAAGTCTTTTTTTTAGCACAAATTCTTATAAAATTTGAGCAGCATGCTCTTTAGTTTTAACTTTTGTAATTACATCTACTATAATACCGTTTTCATCAATAACAAAGGTTGTTCTATGAATACCGTCATATTCTCTCCCCATAAATTTCTTAGGCCCCCAAACACCAAAAGCTTCAATTACCTTTTTATCTTCATCTGCTAATAATGGATAAGGCAATTCTTGTTTGTTTTTAAAATTTTGTTGACGTTTTGCACTATCTGCACTTACTCCTATTATCTCATATCCTTGTGCTTGAAACGTTTGGTAATTATCTCTTAAATTACATGCTTCCGCAGTACACCCTGGCGTACTCGCTTTAGGGTAAAAGAAAACCACTAATTTCTTTCCTTTAAAATCACTTAAAGTAATTGTATTTCCGTCTTGATCCAATGCCGAAAAATCTGGAGCAGCATCTCCTGCTTTTAATGTTGTCATAGCTATATTTTGATTTCATGTTGCCAACTTATTCCTATTCGCAACTATCTTTTTTATATTTTAGCAACAAAAGTACTAAATAATGACTAAGCAAGAAAAGGTTGATTTTACAATTCAAAAACTACAAGAACTCTATCCAGAAATTCCAGTTCCGTTAGATCACAAAGATCCTTATACCTTATTAATTGCTGTTTTAATGAGTGCACAAAGTACAGATGTGAGAGTAAATCAAATTACTCCATTATTATTTGAACGTGCAGATAATCCTTATGATATGATTAAATTATCTGTAGAAGAAATACGCGAAATCATAAAACCTGTTGGCCTTAGTCCTATGAAATCTAAAGGTATTCATGGTTTATCCAAAATTTTAATCGAAAAGCATAATGGTAAAGTCCCTAAAACTTTTGAAGCACTTGAAGAACTTCCTGCTGTAGGTCATAAAACTGCAGGAGTAGTATTATCTCAGGCTTTTGATATTCCAGCTTTCCCTGTAGATACCCATATCCATAGATTAATGTACCGATGGGGTTTTAGTAATGGTAAAAATGTAACACAAACTGAAAAAGACGCAAAGCGATTATTTCCTAAAAAATTGTGGAATGATCTACATTTACAGATCATTTGGTATGGAAGGGATTATTCTCCTGCACGTGGATGGGATCTTGACAAAGATATTATTACTAAAACAATAGGTCGAAAATCTGTTATTAATGATTATTTAAAATCTAAAAAATAAACTTTAAGTTTATTTTATAAAATATTGTATTTAGCAACTGTTATTGTTTCACAAAAACAACAGTTGCTTTTTTTACACACCTATATTACAATGGTTTAACCTCAAAACTATTACTCTTATTATCATTATTATAGTATTCTTTAAAAAAGCTTTTTAAACCTAAACTGACTTTTATCAGTTTTTATACAGGTATTTTCAAATACTTTTGTTTCAACCTAAAATCATAAAACAAATTAAACTTAATTTCATATGAAAAATATACTAGTTATGGTATTCGTTATTTGCTCATTTGCAAGTAATGCACAATACAAAAGTATGAATGAAGCTATAAACTATGCTGGTAAACAACGTATGTTATCACAACGTATAGCTAAATCATTTTTAATGATTGCCTCAGATATTCAAATTGATAAATATCAACAAGAATTAGATCACAGTATGGCTGAGTTTGGAGAGACGCATTACAAACTAAAAAAATACTTTGCCGACGATGAAAAAGTAAATGCTGAGATGGAAAAAGTAGAACGTATCTGGTTCAATTTCAGAGAAACTGCTAATTCTCACGTGTATACTAAAATCAAATGTAATAGTATTTTAAATTTTTCTACGTTTTTATTAGAAGCTACTCAAAATGTAATGAATACACTTACTAATAGTTCTAAATCCAAAATCGAAAAAATTGTAGATAAATCTGGTTCTTTACGCATGCTATCTCAAAAAATTGGCGTCTATTATGTAGCTTCTCACTTAAAACTACCTACAGAAAATATCGAAGGTAATTTTGATGACGCTATCAAAGTATTAGATCAGAGACTTAGTGAATTAAAAAGTGCTAATACTGTTAATACAGAAGAAATTAATTCAAAATTAAAAAGAGCATCTATCGATTGGTCCTTTGTAAAGAAGAGTTTAAAACTTGAAAAAAACCTAAAACCAGCAACTATAGGTGTTACACTAGATACTTTTATGATGGAAATGGATGAAATAACTGGATTATACGCCAAAATACCATCCCCAAAATAAAAAACTCGTTATTTTTTCACAATAAATACTTGTATTTATCATAAAAACAGTATATTCGCAAGCATTTTTTTTATGCCCGAAAATATTAAAAACTTAACCCTATATCAATTATGAAAAAAAACTTATTCTTAGCATTTACACTTATTATCACAACGTCATTTACATCATTTGCACAGTTTAAAAACTTAAACGACGCCATTAACCATGCTGGTAAACAACGTATGTTATCACAACGAATTGCAAAATCATTCTTGATGATTGCAGCTGATATTAATATCGAAAAATACAAAGGAGAACTTGATAATAGTATGGCTCAATTTGAAGAAGCACACCATAACCTAAAGCGTTACTTTGAAAAGGATCAAAAAATGAACCCTGCAATGGAAAAAGTAGAACGTATCTGGTTTAACTTTAGAGAAACTGTAAGTTCTACTGCTTATACTAAAGTAAAATGTAACAGCGTTTTAAGTTCTTCAGCATTTTTACTTAAAGCTACAGAAGAGGTAGTAGCTCTATCTGCAACAGGAGATAAATCAAAAGTTGGTAAAATTGTTGATATGTCAGGTTCTTTGCGTATGTTATCTCAACAAATCGGTTTATTTTATGTAGCATCTTACCTTGAATTACCCTCTGATCAAATTAAAATTAAATTTGATGGTGCAATCAAAACTATAGATAAAAGGTTAGTAAACTTAATCGGTGAAAAAGTTACTAATACAAACGAAATCGCTTCTAAATTAAGAAGAGCTTCTCAAAACTGGGCTTTCGCCAAAAGAAATTTAAAATTATCAGAGAACTTAAAGCCTGCTACTGTAGGAGTTACTTTAAATTCTTTTATGAGAGAAATGGATGATATTACAGCTTTATACACGCACATCCCTACTCCTCAATAACATATAGATTATTTCAAATAATCACTTTCTAAATAAAAGAAGGCATCTAAAAGTAATTTAGATGCCTTCTTTATATTATATACAATCCAATCGTTGTTCTATTACTAATAAAAAAGACTGCTATTTCTAGCAGTCTCATTTTCAAAGTTTAGTTTAAAAGTATTTCAAACTTCAATTGCTTATAGTCTATAACACTTAATGCTTTTGAATAGTTTAATAAAAAGTCTATTGTTGTCTTTTTTGGTACAAGTTCGCGCTCCTCAAAAGAAGATAAAAAGTAATTGTTTGTCATATATGTAAGATATTGTTGTTTATCAGTTTATTATAATGAATAACGAAGAAAAATCTCACATATTG
This sequence comes from Aquimarina rhabdastrellae, assembly GCA_947387485.1. Lineage (GTDB taxonomy): Bacteria > Bacteroidota > Bacteroidia > Flavobacteriales > Flavobacteriaceae > Aquimarina. The sequence continues at coordinate 564,792 of CANDNT010000001.1, forward strand.
TATGCTAACTACAAAATAATCTGTTATTTAAGCTGTTAAAACTATATTGTGTTTTTCTATTACTTTACGTAAGTTAATTAAAGCATAACGCATTCTTCCTAAAGCAGTATTAATACTTACTCCTGTTTTTTCTGAAATTTCCTTAAAGCTCATGTCCTTATACATACGCATCATCAACACTTCTTTTTGATCATCAGGTAATTCCTTAATCAATTTTCTTACATCATCTTCAACTTGGTCTTTGATCAAACGCTTTTCTGCATTAAGACTTCCATCACTTATAATAGAAAAAATACTGAACTCACCGTTATCTTCAAACTTAGGCATACGGTTATCCTTCCTAAAATGATCTATGATTAAATTATGAGCGATACGCATTACCCATGGTAGAAACTTACCTTCTTCGTTATATCTTCCTTTTTTTAATGTGTTGATCACTTTAATAAATGTATCTTGAAAAATATCTTCAGAGATATCGCGATCAAAAACCTTAGAATAAATAAAACTGTAAATACGTTGTTTGTGCCTTTCGATTAAGATGGCCAAAGCATTTTCTTGACCTTTAATGTAGTTACTTACTAGTACTGCATCAGAAAGATTTGTGTACTTCATACTATTACTTTTTATAAGCTAACAATTGTAGACTTGGGTTACTCAAATACGTTTTAAAAAGTAATAATATGCTATAGGCAGTTGTAGTTTTAAAATGTGTTAATCAGTTGCTAAGATAAAAACTATATTGAGAAATCAAATGTTTTTTGTTAATTTTTTTAACGTAGCTTCTCTTTAAATATGCTTTTCTATACTCCTTTTGATTAGTTATCTTTGCCCCTCTTAGGTTAATTTTATATAGATGATTAAAGATATAGCGACTGTAGATCCCAAAGAAAATATTCTTATTAAAGGAGCTAAACTTCATAACTTAAAAAATATTGATGTAGTTATTCCTCGTAATAAACTTGTGGTGATCACAGGACTATCTGGATCAGGAAAATCCAGTTTGGCATTTGATACATTATATGCAGAAGGACAGCGTAGATATGTAGAAAGTCTATCCTCATATGCTCGTCAATTCTTAGGTCGTTTAAACAAACCTAAAGTTGATTATATAAAAGGTATCGCTCCTGCAATTGCTATAGAACAAAAAGTAAATTCGACCAATCCTAGGTCTACAGTAGGTACTACGACAGAAATTTATGATTATCTAAAATTACTTTATGCTAGAATAGGAAAAACGTACTCTCCTATTTCTAATCAAGAAGTAAAAAAAGATACTGTTACTGATGTCATCGAATATATCAAAACCTTTGAAGAGAGAACAAAACTACTCCTTCTCGCTCCTATTATCATCGAAGAAGGTCGAACTATAGAAGAAAAACTTAAAGTATTACAACAACAAGGATATGCACGTATCAAAATAAACGATACTGTATTCAGAATTGACGATACTTATACTATCGCAGAAAAAGACACTGTTTACCTTGTTGTAGATCGTATTGTTAAACATGATGACGAAGATTTTTTCAATCGTCTTGCTGATGCGACAAGTACTGCTTTTTATGAAGGTAAAGGCACTTGCTTTATCGAATCACTTAGTGATGGAGCATTACGTCAATTCAGTAATAAATTTGAGTTAGACGGAATGACATTTCTTGAGCCTAATACTCACCTTTTTAGTTTTAATAATCCTTATGGAGCATGCCCTACATGCGAAGGTTATGGTGATGTTATTGGTATTGATGAAGATTTAGTTATTCCTAATACAGCATTGAGTATTTATGATGGTGCTGTTGCGCCATGGAAAGGTGAAAGCATGAGTTGGTACAAAGATCAACTCGTTAAACATGCTTATAAATTTGATTTCCCTATACATAAACCCTATTTCGAATTAACTGAAAAGGACAAAGCTCTATTATGGGAAGGAAATGATTTGTTTGAAGGAATTAATCCGTTCTTTGAAGAGCTTGAAGCTAAAGCGTATAAGATTCAAAATCGCGTAATGCTTTCTCGTTACCGCGGTAAGACTAAATGTACTAGTTGTAAAGGGAAACGTTTACGTCCTGAAGCAAATTATGTTAAAGTAGGCGGAACAACATTATCTGATCTAGTGGAGAGTCCGTTAAGCGAATTGGTAGTGTTTTTCAAAAACCTTGAATTAAACGATTATGATGCTCAAATCGCCAAACGCTTATTAAAAGAAATCAATTCTCGCTTAGAATTTTTACGTAATGTAGGTTTACAATATTTAACCTTAAATAGAAAATCTAATACCTTATCTGGTGGTGAATCTCAACGTATCAACTTAGCCACTTCTTTGGGTAGTAGTCTTGTAGGTTCTATGTATATTCTTGATGAACCTAGTATAGGTTTACATCCAAAAGACACCGAAAAACTTATTAAAGTACTCCTCTCGCTAAGAGATTTAGGTAATACTGTTATCGTTGTAGAACATGACGAAGACATTATGAAAGCTGCCGACGAGATTATTGATATAGGTCCAGAAGCAGGAACTTATGGTGGTCATGTAGTTGCTACAGGTTCGTTTGACAAAATCATTTGTGCAGATTCTTTAACTGCCAAATATCTTAACGAAGAATTACGTATTGAAGTCCCTGAAACCAGACGTAAATTTAAATACCATATCGATATTGAAGGTGCTAGAGAAAATAACCTTAAAAATATCGATGTTACTTTGCCTCTAGGAGTTTTTACCGCTATTACTGGAGTATCTGGAAGTGGAAAAAGTACTTTAATCAAAAAAATAGTCTATCCAGCTATTCAAAAAGAAATAGGCGGTTACGGAGAGAAAGCAGGTGAATTTACTGCAATTAAAGGTAATTATAGTAATATCAAACATGTAGAATTTGTTGATCAAAATCCTATAGGTCGCTCTTCTCGCTCTAACCCTGTTACTTATATCAAAGCTTATGATGATATTCGTAATCTATTAGCATCACAAAAACTGTCCTCGATTCGCAATTATAAAGCCAAGCATTTTTCTTTTAATGTTGATGGTGGGCGTTGCGAAACTTGTAAAGGAGAAGGTGAAGTTACTATCGAAATGCAATTCATGGCAGATGTTCATCTAGAATGTGAAACTTGTGGTGGTAAACGATTTAAAAAAGATGTCTTAGAAGTTACTTTTGAAGGTAAAAATATCGATGACATTCTTTGTTTAACCATTGATGATGCTATTGATTTCTTTAGTACACATAAACAAACTAAGATTATCAAAAAGCTTCAACCATTACAAGATGTAGGATTAGGTTATGTACAATTGGGTCAGAGTTCTTCTACCCTTTCTGGTGGTGAAGCACAACGTATTAAACTAGCTTCATTCTTAGTCAAAGGAAATACCAAAGAAAAAGCTTTATTTATTTTTGACGAACCTACAACAGGGCTTCATTTTCATGATATTCAAAAACTGCTTATTTCGTTTAATGAATTGATTGCAAAAGGACATTCGATTATTGTTATTGAGCATAATCTTGATTTGATTAAATGTGCCGATTATATTATTGATTTAGGTCCAGAAGGTGGTAATAACGGTGGTAACATAGTTGCTTTTGGAACTCCCGAAGAGGTTACAAAAATTGAAACTTCATATACTGCGCAATATTTAAAAGATAAATTATAATATCACGTTAAAATACAAATTACTTTTAACAGAATTATAATATCCTTTGGCGTAAGCATTATAGTAATTAGCGGCTAATTATATAGTAACCAAAATATGCTAAAATTATGTCGCTAACAGCCGATCTAAAAGCTCATGCAGATCAATCTGCTCAAAAAATACCACAAGAATTGCAAACAATAATGAAAAGTGCAACACAAGAACTTGTTGACATTAACATTATTGATGGTACATTAAAAACTGGAGATCAACTTCCTGAAATTAGTTTACCTAATAGTAAGGGAAAGCTTATTAATATTAATGAATTATTGCAACAGGGCAAAATTGTTCTTACATTTTATCGTGGTGGTTGGTGTCCTTATTGCAATCTGGAATTAAAAGCTTTACAAGAAGCATTACCACAAATCAAAGCTCAAGGAGCACAATTAATAGCTATCACTCCAGAGACTCCAGATAATTCTTTATCAACCGCAGAAAAAAATGCTCTAGATTTTGAGATCTTAACAGATGCTTCAAATCAAGTAGCCAGACAACTGGGATTGGTTTTTAAACTTCCTGAAAATTTAATCGAAGTGTATTTAAATTTTGGAATTGATTTAATAAAAAGTAATGGCGATAATTCTCAAGAATTACCACTTGCAGCTACTTATATAATCGATACCGATGGTAAAGTAATTTATGATTTCATCAATGTAGATTACAAGCTTAGAGCAGATCCAGAAAACATACTTACTGTTTTACAATAGATTAACTATTTATAAAGTATCATTTTTATTCATTGCTCATTTTTGGCACGTGATTTGAGAATTACCTGTCAACTCAATTAAACCAAAAAGAGCTCGCTAAGGTTTTATTATAAAACTCATGGATTATGAAAAAAATGATACTTTTTATTTGTATACTATTCACTATACATAGTAATGCAGCTACACTAAATACATCGACTGTTATCGATCATCCTCAATATAAAGACACTCCGGTTTCTTTTATGACTAATGAGGTTATTTTTAATGTTTTTGCTGACGGAACTTTTGATTTCCAAATTCCAGAATATCATTCTCATGCTAGAATATATAGTGATATTCCTCAAGCTCCTACTCGAGTAAGATCAAGAAGATATTATGATCCTTTTCATATCACTACAAATCATCATGGCGACATTATTAGTATTGGTAATATTTATATCAAATACGATAAGCATTATCGCGTAAGAAAAATTGGAAATATTGATATTCGTTATCATAAACACCGATTATCACAGATAGGTGGCTTATTTATTCATTACCATAGAAATGGGGCTATTAAATATGTAGATGGTAATGTCTATTATTTAAACTGTGGTTATTGTGGTTCTTATAATTGTACTGCAGTTCATGAAGTTTATTATCCAAAACCTTATCCTAAAAAACATCGCCGCAAACACAAGCATAAAAAACATCATCATAAACATAAAAAACACAAGCACAAACACAAGCACAAACACCATCACAAAAAGCATAAGCATCACAAACACTAGATGTTTTATAAGTTTGAATTAGATTAGTTTTCGCAGCCCTATTACTCATTTTTTAAGCATGGTTTGAGTAATGGGGCTTTTGTATTGTACTACAATCAATTAAAATATTTCACTTTTATTTTTAATAAAAAAAACACTTTACTTTTTTCAAAATGTTGTCAATCTTACAATAAAAAACCACAACTGTTTATAATTGTATAAAAATGCATTTATCCTCTTAAACAAAATCACTTTTAACAATTTTAAGCTGATTATAATTTTATATTTGAATCTTACTTTTATTAATTTAAACCCCTAGCTATGATTCTTATTAGATTCAAAAAACTAGTGTTAGCTACGATAACCTTGCTAACAATAATAAGTTGCGGAAAGGAGGAAAAATCATTTAACACCACACTTGATTCTCCTTCAAAAAATATCAAAATTGATTTTTGGTTACAACAAGACGGCTCTCCTGCATATAGCGTTGCGCATAAAAACAGTACCGTTATTGATACTTCGACTATCAGTTTTGATTTTAAAGATCAAAATTCTCTAAATAAAGATTTAGAAATTGTTAATACGACAACTACTACTCAAGACGAGACATGGGAAATGCCTTGGGGAGAACAAAAAGACGTTCGCAATCATTACAACGAAATGGTTGTTCACCTAAAGGAAAAACAAGCTCCACATCGCTTATTTAATGTCTATTTTAGATCTTATGATGATGGTGTAGCTTTACGTTATGAATTCCCAAAACAAGAAGGTGTTAACGAAGTTGTTATTCTTGATGAACATACACAATTCAATCTTACAGGAAATCATAAAACATGGTGGATTCCTGGTGATTGGGATATTTATGAACACTTATATACCGAGTCTGATTTTACAGCTATCGATGCTTTATCAAAAGCTAATCACCCTTCTTTGGGGCAAACTTATATTCCAGAAAACGCAGTAAACACTCCTGTTACTATGCGTACAAAAGATGGTTTGCATTTAAGTTTTCATGAAGCAAACCTTACTGATTATGCAGGAATGACGCTTAAAATTGATCCTAAAAACCTTTCGATGACTAGTGAGTTAGTAGGTTCTGATCGTTTAGGGTATAAAGTAAAACGTGAATTGCCTTTTAAAACTCCATGGAGAACAATTCAAATTAGTGAAGATGCTGCTGGATTAATCGCTTCAAAATTAATCCCTAACCTTAATGAACCTAATAAACTAGGTGATGTTTCTTGGTTTAAACCTATGAAATATGTTGGAATCTGGTGGGAAATGCACTTAGGTAAATCTAGTTGGGATTTGGCTAGTGGTAAACATGGTGCTACTACAGAAAACACAAAAAGACATATTGATTTTGCTGCTGCAAATAACATTGGTGGTGTTCTTGTAGAAGGTTGGAATACTGGATGGGAACACTGGATTGGTTTTGAAGATCGCGAAGGTGTTTTTGATTTTGTAACACCTTATCCTGATTATGATTTAAAAGAGTTAGCAAAATACAGTAAAGAAAAAGGTGTTGAAATCATTATGCATCACGAAACGTCTGCTGCTCCTAGAACATATGACCAACAAATGGATAAAGCTTATGCGCTTATGGATACTTTGGGTATTCGTTCTGTAAAAACAGGTTATGTAGGAAAAATTATTCCTAAAGGAGAATATCATCACGGACAATGGATGGTAAATCATTATCGTAGAGCACTTGAGACTGCTGCAAAATATAATGTAGCTATTAATGCTCACGAACCTATTAAGGCAACAGGAATTCGTAGAACTTACCCTAATGCTATTTCTAGAGAAGGATTACGCGGTCAAGAGTTTAATGCTTGGTCTGCAGATGGTGGTAACCCTCCTAGTCACCTACCTACAGTAGCTTTTACTCGTATGCTTGCTGGGCCTATTGACTTTACTCCTGGTGTATTTAATATCAAATTAGCTCCATATAAAGACAAAAATCAAATCAATACTACACTAGCTCATCAATTAGCTTTATATGTAGTGATCTACAGTCCTATTCAAATGGCATGTGATTTGATCGAAAACTATGAAAACCAACCTGCTTTTCAGTTTATTCGTGATGTAGCAGTAGATTGGTCTCAAACTAAAGTATTAAATGGAGAAGTTGGTGATTTTGTTACTATTGCTCGTCAAGATCGTAACAGTGGTAACTGGTTCTTAGGTAGTATTACAGATGAGAACGCTCGTGATATTACTATTGATTTTAGTTTCTTAGACCCAAACAAATCTTATAATGTCATCGTTTATAAAGATGGCAAAGATGCACATTGGGATAACAACCCTACAAGTATCGCTATTGAAACTATTACAGTAAATGCTAACGCTAAAGAAACTTTCCACTTAGCAACTGGAGGTGGTTTAGCAATTAGCTTGATTGAGAAAAAATAAGGTTAACCTTTATATTATATAAAAAGAGCCAACGATAAAAGTATCGTTGGCTCTTTTGTGTCATTATAAAATTATTAGCGCCTTTTTTTATCAATATTTAAATCATAATTGATATGCTGTGTTCCATGAACATTTTTATCAAATACAATATTTATATCATAAGTTACTCCGTATTTTTTTACAACCTCATCTACTCTATTTTTATTCTCTCTTGCTATTTTTATTCCGCTATTATATCTATTTAAAGAACCAAATGCCATTGTTAATGTACCCAAACTTATACTCATTATAATAAGAGGCACTACAGAAATAATTCCTCCCTCAAACGCATATTTACCCATATAATATCCTAGATATATAATCAATACACTAATACTAAAGAATAACCCAAAATTAAAATACGATTCTATTTGTGTTCTTTTAATTTGTTGGTACTTAACATTAACCTCTATTATTTTTTGCTCTAGTTTCTTATCCAATATTATTCTAGAACAAATTCTGTTAAATTCTGGTTTTCTATTGGTTAAACTACAGGTAGTTCCTTCTTGTAATGTTACTATTTGATTATCGCATAAATGACAATGTCTAGCTAATTCAACCATATCTATTCGTTTTTATACGATAATACTTCTTTCTATTTAAATTTCAAATAGTTGGTCTTAAATCTTATTCTTTTAATTGATCTAGGTGTTTCTTATATAGCTTTTTATAATATGCTACTGCATTTTCATTTGCCATTTCTTCTTTTTGTTGTTCTAGTTTTTTTAACGCCAACTCAAAATACTTTTTTGCTTTCTTTTTTTCATTTAATTTGGATAAGCTTACACCTATTTTATCATAAAATTGCGATTGCATAGCATATGCTTCTGTTGCCATTGTATATAGGGTTACTGCTTCAGTATATTGCTTTTGTTCTTCTAGAAAAGATCCAAAATCATGATAATCATCTATCGATGGTTGGTTTTCATATCCTGTCCATGCAGAAAGTTGTTTATAAAAGCTTTTAAAACCATTTGCTACGTTTGCAGATTGTAATATTTCATGTTTTTGCTGTTGTGAAATCTTCCACTTTTTGGATAATTCTAGTAATCCATTATGTATACTTTCTGTAGGTGTTGTTGCGTGATCAAATCCTCTATACGTGTTAAAATACCAATCAAAATGAGTTGATTTATGTTGTTTCATTACCGAATCCAGTTTTTTTGCTGGTGGCAAAAACATTTGATCTACATTACCATCTGTACCCATTGTAGTAAATACAAACTTAACTTTCTTTATTATTTCTTTTAGGTTTCTATTTAGTTTAAGAAAAATCTCTTCGTCATCAATCTGTAGATTAGGGCTAATCGCTATATAAGCATTAAATAAGTCTGGTTGATCTACAATACTATTTAGAATAAACGTTCCGCCTAACGAATGTCCTATTGCTATTTTAAACGTATTTGCATTGTATTTCTCTTTGATTAAAGGATAGACTTCTTCTTGCAAATGATTTTCAAGTAATTTTGCTCCTCCTAGACTAGGTATCTTCCAATTTTCGTTTACAGGTGCTGGAGTTAATTCATATTGTCTTCGTTCTGCATTAATACCTACTACTATACTTTTAGGCAATCGTTTAATTTCAATTAAATAATCGATTATCGAACTGGTTAATTTAAAATAAGGATTCCATTGTGCATCAAAAACATAAATAACTGGTAATGCTTTTGTATTATCAAAATCTTTGGGAAGGTGAACTTTAATGGTACGTTCTTCTTTAAAATGTGATGATGTGATCTTGTGTACTTTATCTTCTAAAGATTGTGCATTGGCATATATACCATATAGACAAAAAAATGCAATTATTATTGCTCTCATATACTTTAATTGTTTTGAGCAAAATTAATGGCTTACTCTATTTTAAAATTGGTAAAAAGGGACACTAAACTACATATCACTCGAATGTCTCTCCTTGTTTTTTTCTTTAAATTCTATTTTAAAATTTCTATTAACTCAAAACTTAAATCTTTATTTTCTTGCCAAATTATTAGATAAACTCCCTCCCCTTTTTTAATGTTAATATTATTATTCACTGATTCTTTAGCATAAGCTATACATTCATCCAAAATTGTATCATTATTATTTTTTGTTACAAAAATTCTAGTTGAATTTGTTGCAAAAAACAATTTATCAAAATCTACTTTAAAACCTCCAAACCCCTTTGCACTTATTTCACTTTCTAAAACTAATGGAATATCAATTATTGTTGTTTTTCTCCACTATGATTTAATTTTGACCAAACTAAATCGTATAACCATTCTCCTTCATCAGCAATTCCTTTAAGACCACCCGTACTAACAAAATAATCTTTTTCATGTCCTATTTTAGTAATAATCGTTTTCAATAATTTTGTCCAATCTGTTTGCCAAGCATTTCCAGAATTATAAAAAGTACAAAACTCTTCTTTTCTTTTATTCAGTCTATTTGTAATCTCTATAGCTATTTTTGACATATTCTTATTTATATAGTATTTAATTCTATTTAAATGTCCAAAAGGTATCTTCACTCCCTAGATGTACTACATCTTTAAAAAAGGCTTTAGGGTTAATTCCTGTAAGTTTTTTAAAGTGTTGTATAAATTGTGCTTGGTCATAATACTCATTATCCAAGGCTACTGTTGTAAAAGAAGCGTCTTTATTAAACAATAGATAATCGTTTAAGGCTTTTCTAAACTGTACGATATCTATAAACTCTTTGGTAGAACAACATAAGTGTTTTTTAAATAAACGCAATATTGTTTTTCTATGCAATTGTGTGGTTTCTGCTAATTCTTGTACTGTTATTTTTTTTGAATCTAATATCAGAGCTATACATCTTATTAAAGCTTCTTCTTGAAATGCATTGTATTTACTTTCAAAAAAATCATCCAGAATAGTCACCTTTTCAGTTATAGTGGTTGCGGCATAAACTAACTCACATATTACTGTAAATTCGTTACCATAATAATTAAATGATTTGTCTACAGTATCTTGAGTTATATTACATAAAGTATCTTCTATAAAATGATTAATTCCTAGTTCTTGAAATACTATACCTATCTTATTAAACGGAGGATGAATCGTTGCTGTTCTTACTCTTTTTTGCACTCCCGAATAGATAAAGCTAAATGCTGAATCATTATCTGGAACTGTTTCGGCATGAAATGGAGTAAATACCGTTTTGGAATTTTTATATATCGTTAACGCATTTTTAGTATTGGGATAAAACGCCATATGTTTGCATGATGCTTCTTTGGACGCTTCATGAAAATAATAATATGAAATATAGTTTCGTAAAAACGTTTTATTTGGTTTTTGAGTAATAAATGTTTCTTGATTCAACTTATTTATTGGTATTATTAAAGCCAGTGCTTTAATACGGTTTCTTCTCAAAAATACATATTATCCTTTAATTCATTAATTGCTTAAATCATCTCTTAAATTTTACTATTCCTTTATGATACAATGCTAATCCCATTTGAAGTATTTGTTTTAATGTTTCAATCGGAATATCTTTATTTGGATCTATACTAAAACGCTTCATTTTAGCTCTATTTCCAGCTTCGAGTTTAGGATGTTCTAAATGAGTTCCTTCTACCATTAATACATAAGGTTCTTTCGTTTTTTTATCTATCCATAAATAGCAAAATGGCTTTTTGTAATAACAGAAGCAGGGCATTCCCCACTTCTGTGTTTCTATAATATTATCATCCTGCTCAAGAATAATACGTCGTAATGCCAATAAACAACTACGATTAGGTTCTTCTTGTTGGGTATAATATATAGTTGGTTCTTGAGTCATTTGATTTATTCTTTTACCGCTACCAGAATATCTACTTCTGCATCGTTTGGGTTTTGAGCTCTTTGATCATATACTTCAAAATCTACCGTATAACTTCGATTTAATTCCTTATCCATCTCCCATATTTTCATCCATTCATTAAAAACGACTCCTTGATTAAGGTCACCTTTACCGGTAATTTTTATATACATTCCTCCTTCAAAAGATTTTCCTTCCATGCCTTCTGGTATCTCCTCTAGCTCACTTACTTTACAACCGATGATAGTTGTATAATAACCTTTATAATCACTTTCGTAATCTGTATACATTCCATATACCGTATCGTCAATTCTATTGGGTATTTGTCTTACCAATTTTTCCTTCACAAATCTATTCCATAATGCTGGAATATCTTGAGCTGCTTTACCATTCTCGTTTGTTGTTCTTACTGTGATTCCAATAACCTTAAAAGGCTCTATTTTTGTATGTTGCATATTTGCTTTTTTGATTCTGTACAAAAATACATCGACCTTGTGTCAACAGTATGTCAGGGGTATTTTACAATTTTTGACTTTTCTTTTTAAAAAAATTTTTACGGAAAAACCATAAATCTAACTTTTACATAACGTATAAATAATATCTATACCGTAGCTGAGTTATATCTTTACATCGAGATATTTCATTTCTCAGTTATATGCGTTGAATTATACTATTAGTTATGAAATCGTATTAGACAATAGTATCGTTTGAATTAAATTTTTACTTTAAGAACTAACCTCTAATGCGGCATTAGAGGTTTTTCTTTTACATTCTTCCATGTATTCTTGTAATGTCATGGGGTGTGGTTCAAAACAACTGTGTAACCGCTGTATATTTTGTATACAATCTAGTCTAAAGGATCTAAAATCATTTCGTTTTCTACAAAATGCAATCAATATCCAATTTTCTTGAGTCGTGTATAAAGCAAATGGTTCTATAATACGATCTGTAACTATATCCTCTAATGATTTATAGCTCATGTTTACCAATTCAAAATTGGCTATACAGGATTGTATCTGTATTAAGTAATTACTCGTTTTTTCTTCTTCTAGATTATTTCTTACGTAGATTCTCTTGGTTAAAAACTCTATTTGATCACGTTGAGATGACTTTAATACTGATTTAATTTTGGTAATTGCATTTGTATACTGAGTGATTAACGATGCTTCTTTATTTTTAAGTATCAGGTGTTCTGCGACTAACAATGCATTAGCTTCTTCTTCGGTAAACATTACAGGTGGTAAGGTATATCCATCCATCATGGTATATCCTTTACCCTCTTCGGTTATTATAGGAACTCCAGATTGTTCCAGCGTTTTTATATCACGATAAATAGTGCGAATACTTACTTGATGTTTTTCTGCCAAATCCCGTGCAGTAACCAATCGATTGGCTTGTAATTGTATAAGGATTGCTGTAAGACGTGCTAATCTAGGTTTATCTGCTGACATGATTTATTTAAAAAGATTAAGGTATGGTTTTTCTTTAATTAAAAAATCTATTTTATTCAAAAAACAATTCTCCAATTTCTATTTCTTTTTTATCATCTTCTAATCTTATTATAATAACTTCTTCTTTTTCATTCTCTTTACCATAATTAAGAAACATAGTTGCTTTAAGAATAGTAGGTCCGGATATTTTCTGCTTTGTATCTGCAAAATAATTAGCCATAACTTTATATGTTCCTGATATAGCTTTTTTAAGCATAAACTCTTCTGGACCGAATCCACTTGTCATATCATTAGACATTCTTCCTCCTATTTTTGTTAGTTTATTGCTATAAAAAGCTTTCTCTCCTTTAGGGTCGATAACCCATAAGTCAATATCTGTATCATTGTGATTCCAATCTATAACTATTCTTATGTCTACAGGTAATCCTGTAAAGTTTTCTTTTTGTTCTTTACTTAATTTTAATTTGTTTTTATAGGTATTGAGTAATCGTGTTAGTTCTATATATGCTATTTGTTCAATACCATGAAACCTAAAACTTTGTTCTTTTTCTAATAACTCACCATTATAAATTTTAAATAATAAATCAAAACTCTTTTGTATGGCACCTACTTTTTCATAGGCCAATGCTAAATCTCTATATGATTGAGGATCTTCTGGTCTTAATTCTAGTACTTTTTCATATGCTTTAACAGCTAAATCATATTGTTTAAAATAAGTTAATTTATATCCTAAAGCTTTTATCAATTCATAATTATCTAATTCAATTTCTATAAGATTAGTCAATATCATGATTGCTATATCTGGTGCATTTTTCTTATCAAAGAAATCTGCAACATCCAGATAAAATGTAGGCATTTCATTATACGCTATCCTAATTTTATTATATGTATAATATGCTTTAGCAATTGATTTTTCTTTAGCCAAGAGCTTAATGTAAGGTACTTTAGGATTCCAAGCTTTTAGTGTTATCGATTGTTCATTTTTTTCATTAGTAACAGCATAACCAAGAGTTCTTTTTTCTCTTCTAACCTCTTGAGCTACTATAACAACTTCTTCTAATTCACTCGAAGCTGAATTTAATCTAATGTTCAGGGTATTCTCTCTTCTCACTGCTTGAGTTATAGCACTAAAACCTACATAAGAAAACTCTAAAACATCACCTTCTATTACTGTTATCGTATAACGTCCATCAAAATCAGTTTGTGTACCTATCGTTGTTCCTTTTACCACTACATTTACCCCTGGTAAAGCTACTCCTGTCTCATCCAAAACAACACCACTTATCGTTTTTGTATTTGCATTATCTCTAACACTATTTCTAGTATTAGTACTATCTCTATCTTCTCCTATTAAGAATTCATCTTGTTCTGATTCAACATTTTTTTCAAAATAATTTGAATCATACCAACTTTGGATCGCCAGGTAATCCCTAATAAGATTCTTTCTCTTTCGTTGTATTCTTTCTTGTTCTTTAATTTCATTTACAGTTATAGCTTCAATACGTCTTTTGTATTCTGCTCTTAAATCTTTGGGAGGTTCTATTCTATATCGTACATAATCTTCTATTCTATCTAAAATTATCATTGAAGTATATGCTGTAATTAAATGATAATGTTTCCCTAAATTAATAATAGCTTGTTTTTGAGCTATTTTATCTTTCATTAATGACTTAAGTTTTTGTTTAGCCCATAAACGTTTTACTTCTTCTGTTCCTTCTCCAATCTTAATCATCACTGTTGTACTATCTGTAACTCTACCTTGATATCCAAAATATAAAGTTATGGGTCCTTCTTTTAAAAACTTACCACTTAAAGTAAAATCAGCATCTACATTTGTTGGTTGATTAGGATAAACTTCTTTGATTACTTTGCTATGTTTTGCTCTTATAAATTGATATGTTTCTCGTTTTAATAGTGTTATAGCTTCTTTACTAGATTTACGTATTAGATTAATATAATTTCCTCCTGTAATTGTTGAAATCTCTTTTAGTTTACTATGATCTGCTGAAACTACAGTATTAATAGCATAAATAGGTTTCTTATTTTCTGCTCTAAAAGCACCTAAATTTGATAATCCGTCTGTAAATAATAATATCTCGTCTGTAGTTATCTTTAAATCCTTAAAAACCTCATACGAAGTACCTCCATCATAAACCACTTGTTTTATTTGAGTTTTTAATTGTTCCCAATTTCCGTTAGTTATAGTATAAATTCTATCTTGCTGTTTTTTATTACTAAAAGTGACCCATCGCACTTCAACATTTGCTAAGTATTGAAAATAATCATGTAATAACTCTAATTCTTGATCTAGATTGCGATCTTTCATAGAAAATGAAGCATCCCATAATATCGTAATCTTTTTAGGTTTATTTTTTAACCTTGTCTGCGGTTGTAATATTTTATACAAATGGAAATAATCACCATAAGTTAATACTTCATCCTGAATTGAATCCTTATCTATTTTGATTACAATAGGTTTATTAGCATTATATTTTTCTCTCGATAATTTAGTTTGATATACTTCTTTCCTTTTTTTAAATACCAAATCATAGGAATTCTTATTCTCTATTCTAGGTTTAACCTTTGTAAATGCTTGTATATCTAGTTTAAAATGTTCTAAAGGAGTTGTTATCCCTAATGGAAGTTCATATACCTGAGAAGTTTCTACTGTATGTAATGTTTGTTCAAAGGTAAGTACAATACGTTTATAACTTTTAGGTAGTATAGGGTAAATACGAGCTTTATAATTATTTCCTTGGACTTTCTCCAATAACCCAGGGTCTATATTCTGTCTTACCGTACTTTCAAATGCAACACGAGCTTGCTCTTTTTCTACAACAACTGCCTCTCTTAACTCCTCTCCTACCTCCATTGCAAATTTAGATACTGTTTGTCCTTCACTTAAAGGAAATACTAATTCTCCTTCGAGTGTACGATCTAATTCGTTATAGAATTTCATATCATAAGTAGTCGTAGCATAATTACCTATAATCTTTACAGCAACCTTAAGATGCGTAAGTTTTAGATCTTTCTCTTCTGCTATTGTTACTCTTGGTGTAAGTTGAGCCTGTATATAATTACTTACTATTAAGGTAAGAAAAAGTAATACTTGTTTCATAAGATTGCTGTTTTTTGGTTATTCTAAAATACAGTAATTCTTATGTCTTTTAAAAGTACCATTGAGCAAACTTGTATTTTGAGTGTGTGAAGTTGTCTTTTATTTAATCGTAATTATTAAAGATAATATTTCCTATTGTTTCAGTTTCCCAATATTCTATTTGCTGTATTTCAGATTTATCTAATAAAACTAAATATTCTTTCTTTATCTTTTCATTTAAAAAATCCACATATAAATATTCAAAATATTTATTTATTACCTGAATAATATGCTTAGGTAGATCATAAAATTCATTAAAAGGAAAATCGACCTTTTTAATTCCACAATAATATGGATAACATGAATTAATTCCTATATGGTGTTTTTCTATGTCTGAAAACAATGAAATCACATAATAATTACTATCAACTTTTGGTTCTAAAAGAGTTATTCTTCGATACAAGTTTAGCTTTTTAAATTCACTAGCTATTCTTTCTATTTCTTTTTTTTCTATCTGCGGAGGTGGAGATATACCTATTCTCCAAAACCCCGTAATTCCCTTAGGTAATACCTTTTCCATTTAATCTATTTAATCAGATTAGCAACAATCCCAATAAAAATAAGCTTTTGAAAAATCCTTTTTAATCAAGCTTTCTTTATCGATAAAAATATGAGCGATACCACTATCACCAAACATGATATAATCATCTACATCTATTTGCAGTAGTTGAATATCATTTTCTTGCTCTTTACTATATTCTCTAGGATCATATTGTGTAAAATCTGCATATCCTCCAATTTTATGACCTGTTGCATCAAAATAGTTATTAAATTCATTCTCTTCTTCTTCTTTTAATTGTTCTATAAAATCCCAATAACCAATACCATTGAAAAGAAAATCAAATTGAGAATCCTCTGAACTCCCTTTATCTATTCCTTTTTCAAAATGAAGTTTGTGAAGTTTATCTATAGGGATTTCTTCATAATCCTTAATCGTTAAAAAAGAAAAGTCTTTCAATGAAGGTTCATTTAAAGTTTCTTTTTCATGATATATTATTTTAACATCTTCATCATACCACTCTGTAGCCGAAAAAAAGAGTTGAAGAATTCCATCAGTTGGAAAAAAATCTATTTTAGGTATTTCCTCAAAATTTATTTGAGCTAACATTACCATAGGTTTTTCATTCTTATCTTTCGGATATTGTTTATTAATAGGAAAAAAAGGTTTTCCTAAAAACTTACTCTCTGTCAGTTTCAAATCATCATTTAAAGGATTTTCTTCTCGAGGATTAGCTTTAATACGAATGCAAGTTCTTTCATAAGCTTTTAAAGCTGTTTCATATTTCTTTAGAATTTTGGGTATCATTAATTATTCGCTTTTAGATTAATTTACAAATCTCTAAGTTCCTCCATTAAACTTTCCTGAACAAGCATTTTCTTTTTTTTCTCCCTTTCACCATCAATATTCACCACTTCTTATTTAAATCAATCCTCAATTTTGGATAAGTACTCACTATTTCTATATGTCTTTTAAACCTAATTTATACGGTTTAATTTGATAAAAAAGGTACTACCATAAATAAAATAACAGCTTTCCTTAAAAAACACACTAAAAAACACATTTAACTAAAAATCAAGTATTTACACCTGTGTTTTTGTTCCTTATAGCAAAGTAATTTTAACCTACAATTACAACGAAATCAAACATTAATACTTAAAAATCAAAACAATGAGTACTACAACAGAACAAAAAGTAATTCATGCTAGCTATTTTATCGGGATACCAGGTATTCGTGGTGGTGTAACACAAACAACTAACCTTATTATTGACACTTTAAACAGAGAAGTAATAGGTACTAGTCAAGTTTCTCAATCTACAAATCCACCATTAGATGTACAAAGTAATTTGTATGGAGAGTTTACTTATATGACCGTAATGCACGGACATAGTCGTATTCTACTCACAGCTACTGGTTATCCAAAAAATGAAATTTGGCCATTAGTGATGGGAGTTCCTACGCCACTTTTTCCTGCCAACTTAAAACTACGTATGGTACTTGACGAAGATTGGAAAAGAGGTATTGCTACCTATTCTTACAGAGATCGTGATGGTCAGATGGTAGAAATGATAAACATACCTGTTATCGCTACCAATATCTCAACAGTTGAAGTTCCAGAAGAGGCAGCTGTAGCGCAATAAACAACTATTAATCAAACCTTAATTATATAATCATGAGTACTACAACATTAGAACAACAACAAGGAACTAAAGAAGGAGCTACATTTGCGCCATTAATGCAATCCACTTATTTTTCTGAAAACGGGGAATTCCGTGTATTAGAGGATATCAACCGAGTAGAAAATACATCGGGAGCAAACGGAAGAGTTTGGTTAGTATTTACTAGTGATCTAAGCTGGCCTGGTCCTCAAGAACGCTTAATCGGAGGTCCTAGAGAAATTCCTGTACGATACGGAATTAGAGGTATTCCTTTAGACAGTATCAAAGTTCAAATTACTGAAGCTTTTAATAAGGCAATCGATTTATTACACAAAACTAACTGTGGAGATCGCTTTGTAGGTAATATCAATTTATATTGGCCACTTACTGCTCCTGGATTCAATCCTGAGCCTAATTATATTTTTGAAACAAATTGCCATGCGGTAATTACTGTAGGAGCTTTTACTGGTCGTGTACAGTATGATCATCCTACTGCATCATAAGTTATATTTCAACTATTTATTATACAAAAGCGAAACCAAATTATGGTTTCGCTTTTCTTTATTTTATAATAAACGCTACTGTATTAAAATTGATACCTGGCACTTATTCCTAAATTAATCTCAAAGTCATCATAATAATCTCCAAAACCTATTTCTGGTCGTAGATCTAATGATAATAACAACGGAAAATCAAAATAGTATTCTATACCAATAGTTCCTGTAAGTGCAGCAAATACCTCACTGTCTTCGGTATGTAAAAAATCATCGTCAAAATCGATATACCCTATACTTGCTCCTGGTCCTGTATACCAATTAAAATTTCCTTTGATAGGAAATACCCATTGATAAAACCCAAGTGCTCTAATCGCATCATAATGATCATCATCTTCCCAGGCTAAGCCAAATTCTAATCGATTGTCTGTTCCTAGAGCTCTTTGATACGAAATCTCTGCACCAAAACCATCATGTGAACCTATTCGCAATCCAATTGCATTTTCTGAAATATGTTGAGCTTTAGCTTCGGTAGAAAATAAAGCCACAGTAATTAGAAATATACCTAATAAGTAATGTTTTAAAACGGAATTCATTTGAGTCATAACTTTTGTTGTTTTTTTAGAATGTAAAACTAAACAGATATATAACGTTATTCTTATGTTTTAAATGTTAAACAAATCTTAAATAAACTGCTTTTTTATGGTTTCACTTTTTGTGTTTTACGGTTTTTTATGTGCCATAACATGAAATATGTTTTTTCAAAAACCACAACTAACTTTGAATCAATAAAATAAATCATTAATTCAAAACTATTTATTATGTGGAATGTTTTAAACCTACAGCGCTTACACACTAGTGAAGATGAAAAATCAGGTTTCAGATCTGGATGTCACGATTCTCAAATCAGTGCAGATCCATGCTGCGACTCACAAATTAGTGTTGCTTAACCGCTTGTCAAGCAAAAGAAATCCAAGAATGATCGCAAACATTCTTGGATTTTTTACTTCACCCTTTTCCACTTATTGCATTACTACAACCACTAAACTTCACATCTATGAGTCCTAATATCGAAAGACGTATTACCAAAGGAAACTTGTCTCCTTTCTTATTTAATCATCCGTTATACTACACTAGCTTAGGTGATTATCAAATTCAAGATACTAGCTATCATAATATAGTAGCGACAACACTCCCAGAAGATTGGAACTTTAAACGTAGAGCTGTATGGTATGTAGCACAACCTAAAGCAAATACCTTAATTCCACACGGTTTTAAAATTCATATTTCTTTATTATCCAAACTCGTTCCTCAAGCCTTACCCAAAATAGTTGAAATTTTAATTTCTCATCGTGTCGCTTTTAAAATGCTAGTTGATCCAGTAATACATGATTATTTTAACGGACAGGCTTGTAGTAAAGTTTCTTCGGGAAAGTTTATTACTATTTATCCTCCTTCTACCGCTGCTTTTAAAACCTTATTACATGATTTACATCAGGTTACTGCTACTTTTTATGGTCCTTATATTTTAAGTGATAAACCATATGCTGATAGTAAATGTTTATTTTATCGCTATGGTAGTTTTATAGGAACTACAAAAAAAGATGTACAAGGAGATCGAGAAGCAGACTATTTTGATACAGCACAAACGATTAAAGATACCCGTACTCCTTATTTTCAATTACCAGAAGGTATTGCTGATCCTTTTGAAACTGCTGTAAATTATCCAGAAACATCACTATTACATAATCGATACGAAGTAACTGAAGCTGTATCTGATCACTCTAATAAAGGTGGTGTTTATCTAGCTATAGATACACATACTCAAGAAAAAGTAATTATTAAAGAGGCTCGTCCGTTTATTAATGAAAACCGAAAAGGACAAAAAGATACGATCAAAGGCTTATTACATGAGGAACATATATTAAACCGTTTATCTCAAACAAAAGTTGTCCCTAGAGTCATTGATTCTTTTTATGAATGGGAACATCGTTTTCTGGTTCTTGAATTTATAGAATATTATAATTTGAGTAGTTATGCCGATTGGGAAAAACACAATATCATCATAAAAGGTTATGCTACTGATCGTGATATCACTACATTTTGTAATCGCTATTTAACACTATTACAAAACATTATTGCTACAGTAGAAAAAATACATCAAAAAGGGATTGTTATTGGCGATCTCGCTCCACAAAACATTTTATATCACAAAGATGATTTAAGTGTTAAGCTTATCGACTTTGAAGGTACTTATGATACTGTTGAGGATCAATTTTATACACAAATTACCACTAGAGGTTTTACTGTAAATACTAATACTAAACCTCAGTTTAGTAATGATTGGAAAGCTGTTAGTTTTATAGCTATTCATTTATTGCTTCCGATATGTCATATCTTTGCGTTAAACCCAGAAGCCAAGGATCGTTACCTTACTTCGTTAATTGAGGCTCATAGATTACCTAAAGAATTACTACGGTTAATTTCGCTTTTAGCTAAAGACATTTATCAAGCCAAAATATTTATACGTCAACTACAAACTGAAGGTTTTACGATACCTCAAAAAGCAATTCAAATTCCTTTATTATCTACTCTATTAACATCAACTGTAAAAGGAATCCAAGATCACATTCTCACGTTTATACAACAACCTCATCCTACTACCTTTTTTCCTGTTAACTATAGAGCTTATACAGCTAACTCCTTATGTGTTGCTTATGGTATATCTGGTATTGCTCATTTTTTAAACGCAACTTCATCTAATATTAATACCACTATAGCACAAACTTTATTGCAACAGCTTTCGTCTACAGATTTAAAACAGTATCCTCCTGGTTTATTTATTGGTACTGCTGGTATAGCTCAGACTTTATTTTCTTTAGGTCATACCGCTAAAGCGAAAGAGGCTATGGATTGGGCCTATACTTCTCCTTTACGTAATCAAAGTGCTGATATTTTTAACGGTGCCGCTGGATGGGGGTTGACGAGTTTATTTTTTTATCATCAAACAAAAAACTCTTTTTATCTTCAAAAAGCACAAGAAGCTGCTACAATTATTAAACAACACCTTTGTACCGATAAAGAAGGTATCTATTTAAAAAATACTGATGGGGAACAATATTCTGGTTTATTGCATGGTAATAGTGGTTTAGCCTTGTTTTATTTAAGATTATTTGAAACTACACAGGATCAAAAAGATTTAACGCTAGCCAAGCAGCTTCTGGATTATGAATATCAAAAAGCCGAATATATAGAGAATCGTCTAGCATGGCGAAAGAGTTATCGCGGTAAAGTAAAATATCCATATATGCGTTTAGGCTCTGTGGGAATAGGTATGGTATCCATTCGTTTTTATGAAGTATTAAACGATAAAAAATATCTCGATTGGTCAGAAAAAATAGTTCATGCAATTCAAGGTAAATATTGTTTACTTCCTGGATTATTTATTGGTATGACTGGTCAAGGTGAATTCTTATTGGATATGTATCGTATTACTGCAAATTCATCTTATTTAAAAGAAGCTCATGCTATTGCAGATAGAATTCTTTTATATAGGTATAATGCTCTCACTGGTATAGCATTTCCCGGTGAAGAACTAGCTCGTTTATGTACCGATTACGGCACTGGGTCTTCTGGTATAGGTCTTTTTCTTCATCGTTTAGTCCATAAAGGTGCTATCAACGTACCTTATTTTGATCCTTATCTAGAAAAAGATATTACTGATTTAGCTTCTACATCTTTTGTAACCGAAAATCAAATCATTTAACTCATGTTGACTACAATTCCTATTCTTGATCCTTCTATTGCCATAAAAAGACATGATACTTCTTGTAGTACGTATATGGGTATGGTAAAGAAGTTGCAATCAGATTTCAATTTTAAAGCTTCAGAAAAAGCTAATGATATTACCAAACAATCAGATTTTATTTCGATTTATGATACTACGATTCCGTTTTATCAAAAAGCTTTTCCTGCCATTTATAAAGACTATGTTCCATTGTATTTTTCGTTATGGAAATTACGTGTAAAGGATGTCGCTACTATACAAAACTTACACCAAGATGGCGGTATTCATTATTTTTCTAAAAACGGTTATGCTTCTAGAATGCTTACGTTATGGACGAATATTTATAAAGATGATTTCAAAAAATTAAACCAAACTGATCTGGGTATTTTTGTCGTAAATAACCAATATCCTAATCATCAAGAACTCTATGAAACTTTGGCTACTCGTGATAGACACTTTTTTCAGCATAGTCCTAACACCCTTCATACAATACAACAATTAGGTGCTGCTCCAGTGCATTATGATTTACATCGCTTAAAACCTACTTCGTTTTCTTATACTCCTGGTACAAGTATACAGTTTAATAGCCATTTGTTACATGGGTCAACTCCATTATCTCAACCACTAGAGCGTTTGCCTAAAAGTGTGCTCGATCGCTATCGTGTCTCTTTGACTAGTGTATGGATTCGTAAAGATGATTTACAAACTGCTATTTTACACACTCCAGAAAAGGATTATGATGTGTTTTACTTATCCACTTTTCCTATCTCACAATGGAAAGAAATTAGAAAAAGATATCCTAATGCATGTGCCAAAGAACATCGCAGAATTCATCATATCAAGACACTTATTACTCATGCTTTAAACTCAAGATTATAATCAAACTTATATTATTATGAACTCACATGTAACTACTACTGTAAATATTGCTTCGTGGATGCAAGAACAACGCGCTCTTATCGGAGATAAAAAATTGAATCAATTGTGTATTACAGGATCGCACGATTCTGGTATGTATAAAATGTCTATAGGCGGAACTATAGGCGCTCATGAGTGTAATACAGTCACACAATCATATGATATTCTCGGGCAACTTAATTTAGGTATGCGCTACTTTGATATTCGCCCAGTAATTGCTAGTGGAAAATATTATACTGGACATTATACAAAAGTACTTTCTACTAGTTGGCAAGGTGCAAATGGAGAATCTATTCAAGATATCGTATCTAATATCAATACCTTTACGGCTTCGCATAACGAACTTATCATTCTTAATTTATCTCATTCTTTAAACACAGATTTGGGAAATACCAATTATCAATCTTTTACTCAAAAAGAATGGGAAGGGCTATTTGCTGAGTTATTAAAGATTAATCATCTTTTTACCATTGACGTTGCTGCTCTTACTGAGCAAACACTTAATTTTTTTATAGGAAATCAACAGGCTGCTGTTCTTATCATTGTAGAAAACACTGATGTATCACTGCAAAATTATATTGGTAAAGGTTTTTATTCATACAGTGCTTTTAATGCCTATAATAGCTATGCAGATACAAATGATGTCAATGCTATGATTGCAGATCAATTAAAGAAAATGAAAGAAGAATGTGCAAAACATCGCTATTTCTTATTATCATGGACATTGACTCAAGATGCAAGTCAAGCTGTAAGTTGTGCTTTACCTGTCTTTGCTGGATCAAGTATAAAACAACTTGCCAATGAGGCTAATGATAAATTAAAATCGGTACTAGAACATAGCATTTCAAAAACAGAATTTCCTAATATCATTTATTGTGATGATATTACAAGTTCACTTCAAACCGAAATCGCTATGTATATTAATTCGTTTTTATATGCTTGATAAACAAATCTCTCAAAATTTATTATGAATTTTGAGGGATTTATTACTATTCAATTATGAAGTTTACATTTACTGTACTTTCAACTTTTATTTTTTCAAAATCAATATTTAATGATTCTGTACTAGCTTCTTGTATTGAAGAAAAGCTTCTAACATTAACGCCTAATGCTTTTCCTCTCAATCTATGAGTTATATTCATATTTGAATCAGAAATATAGATTGCTTTTCCTAAGTTTTGATTCAATGGTTTTAATAAAGATTCTGCTTGTAATTTTGCTTTAGTAATAGCTTTTTGTTTCAATTTTATTTTTAGATCTTCTATTTTTGAATATTCTGCGCTATCAATGTAAACATTAGCTATATCAATAGCTTCTAATCCTAATATGACCTTACCTACTGTTTTAGCATCATAGACTAGTAACTCATAATTTTTATTCTTTTTAGTTTCTTTTATATAAGAAGCTCTTTCCATTTCTCTGTTTCGGCAAAATCTTTTATTACTAAATTTCTTTTAAGAAGGAAATTCTTCATATAATTTTTCAAGAAAATCCTATCTGCTGTTTTACCTAAAAGACCTAACGGAGCTTCATAATCAAATACATCTATCATTATCGTTCCTTCTGCTATATTCTTAAAGTAATGCTCGTGGCGAAATCTCTTGAATATTCCTTTTAACATTTCGTCTACAAAATATTTTGGATATTCATATTCAGTTATTTTTGATGTTAACTTTTGATAAACCCCTAAATGTTTAGCTTTCCATGTTACTGTTTCATTTAGTCCTATCAAACCTTTGGTTTTTCCCGAAATAGCAGTTTCATGAGTAGATTCAGTCGATTTCATATGCAAATCAATACTTCTAGAAAGATCAAAAACAATTTTTCTATCAGCTTTAATTATTGTCTCTAATTCTATTCTAGGCATGAGTTTCTTTTATACAGTATTTAAGTTATTTCTTTTCTATAAAAGGTTCGTTTATTCTATCTCCTCTTGTTGTTGGTTGTGAAATAACAATAAATTCTAAATCTTCTAACGTATTGTTTTTTATTCTATGCATTTTTTTGGGAGTTATATGTATCCCTTCACCTTTATTTATTTCAAATATTTCATTTTCAACTTCAAAAGTTGCTGTTCCATTTATTATATAGAAAAACTGCTCAGCATGATTATGATAATGCTTCACTTCTGAAGTATTAGGAGGCATTAATTCTTCTATAACACTTAAATTTTTAGAGCTAACAAAATGCCATCCACTACAATT
This sequence comes from Aquimarina rhabdastrellae, assembly GCA_947387485.1. Classification (GTDB taxonomy): domain Bacteria; phylum Bacteroidota; class Bacteroidia; order Flavobacteriales; family Flavobacteriaceae; genus Aquimarina. The sequence continues at coordinate 590,345 of CANDNT010000001.1, forward strand.
AGCACCCCAATTATAGTGCTCACTATTCTCTTTAGATATTTTCATTTTGTATTTATTACTATAATTCTCTCTTTATAGAAAAGAGTTATTTATCATTTATTAAGTTTATTCCTCTAAAAAACGAACTTCATTTAAAATCAATCCCGAGCCAGGTACGATATGTTCTAAGGTTATTTTTTCTTGAGTAGGATCCAGTGTCTTTTTAATAAAATCAAGCGTTACTTTACCACTACCTAAATCAAATAATACTCCCATCATCAAACGTATTTGATTACGTTTAAATCCTGCTCCTCTTACTCTCAACACATAACTATTTTCTGGAAAAAAATTAGCCGTGTATATCGTATTCTTAACAATCTCACATGTAAGAATCTCTCCCGTCGTGATTGTATGTTCATTGGGTCTATGACAATAGGATCTATAATCGTGTTTTCCTACAAATAATGCTGCCGCTTCTTGCATTAATATGATATCAAGATCATTCATATAATTGTACATAAACGGCGCACAAAATGGATGGAATTTTTCTCCAAAAGCAAATAGATATAAATATTCTTTTACTTTGGGATGTTGTATGATATTAAATTTTGCATCTGTTTCTTTAATAGTTAATGCTCTAATATCTTGTGGTAAGTTTTTATTAAATAACGGAAAAAAACTTTCTATATCTAATGGTTCTTGTTCAACAAACAACTCTATAGCCGTTTGATTTGCAGATACTTTTGCATCTGTTCTCCCTGTAGCTAATATTTTATAACGTCTATCTTCCAGTACATAAGAAAGTGTTCGCTCAACCATACGTTGTAACGTATTGACTTGAGGTTGCTTTTGCCACCCATGAAATCTAAATCCTAAGTATTGTAATTCTATAATGTAGTAAAAACGTTTGCGTTGCATTCCCTTTATTTAAGATCGCAAAGATGCTAAAATCACTTTGATCCTACAAGACAGTTCAATAAGCTATTCATTTTTATAATTTCTATGGTATTTACTGCTATTTATTACTTCTTAGCTGCAACCGTAAAAGCCATCTCTTTCATACCTTTAAATAATTTAAAACCAATCAAATAACATATCATGAAAACAAAAAAAACTTTTTTATCAATCCTTTTTTTATGTGCTATAGTATTCCATATGCATTCACAACTTTATAGTTACCCTTATCACGATGATATAAACGATTATAATATTGTTGCTAATTATAGCTTATGGGGAGTTCCAGAAGGGATGACTAATGAGCCTATCCATCCCTATACTTTGGATTATTTGTATAGAGCATTCCCCGAAGATGTTATTCCTAATTATGAATATTCAAAAAGAGGAGTTCCTTTTCATAACCCTCACCTTTTAGAGTCTCATTTAGATAGTGATATACTTATTACAAAAGATACCGAAGTCTTTGTTAGATTTATAGAGAATAATGATCATTATTCTATTAGAAATGCGCTAGCATATTATACATATGATCCTAATAATCCACTTACAGATTCTCCCAGTGCAGAAGATATTACAATTATTTTCCCTAATACCACTTCAGCTAAAAAAGTATATAGAGGTGCGCTCCAACCAGGAGATAAAATAAGTATAGGTCACTTTCCAGCAAATACTGCCATAGGCTTTCTTGTAATACGATATGGATGGAGTTTTTATGGCAATGGTGAAAATTCTTCTAGTAATTTTTTACGTTTTGGTTATAATGTTTATAGTACTCCTGCTATACATCAAAAGGTACTAGACGATAAAGAAGAAAGATATGGTTTAATAGATCCTGTTCCTCAAAAATACATTTTCTTATCAGATCCTCTTAAAGATCAACTATTAATGTTCATTGAGACTGCAACGACTCCTGATCAAGGAATACATAACTATTCTGCAGATGCTAATGATTTTAATGATAATATTTTTGCTATTTCTACCTCGACCCCCGAAGCGCTAAAAAAAGACAATTTTTATGCTTTAAATCAGGTGCAAATTCCTTCTGTATCTTCGGGTAATGATGGTGGTTTAGAAAGTAATGGTGATCTAGCTTCTCTTATTGCTCAACGTAATCACACTCGTAGTACAACCAACTCTTATGCTAATACACAAAAGACACAATATACTTTTGATCGTACTGTTACAGTCAAAAATAATTCGGTTAATGCTGGGCTTGATATCTATTTTTCTGATACTGGTTTACAAGGAACTGAGACATCCTATGTTTCTACTCCTTCAGACCTTATTCAAATCACTAATGCAAATGCTGTTTTTGCCATTGACTATTATCAAGATCAACAACGTGTAGGTGTAGGTTTGGCTACACAAACCTCTAATCACGTTTATAATCATACCAAGACTATTTGCGACCGCCTTAATGGATCTTCTGTTCAACAACTAACGACAACCATGCTTAACGGTCATCAAATTATCCACCCTATTATAAGAAAAGCTAATGGTGCTACCGAATATGTACTAAGTTTCTCTGTTATAGATAAAGGTACTTCTTATGAATTACATAGTTTCTGGAATATTGATCAATATCCAACAGGTGATTATAAAAATTTTCAATTCTGGGGGAATTCAACTGCTCAAGTCAAAGCATTAGCCACTCATACGTTAAATACACTACAACAAGAAAAACCTATAACTAGTGCTATAGCGACAGATGCTATTCCTAGTGTTATTGTTCAAAGTGGTATTTATCACAATGGTAAATTACATCTTTCTTTATTAAATACTTCTGGAGCATCTACAGCTAATATACAGTCAACTATTCGCCGTACAGAAACTGCTACTGCTACCGAAGCTTTTTTTGAAACGATATCACTTACTGGCGACTCTCAAGAATATATTACTGTCGATGTCAATACACTTTTTGATGCGGGGATTGCTATTCATAATGATATAGATACTAATTATGATACCTTATATCTTGCAGATGGCCCATGGGGTATTGACTATCTTAAAGATCAAGTTCAATTAAATAATTTCACTGTTAATTCAGACCTCAATATACCTACATCCAACTCTTTTAAAATTGAACGTAATATTATTACTCAAGGACAACTTAAAGAGACCTTTAACGTCTTTAGAACTATTCTTCCAGGAGATCAAACTTTCAATAGCAGTTCGTATGAAGCTATTTCTTTTGACGTATTAAATGATAAGCCTCTTGAGGTTATTTTAGTAACAGAAGGTTTATCAAATTGGAATAATCGTATGCGAGTTACTATTCCGCCTAATACTGTTAAACAGACTATAACGCTTCCTTTTTCTTCTTTTAAAGATGGTAATCAACAAACTTCAGTTATACAAAGTATAAAAAGTATTGTTTTTTCTACTCATGGAAATTATCAGTCTTTTTCACCTTTTGCAATAGAAATTGATAATGTACAATTCTTGAAGAATCAAAATTTAACTACTCTTGCCATTAACAACACAAAATCTCATGATAAAACTAGTGTATATCCTAATCCATTTATCTCTAAAACTACGATTAAAATTCCTGAAGAAATTCAATCAAATTTTTCTTTACAGGTATATACCATTACTGGTCAACTTGTTTATCAAGAAGTTTTTAAAACTAAAAAAACTGCTATTGACTTTCGTACACAACTCAAACCAGGAACTTATTTGTATAGCATAGATGATCAAAGTAAAAAGTATACTGGTTCTTTTATCATCATCAAATAATAGTCTTTTAATCTATATTCAAAATACAAGGAGAGAACACAAATGTTCTCTCCTTTTTAGTATTTAAAGAGTATACAATTTAATACCTTCTTATAAGCAAAAGATGAAATAAGTTTTTTGAAAAAACTAAGAATGAAGGAACTTGTTTGTGTTTCATCTTTAACAAAATGCTTAATTATTTCTTATAAACAGGTTTAAGTTTGAGAATATCAATTGTCTTGTATACTGATTAGTTAAAACTACTATTTATAAACCGTAATAATATTATGGGAAAATTAATTTTATATTAATATCCCTACAATCTATTTAACATACTATATTTTAAGCCTATACCTGTAAAAATTCATTTAAATAGAAAGTTTCACATTTCATACTTGTTAATAAATAGATAATATTCTCTTTACATAAAAACCTCAAAATAATTACATTTTTGCCATGAAGATATATTCTACTAAATCACAACACTACTACTTTGATAGTTTAGTTAGTAAGTTTATTCTATAGTTATTTACTGCTATCATAAAAATGAAAAACTACGTTTTAATTAACGTAGTTTTTTTATATAAAATCTCTTTATTAATTTTTAATTAGCCCAAAAGAAGAGATTTACCCCATCTAATCTCTTCTTTTTTGGCCAAAATTAGGTATTACATCTGTATATTATTTTAATCAATTATAGTCCCCATTCTATAATTAAAATAATCAACACTGTCGTCATATAGCTGCAAAATACATCATGTAATCCTTTTTCAAATTCAAATGCTTATGTTATTATCTATTAGCAATACTAAATGTAGTAAAAAAATCACATAATTCCAAAACGGTTAAACCGTATATTTAATTTATTTACAATAAGTTAACAACTTAACAAATAATTAATAGTAAAATATTATGTACATTACAAAGTGTATTTCTTCCCCCAAGAATGTAATTTTTTACATCACATAAATCATTTAAACCAAAACTTAACCATGAAAAAAATCTACTCAATTTTAGCCTTACTTGTTCCTTTGCTTACTTACAGTCAACATCCATTAGAAGGAGAATGGTTTTTACATTATATAGAAACCAACGGGATCAAAACTTATATTCCTAATACAACGAATAATCAACCTAATATCATATTTACTTCTGAAGTTTCAAATTTAACATCAAACTTAATATTAAGAGGATTAAGTACTTGTAATGAGTTTTTTGGAGAGTATACACTTTCTGATACTGCTGAAATAAACTTAGCTTCAATTAATCAAACTCTTGCTGTTTGTTCAGATAATCAAGTCAGTACTTTTGACTCTAACTATTTATCTATCTTAAGTGATCAAACTCCATTTTCATACGTATTATCCAATACAAATACTTCATTGACTTTAACGGCTTCAAATGGAAGCTTATTAGTTTATGGGAACGAAGTATTAAGTACTCCACGATTTAATCAACAACATACAAAGTTACGTATTAGTCCAAATCCAATTAGAAGTTATATTGACATTTATACAAATTACCCTAAGCAACAACTTTCATACTCAATCTATACCTTATCAGGAAAACGAGTTATAACTAAAACGATTTCAAATAATAAAATAAATGTTTCACAACTTAATACGGGTATTTATTTTTTGTCTATGACATCTCCTCAAATAGGAAAACGTACATTTAAAATTGTAAAACAATAACATAAAAAAAGGAGGTTAAACCTCCTTTTTTACTTTAACAACATTCTGATGTTAAATCAACTTGTATATCTTCAAGTTCTATTTTTGATAATAATTTTAATTGATCATTTCCAAACAAACTATCTAAAACATGTAACTCAGTTTTTAAATCATCTGTTTTATAATTTTTATAATCAACAAATCTTAATCCATTAATATTTCTAGCATTATAAGCTTCTCTAAATCGTATTCCTCCTCCATTAACTGCGTACTTATAGGCTAAAAAATCTACCGTATATTTATCCTTATGTATCCAATACATAAATTCATCTTCATAGTCTGTTCCTCCTCCTTCTTGATTAAAACTTACTTCAATTTCATAATATGGATTATTATTAATTATAGTTTCTCCTACTAGTTTTTTATTTACTGCTTGAGCATTCAATCCATAAGGTAGATAGGCAAAATAATGAACAGAATTTACACCATCACTGACTCTTGTAATTAAAGAATCTGGCACTTTAATTATACTATCATTAACACTACGCTCTAATCCATTATTACTTAATTTATCATGTATTGTTCTTACAGAGTCTTTTATGATTCGTTCTAATAAATATTTTCCATTTTCATGAGTTCCTAAATATTTCTTTTTTCTAAATACAAACGCTTTTTTTGAATGCTCATATTTAGTTCCTCCTGCTTCTAATATAGTCTTGTCAATTATATCCTGTGCTGTAAGTTTTTCTTCTTTTTTAGAATTACATGCCATTAGACCTAATATAATTGAAACACCAATTATTATCTTTTTCATATACTTTATTTTGGGGGTTAAAATACGTGTTAATCGGCGTAAAAAATATCATAATTTTGTTAATATTTTATTAGCAAATGATAAAATTGATTTTTTTAATGTCAAAAAGATCTCTATTTTGCGATAGAAAAAAATTATACCCCCATGAGATACTTAATTTTAATTTTATTCTTGTGTCTTTCACGCCCTGCTATGGCGCAAGACACTACTGTTTATGATAAAGTCTTAACCGCTTTTTCAGAACAGTTTAATGCTGAAAATGTAACTGGCGTACATGATTTATATTCTAACGAAATGAAAGAATATATGCCATTAGAAAATGCAACCCAATTTATTAATGGTATGCATAAACAATTTGGAAACATCAAAAGTCACAAATTTGTAAGTGCTCAAGAAGGTGTTCATATTTACCATATTGTTTTTGATAAAGGAACTTTATCTTTAGAATTACAAATTGATGCTGTTCATAAAATTACAGGTATTGTTTTTGACGAATTATAAATACTTTTTCATTTAAGCTTTGTATTTTTGTAGCCTTTCCTAAATACATTTCGATTTTAGTTCTAGTTTTTTAGGGTAAATAAATTTTATTAAAATCCATTAATGAAGAAAAAAAATAATACCATAAATATACTCAATCGTAAAGCTAAATTTGAATACGAATTTTTAGATCGTTACACTGCAGGTATTGTTCTTGCTGGTACCGAAATAAAATCAATTCGTGATGGAAAAGCTTCTATAGCAGAAAGTTTTTGCGAATTCAATAACAATGAATTATTTGTTATTAATATGCATATTGAAGAATATTCACATGCAACTTATTTTAATCATCGTCCTAAAAACGAACGCAAATTACTTTTAAATCGAAAAGAATTAAGAAAATTGGAAAAAGAAGTAAAAAATTCAGGCTTAACTATTATTCCAACACGATTATACATTAATGATAAAGGACTTGCCAAAGTTGATATCGTTCTCGCAAGAGGTAAAAAGATGTATGACAAACGACAAACAATGAAAGATAGAGATAACAAAAGAGATCTCGATCGCGTAAAAAAAGCATATAACTAAAAAAACCGAGCTTATTGCTCGGTTTTTTTATGATGTCTTAGCATCCATAATTTAATATATCTCATCATGACAGAATACGATTGTATATATGCAATCACAAAACCTACTACTCCATCTCTAAAACCTTGTTGTAAAATATAATGTTTAAAGAAACTCCACATAGGTTTTAAGATGAAATGATATGGCGTTAATAATCCTGTTTTTTTATCATAATCATTAGCCTGCCATGTTGCATAACGATTTAACTTTTTCATATGCGCATCTAATGTCGTATAAGTATTATGATAAAATCTATTTTTTAAAAATACCAGTCTTCCATCTGTTTCAATTTCTTCATGAACTTGCTTATCTTCATATCGACAGTGATCTCTCATAAACAATCGTATCACTTTATCGTTTTGCCATCCACTGAATCTTACACGTTTACCCATAAAGTGATTACGTCTTTTGATCCAATATCCTGTAATATTATCTTTTCCTGGTTCTTCTTCTAAAACTTTAATAATTTCAGTTTTCAATTCTGGTGTAACGCGCTCATCTGCATCAACTAAAAGAATCCATTCATGAGTAGCTTGTGGTATCGCCCAATTCTTTTGTGAAGCTGGATAATCAAATTCTCTTTGTAATATAAAATCTGTATATTGTTTTGCTATTTCAACAGTAGTATCTGTACTATACGAATCAACTACCATAATTTCATCTGCAAAAGTCACAGATTCTAGAACCTCCTTGATATTATGAGCTTCATTAAAAGTAGGTATTATAGCAGTTATTTTTTGCTTATTTTTTGATTTTGTATCGATGACTAATTCATTTTTTGGGGGTGCAAATTTAAAGTTTTTACCTAAGAAATCTTGAAGATCTGGCATAAAAAAACGAGGTTCAAAATAGGTATAGAATTTTAACGATAATGATCTTAATTCTTTTCTATCTTGAGTTGTGTATACATAAGGTATATGATCTGCTAAATGTACTGACATATGCTTTTTTCCATCTTCAAACATATTCCAATCTTTCTTAACTATCCAAGGTGAAAAAATGGTAAAAGTTGGTTTATCTAGAGCTTTTGCCATATTAACTGCTCCTCCTTCATTACCTATCAAAGCATCACATTGAGATAACAAAGCTATAAACTCTCTTAAACTTTTTCCAAAAACGTTAAAATACGTTTGTTGCTGTGTTTGTGAGTTAGTTAAATCATATATTTTTTTTGCATCTGCTTCTTGGCTCGGTATATAATTATATAAAATAGAAGCCTTTGTACCTCTAGCTACCTCATCAATCACCATAGCCATTTTTTCAAAAGGTAATGTCTTTTCTTTTTCACTACCTAAAACACTTATCATTATTAAAGGAGATTCATTAGAAATACCATTACTCTCTAAGTATTTTTTAGCATTCTCTTTTTCTTCTTTAGTAAGATAAATTTTAGGTTGTTTTATGCGCTTTACTATTTCTTCTTCATCAAATACAAGTCGTAATCTATTCTCTATAGCTGTACTTGCATTAGTTAACGCATCTAGTTCACGATCAATCGTTTTGGTATATAAAAATTGAGTATACCATTTTTTAAAAGAAATTTTTTCTTTTGCTTTAGAAAAATAGGTAATAATATTACTCTCTAGCTTTCCATATGCATCAATCACCATATCATATTGTTCATTCTTTATCTGCTTCAAAAAACTATAAAAAGCTTTTCTACTTTCTCTATATTCTGGTAAAAAATGAATTACATTACCCAAATTAGGATGTTCTTTTATTACAGGTAAAGTGCTAGAATTGACTAAATAATCTATAGTTGCATTAGGATATTTCTCTTTCAAGGCTTCACATATGATTGTACTGGTTAGCACGTCTCCTATCATTTTTTGTTGAATCACTAATATTTTCATAGACTATTATAACTTTATAAAAATGCTAAGCCTACATATAAAGTATTGTTTATATATAGGCTTTTGTAATATTATATACTTTTCTTTTCTATTATACAGCTACGTCATATTCACGTAACGCATCATTTAAAGAAGTTTTTTTGTTGGTACTCTCTTTTCTCTTACCTATAATTAACGCACATGGCACATTGTATGTTCCTGCAGCAAACTCTTTTGCATAGCTTCCTGGAATAACTACTGATCTAGCAGGCACTATACCTTTCATTTCAACAGGTTCATCTCCTGTTACATCTATAATCTTTGTAGACGCTGTAAGCACAACATTCGCTCCTAAAACGGCTTCTTTCTCAACTTTTACACCTTCTACAACTATACATCTAGATCCTATAAAAGCATTATCTTCAATAATTACAGGTGCTGCTTGTAATGGTTCCAAAACACCACCTATACCAACTCCTCCACTCAAATGTACATTTTTTCCTATTTGAGCACAACTTCCTACTGTAGCCCATGTATCAACCATAGTTCCCTCGTCTACATATGCTCCTATATTAACATAACTAGGCATTAAGATAGTTCCTGCTGAAATATATGCTCCATGTCTAGCTACAGCATTAGGAACTACTCTTATTCCTTTTGCTTCATATCCTCTTTTTAATGGAATTTTATCGTGGTATTCAAAAATTCCCGCTTCTAATGTTTCCATTTTTTGAATAGGGAAATATAATACCACTGCTTTTTTTACCCATTCGTTTACTTGCCAACCTCCTTCTACTGGTTCTGCAACACGTAATTCTCCACTATCCAAAAGTGAAACTACCTCGCGAATAGCATTTTGTGTACTATCTTCTTTTAATAAGGATCTATCTTCCCATGCTTTTTCAATAAGCTCTTGCAATTGATTCATTATCTTTTTTTGTGGTAAAGATAAGGCTTCAATTGAATTATTTATAATTCAGTTCTATAAAATACTATTCATTTCTAGTATTAATTTTGACTATATTTAATTGAAATCACTCAATATTTCTATTCTTCCAATATAAATTCTATTTTTGCAAAAAATTTTTCATGGCACGTATTCTAGCTATAGATTATGGAAGTAAGAGATGTGGAATTGCTGTTACTGATGAATCTCAAATTATTGCCTCTGGTTTAACTACTGTTGATACTAAAGTTCTTTTGGATTGGCTAAAAGAATATACTTCAAAAGAAGAAGTTGAGCTTTTTATCATAGGTGAACCCAAACGTCTTCATGGTGAAGCGTCTCAAAGTGAAGCTTTAATTAAACCATTCATCAAAAAACTCAATACTACTTTTTCAATTCCGATTAAAAGAATTGATGAACGTTTTACTTCAAAAATAGCATTTAACACTATGCTTGCTAGTGGAATATCAAAGAAGAAAAGACAAAATAAAGCACTAGTAGATCAAATTAGTGCTACTATAATACTTCAAGATTATTTATATAACCGATAATTTTCTTGAAATAATCAATATTACATTAATTCATTTTAGATAATATCACATGGTTTTACCAATTGTTGCATACGGAGATCCTGTATTAAGAAAAAAAGCAAAAGACATCACCAAAGATTATCCAAACTTTACAGAGTTACTAGATAATATGTTTGAAACAATGTATAATGCTCATGGTGTAGGATTAGCTGCTCCACAAATAGGTTTACTTATTCGTTTATTCATTGTGGATGCAGAACCTTTTGCCGAAGATGATGAAATCTCTGAAGAAGAAGCTGCTGTTTTAAAAACATTAAAAAAACCTTTTATTAATCCTGAAATTATTGAAGAAACAGGTGAAGAATGGGCTTTTAATGAAGGATGTTTGAGTATTCCGGATATTAGAGAAGATGTTTTTAGAAAAGAAACTATAAAAATTCGTTATTACGATATTAATTTTAACGAACATGTAGAAACTTATAGTGGTCTTGCTGCTCGTGTAATTCAACACGAATACGACCATATTGAAGGAATTTTATTCACTGATAAACTATCTAGTTTAAAAAAGCGTTTAATCAAAGGAAAATTAAATAACATTTCTTCAGGAAAAATACGTGTTGATTATCGTATGCGCTTTCCTTTAGCAAAAAAAGGACGTTAATTTTTTTTGATTTTTAATGGCAAACTATTGATATTTGCCGCCTTGAATAAAAAATATTTAGAATTTAAAGATATATGAGTTTAGATAAAATTTTAGCTATTTCAGGTAAACCTGGATTATATGAATTAAAAGCACAAACTCGTGGAGGTTTTGTTGCAGAATCATTGGCTGACGGAAAACGTACTGCTATAAATATGCGCCATAACGTGAGTGTATTGAGTGAAATCGCTATTTATACTTACACAGAAGAGATGCCTTTAAGAGAAGTATTTAATCGTATTAAAGAGAAAGAAAACGGAGCTCAAACCATTAGTCATAAAGAATCAAAAGATAAACTTACTGCTTATTTTAGTGAAATTCTTCCTGACTATGATGTAGATCGTGTTTACCCTAGTGATATTAAAAAAGTAGTGCAATGGTACAACATTTTACACGGAAAAGGATTTACCGATTTCTCTGAACCTGAAACAGCTACAGCAGCTACTCAAGAAGAAGAATAACACTTATTTTCTTATACTAAAATGGTTACTTGATACAAGTAACCATTTTTTATTGATACTATTTTAACATCAAACTTCTACTTTACTGTATATTATTTTTGATTAGTCTACGTTATCATTACAACTAATTATATCTATACGTTATGATTCATTACAAATCAAAAACAACCAATTCAAATTTTTCTTTATACTTAAGCGTCCTATTTTTTTGCTTATTTTTCAATTCATCTTTTTCACAAGAAATAGCAGAAAACGCTATAGGTTTACGCCTAGGTGATAATGATGGTTTTGGTGCTGAAATATCATATCAACGTGCAATCTTTTCTAATAATCGTTTAGAATTCAACTTGGGTTGGAGAGATAAGCGTGATTTTGATGCGATAAGATCTGTAGGTGTTTATCAATGGGTTTTTCCTATCGAGGGGAATTTTAATTGGTTTGTAGGTCCCGGAGTTGGTGTAGGGTTAATTGATGTTGATGAAGATCGAATTGATCGCAACGATGATGAAGTTTTTGCACTTATTGCAGGTGACATCGGTATTGAATATCATTTTGATTTCCCTTTACTTATTTCGTTAGATTTTAGACCAGAGATAAATTTCAACAATTATGATGATGATCTTAATTTTGATATTGCTCTAGGTTTCCGTTATCAATTTTAAAATAAGGTTTAATCTTTCATAAACTTTTTTAAATAAATTCCAATAAAACTAATCACTCTTAGATTCTTTTCTTTTTTATATTTTGGGGTCGCATTAAATTAACTTAAACCCCTATTTTAAATGAAAAAAAGATTCCCCTTAATTCCTTTTTTATTATTCTTAATGCTATCTACATTTAGCATTTCATGTTCTGGTGATGACGACGAGACTACAGATGGAAATAATAATACTAATGATAATGAAATTGTTGCTATCGAATGTGGTACAGAAGGTATGATCTCTAATACTACTGTTTGTAATACTCAAGTTGGAGATTATGAATTAGCTTATGCGTTACCTCAAGGTACTCCAAAACGATTAGCTGTATATTTTCATGGTGACGGATCAGAAAGACCTAATTTATCTGGTTTATTTGCTCAAACAGAGTTTGCTCAGGCAAACGATGTTATCCTTCTTGCCATTCATGCAAATACTTATAAAGATACTGATAGAGGTCCTATACGCAGCTGGGCAAAGAAAAATGGTGCAGAAGGTGTTACTGATGTAATTGATGCTTTTGTTAATCTTTATGATTTGCCTACAAATAATATGTTTTTTATAGGTGTATCAGGTGGTGCTTGGTATCTTACCGATGATTTTATTCCAGCTACTGGTCATCTTTATCAAGGTTCTTATCATATAGCTTGTGGTGCAAATAATCCAGAGGATCGTGATTTTGTATGGGATCCTACAACTCAAACCGATTTTACATCAAAAATCTTTATCAATTATGATTATGGTTCTGGAGATTTCTTAGTACCGTCTATCGAACGTAGTATTGAGTATTATCGCAATAAAGGTTTTACTGTTTTTACTCCTGATCCATTAGGTGGTGAAGGACATTGTGGTACGCCATTTAACACTAACGCAGTTGATTTTTGGGCTCAATATTTATAATACTTTATTATATTATACAAGAAAGGCTAATCAAATAATTGATTAGCCTTTCTTCTTTTTATCTTTTTATCACTATGCTATAATTTCCATAGCTTCTTCATATAAAGCTACATATTTAGGAACAATCTTATGTATATCAAATTGAGAAGCTTCAGTAAAGGCATTCTTTTTAAACTGCTCTAATACATCTTCATCTCTTAATATATTAATTCCATTTTGAGCCATTTCGGTAATATTTCCAACTTCACTTAAAAATCCTGATACACCATTCTTATTAACTTCAGATAATCCACCTGCATTAGTAGAAATTACTGGTACGTGATTAACCATAGCTTCAAGTGCTGCTAACCCAAAACTCTCTCTTTCTGATGGTAATAAAAATAAATCAGAAAAACATAGAATTTTATCGATCTCATTACTATTTCCTAAAAATAAGACCTTATCACAGATACCTAACGCTTTTGCTTGTTCTTCTGCTCCTTCTCTTTCTGGACCATCACCTACCATAATTAACTTAGATGGAATTTCTTTTTGTATTTGATGATAAATAGCAACTACATCATTAATACGTTTTACTTTTCTAAAATTACTAATATGAGTAATAATACGTTCTTCTGGTTTAGCCATTAGATCCCTTTTACAATCTGTAAAATGTACATCGTGCTTCTCCATATCAATAAAATTAGGGACTACCTTTATTTCTTTATTGATATCAAACAAACGTAAGGTATCTTCTTTTAAACTGTCAGAAACAGATGTTACAACATCACTATTATTAATACTAAAAGTTACTGCTGGCTTATAAAAAGGATGATTCCCTACTAATGTAATGTCTGTACCATGTAATGTAGTGACCATAGGAATATCTATACTTTCTTCTTTAAGCATTTGTTTTGCCATATATCCTGCATAAGCATGCGGAATAGCGTAATGCACGTGTAAAACATCTATTTGATGTTCTTTAATAGTATTTACCAATTTGCTAGATAATGCTAATTCATATGGTTGATAATGAAATAGTGGATATTCTGGTACACTTACTTCATGAAAATGAATATTAGGGTTTAATAAATCTAATCTTACTGGCTGCTTATACGTAATAAAATGAACTTCATGATTTAGTTTAGCAAGTGCTATACCTAATTCTGTTGCTACTACTCCACTCCCACCAAAAGTAGGATAACATACTATCGCAATTTTCACACGTTTAAATTTTAATGACAATCAATTAACCTTAAAATTAAGGGGATTATAAGAATTCCTTAATTCGTCTACAAATTACATTAAAATTACAATTGCTTCCTGTTAAAAAAGTTGTTAAATCATTATCAATTTATATTACCTCTAAAATGTATTTCTCTAAGCATTTCAAAAACAAAGTCTAAGAAGTCTATTTATATTAAAAATCTTTTTGACATTCTTTTTCGGTATCTAAATTCTCTAATCTTTTTGTCCTACTAAAAAAACGTTTAGCTTTGCATGTGAATATACTTGGATAATAAAAATCTTATTTTTTTGTTATTCAAATCAAATTAAACAACGTTATTATGATTATAACACCTAGAACACGTGGTTTTATATGTTTGACAGCTCATCCAAAAGGTTGTGAGCAAAATGTACTCAATCAAATTGAATACATCAAATCTAAAGGAGCTATCGATGGTCCTAAAAAGGTTTTAGTAATCGGAGCTTCAACTGGTTTTGGTTTAGCTTCTAGAATTACTAGTGCGTTTGGTTCTGAAGCTTCTACTATAGGAGTTTATTTTGAAAAACCACCTGCAAAAGGTAAAACAGCTTCTCCTGGATGGTATAATACAGCTGCATTTGAAACTGAAGCTCATAAAGCTAATTTATATGCAAAAAGTATTAATGGTGATGCTTTTTCTAATGAAATAAAAGAACAAACTATAGCACTTATTAAAGAAGATCTAGGTCAAGTTGATTTAGTTATATATAGTTTAGCCTCTCCTGTTCGTACTCACCCTGTTACTGGTAAACGTCATAAATCTGTATTAAAACCTATAGGACAACCTTTTAAAAATAAAACTGTAGACTTCCATACTGGAGTTGTATCAGATATAGCTATAGATCCATGTACAGAAGAGGATATCCAAAATACTGTTACAGTAATGGGTGGTGAAGATTGGAAAATGTGGATGGATGCTCTAAAAGCAGCAGATGTTTTAGCTCTAAAAGCTACAACTGTGGCATATTCTTATATCGGGCCAGAAGTTACAGAACCTGTATATCGTAAAGGAACTATAGGTAAAGCAAAAGAAGATTTAGAAGCTACTGCTTTTAAAATAAATGATAGTTTAAAAGATTTAAATGGTCAAGCTTATGTTTCTGTTAACAAAGCACTAGTAACACAAGCGAGTTCTGCTATTCCTGTAATTCCATTATATATTTCATTATTATATAAAATAATGAAAACTAATAATGTTCATGAAGGTTGTATCGAACAGATTCAACGTTTATTTAGTGAACGTTTATATCATGGTGGAGTTGTTCCTACAGATAATGAAGGACGTATTCGTATTGACGATTGGGAAATGCGTGAAGATATTCAAGCCAAAGTAAAAGAATTATGGGATCAAGCTACAAGCGAAAACTTAGCACAACTAGGAGATCTAGAAGGTTATGCTAATGATTTCTTTAATTTATTTGGTTTTAAAGTAGAAGGTGTTGATTATGATGCTGAAGCAGATGAAATAGTAAATATCCCAGGTCTACAAGAATAATATTAAAAAAATCTAGTTTTTTAATATATCATATTGAGCTTCAAGTAATTCTTATTTGAAGCTCTTTTCTTTAGATACAACTGATGTTAATTAAATACTACTAGTAGTAAAATTAATATTTCTAACTATTTCAAGTCGAATAATACTTTTTTAATTAAACGTTCATTATTGTTATTTTAATACTATTTTTATCTAAAAACAAATGTTTTTGATAATTTAGGGTGATTAAATAATAAAATATTTATCTATTTTTAGCTAAATTCATCATTATTCACAACTATGTTCTTAAAAAAAACACTCTTAAAACCTATTAAAAAAAATGAACTTAATACCACCTCAAAAAAAATATTCTTTATTAACTCTATTATAAATAATCTAATAGTATTTGCTTTTTTTACGACAATACAAAATTTAAAGCAAAATTGTCATACTATTACAAAATATAGCGTATTCCATCAATGGAATGTTAATTTCATAGTTTGCAAAAATAAGCCAATAAAATCATGGTTATCCCCTAAAGAACAAGATTTTATATTACATCAATGCATCTTTATTTTATGAATTATATCTAAACATATATAATTTAAAGAAGGGAGTTTTTGGATATAGATTTTATGGATTTTAACAATATGATTTTAAACTTATGACCACACAAAAGATTATTACTTTACAAGAAACTATTGATTTTTTCTCAAAGATTACAACTTTATTAAAAGAGGCTATTCCTAATCAAGTAACTATTAACTCTGCTTCTAATAAATGTACTATTACTCCTTTTTCATCATCGGTTTCTCAAATTTGGATTAAACTTGATATTTCTGCAAAAGAATTAATTGTAGGAAGAGGATTTTTTAAAGAGCATTTTTCTGTAGATAAAGATGAAATTACAAAGGGTTTTTCAACATTTATTGATCATCTTATTATAAAACAACGAAGAATTGATTATTTCTTAGGTAACTCTATTTACCAAAGTGATTATGAAATCTATAGAAAAGGAAATGGTTATGTAAAATATGGTACAGTAGAATTTGCCAATTATAACACCACTACAAAAAAGAGAAAAAAAACAATTTCATTTGATCCCATTTTAAATAAAAGGGAACATAAAACACTATTAAAAAATATTCATGAGCTATAAGTTTCTATAAGCGAAATTTATATAGCATATGTTATTCTTAAAAGTATTAGATTTGAAAAAACCATAACAATAAAATTTATGTCATTATCTATTTTAGATTGGGGAATCATTATTGGTTTCTTTCTCGTGTTTACCATAATAGGTATTATCTTATCCAAACAAGCTGGTAAAAGTGCAAAAGATTTCTTTTTATCAGGTCGCAACATGCCTTGGTGGCTTTTAGGTATTTCTATGGTTGCTACTACCTTTTCTGCAGATACGCCTAACTTGGTTACTGATATTGTAAGACAAAATGGTATTTCTGGAAATTGGGTTTGGTGGGCATTTCTATTAACCGGGATGCTTACTGTTTTTGTTTATGCAAAATTATGGAGGCGCTCAGATGTTTTAACTGATCTAGAATTTTATGAAATACGATATAGTGGCAAAGCAGCAGCTTTTTTAAGAGGTTTTAGAGCCTTATATCTGGGTGTATTTTTTAATGTTATGATTATGGCAAATGTATGCCTTGCCGCTATTAAAATAGGTGGAGTCTTATTTGGTCTTCAACCTTGGGAATGTGTTCTTTATGCATCCATAATCACTGTGATATACAGTACTTTTGGAGGTTTAAAAGGTGTTATCATTACCGATTTCATTCAGTTTATTATTGCTATGGTAGGATCGGTTGCCGCTGCATATTACCTTATAAATACAACAGAAATTGGTGGTTTAGATAATCTCTTAACACAATCTAATGTTGCTGATAAATTAGATTTTTTACCCGATTTTAATGATTCTAAATCTTTAATTACACTCTTAATCATACCGTTGGCAGTACAATGGTGGAGTGTATGGTATCCAGGTGCAGAACCTGGTGGTGGTGGTTATATTGCCCAACGTATGCTTTCTGCCAAAGATGAGAAACATGCTATTGGTGCTACCTTATTGTTTAATATTGCGCATTATGCCTTACGTCCTTGGCCATGGATATTAATTGCTCTTGCTTCATTGGTTATCTTTCCAGAATTATCAAATATTCAAGAAGTATTTCCTCATTTGGATTCCTCTATTATTGGGCATGATTTAGCTTATTCTGCTATGCTTACCAAACTACCTAGTGGTTTATTAGGTCTTGTTGTAGCATCTTTAATAGCAGCTTTTATGAGTACTATCTCTACTCATCTCAATTGGGGATCATCTTATATAGCAATTGATTTCTATAAACGTTTTATCAATCCTCAAGTTACCGAAAAAAAATTAGTTAATATTGGTCGTTTATCCACTATTGGATTAATGATTCTTGCAGCATTATTTTCTTTAAAGCTTAGAAATGCACTAAGCACTTTTGAAATCTTACTACAAATTGGTGCTGGTACAGGTCTTATCTTTATTCTACGATGGTTTTGGTGGCGTATTAATGCTTATAGCGAAATTACAGGGATGATTGTTTCTTTTATTCTTGCTATTTGGTTTGAATTCTTTCATGAACCTGTATTCGGAGTTCAATTAGAAGGGTATCAAGAATTGTTATATGGTGTAGCTTTAACTACAATTTCATGGCTTGTAGTCACTTTGTTAACGCAACCTACAGATGTAAAAGTATTAGCTTCTTTTTATAATAAAGTGAAACCTTATGGTAATGGATGGAATGGATTTAAATCTAAAGCTGAATCTAAAAAAATCGCTCTAACTAAAGCTTCAGATAATTTTACCAAAGATCTAGCTTCTATGCTTATGGGAGTAATTTTGGTCTACTGTGCTCTATTTGCTACTGGTTATTTTATCTATGGAAACATAACTCATGGGCTTATTTTAAGCGGAATAGCATTAATTGCTACTTATCTTCTTATTAAACTTAAAAAATAAAAACGATATAAAATCATATTCAAAATCAAAATTCAATCATGGGAATATTCAATAAAATTTTAGGGAATGCAAGCGAAGTTTCATCTGAAAAATTAAACGAAAAGTATGGCAGATTACTTTCATCAAATGAACAGATAGAGCTGGGCTTCAAATTATTAAGAGATACTTTTATGTTCACCAATAAAAGACTCCTTTTAATAGATGTACAAGGTCTTACTGGAAGTAAAGTAGAATATAAATCTATGCCTTATAAAAGCATCTCTAGATTCTCCTTAGAAACTGCTGGTACGTTTGATCTAGATGCCGAATTAAAAATCTGGATATCAAGTGCTGATCAACCTGCCATAAGTAAAAAATTCAACAAAAGTGTTGATGTCTATATGGTTCAACGCTTTCTAGCTGATAAAGTATTATAATTTTCACAAAAAAGAGCTATTAAGTTAAACTTAACAGCTCTTTTTTTAGTTTTTATATGATGTTATTGATAGCCTATAATTTATATCCAATACTTAATTGAATATTTCTACTTTGTCCATCAATATCTAATGACGGCATATCATTTTCAAACACATTTGTAAGTCCTAAAGCATATCTAAGATCTACAAAAAAGTTTTCGAAAACATCTACTCCTACACCAACAACACCTGCAAAATCAAAAGTAGAATTATCAAAGGCGTCTAATTTATCTTCCCATTCCCATATTTTTAAACCTACCTGAGGTCCTGCATGGACATTAAATGTATTAGTTACATTATATTTTAAGATTATAGGTAATTGTAAATAATTTGTTCTCAAGTTCTTTTCTTTATTTCCTTGAGCCGAATATTGTAATTCTGGTTGAAGACTCCATTTATCAGATAAGTTATATTCTGCCAAGAAACCTACAACTAATCCATACCTATTCTCATCTAGATCACCTGTAAGATTATCTGAATCAATTGAACTTGCATTTACCCCGATACGCATTCCATATTTTGATCCTTGTGCTTGTATTGTATATACACCAAACATTAAGGTTATAAGCCCAAATAATAAAGATTTTTTCATAATTTCAAAATGTTGTTTAGTTTAACAAGTTTACTACAATCTATCGAGTAATCAAAATGGTTTAAAAACAATTTTATTATTAAAAAACTGTATATCAACACCTTTCTTTTTTACTCTTATTATAAAGTGATTTAATAATTCCGTCTGATAATCCTATTTTAGGTACATGAATTTTTCGTGCACCACTCCATTTCATTGCAGATAAATAAATCCTAGCAGCAGGAATAATTACATCTGCTCTATCTGGATTTAATTTTAATTGCCATATACGGTCTTCGTAACTTAGTGAATTTAACAACTTATAATAAGAACTTAGATATAAATATGATAATGATTTTCCTGCTCCTTCTTTACCACTATTTTTAATAATGTTATTAATATTCCCTCCTGACCCTATTAAGGATAATTCTTGATATGATGCAGTATGTTCTTTAATCCATTTTTCTGCTTCTTCCCATGTTTCTGCTTTTACATGATCATTAAGCAATCTCACAGTACCTAATTTAAAAGATTTTGAAGCTATAGTCTTACCAGAATGAAATACTGTAAACTCAGTGCTTCCTCCTCCTACATCAACATAAAGATAAGAAGCATCTGTTTGTATCAATTCATTAAGATTGGTCATTGCAATAATAGCAGCTTCTTCTTTACCATCTATAATATCTATCTTTATACCTGTCTTTTCTTTAATGAGTTCAACTACTTCTTTACCGTTTGTAGCCTCACGCATTGCAGAAGTAGCACAAGCTCTATACATTTTAACGCCATGTACTTTCATCAATAATTGATACGATTGCATAGCGTCAATCATTCGTTCTATATTAGCTTCAGATATTTTATTTGCTGTAAACACATCTGCTCCTAATCGTATAGGTACACGTATTAAGCTTGTCTTTTTAAAACGAGCATCTTTTCCTTCTTCTTCTGTTACGCTACTTATTAATAATCGTATTGCATTTGAACCAATATCTATGGCTCCATATTTTTCAATTCTTAACAAAATATTCTACTTCTTTGTTTTCTTTAAATAATATTCATAAGTCGCTAATTGCGATCTTATTTCCTCTTCATCGTTTTGTATATAGCTATTCTCTAGCGTTCCGTTTAAACTTCTCGCCTTTACATTATCACTCCAACAGATGGTAAAGGTATCAATTAATTCTTCTTTTATATCTTTATCATAAATAGGGCAAGAAATTTCTACTCTTCTATCCAAATTACGAGTCATCCAATCTGCAGATGAAATATAAACTAAAGGATTTCCTCCATTTTTAAATATATATAATCTAGGATGTTCTAAAAATTTATCGACAACACTTATTACTCTTATGTTTTCACTCATTCCCTTAACACCTGGAATAAGACAACATATTCCTCTTACAATCAATTCAATTTTAACTCCAGCATTACTCGCTTCGTATAATTTATCAATCATATCATAGTCACTTAAACTATTCAATTTAAGCTGAATTCCAGATGCCTTTCCTTCTTTACAATTCTTTATTTCCTTTTTTATAAGCTTTTTCAGAGAATTGCGCGTATAATGTGGTGAAACTAATAAGTGTTTATATCTATTTACTTTGTAATTGATTTCAAAAAACTTAAATACTTTATTGGCGTCTTTTAAAATAGATTGATTGGCTGTAAATAAAGTATAATCTGTATATACCTTGGCTGTAGATTCATTAAAATTACCCGTACTTATAAAACCATATCGTTTCATCTTGCCATTTTCTTCTCGCTCAATAATACAGGCTTTACAATGTACTTTTAATCCAGCTACACCAAAAATTAATTGTACTCCTTCTCTTTGCATTTGTTCTGCATAACGAATGTTTGCTTCTTCATCAAATCGTGCTTGTAATTCTATTTGTACAATTACCTTCTTACCATTCTTAACTGCATTGATTAACGAACTTGCTATATGCGATATACCTGCTAGTCTATAGATTGTAATCTTTATAACTTTTACCTTGGGATCAATTGCCGCTTCTCTTAAAAATTTTACTGTGTAAGAGAATGTATGGTATGGTGTATATTGTAAATAATCTTTTTTAGCTATCTTATCTAATAATCCTCCTTGCAAACTCAATCCTCTTATTCGTAAAGGCTTAATAGGTTGATAGATTAATTCTTTTTTACCCATATCGGGAAATCTCATATAATCCCTTCTATTGTGATAACGTCCTCCAGGTATAATACTATCGGTATCATTAATTCCCATCTTATTCATCAAGAAATTTAATGTTTCGCTATCCATCGTTTTGTCATAAACAAAACGTACAGGCTCTCCATCTCTTCTTGATTTAACACTACTGGATATTTTTTCTATAAAACTCTTACTTAAATCACTATCTATATCTAATTGTGCATCTCTAGTGATTTTAATCATATGTGAAGTTACCGATTCGTAATCAAAAATACTAAAGATTGTACGCATACAATAACGTATTAGATCATCTAGTATAATGATGTATTTTTTACCATCAATTTCTGGCAATACTACAAATCGTTCTACATTTTTAGGAATTTCTATCAGGGCATATATTCTACCATCTATCGCATTATTTATCTCAAGATCTGGATCATTATCTTTAAGTTTCAGTTTAACCGCAAGATATGCTCCACTATCTTTTAAATGAGGAAACTCTTCTAATCCGTTAAGGATAATTGTTCCTAAAGCTGGGCTTACTTTTGTTATAAAATAATTGAGAATATAATCACTATGTTCTTCAGAAACTTCATCTTCATTAATGATAAAAATATCATGTTTTTTAAGCTCTTGTGTGATTTTTTGAATTGTTTTTAAACTCCTAGATTGCTGTTTGATTACTATATCTGTAATTTGATCTAGTAATTCTCTAGCAGGAATACCTCCTAACACATTTCTACCTTCTTTACCTGCCTGATCGATACGTTTAACTGTTGCATATCTCACCTTAAAGAATTCATCTAAGTTATTAGAAAATATCCCTATAAAACGCAATCGTTCTAATAGTGGAACATTTTCATCTGCAGCTTCTTGTAACACTCTTGCATTGAACTGAAGCCAACTTAATTCTCTATTAATGTATCTATCATTTATGGTTTGCATCATTATCTTAAGGTTTTAGGGAAGAGTGTAAAAAGAGTGTGTCCAGCATTAATATTTTTCCATGAATCTTGTTCAAATCGAATACCTACTACTCCAGTTGTAGGCACATTATCCAAAAGCTGATCTCCATACATATTAGCTATGGATGTAAAGGCATGATTATGCCCAAAAACCATAAGGTGTGTAATTTCATCGGGACAATTATGTATTTCATCAAGTACTTGTTTTCCTTGAAAGTCATATAGATTGTGTTTTAATTCAAAAATGGTTTTATCTATCTTGAAATCTTCAAAAATAAGTGCTGCTGTTTCTTGAGTACGTTTGGCATCACTACACCATATTTGATCCACTTGTTTAATATATTTATGTAATTCTTTTGCTATTAAACCTGCATCATTTATTCCTCTTGAACTTAAAGGTCTCTCATGATCAATTACATCAAACTTCCATGAAGATTTTGCATGACGTATAAGATATAAATACTTCATAAATTACGTTTTTTTAATACTATTATGCTGTGGACAGTAATCTTATACAAGTTTAAGCATTCACCATTAGATTTCTTAATAAAATCAAGAAAAATTACGCAAAATATACAGGTTATTTTCAGTTATTTAAAGTTTATATTTCTCTTTAATTGTAGGTAATTCTTACATGAAAACAATAATATAGTATCACAAAATCGTTTTATCGTATTAATAAAGAATTAGATCGAAAAACTAATTCTTTTCTATTTTATCAAACACTATATCCATATGTTTGCTACGGTTTTCCCCTCCAATATTAAATATTTTACCCCTAGTAACTTGATGTTAATAAAATTACAAGCATTTTAAATAATGCTTGCAGGGATGCTGTAATGAAAAGAGATACTACTATTTATTGGAATCATACTAGGGCTAAGTTTTTTATACTTATATACCTATGTATAAGTTTTTCTTCTATACTTGATGCACAAGTAATCACTCCATTGAGTAAAAGAAAAGAATTAACTCTCAAAGGAGATTTTACTTTTTTGTCTAATACTGTTTTGGGCAAAATAAATAATGATCAAAAAACTGATCCATTTAATCCTAATAACAGTTATAATAAAGGTGGGATTAATAATCAATTTCAAATGGGTTATATTGACATTGATAATGATCCAAAGACCTTCAATTCTAGTAGTGCAACTTTGCAATTTGATTCTAATTGTATTCAAATTAAACACGTAGGTCTCTACTGGACTGCTGTTTATGCTGATTCAATCAGAAAGCATGATATTTCGTCTGTTCGTATTAAACTTCCTAATGATAGTACCTATACACAATTAAAAGACGCTGCCATTCTTCATGACGGAATGAATAATCAATTATCAACTGCCAAAGCTTATACTTGTTATAAGGATATTACTCATCTTATCACTCAACAAAAAGATCCTAATGGTATTTATACTGTTGCTAATATTGCTAGTTCTACATCGCATAGCAATACTTCTCAAGAAATCGGTAATGAATTAGCTGGTGGATGGACTATGGTTGTTATTTATGAAGATCCAAATAAAAGTAGAAAACGTTTTTATGTTTATGATGGTTACGTTAATGTTTCATCTAAATCTGATCCTGTCGTATTTAATTTTGATGGGTTTAAAACCATTCCTAAAGGTACTGTAAAAAGTAAGCTAGGTATTATTTCGTACGAAGGTGATAAAGGAATTCAAGGTGATGCTCTAGAGATGTTTTCTAATGCAGAGAATACCTATAAATATCTCCATACGCTAAATAATCCTAAACTTAATTTCTTTAATTCGAGTATCACCAAAAACGGGTCACATATCCTATCTAGACAACCTGCTAGTCAAAATACGTTGGGATATGATGCTGATATTTTTGATATAAAAAACAATGAAAACCAACTCATTACTAACAACCAAACCCAAACTAGCTTCAGACTTTCTACTAAAAATGACGGCTTTGTAACCACCGCTGTTGCTTTTAGTATAGAAGTCTATGAACCTACACTGGATATCGTTAAATCTATACATACCATAGATCACAACGAAATTCCAAGCTCTCATCAAATTTTACCTGGAGAAGAATTGTTATGTACACTTAGCGTGAATAATAATGGTAATGACGATGCTGTACATACAACTATTCAAGAAGTCTTTCCTTCTTTTATCGAATTTAATCCTAACACGGTTAGTGTTCCTAAAAACAGTAGAATCGATTATCAGTTTGATCCTATCAAAAATCAAATCACTTTTAAAATTCCTAATAAGCTTTTAAAATATAATTCTAAAGCCTTTAAAATTTCTTATAAAATACGCATAACAGATAATTGTTCTTTATTAACTAATAATCCTTCGATAGATTTAAGTGCTAGCTCTGTTACTGCTACTTATAAAGGTGCAAAAAATACGTCTCTCAAAAATGCTATAGCATATAATGACTATTCTACATGTCATTTACCTTTATCTAATATGACAAAAATGGATCTTATTATAGATACTATTTCTTGTGAAACTCCATTAGTAGATCAAAATCCTGATCTTTTTTATACTTCTTTAGATGATGATCAAACTCAATCAATATTCCCAGGAAAAACTCATGTAGAAAACAATACTCTTAGAGATTTAATTGATCTTAATACTATATACTTTGATTTTGATCACTGGGAAATTACTCCCAAAGCAAAAAAGGAACTAGATAAAATAGTGACTTTAATGCGAGATGATTTTCCTAATATGATCATCAAAATAGAAACACATACAGATCAACGTGGTTCTACAGCATATAATCAAAAACTCTCTCAAAAAAGAGCTTCCTCTATTTATTACTATTTAACAGCAAATCAAATAGAATCAAAAAGGATTATTTCTTATGTCGGTATGGGCGAATCAAAGCCTATTATAGATTGTCAAGATCAAAACTGTACTGAAGCTCAATTTGAAAAAAACAGACGTTCAAATTTTATTATAGTAGCACAATAATTAAGGTGCTAGCCTTACATACTCCCATTTTGTTTCTGTTTCTTCTGTAAGTTTATTTATGCTAAAAAGTATTCTATCATGTAGTCTATTAGGCCTACCTTGCCAGAACTCTATGCTTACAGGTGAAACTCTATATCCACCCCAATGTGGTGGTTTAGGAATTTCTTTTCCTTCATATTTAGCTTCTAGCATTTTTAGTTTATCGTCTAAGATACTTCTAGATGTAATTATTTCACTTTGATCTGAGGTCCATGCGCCTAATTGACTACCTCTAGGTCGAGATTTATAATATGAAATACTCTCTTCTTCTGTAGTCTTGGCTATAGTTCCTTTAATTATTACCTGACGTTCTAGATTAGGCCAAAAAAACGAAATACAAACGTTTGCATTCTTTGCTATTGCTTGTGCTTTATCCGATGAATAGTTTGTATAAAATACAAATCCTCTTTCATCATACTGCTTTAATAAGACAATTCTAGATTTTGGGTAGCCATCTACTCCTATTGTAGAAAAAGTCATTGCATTTGCTTCTTCTACTCCTCCTGCATCTTCTACTTCCTTAAACCATTGTGTAAACAATTCAAACGGAGAAGCTGGAAGATTTTCTTCTTTTAAAAAATATTTCTCGTAAGATCTTCTATAATCTTTTAAATCTCTATCCATCTTAAAACGTCTATATATAATTTAGCTATCAAAATTCAAAAACTTTTCCGTCATCTGCAACTTCTACTTTGTCAAAAACCGTCTCTGCTTCTTCTTTAAATAAAGAAATGTCTCCGTATCGTGTAGAATAATGACCTAAAACTAATGTACCTACTTCAGCTTTTTTTGCTATAGTTGCCGCTTCAACAGCCGAGCTATGTCCTGTAGTCTCACATAAGTGCTTATGCGATTCTAAAAAAGTAGATTCATGATAAAGTGCAGTAACACCTTTAATCAAAGGAACTTTTGCTTCGTCATATTTAGTATCACTACAAAAAGCATAACTTTTTATAGGATTAGGTTCCTCTGTAAGTTCTTCGTTTTTTACTATAGTTCCATCATCCAAGGTAATATCCTTACCTTTTTTAATCGATCTATAATAAGCTTTATCAATATTATAGTTAAGTACTTTACTTAAAATTAACCTTCGATCTCCTTCTTTCTCTTTAAATAAAAAACCGTTACAGTACACACGATGTTGTAAAGGAATAGTTGTTACAGAAACGTGTTCATCTTCATGAATAACTTCAGATTCTTTGCTAGTTAATTCATGGAAATGTAATGGATAATCTGTCCATGAATTCGAAAGTTTTAATTGCAATACAATAGCTTCTTTAATCCCTTTGGGACCATAGATATGTAAAGGAGCATCTCTTTTTAATAGTCTAAATGTTGAAATCAGCCCTATTAAACCATAGAAATGATCCCCATGCAAATGAGAAATAAAGATATGCTTTATACGAGAAAACTTGATCTTATGTCTTCTCAATTGCACTTGTGTTCCTTCTCCACAGTCTATTAGAAATATTTGATTATTAATTTCTAAAACTTGGGCAGTAGGATTGGTAAATGTTCGGGGTGTGGCCGAATAACAGCCTAATATTGTTACTCTCAAAGTATGTCTTTTTATACTAATCGAGTGCTATCTAAAGAGTTTATTAATACTTAAAATAGTGCGTTTAAAAACTTGCTATGTTGGCTAATAACTCGACATAGCGTTCTGCAGAAAACTTACGATATCCTGTTGTTCCTATTACATCTCCTTTCTCATTGAGTACCATTATTACAGGAAATACTTTTCTCTTATTATAGCGCTCAGCTAGCTTATTATTTTTTTCTTTTTGTTCTTTGGTTAAACGATTTTTCTTTCTTTTTGGAAAATCTGCTTTTAGCAATACAAAATTTTCTTTGGCATATGATTTAAAAACTTCTGTAGAAAGAATATTCTTTTCTAGCTTTTTACACGGTGGGCACCAGTCTGATCCGGTAAATAATAAAACTATTTTTTTGTTTTCTGATATCGCTATTTCTTTAGCTTCATCAATATCTGTATGCCATTCTTGTGCAGTGCTTACAGTAAAGTTTAACAATAGTAAGATTAGGGGAATGAAAATTTTACTCATTATGATGGTTACTTATTAAAATGGATAATGATTAAGACGTAGGCATCATATAAACTTTACAGCTTTAATACTCTTTTTTAAAAGCCTAAATCTCTTTCTATCTCTTCCATTTCAATAAGATCATAAGCTTCTTGAAGTGTTGGCACTATGGTAACTTCCTCAGGTGCTTCTTCATAGCTTATTTTATTGGTAACTATTACAAATGAGTGTTTCTCATTTTTATGTTTTTTTGAAAGTTGCAAAAATTCTGAAATATCTTGAGTTGTAATTGCTGCTAACGAAAATAAATTCACGATTACATTATCTTGAGAAAATGTATCATATTTTTCGTTCATAGCTTTTACCAATTCTACAATTGATAATTTTTCTTGTGTAATAATAGTAGTCGTTCCGTTCTTGTCAAATATCATAATAACTATTTTTTAATTTTTGATGCTAATAAGTAAATTACAGCCATTCGCACTGCTACCCCATTCTCTACCTGATCCAAAATAATGGCTTGTTTTGAATCTGCTACATCACTGGTAATTTCTACTCCGCGATTAATCGGTCCAGGGTGCATTATCACAATTTCTTTATCTAAACTATTTAATAGTTCTTTTGTTACTCCATATTGTTGTGCATATTCTCTAGTAGATGGAAAATAACTAATTTCCATACGTTCATTCTGCACACGTAGCATATTTGCTACATCACACCATTCAAGTGCTTTTCTTAAATCTAACTCTACTTCAACACCTAGTTTTTCAATATATCTAGGTATTAATGTTTTAGGTCCACATACTTTTACTTGTGCTCCTTGTAGCTTTAATGCAAAAATATTTGATAATGCTACTCTAGAATGTAATATATCACCTACTATTACCACTTTTTTACCAGATACATCTCCTAATCGTTCTCTTATAGAATACGAATCTAATAGGGCTTGTGTAGGATGTTCATGTGCTCCATCTCCTGCATTAACAATACTAGCATCTACATGTTTTGATAAAAAGATTCCTGCTCCAGGATTAGGATGTCTCATCACCACCATGTCTACTTTCATAGATAAGATATTGTTTACCGTATCTATAAGTGTTTCTCCTTTTTTTACAGAAGACGATGCTGCCGAAAAATTAATAACATCTGCTGATAGTCGTTTTTCTGCTAATTCAAAAGAAAGCCGAGTACGTGTACTATTTTCAAAAAACAAATTTGCAATAGTAATGTCTCTTAGCGAAGGAACCTTTTTAATAGGACGATTAATTACTTCTTTAAAATGATCAGCTGTTTCAAAAATAAGTTGTATATCTTTTTCCTTAAGATATTTAATCCCTAATAAGTGATTCACACTTAATTCACTCATATTCTTTTAATTATTTATTAGAAAAACTGCATCTTCTCCTTGCACTTCTTCCCAATATACTTTTACTTTTTCTTGATTAATAGCATCTACTTGCCTACCTCTATAACTAGGCTGAATTGGTAAATGCCTGCTAAAACGTCTATCTATAAGTGTCAATAACTCTATTTCTTTTGGTCTACCAAAAGATTGTATTGCTGTTAATGCAGCTCTTATACTACGCCCTGTATATAATACATCGTCTATAAATACTACATTCTTATCTTCTACAATAAAATCAATATGAGTCTTATTAGCTTCTAGTGGTTTATCTCCCCTTCTAAAATCATCTCTATAAAATGTAATATCTAGATAACCTAGTTTTATATTAGGTATCTGATAATCATTTTCTAAAAAATTCTTGATTCTATTGGCTAGATAGGTTCCTCTAGGCTGAATCCCAATCAGTACAGTTTCTTTAAAATCTGAATGATTTTCAATTAATTGACAAGCCAACCTATGCAGGATAATGTGTATCTCTTTTGTGGTAAGAAGCTGTTTTTGACTCATAGTATCCAAATAGATATTTGGTATACAAAAATACATAAAAAAGTGATAGCTCTCTTAGCTTTTGCTTGATAAAGTTGACTGCTATTTTCTTTTCTAATTAAAATTTGTGGAGAGTTCTTATACCTTTTCTATCTATCGAATTAGCTTTCGCAGTGGTACTGGCATATCTACACCTTCAGAAATAAAACGCTTATGTACTCGTTCTTTAAGTTTACATTTCATTCTAAACTCTTGAAACGGTTCTGATATCCATACATATGCTCTAATATGTATATAATCTTCATGAATATCAATTACTCGCACTTGTACAGCTTCTTTGGTATGATCTCCTACATTATAGTCTAAGATATATTCTAATTCTTTTGCTTCTTCTTGTATTATTTTTCTTGCCAAATCCACATCGGCATACATTCCGATTTTAAAATTATTAAAACTCAATACTTTACTATCTTGTATTGTGTGATTTAAAACAGATTCTGTACTTATAATAGAATTAGGTATAATTAATCGTTTGTTCTCAAAAGTATTAATTACCGTATGCCTCAAGGTTATATCATCTACAATTCCTACTCGTTCTGTATCAAGTTTGATATAATCCCCTACTCTAAATGGTTTAAAAATCACAATGAAAACTCCCGCAATTAAATTCGATATTGCTGCTTGTGCAGCAAAACCAATAATTGCAGCTAAGATTCCTGCCCCTGAGAAAATTAGTGTAGCTTGCCGTCTTAAAAACGGTACTGTTGCTATAATCACGAGACAAGCCATTATCATAAATAAAAACTTGATTGAATTCTTTGCAAACTTTAAGCTTGTTACTCCAAACTGATCTTTCTTTTCTCTCGATACTAAATATCGTACTAAGAAAAACCGAAATATTTTAGACAATATCCAACCTATTATCAATAAGATCATACTGTAAAGAAAAATTCCTTCAATATGATCGATATTTATATATTTCAGCAAAAAATCAGTCATCCCTTTTGCACTATGCTATTTATGCTTTTATTTTAAAACAATGTAGGTTGCCCCTCATCATCTTCGTCTTTTTCCTCACCTTTCTCCTCTGCTCCATTTTCGCTAGTATTTGTTTTACTAAATTCTGAAAAAGCAATAGGTTCTCCTGTTACTCTTTCTTCTTCTACAACTTCAATTTCTTCTGTAGGAACAGGTTCTGGTTCTTCATAAGGTAACGAATCTAATAAATTGATCTGTCTAACTTTATCAGTCGTCAATTGATTTCCTAAAGCTTTTATTCCTTTAATCGAAATAAACTCTTCTAGGTTAATTTCACTATTTGGTTTCTGATCTTTACCTCTTATCTTAGTATAAACTACTTCTGCCATAGGTCTATAATCTGAAGACACTATTTCTAATTGTGACTTAGGATGATCTGTTATAAAATATTCTTCTTTATCTGGGTTTTCAATTAAAAATCGCTTTACATAGTAACGCTCTTTTTCTCCCTCCCAATAAATTACAGAAATAGGTTTTTTAGGATTCCATTTTTCTAAGACAATCATGTCATTATCAAAATGCAATGTCATTTCTGGTACTATGGTCTTAAGGTATCCTTTTTGAGTAATGATCAATAAACGATCTTCTCCTCTAAATTCTCCTAGAAGCTCTCCTCTACCATCTACATTTAATCGTCTTACAGTATCATCAAACCAAATCTTTCTTGGTTTTAAAGTAGAAACTCCTTGTTCTTTAAGTTCTACTTTTTTCACCACATATTTGGTTACCACATTACCTTTTACTCCTCTTCCTTTGATCAAGAGATTAGCAAAATCAAGATCAAACTTTAATTTCTTAATACTACCTGCTTGACGTAAATACACCGTAACTAGCTCTGCTTCTCCATTAGGATTAGCTGAGAAATACAACAATTTTGACCCTTTTTTACCTTGAGTAAGATCGTATTCTTTATCTCTAGTTATACTGGTTACTGCAAAACGTTTAACATAAGCTCCTCCACCTCTACCATCTTGATAAATGGCATTATAGATCGTACGTTTATCTTTTTTCTTAAAGACCGCTACGTGAATAATATCTTTTCCTATAAAAGTTTTGGAATCTACTCTAGTTACCATCATCTTACCACTAGCGGTAAAACAAATGATATCATCTATATCTGCACAATCTGTTACATATTCATCTTTACGTAACGAAGTTCCTATAAATCCTTCTGCTCGATTTACATATAATTTCGTATTACGAATCACCACTTTGGTGGCTTCTATATCGTCAAAGATTCTAATTTCTGTTTTTCGATCTTTATCTTTACCGTAAGTAGTTTTTAAATGTTTGAAGTAATCAATTGCATATGTTATCAAATGCTCTAAATGATGTTTTACTTCTGCAATTTGATCTTCTAAAGCTTCTATTTTTTGTTGTGCTTTATCAATATCAAACTTAGAAATACGCTTGATTCGTATCTCTGTTAATCGTGTTATATCTTCTTCGGTTATAGCACGTTTTAAATGTGTAATATGTGGTTGTAATCCTTTATCAATTGCTTTAATAACCCCATCCCATGTTTCTTCTTCTTCAATATCACGATAAATACGATTTTCTATAAAGATACGCTCTAAAGAAGCAAAATGCCATTGTTCTTGTAATTCATTTAATTGAATCTCAAGCTCTCTTTTCAGTAAATTAACCGTATTATCTGTTGATCTTCTTAAAATTTCTGATACTCCTATAAAATTAGGTCTATTATCTTCGATCACACAGCCTAATGGCGAAATGGATACTTCGCAATTGGTAAATGCATATAAAGCATCTATGGTTTTATCTGGTGAGATATTATTAGGGAGATGAATCAATATTTCAACCTCTGCAGCTGTATTGTCTTCTATCTTCTTAATTTTAATCTTTCCTTTTTCGTTTGCTTTTAATATCGAGTCAATTAAGGAAGTTGTCGTCGTACTAAAAGGTATTTCACTTATACGTAATGTATGTTTATCAGATTGTTCTATCCTAGCTCTTACACGGGCTTTACCTCCTCTTAATCCATCATTATAGTTGGTAAAGTCTGCAATACCCGAAGTAGGAAAATCTGGTAAAATCGTAAATCGCTTTCCTTGTAAATGCTTTATGGAAGCATCTATAAGTTCGTTAAAGTTATGTGGTAAAATTTTAGTACTCAATCCTACTGCAATACCTTCGGCTCCTTGTGCTAATAGTAATGGGAATTTTACTGGAAGGTTTATAGGTTCGTTTTTACGACCATCATAAGATAATTGCCACTCTGTTACTTTGGGATTATAAACTACTTCAAGAGCAAATTTGGATAAACGTGCTTCTATATAACGTGAAGCTGCTGCTCTATCTCCTGTAAGGATATTACCCCAGTTACCTTGCATATCGATCAATAAGTCTTTTTGACCGATTTGCACCATAGCATCAGAGATACTCGCATCACCATGAGGATGATATTGCATGGTGTGTCCTACAATATTTGCTACCTTATTATAACGTCCATCATCAAGATCTTTCATCGAGTGTAATATACGACGTTGTACAGGCTTAAAACCATCTTCAATGGCAGGAACAGCACGTTCAAGAATTACATAAGAAGCATAATCTAGAAACCAGTCTTTATACATACCGGTAACTTTGGTAATTACTTCTTGAGGTTCATTGAAGGCTTCGTTATTTAATTCTTCGTTTTCGTTTTCCAATTCCATATACCTTGAGGGCTGACTTTATGTAGGTTATTATGCTTTTATATCTTCTTCTGTATCTAACTCAACTTTGAGGTTATCAATGATAAATCGTTGTCGATCTGGAGTGTTTTTTCCCATATAGAAAGAAAGTAGTTCTTCTATAGTTTTTTCTTTATCTAGCATCACAGGGTCTAATCGTATATCATCTCCAATAAAATGAACAAATTCATCTGGTGATATTTCTCCAAGTCCCTTAAATCGTGTGATCTCTGGTTTACCTCTTTTGGAGAGTTTTGCTATAGCATCTTTTCGTTCTTGCTCTGAATAACAATAGATGGTTTCTTTCTTATTTCTAACTCTAAAAAGCGGTGTTTGCAGTATATACAAATGTCCTTCTTTAATCAATTCTGGAAAAAACTGAAGAAAGAACGTAATCAATAATAAACGTATGTGCATTCCATCAACATCGGCATCGGTTGCAATTACAATATTGTTGTATCGCAAATCCTCCATAGATTCTTCTATATTTAATGCCGCTTGTAAAAGATTGAATTCTTCATTTTCGTATACAATCTTTTTGGTCATATTATAACAGTTTAAGGGCTTACCTCTTAAACTGAATACTGCTTGTGTATTTACATTTCTAGATTTTGTAATCGATCCACTTGCCGAGTCTCCCTCGGTGATAAATAAAGTACTTTCTAGATAATTTTCTTTTTTAGTATCTGTAAGGTGGATTCTACAATCTCTTAATTTTTTATTATGCAGACTCGCTTTTTTAGCACGATCTTTTGCTAGTTTTCTTATTCCAGAAAGTTCTTTACGTTCTCTTTCTGCTTGAAGAATTTTACGTTGTAGTTTTTCGGCAGTTTCTTGATTACGATGTAAAAAGTTATCTAACTTATTTTTTACAAAATCATTGATATATGTACGTACTGTAGGTAATTCTCCTCCCATTTCTGTCGACCCCAATTTGGTTTTGGTCTGACTTTCAAAAACGGGTTCCATTACTTTAATACTTATTGCAGAAACTATAGATTTACGTATATCACTAGCTTCGTAGTTTTTATTAAAAAACTCTCTTAGTGTTTTTACTACAGCCTCTCTATATGCTGCCTGATGTGTTCCTCCTTGTGTAGTATGTTGTCCGTTAACAAATGAGTGATATTCTTCGCTATACTGAGTCCTACTATGTGTTAACGCTATCTCAATATCATCGCCTCTAAGGTGAATAATATCATATAAACGATCATCTTCTTTGATACTATCTGATAAGAGATCTTTTAATCCATCTTTGGACACAAATTTTTCTCCATTAAAAACTATGGTTAATCCTGGATTAAGATATACATAGTTTTTAAGCATTTTCTCTACATACTCATTTCGATATTTATAGTTTTTAAATATCGTTTCGTCTGGAATGAAAGATACTTTTGTTCCCTTACGTCGCGATGTTTCTTCTAGCAATTCTTGATTGGTAAGATTACCTATTTCAAACTCTGCCGAAGCAGATTTACCATCACGAGTAGATTCTACTCTAAAATAGGTTGATAAAGCATTTACTGCCTTTGTACCAACTCCATTTAACCCAACCGATTTCTTAAATGCCCTAGAGTCGTATTTACCCCCTGTATTCATTTTGGAAACCACATCAACCACTTTTCCTAAAGGAATTCCACGACCATAATCTCTAACGATCACTTTATTGCCTTGTATAGAAATATCGATAGTTTTACCGGTTCCCATTACAAACTCATCGATAGAGTTATCGATAACTTCTTTTAAGAGAATATATATACCATCATCTGCAGATGATCCATCTCCTAATTTACCAATATACATCCCCGGTCGCATACGGATATGCTCTTTCCAGTCGAGTGAACGTATATTGTCTTCGGTATATTGTGTAGTTTGATCCATAAAATATCAGGTAGAATGCTTGCTAATATAAGGTTTAGCTTCCTAATTTAAAACCCCTTAGGTTATAATTTAATTAACAACGCTTATTTCCCTTTTCTTAATCACTATAAAACAACAATTTAACTTACAATTATTTCTTTTTTTAATTAAAAAGCCGATATAAAACACTATTTTCCTGATCTATTACTCAATTACAAAAAAGAGTCAATAATTTTGTATGACAAAACTACTGACTCTCACATAAACCTATTTTCTATTACCTATAGAAAATTTCCAAAACGTTCTATTGCTCTTATAAGCATTCTTGATCTTCTGTAATTCATGTCTAGCATATAATCATGTACTCTGTTTAATAATAACTGTATAAGTTCATTATGAGGATATTTCTTTCTCAATTTATATAAGCTTTCTGGTAATCTTCTAAGACTTCGCGAAGTTTCAACACCGGTATACTTACTTAATTTATTAATATATCTATATCCAAATTCTTTTGTAGGTTCTATCATTGTACCTTCTCCAAAGTCATTCCAAGTAATCACTTGAACAAAATCAACACATGGTCTATCATCCATAAATGATAAGGTTTCTGTAAAAGCATTTTCATGTTCAATTTCCCAATTTAAATTATCTACCTGATCGCCCCAGCCACCTTCATCATAAAATGCATTAAATCCAGGATACACAGCTCCAACAGCAATATCTAATTCGACAAATTTTATCGATGCACAATTTGCAACTACATAATCATAATATGCTTGTTGTGTGTTTAAATGTCCTTTATCGACCCAAGAATACTCTCCAGCATTTAATCCTCCTACTCTTTCTGTTGCGCCCCATAATGTTAATATAGCTGGCGAAGTATCAAAAGTGGTTAAAATATCACTCCAAGATTCTGGAGAAGTTACATTTTCTGGACCAAAAATCGATAATACATTCTTACCGTTTATCTTTTGATAATTAGGACTTATAAAGTAATTGTTTTCTACATATTCAAAATCATCTTTAATAATTTGAATGGCTTCTGCCGAAGCTTTTTGCTCTGTACTAAATTGTACTACTCTATCTTCATACATAATAGAGAATTCTAAATCAGTTTCTTCAATTTTTGAAATAAACGATTCTGTACTATTTTTAATAGCTGCATAATCATTTATATCTCTACTTCCGTACCAATCAAAAATAACTCCATCTACTCCTGCCATTTTCATCAACAACAAATGATATTCTTGTAATTGAGGATCATTTGAAGAATATGGTCCTACTTTGGGATAATAATATGATGCGATTTGTCTTTTCCCATTTTCTATAATATCAGGATTTTGATTGGCCATTGTCCAATGCATTCCCCATTCTCCATCATAATCCTTACTCTGAAACCATGGCATATAATGCACGTAAACTTTTTTGGCATTAGTTTTAGGTACTCTTTTAGCATTTGGCTTTTTATACGTCTTAGTGTAAAGATTATCAATTTCTATCTCTAGAATAGAGTCCAACTCTTGATCTGAGTAACGTTCTTCTTGTTGTTCTTCAACATTTAATTCGTTTTTTGTCAACTGCACCTCGTTTACCTCTTCTTTTGTACAACTATAGCATACAATAAGAAGAAATAGTACTACGATTTGCAGGTTGAGCACATTGTTTTTCATTTTACTGATTTTGTTACGTTTATACAGTAAAGCTATTGAAAAAGATTAGCTCTTAACAATCAGTAAAAATCGGTTTTACAGGTAGAATTCTATTTTTACGGTGTTTTTACTGTTTTTCCGCAAAAACTTTGTTGTTGTTAATTCAAAAAAGTACACTTATTTATTCTAAATTAAGCTTCAACCATATCCTCAAGGGGAATTTCCCCCTACAGCATACCGTCTTTCCCCTATTTTTATTCAGGGTATTCTATCCTAAGGTGGTATATATTGGTAAGTTTCCGTTTAAAAACCTTCTTGATTTGTTGTATTTCTTTAAAAGTGATATCTGCATTTAAAAATTGACCATCTTCCATTTGTTTATTGATAATCTTCTCAACGAAACTATCAATTAAACTACTAGTAGGGTTTTTTAAACTTTTTGAAGCTGCTTCTACACTATCACTCATCATCAATATCGCTGTTTCTTTTGAAAAAGGTTTAGGTCCAGGATATCTAAAGTCTTCTATATCTACATGTGCATTAGTTTCTTTTTCTTTGCTATAAAAATAATATACCGTACTGGTTCCATGATGTGTACGGATAAAATCTATAACACGATCTGGTAGTTTGTATTTTTTTGCTATTTCTATACCTTTAATCACATGCCCTATAATGATTTGTGCGCTTTCTCTAGGAGATAACACATCGTGTGGATTTACAGATACTGCCTGATTTTCTGTATAATACGTAGGATTAGACATTTTACCAATATCATGGTATAATGCTCCTACACGCACGAGCATTGCATTTGCTCCAATTTCATTTGCAGCGGCTTCGGCTATATTTGCTACGTTTAAAGAGTGGTGAAATGTTCCTGGTGCACGTTCTGATAATTCTTTTAATAGTCTAGAATTGGTATCACTTAACTCTAATAAAGATACATCTGATACTAATCCAAAAACTTTTTCGTAGGCATAAATTAATGGATGTACCATTAGGGTAGCTAATCCTCCTAAAACAAATAATCCTATTGTAAATACCTCTATGTTTTCTATATTACCTTCGTGTATGATGTGAAATGCAACATAAGATGTGATATAAATTAAGGTAATTTGTCCAACCGATATAAATAAGTTTGCCCTTTTATAAGATTCTGATATCGTTAAAATTGTTACTATCCCTGCAATAATTTGCAAGAACATATATTCATAACTATTAGGTACTACAAATCCTAAAATTAATACAGTAATCACATGGGTAAATAATCCCAATCGTGAATCAAAAAAAGCTTTTAATATTAATGGTAAAATACATAGCGGAATGATATATACGTAATCTATATGATATTTGACAACCAAAGTCGTAATCAATATCATCATCAAAAGGTTAAAAATGATGAATGTAACCTTAGTATTATTTTCAAAAATATCTGTTCTGTATTTACGAATAAATAATAATAACATCAATAGTGCTAATGACACTAATAGACTGTATCCAAAAACAATCCAATAATAGTTTTTTTCACTCCATACCTGTGATTCGTATTCTGCTTTAAGCGAAGTCAATATCTGGAGTTTTTCTCCTTCAACTACTTCTCCTTTGGCTATAATTCTCCTATCTTTTTTTATACTTCCTCTAGTGATTAAAAGCTTACTTAACTCTGCTTCTAATTCACTCTCTGTAAGCTTTTTATTTAAGGATACATTAGGTCTAACTATATCATAAAACAATGCAATAAATTCATTTTTAACGCTATTAAATTCACTTTCTGCAATACGCTGATCTATAAGTCTTGTTAATGTTTTTGTAGTATAAAGTTGTTTGTATTTGATTTTTTTTGCTTGATTCTTTTTACTTAAAAAAAGTTCTCTTTCTGGTTGGTATGAATACGACTCTGTCAATACCCCATATTGATAAATCTCATTAAGTATTCTTTGTGCAAATCGCTTTGCATCTACTTCAACTTCGGTTTCTTTAAGTATTGCTAAGTTTTTATCAAATGCTGTATTTAATTCTTGTTTTGCATGATTTGCAACTGCAATATCAAATTCGAAATACGGTAAGGTATTATTGATTATTTGTTCTTCTTCCTGAGCTATTTCTTCAGGAGTTTTGGCTATAGCAAAATCAAAAGGGGCATATAAATTCTCATATTGCCAAGGTTTCCCTTTTACAATTTCATATTTAAAAATCCCTCCTTTCGGAAAAAGATATACAATAAGTATAATTGTAGTTATAAAGAGGAATACCTTGTAAATCAAGGACTGATTTTTGTAAAATCGATTTATATAATCTTTCATTCAGTTTAAAATATCACCACTTCAAAAGTAGTAAAAAATTAAACAGTAATACACTTATAAGAACTTAGGGGCTCAAGTAGTGTTTTTCCTGTAAAAATTCCTTAAATTCGCAAAAAAACATTACTAAAGTTCAATAAAACCATATATATGAGTAAAGAAGTTGTTATCGTATCAGCCGCACGTACTCCCATAGGAAGCTTTATGGGAAGTCTTTCTACAGTACCTGCAACACAGTTGGGGGCTACCGCTATAAAAGGAGCCTTAGAAAAAATTAATCTTGACCCTGCATTGGTTCAAGAAGTTTTTATGGGAAATGTGGTTCAAGCTGGTAACGGTCAAGCTCCTGCTCGTCAAGCTGCTTTGGGTGCTGGTATAGGAATTAATGTTCCTTGTACTACTGTAAACAAAGTATGTGCTAGTGGTATGAAAGCTGTAATGCATGCTGCTCAAACAATTGCATTAGGTGATGCTGATATTGTTGTTGCGGGTGGTATGGAAAACATGAGTATGATTCCACATTATGTACGTTTGAGAAACGGACACAAATTTGGTTCTCAAACACTTGAAGATGGAATGCAACGTGATGGCCTGGTTGATGCTTATGACCAAAACGCTATGGGTGTTTGTGCTGATATGTGTGCTACAGAGCACGAATTTAGCCGTGAAGATCAGGATGCTTATGCAATCCAATCTTATGAGCGTTCTGCAAAAGCATGGAGCGAAGGTAAATTTGCCGACGAAGTTGTTCCTGTTGCTGTTCCTCAACGCCGTGGAGAGCCTGTTATGGTTACAGAAGATGAAGAATATAAAAACGTAAAAATGGAAAAAATTCCTGCTTTACGTCCTGCATTTACAAAAGAAGGTACTGTTACTGCTGCCAATGCTTCTACTATTAATGATGGTGCTGGTGCTGTTGTAGTAATGAGTGCTGATAAAGCAAAAGAATTAGGGTTAACTCCTCT
This sequence comes from Aquimarina rhabdastrellae, assembly GCA_947387485.1. GTDB lineage: Bacteria > Bacteroidota > Bacteroidia > Flavobacteriales > Flavobacteriaceae > Aquimarina. The sequence goes on from CANDNT010000001.1 coordinate 630,973, forward strand.
TGTAAAAATTACTGGTTATGCTGATGCTGCTCAAGAGCCTAAGTGGTTTACTACTGCTCCTGCAAAAGCTTTACCTAAGGCTTTAGACAAGGCTGGTGTTGCTCTTGATCAAGTAGATTTCTTTGAATTTAACGAAGCTTTCTCAGTTGTAGGGTTAGCTAATATGAAAATTTTGGGTCTTAATGATACTAATACTAATGTTAATGGTGGTGCTGTTTCTTTAGGTCATCCTCTTGGATGTTCTGGAGTGCGTATCTTGATTACATTAATGAGTGTATTGGCTCAAAATGATGCAAAAGTAGGAGCTGCTGCTATTTGTAATGGTGGTGGTGGAGCTTCGGCTATGGTAATCGAACGTCAATAGACTGATTATCACAACGAATTTAAAGATCTATAATTTAAACAGAATATGCAATACGGCATCTGTAATTTAAGTATTGTTGCTTTGAGATTAGAACCTAAAGATACTAGTGAAATGGTTTCTCAGGTTTTATATGGTGAGCATTTTAAAGTGTTAGAACAACGCAAAAAATGGAGTCGCATACGTCTTGCCTTTGATAAATATGAGGGTTGGATCGATAATAAACAATACTTAGAAGTTACTGAAGAAGATTATAAAAATTTTGATAAGATGTCGCCTCAATTAGTAGGCGACCTTATCGATTTTGTGAGTACTCAAGACAATCAATTGATTCCTATTCCTCTTGGTGCCTCGTTGGCTCCTTTAACATACTTAAATCATCAGTATGAGGGAACGATCATTACTGGTGTTCAACCTAAAGAACAATTGATCGAAACTGCATTTTTATTTTTAAATGCACCTTATTTATGGGGAGGTAAAACACATTTTGGTCTTGATTGTAGTGGTTTTACTCAAATGGTTTACCGCTTAAATGGTCATAAAATTAAACGTGATGCTTCTCAACAAGCAACACAAGGTGAGGCTTTAAGTTTTATTGAAGAAAGTGAACCTGGTGATTTAGCCTTTTTTGATGATGATGAAGGTAATATCATTCATGTTGGGATCATTATGCAAGATCATTATATCATTCATGCGCATGGTAAAGTGCGTGTTGATCGTATTGATCATACAGGTATCTTTAATGCCGAAAAACGTACTCACACTCACAAACTAAGAGTTATCAAAAGAATTGTGTAGTAATCTATTTACTACCTTTTCTTTTTTTAGGTTTAGGTATATTTCCTATTAAATCGCTATTTTCTTTTATCATAGTAGCTATTTTTCTCGCTTCTATTTCAAATGTATCACTGTCTTCTGGTAGTATTAACCAACTCTTTATTCCATACATTTGTATAGTTCTTAAACTAGGTAATACCTCTTTTAACTTTTCATGTCTATCTTTTGTAGTAGCCAGCCATATTCCATTATCTTCTATATGCTTATCATTGCATTTTAAAACAAACATTATCTTATCTCCTATATAATAAGCATCTACACCAAACATCTTTTTATCTATTAATGTGATAGGATATAATTCTTCTAGAAAAAATGGATACGTCATTTCTTATGGTTATAATCTACTTTAATCAAAATATTCGTTATCGTTTGTATGCTTATTATTCACTATCAAAAAGCGGGTACTATGTCTGCATGCATATAATATGTTGCTAAAGCTTCAGTCATTCCTGTTAAGGTTCTTAACTCTTGTATATCTTCTTTAGTATTTAAAAGTACAAAAGATTCCTGACCATCCTCATCTATATGAAAGTTATTCCAATACAACTCTAATAACGTTCCTGTATCTTCTCTATAAGTACAGTCAAATAACTCTCTTTTTGTATTAATTGCTCTATCCCAATAATACTTTTTTGTTTGACTATAATCATATCTTCCATCGGCTTCTTTATAACCATGACCGATAATATCATTATTAGGAGCTATTAAAGCTAGATCTATTCCTGTTAAATTGCCTTCTATTCTATAATGGTATTTTCGTTCTAATTTATAGTCCAAAAACAATTCATATTCTACAATATTAATCCATTGTTCTTTATTTAATTGATATGATTTAATAATATCCTGATGTTCTTCATTTTCTTGATTATAATGGTTTATCCCCATTAAATCTCCTCTATAATAGATTTCTTCTTTATGTTCTTTTTCTTGTATATAAAATACTTTTAGGTATTCTTCACAGTTTTTTAATTGCTGTATAGTTAAATCATTCCCAATTACATCTTTATATTTAATATCGTATATCATCTACATAAATTTGGTAGTATATGTTTTAAAAATACTCATTATGCTCTAATTCTATTTCATTTTATAAATAAATCAATCTTTCTATTTAATTTGTATGATTCGTTCTTCTATACTAATTACATCTTGAGATTTGATTTCTTTAGTTTCTATACTATAGGTTGTCCATCCTGTATTACCATGAACTCTACTAGCCGTCCATACTTCTGTTGTAAGTTTAGGTAATTTTTCTCTATCGGGTTTATTTTCTCCAAAAACACCCAATCGTTCTAGATAGTCATAGGTTACTTTTGTAAGTTGATCAGAATCTACTTCTTGATACATTCTAAGCACTACGTTATCCTCTTCTGCATTGATCTCGTCTAAACTAAAAGTCACTTCTGCATCAAAAGGTTTTCCTCCTAAATTATTAGCAAATTCGATCTGTCCTTTTAGTTCTTCTTTTAAAGTATAATGTACACCATGAAATGTATAAAACTGTATAGCATCTTTAATAGCATTGGCTTCAATAGCTTCTTTACTATCATATGTAACCATCATTTTATTAAGTACTTGTTCTAATCCCGATACTTCTTTTAGCTTTTCTCTTAGTGGTTCTATCGTTTTCTTTATGTAATCCCTAACTTCTTCCCAATTAATTACTTCTTCTACTGCACCATATTCATCTGTTTTTATTAAAACCGAGATATTTTCTGACATCTTAGCTATTTCTCTTTCAAATTCATTTGTGGTATCAATCTTATAGTTTTTATATAACCATTCTATAGTATAACTATTTGCTGTAGAATCTTTAATCGTGATATCTACTTCGTATTTTATCATCGACCTAGCAGTCGTATCTTTCTCTTTTATTTTATACTTTTCGTAACTTATATCAAATGTCTGCTTATCTCCTACGCTCCAGTACCCAATAACTTGTGCCGTTGAATCCTTGACGTTGATCTGACAAAAAGCATCAAAAAATGATCCTATTAGGATTAAACTCATTATAACTTTCTTCATGTTTTCTTAATATTCCTTACTCTTTATTTCAAACTTAAAATCTACATTTTCTACCTTAAATAAAGTTTCGTTATCAACCTTATTAAAGATAAATTCCAGTGTAGGCTCCCACCCACTATCTTGTAATGTTTCTCCTCCTAAAATTGTTACAGTATATCTTCCATTTTCCATAGTCATTTTAGGTCTAATACCATTTGATAGTAGCGTTTTTATACCTTCTTCTGTTGTCCATTGCTTTAAATAAGGAACTGTAAGTAGGTAAATTTCGCCACTTAAAACCTCTAAAACATAACCTGTTTTCTTAAATTGTAAGTCATGTTTTTGCTCTTTAAATATCGACTGATTCTCTTTTGTTTGAAAAAATATATGGTATGGATAATTTACAACACCTGATAACGGGATTAAAACACCTTTTTCTACTGCCAAATCACCACTGGCGTTGCTTGTAAATTCGCTTATTAAATCATCTGATAATTCTTGCTCCAATTTGAATTTGGACAAATTTACAGGATCACATAAGAAGAAGTAATCCCATAAATCGTTTAAGCATGCTGTATATTTCAATTGTTATTTTGATATGGTTAATGCTATAGTTCTTTGATTGTTTTGTATGTTATTCTTTAACCCTTTGACGGTATTCTGCTTTTTATAAACTTAAATTGTCCGTTATGATTTGATTCATGTTCACATACATGAAACCATTTACAATAGTTATTTGTTGGTCCCCAAGGCCATTTTTCATCTACTGTCATTAACCATTCATCATCTCGTTTTGCAAACTCTTCTAGGGTATGCGCTCTTACTGTATCTAGCTTTTCTAAATAAAATTCTAAAGTATTTCCTTTGATCTTTTTACGTGCTTTATCTCCTAATCCAGAAGCTACACTCCATTCTTTTTTATCTTTTGCACTCCAATTCCCCCATCTTTTTCCTTCAAATGTGTGTATTTGATAGAATCTTTCTGTTGCAGCCAAATGCCATAACATAGCACCAATAGTATTAGCTTTATCATCCACCAAAAAATCCAAGTCTTTAACACTCATTCCTTTTACTGGCATCAAAATTACACTTCGCATCCAATTCATCATAGATACTAAGGTTCCTATTTGAGGACTATATCCTTCTTTAGGTCCTATAATATTCATATCGTTTTGACTCATCAAGGGAGTCGCTGATATATCTTGTGTTCCCATTAGTAATCCTGTAGTACCTAATGTAGCTAACGAAGCTTTCTTGATAAACTTTCTTCGGTCAAATTGTTCTTTGTTGATGTTCATTATTGTTTTGATTTTTGTTAATACTAAAAAGAAATCTGTTGTTTTATATTCTTGATTATTTTCTTTTGTAAATCTCTTTTATTTTATTTGAGGCAGCCTCTAATAAGTCGATATCCATCCTATCACTCATTTTAATAAGGTAAATTAGTATATCTGCCATTTCTTTACCTATTGCCTCTTTATCTCTTTTGGGATCTTCTTGGTTTCTTAACCTTATGGTATCATCCCATTGAAAATGTTCTAGCAATTCTGCACTTTCAAGCATTATTGATTTAGCCAGATCTCCAGGTTGGGCATCAACCCATCCTTTATCTTTATCCATTTGAGAAATCTGTTCTTTTAATGCATTATACTTCATTAACTATTATATTTTACTTGTGTTACATTTTTTATTGTTTTAGAACAATATTTAGAGTACTTACTTTGCTTTAGCAATTTCAATATGCTTAGGTATTTTCGTTCTCTCTAAAAATCCTCTGATTTTCTTATCTGGTGTTCTACTTTCATAAGAATCTTTAATATATGGTCTAGCGCCATCTCCTGGAGAAAACTCTTCTTGTAGATATTCTTGTTCGTCTTTTGTCAATTCTCTAATAGTACCATCTTCATTGACATACACATATTTAAATTCTTTAATGGATTCCATATAGTATTATAGTTTTTTAATCTGCGTAGACTTCTCTCGTATAAAAAAGAATAAACTCTTCTATAATCTCATTCATACGTTCTTCGGTAATTCTTTTATTATTTTTTCTAAACATTTCGTATATAGGAAGTACATCATCAGACATTATAAAATATTCGTATTGCTCTTTTTTGAATAACTGAAGCTCATCATAGGTCATTATTCGTTTTTTAATCAAATTACCTTTATGAATTTCTAAAAACTCATAAAGGTTGTCATCGCTATCCTTCTCTTCTCCATTTAATTCGATGATACCAGAAAACCATTCGTATTTATTATTAGGGAATACCTCTTTGAGTACTGATTTTGTTTTGAATTTAGTATTCGTCAGCATTTCCATTTCTTTAATAAATAATTGTTTTTCTCTTATTTCGAATGTCGCTATATATCCTCTCCATAAAGCCGTATAACTCACTACTATTTTGGGTTTCTTTTCAGGAAATACTCTAAAATACTTTTCTAATATCTCTTCTTCTAGATAAAACTTTTTCCCTTCATAAAGTAGTGTATCCGAAATTTGACGTGTCATGGAGCTTATATTAATTCTCGTTTTTTTAGTATCTAAGCTTTATTGGCTCATCTATGTTAAAAAAACTTAGCAGGTCTATTTGGCTCTAAAATAACAAATTATTGATTATTTATACTTGTTGCTTTTTGAATTAACTATTACCCACAAAATAACCTTAGCTTTTATTAACCTTTATTGTATAAGTTGTAATTTACTCTTTACTTACCGTATTTTGTATTATCAATGTTTGAAATTCTTGGTTGTTTTGAAACGGAATTAGATGTCCTGCTTTTTCTAGTGGAATTAATTGTTTTTCTGGCGCTTCTAACTGATTATAATATTTTTCTGTTAAGGCATAGTTACATTGATAGTCTTGTTTTCCTATTATAAAAGATATAGGACAATCCAGTTTTTTAGCAGATACTAATAAATTGTCTTGACTTGCCTCTTTAAATAATGGTAACCATATTTTTGCCCATGATAATACCTGTTTCTTAAATGCTTTCTTTTTTGCAAAACGTTTTCCATCAAAATCAAATAACCATTTTCTTGCATAATACAATTGCTCGCTATTTTTAAATGGAATTTGTACTTGGGTTAATTCGTTTATTGCTTTTGTATTTCTATCTGAATTTGCTTTTTCTAAAAGCACTTTTAAAGTTAATCTTTCACTTTCTGTTTGATGAACCATAGGATTAACTGCTATAAAATTTGTGATAAGTTCTGGATGGTTTTTTGCCATAAAAAAACCTAATGTAGTTCCATAAGAATGTCCAACAAGTGTGAGTTTATCTTTTTTAAACTTTTTAAGAAGATATTGTACTAGTGCATACGTATCTTGTTGAAATAACTCTTGCGTAAGCAAAACTTTGTTTTTAGTTTTTATCTTAGTCGTTTGACCAGACTGCCTTTGATCCCATAACACTACCACAAACTCTGTTTGTAATTTACCAAACATACGATCCATTTGCTTTAATACAGAATCTCCTGGGCCCCCATTTAAATATAAGAGTATTGGTTTTTCTTCGTCATTACCTTTTATCCTGATATATTGTTTACTGTTATTGATAGTAACTAGCTCTGTGGTATCTATGGGTTGAATAAACGGTGTTGTAGCTCTTAAAGCATATGTTATATTAGCTAATAACACACACCATAAGAACAGCATTGGTAAATGATTTTTCATTTTATTGGCTATAAGAATTTGCCAAAGGGAATCAATAATTATTCCAATTTAAAATATTACTCTTGTTGTAGCCAATTAAATTTTCCATCTTTCCAATATACAAATCCACCTCCACAACTTTCTGAAGCATGAATATAAATTGCATCATAACTTAGCTTAACTTTTTTGCTTTCTGGAACATCCTTAAATACTATAAAATCATCTTCATAATTAGACCATAACACCTCTCCGCTTTCTACTTTTTTAAATATTCCTACCCAATTATAATCTGTAATATCAAATGGATCGTTCTCTTTTCCTAAAAAGTGTAATTCTCTTTTTTGTTGACTATAATTGATAATAACAATTTTGGTAGTACTGTCTTTATCGTTAAGTAGTATTGCTATGTCGTTTATTTTATCATTAAAAAAATCACCTGTTATATAATAAGGTGATTTTTCATGAGCTATACTATATTGTTGTAAATCTGGGTGATTAACAATTTTGTTTACAATGGTTTTTAATCCATTTGACTTGTTTTGCAAATATCCATTAAAAACATATCCTAATTTGGCATTAGAAATAAAAACTGGATCGTTTTTAAAAGTAATTTTAACCCAAGCTCCCTTAATTATTTTACCATTATCTAATACTGTTTGCGTCTTTTTCGTATTTTCTACAATTGATACTTCTGCTCCAAAATATAATTTACCTATTTTTTCTCCATCTACATTAGGTTGATTTCTTAGTATAAGTCCATTTTCGGCTGTTACAATAAATGTTTCTTGGCTATAACCATAACTAAAAACTATAAGTAATAGTAATAATAAAAGAATATTCGTTTTTTTCATATTGATGAGAATACAGCTCGATTATATAGGTTAAGCTAGTCTATATTATTTTAACAAATCTATTGATTTTACTAATTTATTAGAGTGTCCTTATATTTTCTGATAATATAGTCATCAACTAAATTATTATAACATATCATTTTCCATTGAATTATACACCCCATTCCAAAGCTTTCTATATTATACTTCTTTAATGATTTCTCTAATTCTTCATCATAACCAATTCCAAACTGAAAAAATTTAATTTCATCATTTTTTAAATCAATCAAAAAACGGTTTTCCATTTCTTCACAAGTTTCCAGGTCACGATATATTGATAGTTTCTTTTGTATTCGTTTAAATTCATATATTTGAAAGGTAACAGATAGATTTAGAATAAAACTAATTCCAAATCCTACAAGCATTATTTTAGTTATTACTTTTTTCCATCTCTTTAAAGGGTAATAACATACTATACATAAAACACCTAATCCAAAAAATAATTTAGCATATCTTATTTCTGAAAAAACATATCTCTTAGAGAAAATCTCTTGATTATTAAAAATTAGTAATCCTATTGAAACAATTGCTAATAACAGTGATGTATAGCTTATAAGTCTTTTCAATTGATATTAAATGTTTTGATCATAAAATTAATTAATCATTTGAACTGACAATATTCTTTTAACAAGAAATGATTAATTTTTAAACAAAAAAATATCCAACAATTGCAATGTAACTATTGGATATTCTTTTAAGTAATATATATATCGTATTATTCAGACCAATATACTAGGTTTACTTCTACAAAACCGTCTTCGTTTTCGGCAGCGCTGTTCACCTCAACGATTGTACTTGATGCTCCATCAAAATAACCATCCATTACACCAAATAAATACGTACCTTCTGGTAAATCTTCGATGATATCCACATACTCTCTGTATGGATTGTCTGGATAGTAATATCTTCCTGTGTCAAGGTTTTGAGCATAGAATTGGCTTAAATCGTGAGAACCTACAGGGTTTCCATAATCGTCAACGATATTGATTTGAGCTTCGTAACGTGCACTACTCTTTTGAGTTGTTTTTGTTAATTGTGCTGCTGTCTCGTTTACTACTAAATCATTTTCTGACTGACATGAAGCTAACATAGCGATTGCTGCTCCAAAAACTATCAATTTTTTACGTAACATGAATTAAGTTTTAATTTATGCTTAAAATTAATTAATACTTGTCAAAAATATGTTTTCTTTATGTTAAGATTACTGTTTTTTGGGTAATTTCATATCATCATTAAACTCTGGTAATAAATTCTTCACATTGGTATTATCCAGATTGGTAGCATCTACAAAATACCATCGTTTCCCTTTATTTTTTGAAATCGCCAATAAATACGTAGTTCTTTTATCTTCTGTCCCTTGTACATCACTTATAATTGTTTGTGGTACTAAACAGTGTATTTCTTTTCCTGCAGTATATATCTTTTCTGGTTCACCTATACTGACTTCTTTAAATTGTATTCCCTGACTTTTTAATTGTTGCATCCCTCCTGCTACAGTTGCTATCATTTGCTTTTTTCCTCCCATCATTTCTACAATACGCGGATAGGTATATTTTGCTAAGGTTTCATAATCTTGCGTTACCATTGCTTTACACAACTCATTCCCTTGCTTGGTAATGTTATCACTATATTGATTTTGTCCATAGGTCATTCCGCTTATAAGGAATGTGATTACTACGATTAGTTGTTTGATCATTTAGTTTTGATTTTCTTTAGACTAGAAAGATACCATATTTATTATGGAAAATGTTATATTGATTATTTTAAACTTATAGAACATCAACAAAAAACATACAAACTATTAAATATTAACAAACCGAATTGATACCCATAATTTTAATCTAAATGCAACACAAATCAATTAATTATTATTTTCTTTACATACTCAGAGTTATCTTCTAAATAAATTTTCAATAAATACATTCCAGAATTTAGATTATGTTTCTTCAAAAAGAATGTTGAATTAACCTCTATTTTTTCTATTAATTTACCATGTAGATTATATATTTTGGCTAAACGAATTCTACTTTTTGATTTAAGATAGAATTGGTTAGTACTTGGATTGGGATATATTAATCCCCCTTTTTCAAAATCATTATTAACTAATGATAAACTATTAGTTAGTATATTAAGTTGATGTATCGCTCTATTTTCATAACGGTCAGTAGCTATAATATTTATTGAGAAATTATCTTGAAATTCAATAGTACCTGTTATTTCACCAGTTAAAGGATTAATATGTAGCCCACAAGGTAAATTATCTGAGCTATAGGTAATTTCTTGCCCTTCGGGTTCAGTAAAGGCATTACTAGGTAACTGGTAATTAAATGGATTTGTATGAAAATTAAAATCAGCTAAATTTCCGTTAGCTATAGGAGCTTCGTCTGTACCTACTTTTATCCAAAAAGTATCAGTATAAGATGAGTTTCCATCGGTTATCGAAATACTGATTTCACTCTCCCCTGACACATTAGTAGAAAAACTTCCTCCTAAATCTACCAGTTCAAATAAAGAGAAGTTAAAAACAGACATTTCAGATGGATTAATAAAACTTGAATTTGTAGATGTAAAACTGTATGTATTATTATTTACATTATAGTTATCTAAAAAATCTTTATCCATACGGATACTAGATGTACTTTCGCCCAAATCATATCTGTAGTTTTTTATTTTACTAAAAAAAACATCTTCTTCAGGATAATTATAAAACCAAAATGCTACTTCTTCTATCTCATTACCATCTGATATTTCTATATTAATTTTTGTTTCTCCTACTTTGTTTGTCGAAGTTATTTTTAATTCATTATTTTTGATTTCTATATTTGAAGATGGAACTATTAACTCATTTGAACTGGCAATACAATAAGAAAAATTCCCTGAAAATGAAGGGTCATTATGTGAAATAACAAAGGGAGTTATGATTTCTGCTGTATTAGTAACTCTTTTAAAAATGCTTTTAATAGTTGGAACTTCAAAATTTGATATATTAAAATATACTTTATCTCCACCTCCTGTATTCTTTTTGTAAATCCCCAAAATTGAATTGTCAGATCTAACAATTATATTATTACTAGTAGGCATGTTAATAAACAGATGATCTAATTCTGATTCTACTTTCCAATTTATACCATCCAAAGTAGATATTAATCTTTTTTCTCTTCTCTTTAAAGTTGTTCCATCTACTACATCTTGATAAGGTTTTATGCTCGTAGTTAACCATAACCTGTCATTCACTACAAAATGATTTCTGCTAAATCTTAAATTAACATCATACGGAAAAATATTTTTTTGCCATGTAGCCCCATCATCATCAGAAATATAAATTCCATTTTTGTTTACTTCAACTCCAAATTCATCATCTGTACCACCTGTAAGAATTAGTTTCCCATTAATAGAAACTACTTGAGGTAAAAAGAAATGAGGAAAATCTGTTGATAACTCATTTGTAACTAGCGTCCAATTTAATCCATCTACACTAGACCAGACATCATTATGAGAAGTATTACCATTATTCTCACCTCCAATCATATAGAGTTTATTGTTATGCACTAAGAGTTCACCTCTGCTTCTTCCAGGAAATGGCGCATTGTAATGATTCCAACTTATTCCATTATCAATTGAATAAGATACACGGCTACTTCCTCCCATTGATAAAACACCTCCAACATTATAAAAAACACCATTAAAAATGGTAAAATTACTTTTGTTTGTTAAAGTGCCATCATTAAGCACGACAATAGACCATGTTTCCCCATTATCTTCAGATTTTATTAGTTTAAATTCTGTTGTAGGACTACTAATAATACTACCTCTACCACCAAATAGATATAAATCGTTTTGGTGTTCAAATATTTCAAAAGAATTAGGTAAAACTATATCAGACAATGGAAATTGTCCTAAAATCATATTATAGAAAAACAAGAAAAACAAGATTAATATTTTTCTGATTTTTATATTCGCTAATATTATAATTTTCTCTTTCATTGTAATTGTTTTAAAAAATAACCTTTAAAAATAATACGATATCGTTTTAAAAACAATAAAGCAGATCACAATGAGATCAATCTTATTGTTTCTAATTATTTGATAATAAATTCAAAATAGCGACTTTTGATTTATTTTTTTCACTCAACAACTAATTTTACTTTTACATTTAGCGTTTTACATTTTAGATTTACAACATTAGTATTTTACCAAACGTTTGGTAATTAAAAAACTTTTTATACTTTTATACTATGAGACCACAAAAAGTATTAGACAAAGAAATTCTAGAAGGTTTAACCAAAGTCTTTCGCTCTAAAGGATATGAAGGAGCTAGCTTAAAAGAGCTATCAGAGGCTACTGGTTTAAAAAAAGCTAGTCTGTATCATAGATTCCCTAACGGAAAACAAGAAATGGCTAATGCTGTATTGAATCATTTAGGTAATTGGGTAGAAGAAAATGTCTTTAATACACTTTTAGATGAAAATCTAACACCTTCTAATCGACTAAAAAATGGCTTATTTCAGATTAAAACTTTATACGATAAAGGGCACAATTCCTGTATTTTTCGTGCACTGTCTATGGAATCTGGATTAGAATTATTTGAAAAACAAATCATGCAAGGTATGAATAAATGGATAGCGGTTTTTAGTGAGCTTGGATTAGCTTTTGGCCTACAGGAAGACATCGCGCAAAAAAAAGCATTACAGGCATTAGTTGAAATTCAAGGTAGTCTTGTGGTTACTAAAATCATGAGAGATATCTCAATTTTTGAAAATACCTTAAAAAATATTGAACAAGAATATCTTAGGTAAAAATTTGCTTAAGTATTTTACCAAACGTTCTGTAATTAAATAAAATAATTAGAAATGGAAAAATTAGCAATCGTAGTATTATCAGATCCAAAAGCAGGAGCAGAAGAATCTTTAGGAAGATTATTCAATTCACTCACCACAGCTTATGAATACAAAAATGCTGGTAAAGAAGTTAAAATAATATTTCAAGGAACAGGAACTAGATGGCCTGAGGTTTTAAAAGATGAGACTCATCCTGCTTATAAACTTTTTAACGAAGTAAGAGATGTTGTCGCAGGAGTTTCTGATGCTTGTGCAAAAGTGTGGGGAGCCGATCCTTCTGGTTTTGATTTATTAGGTGATAATAAAATCCCTAACATTCCCGGAGTTCCTAGCTTTTTAAACTTACAGAAACAAGGGTTTCAGATCATAATTTTTTAAATCGCTCATTGAGATATATCAAACTTATACATTAAATTATGGGAACAGTTTTTAATAATGGTGAACTAGAAATTCAAAAGCAATTAGGAGTCATAGATGTAGCTCAAAATATTAGTAAGATGATATCAAACCAGATCATTAAAGGAGCTATTCCTTTTATTGAGAGGCAAACAATTGCTGTTGTTAGTAGTTTGGATCCTCAAGGAAATGTTTGGATTTCTTTATTAATAGGTGATTTTGGTTTTACCAAAGTTGTTCATCCAAAAGAAATCTATTTTGATATATCTCAAATACGTAGCGTTACTAATGATATATTTTATACAAATATTAAAAAAGTGCCTAAAATTGGTACCTTATTTATAGAACTAGCTACTAGAAGAAGAATTAGAATTAATGGTGATGTATTACAAGAAAAAGAAAAAATCACCGTAAATGTTACCGAATCTTATCCTAATTGTCCTAAATATATTCAGCAACGAGGAGTTGAAAAATCTGAAATAACTAATGAGTTACATTCCTCACAAAGTTTTGGTACAAAACTTACTGCTTCGCAAAAAGAGTGGATACAAAATGCCGATACTATGTTTGTAGGAAGTGCTGGTTTGGATAATAAGCTAGATGCTTCTCATAGAGGTGGTCCTAAAGGCTTTGTTGAAATAGATCAAGACGATATCTTAAGTATCCCTGATTATCAAGGCAATAATTTATATAATACTTTAGGTAATTTAACCGAAAATCCAAAGGGTGGATTATTATTTATCGACTTTAAAAACAAAAGTACACTTCAATTAACTGGTGAAGTCTCAATGGTTTTTGATCAAAATAGTCATGAAGAACTAGATAAATCAACAGGAACAGGTAGATTTTGGTATTTTAAGGTTCATAAATGGATAGAAACCAAAAATCATCACACTGTTGATTGGAATTTCATCAGCTATTCCCCTTTTAATCCATAATTAAAAATATACATTTATTAAAACTATGCATTGAACTAATGAACATAGTAAAACGACTATCGATTTTTGAATTAATTTGATTACTATCTGTCACTGAACTGAGTCGAAGTGACGAATTTTACTCATCTGTTAATAAATCTCTTATTTTAAATTTTTAGATTTAGTATTTTACATTTTGACTTATCGGTCATTGAGTAGAGTCGAAGTGACTTTGCTATTAATAAATTCCATGGCTAACCGATTTTCTAAAATTTCTAATCTTGTGGATCATCTTTAGATAAACCATACTCGATTTGAAGTCTAGGTTTACTTCCTAGATGTTTTGGATCATTATTAGTTATTGTTTCTATTTTGATTTTTGTAGCATCACTTTGCTTTAACAAATATTCCGAAATATATTTTATACGTTCTTTATTATAATTTGTAGAAACAGAATCTACATAAGATCTTCCTACTAACGCTAATGATGCTTGTGTAACTGTCAAAGAATCACTTCCTATTTTTGTATTCACAAATGTTTCAAATAATGCTAAGTTTTTCTCGTAATCCTTCTGATATTCCTTAAAAAACTGTTCTCCCATTTTAGCTCTAGCTAAAGCTTCTTTTTGCAAATCTTCATCAACATAATATTTAAGGTTGATTGATAACCCTGGCTTCTTATTTTCTAGTTTTATAAGTTTATCCAGTTGCTTATAATGTTTTGGTGTGGGGATAGCATCTACATAACTAAACTTAATTTCTTCTAAATCTTTAGGGTCACCTCCTATTAGGTTTCCTAATAATTTAATAGGTTTAGAAACCGTCTTTACTATTAAATTGCTAAAAGCTTTCCATACAATTTTACCTACTTTTATTTGTGGATCATTTAGATTTCCCCTTACTGGAATATCCATATTGATTTCACCGTCTTTATCGGTCAATAAAAAGAAAGCAAATTTTAAAGGAAGATGGTAAAGTCCTTTACGCGTATTCTTAAGTTCAGCATTCTTTACTTTTAATTTATTCTCTACTTCAAGTGCCCCATCAACAATTTTTGTGGTTGAGTAATAATACATATTACCTTCTATAAGGTTATGCCCCATATAATAGTTGGTATAAATATTAAGATCTGGAAGTAGAAAATTCTCAACAGCGATATCAAGATTAAAATCTCTGGTGTAATCATTAGGATTAACCCCTAATTTTGCCACAAGGTTCCCTCTATTGTTTAGCGTCATTGTAGCATTTAGGTTGATTTTATCCATTTTGCTTGAGATATTATCTGTATCAATTACAATATCACTTAAATGATAATTAAATGGTTTTCCTGTTAAATTATCTGTATAATCCAATACACTATTTTCAACTTTTAAGTGGTTGATCGTATATTGAATAGTAGTGATACTATCTTTTTGAACCTGTTCTACTTCTGTTGTTTCTTCTACTTTAAAAATTTTGAAAAAGTTATTGCTTGATTCATTCAATTGAAAGAAGGTATATGCACCATCAAGTACTATATCATTTATTACATAATTGCTATTAGCATAATCTATTTTTTCTATACCAGTTGTTATCGTATTAGCTGCCAAAAATGTTTTATCACTTGTATCAGTCATTTTAAAGTTTTGAACTTTAGCAATTCCGTTTATTAAAGGAATAACAGAGGTACTTGCATTCGTTTCTCCATCAATATTGATTGTCGCATCTAGTTTACCTTCTAAACTATTTATTTCGGCATATTCGAGAACGTATTTATAAAATGGTTTTAAGTCTATATTTTGAGCCGTTATCTTGGCTCTATAATTACTTGTTATAGGATCTATTTTCAACTCAGATTCAATATGTCCGTCACCTGTATCAAATGCTATTTTTGCATCACTTTTTTCTTTTTGATCCCATCGTATATTAGGAATACTAAACGAAATATTATCTAGTTTAATGGTTTCCTCTATATCTTTATCTAAAAAATGTACATTAGCATTTTTTAATCTTAATGCTGATATATCGTATTTAAAAGGATCTGTTTTTGTTTCAGTTTCAATCGTATCGTTAGTTGCAAAGAAGTTTATAAGGCTATCAAAATTAAATAGGGAATCTTTTTTTATGATAGTTGCTTTTAATCCCTTTAGATCAAACTCTTCGACCACTACGGTATTATTTAGTAATTGTAGCGGTGCTAAATTTACCTCCAACGTATCAAACGACACAAAAGTATCTGTATCGTTACCTTCAAGCATTTTAAAATCATAAACTTTGGCAGTACTTGTAAAGTAGTTATATTTTAATGTATTAATAGCTATTGTTCTACCTAGTAATTCTTTGCTGTTATTAACTACATACTTTTTAACTACTATTGGTAATAGTATTAATATAACTATGATGATACCCAATATAATAATGGTAATATTTCTTGTTTTTTTTGAGGGTAATCTCATAACATATTCAATTGAAATTAGTTTACAAATATACAGTTTAAACTAAATTGAATATCGGATTATGATTTTATAATTATGATTTTTTCTAGCCAATATTTTCGAAAATATAGATAACACTTATTCAAAAAATAGAGTCGATTTTAGTTTTATTTATTCTAACGGTTTAATTACTATTTACAGAAAGGTATAGTGATCTTTATTTAATTTAATCCATTTACGCACTCTTGCTCGTGCATTTTTATATGGTGAAGAAGTATTGAGTTGAATCATTTTGCCTTTACTCCATTTATCATACCATGGAGTTTCATATAACTCTTCTTGAGTATGTTCTTCTATTAATAATAAAATACGTTCTACTGTGTTTTCTAACTGTGCTAACAATTTGGGATATGTATCATCATAAGTCGTATAGAAATGTTGTGCTAGTTTACCTAACTCATTCCATTTATATCCTGTTTCAGGGAAATCAACCTCAACTCCTTCTTTTTTTAATTTATCCCATTTTAAAACCAATTCACTCCAGCCTATCAAATAACTCACCAAGTTACAAATACTCATTTGCGTTCCTTTTGCATGCCCTTCTAGCGATTGGATAGATGTTACTTCTTCTGGTATCCGCTTTAAATCAACAACCAATTTATGATAGTCGTTTTTTATAGCTGCTAATAATTCTTCTTTGGTTTTAGGTACTGCCACTCTTTATTAAATATTGATCTTTAGTTAAAAATACATTATTTACAAGTAACGATAAACCAAAAAGCAGAAATAAATTAAGTTTATTTCTGCTTTTTATGTTTTTGATATACTGACTTAGAATGTTACATTTCCTGTATTAGACATTACACCAGTATAATGTATATCCCATTCATTATCATTAAGGTTATCTAATGACTTAAAAATTCGTTGATATAATCTTGACTGACCTTCCCCAACAACATTTTGATAATCACCATCAATTTCTATATTAAGCTTTTCTAATCTCCATCCATCAGTTCCTTTAAGCTTTATTCTTGAAGATCGTAATCCTATAGAACTTAATGTATTCAGTTCATGTTCATATATCATTAAATAAAAATCCCATCCTCCTTGTCTATCGTTATAGTCTTCTCTATTTAACGATACATATCCTGTATCATATACTCCTCCATTAGTATTAAAATATACTTTAATTTCAACCTCTCCAGTAGTTTCATCATCTATTCCTGTACCAGTTTTTGTTCCTATAGTGTAAAATATTTTATCCACACTTGCTCTAGTTATATTTTTAGCTTTAAAAGTATTTATATCTTTATTCCACAAAGTTTTGGCTTGCTCATACGATAAATTTGCATCATATCGTTTATGTAAGATAGATTTACCTTGTACTGCTATATCTTCTTTTACAATTTCATTTTGAATTGGTGCTTCTATAGCTTCTTTTTCACATGAAGTTGTTAAGATTACACTCATACTTAATAACAGATACGCCCCTAATAATTTAATAGTTTTCATTTGTTTGATTTTTAAGAAATTAGATTAGTGTTCTATAACAAGAGTATCTTTTGGCGCCTTAAGAGTACTATGTTTTATTCTGTTGACTAAAGTATAAGATGTTTCTTAAAAAAAATATTTCATCATATTTCATTTAGATAACCAGTCATAAAAAAAGGCTATTCTAGAATTTCTAAAATAGCCTTTATCGTATAGTTTATTTTCTATTAATTATCAAAATTGGCAATACAAGCTTCTATACATTTTTCTCCATCAATAGCTGCCGATATTATTCCTCCTGCATATCCCGCTCCTTCTCCGCATGGATACAATCCTTTGATCTGGGTATGCTCTAGTGTTTTATAATCTCTAGGAATACGTACTGGCGAAGATGTTCTTGATTCTGGTGCATGTACTACGGCTTCATTAGTCAAATATCCACGCATACGCTGATCAAACATTTTAAATCCTTCTTGTAATGTTTTATGTATAAACTTAGGAAACACCGTTCCCATATCACTTGAAGTTAATCCTGGTTTATAAGAAGTTTCTGGTAAGTTTGTAGATATTTTTCCTTGTGTCATATCTACCAAACGTTGTGCAGGAACACGTTGTGTTTCTCCACCAACTTTAAATGCAGTTTGTTCTATTTGTTTTTGAAAATGCATTCCTGCCAATGGCCCATATGCTGCAAACTCTTTAAAATCTTCTAATCTTAATTCTACTACAATTCCACTATTAGAAGTAGGCTGATCTCGTTTTGATGGTGACCATCCATTGGTTACTACTTCTCCAGGACTTGTTGCACATGGGGCAATCACACCTCCTGGGCACATACAAAATGAATACATTCCTCTACCGCCTACTTGTTTTACTATACTATATGGAGATGGTGGCAAATAGGGACCTCTATCTTCACATTTATATTGTATTTGATCTATCAACTGCTGACTGTGTTCAACTCGCACTCCTAACGCAAAAGCTTTGGCTTCTATCTCTATTTCTTTACGATATAACAATTCAAAAATATCTCGTGCAGAATGCCCTGTTGCCAAAATAACATTTTTTACTTCTAAGGTATCTCCTCCTTCAAGTACTACTCCATTTACAGCTCCATCTTGAATTTTAAAATCGACAACTTTGGTTTCAAATAGTACTTTTCCGCCATGAGCGATAATCTTTTCTCTAATCGCAGCTATAATAGCTGGTAATTTATTGGTACCTATATGTGGATGAGCATCTACCATAATCTTGGACGTTGCTCCAAATCCAACTAATAACTTAAGAATTCTATTAACATCTCCTCTTTTTTTGGATCGTGTATAGAGTTTACCATCACTATATGTTCCTGCTCCTCCTTCACCAAAACAATAATTAGAATTTTCGTTTACTATATGATCTCTATTGATGGCTTTTAAATCTCTACGTCTAGCCTGTACATCTTTTCCGCGTTCTAATACTATAGGTTTATATCCTAATTCTACACAACGCAATGCTGCAAATAATCCCGCTGGTCCTGCTCCTATAATGGCTATTTCTGGAGCGTTACTCACCTCTGGATATTCTGGTAAGGTAATAGTTTCGTCTACATATTCTTCATTTACATAAACTGCAACTTTCAGATTAATTTTAATTGCTTTTTGCCTTGCATCTATAGAGCGTTTAACAATTTGAACATGGGTTATTTCGTTAAACGGAATCCCATTTTTTCTTGCTATATGTCTCTTTAGTTTTTCTGGTGTAGCTGCTATTTCTGGCGAAACTTGTATTGTAAATTCGTATGGCAAAACGTTCCTTTTTTGTTCTTTCGGTGGCGCGAAGATACGATATTACTTCTATTTGTTTTTTATGTAGGTTGGGCTAATTTTATACTTTACATAAATGATTTTGGATCTGTATCATATCCTACAAATATTTTTTCTTTAAACGTTGCTCTCAATGCTTCACGTTCCTCTACACTAAAAGCATTAGGATATATACGTAACTCTTTAAAATTAGGTAACGTTAATAATGCTTTAGGAATATCTTTAATCTTATTTCCTCCTATTTCTATGTTCTCTATATTTTTAAGCGCTAATATTTCTTCTGGAAATACCTCAAATTTATTATCAGATAGCACCAATGTTTTTAGGTTTTGTAATGCTGTTATAGTTGTTGGTAATACTGTCAATTCATTAGCATTAAGATTAAGCCATGTTGTACTGGATGGTAATACTGGTATATCTTGTAGTTTGTTATTACTCAAACTTATACTAGTCAATTTGTATAATGTCGATATATTCGGAATTTCGATCAATTGATTATACTCAAGACTTAATTGTTCTAATGATGTTAGTTCCGCTATTTCTTCTGGTAGTTGAGTTATTTTATTGTTAGATAGGTCTAAACGCTTTAATTGTTTTAATTTTTGAATAGCTGCACTAATTGTCGTAATTCGATTACTACTTAAATTAAGTTTTTGTAATTGTGGTAATTCATATAATGCTACTGGTATCTCAGATATACATTCCTTTTGCAATTCAATATCTTCAACAGCCTTTAGCTCTTGTATTTCTTCAGGAATACTTCCCCAACCTTGTCTTCCTCCTCTTATAAACTTAGTATTTACAGCATATGACTCTCCAAAAAGAATTACTCTTCCGCTAGCTAGCGTTGAAAAATCTTTAAATACCTGCACATTTTCTAATTCCCATTCTACACATAGGGTACATTCTTCATCTTCTTCTTGGGTTGCATAAAAGAGTGAATATTCTGTATCATGCCAATAATTACTAACCATCAAGAACGTATCATCCTTTTTAATGGTTTTAAATATTGAACTATCTAATAATTCTATTACTGCTATTTCTACAAATCCAATAAATAATCGTTGAAACAAATACAATTCGCCTCGTAGTTCATCTTGCCAATTAGGAATATCTTCAAAAATAAGATTTACCAATACTGTTCCATCAATTTCATATTCACCTAAATCAGGATCTAACCACTCCTCATAAGTTGTACCCGAATCTAAATACATCCAAGCTTGATCAAAAGAATGATCATCCCAACAAAAAGCAAACGTCCCGATAATTTCTTCTTCTTCGGTTATTCTCTCATAACTTTTTTCTAATACAGCTTTAAGACTTCCTAGAGTTTCATCAATAGCTATAGCTTGTAGTCGTGTTATTATTTCTGGATGTTCTTTAATCCATCGATTAGGACTTTTTTCTAATCGCTTGACACTAGCTGTTATATATTGTTGAAGTTTTATACGGTTTTGATTCATTGCTTCTTTTGATTGGATTCGTTTTATAAAGATATTTTTTTTCTAGTAATTAACAATCGAGTCTGTTTCATTTTTGAGCGTTGGTTATGGCAATCCTCACCCAATCAATGCCTTATTTATTTTGCATAAAAATCTGCTATTTTTTTATGCTGCTCTTTGATATACAATCCTTATCTTGTGTATCTTTGACAAACAAATTATAGGAATGCAGTTTAAACACCCAGAATTTCTTTACGCATTATTTGCTTTAATAATCCCTATTCTTGTTCATTTATTTCAATTACGTCGCTTTAAGAAAGTACTTTTTACCAATGTTCAATTCTTAAAACAAGTAGAAATTCAAACTCGTAAAAGTTCGCAAATCAAAAAATGGCTTACTTTATTAGCTCGTCTTTTAGCTTTTGCTGCTATAGTTCTTGCTTTTGCACAACCCTTTTTTACTTCAAAAAATAGCGCTGTTCAAACTCAGGATACCGTGATTTATCTAGACAATTCGTTTAGTATGGAAGCTAAAGGTGCTCGTGGCCCGTTATTACAACGTAGCATCCAAGAATTAATTAGTGCTATTCCTGAAGAAGAAGAAGTTTCATTATTTACTAATGATTTAAGTTTTAAAAATACCTATATCAAAGATATTCAAAATGACTTATTAGATCTTTCATACAGTGCAAATCAATTGTCATATGATGCTGCATTTCTTAAAGCCAAAACACTTTTAACTGATTCTAAAGCACAATTGAAACGCATTATTTTAATTTCGGATTTTCAACAAAAAGGAGAAACTATACAGTTTGTATCTCCTGAAAATACTCAAGTGGATCTTATTCAATTACAAGCTGAAACTACTCAAAATATTGCTATTGATACTTTATTTCTTTCAAAAAACGAAGCAAATGAACTGCTATTAAATGCACAATTAAGTACAGGGGATCAAGCTGTAGATAATGTTTCCTTGGCTTTATATAACAAAGATAATCTCATTGCAAAAACAGGTATTACCATAGCTCAAAACAGACAGGCTACTACCGAATTTATTTTACCAAAGAATACAGAGATTTTAGGAAAACTTACTATTTCTGATCCTAATATTACTTTTGACAACACTCGTTATTTCACCATGAACACTCCCGAAAAAATCAAAGTTTTGGCAATTAATGAGGTTGCAGATGATTTTATCAAACGTATTTGTACTGAAAATGAATTTGAATTAAAAACTACCAGTTTAAAACAATTAAATTATAATGATATTGCCGAAGTTAATGTTGTTTTTCTTAACGAAATAGCACAACTTCCTGTTTCTCTTATAAACACTTTACAAACGTTTATGAATTCTGGTGGTATTGTGTGTTTTGTTCCTGCTATCAACGGAAGCCTAAGTTCGTATCAACAACTTATTCCTTCTTTACAAAGAATTCAAAATCAAGAAAAAAAGATTACAACTATAGCTTTCAATCATCCGCTATATCAAGGTGTTTTTGATAAAAAAATAACTAATTTTCAATATCCAAAGGTTAACCAGTATTATACAACATCGGTAACTAACGCTATTCTTAGTTATGAAGATAGTCGCCCTTTCTTATATCAATACAATAATCTTTTTGTTTTTACTGCGGCTTTAAGTAGTGAAAATTCAAACTTTATCAATGCACCTCTTATAGTTCCCACAGTATATAATATTGCTAGACAAAGTCTACAACTTCCTCAAATAGCATATCAAATTGGTGTACCTAATCAATATGACATCAATACACAGTTACAACAAGACGAAATTTTATCATTAGTTACTACAGAGGAACAAGTGATTCCGTTACAGCAAACTTATGCTTCAAAAGTACGCATCACTACAAACGAAACTCCTGCCAAAGCCGGAATTTATGCTGTACAGAATAAAGAAGATATCTTACAGTATGTAAGTTATAACTATAATACATCAGAGAGCAAATTGAATTACCATTCACTTGAAGATACTGCAAATTATACCGTGCACGAAAATGTAACTTCCTTGTTTGACCAAATACAAGAAGACAATTCTTTGCAAGAACTTTGGAAATGGTTTGTTATTTTTGCGCTAGGATTTTTATTGATCGAAATTTTATTGTTAAAACACTTAAAATGAAAGTGCTCTTAAAAGCTGCTACTATAGTCGACTCTAAGTCGCCTTATCACAAACAAATTGTAGATATCTATATTGAAAAAGGTATCATCAAACAAATTGGTCAATCACTTACTGTCGACGACACTACACAAATAGTTGAAGTTGAAGATTTACATGTTTCTTCTGGTTGGTTTGATTCTAGTGTTTGTATTGGAGAGCCTGGATATGAAGAGCGCGAAACTGTAGCTAATGCTTTAGTTGTAGCTGCAAAAAGTGGTTTCACTCATATTGCTGTACAACCTAATAGCAATCCTATAATTGATAGTAGCACAACTTTAAGTTTCTTAAAAAATAAAGCTTGGGGTAACGCTACCGAGTTACATCCTATTGGAGCATTAACTATGCAGTCAAAAGGTATAGATCTAGCCGAACTATATGATATGCAACAACAGGGTGCTATTGCTTTTGGTGATTATAAAAAATCAATTAACAATCCTAATCTATTAAAGTTAGCCTTATTATATGCTCAAAATTTTGACGGATTAGTACAGTCTTATCCTCAAGATAATCAAATTGCAGGAAAAGGTATTGTTAACGAAGAAGAACAAAGTACATTATTAGGGTTAAAAGGTATTCCTGCTCTAGCAGAAGAATTACAAATTGCTCGTGACTTATATATTCTTGAATATACGGGAGGAAAATTACATGTTCCTACAATTTCTACAGCAAAATCTGTTGCTTTGATACGTGAAGCCAAAGCTAAAGGTTTACAAGTAAGTTGCAGTGTTGCGGTACATCATCTAGCTCTTACAGATACTTTATTACAAGAGTTTGATACCAATTATAAAGTACAACCTCCTTTACGTACACAAAATGATGTAACTGCACTTATCGCAGGTGTTAATGATGGCACTATAGATATGATCACTAGCGATCATCGTCCTATGGATATTGAACATAAAAAAGTAGAATTTGATAATGCTGCATATGGTACTATAGGTCTAGAAAGTACTTATGGTATTTGTGCTACGCTTTTAGATACTGATACCTTAGTTCGTGCATTAACTGCTGGGAAATCTATTTTTGGCATTGACAATGCTATTATTACTGAAGGAGCTATCGCAGATTTAACTTTATTTAATACACAAGGTAACACCACATTTACAACAAATGATATCTTGTCTACTTCAAAGAATTCTGCTTTTATCGATCAAAAAGTCAAAGGTCATGTTTATGGCGTTTATGCAAATCAACAATTAATTTTAAAATCATAATATTACCATGCAATCGAATTATGCCAAAGAAGGGAAAACTGCTGCAATTGTAGCTTATCTTTCAATTATAGGAACTATCATTGCTTATTTCTTAAATAATGATAGCAAAAACACTTTTGCTAATTTCCATATTAGACAAGGATTAGGTGTTTGGGTTACCTTTTATCTATTAGGTGCATTGGTCTCTATTTTTGATTCATGGATGATCTCTTTTCCTTTTTATATTTTTATCGTTGTATTAATTTTTTATGGATTAATTACAGCAATCAGAGAAGAAGAAAAACCCGTTCCATTTTTGGGTGAACGTTTTCAAGAATGGTTCAAATTTATTTAATCAACATATTATAGACTAACTTAAAGAGTTAGTCTTCCTTTTTTATATAAAAAAACAATTTACTATTGGCATTAAAGATTTTTAAATCAATCTTAAAACTCATCATTTTCTTGATGCTCACTGTGATTACGCAAATTGGTGGTATCATTTATGCTTTTGTAGAGCTTTTACCTTTACGCCGCTTTGCGCGTTATCGTTTTTTAAAAATTGTCATCTTTACTGTATTATATGCGGTAAGTACATTTTATGCAGTACCTAAAGTTGCTGCACTTTATGGAAGAGTACCTATACACGATACGCCTAATTTAAAAGCGCATTCTGTAATTACTAAATTATGTAATAGAAATTATGTTGATCCATCTCTTAATACAGTATTAAAACAAGCTGCAATTGCATTACATAGAAAACACCAAGGAATTTATCTTGTTTACTTAGATGCTAGTTTTCCTTTTTTTAATCAATTTCCGTTATTACCTCATCTTAGTCATAATGATGGAAAGAAGATCGATATTAGTTTTATCTATAAAGATCAAAATGGCAATCTTGTCAATCAAAAACCTTCTATAAGTGGTTATGGTGTTTTTGAAGCACCAACAGGAAAAGAGCATAATCAAATCATAACGTGTAAACAACAAGGTAGTTATTGGTATGATTTTACTCAATATGCTACATTGGGTACCATATATACCGATTTAGCTTTTGCTAAAAAGGCTACAAAAGACTTACTTTTGGAACTCCTTAAACGCAAAGACGTTCAAAAAATATTTATAGAACCTCATCTTAAAGATCGCTTACAACTTAAGAGTTCAAAAATTCGTTTTCAGGGTTGTAGTGCCGTTCGTCATGATGATCATATACATTTAGAAATACAATAATTATCAACTTATATGCAAACAAAAAATCTCTCTCTATATCATATTATTCAAGAACCAAAAATAAAGAAGGAACATACACCTGCTTTATTTTTATTTCACGGTTATGGTAGCGATGAAAAAGATCTGTTCTCTTTTGCTTCAGAGTTACCAGAAGAATTGTTTATCATTTCTGTTCGTGCACCTCATCCTATGCAACCTTATGGTAATGCTTGGTATGCTATTCATTGGGATGCTAGTGATGGTAAACTTAATGATGTTCCTCAAGCTATTGCGTCTAGAGATGCTATAGTTAATTTTATTGAAGAAGCCATTACTGCTTATGATTTAGATCCAACTAATATTTCCCTGTTAGGTTTTAGTCAAGGTGCAATTTTAAGTTATGCAGTAGCCTTATCATATCCAGAAAAAGTTAAGAACATTGTTGCTTTAAGCGGTTATATAAGTGCAGATTTCTTTGCAGATGGTTATACTTCAAATGATTTCTCTAAGCTTAATATTTATTGTTCTCACGGTAGTGTGGATCAAGTAATTCCTATTCAATTAGCACGTCAAACGCCTAGCTTCTTAAAATCACTAGGCATTACGACTACGCTTAACGAATTTCCGGTAGGTCATGGAGTTGCTCCTCAAAACTTTTATCAATTTAAAGAATGGTTAAGTAAGTTGATATAAACTAGAGAGACCTATAAGGTAACGAACTTTCTATTTTACAAATTCATTAACGCTCTTGAATACAAAAATACTCTTGTAACTTTTGTATTTTCGTAAAAACTACTAAACATATATGGATTTAAACTTCAATAAAAACGAAGATCATAATAAACTCTTAGTCTCTTCTCTTAGACACAAACTCGCAAAAGTGTATTTAGGCGGAGGCGAAAAAAGAATTGCCAAACTACATGCTAAAGGAAAATTAACTGCAAGAGAACGTATTGATTACCTTCTTGATACGGATACTAAATCTATCGAAATCGGTGCCTTTGCTGGTGAAGACATGTATCAAGAACACGGTGGTTGTCCTAGTGGTGGCGTAGTCGTAAAAATAGGATACATTAGTGGTAAACAGTGTATCGTAGTAGCTAATGATGCTACAGTTAAAGCTGGGGCTTGGTTTCCTATTACTGGAAAGAAAAATTTAAGAGCTCAAGAAATTGCTATCGAAAATAGATTACCAATCATTTATCTTGTAGATAGTGCTGGTGTGTATTTACCAATGCAAGATGAGATTTTTCCAGATAAAGAACATTTTGGTAGAATTTTCAGAAACAATGCTGTGATGAGCAGTATGGGTATCATACAAATCTCTGCTGTAATGGGTAGTTGTGTTGCTGGTGGTGCTTATTTACCTATCATGAGTGACGAAGCCATGATTGTAGATAAAACTGCTAGTATTTTCTTAGCCGGAAGCTATCTAGTTAAAGCTGCCATAGGTGAAACTATTGATAATGAAACTCTAGGTGGAGCTACAACACATTGTGAAATCTCTGGCGTTACCGATTATAAAGCTATAGATGATAAAGATGCACTTGATAAAATCAAAAATCTAATGTCCAAAATTGGAGATTTTGATAAAGCTGGTTTTAATCGTGTTTCTCCTAAAAAGCCTCTTAAAGATCCTAAAGAAATTTACGGTATTTTACCTAAAGCTAGACATGAACAATATGATATGATGGAAATTATCCATCGTATGGTTGATGATTCTGATTTTGAAGAATACAAAGCTGGTTATGGACAAACTATTATTACTGGATATGCTCGTATCGATGGTTGGGCTGTAGGTATTGTAGCCAACCAACGTAAAATTGTAAAAACCAAAAAAGGAGAAATGCAGTTTGGTGGTGTGATTTATTCTGATTCTGCAGATAAAGCTACTCGCTTTATAGCTAATTGTAATCAAAAGAAAATTCCGTTAGTATTCCTTCAAGATGTTACTGGTTTTATGGTTGGTAGTAAAAGTGAACATGGCGGAATCATTAAAGATGGTGCCAAAATGGTAAATGCGGTTAGTAATAGTGTTGTACCAAAATTCACTGTAGTTGTAGGTAACTCTTATGGAGCTGGAAATTATGCTATGTGTGGTAAAGCCTATGACCCTAGACTTATTTGTGCTTGGCCAAGTGCCGAACTTGCCGTAATGGGTGGTGCACAAGCAGCCAAAGTATTATTACAGATTGAAACTGCTTCTTTAAAGAAAAAAGGAGAAGAACTTTCTCCAGAAGATGAAAAAGCTTTATTTGATAAAATCAAAGCAAGATATGATAAGCAAATTTCACCATATTATGCTGCCGCTCGTATCTGGACAGATGCTATCATTGATCCTATGGAAACACGTAATTGGATTTCTATGGGTATTGAAGCTGCTAACCACGCTCCTATCGAAAAACCTTTTAATCTAGGAGTAATTCAAGTTTGATTTTGAATCTTTTTATAAAATATAGGAAAAGGCTTGAAGTATAAACTTCGAGCCTTTTTTTATGAATTATTATCTAATTTTGCTTACTAAACAATGTAATGGTATAATCAAGTAATTCTGTTCCTCCACTTTTACCGTGACCCGGAATAACAATTTCTAATTCTGGAAACGATGATTTGATCTCAGCTACAGTCTTAGGCCATGCTGTTACATTAGCATCGCCTAAATACCCTTTACTGGCTTTTACAGATTTAATTAAACATCCACCAAAGAGCGTTTTTTCTTCAGGAATATATCCTACTATATTATCTGGAGTATGCCCTGCTCCAAAATACTGTGCATATACTGGTTGTCTTCCTATCTTTAATGATAATTTATCATCAAAAACCTGTTCTGGTAAAGTCTCGACCTTATTTTCTTTTGCTAGTGCTATTGTTTGTTTGGTAGCATAAGAAGTTGCTCCTATTTCATGAAATTCTTGCAATCCTCCTAAACAATCTGTATGGTAATGCGTTACTACAACAGCCTTAATTTCTTTTTGTTGGTTTGCTGTTATCCAAGTTATCAATTCCTTTGAAGTTTTATTATCTGTAGGCGTATCAAAAACGATTGCTTCATTTTCATTTATATAAACCATTCCGTTACATGCAACCTTACCAAAATCATCAGTTTTTAAATATGAAATATGCATAAATACATTATCGCTAAGCTGCTTGATTTTTAAATTTTCTGATTCATAACTATAAACCTTTTGTTTTTTTGATGCACAACTATTACATATTATTAATAGTGCTAATAGAGATATTATTCTGCTCATAAATCAATTTTTGATTGTTATTTGAATTATTAATGTGTTTATAAGTTTCTTATTATTTTATTTTTTTCAATAGCTTTTTAGCTTCTCTAATACCACTAAGGTATGCTCCATGTACTGTACCTCTATAAGCCTTTATAGTATGCTCTCCTGCAAAGAAAATTTTATTTTTAATAGGTTTTTTAAATACGTCATAAGCTGCACTTCCTGATATTTTATCAGGGAAAGAATATGCTCCATAACTGTATTTATTATTATTCCATTTAGTTCTTAAAAAATGTCTAGGTTTTGGGATTTCTTTTCCATAAATAGTTCTAAGATGTACTATCATCTCCTCTATTAATTGTTCGTTAGTCATCTTTTCTGTCTCAATAGCATAGTCTCCAAAAGCAAATGTCATTAATGCATTAGCTTCAGTAAACTTTTTTACATTTAAAAAATAATTGAATTTTCCTTTTTCTACTGGCGTGTATCCTATGTATTGTACATCTTCATCCCAGAAAGCTTTATCCCACACTAAAAGAAATTTATTAACTGATCCCATTTCCAAATCATCAATTGCTTTTTGGGTTTCAGCAGGCAAACTAGGTTTAAACTCTATTTTTTTCTTTTTAAGAACTCCTAATGGCACTGTTACCAAAACTTTTTCAGCAGAAAAGTCACCTCGATTTGTTTTTATTATCACATTACTTTCTCTATAGTCTATACTTTCGACTACAGTATTAAATCTAATATCAATATGATGAGCTAAATAATCAGTTATCTTATCATAACCATTGGTAATGATTAAATCCTCTCCTTTAAATGCTTTATCATCATAAAAAGATGTGGAACTTAATTTATGGATATCTCCTCCTGTATCAAACTCTAAAAAAGCCGATAGCATATATGTCCATAGACGGTTTTCCTTCAGATTAGGATGCATCTTATAAAAGATATCTGCAAAACTTTCTCCTTGTTTTCCTTCTACTTCATCAAGAAAAGTATTATACCTTTCTTCTGCATTATTCAGTATTCTCTGATTGTATATTTTACCATCTTTGTCATAAGTTTTGATATTATCATCATTAGTCAAAAAGGTTTTTGTCCCAGCCTCTTTAGCTAACTTAGTTATAGGATTTTTTTTTGGTCCATGAATCCAACTTGCTCCTTCATCAAACGCAATTCCTAAACTTCTATCTGTTTTAAGTCTACCTCCAACTTTGGCTTGTGCTTCAAGAATTATTGGATTATATCCTTTTTTCTTTAAATAATGAGCAGCACTAAGTCCAGAGATTCCTGCACCTACTATAACGATTTGTTTCTTTTCTTTGATTATTGCTTTTTGTTTCAAGACACTACATGAACTCATTATTATCAATAACATTATAGATACAATCTTTTTCATTTGCACATTATCTATTTTTAATTGAGAAACCTTTATTATGAATAATAGTTATCCCATCTTTTTAATAATCTAGATTTTATAGTTTCAATTTCTTTATCATTTAGTATCTCTTTAAAATTCTCTACCCTAGAAACGATATAGTCTAAATACAACTCTTTTGATCCATCTTTTAATCTATAATTAACATTTTCCCAAACATCAAATTCTTCATGAATAGCTTTTATAAACTCTTCTCTGTTCTTTTCTTTCTGAAGATACACTGTTAATCCTCCTTCAAGCATTTGTTGAAATTGATCTGTTCCTGCTTGACCTATACAACTTATATTTCTTGCTATAGCTAAACGAATCGTCTCTTTACTCCAACCATAAGTCTCAATCAACTCTCTAATATGCCAAATCTGCTCGGCCTCATGATCTAGATCATTTGTTTTTAAAAAATTAATATATTCTGGTATCCATTTCTCATCTTTTCTTACCAGAGCCATTATAGCATGTGTTCCTGCAGGATGTGATTCATAATCTTCGCTTTCTGGAAGCCAAATCCTAGTACCTTCTTCTCCATCTGCTGTTACATTACAATATTCTATAATCAATGGAGCTAATTCTTCATGTTCAGCTACTTCTTTAAAAAACTGTTTTTCATCTAATGCTAATATTCTTTCATCTTGTTTATAGTTTATCCTAAAACTAATTTCTTCTACTGTATTATCATTGTGAAATCTGGCATTAGCTTTTTCATCTGGAAAAGCTTTTTTAATTTCTTTAACCGTCGAAATATGCATCTCCAAAATTGACCTAAGATCTTTTATAGTTAATTCAAGAGTAGAAACATCTTTATTTATTATTTTTTCGAGCGTTAACTCTTCTCCTGTATAATCAGCACCTTTATATCCAAAAGCTTTATATTGTATATTAATTGTATTCATTTTGATTCTTTATTATTTGCTTACTTAAACTTACTCTTTTTTCAGTTTTAAAAAACTCATTTATTAGCTGAAACACTAATCATACTTAGCAAAACATACAGATAATAAACTTGTAAAATTAACTTATTTACAAATTTCTATAATCTTTATAACGCTACTTTAACTTTTAAAAGTACAGTTTAACACTGAGTCAAAAATGGTTTGTTTTACATTTTCTTTCATAGAAATATTATTTATCAAAAAATCATAAAATTTTAAACAAATTACTTTAAAATTTATGTGTATTTTTATATAAACATCATTCTAATTGGCTCAACATAAAAGACATATACTTTATTTTCTTTTTATATTTATTATACCTTTCTATGTCGTATCTCAAGAGTTAAATTTAAGTTCAAATAATCGTTTTGAATCGCTCCTTAAAACTTCTAAGGAAGCTAACTTAAGTACCAAAGAACGTTCTTATTTTGCACTAGAAGCGCTAAAAATAGCTGAACAACAAAATAATCACCAAAATAAAGTCAAAGCATTACATAGCTTAGGTATTATTAATTTAAGTACTGGTAATTTTGGTAAATCATACAGTAATTTAAATGAAGCTTTACAACTTCTAAATACAGAATCCATTACAAATTTTGATCCCAAAGAAAAAGCTATGCTTTACAATTCGGCTGGGATTGCTTTAAAAAATATTAGTATTAATCATAAGGCTCTTGACTTCTATCAAGAAGCATTAAAAATTATAGATTCTATACAATGGAAAAAAGGTAAATCCATGGTTTACAATAATTTATTTGAATTATACTTTATAAAAAAAGATTTACCAAAAGCATATCAATTTCTTTCTCAAGCACATAAAATTAATCAAATAGAAAAGGATAGTACACTTTTATTTGATACTACAAATAACCTTATACTTTACCATCTAAATAGAAACTCGGATTCTGTTGATATCTATATTAAACAAGCAATAGCTTTAAGCGAAAAGTCAAATGATAATTATAACGAATCTTTCTTGTTACACAACTTAGGTAGTTTTTATGTAGAATACAATGATTTTGCAAAAGCAAGAACTTATTTAAATCAATCCTTATTGATCTCTAGAGAAAATAATTTTCAAGAAATCATTGCTCAATCACTATATGCTTATGCTAAGTTATTTTTTAAAGAACAGAATTATACACAATCTTTTTCTTATTTAAATCAAGGTAAAGCTATTTGCGAAACATTAAATATGCCTTATTTAAACGTTAATTACTTAAATCTTGAAAGCGAGCTTTATGCTCAACAAAAAAATTATAGTGCAGCATTTAATGTTCTTAAATCAAAAAACGATCTTGCTGATTCATTACAATATAGTGCTCAAATTGCAAAGAGTAATCAATTAGAAGCTTTTTACAATAATGAAATCCACATGTTTCAAAAACAATTATCCTTAAAACAACTGGAAGTTACAAAAGGTAATGATCGCTTCTATTTATTATTGGGTATAACTATTTTGTGTCTAGGATTACTCACTCTAGGGTATAGTATTTTCATTATACAAAAGAACAAGCAATTAAAACATAAAAATGAGATCATTTCACTCCAAAAAGAACGTGAAATGCAATTAAAACTAGATTATAAAAATCGTCAATTGACAACTTTATCCATTGGTAAGATTCATGAAAAAGAATATTATAACGAATTAGTTGATGGACTTAATGCTATTATCTTTTCTAAAATTCCGCTTCAAACCAAACAAAAACTGATCTCTTTAAGAAACAAAATTACTAACGAAAATTCTCATGATGTTTGGAGTAATTTCAAAACACTCTTTGAAGAAATACATCCTACCTTTTATGACAACCTTTTAGCTAAACATCCTAACCTAACTTCTAATGATTTAAAACTATGTGCTTTTATTAAATTAGGTTTTAATACAAAAGAAATTGCTTCTATTGCTCATAAAAGCATTCGTACTATTGAGTCTTCAAGATTAAAATTGAGAAAAAACTTCAATTTACCTTCAAATACACGTTTAGGTAATTACATTAAATCAAATTTTTAAAACACTGAAAATCAATTAATTAAAATAAACGGGGTATTTATTACGTAGCCTTTTTTAGCTCATCAGTAATGATACCGTAGCATCAAACAACAAAAATTTCATTTTGCATTTTAACTTTATTTCAGTTCTTAAAAACAAGCATTATGAAATCATTTTTTACATTATTCCTTTTCTACTTTCCTTTATTAATATTTTCTCAATGGCATACAGACACATCTATAAACACCTTAGTAGTCAGTACTGAAACTGATGATATGAAATCAATTCTTACTTCTAATGGTGAAACTATTGTTGTTTTTTGGAAATCTGTAGCTCCGCCAATTAATTATGAATTACGAATGCAAAAACTTAATATTGATGGTACACAGACATTGGGACCAGAAGGTGTTTTAATAAGTAATACCATTCCTATGTCAACCTTCACAGCTATATGGTCCTTATCCATAGATACCTCTAATCATATCTATATCGGATTAACTGGTACTGATGATGATTCAGGTTATGTTTATAAAGTAGATACCAACGGA
Organism: Aquimarina rhabdastrellae; assembly: GCA_947387485.1. Taxonomy (GTDB): domain Bacteria; phylum Bacteroidota; class Bacteroidia; order Flavobacteriales; family Flavobacteriaceae; genus Aquimarina. The sequence continues at coordinate 664,740 of CANDNT010000001.1, forward strand.
AATAATCTTTGGGGAGCCTCTGGTATTTCTTTAGGATCAGGCCATATAGTTACTACAAAACCGTTACAATCTGGAGATCTTGCTGTCACATGGATTTCATCAAATGATAAAACAAAGCTGCAAAAATATTCACCATCTGGGTTGCCTATATGGTCTACTAATGTAGAAGTCACTTCCGGTACTAGTAATACCGCTCCAGCCAACCTATCTGAAAACTCTAATGGAGAAATTACTATTCTATTTCATACCTTTAATTATGGTATTAACTCTACACTTTGGGCTCAAAAATACAGTACTACTGGTACTCCTACCTGGGCGAATCCAACACAATTGTCTGATAAGACTACTGCTTTTAATAGGTCTTATAGTGTAACTCAAGATGGTGATATTATTTATCTAGGTTATTATGCATCTTCAAATAATAGATTTGATGCTTATGTTCAACGACTCGATCCTAATGGATCTTTACCATGGGGTATTAATGGTATGGATGTTGACATTAATCAAACTAGCTTTGAATTAGATACACGAATTGCTCATGCATCTGGTTCTTCATATATCTGGTCAATAACTACTTATACCGATATCAACCAATCAATGCGTGGTGAATATGTTCAAAAATTCGATAAAATTACTGGTAACAGATTATTTACAGATAATGCAAAAGAAGTTTTCGCTATTGATAATGATCAAAATGTTCACGTTGATCAATTGCTTCTAGTTCAAGATCAGCCTTTATTCCTGCATAAAAGCGGTATGGATAATGGTGCTACTCCTGTTACTCTAGGGTTGGTTTATCTAACAAGTTATGGAGATTTATCCGAAGATTTGTCTTCTATCCCTCTTGCTACTTATATAGCTCCTAAAAAACGCTATCAATTAAATAGATTTGATAACCAAGTTATTATTACGTTTATTGAAGATAAGGGAGATGGCAAAAAAATATATGCTCAAAATTTTAATGATGCTACTTTAGGCATAGAAGATATTATTAATACCAAAAGTAACTTAATATACTTAAATCCTTTTAATGATACTTTTAATCTAGAAAGTTCTACTCTTCTTAAATCAATTGTTATCTATGATACTACAGGACGTCCTATTTTAAGAGATAATGCTATTAATGCTACTAGATTTTCTATCAACACCTCTTTTTTATCACACGGAATCTATTTTGCTAAGGTTTTTTCTGAAAATAACATAACCGAATCAATTAAACTTCTTAAGGTTGATTAGCAACCAAACCTGTTAGTTTTATAGTTAGTTCATTTTACTCAAAAAGAGTCAATCATATTTTAGTACTATTTCGTTCCCATTCCCAGAGAAATTAAATATCATTGACTCTTTTTATTTTCAAAACTGTTTTCATTAAATAAAAAAAGCTTCACAAATATGTGAAGCTTTTTGAGCGGGAGACCGGGTTCGAACCGGCGACATTCAGCTTGGAAGGCTGACGCTCTACCAACTGAGCTACTCCCGCGATTGGTATTGCGGTTGCAAAGATAAGACATCTTTCTCGTTTTTTCCAAATAAAAAAGTCGTTTTTTCACTAGATTTTTTATTCGAAATCGCAATACACTTATATACAATATGTTATTTATATTTTAAATTTAGTAATTAAATTCACGCTATACTTTTGATGCAGAGAGTTCTTTATATCTAAGGCTAAAATCTTCTTGTTTCTTACATTATAAAATTAGAATTGCTTAAATTCTAATTTTATAATAATCTTCTTAATATTCATTAACCATTTATAGCTATACTTCGTAATCTATAACATATCAACTCATTAATTATATATCTCCTTTTTTATAAAGTTCTTTTTATATAATTCAAATTGCAATTATAAATTATAGGGTTTTAGCCTTTTCACTGAGACTACTAATTCTAAAAAAAGTCAATTCTTTAAAATACTATTCACAAATAATTTTAAATCTGGTAATACTTCTTTTTTAAACCAAGGATTCTTTGCTTGCCATATATTATTTCGTGGTGATGGATGTGGTAATACGTAATAATTAGGCAAATATTCTTTATAATTTTTGACAGATTCGGTTAGTGTTCTCTTTAGTCTATCTCTTAAATAATATTTTTGGGCATAATTTCCTATCAATATTATCATTTCAGGATTTTTAATCTTTTCCATCAATTGTTCATGCCATAAAGGTGCACATTCTTTTCTAGGTGGTAAATCTCCAGTCTTCCCTTTTCCTGGATAACAAAATCCCATAGGTATTAGTGCTACAAGTTTAGGGTCATAAAATTGTTCTTTAGTTATTCCTAACCATTCTCTTAAATTATTTCCACTTTTATCATCCCAAGGTATACCACTCTTGTGCACAGCAAGTCCTGGAGCTTGACCTATGATAACTATCTTACTATCCTCATGGGCAGATACTACTGGATTTACTCCTAAATCCAGGTTTTCTTTACATACCTCGCACTTTTTTATTTCTTGTAATAATTTTTTCACACTCTTTTTATTCTTAAAGATAAAAAAGAGTTGTCCTTAATAAAACAACCCTTTTAAAATTCATTTTTAAACTAACCTTATTTAGTTTTAAGCGAACTCCAATTTTTATTCGCTGTGCTTACTAATTTTGATTTGTTTTTTTCTGCTTTCCACAATTGCATTGCATCTACTTCTACATCATTTAAAAATAAATAATATGTTCCGTTATCTACTATAAATTTATTTGGATCTATTCTGAATTTAGCCCCTGCATAAATTCCAAATGCACAATATCCTCCATATGCTGGCATGTATTTTTCTGGATTCTTTTCGAACTTCTTCTTTTGTTCTTTCGAAGTAAAGTAATATGCTATACCTTCATGTATACTTTTATATTCTTTAATTCCTCTTTGAGCTAATCCTAAATCTAAATAAGATACTGGGCTATATCCTTGTAATCCTATTTTACTATCATCAATATTATTTGCTTTTTTATTTTGTGCAAAAATTCCTGTTGCAAAAAATAATGCTATGATTACTGCTAAGCTGTGTTGTTTTAAATTTTTCATTTTTCTTTTTTTATGCGTTAAAATATTCTTCGTTAATTACCTCTCCTTTATCATTCCATATTCTACGAATGATTTCATGCCAGTAAATTTTGGAATTATCTTTCATATCAAAATCGAAAGTAAATTCTGAAGCGGATACATTTCCATCTACTATTGTATGATGGTGTGTTATTCCATTTACTTTGGCTATGGCTCCTGCAAAACCTTGCATTTTTTCTACCATTTGTGCTTTGTTTGAAGTAGTTACATTGTTATAGTCTGAAGTTGTTGCTTCTTCAGCAAAAAACTGTTTTACTGCATCTACGATAGCGCCTTGTGATACTATGCGATCCATTTCTTGTACGCGTTCTTTTACATTGCTCATATTTTATTTTGTTTTGATTAGTAAAATATTACAATGCAAAGATGCGACTGAAGTCTATTTATTTTAGTACAAAAAAGACGCTACCTATTGTACTTTTTTAAGATGTATTCTGTAGGGGTAACTCCTACTTGGTGTTTAAAAAACGAAGAAAAATGATTAGGTTCTTCAAAACCTAGTTCGTGAGCTATCTCATGTATACTCACATTTTTGTTAAGCGATTCTTTTGCGCTATTGATAAGTTCTGTCCTTATTAATTGTCCTAAAGGTATATTGATTTTTTGCCTTACTTTTTTAGAAAGTGCCTTAACACTCATATTCATCTTATCTGCATAAAATCCTAGAGAATGTTCTTGTTTGTGATATAGGTGTAATAATTCAATAATATTTTGCATAAAAACATCTCTATTTTTATAATCAAAACTTGTCCTAAACTCATTAGGAGTAACTCCTATTTTATTTTTAAAAACCCTATTAAAATACGCTGGATCTTTATATCCCTTATCATAAGCTATTTCTTTAATACTCTTATCTGTAAAAGCAATATCTTTTTTACTTTCAACCAACTTTTTTCGTTGGATCATGGTATTAATAGTAATTCCCAGTTTATTTTTTATAAGGTGATTTATATTATATCCACTATTTTGTATTGCCGTAACAAGTTTATCACTATTGATGTTATTTCTATATTCAACATCAATAATGTCTTTTATATCAAAAATTATTTGGTATTCTTCCTTTTTAGCTTGAAATGGATTTTGCCAATACCATTGATCTGTAGAAATATCAATAATCGAACTTACATCATTAGAAAATACCGAGTTAGATAAATATTGCTTACACTTCTCACATTCATCAAAATTGATGTATCCCAGAGATATTAAATGCTTAAATAATACTCTAAAATCATTCGATTTAAATAGTTCTTCTGATGGGAATTCAATTCTCATCACATCAAAATCATCTGATAAGAATTTAATATACTGCCCTTTGGATAAATAGATAGCTTTATCTTGCCAATCCAAGAACGTTTCAAAATCTACTTCTATAGCACCACTACCCGATCGTATGGCTATTAAAGTATAATTCTCAATAAAATATACTTTGTTTATCTCTGCTTTAAAATGCTCAACCATGAGATGAGTCTTTGTATTAATTTAAGTAACTATAGAAATATGTTCTTCTTTATTTTCTATATATGTAAAATATGCAGCTCCAAATACTGTAATAACAAAGTATACGGCAACAAAAAAGGTTGCTATGGTACTAAAAGCATTTAGTCCAAACCAATCTTGTGTATAAAAAATCATTCCTACACCTAATAATCCTCTTAAAAGCTCTACATAAAACGCATATTTTACTCCATCCATTAGTGATGTATATCCATAAATACCCAAGAAAATGATTCCTCCATAAATTAATAGATTATTAAACGGAATATTGGCGTAATTATAAAACATAAACATCATTAAAGCTGTAGCTACAACCAAATGTAGTATAGACCAATAAATTAATAATCGAGAAGGTGTCGTATCATACTTCTGTAGTTTATATGGATCTTCTATAATTGCTATCGGATATTTTTCTTTTACATCTGCAGGTCTCCACCCTGTAGGCATAAACCAAATACGAATCTTATCTAGATAATTCTTAGTACGCCACGCATCTTGCAATAAACGCCAAAAATGCTGAAAGTTAATCAAAATTGGATTCCAAGTAGCTGCTGGTTTTAATACACCATAAACTGGCGGTACTTCATCCAATTCTTCTTGAAATGTCCCAAACATTCGATCCCATATACAAAATATAGGAGCCAAATTCTTATCTATATATTCTTCATTAATTGCATGATGAACTCTATGTTGAGATGGCGTCACAATAATATATTCTAAAAAACCTAATTTTCCTATATGTTTTGTATGATACCAGAACTGGGCGAATAAATGAATTGGAGTTAAAGTTGCAATTACATTATGCGGTATTCCTACCAAAGCAGCAGGTATTAATAATAAAGGTACATATCCTATAATATCAGAAATAGATTGACGCAATGCACATGCTAAATTAAACTCTTCACTACTGTGATGAATAACATGCTGATTCCAGAAATAATTTATTTTATGGCTTAATCGATGATTCCAATATCCTGCAAAATCTATTGCTATAAAAGCTACTACATATACTGCCCATGTCTCTTTTATTTCATAAATAGCCAAATGCTCTAATAAATATGGATACGAAACAATAATAAAGACGATACCTAACGAATCAAAAATTATACTAGTTAATCCCGAACTTAAACTTGAAATAGTATCCATAGGCCTATGCATTTGTTTTTTTACAAAATGTCCATAACCTACTTCCATTAAAACTAAAAGGATAAAGAAGGGAATTGCATATAATAATGCCTTTGCGTATAACTCCATAAATTCAGTATTTAAAGCCTAAAATACTATATTTAACATTATTTTTCTAATAAAAAAGGAAAAACACTGCCATAAATTGAAGATTATTAAATATTTCTTCATGTATTCTCTTTATACTCCGCTTCAAGAATCTCTACCATTTTTTAATTTAAAACCCTTACACAATTCACCATAATCATCTGTATAAAAACACATTACCTTAAATTATATTTTTTATACTTGTTAAAAATTGGTACCTTACAATCAGTAATCAAAATTTTAAATTATCTAATCATGTTAAAAAACATCTTAAACTTAGAAAACGTAAAGCGTCTTGAGAAAAATGAACAACGTGTTATTTCTGGAGGAAATTCATGTAATGAGTATTGCCAATTGAATTATGATCTTAGTGATTGCCCTCCTCCTCCTTATGGAATTGAGATCATGTATCACCCTTGTTGTCTTTTATTAGTAGATGAAAATGTTTGTTAATTTATAAATCATTTTACTCAATTATTCTAATCATTTAAATCTATATTCATGTTAAAAAACATTTTAAATCTTAACGGAATTCAAAAGCTTAATAAGCAAGCTCAAGCTACTATTAACGGTGGAGGCTTAACCTGTGATCATCAAGAGAATGTAAGACACTGTGCTTCTATAGACTATCCAGCATGTCCATCTCAAGATTTTCCTCCTACGGTTATGCATTATTGCTGCCTTGTTGAATTCGGTCTTGATGTTTGTATTTAATACTAGTCAATTTTTAGAATCTTAAAACTTTTAATCATGTTAAAAAATATTTTAAATCTTAACGGAATTCAAAAGCTTAATAAACAATCACAAGCTAGTATTAATGGTGGTTCTTCTTGTTATGACGAAGATTTTGAACGCAATTGTATGATGTCTGACATTCCAGAATGTCCTAATTATCCAACATCTAACATGCATCCGTGTTGTTGGATCATATTAGATCCTAATTATTGTCACTAATAATCTAAATTTATATAAAAAGGCTAATTCTTGATAATTAAGAATTAGCCTTTCATTTATATAGTTGTTTAATTATGTGCTAATACATCATCTGTAATTCTTCTCTAATTACTTCTTTTAATTTTCCATATTCCATCTTATATAAACGATCAGCTACATTAAAATATTGATCATCATGTGTTATCGCTATAATTGTTTTATCTTCTTCATTAATTAACCATGGTAAAATTTCTTTATAGAATTTCTTTCTAAAGTAAGGATCTTGATCTGCTGCCCATTCATCTAAGATTAATATATCTCTATCTTCTAACAATACCGAAATCAAGGCCAATCTTTTACGTTGTCCCATAGATAAATCAGTGGTAGAAAAACCATGATTTTCGTATTTAACCTTATCATTAATTTCAAAAATCTTAAAATACTCTTCGATTCTATCTTTATCTATATAATCAACACCATAAAACTTATCAAAAAGATGAAAATCACTAAAAATCGGAGCCATTTGTTGTTGTCCGAATATCCGAAACTGTTCTGGTTTAATTTCTTTTCCATTAAAGCTTACGCTGCTCATTTCAGCTTTATAAATTCCTAATATCGAATTGATAAATGTAGTTTTTCCGCTACCATTTCCACCATAAATAAATATCAATTCATTTCTTTCTAATCTAAAATCAATTGGTCCTACAACAAAATTTTCATTTTTACGCTCATGTGTATATTTAACATCTTTAATTTCTATATTCTTAAAGTCTGGTAAAGGTTGTGTTAACAGGTTTACAGTACTCTGCTCCACTGCTAAATCTTTAGAAATCCCAATAATTTTATCTGTAGCTATATTCGCTCTTGATAAAGTTCCAGAAAGGCTAATGATCATTTCTAATGGCTTGATTAAAAATAGGAATGCTACTGCAAAACTGATGATTACTTCTCTCTCGCTAGGAAATACTTTTGGGAAGGCTATCAACAAAATTCCTAAAAAGCAAAATGATAAAGTACTCGCTAATATAGACGTTACCGATATCTTGGTCAAAGCACTTACCTTATTTCCATAGACCTCTTCTACATTTGCAGTCGTTAGTTCTTCTAGTTCTTTGTTTTTATGCGAAAAAATACTCAATTCTTTAAATCCATCTAGTATCTGATTCAAAAGACTTACAATTCCATCCTGAAGATCTCTTGCTTTCTCTAATTGAGGATATGCTATTTTAAAGATCATTACGAACATAGATACACCTCCTATGATAATTCCGAAGGTCAATATCAACAGCTTCCATGATAACATTCCCATGTATACTAAACATGAGATAACCGTTGCTGTCGAAACTATAACATGTACTAATAAGACTAAACTTTCTGATATGATATTGATATCACTAGAAAATGCAGTGTAAATATTATCTCTAAAAGTCGATACTTTTTTGAAATTTGATTTTGTCAATAAGGTATTAAAGATTTTCTTTTTCATCCCTACCATCAACTTTTCTGATGCCTGAATCAATCCTCTAAAAAAGATGATATTAAGACACACATATCCTACTATGGATAGGGCATAAATAGCGGCATTGGCTCCTGTTGGTTCGATTGCTTCGTTAATCAAACCATTCACTTGACTGATAATATAGGTACTTAAGAGTCCTGTAATCGCTCCTAACGAAAATAAGAGACTTAATTTTAATCTGTTGGTATGTTGAAATAAAAATTTAATGATTTTCATCTAATGATCTTTTATGGGTGTAAAACAGTTTCTTGTTCTTTTAAATGGGTTATAATTTGTTGTACAAAAGGTTCTTGAAGCATTGATAAATGCGCTCCTTCTACTTGAATTTCAATTGGTAATAACTTACTAGCTTGATACCAACGATTGGTTAAATCTAGGGTTTCATTTTGTGCGGTTTGATATAATTGAATCGGTATTGCTTTTATTAGTTCTTTATATTTTGGATCGTACGTTTGTGCTGCATGTGTATGTTTGATATGTAAAGCAATAAAACGCTTGAACACAGTTCTATTGATATATGCCATATTTTGTTCCTGAATCTGATCATACACTACATCCATTTGTTCTTCAAAAGTTTTGCCTTTGAGAAGGGTTGCTTCTATCGGTTGTACTTCTTCTTGCTGATAATACGCTGCGATTAACTGATACATTTCTAGAAGATGCGTTTCTCTTGAATACTCTTCTGAAACGGTCGTTACCGCATCGGCATAAGGTTCTCCATCAAAAATAACCAATTGTGCTACTTCAAATCCTTGGTTTTGTAATTGATAGGCCATTTCGTAAGCCACCTTACTTCCGAAAGAGTATCCAGCCAAATGATAAGGTCCTTGTGGATCTATTTCCTGTATTTCTTTGATATATTGTGTTGCAATAGCTTCTACTGTTTCCAAAATAGGAGCATCGTTTTCTAATCCTTGAGCTTTGCATCCATATACTTTATACGCTTCTTCAATTCCTTGGGCTAATGCATAAAATGAAACAATATTTCCTCCCGCTCCTGGTATACAAAACAGCGATTTTTCTTGATGCTTATCTGTATTCATCAAAGTAATTGTTGTAACTATTGCTTCCTCATTGTCATCAATTACGTTCGTTATAAAACTTTTAATGGTTGGAAATTGAAACAATTGAGAAACTACAAATTCCTGTTCTAACGCAGTATTCATTTTTGCAATCAATCGAATCGCTAAAAGTGAATGTCCTCCCAATTCGAAGAAATTAGAATGAATTCCTACTTGTTCGTATGCTAAAACTTCACTCCAAATGGTTGCTAACTTCTTTTCTATCTCAGTAATCGGTGCTTCATATATAACATCTTCTGTTACTGATGCTACAACTTGTGCTGCTAATTGCTTTCGATTTACTTTTCCGTTAGCCAACATCGGAAACTGATCCATAAACACAAATGCCGACGGAATCATATATTCTGGTAATCTAGTTTGTAAGGCTTCTTGAAGTTCCTTTTGCGTAATCGAATTAGAATTAATAACATAGGCTATCAATCGTTTTTGATCTGCATCCGTCAATACAACAGCTTGTTCTACACTTTCGTTCGATACTAAGGCATTTTCTATCTCGCCTAATTCTACTCTAAATCCTCTTATTTTTAATTGATGATCTTTTCTTCCTATAAATTCAATTTCGCCATCTACAGTCCATTTTACCAAATCTCCTGTTCTATACAATATTGCATTACTTTGGTATGGATTCGCTATAAATTTCTCCTTTGTTAATTCGGGTAAATTCAAATATCCTTTGGCAAGTCCTATTCCAGAAATGCACAGTTCACCAATCACGCCTGTGGGAACAAGTTCTAAAGCATCATTCAGAACGTATACGTCATCACTACAAAAGGGTTTTCCTAACGTTATGTGATTTGACTCTATATCTATAGGTTTTAAAAGCTTTCCTATCGTAGCCTCTGTAGGTCCATAATGATTGTATACTTTACATGCTGCATTAGCTTCTCGAATACGCTCTATAATATCCTGACTCAAAGCTTCTCCTCCAAAAATCAAACTATGCTTTGGTAGCAAAATCTCTCCTCCTTCTTGCAATGCTTTCCAATGTGATGGAACAATCTTCAGACTATCCAACTTAGCTCTTTGTAAAGCTTTAACATTCATAATTTCGTCTTCATCAAAAATGCATAAGGTTCCTCCACAAACAAAGGCAGAAAATAAAATGGTATTTCCTAAATCTGCGGCTATCGATGATACTAATCCAAATCTTTTTCCTGCTGCGATATTGGTATTCGAAATAATTCCGTGGCAATAATCTGTGATTGCTCGATGCGAAATCATAGTTCCTTTTGGATTTCCCGTTGTTCCTGAAGTATAGATGATATAAATTATATCTTCTGGATCTATCTGAATCGTTACAGGTTCTTTACTAACAGTTTTTAACGCTTCTTGTGTTACCGAAAGACATATAATATCTTTATTAAAATACGCTTCATATTTAGACATTGTTACCACCACTTTCGCTCCTGTATCATTTAGCATATAATCGATACGCTGCTGCGGAAATTTAGGGTCTATTGGCACATAAGCTGCTCCAGCCTTTAGAATTCCCAGCAATCCAACCATCATATCTACAGAACGATCGATACAGACGGGCACTAAACTGCCTTTTGTAATTCCTTCAGCTTTTAATGCATGGGCAACCTGATTAGATCGTTCGTCTAATTCTTGATAGGTCAATTGTTGCCCTAAAGCTTCTACAGCTATGACATTAGGTTGCGCGATTGCTTTTGCCGTAAATTGTGCTACAAATGTTGTTTCTTCAGTTGCTTTTGTAATTACTGACGAACTGAAATTTAACAATTGTTGCTTTTCAGCTATAGTCACCATTGGTAAAGCATCTATAGCTTTTTCAGGTGAATTGAGTACTGAATTGAGTAGATTTTCAAAATGAACGCCTAATCTTTCGATAGTACTTTTCTTAAATAAAGCTGTATTATAATTCAGTTGAATAGCTAATGTTCCATCTATCTTTATTACCGTACAACTCAATTCGTATTTTGCTGTAGCATTTTGAGTTGCTATTACCTCAACTTCATGCGTTCCAAATTGAATACATTCTACTTGCTCGTTATTCTGTAATGTAAATAATGTTTGGAAAATTGGTGTTCTCCCTCGATCTCTAGTAGTAACTACTTGCTCTACAATTTTCTCAAAAGGTACTTCTTGATGTGCATAGGCATCCAAAATCGTAGCTTTTACCAATCTTAAAAGTTCTTCGAACGTTTGTGTACCTTCTATTTGGTTTCTGACTGCTATAGTATTGACAAAGAATCCTATCAATCCTGCAACTTCTTCTTGTTCTCTATTGGTAATCGGACTTCCTACAGTGATATCTTTTTCACCTGAATAGCGATATAATAACACTTTATAGATTGTTAAGAGCGTCATATATAACGTAGCTTGCTGCCCTTGTCCAAAATCTTTTAATGCTTGAGTAGTTTTTGCATCTATTGTAAAAGTATGATTAGCACCTTTATTCGTTAAAAGCTTTGGTCTCGAATAATCAATAGGTAACGACAAAGCTGTATTTCCTTCTAATTGTGTTTTCCAATAGTCAATTTTATGAGATAATTGTGTAGCATCCAAACAATTTCGCTGCCAAGCACTGTAATCTGCATATTGAATAGCTAACGGACTTAAATATGCTTCCTTTTCATTTATAAAAGCTTCTAGTTCTTTGATAACAATCGGTAAAGACCAACCATCGGCAGCAATATGATGTGCTACTAAGACTAGCACATTTGTTGTTTCGTTTAGTTGTAAAATATTGGCTCTTAACATATAATCTAAAGCTAAATCGAAAGGCTTAGCTATCACTTCTTCGATTATAGATTCCAAGTGATCATCCGTCACAGACTGTTGCTCTAATTTAAAATCCTGAGCTGTTTGAATTTGCTGATAAACTCCGTCTTCATCTTCAATATATACCGTTCGTAATACTTCATGGCGAGCCATCACCTGCTTTAACGCTTGCTCTAGTTTCGAGATTTCTAAAGTTCCTTTTATCTTCAAAACTCCTGGAATATGATACGCTATACTGCCTTGTAATTGATCCAAAAACCATAAACGTTCTTGCATAAACGATAACGGGATACGTTGTGTTCTATCAATACGCACAATCGCTGCAGCTGTTCCTGTTTCTTGCTGTTCGATATAAATCGCCAACTTCTGAATCGTATCTTTTTCGAAAACGGTTTTGATATGGATTGGTATGGCAAAATCTGATTTGATTCTAGCTACCATTCGTACCGCTAAGATCGAATGTCCTCCTAGCTCAAAGAAATTACTTGTTGTGCTTACTTGCTCAAGATTCAATAATTCGCTCCATAAAGCTGCTAGTTTTTCTTCTATCTCATTCTTAGGCGCAATATATTTTATTTCGTCTATATAGTATTCTGGTTCTGGTAATTGTTTTCGATCTACTTTACCACTGTGATTTAGCGGAAATCCCTCTAATATCACATATTGACTTGGTTGCATATAACTAGGAAGCTTTTCTCCTAATTGCTGTTGTAATACCTGAACATCTTTTACAGCTTGTCCAACTACATAGGCTATTAAACGCTTAGTTCCTATTTCATTCTCTTTTACAATCACAATGGCTTGTTCTACTTCTTGAATACTTTCTAAAGCCGCTTCAATTTCACCTAACTCTATTCGATATCCTCTAATTTTTACCTGTGCATCTTTTCTACCAATATATTCAATCGTTCCATCAGGTAACCATCGTGTTAAATCTCCTGTACGGTATAATTTTGCTCCTTGCTTAAATGGATGTGCTACAAATTTTTCAGCTGTTAATTGTGCTCTATTCAGGTATCCTTTTGCTAATTGCTGCCCTCCAATACACAATTCGCCTGTAATTCCTAAAGGTTGCTGTTCTCCTTGTCCATTAAGAATCAATAATTCGACATTATCAACTGGTTTTCCAATAGGAACATGTACTGTTTCGGCAGCCAACGGTGTGGTATCAAAATAACTGCTATAAATGGTAGCTTCTGTAGGTCCATAAATATTTTCTAACGAAGCTTTCAATCCTAATTTTCTATAATTCAGAATCAATTCCATAGGCAGTTTTTCTCCTGCCAACATCACGTATTTTAAACCACTTGCTTTCTCTATTCCGATCTGTTCTAATTCTTCTATAAATACCGAAAATAAGGACGGAACTAGATTAAAGTGTGTTATCTTTTGTGTTGCAATAGTATCAATCAACAACGGAATGTCTGTAGTACCTCCTTCGGGTAAAATTCCTAAACTTCCTCCTTGATGAATCCACCCAAATAATTCGTAGATCGATACATCAAATGTAAAAGTCGTTTTTAATAACAAACGATCCGAAGCTGTCACTGGATATCGACGATTCATTCCTTCTAATAAGGCTTGTAATGATTTGTATTGAATCATTACTCCCTTTGGTTTCCCCGTTGTTCCTGAAGTATAAATCACGTATGCTAATTGCTCTGGAGATACTACTCTATCAACTTTTGTCGAAGGAGTATTTTTTAAAGTTTCAGTTATATCTTCAAATACAATAGTTCGACAAGCTTTACTTTCTACTATGGCTTGGTATGCTGTAGTTGTAATCGCTAAACTAGCAGCGGTATCTTCTAGGATATACTGTATACGTTCTTGTGGTAATTTAGGATCAATAGGAACATAGACAGCTCCTGCTTTTAGAATTCCGAAAATGCAAAAAACTGCCTCAAGAGATCGCTCCATACATAAAGGCACAAAGGTTTCTTGTTCAACTCCATTTGCGATCAAATAATTTGCAATTTGCTTCGAACGTTCTTCTAGTTCACGATACGTAATTTCTTTCTCTTCAAATACCAATGCAATAGCTTCAGGCTGTTTGCTTACTTGTGCTTCAAATACGTCTATTATCGTCTTTGAAGTATCATATTCTAAAGCTTCAAAAGAGAATTCGTTTAATTCTTGAATTTCGTTTTGGCTAAGCATTGCTAAACCACCTATCTCTGCATTGGGTTGCGCTATTACTGCATCGATCAATTGTTCAAAATGCACTCCCAAACGCTCTATCGTTTTAGCTACAAATAATTGTGTATTGTATTCTAATGTTACTTCTAAATGATCTGCTTGCTCTGTTACGCTGACACTCAATTCAAATTTAGCAGTATTTGATTCAGCAGTTACCATCGTAATTTCACTTTCGCCTAACTGCAAGCCTTCCACTGCTTCATTGTTCTGAACCGTAAATAAAGTTTGAAAAATAGGGCTTTGACTTTGATCTCTATGCTTAACAACTCTATCTACAATTTTCTCGAAAGGTACATCTTGATGCGCATAGGCTTCTAATGTTGTATTTTTTACCTGCTGTACTAATTCCGAAAAACTTTGAGTTCCTTCTACTTGACTTCTTAAGGCAATCGTATTGACAAAAAATCCAATCAAACCTTCTATTTCTGGTTGTTCCCGATTAGCGATTGGACTTCCTACCGTAATATCACGCTCACCAGAATATCGATACAGCAAGACTTTGTAAAGGGTCAACAAGGTCATAAATAAAGTTGTTCCTTGTTCTTGACTCATTTGCTTTAACTGCTGAGTTTGTTCTTTGGAAATAGTAAAACTATACGCAGCTCCTTTATTTTGTAAAGCAATCGGACGCTTATAATCTGTAGGAATCGCCAAAGGAGTAACTCCTTTTAATTGCTGTTCCCAATATGCTATTTTTTGTGCTAATCGATCTCCCGATAAATAGTTGCGTTGCCAAATGCTATAATCCGCATATTGTACGGCTAAAGGTGTTAACGGAAGTTCCTTTTTATTTTTTATACTCTGATAAGCAGCTTCTAATTCTTTTACAAAAATCGGAATCGACCACCCGTCTGAAGCGATATGGTGCAAGACTAATACCAACAGATGTTCTTCTTTTTTAAGCTCTAGAATTCCACTACGCAACATATAGTCTTTGGATAAATCAAAAGGCTGTTCGATTATCTCTTTTATATAGATCTCTTCTTGTGTACCTACGTTAAACGATGTTGTATATGCTTTTGCTGTTTGAATATATTGATAGCCTTTTCCTTCTTCGGTTTGGATAAAAGTTCTTAAACTTTCATGTCTGTCTACTAGCAATTGTATCGCTTTCGCTAAAGCATCCGTATCTAATGTTCCTTTAATTCTTAAAATGGCAGGAATATGGTATGCTGTGCTTCCTTGCAATCGATCTATAAACCATAATCGCTCTTGTGTGAATGATAATGGTATTCTTTCAGGTCTTTCTGAAACCGTAATTGTTTCTATCCCTTGATTTCCTTGATGTTCGATCCATTTAGCTAAATGCTCCAATCTTGGATATTGAAAAACATCTTTAACATTTAATTGCTTTTCGAATGTAGTTCGAATTCTAGAAACCAATTTCACTGCTAATAAGGAATGGCCTCCTATCTCAAAGAAGTTATCATTTTTCCCTACCTGTGCCACTCCTAGTAATTCTTGCCATATTGCTGCTAAAGCTTTCTCTGTATCCGTTGCTGGAGCTACATACGTTTCTTGATTGCTACTTCCTACTGCTGGAGATGGTAAACGTTTTCTGTCTACCTTTCCATTGCCACTTAAGGGCATTTCGGATAAACTTACATAGTATTTTGGTACCATGTATTCTGGCAACAACATACTCAATTGTACCATTGCAGCTTGCTCTTCAAAAACTCCTTCATTCACTACATAGGCAACTAATTGTTTGTTTCCTGGAGTAATTTCTTTGGCTACTACTACTGCTTGTTGTACGGTATCTTGTTCTTCTAGTAAAGCTTCGATTTCTCCTAATTCTATACGGTATCCTCTTAACTTTACTTGATTGTCTTTTCTTCCTATGTATGCGATACTTCCATCAGCATTCCAACTTGCTAAATCCCCTGTCTTGTATAATCTTCCACCCGAGTTAAAAGGATCTTCTAGGAATTTCTCTTTTGTTAAATCCTCTCTATTTAGATACCCTCGCGCTACTTGGATTCCGCCTATGCATAATTCTCCTGCTACGCCTATGGGTTGTGGCTCTAATGCATCATTCAAGATATGAATCTGCGTATTGGCTACTGGGTATCCTATACTTACTTGATTTTCTATCTCAGTCGTTGTTAAATCGATCGACGTAACATCAATCGCTGCTTCGGTTGGACCGTATAAATTGTGTATTTGTATCGTTGGTAATTGTTCCCTAAAACTCTTTACCATACTACTCGTTAACGCTTCTCCACTACAGACTACATGTCGTAAACTCGTACATAATTTTGAATCTACATCTTCTAAGAATATCGATAGCATGGACGGTACAAAGTGTATGATCGTTCCTTGCTCTTTCGCAATCAATTCTTGTAAATACAATGGATCTTTGTGTCCTTCTGGTTTTGCAAATACTAACTTACATCCTGTTACCAATGGCATTGTCAATTCCCATACCGATACATCAAACGTATAGGTCGTTTTTTGTATAATAATATCCTCTGTAGTAATTGCTAAATCATCTTGCATCCACTTGAGTCGGTTACGCAATCCTTGGTGTTCACATAAAACTCCTTTAGGTCTTCCTGTCGTTCCTGATGTATATATTACATACGCCAATTGCTCTGGAGCTATGGCTGCTACCTCAAATTCTTTGGATTCTTCCTCAAAAGTTAACGTGTCCAACGTTATCACTTGGATTTCTTTACCTTCAAATTGAGTAGCAAATCGCTCTTGCGTCAATACTATTTTTGCGGCTGTATCTTCCAAAATATACCCAATACGATCTGCCGGAAACATAGGATCTATCGGTACATACGTACCTCCTGCTTTTAGAATTCCTAGTATTCCGATAAGCATCTCAAACGAACGCTCTACACTGATCGGTACTAAGGTTTCTTTGGTTACTCCTTGTTTTCTTAAATAATTCGCAAGTTGATTCGTCTTTTGATCTAAGATTTCAAAACTTATGCTTTCTCCTTCAAATACCACTGCTGTAGCTTCTGGTCTTGAGGCTACTTGTTTTGCAAATTCTTCTAATAGATTTTCTACTTCAGGATATGCTGTAGTTGTAGCATTAAATCCTGCTATTTGTCCCTTTTCAGCTTCACTTAAAATCGCTAATTGATCAATTTTTTCTTTTGGGTTGTTCAGTATCGCTGCTACTAAATATTGGAAATGTGCTCCCAATCGCTCTATACTCTCTGGCTTGAAAAGTCCTTGGCTGTATTCGATATTTACAATTAAGCCCTGACTGCTTTCCGAAATTTCTAAACTAAGATCGAATTTAGAGGTTGTTGTTTTTGTTGGAAGGATTTCTATTTGGCTTTGACCTAAAGTTACTTCTCCTACAGCTTCATTATTTTGTAATGTCAGCATTGTTTGAAAAACAGGAGTCTTGCTCTGATCTCTTTCGCTAACAATACGATCTACAATCTTCTCAAAAGGTACGTCTTGATGCTGGTATGCAGATACTGTTGTTTCTTTTACTTGTTGTAGCAAGGATTCGAAACTTTGAGTGCCTTCTACTTGACTTCGAATCGCGATCATATTGACAAAAAAGCCAACTAACCCAGAAAGTTCTGCTTGTTCTCTATTCGCAATCGGACTTCCGATCGTAATATCATTTTCTCCACTGTATCTGTACAACAAAATTGCATAGATACTCATTAAACTCATAAATAACGTACTGCCATTTTCTTGACTTACTTTCTTTAATGCGGCAGTGGTTGTGGCATCTATACTAAATTGGTGATTTGCTCCTCGCGTATCCTGAATTGCAGGTCTTACATAATCCGTCGGTATTGCTAAAGGTGTATTGTTGCTCAATTGCTGTTCCCAATACGCAAGTTTTTCTTCTAATACCGTTCCCAAAAGGTATTCTTTTTGCCATAAACTGTAATCGATATACTGAATCGGCAATTCTGGAATCACTGCTTTTGTATTAGAAATGGCTGCAGTGTAATACACTTCTAATTCTTTTACGATAATCGGAATCGACCATCCATCGGACGCTATATGATGTAATACTAGTACCAAAATATGCTCTTCTGCAGCTATTGGTAGCAAATGCGCTCGCAACATATAATCTGATCCTAAATCAAAAGGCTTTGTTAGTGCCTTATCGATACTTTTTTCTACAATATCTGTAGAGATTTCCTCTTTATCTAATTGGAAATCATCTGCCGAAATCACTTTTTGATACGGTTCTCCTTCTATTTCGGTAAAGATAGTTCGAAGACTTTCATGACGTGCTACTATTTGACGCAATGCAGCTTCGAGCATCGGTATTTCTAGAACACCTTTTAATCGTAAAACTCCTGAAATGTGATACGAACTCGATCCTTGCAATTTGTCTATAAACCACAAACGTTCTTGTGCATACGACAATCCAAATTCTTGAGTGGATGAGCGATCAACTTTCTTGATTTGGGGAATTAATTTCTGTTTGTTTTTTGCTTCTTGTGCTTGCAAGAAAGCAATCAATCCTTGCTTATGCTTTTTAAGGACTGGGAGAAAGGCTTTGTCTAAGGCAAAACCTTTCTTTATCTTAAATTTTAACTCGGTACCTTCCAAGAAAAAAGTCATTCCTTTTTTCTTGGCTTGGTACATAATTTCTATAATTTCTGTTTGCTTATGCTCCATCTTCCTTCCTTAATTCTTATAAACTGTATACATCATATGCTGATTCATCTTCGCCTTCTTCCTCTTCTATATTGAGTGCTATGTATTTTGATAAACTTGAGATTGTTGGGTATTCAAAGAGTTCTCTTACATTGATTTCTAATTCGAATGCTTCATGTAATAGAGGAATCAATCTTACGGCCAATAAAGAGTGTCCTCCGATCTCAAAGAAATTATCATTGATTCCTATTGGAGAAATGGTTAATAACTCTTCCCAAATGGCTACTAGCTTTTCTTCTATTGGGGTTTCTGGTGCTACATATTCTTGCTGTGTAATTGCTTCTGTAGAAGGTTCTGGAAGTGCTTTTCTATTTATTTTCCCATTGGGTGTTAATGGAAATTCTGTTAATTGCACATATAATTTTGGTACCATATAGACCGGCAATTGTGCTGTCAACAAGGCTTCGATTTCTTTATTTTCAATCGCTTCTTCTGTTACTACATATGCTAATAAGCGTTGTTCTCCTGTTGCATCTTCATAGACGGTTACCAAAGACTGCTGAATTGGATCTAATCGATTTAGTTTGATTTCGATTTCGCCTAATTCGATACGATAACCTCTAATTTTAACCTGATTGTCTTTTCTACCGATATATTCTATCGTTCCGTCTGCTAACCATTGTACAACATCTCCTGTTTTGTATAAACGTTCTCCTTTTTTAAATGGGTTTGGTACGAATTTTTCTGCGGTCAATTTTGGGCGGTTCCAATATCCTTTTGCGAGTTGAATTCCGCTAATACATAATTCACCTTTTACGCCTACTGCTTGTGGTTGTAACTGCTCATTCAATACATATAAATTTATATTATCAAATGGCTTCCCGATAGGAACATTTACTACTTCGGGCGAAAGTGGTGTAGTATCGTAATAACTAGTGTAAATCGTTGCTTCTGTAGGGCCGTAAATGTTTTCTAAAGTCGCTTTTAATCCTAGTTTTCTATAATTCAATACGAGTTCTAGCGGTAGTTTTTCTCCAGCTAACATCACATATTTTAAGCAATCAACTCTTTTTACTCCTAATGCTGGTAATGCTGCTACAAATACAGAGAATAAAGAAGGTACTAAATTGAAATGTGTAATTTTTAGCGTTTCTATTGTTTGTACCAATGCTGGTAAATCCGCTTCGTATCCTTTTGGTAAAATACCTAAACTTCCTCCTTGGTACATCCATCCGAATAATTCATATACAGATACATCAAAACTAAAGGTTGTTTTGAGTAATAGTCGATCTTCTGAAGTGACTGGATATTTTTGATTCATGGTCGTCAATAAAGCATGCAATGACTTATGTTGAATCATCACTCCTTTTGGTATTCCGGTTGTTCCTGAGGTATAAATGATGTACGCCAATTGCTCCTTGCTAACTTCAACTCCAACTGCTGTTGTTGGCATTTCTGAAATTGTAGTTTCCAAAATATTAACATCATAGATTTGATACGTTGTATTCGTGACAAACAATTCTTGTACTGCTGATTGTATTATCAAATGACTCGACGCTGTATCTTTTAGAATAAAATCAATACGTTCTTGTGGATAATTAGGATCGATAGGAACATAGGCTGCTCCTGTTTTTAGGATTCCTAGTATCCCCACTAACATGTCTACAGAACGTTCTACACAAATCGGAATTAAATCTTCAGCCTGAACACCTTGTTGTAATAAGTAATGTGCTAATTGATTTGACTTTTCATCCAACTCTTTATACGTCAACTGTATTTCTTCGTGAATAACCGCAATAGCCAATGGATTTTGGTCTACTTGCTTTTTGAAAATATCTAAAACAGTAGTGTCTTGTGGTAATTCTAAATAGGTTTGATTGAACGTTTCTGTGACAAGCCTATGTTCTGCTGCTGTTAAATATGAAAGTTCTTCTAGAGTTTCAGCAGTACCTATAAACTGACTCAACACGGTTTTTAATTGTGCTTCGATAGTTTCAATCTGCGCTTTGTCTATCAATGTATCATTATACATGAATTTCATTGATAATTGCTCTTGTACTAATGAGAAAGAAATCGACAATACATAATTCGTCTGCTCGTGATTGTATATATTTTCTATCTGAATTCCTTCATTAGTCCCTAAGCTGTTTTCGTCAATTGGGTAATTTTCGAATACCAATAATGTATCAAATAAAGCTTCTCGAACTCCAGATGCCGCTTGAATTTTTCCTAAGGGAACATAATTGAATTCTTCCCTTCCTATTGTATGTCCTTTTTGTAATTCTTGCAACCAATCAGCAATCGATTGTTGTTCGTCAATTTGGGTACAGACTGGAATCGTATTGATATACAGTCCAATTCTATTTTCGACACCTTCGATAGCGCTATCTCTTCCGGATACAGTAGCTCCAAAAACCACTTCATTCTGGCTACTATACCTCGATAATAAATATGCCCAAGCCCCTTGTACAACGGTATTAACTGTAATTCTGTTTGCTTTCGCGAAAGCTTCTATATTTTGTGTATCTTCTTTTGCAATGGATACATAATGCGTTGTATTTCCCATTAGGGTATTGCGCTGCGTAGTATCTTTGATAAAAGATAAGTAACTAGGTGTTTCTATTTCACTTATATATTCTTTCCAAAATGAAATTCCTTGATGTATTCCTTTTTGCTGAATCCATCGTACTTGATCTCCATAATTATCTTTAGTTTCAATAGTGATCTCTTTTCCTTCGCTATAGGTTTGATAATACTGCATAAAACTGCTCATCATCATCGACAACGACCATCCATCCCATAAAATATGGTGGTTACTTAGGATCATTTTAATCCTATTCTCTCCTAATTGAATCAAGCTAATTCTGATCAATGGAAATTCATCTATAGAGAATCCTCTTTCTTTATCTGATGCTAAAAATGTGGCTATTTTTTCATCTAAAACGTCTCCTTCATATGCTGAAAAATCAAGTCTTTCTATCGGTATTGCCACTTCTTTGTACACACATTGTATCGCTGAACTGAATACATTGTGATAGATTTTGGTTCTTAAAATGGCGTGCTTTTCTACCAAAGTCTGCCAGCTACGATTAAAAGCAACACTATCAAAATCTCCCACAAAATCACAGCCGAATTGTATCAAATATGCATCTTTTTGCGTATCGAACAAACTGTGAAATAACATTCCTTCTTGCAATGGACTTAACGGATAAATGTCTTCTATGGCTGTTTCGTGACTTTCTTCGAACTTAAATTTTGCCAATTGTTTGTACGAAATCGTACTTGGTAATCCATATTCTGAAACTGTAGTCAATGGTTCTTTGATTGCTTTACAATGTGCTATAATTTCTTGTAGGGATTGCTCAAACTTTTGAGCTAAAGCAACAATAGTTTCTTCGTTATAACGTGTACTATCATAACTCCAAGTGCATCGCAATACACCTTGTGCAATCATACTATTGATTGCTATTTTGTTATGTACTTTATTCTGAACGCTTACATCTTTTCCTTTATTTTCGGTAGCGATGCTTAATAGATCATTAGTCGGTAGCGTATTATCAAAACTCCCTAAATAATTGAATATAATCTGTTCAAAATCTGCTGTTAACTCTTGCTTAGTTGCTTCATTAGATAAGTAACGTAATACCCCATAACCAATTCCTTTATTCGGAATTGCTCTGAGCATATCTTTGGTATTCGCAATAACACTTTCTAACTCTTTTTCATCATTTCTTATTGCTAATTGCACTGGATATAATGTTGTAAACCAACCTATTGTACGGCTAATATCTATATCCTCTGTTATCATTTCTCTTCCGTGACCTTCTAATCCAATGGTTACTTTGTCTGTATCCATCCATTCGGTCAAGGTTAGCGTTAAGGCACTTAACAAGATATCATTCATTTCTGTATGATAGGCATGATGTACTTCTTGTAATAACGCTTGTGTTTTGCTTTCTTCTATTTGTACTACATATTCTTTTACTTCATTTTGTGTGCAAACTGTTTCAGTAGTTTTATCTTGTGGTAATGCTTGAATATCTTTTACCGTATTCTTCCAATATTTCAGTTCGCCTTGTAGTGTTTCGCTTGATGCATATTCCACTAATTCTTGTTGCCATTGTCGGTACGAACTCATTTTGGCTGCTAAAGATACCGCTTCATTGTTTTGTAACTGAGCAAGTATTTGATGTAAATCTTCTAATAAAATACGCCAAGAAACTCCATCGATAGCCAAGTGATGAATCGCTAAAAAAAGTTTATCATAAGCCTCGTTTTCTGCTGTTGTAATCTTTACAAATCGAACGAGATCTCCGTCATAAATCGATAAATCACGTTGATATTTTTCGCAACAAGATTCTACTGCTTCAACACTTAAACATTCTTCGGTAACAAGATTGAGCTTTTGATTTGTATAGGTTTGTGTGATGTGATCTTCTTGAGCATATAAGAATCGTAACACATCATGTTGTGCTCCTAATGTCTGAATCGCTATTGCTAAATTGGCTTCGCTTACCTCTTTGTTTATATTAAGTAATACCGATTGATTGTAATGCGAAACTGCCTCCAACTCTTGTTCAAAAAACCATTGCTGAATTGGTAACAATCCTGCTGTACCTGATAAAATCCCTTCTTCTTTCTGAATGATCAAATCTGCTTTGGTATGCTGCGCTAATTCTCTAATAGTTTGATAGGTAAAAATATCTTTTACCGTAATCAACACACCTGCTGCTTTGGCTCTACTTACTACCTGAATGGCTTTGATAGAATCTCCTCCTAATTCAAAGAAATTGGCTGTTACGCTTACTTTTTCGATTCCTAATAAACCTTCATAAACTGCTACTAATTTTTCTTCAATTTCAGTCGAAGGTGCTACATAATTTTCTTCTGATAAAGCTTCAATAGTAGGTTCAGGCAAAGCTCTTCTGTCTACTTTCCCGTTAGCCGTAATCGGAAATTCTTCTAGCATTACAAACCATTTTGGAATCATATATGCTGGTAAACGCTTTTGTAATTGAGTAACAATTTCTTCTTGAGTTATTGCTTTTTCGCTTACGATATACCCTACTAATTGTTTATTTGCAGCCGTATCTTCTTTTACCAAAACTACTGCTTGTTGTACTTCTGACAATTGTGTTATAGCGGTTTCAATCTCGCCCAATTCTATACGGAATCCTCTGATCTTAATTTGATTGTCTTTTCTTCCGATAAACGCTATATTCCCGTCTGCTAACCATCGAACTATATCTCCTGTTTTGTATAGTTTTTCATTAGGTTGAAACGGGTGTTTTATAAATTTTTCTTCTGTTGTATTTTTTTGATTCAAATATCCTGCTGCCAATCCATATCCCGAAGTATACAATTCTCCTGCTACACCTATTGGGCACGGTTGTAAGGCTTCGTCTAAAACATAGACTTGTGTCCCTTGAATTGGACTTCCGATTGGAATTGCTTGATCAAAATTAAAATCTCTTGGTACTGTATAACAACATGTAAAGGTTGTATTCTCTGTAGGTCCATATCCGTTAATCAGAGTTACTTCTGGTAATTTTTGGTATAATAACTGAATACTCGATGGCGTAAGTACATCTCCTCCAGAAAGTACATATTGCAATGACATTTCTGAAAGATCACTTTGTACCCATTGATCGAATAAGGCTGATGTTAACCAGATCGTATTTACCTGATGTTTGATAATTTCGGCATTGATCGTTGGTAAATCTACAGTATCTGAACTGTATAATGCCAGCGTTCCACCATTGAGTAAACTACACCATATCTCGAAAGTAGCTGCATCAAAAGAAATTGTTGATAATTGCAAAATGGTCGTTTGCTCATTTAATGGTAAATGATCCATCTTGCTCAATCGACTAATTCCTGAATGTGGTACCAAAGTTCCTTTAGGCTGTCCTGTTGTTCCTGAGGTATAAATTACATAGGCTATTGCCGCTGTTGTATATTCTTGCGGAATGGCTGCAACTGGTTGTGCTGCGATTTTTTCTGTTAGGGTATCTAGCAACAGTAATTGAATTTCTTCGTGTGCTTCAAATACCGAGGCTTTACTCGTTTTGGTAATTGCTATTCTCGCATGAATATCTTTTAGAATGTAATCAATACGCTCTTGTGGATATTTTGAATCAATAGGTACATACGCACTTCCTGTTTTTAAAATAGCAATGATGGCTATAATGGTATCTAGTGATCGATCGATCACTAACGGAATCATGTTTTGTTGCGGTATTCCTTGTTTAAGGATATAATGTGCTAATTGATTCGAGCGATCTTCTACTTCTTGATAGGTTATCGCTATATCTTGGTATCGTAATGCTATTGCATTAGGAGTTGCTTTAACTTGCTTTTCTAATAATGCAATTACGTGTTCTTCATCTTTTAAACTGAGTGTATCTGTGTTAAAACGCTCTACTAAAAGTTGTTGTTCTTCGCTTCCTATCAACTGTAACTTTTCTACAGATACATTTTGATCTTTTATGATTGCTGCTGTGATTTGCTCAAAATGCTTGGCAAAACGTTCTATAGTTGTAAACTTGAATAGATTGGTATTGTATTCTATCGTTATACCTAATGTATTATTGATCTCTACAATATCTAAACTCATTTCGAACTTAGCTGTTTGTTGTTCAAAAGGTGTTATGCTGATGGTGCTTTCTCCTAATCGAAGTCCTTCTACTTCTTCGTTGTTTTGTAAAGTCAATAAGGTTTGAAAAATCGGTGTACGATCCTGGCTTCGTTCTCCTTCTACACGTTCCACTATTTTCTCGAAAGGCACATCCTGATTCGCATACGCTTCGAGTGTTGCCGTTTTGACTTGCTTTAGAATAGTATCGAAATTTTGCGAACCTTCTATCTGACTTCTCAAAGCGATAGTATTGACAAAGAACCCTATCAAATCCGCTATTTCTGCTTGTTCTCTATTAGCAATTGGACTTCCTACTGTGATGTCATTTTCTCCTGTATATCGGTATAACAATATCTTATAAACACTCAATAAAGTCATAAACAATGTGCTTCTTTGAGCGGTACTGATATCTTTTAAGGCTTGCGTTGTCCCTTCTGGTAATTCAAATCTAAAAACCGCCCCATCATTTTGTTGTTCGGCTTGCCTTGGGAAATCAAGTGGCATTGCTAACGGAGTGGTTTCTTTTAATTTTTCTTCCCAATAATTAAGTTTTTGATCTAAAAGAGCTCCTGTCAAATGCGTTCGTTGCCAAATACTATAATCTGCATATTGCATTTCTAAAGGTGCTAATCTATGAGAAGTTTCATTAGCTATTGCTTGATACAATTCTTCTAGTTCTTTTACAAAAATCGGAATTGACCATCCATCTGAAGCGATATGATGCATTACCAAAATCAACTGATATGTTGTTTCTGAAAGTGCTACCAAAGTAACTCTCAACATATAGTCTGAAGCTAATTGGAATGGTTTAGCTATTTCTTTTTGCGTAAAATCAGTCAGCGAACTTTCTTTTTCTATTGCTTGTAATGTTGTTTGCTGTATTTCGAAATGATCTCCGTCTAAAATGTGTTGATATCCTTTGCCTTCATGTTCTTTGATGACAGTACGCAGTACTTCATGTCTCCATACAATTGCTTTGATAGCCTGTTGAAGTATTGCTATATCTAGTGTTCCTTCTAATTTCAGAATCGCAGGCATATGATACGCTACGCTGCCTTGCAATTGATCTATAAACCATAAACGTTCTTGTGTAAACGACAACGGAATATAATCGGGTCTTTCGACTTTTGTGATCGTTGGTAAAATAGAAACCTCTGCTGTATCAATATACGCCGCTAATTGTGCCAAAGTATCTTTTTCAAAAATCACTTTTACACTTGGCGCTACACTAAATGTAGTTCGAATTCTAGAAACCAATTTCACCGCTAATAAGGAATGGCCTCCTATCTCAAAGAAGTTATCATTTTTCCCTACCTGTGCTACTCCTAATAATTCTTGCCATATTGCTGCTAAAGCTTTCTCTGTATCCGTTGCTGGGGCTACATACGCTTCTTGATTGCTACTTCCTACTGCTGGAGATGGTAAACGTTTTCTGTCTACTTTTCCATTGCCGCTTAAGGGCATTTCGGTCAAGCTTACATAGTATTTTGGCACCATGTATTCTGGTAACAACGTACTCAATTGTTCCATTGCAGCTTGCTCTTCAAAAACGCCTTCATTCACTACATAGGCAACTAATTGTTTGTTTCCTGGAGTGATCCCTTTGGCTACTACAACTGCTTGTTGTACGGTATCTTGCTCTTCTAGTAAAGCTTCGATTTCTCCTAATTCAATGCGATACCCTCTTAACTTTACTTGATTGTCTTTTCTTCCAATGTATGCGATACTTCCATCCGCATTCCAACTTGCTAAATCCCCTGTCTTGTATAATCTTCCACCTGAGTTAAAAGGATCTTCAAGAAATTTCTCTTTTGTTAAATCCTCTCTATTTAGATACCCTCGCGCTACTTGGATTCCACCTATGCATAATTCTCCTGCTACGCCTATGGGTTGTGGTTCTAATGCATCATTCAAAATATGGATCTGTGTATTGGCTACTGGATACCCTATACTTACTTGATTTTCTATCTCGGCCGTTGTTAAATCTATAGCAGTAACATCGATCGCTGCTTCGGTTGGCCCATATAAATTGTGTATTTGAATCGTTGGTAATTGTGTTTTAAAGCTCTTTACCATACTACTGGTTAATGCTTCTCCACTACACACTACATGTCGTAAACTTGTACATAATTTTGAATCTACATCTTCTAAGAATATTGATAACATGGATGGTACAAAGTGCATGATCGTTCCTTGCTCTTTTGCTATCAATTCTTGTAAATACAATGGATCTTTATGTCCTTCTGGTTTTGCAAATACTAACTTACATCCGGTTACCAATGGCATCGTTAGTTCCCATACCGAAACATCAAACGTATAGGTCGTTTTTTGTATGATGATATCCTCTGTTGTAATTGATAAATCATCTTGCATCCACTTGAGTCGGTTACGCAATCCTTGGTGTTCACATAAAACTCCTTTGGGTCTTCCTGTAGTTCCTGATGTATATATTACATACGCCAACTGCTCTGGAGCAATGGTTGCTGCTTCAAATTCTTTGGATTCTTCCTCTAGAGTTAACGTATCCAAAGCTATTGCTTGTATTTCTTTATCTTCAAATTGAGTAACAAATCGCTCTTGTGTCAATACTATTTTTGCGGCGGTATCTTCCAAAATATACCCAATACGATCTGCCGGAAACATAGGATCTATCGGTACATACGCACCTCCTGCTTTTAGGATTCCTAGTATTCCGATAAGCATCTCAAACGAACGCTCTACATTGATCGGTACTAAGGTTTCTTTGGTTACTCCTTGCTTTCTTAAATAATTCGCAAGTTGATTCGTCTTTTGATCTAAGGCTTCAAAACTTAAACTTTCCCCTTCAAATACCACTGCTGTAGCTTCTGGTCTTGATGCTACTTGTTTTGCAAATTCTTCTAATAGATTTCCTACTTCAGGATATGCTATAGGTGTAGCATTAAATCCTGCTATTTGTGCCTTTTCTGCTTCACTTAAAATCTTTAATTGATCTATTTTTTCTTTTGGGTTGTTCAGTATCGCTGCTACTAAATATTGGAAATGCGCTCCCAATCGCTCTATACTCTCTGGCTTGAAAAGATCTGTATTGTATTCTACCGATATAAAGATTTCTCCTTTTGCCTCAGTAATATTTAAACTGATATCGAATTTGGCCGAACTAGATGGAATATCAATCATCTCGATAGTACTCTCGCCTAAAGTCACCTGATTGACCTGCTCGTTGTTTTGATACGTCAACATCGTCTGAAAAACAGGTGTTCTGCTTTGATCTCTCGTTTGCACTACGCGATCTACTACTTTTTCGAACGGTACATCTTGATATTTATAGGCTTCTAGAGTAGTTTCTTTCACTTGTTTTAATAAGGATTCGAAACTTTGAGTACCCTCTACTTGACTGCGAATTGCAATCATATTGACAAAAAAGCCTATTAATGGTGCGATTTCTAACTGTTCTCTATTGGCTACAGGGCTTCCTACACAGATATCTTGGTTACCAGAATAGCGGTACAACAAGACTTTATACATACTCAACAAACACATAAACAAGGTTGTTTCGTACTGTTGTGTCAACTGTTTTAGACCTTCGGTTTGTTGTTTATCTAAACTAAAAAGATAACTCGTTCCGTTTGAGGTTTGAACTGCTGATCGCTGATAATCTGTAGGCAATTCTAAAGGTTCAACACCTTGTAATTGTTGTTGCCAAAACTTGAGTTTTTCTTCTAAAACGTCTCCTTGTAATGTTTCTTTTTGCCAGATACTATAATCGATATATTGCACTGGTAAATCGGGTAATGCTAATTCTTTTTGCTGAATTTTAGCATTGTATAGCTGTTCTAATTCTTTGACCAAAATTGGCAATGACCATCCATCTGAAGCAATGTGATGTGCTACCAAAATAAATACATGCGCATTGGGTGCTACTGTAATCAAATCGGCACGTAACATATAATCTGAAGCTAAATCAAATGGTGCGGTCATCAAATCTTTCAGTAACGTATTCATTACCGTATCATACGCAGCTTCTTGATAGCTGATCTGAAACGATTGACTTGGAATCACTTTCTGATATACCTTACCGTCGATTTCTTCAAAAACGGTACGCAACGCTTCGTGTCGTTCGATGATATATTGCAAGCTTTCACTTAAAGCCTGTGTATCGATTGCTCCCGTTATTTTTAAAACTCCTGGAATATGATATTGCAAACTGCCTTGTAATCTATCGATGAACCAAAGTCTCTCTTGTGCAAATGATGGAGTGATCTGTTCGGGTCTATGGATGCTCTTCGTTATAGGCGAAATGGTTGGTTTTGCCTTGATTTGATTTTCGAAAAAATGTATTAATTCTTGCTCATTCTCCTTGATTTGTTTCAAAAGTGCAGCAGGAATTGTATCTGTTTTTTTCTTCTTCATTCCCAATCTTCCACCTTTGGCAAATAGCTGTATTTTATGTTGCTGTGCCTCTTGAACTATGTTCAGAATAAGTTGAGTTTTCATTGTGTTAGTAAGCCTAAGTTTATTTGTGTTTTGATTTTTTTGTTATCGATTTGTTTTAAAAGAAGAATACTTCTTCTTCCTCTTCATCATCTATTTCTTCTATATTTTGCTGTTGCACATTCATTACTTCTATGAATTGTGCAAGTGTTTGTATGGTTGTATAGTTGAATAATTGTTTGATGTCTAAATCCAATTCAAATTCTTCTCTAATCGCAGCTATCAATCTTACTGCTAATAAGGAATGTCCTCCTAATTCGAAAAAATTATCATTGATTCCTATAGGGGTTATCTTCAATAATTCTTCCCACAACGCGACCAAACGTTTTTCAGTTTCGGTTTCTGCAGCTTTATATTCGCTAGTTTTTAGTGTATTAATTTCTGGTTCAGGTAACTGTTTACGGTCGATTTTTCCGTTATGTGTTAGTTTGAACGTTTCCATTGCTACATAGATTCTAGGAATCATATATACTGGCAATTCTTCTTGTAGTGCAGTTTCTATTTGCGCTTGATCTATTTCTTGAGTTCCTATGACATACGCAACCAAACGCTTTTCTCCTGTTGCATCTATTTTCACATCTACTACAGCTTGCTGAATCGTTGGTAATTGCTCTATGGCATTTTCGATTTCGCCTAATTCAATACGATATCCACGAAGTTTAATTTGGTTGTCTTTTCGCCCTAAATATTCAAAAGTTCCGTTGTCTAACCATCGTACCAAATCACCTGTTCTGTATAATCGTTCTTCTGGCTTGTATGGATTTTGAACAAACTTTTCGGCAGTTAATTCAGGTCTGTTGAGATACCCTCTAGCTACTTGTACTCCTCCTACGCATAATTCACCTACTACTCCTTTGGCTACTAATTGTAAGTTATCATCCATTACATATGCATTGACATTGTGCAATGGACTACCAATCGTTGCTGTAGTTTCGCTATAAATAGGTTCTGTTGCCATTGTACAACAGATCGTACTTTCTGTAGGTCCGTAGGCATTTACGACTCTGAGTCCACTTGCTTGTAATTCTTTGGTTAATCCTATTTGTAAAGCTTCTCCTCCCGAAATCACCGTTTCTAGTACTTTCATTTCTTCTTTGAGTAACACTTGGTATGATGGCGGAATCAATGCATGTGTTACTTTCTCTTCTTTGAGAACTTGACTGATTTTATCAATGGCTTTGATTTTCTCTTCGGTCGTGATTACTAACTTTCCTCCTGAGCTTAATGCTGGATATAATTCTAATCCGAAAGCATCAAACGCTACTGTAGCAAATTGTAATGTAGCACTTTCGGCTGTCAAGCCTACTTTTTCGATATGGTTGTATACATAATTTACCATTCCTCCATGTTCACAGAGTACTCCTTTTGGTTTTCCTGTAGTTCCAGAAGTATAAATCACATATATCAACTGTTTTGCTTCGATTTGAGAGCATGTTACCTCACTATCAAATTGCGCTAAAACATCTGATACTTCATCTATAACAATCTGTTGTGCGTTTGTTGCCTCAAAATGATTTGTTAAACTAGTTTGTGTCAACACATATCTTGCTGATGTATCTTGCAGGATAAATTCGATACGATCTTTAGGATAACTAGGATCTAATGGAACGTACGCACCTCCTGCCTTGATAATTCCTAATACTGCAATCACCATTTCTAAAGAGCGTTCTACACATACTGGAATCAACTCTTCTTTGGTAACTCCTTGTTGGATTAGGTATTGCGCTAATTGATTCGAACGTTGGTCTAATTCTTTATAGGTTAATTGCTTTCCTTCAAAAGTCAATGCTATTGCATCTGGTTGGCGTTCGACTTGCTTTTGGAATAATTCTATTACGGAAGCTTCTTTATAGTCTAAAGCTGTTGTTGTAACCAGTTCTTCTAATATATATTCTTGTTCTGTGGCAGACATATATTTTAAAGCACCTACATTTTTAACCTGCGTTAATGTTTCTAAAGTTGTTAAGAAATGTTCTTTAATCATAGCTACTGTTTCTGGTGCTATGACCTCATCATTGTATAAAAATTTGATTTTTAATTGTCCTTCGGTTAAGAAGAATGCTGCTGTAAGTACATAGTTGGTTTGCTCATCATTGGTGATATTTTCTATTTCAATAATGGCTTGTTCATTCAATGTTTCCTCGTCTACAGGATAGTTTTCGAATACCAATAAGGTATCAAATAACGAATCGCTGAATCCGGCATTGCGTTGAATTTTACCTAACGGGATATGACTGTATTCTTCTCTTCCTGTGGTATGTCCTTCTTGTAGTTCTTGTAACCAATTTTCGATAGTGGCTTCTGCTCTTATTTCGGTGCAAACCGGAATTGTATTGATATATAAACCTACACGTTCTTCGATACCTTGAATAGCATTATCTCGACCGGATATTGTAGCTCCAAAACTCACTGCATCTTGCTGTGTATATTGTGCCATGATATAACTCCACGCTGCTTGTAACATTGTATTGACTGTTACTTTGTATTCTTGTGCTTTGGCTATCACAGCTTCAGATATATTTGAAGCAATGTATTCATCTTCAATTGTATTACCAATTACTTTATTTCTTAATGCGGTATCTTTTATAAATGGTATATACGTTGGTTCTTCTATTTTCTCTGTATAGGTTTTCCAGAAAGCTTCTCCTTTGTGATTTCCTTTTTTAAGAATCTGACGTACATGATCGCCATATTGATCTACCACGATTTCTGGCCAAGCATTTCCTTCTATTTTTGACGTATACAATTGCATGAACGAGCTAAGAATACTTGAGAACGACCATCCGTCTAATATGATATGATGATTGGTAATCACCATTCGAGTTCGATGCTCTCCTAAATTAAGCAACGTAATGCGTATCAACGGAGCTTGATCTATTGCGATTCCTCTTGTATGGTCAGCTTCGATAAACTCATTTACTTTCTCTGTTAAAGTATCTCCTGTAAAAGCACTAAAATCTTTTTCTTCGATAGGAATTTCGATCTGATCGTATACACATTGTACAGGTTGTCCTAAAGCATTTGGATATAATTTTGTTCTAAGAATGCTATGCTTTTTTACTAAATATGCCCATGAATCTACAAATAATTGTCTATCAATTGTACCTATCAAATCACATGCAAATTGCACTAAATAAGCGCTAGATGTTGTATCATACATACTGTGGAACAAGATTCCTTCTTGCAACGGACTCAATGGATATATATCTTGAAGTGTTGCTTGGTGATTTTCTTGTTGTTTAAAAGCTTCTAATTTGCCTTGAGACACAGCTTTTAATCCATAGTCACTAGCCGTAGCTATTGTCGTTTCTATAGCCGTACAATGTATGATAAGCTGTTCTAATGCTTCTTCGAATTTTGCAGCTAATTGTGTGATTGTACTTTCTTCAAATCGCAACGCATCGTAATTCCAATGTATTTGTAGTTCTCCTTTAACCACCATACTGTTGATCGTTAAACGATGTGGATTCTGATTGTCTCTAGCTATTTCGTGTCCTACATTTTCCGTTGCTGCTCCCAATTTACTTTCGGCAGCTAAGGTTGTATCAAAACTCCCTAAATAATTGAAGACAATACGTTCAAAATCTGCATTTAACGTTGCTTTTAAAACCTCATCATTTGTCAAATACCTCAATACTCCATAACCAATTCCTTTATTCGGAATCGCACGTAACATCTCTTTTGTATTGGCGATTATATGTTTTAATTCATCTTCTCCTTCATGCTTTTTCAATTGCACTGGATATAAATTAGTAAACCATCCTAGTGTTCTACTAATATCTACATCATCAAAAAGATCTTCTCTACCATGTCCTTCTAATGCAATGACTACTTCGTTTTGTTGCATCCACTCTGTAAGTGTCATTGTCAATGCACTCAATAAAATATCATTGATTTCTGTACTATATGCCTGATGAACCTCTTGTAATAAACGTTGTGTTAATGCAGTATTTAGTGTTGTTGAAACTCCAAGCGTATCTCGGTATGTAGTGACTCCATGGTATGCGATATCTTGTGGTAAAGTAACTGTATTGGCTACAATTCCTTTCCAATATTCTACTTCAGCTAATACATTTGCTTCTGTAGCATACATTGTTAGCTTTTGTTGCCACTGACGATATGAGGTTTGTTTATTTGGTAACGCTAATTCTTGTTGGTTTTCAAATTGCGTTATTAAAGTTTGAATGTCTTCTATAAGAATTCTCCATGAAACTCCATCAATTGCCAAGTGATGTATAACAATAAACAATCTATTGGCATCCGAAGTATCTGGGGTTTGCATCCATACAAACTTGGCTAGACTTCCTGTCTCATAAGAGAGTTTTTCTTGATACGATTCGCAAATTGTAGCGATCTCATGCTCCTCTTGTACTGTTAATACTTCTAATTCTAACTCGGTATTTCCATATGTTTGCGTAACCTTTTGATCAAGATGCTCGTATTGCAATCGCAATGCATCATGATACGTATTTAGGTATGCTACAACAGCTTTTAACTGTGCTGCTGTAATCGTCTTATCTACCGTTAGTAATGTAGATTGATTGTATTGATTTGCTTGCTTGTATTCTCGCTCAAAGAACCATTGTTGAATCGGCATTAAACCTACTTCTCCTTCTAGTACTCCTGCTTCATTTAGGACACTTGCACTTGTGCGTAAGTGTTTTACTAATTCTTGAATGGTTTGGTACTGGAAAATATCTTTTACTTTAAAAATAATTCCTTCATTTTTAGCTCTACTTACCAATTGAATAGCTTTGATAGAGTCTCCTCCAAGTTCAAAGAAATTGTGTGTGATTCCTATAGGTTTCACACCTAAAAGTTCTTCCCAAATCTTACTCAAAATCACTTCTTTGTCATTTGAAGGAGCTATATATGTTTCTGTCTTCAGGTCGCTTTCTTGCGGTTCTGGAAGGTGTTTACGATCTATTTTTCCGTTTGACGTTAATGGGAATAGCTCCAATACCACATACGTTTTAGGCACCATATAGCTTGGTAATTCTTGTGCCAAAATTGTTTCTATTTCTGTATGTGTTATTTCGGATTTCTTAGTAATATAAGCTACTAATCGTTTGTTTTGATGTTGGTCTTCTTTAACCAAAACTACTGCTTGTTCTATCGCAGCTATACGTTCTATAGCTGTTTCTATCTCTCCTAATTCTATACGATATCCTCTTAATTTTACCTGATGATCGATACGTCCGATATAAGCAATACTTCCGTCTGGATACCATTTGGCCAAATCTCCTGTGCGATATAAACGTTCTCCTGAAATAAAAGGGTTATTGATAAACTTCTCTTCAGACAACTCGGGTCTGTTGAGATATCCTCTTGTCGTTTGGATTCCTCCTAAACACAATTCACCAACAACGCCAACAGGTACTGGTTGTCTATTTGCGTCCAAAATATATGTTGGTACATTGTCCAAAGGTTTCCCTATTGTAATAGCACCGTCTGCTGCAATTGGATCGTCTGACATAGAACTACAGATCGTACTTTCTGTAGGTCCGTAGGCATTGATCATTCTAATCCCTTGTTGTTGTAAATATCGAGCTGTATCTACCTGTAAAGCTTCTCCACCTGATACAATCGTTTCTAAGGTACTTAAGTGGTCTTTTAAGGCTGTTTGATATGATGGTGGTAAGAAGGTATTAGTTACCTTGTGTTCTTTTAGTAAGGTAGATAAACCTTCGATTGACTTGATCGTTTCTTCGGTTGTTACTACTAATTTCCCTCCTGAAGCTATTACTGGATATATTTCGAATCCAAAAGCATCAAATGCTACCGATGCAAATTGCAAAGTTGTACTGGTCTCGTTTATGTTTACAGCTTCTATATGGTTGAGTGCTAAATTTACCATACTTTGATGCTCGCATAACACTCCTTTTGGTTTTCCTGTTGTACCTGATGTGTAAATTACATATAGTAACTGTGTTCCTTCTATTTGCGGTAATGCTGTTGCTGACTGAGTCTCTGGAATTGATTCTACTGTAATTGTTGTTACACTATTATTTTCGAAACGTTGCTGCAATTCATTTTGTGTAATCACAAAGTTTGCTGATGTATCTTCCAAAATAAAATTTATACGATCTTGTGGATATGTTACATCAATAGGCACATATGCTCCTCCTGCTTTGATGATCGCTAGTACCGCTATACACATTTCTAAAGAACGTTCGATAAAGACCGGTACTAACTCTTCTTTTTGTAATCCTTGTTCGAGTAGATATGAAGCCCATATTGCGGTCTTTTCGTCTAGCTCTTTATACGTTAACTGCTGATTCTCGAATACCAACGCAATTGCATCAGGACGTGCTATTACTTGTTCTTTAAATAGTTCTAAAACTGATTGCTGCGTTGCTATTGGTTTACTGAATGTATTGAATCCATATAGAATTTCTTGTTGTTCAGCTTTGCTTAAATAGTTTATAGTTTCAAATGTTGAATTCTCCCTAATAAAACTTTGTAACGTATTGATCAAATGGTTACCAATCGTTGCAACTGTCTCTTTATCCAATACTTTATCATTGTATAGCATCTTAATTTGTAATCCTGTAGTTGCTATGCTAAAGGCTATGGATAACGTATAATTAGTTTGTTCGTGGTATTGTAGATTTTCTACGGCTAAAGCATTTCCTGTGTTGAATGATTTTTCATCAATTGGATAATTCTCAAATACCATCAGCGTGTCAAACAATGCTTCCTGAATTGCTGTTGTTTGTTGTATTGTTTGTAATGGAAGGTGACTGTATTCTTCTCTTCCTATGGTATGTTCTTTTTGTAAGGTCTGTAACCAATCTGCTATAGTTGCTTTGTTATCTACTGTAATACAAACTGGAATCGTATTGATGTATAAACCAACTTTTTCGTCTATGCCCTCTATCGCAGCATCTCTACCCGAAATCGTTGCTCCAAAACTAATTGTTTCTTGTCTTGTATATTGCGACAATAGATATCCCCAAGCTCCTTGAATCAAGGTATTAACGGTAAGATGATTTTGCTGTGCAAAGTCTTCTAATTGGGTGCTTAATTCTATTCCTAAATCCCAATGTTCTTCTTGATTTCCTATTTCGTGATTACGCAAAGTTGTATCCTTGATAAATGGTACATACGTAGGTTCTTCTAGGTCTTGTAAATAGTTTTTCCAGAATGTTTTTCCTTCGTAAATATCTTTATCTAAAGTGTAACGTACTTGTTGTCCATAATGATCTACTTCGAATGCAGGAATCGATTTTCCTAATTGCAACGTTTCATAGGTATTGATAAAACCACTCATGATACGCGAGAATGACCATCCATCCCATAAAATATGGTGATTGGTTACGATCATAGTTGTTTTTTGAGCTGGCTGACGAACTAAAGTGATACGAATTAGAGGTACTGCTGTGATGTCAAATCCTTTTTTACGGTCAGTTTCAATAAAGGCTTGTGTTTGTATTTTTGAAGTTGCTATAGACATCTCAGTTTGGTCTACAATCTCTATTGGTATGGCTACTTCTTTGTATACACATTGTATAGCGCTTTGGAAGGTATCTGGGAAAATTTGTGTACGTAATACACTGTGTTTTTCAAAAATATGCTTCCAGCTTTCTCTAAAATTCGCCTCATCTATAATTCCATCAAAATCACAACTAAATTGTGTTACATATGCTTTAGTATTGTTTTCGTATAAACTATGGAATAGTAATCCTTCTTGTAATGGATTTAGCGGATATATATCTTCTATCTGATGGGCTGAAATGCTTTGTTTGAACTGTTGTAATACATCATGCGAAATCACTGGTAATCCATAATCAGCACTAGTTTCAACAGTATTTTCTATGGCTGTACAATGTGCTATGATAGTTTTTAAATTCCCTACATAATTTGCTACTAATTCCTGAACGGTAGCTTCATCGTATCGTAAACTATCGTAATTCCAGCTAAGGTGTAATTGCTCTTCTGAGATGATACTGTTAATGACAAAAGCACTTGCATATTGATTCTTAAGGCTAATATCATTTCCTTTATTCATTTTTGAGATTGCAAATACATCTTCATTTACCAAACCATCAAAATCTCCTAAGTAATTGAATACAATTTCTTCAATGTTCTTATTCCATAAGGAATTTTCTTTAGTTCCTTCATTTAGGTATTTTAAGATTCCATATCCGATACCTTTATTTGGGATTGCTCTTAAGGCATCTTTGGTATTGGCAATAATCGCTTCAACAGTTGCTTCCTTCGTACTTAACGCTACTGGATATAAACTTGTAAACCATCCAACGGTTCTACTGATATCTACAGTTTCTGATAATTCTTCACGACCATGTCCTTCCATCGCTACAACCCATTCATTTCGATGTTGCCATTGTGATAAAGTCATCGCCAAAGCACTTAACAATATATCATTGATATCTGTAGTATAGGCTTTATGAATTTCTTGCTGCAAACTTCTCGTTAGAATTGTATCCAACGTAAGCTCAACAGTTTTTACTTCTTGATATGTTGCCTGCTGCTTGTGTTCAACCTCAGCAGCTATATTTATCTCTTTTTCTAGAACTGTTTCCCAATATCTTTGCTCAGCTACTAATCTTTCGCTAGAAGCGAATACTTGCAACTGTTCTTGCCACTGTCGATACGAAGTTTGTTTAGGGTCTAACGTTTTACCATTTAAGCTATTTTGTAAATCTTCTAAAAGAATTCTCCATGAAACCCCATCCACCGCTAAGTGATGAATCACAAGATACAGCAACTGCTTTTCTGGTGCCTGAATATGTACAGATCTAAAGAGTTCGCCTTTAGAAATATCTAAGCTTTCTTGATAACGTTCACAAAGTTTCTCAACTTCGTCTAGAGAAGTAATAGTTTCTGTTACTATGGTTACTTCTTTCTCTTTTTGATATGTCTGAATGATTGTCTCGTCTGATATTTCATATCGGAAACGCAACGCATCATGTTGTGCTATTAATTGTTGTAAAGCAGTATCAATTTCTCGTATTGTTAC
This sequence comes from Aquimarina rhabdastrellae, assembly GCA_947387485.1. Classification (GTDB taxonomy): domain Bacteria; phylum Bacteroidota; class Bacteroidia; order Flavobacteriales; family Flavobacteriaceae; genus Aquimarina. Next base: position 703,730 of record CANDNT010000001.1, read on the forward strand.
CTCTTTTTTAAGCTCAAGAAGTACCGATTGATTAAAGTGATTTTGCTTTGCGTATTGTTTTTCAAAAAACCACGATTGAATTGGTAACAATCCTGAAACTCCTTCTACAATGCCTTCTTCTGTTAGAATACTTGCCGAAGTTCTTAGATTTTGTGCTAATTCAGCTATTGTTTGATGCGTAAATACATCTTTAACCTTGAAGAGTATATCTTGCTTTTTGGCTTTACTCACTAATTGAATTGCTTTGATCGAATCTCCACCTAACTCAAAGAAATTTGCAGTAATTCCTATCTTATCAATTCGAAGTAATTCTTGCCAAATCGCAACTAATTGCTTTTCTACTGCTGTATTTGGTGCTATGTATGTTTGCTGTATCGTTCCAAAATCTGGTTCTGGCAATTGTTTTCTATCAACTTTTCCGTTGACACTCAATGGCATTTTGTCCAAAGTCACATAATGCTTCGGTACCATATATTCTGGTAACGTAGCTGCTAATATCGTTTGTGCTTCTTTTTCGTCAAACTGAGCTTCGCTTACTACATATCCAATAAGTTGTTTATTTCCATTAGGATCTGCTTTTGCAATGACTACTGATTGCGATACGGTATCCAATTGATCTAATAGTGTTTCAATTTCTCCTAATTCAATACGATACCCTCTTATTTTAACCTGATTATCTTTTCTTCCTATATAGGTGATGCTTCCATCTCTTTCCCAACTTGCTAAATCTCCCGTTTTGTATAATCGTTCTCCTTTTACAAATGGATTTTCGATAAACTTATCCGCAGTTAAGTCCTCTCTATTTAAGTAACCTCTTGCTACCTGAATTCCGCCTATACACAGCTCTCCTGCAACTCCTATAGGTTGTGATTGTAGTGTTTCGTTAAGAATATATATTTGCGTATTGGCTACTGGATATCCAATGCTTACATGTTTTTCTACGTCTATAGTAGTAACATCTATGGCTGTAACATCAATGGCAGCTTCGGTTGGACCGTATAAGTTATGTAGCTTCACCCAAGGTAAATGCTCTCTAAAACTACGTACCATACTCGATGTCAACGCTTCTCCACTACAGATTACATGTTGTAACGTTTTACATTTTTCGGCATCAATATCTTCTAAAAACACCGACAACATTGAAGGTACAAAGTGCATAATTGATCCTTGTTCTTGCTGAATCAACTCTTGTAAATATTCTGGATCTTTATGACCTTCTGGCAACGCGAAAACCATTTTACATCCTACAATCAATGGCATTGTCAATTCCCAAACGGATACATCAAACGTATAGGTTGTTTTTTGAAGAATGATAGATTCTTGATTGATGTCTAAATCATCTCTCATCCACAACAGTCTATTATACAATCCTTGATGTTCGCATAATACCCCTTTTGGTTTTCCTGTCGTACCTGAAGTATATATCACATACGCCAATTGTTCTGGTGCTATGGTTGCTATCTCAAAAGTCTCTGGATAAGTTGCTAATTGTAATGCATCCAATGCCAAAATTTCTACCGCTATAGTGTCAAAAATCTTAGCAAATCGCTCTTGTGTCAATACTAAAGTGGCAGCTGTATCTTCTAACATATATGAGATACGATCCATCGGGAATGTAGGATCAATAGGAACGTATGCCCCTCCCGCTTTGAGAATGGCTACAATTCCTATAATCATTTCGAACGAACGCTCTACACAAATAGGAACTAGTGTTTCTTGTTTAACTCCTAACTCTTTTAGCTTGTGTGCTAACTGATTTGTTTTACGATCTAGCTCAGAAAAACTCAATGTTTGTCCGTCAAAAACAATAGCGGTTGCCTTAGGTTGCACTGCTACTTGCTTTTTGAACATATCCAAAATAGAAATGCCTTCTGGATATGGAATTGCTGTAGCGTTAAAGCTAGCTATTGTCTTTTCTTCTGCACTGGTTAATAACGGAATTTTTGCAATTGCTTTTGTTGGTTCTGCTAAGATTGCTGAAACAATTGTCTCAAAATGTTCAGCAAATTGTACCATAGTTGCTTCTTTGAACAATGCTGTATTGTATTCTAGATAGAATTCTAAAGCCTTGTCTTGTTCAATTGCACTCAAACTCAATTCGAACTTAGCAGTTTGAGATTTTGGTGCATTAATCGTTACTTCAGTAGCTCCTAAATTTGTAATTGTTGCCTGCTCATTGTTTTGCAACGTAAACATTGTTTGGAAAATCGGACTTCTACTTTGATCTCTTTGTATAGCAACCTTATCTACAATTTTCTCAAACGGAATTTCTTGATGTGCGTAAGCATCTAATGTTGTTGCTTTGGTCGCTTCCAGAATTTGGATAAACGTATGATTGCTTTCTATTTGCGTACGTAATGCAATAGTATTGACAAAGAATCCTATTAGATTTTCGACTTCTGCTTGTTCTCTATTGGCAATTGGACTTCCTACAGTAATATCTCCTTCATTGGTATATCTGTACAATAAAGTTTTATACGCTGTCAATAACGTCATAAACAATGTTGTCCCTTGTTTTTGACTGAATTCTTGTAATTTCTTTGTGATTTCAGAAGAAATCGTAAACTTGATTTCGTTTCCTTCGTTCCCCAAAATAGCAGGTCTGCTATAGTCTGTTGCTAAAGCTAATGGCGTTGTATTAAGCAATTGCGTTTCCCAATAAGCTAATTTTTCTGTAAAATCTATTTCCTTGCTATTATTTCGTTGCCAAACGCTATAATCTGCATATTGAATTGGCAAGTCATTTATCACAGGTTCTTGGTTATTGATTGCCGCTTCGTAGAACACTTGCAATTCTTTTACAAAAATTGGCAAAGACCATCCATCTGCGGCTATATGATGCAATACAAGAACTAGTTGATGAACAGTTTCATTTTCTTTCAATAAAACTGCGCGTAGCATATAATCCTTGCTAAGATCAAAAGGTTTGGATACGATTTCTTGTATTACCGCTTCTGATGGTTCTTGATTATCTTGTATTACTTCAAAATTTGAAGCTTCTTGCAGTTGTTGGTATCCTATTCCGTTTTCTTCTTTATAAACTGTTCTTAGACTTTCATGTCTTGTTATTAATGCTTGTATTGCATTGATTAAAGCATTCGTATCTAAGTTTCCTTTAAGTTGTAATATTGCTGGAATATGATATGCTTGACTTCCTTGTAAATTATCTATAAACCATAATCGTTCTTGTGTAAAGGATAATGGTATTTTTTGAGTACGGTCTGCTTTGGTAATGACCGTTGTAGTTTCGCTAGACCTTCCTTCTAAAAATGTTGCCTGAGTAGCAATAGTTGCATATTGAAAGATATCTTTGACATTGATGTTCTTTTCGAATTGCTTTCTTATCCTAGAAACTAGTTTTACCGCTAATAGTGAATGTCCACCTATTTCAAAGAAGTTAGCATTGCTACTTACTTTTGTGGTTCCTAAAACCTCATTCCATAATTCGGCTAACTTTTCTTCTATCGCTCCTTTTGGTGCTATATATTCTTGTAGTTCTATAGTATCTACAGCCGGATTAGGAAGTTTTTTTCGATCCACTTTACCATTGACACTTAGCGGCATTTCGTCTAAAGCTACATAGTATTTAGGCACCATGTATTCTGGTAATTGATTGGCTAATATCGTTATAGTAGCTTCTTTATTAAACGTTCCTTCAGTTACGACATACGCTACTAGTTGCTTGTTATTCTCTGTAACTTCTTTAGCCACAACTACTGCTTGCTGAATGGCTTCTTGTTCTTCTAATAAAGCTTCAATCTCACCTAATTCGATACGATATCCTCTTAGCTTTATTTGATTATCAATTCGCCCTACATATGCTATACTTCCATCGGCATTCCAACTTGCTAAATCTCCTGTTCTGTACAGTTTTCCTCCATGAACAAATGGATTATTGATAAACTTTTCTTGATTAAGCTCTTCTCTTTTAAGGTATCCTCTAGCCACTTGGATTCCGCCAATACACAATTCCCCTGCAACTCCAACTGGCTGTTCTTGCATCGCTGGATTCACAATATAAATTTGAGTATTTGCTACTGGATATCCAATACTTACCGTATTTGCAATCGCTTGGTGAGTTAGATCAATAGCCGTAACATCAATCGCTGCTTCTGTTGGTCCATATAAGTTGTGTAACTGTACGTTTGGCAATTGTGTTCTAAAACTCTTTACCATACTAGCTGTCAACGCTTCTCCACTACATACAACATGTCTAAGTGAGGTACATAAGTCAGTATTGACTTCTTCTAAAAAGATCGATAACATTGAAGGAACAAAATGCATGATTGTTCCTTGTGAAGTAGCTATCAACTCTTGTAAATATAATGGATCTTTGTGTCCTTCTGGTTTTGCAAGTACCATCTGACATCCTACAATCAAAGGCATTGTTAATTCCCATACCGATACATCAAATGTATAAGTAGTTTTTTGTAAGATGATATCGTTTTGCGTGATTTCTAAATCATCTCGCATCCACAATAATCTATTATACAAACCTTTGTGTTCGCATAAGACTCCTTTTGGTTTTCCTGTCGTACCTGAAGTATATATCACATACGCCAATTGTTCTGGCTGAATGCTTTCAACTTCGAACGTTGTATCATATATTTCGTATTCAAAATGATCTAAAACGATACTGTTTATCTCTTGTTCGAATATAGTTTCAAAACGTTTTTGTGTCAAAACAAACGTAGCTTCTATATCTCCTAGAATATATTCGATACGATCTGCTGGAAAAGTAGGATCGATAGGTACATAGGCTCCACCTGCTTTTAGAATCGCTAAGATTCCGACTATCATATCAAACGAACGTTCGACACAAATTGGTACCAATGTCTCTTTGGTAACTCCTTGATCATTTAGATAATTTGCTAGTTGATTTGTTTTTTGATCTAGTGCTTCAAAACTCAAAGTTGTTCCTTCAAAAACAATTGCTGTAGCTTTTGGTTGTGCTATTACTTGTTTTTGGAACATATCCAAAATAGAAATCCCTTCTGGATACTCTATTTTTGTTGTATTGAAGTTCTGTAATTGTAATTTTTCAGCCTCCGAAAGTAGCTCCAAGGTATTAATTGTAGCATTTGGAGTCGTTACAATCGCATCGATTGTATTTTTAAAGTGAGTTGCTAGCCTAGCTATTGTAGCTTCATTGTATAAAGCTGTACTATATTCGATAGCTACGGCCAATCCTCTTTCGTTTTCTGTAATGTCTAAACTTAGATCGTATTTTGATGTTTTTGTATCAAAAGTCATCAATTCAGCCTGACTTTCTCCTAGCTTGATATTAGAAACTGATTCATTGTTCTGTAAACTTAGGATCGTTTGGAAAATCGGTGTTTTACTTTGATCTCTTGTAGTAATCACTCGATCTACGATTTTTTCAAAAGGAACTTCCTGATGCTCGTATGCTTCTAGCGTGGTTTGCTTTACTTTGGCTAAAATACTTTCGAAAGTATCGTCTCCTTCTATTTGATCGCGAATGGCAACCATATTTACAAAGAATCCTACCAATCCTGCTATTTCAGCTTGCATTCTATTGGCAATCGGACTTCCTACTGTAATATCTCCTTCGTTGGCATAGCGATACAATACAATCTTATAGATACTCATCAAGGTCATAAACAACGTTGCTTGTTGTTCTTGACTGATTTGATGTAAAGCTTTGGTGGTTGCTGTATCTATTTCAAAATGGAATTGTGCTCCTTTTGTATTTTGTATCGCAGGTCTTATGTGGTCTGTTGGAATAGCCAAAGGTGTTGTCCCTTGAAGCTGTTGTTCCCAATAAATTAGTTTTTCTTCTAAAAAGGCTTCTGTTAAATTTTCTCTTTGCCAAAGACTGTAATCAATATATTGTACCGCTAATTTTGGTAAATCTATAGGTGTATAATGAATAGCCGCATCGTAATTAGCTTCTAATTCTTTGACAATAATAGGAATCGACCATCCATCTGAAGCAATGTGATGTGCTACGATAATTAAGGTATATTCATGAGGAGCTGTCTCAAATAAAGTTGCTCTCAACATATCATCACTACTCAAATCAAACGGTTTAGCGATATAGGCTTCAATTGCCGATGCTAATTTTTCTTCTTGAATTGAAATATGTGCTAACTCAAATGAACTCGCTTCTTTTACTTTTTGGTACGGTTGTCCTTCTATTTCTTCAAATACAGTTCGTAAACTTTCATGCCTTTGAACTACTTCTTTAAACGCTTTTTCTAGCGCTTTGCTATTGAGATCTCCTGTAAGCTTTAATCCACCTTGTACATGATATTCTGTACTTCCTTTTAAGTGATCCAAAAACCATAAACGTTCTTGTGTAAAAGATAAAGGGATCAACTCTGGACGTTCTGCTATCGAAATATCGGTAACTTTTGTTCCAGTTTCTTGTTGCGCTACATAAGCTGCTAATTGAGTAATTGTTGTATACTGAAAAAGATCTTTTACAGAAAGTGTTACCTGAAATACATCTTGTATCGCTGTTAACATTCGCACTGCTAATAGAGAATGTCCTCCTATCTCAAAGAAATTAGCTTGTGTACTTATGGCTTCTTTTTGCAATAGCGTTTGCCATATACGTACTAACTCCTCTTCTGTTTTATTTGTAGGTGTAACTATTTCGTCACTAGCTGCAAGATCCTGTGGTTCTGGTAGACGTTTACGGTCTATTTTTCCGCTAGGATTCAACGGAAATGCTTCCATTGTTATAAAATGATTCGGAATCATATATGCAGGAAGACTTTCTCTAAGCTTAGCTTCTACAAAGGCAGTATCATATTCTGCTTCAGGTGTGATATACGCTACCAAAAGTGCATCTTGCTTGACCATGACCACCGATTGTTTTATGACTTCCAATCGATCTAACGTAGCTTCTATTTCGCCAAGCTCAATTCGGTATCCTCTTAATTTAACCTGATTGTCTTTTCGACCTAAATATTCTATAATTCCGTTAGGCAACCATCTTACAACATCTCCTGTTTTGTATAAACGATCTCCTGCTTTAAACGGATTTTCGATAAACTTATCTGCTGTTAGATCTGGACGATTCCAATATCCTTTAGCTACCTGAGTACCACCAATACACAATTCTCCTTTAACGCCTATTGGCTGCGCTTCATTTTTATCATTAAGCACATATAGCGAAGTCGTTGCAAAAGGTTTTCCGATAGGAATGTTCACAGCTGTTTCTACTACCGAGGATGTATCGAAATAACTACTGTAAATCGTTGCTTCTGTAGGTCCGTATATATTTTCTAAAGAAGCTTTGAGTCCTAGTTTTCTATAGGCAATAATGAGTTCTAAAGGAAGGCGCTCTCCTGCCAACATCACATATTTGAGATGCTCTAAATCAATTTTTTCTTGTTGTTGCAATGCTTCAATAAATACCGCAAATAAAGAAGGTACTAAATTGAAATGTGTAATTTTTTGCGAAGCTAGCGTCTGAATTAAAACAGGAAGTTCTGTTTCTCCGCCCTTAGTTAAAATACCTAAGCTTGCTCCTTGATAGATCCATCCAAAAAGCTCGTATACCGACACATCAAATGTAAAGGTTGTTTTTAATAACAAACGATCTTCTTTGGTTACTGGATATGCTTTATCCATTCCGTATAGCAATGCCATTAGAGAGCGATGTTGGATCATTACTCCTTTTGGTGTTCCGGTTGTTCCCGAGGTATATATGATATATGCTAATTGCTCTGGAGTTACTATTCTTTGAGGTTTTGTTAAGGACTGTTGCTTTACTTTTTCCTCTATAGTATCCAAAGTTACTGTGGTAACCGTTTGTTGGTTTTTGAATAAAGCTTGATATTCGGCTGTAGTTATCACTGTAGTTGCCGCTGTATCTTTAAGAATAAAATCTATTCTATTTTGTGGATATTTAGGATCAATTGGTATATACGCTGCTCCTGTTTTTAACACAGCAAAGATGGTAACAACCATTTCTAGCGAACGATCCATACATATAGGAACTAATGCTCCGTTTTCTACTCCAACTTCGATAAGATAATTAGCTAACTGATTACTTTTGGTTGCCAATTCTTGATAAGAATATGTCGTATCTTCGTGTAACAACGCTGTAGCTTCAGGTTGAGAAGTTACTTGCTTTTCAAATAGATCTAATACTGTATCGTGAGTTATTTCAATTTCTTCATGCGTATTGAATACGTTTAATAAAGTATCCTTTTCTAGTGATGGTAATAATTCTAGTGTATTGATGTTTTGATCTGCGCTTACTAAAACTGCCGCAGCCAAATTCATAAAATGCGTCGCAAAACGTGCTATGGTTTCTGGCTTGAACAAAGCTGTACTATATTCTAATACTATTTCTAGTTGCTCGTTTGCTTCGGTGATTTCCATACTTAAATCAAATTTTGAAGTCTGAGTATGGTATTTTTTGAGTAAGGTATTTTTAGTTTCCGAAAATTGTGCTGGTGCTAAAGCTTCCGTATTTTGAAGCATTAACATAGTTTGGAAAATCGGAGTTCTACTTTGATCACGTTCAGAAGCTACGCGCTCTACTATCTTTTCGAAAGGAACTTCTTGATATTGATACGCTTCTAAAGTCGTTGTTTTCGTTTGCGTTAAAACTTGAGTAAATGTTAAATCAGATTCAAGTTGAGAACGAATGGCAATGGTATTTACAAAAAATCCTATCAAGTCTGATAGTTCTGCATACGGGCGATTTGCTACTGGAGTTCCTACAGTAATATCGCTTTCTCCTGTATATCTATGCAATACAACTTTATATAGACTCATCATTGTCATGAATAAGGTCGCTTCGTTTTCCTTACTCAGTGATTTTAAGCCTTTGGTTATTTCTTTGTTTAAACTAAATCGATATTGAGCACCTGCCAAATCCTGTACTACGGGACGTTGATAATCTGTAGGTAATTGCAGTGGCGTATTATGTGTCAATTGTTGTTCCCAATACTTCAGTTGTTCGTCTAGTTCTTGTGTTGTAACTGTTTCTCTTTGCCAAATACTATAATCTGCATATTGTATCGGTAAGGTATTCGTATCTTCATTCTGAGCATATGTTTGCTGAATTTCATTAATCACTATCGGTAGTGACCATCCATCAGAAGCTATATGATGCATCACGATAACTAAATAAAACACATCTTTTTGGACCTGAAGAATTTCTGCACGAAGCATATAATCATTGGCTAAATCAAAAGGTTCTTTTATCGACTTTTGTATATAACTATCTACTTTGTTTTCTTCAATTTCGATATGATCGACTACAAAATCTAAAGGTGAGATTTTAGTTTGATATGGTAGACCTTTTTCGCTTTTATAAACGGTATGCAGTACTTCATGTTTTTGAACTACAGAGGCAATTGCTTTTTGTAACTTTTCTACATCAAGTGCTCCTTCTATATATTGAACCCCTGGAATATGATAAGCTACACTACCTTGTAATTGATCTATAAACCATAAACGTTCTTGAGTAAACGACAACGGAAGTTTTGTTGGCTTATCAGCTATCGCTTTGATTTCTTGCGTTTCTACACGTTCTGCATTTTCTATACGAGTTGCTAATTTGGCCACCGTTCGCGTCTCAAATATATCTTGAACTTTGATCTGAACTCGCATCTTTTTACGAACCATATTAACCAATCGCACTGCTATGATCGAATGACCGCCTAACTCAAAAAAGTTATCATTCATTCCTATTTGATCTACCTGCAATACTTGCTCCCAAATAGCAACCAATTGTTGTTCTATATCTGTGATAGGTTGTTTATAATCTATATTGTGTGAGTGATGAAAATCAGGCTCTGGAAGTGCTTTACGGTTAACTTTCCCACTAGGCATCAGTGGAAAATTCCCCATTTTTAAATAAATTTTTGGTACCATATATTCTGGCAAGTGTAACTCTAACTCCTGTTGAATATTAATTACCTCATCTTCAGTAATAACATAAGCGACTAATCGTTTACTTCCTTGATGATCGTCTTTTGCTAAAACTACTGCTTGTTGTACAGTTTCTATATGTTCTAGAGTAGCTTCTATTTCGCCCAATTCAATTCGGTAACCTCTTAATTTAATCTGGTTATCTTTTCGCCCTATAAATTCAATCTCTCCATTAGGCACCCATTTAGCTAAGTCTCCTGTACGATAAATACGTTCATTAAGTTTAAATGGGTTAGGAATAAACTTCTCTCCTGTTAATTCACTACGATTTAAATATCCTTCGGCTACTTGTATTCCTCCTATACACAATTCTCCTGCTACTCCTATAGGTTGTGGTTCGAGTTGTTTGTTAAGAATATAAGTTTGTGTATTTGCTATAGGTTTACCTATGTTTACTTTATTATCTTTTTGTAACTCTTGTATAGTTGCCCAAACTGTAGCTTCTGTAGGTCCATATACATTATACACTTTTCCTTGTGTAGCTGATATTAACTGTCCTTTTAGTGCTTCTGTAGTTGCTTCTCCTCCGGTCAATAAGGTAATATTCTCTTCACTTTTCCATCCGCTTTCTAATAACATTTTCCATCTTGATGGAGTTGCTTGTATATGAGTAGGATGTATTTTGTTTATGTATTGTGCTAATGCCATAGGATCCATTCCCATTTCATCATCAACTACCACTAAAGTTCCGCCATTACACAATGGTAGAAAAAATTCAAGTAAAGAAATATCAAAAGTATAGTTGGTAAAACTCAATACTTTTATTAATTCATTAACTCTTAATCCTAATTTCATTGCTTCTATAAAATTATATATAGAGCGATGTGCTATCATTACTCCTTTTGGTGTACCTGTAGTTCCTGAGGTATAAATAATATAGGCTAATTGTTCTGGAGTTATTTTGACACTTGGCCTCTCGGTAGGCTGTTTTTCTATTTCTATTGCTTTTTTATCAAGAATAACAACCCTTCTATTTTGTTGTTCAAGGAATGCTTTTTGTGATTCTTTTTCAGTGATTATATAGGTTGCATTAGTATCATCTACTATAAAATCTATACGATCTTGAGGATAATTAGGATCGATGGGTACATAAGCTCCTCCTACTTTTAATATAGCCAGTATACTCACTAGCATTTTGGGACCTCTTGAAAGACATATTGGGATAAGCTCTTTATGTTGTACTCCTAAGTTTATTAAATAATTAGCAAGCTGATTTGATTGCTGCTCTATTGCTGCATAGGTAAACGTTTCTTCTTGAAATACAATAGCTGTACCATCTGGCGAAGTTACCACGCTCTTATTAAAAGCTGTAAGTAGGGTATTATTTTTGTAATCAATCGCCCTATACGTTTGATTAAATTCTTTTACTACACTGTTCTTTTCTTCTTGTGTTATAACTTCTATCTCTTTGAGTCTCACGTCTTGTGTAGCTGTAATCTCATTGAGAATATGTAAAACACTTTTATAGATTGTTTTTACTTCGTTTTCGGTAAAATATTTTCCATCATAATCAACTTTTAATTCCAATTGTTGATTTTCACCATAATCACACCATCTCAGTGATAGCGGAGCATTAAACTCCATTGTACTAGCTAAATGTTTGGTTTCTATTTTAAGTCCTTCTATTGGTTCTGGAAACTTAAAAGGCTCATAATTAACAATGATATCAAAGAGTTGTTCTCGTTGTTGAGATAGTAATCTTAAGTCTCTATTTAAGTGTCCTAAAGGATATTTTCTATACCTGTAATCTTTGCGTTGTTCATGCTTAATATGCTGTATAAATTCCTTAATCAGCATATTCTCATTATAATTTGTTTTAAATGGTATAATACCACTGAAAACACCAAAAGTTTGTCGTTCTTTTCGATTCCCTCTTTTATGAACTGGAATTCCTATACTTATTTCTTCTAATTCATTTTCTGTTTTCCCAAAATAAATAGCTAATGCTGCTATAGTTAATTGTTGTAGATTACTTTGTGTTTGTCCAGCAAATGCTTCTAATTGTAATCTATTTTGGTTAGGTATTGTTACAGAAATTCTCCCTCCACTAGTTCGTTGATTTAACTCTTTTGGTGTAAATACAGATTTTGGAATCGTCTTGTATTTTTCATTCCAATACAGACTATCTTTTTTATAATTATCTGATTCAAAATACCCTAAAGATTCCTTTATAGTAGTAAAATAAGATCCAAAGTTATTTTCTTGAATTTCTTTTTTATGTAGTATAGCTTTATATTGATTGATTACATAATCTGAAATAATCATAAACCCATAACCATCAGTAATCAAATGATGAAAACAAGCAAATACCCAATACTCATCTTCAGTTATTTTTAATATCTCATATCTATATAATCTATCATTATATAAATCAAAGGATATATTAAATTCATTTTGAACCCATTGCTCTATTTCAGATTTATCTTTTTGAGAAAAATCTCTCTCTATAACTTCTACTTTTTGGGGACTGTCTAAAAAACATACAGGTTCATCATTTGTAAAATCATATTTGATCGTTAATGAATCAAATATATATGGCAGATTTTCAATTACTTCTTTAAATACTTCTTTCTGAAAATCTCCTCGAAATACCATATATCCACCTACATTATACAATGAGCTTTCTGGGGAAACTAATTGATGGTAATAGATATCCTGTTGCGCAATGTGCAACTTAGTTATGTCTTTCATGTAATCTTATTATCTATTCTTCTTTCTTAATTTTAGCGTGCCAAAAAATGATCTCTAGGGGATAATTTTTCCGTCATTTTTATGATCGAAAACATCATTTTTTGACATTCTAGTCGCTTAATATAAGCTTATTAACTATGCTGCATTGTGATGCTAATCACATAGAATTCGAGATCACATTAATTTAAAGTAAAAAACATAAGTTACTGCAAAACAGTAAAAAACACCTCATACCTTTAATAATCAACCGTTAAGATTTTACATTTTTAAGAGTAGATTTTACACATAACAATTAACCAATAATACTAGTACTGTTTAACCATAAAAAACAAAAAAATATTTAACTAAAATTTAACAATATAGTTTTATAGTTAATGTACTAGCATTATCAAAGTTTACATTTAAATAGCACCGTAGATTTTTTATTTTAATAGATTTTTATAATGTGATTTATGAAGTATAATGGTTAAATCTATTACTTATGAAGAAATTTATAGTCTATTACGCTTTTTGCTTAGAAAAGAAAGACATATACAAAAAGGCACTTATCCCAAGAGTATCAAGATAAGCGCCCTTTTTATTGTAAAGTTATAACTACAATTTTATTAAAAACTCAAGCTCTAAATTGTTGTTTATACCTATTAGACGGTTCACTTGGTTTTTTGTTACAATTCTAGTTTGCTTGTTCGCTAAATTTTTGATTAATAGCCTGTCGTAACTGCCTTTTATAATCTTCTTCTAGCCAATCTCTATAGTTTTTTGTGTTTTTACTAATGCAATAAGAATAACGTTTTACTCTAGAAGCAATATCAGCACTTAATAGCTTAATCAACAATCTACCATCAAAAACATCTTCACTATTCTCAAAACACATTTGTGCATGCTGTTCAATCGATTTTTCCAAAACAATCTTAGATCGAGTACAATTTATTCTTGTTTTAGAATATTCTTCTTCTACATCAAATTCTACAATTGCTGAGTTGGCAAATTCTTGACGAATTTCTGGTGGCATTACATATTTAAAGTTACGCTCGATTTCTTCATCACTAATCAAGTTTTCATAATAAAAATCTGGTGATCTAAAAATCGTTTGCCAATCCACATCTTCATTCCATAACCCAAAACGAGCTGCGTTATTACCCAAATCTATAATATTAAAAAGAGATTTATGTGGTAAAATACGAGATCCACGACCTATCATCTGGAAGTATAATGTAATCGATTTTGTTGCTCTGTTAAGTATTACTGTTTCTACAGATGGTTCATCAAATCCAGTAGTCAAGATTCCTACAGAACTTAAAATAGCATCTGGAGTATGCTTAAACCAATGTAAAATTTCTTGACGATCTTTTTTATTATTGGTATTATCTAAATGACGTATATCATAACCAGCTCTCTTAAAAGTTTCATAAACCTCAAGAGAAGTATTAATACCATTATTAAAGATCAGTGTCTTTTTTCCTTTAGATCGTTCTTCATATGCATATAAAAGCTTATCCTGCATCAAAGTATTGCTATAGAGTTCTTCTGAAGATTTAACGGTATAATCTCCATTCATCCCTATTTTTAAAGCTCCTAACCCTACATCATAACTATATGTAGTTCCGTTTGCCAAGAAACCTCTGCCAATTAAAGAAGAAATCGTATCTCCTACGATCAATTCTCTATAATTATCTTTCATAGGAAGTTTCATGTTCGAACTCAATGGAGTTGCAGTCACTCCTAGGATAAAACATTTCTCAAAAAACTTGAATAGTTTTCTAAATGAGTTATAATGCGCCTCATCAATAATAACCATTCCTATGTCATCAAGTTCTAACTTCTCATCGTTCAAACGGTTATTTAAGGTTTCTACCATGGCCACAAAGCACATATAATTGTATTGGTCATGTAGTTCTTTTACGTTACTATTAATAACCATATTCGTCACACCAAAATCGTCTAGCATGCGAGATGTTTGACCGCATAATTCTATACGGTGAGTTAAAATAACAACTTTCTTTTGCTTTGTTTCGATATAACGACGAACTATCTCAGAAAATATAACTGTCTTACCCCCTCCTGTAGGAAGCTGGTATAATAAATTATAATTTCCTGGGTGCTCCTCTAATCTTGCAAAAATCTTGTTAATATCTTCTTGCTGATAATCGTAGAGTTTTCTATCTACTTTTTTCTCTTTTAATCCAAAGGGCTTTTGCCTCATAACTCATTATTAATATAGCTTGCAAAAATAAGCACTTTTAAAGGTTAAATGAAATGTTTATTTCTATATATTTTTCTTATTTTAAACGCCTTTTTGGAGTATTTTTACTTCAACCAATTTTGACGACCAAATAAATGACTGACATAGAAAAAGATAAAATACCGGTTCAGCAATTACTGTTACCTAAACCCATTTTATATACTGGAAAAACACTCAACTTTTTTTCTCCTTTTTTGGCATCTCGCTTTGCTGCTCGATTGTTTTTAACCCCTTTTAGGTATAAAACTCCAGAAAGAGAACGCGAAATGGAGGCTAAAAGTCAAAAAGAAACTGTTAAAGTTTCAAAAATTAACCGTGACGTTGTTGTCTATACTTATGGTACTTCTTCAAAAAAGATATTATTAGTTCATGGTTGGTCTGGAAGCGGTACTCAATTATCTAAGATAGCCGACAAATTACTTGAACTCGGCTATAGTACTGTTAGCTTTGATGCTCCAGCTCATGGAAAATCACCAGGAAAAATAAGTATGATGCCGTTTTTTATAGAAACTGTACACCATTTAGAACAAACACATGGGCCTTTTGAAGCCGCCATTGGCCATTCTTTGGGCGGTATGTCTTTATTAAGAGCTACCAAAAATAATCTAGCCATTAAAAAACTTATCATTATAGGTACAGCCAACAGTGTTAGTGATATCACCAAAAATTTTATTAAAAACCTACAGCTTTCTTCAAAAGTAGCTACCTTAATGAAACGCTATTTTGATACAAAGTTTGGTGAAGATATCGATAATTACTCTGGAGCTATCTCTGCTAAGCAAGTTCATATTCCTACATTAGTTATCCACGATCACGATGATGTAGATGTGAGTGTAGAAGATGCTTATGCCATTGATGAACAGCTTTCTCAAAGTGAATTATTCTTAACAAATAACTTAGGACATCGTAAAATATTAGGAGATTCAAAAGTGATTCAAAAAATTGCCGATTACATTTTGGAATAATTCTTGTTATACCTTAGACAGTCATACGACTATTAAAATGTGGATTAAAAATTCATTCATTTTATATTAACAAAAAAGCAAAAAAGATCGCTATTATGAAAAATCTTATTCTACTTTTTTTAGCTGTATTGACATTAAGCTGTACTACTAAAGCGCAAGAAAAAACTGAAACAAAAAAAGAATACAAAGTCACAAAAACTGATGCCCAATGGAAAGAGGTTTTAACAAGTGAACAGTATTATATTTTGAGAAAAGCAGGAACAGAACGCCCATTTAGTAGTCCGCTAAACAAAAATTATAAAGAAGGAGTTTATCATTGTGCAGGTTGCAATACACCATTGTATAAAAGTGAACACAAATTTGATAGTGGTACAGGATGGCCTAGCTTTGATCGCGCTGTAGAAGGTAGCATTGATAAAGATGTTGATTATAAGATAGGATATGCTAGATCAGAATTGTTATGTGGTACTTGTGGAGGACATTTAGGTCATGTTTTTAGTGATGGACCTAGAAATACTACAGGAAAAAGACATTGTATAAATGGTGATGCACTAATATTTGTGCCAAAAAAATAATCTAAATTATGAGTAAATATCCTTATCAAAAATCTGAATCTGATTGGAAAGAACAACTTTCTGAAGAAGAATATAGAGTTTTACGTCAAAAAGGTACCGAACGTCCTTTTACAGGAAAATATAATATTCATTTCCAAAAAGGAACCTATACCTGTAAAGGATGTAATACTCCATTATTTGAAAGCTCAAGTAAATTCGATTCTGGTTGTGGATGGCCAAGTTTTGATGAAGCTATCGAAGGTACTGTAGAATATATAAGAGATACTTCACACGGAATGATTCGCACAGAGATTCTTTGTAATCATTGTGGTGGACATCTTGGTCATGTATTTAATGACGGCCCTACAGCAACTGGACAACGCTATTGCGTAAACTCCTTGAGTATAGATTTTGAATCTTAAAGTTTAATATAATAAATACAACATCTATGAAAAAATTAATCACTTTATTGAGCTTAGTTCTTATTGCATTTACTGCTTGTGAAGGCCCAGAAGGACCTCCTGGTCGAGATGGACTTGACGGACAAGATGGAGAAACAATACTTGCAAAAGCTTTTGAAATTACTGCCGACTTTAATGCTGCCAATAATTATGCAATTAATGTAGTAGTTCCTAATACTATTGAGGTTTTTGATTCAGATGTTGCCTTAGTTTATTTAAGAGATCCTGCGGCATCTTCTACAAATGGTGCAGATGTGTGGGAGCCTTTACCTAGAACGTTTTTCTTTAACGGAGGAGGATATGCTCAATTTCAGTTTAATTTCCTTTTCGACGAAAGTCGTAGCATCTTTGATTTAGATATTTTTATCGAAAGTGATGATCCAGGTGCTCTTGATGCTTCTTTTACACAAAATCAAGATTTCAGAATCGTTATTGTTCCGGCTGATTTTGCTCAAAATAATGATGTGAGTAATCTTAATGAAGTATTAGCTACGCTAAATATTGATTCGACTCAAATTCCGTTATTAGATTAAGGATATATTCAGTATAAACACATATAAACCATTAGGTTTTTAAAAAATTAACGTAATCTCTAGAGATTACGTTTTTTGTTTTTATAACATCTAGAACTCCTTAAACGTTATAGTTTTAACAGAATATGCAAAAGCTTTTTTCATTAGATTAATTATCCGTAAATTCGTTGCGTTAAAAAAATGACATATCATATGAACGCATACGACATTATAGTATTAGGAAGTGGTCCTGGTGGTTATGTAACTGCTATTCGCGCTTCTCAATTAGGCTTCAAAACTGCTATTATTGAAAAGGAAAATTTAGGTGGTGTATGTTTGAATTGGGGATGTATCCCTACTAAAGCGTTATTAAAAAGTGCTCAAGTATTTGATTACTTAAAACACGCTTCAGATTACGGATTGACTGTAGATAATTTTGATAAAGACTTCGGTGCTGTTATAAAACGTAGCCGTGGTGTTGCTGAAGGAATGAGTAAAGGTATTCAATTCCTGATGAAGAAAAATAAAATAGACGTTATTGAAGGGTTTGGAAAACTTAAACCTGGTAGTAAAGTTGCTGTAACTGCTGCAGATGGTACAGTTACAGATTATGAAGGAAAGCATATCATCGTTGCTACAGGTGCTAGATCTCGCGAATTACCTAACTTACCTCAAGATGGTAAAAAAGTAATTGGATATCGTCAAGCAATGACACTTGAATCTCAACCTAAGAAAATGATTGTTGTAGGTTCTGGTGCTATTGGAGTTGAGTTTGCTCACTTCTATAATGCAATGGGTACAGAGGTAACTATCGTAGAATACTTACCAAACTTAGTACCTCTAGAAGACGAAGAAGTATCTAAGCAATTTGCACGTAACTTTAAGAAAGCTGGAATCAAAGTAATGACAAATTCTTCTGTAGAAAGTGTTGATACAAGTGGTGAAGGTGTTAAAGCGGTTGTTAAGACTAAAAAAGGAGAAGAAATTCTTGAAGCAGATATCGTTCTTTCTGCTGTAGGTATCAAAACAAATATTGAGAACATCGGTCTAGAAGATTTAGGTGTTGCTACAGATAGAGATAAAATCTTAGTTAACGATTGGTATCAAACTAACATTCCTGGTATTTATGCTATTGGTGATGTTGTACCTGGTCCTGCTCTTGCTCACGTAGCTTCTGCAGAAGGTATTACATGCGTAGAGAAAATTGCTGGAATGCATGTTGAGGCTATCGACTACGGTAATATTCCTGGGTGTACTTATGCTTATCCAGAAATTGCTAGTGTAGGTATGACAGAAAAACAAGCTAAAGAAGCTGGTTATGAGTTAAAAGTGGGTAAATTCCCATTCTCTGCTTCTGGTAAAGCTAGTGCTGCTGGAACTAAAGACGGTTTTGTTAAAGTAATCTTCGATGCTAAGTATGGAGAGTGGTTAGGATGCCATATGATCGGTGCTGGTGTTACAGATATGATTGCTGAAGCTGTTTTAGGACGTAAACTAGAAACTACTGGTCATGAAGTATTAAAAGCTATCCACCCTCACCCTACTATGAGTGAAGCGGTAATGGAAGCCGTTGCAGATGCTTATGACGAAGTAATTCACATCTAAGAAATTTATTTTTCTATATAAAAACAAAGGGCAATCAACTAGTTGATTGCCCTTTGTTTTTATAATTATTTTGTAATTCATTACTTTTAACAACATTAAAAAAACGAAACTAGTTTCATATTTTTTTTATATATTTGCGAAACCAGTTTCACAAAAACGAAATTTATATTAAGCGCTACATGTTTGATTTAATAGTTTTTACCTAAAAAAGATTAATATCAGGTGTGTTCAAAAGAAAATCTCAATCATATATGGAAAAAGATTTTATAAAAGGTTTAGAACTTATAGGTTATACAGCAAGAGTTAGAAGGCTTAGTGATAGCCTTAACAAAATGGGGAAAGTGGTTTATAAAAATTTGAATCTAGAAATTGAACCCAATTGGCATCTTATTTTACTAATCTTAGAAAAGGAGAAAGAATTAACTGCAACAGAAATTGCAGAACAATTATCATTCTCACATACAGCAATCATCAAGATTACAAAAAAAATGGTATCATCAAATTTTTTAATTGCTCATAAGTCAACTATCGATAATAGAAAGCAATTATACTCGCTATCTGAAAAAGCCATTAGAGAACTACCTAAACTAAAAAAAATATGGAATGATATTGCAGATGTTCATAACCAATATGTCAGTAAAACGTTTTTAAAAGAACTTAGCAAAATAGAAAATGCTCTTGCCGAAAAATCAACAATAATTAGGGTTAAAGAATTGTATGATAAACGTAAATAATGATATCGCCTTAAAATTAATCCATATAAATGATCATGATAAACTATATTCATTAATGAATGAAATTTATCCTCTAGTATATAATTATCTATGGAGTGACAATGGAACGTCTTATTTATCAAAAATCTATTCATTAGAAAACCTCACATATGAATTAAATGAATCAGATTCATTGTATTACTTCATTCATTATCAATCGGTAATTATTGGAATTTTGAAGATTAAAAAAAATATAAAAACACAAATAATTCACTTACAAAGGATTTATTTACACTCAAAATATCAAGGTAAGGGCATTGGTAAAATACTTTTTAATTGGATTGAAAATACATTTAAATCAAACTTCAAAAAATTAAGTTTAGAAGTTATGGCATCTGAAACCAAGGCCATACACTTTTATGAAAAAATGGGAATGAAAAACGTTGGCAATTCTTCATTAAACTTTAAACATATAAAACCTGAATTAAAACAAATATTAATTTATCAAAAAAAAATAAAATGAGTAATAAATATGATTACAATCAACAGATGAATGTTTTATACAATCATCATGAATTAATTGATGTACCAAAAATTGTTGAAGAATGTACAGACAAATGGTTCAATCAAACACTTACAAAAGTTAATGATAGTGTTGTACGAATTGGAATAGTTGAGGGAGAATATCATTGGCATAAACACGATAATGATGATGAATTCTTTTTTGTTTTAAGTGGTAAATTATTCATTGAACTAAAAGATAAAACAATTGAGCTTAATCCAAACGAAGGTACAACAATTGGAAAAGGAGTTATGCATAAACCTATCGCACCTGTAAAAACAGTAATGTTAATGGTAGAAACTGCTGAAATTGATCCAATAGGAGATGAAAAATAACAATTTACAATCAAACAATTCAATGCTTTTAAAATTGTATTGAAGTTATTATACCACTTGCCATAAGTATGCTATTGCAGGTGGTTCTCCATATTAAAATTTACCTTTATCTAATTATACTATAATAGAAATACTCTTCTTCTTAACATTTTATTATATAGGTAATTTCTATTAAGCCTTTTTAATATCTAATTCCTATTTTTGAACCTAAATTATATAATCTAGTTTAATTTAACATATTGCTTTCTTAGAAGCATATTACTACTTATTTATCATCATATTTTCGAGGCTTAGATTCTTTGTAACCTTCATTAAATTGAGCTATATTTATCATTCATGATACACATTATATTTAAAATCAAAAGTATTAGATTTTTATGGATTGTTAGCCTTACTCCTATCTTTATGTATTAAACACTCAGCGCAATCAAATTAACATGAAAAACGACAAAATGCCACCTAAATTAGAACTTACTGAATCTGACGAACTAGGATATTATACAACTTTTAAAAAGTTATTTCCTCGTTTTGAGTCTTATTCTCAATATACCAGTTCAAAAGACTTAATTCAAGTTAATTTTTCATATACAGATGAGGATACAGCACCCAATAAAGCTCAACTTGCGGCTCATGACTTCTTTATAACACATTCAAATAAAATATTAGAAAACTTAATTACATACCTAAAACAATATGAAGAGTATTTTTTAGAGCTTTATGGGCCTTACAGAGAGACAAGCTATGAAAATGTGGATTTAAATGGAGAGACACGTATATATACAGATAAGGATGGTTTTCCTATTGTAGATAATCTGTATGATATTATCAATTATTTTGGAATTAATACCATTAACATTGTAGATGCAGAAGAAGATGGTATTTCTTATATTGGTTTTACTGGTGGATGCACTTGGGATACGGAACATGGTTTTGGTTTTATCTTTCATAAATTGGAACTTTTAAATGTTGGTGATTGGGATACTGGTCAATATTTTAATAAAGACTGGAGAACTGATAATCAATACTTGCTTACCAATGCTTTTTTAAAGCTTCATTGTATGGAATCTTTGGAAAAACGAAAGGAGCGTTTAGTTAATTTGGGTAAATCTATTCAAGTAAAAAATGCTACCGCGTACGAAGAAGTTTTCAATTGGTTAGTCAAGCACAAAATGATTTATGGGTATAGAAACTCTCCTGTAGACATTACTATAAAAGAAAAAATAATCCTCATAAATGAAATCGAAGAACTTTTATTCTGGGGTAATGAAATTAAATTTGTTCCCGATGCTATTTACCTACTAGAAAATCTTAAATCCTTAACATTTTCTCATACTACTCTAGAAGCTATCCCCTTACAATTAATGAAACTAACAGGTTTAAAACACTTGTCTGTTTCTAGTAATAAAATAAATAGTATTCCAAAAGAGATCATGTTCTTAAAGAGTTTAGAATCTCTAAGTTTAAATGATAATAAACTACAATCTATTCCAGAAGAGATCGTACAATTAACTAACCTACAATGCTTAGATTTAAGCTCTAATAAGCTATCCGATTTACCTGAATCATTTTCAGAATTAAATAATCTTGAAATACTCACTTTAAACTATAATTCATTTACAAGTTTTCCTGATGTCATCTTAAATATCAGTAGTTTGAAAAATTTAAATCTTTCAAACAATCAATTAACTAATATTCCTCAAGCTATAACTCAACTTAAATCGCTTGAAGAACTCGATTTAAGATTTAATCAACTCACTACATTACCTAAATCACTATTTGACCAAATGTCAAACTTACAACAGCTTCAAATAGCTGTTAATCCTATTGATTTAGAAGATTTAAATCATATACAACAGTTCATACCTCAAAAAATTGAAACCGATCTTGAAAGTGCTATTGCTTGTGTAATAGATGATTTAGAAAGACAACAGGAAGATACACAAATAGACACCTCTTCTTCTAACCTCAAAGCTTCAGATACAAGTGATAAAAAATGGTGGGAATTTTGGCGTAAAAAATAACTATATATAAAGCATATTGAATGAATAACAACTTATTTTACTTACTAACTTTATGTAGTTTCTTTTCTTTTTCTCAGGAAGTTAAACACACTAATATTATTGGAACTTGGGAGTTAATTGAAACTATTAATACTCATAAAATTAATATCGGAGAACTTATAATTCACGGAAACGAACAAGAAAAAAAAGAGTTTGATAGTATTCAAAATATTTTAGAAAAAAAGGAAAAAGAAGATCCCAGAATAACTAAGTGGCATTTCATCATAGAAGAAAAATTTCTTTATGAATACCGTTTTGAATATGGAACTAAATTCAAATCAAAAATCATTAATAATACAATTTATAAGTTTAACAAACCATTTTACAAAGTAGTATCATTAAAAAATGATACTTTAAAGCTTAAAGAATATAAAAAGAATACTATTTCGGTATTCAAAAAAGTTAAAACTGATTTAAGCGATTTTAAAATCCTATCCGAATATTAAAAAAGCTAATATCACTTTGCTGAAAAATATCACTTCAATTTTATTAGCTATATCATATTTTAAACACTCAATACAATCAAATTAACATGAAAAACACACTATTAATCCTATTTCTTGTTCTGCTAAATATCAATGTTGTAGCACAAGACACTATATGTATTAATAAAACCTTCAAACATACCATTCATTCTACAGCTTTAGATGAGGATAGAGAATATTGGGTTAGTTTACCGCTTAAATACAATGATTCATTAAACTATCCTGTTATCTATGTTTTTGATGCCGAATGGCGATTTGATTTAATTAAAAACATAGCCTTTGATTTAGGTGCAAACAAAAAAATACAGAATTCTATTATCGTCGGAATTCCGCATATTGATTGGGAACATAAAAGAGGGCAAGATCTTACGTTTAGTCAATCTAGAATTGAGTATGATGGCGATCCCGTTGACGCTACTTGGTATAATGAATCCAATTCGGGAAAAGGATTAAACTTTTATAATTATTTAACTAAAGAACTAATTCCAAATGTCAATAAAAATTATGCTACAAACGATCACGAAACTTTGATTGGACACTCATATGGAGGATATTTTGGTGGTTATATTTTATCCTTAGATCATCCTTTTGAAGTTATTCATATATACGATCCTTCTATATGGTTTAGTAATGGAGAAGTTATAGAAAGATTCAAAAAAGCCCATTATAAAAAGAAAACAAAAATACATCTAACCTATCAACCTAAACCAGCATTTCATAAAAATAAAATAGAGGAATTTATTAAAGAATTAGAGCAGAATAATGCTATCCTATTAACAAAAGAATTATATCCAAACGATACTCATAATTCTTTGTTTTTAGACAGTTTTTATAAAGGTATCCTTAAAACAAATTCTAAGTAGAGAATACTATTAAATAAATATATCGAAACAGTTACTTGATTATTCTAATGTCATTTACTAAACATTATATAAAATGAACGATCACTTAATAAAAAATCTTTGGATATCATTATTAAAAAAAGTGCTTTTAACCCTGATTTTATTAGTTGTAATCTTTTATTTCTTGAATAACAACACAACTATTTTAAGTTCCTATAATAAGATTGACTGGATAGTTTACATATTGCTTTTTGGGTATTGGGGAATTATAGAACATCAGATTCTTCTTGAAATAAATAGATCAGGACAAGACTTAATAATTATTAGTTATTCTATTTTTAAAGGAAAAAAAGAGTTAGTTTTAAACTCAAAGGATATCATAAAAGTTAGTAGTTATAACGACTTAAGAATTCATTATAAAAATACTATTGAAAAAAAATCTCTAATATTAAAGATAACTGCAGAACCTTGGAATAATTTATTTGAGCAGATTAAACACTTAAAATTAATTGAACAAGAAAATAGACAAAATACTATTAGTTATAACTCATAGCTTTTAATTTTTTAATCAAAATTCATTAACTTAAACTTACTTGATTCCAATTAAAACCTTAGCTATCAATCATGAGTAACTTTCTTTCTAGTGCTATTAAACAGTTTCGATATTATAAAGATCTTGGTGAAAAAACATTTGAGCAAATTCCTGAGGAAAAGCTATTTTGGAAATGCACTGAAGAAAGCAATTCTATTGCTACAATCGTAAAGCACTTACATGGTAATATGATGTCTAGATGGTCTGATTTCTTGACTACAGACGGGGAAAAAGAATGGAGAAAAAGAGATGCCGAATTTGATAATGACATCGCCTCCAGAAAAGAATTATTATTCAAATGGAATGAAGGTTGGGACTGTTTATTTAATGCCATTACGCCCTTAACTGATACTGATTTAACAAAGGAAATTTATATTAGAAACATGGGGCATACTGTACTTGAAGCCATCAATAGACAATTAACACATTACCCCTATCATATCGGACAAATCGTTTTTATAGGTAAAATGGTTGCTAATAACAATTGGAATTCTTTATCTATAGCCAAAGGTGCTTCTAAAACCTACAACAAGGAAAAGTTTGCTAAACCAAAACGCAAAGAACACTTTACAGACGATCTTTAAAAAATTTTATAAATTTGATTTTTTCATAATTATTCATCAAACGACTATTTCTCATCATCTAAATCATTAACGAACAATTACAATGGAAGAAACCCAACACAAAGGAATTCTATATAACGAAGTTATTAAACTCACAAGAACACATCCTAGAATTCATAGAGTTTTAAGTATGTTGCTGGATCATATAATACTAACAATGATTACAGTATTACCTTCGATTATATTAATGATTTTCATACCAAAAAGTAGCATTATAATTAATGATCATACTTATAACATCATATTTTTCTTAATTCTTTTTATCTATTTAAATAAAGATTTCTACAAAGCCAAAAGCCCTGCAAAAAGGCTTTTAGGATATCAAGTAATACATTTAAAAAGCAAAAAACCTGCAACTGAAGTACAATGTTTTATCCGCAATTTGACAATTTGTATTGCTTGGCCTATTGAAGTTGTTATGGGATTAATAAATCCTGAAAGACGTATTGGTGATTATATAGCGAATACTAAAGTTGTGATTGCTGAAAAAGAAACAATAACTACAATTTGGACTGATCTAAAGCATACAAAACTGAAGTTAAATTTTGCTTGGATTATCATTATAGGTATGATTTATTTTTATCTATTATATCTTTTAATGCCTACTATGATTTAAATATCATTTGCTATTACTATAAAAATCATCGAAAATTCGACTATCATAAAATTCATTCGGAATTGTTATAGCATTAGTTTTTATAAAATAAAAACACCTAGTGTTAGAACAAATTTTATCCCAAAGATCTAAATGTTTACTATGCTCCACAATTCATATTACATGATCATTATAAATTGATATATTAGTAACAATCAATATAAGTAGAGTTCGTACTTAACTATTAATTCTTTAAACTTCTACATTTACAATACAACATATTAAACGTCATCGTAAAATTATAAAAACTGAATAACAAATGAGTTTCCTAAAAGCTGAATGGAGAAAACTTGCAATAGCCAACTATTTGATTGACAAGAATATTTTAACCGAATTTGTTCCCCCAGGAACAGAAATAGATTTATGGAATGGTACATGTTTTGTCAGTTTAGTTGGCTTTATGTTCAAAAACACTAAACTTTTGGGTATTAAAATACCTTACCATATTGATTTTGAAGAAGTAAATTTGCGATTTTATGTAAAAAGATTCGAAAATAATGAATGGAAACGTGGAGTTGTTTTCATCAAAGAAATTGTTCCAAAACGGGCATTGACTTTTGTAGCAAATACAGTTTACAATGAAAATTATGAAACTATGCCAATGTCTCATAATTGGAGTGAAAGCGAAAAGAATAGAGAAGTCAAATATTCTTGGGGAAAATCACAAATAGAACATTCTTTCAAGATCTTAGCGAGTAGAGAAAGCTATGAAATGCCTCTTAATAGCGAAACAGAATTCATAACAGAACATTATTGGGGTTATGCAAAAGTGAATTCTATAAAATCTAATGAATACGAAGTTACACACCCAAGATGGAATATTTATAACGTAAGAAACTATGAGATCAACGTAGATTTTGGTAAACTTTATGGTGCAAAATTCGATTTTTTAACCAAATTAGAACCACATTCAGTAATGCTTGCCGAAGGTTCAGAAATTACAGTCGAGAATAAAAAAACCATAAGAACGAATCTCAACAATACTAATACGTAATGTGAGACTTGTGCTAATTTCTAATCGTTTTCTATTTAAAACCGTTAACATTAATTAAAATTAGTAAGTTTAATGAAACAAATCATTTTTATAATTTCTTTTATAGTATTCTTTAGTTGTACTGAGAAAGAAAATAAAAAAAGTATAAATCCTTCTGATGTTATTATCCAAGCTAAATTATTAAGTTTTTCTGAACTTACTGATTCAGAAAAAGAGAATACTAATTTCTTAAAATCTTGTTGTTATCCAGAAAATTGGAATCAAGGTGTTGATTGTATCGAAAAAGAATATGCTTTTTATGTTAAAACCAAAATTAACATAAATCTTCTTGGTGCTATTTCTGAATCAGATACTTTTACAATTGATAAATTGATTACTTCTAACCCAAACTCTTTATATGGCAAGTATGTTAATCAATGGGAATTTGAAGATCAAAATGGCATTAAAATTTGTGAAACAGCTAAATTTATTGGGCATAATGATTTTAATCTCAAAAGAAATGACTCCATAGATCAGTTAATAATAGGACCATTACCTAAAAAACCAAAAAAAATGATCATAAAAATAAAGGATTCAAAATACTATAAAGGAATATCTCCAGAGAAACAAATAATCAATTAATTCCAATAATAAATAAACTATATTAAACCTTGAAAAAATCTATAAAACTTATATTAATAATTTTCTCGATACTTCTTTTTTCATGTCACCCAATTAAAAAAGATGATTTAGATAAAGAGTTTGAACTATGTTCAAATTCAAGATATAAAAGAAAAATAGATTTTCATTATAAAGATATTGGAGCAACAAAAGAGGCTATGATAAATATTCATACTCTATTAGAGCAATTTTTGATTAAAGAAAATTTATTGAAAGAAATAAATAAAGAAGGATATAAACAATTACTGTTACGAGCAAGTAACAAAGAGATAAAGATTGAGTTTTTAAAAAAGTTTGAACAGGAATTAGGATTTAATCCACATATGCTATTTCCTATCAATATGCATTTACAATGTTATGATAATCTTTTTAACAAATCAAAAACTATAGATAACGATACCAAAGAAATTTGGCAATATAAATTTGGTCTTGTCTACAATAAATATCAAGCATATGGAGGCATGGAACTAGATAATGAATATTTGATTAACGCTTTAGATGAAATACCTGATCATAAATTTCAGATGATTTTATATAGAAAATTATTTCTTGATTTATTATATTCACACTAGCCATAATTTTTTCTATTAATATTCCTAAATAAATCAATTAATTCCAAGGGTATCAGTATTTACAATATCTTGTAAAAAAGCAAAATCATATCTTACTCTTTCATAATACAATATCAAAACATGGGAACATATTGGAATGGAATTAAAACTAAGTTTTCTGAGATTGATTGTTTAAAAACTAAAATCAACGAATTAGATTTTGATTATTTAGAATTAAGTGAACATCCTGCTTCTCAAGAATTAAATTTTAGTATAAAAACCACACAATTAATAAAACTAAGTACTCCTGTAGATTACGCAACTAAACACCTCTCTCCTGATAAAAGGAAACTTTATAACACTTTCTTTTATCATACCATCTGGACAACTTATGATGATCAAGACGAACTGTTTATTGATAAGACTAAGTATACTAAGAATCTCTCAAATGATGATTTAGGTTGGTTAACATTAGATACTGATTTATATTGGAAAGCTTTTAATACTGCTTCCTTAGAATTGATCGTTAAAGACTATGACTATATAGCATTTGATGTATTAAAAGAGTTATATGAGTTAGAACGATCTGCTTTTAAAAAACAATTGGAAAGTTATCCAGATTTTAATCCTCATGAATACAATCTTGAGACAAAAGAGATTTTTTCCAATTTTGTAACTCTCACAAAAGATATCATAGCCATTTATAAAAACTGTGTAGCAGAAAAAAAAGATTTAATAATTGAATTTATATAAAGTATCTACGTTTTATAGAATTTAATCTATCATTCTAAAAACATAATAAGCTATCATCAAATGAAAATAAAATGCAACTGCGGAAATATAATTGTTGATCAAACAGATTATTTAAGAAATAAAGGATATATCATTTCGGATACACAATGGTTTAATTTTTGGAATTCAATAGATGATGCCATTGAACAGTCTGGACCTTCTGCAAAGGAAAAAGAAGAAGCCTGTATGCAATTAAGAATACTCAATCTCTTTAAAATGGCTTGGGAATGTCAAAATTGTGGAAAGTTATTTATTAACGATCCACATGGCGATTTGTTAACCTACTCGCCAGATAATAAAAATTACAATAAAGTATTAGATAAAAAATAACGTCTAATAGCGTCTCCTCTAATATTACTTTTAGATGATATGATACACAATTCGCTTTTATCTACCTAAGTTTCCTATATTAAAACTAGGTACTGGTATTCTAATCCCAAAAAACCAATACGGATCACCTGTAAATACATTGATAGCCATTCCTGATTGTACATAATCATGTAACATAGAAATCACCATTCCTGTACCTAATTCGGGAATATCATCACCATCAAAATCTGGTGCAGAGACGTGCAATCCTATCCCAAAATCAAACAATTGATTATACAACACCGATTTTCTTCTTAGCTTTTGATCAAAACCTCCTTTTAAAATCAAATTATAATATGGTGCCATTTGAAACTGTGTTTTGATAGCTGTATGCGCCAATGGATCTGCAAACACCACTCCTACTGTCCCTTCTATATGAGGTAAAATACGATACATCATTACTTTTCTATATTCATGATAGATCATATCTTTTGTTGTTTTGACTTCAAACTTAAATGCAATTTGATCTCCGTCTTTTCTTCTACCTGTTGTTACTAAATCTAGTCTTGTTCTCTTAGGTAATTCTTGTAAAGAAAACGATAACACTTCTTCACTAAAATCCAGTGTTTTAAAATCAACTGTTGTTCCGCCCAAAAGTGTCGAAATGGTATTAGGATTTACCAAGTTTTTTAAAGTGTTATACCATTGACTATAATGTGCTATTGCACTATTTACACTCGCTACTAATTGTTTTCCTTCTGTAGATTGTAAACTAGTAGTTAAACTCGTTATGTCTGCTTTTACTGTTTCAAAATCATCTTTGATTTGTTTTCCTAAGCCATCTTTTAAAAATGTAATATCAGCGTTTACATTGCTTATAATACCTAATGGGTTAGCAATATCTTGTTCCTGTAAACCTTTGTAATAACTAATTCTAGAGTTTATCTGATTTTTAAGTTGATCGCAATAGGTTTCTATAGTTTTAAGCTTAGTTACTAACGGTTGTACTTCGGCTGTATCAAAAGCTGCTAGTGCATTTTTAATGGTAGCCAATTGCATATTAAAATCCGCTGTAAATACTCCTTTTAATCTATCTACTTCTGCATCTAGTGTTTTCTTGAGAATCGCTATTCCTGTATCTGTATTTTCTTTTGCAAACTGTTGCAATTGATTTAGCTGGTTTAATTGGTCTATTGTCGGTAACAATTGCCAGCGTTGTACCTCGTATGATGTTTGTGGTTTGATCTCATCAAACTCTGGTAAATGCAGTGCTATTTGTTGATTTTTGGTAACTAACCACGCTCCCATTTGTATAGCTACACCTTCTTGTTGCGCATGTTTTGCTACATTTTCTTTCATACGATCCAGGACCACTGCTGTTCTTTCATATATATCTTTGGGTCTAAAACCTCCTGGACCAGACTCTATATAAGGATCAATAGTCGTTAAGTCTATTACATTATAGGCTAATGTCTGCATTTGACTAGCCCAAGCTCTATTCTTTTCTGGATCTGCTTTAAAACTTTCGTAATCGTATTGATGTAATAAATTCTTAAATTGCTCTAGATGCTTGTTACGAGTTTTCATAGCATCTATAAGTAAATTCAGTTTAGTTGTATAGGCTTCTGGTAATCCTATGTTTGATGTTTTCCCGATATGAAGCAATAAGGTTTCATAATCGATTTCTAAAGCCAACGTACTATTGATATCAACAATTTTACTATTGATATAAGAAGCCTCAATAGCTCCTGTAGCTGTTTGATATTGTTGATCTTGGTCTTCTTCTGTAATTTTAAGTATATTCTGTGCTGTTCCTATATAAGAAATCATCATACAACACAAAATTCTAAAAAAGAAATGCTTCATGCTTTCTTTGTTTATGTTAATAGTTTATCAAAACCTAATGCTTTCATGATTAATCGCTCTGTATAGTATACTGGTCGATTGGGGAATTTATTTAGTTGTAAATAATCTCCGATATTGTGATGCACATTAGTGATTGATAGCAATAATTGATTCTCTGAAGTATCCCAAGTAATCGCTCCTAATCTAGGATTAATGGCTAATGTTTGTAGTGAAGTTTTAACAAAAGAAACTTTAGGCACTTGCAATACTCGTGTCCCATGATAAAAAACATCTCCAGAGTTGATTAATGTTGAAATCTTTGAAACTACTTGATCTGCCTGTTCATTATTACCTATAACAACAATTAAGGTCACAGGTTCTTCTAGCCATTCTTTAAAGGTAGTTAAAGCCGCATTTGCATCTGTAGCAGATAAGATAATTGGTGTGATCATTGATTGATTTTTTACAATATACTTTTGTAATCGTACTCGTCTATAAAAAACTTTGAATAGCAAGTGTATAACTCTGCATTCCAAAACCTAAAATCACACCTTTTGCATTAGGCGAAATATAAGATTGATGTCTATAGGCTTCTCTTGCAAATGTATTAGAGATATGTACCTCAACTACAGGTACACCTATCGCTTTAATAGCATCTGCAATAGCAATGGACGTGTGTGTATAGGCTCCTGCATTAAGAATGATACCATCATACACACCATCGGCATTTTGTATTTCGGTAATCATTTCACCTTCAATATTAGATTGAAAATAACTGAGTGATACTGACGAAAACTTTTCTTTTAAAGTTTCAAAAAAGGCTTCAAAAGTCTGACTACCATATATTCCCGGTTCTCTTTTCCCTAATAAATTAAGATTAGGTCCATTTACTATTAATAATTTCACGTATACCTATTTTAATTATTGAACTTTTCGTTCCGTAGCACTGCTATGTAACTCTAATTTTTGTTCAAATTCTAAAAGTTTAAATAACTCCATTCTGATAGCTATCACTACCACAAGTAAAAATATAATTTTATTCTAATAACCTCTTAAAAAACATTTTCTTTTTATATTGGTTTTATGAACTGGTCACAAGCACTTACAGATTATCTATACTTTTTAAAGATCGAACGTGGACTTTCTGATAATTCTATTGCTAATTATAGCCTTGATATCAAAAAGTTAATTCGATTTCTCGAAAGTCACGAAAGTACTGCCACTCCGTTAAGCATACAAAAAGAGGATATTCAACAATTTCTTTTTGAAATTGCCAAAGAAGTAAATGCTCGATCCCAATCTCGTATCATTTCTGGATTAAAGAGTTTTTTTAATTACCTCATCTTTGAAGATTACAGAGATGATAGTCCTATGGAGCTTATTGAAGCTCCCAAAATAGGTCGTAAATTACCTGATACCCTAGCGGTAGCAGAAATTGATGCTATTATTGAAGCCATAGATTTAAGCACTCCAGAAGGGGAACGAAATCGTGCTATTATCGAAACTTTATATGGTTGTGGATTACGTGTAAGT
Organism: Aquimarina rhabdastrellae; assembly: GCA_947387485.1. Taxonomy (GTDB): domain Bacteria; phylum Bacteroidota; class Bacteroidia; order Flavobacteriales; family Flavobacteriaceae; genus Aquimarina. The sequence goes on from CANDNT010000001.1 coordinate 736,229, forward strand.
GAATTAGTCGAACTCAAAATTTCGCATCTCTTTTTTGATGAAGGCTATATTAGTGTAATTGGTAAAGGTGATAAACAGCGTTTTGTACCTATTGCAACGCATACTCAAAAATATATCAATCTCTATAAAAACGAAATCAGATCACACCTCAATATCGTAAAAGGTCATGAAGATACGCTGTTTTTAAATCGTAGAGGAAAACAACTCACTCGTGCTATGATTTTTACTATCATCAAACGATTGGCTGAAAAAGCACAGATTAATAAAAAAATAAGTCCGCATACTTTTAGACACTCCTTTGCTACTCATTTATTAGAAAACGGTGCCGACCTAAGGGCTATTCAGCTTATGCTAGGTCATGAGAGTATCACGACTACCGAGATTTATATGCATCTTGATCGCAGTCATCTTACTCAAGTTATCAATACGTATCATCCTAGACGATCATAATGAGTTATGAATAGTGTACGTTTTTTTATCATCTTATGTTGTTTTCTATACAGTACTACTAGTCTTGCGCAAACGTTCAACGTTAGTGGCGGTCTATTGTTTAAAGCAACGCTTACTTTAGGTAATCAAAATGCTTATTTAAAACTAGGAACTTCAGCTTTTGGTACGCTTAGTTATAATGATATTGCTATAGAAAGTGGACTTTCATTTTCGGTATATGAATTTACAAAACGGCATACAATTAAGACCACTGGTCTTGCATATACCTATGATTTTTTTGCTTTGGCAGGTATTGGTCAAAACAGTAACCTATTAGGAAGTACTTTATCTCTTGCTAATACTAGTTATCTTTATAATCCAAGCGGCAAAGGTGGTTTTAATGGTATCGGTTTTGGTTTTACACGTGATGTTCTTCCTAAAACTTTACGTTCGTATGGATTGCGTAGAGGTGCTTTACTTATGCGTTTTAGTAATCAACAACATCAATTTCAGCTTACTTTTCTCAATGATTTAAAATTCGGGTGGTTTTATGGCTCGGGTACAGATTATGGTATTACAGGAAGTTTACGCATAGGCTATACTAGAATTCATTATGAAAATCTACAATATCTTGGTTTTGGTATTGATCTATTTACACCACAACCTGACTATAGTCGTTCGCCTAGAAATCCTATAAATTCTCATGACGGACGTAAAAATGTATGGTTTACATTACCTCCTTATAAAGATCTCTTTTATGGTAACTTTTATGTTTATGGTGGATATCAAGAAAATCACTTAGCTTTTACAAGCAAAATAGGTATCAATAGTATACAATCTGGTGCTCATGTGCAAAATATCTTACATGATGGTTTTGGTCTTAATCCTAGGTTTCCTTGGCCTGTCGAGCAAAAAAACAAATTCTATATAGAATCCTCTGGTCATCTTTTTTATCAAAATATAGGTACTAATGAATAAACACTTTTTATTACTTATCATTCCTCTGGCTTTGTTATTGGTCAACTGTAGTACCTACTCTACTTATTATGGTCCTACCTATACCACTGCTAAACAACAACCTTTAAAAAAGATTCACCGTATTGATTTGAGTCACAAAAATCTCACTACGCTTCCTAAATGGATCGACAGTATTCCTCATTTAAAAAGAATAGATTTAAGCAATAATCCCAATCTAGATTTAGAAAATACTATTACTCGTTTAAGCTCTCATACACAACTAGAAGTATTGTTATTAGATAGTTTACAGCTTAAGGAAATCCCTAAAAATATCAGTTCCTTAAAAAACTTAAAACATCTTTCTCTTGCTTATAATCCATCTTTAAATATGGATGTTACGCTACAAAATATTGCTTCTTTACCTTTAGTTTTTCTAAATTTAAAAGGAAATCAACTCACTGATCTACCTAAAAGTATTACTCAATTAAAAACACTTAAAGATTTAAATCTTTCTTATAACCATATGATTACAGATCAAAGCTATCGCTATCTAGGTGAATTACCTCATTTGTATTCTTTATGGTTAGATCATAACAAATTAGATACGCTCCCTACCGCCATTCAGCATTTACAGCAGATACGGTATCTATATCTAGATCATAATTCGTTAACTTATCTACCTGATTCAATGTACAAGCTCGATAATTTATGGGTTTTACATGCTGGTCATAATATGTTTAACACTTTACCCGAAGTACTTATAAAAATGCCTTCTTTGATATTAGCGCATTTTAACAATGCTCAAATCTCTAAAATGCCTAAGGCTTTTGAAACCGAAAAATATGCTTTGCAGGGTATTATTCTAGATCATAATCCGTTATCTAAATCTGAAAAAGCATTTATCAAAAACGTGTTTAAAGATTTCTTTTTACTATCCTTTAAACAGCAATACTAATCCTTATTGTCGTTAAGTTATTTGGTGTATTATGGAACTAGGTTTACTTTCATGAGTTTTACTATGGATCAATCACAAAAGTTGTGGGCGAATTATATTTATGAATAGCAAATATAGATTGTTGATTTAATACTTATCACAGGGCTTGTTTGGTCACTAGCACAGTCGAAATGACAGTACTCAAAAACTACCTAACTAACCAACTCCACAACAAAAAGACTTTTAAATTTTAGATTCAATCCCACTCATCTCTCATCACTAATCACTTATACAAAAACACAACAATTACTCTTTACTCTCCCTTAGCTTTTTTTTCTTTTTTCTCAATATTTCGAGCTTCAGTAAGTGCAGATGAAATCATCCCCGAAGGAATGGCCACTATCCCTAAACCTATCATCAAGATGATAAATGTAAAAATACGTCCACCAACTGTTATGGGGATTACGTCTCCATATCCTACTGTCGTAAGTGTTACTACCGACCACCACAAGCTTGAAAATATAGATGAAAACGCCTCTGGTTGTACTTCGTTCTCAAAATAATAAATCCCTACTGCTGATAAGTACATTAAGATCACAGATACTACACTAAACATAATAAGTTCTTCTCTTATCAAGTTTAATGCTAAATTAAAACGTCTTAAAGCTCTATTGTATCGTATTAACTTTACTAATCTAAAAACTCTAAGAAATCTTAAAATCCTCGCTGATCTTAGATCAATACCAAAGGATAAATAAAATGGTAATATGGCTATTAAATCTATAAGTCCATAAAAGCTAAAGATAAATTTAAACTTGTTTTTGGCGATATAAATTCTAATCAAATACTCAATAGAAAAAAGGATAATACATACGGTTTCTATATGGTTAAGCAACGTTCTTGTTTCTGCTTTTAGATCCGGTATGGTTTCTATGGTAAAGGTAACAATCGAAAGTAAAATTAATACCTGAATGATATAGTCAAAATACAAACCTGCTTTGGTTTCTCTAGATTCTACTATACGGTCAATTTTAGCTTTCATGTGATTTCTAATCCTTTTAATTATAAGTGTAGTCTAACTCAAAACTACTTTTATTTTTTGATTAAATGTACATATTTTTTAAAAGCTGTAGGTTATAGTGTTTTCTTTATGGGGTTTATTATATATTTAAGTTTTTTATTTAACATAGCATTTTCAATCAATTTTCGATTTATTGTAAAACTTATCATAGACAACGTGATGTTGATTAATTTGTATTTCAACATTATGAGAATGCTCTCTTCTATATATTTTACCATCAAACCAAACTGGTTTATTAGATTGAGCTTTAAAAATCAATACTTCCTTTCCAAAATATATTCTTGATTTAAAATTAGAAAGAAGATCTAATAAAAACTCTTTAGGTTCTACTGGAGCTTGTTTAATTTCTTCTTTTATTTGATGGATATATGTCTCTAAAGAAGAGCAATTTTTTTTAGCTTCTTCACTAATTCCATTTATATAAAAGTTATTTTTTTTAATTGCTCTTCCTCCATATGTTTCACAATATTTATCTGAATCAGCTTTTGTATCTGCAATTCCAACTATTACATAACCAATTTTATCAGGACCTAAATTTGCTATAGCTGATAGAGTTTTTGCTACTTTATATACTAATTTTTTATTAAACTTTTTCTTTTCAAAATCATAAAATCCAATCTTAAATTCAAATAAATTCTGTTCAGTATTAGATTGCATAAGAATTCTAGAGAATTCTTTTGTCCAATCATAATAAGCAGGATCTTCTATATCGGATTCCACAAAATATTTGCTAATTCTTCCTATCAAAGCATTGACTCTATTGGACATTTCTTTATGATGAAATAATTGCTTTAAAGAATCTACTCTAATAAGATCATCTCCAATATTTTTAAGCTCGATAATTAAACCTTTATGATCGTTTATTCTTTTATTTTCAACAATATGCAACTTATAAAAGGCCATAAAAATAACATGAAATGCTCTATAATTCTCATCAGTTTTGGGGTTTCTATAAATTAAATCTCGAAAAATTTTATTATTTGATTCTAAAAGTTCTTCAATAAGATCAAATGTTATATTAAACTGATTAATAATCTGTTTTTTGGAAATCCTTTCTATAGCACTTTCTATTTTAGATTTTTCTATAGGCGTAGGAGCAAGTGGATTAGGCGAAAACCCATAAAAAGCATCTAAATTTGAAGCAGTATAATTAAGGCTATTCTCTAGTATAATGTTAGAAATCAAATGAGCTACAATTTCCTCATCTCTTGATGCTCTCAGAGCTGAATGAGAAATAATTTTATGGTTTATCCAAAACATTTCAAATAAATTCAATCCATAATATTCTAATCTTCTATTTGAAATACTTATTCTCGACATGTCATTCAAAAAAAGACTATCATTAGAAAAATCACCACGTATCTGAGAAGATATAATTCTTACTACTTCTGGAAAAGAGCCGTTTGCCCCTGCTTGTCTGAGTTCTTGTGCTGATAGATGTCTACCGTTCGAATTTATTCTTCTAAATGAATCTTCTATCTCATATTCATTATCAAATGATGTTTTTGAAATAGGCAAAAGATAATTTGCAATATTAATACAAGTTTTTTTATCCAGTATAGGTGATTTTTGCTGCAAAATACCTTTTCTTTTCAATTCTATTGTATCTGCTGTTGTTGATAAATCAAAAAAACCATCTTTTAACTTGAATTTTTGTTCAATGAATGAAAAAATAGCATCTAATCTTTGCATTCCATCAATTACTTCTAAGACTTTATCCCCTTCATAATTTATTTCAGCGAAAAGAAATAATGGTATTGGAAGTCCATTTTGTAAAGTATCTATAAAGTTTCTTTTTTCTTCTATAGTCCATGCTAACTTACGTTGATATTTTCTATTTACTAAAAATCTTCTATTAATAAATTCACTATATATTGTTTGTATATGTTGGCCTTGTATAGATAAGTTTTTATCACTAGTCATATAAATTTAATTAATTATGAAACAAACTTTCATTATAAATTTAGTCCCAAGTTCTCAAATCATTTTACGGGTTTCCGTAATTGAGTATAATTTTCTAAAAAAGTATAGCTCTCTTTAGTTAGAGTTTGTTCTAAAGAGTAATATTAAAAGGTGGGTAATATGATATATAACTAAGCTCTCGTAATCTTATATCTTTATTTTAGCTACAAAGGCCATTTTATTATGGGTAGTGTTTTTTCCCTTAAAGAAGTATTCGTTCGTTGTAGTCTTATCTGTGCTTATATTGTGATAACACTCCATAGTATCGTTAAGAAATGTTTCGGCTACAAAATTAATCTCAAATGTTTTTATGTCAAATTCTTTATGCAATGCAATAGGGATGGTATCCAGTATCCATTGTGAATATTTCACATTATTTACGTGATGATTCATATCTAAATCACTATTACGTACCGTAAGTGTATTGGCTAGCTTAAGATCCTCAGGAAGTTTTATCTTATTTGCAGAAAACGCTAATCGATAATCTGTTCTAGGATGTAATGGTAGTGCTTCTTTACTTACTTCTTTTGGTTTTCTAGTCTTACTGTCTAAAATCATCCAAGTTGTAGCACAAGCTCCTATTTTTTGATCGTTTAAATAGATTTCAAACTCTCGGCTTGCGTAAAAACTTTTGATAGGGAGTGTCCATGTTTTTATGGTAATCTTATCATGCCATTGCGGCCATTGTTCTATGTTGAGTTTTTGTCGTACTAATACCCAAAAGATACCTTTGGCTTTCATGCTCTCATATCCAAAATCAAGTACACGAGAATGCTCTGATGCTATATCTTGTAAAAAACCTAATAAACCATATAAACTCAATTCTTTATTGGTATTGATATGGAGTGATGTGATCTTATAGGTTTGTTCAAAAATTGCTTTGGTCATATGAGTATTGGTTATCTAATATTATACCATTACTCAATTGAAATTACTGTATTAAAATCATTCTCCTTGCATTTTACTTCAAAATAAAATATCATCGTAGCTATGCTCAGTACAAGTGCTATGCTTTTTATTTTCTTTTTTGTAAAACCTCAAAAATCTTCAATTTTTCTATTTCGTATTTTCAAATAAGAAATGGTATTAACTTTTTTTTTAAAAGATACATTTTTTCGCTTTAAGCTTATGTCAAAATAGGTTGCTATAAGTTAAAAAAACTGTTATTTAAGTATTGCTATTTTATCTAATACGATCTTTACGCGTTCGTTATTAGTCAAATCTTTATTAATTTCTACAACTTCACAAGTCATTTCTTTTATCCAATCTCTATGCTGTCGAATACTACGTCCATCAAATGTTTCATCATCGTATTTCTCTGCCCATTCTAAGAATTTCTCTGATTTAATTTGAATCTCTTGATTAGTTTCTAATTCTTCTCCATAAAGCTCTGATTCTCGATTGCGTAATCGTTGCATACGTATTGGTTTAGGTAATCTTAAAAAAATCCCCAAATCAAAAGCTGTATTCCAATACGTACTCCATGTAACCAAAGAACCACTGATCACTACATCATCAAAGGCATTAAAATCTGATTTGAGATTTTCATTTCGTTCTTCTAAAGGCAGTTTTTCTTGAAATGGAGGATCAGTTTTCTTCCAATAATAAGCATCTGCATCCAAGTGTTTCCAATTTAATTTCTGCGAAAGAGTTTGAGCTAATGTAGTTGTTCCTGATCCCGAAGCTCCAAATATTACTATTTTCAAGATTGTTTGTTTTGGTTATTATTAATACTTAGAATAGCTTATTACTAAGAATCATTTCTTAGTTCTCTATTAATCTCCCAGTTCTCTCCTTTTATTTGATATAATGAAATTAAACCTAGTAATCGAGATGGACTATCTGCAGTAAATTCAGATGAATAATTTTCTGCTTTCCAATTATTTTCAATCTTGGAAATTGTAAACCCCATTTCTTTGATCAATTCAAATATTGGAGTTTCGATCTCTTCTACTGCTTCTAGTTTAAATTTTGACTCAGCTTTTAAGTTATAATAATATGGGTAATCTGGATGAGTAATTTTATCTTCTAATCTCTCCATTTCTTTAGGAAAATATTTATCAAGAACTTTACAATATAATTTATCCAAAATAGAAAACGCTCCTACCTCATTATTTCCAATATAAGTATGAATAGAATTTAATGTTCTATAATGATTTCTATTATGAAAAAAACGTCTAAATTCTTCAATTGTTTTATAGATAAACATAAAATCTTTTAAACTAATTTTCAAAGATTTATCTTTTTCAACCTGCTCTAAACCATATTCAATCTGTTTATTTATTTCAATTGATTTCTCTTTCATTTTTTATCATTAATATGTTATTGTGATCTATACCTTTTCAATTGATACACAGCTAAAAAACCAATAACCAACTCTGCTAGTACTCCAAAAATATATCCTCCTGTTGGTATTCCATCTGTGATCATACTTATGATCCTTCCTAAACCTAGTGTTAACATAAATAGGATATTAAGTTGCGTTGCGCTTTTCCAATAGTTTTCTTTCCAAATACCTAAAATCCATATACACGAAATTCCTAGATATAAACACATAATAGCTTTGAGCATATTAGAGAGATCTATTGTATTTACTGCTATATTTAACTGCTGTGGTAATATAGTTGGTGAACCATAAATAATTCCAGTAGGTACTACAATAATTACTGAAACAAGTAAATGTAAACGTTTAAATATCCATTTCATTCTATTGTATGTGTCTTAAAAACTAAAACATATTATTTAAGCTACTTCTTTACCTTCGGCAGCTTCCCATATCATAAACCATTCTTCTCTGGTTAAGTCTATTGTTAATGCTTGATAAGCAGCTTGAATACGGGTTATTATAAAGGTTATTCTTTAATTACCTTTATTGTAACTGGTTCTCCATCATTTTCGTTTGATAACCGTATAAAATAAAGTCCACTATTAAGATTAGTTATATCTATCTTATTTTGATTGTAAAATGTTTTAACTCTCTCCCCTAATATATTGAATACTTCAATTTGCTTTAGTTTTACCTTAGCGTTTACTTTTAAAATATTCTTTGTTGGATTTGGATACAGGATCAAATTTGATTTTACTTCATTTACATCATTAGTATTTAAAACTGGACCTCCTAAATTTTCATACCATAATATTCTCCCTCTTCTATCACTTGCAAAATATCCAAACGTTGCTAGTATATCCATATCATCATCTCCATCTATATCTGCTGTAAAAACGTTTCTCCCTATCGTAGGTTTATCAACTTCAGTGATAACTTGCTGTTCAGAAAAATCACCAACTCCATTAATATTTTCATACCAAGCAAGTTTTCCACTTGTATTATTATGCCCTGAGGCTGTAAGGATATCTAAATCCCCATCATTGTCCATATCGGCTACATTAATAGAATTACCATGTATTCTTACATTTGACACATAATGTTCTACACTAAAACCTCCATTTCCATCCACATTTTCATACCAAGATACACTATCATTATTACTTCCATTAATAGATACCGCTACTATATCAATATCATTATCTCCATCTATATCTGCAGGATAAATAGACCCTGTTTCATTTGCATCAAAATTATGTGAAGAAAAAGTTCCTGTACCATCATTTTCATACCAATTTATCTTATATCGGTCAAAAGAAACAGCTATGATATCATCATCTCCATCTCCATCTATATCCGATATTTCCATAGAAACAAGAGATCCATTTGTTCCTCCAGAAGTAGTAATAACTTTTTGGTCACCAAAAGTCCCATTACCATCGATATTTTCATACCAAACAATTCTATCATCACGATAGTACCCAAAGAGTAAATCCATATCGCCATCTTTATCTATATCTGAAGCTCTTGCAATGCGTGGATGTCCAGATTCGTTACTAAAAATATGTTGAGCACTAAAATCCCCTTTTCCATCAATATTTTCATACCAAGATAATTCATTACCTTTTCCTACAGAAATATCTAAATCCCCATCTCCATCAATATCTGTTGGATATGCTGTTGGTACACTATTACCTGTTCCAACTCTTTCTGTTATGATCCTCTGATTACCAAAAAAACCATAACCATCAATATTTTCATACCAAGCTACTTTAGCATCATGCTGAGATAAAGAAAGAATATCAACATCATTATCTCCATCAAAATCTCCAACATAAACATCATTAGGAAATTTAACTTGTCTTGTTATAACTCTAGCATCTTCAAATTGATTCTGTAAACTTGTATTTTTATACCATGCAATTTTATTATCATCTTTAGAAGCAGAGATAATATCAATATATCCATCATTATTTAGATCCTTAGCAATGACAAATTTAGCTCCAATTGCTTTGGTTGAAATAACTTGCTCTTCTCCAAAATCCCCTCTCGAATCTGTATTTTCATACCAAACTATTTTATTATTAATCGATGCTTGAAATGAAGACGTAGGAGTTGATGCTGCAGATACTAAATCTAAATCTCCATCATTATCTATATCTGATGTAAATATTGATTGAACATTAATTATACTCGATGAAATAATTTGTTGATTAGAAAAATCTCCTTCACCACTTATATTTTTATACCATGCAATTTTATTATCTTTTTTTGATGCTGTAATAACATCTATAGCTTCATCTTCATCAATATCTACGGTAATAATAGACGATACTTCATCAACATCAGTCGTTATAACATTTTCTGAACTAAAGCTTTCATTATCACCTAAATTCTCAAACCATAGAATACTATTAATATCATTATGTAATATAGCTAAAACAATATCTAAATCATTATCCTTATCTATATCTACAGTTTTTAATACTTGTATATTTCTTAAATCATCATAAGTAATTAAGCTTTGTTCATCAACAAAGTTTCCATCTGTATTTTCATAAAATACAATTCTTGTTTTGTAAGGAAAAGATGAAGTTATATATGATGCAAACAAATCTACATCTCCATCTCTATCAAAATCACTAAGAAAAACTGTAGAAAATCTATCTGATTCTAAAGTTTGTTTTAGATCAAAACTTCCTCTTCCATTTGTATTTTCATAGATTCTTATTTGACCATTATTACCTAAAGTGATAATATCGTCATCTCCATCTTCTTCGATATCGTCTACTTGAATTATTTTTGCATTTATGCTTGAAGCTATAGCATTTTTCGCTCCAAAACTACCTAATCCATCTAAATTCTCATACCAATTAAGACCAGAACCTGAAGCAATAATATCAGGATACCCATCTCCATTAATATCTGTTGAAGCTGTAATGGAAGTTCCTCTTGTAACAAAAGAATTATCTACAACAATTTTTTCATTAACATCAATTTGAGCAAATGCTTCTATACAATTGATGATTAATACTACTAGAAGTAATTTAAATTTCATGATTGATTATGATTAGTAATTTTTAATTTATTGAAAAAGTTGATTTTAACTATAAATTTAAAAATAACATATCATATTAACTAGTAACTTTCAATCATTTATAAAATAATAATTACTACTTTTCTTATATCCAGTTTAAGCGACTTCTTTACCTTCGGCAGCTTCCCATATCATAAACCATTCTTCTCTGGTTAAGTCTATAGTTAATGCTTGATAAGCAGCTTGAATACGGGTTATTTTTGAAGAGCCTACTACAGGAAGTATTTTTGAAGGATGTTTTAATAGCCACGCTAGCAGTATTTGGTCTATTCCTGCTTTATACTTTTGACTTAATTCTTTCAGTATTTGTCTTATTCGGTTTAACGTTTCATCTGAATCACTCGAAAATAATTGTCCTCCTGCAAGTGGTGCATATCCCATTGGGTTAATTCCTTGTTTGATACACTGATCAAGAGTACTATCTGTAAAAGCATCTCGATACAGTACGGATGTTTTGATCTGATTTGTAACTAGTGGAACAAATTGATGCAACATTTCGAATTGTGTAGTGGTAAAATTTGATACCCCAAAAGCTCTTACTTTTCCTTCTTTTTTTAATATCGAAAAAGCTTCTGCGATTTCTTCTGGATGCATTAACGGACTAGGACGATGAATCAATAACACATCGATATAATCGGTATGTAAATTTTGTAATGACTGCTCTACTGAAGCTAAAATATGTGCCTTACTCGTATCATATGATTTAATACGATGCTCAGGACGGTTAGGGGTAACTAACTTGATTCCACATTTTGTAATCAATTGCATCTTTGTACGTATAGATGAAGCTTTAATAGCTTCTCCAAATAAAGCTTCGGTCGTATAATGTCCATAGATGTCTGCATGATCAAATGTAGTTATTCCTATATCTACACATGCTGCTACAAGAGATTGTACTTCGTTTACACTAAGGTTTGCTCCCCAAACACCCCAATTCATCACTCCAGCGATGATACGAGATAACGAGATGTCTTCATTAAGTTGTATTCTAGACATTATTCTTCTATTGCTTGGTAAATCACACGTTGTATTTCTGATCTGATGTCATTTGATATCAACTCTCTATTTGTGGCATCTGGAAAAGTACGATTACTTAAAAAGACATATACCAATTCTTGTTCTGGATCAGCCCAAGCAAATGTTCCTGTAAATCCACTATGTCCAAAACTTGATTTTGATACACATCCACAAGTTGGTCCTATCTCACCTAATTGAGGTTTATCAAACCCTACTCCTCTTCGTACATCATCTTTACAATAATGGCATTTGTTATAGGTTTCTAAGGTTTCCTTTTTTATGTATTGCACTCCTCCATAAGAACCTCCGTTAAGGTAGGTTTGCATAAGCTTGGTCACATCATTTGCATTTGAAAATAAACCTGCATGTCCTCCTATACCACCTAGCATTGCTGCTCCTTGATCGTGCACATATCCCTTGATAGTTTGTTGTCTAAAAATCATATCCTTTTCTGTAGGTACAATTCTATCTTTATAAAACCTCTTTATAGGTAAATAACCTGTTTGATACGCACCTATAGATTGATAAAAATGCTGTTGCGTCAATGCATTAAGATCATTTTTATAATGATTCTCTAAGTATTGTCTAAGGATATAATAAGGCAAATCGCTATACTTATATTTTAACTTATCCAGTAATTTACTGTCTTTAATCTGTAACATAATAGAATCTTTCATATCATCTCTTATGTATAGATTGGATGCAACTTGTGTATTAAATCTTTTTACTTTCTTGGTTCTATAATATTTCTTAGACGGTTTTGAAGTCACCGAATCTAATGTTTGTATATAAAATGGTATCCAGGATTTAAAGCGTGCATAATGCGACAACATGGATTGTATGGTAATATTCTCTTTATTAGACCCTTTAAATGATGGCAATAATTCTCCTACAGTAGTATCCATAGAGATGATTCCTTTATCATCTAATTCCATAACTAACGGTAGTGTCGCCAAAATCTTAGTTAACGATGCTAGATCATATATATCTGTAGATTTAACTTTTTGCTTCTTCTTATAGGTATGATAGCCATAATTTTTTAGGAAAATAACTTTACCCTTTCTCGCTATAGCTAATTGTAATCCTGGTGTCATATTTCCGGTTAAGGCTACATTCACTATAGAATCTACTCTTTTTAAAGTTTCGGAATTCATTCCTACACTTTCTGGAACCCCATAACTTAACCGTTCGATAGGTTTAACATCGATTCCTTTTCTTAGTGCAAATTCATCTCCTATACTTACCGGTAGTTTACCCGTCATTTCAATTGCTCCAAAAATACCTTGAGCTGCTTTTTGTTGCGCAACTTTACTATTTTGATAGGCAACTATGATTCCTTCAAAATTAGTTGTTGTAGTTAAATCCAATAGTGCATAAGGGCTAGTAAATACGTTTAATACTGTCGTATTTAATCTTGCTATTTCGTATAGCCAAACCAGCTCCTTATCTTTGAATTTATAACTTTTCCACGGATTAGCATTTGATTTATGAAAACCTACAATTACATAATTGTACTTTTGTAGTTTCTCGATCATCTCTCCTAACTTATCTGCTTTTACCCAATCTATTTGTGCATATTTACGTAGTTCTTCATAATACGCTTCACCAGAATCTGATCCTAAGGATACATAGGCAATCTTTTTTTGTTCAAGATCTTTTATAGGTAAAACTTCTTTATCGTTTTTAAGTACAGTAAGTGACTTTTCGGCTAATTGATGGTGTAGTACTTGATTTTCTATTGTATTTAAATCCTCAAATAGCTTTTCTTCTACTACAGGTTTATAATCATGTAATCCAACCTTGTATTTTGCTTTTAAAATTTTCTTTACTGATAATGCTAATCGTTCTTCGGTTATGTCTCCTGCATAGTAGGCAGCTACTATTTTTTGTGAAGCTTTTGCCACATCTTCAGATATCAATAAAATATCATTTCCTGCCTTAAATGCTTCTAGATCTATATCTCCTGGTTCACTAAAATCTGATGCTCCTTTCATATTTAGAGCATCTGTAAAAATCAATCCTTTATAGGCTAATTTTTCTTTAAGAATATCATTTACAATTCTTTGCGAAATAGAGGATGGTCGACCGTTTTTGGGTTCTAGACTTGGTATGTTAAGATGCGCTACCATAATACTAGATACTCCGTGCTGTATTAATTTTTTATATGGGTATAGTTCAATACTATCAATACGTTTTGCATCAAACGCTATTGTAGGTAAAGTTTTATGTGAATCGCTTTGGGTATCTCCATGTCCTGGAAAATGTTTGGCACTTGATAATACGCCTACACTATGCATTCCTTTCATAAAGGCTAATGCTTTTTGTGTTACATTTTCTTTGTCTTCGCCAAAGGATCTATTTCCAATAATAGGATTAGATGGATTTGTATTGATGTCTACTACAGGTCCAAAATTGATATGTACTCCTAATCGTTTACAGTGTTCTGCAATTTTCTTTCCTGTTTGTTCTATTAAAGCATTGTCTTGTATAGCGCCAAGTGTCATATTCCACGGAAAAGCATGAGTTGAATCTAAACGCATTGCTAAGCCCCATTCTGCATCCATACCCACGAGCAACGGAATTTTTGAAAGCTCTTGATATTCATTATTTAATCGTGCTTGTCGTCTAGGTCCACCTTTAGAAAAAATGACTCCTCCTATATGATACTCTTTGATTAACTTCTTTATTTTATCTGTTTCTTTCTTAGGTTTTGAAGAAAAGATATCTACCATAAAAAGTTGCCCTACACGTTCTTGTAGGCTCATCTTTTTATATGTTTTCTCTACCCATTTTTGTTGAGCAACACTATCTATAGCTAATAAAGGGTCATTTTGACTCCATAGCGAAAAAGTGCTAATCAAAAAAAATAGCAATATATATGAATGCTTTATGTACTTCACAGGATCTTAATCTTAGTTTAAAAAACGGTTATGCCAACTCTCTTTTGCAGGTACTTCCCATTGTGTTTTATACTCTGCTATATTGGTTACCAGATTATTAAAAACTATTGTATTAGGCGAGACAGATCTATCTTTTGCCATTTTCTTAAAATCCTTTAATGCTTTGTATGCTACGTATTCTCCTTGTTTAAAGGAAACGTTCATTTTATCCATTAAATCAACCCCATATTCTTGTTCTAATTGCTGAATAAAATGTACTGATGCGTCTATGGAACATCCAGTAGCTGCTTGTACATCTTGATCCAATGCCATAACAATAAATCGTTTGTATTTGATTTCGTATCCTGCTTTAAGATCTGCTCCGTGTGCAGTCCATTGATTGATAAACGTATCTAACTTTTCTTTTATACTATTTAATTCTTCCTCATTAAATGATCTATTTGCTTGATAGATCCATATTCTTGATGTTTCTGGTAGTGTGTTAAAATCTACTAACATATATCTTACTTTTTCTTTGTCTTCTTTATACTTGTTAACAGCAACAATAATGCCTTGATTTATGGTTGCTGATTATCCTTTATTAAAAGTACTAAAAACTATTACTTTTTTTATGCTAAAAAAGAGTTAATATGATTTCTCATACTAACTCTTTTATATTTCTATTAATTGTAATTCTTTCTCTTATAAATCTTGCGCTGTAGCAATCATTTCTGCTATATCAAGTACTTCTACAGCATCTTCTTTCTCTTTGCTTTTTATACCGTCTGTCATCATGGTATTACAGAATGGACATCCTGCTGCAATAACTTCTGGTTTAGTTTCTAAAGCATCTTCTGTTCGTTCTACATTAATGTCTTTATTTCCTGGTTCTGGCTCTTTAAACATCTGTGCTCCACCAGCTCCACAACACAATCCATTAATTTTACAACGTTTCATTTCAACCAACTCAACCTCAAGCTTTCTAAGTAGATCTCTTGGAGCTTCATACACATTATTAGCTCTTCCTAAATAGCATGGGTCGTGAAATGTAATTCGTTTTCCTTTAAACTTTCCTCCTTCTACTGTTAATCTACCTTCTTCTAGTAATGATTTTAAGAAACTTGTATGATGCATTACTTCATAGTTTCCTCCTAATGCAGGGTATTCATTTTTAATGGTATTAAAACAATGCGGACAAGCAGTTACTACTTTCTTGATTTCGTATGCATTCATTACTTCTATATTCGTAACAGCTTGCATTTGAAATAAAAATTCATTTCCAGAACGTTTTGCTGGATCTCCTGTACAACTTTCTTCTGTACCTAATACTGCGAAATCAACATTAGCACTATGTAAGAGTTTTACAAAAGCTTTGGTTATTTTTTTGGCTCTATCATCAAAACTACCAGCACATCCTACCCAAAATAAAACTTCTGGCTTTTTTCCTTCTGCCATATACTCTGCCATTGTTGGCACCTTTAATGTTTCGCTCATATAGTTAACTTTATAATCTTCTTTTATTATTAATTAATCGTGTTTACCATCATCAAACACTTCAATATTTACTAATCGTTCTACAAGATTTGTAAACTTTCCTGTATAACGTGTAGCTTTTACAAGGTGGTTATCTATCCAGTGATAGTTTCCTCCTCTTGGTTTTCCCATCAACATACTGTGGTATTTGAATCCATGCTCTTTTAACCATGCTTCTGTTACTTCTCTATGATCTTCTGTTCTCGAAGTAAAGAAACATATCACATGTCCTTCATCATACCATTTATTGACAGTTTCTAGCGCATCAGGAAATGGCTTACACGTGGCCATTCTTTCTGGTTCTTCATTTGGGACATCCTCGGTAATTGTACCGTCGATATCTATAAGATAATTCTTGACACCTTCTGGTAAAACTGGACTGATCTTTTCTCCTGCTTCAACCTTATCGTGTAAGAGTTTTTCAACTTCTTTTTTATCCATAATTTTAAGTTCCTTGGTTAGAGGGTTTTTAGTGGTTGTGGTTAACTTATATATTACAATAATGTTTGGTAGACATTATTTGTATTTTACTCGTTACTCCAGTTCATACGATCCATCTGGTTAAATGGCCATGGAGCTCCGTTGTTTTCAATATTGGTCATCATCACGTTTAATTCTGATGGTGCAGCACTTTCTTCCATTACTAAATAACGACGCATATCAAGAATAATGGATAATGGACTGATGTTTACTGGACATGTTTCTACACAAGCGTTACAACTTGTACAAGCCCATAGTTCTTCTGGTGTAATGTAATCGTTTAATAGCTGTTTACCATCATCAACAAAACTTCCGTTTTTATCAATGTTATCTCCCACTTCTTGTAGACGATCTCTGGTATCCATCATGATCTTTCTAGGAGAAAGTTTTTTCCCTGTTTGGTTCGCAGGACATTCGCTTGTACAACGTCCACACTCTGTACAGGTATATGAATTCAT
The DNA here is from genome assembly GCA_947387485.1 of Aquimarina rhabdastrellae. Taxonomy (GTDB): domain Bacteria; phylum Bacteroidota; class Bacteroidia; order Flavobacteriales; family Flavobacteriaceae; genus Aquimarina. The sequence continues at coordinate 753,382 of CANDNT010000001.1, forward strand.
TAATTGAACCCAGTTTAAATCTGTTACATCAGATGCTCCAAACTTTTCTGGTTCTCCCTCTTCTTCTCCTGCTTCTGGAGCTGCAAATGGATCTGCATTAGGATCCATCATTAACATCACCTCTTTAGTCACTGCTTCAAGGTTATTGAATTCACCTTGTGGCTTTAAGTTGGCAAAATACGTATTTGGGAATGCTAATAGAATGTGTAAATGTTTAGAGAAATATAAATAATTTAAGAATACTAAAATCCCTAAAATGTGTAACCACCAAGCTCCTCTTTCGATAAGAATCAAGGTTCCTTCACTCATTCCGTCAAACAACGGACTGATAAACTGACTTATAGGATATGCTCCTGCTTTAATATAATGATCTGCTCCTAACTCTTGTAATTGTAAATCTGTAGCATTCATGACAAGGAATAATGTCATTAAAACCATTTCGAAATACAAAATCAAGTTACCATCATTCTTAGGCCATCCTTTCATTTCTGGATTCCAGAAACGTTTGATCTTAACAATGTTTCTACGTATCCAAAAAATGATAACTCCAACTAATACTAGAAATGCTAAAACCTCAAAAGATCCTATTAAGAAATCATATAATCCTCCTAAAAATGAAAAGATTCTATGTGTTCCAAATATACCATCAATGATGATTTCTAATACTTCTATATTAATGATGATAAACCCAACATACACTATAATATGTAAAAATCCTGATACTGGTCTACGTGTCATTTTACCTTGACCTAAAGCTATTTTAGCCATGTTTTTAAAACGTGCTGACTTATTATCACTTCGATCAATGTCTTTTCCTAATCGGATATTACGTATAAGTTTACGGACATTCATCGTAAAATATCCAATTCCTGCAGCTAATGCCAGTATAAAAATAATATTAGGTATATATTGCATCATGTATTAAAGAGAGTATGTTAGTTCAGTTAGTTTGTTTATTGTATTGAATCTGCTGGTTTTTGATAAGGTTTATTGTTTTTACCAAAAACAGAGATGTGTACATATCTTTTAGGATTTAATCTTAAATCTTGTAATAATAGTTCTAATTGTTTACTTGTACGTTCAAGGTTGTCATATAACTTTTCGTCTTTAAGCAATTTCCCCATAGTTCCTTTTCCTCCTTGAATATCATTAGCGATTTTATCAAAATTAGCAACAATACCTTTTAAGTCTTTTCCTAATTTCTCTATCTCCACTTTTGATAATCCTTCTGTAAACGTATTCAAGTTTGTTGACATCGCATCAAGATTAGTAAATGTATTGTTTAACTTTTCTTGATTTTGCTCTAATAAAGTATTCAATTTACCTGAAGCTCCTTTAAAAGACTGCATTGTATGATTCAAATTCTTTAATGCAGATTGTATATCCTCTTGTGTGTCTTTGGACAACGTTTTGTTTAAAGAAGTTAACAATGTATTTGCATTAATAATCGCTACTTCAAGTTTTTCTTGTAATGGTGTAAAACGATCATTAACAATGTCTAATATTCCTTCTTCTACTTTACCAGGTAAAGTATCTCCATTTTTTGCTGCTTGAGCTTTATCATGAACTGGTGTTACCGAAAGTGACTTCCCTCCTATCAATCCTGTTCCGTGAATTTGTGCAAAACTATTCTTTGAAAATTCAAAGTCACTATTCACATTAAAAGTTACAATTAGATTTCCTTGATTATTTAAGAAATCAATGCTCTTTACTTTTCCTACTATCAATCCATTGATAGTTACTGGTGAGGATGGTATCAATCCTTCTACATCTTTATAAACCACATAGAATGTTCTATCTGATTCTAAAAGGTTTTTTCCTTTTAAAAAGTTATATCCAAAAATAAATAAAGCAATAGCACTAATTGCTAAAATTCCTGTTTTAACTTCGCGAGTAATTTTCAAAATAGCTATATTTTTTGAGTAACAAATTTAGAAATAAAATTGTATTTTATTAATACGATAGTTATACAATATTATTGTATTTATTTAGATTAATTAGAAACAGTATTCGCTTCTAGTGCTTCACTTAAAGGAATCATTTGATTACCTTTGAAAGCTACTATGAAACTAGATTCAAAACCTTCTTTTTCTGCTTCTTTCTTTTGTCTTTTTATTCTTAAATAATCTGATGTACTTCCATAAAAGTATTTATATCGTTCTCCATACTTAATTCTACTAATCTCTTGTAGTCCATTAAAGTTATATGGTTTAGTTTCTATAGCTCTTGAGCTCGCCGAAATTTGTACTTTAAAGACTATTCCTTCATATATTTCCTGATGTGCTGTATGTTGTACATTATTAGTATACAACGCATCGACACTCTTCTTATAATCTAATATCGATTTAAATATGGATTTAGCCATATCACTTTGACCTCTCTTTGAATTAAGGTATCTCCCTTCTCTATTATTTGTTAAAAAACCTAATTCTATTAATACACTAGGCATAAATGTTTGATGTAAAACGACAAAACCAGCTTGTTTTACCCCTCTACTTTTTCGTTTTAATGATTTAGTAAAACTATCTTGTACTAAACTCGCCAATGCTACACTTTGCTCTAAATATTCTTCTTGTAAAAGTGTAAGTCCTATAACTGATTCTGGAGAATTAGGATCAAATCCATCATAATTTGCTTCATAATTATCCTCTAAGAGAATTACAGAGTTCTCATTTTTTGCGATATCAAAGTTTTCTTTGTTAGCATGTAAACCCAGAACAAATGTTTCTGTCCCCGAAGCTTGTGACCTATGAGCATTACAATGAATTGATACAAATAAATCTGCTTTGGCTTTATTTGCTATATTTCCTCTTTCGTATAACTCAATAAATTTATCCGATTTTCTAGTATATATTACTTCAAATCTTCCATCTTTTTCTAATCGTTTTCCTACATCAAGAACTACTTTTAAAGCAATATCTTTTTCTCTATATCCATTACCTACATTACCAGAATCTTTCCCCCCATGTCCAGCATCTAATACGACCACAAATTTATCAATATGCGGTATAGTATTTGATGACTTAAAACTCAACCCAATACAAATAAAAACAATTAAAATGATTTTAAAATGTGTGCTTTTTTTCATCATAAGTTATTTTTTATATAAAACGACATATCCTATTTATTCAGTATCGTCTTATACTATTTTAATGTTAAATCGGTTATTGATAACAAACATCAAAATCCCCTCTATATACTTAGAACAGTCAGCAGTATAATAATTTTATCTATTATCTAAAAATTTTTTTTATTATTACAACCTTTGCTACCAAAAAATATATGTAATTTTGGCACTTCAAAAACTAAGCCATAGTTGTACAAAAATAGGATTTAAAACATTGCAAAAAACAATACGAAACATACTTTATTCACTTAGTTTGATACTGTTTTGCAGTCAATCAATTACAGCACAAGAAGTGGGTAAAAATACGACTCTAAAAACCAAAGCTCAAGAGGAAGCTATCCCTGTTTTACGTGATTCTGTAAAAAAACCTAAGACAAAAACCCCTGAAGAAGCTTTAAGTGAACAAGCCGCAGATACTGTAAAAATAGACTCTGTAGCTCCAGAACCTCAATTTTTAACTGATAAAGTCACTTATAAAGCTACCGATTATATGCATTTAAGTCGAAAGCACAATAAAATGTATTTATATAATCAAGCAGAGATCATCTACGGTGAGATGCAAATTAATGCTGGGCTTATTATTTTGGACAACGATAAGAATGAAGTATATGCCTACGGAATTAAAGATTCTACAGGAACTTATACGCAAACTCCTATATTTAAACAAGCACAAAATATTGTAGAACCTGATTCTATTCGTTTTAATTTTGATACCGAAAAAGCTTTGATCTACAATTCTAGAACGGAGCAAAGCGGAATGAAAATTTATAATGAAGTATCAAAACGTGAAAATGATTCTGTAGTTTACATGAAAAATGTACGTTTTACAACTTCAGAAAACATTGAGGATCCCGAGTATTACTTCTATGCTAGACGTATCAAGTTTGTGCCTAAGAAAAAAATTGTCACTGGATTAGTTAACATGTATATCGCAGATGTTCCTACTCCATTAGGATTACCTTTTGGTTATTTTCCATTAACAGAAACTCGAACCTCTGGTTTTATTATACCTTCTTATGGACAAGAAAACAATAGAGGATATTTCTTACAAAATGGTGGATACTATTTTGCTATTAGTGACTATGTAGATCTTACTCTTTTAGGAGATTACTATACTAATGGTAGTTATGCTTTGCGGGCTGAGTCAAGTTATGCACTCCGATATCGTTTTAATGGTAATTTTAATGTTCGTTTTGAAAACTTTTTACAAAGTGAACGTGGTTTCCCTGATTTCTCGAGAACGTCTACCTATAATATACAATGGAGACATAGTCAAGATCCTAAAGCGAACCCTAATTCTAGATTTGCTGCTTCGGTTAACTTTGGTAGTAGTGATTATTTTAGACAATCTACCAATCAATTAAACACAGGTAACTTCTTAAATAACAACTTAAGTTCTTCTATTTCGTATTCGAAAACTTTTCAAGGTGATCCAGAAGTAAACATATCCTTGGCTGCAACGCACAATCAAAATACCAATACAGAAGAGGTTAACCTAACATTACCTACACTTAATGCTAGTGTATCAAGAATATTTCCTTTTGCACCTAAATCTGGCACTAAAAAAGGTATTTTTCAAAACATCAACTTTCAATACAATTTAAGAGGTGAAAACCGAATCAGTACAACAGATTCGTTACTTTTTACTTCTCGTATGTTTGATGATGCTCGTATGGGTATTCAACATTCCATTCCTATTAGTACTAACTTTAAGTTATTTAAATATATAAGTGCTAGTGCAAGTACTAATTATCAAGAAAGTTGGGTTTTTGAAACTATAGAACAAAGTTATGATCCTACCGCTAACAACGGTGCTGGTGAAGTAGTTCGAGATACTATAAAAGGTTTTGATACTTTTAGAACATATAACTTTAGTACAAGTTTAGGTACTACTATTTATGGTACTTTCAATTTTAAAGAAACCAGTAAGATTCAAGCTATTCGACATACGATACGTCCATCGATAAGTTACTCTATCAATCCAGCTTTTAATCAATTTTATGATAGTTACACCATACCTGGTAGTAACTCAAACAGTGGTGAAGATGAAGTTGTAGAATATACCAGATTCCAAGGAGGATTCTTTGGGGCACCAAGTAATACTTTTTCTAGTAGCATTGGTTTTTCATTAAGTAACACAGTAGAAGCTAAGGTAAGAAGTAAAGACTCTACTGCTACAGAGCCTAAAAAAGTAAGTTTATTAAATAACTTTAATATTTCAACTGCATATAATTTAGCTGGTGATTCTCTTAGATTAAGTCCGTTATCTATTACTGGTAATATTCCTATTATTACCAATAAATTAGATATTAATTTTAGTGGTGAATTAGATCCTTATGCCTTAGATAATAACAATCGTAAAATTGATGTTTGGAACATTGACAACGGCGGAAGTTTATTTAGACTAACTCGTGCTAGTGCCAATTTTGGTTATTCCTTCTCTAGTAAAGATTTTGAAAAAGGAAAAACAAACGAAAATCAAGCAACTAATGAAACCTTTAGAAATGGAGGTCGTCCCGATAATTTATTTGGTGGTGGAACTGATTTTAGAGATGGTATAGGTAATCAAACTACCGACGATGACAAATCATCTGATAAAGAGACCAAGCATTATCATTACAAAATCCCCTGGTCTTTACGACTTTCATACAATGTAAACTATAACAATAATGCTAGGCAAAATGAGATTTCCTCACATTCTCTTATGTTTTCTGGAGATGTAGAAATTGCTCCTAGATGGACTGTAGGTGTCTCTTCTGGTTATGATCTAAAAAACCCTGGATTCACGTTTACTAACTTAAGATTCCAACGAGACTTAGAAAGTTGGCGTATGAGTTTCAATTGGATTCCGTTTAGTAGTCGTACATCATGGAATTTCTTTATTGGTATCAAATCATCTGTACTTAGTGATATTAAATGGGAAAAACGTAGAGAGCCAGACCGCAGATTATAAACTATCAAATCACACATAAATACAACATTATAATTCTATGAAAAAGATTATCAATACCCCTCAAGCTCCAGCTCCTATAGGGCCTTATAGTCAAGCTGTTTTAACTGGAAATACTTTATATACTTCTGGTCAAATTGCTATTAATCCAGAAACTGGAGATTTAGTTTTGGATGATATTAAAACTGAAGCACAACAAGTAATGCAAAATTTAAAAGCTGTACTTACTGCTGCCGAAATGACTTTTGAAAATGTTATTAAAACAACTATATTCTTAAGTGATATGAATAATTTTGCCGCTGTAAATGACATATATGGTAGTTATTTTGATGAAGCAACAGCTCCTGCAAGAGAAACTGTTGCTGTAAAAACACTACCTAAATCAGTTAATGTAGAAATTTCTGTTATTGCTGTAAAGTAATATCCTTTTATAAAAAAGAAAAGCCTCTTTGATATTGACTCAAAGAGGCTTTTCTTTTGCTTTTATATTCAGTTATCTAATTACTATTTTTCTAGTAGCTTTTGTATTATCTGATGTCATTGTTATTATATATGTTCCTGGTTGTATACCGTCAACAGTAAATGATAAATTATAAATTCCTTTTTCTAATCTATCATTTTGCAATGTTTTAATTAATGTTCCGTTTATATCAAATAATGCTACAGTGATTTCACTATTCTTATTTACTAAATAGTGGACGTTTCCGTTAACCTCTAACGGGTTAGGATAAACTCCAATTACAGTAAAGTTATCATCTTTAATCTTCTCTTGATTTACAAATTCGTTATTGATTGATTTTTCATAAACTCCTTTTAATGCACTACTAGGATTTGAAGTTTTACGTACTCTACAATCATTATTGTTCACATACCAGCTTCTAGAATGCGTCTCACCATTTACAGGTCTTTTAATTTCATTAGTATCATACCAATCTCCCTGTACTCTATCTTCTCTAACATCTAATACATAATATCCATGATTATTTAGATCTACATCTTTAAAATGACTATTCAAAAGTTTTACATAAAACTCTCCTACTCCAGAAATTAATCCTCCTAAAAAGTCTAAATTAGTCGAAGTTACACTTGGTACTACAAATTCACACATCTCACATTTACCATCATATTTTACTTCTCCTATAAATGTACTATGTATATCTCCTGTAAGTACTATCAAGTTATTTATATCGTTATCTTTTATATAACGTAATAATCTATTTCTTTCTTCACTATATCCATCCCAAGCATCGTCTGAAGGAACTCCTTTCCATGGCATAACCATTACTTGATTTCCTATAACTTTCCATCTTGCTTGTGAAGTTCTTAATTCGTTAGTTAACCACTCAAATTGCTCTGCTCCTAAAATAGACTTATATGTTTGATTACTTTTTTCTGCATTTTTTTCATCTTCATATCTCGTCCCTTTTTCTAATAAAAGAGTTAATTCATCTGTTTGCTTTTTATTCGTCAATTCAAAGTTTTGATCTATTACACGTTCTGTAAAAATTGAAATCACACGATCTAATTCTTCTTGATTTAAAGCGTTATCAATCTCTTTATCTGTTACATTAACGTTTAAAATCATAGGCAATACCACTTCTAAAATCTCAGCAACATCTTCTTTTTGAGTTAGATCCTTAGTTGCGATTACTTCTTGAGTAAATTTCTTAAATTCTTTATTTGTCGCGGCTGCACTTATCAAATTTTTAGAACTACTTACTTGAGTCTCTCTACCTTCTATCCTTGTATCTAACATCATTAAGTCCATCAATTTCCCATAAGAGATTTTTCTATAGAGTCTGTATTCTTCAATTGAATTCGCTCTTATAGGCATCCATTCAAAATAAGCTTTATATGCATTAGCTTTTCTAGTAATCCAACTTCCTTCTGTATTAGGATCATGGTTTTCTGCTCCAAATTTATTTGCATCATTTGCAAACTCATGATCATCCCATATATTGATAAAAGGATGTTGTTGGTGTACATTACGTAACATAGGATCTAGTCTATAAAAAGAATATCGTACTCGATAATCATTTAACGTCACTATTTCGTTTGCTGGCAAGTGTATTCTTCCTAGATCATCACTATAACCATAACCACCAGATTCATATTCATAAATATAATCTCCTAGATGGATTACCGCGTCCAGATCATTACGCTTAGCTATTTGATTATACGCATTAAAATATCCTCCTTGATAATTTGAACAAGAAACCACCGCAAATCTTAAATTATCAACCATTTGCTGTTTTTTTGGTGTAGTTCTAGTTTTTCCTATTATTGATTTTATTCCCTCTGCTTCAAATTGATAATAATATGTTTGATAAGCACTGAGTCCTGTAGCATCAACTTTAACTGTATAATCTTTTGATTGATCTGTGATAACTTCTCCTTGGTTAACAATTTGACTCATTCCTTGATCTGTTGCTATTTTCCATTGTACAGTAACAGACGGAGCATTAGTTGTTACACGTGTCCAAATAATTACTGCATCTTCAAGAGGGTCACCAGATGCTACACCATGATAAAAAGGAGCTAATTCTTCATCAAAATACGATGTTATCTGTCCTTGATTTGTGTTACGTTCAATCTTTGTTAAAGTAGATATTACTTCTTGGGCAAATGTAATTTGGGTAATACTAAAAATTACAATTAAAAATTTAAAGTTTAGTTTCATTATGATAAGATTTATGTGTTTTGGCGCGAAAATATGAGATGCGACACAGATAAAATTCTGCTTATTTTCTATTTAATAAATTCATAAAACACATAACTATTTGGTATCAAAAACTTTTAAAATATATAATCTTTTGTTTATTCTTTTTCTTTTTGCTTATGCTATTTTTTAAATATTAAATGCGTTTTTACCGTAAAAAAATTATTTTTGCATCTTATTAATAATCATTCATCAATTCTTATTGACATGAAAAAAACAATGTTTTTCTTGTCCCTAATAGGGACATCTTTTGGTGTTTTTGCACAAAATAATTTTCCACCTTCGGGTAATGTAACTGTTTCCTCTGGAAATATCATTCAATCTGGTAATTACTCTATTGACACACAAGGTTCATTGAAAACTAAAAACTATTTACTATTTGATAGTGATGGTGATTTTACTGGTTCGAATTACTATACGATACAAGACGATCCGAGTGGAAACTATCTACGTATGGGATATAATTTCTCTAACGGTCTTGTATTAACATCTTCTGGTGATGTCGGTCTTGGTAATAGAACTGATCCTAAAGCTAAATTAGATATTTATCAAGGTTCAGAAAGCTGGGCAACAATAATTAAAAACGGTCATGGTTCTGGTAAAGGATTAAAAATTCAAAGTGCAGCTGCTAATAATACACCTGTTCTCTCTGTACAAGACAACTATGACAATACTCGTTTTCAAGTAAACTCTAATGGAAATATTGGTATAGGCACAGACAATCCCCAAAGGAAATTAGAAATTGTAGGTGGTGATAGTTGGCAAATTAAATTATCAAATGATAATGAGCAAAAAAGGCTATATATGGGATGGTATCAAAGTCGTAATGCTATGGAAATCTCTACATGGGATAATGGTACATGGGAAGGTGTTCCTTTGTCCATTAATCCTAAAAAAGTATTTTTTAATGGCAATATAGGTATTGGGACTCAAGCAACAGATTATTATGATTTAGCAACAAGCGGAAATATAAGTGTTGGCGCAGATGGAAATGCTTCTCTATATGCAAGACATATTAATGGAAAAAGCTCTGATAGTTTTGATGCAGAACGTTTATATTTAAACTATGGTACTGGTCATGATGTTTGGGTAGGTAACGAAACAGTAGAAGGATCCGATCTATTCGTTGCTAATGGAAAAATTGGTATTGGTACTACAACACCAAGTAGAAGTTTAACTATTTACTCTGAAGAAAGTAATACTGTTTTGGGAAATAATACCAAATCTGCTATACGAATCAATAATTCTTTTGCAACAAGTTTTGGTAGACGATCTGAATTACAATTTGGATTAAGTGATAATCCCAATGAAAATTTAGCCGTTATTGCTGCAGAATACAGTTCATGGGATGGTGCTACAGGAGGGGATTTGGTATTTGGTACATCTCCTAATAATTCAACTTCAATGGTAGAAAGAATGCGAATTAATCATCAGGGTAGAATTGAGGCTGGTCCTGATGCAACAAAAGGAGGATTGGTATTTGCTCAAAAATATCAAAATGGTAATCATTTAGGTACTTTAAGTTCTAATTTTTCTTCCGGAGCATTTATTATTGGTTATGGTGCTGCAGGTATGCCAAATGAAGGTACTAATGGTCAATTAATTTCAACATTTGATAATTTTAGTGGTTATAGAAGTGCTTTAAGAGTGGGTCCTGGTACTCTAGAATTTTTAAACACTCCTAAAGTACAAACTGCAAAAGGAAGTCAATTACAAGTAACCTCACGTTTTTTAATTAATAAAGAAGGAAATGTAGGTATAGGAACTACAACTACAGGATCTCATAAACTAGCTGTAGATGGATCAATTGGTGCTAGAGAAATCAAAGTAGAAGTAGGTACTTGGTCTGATTTTGTTTTTGAAAAAGATTATGTTCTTCCTACGCTTAAAGAAGTAGAAAATCATATTGCGACTAAAGGTCACCTTAAAGATATTCCTAGTGCTGTAGAAGTTGAAAAAAACGGAATTTTCTTAGGTGAAATGGATGCTAAATTACTTCAAAAAATAGAAGAATTAACATTATATACTATTCAGCAAGAAAAGAAAATTTCTGTACAAGAAGCTACAATTCTACAACAACAAAAAGAACTTGACGAATTAAAATCTCTAGCTAAACGCTTAGCAAAAATTGAAGCTTTACTAGAAAATAAAGAGTAAAGATTATTTTTAAACCGATCATAAATTCTTATAAATTTGAAGCGCGATATTTGATTAAATATCGCGCTTCAAATTTATAGTATGAATAACATAGAAAAAAAATTGCATACCCGTAGTAATTCATCTTGTGAATTATGTAAATCACCTGATGGATTAACAGCTTATATTGTTCCCCCTAAAACAGATTTTAATGAAGACTTTTCTATTTTGATTTGCGAAACTTGCAAAGATCAAATAGAAAACCCTGCTAATATTACTCCAAATCACTGGCGCTGTCTTAATGATAGTATGTGGAGCGAAATCTCGGCTGTTCAAGTTGTAGCTTGGCGTATGCTCACTCGTTTACGCAACGAAGGATGGCCTCAAGATTTATTAGATATGCTCTATCTTGATGAAGAAACTTTGACTTGGGCAAAAGCAACTGGCGAAGGTGATGATGATGAAAACAAAATCAAACATTTTGATAGTAATGGAGTTCAATTACAAGATGGAGATTCTGTAGTCCTTATCAAAGACTTAAATGTAAAGGGAGCTAATTTTACTGCAAAACGAGGAACTGCTGTCCGTAGAATCTCTTTGGTATGGGATAATCCTAATCAAATAGAAGGTCGTGTTGAGGGACAACATATCGTTATTCTTACACAATATGTAAAAAAAATATAATTTTCTTCCTCAGTAAAGTCCTTATAATCATTAATTATAAGGACTTTTATTTTATATTATTATAAATCATTAAGTTTTATTAAATTGATAGCTATAAGTTTTTTCTAAAAATCAACTCATGTCAGAACTTACTGCTACACTAGATAAAGATCGTATCAAATTACCTTTCTCTTTTGACGTCTCAAAAATGCTTTCCGAATTTGAAGCTTTAAAACTTAATCATTTTGAATATTACAATGTTATTCCATTAAGATCTCCCGCCCATCTTGTCGATCCTTCTTTACCATTTCCTCCTCCTGCTTCAAATTATGCCGATGGTTCTTGGACTGATTGGCTTGATACTCCTATTTTAAAACAATCTCCATATTTAACTGAGATTGTAGACTTTTTTCGTCAACATACTACTGTCACTTTAGTTCGTTTATTACGTTTAGCTCCTGGTGCGGTAGTAAAAGAACATACAGATCCTACCTTAGCTATTGATGTACCCGAATCTGTAATTCGATTGACTATTCCGATCTATATAAACGATCAAGTAACTTTCTTTCTAAATAACACTCCTGTAGCTATGTTACCAGGGGAATGCTGGTATTTAAAACTTTCTGATCCTCATAAAATCACAAATTTTGGTGCTACAGAACGTGTTAATTTAACACTTGATATGATACCTAACGATTGGGTAAGAAAAATTATCCATGACAGTCAATAAACTATTCTGTTTTATTATTTTTTATCGTTAAAATTCTCTTAATTATATCTCTGATATTGTTTTGAATTAAGGTAACTTTGCATCCTATTTAAACAATTAGAGTAAGTATATTAATGAGTCACGATATTAACCCCTTATTGACCTTATCCAAAGAGGATATGAAACAATATGGTTATAAAATAGTTGATCATATTGTAGCACATTTTGACACACAAAATGATAAAAAACCTGTAGCAACAGCTACACGAGAAGAAATGGATGCTTTACTAGTCGAAGATATTCCTATGATGCCTAGTGATCCTAATAGTGTATTAGATTTTGTATTAGAAAATGTGATTCCGCATAGTAATATAGTTTCACACCCTAAATCATTTTCTTTTGTTCCTGGACCAAGTAATTATATTAGTGCTATGGCAGATACTATTGCCACTGGATTTAATATTTTTTCTGGAGGATGGGCTGCCTCTCCTGCTGCTGCCGAGTTAGAGATCGTTACAATGAACTGGCTATTAGATATGTTTGGTTTTCCTGCTAAACAAGGAGGAGGAATTTTTACTAGTGGTGGTTCTATGGCAAATCTTACTGCTTTGGTTACAGCCAGAAGAATTAAATGTGGTAGTGATTTTTCAAAGGCAATTATCTATCTTTCTGATCAAGCCCATTCTTCAAATATAAAAGCCATTAAAGTTATTGGTTTTAAAAAAGAGCAAATACGCATTATTCCAACAGATTTAGAATTCAAAATTTCTCTTAATAAATTAAAAAATGCGATAGCCAAAGATCGTTTAGAAGGATTACAACCTTTCTGTATTATTGCTTCTGCTGGAACAACTAATACTGGAACTGTTGATCCTCTTGACGAAATTGCCAAAATATGTGCTCAAGAAGATTTATGGATGCATGTTGATGGAGCTTATGGTGGTGCAGCCATTTTGGGTGATGAAGGAAAATCTTTGTTAAAAGGAATCGAAAAAGCAGACTCACTTACTGTGGATCCCCATAAGTGGTTTTATCAACCTTATGAAATAGGTTGTTTACTTGTTAAAAATCATAATTGGTTAAGCGGAACTTTCAGTGAAAAACCTGAATATTTAAGAGATATTGAAGGTAACGAATCAGAAATTAACTTTTACGATCACGGAATTCAGCTTACTAGACGTTTTAGAGCTTTAAAATTCTATATGTCTATTAAGACTTTTGGATTAGCTTCATTTAAAAAAGCCGTACAATATAATCTTGATTTAGCTGAAACGCTCGAAGGTATTTTAAGACGTAGTAAACTATGGGAAATTATTTCTCCTGCTACTCTAGGAGTTATCAATTTTAGATATAATCCTATTGGAGAAAATCTTTCAGAAAAGCAACTTGATGCTATCAATCAATCTATATCACAACACATAGTTTCTTCTGGTGAAGCCTTATTGGTTACTACTGTATTACAAAACCAAGTGGTACTTCGTATGTGTTTAATCAATCCTAGAACTACTCTAGACCATATTTTAGATACTTTAGCCTTAGGTGAAAAGTTTGGTGAAACAGCATTGACAAAAATTGAATCGTAATCACATCATATTAGAGATAGATCAAAACCTGAAATACTTATATATTTCAGGTTTTGTTTTGTAAGTTTGCTTCGTATATCTCTTTCTAAATTTTTTTTCAATGCATACGTATTCTCATGAATATTTCATGGATCAAGCGCTACAACTTGCAAATGAAGCGGTAGATGATGGTAATCACCCTTTTGCTGCCTTATTGGTTCATAATCAAGAAATAATTCTTGAGGCAAAAAATAGTATTCATACGTCTAAAGATATTACGCGCCATGCCGAATTGAATTTGGTTTCTAAAGCTTCGCAATTATATACCTCAACACAGTTGGCCGAGATGATACTTTACACTACTACAGAGCCATGTGCTATGTGCTCTGGTGCAATTTACTGGTCTGGAATAAAAACTATTATATATGCAGCTTCTGCAACTCATTTAGACCAAATTGCAGGTAAATTCTTGGCTTGTCATAGTACCCAAGTTTTTAAAAATGCTTTAAATCCACCTATAGTTATTGGTGGCATTCTAGAACATAAAGCTATTCTCCAACATCAAAAATATTGGCTTAATTTATAATTTCTCTTTCTATGGATTCTTATGTATTTACTTCGGAACGTTTAGGGTTTCGTAATTGGTCTATTGACGATCTAGAGCAAATGGCAGCTATCAATGCTGATCCTGAGGTGATGGAGTTCTTCCCTTCTATTCCAACTCAAGAAGATACTAAAAACTTTATTCTACGTATGCAAAAACAATATGAGCAACGCAATCATTGTTATTTTGCTGTAGAAGTTTTGGAAACAAAAGAGTTTATTGGTTTTATTGGTTTATCATATCAAGATTATGATACAGATTTTACTCCTTGTGTAGATATAGGATGGCGATTAAAAAAATCATCATGGTTTAATGGCTATGCTACTGAAGGTGCTAAAAAATGTTTAACATATGCTTTTGATGTACTTCAATTAAACGAAGTACTCTCTACTGCTCCTACAATTAACGAAAAATCAATTGCTGTAATGCAAAAAATAGGTATGACCAAAGTAAAAAATTTTGATCACCCTCTATTATTAACAAACGAACGTTTAAAAAAATGTAGTTTATATACTACCTCTAAAGATTAAAAGTGACGAAGTAGAATAGTGTTCTCATTATTCTACTTTATTGTTTAAAACAATACAGGTATAACTTTACCGATTATCATCAAAATAGCGACATAAATAACAGGAAAAATACTTACACATAACCATATAAAATCCTTTTTCCAATCTGATTCTGATTTTATTACAAAAACCATAGATATAATCACAGATCCTAAAACTGATAATCCAAATAATAGTAATGCTAAATATGTTCCATACTCATAAATCCATCTATAATCATAGACATTTTTAAACTCTCCGGCTATTAGTCCTATAAGAATACCATAGATAAAAAGCTCAATCACTAATAAAATGATTCTTTTTAATCTACTCAATTCTTTATACCATAGCCTTATCGCTTTAATACGCTTTAGTAAATTCAAAGTATAATAATTATCCCTCTTTACAACATTAAATACGCTAGATAGACAATAAAAAAAATTATTACCTATCCTCTATTTTTTGTTATAAAATGTATTCCAATACAACAAAAGTATTATTTTTCTACTAATTCACTATACTTCTGTTTCTTTTTCTTAAAAGAATCTTAAATTAGTATCCCTAAGATTATGAAGTCACTAGCGATAAACAGTGAGATTATGCATATTTGTTTTTATGATATATTAAGCTGTAATTATCAACGTTTTCTTAGCTATAATTCCATTTATACACTATGTGTGTGGAGAAAATACTCAAGTATTTTTCAATCTCAACCTAATTCTGAAAACACTTCTATTTTTTTAAATTTTATTTTTTAATTTTATCTAATAATCACAATCGTCTATTCATGAACCCTTCTGCAAATGGTTGGATCACAAAGTTTTTAAAAGACATTGATCAAAACCCTTTATTTCAAACTACTCCTATAATTTCTTTATATGAGCATGTTAAGAATACTGGTTTTGTTTATGGTACTTCTATTTATTTGTTTTATGAACACGATTATGATTTGGATTTATCTGAAGAGGAAAAGACTAAAGTTAATTTACTAGCTTCTCTTATCATTGTATATCACAATATTGCTGATAATGAATCTCGAGAAGATTGCATTAATAAAATTATTGAATTTTATAATTTTATAGATAATTCAAAATCTTTATTTTCATTTTTTAATACTGCTAATGATACTTTAGAGCGTATCATTCATACAAGAATCCAAACCAACGAATCTATTTTCAGAAGAAACTTTAGTCATTTATTTACTAATGCGTTACTTTTTATAGATGTATTAGCTTTTAAACAATATTTATCTCAAAATAGTAATCCTTTGTCTTATGCTACGCAGTTAGAGCGTACCATTACTAATACCGTATTTTGTGCTCTTAATTCTAAAGATCAAAAGAATACTTATGATGAGCTTGTTTTAAAGTTACTTACTTCTTCTATACGTTATAATGAGATTACTGAAGAAGATGAGCACCTAGCTTTTGAACATTTATTTTTAGAACGTTATCAAGATCCTATAGAAAAACAATATATATTGGATTTAACAAGTCTTGCTTTATGGAATGATGGTCATATTGACCCTTATGAACGCCAATTTGTATATAAACTAGGTCATGCTATGCATTTGTCAAAAGAAGCTATTCAATATTCTTTTGATACGGTTCATGCTTTTATAGAAAAGCATAAAACCTCGATTTCATTTTACAATTATTCAAATCCTGCTCGCCATTTTTATAATCAATCTATTCGCTCTATCAACTTATTGATATTAAGAAATAAAAAACGATTAATCAAAGAAATATCACAGAGCAAGGAATTAATGATTTTATTACATCAATCTACACAACGTAATTTAAGCTCAAAAGAAAAGCAGTTAGTTAAAAACCAACTGCTTGATATTTGTAAAACGATTCCTTCATTAGCCATTTTCATTATTCCAGGTGGGAGTTTTATTTTACCAGTTTTGGTCAAGTTTATACCGCAACTTCTCCCCTCTGCCTTTAATGAGAATCACCTTCAAGAATATGATTAAAGATCCATCTTTTTAAGTTCTTTATAATTTTTCTTCAACTTACGTGTTAACAATCCATATAATAAGAAATATATTAATCCTGCAATAAATATTGTTATTATTATAAAGATAAAAAACACAGTCATTATAGCATATTTTGACATTTCGGTATCAGCCAATTCTTTAGTAACTTGAAGATCTCCTCCTCCAAAAAGTACATACCCAAAAGCTATTGTTAGAGCTATTGTTAATATGGACAGGTTAGTTATGACATAATACTTAACCGTTCTTCTAGTCTTAAGTATATTTTTCATTAATTCTTTAGCAGAATCTGTCGTTTGTATCGTTTTATAATTCATATAAAACTTTACCATAAAAAACAAGATTACCGAATAGGATATCACATTCGATACTATAGATATATTTTTATAAATTATATCTTCACCAAACATTTCATAAGCTCCATTTACTCTTCCTATAACTTCTAAAAGGAATAATATAAGAAACTCTCCTACACTTATCATAAAAATCCATTTGACAAGAGATGATGATTTTTTTAGCATCATTTTATAGATCTCGTCATAGGATAATTTGGGTAACTTATCGTCTTGTTTTTTCCAATCTTTTTTTAGCAATTCTAATTCATCCATAATCACGGATTTAATATTTTTTTCAACTTCGTTTTCACTCGATTCATTTTAACCCTTGCGTTCACCTCAGAAATCCCCATAGTTTCAGAGATTTCTCTATAAGATTTGTCTTCCAGATATAGAAATACCAAAGCTTTTTCGATATCATTTAGCTTTTTCACTGCTTCATACATTAATTTCAACCGTTGTTCAACTTCATAGTCGTATTCTTCTGCACTAATCTTAAAACTTAATGCATCATAATCTGAAGTTTTTATGTTCTTTTTTGATTTTCTGTATAAAGTGATAGCTGTGTTTAATGCAACTCTATACATCCATGTACTAAACTTAGCATCTCCTCTAAATTTGGGATATGCTTTCCAGAGTTGGATGGTTATCTCTTGAAACAAATCATTATGTGAATCAGAGTCGCTTGTATATATACGACATACCTTATGCACTATATTTTGATTCTTCTCAAGTAGCGTTACAAAACTATGTTCTAAATCTTTATTCACTTTGGTCAATTACACTGTATAAGTAGCTATTAAATATTATTTGTTACACCTTTTTTTTATTTTTTTTTGCTTCTCTATTTTCAGCCTGTTTTTTCCTCTATAAATTTATCATTTATACCATACTTTATTCCTTTTTTATACTATAATATTTTAGAGCCTCCGTATCTTTGTAATACAACTACAGCGTTATGAATATACCTAAAACTAATACCCCCAGATTAGTGATTATAGGGGGTGGTTTTGCAGGGGTTTCTCTTGCTAGAAATCTCTTAAAAGAAAAAGTTCAAATTGTACTTATTGACCGACAAAACTATCATACTTTTCAACCACTACTCTATCAAGTTTCTACAGCTTCTTTAGAACCTGATTCTATAGCTTATCCTCTTCGTAAAGTCGTTAAAAAGGGAACCAATACTTTTTTTAGAATGGCCGAAGTTTCTGCTATAAATGATACTACAAAAACCATTCACACTTCTATTGGTAATCTCACTTATGATTATCTGGTCATTGCTACTGGTGCTCGCACTAATTTTTTTGGAAATAAGAATGTGGAGCAGCATGCCATGCGAATGAAAAATTTACCTCAAGCATTGAATTTAAGGAGTTTTTTACTCGAAAATCTAGAGCAAGCCGTAATTACAAAAGATCCTAAACAACGAAAAGAATTACTGCGTTTTGTAATTGCTGGTGCTGGTCCTACAGGTGTTGAACTTGCAGGTGGAATTGCAGAACTTAAAATCAACGTACTTCCTCGTGATTATCCTGATATGGATTTTGACGAAATGGAAATTCATCTTATAGAAGGTGCCAATCGTGTATTACCTCCTATGAGTGCTAAAGCTTCAAAAAAAGCAGCTGATTTTTTAACCCAATTAGGGGTTCACATACACTTAAATACCTTAGTTAGTGATTACAGTAATAATATTGTTACTACAACTACTGGTAATATTTTTGAAACAGCTACATTTATATGGGCGGCAGGTGTAACTGGTGCTCCTGTTGACGGAATTCAAGCAGATTCACTAATCCCTAGAGCTAATCGATACGAGGTAAATCGTTTTAATCAAATAAAAGGTTATGAGCATATATTTGCATTAGGTGATATTGCATTAATGCAAACTCCTGCATTTCCTAAAGGACATCCTATGGTAGCACAACCTGCCATTCAACAAGGTAAACATTTAGCCAAAAACCTAAAACGTTTATTAAAAGGTAAAGAAATGCTTCCTTTTACTTATTTTGACAAAGGTTCTATGGCTACAATCGGAAGAAACAAAGCCGTAGTTGATCTAGGTAAGTTTAAATTTGCTGGATTCTTCGCTTGGTTTGTATGGATGTTTATTCATTTATGGTTTTTAGTAGGTTTTAGAAACCGCTTTGTGACATTCTTTAATTGGTCTTATAATTATATTAATTATGATAAAGCCGCAAGACTAATCGTTCGTCCCTTTAAAAATAAAATTGACGTAACAGAAAAAGTATAACACTGTTATCGTACAATTATAAAGTCTCATTGTTTAAGTATTCTTTAATCAATGAGACTCTTCTTTTAGAATCACAATTGAACCTTCTATTCTTACAGTTCGGTTATTTATAATTCCCTTTTTTTTATTCAAAATGGACTTTTGTTTCAGAAATCAAACAAAATCTATTTTAATGAAAACTTTATATCTCTTTCTTATCTTCATTTTAACTTCAATACTATCCATAGCACAAACCACAGTTAACGGTATAGTAACAGATACTAAAAATAATCCTATTGCAGGAGCTAATGTTTATATTGAAGGTACTTATGATGGAGGTTCAACAGATGACAAAGGCGCTTTTTCTTTTACTACTTCTAGCGAAAACGTTCAAAGCTTAGTCATTTCTTTCCTCTCTTTTGAAACCTATACACTTACTCTAGATGTTTCAAAAATGAAAGATTTAAACATTCGTTTAAAAGATGATGTTAATGCCTTAGATAGTGTTATTTTAACAGCAGGTTCTTTTGCTGCTGGAGATAATAGTAAAGCCTCTGTATTAAAACCTTTGGATATTGTTACTACTGCAGGAGCTGCTGGTGATTTTATCGCTGCTTTTCAAACATTGCCTGGAACTTCTACTGTAGGCGAAGATGGTCGTTTATTCGTGAGAGGTGGTGATGCTAATGAAACTAATATCTATATTGACAATCTACGTGTTTTTCAACCGTTTTCTCCTACTGCTAATAACTTACCTACTCGAGGTCGCTTTTCTTCTTTTTTATTTAGAGGAATGAATTTCTCTACAGGTGGTTATGCCGCTGAATATGGAAATGCATTGTCTAGTGTTTTATTATTGAATACGATACACGAGCCTGAAGAGAAAACTGATTTACAATTTATTAATGTAGGATTAGGTGCAGGTCATACCAAAAAATGGAATAAAAGTTCATTAAGTATTAATAGTTTTTATCTTAATTTAAAGCCATACCAAAATATTGTACATCAACGTGTAGATTGGATCAAGCCTTATGAATCTCTTTCTGGCGAAAGTGTTTATCGCTATCATTTTAATAAAGGTACGCTAAAAGTCTATGGAGGATTGAGTTATTCTAATTTTAAACTAAATCAAGAAGATATAAATGTACCTGAAGGCATTTATTTTGGCTTAAAAAACCGTAATCTTTATATCAATTCTTCTTATCAAGGTGATCTTTCTCATGATTGGCAAATTCATGCTGGAGCTAGTTATGCAAATGATGATTCTTCTATAGAAATCGTAGAGACTGATGTAAAAGATCAAGTACATGATGCTCATCTCAAAGTAAAACTAAAAAAGAGATTCAGTAATCGTTTTAAATTCTCTCTAGGAGCAGAACATTTTATTAATTCGTTTCATGAAATTGCTACAGATCCTTCTTTTGACGTTTTTAAAACCGATTATCAAAATAATAGTTCTGCAGCTTTCGCTGAAGCTAACATATTCTTCAGTAAAGATTTAGCCTTACAAACAGGTCTACGTGCAACACATAATTACTTATTAGAAGAAACACATCTTAGCCCTAGATTAGCATTAGCATATAAAATTGCTCCAAAATCTCAGCTATCCTTAGCTTACGGTGATTTTTATCAAACTCCTAACAGTCAAGTTTTAAAATATGACACTGCGCTTTCATCAGAAAAAGCAACGCATTATATTCTTAATTATTTATATCAAAAAGATCGCAGAACTTTTAGGGCAGAAATCTATTATAAAGATTATAATAATCTTATTAAATATAATACCGAACAACCTGAATTTAATAGTCTATACAATAATACTGGAGAAGGTTATGCTACAGGATTAGACTTATATTGGAGAGATAATAAAACTTTTAAAAACTTTGAATATTGGGCTAGTTACTCTTATCTAGATACACAACGTAATTATCGAAACTATCCTCAAAAAGCCACACCTAATTTTGCATCAAAACACAACGCTTCTTTTGTAGGAAAATATTTTGTCAGTGATTGGAAATCCTTATTAGGTTTTAGTTATAATATAGCTTCTGGTAGGCCTTATACAAATCCTAATACAACCGCTTTTCAAGGTGCAAAAACTAAGGCTTATCATTCTTTAAATTTAAATTGGGCATATTTAATAAGTCAACAAAAAATAGTATACGTTTCTGTTTCAAATGTCTTAGGTACAAAGAATATTTTCAACTATCAATATGCAAACTCTCCTAACACCCAAGGAGTATTTAATAGGCGTGCTATAGAGCCCGCTGCGGATCGCTTTTTTATCGTTGGATTCTTTTGGACAATTAGCGATAATAAAAAAGATAATCAGTTAGATAATCTATAATACCCTAGTCTAAATCAACCATTCTAAATCTGAATCTTTTTTTTGATGGAATTTGAGCAATCGTATTTATCGCCTCGTCAGTTAAAATTAATACTCTGGGATATCCCCCCGTAGTTTGACAATCTCTCATTAGTACAATTAATTTGCCTCCAGAAGTAAGCTGAATTGTACCAGGTAAAACTGGAGACGTAATCATTTCTGATAACGTATTTGGAAGTATTTCTTCTAGCTGAATACCCATTCGACTTCTCGTTATCGAGATCGTAAAATATTGTGTTAATAATTGTTCTTTTTCTGTTGTTGAAAGTCTCTTAAATTCGGGTCCAGCATGACAATCTAAAAGGGGTTCATTTGTTATTTCTGGAACTCGGATTGATGTGAAATTTGGTTCTTGACAACCTATTTCCTTATAAGGTAGCCTATCATTTTTTCCTACAAAAAAATCTGTAGTAATTCCTTTATAAAAACTTCTACTACCAAGTACAATTGGTGTCAAAAAACCTCCTTTAATAGCGATATAACTATAGACATTTTTTGTAGTAAAATTTAGTTTCAGTTTGCTTTGTTCTGGAACAAAAATCTTCTTATTAAATGAGATCTCATTTCCATTCAAAAAAGCTTTTGTTTTTGCTCCAGTAAGTGCAATAAACGTTGCTTTTTTAAATAATAAAGCTGGCCCTTTTATACTCCATTCTATAACAGCAGCATTAGCGTTATTACCCAATAAAGCATTACCTAAATCAAACGATTTTTGGTCCATCACACCACTCACAGGAACTCCTAAATGTCTAAAACCATCTCTTCCTTTATCCTGTATTGTAGCCAATTTTACATCATTTAGAACCTCAACTTCTCCCATCAATTATTTTGTATTCAGGTTTATATTTTCTTAATTCTACATCAGCACTTATGGCGTTATATTCTTTTTCATCTACACTATAAAATTGAATTTGATCTCCAGCTTCGATAAATGTTGGTTTTTCTAATTGTACATCAAAAAAACGTAATGGTGTTCGTCCTATTCCATACCAACCACCTGGACTTTCTATTGGATATATACCTGTTTGTTTTCCTCCTATAGCAACTGTTCCTGGTTTTATTTTTAAAGACGGAATTTCTTTTCTATCAATAAAAAGTTTTTCGTCTAATCCTCCTAAATATAAAAACCCTGGTAAAAAACCAGTGAAGTACATCGTATATTTTGAAGCGGTGTGGAGCGCTATAATTTCAGTAATGTCTAACTTTTTTTGTTTAGCATAAGTCGATAAATCTTCGACTACTTTTTCTGAATAGCAAACTGGAATTTGCCAAACTTTTCGATTATATTTGATGTCATCAGTTAATGTATAGTATATATTTTTCAAGAGATCAACCTTATCATAGAAATTCTCTATATCTAAATCATAAAAAATTAATAATGAGTTATATCCATTAATTACCTGAAGTTTTTCTTTAAGGCTTTCTTGTTTTATTCTTTTTTTGAATCTTATGATATCATAAAGAATATTTTCGTTAATTTCTTGAGGCCATTCTATCAGAATACTATACGCTCCATATCTCGAATAATTTAAGTCAAACATAATTTAATTTTTATTCGATAATGATATTTTCAGATTCTAATTTGGTAGTGACATATTTTAAAATAGCCACAGCTTCGGGATTATCTCCATGTACACATATCGTATCAATAGGTACTTTCAACAATGTTCCTTTATTCGTTTTTATTTTATTTTCGGTAATCATTCTATGTACATGTGTATATACATCTTCAGGATTTTTTAATACTGCATTATATAGTTTTCGCGAGACTAATGTCAAATCATTATTATAATTTCTATCTGCAAAAGTCTCATATTTCACTTCTACTCTATCTATAGCCAAATCTGCTATTATTGATTTTGGAGGTACTATCAAAATTGAACTTTTATCGACATTTTCTACAACGCTCAAAATCACTTCTGCTATTTCATGATTATTAACCGCATCATTGTATAATGCTCCATGAGGTTTAATATGATGCATTTTCACACCAAACTCTTTTGCTATTTTTTGAAAATTTTGGATTTGCATAGTCAACGTATCAACTAATTGTTCTTTTAAAATATTCATAGATATCCTACCAAAATTTTCTCGATCAGGATACGAAGGGTGTGCTCCTATTTTTACACCATGTTGGTGAGCTAACGCTATCGTTTTTTTTATTTCGTCATCATTTCCAGCATGCATACCACAAGCTATATTGCACCACGAAATACACGGCATAATTTCTTTATCAAAACCTGCTTCTTCTCCTACATCTGCATTAAGTACTATAGCATATTTTTTTA
This sequence comes from Aquimarina rhabdastrellae, assembly GCA_947387485.1. Classification (GTDB taxonomy): domain Bacteria; phylum Bacteroidota; class Bacteroidia; order Flavobacteriales; family Flavobacteriaceae; genus Aquimarina. The sequence goes on from CANDNT010000001.1 coordinate 777,641, forward strand.
CCATGTTTCTATCACCTTCCATATACTTCTACAACCCAAAAATATTGCAATAATCACAATACAAATTCCTACAAAATTTTGTTTCCAAGAATTTGTGTATTCACCCAAAATATTCTTCTTATTCATAACCCATAATAGGAAGCCTGCTATAATAGGTAATAACAATCCATTGGCTATTTGAGCAAACCTAATAATCTCTATAGATTTTATCCCTAAAGAAGAAAACACAACTCCTAAAACTAGTATAAAAATCCATACCGATCTAAACCGAAAAGTCTTTAATCCTCCCTCCCAATTTAAACATCCTTTTACTACATATGCTGCTGCTAATGGTGCTGTAATAGCCGATGTAATTCCTGCTGCAAATAATCCTAAAGAGAGTACATATTTTGCTCCTTTTCCAAAAACAGGTGCTAAACTTTTTGCTAAATCTGCAGCATTATTCACTTCTACATTTTGAATTGCTGCCCCTGCTATGATAATAGCCATAGATACTAATCCTCCTAAAATAATAGCTATTTGAGTATCTTTTCTAGCTACGGGTAAATCTTCTGGTTTCTTCCATTTTTCGCTAACAACAGATGCATGTAAAAACAAATTATATGGCACTACAGTTGTACCTATCAATCCGATAATCATCAATAATTTCTCTGAAGAAAAATCAGGTACAAATCCTTTAAATAAAGCTCCTAAATCTGGCTTTGTTACAATTGCGGTAACGATAAAGGATATGCTCATAAATAGTACTAACACGATCAAACTACGTTCTAATATCTTATAGTTTCCTATATATAATACGATAAAAGCAATACTACCAATAAGGATACTCATATAATTAATCTTAATGGCTCCCAGATATATTACAGGATCTCCAAAAACTGTTGCCAACCCTAATACACCTCCACTTATATTACCTGCTTCATAAGCTGCATTTCCAATAAAAATTGCAGAGAGTATAACCACTATTAAAAACCCTTTTATTATAGGATTTTTAAATTGTGTTTTTAGCACTTCACTAAGTCCTTGTTGTGTTACTATACCTAAGCGTGCAGACATTTCTTGTAATACAATACATGCTATAATAGATAAGCCCAGTGCCCATAATAATTCATATCCAAATTGCACTCCTGCCAAAGTACATACTGTTACTGTTCCTGGACCAATAAAAGCTGCTGTAACCAAGGTTCCTGGACCAATATTTTTTAACCAATTTTTCATAGGTTATTCTTTTGATCCTTGATCTAAAGCATAGATAGCAAAACTTCCTAACCAGTGTCCTCCTTCATAACTATCTCCTACCAAGTTTGGTAATGAATATACTATGTGTTTATTTGCTATAGCCATTAAATGTTGATATTCTGGATATTGATTTGCTAGTCCGTATAATACCCATGCTCTACTAAAGTTTAGCCCATCTAGATGCACTAATTTTCCATCGGTACGATCAGAAACTTTTCCTACTTCTATATCAAAATCTGCATTTTCTAGCTGCGGCATAAATTGTGTTATCCAAACTTTAAAGGCATCTTTATTTAATACTCTTCTCATTAAATCAATTTCTTCTAAACACGGTGATAAAAAGTCATATCCACTAGGTTCCCAACCTATAGGACAATTGGCATCACTATTATAAAATGCCAAAGCTTTTTTTGTTATAGCTTCTTTTAATGCTTCATTTTTTATCGTTATAGCATAATCCCAAGCAAAAGAAAGTCCAAAAGCAGTATTGGTATGTTCTCCTACTCGTATTGGGTAATTTAACTTAGGTAAAAACTCTAAATATCTAGTTACAATTAGATCTGTAAGTGGTTGTAGATTAGTTTCTAATTCTTTGGCCAAAGGATCATTCCAAGTATGTAATTCTTCTGCTAATTTGAGTAACCATGCCCATCCATAAGTACGCTCATAAGAAGTGTTATGTTTTCCTTTAAAATAAGTTACTTCTGCTAGTATGTTTTCTTTGGTTATATTTTCTTGAAGTTTTTTTCTAATTTCTTCTTCTTTTGCTAAACCTTTGAACTCTTTTAATAGCTTTACTAATGACCAATGTCCATGTACTGCAGAATGCCAGTCAAAACAGCCATAAAAAGCAGGATGCAATTGACTAGGTTCTCCTAAATCTTCTTTCTCTCCTATTACTTGATTTAATTTATTAGGATATTCAGTTTGCATACAAGCCAAAGGTAGCTCTGCTAGTTTATTTGCTTCTGCCAAAGTCAATTTTTTAGCAGCTTTTTCTACGTTTTTTAGAGGCATTGCTTTAGGCGTTGAACTGGATATTGAAGTTTCAGGGGTTTCTTTAGTTTGTGTACAGGCTATAGAAACACAGAATAGCATGAGTAATACAATTCGGTTCATGTAGTTTGCATTTAAATTTATGCATTAAATGTATTCTTTTTATATAGTTTTTATAGTATTCTCTCCTTATTATTTTACAATACGTTATTAAAACATCTATTTTTTAACAATTCTTTAAACTAAAAAAGGGATACTAAATAGCATCCCTTTCCTCACTTACAAAAACTATATCAGGTTATTTCACAATAACTCTTTTAGTTATTTTTTCTCCATTTGACAATTGAATCTGAATAAAATTCACCCCCTTTTGTTTTACTCCATCTAATTGTACTTCTATTCCATTTTTATTTTCTATAGCTTTCATTTCTTTTCTCTCTCCAGATAAACTCACTAATTCAACTTTTGCAACAGTCTTTACATCAATAGTTGTTACTATTACTCTTGACTGAGCTTGAACAGGATTAGGAAGAACACTTACTTTTGTTTCATCTATAGTTTTTGGACTAAAAATAGTTTCTTCACCTATAGGAGATTCTTCTAAAACGGCTCCTATTTCTGCTATTTCTCCAGTCGCTATTCTTCTGTTCATTTCTTCTAAATATGCTCTAGTAGGTCTAAATGGGATTTCTTTAGTTTCTACATAGTATTCTCCTCTAGATCTTCCTTGTAGTTGTATTCTAAATGCAATACGCTTTTCTCCCCATCCAGTACACTCATTCCAGATTCCATGCTTGATATAGTACCATGTATTAATTTGAAGGTTATTATTAAAAGTAGCTGTATCTGAAGTACAACATTGAATTCCATTTCCTGCTACTTGAGTATTAGTTCCATCATAGAATACTCCCCACCAATGATTCACAAATACTGGATTATTAGCTGCTTGAACATTTACTGTTACATTACCGCTAAAGTCATTACTTGCTGCTATAGCAAAATTCGTAGTATAATTATTCCATCCTATCGTATTAGGCAGTGCTTTACGTGTTTCTTTCCATGAAGTACAATTGTTCCATACTCCGTGTTTCACATAATAGTTTTTTGATCTACTTAATCCTGTATAGGTTACAGTTGTTCCTCCTTGTATAGGTGATACTCCTCCTATTGTATTAGCATCTGAAGTTGTTCCTGCTGTATTAGTTTCAAATAGTCTCCACCATTGTGCAGGATTAGGATCTGTTGCAGTTACAACTACTGTAATAGTACCATCTTCTGCACAATAACGTTGGATAGAAAAATCTGAAGAGATTTCACTTTCTTCCATAATAAAACGTCTTGTTGTTGGAACCCATCCATTACATTCATTACCCACAGCTAATTTCACTTCATATTCATATCCACCTGCTATAGTGTAATTTTGACCATTAAATAAACTCGTTAAATTAACAAGTCCTGCTTGTCCACTAGTCCATCCTAATGTAGATTGCCATTGAAAAGATCCAGTACTTCCTATTGGTCTTCTCCATATATCAATAAAGTGATTCGCTTCATTTTGAGATGCAGTTCCATTTAAAAATACAGTATCATTACAATCAAACGTATTTTTTACTGTACCATTTTGATCTTGAAAATGAAATGCTGCTACTGGCGTATCTGCCGTATTTGTAACACAAAAATTATCAAAACCTATTCTCTCTGTTTGAGAAGGCTGACCTGCCACATCTGTTCCAAATGCTATCCCATCAAAATTGTTTAATAGGTTATTCCAATCTGCAGCTGTTCCTCCTCCACTTATCACCCAGTATCCCTGATTATTACTTGGTAACGTACTTCCATTTGCAGGTTCTAATGGTACACAAATATTAACCCATTCACTGTTTTCTGTAATTTGAGCATTGTTTGCTACAAAAACAGCTGCTGCTGTTTGGCTTGTTACAGTTCCTCTATAAATCCTCAATGTAGGAGTCATAGTATGTGATCCACTTGAATCTCCATCATTAAATACTTTATAATCGTAACAAATTTTTGCTTTGCATCCCGATATACTTGAACTATTATAAGATGTATTATAAATCCACGATCCAGAACTACTTGCTCCATCAGCACCTCTAAGATATCTTGATCCATCTGCTCTAGGAGCCGTCAAACTTACACTAATCGATGCTGCAGAAGTTTGCCAATTCCCTACATTATTGTTATTAAAATTTTCGCAAGTTGTATTGCCTTGAGCTATTATACTTTGTATACATAGTAAACATACTATCATTAAAAAGTTGGTTAGTTTTGTTTTAAAAGTTTTCATGATTTTTATTGATTATTAGCACTTACTCATACGCTTTTCGGTAACCGCGGTCTATTATTTTTAGTGATTGATAGACATTTCACTGTAATACATAGGATGATCAGCCCTATATTTGGGTTAACAATTGTTATCTTTTCTTCAATTTTAAAAATGGGGATTGTTATCACTATTCCTTAAATCAAATAGCGAAAAGCATTACTGCTTATTTGTAATTATGTCTAGCGTTTACACAGACAAATATAGTTTTGATCTCCTGCTATTTTTATGTGCTAATTGCTGAATCTCCTTTTCTGATTTCTAAATGGATTATCTTAATTGCTATGTTTCTTTCTGACCTATATTTTTACGTCCGCACACAGTCACCCATGTACAACAATACATTTACAAACTGAATTACAACAGGTTACATTTTTAATTCTTGTTATTTTTTAATATATTGATATAGAATTGTTGGGAAACATTTTAAGGGATATAGTATTAAGATAAGGGATTATATTAAGGGAAAACTTCTTCGTTTTTATACTATTTGTACACTAAATTATTTGATACCCCCCAGTTTGCAGGGTATTGCATTTCACGTAATCTGGTCTACTTTTCTGACGCTATGTTATAGACATTTGTATTGTTGTTTTCTAACACTTTGGTCTACTAACTAACACTGTCATTATGAAAAAAATAACTACACTATTACTTTCATTCCTTATTGGGTTTTATTCTTTTGCTCAACACCTTCCTTTGGTTATTAATACATCAACTCCATTAATGGAAAAGGAATTAAAAGTTTATTATACTAATGGTACTCTCAAAGAAGAAGGAACCTTAATTGATGGTAAATTACATGGTGCTTGGACTCTATTTTATAACAATGGTGAAATACGTAAAAAAGGGTTCTTTAAAAACGGTAAACCTCATGGGGTATGTACTTCTTATTCAAAAGATGGTCGTGTAGTGTTAATTGAACGTTATAGTGAAGGAAAAGAGCACGGTATCTGGAAATCTTATTATACCAACGGGCAACTTAATGTAGTAGGAGAATTTGTCAAGGGGAAAAGACAAGGAGAATGGAATATCTATGATCGTACTGGTATCAAAGCTCAAACTGTTGAATTTAATAATGATGTGGAACAAAAAATCACTTCACATTATACTGTAGTCAATACAAATACAATTCAAAATTACATTAGCAGCATAGATTAATTATACTGCTAATGTTCATATTCTATTATTTCTTGGTCAAGGCTACTTTTATTCCCATAAGGATATATACAGCTCCTGATATTTTATTTAACCAATTATTAAATTTCTCGTTGGTTTTCATTTTACTTGAAAAAGCCTGAGAAACATATGTTAATACAACAAACCATATGATACCTATCAAAGTATATGTCATTCCTAAAATGATAAATGGTGTAGCTTCTTGCATTGCTTCTGGTTTGATAAATTGAGGAAAAAATGACAAAAAGAACAGTGCTACTTTAGGGTTTAACACATTTGTAATTAAACCTGAAAAGAAATGTTTTGTATTGCTTTTTTCTTCTTCTATTGTAGTGGTTAAGTCTAATTTTTCTTTACTAATTAACTTCATCACTCCTAAATATACAAGATAGGCGGCTCCTATATATTTAATAATCATAAACGCAGTAGCTGATTTTGCCACTAACATCGAAAATCCCATAGCGGCTAGTATGGTATGCACCATGATTCCACCATTAATTCCTAATGTTGCAAAAATCCCTGCTTTTTTACCTTGACTTATAGATTTATTTAATACAAAAACTGTGTCTATTCCTGGAGTCATAATAAATAATACAGCTGTTGCTGCAAAAAGTCCTATGCTAGTGATTGCTTCCATATCATTTTTTTTGCAAATATAGATTTTTTGCTTGCATTTGATCTATTTAAAATCACCTTTGTATATTATTTAAATCATTTTAAAAATACGATTGTAATACTCCTAAATTATCCAATATTATTGTAGGATTCGCCTGAGATAAAGTTTCTTTAGTTTGCGCTCCAGAAGTTACAGCTACAGTTACTCCACAATTTGCATTTTGTCCTTCTTTTATATCAATGATAGAATCTCCTGCTTTAAGTACTACTTGCGGATCTGTTATTTCAAACAATTGCATTGCCTTATGTATCATTTCTGGTTCGGGTCTACCTTTAATCACGTCATCTGCTGTTATTAAGGCATCAATCGTCTCCCCTATCTTCCAATTTAATTTTTCTAATAAGTTTAATGCTGTTTTTCTATCATATCCTGTATTTAAGACTACTTTGACACTCTTTTCTTTTAATTGCTTAAATAAATCTTCTACTCCTTGATGTGGTGTAACATTCAATTTTTTATAAGCTTCGGATAATAATTCTTGAAAGGTCTCAAATATATCTTCTGCTGTTTTTTCATGCAATAAAAGATCTTCTTGCTTATCCAAAATAGACCGAATCGCCGCTAATTTTTCTTTACCAGCTCCGTGAATTAGTACGGTTTCTAATGAAACTTCTATACCGTGTATTGCTAAAGCTTTACGTACAGTTTTATAAACTACATTATTTTCGTTTACGGTAGTTCCTGCCATATCAAAAACTACTAATGCTATATGATTTAATTTCATTTGTTTATTATTTTTTGAATATGTTCTTTTGCAAAACCTGCACTGCCTGTCATCCCTTTTCCTCCTATACCAGTAACAATGTGTACATGATCGTCTATTGTTTTAAGATATACATCTTGTTTTTTACATTGAGCATAATACCCTATCCATTTATGTTGAAGTTCGTAGGTAGGTAATGCTATAATTTTTTTACATTCCTCTATCATAAATTCGTCTATCGCTATATCATGATCAAAGCTCAGATCGTCTGCATCTTTTGCTGCTGCATATTCATGTGAATCTCCCAAAATAACTGATCCATCTACTGCTTGCTTAAATAATATATGTACGCCCCATTCTTTTTGTAATGTATTTTGATCTTCGTTAGCTTTTATTTCTTTAAAAGAAGGACATTCTGTAAAAGCTTCATATCTGCGTATTGACCATCCAGTTAATATAGATCCTTTAAGAGTATATGTTTTAGGTTGTGGTTTGGTTTGCATCATTTGTAATTTAACAACTTCTAAATCACTTTGTTCAAAATGCTCTGGATAAAGTGTTTTAAAATCTTTTCCATTACAAATAATCACTTTAGTAGCTTCTATTTGTACTCCTTTTGTTGCAGAAACACGAACTCCTTCAGCAATACGTTTACATTCTAAAGCTGTTACTCCTGTATAAAGTTTTAATCCTTTTTGATTCACTAAATACTCTTGTAAACGATGAATCATTTGTCGAGGTTCTACCGTTACTTCTTCTGGGAAATATAATCCTGCTCGGGCATACTTTGGATTTAATCCACTATACTGTGCTACACATTCTTCTTTTGTTAACAATCTAGATGAGTAAGAATTTTCTTGATTAAGTTTATGCAATTCTTCTATCAATTGTACTTCTTCTTGATTTGAAGCTATATATATTGTTCCGTTTTGTCTAACAGATATATCAAAATCGGATTGAATTGTTTTATAAATTTCTAATGAAGTTCTTCCGTATTTTTGCCATTTACTATTCATTCCAGACGGCACTACTTGTCCGAAATTTTGCGTAGTAGCACTTCTAGGCGCTTTATCTTTTTCGATTATAGCTACACTTAATCCTAATTGCAATGCATGATAGACATGAAAGGTTCCTAATACCCCTCCGCCTATTATGATAAGGTCATATTTTGTTCTCATCAGATATGAAGTTCTTGTGTAGAAAGCTCTCGTTGTTCTTTCTTTTGTTTAAAATAAATTAGTGAAGTATATATTGTTATCACCCCTATTACTATAAGTGTATAAGTACCATAAACAAAGAATTTTACCCAGGAAAGTTGAGCCGAAGCAAAATTCTTATAAAACAATACAAGAATACTCCCTAAGTAGCCATAGGCATCTGCCATATAAATAAAATATCCCGCATTTGCTTTGAATTTGAATGCAGCGATCATACGATCAAAAAACAAACTATTAAATGGTACATAGCACATATATAGTCCAAAACCGCTCGCTATCATCCACAGATATGGGTTGACTATTCCTTTTTGAAAACCCAACGTACTTATCCCCATCAGGATTAATGCTAATATGATGATATTGTGATACCATGTAAAAGCTTTGAAGTTATCTTTGATTAGAAATTGCAGTCCTAAAATTATTAATACAACAAAGGCTATAATCAATTCTGCCGTAGTATAAACACTTATGTCTCCTCCATATCCCAATCCATCCCATAATTCTCTAGTAAAATTGTCTCTAAAATCTCTAAATGCGGTCAATATTGTATAGAATATGATAAGGGCAATCATAGGTAATCGATGTTGTTTAAAAAAACGTTTACGATCTATATAAGTCATAGGATTTCTTTTACTACGTAGCCTAATATCTTCTACTGTAGGTTTCGGTATTAATTCTAATCCTATAGTGCATAATATTAAAGGGATTATAAATATTGCGCCAGTAATAACAGGCATCCAGAACTCAGTTACCTCAACATACTCCATAACATATATTCCCACCGATTTTACCATTCCTGAAGAGACAATAAAACTCGTACATAAAATCACTCCCATTATCTCTGTAAATCGCCTTCCTTCTAGGTATGAAAAGACGATTCCCCAAACCATTCCTAATGGTAATCCATTAAAAAACATACAGATGATGTTGTATGGTCTTGGTATCAAGGCAAAGCAGAGTAACGACAATTCTGCTACAAAAATAAAACTCAGTAAATACCAAGCTCTACGTTGTTGTGGCAAAGTTGCAATTACTCTTATGCCTATGAATTTAGAGAGCGTATATCCTATAATCTGGGCTATGATTAATAATATTTTATAATCAATACCCCAATATATAATGTCTTGAAATGTAGCTACGCTAAATGGTTTTCTAAAAGCGTACATACAAAAATAAGTTCCAAAAGCTGCTAATGATGCTTGTATTATCCATCTCATCTCGTTGAGATTAAATCTCATTTTAGATTTCATTAAGCTTGAGCTCATTTTTATTTATTGTTCTAATTGCAGTTTTATTGATTTTCCTGCTCTAGGCTCATTATAATCTTCGCCTAACAACTCCATTATTGTTGCTGCTATTTGATTACTATAGAGTTGCTCAACTCCTTTTTGTTCACCCTTAGCTTTTACGCCTCTACCTATTGCTGCTAACCATACTTGATCTGCTCCTTTAATCACAAATGTTTTTCCGTGATATTTTAAATTATTACCATGATGTTGCCAATCCTCAATAGGATTTGTTCCACGACCATGATCTGTAGTAATGATCAGTGTCGTATTATCTTTATAAAAAGTGTCTTGCTGTATATATTGCCATAGATCACTAATAAACTGATCTGTTCTTCTGGCTGCATATAAATATTGATCGTATTTACCATCGTGTGCAAAGTCATCTGTTTCTCCATAAGAGATAAATACCATTTTAGGGTGTTTTTTTTGAATATATTCTAAAGCATAATTATGTGTAAAAACATCTAGACGCACACTAGACCAAGGGCTTGGTGTTTCTTTTTGTAACTTATTTAAATACGCTTCTCTTGCGGTAAGTTCTCCTTTGGCAAGACCAAAACCTGCATTAATAGGAAGTTTACTTCTATTTTCATTAATTATAAACGGAAATACATCCCAGCTCCCAAAAGCAGCCACTTTTTCTTTAAAATGTTCTTTGGTATTTAAATGCTCTAAGATTGTTATGTTAGGATTATCAATCTTATCATTACTGGAAATGCGTTTATCATCTGCAAAACCGCAAAGAATTTCGCTATATCCAGGATATGAAAACCAATGATTATTTGTAAGGTTTACTTTATTATCATAGGATCGATTACCATAAATCACACCTTGTTTTGCTATAGTCATCCAGAAAAAAGGCATCATTGTCTTTCTACGTTCTTCTGGAGTTACTCGCCAAAAATCTTTTTTTAATATTGTGGTATCACTTACAAACTCTGTATGATTTATCAATTGAGCATCTGCTCCTGTAAATAACTCTTGCCATCTTAATCCATCCATAGTTATTAGAAATACTTTGGATGTGGTATCTTTCTTTTTATGATTTTTTGTAGCTACTGGAGTCTTTTCTTTTTTACTTTTCGCTTCAGCTTGTTTTGTATCTGCGCAACTATAAATACTTATTAGTATTCCTATAAAGATGCATAGTTGTTGTATATTATTTTTCATTTGTATAAACTGTATCTTACCTATTCTAATAACCACATTCTTGTATTTATACTATCATCTCCTTGATTTAGAATAGTTTCTTCATAATGTTGTCCATTAAGAACTTGCTCTGTTTCTGGATAGATAAATCGTACTGGAAAAAGATCGTTATTAATATTACCTACCGATGGTGATAAATTAGGATATCCTGTTCTTCTATGATTAAAATACCCCTCATAACCTATACCAAAGTTTGCAATCCATTTTTGTGTAACTATGGCTTCGATTGGATCATTAACTTGATTTAAATCAACCGTATTTTGTGTAAGATATGTTGCTGGTAAGTTTATGTCTAAATATTCAAAATTAGCTTGAATTCCTCTATTGTAGTATGTATTTGCATCGCCAGAAAGTAATCCTCTAGTAATTGCTTCGGCTATGATAAAATTGACTTCTGCATAATTTATGATTGTTGCATCAACTGTATCTGGTGCCAAAAAACGAGTAGCATTAGGGTTTGAAAAATCCGATACATTAAACCCATTGATTTCTTTCCAAGCTTCGTTTACTCCGCTTTCTAGTCCGTTGAAGTTTCCTAAGCTATTAGGCTGAAATAATGTTGCTATTCTAGGATCATTTCTATCTGTTAACATTTGTGCTACTGCTGTTGTCATGAGTGTTAATCCTATATCTCCACTACGTGCATCGGCTAGATACCATCTGTTAGGATCTATAGTAAGGTAATCTACTTTAGCATTTTCACTATTGTCATTAAAAACACCATTATCTATAGTAGTTTGCATTTGTGTTCCCACATTACTTATCTTAGTTGATGCTCTTAACAAATAACGTAACTTAAGTGAGTTTCCTAAACGTTTCCACAGCCCTAAATCTCCATCATAAATAATATCTCCATTAATAGTAAAATTACCATTGTAATTTGCTGCTGCATCAGCTCCATTAGTTAATAAAGCTATAATACCCATATCTGCTGTATAGATATCTTCTTGACGATCATATCGTGGTGTAAGAATACCTTCTCCTCCTCTACCAGCTTCGGTAAATGGTACATCTCCCCATAAATCTGTTAGCATTCCTGCCGTATATGCCTTTATAATTAAAAGAGGCCCTTCATACACGGCATACGCTTCTTCTTGAGTTCCTTTTTGCAACATTAAATTAATATCTCTAAGTACAATATTGAGCTTATCCCATAATTCTGAATTGACCAATTCGTCATAGCGATCATATCCATTAAAATCATGATTGGTTGTTAACTGAGCTAATTTGTTTCCTATCTCCCATCCATCTACAGTAATTGCATTTGTTAACCTCCAAAGAATTCCTCTAAATTCTAATGCTGGTGTAGCTGTTTCTGGAAAAGTTGTATCTGTATTAATCTCTTCAAAATTTGATGTACAAGCTGTGCTAATTCCTATAATAAATACTAGGATGATTTTTATATTTTTAACTGTTTTCATGTGACTCTCTTTGATTAAATTAGAATTTAGCATTAACGTTTATTCCAAATGATCTAGCAGATGGTAATGCCATATCTTCTACTCCCGGTACAAAATTCTGCCCTTGAACTGCTAATACTTCTGGATCAAAATGTGGATTCTCTGTAAAGAGCAAAAGATTTCTTCCTATAAGGGAAACTCTAAATTCGTCAAACCAACTATTGAATACTGTTTTTGGGAACGTATATCCTATAGACACTTGTCTTAACTTTAAGAATGTAGCGTCATACTTTGCATTATCTTCATTATCTCTATCATAGAATGATTTGTAATAACGTACTGCATTCATTGTTTCACCAGTTTCAAATGGTCTTGTTTGAGGTTCTCCATTATTATCAAACCCTGTTAATACAACACCATTAGGTCGAATTCCTTCTTCTGGTCTATATGCAGTAGTTTCTAAGTTTCCAGAAGTAGAAGCTATTGACAATTGTCTAGATATAATTGTTCCTCCTTGTCTCCAATCCCATAAAAAGCTTAAATCAAAATTTTTGTACTTAAAATGGTTATTCCATCCAAGAGTAAAATCTGGATTATAATTGCCTAAAAGTCTAAGATTAGGATCTTTGATAGGTTCTACATTGCCATTGTTATCTACATTATAAATATCATTACCATCATTATCTTTTAAAAACCCTGTTCCGTACATATTTCCTACTCGTTCTCCTTCTCTAGCAAATACCCAAACGGTACGAGAAGCTGTATTGTAGATACGAGAATAGGCCATCGTATAAGAATCAAATCCTGTTGGTAATGATGCGACTATAGCTCTATTTCTTGAAAAGTTAAAACTAGATAACCATTCAAACTTATCATTTTGTATTGGTCTTAGATTTAAAATTGCTTCGATACCTTGACTACGTATCGACCCTCCATTTTCTATTTTTGATGTAAATCCACTAGAACTAGCTACTGGTAATGCAATAATTTGATCTTCGGCTAGGGTATTATAATAAGCAAAATCCAATCCTATACGACTATTAAACAATCTTATATCTGTACCTATCTCAAACGAAGTGGATCGTTCTGGTTTTATATTAGGATTACCTGCATTAGTCGTTAAATACGAATACGGTTGTGAATTATAGGTTCCTGTATTTGTAAATAAATTCTTGGTTTGATTGGGTTGTGTATCATTTCCTATTTGTGCCAAACTTGCTCTTAGTTTTAAAAACGAAATTGTTTCTGGTAATTCAAATTGTTCTGATAGAATCCAACTTGAAGAGATTGCTGGATAGAAAAATGATACATCTTTTCCTGATTGTTGTGTTGCTGAAGCTAATGTACTTGACCAATCATTTCGTCCAGAAATATCTAGGTATAAATAGTTTTTGTATGCTAGTTGAAATAATCCATATATCGAATTCTGTCTTTCTCTTTGATTTAATTCAAAATTCTCTATAGGTGATGCTGCGTTACTAAAACTATAAATTCCTGGAACTGATAAATTAGCTGTAGATAAGGTTCTTGCTCTAACTTTTTGATAAAAGGAATTTACTCCTACGGTTGCTGTAAATACTAAATTATCGGTAAAGTTTTTGTTGTATTTGGCTAAAATATCTAGATTACTCAACCATCCTGTCGCATTTGTCTCTACATAACCTCCATTTGCAAAACGTTGTGTTGAAAAAGCTCTAAATTGCGGTCTAAATTCGTTATAATAATCCAACCCTCCTCTGACTGTTAAACTCCAATTTTTATGTAATTTATAATCTAAAGTTATATTACCTATCAATCGATGTTTATCTAGTTCATTTCGGTTTTCATGTACTGTAAAATAAGGATTATCATGCCAAGCATAATTGTAATTAAATTGTTGTGTTCCTTCAAATCCTCTTTGCCAATACTCTTTTAAGTTGTTACTGTTAACCGATCTTCCAAACCAGGTAAAAACATACATTAAGTTTTCTGATCCATATCCACTAGCAGGTCTGTTATCACTTCTTGAATTGATATAGTTAAAAGAGCTTTTTACAGCCATCTTATCATTGACCTGATATCTAGATTTAAGAAAAACGCTATTTCGTTTTAAATCACTGTTGGGTATAATGCTTTCGCTAGTAAGGTTTGTATATGATAATCGATAGTCTCCTTTATCAAAACTCCCTCCTATAGCTATATTATTTATGCTTGTAAACCCTGTTCTAAAAAAATCTTTTACGTTATCTGGATGTGCTCGCCACGGTGTTGCTGTTATTCCTGGTAAGTTTGCCGATGGATTATTAGGGTTGTATCCTCTTATGTAAATATCACCTCCTCTTACTATAGTACCATCTGCTAATTGAGAAGGACTATCAAACTGTGGTACTACTATATTTGCCGAGAAAGGTGCTCCCCAACTTTGATCTTCATCATCATTGATTCCTATTCCTCCGGATAAACCATCTCCAAATTCAAACTCCCCATTGACACCTTGTCCATAACTATTTTGATATTGAGGTGTTGTTAGTATTGTTTCTATAAAAAAGTTAGAATTGTATGCTACATTAAATTGATCTCTACCCGATTTAGTTTCGATCACTACAACTCCATTGGCTCCTCGGGCACCATATAATGCTGTAGCTCCTGCCCCTTTAAGAACTGTAATTGATCCGATATCATCAGCGCTAATTTCTGCTGCTGCATTTCCATAATCTATAGCTTGTACTCCAGAAGATGCTTCGGTAGTAGGGTTAATAATTGCATTATTAAAAATTGGATTTCCATCAACTACAAATAAAGGATCATTTGAATTAAAAGAAGTTTCTCCTCGTATTACAATTTTTGATGTTGATCCTGCTCCTGTACCACCTTGTACAATTTGTACTCCTGATATTTTTCCTGATAAATTATTTAATAAATTAACATCCTTAGCTTCAGTAATGTCTTCACTTTTTAATGTTTGTGCAGCATATCCTAATGCTTTGGCTTCTCTTTTTATTCCGATTGCAGTTACTAATACTTCTTCTAGATTTTCTGCAGAAGCTTTCAAAGTAATCTGACCAAGATCCTTTAATTCTCCTTTTAGTATTGTAACAGTAAGCTCTTTGGTATCAAAACCTATATAAGACACAACTAATGTATATTGTCCTGCTGATAGTTCTAAGATTTCAAAGTTTCCATCAAAATCTGTTACTATTCCTTTATTGAGTTCTTTTATTGTAACATTGGCGCCTAATAATGGCATTTTTCCGTCAATGACTTTTCCTTTGATTCCTGTTTGACTAGACATGGATGTGCTTATCATTAGAAAAAGTATTGAAAAGAATAGGTATACACTTTTCATACGTGAAGTTTAGATTAATTGTACTGATTTTTACAGGTCAAAAATCCATATTAATCTATTCAAGTACACTACCTTATGTTTATCTATTCTTTATCCTTAAGTACCTATATGTTTATGCTAACATTAACTACTTTAAATCTTGCTTAAATGTACGTTATATTATAATGATATTAATATGTTTTAAATTTTGTAATCAATTTTTACTCCAAATTTTTATGGTTATTTTTTACTATTAAGGTTACGCAGTAACGCTTTTCTCAACATACCATAATTCATCCAAAAACACACCAAAACTACTAAAAATCAACGTTTTAAACACACTTAAATTTGTAAAAAACAGAGTACTTTAGTTTAAAGTTCAAACATCATTAACAATTATTCAAAACTTAATATTATGTCTACAAAAACTGAAGTATTAGAAGACACTTTAGATTATGCTGCACTAAGTGGAATTACTAACCTACAAACAGTGATCGATACCAGTAAAGTTATAAGAGATTTTAAAAATCCTAGTAAGGATAAAAACAGACCTACAGCTATAAATCCATCTGGGTATATGTATATGGTTGTTTCAGATAATCAAGCTATATCTGGACAAGGTACTATAAATATTAACTTTAACGCATCTGTAGGTGACGTAGTTCGCATGAGTGCTGTATCTGAGTTTAATAATTTCGAAAATCCAGTAGTACTTTATAATGTTGCCAAATTAAGTGGTGATGATGTATTTAGTTCTTTTATATCTAGGTCGTTTGAAACCAAAACACCTATTCCAAATAAACCGAATCCTTTACCGCCCTTGTTTGAAAATAGAACATTCTCTTTTTATCAAGCTGATGTAGAAAAAGTTGGCTCTCAAAATTTCACAATCTGGTTTGCTCTATATGAACGTCGTAGAGGAGGTAATCCTGAGTTATATGGTTATTTTAAATGGGATCCAAAAATTACAGTTAGCTAAGATTAACTCTATGATATATCAAAGCCCTAGATGATCTAGGGCTTTTTATTTTTTAAAAACTCAACCAATCTTTAAATGTAGAGGATTGTCTACGAGATACCTCAACTTCTTTTCCATTTTTAAGTTTAATCTTTAATTTACCATTAAACCATGGTATTACTTCTATTACCTCGTTAATATTGATCAGTTGTTGTCTGTTAATTCTAAAAAAGTATTTCTCTGGTAATTTTTCTTCTATTTGATTTAAGGATTTATAGATTAACGGTTTTTGATCTCTAAAATAAATACGTGTATAATTTCCGTCAACCTCAAATAAACTAATCTCTCCTATTTTTACTAACCAGCAATGTTCACCTTCTTTTATAAAAATTTGACTATTCAAGTTCTTTTTATCACTCTCCAGTACTATTTGTTCTTGCTCTTTTTCTAAAACTTTTTGAATAGTTGCTCCAAATCGTTTTGCACTAATGGGTTTCATTAAATAGTCGAATGCATTATACTCAAATGATTTAATAGCATACTCATCATATGCTGTTGTAAAAATCACTAAGGGTACTTCATCAAGCATTTCTAATAATTCAAAACCATTTTTGCCTGGCATATTGATATCTAAAAAGAGAATTTCTGGTCTTGTTGTTATAATTAAATCATAACCTTCGTCCACATTTTCTGCTTCGCCTATAATTTCTATCTCATTATGATTCTTGATTAGTTCTTTAAGTTCGTTTCTTGCCAATCTAGAATCCTCTACTATTACTGCTGTTCTTTTAGTTTCTTTCATCTGTATTTATTGGCAATTTGATACTAGCAATTACTTCTTTGTTTTCTTGTTTTAATTTAAAATTAGCGGTTTCTCCAAATAGTAATTGCAATCGTTTCTTAATATTTTCTACACCTATCTGGGTTGTATTGTTTTCGTTAGCAAGTGTTCCTGTATTTATAACTTCGATATTAATTTCGTTTTCTCGCTCTTGAATAGTTAATGCAACTAGTCCGCCTTCTTTCTCCTTTGCTACACCATGCTTGATTGCATTTTCGATAAGCATTTGTATCAACATAGGAGGTATTTTTGCTTTGAGTGTTTCTGGTGCTACTTCTTCTTTATATTGAAGTCGATCTTCTAATTGTATCTTTGATAATGCTATATAATTCTCAACGATATCTAATTCTTCTTCTATTGTAATGGTATCTATTTTATTACTATTCAAGGAATATCTTAACATCTCTGATAATCGCGTGATCATTTCTCTAGACTTATTTACGTCCTCTAACATTAATCCTCTAATATTATTTAAACTATTAAACATAAAATGAGGATTTATTTGTCCTTTAAGTATATTAAGTTGAGAAGCTTTTAATTCTGCTTCTAATCGTGCTTGTGTAACTTTACCTTTTTGTAGCTTAATTATTGATTTTACAACAACATAAATAATTGTCCAAAAGAATTGATATAAGGTTAAATTAATTGTACTTATTACGATCTTTAACAAAACAAAATCTTCATCAGAAACATTTAAACTCTTTATTCCAATATAACTGATTGTATAGATAGCTATAGCTGATGAAATTCCCGCTAAAATTACTACACCTAATAGTTTTACATATTTTCTTGGATGACTCTGTTCAAAAAACTGTACTTTTTTTATATAGTGTCGTATTCTATGGCTACATAAAATCCCAAATGCAACTATGGCTAAACTTTCTATTAAAAAATAAAGTTGTTCGTTTATAGTAGGAGAGCTTATAATTATTTTTGTAATAGTATTTATACTACAAAGTATTCCCCACCCAAATATTTGTAATCCCCAATATGTCTTGTTTTGTATCTTGATCATCTATATATTAGAATCTTTCTTTTATCCAATTTGAAACTAAAAGTAATGCTTTTGGTGCAAATGTTTCTTCTATTGCTTGGTATTCACTAAATGCTCCTGTCGTTGATGTTTGAAATAAGTGATTTAAATCTTTTAATTCTTTTGTAGTAAAATCTTTATGGTTAGCTTGTTTTAAAATAGTTTCAATCCCATTTAAATTTGCTTTTGCATCTACTTGTACATCTTTTTCACCATTAATAGCTAAAATAGGACATGTAACTTTGGATAAGTATTTTTGTGGATTATAATTTAATAGTCCTAGCATCCAATCACTTGAAAATAGTTCTATTCTACGTTTGATTCCAGCTTCACTTAATTCTGATTTAAACATTTCTGGTGCATTTTCTCCCATTTCTTTAAAGATCTTTGCCAATTCTTTTTTTAACGACTCTCCTTTAAAATTTCGTGTTACTTTATATATTTTATTTGTATAGCTGGTATTAAAATCAATTACATCTTGAGATGCTCCAAGCATTTCTATATTCTTATTAGCTTGTGTTAACAATACTTCTTCTCCAGTGGCTCCCAATCCTGCTAACATTACTACAAAAGCCACGTTTTTATTTGTTGATGCTACAATAGGAGCTATCATTCCACCTTCACTATGTCCTATCAATCCTATCTTATTAGCATCAATATCTGTTCGTGTTTTTAAATACTCCATAGCAGCTTCTACATCTGTTGCAAAATCATAACTAGTTGCAGTAGCAAAATCTCCTTTTGATTCACTGGTTCCTCTATCATCATATCGCAATACCGCGATTCCGTTTCTTGTTAAATGATCTGCCAATACTAAAAAAGGTTTATGACCTAATAATTCTTCATTTCTATTTTGAGGTCCAGATCCAGATATTAAAATAGCTACTGCTGGTTTTTTAACATTTTTAGGCAACGTCAATGTTCCTGCCAACGTAATGTTATCTGCGTTTTTATTGATAAAAGTTACTTCTTCTTCTATATATGGATATGGTTTCTTAGGTTCTTGAGGTCTTACCGGTTTGTTTATTTCATCTTTGGATGGTGTTAATGTTAACGGTAATTCCATTCCATTTTGTTTGAAGGTTCCTTTTATGCTTTTTCCTTCTATGTTTCCATCAAAAATTATCCCCAATCCAGAAGCATCAATATGGATTGTTTTTCCATCTATTTTTGTACTCGAAGTGGCTAATCCCATCGCTCCTTGTGATGGACTATCTAATGTTGTTATATAGGTTTGGTCTTCTTGAGTTATATTAAATGTTAATGGAATTTTTGTTCCTTGTACATCTAAGTTTCCTGACCAACTTCCTGTCACCATTTGAGCAGAGATAACAGTAGTTAATAAATACAATGCAGCTTTTACGATTATTTTGGCTATAGAAATCATAATGTTTTGATTTTTAATTACAAGATAAATCTACTGCTATTCTCTAGTTCGTTTTTTGAAATTATGATAAGTGGTTTTTAATTCTTTATGAACGGCATGATCTTTTTCTATTAAAGAAAATCACATAAATAAAAAACGGAGCTGAAATCAGCTCCGTTTTTTTCTAACATAGAATTTTATAAAGTAATCATTAATTTTCAATACTAGTGATTTCTTTTTTAATAGTTTTATTAGTAGCACCTATAATACCAGCTATCATATCATTAAAGTTAAGCCATACATCTGTTAAACCAAATCTAACTATTACTAAGTCTTCTGAAGGTATTATAAATATATTTTGTTGCTGAAACCCGTTGGCGTAAAACATATCTCCTGGAACATCTCTCATCGATCTACCAGCATTTAACCAAAAATGTCCCCCGTAAATACCTTTTGAATCGGGAACTGGTTTAACTGTAAAATCTATCCAAGATGGATCCAATATTTGCTCACCGTTCCAATTTCCGTTATGTAGATACAATAATCCGAATTTTGCCCAATCACGAGGTGTTGCCCATGCGTAGGATGAATTCACATAATTTCCATTAAGATCTGCTTCTAATAACATAGAATTCATTCCTATTTTATCAATTAAGTTTTTATATGGAAAATCTAAATATTCTTGGTGAGTCTTAAATTGCTTTTTAATCAATCCAGATAATAAGTTGGTAGTTCCAGAAGAATATAACCACTTTTCTCCTGGTTCATATAACAATTCTTTTTTTATTTGTGATTTAGACATATCCGTTTCTAAAAACAACATACTTGTTACATCTGATATAGTACTATAATCTTCTTTCCATTCTAATCCACTACTCATTTGTAACAAATTACGATATGTAATATTTTTCCGTTTATCATTTTGCCACTCTTTTATTGGAGCTGGATCATCTAACGCTATTTTACCTTCTTTATGTAATACACCGTACATTCCATTTAAAATACTTTTGGCCATAGACCAGCCTAATATTTTTGAATCTTGAGTTATATCATCTCCATATTTTTCAGCAATAATTTGATCTTTATACAGTACTAAAACAGCTCTTGTTTTTTTAACATCTTCTCCTTCTTTGTCAAAAGCATCTTCTACTACTTTTTCTAATGCTTTGTAATCAACTTCAGGAAAAATTGTATCTTTTTGAGGCAATACTCCATAAGGATAAGGTAACTGTCTGTTCTCACGAAATCTATTTGGTTTTAAATAAGATTTTTCAGGATCATAGTCATCATTGATTAACACACTTCCAAGACCTTCTCTATAAACGGCCTTTCGTTTCATAACACCAAAAACTGTAGCTGTTGCCCAAGAATTACCTTTATCTATTTCATCATCAGCTAAGTTCACTAATTGTAAACCATTATCTCTTGTATTAGTATATTCTAAACTTCGATTGGCTACAAACACCGAAGAACTCATATTTTTGGCAGAATATCCAGTGATTAGATTTAATATTGGTGAATGATACCAAATAAAAGCAATTAAGGATACAAAGAGTAAGGCAAAACCTAATTTAATAATTCTCATTTATTTTATTTTTTTAATGATTTGTATATTTTTTTGATAGTATTTTTTTTTATGTATATGTCATTGAGAATCTAAAATCAGAAGCATATATTATCATTTTAAAAGTGTGAAATTTTTGTCATCTCATTCTCATTTTTAGTGAATGTTTCAAGTTTATATTCAAAAATCTGAATTTCAGAATATGGTATTATTTTATTATTTATGATGCAATCACAGTACGCTTTCCGATGGATATTAGAAGATAACTTAACAAGAAGCTTATAATAAGTTTGAGTAATCTAAATAAAATGTATGGCCATTTATATTTTAAAAATTAAAATTAAAATCGATTGAGTTAACCTTTTCTTCTTTGAGTGATACATCTATATCTTTAATAACCATATCGAATTCTTTAATTGCACTTTCCAATACTTTATCAAACTTGGAAGATATAAGTATGATCGTTTCCTTTGTATACATTTCTGAATTATACGTTATTTCTGCTTTTAATTGATTCTGATATTCCGAAAAATCAAACAACAAAGGAATTCTGCTATATTTTATATCAGTATGGTTATATATTAATGAACTATCACCTAATTCTATCGAATCCTGGAGTGAAAAATCTGGATTTTGATAAGTCAATAGTATATCAAAATAATTATATTTCAGTGTATTCAAAGGTACATCTTGATACTTATCCAACTTCGTCAATTCCTTATGAAGTATTTTTGTAAAACTCGCAAAAGACACATCTGGATCAATTATAGTTCTCAATGGTACTGTTTTGACAAACATTCCAATTTGATGGGCTGTTGTTATATTATTTCTTCCTGAATTGAGTGTTCCCAAACATATATCTTCATGATCAGACATTTTATGTATCAATAATTTTAAAGAAGCAACCAAAAAAGTATGCAATGTAAATTCTCTGTCAATACAAATTGTTTTTAGTTTTTTGGTTATCTCACGAGACCATTTATAGGAATACATTGCACCATCATGCTTTCTTACATTCTCAATAGTATAATCCAGCATAAAGGAAGGCTTAAATTGATACCCTTCCAAGTATTCCTTCCAAAAAGATTGTAACTTTTCCTTATTGCCTTCTATGCCTGAAATAAGGTACTCTGAATAATCTTTAAATTGAATAGGTAATGAGTTTGTACTCAAATCATCTTCAATTAATGTTAACTCTTTATAATTTTGTATTAATTCTCGAACAAAAATTTGCAAGGACCATCCATCCATAATAATATGATGAGTACAAAACACGATGCTTGTTTTTCCTTGTGTTGTTTGAAAAATGAATACCTTAAAAAGAAGATCTTTTTTCAAGTCAAACTCCTTGTGAATGGCTTTGTTAATTTTATCTTTAACTTGAGTTGTACTTTGTATGTTTTTGTTTATCGAGAGTTTAAATTTTTTATCATTATCAATTTTTTGATAAGGAACTCCCCGAATTTCTACAAAATTGGTTCTTAAAACTTCATACTTTTCTACGATATTGTCAATTGCTTTTTCCAGTTTTTCTTCATCCAATGTACCTCTTCCTTCGTATACAGAAGGCATATTATATGCAATAGACATTCCTGTATGGTGTTGAGATGCCAGCCAAATGTTGTACTGCGAAGGAGTCAAAGGATAGTATTCCTTTGATGTAGCTTTGGAGATAGTTTGTAATGATGCCTCTGTCTCTCCTAAGGATATATACCTTGCTTGTGATTGTATTGTTGGATTATCAAAAATAGTTTTTAAGCTAAAATTAAAATGATATTTCTCATTTATAACCCCAGACAATCGTACTGCATTAAGTGAATGTCCTCCCAAAGAAAAGAAATTATCATGAACACTAATAGGAGTATCGATATTCAAAATATGCTTCCAATAGGCTTCTAATTCATTTTCTATCATTGAAGATGGAGCAACAAATCCTACTTTTTTATAATGTTGGTTTGCAATCTTATTCAGTAATGCTTTACGATCCACTTTCTGATTTGGTGTCATCGGAAAACTCTCTACTGAAAGTATAGTATAAGGAATCATATACTCAGGGAGTTGATTTCTTATTTTTTGAATAATGTGATCTGGTGATAACTGTTTATCAACTGAAACAAACTGTATGAAAGCTACCAAAAAAGACTCTTGCTGTTCTCCTTTTTTAACCAAAACAACCGATTCCTTAATTTCTTGAAAATTATTAAGTTTTGTTTCTATATCACCCAACTCTACTCTGTATCCGCGAATTTTCACTTGATGATCTTCACGTCCTAAAAATTCTATTTCTCCTTTATAATTCCACCTCCCAATATCTCCTGTATTATACAATATTGAGTTGTTATCATACGGGTTTTTTACAAATTTTTGTTGTGTTAATTCTTGTTTATTATGATATCCTATAGCAACTCCTTCTCCTCCTATAAAAATAGTCCCAGGGATTCCCATAGGTACTGGGTACATATATGCATCCAAAATATAAAAACAAGTCTCTAGTATTGGTTCCCCTATGATTACAGCATCTTTGGGTTTTTCAAGTTTTTTAATTCCAGACCAAATAGTTGTCTCTGTTGGACCATACATATTCCAAACCTCTTTATTATGTTTGATCAATTCATTGGCCAAAGATTCACTCAGCAAATCTCCTCCACATAATACTTTTAATTGCTTACTACCTTTCCACCCTACATGTGATATCATTTGGTAAAACCCAGGTGTTGCTTGAATTATTGTGGGTTCAATATCTACTAATTCTTTGTATATTATTTCTGGATTGGATAGTGTATTCTTGTTTGCTATATATATAGTTGCGCCAGCGACTAAAGGTGCAAAAAACTCCAAAATTGAAATATCAAATGACATAGTCGTCACTGAATAAAGAATATCTTTTTCTGAGATACCTGGTTTTTCCACGATACTATTCAAAAAATTAGAAAGTGACTTGTGTCGCACTCCAACGCCTTTTGGGTTTCCTGTAGACCCCGAAGTATATATAATATAAGCAGTACTTTCTGGTGAAACAGATGCTGAAAACGATCTAGTACTTAATATTGCCTTATTTTCCAAATCATCTACATCAAAAAATGTAATTTCAGATGATATATTCCCATAATATTCTGAATCCCCGATAATTACCATTGTTCGACTATCTTCAAGAATATATTTTAATCTTTCATTGGGAAAATTAGGATCTAAAGGAATATATGGTCTCCCTAACTTTAAAACCCCAAGTAAAATTGGAATTAGTACTGCTGATCGATCCATCATTATCGCCACTGGAGCATCATTATGATTGCCTATCTCTTTCTCTAAGCAACTTGCTATTTTACTAGAAACTTCATTAAGTTCTAGATATGAATATGATTTTTCTAAATCTCGAACGGCTACTTTATTAGGATTTTCCTTGACTTGCTCTACAAATAAATCTAAAATTGTATTGCTTTCATTTTCATGATAATTCCATGATCTACTATCGAACCAAGTCAAGAACTTTTGTTTTTCCTCTTTTAATACGTATTCAAAATCCTTTAACTTAGTAGAAGGCTTGGAAATGACATTATGGATCAACATCTCGAAATGATTTACTAAAGTTTCAGCTTCTTGGTCATCAAAATAATTTAGATTATAGTCAAAATCTATTTTAACATCTTCTTTTTCGTCAAATTCTCTAATGTATATTGCCATTGCTACTCTTTCTGTCCCATGAGTCATCGGTAGTACTCGAGTTTTTGTACCCATGAAATTAGTCGAGTAATCTTGTTTTTCGTAAGAAAGCGTAATATTAAATAGTCGATCTTTTTCTTGAAACAATTGCAATTCTTTAACCAACTTTCCCAAGGGAAATCGTTGGTGACGATAATCTTTTCTCAATTGTTCTTTAATCGTTAACACTAATTCTTGAAAAGACGCATTGAAATCCAATCGTATTCGTAAAGGA
Source organism: Aquimarina rhabdastrellae (assembly GCA_947387485.1). Taxonomy (GTDB): domain Bacteria; phylum Bacteroidota; class Bacteroidia; order Flavobacteriales; family Flavobacteriaceae; genus Aquimarina. Next base: position 802,890 of record CANDNT010000001.1, read on the forward strand.
CTAACCCCCATAAAAAGCCCCACTGTATTTTTATAACTACGTTTACTTCGATTCAATACAGGTAGGCCAATAGCGAAATCATCAATTTGATGTTTTCTACCAAAGTATAGATACAATACTCCTAATATAATGTGAAAAGTGGAAGAATTTTGTTTCTTACCCAATCCGTTTAGTTGATTATAAACACTTCTTTCTATCCATAGTTCTTTTCGTTTGTTTTTGATAACAGTTTGATTCTCTTCTTTTTTTGTAAATACATTAGCGGGAAGGGATTCAAATCGCTGTAGCCAATATTTTTTGTCACTCTCAAAAACCTCTGATCGTTCATATATTCCATCCTCTTGTACAAAATCTGTATAACTATAGGGATAGGTAGAGCATACTTTTCCAAATTCTCGGATTTCATTATAATTGTGTACCAATCTTTGGAACATTAAAGATGTTCCCCATCCATCAGTTATAATATGATGATAAACCGAAAAAAGATAGTGTAGATCATCGGCTACCTTTAACAATGTAAATCTATGTAACAACTTTTGGTCATGGAAATCAAAAGGTGTTACAAACTCCTGCCGCATATAAGTATCTACTTCTTTTTCTGGATTTTCTTTGATTGAGAAATCAACAAAACCTAATTCAGCATTATGCTTATTTAAAATTCTACTCTCAACTTTATCATCGTTCTCTACCAAAATCATACGATAGGCATCATGTTGATCAATCAAAGTTATATAGGCTTCTTTGAACGCTTGTATATCGATATCTCCTTTAATTTCAATTTTTGCTCCGATGTTATATATAGGAGTTTCTGGATATATAAGTTGTTCAAAATATACATCCTGCTGTGGCAATGTAAGTTTCATATAGGTAAAAATATTTTGTAGGAATGACTTTGAATATTACCAAATGTCAAAACTTGTGAAGTAAGTTGTTTCTGAGAACGAGAAAGTGATAAAAGAAAAATTAGTTGCTGAAAAACTTATTATTTATACCAAAGATTTTCAGTAGTCAGCATTTCTTTTTCAGTTTTAACATCTTTCACAATTTTACCGCTATCAAACTTCACAATTCGATCTGCATGGTGAAAATAGGCATCATCATGAGTGACTGCGATAATTGTTTTTCCTTCTTTCTTTAAACTTGGTATTAATTCTTCGTAAAAATACTTTCTGAAATGAGGATCTTGATCAGCTGCCCATTCATCCAAAATAAGAATGGGCTTTTTTTCAAGAAGTGCAAAAATCATGGACATTCGTTTACTTTGACCTTTAGAAAAATTTCTTCTTGCAGATTCTTCTTTATCATCTGTTACCACATTGTCCAATTTCATTATTTTTAACAAACTTTCGTACTCAGTGTTTCCTTCTAATTTATAATTTTCATAGTTATTAGAAAATAAGTGATTATTTGTAAAAACAGTTGTCATCGAATCCTGTAATTCGCTGTTGATATTTATATTTTTAGTATCATTAAGAATAACATTCCCTCCTGTTGGTTCATATAGTCCAGTAAGAATATTTATAAATGTACTTTTCCCTGAACCATTTCCGCCAACTATGAAAACAACCTCTCCCTTAGTAATTTCAAGATTAATTGGCCCTAAAGAAAAAGCCTTTTCGTTATTACTATCTTGATAATTAAAATAGATACCTTTAAACTTTAAAGAATTCATTGGTTGGTTTATCACTTGAAGTTTTTCTTCTTTATCATTCGCTTGAAAATCCTTGGCAAAATTTTTAATTCTTTTATTAGCAACTATAATACTTGTATAAGTTTGTTGGAGATTAATCAAATTATTTATTGGACCGGAAAGAAACAAGATCACCACAACATAGGCTATCACATCTTCACGTTCTAGAAATCCAAGAGCTGGGAGTCCAAACAAAATTGCAGCAATTACCAAATATAGCCCATATTGACTTATCAAGTTAATAGACAAAAAAACATAATTGACCTGAAAATCCAATTCTTCTGATTTATCTCTATTAGGAACTAGGTATTTCCCCATTATATTCTCTCTTCTGGACAAACTTAATTTCAGTTCTTTAAAACCTGCTATCAAATCTCTCACAAAACCATAATATTGATCATTATTACCTCGTAATATTTCAACCTTTTTAGACATAGTATTCATTATCATAAAATAACATCCTGCAACCAAAATAATGATTCCAATAACAATTGTTGCCGATATTGCAGATAGAGTATACATATATCCTATACCCAACACCAGCATTAATATCGATGTAATAGTATGAGTAACTGCAAAAGGTAATGTAGAAAAGGTTCTAAGATCATTCATAGCTGTATAAAAACGTTGACTTCCATGTTTTTCTAAGCTAGATAAAGGTGATCTTAATATTTTTTCAAATAGTTTTTTTTCATTTGCATATAACATGCTGAATACATGTTTGTTCAGCCACCTTTGAAAGGTTATGTTTATAAGATATGTAAATGCAACAGTCCAAACAAAAAGAAAAGGGATAAACTCGTTATCAAAACTTCTATTTCCTGCAAGGACGTTATTAATCACATATATAATCCCAAAACTTAAGATCGTATTAGGAATAGCATATAGTAATAAATATAATATACTTTTTAGGTTTAGTTTTAGCATAATACGTACTTTATAATAAATTTGAACTTGTTAGAAAATATCAGCCCCATACTATCTCTATAAATAATATAATGTCCTTTCTTATTTATTTTAAAAGTCATAATTTCATAAACTAAGCAAGCATTGATACCAATATCCTTCTATCTCCTACAAATGGAGTTCTACCATGAGCTGCAAGAATATTATCTACAAGCATTAAGTCTCCTTTTTCCCATTTGAAAGTAACCATGTTTTTTTTAGCAACCTCTCTTACTTCATCAAAACATTCTATTGGAATTTCGTCTCCATTCCCAAAAGTGGCATATTGAGGCATTTTCATATAATCTCCTTCATACAAATCTAACATAGCCTCATAAACCTCTTTCGGATGCTGGCTGGGGTGAAATTGATCTGCCTGATTAAACCAAACTTCATCTCCAGAAATAGGATGAGTTATTATAGCTTCCCTCTTTTGTAATAATCTTAATCCTCCTTCATCATTCCACACATAATCTATTTCGTTATTCTCACAATACTTCTCAACATCTAACTTATCTTCTGTTTCAAAGGCATTTTGCCAAGAAGTTCCAAAACCAAAACCACCATGTAAATTTCTAATGTACATTACTCCATTTTTCTTAAATAGTTTTCTAGTACTTTCTGAAAGATCTGACAAAAGTAATCGACTATCTGCTATTGCTGTACTCCCTCCTGTTTCAGCAGGAATTTCACAACAAAAAAACAGAAAACTTGGCCAAGAATTGCTGTAAGAAAGTTCATTATGTAAGGAGATAAATTCTTCTGGAGGGTATTCTGTTGAGGTATATACTTTATTCTGCAATTTAGTTCTTGGTGAAGTTCCATCTAAATAATTTAAGGAACTACCCGGAAATGCATTCACACATTCTTCTAACTTTTCTGGGGTATTTATTTCGAATGATTTAAACAGGATTACACCATTTTTAGATAATAATATTTTTAGTTCATTTGATTTCTTATTTAACAATTCTGGTAAACTTTTAATTTCACTAGTTTCTTTCTCCCATATAAATGGGAAAGGCGATTTAGATTTCATTTCGTATTTGATTTTTATAGAATTAAGTATAGAATAATTCCTTTATTTTGAATATTGATAAAAGGAATGAATTTATAAACAAACTTAGTTATTGAGAAATATTGTAAGCTAGTCATGGGAATAATTCATCTTTTATATCTGGATTAAATATCTCTTTAATTTCCTGATCGTTTAAGCTCCTCTTTATTTCCTGATCGTTGACTACCACCTCTTATTTTATTATTCCCAAAACTATACGATACATTAAATCTAACCGATCTCCTACTATAATCTGCATTTATAACACTCTTAACTCCATTAACTACTGAAACTAAGTTTTGTGCTCTTGAATCATTAAAAATATCATTAAATACAACTCCGAATTTTAGTTTATTTTTAAAAAATGACTGATTCATTCCTATATCTAATCTAGATGTTGCCCCTCTATCTATCAGTAAGCTCTTATACCTTGAATTATAATAATAATTTAATTGTAATTTCGTATTTTTTCCAATTGAAAAGCTATTATTTGAAGAAAAGTAAAATTGGAAACCACTTAAAATTTCTGTATCAATATCTACAAGAGTTTTTCCACTAGCTCTAATTAAATAAACAGAGCTATTTGTTTTCCACCAAGAATTAATCGTTGAATTGAATATTTCTCCAATACCATAATTATAGAATCTAAAGAAGTTTAATGGTTCTCTTAAAACTGTATTATCTGAAGTGTCTGGAATATTAACATAATTATACCCATTATCAGTTACAATTAGATAAACATTTGTACTAAACTTATTTTTGTAAGAATATGTCAAATCATATGCATCTGTAAAAGAAGGATTTAAAAAAGGGTTTCCTTGAATTATTAAATTACTATTCTGGTATCTATATGGATTAAGTTCGTTAAACTGGGGTCTATCTATTCTTTTTCCATAATAAAAATTAATAGAGTTAATCTCATTAAATTGGTAATCTGCATATAATGATGGAAATAATTTTAAGTAATCAAATTTATTCATTTGTCCATTTATCGATATACCTTCGTTATAGGTGTTTTCTAGCCTCAAACCTAGTTGTAAACTTAATTTTTCCCCCACATCTTTATTTCCATTTAAATAGGCTGCAAAAGTTTTTTCTTCAAATGTAAATTGATCTTTTAAATTATCATTTTCAATCTCATTTTCTGCTGTCCCTCCAAAAGAAGTATTATTTGATTTAGAATCTATAAGACTATATTTTCCTCCATAAGATAGATTTATAAATGAAGTAGGATGTTCTACATCTATATTAATACTTCTATTCTCTATACCTAACAAGGAAAAATCTCTTCTATAAATATCTTGATCACCAATTAAATTCATATTAGAATCAAATTCATTACTGACTGTTTCGTAATTCTTTTTTGATTCAAAATCAAAATAATCTAAGTCTAAAGAAACTCTTCTTCCTAAAGTATCTAGCTTATAAATTACATGTGTATTGAATGAATGATTTTTATTATCATTATCAAAATACTGATTACCAACAACTATAGTATTAATTGAGCTGGTATTATCAAAGTCTGTTGTTCTAACTTCTGAATCTATGAGATCTGGATCATTATATCTTCCTGAATACTGTACTCCTACAGATAAATTATTAGTAAAGTCATAATCTAAGGTAAATCGTCCTGTAATATCATCATTTGTTTTTCTGCTCACCGACCTCAATTCCGTTCTAGAGTTTTGATAAATAAAATCGATATTTTCAAAGGCCTTAACAGCTCCTTTTCTTCCATTTAAATTAATTGTAAAACTTAATTTTTCTTTGTTATATACGAAATTATTCGACAAGTTTCCAAAACTATATCTATTCTGATCAAAGATCAAAGATGTTGAATTATTCCAAGAATTGCTTTTTGCTTTTTTTAAAATTATATTGATTAGCCCTCCATTTCCTTGAGCTTCATATTTTGCTGGAGGATTTTTTATAACTTCAATACTTTTAATTGAAGATCCTGGTATCGAATTAAGATAAGTTATTAAATCTTCTCCACTTAAATTGATAATTCTATCATTTATCATTATCCTTGAAGCTCCTCGACCTAATATATTGATAACATTATCTTGAATTAAAATACCAGGGGCTGTATTAATAGCATTAATTGCATCTCCACTACTTGCTATTATATTATTTTCTATATTTAGAACAATCCTATCTGTTTTATATTCTATCACTTTCTTTTCTGCATTAATAACTACCTCATCAAGATATTGAGCATCTTCTTTTAATATAATTGTTCCCAAATCAATATCTTTTTCGAACTGTTTTGTAGTTAAATCAATAACTTTTTTTTCAAACCCTATAAAACTAATAACAACTGTTTTTACATCTATTATATCAGAAATTATAAATTTTCCTTGTTCATCTGTTATAGTTCCATTTATAGTTTTGTTCTTAATATCTTTTAACTCCACACTAGCAAATACTACAGGAGAATCACCGTCTATTACAGTACCTTTTATTTTAATTTGTGTTATCCCAATAATTGGTAATAATAGTAAGACTATTAAAATTTTCAGTTTTATCATTTAATTTGATTATTTATGTTTAATTATGTTGATTTATTTTAATGAATATAAAAGTTTTAGGATGTTACACTTTCTCCTTTTAATTTTATTATATTCAAAGAATTTCGCAGGTCAATTTTATCATTAAACATTTCTTTATTTGTTCGTATATCAATCAATATTTCATCTTTATATACTATACACTTCATGTGAAGATTAGCTTTACTATCTGACTTTTCGTAAGAAATTTTATGATAATTAGAACTTTTTAATATTTCATCCTCTCTCAATTGAAAATTAATTACAGAGGCATCATATTCATCTATTTTAATTCCAGATTCAATAAAGAAATCTTCAACTATCATTTCATAAGGAATTATCTGATGTGGATAAAGTTCTATATAATTTTGATATAACTTATTAAGAAATAAATCAAAGTCTTCGTCATTATGAGATCTAAATGACATAGGAATAAGACTATTCATTACTCCAATAAATTTATCCCCTTCAAAATATTCTAAATAGGCATCTCTAGAAGTAGTTAAAATATTTTGGAATTTAAGTGAATTACTTGGTAAAAGACTTAGTAAATAATGATGAAAACCTATAAATAATGTAAATATGGAATGATTACTATCCGCAGCATATTTTTTAAGATCTTCAACTTCTTCTTTCTTTAACACAACTTGCTGATAAACGACATCATAACTATTTTTTTCTATATTATTCGACTTGAATTTTTCTTCATGTGAAGAAAACTCTTCTTTTAGTTTATTTTTCCAAAATTCTCTACTTAAATTTCCTTTTGGTGAATTCAGAAAATCAGCTTGCCATCTTGAATAATTAAAATTATGAATATGGTTTATTTTTGGTTTTCTATTGTGTAAGAAAAAATCTTCTATATCTTTTCTTAAAATTTGATTAGAATACATATCAGTTATAGCATGACTTACATCTATTACAACACCGATGTTTTCCTTTTGATTATCTAAATCAACAATAAATACTCTTATCAACTCTCCAGAAAAAAAATCAAATGGATACAAAAATAATGAAGTGTTCTGCAATTGATCTTCTTCTATTTGCTTAAACAATATTTTTACATCATCTCTATCTACTAACTCCTGATATATTTGATTATTAGATTTATAAAATCTAGTACAAAGTGATGGATAGTTAGAGATGAATGATCTAAATCTATTCTCTAATATTTCTCCATTCTGTTTAGGAATACTATAAGGTCCAAAAACACCATGAGCGTTATGATTCTTTAACGCAAGCTTTTGGTTTTCTGAAATCAAAACTTTATGCTCTGTATCTATCTTTTTAAAGTCCTCTACACTAGTAAACTTTTTGTCCAAAATAGTTATTTTTGAGTTATTTTTAATGTAAGTACTTATATCCCTTATAGTACGATATTTAAATATATCTTTTACTTTATATTCTAAGCCTTCTTTTTTACTATTTATTATGATTTTCATTGCTTTTAAGGAATTCCCTCCTAGACTAAAAAAATCATCTATAATACCTATTTCATCTATTTGTAAAATTTCTTTCCATATTTTTACCAATTTATACTCTTCTTCAGTTTGTGGCTCAACAAACATATTTTCATCAACAATCTGGTCATAATCAAAATTCAATAATTTACTTTTATCTACTTTACCATTTAATGTTAACGGAAGTCTTTCTAAATCAAAGAATTTATTAGGAATCATATAATTAGGTAAAAACTCTTCTAAATAAGACCTTAACTTTGATGTGCTTATAGCTTTATTCGTTACTAGATATGCTTCTAAATTTTTTTCATTAGATCTTATATCATTAATAACAACAGCTGCAGAATTAATACCTAAATATTGATTAATAATACTTTCTATCTCTCCTAATTCAATTCTATAACCGTTTAATTTTTGTTGATTATCTTTTCTGCCTATAAATTGTATATTATCATCTTCTAGAAAATATCCAAGATCTCCTGTTCTATATAATTTACTATTATTACTAAAAGGATTATCTATAAATTTTTGAGATGTGAGCTCTTCTCTGTTTAAATATCCACGAGCAATGCCACTACCTCCTACACAAATCTCACCAATTGCTCCTTTTATTTGTTGCTGTAAATTTTCAGATAAAATAAATATGTCGGTATTACGTATAGGTTTACCTATATTAATTTTCTCTTTAGAAATTACCTCAAATACAGTACAACCTACAGTTGATTCTGTTGGTCCATATTCATTAAATATTTTAATTTTCGGTTTTTTTTCTTGTAATGTTGTTACATGCACAGGTAATAATTCTTCCCCTCCAACAATTACAAGCTCAAGTGCAGAAAAATCTATTTCTAATTCATTCAATACTATAATGTGAGCTGGTGTTAACTTTATACAAGAAATAGGTTTTTCAAAATACCATTTTAAGTTTTCGCTAACATCTTTAAAGCTGGATATATATAGTGTACCTCCAGAGATAATAGGTAAGAACAAACTTGTAATGGTTAAATCAAAGGATAAGGATGTAAATAAACCAAAATTATAATTCTTCAGTTCGCTATTTAATAAATAATAATCTCTAGCCCAAATAAGGTAGTTTGATAATGAATTATGTTCAATCATGACTCCCTTTGGTTTTCCTGTACTTCCAGATGTATATATTACATAAGCTAATTCTTTATACAAATCTTCATTCTCTAACTGTATTTCTTTAGTAATATCATAATCAAACTCTATATCAATAGCCATGATAGCTCCATCATAAAAGTCTATATCAAACATATATTCTGATACTGTAATCATTAGATCTAGATTAGCATCTTCGACCATATATTCTTTTCGTTCTAATGGATAGTTAATATCAATAGGTACATATATTCCTCCTGCTTTTAATATTCCTAAAATTGATAAAACAGACCAAATACTATTATCTATTAAAACTCCAACTAGAGCACCTCTTTCAATATTATAACTGTCTTTTAAAAAAACTGCTAATTGATCAACAATATTTTTGAGTTCTTGATAATTAATATCTTGTTGCCTACTACTTAAAGCAACTTTTTCTGGATTCCTCAACACTTGTTCCTCAAGTAACTGAATTACAGTTAGATTCTCAGAACAAGAAGGTATTACAACCTTATCTTTTATAGTATTAGCCTGATGAGAATTGTAAGTAGAAAAATCTATTTCTTCTATTTTTCTTTCAGGCGTATTCAATAAATTATTTAATAAAACTTTATAATTGGCAATCAAATCTATCATTGCCTCTTTTTCATAAATGTCTGAATTAAATTTTAGATTCAAAGAAAGGTAATCTCCCTTTTCTTCAAAATGAAACTCAAGATCATACTTTACTGTTTGTTCTCCACTACCTCTAATATTAGATACTTCTTTTTCATTAAACTGGAAAGTTTCAATTTCTTTATTGGTGTTATGAAAATCTAATAAAACGTTAAATAGTGGATTTCCACTGAGGTCATAATTTAATTCTAAATCCTCCAATATCGCATCAAAAGGATAAGATTGATATTCATAAGCTTCTAAAACATTATCTCTTACCTTTTCAAGAAAAACACGAAAAGATTCCTTTTCATCTATAATATTTCTATTAACCAAGGTATTTAAATAAAAGCCTATTTGATCTATTAATTCATGATTATCTCTTTCTGCTATTGGAGTTCCAATTATAATATCCTTTTCAAGTGTATACTTATAGAACAGGATATTTAAACTAGTCAAAACTCCTATAAAAATACTACACCTTTCTTCTTTTGTAACCTCTTTTAAAAGAGATGTTACTTTGGCTGGAATTAGAGTTTGTAAACTATATCCATTATATGTTTTTGTTCTAGGTCGTATTTTTTTATTTGGTAATTGTAAATAAGGTATATCATTAGATAATTTATCAATCCAATACTTCCTTTCTTTTTCAAACTTATTTAAACTCAAATTCTCAAATTCCCAACAAGCATAATCCTTGTATTGAATTTTAAGTTCAGTTAAACTTGGTTTAATATTATTTATAAACGATTGATAATATTCTAAAACATCTCGAACTAATATATTTTGTGACCATCCATCACTAATTATATGATGAATATTAGCGTATAAGACATATTTATTTTCTACCAAATGAAATAAACACACTCTTAATAAAGGTCCTTTTTCTAAATCAAAAGGGGTAATCCTATCCTTCTTTACATATTCTTCAAACATCGATTGGCCTTGCTCCATATTTCTATAGTCAAAATAATCAATATTAAAATTCAATTCATCTTTCTCTAATATCCATTGTCTTACCTCTCCTTTTGAGTCTTCTCTAAATACTGTTCTAAGTATTTCATGCCTTTCTATAGTACTTTCAATCGATTCAAACAAATAATCTAAATCATATTCTCCTTCTAACACATTAGTTGATGGCATATTATAAACTTGTGATACCCCTTCTACTTGACAGGTTAACCACAACCTTTTTTGAGCAGATGAAAGAGGGTAATTTTCTAATTTTTCTGAAGGAGATATTAGTTGTTTTTTGGTATTTTCTAATGATTTTAAATACACAATTATATCCTCTTTGTTAGATTTTAATTTTACCAATAAATCTTGCGGTATTTTTTTTTGAAAGGAAATAATTTCAATATTTTCATCTTTATTCAATACTAATTCAATTTCTTCTTCTTTTAAACTAGCTATTAGATTCTTAACCTCAGTATACATAATTCAATCACTTTATTTTTAAAACACTAATATTCAATTGTTTTCTCCCCAAACAGTCGTTCTGCTTCAATATTATTTTTATTACATTTATCTACCAATCTATTTGACTCTACAATTGGCCTTGACTCATCTGTATACTTAATTGAACTTATAAATTCTAACCAAGGTTCTAATCCCATTGCATAAACAAATACATTTTTAGGATTAAAAACATCAATTAGAGCATTTCCTTGATCATAATTACATCCTGCTAACCTTCTAGATTGATCCATATCTCTATCCATTTTTTCGGTTAGCAATGGACCATAAAGCCAAGTTAAAGGAGCTCCATCACACTCCATTCCAAGAAAAACCACATCTACATCTCCCATTATATCATGAACTTTGGTATAAATTTCAGGTTGTATATTGCAGGAATCTGCTGCAAATAAAATTTTCAATTTATTATGAAGTTCTACATGAAAACAAAGTTTACTTCTAACATCCAGATCAGAATGTTCTCCCAAAAATGGTAAGCCAGTAATCATACATCTATCCATATTAATGGATTCCATATCATCTAATTCTATCACATTGTTAAAACCAATATTATTTAACATTAATTTTAAATTTGGATCTTGAAGATTACCTTTACCACTACTTGGAACTACAATATTTTTAATGATATGTCTCAATTGTAAAAGAGTTTCTAACAAGACATGATCTTGATGATTATGAGTAATAAGAACGTAATCTATCTGCTCGGGTAAATCATTAACAGTATATCTATTAACTTCTGTTTCATATCCATCATAGCTAATAACTGGATCTACTAAAATTGATATTTCACTTGTTTCTACTAATACACATGCATGACCAAAATATCTAGTTCTTATACCGTTACCATTATATTTTAAATAATTAGGAGGAGGTTCATTTGTAAAAAAGCTTTCAAATAACTCTCTTTGATTTGAACTTATATCTAATTTAGATGCAATTTCTTCTAAATCTCCAGGTTCTCTCTTCATTTTAAATAATTCATCTATAACATCCTCTTTAAATGGAATATCAATATGAATTAAATCTGGTTCGTTTAATCTAGGTGTACTTAAAACAAAAGATCTATCATTGTCTGCATTTATTAACTGTAAAGAAATAGACTGTGATGACTCATCATAATATTCACTTTTATATAGTAATGCTTCAAAAAATCTATAATTAGGTTGGTTATTAAGATCATAATATAGTTCAACAAAGCCTTTAAGTTTCTCTGGAATTTTATTATATAAAGACTCCATAGAGTAGCCTTTTGCCTCATCTTGTAATAAATTATTCAATTCATGAATATCATTATTAAACTCGAGCATATTTGCTCTTTTTTCAACCGTTTCATTATACAATTCCTTTATTTCTGGCACTCTATCACTTCCATAGTTGATAAAAGGTCCTCCTAACATTTCTGGTTTTTTTACTGCAGCAATATGAATTTTAGAATTTTTAACAAATGATTCCATAATCTTCAAATGTCTATTCTTTATATTCATTGCACTCGTTGCTGGAGATACCAAATGGGGCCATGCATACCATCTATCAATTAAAGCCTCTAAAGCTACATTCAGTTTTAAGTAATGTTCCTTTTTAGTACATTTCATTTTTTTAATATTAATTTGGATTGTATAATTTCTTTAATTCTTAATTGAGTAACAGAGTTATTCAATAGTCCTATTAATTTGATTTATTTATTATCACAGGTTAATTCATTTCACAACATTTCAATACTTTGTCTAATATTGATTCCCTGTTGTTCCTATGATTAAATCTAAAGAGGTCTTTATTTATATATTTTTAGTAGTATTCTTTATAGCTATAGAATGTGGATACTTTACATCCAATTCATGAAGTTCATAATCTATAGCATCTTTTTATAAGAGATTTGTTGAAAATAAGAATCCCATTTTAAGAGGACTTTCTATTAATAAGATAATATTACTGCATCATTTTTGATACCGATATATTGATTAGATAATTGTCGAATCTACAATTTCTCTAGAATCACTCTTTTCTCTTAAAGATATAACCTTTGAAATTTCAAAGGACAGATTTTTAATTGTAGGGGTTTTAAATAAAACTCCAAAATTGATTTTCACATCAAACTCCTTTTGAAGTTTTGACATAATTTTGATTCCTTTTATACTATTGCCTCCTAATTCAAAAAAGTTATCATCAATTCCTATCTTATCTCTTTTTAACACTTCTTCCCAAATAGCCACTAATTCCTGTTCTATCATATTTCCAGGCGCTACATATTCTACCGTTGAAGATATTCCATATTCCTCAGGACTTGGTAAATTCTTTTTATCTATTTTTCCATTTGAAGTAACTGGAAACGCGTCTATTTGAACAAAGTAAGAAGGAGACATATAATCTGGTAAAATTTCTTTTAGTTCATTTCGTAAATATTCAGAACTTAATTTATCATTCCCTATAAAATATGCTATTAATTCTCTTTCACCTTCTTCTTTTTCTCTTACAATAACTACATTAGATTCAATTCCTTTAATTTTAGATAATACATTTTCTATCTCGCCTAATTCTATTCTATGCCCTCGTATCTTTACTTGATTATCTGATCTACCTATAAACTCTATAAAACCTCCTGGTAGCCACTTTCCTATATCTCCAGTTCTATATAAACGTTCTGCTTCTTTAAATGGGTGTTTTATAAATTTTTCTATGGTAAGATCTGATCGCTTAAAATATCCTCTAGCCAATCCATCTCCTCCTACTAAAATTTCTCCTGCAACCCCAACCGGAACTTCTTTTAAATTTTCATCTAAAATATAACAGGTACTATTACCAATTGGACTACCAATTGGAATAGTAGATTCTGAATCTCGTACATTTTTTATATGATAAAATGTTGAGAAAGTTGTGTTTTCAGTAGGACCATAAACGTGGTGAAGATTAACCTCTGGAAAGTACTTTTTAAACTCTTTAACATGACTTACAGAAACCAATTCTCCCCCAAACAGTAAATATCTTAGATATTTTAATCCCTCAAGTTTTGCTTCAACCATATTGTTAAATAAAACTGTCGTAACAAAAAAAGCTGTTATTTCATATGTATGTAAGAGTTTATTTAACTCTTCTAAATCTAAAAATATATTTTTTGGAGCTATAACTATACTACCACCATTTAAGAGAGGCATGTATATATCAAAAGTTGATCCGTCGAATGCAAAATTTGAAAGACCTAAAAACTTATCATTTTTATTAACTTCTATATAATTTGTGTTTTTGACTAATCGAACAATCGATTTTTGTTCTATCTCGACTCCCTTTGGTCTTCCAGTAGAACCCGAGGTATACATTACATAAGCTAAATTATCTGAACTTAATGATAATTCTGGTGGCTGTGAAGGGTATTGAAAATATTTAAACTTTTCTAATTCTGCTTTATCAACACGTACCTTACAACTCGTTTCACTCTCTATAAAAGCAATTCGATCTTCAGGATAGTTAGGGTCTATTGGAACATATGCTCCTCCTGATTTCAGAATTCCTAATATTGATATGATCATCCACTCACTTCGATCTAACGTTATACTAACTAAATCCTCTTTTTCAACGCTATAGATATCTATTAAATAATGTGCTAACTGATTAGATTTCCTATCCAACTCCCTATATGTAAGCTTTATACCTTCACAAATAACAGCTATTGCTTCTGGATTTTTATCAACCTGTTCTGAAAATAAATCCAATACTGTTTTATCTTTTGGATAAACTACCTCAGCTACACTAAACACTTCTGATAACTCGTGTTTTTCCTCTAAAGACAAATAACCTATTTCACCTATTGGAACATCACAGTTATTTTGTAATGAACTCATTAGTTGTTTAAAATGTTGAATAAACTGACTTATGATATCCTTATCATAAATGTCGGAATTATATACTACATTAAACGACAAATAATCTCCTAACTCTCTAAAAACAAATTCTACATCAAACTTTGCTACAACTTTTTCTGTATATTTCAAGGAGTTTAATTCTTCTTTATTTAAAGTAACATCAATAACACTTTCCCCATTATTCTGCAAAACCAACAGGATATCAAAAAGAGCACTCCTACTTGTATCTCTATCTAAGTTTAGATCTTCTACCAATCTATCAAAAGGATACATTTGATGGTTGAATGTAGTTAATGTAGCTTCCTTTAACCTGGAATAAAAAGAAGTAAATGTCTCTTCTGGATTTATCTCATTTCGTAACGGTAAAGTATTCACATAAAACCCTATTTGATCCTTTAAATCCAAATGATCTCTTGCTGCTACTGGAGTCCCTATAATGATATCTCGTTCTGAAGTATATCTATATAACAAAACATTTAAAACAGTTAATAAACCTGTAAAAAGACTTCCTCCATTAGACTTTGAATATTCTTTAATAAAAGATGTAGCCTCCTTGTCTAAATAAGTACTTAGTAAACTACCTTTATATGTCTTTTTTACAGGTCGCTTTTTATGGATCGGTAAATCTAAAACTGGAAGCTCTCCTGATAAATTATCTATCCAAAATTCTCTAGACTTTTTGATTGAATCAGTCTCTAATTGTGATAATTGCCAAGATGCATAATCCTTATATTGTATCGATAACTCGCTTAGTCCAGGTTCTTTATTGTTTTTAAAAGCATCATAAAAAGCTAAAACATCTTTTGATAATACTTCCATAGACCATCCATCACTAATGATATGATGCATATTATAGTAAAAAACAAACTTATCTTCTGATACTTGAAGCATTGCTGCTCTTAACAATGGTCCCTTTTCTAAATCAAAAGGTTTGTACGAATCTTGCTTTATAAATAATTCTGCTTGATTAGGATCATCTTTGAAATCTTTATAAACTACTTCTAAATTAAAATCTCCTGTATTCTTAACTATCTGGCGAATTTCTCCTTCTTCATCTTGTTTAAAAATTGTTCGTAAAATCTCATGTCTATTGATAACTGAATAAATCGCTTTCTCAAAACTCTTAATATCAACATCTTCATTTAAAACAATACTTGAAGGCATATTATATGCAACCGAACCTCCTTCAAACTGGCTTAAAACCCATAATCTCCTTTGAGCATCAGACACTATATAACTAGTAGATTCTTCAACTTTTGGAATTTCAATATAATCTTCTTTTTCACTTTGACTTATTAATAAACCTAACTCTCGTATTGTAGTACTCGAAAATATATCTTCTAAGGCTATGCTTTTCTCAAAACTCTTTCTTATCGTATTTAATAACTTTATTGACTTTATACTATGTCCTCCCAATTCAAAAAAGTTATCATCAATTCCTATCTTTTCTCTTTTCAACACTTCTTCCCAGATAGATACTAATTCATGTTCTATTTTATTTCTTGGAGCTACGTATTCTATGTTTGAAGATATACCTTGTTGTTCTGGGCTTGGTAAATTTCTCTTATCTATTTTCCCATTTGAGGTAACTGGAAATTCGTCTATTTGAACAAAATAAGAAGGAATCATATAATTAGGTAAAATTTCCTTTAATTCACTTTGCAGATATTCAAAACTTAGTTTATCACTTCCTGTAAAATATGCTATTAACTCTTTATTACCTTGATCTTTCTCTCGGACTACAACTATATTAGATTCTACCTCCCTGATTTTAGAAAATGCATTTTCTATTTCTCCTAATTCTATTCTATGTCCTCTTATCTTTATCTGATCATCTTTTCTACCTATAAATTCTATGTTCCCGTCTGGAAGCCATCTCCCCAGGTCTCCTGTTTTATATAATCGTTTACCTTTACTAAACGGATTTGCTATAAATTTATCTTTTGTAAGCTCAGATCTATTTAAATATCCTCTTGCTAATCCTATTCCAGAAATACAAATTTCTCCAATAACTCCATTAGGTTGAAGATTACCTTTATCATCTAAAATATAAATATTAATATTTGATATAGGTTTACCTATGGGTACTTTATCATCTATATTACCATTAAAAATAGTTGCAATAATACTAGACTCTGTAGGCCCGTATGCATTAAAGTAATTAATCTCTTTAGAAAAGTGTTTAGCCATATCTAATGCTATTGCCTCACCTCCTGTAATCAAAGCTTTAAGACATTTTAAGTCCTCAATTAAAAATGATGGAAGTATCACAGGTGGAAGAAACGCTATAGAAATAGAGTTACTATTTATATACTTTGCTAATAAATTAGCATCTCTCTTCATTTTTTCTTCAATAATATAAACACTTGCTCCACTAGATAGAGTTATAAAAATCTCCAGAAAAGAAGGATCAAAAGACATATTTGTAAATTGCAAACATTTATCTTTTTCTGTAAAACCAATGATATCTTTATGAAAAGCTATAGTATTATATAACCCTTCATGCTCTATCATTACTCCCTTAGGTTTTCCTGTAGATCCGGAAGTATATATTACATAAGCCAAGTCACCTAAATCTATAGTAATATCAGTAGCAGTAATTGAGCCTTCTATTTTACTAAACTTTTCTAATTCTTCCTCATCAATACATACCTTACAATTGGTATCCCTTTCTATATAAGCTATTCTATCTTTGGGGTAATTAGGGTCAATAGGTACATAGGTTCCTCCTGATTTCAGAATTCCTAATATACTAATTATCAACTTCTCATTTCGAATTAATTTCACACCTAATAAGTCTTCTTTCTCTACACTGTATTTGTCTATCAAATAATTTGCTAACTGATTTGATCTTTCATCCAATTCTTTATATGTAAGCTCTACATCTCCATAAACAACAGCGACAGCTTCTGGGTTTTTATTAACCTGTTCTGTAAATAAATCCAGTACCGTTTTATCCTTTGGATAAACTACATTGGTTGTATTAAACTCTTCTATCAATTCATACTTATCTTCCTTTGACAAATACTCCAGTTCATTAATTGCAACATTATGATTTCTTTTTAGTGATACTATTAATTGCTTGAAATGTGAAATAAACTGACTAACCATTCCTTTCTCATAAACATCAGAATTATAGATAACATTAAATGACAAATAATCTCCTAATTCTTTAAAATTAAAAGCCAAGTCAAATTTTGACACTACTTTTTCTGTATATTTCAAGGAGTTTAATTCTTCTTTATTTAAAGTAACATCAATAACACTTTCCCCATTATTCTGCAAAACCAACAGGATATCAAAAAGAGCACTCCTACTTGTATCTCTATCTAAGTTTAGATCTTCTACCAATCTATCAAAAGGATACATTTGATGGTTGAATGTAGTTAATGTAGCTTCCTTTAACCTGGAATAAAAAGAAGTAAATGTCTCTTCTGGATTTATCTCATTTCGTAACGGTAAAGTATTCACATAAAACCCTATTTGATCCTTTAAATCCAAATGATCTCTTGCTGCTACTGGAGTCCCTATAATGATATCTCGTTCTGAAGTATATCTATATAACAAAACATTTAAAACAGTTAATAAACCTGTAAAAAGACTTCCTCCATTAGACTTTGAATATTCTTTAATAAAAGATGTAGCCTCCTTATCTAAATAAGTACTTAGTAAACTACCTTTATATGTCTTTTTTACAGGTCGCTTTTTATGAGTCGGTAAATCTAAAACTGGAAGCTCTCCTGATAAATTATCTATCCAAAATTCTCTAGACTTTTTGATTGAATCAGTCTCTAATTGTGATAATTGCCAAGATGCATAATCCTTATATTGTATCGATAACTCGCTTAGTCCAGGTTCTTTATTGTTTTTAAAAGCATCATAAAAAGCTAAAACATCTTTTGATAATACTTCCATAGACCATCCATCACTAATGATATGATGCATATTATAGTAAAAAACAAACTTATCTTCTGATACTTGAAGCATTGCTGCTCTTAACAATGGTCCCTTTTCTAAATCAAAAGGTTTGTACGAATCTTGCTTTATAAATAATTCTGCTTGATTAGGATCATCTTTGAAATCTTTATAAACTACTTCTAAATTAAAATCTCCTGTATTCTTAACTATCTGGCGAATTTCTCCTTCTTCATCTTGTTTAAAAATTGTTCGTAAAATCTCATGTCTATTGATAACTGAATAAATCGCTTTCTCAAAACTCTTAATATCAACATCTTCATTTAAAACAATACTTGAAGGCATATTATATGCAACCGAACCTCCTTCAAACTGGCTTAAAACCCATAATCTCCTTTGAGCATCGGATACTATATAACTAGTAGATTCCTCAACTTTTGGAATTTCAATATAATCTTCTTTTTCACTTTGATTTATTAACAAACTTAATTGCTCTATCAATCTACTTTTTTCAAAAACATCTGCTATGGATAGCTTTACTTTAAAAGTTTTTTGATATTCATTAAGTAATTTTAAAGCTTTTAGGCTATGTCCCCCTAATTCAAAGAAATCATCTGCTAATCCAATAGTATCTCTCTGTAAAATTTCTTCCCAAATATTTACTATTTGTATTTCATTTTCTGTTTTAGGAGCAATATAATTTTGGCTTGTTGCTAATTCGACCCCTCCATTATTTAACAATGCTTTCCTATCTATCTTACCGCTTAAGGTTAATGGTATTTCTTCTACTTGAATAAAATGAGAAGGAATCATGTAATGTGGCATTTTAGCACTTAAATACGCTCTTACATCATTAATGTTTTGATTGGATTCACAAACCAAATATGCTGTTAAATTTGTTTCTCCTCTATTATCATCAACAGGTAGAACAACTGCTTGAGTAACCTCTTGTTTTTGTAGTAAAACATATTCTATTTCTCCTAGTTCAATTCTATGTCCCCTTATTTTTACTTGATTATCCTTTCTCCCTATAAATTCAATGTTACCATCCGGAAGCCATCTTCCCAGGTCTCCTGTTCGGTACAACCTTTCTCCCTGGCTATATGGGTTATCTATAAATTTCTCTCTGGTTAATTCTGATCTGTTTAAATATCCTTTTGCTACTCCAGCACCTCCAATACAAATCTCTCCAACGACTCCTATTGGTACTAATTGTAAATCTTCATTTAAAATACAAATAGATTCATTTTTTAATGGTTTCCCTATAGTTAACTCTGAATCTTCATCTATCAAGGAAGAAGTACTCCATATCGTTGTTTCTGTTGGCCCGTACACTTGTATTACAGTTCCTGGTGCTTCTTTCAGAGTAGTAAACAGCTCTTGATTTAAAGCTTCTCCTCCAACTAAAGCAACTTGAATGTTATCAAGAAAACCTTTTGAAACAGAAACAAGTTGAGAAAACCTTGAAGGAGTAAATTGAATACCATCAACATTTTCGGAAACAATACGATCTATAACCTTTTCCGGATCTATTAAAAGTGAACTCGAAAACAAATCGATAGTAATACCCTGACTAAGAACACCTAATAATTCAATTACTGATATATCAAATGTAAAATTTGTAGTGGCTCCAAATTTTGTAACATTGGAAAAATTAAAGTCAATTGAGAAATTTTGAATAAAAGACAACAAATTATAATGCGTAACCATAACGCCTTTAGGAGTTCCGGTAGACCCCGAAGTATAAATTACATATGCTAAATCATCTCCTTTTATTTCTCGATTTAGGTTCTCAATAGAATAATCAGATATGTTATTTTTAAAGTCCTCCAGTAAACCATCTTCTATAATAACTTCCAGTTGCGTATCCTGAACAATAAAATTCTCTCTTTCCTTTGGATATCGTAAATCTAATGGAACGTATGTACTCCCTAACTTTAAAACTGCTAACATAGAAACAATTAACCATTCATTTCTATCTATTTTCAACCCTATTATATCATTTGAATTAATTGAATGATTATCCTTAAGGTAATGTGCCAGTTGATTTGATTTTATATCAAGTTCTTTAAAGCTTAACGACGTTTCTTCGAAAACTACTGCTAATGAGTCTGGGGATTTTTTTACCTGATCTTGAAATAAATCCAAATATAATTTATCACTGGAAAATTCATATTTAGTATTATTAAAATCCTTTAGTAATTGAGCCTTTTTTTCTTCCTTTAGCAAATCAATTTTAGATATTTCTTGGTTTGAGTTATGTATCAACTCTGTTGTTAAATATTTAAAATCAATCATTAAGTTTTCAATCATTTCTTGTTCATAAACATCTGAATTAAAAACTGTTTCAAAAGAAATATATTCACCTACTTTTTTAAAATTAAGCTGCATGTCAAATTTTGAAGATTTGTTTCCATAATCTATAATTTGATCTGCTATTTCAATAGTATCAGAATTTCTTATGTTCGAATCATCTTGATAAGCAAAAAAGATATCAAAAATAGGATTTCTACTCTTACTTCTTTTTACGTTTAAATCTTCAATCAGGCGATCAAATGGATAGTTTTGATGTTCTAAACAATTTAGAATATTAGTTTTTACACTATTGTAAAATGAGGTAAAATTTTCCTCTGTGTTAATCTTATTTCTTATTACAACGGTATTAACATAAAAACCTATTTGATTTTTTAATTCTAAGTGATCCCGACCGGCTACAGGAGTTCCTGTTATTATGTCTTTGCTTGAAGTATTAAAATATGCCAAAACGTTAAAGACTGAAAGCAAAAACATGAATGTACTACCTCCATTCTTTTCAACATAAGCATCTATTAACTTAGAAGTATCTGCATCTAAAAAGGTTCCCAGAGATCTTCCATTATAGGTTTTAATATTGGGTCTGTTTTTATACCTGGGAAAATCTATCAAAGGTAAATTTCCATTTAAATAATCTAACCAATATTGCTTGTCTTCATCAAATGTAGACTTACTCATTTCTTTCAATTGCCAGCTTACATAATCTTTAAATTGAAATGATAAATCTTTAATTTCGGGAAGCGTATTGGATCTATACGCTTTGTAATAATTCATTACATCATTACCTAGGACATCAGCAGACCAGCCATCACTAATGATATGATGCATGTTATAGTAAAAAACATATTCATTTTCGTCAAGCTGAAATAACAATGTTCTAAATAAAGGCCCTTTTTCTAAATCAAAAGTCTTTACAGAATCCTCCTTTACATACTCATCAAGTAATTCCATTTTATTGTGTTCATTACTTAAATCATTACATTTTAGCTTAAAATTTAAGTCTTCAACATCTAGAATTTTCTGCCGGATTTCTCCTCTCTCATTTTGAATAAATACAGTTCTTAAAATCTCATGTCTTTCAAGAACTGATAAAATAGCTTTTTCAAAACTAATAACGTCATGTTCCCCCAGGAGAGAAACTTTTGTAGGAATGTTATATGCTGACGAACCATCTTTAAATTGACTTGTAATCCACAGTCTACGCTGTGCATCAGAAATAGGATAATCTGCCTGAAAACCAACTTTTTCCACCTTGTTTTCAGCAGATTGCAAAGATTTATCGCTTACTTTAAGAGTACTTATCAGTTCTTGTTTATATAACTTTAATTCTTTTTTATCGTCTACTGATAGGTTATTTATATTTCCTCTTAGTTTTAGTTGAGCCTGGTCTTCACTTAATGCAATCTTTACCCCCTTATCTAACAAGTTATTTATTATATTTTTAATATGTTTCACACGTTTAAATTTTAGTAATTATGTAATAATCGATCAATTATAAAATTGAGAACGTGTACTACCACTTCGTTCTCTCATTAAGAATTTTAAATCCTGTGCACTACCTTTCGAAGTAATTTTTAAATTTCTTAATGTTCGTTTCATTGCGTCAACATATTTTTTATCATTACTCAAAATGATTTTAGTGTAATCGCAAACGCAATAAAGACCTAATGTAATGTGAGTATTTGGAAAAGTCTATTGAGCTAAAAATTATATAAGCAACTCATCACCAGAATCATAAACCTCTTCTGAAACATTCTGGATAAGTAAAACGGAATCAATTAAGGAAGCTAATTTCGATATTGTTGGATTTTCAAATAACTGAGTGATATTCATTTGAATAGAAAATTCGTTTTCAATTTTGATCAAAACCTTCATTCCTCTCAAGCTATTTCCTCCGATAGCAAAAAAGTTATCCTCAATACCGATCTTTTCTCTTTCAAGAACAGTTTCCCAGATATCTACTAATACTTTTTCTACTTCATTACCAGGAGCTACATAAGAATGAGCAGAATGTATATCATTAAGTATTCCGGAGGTAAGAATTTTCTTTTTATCAATTTTACCATTAACAGTCAATGGCATAGCATCTAATTGAAAGAAATTAGAAGGAATCATATAATCCGGCAAATACTTTTTTAATTTATCTTTTATACCTTCTGTATTTAATTCTAAAGCGGAGTTAAAAAAAGCAACTAATTCTTTATTACCAAACTCATCATTCACAATAACTACGGCATTTGATTTTATATCTGATATATTTCCAATGGCCAATTCTATTTCTTCTAATTCTATTCTATATCCTCTAATCTTGACCTGATTATCTTTTCTTCCTATATATTCAAATTCCCCATTTGGTAAACGAATTCCTAAATCACCTGTTTTATATACATACTCTCCTTTGTAATATGGATCTCTAACAAATTTTTGATTAGTCAACTCATTCTTATTCAAATATCCCTTTGCTAAACCATACCCTGCTATACATATTTCACCTATAATCCCAACAGGCAAAATATTCATCATATCATTCATTATATAAACTCGAGTATTGGATATGGGAACACCTATATTTATTTGATTTTCTGAATTGACTTCTTTCACTGTACATCCTACGGTAGTTTCAGTAGGGCCGTATTCATTGAAAATATAAATCGCATCTTTTATATTCCTTAGACATTTAACGTGTTTAGGTAATAATTTATCTCCTCCGACAATAGCTAGCTCTAAACCAGATTCGTTTATATCTAATTCCTCAAATAACGATACATGCGCGGGAGTTAATTTTATACAAGAGATATCCCGTTTTAAATACCACTTTAAATTCTTTAAAAGATCATTCCCTTTTGAAATGAATAGGGTACCTCCATTAATAATTGGTAAAAACAAACTTGTGATAGTAAGATCAAAAGAAAGAGGAGTAAACCAGCCAAAGTTATAATTTCTTAATGGTCTTGACTTTAAGTAATAATCTTGTGCCCAATTCAAGTAGTTAAATAATGAATGATGTTTTACCTTAACACCTTTTGGATATCCTGTACTTCCTGAAGTGTATAAAACATATGCTAAACTATCTTTTGTTATATTATGATTGTTTGATTGCGGAATTATCTCTTGACTTTCATTTAATTCGACATCTATTGCAAAAATATCACCTTCATAAAAATCTATATCAAATAGATAATTAGTCGAAGTAATTAATAGCGCTACATTTGCATCATTCGCAATATAACGCTGTCTTTCTCTCGGATAATTAACATCTATGGGTATATATGAATATCCTGCCTTCAAAACACCTAGAATTGATATAATGGCTAAGTCACTGTTTTCAATTAACAAACCAATATGTTCATTATTCCGTATGTCATATTTACCTCTTAATATACTTGCTAACTTATTTGACTCAAAGTTTAACTCTTCATAAGTATATTTTTTATCATCATAGTCTATGGCAATTTTATTTGGTGTTTGAGAAACCTGTTTTTCAAAAAGATGTATGATAGTATCATTCTCAGAAATTATAGTTTTCTTGTTTAGATTAAACAATACATCATCTTTTTCAGGTTTTGATAAAAATTCACATTTCTTCAATTCTTCATTTTCATTCTTAATAAACTCTTTGGTTAAATTATAAAAATGTACTCCTATTTTCTTGATTGAAGATATTTCAAATGAGTTTTCATCATATAGAAATTGAATTTTTAAGTCATTTTCCTGAGGTACTATTCTTAGTCCAAAGTCATAAGTCGATTGTTCGTCTGAATCAGTTCCATTAAGCTCCAAATTTTTAGAATTTTCGCGTTCTAAATCTTGACCAGCCATATTTTGAAAAGAAATTACATGATTTACAAACTCATTCCCTAAATCATTAAAATCCTGTATATTAGACAAACTTTCATAATGATAAGGGGTTGAAGTAATAGAGTACTCATGAATTTTTTGTAACAAATCATTTACTTTAGTTTTTTCATCAAATAATACTCTAACAGGAATTGTATTAATAAATAAACCGACAATTCCTTCTACTCCTTCAAGTTCTGGTGGTCTACCAGATACTATTTGACCAAATACAACATCATTAGTATTATTATATTGAGCAAGTAAATACCCCCATACTCCTAAAATAAAAGTATTTTTGGTGATATCTAATTTTTCACATAAATCGGTTATACTATTAAACAAGTCAACTTCTAATGTTATCTCCTCAACAACTGTATTTTGACTACTTTGGTTTTTGAGTTTACTTTTAAACGGAATTTTTACATTGTTAGAGTAATTATCTAAATAATTACTCCAGAAAGACTCTGTAGATTTTTTGTCCAAATTGTCTAACCACTGAATATAGTTTGAATACTTTATGGGTTTAGGCAAAATTTGATCAGATAAATCATTCACTCCAATTAAATTTACAAAATCTTTAACCAAAACACCAACAGACCAGGCATCCATTATGATATGGTGGTATGTCCATATAAATTCATACTGATCCTTAGACAGTTGTACTACAGTTAATCTCATTTGCGAAGGGTTTGACAAATCAAAACCTTTATCAAAATCAATACTTTTTATTTTATGTATCTCTTTTCTCTTTTCTTCTTCTGAATGCGTATTCTCTATTTTTTTGTATGTAAAATCTATCTTTACCGATTTCCATACGATTTGTAGAATTTCTTCCTGATATTTTCTTGTAAAACTAGTTCGTAAAATAGAATACCTATCTACTATTTGCTTATATCCATTTTCTATTTCATCTTCAGTTATATTTTCAATTTTGATTGTAAATGATCTTTGTCCCAAATAATTTGTTAAACTACCTTCTGTCAAAGAATGATAGTAAAACCCTTCTTGCAAAGGAGATAACTTATAAATATCTTCTACTTCTCCTTTGGATTTTATTAAATCAAGTTCTTCTATCTCTAATTTTTTGTAGGTAAGATCAGATGGGGTAAGAATTCTGGTATTTTGACCAGATAGTTCTTTTATCAATAATTTTAACTCATCTTCATAGGATTTGTTTAGCTTACTGATCACATTTTCGCTAAAAACATCGGATGAATACTCAATTTTCAAAAACAATTCTTCATTTACTATCATTCCACTGATACTTAAGGGCTCAGAACTCAATTTATCCTTATAGCTCTCCCCTTTATATTCAGAAGTGTATTCATATAAAATTTCTCCTTCATTATTTGAAACATTAGACCCAAAATCTCCTAAATAGTTAAATACAATTGTTGGTTCTAGTTTATCGTCAAATTCATCCGTTAAATATTTTAATATTCCATGATCAATACCTTTGTTTGGAATTCGTCTAAAAGATTCTTTAACACCAACCAAAGATTTAATTCTGGAAGATGGCTCTACTTTCAAAACAAAAGGAAAAATACTTGTAAACCAACCGACAGTTCTACTAATATCAACATTATTTATTATTTCTTCTCTACCATGGCCTTCCATCTTAATAACACTATTTGAAACTTTGAATGTATTATACAAAGCCATACCAAGAGCGGTTATTAAAACATCATTTATATCTGTACTGTATACACTATGAACATTTTCCTGAAGGGTTTCTGTTATGTTTTTATCTAAACCAAAAGATACCACAGAATCCAATTTCCCATCTTTTTTATGGCTTAAACCGTTTAATTGATGATCGCTTTTTTGACTACAAACTGTTTTCCAATACTTGTGAATTTCAGAATTTATCAAATTAGACGAATACTCTTTTAGTAATCCGGACCATCTTTGGAAAGAATCTGTTTTTAATGGAAGTTTAACTTTTTCTTTGTTTTCTAAAGCCTTATAAATTGATGAAAAATCCTCTAGTATTATTCGCCAGGAAACACCGTCTACTACAAGGTGATGACAAAATAGCCCTATTCTGTCTCCATCCGACAAACTACAATGTACTACTGAAAATAACGGTCCTTCTTCTAATTCAAAACCAACCTGTACATTCTGACAAATTTCTCCTAACTCATTTAGCTCGTCCTTTTTTCCTTTAAGATTAAAATAATTAAAGTTACAATATGGCTCTTTTACATCCCTATTATATTGAATTATTTGATCAGATTCCTTTCGATACACCATTCGAAGCGAATCATGATGTTTTACCAATATCTTGACACTTTTCTGTACCAAATCTGAATCTAATCGATTTAATGATTTTAATAATACAGATTGATTATAATGCGAATGATCAACTATATTGCTATCGAAAAAAAACATCTTTTGAATTGGAGTTAAAGGAACTTCACCCATTACAGGGGATTGATCTATATCTCTATGTTTCTTACCTATTTTTTTTGCTAAATCAGCAAATATTGGAGTTCGTAAAATATCTTCTAATTTCAACTCATATCCCCTTTCCCTCAAACGTGATACTATTTGAATAGATTTTATGGAATCTCCTCCCAGATTATAAAAATTATCATTTAGACTGATTACTTCCCGATTTAAAACTTGTTTACAGATGTTAATCAATAATTTTTCATTTGATGTCTTAGCTTCTACAAATAATTCTCCACTTGATATACTGTTATTCAAAATTGCGGGAAGCTTTTTATAATCTATTTTACCATTTAATGTTAGCGGAAACTCTTCCAGTTGAACAAAATGGCTAGGCAACATATAATTTGGTAAAAACTCACCTAAATCCAATCTCAAATCCTTAACCACCAAATCTCTTTCACTTATCAGGTAAGCAACTATTTCTTGATTGGAATCTTCACCTTTGTTTACTGTTACAACATTAGATTTAATATATGGTAAGTTAGACAACGCATTTTCAATCTCTCCCAACTCGATTCTATATCCCCGAATTTTTATCTGATTATCTTTTCTCCCTATAAACTCATGGTTTCCGTCTTCTAGTCTTCTAACTAAATCACCTGTTTTATAGATCCTACCTGCATTTATATCGTTTTTAACAATAAACTTTTCATCTGTTAATTCTGGTAAGTTCAGGTATTCCCTGGCTATTCCTTTACCTCCAATATGCAGTTCTCCTATGACACCAATAGGTGATAATTGTTCATTTTCATCCAAAACATAAACCTTTGATTTTGAAAAAGGTTTACCTATTGGTATACTATTATATTCATTATTTAAGTCTACTTTATAAATCAACTTACCTATTGTGGTTTCGGTAGGTCCATAATGATTGAAAACTTCAATATTCGAAGATTTCTTTTTTATTTTAGAAATGATCGAAGGTTCTAATACACTACCTCCAAAAATAATTCCTCTATTAGGTAATAATAAACTACCTGATTCCTCTATTGACAACCAATAGAAAGGCACAATCTTTATATAGTCTATGTCATTATTATTGAAATAATCAATCAGCAATAAAGGATTTTTCAACCTATTTAAACTAAATGTATGTAAAGTCCCTCCTGTTAATAAAGCTGAATATAAAACGGTATTCCCCAAATCAGCAGACATGGTTGACATCAATCCGTACTGATAAGGTTCATCAAGCTTAATCGCGTCTTTTATTCCGTAGAAATAATCTAATATACTCTCATGCTGAATAACAACTCCTTTAGGTTTCCCTGTAGATCCCGATGTATAAATCACATAACACACATCATCCAAATCTACTTTATATTCAAAAGGTAAAGCCGATTGATAATTCACTACATCTTCAAAAGCTTTTAATGTAACTTTCTTTTCGTTAATTATTTTATTTAAGGAAGTAACCGTATTGTAATCTCCTAATATGGTCTCTATCCCTGAATCTTCTACAATATAATGTATCCTGTTCTCTGGTAATTCAAAATCAATAGGTACATAAGCTCCACCTGATTTAATAATCGCCAGGATACCGGTTATCATATCTAAGGGATTTTCAATACAAACCCCTACTAAAACATTTTTACCTACTCCTTTATTTCTTAAATAAGATGCTACACAATCCACACGCTTACCTAAATCCTTATAAGTAATCGAAAGATCCTCATAAACAATAGCTATATTATTTGGTTTCGATTTTACCTGATCTTCAAATAAATCTATAATTGATTTATCTTTTGAATATGACGGTAACTTTTGATTAGTATCTTTCAGAATACTATCTTTTTCATACTGTAAAAGAAAATCTACTTTACCTATTTCATATTTTGGGCGCGTTAACAAAGCCTGTGTAATTGATTTATAATGAAGCATTAGTTTTCTAACCATATCTTCTTCATAAACATCTGTATTATAAATAATGCTGAAGGCTATATTATCTCCTATTTCTTCAAAGGAAATGTTTAAATCAAATTTTGACATTCGATTTCCCAAATCCTCAACTGATTGTATTAATTTTTCATCAATTACTACTTCTTTCTTGTTTTGAGATAAATTTTGCTGAGAAATCATTATATCAAAGACCGGATTTCGACTCACATCTCTTTTTAAATTTAAATCTTCAACCAAACGATCAAATGGATAATCTTGAAATTCATAACTTTTTACTACCTCTTTCTTTGTTCTATGATAAAAATCCAAAAAAGTCTCTTTAGGGTCTATTTGATTTCTCAATACAACGGTATTGGTATAAAACCCAATCTGATTTTCTAACTCTTTCTGTGATCTTTCAGCCACAGGAACACCGAAAATAACCTCTCTATTTCCTGCATAGCGATAGATCAAAACATTCCAAACTGAAATTATAGTTATGAAAAGACTTCCATTTTCTTTTTTTGAAAAAGATTTAATTTTATCCGTACTGTCTTTATCAAAAAATGTTCTTAGAACCTTTCCGTTATTAGTTTTAATACCGGGTCTCTTTTTGTTACCAGGTAAATCAATTGAAGAAAGATCTCCTTTTAATTTATCTAACCAGTACTCTTTTCCTTTATTATATCGTTCTGTTTCTATTTGATTTAATTGCCAAACCGCATAGTCTTTATAATGAATTTCAAGTTTACCAATTGTTGGTTTTCTTTTGGTCTCAAAAGCATTATAAAAACTTAAAACATCGTTTGCCAAAACCTCCTTTGACCAGCCATCACTAATGATGTGGTGCATGTTATAATAAAATACGTATTCTTCATCTTTTAATTGAAAGAGTGCTACTCTTAAAAGCGGTCCATTTTCTAAATCAAAAGCTACAAATGAATCTTTCTCAATATAGTTTTCTACCAGTTTTAAAGAATTACTTTCTAATCTAAAATCATGATAATTGATGTCTAAACCTATATCATCCGTATCCAGAATCCACTGATTTATTTCTCCTTCTGAATTCTTTCTGAAAACCGTTCTCAAGATTTCATGACGATCTATAACAGCTATAATCGATTTTTTTAAATTCTCGATATCATACTTACCTTCAAGAGTTATGCTTGTAGGCATATTGTACGTTATTGCTTCCGTTTCATATTGACTCAAAATCCATAACCTCTTCTGTGAAAAAGAAAGTGGATAGCTATCCAGGACTTCAGCTTTTTCTATTTTAAATTCTTGTTCATTGATATTTTGTAAAGACTGTAAATACTCAAGTAATTCTTTTTTGTTTTCTTTTATAGTTTGTAATAATTCTTTATTAACACTATTAACATTTTTATCTAAAAACAAAACATTTAGGTTTCCTTCTGTAATATTTATTTTTACATTATTTTTCCTAATTTCAGATAATAGCTTTTGTAAATTCATTCTATTTTTTTATTAATAAGAAATCATCACTTTCTCTATTTTTCTCCAATAGAAAAACTAACAATACCTTCTTTTAAATTAAGTGTTGTGTGTAACATTGGCGTTTTAACGCCTTATAAACAAATAGTTTAGAAATTTTGGAATACTAAGAGATTTGTCTAATAAATTAAAATGTGATTTAGATTTAGGTAATTGTGTCTATTGTAAAGTTTTTATCACATTATTACCTGATATAGATATTCTTAAATTGTAAAACTAACCCCCTCTACATCTTCTTTTTCTTGCTCTGCAATATTCCATTGTAAATTCAGGATATAGTCAGCAACCTCTCTAACATTTTTTAAAGTAAATAAATCTTCAATTCCTATTTTTAGTTCAAATGAACTAAGTATCTCATTACGTAATCTAATAAGTTTTATACTATCGCCCCCTAAAAGGAAAAAATCATCTTCAATACCAATACCTTTATGCCCTAAGATATTTTCTACAATGACAACCAATTTTTCTTCTACTTCATTTGTAGGTTCCAAATAACTAATGGTTTCGTCTTTATAATTATCTGATAATTTCAACAACTGCTTATTATCTACTTTTCCATTTAAGTTTAGGGGAATTTCATCCACTTGAATCAAATATGAAGGTACCATATAGTAGGGAAGCAAGGTTTTTAGATAATTTATTAACTCTCTGGTATCTAATTTCTCTTTTGAGATAAAAAAGGCTACCAATTCTTTATTTTCATTCTGTTTCTCCTTAACCGTAACTACAACCTGATCGATTAAATCGAAATCATAAATAGCATTTTCTATTTCTCCTAATTCTACCCTGTTACCTCTAATCTTTATTTGGTTATCCTTTCTACCTATGTACTGAATACTCCCATCTGAAAGGAACCTTCCTATATCTCCTGATTTATATAATCGTTTATTTTTATCAAATGGACTAACTATAAATTTTCGACTGGTTAATTCTTCTTTGTTTAAATATTCTCTTGCTAACTGAACTCCCCCTATAAGTATCTCTCCCGGAACCCCTATTGGCTGTAAAGCAAGCTGTTCATTTACAATAAATATTTCTGTATTGTCTACAGGTTTACCAATTGATACCAATGTTTCTTTAGAAGGGTTTTGTGTCAGATTAACTTTTGTAACATCTATAGATGCTTCTGTAGGTCCATAATAATTATGTAAATCCGCTTTTTGATAGACTTCTTTAAATTCGTTCTCTAATTGAACTGACAAAGCTTCTCCACTACATACAACATGACGTAATTTACTTACCTCTTTCCATTTAATCATTTCAACAGCTATTTTAAGCATCGACGGAACAAAATGAATTATTGTAATTTCTTTATTTATTATAATTGATTCTAAATAATCTGGAGATTTATGTCCTTCTGGTTTGGCTATAACTAACTTACCACCACACATAAAAGGTATTAATAGTTCCCATACCGAAACATCAAAAGTGTAGGGGGTTTTCTGAAGAAATACATCGTCTGAATTAATATCTAAATCTTTCATCATCCATAAAAACCTATTCATCATTCCCTGATGCTCTATAAGCACTCCTTTGGGAGTACCAGTACTTCCCGATGTATAAATTACATAAGCTAAATCATTATTATTAATTTCTATTTCAGGTCTTGTTTTTGGGTAAATTTCTTTATTCAATTTATTCAATTCATCCAAATCAATACAAACCTTACAATTAGCATCTTCTATGATATAAGAAACTCTATTTCGAGGGTAATCCGGAGCTATTGGAACATAAGCCGCTCCTGATTTTAATATTCCCAAAATAGACAACACCATCCATTCATTTCTTTCAAGTTTAACCGCAATCATATCCTCTTTAACAACACTATATTCATTTATTAAATAGTGTGCTATTTGATTTGACATTTCATCTACCTGATTATAAGTAAACTCCTTACCCTCAAAATCAATTGCAATTTCATTTGGTCTTAACTGAACCTGATCTTCAAAATAACTTAGAATTGCTCTATTTTCAGGATAATCTATTACGGTATCATTAAAATCTTTTAATAACAAATGTTCTTCTTTTTCTGATAAAAAGTTAACACTTCCAATAGTACTTTCAGGATTCTCAAATAACAATCTAATTAATGTCTTAAAGTGAAATACTATTTCTCGTATTGATTCGGAAGTATATATATCTTCGTTATAATTAACAGAAAAAGAAAGATAGTCGGCTACTTCTTCGAAAACAAATTCTAAATCAAATTTTGATGACACATTTGAATATTCTTTAACCAGGTCAATATCTTCCTGGTTTAAAGAATCCATTGTATAATTATTATCTCGATTATTCTGAAGAATCAACATGATATCGAAAATAGGATTTCGACTAGTATCCTTTACCAAATTCATCTCTTCAACTAATTTATCAAAAGGGTACATTTGATGATTATAATCTTCTAATGTACTTTTTCTTATCTGATCATAAAATTGACCAAAGGCTACATCTGAATCTATACTATTCCTAAATGCAATTGTATTTACATAAAAACCTATTTGATCTTTTAAATCAAAATGGTCTCTTGCTGCTATAGGACTTCCAATTATAATATCTTTATCCGAAGTATATCGATTCAATAGAACTAATAACGTTGATAATAAACTTATATAAACACTCCCATCATTATTTAAGGCATATTTCTTTACCAAAGATGTTGTATTCTTGTCTATATATGTAGACAAACCTTTTCCTTTATATGTTCGTACACCAGGTCTTAATTTAGAATTTGGCAAGCTAATTTTTGGTAATTCTCCAGATAATTTTTCCAACCAGTATTGTTTAGATTTCCTGTATTCGTCAGATTCTACTTGAGATAACTGCCATGAAGCATAATCTTTATACTGAATACTTAAATTATCAAGTGAAGGTTTTTGTTTCGATGTGTAAGAGTTATAAAAATGTAATATGTCTTTAGATAAAACTTTCATAGACCACCCATCACTAATAATATGATGCATATTGAAATAAAAATAATACTCTTTTTCAGCTATTTGCAATAAAGAAGCTCTTAAAAGCATTCCGTTTTCCAGGTCAAATGCTTTGAATACATCGTTTGTTATATATGAAAGCGCTTGTTCAGTATTGTTTGTAAAATCTTTATAAGTCAACTCAAAATCTACATCCTCAATCTCCCTGATATACTGTCTTACTTCCCCTTCCTCATTAATTTTAAATTGAGTTCTTAATACCTCATGGCGTTCTATTGTTTTCAAAATAGCTTTTTCTAATGCTTTTATATCATACTCTTCTTTTAATTTAAACCAATAAGGAATATTATAAGCTGCAGAACCATTGTTAAATTGGCTCAATATCCATAATCTTCTCTGGCCATAAGAGATAGGATAACTATCACTTTTTTCTACTTTTTTAATTTTAACAAATTTATCTTTCTTAAGGCTCTTTATTAGTGCTAATTGACTTGCTATTGTAGCATTTGCAAATAAATTAGATATAGATATTTTTACATCAAATAGCTTTTGATATTTATTTAACAATAAAATAGCTTTTATGCTATGTCCTCCTATTTCAAAAAAACTGTCTTCAACGCCAATGTTCTTTCGTTTCAAAATGTCTTCCCAAATTTCAACTATTTTTTCTTCATCTTCATTCCTGGGAGCAACGTAATCTTTTTCTGCTTTTAACTCTTCATTTTCAATATTCAAAAGTTTTTTTCTATCTATTTTACCATTTGGAGTTAGAGGAAATTCATTCATTTTAACAAATGAAGACGGAATCATATGTTCTGGTAACTTGAGCTTTAAGTAATTTATCAATTCTTTAGCAGGTACTTCTTCCAAAGAGGTAAAATAGGTTACCATCTCCATTAAGCCTTCTGTATTTTCTTTTGCTAAAACAATTACTTCACGAAGTTTTTTATTTTCGACAAGAGCACTTTCTACCTCTCCTAGTTCAATTCTATGTCCATTTATCTTAACTTGATGATCTTTTCTGCCTATAAATTCGATATTACCATTAGGCAACATTCTTACCAAATCACCTGTCTTATAAACCTTTTCATCCGTATCTACAAATGGGTTTTCAATAAAAACTTCTTGAGTGAGATTTGGGTTATTAAGATATCCCTTACCAACTCCCTTACCTCCAATTAATAACTCTCCAGGTATACCAACTGGGCAGAGATTAAGATAATCATCAACAACGTAAACCGAAGTCTGTGAAAATGGAGTGCCAATAGGAATACAGGGATAGGTAACATCGCTATCAATGGTGAGTAATAACTTACCAATAGTAGTCTCTGTAGGTCCGTAGTGGTTAACAATTTCTAAATCAGGAGCCTGTAATTGGATCTCATCAACATAAGGAACTTGTAAAACATCTCCTCCAAAAATGATCAAACGATTGGGTAAAAGTAAAACATCATCTGCTGATAAAGCTTGCCAATGAGTAGGAACAATCTTAATACAATCAATTGAATGTTTAGTAAAATATTCATGAATTGCATCAACATTGCGAAGAGTATCCTTCTTTGGTAAATAGAGCGTACCCCCTGAAAGCAACGAACCGTATAACACAGTATTACCAAGATCCGTAGCAATATTAGACATCAATGCAAAACTATTACACGATTTAATACCTGTGTGCTCAAAAAGACCGTGTATATAGTCTATCAAATTAGCATGGGTGATCATAACTCCTTTAGGATTGCCCGTAGAACCAGAAGTATAAATCACATAAGCCAAATCTTCAGAAATAGGATTATGCAATAATGAAGGAACCTCTCCTTCAAAAAAGTTACAAACACTATCAACAGCTAAAGCATCCACACTGTACTGCTGAACATTTGATGTATCTTCCGAAACAATAAGCAATGCCTTAACATTAGTATCATCGATAAGATATTGAACCCTATTACCTGGAGTCTCCGGATCAATAGGAACATAAGCTGCTCCAGATTTAAGAATCCCTAGAATAGAAATCATAGACCAACTAGAAACTGGTAACATAGTCCCTATCAAATCTCCTGGAACTATATCATAATTATCCTGTAGATAATAGGCCAAATGACCAGAATATTCATCTAATTCTTTATATGTTAATCTTATATCTTCAAAAACTACTGCTATAGCATCCGGGGTATTTGTTACCTGATTAGAAAATAAATCCAAAATTGTTTTATCTTCTGGATAACAAATAGACGTAGTATTGAAATCATATAATACTTCTGACCGCTCTGAGGATTCTATATACTGTAATTTCCCGACTCCAAGACTATTTTCTTTTACTATCTTCCTAACAAGATTTTGATAATGAATCATCAACCCGGCAATCATATCATAGTCATATACATCTGTATTATATGTTACTCTCATTGAGACATTATCCCCTACTTCTGTAAAGGCAAATAAAACATCAAACTTAGACATTGTTTTACCATGATCCTTAATACCCCCAATATCTTCAGTAGCTGCAACAGAGGTTTCCTGAGTATCAACTGTATTTTGTAAAATCACTCTTACATCCGCAAAGGATCTTCGGCTGACATCTATATTTAAATCTAATTCTTCTATCAATCGATCAAAAGGATATTTTTGATGAGCTTGAGCGTCAAACAAATCTTGTTTTAATTGTTCATAAAATTCATCAAATGTCATATTACCATTTATAGTACTCCTTAAAACCAAGGTATTTATATAAAATCCTATTTGATCTTCTAAATCCGGATGTTCTCTTGCCGCACTTGAGCTTCCGACTACTATATCTTCTTGACTTGTATAACGATAAAACAACACTTTCAGAGATGCTAATAAAAACATAAATAATGTTCCTCCTCTCTTTTTTACATAAGCTCGCATAGCTTTTGTATCTTCTGCACTCATATAAGTACTTAAATCTCTACCGTTATGAGTTTTCAACAAAGGACGATTTTTAAAAGCAGGTAAATCTAATACTGGTAAGTCCCCCGAGAGTTTGTTCAACCAATATCGCCTATGAATTTGATAGGTTTCAGTTTCTAACTGTGTTAATTGCCACGCAGCATAATCTTTATATTGTATTCGTAATTCAGGAAGTATTAATTCTTCACCTTTTGTATAATGATTGTAATAAGAAAATACATCTCGTGTCAATATATTCATCGACCAACCATCACTTATTATATG
Source organism: Aquimarina rhabdastrellae (assembly GCA_947387485.1). Taxonomy (GTDB): domain Bacteria; phylum Bacteroidota; class Bacteroidia; order Flavobacteriales; family Flavobacteriaceae; genus Aquimarina. The sequence continues at coordinate 839,725 of CANDNT010000001.1, forward strand.
ATGCATATTATAGTAAAAAATATATGCTGTGTCAGTTAGTTGCAACAAGCAAACACGTAGCAAGGGTCCCTTTTCTAAATCGAAAGGCACATACCAATCTTTTTGCATATACTTTTGGGCACATTGCTCCGCATTTTCTTCTTCTCTGAAATCTTTATATCCTATATTAAATCCTAACCCAGATAGTTGTAAGACTATTTGATGTATTACCCCTTCTGAATTTTCTCGAAAAACGGTACGTAATATCTCATGACGCTCTAAAACACTCCATATCGAGCGTTTAAAACTATCAATATCATAATTACCTTCTAACTTAATAGAATTAAACATGTTATATGCTTCAGAACCATTCTCAAATTGACTTAAAACCCATAATCTATGTTGAGCGTTAGAGATTAAATAATATTCACTTTTTGGTACGTTATCAATATAATCAGAAATACTATTCTCATTCTTTTTGAGATTACTTAGGTACGTAATTAAATCTTGTTTCCTGGATTTAATTTCTTCTATGATAGAAGGATCTACCCCTTCTTTTGGAGCTTTCACTGATAACTCACCCTCAACGAGACTTATATGAATATTTTCTTGAATAAGCTTTGATAGAAATGTTTTCATTTTGAGATTAAATGTTTAAGATATTATGATATTTCAAGCAAGGGGGAATACTCCTACTTAGGATATACTGCTAGAAATCCAATATTTAATATTGTCTTAAAAAGTTATTAATGGTTATTTTTGAAAATGGTATTGATTAAACAAGCTAATACAGAACTTGATTATAATTCTTCTTTAGTTGAGAACAACTTTATAGGTCTAAAAACCATAAGACAAGACAAGGCTAGGTTATATATGAAACCTATGTTGACAAAGAGTAAAGAAAATGATATATTCTAAATTATTTATTATAATAAAATAAAATCACACTCTGTTTCATACTCAATGGTAAATTTATTGCATCTATTCCAGGCAAAGAAAACAACTATATTTGTTCTGGTGTTAAGATATTTATACTTGGTAAGCTATTAATAGGCTTCATATAGTCATCTAACATTTGCTCTAGTAAGTTCTTATAAGAAATCATGAGATTTACTATAGTATCTTTTTCATAAAGATCTGTATTATAGTTAATATTAAACCAAAGACATCCTCCTAGCTCTCGAAAGTCAATTTCCATATCATATTTTGCTACAACTGTACTTACATATTTTTTTCCAATCCCTCCTTCAATAATTGTTCCCGATTCATTTCCTGTAAGAGGAAAGTCTCCCAGCATTTGTTCTTCTCTTTGAAGTAGTAATACGATATCAAAAATAGGATTCCTACTTTTATCTCTATTTAATTTTAGATCTTCAACAATTTTTTCATAAGGATACATTTGAAAGGCATAAGATTTTGAAACCGTATCTTTGACTTTATTGTAAAAACTTAAAAAATTCTCATTTGGATCTAACTGATTACGAACGGCAATCGTATTAATATAAGGCCCTACTTGATTTTCGAGATCGGGATGATCTCGTCCCAAAGCTGGAGTACCTAGTATTAAATCTTCCTCAGATGTGCATTTATAAATAAAAACCTTCCAAGAAGCCATAATCCCCATAAATAGGTTTCCTCCTTTTTCATTTACAAACCTTTTTAATTTTTCGGAAGTCTCTACAGTAATGTTTGTTCCCAGTAATCGTCCAGAAAATGTTTTTATCTTAGGTCTCTCTTTTTGATTTGGCATATCAAGCAATGCTAGATTTCCTGATAAATGATTTAACCAATAATCTTGATATTCTTTTAATTCATTTTTTTCTATTCTATTTATTTGCCAGTCTGCAAACTCTTTGTATTGAATTTTCAACTCCTGATGATCTGGTGTTTTATTAGCTTTTAAGGCTTCTGAAAAAGCCATTGTATCACGAGTAAATATTTCTATTGATTCTCCATCAAAAGCGATACTATGCATATTATAATAAAGAAGGTGCTGATCTCCTTTTGTTCGAAATAAAAAAGCTCTGAACAAAGGACCATTTTCTAAATCAAAAGGTATAAAAGCGTCTGTATCGATTATGGTTTTTAATCGTTGTTCTTGATGCTCTTCTTCTCGAAAGTCATAATAATTAATTTTAAATTGTATGTCTTCTCTATTTAGAATATATTGTCTTACTTCTCCCGACTCATTTATTTTAAAAACCGTTCTTAATACTTCATGTCTATCTATAACCAAATCTAGTGCTCGTAAAAATCTATCTTTGTCAGTAATTTCTAAAATAACCGAGCCTGGGATGTTATAAGCAATAGAGCCTTTTTCTAATTGACACAAGTTCCAAATACGCTTTTGATTAAATGATAACGGATAGTTTTCTTGTTTTTTTAAAACCGGTATTTCCGAGTTATTTGGATCTGTTAAATTGGACAAATATTCAATTAAATCTAATTTTTTTGTTTTTATTTCATTAATGATGGCTGGATCTACTCCTGTTTTGGGAATTTTCACAGATAATTCTCCCTCATTAAGGCTCAAATGAATATTTTCTCTAACCAGTTTTTGCAAAAGTGTTTTCATAAAAAAAATAGATTTTTTGGTAGATTTTCTATAAAATCTCAGTATAATTTGATATTCATTAATAAGGCTTTTCCAAAACTTCGAAAAGTTCAGATTTCAAATAAATGCTTTCTCCTTTTTTGACATAGATTTTTCCTTCACTCCAAATAGCATTTACTTTACCCCAATCCATAACACTCTTTACATCGGGAAAAAAACCTTTTCCGTTGTGATTTGCGCTAGTGTTACATAGTAAAGGAACACCACTTAACTTTTTATATTCCTGCAATAGTAAATATACTTCTGGATTGCTTTCTTCACTAACTGTTTGAAGGCGGGCTGTTCCATCTAAATGGGTTATTGCTGGAATTTTATCTACCCAATCTTCTTTTACTCGATGATCATATAACATATAAGGGTCAGGCGTACCAGGACTAAAAACATCTGGCGCATCTTCAACAATACATATTGGAGCTACAGGTCTATAATCTTCTCTTCCTTTAACCTTATTCAATATACTTTTCATAGTTGGAGATACAGGTGCTGATAGAATGCTTCTATTCCCTAATGCTCTCGGTCCTAATTCTGCTTGACCATTAAGAAAAATAACTGGTTCGTCAAACTTATGTATTATAAAGGCTAATTCTTTAATTGAACAATCTATGCTAATCCAAGATTCTATAGTGTCATTAAACTTCTTTAAATTTGGTCCTTTATATACATCCCATTTTAAAGCCAATGTATTTGTGTTTTTCACCATTTCGCAGCATGCTGTACCAATTGCGCTACCTGAATCATTGGGAAATGGAGGAACCCAAATTTCTTCAAATACTCCTGAGTTTCTAATATGACTATTCCATTTGATATTCAATGCACACCCACCCACCAGGCATATATTTCTTTTATTATCAGGGTATTTACTTACCAAATCTGTTAATTTCTCTAATAAAATATCTCGTAAAAAAATATGGTATGTTGCCATTAAATCTACCGCTTCAATACCATTAATTTCGCCATATATTACAAATTCTTTTAATAGTCCTATTGATTTTCCTAGTAACCCACTTAAATCGGTAATTTTATCATTGCTAATCTCTTCTTCATTTTTATTAAAAGAGGTCTTAAAAAACTCTAGCACTTCTGGTATACATTTTCCTAATGCTATATAAGCCATAACTTTTCCTGCAATAGAAAGCCCTCCTTTTTCAAAGTTTATAAACGGTTTATAATTTGACGCAAATGATGCATAACTATCCCCTTTTATATGAAATATAGAGCCCAGATTATCAATAGTTTTTGTAGCTGCATTAAAGAAAAAACATTGAGGAAACATTCCTCCATCCCAAACAAGAATATATGAGTCTTCATTCCTTTGAGCAAACGGACTTGTGCAATACCCCCCCATGATATGTCCTGACACATGTAAATAACTATTATACGAAAAGTTGTTCTTTTCATAAGAAAATGATTGTACGTCTAGAACATTTTCGTCTCTCACATACATTCCATATCTCCCAAATTCAATTTCAAAATCTTTATTAGTAAAATCTTTGATTTTTGTAAAAAACACTGGAGCATCGTTCTCTAATTCCATTTCTTCCGAAATATCTTCTCCCCAACCATCGATAACGATTTTATCAATATCTTCAATTTTATAATCATTATCTGCTAATACAGAAGCTAGAAACTGAAGATTAAGATCTAATAAATCTGAAAATCTTGTATTATTGTTGAGTTTTTCCATCTCATAGCTAAAAATTAACTTTCCATTATCAATTAATGCTATAGCACCATCATGAGTAAGCTTTAAACCACATATGATCATATCCTATATTTTTTATTTATTATGTTTATTTTTCAAATCAGTATAATTATATTTTGATCTCACTAAACTCATTTTCGTCTAATACTTTATCTTCCTTAAAAGTTAAATCCACTTCTATTCTTTCTCCTATTAATTCAATTGTATTTTCTGCGTATATTCCTCTTAAATCATACTTTAGTCCAAATTCTTTATTAATAGCATTTAACATTCTAATTCCTCGTAGACTGTTACCTCCTACTTGAAAAAAATCATCTCTAATACCTACTTTTTCAATTTGTAAAATATCTTCCCATATTTTGGTTAATTTTCTTTGAACCTCATTATATGGCTCAACATATTCCTCCTTAATCACAGGAAGAGGAAGAACTTTTCTGTTTATTTTTCCATTGTGTGTCAATGGTATCTCTTCCAGTTGCACATAAATCCTAGGAACCATATATTCTGGAAGTTTATTTAATAAATCATCTTGTATTTTCTTTTGATTTATCTCTTTAGTACTTATAATATATCCTACTAATTGTACAATACCATTATCATCTTTTATAGCAGTTACTACCGATTGCTCTATATCTTCTATCTGAGCTAAGGCATGTTCTATCTCTCCTACTTCGATTCGATAACCATTAATCTTTATTTGATGATCATTTCTTCCTAAAAATTCTATCGTTCCATCTGGTAACCAACGTGCCAAATCCCCTGTTAAATATAATCGTTCTCCATCTTCAAAAGGGTTATTTACAAATTTTTCATTTGTTAATTCAGAATGGTTTAAGTACCCTCTTGCCAACCCTGTTCCTCCAATACAAAGTTGTCCTACCATTCCTTGAGGTATTAAGGATAAATGTTCACCTAGTATATATATTTGCGTATTGGCAATAGGTTTACCTATTGTTATTTTTCTTTCTTTTAGTAATCTAGAAGCACATGACCATATAGTAGTTTCGGTTGGTCCATAAAGATTCCATACATTATTACTTAACTTTGTCAACTTCTCTTTAAGCTCATAATCAATCGATTCACCACCAGATAATAAGGTAAGATTTTCTAAGACTTCTCCTTCATTTGATAATAACATTTTCCATCTTGATGGGGTTCCCTGAATACAATTAGGTTTAGTTTTATGGATAACAGAAGTTATGTATTCTGGATCTTTAGCTTCTTCATCTTTTACTAAAATCAATTGTCCTCCTAATAATAAGGGAGATAAGATTTCTAATATTGAAATATCAAATGTAAATGTAGTAAGGCTTAAAAATTTAATATTTTGATCAAATGTAAGATGATCACACATGCTAAGTAAAAAATTAACCAAAGCCTTATGTTCAATTTTTACTCCCTTAGGTTTTCCTGTGCTTCCAGAAGTATAAATTAAATATGCTAAATTATCTGGAGATAATTGGTTGTTTGGAGTACATAGATTATCCTCTTGTCCAATATCGTATTCTTGATCTAAGTAAATTATTTCTTTAGAGATATACCCTTCCAAAACATTCTCAAATTCTAAAGCACTTAAAATAACATTGGATTTTGTATCTTCTAATATATAATCAATACGTTCTTTTGGATAATTAGGATCAATAGGAACATATGCACCTCCACTTTTTAATACGGCCAATATTCCTATAACCATTTCAATACTTTTATCCATACAGATAGGGACAAAATCTTCTTTTGATACTCCCTTTTTTATAAGGTGATGAGCTAAATAATTTGATTTCTTATCTAATTCTTTATAAGTAATTGTTTGATCTTTAAATAGGACAGAAACAGCATCCGGAGTAATGTTTACTTGCTCTGTAAACAAATCTACTACTGTTTTATCTTTTGGATAAAGTACTTTAGTATCATTAAATTCATTTAGCAAAACTTCTCTTTCCTCTTCTAGTAAGTATTTTGCTTTACCAATACTCTTATCTGAGTACTTTAAAAGCTCATTTAATAGTATTTTATAATGTAATATGAAGTTTTGGATTGTTTCATTTTCATAAACATCATCATTGTATCTAACAATAAAATCTATTCCGCTTGCAACCTCTGTAAAATCAATCTCAATATCAAACAAGATCATTTTCTCTCCTAAATCACATACTTTATGATTACTTAGTTCATACATTGATGACTCTGCTACTCCTAGATAATTAATCAAAATATCGAATAAAGGGCTTCTGTTAACTGCTCTTCTAATATTTAAATCCTCCAAAAGCCTATCAAATGGATACATCTGATGCTCTAATGATTTTAAAGTAGTTTCTTTAATTTTTTCAAACAACTCGATAAAACTATTGTTAGGATCGATATCACTCCTTAGAGCTAACGTATTTATATAAACACCTATTTGATTTTCTAAGTCTGAGTGATCTCTTCCTGCAATTGGGTTTCCTATTACGATATCAGTTTCTCCGGTATATTTATATAATAAAATTTTAGAAACTGTCAATAGCCCCATAAATAAACTTCCACCGTTTCCTTTTACAAAATGTTGTAAGTTTTCTATTATTTCTGATGAAATATGCATTCCCAGACTCTTACCTGAAAATGTCTTGTCTATTGGTCTTCTTTTCTTGGAAGGTAAATCTAATACAGGTATTGTTCCATCTAACAAAGAAGTCCAATATTCTTTATGTTTTTGATTATTAGTATCATTAACTTGGGCTAATTGCCACGCTGAATAATCTTTATATTGTATTCTTAATGGAGAAATTTTTGGGTTTTCTCCGCTTACATATGCATTATAATATTTCATAACATCACCAATCAATACTTCCATAGACCATCCATCACTTATAATGTGATGCATATTATAATAGAAAATAAACTTATCATCGCTTACTTGCAATAAGCTAGCTCTTAACAAAGGCCCTTTAGCTAAATCAAATGGCTTAAATGAATCTGATAAAACATATGTTTTTGAAGCAGCTTGAGGATCCTTTTCTCCTCTAAAGTCGAAAAACTCCATATTAAATTTTACCTCATTATAATCCAAAACGATTTGGTAAGGTTCTCCATTCTCATCTTCATTGAATAGCGTACGTAAAATCTCATGTCGTTCTATAACAGACAGTATTGCACGCTCTAAACAATCTCGATCATGTTTACCATTTAATTCGATTTCTGTAGGTAGATTATATGCTGTAGACCCTTCACTAGTTTGACTTAATATCCAAACTCTTTGTTGAGCGTTAGACATAGGGTATTTAGATTTCGATTCAATGACAGGTATTGGTTCTACAGAGTTATTCTCGTTTAAACTCTTTAAATATTTAACAATTTCATCTTTGTTAGATTTAATTTTCAGAATCTGTTCTGGCGAAATCTTATCTTTATAAGATGAAATTTTAATATCATCTCCCTTTAAAAATAGTTTTATTTGCTGTTCTCTTAACTCAACAAAAAGTTCTTTTATTTTTTTCATAGGTTTCCTATTTTTTAAAAAAAATGTTTTATTTCATGAAGATTCACGATATTTCTTTTTATATAAAAAAGTAACACCTGATCTTTTAGGATAAAGCTATTATATGGATTATCTGAATTGAAACTTAAATGAAAAGTGGACACCTAGCCGTTTCAAACTAGGTACATTTTTTATAACGTAGTCAAAAAATTATCAAATACTATTTTAGATTACAATGGAGTCTACTTCTTCTATTTCATTATCCTCCTCTTGCATCCATTTTATTTGATCTATTACTATCGAAATATCTTCAATTGTTTTATTTGAAAAAATATCAGACATTTTAATCACAACCCCTATATCTTTTCTCAATTTATTAATCAGCAATACGGCTTTTAATGAATCTCCTCCTAATTCAAAAAAATCATCTTTTATTCCCAAACCCGTGACTCCAAATAAATTTTCAAATAAATTGATCACCAAAGACTCTGTATCAGTTTTAGGAGCTGTATATGTAGTCTTAATTATTTTTCTATTTATTTGAACCCCTACTTTAGATTTCTTTTTATCAGATATATCTGGAAGGTTATTCAAGTTCCTTTTAGAAACTAATACTTGTTTTATATCACTATGCAAAAATGAGTAATGAAAAACATTGATCAATTCATTTTGTTTTATCCATGGATCTTCATCATCAACTTTATCCAAGTTTAAAATCGACCAATTTTCCTTATTATTTCTTAAGACAATATTATCCATTTGTGCAGAAGCAGAGGCATAAGCTCCATATGTAATCCCTCCTAGAAAAGAAGATAAACTTGATATAATTTTCACAAAATCTATAGCTTTTTCTTTAACTATTCTATCGATATTAATAAGTCCATTAACCCTAGGTAAAAAGTGTTTCTTTATGGTATCTTCCATAATATCTTCTACTAACATGGCTTGGGTTACATCAACATTTCTAGCCATATGAATAATACCATCAATAGAAACAAATCGATTTTCTATATTTTCTATTTCTGACGAAAGACTTTCATAATCTGATATATCCACATATGAAATCGTTATAGTACCTTGCTGTTTTTTTAATTTCTCATACAACCCTTTTGATTCATCATTCCACTCATCAAAATTCTTATCTGTTAAAGTTATTATATTCGTCTGGTACTCTTTTAATAAATGATTTGTCAATATATATTGGATATTATCCAACGTTCCTGTAATTATATAATTACCATTTTTCTTAATAACAGGTGTTCTATAATTCTCTTTTTCTTCTGTTTGCAATGGCTGATAGTACGGAATCCACCTTCGATCATTCCTGAAAGCAACAATACAGAATTTGGTAGAAATCTCTAATTCATTTGATATTGCTACTATATCTTGTAAAGTATAGCTATCTAGATCAATATCTATACATGAAGCGTAAACATTTTTAGACTCCTGAGTAAGAACTTTTAATAAAGTATGTGTATGTTGATTTATTTGTTTTAAATCCTCAGAACCAGTAACCCTATAATTTTTATTAGAAATAATAACTACTTTCTTTGGATCTGTTGTTTCTTCAAGTTTAAAAGCCTTAATCATTTTTAGGATATTATTAAACTTCATATTATATCCTAAATAACTATTTTGTGTTGTTATAGAAGAATTTTCATTTAATTCCCATGCATAAACTATAAAATCATGCTCAAAATTTATCGTTTCAAGATGTAACAATAAATCATTATAATCTGATAAACTGTCAGGATTTATAGTAATTTTATTAGGTAAATCTATATTGAATTGATTTCCTTTAACCACCTCAATAACTTCCTTATTATCTTGTTTTAGTTGCGCTATTAACTTTTTTCCAAATGGAGAATCGTTATTAAATACAAGACTTCTTTTTTCTTTTGAAAATACCGTTTCTACTTTTTTACTCCGTGGAACATATTTCCATGAAGGAATAAATAATGCTTTTGAAATCTCTTTTTTAGTTTGTAAAAGATTTTCTTTTTTAACTATGCTATCATCTAAAGTCACTTTTGAAGGAATATCATACTCATCAAAAGCATATGTAGGAATAGATATTTTATTAGGTTTATCTTCCTTATAATATTCCTCCCAATCAATGTCTAAACCATTACTCCATAATTCCCCCAGAAACTTTGTAAAAAATTCATTGTCATCAATATTTTCTTTAGGATGTCTAACTGTAGTCAAAACATCATTTGACAAGCTCTGATTTTGTGATTTTTTAAAGAAACTAGTTAATGTTCTCCCTGGACCAATTTCTATGAATAAACTATAATCAATTGCAAGAAGCTTTTTTATTCCTTTTTCAAATTCTACAGCTGCGGTAATATGATTTGACCAATATTTTACGGAAGTAGCTTCTTCCTCTGTAATAAAATCTCCTGTAATATTAGAAATAAATGGAATTTGTGGTTTTTGTAATTTGATATTTTTTAATGCTTCTTCAAAATCTTCAAGTATAACATCCATCATTGAGGAATGGAAAGCGTGAGAAGTTTTTAAAACAGTAAATAAAATTTCTTCTTTTTCTAATTCTTTTTTTACTAAATCAATATCATTTTTTGCCCCCGAAACTACAAATGAATCATGTGCATTTATCGCAGCTATTGATACATTTCTAAGTACTTCTTTTCTCACTCTTTGCAAAGATGCAGCTATGCTTAGCATGTCTCCTTCAGGAACCTTTGCCATTAATTCTGCTCTTCTGCTTATAATTTTTAATGCTTCTTCAAAAGAAAAAACACCACTAATAGTAGCCGCAATATACTCTCCCAAACTATGACCAATCATATAAGTTGGTCTAACTCCTAGAGTAATAAGTAATTGTGCAAGTGCATATTCAAACACAAATAACAAAGGTTGTGTATAAATCGTTTGGTTGATTTTTTTAACAGCTTCATCAGTATTATTAAACAGAATTCCCCTATAATTAATACCACTTAAATCTTCCAAATAATTAAACCCATTATCCAAAAACTGTTTAAAAACAGGATATATATCATATAAGTTTTTACCCATATTTATATACTGACTCCCTTGCCCCGAAAACATAAATACAATGTTACTTTTAGGCTTAACTATGGTTGTTTTAGTATTTTTCTCTTTTAGAGATGTAATGAGCTCTTTGTTATCCTTTACAGCCAAGTACTTTACAAAATCAAATCTTTTTCTACCTAGTTGCATTGTATAGGATAGGTCAAAAATATCGATATCATTATTTTCTACAAATTTTAGCAGTTTATCTTCATACTGTTCTAATGCTGTTTCTGTTTTTGCAGAATATCTAATTAATTTATATGTTTTATTTGTTTTTCTTTTTTCAACTACGGGAGCTTCTTGGAGTACTACATGTACGTTTGTTCCTCCAATTCCAAGTGAACTAACACCAGCTGTAAGTGGTTTTTGATTTTCAGATTCCCATTTTTGAGAAGCGTGATTAACATAAAATGGACCTTCATTAAAATTGATTGTCTTGTTTGGTTTCTTGTAATGTAAACTTGCGGGAATTATTTTATTATTTATTGCTAGTGCTGTTTTTATCAATCCTGTAATTCCTGCAGCCTCATCGGCATGTCCCATATTTGACTTTATAGTACCAATAGCGCATTTATGATTAGTATCATTATTAAAGACCTTATTAAGAGCTTCTATTTCGATAGGGTCTCCTATTTTTGTAGCAGTACCATGAGTTTCGATATAAGTTACATCTGTTGGTGCAACTCCAGCTATTTTTTGTGCTAATTTTATACATTCAAACTGTCCTTCAACACTAGGCATTGTATACCCTGCTTTAGCCTTTCCATCATTATTCATTGCAGACCCTTTTATAACTGCATAAATGTTATCATTATCCTTTAGAGCATCTTCCAATCTTTTTAAAACTACTACACCTGCCCCATCAGATCCTATTGTTCCTGAGGATTCACTATCAAAACTACGGTTATGTCCATCTTTAGACATTATAGTTCCTTCTACATATTTATATCCATTATCCTCTCTAGAAAGTAATCTTACACCTCCAACCACTGCTGTCCCACATTCATTTAAAAGTAGACTTCTACAAGCAAGATGTGTGGTACTTAACGATGTTGAACATGCTGTATCAATAAAATAACACGGCCCTTTAAAGTTCAATTTATATGCTATTAGAGAAGCCATAAAATTAGGGTTTGATAACTTTTCTTTGGTTAAATGATCTACATTTAAATCATTTGTTAACGAAGCATGTAAACTCCAATTTAAGTCTTTGTTGGCTCCAAAAAATATTCCAATTTTTTTGGTATATTCTTCTATATTACACCCTGCATCTTCTAATGCTTCCCAAACCAAATGATGCATCAATCTTGTTTGAGGATTCATAATTCGTGCTTCGTCCAAAGTATATTTAAAAAAGGGATAATCAAAAACATTTGTATTTTCTACATAAGCAGATGCTTTTACGTAATGTTCTTGATTAAGTTCTTTCTTTTCTACTCCTTTCTCCTCTAGCTCTTGATCTGAAAAAAAATGTATTAATTCTTTTTCTTCGACCAAGTTTTCCCAAAACTCTTCTATACTATTCGATTTTGGAAATCTTCCAGACATTCCAATAATAGCTATATCTCTTTTCATTTAGTATTTCGTTAGGTTTATGAAAATGTGTATACTTTATACTTCTTAATCTTACATTTCATTCATAAAATCAATAAGTTCGTCTACATCTTCCATTTCATTTTCTTCAATTTGAACCTTTGGAGTTGATTTAACATCATCTAAGTTTTCTGCTAAAGTTCTGATAGTAGGATATTGAAAAAATGATATAATCTTTAGATCTGTATTTAACGTAGTATTAATAATTGTCAATAATTGAAATACTTTCATTGAATTACCTCCAATTTCAAAAAAATTATCATCGATACTTATCTTATCCATATCTAAGAAATCACTCCAAATAGATAGCAACTTCTTTTCTATCTCATTTCTTGGAGCCACATACTTTTTGTTTTCTGCTTTCTTTCCATTTGGAAAAGGCAATTCCTTATAGTTTATTTTTCCATTGGCTGTTTGGGGAAATTCATTAAGTGTAATTATATGCTGAGGTATCATATAGTGTGGTAATCGCAATCTTAAAAAACCTTTGACAGACTCTTCTTCAACGTTCTCAGTATTTTTTATATAAGCAGCTATGACTGTTTCTTCTTTATTTTGAAAAGTTGAGACTGCACATTGATTTATACCTGTATACTCAAGAATAACATTTTCTATTTCTTCTAATTCAATTCGATACCCTTTTATTTTTACCTGACTATCCAATCTACCTTGATATTGGATATCACCACTAGGAAGCCAACACGCTAAATCACCTGTTTTATAAATTATTTGATCAGCTTTAAAGGGATTTTTTATAAATTTTGACCTTGTCGATACGTTATTATTCATATATCCCAAAGACACTCCATCTCCTCCAATACACAATTCTCCTGAGACACCTATAGGACAAAGCTGATTATTATTATCCAAAATATAGATTTCTGTATTTACTATAGGTTTTCCTATAGTAACCTCTTCATTCCTATTCAAAGGTTTTACTGAAGACCAAATTGTTGTTTCTGTAGGGCCATACATATTGTAGACCTCACTCTTTGTTTCTTTAAGTAGTTTTTCAGCTAATGACTTTTTTAACACTTCACCTCCAATCAAAAGTGTGTTTAATTGCTTTAAGGCTTCTTCTCCATTATGATTTGATAAAAACTCTTCATAAAAAGATGGTGTAGACTGTAGATGTGTAACCTTATATTTTTCAATAAGTGCTGCAGTATCTTCTTTGCTAGTTAACCTTTTAATCTTATCAATAATAAAATCGTACTGAATCTTTGATCTTCTTATTAACTCTTTAAGTCTATATAAATGACTTAGGTTATCTATTACCATTTGCTCTTCAATTCCAAAATCTATCAAGCATGCTATCTCATCTACATCTGCTTTATAAACCTTATCAATTATTTCTAAACATGATTCCGGAGTTCCAAACAAACTATTTGTCTTATAATATCTTAAAAAACCTATATTCAATAATACGTCTTGATCATTATCTATATCTAAACCTTGTTCTTCTGCTATTGGTTTTAATAAGTTTAGTGAATTTTTAAGGTAATTTTTAAACGGAGTTTCTACCACTTCTTTAACCATTGATTCATCATCACTTACAAAGGTGTGCAACATTAAAGCTACTTTTCTTGTTTTAGGGTCAAACCCATTTTCTCTTAACGTTTCTCTATATATTTCTATTTTCCCTGACAAATCTTCAATACTTTGCCCTAATAAATGTGTTAACAAATTTGCTCCAATCGCACCCGCATATTTAAAAGTTTCTATACTTCCTGCTGCAGTTATCCATATAGGCAATTCATTTTGAACAGGGATTGGGTGAATAGTGAACTCAAAGTTTTTTCCTATTCCATTTTTTCGTCCTAAAGAGTTTCCTCCCCATAATTTCTTTAGTTCGTCAATTTTTTCACGCATTATTTGATGACGATTTTCATAGCTATCAGGAGCTAAAACAAAATCATTAGGGTGCCACCCTGAAGCAATTGACAACTCAACTCTACCGTTAGATAAGTTATCAACCATTGACCATTCTTCTGCCACTCTTACCGTATCATGGAGTGGCAAAACTACACTTCCTGATCTAAGTTTTATATTTTGAGTTATGGTAGAAACAGCTGCTGCTGCTACAGATGGGTTAGGAAATTGATCTCCAAAGTCATGGAAATGTCTTTCTGGAACCCAGATTGCACTAAAACCATTTTTATCTGCAAATGAAGCTCCCTCAATAAGTAATTTATATTTATTTACTTCTGATTTAGTACCCGTTGGAAAATAAAACAAGCTAAAATCCATTATAGGCTTAGGTGAAACAGAAACAGGTCTTTCTAAATGAATTATTACTTTATTCCTTCTCGTTAAAGTCCATAACAATTCTAATATTGAAATATCAAAACTTATACTGGTTGTTGCCAACCAGACGTTGGTATGACTAGAATTAGTAAAGATTCTAGTCATACCATTTATAAAATTTGTTAAATTTCTATGTGATACTTTTACTCCTTTTGGTTTTCCAGTAGAACCAGAAGTATAAATTACATATGCTAATGATGAACTTTTTATCTCTGGTAATTGAGTTTCTAAAAACAATCTGGTTTCTAATGTTTCAACAACAACCGTATTTATTGTTTTTGGTATAATTTCTTTAGTACCTTTATCTACTAGAACAATTTTTGTATTACTATGCTTTAAAATGTAATCAAGTCGATCTAATGGGTAAAAAGGATCTAACGGTAAATAAGAAGCTCCTGACTTCAAAATTCCAAGAATTGCTATTACCATTTCTATCGATCGTCCTAAGCAAACTCCTATTGTTGTGTTTGGAAGTACTCCCTGTTTTTGTAAATGTAATGCCAGATTAGTAGATCTTTGATCAAGTTCCTTATAAGATATTTCCTTTTCTTCACAAACTAAAGCTATATCTTCTGGAGATTCTTCAACTTGTTTCTGAATTAAAGAAATAACAGTTTCTTCAATATTATATTTATATTCGGTATCATTGAATTTGTTTAAGACCCTATATATCTGATTTCTATTCAGGTATTGAACCTTATTAATTTCTAACTCTGGATTTTCTATACATTGTTCAATAAAATTCTCATAATTTACAACCAAACTTTCTATAAACTCTGCTTGATATAAATTGGTATTATATTGTATCCCTAAATTAAGTCCTCCTCTAGTTTCTACAAACGAAAATGTAATATCAAATTTACTAACTTGATTTTCTGTTTTTTGATATATACTACAATCAAGATTTTCAAAAGAATCATTCAAACTCAAAACTTGACTTGTCTGTTTATCAAAAATCACTAAAGCGTCAAATACTGGTGAACGGCTCATATCTCTCACTAAATTCAACTCATTTACAAGATCACCAAAAGGATAATTTGTATTAGCATAAGCTTTAAGTAATATTCTTTTTTGAACATCTAATAGTTCTAAAAAACTATTATCCAGATCAAATCTTGTTCTTATCGGTAAAGTATTAATAAACACTCCTACTTGATTTTCTAAATCTGGATGATCTCTTCCTAATACTGGAGTCCCAAGAATAATATCTGTCTGGTGGGTATATCTACTTAATAAACCATTAAGACCTGCCATTAAGTTCATAAATAAAGTAGTCTTATGTCTTTTTGAAAACTGAACTAGTTTTTTATAAACTTTATCTTTAAACTTAAAATGAACACTATCACCATCAAATGTCTGGATCACTGGTCTTTGTTTATACGTAGGCAAATTTAATACTGGTAATTCACCTGAAAATTCTTTTAACCAATGTTCTTTCTCTTTATTTAGATGCTTTTTTGCTTGTTCATTAAGTGACCAAGCAACATAATCTTTAAATTGAATATTTAATTCTGGTAAACTAATATTATTCTTATTAATTAATCCATTATAGCTCGTAACTATCTCCTTTAATAGAATTTCAATAGATTTACCATCTCCTATAATATGGTGTAAAACTAAATTTAAATAGAAGCTCTGTTCATTTTCAATAATTAAATCAACTTTTAACAACGGTGCCTTTGTTAGGTCAAATAGTATATTATTTACCTCACAAATTAAATCTTCAGTTTTGTTATTTTCTGAAACTATATGTGATATAACATCAAAATTCACATCTTCAATACCCTGTATATATTGCTTTATTTCTCCTGAATCACTTTTTATAAACGAAGTCCTTAGAGAATCATGTCGTTTAATAACTTCTTTTAATGACTTTTTTAGGACTTGTATATTAAGTTTACCTTCAATTTTTATTGTTAATGGAATATTATAAGCTTTATTTGCTTTTTCATTTTGGCTAAGTATCCAAAATCTAAATTGAGTTGAAGACAATGGATATAAATCAGAGATTGGTGCCTGTGGTATATGATCAAAAGTATTCTGCTTAAGGTAAGGTATTATTTCTTTTATAGTAGGATTTTCAAATATTTCTGCCACGGTAATTACATACCCCAACTGTTGTTTTATTTGATTAACGATTCTTGCAACTGTTAGACTATTACCTCCTAACTCAAAAATCACATCATTTACTCCCACTTTATCAATTTCTAAAATACCTTTCCATATTTCCACTAAATCTTCTTCTATCTTACAAGACGGAGCTACATATGATGTTTTATTCAAATCTTGCTTAGTCAATGGATCAGGCAATGCTTTTTTATCAATTTTTCCGTTGGAAGTGAGCGGTATTTTGTTTAACTCAACAAAATAGGATGGGATCATATATTGAGGCAAATGTTTGAGTAAATACCTTCTCAAATCAGAAGTAGTATTCTGATTGTCTTTATATTTTACATAAGCGCAAAGTCTTTTTTCATTCTCTACTGTATATACCCCCACTATAGCTTCAGAAATATATTGATGTTTTATCAATAGTCTTTCTATCTCTTTTAATTCAACCCTGTATCCATTAACCTTTACCTGATCATCTTTTCTTCTTGCAAAAAGAATGTCTCCATTATCTCTCCAGTAAGCATAATCTCCTGTTTTATATAACTTTTGTCCTATTTTGAATGGATTATTTATAAATCTATTTTTAGTTTCTTTGGACATATTAAGATATCCTATAGCTAAATTATCTCCCCCTATATAAATCTCTCCTTGAACTCCAATAGTAACAGGATTTAAATTGGAATCTAGTATATATATGTTTGTATTTGAAATAGGTTTACCAATTGGTGCATAAGCTTCTAAGTTATTCATAGAAGCTGACATCGAATGACTCGTAACTACATGTGTTTCGGCTGGTCCATAGTGATTATGTAACTTAATTTCCGGGTTAGCCTCTAAAAATTTATGCAATGATTCATTTATAATCAATTGCTCACCAGAAGATGAAATATGTTTTATAGAGTGACCTTTAAACTGCTCTGGTGTACAAATTATATATAAACTATTTAATGCTGCATAAGGCATTGATATAGTTTCTATTTTATTATCCAAAATATATTTTGATAACTCAAGAAAATCAAGACGAATTTCTTCATTAACAATATATAATGTTCCTCCGCTATTTAAAACAAACCAACAATCTTGAATCGAAACATCAAAACTAAAAGACGCATATTGTAAATGATTTAATCCTTTATCTATTCCCGAATAATTGATGTGCCACTGAATTAAATTACTCAACATTCTATGAGTTTGAACTACTCCTTTTGGCTTCCCTGTAGATCCAGAGGTATAGACAACAAATGACGGAGAAGATATATCTATTTTAAGATCGAGATCTTTGATATCATATGCTGACATATCTTCATAACTTAAGTCAAATATGCTTCTTCCTTCCAATAGATCAGCTTCCAACAAATTATTATTAGCAATAATTAATTTTATAGATGCATCATTCAAAATATGCGTAATGCGCTTTTTGGGGTACTTATGATCAATAGGCACATAACAAGCTCCGGATTTCAGTATTCCAATCATAGTGATAATACTGTTTAAAGATCTTTCCAGCATTACCGCTACTTTCTCATTGGATTCAACTTTATATTTCTCTTTTAAACAATGTGCTAATTGATTACTATATGCATCTAACTGACTGTAGGTCAAATACTCACCATCGAACACAACTGCTTTATCATCAGGTGTTTCAATCACCTGTTTCTTAAACATTTCAATTACCGTTACCTCATTATAGTCTTTTTCATTTAAGTTAAAATGCTCTAGTATATTATTCTTTTCTACACTTGATAAGTAATCAATTTCGGAAATAGGTTTTTCTGGAGTTTCCAACATCTTGTCAAGAATACTTTTGTAATGCTGGATAAATTGTTTTATTCGTTTTTCTTCATAGACATCTGTATTAAATTCAAGATTTAACAACAAATAATCTCCCATTTCTTCAAACCTAAATAATAAATCAAATTTACTGTACGTATTATCACTTTGCTTTATTTCATGTAACTCATCTTCGTTAGGAATATTGGTGTATTTCGTCTGATTCTGCAATACAACCATTACATCAAATACAGGGTTTCTTGATAAATCTTTACTAGTATTAAGGTCATCTACTAATTCATCAAAAGGATACTGTTGGTTATTGTATGCCTTTATAGTAGTTTCTTTAATTTTTGAATACAGTTCGACAAAAGTATCTGAGTCTGAAATTTTGTTTCTTATGGCTAGCGTATTAACATAAAAACCTATTTGATCTGTTAAATCAGGATGTTCTCTTGCTGCGATTGGAGTCCCTATAACAATTTCTTTTTGACCAGTATATATATACAAAAGTGCTCTAATAGTACTTAAAGCCCCCATGTACAAAGATCCTCCAGTTTTATTAGAGAATTCTTTTAACAAATATGTCTGTTTCTTAGTAAGATACGTATAATACGTTTTCCCATTATATGTTTTTATGGAAGGTCTTTTCTTTTCTGTTGGAAATTCGAACTTAGGAAGATTACCCTTTAATTCTTCTAACCAATATTTTTTTTGCTCTTCAAGTTTTGATTTGTTAATCTGATCTGTGTACCATACTGCATAATCTTTATACTGAATTCTTAAGTTTGGTAGTGAAGGCTCATTATCTTTTTCATAAGCGTTATAACACTCAAACACATCTCTTGCCAATATTTCAAGAGACCATCCATCACTGATTATGTGATGCATATTATAATAAAAGATATATTTATTTTCTTCTAACTTTAATAAGGTAGCTCTTATTAAAGGGCCTTTTTCTAAATCAAATGGTTTTACCGCATCTTCATTTATATACTGCCTGGATTTTAATATTTTATCTTTTTCCTGGCTAAAATCAACATAATCAATTTTAAACCCTAACTCCTCTTGTTTTAATACAAATTGATGTACTTCATCATTTTGCTCTTGCTTAAAAACGGTACGTAAAATTTCATGTCTTTGGATAACGAAATTGACAGATTTCTTAAAAAGATGTATGTTACATTCTTTATTCAGTTCAATTTCGAATGGCATATTATAAGCTATCGAAGCTTCGTCTACCTGAGAAGCAATCCACAACCTTTTTTGTGCATTTGATATGGGGTATGAGTTTGAAGGAAAAGCTTTAGGTATCTTTTCGAAATTTTTGTTCTTTGATATCTTTACTAAATAATCTTTAATACGCTCCTTGTTCTGTTTAACCAGTTCTATCGTATTTTCATCAATATCATCTTTCAAAAAAAGTAATTCGATTTCATCTCCTAAAAGGTTCAGACCAATCCCTTTTTCTTTCAGTTCTTTTACTAAAAAAGCTATTTCCATATTTTATATAGTAATTTTTTTGATTGATTCATTCGTTTTCACTGTGTCTAACCATTGTGTATTCTCTATATTCACCGCCAAATACTCTATTGTTGGATTGACAAAGACCTGTTCTATTTCAATTTTGACATCAAATTTTTTATAAATGACAGATAGTAGCTTAGTAGCGTTAATACTGTTTCCTCCTAATTCAAAAAAGTTATCCGTCACTCCTATTTTTTCTATTCCTAAAATTCCCTCCCAAATACGCACCAAATCTGTCTCCAATTCATTTCTTGGAGCTATATATTCTCTTTTTAGTATATCGCTTTCTGAAACTTCAGGGAGATTATCCTTATCTACCTTACCATTAGGAGTTAAAGGTATTTGATCAAGGATTACATAATAATTTGGAAGCATATAATCAGGTAAGATATTACTTAACTTAAATCTTAATTTTTGCTTATCGATAGGTTCTGACGCAACTATATACGAAATTATATAAGCACTTTCATTATTGCGTTTTATGGTAACGACTGCTTGTTCTATTTCGTTTTGATTAACTAGTACATTTTCTATTTCTCCAAGTTCAATTCGATACCCTCTTACCTTAACCTGGCCATCTTTTCTTCCAATAAACTCAATATTTCCATCGGGTAACCATCTCGCCAAATCTCCTGTTTTATATACTAATTTATCTTCTATAAATGGATGTGAGATAAATTTCTTTTTTGTCAGATCCGGATTGTTTAAGTACCCTCTGGATACTCCTAAACCTGATATATAAATTTCTCCTATAACTCCATAAGGTTGTAATTGCATCCCATCAGAAAGTATATAGAATTGTGTATTATCTATTGGTTTTCCTATCGGAATTGACTTATCATAGCTATTCTTGATTCTAAAACAACTACTATAAGTGGTATCTTCTGAGGGTCCGTACAAATTTCTCGCCTCTATATTAAGCTTGTTTACATCATTACTTAATTCGATCGGAATTGGCTCTCCTGCCATATTTATGGCCACAATATTGTCCAGATTGACTGTTTTTTTAAGTAAGGAGTGTATTACTGAAGGTACTGTATTTATGAATACATTCTTATCAATGGTAATATAATCCTGTATGAATAAACCATTTTCTAGAATGCGTATTTTTTTTCCAATAATCAAAGGATAAAACATCTCAAACACCGATAAATCAAAACAATGAGATGTAACAGCATATAAAACATCAAATGGTGTTTGAATAAATTCTTTGATGGACCATTCTAACATAGCTACCGCATTTCTATGCTCTATCATTACCCCTTTAGGTTTCCCTGTGGATCCGGAAGTGTAAATAATGTAAGCCAAATCAGCTACAGCATTGAGTTTTTCTACATTCTTTTTTGAATAGCCCTCTGCAACTTTTATAAAGGCTTCAAATTTATCAGCATCTATTATGATTTTACATCCACTATCTTTTTCAATATAGGAGATTCTTTCTTCAGGATAATTAATATCAATAGGGATGTACGCTGCACCGGATTTTAATACCCCCAGAATAGTAACAAATAGATTCTCACTTCTTTCCAATTTGACACCTATTAGATCTTCTGGTTGTACTTTGTACACCTCTCTGAGAAATGATGCCAATTGATTTGAACGTTCATTGATCTGGTTATAGGTAAACTCTTTTTCTCCAAATACAACTGCAATACCATCAGGAGTTTTTTCCACTTGTTCCTCAAACAAGTCTATCAGTGTTTTGTCTGATAGGTTGTTGTCATACTCCGTATTACCTCCTTCCATCAATTGACTGGATTCTTGTGGGGTTAAATAATCTATTGATTGTATTTTTTTATCAATACCCGAAATTGCCTTTCTTAACAAATTTTCAAAATGCTCAAAAAAGCGGATAATCAACAACTGATCATAAATATCCGTATTGTACTCTATAGAAAGTGATAAACATTCTTCCAGCTCAATAAAAGTAAAACTAACATCAAATTGTGAAGTATCTTGATGTAATTGATACGGTTCTGTAAAGATATCTTCTAATTGATCATTCTGCTGACTTATACTAGTGAGCTGAGATTGATTTTGTAAAACTACCAAAACATCAAATAGTGCAGATCGTGATGTATCTCGTTTTAAATCTAATTTACTTATCAAATCATCAAATGGATACAATTGATGCTCATAGGCTTCCAAAAGTGTCTGTTTTTGCTGCTGTAAAAGCTCAAAAAAACTATACTCTTCTGCTATTTTTGTACGAATTGCTAAAGTATTTAAATACAATCCTATTTGATTCTCCAAATCGGGGTGTTCTCTTCCTGCTACCGGAGTACCTATTATAATATCATTTTGGTTAGTATACCTATATAACAATGCGTTAATTCCCGACAGTAAAGTCATAAATAAAGTGACTCCTTCTTCCTTTGAAAATGTCTTTATCCTTTGGGTAAAATCTTTAGAAAATCGATACGTCTCTCTATTTCCTTTATAGGTCTGTATTAAAGGGCGTTTTTTAAAACTAGGGAGTTCCAAAACCGGTAAATCACCCGAAAACTTTTGTAACCAATACGCTTCAGACGTTTTATATTTTTTTTCTTTTAACTGTGATTGCAGCCATACTGCATAATCCTTGTATTGTATTGACAATGGCTGAAGCTTTACCGAATCATTGATTCGTAATGTATTATACAAGCTAATAACCTCAGATGCTATCAACTCCATCGACCATCCATCTCCTATAATATGATGTAATACGAATGAAAATAAATATTCTTCTTCTTTTAGTTTTAATAAACAAGCTCTGAATAATGGAGCTATACTCAAATCAAAAACTTTGGAATGTTCTTCTTTCAGGAAAGCATCTGTTTCTTCCTTTCCCTGATCTGTAAAATCATGAACATTAATATCTGAAATTACCTCTCCAAAATCCTTTATGAATTGTTCTATCGCACCTTCTTCATTGGTTTTAAAACAGGTTCTTAAAATTTCATGTCGTTTTATTACATGCCCTATTGCCTTTTTAAACTTGTCAATATTTAGTACTCCCTGAAATTTTATTACACCTGGTATATTATATGCAGAACTTCCACCTTCAAGCTGACTCAATACCCATAATCTATGTTGCGAAGGTGTTAATGGGTAAGATATAGCCTTGGGCGCTACAGAAATAGCTTTATACATACTACTCTTAAGCGTATTGCTTATTTGTGAAATCGTTGGGTTTTGGAAAAAATCCCTGTAACTAACCCTTCTATTAAGAGCCTTATAAATATGATTTATGATTTGACCAATCATCAAACTATTACCCCCCAGATCAAAGAAACTATCTTCTATACCTACTCTCTCAACTCCTAAAACTTCTTGCCATATCGATACTAATTGTTCTTCCGTCTGATTTCGAGGTGCTATATAATCGGAAGTGCTATCATAGTCTATGAGTATATTTCCAAGTGATTTTCGATCTATTTTCCTATTTGGAGTTAAAGGCATACTTTCAATAGCTTTAAAATTAACCGGGATCATGTAACTAGGTAATTTTGTTTTCAAGAAAGCTTTTAATTCATCTATGCAAATAGTTGACTTTTCAATATAAAATGATACCAGAACTTCGCTTTCTCCTGCTTTATTTACTATAGTAATTGCCTGTGTAATTTCATCTGAAAAGGATAGTATTGTATGATCTATCTCTCCCAACTCAATACGATAACCTCTTAGTTTTACCTGGTGGTCATTTCTTCCTAAAAATTCAATATTCCCATCCAGGTGCCATTTTGCCAGATCCCCTGTGTCATACATTACCTTTCCCTTTTCAAAGGGGCTTGGAATAAACTTTTGCGCTGTTAATTCCATGCGGTTTAAGTATCCTTTAGCTAGCCCCTCTCCGGAGATATATAATTTTCCCGAAACTCCGGTAGGCAGTAATTCTAATTTATCCCCTAATATATAGACTTGGGTATTTGCTATAGGACTACCTATACTTAATGCTTCCTCTTTTTTCTTAATTGGTTTAACACTTGACCAAATGGTGGTTTCCGTAGGTCCATACATATTCCACAATCCTCCAGATACATCCAGTAGTTGTGATGCTAAGGATGTTTTTAATGAGTCTCCTCCACATAGAACCTTTAAGTTCTTATCACCTTTCCATCCACCGTCACATAACAATTGATAAAATCCTGGAGTTCCTTGAATAATTGTTGGTTTAACTTCTTCAATATTCAATATTAATTTTCCTATATCTGATAAAGTATCATGATCAGCTATAAAGACTTTTCCACCTGAAATTAGCGGTACAAAAAATTCTAATATGGAAATGTCAAACGAATATGTTGTTATGGCATACAAAATATCATTATTGCCAATTTCAAACTGATCCCTAATACTTAATAAAAAATTGATTAGAGAGGCATGCCCAACCTCTACTCCTTTTGGGTTTCCTGTTGAGCCCGAGGTATAAATAATGTATGCCGTATCTTCAGGGCAGGATAAATTGCTGAAAATAGGACTTTTAATCGATTGATGTAGAATATCTTCTACTTTTATTAATGAATAATCACTTTTATTGACAAATGAATACTCGTGATCGCAAATTAATGTCTTAGCTCCGCTGTCTGCTATAATATATCGTAATCTATCTTCGGGAAAAGTAGGATCAATAGGAATATAGCTTCTTCCCGATTTCAAAATTCCTAATAGAACCACTAAGGTATTGATTGTTCTATCCAGGATCACTCCAATGACTCTTTCTTCTTTGGAAATATTAGTTTCTATATAGGCAGTTACTTTATTCGAATAGGTGTTAAGTTCTTCGTACGTAAGTTTCCGAAAGTTATCTTGTACTGCAATAGATTCTGCACTCTTATTTACCTGCTGTTCAAAAAGGCCTATCAAGGTTTTATCTTTCGGGTAATCTACCTTGGTATCATTAAAATCATATAAAATAGTATTTGCCTCCTCAGATGTTAAATAATCAACTGATTCTAGTTGTACATTACTATTGGATATCGCAATACTCAACAAATTTTCAAAATGACTGAAAATTCGGACAATCAAGAATTGATCATAAATATCTGTGTTATATTGAATATTAAGGGATAATGTGTCTTCTTCAATAAACGTAAAGCTCAAGTCAAATTGGGAAGTATTTTGCTCCAGATCATAAGGAGCGGTTTTTATATCTTCCAATCCATTACCGTGAGAGGATATGCTCTGAAGTTGGGATTGATTTTGCAAAATTACCAGCACATCAAATAATGCTGAACGTGAGGTGTCCCGCTTTAAACCTAGCTTCCCTACAAGATCATCAAAAGGATACAATTGATGCTCATAAGCTTCTAAGAGTGTTTGTTTTTGTTGTTGTAAAAGATCGGCAAAACTGAATCCTTCAGAGATCCCAGTACGAATCGCCAATGTATTTAAATAAAGTCCTATCTGATCCTCCAAATCCGGATGCTCCCTTCCTGCAACGGGAGTACCTAAGATAATATCTCTCTGACCCGTATACCTGTACAATAGTGCATTAATCCCCGACATCAAGGTCATAAACAAAGTAACTCCTTGATCTTGTGAAAAAGCTTTTATATTTTGGGTAAAATCCTCTGAAAAACGATGCGTCAGTGTCTTTCCATTATATGTCTGTATTAAGGGGCGTTTCTTAAAACTTGGCAGCTCTAAAACCGGTAAGTCTCCCGAAAGGTTTTTTAACCAATAAGCCTCAGAAGTCTTATACTCTTCTCTTTTCAGTTCCGATCGTAACCAAACTGCATAATCCTTGTACTGTAACTCCAAAGGATCTGTCAGTACTTCCCCACCTTTCAACAAATTGTTATAGCCTCTTACTACCTCGGACATGATCAGCTCCATAGACCAACCATCCCCTATAATGTGGTGCAGTACGAAAGAAAATAAATGAGTGTCCTCACTTAGTTTCAATAGGCTCGCCTTCAATAAAGGTCCTTTGCTTAAATCGAATACCTGCAAATGTTCATGTCTTAAAAAGGTATCTGTCACTTCCTTGCTTTTCCCTTCAAAATCCTGAAAAGCTATATCAAAATCCAACGTTTGAAAGTCCTTTATGTACTGTTCTATTTCTCCCTCTCCATTTGCCTTGAAGCAAGTCCTTAAAATCTCATGCCTATTCACCAATATCTTAATAGCTTCCTTAAACTTGTCTATATCCAGGCTACCATGGAGTTTTATGACACCCGGCATATTGTAGGCTGAGCTCCCTTCGTCCAATTGGCTCAATACCCACAATCGGTGCTGTGATGGCGTTAGCGGATAGGATTGGGATTCTGGTGCTTTTGGAATTAACTTATAACCATCCTTTTTTAGGTTACTGCTTATTTGAGAAATGGTTGGACTCTGGAAAAAATCTTTATAACTAATACTCCCGTTAAGTTTCTTATAAATGTGGTTTATGATCTGACCTATCATCAGACTATGACCTCCTAATTCAAAAAAGTTATCTTCTATTCCAACCTTATCAACTCCTAAAACTTCTTGCCATATCCATACCAATTCTTCTTCTGTTTTATTTCGGGGGGCAACATAATCTGAAGTCCCTTCATAATCCATGGATAAACCTTCTAGCAAATTCCTGTCTATCTTTCCATTTGGAGTTAAAGGCATACTTTCTATAGCCTGAAAATGGTTGGGAACCATATAACCTGGTAACTTGATCTTTAAGAAAGCTTTTAAATCCTCAATAACTATAGGTGAATCTTCAAGGTAATAAGTTACCAAAGCCTCTCCTCCTTGGTTTTTCTTTAATACAGTTGTCACTTGTGAAACTTTATCTGAAAAGGACAAAATTGTGTTATCTATCTCACCCAACTCGATACGATAACCCCGGAGTTTTATCTGGTTATCTTTTCTTCCCAAAAATTCTATCTTCCCATCTGGTAACCACCTTCCTAAATCTCCTGTTTTATATAGTTTTTGATCAGATGTAAACGGACTATCAACAAATTTTTCTCTAGTTAATAGAGGTTGGTTCATATAACCTCTGGATAATCCATCTCCTCCCAAACTAATTTCTCCTATTACTCCAATGGGTTGTAAACCTAAACTATCTGATAAAATATATGCAGTACTATTACTTATAGGATATCCTATCGGGATATTGTCTTTTTCTTCAGGGATATCATAAGTCAAAGAGAAAGTTGTATTTTCAGTCGGTCCATACCCATTAATAATCTGAATATGCGGATACTTATCTTTCAATATACCAATATGTTTTGGAGATAATTTATCTCCTCCTACCAATATCGTGGATAAAGATGAAAATAAATCAGGTGTAGTATCGATTAATTGATTAAACCAACCCGAAGTAAACCACATTACATTCGCCTTTCTATAGTCAATTTCTTTAGATAATAACCCATTATCTAATAATACATTTTTGGAACATAGAACAAGACACCCTCCGTTAAGTAAAGATCCCCAATATTCAAAAGTTGTAGCATCAAATGAAAAGGCTCCTGTACTTAATAAAACATCCGACTCCGAAAATTGATAGTAATTGGATGCTTTAACCAAACTTAAGATATTTCCATGCTCAACCATCACTCCTTTGGGAACGCCAGTAGATCCGGAGGTATACATAACATATGCTAAGTTACTTGGTTTAATGGTTATGTCTGGTAAAGATGAACTATAAGGCTTTCCTTTTTCGAAGGAATTTATCAACTCCTTGTCTATAATAATTTTGCAGTTACAATCGGACTCCATATAGGCAATTCTGTCCTCAGGATATGTTAGATCTAATGGTAAATAAGCACAACCTGATTTTAATACGGCCATAATAGAAATAATAATCCACTCACTATGCTCTAACTTTACTCCTATTATATTTTCTGAACCAAGATCATAATTGTATAATAAATAATTGGCTAATTGATTAGATACTTCATTCAAAGCTTGGTAAGATAGCTGCTTATCCTCAAAAACTAGAGCTATAGCACTTGAAGAATCAACAACCTGTGAATTAAATACATCGATTATAGTTTTATCTTTTGGATAAGAAACCCTTGTATCATTAAACTCTTCTAACAACTGTTTTGTTTCTTCCTCTGTTGAATAATAAATTAATTCTAATTGCTTATGAACGTCAGTTATCGCTATATTCAATAGATTCTCGAAATGACCAAAAATTCGCTCTATTAAGAACCCATCGTAAATATCTGTATTGTATTCTAATCTTAGGGATAAAGCTTCTTCTTCTACAAAAGTAAAGCTGAGATCAAACTGGGAAGCCCCTCTATCCAATTCATAAGATTCTATTACAACTCCTTCCAAATTATCTCTGTATGCTGATATCGTCTCAAGTTGAGATTGATTTTGCAAAACTACCATCACATCAAATAATACTGAACGTGAGGTGTCCCGCTTTAAACCTAGCTTCCCTACAAGATCATCAAAAGGATACAATTGATGCTCATAAGCTTCTAAGAGTGTTTGTTTTTGTTGTTGTAAAAGATCGGCAAAACTGAATCCTTCAGAGATCCCGGTACGAATCGCTAATGTATTTAAATAAAGTCCTATCTGATCCTCCAAATCCGGATGCTCCCTTCCTGCAACGGGAGTGCCTAAGATAATATCTCTCTGACCCGTATACCTGTACAATAGTGCATTAATCCCCGACATCAAGGTCATAAACAAAGTAACTCCTTGATCTTGTGAAAAAGCTTTTATTTTTTGGGTAAAATCCTCTGAAAAACGATGCGTCAGTGTCTTTCCATTATATGTCTGTATTAAGGGACGTTTCTTAAAACTTGGCAGCTCTAAAACCGGTAAGTCTCCCGAAAGGTTTTTTAACCAATAAGCCTCAGAAGTCTTATACGCTTCTCCTTTCAATTCCGATCGCAACCAAACTGCATAATCCTTGTACTGTAACTCCAAAGGATCTGTCAGTACTTCTCCACCTTTCAACAAATTGTTATAGCCTCTTACTACCTCGGACATGATCAGCTCCATAGACCAACCATCCCCTATAATGTGGTGCAGTACGAAAGAAAATAAATGAGTGTCCTCACTTAGTTTCAATAGGCTCGCCTTCAATAAAGGTCCTTTGCTTAAATCGAATACCTGCAAATGTTCATGTCTTAAAAAGGTATCTGTCACTTCCTTGCTTTTCCCTTCAAAATCCTGAAAAGCTATATCAAAATCCAACGTTTGAAAGTCCTTTATGTATTGTTCTATTTCTCCCTCTCCATTTGCCTTGAAGCAAGTCCTTAAAATCTCATGCCTATTCACCAATATCTTAATAGCTTCCTTAAACTTGTCTATATCCAGGCTACCATGGAGTTTTATGACACCTGGCATATTGTAGGCTGAGCTCCCTTCGTCCAATTGGCTCAATACCCACAATCGGTGCTGTGATGGCGTTAGCGGATAGGATTGGGATTCTGGTGCTTTTGGAATTAACTTATAACCATCCTTTTTTAGGTTACTGCTTATTTGAGAAATGGTTGGACTCTGGAAAAAATCTTTATAACTAATACTCCCGTTAAGTTTCTTATAAATGTGGTTTATGATCTGACCTATCATCAGACTATGACCTCCCAATTCAAAAAAGTTATCTTCTATTCCAACCTTATCAACTCCTAAAACTTCTTGCCATATCCATACCAGTTCTTCTTCTGTTTTATTTCGGGGGGCAACATAATCTGAAGTCCCTTCATAATCCATGGATAAACCTTCTAGCAAATTCCTGTCTATCTTTCCATTTGGAGTTAAAGGCATACTTTCTATAGCCTGAAAATGGTTGGGAACCATATAACCTGGTAACTTGATCTTTAAGAAAGCTTTTAAATCCTCAATAACTATAGGTGAATCTTCAAGGTAATAAGTTACCAAAGCCTCTCCTCCTTGGTTTTTCTTTAATACAGTTGTCACTTGTGAAACTTTATCTGAAAAGGATAAAATTGTGTTATCTATCTCACCCAACTCGATACGATAACCTCGGAGTTTTACCTGGTTATCTTTTCTTCCCAAAAATTCTATCTTCCCATTAGGCAGCCATTTTACGAGATCCCCCGTTTTATACACCAATTCTCCGTCTTTATAAGGGTTTGCTATAAATTTCTCCCTTGTCAGTTCTGGACGGTTCAAATAACCTCTTGATACCCCTACTCCTGAAATATGTAATTCCCCTATAACACCTATAGGTTGCAGCTGTAAATCTTTTGATAAAACATAAACAGAGGTATTAGCCAAAGGAATACCTATGGGCAACAAGTCTGTTTCATAATCTTTTGTTTCAAACTTATGTATTAAAGAAGTGACCGTTGTTTCTGTCGGACCATATTCATTATAAAAATCAGCTACATCTGCCATCTTCCTTGCTAGTCCTATATCACAAAACTCCCCTCCAGAAATTATCCTCTTAAGAGTAGTACAGCGACCCAGACCTTCTAACTTCTTTAAATAATTAGGGGTTGCATGTAAATGTGTAACTCCATATTGATTCAGTATTCTTGGTAGTTGATCTGTATTAAGTATTTGGCTTTCTGATGCTACTACTAAACCTGCTCCATTTAATAAGCCTAAAAATATTTGCTCTATTGATGCATCAAAAGCAAAATTAGAGAACAACAATATCACCTCATTCTGAACAATCTCAAAACGTCTTGATTGATCCTGAATCAAATTTATCACTGAAGCGTGCTCTACCATAACTCCTTTGGGGTATCCTGTAGATCCAGAGGTGTAAATTATGTAAGCCAAATTCGAGGAGGTATTGATCTTATCTAAATTTTCCTTAGAAAATCTTTCTCGAACTTTTTCAAATCGTGTTAACTCATCACTATCAACTATTACTTTACTTTTGCTATCATTTTCGATATATTTTATTCTTTCTTCGGGATATGTAGTATCAATCGGTAGGTAAGCTGCTCCCGATTTTAAAACTGCCAGAACAGAAATTATCAAATACTCATCTCTGTCAAATTTAATTCCAATAAGATCCTCAGGTACAACCTTATATATTTCCCTGAGATAGTATGCGAGCTGATTAGATTGCTCATTTAACTCCTTATAGGTAATGCTATTTTTTTCAAATTGGACTGCTATAGCCTCTGGTGTTTTTTTAACCTGTTCCTCAAATAAATCTATAATGGTTTTTTCAGAAGTAAACACTTCTTCGGTATCATTAAAGGCATATAGCAATTGATTCTCTTCCTCTTTGGTCAAAAGTGCCAATGTACCTATTGAAACTTCATCTTCTCCATCAACAATACTATGAGTTATTCTTTCAAAGTGTGTAATCAAACGCTCAATAAAACTGGATTCGTAGATATCGGTATTATACCTTACTACAAGATCATAACTCTTTTCTGTTTTTGAAAAAGTAAATTCAAGGTCAAATTTACTTACCGTTTCCTGATCTAAATTATAGATGCGAGTTTGCAGATTTCCAATTTGGTGTTCTTTCTCAGGTAGTTTTTCCTGTTCTTCAAGACTAACTAATACATCAAATAAAGGATTACGGCTTGTATCTCTTTGACTTACAACTTTCTCTACAATTTCATCATAAGGAAATGATTGATACTTATAAGCATCTAATGTAGTTTTTCTAAGTTTTGATAATACATTTTTAAAATTATCTTCTTTCCCTAATTGAGTTCTTAACGGCAATGTATTAACAAAAAGGCCTATTTGGTTTAGTAAATCAGGATGTTCTCTACCTGCAATCGGTGTTCCAATCACCAAATCATTTTGACCTGAATATCTATGGAGTAAGATTTTTATAATGGACAGAAAGCCCATGAAAAGTGTACTTTTCTGAGATGTACATATTCCACTCAGTTTATTAACATCATCTTCATTTAGAGTTTTTTTAATAAGTGCACCAGAATAAGTCTTGATCGTTGGTCTGGTTTTATTAGTGGGTAATTCCAAAATCGGGATCTCTCCTTCAAACTGCTGAATCCAATAGGTTTCCTGTTCTTTTCTTTTATCTTTTTCAAGAAGACTTTTCTGCCAATATGTATAATCTTTATATTGAATAGCTAAAGGAGTCAGTGGATTAGGTAAGTCATTAAGATATGCTTCATAAATACTAAAAACTTCTTTGGTTATCACCTCCATTGACCAACCATCGCTAATTATGTGGTGCATAACACAAACAAAAATATGTTTATCTTCAGCTATCTTTAGTATTGTTACCTTTATCAAAGGGCCTTTTGACAGGTCAAATGCATACTCTTTTTCTATCTGAATAATTGCCTCAATTACATTCTTATCTTCAAGAGTAACATCAGTATACTCCAATTTAAAATTGGTTTCTGTATGAGGTAATATTATCTGTTTTACTTCACCATTACTATCTTCTTTAAATATAGTTCTTAATGCTTCGTGACGTTCTATAAGCGCTATAAAAACCTTTTCGAGAATATCAATATTCAGTTTCCCATTCAGTTCTAATACACTGGGCATATTATATGAAGATATTCCCTTTTCTAATTGATCTAGAAACCATAAACGTCCTTGAGCTGATGATACCGTATACATATCATTTTTTGGAGCCTTTGGTATGGTAACTACCTCTTCTGATGGAACTGGCTTATAAGACGTAATAAATTTTATCAGATTTTCTTTATTCTGTTTTATTTCTTCTAATAAACCCTTTTTCATTGCACCTTTTGGCGCCTGAATATCTAACCTTCCATCTATGACATCAATGTATATATCTAAACTGTTAAGTTTTCCTAATAGTTCTTTCATAAGGTAATGTGAAATAGTAGTGAAAATACTTTCTCTAAAATGCTACTTACCGTAACATTATGATTATTTATAGGTTAATGATAATGTCCCGATTTGCAGGAAAAAATTAAATAATGTAATGTGTAATTATTTCTGGAAGTAAAACGGCTAAATAGAGAACTTTTCCATCTCTATTTCACCTTCTTCTTCAGTCTTTTTGCTTCTATTTTTAAGAATTAGAAGATTGTTTTCGATAAGTGTTGCTTGTTCTTCCAAAATTGAACTTCTCAGCAGGTCATTTATCGATATTTTAATTTCAAATTGTTTATGGATCATACCTGCTATTTTAGTGGCGCTTAGACTATTCCCTCCTATCTCAAAAAAATCTTCCAGTACACCTATTTTGTTCACATCTAATACCGCTTTCCAAATGGACACTAATTTCTCTTCTATCTCATTTCTAGGCGAAATATACTCTACAGTAGAAGCTTGCGGTTCATGAATGTAGTTTAATAACTTTTTCCTATCAACTTTTCCGTTGGATGTCAAAGGAAATTCGGGAATTGGTATAATGGTGTTTGGAACCATATATGAAGGCAGCTTCTTTTTAAGCTCTGTCACAACCATTCGTGCATCTATACCTTCTTCATTCGGTATCACATAAGCTACCAAAAAAGCTTCTTCTTCATTTTTCCTTTTGGCAACCACAACAACTTCTTTAATCTCTTGTATTTGGTTTATGTGAGCCTCGATTTCTCCTAATTCAATCCTGTATCCTCTTATCTTTACCTGATAATCGTTACGACCCAAAAACTCAATTTCGCCATCAGCATTCCATTTTCCTATATCTCCTGTTTTATAAATTACCTCATTTTCTAAAAAAGGGCTTTCAATAAAACGATCTTTTGTTAGCTGTTCATTTCCATAATATCCTTTGGCCAACCCTTTACCTCCTATATATAGGGATCCTACAACTCCTATAGGGACTTTGTTCAAAAATTCATCTACTATATAAAATGAAGTATTGTTTATGGGTGATCCAATATTTGAAGCATCTGTGGGATGTTCTATTCTTTTCACACTTGACCATATTGTCGTTTCGGTAGGTCCATACATATTCCAAACTTCAGCAGAAGTATTGATTAATTTTTCTGCCAAAGATTTACTTAACAGATCACCTCCACAAAGAACTTTCAGTTCTTTACTTCCTTTCCACCCTGCGTGAAACAACAATTGATAAAATCCAGGTGTTGCTTGCATCACTGTAGGTTTAACTCCTTCCAGTTTTTGAAGAATCGTATTAGGGTCTGATAATGTTTTCTGATCTACTATGAAAACTGAACCTCCTGTAATCAGGGGAGCAAAAAACTCCAATATGGATATATCAAAAGAATATGTTGTTACAGAAAATAGTACATCTTTTTCATTCAAACCTGGTCTTTGTTGCATACTAAGCAGAAAATTCAACAGAGACTGGTGTCCTATTTCTACTCCTTTTGGCGTTCCTGTTGATCCCGAGGTATATATAATATAAGCGGAATCTTTTGGAGATATATTAGGTATATCTTTTGGTTTTGTTTTCGAAGCTTGTTTCAGAAGTTTTTCTAAAGAAAGTATCGTTGCATTAGTTTCTAGATCAAACTCTTCTTTTTGATCCCCAATAATCAATTCTACTTTACTATCATTTATGATATGTCGAAGCCTTTCTACCGGAAATGTAGGATCCAATGGGATATATGATCTTCCTACCTTTAGGATACCTAATAAAACAGGAAGTACAAATGCAGATCTATCCAATACTACTGCAATTGGTGATTTATCCTCCTGATGATTAACCATCAAACAGGAAGTTATTTTATCGGATAATTCATTAAGTTCTTTGTAAGTAAACTGGTTAACTCCATCGTAAACGGCGAGTTTCTCAGGTTTTTTATCTACCTGGCCTTTGAATACATCTAAAAAGGTTAGAGACTCTTCTCCCGTGACTAATGTATTATTAAACCTATCCAGCTCTAATTCCTCGGTAGTTGTCAGGTAATCAATACTATTAATTTGTTTTTCAGGATTGGTTAAAACTTCTTTAAGAATGTTTTCCAAATGGATATACATTCTATCCATCAGTGTTTTATTATAAATATCTGTATTGTACTCTATTGTTAAGGTCAAAGCATCTGATTCTACAAATTTGAAACTGATATCAAACTTTGAAGTAGTGTTAATGTATTTGTATGGACTAAAATCCAGTCCAGTCAACTCTTTTTGATTGTTTATTGTATGTAATTGTTTCTGGCTTTGTAAAATGATCAATACATCGAAGAGTACGGAGCGGCTTACATCTCTTTGCAATTTTAATTTACCGATCAATTCATCCAAAGGATAATGTTGATGATCGTATGCTCCAATTAGCTCATTTTTTTGATATTGCAAGAATTCCCAAAAGCTATTTTGTGGATCTATCTTTGTACGTATAGGCAAGGTATTCAAATATGCTCCAATCTGGTGTTCCAGATCGGGATGCTCTCGTCCCGCAACAGGAGTTCCTGTTATCAAATCTTTTTGTCCGCTATGTTTATGTAATAAAATATGAACTCCAGCCATAAGAACCATAAACAACGTTACATCGTTGTTTTGTGTAAACTTTATTAGCTCTGATTTTAGCGTATCCGGAAAATGATATTCTAGTTCCTTTCCGTTAAATATCTGATTTACTGGACGTGGTTTGGCACTGGGCAAATTAAGAACCGGTAATTCACCTTTGAAGCACTCCAACCAGTATTTTTCAGATTCTTTATACTTCTTGCTCTTCAGTTCATTGTTTAACCATACCGAATAATCCTTGTACTGAACTTTTATCTCAGGAAGTTCTGGTTTTTGGTTCTGAACAAGTGCATTATAACTTTTTATAATTTCAGATATTAATACTTCTATAGACCATCCATCACCGATGATATGATGTAGCGATAGTAAAAATATATATTCATTTTCTCCAGAAGTGATTATAGAAGAGGATAACAATGGTGCTTGTTCCAGATCAAACAGAATCTCATTTTTCTGTTTACAAACAGCTTCTATGGCTTCTTCTACATTGTCTTGATCGCTTACATCCTCTTTGTCTATCTGAAAATCAACATCTTCAAAAGGAGTTACATATTGCATAATCTCTCCTTTCTCATCCATTTTGAAACAAGTCCTTAAGATTTCGTGGCGTTTCAATAACGTATTGAATACTTCTTCAAAAGCTGTAACATCTAAATTTCCTTTGATAGTAACTGCAGCAGGCATATTATATGCCAGAGCGCCTCCTTCCAACTGGCTTAATATCCAAATTCTTTTTTGTGTTGGCGTTAGAGGATATGAAGTAGCAATTGGAGCTGTTGATATTGGTACATAATCACTTTCCAGCAAATTATGACTCAATGTTTTTATGTTTGGATACTTAAAAAAGTCCTGAAATGATATTCGTTTTCCAAGCTTTTTGTATATCGCATTAATCACTTGAACCATGAGCAGACTATGCCCTCCTTTTTCAAAGAAGTTATCGGTTATCCCTATTTTTTGAACTCCCAATATTTCTTCCCAGATTTCTGCAAGAATAGATTGGATCTTATTTTCCGGAGCAATATATTCTTTTGTATCTGATAACCCCAACTCAATAGGATTCGGAAGTGATTTTTTATCCACCTTTCCGTTACTTGTTAATGGGAAAGCTGATAGGTTTATAAAATATAAAGGAATCATATAATGAGGTAGATATCTACTCATATACTCTTTCAATTCTGAAATTTCCTCTGGGTTTTCTCCTATAAAATAAGCACATATCCTTTTCTCTGTTTCTTTAGTATGTACTATTACAATTGCATCCTGAATATTAGGATGCTCTACTAAAACCCTTTCTATCTCCTGTAATTCTATTCGATAACCTCTTATTTTTATTTGATCATCGTTTCTACCCACATAAATAATACTTCCATCATCTTTCCAATAAGAAATATCCCCCGTTTTATATAAACGTTGATTATCTTTAAACGGACTATGGATAAATCTTTTTTCGGTTTCTTCAGGAAGATTTATATACCCTATTCCCAAATTCTCTCCTCCTATGTAAAGTTCTCCTTTTATACCTATAGGCACCGGTAGTAATTGGGAATCGAGAATGTATATATCTGTGTTA
Source organism: Aquimarina rhabdastrellae (assembly GCA_947387485.1). GTDB lineage: Bacteria > Bacteroidota > Bacteroidia > Flavobacteriales > Flavobacteriaceae > Aquimarina. Next base: position 876,668 of record CANDNT010000001.1, read on the forward strand.
GAAATAGGATACCCGATCGGAGCATAAGGTGTAATATTTCCTGCTTCTTCGGACATCGTATAATAAGTAACCACATGTGTTTCTGATGGTCCGTAATGGTTATGAAGTTTAATCTTTGGATACTTTGCTAAGAAATCATGCAATGCCTGATTAATTGTCAACTGTTCTCCAGAGGATATTATATGTTTTATTTTATGATTTTCTAAGTGATTTAATCCATTATTAGTAAAAAAGTTACTTAACGCAGAAAAAGGAAATGAAAGAACTTCAATTTTATGATCAACGATATAAGATGCTAACCCAGAAAAATCTAAGCGGAGTTCCTCTTCCAAAACAAACAATTGTCCTCCACTACATAATACAAACCAGCTATCTTGCAGAGACATATCAAAACTAAACGAGGCATACTGTAAAAATCTTAAGCCAGTCTCAATTCCTGATTTTTCAATATCCCACTGAATTAGATTACTTAGCATTCGATGAGTTTGTATAACTCCTTTAGGGTTTCCTGTTGACCCTGAAGTATATACTACAAACGACTTATCTTCTAGTTTGTTTGTTTTTTCGGGATTGGAAACAGCATATTTTGTTAGTTGTAAATCATCTAAATATACAAAGTGATTAAACACTATTTCATCTTCTTGCAATAGATCATTTTTAGTCAATACCAAATCCATTGATGCATCCTCAAGGATAAAATTAATGCGATTCAGCGGGTATTGATGTTCAACAGGTACGTAACACGCTCCCGATTTCATAACACCTATCATCGTAATTATACTATCTACAGATCTTTCTAACATCACTCCTATATTAGATTCTTTGGTAACCTGTTTTTTTTCTCTCAGATAGTGTGCAAGCTGATTACTCTTATCATTTATTTCATTATATGTATATGCTACACCTCTAAAAACTACAGCAATTGCATCTGGAGTTTTCTCAACTTGTTCTTCAAATAAACTTATTACTGTTTGTTCTTTCTTTGCTGTACTTGTTGAATTGAAACTCGTTATTAACTGTTCCGCTTCTTTTGTATTAAGGTAATTTACTTCTTCAATTGGTGTATCTGGTTCATCAATACATCGTATAAGCACGTTTTCCAAATGAGAGAACATTCTGTTTATCAATCTGGAATCATAAATATCTGTATTGAACTCTATAGTTAGTTCTAATCCTTCGTTTTCGACAAAAATAAAACTTACATCAAACTGAGAAGTTCTTCTTTCAAATGGGTAATTACTTATCTCAATCCCTTTAATATGATTTGTATTGTTAATGTTGGTTAGTTGCTCCTGATTTTGTAATACAACTAATACATCAAACAACAAGGAACGACTGGAATCCGGTTTGGTATTGAGTTGACCTGCCAGATGATCAAATGGGAAACCTTGGTGTTCATATGCGCCTAACAATATTTCTTTCTGGCAGGCAACCATATCAGAAAAACTATCTTTTCTATTGATTTTAGTACGTAATGCCAATGTATTAAGGTATAGGCCTATTTGGTTCTCCAGATCAACATGTTTTCTTCCTGCAATAGGTGTACCCAAAATAATATCCTTTTGCCCGGTATATCGATACAAAAGAGTATTAATTCCTGCCATTAAAGTCATAAATAATGTAGCATCATTATTTATAGAAAAAGCTTTTAACTTATTTAAAAAAGATTCAGAAAAGTTTTGCGTAATTCTTTTTCCATTATATGTCTTTATTAATGGTCTTGTTGTAAAGCTTGGTAATTCAAGTACAGGTAATTCTCCTTCGAGTTGTTTTAACCAATAATCTTTTTGTTTTACAAATTCTTCTTTTTGTAATTCTTTACTTAACCATACAGCATAATCCTTATATTGAATCGATAATCCCGGTAGTTTAAGAGTTTCTCTATTGATTAAACTATTATATATTTCAATAATTTCTGATATTAATAACCTGGTTGACCAACCATCACCAATAATATGGTGTATTGATAAGAGAAACACAAACACCTTATCTTCGGTTTTTATCAAAGAAGCCCGAAACAATAGTTCTTTCTCTAAATCAAAAGATATACTATTGAAACGTTCTAAGTAATTATCAACTAATTGTTTCTTATCACTTTCAAAGCTAAAATCTTTACTTTCTATTCTAAAATTTACATTCTCAAAATCTTTAACATGCTGTCTTACTTCGCCATTCTCATTCGTTTTAAAATTTGTTCTCAAAACCTCATGGCGTTCAATTACTTTATTAAAAGATTCCTCAAATAATACAAAATCAATTTCACCATTAACCTTTACCGCAGTTGGCATATTATAGGCTAATGATCCTTCTTCTAATTGACTTAATATCCATAATCTGTTTTGAGAAGGTGTTAATGGATATGATATGGATTCTGATGCCTGTGGTATAGCAACATATTCTTTTTTACCCATTTTTTTGACATTCCCTCTAATCGTTGGTTCTTCAAAAAACTCTTTATATGCTACCCCTCTGTTTAAAGTTTTATGCATCTTTTCTATCACCTGAGAAACCATGAGACTGTGTCCTCCCAAATGGAAAAAGTTATCCTCTACTCCTACCTTTTCTACACTCAATACCTCCTGCCAAATGTTAACCAACACTTTTTCTGTTTCATTTTTTGGTGCTATATATTCCGTAGTAATCCGGCGATTTAATGTAAGCTTCTCTAAAGCTTTCCTATCAATTTTACCATTAGGAGTTAATGGCATTTTTTCTAAAGCTATTAAATAACCTGGAATCATATAACCTGGCAATCTGATATCTAAGAAGCTTTTAATAGACTCTGTATCTATAGGTGTTTTTGTAACATAGTACGCCACCAAAAATTCATTCTTTTCCGAACTATGTACTACGGTTATAGCTTGTACAATTTCTTCAGAAAATGAAAGAATACTCTTTTCTATCTCCCCTAGTTCTATGCGATATCCACGTAGCTTTACCTGGTGATCATTTCTACCTAAAAATTCGATATTTCCATCAGGAGTCCACTTTGCCATATCTCCTGTATCATACATCTTCTTATTTTCCTGATACGGATTCGTTATAAATTTCTTCGAAGTTAGTTCAGAACGATTAAGATAACCTTTGGCAATACCATCACCCGAAATATATAATTCCCCTGGAATTCCGATGGGTAACAACTGCATACATTCATCCAATATATACACTTGCGTGTTAGAAACAGGAATCCCCACAGGAATGGATGTAACGTATTCTTTTTTAGGATCTAACTTATAAACCGTACTGTAAGTAGTGTCTTCTGAAGGTCCGTATAAATTACGTGTTTCTATACCAAGGCTATTCAACGTATTGGCTATATCCACAGGAAAAGGTTCTCCTGCTAAATTGATAATACTTACATTGGATAAAGAGTAACCATTTTCTATAATATTCCGGATACTGGAGGGCACCGTATTAATGAGTACTTTTTTATGGTGTTGTAAAGCATCTCCTATTTCTAATGCGTTATCCAGTATCCGTATGCTCTTCCCTATTGATAACGGGAAGAACATTTCGAAAACAGAAAGATCAAAACAATACGAAGTTGATGCAAATACAACGTCAAATTTTTGCTCATCAAATTCGTTTTGAGCCCAATTCAATAGTGCTATAGCATTTTGGTGGGTTATCATAACCCCTTTAGGAACACCTGTGGTACCTGATGTATAAATTATGTAGGCAACATCAGTCGAGTCTATCTCAATATCTAAATTACTTTTAGAATACCGTTCCTGATTTGTCTCAAACCGATTGAATTGTTCTTCATCAATGATATATGTACATTTACTATCATTTTCTATAAACCGAATACGTTCTTCAGGATAATCAATGTCAATTGGCACATAGGTAGCATTCAATTTGAGTGCAGCCAGTATTGCTACTATAATCTTTTCGTTTCTTGGTAATTTAATCCCTAAATGATCTCCTCTCTTAACATTTTGTTTTTCAACTATAAAATTTGCTAATTGATTTACTTCTTGATTAAGTTCTTCATAGGTATACTGTACTTTCTCATATTGTACAGCTATTTCTTGAGGTGTTTTTTTTACTTGTTTTTCAAGAACACTTATTAGTGTATCATTTTTATCATAAGGATAGTTATTATCATTAAAACTTGTTAAAAACATGTTTTTTTCTTCCTCTGATATTATTGGTAGTATATCAATATTCTTATTTAAAGAACTATCCAAGTTGATCAACCACTCTTTAAAATTAGCTAAAAAGTGTTTAGCCAAACTTTCTGAAATAAAAGATTTTGAGTAATGAAGAGTAATATTTAAATTAACTTTTGTTTTTTCAATACCTATTGAAAAGTCAAATAATTCTTTATTGTATGTTAACTGATTATAAATGAAACCAATCGAACTATATTTTTCAAACTCATTATTAAAAAAATAATTGCTGTCGATATTATTGTAGACTTCTAATGTTTCTTTTTTTATTTCATTTAAATACTCCTTTAATCCTTTTCCTTGAATCGTTTCTACATTATATAGTATTGGAGTTTCTTTTCCTTTTACTTCTTCTTTAGAATATATTATATCTGAGTGTAATTTATATCGCTGTAAAAGAGAACTAAACAAGGTTAATAGTATTGTTTGTTCTGCCATTTTATTATTACCACTCAAACTTTCAAAATACCAAAGCTCATCACTAAAAATAGATATAGATTGAGAAAAAATCTCACTTTGATCTTTTCTATTTATCATTAATCTATTTTTAAGTTTACTTTTCCAATAATTGGTAACAATCTTATTTTTTATATTACTCATTATAATGATCGATTATTATATAGCTCTCAGAGAATTGAGATACATTGTTCGGAAAGTTCTATCCAATGAAATTACATTTAATTAAAATCACTGACTATGAATCTTAATTAAAAAAAGTATCCATATTATATCTATCAGTAAATACAATATGTACTATCATTCTTATTACTTAAAAGTATACGTAATTTTAAAATGTAATATGAATATTATATATTATTTCGTTAGTGCCTACAGTAAGTGGATTTAACAACAATTAAAATACATTGAACAATTTAAAAGTGAAATAATATTAAAGAGTAGTAATTTATAATTTTAAGTAGTTTTTTGATAAGGCTTCGCCTCCTAGACTCACATAGTCTATTTTTGTAAGATTTGGATATAAACCTCAATAAAAATAAGATTTACTCTTCTTCTTACAGCTAATATACAAATAAGATCATTATTTACATGTAGTTTAAAGTTAAAAAAATGTTAACTAAACCGTGGTGATTAATGCTTATTTTTGATTTTAATATGAAAATCTTAAAAACATAGAAACTATCCCAACCATCCTTCTCTATCTAAACTTCTATATTGAATGGCTTCTGCTATATGATGTTCTATGATATTTTTTTCTTCATCTAAATCAGCAATAGTTCTAGCTACTTTAAGTATGCGATCATATGCTCTAGCTGACAAATTTAAACGCTCCATTGCTGTTTTAAGTAATACCTTTGATTTTTCATCTAATTGACAAAAAGTGCGTATTTGGCGTACTCCCATTTGAGCATTATAATGAATATTAGGTAACTCTTTAAAACGTTCTGTTTGAAAAATTCTAGCTTTTGTAACTCTTTCTCTAATAGCTACACTAGATTCTCCTTTACGTTCTTCACTCAGTTTTTCAAAAGGAACCGGTGTTACTTCTATATGTATATCAATTCTATCTAAAAGAGGTCCTGATATTTTACTCAAATATCGTTGCATTTCTGCTGGTGAAGATGTCACAGGAGACTCTGGATCATTAAAATATCCTCCCGGACTGGGATTCATACTAGCTACTAACATAAAACTCGAAGGATATGTAACTGTAAATCGTGCTCTAGAAATAGTTACTTCTCTATCTTCTAATGGTTGTCGCATTACTTCTAGTACACTTCGTTTGAATTCTGGTAATTCATCTAGAAATAAAACTCCATTATGAGATAAAGATATTTCTCCTGGTTGAGGATAAGCTCCTCCTCCTACTAAAGCTACATCTGATATCGTATGGTGAGGTGATCTAAAAGGACGTTGTGTCATCAATCCTAAATGCTCTTTAATTCTTCCTGCAACACTATGTATTTTTGTTGTTTCTAATGCTTCATGTAAAGACATAGGAGGCAAAATAGATGGTAATCGTTTTGCTAGCATAGTTTTTCCTGCTCCTGGTGGTCCTATTAAAATAATATTATGTCCGCCTGCCGCGGCTATTTCCATACAGCGTTTAATACTTTCTTGTCCTTTTACATCTGCAAAATCATATTCTGGAAAATTTAAATTTTCATAAAACGTTTTTCTAGTATCTACTTCGGTTCTTATAAGGGTATCTGTTTCTTCAAAAAAATTGATTACTTCTTTTATATTATCTATCCCATACACTTCAAGGCCATCTACAATAGCTGCTTCTTTTGCATTTTGTTTAGGTAATATAAATCCTTTAAAACCTTCTTCTCTAGCTTTAATTGCAATGGGTAAGGCTCCTTTTATTGGTTGTAAACTACCATCTAAGGACAATTCTCCCATAATTAAATACTCCATAACACGTTCAGCTTTAATCTGTGAAGAAGCTGCCAAAATACCTATAGCTAATGTTAAATCATATGCACTACCCTCTTTACGTAAATCAGCAGGTGCCATATTAATTGTTATTTTTTTTCCCGGTATTTTATATCCATTATTTTGTAATGCAGCCGCAATACGATAATTACTCTCTTTTATTGCATTATCCGGTAATCCTACAAGATGATATCCTATTCCTTTATTTACATTAACTTCAACAATTATAGTTGTTGCTTCTACTCCAAACACAGCACTGCCGTATACTTTTACCAGCATATTTTTCTTTTAAATATACGTAAAATGAACGAAGTCATCTTGTTATAATGGGTCAATCTCAAAAACTATGAGTAAATTATCTTTATAAAGATCGAATAAAGAATAATCATTTTTGAATATTGATTTGTTTATTCTAAAGCATATCAATCATCCAATTTTCACAGTTTGATCTTTCTGTTTTAAGTTATTCAATTAATTGCAAAAACTATAACAAGTCTTCTTAGCCTATTACAAACTCTTATCTTCATAAAAAAAACCTGATATCTTATCGACATCAGGTTTCCTTGAATTAAAAACACATATCAAAATCAGGTCACCAATTCTTCTTTCTCATAGCAAAAAAGTTTTTGGTTTAAAAACCTCAAGGTATTGACTTTATCTTCTGTTTCGACTAGGATCGAAATATTATTATTACTTCCTCCATAAGAAATCATACGTACTGGTATATAGTTAAGTACTTCAAATAACTTATGTGCTTCTTGATCTGCAATTACTCCTTCTCCCACTACACAAATGATACTATGATTTCTTTCTACAGTAACTTCGGCATAGTTTTCAATTTCTCTAACAATCTCTGGTAAATGCCTATCGTTATCAATAGTCAAAGATATGGCAATCTCTGATGTTGTAATCATATCTATAGCTGTTTGATAATTGTCAAAGACTTCAAATATTCTTCTTAAATATCCATGCGCCATCAACATCCTATTAGATTTGATTTTTATTGCTGTAATATTATCTTTCGCAGAAATTGCTTTCAAACCTTTTCTTCCATATTGATTAGAGATTATAGTTCCTTCTGCGACAGGGTTAAATGTATTTTTTAGCAGTACTGGTATTCCTTTTTGAGTCACAGGAGACACCGTTTGAGGATGCAAAATTTTTGCTCCAAAATATGCTAATTCAGCTGCTTCATCATATGTTAGGTGTGAAATCCTACGAGTATTCTCTACATATCTCGGGTCATTATTATGAAATCCATCAATATCTGTCCATATTTGAACTTCTTCTGCTTCTATAGCTGCTCCTATTATCGTAGCCGTATAATCGCTTCCTCCTCTTTTTAAATGACCAATCTTTCCTTTTATATCTCTACATACAAATCCTTGAGTCACATAAATATCTACTCTTTCCTGATTTAATATCTCATCTAATAATGTGCTCACTTTTTCAATATTAGGAGCTTCTACGCTATCAATATGCATAAAGTTTTTAGCATCAAGCAGTCTATTCGATATACTGTTTGTAGTAAGCAATGCAGAAAAAATATACGTCAATAATGTTTCTCCGTATGTTACCAACTTAGAATATATTTCTTCTGTATCTTCATTTGTTGTAATTACATACATAGCTGCAATACATTCTTTTATATACTGTATATGGTTTTCTTGTTGAGTCCTATCTTCAAATAAAGTCTTTATAACTTCTATATGTTTGGATTCAAGCGTATTTAATATATTTTTTATACCTTTTTTATCATTAGAAGCTGTTTTTTCTGTTAACTTAACCAATAAATCAGTTACCCCAGACATTGCTGATAATACGACTACCTTTTGTTGTCCATCATTAACAATCTCTTTTACCTTAAGTAAATTTTCTGGTGATCCTACAGATGTACCTCCAAACTTTAAAACTTTCATCTTCTTTATATGAATTATATTATCTCATTCATTACTGGTGCATAGTTAGTTATTTTAAAACTTAGGATAAATATTTTAGTATTTTTTGTATACATTTGTACATAATGTTAAATATATAACAAATGAAGACGATTACGGATTGTGTTAATTCTATTATCAAACATCATCCTTTTTTAGAAGAAGCACTCTCAAAAAATATCATCAATTATAGAGCTTTGGCAGATGATTTGCTTCCTCAAGTTGAAGAAGAGATGCGTAAACCTGTAAAAGCAGGTTCTATAGTAATGGCTCTACGCAGGTACTATCCACAACGTAATCACGCCACGTTACAAAACTCTAATTTGCGAAATCTGGGCGATATTGTTGTTCGTTCTGGAATTACAGAATACACCTTTTTAAATTCAAAAACAATACTTAATAGTCAGTCTAATTTACTTGAAGCTGTAAAAGATATTACAGGTGCTTATTTTACTTATTCTAGTAATTTTCAAGAGAGTAATATTTTGGTATCTAATTCACTTAAAGAAATTGTAGAACAACATTTTAAAAATGAAACTCGTATTTCTGTAATGAGTGATCTTTCTTCTATTTCTTTAGCCTTACCAGAGGATAATTCAAAAACAGTAGGTTTATATTTTTATCTATTTAAATTACTTGCTTATCAAGGGATTCCAGTTTTTGAAGTTATTTCAACTTCAAATTATTTTACATTATTCCTTGAAAAAGAATATGTAAATGATGCTTTTTTATTGATGAACGAAATCAAAAATCGTTAGATTTATTATACTACATAATTATAGTAGCTAAAAAAAGGGATTTCTTTTTATAGAAATCCCTTTTGATTTTATTTATGAATCTGGATAAATTACCAAATTCTTACTCTCTTTTCTGGAGCTAAATACATTTTATCTCCTTCTTTAATATCAAACGCTTTATAGAAAGCATCAACATTTAATAATGGTTGGATTGCTCTTACATCTCCTGGAGAGTGAGGATCAGTTTTAATTTGCGTTCTTAATGCATTATCTCTAATCTTAGTTCTCCAAACTGTAGTCCAAGACATAAAGAAACGTTGCTCTCCTGTGAATCCGTCAATCTTTTCTGGTTGTCCATTTTCTGCATAATGCATTTGTAAACCATCATATGCTCCTAATACACCACCTAAATCTCCAATATTTTCACCTAATGTAAATTTACCGTTGATGTATACACTATCTAATACTTCGATAGCACTATATTGTTCTGCTAAAGCATTTCCTCTTTCAGTAAATTTATTTAAATCATCTTCTGTCCACCAGTTCTTAAGATTTCCATTAGCATCAAAACGTGCTCCAGAATCATCAAAAGCATGAGAAATTTCATGTCCAATTACAGCTCCAATTCCTCCATAATTAACAGCTTCATCTGCTGTATAGTTATAGAAAGGTGGTTGTAAAATCGCTGCTGGGAATACGATTTCGTTAAATAATGGATTAAAATATGCATTAACCGTTTGAGGAGACATTCCCCATTTTGACTTATCTACTGGCTCTCCTATTTCTTTTAAGTTTTTCTTGTAACTCCATCTAGAGATAGCAACTGTATTGTCAAAATAAGAGTTTCCTTTCTTAATAGCTAATCCAGAATAATCTTCCCATTTATCTGGGTATCCAATTTTAACTGTAAACTTATCTAGTTTTTCGATAGCTTTCGTCTTAGTTTCAGCACTCATCCACTCTAAAGACTCTATGCGCTTTTGATAAGCTTTGATCACATTACCGATCATTTTCTCTGCTTTAGCTTTTGCTTCTGGTGGGAACTTCTCGTCAACATATAATTGTCCGATAGCTTCTCCTACAGATCCATTTACTGTTGCTAATGCACGCTCTCTTAATGGTCTTTGTGCTAAAGCTCCATTTAAAGTTTTACTATAAAAATCCCAGTTTGCTGTATCTAACTCTGAAGATAAAATACTCGCTGCACTATTTAAAGTTGACCAACGTACTAAAGTTTTTATATCATCAATAGAAGTTTCTGTTAATACCTTTTGTAACGCTACCATATATTTTGGTTGTGTTACAATAAGTGTATCTAATTGCTTTTCTACTCCTATATCTTTTATAAATTTTCCCCAGTTAATCGCTGGAGTCATTTTTGATAATTCCTCTAGTGATCTAGGATTATTCATATTACGAGTATCTCTACGCTGTACTTTATCCAATCTTGGCTCTGCTAATTTAGTTTCTATAGCCAAAATTGTTTCTGCACTTTTACGAGCGTCAGCTTCTGTATCTCCTATGAACTGTAGCATTCTTGTGATGTGATCTACATACTGTCCTCTAATTTCTTTAGACTTATCATCTTGGTCTAAGTAGTAATCACGATCAGGTAATCCTAATCCTCCTGCACCTACATAAGCTGCATTGATACTACTATCATTTAAATCTGCAAATGATGAAATTCCTGCAAATGGAGCAGATGCAGCTGCATCAGTTGCTAATAAATCTTGAAGTTCTGCTAGATTTTTTACCGCTGCAATTTTTTCTAAAACAGGTTTTAATGGTGCTATTCCTGCTTTATTTCTTGAAACCGTATCCAAAATAGATTCAAAGATCATCAAAGCTTTCGATTGATCAGTTCCTTCAGCATATTTTCCACTAGCTTTTGCTTTATCCAAAATAGCTAAAACATCGTCATCTGTTTGCTTACGTAATACTCCAAATCCACCCCATCTAGTTCTATCTTCAGGGATTTCTGTATTCTTCATCCAATTACCGTTAACGTAATTGTAAAAATCATTTTTAGGACTCACAGTGGTATCCATATTTTCTAATACGATACCAGGAATCTTTTTTACTTCAGCTACTGTCTCTCCTTCTTGAGCAGCATCTTCTTTTTTAGCTTCATTTTTACAAGCTACAAAAGCCAATGCACAAACAGCAACGATTGATAACTTTTTTGTATAAAAACTCATTGTTATAAATTAAGATTAGTTTGATAGTCTATTTGACGACTCAAATAAAGAATTTGTTACACAGATTAGCAAAATATTCTCATATTTTTTCATTTTCAACCTGTAAAAAGCTGAAAAATTAACATTCTACATATTAAATTTTGCGCTATTACTATTATTTTAATAATCTTGAGTCAAAGCTATATGCTTCAATTTCTTTAAGTTTTAATTTATTAAAGTTAGGATGAAGTGGATTAATTAATACATTTTGTTCTCTAGGTACAATAATACTTGGTACAACTAAGCCCAAAGAATTATTATTTTCTATCCAATCCTCTGTAATTTCATGTAATGTAGTTGGTGGTGGTATTTGATTCCATTCTTTAGGTAATAAGCTTGTATCTAAAACAGAAACTTCTTTGTCTGGAATTTCTAATATCGCCATAGCCATATCATCTGGAAAATAGGCAGGAGGTAAATGTGCCAATACCTCTAGAGTAGATAATGCAACCGTAGTACTGGTATATAATATTGCTGTCCCTTTACGATTCCATCGTCCGCCAACAGTTTTTGCTCCTATACCTGTTAAATCCTTTATAAATGTATCTTTTGCTATTCTATATAATTGCATTATGCAAAAATTCCATGTTCTATACGTATGAGTTCTTCATTTAATAATTGAAACCCAAATGTAGTATCTAATAAATCTTTAGGTCTTTTACTTGCCAACGCTACGCTAGGATATTCCATCCATTTTTTGAATCTATCTAAATCTCCAAATACATTTTCTCCTTTTGCATAAAGTTTTGCCAATTGAATTGCCTTAGAACTTGTCTCTATATTTAATACTTTATTTAATTCATATCTCTGTATTGTACGTTCTGAAATATGTAGTACCATAGCCAATTCTTTTATATCAAAATCAATTGTTTTGGCCAAGTGTAATAAGGTTTTCTTAGTGATTCCATGACGTGATAATTCTATAAAATCATATATATTCTGTAAAGGTGTATCTATATCTAAATATCTAAGAATTCCTTTATTATTACTAGCATCAAAGCCTAAGGGTGTAACAGCTGTCATTACTCAAAGTATCTAATTAAATATTACATAATGACAAATATACAAAATTTAACGACAACTGTCATTTTTTTATTCAAAAATCGCATCCAGTTGCGGACTAACTTTCTCTAAGCGAGCTTCCATTGATCTAATTGCGATTGTTGACAAGTATCTTCCTAAAGGCAATATAGGCTTAATCAATGAATCTTTTTTAGTTTTTAACTCACTTTTATTGATTTTATGATATGGGTTAATTGCTGTTTCTTTAAGTGCTATCTCGTATTCATTTCCTAACCTATTAATAACTTCTTTTGTATGTCCATATCTCACATTAGATAGTGTAGCTAGCGGTGCTCCTAATTGTGTTTCTGTTTTAGATATTCGTTCTCCTTCATCATTAGTAATTAAAAGGTTAACAATTTTTATCTTTCCTTTAAGTGCTAGATACGATTCATTAATTATTCTATTAAAAACGTTTGCCACACTTAAAGAAACTCTTCCTCCTACATTATCATAATATCCTGCATCTGCATACTGATCAGTATCTATTCTACCTTTACTATTAATTTTATCTATTTCTCCTACTGGAGTTACAAATGGAAAACTAGCATTGATACGCATTGCTGTTGATAACGCTATAGATTTATTATTATGGCTTTCTTGTATATGAGAAATAAAATCTGTCACTCCTGCAAAGGTATTAACATGATCATATTTTACTGGGCTAATAACATTATAACTCCCTGTTTGTGTATGTGTAGTATTAATTAATAATAAAGGAGATATGTTTTTATCTATAGTAGCATTGTTAATTTTATCTATTTCTTTTTTGTAAAAGCCCAAATATTCTTTCTCTAGCAATCCTTGTGTACACCCTTTACACGAAAAATATTCTTTATGTGCTCTATTCCATTGTTCTTCTAATAATCTCCCTCGATCATTAAAACTAGAAATATTCGTAATATTTTTAAATAAATCTCTCCCTAGTAACGCTAATAGTGATGTAGATAAAAAATTGTGCTTATAAATTTCACTTGCTTTATACTTTAATTCGTGATGATTTATACTTTCTTTATTGTCGAACGATAATTTTGCTGTTCTATTTTCATTCTTAGCTGTTTGTACTTCTGCAAAAAACATAGCATTTCCTACACTTCCTCCAGAAGCTCCTGTAAGCGACAGTAAATGATCTTCAAAATAGGCTCCTTTTGTAGTTTCATATAAATAACTATGTACCAAAAAAGACCATAATCCTGCTCTAGACCCTCCACCTTGAGCAGAAACTAATACTACTGGAAACTGTCCTTTATGATTTTTTATCTTTTCTTCTCTTTCTTCTATCCATGTATGTAGATAATCTTCTATCAAAGGTCGTTCGACTTTACTTTCTAATAATGGTAATTGATAATGAATAAATGATGAACTTGTAGAAAAAAACCTTCCTAAAAAAAGGCATGTTATAGCTACTATAGTCAATAAAGGTATTTTAATTTTCTTTCCTAGTAAAATCAGGAAAAAGGCAACCATATAAAGACTTATAAATACAATTAAAATAATCGATAACGGATTAAAAGAACTAGCTAAATTGGGAGCTAAATTTAACACTACATAAATAAAGAAAATAATAATACCCGAAGAAATGATTAATCCATAAAACCATTTTTCTGATAACGAATTTAATACTTTTCTACTGTTAAAGGCTAATGTAAAAAAGGTTAATGCCAAAGCTGAATTTGACAAAAATAAATTTCCTAAATCTTTTTCTGCTTGTGTATTTAATGTTCCTAATGATACAATAAATAATAGTAAGCCTAGTAACACTGAGAGTATAATAAGATCCGTATGTGGCATCTTATTGAGCTTCTTCTTGAATTTCACATACAATCCTGGTTCTGTCAATATCAATAAAAAAGCAATACATCCTAATAAAACTTTATTAGGATTAAGGTATTCTGTATAAATGTTCTCTAATTCAAAAAGTTTCATTCCCTGCAAAATACCTAATGCAGAGATAAGTAATAATAAAGTAGCTAATATACGTGGTATAACTTTTCTTAAATGTATTTTTAAATCATACGAATATTTTAAGCCTATATTTTGAAAACGATAATGCTGATTAGGGATAAATCCTATTACATTTTTGGCACTGATCTCTTTATAATTATGAAAGTAAAAATACTTAGGAGTATTCCATATTAAAAAAGCAGCTATAGTTAATAAACTAAAATATAAAGGTACTTCTAATAAAAAAGCATCTGCTTGATTCAAGATCAATAATAAATCCATTGTTTGTGGAAAATGCCATAGTGTTACATATATCATTACCACAAATAATACACTAATTAAATTATAGGCTAGTTCATTGAGTAATAGTTTAAACCACATACTCAATTTTTGACACCATATTAGTCCTTTTTCAGATAGCTTTTTTAGTACCATATTCTTTTTAATACCTATTATTATACAAATGTAATAGATAAAAATACTAGTCTTTTACTTTATAGTAAGTTATTCTAAAACATTTTTGTTCTCAAATTACTGCATTTGTTAAAAAAAAACAAAAGTTATCAATCCCTTGAAAACACAGGGTATTTCATTCATTAAATGCATCTTTTTCACCATAAATGATTAAAATCATTTTTATTATTCTTAAAATTTTAAGAATCTTTTTGTATCTTGTCTATGATATTAAAACCCACACCGATAAAACAAACCATACTTGAGTAAGTATAATCTTACAAAACAGTTTAACCCTAAAAACTGGAGATTATGAAATTAAAATTATTTTTCCTCACATTACTTTTAACTAACATACTTGTTGCAAATATCAAAGTTGATGTTTCTAGTAAACTTATCTATGTAACTGAAGATACTGTCATTGACGGTTTAGATCAAAATACAGACGAAGGAGTCATTTTTGTAACGCTGAGCATGCATATAGAAAAAGGAGCTCGTGTCAAAGTACGTAACGCTTGTCTTATTATTCAAGGAAGCTTAACTGGTACAGGATTTATAGATGTAGATGAATCTGCTACTGTTACCCTAGAAGGTGACGAAGAAGGTAGAATTACTTTTCTTAATCGATTTCTAGCCGATGACACTTGTCAACAAGATACCGACAAAAAAATATTAAAAAACATTAAGGACGTACCTCAAGGATTAAATTATAGTCTATATAATATGTCTGGAAGATTACTAGATAAAGGACAAATAGATGATTATATTCAAAACTATAGAGATCCTAAAAAATATTTTATCAAAGTAGAAGGCTATCGCTTAAAGAAAATTATATTTAAAGGATAACAATTATAATATATTAAACAACAAAAATAGTAAGGACCTTTACACTAAACTTCCACAGTAAAATGTATTTTACTGTGGCTTTTTTTATATCCTAATATCATGAATAAATCTATTATAAAAA
Source organism: Aquimarina rhabdastrellae (assembly GCA_947387485.1). Classification (GTDB taxonomy): domain Bacteria; phylum Bacteroidota; class Bacteroidia; order Flavobacteriales; family Flavobacteriaceae; genus Aquimarina. Next base: position 892,574 of record CANDNT010000001.1, read on the forward strand.
TAAAAAGCCTTAGGATGGTTAATCTCTAAGACTCTTTACACTAAACAAAAAAACTCTCTTTTTTTAATGTTTTTATTTGGTTAAAATTTTATTACGGTAATATTCTATTAATCCGTCTATTGGTCTTCTTATAATTTTTCCGATAGAAAGATGGTATGGCCATGCTGCCGCTTTTATAATATCTTCACTAAAATGTGCAATAGATCCAATAAAGTGAACAGGAACATTTTGTGCCTCAGGAAAGCATAATACTCGAGTTTCCATAAACTCTTGCATTCCTTCGGTTATAATTTTATAAAAATATCCATTACGTTCACTGGTAAATATAAACTCTGCAAATGATGCTAGATAGGTATTGGGATTCTCTTTTTTATATAAATTCTCTTTGATCACGTCTGAATTTAAATTAAAACGTTTCTCAAATTCTACAGCTACATCTTGAGGCATTCTATGATAGAAATAATCTCGTATTAAACGCTTTCCAAAATAGTTCCCACTAGCTTCATCCATTAAGATATATCCTAAAGAATCTACTGCCATATGAATCTCTTTTCCATCATAATAACAGCTATTCGACCCAGTACCTAAAATACAAACGATTCCTGGTTCTGTAGTTGCTGCAAATACAGCCGCTACCATATCTTCTCTTACTGAAACCTCTTTTGCATTAGAAAAAAATTCTTTTATAATTTTCTCTAGTACTAAAGTTGGTTTTTTTGTTCCACATCCAGCTCCATAAAAATGAATCGTTTCAATTTTATCTTTGTATGCTGTTAATTCTTCGTTTTGCGAAATACGATCCCTAAGCATTTGTTCTCCAAAAACAGCTGGATTTAATCCTCCTGTTCGTGTTTTAAATACTATTTCACCTGCTTGATCAAGTAATATCCAATCACATTTGGTTGAACCTCCATCGCTTATTAAAATCATGATTTTGTGTATTTAGGTTAGTAAGAGAAAGCCTCAACATTTAAATCAAACCTTGAGGCTTTGTATAGCGTATTATAAGTTTCCTACGTGAGTAGATAAATCTACTAATTTGGTTGAGTATCCAAATTCATTATCATACCAAGCTACTAACTTGAAGAAATTCTCATTAAGTGCTATACCTGCGTTTGCATCAAATACAGATGTATGAGATTCACCAACAAAATCTTGAGAAACTACAGCTTCTTCTGTATAAGCTAGAACTCCTTTTAATTCATTTTCTGAAGCGTTTTTCATTAAAGCTTTAACTTCTTCGTATGAAGCTGATTTTTTAGTCTTTACAGTTAAATCAACAACAGAAACATCTGCTGTAGGAATTCTAAAAGCCATTCCTGTTAATTTACCTTTTAATTCAGGGATTACTTTTGTTACAGCAACAGCTGCTCCAGTAGTAGATGGAATGATATTATTCATTGCACTACGTCCTAATCTATAGTTCTTTTTTGAAGGTGTATCAACAGTTGCTTGAGTTGCAGTTGCAGCGTGAACTGTTGTCATTAATCCTTCTTCTATACCTAAATTATCATCAATAACTTTTGCTAATGGTGCTAAACAGTTTGTAGTACATGAAGCATTAGAAACAATAGTATCGCTAGGCTTAACATCTTTATGGTTTACTCCCATTACAAACATCGGCGCATCTTTTGATGGTGCAGAAATTACTACTTTCTTAGCTCCTGCTTTTAAGTGTGCATCTGCTGTTCCTAAAGTTGTAAAAATTCCTGTACAATCCATAACTACTTCTGCTCCTACTTCATCCCATTTTAAATCTTCTGGATTGCGCTCTGCAGTTACACGTATTGTTTTTCCGTTTACAACTAGGTTTCCATTTTCTACTGCTATAGTTCCATCAAACCTACCGTGAACAGAATCATATTTTAATAAATAAGCTAAATGCTCTACATCTAATAAATCATTGATCCCTACTATTTCTACATTTTCTCTTTTAGAAGCAATTCTAAAAGCGATTCTACCTATTCTCCCAAAACCGTTAATACCTATTTTTAACGTACTCATATTCCTAATTTTAATGTATTTCTAAATTTATATTGAAGTTATATCCGAAACTCGAATCAAGTCTTGATCCAACTCTCTTTCTTTTGTCAGTGCCACTTCTAAACCAACTGACGTAATTTTTTTATTTACAATTCCGATCATAACATTACTTTCTCCTTTAAGCAAAGCATCAACTGCTCCTACTCCAAGTTTGCTACCTAATACACGATCATAACAACTAGGTGCTCCTCCTCTTTGAATATGCCCTAAAACAGAAACTCTTACTTCATAATCTTTAAGGTTCTCTTCGACATAGCTACCTAATTCAAAAATATTTTTTCCAGATTTATCACCTTCTGCAACAACAATAATACTCGAAGTTTTTCCTGATTGTTTACTTCTTTTAAGTGATTCTAGTAAACGTTCTACTCCTAAATTTTGTTCTGGAATTAAGATCTCTTCTGCTCCTGCTCCGATTCCTGCATTTAAAGCAATATCACCAGCATCTCTTCCCATTACTTCTATCAAAAATAAACGGTTATGTGAACTTGCAGTATCTCTTATTTTATCTATAGCATCCACTACAGTGTTTAATGCTGTATCGTATCCAATAGTATAATCTGTACCATTAATATCATTATCTATAGTTGCAGGAATACCTACTACAGGAAAGTTATATTCTGCATAGAGTTTTGTAGCTCCAGTAAAGCTTCCGTCTCCACCTATAACTATTAATGCATCTATATTTGCATTCTTAAGGTTTTGATATGCTTTTGCTCTACCCTCTTCTGTACGAAACTCTTGAGATCTTGCTGATTTTAAAAATGTTCCTCCTTTATTAATTATGTTACGAACAGATCTTGCATTTAATTCTTCTATATCATTCCCGATCAATCCTTCGTATCCTTTATAAATACCAAAACATTTAAGCTCATAAAAGCTACATGCTCTTACAACTGCTCTAATTGCAGCATTCATTCCTGGTGCATCTCCACCAGAAGTTAATACTCCTATATTTTTTATATCCTTAATCATCAATATCAAATCTATCGTAATTGATCTTAATAACCTAATTCGTAAAAAAACTAAAACGTTTTCGGTTAATAAATTCAATAGTTAAAGGTAAAAAGTGGTCTATTTTATCATATTCTCAAAAGATTGCGGCTTAATTTATTTAGAATAAAATTTTATCCTATTATTTAAAAAGTGTTATGTATTATGTACTATACATTATTAAACAGATATTAATAATCAAATTATATCATATTTATAAGCCAACAAAAAGCCATCAATGTAAAATTGATGGCTTGAAAAGATATTTATATAATGATGAGATTTATTCTCCCATTGCTGCTGTTAAAGCCGCAGACATTCGCTTATACGTTCCATTTTCTAAACGTTCTCTAATTGCAGAGAAAGCTTCTAATGTTTCTTCTACATCTTTTAAAGTATGTGTTGCTGTAGGAATTAATCTTAATAAGATCAATCCTTTTGGTATTACTGGATATACTACTATCGAACAGAATACTCCATGGTTTTCTCTTAAATCCTTTACTAATGCCATAGCTTCAGGAATACTACCTTTAAGGTATACTGGTGTCACACAACTCTGCGTAGTTCCAAGATCAAATCCTCTGTCTTTTAATCCGTTTTGTAAAGCTCTTACATTCTCCCATAGTTTTTCTCTTAACTCAGGCATTGTACGGATCATATCCAAACGTTTTAATGCTCCTACAACCAATTGCATTTGCAATGATTTAGCAAACATTTGAGAACGTAAATTATATTTTAAATAATCAATGATTTCTTTATCTGCAGCGATAAAAGCTCCTGTACTTGCCATAGATTTTGCAAAAGTTGCAAAATATACATCAATTTTGTCTTGTACTCCTTGCTCTTCTCCTGCTCCTGCTCCTGTTTTACCTAAAGTACCAAAACCGTGAGCATCATCTACAAATAATCTAAAATTATATTTTTCTTTTAAAGCAGCTATTTCTTTTAATCTACCTTGCTCACCTCTCATACCGAAAACACCTTCTGAGATCAATAAAATACCTCCTCCAGTTTTTTCTGCCATTTTTGTAGCACGCATCAAATTCTTTTCGATACTTTCAAGATCATTATGCTTATATGTAAAACGTTTTCCTTGGTGTAAACGTACTCCATCAATAATACAAGCATGAGCATCTACATCATAAACGATTACATCATCTTTTGATACTAAAGCATCTATAGTAGATACCATTCCTTGATATCCAAAATTTAAAAGATATGCAGCTTCTTTATGTACAAATTCGGCTAATTCATCCTGTAATTGCTCGTGTAAGTCAGTATGACCACTCATCATTCGAGCCCCCATAGGATAAGCAGATCCGTATGTAGCTGCCGCAGCTGCATCAACTTCTCTAACTTCTTCTCTATTAGCTAACCCTAGATAGTCATTAATACTCCAAGTAATTACTTCTCTTCCTTGAAACTTCATTCTATTTGATATAGGTCCTTCTAGTTTAGGAAACACGAAATATCCTTCTGCTTGATCAGCCCATTTCCCTAAAGGTCCTTTGTCTTTGTATATCTTATCAAATAAATCTCTCATCTATCTTAAATTTGTATCTTAATAAGTTTGCGAAAATAAAGAAAAATGATGGGATGACATAATTATATTGAAATGTTCTCCCTATTCATAAAAAGAAAGCATCTGTTTTTTATAAATCAGATGCCTTCATATTGTATTTCTTTTAATTATTTTACGAATTGTACTCGAGTTGCGTCTATTTCGTTTTTGCTATCTACAAATCCTTGTTCTAGCATCCATTCGTCACTAAAGACCTTACTCATGTATCTTGATCCATGATCTGGAAGTATCACGACTACATTACTGTTTTCGTCAAATTCTCCTTGTGCTGCCATTTGTTTTATCCCCTGTATTGCTGCACCACTAGTATATCCTAAAAACAAACCTTCTGTTCTAGCTAATTCTCTAGCTGTGTGAGCACTTTCCTCATCACTAACTTTTTCAAACTTATCTATTACATCAAAATCTGTTGCTGTAGGAATCAAGTTTTTTCCTAATCCTTCTATACGATATGGATAGATCTCATTAGAATCAAACTCTCTTGTTTCATGATATTTTTTAAGAACAGATCCAAAAGCATCAATTCCTAATATTTTAATATCTTTATTTTGTTCTTTTAAATATCTAGCTGTACCTGATATTGTACCTCCAGTACCACTACAAGCTACAAAGTGTGTAAGCTGTCCTTTTGTCTGTTTCCAGATTTCTGGCCCTGTAGAATTATAATGAGCATCCATATTTAACTCATTAAAATACTGATTGATATATACAGAACCTTTAATTTCTTCGTGTAATCGTTTAGCTACTTGATAATACGATCTAGGATCATCTGCACTTACATGTGCTGGGCAAACATAAACTTTAGCCCCCATACTTTTAAGCATAGAGATTTTGTCCTTTGATGATTTAGAACTTACTGCAAGAATACAATCATAGCCTTTAATAACGCTTACCATAGCAATACTAAATCCTGTGTTACCACTGGTCGTTTCAATGATAGTATCTCCTGGTTTAAGTATTCCTTTACGTTCTGCTTCTTCTATGATATGCAGTGCAATTCGATCTTTTGTAGAATGCCCTGGGTTAAACGATTCAATTTTAGCGTAGTAATTACCGGGTAAGCCTTCTATAATTTTATTTAATTTTATAAGTGGTGTATCACCTATAAGCTCCAATACATTATTATAAGCCTCTATCTGTTCTCTCATAAGGTTATGTTTTTCATCTGTCCTTGAGCTAATAGGTTGGGGAACCCAAAAACAGTTATAAAACGTTGCGAATTTACATTATTTTTTTTAATTATTCAGTAATCCCTTCTAGATCTAATAAAAAAGCATATTCTTCTGCTACTTCTTTTAGCGCTTCAAATCTTCCTGAAGCTCCTCCATGCCCTGCTTCCATATTAGTATGCAAAAGTAGTTTATGATCATCTAATTTTAACTCTCTTAATTTAGCCACCCACTTTGCAGGTTCCCAATATTGCACTTGAGAGTCATGCAATCCTGTTGTTATTAGTATATTAGGATAAACTTGCGCTTTTACATTATCATATGGTGAATATGATTTCATATATTCATAGTATGTTTTATCATTAGGATTTCCCCATTCATCATACTCTCCTGTAGTTAACGGAATGCTATCATCTAGCATTGTTGTTACTACATCAACAAAAGGTACTCCTGCAACTATACCATTATACAATTCTGGTGCCATATTCATTACAGTCCCCATTAATAATCCTCCTGCAGATCCTCCCATTGCATACAAATGTTCTGGAGTAGTATATCCTTGGGCTATTAAAAACTTTGAACAGTCAATAAAGTCTGTAAATGTATTTTTCTTTTTTAATAGTTTTCCATCTTCATACCATTGTCTCCCTAAATATTCACTTCCTCTTATATGAGCTATTGCATAAACAAAACCTCTGTCTAATAAGCTTAATCTAGATGTAGAAAAATAAGGGTCAATAGTTACTCCATAAGATCCATATCCATATTGTAATACTGGATTTGCACCATCTTTTTTAAGTCCTTTGCGATATACTATCGAAATCGGAATTTGAGTTCCATCTGTTGCTGTAGCCCAAATTCTTTCTGATACATAGTTTGCTTTATCAAAATTTCCTCCTAAAACTTCTTGCTCCTTTTTGATTTCTTTAGTTTTTGCCTCCATATCAAAATCAATAACAGAACTAGGCGTAGTTAAAGCATTGTATCCATATCTTAAAATCTTGGAATCAAAATCTGGATTAGTTCCTACATATGCTGTATAAGTCTCACTGTCAAATGGTAAATAGTAATCTGCTTTACCATCCCATCGTTTGATATTGATTTTATTTAAACCATTAGAACGTTCGCTTATGACTAAATACTCTTTAAAAATATCTATATCTTCTAATAAAACATCTTCTCTGTGAGGTATTAAGTCTTTCCAATTTTCTTTGGCAGTTTTATTTTCTGCCGTTTTCATTAGCTTAAAATTAGTAGCTCCATCTGCATTTGTTAAGATATAGAAGTTGTCTTCATAATGTGCTATACCATATTCTAACCCTCTTGTTCTTTCTTGAAATATTTCAAATGTTCCTGTAGGATTATCTGCTTTTAATATTCTATACTCAGACGTTAATGTACTACTTGAACCTATTACTAAATATTTTCTTGATTTTGTTTTATATACAAATGTATTGAAGGTATCGTCTTCTTCATGAAATACTAAAACATCTTGTGTAACAGGAGTTCCAATTGTATGTCTATAAATTTTATCAGATCTTAAAGTTTCTGCATCTTTACGGGTATAGAATAATGTTTTTCCATCTGCAGCCCATGTACTCGATCCCGTTGCATTTTCTATAGTTTCTGGATAAATCTCTCCTGTAACTAAATTCTTAATTCTTATGGTATATTGTCTTCTACTTACAGTATCTACTCCATAAGCTGCCAAAGTATTGTCTGGGCTTATGTTAAGACCTGTAAGTTTAAAATATTCGTATCCTTTTGCTTCTTCATTACAGTCAAATAAAATTTCTTCTTCTGCCTCTAATGTTTCTTTCTTTCTAGAATATATAGGATAATCTTTCCCTTTTTCAAATCGTGTGATATACCAATATCCATTATACTTATAAGGTACAGAAGCATCATCTTCTTTGATTCGTGATTTCATTTCTTCAAAAAGACTTTTTTGAAAATCCTTAGTATGAGCTGTCATTCTATCATTGTACTCATTCTCTTCTCTTAGGTAATTTAAAACCTCTTCATCTTCTCTTTGGTTTAACCAAAAATAATTATCTACACGCACATCTCCGTGCTTTTCTAATTGTTTAGGCTTTTTTACTGCTGTAGGAATTTGTGTTTCTGTATTCAATGGTTTGTCTTTTGTTTTTGAATTAGTATTGCACGAAACGGCAAAAATAAAAGATAATATATAGATAAAACTAAAACTTTTCATAATAATACTATAGTTTATTACTTACCAAAATAGTAATTTTGTAATCAATAATATCTAAAATCTTATATCAAATGTTTGGAGACATGATGGGTATGATGGGGAAACTCAAAGAAGCTCAACAAAAAGTAGAGGATACAAAAAAACGCTTGAACACTGTTTTAATTGACGAAAACAGCTCTGATAATTTATTAAAAGTTACTGTTACTGCAAATAGAGAAATCAAATCTTTAAGTATTGCAGATGAACTTCTTGAAGATAAAGAGCAACTTGAGGATTATTTAATTCTTACACTTAACAAAGCTATTGCTAAGGCTACTCAAATTAATGAGTCAGAACTTGCTGCTGCTGCAAAAGATGGTATGCCTAATATCCCTGGATTGGATATGTTTAAATAAGTTCATTATTGTATCATTTTATTATGTGCAATTCTATAGTGGTAATCAAAAATTACCACTTTTTTATGCTTAAAATCTTACAAAAGTTACCGTTCTAATCAAAAATCTCTTCTCTTCTCTATTATTTTTTTAGAATTATGTATATTTTTAACTATACTTAAACAAAAAAGAGAATCATGTTTGAACTAAAAAATAAAGAAGGAGAAAAATTTCATTTTACACTTAAGGCTAAAAATGGTCAAGTAATTTTATCTAGCGAAGTATATAATAGTAAAGCTGCCGCTAAAAATGGGATTGCTTCTGTACAAAAAAACTGTGAAGATGATGTTCGCTACGAACGTAAAACAGCTACTAATGGTAAGTTTTATTTCAATTTAAAAGCTACTAATGGTCAAGTTATAGGAAGTAGTCAAATGTATGCTTCTGAATCAGGAATGGAAAATGGAATACGTTCTGTAAAAGAAAATGCTCCTAATGCCGAAACCAAAGAAATATAAAAAGCTGCTGCAATAGCAGCTTTTTTTTAAGCCTTTTTATTAGCCATTAATTTTTCAAAATATTGATATAATTCACCTTTTGTAATTTGAGCGCCTTCTCTAATTAATGCAAATTTATCTGCATTTTTATCTTCATTATATTCTTTATTGGCATTAAAAAACTCAACACTATCATCTAGTAAATTATTACGTAACCAATCATATCCTCCTTGAGTTGTTACATCTATATCTTCTTTACTTACTCGTATAGCAATTAGTCTCATTTTTTCCTCTCCTAAGTGAAATAAATGTATTTGTTGTTTTGAGAAATGCTCTAAATAAACAACTTTATTTAAAACGCCTTCCCATACTAAATCACTAAAAACATCTATTTCTTCTTCTGCAACCTCTGGTTTATTCTTTTTGATATCCTCCCACTCTTTTCCTGTAATAGATTGAGTTGCCAAAAAGTTAATAAACTCTTGATGCATTTCTTCCAATTGTTCTTTTGTAAGTCTTTGGTATTTCATACTGATCTTATCGTCAAAATTGCGTGCAAAAATACGTATAATCCGCTTTATAAATTCATTTTATCTATAAAAAAAGATGAACCTAAAAATCGGTTCACCTTTTCTTCATTTATATAAACCTTAATTTTAGAAAATATATCGTAATCCTACTTGTGCTTGCCATCTAGAATCTAAACTAAAATCATTTGCAAAAGTCTTACGTTGAGATACATCAAAAGTATAGGTAGGCACATTATTATCATCTACAGAAACTCCCAAAATTTGATCATTTACAGGTCTTTCTATCACTCCCCAATCTGAGTTTAAAAGATTCCCGAAGTTTAAAATATCTATACTCAATTGTATTGTATTTGTTCTATTTGCAGATACATTAAAATTATAATCTTGAGTAAGTTTAACATCCCAACGCCCTCTCCATGGACTTAGGATAGCATATTTTTCGGCATAGTTACCTCTACGATCTCTTAAATAATCATCTTGTTCTATAAATGCTTCAAAAGCTGCACGTTGTGCCTCTTGTTCTGCTCCTGATCCAGTAAAGTTATATGTAACTAGTTCTTCTTGTGTAGGTATGTATAATAAATCATTAAGACTTGAACCATCATTATTAATATCTCCAGAATATATATAGTTAAATCTTCCGCCTTGAGCGTATTCATAAAAAGCACCTAATGAGGTTTTCCATTGTTTACGTTTACCATAATGAAAAATTTTGTTTAATTGCCCTACAATACGATGTTTATCACCATATCTAGAAGTTGTACTCACCGCTTGATTTACATTACCTAATGCAGGATTACGTTCATAAGCATCACTAGAGATTTCTGCATCTAGCGAACTAGCATCTTCTGCTTCTAAGAAATTATAAGCTATACTCGCATACAATCCATTATTAAATCGCTTTTGTAATTTTACAGACCAATTAAATGAATATCCTATATCTGTATTAGTAAATACATACGCATTTGTCGTTCCCCCAAACTCGTTTACTGCCCTATCTGTATCTAAATAAATAGGTCGATCATCTACTCCTTCTAGTTGTCCACTAGGCGTGCGTAATCCATAATTACGGACCATCTGGGAATTAATATCTTCTGTATAAATCACATCTGTTGATATTGCATATCCATTTTTGAATTTATAATCTATACCTAGGCTGTTTCTCCATACTTGAGGAAATTCAAAATCTGGTGCTGTAGTTGTATAAAAGAAAAAATTAGGATTAGCTACTTGGTTTCCTATCCAAACAAAAGGTAATCGTCCAGTAAAAATTCCTGTTCCTCCACGCACTTGAAACGTTTTATCTCCTTTTACATCCCAATTAAATCCTAAACGTGGTGATACTAATAATTTACGTGTAGGTAAATCTAAGCTATTGAGTTGTGTTTCATTTCCATTTTCGTCATAATAGGCAATCTCTGGTTGATAATTCCCGTCTGGAAATGTTCCACCTGCTGCTCTTTCTATATTTTCTCTAATTTTTGTCTCTGTATCAAAATATAATGGTTGATCTATTCTTAATCCATATGTCAATGTAAACCTATCATGCATTCTCCATTTATCTTGTGCATAAAAAGCTAACTGCCCTACATTAGTCTCTGCTAGTGCCCATGAATTATTTGCATTATTTTGATCAAAAACTTGTTGTGCATTCAATAATGCTGCCGCTATCGTACCATTATCAATAGCTTCTTCAAAACTGTTTCCTGTAGGATTTGTTGCATCTCTTCTCACACTATCAAAAACATCAAAAAAGGTACTTATTGGTCCTAAGCCTTGTGTATCATCTCCACCAAAATCGTATACCCCTAAATTAAATGAATTATCAAATTCGAATCGCTCAAAAGATCCACCTAAAGTAATAGTGTGATTTCCTGAAACTATGTTTAAGTTATTCGTTATTTGATATACATCTTGATCAAGTTTGTTGTTTATAGAAAATGGTTCGTGCCCAGCAACAATATAACGCACTCCATTTTGCTGAATATTTATTGGTGGTGCAGGAGCAGAAAATGGATCTCTACTATCTTTAAACTTAGTATATCCTATTTGTAATTTATTAGTGATATTACTTCTAAAATTAGAGTTCAATTCAACTAAGAACGAATTGATTTTATTGTTTATTCTATATCCAGAATTTCTAAATTGTAATGTAGTTAAATCTGGTCCTCTACGTCCTATTGCTTCTGGGTTAGCCGGTAAATCTCTTGAAGCATCCAAAAAATTATAAATTAAAGCTAATCGATGATTATCATTAATATTCCAATCTAATTTCAATAAACCCTTAGAAGATTCTGTAATATGCGTGTACCCTTCATAAGGTCCTGTTTGATATCCTAAATTTGCTAATTGATCTGAGACAAAGTCTAAATCAGAAGCCAAAACTCTAGATACATTAGTACCTGTCACTCCTGAACGAGCTGCCAAAAAATTTGATCCTAAATCTTCTCGATCATCTCGTTCAAAATTAGCAAAGACAAATAATTTATTTTTTATAATTGGTCCTCCTACACTAACTCCATACTGCGCTTGATTCAAATCGGGCACAATAATATCGTCATTACCTACTTTATCTCCTGTTAAGTCTTGATTACGATAAAATCCATAAACAGTTCCTTTCCAATTATTTGTCCCACTCTTTGTTACTGCATTTACAGAAGCTCCTGTAAAACCAGCCTGTGTAACATCATAAGGAGCTAGTGAAACCTGAATTTGCTCTATAGCATCCAAGCTAATTGGTTGTGCATTGGTTTGTCCTCCTGGTGTTGCAGCATCTAACCCAAACGGATTGTTAAAAATAGAACCGTCTAAACTAAAATTATTGAATTGATCATTACGACCTCCAAATGATCCATTACTTGACGCAGTGGGTTCTAATCTGTAAAAATCTGCTGCCGATCGTGTAATTGTAGGTAATGCTTTTAATTCTCTACTTCCAATACTGGTTTCTGCACCTGTACGCTCACTATTAAAAGCCGAGTTTTTATTGGTTGTAATAACTACTTCATCTAGTTCATTACTATCTGCTTTTAATACTATTGTAGCATTAAATGTTTGTCCTAATTGTAAATTGATATCGCTTATGGTTTGTGTTTTAAATCCCACATAACTCACAATCAATTGATATGGACCTCCTACTCTAAGATTAATTAGGTTAAATCGTCCGTCAAAATTTGTAACACTTCCATAAGAAGTTCCTGTAGGGGTATGAACAGCTCTCACTGTTGCTCCAGGAAGTAATTGATTGGCATCATCATATACAACTCCTTCCATGTTTGAAGTAGTGACCTGTGCATGAGAAACTAGACTAATACAGCATATTAGTATTAATTGTACAAATAGTTTTTTCATTGTGTAATATTGTAATTTTTATGATTTGATGCTAAGATACTAGAAAAACTAGAGTCTCTTTTTTTCAATAACTACGTTTAATGCACTCTTATCGCAAAAAAAACATCATCACAAATCAGGATAGCTTCATTAAGTTTTCTTTTTCATTTATATTCTCTTAATTTCTTATAACATTATCTTAATTCTATGTTAAAATAAAACTCGTTTTTTAATCAAATTAAATTTGAAACATACTAACATTAATTGCTTTAGTTAAAGTGAGTAAGTATAAATCGTAATGTAGCTTGCGTCACAAAGTGATCTGCATCATCTTACATTCCTTTTAATCCTATTAGATTTGCCATCGAAATGATTTCATTTCTACACATTATAATAATATACCCAATAATTGCTATGGCTATACAACACCAGTTCATTCTGTTTCCCCTGTTTTATATTTTTTAGCAATTATAGAATACCTTTTACAGTATTCATTTGTAGTCTATCTATATTGTCCTTTGCCCTAAAAAAATCTATCACTAACAAAATAAGGGCAATGTAGATGACTACACTGCCCTTATTTTATTTTTGTTAAATATCCTATTATTCAGCCATAAGCTCTTCCATAAAGCTTTCAAACTCTTCTTTAAATTCTGTATATTTTTTCCCTGTAGCAGGTCCATTAAATCCTGTATGAATCTTTCTTACTGTACCTTTTTTATCTATAAAAATAGATGTAGGATATGAAATAATATGGTTCAACATTGGTAATTTTTGCTGTGCTTCTTCCTTGTCGGTAGAACCATATTGAGCTAATAATACAGGATATTCAACTTTTAATTTCTTCTTTAAACGATCGATGGCTTTAAATGCTTTTTCTGATGTTTTTGCATTTTCAAAAGCTAACGCAACAAATTCGAAAGGTTTTCCTTTATTTCTACTAAAATAGTCAACATAATACTTAGTTTCATCCATACAATTAGGACACCAAGTTCCCATAATCTGTATTACTTTTACTTTATTTTCAAATTGAGGATCAGAAAGAGAAACTCTTTTTCCGCTTGCATCTGGAAACGAAAAATTCAACGTTTTAAATCCTTCTTTTAAATACGTTAAACTATTAGCCGAAGGCAATTCGTAAGCATCATTTCTTTTTGCTGAAAAAGGTTCTTTCCAATGGTTTCCAGAATAGAAATAACCATCTATGATACTATCAGAAACTTTGGCTGTAAATAAAAAGGCATGACCACCATCAAAAGTTGATAATTTTAACTCATCACCATCCACAACTCCTTCTAAATAACGATAATCTCCTGTAGTTGTTCTAAAAGTCCCCGTTACTTTATCTCCTGCTTGTTTAAATATCCCTTTGGCTATATATCTATCTTTTTCACTGTCTTTACTAAAAACTGTTTCCCAGTTTCCTGTAATATTAAATTTTGCCTTTTTATTTAGTACAAATCGCTTATCTACACCATACTCTGCTTTAAAAGGAACATTTCTACCTACATTTTTTTTGATAAAACTTCCCGAAAAATTCATATCATCCTGAATTTTTGCTACAATATACCCTTCAAAAACTGGCATATAAATGCGAATTGAATCATTACTAATAGTTACTTCATCTACATAAATCTCTTCTTCTGCATTGTAAATTTTTATTTTCTTTTGCTCATCTACTGTAAAAATAAACGGTAAACTCTTTTCGTCCATAACAGCCAACTCGGCTCTCCATGTTCCCGATTTAATCGTCAATTCTTTTTTATTTGTTTCACTTTTACAAGCTAACATCAAAAGCGCTAACAAAAATACTCCTAAATTTTTCATAACTAATTCTCTATAATTCACTTATCAAGTCTGTCTTTCTTGTCGTTCCTTTCACTTAAAACAAAAAAATCAAATCTTAAAATAGGCATCAAAAGATTATATTCTAATAATTCTATTAATCTAAAAAGCAAAAAGTGCTATTTGAAAGAAAAACTAAAGCGATAAAGTTACTTCTTTTTTAAATAATGAAATGGCATTTATTATATTTGCGATTCATAAAATATTAAGAAGTATACATGAAGATTTCATATAACTGGCTGAAACAATTTATTAAGTTAGACTGGGATGCTGAAAAAACGAGTGAATTGCTTACCGATCTTGGTTTAGAGGTTGAAGGAATAGCTCCTTATCAAAGTGTAAAAGGTGGTTTAGAAGGTGTAGTTGTAGGACACGTATTGAGTTGTGAACAACACCCTAATGCAGACAAACTTAAAGTTACCAAAGTTGATTTGGGTGGAGAGACACCAGTTCAAATTGTTTGTGGAGCGCCTAATGTTGCTGCAGGTCAAAAAGTTCCTGTTGCTACTATAGGAACTACGTTATATGATGAAAATGGTGAAGCTTGGAAAATCAAGAAAGGAAAAATACGAGGTGAAGAAAGCCACGGTATGATCTGTGCCGAAGATGAACTAGGTTTAGGAAAAGGTCATGATGGTATCATGGTTCTTGACGAAACTATTGCTGTAGGTACTAAAGCTTCTGAAATTTTTGATATAGAAAATGATACTGTTTTTGAAATCGGATTAACACCTAATCGTGCCGATGCTATGAGTCACTGGGGTACTGCTCGTGATCTTAAAGCTGGATTAAAACAAAAAGAACTTTCGTTTGAGCTTATTACACCTTCTGTAAGTAGTTTTCATGTCGAAAATAGATTACATAAAATAGATATTGATGTTAAAGATAGTATTCTTGCTCCTCGTTATTGTGGTGTAACTATCTCTGATATCAAGGTAGCTGAATCTCCTGCTTGGTTACAACACCGTTTAAAAGCTATAGGTTTAGCCCCAAAAAATAATGTAGTTGATGTTACTAATTATGTTTTACATGAATTAGGGCAACCTCTTCATGCTTTTGATGCAAAACATATTTCTGGAAATAAAATTGAAGTAAAAACAGTTGCTCAAGGAACAAAATTTACTACACTTGACGAAGTTGAACGCGAGTTACATGCTGAAGATTTAATGATCTGTGATGCAGAAAAACCACTTTGTATTGCTGGTGTTTTTGGAGGTCTTAACTCTGGTGTAACAGAACAAACTACTTCTATTTTCTTAGAAAGTGCTTATTTTAATCCTGTAAGTGTACGTAAAACAGCAAAACGTCATGGATTAAATACAGATGCTTCTTTTAGATTTGAGCGTGGAATCGATCCTAATGTAACAGAATATGCGCTTAAACGTGCTGCTCTTTTAATTCAGGAATTAGCTGGTGGACATATTTCTAGTGATATAACTGATTTATACCCTAAAAAAATTGAGGATTTTCAAGTATTCTTATCTTTTGAAAATGCTACAAAACTAATTGGTGAAGAGTTACCAAGAGAAACAATTAAGAGTATTCTTTCTTCTCTTGAAATCAAAGTTAATAATGTTACAGAAACTGGTATTGGTCTTACTATACCTGCTTATCGTAATGATGTACAACGTGAAGCTGATGTTATCGAAGAAATTTTACGTGTGTATGGATATAACAATATCAAGTTTACAGAAAAACTAAATGCTTCTATTTCTTCTGTTAATAAATTTGAAGATTATAAAGTACAGAATGTAATTGCTAATCAACTTATTGGTCAAGGATTTAATGAGATGATGGCAAACTCACTTACTACTCCTAATTATATTAATTTAAGTGATCAACTTAAAGAAGAGCATAATGTAAATATCTTGAATCCTTTAAGTCAAGATTTATCGGTTATGCGTCAATCTTTACTTTTTTCTGGTCTAGAAGCTATTGCTTATAACAGTAATCGCAAACGTTCTGACTTAAAATTCTTTGAATTTGGAAAAACATATCACCAGTATGAGAACGAACGTGTAGAGAACAAACACTTAAGTGTTTTTGTTACAGGAAATAGATCAAAAGAGAGTTGGAATACACCATTAAAACAAAGTGATTTCTTTTATTTAAAAGGTATTTTAATTGCTATTTTAGATCGTTTAGGATTAAAAGGACTTAAATCTAGCCCTATTAAAAATGATGTTTTTGCTGAAGGTATGGTATTAAGCTTAGGTAAAACTAAAATGGTAGAATTTGGTATTGTCAAAAGAACAATTCTAAAATCTTTTAGTATTAGTCAAGAAGTTCTTTTTGCTGATTTCAACTGGGATAATATTATTGAGTTTGCTAAACGTAATAAAATTAAGTTTAAGGACATTCCTAAATTCCCAGAAGTAAGACGTGATTTTGCCTTATTGCTAGAAGACAAAGTAACGTTTGAAGAAGTTCATACTATAGCAAAACAAACAGAGAAGAAATTACTTAAAAATGTAGATTTATTTGACGTTTATCAAGGAGATAATTTACCTGACGGTAAAAAATCTTATGCTGTAAGTTTCATTTTACAAGATGAAAACAAAACTCTTACAGATAAACAGATTGATAAAATCATGAATAAATTACAGCAAAATTTTGAATCAAAGTTAGGTGCCGAATTACGCTAATATATAGTCGTTTTTCTATCCAATTGAATATACAAAGGAGTGTGATTTATAATTAATCACACTCCTTTTACTATTCTGAAATTATGTTTATCTTAGAATTATTATTATAAAATACAATTTATGAATTTATTTCCCGAAAGTGATTATGAACGTGTATACACAGGAAGTTTAATTAATGTGCAATTTCTTCAGAATGTATTACAAGATAGTGGTATTAACTCTCTTACCAGAGATGATTTTGAATCTGGATTAAGAGGAGGTTTTGGAGGTGGTCTTCCTAACCAAATACAGTTATTTGTAAAAAAGACAGATGCAGAAAATGCATTACCTATAATCGAAAAGAGTTTGGCTAATTAAATCTACTCATCATAAAACCTAAATATACCTATGGACTCTAATTCTCAAAATAAAAAATCGTGGAATCTTATTATTGGAATTACTCTTGTTCTTTTTGGATCACTTAGATTGTACAACAAATTTCAACAAGAAGATCCTTCTATGATAAGGATAATACTTACTATAGGTTTTATTGGATATGGTGGATTCTTGATTTATAATCATTTCTCAAACTCAGATACAGATCAATAGAAAGAATCTTATTCTATCATAAAAAAAGAGCGCGTAATTGAATTACGCGCTCTTTTTTTATGATATCGAAATGCCTCTTATTAAGAATACATTTTTTCTCTTAATTCTTTTACTTTATTATCAGACATATACTCATCAAACGTCATGTAACGATCAATTATCCCATTAGGAGTAAGTTCAATTACACGGTTACCTACAGTTTGAGCAAATTCGTGATCATGTGTTGTAAACAACACCGTTCCTTTAAAGTTCTTTAACGAGTTATTAAACGCTGTAATTGACTCTAAGTCTAAGTGGTTAGTAGGTTCATCTAGCATTACAACATTAGCACGAGTCATCATCATTTTTGACAACATACAACGTACTTTTTCTCCTCCAGATAATACATTACATTTCTTTAAAGCCTCTTCTCCACTAAAAATCATTTTACCTAAGAAACCTCTAATGTAAACTTCTTCTCTTTCTTCTTCTGTCGTTGCCCATTGACGTAACCAATCTACTAGAGTTAAATCACTCTGGAAATACTCACTATTATCTGCTGGTAAATATGATTGACTAGTAGTTACACCCCAAGCGTACTTTCCAGAATCTGCTTCTTGTTTACCATTGATAATTTGGTAAAACGCAGTTGTTGCTCTAGAATCTTTAGAAAAAATAACTACTTTATCTCCTTTGGCTAGGTTAATATCTACATTTTTAAATAGTAATTCTCCTTCTACACTAGAGCTTAATCCTTCAACATTTAATATTTGATCTCCAGCTTCTCTATCTCTATCAAAAATAATTGCAGGGTATCTTCTACTTGAAGGTTTTATTTCTTCAATATTAAGTTTATCAATCATCTTCTTACGTGAAGTAGCTTGTTTTGATTTAGCTACATTGGCACTAAATCTAGCGATAAACTCTTGTAATTCTTTTTTCTTCTCTTCGGCTTTTTTGTTTTGTTGAGCTCTTTGTTTTGCTGCTAATTGAGATGACTCATACCAAAATGTATAGTTTCCGCTATAGTGATTGATTTTAGAGTAATCAATATCAGAAATATGAGTACATACTGCATCAAGGAAGTGACGGTCGTGAGATACAACAATTACCGTATTATCATAATTAGCCAAAAAGTTCTCTAACCATGTTATTGTTTCATAATCCAAATCATTGGTAGGCTCATCCATGATTAATACATCTGGATTACCAAATAAAGCTTGTGCTAATAATACACGTACACGTTGCTTATTATCTACATCGGCCATTTTGGTATAATGCAAATCTTCTTTGATCCCCAAGTTAGAAAGCATTGCTGCAGCATCACTATCGGCACTCCATCCGTTCATTTCTTCAAACTCCACCTGTAATACTCCTACTCGCTCTCCATCTGCATCATTAAAGTCCGGCTTTGCATAAATTTCGTCCATTTCTTTCTTTATACGATACAATGGTTTATTCCCCATTATTACAGCTTCGAGAACTGTATATTCATCATATGCATAATGGTTTTGCTCTAGCACAGACATACGTTTACCTGGCTCTAGGTGTACATGTCCTGATGTAGGTTCCATAATACCCGATAATATCTTTAAAAAAGTAGATTTACCGGCTCCATTAGCCCCAATGATACCATAACAATTACCTTGTGTAAAAGCTGTATTTACTTCGTCAAACAATATACGTTTACCGAATTGAACCGAAAGATTAGAAACTGATAACATTTATATTAATATGTTTTTTTTTGGATTTGCGCAAAAGTATAAAATATGCGTAACATCAAGAAACATTCTCTCTTTTATTATATAATTAACGTATCATTAACTCCGCTACTTCTTTCTTACTCATATTTTTGTTTACTTTCAATAAAAGTCTTATTATGGCGTTTGGGTATATTGGCAATACTATGAAAATATTTTTACATGTATTTACAGTTTTATTCTTCGGAATATTATTTCAAAGCTGTAAAAAAGCTGAATTAGATCATAATAATAAGGGAAAGGTCTATATCGGTGGAGAAATTGTAAATCCAGAAACCGATCATGTCATCTTCTATATTAATGAGGATAAAGGTGATACTATATATCTGGATAAATACAATAGATTTTCTTTTAAAGTAAATTCACTTAAAGAAGGATTATACAACTTTAAACACAATAGAGAATATCAATTGATATATCTACAAAGTAAAGATAGTATCCTACTTAGATTAAACACACTTGAATTTGACGAATCTCTCGTTTTTACTGGAAATGGTGCAGAAAAGAACAATTTCTTAATTAATACCTTTTTAATTAATGAAAATGAACGCTCTTTATTGAGAAAGCATGCTAAACTAGCACCTGAGCTTTTTAAAAAGAAACAAGATTCTATGCTTCAAGACAGACTTACCATGTTTAATCGTTTTGTAAAGAAATACGATTTTGATCTTAATACTATAAAAGTCTTGAGGTCTTCTTTTTTATATGATTTTTATGCAAGACACGAAATGTATTTAAGGAGACATTATGGTTCTATCACAGATATTGATGCTATTTTAACGAATATGCCTAAAAACTTTTATGTTTATCGCGAAAAAGTAAATTTTAACGATACTGTTTTAAATAGATTATATGCCTATAATAGATTTTTAAATAACTATATTTTTAATGATTCTTTTATTTATGAATCAAAGCATCCAGCGATAAAAAAGCATCGCTACATGAAAGTATTACATCGACTTGATTTTATTGATAGTTTGATTCAAAAACCTGCTATCAAAGATCCTATTCTTAAAAATACTGCTTATGATTATATAAAAGAAAGCCATCCAGCAAAATATTCTAAAATTGTTTTAAATCGTTTTCTAAAACAATGTAGTAATAATGAATTTAAAAATGATTTAAGAAAAGTTGCCTATACTGCAAATGGTCTTACTCCTAATAACGAATTACCAGAACAAAAAGTAATAGCGCTAAATGATTCTATTATATCTCTTAATTCACTATTACATAAACCTATTAATGTAGTTTATTTTTGGTCGGTAAGTTTTCCTTCTCATTTTAAACGACTACATACCAAAGTAGCACACTTAAGAAAAAAATATCCTCATGTTAACTTTATTGCCATAAATATAGATAACAAACAAAATCAAAATTGGAAACACGCTGTTAAAAGGTATAATTATGATCCTCAATTTGAGTATGCATTTGATAACATAAAATGTTCTATAGAGGATCTTTTGATTTACAATCTTGATAAAGTGGTTGTGGTTGAAAACGATGGTAATATTATAGATTCAAATGCAAAATTTTCTGTTCATTTAGAAAAATTATTGCAGCAATAATTTACTCCTAATCTTAACATTTTATAGACTAGTTATTTTATAACTAAATGTGTTTCCTTATCGCTATGCTTTTGACTTGTTTTTATTATGTTAAAACATCACGATTAATTTTATTACTTTTATAAAAATCAAACACATCATCATGCAAATCGAAACATACAAGCTTAAAGGTTGGGAAGATAAAGAAACAGGTCTACTCATTGCCGAAAATGAAGATTGGATTCTTGTTAAACACATCCCAATTGACTATCAAATAGATGGTTATAAATTATATGCTAAGCAATTTGTTAAAAAACGAAAACCTCATAAGGATCAAGAGCTAATTAAACGTGTTTTAGAATTAAAACAAATAGCCATAACTCCTCCTACTTCTTTTGCTTTTACGGCTATAGCAGAACTATTAAAATGGAGCGAGACTACTTATGGTTTTTTCGAATTTCAAGAGAAAAAACAATCAGAATTATTTTATGGTAAACTCCATCATTTACATGAAAATACATTTATGATAGATCAAGTTTTGGCAGATGGTACTTTAGAAAAAGCTTATGCTTATGACTTCTCGCTGTCAAAAATTCGTTCGATTAATTTTGAATCTGATTACTTTGAATCTCTACGTTTATTAATGTACGATGTTAATAACGAATAATGTAGGTTCATAAACTTTTGCTATTCTTATTTTATTATTACAGCTATCCCTTATACGGATACAATTTATATTATTACATATTCATTATTAAGTACCCTAATCACATGAAATCATTATTATTACCTCAAAGACAAATCATTCTATTTTTATTTTTAAATTTCTTTATCTTTTTTAGTAGTTATGCTCAACATACTTTTTCTATTGTTGCTATAGATCCAGCTACTGGTCAAATAGGTAGCGCAGGTGCTACTTGTTTAGATAGTGTCGATCTCAACGGTGAAGAAGGTGCTTTAGTTATTAGTGACATTATTTTAGGTAAAGGAGCTATTCATACTCAAGCGGCATGGTCTCCTACCAATCAAAATGCTGCCAGAAACCGAATGTTGAACCATAATGAAACACCTCAACAAATTATCGATTGGCTCGTAGCAAATGATCCTGCTTCTGGTTCTATTAATTCTAGGCAATATAACATTGTCTCTCTTAATGGGCAAAGCGCTGGATATACAGGAAGTAGTGCTCACAATGAAAAAGGACATCGTATAGGAACAAACTATGCTATTGCAGGAAACATTCTTATCAGTACTCAAGTATTAGACGATATGGAAACTGCGTTTTTAAATACCTCTGGAGATTTGGCTACCAAACTTATGGCTGTAATGCAAGCTGCAAAAAGACCTGGTGCAGATGCTCGATGTACTTCTGAAGGAGTTAGTTCTCGTTCTGCTTTTATTAGAGTAGCTCAACCATCTGATACGGATAGTTCTTATGGTAATTTATGGTTAGATATAAATATTAGTGCTACACCTTTTGGTGTAGAGCCTATAGATGAGTTACAAACAGCTTATGATGCTTTTATAGCTACATTAAGTACTAGAGAAATTTCAGATAACCCTGTTACTATTTTCCCTAATCCAGCAAAAAATATACTGAATATTTCAAACATTGCAAAGACTTCTATAAATACTCTTGAAATCTATACTATTACTGGTAAGAAAGTTTTTTCTACATCCATATCTGCTAATAAGAAACTAAATTCAATTGATCTATCTACATTATCAAATGGTTTATATCTCGTTAAATTCATGCAAAAGAATACTACTGCTCATGTAGAAAAATTAATCATTAATAAACAATTTTAATTTCGAAATAAAGAAAAGGAGTAGTAAGTTAACTTGCTACTCCTTTTCTTAAATTTATCTTTTATTTATCTTATCTATAAGTAATTCACATTTTGCTATATAGCCATAATCGCCACTTGAACTTTTCTTTGCCATCGCCAAAGATTGTTCTACAAACTTTTTGGCAGTTTTATAGTCTTTTTGAGTATATGCTAATTCTGCTCTATAATATACATACCAAAAAGCATTAGGTCGTAATGCTATGGCTTTATCAAACCATTCTTTGGCTAGATTAAGATTTTTGTTTTTATGATAATAAAACTGAGCTGCATCAAAATATGTAGCTGCTTTTATTTCTCCTTCTGCATTGATGATTTTATCTTCTATCTCTTTAAAAGTTAAAGCATCACTATCTACAAAAACAGGTAACACTATTTTTGTATTTTCCCATTTGATAATTAAATCTCCTCCATTAGCATGAAAATTTTCTGTACTTATACTTAAAGTTTCTTGTGTATCATTTAAGCTGTGAACTGGCGATTTAAATCTAATAAAATCATCTTTTGAATCATATCCTCCTGCACCCCATAACTTAGCATTTTTATGAATAATTATCGTCCATTCTTTTTGCCCTGGGATAGTATATAAAGCATATAAACCTGCTGGTAACTTATTTCCTGCGATGGTAACATCTTTATCAAAACTTAATTTTGTTGAAGCATTAGCACCAGTACGCCACACTTTTCCGTAAGGGATTAATCCTCCAAAAATAGGTCTATCTTTTTTACTTGGTCTTCCGTAATCCAAAGTTAATTTGGCTAATCCTATTTGCTGTTCTACTTTAATCCTAGGACTAAGACTTGCCTTTGCAATTTGAGCTTGAACGGTTGTTAAACTCATAAAGAACAACAATATCATTCCTCTTAAAGCAATGCGTTTATATACTCTTATTTTTTTCATAATTGTAAGTTATTTAAAAGGTATGTCGTAGGATTATTAATTTCATTTTACTATTTTGAAATAATTAACATATTTGAGGTTTCCTATAATCTAGAAACCTTTTAAAATACTGATCAATCGCTCATGCATTTCATCTGTATAGTCCAAATGTGTTACAAAACGTAACTTCCCTTGTCCCATTCCATAAAAATGAACATCCTTTTTTGCCATTTCTGTTATAAATTCTTCCTCTTTTTTATCTGTAGAAAAAATAACAATATTGGTATCTATTGGTTCTACATTAGTCACAAAAGATAATGTTTCTAATACCTTTCCTATTTCTTTGGCTTTTTTATGATCTTCTGCTAGTCGTTCTATATTATTTTCTATTGCATAAATTCCAGCAGCAGCCATATAT
This sequence comes from Aquimarina rhabdastrellae, assembly GCA_947387485.1. Lineage (GTDB taxonomy): Bacteria > Bacteroidota > Bacteroidia > Flavobacteriales > Flavobacteriaceae > Aquimarina. The sequence goes on from CANDNT010000001.1 coordinate 916,813, forward strand.
CCTACCTGTCGCATTCCTCCACCTAATACTTTACGCACTCGTATAGCATTTTCCATATATTTAGCATCACCTATCAAAACTGACCCCATAGGTGTTCCTAACCCTTTACTCAAACATACAGAAATGGTATCAAATTGCGCTCCATATTGCTTAGTACTTTCGCCTCTGGCAACTAATGCATTCCATAAGCGTGCACCATCTAAATGAAATCCTAAATTATGAGTATCACATACTTTGCGAATCTTTTTTATTTCATCAAAATCATAGCAAGCTCCGCCTCCTTTATTGGTCGTATTTTCAAGACATACTAAACTCGTTAATGGACTATGATAAAAATCTGGAGGATTAATAGAAGCTTCGACTTGAGCTGCTGTAATCATTCCTCTACGTCCATCTATTAACTTACAAGATACTCCGCTATTAAATGAAACTCCTCCTCCTTCATAATTATATACATGTGCATATTTATCTGCTATCAATTGCTCTCCTGGTTGCGTATGTAACTTAATAGCTGCCTGATTAGCCATACTACCCGAAGGAAAAAATAAAGCTTGATCTTTACCAAAAAGATTAGCTATCTTTTCTTCTAACGCATTTGTTGTTGGGTCTTCTTTATATACATCATCACCTACCTCTGCCTGTACTATTGCTTCAAGCATTTCTGGTGTAGGTTTAGTTATTGTATCACTTCTTAAATCTATTTTCACAGGTATTCTCTACTTTTTTATTATATATTATTACAGTTTATTAATTATACTGTAGTTATTTTATTAGTGTATTCATTTTTACTACAATGGTTCCTGCCCATAAATCACCTAATCTTTGATGTTTTTCTGTATTCTTTATAGTTAATATTCCTACTAATCCAAAGAACCATATATCCAATTGATCTAACATATGTCTTTTTAAAGATTCTGTAAAAGTTAAATTTCTATTTTTACCACTATCCGGAATTACTTTCAATCCCACCAAAGAATTTCCTATTGTTCCGCCCATACCACTTTCTAATCCTACTATTAATACTACCCATATAGTTATTGGTATTATCACAAGTACTCCACTCAATTCATACTCCCCTTCATTATTCGGCGTACCAAATATAAAAATCGATAAAAATACGAGTAGATAAATAATACTATAATCAATAATTCCGGCTAAGATCCGTCTACTTATATTTGGTTTGGTTATTATTTTTTGCTCCAATTGTCTCACTTTTATTTTATCACCATCGCTAACAAAAGTCTTTTCTTCTGCTATTAATAATTATTTAGTTCACAAACACCACTACCAATTGGTGATCCATCAGGTATTTTTGGAGATCTTTTTAATTTAAAATCCTCTGGTTTCTTTTCAAATGTCTTAATTTGATTGATATAATATGTTGTATATATTTCGTTTACACCTTCACCTTTGTTAGACTTTAACCATTGTGCTAATTCGTTGATCTTATAATTAGCAATAGCTCTTACTTGTGCATAGCTATTTTCTTGTGTTGCTAAGTTCATCAAGTATTTTAAAACATTTGTATTTATAGCATGTCGAACTTCGTTTAAATACGAATCTTTATAGGATTGTTTAAAACTTGTTTTTAATAATTCGTCTATGACCGTTATTAAATCTAATTGTTTTGTATCCATACTTTTTTGTTGTACTAAACGTGATGCACGCTCTGGATGTAACAACAAGCCTAATGTCATTTCGCTAGCTGTTACTGCAGCACTCAATGCATCAAAACCAACTCCTGTAACTCCTTTAAATGATTCTCTCGAACGGCTATAACCATAAGCTCTAGGTGGAAATAAGCTTAATTTTTCTTTAGGTATTGCCAATGTTTCAGCCTTTAGTGTATTCAATACCGCTTCTAGCGCTTCTTTTTGTTGTTTTTGATCTACAATACTTACTATCTCTTGTTGACTTCCTTTGGTTGCATAATTGTAATTTAATCCTCCTATTAATTTTATAGCAGCCTCTGTTTGATACCTATGAAAGAAATATAGTGGTACAAAAACATCTTCTAATGTCGAGTATGTTTCATTACTTCTGATATTATCTTGAGAAAAGTTTGTTATAGCATGTGATCTCACTTTTAAAAGTCGATTCAACTCTTCGCTTGCATTCGTTCCATTATCCCAAAGATGTGCTATAGCATTTGCTCCTCCTCTAGGTCGAGCGTCACTATCGGTAATAAAACGCATTCCTGCTTTATAGGCATCATCTAATATTCTATTTAAGGCTGCTTTTTCGTTCCCTTTTTTTCCGAAATCACTATAACTATAAGCTACAGATACTTTATCCCATGCGCCAATTTTATCATCGTAAGCACCAGAAAGTTCTATCTTGTTATTCTTTAATTGTACCAAAGGATGTGGATAATCCATTACAGAAGCTCTATCATGTGCACTTGCAGCAAAATTATGAGCAAAACCTAAAGTGTGTCCGATTTCATGAGCAGATAATTGTCTAATTCTAGCCAAGGCCATTTCTAACATAGGTTGGTAATTTGCATCGCTCTTTGCAAATGGCTGATTTAATAATGCTTGAGCAATCAAGAAATCTTGTCTAATCCTTAAACTCCCTAAACTCACATGTCCTTTTAAAATTTCCCCTGTTCTAGGATCTATTACACTAGCCCCATAACTCCATCCTCTAGTAGAGCGATGTACCCATTGAATTACATTATATCTCAAATCCATAGGGTCAGCATCTTCTGGTAACATCTTGATTTGAAAAGCATCTTTAAACCCAATCGCTTCATATGCTTGATTCCACCATGCTCCTCCTTCTAATAAAGCTGAACGTACTGGTTCTGGTGTTCCTGGATCTAAATAATATACAATAGGTTCTTTGGCTTCACTTACAGCCTCCTTAGGATTTTTCTTTTCTAAGCGATGTCTAGTGATGTATCTTTTTACTATAGGTTCTTGTACAGGTGTAGCATAATCGAGATACGAAATAAATAACGCACCACTTCTAGGATCAAATTCACGCTTTTGGTATTTATTATCTGGTAATTCTACAAAAGAATGATGTGTAATAACCGAAACTAACTTAGCATTAGGCGTTACTGATCTTATATTATATCCTTTAGGTTTCCCTTTAAATGTCAATAAGGCTTCGAACTCCACATTTTTAGGAAAAGCTTTTATTTTTTCTAAACTCAAAGCGCTCTTTGAAGCATCAATACTATAATTACCTTCTCCTCGTTGCTGTAAACGATCTGCTACTCCATGTGCATCTTGCATTAAAAACGGAGTAAAATCTATGATGAAGGTATTGTTTTTTTCTTCTAAAATTTTAAATCCAAAAAGTACTGATTTTGCAAAAGCTTGCTCAATACTTTTCTTTTCTAAAGTGTTATCTGTATTAGCTCTGTATCGCTTATTAGGTTGTATCAATAATAGTTTATTACCAGCTCTTTCAAACTTTACAATAACACCATCTCCTATTTGCCCCCTATCTAATCCTATATCATTTGATCCTACACCGCTTGCAAGGGAATACACATACAAAAACTCTGTACCTAACTTATCTACTTCTAAGTAGATTTTATCTTCTTTTTGACTATAGTGAAAGTCAAAATAGCCTTCATATTTTTGTAATTCTCCTTTTTGCTTCAAAAATTGAGCTTGTAATATATGGCATATTAATAGTGTACAAACTAAAACTACTGCCCTTTTATTCAATAATTTAAATTTCATAAGAATTGCCTTCTACAGGTATTTTTTGGTTTTATCTACTAGTGCTTTAAAACTATAAAAATATCCCTAATTTATTTCCTACTGAATTGTTAAATCCTATTTTTGCTAAAAACTAATTTTATATGATTAATACAGAGATTTTAAATGATCTTAGAGAGCGCCTGGTTGTGTTAAGGAGGTATCTTTGACATTGATGCCAAGCTTATAGAAATATCTAACGAAGAAGAAAAAACCTTTGCTCCAGATTTTTGGGATAATGCAAAAAAAGCTGAGGAAATTTTACGTGCTCTAAATGCACAAAAAAAATGGGTCTCTGATTATGATCAGAGCGTTGCCCTAGTAGATGACCTAGAAGTTACTTATGAATTTCATAAAGAAGGAGAAGTAACAGATGAAGAATTAAACAAGCTTTATCAAAGTACACTCGAAGTTATTGAACATCTTGAGTTTAAAAACATGCTTAGAGAAGAAGGAGATCGTTTAAGTGCTGTTTTACAAATTACTGCTGGTGCTGGTGGTACAGAAAGCTGTGATTGGGCTGCAATGCTTATGCGTATGTATCTTATGTGGGCAGAAAAACAAGGTTTCAAAATTAAAGAGTTAAACTATCAAGCTGGTGATGTAGCTGGTATAAAAACAGTTACTCTAGAAATTGAAGGAGATTATGCTTTTGGATGGTTAAAAGGTGAAAATGGTGTACATAGATTGGTACGAATTTCTCCTTTTGATAGTAATGCAAAACGCCATACTTCTTTTGCTTCTGTTTATGTTTATCCTCTTGCCGATGATAGTATCGAAGTTGATATTAATCCATCTGATTACGAAATCATCACTTCTAGATCTAGTGGTGCTGGTGGACAAAATGTAAACAAAGTAGAAACAAAGGTACAATTAACTCACTTTCCTACCGGAATTCAAATTTCTTGTTCTGATTCTAGATCACAGCACGATAATCGAGAAAAAGCATTACAGATGCTTAAATCTCAGTTATACGAAATTGAGCTTAAGAAACAGCAAGCGCAACGTGACGAAATTGAAGCTTCTAAAATGAAAATTGAATGGGGTTCTCAAATACGTAACTATGTAATGCATCCATACAAATTAGTAAAGGATGTACGTACTGCCGAAGAAACAGCTAATGTTGATGCGGTTATCGACGGAAATATAAGTCCTTTCTTAAAAGCATACCTTATGATGATGGGACAAAAAAATGAAGACTCTTTATAAAATATATGCTTATGAAAATCTATCACAATCCTAGATGTAGCAAATCGAGACAATGTTTGGCTATCGTCGAAGAAAAAGTTCCTGAAACCGAAATTGAAATTGTAAAATATCTAGACACTCCCTTATCTGAAACACAATTAAAAGAGATCATTGGGTTATTAGGTATAAAGCCAATAGAATTGGTTAGAAAAAATGAAAAAATCTGGAAAGAGCACTATAAAACACTAACACTTACTGATGATGAAGTGATAAAAGCTATGTGTGAACATCCTAAATTAATAGAGCGTCCTATTGTTATTCATGATAATAAAGCAATTATTGGTCGACCTCCAGAAAAAGTTTTGGATATTCTTTAACGTACCGTTCTTTTTTAAAATATCAAAAGCGGTTGTGAGTTAATTCACAACCGCTTTTATATTATTCTTCAATAGCGAATTATTCGTTATTCTATTACAATACGCTTATTAAGTCCTGATTTACCATTTCCTAACTTAACGATATATACACCAGATGGTGCATAAGACATATCTAAATCATAGTTATAACTACCATTCTCATTATCTAATCTATAATGTAATAGTTTTTGTCCTAACATATTGTAAACATTCAAGTTTAATCTTTCTTTAATCTCTGTTGTATTTAAGTTGATTTTAAACTGTTTGTTTCCTGTATTTATTACTGTAAAATCTGCATCTTCTAATAATAAATCTTCTATACTTAAAACTGCACCTTGACTACAGAATTTAAGTCCCCAGCTTAGTAATTCTCCTCCATCACCATTAAAATCATCCGAAATTGATAATGTCCAATCTCCTACTGGTGAAACTCCTGTTAACGTACTTAAATCTCCTTCTGGTCTAAATGTTCCTGTAAAAGGAGCTGTTCCTGATGTAATAGGAGTTGATGCTTGATCATCAAATACAGTATTTGTATAGTTATCTCCTGGTCCTCCATTATCTGTAGATAATTCTACCTCAGTTCCGTTTGGTGCAATTAGTTTAATATCTAAATCTGCTACATAAGTATGTGTAAGGTTAATGCTTACATTAACATCATCTATCAATACATCATCGTTTACAGTAATCACAGATGTAGTTACATCACCTGCATCAGGTCCTACATTTTGAGTTTCGTTATTTACATATTCTGCACATGAAAGATTACTAATTGTTACAGATATTCCATCATTTGAATTATCTCTATCTCCTACTAAAGAAGTATTAGCTGCTACTTCATATTCACCTAGACTAGATAAATTTACTGGCGCCGAAAAAGTAAATGTTGTTGTTGTTGCTGAAGCTAAAGTTCCTGTAAAAGTTTCAGTTACTGCTGCTCCACCATTAATTGTGTAAGACACATCAAAATTACTTTGCTCTGTTCCTCCAAAATTTTCTAAAACTACTGTTACAGTTTCATCACCTAATCCTTCACCTGAAACAGGGGCTGTAATTTCTATTACTCCTATATCGTTTCCAAATAAATTAGTAATTACTTCTGTTGTAGAGTTGTTTGAAGAAACTGCATCGTCTGTTAAGTTTACTGTAGCTACTACAGTGTAAGATCTACCCTCTTCAGACAAATCTGCTTTTTGAGCAAATGTATATTGACTACTCTGTTCTCCTTCTATCGTTCCTGTAAAAGTTTCTGTTACTGTAGCACCTCCATCAATTGTATAAGACACTTCAAAATTAGAAACCGCTTCAGACCCAAAGTTAAATATTGTAATAGTAACATCCTCTTGGTCAGAGTGTACAGGTACATCTGCTATATCAATACTTACTGCTCCTATATCTTTAGTATCAACTGGCGCAATCTGGAATACCCCTACAACATTAGCTCTTCCTCCTGTTGCCATATATTCATTGATAAACCACATTTTTCTATCGTTATTAGGATCTACATCCATTTTTCCATAATCTCCATAACGAAGACCTGGGATATTACCATTACCAGCTGCTACAAGAGTTTCATTAACTGTCATTGTTCCTAATGGATCGTTAGCAAATCTTCCTGTATAGTATGAACTTACTACAGTATTAGTTGATCCTCCCATACCTGTATATCCCATAACTAAGTTTCCGCTAGAATCCATCATCATTCCACCCATCCAAGCATGTTTTCCTTCTGGTGCAGTATAAGTACCTTCTTGATGAATTGTCCAAGGGTCACCTGCAGCGTTTTGTCTTAATTCGTACCATCTTATTCCTGCACGTTCTCCACCACTTCCAGCATCTACATTTACTACAAAATTAAATATAGCTGAGTTGTATCCATCAAATTGTCTAAACTGAGCTTGATTCATTACTGTTGCTTGTAAAGCATCAATAGCAATACCACCATTAGGCTGATCTAAGTTTGAAAAATCTCCTCCATCAAACACACCTACAAATGGTGTAGTTGTAATTTCTTGTGGTGCAGAAATTGTAGAATTATTTGGTGTTTCAAAATCTACATTTACCGTCCATATTTTTATATGATCCTCAGAAATTCCTGAATAAGCATCATCTTGTAAGTATACAATAGAAGCATTTCCTTCTGGAGGAAAATCATAGTTACTTATGTTAAATGCCTGTGGACTGTAAAATCCACTAGTTGAAATTCCTGGTAAAGGAAAAGCTATAATTGTAGCTGAAGCTTCTCCAGCTAACATTGCTGCTCTATCCATTACAAAAATAGCACTAGAAGTTGATGCTGTTGAAGAATTTACATTTGCAGTCATGTAATATCCATCACTCCATACAGACACTTTTTGATAATCATCTATATTAGCATATGTATACACATTCCAACTAGTGTTTACTGGATCTTCTTCTGTAGAAACAGCTACTTCTACGTTTCCATTTCTATATAAATATGACATTACCCATCTTCTGGCTTGATTATCATACGATATAGTCAAATCACAACATCCTCCTGGTGTAAAAATATTATTTGGAGAAAGTTGATCTGTTAATGCATTACCCGATTTATCAAATATTCTATATCCAGTATTAAATACTACCACTACATGATCTGGTCCTACTGCCAAAGCTGGATCTGTTGGACTTGAGTTAGAAAATGCAGCATCAAATACTAATTCAGGAGTTCTTCCTGGAATAGCTCCTTGCAGATATGCATCTTTTTTTGCGAGAATATCATCTCCAGTAGATCCTTTACCTATGATCACTTTGTTTTTTGAAGATCTTCCATCTAGAATTTCTCCTTCAAAGTTTTCTGCAGGGATTAAATCTGTTCTTGATGATAATGGAGCTACTACTCGCATTGAAACTGACTCTGAGGTGTAATTTGGTCGAGCCACATCTTGAGCTTTTGCACCTACGCCCATAAGTAGCATAGTGCAAAAAGCAAAAATTGATTTTTTAAGCATGTTTTAAATTTTAAAATGATTGTGTGTGTGTTAATTCATGAACTTTAAAAATGCTACATAAAATGTTTCTTTATATACACTCTTTTAGTTCATTTCATACTCAAAAATAATAATTTTAACGAATTAATAATAAAACAGTATCATTTAACGTTTTTTATTTAACATAAAAAGTAAACAACTTCATTTATATCAAATAAATTAACATAATCACTTCTTTTTTTACAAATAATTAAAACTTATAATAGATAATGACCATATAAGTATAAAAACAAAACATTAACACCTTCTTAAACAAGACATTACTCTTTTGCTTTATTAATTATTTTTTAAGCTATTATTATTTCTTTTTTAAAGATTCTCAGCTACTTAAAAATCAACACTATTTTTTTTAAACTTTTTAAATTTTATTTTTTTTAGTGTTTTATTTAACTTAATATCTAAGTTAGTAGTACTTTTATCCATTATAATACCTTTTAATAACCTCAAAAAATAGAAATTGATGGATTCTATTATTTTTATTGATAGAAAAACTGGGGAGAAAATAAAAGAACAAACTCCAAGTTCTAAAATGTTAAGTTTTTTATACGGAACTATTTTTGGAAAAATTTCTTTACATCTTTTATTTAAACGAAAAATAGTTTCTGTTATTGGGGGGTGGTACATGAATTCAAAAGCTTCTCAAAAAAAGATTGCTCCTTTTATTTCTCAATATAAAATGGATATGAACGAATACATTTGTCCATCAAATGGTTTTCAAACTTTTAATGATTTCTTTTATAGAAAAATTAAGCCTGAGGCTAGACCTATTGCTCAAGGTATTGTTTCTCCAGCTGATGGAAAAATTGTAGCCTTTCAGTCCTTAAAAGATGTAAAATCTTTTTTTATAAAAGGCACAAAATTTACTGTTGATAGTTTTTTAAATAATAATACTCTAGCACAACGTTATAAAGATGGTGCTATGACCATTATAAGATTAGCTCCTGTTGATTATCATAGATTTCATTTTCCTGCTACAGGAACTGTTTCTGCTACTACATTAATCAATGGTCATTATTTTTCTGTTTCTCCTCTGGCACTTCGTAAAAGCTTGGATCTATTTTGTCAAAATATTAGAACATACAGTACCTTAGAAACAGAAGAACATGGTTCAATTCTTATTTCTGAAGTTGGTGCTACTATGGTAGGTAGTATTATTCAAACTTATACTGCTGATGCTAAAATCAAAAAAGGTGATGAAAAAGGATACTTTGCCTTTGGTGGATCTACTTTGGTTTTATTTTTTGAAAAAGATACTATTCAATTCAATCAAGATATTATAGCTAATACTCAAATGGGATTTGAAACTGTTATTAAAATGGGAGAACAAATCGCTATTTAATTTTATTCCTTTAATTCGTTTTTAAAACTATGACATAAATCATATAAAAATATACTAGTTGATCATAGTTTTGTGCTATAATTATATTTTTCAGTATTGTTATTAAATAGCTATTTTTTTAGCTATTTAATTGTAGTTAATATATAAAGAAGTAAGACCATATCTTATATAGTCTTACTTCTTTTATTTCAAATGATATTCATCATACCTCATCTTATTTCTATCGTTCATATTTACATTTTTAAATTCTTCTCTACTATGCATGATGATATTTTTGATGTAAATCACAATCCAATGCAACATTTTCAGCAATGGTTTTATAAAGTAGAACAACATAATTCTATAGTAGAAGTTAATACCATGACATTATCTACTATTGGTATTGACGGTTATCCCAAAAATAGAATTGTATTACTCAAACGTTTTGCTTGGGATGGTTTTACATTTTTTACAAGCTATACTAGCGAAAAAGGAATTGCCATAACTCATCATGATAAAGTAAGTCTTCATTTTGATTGGAGAAAAGCACATAAGCAAGTTATTATTCAAGGTACAACAACCAAAATAGCTTCAAACTTATCTGATGGTTATTTTGATAGTCGCCCAGAAGGAAGTAAACTTGGTGCTTGGGCTTCTAAGCAAAGTGAAACTCTCTCTTCAAAAAAAGTATTAACTTCTCGTCTAGAACACTATAATCGCCAATTTAAAAACAAATCCATTCCTCGACCAGAATATTGGGGCGGTTATTTAGTTACTCCTATGGTTATGGAATTTATAGATACATCTTCAGTTCGATCTCATCTTCATGAAAAATATAGTTTACAAAATGATTATTCATGGAAAAAGGAATCTTTTTATAATTACTAATGTTTTATATACATAAAAAGACCTTTACTTATTAATAAAGCAAAGGTCTTTTCGCTATAGAACTAACCAGTTCATCCCCAAAAATATTTATCTTAAACCATCTTAAAAATCATTAGTGATTTTATTGTGGTTGTACGTCAATACTTACAAAGTTGTATCCTCCTCTTGGATCACCTAACCAAGTAACACCTGGAGCACTATTAATTACTCCTTTACCGAATTGAACATCTTCTATACTACCTACTCTTCTAATAGTGGTATTTGAATCTGCTGGCCCCATATTTGGTCCACTTTGTCTTGGTGCTTGATACATCCCAAATCCTACTGCTTCATCTTCTTCTGTACCGGCATCAAATAAATAGGTTTGACTACTACTTGACATTCCAGAGAACGGTACACCATCTGCATCAAATAATGCTACTCCGTTATTGTTATAACTAATAAACCAATCATTAGTTTGTACTACCATTGTACCAAATCCTAATTTATATTCTTGTCCTTGTGGCACTTGAATTGTAAATGTTAAGCTTTCTCCTGGTCCTACTGGTGCTGTTTGGTCACTACCTACAACAGGTAATCCTAATCCTTCTAAATAATCGATCGCAACTTGGTTATTACCATCTTCTGCAACTTCTTCTACTCCGCTTGCTGGTCTAGCATCTTCTCCTTGAGTAAACCATGGATCCTGATTTGTATTAAAAGCATATACTAATCCTGGTGATAGTACACTAATCGCTGTAGCTAATCTTAATGGAGCTCCTTGTGAACCTGTTTCATTAAACCAGTTGTATAATTCTGTTGGCACTCCTGCTTCTCCAATTCTTTCTAAACCTACACCTCTATCAGGCTCTCCTTCTGTAAATAATGGATTATCTTGTGCGTGTAATACTACTAATCCTGGTGTAATAATTCCCATATCAGTTCTTGTAATCTTCAATATAAATTGGCTATTAGCAGCATCCCATTCTATTTCAAAACTAGCATATGAACTTACATCTAATGTTTGAATTCTCACTGTATTATCATCATCTGGATCACCAGCAGTCATACCGTCTGGTTCTGTTGCTATTGTTGAAGGATCTTCTTCTTCTGTTCCTCCATCCCATAAATAGATTTGGCTAGTAATATCTCCTGTGATAGGTTGGTTGCTACTATCAAATAAAGTAACTCCTTCTCCATTAGGGGCAAAAAACCAATCATTTGTCATTGCACTCATTGTAGCAAAACTAAGCTTAGCTCCTGGTTGTGCTTTAAAAGGTATAGAATAACTTGCTCCTGTAGTTGTTAATGGCCCTGGAGAGCTTGCTCCGTCTGGCGTATTAAATACATGAGTTGCTAAATAATTAATCTCGTTTTTAATTGTTACAACAAAAGTTGTTAAGTTATCCGTTGCTGAGTTTTCACTTCCAAAAGTTGGTGTTTCATCTTGTTCCCAATCTGAAGCACTATCTCCTTCTCCATCATAAGCGATACTATAGCTTCCTAATGCTACATTAGGTACATATTCTCCAGCTGTCCAAATTCCAGCTCCAACAGCTACGTTTTCTCTAGCACTTCCTGATGCTCCCCATTGTACAAAATCTATAATTGCATCTGAGCTACCAAAGCTATTATTAGAATATAATCCTAATCCTTCGCTATCTCCTAATTCATTCCAGTTTAACACTAAAAATTCTCCAGGAGCTAATTGTTTATTTCCGCTTTCTGGTGTAATATTCTCAATCTGAATATACTGTCCTGGACCTAAACATAACCAATATGGATCTAAGTCAACTGTTACGTTTCCTTTATTATATAATTCTATTAATTTATTTTCTCCATAGTTTACTTCATTAAATACGACAGAGCGCACTGGTGCCATTAACATATTAGCCGCTCCAAAAGTAGGAGTTGTTGTCTCTGCCCAATTTGCAGCTCCATTACCATCTCCATCAAAAATAATACTGTGATTATCACTAGTAACTTCTGGTACAAATTCTCCTGCAGTCCATAATCCTGCTGCTACTGCAACGCTTTCTCTAGGGCTTCCTGCTGCTCCGTATTGAACGAAATCTACTATAGCATCTGCATTGGTAAATTCGTTTGTAGCATATAATCCTATTCCACCTTCGGTATCCGGTAAAGACATAGGTAATACTACAAATCCTCCAGCAGGAACTGTTGTATTTCCACTAATCGGTGTTAAATCTCCTATTCTTTGATAGTTTCCTGGTCCTAAGCATAGCCAAAAATCGTTAAGATCAGCAGCTTCTTGTCCTTTGTTTAAGATCTCGATTTGATCAGTTCCTCTATATTGTACCTCATTTAATACAACATTTGCAACTTCTCCTTGATCGTCTGGTTGTACTACTGCTACCGCATCGTCATCATCGCTACAAGAAGCGAGAATTGAAAGTACTGCAAAAGCACTTAACATTGTTTTTTTCATAGTCAATTTTTTATTTTTCTTTTCAACAAATATATATTTATCCATTACTGAATCACGGTGATAAAAGTTACTTAAGACTGTTAAAAAAATGTTAACTATAAAATTAAAAAATGCTTGTAAGTACCATAAAAAAAGGGCATTTGAAAGATTCAAATGCCCTTTTATATTTCTTAAATTTTTCTATATCTGAACTTGTGTTAGTTCTATATGTCCCTTATGTTGTATTAACCAATTTGAAGATTGTAGCTTTTTAGTTATTCTTGAAATGACTTCTCTAGAGGTTCCCAAATCTGAAGCTATTTGTTTATGTGAAATTTGTATTTCTCTGGTCTTTTTTAGCTTTGCTTTTTTCTTTAAATAACCAATTAATCTATCTTCAATTTTATAACAAACAATCTGTTTTGTCGTATTTAAAAGATCTTCGTAATTACGTTGAAAATCTTTGAGCACTATACGAGTAAAAGATGGATATTTAATAAACCATTCTTTGACTTTATTAATGGGTAAACACAATACAGAGGTATCTTCTTCTGTTTTTGCTGAAAAGCGTACTGGTTCTTGATGAAATAAATGGTTGAAACTTAAAATACAGCTTTGATTTGGATAGATGTAATATAATAAAAATTCTACTTCATCTTCTTCGGCATACATTTTAATCAATCCATCTAAAATTATAGGCAAAAAACTTAAATAGCTTCCTTGTCTTACAACGTATTCTCCTTTTGGCACGTTTTTTATTTCGCCATGAGCTATAATTTCTTTTTTTAAATCAGCTTCAATAAAAGGGAAACATTGTGAAATTTGTAATTTATCAATTGTCATCTTTAGGTTAAGTTATTTTTCGTTAATTCAGTCGCTTTTTAACTGATTCCTTACTCTTTTAACCTATTTCTTAATTATTTAAATTTATTAACTCCTTGTTTTAACCATTGATAAAACTCTTTTGCATCTGGTGTATAACCTACAGGAGATGACAAATTATTTTCATTATGATCAATCATTACATAATATGGCTGTGCATTTGCTTTATATTTCTTGATCTGAAAATCACTCCATTTATTTCCTATAGTTTTTACTTTTCTTCCTGTAGTTTCAGAAATATATTGTTCTGATTCTGGTAATTCTTCTTTATAATCCACATATAAAGAAATTAAAACTACATCATTTTTTAATAGTTGTAATACCTTATCTTCTACCCATACATTTTCTTCCATTTTACGACAGTTTACACAAGCAAATCCTGTAAAATCAATTAACGCAGGTTTTCCTACTTTTTTTGCATAGGTTAATCCTTGTTGATAATCTGTAAATGCTACGATATTATGTTCTGCATATTTAGCTCCTTCTGGTAGAGCTTCTTTTGATACTGGATACGAAACACCTATTCCTTGAGGAGATTCACTATAACTTAATGGTGGTGGAAATCCACTTATTAATTTTAATGGGGCACCCCATAATCCTGGAATTAAATAAATTGTAAAAACAAATGTTACTATAGCCATAAATAATCTACCTACACTAATCTTTTCTATTGGTGAATCATGTGGTAAACGTATTTTTCCTAATAAATAAAATCCTAATATACCAAATACTGCAATCCATATTGCCAAAAACATTTCTCGTTCTAGCCAGTGTAATTGTAATACTAAATCTGCATTTGATAAGAATTTAAATGCAAATGCTAACTCTAAGAATCCCAATACTACTTTTACTGTATTTAACCATCCTCCACTTTTAGGCAACGAATTCATCCATCCTGGAAACATTGCAAAAAGCATAAATGGAATAGCTAAGGCTAAAGAAAATCCTAGCATTCCCATAATAGGGGCTATACCTCCTTTTGATGTTGCTTCTACTAGTAAAGTACCTACTATAGGTCCTGTACAACTAAAAGATACTATAGCTAACGCTAGTGCCATAAAAAAGATCCCTATAATACCTCCTCTATCTGCTTGTCTGTCTACTTTATTTGCCCAAGAATTAGGTAACATAATCTCAAATGCTCCTAAAAATGATGCTGCAAAAACAATCAATAGAACAAAGAAAATAAGATTGAATCCTACAGAAGTTGATAATTCATTTAAATATTCTGCTCCAAAAATCCTTGTTACTATTCCTCCTAGTACTACATAGATTAATATAATAAAGAATCCATATAAAAATGCATTGCGAATTCCTACTGCTCTATTTTTGCTCTGTTTTGTAAAGAAACTCACTGTCATTGGTATCATTGGGAATACACATGGTGTCAATAAAGCTGCAAATCCAGAGAAAAATGCTATAATAAATATCGTCCAGATTCCTTTTTGTTGCTCAGGAGTCTCAGTCGAATTACTTTCGGATATAATATTATCTTCCTGTACAGGGAAGTTATCTGTTTCTATTATTTTTATTTGTTCTGTTTCTTCCTTCTTTCCTTCAAAAACAGCAGCATCTACAACGCTTCCCGTCTTCTTTTCTAAATCAAAAATAAAATAAGCTACTTCACTTAAACAAACTTCTTTACAAACTTGATACTCCATTTCAACTTTAATCTGCGTTGTTTGAGCATCTGTTAATTTTACTTTTTGTTTGATTATTGCTTCGTGAACAAAATAGGTCTCATCTAATTCAAAAGTGTCATTATAACTTGTTTTTGTTTTACTTTCTATAGCTTTTCCTACTAATGTATAAAGGCTATCTTTTGCAGTAAACCCAAGAGATAATGGTATCGGAGCTATCGCATCTTCTGGATATTCATGCATAGAATACACATGCCATTCGTCTTCTATTTCTCCCTTAAAAGTTACTATATATGTTTCCTCATCTTCTTGAGTTAATGATGCACTCCATTCAACGGGATTAAATATTTGTGCATTTCCTAAAAACGATACACATAAAATTGTTATTATAGTAACATAATATTTTATTCGATCCATATGATTCGTAATATATGTTTGGTTTGGGTTGTTATTTTATATCTATTATCTGCTCTATGACCTATCACCCATATGATTTGGTCTTTATCACATAACAATTGTACATTTTCTTTGGCTATCAAGGATAATTTTTCGTCTTTAAAAAACTTACTCAATTTCTTTTTTCCTTGCATTCCAAGAGGATAAAAATAGTCACCATTATTCCATTTCCTTACACTTAATGATGATTTTAACTTATCTTTATCAATATAGATCGTATTTTTATTTTTTACATCAATCTCCTCGACCTCTTCTATTTTTAATAGCCCTCTTTCTAAGCTTACTTCTTTTTTATTAAGCTCAATTTCAAGTGCTTTTTCTTTTTTACTTTCATTACTCAGAGGCATTAGTAATAATACCGCTCTATCTTTAAGTAATCTATGGCTTGCAGAAAAAATTTGTTTCCCAGATTGGGCTTTAATCAAATTTTCTATTTCTATCCAAGAAGTAAATCCATAATCTTTAAAAACAAAATACAGGTCTCCTTCACTTATATCATATTCTTTTAAAGCTTTAAGCGAAATTGTATATACATTAGATTTTTCTTCTGCTTTTTTAAATATTTCTGCTTTAATACGAGCTAATTGTTTCTCTGTAAATGCCGCGTATTGCTGTAAATGCTGTATGGTTTTATTGAAGTTTTGAAGTGTATTCTGGTTTATTGTTTTAAACTCAGGAATTACGTTATGTCTAAGTTTATTTCGCACATACTTAGTAACACTATTACTACTATCTTCTCTCCAATGTATCTCTTTTTCTAATGCAAACTGTTCAATATCTACTCTAGAAAAAGGTAATAATGGTCTTATATATTTCTTATTAACTTGAGGTATTCCTGTAAGTCCTTCTATACCTGTTCCTCTAGATAAATTGATCAAAAATGTTTCTAGATTATCATCTGCGTGATGCGCAGTGAATACATACATATAGTTATTTTGTATAGCTAATTGTTCAAACCAATTATATCGTAATGCTCTTGCAGCCATCTGTATTGATAGCTGTTCTTCTTGAGCATATTTTTCTGTATCAAATGTAATGGAATGATACGGTATTTGATATTGTTTTGCATATGCTTTTACAAATGTTTCATCTCCATCACTTTCTTTATTTCTTAATTTAAAATTACAGTGTGCTAGTGCTATGTCTAATTTTATACTCTGGCATAAATGAGTTAACACCATACTATCTATACCTCCACTACATGCTATCAAAAGTTTTTCTTCCTTCAAAAAAGGAAGTTCTTTTGCTATATGTGTTTCAAATGCTGTTTCTAATTTAGCTTGAGGTATCTCCATTGCATCTACACTTAATCTCAAATATAAACTTTTCTAGTTTTCTAATGCTTCTCGCATTGCTTTTGCTTTTAACAAGCATTCTTCGTATTCTTTTTCGGGAATAGATTTTGCTGTTATAGCTCCTCCTACAGAAAAAGATACATATTTTTTATTTTCATTATATAAAATACTCCTTATAACCACATTAAAATCAAAATCATTATTAGGAGTAAAATACCCTATAGCGCCACTGTATATGCTTCGTTTTGTCTCTTCTACATCTTCAATAATTTCCATTGCCGAGATCTTTGGTGCTCCTGTCATACTTCCCATTGGAAATGTTGTTTTAATAATTTCTACAGGCTTCACATTCGAATCCACAGTTGAAGTTACTGTTGAAATCATTTGGTGCACTTGATCAAAAGTATAGATCTTACATAATTCTTCTACAGTTACACTACCTTTTGTTGCTGTTTTTGAAAGGTCATTTCGCACTAAGTCAACAATCATAATATTTTCTGATCTTTCTTTTGGATCTTTTTCTAACTGAAACTTTATAGCATTATCTTCTTCTATATTAGCTGCCCTTTTTGCTGTACCTTTTATAGGTTGAGATACAATCTTATTTCCTTCTTTTTTGATATAGCGTTCTGGTGATGCAGACAAAATATACAGTTCGTCTAATCGCACAAAACTTGCAAACGGTGGTCTCGATATCGCATTTAGATGTTTATATGTTGCTAATGGATTAATAGCGGAACCTTCTGCATAAAATTCCTGACAAAAATTTGCTTCATAAATATCTCCTCTATGGATATGTTCTAATACCTTATTTATTTTTTGATAATACACATCTTTTGTAAGGCTTAACTTTATCTTTATACGCTCTGTAGGTGTAAGCTTTCTAGTACAATCTATAGTTGTGATTTCTTGAAAATCTATTTCAATTTCATCTGCTACCATATTGAGATACTGAACTTCCAACTCATTCTCTTTTAAAAGAAATATTTTTTTAGGTTGAAAAAAATACAGTTCTGGAAACGCTAATCCATCTTTATTTTTTGAAACTAAAGCTTCTACATCATTTTTAAGATCATATGATAAGTATCCAAAAATCCAATCGGCAGTAGTTTCTTGATATTCGGCAAGCTTTTCAAAAGCTTGTTTTTCATCTGTTTTAATAGCTGTAAAAGCTTCAACTGCTAGAATAGCATCATAACTTGAATAATGTTGCTGATAATCATTGGAATCTAACCATACAACTTCTTCAAATTGCTGTGCCCATTGTACTAGTTGCTCTTTAAAAGCTACTGGAGTATTTATATTAAATTTTCTGGTGCTTCGCACTAATCAATCTGAATTTGATGAGAAAATGTTTCTATTACTTCTTTTAATCCCATAGCCAAAACTTCATTTTCTACATTATTATTTTCTGCAGAGAAATTCTCGTAAAATAAAGGAAAACTAAAACTTTGTAGTATTTCTCCACCAAATCTTGGTAAAACCATTTTTCCATAATCCAAAGCCATGATACCTCCTCTCTTTCCTGGAGAAGTACTCATTAATAAAATTTTCTTTCCTTTTAAAAAGTTACGATCCACTCTCGATAACCAATCTAATACATTTTTAAAAAATGCACTAAAACTTCCGTTATGCTCGTTAACAGAGATGATTAAAGCATCTACTTCTGATATTTCATGCTTTAGTCCCAATAACATCCCACTAAATCCTTTTTGTTCCTCATCTTCGCTATACATGGGGATAGGATAGTTAACTAGCTTCATCACTTTTACTTTGAACTCTTCTCTAAATTGTGATGCAACATAATTCACAAACTGGTGATTTATAGAATTGCTACTATTAGAGCCTGCAAAAGCAAGAATCTTTTTCATACAATTACACTTATAAGTTGTTTAATTTTTAATAAATCTAGGGTCTTTTCGGCGTCAAATGTAATTAAAATGGAAACAGTCACAAAATAAGGCTAACTTTGCGACTGATAAAAACTATACAAAAGTGACATTTCAAGATTTAAACTTAAGTACACCTTTATATAACGCCTTAGAAGATTTAGGTTTTAAACAACCTACTCCTATTCAAGAAAAAGCATTTCCTGTAGTCATGTCAGGGAGTGATATTGTAGGTATAGCTCAAACTGGTACAGGTAAAACCTATGCTTATATGCTACCCATATTAAGATCTCTTAAATTTTCTACACAATTAAATCCTAGAGTACTTATTCTAGTTCCTACTAGAGAATTAGTAGTTCAGGTTGTTGATGAAATCGAAAAACTAGCTACTTATATTAATGTTAGAGTCACTGGAGTATATGGTGGTACTAATATCAATACTCAAAAAAAGGCTGTTGCTCAAGGATTAGATATTATAGTGGCAACTCCTGGTCGTTTATACGATCTAGCTGTAAGTAGAGCTTTACAGCTAAAATCAATTCAGAAATTGGTAATTGACGAAGTTGATGTAATGTTGGATTTAGGTTTTAGACATCAATTGATAAATATTTTTGATATTCTTCCTCAACAACGACAAAACATTATGTTTTCGGCTACTATGACTGCTGATGTTGAGGCTATGATTACTGATACATTTAAAAATCCAAAACGTATTTCTGTTGCGGCAAGCGGAACTCCTTTAGACAATATTAAACAAGCGGGATATAAGGTTCCTAATTTTTATACTAAAGTAAATCTATTAATACATTTATTACAAGACGCCGAAGTTTATCATAAAACGTTAATATTTGTTAGTAATAAACGAATGGCAGATCGTCTTTTTGAAGCTTTAGAGCAACAATTTCCTGACGAATGTTGTGTAATTCACTCTAATAAAACACAAAATTATCGTTTGCGTAGCATTCGTCAATTTGAAGAGGGTGATAATCGTATTCTTATTGCTACCGATGTTATGGCAAGGGGACTTGATATAGATAGTGTTAGTCAAGTAATCAATATGGATACTCCTGCATATCCAGAAAATTATATGCATAGAATAGGTAGAACAGGTCGTGCAGAAAAAGAAGGTAGCACTCTTGTATTTACTACTACTAAAGAAGAAGCATTTTTAGAAAATATTGAACAACTTATGGACATGTCTATTCCTCAAATAGCTTTTCCAGAAGAGGTAGAAGTTTCTCAAGAACTCACTCCAGAAGAACGCCCAAAAATTAAGGAAATCAATAATCCTTTAAAGCGAAACAAAAACGACGAGGATGCACCTGGAGCTGCTTTTCATGAAAAAAGCAAAAAGAACCAGAAGACAAATCAAGGAGGTTCTTATCGAAGAAAAATAGAGCAGAAATATAAAAAACCTAAAACAAGAGGTGACAAACATCAAAACAACAAAAAGAAAAGACGTTAATTTTTTCTAGTCTTATGTCTAATCACTATAATTAATGCATTATAGCTATTTTTATATAGTATTTTATTTTATTTCTTAATTATTTAGTCATAAAATAGCATTCCACATAAATAAGTGTTAGTTTTGAACAATTATTAAAATAACAGATGAAAAACGGAACGGTAAAATTTTTCAACGATTCTAAAGGATTTGGTTTCATAGTCGAAGATGGAACAAGAAATGAGTATTTTGTGCACATCTCTGGTTTAATCGATGAAGTGCAACAAAACGATGCAGTAGAATTTGAATTAAAAGAAGGTAAAAAAGGATTAAATGCAGTAAACGTTAGAGTTATCTAATTTTATTGAATAATATTTTTTTATGAAAAAGCCCTATTCAAGATGAATAGGGCTTTTTACTTTTTCTATTTTCTCATTAACTTTCAGAATTAATCTTCTATTTTTGATGTTCTTTTTCTAAGTTGTTTCAATTCTATTTTACTTATGATCCATACTATTCAAAATGATTTTTTAAAAGTACAGGTAAAATCAATAGGAGCCGAACTATGTAGTATAATTAACCTTGAATCGAATCAAGAATATATATGGCAAGCTCATCCTGACATCTGGGCTAATCATGCTCCTAATTTATTTCCTATTGTAGGTGCTTTAAAAAACAATACATACCTATTTGATAATAAAGAATATTCATTACCAAAACACGGTTTTATACGATACAATTCTGATATCTCTTTATCTTCAAAGACATCTAATTCGCTATGTTTTTCGTTATTGTATTCTAATAAGACCTTAGAACAATATCCTTTTAAATTTGAATATAAAATCACGTATACACTTATAGGTAAAACATTGGCCATTAAACAAGATGTAATCAATCTAGATACACAAACATTATTATACTCTTTGGGTGGACATCCAGCATTTAATTGTCCTCTAACTCCAGAAGAAGTTTATGACGATTATTATCTAGCTTTTGAACATAACGAAACATTAGATACTATTCTATTAAGTGATGCAGGTTTATTATCAAATGATCATAAACGAGTTTTAACACAAAGTAATCAATTACCTCTACATAACGCATTGTTTAATAATGATGCCTTAATATTTGATACGCTATCGTCAAGAAAGATTGATTTGATAAGTAAAAAATCTGGTAAGGTATTATCTATGAACTTTGAAGATTTTTCGTTTTTAGGTTTATGGGCAAAACCTAATGCTCCTTATATATGTATTGAACCATGGTTAGGAATAGCTGATCATGAAGAACACAATCAAAATTTAAATGATAAAAAAGGAATTTTAACTTTACCTCCCAAAACATCATCTGCTGCAACCTATAGTATAACCATTTCTTAACCCCTATTCATGAGATCATTTCAAGATACTACCAACGATACTCCTAAAAAGAAAGTATCTCTTAAACACGCTTTTAAAACCATTATTTGGCCTAGAAAAGGACTCGTAATGATTGGCTTATTATTAATCGTGATTAGTAAAACTGCTGGTTTAGTCCTACCTATATCTTCAAAATACCTTCTGGATGATGTTGTAATCAATAAGGATTATACCATGCTTAAAAATTTATTATTTATTGTTATTGGAGCTATTAGTGTACAAGCTATTACATCCTTTTTACTAACTAAAATTTTAAGTGTACAAGCGCAATACCTTATTTCTGAACTTAGAGTCGAAGTCCAAAAAAAAGTACTCTCTTTACCCATAAGTTTCTTCGATAATAATAAAGCTGGAGGTCTAGTATCTCGTATCATGAGTGATGTTGAAGGTGTTCGCAACTTAATTGGTACTGGATTAGTACAACTTGTAGGAGGTACTGTTACTGCTATTGCATCACTTGTTCTATTATTAAGAATAAGTACATCTATGACTTTATTTGTCTTGGTCCCTGTTAGTATTTTTGCTCTTGTAGCTATGAAGGCTTTTAAATTTATTCGTCCTATTTTTAGAAATCGCGGAAAAATTAATGCTGAAGTAAAAGGTAGACTTACCGAAACTATTAACGGAATACGAGTAATTAAAGGATTTAATGCAGAATCTCAAGAAAATAGTTTATTTGAAGAAGGTGCTGATCGTTTATTTCAAAACGTCAAGAAAAGTCTAACCGCTAATGCTCTAATCATGAGCTCTTCTACCTTCTTATTAGGTTTAGCTACTGTAGGTATTATGGGAATTGGTGGTTATTATATGATAGACGAATCTCTAACTTCTGGTCAATTCCTAGAATTCACTATGCTTCTTGGTTTTATGATTGCTCCTATAGTACAAATGAGTAACATAGGAACACAACTTACAGAAGCTTTGGCAGGATTAGATCGTACTCAAGAACTTATGGCGATGACTCCAGAAAATGAGCTTGGAGATCGTACTATAGCATTAAATAATATTAAAGGTGATATCTCTTTTAACAATATCTCGTTTGCTTATGAGGACGATAAAAACGTACTCCATGGTATAAGTTTTAACGCTCCTTCTGGATCCGTTACAGCTTTAGTAGGTAGCTCTGGTTCTGGTAAATCTACCATCGCTAGTCTGGTAGCTACATTTTTGACCCCTAATCAAGGAGAAATAACTATTGATGGTGTTAATTTGGCCGAAGTAAAATTAAATAGCTACAGACAATTTTTAGGGTTGGTTTTACAAGATGAATTTTTATTTGAAGGAACTATTCGAGAAAATATTATGTTCTCAAAACCTGACGCTACAGTACAAGAGTTAGAAAATGCTATTACAGCAGCATATGTTAACGAATTTACAGATCGCTTTGAAAAAGGTTTAGACACGTTGATAGGTGAACGAGGTGTTAAACTTTCTGGAGGACAACGTCAACGTATAGCTATAGCAAGAGCTATATTAGCAAATCCTAAAGTATTAATACTTGATGAGGCAACTTCTAATCTAGATACAGAAAGTGAAGCTTTAATCCAAAAAAGTCTTAATGAACTTATTAAAGGTAGAACAACATTTGTTATTGCTCATCGCCTAAGCACCATTAAAAAAGCTGATCAAATTCTAGTAATTGAAAATGGTCATATTGTAGAACAGGGAAATCATGATTCACTCATCAAAACACAAGGTAGATATCATGATCTCTATACATATCAAGCACGAATTTAAACTTTTCGTGATCATCATAACAGCGCTATATAAAAAACATTTTTCTCATCTTTTTAACAAACAAACAAAACATTGCTCATTATTTTAGTTTTTTAATTGAATTATTCTTTAAAAAAACAAGATAAAAAGATGGATAATTGAGAATCATTCAATGGTTAAACCGTAAATTATATTTTCGTTAACGTTTTTTAAGTTTTTTTTAACATAAAATATGGTCATACCGTAAAAATCATGAGGTTAAAACAAACCGAAAATCTGTAAAAACATCTTAATATTGGAGTAGCTAAATTTTTAATTACACAATCAATACATTTTAAATTTAGAGGGCATCAATAAAGTTAAAATTAAACAGTATACTTTAATGGGGGTTATAGTTTCTGTTTACTTGATGAATTTATCTAGAAGAAAAACATTGTTTTTCTTTAACAATACTCATCAATTGGGTATTCCCAAAAATTTAACTTTTAAAAAAAAGCCTTGGAAAGCAATTTCCAAGGTTTTTTCTTTGGCGTTATTCTGTCATTAATCCTTTTTCAATACGTATTAAAACGGGTCAAAAACAAAATGGATCAAGAACAATTGTTGTGTTTTTGTATAAGTAACGAGTGATTAGCGATGAGAGATGAGTGGGATTGAATCTAAAATTTAAAAGTTTTTTTGTTGTGGAGTTTGATTAGTTAGGTAGTTTTTGGGTACTGTCACTTCGACTGTGCTAGTGAACAGACAAGCCTTGTGATAAGTATAAATCTAAAATCAAAACTCGTTAATCTACATTCGATATTCATTAAATATCAATCGGCCTATCGAAAGTATAGCGTAAAATTTGCAATGAGAGAAGCGTTAAAAACTTTGGACTGTTTGAGCGCAAACGAGTTTGTCTTAAGTTTAGCTTCCGAATAATAAATTTAGCTATGGTTTCGTAAGCCTAGACTTTTTTGATTCTTTTTTGGGCGATGCAAAAAAGAATAAGCTTAATAAAGCTAAAATGTTTTTTTTAAGTAATAAATAATAATAAATTGGTTAGTTTTGAGTGAAATTCGTTACTTCGACTCCACGATCAAATTAATCTAAAATCAACTATCGTTAATCTTAACTATATATTCGACATTCATTATTATATTTTAATTCACCCACAACTTTTGAGACTGATCCATTATATTTTCTTATTACATCGTTTACTACGAATCAAGAGCAATTGTTGTTTTTTTATAAATGAAAAGTTATTATCAAAAAGGTATAAATTGAATTGAGTCCAAAACATAAAAAAGATTCTCAACATAAACTATATAACTATAGACTACAGAAAGCTATTTTTCTGACTATCTAAAATTTCTATATTCAATGTTGGATATTCGTTATTCGACATTCTTTTATAGGTCTATCGAGAGCATAGTCTAAAATTAATTAGCTTAGGAATGAAATATAAAACCAACAAGCATAGAAAATAAAAAAGGGAATCTAAATTAGATTCCCTCTCATATATATCTTAGTAAAAAGAACTTTTATTCGTTTTCTTTACGTTTTGCTTCTCTTTTTAATTTGAAATTTTCAATCAAAGCTCCTCCAATCCAGTAAGGAATTACAAAAGTTGCTAAGAAAATCAATAACCAAAATCCTATAGTAAGGATAGTTAAGAATGCTAAAAATCCTAAATACTGATCAAATTCAAACATAATATGCGTTAATTAATATTTTTTGCCAAAGATAGCAACTCTTAACAATATCTCATAACATAATTATAATATTTTTCATTCTTTATCTATAGTTAAATTAACTGCTAAAGAATTCATAAAAAAAGTCATCTATAGCTACATAAATTCTTAAATTTGTTCTTCGAAAAAAATAAATTATCCAATTATGGAATTCAGAATAGAAAAGGACACTATGGGTGAAGTGCAAGTTCCAGCTGATAAGCTTTGGGGAGCACAAACCGAACGTTCTAGAAACAATTTTAAAATAGGCGCTCCAGCTTCTATGCCATTAGAGATTGTATATGGTTTTGCTTATTTAAAAAAGGCTGCTGCTTACACTAACTGTGAACTTGGAGCTCTTCCTATTGAAAAAAGAGATTTAATTGCTCGAGTTTGTGATGAAATCTTAGAAGGAAAGCACGATGATCAATTTCCATTAGTGATATGGCAAACAGGATCTGGTACTCAAAGTAATATGAATGTCAATGAGGTTATCGCTAACCGCGCTCATCAATTGGCAGGTAATGTAATTGGTGAAGGTGAAAAAACTTTGTTACCTAATGATGATGTAAATAAATCTCAATCATCAAATGATACTTTTCCTACAGGAATGCATATTGCTGCTTACAAAAAAATTGTAGAAGTGACTATTCCAGGAATTACACAATTGCGTAACACTCTAGATAAAAAAGCAAAAGAATTTAAAAATGTAGTTAAGATTGGTCGTACGCATTTTATGGATGCTACTCCGCTTACTATAGGTCAAGAATTATCTGGATATGTTTCTCAATTAGATCATGGATTAAAAGCTCTTGAAAATACGTTAACTCATTTAAAGGAATTAGCTTTAGGGGGAACAGCCGTAGGAACTGGTCTTAATACTCCTAAAGGATATGCAAAACGCGTATCAGAATTTATCGCTGATTTTACTGGGCTTCCTTTTATCACTGCAGAAAATAAATTTGAAGCACTTGCCGCACACGATGCTTTTGTTGAAACTCATGGTGCATTAAAAACAATCGCTGTTTCTTTAAATAAAATAGGAAACGATATTCGTATGTTAGCATCTGGACCTCGTAGTGGTATTGGTGAACTTATCATTCCTGCTAATGAACCTGGTAGTTCTATTATGCCTGGAAAAGTAAACCCAACACAATGTGAAGCACTAACAATGGTTTGTGCTCAAGTAATGGGTAACGATGTTGCTATTAACGTAGGTGGAA
Source organism: Aquimarina rhabdastrellae (assembly GCA_947387485.1). Lineage (GTDB taxonomy): Bacteria > Bacteroidota > Bacteroidia > Flavobacteriales > Flavobacteriaceae > Aquimarina. The sequence continues at coordinate 943,432 of CANDNT010000001.1, forward strand.
TGCAAGGACATTTTGAATTGAACGTATTTAAACCTGTTATGGCTTCTAATCTATTAGAAAGTGCTCAATTAATAGGTGATGCTTGTGTTTCTTTTGATGTTCACTGTGCTTCTGGAATTGTACCTAACCAACAACGTATTACTGAATTATTAAATAACTCTTTAATGCTTGTTACTGCTTTAAATACAAAAATAGGATATTATAAAGCTGCTGAGATTGCAAATACTGCACATCAAAATGGTACTACACTAAAACACGAAGCAATTGCCCTTGGTTATGTTACCGAAGAAGAGTTTGACGAATGGGTTAAACCTGAAGATATGGTAGGTAGTTTAAAATAAACTATCCTCTTACTAAAAAAAACAGCGTGTTTAAAATAAACACGCTGTTTTTTTTATGGTTTCCATTTCATTAAAAACTCTATGTCATCTTCTCCTATTATCTCAAAACCATTACGCTCGTATAAATTTCTTGCTGGATTATTTTTTAATACTTTTAGTACTAACATTTTCTTTTTACTTAATGTTACTTCTTTTAAATAATCAAGCACTTTCTTTCCTATTCCTCTTAGCTGATAATCTGGTAAAATCTGAAATTGCACTAATTCAACCTCATCATCATTTTCTATGTACTTTATCATCCCTATCTTTTGGTTTTCTATTACCAAAACATAGGTATCACTAAAATACTTATCTATGCGTGCGCTATGTTCTTCTTCAGTTAAAAAAATATTTGCTGCTTCTAACAGCGATTCCATTGTTTGTTTTCTTAATTGTACAAGAAAATCTCTATCTTTTTCTTGAGCCTTATTGTAACTTATCATTATAAACTCAACTACCCCATTATTTTAACTAACAACTCTTTCAATACATCTCCTGCTGGAAGATTGGCCGCTCCTACTCCTTTACTTTTTATATCAGCCTCTCTAAGTAATGCTATAATCTGACTCACTTTTTTCATAGGATAATTTCGAGCTGCTTCAGCATAATCACTCACAAAATATGGGTTAATTTTCAAGGCTTTAGCAACACTACCTTTAGACTTATCTGCTAATCCATGGTACTGTAATACTTGAGAGAAATATGAAAATAGTAATGCTATGGTTACGACAAGAGGGTTATCTTTAGGGTTTTGTGCAAAGTAATTGATTATTCGATGTGCTTTAACAATATCTCTTACTCCTACAGCTTTACGTAACTCAAAATTATTAAAGTCTTTACTAATTCCTATATTCTTTTCAATTGCATCTGCTGTGATTTGAGAACCTTGAGGTAGAATCAGTTTTAACTTGTCTAGTTCGTTATTAATTTTCCCTAAGTCAGTTCCCAGAAACTCTACTAGCATTTGTGATGCTTTAGGTTCGATCGAGTATTGAGCACCTTTTAATACTCTTGTTATCCAATCTGCAATTTGATTTTCATATAATCGTTTGCTTTCAAAAATAACTCCGCTCTTAGCTACGGCTTTATATAGCTTTTTACGTTTATCTATTTTCTTATACTTATAACACATTACCAAAACCGTCGTAGGTTGAGGATTTTCTGCATAAGCCGTCAATTTTTCAATAGTTCTAGATAATTCTTGAGCTTCTTTAACAATCACTACTTGACGTTCTGCCATCATAGGATATCGTTTAGCATTTGATACAATATCATCTATACTTACATCACGACCATATAACACCATTTGATTGAATCCTTTTTCATCTTCACGCAAAACATTACTATCAATATAGTCTGTTATTTTATCTATGTAGTACGGTTCTTCACCCATCAAAAAATAAATAGGTTTTATATTTCCGTTTTTAATATCACTTACAATATTCTTTACTTCATCCATTCAAAAAAAATCATCAAATTTGTGGCATGCAAAATCTCAATTTTCCCGCATACAATTTTAGGTTCAAAAATAGCGAAAATAAAACTTCCATTTTTGACCCTATACGTAAAAAATTTATCATTCTTACACCAGAAGAATGGGTGAGACAGCATACTGTTAATTTTTTAATGCATGAAAAAAACTATCCTAAAAGTTTAATTAATGTAGAAAAAAAAGTGGATGTAAACGGTATGCAAAAACGTTATGATATTATCGTTTTTCATCCCGATGGACGTATTCATATCATTATTGAATGTAAAGCGCCTAAAGTTACTATATCACAAGATACTTTTGATCAAATTGCTCGATATAACCTTAGCTTGCATGCCGATTATTTAATGGTTACTAATGGGCTTTCTCATTATTATTGTCAAATGGATTTTGAACAAGAATGTTATCATTTTTTAAGAGAAATCCCTAATTATTCATCACTTTAAGTTTACTCTATTGAAAATAGCTGTTGTTATATTAAATTGGAATGGAAAAGACTTACTTAAAAAGTTTTTACCTGCTGTAGTTTCATATTCAAAAGAAGCAACTGTATATGTTGCAGATAATAATTCTACAGACGATTCTGTTGCTTTTGTAACAGTGAATTATCCAGAAATAAAAATTATTAAAAATACTATTAATGGTGGCTATGCCAAAGGTTATAATGATTCCTTAAAACATGTAGATGCCGATATATTTTGTCTATTAAATAGTGATATAGAAGTTACTCCTAATTGGCTTTCTCCTATACAAGCTACTTTTGAAAAAGATCAAACAATCGGAGCAGTTCAACCCAAAATATTAGATTACAAAAACAAGACATATTTTGAATATGCTGGTGCTGGAGGTGGTTTTATAGATCAATTGGGATATCCCTATTGTAGAGGTCGTGTTTTTGATACGCTCGAAATTGATACAGGGCAATATAATGATACTATTCCTATACAATGGGCTAGTGGCGCTTGCTTATTTGTTAGAAAAGATGTTTTTAATCAAGTAGGTAAATTTGATGAAGATTTTTTTGCTCATCAAGAAGAGATTGATCTATGCTGGCGTATAGAAAATTATGGATATCAATTGCTTTATGTAGGAACGTCTACAGTTTATCATGTAGGTGGAGCCACACTTGATGCTATGCATCCTAAAAAGACATTTTTGAATTTTAGAAATAGTTTATTCGTAATAGTTAAGAATGTTGCTAGTAAAAAATATTTAGGTTTTGTATTTTTGCGACTACTTTTAGATGGATTAGCCGCAGTTCAATTCTTAAGTAAAGGTAAGTTCAATCATATTTGGGCTATTTTAAAAGCTCACTTTAGTTTTTATAGGTATTTCTTACAAATGTTAAATAAACGAAAAAGCATACCTAAACGTAAAAGAGTGCATCAACCCAAATCAATTGTATTACAATACTTTGTATTTCAAAAAAAGAAGTATACTGAATTATTTTAGCTTTTTATGCGATTAAATTAATGTTAACGCAGTCATGATCCGTCATATTTTTAATAATTTTGAGTTATATACTATACAATCTTAGATTAAAATAAATTTTCGAAATGAAAAAAGTAATGATTATTGGGGCTTCTATAGCTATTGTATTATCTTCTTGCGTATCGCAAAAGAAATTTGCAGAGCTTGAAGCAAAACAGAAGGAAACACAAGATTTATTAAACACTGCTACTGTAAAATTAAACAGTTGCTTAGAAGAAAAAGCAGGAAACTCTGCTCGTGTACAGTCTCTAGAAGATCAAATTAAAAACTTGAAAAATACTAATGCTTCGTTACTTAATAACGTAGGAGATTTAGCTACATTATCTAAAAAGGAAGCAGAAAACTTAGAACGTTCTTTAGAGAGCATCAAGGAAAAAGATTTACAAATCAAGACCATGAATGATGCTATCAACAAAAAAGACTCTGTTACATTAGCTCTAGTAACTAGTTTAAAAGGAGCTTTAGGTAATTTAGCCGATGATGACATTCAAGTTAATGTTGAGAAAGGTGTAGTATATGTATCTATTTCTGATAAGCTTTTATTTAAGAGTGGTAGTTTTACTGTATCCAAAAAAGCTAGAGGAGTTTTAGGTAAAGTTGCAAAAGTAGTAAACGATAAACCAGATATCGAATTCTTAGTTGAAGGTCACACTGATAATGTACCAATTAAAAACAAAGTTTTATTGGATAACTGGGATCTTAGTGTAAAAAGAGCTACAGCTGTAGTACGTGTATTACAAAATGATTTTGGAGTAGATCCTAAACGTATGACTGCTGCTGGACGTAGTTATTATATACCAGTTGCAAATAACGATACAAAAGAGAATAGAGCTTCAAACAGACGTACTCGTATTGTTGTTTTACCTAAATTAGATCAATTCTATAATTTGATCGAAGAAGGAATGAAAAAAGCTAAGTAATTAGTTAATTAATAAAGTAAAAAGCCATCAAATATTAATATTTGATGGCTTTTTACTTTATTTGTCTTTTATTAAAATCTTATGAGAATCACTTTACTTTCAATAGCTGCTATTACTGCTTTATTCAGCATTTTTATGTTTAAAACAACTCAATCTTGGTTGATTATTTCTAGTGGTTCAGTTGCTTTTATTACAGGTAGTATCGCTGCTTACTTGGCAAAAAAAGAATTAAAAAGTGAAAAATCAGCACTTTTATTTGCCTTGATAGGTGTTATGATTATCCTTTATAGAGTTCTTAATTAGTTTGTTTATAAAATAGATACATCACCTTTTCCTTCTCTTATCAATACAGGTTCACTCGAAGTAAGGTCTACTATCGTAGATGGTATATTTCCTCCATATCCTCCATCAATTACAAGATCAACTTGTTTTTCCCATTTTTCAAAAATAAGTTCGGGATCAGTTGTATATTCTATTATTTCATCTTCATCATAAATTGATGTAGATACTATAGGGTTTCCTAATTCAGAAACAATACTATTACAAATTTGATTATCTGGTACACGAATCCCTACCGTTTTCTTCTTTTTAAATACTGTAGGTAAATTATTACTTCCTGGTAAAATAAAAGTATATGGTCCTGGTAAAGTCCGTTTCAATAATTTAAACGTACTATTATCTATTTGCTTTACATAGTCTGATAAATTACTAAGGTCTTTACAGATAAACGAAAAGTTAGCTTTAGCTAGTTTTATCCCTTTTATTTTTGCAATACGTTCTAATGCTCTATTATTAGTGATATCACACCCTAATCCATATACAGTATCGGTAGGGTAAATAACTAATCCTCCATTTTTAAGTATATCAACTACTTTTTGGACTTGTTTGGGGTTTGGGTTTTCTTCATAAAGTTTAATCAACTGCGCCATATCATCTAACTTAAATTTTTCTTTGCTCTTATAAAGATACGCTTTCCTTTATAGATTCCCTTTTTTTATTTTACTTTTTACTTGTTAATTTTATTTATTGCTTAGCATTTAATAACTGTGTAATGATCATATCATATCGTTTACATGATTTAATCATTAACTCCTCTACTACCTCTTCATGATATTTTAAAACATCTTTTCCGTTAATTTCATCTTTACGAAAATACGCTCTAACGATTTCATCTGTATAACTTTTATGTTTTTTATACGATTGTAATGCACAGTCCATTAATTGATCATATTGTTCTGTAATTGTAATTGTTGTTGCTATTTCTTCAATACAATTACATTGATCTTTTAATAATTGATTTTCGTTTGATTGAGCAGTTATATAAGAACTAGTACATAGTAATAATACGGTAATAATAAGAGATTTCATTCTAGGGAATTTTTAATACGCTCAATATAAGTTTATTTTTTGAATTCTTTCAGTATTCGGCTGTTTTTAAGGGTTTTTCATCTAATTGAAAAAGGGATGCATCATGATACATCCCTTTATTATCTTCTTACTTTTATTTTACACAGCAGGTGTTTCTGTAGGTTTTCTATTTAATACATCATCTTTGGTAGATAGTGCAATCTCAACAACTTCATCTATCAACTCTTGAGCTACATTTAGTTCTTGTAATGTCGATACCAAATGATTAGCAACGGCATTAAAATGTGCTTCATTTAATTTCATATGTGCATGTGCATCTCTCATGTTTTTTCCAGTATAAGCTAATGGAGCTCCAAAAGCATAAGCTAAAAAAGCTTTTTGCTTTGCTAATTGTTTTTTCATATCTGTATTAGTAAAAAAATGACTAATCGTTTCGTCTTCTAATACCTTTTTATAAAATATCTCTACTGCTGCATTTACAGCTTCCATTCCCCCTATCCTTTCAAATAACGTTTGTTTGTTGTCCATTGTCTTTTTATTAATTCTGATTTTTAATTCTTGTATGTTTTAATCTCTTTTTTAGACTTTACACAACACTCAAACTTACAAGTTATTTTATGTTTTTGTAAAAAAATAAAGCCCAAGAACTAGTTCTTGGGCTTTATCTATATCTTTTTATTAAAATCTTCTTATTCTATGATTTTAAGTTTAGCAAAACGTAATAATAGCTTTTTCAATCCACCTGAATTAAAATTAATTTCAGCTTTTTGATCTTGTCCTACTCCTTCTATTTTCACCACTTTTCCTATACCAAAACGCATATGCTCTACCATAGTTCCCGCTACTAATCCATGTTGAGGTATTGTTGCTGCTTTACTAGAAGTTGGACCAGTAGGTCTAATCTTTCTCAATTTCCTCATTTGTTCTTCTGTAGGTTTATGAGATGGTGGTGGTGTACCACTAGTTGTTGGTTTTTTAAGTCGTAATTTACTTTTGTCTATTTCACCAAAATTCTCAACTGGTCTAAATTTACGCTCCATAGGAGTCATATAATCTAGATACGCATCATCAATCTCATCTATAAAACGACTAGGTTCTGCATCAACAAGCTTTCCCCATCGATATCTTGACAAGGTATATGTAAGATATGCTTTCTTTTCTGCTCTAGTTAATGCCACATAAAATAATCGACGTTCTTCTTCTAATTCACTACGCGTATTCATACTCATTCCAGAAGGAAATAATTCTTCTTCCATTCCTACAATATACACATGAGGAAATTCTAATCCTTTGGATAAATGTATCGTCATTAACGCTACACGATCGTCATCTCCTGTATCTTGGTCTAGATCTGTTGCCAATGCTACATCTTCAAGAAACTCGGTTAACGATCCCGTTTGATCAGCTACTTCTTTTTGACCTTCAACAAAATCTCTAACCCCATTAAGAAGTTCTTCTATATTCTCAATTTTGGCAATACCTTCTGGTGTATTATCTTTTTTAAGTTCTAACACTAATCCTGTTTTTTTAGCAACCATTTCGGCTACTTCAAAGGCATTTTGTGATTCGTTTGCTATTTGAAACGTACGAATCATTGTCATGAAATTTTGTAAACGTGTTTTGGTACCTGTATTGATTTTAAGATCAATACGATCTATGTTTTCGATTACCTCAAAAATAGATCTTCCATAATGATTTGCAGCTACGATAAGTTTATTTACTGTAGTAGCACCTATACCTCTTGCAGGATAATTAATTACACGTTTTAAAGCTTCTTCATCTTTAGGATTGATAATCAATCTTAAATACGCAATGATGTCTTTAATTTCTTTACGCTGGTAAAATGATAGTCCTCCATAAATACGATATTTGATATCTCTTTTACGCAAGGCATCTTCAATCGCACGAGATTGAGAGTTTGTTCTATATAAAACCGCAAACTCTCCAGCTCCCATCTGCTCTCGCATTTGTGTTTCAAAAATAGAACTCGCTACAAACCTTCCTTCATCTGCATCTGTAATCAGTCGATTTACAACAATTTTAGGTCCATAATCATTAGCTGTCCATACAACTTTGTCTAGCTTAGTTTTATTTTTATCTATAATAGAGTTTGCTGCTTCTACTATATTACGAGTGGATCTATAATTTTGTTCCAAACGATACATCTTTACGCCATCATAATCCTTTTGAAAATTCAAGATATTATTGATATTGGCACCACGGAAAGCATAAATACTCTGTGCATCATCTCCTACTACACAAATATTCTGAAACTTATCTGATAATGCTTTTACAATTAAATATTGCGAGTGATTTGTATCCTGGTACTCATCTACTAAGATATATCTAAATCTATTTTGATATTTTGCCAGAACTTCTGGAAAACGATTTAAGAGCTCATTGGTTTTTAATAATAAATCATCAAAATCCATTGCTCCTGCTTTAAAACAACGCTCTACATAATTTTTATAAATATCACCTAATCTAGGCTTTTTTGACATTGCATCAGCCTCTACCAACTCAGGATTATTAAAATAGGCGTTAACTGTGATCAAGTTATTTTTATAAGAAGAGATTCTAGATTGTACTTGCTTGTATTTATATACATCTTTGTCTAATCCCATCTCTTTAATAATCGAAGCAATCAGTCGTTGAGAATCTTGAGTATCATAAATGGTAAAATTTGTAGGATACCCTAATTTGTCTGATTCCATTCTCAAAATCTTAGCAAAAATGGAGTGAAAAGTACCCATCCATAGATTTTTAGCTTCACTTTGACCTACAATTGTAGCAATACGTGCTTTCATTTCACGAGCTGCTTTGTTGGTAAATGTTAATGATAAGATATTAAATGGATCGACACCTTTATGCATTAAATATGCTATACGATAGGTCAATACCCTTGTTTTTCCTGATCCTGCTCCGGCTATAACAATCAAGGGTCCATCTACATGTACTGTTGGCGCATATTGCGCTTCATTTAGCTGACTTAAATACTCTTCCACTTCGCTCCTACTTTAAAGGCGAAATTTACTCAAACTATCTTTTTTTAGGAAACTTCTGCACAGTATTTTTTAAACATTTCATTGATTTCCATATTTATCTCCCTTTATTCTTTTCCCTTTTCACTCTTAAAATCTCTAATCAATTTTTTATCTATTATTTTGTACTTATATCGATAATCTCTTTTATTTTTTTCGACAACATTAACTTTTTAATAAAGTTCGTTTATATTTGAGTATCATAAAACTTTCATCAACTCAATACTTTATATGCTTAAATTATTTAAAAGACAAATTCCTGCCATTCAAAAAATTTCTTTCCCTACTTTCAATTGGGAACGAATTCAAAAAACGAAAAGCAAACAAGAATGGGTAAATCCCAAACATAATATCACCCTATCATTACATTATTTTGATTTACCTCCAGATATTCCTACTATGGATAATATTGAGGAATTAAGAACTTTTTATCGCAACTTAATTACGCCTCATAAAGCTGGAATTATCGAAGTTGATTATGTGGATACGAATCATGTTCGTTCTTTAAAAACACTCTTCAAATTTCCAAAAACGCCATCTGGAATGTCTTATATTTCCTCATTAATTATTCCGTTTAAAAACTCAAGCTATGTCATTAAATTACAAGCCACAGAAACTGGAATTACAGGAATTAGAGATTCGGCTATTGCTGATCTTCTTATGCAAAATGATGAGATTTCGATAGGAGAAGAAGGATTACAAGGATGGTTTGCAGATCCCTATTCATCTCATTATAAAGGAGGAACTTTAATGAATCGCTCTGAAGAAGCCCAATATGACACTCAGTTTCCCGAGCACCCTTTGAGTCAATGTAGAGCACTAATGCGTGAAATTCTTTCTGAATTAACTTTTGATAATGCACTTCAATCATTAACTCCCTTGGCTTTAGTGCCGTAGTATACTAAAAGACTAGTATATTTTTTAACTTTACTTTAGTTAAAATTCTAATTTTTGAGCTCTTTTCTAAAAAAACAAAAACTCTAATCTCAGTTTTTTTAGATATATTTAGAACATTAAAACCCATTTACGTGAAGCATTATTTTTACTTTTTTATAGTATTTTTCCCGTTAATAGGGCTATCTCAGTCCACATCTCAAGCAGGAAATGTTATAACTGATTATGGTAAAACCTATCCTGTTATTTCTCCCGATTTTAAAACAGATACCGCTACTCCTCTAAAAGTAGTATTTGATGTGGGTCGATCTTTTAATAATCCTCAAAAAGTAAATCCGCTTTTTAATACCGCTGCTCGATTTCTCAATATGCATGAGCAAGCTGGGGTTCCGCTAAAAAACCTTAACGTAGCATTAGTAATACATGGCAATGCTGCAAATGATTTATTAAAAGATGAAATTTACAATCAAAGACATTGCATCGATAACCCTAATACACCTCTTCTTAAAGCATTAAAAGATCATGGTGTACAAATCATATTATGTGGGCAAACAGCTGCTCACCGTAAATTAACCAAAGACAAAATTTTACCTCAAGTAGATATTGCCCTATCTGCTATGACCGCATTGATTCAATTACAGAATCAAGATTACAGGTTGATTAATTTTTAGTAGTGCTGCTACTATCGTTAATAATTTAAAAATTTAGAAGTGTGAAAAAGATTTTATTAGTAAGTTTAATTGCTATAGCCAATCTTCATGCACAGCAAATTGATCCTAAAATCAAAGCTGCTGCCGAAGCTGTAGAACAGAAAGTTATTGAATGGCGTAGAGACATTCATCAAAACCCAGAACTTTCAAATCGTGAGTTTAATACCGCAAAAAAAATTGCCAAGCACTTAAAAGGTCTCGGTCTCGAAGTTCAAGAGAATGTTGCAAAAACTGGTATTGTTGCTGTATTAAAAGGTAAAAAAGCAGGTAAAACAGTGGCTCTAAGAGCAGATATAGATGCATTACCTGTTACAGAGCGAGCAGACGTACCGTTTAAATCCACCGTTAAAACTGAGTTTCTTAACGAAAAAGTTGGAGTAAGTCATGCCTGCGGACACGATACTCATACGGCTATCTTAATGGGTGTTGCAGAGGTCTTATCAAAACATAAAGAAAAGATTAGAGGTACTGTAAAATTCATTTTTCAACCAGCAGAAGAAGGACCTCCACCAGGTGAAGAAGGTGGTGCTAAATTAATGATTAAAGAAGGTGCTTTAAAAAACCCTGATGTAGATGCCATTTTTGGTTTACACATTAACTCTGGAACTCCTATAGGAAAAATACGTTATAAACCAGGCGGTACTATGGCTGCTGTAGAACGATTTGTTATTAATGTTAAAGGAAAACAAACTCATGGTTCTGCTCCTTGGTCTGGTGTAGATCCTGTCTTAATTTCGGCCAAAATCATCGATGGTTTACAAACGATTATTAGTAGAGAATCTCAGTTGACCAAAGAAGCTGCTGTTATTACCGTAGGTAAAATCACCAGTGGTGTTCGTTTTAATATTATTCCAGAAAGCGCCGAGATGATAGGTACTGTACGTACGCTAGATCCAGGTATGAAAGCTTTAATCTTGAGACGTATGCGCGAAATGGTTCCCGCTATTGCAAAAGCCTATGGAGGAACAGCTACAATCGAGATTCAAAATAATACAGCTATTACATATAATGATCCAGCACTAGTTGCAAAAATGTTACCTACATTACAAGGCATTGCTGGAAAAGATAATGTACTATTAGCCAAAGCTACTACTGGTGGTGAGGATTTTTCTTATTTTCAAGAAGAAGTTCCTGGTTTTTACTTTTTCTTAGGTGGAAAATCACCTGATACAAAAGTTGCTCCTGCACATCATACACCAGATTTTTATATCGATGAAAGAGGGTTATTATTAGGTGTAAAAACAATGTCTCAATTGGCTATTGATTATTTAAACGCTAAATAAACTAATCATTAATTATGAATGCATTTGTAGAGTTTATAGGAAATATAGCATGGTGGGGATGGATTTTAATCGCCTTGGCTCTGGTTGCAATACGAGATATTTTATTTAATAAGCGACATACCATCAGTCATAATTTCCCAATTATCGGCCATTTGCGTTATGCTTTAGAAAGTATTGGCCCAGAAATGCGACAATATTTTGTTGCCAACAATCGCGAGGAATTGCCTTTTAATAGAATTGAAAGAGGATGGATATATGCTTCTTCAAAACAAGAAAATAATTATGAAGGCTTTGGTACGGATAGAGATATCTATATGCATCAACACATTTTTGTTAAAAACTGTTTGATGCCATTTCAAATGGATAAAAATCATCCTAATAAGATCGATAAGTCTTTTTTACCTTGTGCCAAAGTCATTGGTGCTTATAATAGACGTAAACGACCTTATCGTCCAGCTTCTGTAATTAATATTTCAGCCATGAGTTTTGGTTCACTTTCTGCCAAAGCCGTAGCTTCTCTTAATAAAGGTGCTCAACAAAGTTTTGCTTATCACAATACTGGAGAAGGTGGACTTTCTCCCTATCACAGTAATGGTAGTGATGTGATTTTCCATTTTGGTACAGGGTATTTTGGGGTTCGTGACGAAAAAGGGAATTTTTCTATGGAAAAGTTAAAAGATTTAGTTGCCAAAAATCCTTTTATAAGAGCTATTGAAATTAAGTTATCACAAGGTGCAAAACCTGGTAAAGGAGGTGTGCTACCTGGAGCTAAAATAACACCTCAAATTGCAGAAATACGCGGTGTAGAAGTAGGTAAAGATGTCTTATCACCTTCTGCCCATACAGCCTTTACCAATGTACATGAATTGTTAGAATTTATTGAAGCTATTGCAAACGAAACTGGACTCCCTGTAGGAATCAAAGCTGCTATAGGAAAAACTCAACAATGGGAATTATTAGCCGATTTAATGCTTGAAACTAAAAAAGGTCCTGATTTTATTTCTATCGATGGTGGTGAAGGTGGTACTGGTGCTGCTCCTCCTAGTTTTGCAGATCATGTTTCTTTACCTTGGGTATATGGGTTTACTGCTATATATAAAATCTTTAAACAGCGTAATATTACTGATCGCGTAGTATTTATTGGTAGTGGAAAATTAGGGTTTCCTGCCAAAGCTGCAATGGCTTTTGCTATGGGTGTTGACTGTATTAATGTTGCTAGAGAAGCTATGATGAGTATAGGATGTATTCAAGCTCAAATATGCCATACAAATAGATGTCCTAGTGGTATTGCTACACAAAGTAAATGGTTACAAAGTGGGATAAACATTCCGCTAAAGTCTGATCGTCTAGCACAGTATTTTAATACTTTTAAAAAAGAACTTGTTGAAATCACTCATGCTGCTGGATACGAACATCCTTGCCAATTTACTATGCAAGATCTAGATGTCAATGTAGATGATGGCGAATTAACACGTACTCTCGAAGAATCTTTTAAATACACAAAAGTACCTGTCCCTTTTAAAGGAGTTAAAGATTTAAAAGAGTGTGTACACTTAGGAGGAAACTATCCACAATAAATACAAAAACATTCGTTTTATATAATATCAAGTAAGAGTTTGATAAAAAATTAATTTGTCAAACTCTTATTTTTTGAAAAGATATACTATTTTCGATCCAAACTATACTTAACCTTATTTAGATTTATGGATATTACTTTAGTTCAATTATTACTTGCATTACTCCCTGCTATCTTAGTAGGAGTTATTGCTTTTTATTTCTTTAATCTTCATACCAAAAATGAAGAACAAAGACGTCGTTATTTATTGCATAGAGAAACTCAAAAACAAACCATTCCGCTTCGATTACAAGCTTATGAACGTATGGCTTTATTTTTAGAGCGTATTAATCCTGGTAAGCTTTTACTGCGTATTAGCCCTGTAGGTACAGATAAAAATAGTTATGAGTCATTATTAACAAACACTATAGAACAAGAGTTTGAACATAATTTGACTCAACAAATCTATATTTCTGACGAGTGCTGGAATGCAATTCGTTTAGCTAAAAATACCACTATAGCTATCATACGTAAAGCTGCAAAAGATGATGCTGTAACAGATGCTAATGGATTAAGAGAAGTTGTTTTAAAACAACTAGTCGAAAAATCTGCCCCTACAGATGCTGCCTTGGCTTTTGTAAAGAAAGATGTGGGAGAGCTGTTTTAAACAGTATAAAATATTGAAAAAAATACCGCTTAGTATTATATAATATTAAGCGGTATTTTATTTTTGTATCCCTAACTAACCAGAACAACTTGCATGAAAACTCAGTTTCATATTTCTATAATAGTTTCTTTTTTATTCCTATTGTTAAATAGTCATACAAGTTTTTCTCAGATTACTAAAGATTATGTTTTTATGTATCGGTTACATAAACTTGATTCTACCATTACAGAAAAGGAAATACAAAATAATTTAGATTCTCTTCATTTTTTATCTCCCAAAAAACAATCTTTATTTTATGTTGTTTTAGGAGATTATTATAGTGTAAGAAAAGATTTTTTAAAAGCCTCAAAATATTATTACCAGTTATTTGAACATTTTAACAATCAACCTTCTGATGATTATTATAATTTTACAAAAGCTAGAGCACATAATGGTTTAGCTGTTATCTATTCTAATTCTTATCAAAATAAAATAGCAATCCGTCATTATAAGAAGGCTATTCAACTACTTTCTGCTTACGAATCTAATAACGGTCGCGCTATTATAAGCATCTATAATAATCTAGCTACCATTTATTATAAAGAAAACATTAATGATAGTATTTTTTCTTTTTTAAATAAAGGGATAGCGCTAAGTAAAAAACTTAATATTACCCCTTATCAATCTTATCTTTCTTTATCTTTTTATCATAAAAATATTGATTCTGCCTTATATTATTCAAACAAGGCAAAATTATCTTATGATAAATTCAATATCCAAAGCAAAGTATCTTACTATAGAACACGTGGCGCAATTTTATTAAAAAAAAATAATTTATTTAAAGCGGATGGTTTATTAGAAATAAGCCAGTCTTTATCAGACACCTATAATTATACCGATTATCCTATTAATGTTATTAGAGGTAAAATTTTAATCTTAAAAAATCAAATCGATGAAGGTATTGCTTTGATTTCAGATCAAATTCCCTATTTAGAAAAGGAAAATAACTTTATATCACTAGAAAAAGCGTATTCTTTTTTAGAACAAACATATTTAAAGCAAAATGATTATAAAGAAGCTTTTCATATTGTTAAACAACGACAAAAAAATGATAGCCTTTTTAAACTGCATAAAAAACTAAAGCAAAAAGAAGGGTTATTAATTTACAATAATCATATCAAACATCTTGAGAAAGAAAAAAAATCAATTTCAAAAACGCTACAGTTTTATATTATAGGTCTAATCATACTGCTTTTATTTTTATCTGGTGTTATTTATTATATCTACAGAAAAAAAAGAAAACAACATAATACTTCAAAAAAGCTATTAAACCATAATCAACTATTAAAATCCAAGATAGCATCTCTTACTTCAGAAAATCAACAATCTCATCAAGAACTATTATTTAAAACTTTGTTATTAGACGAAAGGCAATCTTTCTTAAATGAATTAATAAAAACTATTAAACAAGCTATTCATACTGCTACTTCAAAAAGAGAGAAAGATCAACTTCAAAACATCCATAAACAACTTCGTTTAAATTTAAAAAATACTGTAGCTACAGAGTTTGAATTTCATTTTGAAAAAGTGCATCCTAATTTCTTTCAAAAACTACATAAGATATATCCTAATCTCACCAAAAAAGATGTTCGTTTAGCTGCTCTTATTAAATTAAATCTTGACACCAAAGAGATATCTGATATTACTAAACAGTCGATAACAGCTATTAATACTGCCAAAAGTCGCTTAAAATCCAAGCTAGAACTACAAAAAGAAGACTCTTTATATAATTACATACAAAATATTTAAAATCAACATACTACACAAAAATGTAACATTATACTAAACACTCGTTTGTTTTTGTAAGTAGCATTATTCCTATTAAAAACATTTTATATCTAGATTTAGTAATACCTGATTAGAAAATAGTTTCACACAATCTTCAATCTATTTTCTAACAACATTCTTAATTATTAACCTATAAATTGTTTTTACCCTATGACAAAGACATTAACCTTTCCCTTTCCTCTTTCTTTTAATACTGATTTAGTCAATTTTTAGAGCCCTCTAAAAATAAACACTTCTATATATTACTAATCTAAATCAATATTATGAATCCCCCATCATTTTTAAATTTATTGACGCTATTAAAAAAGAAAGGTATTGAGCGAACCTATCCTCCTAATACTGTAATTGTTTCTAAAGGAGATCACAAAAACAAAACTGCATTTATTATAGATGGCTTACTCAAAGCCTGTATCGATGAACCTAATAATACTTTATTATTATACCATCTTGATTCACAAAAACCTTCTGTAATCTCCTTTATAAATATCTATACTAAGACTCCTATAGGTGTATCTATAACTACTTTAACCAATTCTCGCCTTTTATGGATAGAAAATTCAGATCTTTTGGTTTTAGGTAATCAATCTATAGACATTAAAAAACTAATGATAAACTCTTATAATCACGTTTCTAAAAGTCTATTGTTAGTATTAAAAAATATAATTAGTGATTCTTTAGAGGCGCGTGTTCTTGAGTATTTACAAGCTAAAGTACAATTACATCAAAACTCAAATATCACAATTCCTAGGCAAGAAATAGCAGAAGATCTTAACATTTCTAGAGTTACTTTATCAAGAGCCTTAAAAAGGCTGGAAACTGAGGATAAAGTACAACGAAACATCAGGTCAATTAAACTTCTTGCTGTTTAACACTATACCCCTTAGTTTTGTTTCTCATTATAATTAACCTATAAGTTTCAATTTTCTGAATAATCGATACAAAACTATGATAAGAACAAGGTAGTATCTTAATGTTACTACCTTGTTTTTAATTCTTTCCTTATAAATTTTCTTTGTTAATAGCTATTATATTTAAACATTTATATTCCATTATAATAAGCGAATTCTTTTATATCTATAAATTTAAATAGCATTTCTAATGTTATCAGAAATCTTAGGTATCTAGACCTTCTTATTTTTTGAGCAAACAACTATTATTCAAGCCAGATAACATGGGGATTAAAACAACCACACACCTATTACTAAACAATTAAAAAACAACTATATAAACCACATATTATAGTCCTCTAATTCTTATTCTACTCTTAAAACGCTTATTTTATTTCATTAATTTTTAATTTATTGGTTTATTATATTCATATAATACGCTTGTTCTATTCTTATTTCTGTACGACATTTTTTTATATAAAAAGCCCCCTATATTTTAGGGGGCCTAGATTCAACCAAAATTCAGTAGCTTATAAAAACTCACTGATTTTTTCCTTATTCAATTACTAACTTACGTTGTAATTCTTGTCCTTCATAATTTAGTTTATACACATAGATACCACTTGATAATACATTTTCTTCTGCAATACCATTCCAATCAACTGTATGTAATACATTTCCTTTTACTGTATCTGATACAAAAGTGTATACCTTTTGTCCTAATACGTTATATAGGCTTATGTCTACATGTCCATCTTCTGGGATACTATAACTAATCTGTGTAGCATCGGTCATAGGGTTAGGAATATTTTGTTCTAAACTTAATCCTAATACACCGTTTAACACTACTTCTTCAGTTTCGCTATTAGGAGTGTAATTTAACACATAAGGTGATTTCATTACTCCTAATGATACCTCGGTATCAAAATCCTCTATATTATCCAAAGTCACTATCTTCTCTCCATCAAATAACTTGAATGTTATCTCTTCATTTGATGAGCTACCTCCTATACCGATAAAGTAGTGATATTTACCTTTTATCAACTGCGCTTGCGCCACACCTCTAAGCTCTTCTCCAGCAAATGCTGCTATCGTATACTCTTTTGAGGTATCTAATTGTACTGCATTTACTACTGCTGTCATATACATAAACCTTAAATAGTCTCCTCGATCTACTTTCCAGTTTAATTGTGCTGCTTCATCTATAGTTGATAAACTTGCTTCACTTACTTTTGAAGCTTCACTTGCTCTATCTACTAATCCACTGTAGTTTAATGTCATTGCATTTGTTACATCCATTATATATCCATGTCCTGGTAATAAATGTGTCAAAGCTCCTACCCAACCATCTTCTGCTGTATATTCTGCTCTAAGTCCTCTACGTTCTATACGATCACCTATACTTATTCTTGGTGATGATGTTAAGGAACGTAGTGCAAAAGCTGTTCGCTGTAATTCACTTGGTAAAAAGGCTATTGGTGTAAGTTCTTTATCATTTGGATCACCATCACCTTCAGCATCTCCATTTAAGTAAATATTAGTATTAACATCTGCTGGAGCTCCTGATACTATTAAGGTTATTTGATTTCTACTTGAGCGCTGTAATACATAAGATTTACGTATATCTATAGTATTTGGATAACCCTCTTGTGCTACCAATATTCCATTAGCATCTGCTATAGCTATTGGATTTAAATCATCTAGCGTCTCTGCATCTATCAGTTGATCTCCCGCAGATAATCCTTCTATAGCATCTAATGATAACGTTGTTACCATAGGGTTATCACTTACATTAAAACTGATATCAAAGTTTCTACCACTCACTACAATTCTACGGGTTAACGTACTCCCCACAGTAAAGGTTACAGGTACAGTTTGATTACCTATATCTCCTCTAAAATCAAAGTCATAGCGTTCAACAATATTCTCATACTCTGTACATTCTGAAGCATCCCAAACTCTAAAACTTAGTCTCTTTCCATTGTCACTTCTATCACCAAATACAGATAAATCTACTAATCCTCTTGAATTTACATTTGTTGATCCTCTAAACTCTCCATCTATATATGCCGCTACAATATCATTTACATCTGTAGATTGCTCTCCATCGATTATTAATCGACTCGTAAAATCTGTTGTTCCTAAGAAATCACCAGTATCAAATCCATTATCATAATCTGGCACCACACAATTGGTAGTAATCTCCAGCGTAAAGCTTTCTATTCCTATAGGTGTTCCTGTTGTAGTAGGGTTTGATGAATTATCAAATACCTCTGCATTTACCGTAGCTGTATGTATCCCTGGCGTTAAGAATGGGGCTACTACAAATTCTAAATTACGCTCGGTTGCTCTAGCAGCTAACGATAAACGATCATCTTCATCTATATTTCTAATAGTTCCTCCATTATTTTCTCTTACAGATAACCATACTGGTAAGCGTCTAAAACGATATTCTACTGGAATTCCTCCTTGACTATTATCAAAATTAATATCATCAATAATCAATTCTTGTCCCTCTGTCTGTACACGTTCTACATCATTTTGACTCCATTGTATTGTATTTAAATTAACAATAAAACTCCATGATGCTCCTTCTATATTATTATTAGTCACATCTCTTAATCCTCCATCTGCTAAAATCACTGTTAATTGAGCTCCTTCAAGATTTGCTAACGAACTCAATGGCCTAAGGTTAAGCACTGTCCCTCCTAAAGACACACTTGTTTCAAACTCTAAGTTTGTTACCATTCTACTCACATCTATAGGTGCTGCTGCATCTCCATTAACAAAGTTTAATCCTGTTGCTGTAGTTGCTCTTGCATTTCCGGTATAATCTCTAATAGCTTCTTGTATACCATCTACCTCAAGTGCGATATCATCTAATACAAAGTAGGCTATCAAGTTTACTTCATTCCCTAATAATTGTGCATCTAGATTTTGTACAATCTCTATTGGTGTTCTTGCATCATTCCATATACGGATGTCATCTATACCTCCTGTATAAGATTGCCCACTTACTATAGGCGAAATCACTATATCTTTTGTATTCACTATACTAGAGCTATATGTTCCTGATCCTACTGGATCTCCATTAAAATAGATTTGTATCACTCCTGTACCATCATATACAGCTGCTATATGTGTCCAAGCAAATGGTTGAATGGTTCTTGTAGAACGTACATTATCATTAACCTCAATATGTCCAGACGGTGTTAATGCAACTTTATAATTATTTCCTTTATCCAAGATAGGTACTGCTGTGCCTTCTGGAATAAAACTAGGATTTACCCACATCTCTACCGTAAAGGCATCTGGAGCATTAAATACTGGACGGTGTGGTATGGTTATTTCTGCATTTTGTGTTCTTAACTCTGCCGATACCAAATCTCTTGGTAATCCCCCCAATACACCTCTTAAGGCTACAGAATTTAAATTAACCGTTGCTGGATTTATAGCCGAAGAGAATGTTGCTGAGATCGTTCCCGAAGTATAAATCCCATTATTGGCTGGATTTGTACTTACTAAAACAGCCGCTGTTTTATTAATAGTTCCAGAAATAAATTCTGTTGGATTATTTCTTGCATTCGGATTATTACTCAGTGGATCACAGATAGGTACTATACGTACACTATAATCTCCATTGGCCAAATCCATCTCTGCCGTATAGGTAATAAATCCATCTGGTTGTAAATCTTCCCTTAGAGCTGCTGCATCAAGCGTTACTAATTCTATTCCTCTATTATTTCCTGCAATAGCATATTCTATCGCTACCTGAAAATCACTAGTCTCTACAAAGTCTTCTGGATCTGTACCTTCTGGAATTTCTCCTAAAATATCTAATAATCCTGGAATTCTAAATCTAAAATCTAACAGATTTTCACTTCTATTATTAATTACCCAATCTTCAATAGGTGCTGTCACTTCTATATTATCTACACAAGGTGCGCTAAAATCGGCTGTAAAAGTAATCTCTTGTACTGGTCTTATACCACTATCAAAATCATCAGGTGCATTCGCTCCTGCTCCTATTAATCGGTATTCATCTACACGATAAGATTGGTATAAAAACCCGTCTCCTCCTTGTTCGCAATCTGCATAAAAACGTAATCGTATATCTTCGTATCTTACATTTTGACCTTCGTCGGCTGGATTACGTCTCACTACCATACGTACAGGTCCATCTAGAGTTTGACGAACTCTTACTGGGGAATTCTCATCTGGTCCAAAAGAGAATGATGCTCGATTTCCTGCTACACTATTAAGATCTACTCCTCCTACTTCTACTTGAGCTCCATTAAGATTTGAAGAGTTTATCAATTGTACAAAATATATTTTAGGAGTAGCGTCATTGGCTAGCTGTGTATTACGTAAGGTTAACTCATATTCTACAAAATCATTTCCTTCATTAAAACCTACAGCATTATCTATTGCGATTTCTACTGCCTGACGTGGTTGTGTCCCTGCTTCAAACGGACACGAACTACGTCCTGCATAAACTGCAAACATAGGGGTTCCAAATTCTGGATCTGGAACAACCGCTGTAAAGAATTGATCTCCAGCATCATCATCATTAATAGTAAAACTCTCTGTTACAACATTATTAAAACTATCATTTGATGTAGTTGCTCTTGATCCTATTACCCTACCACTAACTCCATAAGATATTGTAGCACCTCCAAAATTGGTTGTATTACTTATATTAAATCCAAGTCCAGCTCCACCATTAAAGTTATCTCCATTATTGTCAGTTATACTTCTGGTAAAAGAATAACTAATGCTAATACCATCACTAAATGCAATTCCACTTTCATCCAATCTTGTAAACTGTTCCAAATCCTCAAATAGCATTCCTTCGTCTTCATCATCTACTACTCTAACATTATCAACTATATCATTAAATGTAGTTCTATTTTCTTCTACAACTCCATCATCAAGGTCAAATACTACCGCATCTCTCTTTCTTTTATTAGTATCTACATAGCTTTTCCATCTATCAATTTGTCTTTGTAGATCAGCTGGATCTATTTCTTCTGTACCGTCTTCAGTTTCATCTACACCTTTTTCTATTAATTCTTCTAAATTTGGAATGATCACATCTAAAATCTGTTGTTGTGTGATTGCAAACGGAGTTTGACTTGTTACAGATGCTACGCGGTTTGGTTCATTTGTAACCGTACAAGTAGTTAGATCTACCTTAATTTCATTTCCCATGCTTACAGCAAGTACATCTGTAGTTCCTATAAAAACATCTGCATCTTGCCCTACATAAGTATCAAAAGAAGGTGTTGTTATACTTCTACCAACAGTGAAAGTTGTTTCGTTTCCTCCTGTATTACGGTATGAAAAATTTCCTATAGCAGAGAGTTGACCTTCTATTCTTTGTGAAGTTCCTGTTGTAGTAATTTCAAAAGTAGTTCCTGCTCCTACACCTGTAAAAGTCCCTTGTGTTGTCATAGATTCAAAATTAACTCCAGCAGAACCTACTATCTCTAAATCTGTATCAACTCCTTCAGAGAATGTTTTTGTCATAGTGAATGAAGCTCCTTCATGTAATGTAGCAAAACTACTATCACCTGGTGGATCGTGTAATACATGTACTACAGTAGGATTGGTTAATGTAAAATCTGCATTACCTGCTCGTGATCCTGTGACTACAGCTTTTGTAGTAAACGTCTCAATTTCTATAGTACTAGAAGCTCCTCTTTCTGCTGTTGCTGTAAAATTACGTGAAAAACTATTTGATTCATCTTGAGTATCTTCAATAAAATTAGGGGTATTTACTTCAAACTGTAATACAGCATTTCCCATCTCGTTTGTTTCAACTGCCACACTACCCTCTAATATCTCACTGGTACCTTCTTCTTCACTAGCACCTTCTTCATCAGTACTTTCTGTCATTAGATTAATTCCTCTTATCAAATCTCCACTATAGTTAACTGTAATCCCTTCTAATGCACAACGTTCTCCATTATATTCTTCAAATACGGTAGTTACTGCTACTATCTGAGTGCTTTGCGCAAATATATAACGATCCATACAATTAGATCTTATTGTAACTTCATCTCCTAATATTCTTTGTCCTTGATCGTTTAGAGTATCACTTAACTCATAAAATTTGGTTTCTAGTTGCATATTATTACGATATGCTATGTCTTCAATAGCATTTCCATAACGTAAATCTATTGTGTTGCTCACTATAAATGGTGTTTCTGGGTTTAGTCTATTTGTTAAAGACAATTCATAAACACCTGGTATCAAACCATTTACTACAAACACTTTAAAATCATTATCAAAATTAGCGGCGCTAATATTACGAACAAACTGAGGTTCTGCTATATCAGTTCTAGTAATTGTTCCTGTCCATTCTCCTACATTATTGTCACAAGGAACTATGATATTTCCTATAAAACTATGTCTAGTTAAATTCTCAAAATTTAGCTCTGTAATCACTTCATCTACATTTAATCTATAAGCATCTCCTTCTGGATTAAAACGCTCATTTGAGGCTATATATTCAAAAAACACTCTACGCTCTAAAGGAGCATTAGCACTATCATCAAAACTTACATCTCCAAAAACTCCGAAATAATTATTATCTCTAGAACCTTCTTCTACTATCATATTTACTGCTCTAAAACTATCTTCATTATGTTCAAAAGTATATCTTAGGCTTAATGCACTCAATGGATCATCATTATTATCTTCTGCTATATTATTTCCATCTGCAATTCTTCTTAATAAAGGTTCTGAATATGCACCTATACGATATTCTAACTCATCAATATGTCCTACATAAAAATCTGTTTTTGAAGCTGATCCTTCTGCTGGATTTTCTATATGAGTTGCTCCCAAATAAGCTTTGGTATTAAAATCTAAAGCTCCTACACCTGATGGTATAGAAATCACTTCATAATCTCCATCAAAAAGTACACGTATACTATTATCGGCTTCATTAATAGCTACAGCAAAAAATTCAAAAGCATTTTCTTCTATCCCTGGTAAAGTCACTTGTCTTAATTCTCGATCATTTAAACGTACCGACAATAGTTCATTATCTATTATTTGTACTTTTAAACTTCCATGATGTAAAATCGTTTGTCTAGGCCTAACTGCTGCATTTGGATCAAGTGCTATCATTCTTCTAAAAAAACCTGTCCAAGTCAATTGATTCGTGGTATTAACAAGTGCATCTTTTAATTCTGCATATCCTTCATTTTGAAAATAGATACTCGTTTCATTTTGTCTAGTATTCTCATCTGCATTTGTATTTGTACTTTGTAATATTGTTGGGTGAATAGAGAATCTTTGCCTTCCTTGTGGGCTATCAAATCGAAACGATCCATTTGATTCTGTACCTATGGCTTCTCCTGTCTCATTATCCCTTAACACACCTCCATTCACCTGAATAGCAGTACCTTCCAAAACAGGATATACAGTCTCTACTCCTCCATTATCTACTACATATTGCACTCTACCTTGAATCTCAAAAGTCGATATATCTACAAATTGATCAATACTACTTTCCACATCTGTAAATGATAATTGCTCTCTAACTTGTTTAAATCTAGTCTCTGGGCTAAATTCATGATTAGGTAGATATGGTGTAAACGTATATCCAAAATCACTATCTGTAGCTAAACCTCCTGGTAACGTAGCAAAACTATAATTCCCGTTTTGATCTGTTACCACTCCATATGCAATTGGTGGAGTATCATTATCTTGTGTTGTAAATGTACTTGATGATCTTCCTACTAATCGTCCTCTAGTACCTATTGCTTGATTATAAATTTCACGATCTCTTGTTAAATCAAAACGATAATATGCTATTAAATTAGTATCCTCTGATCCTAAGATAAGGTCTTTATACGTAAAAACTTCTTCTGGGGTACGTGTTGTTTTCCAGATACGCAGTTCATCTAATAAATAGTTGTTACGTACCTCATGATTAAATGAGAATTGTGATATTCTATTTAATCCCACCACAAAAGGTGTTGTTGTTGTAGCATCTGCTCTTCTTGAATTCTCCAAATCTGGTGCTAATCCTCCATCTACATATAATGCTCCTCCTATAGGGCTTACCGAAAATGCATAATGATGCCAATCTGTAGGATCTCCTTTAATAGGAGTTTCTAGGTATACTGCACCACCTAAATACATTTGAACCTTATCGTTATTGATACGGATCTCTCCTGTATCTAATTTAAATACGGTATTTACAGCAGTACTACTCGTTGGTGTTTTATACCAGAACTCTATTGTAGCTACTCCTCTTGCTTCTTCAAATACCTGTACATTATTGATAAAGATTGGAGCTCCATTGTTTCTTACATCTAGTGCACTATTATTAGACTGTGCAATAGCGCCATCTTTTAATACTGCTTCTACTGTTACACCTCGTACTCCACTTTGTCCTTGGGTTACTACCCTACCGTTTACTTCTCCATTATGGAATACAAATCCTGTATCTACTCCTTCTATAGTTTCTTCAGTATTCATTCTACCTATTACGGTATATTCATAGAGACGACCAGGTACTATTCCTTCATCAAATTCTTCAAAAAACTCTGATACTCCTGTTCTCGCTATCTCTTCTGGAGTGATCTCTATATCGCTTACTACGCTAGATTCAGCACCTCCTCCAAGTTCTCTTCTTCTAATCTCATACGAAGTTACTCCAGCTACATGAGGCCAACGCAAACGTATACTATGCTTGCTATCTGTTCTAAAATCTGCACCATTTCCATTACTTGCTTCTAGTAAAATACGGTCAAGACTAAAAATAGGATGATCTGCCATAGCATTAATATGAGCTATTCGTGTTCCTCCTTGATCTCTTCTTATTTTGGTACGTATACTTGAATAGGCTAATGATGGAACCGTTTCTATAGGATTCTCTATCGTATTTAATGCATTATACCATCTCGCTTCTTTAAGTTGTGGGAAATTTGCAACAACAATATCTTCGTCTGCCTCTACATAAGCAATTACTAACCCTAAACGATTAAAATCTCTAAGTGTAAGATTACTAGCATTAAATAATGTACGGAATCTATTATCTTCTAATTGATCCCTAGTTCTAGCACGGTTCCATGCTCTATATTCTGCTAAGAACAAATGATCTTCACGTCCTGTAGTAACATATAAATCTTCTGCCGATACCGTAAAGTTTTGTAATGAAGCTCTACGAACCCCATTAATATAAATACTAAATCGATTCCCAGTTTCAAATACTAACCCAAAGTGATACCACTGATCATTTTCTAATACGGCATCACCAGATAAATTAATCTCTGGGATTACAGCATTTCCATTGGTTATACTTATGGTTTCAGGTGTTACTTCTATTCTAAACTCGTTACTACCGTCTAATAAGTTTGTAAGTTCAAAATTCCCGAAAGATCTTCCATCTTCTCTATCCAGTCTTACCCAAAATTCTAAGGTTCCTTCTCCTGCTCGACCGGCATTAATAAGATTTGTTCGTAAACGTGTTTGGGTATCATAATACGATTTATACCCTCCATCGGCTAATAACTGTGCCACATAAGGTCGTGTAGCAGTATCTTGTGCTATGGTTAAAAAACTAAAGCATAGCATCCACAACAATACAAATTGTTTTATTCTTTTCATATGCTTTATAGTTTAAAATGTATTTTTAATTCGTTGCATTATGAAATTATTTTGTTCATAATTGTTATCAGACCCTATTACAAGAGAAGCTCCGTCATCATCTTTAACATTAAATATATATCGTCCAAAATCTCCTTCATGGGGAATTTCATCACTAGCATGCTGTATTGATACGATAACTGAATCCTCTGCTATTCCTGGAAGGAATATACTTTCATCTTGTGCAAATAAAATTCTCCATCTAAAATTCCTGTTATCCTGAATATTATTACTTTTTTCAAAATAAACATCTTCTACACTAAAATCATTACCTTCTCTTCTTAAGAAATAATCAGGTTTTTTAGCAGAAGCAATCAATACTTCCCCAAAACTATCTTCTACAGGTATAATAATGAATGCATCACTATATTTACTATTAACATTTTCATCATTACCAATTACTCTACGTAAATCAGCTTTATTATTTTCAAGATTATGATACAATCTATTTGTTAAAAAAATTTCTCCCTCTGCTCTATAATCTCTATTACTTACAAACCTATATAGATAGGTATCGTTTTCTTGTGCTACTACACTAGTACAGCCTAGTAATAATAACACCACAAATTGATATATTTTTTTCATATTTTTTATTTTTATTCTCCTTAATTATTGACAATAATCATCCTGCCCTTTGTTTATTATTTCTTAAACAATGAGAAGGTATACCTATATAATTGTCTTATCTTAAGGAATATTGGCGTTTGATATGTTATTGTTTTCGATACAATTTTATGTCGTTTCGCTTTATAAAATCACTCAAACTGACAACTCAAACATTTTTGTTGCTTCTTTATTTATTGATTGTTGCTTCTAGCGCTTCAATCTTTTTCATTAATTGTTCAATCTTTTCTTCTTGATTGATGGTATGCAATGTCAACTCTTCAACCTTTTCTACCAGGATGGTATTGATTTGTCCTACATTCATTCCTTCAGCTACCACTTGTGCTTCTGTAGGCATATTAGGCAAGTGTTTATTTGCTTTAATATATTGTGCAATTTCTTTAAGTGGCATTAAATCATAATCTTTTGCAAATACATAATCTGGAAAAGATGTTACATTTAATCGTACTTGATCTGTTGTAATCACTCCATCTTGCATACGTATCATTTCATCTCCGCTTTGATTTAAAAATGAAATTCTATCATCTCCAGTATCGTTATTATCTGGTTGAAATCTTAATGCTCCATTAGAACTAATCAATCCTCCATCACTTCCAGAACGACGTAAAAACAATTCTCCATCTTGAACTTTTGCTATTATATCATTTGATGAATTTCTAAACTCTATAGCATCATCTCCTGTATTATCTACATCTGGATGTAAGATTATTTCTCCATGACTTTGAAATTGTCCTCCATCAACTCTAATATTACCCTGATTAACATGGATTTTTTGTACTGGATTATTTATTCCTAAACCTATATTTCTATCAAAATAAGCGTTATCATCAAAATTAGCCGGTCTTTCTACAATTAGTCCATTATCATAAGACATACGAGCAATCGTTCTATCATCTCCATTTCTACCTACTCTAAAACGTATAGGTTCATCACTACTACTATTATCAGAATTTGAATAAATTTCCAAGCCTCTAATACTACGTAACTGTGCATAATCAGTGTTCGCCATTCCTCTTATCTGAAGTCCTTTTCGATTAAACTCTGCCATGTAACGACCGTCTCCTACACTACTTTGTTGACCTACGACAAATCGAATCGCTTCGCCACTTCTATCATTATTATTATCTGCTCTAATAACAACTCCTCTAGTTGAATTTATATTATATCGCCATTCTGCTGTCCCTTGATTCGTTACACTTGCTGATCCAGATTGAGCTTGTAATCCAAACCCACCTAGACCTAACATTAAACACGTTAATACTGTGATTTGTTTCTTTTTCATTGTATTTATTTTTTAAAATTTAATTATTCAAAAGTCCTACAATGTCGTTTTATAAGCAATAAAGCATATCACCTTGTGATAGTTATCACAAAGTGATATGCTTTATTGCTTTTGTATACCTTATTAAATTACAAGAATTTTAAAAAAGTCATATTCTAAACAGAAACTAATGCTATCTTATTTTCTTATGTTTTTTTATCCAGCTAAATCAATATGTTTTATTTTATTTTCCTGTGTTTTACGATCTTTTTCTTGAGCATATTGATAGCCTTGTTGCCACCATGCTGTCATTAATTTTTTATCAAAAATCAAGGAGTTTTCGGTTAATTTTGATGGAGTATAGTATAGGTTTAAAGAAACTTCTTTATTAATAGCAGCAAGTTTACCCTCTATCACATCGTGTTTTTCGACTTGATCGAGCATAAAGCCAAACAGGTTTACCATTAAAGAAAATGGGTTTTTACCTAATACCTTATTATGTTCCATATTTTCTGATTCTAAGATGATCGCATCTACTTCTGTTGCTCCTCTTTTAATCGCCTCTCTGATAGGAACTATACATCCAAAACCGCCATCTGCGTATTCACATTCATTTTTTGTCACCATACTCATAAATGGTACATAATTACAGGAGATCCATATCCAATCGCAAAAATCCTCATAACCAAAATCATTTATGGATTTGTATTCGGTTCTGCTTTTGGTCAAATTTGACACTGTAACGACAACATCTTTTACTCGTTCTTTGGCCAAATTAAATTCGGCTTCGCTAAAGTTTTTACGAATAGCTCTACGCAAATTTTTACTTTCTCCAAAAGTACGTTTGTGTTTAATAAACTGCCATACTGTATTAAAAAAGTTAATGGATACAAATTCTCGATCTCCTTTTTTACGCAATACAAAGGGATTGACACTAAAGATCGTACTTTGTTTTACATTGGTATAGATATCATACACCTTAGGGATATTACCTAATGCCAGATATGGGATCAATAAACTCCCTGTAGAGGTTCCTAAAAAGAGATCGTATTTATGTTTTTTTTCCTCGATGAGGTATTGTGCAACGCCTCCTGCAAAAGCGCCTTTACTTCCTCCTCCTGATATTACTAATGCTCGCATATAGTGTGATTAAATTCGATTTGAGTTATTTTTTTGTTTGGCAAATTGGTATCCACTTTTCCACCAGATTTTCATTTTTTCTTTATCAAAGACTAGTGAATTTGTGGTTAATACTGTTGGGGTATAATATAAATCTAGGCTTATATCTAGGTTTTTGGCTTTGTATTTCCCTATTCGTATATTCTGGGTTTCGATTTGATCCATCATAAAATTTACCATATTGGTAATTAATGAAAATGGATTTTTGGTAGGCATTCTATTGATATATGTAACCTCTGTTTCTAATACGATAACATCTATAGCTGTTGCTCCTCTTTTTATAGCTTCTTCTATAGGTACCATATCTCCTAATCCGCCATCTACATAATCGCAATTATTCTTTTGTACCAAACTCATAAATGGAGGATAGTTACAGGATATCCATACCCAATCGCAAAATTCATCATAATCAAAATCGTGTATCGATTTGTACTCTACCGTATTGGTCGATAGATTTGTTACAGTAACAACGACTTCTTTATGGCTAGCTTTGAGGGTTTCGAGATAATGGGGTGGTATTGATTTACGTATTAACTTTCTTAAGTTTCTACTATCTCCAAAGGTTTTCTTTCCTGTAAAGAGATTTTTTAAAACATTGAAATGATTTATCGTTACATCTTTATGCCCGTGTTTCTCTTTAATATTAAACGGACAGTTTTTAAATATTGAGGATTGATTAACCGAAGTATATATTTCTTTTATTTCGGCTACTTTGCCCAAAGCCAAATGAGATATTAATAAACTCCCTGTAGAAGTTCCTATATAGATATCATATTCTCGTTTTAAATCTTCTATCAAATGTTGAGCAACACCTCCTGCAAAGGCTCCTTTACTTCCTCCTCCAGAAATGACTAATGCTCTCTTCATAGATTTATGTTATCTCAATTTAACTTCTTTTTTAAATAGGCACTTTCTTCTTTATTCAATGTTTTAGAAAGGGCTATAAATTCTTTTTTATAGGTTTGGTTTTGTATTAATCGATCTATCATTGCTCTACAGCTTTTTCTAAATCGCCAATTGTGATGTTGTGTGCCTATTGCTAAGCTTTTAAGCGACACCTCTGTAAAAGCTTCTAAATTCTCTAAATATTCAAAAGCATTACGCCTAGTATTAAATCCATATCGCTCTGTTGTGTACGATGTTAATTCTTGGAACCATTCTTTTTGTTTTTCTTCATCATATCCAGAGGTATTGAGTGCCAATACTAACCATAAGATACGAACATTTTTATCATTAAATCCTATAATGGTCTTAGTTTCTTCTAGATATTGCACTCTTTTTTGAGGAAAATTTGCCCATAAGTGATATAGTGCTGGTTCTATAGCCGCATAGGATTCACTTTTTAATATATTTTCATAATCACTTTGCAATGCCTTCGGAATTTTATTCATTGTTGCTGCTATACTTTGTAAGACAAAAGTATTTCCGCTTTCAAATGCTTTTTGATAAAGTGCCAACGCTTCTTTTGAGGTATCTCCTGCTAATTGATTAATCACTTCTTGTCCCAAATAATCATTGACTGGAAAACGCAATGCATTTGCCAAGGTTTTCCATTTACCTATGAGTGGTTGCGTACGTTCTTGAGCCAGTGTTAGATATTGTTTAATAAATGCTGATTTTTCTAATATTTTTAAAGCTTCTGCCGAAGGGAATGCTACTTGTTTAAGCCACTTCTCTTGATATATACTGAGATCTAGCTTACTATGCTTTGCTACTATTTTTATAAAATCTGCTGTTGTCACATTTTGATAGCGATAAGTAGTAAGATATTCTTGTATGCTCTTTTTAAAGGTTGCGCTCCCTACTTTTTCTTCTAAAGCAACTAATGCCCATGCTCCTCGTTGATAAAAGGTAAGCGAACTTGCTTTTGGGTCTAATAAAGAGGTGGCTTTTCCTTTTTGACTAAGTGCGGTTAACTGCTCTGCGCTTTCGTATAATTTGTAATAAAAATAATCCTCACCAAAAATTTCTCGTTCTGCTACTAATGCATAATAGGTAGCAAAGCCTTCTTGTAACCAATGGTGTGTTCCACTTGTTTCTGTTACTAAATCTCCAAACCATTGATGTGCCAACTCATGTGCATTGACATTGATATAATTACGGTCTTTAAAACCTATTTCGTCAACCATAAATGCATCAGAAAAAATAGTTGTTCCTGTATTTTCCATTCCTGCATATAAAAAGTCTTTTACAGGAACTTGTTTATAGTTTTGCCACGGATAACGTACGCCTATTTCTTGTTCCAAAAAATCAAACATGCTTGTACTATGTCTATAAGTAGGTGCTACTTTATCTTTATCTTCTGGATAATAATACCATGTTAAAGGTGTCCCGTTTTTTGATACAGCTGTTTCCTTAGCATATTTACCTATAGCTACAGCCACTAGATAACTACTCATAGGATGTTGCATATCGTATTGCCAGCTTACCAACTCATTTTCCTTTTCTTCTGTAGTGATCAATTTACCATTTGCGATCACCTCATATCCTTTGGCATAGGTTATTGTAAGATCAAACGTTAACTTTTCATTCATATCATCAAAGCTTGGTAACCAATTTGAAGTATCCTTACCTTGTCCTTGAGTCCATATTTGATCATTTCCTTGCTCATCCTTTACAAAATACATTGCTTTTTTAGGACTTGTACTATAGGTTATTGCAATGGTGTATTCTTCTCCTTTTTTAAATGTTTTTTTGATCCAAATCTTCTGTTTATCATAATCAAAAGTCTGTAGTTGATCATTTACTAAAACTTTTTCAATTTGCATTTGCTTGGCATCAATAAAAATAGCTTCTGTTGACGCTAATATGTTTACACTAAAACTTATAGTCCCTGCTACTTGTTTTGCACTTGCATCTATATGAATATTGGCTTGGGCTGTTTTAAAATCTACTGTAGGTTGTTGTTTTTCTTTAGCTATAGCTATCCATAGCGAATTCAACAATAGTAAAACGAAAAGGAACTTTGTTTTCAAGTGTATTTTATTTTATGTCTATGTTCTGTTTATATAAACGGAATTATTTAGCTTTTGTGACTATATATTCCAAAAATCAATTTGATCTTCTTCTAATTCTTGTAATGCTGTATTATTTACTTCCATACGATACATAACCATCTCGGTAATACGATTAGTAGCAAATTGAGAGTTATTACCATTAGAATATAGTATACCAAATCCATTTGTTGCAGTACATCTTCCATTGGTATAATTACCTGTACGTAATACTGTCCCATTACGTCTAATTGTTTGTACTACATTTGCTCTAATAAAAGAAAATTGTTGCCATTGATTATCTGGGTTACCTATATTTCTCACACCATTATCACAGCACACTCCAGAATCAAAATACACATTACTATTACTCCAGTTAAGATGGGCTGTCCATCTATTACTACTAGCACCTGGTCTTCTGGTACCAAAAGTAAATTGACTTCTTCTAGTTGAATATGCAACCATTATTACTGATCCATTAACTCCTGCATTAGTCAACGTTTGTATACTGGTATTTACATCTAATCGATCATTTGATCCATCACCAAAAAAATAAGGTCTTGTTGCATCTGGAATAAAACGTGGTTGAAAATTACGGGTATTTTGTACGGCATTTCGTCCTAATCCACTTTGGTCATACCAAGTCACCACAAAAACATTTGAACCACCTCTCCAAGCATTTATAGCTGCTATATCTACTATATCATTATCTCCCCAACCAAAATCTCGTTCGGCATTATCACTAGATCTTCTTAAACGAATTAAAGGTCCATTATAATCTGATTCTAAAACTCGCATCGAAAAGGCAAAACTAATATTGGTAAGTTCTTCGTCCAGAATATGTGACGGTCTCCTCGTAGGAAAATTATTCCATTGAGCTATTTGCGCACTTGCCATTACCTCTAGTAGTAGGCACACTAGCAACGTAATTCTTATTTTCATAATTAGTTACGTTTTAAATCTCCTGTAAGATGAAATGTATTATTTCCTGTACACATCAATCCTACACCTGCATTTACACCTGCTGTTCTAAATCTAGATAAACGGTTGCTTACTGTTACTCCTCCTGCTCCAGTGATCGTTACTTTACCAGATCCTACTTGGTAAATACTCACATTATATCCTACTTCTAATCCCGCAGGAACTGTAAGTGTCATATCACTTGAACTATTAAATCGTAACACATTACCATTATCTGCAGCAGTTAAGGTATAATTTCCTGTTTTGGTTTCTACCAAAGGAGCTAATACTAATGGTCTCCATCTGGTTCCATCATATTCATAAATACGTGCTGCATCACTATTAAATACCATTGCTCCGCTGGTTAAAGTAGCTGTACTAATTGCATTAATTTCTGCAGTTGTTCCTATCGGAATGTTCATTAAAGCATTAGCATCAAGTTGTGCCATTACAGGCATAGCACATATAAACATTAAAACATGTAAAACTTTCTTCATATAATTTGGGGATTATATCATTTCTGAATTGTCTGTTACAAATATAAGTTTCTTTATCAAATAATATTAATCTCTAATAATCAACACTTAAAAACTCTTCTATTTTTTATCTTATTAGTATTTTATCAGTTTGTTTTGAAGTTTTCTTTCTCCATTTTATCTTCGCTATTATGAAGCCTAATATTTTACAAACTCCCATAGATTATCTCAAAGGTGTAGGTTCCTCTCGTGCTGACTTATTACGAAAGGAATTAGGCATTCATACCTATCAAGATCTTATCAATTTATTTCCTAATCGGTATATTGATAAAACTCAATATTATAAGATCAATCAATTGCAACGCAATGGTTCTGAGGTTCAAATCTTAGGTAAAATTGTACATCTTAAAACTGTTGAACAAAAAAGAGGTAAGCGTTTAGTAGCTAAATTTATCGATGATACTGGCGAAATGGAGTTAGTATGGTTTCGTGGTCATAAATGGATTAAAGAAAGTATTAAGCTCAATACACCTTATGTTATTTTTGGTAAAACCAAATATTACAACGGTTTTAATATGCCTCATCCAGAAATGGAATTGTATGAGGATCATAAAAAAAAGCTTAGCACTGCTATGCAACCAGTTTATCCTTCTACTGAAAAACTAGCTAATAAAGGGATTACGAATAGGGTTATCAATAAAATAATGCAACAGCTTTTTATTGAAACTCAAGCCCGTTTTTATGATACGCTTTCTGAAGATATTTTAAAAGAATTAAAACTTATCCCTAAAAACGAAGCTTTATTTAATATTCATTTCCCTAAAAGTCAAGAATTACTCTCCAAAGCACAGTTTAGGCTTAAGTTTGAAGAATTATTCTATATACAGTTACAGCTGATTTCGAAAAAGATAGTTAGAAAACATAAGATCAAAGGTTTTCCTTTTCCTGATGTTGGTCATTATTTTACTACTTTTTATAAAAATCATCTGCCATTTGATCTTACCAATGCTCAAAAACGGGTAATTAAAGAAATTCGTAACGATATTGGTGGTAGTGCGCAAATGAATCGCTTACTGCAAGGTGATGTAGGTTCTGGTAAAACTATTGTTGCTTTAATGACTATGCTATTGGCTATAGATAATGGATTTCAGGCCTGTCTTGTAGCTCCTACAGCTATTCTTGCTGCTCAACATTTTACTGGAATCCAAGAATTAGTTACAGATCTTGGGCTTAATGTTAAACTCTTGATGGGTAGTACTACTGCCAAAGAGCGTAAACAATTACATCAAGAATTAGAAGAAGGTACTTTACATATTCTAGTTGGAACGCATGCTTTGTTTGAGGATAAAGTCAAATTCAAAAACTTAGGATTAGCTATTATTGATGAACAACATCGTTTTGGCGTTGAGCAACGTTCTAAACTATGGCATAAAAATACTTATCCTCCTCATATCTTGGTTATGACGGCTACACCTATTCCTCGTACACTCGCTATGAGTTTATATGGGGATTTAGATATTTCTGTTATAGACGAACTTCCGCCAGGTCGTAAACCTATTAAAACTGTTCATCGTTATGATAGTAATCGTCTTAAAGTTTTCAAGTTTATTAAAGACGAAATTTTAAAAGGTCGTCAAGCTTATATCGTTTACCCCTTGATCCAGGAATCTCAAACACTGGATTATAAAGATCTTATGGATGGGTATGAAAGTATTTGTCGCGATTTCCCTAATTATGAGATTTCTATAGTTCATGGACAGATGAAAGCTGCTGATAAGGATTATGAGATGGATCGCTTTGTTAAAGGAGAAACTCAGATTATGGTTGCTACTACAGTTATCGAAGTGGGAGTAAATGTTCCTAATGCGAGTGTAATGATCATAGAAAGTGCAGAGCGTTTTGGTTTATCTCAATTACATCAGTTAAGAGGTCGTGTAGGTCGTGGTGCAGAACAGAGTTACTGTATTTTAATGACAAGTCATAAGTTATCTCACGATAGCATTACTAGATTAGAAACTATGACTCGGACTAACGACGGATTTGAAATTGCCGAAGTTGACTTAAAACTTAGAGGTCCTGGAGATCTTATGGGTACACAACAAAGCGGTGTTTTAAATCTTAAGATTGCGGATATTGTAAAAGATAATGATATCTTAAAAATGGCACGACATTATGCTACTAAAGTTTTAAAAGAAGATCCAGGTTTAAAAATGGATAAACACAAAGTTATCCTATATACTTACCGTCAAATGGCTAAGCATAAAAATATCTGGAATTATATAAGTTAATTATAGGATATAAAAAAAGACACTCATGTAAGCATCAAAGTGTCTTTTTTGTTAGTTTTGAATACCGTTCTTATTCTTATTTTCCGAAAGAAATAGATTGGAAATACTTTACATTAATCGGTTCTTCATTGTGATATCCAGGTCTCCATCTTTCCATAGATTTAATGATTCTCACTGCTTCTTCATCTAATAATGGATGTACCTTTCTAGCAACCACAACATCTTTAACATAACCATCTGCACCTACATAAAACTGCACTATTACTTTACCTGTAATTTTTTTACTCTGTGCTGCTTTAGGGTATTTAAATTTTTTAAGTACGTGTTTTTTTATACCTGCTTTTCCTTTAGGGTATGCTGGGTAAGCATCTGGTGTAAATGAGATCATATTATCATCATAAACATCTCCTGCTACTTCTTCATACTTTTTCTCTTCTGGAAAGTCTTTTATTAAGAAAAAATTCTGGGCATTAAGGCTTGTTGTAATTACTAATGCAAAAATTAATAGTAAAAATTTATTCATTAGGCTAGTATTAATTGGGGATTTAACATAAAAAAAACAATGTTCAATGATACAAATTCTATCAATTATGAACAAACATAAAACATATAAAAATGTACTTTTTCAGTTGTTTAACCATAAAATCCTACAAATGGTCGAATCCTACTACATATTAACAGTCAAACACTTACACTCTTTTTTATTTTTAATCCTAAAAAAAGCGTTATCAAATGATAACGCTTTTTTTACATTTTGTTAATTATTTCTTTACAAATCTTTTTGTGTAGATTTGATTTTCTTGCTGTATTACAAGCATATACATTCCTGTATTAAGTGCAGACAAGTTTATCTCTTTTGACTTTACAATTCCTTTTTTAACGATCTGTCCTAATTGATTTACCACCTGGTATGTTGTATTATCAAAAGCTTTTAAGCTAATGATTATATTATCTTCAACTGGATTAGGATATGCATTAAAAGTAACCGCATTATTAGATGTATCTAAGACTTCGCTTTCGCTAGCGTTTTTATTTGTTGTTGCTATACAAAAGTTCTTTGTTCTTTCTGATGTAAAAGAGCTTCCTGATGTTATAGTTTGTCCTGTAGTTGTATTTCTTAATACATACGATCCGTTACCATAAGTACAGCAGATTCCATCTCCATAGCGATCTTTAATTACAAAAGTATAACATCCTGCTGCTAACGTTTTGCTAACTGTAACTGTACTTCCTTTTTGAGAAGAACTATAATTTCCTCCAGAAAACACTACTTGGTTATTAGCATTTTTAATTTCCCAACTTGTTTCTTCTGGATAATTATCAAAGGTTATACTAAAGCTTATGTCTTCATTAGTTGGTAATGGTGATGTTGTACCTCCATCGATAGTATGACTTCCTAAACCATTAAATGTATTTGATGCAAATGAATCCCACTCTGAAGTAGTATAAGTTGTATTTGGCCCATTAACAGATGATTTACGTCTTAATGTAGTATTTTGTGCAAAACTTGAGCTTCCTCCATTAAAAGTACCTATAACATCCACTAGGACATTGTTTTTAAATAGTCCAACTGGATCATTACCATTAAATGTAAGTGCTCCTGTAGATGTCGTCAAATCTGCCTCTGCTTTTGCAGTACTACTTGCACTACTATTAGCGATTACATATACGTCACCATTGGCTAGAGTTCCGCTTAACGTTAATGTACTATTCCAGCTTCCTGATCCATTAGATTGTTTCTTGATACTATAAGCAGATAAGTTAACACTACTACCTGTAAAGTTAGCTATCTCTAATACTTTGTTATTAGAAGATCCTTCAACATATTCTGAGAAAAATAAACTCGCTACTGATCCATTATCAGAATCATCATCATTAGTAGCAATTGTAGCTGCTTGACTTGCTGCAGATGTATTTCCTGCTGCATCTTTTGCTTTAACTGCAAAAGTGTATGTAGTTCCTGCTGTTAAACCTGTAACTGTATATGACGTAGCAGTTGTAGTATGAATTAAACTACCGTTTCTTAAAATTTCGTATCCTGTTACTCCTACATTATCTGTTGAAGCATTCCAGTTCAATTGTGCTGTAGATGTTGTTGCTCCAGAAGCTATAAGGTTTGCTGGTACAGATGGACTTTGAGTATCTGTAGGAATCGTAGTTCCTCCAAAACGATCTTCGGCTTGTGGTCCACCCCATATTGTTGTAGCAAAAGCAGGATTATCGATAAATGGGTTTCTATTTCCTTGTACTTGAGCTATTGCATTGTTACGTTGATCTTCAAATGGAGAAACAGGATCTTCTGCATTCCACTCTAAGAATAACTGAATCATATTAGCGTCTGATGCTACAGGAGTTCCTACACCTACATTAGTAGGTAAACAACGATTTCCGTATCTTAAATATACATACATCATCATTCTAGCTACATCTCCTTTATATTCATCACCAGGATACCAATGTCCTTGAGATGTTACTTTTGAATCACCACTTCCATCTGCAAATTTTCTACTACTACGAGTAGAGTTCCATTGTGTATCTGCAGCTCTAATATGGTGAGCATCTGCTCCAGGTCCAGTTGTTCCTAAATTAGGATTTCCTAAAGATTTAGGATAAACATGTTCTCTATTCCAATCTGTAGAACCACCTCCATTAGCATCAACGCTACGAGTTCTATCATTTTTTGTTATATTATCTGTATCATTATATCCATAAATTAAGATTACCTTGGAAGCATCATTAGGATCTAAATCTGCTTCTTTTAAAGCATTCCATACTCCAGGAGTGTATGAAATAAGTGATACGTGAGTATTTGTGATTTTTGTTGTTAAAGCAGATTTTAAAGACTGCCCAGACTGATTTAAGTTAACATCATTATAGTACGTAGGGATCTGTGCATATCCTATTACTGATATTAACAATAAAATAAAGGGTAAAAGTTTTTTCATGTGTTTGTTAAGTTTGTGTTTTTCTAAAAAAATACGCGCAAAAGTATATTTTGCTTTTATCTTTCTACTGTTTCTAATATTATCAAATTGTTACCAATCTGAACACAAGTATACAATATTATTTTATTCTCCAACTAATTAACAAACAAAACATTACCTGCTCATTATTTTAAAATTAAATAAAAATTATCTTCTTAAAAATAGCCTAAGACCGTATAAATACTACTGTTCAGCCACTTTTTTGAAATGTTAAAAATTACTTAAACAAACTGTTAATAACTTTATTTTTAAGTAAATTGAAAGTTCGTCTACTTCTATCCAAAAAGAAATATTCTAATATTTTTTTATTCATAAACTCCCGATTTATCCATTTTTTATATTGTAAACAGCAAAGAAGATGTCAATTTTATAATTAAACCATAATTATTATGAGGCTTTAACTCATTGATTTTAAACAACATTACCGTAATTTTATATCTCTAATCTTAAATAAATTATATATCATGAAAAAAATCTTAAACTTAAAGGGGATTAAAACATTAAACAGAGATGAACAACAACAAATTAAAGGAGCTTGGGGACGAGTTTCTTGTTGCCCTACAGGTAGAGGATGCCTTATAGCATTTGGTAATGAAACTTTTTGTGAGCCAGGATATTGTGATAGCAGAAGAGGAACTTGTATCTTTTATTAATATCTAGTTATTCAATAATAAGAAGATCATAAACTTTTACATAGTTATAGAGAGAATCATTTAGGTTCTCTCTTTTTTTATTTTTTCACCTCATATAGTTTACGTTTTATACATAACTTATTTTTAACAAGATATAGTACTTTTAATTTTCATTAAATACACTATAAATCATGAAAAAAATCTTAAACTTAAAGGGAATTAAAACGTTAAACAGAGACGAACAACAACAAATTAAAGGAGCTTGGGGACGAGTTTCTTGTTGTCCTTCTGGAAGAGGTTGTTTATTAGGTTATTATAACGGTGAACCTTTTTGTGAACCAGGTTATTGTGATAGAAGAAGAGGAACTTGTATCATCTACTAATACGAAACTTTCTTTTTAAAAGACATATATACGGAATCAAGTTTGATTCCGTATATTTTACACACTTTTCTTCACCTATATTTTACAGTAAAAATTATATGTTTTTTACGTAATTCATTTTCAATAAGATATGGTAACTTTAATTCTCATTTAAATATTCACATATCATGAAAAAAATCTTAAACTTAAAGGGTATCAAGACATTAAACAAAGTAGAGCAACGAGAAATCAAAGGTGCTTGGACTCAACATACTTATTGTAAAGGAACTAATCAATGTTGTTTCCGTTTACCTAATGGAAATGAATTTTGTGATGCTGGATATTGTATGGCTTATGGTAGATGTGTATGGGCATAAATATGTCTCAACATATTTCTTATAACACTAATCAATATCTAAACTTCATAAAACATATTAATCATGAAAAATATCTTGAATTTTAAAGGTATCAAAACGTTAAGTAAAAGCGAGCAAAAGCAAATTAATGGTGCTGCTGTACAACGTCCGTGGTGCGGTGGTCCTAAACGTTGTTGTATAAATACTGCTTCAGGAGTATTTTGCGACTACGGTTATTGCTATGGTAA
The DNA here is from genome assembly GCA_947387485.1 of Aquimarina rhabdastrellae. Lineage (GTDB taxonomy): Bacteria > Bacteroidota > Bacteroidia > Flavobacteriales > Flavobacteriaceae > Aquimarina. The sequence continues at coordinate 983,973 of CANDNT010000001.1, forward strand.
TCGCTGTGAATGGGCATAGTCTCTTTATTTATTATAATTTTTCAATCGCTTAAAATCCCTTATGGTTTTAAGCGATTTTTCTTTAATACAACTTCTTAATTTCCCGTATTTTTTTGATGTCTTATACGCATACCAAATTCAAAAGACTATAGTAAGTTTAAGGTTTAAAAAATCACAACATCATGAAAACTATCTTAAATTTAAAAGGGGTTAAAACCTTAACCAAAAAAGAACAACAAGAAATTTCTGGAGCCAACGCTTCAAACCGCCCATGGTGCGGTGGTCGTAACCTTTGTTGTATGTACATAGGTCCTCGTCTTTTTTGTGACTCTGGAAGGTGTCAACCTAACGGAAGAGATTGCGCTTTTAATTAACTGTGTAAAAGCAAAAAGAGCGTTAATAACGCTCTTTTTTTATTTTATAATAACTCAAAAGATTGCTTAGCAATCTCTAATTCTTCATTAGTAGGAATCACCATAATCTTAATTTTACTTGATTCTTTATGAATACTTCTTGCTTTCTTTGCTCGAATATTATTTTCTTCTTCATTAAGCGCTATCCCAAAATATTCCATGTCTTGGCAAACAAGTTTTCTCATCATAGATGAATTCTCACCAATTCCTGCTGTAAAAACTATAGCATCAAGACCATTCATTACAGCTACATACGCTCCAATAAACTTTTTGATACGATAGGCACTCATTTCTAAAGCTAATTTACAAGCTTTATCTCCTGCTGCAGCTTTGGCTTCAATATCTCTTAAATCACTATATCCAGTAAGTCCTAACATTCCGCTTTCTTTTTGAAGCATTGTATTTACGTCTTCTAAAGTATATCCTTTATTATTTACCAAATAAAATACTATTGCTGGATCTATATCACCAGATCGTGTTCCCATGATCAATCCGTTCATAGGTGCGAATCCTAAGGTATGATCTATACTTTCTCCATTTTTTACTGCCGTCATACTACATCCATTTCCTAAGTGAATTGTAATAATATTTGAGGTAGTTTTTTCTAATAGCTTTTGGGCTTCTTGTACTACATATTTATGGCTTGTACCATGAAAACCATATAATCTAATATCATGTTCGTCTAACAATGCATTAGGAATTGCATATTTATATGCCTTCTCTGGTATTGTCTGGTGATATGCTGTATCAAAAACAGCTATTTGTTTAGCTTCTGGAAAAATAGTTTCTGCTACTTCGATTCCTTCTAGATTTGCAGGGTTATGTAAAGGCGCTAAAGAAAATAACTCCTTAATTTTAGCTTTTACAGCTGTTGTAATTAATGTTGTAGTAGCAAACTCACTTCCACCATGTACAACTCTATGCCCTACTGCTTCAATTTCTGAAACATCTTTAATCACTCCTACTTCGTTATCCATAAGATATTGAGCAATTAGTTTTAACCCTACAGTATGATCTTTAATCTGGGTTTCGTTCTCTATTTCTTGCGTAGTTGTTGTATATGTTATTTTTGCATTTTTAAGTCCAATTCGTTCTACCAATCCTGAACAAATTACTTTAGCTTCAGGCATCAAAAACAATTGAAATTTAATTGATGAGCTTCCTGAATTTAATACTAATATTTGCATATTTTTCTAGTTTCTAGCTTTTATAATCCTTTTGCTTGAATCGCTGTAATAATTACTGTATTGTATACATCATCTACTGTACATCCTCTACTTAAATCATTTACAGGTTTATTTAATCCTTGTAACATTGGTCCTATGGCTAAAGCTCCTGTTTCTCTTTGTACAGCTTTGTAGGTATTATTTCCTGTATTCAAATCTGGAAAAATCAATACACTTGCTTGTCCTGCTACTTCAGAGTCTGGTAATTTACTTTTTCCTACCTTCATATCTACAGCAGCATCATATTGAATTGGTCCTTCTATCTTAAGATCTGGACGTTTTTCTTTTACTATCATAGTAGCTTCTCTCACCTTTTCTACATCTATTCCTTTTCCTGAACTTCCTGATGAATATGATAACATCGCTATTTTAGGTTCTATCCCAAATGCTTGTGCAGATTCTGCAGATGATATCGCTATCTCTGCTAATTGTGCTGCATTAGGATTAGGATTAATAGCACAATCTCCAAAAACAGAAACTCTATCGTCTAAACACATAAAAAATACCGAAGAAACAACTTGAACATCTGGTTTTGTCTTTATGAATTGTAATGCTGGTCGTATTGTATGTTGTGTTGTGTGTATTGCTCCAGAAACCATTCCATCTGCATGTCCTTTGTAGATCATCATTGTCCCAAAATACGATACGTCTGCCATCATATCTCTAGCGATATCCATATTTACATTTTTGTGCTTACGCAATTCATAAAACGTTTGCACATAATCATCATAATGTTCTGAATCTACTGGAGAAATAATATTTACTTTGCCGTAATCAAAAGGAATATCTAATTCGGTTATTTTATTTTGAATCTTCTTTTTATCTCCTAATAAAGTGATTTCAACCACATCAAGTGCTAATAACCTTGAGGTTGCTCTAAGAATACGTTCGTCTAATCCTTCTGGTAAAACGATATGTTTTTTATGTTGTAATGCTCTTTTCAATAAATTATATTGGAACATACTTGGGGTTATACTATCAGAAGTAAATGTAATCAACTTATCTGCTAATCGATCTACGTCTACATATTTCTCAAATGTACTGATCGAAGTGTTGATTTTCTGCGTGTTTTCTGCATAAATTTTCGACTTGATCGACCCTATTTTATTAGTTATAGAAAACGTACCGTTAGGCACAGATATAATAGGAACTACAGGAGTAACTCCTTCTATAAGTTTTAATATAGGTTCTTCTGGTATGATTCCTCCAGTAAGAATAATTCCAGAAATTTTAGGATAGTTTGCTGAGTTGTTTGCTTGTAAAGCTCCCAAGATAATATCTGCTCTATCTCCTGGGGTAATAACTAAGCTATTTTCTTTAAGATGTGTCAAGTAATTGCGTAATTGCATCGCTCCTACTCCATAACTTCCTGCTTGATTATTTAGGTATTCTTTTCCGAATAAAACTTTTCCGTCTAACTCTTTTACTATTTCCTTAATTGTAGGGTTTATTAAGCTATTGATTTGTGGTATTACTACTATTTCAATCTCATCATTGGTAAACTCTTTTGGCAAGGTAGTAGTAAGTGTCACCTCTTTTTCGTGAGTAACTTTATTGGCTACAATAGCTATTACGTCAACATCTTTTGCATGGAAAGAATCATAGGCTAATTTAAGATTCCCTATGAGTTCTGCATTACTCTTTTCGTAAGCACTTGAAACTATTATCGCTGGAATTCCAAGATTTTTTGCTATTAGCACATTAATATCAAATTCAATAATACTTCCTTCATCAGAAAAATCAGTTCCTTCTACCAGAATAAAATCAAACTTTTCTTCTAGTTTTTTATATTTCTCAATGATACCATCAATAATATCTCCTGATTTCCCTTTGTTGTATTTTTTTAGTACTTGACTACGAGTAAATGCATAGGTTTTCTTAACATTAATATCCAATTCAAAATGCGAGATTACTGTATTGATATGATTATCTATTTCTCCTTCTTCTAAATCGTCAATTATAGGTCTAAAATATCCTACTTTGGGAGTTTTACCTAATAACATTCTCATTAAACCTAAAACCACAATGGATTTACCACTATTGGGTTCAATAGTAGCTACATATACCGCCTTACTCATAGTTGTATTCCTTATTTTTTATAGCTGCAAAGATACGGTAATATGTGCTAGAGAAAACTGCCATTTATCACATTTCACTATTTCATAATTTAAGCCTATGTTCTTTTCATTTACACTATTTTTTCAAGCAAAATTTTATCGTTTTATAATTTATCTTCTTATTTAATTAATGTTAAATACGTTTTTTTTAAGTGTACTTATACGTTTTTATCATCATTTATGTATGTTTTTTCCATATTTCCAGCATTAACTTATTAACCATAAAAAGTATATGTTAAAACCTCATTACAATCTATTTGATTATTCTATAGATTTGCTCACAGAGATATAAATTATATCATCAAGGGTATAAACTCTGAGTGCCTTTTTTATTAATGTTCAGAGCTATTAATTTTTATCAAAGCGTATAATTTTATTACAAGTTTTAGTAGTTTTTTAAAGTAAACCTTCCCCTTCCTCAAATCTGTTTTTTCATAAACTTTTTACTTTAAATCTTAGCTAAAAAACTCCCCACTAATAACCAAAACGTAAACTTTATTATATATCAAATATAGTCTGTATGGTTGATCCATTCTAGAAGTGACCTTTCTATACAGTACTGTATACTTATGGTAATTACTTAGATGTGTCACAAAAGAAATTAATTATCATTAAATTTTTAAATCATGTTAAAGAACATTAAGCAATTCAACGGAGCTAAAGCTATTACTAAATCACAACAAAAAACCATTAAAGGAGGTGGTAGTTCTGGATCTTCTGGAGAAAATGGAGAAGGTCAACCATGTGGTTATATCATATATACACCTCAAGGACCTGAATGGAAAGGATGTAAACCAAACTATTATTGTGTTGATAATGCTTGTAAACGTGTTAATCCAGGACCTCAATAATTTAAAAAATAATGTATCATTTCTAAAACTATTAATTCATTAATTTTTAAATCATGTTAAAGAACATTAAGCAATTCAACGGAGCTAAAGCTATTACTAAATCACAACAAAAAACTATCAAAGGAGGAGGTAGTTCTGGATCTACTGGGGAAAATGGTAATCCTCCTCAATGTGGTTATATAATAAATACTTCACAAGGACCTGTGAGAAAAGAATGTGGGCCTAATTATTATTGTGTTCATGGTCGATGTAAATACATCTATCCTGGTCTAGATTAATACAATTTAAAGATGATGTGTCATTTTATAAACTATTTATTAATTCATTAATTATTAATCATGTTAAAGAACATCAAACAATTCAACGGAGCTAAAGCTATTACTAAATCACAACAAAAAACTATCAAAGGAGGTGGTAGCTCTGGATCTACTGGAGAAAATGGTATTCCACCTCAGTGTGGTTATGTTATATACACTCCACAAGGACCTGTAAGAAGAGAGTGTGGGCCAAATTATCGTTGTGTTCGTGGTTTATGCCAACGTATTTACCAAGGACCACAGTAAACTATTAAATTACCATGATGTGTCATTTTGTAAACTATTTATTAATTCATTAATTATTAATCATGTTAAAAAACATCAAACAGATTAAGGGTATTCAAGTTATCGAAAAAACAACACAAAGAGCAATTAATGGAGGTGGGCCTTCATATTCTTGTAGCTATAGCTCAGTACAATGTCCTCCTGGATGGTATTGTGCTTATCCATATTGTAAAAAAATCCCTGTAGGGCCAAGATAATATTATCAAAAGTAGAGAGCATAGCTCTCTACTTCTTATATCTGAATTGCCGTTGTTTTTTTTACTTCATCAATCATAAATGTACTATGAGTACTCCCTATATGTTCTAATGTGGTAAGTTTGGTCACCATAAATTCACGATAGGCTTTCATATCTGTTACATACACTTTTAATATGTAATCATAATCTCCGCTCACATGATAACATTCTTGTACCTCATCTAGTTTCACTACCTGTCGTTCAAACTTAGATAAATAATCTTTTGTATGTTGCGTTAGTTTTATATGACAAAAAACAACAAACGATTTTTGTACTTTTTCTTTATCTACGAGTGCTACATATTTTTCGATCACTCCCTCTCTTTCCATTTTTTTTATCCGTTCGTATATCGCCGTAACTGATAAACTGAGCTTATTGGAAATCTCTTTGGTAGTTTTTTTGCTATCGCCTTGTAGTATATGTAGTATTTTTTTATCTATTTCATCTATCTGCATGCTTTAAAATTTTCTAAATACCTATTCGTTTTTCTTATATAACCATAAAAATTACTAAATATTACATATTAATTAGTTTTATATTCTTGTTTTTAACATTTCTATTGACAAAAAAACATAATCCTTGTAATTTTATTAGCAAATCAATTCTTATAAATACTTAATCTTATGGCATTTGACCCAGCTAACGAAATTCAAGACTTACAATATTTTGGTGAATTTGGCGGTGTAAACCCTTCTATATCGGATTCATCAACCTATACTTTTTTATCTGCAAAAACAATGTTTGATACCTTTGAAGGTAATACAGATGGTTGTTACCTTTATTCTAGACATTCTACTCCTTCTAATCTATATCTGGGTGAAGCACTTGCTGCTATGGAAGGAACAGAAACTGCAAATGTTGCTGCTAGTGGTATGGGTGCTATCACACCTGTTTTATTACAGTTGTGTAAAGCTGGAGATCATATCGTATCGAGCAGAACTATTTATGGTGGTACTTATGCTTTCTTAAAAAACTTTGCTCCAGGATTTAATATTACTACAAGTTTTGTAGATATTACTAAACTTGACATTGTTGAAGCTGCAATAACTGATCAAACTAGAGTATTGTATTGCGAAACGGTAAGTAATCCATTATTAGAGGTTGCCGATATCGAGGCACTTGCTGATCTTGCTAAAAAATACAATCTAAAACTTGTTGTAGATAATACATTTTCTCCCCTATCTATTTCTCCTGTAAAATTAGGTGCAGATGTAGTAGTACACAGCCTTACAAAATTTATTAACGGAAGTAGTGATACTGTAGGTGGTGTCGTTTGTGGTACTCAAGAATTTATTGATGCTTTACGCAATGTAAATGATGGTGCTAGTATGTTATTAGGCCCTGCTATGGATAGCCTTAGAGCTTCGTCTGTTCTAAAAAACTTACGCACACTTCATATTCGTATGAAACAACATAGCCATAATGCTATGTACCTTGCAAAAAAGTTTGAGGCAGATGGACTTAAAACAGTTTACCCTGGTTTACCTTCTCATCCTAGTCATGAAGTATTTACAAAAATGATGAATACTGAATATGGTTATGGAGGTATGCTAACTATTGATGTAGGTTCTCTTGAAAAAGCTAACGAGTTAATGGAATTAATGCAAGAGCGTAATCTAGGATATTTAGCTGTAAGTTTAGGATTCTATAAAACGTTATTTAGTGCTCCAGGAACCTCTACTTCTTCAGAAATCCCTATAGAAGAACAACAAGAAATGGGACTTACTGATGGTTTAATTCGTTTCTCTATTGGTCTAGATAATGATATCGAACGTACTTATCAATCTATGCGAAATTGTATGGTTTATTTAGGTATACTTGAAGCTATTGAAGAAACTGTTTAATTTTCATTCTATATAAATTTAAAAAGTCAACTTTAATTATTTAAAAGTTGACTTTTTTGGTTTCAGTTTAGTTGGTTTATTCTTTTAACACTTTACTCAATAAGTAGTAATTTTGTTAAAAATCTTACGTTTTTTACTATTATTTTTATTTCTATACTAAAAATTGAAATAAATTAGGTTTATCATTTAAATAATCCCCATAGAAATTATAAGTTTTCATCCGATCCATTAAAGGCTCTAAGTCTTTTTGATTTTTTAATTCTATACCTACTACTGCTGGTCCATTTTCTCTACTGGATTTCTTAGAATATTCAAAATGAGTTATATCATCATTAGGCCCTAATACTTCGCCTACAAATTGTTTTAATGCTCCTGCTCTTTGAGGGAATCTAACAATAAAGTAATGCTTTAAATTAGCATATAATAACGCTCGTTCTTTAATCTCTGCTGTACGTGTAATGTCATTATTACTCCCACTTACAATACATACCACATTTTTCCCTTTGACCTCTTCTTTATATAATTCTAAAGCTGCCAAAGTCAACGCTCCTGCTGGTTCTACAACTATAGCATCTCTATTGTATAAATCCAAAATAGTCTGACATACTAATCCTTCTGGCACAGTAATCATATCTGTAAGATTGTCTTTACACACCGAAAAGTTATAATCGCCTACTTTTTGTACAGCAGCCCCATCAATAAACTTATCTATATTCTTTATTTCTGTAGTGCATTTATTAGCAATTGCAGTTTTCATTGACGGTGCTCCTTGTGGTTCAACCCCTATGATCTTTGTTTCTGGAGATAGTGTTTTTAACGCACCACATATTCCTGAAGCTAAACCTCCTCCTCCTACAGGAACAAATACATAATCTATAGTTTGTGAGGTTTGTTTTATTAATTCTAGACCAATGGTTCCTTGTCCTTCGATTATTTTAGGATCATCAAAAGGATGTACAAACGTTCTTCCTTCGGCTTCACATACATTTTTTGCAGCTTTTGAAGCATCATCAAACGTATCTCCTGTCAAAACAATCTCTACATATGCTCCTCCAAACATTTTTGTTTGCTCTATTTTCTGTTTTGGAGTCACAGTCGGCATATAAATTGTCCCCTTAATTTTCAACTCGTGACAAGCAAAGGCCACTCCTTGAGCATGATTACCTGCACTTGCACATACTACTCCTTTTTCTCGTTCGGGAATAGTTAACGAACTAATTTTATTATATGCTCCTCTAATTTTATAAGAACGTACACGTTGCAAATCTTCTCTTTTTAACATAATGTCTGCCTCATATCTTCTTGAATATCGAATATTTTCTTGCAAAGGCGTTTCCATTACTACTTCGCTAATTCTAGATGCTGCAGTTTCTATCTGTGTTAATTCAGGAAAATATGTATTTGCTTCTGTCATGCTATCTATTTTCATTTGTCCTTTTTAAATTACATTCTAGTCTCCCTAAACTCATCGAAGCAATACCCCAAAACTCCGACAAGTTTAGTTTGACATCAGGAATTCTTATGCTAATACTGGTTTCATTGCAGTCATCGACGTTCTCAATCTCGTTCCTACTGCTTCTATTGGGTGATTACGTAAGGCTGCATTTACTGCAATAAGTTTACTATTATCTACCGTGTTATCTTTTTCTTGATCAAAAGCTTTTCCGATTACATCTGTAGCAACTGTCTTCATAAAATCGGTTAATAAAGGTTTACACGCATGATCAAATAAATAACATCCATACTCTGCTGTATCAGAAATTACACGATTCATTTCGTATAATTTCTTACGTGCTATTGTATTAGCTATTAAAGGTGTCTCGTGTAAAGATTCATAATAGGCTGATTCTGCTATGATACCAGATTCTGTCATTGATTCAAAAGCTAACTCTACTCCTGCTCTTACAAAAGCAACCATTAATACTCCTTTATCATAATACTCCTGTTCTGTGATTTCTATAGCTGTTACTGGTGTTTGTTCAAAAGCAGTTTCTCCTGTAGCAGCTCTCCAAGACAATAAATCTTTATCATCATTTGTCCAATCTTTCATCATTGTTTCAGAAAATTTTCCTGTCATAATATCATCCATATGTTTCCTAAACAACGGACGCATGATTTCTTTTAATTCTTCAGATAATTCAAATGCCTTAATCTTTGATGGATTTGACAAACGGTCCATCATATGAGTAATTCCTCCATATTTTAATCCTTCAGTAATCGTTTCCCATCCGTACTGAATTAATTTTGATGCATATTCTGGTGCAATTCCCTCGGCTACCATTTTATCAAAACATAAAATAGATCCTGTTTGCAACAACCCACATAAGATGGTTTGCTCCCCCATAAGATCAGATTTCACCTCTGCAACAAAAGAAGATTCAAGAACTCCAGCTCTATGTCCTCCTGTTCCTACTGCATAGGCTTTGGCTTGAGCCAAACCGTGCTGTTGTGGATCATTTTCTGGATGAACGGCTATTAATGTAGGTACTCCAAAGCCTCTTTTATACTCTTCTCTCACCTCTGTCCCTGGACACTTTGGCGCGACCATAATCACCGTTAAATCTTCTCTAATTTGCATTCCTTCTTCTACAATATTAAAACCATGCGAATAGGATAGTGTCGCTCCTTTTTTCATTAATGGCATCACAGTTTTTACAACATTAGTGTGTTGCTTATCTGGTGTAAGATTAATGACTACATCTGCATTAGGAATTAATTCTTCATAAGTTCCTACTGTAAATCCATTTGCTGTTGCATTTTGATACGAAGCTCTTTTTTCTGCTATTGCTTGTGGTCTTAACGCATAAGCTATATCCAATCCAGAATCTCTCATATTGAGTCCTTGATTCAATCCTTGCGCTCCACATCCTACTATTACAATACTTTTTCCTTTTAAGACTGTTACACCTTCATCAAACTCTGATGCTTCCATAAATCTACATTTACCCAATTGGTCTAACTGATCTCTTAATGAAAGGGTATTAAAATAATTTGCCATTAGTGTTAATTTTGATATTTCTTAAGTTTAATTTCTATTGATTTTATGTTGTTTTTATTCGGTATAAGCAAAGTTTTCAAGCATACGCGAAATTTGCATTCTATTTTTGGTTACCGAAATTCTTCCTGAACGTACAAACTGCATTAATCCATATGGTTTTAAGGCTTCATGTAAAACCTCTAATTCTCTCCTTCTTCCTGTTTTCTCAATTACAAAAAACTCAGGAGTAACAGTTACTATATGTGCATTGTGTTCTTTAATGACATTCTGAATCTTTCTTTCTTCAAACAACAATTTTGAAGCTATTTTAAACAATGCTGTTTCTTGATAAATCGTCTCGTCATCTTTATGATAATACACTTTTATCACTTCGATTTGTTTTTCGATTTGTCTAGCAATCTTCTTTACTTGTTCTTGAGTTACTTGTACTACAATCGTAAAACGATATACATCTTTTATCTCTGACTCTGACGTAGTAAGGCTCTCAAGGTTAATATGTCTTTTTAGAAATATTGCCGAGATACGGTTTAATAATCCTATATTATTTTCTGTATATACGGATATGGTATAATGCTCTTTTTCCATCTTTTTCATTTTTAACTCAATCTTACATCAGATACCGAAGCTCCTGTAGGTATCATCGGGAATACGTTATTTTCTTTTTCTACACATACTTCTAAGAAATATGGCTCTGGTGATTGTATCATTTCTTTTACAGCTTTCGCCAAATTTTCTCGCTTGGTTACTCTATTGGCTTTAAGATGATATCCTTTTGCTATTGTTATAAAATCAGGGTTTACCATCTCTGTTGAAGCATATCGCTTATCAAAAAACAATTGTTGCCACTGTCTTACCATTCCTAGAAACTCATTATTAAGTACCACTATTTTTACTGGAATTTGTGTTTGAAAAATAGTTCCTAATTCTTGTATCGTCATTTGATATCCTCCATCACCTATAATGGCTACTACCTCGCGATCTGGAGCTCCCATTTTTGCTCCTATTGCAGCTGGTAAAGCAAATCCCATAGTTCCTAATCCGCCAGAGGTTATATTACTTTTACTTTTGGTAAACTCGGCATATCTACAAGCCATCATTTGATGTTGTCCAACATCTGATACAATCACTGCGTCTCCTTGAGTTTCTTGATTGATATACTTAAGTACTTCTCCCATAGACAAGCCTTCTTTTTGAGGGTATAATTCATTTTTGATGACTTTCTCAAATTCTACAGTATCAAGTTCTTTAAATTCTTTTAACCAATTTTCATATTGATCTTGCTGAATAAATGGTAAAATATCATTTAAAGTTTCTTTTACATCTCCTAAAACTGCTACCTCTGTTTTTACATTCTTATCTATCTCTGCAGGATCTATTTCAAAGTGAATCACTTTTGCTTGTTTTGCATAAGTTTCAAGATTTCCTGTAACTCGATCATCAAAACGCATCCCTATAGCAATCAAAACATCACATTCATTCGTTAATTTATTAGGCGCATAATTTCCGTGCATTCCTACCATACCTACATTAAGTGGATGTTTTGTAGGTAATGCAGAAAGCCCAAGGATAGTCCACGCAGCTGGAATTCCAGCTTTTTCGATAAAAGCTTTAAACTCTTCTTCTGCCTCACCTAGAATTACACCTTGCCCAAAAACTATTAATGGTTTTTTTGCTTCATTAATTAATGCTGCAGCTTTGATTAAACTCTCTGGATCTGTTTTTGGTACTGGAGTATAACTACGTACTCCTTTACACTTTGTGTATTTAAAATCCAATTCGCCAAACTGCGCGTCTTTTGTAATATCTACCAATACAGGACCTGGTCTTCCAGATCTTGCGATATAAAATGCTTTGGCAATAGCTTCTGGAATATCCTCTGCTTTTGTCACTTGACAATTCCATTTGGTAACAGGCATAGAGATTCCCACAATATCAGTTTCCTGAAAAGCATCTGATCCTAACAAATGTGAACCTACTTGTCCTGTAATACAAACCAAGGGAGTCGAATCAATCTGTGCATCTGCAATTCCTGTGACCAGATTTGTTGCTCCTGGTCCAGAGGTCGCCAATGTGACTCCTACTTTACCACTTGTACGAGCAAATCCTTGAGCAGCGTGAATTGCTCCTTGTTCATGTCTTGCTAAGACATGATGAATCTGATCTTGAAATTTGTACAACTCGTCATATACTGGCATAATAGCTCCACCTGGATATCCATATACCAAATCTGCTCCTTCTGCCAGTAAACACTTAATCACCGCTTCTGCTCCTGTGATACGTTGTGTTACTTCTTTTTTCTCTTGTGGTTTTACTTGCGTTTGTACTTCCATACGCTATTGTTTTTATTCAGTTACTACTGAATTCAATTAGTCTCTTTCTTTTTTTAAAATTCGTCTGTCACACATCCTTTTGAAGCAGAGGACACTGTGTTTGCATATTTATACAATACGCCTTTATTTACCTTTAATGGTGGGCTTACCCAACTTGCTTTTCTTCTATGTAATTCTTCTTCAGTAATGTCCATTGTAATGCTATTTTCTTCGGCATCAATAATGATATGATCTCCATCTTTTACAAAAGCAATCATTCCTCCTTCTTGTGCTTCTGGTGTAATATGTCCTACTACAAAACCGTGAGTCCCTCCAGAAAATCTTCCATCTGTTATCAAAGCAACATCTTTACCTAATCCAGCTCCCATAATAGCTGCTGTAGGTTTTAACATTTCTGGCATACCTGGTCCTCCTTTAGGTCCTTCGTATCTTATTACTACTACATCTCCTTTTTTTACTAATCCATTCTTTATTCCATCATTTGCAGCGTATTCACCTTCAAAAACTTTGGCTTGACCTTCAAACTTTAAACCTTCTTTTCCTGTAATTTTGGCTACACAACCTTCGGCAGCTAGATTACCAAACATAATGCGTAGATGCCCTGTCGCTTTTATAGGCTTATCTATAGGTTTTATAATGTCTTGATTAACGGTTAAGTCAGGTACCTCGGCTAAATTTTCTGTCAATGTCTTTCCTGTTACTGTTAAGCAATCTCCATGTAACAATCCTTCTTGTAATAAATATTTCATCACAGCTGGGATTCCTCCTACTTTGTGAACATCTTCCATCAAATATTTTCCGCTAGGTTTTAAATCTGCCAAGAACGGAGTTTCGTCACTTATGCGTTGAAAATCTTCTAAAGTAAATGTCACATCTGCTGCTCTAGCTATTGCTAAAAAGTGCAATACAGCATTTGTAGATCCTCCTAAAACAGTTACCAACCTAATCGCATTTTCTAATGCTTTACGTGTAACGATATCCTTGGGCTTGATATCTTTTTCTAATAACAACCTCATTGCTTTTCCAGCCGCAACACTTTCTTCTTCTTTATGTGTACTTATTGCTGGATTTGAGGCATTATATGGTAATGACATTCCTAGAGCTTCTATTGCCGAAGCCATCGTATTTGCCGTATACATTCCGCCACAAGCTCCAGCTCCTGGGCATGCTTTTTCGATTACATTTTGATATTCTTCTTCGTTTATAGTTCCTGCTACTTTTTCTCCCCATGCCTCAAATGCTGATACTACGTCTAGTTTTTTTCCTTCATGACATCCCGAAGCAATCGTTCCTCCATATACCAAAATAGCTGGTCTATTTAATCGTAACATCGCCATCAATGCTCCTGGCATATTCTTATCACATCCTACTACTGTTACCATACCGTCATAAGACATCGCTTGCACTACAGTCTCCATAGAATCTGCTATAACATCTCTTGACGGTAATGAATATCGCATTCCTGGAGTTCCCATTGATATCCCATCACTTACTCCTATCGTATTAAAAATCAACCCTACTACATCTGCTTCTTCTGTCCCTTTTTTTACTAGTTTGGCAAGATCATTTAAATGCATATTACATGGATTTCCTTCGTATCCTGTACTTGCTATACCAACCAATGGTTTTTGCAAATCTTCTTTACTTAATCCTATAGCGTGCAACATTGCTTGTGCTGCTGGTTGGGTATCATCCTGGGTAACTTGTCTACTGTATTTATTTAATTTCATCTCGATTATAGCGATCTATTATACTATTCTTACTTTTTATCTATTTTCTTTGAAAATCTTCTAAAACCTGATCTTTTACACTAACAAATGTATTTTGATTTCTTCCTTTTGTTTTAAGATTCTCAATAACTCTACAACATCCAACACTTTAAAAACAAAAATAAAACACTGTTTACCAATACATTAAAAACATTTCTTTTACAATAAGTAGGTTTATTATATTGTTCTAAACTCCTTTATGGATCAAAAAAAATCCCTTTGCGGCTACAAAGGGATTTTCTTATTTCATTTATATAAAAAACGCCCTTTATCCTGATGAAATAATCACCACGATGCTAATAATGACGTTAATAATTACGATGTTGTTTTTCATTTTTTGGTCAAAAAAAAATCCCTTTACGATTACGTAAAGGGATTATATTATATATTTTTTCTATAAATACTACAGTCCCTTTATCGAGAAGAAATAATCTCCTCAATGCTAATGACAATTATAGTATGTACAGTGTTGTTTTTCATATCTGGTAACAAATGTAAACGTTTTTTTTTGTGTTTTCCAAATGTTTTTAACAATTAAACTTTAAATAATTTATATTTCATACAGTAAATTACCGCTCCAACCCTAGTCTTTACCTGAAGTTTCTTAAATACTGTCTCCCTGTAATTTTCTATTGTTTTAGGGCTTAAGTTTAATTCTTTTGCGATATCCTTATATGTTTTTTCTGTACAAGCTTGTTTTAAGAATATCAATTCTTTTTGTGTAAGTTTTTGTGCTAATTGTGCTTCTGTATTCTCAATTTTATCTGCATCTCTAAGCGCATCTCTTACCTCTGACGAGTAATAGAATCCTTGCTCTGTTACCATTTTTAAGGCAAACTCAAAATTATCTGGATGTATGTCTTTAAGTAAGTATCCTCTAGCTCCTGTATGGATCATTTTTAAAATTGTCGCTTCATCATCTTCCATCGTCAATGCCAATACTTTTTGATCTGGTCGGTGTTTGTTAAGCCATTCCATAGTCTGAATACCATTCATTACTGGCATTTTAACATCCAAAAGGATCAAATCTGGTTTGCGTCGTTTATGTAAAAAATATTGTGTAAGCTCTTTACCATTTTTAAGAATTGCTAATACTTCATATTCTTCATACTTGTTGATTAGACCTTGCAATGATTGTGCAAACAGTAGATGATCATCTACAATGACTATCGTTTTTTTCTTCATCTTAAAAGGTTTGTTTTCTTATGTTTTGATTTTATAATTGTCTAGTGAAACGGGTATACTAGTGTTAATTCGACTCCTTTACCAGAACTTGATTTAAAATCAATTTCTGCTTCTACAAGAGAGGCTCTACTACGCATATTGATCAACCCAGAATTGGCTTGTACATAATCCATTTCGTATCCTTTTCCGTCATCTTTTGCTATGATTGTCAATGATTCTGGAGTGTATTGTAACGAGACTAACATATTAGATGCTTCTGCATGTTTAATCGTATTTGAGAAAAACTCCTGGACTATACGATATAAGATGATCTCGTCTTTAGGGTCTATATGGATGATATCCCCTTCTATAATTAACTTGGTGTCTAAGAAATTTAATTTCTCAAAACGTGCTAATTCTACTTCTATAGACTTAACTATTCCTACATTTTGAACTACTTCACGATTTAATGTCTTAGATAAATTTCTAATCTCTTGTAAACTACTTCCTACCAACTCTCTTACTTCTGCTAGTGACTCAGCAGAATTTTTATCAATAGAAGTCCCCATTATATTAATCTGCATCACAGCAGTAGATAATAATTGTCCAATATTATCGTGCAATTCCCAACTTACGTTTTTTAAAGTTTGTTCTTGAATCTCGATTTTAGATTTTAACAATTCGTCTTCAAAACGTTGTTCTGCACGTAATTTTTCTAATAACAATTTATTCTTTCTTTTATGAAAAGCGATCACAAATATGATCCCAAAAGTCACAAAGAATAAAATGATGATGATAAAATATATAATTAATAAGATTTGTTCTTTTGCAAGCATACTATAAAACCTAAAATAAAACTTCCATACATAATACAGTTGACTAAAGTAATGATTATTCTATAAGCGGTGAAAAACATTTTATCACGAGCTATATCAAAATTTTCTAATAAAATAAATAATGGTGGGGTTATCGTATAAAAAAAGAAAGTCCCTATCATGATATATGATATAGGTGTTTTTATATTCTCTTTATTATATTTTATATTTTCATATCCATAAAACATAATATTAATAATTATACATAGAGCTGTAATAAGATATAATTGACTTGAAAATTTTTTAAATAAATCTTCTATCCATAAAAAATTAATTAGGCTTATAATTCCTAAAAAATATTTCATAACAATATTAATCTTTATTCTATTAGTCCCCTTTAAATTTGTTTTAATAAAATACGTTAAAAAAATGCCAGTCAAGACAATAAAGATGTTATATATCCATATGCTATTTGCAAAAAAACTATCTTTAAACTTATTAAGTTTAGGAGTATTATAAATAATAATAATAATAATAATAATAGGAATTAACGCATATGTTTCTACTACTACCACACTCCATAAATAATATGAAAAAAACTTTATGTTTTCATTTTTTTTATTTTTCACAATATATCTTGTAGCAAATATTGCTGCAAATAACTGGAAAATACGAGTAAGGTAAATAAAGAGAAATGTCAATTATCTTTTTTTATTTTATCAATAATATCCTCTTCTCTAGCACATACAATAAATCCTATTGAATATAGGATATATAATATCATAATTGCACTATTTAATATAATTTTCCTAACAGTAACAAAATCTGGACTCTTATCAACATTATAATATTGACCATAAATAAATAATGGTGTAACAACTAAATGAAATATCATAGATCCAACTGCTATATAAAAAGGTAATGTTCTATAAAAAGCTAATACCTTATCGCTTTGTATCGTTTCAAATAAATATATAATTGCTCCAATAAATATCAAAATTGTCCCTAAAATATAAGTATAAGAAGAAACAGCCGTAAAATATATATCTGTTAAAATTAAATTTAAAATTGATGTAAAAACATAAATAATTAATATTACTTTCATTATTCTTTTAAAAATTTGCGAACTGTAGTTTCTAATGAAATAATATAAATAAAAGGAAAAATTAAAAATAAAAAATATATTAAATAGCCAATGATTCCGTTGCAAAAATGTTCCTTTTAAATATGGAAACAAATCAAAATAATATATAAGACTTGGTATGGTACCAAATAATTCAATAAAAAAGGTTAACCATAAAAAATAAACAAAATACCGAGAAAGTTTATCTTCTCGGTTTTTTATTATATAATAGCTTCCACTTGATGCTGCTAAAATTTCAAAAAATAAATATGAAAATAAAAATATCATATTAATAATCTGCTGGTGGGTTTCCACTTGACCCTCCGTTTAAAGGTTGAATATTATAATTATTAGGTTCAGATCCACCATCTTTTCCTAAACTTCTAACTTTAGATCCTGTAGGTGTCAAAAATAAGGTAGACATTCCTTTACCATGTGAACATTTTTGTTGAGGATATGCTCCCATATACATCCTAATTCCAGGATTTTTAATTCCTTGTTTAGTCGATTCCTCTTTTACATAGGCTAAATATTCTTCCAATTCTTCTACACTCCACCAGAATTCTCTGGCATCTTCGTGTCCTAGACATTTGTGTAAATGATGTGCTCTATGGTCACACCATTGTTGCTGCAATTCTTTTGCTTCTTCTACACTAATACATTTTTCGGGTCGTTTTCCACTCATATCTTAATTATTTAGGGTTGCTTGCTTGTTAAATATATCTAAAAATATATTGTTTAAAAAGGAGAAATCATCTTACGTATACTACTAAGGGTAATTGTAGTAGCTCTATAGACTAATAGACAAGTATTTTGCTTAAAGTGTTAAATTTATACTAAAAAACACATTAGGGGAATTTTCCCCATACTCTTCACAGGATTATACCCCTTTGTTTTCTTTATAGTATCGCTCTATAATTTCTTTATGACTCTTTATAGCTTTCTTTGTCCATTCAAACCTTATGCTTGCTTTTTCTTCTTCAGATAGTTGCCAATTAACCTGTGATGCTCTTAACTTGGTTGTAAGGTGTTGTAATATAATTGCTGCAGATACCGATATATTTAAACTTTCTGTAAAACCTACCATAGGTATTTTTAAACTACCATCTGCTTCTTTTAAAACAGCATCGCTTAACCCCTCAGTTTCTCTTCCAAAAAATAAAGCTGTAGGTTTACTTATATCAAAGTTCTCAAGCATTACTGCATCATTATGCGGTGTAGTTGCTATGATTTGATATCCTTGTGTTTTTAAATCTGTTATACAACTAGTGATTTTATTATGTCGATGTACATCTACCCATTTTTGAGCTCCCATTGCAATCTCTCTATCAATTCTTTTGGCATTGATTTCTTCGACTACATGTACATCTTGAATCCCAAAAACATCACAACTACGAATCACAGCGCTTGTATTATGTAATTGATACACATCTTCTGTTACAACCGTAATATGTTTTGTACGTTGTGCTAACACTTTACTATACAAAGACAAGCGCCTAGGTGTTAAAAATGATTCTAAATATTGTACAAGTTCTAAGTCTGTTTGCATTATTCCCCCTTTATACTTGTTGCAAGCTACTAAATTCTTTTTTAAACTTAAAAAGTGTAGTATACCAACCGACACTACACTTTTTAAATTTATCTCTACTCGATGAGTATTATTTTATACAAAGCCTCTTTTTCTTGCTTCTTCAAGTAATTGTTGATCATCTCCTTTACTTATTGCAAAAAGTTCTTTGATATGGTTTTTTCTCTTTTCGATAGCACTTAATGATAAACTTACATAATCTGGTAAGTTTTTGGTTTTAACACCTCGTGATAAGTGATATAAAATCTTTAAGTTCTTTTCGTCTAATGAGAAATTGTTATTCATCATTTTTCGAAAGTGATTATTTACTGTAGCACTATAATATGGAGTACCAGACATAATAGTATTAAATGCTAGTAATAATTCTACAGAGGTAAGATCACTCTTAATCAAGAATCCAGATGGGTTAATATTTCTAAAAATATTATGAATTCTGTGATCCTCTCTATGCATAGTGAGGATAATAATCTTAGCCTTAGGTAATAATTTTTTTGCTGTTTTTGCTAAATCTTCTCCAGATGTGATTTTACCATCTGATGAAGGAGGTAGTTTGATGTCAATAAACAGCAAGTGATATGGTGTAGTGTTTGATGCTTTTACGATTTTTGCATAGGCATCATCACAATTTGAAGCCACATCAATACTAATGTTGTAGTCCCTTTGATTCTCTCCCAACAAGGTATTTTTATACCCCTCAATAATCATAGGGTGATCATCAATCATAAGCACTTTTAATCTTTTCTTCATTTTAATTGGTTTTGATTCTTATTGATTAGACAGGCACACTAATAGATACTTTGGTTCCAGCCTCTATGTTGCTCAAAAATTCTACTCTTCCGTTCATTTGTTGAACTCTGGAAGTGATATTCTTAATTCCAATTCCCTTTTTTACCTTATTACTTTTAAATCCAATTCCGTCGTCAATGATGGTTAATATAATATTTTCATCATTTTGTACAAAATTTACTTTTATACTATCTGCTTTTGCGTGTTTAAATATGTTTTGTAATGATTCTTGTATGATACGAAAAAGATTTACTTTTTTATTATCTGGTATTTCTTCCCAATCGATATCGATATCTGATCTAAAACTATAATCCAGTTTATGAATAGTACATTGTTCTGTAATAAAATCTTTAATCACATCGATAAAAGCAACATCTGTAAGCAATGTATCTGTTCCTAGATCATGAGAGATCAATCGTATTTCTTTTTCTATAGCTTTGAGTTCTGCAATATATTTATGTCTGATTTCTGAAAAACCATCACCTTGTCGTTGTTGATTTAATCCATCAAGGCTTAATCGCACTCCAAACAATCGTCCTAAAACACCATCATGTAATTCTTCAGACATTCGTTTTTGCTCCATTTGTCTTCCTTCTTCAAGTTTTGTCTGTTGTGATAACATCAATCGATAAATCTCTTCATTGGATTCTTGCTGACTCTTAGCAAATTCTAACTCTTTATTACTCTGTTTTTGTTTAAAGATAATATATATAAACAAAAATACAGCACTAATTGCCAAGATTGAAATCCCTAAAATCTCATTCTTTCTACTTATAATTTTGTTTTCATCTTCTATACGATCTGTTTCAAACCGAATACGAGCAAATTTATCTCTACTTACACGTTCTTGTTGTTGTATTTCATTACTTAGATCAATATATTCTTGTGCATATACTAACCCTTCTTGACTAGGAGAAACTTGAGACAGTACTAACAAAGACTCTAATACATCAGCTTTTTGATTTAGTTGTGAAGCTTTTTCTTTAGCTTCTTGTGCGTATATATATGATTTTTCTAGATTTCCTCTTTTTTGATAATATTCTGCTAGATGTATATTGCTAGTGATGATACCATCATCATCTTTTTCCTGTTTTCGAATCATTAAAGGTTTTAAAAATGAAGCCTCTAACCCTGTTGAATCATTATACAGAAATCTTATATAAGCCTTATTATCTAATACTCTAGCATAAAACTTAGGGTATTTTGTAGCTAAACTATCATAAGTCAATGCTTTATTATAATATTCTATAGCTGCGTTATATTTTTGCTGTTCTTTTAATACATTACCTATATTATTATGTAATAAAGCTAGTTGATATTTACCTTTTTCACTTTTATCAATGTATTCTTTAGATTTTTGATAATAATCAATCGCTATATCATATCGTTCTAATGCTCTTTGTGATATTCCTAATACATTATAACATAAACGTAAATAGCGTTTGTTACTGACATTTTCAAAACACTTTAATGCCTTTATAATATTACTTTCACTCCCTACATAATCTTTAAATTCTCGTTGGATCTGTCCCATTTGCATTAATACTCGGCCATGTTTTAATGAGTTAGGATCAACTTTATTAAAAATCTTTTCAGCTTTAGAAAAATAAAAATAAGCACTATCACTTTGATTCACTTTATTATGATAATAACCTACATTACCAAATCCTTTAGCAATGCTTAAGGAATCTCTTAATTGTTTGCTAATCTTGATCCCCTTTTCTACAACTTCTTTATATTTTTTAAATTCATTAAGATCAAAATATAGTCTAGCTATATCCTCTAGTTTCTCTTGTTTATAATCATCATTTTTGGATTCATTTATCAAGACCATCGCTTGATTAATAATATATTTTTTTTCTTTATTTGATATATTTTCTTCTTTGGCTTTATTAATATATTCATTAATTTTTTGTTGCTCATTAGTACTTTTTGACTCATTATTATTTCCTGAACAGGAAATCAAGTTTGTAGAAATAATAATTAAGAAGAAAATCCCTATTTTTTTCATATTTTAATAAGAGTAGAAATCATTAACTATGTCTTAAAATAAATATACAAAAAAAGCTCTTAATAATTTAAGAGCTTTTTTTATTATTATTTTTTTATACCTATAAAGGTTTATCATCTTCTTCTATTTCATCATCTGTCATCTGTTCTTCAACTTGGATTTCTTCATCAACTCCTAAATCATCTTGTACAGATGTGGATTCACAAGCAATAAATAAAGTGCTTAAAAATAATATAGCAAAAGTAAGGCGTATAGTTGTTACAATAGTTTTCATAATAATTTGGTTTTTAGCATATTCTAGTTTTCAATAGTTTTCTATAAAGGGTAAACTATTGGGTTGCGATTTGTTTAAGATATTATATGATATATTGCGCAATACGATTACATAACTTTTACAAATATGGATCCCTATCAAAAGTTATCTAGATCAGTTGTAATATCCTAATTACTAGTTTTATAGTTTATTTTACATTTCAAATGTACTTCAATTCTGTCATAAAAAACAGGATCAAATGAGGACATTAGTCGTTTAACGTCAAATAATAGTAGATGAACGGATTATACGAGTAATTAGCTTACTTTTACGATTTTACGGAGATTTAGGTCAGATTTCCCCCATTTTATTAACCAAAAAAAAAGACATACGTCTCCCGTAGTCATTCTTATTGTAATTATATATTAAAGGATGAGGAGGATGTTGAGTTTAAGGGATACAATTAGGGGTAGGTCAAAAAATGAATGAACAATTGCTATATAATTAAATATATCTATTTACGTTTTGCGTAAAAATACAAAAAAAACCTCATAAAATTATTTTTTTACAAGGTTTTTGCTATTCTTATTTGTATAGAGGCCAATTTATTACAACTGAATCATGCTGTTTTGTGCTAGATTATCCCGTATCTCTTCTACCTTAGTTTTATAGGATCTAGAGAAAGGTATCATCTCTTTACTATTCTTTATAGCACACTTGGCTTTGCCAAAATGAATTCTTGATACATAATTAGTATTGATGATATAACTATTGTGTATTCTCACAAAATGTTTGGGCAATGTATTTTGAAACTGTTTTAATGTCTTATAAGCTTCTACTGTATTACCATTATTCATTACAAAATCTGTAGTATTATTATCGGCTTTAAGATACAACACATCATCAATGTTAATAAATCTATAATCTCCATAGGATTTAAAACACAATGTTCTATCCTGTGAACTATTATTACGGTTTTCATAACGCATTAAAGCTTTACGTACTGCTGTTTTCTTTGATGGCTTAGTAATATAATCTAATACTTGATTACGAATTCCTTCTATAGCGTATTTTTCTGTTTCGGTCACCACAATAAACTCTGGTAACTCATTGGTATATTTTTTTAATTCGTCTATAATAAAGTAACTACAGATAGGACTTAATGTTCCTGGTACTTCTGGTTCTAAAAAAACCAAAGCTGGTTTACGTTCTAGAATAAGGTTTACAGCCTCTTCTTGATTTTTTGCAATTCCTGTACAGATATAATCTATATGTTCTTCTAATGCAATTTGAATTGATTCTACTGCTTTACGGTCTGTATCTACAATAATATATGGGTATCTCATAGCGCTATCTTTTACAATTGGTATTTCTCTTGAGATCTATGTAAAAAAACACCTAAAGATCTCGATAGCAATATATAGCATTTACTACCTTAGTTGGTTACGGTAAAACCGCAATATATTTAAGTATTTACTTTAGTTTCAAGCCATTAAAAAAAACAAACATTCATACCCATAAAAAACTCATTTACAACAAGATAAAATACGATTATGGTTTTTTACCCTTTCTTTTATGGTATTTTCTTTAACATTCTTTTAAACAATTATTTAACAGCTGTTTTTTGGATGAACTCATCGACGCTATATATTCATTTTTATTTATATACATATGCATTTTTGTTTATTAAAAAAGTCCTGTAATTTTTGTTAAATAAATATCTCCTTTCTTTTAAAAAGTGTACTTTAACTCTTTAAATTTTTCAATATTATGAAACGAATTGTAGTGCTTACTGGTGCAGGTATTAGTGCAGAGAGTGGTATCAATACTTTTAGGGATGCAGATGGATTGTGGGAAGGACACGATATTATGGAGGTTGCTTCTC
Source organism: Aquimarina rhabdastrellae (assembly GCA_947387485.1). GTDB lineage: Bacteria > Bacteroidota > Bacteroidia > Flavobacteriales > Flavobacteriaceae > Aquimarina. Next base: position 1,007,984 of record CANDNT010000001.1, read on the forward strand.
CTGTAGGTTGGCATAAAAACCCTGAATTGGTTCTTGATTTTTACAATCAAAGAAGACGTCAATTACATACTGTATTACCTAACAAAGCTCATAAAGCTCTTGTTGAACTTGAATCTCAATATAACGTAACTATTATTACTCAAAACGTAGATGATCTTCATGAACGTGCGGGTAGTAATCATGTCGTTCATTTACATGGTGAATTGTTAAAGGTAAGAAGTCAACGTAATCCTGATGCTATTCTCAACTGGAAAAACGATTTAGTTTTAGGTGATTTATGTGATGCAAAAGAACAGCTTAGACCACATATTGTTTGGTTTGGTGAAGAGGTTCCTATGCTTGATAAAGCTATTGCTATCACTCAAGAGGCAGATATTCTTATTATCATAGGTACCTCTATGCAAGTATATCCTGCTGCTAGTCTTAAAGAATACGCTCCCGCTCATACGCCTATTTATTTTATTGATCCTAAACCTGCTTTAAATTCTAACGATAAACTTACTGTTATTGCAGAAAAAGCTACTATAGGAGTTTCTCAATTGGTAGATCAATTGCTTAAACGCTGATTTTATGGAATCAACATTATTAGATATTCTTAATTATACAGATCATAGCCGAGAGAAAAGAAGTCAAGGTGCCCAACTAGTCGCTAGAACTCCCAAACTTATTAAAGAACTACTCGATATCATAGCTCAAATTGATACAGATGTTTCTTGTAAAGCAGCTTGGGTACTAGAATATACTATTAAGCAAGATCTTACTTTATTGATTCCTTATCTCGATGATTTTATAACTATTTTACCCAGAGTTTATAAAGATGCTGCAGTGCGCCCTATGGCTAAGCTATGCGAACTCATTGCTATCGATTTTTATAAAACCAAATCTATTGCTTATCAAAAAGTATTAAAACTACAGCATAGAACAGCCATTACAGAAATAGGATTTGACTGGATGATCACAGATCAAAAAGTAGCGGTAAAAGCTTATACCATGACAGCTCTTTATTGGTTAGGTACCGAGTTTGATTGGGTTCACCCAGAACTTAAAAACATACTCGAATCCAACTATAGCACTGGTAGTGCTGCTTATCAAGCTAGAGCTAGACAAGTTTTAAAAAAATTGAATAGATAACATTAAGAAAACATTAAATCCTAATAGAAAATTTACTTTTGACGTTTTTAAAATTTACATCAGATGTCTTTATCTCCTTTACAAGCCATTTCTCCTATCGATGGTCGTTATGCCAGTAAAACACAAAGTTTAAGTACTTATTTTAGCGAAGAAGCTTTAATCAAATATCGAGTTCTCGTAGAAGTTGAATATTTTATTGCTTTATGTAATTTACCATTACCTCAATTAGAAAACATAGATACTGCTGTTTTTGAACAACTACGTGCTATTTATACTTCTTTTTCTACCACAGATGCTCAAGCAATAAAGGATATTGAGAACGTCACAAATCACGATGTAAAAGCTGTTGAATATTTTATAAAAGAAAAATTTGATAATTTAGGTTTATCACAATACAAAGAATTTATCCATTTTGGGTTAACCTCTCAAGATATTAATAATACTGCAATACCTTTAAGTATTAAAGAAGCTATACAAGAGGTTTATACTCCTATGTTTACTGATTTACTAGATAAATTAAAAAGTTTAGTTACAGAATGGGATGCTATACCTATGCTTGCTCGTACTCATGGGCAACCTGCTTCTCCTACTCGATTAGGAAAAGAGTTTCAGGTTTTTGTTACACGTCTTGAAGCACAGTTTGCTTTGTTAAAAGAGACCCCTAATGCTGCAAAATTTGGTGGTGCTACAGGTAATTTTAATGCTCATAAAGTAGCTTATCCTAATACGGATTGGAAAGCTTTTGGAGCTCATTTTGTTCAAGATATATTAGGTTTACACCATTCTTTTCCTACTACTCAAATTGAACATTATGATTATATGGCTGCTCAATTTGATGCTCTTAAAAGAATTAACACCATCATATTAGATCTTGATCGTGATATCTGGACTTATATCTCTATGGATTACTTTAAACAAAAAATCAAGAAAGGCGAAGTAGGATCTTCTGCTATGCCACATAAAGTTAATCCTATTGATTTTGAAAATAGTGAAGGAAATATAGGTATTGCTAATGCTATTTTTGAACATCTTTCATCTAAATTACCTGTAAGTAGATTACAACGTGATTTAACAGATAGTACTGTACTAAGAAATGTGGGTGTTCCTTTTGGACATACTTTGATTGCTTTTCAAGCAACCCTTAAAGGATTGAATAAATTATTGCTTAACGAAAGTAAATTTGCCGAAGATTTAGAAAAAAACTGGGCTGTTGCTGCTGAAGCGATTCAAACTATTTTAAGAAGAGAAGGATATCCTAATCCATATGAAACATTAAAAGGTTTAACTCGTACTAATGCTGTTATCAATCAAGAATCTATTCGTGATTTTATAGAAACACTAGACGTATCTGAAAACATCAAAAACGAATTAAAACAAATAAAACCAGACAATTACACCGGAATATAAGCAATACTAAGGTTATGTAATCTCACATAATTTTTGTAACTTCTATTCTTGTGAATAGCAAGCAAAGTATCATATTAAGTGGATTTGTTTGTCTGGGGTTTATTTTAAGCGGGATTTTAGGAATATTAGATTATTTCGTTATAAAATTAATTCTAGGAGGAGCCTTTATGTTTATGCTCTTTAATCTATTTTATTACCATTTAAAAAAAGATAAAAATAAAGGGGAAAACAATTAGTTTTCCCCTTTAACTCTTTTATACACTTATGCTTATTTAAATAGCTTTCCTATTTTGGCAAACTGAGATATGTCTACATTAGATTTATCAATTGATTCTGCTAGTTTAATCATTTTTTCAGGCTTCATATCTTTTCCTGTCATTCTCACTAATCCTAAACCTTTATCTGGTGATTTTGCAAAAACGATTAATTCATCTATAGTATCATCGTCTCCAGTATACTTTAATACTACTTTTCCCATTTTGGTATTAAATTGCATTAAAGTTTGATAATTTTCATCTTTTAAGATTTCTGTGATTGCCTTTTGTTCTTTTTCATAAGTTTTTTTATTCGTCTCAGAAATTGGCAATCCTATAAAATTAATTTTCTTGATAGAAGATAAAGTTTTTTGTCCTTCTTGATCCAAGTTAGCCTTTTGCTTATCTAATAAGCTCATAGGCACATCTATTGCTATAAATTCACTATTATCTTGTTGTGCTACAAAGTATTCTTGTAAACTAGGTTTACTATTACAACTCATCAGTAACGCTAAACACAACAGTGTCATTATTCTATATATTGTTTTCATAAATTATTTTCTTGATTGGGTTTGGTTTAATTTTTCTTTACATTCTTCAATTCTTCTCCTCCAGGTACATTAAGATCATTTGCTAATCTTGATACCTGTTTAAGATCTATATCTCCCGTGATTGTAAGTACTACTGTTTCATGTTCTGTATCATCTATACCGTTTAAGAACATAAATAATTCACTTACATGATCATCGTCTCTACCAGGCTTTGAAAAAAACTTGATATTCTTTCCATCACTATTTACTCTCATCAACTCGTCTAATGATGATGTATTTAAGTATTTCTTTACATCTGCCTGCATTTTCTTACCTATATCATCATTCCCTGTTGCTAATACTTTAATATTTTTAATATTCTTTACTAAGTTTAAATATTCTTGAGTTTCTGCATCATCACTATTAAAATCAATCTTACTCAACAATTTAAACATTTTACTAGTGATTACCACAGAAGATACGCCATTCATATCTTCGTATTTATCAAATGCACTTTGTGCGTTAGACAAAAATGGAACTAGTATTATTGCTAAAATTAATGTGATCTTTTTCATGTCTTTAACTATTTTCTCTTTGTTTTATTTAATAAGTTTTTTTGTAGTGTTACCAAATTCTCCCAGGTACACTAAATCATTTTTACCCTTATTCATATATTTTGAAACCATGTCTAGGGCTTTCTTGGTTTCTTGTAAAGCATATTGCGCTTCTCTTTTTTGTTCTTCTTCTGTTTTAAATCCATCTGAAAGAACAGGGAATTGTTGGTAAAAAATCCCCATAGCTACAATAATTGATGCCGCTACACCAACCCACTTATACATTTTAAAAGGTTTTGAGGTTTTGGTAGGAACAAAATCGATAGGTGCTTTACGGGTGCTCTCTTTAGCAAAATATTGAAACATAGATTTGTACTGCTCCAGATGAGGCGCCACTTGTTCTCTGGTAAAATAAACCTTTAACTCTTGTTCTTCAGATAGGGTCGTTTCTCCTTCAAAGTACTTTTCTAACAATTTTTCTACATTAGACAACTCCATAATTATGCTTTTTTATTAATTGTTCTCTTATTATTTTTCTTCCTCTTGACAAGGCTACACGTACTGCTGTTTCTTTCATATTAAGCATTTTAGCTATTTCTGAATTATCATATTGCTCAATATCACGCAACTGTACTATTAATCGTTGTTGTTCTGGTAAAGTATCCATAATCTTACCTACCCAACTCATGCTATCTTTAGCTTCTATATCTCGCTGTAAAGAGGTATTTTCATCTTGATAATTATTATGTACAATTTTAAGATTACTTGCTTGTTTTGATTTTAATTTATCAAAACAGTAATTCTTAGTCATTGTCATAGCAAAAGCTTCTACATTTTTATATTCAGTTATTTTGGTTTTATTTCGCCATAACTTTAATAAAATTTCTTGTGTAGCATCTTCTGCTTCTTCATTACTTACCAGCAAGCGTTTGGCTAACCTAAAGAGCTTATCTTTAAATCCATTGGTTAATGTTATAAACGCTGTTTCTTTCATCTTTGATTGGTTGTTATAAGCTTTTTTGCTTTATATAAGGGAGACGATACACCTTAAACTTTGTTACAAACTTTTTTCAAAATTATAATAAACTCCTTACATTTAGTGTTTATTATATAGTTTATTGTGGTTGCTATCATATGATTTTTAGGGCTTTCTGCCTATTTTCTAGTCATATTAGCTTTCTTTATAAAAATTGAGAAAAAGAATGAAATTCCTTAAAAAAATTACCTTACTACTTGTTGTTACACTTTCTATAAGTAGTTGTTTTAAAGACAATGATGATGTTATTTCCCTTATTAATTTTAATGACCCTAATGATTTAGAAATAGAAGATTTTGTATGGAAAGCTATGAATGCTTTCTATTTATACAAACCAGATAATCCTGATCTAGCAAATGATCGCTTTGCTACTCAAGGAGAATATGAAGAGTATTTACGTACTTTTGAAAATGCAGATGATCTTTTCTTTAATGGTTTAGTAACTAGCTTTGATCGCTTTAGTTTTAGAACACTTGATTATAGAGAACTAGAAAATTCTTTTGCTGGTATTAGTAAGAGCAATGGAATGGAATTTGGCTTAGTAAGATTATCAGAAAATTCAAGTCAAGTATTTGGTTATGTACGTTATGTTATTCCTAATTCTCCTGCTGCTGCCGCAGGTTTGCAACGTGGGGTAATTTTTAACCGTATAGATGATGTAGAACTCACTGATACTAATTTTAGAGAGCTTATTGCTCCAGATACTTATACTATAGGACTAGCTACATTAAGTAATGCTACTTTAACCCCTTTAAACGATACAGTTTCTCTAACAAAAGTAGAATTAACAGAAAATCCTGTTCATATTGCAAAAACATTAACTGTAAATAGTCAAAAAATAGGTTATGTTCTTTATAATTCTTTTGTAGGTAATTTTGACGAACAGCTTAATAATGCTTTTGGACAATTAAGAGCCGATGGAGTTACAGATCTTATTTTGGATTTGAGATATAATGGTGGTGGTTCTGTTGAATCTGCTATTGATTTAGCAAGCATGATTACAGGTCAATTTAATGGTCAACTATTTTCTACGGAACAATGGAATCCTGATATCCAAGCTATTTTAGAAGAAAACAACCCTGATAGATTAACAAATTATTTCAATAATACTATTCGCACAGGAGCTGCTATTAACAGCTTAAATTTAGGTCGTATTTTTATTATCACTTCTTCGCGTAGTGCTTCTGCTAGTGAATTGGTAATAAGTGGTCTTGATCCTTATATTAATGTAATGACCATAGGAGATACTACAACTGGTAAGTTCCAAGCTTCTATTACCTTATATGATTCTAGTGATTTTGGTAGACAAGGTGTTAATCCCAGACATTTTTATGCCTTACAACCTCTAGTATTAACTAGTGCCAATGCAGATGGTGTTACAGGCTTTATAGATGGGTTAACTCCTGATGTTGAAATTAGAGAAGATTTTGAAAACCTAGGAATATTAGGTGAAGAAACTGAACCACTTCTTGCTGCTGCAATTGATCAAATTGTCTCTCGTAGATCAAATGTTATCTATAATACTCAAAAAAGAGAACAACTGGGAGATGCAAAAATGAATAATCTACTAGATCAAGAAATGTATAAAGAATATGACTTTTCTATTAATCGTAAAGATTTTTAGTCAATTCTTATCGATATAAAAAAAGCTCCTTAGTTCTAAGGAGCTTTTTTCTTATAAACTTAACACTTAAAAATTCAGTTCTAACCCTATTTTAACATTACGTCCTCTAGTATTAAACCCAAAAATTTCTTGATAATCTTCATTAGTGATATTATTTACTCCTCCAAATAATACCAGATGTTTACCAACTTTATGATTGATATAAAAATCTAAAACACCAAAAGCATCTAATTCTACAGGCGTAGGTGCAAAAGTTACTGGATCCACATTAGAAAAATCAGTATCTGTTCTTTTGGTATTATATTGATAACTAAGCGACGTAAATGTCTTTTCTCCAAAAGCATATCCTAATGATGCATTAATCTTATGTTCTGGAATACGGATATTGTCTGTTAGTTTATCAATATTTGTATACGTATAATTTGCATTTACAGATAATTTATCTCCAAAAAATTTAGTGCCTACTTCTACCTCAATCCCATCAACTTCTACCTCATCATTTGCATTTATATTACTAAAAGTAGTTGAATCAAAAATAATCATATCATCGATTGCTCTATTAAAATATACTACACTAACTCTAGCTTTCTTTTGGTGAGATAATTCAATTCCTCCTTCTATTGTTGTGCTTGATTCAGGATCTAAATCAGGATTCCCTGAAGCAAAAGCGGTATCGTATAATTGAAATAATGACGGAGTAATATAAGCAGTACTATATGAAGCTAATCCTTTGATATAATTATTCCCGAAACTATATGTATACGATGGATTAAAATTATAAACTACTTGCTCTCCATAAGCACTGTGTATATTTAATCGTGCTCCTGCATTAATATTTAATCCAAAATCTGAAGTATACACCACGTTTAAATATGGATCTACTATATCAAAATCTGCATCATCTGAGTTAATCGTTTCTCTTAAAGAATCTTCGCCAAAAGGAATGTTTTGTAAACTAAAATCACTATTTGATCCATTTACCCCTATAACTGTATGTAATACATCATTAAAGTTATATGTATTATACAGATCAAATGTATGTATTTTACTATCATATACTGTAGGAAAATCAGAATCGATTTCTCTATCTAGTACGGCATAACTGTTTATAAAATTAATACTTCCTTTTTCATTAGCATAGGTATATTTCCAATTACTACCTATACGCAACTGTCTACTTTCGCTACGATTCTCTCCATCGATTAACCCTCCATTATCAAAATCGGCTCTATATTTATCTAGGTTTCCTAATACCTGTACTTTAAAACGATTAGAAAATGTATAACCTATTTTTGCCAATACATTATATTTTGAAAAAGGGTCACTTTTTGCTCCTTCAGCTTCTACAGCAGAAAGTCCGTCTGTATACTGGTTACCAAAACTTGCTTGATAATCAAACCGTCCTAATGTACCATGAATAGCAGCATAGTTAAAAAACTCTCTAGCATCATAATCTTGATCTTCTTGAGATTGATTTGTACCTATACTCGTAGAAAAATTTGCAGCTATAGCTGATTTCCCTGCATTCTTGGTTGTAATATTAATTACTGCTGCACTAGCTCCAGACCCATATAAGGTACTAGAAGCTCCTTTTAAAATTTCTATTTCTTTGATTTGGTTTACCGCCAATAATCGTAAATCAAAATCTCCTGCAGATGACGATGGGTCACTAACTGTAATTCCGTCAATACGAATGACTACTTGACGGTTACGACTTCCTCTTACATAATATCCTAAGTTCTGCCCAGCATTACTATCACTTCCGTTAATTTCGATACCTGCAACACGATTCAAGATCATCGCTGCCGACTGTCCTTGGCTACGTTCTAATTCTTGACTAGTGATTTTAGTAATCACTTTACCACTTTCTGTTCTTTTTAGTTTAATCTTAGCATCAGAGATAACCACCTCTTCTAATTCATTTACTTTTTCTTCTACTGTGCTTTCTTGTGCAAAAAGTACAGAAGACCCCAACAGCCAAATTGCTGCCCCATAAAAAATCTTTTTGTTCATCTTTAAGATTTATTGCATTAATAAATACCTCAGGAAAAAAGTATGCAGTCTCGCATACTCAAACTTTTATCCCGAAAGTTTGAAATATTGAACAATGGCAGGTCTCCTGGCTTGCGTCTTATCTATTCCCTTCCCGTTAAAAAAACAAACAGTGGGTTTGAGTTATAGATAACCATTCTTATAGAACTTAGCTTACAGTTGCGGGAACAGCTCAGGTTTCACACCTGATTCCCTTTTAATTTATCTTTACAGAATTGTAGCGATAAAACCATAATTCGGCGCAAAAGTAGTACTAAAAAAAGGATTTCCCCAAATTCAAATTGATATTCAGTCCTAATTCAGTTTAAATTTCTCTTTTCAGAATTTACTTTAATTGAACTAGTTCAATTTTTCTATGAATACTCCAATTTATTTTTGCTCAAATTTTTAGACTTATTATCATAATACATTTATACTTATATTTAATATATCCTAATAGCTATTAAATAGCTATAAAACTATTTTAATTAATGACGAAGAAATTATATTACATCATGGATGTTCATTGTGGATGGTGCTATGGAAATAGTGAAAACATTAGCACTCTAGAATTAACATTTCAAGACCGTATTGATATTGAAATATTAGTTGGAGGGATGTGGTTACCTCCTAATGCACCTATAGGTGGTTCTCAACTTTATGATTTTATCAAAACACATGCCCCTAGAATGGAAGCAACTACAGGAGCTCAAGTTACTCCTTTATTTTATTCGCTTACTCAGGATTCTTCATACACTTTTAGTAGTCTTGAACCTAGCTGCGCTATTACACTAATCAAAGAAATAAATCCATCAAAGGCTTTGTCATTTTCTAGTGCTCTTCAAAAAGCCATATTTAAAGACGGAAAACGACTTGACCAATTAGAAGCTTATATACCTATACTCAAACGTTTAAATTTAGATCTTGACTTTTTTAAAGCACATTGGCTTTCTAATACTAATATAACTAATACTACAACTGAGTTTAATCTTTCTAATAATTTGGTCTCTGGATTCCCTACACTTCTTATAGATATAGATGGTCAAAAAAAGGTTTTAGCTTCTGGTTATTTTAATCTTACTGAAATGACACAAACAATACAAATTTTAATATAACTTTTAAAAATTCGTAATTATGAAAAAAAATATTGATTTAGGTATTCTTATACTACGTTTAACTTTAGGTATATTAATGCTGTTTCACGGGATAGCTAAACTTTCTTCTGGAGTATCTTTCATAGAAAGTACACTAGAAGCTTCAGGTCTTCCTTCTTTTATAGCTTATGGTGTTTATTTTGGCGAAGTTATCGCTCCCGTTCTACTCATTATTGGATATAGAACTCGAATAGCAGCTCTTTTACTATCTTTTACCATGCTCTTTGCTATGTTAATGGTACACTCTGCAGAAATCTTCACACTTTCTCCACACGGTGGTTGGGCTGTTGAGCTATTAGGACTTTTCTTATTTGGTGGCATTGCTTTATTCTATACTGGAGGTGGTAAATATGCATTTTCAAAAACAAATACTTGGGATTAATCTCATTAAATAAGTTTTCTATACGATTAGAAAACTCTTAATCATATAATGATAACTAGTCTTATTAAGATTGGTTATCATTTCTCTTTTCTATAATATTCTTATTACTGATTTTTTCTCAGTGGATAAAGTATATCTACTTCTTCACTTTTTTTATATTTTTGGATCACCAATTCTAATCAAGAATATGATATATTATATCACGGGAGGAGAACGTTCTGGAAAAAGCAATTATGCTCAAAATTTGGCTTTACAACTTTCAGATACTCCTTTTTATCTCGCTACTTCTCGTATATGGGACGACAATCATAAAGAGCGTATTCAACGTCATATTAATGATAGAGATGATCGATGGACTACAATTGAAGAAGAAAAATTCTTAGATAAAAGTATTCCTAATGATGCTGTGATCGTTGTTGATTGTGTTACACTATGGTTAACTAATTTTTTTGTAGATACTCAAAATGATGTGCAAGAATCTTTGGCTCAAGCCAAAACTGTTTTTGATAAAATGCGTAAACTAAATACTACGCTTATTATCATTTCTAACGAAATCGGTATGGGAGGTCATGCTACAACAGAAATTGGTAGAAAATTCACTCAACTTCAAGGTTGGATGAATCAATATATAGCACAACATGCTGATAAAGCTGTATTAATGGTATCTGGAATTCCGGTACCTATTAAATAAAAATTATCTTTTTATGAATTTTACTATTGATACTATACATAGAGATACTCCTTTATACAAAGAGTTAACACATAAAATTGATACAAAAACCAAGCCCATAGGAGCATTAGGTACTTTAGAGGAAATTGCTTTACAAATAGGTTTAATTCAACAAACTACAACACCTAAAATCAATAAACCTTCTTTAGTTGTTTTTGCTGGAGATCATGGTATTGCTCAAAAAGGAGAAGTTAATCCTTATCCTCAAGAAGTGACTACACAAATGGTTTACAACTTTATACAAGGTGGTGCAGCAATTAATACTTTTTGTAATCTTAATGCTATCACACTTAATATTGTAGATGCTGGAGTAAATCATGATTTTGAATCCATTCCTCAATTAATTAATGCTAAAGTAGCCAAAGGAACTCATAATTATCAAGAACAAGCTGCCATGTCATTAGAGCAATGCAAGGTTGCTATTAACAAAGGTGCCGAAATATGTCTACAGCACTATACTCAAGGTTGTAATACTATTGGTTTTGGAGAGATGGGTATAGGAAATACATCTGCAGCTGCACTATTGATGGCAGCGTTTACTGGCACTTCTATAGAAGATTGTGTTGGTGCTGGTACAGGTTTAGTTCCTAAAGCTATACAGAAAAAACAACAAATACTTTCTGAAGTATATCATCAATACACTCTCGAAACTCCTCTTGAGAAACTTGCCACTTTTGGTGGTTTTGAGATCGCTATGATTACAGGGGCAATGCTAAAAGCAGCCGAATTAAGAATGACTATTCTTGTTGATGGTTTTATCGTCACAGCTGCTCTTCTAGCAGCTCATGCTATAAGTCCACAAATCTTAGACTACTGTGTTTTTGCACACTCTTCGGGTGAACAAGGACATCAAAAAATGCTTAATTTCTTAAATCGAAAGCCTTTATTAAATTTAGGATTACGTTTAGGTGAAGGAACTGGAGCTGCCTTAGCATTTCCTTTATTGCAAGCTTCGGTAAGTTTTTTAAACGAGATGGCTAGTTTTGAACAAGCTGGTGTTTCAGAAAAAGCATAATTTGTGAAAAAAGAACTCTATATATTCTTCACTGCTCTTAGTTTTTTTACTAGGATACCTGTTCCTAAATGGGCTGTTCATCATCCTGATTACCTTAAGTTAAGTACACGTTATTTTCCTTTAATAGGTATTTTGGTGGGTAGTATAGGCGCTGGAGTATATTATGGAGCTACATTCTTTCTCCCTAACGAAATTGCAATTTTACTAAGTATCATAAGTACTATTTATACAACAGGAGCTTTTCATGAAGATGGTTTTGCTGATGTTTGTGATGGGTTTGGTGGAGGTTGGGCCAAAGACAAAATTCTTCTCATTATGAAGGATTCAAGATTAGGCACTTATGGTACTATAGGTTTAATTGCTATTCTAGCGATCAAATACAGTGCTTTAACTCATCTTAATCCTCTTATTTTACCGTGGATTATCATTGCAGGTCATAGCAGTAGTCGCTTTATTGCTACGACTCTAATTTATACACATCCTTATGTAAGAGATACCAATGATGCAAAAGCCAAACCTACTGCAACTTCAATGTCATCACAATCATTATTTATCAGTATGTGCTTTGGTTTACTACCATTTTTAGTATTTGACAATTATTGGATATTTTTAACTTTAATTCCGATGTATCTCTCAAAAATGTTTTTGGCAGCAAAATTCAAAAAATGGATTGGTGGCCAAACAGGAGATTGTGCTGGTGCTGTACAACAATTAAGCGAAGTTGTTTTCTATTTAAGTTTACTTATACTATTATCATGGATATCTATCTAATTAGACATACTACTCCCGACATAGAAAAAGGAATTTGCTATGGACAATCTGATATAGGTGTTACGGCTGATTTTAAACATGAGATTGCTATCCTTAAATCACATTTACCATTATCTACTATTGACAAAGTATATAGTAGTCCGTTAAAACGATGTACACTTCTTGCTCAGGATTTAAAAACACCTGTCATTCAAGATAACAGATTAAAAGAACTTAATTTTGGTTCATGGGAATTACAAGCTTGGGATTCCATTCCTAAATCAGAATTAGATCCATGGATGAAAAATTTTGTAACATATCCAGTTCCTAATGGTGAATCCTATATCTCACTACATAAACGCGTTATGGAGTTCTTTAACGAACTTAAATCTAGCACTGCAAAAAACATTATTGTAGTATCACACGCTGGTCCTATCAGAGCTTTACTTGCAAGTTTACAACAGATCGACTTAAAAGATTCTTTTTCTATTCCTGTTGCTTATGGGCAAATCTCTAAAATCTCAATAGATCAACAACAATTAGATATTATATCACCTTTTACATCACAAAATAAGCACTAATGATTACGAAAAGATTTTATATAAAAACACTATATATAGCTTATTTAAGTATATTTTTCACATTTATTTCTTGCAAAAAACAAAGTTCTTCAGCTACTACAACTTCAGATAAAGTTAGTATTACTGAACAATTAGATTATGCAAAAGGGTTTAATATTCAGTATTATGATAACTATACGCAAATCACAGTCACTAATCCGTGGCCTAATGCACAACGTGCTTTTACATACATCTTATATCCTAAAGCAAAAGCTAAGCCTAAACTTAAGCTGCAAAAAGATGTTATTTACATTCCTACTCCTATCGAAAAAACCATTATAACGTCTACAACAGATATTCCTGTACTAGAATATTTAAAAATAGAGGATCGGTTAATCGGTTTTCCTAATACTGCTTATATCTCATCAGAAAAGGTACTGAATTTGGTTGCTAATGGACAAATAAAAGATATTGGAGATGATCGTAACTTAAATACCGAAATTGTTTTAGATCTAGCTCCAGAATTAATTATTGGTTTTTCGACTGCAGGTGAAACAAAATCTTTTGACATTATACAAAAGGCTGGAATTCCTGTTATCTATAATGGATCTTGGACAGAATTACATCCCTTAGGTCGTGTAGAATGGATTAAGTTTATCGCTGCTTTTTTTGATAAAAAAGAAGAAGCTTCTCAAATCTTTACTACGATAAAACAAGAATATCTTAAAGCTACGGCTCTTGCCAAAAATGCAAAAAGTCAACCAACTTTATTATCTGGTAATTTATTTAAAGACATCTGGTATGTTCCTGGGGGAAATAGTTATGCAGCTACATTTTATAAAGATGCAAATACACATTATCTCTGGGCAGATAACACTGATATAGGAAGTTTAGCGTTAAGCTTTGAAGAAGTATTAGACAAAGCTCAAAATGCACAATTCTGGATAGATTCTGGGTATTTTAAATCATTAAATGATATGCAACAAAGCAATACCAAATATGAGTTATTTGATGCATATCTAAATAAAAATGTATATTCCCCCATATTAAAAGTAGGTCCTTCTGGCGGATTGCTCTATTATGAATTAGGAGCTATGCGACCTGATTTAATCCTTAAGGATATTATCAAAATAGTTCATCCTGAAGTTTTACCAGAATATACCTCCTACTTTTTTAAACGATTAAAATAGTTTGGACAGCTTTAAGTCATATCGCATTACTTTTTTAGCTATAGGATTATTATTCCTATTTTGCTTTTTCGCTAATATTAGCCTAGGTTCTGTAAATATTCCGCTTAAAGCAATTTTTAATAGTCTTATCGATGCTCCTGTTTCAAAATTATCATGGAAACACATTGTAATTTCTTATCGTTTACCCAAAGCTTTAACAGCTATACTTGTAGGTAGTGGACTAGGCATTTCTGGTCTCTTAATGCAAACTCTTTTTAGAAATCCATTAGCTGGTCCTTTTGTCTTAGGAATTAGTTCTGGAGCCAGTCTTGGCGTCGCCTTACTTGTTCTTACTTCGGTTGCAACTAGTAGTTTTACTTTAGGCCTATTAGCATCAAAATGGGGATTAGTCATTGCTGCTAGTATTGGTAGTTTGGTTGTACTTTTTACCGTTACATTAGTGGCATCAAAAGTTAAAGACACTATGGCTATTTTGATCATTGGTCTTATGTTTGGTAGTATAAGTTCTGGTATGGTGAGCGTTTTATCTTATTTCGCTCCAGCAGAGCAATTACAACAATACATTTTTTGGGGATTTGGTAGTCTAGGAAATCTTTCATGGGAAGAACTCTCCATTTTTACCATCCCATTTATCTTAGGGATAGGCATTGCTATTTACTGTATAAAAGCGTTAAACACTTTTTTATTAGGTGAAAATTATGCTTCTAGTTTAGGTGTTGATATTAAACGTAGTCGTTTCCTTATTATCATTGCAACTAGCTTACTAGCCGGAAGCATCACTGCTTTTACTGGGCCTATTGCTTTTATAGGTTTAGCCGTTCCTCATATTACACGATTAATATTTCATACCTCAAATCATAAATTTTTATTGTTAGCTGTAGCTTTATTAGGAAGCATTCTTATGCTTATTTGTGATAGTATTGCACAATTACCTAATAGTGAGTATACTTTACCTATTAATGCTATTACATCGCTTATAGGTGCTCCTATTGTTATTTGGTTACTAATACGAAAAAGAAAGTTATTGTTTTGAATTCATCTATGACACATACTGTTCTAAGCTGTAAAAACCTTTCTATTGGATATACCCAAAAGAAATGGAAAACAGTAATTGCTTCTCATCTTGATATGCAATTACATGCAGGGGAATTCGTAGCACTTGTCGGTCGCAATGGAGTAGGGAAATCTACTTTATTACGAACTTTATCAAACGTACAACCCGCGCTAGATGGTCAAATTCTTTTGGAGGATACAGAATTGAAGACTTATACTCCTTCTCATCTAGCTACAAAACTAAGTCTGGTTTTAACTGATGCTATTCCATCAAAAAACTTAACAGTTCAAGAACTGATTGTATTAGGAAGACAGCCTTACACTAATTGGATTGGTACATTAATGCAAGAAGATCTTCAACAAATTAAAAATGCAATTGCACTTACGCAAATAGAAGATTTGGTCTATAAAAAATGTTATGAGTTAAGTGATGGACAATTACAAAAAGTACTTATTGCTCGCGCTATTGCTCAAGATACTCCTTTAATAATATTAGATGAACCTACGACACATCTAGATCTTTATCACAAAGCATATATATTTAACTTATTACGTCGTTTAGCACATCAAACTCAAAAAACAATCTTATGCTCTACACATGAAATTGATTTTGCAATACAACTTTGTGATCAAATGATCATTATGAATACAGGTACTATAGAAACTGGGACGCCTCAAGAGCATATTAAAAATCAAAGTTTTAATACACTTTTCCCAAAAGATCTTATTCAATTTGACAATATATCAGGTAGATTTAAAATCAAATCATGAATCTTTGATTACTTTTGATCTTATAAATAATTCAATTAATAAAACTCTCATTAAATGAAAAAGCTTAACGAAATAGAAATTGCACAACAATTGCAAACACTTGATGAATGGGAATACAATGACAATGCTATTCACACTACTATAGAGTTTAAAGATTTTAAAGATACTTTTTCTGTAATGACTCGTATAGCATTTGAAGCTGAACTTCAAGGGCATCATCCAGATTGGTCTAATGTTTATAATAAACTTCAAATAAGCTTACAGACACATGATGCAGGAGGAGTAACCGAAAAGGATTTTAAACTTGCAAGAACAATAGATCAAATAATTTTGGGAGAAGTCTAAAAAACTCACAAAAAGTATTTGTAAAAAAATGCATTCTATATTATGTTTGCATTAAGTAATTAAATATAAATTATGGGAAGAGCTTTTGAATTTAGAAAGGCGCGCAAAATGAAGCGTTGGGCTGCAATGGCCAAAACTTTTACACGTATTGGTAAAGATATCGTAATGGCGGTAAAAGAAGGAGGTCCTGATCCAGATTCCAACTCTAGATTAAGAGCGGTGATTCAAAATGCAAAAGCCGCAAACATGCCTAAAGATAATATCGAACGTGCTATCAAGCGTGCTTCAGATAAAGATCAAGGAGAATATAAAGAAGTACTTTTTGAAGGGTATGCGCCTCATGGTATTGCTATTTTAGTAGAAACAGCAACAGATAACAACAATAGAACTGTAGCTAATATCCGTTCTTATTTTAATAAGTGTAATGGAAACTTAGGAACTTCTGGTTCTGTTGAATTTATGTTTGACCACACTTGTAACTTTAGAATTAATGCTGAAGGTATCGACCCTGAAGAATTAGAATTAGAATTTATCGATTATGGTGCAGAAGAAATCTTTGAAGATGAAGATGGAATCTTAATCTATGCTCCTTTTGGTAGTTTTGGTACTATCCAAAAAGAATTAGAAAGTCGTAATATCGAAATTTTATCTTCTGGATTTGAACGTATCCCTCAAGTAACAAAAAAACTTAATGAAGAGCAAATGGCAGATGTAGAGAAACTTCTTGAAAAAATCGAAGAAGACGATGATGTACAAAACGTATATCACTCTATGGAAGCTACTGCTGAATAAATTATATAAATTTTTAAAGGGTTTATTTTAACAATAAACCCTTTCTATATTAAACATTCATCATCAACATATTACATTTCATCATCAATCATTTCTTATCTTAAATAATCACTATCCACATTATTTTACATTCGTAAATATCATATAATGGTACAGTAATTGAACTTGCCGTTTTATCAATATTAATTTCAATCAAATTTTATTATGAAGAAAATTACATTTTTCGCATTATTTATGGTTTTAGGCCTAGTTAGTATGAACGCTCAAGAAGACATCCGCTTTGGTGTTACAGCAGGATATGCTAATGCTACAGCTAAACTTAAAGCTGGAAACATTGATGAATCTGAGGGTTCTTCTGGATTCTTTTTAGGTGCTTTGGCTGAATTTAAATTAAATGAAAAGTTTAGTATCGAACCTAAACTTACATTTACACAAATCAGTGAAGATGGAAACAAAACAGATTTTCTACAACTTCCTGTAATGGCAAAATTCTACCCTGTAAGTGATTCTGGATTCAACCTACAAGCTGGTCCTCAAATCACATATACATTAGAAGACATATCAGATGATTTTACAAAGTTTAATATCGCTTTAGGAGCAGGTGTAGGTTACGAGTTCTTAGACAACTTCTTTGTTGATGCTAGATATCATCTACAATTAAATAATTACTATACAGGTTCTGGTAGTGATGATATTAAAAGTAGAGTAAACTTCCTTAATATCGGAATTGGTTATAAATTCTAATATTTTTTTCAAAACATAACACAAAACGGTGAATTTTGTACAAAAATTCACCGTTTTCATTTTGCATATATTATCCATTTTTAGTATTTATTTAACATCTTTCACGGTAGGGTTAACTTTTATCTTCTCGTTTTATAATAAACTAGATATCAAAATCATAACTATATAGTTCATGATTATCATATAATTTATTGAGTACGCCCTCTCATTTTTTTACATTATGATGCAATGTAAAATCTAGATTATTTTATTCCTTAAAAGGTTTCTAATTCCTTTTTGGTATGGCAATATTCATCATCACTACTATGTCATTATCAATTTCCTATCAAATTAGAAACCTTTTTGTTAGTTCTTTACACCTCTAACGACCTAAATATTAAGGATTACAAAATTCATCAATATGCGATTTATCTTCTTATTTTTTCTGTTATTTTGTACTACTCTAGTTGAGGCTCAACAAATGAATAATCAACGTTTATATGAGTTAATTAAAAAAAATGCTGATACTATTGATGGTCTAGAAGGTCGATGGCAATTTATCTATAAAAAAATGCCTATGCTTTGTGTCACTGATCAAAAGAACAATCGCATGCGTATCATTACTCCTATTACAACTTCAGATAAGCTTGATAAGGACTTGTTATTAGATACTTTAACCGCTAACTTCCATTCAGCATTAGATGTTAAATATGCTATATCAGATAGTATTTTATGGTCTATATATGTTCATCCTCTTAAAGAATTAACACCTCAAGAAGTTGAAAGCGCCATAGTACAAGTGTACTCAGCTGCGGCAACTTTTGGTACTACTTTTTCAAGTACAAAGTTACTTTTTGGAGGAAATCGTTTGGAAGAAGAAAATACGACTCCTTCGTTCAAAGAAGACAATCAAATTCAGAAATTCTAATTAATCATTTTCTTCAGGAATAAAACTATATTCAGGTATTTTCCCTACTGCACCTCTGAAAAAATCATGTATTTTTTCAAAATCTTTTTGCATATCATCTGTAGGATATAAAGGTTCTCCCACTTTTGCTATTTTTTTGTCAAAGTCAAAACGCAATAAAACAATAGGTACATTAGCTTCTTTTGCAATATAATAGAACCCTGTTTTAAGTTCTTTTACTCTTTTACGAGTACCTTCTGGAGCCAATGCCAATCGCATTTCGTCACGCTTTTTAAATTCATTAGCAATAGCTTCAACTTTATTTTGACCGCCAGTTCTATCTAACGCAATTCCACCTACTTTTCTAAAATACCATCCAAAAGGACTGTCAAACAGTTCCTTTTTACCTAAAAAATTTATCTGAAGTCTTATTATTTTCCTAATCAGCAATCCCATATAAAAGTCATGCCAACTGGTATGTGGTACTACTGCTATAACAAACTTTTTAAGTTCTGTAGAAAATTCTCCTTCTAACTTCCAACCTAATACCTTATAAAAAATAAATACAGATAAACTTCTCATCATACTTCTACAGTTTTTTTATGTTAAGGATTTTTAATGCTCCTTATATATTCTTAATCAATTATAGAAAAAAAATCTTAATTCTCTATAATACGTTTTGCTTTCTCTAAATCTTCTGGAGTATCAATTCCTACTCCTTCGTGAGGTGTTTCTACCATTTTAATATGCTTTCCATATTCTAAATAACGAATACACTCTATTTTTTCTGAAGCTTCTAGAGAACGCATAGGTAGCTCATAAAAATCTAATATAGCTTGTTTTCTAAAAGCATATATCCCTTTGTGTTTATAATAGGTATGTGTAATCTCTTTATCTCTAGGATAAGGTATTGGCGATCTTGAAAAATATAACGCGTAATTATCTTTGTCTACAATCACTTTAACATGATTAGGGTTAGTAACATCTTCCCATTCTGACAAAGGTGTCATTAAACTTGCTAAATCAATTTTTGCAGCATCTTTTTCTTTAAAAACAGCTAATACTTTGGTCAGACTTTCTTTGTCTATAAAAGGTTCGTCTCCTTGTACATTTACTACTATGTCAACATCCATATCAGCAACTGCTTCTGCAATACGATCACTACCACATTCATGCTCTTTTTTACTCATGATTGCTTGTCCTCCATTTGAAGTAATTTCGTTAAAAATAACTTCACTATCAGTCACTACATAAACAGCATCAAACAACTCTGTCTCTGCTGCAGCTTCATAAGTTCTTAATATCACTGTTTTCCCTCCTAAATATTGCATTAGCTTTCCAGGAAATCTAGACGCTGCATAGCGAGCAGGAATCATTGCTATAGTTTTCAATGTATCTTTTTTCAAGTGTTTTTTAATTTTTTAGCAAGTTCAAAAATAACTTTTTTTGATAACAATCAAATTTTCTTCTTAAATAGTTTTTTATACAGTTTTCTTATTCCCAAAAACAGTGCTATCACTATAATAATAGCTAAAATAGGTGCTACAATTGCCAAAATAGAAACCACTGTTGCTGTACCTGTTTCTACTGTAGAAACAATAGGGTTTGCTATACCTCCTGTCGTTGCCGAAGAGGTTAAGCGAGATGCCCCCATAGTACTTTTTATAGTAGCAGCAGTTCCTCCTCCTGCTATAATAGCCAAAGCCCAAGTCATAACTGGATCCATATCTGCCATGATTGACACCATTACAGCAGTACCTGCTATACCTGCTAGCGGTATTGCTATACTGTCTAATAAATTATCAAACCACGGAATGTAATATGCAGCAATTTCGGCGATTGTCGCTATCGTAAGTACAATAATTGTTGTTCCATTACTTACCCATTCCCAATCTGCATTAAGGGGTATGATTCCTAAATACCCTGCTATACTAGCTATTAATAAAGGCAAAAAAACTCTAAATCCTACTGAAGCTGCTAATCCAATCCCTATACAGACACTCCATACTATTTCTTGCATACGTTTTTAGTTTTCGATGAAAAATTCGTCTTTAAAACCAATAAGATACAATTTATTTTTTGCTCGAGTCACCGCCGTATATAGCCATCTTAAATAATCTTTTGTGATACCATCTGGTAAATATGGTTGTTCTATAAAAATAGTATCCCACTGTCCCCCTTGAGATTTATGGCAGGTAATTGCATAAGAAAACTTAACTTGTAATGCATTAAAATACTTATTGTTTTTAACCCCCAGAAACTTTTTATATTTAGAAGATTCTTCTTCATAATCTTTTAAGACTTCTTGATATAATTTATTAGAGTCTTCATAAGATAACGAAGGGGATTCTGCATCAATTGTATCTAATAATAATACTGTTTCAAATGGTTTTTGATTAGGGTAATCAACCATCATAATCTTTACTTCGGCAAACCTAAATCCGTAAAGTTCTTTAATCGCATAAATTTCAAGTACTTTGATAATATCTCCATTAGCTATAAAACCCGCCTCACTTTTATTATCTAACCAAAAATAATTATTCTTTACAACCATCAAAAAATCACCTGCCGATAATTGATCTTCTTGAAACAAAATTCGCGATCTAATCTGCTTATTATAAGCATTTGCTCTTTTATTAGATCTCACGATAATTGCTGTTTCTTCATGCCCTAATGTAGTATAGGCATCATTAATTGCATCCATAATTTCGTGTCCATCGACTAAACGAATTATATCTGTAAATCCTTTTAAATTAAATTGAAAAGATTCATAAAAGCCTTCGTTAAGGAGTTCTCTTAATGCTGTTGCATTCATTAAAATCCCACTTCCTTCTGCTTGTCTTACAACCTCATTTAATTCTATTTGAGTAACTTCTTTATTAAATCCTAAGGATAACGTATCTGCTTCTAGAGCTGGACTTACTTCAAGTTTTACTGGTGGTAACTGTGCTGTATCACCTATAAACAATATTTTACATTTTTGTCCAGAATAGGCATACATCATCAAATCATCTAATAAAGAGCCATTATCAAAAAGTTTGCTTTCGCTAGGAGCATCAGAAATCATAGAAGCTTCATCTATAATAAAAATAGTATTCTTACTTTTATTAGGCTTTAGCTGAAAAGCGACTCCTCCACTTCCATTTTTTTTAGGATAATAAATATTGCGATGAATGGTTTGTGCTTGTCTACCAGAATAATTACTAATAACTTTTGCAGCCCTACCAGTAGGCGCTAATAATACACCACTCTTTTTGGCTTTCCACAAATTTTTAACCAGCGTACCTATAAGGGTTGTTTTTCCCGTACCTGCATATCCTTTTAATAAAAAAAGGCTGTCTTTTGTATCAGAAATAACGAATTCTGCTAGCTTTTGTAATACAATGTCTTGTTTTAGAGTGGGAGTATGCGGAAAATCATCTTTCAACAATTTATAGAATTCCGTTTCCTTCATTGATTTAGTGTAGTTATTAATAAAAGTGCAAAGATACTAATGATTTTTTCCTTATTAACTTTTACGATTAAAAAAAAATTGTAGATTTGTGCAATACACTAATGTTTAAAAAGCTAAATTATAATAATGAGAATAGTTATTCAATTAGTACTGTGGGTAGTCATCGCATTTTTAGGGTACCAAGTATATAACTCAATCAATGGTCCTGTAGAATTTAATAAAGTAAAAAAGGCACGTTATGCTCAAGCCATTGAAAGCTTAAAAGATATTAGAAAAGCACAATTAGCACATAAAACTGTAACTGGTAAGTTTGAAAAAGACTTTAATAAACTTGTTACGTTTATTGATACTGCAAAGTTTACACTTACTCAGCGTAGAGATTCTAGTTTTATCCGTTATAACAAAGTTTTACGTATTGATGAGCCTAGAGATACTGTTGTTATCGATACATTAGGGTATGCATCAATTAAGGATTCTATCTTTAAAGGAACTACTCGTTATAAAACTATGATGAATGTACCTGTAGAAGGAACTAATGATACATTTAAAATGGATGCAGGTTTTGTTAACAAAAACGACTTAAACATTCCTGTTTTTGAAGTTAAAGTTTCTAAAGATGTATTATTACACGATCAAGACAAAGATTTACTTGCTCAAGAAAAAGAAGTTGTTTCTGTAGATGGAGTTAACGGACCTTTCTTAAAAGTAGGATCTATGTCTGAAGTAAACACCAATGGAAACTGGCCTAAGTCTTATGGATCAAACGATCAATAATAGTATAAAGCATATTTCATATACATTGTCCATTCAAATTAATTTGAATGGACTTTCTTTTTGTATTGCAAATTCTGAGCATAAAGTCATTGCTTTAGAGACTATTATTTTTGGTACACAACTCAACCCAGAACAAGTACTTGATAAAATTAAATACCTCTTTAAAAGCAATGTTTTTTTACAACGGAACATAACAAAAGTTAATGTTGTTTATAATAATGACTTATATACTTTGGTTCCAAAAGCACTCTTTGACGAAAAGCTATTGAGTGACTATCTCAAATTTAATATTAAGGTACTTGACAACGATTATATCGCTTATGATGTGATCAATAGTCACGACGTTGTTAATGTTTATGTTCCTTACGTAAACATCAATAATTTCTTTTTTGAGAATTTTGGTACGTTTACTTATAAACATGCTACTACTGTTTTAACAGAAAACTTACTCATAGCAGAAAAAAATAGTATTACAGATAGTGTTTATGCTCATATTACTCATAATAGCTTTGACCTGATTATTATCAAGCAAGGTAAATTGCAATTATGTAATACTTATTATATAGAAACAGCCGAAGACTTTTTGTATTATGTTATGTTTGCTGCAGAACAACTCAAATTGAATCCTGAAACTTTTTCTTTAATTTTTATAGGAGCTATTGATAAACAGCATCCTTATTATAAAATAGCGTATACGTATATAAGAAATATATCTTTTGGTACGCGTAATAACCATTTTGAAATTGCAGAAACTTTAAAAAACATTTCTGACTATCAAGATTTCACTTTATTAAGTAACTTTTAATTGATTTATGCGAATTATTTCTGGACAATATAAAGGAAAACGATTACAAGCTCCTAAAAAGCTTCCTGTAAGACCTACAACAGATATGGCAAAAGAAGCCTTGTTTAATATTCTTAACAATGAATATACTTTTTCTAGAATTTCAGTTTTGGACCTTTTTGCAGGCACAGGTAACATTAGCTATGAATTTGCTTCAAGAGGTACACAACAGATCACTGCTATTGATGCACATTATGCTTGTGTAGGTTTTATTAAAAGCACTGCTAAAGCATTAGATTTTAATATTGAAACGATCAAAAGTGATGTATTTAGTTATCTAGAAAAAGTAAAACGTAGTACAGATATTATTTTTGCTGATCCTCCTTATGATTTTGAAAAGGAGCAATTTGCAAAAATTCCAGCATTGGTTTTTGAAAACGACTTATTAAATGAAAATGGTGTTTTAATTGTAGAACATTCAAAATATACTAAACTAGATGATCTTCCTTATTTTTCTCATGCACGAAAGTATGGAGGTTCTGTTTTTAGCTTCTTTGAAGCTATAGAAAATACAGAAGCCGAACAATAATGTTCGGCTTTTGTGTTTTTATTTTTAATCTAATTTCTACTTAGATATCATCTCAACACCATTAATTTGACGTAACGCTTCTCCTATACTAAAAGTAACGGCATTTGCTAAATTATAACTACGTACTTTCCCTGAAGTAGGAATGGTTAAATAATTTTCAAACTCTTTAAGTACCTCATCAGATAATCCTACTGATTCTCTACCAAATACCAACCAGTCTTCGTCTTGATACTCCACTTCTAGGTAAGAAGTTTTTCCATGACTACTAAATAAAAATACTCGAGATCGATCTTCTACTTTTGTGATCCAGTCTGCTACATTCTCGTATTCGTACCACTCTAGATGTTGCCAATAATCCAGCCCAGATCTTTTTACTTGCTTATCTGTTATTTCAAATCCCAAAGGATGAATCAAATGTAATCTACAATTTGTCCCTACACATAATCGCCCTATGTTCCCTGTATTATTAGGTATCTCTGGATGTACTAATACGATGTTAAGCATACATTTCGTTTTTAAGTTCTTGCTTAATGTCTTGAAGTGTTTTTGTAGTATTAATCAAATCTGTAATTACTATTTCGCGTAATTCCTCTATATCATAATCATAATACTTTGCCCACTTATAATCTTCAAGAAGGTTTTTAATTTGTTTGATGATTTTTCGAGTAGCCTCTGCCGTGCGAATTACTGCAACCCCATCATATGCTTCATCTTCTTTATGCATATAATCCACTTTCTTTTTTTCAAAATCAACGTGAATATAATAAGAATCAGACGTATCACTTACATATTCTTTAAAATCTGTCCACTCTGCAAATCCTAATCTCAAATCATCAATCTCTGCTGGTAAATCAGAATCTAATCGCCATTTACATCTAGCTGCTCTTCCCCAATGATTTGCCAATCTGTAAACACCCTTTGTTGTATAATAATAAGTACTGCCCGACTCACTTCTATAGTTAGGCTTACGCTTTCTTATCTTATATAATTCAGCTCCTTTAAAAACACAATATGTTTGATTAAAGAAATTATTTTTATTGTATTTCTTTTTCTTTTTTTGTTCTTCCAATCCCCTATTTTTTTTGCAAAAATAACTCCATTTCTTTCCTTTTTCTAATACCTCATCCTAAAAAATATTAACAAAACGTTAGCAAATTCAATATCAACAACATAGCCTCTTGTTGTTTTTTAAGCTATTTAGGAGTATTTTTACTTTCTCAAATTTAATCCCTATCTACTGTGAAAGATCTTACTCTAATTATAGGAAGCATTTTTGGTTTTCTAGCAGTAATTCTCGGCGCTTTTGGTGCCCATTACTTAAAAAAAATGTTTATCGAAGAACTTCAAAAAAGCTTTGAAACAGGGGTAAAATATCAAATGTACCATGCTATATTATTAGTTTTATTAGGGTTTAATCTTGATTTTACTACTACGCTACATACTAGCGCAATTATTTTTTTTATAGTAGGTGTAGTTTTATTTTCTGGTAGTATTTATGGTTTATGTATCAGTAGTGCAAAAGGTAATAAGCTCAAGTTTTTAGGTCCTATAACACCTCTAGGTGGTTTATGCTTACTTATAGGTTGGGGATTATTGATATATACATTCATTTAAAAGTGATACTATGCGTGTTTTAATTCTGTTTTTATTGTTAGTATCTCTTAAAGGTTATACGCAACTTGTTCAAATAGTCGATAAAGATCAGAAACAGCCTGTTTCTTATGCTACGATCTCTTTTGGGAATGGGAATGGTATTTTTGCAGATAGTCAAGGTAAGTTCTTTTTTCTAAAAAAATTATATGCAGATATTGACACTTTATATATTTCATCAATTGGGTATCAAGATTTAAAAATTGCTACAAAACAATTGCCTAAACAACTTTTCCTTACTCCAGAAGTATCATCACTTAAAGAAGTTTACATCACTGCAAAAAAGAAAGGAAAATACACGATAAAAAAAATAGATGCAAAAGCACATAATGACTATTTCAAATCCTGGTTACCTACTGTAGAATCCGAAATTGCTGTATATTTTCCTTATCAAGAAGAAAAGTCTTCTAAAATAGCTTCAATTTTCTTTCCTATTAAAAAAGAAGAAAGTCGTACTCATAAAGGCAAAAATGCTTCCTTTTCTACTTTATTTAAATTACAATTTTATCAAAATGATCACGGTCAACCTGGACAGCGTTTATTTTATGATAACATCTTTTTTACAGTAACTCACAAAGACAAATCTATTTTTGAATTAGATATAAGTGATCATGAAGTTTTTATTCCTAAAGAAGGTATTTTTATAGCGATTCAAGTGTTAGGATACACCGATAAAAAAGGCGAATTACAAAAATCTCCTAAATATCATATCGTAAAAACAAAAAGAGGGAATGTAAAAATCTCCACGACTTTTAGACCTTTATTACCTTTCACCAATAAGTTTGAGAATGATCGCACTTTTGTAAGAAGGATTTTCTACAAAAACCGAACTTGGCAGAAATTTGATAGCACCTATAGTAAGACCAACAATCTTGTATTGAGTAAATACAATAATTACGGTATGGGGGTCAAATTACATCTTTATAAAGATTAGATTCACTAATCTAATAAAGATCTTTTATTATTAAATTGAACTGCTGCATCAGAAAATTGTAGGTTGTCATCATCACTTTCTGCAAATACTACAGCATCTGTAATATTCATAAAGTAATGTTGCCTCCCTAACGCCTCTATAAACCCTGATCGTTTTAAAAAATCTCGTACAGGTCCTATAGTTCCAGTTATCAGTAATTGGATATTAATCCCTTGTAAATACACATTCATATCTTCTAATACATGTAATGCTGTACTATCAATATCATGAACATTTGTCGTGTGTAAAATCAAGTATTTAGGCGGTTTTTCTCTCTTAGAAATATACTTTAATACCGTTTCTTTAAAATACGCTATATTTCCAAAATACAATTGGTTATCAAAACGAATAATTAAATAGCATGTAGATTGCTTCGCTTCAGGAAAACGATTGATATTTCTATAATATTTAGTGTTAGGTATGTTTACCAACTCTGCTATATGAGGTCTCGAACTATAATATTGTAAAAAGATAAAAGATAATATCATTCCTATAAAAATCCCTTTCTCTACTCCAAAAATCAAAGTACCCATAAAAGTTATCATCATTACCATAAAATCTCGTCTCCTTAATTTCAAAAGATACTTAGCTTCTTTTACATTTATCAAATTAAATACAGATACTAATATTATAGCGGCCAATACTGCCTTGGGAATATAGTAGAAATACGAAGTAAAAAACAATAATGATAACATAACCATTATGGCTGTTATAATTGTAGCAACCGTTGTTTTCCCCCCAGATGCATCATTAATTGCTGATCTACTATAGCTTCCAGACGAAGGAACTGATTGAAAAAATGCCCCCAATACTTTTGATATTCCTAAAGCAAATAGTTCTTGATTTGGTTTCACTTCATGATCCCTGTTTTTCATTTCTATAGATTTGGCGATACCTATACTTCCTATATATCCAATAAAAGTTACTGTTAAAATTGAAGGAATTAAAGCTTCTAATGCATCCCAACTCATTTCAGGAATATAAAACGAAGGTAAACCTCCGGGAACATTTTCTATAATCGCTACTCCTTGTGTATTTAAATTAAAAACTTTGGTAAGTATAGTAGCCAGTATTAATACTACCAAAGCACCTGGAAATGATTTTTTCCACTTTTTTAATCCTATCATTATCAAGATAGATCCTATACAAAGTACAGCTGTTATCCAATGAATTTGATCTATATGAGTAAACACATATAACACTTCTTCGTAGGTGTAATCAAACTGAGGAATGGCTAACCCAAAAGCTGATTTTAATTGTGATATTATGATAATAATTGCAGCAGCAGAAATAAATCCTGAAATCACGGGTTGCGAAATCAAATTGACAAGGAATCCCAACTGTAAAAAGCTGAGTATAATTTGAAAAACACCAATAAGTAATCCTAGATAAACAACTAACGCTATATATTCTTCAGAAAAGGGAACTGCTAATTTACTGACGCCACTCATGACTAATATTGCAGTAACGGCAACAGGTCCAATACTTAATTGTCTCGATGTACCAAAAATAGCATATAAAACAAGCGGAATTAAACAACTATACAAACCATAAATGGGTGATACTCCCATTAATAAGGCATAGGCTATAGCTTGCGGAATTAAAATCACACTAACTACGATTCCTGCTATAGTATCAGATTTTAACTTAGATAAAGTATAATCTGATAATCCTTCTAATAGAGGGACTATTTTAGCTATTGTTTTTATAATCTATTCTTTTATGTTTTCGTACATAAAACTACAATTCTTTACCGAATAATTAGCATTGCATAATTGATGTTTTTTATAGTTCGATTTAAAATCTTTAGTATACTCTTATCTATCATAAAAAGCATTTAGATTTTTTTTCATTTTAACTACCCTAAAAAATCAATTAAACAGTTTTTAAAACAAAACAAACCCACTATTAAAGTTTTATTTTCTAAAACACACAACAAATATAGTTTTTAAAAAAGCTAAACTATACATTTGCGCAAAATTGAAAAACAAATGAAACTACACCATACCGAACAAGATCAACTTAAAGAGTTATATGCAACAATAGAACATACTACTCAAAATTTTTTAGGATATCCTGTTTCCAAAGATTTTGACTATTCAGAGTTAATGCCTTTTTTAAAATTCCCACTTAATAATCTAGGTGATCCTTTTGGAGAATCTACTTATCGTGTGGATTCTCGCGCTATGGAACGTGAAGTAGTTAACTTTTTTGCTAAACTTTTTAGAGCAAAAGAAGATCAAAGTTGGGGGTATGTTACTAATGGTGGTTCTGAAGGTAATTTATATGGCCTTTATGTTGCTCGAGAATTGTATCCTAAAGCTATTGTTTATTTTTCTGAAGCAACACATTATAGTATCCAAAAAAACATCACTTTATTAAACGTTGATCACATCATCATTAAATCACAAGAAAATGGTGAAATCGACTATCAAGATCTCAAAGAAGCGATAAGCTATAATCGTCATAGACCTGCTGTTGTAGTTGCCAATATTGGTACTACTATGACCGAAGCCAAAGATAATACTCGTACTATTAAATCTTTACTAGAAGAAATGGCTATAGAAAAACATTATATCCATGCAGATGCTGCACTTGCTGGTGGCTTTGCTCCTTTTATAAAGCCTAGGCCTGTTTTTGATTTTGAAGATGGTATTGATAGTATTTCTGTAAGCGGACACAAGTTTATAGGATCTCCTATGCCATCTGGAGTTGTTATTGTTAAAAAAGATAATCGTGATCGTATTGCAAGACGTATTGCTTATATAGGTAGTTCTGATGCTACAATCACAGGATCTCGTAATGGACATAGTCCTTTATTTTTGTGGTATGCCATAAAAAAACTAGGTATAGAAGGTTTCCAAAAACGTACCGATCATAGTCTAGCTGTAGCTTCTTATACAGAAAAACGCTTAAACGAATTAGGTATTAAAGCTTGGCGTAATCCTAATGCGCTTACTATAGTTTTTCCTGCTCCAGATCCCGAAATAATTAAGAAATGGCAATTGGCCACAGAAAAAGGACATTCTCATATTATCTGTATGCCTAATGTTACTTTTGAACAAATAGATAGTTTTATAGCTGATATCGAATATACTTTATGCGAAAGCGTATAACCATAAAAAAAGAGCTTCAAATAAATTTTGAAGCTCTTTTTCTTTTAGTTCGTGATCAATTTATCTCACTAACTTTTTATATTTAATACGTTTAGGCATAATATCTCCTCCTAATCGTTTCTTTTTACTTTCTTCATACTCAGAGAAACTTCCTTCAAAGAAATATACTTGAGAATCTCCTTCAAAAGCTAAGATATGTGTACAGATACGATCTAAGAACCAACGGTCATGCGAGATTACTACCGCACATCCTGCAAAATTCTCTAATCCTTCTTCTAGTGCTCTCAATGTATTTACATCAAGATCATTGGTAGGCTCATCCAGTAGTAATACGTTACCTTCTTCTTTAAGCGTCATAGCCAAGTGTAAGCGGTTACGTTCTCCTCCTGATAAAGTTGCTACTTTTTTGTTTTGCTCGCTTCCGCTAAAGTTAAATCGGCTTAAATACGCTCTAGAGTTTACTTGGCGTCCACCCATCATAATTAACTCTTGCTCATCAGAGAAGTTTTGCCAAATTGTTTTCTCTGGATCTATATTAGAATGAGTTTGATCAACATAAGCTATTTTTGCAGTTTCTCCTACATTAAAAGCGCCTTTGTCTGGAGTCTCTTCTCCCATTATCATTCTAAAGATAGTAGTTTTTCCTGCTCCGTTAGGTCCAATTACTCCTACTATCCCTGCTTGTGGAAGATTGAAGTTTAAATCTTCATATAATAACTTATCTCCATAAGCTTTACTCACTCCTGTAGCTTCAATCACGTTAGTTCCTAATCTAGGTCCATTAGGAATATAGATTTCAAGTTTTTCATCAAGTTGTTTTTGATCTTGATTCAATAACTTATCATAATTCTTTAAACGTGCTTTTTGTTTCGCCTGACGTCCTTTTGCACCTTGTTTTACCCACTCTAACTCTCGTTCAAGTGTTTTTTGACGTTTTGAAGCTGATTTACTTTCTTGTTCAAGACGTTTTGCTTTTTGATCTAGCCAAGAAGAATAATTTCCTTTCCACGGGATTCCTTCTCCTCTATCTAGTTCTAATATCCATCCAGCAATATTATCAAGGAAATAACGGTCGTGCGTTACTGCAATAACAGTTCCTTTATATTGTGCTAAGTGATGTTCTAACCAGTGTACAGATTCTGCATCAAGGTGGTTAGTAGGCTCATCAAGTAGTAATACGTCTGGTTCTTGTAATAACAATCTACACAATGCAACACGACGTTTCTCTCCTCCAGATAATACTCCAATTTTCTTATCGGCTTCTGGAGTACGTAATGCATCCATTGCTATTTCAAGCTTAGTATCAAGATCCCATGCTCCTAAAGCATCTATCTTATCTTGTAATACAGCTTGACGATCCATCAATTTTTGCATCTTATCTGCATCTTCATAATATTCTGGAAGACCAAAT
Organism: Aquimarina rhabdastrellae; assembly: GCA_947387485.1. Taxonomy (GTDB): domain Bacteria; phylum Bacteroidota; class Bacteroidia; order Flavobacteriales; family Flavobacteriaceae; genus Aquimarina. The sequence goes on from CANDNT010000001.1 coordinate 1,039,674, forward strand.
AAGTCATTGATTTTATTGTATTCGTCAAGAACAGCTACTGTTTCTGCTGCGCCTTCTTTTACTACTTCTAGTACTGTTTTTTCTGGATCTAATTGCGGTTCTTGTTCTAGATATCCTACTGTATATCCTTGTGAGAATACTACATCTCCTTGGTAATTTGTATCCACTCCTGCTATAATTTTAAGCAAGGTAGATTTACCAGATCCGTTAAGACCTAGAATTCCGATTTTGGCTCCATAAAAGAAGCTTAAATAAATATTTTTAAGTACTGGAGTATTGGCACTTTTAAAGGTTTTAGTCACCCCAGACATTGAAAATATAATCTTCTTATCGTCTGACATATTTGTATAGCTATATTGTTTAAATCTTATTTTTAAATTCTACCTTTCAAAGCATTAAATGCCCATGAAATTGTACAGAATCCTAATCCTGCTACCGTAAATCCAATGGTATAGTTAGGATATTTAAAAACTCCTAAAAGGATCAGCCCTGCTCCTAATATAAACATTAAAAAAGAAGCCCAAGCAAAAATTGCATTTTTATTCATTCCCATAAGTCGTTGTTTAGTATCTACATACTTTTTTAGCGACTACAAATATCGGCATTTTATCGACATTTAATAACTCTTATCGAATTTCTAATGTCATTATTATATTTTTTATTACAATTTTAACTTGTATTTACTTATAATTCTGTTAATAAATTTCTTTTTTATTAAAGCAAAAAAAGACTGCTTATTCAGCAGTCTCTTATTTATTATTGAGTTTGTAAAGTTTAGTTTACAGGTCCATTATCTACTCTTGATTCTAAGATTGATTCAACGCTATTAGGTATATTTTCTAGTAAATCATATCCTGTTAATCTTTCAATCTGATTAACACTAGTTCTATAACTACTCCATGAAGTACTAATTCCTTGATCATTAGGAATATTTACCGCTATAATTCTAGTCGAAGTATTTACTCTATTGATATCATTTGATCCATTAGGTAAAATAATAGCAACTTTCCAGAAAGAATCCGGTACAGTAATATTTCCTCCATCGATAGTATTTGCAAATCCATTACGTCCGCTTCCTCCTTGACCAGCTACTCCAGCAACAACATATACTTCATTTCCATCTTGAGCTAATGATCTTAAATAATCCTCTAGATTTTTCCAGCTTCTTTGATTATTATCTGGTGCTTGCGGAGCGATATTAGTCATATAATACGTATTTGCATTTGAACTACTACTACCATTACGATCTGCAGATGGACATAAATGACCTCTATCAAAACCTGATCTTGTATAATCACTTGTAGATGCTAAGAAAAAACTACTAGGTAATGCGGTATCTCTTTTAAAACAGTTACATCTTCTTGCCGATCCCATCCAAGCTGAACTTAAATGCCAGCTCACCCAATTTGCTGTACCTCTACTATTATTATAAGATAACGCGTAATCTGCTCTTGATAAATAATAATTATTTACAGAAGATCCTGCATTAGATGGATTTCCAAAAGCAATATTACTATCTCTTGATGCTACTCCTGTATTATCGTTATCTCCTCCAGAGTTTCCACCGCTTACTTCTATTTCTATGTTATCAAAATTAACTCTATTTGATCCCCCAGATAGTTTCTGAATTCCGAAACGAACACGACCTGTAGCATTTACATTAATTTTTACTGTATTTAATGCGGTTGAACTTGTTGTAATTGTATTTCCTACATATACCCAATCACCTCCATTAAAAGAAGCTATAAGTCTCCATGTAGAAGTACCATCACTACCATACTTAGCATGTCTCACTGTTACAGAAGATGCTCCGTTATCTAGATCAAAATCCATAATAGCATATCCCGAATTACGCATTCTTATTGCTTTTGATCCGTATCTGCGATCTCTGCTTGAAGTTCCTAATAAGGCGTCACTTAAATACCAATCTCCTGAATTCACCTGTATATAGCCTGCACTATAACTAGTTTTTGAATCTGTTTCAAAAGTTTCTGTAAATCCAGTTGCAATTTTTCCATCATGACTATGCTCATGTGGTCCTTCGTTATCATAATAAAATGTTGCAGCTTTTACCTCTCCTTCTATAGCTAGAGGTGTGCTTTCGATAAGTTGATAATCTGCATTATCATCGTTGTTACAGCTTACCATAAACATGGTAGCTCCTAGCAATAATGCTCCTAATTTAGTTTGTACTAATTTCATGTTGAGTTTAATTAAGTTTATTGTTCTGCCTCTATTAAAAACCTTGTTTTATGGTTTATTAATAATGACCGCGCAAATGTATTCTTTGCGTATATCCTCAACACTAGGTCAATGTTAGCTTAACGTTAAGAAAACGTTATCTAGTTTTCCTAATCATGTCCTCATTTTTAAATAAAAAAAGTGAGGTGTCCAATATTGAACACCTCACTTTTATCATTTTTTTTAGTTTATTTTCGATACTTATCATTCAATCCTATTCCGCTTTGAATCATAGGTATGATCTTCTTTAATCTATTTTGTTTAGTTGCTTCTCTTTTAGCCTCGCTTATATGCTCTGCATATTCTCTTTGTTTGTATGCTGTTAATTCCTTAAATTTTTCTTTTAAAACAACATCTTCATTTAATACTGTTTCTAATTCTGATGGAATTTCGAAAGCAACCTTTTTAACTGGTTTAATTTCTTTACCTGCTAATTGATTTTGTATTGCTTCGTCAACATATGCTTTTAATAGCTCTTGAGGTATTGCTTCTAAACTTTCAAACCTCCATTGTCTTAATGCTTTAGTTTTACCTTCTTGTGCATTAAGTAACATATTGGCTTCATCCTTTAATAATGCTCCATTATAAAACCATACCCCTACATATGATTTAAACGCACCTAATCCTATTACATTTTTACCATTTTTGGTAGTATATACAGGTACTCCCCATTTAACCGTTTCGGTCAAACCTGATGCCAAAGCGATAGATCTCAATACTTTTAAAGCTGTTGTCCATTGTGGTTTTGCTTCGATATAAGCGTCTACAGAGGTATGTTTTTCCATAATGAATATGCGTTTTATAGCGTTATATTAACATTCAAAGATGTGTTTGCTTTCCAATTTAAAGAAATTATTACAGTTTGTAATGTTTCATTATAAGTAAACTTTGCTTCAGTCCCGTCTACAGTTATTGTTTTAGGTGCAGTGGTTATATTATGCACAGTAAAAGCTATAGTTCTATCTTTTGTAGTATAAGTTTTACCTACTGTAGTATTAAATGTAAACTCTAATGCATTCGTTTTCGCTTTAGCTTTAAACTTTAATAATTCGTATGCTCTTTTTTCAAATGCTTGAGGAGTTGTTCCATTATCATCATAAACTTCACCCTCGCTTATAGCTACTGTATTATCATAATAATAATCGACATTCATCTCTTGTGTTTGATATACTGCTGTAGTTTGAATTGGTTTGATTGTAGGAATAAAAGCTCCTCCTTTTACAAATACTGGTATATGATCTTCTACAACAGCTACCGTTGCCTTTTTACCTCCAGAATATAACTTTCCTGTAAAGAAATCAAACCAATTATGTCCAGTAGGGAAATATACTTCTTGCGTTTTTACTCCAGGTGCTACTACAGGAGATACTAACAAATCTTCTCCCCATAAATATGTTTTTTTAACCTCATTAATACTAGCATTATCTTCTTCTTCAAAAAATACTGGTCGCATCAATGGCAATCCTGTTTGATTATTGTCAAATGCTAATGTATAGTTATACGGCAATAAGCTATATCGTAATTCAATTGCTTTTTTTGCCAATGCTTTAGTTTTATCGTCATGAAAAACTGGCTCTGGAGCAATTTCTTCTTGTGCATGTGGTCTAAAGATAGGTTGAAAAACACCATACTGTAACCATCTAGTATATAATTCTGGATCAAATTTTTCTCCTCCAGCAAATCCTCCTAGATCAGAATGCATATATCCCAATCCTTGCATTCCCATTTGTAATGCAATTTCGGTTTGTGCTTGCAATCCTTCCCAACTACGACTCACATCTCCTGACCAAGGTATCATACCAAAACGTTGCGATCCAGAATATCCTGCTCTCATTAAAATAAATGGTCGCTGTGTAGGGTACTCTTTTTGGTATCCTTCATGTAATAATCTTGCCCAATCATGTCCATAGATATTGTGTACTTCGTCTGCACTACCCTTTGCATGTTGTAACTTTGATGGGTGAACTTCTGGTTCTCCTAGATCTCCCCACCATCCAGATACTCCCATATCTGCATATTTTTTATATACATTCCAGAACCATTCTTTTCCTTCTGGATTATAAATATCTATAATACCTGTATTACCAAAATAGAAATCGTATGTATATGGATTTCCTACAGAGTCTTTTCCTAAAATTTGTTTAGCAGCAGCTTCTTTCCATTTTTTTGATGTAGTAAGTACAAATGGTTCAGTAATTAATACCGTCTTTACTCCTTCTGTTTTAAAATCATTAATCATTTTCTTAGGTGTAGGGAAAGAATCTTTTAAAAACTCTAAATTTCCCATTGTACCTTTGATATCTTTACCAAACCAGTAAATATCTAGAATAACGGCATCTAATGGTATTTCGTCTTTTTTAAATCGAGCGACTACATCTCGTGTTTCTTTTTCTGAATGATATCCAAAACGACTAGCAAAATTTCCTAAAGCCCAACGAGGTGGCAACGGTTGTTTTCCTGTTAGCGTTGTATATTGTCCTACTAGATCTTCCCAATCTTCTCCTGCTATTACTTGATATGTTTTTCTACCACTTATCGTTTCATAGCTTAGTGTATTATCTTTTTTACTATCTATATCTAGAAATCCTATAGGCGCATTATCAAAATGTACCGCATATTTCTTTGACGAATAAATTAATGGCATGGTATAGTTAAGCAATTCTGAGTGTGAACCATAACCGTAATGTGCTCTATTGTATAATTGTAATCGATATCCTCTACGGTTCATTCCTACAACTCGAGCTCCAGCTCCATATATTTTCTCAGTACCATCGAGATTAAAGTTTAATACTTCTGTACTATCTGTTTTTATATAACCTTCTTTTTCTGAGATTAATTCTTTTCCTTTATAAAAGTATTTAATGTTAAAAGGTGACTTTTTAATTTGTACGCTAATTCCTGTAGTTCCGTATACAATCACACTATCGTTTTCTTGTAAGGAAACTTCTTGCTGAGTTGGTTTTAATACAACAGCATGTGATTCTGAACTAAATTCTTCGCCTTTAGGCACAAAAGAAGTCTCTATTATTTTGTCAGAATACGGTTTAATAATATACATCCCGTCATCTTTGTATACTTCTAGATGTGTTTGTTTATCCGCAATTCCCTGAAATGGTCCTTCTGGTTGTTGCTTACACGAAAAAATGGTGGTGGTTATCGCTATTAACGATACGGTTTTTAGGAGGTTAATTTTTATCATAGTATCTCAATTATAATGTTGAGTTGACCTTAATGCTATTCTTGCATTTAGACCTACACAAATCTCAAATATAAATGAATCTGTTTAAGTGACTTTGCTTTAATACAGCTTTATGATGAGTTTTATTATTTTTTTAGTATTTCAAAGATTTAGTTACGGATTTATTAATTGTCTTTAGATTTAACATTAAAACACCCTCTTTTTAAACTGATATTTCTCATATTTAAATACTAAAATCTAAAGTATATTTATATCACACAGTTTTTTTATGTTATATCAAGAATCACAGCGTTTTACACAATGGTGGTTATGGTTAGTCTTAATTGCTATTGGTAGCTTACCTTTTATTGGTTTTTATCACGATTGGAACCAAGGTCAAAATCCTTTTCTCAATATAGAGTTACTTCTTTTTGCACTATGTACTTGGGGACTTGTTTGTTTATTCTTTATACTTAAATTAAAAACAACTATAAGTCACACGCATATCCATATACGTTTTGTTCCTTTTCTAACCAAAAACATTCCTCTTCATCACATTAAAAGTGCTCGAATTTTAAATTATGGCTTTGTTGGTGGTTGGGGAATTCGATACAGTACAACTCATGGTACGGTTTATAATACTTCTGGAAAAATTGGTTTAGCGCTTGTTCTACGTGATAACTCCAAACTTGTCATTGGTACGCAATGTCCAAAAGAACTTCAGCAAATTATCATGGCTATAGGATTACCTCAATAAGCAGATTGCTAATCTTTATAAAACTGCATTTTTAATTCTCTTCTCGACATTTTTTTGACTTACTTTTATTAATTTAAACCTCTCTCTTAATTCTTATTTCAATGGAAAAATTATCTCCTGAGGCGTTGTTAGAAATAGAACGTCAACTTAGTGCTCCAGATGGTGAAAACGGCATTAAAATAGCCGAAGAAATGCATCGAAGTAACATAGGCATGACTCGCGCTGCCTATCAAGCATTAAACATACAAAACGATATGCATATTCTTGAAATTGGTCATGGTAATTGTGCCCATTTAAAAGAAATCTTTGATAGTGCTTCTTCCTTAATCTATCATGGACTTGAAATTTCTAAAACGATGCATCTTCAAGCAAAACAGATCAATGCTGAATTTCATCAAAAAAACCAAGCTATTTTTTCGCTTTATGATGGATTAACTATCAAATTACCAGATGATTCTTTTCATGTTGCTTTTAGTGTAAACTCTATTTATTTCTGGAAAAAACCTATAGTTTTACTCAACGATATTTATCGTGTACTTAAACCTGGTGGACATCTAGCTATTGTATTTGCTTTAAAAGATTTTATGAAGCAACTCCCTTTTGTCAATGATCGTTTTTCATTATTTGATCATCAGGATATAACACAGCTAATTAAACAAACTCCTTTTGAAATAGCTACGCTAACGAATCATCAAGAACGTATACAAAGTAAACATGATGAATGGGTTAATCGTGAGTTTTGTGTAGCACTGCTAAAAAAATAACACCTTATGTTCACCATCAAACGTACTGATGCAACTCATCAAGACTTTATCGCCTTGGTTCATCTTCTAGATCAAGATTTGGCTATTAGAGATGGAGATGATCACGCTTTTTATGCTCAATACAATACTCTTGATACTATAAAGCACGTTGTTATTGCATATCAAGATACAATTCCTGTAGGTTGTGGTGCCATCAAACATTATGATAATACTATTATGGAAGTTAAACGTATGTTTACTGCTACTGCTTATCGCGGAAAAGGTATTGCTTCAAAAATATTAAACGAGCTAGAAATCTGGACTAAAGAACTATCTTATACTTCTTGTATATTAGAAACAGGTATCAAACAACCTGAAGCTATTGCTCTGTATAAAAAACAAGGATATGAAGTTATTCCTAATTATGGACAATATACAGGATTAGATACCAGTATTTGTTTTAAAAAAACACTCTAAAAATAAAGTAAAGAGCGAGATTTAAATTAAATCTCGCTCTTCTTATATCTAAATGTTTTCTTTACTAGAAATCTCTGTTTACATCCCAAGCTTCTAGATATTGTTGTACTCTTTGTACAAACTGTCCCCCTAAAGCTCCATTTACTACTCTATGGTCATAAGAGTGAGATAAGAACATTTTGTAACGTATACCTATAAAATCTCCTTCTGGTGTTTCTATCACAGCAGGCACTTTACGTATAGCTCCTAGCGCTAAAATCCCTACTTGGGGTTGATTGATAATCGGTGTTCCCATAATACTTCCAAATGTACCTACATTAGTTACCGTATATGTTCCACCTTGAATATCATCTGGTTTTAAAGCGTTATTACGCGCTCTAGTAGCAAGGTCATTAACAGCTTTTGTCATTCCCACTAGATTTAATTGATCTGCATTTTTGATTACAGGTACAATTAAGTTTCCGTCAGGTAATGCTGCTGCCATTCCTAAATTAATATTCTTTTTCTTGATGATTTTTCCTCCATCTTCTGATACAGAAATATTCATCATTGGGAAATCTTTAAGTGCCTTAGCTATAGCTTCCATAAAAATAGGAGTAAACGTAATATTCTCTCCTTCTCTCTTCATGAAATCTGCCTTAACTTTCTTACGCCAGTTCCAAATGTTTGTTACATCAGCTTCTATAAACGATTGTACATGAGCAGATGTTTGTACAGATGCTACCATATGGTGAGAAATAAGTTTCCCCATACGAGACATCTCTATAATTTCATCTTCACCAGAAGCTATTACAGGAGTTGCTTTTGCTACTTCTTTCTTAACTGGTGCTGGTTGTACTACTGGAGTAGCTACTGGTTTTGTTTCTTTTGCAACTGGTTGTGCCACTTTTCCAGCTTTCTTATCTTCTACGTATGTAAGAATATCATTCTTAGTTACACGTCCATCTTTACCGGTTCCTGCTAATCCTTCTAATTCTGCTAAAGATATTCCTTCTGTAGCTGCTATATTCTTAACTAATGGTGAATAGAATTTATTACTTTCAGAAAAATCTACTGCCGCTACAGTTTCTTTAACTTCTTCTATTTGAGATTCAATTGCTGCTACTTCTTGTGGTGCAGCTGCTTCTTCTACAACAGGTTCTTCTTGAGTAGCTACCTCTCCTTCTCCTTCAGTTTCTATGATAGCAATTGTTTGCCCTACTTGTACTACATCATCTACTTCAAAAAGTCTCTCTACCAATACACCTTCAACTTCACTTGGCACTTCACTATCCACTTTATCGGTGGCGATTTCTAATACTGCATCATCCATTTCGATAGTATCTCCTACTTCTTTTAACCAAGTAGTAATCGTTGCTTCTGCAACACTTTCGCCCATTTTAGGAAGCTTTAGTTCAAACTTTGCCATATCTTTAATTAAAAGTGTTATTAAGTTATATTTTTTGCGAATTTAATTAAAATTCGCCTTTCTTACTGTTTTTTTGTTATTAAAATTGTATTAAAGTGTAATTACCTCACCTTTTTCGTCGCTGTAATTACTCCCGATAACAAAGTTACAATGTTTCGGTTTAATTTTAAAAGTTGTTTGTTTACTAGCCAATTGCTGCATGATTCCTATAATCTCTCCATAACTTAAATAGTTATTATCCAGCACAATCTGTTTTGCTTCTTTTGACTTGTATACTAGATCTGATACATCTTTTAATTGCTGTATAGGATGCTGTAACACCTTTTCTAATCGAGTTGCTAACGATGCTTCATCTGTAATCACATAATAATGTGCTATTTTCTTTATTTTTTTCTTTACTGGCATTTTTGATTTTACAAAAGATACCATACGTATTCCTAAGTATATGAAAGAATCAAAGAGTTTGTTGCTTTTAAAATGTTTTTTATAAAACAATTGCATTGCTCCATAAAATCGTTCTAAGTATTCTTTATTTTTAGAAGTACTCTCTCCTTTATAATGAATTGCAGCCATATCACCTATATAATAATTATGATATCCTGCTTTAAGCATTTTATAGGATAAATCTATATCTTCTCCATACATAAAATAGGCTTCGTCAAAACCTTCCACTTCTTCATATTGAATTCTTTTACCAAACATAAAAGCGCCTACCAATACTTGAACATCTCCATTACCGTACATATGAATATGATCTGCATAATAACTTTTTACATTTCCTAAACGTACTCCAAACAAACGTCTAAAAGCCGTTAATGGTGATGGAATATTACGCTTACTTTCCGGTAAAAATTTTCCTGTACCATCTATTAATCGTATTCCTAATAATCCTGCATATGGTAAGTGTTCTATCTTTCGTATTAATTTTTCGAAAGTATCTTCGGCTACTACAGTATCTGGATTAAGTATACAAATATACTCTCCTTTTGCTTCTGCTACTGCTTGATTATTAGCTTTGGCAAAACCTACATTATCTGTATTAGCGATTAATTTGATCTCTGGAAAAATACTACGTACCATTTCACAACTGCCATCACTCGATGCATTATCCGCTACAATGATTTCGGCATCTAGATGTTGTATAGCAGCCTTAACACTCCATATACATTGTTCAAGAAAATATCGTACGTTGTAATTAAGGATTATAATGGATAGTTTCAGAATATTTTGGGTTTAAGAGGTATTGATAAATTAGTTTAGCTTTTTATTGCATTTTCAAACGGAATTCTATGTAAGATACTACGTCCTAAGGTTACTTCGTCTGCATATTCTAATTCGTCATTAACTCCTATACCTCTAGCAATCGTAGTAGTTTTTACATCAAATCCGTTTAATTGCTTGTAAATATAAAAATTTGTAGTATCACCTTCCATAGTTGCACTTAATGCAAAGATTAATTCTTTTACAGTACCTTCTTTTACCTTTTTTATCAATGCTTCTATGGTTAAATCATGAGGTCCTATACCGTCAAGCGGACTTATTTTACCACCTAAAACATGGTATAATCCTTTATAATGCCCCGTATTCTCTATCGCCATTACATCTCGTACGTCTTCTACAATACATACAATTTCTTTATTTCGAAGCGGATTACTACAGATTTCACATATTTCTACATCACTTATATTGTGACAACTTTTACAAAACTTAATTTCTGCTCTTAAATTGCCTAAAGCTGTTATTAATTGCAATGTTTGTGATTCTGGTTGTCTTAATAAATGTAAAACCAAACGCAAAGCTGTACGCTTACCGATCCCTGGGAGTTGAGACACTTCGTATACTGCGTTTTCTAGTAGTTTTGAAGAAAATTCCATAGCGCAAATTTAACATTTTCTAAACTATCTCTCTATAAAATCACATTTTATATCATGTACAATTTTTCAAAGTTTTTTAGGTATTTCTTGACTTTCTATACATTTCACTATTTTTACTTCAAAAGTTAGTATCATGTTAGCATCAATTTCTGAAGAGAATCAACTTATATTACTCATTATAGCTATTGCTATCCTCTTTGCACTTGTGCGATGGAATTCAAAACGCAATAAAAATAGGTTGTATAATCGTGACGAACGTAACTTTAGAAAAAACTATTATAATAAGTCAAAAAATAAAGATCGTAAACTGTAAGTTTTCTATTATATCGATCTACTACTATTAAAGATGAAAGTATATACCAAAACAGGAGATAAAGGAACCACTGCATTATTTGGTGGAACTCGAGTGCCTAAGCATCATATTCGTATAGATAGTTATGGAACTATTGACGAATTAAACTCATATATAGGACTGATACGTGATCAAGAGATCAATCCACATTATAAAGAAGTATTGATAGATATCCAACATAAACTCTTTACTATTGGAGCTATTCTAGCTACAGATCCAGAAAAAATGGTTTTAAAAAGTGGTAAAGAACGTCTTGATATCAAAAAAATAAAAGACTCGGATATTGAGTATTTAGAGCAAGAAATGGATACTATGGACACGAGTTTACCACCTATGACGCATTTTGTGCTACCAGGTGGGCATCAAACTGTGTCATTCTGTCATATAGCCCGCTGTGTATGCCGTAGAGCCGAACGTTTATCAACTGCCTTGTATGAAATTGAACCATTTGAAGATACCGCTTTGCAATATTTAAACCGACTATCTGACTACCTTTTTGTACTGGCACGGAAGTTGACATTTGATCTACAAGCTGATGAAGTAAAATGGGTTCCAGAAAGAAATTAACCTTAATTTTCTTAAGGATTTCTTAACATAAACCCTCACAAAATCACGTTCTTATAATTAATGATTAAATAATTGATTTTTTACTTGACTTTTTCAACTAAAAAATTATTTTTGCAAAAAATAAAACCAGTAAAGAAATGTATTGGACTTTAGAATTAGCATCTTATTTAAGTGATGCACCTTGGCCAGCAACTAAAGATGAGTTAATCGACTATGCAATTCGTACCGGAGCTCCGCTGGAGGTTGTAGAAAACCTACAGTCTATCGAGGATGAGGGAGATTCTTATGATTCCATAGAAGAGATTTGGCCTGATTATCCTACCGACGAAGATTATCTTTGGAACGAGGATGAATATTAATAATTTTTTTAAAATAATTGAAAGTCTCGAAAGAGGCTTTTTTTTTGCGTAATTTACCACGCATAAACACATATCCAGACTATGGGAATTTTAGATTCTGTATTAAAAATATTTGTTGGAGATAAATCCAAAAAAGATATTAAAGAAATTCAACCTAAAGTTGAATTAATTAAAAAAGCAGAGAAAGTACTTGAAGGGCTATCTCTAGATGAATTGCGTGCTAAAACTACTGAGTTTAAGCAAAAGATAAACGATGCTAGGCAAGATACGCAATCAAAAATTGAAGCATTAGTTCAAGAAGCTGAAACTACAGAGGATATTGATCGTAAAGAAGATATTTATAATCAGATCGATAAACTTAAAGATGAAGCTTATGAGATTACCGAAAAAGTACTTCATGAAATTCTTCCAGAGGCTTTTGCTGTTGTAAAAGAAACTGCTAAGCGTTTTGCAAAAAACGATCAAGTTACTGTTACAGCATCTGCATATGATCGTGAGTTATCAGGAGAGAAAGAATACGTTACTCTTGATGGTGAAAATGCTATCTGGGCAACTAGTTGGAATGCTGCTGGTAAAGAAGTAAAATGGGATATGATCCACTACGATGTACAGTTGATTGGTGGTATAGCCATGCATGAAGGTAAAATTGCCGAAATGCAAACTGGAGAAGGTAAAACGCTTGTAGCGACATTACCTGTATATCTTAATGCCTTAACGGGTAATGGTGTGCACCTTGTAACGGTTAATGATTACTTGGCACGTCGTGATAGTGAATGGATGGCTCCGTTATTCCAGTTTCACGGACTTACAGTAGATTGTATCGATAATCACAGACCTAATTCGCCAGAACGTCGTAACGCATATAATAGCGATATTACTTATGGTACAAACAATGAATTTGGTTTTGATTACCTACGTGATAATATGGCACACTCGCCAGATGATCTAGTACAAAAACCTCATAACTATGCTATTATTGATGAGGTAGATTCTGTACTTGTTGATGATGCACGTACTCCTTTAATTATTTCTGGACCTGTTCCTAAAGGAGATGTTCATGAGTTTACTTTATTGAAGCCAAAAATTGCTGATGTTGTAGAAAAACAACGTAAATACCTTATTGGAGTTTTAGCTGAAGCTAAAAAATTAATCAAAGAAGGTGATACCAAAGATGGTGGATTTAAATTATTACGTGTTTATAGAGGTATCCCTAAAAACAAAGCCTTAATCAAGTTTTTAAGTGAAGAAGGAATCAAACAGCTATTACAAAAGACTGAAAACTTCTATATGCAAGACAATAACCGCGAAATGCACAAAGTTGATGCGGAATTGTATTATGTAATTGAAGAAAAAAATAATCAAATCGACCTTACTGATAAAGGGGTTGAATACCTTTCTGGAAAAGAAGATCCTGATTTCTTTGTACTTCCTGAAATCGGAATCGAGATTGACAAAATTGAAAAACTCAACTTAAGTAAGGAAGAAGAAGCAGAAAAGAAAGAAGTCTTATTAAGAGACTACAGCATAAAGAGTGAACGTATCCATACATTACGCCAATTATTAAAGGCTTATTCATTGTTTGAAAAAGATGTAGAGTATGTTGTAATGGACAATAAAGTAAAAATCGTTGATGAGCAAACGGGACGTATCATGGATGGTCGTCGTTTCTCTGATGGTTTACACCAAGCACTTGAAGCCAAAGAAAATGTAAACATTGAGGATGCTACACAGACTTTTGCTACAGTAACATTACAAAATTATTTCCGTATGTATCGCAAGTTATCTGGTATGACCGGTACTGCTGTTACAGAAGCGGGAGAATTATGGGAAATCTATAAACTTGATGTTGTAGAGATTCCTACTAATAGACCTATCGCTCGTTTTGATAGAGATGATTTGGTTTATAAAACTAAACGTGAAAAATATAATGCAGTAATCGACGAGGTTACTAAGTTATCAAAATCTGGTCGTCCAGTTCTTATTGGTACTACTTCTGTAGAAATCTCAGAATTATTAAGCCGTATGCTTACTATTCGTAAAGTACCTCATAATGTACTGAATGCCAAATTGCATAAACAAGAAGCAGATATTGTTGCAGAAGCTGGTAATCCTGGTATTGTAACTATTGCTACCAATATGGCTGGTCGTGGTACCGATATTAAATTGAGTAAAGAAGTAAAAGATGCTGGTGGTTTAGCTATCATCGGTACAGAGCGTCATGATTCTCGTCGTGTAGATAGACAGTTACGTGGTCGTTCTGGTCGTCAAGGAGATCCAGGTAGTTCTCAATTCTACGTATCTCTTGAGGATAACTTAATGCGTTTATTCGGTTCTGAGCGTATCGCTAAGATGATGGATAGAATTGGACTTCAAGAAGGTGAAGTGATTCAACACTCTATGATTTCTAAATCTATCGAACGTGCACAGAAAAAAGTAGAAGAAAATAACTTTGGTGTTCGTAAACGTCTACTTGAGTATGATGATGTAATGAATGCACAACGTGAGGTAGTATACAAAAGACGTTATCATGCATTATTTGGAGAGCGTTTACGTGTAGATATCGCAAACATGATTTATGATACTGCCGAAGTTATTGCTGAATCTAACAAAAATGCGTTAGATTTTAAAAACTTCGAATTTGAATTGATTCGTTACTTCTCTATCAGTAGTCCTATTACTGCTGCAGAATTTGAGAAGAAAGATCCACAGACAATTGCTGGTATCGTATATAAAGCTGCTTATGAGCATTATCAAGATAAAATGAAGCGTAATGCAGAAACTGCTTTCCCTGTAATTAAACACGTATATGAGAATCCTGAGAGTAATTTTGAACGTATACTAGTTCCTTTTACAGATGGTATCAAATCATTAAATGTTGCTACAAATCTTCAAAAAGCATATGAAACTGAAGGTAAACAATTGATTACTGATTTTGAAAAGAATATTTCGTTAGCTATTATCGATGATGCTTGGAAGACTCATTTACGTAAAATGGATGAGTTAAAGCAAAGTGTACAGCTTGCTGTTCATGAGCAAAAAGATCCTTTATTAATTTATAAGTTTGAAGCTTTTGAATTATTTAAAGCGATGATAGAAGAGGTAAACAAAGAGATCATTTCTTTCTTATTTAAAGGAGAATTACCTACTGCACCTCAGCAAAACATAGCCGAAGCTCGTCAAGAAGCTCCTAAAGAAGCGCTTGAAACTTCAAAAGAAGAAGTTTTAAATATGGATGAGCGCGCTGCTCAAGCTAGAGCTGCTGGTCAAACAACACAACAGCAACAACCACGAGTAACTGAAACTATCACAAGAGAACAACCTAAAATAGGTCGTAATGATAAGGTTACTATCAAAAATGTAAGAAATGGTGAAAACAAAACTGTGAAGTTTAAACAAGCTATTCCTTTACTTGAGAGTGGTGAGTGGGTATTGATCCAAAACTAAAAAACACTTAATAATTGAATATAGAAAAAGCGAAGTAAGATTACTTCGCTTTTTTATTATAATGCTATTTAAAAGCTAACGTATCCTTATTTCAGTGGTATAAAAAAACCGTCTTATAGACGGTTTTTTTAATTATATTTTAGTTGAATTGAAAAGCTATTACATGTTTCTTCTGTACTGTCCTCCTACTTCAAATAATGCGCTTGTAATTTGACCTAAAGAACATTTTTTACATACTTCCATTAAGGCTTCAAAGATATTTTCATTATGAATAGCCTTGTGTTGTAAGTCTTTTAGTAACTCTTTGGTTTCATCTGCATAAGACTTGTGTAATTCTTCAAGAGTATTAATTTGGAATTGTTTCTCTTCTTCTGTTGCACGAATTACCTCTGCTGGTGTTACAGTAGGTGATCCTTCACTACTCAAGAATGTATTTACACCTATAATAGGGAATTCTCCTGTATGTTTTAATGTTTCGTAGTATAGACTTTCTTCTTGAATTTTACTACGCTGGTACATTGTTTCCATTGCACCTAATACTCCACCTCTTTCGGTAATACGATCAAACTCTGCTAATACTGCTTCTTCAACAAGATCTGTTAATTCTTCAATAATAAATGATCCTTGAATTGGATTTTCGTTTTTAGCCAATCCTAATTCTTTATTGATAATTAACTGTATTGCCATTGCTCTACGTACACTAGCCTCTGTAGGTGTTGTAATCGCCTCGTCATAAGCGTTTGTATGTAAAGAATTACAGTTATCATAGATTGCATATAACGCCTGAAGTGTTGTACGGATATCATTAAAATCAATCTCCTGTGCATGTAATGAACGTCCTGAAGTTTGAATGTGATATTTCAACATTTGCGCTCTAGGATTTGCTCCGTATTTATGTTTTAAAGCTTTCGCCCAAATCTTACGAGCAACACGACCAATTACAGCATATTCTGGATCAATTCCGTTTGAGAAGAAGAAGGATAAGTTAGGACCAAATTTATTGATATCCATCCCTCTACTTAAATAATATTCTACATATGTAAATCCATTAGCAAGAGTTAATGCCAATTGCGTGATAGGATTTGCTCCTGCCTCAGCAATATGATATCCTGAAATAGACACAGAATAGAAGTTACGTACATTCTTTTCTATAAAGTACTCTTGTACATCTCCCATTAATCGCAATGCAAATTCTGTAGAGAAAATACAGGTATTTTGAGCTTGATCTTCTTTAAGGATATCTGCTTGTACAGTACCACGAACAGAACTCAATGTTTTTGTTTTTATTTCTTGATAAACGTCTGTAGGTAACACTTGATCTCCTGTTACTCCTAAAAGCATTAATCCTAATCCATCATTACCTTCTGGTAATTCTCCATTATAACGCGGACGTTCTGTACCTTTTTCTTTGTAAATCGCAGCTATCTTAGCTTCAATCGCTGCTTCTAATCCATGTTCTTTGATATACAATTCACATTGCTGATCGATAGCAGCATTCATAAAGAATCCTAATAACATAGGGGCAGGCCCATTAATCGTCATACTCACCGATGTCAAAGCATGAGCCAAGTTAAATCCTGAATATAACTTTTTTGCATCATCAAGGCAGCAAATCGATACTCCTGCATTACCAATTTTACCATATATATCTGGTCTATGATCTGGATCATTACCATATAATGTTACAGAGTCAAACGCCGTTGATAAACGTTTTGCTGGCATTCCTAAACTTACATAATGGAAACGTCTATTAGTACGTTCTGGTCCTCCTTCTCCTGCAAACATACGTGTAGGATCTTCTCCTGTACGCTTAAACGGATATAACCCTGATGCATAAGGGAACTCTCCTGGTACATTTTCTTGTAAACTCCATTTTAAAACATCTCCCCATGCTTTATATTTTGGTAAAGCTACTTTAGGAATTTGTGTATGTGATAACGACTCTGTATGTGTTTCAATTTTAATCTCTTTATCACGTACTTTAAACGTATAAATTGGATTCTTGTATTTTTCAACTTTAGCATCCCATCCTGTGATAATTTCCCAGTTATAAGGATCCAAATCCATTTTTACACGATCAAATTCTTTTAATAATAAAGCAACGAATTCTTTATTTTCTTCTGTCGTTGTTATAGTTTCTTCATTAATTCCAGATTTTATCAATTCTGGAACTTGCCCTACTACAGATTCTATGGTTTTATAGATTCCATATAATTTTTGAGCTACTTGTTCTTGTGTTAAAGCTTTACTATCGTATGCTCTATTGTTCTCTGAAATCTCTGATAAATAACGTGTACGTGCTGGTGGTATCACAAATATTTTTTCAGACATTTCTTTAGAGATATGAAATTCTGATTTTAAATCAGCATCTGTTTTTTCTTCAATCTTATCCATGATAGACTTATACAACGTATTCATCCCTGGATCATTGAATTGTGATGCTATAGTACCATATACGGGTAAGGTTTCTGGATCATCATGCCATAAGTTATGATTACGCTGGTATTGCTTTTTTACATCTCTTAATGCATCTAGAGCTCCTCTTTTATCAAACTTGTTGATCGCTACCAAATCTGCAAAATCAAGCATATCGATTTTCTCTAATTGTGTCGCTGCTCCAAATTCTGGAGTCATCACATATAGCGATACATCAGAATGTTCTAAGATTTCTGTATCTGATTGCCCAATTCCTGATGTTTCTAATATAATCAAATCATATTCTGCTGCTTTTAATACCTCAACAGCTTCAGATACGTATTTTGATAATGCCAAATTAGATTGTCGTGTAGCAAGCGAACGCATGTATACACGCTTGTTGTTAATTGCATTCATACGAATACGATCTCCTAATAAAGCTCCTCCAGTTTTTCTTTTAGAAGGATCTACAGAAATTAATCCTATAGTCTTTTCAGGGAAATCGATTAAGAAACGACGTACTAGCTCATCTACTAACGAAGACTTACCTGCTCCACCAGTACCCGTGATTCCTAATACTGGAGTTTTTGAAGTCTTATTTTTCTCATGAATTTGAGCTAATGTCTCTTTTGCTACTTCAGGAAAGTTTTCTGCTGCAGAAATCACACGTGCAATAGCTCCTATTTCTTTAGACGCTAAATGTGCTGCTTCACCATTTAATGCATCTCCGATTGCATAATCAGATTGCATTACCAAGTCATTAATCATTCCTTGAAGTCCCATTTCGCGACCATCATCTGGAGAATAGATACGTGTGATACCATAATCCATTAATTCTTTGATCTCTTCTGGAAGGATTACTCCTCCTCCTCCACCAAAGATTTTTATATGTCCTGCTCCTTTTTCTTGAAGCAAATCATACATATATTTAAAATATTCGTTATGTCCTCCTTGATAAGAAGTCATCGCGATAGCATTTGCATCTTCTTGGATAGCACAATTCACAACTTCTTCTACACTGCGATCGTGTCCTAAATGAATCACTTCTACTCCTGTAGATTGAATGATTCTACGCATGATATTAATAGCGGCATCGTGTCCGTCAAACAACGAAGCGGCTGTTACAATTCTTACTTTATGTTTAGGGGTATATGGTGCTATTTGTTCCATCTATATTCAAAAAATATTTTAAGTGCTGCTAATTTACGAAATACGCATTAAAAACGATTATTTTTTTAGAATTATATAATTCGTTTCATTATATATATACTTTCATTAAATATAATCAAACATTATTTTTTTTCAATTAACACATTTTTAACTGTAACATTTTACCTAAATGTTAATCTAACATTAAAAGAAACTTTCATATTACGGGAAAACAATATATTGTCAACATAAATTAAATTTTTAACTAAAATGATATCAACATCATCTAAAAAATGGGCTATTTTCTTGTCCTCTTTAATGCTACTTACTGTAGGTGTTACAGATATGCAAGCACAACGAAGAAAGAAGAAAAAATCTAAAAAAGGAAAGACAGAACAAGTAGACACAGAGAAAAAGAGTAAAGAAAAGTCTATCGATGAGCTTACTAAAAAAAGTGAGAAAATCGAAGGTCTTTTTACCATTTATAGAGATTCTATCAGCGGAACTACCCAATTATTAATTAAAGAAGATCAATTAAATAAAGACTTTATTTATTTCAGTCAAATTGCTGATGGGGTTCTTGATGCTGGATCTTTTAGAGGATCATATCGTGGTGCTAAAGTTTTTAGAATAGAAAAGCACTATAACAAATTAGAGTTTAAAACACAGAACACTTCTTTTTACTTTGATAAAAACAATGCACTTTCTAAGTCTGCCGAAGCTAATATTAGTGAAGGTATCATGGCTAGTTTAAAAATAGAAACTCATGATAAAGACAAAGGATTATACTTAATTAAATCTGATGATTTATTTATCAAAGAAACTTTTGATCAAATCAAAAATCCTAGTTTCCCAGGGCAATCTCCATTTGCATTTAAATTAGGTTCTTTGAGTAAGGATAAAACCAAAATTGGTCGTATCAAAAATTATCCAGAAAACACTAATATCACCAGTCACTATGTATATTCAAAAGGTTCTGTATTAAACGGAGGTTCTGATGCAGTTACTGATGGTCGTAATGTAACGATCAAAGTTGATCACGTATTGATTGAAATGCCTGAGAATAGCTACCAAGCACGTTTTGACGATCCTAGAATTGGGTATTTCCTTACAGGAGTTACAGATATGACTTCTGCTAGTCATACACCTTATAGAGATCTAATTCACCGCTGGCACTTAGAGAAAAAAGATCCTAATGCTGCGATATCAGAGCCTGTACAGCCTATAGAATGGTGGATAGAAAATACTACTCCAGTAGAGTTTAGAGAAACTATTAAAGAAGCTGTTCTAGAATGGAATGTAGCTTTTGAAAAAGCAGGATTTAAAAATGCTATGGTTGTAAAAGTACAACCAGATGATGCTGATTGGGATGCTGGAGATATTCGTTATAATGTATTGCGCTGGACTTCTTCTCCTAATCCTCCTTTTGGTGGATATGGTCCTAGTTTTGTAAACCCTAGAACTGGTCAAATTTTAGGAGCAGATATTATGCTAGAGTTTGTTTTTCATACAAATCGTGTGAAATATGACAATATCTTTAACCTAGCGGCTGCTAGTGAAACACAAAGCCAATTACCGATTACAACTAAACCTAACGAAACAGTATATTGTTCTTATGGACACCGTATGCAAGAAAACACTTTGTTTGGTCAAGCTGCATTAATGGCAATGGGAGCTAGTGATCTTGAAATGAAAGGTATGAAACGTCAAGCTATGAAAGAATTAATCATGCACGAAGTTGGTCATACTTTAGGTTTAAACCACAATATGAAAGCAAGTCAATTGTTTTCTCCTGAAGAGTTAAATACTCCTGAAAAAATTAAAGACAAGTGCCTTACTGGTTCTGTAATGGATTATACAGCTATCAATGTTGCTAATGATCCTGCTAAGCAAGGGCCATATTATTCTACTGCTGTAGGACCTTATGATGTATGGGCTATTGAGTTTGGATACACTCCTGTTAAGTCTGATGCAGAACTTAATGCTATTGCAGATCAATCTACACGTCCGGAGTTAATTTTTGGTAATGACGCAGATGATATGAGAGCTCCAGGTAAAGCTATTGACCCTAGAGTAATGATTGGTGATATGTCAAACGATCAAATCACATATTCTGTTAATCGTATGGATTTAGTAAATTCTATGATGAAAAATCTTAAAGAGAAATCTACTCATAAAGGAGAGTCTTATCAAGAATTACGTCAGTCATACTATATCTTAGGTCGTCAATATGCTACTGCTAGTAATGTTATTTCTAGATTTATTGGTGGGGTTTATGTAGATCGTAGTATGGTAGGGCAAAGCGAAACGTTAAAGCCTTTTACTCCTGTAAGTCGTGAAGATCAAAAAAGAGCAATGAACGCTTTAGCTAAATATGTTTTTGCTCCTGATGCTTATAAAATGCCTAATGATTTATTTAATTATTTAGCATTACAACGTAGAGGATATAACTTCTTTGGTGGACCAGAAGATCCAAAAATCCATAACCAAATTTTAGGATACCAAAAAGAAGTATTGAACCATATCTTACACCATAATACATTACAACGTATTTCTGACTCAGAATTATACGGAAACGAATATACCTTATCACAGTTTATGACTGATCTTAATAATGCTGTATTTAAGGCAGATGCTGTAGGATCAATCAATACTTTTAGACAAAACTTACAACTGGAATACACTAAGCGTTTAATCGCTATCGCTAAGCATACGAAAGGATCTAAATATACGTATGCAGCAAAGTCTATGGCATTGTATAACTTAAAGAAAATCCGCAATTCTATTGCTAATGGAAGCGGAAACCAGTTAACACGTGCCCATAGAGATCATATCAAGACTTTAATTGATAACACAATTAAAGAGATCAAATAAGGGGATTTATTTGAACTACTGATAGGATGCCCCATATACAAATTGTATATGGGGTTATTTTTTATATTAAATACTCTCAAATAAAGCATCAATTTCTTGTTTTATTGGAGTTTCATGACTTTCTTTATTTTCTTTTCTATTTAACTTAGCTGTTATTTGTTCTTTAATAACAAGGCTTTCTCTATATTCTTTAGCTTCTGCATCTTTAATAAATTCTATCTTTCCATAATTTTCTCTTACAACTTTTTCTATCTCATCTAATGAAATATTAAAATATTCTCTTCTTAAATTTACATGATTAAGCCTCTTATTATTAAACACCTTATGTAATTTATTTTCAAGCTCAGGAGCATTTTCTGAATAAATCATAGCATGAACATCAAACTTAAATGGAACAGAGGCGTCTCCTAATTCATTTACTCTATCCATCGGTTCTAACCTTCTTGTCATTCCTATCTTGTATACATTTTCTCCAAAAGAACCTATATTCGAAATCACATAAACATGCCCCGATTTAGTTTGTTGCGCCATAGATAAAGCTCTTTTATTTTTATCTTCAGCTTCTTGCAATTTTATTAGCAACTCTTTTAGTTGCTCTTCATATTTAAGTTTGTCTTCTTCTGAAGATTTCAAAATTTCATTTCTAGCTTTTTCCATCGCTTGTTGAAGCATCTTTTCTTCTTTTATAGCTTCTTTTTGAGCTTTTTCAAAATCTCTACGAGCTTTTTCTTCTTCCCGAATCTGCTCTCTTATTCGTTTTTGCTCATCCTTTTCTTCTTGTTTCTTTAATGCATATCCATATGTTAGCATTAATTCGTCTATTTTTAATGAAAGAAAGCTTGCTTGAATATGTATATCTTGTGAAACATTTAATTTGTTTATAGCTTCAAAAACCTTTCTTATCCTTTTTTCATATTGTTCAACATTATTCCATTTGACTTTTGCTATAAGAGTATCACATTCTCCATTAAATGCTCGAAGAGTTAATTTTATAGCCCTTTTTGTCATTACTTCACCTTGTTTCTGACTATTACCTACAGTCCAATTAGTTTTACAAACAACTGCTTTTCCTAGATAAATTAAATCTTTTTGTTTTTCCTTATTTTCTTTAATGCTGTCTTTATAGTCTTCTGACGTATCTAAATCGAAATGTGGTTCATAAAATCCATATTCTGCTATTTCTAAAGTATCTTTTAGTAACTCATTATCTTTCTTTAATTCTTGATAAAGTTTCTCTGCAGATAAATACTTTTCTTTTAAGTCTGTAAACTCTCTTTTTAGTTCAGCAATTCTTTTTTCAGATTCTTCTTTTTCTATATTGAAAGTATTTATTTTCTCTGCTATTTCTTTATCTACATCTATAATTCCTTTATATTTTTCGGTATATTCATCTATAATATTCTTTAACTCTTTATTCTTTTTAGATTTATCCAATACTATTTTTATTAGTATTCCAATAGCGATAAAACTGCTTATAATTATTATTGCCGTGATCATTATTTATTTCTGTATTATTATTTAATTTCAGGCAAATAAAAAGAATACTACTCTAAGGTTTTTACGGTTTTACCGCATAAAGTATTGTTAAATTAATCAGTGTTTATGGTTTTCCGTAAGGTAATTTATAACAGTTTTTGTAAGACTTATATTTTGGACAGATAGCCTATAAAATTGATTATTAAATACAATTCAATATTTAATACTATAGGTTTTTTATTTTATATTAATCATTAAAAAGTTAATTAAGAACATATGGATAGTCAACATCAGTTTTTTAAGATCATATATACGACATATACATCTATAGCTGGTTCAAAAATTCCAGATACTATTATACGAACTGTTGCTGCACAAGTAGCTCATTATTATCACAATCAATATTATCGATTTAGAAAATCACATCCTAAATCTAAAGCGCGTTATTCTTCTTTTGATATAAATGATTTAAAACATCCTATCACTTATGAAATTATAATCACTTTACTCAAAAAGCATACTGGTAAAGAATACCTTAACTATGCTAGTATATTATTAGAGCTATCTATACCTGCATTAAAAAAATTTGAAGACGATCGTATGGCTTTCTATGATATGTTTTGATTAATAAAAACTTTTACCCATGATTTTTCTTTGATCTCATTGAAAAGTTCTTCTTCTTTAAATACTATCTTTTGTATCCTATTTTTATAATTTTCAGTTAGAAAACGTTTTTCTCCTACTCTATTTTTCATTATTCGCGTTAATTGTTCTTCATCATGGGTAATGAAATAGATATTTTGTAATACATATTCTTTTACCTCTAAACAATTTATCAATTCTTCTAGCTGTTTTATGTTTATAGTGTTAGGTAGTTGATATATCAATACATCTGAAAAAGAATCTTGTAACTCTTTTTCTAATAAACTCATTATTTTAGTATACGATACAAGTTCTCCTTTCTCTACAACTTCTGCTATTTCTTTACCATCACTCGTATTCACTCTTAAATGTTTTTTAATGAGTTTTCTTATTCCGATTTTTTTTAAATTATGGGTAGTACTTATTTTTTCTGCTATTGCTTCCTCATTGCCGAAAATTTGTATACTTATATATGCTTTTTTCATGTATTTCTAACTGGTTTAAATCTTTATAAAACATTCATTAACACACCATTTTATTGTTTTCTTCCCACAAATCTAATAACAGCTCCTACTCCATTATGAAAAGTTCCTTCTTTAAGTGTTACTTCTTCTTCTAATGTAATGATATCATAAGCTTTAAAATCTCTTAGTATCTCTTCTTTTGAATAGAGCTGTGTTATATCTTTTGGCCCTCCTACTGCAGGGTTTTTGGCATTATAACTCAAGTGTTTTTTACTAAATGCCTCAAAAATGATAATGCCTCCTGGTTTTAGATAACTATTAAGTTTGGTATGAAACTTACTTTTATCAGCTGCCAAAAAATGAGCATAAATTAACCCTATAGCATCAAATGATGCTGGTTTAAACGTTAAATCTGCCAAATCTGCTACTTGGTATGTTATCTCTACCTTATGCTCTTTTGCTAATTCAAATGCTTTGTCTTTTCCTGTTTCGCTTATATCAAGAGAAGTCACTTCCCATCCTTGTGTTGCTGCATAGACTCCATTACGCCCTTCTCCATCTGCTGGCATAAGGATTTTCCCTGAAGGAAACTGTGCTAACCATTTTTCAAAAAACACATTAGGTTGTTTTCCGTATGCAAAACTAGACTGCTTATAGCGTTCGTTCCATTTTTGATGCCATATGCTATTTTTATTTACTTCACTCATTATCTTATCTTTTAATAAATTAAAATCTTAATGTTCTTGATGTAAACAAAAGTAGTAGCTGTTATCTTCTTTATAGTAGGACAATTTTTAAGTTTTACAGTACTTAATTAAAGTTCTTTCTGAAGTCTTCTGGAGAATAGTTCGTATGTTTTTTAAAGAATCTAATAAAATACGAGACATCTTCATATCCCAAATGATGTGCTATTTGATTGATTTTATTCGTTGTTGCAAGAAGATATCTTTTGGCTTCAAGTATGATATATTCATTAATAACATCAGAACATGTTTTTCCAAGCATTTTCTTAGTCATACTATTGAGTTGGTATGGTGTCATATGCATCAATGCTGCATACTGCTTTACTTGTTTTTTTGTAGTACTCTGTGTTTCTATTAATTGTAATAGTTTTTCTAATCGTTCTCGATCGTATGATTTTTCTTTTTCTTGTGTATCTTCTTTTATTCTAAGTAGTTCAATAAATAACAATTTTAAATTGGCTTTGATTGCTGTTGTATATGCTTTTGGTTTTTGGGTAAATTCTAGATAAATAGCTTCTAACTTAGCTTTAATGTTTTGAAATGGTATTTTTTCTAATTCATATAAATTAGTCACAGTTACTGATTGTAATATAGTTTGTATTAAAGGATAGTTTGCTGCAAAGAATTCTTTTTTGAAATGCAACATATATCCTTTACTATTAGCGTCGAGTGAAATTTGATGTACTTGCCCTGGTTTTATAATATAAAAGTCTTGTGCGCATATCTTATAGGATTTAAGATCTATCTCATGTACACCTGTTGCTTGTTCTAACAATAAAAGATAATAGTAATCATGCCTATGCAGTTTTTGAGTCATGGGTTGTCCTTGCAATAAGGATTCGACTTTATCTATATTGAAATAAGACTCTTCATCTACTTGATTGGATGTTATAAGTTGTCGTATTTCAATTTTTTTCATGATTTCTTAAAAATTTTCAAGATATGGTATAACTTTTTCTTCTAATAACTGAATTAATTCTTTTTGGTAATACTTAAATCGATCTGGAATATTAAGCACCTTTATCTTAAAATCATATTTTTCTTTAGTTTGAGAATTGATTAATTTCTTATGTCTTTTTTCCATTACTAAAATTAAATCAGCCCATTTTACTAATTCTTCAGTTAAAGGATTTGTACCTTCTTTATGGCATATTTTTAAATTAGTTCCTGCTGAATCAAATAGAAATTGATCAACATATCTAGATGAGAAATAATCATCTGCAGTTTTAGAGCGTTGCTTATTGGCTGAGCAAATAAATAATATATTGTTCATTCTTTTATATCAATTGCAATCCATATCCTATAATACTTCCTCCTAATATGATCCATAACGGACTTACTTTTTTATATCCAAAGCTTATTACTATACTCAAAAGCATTAGTATTATAGCTCTCCAGTCAAAAATCATCTGGTATCCCAATTTTAAACTCACAGCAATCATAATACCTACTGCTCCTGCATTAACAGCTTCTAAGAAATGACTCAACAACTTTGACTTTCGCAAAAGCGGTATAAGTTTCACTAATAATCCAACTAAGAAAAAAGAAGGTAAAAACATCCCTAACGAAGCCCATAAAGCTCCAGATATACCATTGAGCTGATACCCTATAAAAGTTGATGTTGTTAATACTGGTCCTGGCGTAAATTGCCCCATTGCTATAGCATCTAAAAGCTGATTTTTAGTAAGCCATCCTAAGTTTTCTACCAATTCTGCATCGATATAAGCTATTAAAACATATCCACTCCCAAAAAGAATCAATGCTATTTTAAGAAAATAAAAGAAAATCGAAGTACTACTCTGTATACTTATCGGTTTTAATAACCATAACAAAGGTGTAAAAAATACTACTGTCTTATTTTGTTGTTGCAGCATAAGCCATAGCATGCCTAATAATCCACTACCTATAATAAGCATAAACTCATCTATACCTAATAAAGATAATCCTGTAACTATAATTCCGATTATTATAAGTTGCCATGTTTTAAAGGCTTTTTTTCCTAGTTTATAAGAGGCATTACAAATAATCCCTATCACAGCTGGTTTGATCCCATAAAAAAATGGAGCAATGGCTGGTACTGTTCCATAATGACTATAAACCATCGCCAATAATAACGTAAAAAATACTGCTGGGGTGATAAATGCTAATCCCCCGATCCATAATCCTGCCCAGCCTGCTCTTACATAACCACAATGCATAGTCATTTGTGTTGAATTAGGTCCAGGAACAAGGTTTGTAGCTCCGATCATGTCTAGGAAATATTGCCGTGTCATCCACTGTCGTTTAGTAACGACCTCATCTTCCATCATTGCGATATGTGCTGCAGGTCCGCCAAAAGCAATACATCCTAATTTAAAAAACAATGTAAAGACTTCTTTTAATGGGGTCATAATCTTATCAATAATATTTACAGTAAATTATCTTTTATAATCCCAAAAACTCTATTGTCTGGATTATCACTATCCTTTTTATCCGGAATCAACTTAAAATTATTCTTTTGTAATATACGTATCGAAGCTTCGTTTTTATAACTGGTATAGGCTTCTATCACTTCTAATTGTAATGTTTTAAATCCATAGTTTATTACTGTAGCAATAGCCTCGGTCATGATTCCTTGATTGTAAAATTGCGGACTTAAATCATACCCTATTTCGGCTTGTTTGCGATCTTCAGAAAAATTCCATAAGCAGATAGATCCTATCATCTCTGGATTATCTTTTAGGTTAATACTCCAATAAATATTAGCCTTATCAACATAGCCTTGATCTATTTTGGATATGAATTGTACAGCTTCTTCGATAGATTTTGTTTGTCCTCTTTTTACATATTGATTTACAATTGTATCAGATCTTAAAAACAAAACTGCATTTGCATCATCTTTTGTGGGTTTTC
Source organism: Aquimarina rhabdastrellae (assembly GCA_947387485.1). Classification (GTDB taxonomy): domain Bacteria; phylum Bacteroidota; class Bacteroidia; order Flavobacteriales; family Flavobacteriaceae; genus Aquimarina. Next base: position 1,067,729 of record CANDNT010000001.1, read on the forward strand.
TTAATAATAACCTTGCTGTTTGTAATTGTGGAAAATCAGTTTCTTTTGTCATTTTTTGATTGTTATTTTTTAGTTTTTCGAATTGAAATATTGTGTTTTACTTATACTAAATACGTTAACTGGAATTCCGTCATAGGACGCCAAATGTTTTTCTAGAGACATCCCATTTTTAATAGCTACACGCTCACTTCCTATATTATCTATATGTACTACAGAAATCAACGATTCGCTAAAATTGTGTTCAAAAGCATATTCTTTACATTTCTTTGCTGCTTCTGATGCGTAACCTTTACCCCAAAATTGTGGCAATATCGAATAACCTATTTCTAAACGTTCTTCTCCCTCTACTGTTTGTACTAATAAGCCACATTGCCCTACAAAAGCATTAGTTTCTTTATCAATTAGCACATTCATTCCTCCTAAGTCATTTTCATATCGATGAAATACTTTATTAAACCATAACTGACATAATTCTCTTGCACTCTTATTTGGGTCTAATCCCAAAAACACAGCTACATTTTCTTTTTCGAATAAGTGTTGCCAAGTTTCAAAATCTTCTTTTTTTAATACTCTAAAAGTTAATCGTGCTGTTTCTTCTCCTGTTAAAATGTATTTCATTTTCTCCTATTATATAGCTTTCAATATACATTTCTTATAGTTACTTTTCAAATACACTACTAGATATTTATTACTTCTTTTTAAACCATCGCATACACTTCTTTAATATCTTATTAAACATTTTTAAATCTTTATTTATAAGCTCTTTTTCTCTTGAAGAAACTTTACTTTTAAAAGATTCCAACGAAGGTTTTAGGATAGCCATATCCTTTTTAATAGCATCTTTTTCCCATTGACTTGTTCCCTGCTTTAATTCTTCTATCAATTTTGAGAATTGAATATTTATTTGTTCACCTTGAGTGGAGTTATTCCATATTTCTTTTAGCTCTTCCCATGGTTCTTTGTTTATCTGTTCTGTCATCTTATTTTATTTTTTGAGTTATACAATGGAGCAGTATTTTCTTTATTCGTTTCATCTTTACCGCTACGTGATTTTCTGTTAATCCTGTAATCTCACCTATTTCTTTATACTTCAATCCTTCTAAACTGAGTATTACAATAGCGCGTTCTTCTTCTTTTAATAAAGCTATACATGCTCTAAGCGCAGTTATCTTTAATTCTTCTTCTAGAGCTATATTATCTGCTTTAGGTATAAACTCTATAGCCTCTAATTGCGTGGTTTTTGAGTTTTTTTTACCAAATCGTGTATTGGCTCTACCACACACATTCAAGGCTATACTATATATCCATGTATTGATTTTGGATTTCCCTTTAAACGTTGGTAACGCTTTCCATAATTGATATACAACTTCTTGAAAAAGATCCTGAGGTTCTATGGGATTAACTGCATATATCTTACATATCCTATAAATACTCCCTTTGTTTTCTTCGAGTATCTGTTCAAAATTAATTTTTGAGTGCTTTTGCATCTTTTATCTGCTTTCATTCATATATGTTAGTGACAACGGTTATGAAAATATGACAAGAATTCTGATTTATTTTTTATTTCACCTATTTTTTATGAAGATATTTTGCACTCTTGTACGATATAGCTGCCTTTTATCGATTTCTTTATATTTTGAATAGTGTTATTTTTATTTGTTAGCACGAAAAAACAGTATTTTTGTTTTATAAACTAAAACCTCATACTATGAAAAGATTTCTTATGCTTTTATTGGTTATCACAATGTCTAGCTGTGCCGAATTACAACAGATTGCAGAAAACTTACCGCAACAAACTGGTGGCTTTGGATTGAGTAATGTTGATATCGGTAATGGTTTGCGAGAAGCTTTGGATAAAGGTATTGATAAACAAGTAACCAAGTTGACACAAAAAGATGGTTTCTTTAAAAATCAACTGGTCAAAATTGCTTTACCAGAAGAATTACAAAAAGTTGATAAAGCGCTACGTGATATTGGTTTAAGTAGTCTTGCAGATGAAGGTTTAAAAGTACTTAATCGTGCTGCCGAGGATGCTGTAAAAGAAGCAACTCCTATCTTTGTAGATGCTGTAAAAGGAATCACATTTGCCGATGCAAAAAATATCTTATTAGGTAGTGATGATGCAGCTACTCAATATTTATCAGGTAGAACGCGTACGGCTCTTTACGGAAAGTTTAGCCCAGTTATTAACACTTCTCTAGCTAGAGTTGGTGCTACAGAAGTATGGTCGAATATTATTACTAAATACAATACTATACCTTTTACTAAAAAAGTTAATCCTGATTTAACAGATTATGTTACAGGACAAGCACTAGAAGGGGTTTACAAAATGATTGCTGTAGAAGAAAACGAAATTCGTAATAAAATTGGAGCTCGTACTACAGATCTATTACGTAAAGTATTTGCTTTACAAGATGGGCGATAATAAGTCTGTAACTTAACTAAAAACAAAAACAGTATTCTATTAATTAGAATGCTGTTTTTGTTTTTATACCTTTTTACCTTCTATCTTTTCAAAAAAGGCTTTGCGATATGTATTCCCTATTGGCAGTTCATTATCATGTATCCAAACTGAGGTATTTTCTATCTTATCTATCACATCTAGTGCTATAATAAAAGATTTATGTATTTGAATAAATCTCGTCTCTGGTAATTCTTCTTTGAGTTGTTTTAAGGTTTTATATATAATGATCTGTTCGTTTTTGAGATGTACTGCCAGGTAGTTTTTTAATCCTTCTATATATAATATATCTGATACAAATACTTTTACATAATTGTGTTTACCATCTGTTTTAAAGAAAAAATATGCCTCACTAGCTTCTTTTGTTTCCACGGCCACCTTTTCATCTTCTTTAGGTTGCAATTTTAGACATGCTTGATAAAATCGATCAAAAGCTATTGGTTTTACCAAATAATCTACAGCACTAAGTTCAAACCCGTCAATTGCATATTGGGGATATGCTGTTGTAAAAATAATCTTTGTATTAGTTTTTAATAATTTAGATAATTGTAAACCTGTTAATTCTGGCATTTGGATATCTAGAAAAACCACATCTATCTCAGTATTGTCTACTATTTTTAATACTTCTAATGGATTTGTATATGTTGCTATACATTCCATAAAAGGTATTTTTGTAATATACCGTTCTAAAATTCGTATTGCTGGTGGTTCGTCATCTATAATGACACATCTTATTGTTTTATTCATAACGGTATTTTTAAATAGGCTTTAAAATGTGTTTCAGTTTCTTCATTATGCATCGTATAGTTGTCTTTATACATTAGCGTTAATCGCTTTTGTATATTATTCATTCCTATACCTTTTTCCATATATTTCTCTGAGGTATTCTTTTTATTATAGGTTTCTATTTCTAGAAAAGTATCCTTTATTTTAATGTGTATATTAGCTGGATCATTATGATTGTTAATCACTCCATGTTTAAATACATTTTCTACAAAATGAATCATTAATAACGAAGGTACTTGTTGTATGGTAACGTCTCCTTGTATTTGAAAATCTACAGCAAATTGATCTTCAAATCTTTTTTTATAAAAGTAAATATAGTCTTGTAAAAATTTAAGCTCTTTTGCTAATGGTAAAACATCATGCTGAGTTTCATATGTCACATATTGCAGTAACTGTGAAAGCTTCATTACTCCTTCTGCAGTTTCTGGTTGTGTATCAAATAATTCTTCATAAAAACTATTTAATGTATTCAATAAAAAATGAGGTTCTATTTGGGATTTCAATACGTTTAATGCTGCTTTTTTATGTTCAATCTCTAATTGATGGATTTTATTTCTTGTCTTTAACGTTTTAAAATATAAAAAGACTAAGCTACTATACAAACATGCTCTAAGAGTATAATATATCCCATCAAACAAATACCTTCTACTAAATTCTTCACTATCGATATAATAATTATGAGCTCCAGTTAAATTATATAGTAGTACTTCATCTAATACATATCGTATTCCCATAAACAGGATTAATAGAACCAGAAACCCTCCTGCGTATTGTACAAACTTTTTGGTATACAAATATCGAGGAGCAAATATCTTATAATTAAGCGTATAGATAACGCCATAAAATACTAGATTAAAAGATATTCCCATCAAATAATACGGATATTTAAATTGAAGGGGAGCATATTTATTTTCAGTTACATAATTCCATCCCATATCCATAATGATCAGTATTAGGATAAGGATAATATTATACTTTAATTCTTTATTCAGTTTCATTATAAAATATCTTAGACTAAGTAAATATAGTGGGTTTAATCAGGGCTCTTTACTTTTTAGGACAAACCTATCGTTTCTTAGGACAACTCACCACTTTACTACAACAAAAAAATACATCCACAATCTCGTAGCATTTGTCCGCTAATCATTAACGTTTATATAATCTGTAAAAACGATACTGCTATTCGCTTTACTATTGCTTCATATTAAAAAACCACTATTATGAAACAATTACTTTACTTAACTATAGTATTTCTATTTACCTCGACATATGCACAACAATTAGATTCTAAAGATACTAGTACAGATTTAGAAATCCTTCTAGTAGGTACTTTTCATTTTCAAAATTATCATCCCGAAAATAACCAAGATGTAGCTCAAACAGATGTTCTTGATGTTTTATCTCCTAAAATTCAAAAAGAATTAGCCTATATCACTGATCAAATTGCAGCCTTTGCTCCTGATAAGATTTTCTTTGAATACCCATTCGCTAAACAAGCTCGCTTAGATTCAATTTATAATTCTTTTGATCAAAATTACACTATCGAAAAACACAGAAGCGAAGATTACCAATTGGCTTTTCGTACAGCAAAAAAACTAAATCATCAAAAAATTTACGGCTGTGATTATCGAGATGCTCAATTTCCTTTTAAAGAGATGATTAGTGAAATGAAAAAGGCTAATCAAAATAAACTTATAGATCAATTTATGGGTGAACTTAAATCTTGGGAAAATGAATATAATGCTATGATTAGACAACATCAATCTTTAAAACATGCATTGTTATACCTCAACAATGATGAAAATCGTAATCGAGATGTAAATTTTTATTCAAACCTAGCTATACAAGGCGGAACTACAGACCAAATTTCGGGAGTAACTATAGCTTCAGAATGGTACCGTCGTAACTTAATGATGTGGTCTTATATCCAGAAACGTATTGAAACTGGTAAAGACAAAAAAATCATGATCCTTCTTGGTTCAAGCCATATCGCTATCCTAAAACAATTTATTAACCTCAATCCTAAATGGAAAACTGTAGCATTAAAAACTCTTTTAGATAATTAATCCTCTTTACTTATGAAACTATTATATCGTCTTTGCATTTTTATATGTTGTTCACAATCGCTGTTTGCTCAAGAATACCTCATTACAGGTGCCGTTACTGGTACAACTAGATCTCCACTAGAAGAAGTGTTATTAACTGCTTTTGATGCTCAATCAAATACGTATTTAAAACATACCTATAGTGATGCTTCTGGAACATATAGCTTTACATTTTCTGATACTAATCCTGTGTATATCAAAGCTGATGCTTTAGGGTTTAAAAGTTATAAAAGCGACCATCTAGTTCCAGGTCAAGATATTCCGCATCTCATCACATTAGCGCCATTAGAAGAAGAACTAGATGAGATTGTTATATTACAAAAGAAAAAAATCGTTTCGCTTAAAGGTGACAAACTTATTTATGATGTTGAACAATCTGGAATAGGTGATGGTAATTCTGGACTAGAAGTAATTAGTAAAATGCCAGGAATACGTCTTGATAAGGATGAGAATATCGTTTTTAGAGGTACACCAAATATGCAGGTAATGATAAACGGAAAGCGTTCTTTGCTAAAAGGTGAGCAACTCACTCAGTTTTTAAAAAGTATCGGTGGCGAAAATATCAAATCTATCGAAATCATTGCCAATCCGTCTGCTCGTTATGATGCCGAAGGTGTTGCTGGAGTTATAGATATTAAATTAAAAAAATCATACCAACAAGGACTTACCGGAAACATCAATACCTCTCTTGGTTATGGTGAGTTTCATAAAGGTTCTATTGGTGTAAATCTATACCAGCATACTAAAAAATGGAGTTTTAATGCTAGTGCAAAATACGGCAATTTCAATTCTGTTAACCATAGAGAAATCCTTCAAGATATACATGACGGTGAAAACACAACACATCTGGATCAATCTAATGATTGGTTTCCTAAATCTTCTAACACAACTTTTTCTTTAGGTACAGAATATACTATAAACGATAATAGTGCTATAGGTTCTTCATGGAATTATAATAATTATATCAGTGACGAAACTACCGAAGGTAGAACCAATGAGTTTGTCAATCAAGAATTTATAAGATATACTACTTTGGATATTGAAGGAGATATTAGAAATCACGACATCACAGGTAATTTGTATTATAATTTTACATCAGATAGTCTGGATACCGAACTGAACGTGCAATTGAATTATGCACATTATAATAATAGTAAATCACGAACTACACTTAATCGTTATTTTAATGCTATCGATAATATTACTTATCAAAATGATTTTGAGCTGTTCCAAAATAACCCTGCCAAATATGATATTTTTACTTCTCAAATAGATTATAAAAAGAATTTCTTAAAAAAATTCACCTTAGAACTAGGTGCAAAATACAGCTATGTACATAATGATTATGATAATCAATATCAGATCTTAGCCGATGATCCTAGTAATATGATTGATATCCCTAATAATCATTTGCTATATTCCGAATCTATTGGAGCTGCTTATGGTATCTTATCATGGAATACCGACCGATGGAATATTCAAGGTGGTTTACGATCTGAGTATATCGATTATAAAACGACATCGATTACAGGAGGTTTGACAGCTACAGATAATTATATTGCTTTTTTCCCTTCTTTAAGTATCAGTCATAGTCTTGATAAACACAGTTTTCAAGCCTCTTATAGTAGACGTATAAACCGACCTCGATATTTAGACCTTAATCCATTTTATGAATATATAGATACTTATAATGTGTCTTTGGGGAATCCTAATTTACAGCCACAGTTTTCTAATGCATTTCAATTAACTTATATCTATAATCAAACAACATCGATTTCTGGGTATGCTAATTTTTCTAATGACGTCATTTATAATGTAATTCGCTATGATCAAGAACTAGACATTACTACTATTTTTCAAGACAACATTGCAAGTTCTGTAACAACAGGAGCTTCTTTTTCTACAACTGTGGATCTTTTTGCTTGGTGGAATATCAATCTTAATGCTAATGCTTATTATAATCGTATTACTTCAGAAATTCCTAGTTTAACTTTTGATAATAAAGGTTATGGGGGAAATGCTGGAATAACCAATACACATAAACTTAAAAACGATTGGACGCTTTCTTGGGATACTTTTTATGATATTGGTGGTGTTTATGGTAATTATGATACACGTCCTTCTTATGACCTCTCGTTAAGCCTAAAAAAATGGTTCTTAGATAAAAAACTCAAAGTACAATTTAAGGCTAATAATGTGCTTAATCGTAGTTTCTTTCGCTCTTCAATTACTCAAAACAACGCAACAACGCATTGGGTTAATAAATGGGAAGCACGTAGATTCTATCTTACTGCTACTTATAATTTTGGATCAGGAAAAAAGAAGAGAGTAAAACAAGGTAATCTTAATGATGAAATAAATCGACTGTAAAGACTGCATAAAGTCTTGCATATATTTAATTACAAGATAAGTCTATTTTATTTTTGCAATATAATATTCATCAATAAAAAATATAACATGAAATTAATTGTAGCAAATGACACAAATCTAAAAGCAGTAATCAACGACAGGATTTACAAAACCTTAATCATTCCAGAAGGACAAACAATCAAAATTGATACAGATATTTCTCCTAACATAGGAGCTTCTCAAGCTGTAACTTTATTTTTTGAGTGCGGTGCAAAAATTGCTTTTGAAGGTAACGGAAAGTTATTATGGCATGGTTTTATTCAAACCGAATTACCTTTTCAGCACATTTTTGATATCACCGCTTCTAATCATCCAGAAACTACTTTACATGGTATTATAAAAAATCCTGAAATCCATATCGAATGGTTTGGTGGTAAAAGCTTACAACGAGGTAACACCATTATCGACTCTACTCAAGCATTTAAAGCTGCTTTAGAATTAGGTAAAGCAGTAATGATAAGTCCCGAAGAATATAACGTAAGTAAACGATTTGTTGACGGAAAAGTGGTTCAGTTAAATACTGGATATTATTATATCAATGATACCTTAACAGTCCCTAGCGGTGTACAAATCAAAGGATATGGACCAACGAGAACTTTTTTAACCGATAGTAGCTCTGGAGGTTTAGACTATATGCTGTATTTTAGAAAAGATAATTCAGAAGGCGCTCCTTTTGGGAATTATATCAAAATTAATGAATTAACCATTGCTGGAAAAGGTTCAAATTCTGGAGAGCCGAGTTCTTGGACTACTGAAACTTTAATATCAGCTATAGAATGTACTTATGCTATTCATTTTGACAATTGTAGATTTCAAGGAGGTAAAAACTTAATCCGATTAGAACGCTGTTTTGGTAATGTTAGTATCACTAATAGTCACTTAACTCTGGCTAGCCAAAGTATCTTGAATTTAATTTCTTGTCATGGTTTTAAAATGGATCATTGTCGCGTAGAGGCATGTAAAAACTTAGTTCCAGATACGCCATCTGCGGCTATTACGATTGGTACTGGAGGTAATCCTATTATCTTCTCTAATACGTTTTTTCAATTTAATTCGGGTTATGCTATCTGGTCTAATACAGCTAATCAAATCAATATCCAAGGTTGTTATTTTGAAGATAATTTCCATCATACCAGTAGAGCTGGTACAGATGAAAACGGAAATGCTATAACTGATAAAAATCCTATAGGAGCCCATGTATTATTAAAAAATACTTCTCAAGCTAATATTCTTGGTAACTTATTTGCTCAAACGCGACCTAATGGACTTGAAAATTCTACTAATCCTCCTCAAAACTACGCGTTTAGAATATTAAGTGAGGAAAAAGATATCTTATTGGATGTTAGAGGGAATAGAATTATAAACGCTAAACACTCTCCTGGTGCTATAGGAACTATGCAACCTTATATTCTAGGAGGAAATAAACGTATCAAAGGAGTTGGTTTACCATCTGCCGATGACAAAACTATTCTTGATTATCGTCAAGAATTAGAAACGTATATTCACGATAGCAATTATATTGATTTAGATCCTGAAAATTAATACTTGTTTTTATAAGCTTCTAAAATAACTAAACGCTTTTGTCAATCGAGATCCATACCAAGAGAAATATTCTCCGTCTACTAATTGGATATCAATTGATGGAAGCGTTTGCTTTATTTCTTCGATATGCATTTCTTTAAAAGGATATGGCTCCGACGATAATAAAATGGTATCTACTGCTCTTTCTTTTAAATCTTCTAAGGTTATCACGGGATATCGTTCTTGATCCTTAAAAACGTTCTCAAATCTATTAATCGTTAATAGATGATCTATAAAAGTAGTATTACCAGCTACCATCCACGGATTTCTCCAGATACAATAGGCTACTCTTTTTATAGGTCGTTGTGTTATCGATTTTGTAAAATCTTGATATTCGCTTATAATTTTATTCTTGATAACAGTTGCTTGCTGTTCTCGATCAAAAAGAAGTCCGTATTGCGTTATCAATGTAATGGCATCATCAATAGTATACATATCAGATACGTGAACTGTAAAATCTTTTTCTAGTTGTGTTACAATCTCCCTAGTATTCTCTTCTTTGTTACATAAAATAATATCAGGTTGTAATGCTTGTATACGATCGTATTTAACTTCTTTGGTCCCTCCTACTATTTTTTTTGCTTTTCTTAAATGTTCCGGGTGCACACAAAACTTAGTAATTCCTACTAATTCTTCTTCTAATCCTAAATCTACTAGTAATTCGGTTTGTGATGGTACCAAAGAAACAATCCTTTTGGGGATTTGTGCTAGTTTAATCTTTCTATGTAATTGATCTTCTAAATACATTTACTATTACATTACAACAAACTTATAAAACACTCAAAATTAATAACTTAAACTATGGTTTTTCCGCATTTTTTTTATTAAATTTAAGTAATCATAAACATATAAAACATTATTACTATGGAAACACTTTTACTTAAAATTTTACCAATAGCTATTATTAGCTTTATTGTCTTCAGTATTATTAGAGGTTTAATTGGGTATGCAAAATACGTTTTAAATTCATACAACCATTAAACTAATATTCTGTAAAAAGAATAAGGGATTTGAAGTTAGATTTCAAATCCCTTATTTTTTTATATTAATGCTGCCATTTGTTCTTGTAGCTCTTTTGCTTTGTCCACTGCTGCTTCGGCAAAATCTTTATCGTTAGAAGCATATAAAATCCCTCTAGAAGAGTTGATTAATAATCCTATCTGGTCATTTAATCCATATTTACATACTTCGGCTAGACTTCCGCCTTGAGCGCCTACTCCTGGAACTAATAAGAAACTATCTGGTATTATTTTTCTAATATCGCCTATGTATTCTGCTTTGGTCGCTCCTACTACATACATCAATTGCGAAGCATTTTCCCATGTTTTTGAAGTTTTTAAAACTTCTTTATACAATTCTTCACCATTTACAGTTTGCGTCTGAAAATCAAAAGCACCTTGATTAGACGTTAAGGCCAATAAAATGGTATGCTTATCTTTAAAAGCTAAGAATGGTTCTACAGAATCTTTACCCATATAAGGTGCTACTGTAACCGAATCAAATGCCAAATCTTCAAAAAAAGCTTTGGCATACATACTACTGGTATTTCCTATATCTCCGCGTTTTGCATCTGCAATAGTAAAGATCTCAGGATACTTTGTATTAAGGTACTGTATCGTCTTTTCTAACGATTTCCATCCTTTGATACCATAAGCCTCATAAAAAGCGGTATTAGGTTTATACGCTACAGCGAGATGATGTGTTGCATCGATAATAGCTTTATTGAACTCAAAAATAGGGTCTTCGCATGCCAATAAGTGCTTAGGAATCTTATTAAGATCCACATCTAAACCTATACATAAGAAAGATTTTTTCTTTTTGATTTGTTCAACAAGGTGTTGTGTTGTCATAATAGTGTGTGTTATCGTATCACTTATTCTTTTCCATCTACATAATCTTGTAAATAGGCATAACGCTCGGTTAATTTCCCATCTTTGGTCATGCGAGCACGCTCTAAAATTCCGTTTGCATCTCCATCAAAAAATGCTGGAATCACATGATTTAAAAACATTTCTCCAAAACCTTCACTTGCATCCTTAGGTAATTCGCAAGGCAAATTATCTACCGCCATTACTACAATTGCTTTTGGATCTTTATAATCGATTTCGCTTTCTGTTACTGGATCATATCCATAAATAGGATCTGCAATAGTAGAAGGACGTATAGTACACGCTACTGGCCCATCAATATCACAAGATACATCTGCTACAATCTTAATATTAAAAGTATCAGATTTAGCATCTTCTCTAGTAAAAATATACGGTGCTCCATCTCCATAAAAGTGACCTGCGATATAATAATCTGTTACCGCTGCAAAACGCATAAAATCACTTTCGTAAGCCTCTGGATTATTATAAAAATCTTTTTTATCGATCACCTGTCCATCTTTGCGCTTATTGTATTCTAGCACATCGATATTCACATATACAGGCTCATCAAAAGTTTGTGTCAAATACTCCTCTACCGTTACTTCTTTTATTTTAAGGTGATCCAAGATTTCTTTTGCTCCTTGTCCTACTTTACCTTTACCTGTTAATACAATCCTGATATTAGGTAAATTAAGTTTATCTAACTCTTGCTCCATTGCAGCTTTATCTACAAGAGATTCTGCTTTAGGTAATGAAAAAATGCCTTCTTTAAGCCCTAATGCTCTAAATCCATTATAAGCTCCCACAATACCTGCATAACGTCCAAAACCGATTAAACGCATTCCTTTTTCATTGACAATCACTTCGTGGTCGTATAATTCGATATTTTTTTCTAAAATAGCACGAAGTAAATCACGATTATATGGTTGTTTTTTGATGGTATGCGAAAAGAAGAAGTATTTTTTATTAGGAATCAATGCCGAAATTGGCACTTCTTTTACTCCTAATAATACTTCGCTATCGGCTATCGTATCAACCACCTCAAAACCAGCATCTTTATACTCTTGATCTGTAAAAACTCTAATAGGAGAAGTTTCTACTTTAATTGATGTATCAGGAAATTGTTTAGTTATATTTTGTAAGCCTTCTGGCGAAAAAACAACACGACGATCTGGCGGTGTTTTACGTTCTTGTATTATGGCGAAAGTTGTCATTTAGATTTTGGTATATATTTTGTTTTAAAAAATGAGGTAAAGATATAATAAATATGATTATCTTTGCCGACCAATTCTTACTGAAAGATTGGAATTATCATGACAACTTGGGGTCGACTGGTTTTGACAGCGAGATTAATAGAATGGTAAGCACGTCGAGCGCTGAGATACAGCTCGTAAATATCATATTTCAACTTTTTTAAACGGCGAGAATAACTACGCTCTAGCTGCATAATCCGAATCATAGTAGGATAGTGCCTCGGTCTACAAGGTAGACAAGCAGAATACCTCCCAACAGCCTTGGTTTACGGCGATTGACATAGAGGTATCGTAAAAGTAAACATAGAAATCACAGTGTCTTGATGTGATTTTGAAACCTTAATGAGACTAAGCTCTAGGTTGGCTGTTTTTGGTCGCTCCTAAGGTCGAAAATTTAAACAAAAACTAAGCGTGTAGAAAGCTGTTTTGTTACTTGTTTGGACGAGGGTTCGAATCCCTCCGACTCCACAAGAATATAAGTAAACCCTTGATTTATCGAGGGTTTTTGTTTTTAAGGGGAAAGAATAGGGGAATATAATTTTACATCATTAGTTAATTTAATAGTATATTTTATTTAGTTTTAGGTTTATAATATCTAATCTATCATTAAATCATGAAACTATATACATATTGCAAACATTGTAAAGAAGAAATAAATGTTACCACTAAAGCTTCCGATAGAGGAAGTCTACAAATGAAACACGGAGATCACCTTGATTTGAAATGCGAAGAATGTAACGGCATGAATAATAAACATGTTAATGATATCAAAGCCGAAATAAAATACTCTTCTTTATTTGTTGCTTTAGGCATTAGTATTCTCGTTACTTTAATTTTATGGTTTTTTATTGGTGCAATTAGTACTCTATCCTTAAGTATACCTCTCTTGTATTGGAAAATTCAATCTGATACTATTCATAAGTTTAATTCTTATATGGTACGTAGAAAACCTATCTAATTCTTATAGAATTTCTTATTTAAAAAATATAATTAATATATAAAGGAGAATAATCTGAGATTACTCTCCTTTATATATTGATAGTAATTATGCATATTTAACTACCATATCTTTAAATAGACATGTCCTTTTTCGTCAGCTTCTATTTTGACACGAAAAGCCCCTAGAGAGTTTAATACATGTATAGCTTCAAAACTTTTTTCATGTTTATTATAACATCGTATATGATCGTCTCTTCTATCTATAATAATTCCTCCAGAATGGTATGCTGTAGTGTTTTCTAAAATTGTTGTAATAAGTTCGGTTTTGTTTTTTAATTTGTTCATTGCTCTAGATTTAAGGTTTGTATATCGTATAGAGCAATTTTCACTCCTCAATTTTTTTTAACTTAAAAATAGAAGTAAAACAGTGCAGTTTTTTAACATAAAAACAAAGTTAATCATCTCTATATCAAAAGCTATTATCTTAATATGTTAAATTTCTGTAGTTGCAGTTTTTTTTTAGTTTTTAGGTATATTTTCAATCTTTTTCTCCTCTTTTATTTTTGTTTTCAAGTGGTATTATTCACTAAATAAGACCATCATTAAATCATCACTTAGTCTTACTAAAAACAGTATAAAATTGTACCCTTAACATGACCTTTCTAACATTATCTCATCTATTATAGATAAAGTTCTTTTGTGAACTCTATTATGTTTCACATACTAAAAAGTGTTCTGAATAAAAAAACATCTTTTTACCCTAAAAAACACAAAACACTGATAATCAAATATTTTTAACATCAAAAAGCATATATAAGTCAAAAAAAGGATTATATTTGCATATATTACTCCACTATCCTTATTCTAATTATTCCGCGTATAGCATTGATATTTGCTATCATTTTGATGTGCCGTCATTACCTAAGCATGACACATAGTAACCCCCTTATATTCACCCCCATTTACGGGTGCCTATCGATATAGTTGATATATTATATAGGATAGGCATCTTTTTTTTGATCTAAAATTAACTGTTATATCACATCTATATCTAATATAAAATAAGTCAAAAGCTATTTTTGTGTCCTTAATTCTGGTATAATCTAAAATATAAAAAGGAGTTTAGTTACTTTGGCATACTCAGTGAACCAAACAAGCTCAATGACTAGTGCAATTCAAAATGTAAAGTACTGAATGTAAAATATAAAAGTGTTATAGTTGTTGAGTTTATTCGTTAATGAGTCTTTGAGTTTGTCAGTTTATGATTAAAAATAATTCATACAACTTTTGTGATTGCCCCTATAAACATTAAAGGATTGTTTTAATTACGTGGGATAACTCTTGAGTTTATTTAAGATCGACCTTCGATTCGATATACTACTTTTATTATTTCCTTATCTCGACTTTTTTATAACATCGATGAAAGCTTTCTTATGTATTTACGACATAGCTATTAAAGGTTATAGTTATAAAAAACAAAACCCACCCTTATGACTAAGGATGGGAAAAAAATTGCTATGAAAAAGAAAAATTATCACTAAATGCGCTAGTGATTTTTCAAATATACACAAATTTACTTAATTAAAAGTTAATCCCCTTTAATGCTTAGTAAAATTTGGTATTTTATTTATGAAAACATGTCTTTTACCTTCTCAAAAAATGATTTATCACTACTTTCTGGCTTAGGTTGGAAGTGATCATCTTGTGACATTTTCTGGAAGAATTCTTTTTGTTCTCTACTTAATGTACGAGGTGTCCATACATTTACATGCACTAATAAATCTCCCTTACCATATCCATTGATATTAGGAATTCCTTTACCTCTTAATCTTAAAATTTTACCACTTTGAACTCCTTCTTCAATCTTGATACGTACCTTACCTGTCACCGTATCAATCTCTCTTGAGGTACCTAAAGCAGCTTCAGAGAAACTTATATATAAATCGTAGTGAAGATTATCTCCTTCACGTTGTAAATCATTGTGTTTAACTTCTTCTATCGCAACTAATAAATCTCCTGCTATACCATTTCCTGGTGCTTCATTTCCTTTACCAGAAACTTTTAACTGCATTCCGTCTTCTACACCTGCAGGGATTTTAATACTTACAGTTTCTTCTTCTATTTTTAACCCTTGAGCATCTGCTCCAGCTGGTTTATGATCTATAGATTGCCCTGCTCCACCACAAACATTACATGGTGCAGAAGTTTGCATTCTACCTAAAATCGTATTGGTTATACGAGTTACTTGTCCTGATCCATTACATGTACTACATGTTTTATATGTTGTCCCTGGTGCTTGAATCTTACGTTTTACTTTAATCTTCTTTTCTACACCATTTGCAATTTCTTCAAGAGTAAGCTTTACACGAATACGTAGGTTACTCCCTTTGGCACGACGTTGTCTTCCGCTTCCACCGAATCCTCCGAAGCCACCAAAACCGCCTCCGCCAAATATATCACCAAATTGACTGAAGATATCATCCATATTCATACCTCCACCACCAAATCCGCCTCCTTCAAAGGCTTGGTGACCAAATTGATCGTAGCGTGCTTTTTTATCTGGATCACTTAGTACTTCATAGGCTTCTGCTGCTTTCTTAAAATTCTCTTCGGCTTCTTTATCTCCAGGGTTTTTATCTGGGTGAAATTGTACCGCTTTTTTACGGTATGCCTTTTTAATTTCGGCAGCACTTGCACCTTTACTAATACCTAATATGTCGTAAAAATCTTCTTTCATCTGTTGAAACTATTTGTGGATTGGGCATTTCTTTAATATTATATAGTATTGCCTATATCCATTTTAGCATATATAAATACGTTTATATGTTATTGTCCTGTTACTACTTTAGGAAAACGTATTACTTTATCGCCTAATTTATATCCTTTTTCTATAACATCTACAATTTTACCTTTAAGGTCTTCTGTAGGTGCCGGAATTTGAGTTATTGCTTCGTGATCATCTGCATTAAAAGTATCTCCTGCTGCAACTTCTACTTGAGTTAATCCTTTTCCTTTTAAAGTTTCTTTTAACTTATTATGAATTAAATCAACTCCTTCTTTTAACGCTTTGTCTTCAGATTTTTCTAATTCTTTTTGCGCTCTGTCAAAATCATCTAATACTGGTAATAAAGAAACCATTACTTCTTGATTGGCAGTTTTAAATAATTCTATACGCTCTTTTGAAGTTCTACGCTTATAGTTTTCAAACTCTGCAAACAATCTCAAGAACTTATCTTTCTCTTTTTGCAATTCTTCTTTTAATTGCTCTTCTGCACTTACTTCTTCTTGTACTTGTTCATTAGTAGTTTCTTCTACAGCCGTATCTACAGTTTCTTCTACTTGTTGGTCTTTTATATCTTCTACAGTTTTATCTTTCTTACTCATTATTTTGTAGCAATATTTAATACTAGTGTCACTTTCTGGTCTGCAAAAGTACTGCCATTTCTCTTATAATGTCATAATGTCATCACAATATTTTAATAATTTTTTAAGATTTGACATTAGTTTATCAGCTACTTTTGTCCCGTAAAGATTAAAATTAACTATACTTATGAAATTTAAAATTTTTGGTACACTAGCTATCACTGCTCTACTTTTTGCTACTTCTTGTAAAGAAGAAAAGAAAAATGAAGTTACAACTACTGAGTCTAAAGAGGTAAAAGAAGCTCCTGTTACTGCGGTCAACTTTAATGTTGATGCTGCAAATAGTACATTAGCATGGGTAGGAAGCAAGCCTACTGGTAAACATGAAGGTACTATTAAATTAAAGTCTGGTGTTCTTAATGTAAAAGAAGGTACATTAGAAGGTGGATCTTTTGTTGTTGACATGAACTCTATTGTAGTGACTGATATCGAAGGTGAAGATAAAGAGCATCTTGAAGCTCACCTTAAAGGTTTAGAAAAAGATGGTGAAGATCACTTTTTTAATGTAACTAAATTCCCTACTGCTGCTTTTGAAATCACTGGTGTTACTACTGCTAATGGAGTAAGTACAGTACAAGGAAACCTTACTATTAAAGGAATCTCTAAAAATATTTCTTTCCCTGCTACTTTTGCGACTACAGCTGAAGGTGCTTCTTTAACAAGTGAAGTATTTACTATTAACAGAACAGAGTGGAATGTAAACTATGCTTCTAAATCTGTTTTTGAAGACTTAGGCGATCGTTTTATCAACGATGATATCGAAATCAAAATAGACCTTAAAGCAACTAAATAATTAGTGCTTCAATTTATATAGAAACAAAACACCTCTTAATGAGGTGTTTTTTTATACCTTTTTGATTACATAAGTCACAATTCCCCATATGATCAATTCATTATCTTCTGTTACTTTTATAGGTTTATAGTTATCATTTTCTGGCATCAAATACACACAGTCTTTTTGAACATCTAATCGCTTTACTGTAAATTCTCCATCTATAAAACATACTGCTATTTTGCCATGTTGTGCTTCTTTACTTTTATCAACAACCAATAAATCTCCGTTTGACAATCCTGCATTAATCATAGAATCTCCTCTTACACGTGCAAAAAAAGTAGCTTCTACATTATCAATCAATTCACGATCTAAGCTAATTCTAGGTTGTCTAAAGTCTTCTGCTGGTGATGGAAATCCTGCCGATACCCCTTCTTCTACCAAAATGAATTCTTGATTTTCTGAACGCTCTACCGAGTATAGTTCTAACGCTTTTCTATCACTCTCTTTCATTACAATTTACTTCTATAATTTCGCTCAACTTTGTGGTATATTGTGGTGACAAATGTTCTTGTCTCATTTTCCATGTTCTTTCCAGATCTTGACTTGCTATTTTTATTTTATGTGCGCCAAATTTATCATTTAACCCATCCATTATTTTCATTAAGGATTCATGTTTGGGATCTTCGTTTGCAAATAATTGTACTTGCTTTGTTGTTGTCAGTCCTGTAAGTACTACACCTGCTCTTTTATAATGTATATTGGCTTTAAAAATTTCTTTTAATCCTTTTACTACAGCATTTACAATCACCAAGGTTGAATCTGTAGGGTAAGGCATAGCTACCATTGTTCCTGCTCTATATTGTTCTTTTGAGCTGTCATGTCTATTACTACGTAAAAACACATATGCATGCGTACAGGCTGATTTTTGCTTTCGCAATTTCTCGGCACAGCTATATGCAAAGGTTACAATTCGTTCTTTTACTTCTTCATATTCTTTATAAGTATATTCAAAACTTCGTGTTGTAGCTATCGCTTTTTTATCTCGTGTATCATCATCTAGGGTCATTGTAGCTTCTCCTTTAAGGTCTTTTTGTAAACGCAATCCTATAACCGACATGTTTTTTTTCACCCATGATTCACTCAATTGTGTAAACTCGTATGCAGTTCCTATACCTAAATCAGACAATCGTTTATGATGTCCTCTTCCTATCCCCCATACCTCTGCTATAGGCATCCATTTTAATGTTTTGACTCTACGTTCTTCTGTATCAATCACAAAAACACCTTTTGTTTTTTGCTGAAACTTTTTGGCTACATGATTCGCGACTTTGGACAATGCTTTGGTAGGAGCTACACCTACACTAACAGGAATATTGGTATATTGAAATATAGTTTTCTTTATTTGATGTGCATAGGTTTCTATATCAACTGGTAAATTTTCTAATAACAAAAAAGCTTCGTCTATACTATACACTTCAACTTCTGGAGCAAACTGCTTTAAAACTTCCATTACTCTAGAGCTCATATCGCCATATAACGAATAATTAGAAGAGAATACTTTTATCTGTTTCTCTTTAAATATCTTTTTAAATTTAAATGCTGGCGCTCCCATAGGTATACCTAACAGCTTTGCTTCAGCACTTCTAGAAATTACGCAACCATCATTATTAGACAATACCACTACAGGTTTTGTCCTTAAATCTGGTCTAAAAGCTCTTTCGCAAGACACATAAAAGCTATTACAATCTATGATTGCATACATATTTCTTTTGTTTTCCTTAATCTATAAAATACGTCAAAAAAATCAGTTATCAAAGATTACTCTTCAATTCTTCATCTATCTCTTTTAATGTCTTTGACTTTATATATAATTGTTTGAGATGTTTAGGACTACCTATAATTTGAGATCCATAAATGCCTGTATGTCCAGAAAATAAATAGGCTACAATACAGGCTATAGCGATATAAGCTCCTCCTTCTGCCCCAAAGAGTTCTATTCCCATAAATGTACACGCTATAGGTGTATTGGTAGCGCCAGAGAAGACCGCTACAAATCCCATTCCTGCCAATAATGCTACTGGTAATGGAACAAACCATATTAAGGCATTACCCAAAGTTGCTCCTACATAAAACAAAGGTGTTACTTCTCCTCCTTTAAAACCGGCTCCTAACGTAAAAGAAGTAAATAGTATTTTTAATAAAAAGTCATAAGAATTTAAGTCTTCGCTAAAAGCAGCTACAATTGTAGGTACTCCTAATCCTATATATTTTGTTGTTCCTATAGCCCATACTGCCAAAGCAACTACTATACCGCCTAAAAAAGGTCTTAATGGTGGATATGCTATTTTCGTTTTAAACAACTTTCCCCAGAAGTGTGTCATTTTGGAAAATATAATTGCTCCAATACCAAAAATTGCTCCTGCAAAAATAGTCCAAAAGAAATTTACTGGGGTCATCTCTGGTACAAACGGAATACTATACGTAGTATGTGTTACATGCCAAGCGTGGCAACTATAATCTGCTATAATGGCAGTAAATACACTAGGTAAGATTGCTTCGTATCGCATACGTCCTAAAACGAGTACCTCTAATGCGAAAATCATTCCGGCCAACGGTGTCCCAAATACAGAAGCAAACCCTGCGCTAACTCCCATTACAATTAGGATTTTTCGGTCTTCGTTATTTAATTTTAATAGTGTAGTAAATTGATCTGCAATTGCTCCTCCCATTTGTACAGCAGAGCCTTCTCTTCCCGCTGATCCACCAAATAAATGTGTAATTACTGTTCCTATCCATATCCAAGGAGCCATTTTAAACGGAATCACTTTTTGAGGTTCGTGATATTCTTCGATCAACTGGTTATTTCCTTTAACAACATCTTTTCCCCAGTAATGATACAATGCACCTACAACAAATCCTCCTATAGGCAATAACCAAATAATCCACAAATTAGTTTCTCTTACTTGTGTAGCCCACTCTAACGAAACTAATAATAATGCAGATGCCGATCCTGCCAATGCTCCTACTATAATAGATAGTATAAGCCATTTAATCGCGTAAAATAAAATTGGAATTTGTTCTAAGGACGTAAAATAATTCTTGATAGCTTGTTTGTTCATTTCCTCTCTACTATAAGCTACACTATAAAGTGTAGCACATGTTTACTACATTTTATAGACGTCATCAGCTTTTTATAAAGCGGTTCCAGGCAGACATCATTGCCTTTATGAATGGCAAATGTATCACTTTTACTTTAATCTTTAAGATATTTTATTTCATTTGATTTATTAAAATTCTGCAAACATAAAAAATCCCCAACGTGTCAATTGGGGATTTTTCTTAACTAATTAAAACAATAACCAAATGTCTTGATATAATTTGGCTGTGGTTTCCCACATTTATCTATGAAAACAAACTTATCTATCTATATTTTTAATCGATTTCTATTAAACGTTTAGGTTGTACTTTTGCTTCTTCTTTTTTTGGTAATGTTATTTCTAATATTCCACTTTCAAAAGAAGCTTCAATTTTTGTCGTCTCAATCGTTTCTGGTAAATTAAATACGCGTTTAAATGATGCATATGAAAATTCTTTGCGAGAGTATTTTTTTACAACCTCTTCTTTTTCTTCTTTTTTAACTGAAGCTACAGTTAATTGATCATTATCTAATTCGATATTAATATCTGCTCTTGTTAATCCTGGTATAGCCAGTGCTATTTCAAAATTATGTTCTGTTTCGGCAATATTTACAGCAGGAGTATTTAAACCTATTTTTGGTCCTTGTGTTGTTCCGCCTAACCAATCTGTTTGAAATAATTCGTCGAATGAAAATGGTAATCTATTTGTTCTTTTTATAGTGTTCATATCTATTTTTTATAATGTTAATTTCAATTTTTGTTACACTTGTTACATAGCAATTTCAATTCCATTACAAAAAACAAGACATTTTGACATAAAATACAATTCAATAAATGACTTTTTGTCATTCTTATCATAAGAACACTGTCAAAAACGTACAAAAAAAGCTTTATGATCATTTCATAAAGCTTTACTTATAATATTGATTTTTCTTTTTATACCATATCTTATTTGAAAGTACCTTGTAGCAAAATTGAAGATTTGCGAAGTTTTACAAAAAAAATAGAAGCATCGCAGAAGCTACAGTGATATTTTATGATAAAGTAAAATGCAGAAATAATAATTTTAATGCAGTATGGGTATTAATTATAGAATCTCGTAAAAATGGAGATTAATTCTTGAGGTGGTATCAATTTATTAGGATATTGATGCATCACTTCAAGCACTGTATCTATTGCTTCTGCTCTTAATCCCATTTTTAATCCTGTTTCTTTAATTTTATAGATTTCTTGTTGTGAAGTTTCTTGGTCCACATTCATCAATAATATTAATCGATGAAATTGTAAGATTCGTTGAGATTCTGATTTAATAGGTATCGCTTCTTTTCCGTTTAACGAAATCTGATCCAATTCTATCTTACTTATGCCCAATTGAGAGGCTATCGCTAGAATAAAATCATATTCTTCGGTTTTAATTTTCCCATCAGACATAGCAAATTGCAACAGTTCTGATAACAGGCTCAGTTTTTCTTCTTTACTGTACATAGAATAAGTTTTTGTTCAATGATTAGGGGGACACTAAAATTAAAAAAAATCCTGACTTTTGCTATATAAATACACAAAAACTGCGCCTTTTTAATTTTAAATCTTCATTATTTTTTATTTAGCTTGTAGAGCTTTACCTTTGTCGCCATGGGATTGACAAATAATGACATTTTTAAGAAACTTCGCGTAGCTCATAAATTACGTGATGAAGATATTGTAAAAATCTGTGCTTTAGTTGATTTTAAAGTTACTAAAAGTGAACTAGGTGCACTTTTTAGAAATGAAAATCATCCAAAATATATGGAATGTGGAGATCAGATTTTACGAAATTTCCTCAATGGTTTGATCATTCATTTAAGAGGTCCAATGCCTGAAAAAAAGGATAAAAATACTCCTAAAAAATAACACTCAGCACCTTGTTTCTAACATTCAGCTAGTTAACATTTTTATACTCAAAAATAATTGCTTAATTTAAAGGTAGATTCCTGTTTAATAATCTCATTTAATTAAGCTATTATTTATGTTGACTAAAACTGAAAAGCAATTATTTCGTTCGGAACTTTTTAGACATCTTGACGGAATTACAGTTGCTCCTATAGCATATATTTTACATCATAAAGAACTTACTTCGTATATTCTCGAACAAAACGAAGTATTGATTACACAGTTATCTTCTCACTTTAATACTAATGAAGGATATCTTAATGTAGCGCTCCGTGTAATGGCTTCTCAAGGTTGGATTAACTATACTCCTACGTCAAATGGAGATATACTTATACAATGTAATGCTGTAAGTAAAATAGCTTTTGATCATTTTTATTTATATAAAGGTGTTGTAGATTTATTAGATTTTTCGGGAAAGTATCATCCTAGAAAATTTGAGATTGCACCTTTTCAAAAACTGGAACAATTATTTAAACAATATCACGATGATTTTGATTTAACCATTTCTTCTGATGCAACTATTGCTACTATTCAACATCAAATACTTAAACATATAGAAGGTATTTTGGTAGGGCCTACTGTAGTACGTTTAGGTATGGGTGGTATGTTTCATAAATATTTTATGGAAGCTTCTTTTAGCCCAGAAGAATATCATAAACATCCTGAATGTTTTTCTGTAATCTTAGATTTTTTAAGCTCATTAGGATGGTTTGTTAAACTTAATGGTAATTATTCTTTTACAGATAAAGGCTTATTTTTTGCCAAAAGAGCTTCTGCTTATGGTGTTACTGTTTCTTATATTCCTATGTTTAGAAAATTAGATGAGTTACTTTTTGGTAACCCTAACGCCTTATGGCAACATAATGGTAGTGAAGAAATTCATGTAGATAGAGAAATGAATGTTTGGGGAAGCGGTGGTGCTCATATCGCTTATTTTAAAAAAATAGACGAGATTATTATTCATATTTTTAATCAACCTATAGCAGAGCAACCTAAAGGTATTCTCGACATGGGTTGTGGTAACGGAGCATTCCTTATACATCTTTTTGATGTTATTGCTACGCAAACTTTAAGAGGTAAACATCTAGAAGAGCATCCGTTATTTTTAGTAGGAGCCGACTATAATAAAGCGGCATTAAAAGTAACTCGTGCTAATTTAGTTCAAGCCGATATATGGGCAAAAGTTATCTGGGGAGATATTAGTAATCCTGAGCAATTACATCAAGATTTAAAAGAAAACTATAATATTGCTCTAAGCGACTTATTATCTGTACGTACCTTCCTTGATCATAATAGAATATGGGATACTCCAAAATTGCAATTGGATCAACCTAGTATATCAACTGGAGCTTTTGCTTATCGAGGGAGTCGTCTATCTCATGATGATGTGGAACGTAATTTAAAAGATCATTTTTCAAAATGGGTTCCTTATATTTCTGCTTATGGTTTGATCGTAATTGAACTACATACTATTGCTCCAGAAATCACTGCTCAACATATAGGACAAACTGCAGCTACAGCTTATGATGCTACTCATGGTTTCTCTGATCAATATATTGTAGAGGTAGCTTCTTTTCTTAAAGTTATTCAAGAAGTTGGTTTATATAGTGATCCAAATTATTTCTATAAATTTCCTAACTCAGAACTAGCCACTGTAAGTATCCATTATTTATTAGGTGCATCTTAAAAATAATAATTCCTGACATTTCTTGTAAAATATCAGGAATCATACAACATAACTCATCACTAAGTTATTATTAATTCTATTCTTGAACAATGCGGACAGGTATTTGATAAGCTATCATTGAATTTTTTTCTGAAGTTTTAACTTTCTGATAATTCAATCTATTTTTAATATACCCCTCTACTTGAACACTTTCTGATTCTACAGATAATACTACAATCTCATTATCTTTATTTAAGGTAAACGTTACCTGCGCTTTGATGTCTTCTTCTATCTTAAAAGAAGGATCTTTTAATAAAACTCCGATTTCGTCAGAGAGTTTACGGTCTGTTTTTTTTACTGGTGTATTGGCTGCTGAGACTAAGCTAGCACATAAGAAAAATGCTGCCATTACAATTACACTTACTCTTTTCATTATTATGTTGTTTAAAATTGATTTACATTTATAAGACCTTGAGTAAGCTTTTTTTGTTACATCACAAATTACTGTTTAACAGTAATTTAATAATCATTAAACCATAATTTTGTTCTATAAAAAACATCGCAACTATATATAAAATCAAGAGTTTAACCAATTTATTCTTATGTTATAATTTATTTTCATTATTAAAACATTAACACCTTAAAATCAGTATTTTATAATATTTCTAACTCTTTTTTATTTTCAATTAAGACTAGTCTCTGTGCTTATATGCATTTATTTAACTTGTATCTTTAATTAAACCACACATTGTAATCGTTCATGTCTACTTAAGATACTACAGAAAGCTTAAAACGCATCGTATAATCTTTCTGATTGTCTTTTATAATACTATATAATTGTGTAACGCTATTTCAGGACATGACACCATAAAAAAAGAAGCTTGATGTAGATCAAGCTTCTTTCTTATATTCTTGTATATTGCTCAATAATCTTTTTATGTTCTGGATATTGCACTGCTAATTCTTCTCTATTTGCCAATTCAAAATCTGCAAAATCAAATCCAGGAGCTACAGTACATCCTACAAAAGTATAAGCATCTTCATTTTTTACACTTGACGCAAACCAACATCCTGCTGGAACAACCAATTGCGGGAACTCTCCTTCTTCAAGATTCTTTCCTACACTATATCTAGCATATACTCCATCTTGATCTATCACATGTACGTATAAAGACGCACCTTCGTAATGATGCCATATTTCATCTTGTTTGATGCGATGAAAAGCAGAAAAATTTTCTGAGGTTAATAAAAAATAAATAGCCGTACTATAATTACGATCTCCAGAGAAATCTCCTATTAGAGCCTCTTTTTTAATTGTTGCTTCACTACGATAAGTTTCTTTATAAAAACCTCCTTCTGGATGAGGCAGCATGTCTAATTTCTTTACAATTTTTTCTATTCTTTGATTATTCATGATGATAGATTAGGTTAAGAAAAAAGGCTGTTTGATAAATCAAACAGCCTTTAATTATTTTATAAGCTTTTTAAAGTTATGCTAATACTGCTTGAACTTTATCTGCTGCTTCTTGGAATTCTACTGCACTTTGTACATCTAATCCACTGTTATCGATCAATTCTTTTGCGATATCAGCGTTTGTTCCTTGTAAACGTACAATAATAGGCACTTTGATATCGTCTCCCATGTTTTTGTATGCATCAACAACTCCTTGAGCTACACGGTCACAACGTACAATACCACCAAAGATATTAATTAAGATAGCTTTTACGTTTTCATCTTTTAAGATTAATCTAAATGCTTCTTCTACACGCTTAGCATCAGCAGTACCACCTACATCCAAAAAGTTAGCTGGTTCTCCACCTGCTTGCTTAATTAAATCCATAGTAGCCATTGCTAATCCAGCTCCGTTTACCATACATCCTACGTTTCCGTCAAGATCAACATAGTTAAGACCAACAGCTTTTGCTTCAACCTCAACTGGGCTTTCTTCACGAATATCACGCATTTCTGCATAATCTTTATGACGGTATAATGCGTTGTCATCTAAAGTAACTTTAGCATCAACAGCCATAATTTTATTATCACTAGTTTTTAAAACTGGGTTGATTTCAAATAATGAAGAATCAGACTTTACATAAGCAGTATATAATGCATAAACGAATTTTGTCATTTCTTTAAATGCAGTTCCGCTTAACCCAAGGTTAAATGCTATACGACGTGCTTGGAAAGGTAGTAATCCAGCTGAAGGATCTACCTCTTCTGTAAAGATTAAGTGTGGAGTTTCTTCTGCTACCGTTTCGATATCCATTCCTCCTTCTGTAGAGTACATGATCATATTACGTCCCGTTGCACGGTTTAATAATACTGACATGTAGAACTCATCTGGTTCACTTTCACCAGGATAATATACATCTTCTGCTACTAATACTTGGTGTACCTTTTTACCTTCAGCCGAAGTTTGAGGAGTTACTAAGTTCATTCCAATGATTTGTCCTGCTATTTCTTCAACTTCTTGAATGTTTTTAGCAAGCTTAACACCTCCACCTTTTCCACGACCACCAGCATGTACTTGTGCTTTAATCACATGCCACTCAGTTCCAGTTTCAGAAGTTAATTGTTTTGCGGCATCTACCGCTTCTTTTGCATTGTGAGCAACTATACCACGTTGAATACGTACGCCAAAGCTGCTTAATATTTCTTTACCCTGATATTCGTGTAAATTCATAATGTTCTTATTTGCCTTTTAATAGGAGTCCCAAAAATAGGAAATGTGATTTTATTGTGCTAATCTTTTTGACGTAAAAAAATAGAATTCCTAAACGGTAATTTCATAAATTCTTCTTATTCTTCTCTGTTTTAAATAAATCTACTGATTTTGTAGATTTTTTAACTCAGAGTTGATCTTGGATTGAATTATTATTAATACTTTCGTAAGCTTTAATAATTAATATCATGGAAAACGCAAATTTATTAGCTATTGCTCAGGAGTTTGGAAGTCCAGTCTACGTCTATGATGCTTCCAAAATTGTTTCACAATACAACCGCTTAACTCAAGCATTTAAACAGGTGAAACAGGTAAAGCTTAACTATGCAGTTAAGGCTTTATCGAATGTAGCAATCCTTAAGTTAATGAATTCGCTTGGTGCCGGATTAGATACAGTTTCTATCCAAGAGGTTCGTTTAGGGCTTGCTGCGGGGGTGTCACCCTCTAATATCATTTTTACACCTAATGGTGTTTCTCTAGAAGAAATTGAAGAAGTTTCTGCTATGGGTGTTCAAATTAATATTGATAACTTATCTATACTGGAACAGTTTGGAGCTAAATATCCTTCTACTCCTGTATGTATTCGTATCAATCCTCATGTTATGGCTGGAGGTAATAGTAATATCTCTGTAGGTCATATCGATAGTAAATTTGGTATATCTATTCATCAAATTCCTCATATTTTAAGAATTGTTGAGAATACAGAAATGACTATCAATGGAGTACATATGCACACAGGTAGTGATATACTCGATATTGATGTATTTTTATATGCTAGCGAAATCTTATTTGATACGGCAAAGCATTTTAAAGATTTAGATTTTATTGATTTTGGTAGCGGTTTTAAAGTACCTTATAAAGAAGGGGATATCGAAACTAATATCGAAGAATTTGGAGAAAAGCTTTCAAAACGCTTTAACGATTTTTGTAAAGAGTATGGTAAAGATATTACTTTAGGTTTTGAACCTGGTAAATTCTTGGTTAGTGAGTCTGGTTTTTTCTTAGCCAAAGTTAATGTAGTAAAACAAACTACTTCTACTGTTTTTGCTGGAATTGATTCTGGATTTAATCACTTAATTAGACCTATGTTATACAATTCACATCACGACATTATCAATGTTTCTAACCCTGAAGGTCGTGAACGCTTTTATTCTATAGTAGGTTATATTTGCGAAACGGATACTTTTGCTTCAAACCGAAGAATTAGTGAAATTACAGAAGGAGACATTATTGCCTTTAAAAACGCTGGTGCTTACTGTTTCTCTATGGCTAGTAATTACAATTCTAGATATCGCCCTGCCGAAGTATTGTGGTATAATGAAAAGGCACATTTAATTCGTAAAAGAGAAACCTTTGAAGATCTATTGAATAACCAAGTAGACATTTCTATTTTTGAAAAACAAGAAGAAGAGCATATTTCTTAATCTCTTTCTTTTATACTATAAAAAAGCCGCTAGAGCTAAATTCTAGCGGCTTTTGATTCTTAATCTTTTATTATGCTTATTTCTTAATTAGTTTCTTTGATATTTTATTATCAATAACTAAGAAATACATTCCTTCGTTTAATGACTCAATATTATACTCTTCTTTAATTTGGTCATCCTTAAATTTCATTACTGTTTTTCCTAATACGTCAACAATCTTAATTTCTTCTATTTGATTTTGTTGATTTCCTTTAAGGTATACTACATCTTTTGCAGGATTAGGATACATTACAAATTGTGTCTTGTCTTCTTCAAATTCTGTTACATCAAGAGTTGATACTCTAACTCCGTTAGAAATCATCTCACATGGGACTTGATTGTATACTCCTACTGTATATTCTCCTATTCTGTCTGCAATATAAATAGCACTAGTAGCACCATCAAGAGGTTCTCCATTAATATACCACTGGTATCTATCATATGTAGTAGTACCTTGAATTGTTAACTCATCCGTAGATTCATTATAAACAATTGTAGGCGTTTCTGGAGCATCTGTAACATTTAAGTGTACTGGTACTCTTGCAGTTTCACATCTTCCTAGTGTTTCTATTTCCCAATTATATAAATAGTAATAAAAACCTGTTGGGCTATTTTGATTTGTTGTTCCTGTAATAGAAATCAATCCATCAACACTATATGGGAAACTTACATTACGGTTGTTTCTAAATAAATCTGATCCTGTATTGAATCCTATTTCCATGTTATTTCCTACTGGAATTTCAAAATCAATATCAATTACTTGTTCTCCATCTTCTATCATTATCACTTTAGAAGCAATAGCATTTCCGTTTTCATCTCTAAGAACTAAGGTACGTTCTCTTGTTCCTCTAGCAAATACTGTTGCCTTTTTTAAGATCACTCTATTTTCTGCATTAAACGTTAACGCAAAACCACCTCCATGAATTCCTCCACGGTTATCGTTTATTGATGTTATTCCCACATTATGAGAAGTTACTTCTCCTAATATTCCTGATACATAATAAGTTGTATTCTGATCTAATTCTGGTGTATTAAAAACAGTTCCAGAACCTATTATACGTCCATTTGTTTCTTGATCATACCATAAGTATGCATTATCACCATTTAACTCAATTGCATTAGAAGTTCCTCTACACACATCAATAGTTTGTTCTACTGGTTGTTGCGCTGTTTCCATTTCTACCTCTAGCGTATAGCTATCTGTTCCTCTAGCATTAGTTACTGTTAATGTAACCGTATACATTCCATCTGCTGCATAGCTATGTGTAGGGTTTTCTGCTGTAGATGTATTTCCATCTCCAAAATCCCATAAATAACTATCTACTGTATTAATAGATGTGCTTCTAAACTGAATTTCATTACAATTCGATTCAGAATCAAAATTTGCTACAGGAGGTTGATTGTTATCTCCTAATGGATACGATCCCGAAATACTAAACAACCCTATCGAAGAATAATCTGAATATCCTGTATTAACATCATCTTCTCCCGCTCCGTCAATTTCTAAGAAATATGTTCCTTCTGGTAATGTAGTAATGATTGAAGCGCTTAAATTTCTATATGGATTAGATATAGCAAGTTCTTCTCCTCTTCCGTCTAAGATTCTCGCTTGTATATTAAGGTTAGCGATATCATATCCTCTATACTGTGTATCTGGATTAACATCAAATCTTACTTCACCTCCACTAGTTACAAAAGAAAATACATCTACATCTGTACGTTCTGCAATTAATCCAGTGTTTTGATCTGCATTTACAGTACCGTCTGAAGCAGTAACTAATAAACTTGCAGTAGCTGGTGTTCCTCCATGATCATCATCTTTAAATCCTACACCATTTGATGCTCCAGATATGATAGCAATATCATCTTCTTGTTGTGTCGCATCTGTATATTCTCCTAAACTCCAGTGTCCTACTTTAGTATTAGCACTCCATCCCATAATAGGACTCCATTCTCCATGTCCGCTATAATACTCTCCGTTTGCTCTATTAATTCCATCATGAGATAATCCTAAAGTATGTCCTAATTCGTGAGATCCTGTTTCTCCTGCAGATCTTCCTGATCTATTATATACCCAACAAGGCTCATCTAATCCCGATGAAAACGAATATAAATAAGCAACTCCTCCAGCTGTAGGAGCAGCATCTTTTGTAGGTGTAAAAATCACCATCATTCTACGATTCACTGGTGCTGCATCAAATAATTCTCTTCTAGTCGTAATGTTAAGGTTAAAAGATCTAAAATCTTCTGCCATGATTCTCCAAGCCAGCATAATTTCTTCGTCACTATAACCAGATGGTGCTGCATCAATGGTTCCTCCACCAACCCAGTTGGTATTTTCTACAAGTTCTCCATCAAAATCCAAATACACGATTCCTGGTGCTCCTGGTTGACTTTCTAATTCTGGCACACGACTAGATGCTGCTACATTATTTGCTGTTTTATTTTCTACAGTAGCATAAGAAATACATACCAACTTATTGATATCAATTTCTTCTACATAGACATTACCATCATCTCCTGAGTAATACTGAAAAGCTCTTTGAGCATCTCTTAAAATAATTTTACCGATAATAAATCCATCTTTTTTAACAATGTCAAAAGTTGATGTTTTTTTATCTCCGATGTTTCCTACCAGCTTATAATCTCCCATATTCCCTTCTTGAAGTTGTATAGTAGCTTCTAGCTGTTCTTGTTCTGAAACCTGTAAAAGAAGTGTTGTTTTAGCGACTGATAATAGTTTTTCACTAAAGTCTCTCTCTTTTCCTAGGTTAAATAATTTAGCTTCTTGTGCTTGTCCTGTGATTGAAGTTAACAGGAGCATTAATGTTAAGGATAATACATACCCTTTTTGTGCAATATACTTTGGGGACAAGTATTGCATCACATTAGTGATTTTCATAGTTAGATTAGTTAATGTTAATGTGTTTACGCAATGATAACTGAGGTTTTCAGTTTCTGCTATATCAAAACTACTAAACTTTTCTAAAGAAAATACTAATATTATCTTAACTATATTCAATACAAAATACACTTAATTTATAATCAACACTTTACATAAACCATAAAATATTTACGGTTTAAAAATAAATTATCGCTATAAACAATAAAACCTTTCTTAGATGATAAAAAAGGTTTTATGCGATGAATTATCGTATATATTTTAAATAGTTGTCGTAATTATTAAGAATTCTCCTTTTAATGGATCCAAATATTTCATTAACTCAGGTACTAATTCATCTCCGTATTCTAGATACATTTCAGAAAAATTAGTATTGCGTTCTTGTAGACTATAATTAGGGAACAATTCGTTTTGGATTGTAGTCAATCTAGTGACATGATCTTTTAATTTTCGCTTTTGAGCTTTAAGCAATCGCTGTTCGAGTTTATCTAACCCTTTTAATTGTTTAATTTCTTGTGCCTTTACAGCATTGATAAACGTTACATCTGTTGCTTCTGCCAAGACATACATTTCTTTAAATTGCTCTTGAAGTAACTTTCGCTGTGAAGAAAAATCTATTTCAATATTAGATATTTGTCTAACCTTTCTATTGATTAACTCATGTTGTTTTAAGAAGATTTCTTCTCTCTTTATATCTAGTTTTTCTAGTTTTTCTGCTTGTTTTTTAGTCTGCATTAATACCGAATTACGTAATAGTAATATCGGAAAAGGAACATTTACTGCTTCAAAATAGTTTTTAAGTTCAAACCAATATGCTAACTCTCCGCCACCACCTATGTAACATAAGTTAGGTAAGATCACTTCTTGATATAAAGGACGCATCATTACATTAGGACTAAATCGTTCTGGATGCTCTTTTAACTCTTGTATTATTTGTGCTGTTGTCCAACTTATCGTTGTGTTATTTACAGAATAGGTATCCGCTGTCTGGATAATACGTTCGCGACTATTTTCACCCAAATAGAACAAATTAATTTCTCTTGGGTTTACCTGTACTTTGTATCCTAATTCATTAATTGTATTAGCTGTAGGCATTACATTTTTATAAGCTACCTGCTCTAGCAATTCTTTCTCCATATACGGAATAAAAATTTGCTTTAATGCAGGCTCATCTGCATCTACAATCACTAATCCATAGGCTTTGAATAATTCATTTGCAAGATAACGTGTAGCTTCAGCTAAATTTTGATGTTTTAGATAAGCTTCTTCAAACAAGTGTTTAAGTTGGGTTGCATTTCTTCCTATTCCTAATTCTGAAGCAAAAATCTCGAAAACCTTATCTAGTCCTTGGGTATCAAAACATCCCACTGCACCTCCATCTGCCCTATTCCACTGAATTTTCTTTCCTTTAAAATTAAAATAATTAATCTCTTCAAAATCATGATCCTCTGTAGCCATCCAATAGATCGGCACAAAGTTATATTCTGGATAAGCTTCTTTTAATTCTTGTGTTAATCTAATTGTAGAAACAATCTTATACAAGAAATACAATGGTCCTGTAAACAGATTTAATTGATGTCCTGTTGTTATGGTAAACGTAGTTTCTTCTTGTAATGATTCAATATGTTCAAGTGTCTTTGTCGAAGCTTTTACATTTTTATATTGCTTTTTTAATGCCTCTACTAATACTATTCTGGACGTCGTGGGAAAACTTTTTTGTTTTTCTTTTAATTGTGGTAGAAAATTTGCTTTGGTAGGAAAACGATTATATAATTGTTTTAAAGCATTTTCTTGATCTAAATAATTACATATCAACGATGAGAAATAATTAGTATCTCTAAACGGAAGACATTCACTTGGCATATATCACTTTTTTTGGAGCATAAATATACGTCAGATTCTACTTCTAAATCCTAAATTTTAGTTAATACCATTTTTAAAAATCTTTATATGGTTGTACTTTACCTTTTTAAATAAAATTTTGTGTAATCTTTTTTCATCAATGCAAAGGGAATTGATGAATGCTAAAAACTAGTTAATGAAATATATTTTAGCCTATGCCTTAATTGTATGCTCTTTTATAGGGTTTTCACAACAATCTCCTGCGGATTTCTTGGGGTATGAAATCGGAAGTGAATTTACACGTCATGCAGATGTTGTCAACTATTTCAATCATTTGGCCAATAACTCTTCGATGATCACCTACCATCATTATGGAAAAACAAATGAGCGAAGACCACTTACTTATGCTATTATTTCGACCGAAGAAAATTTAAAAAATATAGAAAATATACGTCTTGATAATTTAAAAAATACAGGAATTGTTGAAGGAACTAGTTCTCCTGAAGTTGCTATTGTTTGGCTAAGTTATAATGTACATGGTAACGAAGCTTCTAGTACAGAAGCGGCTATGAAAACTGCTTATGAGCTTATTACAACTAAAAAAGATTACCTAAAAAACACTGTAGTAATTCTAGATCCATGTGTAAATCCAGATGGACGTGATCGTTATGTAAATTGGTATAACCAAGTAAAAGCTACGCCTTATAATACCGATCAAAAGGCTACAGAACATGTAGAGCCATGGCCAGGAGGTAGACCTAATCATTATCTATTTGATTTAAATAGAGATTGGGCTTGGGCTACTCAGGTAGAATCTCAGCAACGTCTTAAGGTTTATAATAAATGGATGCCACACGTACATGTTGATTTTCATGAACAAGGAATTAACGAACCTTATTATTTTGCTCCAGCAGCAGAACCTTTTCACGAAATTATTACTGATTGGCAACGTGATTTCCAAACACAAATAGGTAAAAACCATGCGCGTTATTTTGATCAAGAAGGATGGCTGTATTTTACTCGAGAACGTTTTGATTTACTATACCCTAGCTATGGTGATACTTATCCTACTTTTATGGGTGCAATAGGTATGACGTATGAGCAAGCTGGTCACGGAAGAGCTGGTCTAGGTATACAAACAGACGAAGGTTATGTACTTACTCTTAAAGATCGTGTAGCACATCACACTACTACAGGGTTATCTACTGTAGAAATTTCCTCAAAAAGTGCCACGCAATTAAACAAAGAGTTTAAATCGTTTTTTAATACTTCTGGATTAACTTATAAGAGCTATGTACTTAAAGGAAATGCAGATCGTATTGCTGCTTTAACACGCTTATTAGATCGTCATGATATCTCTTATGGATATACTACTGTAGCCAAAGTTAAAGGACTCTTGTACGCTACAGGAAAACAAGGTAGCATGGATAGTAAAGGTGCTCTAGTCGTAAGTACGAATCAACCTAAGGGTAAAATGGTAAAAGCCTTATTCGAAATTGATGCTAAGCTTTCTACTCCTATTACTTATGATATTACTGCATGGAGTCTTCCTTTTGCTTATGGACTAGAAACTGTTGCTTCTACCACACTTGTTCCTACTCAAAAGAATGAAATTCAAAAGATAACAAATACGACTCTTGCCAACGCAGCTGGATATATTGCCAAATGGAATAGTATGGATGATGCTAGCTTTTTGGCTGATTTATTACAACATAAGATTAGAGTACGTTTTAGCGAAAAAGATTTTAATAACGGTGGTACTTCTTTTAAAAAAGGTAGTCTTATTATCACCAAAAGTGATAACCGTTCTCTAGAAAACTTTGATCAAAAATTAGTTAGTATTGCCAATAAACACCAACGTAAATTATATGCTACGGCTTCTGGTTTTGCTTCTAATGGAGTTGATTTTGGATCACCAGACGTTAAGCTTATCAATCCACAACGCATAGCTGTATTAAAAGGTGATTATGTTTCTTCTTTAAGTTATGGTGAAATCTGGCATTTCTTTGAACAGCAACTTCACTACCCTATCACTTCTATTGATACGGCTTATTTAAACCGAATTAGCTTAGATTCTTATGATGTGCTTATCATTCCTAATGGTTATTATGGTGGTCTTCTTAATAAAAATACTTTAAAACCTTTACAAGAATGGGTTTCTAAAGGCGGAAAAATCATCGCTATACAAGGAGGGGTGAATGCTTTTGCTAATCAAGATGGTTTCAGTCTTAAATCACATAAACCAAAGGAGACTAAAGAAGATAGCGAAAATGTTACTCCGTATTTAACTCCTTATGATCAACGTGAAAAAGAAAGTGTTCAAGAATTAATCACTGGTAGTATTTTTAAAACTCAAGTGGATGCTTCTCATCCTATGGCTTTTGGTTATACAGATACGTATCATAGCCTTAAATTAGGTAGTTCTTCTTATCAGTTCTTAAAAAACGGCTATAATATTGCTTATATTAAAGGTGATGCTAAAAATATTTCAGGTTTTGCTGGTGAAAAAGCTTTAGCCGAATTAAAAAACTCTTTAGTATTTGGAGAAGAGCGTATTGGTAATGGAAGCATTGTCTATATGGTAGACAATCCATTGTTTAGGTCTTTCTGGCAAAACGGTAAGTTATTCTTTACTAATGCTATTTTCTTTACCAATAATAACAAATTTAGAATTTAATATTCTTCTATAATTTTTCCATAAGCAATGGTATATTTTTATCAATATCATTGCTTATGGATCATAAAAAGTGTTAAATTTAGTTTCAACTTCTTATTTATTACCTAATTACGGTTTTACCGTATACAACTTTATATCATAACTTCTATCTTTGTCGACTCTTTGAATTACTATTCAAAGTCTGGAAAACAAAACTCTCAAACCGTCATAAATAGTATAATTGCCCATCTATAACTAATCACTATAGGTAGCTGAAATACTATGTCTACCCCTTTATTTTTATTATTAGATGATGATACATCGCAATTGTTGTATGTATTATCCTAGAATTTTATTGATTATTTATGAGTACAAATCGTAGAGAAAAAGTTGAACATTGGTTGATCAAAAATCAGAAATACATTAATTACCAAGCCATTGAAAGAGAGATAGGTGTTGCTAAAGGTTGTATCCAAAAGTTTTTAAAATACAATCGTAAAATTAACGATGACCGCATTGCTGCTATCGAGCAATGGATAAAACAATTAAATATTAATAGCTTTTAAAATACTAGCATCCTACCTTTTTGGTCGTCATTTATTTATGTTGTGTCAAACATTATGGATGCTGGATTCCCCACCCCTCATATTGAATTAAACAAAAAGGAGAAATTATGTCATTTTAATTTCTCCTTTAACTTTTATGCTTTGTAATAAATAATTCAATCTCAACTATAGTAATTGAGTTGATCATCGTTTCTATAATTCTAAATATACCTTAAAATAGATTTTACATTATATAACTTTTTTTCATCGCCAAAAAAGTTAGAAAAAAGTCTAGGCTTACGAAACTATAGCTAAATTTATTATTCAGAAGCTAAACTTAAGACAAACTCGCTAACGCTCAAACAGTCCAAAGTTTTTTACGCTTCTCTCATTGCAAATTTCACACTATATTTTCGATAGGCCGAATAAAAAATCGCCCTATTATTATTTTTTTTTAAATCTTAATTTTAAGCAATCATTCTGAATATTAAGAAATAACTTCTCCATATAGATCAAAGTCTGCTGCTTCGATCACTTTTATAGTGATATATTCTCCTGTTTTTAAATAATATTTTGATGCATCTATTAGTACTTCATTGTCCACATCTGGTGAATCAAATTCTGTACGTCCTACAAAATATTCTCCTTCTTTTCTATCGATAACAACTTTGTATTCTTTACCTATCTTTTCTTGATTCAGCTCCCATGAGATTTGTGATTGTATTTCCATAATCTCATTAGCACGTTGTATTTTCACCTCTTCTGGTACATCGTCTTCTAATGTATAGGCATGGGTATTTTCTTCGTGAGAATAGGTAAAACATCCTAAACGTTCAAAACGCATTTCTTCTACCCATTGTTTTAAAGTTTGGAAATCTTCTTCTGTTTCTCCAGGATACCCAACAATTAGAGTCGTACGAATAGCCATTTCTGGTACAGCGGCTCTAAACTCTTTTAGTAATTTAGTCGTCTTGGCTTTGGTAGTTCCTCGACGCATTGATTTAAGGATAGGATCTGCTATATGCTGTAATGGTATATCTATATAGTTACAGATTTTAGGTTCTTCTCGCATCACTTCTAACACTTCCATAGGGAATCCAGAAGGGAAAGCATAATGCAAACGAATCCACTCAATTCCGTCTACTTTTACTAATGCTCTTAATAAATCTGCAAGTTTGCGTTCTTTGTATAAATCTAGTCCGTAATATGTTAAATCCTGAGCAATTAAAATCAATTCTTTTACCCCATCTGCAGCTAGCTTTTCCGCCTCTGTCACTAGGTCTTCTATAGGTGTTGATTTATGTTTACCACGCATTAACGGAATCGCACAAAAAGAACATGGTCGATCACACCCTTCGGCTATTTTTAAATACGCATAGTTTTTTGGTGTTGTTGTTAAACGCTCCCCTATTAATTCATGTTTATAATCAGCACCTAAGGCTTTTAATAAACTAGGTAACTCTGTAGTACCAAAATATTGATTTACGTCAGGAATTTCTTTTTCCAGATCTGGTTTATAACGCTCTGAAAGGCATCCCATAACAAATACCTTATCGACTTCACCTTCTTCTTTACGCTTAACATATTCTAGAATCGTATTTACAGATTCTTCTTTTGCATTAGCAATAAACCCACAAGTATTAATCACCACAATATTTCCTTCTTCTTCGTGAACTACTTCTTTATTGTTGGCTTTTAATTGCCCCATCAAGACTTCGCTATCGTAAACATTTTTGCTACAACCTAAAGTCACTACATTGATCTTGTTCTTCTTGAGTGTTTTTGTACGCATTTTTGCTTTATTTTATAGAGGGCAAAAATACTGCTTTTATTGGGTTAAAAAATAGGTTTTGCTTTTTATTCTTGAAAAGTCGCTATTTTGAAGCTTTTATTAATTGTGTATTCTTAAATATTTATTAATCAAAAGAAGCTAACCACTGTCTATGTTCCAAATGATTTAATAGTACTACTTTAAAATAGCTATGTTTTTCATCTATAATTAATTCTAATAAATCATATAAATTTGAAAGACCTATAATATTCCCTTCGATTCCGCCCAGAAAAAGTCTCATATTCGTTCCTAGAATTTCTTTTTCAACGAAACTATCAAAATTTTGATTTTCTAAATTTGTAGGATGTATCATTGGAGAATTCTTGTTTTCAGAAATCAATTTTTCTAAAGCCAACTTTACTTTTCTTTGTATTTCTTCAAATTGAGTATTCTTTATAATTACTTCTTTTAATCCTAAATCATTAATTCCAAGTAATTCTAAAAACATTTTTCCTTTTTCTGAATTACCCCTTCCATAGATTTTTAATATATTCTCTTTTGAATAAATAAAAATATTTTTCATCATTATTTAGGTTTTAAGAATACACTAGTTTTCTTTTTTATTTCATATTTTTTATATCCTTCGTGAGAAGAGGCATTCACGTAATACTCTAACTTTATTTTAATCATTCTTTGCCGAGTGGAGATCGGATTAATTCACAATATAAAAAACTATCTTCATGATTTGATAGAAATGGTATTTCGCTAATGTCATTATAAAATAATTCTATTTTTATATCATGAAATTTATTAATATTTGTAATAGATAACTCTATAATTGGAATAAAACTCCTTTTGAGGTCATTTATAATCAAAAAATCCCCTTTTATAGAATCTTTGTTTTGAGTGTTGAAAGATGAAATAAATTTACCATTTACATAACCCTAAAATTTAGAATCATCAAGAAAGTTTATTGTTACATTCTTATCACTCCATTTTCCTAAAATTTCATTCTTTTGCAATTCTTTACTACAATTAATAAATAAACTCAAGCAAATAATCAATGATAAATTAAAACCTAATTGCTTCATTCCAGTTAAAATTTTGATAAATAGTTAGACTGGGGATTACAAACGCAATAAACAAAAGGTGCACTTTATAAAAATGTGTCAGTTTTTATTTCTTATTTTTTATATCCGCTAGAGGGGGATTATAGAACTTATAATTTCCAAAACTTAATAAATAAATTTTCGGGTATATATTTTTTTGGATCAGTAGATAGTCCTACTTCATTTGGTATTTTTACTTCCATAAATAGGTAATTTAAATGATTCTCATTTTTTAAATAGACATTTAAATAATACTCTCCAACTAATGGAGCTTCTTCCCAAGCTTGAAAAGAATGATATCCGTACATTACTTTATCTTCATGCAAAAATTCATACTTAATATGTCTACCAGCATAACTTCCTGGATTAATCTCTAAAATTTTTGCAATAGTAAAAACACCTTCATTTTTTAGTTTGTTTACTGTTCTTATTTTAAAAACCAGTATAACAAAAAGGTAAACTATTATTAAAGAAATATAAATTTTATAATTCCTCTGACTTTTGAAAAACGTCTTAATCTTATTCATTTTTTATAATCATGCTATTTTTGATAAAAAACATACTAAACTCATCATATTATTCATGATCATAAACATTTTCAAATATTAATAGGTAAATCAAGATATAATTTATAAATACTTGAAATTCATCTTTTATAAATATTTTATACTCTTTTTTAAAAACGAAAAATGACTTTTTAACATATCCTATAAACTTATCTTCAATAAATATTTTTATATATGGATTAAAAAAAATAATCTTATTATACTTAAAATTAATTTTATTCTCTTTTTCTATATCAATAAAACCTTTGAAAGATAGCCCTTTTCTTTTTTCAAATTGACTTGTATTCAAATTACATCCATCACTATCACTAGTAAATTTTATAGAATTTGTTTTATCATCGGTTGTTATCATTAAAAAATCATCTCTATCATATACTCTTATTCTTCTTTTGTCAAAACTTATTAAATTAGATATTGAATAAAATAACAATTCACCTTCTTCATTAATAGCAGAAATTTTTTCATTAAATGTTCCTGTAATTTTAAAATTCATGTTATATATTATTATTTAAATCCAAAAGTGGTATTGCATGTATACGCTTTACAAAATGAAACTACTTTATATTGTTTTTAATAGTGTTCTTTTAATTCTATATTTAGTTTTAGATATCCCTCTATCAACTTTATTAATTCATCATTTTTATAATACTTTCTTTTATATCTAACAATAGGTCCATCAGTTTCTGAAAAGATTATATAGAAATAGTTTTTGTGACTCTTGGAATAAACTACTTCAATGTAACCCCTGTTATTTCTGACCTTTGCATTAATACTTCTATTAGAATACTTCAGCAGGTTATAAATAGTGTTTAAACTTCTTTTATCTTTTAAAGTAATAGTATTTATACTTTTGAAAGCTTTATTTGTTTTATTTATCAATGTTATTTCTTTACCACTATCGTTATCACTGTTTTCATCAATTGAATTACAGGAAATAATACAGGTAAACACTATTAAAACAAAAAACCTCATTGAACATTTAATTTTAGCATCTCCTATAAAACAACCAATTGACACACATTATAATACTTAAAAAACATTTTTAATAATCACTCCTTTCTAAAATAATAGTTTTTATATTTTGTGTTTAACAACCCCTATATCTTCGCCATAATCAAAGCGTATTTCTTCTAAAAACTCTCCAATTTCTTTATATTCTTCATCAGAAATAGTAGTTCTATTACAATTGTTTTTTTCTAAATATTCTAAAAACTCTAACGGCCATTTTAATCCATAATTAATAGTATAATAATCCAAATCAGCACTCCAAAGCCATTTTCCATCAGTATTCAATGTCCAATAATGTGGAACTCTTTCATCTGTAAATAGAGATCTATTTCTATCTAAGAAAAAACAAAAATTTTCAGATTCAGAAAGATGTTTTATTAATCT
Source organism: Aquimarina rhabdastrellae (assembly GCA_947387485.1). Classification (GTDB taxonomy): domain Bacteria; phylum Bacteroidota; class Bacteroidia; order Flavobacteriales; family Flavobacteriaceae; genus Aquimarina. Next base: position 1,109,030 of record CANDNT010000001.1, read on the forward strand.
TTCATTCTTAAATCCAATATTATTTTTAATGTAAGAATCAGAAATTAAATACATATTCTTTTCTGTTATGTTAAAAATTATTCGTCCTCTTATTTCTTTTGTATTCATGTTTATATAGTATCTAATTCTTTGATATAGATATTTTACATCTCTCTTATCATTGTTTTCTCTTTCGATTTACATTAACATCAAGAAGTAAACTTAATACTGCAATTTTTATTAATCGTGAAACATAACTAATAACCTTTTTCTTAATCTATTAATCAAAGAAAATTATCATTATTAAAATTATGCAACATACAAAAGCTATCCCTACATTATAATTAGCCGTATCATGACTAAAAGCATCTCTACTTTTAAAATCAAAAGTTTTCCATATATCTGTAAATGACAATTTTCTTTGTTTTATAATTCTCAAATAACTATATCTTATAATCGCTCCTACAAACTCTAAAAGTATCATATACTGCTATTAACTATTTATCTAAAATTTAATTCAATACTATAAACAAATAATATTACGGATGATAATATATATATCATCATCCATAACCCCATATATTCGGGATACATCTTTTGATTTTTTAACAAATATTCTGTTTTTCTCTTATAATTATAATGATTACTAATGAATAAGATTATACAGATAATAAAATATCCCCAAAAAAAATATGATGGAATATTTATACTCAATATTGTTAATATTAAATTAATTATAGTTGCTATATTATTAAACTGACAAAATGAAATAATAATTACAGGCATTATCATAGGCTCATATTCATTTATACTCAATTGCCTATAATACAAACACAGGTACATGTTTTCATAGAAAGCTTGTATGTATTTCATTTTATTTATTCTCTTAATGCGTTTACTTTCTTTTATTGCTTTGTGTTCTCTAAATCACATAAACACACAATCTTCAACACTTTTAGTTTTCAACACAATATTCTTATTAGGGTTATATTAGTTCTTCAGTTTTTATATTTAAAAACATATATTTTCGTTAATATTAATGTTATACTCCTTCATCAAAAGAAGAAAGTTATTTTGTAAGTCCCCCAGAATTAGCTACGAAGAAAGTGTTTCAAATTTGGTATAATTATTTTTAGCAAAGCTAGCTTTGTTAAAACGTTCTACAAGACTATTCTGCATGGGCTTACCAGGTTGGATATATCTAATATTAATCTCATTAGCTTTAGCCCAATCAATAAAGATTAAAGAAGTAAATTCTGGACCATTATCTACACGTATTTCTTCTGGTTTCCCTCTGTAATCAATGAGTTTATTCAACTCTCTGATAAGTCTGTGAGCGTTTATTGATATGGCTATAGTAATCCACAAAGCTTCTCTATTAAAATCATCAATAATATTAAGTGTTCTAAACCTTCTTCCATCTATTAAACTATCTGACATAAAATCCATACTCCAAACAATATTTTGAGTAATAGGGAGTGTCAAAGGAGCTTTTACTCTAGCTGGAAGGCGTTTTTTAGGTCTACGTTTTATATTAAGTCCCATCAATTTATATATTCTATAAATACGTTTATGATTCCAAGTATAACCTCTTAAACGAAGTGTTCTGTATAGCTTTTTGAAACCATAGGTAGGATATTTACTCACCAACTGATCTAACAATACAATGATTTGTGAATCGTCTTTTCTCTTAGCTTTATAATAATAAACAGATGTACTTATGTTTAAAAGCTTACAAGAAACACGAATACTTAAATTATGTTCTTTGATCAAATATTTTGCTTGATCTCGTTTCTCAGTTGGTTTTAAAGCTTTTTTTCTATTAAATCTTTTAGTGCGTAATTTTGATGTGCTAATTCAGCATACATTTGTTTATATCGACTTAACTCAGCTTCCATCTCCCGCATCTTCTTAAGTTGAGAAATCTCTAATCCTCCATATTTTCGCCTCCAATTATAAAATGTTTGAAGACTAATGCTTTCTGCTTTGCATATCTCTTTTACTGAAACGCCTGACTCGTGGCGTTTTAAAAAACTAATAATCTGTGACTCTGTAAATCTGCTCTTTTTCATACGAATAAAGTTATGGCTATTTTTCTATTTTTATCCGTAGCTATTTTTTAGGGAGACTTATAATCAATCAACTATCATTATTACTTTTTTCATTTAAAAAATCAATAAAACTTTCTAATTTAGAAGAACTAACTATAAAATCTAATTGAGGTAAAAAAATATAAGTCTTTTTATTTTTACAACATACCTTGATGTTATTACTTTTTTTCATTTTTCTAAATTCTTCTATTTCACTCCATAATACTTTTTCCTCTTTTCTTTTTTCTTTTATTATAAGTCCTTCATCACATATATATACTTGTTTAAGAAATATCAAATGTTTCATATTACATATAGCAAGAACAAAAAATATTAATATAATCGGAATGAAAAGATATACTTTATTAGAAATCAATACATACAAAAAAACTATTTGAACCATTATAAAGGCATATGGTAAAAAATATTTAGCTAAAAATGTAAAATCATTACTTATTTTTTTCTTACTCATTATATATTCATTCTTCTATATTAGCTACAAACATAGCACATCTCTCAATTCTAAAAATAACTTTATAGATGTATTACAAATTCTATCATAGAGAAACTTACGTACTACTCTTATTTTTAATTATTTCTCTTGTTTGGAAATACTCCTATTCTAAAGCCAACACTTTCACCAAACTGATTTGTCTCACCTATTAAATGAAGTTCATCTATAATACATTCATCTAATATACTATCAAAAGCACCACCTAAAGCAGGATATACATTATACTTATTATTTTTATAATCATATTTTGTATAATTTTCTTCATGACACCATTCTTCTATATTACCATATAGATCGTATAAGCCAAATTTATTAGGCTTCTTTTTACCTACCTCTTGTAATTTATTATTACTATTAGCACTATACCAAGCATATTCTGATAATTTCTTATCATCAATTCCAAAAGACCATTTCTGTTTCGAATCTCCCATACACGCATATGTCCATTCTTGAACTTGAGGTATATCCACATAATAATCTTCATTAATTTTCCCTTCTAGGCGAAGTTTCTTTTCTAAACGATTACAATACTCTATTATCTCATCAAAATGATAGAAACCTATAGCAGGATGCTTTTTTTCTAGTCTTTGCCAATAATTTAACTCATTCATTCCCAATAAATACCAATCAGCTACAGTAACTGGTGTTTTATTGATAAAAAAACTTTTTTCGTTGTCATTAATTTCTATTAGATCAATCATTTATTAACTATATTATAAGAGAAGTATGTAGTTGGTAATTACTACGGAGATATTTGCATTAAAGAAATTCTATTTTTCTTTATTTTACTCTTTTAAATAACAATGTTCCGCGTTGATATTTTATCAATTACGTTGTTATATTTTTTAAGAACATCTTCGTGAATTTCTTCTATGCTTTTATGGTACCATCAACTTCAAGTTTTTCTGATGGTGTTGTTATACCTATACCTATTTTATCACCTGTATCTGTTAGTTGTGCAAATACTCCATAACTCATACAAAATATGATTATACTTATTGCTCTTTTCATGTTTTTGATTTAATGAATTTATTCTCTTATAAAGATACTTATTTTAAACCTTTATTAGCTACGCAATATTTTAAAGAATCATCTAGTATTTAAAAATAAACAGGACGAATAAATATATCTCCTCAATCTACTACAGTAATAGTTATAAATGTTGGTACTGTGCTATCTATGACTTTATAACACTGAGACATATTTAAATATAACTACTCTAGTGCATTTTTGCAAAGCATATTTATTTGTATACAACTGTTCTTTATGTACATTACAAATGCACAAATAAAAGGCACACTTTACAAAAGTGTACCAGTTATTATTTCTTATTTTTTATATCCCGCTCGAGGGGAGTTCTTTGATAAAAATATGGCTTTGCTTTAAACTATAAAACCTACATCGTCTATTTCTAAAATAGTAGTATCATCTTGGTAGTTTCTTGCACTTGAATATTTCCAATCTTCTGGGTTAATAACAAAACCGCTCAATACTGGATTGTTATGGGTATAATCTATTTTCTGTTTAATCACTTTTTCACTCCATAACTCGATAGGCATATTGTGTTGTTGCCAAAATTGGTGTTTACTTGTTGTTGCATTTTTCTTTCATGCTTTCGCAAACATCCATAATAACCACTCTTTTCTACTTTCTTGTGGGTTAGTTTCTATCGCTTCTATAACTTTTCTGGAAGTATAACGCTTAAAATCTCTTAATAATTCCGCTGGTTGCTCATTTGTAGAACGAAATACAAAATGTACATGGCTTGGCATAAAACAATAGGCATACAACTCCATTCCTTTTTCTGCTCTGCAATAACTTACACTATTTGCTAATACATCTAAATACACTTGTCTAGTAAATACATCTAGCCAATAAATTGTAGCAAAACTCACAAAATATAAACCTAACTTATTATGAAATTTGTATTTTCTACTCATACTTAAAAATACAAAAAGCTACTCTAATTTCTTAGCATAGCTTTATATTCTATTTGCTTACTACTCATAAACGCCACTAGCTACAAGCTAGCGGCATATTTAAATATAACTAATCTAGTATATTTTTGCAAAGCATATTCTTAAATACAAAAAAAAGCTACACAGTATCTCTACTATATAGCTTCTCTTTTTATTTCTTATTTCTTTACTGTGACGGCACTAGTTACAAACTAGCGCTAGCAAGGGCCTTTTGTTTCTTATTTTTATATTCCGATCGAGGGAAACTTGTTTTCACATCCAATTGTTTCAAAACTCCCATTATTTTCTCGAAATTTTCGCTAAAGTTGTGCATATAAATCAAACCCTAAACACCTCAATCCACTACTAACCAGAAATTTACACAGCTTTACTTAAATCCACTACGGATTAAAATATACGTATTTTAAAACCCTAAAAAACGTATATTTTTAGTAACTCTCCAGTCAACCAACTCTCGATAATCAGCAACTATTTGTGTAATGTATTCATTTTCATTAAAAATTAGTTTTGCAAAATACGTATTTGCAGCTATTCCTCCATAAAGATATATAAATATATATTTACCATCTTTTGAAGAAAATATTTCTACAGGTTTATAAAACAAAAATGATTCACATTGATTTACATCAAAAAAATTATTAAAAGCTTCTCTTGGTATAAAAACTTTTCTATTATTGATTATCAAATCAATATTGTCAATCTCTAAACTAGGTATTCTATAGTAAGCTCCAAATCCAATTTCACCATCAAAATAGTTTAAGTTATTTCTTAATTCAATTTTATGTTTTTTGGAATCAAACTTTTTGTACTTAATATTAACTTTAATTTCTGTACCATTTTTTAATTTACCATTAAAAGAAGTATATAAAGAATCTCTGCATTCAATATTTACTATCTTCTTCAACAAGTTCCTATTAGTTATATATTTTTCCTTAATTCTGTTTTTTTTTAAGTAATTGATTGCATAATCTACAGATCTTTCATTTACATTATATTTTTCTCCAGTTCTATCATCTGTATAAAACTGTTCTTTCTTAATAGATTTAATATGTTCTTCAAAATCAATTTGGGAATATGCATCACAAACAATAATTAAAAAAATCACATAAATATAGTTTTTCATTAAAATTTCATTTTTATTAATTTGTTACACCATGAGAAATCAGATCTCCAGTAATAACTTTATATTTATTTGTAACTATCCCTTGTGGAGATGGTGCCATTATAGGATCAACAGGAAATCTTTGGTTAGTTATAAAGAAAAAACCTTGTTGATTTGTTTTATCAAACAAATCTCTTATTTGCTGTAAGGCATTAACTGTATCCATAAACGATGGCTCATATAAGTTTCCGAATTCATAATTAGGTGAATTACAAACTGCTTTACATCCAATATTGTAAGAAGGATTACCTGGATGAATAAAAACTCCTGCATTATTTAGCCGTATAGTATTTTCCCAATTATTTTGACCTCTATGAGCCGTCATTTGATCAAATCTTATTGGGTAAACACCTTTACTTTCTAATGCATTATCACCTGTACCAGGCCCTCTTTCATAATCATGATTCGCATACATATAAAGTACTAATTTTTGTTTTAAACTTTTTCCATTTTTAATAATTTCAAAATTAAGTTGATATTGATCTATTCCATATGAATCCGTTCCTATTATTCTAGATCTATAAACATTTAATGTATCTCTTCCTTTTATATCAATATATTTCAAAGGATTATTATACATTCCAATATAAGGAGAATCACCTTTTCCTGCTGGATCTGGGGAAAGCCATCTCACTATACGACTATCCCATATACGTTCCTCAAACGCTTCTTTACCTGTTTCATAATCCTTTTCTTGTCCTTGATATGTATATCGATATCCTCCATCTATGTTTTTATTAGGCATAGTCATTCCAAAAGGATAATAATCTGTCGCTGAGAGTGACATCTCTTGTCCAGAGTTAGTACGCCCTATCACCGCTCTTACGTTTCCTAAATGATCTTTAAGTTCATAGTACCTTCTATCTCCTTTAAAAACACCTAAACGGCTACTACCATATATAGTTCTTTCTATTAATAAACCATCTCTGTAAATCGCTATAGTATTACCCGCAGCATCCCTAATATAATATTCTGTAGATACCGATCCTGGAACCAAATAGGAGTCTTTACGGACACGATGTCCTCTATCATTATAAAAGAACTTGACTAAAGATACATTATTTTTCTTTATCTCGGTTACTAACCCACTTGCATTATAGCTATATTCTATGCCTTCTTCATTATTTTTAACCAGTTGACCGATATCATTATATACATAATTTTTACCGTCTTGATCTTTGATATCTGCAGCATTGGTATCTCCTATTACTCCATCATCAACTCGTAATAATTGATTTTGTTTATCAGTTTTGTATACATAGGATAATTGATCCATTGCATTATTTCCATTTTCTGTATGTTTATTACGATTTAAACTTTGTATATTACCATTGGCATCATATGTAATTCCATATACATTATAGTCTCCATTTGTATCTATATCTTCTCCTTTAACGATATTCGCTCTAAAGGTTAGTTTTTCGCTAGCTTTTGCATAAAACCCAGGTTTTAATGCAATTGACCTAGAGGCTTGTATATGTTGAGTATTTTCTATAGGAGTGGATAAAATTGTATCTTGCACAAATCCTTGAACATTACTGATCACTCTATTAAAACTTGCCCCAGTTAGCCATTTATTTTTATTATAGCTGTAATAATAAGTGTCTTCGGATTCATTTGTTCCTAACATTTGAGCATTCCAGCTCATTGCTTTGATATTACCATTATATTGATCTATACCTCCATGGAGATGTCGGATATCTTTAGGCGTATTTGTTCTTCTATAATCCTGATTATAGTACTGTAAACTCATACCGAATACATCCTGCAAATCACCTCCTGGATCCACTCCTGCATGTAGATCTGGATGGTTGATACTCTTTAATGCCCCATTAATATTATATATATAATCCATACCTTGCAATCCATCACCTAGTTCCATTCTTTTTAAAGCACCTGTTTCATAATACTCATAATTAGCATCTTCAACAAAATGAACATCATTAGTAGAAGTTTCTACTTTTACCAAACTATAATCTGCCGAATCATAGGTATATCGATGTACAAATTGTTCCTTACTAGCTCCTTTCTGGTAATATACCTTTGCAACTTGATTTGTGATAGGGTCATATTTATAATCTATTGTCTTTACCCCTTCTAATCCGTTAATTTTTTGTACTATCCATTTTACACGTCCATAGATATCGTAACTATACCAAGTTGTTGTAGTTTCTGGATTGGTTGTATAGGTTTTTGATACATTACCAGATACAAAACTTTGTCGTTCATAATTAACAGATCTCGAATCTCCATTAAAAGCTGCCTCTAAACCAGTATTGTCTGCAATATCGTATACAGTGAAATTTTGTTCTTTTTTGCTTAACCCCAACATCGAAGGCTCTGATCCATCTGGATCTAATGAGTAAAAAATATTACCTAATATATGATTTGAATGAAAAACTCCACTCTCAATAGGTCTACCATAATCATCATAATTTGTATACGAAAACTCAGAACTAAATGTAGGAATTGGCTCTGTACTTATTGATATTTCAACTTGTTTACTGTTTTGAGAATAACGTATTTGCCCATCTTTACGGTATTTAAATTGAGCTGCCCCTTCATCTACACTATTGGTTTCTATCAATTCGCCTAAAGCATTATAACGATACGTAGTTTCCATTTTTCCTTGTGGTTGCTTACTACTTACTAATCTTCCTGATTTATTATATTCATTTAGACTATAATCATAATAATTCTCACAATGTTGTATTCCAAACTCTCCGGGAAGATATACTGGCGATGAAATATATCTTGTGGTTCCTAAAAAACTTGTTGATATACCATACCTACTTTCTATTCTATAAAAACCAGGTTTTAAAATGTATGCTGATCGCGCTTTTGTGTTATCTATAACCTCTTCGGTTATTAAATCATATATTCTATAAAAATATCCAAGAGGGATTTCTTCTAGAGTAATTTCTAGATCTTTATTTTCGCTATTAACATTCTCTGTAAGTACATTAATATCCTCACCTTCAATAGTAACCTGATCTATTAAATTATTTTTTACTCCTTCTAATTTACTTTCTATTGCTGTAGATTTAATATCTATAGCTTTTTCATATAATCTAATATTATCACATCCTCCTACTGGTATATGTACATCTACCCATGCTTGACTTTCTATACGTACAATGTTAATCCTACTTTCTAAACTTGCATTTTCTTCATTTCCACTTCGAGCAGCTGCTATAACATTTCCATCTGAATCTCTAAAAACTACTGTTTCTATATTATCTACATCTCGTGTAACCGTTTTTACAACCTTTTGATTATTGTATTTATTATCTCCAAAAGCTACTGCACTAGAAAGTTCTTGCCCGATAGGCATCGTAAAACTATATACCTGTCTCCATTTTCCATTCTGTTTATTACCTCCTACAGTTTTTAAAACTTCCCCAGGGTTTAATGTACTATATATATCACGACTATAAGGACGATCTGTAACATCTTGATAAGGCTCACGTGTATTAGATTCGCTATAATACCATCCTAAGGTATTAAACTGATTACCTATGAGAGATGGATTTTCTAAATCTCCCTCTTCATAATCTCCTATAGTTAATCTCAATCCATTTTGCTTTCTTGTAAAGCTAGTTTGATAATTAAAACTAGCTAACCTTCCTATTGGAGCTCCTAAAGTCTGTAACACCGGGCGTCCTTGTTTATCATAAAAGGTTTCTGACGCCCACATTTCATCCAGTTTCTTATCATATGTTATTGTTTGTAATCCTTTTCCTAATTTATCAGAAAAAGAAACATTTGCTCCAATCAAATTACCATTAACATCATAACTATTGGTTAATACCCAGTTTTTATCTGTTGTAGTTACATTAATTTGAGCTATTACCGCATATTGTAATAGTATCATTGTAATACTTAATATATACTTCAAATAACGATGTAAGTTACTTATATTCATAACACTATTCTTATTGATTGATATTCTTATTATTCATAGTTTTCATACTTCTCCACACATTAATCATTAACATTTCTAGCATGATTATAATCATTTTCTGTAGCAAGTTTTAAACCTCCTGAAATACCTGGTTGATCGATCATTTCTGCATAAGTTTGTTTTAATCTTCCCATTTCATCATAGGTATACTCAGTCGCCAAATTATTAGCTCCTAATATATAGGTTAGCTCATCCCATTGATTATAGACATAACTTGTCATAGTTGATTCAACTGGCAAGAATCTAAAATCGTCATAAATTCCATTATGACTTAAGTTCATAAGTATCACTTCTTGATCAGACATTATTTTATCTGTATAGAAATTAAGTTGTATCCAATTTCCTGCAAAAACAACTTCGCTTGGATTATATTCTATACGATAACCATCTACTACTAATCTTAAGCTTTTATATGTTTCTCCATTTTTTTGCATCCAAACAGATGCTTTATATTTTTTTCCTTTTTTAGGATTTATTATAAAACTTGGATATTTAGCAGGTACGTTTAGTGCATAAACCCCAGTATGTCTATTTGTTGTTAAGGTTGCTCTATCACCTTTTTTAACTTGTCCACTAAATTGATTCCCAGAAATCAAATCTTCTGCACCGCTGTAAAACAATTCATCATATGCCGCATTTCCTACAGCAAAAACTTTGGTATTATTATCTCCCATTTTGGTAGACATTTCATTACCGTTAACATCTATTGTCTCGATGGGCTGTGAATAATGATTATATCTATTGATTGTACTGATATTTCTCCATTTGGTATTTACTTGACTATCTAATCCTACAGTCCAATCAAAATTATCATCATTACCTTGATAATTAATATATATTCCATTACCCTCTGTTTCTCCATTCCAAACATATGTTTTATGTTTTCTCCATATTTTATCTTTTAATATGGTAGGAGAATTTCTTCTTCCATCATCGTTTATATACTCCCATTCATTGTTCCACGTCATTATTCCTGCACTAATAGTTCTCCATACCTCATTTACTTTTACTCTAGATAAATTCAAAGTACCTTGTGTTAACATATTCCTATTATCACTATTATCAACCTTATTACCCATTGCTGTATATTCAGGTATACGATACGCAGGAATCTTTATATGTTCATAATATGTTCCATCACTTGCTATCAATCGGTTTTTAATATTCTCTCCTGTAAATAAATCTTCTTCTTCATAATCTTTAATAAAGGTCATATTTCCTCTTCGTGTGATTGTTCTTTGCATCGTAGATTCTTTCTTCTCTCTACTCGAAATATTTAAAAACGTTTTAGGATTCCCTACACTTTGATATCTATATTTTGCCATCCTAAAAGATTCCTTTATTGTTCCTTGTTCTTCTGCTGCACCTTTATATATATTCTCTGTATGCTCTATTAATTGTCCTTTTGAATTATAATTTTTTACTGAGGCTAAACTTCCTATTAAAGTTGTATTATCGATCAAATTATGCTTTGTAAAATTTAAATCCATTTTATCACGATCAAGAAAACTAATATCTCTATTATTAATATCTACATTTTGTTGTCTTTCGAGTTTCATAAACTCTCCTAATTCAAACCCTTGATCTGTGTAGTTTATATCTTTTAATGTATTAAACTTATACTCAGAAAAATCAATTAGAGCACCTTCTACATCTTTATTTTCTACTCTTACATGTTCATACATTACAGATGGTGTAGGCAATAATGCGGCATAATCAATGCTCTTTGCATATTTTGCTGGTGCATATGATGTTATCCCTGAAGTTTCATGCGTTCTATCTGGATTATTATATGAATAGCTCGTTGTAAATCGAGTATTTATATCTTCCTCTAGAATAACGTCTTTTACTCTTATTCCTCCTCCTTTTGTAGTTCCTGTTACTATTTCTTTATTAGAGAAAAGTGAATATCTCATTCGTGTTCCATTACTAGTTGACCTTGGATCACCACATCCTGATTCATCCAGCTTAGTAAACCATTGATTCGTAATTTTATGGAATAAATTATAAAAGCTCCAATGCTCATTAAAACATGTAGCACCTCTTCTTACATCCGGATTGAGATTATTATCTGGAATATCTATGAGTATATTATCTTGAGAGACACTAATCACATTATATTCTCCTGAAACATCACCAATCCTATGTCCTTTATCTCCGGGAGGATGCCTCCAATACATTGCATCTACCTTTGCTTGTTCTCCAACGGTAAAAAACTTTGTAAAATTTATTTTATCTTCTATTGCTACATTATCTGCATTTTTAAATTCAATATATTTCCCATAGGATGAAGCTTCTCTAAAACTAAACTTTAAATCATTAGACATCACTCTAGAGCTAGTTATGACTTCTCCATTGTATTCATCTTCTTCATAATTAATTTTTATCTTCCCTCCAGTAGGAGTTTCTATAGTTTTTAAACTCCATACATCTGGGTTTTCATCATAATACCCCCACTCATCAATTTTATCTTCATCAAAACTTATATGTTCATCATGATATTCAAATTTATAAGGAGGTATCATTGAAGCACCTCGTTTACCATAACTATATACTTTTTTTAAAGTTAAACGTCCTCTAGAAGCTGCTTCAGAATTTGGAGTATTTTTAGCTAGAGGATAACTTTCATCATAATTAAAATCTATTACTCTTTGTGCTTTACTCATTAAATCCGAATATATTGGTTGGATATCACTCTCTTCTAAGACATTATCATAATACTCTCCATACCATTCTCTCTCATAAACATCTTTTCCTACAGTTCCTAAATCTCTTCCCCAAATATCAAAGGTGGTAAACTTTTGACTTGCTTTTATATGACCTACTAAATTTATATTAGGAGCTCCATCGCTAGTCGAGATATCACTATATCCTGAATTATTTTTTACAAGAATAATCTTATCTAACTGTAAAGCTTTTTGTTTATAAACATTAAAGTTATACCCATGTTGAGACTTATACCTATATCCCTGACTAACGGTTGTTTGAATAGACCTCTGAGGAATCCCGTATACTCCAGGGAAATACCAATATCCATCATCACCTAGTATAAAAGATCTACCGTATTGGTTATCCTCGTACCATTTTAAATCATTTGAACGATTAGGAATGCTAATATCTGCCCCAAAACCATCTCTTCTCTCTTTTTTAACAAACAATGCTGTATGGGTTCTTGTCTTCACTTTATCTAAATAATAGATATCTTTTACTCCCCATGAATATGTTTTTACCTGCTCAAACTCTCTCTCTCCTTCGTATGGAGTTCTCCATCCGTACCCATCACTCCATTTACCATACTCAAACTTTACCCAATAGCCATAATCTGCTTCAGACAGTTTATTATCCTTATCTACATCTATATAATCCGGACCTGTAACTCCTGTTAAAAGCCAGTGTGTTGCATATGGTGTAAATTGTTGATTTTCAGAAAAATTATCCTCTATATTTTTATCTATTCTCCCTCTTTTAATTACTTGTTCTCTTTGATATACTGGGATTGTAAAATGATATGTTTTTCCGTCTACTGTAGTTATTTTGTATGCTCCTATCCCTTTTTTAGGAAAAAGATCTGTATTTCTATCTATAAAATCATCTTCAAAAATTAATCGATCATTATCTATGATCTCTTGATTAGTATATGTTTCTATATAATTTCCTCTTTTTATCCTTCCTGTATTTGAATTATAGGTACTAACTCCATTAAGATTATTTTCTTGAATACTACCTATATTTTGATAATCAAAAACAGTTACTGGATTGATGACATTGGTATTCCATCTTCCTGAATCATAATTTAAATATGACGAGTATTCATCTTTAAAGTAAAAATGTATTCTATTTTCATTTGCTCCATCTAAGTTCTTCTTAAAGCCTAAGTTACTTTGCTCAGGATAATGAGTTGAATAATTTACACCTTCAGATCTTGCTGTCGATACCTTATTTAATTTATTATATATATATCCATCATCAAGCAATCTAGGTGTTAATGCCCCAGAAATTCCCTGAGCTGCAATAGAATAATTGTCATATCCTATCAATGCCATATTCCCTCGAGATAATTCTGAATCTAATTTAAATGGATTATACGATTCGTATCCATCATAATCTACTTTACTATCAAATATAGAACTCTCTAAAACCTCATCCATATCTCCTCCATATAGGGATCCTTGATTTATAGTATAATCAGCTTCAAAAAACCATGATTTGGTATATGAATATGATAAATCCACAAAGTAGAAGTTTACTCCTATAGCCTTGGAAACAACATTGATATTGTTTGCTCCATTAATCGACCTTGTTAATGATTGAGAAGCTCCTGCAGCAGAAACACCTATTCCATTTGAACTTAATGAAATCCCCAAGCTTCCTCCTCCTATATTATTAAGAGTACTACCTCCTACTCCTCCGGAAATACTAAATCCTGTTTTACCATTTTGAAAAGATTTAAATACAGAAACTCTACCTCCAATACCAGTCTGATCACTTAATCCTCCTTGAATACCCAATCCTACAGAAACACCATCTGTTCCTAAACTACCACTAATTGAAAATGGAGAATTTTCTCCTCCTAAACCTACAGATACTGTTGCTCCAAAATCAGTTCTGTATCGTTCTTCTCCATTCAAGGTTTTATTTTCTGTATAGCTTACATACAATCCTATTGATCCCCCTGTTTTATTAAAACCAACATTGATTCCTCCTCTATGATTAATAATTTCTCCGCTGGCTGTAAGATCATAGGTTCTCACATCATACCAATCATCTGGTGTCTTATTAATATTTCTATTTAAAGCTCCTGGATTTAAATTCCATCCAAGTCCCACCCATGAGGCTTCTTGATCAACCGCTATTCCAGCATGATAAGATAATGCTAATGGATATCCTCCTTCTGGTGAAGGTACATTTAATATAGGCAATACATATGACATATCTCCTGTTAATAGATTCACCATATCTGTGGCATCTACTGGCTCAAAGGCTGAAGCTTCAGGAGATTTCGGTCCATTACTATTTGCCCATAATTGATTATATGGTATCAATGTCTGGAGAAAATTAAGTGTAAAAAACACCGCTATTACTCGGTGCGAAAATTTTGTCTTGGTCTTCATAATTTTGGCTTATAAAGGATTATTCGTCTTTTGATTGTTTATGCTTTGTACTGGATTGTCACGGTCATTCTAAAATTGTAATTGAGGTTCGTTTGTTATTACCTCAATTGGTATTTTAAATTTCACCTCTCCCGTATACAATCCTAAATCTTCTATGGTGAGATTGATATAGGTATCTTTTTCTATTTTTTCCTCTCGAGGATATACCAATAACATCGTAGTCGCTCCGCTCATTCCATACATCCTAGGATAAATATAATCTGCCATGGCTATGGTATCTTTATGAGAGGTATACATATGTACCTTCTCTTCCATCCCAAAAGCTAATTGATTTACCATTGACCCAAATTGCTGTCTGTTTCCTGCCATTCCTGTCAATAACTCCTGATTACCTCTTGACATGGATAAGTTGAAATACAGATATTCTCCATATTTCTTCCTTAAACTATCTATTTGTTGTTGATT
>CANDNT010000002.1 GCA_947387485.1 Aquimarina rhabdastrellae
TTTCAATGAACATTACTTCTCTCGAAGCTTATTCTTGTTAAAACTTAAGGACTCGAACCTTAATTACCATCACCCGATGCTTTGTTTATTTCGTTTTGCGGATGCAAAACTAAAACTTTATTTCGTAACTCGCAAACTTTTTTTAAACTTTTTTTCGTTTCGTTTTTCTTATCAAAAACTCAACTCTTTTAGTGTCCCGTTTGAGCTTGCAAACATACTACTTTTATTTTTAGTTTTCCTAACGTTTTCTTAACTTTTTTTTCGATTATTTTTTGTTCGTTTTCCAAACTTCAAACAACCATCTTAGATCGATTTTCTTTCTGAATCTCAATCTTTTAAAGCTAATACTCTCATTAAATCCTCAATGAACTTTTGCCGCCCGACTTCGTTTCCTTTAGCCGTTTTGCGGGTGCAAATATACAACCCTTTTTTACTTCTACAAGCCTTTTTCCTATCTTTTTTTTAAAGTTTTTTCACCTACACACTTACACACCTATACTACAGCGCTTTATACACAAAAGTTTTTTTAAAGGTTTTTATACTTGACTTAGCTTTTCTGTTGCAAAGTATTTATTTCCTATTGTTCGCATTGTATTTGCTGCTTGTTCTGGTGTGATATCTCGTTGTGGACTCCCGAACATTTCATATCCCACCATAAACTTTTTTACTGTAGCACTTCTTAATAATGGTGGATAGAAACTCATATGCCAATGCCAATATTTATATTCTTTACCATCAGTTGGTGCTTGATGGATTCCACTTGAATAAGGAAAGGAGCAATCAAAGATCTTATCATACACTTTAGTTATATATGAGATTGCTTTCGCGAAAGCTGTCTTTTCTATTTCTGTAATATCTAGAATAGATTGTTGTTCTTGTTTAGGAATAACCATTGTTTCATATGGCCATATGGCCCAAAAAGGAACTACTATTATATAATATTCATTTTCATAAATGATTCTTTCCTTATGTTTTAATTCCTCTTTACTATATATATGTAATAAGGTCTCTTTATTCTTATTGTAAAATGCTTCTTGCTGTGTATCCTTTTTTACTACTTCGTTAGGTAAGGTAGACTGACTCCAGATTTGTCCGTGAGGATGTGGATTACTACATCCCATTATTGCGCCTTTGTTCTC
Source organism: Aquimarina rhabdastrellae (assembly GCA_947387485.1). Lineage (GTDB taxonomy): Bacteria > Bacteroidota > Bacteroidia > Flavobacteriales > Flavobacteriaceae > Aquimarina. The sequence goes on from CANDNT010000002.1 coordinate 1,140, forward strand.
AAATATCTGTACATAGTTAATATTTTCTTCATTTTTTAAAGCTTGGTATTCTTGTTTCCACACATCTACTACTTTCTTTATTTCACTCAACGTTAAATCTGCAAGTGTTTTTGAGTGATCAGAACTAAAACAAACTACTTTACAAATTCCTTGTTCTGCTTCTGCTCTTAAAAGTCCTTGATTGTATGAAAACTCTTTAGTCCCTTTTTGCAATGCTGCAAAATCATTTGTGAATACATATACATCTTTATATTCTGGGTTCTTTTCTCCATTAGCCCTTTTATTTCCTTTACATAAATAACATTCTGGATCATAGGCAGGTTTTATATTATTTGCTATTTCTTCGCTTTTACCTTGCCATGGTCTTTTGGCTCTATGTGGAGAAACTAAAACCCATTCTCCTGTTAATGGATTGTATCGTTTGTGTGAGTATTCTTGGAGGTCTTTCATTATTTAATACAATAAGGATCTTTAGCGTTTAAAGATCCTTATTCATTATTAGTTTATATGATAGTATATTATTTGTTTTATATACTTTTTTATTCTAATCGGGATAATTTTGATATTAACATGAGGTGTCTGCAACAATTTTCCATTCTCCATCTATCTTTTTGAAGATAATCATAAACACACCATCTGCATTTCCTACTTTTCTGGTTAAGTGATATTCTCCCATTACCCAATATACTCCTTCGCCTGCTTTGGATATATCATTAACTTTAAATTTTAATATTCCTGTATGTGCTTTACTAGGGTATCCTTTTTTATAATTATCTAAGGTTTGCTGCCATCCCTTGGTTAATCCATTACTACCGTAAAACTTTAATTCATCAGATTTCCAGTATCCTTTCATGAATCCTTCTAAATCATGATTTGACCATGCTTTTTCTTGTGCTTTCATTATAGCAATGATTGCTTTTTTTTCTTCGGATTCTGTTTGTTGTGCTTGACAAAAGAATGATGTCATAATTAAACAAAGGACTATTAGCTTTTTCATCTGATGTTATTTACTGAATTTATATAATACTATTACTTAATTAAAACTATCGTATCAAAATTGTTATTTCTGTATTTTACTTTCAAATAAGTAATGGTATAAACTCGTTTTGGTTAATCTCTATTTCTACCTAAAAATAGGAAAATAAAATACATCAATGTCGCTAATGATCCTAATGCTGCTACTAAGTATGTTCTTGCAGCCCATTTTAAGGCGTCTTTTGCTCCTGCATGTTCTTGTGCGGTAAGCATATTTGTATTTTCTAACCATGCTAAAGCTCTATTACTTGCATCATATTCTACAGGTAAGGTAATCATACTAAAAGCTGTTGTTACTGCAAATAGTAAAATTCCTATTAAAAATACTATATTCCCAAAAGTTGATGCCGTTGCTGTTAATATCAATCCTGCCATAATGACCATATTAGCAAACTTACTTGCTATACCTACCACTGGTACAATTTGCGAACGCATTGTTAACCAGCCATAGGCTTGTGCATGTTGTACCGCGTGTCCTACCTCATGTGCAGCTACAGCCGCAGCCGCAGCATTACGTTGATGGTATACAACTTCGCTTAAATTGACTGTTTTATCTCTAGGATTATAATGATCTGTAAGTTGTCCTCTTGTAGAAATCACTTGCACATCTGTGATCCCATGATCTCTCAACATCTTCTCTGCTATTTCTACTCCAGTCATTCCGTTTTGTAAATACAATCCAGAATAATGTTTAAACTTACTTTTTAATTTGTTACTCACATAGGAGCTTATTAAAAATATGATTCCTGCTATTACATAGTATCCCATCATAATTTATTTCCTTTTGTTGTTTTTGTTTCTACATTATGTTTTTTAAAAATACAATAAACTCAAAAATTCTTCAAATCTGTCTTTCCTATTTCGTTATACTTTATAGATTAAAAGCAAAAACCTCGCCATTTGACGAGGTTTTTGCTTTTTATAGTATTATGTTACTTTATTCTATAAGTAATCATTTACTTCTTTAAGTGGTAAATCAAATGCTTCAGAAATTGCTGGATATACTACGTCTCCATTAATTACATTTAATCCTTTCTTTAATGGTTCACTAGATGCACAAGCTGCTTTCCATCCTTGATTTGCTAATTTAACAGCATATGGTAAGGTCACATTTGTCAATGCTAATGTAGATGTATAAGGTACTGCTCCTGGCATATTAGCTACAGAATAATGTACCACATCATCTATAATATATGTAGGTTCTGCATGAGTAGTAGGTTTTGTTGTTTCAAAACATCCTCCCTGATCTACAGCTACATCAACTAATACGGTACCTGGACGCATATCTTTAAGCATATCGCGAGTAATTAATTTTGGTGCTTTTGCTCCCGGAATTAATACTCCTCCTATAATTAAATCTGCATCTTTTATATGTTTACGAATATTATATTCGTTTGAGAATTCAGTTTTTACATTAGCTGCCATTACATCATCTAGGTAACGTAAACGTTTCATGCTAATATCCATGATCGTTACATCTGCTCCCATTCCTGCTGCCATTTTTGCAGCTTGTGTTCCTACAACACCTCCACCTAATACAATTACTTTTGCTGGTGGTACTCCTGGTACTCCTCCTAAAAGGATACCTCTACCTTGTAATGGTTTCTCTAAAAATTTAGCTCCTTGCTGAATAGACATACGTCCAGCCACCTCACTCATAGGAGTTAATAATGGTAAACTACGGTCTGCTTCTTCAACAGTTTCATACGATACACATACCGATCCATTTTCTATCATTGCTTTGGTCAATACCTCGCTTGACGCAAAATGGAAATATGTAAATAACAACTGATCTTTCTTGATCAATTTGTATTCTGGCTCAATAGGTTCTTTAACCTTAATGATCATTTCTGCAATACCATATACTTCTTCTATAGTAGGAAGCATTTTTGCACCTGCATCAATATACTCACTATCAGGAAAACCACTGTGTAATCCTGCGCTTTCTTGAACATAAACTGTATGTCCATTTTTAACTAGCTCCATAACACCGGCTGGAGTAACTCCTACACGGTTTTCGTTATTTTTTATTTCCTTAGGAACACCAATTATCATATTGTTAATTTTTGGTCTAAAATATATGTTATCACAAAATATTCCAACTAAAAATTTCATAAAAAACAATTTATTATTGCTTTTGAATTTCTAGTTTGTCATATTCATAATTTATACTCTTTTTTGCTTGTCTTTTTAACCTACAATGTTTACAATTTTACCTGGTACAATAATCACCTTTTTAGGAGTACGCCCAGCTAATTGTTGTTGTGTCTTTTCATGAGCCATTACTGCTGCTTCCATATCTTCTTTACTCATATCTAATGGTAACTCCATTTTAAAACGCATTTTACCATTAAATGATATAGGATATTCTTTTGAGCTTTCTACTAAATGTTTTTCTTCAAATACTGGAAATGCTACTGTTGCTACAGAAGTTTCATTACCTAGTTTATTCCATAATTCTTCTGCAATATGCGGTGCATATGGTGAAATCAATACTGTTAATGGTTCTAAAATTGCTCTAGAAGTACATTTTTGAGCGGTTAATTCATTTACACAAATCATAAAGGTACTTACCGAAGTATTAAAAGAGAAGTTTTCTATATCTTCTTCGACCTTTTTGATCGTCTTATGTAATGTTTTAAGATTATCTTTTGTAGGTTCTGCATCAGTCACTCCAAATTCTTCTCCGTTATGATACAATTTCCATAATTTCTTTAAGAAGTTATGTACACCTGTGATTCCAGCTGTATTCCATGGCTTAGCTTGTTCTAGTGGTCCAAGGAACATTTCATATAAACGTAACGTATCTGCTCCATAGTCTTCGCAAATATTATCTGGATTTACCACATTATATTTAGACTTAGACATTTTTTCTACTTCACGTCCTACTATATATTTTCCATCTTCTAATATAAATTCAGCATCTTTGAATTCTTCGTATCTTTTATCTGCTTTTGAAACTTCAATATTTAATTCGTCTGTTGTTCCCTTTAGATAGTTAACATCTACATGAATCGTTTTATTAACTTCAAACCTAGTTCTTTCATCAATTCCTAACTCTACAACTAATTCTTTTAAAGATCCAATTTCATTAGCTGCAAAGAACGCAGGAAGCTTCCCTGATTGCTTCTTTATAATATCTTCAACCAAGCTATACGAAATAAACGTCTTCTTAAATTTTTCTTCAACAAACTTAACATACTTCTCCCTCTTCTCATTATCGTCTAGATTAATAACATCACTTTCTAAATGATCATCATAACCTTCATTTATATTAAAATCTACTGGTAAACTATTAAACTTCAATTCATACATAAAAGCACTTTCTCCCAAAATCATTCCTTGATTGATTAGCTTTTTAAATGGCTCTTCAACTGGGATTAGTCCTTTATCAAATAAGAATTTTGTCCAGAAACGAGAATATAACAAGTGTCCGGTAGCATGTTCACTTCCTCCTATATATAGGTCTACATTTTGCCAATAGTCTAATGCTGCTTGATCTGCAAAAGCCTGATCGTTTTGTGCATCCATATAACGGAATAAATACCATGAGCTTCCTGCCCATCCTGGCATTGTATTTAATTCTAATGGAAATACTGTAGTATTATTGATTTCGCTATTTGCTACTACTTTATTATTTGTTGTATCCCAAGCCCAAACATCAGCTCTTCCTAATGGTGGTTCTCCTGTTTCTGTAGGTAAATATTTTTCTACTTCTGGTAATTGAATTGGCAAATGTTCTTTTGCTATCATTTGTGGCATTCCGTCTACATAGTATACTGGGAATGGCTCTCCCCAATAACGTTGACGGCTAAATACTGCATCACGTAATCTATAGTTTGTTTTTCCTTCTCCTTGTTTGATTTGCTCTAATTCAAAAATAGCTCTCTTTGTTGCTTTTTTGTAATTCAATCCATCAAGGAAATCTGAATTTGCTATTACCGTATTAGCTTTATCTGCATATGCTTCTTCAGAAATATCTACTCCTTCAAAAATATTTTTGATTTCAGGCATACCATTAGTTCCTGCGAAGTGCTTTGCAAAATCATAATCACGTTGATCTCCACATGGTACTGCCATTACAGCTCCTGTTCCATACCCTGCCAAAACATAATCTCCGATCCAGATAGGAATAGGTTCTTTTGTAAAAGGATGTTCTGCATAGGCTCCTGTAAATACTCCACTAATAGTTTTTACATCTGCCATACGCTCACGTTCGCTACGTTTTGCTGTAGCTTCGATATAGGCTTCTACTGCTTCTTTTTGTTCTGGTGTTGTAATTTGTAATACCAAATCATGCTCTGGAGCAAGTGTCATAAATGTTACTCCGAAAATGGTATCAGGTCTCGTTGTAAAAACCTCTACTGTAGCCTCATGATCTTTTACATTAAAAGTCACACTAGCTCCTTCTGATTTTCCTATCCAGTTACGTTGTGTTTCTTTAAGCGCATCTGTCCAATCTATATGGTCTAGCCCTTGTAATAAACGTTCTGCATATGCTGAAATACGCATACTCCATTGTGTCATCTTTTTACGGATCACAGGATGTCCTCCACGCTCTGATATTCCGTTAACAATCTCGTCATTTGCCAAAACCGTTCCTAAAGCAGGACACCAATTTACTTCAGTTTCTGCTAGGTAAGTTAATCTATATTGTAATAAGATTTCCTGTTGTTGCTTACTATCAAAAGCATTCCACTCTGCTGCTGTAAAGGCTACTACATCATCATCACATACGGCAGTAACTGCTGTATTTCCTTCTGCCTCAAAAATTGCAACTAATGCTGCAATATCTTTTGCTTTATTTGCTGTTGTATCATACCATGAATTAAACAACTGGATAAAAATCCATTGTGTCCATTTATAATATTCTGGTGCACTGGTACGTACTTCTTTTGACCAATCAAAAGAGAATCCTATTTTATCTAATTGCTGTCTATATCTTGCTATATTATCTCTAGTAGTGATCGCTGGATGTTGTCCAGTTTGTATAGCATATTGCTCTGCTGGTAGTCCAAAACTATCATATCCTTGTGGATGTAACACATTAAATCCTTTGTGTCTTTTATATCTTGCATAGATATCACTTGCTATATATCCTAGTGGATGTCCCACATGTAATCCTGCTCCTGATGGATAAGGAAACATATCTAGTACATAATATTTTGGCTTTTGGCTATTTTCTTCTGCTCGAAAAGTTTGCTCTTTTGCCCAATAGGCTTGCCATTTTTTTTCTATTTCGTTGAAATTATAACTCATATAGCAGCATTATTTCTTGATCTTGTTTTATTGAATTGAGGATATAAAACTCATTTTCAAATCATGACAGGATCATTTCTTGAATATCTTCTTTTTAATTTGGCTGCAAATTTACAATTTTATGGATAGCTTATTTTGGATTTTATAGGTTTATTTATGCTATATTTTAAGTTTTCTGAGATAAGTAAAAAGTGTTGCACGATTATTTGCTCATTCTTTCTTATTTTTACGACAAATTAGGATCTGTATATGAGCTCATCTTTTGAAAAGTATCAAAAACGTAGATTAATTTCTTCTTATTTTTCTGTGGTTATCAGTATTTCTTTAGTCTTATTTCTTTTGGGACTATTAGGGTTATTAGTGCTTAATTCTAAAAAAGTTGCAGATCATTTTAAAGAACAGATTGCATTGACTATATATATTAAGGACACTGCAAAAGAAATCGAAATTAAACAACTCGAAAAAACATTAGCACTTGCTACTTATGCCAAGTCTACTGTTTATATTTCTAAAGAAGATGCTGCCGAAGCTCATAGTAAAGATATAGGGGAAAACTTTATGGATTTCTTAGGATATAACCCTTTACAAAATGCCATTGATGTTTACTTAAAGGCAGATTATGTTTCTAACGAAAAGATTGAAGAAATCAAAAATAGTATTTCACAACGAGAGTTTGTTGATGAAGTTGCTTATGATAAACCTTTGATTTCTTTATTAACGGATAATATTAAACGTATCAGTTTCTGGGTACTACTTATTAGTACTTTGTTTACTTTTATCGCTGTTTTATTAATTAACAGTTCGATTCGTTTATCTGTATATTCAAAACGCTTTATTATTAAAACGATGCAAATGGTTGGGGCGACTAAGCGTTTTATCAGGCTTCCGTTTATCTGGAAAAGTATTCGTTTAGGAATGATCGGTGCTTTGGTTGCTATTATAGGTGTAGCTGTTGTATTATTTTATTTAGACAAATCTTTTCCTGAATTAGGTTTACTTAATGATCCTATCTTACTTGTTTTCCTTTTTAGCGGTGTTTTTGTAGTAGGTGTTATTATTACCTGGATCAGTACTTTCTTTGCTACGCAACGCTTCCTTAATTTAAGGACTGACGAGTTATATTTTTAAGATTTATCTTTTTTATCTTATGAAAAAATTAGCTAGAATTTATTGGTCTGTTTGTGGTTTGCTTTTTATTGCATTTATGTATGTGATGATACAGACTTTTAAACCTATACGTAATGTTACTGCTGATCAAGTTATCCCTATTTCTGGTAAAGTAACCACTATTCAAGAGGGAGCTGGTTTTGATATTTATTTTACGCTAGAAAACGATATTCATCACTATTATATTAATAGAGGTTTGAAGGAGCAATTAACTATTGCTGATTTACAACAAGATATTTTAAATAAAAACGTTACTTTGTACGTTATTGATAGATGGACCTTATTTACCAGAGATGGTGTTACTGGTCATATCTCAAAGTTAATGCTCAATGATCGCGTTATTTTTAACGAAATAGAAAATGACATCCATGAAAAAACAACAAAATAACTCTACTCATCAACCTGACTTTGTTTTTAAGAAAAAGAACTATGTAGTAATGGCTATTGGTTTGGCTGTCATTTCTCTTGGTTTTATTCTAATGTCTGGTGGTGGTAGTGATGATCCTAATGTTTTTAATCCTGAGATTTATAATTTCAGAAGAATTAGATTGGCACCTACTTTAGTTCTTATCGGTTTTGCTATCGAAGTTTATGCTATTTTATTAGATCCTGATAAGAAGGAATCTGAGTAATTCATATCTTTGCCCGCTTGATACGGCATTAGCCTTTTGACACTTATTATATTATGAATACTATTGATGCTATCATTTTAGGTATTATTCAAGGTTTAACTGAATTTTTACCTGTTTCTTCTAGTGGTCATTTAGAACTAGGTAAAGCTTTATTAGGAGACCAAAGTGTTCCTGAAGAGTCTTTGCTATTTACTGTTATTTTACATTTTGCTACCGCATTAAGTACTATAGTAGTATTTAGAAAGGATATTTTTGCAATCATTAAAGGATTGCTTCAGTTTAAAAAGAACGAAGAGACTTTATTTTCTGTAAAGATTATTGTTTCTATGATTCCTGCTGTACTAGTAGGTCTATTTTTTGAAGAGCAACTTGAACAATTATTTGGTGGAAACATTCTTTTTGTAGGTGTTATGCTTTTAATCACTGCTGTTTTATTATGGTTAGCAGATAAAGCAAAGGATACGCTTAAATCCGTAAGTTTTTCAAATGCTTTTATTATTGGAATTTCGCAAGCGATAGCTATGCTTCCGGGTATTTCGCGTAGTGGAGCTACTATCTCTACTTCTGTATTACTTGGTAATGATAAAACTAAAGCTGCTCGTTTTTCATTTTTAATGGTTATTCCTTTAATTTTTGGAAAGATTGCCAAGGATTTACTTAGTGGCGATTTAACATTTTCTTCGGCTAATAGTTTACCTTTATTATTAGGTTTTCTTGCTGCTTTTTTATCTGGTCTCGCTGCTTGTACCTGGATGATTTCTTTGGTCAAAAAGAGTAAGTTATCTTATTTTGCCGTATATTGTGTCATTGTTGGCTTAATTGCCATTAGTTTTGGTTTTATAAATTAACCCCCAATGCAAACCGAACAAGATTTTAAGGATGGTCAAATCCTATTGATTGACAAGCCCCTAGAATGGACTTCATTTCAGGTGGTTAATAAACTACGCTGGTTAATTCGCAAACAATTTAAGATCAAAAAGATTAAAGTTGGACATGCAGGAACGCTTGATCCACTGGCTAGTGGTCTTTTAATTATCTGCACTGGAAAATTCACCAAACGTATCGAAGAATTACAAGGTCAAATAAAAGAATATACTGGTTGTATCACACTGGGTGCTACTACTCCTTCTTATGATCTTGAAACCGAAATTGATCAAACTTTTCCTACTGCTCATATTGATGAAACACTTATCCATGAAACTACTAAAGCTTTTATAGGTGAGATTAAACAATATCCTCCTGTATTTTCTGCTTTAAAGAAAGATGGAAAAAGGTTATATGAATATGCTAGAAATGGAGAAGAAGTAAAAGTAAACCCAAGAATGATTCACATTGCTGAATTTGAAATTACTAAAATCGAAATGCCTAATGTACATTTTAGAGTAGTTTGTAGTAAAGGAACGTATATTCGTTCTCTCGCTTATGATTTTGGTAAGGCTTTACAAAGTGGTGGTCATTTAAGTGTTTTACGCAGAACTAAAATTGGGGATTACGACGTAACAAATGCTATAAGTCCTAAAGTATTTGAAGAACAATTACAGGCAACACCTATATAAAATATTTTCTTTTTTTAACGTTATAGAGTTATGGATCTTATCGAAAAACACAAGGCTTTAATTATCACCATTATGCTAATGGGTATTTTTATATTGAGTCTAGCTAATATAGGTCTATCAAAAAGTATTCAACAGAAAAAAGAACTGCTTGTAGAAATGTCTGCAGAAAGTTTTGTTGAAGAAAAAGCTCCAGAAGAAGAAAAAGAATCTGATCCAATAGAAGAACGTAAACTTATTGCTGCAAAAAGAACACATCAAGCGCATAATGAGGATTTAAAAAACTTTTCTGATGATGCTTTTGAAGAGCGCTATAAAGCCTTAACCGAAAAAATAAGTGCTGGTACCAAAGGACAATCTGAGCAGTTATTAACTGCTAATGATGGTGCATCTTCTTCTTTAAATAAAAATATTGAGCACGATGACACTTCTAAAACTCAAGGATTAAAAAACGATGCTGCACCTGCCAATACTAATGCTGATACTAGAAGTAGTTCTATTACTTATACCTTAAAAGATCGTCAAGCAGATGATTTACCTAATCCTGTATATACTTGTGAGGGAAGTGGTAAGATTGTTGTGCGTATCAAAGTGAATCAATACGGATATGTTACTTCTACAAAAGTTAATTCAAAAAAGTCTACGACTAAGAATCAATGCTTGATTGATAACGCCTTATTATATGCAAGAAAAGCTCGCTTTTCTGATGCAGAAAAAGACGAGCAATTGGGCTTTATTACATATTACTTTAACTATCAATCATAATAATTTTGATAGATCGTCTGCAATATTTTTTCCTTTATCTTTATTGTACCACACTTGTAATGATTCTTTAAATTCTGGATCTAATTTACCATGAGCTTCTTTATAGTCATTTACCATCTTTGTAGCTTCACTTGGTCTTGGTCCCCATGAATTTACGATTTCTTTACTTTGAGTATTATATGCTATCAACTTAGGAATAGCTTTACCTCCATTTGTCAAAAAGTTATTCATTAACTCATCATGTTCATCTCTTGATATCACTTTTAAGTCAATTCCATCATTAGCTTCTGCTAATTTATTGATCACTGGTAATGACTGTGCTGCATCTCCACACCATCCTTCTGTTAATACTAACCAAGTAATGTTTGTTTCTGCATTTTTAAATTGCTCAATAATGGCTTCGTCTATCTTTAATGTTTTATCCAGCCTTTTCATTCTACGATCATTAAGCATGCTATAATTAGTCAAAGCCTCTGATTGTGTCAATCCTGTAGATTTGTTTTCTTTGACTAATTCACTTACCAATGCTCTGTATTCTTGATAGCTTTGACCTTGTTCTATTCCTTGTTCTATTAATGTAGTAACAGCTGTCTGTGTTGTTGATTCCATAGTATTATAATTGGGGGTTGTTATTTCACAAAAAATAAGACGTAAAACTATTCAAAAACTTACTTTTTTCAAGTCTTAATCTTTTCTTAATGTATTTTAATACCATTACTCAATTAAAATTACCATATTAAAATTGTTATTTTTGCATTTTACTACAAAATAAAATATCACCGTAGCTTTGGCTATGCTTCAATTTTATTTTTTGTAAAACATCAAAAATCTTCAATTTCCCTACATGATACTTTCAAATAAGAAATGGCATAAGCTATTATAAATCAACTCTTTTACTTGATTCTTTTCGATTTTAATAGCAACACAAGTTAATTTTTAACTTCTAGTTTTTTTATGATTAAAATCAGTCCTTCATTTTATAACATAATTTTACCATTAAAAACCTTTGTCATTCTTATATTTGGAATCTCTTTTCTTTATTTTTTAATACATTTAAAATTATGAGTACACATAAATGTGGTTGGTGTCTAGGTGATGATCTATATGAAGCTTATCACGATCATGAATGGGGTGTTCCTTTACATGATGATCATTTACTTTTTGAGTTTTTGGTACTAGAGACTTTTCAAGCAGGACTAAGTTGGATTACTATTTTGCGTAAACGCGAAAACTTTAGAGTTGCTTTTGATCATTTTGATTATAAAAAGATTGCATTGTATACTGATACCAAAAAAGAGGCCTTATTACAGGATGCTGGTATTATAAGAAATAAGTTAAAGGTTAATGCTACTATAACCAATGCTCAGGCTTTTATGAAAATTCAAGAAGAATTTGGAAGTTTTGATGCTTACATCTGGAAATTTGTAGATTTCACTCCTATACAAAACTCTTGGAAAGATTATAAAGAAGCTCCAGCTAATACTGCGCTTTCTGATGCTATTAGTAAAGATTTAAAAAAACGTGGATTCAAGTTTGTAGGAACTACTGTAATGTATGCTTTTATGCAAGCTATAGGCATGGTTAATGATCATGCTACGACTTGTTTTAGATATAACGAAGTAGCTTTATTAAAATAATATTATACTATTCATGATAAAAATTTCATGAATTCGTTTCTAGAAATTTCTCTAGCTCCCATACTTGCAAGGTGATCTGTATATATTTGACAATCGATCAATTGTACGTGTTGACTTTGCAAGTATTGGACAAAAGCAATAAAACCATATTTTGATGCATTACTTACTTTTGTAAACATACTTTCTCCACAAAAAACACCTTTTTCTTTAAGCCATATACCATACAATCCACCTACCAATTCTTCTTCTTTCCAAACTTCTACTGATGTGGCATACCCTAATTGATGCAAATTATTATAAGCATCTTGCATCTCATTAGTAATCCATGTACCATCTTGATCTACTCGATCTATTTGAGCACATGCTTTTATAACCTCATCAAACGCTTTATTAATCGTTACTGTAAAAGCTTGTTTACGGATTAATTGTTTCATGCTCTTACTGATCTTTAACTCTTCGGGAAATAATACCATTCTAGGATCTGGTGCATACCATATAATCGGTTCTCCTTCGTTATACCACGGAAAAATACCACTATTGTATGCTTTTATTAATCGCTCACTAGATAGGTCTCCCCCTATAGCCAAAAGTCCATCTTCATGGGATTCTGATACCTCAGGAAATTGTGTTGTTTTCGTTAATATGTACAAAATTTTAATTCAAATACTATTTAATCCTTAACTCTTGTTTGAAATTACCAAAAAAAATGCAATCTTTGTTATAACCTTTTAAGATAAATTTTGTTCATCATTGCTTTTTTGAGTTTTTCTAAGAGGTTAACCTAAAAACCACAATATGAAAAGTCCGATCGTATAGATCGGACTTTTTACTTTTTATCTTATTTTTTGATTTTACTGCCTAGAAAGGTAGATCATCGTGATCTTCTTCTTTAAAATTAGTAGCAGGTTCAAAAGCATCTGTTGGTGGCGGTGTTGACATTCCTCCTGGAGCTCCTCCCATAGGTTGTAAGCTCTCGATACGCCATCCTTGAATAGAATTAAAATACTTAGTTTCTCCTTGTGGATTTACCCACTCACGTCCTCTTAAGTTAATTCCTATCTTTACGTTTTGCCCTATCTGGAAACTATTTAATAGGTCACATTTATCTTGAATAAACTCAACTAAGATATGTTGAGGGTATTGCTCTTCTGTAGTGATTACAATTTCACGCTTTCTAAACCCATTTGTTCCAAAGGTTTGCGTCTCACCAACCATCTTTACTTTACCTTGTACTTCCATTTTAATATTATTGATTTGCAACGATTATGTTCCACGCAGTATCCACATCCTCTTTTTCTAAATACTGCTGCGCAAATTTATGAATTTCTATTTCGTTTGCATTAGTTATTTGTGCTTTAATTTCAGAATTTATTTTCAAAAACGCTACGGCCTCTTCTTGAGTTGGTAATTTTTCTACATTAGCTAATTTACCTAAATCATTACCTGTAAAGATTTTACTTAATCGTATTTCTTCTGGTAATTGATCTACTCCTATACCTAGCGTAGTTAACGGTTTTTGGATTTCAAACATCCCTCGATTTGCTCTGCTATACCAATTACCGCCCATACGAGCTACTAAATCTATTTTATGTTGATCTATTTTTCCATCTGCATCTAATACTTCTTCTTTTACATGCATCAATACTACTTCGCAAATTACCAAATTTCCAGCTCCTCCTTCATCTCCCATAGCAATTACATCATTGACTTTACATTCAAATTGTACTGGTGCTTCTGCTACTCTAAACGGTTTTACTTTTTCTGAAGCTAACATCCCTAGACCTGCTTTTTCAAACTCATTAACACCAGTAGGATATTCTGTACTTGATAACGACATTTGTTGCACTATATCATAGTTTACTACATTTATTACTACTTCTTTTGTCGCTAATGCATTTTCTAATGTATGCTTTGTACTATTATCTCTTACTCTACGTGCTGGAGAAAATATAAGTATGGGTGGATTTGCACTAAAGACATTAAAGAAACTAAACGGTGATAGGTTTGCATTACCTTGATCGTCTATAGTACTAGCAAAAGCTATTGGTCTTGGTCCTACAGCTCCTAGTAACATACCGTGTAATTTTCCTGTAGTAACTGTCTTGGGATCTATCGTAATCATGTATAAATTCTTGTTTGCTATTCTTATAATTATCGTATAAACAAAGGTACGGATTACTTCTTCTTTTTAGAATACCTCTGTGTTAAAACAATATTTTTGCTAGAAATCGTTTATATTTATCATAGAACATAGCTATTTATCTGTGCATGAATTTTTCTAACGAACGTAATCTCGCAAGTTATTTTATTGTTATTGCTGTATTCACTATTACTGGTCTAGTTATATGGAATACCATTTTATTTTTTAATCGTTTTAAAGAAGATGAACGTGCTCGTATGGAAATTTGGGCTTCTTCTCAAAAAGCACTAAATCACGAACAGCTTAATAGCTCTTCGTCTGATGAATACCTAGATCTCTCATTACAAATCACAGCTAGTAACCATTCCATACCGATCATTATCACTGATGATCAAGGTAATATTCTTCATGATTTTTGTGGGAATATTCCCGAGTCTACGCTAAAGGATGAGGAAAAGTTAATTAGTTTGTTAAACAAAATGAGATCTGAGAACCCTCCTATAGAATTAGATTTATATGGTAATGTTAAGCAATATATTTATTATGGTAACTCTGATATTTTAAATAAATTAAAATATTATCCTGTCGCTATCATTCTTATTCTTTTATTATTGATTGGTGTAGTTTACTTCTTTTTTACCACATCCAAAGCTAGTGAGCAAAATAAGCTATGGGCAGGAATGGCAAAAGAAACAGCGCATCAAATAGGAACTCCGTTATCTTCTCTTGTAGGATGGTCTGAAATTTTAAAAACCGAAAATGTCGATCCTGAGTACTTAAAAGAGATTGATAAGGATATCGCTAGATTACAGGTTATCACCGAGCGTTTCTCTAAAATAGGTTCTATTCCTAATTTACAACAGGATGATATTGTTTCTCAAACCAAAGATGCTTACGATTATTTAAAACGTAGAAATTCACGTTTAATTAATTTTTCTAATACATTACCTGATGCTCCTATTTTTGTAAATATAAATACACAGCTTTATAGTTGGACTATCGAAAATTTAGTAAAAAATGCTATAGATGCCATGAGAGGAAAAGGGGATTTATCTATAGACCTCAAAGAAGATACTAAACGTGTACATATCTTAATTTCTGACACTGGTAAAGGAATTCCTAAAAGTAAATTTTCAAAAATATTTGAACCTGGTTATACTTCTAAAAGTAGAGGTTGGGGATTAGGGTTATCTCTTGCTAAACGTATTATAGAAGAGTATCATATGGGGCGTATTAAAGTATTGCGTTCTGAAATAGGTAAAGGAACTACTTTTCAAATCTCTTTGCCCAAAATATAGTTAAAACCAAAGGAGTTGACACTCCTCTAGTATTTTTTCATTTGTTCTCTTATTTCTTCTGGAATAGAGAACGTTTTATCTATATTAAAATCAAAACAAACAGCTACATCTCTACCTACTGCACATAATACACCATCATCATTATACAATTCGTGATCTAGACCAAAACTAGAGTTTTTCATATAAGCTACTCTAGTTTTGATCATGACATTTCCTGGGAAAAATAATGGATGTTTAAAGTCACAGTGTGTCGATACTAACATAGGTCCTTTTTTTGTTTCTTGATACAAATCTGATAAACCTGAAACCTCCCAAAACTGAACACGCGCACTTTGCATGTATTTCATAAAGTTCACATTATTAACGTGTTGATATGTATCCATTTCACTCCAGTCTATTCTCAACTCTAGTGATAATTTAAACTCCTTATCTTCCATAATTTAATTACATATGTGATTGAATTGCCGAAGCCAATGCTTCAAACTCTTCTTTTTCTAACGCTACTTTATGTTGAAATGTAGCTTCTTTCATTTCGTTAAGCGGAATCAAATGTACGTGTACATGAGGTACTTCTAACCCGATAACGCTCATTCCTATACGTTTACAATCTATTGCTTTTTCTAGTGCAGCTGCAACTTTACGTGAAAAAGCCATTAATCCCATATATGTTTCTTCATCTAGATCAAAGATCTTATCTACTTCTTGTTTTGGGATACATAATGTATGTCCTTTTGCATTAGGGTTAATATCTAAAAAAGCAAAGAATTTTTCGTCTTCTGCCACTTTATAACATGGAATTTCTCCATTGATAATTTTTGTAAATATTGAAGCCATGATTTTTATGGTTTATTTTTTTAAACGCGTTTACTATTATTTTCTCTCGAAAGATAGGGAGTTCTTCTTTATCAATTTTAAATTTTGAAGATAAATTATTACCATTACTCCATTGAAATTACTGCATAAAAAAACTCCTTTGATTTATACAGAAGGAGTTTTTTAAAATTTTTATTGTCGTTTTATTTAGTCTCTAGAGATTTCGATAACATCAAACTTCATTGTTCCATTAGGCACTTTAATTTCGGCTACTTCTCCTACTGATTTCCCTAACAAACCTTTTCCTATAGGTGAATCTACAGATATTTTTCCTGTTTTAAGATCAGCTTCACTTTGTGCGACTAACTTATATGTCATCTCCATTCCATTGATTTGATTTTTAATCTTTACCGTAGAATGAATTAACACTTTAGACGTATCTAATTGTGATTCGTCAATTAATCTTGCATTGGCAAGTGTGGCTTCAAGTTTTGAGATTCGCATTTCTAGCAATCCTTGTGCTTCTTTTGCTGCATCATATTCAGCATTCTCACTCAAGTCTCCTTTGTCTCTTGCTTCAGCAATAGCTTGTGATGCTTTAGGACGTTCTATATCTTTAAGTTGATTTAATTCTTCTCTTAACTTTTTTAAACCTTCAGCTGTATAATAAGATACTTTACTCATAACTTCATCGTTTATATAAATAGAAAAAATCCCAATATGCGTGGGATTTGTGTAACAAATATAATAAAAATTTTATGCTCCTTTACATTTTATGTAATTTGGCAACCCCATTATTAAAACAGTTAAAAATTACTGCTTTTTAATACAAAATACAAGTTATTTTACATTGATATCCTTTATATTCTATGAAAAAGTTATTTTACATTCTTTTTACAGTGATTTTAATCACTTCGTGTAGTACTGATGATGCTAGTGATAATAATCCGTTTTTACCTCCTGCTTCTTTTAATTATGAGATCAATCTTGATTTACCTCAATATAATGACTTAAAGTTTGCTGGTAATCATTTTGTAGATCGTATTGAAGGGCACGGTATTCAAGGTGTTATCTTATTCCATCAAGGAAATAACACTTATCATGCTTTTGAATTAAGTGACCCTAATCATACACCTAACAGTTGTTCTGATCAAGCTGTTTCGTCTGGAGTAGCTACTTGCAGGTGTGATGATGGTAATTCTTATAGCATTGTTACAGGTCAACAACTTACTGGAGAAGGTGGTCAACCTTTAAGAAGATATCGCGTTACTAGAGAAGGAAATATTCTTTTTGTTTCTAATTAGTTTGCTATATTTTATATTAAAGTTTGTAATCCTTCTTTGAGATTAATAAGCTTAAGGTCATCTCGATATTTTTGTAGTATTGAGATGGCTTTTTTACTTCTTATACCTGAATGACAACACACTACAATCGGTTTTAAACCACTTAAAGTTTGTACTTGTCCTGATAATTCATCTAGTGGTATATGCTCTCCGCCTATATTAAAGTTATTGTGCTCTTCTCTTGTTCGTACATCTAGTACGGTGTACTGACTTCTATTTTTTTGTAGTTCTTCTGCCCCTATTTCTATATGTGTATCTTCAATTCCGCAAATAATCTCATACACTTCTTCTAATACTGCACGATTTGCCTCTTTACTTTTACTATATGTCAAAATGTATTGTTGCATCGTTAGTGTATTATAGACTAATAATTTATTAATCAGTACCTCTCCGACACCACATATCATTTTAATAACTTCATTTGCTTGTAAACTTCCTATAATACCTGGTAAGACTCCCACTACTCCTATAGTTGAACAGTTGGGTACTGCATCTGCATCTGGCATATTAGGATATAAACATCTATATGTTGCACTTCCTTGATAATTGTATACTGATACTTGACCTTCAAACTTAAAAATAGATCCAAAAACTACTGGTTTCTTAGTTATTACCGCAGCATCATTAACTAGATATCTCGTCGCAAAATTATCACTACCATCAACAATAATATCATATTGTTCAAATAATTCAACTGCATTATTTTTATGCAAAGCAACCACATAGTCTTTTAATGTTATATATGGATTTAACTTTGCTAATTTTTGTATTGCTACTGTAGCTTTAAATTTTCCTATATTCTCGTGTGTATATAAGATCTGACGTTGTAGATTACTTTGTTCTATACGATCTGGATCTATCACTGCTAAAGTTCCTACTCCTGCTGCTGCTAAATATTGTAATACTGGACAGCCTAATCCTCCAGCTCCCACAATCAATACTTTTGCTTTTTTTAATTGTTCTTGTCCTGATACACCTATTTCTTCAAGAATAAGATGTCTACTATATTGCTTCTGTTCTTCTGTTGAAAAGGTCATTTTATTCTTTTTTACCTATGCTTAGTTATATTCTTATCTAAAGTTTTCCCAATCTTTCCAGACTACTTCTAATCCTCTATCATTAAGCATTTTTGCAATTTCTTCTGTACTACGTTCATCAGATATTTCAAATTGCTCTAAGGATTGCTGTTCTACAACATAACCTCCTGGATTTGTTTTTGATTCGGCACTTATTGAAGTTACTCCTAAATTGACTATGTGATTTCTAAACAGTTCGCTTTCTCTAGTAGAAATTGAAAGCTCTACATCTTCATCTAATAATCTAAATGCACATATCAATTGCACCAGATCTGCATCTGTCATTTCTACTTTAGGCTCCAATCCTCCCGAATGTGGTCGTAATCGCGGAAAGGATATCGAATATTTAGTTTTCCAGTATTGTTTTTGTAGATATTTAAGATGTAATGCCGTAAAAAAACTATCTGCTCGCCAGTCTTCTAGTCCAAATAACGCTCCTAACCCAATCTTATGTATTCCTGCTCTACCTAGTCTATCTGGTGTTTCTAATCGGTATTCAAAATTAGATTTTCTTCCTTTGGGATGATGTAGCTTATAAGCTTCTTGATGATATGTTTCTTGATATACTAATACTGCATAAAGCCCTGCTTCTATCAATTGCTCATATTCTTCTTGATCCAATGGCTGAACTTCTATTGTAATATTTGCAAATTGTGATCGTATTAAGTTTATCGCATTTTTAATGTATATTACTCCTACTGTACGATTAGCTTCTCCTGTTACTAATAATATATGATCATAGCCCTTGGATTTTAAATAGCTTACCTCTCTAAGTATTTCTTTATCTGTTAATGTTCTTCTGGGTATTTTATTTGTTAAGCTAAAACCACAATACGTACAAATATTTTGACATTCGTTACTAAGATACATTGGAGCATACATTTGTATGGTATTTCCAAATCGTTTTCTGGTAATACTATTACTTTGCTGTGCCATTTGTTCGATGAATGGTTTTGCAGCAGGAGATATCAAAGCTTTAAAATCTTCTAAATCTCGTTTTGTATTTTGTAATGCTCGTATGACCTCATCTTCGGTTTTATCAAAGATACTTTGCAGTGTTTCTTCCCAATCATACGTATTAAATATCGTTTTAAAATCTTGCATTAGTTCCTTTGAATTTAAGCAGTAAATTTCATTTTATCCCAAAAAACTCGTCAACGGACTACTAGCTTTTGCTTGTTGTTGTATCGGAGCTAATTTTGCTTGATATGCCATTCTACCTGATACTACTGCTAACTTAAATGCTTGAGCCATACTTACAGGGTTTTGAGATACTGCTATTGCTGTATTTACCAATACTGCATCTGCTCCTAACTCCATAGCATGAGCTGCATGAGAAGGACTCCCTATACCTGCATCTACAATAACCGGCACATTACTTTGATCTATAATAATTTCTAAAAACTCTAATGTTTTGAGTCCTTTATTGCTTCCTATAGGTGCTCCTAAAGGCATTACACATTGCACTCCTACTTCTTCTAAGCGTTTACACAATACTGGATCTGCATGGATATATGGCATTACTACAAAACCTAATTTCACCAGTTCTTCTGCTGCTTTCAATGTTTCTATTGGGTCTGGTAATAGATATTTAGGGTCTGGATGAATTTCTAGTTTCACCCAATTTGTTTCTAATGCTTCTCTTGATAATTGTGCTGCAAAAACCGCTTCTTTGGCATCACGAACTCCTGAAGTATTAGGTAACAAATGAATTCTGGAATGCGATACATGTGTCAATATATCATCTTCTTCATTTTGTACATCTACTCGTTTTAACGCAACTGTTACCAATTCACTTTCTGAAGCTAGAATTGCTTCTTCCATTAACTTTGATGAACTAAACTTTCCTGTTCCTGTAAACAGTCTTGAGTTAAACGTTTTATCTGCTATGGTTAATGTATCTTTCATTTTTTGTTTTTATACTACTTGTTCTACTATAGCTCTAGTAGTCTCTTGATTGGTAAGCATTCCTGATACAGCAACACCTGTAATACCCAAACTTAATAAGCTTGAAATATCATCTGGTGTAATTCCTCCTATAGCATAAATAGGAATAGCTACATCTTCATTCTTTAACCCTCTAATGATATCTTGATATCCTTCTATACCTAGGATAGGGCTTAGATTTTTTTTGGTATCGGTATATTTATATGGCCCTATACCTAAATAATCTACCCCTGCTTCTATTTGTTTTTTACAATCTGAATAGGTATTTGCAGTACCTCCTATTATGGCGTTATCTCCTAAAATAGCTCTAGCTTCTTGTACATTTTCATCGTCTAAACCTAAATGCACTCCATCTGCTTGCGCAGCTTTAGCTACGACTATATTATCATTTACAATTAGTATTGCTTCGTATTTATCACATACATCTCTACAACGCATTGCTGTATGTAAATACACTATAGGTTCTACGTCTTTGAGTCGTAATTGTATCCATTTAACTCCCGCCTTACATACTTTTTCAATGTTTTGTATGTGTTCTTCGGGGGTTACTCCTTGTGATATATAATATAATTTGTTCATTCTTATTTTAATTGTGGTATCCTAATAAACTTGTATTAGAACTCAGTACTTTTTCTGTATATCGTTTTGCTTTATAACATGCTTTTAATAATGGATATCCTTGAGCTAAATATGTTGTAATTGCTGTAGCGAGTATGCATCCGCTTCCGTGCTTCTCTGTTATTTTTAATGTTTTTTTAGGCTTTAATACAAAATGCTTTCCTTCTTGCATGTACAATTCATCTACTCCTATATCCTTTTGTTTATGTCCACCTTTAAGAAAAACATTAGTACTTGCACACATCTCTTTTAGTGCTTGGCTCAAATTTTGTCCTGGATATAATTGTTGAATCTCATTATAATTAGGCGTTACCAAAAACACTTTATCCCATATTTCTCTCCATTGTTTCATATTTTGTTCCTTATGAAATTCATAGGCTGTACTAGATGTTAACACAGGATCTATAATAATTTTAACATTAGGATTTTTGGCGATCAAACTTGAAATTATGGTTTTTAAAACTGCTATATTCTCTACAATTCCTATTTTGACATATTCAATTTTAAAACTATCATAAAGGATAGCTATTTGTTCTTTTAGCTGTGCTATAGGCATCCAATAACATTGCTCAAATTTTAAATCACTCTGTACTGTATTTGCCGTACATACTCCTAACCCGTATCCTTTTAATTGCTCAATTGTTTTAATATCGGCAGTAATTCCTGCTCCACTAGAGGGATCAAAACCTGCTATCGTAAGTATATACGGACGTGTTCTCATTAATTAATACTCTTATAACTTGCTAACAACTCCATAAAACTAATTTCAGACGAAGTTGTATTCCAAACTCCTCCTAGAATTCCAACTCCCTTAAAACCAAGTTTTATAGCTTCAGGAATAGTACTCGCATTAATCCCTCCCATACCGATTATGGTACTATCAATGTCTGTTACATCAAAACCTTTTCCTTCATATCCAGCTTTAGAAATTGATCCAAAAACTGGACTTAGCAATACATATTCAAAAGCCACATCACATGCTATAATTTCTTCTTTACTATGAAAAGAACTACTTACTTTAAAATCTTGATTAGTATATGCAGTCACATAATCTTTTAATCCATTTCCTAAATCCCATCTAGGTTGTTCTTGTAGATGTATTCCTCTTAATTTAAATTCATTACACAATCGATGATGCTCATGAATCATAATTCGATTATAATATTGTGGTGCTATTCCTTTAAGTAACTTTCTATAGCCTTCTATATCAAAACTCGGTTTTCTTAAGTGTAATATTTCTAAACCTTTATCAAAAAGAGTATTGATTTGTTGAGCCTCATTAGTTAAATCTTGCTCTGATGTTAGTACAATAAGCATAGTATATTTTATTTATTTAGGAGTTAAACTTAATTTATTTCTAAACGAAGTTTAACTCCTCAGCTTTTATTTTTGTTTTATACCATTACTCTATTGAAATTACCGCATTAAAATTGTTCTTTTCGCATTTTACTTCAAAAACCTTCAATTTATCTACTTGGTGCTTTCAAATAAGAAATGGTATTATAAGTACACTTCGCTTCCTTTTTCTTTGAATTCTTTTGATTTTTCTTCCATCCCCTTAGCTATCACAATATCTTCTTCGATCTTATTCTCTGCTGCAAAATCTCTTACTTCTTGAGATATTTTCATCGAGCAAAATTTTGGCCCGCACATCGAACAGAAATGCGCTATTTTGGCGCCTTGTGCTGGTAAGGTTTCATCATGGTATTCTCTTGCTTTTTCTGGATCTAACGATAAATTGAATTGATCCTCCCATCTAAATTCAAATCTCGCTTTACTCAAAGCATCATCTCTATGTTGTGCCCCTGAATGTCCTTTGGCCAAATCTGCTGCATGGGCTGCTAATTTATAAGTAATTACACCTGTACGTACATCTTCTTTATTAGGTAGTCCCAAATGTTCTTTTGGTGTCACATAACAAAGCATAGCTGTTCCATACCATCCTATCATTGCAGCTCCTATTCCAGATGTGATATGATCATATGCTGGTGCAATATCTGTAGTTAATGGTCCTAAAGTATAAAAAGGTGCTTCTCCACAAGCTTCTAATTGCTTATCCATATTTGCTTTGATCATGTGCATAGGTACATGTCCTGGACCTTCTATAAAAGTTTGTACGTCATGCTTCCATGCAATTTTTGTCAACTCTCCTAAGGTTTCTAATTCTGCAAATTGAGCTTCATCATTTGCATCCGCAATACATCCTGGACGTAATCCATCTCCCAACGAGAAAGCTACATCATAGGCTTTCATGATCTCACAAATTTCTTCAAAATGCGTATATAAGAAACTCTCTTTATGATGTGCTAAACACCATTTTGCCATAATAGATCCTCCACGTGATACAATACCTGTAATACGTTTAGCCGTCATAGGTACATATCGCAATCTAACTCCTGCATGTATCGTAAAATAATCTACACCTTGTTCTGCTTGCTCTATCAAAGTATCTCTAAAAATCTCCCACGTAAGGTCCTCTGCTACTCCATTAACTTTTTCTAAAGCTTGATAAATAGGTACTGTTCCTACAGGTACTGGTGAGTTGCGGATAATCCACTCTCTAGTTTCATGTATATTCTTTCCTGTAGAGAGATCCATAATATTGTCTGCTCCCCATCTACATGCCCATACTGCTTTCTCTACTTCTTCTTCTATACTAGATGTAGTTGCCGAGTTACCGATATTAGCATTAATTTTTACCAAAAAGTTTCTTCCTAATATCATTGGTTCACTTTCTGGATGGTTAATGTTTGATGGTATTACAGCTCTACCTCTAGCAATCTCTTCTCTTACAAATTCTGGAGTTATTTTTTCTGGAATACTTGCACCAAAATCTTGACCAGGATGTTGTTTTGATAAACGCGTCATCTCGTCTATTCGTTGATTTTCTCGAATAGCTACATACTCCATTTCTGGTGTTATAATTCCTTGTTTTGCATAATACATCTGCGAAACATTCTTCCCTTTTTTTGCGCGTTTAGGTTTATGGTTATGATTAAATCTTAGGTGATCTAAACTTTTGTCCTGCAAACGCATATTGCAATACTCTGAAGTAAATGCGTCCAACTCTTCTACATCTTCTCGATCTAATATCCATTGTTCTCGAATGCGTTCAATCCCATTATGTACATTTATTTCTTTTGTAGGATCTGTATAAGGACCACTAGTATCATATACTGTTACAGGTTCATTAGGTGTCTTCTTTTTTGTTAAAGAATCGATAGTATCACTCAAAGTGATTTCTCGCATTGCTACTTTAAGCTGAGGGTGGATTTTTCCTTCTACATATATTTTCTTTGAATTAGGAAACGGTGTTGTTGTTATTTTATGTTTAGGTGCTGTATCTTGTTTTTTCATTCTTGAGTTTTTTTTAAAGTTTTTGAAGTACTATTATGCAGTCTATCTTTCTAAATATTTTGTAGCTTCTTTATCCTCCTTGTGTAGCCTGAATAATTAGAATATGATCTTCTGCTTGAAGTTGAGTTTCATTCCAAGCTGTTTTAGGGATAATGTTTTGGTTAATGGCTACAGCAATACCTTGGGTAGCAATTTGAAGTTGTTCTAGTAATTCGTTAAGGGAACTACTATTTTGTACCGTATGTGGTTGATTATTGACGTTTATGGTTATCATTTTGTTTGATTTTCCATAAACTTTAGTGGGCTTTATTGCCTTTGTGAAGAATGCTCTTTTATAACCTATAGATATGAACTTTTAAGATTATCACCTTAAATTATTCATATCTATAGTATTATAAAGAACTTACTTTTCCCTTCGTCGGTATTAACCGCATCAGGTTCAAAGGGTATTTCTCAGACTGCTTTGCAGACACCCCTAAAGCTTATTTTTTTATAAATATATTGTTTTTAACGTAAAAATCTCGTTAAAATTTTAATGTTACTCCTCCTAGAACATTAATTCCTGCTTGAGGATAATATCCAACTCCTTCTATAGTTGTGATAGTTCCTGGGTTTGAAAAATCATCATCATAGGTAAAGAAATATCCATTTGATTCGTATTTAACATCAAAAATATTGTTTACTAATGCCGTCAATACTATCGATTTAAATACTGGTATATTCTTAATTTCGTATACTATATTAAGATCATTTACAAAGAAGCTGTCTAGCTTTGACAACTCACTATCAATATTACCTAAATACTGTTCTCCTACATATTTTGACAAGAAGTTTAATTGTAATCCTTTTGCAGGCTCAAAAACGAACATATTTCCTGCTACAACACTAGGTGAATATGAAATATTTGTATTTCCTAGGTTTACCAAAGCGCCGTCTCTTGAGGTAATAAAATCTCTATTTTTATTAATACTCAACGCTATATTAGGGCGAACACTAAATTTCTTTGCCAACTTAATATCTGCATCAATTTCGATACCTGTTCTAAAACTTTTTCCGCTATTCGCTCTTAACGGCGCTCCTACATCATCAAGTTCTCCTGTTAATACCAATTGATTTTTATAATCCATATAATACAAGTTGGCATTTACTTTAAACTTAGGAGAAGCATATCTCCATCCTAATTCAATATCGTCTAAAGTCTCTGGTTCTGGGGTTCCACTTTCAAAATCATTTCTATTAGGCTCTCTATTTGCTCTTGCATATGATGCATAGAATTGATTTGATGGATTTAATCGGTATGTTAATCCAGCTTTAGGATTAAAAAATGTGTAATTCTTATCTACTAATAATGGTACTCTATCTGATGTTAACCCTGATGTTGAATAATCTACATTACGTACTTGAATATCTGCATAAGCACTTAATACATCAGAGAATCTATAAGTAGCTTTGGTATATCCATTTAGTTCTCTCTTAATTCCTACACCTTCATAATAACGATCTCTTATTTGTGATCCTCCAGCATTTTGAGCCCATATAATTTCCCCAAAATGATCTCCTTCATAATAACTATAAAAACCTCCTGCTATTACATCTAGTTTATCATCTTTATAGTTAACACTTGCAGTTACTACATAATAATCATTATCTAGCCATCTGCGACGAACTAAATCTGTTTCATCTATTGTTTCTCCACCTAGTGTTATTGGCGTTAATCCATAATCTGCAAAATCCTCATCTTCTTTATATTGTTCAAAATACCCTCTACCGTAAGTATAGTTTAATCCTAAAGTAGATGACCAATTGTTATTATATCTTTGGTTCCAGTGTAATTGATAATGATCTTGATTGTAATTATCTACTTCGTTATCATAAAAAACAGTATTTCCATTTTCATCTTCATACGCTCCTACAGGATTAAACGTTCTGTTTGTACGTAATGTTTCAGGATCAATTCCATCCCATGATTGATACGTTACTTCTTCTCCTGCAAAAGTGATAGCCTTTATTAACGTATTATCGTCTACATACGATCCTTGTAAGAAATATGACTTAAGATCTGATGTTGCTCTATCTACATATCCATCAGATTTAATAGCAGATAATCGTCCTGCAATTTCTATATGATCATTTAGTAATCCTGTACTGAATTTTAAGTTATGTTTTCTAGTATTAAATGATCCATAAGAATTTGATATTTCACCATAAGCTTCATGAGAAACTGCATCTGTTAATAAGTTAAGGCTTGCCCCAAAAGCTCCAGCTCCATTTACAGAAGTTCCTACTCCTCTTTGTAATTGTAAGCTCTCTACAGAAGAAGCAAAATCAGGAAGGTTGACCCAAAATGTTCCTTGACTTTCTGCATCATTAAACGGAATACCATTAAGTGTTACATTTACTCTTGTCGCATCACTACCACGTACTCTAATTCCAGTATATCCTACTCCTGCACCTGCATCTGATGTAGTTACAACTCCTGGTAAATAATTTAATAAAAATGGAATATCTTGTCCCAAATTGCGTTTTGCAATTTTTTCTTTGGAAAGATTAGAATGTGTTATTGGTGAATCTGCAGATACTCTCACTGCTTTGACCAATACTTCATCTAGTTTTGTCGTCAATGAGTCTTTTTGTTGTTCTTGTGCCCATGTGATTGATGACACTACAATTAATAGACAGCATAAAATTCTTTTCATCCGTAAATTTTTTCTCTTCACGAATAAAAGGGGTCATTATTCTTGACTTTGTTTTCTGGTTATGTTTATTGTTTCCCAAAACCTCATACTATATCTATTTCATATAGCATAAGATTGTTTTGGATAGTCTTTATCTTTCTATCCTATCCCTTGGCAACATTACTTGCCCAGGTTCATTGGGTATGATCTCAGCCTAAATTGGCACCCCTTTTTGAGATTTATGGCAAAGGTAGTCTCTTTTTCATAATTCTTACCATCTATTTACTCTTTTTCACCTTAAAACTCTTTTCTACTAATTAAAAAAACCTTATTTTACTCTATTTCTTTAAGAAGAGAGGTTTTTATGATTAAGAATTTGAAACGTTCGGTTACACTTAAGGTTATTTCTGGTTTTGTTTTGGCTTGCGGAATTGCCTTAGGGACGTTTTGGATTATACATACTCAACTCACCAATTATTCTAAGATTGCAAAAATTAAAAGCTCCAATAATGATAAACTTATATTGGTGAGTCAAGCATTAACTCATCTCTATGATGCAGAAAGTTTATCCCGTAGTCTAGCACGTAATAGTGATTCTTTAAAAATTGAACGCTATCATCAAAAAGTTGATACTATACGAGATTTGATTCACGACCTTGCCCAACAATCTCAAGATTCTTCTTTGATTATTAAAACTGAAGAAATTCAGGATTTAATTGACGATAAAAACAAAAACTTTGAAGAGCTATTAATTATTTACAGTGATCGTCAAGGGAATAATTTTTATCGTAATGCTATTAATGAACTACGTAAAATCAATGAATCTTTTGGGGATCAAAGTTATAATAGACGCTTTAAACATCTAAAACCTCATCAAAGACGTGTTTTAATCAAGTTTTTAAAGTATTCTAAAAAAGATAATGCTCAACAGTTATCTTATCAAACCGTAGATTCTATTGCTACCAAAGTAAAAAAAGTATTAAAAAACCTTGAAGCTGAAGAAAAGAGGTTTCTTTCTCAAGTACAGACTAAAGAAGAAAGCTTAACTCATAACGACGAAGTAATCACGAAGAGACTTAGAGAGCTACTCAACACGATAGAAGAAGATGAAATTAAACGTTATGAAGCTCGTATTGATGCTTCTCAAAAAGTATTAGATAGTACTTCAAACATAATCATAATTGTAACTTCTCTTATCATATTTCTAGTTATTATATTCTTATATCTTATCATTAGAGATATTTCAAACAATCAACGTTATCGTACTGATCTAGAAGCTGCAAATGCCTATACAGAATCCTTACTTGAAAGCAGAGAATCTTTAATAAATACAGTAACTCATGACCTTAGATCTCCTCTTAATACAGTAATAGGGTATTCTGCCTTAATGGAAAAAACAGATTTAAGTCATAAACAGAAACATTACCTTAATCATCTTAAAAAATCTTCAGATTATATTTTGCATCTTGTAAATGATCTTTTGGATTTATCCAAATTAGATGCCGGTAAGATGACTATAGAATCTTTACCTTTTTCTCCTAAAAAACTTATAGAAAATACAGTAGCGAGTGTTATTCCTATAGAAGATCCTAAAAACTTATCTATTATTATAGATATTGACGTTGATGATTCTGTGCAATTTATTAGCGACCCTTTTAGGATTAAACAAATCTTGACAAACTTAATTCACAATGCTTATAAGTTCACAGAGAACGGAAGTATTTCTATTACTTGCGATATTAACTCTATTTCTGAAACATCTTCAGCTTTAACAATAAATGTCATTGATACAGGAATTGGTATTGACGAAAATCAACAAGAACTTATTTTTAGAGAATTTGAACAAGGAAAAGAAGAAATCGAAAAACAATATGGAGGTTTTGGGTTAGGCTTAGCAATTACTAAAAGAATAGTTTCCTTACTACAAGGAACTATTTCTTTATCAAGTGCTATTAACAAAGGGAGTATTTTTTCTATCACTATTCCTGTAACTCAACAGTCTAATGAAGTTTCAGGTAATCAAAACAATACTGTTGACGCTAAGCAATTTGCAAATAAACGCGTACTAATAGTTGATGATGATCCATCTCAACTAGCTCTCAGTAGTGAGTTGATTGCCTCTATATCACTTTCTTATCAAACTTGTTCTAATGTTAAAGATGCACTTGTTGTTTTAGAGAAGAACAAATTTGATCTTATTCTTACTGATATTCAAATGCCTGGTTATGACGGTTTTTATTTATTAAATAAAGTCAAAAATGATATACGATACAAAGAAATACCTATTATCGCGCTATCTGGTAGAACTGATATCAGTAATCAAGAATATCTTTCTACCGGTTTTACTGCCAGTTTAACAAAACCTTATATGCCCAATGATTTAATTTCGTTAATTTCAAAAATATTCGATTCTTCTATTACATGGATTAATACTACCCCATCTGAAGAACTAACTACTACTGAATATTCCTTACAAGACTTAATGGTTTTTGCTCACGGAGATATAGAATCTCTTCATTCTATTTTAAATACGTTTTATGACAGTACCTCTC
The DNA here is from genome assembly GCA_947387485.1 of Aquimarina rhabdastrellae. Lineage (GTDB taxonomy): Bacteria > Bacteroidota > Bacteroidia > Flavobacteriales > Flavobacteriaceae > Aquimarina. The sequence goes on from CANDNT010000002.1 coordinate 31,007, forward strand.
AAAATCTCACACAATTAGAGAATGCTATAATGTCAAAAAACATTGGGCAAATCAAAATATTAGCCCATAAAATCTTGCCATTCTTAAAACAAATTAAAGCCACAAAAACTGTAGCCTTATTGAAACAAATTGAAACGCCAGAATATTATAAACTCAATGAAGGTCAAATTATAGAGTTAGCAAAGAATGCCGTAAAAGAAATTCACGCTTTAATTAAAAAGTTAAAAAATGACACTATCACAGATACTATCACCTCTACTTCTTAATATTCTATATCGTAATGATTCAGTTTGTTATAAAGTGTTTTTCTATCAATACCTAACATCCTAGCAGCCTTTGCTTTATTTCCATTAGCTTTTTCTAAAGCATCTAAAATCATTTCCTTTTCATTTTCATTCTTAAAAAGCTTATATACAGGTGTAGTGCCTGTAGCATTTACTATTTCGCCAGGCAACACTTCTTGTGTTATAAAATCACCTTGTGTTAATAACACAGAGCGTTTTACTATATTTTTTAACTCTCTAAGATTTCCTGGCCAATCATATCGTTTAAAAGCTTCTAATACTTTCTCGGTAAATCCAACTATACTTTTTTCGAGTTCCTCGTTTGCTTCTTCTAAGAAATGATCTGCAAATAGCATTAAGTCTTCTGTTCGATCTTTTAATGAAGGGATCTTCATCGAAAACTCATTCAATCGGTGATATAAATCCTCTCTAAAATTACCTTCCTTCACTGCTTTACTCAAATCTTCATTAGTAGCAGCTATTACACGGATATCAACTTCTATTTCTCTATTACTTCCTACTGGTTTTATTTTTCGTTCTTGTAATGCTCGTAGCAACTGTACTTGAAGTTCATAACTTAAATTTCCTATCTCATCAAGAAAAAGTGTTCCTCCATTTGCAGCTTCAAAATGCCCCGTTTTATCATTAATTGCTCCCGTAAACGATCCCTTAATATGCCCAAAAAATTCACTTGAAGCTATTTCTTTTGGTATAGCTCCACAATCTACTGCTATAAAAGGTTTATTCGCACGATTACTAGCTTTATGGATACTACTAGCTACATATTCTTTTCCTGTTCCACTATTACCAATAATCAAAACAGACATTTTAGTAGGAGCCACAAGTTCTACATATTCATTTAACTTTTTTGAAGCTAAACTTATTCCTTTAACATAATTAGTATCTTCTACTACCGTTTTTCTTTTTGCAATTTTTTTATGTTGATCTTTTAAGTCTTCTTTTCTTCCTAATGCATTTTGTATTGTCGTTACTATCTTTTCTGGATGAAATGGTTTTGATATATAATCAAAAGCACCTTGTTTGATAGCTTTTACAGCCATATCGATCTCAGCATATCCAGTCATTACAACAACTTGAATTTTCTCTTCTAAATTCTTAATATGATTGAGCAATGTAATACCATCTTGATCTGGTAATCTCATGTCTGTGAGGACCAAATCAAATTGATTTTGTTCTATTTCGGATATGGCTTCCTGTATAGAAAAGGCTGTAGTAATTTTAAAATTTTTCTTTTCAAGAAATGTTTTTAGCATCATACAAAACGCTACATCATCTTCTACTATCAGTATTCTGGACATCTTCTTCTTTCTCTTGGTGTTTTGTAGCTATAAACTTATGAAATTTACGGTTATTATGCATTGTAAAATAAAAAAAAGAGACTCTTGGGACTGAGTCTCTTTTTATTTACTAAACAACTTTAAAATTGTTCCTGATTAAGGGAAACAACAATCTTTTTTCTCTACCCCTAGATTTTAGATTCGTTATTTAGTTTAACCAATTTGCCTTCGGCATTTGCAAATATGACTTGAGTTTGATTATTAGTTTTCTTTAACTCTAATTTAAATATATCTTTATCAACGTTTTTATATGCCTTAGAAATCCAATATTCATTATAATTTACAACTACAAATTCTTGAATATTTATAGGAACTTCAACAATAGGTATTTCTATATAGTTTTTTAAATCACTACTACTTTGGTATGTAGTCTCCTGTGATTGAACTCCTTGAGCAGAAGTTAAACCTACTATGATTGCAATAATTACAGTATGTTTTTTCATCACTTATATGATTACCTACATATAAATAATAAAAAATCATTCCATAATTTAATTTCGACCCAAAAAACCAATAAAACATTAAAAAACAACACCTTATAGGTTTTTAAATATTTTCAGAGCAAGTTCATTTGTGTAGAACACATATATTAAGTGTGGATTTTATACACACTTAATATATGCAAATTCAGCCATTCTTGAATTAAGAAAACAGTTTTACCTGATGTGCTGACTTTAATAAATCATTTATTGTTTTTACAGGATTAAATGTTGTTAACGGAACTTCGACAAATACACTAATCCAATTAGCCATTGCTCCATTCCACAATCCTGGCAACTCAAGCGCCTTTAATTTCTCTCCCTTTATAGATTTGATAGTTATAAATCCAGCTGTCTCATCTATATAATCACTTAGATCAAATTTTTCTCCTTTATAGTTTTTTACGCCACAAACGATATCTACTGGATTAAAGTGAGTTGCTCTTTTAAGGATTCCTAATTGCCTTTCGTCGTTTTTATTAATTTGTGCAGTTTCTATAATTTGTAATGTAATTCGTCCTCTCACACCTTTAACCCAGAAAGGTCCTCCTCCAGGTTCCCCTTCGTTTTCTACCATACCACATACACGAATCGGACGATTCAATGAACTTCTTAAAAAGTCTAATTTGAATTCTTCTGAGAACTTATCAAAATCATATGGAAACATAATGTTCAATTGTTTTTCCATAAATTCTTTTATCTCGAGTAACTTTTCTTCAGAAGGAATACATTTATCTATCTCTTTTAAAATCTCAAAAATCTTATTTTGAATTTCTATCAGTTTTCCTGCTAAAACTTTCTTATAATCGGCAACATCATCTTGATATTTTCTTACAACAACATTATCTATATTCTTGATAAAAATAATATCAGCTTCTAAATCATTTAGATTCTCTATTAATGCTCCGTGTCCTCCTGGTCTAAACAATACTTCTCCATTTTCTTTTCTAAAAAGTTTATTATCCATCGTTACAGCTACTGTATCTGTTTCGGATTTCTGAAAAGAATATGTTATATCAAAATCAACCCCTGTCTTTTTCTCTACTTTTTTTCTGATATCTTCGAAAGCGTATTCAAAAGCCTCTAAATGATCTTTACCAATAGTAAAATGTAATTTAGCTTTTCCATTTGCAGTTCCATACCCTACAGCTTCATACAAATGTTCTTCAAAAGCTGTTGTCATTTCATCTGAATATTTATGAAACGGCAATAATCCTTTAGGATATGCTCCATAATTTAATCCTTTAACTCTCAACATTGTCTCTACAAAGAGATACAATTGTTTCCCTTCTGACAATTCATTAAATTTAGGGTACCATTTTTGGATTTTGGTCATTACCTTATCATAGAAAGGAAACTTCTCTAATCCAATTAAAAATAAACGAATTGCCGTTGCTTTTTGATAATTTGTGTATGAGTTTAATCGTTCTTTTTCGTAATCATAAGTATCCAGAAAACGAAATAAGTCTTTAAACATTCGTGTTGCTGCTCCAGATGCTGGAACAAATTTTATCGTATCTAATTTTTCTAATTTAGTTTCGTATAACTTTAGTAAAGATTCCTTTTCTTCATTTGACAATCTACAAATTCCTTCATTTATAGTAGCTGCACTTTTTAATACAACACTAGGAATTCCTTTTTTAAAAATCTCGACTTGCGTCATGATTTTGTCCAATGTAATTCCTTTTTCTTTTACGAGCTTTATATCTTTATCTGTTATATTCATTTCTTATTCGTTTAATAATTGATCTATTGCTTTTGTTGCTTTTTGAAAACGTGCTTCCTTATCACCTTTTAATAAAATATAAGGTCTGTCATTCTTTTCTAATGCTTCTTTAAATAATTGAAACATTTCTTCTCTTTCTGTAGGTTTATCACGAAGATCATCTGCCTCCCAAGGCACATCAATATATGTTAGAAAATACATATCGTAATTATTCTCTAACGAAATCTTTTCTAATGTTTCGTCACAGATTCCATTAAAATATGCTCTAGAATATACTTGCGTTTCTAATATATCCGTATCACAGATCAATACTCTATTTGCTTTTTGTGCAGCTTCATTTTCTAATTTCATTTGCCCTTCTGCTATAGGGAGCAAATCCTCATAACCACAAATAGCTTGTTCTTCATTCCATTTTTTTTGCAAATAATCTCTTGCATATTCTGGAACCCATTCTGTATTGTAATGCTTAGCTAAATCTCGAGATAATGTCGTTTTCCCAGTAGATTCAGGACCAAACAAAACTACTCTTATACAGTCACTAGGTTGTTGTCTAAGCTTCTCTTCCATTTGATATATCCGTAAATTGCAAGTACTGTAAACATTAAATATTGAAAACTGGTAAACGTAAGTCCTTTATAAAAATATAATGGTACCGAAATAATATCACCGATAATCCAATATATCCAATTCTCTATCTTTCGTTTAGCCATAAGCCACATACCAACAAAAAAGACTGCTGTCGTTATGGTATCCACATAGGCTGTCCAACTCGTCCATTTATCAAAAAATTGGTATACAAAATATACGAAAAGTAATGTTAAGCTAAATATAAGTATTGATATTTTTTTCTCTCCGATAGTAGTCCTTGAGATAGGTGTAAAATGTGTAGCATCTACTTTTCTTGTCCACACATACCATCCATAAACACTCATGATAAAGTAATATGCATTAATCATTGTATCTCCTAATAATCCCCAGTCAATCAAAAGATATACAAAAATAGCAGTACTTACCATCCCTGTAGGGTATACCCAAATCTTATTTTCTTTAGAAAACCAAACAGATAAAAAACCAAAGATCACTGCTGTTATTTCTAATATCAATATATGTAATGGATAATCGCTATACTGGCTAAATAAAAAATCAAAAATCTGGCTCATAATCACTTCTATCACTTTTTACCAACTTCATTTGTAACACTCCATTTTCTATTGTTCCAAATGATTTCTTTATCAATGTCGTCAAAAATGGTATTACTTCATCAAAATCCCCGTAGACTTGAGTACTTAGCGGGTTTTCCATTACAACAAATTTTGACGTTCTAAGTTCCTTGATAAATTCCTTTATTGGCGTTTCAAAATCATCTTGTAAAGGTGTCAAGGTTAATTCTACCGATACTTTCATATATTTATATTAAGATGCGTATGGCAAAGCATAAACGCATGTAAACCCTTCAAATTCTAAATAACTTATATCATAATGACTTAATACATCTTTATATTTAATACTTCCTATAGTAAAAGGTACATTTAAATCAAAAGCATCAATATGCACATGTTGTTCAAAACTTAAGCCTGCAGTAGCATACAATTTATATAAGGACTCTTTTGCCCCCCAAATAACTGTTAATATGCGAACTTTATCTTCTTCTTTTTGACTCTCGACAAAAGGAACTTCTGTAGTTATAAATTTATGTGCGATCTTTTTAATCTTATCTCGCTGTTTTTCTATGTCAATTCCTATTTCTTTAGTACTTATAATAATTCCCGAAAACTCAAAAGAATGTGTTATTGAGATTTGCATTCCATCTTTAAGGTGTGGTTTTCCAAAATCATCATAAAATAAATCATGATCGGTATATCCCACCTTTGCTAATAGATGTCTTACACTCATAAATCCTCGTTTATGAATATCTGATTTCATTCTATTTACACGATTTTGACAATGTTCGGTAAGATTGATCCCTTCAGATAATTGTTCAAAAGATTCTTCTATCTTCCAGATCAACACTTTAGTATCTTGATCTATTGTTATAGTTTTGTAAAGAGGCATGTATAGTATTAAAGTTATTACTTACATTTGCAAACTGGAAAATCAATAGTAATCGATAAATCTATTTGCAAAGACGAATTTAGAACATTTTTATCGATCCAAAGCTTTATAATTGATTTTTCATACTATTAATTTAATTTTTAGATAAAAACGTTTTTACCGAAAAATCTCATTTTTGAGATTCACATAAAACAAAATTACGATGAGTACAAAAACACCTACGTATGTACCCTTTAAAGTAAAAGACATATCTTTAGCGGCATGGGGAAGAAAAGAAATCGAATTGGCTGAAGCAGAAATGCCTGGTTTAATGTCACTTCGTGAAGAATACAAAGATGAACAACCTTTAAAAGGAGCTCGTATTGCTGGATGTCTACACATGACTATCCAAACGGCTGTTCTTATAGAAACTCTTGTTGCTTTAGGAGCAGAGGTTACTTGGAGTTCTTGTAACATATTCTCTACTCAAGATCAAGCTGCAGCTGCTATCGCTGATGCTGGAGTACCTGTATATGCATGGAAAGGAATGAACGAAGAAGAGTTTGATTGGTGTATAGAACAAACTCTTTTCTTTGGAGAAGACAGAAAACCATTAAACATGATTCTTGATGATGGTGGTGACTTAACTAATATGGTATTAGACCGTTACCCAGAATTAGTAAAAGATATCAAAGGATTATCTGAAGAAACTACTACTGGTGTTCACCGTTTATACGAGCGTGTTAAAAATGGTACTTTACCAATGCCTGCTATCAATGTAAACGACTCTGTAACTAAATCTAAATTTGATAACAAATATGGATGTAGAGAAAGTGCAGTTGACGCTATACGTCGTGCAACAGATACTATGCTTGCAGGAAAACGTGTTGTAGTTTGTGGATATGGTGATGTAGGAAAAGGAACTGCTGCTTCATTTAGAGGTGCTGGATCTATTGTTACTATTACAGAAATTGATCCTATTTGTGCACTACAAGCTGCAATGGATGGTTTTGAAGTTAAAAAATTAGAAACTGTAGTAGGTAATGCAGATGTTATTATTACTACTACTGGTAATAAAGATATCGTTCAAGGTCGTCACTTTGAAGCAATGAAAGACAAAACTATCGTTTGTAACATTGGTCATTTTGATAACGAAATCGATATGGCTTGGTTAAATACTAACCATGGAACTACTAAAGACGAAATCAAACCTCAAGTAGACAAATATACTATTGATGGTAAAGATATCATCATTCTTGCAGAAGGACGTTTAGTAAACTTAGGTTGTGCTACTGGACATCCAAGTTTCGTAATGAGTAATTCATTTACAAACCAAACTCTTGCTCAAATAGAGCTTTGGAACCACTCTGATAAGTACGAAAATGATGTATATATGTTACCTAAACATCTTGATGAAAAGGTAGCTAAATTACACTTAGCTCGTCTTGGTGTAGAATTAGATGTTTTAACAGAAGATCAGGCTAGCTACATTGGTGTTACTGTTGAAGGTCCATATAAGCCAGAATATTACAGATACTAATATCTGATTCTATAAAGCTAAAAAGACTCCTAATTAAGGAGTCTTTTTTATTTAATGCCTTCTCTTTTTAAAAAGATAACTCATCCATACAGGATCATTATCCTCTGTAATAATCGCTTTTCTATCTACATATTCCCAATTTGCATTACTCATATAATTAAGCATATCAGATGTTTGTTCTAAAGCTTCTACTTCTTTAACATCAATCAAACTGTTTTTTAATGCAGCTTGTTCTTCTTGCACTTCTATTCTTTTAACTTTTCCTCTTTTGTTTGCTTTTTGAATCACTATGATTTCTAAAAACTCATATTTAGGTATTACATTTTGCGCAACCATAGTGTTACCAATAAATAAAAAGGCTATAACTAATATCAATCTCATAGTTTGTATATTTTTTAAATATTACTGCATAAAAAAACTCTTCTCAAACTGAATTTGAAAAGAGTTTTAATATAATTATTACAAGGAAAGATCCTTATGCTTCAAAAGGAACTATTGAAACATAGGATTTATTATCTTTCTTTTTAGTAAATTTTACAATACCATCAACTTTAGCGTGTAAAGTATGATCTTTACCAGCGTATACGTTTTCTCCTGGCTTGTGTGCTGTACCTCTTTGTCTTACAATGATGTTACCAGCTACGGCAGCTTGTCCACCAAAAATCTTAACTCCTAATCGTTTCGATTCTGATTCTCTACCGTTCTTCGAACTACCAACTCCTTTTTTATGAGCCATTTTCTTTCGGTTTTAGATGGGTTAATATTTATTTTTGTAAAGCTGCAATTAAGTCGGCTTTCTTCATAGAAGAAATACCTTCAATTCCTTTGCTTTTAGCCATTTCTTTTAACTCAGCTACAGTCTTTGAGCTTAAGTCATCAGATGCGTCATCTTTTTTTGGTGCTGCTTTTGAAGCTTTTTTAGCTCCTGCTCCACCAATACTTTCAATAACAATCTCAGTTAATGCTTGACGGTGACCATTCTTAACTCGGTAACCTTTACGTCTTTTCTTTTTGAAAACAATAACTTTATCACCTTTTAAGTGTCTAGTTATTTTAGCTCCTACTTGAACTCCTTCTATAGCTGGGGCGCCAACAGTTACATTGTCTCCATCTGCAGTTAAAAGAACTTTATCAAATGATACAGCATCTCCTTCTTCACCTGCTAAACGGTGTACAAAAACTTTTTGGTCTTTCGCAACTTTAAATTGCTGCCCTGCTATCTCTACAATTGCGTACATATAGCGTTAATTTTTAAAAAATTAATTGTTTATTTTAAAACGGATGCAAATATACGTCTAATTTAATTAAATAACAAAGTTTTTATCCTTCTGATATAGAAACACTTCTAGCAGTTTTAATATTCCAACTTTCTTTAAATAACTGCATAAAAGATAAGGTTAAAACAATAGTAGATGCAAATCCCATTATTGCTACAACAAATAATACTAGACCAACAGTAGTATTATAACCTTCTATCCAGGTAGCCAAGAGTTTATTTAAAAAATCAGAAGATATGTGAGTGGCATATATACCAAAGAAAACAGTAAATAATATTGTAGCAACAAATCCCATTAGCATACCTGCCCAGAAACCATCTTGATACCTATAATTTACACCTTCTTCTTTTTTAACATGCTGTATTGTTTTGTACAATCCTACCGATAGTATTATCCCATTAAACAAACTAAATAAGGGGTTAATATGTAACGAAAAAATTGATAATATTAAAAAATACATAATCAAAGCTATAGCTGTATAACAACTATAACGAATTGGTAACGTCATTCTTTTCATAATTCCACATTTTTAATATTGTATTTAAATTTCGTAAAAAAAAAAGACTACCACAAATACATTTACTTAAAAATCAAATAATTAACAATTCGTTTTTTTTAATTTGTAACAAAACACGATCTTTACATACAAATCAAACAAACTTAATATTTTATATAAAATGAAAAACAAACTTTACGCAATCGCTTGTGGGCTTTTTATCTCAATTTCGGGCGTAGCACAAGAAGTTAAGTTTACTGAGTATGATCTAGACAATGGTCTACATGTAATCTTACATCAAGAAAACAAAGCTCCTGTTGTAACTGTAGGAGTTATGTATCATGTAGGTGCAAAGGATGAGGAAAAAGGAAGAACAGGATTTGCTCATTTCTTTGAACATTTACTATTTGAAGGAACAAAAAATATTGAAAGAGGAAAATGGTTTGATATTGTTTCTTCTCATGGAGGTAGAAATAATGCCAATACTACTCAAGACAGAACTTATTATTATGAAACTTTACCATCAAATAATCTAGAATTAGCTTTATGGATGGAATCTGAGCGTATGTTACATCCTGTAATCAACAAAATAGGTGTAGATACTCAAAACGAAGTTGTTAAAGAAGAAAAAAGACAACGTGTTGATAACGCTCCTTATGGAAAGATCATTTACAGAACTGGAGTTAACCAGCACATCTTCAAGAAACATCCTTATGGACAATCTGTAATCGGTAGTATGGCAGATCTTGATGCGGCTAAGCTTGACGAATTTATTGCTTTCAATAAAAAATTCTACAATCCTAATAACGCTACATTAGTTGTTACTGGTGATCTTGATATTGAAAAAACTAAAAAAATGATCTCTGATTATTTTGGAGCTATTAAAAATAATGGAAGTAAAATCTCTAGAAAAACAATCAAAGAAGATCCTATTACAACCGAAATTAAAGTAACTGAATACGATGCTAATATTCAAGTTCCTTTAAAAGCATTAGTATATAGAACTCCTAATCTAAAAGAAAAGGACGCTTATGTACTTAATTACATCTCAACTATTTTAACTGGAGGTAATAGCTCTAGAATGCACAAAAAAATGGTTGAAGAGAAAAAAATGGCTTTACAAGTATTAGCTTTTACTGATAACCTAGAGGATTATGGTACTTATATCATGGGAGCACTTCCATTAGGACAAGTAAGCCTAGAAGATTTACAAAAAGAAATGGAAGAAGAGATCGTAAAACTTCAAAATGAATTAATTACTGAGAGAGAATTTCAAAAGCTTCAAAACCAATTTGAAAATAACTTTGTGAATTCTAATTCAAGTATTCAAGGTATCGCAAACTCGTTGGCTAGATATAATGTACTACATGGAGATACAAATCTTATTAATAGTGAAATCGATATTTATCGTTCTATCACTAGAGAAGATATTCAACGTGTAGCAAAAAAATATTTAAACCCTAACCAACGTCTTAACTTAGACTACTTACCAGAATCAAGTAAATAATTCAGCAAAAAAAAGAAACTTCATATAATGAAAAAAAATATAAAACTTTTAATCGCATTTTTAATTATCGCTATGGGTACTCAAGCCCAAATCGATCGTTCAAAAATGCCTAAATCAGGTCCTACTCCAGTAATCAATTTGGGAGAACCACATTCTTTTGTTTTGCCTAATGGATTGACTGTTTTAATTGTAGAAAATCATAAGCTTCCTCGAGTTACTTTGAGCTTAACTCTAGATACTCCTCCTGTTATTGAAGGTAATAAAGCTGGTGTTTCTAGTCTTGTTTCTCAAATCATGGGAAAAGGTACTACCAATATTGGTAAAGATGCTTTTAATGAAGAAGTTGATTTCTTAGGAGCTAATATCGGAATTGGTGTTAATGGTGGTTTTGCACAATCTTTATCAAAGTATGCAGAACGTACTATCGAACTTTTTGCAGACGCTGCATTACATCCTAATTTTACTCAAGAAGAATTAGATCTTGAGCGTAAAAAAGCTATCGAAGGAATCAAAACTGGAGAAAAGAGTGCTGCTGCTATCGCCTCTAGAGTTAGAAGTGTTTTAGGTTATGGAAAAAAACACCCTGCAGGAGAATATACTTCAGAAGAAACATTAAACACTATCAAATTAGATGATGTAAAAAGTTACTACCGTAACTATTTTGTTCCTACTACAGCATACTTAGTTGTTATTGGTGATATTACAAAAGACAAAGCACAAAAACTAGTTACTAAATATTTTGAGCCTTGGATTAGAGCTTCTGCTTTAGACATCTCTATTCCTTCTGTACAAGATGTACAATACACTCAAGTAAACTTTGTTGATGTTCCTAACGCTGTGCAAACAGAATTAGCTGTAACTAATATCTCTGAGCTTAATATCACTGATAAAGATTATCATGCTGCTCTAGTTGCTAATTATATTCTAGGAGGGTCTTTTAACAGTTATATCAATATGAACTTAAGAGAAGAGCACGGATATACTTATGGAGCAAGAACATCTTTACCTTTTAACAAGAATTACAATACACTTTTTAGAACTACTACCAAAGTAAGAAATGCCGTTACAGATAGTGCTATTGTAGAGATTTTAAAAGAATACAAAAGAATTCGTACAGAATTAGTTGATCCTACTTTATTAAAAAATGCAAAAGCAAAATTCTTAGGAGATTATATTTTAGCATCAGAAAGTGATCGTACTATAGCTGATAGAGCTATCCAGTTAAAAACGCAAAACTTACCTAAAGATTTCTTCGAGACTTTTATCAAAAAAATAGATGCTGTTACTCAAGAAGATGTAAAAAGAGTTGCTAATAAGTATTTCAAACTTAACAATGCTAGAATTGTAGCTGTAGGTAGAGGTCTTGATATACTTCCTGGTCTTGAAAAATTAACTTTTGACGGACAAAAGATTCCGATTATGTATTTTGATAAATACGGAAATCGTACTGCAAAACCTAACTTTAATACAGAAGTACCTAAAGACATTACTGCTCAAGGTGTCGTTGATACTTATTTAAAAGCTATTGGTGGAAAAGATAAATTAGCCACAGTAGCTTCTACTTTTACTACAGCAAAAGCATCTGCTAATGGTGCAGAATTAACGTTAATTGCCAAAGTAACTTCAAAGAATCAAACTTTAACTAACGTTCTTTTTGCAGGAAACTCTGTAAACAAAAATGTGTTTGACGGAACCAAAGGTTATGCTATGGCTCAAGGTCAAAAAATCGAATTTAATGCTGACCAAATTAAAGAAGCAAAAGAAAATTCGCATCCATTTCCAGAATTAAAAAATAAGGCTGTAGCTGTAGAAGGTATTGAGCCTTATGATAACGGGAAAGCTTATAAAGTAAAAATGAGTGACAAAAAGACTTCTTTCTTTGATACCAAAACTGGTTTAAAAACAAAGGATGTTGTTGTTCAAGAACAAGGTGGTCAAAAATTTACTACAGAAGTAAATTATAGTAACTATAAAGATGTAAACGGAATTAAATTTCCATTTACGATGACAATTTCATTTGGTCCTCAGAACATTGATTTTAACGTTTCTGAAGTTAAGATAAATGAAGGTGTAAGTGATGAAGATTTTAAATAAAAAATAGTTTATTTTTAATATAGAAATGGTCATCAGAACTGATGACCATTTTTTATTTCTTCTTTTTATTAGATAAATAAACTCCCAATATGATAATCGCTGTAGCGATTACTTGATAAAACGAAAATTGCTCTCCGTCCATCATTCCCCACATCAAAGCTACAATAGGTATTGTATATGTTACAGATGAAGCAAATACTGGGCTACTCATCTGTACTAGTTTATTAAACATCACCTTAGCTATTCCTGTTCCTACTATTGCCAAAACAACAATATATAATAAACTTGTGTGAACTTGACTATCACCTATTACTTCTGGTTCAAAAAAGCCAGTAGCATATAGTACTCCTAATGCTGGAAAAAATAATGCTAAAAAGTTACCATTTGCAATTCCCATAGGAGAAATATGACTCATATATTTCTTAATAACATTTACATTGATTGCATAACATACTGAAGCTATCAAAACTAAACCTGCATAACGATAGTCTTGATTGGGGTTTATAGCTGCTCCTTCCCATATCAATGCTAGACATCCTATCAATCCTATAATAACTCCAATAATCTGATTTCTATTAAACCCTATAGAAAATACAACAGCACCTAATATTAAGGTCATTAATGGTGTAGTAGAATTTAAGATCGAAGCTATTGCACTATCAATTTCTGTTTCGGCATAAGCAAACAAAAAAGCAGGAAAGAATGTTCCCATAAATCCAGATAGAATTACCCATGGCCAGTCTCTTTTTTTGATTGTAGCAATACTTTTAAATCCTATTAAAAATAAAAATATAGCAGCAAATAAAGTTCTAATTGCCCCCAACTGCATAGGCGTAAGCCCTATTAATCCTTTTTTAATAAGAATAAACGAACTTCCCCATACTACCGATAAAACCGATAGATATATCCATTTAAGATTAGTATTCCCCATAATCTAAAAAATTAAGGGACAAAAATCAGTAAATATTTCTGGGTAAACGTATCGATTTATAAAAAATTAACGATTTTTTTATGACCTCACTCTTCTTTTGTCCACTCTACAGTATCCATAAAACGCTCTACATCTCTCAAAATATAAGTAGATGCAGGAAGGATAGAATCATAATTAGGTTTTGCTTTAAAATACACAGATCCTGTGATAAAGTTATCTGTACTATCTGTCACATAGAATTGTGTTTGAGAAGCCGCATCCCCAGTCACTTCGTATAAAGTCCCATATACTTTACGTTCTTTATTTTCATATAGATCATAAATAATTCCGTCTGCCTTTACTACGTGTTCTTGAGTAATATTTTGAGCATCTTTAAGTAACGAATCTAGGTTATTCTTTACTTTATAATATGATAAGTATACGGTAGCTTTTAATTCTGGATATTCAAGATTACTCCAGTATTTTTTATTTCGTATTACAGATTTGATTCGAGCCATTTTATTTTTTTCAAAACGAAATGGATACCCATCAATTGTTACATTTTCGTATGCAGCTTCAGGATAACTTAAACGCAACATTGCTTTTGGCTTAGGTAAAACTTCGCTTGCACACGAATACAATAAACCAATCAACATTAATCCTACTATTGCATTTAACTTTTTAAGACTCATCTTCTATTGTAAATTTAATCTGTTTAATTCGTTTATTACTCAATACTTCTATAGTAAACGAATATCCATCTACTCTTATTATTTCTCCTTTAACAGGAAAATTACCTTTTATTTCTAATAAAAACCCTGCAATAGTTTCGGCATCTCCTTTTTGGTTTTCAAAAACTGCTGGATCTTCTAACTTGACAACTTTATAAAAATCTTTTAATGCTGTTCTTCCTTCAAACACATAATTCTTGTCATCTATTTTTGAATACACAATATCTTCATCATCAAATTCACCACTAATGTCTCCCACAATTTCTTCTATAATATCTTCTAGAGAAATTAAACCACTGGTTCCTCCATATTCATCGACCACTATTGCCAAATGACTCTTTTTATTTTTAAAATCGCTTAATAAATCATCTAGTTTTTTGTTTTCGGGCACAAAATAAGGTTCTCTTACCAAACTTACCCAATCAAATGTTTTGTGATTAATATATGGTAATAAATCTTTTACATACAATATCCCTATTACCTTATCGATACTTCCTTCAAAAACAGGTATTCTAGAGAATCCATGCTTCACTATATCTGATATAATCGATTTAAAATCACCTTCTTTATTCAATGCAAAAACATCCATTCTAGGTGTCATTACTTGCTTTGTATCAGTATTTCCAAATGAAACAATACCTTCTAGTATTTTTTTATCGGCTACAGTAGTATCTTTATCTAGTGTAAGTTCTAAGGCATGCGATAATTGATCAACACTAATACTTGATTTTTGCCTACCTAATCGCTTATGGATACTCAATGTAGTACGTTGCATAGGCACATTAAACAACCAAAAACTTTTGTCTAAGATCAATAATGGATATGCCATAAACTGAGAGAAAGAAATCTTATTGCGACTAGCATATATTTTAGGTAGTATCTCACCAAATAATAAGATCAAAAATGTAGCTACAACAACCTTTAAAGCAAACTCCATATCTAAAGTAAAGATTGTCAAATCCCATATCCATGGCTCATTAAACCATATAGAAGTTACCGATTCAAACAATAATACAATGGCTATATTAATAGCATTATTAGCAATTAAAATTGTTGCCAATAGTTTTTTCGGTTTTGCTAATAACCTAACTATAATCTTTTGTTTTTTTGAAGCCTGTTCCTCACCTGCATTGATCTCAGACGGTGTTAACGAAAACAGTGCTACTTCACTGGCAGAAATAAGAGCAGAACAAATCAGCAATAGTACTAATAATATACCATTGGTAAGTTGACCTAAATTAAAAAATGCAGCATATAATGGTAAGGGGTCAGGATCCAAAGTTATTCATTTAATTAAACAATAGTCTTTTAGAATGGTAAATCATCTTCCTCTTCAGGCATCACCGGTGGTGTTTGTTGCGCTGTCGATGCTGGTGTATTTGAAGCATTGTTCTGCATACCTGTAGAAGGTTGACTTTCATTCTTAGGTGTTAAAAACGTAAAATCTGTACATTGTATTTCAGTACTATAACGTTCTCTACCTTGATCATCCACCCATTTTCTGGTTTTTAATCTTCCTTCTATATATATTTTATCTCCTTTTTTTAAATACTTTTCACAAATTTCGGCTGCTTTGTTACGCACCACGATATTATGCCATTCTGTATTACTTACGCGTTCTCCCGTAGCTTTGTTTACGTAAGTTTCGTTTGTTGCTAAGGGGAATCTTCCTATTGCATTACCTCCTTCAAAATAATGCATCTTCACCTCATCTCCTGTATGCCCAATTAGCATTACTTTATTTAGAGTTCCTGACATAATATTCAATTTAATTTATAGTAAATGTAATAAAAAAGCATCATTCTTAAAAAACGATTCTATGAATTTACCCAACAAGATAGGTACTGGATATTCTCTAAGCTTGTTAAAGTCACAACTCACATATTCTTTACTCCATAATGGTAGTTCTTTAAGCTCAACAATATAAAATCGCGTGTGTAAATGTTGATGTGACAGTTTATGTATTTTGGTTTCTCCATTATATAAGGTAATAGTAGCGTTTTTTAAGCTCTTAAATAATTTATCTTTTTCTAGAGTTTCTAAAGCTACTTCTTTTGTCGTTTCTATAAGCGGAAATTCATAAAGATTTTGCCATATACCTTTTCCTGTACGCTGCCTTACTAATGTGGTTTCCCCATTAACTACTAATACCAAATAATTAAAGTATCTATTTTTAACTTTTAGCTTCTTTAGTTTCTTAGGTAATTCTGTTACTGTTTGTTTTTGCAATGCGACACAACTTTCGTTTAACGGACATACAATACAATATGGGTTTTTAGGTTTACATTGTAATGCGCCAAACTCCATTATCGCTTGATTATAATTTGCAGGATCTTCGTGATCCATTAACGTAATTGCAAGTTCTTTAAATTCTTTTACTCCTGCAGTACTATTAATCGGTGTATCTATCCCAAAATAACGAGACAATACTCTATATACATTTCCGTCTACAACAGGTACAGCTTCTTGAAAACAAATAGAAGCTATAGCACTTGCGGTGTAATCTCCTACTCCTTTTAATTTTAAAAGTTCTTTATAATTATTAGGAAAGACTCCGTCGAGTTCGTTTGCTACATATTTTGCTGTAGTATGTAGGTTACGAGCTCGAGAATAATACCCTAGTCCTTGCCATAATTTTAACACCTTTTCTTCAGACGCTTTTGCAAGGTCAAAAACGGTAGGAAAAGCTTCGGTAAATGACAAATAATAGGGCAAACCTTGCTCAACTCTTGTCTGCTGAAGCATAATTTCGCTTAACCAAATACAGTATGGATCCGTAGTTTTGCGCCAAGGCATCGATCTTTTGTTTTCTAAATACCAGAAAATGAGTTTTTTAGAAAAATTCATAGTAAATTGCATAAGAATTGCAAATTTAAACGATAATCCATCATAATTTAATCTTAAGTATTGATATTTTGGATTTTAAATTGTTATATTTGCCCCCTTGAAAATTTAAAAACCCCTAAATAGGTATAATAATGACTAAAGCAGATATCGTAGCAAGAATTTCAGAAAAGCTAGGAATAGAAAAAGGAGATGTTCAAGCAACAGTTGAAACATTTATGGAAGAAGTAAAAAGTTCTTTAGAAGGTGGAGATAATGTTTACCTAAGAGGATTTGGAAGCTTTATTATCAAAACTAGAGCAGAAAAAACAGGTCGTAACATTTCTAAAAATACGACTATCAAAATTCCTGCACACAACATACCTGCATTTAAACCAGCAAAAGTTTTTGTTGAAGGTGTAAAAACTAACGTAGAAGTTAAATAAAACAAAGTACTAATCTAAAATAAACTATTTACTATGCCAAGTGGTAAAAAACGCAAAAGACATAAGGTAGCAACTCACAAACGTAAAAAAAGAAGAAGAGCTAACCGTCACAAGAAAAAGTAGTTAGATAACTACTTTTTTATTTTGAATTTTAAAAAGTTCATTGAAAACAGAATATCGATAAACAATGGTATTCTTTCGGAATTTCACTTTGAGAATTATAAAGCATATATTCTCTATACTTTATAATTCTCAAAAATTCCTGTGATAATTTTTGTTTAATCCATCTGTACTTAATTAAGTATAGATACAAATCTATTAATAGAGTGAACAAAGAATTAATTATTAGATCTGGTTCCTCTACAGATTTTGCCTTATTAAGAGATGGAAAACTTATTGAATTACACAAAGAAGAAGATGATAGTAATTTTTCTGTAGGTGATATATTTATTGCCAAAATCAGAAAATCTGTCCCTGGATTAAATGCTGCATTTGTAAATGTAGGATATGAAAAAGATGCATTTTTGCATTATCATGATCTAGGTCCTCAAGTATCCTCTTTGCTAAAATTCATTAAACGTGTAAGCACAGGAAAATTAAAAGATTATTCTCTTAAGGACTTCACTTTTGAGAAAGATATTGATAAACACGGAAGTATAGTAGACGTGTTAAAATCAAATCAATCGCTATTGGTACAAATAGTAAAAGAACCCATTTCTACTAAAGGCCCTCGTATAAGTTCAGAATTATCGATTGCCGGTAGATATATCGTATTAGTTCCTTTTTCTAGCAGAGTTTCAGTTTCTCAAAAAATTGATTCTTCTGAAGAGAAAGAGCGCTTAAAACGTTTGGTTAAAAGTATACGACCAAAGGGATTCGGAATTATAGTTCGTACCGTAGCTGAAGGCAAAAAAGTAGCAGAACTAGACAAAGATTTGCAAAACTTACTAGGGCGTTGGGATGCAATGTGTAAAAAATTGTATAAAGCCAATCACCCATCTAAAGTATTAGGAGAAATGAATCGCGCATCCTCTATTCTAAGAGACGTATTCAATGACACTTTTACTTCAATTTGTGTAGATGATGAAACACTCTTTACACAAGTTAAAGATTATGTGCATAAAATAGCACCTAACAAAGAATCTATTGTAAAATTACATACAACAAACAATCCTATTTTTGAAAAATATGGCATTGAACGACAAATAAAAACAAGTTTTGGTCGCACTGTATCTATGAGTAAGGGAGCATACTTGGTTATCGAACATACCGAAGCCATGCATGTAATAGATGTAAACAGCGGAAATCGTTCAAATAAAGCCAAAAATCAAGAAGACACTGCACTAGAAGTTAATTTAATTAGCGCTGCAGAGGTTGCAAGACAACTACGTCTAAGAGATATGGGAGGTATTATTGTTGTAGATTTTATAGACATGAACAGTGTTGAAAATCGCAAAACTCTCTTCAATTTCCTTAAAGAAGAGATGAAAGACGATAGAGCTAAACACAAAATTTTACCGCCAAGTAAATTTGGCTTAATTCAGATTACACGTCAGCGTGTTCGACCAGAAATGAATATCAAAACCCGCGAAGAAGATCCTAGCGGTGCTAATGGTGAAGTTGAGGCACCTATAGTTTTAATAGATAAAATACAGGTCGATTTAGAAAGATTAATTAAAAAAGAGCATAAAAAAATAGTACTTAGTACTCATCCTTTTATTGCTGCTTTTTTAACAAAAGGTTTCCTATCCATCCGATCTAAATGGTTTTTAGATTTTAAAAAATGGATAAAAATAGTTCCTCGAGATGCTTACACGTATTTAGAGTATCACTTTCACGATAACGATGGTGAAATGATAAAATAACAGATGCCCAGCCTTGTGCTGGGTTTTTTGTTTTAATTAATTTAGTGAGTGACGAGTAACAAGTAATTAGTGTGATGAGTGCACAGCCTCTAAAATGTAAAACTTAAAAGTTTGCTTTTTATCTTCAAGCAGATTTAATGATACTCCTATCCGTAGCCTGAGTTTTACCGAAGGCTTTTTCTCTAACTTTGACATTCATCATTAAACTGCTAACACTCATTTTACATATCTTCTTATTTATTTTCCCTATTCACTCATAACTTTTAAGATTGATCCTATCTTTGTTGCAATGTATTACAAACCTCAACAATCAAAAAAACCGACAACCGTAAAAGAAGCACTCTTAAAAATGGAACATTATTGTGCTTATCAAGATCGTTGTCATCAAGATGTAAATACCAAGCTACAGGCCATGCAACTTATTCCTGAAGCTCAGGAAAAAATCATCTTACATCTAATCGAACATAATTTTTTAAACGAGACACGTTTTGCCAAAAGTTTTGCTAGAGGAAAGTTCAATATTAAGAAATGGGGAAAACAACGTATTTTAAGCGCTTTAAAATCAAAAGGCATCTCTCAATACAATATTAAGATAGCAATGGCAGAAATCGACCCTGAAGCGTATTTAACTACCTTTAATACACTTGCAGAAAAAAAGTTTGCTACATTAGGTGATTTACCTCATCAAAAAAAGAGACAAAAAATGCTGTATTATTTATCGTACAGAGGTTGGGAATCTCATTTGATTTATGATAAAATACAAGAGTTATTAAGTTGATTAGGTATGATATTAAATCTTACTCATTCTCAAATCCTTCAAATTCGTTTCATTTTACTGTATTTCTCCATCTTCTCTTCTCAAAACTTCTTACGTTAGTGCTATTCTTTATTGAATTGAGATATTCTGCAAGTTTTTTCAGTTCTGAATCATTTTGATCTCCTTTAAAAGGTTTTACATAAATAGCATTGCCATAATTATCCTTTGTTTTTCTGGAGAGTCATCAATCATTAATATTTTATCAATAGGAAAACCTTTTTTCTTTACTTTTTTTAGACGTTTTTCGTGAATATACGCGTCAAGTTCATAATCTCTTTTTGTAGTGCAACGAGTTCTTCCCCAAATAAATTCAAATTCAATACTGTCAGGTTTTATCTTCTTCACTATTTCCTCAACATATTTATCATCTGCAGATGACCAAATAGCGAGTTTAAAATCAACATTCATAGACTCTAAAAACCATTTTAGATGTGGTCTTTTATACACGAAATAATTCTCGTACTGAAAGTCCAAATCAATTTCAAGCTTTCTTTCTGTTGCGTGAATTAACGTTTCATCAAGATCTAGTACTAATAATATTTTGTCTTCAATTTCCAAATTTCATTAATGGTTTTAGATTATTCTTATAGTCACTACTATTATTTAGCATTTTTTACTATATTTTTTATTTCATCCGTTCCAAATGAGTCTATTGTTTCTTTAGATAAAAGTTTAGTATCTGCTCCATTTGCAAGTAAATATTTTAATATCGTAAAATCTTTAGTATTATATGCAGTAATTATTGCTGTATTTAACAATTGTCCCCTGTTCACATTAACATCAACTCCTTGTTTGATTGCAAATTTTAGTCCTTCTATCTCATTGTTATGAACAGAATAATAAACTCCATCAAAATTCCAATGTGAAATATCTGCTCCTTTTGATATTAAGTATTTAGCAATTTTAATATGAGAATACGCAATAGCATTTCCAAGAGCTATATTAATTTCTTCTTGTGTATATCCGGTATTTAGATTCCTTTTTAACTCTTCGATTTTCCCATCTCTAGATAATCTCTCAATCAAATATCTTCTTAATTCTTCCATTTTTTAATGCCATATAATAAACATATGAGACTTCTCTTAAATTAGGCAAATCTTCTTCTCTATTATGTTTATTTTTTTGTTTTACAAATCTTCTAAATTTTCTATTTGCTTCTTGTTTACTTTCCTTTTACATTTAGTATTTTACATTTTAGATTACTTCGGTCATCGAGCTTGTCTGGTCATCGAGCCTGCCGAGATGAACAGTAAGCATTCAGAATTAGAGTGAATGTGCAAAAAATAGAAATTGGTAAACGGATTTAAAATTTAAACAAGTATAAAATAAGGGTATAACTTATAAAACTATATGGGATAGATGAGGATTCTATTTTCGTATTTATTGGTAAGATAGCCAATTTTGCAGCAGCATTGGCAAGTTGTATATGGAGTATATATTGATTGCTAAACGCTACAATTAGAAAGATGAATGTTTGTAAACATAAATTATAAAGAGCATATAATAAAACTAAGCTCTATTTTATCTGTTTATAGCGTTTAGCAAAAGTCAATTAATTATGAAGGTAGAAAAACAGTAAGTCTAGCGCCACCTCTATCGCGACACCAACGTGCACCTCCAGTATTTACTGATTCTTCAGATTCTGCAGATCCACTAAATGATTCTCCGTTAGCACAAATTACTAAACCATGACCACCTGCATTAATTTCTAATAATGACTCCTTGCTAAGCTTAAACTTAGAAAACTTGTTTAAGTTCATAAAATGTAAGTTTTAATATGTTATTGAATGAGCTTCAATATAGTAATATTTTTTTTACGGTAAAAGCATAATGGAAAATAATAGTATTTATCAGTTTATATTCACAGATAATTTTTCTTACTAGTATGTATTTATTATACATATGAGACTATATATTTTAAATCTTATTTTTTTCTAATTCTATTTTAGATTGTTTATTTAAGACTCAAAAACTAACTCACTCATTAACTAATATCTAATCACTCTTCACTAAAAAAAATTAGATTGATTAGGCATATTCTTTTTACCATCGCCATAAAAAGAACCAAAAGGGTCATCATGAATAATGAATATAGAATACAAGAATAACGATTGCTGATTTGATTAATTCGGTCACTGAAAGAAGTCGAATTGACTCAAAGACTACCTAACTCTATCATTAGTTGACTTTACGCTATATTTTAGATAGTCCAGCTTTTTATTCTTATCTATTTTATTTATATCAATCAATTCAATTATGGCTTTTCATAGACTCTAGTGTAGTATAAAATTTTATTTCAAATAGGTTTCAATCTTTTTCATTTCGGTTACAATCCAATGATTTTTTGGTAAACATGTGATCAATTCTGTTGGAACTACTCTATCAGTTTCTGGAAGTTTTTTGTACCATTCTAAAACTTCCTCAAAATAATTCTCTCCTATTTTTTTATTTCCAAGTTTGTATTCACAATATCCAATTTGTTCAATCAATTTTGTATATCTCCATACTTGAAATTTCTTTAGTTCTTCTTTATCAACCTTCTTGTAATTTTCCAAAGCCAATTCCAATTTATTCAAATCGTGATAACAATGTGCCAAGTACAATTGAGCTAAAAAGTTGTGTTTATCTAATTCTATTGCTTTTTTAAAATTTTCAATTATGATCTCTATATTTTCCTCCCAGTCATCTGATTCATAATCTACAAGCCCAAGTAAATAATAACAATTAGTATCTAATTTGGAATGCTCTGATATCATTGTTTTAATTTCAAAGCGTAAGGTGTCTTTTTCAGTTTTATTTTCAAGTAAACTGAAATCATTATATTTTTTAAAAATTTTCTCTTTTAGATTCAATGCCGCTTCTTATAATCTCATTTCTTCTTTTTAAATCTCTTTATTCCATTTAGGAAGGCGTCTATATTCGCAAATCACCGAGCTCTATTTATTACATACTGAGTCAATAATAGGTATTTCTCCTGTTTCGAGTATGTTAAAAAATGTCTCTTTGTCAATCAATCTAACCCCTTGTCTTTCTGCTTTTGTCATTTTTGAAGGCCCAGCATTCCCACCACAACAAAGAAACATTAATCCTTTAGTTACACTTTTAGCAACGTGAATATTATTGTCATTAGCGATTTGAATTAATTCTTTTTTATCAGCAGGAGAAAATCCAGTAAAGCAGACTTCAACCTTCTTTTCTTTAGTTTTCTGGGAACGAAGAGAATAAACAACAGCCCAGCCCTCTCGTTCTGTCATTTGTTCAAGTTGCTCGTCATTCAAGTTAGTTTTTGAACGAAGAATTCTAGATAGTTTTTCTGATAAATTCATGATTATTGTTCTGATCTGATTTTTATTCCTAGAGTAGGGCTATTTTTAATATTATAATAACTTACTGCACTTGTTATTACAAAAGTAGTTATGATAGGTGATTATTTTTATCCTCTATAATGATGGTTTTGATCATTGGTTTTGGGGATAAGAATAACGAATATCGATTGTTGACTTTAGATTTAACTCAAAAATGCCATGACTAATTTAGAAATTAGAGAAATAGCCTTCGACAAGACTCAGGCTACGGGTATGATGGTCATCGAACTTGCCGAGATGACAACTCATCTCTTGCCTCGAACTACTATTTACATAAAAACATTTTAGATTGATTAGGCATATTCTTTTTACCATCACCGTAAAAAGAACCAAAAATGTCTAGGCTTACGAAACTATAGCTAAGTTTTATATTCGGAAACTAAACTTTTCAAACTCGCTATCGCTCAAACAGTGAAAACTTTTTTACGCTTCTTTCATTGCAAACTTTACGCTATATTTTCGATAGGTCATTATTGAATACCAAATAAACAATAATGATAATGAAAAGATTGTATCGAAAAGTTTTACATTCTATCCTTTTGAATTGATTGTGGTTAAAGTTGTTTTTTTAATATTATTCTTTCTTTTGATTTTGAAAGGTGATCTTTTAAAACAATTTTCTGATACTCATAAGATGAATATTCTAATATAGTATCTATACTTATAATATTATACCTTGGAGCGTAATTCTCTTTTTTACATTTATCTAATGGCGTCGCTTTCATATTAGACTCTATTCCGCAAGAATAAAAATTATTATTTTTAACATAATAATGAGTTGGGGTTTCATAACCTATATTCTTTAATGGATTTAAAAACTCTGAATTTGTAGTTGGATATAACATATAACGAATATTTTCTGTAAAAATCCATACATATTCTTTATCATATCCTTTATAATTAACAGTATACAGCCCATTAAAAATTCCTTTTGTAGAAAATGTTTTTATATCACTTTTATTCGTGCATCTTATGTTCAGAAGAACAATTATGGCTATTCCAATCTTTTTTAATGGAAGTTTACTTATAACATTCATAATGAGTTTTTATAAAATACTATCACGAGTTAATTTAGCTATTTTCTAACACATATTTGATAACCAGACAAACTTCTCACTATTCACTTATAAACTCATAAAAAAAACTCAGCATCATAATGACACTGAGTTTTACTATTAAACGATATATTAATTTCTTTAGTTCAAAGAAATATTATTCTTTTTATGAGTTTTTGTTATAGCCTTGCTATTTTTATATAGCATCCATTTTTCACCTCTTATCTTTCGCATAAAGTTATCAAAATGACGCATCACTACCAGATTATATACTGCCTTGCTTAAGTTTGAAAACTGTTTAGGCACTGACCGTATACTCATAGAGAATCCTGGTGTAATATAAGTCATCTGATGCCAATAGCCTTCTGGCATATATAAAACTTCACCATGTTTTAAATTGGCTATATACCCTTTTGCTTGAGCTAATGCAGGCCATTTCTCAAAATCTGGATTTTCAAAATCAATACCTTCATGAGAGATTAACGCATGAGGTATTTTGTATAAATATCTAGTTTCTGATGGTGGAAATAAGATGCATTGCTTTTCTCCCTCAAAGTGAAAATGCAAAATATTTGCATAGTCAATATCATAATGCATAAACACTTTTGAGTTCTCTCCTCCAAAAAATAGAAAAGGTAATTTCTTTAACAGTTTTAATCCTATATCCGGATATTTAAAGTCATTTTGTAAAGCCGGAACCTCCTTTAATATATTATATAAGAATATTCTATATCCAGTAGGACCACTTTTAAGTAATTGAATATATTCTTTCATCTTCATCCTAGCATGTGGCTCATTAAATTTATATTCTGAGCTTATAGGTCGATTTCCGAATAAGGGTACTTCTTTATCTCCTGCCAATTCTTCAATATAATCCAAACTCCATTTTGTATACGCGGGCCAATCCTCGATAAGATTTTCAATTACTACTGGCTTTTGCGGTTTAAAATAGTTTTTTAAGAATGTTGCTTTTGATATATTCTTTACTCTTGGTATTTGTTCTAAATTCAATTCCAAAATAACTAATCCTGTGCTTTAAATTATTTTACTTCTTCTACTATCTTGGATTCGTTCTCTTTAATTTCTTGTCTTATTTCTTTTGCTTTAGCTTTTGCAGCTTCATTACGCTCAATCTTGTGCTCTGGTCTTGTCCATTTTGGTTTTTCGCCCATAGCTTCGTATTGAGATTCTGTTGCCTCTACCGTTTGCGGTTGTACTCGCTTAGTAAATGGTTTTTGCGGTTTTAATCCTAGCATTTCAAACATTTTCATGTCTTCGCTTACATCTGGATTAGGCGTAGTCAATAACTTATCTCCTGCAAAAATAGAGTTTGCTCCTGCAAAGAAACACATCGCTTGTCCCTCTCTACTCATTTGCGTTCTACCTGCCGATAATCTCACTTGTGTTTCTGGCATTACAATTCTAGTTGTTGCCACCATACGGATCATTTCCCAGATTTCAACTGGTTTTTCATCTTCCATCGGTGTTCCATCTACAGCTACAAGGGCATTGATTGGCACTGATTCTGGCTGTGGATTAAGTGTAGATAAAGCTACTAACATTCCTGCTCTATCTTCTAGTGATTCTCCCATACCGATAATACCACCACTACAAACAGTAACATTTGTTTTACGTACATTATCTATAGTTTCTAGACGATCTTCAAATCCTCTTGTAGAAATCACTTCTTTATAATACTCTTCAGATGTATCTAGGTTATGGTTATAAGCATATAATCCTGCTTCTGCCAAACGTTTTGCTTGGTTTTCTGTAAGCATTCCTAGCGTACAACATACTTCCATATCCAGTTTATTAATCGTACGTACCATTTCTAATACCTGATCAAATTCTGGTCCATCTTTTACATTTCTCCAGGCAGCTCCCATACATACTCTAGAACTTCCAGAAGCTTTTGCTCTAAGTGCTTGAGCTTTTACTTGAGAAACTCCCATTAAATCATCTCCTTCTACTCCTGTATGATATCTTGCTGCTTGAGGGCAATATCCACAATCCTCAGAACATCCTCCTGTTTTTATTGATAATAATGTAGATACTTGTACTACATTAGGATCGTGTGATTGACGATGTATCGTTGCTGCTTCATACAACAACTCCATCAATGGTTTATTATATATTTCTAGAATTTCTTCTTTTGTCCAATTATGTCTTGTTTCGCTCATAAGCTGAAAAATTAGTATTTCAAAAATAACAAATTAAACGGTATGCTTTATATTTTGGATAATAAGATACTAACAGCATTTCCTCCAAAACCGACAGCATTTACCATTACTTTGTTAATCTTTTTTACGCTCTTTGTTGTATTATTAATATAAGGAACAGCTATAAATTCTTGCTTTAAAAGCATAAATATAGCCAATTCTAAACTTAAGATTCCGCTAGCACCAAAAGTATGTCCTATTTTCCATTTATTGGTAGTTATGGCTGGAATTTCGTTTCCAAATACTTCTTTAATAGCATTATACTCTGATGTATCTCCTTTAATCGTTCCTGGTGCATGCATAACGATAGCATCTACCTCATCTAATGCAGTATCTTTCATTGCCATCTTCATTGATTTTTGAAAGCAATCTGCATTGGTCGAAATAGAAATATTGTGTTTTAAAGGTTCTGTCGCATAGCCTATACCTTTTATTATTGCCAAAGATTTTTCTGTTATTCCTTTCTCTAGGCAAACAGCCGCTGCTCCTTCTCCTAAAAACATGGTATTTTTTGATTTTTCTAAATCTAATGCCTTACACGGAAAACCTTCTTCTACTACTTTGGCATAAATCTTCAAGGCTTTCATCTGTGCAATAGTAAAGGGGGTTAATGGTGCTTCGCTCCCTCCTACCAAGAATTTATCTGTTAGGCCCGATTTAAGCCATGCCACACCATTAATCAATGCATGTAATGCTGTAGAACATGTAATCGAGTGACTAATCTCTGGGCCTTGATGTTGCAAATCATGTGATACCCACGAAGAGATATTTCCTAATGTAGTTGTAGGAGAACTTAGTGTTGATGAACGTCTTTCTTTTAAAAACTCTTCATGATATTTTTCAAAAAGTGACGTTGCACCTCTAGAAGAACCAAAGTTAATTCCGAAATCAACTTCTTGATTCCACCCTGCATCTTTTACTGCTTTTCTTGCTGTATATATCGCATATAAAACCGAATCATCTAAGTTTTTATACGAGGTATTTTCTACTCTTAATTGGGCTATTTCTTCTTTTCCTATAGCTGTAAGCCTAGCTACAGGTGTTGCTATATCTTCAAATATTTCATTTGTGATACAATGTTCTTCTTTTTGATATGCATTCCATATATCATCTTTATGAGCTCCAAGAGCTGAAATTGAGGATATACTAGTAATAGAAATTAATTCTTGCAATGATTCTCCTTTTTGTGGACAAATGTACAGTATTGCTATACTTTGCTCAACTTTATTCTATTTTTTTTCATCTGTCTTATATTTCGACATAACTACTTTATGTTTTGTAACATATAACTTTAAATAGCTACATATTATTAAGAAATCTCTTAAAACATTTTTTATATATGGAAAGTCAGGAAACGAAAAAAAGTTGGTTTAGAAGAAATTGGATGTGGGTTGTTCCCACTGGTGGTTGTTTAACTATTATTATTTTATTTATAGTCTTTTTAGGCTCTGTTATTTTTGGTGTAAGTACTTTGATTACAAAATCTAGTCCTTATCAAGATGCGCTTGATAAAGTGAATAAAAATGAGCAAGTTATTTCCATTTTAGGTGAACCTATAGAAACATCTGGAATACCTCAAGGACAAATATCTTTAAATAATGGTGATGGTACTGTAAATCTATCTATTCCTATAGAAGGTCCTAATGGTGAAGCTACTTTATATATCGAAGGAGAAAAACGTGATGCTACTTGGGATTATCAAGATATTCATGTTATTATTGATGATTCTGGTCAAGAAATCAATTTATTAGAAACTACCGAAGTGCCGTTAAACGACCTCCAGTAGTTCTTCTATAGTATCGTATATTTTTTGTAATTCGCTTGATGTAATCACATAGGGTGGTAAAATATAAACAGTATTACCTAGTGGTCTTAACACCACTCCTCTATCCATAAAGTGGTTAAAGATTTGGTAACGTTTTTTTCCGTATCGATCCATCTCTATATTAAGATCTAATGCATAAATCACACCTAATTGTCGTGTACTTTTCACTTTCGGGTGTGATGTAATCTTCATATCAAACTCTTGGTGCGCATTTATTACCCTATGTATATTATCTTGAATTTCTGTTGACTGTAATAACGCTATTGCTGCTACAGCTACACTACAAGCTATTGGATTTGCAGAATACGTATGAGCATGAAAAAATGCTTTCCCTACAGTATCATCAAGAAAGGCTTTATAGACATCTACCGTACAACTAGTAATTGCCATAGGTACAAATCCTGCAGTTAGTGCTTTGGATAGTGAAATGATATCTGGTTTTGTTTCTATATGTTCTGAAGCAAAATGTGTTCCTGTTTTACCAAAACCTGTCATCACCTCATCTGCTATCGTTAGTATTTGATTTGCTTTACATAATTTTAGAACTTCGTTAAGACTATCTGCATCAAACATATGCATAGCATTTGCTCCTTGAACTAATGGTTCATAGATAAATGCAGCTACGTTATTTGTTGTAATGATTTCGTTAACCAAAGACAATACTTCTTCTATGTTCTCTTGGGTTGGTGCTGGTATACGTTTTACCGCAATAAAAAAATCTTCAAACGGACCATTATACACATCTAATCCTGATGCTGACATAGCACCAAAAGTATCTCCATGAAACCCATTTTCTAGAGCTAGGATAACATTTCTTTTTTCTCCTTTATTAAAATGGTATTGCAATGCCATTTTAATTCCGACTTCGTTTGCTGTAGATCCATTATCTGAAAAAAATATTTTCTCTTGATTTTGAGGTAATATTTTAATCAACTCTTCAGATAATTTGATAGCTGGTTCATGAGTAAATCCTGCAAAAACTATTTGATCTAGTTTTTGCATCTGCTCATTGACTTTATTTAAAATATAATCATTACAATGACCATACATTGCTGTATACCACGAAGCTATTCCGTCTATATATTCTTTTCCTTTATCATCGTATAACAAAGCTCCTTTTGCTTTTACAATAGGTAAGGCATCTGGGTGAATTTTATGTTGTGTCAACGGATGCCACAGATGTTTTTTATCTCTTTCTTGTAATGTCATTTTTTATTAATTATAACGAGACCAAGTTTTCTTTTAATCTTTCGGCATAATGCTTTATCACTTCTTTTGTGATTTGTGTTTCTTCATTAATTCGCCCTATAACCTTAGCGCCAGTCATTTTCACAATGATTTCTTCTGTTGTAGGATGTTCTTCTCCATTAAATAAAATCGAAACTTCACACCCTTTTTCCTGCAATGCTTTAATCGTAAGTAAGCTATGATTAATGCTCCCTAGATAATGTCTGGACACTACTATCACTTTATATGATGGCTTAATAATATCCAAAATAGTTTCTGTATCATTTAACGGCACTAAGATTCCGCCGGCTCCTTCAATTACCAAATCCTTGGTAGTTTCTGGCAGCTTAATCTTTTCTGTTGATACCGTTACTTTATCTATAGCTGCAGCTGCATGTGGACTCATTGGTGTGTGTAACGCATATGCATTGGGATAAAATTTAGATTCGGTATTACTGATCCATGATTGTACTCTATCTGTATCAGAAAATTCTAAATCTCCAGCTTGCACTGGCTTAAAATAATCAGCTTGTAGTGCTTCTACTACAATAGCAGAGGCTACTGTTTTTCCTACATCTGTACCTATTCCTGTTATAAAAATTTGCTTTCCCATAAGTTTAAACTTCAGCTTAATCTTATACAAATGTAGCAAGTAGTCGCAATACTTCTTCTATTTCTTGTACCGAATTATAGCTGTGTAAACAAAATCGCAATCGCTCTTGTCCTTTAGGCACTGTAGGTGAAGCTATTGCTTTTACATCATATCCTTTGTTAATTAATTGTGCTGCAATTTCTTTGGTTTTACTATATCCCGGAATCAAACAGCATTGTATCGCCGAATCACTTTGTATAAAAAATGCCTCTAGCTTATGTTTTTTTATTTGAGCTTTAAAAAATTTGATATTATCCTGCAGCGCTTCAACATCTTCTCTTCTTGCTAGTTTTTTATATCCTACCCATATATTTGCTAGAGCATGTGGTGGTAAGGCTGTTGTATAAATAAGACTACGTGCAAAATTGATTAAATATTGTTTTAATGCATTGCTCCCTAAAATCGCTGCTCCATGACAGCCTAATCCTTTTCCAAAAGTCACTATTCTAGCAAAGACTTTTTCTTCTAGTTTTTTTTCTTGAATCAATCCTGTACCATTCTTTCCAAAAACTCCTACGGCATGGGCTTCATCTATAATAAGTAGGCATTTATTGCTTTCGCAAAAGCTTGTCAACATTTCTAGATCAGGTGTATCTCCATCCATCGAAAAGACACTTTCTGTAACGATATATATCGTTCCGTTTATTTTTCCTTTGGCTTTAAGCCTATTGTATTTTACTTCTAAATCTTGAAGGTCATTATGCTTAAATTTATATGTTTCTGCATAACTCATCTGCATTCCGTCTCGTATTGAGGCATGAATAAGTTCGTCATAAAAAACACAATCTCCTTTTTGCGGTACCGAAGAAAAGAAGCCTAGATTAGCATCATATCCCGAATTAAAAAGTAACGCTTCTTCTATATTATGTAATCGTGCCAACTCACGTTCTACTACAGTATACAATTTGTGATTACCAGAAATCAATCTTGATCCTGTAGCCCCATTTGTTTGTATATCATATGTCTTTAAGACTTCTTTTGCCGCTTTAAACATTGCTGCGGATCTTGAAAAACCTAAATAATCATTAGATATAAAATCTACACCATTTCTTGTTTCGGGTAATGCTCTTAAGATATTTGACTTTTCTCTTAATTGTATCTTTTTAAGTAGTTTTTCTGGTAAGTTTTGCATACAATCCTTTTCCTTTCTGCATACAAAGGTACTCTTTAAATTTGTAATACACATGTTTCAAAAAGTACTCTATTGTTGTTAAAAATTACCTAATAAAAATAATTAATTATTGTTTTTCGATAATTTTTATAATATTTGCATTGTCAAACTAATTAAACACATTGTATCATATCATGAAAATGTTTGGAAAAAAATCTGTTTCAACTTTGTTGTTTTATGTATCAACCATTTCATTTTGGGGATATTTTATTTTTACCATAATTTTAAGCATTCTTTTAATTACAAATCAATTTACTCAAGAAAATGGGGATTATTTTCAAGTTAGTATTCCGTTTACCGGTTCTGTAATAAAAGGGATTAACCATCCTCTTACATTACTTGCTATTATTGCTTTTTTTCTTTTTTACTCGGCTTTTTTTTATCTATTGACTCAACTATTTAAAACCTTTAAAGCAGAAAAGTTATTTACAGAAAATGCCATTGTATTTTTAAAGCGCTTTACAATACTTAATCTCATTGTACCTCTTTTATACCTAATCATTGGGGCTATTGCTACCCATCACATATCGACAGATGATCTTATTAGTGGATTATTACATGTTTTTTTAGGAATTTTTGCTGCTTTTATTGCTGCAATTTTTAAACTTGGATACAGATTACAAGAAGAAAACGACTTAACCATTTAACTATGCCTATTATTGTACATCTTGACGTTATGCTTGCTAAAAGGAAAATGAAAAGTAAAGAGCTTGCCGAAAAGATTGGTATTACTACTGCTAATCTTTCTATCCTAAAATCTGGTAAAGCCAAAGCTATACGTTTTTCTACTCTTGAAGCTATTTGTAAAGAACTTAATTGTCAACCTGCAGATATTCTAGAATACACTACATAATATTTAATCACCTTTTTAATTTATTCTATCATGAAAACTATCACATTATATGTAATGCTATTTTTTAGTAGCTTTTTAGGCGCTCAACAATTATCTGAGCAATTTTTTACCATTATCAAAAATGACGATGCTGCTGCTTTAGAAAAAGTATTGACCAAAGACAATATCAATACTTGTTACGAATTTAAGAATTCGGCTTATACCTTATTATCTATAGCTATAAAAGCGAATAGTACAGCTTGTTTTGATCTTTTATTAAAAAAAGGTGTAGATCCCGAAATCAATTGTAAAGGAAAAACTCCCTTAATGTATACTGCCAAATACGGAAAACTTGACTTTGCAAAAAAGCTTATCGCTCATGGAGCTTCTCTTACTTCTAAAAACGAAAGAGGAAGGACTGCTCTTGATTATGCAAAAAAATATAAGCAACAAGCTTTGATTGATTACTTCTCTTCGCTATAGTTATTACTATAGTTTTTATCTAAAATTATACTATCCTAAACCTTAATGGTCAGTTCATGCTTTTGAATTGACCCTAGTATACTATTGCTTTATTTTATCTACTTATTATGAAAAAATTATATCTTCTTTTCTGCTTTTTAATTCAGTTATCATGTGCTCAAAAAACTCCTGAAATCTTAGAAGCTGTAGCAAACGATGATACACAAACTATTACTACTTTTCTAAAACAAGATCATGACATCAATGCTAATTATAATGGCTATACCTTATTAACCTATGCCATTAAAAAAAATTCTTCTACTTCTTTTATTCAGTTTCTATTGTCACAAGGAGCTCATATAGATCAACCTAATGGCAGTGGAAAAAATGCATTAATGTATGCTGCCAAATATCATAGAAATGATCTCATTCCTTTTTTAGTTAAACACGGAGCTAATGTTAATCTTCAAAATGATGACGGTGCAAATGCTCTTCTATATGCTATTAAATATGAAAACGGAGATGGATTAAAAAAACTAATCGCATTAGGTGGTGACATTCATAAAAAACTAGATAGTAATTTTACTATTCTTGACTATGCTAAAAAACGAAATTCCAAAATCATCTTAAAAGCACTAAACTTAGAGTATAAAGAAGAATTAGCTATAGATGGACCTTACCTTTTTTATCGCGATAATAATATTATTGAAAACATTGCTGTAGTTACTACAAATAATACTCCTCAAGTAACATCTTCTATACTTACTAATAAGAATACCCCTCTTAACGTTATGGTAGATAATAATTCTCAGGATCAATTTACGGTTCAATTACAAGACTCTTTATATATCCCTAATACGGCTTATAATGAACCAGAAAAGTTAATCGCTATTTCTGATATCGAAGGAAACTTTTACGCACTTAAACAGTTTTTAATTGGTAGCGGTGTTATGGATAACAACTATCAATGGAGTTATGGTTCTGGTCATCTTGTTTTGGTAGGTGATTTTTTTGATCGTGGTACAAACATTACAGCTGTACTGTGGCTTTTATATGATCTAGATCGTCAAGCGAAAGCTCATAATGGTATGGTACATTTTATTGTAGGGAATCACGAAATCATGAATCTTAATGGAGATAATCGATATGTAAGAAATAAATACAAAGAACTAGCTTTAAAACTAGATACAAAGACACAAGAGCTCTATAGTGAGAACACCGAATTAGGAAGGTGGTTACGCACTAAAAACTGTGTAGAAAAAATTGGAAATACAGTGTATACTCATGGTGGATTGAGTAAACGACTTGTTGATGATCATTTTTCTTTACAAGAAATGAATGATTTAGCAAGGGCCTATTATGGTAAATCGAATCAAGAAATCATCAAGAATGATCGTGCAAAAGGTGTATTTTCTAGTAATGCAGGGCCATTCTGGTATCGTGGATATTTTAAAGAAAACCTACCACAATCAGAAGTAGATGCTATTACAAATTATTATAAGATAGATCATATTGTAGTAGGTCATACTCCTGTTAAAGAAATTTCTTCTCTTTATGAGAATACGGTAATTGCTATAGACTTAAAACATCCTAATAACAAAGAACATGGTCTTGTAAAAGGTCTTCTCAAAATTAACAATCAATTTTACAGTATTGATGAATTAGGTAATCGATCAAAACTATAGGTTTTAATAAATACATTTTAATCCAAAAATCAATACTATATTAATCATTTTATTGCTTTTTAATTGATAAACAATAAACTCAAGTATAATATTTATATTTGAGTTTATTATTTTATAATCCTTTTTCATGAGAATTTTTATTGTTGCTTTATTTTTTACATTGACCTCTCTTGGGCAATCCAATACTTATACGATAGCTTTTCCTAATGCTGTACAACATGAAGCAGAAATTAGTGCTACTTTCCCTGATATAAAAGAGCAGAAATTTTCTGTGCGTATGAGCAGAACTTCTCCTGGTCGTTATGCGATACATGAGTTTGCAAAAAATGTTTATAATTTTACAGCAAAAGACAGTCAAGGAAAACCACTAAAAATCACACGAACTAATCCTTATCAATGGGATATTACAGGACATGACGGAACTGTATCAATCTCGTATACCTTATTTGCAGATAGGGCAGATGGTACCTATTCTCAAATTGATCTTACTCATGCTCATCTCAATATTCCAGCTACATTTATGTATGCTCCAAGTATGACCGAAAGATCTATCGAAATTGATATTCAAGCTAGAAAAGATCTTAAGTGGCGCGTTGCTACACAATTAAAGCATTTAAAAAACACCACATACTATGCCCCTAATTTTGCTTACTTTATGGATAGTCCTATTGAAGTAAGCAATCATCAAGTTCGTTCATTTGAAGTAACTTCGAATGCGAAAAAATACACCATAAATTTTGCTTTACATCATGCTGGTACTAAAGCTGAATTTGACGCTTATTTTGAAAAAGTTAAAAAAATTGTTCTTAAACAGAAAGAAGTTTTTGGCGAACTTCCTGATTTTGATTTTAATGAATATACGTTTTTAGGTTGTTATATTGCTAATGCAAGTCGTGACGGTATGGAACACCGCAATTCTACTATTCTTACCAATCCTCTGGCTTTGGCAGATGGGGGTGCTCAAAAAAATATCGGAACAGTTTCTCACGAATTTTTTCATTCTTGGAATGTAGAACGTATACGACCTAAATCATTAGAACCTTTTAATTTTGAAGAAGCTAATATGAGTGGTGAACTTTGGTTTGCCGAAGGTTTTACCAGTTACTATACCAACCTCATTCTTTGTCGTGCAAAAATCATCACTCCCAAAGAATATGTACAAAGTATAATTCGCATTTATAATCATGTTTGGAATTCTCCTGCTAGACAATATTTTAATCCTATAGAAATGAGCTATCAAGCTCCTTTTGTAGACGCTGCTACATCTATTGACCCAGTAAATAGAGAAAATATGTTTATTTCTTATTATTCTTATGGTAGTATTCTGGGGCTAGCATTAGATCTTTCTTTACGAGAAAAAGGATTACATCTTGATGATTATATGAAGCTTATTTGGGATACCTATGGTAAATCTGAAAAACTTTATACTATTACAGACTTACATTATTCGTTAAATCAATATGCTGGAAAAGATTTTGGAGATCACTTCTTTAATCAATATATATACAAGAGTGCTACTCCTGATTATAAACGTTTATTGGCATTTATGGGGATTTCTTTAACACAAGATACTCATCTGGCTTATCTAGGTAATGGTATTTCTGAAAACACATTAACCGAAAATCCTAAAAAAGGAACACCCCTATACCGTGCTGGTTTAAATAAGAATGATATTATTATAGCTATTGATCAACAAAAGCTCGATGACGAAATTACTGTTGCTTCTATAATACAGCAATATAAGCCTAAAGATGTTATTAACCTTACTTATCAACGATTTGGAAAAGAGCATCAAGTTAATATTACTCTTGATACCAATCCTACCTACACATTATCACTCTTTGAAGATGATAATATAAAGGTAAGAAAAGCTATACGTAATAACCGAAATGCCTGGTTACACCAATAATCAAAAAGAGCTACTTAACGATTTAAGTAGCTCTTTTTGATTTATTATTCTCTTTCTAAATCATATCCATGATTAATTCCTTTATCTACTCTAGGCACACCCTTTGTCATCCATTTGGGAGCTGGTTCTCCTTTTAAATAATGATCAAAAAACTGCATCATTCGTATAGATAAATCTTGTTTGTTTTTTACTTTTCTCAAATTATGAGCTTCATTGTTATAAACCAACAACCAAACTGGTTTTTGCAGTCTTCTCATTCCCATAAACATCTCTATTCCCTGATAATATGGTACTGCTCCATCATTATCATTATGCATCATTAATAATGGGGTTTGTATGTTTGGAATTTTAAATAATGGTGAATTCTCTATATAAAGATCAAATCCTTCCCATAAGTTCTTACCTATACGACTTTGTGTTTTTTCATATTGAAACTCTCTACTCAATCCAGATTGCCATCTTATACCTCCATAAGCAGATGTCATATTACTCACAGGAGCACCGGCCATAGCTGCTTTAAATTTATTGGTTTTGGTAATCAAATACGCTACTTGATAACCTCCCCAACTCTGCCCTTGAATTCCTATATTATTTGTATCTATATATCCTTTTTGCTCTAATGCTTCTACTCCAGATACAATACAATTATATGCGCTCTCTCCTGGTTTCCCATCCAAATTGTAAACAATATTAGGCACAAACATAATATAATCATTACTTACCAAATATGCTGGATTCACGATAGAAGCACTTGGTCTAGGAGAAGAATATATTGTAAGATTATCTGAATTTCTATCATAAAAATATGTAATCAATGGATATTTTTTGGTTTCATCAAAGTTTTCTGGCTTATATACTATTCCTTCTAACTCTTTTCCATCATAAGCTTTCCATTTAAACAATTCTGCTGTTCCCCATTTAAATTCTGTCTGTTGAGGGTTTACATTAGTAATTTTCTTTGTTGTTTTAAACAAATCTGTTGTAAGCTGTACATCTGGATAAGTAGTAAAATTTTGAGCGTTCCATACAAATACATCTTTATTTTTTGCTTTTTTAAAACCTCTTAAATGATACTCTCCTAATTTCAGTTTTTCTACTTTCTTCCCTTTATTTAATCCATAAACTCCATCTGTTTTTGTTTTATGATTATACCCTACAAGTAGTAATTCTTTACCAATATATGTTGCTAGAGAAGGATTCTCTTCATCCAGTTTCAACGTATTATACGTTATCTCATTTTCTCTACCATCTTTTGTTAATCTCGTAATCTTATATGTTTTTAATGATATACTCCATAAATCATATTTATCTCTTAATAAAACATTACCATTTTTATCAAAACCTGCATAACCATATGACCACGGTAATGATGGTTCATCATGATCTTCATTATAAAATGACACATTTACTTTTGATGTCAAATCATAGGTTTTACCTGATGCTAATTCAATTGCATACCAATTCTTTTTATATCTGTCATAATACACAACATGTTTTTGATCTGGTGAAATTATAGGATCTTCGCCTCCTTTTTTTATTAATAATTTCTTTTGTCCCGTTGCTATATTTACACTATAAAAATCTTTTACCCAGGGAGAATCCCATGATCTTTCATATCCATACGGTTTTTCATCTTCTCCTATTAAAAATTGAGGTTCTTTTCGTTTGTCAAATCTTAAGTTTTCTACTGCATCATCTTCTAATATGACATACTTTCCTTTATCTATATCATAACTAACTAAAAACGATTTCTCTTTTAAAGATTTTATTTTTGATTTTTGTTCTGGTTGTATCAATTTGTCTTTCCAGTTCCAAACATCTACTTCTGGAATCTCTTCATCTAATAATGTAGTATCTTTTTTATGTCTACTTATATCTTTAATATAGAAAAATAAACGATCTCCTTTATCCGCAAATAATGCTGTCTTATATTGACTAATTTCTTTTTGTGATTGCTTTATTTTTATTTTTTTAAGATCTCTACCATTAAAGTAATGGAGTGCGTATTTTAAAGAATCCTCTGCAACAGAATCTTTAACAGCATGAAAAGCTAATTGTTTGCCTAATTTATCAGTCGATAGATTACTATATAAATATTGTGTAGAATCAATTAAAGTACGACCTCCTGTTATAAGGTCATATTTAAAAACTCCATTATCTCTAGATTTCTTTTTTCCTTTCTTAATGGTGTAATAAAACTGATTTGCTTTTTCTGCTAACTTATATTCTTTTACATCGTATATAGTATCTTTTTTCTTTGTTTTAAGATCATATACTAATAATATATTTGATGCCTTTGTTTTTTTCTTATCAACAGAATCCTTGGTTTCATCTTTCTTAAAAATACTCTCAACTACAATTTTATAAGGTGCCTTTTCTGTTATTGCATATGATTTAACATTTTGTATAGAATCGTATATTTTATCACGTCTAACATCAAATATATACCAAGAGTCTTTACTTAATTTCTCATCTTTAAGCCCTTTTTTCTTTTCACTTCGTATAGTTTCATATAAAGGTTTTTGTTTAAAAAAAATAAAAGCTTCATCTTTTTTAATTTTGGATTCATATCCATTTATAAATCTAGATTTAGTTCCTTTATTTACATTATAAATTTCGATATAACCATCTCCTCTTTTGGTTGTTACCTCTACCTCAGATACTATTACATTTCCTCTTTCTGAAATATTCACATTTGAAATACGCTTCCATAAATCGTAATCATTATGAGATAGGCTCTTTTTCTGTTGAGGATAAGATATAATTGATAGTAGTGTAAAAACTATTGTAATCAAGTACTTCTTTGACATAGTTTAACGCTTTAACATTCCTAAATTCTTCATTCTAAAGTATAAAACATGTGTAATAAACTTTTATTTTTAACATAATTTTATCTTGTATTTTTTCAAAGAAAAAGCACTCACAATTTGTGAGTGCTTTTATACTTTTATAATATAATATCGAATTAATCAGCTAATATTATAACTTTATTATCTTTCATCTCCAGTGTTCCAGATTTGATTGCTAAAGTTAAAATCTTATCATCATCTGCATGAGGAACTAATTTCCCTGAAAGCTCACTTAATTCTAAATGTTGCTTTGTATGTGTATGAATCTGAACTGTTCCTTCAACTAAAATAGAAACAACAGGTGCGTGATTACTCAACATTTGAAATTCTCCATTTAGACCTGGCACTACAACAGAATCAACTTCTGATGAGAATAATACAGCTTCTGGAGTTACAATTTCTAAATACATATCTAACTGATAATTGTTAATTAATATTTGTTAGTCGAATTAAGCTTCAGCTAACATTTTCTCTCCAGCTTCTATAGCTTCTTCGATAGTACCTTTAAGGTTAAATGCTGCTTCTGGTAAGTGATCTAATTCACCATCCATAATCATATTAAATCCTTTGATAGTATCTTTGATATCTACAAGCACTCCTTTTAATCCTGTAAACTGCTCTGCTACGTGGAATGGTTGTGATAAGAAACGTTGTACACGTCTTGCTCTTGATACTGCTAATTTATCTTCTTCAGATAATTCTTCCATACCAAGGATTGCAATAATATCTTGTAATTCTTTATAACGTTGTAATAGAACCTTTACTCTTTGTGCACAATCATAGTGCTCTTTTCCTAAGATCTCTGGTGTTAAGATTCTAGATGTAGAATCTAATGGATCTACTGCTGGATAGATACCTAACTCAGCAATCTTACGAGATAATACTGTTGTTGCATCAAGGTGAGCAAACGTTGTTGCTGGTGCTGGATCTGTTAAATCATCTGCAGGTACATAAACTGCCTGTACAGATGTAATCGACCCTTTCTTTGTAGAAGTAATACGTTCCTGCATCGCACCCATCTCTGTTGCTAATGTAGGTTGGTATCCTACCGCAGAAGGCATACGACCTAAAAGAGCTGATACCTCAGAACCTGCTTGCGTAAAACGGAAGATATTATCTACGAAGAAAAGTACGTCTTTTCCTTGTCCATCTCCTGCTCCATCACGGAAATACTCAGCAATAGTTAATCCTGATAAAGCTACACGAGCACGTGCTCCAGGTGGCTCATTCATCTGTCCGAATACGAATGTTGCCTTAGAATCTTTCATTACTTTTTTATCAACTTTAGAAAGATCCCATCCTCCTTCTTCCATAGAATGCATGAAATCATCTCCATATTTGATAATTCCTGATTCTAACATCTCACGAAGAAGGTCATTTCCTTCACGAGTTCTTTCTCCTACTCCTGCGAATACAGAAAGTCCTCCATGACCTTTTGCAATATTGTTAATCAACTCCTGAATCAATACTGTTTTACCTACTCCAGCACCTCCAAATAATCCAATCTTTCCTCCTTTTGCATAAGGCTCGATCAAATCAATTACTTTAATACCTGTAAATAAAACTTCAGTAGAAGTTGATAAATCTTCAAATTTTGGTGCTGAACGGTGGATTGGTAAACCATCTTTACCTGCCTTAGGTAAATCTCCTAATCCATCAATCGCATCTCCAATTACATTAAATAAACGACCGTAAACATCTCCTCCTATAGGCATTTGAATTGGAGCTCCAGAAGCTACTACTTCCATTCCTCTACTCAACCCATCACTTGAGTCCATTGCTATAGTACGAACAGTATCTTCTCCAATATGAGACTGTACTTCTAATACAAGCTTACTACCGTCTGCTTTGTTAATTTCTAACGAATCGTAAATTTTTGGTAATTCAGTACCAGCCGCGAACTCTACATCGATTACTGGACCTACAATTTGTGATACTTTACCTGTAACTTGAGACATTATATAAATTATTTAATGTTTAGTATTTATCATTTAGAAAGAAAAATTTTCCTTTCAGGCTGCAAATATAACTTTTTAAAATGAAAAAATAACCTCTTTTATTTTTGTTTTTTTTCTTTAGTATATATCTGGTTTCTAAGATGCTCTATTCTTCCTTCAGAAAACTTATTTAATTCTATTTTTCATATAAAAAAAGCCCTTAAAAATTTAAGGGCTTTTTATCTTATATTATATCTATTATTCTACTGTAACAGATTTTGCCAAGTTACGTGGTTGATCCACATTTTTACCTAACATCACTGCTATATAGTATGATAATAATTGTAAGGGTATTGTTGTTAATAATGGCGTCATTGATTCCATGGTCTCTGGAATTTCAATTACATGATCAGCTAAGTTTTTCACTGTCACATCACCTTCTGTAACAATTCCAATAATTTTTCCTTTACGTGATTTTATTTCTTGGATATTACTCACTACTTTTTCGTAGTGCCCTTTCTTAGTTGCAATTACTATTACAGGCATTTGCTCATCAATTAAGGCAATTGGCCCATGCTTCATCTCTGCAGCTGGATATCCCTCTGCATGGATATAAGAAATTTCCTTTAATTTCAATGCTCCTTCTAAAGCTACTGGGAAGTTAAATCCTCTACCTAAATAAAGACAGTTTGAAGCTTCTTTATAAATTTCGGCTACTTCTTTAATATGGTCACTTGCTTCTAATGCCTTTTCAACTTTTTCTGGAATTCTTTCTAATTCTTGTAAATGCATAAAGAAATCTGAAGTAGAAATTACTCCTTTTTTCTTAGCCATTTGCAATGCAATTAAAGTAAGAACTGTAATCTGAGTAGTAAATGCTTTAGTAGATGCTACTCCAATTTCTGGTCCTGCATGTGTATACGCTCCCGCATGAGTTTCTCTAGAAATAGAAGATCCAACAACATTACAAATACCAAAAACAAACGCTCCTCTTTCCTTAGCTAACTTAATAGCCGCCATAGTATCTGCTGTCTCTCCACTTTGAGAAATTGCAATAACTACATCATCTTCATAAATCACAGGATTACGATATCTAAATTCTGATGCATATTCAACCTCTACAGGTATTCTAGCTAAATCTTCAAAGATATATTCTCCAACTAAACCTGCATGCCACGAAGTTCCACAAGCAATGATTAAAATACGTCTAGCATTTAAAAATTTATCAATATGATCATCAATTCCTGCCATTTTTATAATCCCCTCTTCTACACGCATTCTACCTCTATAGGTATCCTTTATCGCATTAGGTTGCTCATAAATTTCTTTAAGCATGAAATGATCATACCCTCCTTTTTCAATTTGCTCAAGATTCATTTTTAATTCTTGAACATATGGATCAACAAGACTATCGTCTTGTATTTTTCTGACCTTTACTCCTTTTTTCTTTCTTACTACAGCCATCTCTCCATCTTCTAAATAGATAGCATTGTTAGTATATTCAATAAATGGAGACGCATCTGAAGCTATAAAAAACTCTTCTTCTCCCACACCTATAGCTAAAGGGCTTCCTAATCTAGCCACAACTATTTCATCAGGTTTATTCTTATCAAAAACTGCAATTGCATATGCTCCTACAGTTTGATTTAAAGCAATCTGAACAGCCTTTCCTAATTTTACATTCTCTTTGGTTTTAACATCTTCTATTAAGTTTACTAAAACCTCAGTATCCGTTTCAGATGTAAAAGAATATCCTCTATTAATTAATTCTTGGCGTAATGGTTCATAGTTTTCTATAATACCATTATGAATTATTACTAAATTCCCTGAATTTGAATAATGTGGATGTGAATTCACATCATTAGGCACTCCATGTGTAGCCCATCTAGTATGTCCAATCCCTACCGTTCCATTAGTAGTTATTTCACTTTCTAGACGTTTTTCAAGGTCTACAACTTTCCCTTTCGTCTTAGATAATTTCATTTCATCTCCATCATACAAAGCTATTCCTGCTGAATCATAACCTCTATACTCCAATCTTTTTAATCCTTTTAAAACGATTGGATAAGCTTCTCTATGCCCTATATATCCTACTATTCCACACATATTTTATCTCGATTGATTAATTTGATTCTGTATAAAAAATATTTA
Organism: Aquimarina rhabdastrellae; assembly: GCA_947387485.1. Classification (GTDB taxonomy): domain Bacteria; phylum Bacteroidota; class Bacteroidia; order Flavobacteriales; family Flavobacteriaceae; genus Aquimarina. The sequence continues at coordinate 74,730 of CANDNT010000002.1, forward strand.
ACTTCAATTTCTTTGTATCATCAGAATGGTTTGGTCCATATAACACAGTTCCTTCATGAGAAAGCGTTGAAGCAAATGGTATTTCTTCAATAATTTCCTGCCCATTATTGTCTAATACATTTTCCACCTCTCCATTTGTAATTATATTTACATTCTGCGAAACTACCAATCCTAATTTTACATTGTCCACATCTTCGTTAAGAATTCTTCTGATATGATCTGTTATTTTTATTTTATAAAATTCACCTTCTCCATTTTCTCCTCTTTCTAATCTTCCCAAATGTCTAGTTTTTGAATCCACTGGTGTATTAGTATTAGTTAAAGGATCTAATGAATAATCTATTAAAGGTAAATTATTTTCCAAACTATATAAATAAATACGTTCTGGTTCTGATGCCCCTCCCGTTACTTCATTTTTATTAACATAAAATGTTAGATTTACTTCGTTTATTAACCACTCATTACTTCTCAACTCTTCCAACTCATCTTCATTAAAAAGCGTTATAGTTGCCATTGACCCTACCCCTCCTTTTAAATAAATGTGATCATCATTAACAATTGTTGAAATATCAGTATCATTTTGTATCTGATTAACAATATTGTTAGCAAAATTCATCTCTAAAGTACCATTTTCTCTATCAACAGTACCATCATCATTCTCATTATCAAAACTATAATACAAAATAATATCAGCATCATTAATATTAAACAATGTAAGATTCCCTGTTCCTCCTAGATCTTCTACTTTAAAATAAATTCCTCTAAAATGATTTCTAAAGTTATTAACATTACTTAATTCTGGTTCACCTTCTTTATCTAATATTTTTGTAGTAAAGAAATCTACTGGTAATTTAGCTCTAAATCTAGGAGCAATTCTAGTAACTTCTGGGTCATCATCCTCATCATTATCATCAGGTGTCAATAAAATAACTTCATTTGATGAAGGAACAAAACTTGCTTCTTCATATAGTAAAGTTCCCATTGCTTGGTTTTCTATACTTGCGTTAATATCATTTGCAAAATAAACCTGTCTTTGTTCTGCGTCTGAATTATCTGGATCAAAATCTCTCAAAAAGTAGTTAGATTCATAAATACTTAATTTCATTGGAGAGTTTCCATAGATAGAATCTAATGTATACGTAGTTATTACCTCTGTTTCTCCATTAGAATCTGTAATTGTTTCAGTACTACTTGTCGAAAAATACGGCAAACTTAACACTACACTATCTAATACTGCATTGTCTCCAAAAGTCGGGTTTTGACGATCCAATTCTACTTGAGATAATACATTATATGTAGATTTACCATATACTGGATCTTCATAGATTCCTAATAGGTTTCCTGGTAATCCGCTTGTTTGAACTCGTTGTATTAATTGATTTTCAACTTGAACAGTAGCTTCATCATACAAACTAGCATTAAAATTAACCTGATCTACTATGTTTGTTCCTATAGAGTTAAAATCCTCATCACATGATGCAAAAGCAAAAATAACAACTACCATAGCTGTTATTTTTAGTATTATTTTTTTCAAATTTGTCATAAAATTTTAGTACTTATTCAAGCACCTCAGAAGTATAAAAAGCTTCATATGCAGAAGCAAACTCATTCGGAGCTTTGTATTCTAATACAGGTTGATCAATATTTTCTATGTACTTTACAAGATCATCCGATATACTTTCAGAACCTATTACTACTGCATCTGAGTTATCAATTGCCACTTTCATTACATTATCATATGTAGGTTCAGATAAAACATCTACTTTTTCATCTGCAATCCCGTCAAACTTAATCTTGTCCTTCATATTAGCATCTAAGATTCCGTCATATCCATGATTATATACTGAAGTTACAATCTTACTTTCGCTGAAAAGAGGTTCGTTTCCATAATAATTTCTCAAATACAATGGCAATAATGATGCCAACCATCCATGAACATGGATAATATCTGGAGACCAATTCAGTTTTTTTACTGTCTCAATAACTCCTTTTGCAAAGAAAATAGCACGTTCGTCATTGTCTGGAAATAACTTACCTTCTTCATCTGTAAGCGTAGCTTTTCTCTTAAAGTAATCTTCATTATCAATAAAATACACTTGCATACGCTCTTTAGGTATTGACGCCACTTTAATAATAAGAGGCATATCTAAATCATTAATGACAAGATTCATCCCAGAAAGTCTAATCACCTCATGTAATTGATGTCTTCTTTCATTGATGTTACCATATCTTGGCATAAAAATTCTAATCTGCCCTCCTTTGTTATTTACCATTCTCGGTGCCTCAAAAGACATTGATGAAATTTCTGTCTCTGGTAAATAAGGTATTACTTCTGATGATACATATAATATCCTCTTATCTTTCATATACTATAGTCGCTTTATTATCGTCCCCTATGAATAAATTTTCGCAAAATTACGAAATTTTATGCAGTCTGCCAGTAATATCTTATTTTTGCTCGCTATTAATTTTTTTGTGCGATGCAAGTACACCATAACAAACGAGATATAAAAGCTGATGTTGCAAGCTTTCTTAAAGAAAATAAAACTATTGGTTTTGTACCTACTATGGGGGCTTTACATCAAGGCCATCTAGCTTTGGTAAAGGAAGCTTTGGATAATAATGACATTGTAATTGTTAGTATTTTTGTTAATCCCACACAGTTTAATAATCCTAAAGATTTAGAAAAATATCCTAGAACTTTAGAATCAGATATCCATTTACTTTCAGATTTGGATAAAAATATAATTGTTTTTTGTCCTACTTCTAAAGATATTTATGGTGATTCTCCTACAGCTATTCATTATGATTTTGGAGGTATCGAACATGAAATGGAAGGTAAATTTAGACCCGGACATTTTGATGGTGTAGGTACTATCATTAAATACCTTTTTGAAATCGTTTCTCCTCACAAAGCTTATTTTGGAGAAAAAGATTTTCAACAACTTCAAATTATACGAAAGCTAGTCGAAATTGAAAAATTGTCAGTTGAAATTATCGGTTGTCAAATATATCGAGAACAAAGTGGTTTAGCTTTTAGCTCAAGAAACAAAAGGCTCTCTCCTATTCAACTAAAAGAATCGCCTTTGATTTACAACACTTTAATAGAAATAAAAAATAATTTTGGCACAAAAAGTGTTGTATCTTTGAAAAATTGGATAGAAGAGCAGTTTAAAAATAACGTCGAACTTGAATTAGAATATTTTGAAATTGCAGATTCATCTACCTTAAAATCAATAACAAAAAAAGAAGAAAACAAAAAATACCGTGCTTTTATCGCTGCTTTTGCTGGAGACGTAAGACTCATTGATAATATTGCACTCAACTAAATAACTTATTCCCATGCTTGTAACCGTTGTAAAATCCAAAATCCACAGAGTTAAAGTAACTGGTGCTGATCTTAATTATATTGGTAGTATTACTATTGACGAAGATCTTATGGATGCTGCTAATATTGTTGAAGGAGAAAAAGTTCAGATTGTTAACAACAATAATGGTGAACGTTTAGAAACTTATGCTATTCCTGGTCCTAGAAACAGTGGTGAAATCACATTAAATGGAGCTGCTGCTCGTAAAGTAGCAAAAGGTGACATTTTAATTTTGATTACTTATGCCATGATGGACATTGAAGAAGCAAAAAAGTTTAAACCGTCATTAGTTTTTCCTAATGAAGCTAATAACTTATTACAATAGTGACGATCCCTTTAAAATATCGTAAAATACTAAAAATCATACTCCCGCTTTTGTTGGGAGTTTTTTTAATTATTTACTCAATTTCTTCTGCCACACCAGAAGAGAGACAAAAAACGTTATCCTATATTCTCGAAGCAAATCCTTTATGGATTATACTTTCTATATGTTTAGGGTTATTATCCCATTTATCTCGTGCTTATCGCTCAAAAATAGCTTTACTTCCTTTAGGGTACTCTATAAAACTTTCTAATAGCTTTATGGCTTTAATGATTGGTTATGTTGCTAATTTAGGTATCCCAAGATCAGGTGAACTATTAAGAGGTGGAACGATAAGTTCTTATGAAAATATTCCTTTTGAAAAAGTTTTTGGAACTATCATTACAGAAAGAGTATTAGATCTAGTTATGTTACTTCTAGTCATAACTACAGCTGCTTTTTTTAAGTCTGAATATCTATTTTTATACTTAGAAAAAAACAATATTAATCCTCTAATTACCCTTGGAGCATTACTCTTACTTATTTTATTCGGTATTGTTTTTTTAAAAATACTAAATAAAGCTACACATCCTTTCTTAGTCAAGTTAAGAAATTTTGGATTAGGGATCTTAGATGGCATCAAGAGTATTTTAAAATTAAAACGTAAAGGAGCTTATATTTTTCACACTTTTATGATATGGATTCTTTATATTTTTGTTTTTGATGTTATTAAATATACTATCCCTGAAACTGCAAATCTCGATATTGGTACAACTTTAATTGCATTTATTGCAGGCTCTGTTGCTATGACTACTACCAACGGAGGTATAGGTCTATTTCCCATAGCTATTGCCTCTACCCTAGCCATCTCTAGTATAGATAGACCAGCTGGAGAAGCTTTTGGTTGGATATTATGGGGTTCTCAAACCTTAATGAATCTTGTTGTAGGTGGTCTATCTTTTCTTTTTCTACCAATAGTCAACAGAAACAGACCGAAATAATTTAGTATCTTGTCACTCACTTAACCACAATCATTTTTTTACCCAATGAAAAAATTCAGTTTTTTAATTCTTTGCATGGTGCTTTGTCTTAAGTCTTTTGGACAAACAATCTATGAAGATTACAGATCCATAAAATTAGATCAAGACCGTAAATTAAAAATTCAATTACCTCGTAATTACGATAAAAATGTAGATAAAAAATACCCCGTGATTCTTGTTTTAGATGGAGATCATCTATTTGAACCTGTTGCTGGTAATGTTGACTATTTTTCTTATTGGGAGGATATGCCTGAATCTATTGTTGTAGGTATTATACAATCCAAAACACGTAAAGAAGATTGTCGTTACGATTTAGCCGAATATCTTCCAGCAAATAAAGGAGCCGAATTTTATGAATTTATCGGTCAAGAATTAATTCCTTATTTAGATCAAACTTATCGTACTGCAAAGTTCAAAATCATTGTTGGTCACGATTATACAGCTAATTTCATCAATTATTTCTTATTTAAAGATAATCCGATTTTTCAAGGATATATCAATTTAAGCCCTGAGTTAGCTCCTAATATGAATGAGAGGATTCAAAGTAAACTTGCTAGTACTTCAAAAAAGACATGGTTTTATATGGCTACAGCAACAAATGATGCCAACAATATCATGAAAAATACTTTGAAATTAAATGATTCTTTGGCCACTATAGATAATTCAAAACTACATTATACTTTTGATAATTTTGAAAACTCGTCTCACTACACATTAGTAGGAAGAGGTATTCCTCGTTCATTAGAAAAAATCTTTGAGATGTATCGTCCTATTAGTAGAAAAACATATCAAGAAGTTATCTTAAAATTAGAAACATCTCCTTATGATTATCTTGTAGATATTTATAAAACTACAGAAGAGCTTTATGGTATAAAACGACAAATACGTATTAATGATTTTATTGCTATTTCAAGTGCTTTAGAGAAGAAAGAGAATTGGGATGATTTAGAGCCTTTAGGAAAGCTAGCCCTTAAAGAGCATCCAGATGCTATGTTAGGCAACTACTATTTAGGAATTTATTATGAGCAAATAGGTGAACCTAAGAAAGCATTAAGAGCATACGAAAATGGATTCTTACAAGAAGAAGTAGCTTTTTTAACCAAAGATTACATGCTTGAAAAAGTAGAAAAAATAAAAGAAGATTTTGGGTGGTAACATCATTTTTATATTTCGAAAGCTCCTAATTCTAGGAGCTTTTTTTATACACACTAATATTATAAATGTTTTCTATCGACTATAATAAATAATAGTATTTTTACTTCAAATTTTGGACTATGGCTAAGACTAAAACTACTTTTTTCTGTCAAAACTGCGGTACTTCTTTCGCCAAATGGCAAGGACAATGTACTTCTTGTAAAGAATGGAATACTATTGCCGAAGAAGTTATACAAAAAGAAGATAAAAAAGATTGGAAAAACACTACATCTTTGTCTCAAAAAAGATTACCTAAGCCTTTAAAAGTTTCCGAAATTGATACCACTGTAGATACTCGATATAATACTGATAATAAAGAATTAAATCGTGTATTAGGTGGAGGGTTAGTTCCTGGATCACTTACGCTATTAGGTGGAGAACCTGGTATAGGAAAAAGTACTTTATTGCTACAAATTAGTTTACAACTCCCTTATAAAACATTATACGTTTCTGGAGAAGAGAGTCAAAAACAAATTAAAATGCGTGCAGAACGTATACCTTCTCAAACAGATAATTGTCTTATTCTTACAGAAACTAAAACTCAAAATATTTTTAAACAAATTGAAGCTACTAATCCTGATATCGTTATTATAGATTCTATTCAAACGTTACATAGTGATTATATAGAAAGTAGTGCTGGAACAATCTCGCAAATAAGAGAATGTACTACAGAATTAATTCAATTTGCAAAAGAAACTGCTACTCCTGTTATCTTGATTGGACATATTACTAAAGACGGAAATATAGCTGGTCCTAAAATACTTGAACACATGGTAGATACTGTATTGCAATTTGAAGGAGATCGCAATCATGTCTATCGTATTTTACGTGCTTTAAAGAATCGTTTTGGTTCTACTTCTGAAATAGGTATTTATGAAATGCTAGGCACTGGTTTGCGTGAAGTAAATAATCCAAGTGAAATTTTAATTTCTAAAAAAGACGAGGAACTTAGTGGTACCGCCATTGCTGGTACTCTTGAAGGAATGCGTCCTTTAATGATTGAGATTCAAGCTTTAGTGAGTACTGCTGTATATGGTACACCTCAACGCAGTGCTACAGGGTATAATGTAAAACGATTAAATATGCTCTTGGCTGTTTTAGAAAAACGTGCTGGTTTTAGATTAGGTGCAAAAGATGTTTTCTTAAATATTACTGGAGGTATTTCTATAGATGATCCTGCTATAGATCTTGCTGTAGTAGCTGCTATTCTCTCTTCAAACGAAGACATTTCTATTCCTAATGATTACTGTTTTGCTGCAGAGGTTGGTTTGGCTGGAGAAATTCGTCCTGTAAATCGTATTGAACAACGTATACAAGAAGCAGAGAAACTAGGTTTCTCTGCTATATTTGTTTCAAAATACAATAAGATTTCGCTTAAAAACACTGCTATCAAAGTACATTTGGTTGCTAAGATAGAAGATGTTGCTTCTTATTTATTTGGTTAATTTTTAAGGTGCTGGATTAGGTATTTGATGATGTATTTCATTAATTTCTTTAATGATTTCGTCTGATAGTGTTACATCAATACTACCTATATTCTCTGCTAATTGTTCTACCGAAGTAGCTCCTATAATATTACTTGTTACAAAAGGTTGTTGATTTACAAAAGCTAATGACATTTGTGTTAAACTTATATCATTTTTCTTAGCTATTTCATTATACAATCTTGTTGCTTTAAAACAATTCTCGTTATGATACCTATTGTAGTTAGGAAATAACGTTACTCTAGCATTAGGTGGCATTTCTTCAAGATATTTACCTGTTAACATCCCAAAACCTAATGGTGAATATGGCAAGTGTCCTACACCTTCTCTATGCATAATCTCAATTAATCCTACCTCGTCTTTTCTATTTAACAAGTTATATGGATTTTGAACTGTAATTACTTTTGGAGCTCCTTTTCTACTCTCTTCTATGTATCTAAATAATCCATAAGGTGTTTCATTAGACAATCCTATATGCTTTATTTTCCCTTCTTGAATAAATTCTTCAAGTGCTTCAAGTACTGTTGCAAAATTATCTACCCAAGGATCTTTTTCATTATGTATATATCCTAATTGACCAAAAAAGTTAGTACTTCGTTCTGGCCAGTGCAATTGATATAAGTCTATATAATCTGTTTGTAAACGTTCTAAACTCTTATTAATCGCATCTTTAATCTCTTCTTTTGCAAACCCTCCCGTTCTAATATGTTTTGTAAACTCTGCTGGTCCCGCTATTTTTGAAGCTATTACAATATCTTCTCTTCTATGAGTTGTTTTTTTAAGCCATGAACCAATGATACGCTCTGTACTTCCTTGCGTCTCTTTCTTTGCTGGTACAGAATACAACTCTGCAGTATCTATAAAATTTACTCCTTTATCAAAAGCATAATCTAATTGTGCATGTCCCTCTTCTTCGGTATTCTGTTCTCCCCAAGTCATCGATCCTAAACAGATTTTACTCACTTTCAAATCTGTATTAGGCAATACTGTATATTTCATTTTTCAAGCTTTTATTTGGTTATAAAATTTCAGTCAAATTTAGAAACTATGCTCTCATTTGTTCAAAAAATTATCTTAATAGTTCTTCTTTTCTTTTTCTATAATTTTATTTCTACACTTATTCTATCACAAACCTGTTGACCTTCTCCACACTTTTCTCATCTTTTCTACATTTATCATCTATTCCACATATTCCCCAATACACCATTACCCTACTGTATATCAACAATTCACACATTAATATTAAAATATCTCCTTTTTGGAATGATATTTACTTATACATAATTGTAACTCATTAACCCCATAATGATGAAAAGTCCAATTTTGATCATTGTTTTAATAGCTACTATGTTTATAACAAAACACACACTAGCTTTTCAACAAAAGGTTTCTGAAAACGTTCATTTAAGTGATTTGATTTCGTGCAATTCTTATACAGAAATTCATCCTAAACAGGTTGTTTCTAAAATAAAGAAAGTTGTGCATAGACAATTCCCCAATGCTATTATCGCTATCGCTTATCTCGATCGAGAAGGAACTTATAAATTGGTCTTAACTGTAGACAAAGATATTTTTACAGTTTACATAAATACTAAAGGAGAATGGATTGAACCCAACGAACTAAAATGATTTTATACAATTTAACACATTATATATTACGTAAGTAACACTTAACCATCAATTTTGGAGATACCCCAATATCTTCGTTCTTCTTTATAACAAAAAAGGCTTTGGTGATATTCACTAAAGCCTTTTTGTTTTTCTATTTAATATTCTTAAATATTATTGAGTAGTTTAGTAACCTCATCTAGTTTAGGTGTAAGAATTACTTCAATTCTTCTATTCTTAGCTTTTCCTGCTGCAGTAGCATTATCTGCTACAGGTGCATATTCACCCCTTCCTGCTGCTGTTAAGTTTTGAGGATCTATTTTTTTATTTCCTCTTAATATCGTTACAATTGCAGTTGCTCTTTTTGTTGACAAATCCCAGTTTCCTTTTAATGGACCACTCCCTATATAAGGATCATTATCTGTATGTCCTTCTATAAGAATAGAAATATCTGGATTTTCTGCTAGTACTTCCCCTAATTGTTTTATTGCTTGTTTTCCATTAGTTCCTACTGCCCAACTTCCTGATTTAAATAAAAGCTTATTCTCCATAGAAACATAAACTTTTCCATTGCGTTGTTCTACAGTAAGTCCTTTTCCTTCAAAATTAGTTAGTGCCTTTGATAACGCAGTTTTTAACCCTTGCATTTTCTTATCTTTTGCTGCAATAAGTCCTTCTAACTCATTTACTCTCGCAGATCGAGATGCCAAATCTTTTTCAAGTTTTTCTAAACGCTGTTTCTCATCAAAAAGCGCCTTTTCTTTATTTTCTAATTCAGATAATAATTCTCTATTTTTCTTACTATTTGCAGCTATAGCATTTGAACTATTTTTCTCTAATGCATCATATGATTGTTTTAAATTCTCGTATTGCTTTTGCGAATTTGCATATGAATCTTGTAATGCTGTTTGCTCTGCTTTTAAAGCTTCATAAGCTTTTTTTAATTTTTCGAGTTCACTCTCTGCTGCCTCACTTGATTTTTTATATGAAGCTAAATCTTCTTTTAATCCTCGATTATCCCTTTTTAATCTAGAATATTTACTTTCTAGTTCTTTGTACACCTTAGAAGATACACAAGAAGTCATCATAGCTCCTATAACGGCTATTGTTACAATTTTTTTAATCATAAACCTTTTTTATGCTTAATCCACTTACTTTTTATACATCCAATTCTACAACTATAGGACAATGGTCACTATGTTTTGCTTCTGGTAAAATCAAAGCTCTTTGTATTTTATCTTCTAGTGGGGCTGCTACCATATTATAATCTATACGCCATCCTTTATTATTCGCTCTAGCATTTGCTCTATAACTCCACCATGAATAATTATGAGGTTCTTTATTAAGGTGTCTAAAAGAATCTATAAATCCACTATCAATAAAATTTCCTATCCATTCACGTTCAACAGGTAAAAATCCTGATACTTTTTTATTACGTACCGGATCATGAATATCTATGGCTTCGTGACAAATATTATAATCTCCACATATCACTAGATTAGGATGTGTTTGTTTTAATTCATTCACGTATTCCTGAAAATCGTCCATGTATCTAAACTTACGTTCTAATCGATCACTATTAGTCCCACTAGGTAAATACAAGCTCATTATAGAAACCCCATCAAAGTCTACTCTTAGATTTCGACCTTCTGCGTCCATATAATCAATACCTGTACCATACTCTATATGTTTAGGTTCCGTTTTAGATAAAACAGCTACTCCACTATATCCTTTTTTTTCTGCACTATACCAATATGTATACGGATAGCCTGCATCAACAAATTCTTGTAGTTCTAGTTGCTCTTTATTTGCTTTAATTTCTTGTAAACAAATCACATCTGGATCTGCTTGTTGTAACCATTCTAAAAAACCTTTTTTAACTGCTGCTCGTATTCCGTTGACATTGTAGGAGATTATTTTCATCTTCGATATTTTTTAGCCTTTATTTTCTGTAAAAATATAACTTACATCGTTTTTCTACGTTATTAAATACCAAATAAACCTATAAATGTTACACAAAAACTTGTTAATCTTCTCGAACTCATTATTTTTGAGTTTAACTAACGACTATTAGTGTAACCTTCCAAAAAAACAGCATGCAATTCTTATATAAGTTGAATTGTTCTTTATTTTAAAAATAATAGTTTTGTTACTCTATGCGTATTTTTATAGTTATTTGTTGTCTTTTGTGTTCTTCCTATTTCTATGGACAGCAAACTGCTATTACTTATAGAGAAAAAAAAATAGCTGTAAAAGATACTATTGCTATTGATACAGTAAGCATAAATGATTTCAAATTCAAAGTTTTTACTTCTTCAAAGCAACCTATTGATAGTAGTTTATATCATATAGATTTTAAGACCGCACACCTTATTCCTTCTACTACTTTAAAAAAACAATATGACTCTATTTGGGTTCAATATCATAAATATCCAGATTTTTTAACCAAATCCTATTATCAATTTTCACCTTCACTTATCGTGAATCAAAAAGGGGGATTACAAAAACTACAAAGTCTTTCTGAAGCTAAAAAAACTAACACCTTCAAACCTTTTGATGGTTTAACAACTAGCGGAAGTATTTCTAGGGGAATCACTGTAGGAACCAATCAAAATTCAGTACTTAATTCAGAATTAGACTTACAGATCTCTGGAAAAATCAGTGATAAGGTTTCTTTAAGAGCGTCTATTCAAGATGCTAATGTACCTGTTCAACAAAGTGGTTATTCTCAAAACCTCGACGAATTTGATCAGGTTTTTATAGAGCTGTACAGTGACAATTGGAATATTAGAGCTGGTGATGTTCAACTTCAAAATACTACTAGCTTTTTTAATCGCTTTACAAAAAAAGTACAAGGGATCTCTATCGGAGCTCAACTACAACATCCCGATTCTAGTACTGATCTTTTTGCAGCGGGTGCCTTAGTAAGAGGTGTTTTTGCTAGAAGTCAGTTTAACGGTCAGGAAGGAAATCAAGGTCCTTATAAGCTTACGGGGCCTAATGGCGAATTATTTATTCTTATCATATCTGGTAGTGAACGTGTATATGTTAATGGTTTATTATTAGAACGAGGAGAGAACAAAGATTATACTATTGATTATAATGCTGGTGAAGTTACTTTTAATGCAACCTATCCCATTACTTCTGCAATGCGTATTTCTATCGAGTACCAAACTACAGATCGTAATTATACTAGAATTGTAGCTTATGGAGGGGGTAATTATAAAAGTGATCATCTCAAAATTGGTGCTTTTGTGTATTCTGAATCTGATTCAAAAAATCAACCACTACAACAATCACTCAACGATACTCAAAAAGAAATCTTAGCAAATGCTGGTGATGATCCTAATCAAATGGTTTCTCCTTCTGCTATAAGTGATACTTTTGGTGAAAACAAAACACTATACCGAAAAGAAATTATAGATGGAAATGAAGTCTTTGTCTTTTCTACAAATCCAGATGACGAATTATTTAATGTTCGTTTTTCTTTGGTAGGAGATAATCAAGGAGATTACATTATCGATAATGTCAATACCATCAATCGTATCTATCGATATGTTGCTCCTATTGACGGCATACCTCAAGGTAATTATGCTCCTATCATTCGGCTTTTTGCGCCTGTCTTACTACAAACCGCTGTAGTACAAGGGGCTTATATTCCTTCAGAAAAAACAGCTATCGATTTTGAAATTGCTGGTAGTAAAAATGATTTAAATCTTTTTTCTAATCTTAATGATAATGATAATGATGGTATTGCTGCAAAAGCCAAAGTTAATCAGCGTATTTTTTCTATAGATAGTAGTTGGAGTTTAAACGCTTATGGTTCTTTTACTTTATTACAAGAACGTTTCAGAAGCATCGAGCGTATTTATAATGTTGAATTCAATCGTGACTGGAATTTAAATAATCCTCTAGGAGATCAACAGTTTATTTCTACTGGAATATCTTTAGTCCATCCTACAAAAGGAAATGCAGATTATACTTTTGAGCATCTTAACTATACCGAAAATTATAATGGTAATCGCCATACATTATTATCTGACTTTACTTTTAATAATTTAAAAACGACTATTGTTGCTAGTGCTTTAAATAGTCAAGGAACATTATTAAACTCAAAGTTCTATAGAGCACATAGTACATTATCGTATAGTTTTCCTAAAAACTGGATTGGTATAAAAGCTTCTATAGAGAGTAATGAGGAAATTGAAAATGAAACTCAAAATTTCACTCTAAGGTCTCAACGTTTCAAAGCATATGAAGCTTTTACTGGTATCGGTGACAGTACTAAAGTTTTTGTTAAAATTGGATATCGTCACCGTGTTAATGATAGTGTGCAAAATAACTTATTAGATAAAATAAATTCTTCTAATACTTTTTATCTAGACTCAAAATTGATTCAAAATAAAAACACTCAACTATCTTTATTTGCCAATTATAGAGAACTAAAACATGTTGCCCTTGATCGAGAAAAGGAACAATCTCTAAATTCTAGGGTATTATTTAATCAAAAGCTTTTTAAAAATCAAGTGCTTTGGAATACAGTTTTTGAAACTAATAGTGGTACCTTACCTCAACAAGAGTTTACTTATGTTGCTGTAGATGATGGACAAGGGGTGTACACCTGGAATGATTATAACAACAATAATGTTCAAGAACTAGAAGAGTTTGAAATTGCTCAATTTCAAGATCAAGCTAATTATATCAGGGTTTTATTACCTAATCAAGTGTTTATTAAAACACATCAAAATCGATTAAGTCAAACTTTGACATTAAACCCTAATCAGTGGAGAAACTCTGATCAAAAAACCAAACGTTTTTTAGCTCACTTCTACAATCAAACTTCGTATATTATCGATCGTAAAATACGTAGAGAAAACGAAGCATTACACCTTAATCCTTTTGACGAAAACGACAATGAACTTGCTTTAAATCTAAATTTTAAAAATGTACTTTTCTTTAATCGAGGAAAGCAACGTTATACCACCTCTTATACGTATATCACTTCTCAAAGTAAAAACCTATTAGCAACAGGATTACAAGAAAACGTTTTAAAAACACATCAGCTCAATTTTGTTCATAAATTCAAAAACACATGGCTTTTGGACCTTAAAAGTATTTTAGGTACAACCGAGAGTACTTCTGAAAATTTTGCAAATCGAAATTACACAATTGAGGGATACCGATTAGAATCTAAACTTACTTATTTATTATCTCAAAAAACACAATTTGGTTTATCTTATCTATACAATGATCAAAGTAATACCATCACAGATATTGAGGCCTTATCTCAACAGCGATTAAGTGTAAACTTCTCTTATGCTAATCAACAAAAAATATCTTTAAATGGTGAGTTTAATTATTTTATTAATGATTTTACAGGAAATCCATTTTCTCCTGTAGGTTATCAATTATTAAATGGGCTTCAGCCCGGCGATAATTATACTTGGTCTTTATTAGCTCAAAAAAAACTGACCAAATATCTTGATCTCAACATCATTTATAATGGTAGAAAAACAGAAACCTCTTCTACTATCCATACAGGAAACATCCAGTTAAGGGCTTATTTTTGATTTATTTTTATGATCTTTATATGTCATCTTGATCAATCTAATTAGACACACAATCCATAAACTCTATAAAATTATTATTCGTGAAGTATTTATCGTATTTATCTTTTGTTTTAATTCTAGGTTGTACAGCTTCTAAAAAAGCTAACACTGCATCGTCTGATGTTGTTAAAGAAGAAGCTATTAACTATGAAAAAGAAGGTTATAAAAAAGGGAATATTGTTATTAATAAGACTGGTGGCTGTCCCTATGTTCTTACTGTTGAATCTTATAAAGATGTTTTAGATCCTATAAATTTAACTGATTTTTTTAAAAGTAATGTCCCTTATGAAGTATGGATCAAATATAGTGATCTACGTATGAAAAATCGTTGTGATGCTGGTAGACCAGTTATGATTAATAGCATAAAGAGACGCTAAAAGCATCTCTTTATTTATTTTAGAAAATAGTAGTAAGTTAATTAAAATATTAGTTTACTATTATTTTTTTGGATCTATTTTTATCTTCTCCTAAACGTACAAAATACATTCCTGTACTTGCATATGACATGTCTAATTGATACACAAAAGTACCTGTAGCATTTTTTTCTACATAGTTTGAAGTCACTATTTGTCCTAAAATATTAAATACATATAACCTCAATCGTTGTGGCGCATTAACATCATTAAGCAATACTGTATATTGATCATTAACATTAGAAAGAACAACAAATCCGTCTTCTACACTAAAGTTTTCTTGAATATCCACAGTATAATCATGTGTTGATCCATATTGCATACTTCCACACGGATCATTAAGCGGTGCTCCATTATTGGCATTTGTATCTCCTGCTCTAATACGCATACGATGACTTCCTAATGGTGCTCCTTCTGGTATTATTAATTGAAAAGTAATATCTTCTTCTGCCACAGAAAGCACTTCTTCACTAATTAACAATTCTGTACTTTCAAAAATACCATCATCATCAAAATCTATCCATAGTGAAAATTTTTCTGCCTCACCACTTGCAAAACCAGCCTGCAATACTAAAGGATAACTACCTACTCCTCTATCTAAATCTATCACTAAATTTAAAAAGTCTTCATATCCATTATCACAAACTATAGCTGTATTTGTAATATTAGAAAGCTGTAATGAAATTATACCATCGCCAAAAGTACTACAATCTGATATAGGCGTACATATATTATGCTCTAATACCACAGTTTTACTATCATTTAAAGGATCCTCATCTCCTTCTAAAGTTGTTCTTACTTCAAAAGTATATGTTCCTAAAGTAGATAAATCTACTGTAGTTGCAAACGTATGATTTGCTGCTCCACCTACAGGAATAGTTTCATTAAATATTTCTTGAACTGTAGCACCGTTATTTAAGGTATAACTTACTGGTATATTACTTTGTGGTTCTCCTCCATAATTACGAATAGAGACCGTAACATTTTCTGTTCCTGTAAAACTATTTCCTTCACTAGGTGAAATCAATCGTCCTACCCCTACATCTTTAGCTAATAAATTTTTAATATTAATTTCGCTACAATCATTTATGTTAGCCGTATCAGTACTCAAATTTGTCTCTGCTGTTATTTGAAGTGTTCTTCCTATAGTTAAATCTGCTGTAGTAGTAAAACTATATGATATAGTTTCTCCTGCAGCTATAGGTCCTGGAATCACTTCGTTTACTGGGCTATTTCCATTAACCGCGTATGCTACAGGTATATTACTTTGTGCTTGTGTACCAAAATTCTGCACTGTTACTGTTATAACTTCTGTTGTTGTATAGGTTTGGTTTGATAAGTTATCTATACTTACTACACCTACATCATTAGGAATTTCATTAGCTATTTTAAAAGCTCCAACAACATTACGGGCATTATTTCCTGTATTCTCAAAATATTCTGCTATATGCCAAAAAGTTTGATCATCTCTAGGATCAACTGTAAGTTGAGCATAGTCTCCATAACGATTTCTACTGGTTTGGTTGATCCCTGTTCCAATCGCTATATCTTGTTCTGCTATCGTCATTACTCCTAGAGGGTCTCCAGTCAATCGTCCTGTATACCTTATTGACGCAAAACTATCTTCTAATGCATTATTTGTTATAGTTCCCATAGTAGTATACGCCATACCTATATTACCATAACTATCTAATGCCATACTAGCACACCATGCGCTTTTTCCGTTAGGAGATGTATATGTTCCTTCTTGGTATACTGTCCACGGAGCCCCATCACTTGTTTGTCTCAATTCGTACCAGCGTATTCCTGAAATATTATCACTACTATCTCTATCGTCTATATCTACTGCAAAATTGAGTACCACTGCATTATAATCACAAAACCTTCTATAATTTGATGCATACATAACTGCTCCTTGCAATACGTCTATATCTTGACCATCTCCACCTGGTTGTGGCAAGTTCCCAAAAGACCCTCCATCAAAAGTAGAATCAAAAGCTTGTATAGCTCCACTACTAACGGTTAACTCTTCGGCTTCTTCAATTGTAGATTCACTAGGATTTATCCAGTTTACATTAATACTCCATAGTTTTAAAGCATCTTCATCTACTGTTTCCCATGCATCATCTTGAAAATAAAGTATTCTTGCATCTCCTTCTGGAGGTAAACTAGCTCCTATAGCATTAAATCCTGCTGGGCTATAAAACCCTCCTACTGTTGCTCCTGGTAGAGGAAACCCTACAATTTGAGCATCTGCTATACCTGATAGTAATTTTTCTCTTTCGATAACAAAAACAACTTCTTCTTCGGTTAAACTTCTTTGATCCTTATTTGCTGTAACATAATATCCATCTGACCATACCGAAAATTTTGTGTAATCCGGAAAGCTTCCTGTCTCAAAACGATAGGTATACCATCCATCATTAACAGGATCTGATCCTTTACAAACAGCTACCAAAAACCCATTAGGTGAATCGCTAAATTGCGTTATCACAAAACGATCTGCAAAATTATCATAGAATACTATCGGATCTCCTAAGGATTCTCCAGGAAATAAATTTTCTAATGAAGTAGATGGTACCATCACATTACCTAAACGATCGTGTATTGCAAATGCAGAGTTTTTTGCACTCACATAATGATTAGGTCCAATTGCTCCAGTAGGATCTGTAGGAGCTACTAAGCTAGAATTTGCTTCAAAAACAAGGTCAGGAGTTCTCCCACTATGTAATATTTGGTTTCTTTTTTGTTGCTTTTCTAATAAAGGATCTTGTCCTTTTGGATATCCTTTACCAGGTACGATTTTATTTGCATCAGTCCTTCTAGGGTTAATGTCTTCTACTTTTCTAAAAGTTTCTTGAATTAACGTTCTATTTGCTAGAGGCGGTACCTCTTTTACGTATATGGCTTGATTAATTAAAGTTGCTTTTTTAATAGCTTTCTTCTTTTGAGCAATTCCTATTTGTACGCTCAAAATAAAAGCTAAAAACATAAGTTTCCTAAGCATTAAGAGATTCATGATTTTAATTATGTATTTGCGTTGAGTTTGTCTAAAATACAATTAATAAACTTATAGAGACAAAATTCAAATAGTTTTACTCCATAAAAAAAGACCGTCTATTATAACGGTCTTTTATCTTATATTTAAAAACAAGGTTATTTTAACCAGTTTTCCATATCTATCTTATCAGAAAGTATTTTTTTCAACTCAGAAATTGGCACTCTCGTTTGCTCCATAGTATCACGATCTCTCACTGTTACTGTATTATCATTTAAAGTATCATGATCTACAGTAATACATAAAGGTGTTCCTGCTGCATCTTGTCTTCTATATCTACGTCCTATAGCATCTTTTTCGTCATATGCTACATTGTAGTTCCATTTTAAGTCTTCTACAATCTTGTTTGCAACTTCTGGCAATCCATCTTTTTTAACCAATGGTAAAATTGCTGCTTTAACAGGAGCAACCACAGCTGGCAATCTCAAGACTACTCTGCTAGTTCCATCTTCAAGTTTTTCTTCTTGTAATGCTGTAGAGAATACTGCTAAGAACATTCTATCCAATCCTACCGAAGTTTCTACTACATATGGCACGTAGTTTTCTTTCATTTCTGGATCAAAGAATTGCAGTTTCTTACCAGAATGCTCTTCATGAGCTTTTAAATCAAAATCTGTTCTAGAATGTATTCCTTCTAATTCTTTAAATCCGAATGGGAAATTAAATTCGATATCTGCAGCAGCATTTGCATAATGTGCTAATTTATCATGGTCATGAAAACGATAATTTTCTTCTCCTAACCCTAAAGACAAATGCCATTTTAAACGCGTATCTTTCCAGTACTCATACCACTTCATCTCATCTCCAGGCTTTACAAAAAATTGCATTTCCATTTGCTCAAACTCACGCATTCTAAAAATAAATTGTCTCGCTACAATTTCATTTCTAAAAGCTTTTCCTGTTTGTGCAATCCCGAAAGGAATTTTCATACGACCTGTTTTTTGTACATTCAAAAAGTTTACAAAAATTCCTTGAGCTGTTTCTGGTCTTAAATATAAATCTGTAGCAGTATCTGCAGAAGCTCCTAGTTTGGTTCCAAACATAAGATTAAACTGTCGTACATCTGTCCAATTCTTTGAACCTGTTTCTGGATCAGCTATTCCTAATTCTTCAATCAAAGCTTTTACATCTGCAAGATCTTCATTCTCCAAAGATCTTCCCATACGAGAAAGAATTTCTTCTCGTTGTCCTAAATATTTTAAGACTCTAGGGTTTGTTGATTTAAATTCTTCTTCGTTAAAAGCTTCTCCAAATCTCTTTGCTGCTTTAGCAATTTCTTTGTTAGCTTTTTGAAGTAATTTTTCTGCATAATCTTCTATTAAGACATCTGCTCTATATCGCTTCTTTGAATCTTTGTTGTCTATTAATGGATCGTTAAACGCATCAACATGGCCCGATGCTTTCCATGTAGTAGGGTGCATAAAAATTGCAGCATCTAATCCTACTATATTTTGGTGCATGAATACCATGCTTTTCCACCAATACTCACGGATATTCTTTTTTAACTCGACTCCGTTTTGTCCATAATCATAAACAGCACTTAGTCCATCATATATCTCACTAGAACTGAAGATATACCCGTACTCTTTTGCATGTGCTATTACCTTCTTAAATTTATCGTCTTTATTTGCCATAAGGCAAAAATAATTGAATTTATACGAATTGAAAACGAATTATAGTATTTAATAGGATATCTTTTTTCTCTTTATAAATAATATAAAAAACCATCATATTTTTTATCAATATGATGGTTTTCTATTAATTATATTGTATTCTTATTTCTCTTATCTCAATTCAAATTGAGTAGTTGATATCATTTTTGGTCCTGAGAAAAGATTTACGATATAGTTACCTTTAACAATCTCTTCTTCTTTTGCATCAACTAAGATACATACATCTAATGCATCATTTTCATAAAACACTTTATTACTTGCACTGTATGTTAATACTGCATCTTTAAAATGTGCAGAAACTTTTTCTCCTATCAAGTTGTTTGATGGGTTAATCACCTGTACAAATAATTGCTTATCTCCTTTGTTTGTAATCTTGTTTGGAGATAATGTAAAGCATACTCTTATTTTATCAGCTCTACTAGCTCTTGAAGTCGTTACAATCTTACCACTGTTACGTACTTTTACTCCTTCTGCTTTAATATTTGCTGCAGTAAGTGCTGCTCCTCTTTCTACAATCTCTGCTAACTTAGCATTTTGATTTTGTAAAGAATCTGATAATACTATTCTATCTTGTAAAGCTGTAGAAGTACTATCAAGATCTACCGCTAATTGCTTATTAGCTTCAGTTAAACTATCTGCTAATTTAAATAGTCTTTCACGTTCTTTCTTTAGCTTTCCTACTTCTCTTCTATAACGAGCAATTAATCTCAAGTTTGCTTCATTATCTTTAACACTATCTAATAATACTACGATACGTTGTTTTGCTTTTAATAAATGGTCATCCATAACTTCATTTAAAGCAATAGCATTATCATATTTTGTAATCAATTCTCCTAGTTCACTCTCTATCAAATCTTTTTCTTGAGTTAGTATAGCTTTATTTTGTTTTTCTTCTTGATAGAAATTGTAAGTAAAGATTCCTAAAATTAATAAAAGGGCTCCAAGAACACCTATTAAAATTTTTAGTGTTAAATTGTTGTTCTGCTTTGTCATTTTTAATTTTCGATTTTGATGGTTACGTTAATTAGCGGGCAATATAATTAATTTAAATTCAATTTGAGTTTTATTAGTATGTTAAGAGATTTATTCTATCTATTCTTCCCTTCACATTGTGCTTCTTGTGATCGCACTCTCTTAAAAAATGAACATATAATATGTTTACGTTGTAGACATGAACTTCCTGTTACGAATTATCATTTCTTAAACGTAGAAAAAATAGAAAAAGTATTTTATGGTAGAATTCCCATAACTAATGCTACGGCTTTATTGTCGTTTCATAAAGATGGGTTAGTTCAAAATCTAATCCATAATCTCAAATACAGAGGTCAAGAAAACATAGGCAAAGTGTTAGGTAATTGGTTAGGAAGTGAACTTAAACAAATATCTGCTTATCAAGAAATTGACATTATCATCCCCGTACCAATTCATCGCAAACGAATGAAAGAACGCGGCTATAATCAAGTAGCCAAATTTGGGCAAGAAATAGCCAAACATTTACATGCTGATTACATTGATTTTATTTTGAAAAAAAAATCAAACACCTTTAAACAATCTAAAAAAAATCGCCAAACTCGTTGGGAAAACACACAAGGTAGTTTTATCATAGAAAATCAAAACCTTCTTCAGGATAAACACATTCTCTTGGTCGATGATATTATTACTACTGGAGCCACATTAGAGAGTTGTGCGCTTCTGTTATTACAAATTCCTAATATTAAAATCAGCATTGCCACTATGGCAATTACAGAATGAGTTTTTCGTTTGCATAAATATGTTGTTTCTTTGTCTAAAATTATTAGAAGTGATATGAACAAGCGTTCGATTTATTTTTTTATTTCATCCATAGTACTGTTATCTTTTTTAAGTTGTGCAAAAAAAGGATCTATTACTGGTGGTGAAAAAGACATTATTCCTCCTAAATTTCTTAGAGCTACTCCACCTAATTATTCTACAAACTTTAATAAGAATGAAATTAGAATTTATTTTGATGAATATATAAAGCTTAAGGATCCCCAAAAGCAGATTATCATCTCTCCGCCTATGGATCCCAAACCTATTATTACACCACTAGGGGGTGCTAGTAAATATGTAAAATTAGTTTTTAAGGATACTTTATTAGAGAACACGACTTATAGCATAAGTTTTGGTGAAAGTATTGAAGATAATAATGAAGGAAATCCATTATCTTATTTTAAATATATTTTCTCTACCGGAAATTTTATTGACTCACTATCCATAAAAGGTACTATCGCAGATGCTTTATTAAAAGAACCTGATACTTTTGTTGCCATATCACTTTATGAGGTAAATGAGAATTATACTGATTCTATAGTCTATAAAGAAGTTCCTCGTTATATAGGAAACACTTTAGACAGCACACATTTTACTCTCGATAATTTAAAAGCAGGTCAATATAAATTAGTTGCTCTCAAAGATGCTTCTACTAATTATACTTTTGAACCTAAAAGAGATAAAATTGGTTTTCTTGAAGAGACTATTAATCTTCCTGCCGATACTAGCAAGGTTTTTAATCTAAAACTTTTTAAGGAGGTATTAGATTTCAGTCCTGCTAAACCTAAACAAGCTTCTAAACATAAATTCATTTTTGGTTATGAGGGGAATGCAGATGATATGAAGGTAAAATTACTTACAGAAACTCCTTCTGATTTTGAAACTCGCATTCTTAAAGATCCTAAAAAGGATTCACTATACTATTGGTTTAAGCCGTTTTTTGAAAAAGATTCTCTCACATTTGAAATCACTAATACTAATAATTTCAAAGAAGAATTTATAACTCGTTTTAGAGATCAAAAAACAGACTCTCTTGTTGTTACTGCAAAGACAAAAGGAACATTGCCATTACATAAACCTTTTAAAATAACAGCAAATATCCCTTTAGATAGTATTAATAATGAAAAGATATCTCTAGTAGATAAAGATACTATTGAAGTTCCTTTTACTTCAAAATTAGATATAGTAGAAAACGAAATTACCTTTGATTTTGAAAGAGGAGAACAACAGTTATACAAACTGCAAATTCTACCTGAAGCCATTAAGGATTTTTATGGCAATGTAAACGATACGCTACAATTTAATTTAAGAACAAAAAAACTGAATGACTACGGAAAGATTTTTGTGACTTTAGAAAATGTATCTGCTTATCCAGTAATTGTAGAATTAACAAATGAAAAAAGCGAAATAATATCTTCTTTAATTTCGACTAAAGATGAAGAATTACTTTTTGAATATTTAGAACCAGGGAAATATGACTTACGTGTCATATTTGACACTAATAATAATGGCATTTGGGATACTGGTAGCTTTTTATTACAAAGACAACCAGAACGTGTAAGTTATTACCCAAAATTACTTGAAGTAAGAGCTAATTGGGAATTAAAACAAACCTTTAAACTTCAAGATTAAAGCTTAAAAATGCGATATTTAAAAATATCGCATTTTTTATTTTTATACTAATTCAAAATGATCTGCATCATTTAAAAAAGAAAGTTTACTTCGCAATGTCTCTAGATGAGACTTCTGTAAACTTGCATATAATATAACCTCTTTTTCTACAGGCATCTCTTCTTTTTCATGACACACATCTCCTAAAGCATTATAAATTGCAGAATGTCCATTATATTCATATCCATTACCATCTAATCCTACCCTATTTACTCCTATACAATAACTCATGTTCTCTATAGCTCTTGCTTTAAGTAAAGCATCCCATGCTCCTATCCTTGGTTTTGGCCAGCTTGCAACATAAACCAAAGCATCATAATCTTCAACATTACGAGCCCAAACAGGAAATCTTAAATCATAACATATCAATGGTTTTATTTTCCACCCTTTATATGTTATGATTAATTGTTTTTCTCCTTCTTTATATGTTTCATGCTCTTTTGCAAGTGTAAATAAGTGATGTTTATCGTATAACTCATATGCTCCATTTTCTTTCATAAAAACAAAGCGATTGTAGTACTGATCCCCCTCTTTTATTACTATACTCCCTGCTATTGCACAAGATTTTTCTTGGGCCATTTGTTGCATCCATACCAGTGTTTCTCCTTGCATAGATTCTGCTACTTCTACAGCATTCATTGTAAACCCAGTAGTAAACATTTCTGGTAAAAAAATGATATCAGTTGTATCTGGAATTTCTTTTATTTTTGCAGTAAAAATCTTTCTATTCTCTATAGGATTTTCCCAAGCCAAATGTGATTGTATACACGCTATATTTAGAATTTCTTTTATCACTATATTTCTTTTTAAACGTACATTTTTTCTAAAAATACTAATTTATTTACAACCGTCGACCAGCATAGAAAACACGCTCAGCTATTTAGCCTTTTAATACTCGACTTTTACCAATAAAATCATTATTTTCGCAAGTTTAATAGAAAGAGTGAAAACATGAGCACGAAGTTTCCTGAATATAAAGGACTTGATCTACCTAAGGTAGCAGAAGATATGTTGGATTTCTGGAAGCAGAACTCCATCTTTGATAAAAGTATAACTAGCCGAGAAGGTGCAGCACCATATGTATTTTTTGAAGGACCTCCTTCGGCAAATGGTCTACCTGGTATTCACCACGTAATGGCACGTGCTATTAAAGATATTTTTTGCCGTTATAAAACACAAAAAGGTTTTCAAGTTAAACGTAAAGCAGGATGGGATACTCATGGTTTACCTGTAGAGCTTGGTGTAGAAAAAGAATTAGGTATTACCAAAGAAGATATTGGTAAGAAAATATCTATTGAAGAATATAATGCTGCTTGTAAAAAAGCAGTTATGAGATATACAAATATCTGGAATGATCTTACAGAAAAAATAGGTTATTGGGTAGATATGGAAGATCCCTATATCACATATAAACCTAAATATATGGAAAGTGTATGGTGGTTACTTGCTCAAATCTATAAAAAAGGATTGATCTATAAAGGATATACAATTCAACCATATTCTCCTAAAGCAGGAACTGGATTAAGTTCTCATGAGCTTAATCAACCTGGAACTTATCAAGATGTAACAGACACTACAGTTGTAGCACAATTTAAAGCTATAGCCGATTCCTTGCCTGATTTCTTACAAGGGTTAGGTGATATTCATTTCTTAGCATGGACAACGACTCCATGGACATTACCTAGTAATACGGCTCTGACTGTAGGTCCAAAAATTGATTATGTTTTAGTAAAAACATTTAATCAATATACATTTGAGCCTATACAAGTTATTCTTGCTAAAAATTTAGTAGGTAAGCAATTTATTGGTAAGTTTACTGCTGTAGAAACAGTGGCCGAAGTTGATGCTTATCAACAAGGTGATAAGAAAATTCCTTATACTATACTTAAAGAATTTAAAGGAGCTGATCTAGTAGAGATTCGTTACGAACAATTATTAGATTATGCGCAACCTAATGATACTCCAGAAAATGCTTTTAGAGTAATTGCAGGGGATTTTGTAACTACAGAAGATGGTACTGGTATTGTTCATACAGCACCTACTTTTGGTGCAGATGATGCCTTAGTTGCAAAACAAGCTTCTCCAGAAGTACCTCCTATGTTAGTAAAAGATGACAATGACAATCTTGTTCCTCTAGTTGACCTTCAAGGAAAATTCACTAAGCATATGGGTGAATTTGCTGGAAAATATGTAAAGAATGAATATTATGCAGATGGAGAAGCTCCAGAACGTTCTGTTGATGTCGAAATTGCAATTAAACTAAAAACAGAAAATAAAGCATTTAAGGTTGAAAAATATGTGCACAGTTATCCTAATTGCTGGCGTACAGATAAACCTATTTTATATTATCCATTAGATTCTTGGTTTATCAAAGTAACAGATATCAAAGATCGTATGCATGAATTAAACCTTGGTATCAACTGGAAACCTAAAGCTACTGGTGAAGGTCGTTTTGGTAATTGGCTTGCCAATGCTAATGACTGGAATTTATCTAGATCTCGTTATTGGGGAATTCCATTACCAATCTGGCGTACAGAAGATGGAAAAGAAGAAATTATTATAGAATCTGTTGCAGAATTAAAAACAGAAATGGCAAAAGCAGTTGAAGCTGGTGTATTAGCTGCCGATGTATTTGCTGATTTTGTAATAGGTGATATGAGTGAAGAAAACTATGACAAAGTAGATCTTCATAAAAATGTAGTTGATACGATAACTTTGGTTTCTCCTTCTGGAAAACCAATGAAACGTGAGAGTGATCTTATCGATGTATGGTTTGATTCTGGATCTATGCCTTATGCACAATGGCATTATCCTTTTGAAAATAAAGAAAAAGTTGAATCTGGAGATCGTAAAGCTGATTTTATTGCTGAAGGTGTTGATCAAACAAGAGGTTGGTTCTATACACTTCATGCTATTGCCACTATGATATTTGATGATGTAGCTTATAAAAATGTAGTATCAAATGGATTAGTACTCGATAAAAATGGTCAAAAAATGTCTAAGCGTCTAGGTAACGCTGTAGATCCGTTTGAAACGTTATCAGAATTTGGTCCAGATGCTACTCGCTGGTATATGATCAGTAATGCTAATCCATGGGATAACTTAAAATTTGATAAAGAAGGTATTGCCGAAACACGCCGTAAATTCTTTGGTACTTTATACAACACGTATTCTTTCTTTACTTTATACGCTAATATTGATAATTTCACTTATAGTGAAGCTGATATACCTTTAGCAGATAGACCTGAAATTGATAGATGGATTCTTAGTGAATTACATACATTAATTAAAAATGTAGATCAATATTACAACGAGTATGAGCCTACTAAGGCTACACGTGCTATTTCTGATTTTGTTCAAGAAAACCTAAGTAACTGGTTTGTTCGTTTAAGTAGAAGAAGATACTGGAAAGGAGATTATCAATTAGATAAAATTTCTGCCTACCAAACATTATATACATGTATGCTTACTGTAGCAAAACTTGCTGCTCCAGTAGCTCCATTCTTTGCTGATCGCTTATACAAAGATTTAACTGCTAATACCAATGTAGAATCTTTTGAAAGTGTACACTTATCAAGTTTCCCAGTATATGATGCTTCTTTTATCGATAAAGCTTTAGAGCAAAAGATGCAAAAAGCACAAACAATTTCTTCTTTAGTATTATCATTACGTCAAAAAGAGAAAATCAAAGTACGTCAACCATTACAACGTATTATGATCCCTGTTTTAAACGAAAATGAGAAAAACGAAATTAATGCTGTAGGTAACTTAATTAAAAGCGAGGTTAATGTTAAAGAAATTGAGTTATTAGATGATGCTTCAGGTATACTTGTAAAACAAATCAAGCCTAATTTCAAGGTTTTAGGACCTCGTTTCGGAAAAGATATGAAATTGATTGCCAGCGAAATACAAAAACTAGATCAAGAAAGCATTGCAACTTTAGATAAAACTGGGCAATTTAACATAGAAATTAACAATAAAATTATTACTTTAGAGAAAGCAGACGTAGAAATCAGTTCTCAAGATATAGAAGGCTGGTTAGTAGCAAATTCTGAAGGTTTAACCGTTGCCCTTGATGTTACCATTACCCCCCAATTGAAAAAAGAGGGTATCGCCAGAGAACTTGTGAATCGTATCCAGAATATCCGTAAGGATAGTGGTTTTGAGGTGACTGATAAGATAGATATTATTTTCAAAGAAAATAAAACTATACAAGAAGCCGTTGCTAGTAATGAAAGTTACATCAAAAACGAAACATTAACAGCTTCGATTGAGTTTTCTAGTGATTTAAATCACGGTACAGAAATTGCATTTGATGAAATAGAAACTCAATTGCAGATTAAAAAACATTAAAGACTATGGCACCAGAAGACATAAAAGTAAGATATAGTGATAACGATTTAGCAGCTTTTAAAGAACTCATTTTAGAAAAGATCGAAAAATGTAAAAAAGATCTTGAGTTATTACAAAGTGCTTATAAAAACGACGGTAACAATGGAACCGACGATACATCGCCTACTTTTAAAGCTTTTGAAGAAGGTAGTGAGACCATGTCTAAAGAAAAAAATAGACAACTTGCTATTAGACAAGAAAAGTTCTTAAGAGATCTCAAAAATGCATTATTACGCATTGAAAACAAAACCTATGGTATTTGTCGCGTAACTGGTAAATTAATTAATCCAGAGCGATTAAAATTAGTTCCTCATGCTACTTTGAGTATTGAAGCAAAAAATATGCAAAAGAAATAATTCTTGTTTGCCATTAATACGATATTTAAAAGTGCTTTCTAAAAAGAAAGCACTTTTTTTATATACATATGTAACCTTTTTAAAAACGTGAAGTATTACTTATAAACCAACTGATAAAACATCAAATTGAAACACCAGTCAGATGAACATATCATGTTAAAAGTTTCTAATGGGGAACTCGAACTTACTCGTATCCTCTTTGAACGGTATCATGTTAAAATCTATAATTTCATATTGCAAATGGCAAGAGATAAATCGTTAAGTCAAGATCTTACTCAAGAAGTATTCTACAAAGTACTCAAGTATAGACATACCTATAATAAGGGTAAGTTCTCTTCTTGGATTTATACCATTGCAAAAAACACTTATATGGATCATTATAAATCTGTGAAACATCACCCTCATAGATTAGACGATGTTGAACATTTTATTAAAGACACGAATCAAAACTCTAAAATAGATCTAGAAATAACAGATCATCTCAATATTGCATTAGATCAACTTCATCCATCTGATAAAATGCTCATTGTTATGAACCGTTTTCAAGATATCAAATATCAAGAAATAGCCGAAATATTAGGTTCCACTCCTGGAGCTATTAAAACGAAAATGCATCGTGCTATTACCAAACTAAAAACTGTTTATTTAAAAACCATGTAATCTTATGACTTGTACCGAAATTGAAAATAGATTGATCGATTACATAAATCAAGAATTAGACACCAAAACAAGTGATGCTATAACTCATCATCTCGATACTTGTTTTTCTTGTCAAAAAGACCTAGAAGAACTAAAAAAGATATATCATGATATTGAGCAAGTACCTATAGTTATACCTGATAATTCTTTGAGAGAGAATTTTGAGTCAATGCTTCAACAAGAAATCAGCTTAGAAAAGAAAAAGAGCATTACGTCTTTTAACTGGAAAACTGTATTTCAAATTGCCGCAACTATAATCTTAATGTTATCCAGCTTTTTTTATGGAAAACTACAATCTCAAAAAGAACATGACTATGAACTTGCTAGTATTAATGCCGAAAAGCAAGAATATAAGCAACAAATGACTATTTCTCTAATGGATCATAATTCTGCTAGCAAACGCTTATTAGCTGTTAATTATGTTGAGGATATAGAGCACCCAAACACAGCCATATTAGAAGCTTTGATTACAAAAATGCATTATGATAACCATATTAATGTTCGTCTAGCTGCAGCAGAGGCATTATCTAGGTTTTCTAAAAACGAAAAAGTTCGCAAAGCCCTTATTCATGCTTTAGAAAGAGAAAGCGAACCTGATATGCAAATCGAGCTCATTCAAATACTCGTAAACATTCAAGAAAAAAGAGCGGTACCCTCTTTAGAACGATTGTTACATGATCAAAAAACGCTTGACTATGTAAAGGATCAGGCGAAAATTGGTCTTCCTAAATTAATTTAACTTTAAACGACTTACACTCATGAATACATTTAATTTTAAACAATTATTATTTATACTTAGTATTTTTATCTATACTATAAATGGTAATGCTCAAGATTACACTCATTCACTCAACGGTATAAAAACTATTAAAGTTGGATCCACTACCGGTATGATATTTAAAACACATTCACAAAACGAATTACTAATTAAAGACGTAAAAGCTAGAAAAAACCCAGAAAAAGCCAATGGACTAAAAGCTATTTATGCTACTGGAGATGATAATACTGGTTATGGTATATCTATAGAGAAAGAAGGTGATGCATTAATTATCAGAAATCTAAAAGACATCTATAGTCCTGATTTAGAAATTCATTTACCCAAAAACATTAATCTATTAATTCAAAATCACGGACTTGGAGACGTTACTATTCATGGGTTTTCTTCAGAAATTGAGGTAAAAACCAATACTGGATTGATTAAAATAACCGATGTAACAGGGCCTATAGTAGCCAAAACATCTACTGGTGATGTGAATGTTATTTTTAACACCGTTAATCAATCTTCGCCTATCTCTTTACTTTCTTCGGCAGGTGATGTAGATGTTACTTTACCTAAAAATACACCTGCTAATCTTAATTTAAAAGCTGCTGTAGGAAGCGTTTTTACTGATTTTGATATACAACAAGAAAAATCAAAAAGCAGCTTGAAAACACTAAATCCTAATCGCTCTATTAAAACAAAAATTAACAACGGAGGCGTTGACATTTCTTTACGCTCGTCTACTGGGAATATTTATATCAGAAAAAAGTAATATCATGAAAACCTGTCTCACTTTATTTATAGCAGTTCTTACTTTTTCTATTAGCACTGCACAAAAAATTATTCAAGAAGAAATCGTTCCAAAAGCTTCAGATGCTATAGTTGATTTTCAATTTGCAGATAATATTACTATCAAAACTTGGAACAAAAATCAACTTTCGCTTAAAGCTGAAGTTAATATCAACGAAGGAAAAGATAACGACTATTTCAATTTAAAAATTGATAATACTGTTACTGTTTTAAAAATTAAATCCGATTATGCCGATTTATTTAAAAAAGGACATCATAATTGTAATATAAAAACCGATATCAATTATACGCTATTCGTTCCTAAAACATTATCTATAAAAATAAAAAGTATTACCGGAAATGTTAATTCAACATTATATGAAGGGGCTTTGATTGTAGATATTATAAGCGGAAATATTGATATCAAAAATTACAATGGTGTGTTTGATCTAAAGACTGTAAGTGGTGATATTGATGTACATCTTAAAGATTCAAAAATTAAAGCCGAAACTGTAACTGGGCAAATCTATGCTGATCATTCTTTTGAGTTCAAAAAATCAAAGGCTAATGCTATCATAGGTCAAAAAGTATCTGGTGTTTTTGATAATGCTTCAAACGAACTATCCTTGCAAACAGTAAGCGGTAACATTTTTATTAGAAAAAAATAGAAGTACTTATATTTTAAAAATAGCTACCTTCGATATATGAAGGGGCTATTTTTATTTTTTATTATTCTCTTACAGTCTTTTTTAGGGTATACACAAAATACTCTACAAAAAGATTTTTCTGCTTCTTCTATTACTCATCTAGAAATCGCTTTACAACATGCATACTTTATTGAAATTAGTACTACTCAAACAAAAAAGATCACTATTTCGAGTAATTCAGATGGAGAGTTTGGTAATCAAATAAGTGTAAAGACTAAAATAACAAATCACATCTTATCAATTGAAGATTTTATTTTACCCTTCACTAATTTTTATGATGACAAATTAAATGCGCACAAAGTAACAGCACTAAAATTAAAAATCACTATTCCAGAAAATCTTCATATTACTTTAAATGCTACTTATGCTTCTGCTAAATTTTCAGGTACTTTCGATACTTTATTTGTACAACTTTCTTCAGGTAATTGCATTTTAAATCCGTTTATAGGTAATGCTATTATCTATACTATGGATGGTTTTATTGATTTGCATACTTCAAATGCTACTATTGAATCAAAGACTACCACAGGTTTCATTCAGAATATACCTATAAGCGGAGCTCATAATATCATTTTAAAAACAGTCACAGGAAATATTAATGTCTCAAAAATAAAATAAAACCTTATTTTTGTTTCCCATCGGTCAAATTGCAAAAGAATTTAGAAACAAAACTATGTCTTTAAAAAAAGCTACACTTATTATAATTCTGGTTTTATTAATAGATCAGATTTCAAAAATCTATATAAAAACTCATTTTTACTTAGGAGAAGAAATTGAAGTTTTCAGTTGGTTTAAAATCCTTTTTGTAGAAAATGAAGGAATGGCTTGGGGTGCCAAAATACCTGGTACTCATGGTAAATTATTTTTGACTTTATTTCGCCTAGTAGCTATTTCTGGTATTGGATATTGGTTATGGGATTCTGTTAGAAAAAATAGTTCCAGTATTCTTATCTTTTGTATTGCTTTAATCTTTTCTGGAGCTATGGGTAATATTATTGACTCTGTCTTTTACGGAATTATTTTTGATAGTAGTGCTCATCAAATTGCCACGTTTATGCCAGAAAATGGGGGTTATGGCACTCTATTTCACGGAAAAGTAGTTGATATGTTACAATTTCCTTTAATAGATGGCACCTTTCCTAAATGGTTTCCTTTTTGGGGTGGTGAAAACTTTACCTTTTTTGATCCTGTATTTAATATAGCAGATTCTGCAATAAGCATAGGTGTATTCTTATTGATTTTATTCAATAAAAAAGCGTTCCCTAAGAACGCTGAATAATAAATCAATAACCTAAACTGTTATTGCTTTCTTCTGTTTAATAACTTCTTTTAATATAGTTTCGACTCCATAATTATCGTTACTCTTAGTAACGTAATTTGCTGTTTTTAATACATTAGGATGCGCATTTTCCATAGCAAAGCTATACTTTGCTTGTTGCAACATCTCTATATCATTATTGTAATCTCCAAAAACCAAAGTTTCTTCAGGAGAAATATCCAATCTATTTTGTAATTGTTCTATTGCATTTCCCTTATTTGCATCTAGGTGTGATAAATCTAACCATATCTCACCAGAAACTTTTACTTTTAATTTGTCCTCAAGGTGTTTAACTACTGGATAAACATATCTTTCTGCTCCTTTTTTATTACAAATAGCAATTTTAAGGTATTGATCATCTTTTACTCCAGCCAAATCATCAACAATTTCATAGCGACCATAATACTCAGAAAACATATTTATAAACTCTTTTCCATAATCAATTATATAACCACTTTTTCTTCCACATAAAATAACTTGCGAATCCTCAAGGTCATTCGTAATCTCTAATAGCTCTAAATACGTCTTTCTATCTATTGAAGTCACCTGTAGCTCTTCTTCTTTTTCCATTACAAGAGCTCCATTCTCTGCTACAACAATAATATCATCTTTTATTGGCGCCAACTTATCTATGATACTATAGTATTGTCTTCCACTAGCTGCAACAAAGGTGATTCCTAACTCTTTTAATTCTTCAAAAAGCTCAAAAAAAGCGTTTGATACTTCACCTTTAGAATTTAATAGCGTACCATCCATATCGGTTGCTATCATTTTGATTTGAGATAAATCCATTTATTATTAATTATTATCATTAAAAGTAATTTTCTTTGTAGAAAGAAAATACACCTTATTGTAATCTTATTATTAAATACTCATGCATTATTTTCAAAAAGAAATTCGTCTTTCTTCATATCCAAGAGGCTTTCATTTAATAACTACTGATATAGAAAAAGCTATTCCTGAAATTAATAGTATAAAAACTGGCTTACTTCATGTCTTTATAAAACACACCTCTGCTAGTTTAACTATTAATGAAAATGCAGATCCATCTGTTAGACAGGATTTTGAAAGTCATATCAATAAAATGGTTCCTGAGAATATGCCTTACTATATACATACTTATGAAGGTCCAGATGATATGCCTGCACACATAAAAGCATCACTTCTAGGTTCATCTGTGCAATTACCTATAACAAATGGTCGTTTAAACTTAGGTACATGGCAAGGTATTTATCTATGTGAGCATAGAGATCGTGGAGGGCAGCGTTCAATTGTTATTACTGCTTCTGGGAAATAAAAATAAAGCCTATTTTGGATTAAAATAGGCTTTATTTTTTATATTAAAACCAACTACTCCAAGGAATTCTAGACAATAATGCTATAAACCCTAAAGTGTAGAATATCGCTAACGTTTTAAACTTTGGTGTTGACGTTAATTTCTTTTTATGCTTAGAGTATCCTATTGTAATTAAAGCTATTGTAATGATCATCATTAATGGATGCTCTACGCTATACAAACGCATTGTTGGATCTTTCATAATTTCTTTCATCCCTACACCTTCATTAAACCAAGCGACTAATGGTGATGTAAAAAATATTAGCATTCCTAATACTAATTGAAGATGAGTAACAATAAGTGTAAATAACGAAATCCTAAAATCTTGGGGTTTATATTCTCTTTTTGATACCAATCCCATAATTGCATTAATTACTGCAAAAAAAGTTACTATTAATACCAAATAAGCCCAATAAGAGTGTGCTGCTTGTATTGTTGTATACATATAAGTATGGAGTTTAAATTTCTACCAAAGGTACGGAATTATACATAAAAAAACCTCGCTGAAAATCAGCGAGGTTTTGAATTTATTATTGAAACTTGGATTAGTTAAAAGTATATCTTAATCCAACTTGCATTTGCCATCTAGAAGAATTTAATCCAGAGTCATCAACAACATTGATATCTTCTGTTACAGTAGGGTCATAAGAGAATGTAGCTCTATTTCCTTCAAATCCTTCGAAATCAAGTAATCTAACAGCTCCGAAGTTAGGAACGAATTTACGAACTCCCCAATCTTTGTTGATTAAGTTAGTGAAGTTGAAAATATCAGCTGTAAACTCTAATTTGTGATTTAAGAATTTGAATTCTTGAGCAAACTTTAAGTCAACTATGTGACTCCAATCAGCTCTATCTCCATTTCTTTCTGCAAACTGACCTCTTCTTGATCTTAAGTAGTCATTTCCTTCGATAAAAGCATTAAGTGCTTCCCATTGTTGCTCAGCAGTTAAATCTGAAGTATCAACTAAGTTTGCTTCAGCAAAACTTCCTGGTACAAAGATAAGTGCGTTACTGTTACCTGTATCTGATAAAATATTTCCTCTATCATTATATACATAACTAAATGGGTTTCCTTGAGCTCCTTGATAGAATAATCCAATTCTTGTTTTAGTAAAGTCACTCCACTTCAATTCTACTGTAGAGTTAGCAACTATTCTATGTCCAGCAGAGAAGTTAGATCTTCCTAATTCTGGTCTGTTTGATCCATTTGTAGAAAGTAAGTTATTCCACTGAGAACTATTTTGAGAAGATGTACCATCAAATACACTCTTAGAATCTCCATAAGAATATGTAGCTTGAAGTGTTACATCAACAAAAGAGCTATAAATGTTCTTTCCTAATGTTCCAGAAACATTGTATGAATATCCTTGACCTGTGTTAGATGCTAAGAAAATCCCTGAATATCTATCATCAACTTCTTGGAAACCATACGATGGTCTAGATCCTCCTCCAGTAATAACTAAGTTAGTTGGCTCAGCTATATTTAAGTTTTCGTAAGTTACAGCTGTAATATTATCATTATAGATAAAATCTGCAGAGAAAGTAAATCCTGCTGGTAACTTTTGATCAATAGCAATGTTATACTTCATTACTTGTGGTAATCTGAAATCTGGTGCAAATAAATCAATTTGACCACCTGTAGCTCCAGAACCTGGTTGAGCAAAATCAACACCATTAGCTTGTAATGCTGCGAATTGAGCATCAGGATCTACGAAGAATCCAGGAACATCTCCACCTCTTACTTCTACAAATCCTGTAGTAACACCATTGTTATTATATGTAGCACCTGGCCATACTAATGGTACTCTTGAAGTAAAGATACCAAAACCTCCTCGGATTTGAGTCGTTCTGTTACCATTTACATCCCAGTTGAATCCAACTCTTGGAGATACGTGAATGTTAGAATCAATTCCTTGTCCAACTCTAGCTCCTTGTAAATCTTTTCCTGCTGCTTCTAATAAAGCCACAGTTCTTGTATTGAAGTCTTCGTTTGCTAAACCATCTTGCCAGTAAGGAATATCAAAACGTAAACCTGCAGTAAACTTAAAGTTATCTGTAATATCTACTTCATCTTGTGCATAGAATCCTAATTGGAATACATCAAATTCTGCTGCTCCTCTAGAATCATCACCTAATCCTCCTAATAAAGAATATCCTCTTCTATAACGGTTAGCTGAAGCTCCATTGATAAAGTCATCTACACTATTATATCTATAGTCTCCAAAGTTTTGTCTGAAGAATACGTTATCTGCAGAAGAAAATTCGTTATGAGTACCTAAAGTTATTGTGTGTCTTCCTGAATATATTTCCACATTATCAGTAATAGTCAATGTAGATTGATCTAATTTATTAGCTGTAGAGAATGGCTCTGAACCAAAGAAGATACTTTGAGAAGATCCATCAAAAATCTGTACAGAAGGGAATGGGTTTCCATTTGGATTTCTATCGTCATTAACTGTAGTATATCCAATTACTAAGTTATTAGAAACCTTATCTCCAAATGTAGAACTTAATTCTAAAGCAGTAGAGTTAGTAATAGACTCAAATTTAATTGCTCTATCTAAGAAGTTTAAAGTTCTTTCGTTTGAACCTCTTGCATTTAACTGATCAGCTTTAACATAACTATGCTTTAACGATAACTTGTGATTATCATTAATGTTCCAGTCTAATTTAGCAATTAACTTATCACTAACTAAAGTACTAGTATTGTTTTCAAAACCACCTAAAGTATATCCGTGAGTAGTTGCTAAGAAGTTACGTAATTCATTGATTTTATTAGCATCAGAATCTCCCCCATATCTAGCGATATCAAATGGTTGAGGAGTTTCGTTATCTTGTCTTTCGTAGTTTACGAAATAGAATAATTTATCTTTGATAATTGGTCCACCGATACGAACACCAATAGTTTCTGCAGTAAACTCATCTAATTTCTCAGCACTTTGTCCTTCAGCTAATAATGATTCAGGAGTTTTTCCTGCTAAATCTTGGTTTCTTAATAAGTAATAAGCAGAACCGCTTACTTCATTTGTACCAGACTTAGTAATAGCGTTAATAGATCCTCCAGAGAATCCAGATTGCTTAACATCAAAAGGAGCAACATTAATTTGGAAAGTTTCAATCGCATCAAGTGAGATTGGACTAACTCCAGTTTGTCCTCCATTAGTACCATTAGCAGCTAAACCAAATACGTCATTATTTACAGCACCATCAATATATATCGCATTATAACGGTTATTTTGTCCACCAATAGAAACAATATCATCACCAGAAACCTGAGCTTGAGGCGTTAACCTAGCAAAATCAGCAATATTTCTAGAAACAGTAGGTAAAGTATTTACCTTTTTCTGGCTAATTGATAATTGCGCTCCAGTTTTATTTGAATCAAAGATTCCATCATTTTGAGTTGTAATAACTACTTCATCAAGAGCATTAGCAGATTCAGATAATTGAGTACTAATTCTTGTTGATTGTCCTAATTGTAAGAAAATATCTCCTTCAGAGAAATCTTTAAATCCTACATAAGTAATTGTGATCGTATAAGGACCACCACTTCTAAGGTTAGAAAGTCTGTAAAATCCGTCAAAGTCAGTTACAGCTCCATATTTTGTTCCTGAAGGCGAGTGGATAGCTACCACATTTGCTCCTGGAAGCGGCTCTCCTGCATTATCGGTAATTTTACCGTTAATCGAAGATTTTGTAACCCCTTGTGCATATCCCATAGAGATAGTTGCAAGAAGCATTACAAAAAATAAAAATGTAATCTTTTTCATTTTTAGAATGAATTAAGTTAATTGTTTGGTGCAAAAAAAACAATCTTTCAGCAATCTAATTTTACCTTAATGTTAAGAATCGAATTAATATGCAACATTTTGTATTTTCAACCGTTACACAACAATCCTTTGACTATCAGTAAACTAAACCCTAAAGAGAGTTGATTTTATCATAATTATTAGCAAATATAGTGTTTTAGAAGCTTTTTTGTAGAAAAATCATGTTCAGAAATTTCATTATTTTTTACTTCTGATAAAATTTTTGTAGCTAATTGTTTTCCTAATTCTACTCCCCATTGATCAAAACTAAATATATTCCAAACGATTCCTTGAACAAAAATTCTGTGTTCATATAATGCTACTAAGGCACCTAAACTTTTTGGTGTTAATTTATCTACTAGAATTGTAGTTGTAGGATTATTCCCTCTAAATATTTTAAAAGGTAATAGTTGTTTTATTTTCTCTTCTGTATTATTTGCGTTCTTTAATTCTGCTAAAACTTGTTCTTCTGTTTTTCCATTCATCAACGCTTCTGTTTGAGCAAAGAAATTTGCCATCAATTTATCATGATGATCTGTATCTCCAAATAAGGAATTCTTGAATCCAATAAATTCTGCTGGAATTAATTTTGTTCCTTGGTGGATTAATTGAAAAAATGCATGTTGAGAATTTGTTCCTGGTTCTCCCCAAATAATAGTACCTGTTTCATATGACACTGGCTCTCCATTACGATCTATGCTTTTACCATTACTCTCCATTATCCCTTGTTGTAAATATGCAGGTAATCTATGTAAATATTGAGAGTAAGGTATTATAGCTTCACTTTCTGCTTTAAAGAAATTATTATACCATATAGATAACATCCCTAATATAACAGGTATATTGTTTTCAAAAGGTGTTGTTCTAAAATGTTCATCCATTTCATGAGCTCCATTCAATAACTCTTCAAAATGCTTATATCCTATAGCTAAACTAATTGATAGTCCAACCGCACTCCATAAAGAGAATCGCCCTCCTACCCAATCCCAAAGAGGGAATATATTTTCTTCTGCTATTCCAAATTCTGTTACATTAGCAATATTACTAGAAACAGCCACAAAATGCTTTGAAACTGCTGTTGCAGGTGCTGATTTAGTAAACCACGCTCTTGCTGTATTTGCATTTGATAAGGTCTCTTGAGTAGAAAATGTTTTTGAAACCACAACAAATAAAGTAGTTTCTGGATTTAGTTTTCTTAATCTTTGATGTACATGATCACCATCTACATTAGAAATAAAATGAACATTCAAGTCATTTTTATAATATTCTAGTGCTTCTGTAATCATTACAGGTCCTAAATCAGACCCTCCAATTCCGATATTAACAATATCTGTAAAGACTTTTCCTGTATGTCCTTTTAACGTTCCATTGATTACCTGATCAGAAAATGTTTTTATTTTTTCTTTTACATTATTTATTTCAGGTATTACATTTTGACCATTTACTTTTACTATTGCATCTTGTGATGTTCTTAATGCTGTGTGTAAAACTGCTCTATTTTCGGTTTGATTAATAGCATCTCCTCCAAAATAACTCTTTATCGCTTCATCAAGTTTCACTTCTTTGGCTAGTTCAAGTAACAAGTTTTTTGTTGTTTGATCTAATCTGTTTTTTGAATAGTCTACATAAAAATCATTCCAAGTTACAGACAACGATGTTACTCGTTGATTTCCTTCTGTAATAAATAGATCTTTTAAATGTTTGTCTTTTATATTTTCAAAATGGTTTTCTAGGGCTTTCCAAGCTTTTGTGGTGGTGGGGTTAATAGTTGGTAACATTCGTTTTTATAATAAAATTTCTTGTCGTTTAAAGTTGATACTATCTAATTGAGCTTTCATCGGTTTAATATGCTCAAAAAATTTAGGTTGTAATTCTTTTTCTAATGGTTTTGAAGCTGGGAGATCTTCTCTAAAAGGATCTACCTGTCTTCCGTTCTTCCAGAAACGATAACATACATGTGGTCCTCCTGTATTTCCTGTCATCCCTATATAACCTATAACATCTCCTTGCCTAACATAATCACCTACTTTTACAGCTTGTCTACTCATATGTAAATACTGTGTTTCATATGTAGAATTATGTCGTATCCTTACATATTTCCCATTACCACCTCTACGTTCAGATTTTGTTACAATTCCATCTGATGTTGCCATAATAGGAGTTCCCACTGGTCCAGCAAAATCTGTCCCTCTATGTGGTCGTACTTTGTATCCGTAGTATTTTATTCTTCTTTTTAAATTATATCGAGAAGAAACTCTATTAAATTTTAAAGGTCCTTTTAAAAATGCTCTACGTAGGTTCTTTGCATTTTCATCATAATAATCGGTTACATTATTAATAGTATCACCTACAAAACTAAAAGCGTAAATAGGTTTCCCTCTATGTTCAAAATATACTCCTTTAATATCTTCAATACCTGAAGGAATTGTATCTTCTATAAATTTCTGGTTGTAGATTACTTTAAATCTATCTCCTACTTGCAATCTTGTAAAATCAATTGTCCAAGCATAAATATCTGCCATTTTATAAGCTACTGCTGCATTTACATTGATATCACTAAATGTTTGCAATAGACTACTCTCTATAGTTCCAGAGGCTACTTTTTCTACCAGCTTAACTGGTTTTTGATCTTTTCTTGCAATTATACTATCTGTAAAATCTATTACGGTGTAGTCAATTGCATTATTTTGATAAACAAAAATCTGAGCTCGCTCGGTAGTATCTTTACTTTTTAAAATAGTATATGGTTTTCCTGCTACAATTTTGGCTACATTAAATGTATCTCTTATCGTATTTGATATTTCAAATACTTTTGAGCGTTCTATACCATGACTATCCAAGATAGCTCCAAAACTATCTCCAGACCTTACAGTATCTCTTACAACTTTATAATCATATAAATTATATCCAAACTCTTCTAGAACTGGTGCTTCTACTACAGCTTGTATTGGTGCTGCATTAAGATCATTTTTCTCTTTTTGTTCTTCCTTACACGAAATTAATAACACTACACTAAGTAGTGCATAAACTACTTTTTTCAATTTAGGGTATTATTTTTTTGCGGTATTAAATTGATGCGTCACCCATTGTTTTCCCCATTCTTCTTTTTCTGCCTCACTCCATAAATTAGGGAAGAACATTATTTTTTGAAAACTTGGAGGAAGGAACTTTTTCCAATTTGTTCCTCCTGTCGCAGATACCTCTCCCTTATCTTTATTAAGGTATCTAAACGCTGCACCCATATGCATTAATAACCAGTTAATATTTACATTAGCGTCAAAAGTACGTAAAGCTTCAATAAGTTGAGCGTTATTTTTCTCTTTTTCTGGTAAATCCAGGTATTTATGATAAATTGTGCTGTTTTTTACTTGCTCTGCTATACGCATCATTCTAGGCGTATAACGGTATTCAAATTGTTTTAGTGTAAGTGTTTTTTCTCCTGTTTTAATATCTGTAGCTCCAGATTTCCAATATAAGTGATCGTATAAAACTTCTAAAGATTCTTCTTTTTCAAAAGATGCTCTTTCTTTTTCGTTAACTAGATGTTGTAACGGTGTCGCATAAATTTCTATCATACGGTATTGAACAGATTGAAATC
Source organism: Aquimarina rhabdastrellae (assembly GCA_947387485.1). Lineage (GTDB taxonomy): Bacteria > Bacteroidota > Bacteroidia > Flavobacteriales > Flavobacteriaceae > Aquimarina. The sequence continues at coordinate 115,704 of CANDNT010000002.1, forward strand.
CACTTGCTGGCAATAACGACATTCTATACTGTAGAAATTGCTCTCTATCCATTCCTTTAATCATCACATCAAACGAATCTATCAATACTCGAAAATATCGATTTACACGATTTATTTTCTCTATAAAAAATGTTGCTGTTTGTAACTTATCGTCTATGATTTGTTTCAATTCATGAATGATAAGTTTAAAATACAATTCTGTTATTTGATGATATGTAATAAAAATCTCTTCATCAGGAAAATGAGTTCTTGGTATTTGCAGACTTAATAATGTATCTAGGTGAATATAATCCCAATAAGTCAAATATCTATCATATAGTAACCCATCTAAATATGAGCCTAAATCTTGACCCGAATTCTTAAATTTCTTTTCTAATTGTTTTATTCGTTCTGCTATTTCTGGTTGGATTGTATCACTCATTAATCTACTATTATTTTAAATGGATGTTTTAGCCCTTTAAATGCATCTAAGTCTGCATCGATAGACCCCACTAATATATCTGCTTTTATCTTTACTGGCATACGGTTATCATCATCACTAACCCAAACAGTCAAGCTTTCTTCTTCTTTAAAAACACGATCAGCCTGTACATATGGTCTAAATTTCAAGCAAGCAATTTTTCCCATTTTTGTTTTAATTACTTCTCTACCTAAGAATTTTAGCTTGAATTTATAATTCTCGCTATCAAAAAACATATTAATGATTTTTTCGTCACCTGTTTTAAGGTTACTCACATCAATATTATTACGCAAATAATAAAATGCCGACATCATATCCTGTACCTTCTCTTGTGTCGAAAAAGACTTTTTAGTATTGTGTTTTTTGTTAAACACAAAAGCTTCCTTCTTTTGATGATCAAAATTAATCTCAATATCTTTTGTATATCCTCCTTCATTGATTTTTCGTATAAAACGATACGGCTTAACCACTTCTTTATCTATATACGTTTCATAATAATCTTCTACTTTAAAAAATAGACTTAAAAAACCAGATGATTTCCCTATACCTACTACATGATATACAGGAGTATTATTGAGTACTTCTTCTTTTACTTCTAAAGTGGCATAACTCGCTGTAAATACCCCATAATGTATTCTAAACTTAAACCATTCTCCATTATCAAAAGATTTGTGTAAATCTTGTGCGCTTAGTAAATTACTAAGTAATAGAATGGTTATTACTATAATGTTCTTTTTCATTTGCTCATTTTTATTTTTTTAATCACCAAAGGAATTTACTTTGAAATATTATCACTAATTACAGTTGTATATCACCAATCCTTTTATAAGCAATTATGCATTGTTTATTGATTACCTGAATAGCCTCTATCGTAGAAATACAATATCTATTCCAAAAGTAATCATTAATGTATAGAGATAAAAATACTACGGTTTATGATATCTTCATTTATATGTAAATGTATCCATAAAAAAAGAGAGCCACCACAGCTCTCTTTTACTTTTATTAACCAACTAAAAACTTAAATTATGAGAATAATTATCGTTTTTCGCAAATGGTAACCACTCCATTAACGCTTTGCAAAAGTCGTTTTTTTTTGCAGATTTATCAACCGAAAACGTTTTTTTATTATGAAATTTAACAAAAAATTAAGCCTTAACTATCAATATGACAATTACTTCAATAAAAATGAGGTTTTACATTGATTTTGTTAATGTTTTTCAGTTTTTAGTTGTTTTTCTATAATGTACCGCGTTCTGCTTGTTCTCTTTCTATAGCTTCAAACAAAGCTTTAAAGTTTCCTTTTCCAAACGATTGCGCTCCTTTACGCTGAATAATTTCAAAAAACATAGTAGGTCTATCTAATACCGGTTTAGTAAAAATCTGTAATAAATACCCTTCATCATCTCTATCTATCAAAATCCCTAACTCTTTTAACGGCTCAAGATCTTCATCAATCTCACCTACTCTATCTAATACTGTTTCGTAATATGTAGCAGGTACTGTAAGAAATTCTACTCCACGATTTCTTAAATTTGTAACTGTTTCTATGATGTTATCTGTTGCCAAAGCCAAATGCTGTACTCCTGCTCCATTATAAAAATCAATATACTCTTCTATTTGTGATTTTTTTCTCCCTTCAGCAGGTTCGTTAATCGGAAACTTAATTCTACCATTTCCGTTACTCATCACCTTACTCATCAAGGCTGTATATTCTGTAGAGATATCTTTATCATCAAAGGATACTAATTGTGCAAACCCCATAACTTTTGCATAAAATTCGCACCAAGTATTCATTTCATTCCAACCTACATTACCTACCATGTGATCAATATATTTTAATCCATTTGATGCGGTTGTATATGGCTTATCCCACGCTTTATATCCTGGTAAAAAGGCTCCTTTATAATTTTTTCGTTCAACAAAAATATGTACTGTTTCTCCATAAGTATGAATTCCTGATCGCACAACACTACCATACTCATCTTCTTCTACTGTAGGTTCCATATATGGTTTTGCTCCACGTTTTACAGTTTCTTCAAAACTTTTTGTAGCATCATCAACCCATAAAGCTACCACTTTAACTCCATCACCATGTGCGTTAATATGTGCATTTACTGGCCCATCCGGTTCTAATGGAGATGTTAATACTAATCGTATTTTATCTTGTTCTAAAACATAAGAAACTTGATCTTTTCTTCCTGTTTCTAATCCAGAATATGCTATAGGTTGAAATCCCCATGCTGTTTGATAATAATATGCAGATTGTTTTGCATTACCTACATATAATTCTACATAATCTGTTCCTAATAAAGGTAAAAAGTCCTCTGCTTGAGGTACTACCTTTTCTAATTTATCTAAATCTATATTCGTTGCCATTTTATTGTTGTTTTGTTTTGCCTAAAATTAAATTACTACTATGATTATACATCTATCACTTATAGCTTTTTTATTTACTATAAGTCCATAATTGTTCACACTTACCACATAGCTCTACAATGAACTGCGATATGTATATTGAAGCTTTTCATATATAATTTAGGTTTTTATTCTAACCAAGATTTGTAGTATTCTTCATCAGCAATTTGCATAGCATCTTCTGTAACCATTAATGGTTTAAATGTATCTACCATCACTGCTAGCTCTTCTGTTTCTGTCTTTCCTATACTGCGCTCTGCAGCTCCTGGATGTGGCCCATGCGGAATTCCAGCTGGATGAAGTGATATATGTCCTGGAGCAATATCATTACGACTCATAAAATCTCCATCTACATAATACAATACCTCATCACTATCAATATTACTATGATTATATGGTGCAGGTATGCTTTCTGGATGATAATCATATAAACGAGGTACAAATGAGCAAATCACAAAAGCATCTGTTTCAAAAGTTTGATGTACTGGAGGTGGTTGATGTATACGTCCTGTTATAGGTTCAAAATCATGTATTGAAAATGCATATGGAAAACTATATCCATCATATCCTACTACATCAAATGGATGTGTAGCATATACCATATCAAAGATTTCTTCTTGCTTTTTTATTTTTATTAAAAAATCCCCTTTTTCATCATAGGTTTCTAATTCATATGGAGGTCTTAAGTCTCGCTCGCAAAAAGGTGAATGTTCTAGTAATTGTCCAAACCAGTTACGGTATCTTTTTGGTGTATATATAGGTCTTCTAGACTCTACAATAAACAATCTATTATCACTAGAATCAAAGTCCATCTTATAAATAGTTCCCCTAGGTATTAATAGATAATCTCCGTACTTAAAGTCAATATTTCCTAGATGACTTCTAAACTTTCCGCTTCCTTTATGAACAAATATTAGTTCGTCTGCATCTGTATTTTTATAGAAATAATCTTGTGTCTTTGCTTGTGGTGCTGCTAGAATAATATTTACATCACTATTGGTCAACACTATTTTTCTACTCTCCAAATAATCTTGAGTAGGTGCTACCTGAAAACCCTTTAAGCGATATGACTTCATATTATTCTTAATCGCTATTTTGGGTGCTACATCATAACTTCCGCGTATATCTTTTACTTGTGTAGGTCGATGTTGATGATATGAGTTTGTTGACATTCCATCAAACCCTATCGTTCCAAACAATTGCTCATAGTAAAGATTCCCGTCTGGTTTTCTAAATATTGTATGTCGTTTAGGAGGTATGCTTCCTAATTTGTGATAAAAAGGCATGATCTTAAATAATTATGGTATTAAACTAGTATTCTAAAATATGTGCATAAGTAGTGCACTGCCTCATTCTGGATTGCGTTTCATGAGGTAGTGTAATAACAATAATAAATCTTGCCAAAAAAGACTCATAGTATTACAAATATCGTAATTATTTATCTTTATTTTTTCCAATAATACAAAAAAGATGAAGTTAAAACCAAAAGCCTATGCTAAAATACCAATTACTCTCACTAAGTTCTGGTGAATATGAATACTTTACTTGTACTGGTCCTGCAAATGTATCTACTCCGTACCCTATGGCATATCCAGTATATTCTGGTTTTTTAAACCAATCTCCTTCACTAAAAATCTGTTCTCCTACGTTTGCAAAATTTGCAGAAATATTAAGGTGATTATTTTTAAACAACTCATAATCAATCGTAAGTTCACTTTTAATAAAACTATTACCTGAAACATCTAAAAAGCTATATCCATAAAAAGGAACAAAACTATTAATAGTTTTCGCTCCATATCCACCAAATAAAAAATCTAATGCAGCTAAATTTGTATTTCCTATTCTCGATCCCACAGCTAACGATGGATTTATAGAAAACCCCGGAAACAAGGTAGCTGCATACCCTAATTCTGCTTTAAGCACAGAAAATTCATTAAAGGTATTTGTATAATCTGAAGACAGTAAAAATGTATGCAAATCTGCATCAAAAAGGAAACCTCGTTTAGGAAAATATTTATGGTCATAGGTATCTAATTTCACATAACCATATACGCTCCAGTAATCACTATCATCAAACACCGTTCTGGGTTGTTCATCTTGATCCGTACCAAAAGTTTCTGTAATAATTTTCAACCGTTTATGCTCCCCTCCTAATCCTACAGAGAATGTCTGATTAAGTAATGTTTGTACATATAATTGTGTTGTAAAATCTGTATACCCTATATCTATTTTATTTATATCATCTGGATTAGGTAGGTTTAAGCCTTGATTAATAAAGTCAAATGAAATGTCTTTTTCTAAACGTACATATCTATGCTTTAACCCTATACTCCAATAATATCCTTTATCTATATAATAATCAAAATTATATCGAGAATGGTCTCCTAATATTGCATCAAACGACAATACGTCATTATTAAATAACAAACTCTTTCTCGTATAGTTAATCAAGGCTGCTGTTTTAAATAAATCATCATAATGAATTGCTAATCTCAATAATGATTTATTTTTACTCTCTTTAGGACTAACAATTAATTTCTTTCCATTAGGCTCATCTACCAATAAATAATCTACTCTATCAAAGTTACCTGTAGCTGATAAATTATTAATACCTTCATTAAGCTTAGTATAAGTAGTTTCTTGTGGCGTTTTTATTTTTAATTTCCCTTTAATATATGATCTAGGATATTTCTGATTTCCTTCTATCTTAACAGCAGAGATCCTTAATTCTTCTTCTTTAGGCAGTGCTGTTTTTTTGCGTTTTAATGGTTGTTGCCTATGTTTAATTTCTCTTAAAACCTCATAATGTTCAAATGCAGCTTTTTCCCCACTAGTAATAATTTGATCTGCTTTATCAAAAGACATTACTGAGAATTCTTTGATATCTGGTTTTATATATACATCTGTGGCAGGGATTTTATTCTTCATCCCTTCTATCATTCTGAAATTACTAATTTGTAATAATACCGTTGTTAACGAATTAATTTGCTTTCTTGTCATTAATGAATCCTGTACATCTACTCCTATTACAATTTCGGCTCCTTTTTGTTTTATTTCTTCAATAGGATAATTATTAGAAACTCCTCCATCTGTAACCAGTACTCCATCAAGTTCAAATGGACTAAAAACAGAAGGAAGTGCTCCACTTGCAGCTACTGCTTGTGGTAAATACCCTTTGTCCAGTAAGATTTGTTTTCCTGTTTCTATATTGGTTGCCATGCAAAAAAACGGAATAGGTAATTCGTTAAAATCTCTTATTTTGTTTACATGGGTAGTTAATCTCGAAAAATAATTATAAAAATTTTGTCCTTTAGAAAGTCCTATAGGTAGTCCTACTTTAAATCCATCAAATGGCAATGTTATTGCATATTTTTCAGAGTTTTCTCTTTCATAAAAGGTTTTTGCATTTCTAGGTAAATCATCTTGTATTAATACATCAAAATCTACCGCTTTAAAAATAGAGTCTAATTGTTTTGCAGAATACCCCGATGCATATAATCCCCCTACAATAGCCCCCATACTTGTACCACCTATATAATCAATTCGCACTCCTGCTTCTTCAATAATTTTAAGCACTCCTATATGAGCTAATCCTTTTGCTCCACCTCCACTAAGTACTAATCCTACTTTAACATCTTCTGTTTTTTCTTGAGCTTTAACCTTTTCTATAAAGCTATTATTCATCAATATTAGGATGAAAATATATTTTAAAAAACGGAGTGAAACAGACATATTTTATTTTTAAGATGATTTTCTATTAAGATAATAATTATATATTTTGGTTGCACGAGCATTACCTACAACGGTTACAAGCTCTTCTTTTCTAGCTTCTTTAATTCGTTTTACAGATTTAAAATGCTGTAATAGCTCTACAATTGTTTTCTCACCTATTCCTGGTATTTCTTCTAATTCTGTATTTAATGCAGCTTTACTTCGTTTTTGTCTATGAAATGTAATTCCAAATCGGTGTGCTTCATTACGTAAATGCTGAATTACCTTTAATGTTTCAGATTTTTTATCTAGATATAACGGAATGGAATCTCCTGGATAATAGATTTCTTCTAATCGCTTAGCGATCCCTATAATTGTAATCTTACCTCTTAAATCTAAATCTTCTAAGGCTTTAAGTCCAGACGATAATTGCCCTTTACCCCCATCCACAATAATCAATTGAGGTAATGGTTGTTTTTCGTCTAATAACCGTTTATACCTACGATATACGACTTCTTCCATAGAAGCAAAATCATTAGGTCCTTCTACCGTTTTAATATTAAACTTGCGGTAATCTCTTTTGCTTGGTTTTCCGTTCTTAAATACTACACAGGCTGCAACTGGATTAGTACCTTGTATATTTGAATTATCAAAACACTCTATATGAACCGGTAATACAGGTAACCTTAAATCTTTTTGCATTTGATTCATCAAACGTTTTACATGTCGTTCTGGATCAATAATCTTTATTTGCTTAAAACGTTCTTGTCTATAATACTTTGCATTACGCAATGACATATCTACAATTGCTTTTTTATCTCCTATTTGAGGTACTGTTACTTTTATTTGATCTCCTACATTAACTTGAAACGGCACATATATTTCTCTTGATAACGAATGAAAACGCTGTCTTATTTCTATAATTGCTAATTCTAATAGCTCTCGATCACTTTCTTCTAATTTTTTCTTAATCTCTATCGTATGTGATCTTATGATAGCTCCATGTGATATTTGTAAAAAATTAATATATCCATAGGTATCATCACTTATAATTGAGAATACATCTACATTAGTTATTTTAGGGTTTACTACAGTAGATTTTGCTTGATAGTTCTCTAATGCATCTATTTTTTCTTTAATACGCTGAGCATCTTCAAACTCCATACGCGTAGCATGATCCATCATCTGTTTCTTAAATCCTTCTAGAGAAGTTTTAAAATTCCCTTTAACAATTTGACGTATCGCTTCAATTTGCTCCATGTATTCTTTTTCACTTTGATAATCTTCACATGGTCCTTTACAGTTACCTATATGATATTCTAGGCAAACTTTATACTTACCGTGATCAATTTTTTGTTTGGATAAATCAAAATTACACGTACGTATAGGGTATAATCCTCTAATTAATTCTAGGAGTGTACTTACTGTTTTTGTATTCGTAAATGGTCCAAAATATTCTGATCCATCTTTAATCAAACGTCTTGTAGAAAATATGCGCGGGAATCGCTCTTTTTTTATGCATATCCATGGGTATGTTTTATCATCTTTTAATAAAATATTATATCGTGGCTGATATTTCTTTATTAAATTATTTTCTAACAATAATGCATCAGTTTCTGTAGGTACTATAATATGTTGTATATCTACAATCTTTTTTACTAAAACAGCTGTCTTTGCATTTTCATGCTTTTTCGTAAAATATGATGTAACTCGTTTTTTTAAATTTTTAGCTTTTCCTACATAGAGTATTTTTCCATCCTTATCATAATATTGATATACTCCTGGGCTAGTAGGTAATGTTTTTAATTGTATTTCAATAGCAGTTTTTTCCATAAGCTAGTGTAAATTTAAGGCATTATCTCTTTTTACTCTACTTTTTGAATCATTAAAACTGCTTCCTTTATTATTAATTTTATTTACATCTCTTTTTATTATTCTAAATTCATAAAAATCAACTTATTTCTTAGTCAATATGTTTTTTTAGTACCTTAGTATCGTGCTATTTTGCAAAATCAACATAAAATGAAAAACTATATACGTTCGTAACGCTACCTCAAGATGAATATTAAAATTTTGTCACGCAGTTCTAGCTTATATTCAACAGAGGTTTTGATACAAGCTGCCATCAAACGTAAACACAATGTACAAGTTATAGATCCTATGCATTGTGACATACATCTAGAAAGAAGCAAACCACAAATTTATTACAAAGGCAAACGATTAAATCACGTAGATGCTATCATACCACGTGTTGGTGCTTCTAGTACTGCATATGGCAGCAGTGTTATTCGTCAGTTTGAAATGATGAATATTTTCACCACCGTATCGTCTTCTGGTCTCTTGCTTTCTAGAAACAAAATTAGTAGTCTACAATTATTATCTCGTGCAGGTATTAATATGCCAAAAACAGTTTTTGGTCACCATACAAGAGACGCTTCAGAACTTATTACTCAAGCTGGTGGTTTACCTGTTGTTATTAAATTATTAGAAAGTACACAAGGCTTAGGTGTGATTTTAGCCGAGACCTCTAATACTGCTATTTCTGTAATTGAAGCTTTTAGAAGTTTACAAAAAGATGTTTTAATTCAGCAATATATTCCTGAATCAAAAGGAGAAGATATACGTGTGTTAGTTATAGATGGAGAGGTTGTAGCTGCTATGAAACGTAAAAGCAAAAATGGAGAATTTAGGTCCAATCTTCACCGCGGGGGTTCTGCTACATCTATAAATTTAAGTCGTGAAGAAGAAGCTATTGCTATCAAAGCTGCTCAGGTCATGAATTTAGGAGTCGCTGGAGTTGATATCTTACAAAGTCGTCAAGGTCCTTTACTTTTAGAAATTAACTCGTCTCCGGGATTAGAAGGTATACAAAATGCTACTGGAAAAGATATTGCCAAAGCTATTATTCGTTATATTGAGCGCAGTGTTACGTATTGATCAACTTTTATGAATAAAGAAAAAACCACTGATATATTACACATTTTAGGAGAGACTATTGCTCCTGGAAAAAGTAAAACTATTAATTTCAATATTGCCAAATTATATACTTCTACCAAAGTAGAAATTCCTGTCATTGTTGAGCGTTCTAAAAATGCTGGACCTACTGTACTCATTACAGGAGGTATACATGGTGATGAATTAAACGGTGTTGAAGTGGTGCGACAAATCATTGCAAAAAAAATAAACAAACCAGCAAGAGGTACTATTATTTGTATTCCGTTATTAAATGTCTTTGGTTTTCTATCCATGGATCGTTACTTTCCTGATGGTAAGGATTTAAATCGCGTATTTCCAGGAACAAAAAATGGTTCTTTAGCCAGTCGTTTTGCTTATCAATTTGTCAATGAAATTTTACCTCATGTAGATTTTTGTTTAGATTTTCATACAGGAGGTGCTAGTCGATTTAATGCTCCTCATATACGTGTAGCACCCGACAATACTTCGCTCATTGAGTATGCAAAAATCTTTAATGCACCTTTTACTTTATTCTCTAAGAATATTAAGAAATCTTATCGTAGTATTTGTGCTCAAAAAGATATTGATATCCTTCTTTTTGAAGGAGGTAAATCTCAAGATAATAATCGAGATATTGCCAAAGAAGGAGTTGAAGGTACTATGCGTATCTTAGCCCATCTAGAAATGTTATTACCTCATTTTGAAATCCCAATACAAAAACAAGACACTGTTTTTATTGAAAAGAGCATGTGGATTCGCGCTAAATACAGTGGGTTATTACATATTAAAGTACCTTATGGTAAAAAAGTAGAAAAAGGCGAAGAGCTAGCTACTATTACTGATCCTTATGGTAAAATGAGACATATCGTTAAGGCTCCTAATCAAGGATATATTATCAATGTTAATGAAGCACCTATTGTATATAAAGGTGATGCTATTTTTCATATTTCACAAAAACTACCTTAATGGACAAAACAGCTTTACGAAAAAAATATAAAACTTTACGCAATCAACTCACATCTGATCAAATAGATGATCTTAGTCTTGATTTGGCAAACCGCGCGTTATCTATACCCATATGGGATAAATCTTATTATCATATCTTTTTGCCTATATCAAAACAAAAAGAACTTGATACGCAATATTTGTTGCATATTTTACAAGGCAAAGACAAACATATCATCGTACCTAAAAGTGATTTTGAAACCGAAACACTTCAACATATATTATTAACAGACAACACGCCTATTCAGGTTAATAAATGGGGTATTCCAGAACCTGTATCTGGTATTCCTATTCCGGAAGCTTCTATCGAAGTTGTTTTTATTCCGTTATTAGCATTTGATACTCATGGTAATCGTGTAGGTTATGGTAAAGGATTTTATGATAAGTTTTTAGCTCTATGCAACTCCAATACACTTAAAATAGGGCTTTCTCTTTTTCAAGCAGAAGAAGAACTTATTGATGTTCTACCTACTGATATTCCTTTGAATTACTGTATTACACCAGAAAAGACATATATATTTTAACGCTATATAAACAGACTTTCATATAGTTGTAATATCTTAACTCTTATAATTAGATTATACTTCTATATTTTATAGTTAGCATTGTTTTAAAGTTTTTTACTTGCATAAAAAATATAATATCCTTATTTTTAATGCATTATTAATTTAAAACTTTCATTACAAATGTTACAAAATCTTTTATCATCAGAAGGAATTACTTCTTTAAACAAAAAGGAACAAAAGCAAATCAATGGTGGATTTAACAATCCTGCTTGTGCAAATGCAATTTCGTTAGACGGAACACTATGTCTTTGTAGAGACTGGAGGCCTCAAAATGGAGTTTGTGTTTACTATCCTAGATAGATCAATTCCTTTTTCTTATTAAAGCATATTTTTGTTATTCCTTACCATATATGGCAAAACTATCGCTTCAGTAATAAGAAATAAACCTTAATTTGATGATGTTTTTTATTTGAAAACATCTCAACAATAAAAAAATCCGAAACCATATGGTTTCGGATTTTATATATAGAATACTATGATTAATCGTTCAATTTAAGAACAGCCATAAATGCTTCTTGTGGAATCTCTACATTACCTACTTGACGCATACGCTTCTTACCCTTTTTTTGTTTTTCAAGTAATTTACGTTTACGAGAGATATCCCCTCCATAACATTTTGCAGTTACATCTTTACGTAATGCTTTAACTGTTTCACGAGCTATGATTTTTGCTCCAATTGCTGCCTGAATAGGAATATCAAACTGTTGACGTGGAATCAATTCTTTTAATTTCTCACACATTTTCTTCCCTATATCATATGCATTATCTTTATGTAATAAAGCTGATAATGCATCTACTGTATTACCATTTAATAATACATCAACTTTTACTAATTTAGACGAACGCATTCCTATAGGAGCATAGTCAAATGATGCATATCCTTTTGATACCGTTTTTAATCGATCATAAAAATCAAATACAATCTCGGCTAATGGCATATCAAAACTAAGCTCTACTCGCTCTGGTGTAAGATATGTTTGATTAGTAATTTCACCACGTTTTTCTATACATAATGACATTACTGGCCCTACAAAATCTGCTTTAGTAATAATAGATGCTTTAATATATGGTTCTTCTACTCGATTCATACTAGATGGATCTGGTAGATCTGATGGATTGTTAACAATAATGATTTGATCTGGTTCTTTATGTGTAAAAGCATGATATGATACGTTAGGTACCGTAGTAATCACCGTCATATTAAACTCACGCTCTAAACGCTCTTGAATGATCTCCATATGCAACATTCCCAAGAATCCACAACGGAAACCAAATCCTAATGCAGCAGAGCTTTCTGGCTGAAAGACTAACGACGCATCGTTAAGTTGTAATTTTTCCATTGAAGCACGTAACTCTTCATAATCTTCTGTATCTACTGGATAAATCCCTGCAAATACCATTGGTTTTACATCTTCAAATCCTTCAATTGCATTTTCTGTAGATACTTTTGCATCTGTAATTGTATCACCTACTTTTACTTCACGAGCATCTTTTATACCTGTAATCAAATACCCTACATCTCCTGTTTTGATTATTTTTTTAGGTACTTGATTTAATTTAAGCGTTCCGATCTCATCTGCATAATAACTGTTATCGGTTGCCATAAATTTAATTTGTTGTCCTTTTTTTATCTCTCCATTAAGTACTCTAAAATAAGTCTCAACCCCTCTAAAAGGATTATATACAGAATCAAAAATCAATGCTTGTAAGGGTGCTTCTGGATTTCCTTCTGGAGCTGGAATACGCTCTATAATAGCCTCTAATATCTCTTCGATACCAATTCCAGTTTTTGCACTGGCAGGAATTACTTCTTCTGCATCACATCCTAATAAATCAACAATATCATCTGTTACTTCTTCAGGATTAGCACTAGGTAAATCTACTTTATTTAATACTGGAATAATCTCTAAATCATTCTCTAACGCCAAATATAAGTTAGATATCGTTTGTGCTTGTATACTTTGTGCAGCATCTACTACTAATAAAGCTCCTTCACATGCTGCTATTGATCGAGATACCTCATAAGAGAAATCTACGTGTCCTGGAGTATCAATTAAGTTTAAGATATATTCTTCTCCTTTATAAGTATATTCCATCTGGATAGCGTGACTCTTAATGGTAATACCACGTTCACGTTCCAAATCCATACTATCTAATAATTGTGCCTGTGCCTCTCTAGCGGTTACAGACCCTGTATAATCTAATAGTCGATCTGCCAAGGTACTCTTACCATGGTCGATATGAGCTATTATACAAAAGTTTCTTATGTGCTTCATAAATCATATTCTATCGTTGCAAATATAATTGTTTTGATAGGGTTTCTTTATTTTTTCTAAAAGGAAAATGTATTCTTATGTTTTTTCTTATCAAAGAAACATAATTTTAAGTATCCATAACTAGCTTTTCTATTATTAATCTTACTTATTTTAAAATTAAGCCTTAAACTCAATTCTCTTTCCGAAATAATTAAAATCCTTACTTTTGCAGAAAAATAGAAGATTTTGGCAAAGATTGGTGATATAGACGTAGGTGAATTTCCTTTATTATTAGCTCCTATGGAGGATGTAAGTGATCCACCTTTTAGAGCACTTTGTAAAGAACAAGGTGCAGATGTTGTTTATACAGAGTTTATCTCTTCTGAAGGTTTAATTCGTGATGCTGCAAAGAGTGTCATGAAATTAGATATTTACGAGAAGGAACGCCCTGTAGGTATTCAGATTTTTGGAGCTAACCTAGATTCTATGCTCAAATCTGTCGAAATCGTAGAAGCTTCTGGACCTGATATTATTGATATCAACTTTGGTTGTCCTGTAAAAAAGGTAGTTAGCAAGGGGGCTGGAGCAGGTATTTTAAAAGATATAGATCTTATGGTTAAATTAACCAAAGCCATGGTTGAGCATACCAAATTACCTGTTACTGTAAAAACTCGATTAGGTTGGGATCATGATTCTATTCGTATTGTAGAAGTTGCAGAACGCTTACAAGATGTAGGTGCAAAAGCTATTTCTATTCACGGTAGAACACGTGCTCAAATGTATAAAGGTAATGCTGACTGGAAACCTATTGCCGAAGTTAAAAATAACCCTAGAATGCATATTCCTGTTTTTGGTAATGGAGATGTCGATTCGCCAGAGCGCGCTATGGAAATGCGGGATCAATATGGTCTTGATGGTGCTATGATAGGTCGTGCTAGCATAGGTTATCCATGGTTTTTTAGAGAAGTAAAACACTTCTTTGAAACAGGAACGCATATGGCTCCTCCTACTCTAGAAGAACGTGTAGAAGCTGCAAGACGTCATTTACAAATGTCTATCGATTGGAAAGGTGAAAAACTTGGTGTATTTGAAACTCGTAGACACTATACCAACTACTTTAAAGGTATTCCTCATTTTAAAGAATATCGCACCAAAATGGTAACAAGCGATCTTCCTGAAGATGTCTTCGCTGCTTTTGACGAAGTTTTAGAAAAATTTGCTGGATACGAATTTAAACTATAATATTTCTATGTAGTACTTAATGTTTCATTAGGTACTACATTCCTATTTGATCAATCGCTGATTAATTCTACTTGAAGCTAATAAAGAAGCTATTCCTCCTATAATGGTAATTGTAAAGAATACAATTACAAAATTCATTACTGTGATTTTTGTAGGATATGCTAATGTAGGTGTAATCATTAATAGTCCATAATGCTGCTGTAAAGCAATGATAATTCCACCTAAAAACAATCCTAATACAGTTCCTAATACGGTCATCAAAGAACCTTGTAATAAAAAGATTCTTCTTATTGCACTTAAAGTAGCGCCAATATTATATAAGGTTTTTATATTCTTTCTCTTATCAATTACCATCATGATAATCGCTCCTGCAACATTAAATAAAGCTATAATAGCGATAAGTGTCACTACCAGATAAGAAACCAAATTCTCTGTATTTAGCATTTTATATAAAGTAGCGTTTAATTGTATACGATTATTGATCACTACCTTATTATCAAATAGTTCTTGCAAAGCTTTCTTTATTTGATCTTCATCAGCACTAGCCTCTAGTTTTAATTCAATAGCACTAACTTTATCTTTAGGTAATCGCAACAAGCTTCTAGCAAGTGTTGTTGTAGAAAACACATATTTTTCGTCCAACTCATCATTCACACTATAAATCCCCACATTAACAGCTTTCTCTTGTATAAATGCTTTGGTAGGATCTGTAGGCTGTCCTTTTCCTGGTCTAGGCACATAAATTTTTAATAACTCTCTATAGTCATTAACTCCCAAACCTAAAGCTCTACTAATTCCATTACCAATCACCACTTCTGCATCATGATTTCTTAACCAAGTTCCTAAAACCATAATACTATCTGTAATCACAATATTTTGATATGTACTATCTACACCTTTTATATTGGCTACAAATGGTTTATCTCTAAATCTTAAAAATACACGTTCTTCAATTACTTCAGAAAAGTGTGCTATTCCTTCTATTTTTTGGAGTTGAGCTTTCTGTATATCAGAAAACAGTATTGTCTTTCCACTTTCTGGAAATACTTTTAAATCAGGATCAAAATAATTTGAAAACTGAATACTAAATTCTTTTAATCCCGCAAAGCCAGATAATACTATAAATAGTGCCATTGCTCCTATCACTACACCTGCTGCTGCAATGCTTGTTATAATATTAATAGCATTACTACTTCCAGAGGAAAAAAGGTATCGTTTGGCAATGTAATAGGAGAAGTTCAATATGATTTATTTCTTTTTACGGCGTTCTAATAGATCTGGATTTTCTAGTGGGTTGTCTATTCCTTTTACTGCGCGATCTATTTTTTCTATATACTCTAAAGAATCATCAATAAAATATGATAAATCAGGCATTCTTCGCAATTGATGTTTTGTACGTTGTGCAATTTGATGCTTGATTTGAGATTTAACAGCATTTACTTCTTCTAGTACTGCTTCTCCCTCTTTATGCGGAAAAACACTCATATATACTTTTGCCAAAGATAAATCTGTTGTTACACTCACTTTAGTTATCGAAACAAGGATTCCGTTTACTCCTGCCTCACGCAATGCATGTTGGATTACATCAGCTATATCTCGTTGTAAAACACCTGCAATTTTTTTCTGTCTATTTGTTTCCATAGGTGCAAAAATACGTATTTTGCACTATATCTATATACATTAATACGGATTATATAAAGTTATACTCAATGAAGCACATTAATAAAATAGAACATCTAGGAATAGCTGTAAAAGATATTGATCAAGCCAATACGATATATGAAAAATTACTTGGTGTTCCTCCCTATAAACAAGAGACCGTAGAAAGTGAAGCTGTAATTACATCATTTTTTCAAGTAGGTGAAAACAAAATTGAATTATTAGCAAGCACTTCGCCAGAAGGAACAATAGCTAAATTTATCGAAAAACGAGGAGAAGGTATCCATCATGTCGCTTTTGACGTCGATGATATAGAAAAAGAATTAGCTCGATTAAAAAATGAAGGTTTTACTATTTTAAACGAAAAACCAAAGTTAGGCGCTGATAATAAACGAGTTGCTTTTATACACCCTAAAGGAACTAATGGAGTACTTGTAGAGCTATGCGAAGAAATTAAATAATTTTTCAAAAAAAGTTTGGTGTGTACATTACATTTACATAAATTTGCAACCCGATTCAGGTCCCATAGCTCAGCTGGTTAGAGCACCTGACTCATAATCAGGGGGTCCTTGGTTCGAGCCCAAGTGGGACCACTTAAAAATTGAATCACAAGCCGCTTCAACTTGAAGCGGCTTTTTTATGCTTTAAAATTGAAGATAAATCTAGCCTGTAGAAGATCTTTTTCAGACTATCTAAGATTTCTATATCCATTATTCTTTTATCGGTTTATCAAAAGCATAGCTAAAATTTAATTAATCCTAAAGCATCCTATAAAATCATTAATACATCTTTCTTTAAAGATTCATTATTGATGTGAACTTTCTTGATTTCCCTAGATATAATGTCTAAATAAATCAAATCAATATTTAATCCTAAAAATTAAAAATAATTAATGGTGCTTTTAGCGTAAGCTTGAACAGCGAAGGCTCTACTTGTGTTAATTGCTATCAAAACGCTTGTAAATTTGATCCATGGGATGTTGATTCATATAAAAAAGATTGCAAAAATGTATATTAAAAAACAAAGCCCCTATATAAGGAGCTTTTAATTGTATGCTTTATTATCAATTATCCTAATTCTGTAATTCGTTTTACATATTTACCAATTACATCAAACTCTAGGTTTATCACCGTTCCTACTTCAAATGTATTAAAATTTGTATGCTCATAGGTATACGGAATAATAGCTACACTAAATTCATTTTTCTTAGAATTTACTACTGTTAAACTTACTCCATTCACTGTAATCGATCCTTTTTCTATAGTAACATTATGTAACGAAGGATCATACTCAAAGGTAAAATACCAACTTCCATCTGCCTCCTTAATTTCTTTGCATACTGCTGTTTGATCTACATGTCCTTGTACAATATGTCCATCTAAACGATCTCCTAACTTCATTCCTCGCTCTAGATTCACAATAGCTCCTTCTTTTAAATTGTTAAGATTTGTTTTATCCAGCGTTTCTTTTATCGCTGTTACTACATATTGATCACCATTAATAGATACTACAGTAAGACAAACTCCATTATGAGCTACACTTTGATCTATCTTTAATTCTGAAGTAAAACTAGATTGAACCATTATATCAAGATTTTCTTTATCCTTTTGAATTTTTATTACTTTCCCAAGATCTTCGATGATACCTGTAAACATAAATGCAAATTATTTGGTTAAATTTGTAGTTTTATATCTAATTGAAGCTACAAATATTGATTACTGAGCTTCAAAATTAATCATAACTAAGCTATATATGAAGAAAGAAGAGAAAATAAGAGTAGGTATTTCCATAGGAGATCTTAATGGTATTGGTAGTGAGGTTACCTTAAAAGCATTTGAAGATCCTCTTATGCTAGATTTCTGCACTCCTGTAATCTTTGCTTCAGTAAAAATACTTTCATTTCTAAAGAAACATTATAAAGTAAATATCAATTTACATGGTATTGATGATACTTCTCAGATATTAGATGGAAAAATCAATGTTTTTAACGTTTGGAAAGAGCCTGTAAACATCAACTTTGGAAAGGAAGATCCTAAAGTAGGACAATACACTTTAAAATCATTACAAGCAGCAACCGAAGCTTTAAAAAATGATCAAGTAGATGTTTTAGTAACTGCACCTATCAATAAACATAATATTCAATCAGATAATTTTAAATTCCCTGGGCATACTGATTATTTAAATCAAGAACTCGATGGTAATAGTTTGATGTTTATGGTTACTGATGAATTAAAAGTAGGATTATTAACCGATCATGTTGCTTTACGAGATATCACAAAAAAGATCACACCAAAATTGATCACTCAAAAAGTAAATACAATTCACCAATCATTGGTTCAGGATTTTAGAATTAACAAGCCTAAGATTGCTATTCTAGGTATTAATCCTCATAGTGGTGATCACGGTGTAATAGGAAAAGAAGATGAGGAAATACTTAAACCTACTATCGAAAAGATCAAAGAATCTGGCAAGTTAGTATTTGGTCCTTATGCTGCAGACAGCTTTTTTGGTTCCAACAACTACAAGGCTTTTGATGCTATCATAGCTTCATATCACGATCAAGGTTTAATTCCTTTTAAAACTTTATCATTTGGGAAAGGGGTTAATTTTACAGCTGGATTAAATAAAGTACGTACCTCACCAGATCACGGTACCGCTTTTGAGATTGCAGGTAAAAATCAAGCAGATGCTAGTTCTTTTAAAGAAGCGGTATTCACTGCTTTAAAAGTGTATAAAAACCGAAAAGAATATGCAGAACTCACAAAAAATCCTTTAAAAAAACACACTAAAAAAGCGCCAAAAAAGCAAGTTCAAAACCAATAATAATTGCTACATTGCACAAAATGAGTTGCTTTAAAGAAATAAAAATACGCTAGTTATACACATAAATTTGTTAATAAGTAGTTTTCATAATTAATTTTTATTATCTTTGCGCGCTCAAAACTGATGACGAACATGAAACAACTAAAAGAGTATACGATCCCTTTTGTTGGACTGAAGCAAGGAGTACACCAGTTTGAATATCAAATTGACAATACGTTCTTTCAGCATTTTGAATATGACGATTTTAATGATGCGTCCCTTGATGTAAACTTAGAGTTTAATAAAAAAACTACTTTATTTGAACTTACTTTTACAGTAAAAGGTACCGTTAATGTAAATTGTGATCTCACCAATGAGCCATTTGATCTTCCTATTGAAGACGAATTCTTGTTGATTGTAAAATTTGGAAACGAATACAATGATGAGAATGAAGAAATTTTAATTCTTCCTCATGGTGACTACGAAATCAATGTACAGCAATTTATTTATGAATTGATTGTATTAGCATTACCATCAAAAAGAATACACCCTGGTGTAGAAGATGGCTCATTAGAATCCGAATTACTAGATAAGCTGGACGAATTAAGTCCTAAAGAAAAGGAAGCAGAAAATGATAGCGAGGAAATTGATCCTCGATGGGATAAATTAAAAAACTTATTAAACGATAATAAATAACATATAGCAATGGCACATCCTAAGAGAAAAATCTCGAAAACTAGAAGAGATAAGAGAAGAACTCATTATAAAGCAACTACTCCTCAAATCGCAATCGATCCAACAACAGGAGAAGCACATTTATATCACAGAGCTCACTGGCACGAAGGTAAATTATACTACCGTGGTCAAGTGATTATCGACAATACTGAAGAAGAAGCAGTAGCCTAAGGTTATTGTTAAAATTATAGCTAGAACTCTCACATCAGTGAGAGTTTTTTTGTTTTTAGTTGAATATGTGTCAAAATCAACTTATTTTGCGCCATATTTACATATAAATTTAGTAATTTCAACGACTTTATAGTGCTTATTTGCACTCTAGTTTTGTGAAACTAAAACAACGATATGAGTAAAATCACAGCCGCAATCACTGCTGTAGGCGCATATGTGCCTGATTATGTATTGACCAACCAGATTCTGGAAACTATGGTTGATACCAATGATGAGTGGATTACCACTCGCACAGGGATTAAAGAACGAAGAATCCTAAAAGATAAAGATAAAGGGACATCTTATCTAGGAATCAAGGCCGCCGAAGATCTAATCGCAAAAAAAGGCTTAGACCCCAAAGAAATCGATATGTTAATTTTTGCTACAGCTACCCCAGATTTGCCTGTAGCAGCTACTGCTGCATATACTGCTTCAAAAATAGGAGCTGTAAATGCATTTTCTTATGATTTACAAGCAGCTTGTTCTAGTTTCTTATACGCTATGTCTACCGCAGCTCGTTATATAGAGTCTGGTAGATATAAGAAAGTATTGGTAGTAGGAGCAGATAAAATGTCTTCTATTATTGACTATACAGATCGTGCAACTTGTATCATTTTTGGAGATGGTGGTGGTGCTGTTCTTTTTGAGCCTAATGAAGAAGGACTTGGAGTTCAAGACGAATATTTACGTACTGATGGAATAGGTAGAGATTTCTTGCGAATAGAAGCAGGAGGTTCTTTATTACCGCCTACAGAAGAAACAGTTGCTAATAGACAACATTTTGTACATCAAGATGGAAAAACTGTATTCAAATATGCAGTTTCAAACATGGCCGATGCAAGTGTTAAAATCATGGAACGTAACAATTTAACAAACGAAGATGTTAATTGGTTAATTGCTCATCAAGCAAACAAGCGCATTATTGACGCAACAGCTAAACGAATGAATCTTACCGATGAAAGTAAAGTTCTGATGAATATTCATCGTTATGGAAATACCACTTCGGCAACATTACCGTTACTGTTAAGTGATTATGAAAAGAAATTCAAAAAAGGAGATAATATAGTATTTGCTTCATTTGGTGGAGGCTTTACTTGGGGCTCAATGTATGTAAAATGGGCTTATAATTCCTAAACAACTAAATAATACCCTCTTATTATGGATTTAAAAGAAATTCAGAATTTAATCAAGTTTGTCGCTAAGTCAGGTGCTAGCGAGGTTAAACTAGAAATGGATGATGTAAAAATCACCATTAAAACAGGTTCAGAAGATAAAGAAACTACTATCGTTCAGCAAATCCCTATGGGAGCTGCAATTCCTCAACAACCAGTTGCTCCGGCTCCTGTAGCTAGCACTCCTGCTACTCCAGCTGCCGCAGAAGCTACTCCAGCTGCTGCTAGCGATGACTCAAAATATATCACTGTAAAGTCACCTATCATAGGTACACTCTACAGAAAACCATCTCCAGACAAGCCAACTTTTGTTGAAGTAGGTGATTCAATTAAAGAAGGAGACGTACTTTGTATCATTGAAGCCATGAAACTTTTTAACGAAATCGAAAGTGAAGTTTCTGGAAAAATAGTAAAAGTATTAGTTGATGATTCTTCTCCAGTAGAGTTTGATCAACCTTTATTCTTAGTTGACCCATCTTAATTATCAATTAATAATTAATGATCAGCGATTATTAGCTTATTAATAGAGCTAATTATGTCTTATTTATTAATTGCTAATTGAACATTACTAATTACAAAAGTGTATAGGTTATGTTTAAAAAAATTCTAATTGCAAATAGAGGGGAGATCGCTATGCGTGTGATCAGAACCTGCAAAGAAATGGGTATAAAAACAGTTGCTGTATACTCTACTGCAGATGCAGATAGTTTACACGTTCGTTTTGCAGACGAAGCTGTTTGTATTGGTCCTGCTCCTAGTAACCAATCTTACCTAAAGATGTCTAATATTATCGCTGCTGCAGAAATCACAAATGCAGATGCAATTCACCCTGGATATGGATTCTTATCAGAAAATGCTAAGTTTTCTAAAATCTGTGAAGAGCACGAAATTAAATTTATCGGTGCTAGCGCAGAGATGATCGATAAAATGGGAGATAAGGCTACTGCCAAAGCTACTATGAAAGCTGCAGGTGTACCTTGTGTACCAGGAAGTGATGGAATTATTCCAGATTTCGAAACTTGTGAAAAATTAGCTGTCGAAGTAGGTTACCCAGTAATGCTTAAAGCGACTGCCGGTGGTGGTGGAAAAGGAATGCGTGCTGTATGGAATCCAGAAGATTTAAGACCAGCATGGGATTCTGCAAGACAGGAATCTAAAGCTGCTTTTGGAAATGACGATATGTATATGGAAAAGCTTATCGAAGAGCCTCGTCATATCGAAATCCAAATTGTAGGTGATAGCAAAGGTAAAGCTTGTCACTTATCTGAAAGAGACTGTTCTGTACAACGTAGACATCAAAAATTAACTGAAGAAACTCCTTCTCCATTTATGACAGACGAATTACGTCAAGAAATGGGAGAAGCTGCTGTAAAAGCTGCCGAGTTTATTAAATACGAAGGTGCTGGTACTGTAGAATTCCTTGTAGATAAGCATAGAAACTTCTACTTCATGGAAATGAATACACGTATCCAAGTAGAGCACCCTATCACAGAAGAGGTTGTTAATTATGACTTAATCCGTGAGCAAATATTAGTAGCTGCAGGTGTACCAATTTCTGGTAAAAACTATATACCTCAACTACACTCTATAGAATGTAGAATTAATGCAGAAGATCCTTATAAAGATTTTAGACCTTCTCCAGGAAAAATAACTAACTTACATGTACCTGGTGGTCATGGAGTTCGTGTAGATACTCATGTGTATAGTGGTTATATCATTCCGCCTAACTACGATTCTATGATTGCAAAATTGATTACAACTGCGCAAACTCGTGAAGAGGCTATCAATAAAATGAAACGTGCTCTTGATGAATTTATCGTAGAAGGTATCAAAACTACTATTCCTTTCCATAGACAATTAATGGATCATCCAGATTATATCGCTGGTGACTACACTACAAAATTTATGGAAGATTTTGAAATGGAAGATCCTAAAGGGGATCACTAAATATAAAAGGCGTTGAATTTATCAACGCCTTTTTCTTTTCTTACGTTGAATCATCATTATACACTGTTTGTTTATACTTTTTATGTATATTTCTTGTTAGTATATTCAACAACAAAATAATTCTCACTTATGTTCAGCTATTGGGAACGTGACACTTGGTTTTCTAATGTAGATTTTACTATTATAGGTAGTGGTATTGTAGGGTTAAACTGTGCTTTATCGTTGCGTAAAAAATTTCCGAAAGCCAAAATTTTAATTCTCGAAAAAGGAATACTTCCTAATGGTGCTAGTACAAAGAATGCAGGATTTGCATGTTTTGGGAGTTTATCTGAAATTCTAGATGATCTCATTACGCATACAGAAGAAGAAGTGCTTCAGTTAGTCAAAAAACGTATTGATGGGTTAACTTTATTACGTAAAAACTTATCTGATACTGCTATTGAGTTTTTCGCTCACGGAGGATATGAATTATTCACTCGACAAGACACTGAATTATATGAACATTGTTTAACTCAGCAAGAGTATATTAATAAACTACTTTTTCCGCTATTCAATGCTAATGTTTTTAGTAGTACAACTAATTTATTTCAGTTTAACAATATTAAAGAACACTATATTTTTAATGCCTTTGAAGGGCAAATCCATACCGGAAAAATGATGGAAGCGCTACTGAATAAAGTACAACAAAGCGGTATAAAAATCCTTAATCATTGTAATGTTCTTTCGTATACAGAAAATATTTCCAATGTTGTTATTCAAACAGATACTTTTAGTTTTAAAACTAACAAATTACTAATCGCTACAAATGGCTTTGCTTCACAATTAGGTATAACAAACGTAAAGCCAGCTCGAGCTCAAGTTCTAATCACTGATCCTATAGAAAACCTATCCATCAAAGGGACTTTCCACCTTGATAAAGGATATTATTATTTTAGAAATATTGACAACCGAATTTTACTTGGAGGAGGTCGCAATCTAGATTTTAAAGGAGAAGAAACAACACAAATATCTCAAACACCTTTAATTCAAAATAAATTAGAAGAAATTCTTCAACATATTATTTTACCTAATACACCTTTTACTATAGCACATAGATGGTCTGGAATAATGGGTGTAGGTACGCAAAAAAAATCCATAGTCACTCAACTCTCTAATCATGTTTTTTGTGGAGTTCGTTTAGGCGGAATGGGAGTTGCCATAGGTAGCTTAGTAGGTGATGAACTTGCAGATTTACTATAATGCCAAAAAGAAAGAAACAATTACATAAAATCTCAAAACTAATCGGTAAATGTATTGCCTGGTTTATTGCTATTACCTTTCTATGGGTACTAGTCTATAAATGGGCTCCTATCCCCTACACTCCTTTAATGGGGATACGATCATTACAAGGTAAAGCCAAAGTTTTTAAACATGATTGGGTTCCTATAGAAAAAATCTCTCCTTATTTACAATTAGCGGTTATATGCAGTGAAGATCAAAAATTCTTATCGCATAATGGTTTTGATCTTCAAGCTATAGAAAAAGCTATAGAAAGTAATCAAAAGTCTAGACGTATTAAAGGTGGTAGTACGATATCACAACAAACAGCAAAAAATGTATTCTTATGGCCTCATCGCAGCTGGATTCGTAAAGGGTTTGAAGTTTACTTTACTTTTTTAATAGAAACCTTATGGAGTAAAGAACGTATACTAGAAGTATATCTTAACAGTATAGAAATGGGAAGTGGTGTATATGGCGCTCAAGCTGCTTCTAAATACTGGTTTAAAAAACCTGCCAATAGACTTACTCGTTACGAAGCTGCTGCTATTGCTGCTATTCTACCTAATCCCAGAAAATATAGAGCACGTCCTGCATCAAATTACATTCAAAGACGAAAAGAATGGATTGTAAAACAAATGCGTTTGTATGGTGTTTTTAAGCTCTGATATTATTTTTCATTTTTTTTTATAAAAAAAGTAGGGTATACCCTTAGTTAGCTGTTATACTTTCAAATCACCGCTATAATTATTATGTGATTGATTGTTTCACAAAACTATTTGGTATATGAAAAACATCCCTCTAATCACTTCGTTACCCACTCAAGGTATAGCTGTAACTGGTTTAATTAAACCTACGACAGAGATTGTGAATTTAAACCCCCGTAACCTTAAAGGATCCAAAATTATTGTTTCTGGAAAGATTTATAGTGGTTTAGACAAAAAAGAGCCTGTAAGAAATGCAAAGGTAGAGGTATGGCATGCAGATGATTTTGGAACATATCATATCGAAGAGCATAATAAAGATATTAGTTACTACTCAACAAACAAGCCTATTTTAAGAGGATTTATCCTTACTGACGAAAATGGTGAATATGCTTTTTCTAGTATTCGTCCAGGTCTATTTGGGGATAGAGCAAGGCATTTTCATTATCGTATTTCTGCACCAGGATATCGTACATTAGAAACACAGATTTATTTTAAAAATGATCCTAGAATTCTTATTGATGATATTGCTATGGTTGCTGATCCTTGTAGAGTTGTAGATTTTAAAAAAGAACAAAATTCATCTTATAGAGGAATCGTAAATATCTATTTGCCAAAAATAGATCATTAATTAAGTTAGCTTATAACTGCTTTTTATTTGTACTTTTGGTTTTTTATGAATCCATTAGACATTAAAGAGCAGTTATATCATTTTTGTGCCACCACTGTCGCACAACGTTTGTCACGCATTCAACAAACCATTTCTCGATTGCAAGAAGCGCTTACTTCTGAAACGAAAAGTACTGCTGGCGATAAACACGAAACTGGTCGTGCTATGTTACAACTAGAGCGAGAAAAAACAGGAAATCAACTTGCAGAAGTTCAAAAACTTCAACAAATTTTAGTCAAAATTAACACTCGTGTTGATGCTTCTCGTATACATTTGGGTAGTGTAGTTTATACTTCTTTATCAAATTATTATATCGGAATTTCTATAGGAGAAATTACAATCGATAATACCAAATTCTTTGCTATAGCTCCTAATACACCTATTGGTAAAGCGCTAATAGGAAAAGAACAAGGTGATTTTTTTGTTTTCAACGGTAAAAAATTTGAAATCCTCACACTTTTTTAATGCAATTTCTGTTTATACTATGATTGATTTTATGGTGTAATATATTGTATATTTATACCTAAATGAAGTCCTAAATATCCCCTATTGGTATGAGAAAGATATTAATTCTATGTTTAAGTTTATTATTTATTGGTTGTAATGCTCCTAAAAGCACTACCAAAAATGCTAAAGGTCAAATTACCTATGAGCAATTTAAATCTATCCAAAAAACTTTTTATACAGACGAAGGTGATATCAAATACATTGATAAAGGAAGTCGTACAGGACCTGTAATCTTACTACTTCATGGTGTACCAACTTCTGGTTGGTTGTATCGTAAAATGCTTAATGGATTAGTTAATCAAGGATATCGCATTATTGTTCCTGATATGTTAGGATTTGGTGCTAGTGATTCTCCAGATGGTTATGAATTATATAGCGAAGTAAACCACGCACGAAGAATTCTAGAGTTAATGGATTTCTTAGCAATAGATTCTTGGTCTCATGTTATGCACGATGCTGGGGGTTTATGGACATGGGAATTGTTTAAACAGGCTCCTAATCGTATCAATAAACTGGTTATTCTTAATACGGTTATCAACGAAGAAGGATTTTATCCTCCTGTACGTATGAAACCAGGTGCCTTTGCAAAAACGTCTATGTGGGCTTATCGCAATGGAGTAACGACCAATACGTTATTGAATCTTTTATTTAAAGATGGACTTCAAAAAAACACCTTAACACCTGTTGATTTAGAAGGATACAAAGCACCGCTTAAAGAAGGGAAAACATTAGGTATGTATTACTTTTTTACACAGACTTGTAACGAATTACCCGATTATACCGATACTTTTTATAACATATCAATTCCTGTAGCTGTAATTTGGGGAATTCACGATACCATACTGCAATGGACTCCACAACAAAGTAAAGTTATGGAAGCTTTTAATATCAGTGAAAAAAATGTACATTTCCTTGACGAAAAACATTTTATTCAAGAAACTAAACACAATGAGATTAACGAAATTCTATTTGATTTCTTGAATTAAGATTACTAATTAGCACAAAGATTATTTAACCAGTATTTTAATTCTACATTAAAAATAGTGCCTTTAATCAATTCGTTGATTTGATATAATTCTGTTCTATTAACAGCTAAGTCTATCTTTTCTGATGGTGTTCTTAATAATAAAGAGCGACATGTATCTATATGTTGGCAATTGCTACATTGTATAGAGGTCATTGTATATGCACACGATTTTGCAAAATCCTTCAATTCATTAACAGTAAGCAAAAAACCTGTATCTCTGAAAATTAATTGGATTTTATCTTTTGTGTCTTTGTCTTTCTTTCTCCAATAAAAAGAGATTCCAAAATCATTTGCATATATCTTATCTATAGCGCTCATCTTTGAATTAGTTTTAATTCAAAAATAAACATTATTTATAATTAATCTAAATAAAGAAGATTTATTTTACATCTTTTAGTCGTAACTGAATAGAAGTCACGTCTCTCCATACATTTTCATCTATCACATAAGTAGCTTTTACCTTTTGTTTACCTTCAAGTAAATTTAGTTTATCTCCTATATTAAAACCTATAGCATTAAAAGAACTCGTATTCTCTTCTTGATACAACTTACATTTTAAATGTTTTTCGTCTTCTCCTACTCCTCTAGCAAATCCTGTATCATATACATTCTCACTCATAAAAACAGGAGTCATATTGTCTGGACCAAAAGGAGCAAATTGTTTGAGTATTCTAAAAAACTTTGGTGTGATACTATCAAAATCTAAGCGGGTATCTATTGTTACTTCTGGTGTCAATAATTGCGTATCTATAGTATTTTTTACAACCTCTTCAAACTTTTGCTTAAAGCCTTCGTATTGTTCTTCTTTAAGAGTGAGTCCAGCTGCATATTTATGTCCACCAAATTGTTCTATATAATCGGCACAAGCTTCTAATGCATTATATACATCAAATCCTTTTACTGATCTTGCCGAAGCAGCTAATTTATCTCCACTTTTTGTAAATACTAGTGTAGGTCTATAGTAAGTTTCTGTCAATCGAGAAGCTACGATTCCTATCACTCCTTTATGCCATGTAGGATCATAAACTACCGTAGTAAATCGTTCTTGTTCATTATTCTCTTCAATTTGTACCAAAGCTTCTTTTGTAATAGATTGATCGGCATGTTTTCTATCACTATTATATGCTTCTATAGCAGCTGCATAAGCTGTAGCTTGAACAATATCTGTCTCTGTCAATAAATTTACAGCATGAATACCATGTTTCATTCTTCCTGCCGCATTAATTCTAGGTGCTATAGTAAAGACTACATCGGTAATCGTTTTAATAGGTCTCTTTACTTCTCCAATAATTGCTTCAAATCCAGCTCTAGGTGCATCTTGAATAACTTTTAATCCATAATGAGCTAATACTCTATTCTCTCCTGTAATAGGGACAATATCTGCTCCTATTGCTGTTGCTACCAAATCTAAGTATGGTAACAAATCTTCGATAGTTTCATTAAAATCACTCGATAATGCTTGAATCAATTTAAATCCAACACCACATCCACATAATTCTTTGTATGGATACTCACAGTCTGATCGTTTAGGATCCAATACAGCTGCGGCTTTAGGTATTGCAGCTCCTGGTCTATGGTGATCACAGATGACAAAGTCTATCCTTTTTTCTTTAGCATAAGCTACTTTTTCAATAGCTTTAATTCCGCAATCCAATGCTATGATTAATGTAATATCATTATCTGCTGCATAGTCAATTCCTTGAAAGGATACTCCATAACCTTCGGCATATCGATCTGGGATATATGTAGTAACTTG
Organism: Aquimarina rhabdastrellae; assembly: GCA_947387485.1. GTDB lineage: Bacteria > Bacteroidota > Bacteroidia > Flavobacteriales > Flavobacteriaceae > Aquimarina. Next base: position 144,762 of record CANDNT010000002.1, read on the forward strand.
AGGATAATGACTAAGTAAATACGAAGACATAAGAGCTACCGATGTCGTTCCATCTACATCATAATCTCCATATACCATAATATTTTCTCCTTGCGCTATTGCTTGTTTAACTCTAGCTACTGCACGATCCATATCTTTCATTAAAAATGGATCATGTAAATCTTCAAGTGTAGGTCTAAAAAACTTCTTAGCAGCATCAAATGAAGCTATTCCTCTTTGAGCAAGTAATAGTGCAATTGTACGATCTACTTGCAAAACTTCGGATAAGTGATTAATAGTTTCTTTAGTAGGAATAGGTTTAAGCGTCCAGCGCATATATATAGTATTAAAGTATGACGGAAGTGGCAAAATACAAAAACCGTCTTTTTTTTCTAACAAAACATTATAAAAACATAGTCGTAATGATTACTTATTTTTTGTATTTTACCCATATAAAAAATTGTAATAACATAACTCAGACTAAAAAATATTTCAATACTATGCCACTAGTAACACCCCTTTCTGCTGATCACGATTTGGAAACCAAAGAATTGGCAGAATTTTTTAATGAAACTTTAGGTTTTTGTCCTAATTCTGTATTAACCATGCAACGCCGTCCTGCTATTTCTAAAGCATTTATTAACCTTAACAAAGCTGTTATGGCTAATGAAGGACGTGTAACTTCTGCTTTAAAACGTATGATTGCTTGGGTAAGTAGTAATGCTACTGGATGTCGTTACTGTCAAGCACATGCTATTCGTGCTGCAGAACGTTATGGTGCAGAACAAGAACAATTAGACAATATCTGGGAGTATAAAACGCATCCTGCTTTTAATGACGCAGAACGTGCTGCTCTTGATTTTTCTCTAGCCGCTTCTGTAATTCCGAATGCAGTTGACGAAAAAATTAAAGAAGAACTATATAAACACTGGGATGAAGGTGAGATTGTAGAAATGCTAGGTGTAATTTCTCTTTTTGGATATCTTAATCGCTGGAATGATTCTATGGGAACGTCTATTGAGGATGGGGCTGTAGAATCTGGAGAGCAATATCTAGGTAAACACGGCTGGGAAAAAGGAAAGCATATTTAATCTTATTAGTTCCTTTATCAAATAAAAATTTTAAAGCTACATATAAGAATGTAGCTTTAAAATTTTTATACATTAATCATTTGTTCTTTTACTGCTTTAATCATTAATCCAGCTACATTTTTCACGTCCATCTTATCCATTAAATTCTTTCTGTGACCTTCAATTGTTCTAACACTCAAAAATAGTTTTTTAGCAATTTCTGTAGTAGTATATTCTTGCGCTATTAATTGTAATACTTCTATTTCTCTATGTGTTAAATGATATTTATGATATAAGTTTGTATGTAACACTCTGGTTTTATTCTTAGTGTTTTTTAATAAAGCTTCAGATACTAATGTATTAAAGTAATTATCATTCTCTGATACACATTTTATAGCGTTTTCTAATTCTTCTCGGCTCGTATCTTTAAGTAAATAACCATTAGCTCCTATTTCCATTAAATACGATATCATACGATCTTCTTTATGCATTGTTAAAATAATAATCTTAACATCTGGATATAATTCTTTTACCTTGATTGTAGCTTCTTCTCCATTCATCTCTTCCATCTCTAGGTCTAATAATATCACATCTGGAATAACGTTATTAAGCTTTATCAATAAATCTTTTCCATTAACTGCTTCTAGAACTAATGTTATATTAGGCATTTTATCTATTAAGGATTTTATGCCTTCTCTAAATAAATTATGATCATCTACCAGTCCTATTCTTATAGTTTTCATAATGTTCTTTTCTTATTAGTTTATAACGGAATTTCTATCTGTATTTGTAACCCTATATTACTATCTAATATTTTAAACTCACCAGATAAAATAGACAACCTACTTTCTATGTTCTTAAGTCCTAATCCCTGCTTTATCTTTATGTTTTCTAATTGTAAACCTATACCATCGTCTCCGTATAGAATTACAAGCTTTTTATTAAGTATATTAAACCGAATTATAATTGCATTTGCTTGAGCGTGTTTTAATGTATTATTAATCAATTCTTGTATAATCCTGTAGCTATTTAATTCTTTTGCTTTATCATTTATTACAATTGCAGGGCTACTAAACGATATCTGTATTGTTCCAGACTCTTGTATTTTTTGTGTTAAACTATGAACGGCTTCAACTAGCCCTAGTTTTTCTAATACAACAGGTCTTAAATCTTGAGCTATCCCTCTTACACTAGTAATCATATCATCTATAAAACCTTTTACTTTATTTGTAAGACTCTCTAATTCTTCTGGTGATTGTTCTTGAGTAATTTGCCCCAAATACAACTTTGTGGTTGTTAACATTGCTCCTATATCATCATGCATTTCTTTTGCGATTCTATTACGTTCTTCTTCCTGACTTAAAATAGAAGTTGTTAAAAGTTCTTTTTGATATATAGCTGCTAATTCTTGATGTTTCTTTTGTTGTGCTAGTAATCTACGTTGATACATAATAAAAAAGACAATCAATCCTATTGACAATAAGAATAAAACAACCATCCCTATGATCACAATTTTTAATGTAATTGCTTCTTCTGATGTATCCATATAGCTATGGTATAAAACATTATTAATATAATATTTATGATTGCATGTAACCCCCAAAGCATGTAACTTGCTGTTGTTGCTGTCGTAACATTCTTAAACAAGGTATTATTAACAAAAAACAGTATTAAGTTACTCGAAAAATACATAAGAAAACCTGAGTTAATCCAAAACATAGGATTAGTCTCTAATGCTTCATACTTAATTTCTTTTAATAATGTATAAAAATACCCTAATGCAAAACATATTACTAGAACTCCTAATATTGTTGTCACATTAGAATTAAATGTAAAGATATCTTGCCACCATATAGCATTGCTAATCGCAAAAAGTATAAAAGCAATACGCAGTCCCCTAAAAAATAATTTGGATCCAATTAAACTCAATCTTTCTTCATATAATTCTACAATTAATAGAAATTCTATTACTGCATAAAAATGATATAGTGGTAAATTATTTATTTTTTTATTCCATAAAATTCCAGCACTGATTTCAATTACAAATGTTACTAGCATCAATAAAAACAACTTGACTTGTACTCGCTGTAATCTATTGTACTTGAGTATAGCCAACCATATAGGTATTACTATCCCATATGAAGATATTAAACTCAAAATATCAAATACCTCTTTGCTCATTTGTTTTGATTATTGATCTTCGCATGTAGGCGGACAAGGTCTAGAATACTCTATGAAAATTTCTTCTTTTTCTCCTTCGTTTTCAAATTCTAATAAGCCATGTGACGGAATAAACATTTGTAAAGTCTCTGTTGATTTCTTATGCAAAATCCCCAATACAGGTGTAAAAGATATCATTTGTTTAGTATTAAACTTATTCATATCTACTCCTGGATATAATGTAATTGCTTCGATATCTTCAAACTTATTTATAAGAGAAACTATAGCTTGATCGATCACAAAATAATGTACTCGCTTTAATTCCTTATTCGTTTCGGCAATAAATAAATCATCTAATAAATGATTTTCAATTTCTTCCCAGTTTTTAACTATCATCTCTTTAAATATCCCTGGTACTATTGCAGAATATGCTCTACTATTCTCTGTTGTATTTTTCTTCGGAATTAGTTTAAAATACTCTTCTTGACCCGAATCAAGTATCGCTTCTAAAATTGGAAAAAAAGTAAACTTCTTTTTATTATTCTTCTGTAATGCTAAATGTATTTTTATACCTTTTATAGTAGCTTGATATTCTCTAAATCTTACTATATCATCCTCTTGCATCACAAACTTATTTACTCTTTCAAAATGAATATCTCCCTTTGCTAGAGTATTTAATCTATGAAAGTGTTTTGATAAGGTTTGTATATCTGCTTCTTTCCACTTTTTTATGTTCTTTTTGAGTTCTTGTTTTGAAGTTTGATTCATCGCTTTAATTTTTATCGTTATGATTAATAACGTATTAAAGCTACTCAAAAAAGCTGTTTATTCTTCATCTCTACGCTATTTTCGGGTGATTTTTCTGGTAAACCACGTAGTTCCCGCAATCGTAGTTTTTTATCTTATTATGATTGTTTTTTTAAATAGTAATTTAAACTTTTCCAGATGATTACTACACTTATGCAAACAATAATAAAAGCCCAAAACCAATATGGTCCTATTAAGTTTTCTGCTATGTTTTGAGTGTCAGAATTTAATACACGTCCATCTCTTTCAAATTGTTTTGTAAACAAATAATCTAATTGACCATAAGTACTTATCCAACATTGAATACCTATAAATAGCAAGGTTATTCTTTCTATTTTTCTGTTTTTAATATAACTAATATATAAAAACAAAACACCAAAACTACTTATCGTTACAATCCCCCATAAAGACCTTACCCACATAAGTAATGAGATCATCATAATACCTATTAAAATTCTTAATGCCCAAACTGTAGTTTTATGATTTCGCGCAGCCACTATACATAGTCCCCCTGCAATAGCAGGTCCTAATAATCCCCCAGCTGCAGTTAACGCTCTAGCAATAGCATTAGGTAAATAACTTTGCGTGATATTAGTGTATGCTACCCCACCACCATTACTATATATTTCTAAGTGTTGAAAATCTCCTCCTACAAGAAGAGCAGTTAACCCGTGTCCCATTTCATGAAACCAGGTGCCTAATAATTTAAAGGGATATTGTAAAGCTCCAAAATAAGGTAGTTTATACATAGCCAATACAAGGATGGCTATCCATATAATAGTATAATCAAATGAGAAATTAGAGCTTCTTGTTTTCAAAAAAGTAGTATTTAATAACTATCTAATAGGTGTACTCTTTTTTAATCTTGTTACGATTATATACTATTTTTTTCCTGCAACTATCAAAACAATCTCTCCTTTTGGTGGTTTATTTTCAAAATGTTTTAATACTTCTGCTGCAGTTCCTCTTACAGTTTCTTCATGTAGTTTTGATAATTCTCTTGAAACAGAAACTTGACGATCTGCTCCAAAATATTCCATTATATTATTTAACGTCTTAAGAAGTTTATGTGGAGATTCATAAAATATAATAGTTCGCGTCTCTTCTGCTAGTAATTTAAACCTAGTTTGTCTTCCTTTTTTTACCGGCAAAAAACCTTCAAAAACAAATTTATCATTAGGCAATCCACTATTCACTAATGCAGGTACAAATGCAGTCGCTCCTGGCAAACACTCTACAGCAATATCATTAGCTACGCAAGCTCTAGTTAACAAAAAACCTGGATCACTAATTGCTGGTGTTCCTGCGTCACTAATAAGAGCAATAGATAATCCACTTTGTAATTTACTAATTATTCCCTCTACCGTTTTATGTTCATTATGCATATGATGACTATGCATTTGTGTATTGATTTCAAAATGCTTCAATAATTTTCCACTAGTACGTGTATCTTCTGCTAGTATCAAATCCACTTCTTTAAGAACTTTAATAGCTCTAAAAGTCATATCTTCAAGATTTCCTATGGGTGTAGGGACTAAATATAGTTTACTCATTTATGGTCTTACTTTTTTTCCAGCAGCATACGAGATTATAAGAAATATTATTCCGTAAAACGATAAACCTATTGGATGTCCTGCATATTGGTGTGCAGCTGTTGCCAAAACCAAATCAAAAAACAGTCCCGCATAAGCCCATTCTTTAATCCATTTTATCTTATTAGTTAATATCGCTATTACTGCCAAAACTTTTGCTATGGCCAAAGGTATAACAATATATTTAGGATAGTTAAAACTTTCGAAAAAGCCTTCTACCATTGCTGTATTTCTAAAATACATTTGAGCCGAGAACAGCATTAGTCCACATAATAATGCTGTAAAAATCCAGTAAACAACTTTCATGGTAATTTAGATTTTAGAATTCTATCACGAACTTAGTCGAACTTATTTGTAATTATTTTCATAAAGCGTTCTTCATATTCTTCTTTTCCTTCCCAAAAATTATAATCAGGTTTTACTAATGTTCTTAAAAACTCTTCGGCTTCAGCCAAGCTATTCAACGTATTTAATTGAGACAAAACTCTGTTGTAATCAGCAGAGCTTCCTAAGAATAAGTGTTTGATAAAGGCTAAGCGATCATTTAATCCTATATTAATAGTCTTTTTTAAACGATCATTTAACGAGATTCCTTTAGGCTGTTGTGACTGATTTACTTTTTCAAAAGTTATAAGTTCAGGAGCATCATTTGCTATATCCTGTATATCATTTTTTTCAAAAACTAACTCTGGTGCTGGTGCTGCTGGAGTTTCTTCTCTAGGTATAAAAATATCTTTTTCTATAACTCTGGCATTTACCTCTTCTATAACAATTTCTGGTATTTTTTCTTCTTCCTTAACTACCTCATCTTGTGATTGTATAGGTTCAAAGGTATCAACTGTAGGTGTTTCTACTACAGGTTCTTTTATTTCTTTAACCTCAACTGGGCTATCATTATTTTCATGTACAGGAGTAATGATACTAGAAGTAGTAGTTTCTTCTGGTATTTCTATAGTATCAAGATCTAATACTTCATAAACCTTACCTATAGTAGGTTGTGGTTCAGAAAAATGTTTTTCAGCAAAATTTAATAGCGTTAATTTTTCATACAATACTCTAGCGTTTTCTTGTAACTGAGTAACAGGCACTTCTTCTCCCGCTCTTAAAATCTTATGTGCAATACTTATTAATTCTGCTTGAATTTGCTTTTTCATTTTTGATCTTACTTTTCTTGTTCCTCTATTGTTTAGGTCGCTGTAGGTTCTTTTTTATAACGCTTTTTTTAATTAAAATCATATTCCCCTATCACTCTTTATTTTAAGTTTTTTATACCTTGAATTTATTCTTGTTTTTAGTATAAAAAGTAAACTTATTTCATAACTTTCTTAAAAGTCGTTCTCAAGGTTTTGGTTTTTTAATACCTTTGCCTCGTCTTTATTAGGGGATAAAGACACTCTTTTAATTGTTGCTGAAAAATACGAAATGTTTCTTGAAAATACAGTAAATCATAAAGAGCAATTTGGATGGATCGAAGTAATTTGTGGTTCAATGTTCTCTGGTAAAACCGAAGAATTGATTCGCAGATTAAAGCGCGCTAAATTTGCTAAACAAAAAGTAGAAATTTTTAAACCGGCTATAGACACTCGTTATGATGATGAAATGGTAGTTTCTCATGATGCAAACGAGATACGTTCTACACCAGTTCCTGCAGCTGCAAATATTAGAATTTTGGCAGATACCTGTGATGTAATTGGTATTGATGAAGCTCAATTTTTTGACGAAGAAATTGTTAGTGTTTGTAATGACCTTGCTAATAAAGGGATTCGTGTTATCGTTGCTGGGTTAGATATGGATTTTAAAGGAAATCCTTTTGGTCCTATGCCTGCTTTAATGGCTACTGCAGAATATGTAACCAAGGTTCATGCTGTTTGTACACGTACAGGAAACTTGGCTCAATATAGCTATAGGAAATCAAAACAAGATGACCTTGTACTTTTAGGGGAAACTGATGAATATGAACCATTAAGTCGTGCTGCCTATTATAAGGCCATGCTTAACGAACAAGTAAAAGATATAGAGGTAAAAGACAGTACCGAGATTTCTTCTACAGACGAATCAACTGAAGCTATTGATGAATAATCCACACGCAACAGTACTTACTATTAATCTCCAGCATCTGACTCATAATTTTAACTATTTAAAAAGTAAAATTGATTCGGATACTAAATTTATGGCTGTAGTAAAAGCAACAGCCTATGGTAGTGACGCTATTACTATTGCAAAGCATCTAGAAACTCTAGGTGCAGATTATTTTGCTGTAGCTTATGCGGCAGAGGGTGTTGCTTTACGAGAAGCAGGAATTCAAACTCCTATTCTAGTTCTACATCCTCAACCACTTAATTTTAAAACTTTAATAGCATATAAACTTGAACCTAATTTATATAGTTTTAGGGTCTTAAAAGATTTTATTGCTGTAGCAGAACATAATAATTTAAAAGAATATCGTGTACATTTAAAGTTTAACACTGGATTAAATCGATTAGGGTTTGATCCTGCTGATATTCCTTTAATATTCGAATTAATCAATAAAACTACATCTGTAAAAATAGCTTCTTTATTTTCACACTTGGCTGCCAGTGAAGATCACAATGAGAGAACTTTTACTTTACAACAAATAGCTACTTTTAAAGAACTTAGTCACAACTTTATCTCTTTATTAGGGTATACTCCTATACTGCATCAATCCAATACTTCTGGAATTTTAAATTATCCTGAAGCACATTTTTCTATGGTACGCACAGGTATTGGTTTATATGGTTACGGTAACGACCCTCTATTTGATACAAAATTGAAACCTATAGCATCGCTAACTTCTTCAATTTCTCAAATACACACTTTACAAAGTGGAGAATCATTAGGCTACAATAGAGCATTTATAGCACAACAAACTACAAAGACAGCAACAATACCCATTGGGCATGCCGATGGTATTAATCGTATTTATGGTAACCAAAAAGGATTTGTCTATATAAATGGTCAAAAAGCTCCTATTTTGGGGAATGTATGTATGGATATGATTATGGTTGATATTACTAATATCATTTGTCAAGAAGGTGATATGGTAACTATTTTTGATGCTAAAACTACAGCTGCATCTGTAGCCGAAAATGCAGGTACTATTTCGTATGAATTACTTACTTCTATCTCTTCTAGAATTCAACGTAAAATTATTACATAGCCTATTTATTTTTTATAAACCTTTGACTTATTTTTATTTATCATAAGATAGTGTATTTGTTTTTTAGTTAAATTAGTAACTAGTAATCAACTAAATACACAAAAAATATGGGATTTTTTAAAGACTTTAAATCTTTCTTATTAAAGGGAGATATTGTAAATCTAGCAACTGCTGTTGTAATTGGTGGTGCATTTAACAAAATTGTAGGCTCTGCTGTAGCTGATATTATCATGCCTATTGTTGGAGTTATCACAGGTGGAACAGATTTTACACAAAAGTTTATAGCCTTGGATGGTAATAGTTATGAAAGCCTCAAAGTTGCCAAAGAAGCTGGTGCCGCAGTTATCACTTACGGTAATCTAATACAAGCAACTATTAACTTTATTATTGTAGGTTTATTTATCTTCTTAGTACTTAAAGCTTATGAAAAAACCAAGAAGAAAGAAGAACAAGCTCCAAAACCACCTGCTGGACCTACTCAAGAAGAATTACTTACAGAAATTAGAGACTTACTTAAAAATAAACAATAACTACGTAACCGCTACACTATATATTTTAATATTTAAACCGTTCATGAATTGAGCGGTCTTTTTTTATGCTTTAATTAGTTAAATATATAACATAAACATGCTATTTTTGATATCTACTTATAAATGATGTGAGTACTAAAAATATTTCTCACATTTGCCAACATTAAAAAATCTAAAAATTGCTGCCAGTTAATGGCAATATAAATTATCAATTATGAGAGTAGCTGTAGTAGGTGCTACCGGAATGGTAGGAACCGTGATGTTAAAAGTATTAGAAGAAAGAAATTTTCCTGTAACGGAATTAATCCCTGTTGCTTCAGAAAAATCGATTGGAAAAATGCTTAGTTTTAAAGGTAAAGATTTCCCTGTAGTGGGATTATCTACTGCAGTAGAAATGAAACCAGATATTGCTTTATTTTCTGCTGGAGGAAGTACTTCTTTAGAATGGGCACCTAAATTTGCCGAAGCAGGTATTACTGTTATAGACAACTCTTCTGCTTGGAGAATGGATGCAACAAAAAAATTAGTTGTTCCAGAGATTAATGCCAAAGATTTAACCAAAGAAGATAAAATTATTGCTAATCCTAATTGTTCTACTATTCAATTAGTAATGGCTCTAGCTCCTTTACATCAAAAATACAAGATCAAACGTGTAGTTATCTCAACATATCAATCTATTACAGGTACAGGTGTTAAAGCTTTACAGCAATTAGAAAACGAATATAGTGGTGCTAAAGGAGAAATGGCATATCCATATCCTATACACCGTAATGCTATTCCACATTGTGATGTTTTTCAAGACAATGGATATACAAAAGAAGAAATGAAACTCGTTAATGAAACACAAAAGATTCTCGACGATCGCACTATAGCTGTCACTGCTACTGCTATTAGAATTCCTGTTGTAGGTGGTCACAGTGAAAGTGTTAACATTGAGTTTGCTAACGATTTTATAGAAAATGATATTCGTAAAATTTTAAGTGAAACACCTGGAGTTACCGTTCAGGATAATACAGATACAAATACGTATCCTATGCCTATTTATGCCGAAGGTAAAAATGATGTTTTTGTAGGAAGAATAAGAAGAGATCACTCGAGACAAAATGCATTAAATATGTGGATAGTTGCAGATAACCTTCGTAAGGGTGCTGCTACAAACGCTGTTCAAATAGGAGAGCACCTTATTGCCGAAAATCTCGTATAATACTTTATATAAAAAGTACCTCAATATAATTAAGACTTTTCATTAATTTGAAAAGTCTTTTTTTATCTTAAAAGATTATACAAGGTTATCTATTATTTATTCTAAAAAACATATTGTTATTACTTGTTAATTTCTTCTTAATTCACCTTTGTATCAGTCGTTATATTATATTTTTTAATATATTAAGCGATCTTTTTTTGCCCCCTCAAAAAAAGTTTAGGCTGCAAACGCATAGAAGATATTATGTTATACCCCAAAACGTAATATTCACTAGTCAAAAAGATTAGTATTCAGCGTTATGCAGCCTTTTTACATTTTATTAGGATTATCTCTTTCTCTTTTATATAGATTTGTATTAAATAATAACCCCCATTATGATGAAAAAAGTATTTCTCTCTGCAGCTTTTGCAAGCATATTTTTTGCTTGTAAAACCGAAAACAACCAAAATCATACCAAAAACGATACTAATTTGAAATATCCTATTACAAAAAAAGTTGACACCGTTGATACATATTTTGGTACCGCAGTAAAAGATCCATATCGATGGCTCGAAGACGACCGCAGTCCCGAAACCGAAAATTGGGTAAAAGAAGAAAACAAAACAACATTTAATTACCTAGATCAAATACCTTTTAGAAAAGATTTAAAAGACCGTCTATCTAGTTTATGGAATTATGAAAAAGTAGGTGCTCCATTTAAAGAAGGAGACTATAGTTATTTTTATAAAAACGATGGATTACAAAACCAATATGTAGTTTATAGATTCAAAAATGAAGGAGATACTCCAGAGGTTTTCTTAGATCCTAATAAATTTAGTAAAGATGGTACTACTTCATTAGGTGGGTTAAGTTTTTCTAAAAATGGAAAAATAGCTGCCTATTCTATTTCTGAAGGAGGTAGTGATTGGAGAAAAATTATTGTAATTGATGCAGAAACCAAAGAAACTATTGAAGATACTCTAGTAGATGTAAAGTTTTCTGGAATCTCATGGAAAGGAAATGAAGGTTTTTACTATTCTAGCTATGATAAACCAAAAGGAAGTGAACTTTCTGCAAAAACAGATCAACATAAAGTATACTACCACAAACTTAAAACTGCACAAAAAGACGATCAACTTATTTTCGGAGGAACTCCAGAAGAAAAACATCGTTATGTAGGTGCCAGTGTAACAGAAGATGATCGCTATTTAATCATCTCGGCAAGTGTATCTACTTCTGGAAACAAATTATTCATAAAAGATCTTAACGATCCTAATAGTAAATTGATTACTATTCTAGATCATACAGATAGTGACACTAGCATAATCGAAAATGACGGAAGTAAATTATTTTTGGTAACCAATCTTAATGCTCCAAATAAAAAAATTGTAACTACAGATGTTGCCAACCCTACTCCAGAAAACTGGGTTGATTTTATTCCTGAAACTGAGTATGTATTAAGTCCTAACACAGGAGGTGGTTATTTCTTTGCTCACTATATGGTTGATGCTATTTCTAAAATCATCCAATATGACTATAACGGTAAAAAAGTTAGAGAGGTTTCATTACCTGGTGTAGGTACTGCAAGTGGTTTTGGAGCAAAAAAAGAAGATTCAACGTTACATTTCTCTTTTACTAATTATACAACTCCTAGTAGTATCTATACTTACGATATAGCAAATGGTACATCTGAATTATATCGTAAACCAGAAATTGATTTTGATCCTGAAGCATACGAGAGTAAACAAGTATTTTACACGTCTAAAGATGGTACAAAAGTACCTATGATTATCTCATATAAAAAAGGTATTGAACTCAATGGTAAAAATCCAACTATTCTTTATGGATATGGAGGATTCAATATTAGCCTTACTCCTAATTTTCGCATTAGTAATGCCGTATGGATGGAACAAGGTGGAATTTATGCTGTAGCAAACCTAAGAGGTGGTGGCGAATATGGAAAGAAATGGCATGATGCGGGGACAAAAATGCAAAAGCAAAATGTATTTGACGATTTTATAGCTGCTGGTGAGTTTTTAATCAACAGTAAATATACTTCTAGCGATTTCTTAGCAATTAAAGGAGGCTCTAATGGTGGATTGTTAGTAGGAGCTACAATGACGCAGCGTCCAGAATTAATGAAAGTAGCTTTACCTGGTGTAGGAGTATTAGACATGCTTCGTTATCATACATTTACTTCTGGTGCTGGTTGGGCATACGATTATGGTACAGCAGAAGATAATAAAGAAATGTTTGCGTATTTAAAAGGGTATTCTCCTGTTCATAATGTAAAAGAAGGAATAGCTTACCCTGCAACTATGGTTACTACTGGAGATCATGATGATCGTGTTGTACCTGCGCATTCTTTTAAATTTGCAGCAGAACTACAAGCAAAACAATCTGGAACTAATCCAGTTCTTATTCGTATTGAAACTAATGCTGGTCATGGAGCTGGTACTCCTGTAAGTAAACTTATAGATCAATCTGCAGATATGCTTGGTTTTACATTATACAATATGGGATATGAAGTATTACCAGAGAAAATACATAACGAATTAAAGAATTAAACAAATTAATTCAGTGTTTTTAAAAAACCATTTCTAGTATTAGAAATGGTTTTTTGTTTAATATCTTTGCCCACTATGTTAAAGGTCGAAAATATCTCATTTGCCTATTTTGATACTCCTGTAGTATGTAATATTAGTTTTACAATACAGAGAGGACAACACATTGCCGTAATTGGCGAAAGTGGTTGTGGTAAGAGTACTCTTTTACAATTAATTTATGGTTTATTTGATCTTGATCAAGGCACTATTTTTTGGGAAGACACTCAAGTATTAGGACCTAGTTATCATCTTGTTCCTGGTGAATCCTATATAAAATATCTAGCACAAGATTTTGATCTTATGCCTTTTACTACGGCTGCAGAAAATATCAATACTTTTTTATCTCGATTTTATCCTGAAGAAAGCAAAAAAAGAACAGATGAACTTCTTAAAATCGTAGAAATGACCGCTTATGCAAATACTAAGGTAAAATACTTAAGTGGTGGTCAAAAGCAACGTATCGCGCTAGCCAAAGCTATAGCAAAAGAACCTCAAGTGTTATTATTAGATGAACCTTTTAGTCATATTGATAACCACAGAAAGAATAAATTAAGACGTCAACTTTTTGCTTACCTTAAGTCAAAAAACATAACTTGTATTGTAGCTACTCATGATACTACAGATGTTTTATCATTTACCGATGAAACTCTAGTTATGAAAGATGGGATATTATTAACACAACAACCTACCTTAGAATTATATCACCAACCATCTTCAATCTATATTGCTTCATTATTTGATGAGGTTAATGAATTACCAGCTTATTTATTTGACGCTACTATTTCTAAAGAAAAAACACTACTTGTTTATCCTCATGAATTGACGGTTACCTCATCTTCAAATTGTAAAGTTACTGCCCTGCAATCTTATTTTAAAGGAAGTCATTACTATATAGAAGCACTACTTAATTCACAAAGAGTTTTCTTTACACATCCTACACCTTTAACTCCTCAAAGTCAGATATACATAACATTATCTCCTTCTATTATACAACAACGTTTAGTTTAATATCTCTTTTTCTAACCACTCTAATCCATTAGCTAATTTTTCAGAAGAAAATTCTAGGTGTAATACTCTTCTTCTTTTATAGCTTTTTGCTTTTGATGATGCATGCAATAACAATGGTTTCATCAATTGTACTCCTCCAGCTAAAACATCACAAGTATATGGTATCGAGTTTTTGGTAATTAGTTGTATTTCTTCATTAGTATGCTTTTTATGATGTGATCCAGGAACAACCTTTAATGCTCCATTGCGTTCATTTGTATCATCTAAATGTATTCTAATCGTAAAAATATTTTTCAGTATGCTTTCTGGAGGACAAACACTATTAATTTCTTGTTTAAATGTCCACTCAGTATACTCTTCGGTTTTTATTTTCTCTTCAACATTAATAGGGATATCTTGATGCCATGTCACATACCAATTGCTCTTTGCAGGTTTATCAAAATAAATCGCTTTGATCAATACAGCTTTATCGTCTATAATTTCAATAATTCGTTTTAGATTATCATTTAATAAGAGCGTTTTTAACTCTGGTATTTTTTTTATAATAGCTCGTATCCCATATCCTTTCTCTTTTGTATTTTTAATATACGAATCCAAAACATTCCTAATCTTTTTTATTTCACGTTTGGTATATACGTAATTCATAATAGAAAATCCTTTGAATGCTAATCTATTCTTGGCCGTCTTAAGTCCAGACGCAGTGATTTCTGTATTATAACTATCTAATGCACCTTGAATTCTATCAATAATATTACGTTTAAGTCTAGGAGGCGAAATTACTTTAATACCATCTCCTATACTCAATATCTCTTTCTCTAGTTCAAAATTGTGTTGTACATCAAGAGAAATCGTTATACCATAATTATCTTTTGCTATCAATTGTTGGCTAGCGTGAAACGGTTTAGTCAAAACATAGGGAGCATGTTTATGTACCACATATAAGACCACTTTTTCTGTTGGCATAGTAGGACTAACCGATACACCTATCGCATTTTTATAATACGTAGTAAGATCTACAGTTCTATTAGGCTTATACTCCTCTGTAGTTTCTTTTATAGTGATTATTCTATCCAAAGCTAAATTTAAAAGCCCTTCTCTCTTTTTCTTTATTCCTATCACAAACCATCTGTTTCTAAATTCTTTTAATAAATAAGGATGAAAAACAAACGAGCTTTCTTCTCTAGCTTGAAATGATTTATAAGTTAACACTATAGCTTTTTTTTGCTGAATAGCACGATACAATTCATCTAAGAATTCTAATCCTTTAAGCTCTTCATTTTTTTCAAAATCAATTATAGGAGTTTCATTGTTCTTATGAGTGTATACATGATCTTCTAATTTTTGCACCATTCCTTCTAAATCTCTAAAATGAGAAAACCCTTTAAATTGCTTTAAGAAAGCAACTGTATCTGATAATCGATCTAAATCTTGATCAGAGATAGGAATCTTAGTTATACTATAACTAGTATCTTCATATTTATAATACTTACGGTTATACACTATAATTGGAGCATTGTACCCTAGCTTATCACTACGCATCATTTGTATATCTAATTGTATAGTACGTTTACTTACATAGGTGTCTTTTCCTTCATATTCGTATAACGCATCAGAACAAGCATCAATTAAATCTTGTAATGTCCATTGTTTAAACGTGTTTTGCAAACACTTATCTATAGTTTTATATCTAATTAATGCATTTTTATTAACCGCCATAACTGCTATTTTTTTATTGATATAAAATGAAATACTAAGTACGCAATTTATTTACGCAGTAACAAAAAAATCGTTTTTTATACTTAAAATTTGGATTTTAGAATTATTTATTTAGATATTTGTACTAGAATAAGTATAAAAATAATTAAATATAAACGCCGTGTTATTTCATAACTCTCAAATATCAAGTAGATTTTGTAAAGTATATTCTTTACAATTACACGGACGTTTACCAGTTGCTTATTCACTTGAAATCGAAATTATCTAGAAAAAGAAAAGCACTATATTAACTAAAGCGTCCATAATAATGGGCGCTTTTTTTATGGATTAAAATCATATGATTTATAGAAAAACCTAATAATCAATCAAAAGAAATAAAAAATTTAAGAAAAAAATGAGCAATCAGTTAAACTAATATAAAATCAAATATTTGAAGGTTAAGCAAAAGATAGACAAGCTATTGCAATACTAATCGTATCTACAACAATTGTGGACAGCATTTCTATTGCTTAAAAACTACACACAAACAACTGATAATCAATACTTTAATTTAAAAAAAATATTAGATTTTATTTGGAGAATTAAATTTAAGTTCTAATCTTTGCAACGTCAAAATAAAACAAGTATTTATATTTTTTGACTGTATAACTAAATATTAATCAAGACTATATATAGTCATTAAACAACAACATATATGCACTCATTATCTAGAGACATATCACAAAACATAAAGTATACTAGTTGCGAGTTAGGATACTTCAGTATAAGTGTTGTTTATTTTAAACAAGATCGGAGGTTTATAGTATAAGAACTATACTATAACGATATTATATAACCCGATCTTTATAAAGATCGGGTTTTTTTATGCTCTTTGACATATTGTAAGATAACTGGAGAACAGACAGATATTGGTTTGCTGTGCTTGTCTGCTAAACAAGTCCGTTTAAAAGCGGTAAAGGTTCGATTCCTTTGTTCTCCGCAAACCTATTCCGTTTGTGCCGTGGTATTCTACCTATGATGTTTACTGTCTCTAAACACTCATATTTCTTCATTCAAAAAAGAAACGGCACCTTTTATTAACCTTTTAAAACTTTTATCTATGAAACCCAAAAACATCAACAAAAAACGAATAGATCAATATATTCATCAATCATCATTCATTTTTTTATAAAGATTAAATGCTACAAAAAACAATATTTACTTGTTTTTTCAGTTATAAAACAACCCTTATTATTAAGGTAAGTTTAATTTAAATTCATCAAATTTTATGAAATCAAAAATTTTAGAGTTAAAAGGTATTACACATTTGTCAAAAAACATGCAAAAAAACATTACTGGTGGTAATTGGGAATGTGATTTAGAAGGATTAGAAGTAGAAGCTATTACTTATAATGACTTAAGGAATTCTGGTGTATCACAAAGCTACGCAGCTTCTGCTGCGAGACTTGCAGGTGCTAGAGCTAGACGATTATGTGAAGCTGCTGCTAGTATTCAATAATAAAATAGGGAGAATTTTTAATTCTCCCTATTTATTTTTTTAAAGACTATTTAAAATATCATCTATTTCTTCTTGGTGATTCTTCTCTAGACTTTCTTTAACTCTTGTTAAAACCATCTTAAAACTATTCATCACTTTTTCAGTTTGAACTTTCTTTAATGGTATTTCATTACCGTCTGCCTTAACTAAAGAATATTTATAGTGATTTTTAATTTTAGGTTTAGATCTATCTAATTGTTGTTTAATTGACACTGTACCATATAATTTAACAATCGAAATAACACGATTACTGACTTTAATCTTATCCGTTTGTTTGCTTATATCAGTAGCTAATGAATATAATTTAGTATATTCTTCTTTTAATTCACTCCAATCTTCTTGAGCTTGGATTGTTAGGCTGCTAGCAAAAATACATAATAGTAAAAATAGTTTTTTCATAATGTTTGGGTCTCTATTTAGGTTTATTAGTTATGTGCTTGACAATATAATGTAACGATTTTTTAGCTTAAATATTGCCAAACAGTAAATATACATGTGTTATAGGCACAATCCAAAAATAAAAAAATCATCAGATCACCATAATTCAAGCGGTGATTTTTATTTCTCAATGTCGTGTTTTCAAAAAGGATGCCAAAATTTTTTCTACTACGTAAAAACATTGCGCATCTCTTTGGAAATATTTGTACCACAATCAAAAACGAACGCTAACACCATTTTGGAGATGTTAGCATCAGCCTCGCTACTAGTCCATGAGAAGCATATTATGGTAGCGAGGTCATCACTGAGTGTATTGAGCAATTGGTTGGCTCGCCAGACTGTAAATCTGGTCTCTATGGAGCATGTAGGTTCGAATCCTACTGCACTCACTTTAAGCAAGTCTTGTTGTGTGTTTCTATATAGCACCATTGTATAGTATACTGCATAGTGTATTGTATGCTATATCCAACTTGACTTAAAGGTTACGATTGACCAAATAATCATTATCAATTCTATTTACATGGGTTCGAATCCCATCACATTTTGGTTGTGTAGCTTAGTCTGGTTAAGCAATAGATTTTTGTTTCGTAGGTTCGAATCCTACTTCCGTATTTGGAATGGCAGAGTGGTCGAATGCACTGGTCTTAAAAACCATTAAACCCAAAGTTGCATCACTTGTAAAACAGATGCTCTGATCGTGAAACATCAGTAAAGATTACAATAACTAATCGGTTATATCATTAGGTATAACACTCTGGCATACGCCTGAATTTTAGTTATCGTATAATCAAAAGATGTAGTCTTACTATACTTTTGATTTCTATGTTGGCTCTAACCTATCATAAAGTATATAGCACTCTTACAAAGAATCGCTATCGTTTTATAAAACAGTTATTATCATCTAGAACATCTATGTATAGTAACATTATTTGTGAAGATTATACTTTGTTAAAAATCCGCTTATAAAAGAGGGTTTGTTATTGTAATCTTTTTAAATCGAAGTATTGCGTGAGGGATTGAGCGCTTGTTTGAGCTCTTTTGTATAGCAAAAAGCGAGTAGCAAAAGCCCGGCCCGATAGGGACACGCCCATTAATAAAAAAACAAATCAGTTCCGTTACAACTGCAATGTTTATTTAAGTAATCATTAATCAAAATTCTAAAACTATGAAAAGAGTACACATTAATCAAGGGCAAATTGGTTTGGTTTTCAAAAATGATGATTACCAACGTTTCATTACCGCTGGGAAACACTGGCTAGGTATTAGAGAACAAGTATCTCGTTTTGATCTTACACAACCTTTTGACGCTCCAATAGCTTTGGAACTCTTACTTAAAGACGAACAGCTTGCAGCTTTATTAACTATTGTTGATGTGAAAGATCATGAATTAGCATTGGTTTATAAAAATGATAACCTAAAGGAAGTATTGACTCCTGGTCGCTACATTTTCTGGAAACCTATGCTTGATCTGGTTTTTATCAAAGTAGATTTGAGTAAAATCTACATTACCGAAAAGATAAATAAAAGTGTGTTAAATCACATGTTGCTTAATAGATATATCCGCAGTTTTGAAGTCGCCACATATGAAAAAGCACTCTTAATGGTTGATGATGTTTATGTTAAAACCTTAGGTAGTGGTATCTATCGTTTTTGGAGAAATGAAAAAACTATTAAGCTTGCCAAAGCTGATTTGAGACAGTTACAACTTGAAATTACAGGTCAAGAACTATTAACCAAAGATAAAGCAGGAATTAGAATTAATTTTTATGCACATTATAAAATTACTGATATCGAAAAAGCATTATTGTTAATCAAAGACTATGAGAAACAACTATATGTAATGTTACAGCTTGCATTAAGAGCCTACATCGGAAAATATACACTAGACGAAATTCTAGATCGTAAAGATGATATTGCTCAAATTATCCTTGATGAAGTAAAACAGCAAGCTCAAAAAATTGGTATTCAAGTATTAAATAGTGGTATTAGAGATGTGATTCTTCCTGGTGAAATGAAGGAAATTATGAATCAAGTTTTGGTAGCACAAAAACGTGCCCAAGCTAATAGCATTACACGTAGAGAAGAAACTGCTGCTACACGTAGTCTATTAAATACAGCCAAACTTATGGAAGAAAATACGATGTTGTATCAACTAAAAGAAATGGAGTTTGTAGAAAAAATTGCAGACAAAATTGGCGAAATTACCGTAAATGGCAATGGTGGAATGGTACAACAACTTAAAGATATTTTTGCAGTACGCAAATAGTCTATGTCAATCAATATGTTTATTACAATTCTAGGTCTCTATCACAGTATAATTCCTAGAGTTTTTCCTTTTTTTAGCCTATCATGAATTCTTCATTCTTTTTAAAAGTACTATTAATTCCTTTTTTATTATTTATAGTCATTTTATTAACTCCAATTCTTTTCGTAATTCTTGTGATACTTTTAATCAACAATTACATATTGAGATTTAAAAAACAAAAAAAACTTTGCTCAATTTTAAAAGAAAATCAAAGGAAAATATTTCTCTTATATACCAATAATCAAGAATTTATACTATTTCATAAATCTTTCAAAAACATACATAATATTAATCTCATTAATGTTAATTCAAATTCCAATTATTTATTATTAGAATATTTAACCAAACAAAACACTAAACATAATTACCCTAAACTCGTCATGATTCATAATCAAAAAATAATTCAAAAAAAACACTATAATTCCTTTAAGTATTTTGTCAAAAAACAAAATACTCCTCATTTATTCTGTAATTTATTAAATAAATCCATTGAAAACTTATACAACGCAAAATAATTGCGTAAATGATCATCACCTTTGCTTCATCATCAAAAGAAAACATTATGAATATAACTGGAAAAACATTAGTTAAATTAGGGTTTTCTTCGGGAAAATGGTTTCCTGAAGCTATTGCTCATATCAACGAACATCAATTAGAAGGAGATGCAATGTTGGCTTATTTAGAGCAATATAAATCTCCCCCAACTATGGAGTTACATCAAGAAGAAATTCCTTTTGCTATTAATATTGAAGCTACAAACCCTGTAGAACAACATAACGTAGATCAAGTAGTTTCTTCTATGCATACTCTATTAAAAACACCTACTCTAGTAGCAGGAACTATCATGCCTGATGCATGTCCTACTGGAGCAAACGGGACTATCCCTGTAGGTGGTGTAGCTGTTGCAAAAAATGCGATTCACCCAGGTATGCATAGTGCCGATATATGCTGTTCTGTTATGCTTACTAACTTTGGTAAAACAGATCCAAAAACGGTATTGGATACAGCACATAATATTACACATTTTGGTCCTGGTGGTAGAGATCGTAATACACAATTTAGATTTCCAACAGAGTTATTATCTGAATTTGAAAGCAATGATTTACTCAATGAAGATCGTATTATAGGAGCAGCCAGAGCTCATCTAGGAACTCAAGGAGATGGAAATCATTTTCTTTTTGTAGGAGTCTCTGAAAAAACTGGAGATACTATGCTGGTAACTCATCACGGTTCTAGAGCTCCAGGAGCTTTGTTATACAAAAAAGGAATGAAAATTGCGGAACGTTTTAGAAAACAAATTTCTCCAGATACACTAAAGCAAAATGCCTGGATTCCATTTGAGACTCCAGAAGGTGAAATGTATTGGGATGCTTTACAAATCATACGTAAATGGACAAAAAAGAATCATGAGTGCATTCATAATGCAACTTTACAAAAGCTAGACTTAAAAGCAAAAGATCGTTATTGGAACGAACACAATTTTGTTTTTAAAGATGGAGACTTGTTTTATCATGCTAAAGGAGCTACGCCGCTTGATCCCAAATTTATGCCCGATATTACTGGTCCTAGATTGATTCCGCTAAATATGGCCGAGCCTGTATTAATCGTAGAGGGAACTACTACTACCGCTAATTTAGGTTTTGCTCCTCATGGTACTGGAAGAAATTTAAGCCGTACTCAACATCGTAAATCTAAAGAAGGAAAAACCTATACCGAAATCTTTGAAGAAGAAACCGCTGGTCTAGATGTTAGGTTTTTCTCTAATGAAATTGATATTACCGAATTACCTAGTGCTTATAAAAATGCTAATACTGTGAGAGCACAAATGGAAAAGTATGGTTTAGGTACTGTTATCGATCAGGTACTTCCTTATGGATGTATCATGGCAGGTGATGTACAAAAAAACGCACCTTTGAAAAGAAAAAGAAGAAAACGTAAACAACAATAATCAAAAAGCCTACTTATTTTAGTGGGCTTTACTATAATTTATATATTTTTGATATTGAAAACATTCCGTAGTTCTTGAATTTATGTTTAATTTAAAACTATGATTATGAATTGGAAGATTCAAAAACTATTGGATGGAGAAACAATTGTTTCTAAAGAACCTGGTAATTCGATGTTACCTTTACTTAAATCAAAACAACCTGTAAGATTACAGCCTATAACATGGCAAGAATGTAAAACAGGTGATATTGTATTTTGTAAAGTACGTGGTAATTGTTTTACACACTTGGTAAAAGGTAAAAACGAAAAACGTGGATTACTTATAGGAAACAATCATGGTCATATCAATGGATGGACCAAAAATGTATATGGTAAGGTTATCGAAATTTTACCTATGTAATGTTAGCGCGCTAAGCGCTTTTTTTGTTTTCATGATCAAAAGTCTTTTTGAAATTACATATCATTCTTTAAAACTTCTAGAAGATTTATCAGGTTTTACTTACAGAGAACTTAATATTCTTATTTGGTTCTACGGTATCCCCTTATTCTGGTGTTTTCTAATTGATAAAATTAGATCTTCTTCTTATTTTAAATTATTAGGTTTTTCTATTGCTATCTCTTCTTTTTTATTCATTCCTAATTTTGAACAATTCTCTCATCAACTCTTCGATTTTGCTGTTGATTTTTTAAACTATTTTAATACATGGGGGTAGTAATTATATATTATCCTCTGTTATTTTTTGTCTTTTTATACCTATCCTAATTACTGCTTTTTTATTAAAAAAAGTATATCAAAAAAGAACTACGTAAATACATTGCGCAAATACTTTTCAACTTTGTTTTATCAAATAAAGAAACAAATGAAAACAAAACTATATCAACTCGAAAAGCAACATAATATTAAAATTGTACATGCATGTGAATCTGGAAGCAGAGCCTGGGGAATGGCTTCACCAGATAGTGATTATGATGTACGTTATATATATACGAAACCTATTGAATGGTACTTATCCATTTCAGAAAAAAAAGATACTATTTCAATTCTTGAAGGAGATTTTGATGCTGTAGGTTGGGATCTTCGTAAAACGTTACGTCTTTTAAAAAAATCAAATGTAGCTGTTTTAGAACACTTATATTCTCCTATAACTTATCTATCATCTCCTAATTTCATCAAAGAAATAGAACCTATTGCTATAGATTGTTTTTCTCCAATAGCGGCTATGTATCACTATTTAAATATGAGTAAAAACTACACTTCAGCAATTACAGAAAACACAAAACTTAAATCTATATTTTATGCTATTCGTACAACACTTGCTGGTCAATGGGTTTTAGAAAAGAAAACTATGCCTCCCGTATTAATATCTCAAATGTTCGAGTTAGTACCTATTTCTATTAGAAAACAAATACAAGAGTTATTAGCAATAAAATCAGTACAAAATGAATCTTATACACATGACATACCTAAAGAACTTATAAAATGGATATTATTTACTATTGAAAATAATGAATTATACGCTAAATCACTTCCATCTGGAAAACCTGACTTAGAACGTATAGATCAGTTTTTATATAAACAAATCATGTTATGAAAAACATAGAACAACTTAGAGCCTCTGGACATATTATTTTTGAATGTATTAGTGGGAGTAAATCCTATGGTTTAGATTCTAAAAATTCTGATACGGATATTCGTGGCGTATTTATCCATCCTAAAAAAGATTTCTATAGTTTAGATCATATAGATCAAATCAATGATGAAACTAATGATATTGTTTTTTATGAACTCAAAAAATTCATTTCTTTATTAGAAAAAAATAATCCTAATATATTAGAATTATTATTCGTTCCTGACTTTTGTATCATTCAGAAAAATTCATTATTTGATCTCATTAAAGCTGAATATTTTTTATCCAAACTATGTAAAAACACTTTTGTAAATTATGCTTTTACTCAGATAAAAAAGGCTCACGGTCTCAATAAAAAGATTTTAAATCCTATGGAAAAAGAGCGAAAATCCATATTAGATTTTTGTCATATATATAAGAACAATACCTCTATTCCATTGAAAGTTTTTCTTGAGAAAGAAAATTTCAATATTCAATACTTTGGTCTTGTTAAGCTACCTCATATGAAAGGTTGTTATAATTTATTCTATGACACTGATTCTAGTTATAAAGGTATTTGCACTGAAAATGCTAACGAACTTCGTTTATCATCTGTTCCAAAAGATCATACTCCTATTGGTATGTTATATTATAATCAAGAAGGGTACTCTTCTTATTGTAAACAATATAAAGAGTATTGGTCATGGGTTCAAAAACGTAACGAGCATAGGTATCTAAATACTATTTCACATGGCAAAAATTACGATGCTAAAAATATGATGCATACTTTTAGGTTATTATCTATGGCCAAAGAAATTGCTATGGAACACAAAATAGAAGTCTATAGAAAAAATGATAGCTCTTATTTATTGGATATAAAAAAAGGAATTTATAATTATGATTACCTCATTCAAAAAGCTAAACAACTAAAAGAAGAATTATTATTTTCATTTGATAAAAGTACTTTACAAGAAAAACCTAATAAAACAATTATTAATCATCTTGTATACACCATTCGTAATAATTTTTACCATTCTCAATCATGAAGGTCTCATCAATCTATAATCAATTATTAGCTATTCGCCCTTCCCTCTCTCAAGAATGGCTTTTAAAATATCATAGGTTACTTCATGAAGAGCATTTAGAAAAATTAGCTGCTCAATTAAGTATATTTTATATAGACGGAATAACTGAAACACGACCAAAACCATGGTTTGACGAAGAAATCATTCCTTCTATTACTCATAGTTTCTTGGCATTTCAACCATGGTTAAATACCGTTGATAAAAACTGTTCTTTAGAAGAATCTGTTCTTCTTTTTGAACAAATTCCTATTGCTGATGTCTTACTGATTCTTGGACAACGTTTAACCTCGGCTAGTATTAGAGATGAACAAGCTATTCCTCCTACTGCCAAAGTTTTACTCCATAGTGCTATGCTTCCTTTTAATTCACAAATAAAAGTTGCTACTCGAGCTTGGGAAAAACACATTGGTCGCTCTTCTGAAACCTTTTGGGGTAGCATAACTGGTTCTCCGATACAAAAAGAAGAAACTGTTACTAATTTGTTATCAACAATGATTCAAGAACACACATGGTGGAATATTTTTTATCATTATAAACATAAATTAGTTTTTGAACTTCGTGTAGCTAGTGGTCATGGTATTCGCTGGAATCATACAGGAACTGAATTTATTGGTTTTTTAGAACCTTTTTTACCTTCTAATTAAAAACTTAATTATGGAAACACCTAAACGCAATCGAGGAAAAGAAGCAAGCGATGATCGTTTATTTGGAAACATCAAACAACAGCAAAAAATAAGAGCTGCTGTACATGATATGCATTATTTATTATCTCGTGGTTATGCCGAAAAATCATCTGTAAAATTAGTTGGTCATCATTATCGCCTTAATGCTAGACAAATTATGGTGATGCAAGGTATGAGTGCCAGTAAACAAGCTATTTCGTTAAGAAGTGAAAAGTCTTTACCAGCAGAACAACTATCACAAAAAACAGTAATTATCGATGGTTTTAATCTACTAATCATTATGGAAAGTGCTTTATCTGGTGCATATTTATTTGAAGGATTAGATGGTTATTATAGAGATATTTCAAGTGTTCATGGTACTTATAAGCGTGTTAAAAAAACAGAAGAAGCTCTTTTATTAATCGGAAAAACTTTACAAGAGCTCGGTATTACCAAAGCTATATGGTATTTTGATGCTCCTGTTTCTAATAGTGGTCGATTAAAAACTATACTCTATGAATTAGCCATTACACATAATTTTGAATGGGAAATACATTTAGATAATAATCCCGATAAAGTTCTAGCTCAAAGCAATCATATTGTTATAACTTCTGATGCTTGGATCTTAAATAATGCTATGATGAATTTTAATTTTATGCAGTATTTTATTTCTAAAAACTCATTTGATATACAAGTAGTATCTCTTTTTTAACGCTTTTTTATAAAAAAGGTCATTTCCCTCAATAAACAAACGCGTTCACTCATTTATACTTTATAGGTTTATGGTTTCACCATATATTTGAATCAAATCAAAAAACGAGGTGTATCTCTCAGTTGCAATTGCAACAATCATTTAATTTGTTGGTTATGTTCAAAGAACGGATGCGATAAAGGGTAATCGCATCCGTTTTTTTGTATTCAAATATTTATTTTTCAAAACCGTTTATGATTATAGATATACTATCTTCGTACTTCAAATGAAACCCTCAAATATGAAAAAACTAATTTTACCTATACTTGCAATAAGTTTATGTTTTGCTTGTAAAGATGATACTAAAAAAACAGCGCCCAAAGTGTCTCCTATGGTGAAAAAAAGTAGAGAGCGTACTCGTAAAGAATCTAAAAAACCAGCTTCTTTACAAGATGATCATACCACAAATACTACATCATCAACTCCTACTATAGATTTCACAACTGTAGTTTCTGATTTTATCGCTTGTAAGCAACAAGCTTCTGAGCGTAATCATTGTAGAAATTCTATTTCTCAAATCATTAGTCAGACTTATTCTATAGCTGATTTTAAAGATCAAAAAAATGGTTATGTGATTTATGATAGTATTCGTCCCATTATTTCCCGTTCAAATCAATGGAAAAAATTAGGTAGTGCTCTTAATCAACAACATTTGGACCAGGCAATGGAACATACTAATAATGGTGGGTTATCTCTAGTTATTGATACCGAAAACTCATATGGACATGTTGTAATGCTTGTACCTGGTGAAATGAAAAAATCTTCATCATGGAACTTACAATTACCTCCTGTTTTATCACTGTTAAACTTTAAACCAGAAAAATCTTTTAATGGTAAAGCTTTATCATATGCCATGAAAAAAAGCAATTCCTTACAGGTTTATATAAGAGAATAATCTAGTTTATAACTATAAAAAGCGGATGGAATTGTAATAATTCCATCCGCTTTTGTTTAGTGAGTTTCTTATAAAAAAACTTAATGCAACTTAAAAAGCTATTCTAAATTCTATCTAAACTTCACTCAATTTAACACTCTTTAAACTGAAACTCACTATTCCTTTATAAACTTTTTGGTTATAATTCCTTTCTTTGTAAATGCTTTTACAATGTATTTCCCATTAGGTAACTCAGCTATATCAATAGTATCTTTATTTGAAATTTTAACAATATTAGCATTCAAATCATATATTTCATAAACTGATACCTTTTCTTCACTCGCTATTGATATTTTATCATGCCCCGGATTTGGATATATTTTGAGGTTTTCAGATTCTATTTCTTTCCATTTAAGTGTTTGTCTGCTAGGGCAATCTTTTTGTTCGATTCCTGTCCATCTAATCACCCATTGTCTATCAATCGCAGTAGAAGTTCTTAATGGATTTGCAAACGCTAAACTACCTATAGTAGGTTCTTCAGATGGGTGATCTGCCCATCTTAAATATACTCTAAAACCTGTAGGCGTAGGTCTGTATATCGCTGGTAATCCAGTTAATCCCCAATGATACCCTAATTCTTCTAAAGATTCAATACTCACTAAATAATGTGGTGTACTCTCAAATCCACAACCAGAAGTATCTACATCAACGTAAATTCCTAAGTTTGAATAATCTCTCCAATCATCAGGACTTGTTACTCCTTGTCCAATATGTTGAGCATATGTATTTGTTACTATTAAAAAGAATAAGCTTATGCAAACTTTGATCAACTTCATGTTTTTATTTTTAAAATGATTTGTGAGTATGAAATTAATCATCAATCAGTCTTTTTCGTATATGGAGATTCCACATACTTTCTAATGATTTTAAGTACTTAACACAAAGGATTTACCATACAATATATGTATTACCTATCCTCAACTATACTTCATAAAAAAAACGAAGAGATATTTTATCACTTCGCTTCTTTATTATTTAACATTAGATTAATATTATATCTACTTGTCTTTTTCGAATTCTTTCAATTCTAAGTGTTTCCCATCAAATACACCATAGGTATAATACCCTATCCAGTCTCCTAAATTAATGTATTTAGATTTTTCGTTAAGGGTGATGGTCATTGGTAAATGGCGATGCCCAAATACAAAATAATCGCTATGTTTTGTTTCTAATTTTCGTTTACAATACTGTACTAACCATTCATTATCTTCTCCTAAAAAAGTAACATCTTCGTCTCCTGAAATCAATTTATTTTTTACTGATAAATATTTTGCCAGTCGTACTCCAATATCTGGATGTAACCATCTAAACAACCATTTGGAAAAAGGATTTGTAAAAACTTTTTTCATTCGTTTATACCCCTTATCTCCAGGCCCTAATCCATCACCATGACCTATAAAAAAGCTAGTGTTATTAAAGGTGAATTCTTGTGGTTTATGATATACCGGAATATTTAGTTCTTCTTCAAAATAACCATCCATCCACAGATCGTGATTTCCCACAAAATAATATACAGGAATTCCTGCATCTGTAATCTCGGCCAATTTCCCTAATGTTCTGGTAAACCCTTTAGGAACTACAGTTTTATATTCAAACCAAAAGTCAAACATGTCTCCTAGAATAAATATAGCAGCTGCATCTTCTTTAACTTGATCTAACCATCTAACAAATTTTTGTTCTCGTGGAAAACTTTGTTCTGGCGTTGGTGCACCTAAATGATTATCACTAGCAAAATACACTTTTTTTCCTTCTGGTATTTTCACAGTATTGTTTGAAGTTCTATTCATTATCACTAGCATACCACTCGGCATACGAAGTTTCGGTTTCTTGTAGTTTTAATGAGTGTAGTTGTACACCTTCTGGCAATCTTTTTTTGATCTTATCTGCAAAATCTATCACCATACGTTCACTTGTAGGTTGATAATCTACTAAAATCACACTATGTCCTCTTTCTTTAAGCTCTTGAGCTAGTTCTAAATGAGGAGTGTTTTTATTAAATACTGTAGCATGATCAAAACGATCAACGATTTCTTCTTTGACAATCTTCTTTAAGTCTCCAAAATCTATCACCATTCCATGTTTTACATGAGAAATATCTGTTATAGGTGTTCCTATCACTGTTACTCCTAGTTTATAACTATGTCCATGTACATTTTTACATTTACCATCATATCCATATAACGCATGTCCTGTCTCAAAGGTAAATTGCTTTGTGATTCGAATTTTACTCATTTTCTCTTTTTACTATCTATCGTTAGGTTGATTTCCTGTACAAAGGTAAGTTTATTTACCCTATTTATCTTCTTCTACGGTTTACGAAATACAAGATAACAATTACCACTCCTAGTATGAGGAATAATCCATTTCCTCCTATAAAACTTAATATATCCATTTACTTTTTAAATTTTGTTAATGCTTTTTTTGTAAACTCAGAAAGTACTAAACTTCCTGAAATAGCTGCTCTTTCAAATAATAATTCTTCCCACTCTTCTGTTCCTTTCCATGTTGCTTTCTTCATTTCTTTAAGTGCCTCTGGGTTATAACCAGCAAGTTTCTCTGAAAATAGCAATACTTCTTTATCTAATTCAGTTATCGTTTCAAATACGCGAGCATAAAGTCCATGATCTTTTGCCCAATACGCATTTTGCCATGATGTAGCATCCCATGATAAGGTTTCAAAAGCTGCAACACCAATCTTACGTGTTACCGCTGGTTCTATTACAAAAGGGCCTATACCTATAGATAATTCACTCAACTTTATAGCCGCAGCTTCTGTTGCCAACACATAATCTGATGCCGAAATTAAACCTACTCCTCCTCCTACTGCTTTTCCTTGTACTCGTGTAATTACTGGCTTACTACATTTACGCATAGCATTGATTACTTTTGCAAATCCTGAGAAAAACTCTTTTCCTTCTTCTTCTGTAGTAATTGCTAACAGCTCATCAAAAGATGCTCCAGCACAAAAAGCACGATCTCCTTCTGATTTTAATACAATCACATGTGCTTCTGTATTGGTATCCAGTTCTTCAAAAGCTCTTGCTAATCTATCAAGCAATATTGATGGAAAAGAATTACTTGCTGGATGTCCAAATTCTATAGTAGCTACTTTATTTTCGATCTTCGTATATAAACTGCCGTCTAGTCGTGTAGTACTCATCTTTTTGATTTTTATTCAAAGGTACTATTTTTGAAAGATTCATGCTTCTTGCATTACTAGTGGATAATACTTTTTTCTGAATTTTAAAATGAGTAATACTCCTCTTATAAACAACCATAGCAGTATAGCTATCCATATCCCGAATAATTTTAATTCAAAATATTTAGCTATGTATACCATAGGTAAAAACCCTAGAAATGTTGCAATTAACAGTACATTACGCAACGCTTTCATTTCTCCCAATCCCTTAAACATAGCATCATAACTAAATGCTATTGCATTAAGAGGTTGACTAATTAATACCAAATAAAACATGGTATAAAATATATTCAAAACCGTTTCATCTTTATTAAAGATCAGTCCTATTTGCTTATATGTAATCAGTCCTATAAGAATTAATATTCCGCTTACTATAAGATTGTATTTTGTAATACGTTTTGATAATAACCATAATCCTTTATAATCTTTATTACCAAGTAGTCTTCCACTAAGTGCATTTCCTGCTGCTCCATAGCCATCTAAAAAGAAGGCGGTAAAAAACCATATATTTATTGCTATAGCATGTGCTGCTATAAATTCTTTACCTATAGCCGTTGCTTCTCTTACCGCTACAATCAATGCTATATTTAACGCTATTGTACGTATAATAAGATTAAAACTCATTAATACTAGCCTCTTAATTTCTGGATGAATTTTTCGACCTAGATTAAAACTAATTTTAGTTTTCTTCAATACTAATATTAAAGCTAATATGGCCATTATTAATTGTGAAGTTAAACTGGCATAAGCTGCCCCATCTATCCCCATTGCAGGAAGTATATCTGTAATCCCATATACCAAAACAACATCTAAAACAATATTTACTATTGCTCCTATAGTTGCTACAATCATTGGCCAGAATGTATTTTGCAATCCTCTAAAGATTCCAAAAATTGCAAACGTAAAAAGGGTTAACGGAAATCCCCATACTCTGATTTCGTAATAACGGATACTATACGCTAGGACATCTCCAGTTGCATTAAAAAAATTAAAGATTTCTGTTGTAAAAAAATACGTTGACAATAATACTACTATGCTAAATATCACATTAAGAAAAATTACCTGTATGGGTAAACTTTTAATCTCTTCAACTTTTCCTGCTCCTAAATATTGTGCTACAATAGAAGAAATAGCACTACGGGTCTGCCCTAAAACCCATATCAACATGGATAAAAAAGATCCTACCACTCCTACCGCTGCCAATGCTGTTGTTCCTTCTTCTGGTATATTACCTACTATAGCTGCATCTGTAGATGATAATACTGGTTCTGCTATACCCGCTATTATTGCTGGAATAGCTAATTTATTGATACTTTTAAAAGAAATATTTGTACTCACAATACTAATTCATAACAGTAAAAAGGAGCTTCGCTTTGTTTAGGAAAATAAATATTTCCCAATTGTACATATCCTCTTCGGATATAAAACTTTTGATTCCTTTTATTCTGGCTAAAGGTATCTAATCGCACTGAAATATATCCTTCTTTTTGAGCATAATTTTCTGCAAAAGTCATCATAGCTTGTGCTATACCTTTTCCTTGATATGATGGGTGTACCGCCAATCTATGAATGTAGATATTGTTTGTATTAGGTGTTTTCCATGAAATGGGTTTGTATTCTTCATCCATATCATCACTAACTACAATAGTACCAATAATTTTATCTTCAAGGATATATACATATAGTTCTCTTCGCTCAACATCTTTTTCAAAGGCTGTTCTAGAAGGATATGTATCATTCCATTGATATATATTTTGAGCTATCATGTGCTGAGCACAGGCTTGGGTTAAAGATAAAATTGTATCAATTTCCTCTTTTTTTGCCAATCGAATCATAGATTAATTACGGCTTTTTCAAATTAAAGTGTAAATTTAGAGCTTATCTTTATATTTTTTACATCTATCTTGTAAGGTCTTTAGATAATTAACACTTATTAACTTGATTTGATGATGGTTTTTGATTTAAATCTAAGTTAGTTTCAATTTAAAAACAATTTTGATAAAAAAATAACTTTAGCTATTCCATGAAAAACATTCTAGTCCCATTAGGATCAAGTGATAAAGCTATTAGTACTTCGCAATTACAATATGCTATTGATTTTGCCAAAGCACTAGGCGCTACCATATATGCAGTGCGTATTTTTAAAGAATTACCCAGAGCAGGAAGTTTACCTGACGTTAATAAAGTTTTACGAGAAATATCTATTAACACTATCGAACAAGAGTTTGAAGGTCTTGATAGAAAAGGTGTTACTATTATTTCGCATCCATTAGAAGGAGATTTATTAGACGCTATATCTACGTTTAGTTTAAAAATGTCTATAGACCTTATTGCATTGAGTCCTCAACATGAAGATATTAAGGATCCTTATTTCTTAGGAGAGATTTCAGGAAATATCGTTAAAAAAATGAATTTCCCTGTATTAGTCATTCCAGATAACTATGAGTTTAAACCTATTCAACGTGTATTAATGGCTGTAAAGTCTGGAGCTATACGTAAACCAAATTCTTTGAATCCTATTAAAAAAATACTAAAAGCTTTTGGTGCAGAGATGCGTCTATTACAAGTTAAAACTGCTAGTTTTCTACCTGAAGACACACAGTTTGGTAAAGAATTAGGTGAAATCACTTCATTGTACAAATCAACCGAAAATGCAACTGTTTTTCATGGTGTATTAGAACATCTTAAAGAAAATAATCCTGATATGCTTTGTGTATTTAGACGTAAACGTGGTTTCTTTGCTAAGTTATGGGAAGATAATACCATTAAGAAAGTAGATTTTGAAAGTAGAATTCCGTTACTTGTCCTAAAAGGAAAAGGAATCGCAGAATAAAATTTAAAGAGCCTTCAAAAATAAATTTTGAAGGCTCTTTTATATTCTTTTTATTTCTTGATTATTTCTTTACGTTTAAATACTCATGCAATTGATCTTTAAGTTGATCAATCTCTGCTTCTGTTTTTCCTTGAGAAGTTTGTAAATACCCATCAAAAATATGACTTATATACAATGGTGATGTTGGTCTTTCTGCACTAAAACTAACTGCGTTATGGCATGAAAAACAATTGGCTAATGTATCTACATTAATACTCTCCATTGTACTCTCAAATGTCTGTGTATAGGTTTCCATTGTTACATTTGCCGCATTTAATGATCCTCTAGCTACAGATCCTGGAGTAGCTTTGCTTAAATCGCCCCCTGTGTTTACTAATAACTGTGCTTGTTGTGTAGGTGTTTTTCCATCGGTATCCATCCATATAGATCCATTGTAAAAATAATTCTGAAATACATCTGTAAGTCTTGCTTGTACGCATTTATTTAAATCTCGAATATTATCAAAATTCTTTGGCTCACTTTGACTTGTTGTCATATAACTACCATCAGGATTTACGGGTACTCCATATTGAAATAAATCATATGCTTTTGCTGGTAATTTAGCTTGACTTCCTGTCCATGTAATACCATCTAACCCAGTAGTAGTTCCTTTGGTATATAATAATTGTTCTGTTGTTGAATTAGCTTGATTAGTTGGCCAATCGTAGTTTGGTGCTAAATCATTATGTTCAAATGTCGCCCAAATAAACTCTGGGTGATTGATCACTACACCTACTACATGCATTCCTAATAATGCTACGGTTGCTGCTTTACCATCTATAGTTGCTTTAGTTTTATAATAGTTTGCTTGTTTATCTGCTGGAATAGCATCTACGGTTACCCAAGATACTTTAAGTTCTAATGAACCCACTGGAAAAGTCTCTAGATTAGATTGAGGAATGGTTCCATTATTTAAACCTGTTTTAAATTTTGCTGCTGCATTTTTTAAAGTATCACTTATATGTATAGAATAATATACTGTTGCTGCTGTGTTTTTAGCACTATTATATGCTGGATTTGTTTTTAAAATACCGCTTGATCCTGCTTGAGCAGTATCTTCTAATACCACATTTACGCCTGCAACAGGTGTAACAGGTATCATATTGCTATTTACTTGAGTAAGTTCGTTTAAAAATAACGGTAGGTAATTACTTTGCGGTTTTGTTAACCATAAAAACTTTTGCCACGACCATTGATGAAAAATACAATTGGTTGTTGTAGGGCTATCAAAAGGACTCCCTACGCCTTCTTCTGGAGCTGGTGTTTGTGTATGCGGAAACCAGTCGCTCTCACATGTACATTCCTTAGTTTTCACATATGAAGTAGCCACTTCTTCTGCTTTTTCTACTTCTGGAGTTTCTTTGACTTTTTGTTCTTTTTTACATGCTGTAAATACATTTAGCACTAAAAATATAATACAACTTAATTTGAGTAATTGGGTTTGATTTTTCATGACATTAGGAGTTAATTAGTTTTACTCTCAAATTTCGTGATAATTCATCGTCTTCACTAGCGTAAAAACCCCCGATTTTCTACTTCAAAATTGTATAAAAAAACAACCCTCAGGTTAACTACTCCTGAGGGTCTAATTGAAACTTTAATTTATGTTAACACAAACTCAACTTATACATAATTATGAATGTTTCAATTTTATTGTTATATGTTTTTATCTCTTTTGAATGTGAATATAGCACTGTTTTGAATAATTTTAGTACATTTTATTATCATTTAACAATACTATAATATCACATAGCCATAAGGCTAATTTTCTTACTGGATGGTAACATTAAAATCAACTTCTACATCTGTTTCTCCACCAAAATCAGCTCTTGTGCTTCCTGTTTTTTGTGTTGGTTCATGAATCAAATATACTCTTAAATTTCTTCCTGTTGATCCAGCTGTCACAGTCCAATCTGTATCAATATTTATACCAATATTGTTACTATCTATAGAATCTTCATTTCCACTAGCTATTGTGACACCATTTACTGCACTATTGTCAAAGAAAACATAATGTTCGTCTCTTTCTTCTATCACCTCTTCAGTAATATCTTCTACATCATTAGGATCACTTTCATTTAAGAATTGTACTTTAACACTATATGTTTTTGATTCTTCTAAAGTAACATTAGGTAAATTATTTGCCCCATTCACTCCTTCTTTCCAAGTCACAGTTTGCGTATTAGTCGTACCGTCTTCTGTAACTAACAATCGTACTGTAGTTATTACTTCTTCTTCATTAATCACTTGTGGCGCATCATCATCACTAGAACATGAAATGAACATTGTCATTACTGAAATAGCTAAAAATTTACTAATTGTTTTCATTGCTTTTAAAGTTTAAGTTTTAAATTAATTGTAAAATTTCGACCTACGTTATCAGCATAATAACGTTGTCTATTGAGGTAATCTCTATATTGAGTGTCAAAAAGATTTGTAATACTTAGACCTATAGTAAAGTCTTCTGGGTTCCAAAGTGATAATTTATACGCTCCATGAAGATCAAATACTGTATATCCATCTGGTGGTGTTGATATATCTACTATTCTATCTACCAATACTCCATTTTCTAAGAAGCTTTCTGTAAAATTATTATCTGGATATCTAGTTTGTTTTAATGTCGTTGTATTTACTAATCTTACATTCCATTTATCTTCTTCATAACTAAATGTTGTACTAAAGTTAGGAGAAGGCATATGAATTAAAGGACGCTCTCTTTCTTCATCTTGACCATATATATAAGAAAAACCTGTTTCTATATTCCATTTATTTGTAATTGGCACATGGTAATCTATATCTACCCCATATAAAGTTGCATTTGTTTGTTTGTATTCCCAAACAGGAAATGCACCTCTTGTTGTTTCTTCAAAACCTATTGGTTCTAATACTATAAAATCTTTAATCCAACTTGCATGCGGAGCAATTGTCATCTTTGCATTATTAAATATGAAATTATTGTGTTGATAACTAGCTCCCCACTTTAAAGCTTTTTCTTGTTCAATTCTTAAATCTCCTAGCTCTATTATTGCTGCGCTGTGATGTAATCCATCACTAAATAATTCGGCCGGGTTAGGTGCTCTATTTGCATAAGAAATATTAGAGGTTAACCACTGTTTATTTCCTATTTCATAATTAATACCTAATGCTCCAGAAATTGCATGATAGTCAAACTTTGGATTCGTCAACCATTGATTTCCTTCTTCTCCTATGATTAAATCTGGGAAATCAGTATTGTATCCTCTCTCATCCCAAAAATCTTTTTCATAAAATTTATCTGCATCTATCAAGGTGTAATCATATCGTATTCCAGCATCCGCTCTTAATTTGTCATTAATCTCAAAATCGAAAGTTGCAAAAGCTCCTAATTCGTTTTTAAGATAATCTGGAATTAATCGTCTTACTCCTGTATCTGGATTAGGTACATTTTCTTGTGTACTCGCTTGAATTCCTATTGTTTTTTTAAAAGTATCTTTAGCATCAAAAACAAAAGAACCTTCAAGTGTATGTGTAAATAATTCTAAATCTAGACTTGCTTTATTTCTATCATCTCCTCTTCTTATATCAAATTCTTTTCGATTGTTATATTGAAATGCATATTGCAATACAAGTTTACCTGCATTTTTAAAACGTTGATAATATTTAAGTTTAGCTAGGTGATGTTGTGTTTCCTGCCTAGGTGCATTTATATCATATGCAAACGAATTAATAATTAATGGTTCATCACTTTCTATTGCTCTAAAAAGATCTGATCTATTACCTATATGAGAAGCTCTTAAAATACCTTGTTTTGCATTATATAGACTATAGTATCCTTCTATTCCATATTCAAAAGTGTTATAGCCTGTTGCTATAGAAAAACTTTGTTCTCGTATACCAGTATTACTCAAAACATATTCTGGCGCTTCACTATCTCCATAATGTTTAAGTGTTCCTTGTATTTTAGTACTCCAATTATTTTTAAATCCAATATTTAAAACACCATTAGTACTACCGCCTCTACCATTACTACTTGCAGATACTTGAACTTTTCCAAAAATTGTATCACGTAACGTAGTTAGTTTATTCTCTCCTATTACAATACCTCCTATCGCATCTCCTCCATATTGTAATGCTCCTGCTCCTTTGATTACTCTTAACTCATCAAAAGCGTTAAGATCTATATTAGGTGCATGTTCTTCTCCCCACTCTTGATCTTCTTGACGTACACCATTATTCATAATTACAATTCTACTGCTGTGTAATCCTTGAATAACTGGTTTTACAATTGTATTTCCTGTATTAAGGCTACTTACTCCTGAAATTTCTTTTAAAGCATCTCCAAGAGATAAATTACTATATTCTTCTAATTGTTCTTTATTTAATTTTCCTTCTGTTTGACTATTAGTTAGTGTTTTTTTTGAACTATCTATTATATCAACTTCTTCTAAGTCTGTATAATGATGTTCTAAATAGAAATCGTATTTTGATTTCTCACCCATATCTACTGTTACAACTTGTGTATTACATTCTTTATGTGCCACCGTAAAGGCATAAGCTACATTACACAAATTTTCTATTCGATATTCTCCTTTTTCGTTTGTGATTATTTTTTGATTATTAAACGAAATCTCTGCCCCTTTTAGAGGCACACCATCATGAAAGTCTATTACTCTACCTGTTAATACAAGATTACAATCTTGTGAAAACATTGATATACCTGCTAAAAGAAACATTACAACATATAAATGCTTCTTCATTGCTCTGAAAAAAATTAAATAATAAGGTCATAATAGTATATAGGATTATATACTATTGTATTAAAGATTAATCTTTTATATAAAAGATAAAATATAATTAAGCTCTAGGTGGAGCTTTATTGTTATGTGTAAGTAGTGTAATTGCCGTTACCTTCTCTATATCTTTTGATAAGATAGTAGTATCTATTGGTAACAAGATTGGTTCTGGGATATCTAAAACAATAGAAGGTATAAAACCATCATTAACATCCTCACTCGAAACCATCTGACATATATGACAATCAACATCTGTTGCATCATGCTCAAAAGCATGCAGATCTGCAAACTGAAGCATACTAAATATGATCAGTAAAAAAGATGCTATGATATGTCTCTTGTTTTTCACGATTGCAATGTAAAAAATATAATGTTAAATATTCAATTAAATTTGAAAATTTTAACATTAGCACATATATTTGACATGTATAATTTATAACATTCATTAATTATGAAAACATTATCTGAATTTAAAGCTAATAAATTAGATTTAAAAACTTGTGAAAAGATTAAAGGTGGTTGGCATAGCTATATCTTAGAATATGCTAAACCTGGAGGAACAAGTACACCAGGAAATTGGGTTGTTGCTTCTTATTATGATGAAAAGGGAGATCCTGAGATTATAAAATTTTAATTTACCTTAAATCATTAACAAAACTTAACAGTCTAATTTAAAAATTAGACTGTTTTTATTTATGATATTAATTTTAAGTCAAAGTGAATTTGAAATTTCTACAGAACAAGTAATTGATTGGCTACTCCATTTTAATATTAGTTATGTTAAAATTAATAGCGATCAAAGACTTGATATATTAAAAGATTTTGATGACTATAAAAGTGTTTGGTATAGGAGATGGGATAATTCTAAAAATTTTAAAATAGAATTAAACTCTATAAAAAGTACATCTATATTAAAAAACAATTTATTATATAATCAAAAAGCTAAATCTGATTTTTTTTTTCATAAACTAAGAAGTTCTTATTGGTTATCTCATCCAAAGAATGTATATATTAATAAATTAATAGTATTAGATATAGCTGAAACGATAGGATTTAATATTCCTAATTATACATTAGTAAACAATAAAAAAAGGCTAGTAGAATTCAAAAAAAATAATCAACGTATAATTACCAAAAGTATAGCTAATACAGAAATGCTAATAGATACTGAATATTCTGTATTGTTCTATACAATTGAAATTACAAATCATCATCTTAATAAAATTCCTTCAACATTTCCTGAATCTTTTATTCAGAAATTTATTGAAAAAGAATATGAAATAAGAGCTTTTGTATTAAATAGTAATATATATTCAATGGCAATTATTACTTCAGGAAATGAAATTGATTATAGAAAGAGAGATCCTAATGATTTAAGAAAAGTGCCTTATCAATTACCTTACGAAGTAGAAGAAAAAATTAAAGTTTTAATGAACAAATTAAATTTAAATACAGCTTCTTTAGATTTTATTTATGGTAAAGATGATCAATTATATTTTTTAGAAATTAACCCTATTGGACAATTTGGAATGATTTCTGAGTCTTGTAATTATTATTTAGAACGAAAAATTGCTTTAGATTTAATGAATCCATAATTAACTATGAAAAAAATAATCAAATCTGGTTTAAACGAACTTCCTCTCGTATATCAATTAGCTGAAATCAATCATAATACAAAAGAAGATAGCATAGATAAAAACTTAAATAATATAAGATCTAATAGATTTATCTCTATAAAAAAGTATAATTCAAAAAAGACTTATGCATTTACATCACCTAAGCCGGTTTCTAAAATATTTTAATTTATGAAAAAACACTTCATACTTTTTTCAAATTGTATTTTAACAAAAGGTGCTAATAGAAGTACTATTACCGATTTACAGAAACAACAGATTCATTTTCTACCTAACGAATTGCATGACACTCTAGTTCAATTAAGAACTACACCTTTAAATACGTTAATATCAGAGTTTGATAAAAATAGTCAACAAATCTTAATGGATTATATTAATTATTTCATTGATGAAGGTATCGGCTTTTATTGTAAATCACCTAGTGTTTTCCCTTTATTAAATTTAGATTTTCAATCTCCTGAAATTATTAACAATGCAATAATTGATCTGGATAAAAATTCTGATTATGATATTAAAAATGTAATTGATCAACTTATCGATTTAAGATGTGTTTTTCTTGAAATACGATCATATTCATACCTTAATGTTGATATAATAAAAGACATTATACATCATTCGTCAAAAGGATATTTTAGGAATATCGATTTTATTCTAAACTATCCTAAAAATGAAAATGATATTGTTATTCTAAAAAAAATAATATTAGAGAATCCTCTAATAGGAAAAATTAAATTTCATTCTGCTCCATTTAATTCAAATGATGATTTTTTCAATTTTTCTACAAAAACAATTATAAACAACAATTATTGCGGGGTCATTAATCAAAAATATTTTTGTATTGATACAAAAGTATTTTCTGAATCTCAAAAACATAATACATGTTTAAATAAAAAAATCTCAGTTGATGTCAATGGCTATATAAAAAACTGTCCTTCTATGAAAGATAGTTATGGTAATATCCGCCAATCTTCTATGTACGATATATTAACTAATAGTACCATAAAAAAAAATTGGCGCATAAATAAAAACAAAATTGATGTTTGTAAAGATTGTGAATTTAGAAATATTTGTACTGATTGTAGAGCTTTCATAGAAAATCCTACTGATATTTTTTCGAAGCCTTTAAAATGTGGGTACAACCCTTATACTAATCAATGGGAAGAATGGAGTAAAAACCCAATTAAACAAAATGCTATTAAATACTATAAATTAAATATTTAGCTTTCTTTATTCATATTTATAATGCTAAATTTTATAGTTTTAAAAATAACTTCTTCTAATTCCTGCGGTAATTCTACTTTATTCCATGGATGTTTTGCTCCAAAAACGTGATCTCCATTAGAAATAAATTCTAATTTACTCTTAGGATTCCATTTATGTAATCTTTTTGCTTCTTCTAACTGTACTACTGTATCCTCTACTCCATGAATAATTAAATGTGGTTTTAATAATTGTTGTATTGCTCTAGCAATTGTTAATCGTTCTTTATTTTCAATAAAATTTGTATAAAACTGAAAATAATGTGGCATATCTTGTAATGTTCTTCCGTTCTTGATATACATCACACCTTCTTTTTTCCATTGTTGAAAAGCTTCTCCTATAGGAAATCTCGATGCATAATCTGATACTCCTGCCCAACTTATCACTTGTGTTACTTTATGTTCTTCTGCAGCTTTTAAACTTACAATCCCTCCTCCTCTAGAATGTCCTATTAAAATAATTTCATTATGGTTTAGTTCTTCATGAAATTCTTCATTAGAAATACTCCAATCAATAATTGATTGAAGGTCATCTAATTCTTTTATATAATTATTATTACCAAATGCCTCTAGGTCTGGAAAGTCTATAGGTTGCTCAAGCGTTCCTCCATTGTGTGAAAAATTAAACTTTATAAAGAAAAAATCTGAAGCTGCAAAATGCTTAGCCACTATATCCCATGCACCCCAATCTTTAAAACCTTTATATCCATGACAAAAAATTACTACTGGCTTATTTTTTTTGTTCTCTTTATAAAAAACATCTGTCACTATAGGTTTTTCATATTTTCCTGTAACTGCTATATTCTTCTTTATAGTTATCATACTTCTTTTTCTATAAAAGGTTGATTATGATCGTAGATTTCAATAATTAATGCTTTGAGTACTTTTAAATATTCTTCTAATACTTCAGTCGTAATAGCATTATCTTTTTTACGAGCCATTTTTGAAGCTTTTGTACCAAACTTTAAAAAACCTCCTTTGAGATTCTTAAACGAAATGATTCCTGCTTCTGCTGGCATTTCAAACGCTTTTTCTTTGTATTGCATATACGAGTATGCTAACACTTGAATAATCTTACTGTATTTATAATCTGTAGTAATGACATCCCAATCGACAACTTCTACATCTCCTTGCATCACCTTACCAGTTTTATAATCAATAATTCTCAACTGTCCATCTAATTCATCTATTCTATCAACTTTTCCTTTGATATATACAGGAAATGGCAATTCTGGAATATCAATTTGAGCTTTTAAATCACTTTCTATCGCGACAATTCTCAATGTTTTTCCCTGTTTTAAACTATCTTCTTCTAATTTTAAAAAATTATATACATATCGTTTTGATACTTCATATATCAACAGGTTTTTTCCTTGCTTTATGTCTAAAGAAGAATATTCTTCTTTGAATTGTTGTGTTACTTCCTTATCAATTTGCTTATACATTTTCTTTATATCAACCAATTCTAGATTTTTGCCTACAAATGGTTTATAAAAGTTTTCTAATGTATTATGTATCACGGTTCCCATTGTGTTTGCTGCAATAGTTTCTTCTACAACTTCACTTTCTTTAATTCCTAAAATATATCTATAATAAAATTCAATAGGATTTCTAATATAGCTGGTAATTGCCGAAGGCGATAAACCATAACTCATCAAACTTCGAAGTTTTTCTAATACCTGATCGTTTTTTTGAATGGTAATTGACGTTTTTTGTATTCTAGGTACAGGTGTTGCTACCACCTTATGGCTTATCTCATGTTGAGCTTGCTTATTAATTTCTAATTGTAATAAAAATCGACTCTTTTCTCCTGCACTTACTCCTTCTGCTTCTGTATTATATAATAAGTATACTTGTTTAGCTCTTTGTAATAAATGGTAAAAATGATACGTATAAATAGCATCCTTTTCTTTATAGGTAGGCAACTTATATGTTCTTTTCAAATCATACGGAATAAATGAATTTGCGCTTTTTCCTGCTGGCAATATTCCTTCATTTACCGAGGTTATAATTACAGTTTCAAAATCTAAACATCTTGATTCTAACATTCCCATTAATTGTAATCCTCTTAATGGTTCTCCTTTAAAATCTAACGTATCTACCGTTATTATTTCTTGATACAATCGATATAAAGAACTTAAGGATTCAATATATTTAAACTTAGTATTAAGTCTCTCTAAATTATTAAAAACTGTATGAAATCTAAAGGCATATTCTAATTCTAAAACATGTTTTTCTTTATCTAAACATTCTTTTAAAACATAAACAATTTTATGACATCGCTCTAAAGCTATAGTTGCATTACTCCATGATTCAAACAAAAGTTTTAATCGATTTAACTCTTGCTTATTTTTTGTAAAACTGAAAAGATGAGCTGCTGATATGTAAATTAAATTATCCTTGGTTATTTCATTAGCAATATACTGTGCTAACTCTCCAAGGATTCTTGTAGCTATTTGTGTATTTAAAACTTCTAAAATTGCCTTGTAATAAATCCCTTGTTCATTAGGTAGTTTGTGTAACTTAAAAAGAAGTTCAAAAAAAGCTGCCATAGGAACATCTTTTAATGATAATCCCATTGTAATGTTTACTGCATCTACCGATTTAGGAAATGAGTTTAACATAGGTAAGAGCAGTTTTTCATCTGCGAGTACTACCGCTGTATTTTCTAACTTATCTTTTGGAACTAAGGTTAAAATTTCTCCTACATATTTAGCTTGTCCTATATTTTTTGGTACTCCAATAATATCTATTTTTTTTGCTAAAGCAAATTGAGTTTCTGTAGGTTTAAATGGTTGTTTTTTATAATGATTCCAGTGCTTTAAATAATCTCTTACAAATAATGATGCATCATGATTTTTATCTTCTATAAATATCTTATCGACATCCCAAAATACTTCTGCTTTTTCTTTTTCTAATAAAACTTGAAAAATTTGTTGTTCAGCATTATTTAGGGCATTAAACCCTACAAAAAAATGTTTTTGAGTACTATTTGAAGCATATTCTTCAACTTTATTTGCAGCTTCTCTATATAATAATCCTTGATATCCAGCCTTTTTCTGAATTAATTTCTCTGAAAAAGCTTGATAATATAAATATAAATTATTCCAAAAAATGATATAATTCTCAATTAATGCCGTCTTTTCTTTTTGTACATACCAATGGTTTATATCTTGGATACTTGATAAGTAACTAAAGAAAGAATGGTGGTCAATACAGTACCTGTCAATTTCATTAAAATCATAAATTAATGTCTGAGCCCAACTGCTAAACGTTTCAAAATCTTCTTTAGGTTGAGACATATTAACTCCTAAATAAGCTTCGTAAAACTCAAATAGAGTTTCTGTATTATCTATTAATTGTAAATCTGATAATTCTGCTATAAAATCTTCAATGCTTATTATATTGGGAGCAAAGAGTGTTTGTTTTTTATAATAATTTGCTAGTTCTTTTTTTAAAAAAAGGCCAGCTCTCTTACTAGGTAAGATAAAAATAAGGTCACTTATTTTTTGTTCCTCTTGTCTATCGGCATATTCTATGACTTCTCTTAGAAAACTTTTCATTTTCTAAAAATAAAAAACGCCTCGATATAATCGAGGCGTTCTTATATTATTTATGAAGAAATAAATTATTCTTTAACTAAGTTTATTTCTACACGTCTGTTTTCTTTTCTTCCAGCTCTTGTCTTGTTAGAAGCGATTGGCTTATCTTCTCCGTAACCAACAGCTGATAATCTGAATTGATCAATTCCGTTTTCAACTAAGAAGTTCTTAACAGCGTTAGCTCTAGAATCAGATAGTCTTTGATTTAACTTGTTACTACCTGCACTATCAGTATGTCCTTCTACAGTAAATTTAGAAGTTGGGTATTTCTTTAAGATCTCAACGATATCTTTTAATACTGACTCAGATTGAGTTTTGATAGTAGATTTACCTGAAGCAAATAAGATAGTTTTAGCGTAAGCGTTTAACTGATCTTGCTCTTCTTTAGTTGGCTCAGGACATCCATTGTTAGCTTTAGTTCCTGCTACATCTGGACATTTATCATCTTTATCTAATACTCCATCTTCATCTCTATCTTGGTAAGGACATCCGTTATTAGCAGCTGGTCCAAATTCGTTAGGACAACCATCTTTAGCA
This sequence comes from Aquimarina rhabdastrellae, assembly GCA_947387485.1. GTDB lineage: Bacteria > Bacteroidota > Bacteroidia > Flavobacteriales > Flavobacteriaceae > Aquimarina. The sequence continues at coordinate 189,732 of CANDNT010000002.1, forward strand.
TCAGTAAGTCCATCACCATCTGCATCAGGACATCCATTTAAAGAAGCGATACCTGCAACTGTAGGACACTCATCTTTAGGATCAGGAATACCATCTGCATCAGAATCAGCACATCCGTTAAATTCAGCAGTTCCAGGAACTTCAGGACACTCATCTTTACTATCGATGATACCATCACCGTCAGAATCAGGACATCCGTTAAATTCAACTAAACCTGGTACTTCAGGACACTCATCTTCTTTGTCATATACTCCGTCACCGTCAGTATCTTTACCTCCAAATACGAAAGTAATTCCAGCAGAATGTTGGAAGTGCTCAGGAATGTTATCTTCAAAAACATGCTTATAAGCAGATTGTATATTGAATGCTAAATTCTCAGTTAACCAAAAGTTTGCTCCAACTAATCCATTTAAGTTACCAGCTCCTTCATCGTCTAACCAAGTATATCCTCCACCTACACCTAAGTAAGGATCAAACCAGCTAGTCTTTAAAAGATCTTTAAAGCTATATTTGATATTCCCATCTAATCCGTAGTATGCTAAATCATTTGCAGCTACATCTCCTAATTTTTCAATTTTATTAACAGTACCTGCTACAGTGAATGAGAAACCATCTCCAATGTATCTTCCTACTGCTAATCTAGAAACTGATGGTAAAATGTTCCAGTGATCGTTTACATTAAAGTATTCTGAAAAAATTTCTCCTTGGAAACCGTCGTCACCTCCAGTAGGGTAAAAATCTACAGCATTTACGCCAATAGATACAGCCCAAGGGTTGTTTTCGTCTTGCGCATTCGCTGTACTAAAACCAAGTACAAACAGCGAAGCCAATAAAAATCTGCTAAGATGTTTCATATTCAATAATTTAATTTTTTAAGTGTTAATTAAAGCAAATGTAATATGTTAAAATTTATTAACAAAGACAAAACTACTAAATTTTTCTTAATAGCCCAGTGTATATCATACCTCACAGCCATTACGTATAATCCATAATGCTTATAAGGAATGACAATAATCTTTATTAATAATTTATACTATAAATATTTACGGTACAATTATAAGATAAAAATACCTTTTATCTATATATTTTTTCTAGTAATTATATAATTCTCTTTATTTTAAACGTATTTTATTTCCATTTTTTCGTTGATATAAACCAATATTCGTTTATCAATACTATATCCTAATTTTTCTAGTAGGACTCCATAATCATATACCTGTTCTTCATGCCCAGTCTCATATAAACCTGTTTTATAATCTATTACAACTGCTTTATTATATTGATTGATAACTACCCTATCTGGTCTGTAAATCTCTCCATTTGAAAAAATATCTCTTTCGTTTAAAATAGTTAATTCATTGTCAAAATATTTTTTTAATTCATCGCTTGTAATAATATAAAATAGACTTTCTTTTAATTCTTCTTTTTGCTTTTCGTTGATAATTCCTGTTTGATAAGCTTCTTCTACAATAGGTTTTATATCTTTTTCTGTTTTTATTTTTGCCAAAATATCATGTAACAAAACACCTCTTTCTGCTGCATCTTGTTGATTTGTATCCCATAATTTTCCTTGATTAGTAACTATACTTATATTATGAGCTTCTTTAGAGGTATTAATCATCTTATTCAATTCTAATGCATCCTCTGTATCCTTGATCTTTTGTAGTTCACTGCTTCTTTTCTCTTCACCAAAACTATATTCTAATTGTTCCCTATTCCATTGTTCTATAGCACTAAGGTAATTGATAAGTTTTCCAGAGAATTTATTTTTATTTGCTATGCCTTTTGCACTTAAATCTAATTTGCTTACAATATATAATTGTTCTTCTGCTCTAGTAAGTGCTACATATAATATATTAATCGCATCTAATTCTAATTGTGACTCCCTATATTGTACTAATCGTTCACCTACAATTCCTATATCTGCAATTGTTTTATTATAATTTACAAACACTTCTCCAAAACCTTCATAATCTTCTTCATCTACTGGTATCCAAACTTTGGGTTCTAGTTCTCTATAAATATCAACATTGGCATATGGATAAATTACACAAGGAAACTCCAACCCTTTGGATTTATGTATTGTCATAATTTGAATAGCATCTCTACCTTTTGGTGCTACGATACTCAATCTGTCTTTTCGTTGTTCCCAGTATGATAAAAATCCTATGATTCCCTCTATATTCTTTTGAGTAAAATCATATACAATGTCCAAAAAGAACTGAATATATGCTGATACCTGTTCATGAAGCTTAAAACTTCTTATGATATACTCTACACTTTCGTATAATGGTAATATAAACAACTGATTAAATTTAAATTCAAATTCAATTCCTAATTCGGATAAATAGTGCTCAAATTCTTCAATTGTTGCTTGGGTCTGATCAGCCAAAAACTGCGCATGATCTGCTATATCAAATTTATTTGCTAAATAATACAACACCTCTACTCTTAACAACAAATCGTTGGGATGCATTGCTAATTTTAAAATATTAATAATACATCTTACTTCATGCGAATTATTAATTAATAAGGTTTCTGACGAGACAATATCGATCTCTTTTGTTGTTAAATAGTTTGCAATAGCAATCCCTTCTTTTTGCCTTCGTGTAAGTATACATATCTCATTAAGTCTATATCCTTTTTCTAATAATGCTTCCACAATTTCATACGTTCGCTGAGCATAAGCTTCGTCTTCTTCAACTGCATTTTTTGCTTCAATGAATGAAATATTAACATATCCTCCTTTTTTAGCATTTGTTTCTTGCCTATTTCCTTCTAAATATAATTCTTGATGTGAAGTATCTGAAAATTCTTTAGAGAGGTATGTGAAGAATTCATTATTAAACTTAATTATCTCTGAATAGCTTCTATAATTGGTTGGTAAATTCAATACCTTTTTATCTTGTATTGAAAATGGATTTTCATCGTTAGACAACGAAATAAATTGTTCTGCTTTTCCACCTCTCCATCTATAAATTGCTTGTTTTGCATCGCCAACTATAACCAGACTACCTGTTTCTCCTTCTAAATTTTCTCCTGATAAAGCACTATCTATTAATGGTATTAAATTATGCCATTGCAATACAGAAGTATCTTGAAATTCATCAATAAAATAAGATTTATATCGTTCTCCTAATCGTTCATATATAAAAGGAGCTGGCTGATCTTTTATAGCATTACTTATTATAGCATTAAACTCTGAAATCAATAAAATATGTTGCTCTTTCTTAATCTGCTCTACTTCTTTATGAATCGCATTAAGAACAGATAATGGTGTAAGGTTCTTTAATATATTTTTATAAAACCCTATAGTTTGCATTGCCTCCTTAGTTTCTAAAAAAACATTTTCTATTTCTAATCTAAGAGCATCTATTCTTTCTTTTTTACTCGCATCTAACTTAGCACTATAAAAAGATGCTGTTGTTATCTCTTGTTTCCAGGCGGCTGTATAATCTGTTAATATTTCTCCTTGAGACAGTTTCAAAAAATGAGTTGGTATCGATCCTCTCGTAAAATCTGATTTTTCTAATCCTTGCTGATCAAATTTTTCTAATATTTTTTTTGAAGATGCTATAGTCTTCAACTGTAAATTTTCTGTCTCGTTAACTAACTTCTTTTTAAGGTTTTCAAAATCTTTTGGAGTTTTTGATGTTAATCGTGCTATATAATTTCTATCATTTTCACTGAGTAATAATTTAGCTATCTTATTTAATTCTAAAGTAATATCCCAGCTTTTATCTTCTTCTAATTTATAAAAAGCAAAAGCAATTATGATTTGAGTTAATGCTTCTTCTACTCCAGCTTTGTTTATTAAAGAATCAACAGCTTCTTGTAGCAAGAAATCTGTATCCATTTCTATCTCAAAATTCATCGGAATTTCAAGATCGTGAGCAAAGGTTCTAATAACTCTATGTGTAAAAGTATCAATTGTAACTACATCAAAAGTTGCATAATTATGTAAAATCTTTTTTAAAATTCTAGCAGCCTTTTCTTTTAGATCTTTTTCTACCCCTCCTATTTCTTCATAAATATCTTTCCATATAGTCTTATATTTCTCAGATATTTCTGGCTCGCTAATACCTTGAAGTGTTTCTAGAATTCTAGTTTTCATTTCACCTACAGCTTTATTGGTAAATGTAATTGCTAGAATATTTTTATAATTATCTTCTCTCTTTGTGTTAAGAAGTTGTATTAAGTATTCTTTTACAAGCGTATAGGTCTTTCCTGCTCCTGCTGCCGCATTATAAACCGTAAATGAATGTTGTGATTCCAATAATTATATTTTTTACTAAAATACTAAATCGCTTTTGTTTTCATCTCTGTAATATCATTAGTAATAGCTTTTTATCCCGATATATATTTGATTTACTTCATTTTAATCAATTTATAACATATAAAAATTTTAATTCCCCACTCTAATTCCTAAATTTGAGGTCATATTTTTATTAACTAAATACATAAGTATAATATGTCTTTTGAATTACCAAAACTAAACTACGCTTTTGACGCGCTAGAACCACATATTGATGCACGTACTATGGAAATTCACCATGGTAAGCACCACGCAGGATATACGGCAAAACTTAATGCTGCAATTGAAGGAACTGATTTAGCAGGAAAAACAATCGAAAATATTCTTACAAACTTAGATACTTCTAATACTGCAGTGAGAAATAATGGTGGTGGATTCTACAATCACTGTCTATTTTGGGAAATTTTATCTCCTAATGGAGGTGGAAAACCAACAGGAGAATTAGCACAAGCTATCGATAGTACTTTTGGGTCTTTTGAAGCTTTTAAAAATGAATTTTCACAAGCTGCTGCAACTCAATTTGGTTCTGGATGGGCTTGGTTATGTGTTCATGATGGTGGAAAACTAGAAATCTGTGCTACACCTAATCAAGATAATCCATTAATGCCAGAAATAGGATGTGGTGGTACTCCTATCATAGGTCTTGATGTATGGGAGCATGCTTATTACTTAAACTATCAAAACCGTAGACCTGATTACGTTTCGGCTTTCTTTAACGTAATTAACTGGGAAGAAGTAGCTACACGTTTTGCAAAAAATAAATAGTCACTAGATTCTTTATCATACAAAATAAAAGAGGTGTTATCGATTAGATAACACCTCTTTCTATATCTAGATATAACTTAATTATTTCTATAAAATAATCGCGCTTATATTTTTCTTTTGATTTTCTAAAAATGGAAAGTATATAAAATAAAAAAAGGTGGATAGTCCACCCTTTTTTGCCCCAAATCTACCATGAACTTAACCTACTTATGCTATGGCGAAGCTAATATATGATGATAATAGGTAGATTTAAAAATTTTTAGATAAACAACCTAAATAATTGTTGAACTACACAAATTAACTTTTTTTTAACGGTGTTATTTAGTTCTAATAAGCGCGTTCATCTTTACCTTCATAAAAATTGATAAAAGCTTTATTTACAACTCTATTACCTCCATCTGTTGGGTAATTACCTGTAAAATACCAATCTCCTAAATTCTTAGGGCAAGCTTTATGTAAATTATCTACAGTTTGATAAATAATTTTTACTTCGGCTTTTACCGATTTATCACTTAATAATTCTGCTATTTTATCACTTATTTCTTGTGGCTCAAATCCATCATAAATTTCTTTCACATAATTTACCACCTCGTTATCTTGTAAAGATTCTTGGGCTTTACACTTTTCATAAACTTGTTCTACCAAGTCGTAATTCCCATTCTCTTTTAATAATTCAAGCGCGGCTTTAAAAGCTATCAATCCTTCTAATCTTGCCATATCTATACCATAACAATCTGGATATCTAATCTGTGGTGCAGAGGATACTATCACGATTTTTTTAGGATTTAATCGATCAAGCATTTTAATGATACTCTTCTTGAGGGTAGTTCCTCTTACAATACTATCATCTATAATAACTAGATTATCTTCTGGTCTTACTACACCATATGTTACATCATACACATGAGCAACTAAATCATCTCTACTACTATCTTCTGTAATAAAAGTTCTTAGTTTAGCATCTTTTATAGCGATCTTATCAGTGCGCAGTTTGTATGCTAAAATCTCTGATAAACGTTCATCTGTAAGTGTTTCTCTTTCTTTAAGAATGGTTTCATTCTTCTGCTTATTCAATTCATCTTGAGCAGCTTCAACCATTCCGATAAAAGATGTTTCTGCTGTATTAGGAATATATGAAAAAACAGTTTTTACTGTATCATAATCTATTTCCTTTAATACTTGAGGCATTACTAGTTTTCCTAAATCCTTTCGCTCTTTATAAATTTCGGCATCACTTCCTCTAGAAAAATAAATACGTTCAAAAGAACATGCTTTTCGTTCAAGTGGTTCAATAATTTGATCTATAGAAATCTTTCCGTTTTTCTTAATAATAATCGCTTTACCAGGATCTAATTCTACTACATCATCAAAGGCTACATTAAATACTGTTTGTATAACTGGGCGCTCTGATGCTACAACAACCACCTCATCATCTTGGTAGTAATATGCTGGTCTTATTCCTGCTGGGTCACGTAATACAAAAGCATCACCATGTCCTAACATTCCTGCCATTGCATATCCTCCATCCCATTTCTTTGTAGACTTTTTAAGTATTTTGCAAATGTTTAAACGTTCTACAATTTGTGGCGAAGCATCGATTTTATTAAAGCCTTCTTTTTTAAGTTTTTTATATAGCTTAGCTACTTCAGAATCTAAAAAATGACCTATTTTTTCCATCACAGTGATGGTATCGACATTATCTTTTGGGTGCTGACCTATTTTAACCAAGTTTGCAAATAACTCATGGTTATTAGTCATATTAAAATTACCTGCAACGATTAGGTTACGATGCATCCAGTTGTTTTGTCTTAAGAAAGGATGTACATTTTCTACACTATTCTTTCCAAAAGTTCCATAGCGTACATGTCCTAATAATACTTCTCCTATATAAGGTATGTTTTCTTTTTGTAATTGAACATCGTCTCTATATTCTGGATTCTCTATTAATGCCTTGTTGATTCGTTCATTAACTTGTCCAAAAATATCTTGAATAGGATGTTGTTCACTTGAGCGTACTCTACTTATGTATCGTTGTCCAGGTTTCATATCTAGTTTTATACTTGCTAGACCTGCTCCATCTTGACCTCGATTGTGCTGTTTTTCCATCATCAAGTACATTTTATTTACGCCATAAAATGCACTTCCGTATTTTTCTTTATAATATTCTAATGGCTTTAAAAGTCTAACAAGTGCTATACCGCACTCATGTTTTAATGCATCGCTCATTGTAAACTATTGTGTTGTTGTGTTATAAATGGTATAAAAATGCCCCGAAAATTCAGGGCATTGTAGTTATGATAATTCTATTTCGAACTGAGTCAGTTCTTTAAATCTTTGTAGTCGTTTTTGAACCTCTTCTTTTGCTAGTCCTTCCATACGCTCTGTACCAAACTTCTCTACACAGAATGATGCTAAATTTGATCCATGAACAATTGCATTTTTCATATTCTCAAAAGACACATCTTCTGTTCTTGCAATATATCCAGAGAATCCTCCTGCAAAAGTATCTCCTGCTCCTGTAGGATCAAATACTTCTTCTAGAGGTAGTGCTGGTGCAAAGAAGGCTTGATCTTCGTGGAATAATAAAGCTCCATGCTCTCCTTTCTTAATCACTACATATTTAGGTCCCATTTCTGCTATTACTCTAGCTGCTTTTACTAGAGAATATTCTCCACTTAACTGTCTAGCTTCTTCATCATTGATAGTGATTACATCTACTTTTGCAATTACTTTCTTAAGATCTTCTAAAGCTACATCCATCCAAAAGTTCATAGTATCTAATACTACTAACTTAGGTTTTTCTGTCATTTGTTCAAGTACACTTAACTGTACTAATGGGTGTAGGTTTCCTAGCATTACTACTTCTGCATCCTTATATCCTTCTGGAACCACTGGATTAAAGTTTTCTAAAACATTTAACTGTGTTTCTAAAGTATCTCTAGAGTTCATATCATTATGATACTTTCCACTCCAAAAGAATGTTTTTCCATCTGGTACAATTTCTATAGCTGAAATATCAATATTGCGATCTTCTAACATTTTTAAATATGCTTCAGGAAAATCGTTACCCACAACAGATACTATTGCAGATGGTATGTTGAAGTTTGAAGCTGCTAACCCAATATATGTTGCTGCTCCTCCTAATATCTTATCAGTTTTTCCGAAAGGTGTTTCAATAGCGTCAAATGCTACTGTCCCTACTATCAATAACTTGCTCATAGTATAGCTAATAAATTTTCTGCAAATATAAGGGTTACATATTACTAATGTATATCCTATAAAAAAAATTCAATAATGTAATTGCTCTTTTTTTATTATCTATAAGATTACATTGGCATTTTAACATTAGTAATAGATCTTCTTGAGGCCGTTGTAGATAATGTTTTCATGAATGCTACCAAGGCTGCTTTTTCTTCTTTGTTTAATTCTAATTTATGGATCAATGTTGACTTTACAGGGAACAAAGAATCATTAACCATCTCTGGTTTACGTTTTTCATTAGGCATTCCTGCATTGTATATATTCACTATTCCTGCTAGACTAGGAAATAATCCATTATGCATCCATGGTCCTGTATTAGCTACTTCTCTCAAGGTAGGTGTTCTAAATTTACCTACATCTTCTTTTTTATTAGTAACATTATACAATCCTAAATCTTCATACTTTCTACCATAATATGTCAACCCTAAATTGTGAAACTTTTGGTCTGAAAAATATGGTGAATAATGACAATTAACACATTTAGCTTTGGTTCTAAATAAATGCAACCCCAATACTTCTTGATCTGTATACCTATTATTTTTTCCGCTTATAAAACGATCAAATTTTGATGATGTACTTACTACTGTTCGCTCATATGTTGCTATTGCTTTTTGTATACGATCTACTGTAATACTATCATTTCCAAAAGCTTCTTTAAACATAGGATAATATCCTTTTATTTCTTTAATATGTTGTACTGCTATAGCCGAATGTGTATTCATTTCATTTGGCGCTTGTAGCGGAAAAAGTACTTGCGCTTCTACAGATGGAGATCTCCCATCCCAAAATAAACTCTTAGCATAGGCTATATTTAGAATCGTTTGTGCATTACGATTTCCCAAAGTCCTATTATGTCCATGTGAAGAACGTTTTCCATCTCCCCATCCTAATTGTGGTTCATGACACGATGCACAAGCTATTTGTTTTGATACAGAAAGCCTAGCATCAAAAAACAACGTCTTTCCTAATTTTGCTTTAGCTTTATTAAATGTATTATCTTCTGGGAATTCAGGTTTGGGTAAACTACCTATTTCTACATAGTCTTTTATAACTACACTATCTATTTGTGGTTTTGGCCATAAAGTAGCATCTCCACTCCCATAAATTTTTCTTAATTCATTAATGTCATAATATTCATCTTGTGGTTCTTTTGTTAAAGACATCGTTGTTAACAATATTCCCATTAAAAAGAATGTACTTATTATTATGCGTTTTGTATGTTTCATTGTTGTTGTTAGTAACGATAAATAAGCCCTAAATTTAAATTGGTATTATCATCAAAATTTTGATTCCAATAGTTGTGTGATTGGTCATAGATTTTAGAAAAATACACACTTGAAGAAATTATTAAAGACTTTTGATCTAGTAACCTAAAATGATATTGCAATTGTAATGATGTACTCCACCTTATATTTGATTCATATTCCATATCAGGTAAGATTACATTATTTACAAAATCATCATTTAAAGTAGGTTCTGAAGCATTAGGGTTTATTGTATATTGAAATTTATCTGTAACAGGAATATACGTTTCTATGCTTCCTTCTAAATTAATTTTTTGTTTTGGAGTTATTTTTAAGTCTTTATTAGCTCTTATCGTGGTATTCCAATATTGTATTTGTTTACGTGCAGCCAAAAGATCAACAATTTTATCATCGATATATGATGTCTCTAGTGAAATATCATATAGTGTCGTGGTTTCTTTCTTTTTTAAAACTCCAGCATAAACTGTAATCTCATTTTTATTTTGTTTATAATTTGATGTTGCTTCTGCTTGTCTCGCATTATCTTCTCTATACGTCCTAAAAATCTGTGCATTTGTGCCTTTTTGTAACCACAGCTTACCTCCTATTTTCCATTGTAATGAAGAGGCTGTATTTTGGTAACCAAAAGTTAACTTATGTGAATCTATATTAAAGATTCCCAATAAATTATTAGGGTCTTTATAACTTTTATAATATATTTTTTCTTGCTGATCTCGATAGGTATAAGCTATTTGAGCTTGATATTTCTTATTCTTTTTTAAAATACCACCTCCAAAATGTATATCATGTTGTTGTAAAAATCCAGAACGTACTTGATTTTGTGCAGCTCTTACTGATCCAAATCCATAAGAGGTTCTTAAAAATGTTAAAGGTGCTGCTGGTTGATCTTGTGTTTCTGCATCTGTATAACTGATATTATAATCTACATCTCTTCTTTTATATCCAGTATTAGCAAAAAATGTATATCCGTTATTTTTATATCCCAGAGATATTTTCCCTCCAAAATTAAGCCTACTAATTTCTGGTTTAGGGTCTATAGTTTTATAATATTTGTCTGTATTATAGTGAATCTTTCCAGCTAAGAATAATTGATGACTAAGTTTTCGCATCAATCCTCCTGAAAAATGATAATGCTGGTTTTCCCAATTACCAATACGTTTGGCAAATGGGTAATGTGGGGAATGAATTTCATTCTGTGTTTCATCTATATCTTGAATCAACAAATTATAAGATGAACTCTTATATCTAGAATTAGCAACATTCATTGTTCCCAATAAGCTAGTTTTGAGATTTAAGTGAAAAATCCCTTCTCCTTCTACACCATAATATATAGTACGATTAGGTTCTTGTCGTTTTCGTAAAGATTGCTCTTTGGTCACACCATACAACGATAATCGCGTATAATCTACTACATCTAAAGTTGAGAAATATATAGGATTATCATAAAGCATTTCTTTATGATGTGCATAATACCTATTTAAATCAAGTGTTAAGCTATCAACCTGAGCTGATAACTTAACACTTAAAATTAGTATTCCAAAAAGAATCGTATTCTTCATCATTATTTTTATAGCTTATATTATTGAGCAAAACCTCTAGGTTCTGCTCTATCTAATACTACAAAATCGTCAATAGAATTATTAGTATCAACTAATACTTTCCTTTCTCCAACAGTTGTTTTTACTTTACGGATTACAGATTGTGAAGTAAACTTTCCTAAAGTATTAAAGGTATACCCCCCATCAATACTAGTTGGTAGTTGTCTAGGTATTAAATCAGAAACATCATTACGTTGCAATTGTACACCATCTATTACCTTACTAATAGGTATTTGTACATATATATTAGTATCTGATGTTGATCCTGGTCTAATGTATTTAGGATATGCTTCTACAGCATCTCTTGTATCTCTAAAAATCACAAAACTATCAAATCCACTGGTATGAAAAACCATCTCTTTTCCTGATTTAAAATATACAATATCAAGATCTGTTACACCTGGGTTTTGTACATCTGTAGCTAATGGAGAACTTGTTCCTGTTTGTGTCAAGTATTCTGCCAAATGTCCTTCAAAATCTGCAGTACTTAAATCTACTGTTAAGGATGGATCATTAGGTTGATAAACATCTGTAGTTCCATCTCCATTATCGATAGTTAATGGTTGTTTGTGATTTATTGCAGTTGCTGCAATAACAATACTCTCTCCTGGCTGAATTGGATTTTCTTCTCCTGTTCCTGGTATTCTATAGATATAATCTGAATATACATAATCTGTATTTGCTGCTGTTCCTACACCTATAGTATTAGTAATAGACTTAGACCAATCATATTGCCCATCATTTAATGTATAATCTAATACACTTGTACGGCTTCGTCCATATGTTTGTGCAATTAACAATCCATCTGCATATACTACCTGATTGGAGTTATTATAAATCTCTATAAATTGATCTCTAAATGCTGATCCATCTGCCAAATCTGATCCTGCATAATAGATTTGTTTGATTACCAAATCTCCTATTCTTCCTGCTATCAATTCAATAGTTGTTGCAGTTACATTAACAGATACCGTTACATTCTCTTGATTACCATTAAAGTTTATTGTTTCTGCATCTGGGGTATAATTAAATAAAGCTTCAAATGCTGTAGCGTTTAATTCTTTGGTCGCAGTAATATTATAATTACCCGCTACTAATCCTTCAAAAGTAGCTACACCACTTTCATTTGATATTGTTTCAAATTCATCTCCAGTAGCCTGATCTACAGCAATCACTCTAGCTCCTGCTACATTACCTTGACCTAAATTTGCTTCAAAATTTAAAGTCACTTCAAAGTCTATTAATTCTACTGCTGGTCCAGAAAAATCATCGTCACTATTACAACCTATTAAAAATAGCGTTAATAAAAGTGCTAGGATACTTACTTTTTTCATTTGTTGTTTATTGTTAATAAGGGTTAAAATTTATACGTTAATTTGGATCCAAAAGACAAACTCGTAACATTTGATATTCGTCTTATTTCGTTATCTTGATCGGTATAAGTGGGTTTTAGGTTAAAGACATTATTCACATAAAAATCAAATCGCAATCCACTTAAAAAATCCTTGGATACTCTTAGGTGAAAATTGTGATAGGTATTCTGTAAACTACCTATAGTTCCGTTTCCTGTTACACTTCTAAATAAATGTCCATATAAAGCAGGATTTGACCGATCTGCTTCTGGAATTTCATGGTATTGTAAATTAGCATCATAGAATGCTATTGGGTAATTGTTATCATCTGCAGTCTGATAATCATCTTTTAAATAATGTTCTGTTTGTAGTGTTAATAATAATCCTGCTTTTGCAAAATGATATTTCCATATACTTCCTACTTTAAAAATCTCAGAGCTATTATCGATTCGATTATATACTCCATAAATTTCTTCTGAGGTTAGCTCTGACGATCGTATTAACTGAAAAGAATCTCCATAAGTAGTCGACGTTTGTATATATTGTCCATTAACAGAGATATCAAGCCCTAATGCTTCTATTTCTTTAAAATCAATAGAAAACTCTATTCCTTTATCTACAGAGCTCAAATCATTAATAATCCTACTATCTGTATAATAAAAGTCTGTTATATTTCCAGTGAATACTAATTGTGGTTCTTCTGGGTCATTAAATATTACCTCTGTTTCTGGCAAAAGCTCTTTATTAATAATATCTGTATTTGTTACACCATCATAAAGTCTATTGTAAAAACCTGTTATTGTTGCTGTTGCTATAGGGAGTTCATAATCAAACCCTATTTCTGTCTTAAAACTCTTTGTAGGTTTTAAATCTCTATTTTGAGGTTCTTTTACATAGGTTTGTACCCATGCTACCGCATATTCTCCTGGCAAACGATAATCACCTACTAATCTGTCATAATATTGTCTTCCTGTATAAATTTGATTCAAAGAAGGTGCTTTAGATGCAAATCCTATCCCTCCTCTCCATCTCATTTTATTATACCTCCAAGAAGTGTTTAATCTAGGTAACCATGATACATAACCATTTTGTATATCTACACGCGTTCCTAATTGTATCGTTAAGAAATGGTCTTCCCACTGTTTTTTTATTCTATCTTGAATATATATTGCACTATTTACTTGTGCTCTTACATTGTCTTTATAGTTATACGGACGTACTCCTACTCCAGATTTATTTGATCTTACTATAAATTTATTATCTGCAGTTTCTGGAGATCCTAACTGCCCTGCACCTAGATTATCTGTATAATTAATCGATCCTCCCAGTTTTAAACTATGCTTCCATAAGCTAGAAGTCTCTACAGTCTTTTTAATATCTACATCTAAAAATCCGTGAATAGGTTTTCCTTCAATTTCTCGAGTAGATCGGTATGCTACTGGAGAATATGCTGCTCTAAACACTCCTGTTTCTAACCCTAAAGGAACTACAGATCCCCCATTATTAACTAATAACGTTCGTTTAGTATATTGATTTTGATAACTAAAACTAATATTTGCAGAAAATTGATCTACCCATTTATTATCCTTAAATTGATAGTCAAAATTATTACTCAATCGTATCCCATTAGTATGATTGTCTAATGTGGTACCATTAACATCATCTGGGTTTTCTTCTGCATCATCAACATTTGTAAATACCGAAACTTGTACCGTATTTTTAAACTGCTCTCTATACAAAGACCATATTGCTCCTACATTAAATCGATTAAAGGCATTGAGTGAATTTCTAGGATCATTATCTGATCTTAAATATGAAGCAGAAAGATTAACATCTCCCCATCTATCTGTTATGTTAAAGCCTTTTGATATACTTGTTTGAACTGTTCCTTCTCTAAAAGAAACCGAAGCTAAATAAGGTGTTCTACCTGCTTTTGTCTTTATCTTTACTAAACCAGAAGTTAAGTTACCGTATTTAACATCTGGAATTCCCTGAACAACTTCTATCTCATCTATAGTCTCTGTGGATATCTGTCTTAAATCTATACCCACATTAGGATTATTTACTCCAAAAACACTAAATACATTACCAAATACTGGAGCCGTATTTGTTGCCCAACTTTGCATATTAGCATCATTACTCAATGGTATATCATCAACGATTATTGCAGTTCCAAAAGCTTTATTAGCAAAAGCTTCTTTATGAGTTGTGGAATTTCCTATTTGTTGTCCTGTTCTAAAAACAACATTCTCAAAACCAGAAAAATCGGAATTTCCTATATTTTGTCCTGGTAACTGCGACAATACATTTTTAAGCGTAAATGCTTGTACATTTTGTATTGCTTCAGTTTCTAACTTGATTTCTGAGAACTTTTTCTTTTTCCCTATTAACAGGACTTCATCTATTCTTAATGTTTTCTTTTCTATTGTTATTAAAACTTCTTTGTTTAAATCAACAACAATATTTTTCTTAAAATCTGTATAGCTTACATGAGAAAATGAAAGCTCTACTATTTCTTTTTCGGTAATCCATTCAAAATCACCTTGGGTATCTGTAATTGCCCATTTTTTATGATCTACATCTTGTATCAACACATTTGCTATGGGTTCACCAGTATCTTTATCTATAACTTTCCCTTGTATTTGACTAGCTACCAACTGTGTAAATAAGACGAAAACAAAAAGGACAAACCTATTTCTTAACATTATTTTAATTTTGGGGTAACAAATCTATTTAAATTTATTCTAAATAAAAATATTATTTAGAATAAATCCATATTAATATTTTAAACAGGGAATAACTCTATAAGGCAATATCTAGCTCTTCTTATTGTTCCAAATAGCTAATATAAGCTCGAGTTCATATATCAAAAACACTCCTAATCTAATTTATGCCTTCAGAAAAAATATTTGTTGAATAGTCATTTATTAGTTTCTCTGACTCAGTATGAGCATAGTAAAAACCAAGATTTACCATTATGCTTTTCTTAATCAAATTAATTGTTTTACTATAAAAACGTACTTTTTTTACAGAAAAAGCTTAGTTATTGTTATTTTTTTTGTTAATTCGCCGCTCATTTTAACTAAACTCAACAATTATTATGAAAAAAACTAAATGGGCAAAACTAGCCCTAGCTGTCGTAGTCGCATTTTCTGTCGCTAACTGTGAAAAGGACTCAGAAGAAGTTTTCGAACAAAATCAGATTGATCATTCTAAAAATGCCCATGCGTGTATTGCTAAATGGGATCTTGAAACAGGTAAAGCTGCCAGTATTAAAGATAAAGAATGGGAAACAGGTCAAACAATTCGTGTAAAGTTTTTAAACGGGAGTAACTTTGTTCAATCAAAGGTTAGACAATACGCTGTAGAATGGGAAGAACATGCAAATATTAAATTTGAATGGGTTTCTTCAAGTAGTAGTGCAAACATCAAAATTGCTTTTAACGAAGGTGATTATGCAGGTATTACAGGTTCGTGGTCTTATTTAGGAACAGATTCTAATTTAGAACCTCATAGTATGCATTTTGGATGGTTTAATAACAATACTTCGGATACTGAATTTAGAAGAACTACAATTCATGAATTTGGACACGCTCTTGGATTAATTCACGAACATCAAAATCCAGTTGCAGGAATTAACTGGGATAGAGAAGCTGTTTATGCATACTATGCTGGAGCGCCAAACTACTGGACTAAAGATCAAGTTGATCACAACTTATTTAGACGTTATGAGACTAATGTTTCTAACTATAGTGAATATGATCCATTATCTATCATGCATTACCCTATTCCTGCTGAACATACATTAGATGGTGTAGCCGTAGGATCTAACACTCGTCTTTCTGAAACTGATAAAGCTTTTATCGGTAGAATATACCCATTCCCTGATACTAGTGGAGATATTTGTGATGGAGTAGCAGCATATAACTCAAATAATTCTTACTCCACAGGAGACCAAGTAACATACCAGGGATCTTTATATCAAAGAACAGCAACTGGATGGACTAACCTTGGAGAGTGTGGTAGTGTAGAAGAAGATGTAGATCCATGTGCAGGTGTAGCAGCATATAATAGATTTAGATCTTACGCTACAGGAGATCAAGTAACTTACCAAGGATCATTATACCAGAGAACAGCAACTGGATGGACTAACCTTGGACCATGTAACTAATCAAAAATAAAACTTATCTAAGTTAAGATTAATAAAAATCCCCTAGAGTAATAAACTCTGGGGGATTCTATTTATACGTTAATTGTATTATATTCTTTATTATTTTCTTCCAAAGTCTGCTGGAATCTCTCCCCATGCTTTGGTTTCCCATTTTACTATTGTTGTAGTATACTCGTTAGTTTTTAACCAGTGAATAGCCCTATCGATAAGATCAAACATTTTTTTATTTCTAGCATTACGAGTCAGACTTGTTTTACAGATTTTCTTCTTAATCCACCCCATTGCTATTTTAGAATCTGTATATAAAATCCTATCGCTTTTTTGTTGTTTTAAATAAGCTAATCCATGTACTAAAGCCAAAAACTCTCCTATATTATTCGTTCCTTCAGGAAAAGGGCCTTGATGAAATAATCGTTTACCTGTTTGCGTATCAACTCCTTGATATTCCATTTTACCAGGATTACCACTAGAAGCAGCATCAACTGCTATAGAATATAGGTCAGGCTCTCCTATATCATCTAACTCTTTTTGACTTAATGATTTCTTTTTTGTGGCAGTCCCTTTATAATCTTCATATACTCCTTTATAAGCTTCTTTAGCTTCATCAAAAGATAAAAATGATTTATACTTTGAACCAGAATATCCTTGTATTGCAGCTTTACAATCATCCCATTTTAAATAAATACCCGGTCTATGTCCTTCCCAGACTACATAAAACTTTTCTTTTTTTGCCATTATATACTATTCTCCTGGAAATAAAATATCTTCAATTACTTTAGGAAAATGCTCATATTCTAATTTGTGAATATTAGAAGCCAAAACTTCAGGTGTATCTCCTTCTTTTATCGTTGTCTTTGCTTGAAAAATAATTGCTCCTTCGTCATAAGCTTCATTTACATAATGAATTGTAATACCACTCTCTTTCTCCTTATTATTTATCACTGCTTCATGTACAAATTTTCCATACATACCTTTTCCTCCATAATTAGGTAATAATGCAGGATGTATATTAATAACCTTACTAGGGAAATGATTTAATATACTTTCTGGAAATTTCCATAAAAATCCAGCCAACACAATAATATCTGGATTAGCATCTTTTAAAATTCGTAAGACTTCATTATTTTCATAAAAAGAAGTTCGGTCAAAATGTAGCGCTTTAACTTTAAGGTCATGTGCTCTTTTTAAAACCTTCGCACGTTGATTGTTAGAAAATACATGTGTAATTACAGCATTATTCTTACTATGAAAATGTTTAATGATGTTTTCGGCATTGGTACCCGATCCCGAAGCAAAAATGATGATACGCTTCATAAATGACAAAAAATTAGGGTTGATTCAAGACAAAAAAAAGAATTATTATCCATTTAAAGGTAGCAAAAACTAAATACTTATCTTATTTTTGAGAAAATTCTGTCACATTTTTAAAGGATTATGGGGTTTTAAAATAAAGTTTTTTATTTTTGCCACTTAATTAAAAATTAAAATTAAACATTATGTCAGACATTGCATCAAGAGTAAAGGCGATAATCGTTGACAAATTAGGAGTAGACGAGAACGAGGTAGTAACAGAAGCTAGCTTCACAAACGACCTTGGAGCCGATTCATTAGACACTGTTGAATTAATTATGGAATTCGAAAAAGAATTCGATATTCAAATTCCAGATGATCAGGCAGAAAATATTGCGACAGTTGGTCAAGCAATATCATACATCGAAGACGCAAAATAATAACTTCCACAATAACGTATGGAATTAAAGCGAGTTGTAGTAACAGGTTTAGGTGCATTAACACCTATAGGTAACAATATTCAAGAATATTGGGACGGATTAGTGAATGGTAAGAGCGGTTGCGCTCCTATTACCTATTTTGACACTGAGAAGTTCAAAACTAAATTCGCTTGCGAGATCAAAAATTTTACTGTTACAGATTTTATCGATAGAAAAGAAGCTCGCAGGCTCGATAAATTTGCTCAATATGCTATCGTAGCATCTGACGAAGCTATCAAAGACTCTGGTATGGACCTTGACAAAATCGACAAAAGTCGTGTTGGGGTTATCTGGGGAGCAGGAATAGGTGGTTTAGAAACTTTTCAACAAGAAGTTACTTCATTTACCAAAGGAGATGGAACACCACGTTTTAATCCTTTCTTCATTCCTAAAATGATTGCTGATATCGCACCTGGTCACATTTCTATCCGAAACGGTTTCATGGGACCGAATTTCACAACAGTTTCTGCTTGTGCATCTTCGGCTAATGCATTAATTGATGCACTTAACTATATTAGACTAGGTCATAGTGATGTTATCGTTACCGGAGGTAGTGAGGCGGCTGTAACCCAAGCTGGTATGGGAGGGTTCAATGCAATGCACGCACTTTCTACAAGAAATGATAGTCCAGAAACAGCTTCACGTCCATTTGACGCTACCAGAGATGGTTTTGTACTTGGTGAAGGAGCAGGAGCATTGATTCTTGAAGAATACGAACATGCAAAAGCCAGAGGTGCTAAAATATATGCTGAAGTTGTAGGTGGAGGTTTATCTGCCGATGCTCATCATATGACCGCTCCTCATCCTGAGGGAATTGGAGTAATGGCTGTTATGAAAAATTGTTTAGAAAATGCAGGTTTACAACCAGAAGATGTTGATGCTATAAACACTCACGGTACATCTACACCATTAGGTGATGTAGCCGAATTAAAAGCTATCACAAATGTATTTGGTGACCATGCTAAAACGTTAAATATTAACTCTACCAAGTCTATGACAGGACACTTACTTGGTGCTGCAGGTGCTATCGAAGCGATCGCTTCTTTACTAGCTATCGAGCACGGTATAGTTCCTCCTACAATCAACCATACAACAGTTGATGAAAACATAGATCCAGAATTAAATTTAACACTAAACAATGCTCAAAAACGTGAAATCAAAGTAGCAATGAGTAATACTTTTGGTTTTGGAGGACATAACGCATGTGTGTTATTTAAAAAATTAGATGAATAAGCGTATGAACGTTATTCGCAACATATTAAAATCCCGCTCTGAAAAGAACGGGATTTTTTTTACTAAAATTCAAAAAATACTTGGTTTTAAGCCAAAAAACATCTCTATTTACGAAAAAGCATTCACTCATAGGTCGATGAATATCAAAGACAAAAAGGGAAATGCTATTAATTATGAGCGCCTTGAATTCTTAGGAGATGCTATGTTAAGTAGTATTATTGCAGCTCATTTATTTAATGAAGTTCCTGAAGGTAATGAAGGTTATTTAACCAAAATGCGTTCTAAAGTGGTAAGTAGAAAACATTTAAACGAACTAGGTAAAGATCTTAAACTCATAGATTTAATGAGATCTAATATTCCTAATAGCCAATTTGGTATTAATATTCATGGAAATATTTTTGAAGCGCTTATTGGAGCTATTTACCTTGATCGTGGTTTCACTTATTGCGAAAAATTTGTAAAAGAGGCAGTTATAGAACCTTATATAGATATTGAAAGCCTAGAAGGACAAATCATTAGTTATAAAAGCTTATTGATAGAATGGTGTCAAAAAGAAAAAAAGGCTTTTAAATACGAAATCTATGAAGATACTGGTAAAGATGAAATGAAACATTTTGCCGTGAAATTATGGATTAACGAAAAAGTAATTGCAAAGGCAAGAGCTACTTCAAAAAAGAAAGCTGAAGAAAAAGCTTCAAAACGCGCATATTTTGCTTTGCAATCAAGGATGAAAAGTTAAAAACAATTATTTTTTAGTATTTATAATGTGTAAATAAGATGACATTTTTGTCTTCGTATGGTATCACATTATTATAATTTTCTCATTCTTTTTATAAAAATATTAACTCAATCGTTTTCGTGTAATTTCTTTATAATTCATTAATCCCATACGTAGATTTTATTCGTATATTTCGCATTGGTTTCTGAAAAATAAAAGAATCACATGGCTGCTCAACGTTTGGTTTTGGATATGATAGAGGAAGACGATTATCAATTAATCGCCATTCACTGTTCTATTCCTTCTTATCGTTTAGCCTTTTTATTAAATCAAAATATAGATGTTCGTTTTGCGAGAAAAGATAAAGACATCTTTTTTGAATTTAGTGAAATGATAGCCTGTTTTCCTTTATATCAATATTATGATGAGTATCAATATCATACTTTTAATTTAATCGGAAATAAATACCATACTAGAGTCGTGAGAAAAGCTCAAAATAACGAGGGGCTTTTTACTACCACTAATATTGAGTCGCGACATATTATTAAGTATTTAATTCCTGAATTAAAAAATGTTGATTATTTATTGAAAATAGAAACCGAGGGACTCCTGTTTCCTATTAAATCACTAATTGCCAAAATGATTACTATACCCCAAATCATTACGGCATATACTGTAGATTACAAACAACTAAAATCGAAGAATAATTTAATATTTGAATAATGCCAAAACGTAAAAAAACCAAAATAGTTGCAACCTTGGGACCGGCAACCAGTTCTAAAGAGGTATTAAACAATATGTTGCAAGCAGGAGTAGATGTTTTTAGAATAAACTTTTCTCATGCAGATTATGAAGCAGTTAAAGAACGTATTAAAATCATACGTGAGTTAAATGAAGAACACGGTTACAATGCAGCTATTCTTGCCGACTTACAAGGTCCAAAATTACGTGTTGGTGTTATGAGTGGTGATGTTATTGTTGCCAAAGATGATACTATAGACTTTGTTACTGGTGAGCCTTTTCAAGGAAACAAGGATCGTGTTTATATGAATTATCAAAATTTTCCTAAAGACGTAAATACCGGTGAGCGTATCTTACTAGATGATGGAAAATTAATCTTTGAAGTTGTTGCCACAAACAAAAAAGATACTGTTACAGCAAAAGTTGTTCAAGGTGGTCCTTTACGTTCAAAAAAAGGAGTAAACCTACCTAATACAAAAATATCTTTACCTGCTTTAACAGAGAAAGATGTTAAGGATGCTATTTTTGCTTGTCAACAACAAGTAGATTGGATTGCACTTTCTTTTGTTCGTCATGCTCAAGATTTAATGGAACTACAAGAACTAATTAGAGAACATAGTGAATATAAAATTCCAATTGTTGCTAAAATCGAAAAGCCAGAAGGTGTAGAAAACATTGATAAAATTGTAGCTTATTGCGATGGATTAATGGTTGCTCGTGGAGATCTAGGTGTCGAAATTCCTGCACAAGAAGTACCATTAATACAAAAACAATTAGTTTTAAAAGCTAAAACTGCTAGAATACCTGTAATCATTGCTACTCAAATGATGGAAACAATGATTGATAGTCTTACTCCAACTCGTGCCGAAGTAAATGACGTAGCAAACTCTGTAATGGATGGTGCAGATGCTGTAATGCTTTCTGGAGAAACTTCTGTAGGTAAATACCCTGTACAGGTAATACAAACTATGTCTAAGATATTAAATAGCGTAGAAGG
Source organism: Aquimarina rhabdastrellae (assembly GCA_947387485.1). Classification (GTDB taxonomy): domain Bacteria; phylum Bacteroidota; class Bacteroidia; order Flavobacteriales; family Flavobacteriaceae; genus Aquimarina. The sequence continues at coordinate 211,917 of CANDNT010000002.1, forward strand.
ATCTCCTTTAATTAAAGTGCCTCAAAGTCCTCCACATATTAGAACAAATCGTTTTATTACTAAATCTATTTGTTACCATGCTGCTTTAATGGCTAATGATATCAAAGCCAAAGCTATTTCAACATTAACAAACAGTGGATATACAGCTTTCCAGATTTCGGCATGGAGACCTGATTCGCATATATTGGTTTTTACAAGCAATAAGCGTATATTGTGTCAATTAAATTTATTATGGGGAGTAAAAGCTTTCTATTATGATAAATACGTGAGTACAGATGAAACTGTAGATGATGTTAATGTCCTTGCCAAAGAACGTGGTTTTGTTGAAGAAGGAGATATGCTAATCAACTTAGCTGCAATGCCTGTTGCTAATAAGGGGATGGTTAATACACTTAGAGTTTCCGAAATTTAAACCTCAACCATTAATATCTAATATTAATAGTTACAATATAAGTTAAGTGTTAAATTCGAATAAAGGGTTAATACTCGCATCATGCAGTATTAACCCTTTTCTGTTATTCTTTTTATCTACTATTTATTTACTTTACTTCTAAAGCAGTAGTAACTTTTTGATTACCTTGAGTGATTATTACAGTATACTTACCTGTTGGTAAATAATACTTCTCATTAGTTTTCTTCTCTATCTTTTCTTCAGGTAACGCTTTTAATAATTGTTTCTTTTCTTTTTCTGTAATACTTAAATCGTAATCCCAATAATTGAATCCTGTAACAGCTTCTATAGTTTCTTTCTTAAATACTGTATCTTCTATTTGAAAAGCTATAGTTACTTTATCTGTTCTTGGCGCATAAAAGGATACTGCTGTTTTACTCTCAAAAGCTGGGCGCCATACACTCCACGAGCTTCCCCATCTTGGTGACCATTTTACTGGATTAATCTTAAAACTTTGTAAACCTCCTTTAACATCATATTCTTGTAATGATGTGATATTAGTTTTATAAATACTTCTACCATGTGTTCCTATTAAAAGGTCTTTGGCTTCAGGTTGTATTACCAAATCATGTACTGCTACATTAGGTATTCCTTCTTTAAACAACTCCCATTTAGTTCCTTTATCAAAGGATACATAAACACCATTGTCTGTTCCTAGATATAGTACATTTTCATTACTAGGGTCTTCTTTTATTACATTAACTGGAGAAGTAGGTAATCCTTTTGATAAAGATTTCCACGTTGTACCGTAATCTTCACTTACATATACATAAGGCGTAAAATCATCCCAGCGATATCCATTAAGTGTCACATATACTCGTTCTTTCTTATGTTGAGATGCTACTACTCTAGATACCCATAAATCTTTAGGAAATGTAGTTGAGATTTTTGTCCAATCTCCTCCACTATTTTTAGTCAATTGTACTATACCGTCATCACTACCTGTATAGATTAAACCAAATTGCATAGGTGATTCGGCTATCGTAGTTAATGTTCCATAAGCCACATTACCTTTCTTTCCTCCATTAGTTAAATCTGGAGAAATCACAGCCCAATCGTCTCCTTTATTCATTGACCTCATCAATTTATTTCCTCCATAATACAAGATATCTTGGTTATGCGATGATAATAAAATAGGTGTTTGCCAATTAAATCTATATGGCGTATCTCCTAACTCATGTTTTGGTTGAATATAAGTTTGTTCTCCTGTTGCTCTATTGATTCTAAAATAATTTCCAAACTGAAATCCAGTATATACAATATCAGGATTACGACGATCTATCTGAATCTGCATTCCGTCTCCTCCCATTAAACTTTCATAAGGATAGTGACCCGTACTCTCCCACGCTCTTGATTCTTTATTAGTATGTGGTCCAACCCATACTCCATTATCTTGCAATCCTCCATATACATTATATGGCTTCTGGTGATCTATATTGATATAATAAAATTGTCCTACACTAGGCTCATTAGCTTTGCTCCAGTGTGCCCCATCATCATAGGTGATATTCACTCCTCCATCATTTCCATTAATTAAATGCCCAGAACGTTTTGGGTTTACCCATAAAGCTTGATGATCTGCATGTACATTTTCTTTACCAATGGACTCAAATGTTTTTCCGCCATCATCAGATTTTAAAATAGATACTCCTAATAAATAAATCGTATTTGATTTAGTTGCGTCTACTCTAATCTCTCCAAAATAGTATCCATAACTTGAATACATATTTTCGATATATTGTTTATGTGTTTTCTTCCATGTTTTTCCTCCATCTGTAGTTTTATATACTTCTGCCCCTATTACTGGAGTATCGTGTATTATAGCATTTGCATTTTCTAAATACTTTGCTAAATCTGCTGGAGTTACACTTCCGCTTTTAATTAATTGCTTTACATTTTCTGCTCTATACTTTTCATGAAAACCATGTTGTTTCAGGTAAACATTAAGTTTTTTATTTTCTAAAGCTAAAAAGTCAGCCTTAGTCATTGTCTTAAAATTCTCTTTGGTTAAACCACTAGCCTTTTTCTTTTTGTCTTCTGCCTTACGGCGAAATTGGCTATCGTGTAGTATATACACTTCGTTTTCACTAAATGCAGTCAAACCTATTCTACCCACTCCTTTTCCTGTAGGCAATCCACTATCAGGTGATGATATCTTAGTCCATGTAACTCCTGCATCTGTACTTTTATAAACAGCAGAACCTTCTCCACTACCTTCAAAATGCCAAGCTTTACGATCACGTTGCCACGATGCAGCAAACATTACATTATAATTATTTGGTGCGTGAACAATTTCTATAATCCCTGTTTCATTATTAATAAACAATGTTTTTTTCCATGTTTTTCCTCCATCTGTAGTTTTGTAGATTCCTCGTTCTTCATTTGGAGAATACAAATGTCCTATAACACCCACAACAACTTCATCTGGATTTTGTGGATTGATCAAAATTTGGCCTATATGATGTGAATCAGGTAATCCTACATGTTCCCATGTTTTTCCTTGATCTTTCGATTTTAAAATTCCGATTCCAGCATAAGATGATCTAGATGAATTGTTTTCTCCAGTTCCTACCCAGATAGTTTTAGTTTTCCAATCTACTGCTATATCTCCTACATTTTGTGTAGGTGCATTATCCAAAATTGGCGTAAAACTAGTTCCATTATTATTGGTATACCAAAGTCCTCCCGAAGCATATCCTACATAGAACTCTGTTGGGTCTTGTGGATTTACTTCTAAATCTACTACTCTCCCACTCATCACTGTAGGTCCTATATTAACAAAAGGTACTTTATTAACTATAGATGTTTTTGCTAGGTTTTCTTTTTGTTGAATTCCGTTCTGTACCATCGCTGCTGTAGTCGCAGGAGATTGCGCATATGCACTATATCCTAACAACATTGATGCTACCAAAGTATACACTTGGTTTTTCACAACTATCATTTTTATGGTTATTATAGTGTTCTAAATGTATTGAAACCCTAGATGTTGACAAAAACTTTATTCCAAGTTTAACAAGCTTATATAGTACCTAAAACATCTTTAACATGAATAAGCTTGCCTAATCATACTGTTTATCTCAAAAAACACTTTATTTTTGATATATATTAAATTAACGGAACGTATGAAATATCATCCTATAGATTCTACTCTATTTATAAAAAATCGTGCAAAGTTCACTGCACATATGAAACCTAAAAGTATTGCTGTTTTTAATTCCAATGATATTTTTACTACTGGTGCAGACGGTGCTTTACCTTTTCATCAACACAGAGATATTTTTTATCTAAGTGGTGTAGATCAAGAAGAAAGTATTTTACTTTTATTTCCTGATGCTATTAATCCTGCTCATAGAGAAGTGCTTTTTGTAAAAGAAACTAGTCCACTTATTGCTATATGGGAAGGTGCAAAATTAGACAAAGAACAAGCAACTGCTGTTTCTGGTATTAAAACTGTATACTGGCTAACAGATTTTGATAAGGTATTCTTTGATTTAATGACAGAAGCAGAGACAGTATATTTTAATACTAATGAGCATTACCGCCAATCTGTAGAAATGGAAACACGTGAAGATCGCTTTATCAAAAAGGTAAAAGCAGATTTTCCTGCGCATACTTGGGCAAAAAGTAATCCTATTTTACAAGAAATACGTGGTGTAAAAGAACAAATCGAAATCGACTTAATTCAACACGCTTGTAATATTACAAATAAAGGATTCCGTAGAGTGCTTGAATTCGTAAAGCCTGGAGTTATGGAATACGAAATTGAAGCAGAGTATATTCACGAATTTACCCGTAATCGTTCAAAAGGTTTTGCTTATACACCTATCATAGGTTCTGGATACAATGCTTGTGTTTTACATTATATCGAAAATAACCATGAGTGTAAAGCTGGAGATATGCTATTAATGGATGTAGGTGCAGAATATGCTAACTATGCTAGTGATATGACTCGTACTATTCCTGTTTCTGGTCGTTTTACAGAACGCCAAAAAGCTGTTTACAACGCTGTAAATCGTGTTAAAAATGCAGCTACTGCAATGCTCGTTCCAGGAACATTATGGGCAGAATATCATAAAGAAGTTGGTAATATCATGACTAGTGAATTACTTGGTTTAGGTTTAGTTGATAAAGCCGATGTTCAAAATGAAGATCCTAATTGGCCTGCATATAAGAAATATTTTATGCATGGTACTTCTCATCATATGGGATTAGATGTTCATGATTATGGTGCATTAAAAACACCTATGAAAGCTAATATGGTATTTACTGTTGAGCCTGGTATTTATATTCCTGAAGAAAATATGGGAATTCGTATAGAAGATGATGTGGTAATCCAAGAAAATGGTGCTCCTCTTAATCTTATGCAAGATATTCCTATCGAAGTAGAAGAAATTGAAGATTTAATGAACCAGTCCTAGACTGGTTTTTTTATTTTTATACCATTTCTTATTTGAAAGTATCGTATAGGAAAATTGAAGATTTTTGATGTTTTACAAAAAAGAAAATTGAAGCATAGCCAAAGCTACGGTGATATTTTATTTTGAAGTAAAATGCAAAAATAACAATTTTAATATGGTAATTTTAATTGAGTAATGGTATTAAACTTTAATCTTAATCAAAACTTGTATATGATTACTACAGCTAGAACTCATTTATCTCTATTTACTACAGAAGATACTCAAGATGCATTAGATATGTTTCTTGAACCTGATGCATTTAAATATATCAAACCTATGCTTAATGCTACGGTTGAGCAGCACCTTTCTTTTTTGCAGAAAAAACTAGAAGAAATTAGAACTAAAAAAGGATATTATTGGGTAGTACGATTAAAAGATTCAAACGAATTTATCGGTGCTATTAATCTCACTCCTATTCCTACTGAACCTGAAAAGATTCAAATAGGTTGGTTATTAAAAAATGCTCATCATAGAAAAGGGTTCGCTACAGAATGTGCAGAAGCCGTAATGGATCATGCTATCAATACATTAAAGCTTACTGAAATTTATGGCGTATATGAACCTGAGAATATTGCTTCAGAAAAACTATTTCACAAATTAAAATTTGATTTCGTGGAAACAAAAACACCTCCTAATGATAACCAACTTAATATCTATAGATACACTGTTTAATTTTATATTTTTTTCTGTACTAGATTAGTGATCACAAATGTAATAATCGCTGGTAATAACCATCCTAAACTATAGGTTCCTAAAGGCATGTTTTGAAGTATTGCATCTATAGTTTCTGAGGTTATTCCTAACGATTTTATAAAATCTGGAATGCTACATATTATAGTTACCAAAACTACAGCTTTAAAAACTATAGTTGATTGTAGTTTTGCTGGTAATACGTTTAATAAAATCAAAATAATAGTTATAGGATAAATAAACATTAATGCTGGTATTGCTACCACAATAATATCATGTACATCCATTTGTCCCATAGCAATACCAAACAAACAAGCTACAATAGCTGTTAACGTATATGCTAGAGTAGAATCTTTACATATTCCTTTTACAAAATCTGCTGTTCCTGTAGTGATACCTACTGCTGTTGTAAAACATGCTAGACTAACTAATACACTTAAAAACACATTACCTATATTACCTAATGTAGCTATACTTAATGTTGATAACAGCTCTGTCCTACTTATGGTTTGATCTACTGTAGCACTAAATAAAGCTCCATTATAAATTAATCCTGCATATACGATAAAAAGCCCTATTCCTGCTACTATTCCTGATTTTGCTATCAATGATCTACTTTCTTCATAAGTGTGATTTCCTTTTATTTTTAAAGAAACAATAAGTACTCCTCCTACTACAACTGCACCTATGGCATCAAAAGTTTGATATCCTTCTAATAATCCATCTATAAAAGGCATTTTCATTGTAGTGGATATCATTATTGTATCTGCTGTAAAAATCCCTACACAAATAATACTTAAAATCACTATAAAAATAAGCGGTGTTAAGAACTTACCTATGTAATCAATTACTTTGGATCTATTCAATACAAAAAACAAAACCAACACAAAATAAATACTACTAGTGAGTAATGAACTTGTTCCAAAAAAAGGTGCTATTGCCATTTCATGTGTTACTGATGCTGTACGTGGAGAAGGTAGACTTATAGATATGGCATAAACAATAAAACAATATATCATACTGAATACAGGAGATACCTTTTTTGCAAAATCAAACATTGTTCCTTGTAAACGAGCATGGGCGACGATTCCTAATAGCGGAAGTAATACTGCAGAAATAGCAAACCCTATAGTTACCCAAGACCACATATCTCCTGCTTTTAACCCTAGATTAGGAGGAAGAATTAAATTTCCTGCTCCAAAAAACATCGAAAATAAAGCAAATCCAGTAACTAATGATTCTTTTGTAAACTTCATATTATAATTCTTTTTCTACGTTATATTGCTCAATAGCAATATTGTCTTTTTCTCAAATATCCATTTATTTTTTTATCCTAAAAAATAAACTTGTACCTCTTCTATAAGAATTTACCTTTGTACTATATTATTCGTATATGATATTTACCTATAAACAAACTCAAATACATTACACTATATCTGGTCAAGGTAAACCTTTAATTTTCTTACATGGTTTCCTTGAAAACAGTACGATCTGGAAAGATCTTATACCACATTTTTCTAATACTTTTCAATGCATTACCATAGATCTATTTGGGCATGGTCAAACTAAAAATTTGGGATATATCCATACTATGGAAGAGATGGCTCAATTGGTTCATGTACTTATTACACAGCTTCAATTAACTCAATATACCTTAATAGGCCATTCTATGGGTGGTTATGTTGCTCTAGCGTATATAGATTTATTCCCTGATACCGTTTCTAATATTGTCTTACTTAATTCAACCTCTCTAGAAGACAGCTCAGAGCGAAAATTAAACAGAGACCGTGCTATAGCTGTAGTAAAAAAGAATCCTAATGCATATACCAGTATGGCCATCGCTAATCTATTTGCTCCAGAAAATAGAGCTAGTTTATTAGAAGATATTTTGTTTATTAAAGAACAAGCTGCTCAAACTTCGTTACAAGGAATCATAGCTGCTCTAGAAGGTATGAAAATAAGAAAGAATCGTTTGCATATTTTAAAAGACTTTACTGGTGGTAAATTAATACTAGCAGGTAAAAAAGATCCTGTCTTATCTTATAATCAATTACAAAATGAAGCGTTAGAAAGTAATACTAACTTAATATCTTTTGATGGGGGGCATATGTCTTATCTAGAAAATAAAACTGATGTTATTTCAACATTAAATCTTTTTCTTGTGAGTAATTATACTAGTTAAAAAATACATTAAAGATATGATTATCAATCATCAAACACCGTAATTCAATATCATAAAAAGGTAATTTAACCGACAAACGACATTAATTTAGGTTAAAAAGCAGTATTTTATGTTATTTAATTGTTAATATTAGGGTAATTCGTGTGTTTTTCAGTCATTTAAGAGGTATTTATAAAAAAAAACATTATTATTGTATTGATAATGAACTTGTAACCCCAATTGATAATGAAAAAGCATTCCCCCTCGTCATCTTTTTCTATATCCAAAATCTATTGCTCAGTTTTTGGACATAATTACAAACTATCTAAAAAAGTAACTCATCACATTAATGAGTATACTTGTTGTAATTGTAAAGAACAGATTACTACAAATAGTAATGGAAGATTAGAAGTACTCACTCCAAAGCTTAAGGAAATTAATCAAGCTTTAGAATTTGTACATGCAAAGAAGCAGGCTCGAAAACAAAATCAAGCCCAACTTCAATCAGCTTCTTAAAACTTAGTTATTTTTTATAGGATTCCAGCCTTGAGCTTGTAACGCTATTTTCTCGTTAGCTCTAGTAATTAATGCTGCTCCTTGATCTTTATTCGTTATATGTCCTATAACGGTTAGATTTGGGTTTGCCTTAATTTTTGGATAATCTTCTTGCTTAATGGTAAAGAGTAATTCATAATCTTCACCACCATTAAGAGCGACTGTAGTACTATTTAAATTAAATTCTTCACAGGTAGAAATCACTGTTGGATCTAGCGGAATTTTGTTCTCATATAAATGTACTCCTACTTCAGATTGCTCGCATAAATGCATGATTTCTGAAGATAATCCATCACTAATATCAATCATACTAGTTGGTTTTACTTCTAATCCTTTAAGTAATTCTGGAATATCTTTACGAGCTTCTGGCTTTAACTGTCGTTCTATTAGATAACTATATTGATCTAGATCTGGTTGCGAATTTGGGTTTACTTTAAATACTTCTTTTTCTCTTTCTAATACTTGTAAACCTAAATATGCTGCACCTAAATCTCCTGTCACCACTAATAGGTCACTTTCTTTTGCTCCATTACGATAAACAATATCATCTGCTTTTGCTTGACCTACTGCTGTTACGCTAATCAAAAGTCCTGTTGTAGACGATGTGGTATCCCCTCCTATAACATCAACTTTATAAATATCTGCTGCAGTTTTAATTCCTGCATACAATTCTTCTAATGCTTCTAATGGAAAACGATTAGACACAGCTATTGATACTGTAATTTGGGTCGCAGTAGCATTCATAGCATATACATCTGATAAGTTAACCATGACTGCCTTATATCCTAAATGCTTTAAAGGCACATATGATAAATCAAAATGAACTCCTTCTACAAGCAAATCTGTAGTAACTACACATTGATCTCCTTCAAATGCCAATACCGCTGCATCATCTCCTATTCCATAAACTGTACTTTTATGAGTAATATTAAAATGCTTGGTAAGATGTTTTATTAGTCCGAATTCTCCTAAATCAGACAATTGCGTTTTGGATGTATTTTTATCTTCTAACATAGCTGCAAAGTTAAAAATTATCAAAATCATACCACTCAACTTCTCTTAGTTTTATAATTAAGAGTTCATACTTGGTGGTAGGGTATTTTACAATTCATGCTTTATTATATATATCATTATTATTATTTTACTTCAAATGTTAAAAATCCTTAAATATCTCACAAACAGCAATAAAAAATATGCAAAAGCAATATTTTTATAAAAAAAACATTATATAATTACTATTAATACTTTACCCTATCGTTAAAAAACTACTCATGTATGTCATAAAAAAGCCTTTCTTATGTCTATATATTCTATGCTTATTATTAATAAGTTGTGGTGATGATGACACGCTACAGCTATCTCCTACAACTGATAGAGAAGATGTAAACAATGCATTGTGTGAAGATGGTTTTGCTGGTATTTACCCTTGCCAAGGTTTTGACTTAGTATCTAGAATTTCATTAACTCAAATGAATGCTTCAAAAGCCAATGATAGTTGGGGATGGACAGATCTTAATACGAATAAAGAATATGTACTCATAGGTTTAGATAACGGTACTGCTTTTATTGATATTTCAGATCCTATTACTCCTATTTATTTGGGTAAACTTCCTACTGCTACTGTTAACAGTTCTTGGAGAGATATAAAAACTTATCAAAACCACGCATTTATTGTAAGTGAGGCTATAGATCATGGTATGCAAGTTTTTGATTTAACTAAATTAAGAAACGTTACAAATCCGCCTCAAACCTTTACAGTCGATGCACACTATACTGCATTTGGGAATGCGCATAATATCGTTATTAACGAAACTTCTGGTTATGCCTATGCTGTAGGTACAGAAACCTTTAACGGTGGGCCTCATTTTATCAATATTCAAGATCCTATTAATCCTATAGCTGAAGGTGGCTTTATTTCGCCTAATGGAGATCCTTATAGTCATGATGCTCAGATTATCACTTACCACGGTCCTGATCAAGATTATAACAATCGTGAAATTTTTATAGGAAGTAATCAATCTGAAATTGTAATTGCAGATATTACCGAAAAAAATAATCCTACTATAATCTCCACAATAAGTTATAATAATGTCGGCTATACTCATCAAGGCTGGTTTACCGAAGATATGCGATTCTTTTTGCTAGGAGACGAATTAGACGAACAACTTGTAGGTTTTGATACTAGAACTATCATATTTGATTTACAAGACCTAGATAATCCTTTATTTCATACCAATTATATAGGTATCACGCCTGCTACAGATCATAATGGTTATGTTGTAGGTAACACTTTTTATCTAGCTAATTATCGTGCAGGTATACGGGCTTTAAATATATCTGATATAGAAAATAAAAATATCTCTGAAATAGGTTTTTTTGACACTTATCCTTTAAATAATAATGTAGGTTTTGAAGGTGCCTGGAGTGTATATCCTTATTTCCAGAGTAACCATATAGTCGTCAGTGATATTAGCTCTGGCTTTATACTTATTACCCCCAATTAATCTATTTAACCTAAACACAAATCTAAAAAATTCAACTATGTTAAGAAAATTATCAACCCTACTTATGCTGACCTCCTTTGCTACTTTTGGTCAGACACTATGTGAAAACGGTATGGCAGGATCTTACCCTTGTAATGATTATGATCTCATGTCTGAAATTTCACTTGCTCAAATGAGTGCTGGTGCAGGTAACGACAGCTGGGGATGGACAGATCCCACGACAAACAAAGAGTATGCATTAATAGGCTTAAATAATGGTACTGCTTTTATTGATATTTCAGATCCTATTAGTCCTATTTATTTAGGTAAACTCCCTACAGCAACAAACAACAGTTCTTGGAGAGATGTAAAAGTATATAATGATCATGCCTTTATTGTAAGTGAAGCTTCTAATCACGGAATGCAGGTTTTTGATTTAACAAGATTACGTAATGTAGCTAACCCACCACAAACATTTAATGCCGATACACATTTTACTGGTTTTGGTAGTGCGCACAATATTGTAATTAACGAAGATTCTGGTTATGCCTATGCTGTTGGTACAAGTCGTTCGGGTACATATAGAGGTGGTCCTGTTTTTATAAACATACAAGATCCTTTAAATCCTACTCTAGAAGGTGGTTTTGCATCTACAGGTGCTCGACAATATAGTCATGACGCACAAGTTATTATTTATAACGGCCCTGATAATGATTATACAGGTAGAGAAATTCTTATCGGAAGTAACGAGGTAGAAATTGTAATTGCAGATGTTACAGATAAAGCTAATCCTGTCAATATTTCTACTATTAGTTATGCTGATCTAGGCTATACACATCAAGGTTGGTTTACAGAAGATATGAGATATTTCATCTTAGGAGATGAAACTGATGAACAAGGAGTTGGTTTTAATACTAGGTCTATTGTATTTGATTTTTCTGATCTTGATAACCCTATACAACATATGGTTTACAATGGTCCTACTCCAGCTATTGATCATAATGGATATGTAAAAGGAGATAAATTCTTTTTGGCTAATTATCGTGCTGGTGTAAGAATTATTGATATCTCTGATATTGGAAATAAAAATATTAATGAAGTTGGTTTTTTTGATACTTATCCTTCTAGTAATAGCGCTAGTTTTAGCGGTGTATGGAATGTATATCCCTATTTTGAAAGTGGTAATATCGTATTGAGTGATATCAATCGAGGATTCATTCTTATTCGTCAAAGTAATACTTTATCTGTTGACGAAGTAAGTACTAATCCTACTACAGGCTTATCCATGTTCCCTAATCCTACTCGTGGTAATGTAACATTTAAAACCGGATTGACTTCTGGAATACATCACATAGAATTTTTTAATATTTTGGGTAAACGTGTTCAATCTATACAATTAGAAACACCTCTTCAAGAAACTAATGTTTCTACTTCAAATTTACCAGATGGAATCTATATTGTTAAAATAAATGATACAATAACTAAAAAACTTATAGTTCGTAGCTAATGAAATATATGAATAAAATATCATCTTACGCTTTAGTAATCAGTCTTACTTTAGGGCTATTCTCTTGTAATAAAGATGATGATACTAACGATAACTCCACTACTGATACTCCAGATCCTCAATTTGAAGGCGTTGTCGATTGGGTAAAAACTTTTGGAGGAAGTAAAGAAGATAATGCATTATCTGTAGTAGAAACTACAGATAATGCATATGCTGTTTTAGGATATACCCTAAGTAATGATGGGGATATCACAGACAAAACTGCAACAGATAGTGATTTCTGGTTACTTAAATTAGATACAGAAGGAACCATTCTATGGAGTAAAACTTATGGTGGTACTAATGATGATCGTGCAGATAAATTAATCCAGACATCCGACGGTGGTTTTGCTATGGTGGGCTATAGTAGAAGTAATGATGGAGATAGTTCTAATAATGAAGGGTTACAAGATTACTGGATTGTAAAAACTGATGCAAACGGAACCTTACAATGGCAAAAATCATTTGGTTTTGCTGGTATTGATAGAGCTTATTCTGTAGTACAAACTACTGATGGTGGTTATTTTATATCTGGCTTTTTAGATGTAACTGCTAGTGGTGGAGATGGAAACAGTTTTACCAAAAATAACACTAGACATGGTGTAGGAGAATTTTGGGGAATTAAACTTGATGCAAACGGAGAACAAGAATGGCGTAGATATTTTGGTGGTACTAACAATGATCGCAGTTATGATGTGCTTCAGACTCCAGATAATGGTTTTTTAATGATTGGGTCTTCAGAGAGTGATGATTTTGATATTACTAATAGTAAAGGAAGTTATGATTTTTGGTTAGTAAAAGTTAATGCACAAGGAACTTTATTATGGCAAAAATCGTATGGCGGGAGTGAAATCGATGTTGCTTATGCTATTACTGCAACTGGTGATGGTAAATACATTATTGTAGGAGATTCAAGAAGTAATGATGGTAATATTACTACTGCCAATGGTAATGCAGATCTATGGATGGTACAAATCGATGGTAACGGAAATTTATTATGGGAGAAATCTCTTGGTGGTTCTCAATTTGATACAGGGAGAGCCATTCATAAAACACCTGATGGTAATTTTGTGATTACAGGAAACTCTCGCAGTAACGATATCGATCTATCTAATAACCTTGGTCAAAGCGATATTTGGACTATGCTTATTGACGCCAATGCCAATGTTAGCTGGCAACATACTTTAGGTGGTTCTCAATCAGACTTTGGTAATGGTTGTATAGGTACAAATGATTCAAAATTAGTTGTAGTAGGTACTACAGAAAGTGACGATCATGACATCTCTAACAATAAAGGAGAAAGAGATGTTGTTATCATAAAGTATAAATAAAATACCCTAAAAAATAATTCATGAAAAAGATTATATATCTCATATGTTTATCACTCTTTATGTATTCTTGTAAAGATGATGACAACCCTACTGGAAGTTTATCACTTCAATTTACTAATGTAGTAGGAACAAATGCTCTTACACTAGAAACAGAAAATTATACAAATACTAGTAATGAAACCTACACAGTATCAGAACTAAAATATATCATTAGTAATATAACTCTTATTAAAGCTAATGGAGAAGAATTTATCTACCCTATAGCACAAAGTTATTTTGTAATTAATGAAGCTGATGCTAATAGTAAAACTGTTGCTTTAAGTGGTATTACTGCTGGAGAATATGCTCAAATTAAATTTGGTTTTGGGATAGATCAGTCCAATTATCCTCTTAATGGTGTTAATAATTTTATTCCTACTGCCGAAGAAACAGGAATGTTATGGTCATGGTCTGCAGGATATAAATTCTTAAAGTTTGAAGGTAATTTTACTCCAGATGGAGGAACACAAGATGATTTTATATTGCACGTAGGTAGTCATGGAGCAACTTTGGATAATTATAAAGAAGTAGTATTAGATTTACCTTCTAGTATAGCAGTTAACGAAAGTGGTAGTGCTACGATTAATATAAAAGCAGATATAGCAAAAATATTTGACAGTACAAATACACATGCATTAGCTACAAAAAGTGATATTCAAGTAGATCCTGTCAATGCTCCTAAAATTGCAGAAAACGTACGTACAATGTTTAGCATAAATAATTAGAATTTGAAATTTTTAACCTACATATTCTTAGCCATCTTTGGTATTAGCTGTAGTTCTGACAAAGAGACTTATATGCCTATTTCGTCTAATCCTGCCTTAGAATTTACAGTACCATCAAACTTTCCAGAACCTACATACAATATGGCTTTAAATCCGCCTACAGAAAAAGGGTTTGAATTAGGAAAAAAATTATTTTATGATGGTAAACTTGCCTCAGATGGTGTAGTTTCTTGTGGATTTTGTCATATACAAGATTTTGCCTTTACACATCACACACATATAGTAAGTCATGGTGTAGATGGTGCCTTGGGTACTCGCAATGCTCAACCGCTACATAATCTTGCTTTTCAAAAAGAATTTACTTGGGACGGTGCTGCTGCACATTTAGATTTACAACCTGTAATTCCTATCACAGCAGAAGTCGAAATGAATGAAACTTTTTCAAATATCATTTCAAAACTACAACAAGATCCGTCTTACGTAACTCTTTTTTCTCAAGCATTTAAAGATCAACAAATCAATGCCGATAATATATTAAAAGCGCTATCTCAATTTATGATCATGATGGTTTCTTCTAATGCTAAATACGATAAAATAGAAAGAAACGAAGGAGCTGTTTTTACAGATTCCGAAGCTAGAGGTTTTGAACTTTTTAAGACCAAATGTGCTAATTGTCATCAAGGAACCTTGTTTACAGATCAGTCATATCGCAATAACGGACTCCCTATTGATCCTCAATACAACGATATAGGTAGAAAACGAGTTACAGGCTTAGATACTGATATTTATAAATTTAAAGTACCTAATCTTCGTAATATTGAAGTTACTTTTCCTTATATGCATGATGGTCGTTTTAAGACCTTACCAGACGTATTAGATCATTATAGCGACGGAATGGTTAATTCTGAAACTTTAGACCCTTTCTTTAAACAAGGAGATACGGTTATTGGTATTCCTATGACAGACTCAGAAAAAGAAGACATCATAGCTTTTCTAAAAACATTAACAGATGATAGCTTTATAGCAGATGATCGTTTTTCAGAATTCTAGTTTCATTATTTCATCTTAGCAGACAAAACTTACATTATACCTGAGTTTAATATTACTTTCTTATCAATATTAAACTCAGGTAAAGAATGATTTCCAAAAGGATTAATCGTTTATTTCAATAGTAGTATTGATTTTAATTATACCTCCATATAATAGAATAATGTTAGGTTACGTGCATAAAACCTACTTATGTAGTATATTTGCGCATAATTTAGAATTAATCTATTAATAATCAAGTATGATTAAGGTTTCTGATATAGCTAAAAAGAAAATCATTGAGCTCATGAATGACGATGGATTTGACACTACAACAGACTATGTTCGTGTAGGTGTTAAGAGTGGTGGTTGCTCAGGTTTATCTTATGATTTAAAATTTGATAAAAATCAAGAAGAAGGAGATAAAGTTTTTGAAGACAATGATGTTCGTATCGTTGTTAATAAGAAAAGCTTTTTATATCTCGTTGGGACTACACTAGAATATTCTGGTGGTCTTAACGGAACAGGATTTGTATTTAATAACCCTAATGCAAGTAGGACTTGTGGATGTGGTGAAAGTTTTTCACTATAATTTTAATTGAATATTTCGAAAGGTATTCGGAAGAAAGAAGATGGCATATACTGAAGACGATTTAAAGAAGGAATTAGAAACTAAGGAATACGAGTACGGATTTTATACAGACATAGAATCTGAAACTTTTCCCGTAGGTTTAAATGAAGATATTATTCGCGCAATTTCTAAAAAGAAAGAAGAGCCCGAGTGGATGACCGAATGGCGATTAGATGCTTTTCGTATTTGGGAAAAAATGGAAGAACCAGAATGGGCTAATGTAACATATCAAAAACCTGATTTTCAAAATATCTCTTATTATTCTGCACCAAACAAAAAACCTAAGTACAATAGCTTAGATGAAGTGGATCCAGAATTATTAGAAACATTTAAAAAGTTAGGGATTTCGTTAGACGAACAAAAGAAACTTGCTGGTGTAGCTGTTGATATTGTAATGGATTCTGTATCTGTAGCAACTACATTTAAAGAAACTCTAGCAGAAAAAGGGATTATTTTCTGTTCAATTTCTGAAGCTATAAAAGAACATCCAGAATTAGTAAAAAAATACATAGGAACTATCGTTCCTAAAAAAGATAACTTTTATGCAGCTTTAAACTCGGCTGTATTTAGTGACGGATCTTTCTGTTATATACCTAAAGGTGTACGTTGTCCAATGGAACTGTCTACTTATTTTAGAATTAACCAAGCAGGGACAGGTCAATTTGAGCGTACCTTAGTAATCGCAGACGAAGGTAGTTATGTAAGTTATCTTGAAGGATGTACAGCACCTTCTCGTGATGAAAATCAACTACATGCTGCAGTTGTAGAATTAATTGCTCTTGATGATGCAGAAATAAAATATTCTACAGTACAAAACTGGTATCCTGGTAATGCAGAAGGAGAAGGAGGAGTTTTCAACTTTGTTACAAAACGTGGACTTTGTGAAACCAATGCTAAGATCTCTTGGACTCAAGTAGAAACAGGATCTGCAGTTACATGGAAATATCCTTCTTGTGTACTTAAAGGAGATAACTCTGTAGGAGAATTTTACTCAATCGCAGTAACTAATAATTATCAGCAGGCAGATACAGGTACTAAAATGATTCATTTAGGGAAGAATACAAAAAGTACTATTATCTCAAAGGGAATATCTGCTGGTAAATCACAAAACAGTTACCGTGGTTTAGTTCAAATTAATAGCAAAGCAAAAAATGCACGTAACTTCTCTCAATGTGATTCTTTATTAATGGGTAATGAATGTGGAGCACATACATTTCCTTATATAGAAGCTAGTAACAAAACAGCACAAATTGAGCACGAAGCTACTACGAGTAAAATTGGAGAAGATCAAATCTTCTACTGTAATCAAAGGGGAATCGATACAGAAAAAGCAATTGCATTAATTGTAAATGGATTTAGTAAAGAAGTTCTAAACAAATTACCAATGGAGTTTGCTGTAGAAGCACAAAAATTATTGGAAATTTCGTTAGAAGGTTCTGTAGGATAAACTAAACTAACATACAATTGAAAATGAAAAAATTAGCACTATTGTCTGCTGTTGCCCTCAGCATCGTTGCTTGTAAAAATGATGCCAAGGAAGAAGCAAAACCTGTACAAGAAACAACGGAGAATGTCGTAGAAGTCATTCAAAAACCTGAAGTTAAGTTATATACTTTTGACGGAGGTCATATTAAAGTTAATAACCTAAATTTATTTGCTCAAGGTGATACTTATAAAGGAGAAACTATTGATTTAGCCAATGCTTTTTATGTAATTAAACACCCCAAAGGAAATTTATTATGGGATGCTGGTCTACCAGAGAATCTCGTAGGTCAAGAACCTTATACTTCTCCTGATAAAGCTTTTACTGTAACACGTAAAGATTCTATTGTAAATCAATTAAATAAAATTGATCTTAAACCTAGTGATGTTAATTATATAGCATTTTCTCACTTACACTTTGATCATACTGGACCTGCAAATCATTTTGCAGATGCTACATGGTTAGTACAACAACCAGAATATGAATTTTCTCAAGGTGAAGAAATTAAATCAAATGGATTCTATTCTGTTGATGCTATAGCAAAATTAAATAAAGTACAACAACTTCATGGTGATCATGATGTTTTTGGTGATGGTACCGTAATCATAAAATCAATGCCTGGTCATACACCTGGTCATCAAGTTTTATTTTTAAACTTAACCAATAATGGTCCTATCCTACTTTCTGGAGATTTATATCATTTTGGAAAAAACAGAACAGGTAAAATTGTTCCGCAATTCAATCATGATATTCCTGAAACAGAAAAAAGTATCGCTAAGTTTGAAGATTTTGCAAAACAAAATAATGCAAAAGTATATATTCAACACGAAGTAACTGATTTTGCTAAAATGCCTAAGGCACCAAAATATATGAACTAATTATGAAAAAGATACTTTTAATTCTATTAGTAAGTGTAATCACTTTCGCTTGCAAAAACGAAACAAAACCTGCTTCAGAAACAGAAGAAGGACAAGTATTTAGAGGTGAATTTATTTATACTGATAACGCCGCAGTATTAAAAGGAAAAGACTTTTTATATGGAGTTCAATTGGATGCTAAAGCAAAAGAATTAGCAAATAAAACTAAGCCATTACAAAGAGAAGAATATGATATGGTTCCTGTTGTTATCAAAGGAATCTTAAAAGATAATCCTAACGAAGGTTGGGAGAAAATTGTAGCTATTACTGAAATTGTAGGAGTAAGTGCTCCTACTGCAGAACTAGTTACCAAAGTAAAATCTTCTGTAACAGAAGAAGAAACAACAAATACAACCTCAGAAACTAAGCCTGCTGAGTAAAGAAAAAAGGCAAAGAAAAGAATAACCTAATCCTATTGTAATAAGGGATACAACGATAGATTAAAAATGTTAGAAATTAAGGATATCCACGCAAGTGTAGAAGGAAAAGAGATTTTAAAAGGTCTTAACCTAAAAGTAAATGCAGGAGAAGTTCACGCAATCATGGGGCCTAATGGTGCCGGAAAAAGTACGTTAGCGAGTGTTATTGCTGGTAAAGAAGATTATGAAGTAACTCAAGGTAATATCCTTCTTGAAGGAGAGGATATCGAAGAATTAGCTATCGAAGAACGTGCACATAAAGGTATTTTCTTATCATTTCAGTACCCAGTAGAGATTCCTGGTGTAACTGTTACTAATTTTATGAAAACTGCGATTAATGAAACTCGTAAAGCAAAAGGTCTTGAAGAAATGCCTGCAAAAGACATGCTTAAGATGATTCGTGAGAAATCAGAATTATTAGAGATTGATCGTAAATTCTTATCTCGTTCTCTTAACGAAGGATTCTCTGGAGGTGAAAAGAAACGTAACGAAATATTCCAAATGGCTATGTTAGAACCTAAGTTAGCTATTCTGGATGAAACGGATTCTGGTTTGGATATCGATGCGCTTCGTATCGTAGCAAATGGTGTAAACAAGCTAAAGAATAAAGATAACGCTGTTATCGTGATTACGCACTACCAAAGATTATTAGATTATATCGTTCCTGATTTTGTACATGTACTACACGATGGTAAAATTGTAAAGTCTGGTACAAAAGAACTAGCACTAGAGCTTGAAGAAAAAGGATACGATTGGATTAAAGACGAAGTAAAAGCATAAAAATGGATTTAAAAGATAAATTAGTATCCTCCTTTTTAGCTTTTGAAAATACTGTTGATGTAAACTCATCAATACACGATATTCGTAGCGAAGCTATCAAGAGGTTTGAACAACAAGGATTTCCTTCAAAAAAAGAAGAAGCTTGGAAATACACTTCGCTTAAAGGAGTTCTTAAACATGATTTTAGTATTTTCCCTAAAGAAGAAAATGCTTTAGAATTTAGAGATGTAAAGAAGTATTTTATCAATGATTTAGATACCTATAAAATTGTATTTATTGATGGTAAATATTCTTCTCATTTGTCTGAAACTACTCATGATAAGATTGATGTATGTTTAATGTCTGCTGCATTAACGCATGATAAGTACAAAGCTGTTATTGATAATTACTTTAATAAAGTAGCTAAACAAGATGGCTTAACTTCTTTAAATACTGCGTTTTCAAGAGAAGGAGCTTATATACATATCAGTGCTAATAAAATGGCCGATAAGCCTGTACAAATCATACATTTTTCTACAGGTAATGAAGCTGCTCAAATGTTACAACCACGTAACTTAATCATTGTAGATGAAAATTCTCATGTACAAATTATTGAGCGTCATCAAAGTTTAACAGACAATCCTGTATTGACTAATTCTGTTACAGAGATTTATGCAGATAAAAGAGCTTTTGTTGATTATTATAAAATCCAAAATGATAATGAACATGCCTCTTTAATCGATAATACCTATATAGAACAACAAACTCAAAGTGTGGTTTCTGTTCATACATTTGCTTTTGGTGGAAATATTACGCGTAATAACTTAAACTTCTATCAAAAAGGAGAACGTATAGATTCTATTCTTAATGGTGTTACTATTATAGAAAACAAACAACATGTTGATCACTATACTTTAGTACATCATACAGAGCCTAACTGTGAGAGTCATCAAGATTATAAAGGTATTTTTGACGAAAAAGCAACTGGAGTATTTAACGGTAAAATTATCGTAAATAAAGAAGCTCAAAAAACTAATGCTTTTCAATCTAATAACAATATCCTATTAAGTGATAAAGCTACTATCAATTCAAAACCTCAATTAGAGATTTTTGCAGATGATGTAAAATGTTCACATGGATGTACTATTGGTCAATTAGACGAAAAAGCATTATTCTATATGCAATCTAGAGGTATAGGCGAAAAAGAAGCTAGAGCATTATTAATGTATGCTTTTGCAAACAACATCTTAGAAAGTGTTAAAATACCTCAACTTAAGGCTAGAATCAATAAGCTTATCGCCAAAAAGCTTAATGTAGATATAGGTTTTGATCTATAATTAGCTTTAGCTATTTTAAAGTGTTATTATAAAGAAAAGGTCTAATTCAAGAAGAGTTAGACCTTTTCTCATTCTAGTCTTTAATTATTTTATAACCAAATTTGAGCAATAAAAAACTCTTTATAAGATTCATATAAACTAGCTTTTATCAAATTTCAATATCGTAACTTTGTCTCATTGAAAAAGATTGAATACATGTTAGACATACAAAAAATAAGAGCTGATTTTCCTATTTTAGAAAGAACTGTAAATGGGAAACCTCTAGTCTATTTTGACAATGCAGCAACATCTCAAACTCCTACTGTAGTTATTGATACTATTGTAGATTATTATACAAAATACAACGCCAATATACATAGAGGTGTTCACACCTTATCTCAAGAAGCAACAGATGCCTATGAGCTTGCTCGTAAAAAAGTACAGTCACATTTTAATGCCAAGCATTCTCATGAGATTATCTTAACTTCTGGTACAACACATAGTATTAATATTGTTGCTACTGGTTTTTCTGCTTTATTAGAAGCAGGTGACGAAATTATAGTATCTGCTATGGAGCACCACTCTAATATTGTTCCGTGGCAAATGCTTTGTGAGCGTACTGGAGCTATCCTTAAGGTAATTCCTATGAATCAAGATGGAGAATTATTAATGGATGCTTATGACGCGTTACTATCTAGTAAAACCAAGCTAGTTTTTACAAATCACATTTCTAATGCACTTGGTACAATTAATCCTATAGAAGAGATTATTACCAAAGCGCATCAACATGGTGCAGTAGTATTAATTGATGGGGCTCAAGCTTGTCCTCATGTTAAACCTGATGTTCAAGCATTGGATGTTGATTTTTATGTAGCTTCTGCACATAAATTATGCGGCCCTACTGGTGTAGGTTTACTATACGGTAAAGAAGAATGGTTAAATAAACTACCTCCTTATCAAGGTGGTGGTGAGATGATCGATCAAGTTACTTTTGAAAAAACAACCTATGCTGGATTACCTCATAAGTTTGAAGCTGGTACGCCTAATATTTGTGGTGGAATTGCTTTTGGAGCAGCTTTGGATTATATGAATGCTATTGGTTTTGATGAAATAGCTGCCTATGAAAATGAATTGTTAGCTTATGGTACACAAAAATTACTTGAGATCGAAGGTTTAAAAATCTATGGTACTGCTAAACAAAAAACATCGGTTATCTCGTTTAATATAGAAAATATTCATCCATATGACATTGGTTCGATAGTTGATAAACTAGGAGTAGCTGTTCGTACCGGGCATCACTGTGCACAACCTATTATGGATTTTTATAACATACCAGGTACAGTTCGTGCTTCTTTTGCTTTCTATAATACCAAAGAAGAAATTGATATTTTGGTCGAAGCTGTTAAAAAAGCAAAGATGATGTTAAGCTAAAAATATTATAGATAGTTCTTATACACTTTACACTTATTATATGATTATGAAAAAATTAGTTTTCTTATGTTTTTTATTACCTCTTTTAAGTTCTTGTAAAGCCTTAAGAACTATCTATATTGCTCATTATACCGTAGATTGTCAAGGTGTCGCACCTCAAAAATGTATGTTAGTAAAAGAAAGCCTAGAAAATGATTGGACAAACTTTTATGACACTATAGATGGCTTTTCTTATGAAGAAGGTTATGAATACCAACTCGAAGTCGAAGTTTCTAAAATAGCCAACCCTCCTGCAGATGCTTCAGCACTACGTTATACTTTAAAAAGAATTATTTCAAAAACACAGCAACAACTTCCGTTAGAAATAGAATATTCTGCTATAACTAGAGGTTTTAATCTTAATTTAAAAATCAATAAAGAACACTGTTTAATCACAAGAAAAAATTTAGCGAAAGCTCCTATCAAACTTAAAAAAGAAACTATACATTGGCAACGTATTCAAAATATTGTAAGGGCTATTAATTTACCTGAGATAAAAAACTTAAAATCACCTACAACAGAGCGTTTTTATGATGCTGCTGCCATTGCTGCTGTAGTAATTAAAAAAGGAGACTCTACTTATACTTCTAGTTCTTTTGATCATGGTACTCCTCCTAAAGCGCTTCAACAATTAATGGATGAACTGTCTCTATATTTAAGAGATTAGCCTATTATCACTCTTTATTTATACAATTAACGTTTGATTCACAGTGTTTCCTTAATTAGAATTTGTTAAGGGATATGAGTTATTGTATTTTTGCAGCTAAAAATTAAGTGCATGTCTATACGAGAATTACAAGAAGAGATCATTGACGAGTTTGCTATGTTTGATGATTGGATGCAGCGTTATGAATATATGATAGAATTAGGAAAATCACTTCCTTTAATAGATGAAAAATATAAAATAGACGGAAATATTATCAAAGGGTGTCAAAGTAAGGTTTGGGTTCATGCAGAGATGAATGCAGATAACATTGTTTTTACAGCCGATAGTGATGCTATTATAACCAAAGGTATTATTGCTATTCTTATACGTGTTTTTTCTAATCAACACCCTCAAGATATTATAGATGCTAATACTGATTTTATTGACGAAATTGGTCTAAAAGAACATTTGTCTCCTACTAGAGCTAATGGTCTAGTAAGTATGATAAAGCAATTAAAAATGTATGCTATTGCTTATCAAACACAAATAAATTAAAAATTATGAGTGATAACATATCCATCGATACAAATGAATTAGGAGATAAAATAGTACGTGTATTAAAAACTATTTTTGATCCAGAAATTCCTGTAGATATATACGAGTTAGGTTTAATCTATGATGTTTTTGTTAACGAAAACTATGATGTTAAAATATTAATGACATTAACAACGCCTAATTGTCCTGTAGCAGAAACATTGCCTGTAGAAGTAGAAGAAAAAGTAAAATCTATTGATGCTGTAAATGATGCCGAGGTAGAAATTACTTTTGATCCTCCATGGACTCAAGACCTAATGAGCGAAGAAGCTAAATTAGAATTAGGAATGCTATAATTATATTATCATGGCAGACGAAATTATTAATAGAGTAGCCAATAATCAAAAATTAGTCTCTTTTGACCTTGAAGAATATTACCCTAAAGGTCAAAGAGTTCTTTTTGATATTAAAGATTGGTTATATGAAGGTCTTATTCTTAGAGAAAAAGATTTTAGAGCAAAGGTAGCTCAACATGATTGGTCTCAATATCAAGATCACTATATAGCACTTTGTTGTTCTAGCGATGCTATAATACCTGGTTGGGCCTATTTATTACTTACTTCTCAATTAATTCCGTATACAAAAAAAGTAGTAGTAGGTACATTAGATCACTTAGAAACTATACTTTATAACGAAATAATTACTACCTTAGATACTACAACATATAAGGATAAACTTGTGATCATTAAAGGATGCTCTAATAAACCTGTTCCAGAAGGAGCATATATAGCCCTTATCCAAAAGTTACAACCTATTGCAAAAAGTATTATGTATGGTGAGGCTTGCTCGTCAGTACCATTATACAAACGTAAATAAATTCCCCCTTGATCGATTGATTGCGCTTTTTATCGAATTTGTGATTTTATACTATTAGCTTTTTAATTATTAGAAACAACTTAATCTATATTTGCTGCCGCAAAAAAATCCAAAACAATATGAAAAAAATAGTACTATCATTAGCGTTATTTGTTGGTGCATTTACTAGTTATGCACAAGAAGCTACAACAGAAGAAGGTCCTAAAGATGGATGGACAAAACAAGGAAACATTGCCTTTTTATTAAATCAATCTGCTTTTAATAATGATTGGCTAGGAGGAGGAACTTCTAATATTGCAGGTAACTTTTCTCTTTCATATGATTTCAATTATAGAAAAGGAGCTTTTACTTGGGATAACAAAATTCTAGCTGATTATGGTTTATCAAAAACTAAGGATCAAGATTTTACAAGAAAGACCAATGACCGTTTTGAACTTAACTCTTTAGCTGGAAAGCAATTAAAAGATTCTAACTGGTATGTATCTTTCTTCTTAAATTTTAGAACTCAATTTGACAAAGGATTCGTATTTGGTGAAGATGCTCAAGGTAACGAAACAAGAACCGAAACTACGCATATCTTCTCTCCTGCATATTTACAGTTTGGTCCTGGTATGTTATGGAAAAAGAGCGATAACTTAAAAGTAAACATCGCTCCTGCTACTGCAAAATTCGTATTTGTAGATAAAGATTTTACTAGAGTTGATACTACTGTTCCGGGTGCATTAGATGCTTATGTTCCTTATTTTGGTGTAGATGCTAATGAATCTTCACGTTTTGAGTTTGGTGCTGCTTTAAATGCTTATGCCAAATTTGAAATCATGAAAAATGTATCTATGGAAAACATCTTGAACTTATATTCTAACTATCTAGAAGATCCTCAAAATGTTGATGTTGACTATACTGCTAATATTGTAATGACTATCAATAAGTATTTATCTACAAACTTAACATTCCAAGCTATTTATGATGATAATGCTGTTAAAGCTTGGCAGATTAGAGAAGTATTTGGTTTAGGAATCAACTATGGTTTTTAATAACTAACACATTTATATAAACTAAAGGGATTGCTTATAGGTAATCCCTTTTTTTATAAGAAATTTCTTTCATTTTACAACTTCTTAAAAGTAATTAAGTCTTTATGTTTGTAATTGAAAACATAAAGTATCTATGAGAAAAATTGTATCCGGCTTACTTATAGGTTTATGTACTATAAGTTTACATGCTAATGATAAAAACTTAGGCAAAAAAGATTCTTTAATCTATTGGAAACAAAAAGGGAAGTTTTCTTTAGTATTTAATCAAGCTGCCTTTAATAGAAATTGGCAAGGTGGTGGAAGCTCAAACGTAGCAGGAAACACGACTGTCAATTATGAATTATTTCACAAAAACCACGGCTTTACATGGGAAAACAAATTTTTAGCCGATTTTGGTTTAACCTTTATCAAAGGCGAAGATTTTGTTAGAAAAACTAACGACCGTGTTGAATTAGAAACCCGTTTAGGTCATCGTATTAACAACGGTAATTGGAACTATTCTTATTTTACCAATTTTAAATCTCAATTCGCTATTGGGTATCGTTTTGACAAAAGCGAAGAATCAGAAGAGATCATTCGTACAGAAGAAACTCACTTCTTCTCTCCTGCTACTATACAAGCTGGTCCAGGTTTATTATGGAAAAAAAACGATAATTTTAATTTTAACTTAGCACCAGTAACTGCACGTATGATTTTTGTAGATGATAAATTTACATCTACTCCAGAGTATGTTGATGGTAGTTATTTTGGAGTTGGTACAGGAAAAAATTCTAGATTCGAATTTGGAGGGCATTTAAACGCTTATTTCAAATTTAAGGTAATGGAAGATATTACTATGGAGAACAAGCTTAATTTATACTCAAATTACATTGAGGAGCCTCTTAATGTAGACATTGATTATACCACAAATGTCAATCTCACTGTTAACAAATACATTTCTGGTAGTTTGGTCTTTCAAGCTATTTATAATGATAACGCCTCTAGAGGATTTCAAATACGAGAAATCATAGGTATAGGTTTAAACTATACTTTATAACTATAAAAAAAGGCTTTAGAATTATAAATTTTCTAAAGCCTTTTTGATCTTATTCTTCACTTCCTTCTTCATACATAATTTCTGGATATAAGAAATTATTATAAGGAAAACGTGTTACATGTATATCTCTAACTTCTTTGTATACTCTATTTCTAAAGGTATCCATGTTTTCTTTTTTGGTAGCCGAAATAAATAAGGCACTATCCCCTATTCTATTCATCCATGTTTGCTTCCATTCTTCTAGCGTATAATGTGCTTTGGTACGTTCTGTCACCAGATCATCTTCGGCTATTTCTTCGTGTTTATAAGCATCTATCTTATTAAACACCATAATAGTTCGTTTATCTGTACTATCAATCTCTTTCAAGATATTATTTACAGAGGCAATATGATCTTCAAACTGTGGATGGGAGATGTCAACTACATGTAATAATAAATCTGCTTCTCTCACCTCATCAAGAGTACTTTTAAAACTTTCTACTAACTGTGTAGGTAACTTACGAATAAACCCTACAGTATCACTCAATAAAAATGGTAAGTTACCTATTACTACTTTACGTACTGTAGTATCTAGTGTGGCAAATAATTTATTCTCTGCAAATACTTCACTTTTTGCGATTACATTCATTAATGTTGATTTACCTACATTAGTATACCCCACTAATGCCACTCTCACTAATTTACCACGATTACCTCGCTGCGTAGCCATTTGCTTATCTATCGTTAATAGCTTTTTCTTTAATAATGCTATACGATCTCTTACTATACGTCTATCTGTCTCAATCTCTGTTTCTCCTGGTCCACGCATACCTATACCTCCTCGTTGACGTTCAAGGTGAGTCCACATTCCTGTTAATCTAGGTAGTAAATATTGATATTGAGCTAATTCAACTTGTGTACGTGCATAACTTGTTTGTGCTCTTTGAGCAAAAATATCTAGAATCAAATTTGTTCTATCTATGATTTTTGCTTTAAGTATCTTTTCTATATTACGTTGTTGTGCAGGACTCAATTCATCATCAAAAACTACTGTACCTATATCGTGTTGCTCTACATAAGCTTGAACCTCTTCCATCTTACCCGTTCCTATAAACGTCTTTGAATTGGGCATGTCCATCTTTTGTGTAAAACGCTTTACAACCTCTCCTCCTGCTGTATATGTAAGAAATTCTAATTCGTCTAGAAACTCATTTAATTTTTCTTCATTCTGACTTCTAGTTATAATTCCTATTAATATGGCTTTTTCGTATGCTATCTCTTTTTTTTCTAACATAAACTTCTATATCGTTTTTTCCTCCTTCAATAGTATAAAGGGAGTACTCACAACCATCTTGTGAGTACAATTAATCTACAAAGGTACAACATTGTATGCTTATGAATTCGTACTTTGCACATTCATTATTTATTTTTTGTATATGTCACATTCTATTTACAGAACAAAAAAAATCACAAATCTATTTACTGTTGCTTTTTATAATCTAGAGAATCTTTTTGATATCCATAATGATCCTAAAATAAGAGATACTGATTTTCTTCCCAACTCTGAAAAAAACTGGCATATCAAACGCTATGAAAAAAAAATCTTCAAATTAGGAACTACTATTTCTAATATAGGTTTTGCTAGATCAGGTAAGTCTCCTGTTCTTGTTGGTGTAGCCGAAATTGAAAATAGACAAGTTCTCGAAGATCTTATACATTCTAAACATCTTAAAAATAAGAGTTACGATATTGTTCATTATGACTCTCCAGATGAACGCGGTATCGATGTAGCTCTACTATATCAAAAGAATCATTTTACAGTATTACACTCAGAAAGTATACCTGTTTATATTACAGAACCTAATGGCGAAAGGGACTATACTCGTGATATTTTATGGGTTGAAGGTATGATGCATAATGAGAAAATGCATATTCTAGTCAATCATTGGCCTTCTCGTAGAGATGATGCTCGTGCCTCTGAGTACAAACGTATTATTGCTGCTGAAAGAAATAGAGAACTGATTACTCAAATACTTGAAGAAGATCCTCATGCAAAAATTATCATCATGGGTGATTTTAATGATGATCCTAGTAATACTAGTATTAAAAAGCATTTAATAGGTCCTGAATTATTTAATCCTATGGAACGTTTACATACGAGACATCAGGGTAGTTTGAGCTATAGAGATAGATGGAATTTATTTGATCAAATAATTTTTAGTCACAACTTTCATCAATATAAAAAAGATACACACACCTTTTCTGATGCAAAGATCTTTGATAAAGATTTCTTAAGGCAACATAAAGGTCGTTACAAAGGAACTCCTTTTCGTACTTATGTAGGTAAAAAATATCACGGTGGTTATAGTGATCATTTTCCAGTATTTGTACAACTAAAACTTAATTCATAAAAAAAGAGACTCTTGAAGAGTCTCTTTTTTTATGATAAATATTATTACGTCTTGAAATAGCATTACAAAATGTGTAATACTTATTTAGGACTAGTCATATTATCTCTATTTTTTGAATTCTTTTTTCAATTCTGCTATAGTATATACATGACTAGCTATCATCTGAAAATTAATCACAGCAGCTTCATAAGCATCCATATTAGGTAAGATTGCTCCTGCAGTAGCATCTTTTACCACAGCAACTCTAAATCCTTGCTCTACTAACTCTCTCATATGTGATTCTGTACATAAGTTTGCAGACATTCCTGCAAGAATTACATTATTAATTCCTCTTTTTCTTAATTGTAATACTAGATCATTTGTATCTGGTCCATATACTTTATGTGGACTTGTAATAACTATATTATCTCCTTTAAGGTACTTTTTGTAACGATCTAACCAATCTGCTCCAGATCCTTCAAAACCATCTACAGATAATGACCCTTTTCGATCAAACATATTAATTTTATGCATTAATGCTTCTAAAGAACCTTCTATTTCCCATTTGTGATCATGAGGGAAATAATAATGAGGAGAAACAAATGTTAGCATATCATTCTTCTTTGCTAATTTAAATAAGGTCTCGAGATTTTCTACTGTATTATTCTTTGTTACACTTTCTCCTACTACTCCCCAAGCTACTCCTTCTGGGCTTAAAAAATCATTCTGTGGATCAGTTATAACAATTGCTGTATGTTCGTCTATAGTAAACCCTGGATCTGGTAATTGCGCAAAAGCACTGTTTGTTAAAGAAATGATTGCTCCTAATGCTAAAAAAATCTTTTTCATAATGTGTTACTTTAATTATTCAGGACAAAATTGCTGTAATAATCAAAGGCAATACATGGACAAAAGTTCTTTAGTATTGGATTATTTTCCTCTTTTAAGAAGATTTGTATTCTGATTTAAAATTTAAAGGTGATTTACCTACAGCTTTAGTAAAAAATCTAGAGAAATACGCTGGGTCTTCATACCCTAAATCATATGCTATTTCTTTAATATTTTTGTCTGTATATATTAATGCTCTTTTGGATTCTAGAATAATCCTCTCTTTGATAATTGTACTCGGACTCGATGTTCCTATACGTTGAAGATGTTTTGTCAAAGATTTTGAAGTAATCCCCAATCGTTCTGCATAGGCAGAAACACTATGCATTTTCTTATAGTTTTGTTCTACTAATACACTAAAGTTTTTAAACACCAAAGATTCTTCCTCATCTAGTAGCATTGTGCCCTCTTTTTTTGCTCTTACAGAGAGAATAATAAACTGCTTTAAAAAAGACTGTAATAAATCATATTGAGCTGTATCTGGATGTTCAAATTCATCTATAATATTCTCTAATACTCTTCTCAATTGATTAGATACTCTTTGTTGTGGTTTTACAAACGGTGTTTCATATGTATTATTAAATAAAATACCATTACATGATATTTCTTTATCATGAGTTGCTATACAATAAAAGTCTGGTATAAAACTTAATCTACATGCTTCTTTTATAGCCTCAGATGTAATAGAAAATACTTGTCCTGGTGTCAAAAAAAACAATACTTCTCCTTCAAAACTGTATGTTTTAAAATCAATAGTATAGGTTCCTCTTCCCTCTTTGATCCAATAAATTTTGAATGCATCAACTTGTTCTGGTGCATTGATTATACACGCTTCATCAAAACTAACCAAGCTCAAACTAAAGGTAGCCTGATCTTGTTCTTTAAAATGATATGTTTTAATCAATTCTAGAGACATAAAATTTATTGTTCTATTTGTTTAATGATTGCTTTTTTAACTTCCTTTTGAATGTAATTTTTTACCTCTGCAAAAGATAATTCATACTTTCTTTCAAAATGACGGTATTCTTTTGGATACCTTACTAAAAATTGATCATAGTATTGATCTAATAAAGTTCTAGATGGCGCTTTAAATTCTAATTGTGCTTCAAATCTACGTAATATAGCCTCGTCTATACTTGTTCTAAGATTGGTTGCTGCTATAAATATCACTTCTATAGGTAGATAATCTAATTGTTGTAAAAGTACATTTACAACACGTTTCATTTCTCCACTATCACTCTCTTCTGCTGTTCTTAATTTTCCTAAAGCATCAAATTCATCAAAAAATAATACCGCATTTTCTATACTTGCTTTTTTAAATATATCTGCTATATTTTTTGCAGTTTCTCCCAGTTTTGAAGAAATAATAGTAGCTAGATTAACTATAATAATCTTTTTATCTAGATAACTTGCAATAGCTCTTGCCGTCATCGTTTTACCACAACCTGTTTTACCGTATAACAGTAGTTTATGGTGTACTGGTAAATCATATTTTCTTAACGCTTCTAGATGTTTGTACTCTTGTAAAATTTCTTGAATTTGAACTTTCAAGAAATCGTCATACATAATTTCATCTATGGCTATCTTTTCTTTATGAGTGATATATAAATTACTACGCATTCTTCTTTTCTTTTACATCCATAAACAATCTTGATAATCTGTAAACATATGAAATAGCAAACCTACACCTATGATTCTCATTCTAGGAATAAACAAAAATATGACATATACTCCTATTGCTACATAGCTATGTAATGGATGAAATCCCACACTACATCTATTGGCATCAAATATAGGATCTGCTAATAAGTGATCTAGATCGACAAGCATAGTAGCTATCATTATTAACCATGCTTTTTTCCATTGTTTCCTAAAAAAAATATAGGATAATAATCCTGGAAACAAAAAATGTAAACTATAATGAAGTATAGGTTGTATGATCATTACTCTATTTTAACTGCAATATTATAAAAAAACAAAACCCTCTCAGGTATCTGAGAGGGTTCTTTATAGTAAAAAACTAATTCTTAGTTTGCATCTATACTGATTTCATCTAACTCATATGTTCCATCTAATGCACTATCTCCACTTCCTGTATATTTGAAAGCGATGTAAATAGTACCTGTTTCACATGATAAATCAACATTTCCTGACTCGATCCAATCTCCAAAATCATCAGAATCTTGAACAATAGTAGCGTCAACTAAAACTCCCCAGTTTGCAGCAGTAATGTTAGCTTCTGTACCATCCCAATCTCTAGAGAATAATACTTGCATTTCACTACCATCAGCAAAACTATTAGAAGTCTGGAATCTTAACGTTTCTCCTTCTTGAGCATCTAAATCAATTTGTGGAGAAATTAACCAAGCTACAGTACTAGCATCTCCAGATCTGAAAGATCCTACTCTAGCAGATACTCCTAAAGAAGCGTTACCACCAGAAGCAGTATAAGCTTCCCAAGTTTCTGTACCAGCTTCGATATAGTTAGTCCATCCATTTCCAGAAATAGGTGCATTTAAAGTTTGAGATTCAAAGTCATCTGCAAAGATATTTGTAGCTCCAATTGTAGTAGCTAATCCACAAGAAATTTCATCTGGATCACAACGCTCACCACCTAAATCAACACCGTTTAAGTTATTAACAATTACAGTATAAAATTCATCTCTAAAATCTCTTGTCAAAATACCACTTACATTTCCAGCTCCTGTTGCTAATGGAACAGATTTAAAATCTGAAAAAGTACTTGTGCTTAGAACTACTGATTGTCCAGTCTCACAACTCATTAATGGTCTTTCACCATCAAAACTATCTGAAGCCTCTCCTGCATATGTAATAGTATCATCTCCTAAAGCGATATCCTTAGGGAATTGTACATTTGTTAACTGGATATATGTGTTTTCTAACTCATCAGAAAAATCTGCGATAGCAACCTCTTTTGCTACGATAGTAGCTACTTCTGATCTTCTGTAGATATAATCTGTTAATTGTGCTTCTTGTAATTGACCTACACTACTTCCATTAGCAAAACCTAAAGATACAACTCCGTTACCTTCTCCAGCGCTTAATCCATCTAATAAGATTGCTACTTTTCTACCAAACTCGTAAGTGTTGTATAAAGAAGAAACATTGATACTAACACGTATTCCAGCTGTTGGATTTTCTGCTGCATCTTGAATAATTAATTCTTCAAAGAAGTTCCCGCTCTCATCACTAGATACTACATATCCTTCAATATATAAATTAGTATTTTCAAAAGTTGTAAAACCATCTTGTGCTACAGCATCTTTAATAGCATCAATATCAGTTTTAATTAATCCTGCCGGAAGTTCTCTTCCATCTTGATTTTGAACTACAGCTGGTGTAGAAAAATCGTCATCCTGCACACAAGAGGTCACCCCTAATGTCATTAATGCAGAAAGTAAAAATA
This sequence comes from Aquimarina rhabdastrellae, assembly GCA_947387485.1. Classification (GTDB taxonomy): domain Bacteria; phylum Bacteroidota; class Bacteroidia; order Flavobacteriales; family Flavobacteriaceae; genus Aquimarina. The sequence goes on from CANDNT010000002.1 coordinate 245,186, forward strand.
TATTAAGTTTATTCGTTTTCATACTGAAAATTTTATATTGTTTTTCCTCTTTTTGTTCTTAAAATCTTAAAGATAAATTTACGAAGTAATTTGTTCCTTGTCCAAAGAAATATCTAGGTCCAAATAATGGTGTATCTCTTTGACTCTCTTCTAAAGCATTTCTATAATCAGAATTTCTTGATTGCTCAAAACCTCCTGTAATATATCTTTCGTTAAAGATATTATTGATTCCCGCAAATACTCCAACAAAATAGTCTCCTATTTTCCATGACTTACCTCCTACTGCATTTACTAAAGTATACGCATCAAATTGCTCTTGACGTAATAATTCTCTAGCTACAGCTGGATCATAATCTGTATAAGGTAACTGATCTGGATCATCTAAGTTAAGAGGAAACGCCTCAGATCTTGTTAAAGGACTAATGTCTAAATATGTATTAGAAAAATGGTTTGCTGTTACTCCTACCCACCAGAAGTTAGGATCACGATATTCAAACCCTACTTGATAAGCTCTTTCTGGTCCTGACGCTACGTGATAATCTTTTAAGTTTGATTTTAATCCTCCTGGAAAAATAAAGTTGGCATCATCAGATGTTACTTCGATATCAGGATTGTTTGTATAGGTATTTTGTCCTACTGCTGCTACAGCTTTTAATTTAATAGTAGGTGTTACTTGAGCTTCGATACCTAGCTCTCCTCCTATTCTACGCTCATCAACATTAGTTAATACTTCTTGTACAAAACTTCCTAAACCATTTGTAAAGAAGAATGATATATCTGTACCATCTGTAGATTCGTTATAATACCCTGTTAACCTCGCTTTAACGATTGGAGATCTAAAAATATAACTTACATCTACATTTTTAATCTTTTCATTATCAGGATCTCTTAATGTTTCTATTTGATTTGTTAGTGGATTATAGAATTCTCCTACAGTAACATTATTTTCTCTTGCATTAGTAAATGCATTACGAATTGTAGGTGCTTTTGTATAATATGCTCCATTTACATCAATCAAGTTACGACCATCAATTTTAAATGTAAATCCTGCTTTTGCTCCGTAATTTGTAAAATCTAATTTTCTACTCTTTCCTACAGAAGCATTTCCTAGATAACGTCCGTTTTCATAAAGACCTGTACGTTGGTATGAAGTTTGAGAAACATTAGCTCCTACATAAAAATCAACAAGATTATATTTGAATTGTGCTTGTGCAAATCCAGAAATTACTTCTGCATCGATTTCGTAATTATATCTAAAAGTATCACCTACTCCTACTATTCTATTAGGATTAGCCACATCATTTTGAGCTCTATCAATAGAGAAATTCTCATCTGCATCAGACGCAAATGCATTAACGTCTAAATATCCCGAACCTCCTAATAAATCTAATACTTTTGCAAAGTTCTTACTTTTTAAGTTAGTATAACTAGCCGAACCATTTAAAGAAATATGATCTGTTAATGTTGCATTTAAGATAGTATTTGCAGAGATTTGAGTATCATCTGTTCTATCTTCATATAAAATATAAGTAGAATTGTATCCTTGACCTGCATTATTTTGGTTAGCCAAATAAAGACTATTCCAATCTAATTGTCCATCATTTAAGAAGGCTTGTTCTGCTAAATAAGCATTGGCTAAATCTTCTGTGCTAGGATTAGCATCTTGTAAATAGAAACTTGGTAAATTTCTAAAGTAATCTGGTGATGGATTTGATGCATCTCCAAATACAAAATCACCTGTACTTCCTAAAGTAGTTCCTCTACTTTCGATACGACTATTTCCTATTTTTCCTGTTTGATAAGCAATGTTTGTATTCAAACTTACTTTATCAGACATTGTCCAATAATGATTTAACATTAATACTGGTTCTTCTATTTCACGGATTCTAGAGTTTCTCTTTTCACCATCTTGATATCCCCAGTTAGGATTATATTTTCTTCCTTTTAAATCATAAACTTCTCTAGTAATTGCTGTAGATCTTCCTCTTCTATTAGGAGCATAAAAACTAGTTAAATTAATACTGTGCTTGTCATTGATTTTCTTTTCGATAGCTGCAAAGAATGAGTTTGCATCATAAAAAGTGCCATCAATAAACCCTTCATCTCCAAATCTTCTAGAAGCTAAAAACGAATAAGCCCATCCATTTTGCATCATACCAGAACTATAGCTTCCCATAATTCTTCCTGTATAACTTCTATTTGCTACAGAATAAGATACTCTTCCACCTTTACGGTATTGTGAAGCTCTCATTACTATATTAGTAGTTCCTGCTAATCCTCCAAAAGTATACTCATTAGGTGTTAATCCCATAGTAAACTCTCGGTTACGTTGTACATCATTTAATCCTCCCCAATTAGCCCATTGTGGACGACCATTTGATAATTTGTTCATTTCGATCCCATTGATCAAAACTTTACCATCTGCATTATCCAGACCTCTGGGTCTAAAAAAGGCTGCACTAAAATCAAAGGCAGCCGCATTGAGAAATACATCTCTCGAAGATTGTAATAAACCAGATATATTATCTGTCACTCCTTCTTCTTGATCAAGTTCGTTATCAGCAAGGCTGATAGTACCGATCTGCAATTGCTCTTGATTAACGTCGTATTGAAGACTTACCACTTTAATGTCTAAAATACGTCCTTCGTTAATTGTAATTGGATAACGTTGCGTTACATAACCACTTTTTGAAATGGAAGCAACTTGTTCTCCTAAAGGAAGCTGTATAGCTTCAAAACTAAACTCTCCAAAAGCGTCTGTGAATGAGGATAAACTTGTTCCTTCTATCCTAATCATTACTCCCTGGAGACTCTCGTTTGTAATTGCATCAACAATTTTTCCTTTAAACCCTGTTTGTTGTGCGTGCATCACAAAAACCGAATTCAGAAAAATCAGTAAAAACATACTGATTTTTTTGGTGTACGATATTCTCATTAAATACTAATTTTAGTTAAGAAATTATAATTTCTGACGAGCAAAAGTACATTTTTTAAATAGAAAAGCTAATTTTGGCGCAAAGTTTGGGTTAAACTTAGCGTTAATTTAATATTATTTACACTAAAATGAAAAACATAAGTATCTTATTATCAGTGCTTTTTATTTTTTCTTATTCGTCAATGACGGCTCAAGGGAAGAAAACTTACAAAGTAAATACCATTGCTTTCTATAATTTAGAGAATCTATTTGATACTCAAAATGATCCTGTCACTTTTGATGATGATAGGACTCCTAATGGAAAAGATCATTGGACAGAAGAAATTTATCAAGATAAATTGAAGAAAATGGCCAAAGTAATTGCAGATATTGGTCATGATGTTACCAAAAATGCTCCGGCATTACTTGGTGTTGCTGAGATTGAAAATAGAAAAGTTCTTGAAGATCTTGTAAATCAGCCTAATTTATTAGCAAAAGATTACGGAATCGTACAATTTGATTCTCCAGATCGTAGAGGAATCGATGTTGCTTTATTATATCAAAAGTCTTTGTTTAGACCTACTAATATAAGTAAACATGAATTACTAATATATGATAATAGAGATGCTTCAAAACGTATTTATACTAGAGATCAATTATTAGTTAGTGGTTTTTTAGACGGAGATAAAATTCACGTTATTGTAAATCACTGGCCATCAAGAAGTGGTGGAGAGGCTAGAAGTCGTTATAAGCGAGAAAAAGCTGCTGCTTTAAATAAAAAGATTATTGATTCTTTACATAATTTAGATCCTTATGCTAAGATTATTACAATGGGAGATCTTAATGATGATCCTTCTAATTCTAGTGTAAAGAAAGTTTTAGGCGCAAAAGCAAAAAAAGAAAAAGTAGGGTTAAAAGGATTGTATAATCCAATGGAAAAAATGGCTAAAAAGGGGATAGGCTCTTTAGCATATAGAGATAGTTGGAATTTATTTGATCAAATTATTATCTCAAAAGGGCTTTTAGACAAAGATTATACTTCTTATAAATTCTACCAAGCTGGAGTTTTTAATAAGACATATCTTTCAAACCCTAGAGGTCGTTACAAAGGATATCCTTTCCGTAGTTTTGCAAATGGATCATATACAGGAGGATATAGTGATCATTTCCCTGTATACATTTACTTAATTAAAGAGAATTAATATATTTTAACGATATGATTAGATCCCTTTGTACTGCATGAGTACAAAGGGATTTTTTTATGTATTTATAACAATTTTAATATCCTTTTTAAGTTTTTTTAAAAAAAATAATATATTATCGCCCTTAAATTGAGTTTATAACAGTTTTTTAATAGTATTAATCATTATTTAATATTCAATTATATTGAGTTTATTACCACAACATAAATTTAAAACCATTCTTATCGGTATTGCATTTTCACCTAATTTAAAGAACAATATTTATGAAGCTATGAGGATGGTTGATTTCTTTGATGCCCAGTTAATTCTGGTTCATGTAGGTGTAAAAACTAAAGAAAAAATAGATAAAATAGACACTTTACTTTCTAGATTTCCTAATCATAAAGAACAAGTAACTACAATATGGCAAGAAGGTGATCCTGTTAATGTTATCATTAATGCTGCAAAAGATAATCATGTAGATTTAATCATGCTAGGAGCCCTACAACGTGAACAATTTTTTAAATTCTATGTTGGATCAATTGCTAGAAAGATTACGCGTAAAGCATCTTGTTCTGTTTTACTTTTGATAAAACCTTCAGAAAATTCAGTCCCTTGTAAACACATTGTTGTTAATGGTTTAAAAGATAAAAAAACTGAAGAAACTATTGCAACTTCTTTTGGCGTAGCTCAAAATTTAGGAACTCAAAAAATAACAGTTGTAGAAGAAATTTCTCAGCAAGAAGTTCATTTTACTGTTCAAGATGATGAATCTTTAAGAAAAAATTTCTTGAGAAAAGAACAACTTAGTCGTAAAGAAGATCTTAGGGTACAAGATATTTTAAAACAAATTCCTGAAACACTCAAAAATAATATAACAATTAAAACACAATCTATTTTCGGTAAACGAGGATATTCTATTGGTCATTATGCTAGGGTAGTAGGTGCCGATTTATTGATCATGAATGCGCCAAAAAGAACTTCGTTATGGGATCGAATTTTCCCTCATGATTTAGAATATATTCTTTCTGAACTTCCTACAGATGTGTTAATTGTAAGATAATTATATGGTAAAGTCAAAAAACAATTTAGAAGAATTCATACAGAATTTACCCAAAAATATATTTTCTGGTTTTGTAGTTTCATTAATAGCCTTACCCTTAGGATTAGGCCTCGCTATCGCCTCTGAAGCTCCACCTATATCCGGTATCATAGCTGCTGTAGCAGGAGGGATAGTAGCTTCTATTTTAGGAGGTTCTAATGTTACTATTACTGGTCCTGGTAATGGACTCGTTATTGTATTATTAGGTGCAATTACTACACTAGCAAATGGTGATTTATATCAAGGGTATTTATTCACATTAGCCGCTATTATTTGTTCTGGAGTTTTATTAATTATTATTGGACTCTTACGCTTAGGTATTCTAGGGGATTTCTTTCCGTCATCGGCAATTCAAGGGATGCTAGCCGCCATAGGTCTAGGTATTTTAGCCAAGCAGTTTCATGTAATGTTAGCCAATATATCAATAAAAGGAGATACTATTTCTTTATTATTAGATATTCCAGGTAGTATTATCAATTTATTTCATACCAATCAACAAGGAATTATAATTGCTGCTATCATAGGTATTTTTAGTTTTTTAATCATGTTTTTCTATGGAAAAATTCGCAATAAATATTTTCAATTAATTCCTGCACCAATGTGGATTGTTGTTTTAACAGTAGGATTAAGCTATTATTACGAGTTTTTCTCTGTTAATGACTATCCTATAGATAAAAAATTATTGGTAAACATTCCAGAAGATCCTTTATCTAGTTTTCCTTTTCCTGATTTTTCGATGGTTCTAGATTCAAAATTTATAGGTGTTGTAATTGCTATTACTTTAATTTCTAGTATAGAATCGTTATTGAGTATTAAAGCTGTTGATAAACTAGATCCAAAAAAGAGGAGATCTAATGTTAATAAAGATTTAAATGCATTAGGTATAGCATCTATTGTTAGTGGTTTCTTAGGAGGGCTAAATGTTGTAACAGTAATTGCTCGTAGTTCTGTTAATGTTAATAATGGAGGTACTAATCGATCTGCAAACTTTTTTCATTCTATATTCTTAGTTTTGTTTGTCTTATTATTTCAAGATCAATTAGGTAGAATTCCGCTTACTGCACTTGCTGCAATTTTGGTTTATACAGGATATAAATTAGCAGCGCCTCAAAATTTAAAAAGTATTGCAAAAATAGGAGTGGAACAGTCCATTATTTTCTTTGCTACTATCATAGGTACTATAAGTTCAAATCTCATTAATGGTATTTTAACGGGTATTTTAACAACTATTTTAATTCATGTTATATTAAACAAGAGTCTAATGCTCTTTGTACGTAATATCTTTAAACCTAATGTATTAATGTTTAAAGAAAGTGGGGTAAATGGTACTTATTTTATAAGTGTAAAAAATTTCTCCAGCTTTCTTAATTTCAACAAATTAAAGCAAAAATTAGACGCTATTCCAGAGGATAAAGATGCTATCATAGATTTTTCTATGTGTGATTTTGTAGATCATACTGTACAAGAAAATTTATTAAATTATCAAGAAGTTTTTAAACGAAAAGGAGGCTCTTTTGAAATTACTGGATTAGATCGACATGCTACATCATCTACCCATCCACTTGCAATTAAAAGTGTTTTTTCTTTTGATAAAGTTTTGTCTTTAAAGAGAAGATCAACGCTAACAAAACGTCAGGAAGAATTAAAAAATATCGCTTCAAATTTTTCATGGAATTATACACCTTCTAAAAACGAAAACACTTCATTTTTAAATGATTTTGTTTATTTCAGAACTAAAAAAATTGATGTTAAATACAATACTATTTCTGATTTTGATCAAACCTATGAAATTACTGATGTACTCTTTTCTGAAGGAGAATTTATTGCCAAAGAAGTAGTGAGAACAACCATAATGCATATTAATCTTAAATTTGAAATTCCGAAATTTACTTTGGATAAAGAAGGTTTATTAGAGTTCATCTATAAGTTTGCTGGTTTTAAAGATATTAACATAAAAAACTCATCTGATTTTTCTAAGCGATTCTTCTTATTAGGAGAAAACGAAAAACAAATACAAGATTTTTTCACAAAAGAATTAGTTTTATTCTTTGAGAGTAATCCTTATTATCACATAGAATCTAACGGTAATCAATTATTGTTATTAAAAAAAGAGCGTCAAGCTAGTACAAAAGAAATTAAAGAAATGCTAGATTATGGTATGCGCTTAGAAAAAATAATTAGTTCTATTACTGAGCCTGTTATGGTATATTAAAATATACTTGTTTATAAAGGTTTTCATTTGTTAATAAAGAAAGCCTTTATAGACATTCTCTTCATAGTTTGTTAAAAAGAATGCAAATACATTACTTATCCCTAGCTTTTTTCCTATTTTGCAAGGATATAAATAGGTGATATTTTAATTTTTACTTAGACACTAAGTTAACGATTTAAATATCACTAATATTCAGACTTTTTTTTCATAGTTTAACCTATTTAAATACATGAAATTATATCCTATTAATGCAGGAAACTTTAAGTTGGATGGTGGTGCCATGTTTGGAGTAGTTCCTAAAGTTTTATGGAATAAAACAAATCCTGCAGATGCAAATAATCAAATTGATATTGCTGCAAGGTGTCTGCTCATAGAAGAAGGAAAAAGACTTATTTTAATTGACTCTGGAATGGGAGACAAGCAGTCAGACAAATTTTTCAGCTATTATTCGCTATGGGGAGATGATACTATTGACAAATCCTTAGCTCAATATGGTTTTCATAGAGATGATATTACAGATGTTTTTGTAACTCATCTACATTTTGACCATTGTGGTGGTGTTGTTCAATGGAATGCTACTCGAACTGGTTATGAAATGACTTTTAAAAATGCTAAAGTATGGAGTAATGAATCTCATTGGAAATGGGCTACAGAACCTAATGCTAGAGAAAAAGCTTCTTTTTTAAAAGAAAATATTTTACCTATACAAGAAAGTGGTCATCTCAATTTTATAGAAAGAAATGGAGATGATTTTCAATCTTCGTCAGAATTAGGTTTTGGTATTCATTTTGCAGATGGTCATACAGAAAAACAAATGATTCCTCATATTCAATATCAGGATAAAACATTAGTATTTATGGCCGATTTATTACCTACAGCAGGTCATGTCCCTTTACCATATGTTATGGGATATGATACTAGACCTTTATTAACTCTTGACGAAAAAAAGCGTTTTCTTGATCAAGCTGCAGGTAACAATTGGTATCTATTCTTAGAACACGATGCACATAATCATGTAATTACTGTGCAACATACAGAAAAAGGTGTCCGTCTTAAAGATACTTTTACATTTAACGAATTATTTACTTTATAAATATTATAACTTACAAATGAATACAAAACATAAAGCATCTATTTTTACACTTGCATCTTCTTTAATTTTAGCAAGTTGTGGTGCTCCAAAAATAATTTCTACTCCAATAGAAAACATAGATAATGTTCCTCTTAAAACAGCATCTTTATCAGATACTCAACTAAAACACTGGAATGCTCTTGATCTTATAAAAGATACTATTCCTGGAATGAGTGTTGATAAAGCTTATAATGAACTCATTAAAAATAAAAAAGGACAATCTGTTATTGTTGCTGTTATAGATAGTGGTGTAGATGTAGAACATGAAGATTTAAAAGGTTCAATCTGGACAAACAAAAACGAAATCAAAGGTAATGGTAAAGATGATGATAACAATGGATATATCGATGATATCTATGGTTGGAATTTTCTAGGTGATATTGTTACTGAAAACTTAGAGTTTGTACGTATTTTAAAGCAATTAAAACCTAAATACGAAGGTAAAGATGCTTCTATGGTAAGTGCAGAAGATCAAAAAGAATTTGCATTATATCAAAAGGCTGCTGCAGAGTATGAAAAAGAGTATAATGAAGCCTTGCAAAATAAAAATAGATACGAACTTATTTTACAACAAGTTTCTGCTGCTCATAAAGATGTTTCTGCTGCTCTAGGTAAAGAAAACTATACCAAAGAAGAATTATTAGCTCTAAAACCTTCTACAGAAGGAATGAAACAAAATATTGCTGGACTTACTCAAATGTTTTCTTATGTAGATCCAGGACAAGGTATACCTGATATTATCAAAGATCTTAAAGAAGGTATTGATCATTTTGCTGGTTCACTTAATGGTAATTTAAATTTGGATTCAAATTACAGAGCAGTTTTAGGAGATAATCCAGATGATTTTTCAGATAAAACTTATGGTGATAATAATGTTATGGGACCTGATCGCGAAAGTACGAAACACGGTACTCACGTAGCTGGAATTATTGCTGCAAACAGAAAAAATAAACTAGGAGGTAAGGGAGTTGCTAATAATGTAAAAATAATGACATTAAGAGCCGTTCCAGATGGAGATGAATATGATAAAGATATAGCTTTGTCTATTCGCTATGCAGTAGACAACGGTGCAAAAGTAATCAATACAAGTTTTGGTAAATACTATTCAACACATCCAGAATGGGTTTATGATGCAATCAAATATGCTGCAGAAAAAGATGTTTTAATTGTGAATGCAGCAGGTAATGATTCTTCTGACTTAGATAGTACTCAAGTATATCCTAATGATCAAACAGATAATACTAACGAAATTTCGGATACCTTCTTAACTGTTGGTGCACTTAACTATAAGTACGGATCAGACTTAGTAGCTAGTTTCTCTAATTATGGAAAACATCAAGTAGATGTTTTTGCTCCTGGAGTAAAAATATATGCTACAACACCATCTAATACCTATAGCTACCTACAAGGTACTTCTATGGCAGCTCCTGGTGTAGCTGGTGTAGCTGCTTTAATTAGATCTCACTATCCTAAACTTTCTGCTGCACAAGTAAAGAAAATTATTATGGATAGTGGTTTAACATCTACAGCAACTGTAGTCATAGGTGGAGATACTTCTCATACTGGGAAATTTACAGACTTATCAACATCTGGTAAAATGGTAAACCTTTATAATGCTATGATATTAGCCGATAAAATATCTAAATAGCTTATAAATAACATTATATATCTTTTACATAAGCTCATTTAAATCTGTTAAATGAGCTTATGTGTTTATTTAAAAATTAATATCATGAAGCGATTTTTATTAATTATTTCCTTAATAGGAGCTCAACTTGTTTCAGCTCAAAACAATACTTCTTATTGGCAGCAAAAAGTTGATTATACAATGGATATTGATATGGATGTTAAAACCTATCAATACAAAGGAAATCAAGAATTAGTGTATACAAACAATTCTCCAGATACCTTACATCAAGTATTTTATCATTTATTTTTTAATGCTTTTCAACCTAATAGCGAAATGGATATACGCTCTCGTTCTATTGCAGATCCAGATCCTCGTGTAAAAGATCGCATTAGTAAACTTAGTCCAGACGAAATTGGATACATAAAAGTTAGTTCATTAAAACAAAATGGGAAAACATTAAAATATCATACAGAAGGTACTGTTCTTGAAGTACAATTAAACAAACCTATTCTTCCGGGCGAACAAGTTACTTTTAAAATGAAATTTGATGGTCAAGTACCTCAACAAATTCGTCGTTCTGGTCGTAATAATAAAGAAGGAGTTGCTTTATCAATGACACAATGGTATCCTAAAATTGCAGAATATGATTTTGAAGGTTGGCATGCTGATCCATATATAGGTCGTGAATTTCATGGTGTATGGGGTAATTTTGATGTTACCATTAATATTGACAAAAACTATATTCTAGGTGGATCAGGTTACTTACAAAATCCTAATGAAATAGGATACGGATATGAAACTGAAGGCACAAAAGTAAAACGAAAAGGAAAAAAATTATCATGGCATTTTATAGCTCCTAATGTACATGACTTTACATGGGCTGCTGACCCTGAATATCTTCATGATACTATTCAAGTTCCTAATGGACCAACATTACATTTCTTATATAAAAATACTCCTGAGATTATTGAAAATTGGAAAAAATTACAACCTAAATCTGTAGAATTAATACAGTATTTTAGTAAGCATATAGGACCTTATCCATATAAGCAATACTCAGTAATTCAAGGAGGTGATGGAGGTATGGAGTATGCTATGTGTACATTAATTACAGGACATAGAAGTTTTGGTAGCTTAGTAGGTGTAACCTCACATGAAATGGCTCATGCTTGGTTTCAACATATTCTAGCTACAAATGAATCTAAACACGAGTGGATGGATGAAGGTTTTACTAGCTATATTTCTAATAAAGCTATGAGTAAAGTTATGCAATCAAAAAATCCTAATGCTGGAGCCTTTAAAAGCTATGTCCGATTAGCAACGTCAGGTATAGAACAACCACAATCAACACATGCAGATCGCTATGCTAGAAATGGTGCTTATGGAGCTGCTGCATATTCTAAAGGTCAAGTATTTCTTGCTCAATTAGGATATATTATAGGGGAAGAAAATTTAGCAAAAACATTAAAAAGATATTATCAGGAATGGAAATTTAAACATCCTACTCCTAATGATTTTAAGAGAATAGCAGAAAAAGTTTCTCAATTACAATTAGATTGGTATTTAACAGATTGGACTCAAACTACTAATGTTATTGATTACGAAATAACTTCAGTTGAAACTATAAACGATGATACTACAATAACTTTACAACGTAATGGTCTTATGCCTATGCCTATTGATCTCTTAATAGAATACACAGATGGTACAAAAGAATTGTACTACATCCCTTTAAGAATGATGCGTGGAGAGAAACCTAGTGATTCAAAAAATACAAAAAGAACTATCCTAAAAGATTGGGATTGGGCTCATCCTGAATATTCATTTTCTATCAGTAAGACTAAAGACTTAATACAAAAAATAATTATAGATCCAAAGAATAAAATGGCTGATATTAACAAAAATAATAACAACTTTATAAACAAATAATCTCTTAATATGTTAAATTCTTAACTTATTAAAAAATAGTTTATTAATTTTACTGAATTATTTGTATTGATTTATAGTGTAATTATATATAAAAATGAGAAGAAGAAAATTACTTATCCCCCTTTCCGTACTGTCTCTTCTAGCAGTCGGTACTTACTATTTCGATAGTAATACACAAACTCAAGATGTAGCTGTAAAAAAAATAGCTACAAAACAAGAGAAAAAAAAGAAAAAAAAGAAAACTTTAGAAGATCGCAGATTACATGTAGAAGAAAGACTGAAATATGAGTTTGAACTCCAAAAAGATCCAATTTCTGGCGTAATTCCTAAAGCTGAAGTAGAAAAAGAGCTATTAATGGCTAAAAATTTAAAAGAATCTCAAAAAAATAGCTCTACTAATGCTAGTAATAATGATTATATTTCTAGAGGACCTTCTAACTTAGGAGGAAGAACAAGATCAGTTGTTATTGATAAATCTGATGCTACTGGAAATACAATGATATCTGGTGGTGTTAGTAGTGGTGTTTTTAGAACTACTGATGGTGGTGCTAAATGGACTAAAGTTTCTTCTAATCAAGAAATTCACAATGTAACAACAATAGTTCAAGATCCAAGAGCAGGATCTGAAAATATTTGGTATTATGGAACTGGTGAATTCGCTGGAAATAGTGCAGGAGCTAGTGGAGCTTCATATAATGGTCAAGGTATATGGCAATCTACAGATAATGGTTTAACATGGACTCAAATGCCTACTACTGCATCACAACAAGAAGCAGGTAATGATTCTGTTTTTGATTTTGTTCACAAATTAGTAGTTCATCCCATTTCTGGTGAACTTATAGCAGCTACTTTTGGTGGTGTTTATAGATTTAATGGTACAAGTTGGATTCAAGAATTTGACCTTACTAGTAGTACGCAATTTTCAGATGTAGCTATTACAAGTACAGGTATAACCTATGTATCAATTTCAGCTCGTGCAAATGCTTCTTTAGAAGGTGTATGGAGGTCTGATAATCCTAATGGCCCTAGTTCTTGGACTAGAATAGGTTCTAATACTTCTCCTGGTTTTGGAGCTATTAGTAGAAACGTAATTGCTATAGCACCTTCTAATGAAAATATAGTATATTCTTTTATGCATACAGCTAATGATCCTAGTCAAGCTGTTCAAGTAATTCAAGCAGGGCTATGGCAATGGAATGATGCTACAGATACTTGGACCAATTATTCTAGTAAAATGCCAGATGAAGCAGGTGGAAACTTATCTGGTAATGATCCTATATCTGTTCAAGGTGGTTATGATATGATTGTTTCTGTTAAACCTGATAATGAAAATTTTGTTGTTATAGGTGGTACAAATGTTTATAAAATAGAGGATATAACCACAGATCCTATGTTTACTCGTATAGGTGGTTATATAAATAATAGTTCTTATGGGTTATATAATCGTGGTGGTGGAGATGATCACCATCCTGATATTCATGCATTAGTTTTTGATCCTAATAATCCTAATAGACTTTTTAGTGGTACCGATGGAGGTGTTCATAGAACAGATGATGTAGATGCAGGTACTGTAGCCTGGACTAGTTTAAATAATGATTATCAAACATATCAATTTTATCATGTAGCTATTGACCCTCAAGCAGGATCAGATACTGTTATTGGGGGAGCTCAAGATAATGGTACTGTCGCTGGTGGTACAAACTTTGGACGACCTGATTTAACTTCAATGAGTAGTGTAGGAGGTGGTGATGGTGTTGCTGTTGCTATTTCTAGAGATAATAGTTGTATACCTTTCTTTTTTGGTTCACAATTTGGAAGAATTCGTAGAGATTGTCCTAATGGACAAATAATAACTCCAGCTGGTTCTTCAAGTGAGTTTGTTACTTACTTCTATCTAGATCCTAGTAATAATAATGCTCTTTATTATGCTGGTAGAGGTAATTTAATATATACTACAGATGCTAGTAATGTAACATCTAATTCATGGTTAGATATAGGAGCTTTAGCTAATAACGAGCTTATATCAACTATGGCAACTTCGTGGGGAGATTATGATACATCAACAAGTTACTTATTAATAGGAGGAAATCGAGGTAACTTATTTAGATTAGATGATCCTCAAAACAAATTTAATATTTCTAATGCTGTAAATATTACTCCTTCTGGTGCTACAAATGGTGCTAATGTAAGTGGTATAGCTGTTCATCCTAATAACCGTGATATTGTTATGGTTACGTATTCTAGTTATGGAAGTTCTGTAAGAAATATTTTTGTTACAACAAATGCTACAAGTGCTAATCCAACTTGGACTGAAGTTGAAAGAAACTTAGCTTCATTCTCAATAAGAGCCGCAGCTATTACAGAAGTTAATGGTGAAACTCGTTATTTTGTTGGTACAGCGAGAGGATTATATAGTTCTATAGATCCAACATCTAATGATTGGGTTATTGAATCACCAGATCAAATTGGTTTTGCTGTTGCTAGATCTCTAGCTTATAGACCAGCAGATAATCAATTATTAATTGGTACTCACGGTAATGGAATGTATATGGCTACAGTTAGACCTCTATCTGTAGACGAATTTGATGCTGCTTCTGATAATGCTATAACTATGTATCCTAATCCAACTTCATCAGAATTAAATATTTCTTTAGAATCATCTTTTGTTGAAGGAGATTTAGACTACTCAGTAGTAGACTTAACTGGTAAAGTTGTTAAACGTGGAACTTTATCTAGTGATAAGAAAGTTAATGTTCAAGATTTAACTAATGGTGTTTATTTCTTACAATTAGCTTCTTCTAATAGAACTAAAACATCTAAGTTTATCAAAATATAATTTCTCATTTTCATGAGATCAAAAACCGATTATGATACATAATCGGTTTTTTTTATGCTTAAAATTCATTCTTCTACATTTCATATTACTACTTTTACCTATTATGAATGAAAGATTAGGCAAAGAAGAAAAATTAAAAAGTAAAAAGTTAATTGATTCCTTATTTTCTGAAGGAAAATCAACAGCAAAATATCCTATACGATTAGTATATAGAGAACTCGACCAAGAATCATCTTTTCCTATACAAATCGCTGTTTCTGTAAGTAAACGAAACTTTAAAAAAGCCGTTGATCGCAACCATATTAAAAGATTTTTAAGAGAAGCCTACAGAAAAAATAAGTATCTTGTACAAGATGCTACCGACCGTAAATTTATTTTTATGTTTTTATATGTGGGGAAAGATTTAAAAGATTTTACAACCATAAACATAAAGATGAAAAAACTCATCGAAAAATTTATTGAACAAGAAATCAAACCCTTATCATGATAAAGAAAAGATTATCTCTGTTAACAGTAGTTGTAGTTCTTTTTTTAACTACTGCTAGTTTTACTATCAAATCTGATTTTTTTGAAATAGCAAAGCAAATAGAAATTTTCACTACATTATTTAAAGAATTAAACATGAATTATGTAGATGAAACCAATCCTGCAGAACTTATGGATACTGCAATCAAATCTATGCTTGATGACCTTGATCCATATACAAAATATTGGAATGAACAGGATGTAGAAGCTGCTAGAATACGCAATTCTGGTGAATATACAGGTATTGGAGCTATTGTAAAAACAATCAAAGATAAAATCATAATTATAGAACCTTACAAAGGTTATCCTGCAGATAAAGCCGGATTAAAAGCAGGAGATGAAATTATTAAAATTGGAGATATCAACGTAATTGATTTTAAAGATGACGCTGGTGAACTTCTAAAAGGAGCTCCAAATTCAAAAATAGATATCATTTATAAACGTCAAGGTAAACAACATAATACTACCATTACTAGAGAAGAAATTGAAGTCAAAGCTGTTCCATTTTTTACCTTATTAGACGACAATACAGGTTATATTATATTAAATAAGTTTAATCAGAAAGCCTCTTCTGAAACTATAAGTGCTTTACAAGATTTAAAAAGTAAAGGTGCTACTAAAATAATATTAGATTTAAGAGGTAATCCAGGTGGTTTACTTAGTGAAGCCATTAATGTCACTAATATCTTTGTTCCTAAAGGACAATTAATAACTACTACAAAATCTGTTATTAAAAAATATAATAAAGAATATTATACAAAAAAACCTGCTATTGATCTTGATATCCCTTTAGTAGTACTTGTTAATGGTAGAAGTGCTTCTGCTAGTGAAATTGTTTCAGGAAGTATTCAAGATCTTGATAGAGGTGTAGTAATAGGTGCTAGAAGTTTTGGGAAAGGATTAGTTCAAAGACCAAAAAACTTAACTTATGGTACACAATTAAAAATAACTATATCAAGATATTATACACCTAGTGGGCGTTGTATACAATCTCTAGATTACTGGAATAGAGATGAAAACAATAATGCAACTCGTACTCAATCTCAAGATTACAAAGCTTTTAAAACAAAAAATGGACGTACTGTCTATGATGGAGGAGGAATTCAACCAGATATTGAGTTAGCCTCTTCAAAATATAGTGGTATTACTACAGCTTTGCTTAAAGCAGATGCTATTTTTGATTATGCTACTGCTTATTATTATAAACATTCTTTAAAAGATCCTTTACAATTCAAATTCACCTCTAATGATTTTAATGATTTTAAAGCTTATTTAAAGGCTCAAAACTTTGAATATAATACAAAGACCGATAAAGCATTAAAAAAGACATTAGAAGCAGCAAAAGAGGAGAAATTTGATGTCATTATTCAAAATCAATACAATACATTGTTAACAGCTATAGATAAAGCAAAAGATGAAGCTTTAAATGATAGTAAAAGTGAAATCCAAAGTTTATTAACAGATGAGATCATAAAACGCTATTTTTATAGAGAAGGTTTGTATCAATATTATATTAAAAATAATCCAGAAATAGCTAAAGCTCAAGAGGTTCTTAATGATACTAAACAATACCAAAAGATATTAACAACTCCATAATAAAATAAAGTAAGAAAGCCGATTTTAATTAAAAATCGGCTTTTTTTATACTATTATCAACTTATTAACACTATTGTTAATTACTATCTCTAATCATACCAATATGTGGTATACCATCTTCTAAGTATTCTTCCCCCTTCATAATGAAACCATGTGATTCATAGAATTTTTTAAGGTATAACTGTGCTGATATCTTGATTTTACCTTTATTAAACCACTTATCAACAGCTTTAATGCTTGCTTTAATTAAATCATGTCCATATCCATGTTGTCGTTCTTCTTTATCAACAACTACACGCCCAATACTTGGTAAATCAAAATAATCACCACTATTAAATATTCTAGAATAAGCTATAACCTTTCCATTCTTTCTCCCTATTATATGTAAAGCATTATTATCTTTACCATCAATATCCTGATATACACAATCTTGCTCCACTACAAAAACTTCTGCTCGTAATCTCAGTATATCATATAATTCAATACTATTAATATCTTCAAATTTTTTTACTTCAAATTGTATCATTCCTTTCTAAATATCATTAAGCGAATTATCAAACCGCTACTATAGAAGCAAATATGTGCAATCTATTTTAACTTCTACACACTTATTAACATTATTAACACCATTGTATTATGTCTTACTCAATCATTAATAAACAAAAAAGCTAAGATATTTGATTGTAAAACAAACATCTTAGCTTTTTTATCCTATAATTAACAGTATATACAACTATATTTCAATAGTTTATATAGTTATTAACACATTGTTATTTTTTTGACTCTATTTAAATGGCGTCCTCCTTCAAATTCTGTATTTAAAAATGTTTTAACCATTTCTATAGCTTGAGGTAATGAAGTAAAACGTGCAGGAATACTTAATATATTAGCATCATTATGTTGTCTTGTTAAAGATACTATTTCCTTGGTCCAACATAGTCCTGCTCTTACATTTTTATACTTATTAGCAGTCATAGAAACACCGTTTCCACTACCACAAATCAAAATTCCATAATCAACTGTATTAGTATCAACATCTTTTGCAACTGGATGTACAAAATCTGGATAATCTACACTATCAGTATGATCAGTTCCGTAGTTATTAACATCTATCCCTTCAGATTTTAAAAATTCAACAATCGCAAGCTTATAAGCTGTGCCTGCGTGATCATTTCCTATGGCAATTTTCATTTAATTAATGGATTTTAAGAGTGTATCAACATACACTTATATAAACTTTTAAAATTATCTCTACGATATACACAAAGATACTTCAATCTAGAAATAACTAAAGATCAAAACATCAATATTTTAGCAATATCACAATTATTGTTCATAACTCCCTAACTCATGTTAATATCCATTGTGAATAATTTGTAGTTAAAATCGAACAAAAAAATTTGCATTTTATATACAGAATTCGAATAGCGTAATTTTTTTCATAAAACCTATTTAGTTATTCTTTTTTTCTTGGAGACTTTTTAAACATAGTTTTACAGTTATCAACTATGCTTTTCAAAAAAAAGAATTAAAAATAACTCGTGAACTCTCATTGTTAACAACTGTTAATAACTGTTGATTATTTTTTAATATCCCTATAAAATCAGCTATTTAGTATCAAATATCGTTGTTAATTACGTGGGGATAACACAAGCTAACTTCAAAAACAAATAAAATTCAAAAAAGTTATTCCACTTATTAACACACTATAATAATCACTATTTAATTTTTTAAAAAAAGAAAAAGAAAGAATATTAATAGTTATATATGTTAATAAGAAGAATTAAAAAGAAATTTTGAATAAGAGAAGATTTGAATTGAACTTTTGTTTTGAGTCAGACTATTCTGAGGTGAGGATTGTTTTTGAATTCTTCGAGGATTTGCTTTGCGCGTTTTTCGTCGGCCGGGTGGACTCTTAGGTTGATGCCTCCTATAGCTTGAGAATAGAATGGAAATACACCTATCATGGTTTCATTTTCGAAAAAATAAGTGATTTTTGCTTGTTCCAAAAGAAGCTTTATAACGGTGTATTCGTGTGAATATGTGAAAGTTGCTATGATTACAGAATCCTTCATCTAAGTTTTTATATAAAAAATTGTTGTTTTATAAAGATAAGGAATCGTAATAAATTCTAATTGTTAATATCTTTAGAATCTGTTTGGGGAGAAACAGGAGTATAGACTTCGTCCATTTGATTTATGCTATTGTCTATATATACTGATAAAGAATATATTCCTAATATAAAAATTAGTATAAAAAGGAATATGATTTTATGTATTCTTTTAAGTTTTAGCATAATAAATAAACACAAATAGTATTGTGATTTGAGTTTTATAATGTTAAAATTAAGAAAATATTAAGAAATAACGATAATGTTATATCTTTAAAATGTATAATTGATACAGCTTATTATCAGTAAATTAAAATGTAATCCATTAAAAATGCAGTTAATGGATTAACAAAAGTTTAATCTTAATATTATAAATGTTGGTAGATTAAACGTAATTTTATAACGTATTATTTTAAGAGAGATTAATGAAAAGAAAGAGTAAAAGAAGAAAAAAGTCAGGAAAAATTGAAAATGTTGCCCAAGGAATACTCAAAATATTAAAAGCAGAACCTTCAAAATCATTTAATTATAAACAAATAGCAGCAAAATTTAATGTGAATGATGCGAGTAGTCGTAATCAAATCATTAAAAAACTTGCTATTCTAGCTTCAAAAAAACAAATAGAAGAAGTAGATAGAGGAAAATTTAAGATTATCCCTAATATAAATACATATACAGGTGTTTTAGAAATAACTTCTAAAGGAGCCGGGTATGTTATAGTAGAAGATCTTGAAAACGATGTATACATACCTAATAATGCTTTAAATAAAGCTTTAGATGGAGACGAAGTAGAAATTTATGTATATCGTAGAAAACGCAATGGAAGAAGTGAAGGTGAGATTACCAAAATAATCGAACGAAAGAGAACAGAATTTATAGGTGTTATAGATATACAAAAGAATTATGCTTTTGTAAATGTACCTGATGGAAGAATGTATACTGATATTTTTATTCCAAAGAATAAGATAAATGAAGCAGAACATGGTGATAAAGTTTTAGTAAAATTAGCAGATTGGCCAGAAAAAGCAGATTCACCTTTTGGTAAAGTAATTAGAGTTTTAGGTAAACCTGGAGAACACAACACAGAGATTCATGCTATTTTGGCTCAATATGGATTACCATATGAATTTCCTGAAGCAGTAGAAAGATTTGCTAACGAGCTTGATACGAGTATACAAGAATCTGAAATTGCAAAACGTAGAGATATGCGTGAGACGCTTACCTTTACGATTGATCCTAAAGATGCCAAAGATTTTGATGATGCATTATCATTTAAAGTTTTAGAAAATGGTCATTATGAAATAGGAATTCATATTGCAGATGTATCACATTATGTGCAGCCAGGAACTGTACTTGATGACGAAGCTTATGAGAGAGCAACATCTGTTTATCTAGTAGATAGAGTAGTACCTATGTTGCCAGAAGTATTATCAAATAATGCTTGTTCATTAAGACCACATGAAGAAAAATATACTTTTTCTGCAGTATTTGAATTGAATGATAAAGCAGAAATTATAAACGAATGGTTTGGGAGAACTGTAACATATTCTGATGCTAGATTTGCTTATGAAGAAGCACAGCATATTATTGAAACTAAAGAGAATGTTATTCCAGAAGAAATTTCATTAACAGGGCAAACATATAAAGCAGATCAAGATATAGCAGATGCTATTCTTAAGTTAGATGAATTAGCCAAATTAATGAGAGCCAAAAGAATGGGAGCTGGGGCTATTTCTTTTGATAAAGTAGAAGTAAAATTCCATTTGGACGAAGTTAACAATCCTACAGGAGTATTCTTTAAAACATCAAAAGATGCCAACAAATTGATCGAAGAATTTATGCTTCTGGCTAATAAAAAAGTTTCTGAGTTTATAGGAAAGCAAAAACCTAAAAAGACATTTGTATATAGAATACATGATGAGCCTAATGACGAAAAATTAGCCGCATTACAAAACGTAATAGGACGTTTTGGATACAAACTTAACCTTAAGGATAGAAAAAGCACTACACAGTCTTTAAATTCGCTTTTAAATGAAGTGCAAGGTAAAAAAGAACAAAATCTTGTTGATACCCTAGCGATACGTAGTATGAGTAAAGCAGAATATACTACAAACAATATAGGGCATTACGGATTAGCTTTTGATTACTATTCACATTTTACATCACCTATTCGTCGTTATCCAGATGTAATGGCACATCGTTTGTTACAACATTATCTAGATGGAGGTAAATCTGCAAGCGAAGAAGAATTTGAAGAAAAATGTAAACACAGTAGCGAAATGGAGCATTTGGCTGCTAATGCAGAACGAGATTCTATCAAGTTTATGCAAATTCGTTTTATGCAAGATCATCAAGATGAAGCATTTCTAGGAGTGATTTCTGGAGTAACAGAATGGGGAATTTATGTAGAAATAATCGCTAATAAATGTGAAGGGATGGTACGTTTAAAAGATATGAATGATGATGTTTATGTTTTTGATGAAGAACTGTATGCAGCAGTGGGTAAACATTCAAAAAAGACATACCAATTAGGAGACGAAGTGTATGTTAAAGTGAAAAACGCAGATTTAATAAAAAGACATCTTGATTTTACATTGTTAGGTACACGAGATGAAATAGAATAAACGTTATTAAAAATACGTTATTTACGACAACCACTAAAAAACCTAACTTATTAACAAAGTAGGTTTTTTTTATTTAAAAAGAACATGAAATTATAAAATGTATACAATGAAAAACTTAATGTATATTTTCCTTTTATGTATAGGAATAAATGCTTCGGCTCAAGAAGTTATAGAAAAAAAAGTAAGTAGATTTAATGAATTAAAAGTCTTTGATAAGATCCAATTAACGCTGGTAAAATCCAATGTTAATAAAGTAGAAATATCAGGTATTTATAGAGAAAAGATAGATGTAGTTCAAAAAAATGGAAAGCTAAAAATCAAAATGGCTTTAAATAATTTATGGGATAATAATAATACTCAAGTTACAGTGTATTATACATATTTAGAAATTATAGATGTAAATGAAGGAGCTGTTGTAAAAACAGAAGAAACTATAGAAAATGAAACTATAGTTTTTAAAGCACAAGAAGGAGGTAAAATATATGCTGGAGTAAAAGCTAATAGCTTTATAGGTAGAGCTGTTACAGGAGGATATATTGAAACTTTTGGAGAGAGTAAAGAACAAGAAATTACAATTAAAGCTGGAGGAGAATATCAAGGTCAAGATTTAACGACAGTTAATAGTTTAATTAAAATTAGTGCAGGAGGTAGAGGTAGTGTTAATGCTTCAAAATATGTAAAAGCAAATACCAATGCCGGAGGAACTATAAGAATCTATGGTAATCCTAGACAAATTGATAGTAAAAAGGTATTAGGAGGTAAAATAATAGAGGTAAACTAATTAGTATTTTCTAACTTTGTAAGAAATTTAGAACTTCCTTATGCTACAAGACATTCAGGCTGCAATTCCTTTAGGTTTCTTTTTAGCTTTTTTGATTGGACCGGTTTTTTTTGTGTTATTAGAAACCGCTGCTATTAAAGGTGTAAGAGCTGCTATTTCTTTTGATTTAGGAGTAATAGTTGCCGATATAATATTTATAGCAATTGCTTATTTAAGTAGTTTTCAATTATTAGAAAATCTAAGTAATGAACCTGGATTATATGTTTTTGGAGGTGCAATTTTAATTATTTATGGTTTAGTGACTTATCTCAAGAAACCAACAAGAGAGATGCTAGATCCAGAACGATTAAAAGTTAAAAAGAACAACTACTTAGGATTATTTATAAAAGGTTTTCTACTTAACTTTATCAATATAGGAGTTTTAGTATTTTGGTTAGGAGTAATTATTATTGTTGGGCCTACTTTGGACAACGATCCTAATCGTTTATTTTTATTTTTTGGTGCTACAATAGGGATGTATTTTGCTACAGATTTATTAAAAATAGTTTTAGCAAAGCAACTAAAAAGAAAATTAACGCCTAGAAGAATATTCAAATTAAAGAAACTGTTAGGATTTATTCTACTTATTTGTGGAGTCGTCATGATGATAAAAGGATTTTTACCAAAAGATAAATTAGACATTCAAAAAGGAATAGATAAGATTAATATAGAACGAAAGAAATAAAACAAAAAACGCTATCAAATTTGATAGCGTTTTTTGTTTATGCAATAAATCTCATTTCTATATAAAAAGAAAAAACCTTCATCATATTTGATAAAGGTTTTTTGAGGTGTCGAGCGGATTCGAACCGCTGTAGATGGTGTTGCAGACCACTGCCTAGCCACTCGGCCACGACACCCAATTCGTTATTGGTTCGCAAATGTAATAAAATTTTACCATTACAAAAAAATAGATTGGCAATAAAATTATCGTTTTTTTGATTTTTGTATTGTAACCATCTCAACATTACCACCTATAGGAGGATTAATTTTTGAAACATTTACTGTTGCTTTCTTCACCATAGGCAATTCTTTTAGTATTCTCATCAATATGCGTTCTGCAACATGCTCTAATAATTTTGATGCAATAGCCATTTCTTCTTTAACAATATGGTTAAGATGAACATAATCTACGGTATCAGATAATTGATCAGATGCTGCAGATGTTGTTAAATCTGCCTTTATAGTTAAATCAACTCTATAATCAGAACCTATTTTCTTTTCTTCAACAAGGCAACCGTGATAAGCATATACCTTGATATTTTGTAACTTAATTATTCCCACTTGTTTTTTTTACAAACATAGTTAATATCTAGTAGGTAATACTATTTAAACTACTGTTTTGATGGTGTTGTATACAGTCCATCATATTCTTGTTCTCCCCAACAATTTGGACAATTATCTGTAGTGTATTTTTTTGCAGTATAAGTTCTTGCAACATAACTATTTGTAGAGTGTGTATGGTTTCTTTTTTTTGTATTACTTATCATAATGTGATCTTTTATAGTTTTTATTTATAATTAATCGTTTTAGAATGTAAAAACTTACATTATGATTATAATTTATTGTTTTTTAATATGATATAAAGGGGTTTTAAGATTGTATAGAATTTAACAATTATGAACAAAGAATATTAAGTAGCATAAAATTTATAAAATGAACAGAATAAATTTCATATAAAATCGATTCAGTTTACAAGTATTGTATCTTTTAGAGTAGCAATTTTTAGTATTTTTGTTTCATATTTCAGATACTTATGACAGAAGAAAAAAAATCGCTTAATTTTATTGAGCACATAATAGAAGATGATTTAAAGGATGGGATGTCTAATGATGCGTTACGATTTAGATTTCCACCAGAACCTAATGGATATTTACACATAGGGCATACTAAAGCTATTGGGATAAGTTTTGGATTAGGATTAAAGTATGATGCACCTGTAAATTTAAGGTTTGATGATACTAATCCTGCAAAAGAAGAACAAGAATATGTTGATGCTATTAAACAAGATATTAGCTGGTTAGGATACCAATGGGATAAAGAATGTTATTCTTCAGATTATTTTCAACAGTTATATGATTGGACTGAAATTTTAATAAAAAATAATAAAGCTTATGTAGATTCTCAGTCTGCCGAAGCTATCGCAGAACAAAAAGGAACACCTACAGAAGTAGGAACTAATAGTCCGTATAGAGATAGAAGTGTAGAAGAAAACCTGGATTTATTCAGGAGAATGAAAGCTGGAGAATTTGATGAAGGAGCACATGTAGTGAGAGCAAAAATTGACATGTCTAGCCCTAATATGTTAATGCGTGATCCACTTATGTATCGTATATTAAAGAAGGATCATCATAGAACAGGAAGTGATTGGTGTATCTATCCTATGTATGACTGGACTCATGGTGAGAGTGATTATATAGAGCAAATATCACATTCATTATGTTCGCTTGAATTTAAGCCTCATAGAGAGCTTTATGAATGGTTTTTGGAACAAGTATATGATTCTACTAAATTAAAGCCTAAACAGCGAGAATTTGCACGTTTAAACCTTAGTTATACCATCATGAGTAAACGTAAGTTACTCCAATTAGTAAATGAAGGTATAGTAACAGGTTGGGATGATCCTAGAATGCCTACAATATCTGGTTTAAGAAGAAGAGGTTACACACCTAATTCAATTAGGAAATTTGTTGAAACTGTAGGAGTAGCCAAAAGAGAAAATGTTATAGATGTTTCTTTATTAGAGTTTTGTGTACGCGAAGATTTAAATAAGATAGCAACTCGTGTAATGGGAGTTTTGGATCCTGTTAAATTGGTTATTACTAATTATCCTGAAGGTGAAACTGAATATTTAATTGCAGAAAATAATCCAGAAGATCCTAATGCAGGAACTAGAGAAGTTCCTTTTTCTAGAGAATTATACATAGAAAGAGAAGACTTTAAAGAAGAAGCTAACCGTAAATATTTTAGACTTACTTTAGGTAAAGAAGTACGTCTTAAAAATGCGTATATCATCAAAGGAGAAAGTGTAGTAAAAGATGATCAAGGAAACATAATAGAGATTCACTGTACATATGATGCTGATAGTAAGTCGGGTAGTGGAACCGAAGCTTCAAAACGTAATGTAAAAGGAACATTGCATTGGGTTTCTATAGCACATGCAATTCCTGCAGAAATTAGAGTATATGATCGTTTGTTTATAGATGAAGCACCAGATGGTCATAAGGACAAAACATTTATGGATTTTGTAAATCCAGAATCATTAAAAACAATTACTGGTTACGTTGAGCCTAGTTTAAAAGAGGCTAAGACTTATGAACAATTTCAATTTCAACGTTTAGGATATTTTAATGTAGATATTGACAGTACTGTTGATAAGTTAGTATTTAATAAAACTGTTGGATTAAAAGATGGTTGGACTAAAAAATCTAAACCAACTGCTGAGAATAAGCCAGTAAATAAGCCTAAAACTCAAAATGAGGCGCCTAAAATTAACGAAATACTAAAGTCTGGTAAGAAGTATACAAATTTACCAGATGCTAAAAGAGAAGCTTTAAAATCGAAAATTTTGATAGCTGCTGAAGATGTTTCTTATGAAGATGTTGAAAAACATTTTGGTACGGCAATTAAAAAAGTTGGTACTAGAATAGCTATTATGTTAGCTCTTGATGTACTTATTAACAAAAATAATATAGAAGTTAATAACGCAATATTAGATTATATTACTTTAGGACTTGATGACAAAAACGAGTTGTTAAAAAATGAAACTATTAATCTTATCTCAAAAAATAAATCACTTCAAGAAAAGTTTAAAGAAAAGATATAAACACTTTTTTATTAAGTTTATAAAACCAGAGTCATCTCTGGTTTTTTTTTGATCCATTATTAATGATAATTATATTTTATGTTAATAATTATTTTCATAATAATAAATTACTGAATATATGTATAATTATAAATTATTGTTTAATTATTATTATAGTTTTTTATTATTAATATTGAATCGATATAAAGCCTTATTAGAGTGTTTAAAAAATAGGTTGATGTATTTATATGTTATTATAATTTAATAAGCTTAAAATGTATTAATTTTTGATTTTTACTTAATATTGATTTTAATTATGAATATTTTATCTGTTATAGTATATTTTGATTAAAAGTTGATTAAAATTAAGCGATTTAAAGAAATTTAAAAACTTACCTGTAGTAATTATTATTTTAGATTTAGATAATGTATTAAAAGCATTTATTTCAATTATTTTGTTTACATCATTAAAAATTATTTATTAGTATTTAATGATAACTTTTATTTATCAAAAAAGAGCTAAAAATAAACTATATAAGGCTTTAAAAAAAAAGAGAAATGTAATTGTATTGTTTACTGTACAAAGTAGCTTTAAATAGTATTTAAATTAGTTTTTTTACTTTTTAAAATAAAATATAAAAAATAATGATGATTTTTTGTTAAGTAATAAGATATCGCTATATAAAAAAAGCCCATCTCATAGATGGGCTTTTTTTGAATAATTTTGAAATTAAGAATCTAGATCATCTTTTTTCTTCTTTATAGAACTTTGCTTTTTCATGGCTTCACCGATTTGGTTAGAAGCAGTAAAAGAAGCAACCATATTGTTAAGCATATCACTTCCGGCTTGAGGAGAATTAGGTAATAAAATTAAATTACTATTTGTCTCTTCACCTATAGATTGTAAAGTATCATAATGTTGAGTTACTACAATTAGGGCTGAAGCTTCTTGAGAATTAATACCTACATTGTTCAGTACATCTACACTTTCTTCAAGACCACGTGCAATCTCTCTTCTTTGATCAGCAATACCTTGACCTTGTAAACGTTTACTTTCAGCTTCGGCCTTTGCTTTTGCAACTATCTTAATTCGTTCAGCTTCAGCTTCATATTCTGCAGCAACTTTTTCACGCTCTGCAGCATTAATTCTGTTCATAGCTTCTTTTACTTGTAGATCAGGATCTATATCTGTAACAAGTGTTTTTATAATGTCATAACCATATTCAACCATAGCTTCATTTAATTCACCTTTTACAGCGATTGCGATATCATCCTTACGCTCAAAGACATCATCCAATTTCATTTTAGGAACTTCGGCACGAACAACGTCAAAAACATATGAAGTAATTTGATCATGTGGATTTTCTAATTTATAGAAAGCTTCATATACTTTGGTTTTGATAACTTGGTACTGTACAGATATTTTTAATCTCACAAATACATCATCTTTTGTTTTAGTCTCAACTATAACATCAAGCTGCTGTATTCTTAAATTCATACGACCTGCTATTCTATCAAAAATTGGAATTTTAATTTGTAATCCAGAATTACGAATACTTGAGAATTTTCCAAAACGTTCTATAATAGCAGAAGTTTGTTGCTTAACTGTGAATATCCCAGAGAAAATCATTAAGATTCCGAGAATGATTAAAGGTATAGTGTAAAAACTCATAATTATTTTTTTAAATTAATGTTGATTGATTTTTTATTAAAAGTACAAATTGAATTAAGAAGTTAAAGTGAAAGCTTAATTTATTTTTTGAAGTACTTTAATTATGTGTAGTAAAATTTGAAGTTTTGTTACAAAAAAAGCATTACCCTTTATTGAGCAATGCTTTTTATATCGATAAAATAGTAATGATTACAAAGTATTCAAACTATTTTCTAAACGTTTAATTGTTTCATCTTTACCAAGAATAGCTGCTATTTGATAAACATCTGGACCTTGTAATGAACCTACCAATGATAAACGAAGAGGCATCATTACTTTTCCAAAACCAATTTCTTTACTTGTAATCCATTCTTTTATAATGGTAGTTACATTGTCAGTAGAAAAATCTTCTATATTTTTTATAACAGAAACTAGTTCAGTGATTAGAGTAGGAGTGTCTTCTTTCCAAGCTTTTTTTGCTGCCTTTGTATCATAAGATGTTGGTGCAATGAAAAAGTATGAACTTAGATTCCATAGATCTTTTGGAAAAACAGCTCTCTCTTTGATCAAAGAAGCTATAGTTGAAATATCCAAAGAAGTTTCTATTGAATTTTCTTTAAGTATATTTTTAAATGTTATAGTTAATTCTTCTTGACTTAATTGTTGTAGGTATTGTTGTTGAAACCATTTAGTTTTTTCAGGATCAAATTTAGCTCCAGACTTATTTACACGTTTTAGATTAAAAGCTTGAATAAGATCATTCATTAAAAATAATTCTTGATCAGTTCCTGGATTCCATCCTAAAAAGGCTAACATGTTAACAACAGCTTCAGGTAAATAACCATCTTCTTTATAACCACTAGATATTTCTCCAGATTTAGGATCTTTCCATTCTAATGGAAATACTGGAAATCCTAATTTATCACCATCTCTTTTACTTAGTTTACCTTTACCTACAGGTTTAAGAATTAATGGGAGGTGAGCAAAAATTGGAGCTTCCCAACCAAGAGCTCTATATAAAAGAACATGAAGAGCCAAAGAAGGTAACCATTCTTCACCACGGATAACGTGAGTGATTTCCATTAAATGATCATCAACAATATTTGCCAAATGATATGTTGGCATACCATCACTTTTAAATAATACTTTATCATCTAATAAGTTGGTATCTATTTTCATTTGACCTCTTATTTCATCTTCAAGAGCTAATGATTCGTTTAAAGGAATTTTAAATCTGATAGAATAATTATCACCATTGTCAATTCTTTTTTGAACTTCTTCTTCAGACAAAGTCAAAGAGTTTTCTAAATTCATACGAGTAGTATGATTATAGATAAAAGTTTCCTTTTTACTTTCGGCTTCAGTTCTTAAAGCACTTAATTGTTCTGCAGTATCAAAAGCATAATAAGCATCACCACTTTTAATTAATTGTTCTGCAAATTCTTTATATAAATGTTTTCTTTCACTTTGACGATAAGGACCAAAATCACCTTCTTTTCCAGGACCTTCGTCATAAGGAATTGTACACCATTCTAATGATTCTTTAATGTAATCTTCTGCACCAGAAACATAACGGTTTTGATCTGTATCTTCAATTCTTAATATAAAAGTTCCACCGTGTTTCTTGGCAAACAAATAATTAAATAAAGCAGTTCTCACACCACCTATATGTAATGGTCCTGTAGGACTAGGTGCAAATCGCACTCTAACAGCTTTCGACATACTATATTTTTTTATGACGCTTTACAATTTAAATTCAAAATTAGGAGCAAAGATAATCTTATCTATCATTAGTTTTTAATGGTTAAAAGATAAAAAGAGAAAGTTTTTTGAAGTAGAATTAAGAAAATTATAAAATCAATTGTAAAAATAAAATTGTAGTTTTAAAAGTTAAACTGTTTTCTATGTGATTTTGGCTAAAAATTAGAAGCTTTAATCATGTACTAATCACTCTAAAAAAGATTGTTTTTTAAAAATTGCTTATGAATCATTACGATCAAATAAAACAAAAACTAGAAAAGTTTATCTATAAATACTATGTCAATGAATTAATCAAGGGAATTATTCTCTTCTTTGCTATCGGAGCTTTATATTTTTTGACAAGTGTTTTAATAGAGAATTTTTTATGGCTAAATAAAACCGGTAGAGGTATACTATTCTGGCTATTTGTGATTGTTGAAATTGGATTGTTTTATAGACTAATTATATTTCCTGTTTTAAAACTCTTCAAAGTTTTTAAAGGAATAGACGAGTTTAATGCTTCGAAAATCATAGGGAAACACTTTCCAGAAGTAAATGATAAACTTTTAAATATTTTACAATTAAAAAAACAGCATAATGATGCTGAGTTAGTACTTGCTAGTATTGAACAAAAGTCACTAGAATTACAATCTGTACCATTTCGATTAGCAATTAATTTTAGAGAAAACATAAAGTATCTCAAGTATGCAATTATACCAGTTTTAATTTTTTTAGTTGTTTCTATTTTTAATAGTAAAAATTGGTTCTCCTCAAGTTACGAAAGAATGGTTAATTATAAAGTTGCATATGAAGCACCAGCACCATTTCACTTTGTTATTCTTAATAAATCATTAACTACAGAAGAGAATCAAAATTTTAGACTGCAAGTTAAAACTGAAGGAAAAATTTTACCAGACCAAGTTCAAGTACATTTTAATGACCAAGACTATTTTTTAAAGAATAGAGGAGATGGTAGTTTTAGTTATGATTTCATCGGAATAGATGATAATATTACTTTTCAACTTAAAGCTAATGATGTTATATCAAAAGAATATACTTTAGAGATAACAGCAATTCCTGCTATTGAAGCTTTTGAAATGAAGCTTCAGTTTCCTGAATATTTAAATAAAAAATCAGAAATTTTAAAAAGTACAGGTAATGCTACTATACCTGAAGGAACTCTTGTTGAATGGAAAGTGAAGGGGAGAAATACTCAAATAGTAGATTTTGTAGATAGAGATTCTGTTTTTAAATTTCAAAAGGACGGTGATGAGTTTAATTATAACAGAACTATTTTTGAAGCCATTCCATATACACTTAATACTTCAAATGAACATTTAAAAAATTATGAAAGCTTATCATTTAATTTAAATGTAATAAAAGATCAATATCCAGAAATAAAAATTCAATCTCAAGTAGATTCTACCAATACAGAGATATGGTATTTTCTTGGACAGGTTAGTGATGATTATGGATTGAGAGCTTTGGAACTTATCTATTACGATGTTAATAATCCAGATGAAATTCAAAAGAAGAAGATTGAAATAGCTAATACAAATTATGATGAATTTAATTATCAATTTCCTTCAGGTTTAAAACTGATAGAAGGCAATAGTTATGAGTTTTTCTTTAGAGTATACGATAATGATGTTTTGCATGGTTACAAAAATTCAAAGACAAAAACCTTTTCATATAACAAACTAACACTTGAAGAAAAAGAAAAGGAACAATTGTTACAACAAAACAATACGATAGATAATATAGATAAAACTCTAGATAAGCTAAAAGAACAAAACAAGACTTTTGAAGAGATAAGCAAGACACAAAAAGAAAAAAAGAATTTAAGTTTTAATGATAAGAAAAAGCTACAAGATTTTTTAAAGCGACAAAAGCAGCAAGAACAACTGATGCAAAAATTTGGAGATGAACTGAAGAAAAATCTTGAAGAGTTTGAAAAAAATAAAACAGATGATCCATATAAAAAAGCCTTAAAAGAAAGACTTGAACGTAACGAAAAGAAGCTAAAACAAAATGAAAAGTTATTAGAAGAATTAGAAAAGATACAAGATAAAATTAATAAAGAAGAATTATTTGATAAGCTTGAAAAGTTAGGGAAGAAGAATAAAAGTTCTCAAAAAAATCTTGAGCAATTACTAGAGCTTACTAAGAGGTATTATGTAAATAAGAAATTAGAAAAGTTAGCTTCAGAATTAAATAAATTAGCAGAAGAACAAGAGCAATTATCTAAAGATAATAATGAAGATAATGCAAAAGAAAAACAAGATAAACTCAATAATAAGTTTGAAGATTACCAAAAAGAACTTGAAGAACTAAAAAAAGATAATGAGAATTTAAAGAAACCAATTCCAATAGAAGATCAAAAATCTGAAGAAGAAAGTGTAAAAAAAGATCAACAAAAAGCATCTGAAGAATTAGAGAAAGGAGATAAAAATGCTGCCCAAAAAAAACAAAAAAGTGCTGCAGACAAAATGAAGCAAATGGGCGAACAGATGCAATCAATGATGCAGAGTGGAGGAGAAGAACAAGAGCAAGAAGATATTGAAATGCTAAGACAGATATTGGATAACCTTGTTGAGTTTTCTAAATCTCAAGAAACACTTATGAAGAATTTCAAGAGCATAGAACCTAACCATCCTACTTATGCAAATAGATTAAAAAGACAAAGTGTATTAAGAGAAAACTTTAGACATGTTGACGATAGCCTTTATGCATTAGCTTTACGTAATCCTAAAATAAGTGAAGATGTAACAGAAAAACTTACAGATATAGAATTTAATATAGATAAATCTCTTGAACGTTTATCAGAAAATATGATTTCTCAAGGAACTTCTAGTCAACGTTACACTATTACTGGAGCGAATGATTTAGCCTATATGTTAAGTCAAGCTTTAAATAATATGAATATAAGCATGTCTGCTAGTAGTTCTTCTGGTAAGCCTAATCAATCTCGAGGATTTCAATTACCTGATATTATAAAGCAGCAAGAATCATTAGGAGAACAAATGAAAGAAGGATTGAAGAAAAGTAAAGATGGTAAACCTAAAGATGGAAAAGGAAATAAAGAAGGTGAAAAATCTAATGAAAGTAAGGAAGGTAAGCAAGGAGGAAAAAAAGATGGTGGTGAAAAGAATGGAGATGGTGAAGGTGATGATTTTAATGAAGAATTAAACGGACAATTATTTGAGATTTATAAAAAGCAGCAAGAGCTAAGGAATGCATTAGAAAATAAGCTTATTGAAAATGGTTTGAATCCTGATGAAAAAAGAATACTTAATGAAATGAAAGATGTAGAGGATGAACTTCTAAATAAAGGATTTAATGAACAGACATTAAGTAGACTTATTAATTTAAAACATCAATTATTAAAATTAGAAGAAGCGACGCTTAAACAAGGAGAAAAAAAGGAGCGTGAAAGTAAGAATAGCAATGTCGATTTTGAAAATAATAGTAATGATTTAAAAGAAAAGATAAGACAATATTTTAATGCTACAGAAATATTAAATAGACAAACATTACCTTTGCGGTCAAATTATAAAATTAAGGTTCAAGAATATTTTAATAAAAAGGATGATTAATTTTTTTTACGAATGTGAAACTAGTAAGCTAGAAGAAGATAAACTAGTAAATTGGATAAAAGATGTTGTTAATTCTGAAGGTAAAAGTATAGGTGAAATTAACTATATCTTGTGTAACGATGAATACCTTCTTAAGATAAATCAAGATTACCTAGACCACGATACTTATACAGATATAATAAGTTTTGATAATACTTTAGGTAATCAATTAAACGGAGATATATTTATTTCTATCGAAAGAGTAGAAGAAAATGCTAAAATATTTAAAGTATCACTTGAAGAGGAGTTACGAAGAGTATTGATTCATGGGGTTTTACATTTCTGTGGATATAAAGATAAGACAGAAGAAGAGGATAAGATGATGAGAAATAAAGAAAACGAAAAGCTAGATATGTTCCACGTGGAACGATAGAGTTGTGAATACATGTTCCACGTGGAACATGTGCTGATTTAGTTAATAAAAACAACGTTCCACGTGGAACGTTGAAATGTATATAGAGTTATTTGTGTTCCACGTGGAACACAAAACAAAAAAGGAAAGAGATGTTTGATAAAGAGTATGATGTGATAGTAGTTGGTGGTGGTCACGCGGGAAGTGAAGCGGCCGCGTCAGCGGCAAATTTAGGATGTAGTACTTTATTGGTTACAATGAATCTTCAGAACATAGCACAGATGAGTTGTAATCCAGCTATGGGAGGTATTGCAAAAGGACAGATAGTAAGAGAGATTGATGCACTTGGAGGATATAGTGGTATTGTAAGTGATCGAACTGCTATTCAATTTAAGATGCTGAATAAATCAAAAGGACCTGCAATGTGGAGCCCAAGAGTTCAAAGTGATAGAATGCGCTTTGCAGAGGAGTGGAGATTGATGTTGGAACAAACTCCAAATCTTGATTTTTATCAAGAAATGGTTTCTGGTTTGATCGTAGAAAATGGAAAGATAAAAGGAGTGAAAACTTCACTCGGATTGGATATTAAAGCTAAATCTGTTGTACTAACAAACGGAACTTTTTTGAATGGATTAATTCATATAGGAGAAAAACAGTTTGGTGGTGGTAGAGCAGGAGAGAGTGCTTCTAGAGGAATTACAGAAGAACTTGTTGAGCTTGGATTTGAATCAGGAAGGATGAAAACAGGAACACCTCCTAGAGTTGATGGAAGATCTCTTGATTATTCAAAAATGATAGAACAACCAGGAGATGATAACCCAGAGAAATTTAGCTACTCAGATAAAACAAGTGCGTTAACAAAACAACGTTCTTGTTTTATGACATATACTTCGCAAGAAGTTCATAACTTATTGCGTGAAGGTTTTGATCGTTCTCCTATGTTTAATGGGCGAATTAAAAGTTTAGGGCCTAGATATTGTCCTTCTATCGAGGATAAGATAAATCGATTTGCAGATAAAGATCGTCATCAGCTTTTTGTAGAGCCAGAAGGATGGGATACAGTAGAAGTGTATGTAAATGGATTTTCAACTTCTCTTCCAGAAGATGTTCAATTTAAAGCTTTACGTTCTGTAGCAGGTTTTGAAAACGTGAAATTCTTTAGACCAGGTTATGCTATCGAGTATGATTATTTTCCACCTACACAATTAACACATACCCTGGAAACAAAATTAGTATCTGGATTATATTTTGCTGGACAAATTAATGGTACAACCGGATATGAAGAAGCAGCTTCTCAAGGATTGATTGCTGGTATTAATGCTGCTTTAAAAGTAAAAGAAGAAGA
The DNA here is from genome assembly GCA_947387485.1 of Aquimarina rhabdastrellae. Lineage (GTDB taxonomy): Bacteria > Bacteroidota > Bacteroidia > Flavobacteriales > Flavobacteriaceae > Aquimarina. The sequence continues at coordinate 280,325 of CANDNT010000002.1, forward strand.
TCCTTTCTTGATTAAACGAAATGAAGCTTATATAGGAGTTTTAATTGATGATTTAATTACAAAAGGCACAGAAGAACCTTATAGAATGTTTACCTCTAGAGCAGAGTATAGGACGCTTTTAAGGCAAGATAACGCTGATTTTAGATTAACACCTATGTCTTTTAATATTGGGCTAGCAAAAGAGGATAGAATGCGTCGTATGGAAGAGAAAAGCAAAAAAGCTTCTTCTTTTGTTCAGTTTTTTAAGGATACTAGCGTTACACCTAAAGAAATGAACCCTATTCTTGAAGAAAGAGGATCTACAGCAATAAAACAAACAGGGAAAATGTTTAAAGTTTTTGCGAGACCTCAAATTACACTTGAAGACATGAAAAAGGTAGAAAGTGTTTCAGAATATATAAGTAAAAATAATTTGGATCGTGAAATTTTAGAGCAAACTGAAATTCAAGTGAAATATTCAGGATATATTGAGAAAGAAAAAAATAATGCTGATAAATTAAACAGATTAGAAAATATACGTATCCCTGATAATTTTGATTATACAAAATTAAAATCGTTATCATTTGAAGCCTGTGAGAAGCTTTCGAAAATAAGACCAGTCACAATTTCTCAAGCTTCGCGTATAAGTGGAGTTTCTCCAAGTGATATTTCTGTATTATTAGTATATATGGGGAGATAAAAAGGAAGGTTCCACGTGGAACATGAATAAAAAGATAAAAAAGAGCAGGTTTTTAATGAAACTTGCTCTTTTTTTATGCAGTATCTTTTTTTTATTAAAAATTAGCAAGAAGATATGTTTTGTAAATGAATTTGAACAATTTTATACTTAAAATAAAGTGCAATACCATTTCTTATTTGAAAGTATATTGTAGAAAAATTCTAGATTTTGAGGTTTTACACAAAAGAGAATAGAAACCTAACACCTGTACTGAGCAAAGTCGAAGTAATAGCTACGCTGATATTTTATGTTGAAGTAAAATGCATAAATAACAATTTTAATACGGTATTTTTAATTGAGTAATGGTATAAAAGAGATGTCTGTATTATTTTGCTATAAATAGAAGGGAAGAAGAACAATTAGTGTGGTTTTAACTCCCACAGATAATCTAAAATGTATAGATGATGAGTTTTTGAATCATTTCAATAAACTCAGTGACCGATGTAAGTGAAAATATAAAACTGAATTCTTTTATCAACCTATTTAAATATATCCTAAAAAACTGCGATGAAGAAGATATAAACTTAGCTAGTAATAAATATGGTGAATTAGGAACCTTTGAGTGAAATCTAAAGTCAGCAACCGATATTCGATATTTTTCATTCTTTTATCTGGATTTTTGATTCTTTTTAAGCGATATTTAAAAGAATATGTTCAGTCAATCTGAAATGTGTAAGTAGCTTTAGTTTTTAAGTAGATGGGTTTATAATGAAAAAATACAATCGTTATTCTTAATTCAATATATTAGTAAAATTCATAAATGATTTTTTGGATTGATACATTGAAGACTTTAGTAGTGAAAATTTAAATAAGAAAGCGAAAGTATTTTGAGTATAATCAATGATGATGAAAAAGAAAGATTAAGACTAAAGAATTAAAATTATATTTTAGAATTTAATTTTTAATCAAAGTATGTAGGGCTCAGTTCAGTATTAAAATAAAGAGCATATGTATTATAAAAAAGACTTGATTACTAAAAATAGTAATTAGATGAATAAAAAATGAGTTTTAGTGCTATTTTGATCAATTAATGAAATAATAGTTGTGTTTTTTATGCTAATATTTAAAAAATGGATATAAAGTCTATTTTTTTGAAAGCAGAAAGATCTTTTAAAAGAAAAATTAATTATTAATCTAAAGAATACAAATCTAGTTATGAATAATGATAAAATTATCTGTAAATAAGATTTGAAATAGAGTAGAAGTTGTGAGAAACAAAAGGATTTTATAAGTTCTAAAGAAATTTAAAACTTATTTATGATTCCAATAAAAATGAAGTATCTTTCGAATTCTTCAGAGAAAGTAAATAGATGATAAAAGAATTGTTTCAATAGAAAATGATTCTTTTTTGTTTTAATTAGAAAAAGAATAATGACTAGATCATTTTTAAAGTGTAAAGATTATACTGTAACAGGAGAACAATTTGAATTAGTATATAATGAAAAATTGGACATGCTTGTTACATCTCCCAAACCTGAAACAAAAGAACTAGGAAAGTATTACGAAAGTGAGGATTATATATCACATACAGATGGTACAAGGAGTTTATTTGAAAAAGTATATCAAATTGTAAAAAAATATGCATTACAACAAAAAATAAACCTAATAGAAAGCTTTCTTTCTAAAAAAGGGAATATTTTGGATATCGGAGCTGGAACTGGAGATTTTCTTACCGTTGCTAAAAAAAATAATTGGAATGTATCCGGAGTTGAACCTAATACTTCTGCAATTGAACTTGCCCAGAAAAAAGGAGTGATATTAGATCAAACAACTTCAATATTTAAAGATAATGAGGTTGATGTAATTACGATGTGGCATGTTTTAGAACATGTACCAGATTTAGATCAACAGATTAAAGAAATAAAAAGAATATTGAAAAAGGGAGGATATGCTTTTATAGCCGTACCAAATTTTAAATCGTACGATGCTAACTATTATAAAGAATTCTGGGCTGCTTATGATGTGCCAAGACACTTATGGCATTTTTCAAAAAATAGCATTGAGAAGCTTTTTTCCAGAGAAGGTTTTGTTTTGCAAAAAATAAAACCAATGAAATTTGATTCTTATTATGTTTCTCTTTTATCAGAAAAATATAAAAATGGAAAAATGAATTTTATAAAAGCTTTTATTATTGGATTTCTCTCAAATTTTAAAGGAATGAGTTCAAAAGAGTATTCATCGCATATTTATATCCTTAAAAAAGAGTAAAAACGATTTAGAATGTAATAATATTAGTTATTTAAGGTAGATATGTACAAATACCTTAATAAAATTTAAAAACGGCTTAAAACGACTAATTTTAAGCCGTTTTTTATAACTTTTTAAAATAATGACTAAGTTTTATCATTAATTTTATTGATAGATGATAAAATTGAAGTTTTCTAGAAAAACTTCAATTGATCTTTATATTTTTGCAGAAATCAATTTTTAAGAAAATGAAAAGAATTTTATGGATAGCTCTTGCAGTAGCTACTTTACAGTCATGTAACCAACAAGCAGAAAAAACAGGTTATATTAATAACACTAAAGTAGTAACTGATTATAAAGTTATGAAAGAGGCTCAAGATAAATGGACTAAAAAAAATGAAGAACTTAGAGCTGAATTAGAAGAGAAGGCTAAGCAATTTCAAATTGAAGTTCAAGGATTTCAAAATATAAGCAAATCTATGAGCAAAGCTAATCAAGAGAAAAAACAAAACGAATTATTAGCTAAGCAACAAAAACTACAGCAAGAACAACAGTTGAGAATCCAAGAAATTCAAGCTGGAAGCCAAAAAGAAATAGATTCTATCATAACAACTGTAAAAGATTATATCAAAGATTACGGTAAGAAAAATGGATTTACATATATCTATGGTGACAATGAAGCTTCAAATATTTTATATGCAAAAGATGGTTTAGATCTTACTGATAAAGTATTAGCAGAATTAAACGGATCAACTAAAGAATAAGAATTATAAGATTCCTAATAAATATGAGCTCAGTGTATTTTCACTGGGCTTTTTTATTAATCTCAATTTTGAATCACTTAGCAGTAATTTAATTAATAGAGAAATCATCATTTTCAATTATAAATCTTTAGAATTTGAAAATATGTTTATATAAAATAGTCTAATGATGTGCTTTAGATAAAATTATTAAAGTGAGTTATACAGGACCGAGACTCCTCAGTAGTAAACATTGCATAAATTATGAACTTGTTTAATATGTTCAAAAACTGTGATAAGCTATATGTTTTAAATGCAAAAAGAATTATTCTTTTAAGTAATAGAAGGTAAGAATATATATAATTAAATACTAGTATAAAATACCATAATATTATCAATGTTAGATAAGATAAATGACTATTTAAAACATAAACTTTACCTTTTAAAAAAGAAGAATTAATTAAAAATTCTTATAATCTAACTGATTAGTTCTAATATTTGTATAAGAAAATTTCAATAATATATTACCGTTTGATAGGCTATTCTTTTTAATATTTAAGACAGAATAGTATTGAAAATGAATTAAATAGTATTTATATACTGATATATTTAGATTTTTTTCATATTTTAAGAAATATTTAAAAAAGCAATAATTTAATATCAAATTGAAATGTTTAAATAATTATAAGCATATAGCATTTCATTTAATCAAAAAGTGGGTCTTTTTGCTACTGAAATAAGCTTATTTTTATAAAAATTATAAGTAATAACAATGATTTTATTATTAACAATTATAAATGAATATTACTGTTGTTAAATGCTTGATATCTAGTTTTTTATATAAATTTGATGATTAATTATTATAGTAGTAAGAATATTAGCACAATAAAAAAACATTTTTTTGCTACGTGGTAAACATTTAATTTATAATTTTATGACCTTGCAATAAATATATTAACAATATTATTAACAAGTTCATCCCAAATCGCTAATGTAATATTGCATATATCAGCATTTTGTATAAATGTGATACAATGAAAAATAAACTTAACCTGTCGTCATTACTAATGGTGCTATCCCTGCTATTACCATCTATGGGGATTTTTGCGCAGAGGATAAACGCGCCTGAACTTAACGGTACATCAGATGATTTAGCATGTGCACGTGATGGAAGAAATACATTTTCTGTTGAAGCTACTTATGTAAGTCCAGCTGGTTTTAATGCAGGAAATGATTTTGTTTTACAATTATCAGATGCAGATGGAAATTTTGATTCAGATGTATTCAACAATGTAGAACTAGACAGATTAAATGATATTACTACACCTTCACCTTCTCCAGCAACTATAAATTTTGATAATTTTAGTTTTCCAATTACAGTAAGAGGAGAAAATTATAGTTTAAGAATAGTATCTACAGATCCAGTTGAAATTGGAAGAGAGCTTCAAAATATTCCGATATACTATTTTAGTAATGAACAACCTAAAGTAACTGCACCAAGTGATAGTGAGTTACATGCAGCTATATGTAACGCTCAAGCTGTTGATCTTACAGTAACACCTAATGATTTTCCTGCATATATTTGGTACAAAGATGGAGTAATTATACCAGGAGAAACAGATGCTATTTTAACAGATGTGATAGCTACAGGAGAATATAGAGTTGAAATTGATTTTGGATCTTGTAATCCATTTTATGCTTTTAATACGTCAAATACAATCAAAGTAATTAATTTTACTACTACAGATGTTTTTATAGATCAAAATCCTCAAGTTTCATACTGTCCTTCAGATAATAGAATTTTAAGTTGTAATATAGTTGATGATGCTTTTACATATCAATGGTTTAAAGATGGAGAACCTGTAGAAAACTCGAATACTGCGATATTAACATTACCTCAAAGTAATTTTGGAGGAATGTATAGAGTAGAAGTAACAGCAACAGAAGATTGTAGTGTAATCACTAATCCTGTAGAAGTAATCAATTTAGGTTCTAATTTATTGACACAACCTCCACCTCAAATGGTAGTATTACCAGGAGAAACTTTAACTTTAGAAATAACTACAGATGCACCAGCCGGTAGAACTATACAATGGTTTAAAGATAATACAGCTTTATTTGGTGAAAATGGATTATCTATTACAGCTACTACAACAGGTATTTATAGAGTAGAAGTAACAACAAATGATGCTTGTGATAGTATATTAATAGCAGAAACTGAGGTTTTTATACCCACAGATTTTGGAGCTGAAATTGCATTTGATTCAGATATAGATTGTGATCTAGAAGAAGTAGGTTTAATTACAGAACGGATTTTTGGTATCACAGGAGGAGGATTAGAAATTCCTTTGATTGATAGTCAAATAGCTCAATTTAGTTTAGAATGGTTTAAAGATAATACAGCAACTGGAGTTACGACTTCAGATTTTCTTGTTAATGGAGTTGACGAAAATGGAGCTTATGTGCTGCAATTAACATTTATTCCTGGAGGATTTGAACCCGATTTTTCAAATACATTACAAGTTGCTTTAATATCAGATACAGTCGAAGTAACCAGAACACCTGATACATTGCCTCTAGGAAGTACAGTATTATTAACAGCAACACAAGTTACAGGATACACATACCAGTGGTATCAAGTAGTTAATGATACCGATGAAATTATTGACGGAGCAACTCAAAATACTTTAGAAGTATCTACAGAAGGTATTTATGCAGTAGTAATCACAACAGATTTATGTGATGGAAAAAGAATTGAGGTAGAAGTAAATGATGCAGTATCTTTTTCTGGATTAATACCTAATGTAATTGTTCCAGGAGGAGATTCACCAATTAATGATAATTGGGTTTTACCAGCAGAATTAGCTAACCAACAAGATGTAGAAATTAAAATCTATAATGCACAAGGTAAAGAAGACTTTAGTGGTACTAATTATCAAAATAATTGGCCAGAAGAAAATTCAAAAAGTCAAGGACAAGAATCTGTGTATTATTATATAATAACAAAAAATAATTCCGTATTAAGAAAAGGATCTATTACGGTAATGAGGTAATATATGATTAAAAAATTATTTTTATTAGTACTATGCTATCTCTCTCTTCATGTGGTAAGGGCACAAGAAGAGGCTTCTGTTTATGGTGTTTTACCATCAGATATTCCTACGCATAGTTTAGTAAAATATAACAGATTCTATTTTAACCCTACATTTTCACTAGTACGAGAAAACAAAACATCTATAAATGTTTATAATAAAGTACAGTGGGCTACTTTTAACGATAACCCTCAAACATATTTAATAAACTATACTTCTAATTTTGATGATAGAATGGGAGTTAGTATTGGTTTATTTCAACAAAATGAAGGAATATATCGCTATTATGGAGGTGTTGGTAACTATGCTTACAATGTAGAATTAGATAGAGATATGAATCTAACCTTTGGAGTTAATCTGCATTTTTCTCAAAGTGCAATTAAATCAAATATAGATTCAGAACCAGTAACGCTTAATAATGGAAACGTAGGTATAGATCCAGTTATTCAGAATTATGAAGGTAATTCTGTTTTTTTATTACACCCTGGAGTAAACTTTAATTATGATGCATTTGATGTAGGAATCGCTGTAAATAATTTAGTAGCATATAATATATCTGGTAGCGAATTAATTACAGATTATATAGGATTTAGAGGACATGTAATGTATACTACAAGTATAGAAAGAAGGTCTGATAAAATATTAAGAGCTATGGCATATGCTAATATGATAGCAGATGCTGATTTAAGATATGGGGCTAACATGATTTTGGAATTACCAAAATTAGGTTGGGCTCAAGCAGGTTATAATAGTTTCTATGGAGTTTCTGTGGGTATAGGAGGAAATATTAATCCTAATGTTTCTGTAGGATATACTTTCGAAACAGGTTTTGGAGATACAAGTTCTTTTGGTACAACACATGAGGTAGGTTTTGCGTATAATTTTGGTGATAATAGAACTAGATATAGAAGAGGAAGAAGTAGATCTAGTTTACAACGTAAATATGAAGAACGCGATTCTGAAATAAGAAGACTTCAAAAAGAGATTAGAGATCAAAATAAAATTATCAAAGAACTTCGAGGTGGTATAGTAGATACATTAGCCGATAGAAGAAATTCTAGAAGTCGTATAGAACGTAGCTTGGCAGAGGAAAATAGAAAGAAAGAAGAAGCGGCTAGAGAACTTGAAATTAAAAGAAATAGAGAAGTAGAATTACTAAACAAATCTCCTGAGCAAATTGTTGAAGATGAAAGACGAGCACTGGCTGCTGCAGAAGAAGAAGAACGAATTCGTAGACAGCGTGAATTAGATGCTGAAAATGAGATTCGTAAAAAAGCTGGATTAACAGATGAACAAATTGCAGAAATAGCTAAATCTGAAGCGGCTAGAATTGCTAACTCAGAAAGAATTCAAGTGATTGAAGATGAGAAAGCGCGTTTAGAAATAGAAAGAAGATTAGCTGCTCAAAACAATACACAATCAGAAGAAGAGCGAATCCGTAGAGAAAGAGAATTACAGGCAGAAGAGCAAAGGCTCGCAGCTGAAAAAGCAGCAGAGGAAGAGCGAATCCGCAGACAACGAGCATTAGAAGCAGAAGAGCAAAGAATCGCGGCAGAGAAGGCAGCAGAGGAAGAGCGAATCCGTAGACAACGAGCATTAGAAGCAGAAGAACAAAGAATAGCAGCAGAGAAGGCAGCTGAAGAAGAACGAATCCGCAGAGAAAGAGAATTACAAGCAGAAGAACAAAGAATCGCAGCTGAAAAGGCAGCAGAGGAAGAGCGAATCCGCAGACAACGAGCGTTAGAAGCAGAAGAGCAAAGAATCGCGGCAGAGAAGGCAGCTGAAGAAGAGCGAATCCGTAGAGAAAGAGAATTACAGGCAGAGGAGCAAAGAATCGCAGCAGAGAAAGCAGCTGAAGAGGAACGAGTACGCAGAGAAAGAGAATTACAGGCAGAAGAGCAAAGAATCGCAGCTGAAAAGGCTGAGGAGGAACGAGTACGCAGAGAAAGAGAATTACAGGCAGAAGAGCAAAGAATAGCAGCTGAAAAGGCTGAGGAGGAACGAGTACGTAGAGAAAGAGAATTACAGGCAGAAGAGCAAAGAATCGCAGCAGAGAAGGCAGCTGAAGAAGAGCGAGTACGTAGAGAAAGAGAGTTACAAGCAGAAGAGCAAAGAATCGCAGCAGAGAAAGCAGCTGAAGAAGAGCGAGTACGTAGAGAAAGAGAGTTACAGGCAGAAGAGCAAAGAATCGCAGCAGAGAAAGCAGCTGAAGAAGAGCGAGTACGTAGAGAAAGAGAGTTACAGGCAGAAGAGCAAAGAATCGCAGCAGAGAAAGCAGCTGAAGAGGAACGAGTACGTAGACAACGAGAGTTACAAGCAGAAGAACAAAGAATCGCAGCAGAGAAAGCAGCTGAGGAGGAACGAGTACGTAGAGAAAGAGAATTACAAGCTGAGGAGCAAAGAATCGCAGCAGAGAAAGCAGCTGAAGAAGAGCGAGTACGCAGACAACGAGAATTACAGGCAGAGGAGCAAAGAATCGCGGCAGAGAAAGCAGCTGAGGAGGAACGAGTACGCAGACAACGTGAATTACAAGCAGAAGAACAAAGAATCGCAGCAGAGAAGGCCGCTGAAGAAGAGCGAGTACGCAGACAACGAGAGTTACAAGCAGAAGAACAAAGAATCGCGGCAGAGAAAGCAGCTGAGGAAGAGCGAGTACGTAGAGAAAGAGAATTACAGGCAGAAGAGCAAAGAATCGCAGCAGAGAAGGCCGCTGAGGAAGAGCGAGTACGTAGAGAAAGAGAATTACAAGCAGAACAACAAAGAATTGCAGCAGAAGAGGCAGCAAGAAAAGCGGCTGAAGAAGAAGCTGCTAGAAAGGCTGAGGAAGAGCGAATTCGTAGGCAAAGAGAGTTAGAAGCAGAACAACAAAGAATCGCAGCAGAAGAGGCAGCAAGAAAAGCGGCTGAAGAAGAAGCTGCTAGAAAGGCCGAGGAAGAGCGAATTCGTAGAGAAAGAGAGCTAGAGGCAGAACAACAAAGAATCGCAGCCGAAGAAGAAGCTGCAAGGCAAGCTGCCGCTTCAGCTAGTGGGAATGATAATGAAATTGAAAACATTAAACGAGAATTAGAGAGTAGTAGTAGAATTACTAATAGATTAGTAGCCCAACAAGATTCTCTTTTAAATTCAACTTTAGAAGTTGATAAGAAAGGATTCCAAAATGTATTACAATCTTTAATTAGCATGACTAATGATGCTAATGAAATAAAAAGAGAGCCGGGTAAACGTAGTTCTAAGCGTTTAATAGAAAACTCTAAGTTTGTAAAGTATGCGATAAAAGCAAGACCTGATGCTAAATTTGCTACTAAGTATATCTTAGATTATCCAGAAGGATATTATTTAATAGGAAATGTATTTAAAGCAGATAACTATGCTAAGAAGTTTACAGAAACATTAAATGAGTTAGGATTTGATAATGCTCAAACTGTAATTAATCCAGAAAATGATTATAGATATGTAGCTATTCAAAGTTATAAAGATAAAGATGTAGCTGTAGAAAAATACTTAAATAATATTGATGGTCAGTATTTTGGAGATATGTGGATTTTAAAAATTGCACATAATAAAGTAGAATCATTTAAGCGATTAGTTGAAGAAACAAGAACGATCAAAGATCAAGTACAAGATGATTCTGTATTATCTGAAAAACTATCATATATCGGAGGTCACAATATTCAAGTTGGATATTATTTGATTACAGATACATATAAAAAAGAAAATTATTTAGAACGAGGAATGGCTAGACTAAGATCATTAGGTTTAGAACCACAATCTTTTAGAAACCCTAAGGATAATTATACTTATGTATATCTAAAAAGATTTGATTCTCTTGATGAAGCTAAAGAAAGTTTATTCTCTAACGTAAACAATACATATAATGGAGATTTATTTATTCTAAAAATTGAATAAATAAACAACAATATAGAGTCCCAATTCAACCGAAATAAAATACAACGCTTATGAAAACTAAGAGTAATCTAAAAATAAGCTTAACCCTATTGGCCTTGATACTATTCTCGGTCAATACCTTATTAGCACAGACATCTGTGACTAATATACCTTTTAGAACTCCTACTGGAGCAGATATAGAGATAAGAGGTGATATGCAATTTATAGGAAATACTAATATAGGATTATCAGGTCCCCAACCTCAAGGAGTTGAAGTTGATATTCAAAATATTACATATAATCCTAACAATGCTTATAATGGAGGTGCTAGAAATAATAACTTGACTTATGGTTATATAGATGTGGACAGTGACCCTACAACTTTTAGTTCTAGTTCGGCATCATTTACACCCCCTTCTGCTTGTTCTAGAGTAGTATATGCTGGATTATATTGGTCTTCTGCATATTTTTTAGAAAGCACGAACTTAAATACACCTACAATACCAGATAATAGGCATATACAAGATGGACTGCCAGGAACATTTAGAAATGCTAAAATTAAATTACCAGGAACAACTTCTTATGTAGATTTAACTGCAGACGAAGTAATTTATAATGGATATCCAGGAGATCCTACTCATGCAAATACTACTCGTGCTGCATGGGATATGCCTTATGTTTGTTATAAAGATGTAACTAGTCTTTTAAGTAGTTTAACTAGTCCTGGAGGTGAATATACAGTTGCCAATGTAAGAGCTGCAACAGGAAGAACATTATTTAGAAGTACTAATGGAGCTTCTTCTGGATGGGTTTTGGTACTGATGTATGAAGATGAGAATTTGTCTACCAAAAGATTATCTACAAAACATGGTTTTTTAAATATTAGTGGGCAAAATCAACCTTTTACTTATGATGGATTTTTAACATTAGAAGCTCCAACTCCAGTTAGAGCTAATTTTGGTGTAGCTACCTTAGAAGGAGATTTTGGTATTCGAGGAGATCGTTTACGTATAAGAAGAGTTAATACTACTCAAATGGATTTATTTGATCCAGTAAATAGTTCTACTAACTTTTTTAATAGTTCTGTATCAAATCAAGGAGCATATGATAATACAAGAAATCCTAACTCTAGAAATACTTTAGGTTTTGATGCCGATTATTTTAGTATTAATAACCCCAGTAATACAGTTATAGGAAATAATCAGACCTCAGTTCGTTTTGAAGCAACAACAACAGGTGATGTTTATAATATTTTCTTAAACGCACTTTCTATTGAAGTTGTTAAACCTGAATTGAGAGTTATTAAGCGTGTTTTAAATAGTAGTGGTGTTGATATTACAGGTGGAGGAGTAAACTTTGGTGATGAATTATTTTATGAACTTACTATTCAAAATATAGGAAATGAAGATCTTACAGATGTAAGAATTAATGATAGATTACCTATTAATACTGATTTATTATCAGACAGTGATATTATTGTACCAGCAGGAGTAACCTTTGAAAATACAGTATTACCTAATGGTATAAGAAGACTTCGTTTTCTTCCAGATGATAGTTTAGTTGAAGAGAATGCCCCCTCATTTAAAATACGATTTAAAGTTCAAGTAGTAGCTACTTGTGCAGATTTAAGAGATGCGTGTTCTAATGATATTATTAATACAGTTAGATCTAGATATGAGGGAGTAGATACAGGAGATGTAGTTACAGGAGACGAAAGTATTTCAGGAATAGATCCTATTTGTGGTACTCCAATACCAGGATTATCTAATTTCTTAATTAATACAGATAGTTGCGATAACCAATATAGTGCGTTTATATGTTCTGGTGATGTTGATTTAGTAGCAGGAACAGGTTTTGATAACTATACATGGACAGATGGTGGTGGTAATGTAGTTCAAGATGGACCTAGTAATATTTTCACTGCATCAGCAGCAGGAACATATAGAGTAAATAAAACAAGTACAAGATGTATAAGTTTATTTGAAGAATGGACCGTAGATGTATTTACGGCGGTAACTAACCCAGTTATTCCTATAGCTGATAACATAAGAACATGTCCTATTAACGGTGAAGAATTACCAGAAATATTTTTATGTGGGGCTTCTGATTCTCAAACTATCGATACAAATTTTATAGATGCAACTTCTATTATTTGGGAACGATTAGATCCTACAGCTTGTGCTACAGTAACTCGAGATCCTGATTGTCCTACTATAGATCCTGTTTGTGAACCAGAATGGACAGAAATTGCTACAACAAGAGTACATACGATTTCAGAAGAGGGTGAATATAGAATTAGAGCAACATTCCCTGGTGGATGTGAAGTAACATTCCATTTTAATGTATTTACTAATAATTATGAACCTGAGTTAGGTGTTGTAAGAGAAATTATTTGTGGAAATGCTGGTGCATTAGAAGTTTTAAATGCAGCAACTGCATACGAATACCGTTTAATTTTACCTTCAGGTACACCTACAGCTTATCAAGACAGTCCATTATTTGACGGACTTACTGAAATAGGAGAATATAGATTAGAAGCGAGAGTAAGAAGAGATCCACCAGAAGGATGTATCTATGAAGATAGAATCAACTTATTTGGTGAAGATGCAGCCGTGACTGTTACTGCTAATGATATGAGTTGTGCAGCAGATAGCGGAAGCATTGTTGTTCAGGTAACTGATGGAGATATTAATTATTTATATACAGTTAATAGTACAAGTACTCCATTTTCTATTACTGAGGGACCAACAACTCAAACCTTACATACCTTTGCAGGATTAGGTGCAGATACTTATGATGTAGAAGTAACTACAAATGATGGTGTTTGTGTTAGATCAGAAACTGTAACTATAAACCCAGCTCCAGAGTTAACGATTAATGCTAGAGTTATTGAGCAATTACATTGTAATCCAGGTTTTCAACCTAACCCTGATTTAAATGATGATACTCATCCTGATTATGATCCTACGGCACCGCCTTTTGATCCTAATCCTTTAGTAGCTCTTGTAGAAGTTACTGTAACAGGAGGATCTGGTACCTATACATTTACTTCAGGAGGAAACGTTTTAGAGCCAGTAACAGGAACAACATATGAATTTAGATTCCATACGGATGGTACTTATACTATAGAAGTACAAGATACTGGAGCTACAAGTATTGTTTGTTCAGAACCAATACGTGTTGTAATAGACCCTTATACACCTATAACAGGAACAGCAACAGCTACTAGTCCCGATTGTCCAGGTGAAACAGGAGAGATAACTGTTACGGTAGCAGGAGGAATTCCACCTTATATATATGCATTGGATGGAGTTGAATTAGCTCCAAGGACAACTACAACATATACGTTTACTGGAGTATCTGTAGGGAATCATATAGTTACAATAAAAGATGTTTATGATTGTGAAACTGATGAAATAAATGTTGAAGTTATTGATGCTACTCCTATTACTGCAGATGTAGCGATTACTCAAGATTATACATGTGCCCAAGAAGGTACTATTACAATAACTAATGTTAATGGTGGTACACCTGCATATACATATAGCATTAATGGTACTGACTTTACCAATACAACAGGAGTATTTACCAACCTTACAGCAGGAACATATACTACACATGTAAGAGATGCCAATGGATGTACAGTAACATTACCTTCATTAACAATAGATCCTTTACATGAGATTACAAACTTAGATTTTGATATTTCTCAGATGCAATGTCCAGCATTAACATCTGATCTTACTGTAACGGCAACATCTAATGGTGCAGCAGCTGATATTAGATATACTTTAACAAGAGTTATTCCAGCTGCGCCTGCATTAGTTGTAGGTCCTCAAACATCAAATATCTTTACTGGATTATCTGCAGGTACGTATAGAATAGATGCAGAAACTATAACAGATGGATGTTCTTATAGTGAACAAATCACAATAAATGATATTGATAATATTACAATATCAGCAACTAGAACAGGTGATATTGTTTGTCGTGGAGGAACAGAAGGAGAAATAACATTTACTGCAGGTAGTTTTGATACTACATATAGTTATACGGTTACTAGTACAGGAACAGCAGTACCTCCAGTTACAGGTACCACTACAGTTCCAGTTGTGTTAAGTAATTTAGGTGCTGGTAACTATACAATAACAGTAACAGATGATGTGACTAATTGTACAGCTACAGAAACTATAGTTATAGACGAACCAGCAAATGATTTAACAGTTACTGCTACAGAAGCAGGACTTACTTGTGTTACTGGAGCTACTATAACAGTTACTGCAACAGGAGGTGAACCTGTATATAGATACGAATTAAGAGATGCTGCAAATACAACAGTAATTAGACCTTACCAAGCAGCTAATACTTTTGTTAATATATCAGATGGTACATATACAGTAAATGTTGAGGATAGTAGAGGATGTATTGCTAGTACAACAATAACTATTGATCCTACAGTTGATCCTACTGCCACAATAGATGATACATTAAGTGATTATTGTTATGATCCTACAGACCCTAATGCAGCGAGTATTCATGTAGATGTAACAGATGGTGTTTTACCATATAGCTATCAAGTTGATGGAGGAGCAATTGTTACATTAGGAGCTACTCAAACAGATTTTACGGTTACAGGATTAACACCGGGTACACATACAATATCTGTAATGGATGCTAACTCATGTAACGCTACAGATGTTACAGTTACGATTGAACCAGCAATTAGCATCACAGCTAGATTACTTAAAGATTTAGATTGTTCTGCAACACCTGAAGCTCAATTTGAGATTACTAATACTGGAGGATATTTACCAGCTACACTTTTCTTTTTGGAAGTAGGAAACCCAGCAAGTGCTGTGCCTATTGGTAATTTCACAACAGGAGTAAGTACTTTAACGCATTCAGTTGCAACTCCGGGACACTACTTTTTTGCTGTAAGAGATGCTAGAGGATGTGAAGATTTTTCTAATGATTTTCTTTTAGAGCCTTTAGAAACACCTGCAGCGACAGAAACAGTAGATGATGTTACATGTCCAGGAGGTAGTGATGGTACAGTAGTTATTGATATAGATGATACTATGGGAGTAGCTCCATTTGAAGTTGATTTTGATGGAGGAGGATTTAGTACTAACTTAACTTATAGAAATTTAACAGCAGGTACATATACTTATAGAGTTAGAGATGCAAAAGAGTGTTTTGCAGATTTTACAGTTACCGTTGGGGAACCAGCTGCTATTACAGCTGTACAAGATCACGAACCAATAGGATGTGGACCTACAGGTGATATTCCAGGTTCTTTTGAATTAACAAATGTTATTGGTGGAACACCACCATATACCTATACGTTGATTAATCCTGATAATTCTACTGTACAAGTAGGACCTACAATGAATGATTTTGTTGAATTCCTGAATTTAGGTTTTGGTAACCATAGAATACGTGTAGAGGACTCAAGAGGGTGTTTTAGAGAATTTTCACAACTTATTGAAACACTACCTATTTTCACAACATCTTCTGTAACTACTGGAATCTGTACAGATGGAGTTACTATAGATATTACTATTACTGGTGGAGTTGGACCTTTCGAAATAAGAGAATACCCATCAGGAACCTATACAGCGATAGGAACGCCACCAACAGTAGTGAGAAATGTTAGTTTAACTGGTTTACCATTTGATACTCCTTTTGTATATCAAATTAGAGATACTGATACGGGTTGTACAGATATACAGTCTATAGCAGCAGAACCAAGTCCTTCAGCTATGGTAATAGATGTTACACCTAATTTAACAAGTTGTAACGATACTACTGATGGAAGTTTAGATTTTGAAATTACAAATTACCAAGGTGCAGAGTTAACCTATGAAGTATTAGTAGCTAATACATTACAAGATATTACAGGAACTGTTGTTATTTCTATACCTAATCCTACTACAGGGCTTACGGGTACAGCAGTTACAGGAACAGTTACAGGATTAGCTCCTGGAGACTATTTATTTAGAGTAATAGAAACAGATACAGCACTAGCGGAACCTTGTAATGCTGCAGAAACCTTTACTATTGATGTACCGCCAGTATTAACTGCCGATTTAGTTGATATAACACCACAAGATTGTAATAATCTAGCAACAGCTATTATTAGCGTTGTTGGTGGAACACCACCATATAGTTATAGCGCAGTTCCAGATGGTAACCCTGTGGGAGCTTTTGTTGCAGATGCAGACGGTATATTGGATTTAGATGCTACAATTTCTTTAAATTGGGATGTATATGTTATAGATGCTAATGGATGTCAGGCTATTCCTAGCCCGATAGATGTAGGACCTTTAACTTTATTTACAGATCCAACAATTACGGTACCACCTTTTGATATTTGTAATTTTAATGGTTTTTATCAGTTTACAGTTACTGCTACGGGAGATGGACCATTAGAATATAGTTTAGACGGTATTAATTTTGAAACAGATATTAATATAGCTGGGGATCCTTTAGGTAGTCATATTTTTACAATTAGATCTTCAGGTACATATACTATAACTGTAAGAGATGCAAGAGGTTGTTTTGATACAGGAACTATTACAGTTTTTGATCCTGTAGTTGTAGATGCTGATTTTACTATAGAACCTAATTGTTTAGATGCCGATGGAGTAATTACAGTTACTACTTCGGGTGGATCAGGTGCTGCCTTAATGTATACTTTAACCAATAATCGTACAGGAGTAGTTACAGGACCTCAAGCTAGTAATGTATTCCCTAATCAAGAAGCAGATGATTATACTGTAGAAGTATTTGATTCAGGAATTATTGCTGCAGGATGTACTTATACTGCCGATGTATCTAGAAGTAGACCTACTATACCAACTGTTTTAGGAGTAGATGTTACAAGTCCAAGTTGTGTAGGAGATAGTGATGGAACTATTTTAATTAATATAGATCCGATTTCTGAACCACCTTATACCTATGTATTAACAAATTTAGGGATACCGCCTCCGAATGTTTTTACGCAAGTAGATAATCCATTATTTACAGGCTTACCAGCAGGTAACTATTCTATTACGGTAACCTCTGATCGTGGATGTGATGTTACTCAGCCTAATATCAGAATTGATGATCCTACATTATTAGATATTACAGTTTCTGCAACAGAATATAGTTGTGATACTTCTAATGGAGGAGTTTTACCTGTGATTACTACTAATATTACAGGAGGAACTAACCCACAAGAAATTGTTTACACAACACCTAGTAGGACAATTACAAATACAATACCTGGAGGAGCGACTTCTATGCAATTAGAAGCTACTGAGGCAGGAACTTATACAGTGGTTGTTACAGATGCTAATGGATGTACAGATACAGAAAATGTAGTAGTTAATACATTTGAAATTATGAACGATCCAGTAATTACTCAAAATTCTCAGATTTCATGTCAAGCTGGAGATTTTGAGAATATTACGGTAACAGTTACAGGAGGATCAGGAAACTATACATTTACGGTAATAGAAACAGGAGATACTAATACGACAGGAATCTTTGATTTAACTGCCGTAGGATTATATACAATAGAGGTAAGAGATAACGATACAACATGTACGATTAATGCCACATACGAAGTCATTCCTTTTGACAATATAACTTTGGATGCTTCAGCAACAAATCATTTAGCTTGTTTTGGAGATGCAGATGGGGCTATTGATCTTGTTGTAACTGGATACACAGGAAATTATGAATATACTATAACTGAAACAATTTCAGGAACACCATTACCAACAGTTACAGGTACGATAACTGCTGATCCTACAACGATTCCATTAACTGGATTAACAGCCGGATCATATGAAATTAGATTTGTAGAAACTTCATATCCGTTCTGTGAAGAAACTAGTGCTATTGTTCCTATAGATTCACCTACAGAGGCTGTTACTGTTACAGCTAGTTTGGTTAATCCAGAATCTTGTAACCCTGGCGGTGATGCGAGTATTCAAGCAGTAGCTTCTGGAGGAACAGGAGCTAAAGAATTCCAATTAGAAACACTTGGTGGTACAATAATAACACCTTATAGTACGGTATCTACATTTACTGGATTAAGTGATGGATTCTATAGAGTACGAGCAAGGGATGCTAATGATTGTCTAGCAGGATTTGTAATTGAAATAACTCCACCAGCCTTGATTACAGCTACAGCTACTCCTAGTACATTAGCGTGTTTTGATAGTATCGATGGTACAATTACAGTAAATGCTACAGGAGGTTTGGGAGCAGGTAGTTATTTCTATACAATCCAAGAGCAAGGAGGACCAGAATCTGCTTTACAGCAATCTAATATATTTGAAAATTTAGCACCAGGAGTATATACTATAAAAGTTACAGATGTTTTAAATTGTGATTTCTTTGTATTACCAGCGATTACTATCGTTAGACCTACAAGAGTAATGGCAGATGTAGTGATAACAAGATTCCCAGATTGTACAAATAGAACCATAGATGTCGAAGTTACAGGAAGTGGAGGAACTCCTTTAGCAGGTAATACTTATGAATATAGTATTGATGGAGTGAATTTCCAAACTAGTAATGTATTCTTGAACCTTGCAGAGCAAGCTAATGATGAACCATATGTATTCTATGTAAGAGATGCAAATGGATGTATTTCATTACCTTCTAATGCAGTTCCTGTAAATGCTCCAGATGATCTAGATGTTACTCTAGATATGGATAACTTAGAGATTGTTTGTTTCGGAGATAATTCAGGTTCTATAGATAGTACTGTACAAGGTGGATTAGGAAACTATATGTACACAGTTACAGGAACAGATTATTTAGGAGCTGGAGTTAACATTGGACCACAGAGTCAAAGTTTCTTTGGTGAATTGTTAGCTGGAACTTATACTTACACTGTAACTAGTGGAGATTGTACTCCAGTTGTATTACCATTTGAAATAACGCAACCTGATGCAGCTTTCGTAGCTGATGCTACACCGCAAGATATTACTTGTAATGCAGAAGCAGATGGAATGATAACTGTTGTTGCTAGTGGAGGTACAGCACCTTATTTCTATTCATTAGATAATAATCAATATTTTGAAGATGAAGGAGATGGTACAATAGGTCAACATGTATTTGAAGATTTAACAGCTGGAATTTATACAGTATATGTTCAAGATAATAATGGATGTGCGTTCTTAATCGAGAATATCGAAATTGTAGAACCAGATGCTATTCAAGTAACATTGGATCCTAATAATGTGATACCAGAAACTTGTCAAGGAGATGCAGATGGAGCTGTAACTATTTCTTTAGAAGGAGGAACACCACCATACTTTGTAAGCTTAACAGGATTAGATACTGATTTTAGACAGGTTTCAGATCCTACTAGTGTTTCTTTTGCACCACTTGCAGCTGGTACTGTGAGTATATTTATTAGAGACGCTAATGATTGTGAAACATCTTATGATGTTATCATACCAGCAGGACCATTGTTAGAAGCAAATATAGTAACAGAATTAATTTGTCCAGAACGAGATGAAAATGGTACAGTAATTACTGATGCTATGTATAGAGTAACATTTGAGCATAGTGATGCATCAATAAATACGGGTATTATCTATACATTAGATGACGGAGTGAATCCAATAAGTCAAACTAGTAATGTATTTACCTTTAGTGCAACATCAAGCTTAACTTTTATAGCTTCGATGGAGCATACAGCTAGTTCTTGTACTAGAATATTGAATGATAATGTTGAACTTGAAGCATATGTTCCTGTAGCTTTTGAAGTAGTTGCTACTGGAGAATTAAATGAATATAGAATAGAGGTTACAGGAGGAGTTTCTGCTGGAGGTAATTACCGTTACTTTGTTGATGGAAACGAGTTACTACCTATAGGAACTAATATCTTCATTATCGATGAAACTAGAGATTACGAAATCAGAGTATTAGATTTTGCTAATAATGATGGTTGTGAATTGATAAGAAGTATACCGCTTGAATTTATCGATATACAAATACCTAATTACTTTACACCAGATAATAATGGTGAAGATGATACATGGTATCCTAGAGAACTTGAATTCTTCCCAAATATAGAAGTGAATATTTATGATCGTAATGGTCGATTATTGAGAACTTTTATGGGACCTAGAGGAGAAGGTCAAGGATGGGATGGTCTTTATAATGGTAAAGAATTGCCATCAGGAGATTATTGGTATGTGATAGAACTTAACGATAGAGAAAATAGAGAATTTACAGGTCACTTTACATTATACAGATAAGATGAAAAAGTATAGCATATTATTAGTAAGCCTGTTTATAAGTTGTATGGCTTTAGGACAGGAGTTTTTACCACCTGTACAGAATCAATATATTGCAGATAATCCCTATCTAATTTCCAGTGCTTATGCTGGAATTGGGGATTGCTGGCAAGTTAGAGGTATTGGTTTAGAACAATGGGTAAATATAGAAGATTCACCAGGTACACAATCTTTATCTGTAGATGGTAGAATATCTGATCGATCTGGTGTAGGAGCCGTTTTGTTTAATGATAAAAATGGTTTTACTACACAAAGGGGAGCTCAATTGTCTTTTGCTCATCACTTGACCCTAGATGCATATAATGATCATTATTTATCTTTTGGTTTAAGTTATAGATTTACTCAATTTGGTATAGATGCAAGTGAGTTTAATAATGGAGATCCAGATAATCCTATTTCACCTAATTTACCTAATATTCAGGTGAATAATTCAAATTTTGATATAGGGTTCTTATATCGTTATGGAAGATTCTTTTTAAGTGGTAATGCAGTTAACTTATTAAAAAGAGAAATAGATGATTTTCAAATTGATGAACCACAAGCGATCCAAAACTATTTTGTGTACACGGGATATACGTTCCAACATCAATTAACAGATATGGAGTATGAACCTTCAGTGCTATATCAAAACTTTGCAGGAGACGGTAGATCAACAGCAGATATTAACCTTAAAGTGCGTAAAAAAGATCGTCACTCGACAGATTATTATTGGGCTGGGGTTTCGTTAAGATCTTTGGTAGATCAAGATTTTAAACCATTATCTGTTTCGCCTATGATAGGAATTAAGAAAGCTAATTTTTATTTAGCTTATGGATATCAGGTAAACGTGAATGAATTTTTTCCAACCAGTACAGCAGGAACTCATATGATAACATTTGGTATTGACTTTGCTTGTAGACAAAGTAAATGTGGATGTACATATTAAAATAGAAATACAGAAAAAGAGAAAGGGCTTTAGGATAATTATTCTAAAGCCCTTTCTTTTATAATTTAAATAGGATTTAAGCAGTGATCACATATAAACCAAACACAGATACAATAAAGTAGCAAGTAATGGTTAAAGCACCCTGATAATCCTTTGCAAGACGTTGCCCAAATAAAAGCATTAAAAGCGTAATACATGATAAGAATAAAGCATGTATAGCAATTGGAGTAGTATTATAAACGATAAGATTATAAATCCCTAATACAGTATATACAGCAGTAATGATTTCTATAAAAAGTATTAATGCTAAAGCTAGTGGTACAAAATTCTTTAAAAATGTGGCTGAAAAATGACCTTTAAGCCAAGTAACATTACCTTTCCAATCTAAGATTTTATCTACTCCAGATTGAAAATAAGTAATAAAAAAGAATAAAAGAATAGTAATAGAAACAATGTGATGCATAAAGTTTTCCATGAGTATTATATCGGTTTTTTATGTAGTAATCGAGTTAATTTAATAGATAAATCAGTAAGAACTATTTTTCCATTAGCATTACGTTCAATATGATAAATAGCATCTTGAAGTTCTTTATTGATATCAATAATATTTGTACCATGAACAAAAGGTGCAAATTTTTCTAATTTAAACCCATTTGTTTTAGGTTCAAGAAATACCAAATCATTAGCTCCATAATTAAGAAGCATAGCCTGTCTAAAAAAGTCAAGACAGTACCTTAAAAACTTCTTTTGAGTTTCTCTCCCCGTAGCAGCTATAGTTTCACTCCATGCAATTAAATCATTCACAGAAGATTTATTTCCTTTGGCTCTAAAAGCAGTACGAACCCATTGAATAAACCATTCTTCAAATTGTTGATCACTACCATCATTGTGCAAAATTGACAAAGCTCTATTATAATCTCCATTAGCTTGATGAGCAATTTTTATAGCAGTATTTTCATCAACTCCTTCATTTTTATTTAAGGATTCTTTAATTACTTGTTCACCAAGAGGAGGAAAATGTAAAATTTGACAACGAGAACGTATCGTTTGAAGTAATTGTTTTTCATCTTCGGCAATAAGAAGAAATATTGTTTTCTCTGGTGGTTCTTCTATTAACTTTAAAAGTTTATTAGAGGCTGCAACATTCATTTTATCGGCCATCCAGATTAGCATTACTTTATAGCCTCCTTCATAACTTTTAAGAGAAAGTTTTTTAACAATTTCTAAAGCTTCATCAACCCCAATTTGCCCTTGTTTATTTTCGATCCCTATATGTTGATACCAATCAAAAATTGTCCCATATGGAGTCTTTTGAATAAAAGAACGCCATTCTTGAGCAAAATGATCAGCAATAGGATGTCTTTTTACTTTATCGTTAGTAGCAACTGGATAAGCAAAATGTAAATCAGGATGAGCTAAGTGATCAAATTTAAGATTACAAGCTTGATTACCACCAGTATTTTCACCATTGGTATTATTACATAAAATATATTGTGCATAGGCAATAGCCATGGGTAATACACCACTACCACTTGCTCCTGAGAACAGTTGAGCATGCGCAATTCGTTTACCATCTACACTATGTGTAAGATGTTTCTTGATATGAGGTAGACCTAAAATTTCTGAAAAAAGCATGAAGCAAAGATAAATGTTGCATATGTAACCACATATAAGATTCAAAGATAATTTTAACATTAAAGTGTATCAAGGATTTGCTGGATTGAGAGACAGAATTACTATGAAAAAAGTATATTTGTGATCAAACCAATTAGAAATGAAAACCATAAACGATTTTAACTTCAACAATAAAAAAGCGTTAATTAGAGTAGATTTTAATGTGCCTTTGGATGAGAATTTTAATGTAACCGATACAACGCGTATACAAGCTGCAAAACCTACTATTATAAAAATTTTGGAAGATGGTGGAAGTGCAGTATTAATGTCTCATTTAGGAAGACCTAAAGGAGTTCAAGAGGAGTTTTCTTTAAAGCATATTGTAGAGAAAGTATCTGATATTATAGGTGTACAAGTAAAGTTTGTTACTGATTGTGTAGGCGAAGCAGTAGAAGCCGAAGTAGCAAAACTAAATCCAGGAGAAGTATTATTATTAGAAAACCTAAGATTTTATAGTGAAGAAACTAAAGGAGATGATGCTTTTGCAGAAAAACTATCAAAATTAGGAGACATTTATGTAAATGATGCATTTGGTACAGCACATAGAGCTCATGCTTCAACAACAATAGTAGCGAAGTTCTTTTCAGAAAATAAATGCTTTGGAAAACTATTAGCCAAAGAAATTGAAAGTATAGATAAAGTGTTAAAGAGTGGAGAAAAACCTGTAACAGCTGTTTTGGGAGGTTCAAAAGTTTCTTCAAAGATCACGATTATTGAAAATATATTAGACAAAGTGGACCACTTAATTATAGGAGGTGGAATGACATATACTTTTATTAAAGCTCAAGGAGGACAAATAGGAGATTCTATATGCGAAGATGATAAGCAAGAATTGGCTCTTGAAATATTGAAGAAAGCCGAAGAAAAAGGTGTACAAATTCATTTACCAGTAGATGTAATAGGTGCAGATGCTTTTGCAAATGATGCTAATACACAAATAGCTGCTGTAAATGCTATACCTGATGGATGGCAGGGATTAGATGCAGGACCAGAAACAATAAAGAAATTTCATGAAGTAATAATGCAATCAAAAACAATATTATGGAATGGACCACTTGGTGTTTTTGAAATGGAAAGCTTTGCAAAAGGAACTATCGCATTAGGAGAATCAATTGCAGAAGCTACTGCTAATGGAGCTTTTTCTCTTGTAGGTGGTGGTGATTCTGTTGCTGCTGTAAAACAATTTGGTTTTGGTAATAAAGTGAGTTATGTTTCTACAGGAGGTGGAGCAATGTTAGAAAGTTTAGAAGGAAAAACTTTACCGGGAATTGCAGCAATTTTAGATTAAGAAATAAATAGATATAATAGAATCAGAAAATCTGGCACTTAGCCAGATTTTCTTGTTTATTAAAAAGACCATTTTGGATTTTTATAAAATTATGCGATTTTCGCAAGGTTGTCTTAAGAGTGTTTAATACTAAATAAGATTGGTATTTAATAAGTTAATGGGGGAAAACGTTATTTTTATATTAAAAAAACAAACCTTGGTATTAAAATTGACACTTTTTTGATCTCTAGACGTTATGTCTATGTAGAATAATAATAATTATAGTGCTAAAAAAGATAGATAGAATGAAAAATGTATATGGGCTACTCTTGATACTGTTAATTAGTGTCTCTGGATATACTCAAAAAAAAACATCATCTAAAACAAAGAAGACTAAAGGAAAAGAAATTGTTCCTCTTGAGTTGAGTATTAAAAAAGATACATTACATATTGTAGATACAACGCAAGTTATACATAATCTAGGAGGAGAGCTTAAAACTAGTACATTAACAAAAACCTCGGTAAAAGATAGTATCGTTTATACTTTAGAGGATCATCCTCAGTTAGCTGCATTAGATTCTATTTGGAAACAAGAATTATATAACTCAGATCTGTTTGATACTATACATAAAACAGTTACAACTTTAGAATACAAACCTGTTGAGTATAAAGAGTTACCAACAGATACCTTAAAAGCAAGATTAAAAGAACTAGATGCAAGAACACCGTTTAATATAGATTATAATCCTGCTTTAGAAAGTGTTATCAAAGGGTATTTAAAAAATAGAAGAAGAACACTTGAGCGATTAATGGCATTAAAAGAATTTTATTTTCCGTTATTCGAACAGCAATTAGATAATTATGATATTCCTCTAGAGGTAAAATATTTGGCGATTGTAGAATCTGCATTAAAACCTAGAGCAAAATCAAGAGTAGGAGCAACAGGATTATGGCAGTTTATGTTTGGAACAGGAAAGATGTTTGGATTAGAAGTGAGTTCTTATGTAGATGAGCGTATGGATCCTGTTATGGCTACAGAAGCAGCTTGTAAATATTTAGCAAGTTTATATAAAGTATTTGGAGACTGGGATTTGGTATTGGCTTCATATAATTCTGGACCAGGTAATGTAACAAAAGCGATTAGACGTAGTGGAGGTTATACTAACTATTGGAATATTCGACCTAATTTACCTAGAGAAACAGCAGGATATTTACCAGCGTTTTTAGCTACAATGTATATTTTTGAATATGCAGATAAGCATGGATTTCAGCCTAAAAAACCTGAGTTTGCATATTTTGAAACAGATACAGTAAAAGTCAAGAAGATGATTACTCTAGATCAGGTTTCAGAAATTATGAGTATTGATATCGAAGAATTACAATTCTTAAACCCTTCTTATAAATTAGATATTATACCTTATATCAAAGATGAAAATTATACGTTAAGATTACCATTAGATAAGATAGGTCAATTTGTAGCCAATGAAGATCAAATATATGCTTTAGCACAAGCAGAATTAGATAAAAGAGAAAAGCCTTTACCCAAATTTTTTGAAGCACAAAACCGTATACGTTATCGTGTACGTAATGGAGATTATTTAGGAAAGATAGCTAGAAGATATGGAGTAAGGGTAAGTCAGATCAAGAGATGGAATGGATTGCGGAGCAATAATTTAAGAGTTGGCCAACGATTAACAATTTATCCTAGAAGACCAGTTATGTCTGGAAGAAAGAAGAGTAGTGTAGCCAAAAATTCTAAAGTAGCACCAAAAGGAGGAACCTATACGGTTAAAAAAGGAGATACTTTATGGAGCATTGCACAAAAATTTAAAGGAGTTACTATTGATAAATTGAAAAAATGGAACGGTATTCGCAGTAGTGGTATAAAGCCAGGAATGAAACTAAAAATATCAAAAAGCTAATCAAATGAAAAAATATCTAGCAATACTTACTCTTAGTGTTTTTACAATTATAGGTTGTTCTGATAAGAAAGAAAACAAAGCAAATAGGAATAAAAACGCTATGGCGCAATCTGTAGGTAGGATTAACGAACTTTCTATCATTGTAGATAATGAATTATGGAAAGGAGAAGTTGGAGAAACTATCAGAAAATATTTTGCAGCAGAAGTAGCGGGGTTACCTCAAGTAGAACCATTATTTTCTATGCGACAAATGCCACCGCAAGCATTTTCTGGGATATCTAGAAAGAATAGAACATTTCTGAAAATAGAAAAAGGGCAAAAAAACATTAAAGAATACACTAATAAATACGCAACTCCTCAAAAAGGTATAGTTGTAGCAGGTAATTCGAATGAAGAGATTATTGCACAGATTACAGAAAATGCAGAATCAATAATTGCAAAATTAAAAGCTACAGAAACAAAAGAAAAACAAAGACGTATAAGTAAGTCGCTTGAAAAGATACCAGAACTAAAAGAACAATTAGGCGTTGAACTAAAAATACCAACAGCTTATCGATTAGCCAAACTTGAGAAAAACTTCTTTTGGATTAGAAAAGATATTACACATGGTAGCATGAATTTAATCGCATATGAATTACCAATAAATACAATTAAAAAAGATAGTAGTATTGTTGCTAATATTATTAAAATGCGTGATTCTATAGGAGGAATTAATATCCCAACGATAGAAGGAGGAAGATTTATCACAGAAAAATCATACGCACCATTTTTATTTGAAACAACAATGGATGGTAATTTTGCTTATGAAACTAAAGGTACTTGGGAAGTAAAAAATAAATTTATGGCTGGACCTTTTGTAAATTATGTGATTGAGGATAAAAAGAATAATAGATTAGTTGTTTTAGAAGGATTTGTATTTGCTCCATCAGTGAACAAACGAGATAATATGTTTGAGCTTGAAGCAATTATGAAAACAGTTAAATTTAACTAATATACGTATAAAAAAAACTTGAAAAGGAGAGCGATGCATCTCCTTTTTTTATATAAAAAATATATAGAATATTAGAATGAACCTAGTACATTATATAAACAAGCAAATAACAGCAGTATCAGAAAAGCAAATTAAGAATACTGTTTCTTTATTAGAAGAAGGAGCAACAATCCCTTTTATTTCTCGATATAGAAAAGAAATGACAGGAAATCTTGATGAGGTAGCTATAGGAGAAATTGTAAAACACAAAACAGCTTTTGAAACTATAGAAAAAAGAAAGGAAAGCATTTTAGAAAGTATTAAAGAACAAGATGCATTAACATCTGTGTTAGAACAGAAGATTAAAGAATGTTTTGATTTAACCATACTTGAAGATATATACTTACCTTATAAGAAAAAGCGAAAAACCAAAGCCTCTGTTGCTCGTGAATTAGGTTTAGAACCATTGGCACAGATGATCATGAAGCAAAGAGAAACTGAGTTAGATTTTGAAGCTTCAAAATTTGTAAATAAAGATGTAGAGAATACGGATAAAGCATTAGAAGGAGCTAGAGATATTATTGCAGAATGGATAAATGAAAATGAAAGAGTTCGAACCAAATTGCGTAGAATTTATGAACGAAGAGCAGTAATCAGTGCCAAAGTAATAAAAACAAAAAAAGAGGAAGAAGAAGCTCAGAAATATGAGCAATATTTTGAGTGGGAAGAACCATTGCATAAATGCCCATCTCATCGTTTATTGGCTATCTTGAGAGGAGAAAAAGAAAAGGTATTAAGAGTTAAAATAGCTATAAATGAAGAAGAAGCTTTAGATACTATTGATGATATTATTATCAAAACAGATGTAAAAGCATGCACAGATCAATTATTCATTGCAATAGAAGATGCCTACAAAAGATTATTAACACCTGCACTGGCAACTGAAGCATTGAATAAAAATAAATTAAAAGCAGATGAAAGTGCAATTAAAGTATTTGCACAAAATTTAAAACAATTATTATTAGCTTCTCCATTAGGGCAAAAAAGAATTTTGGCATTAGATCCAGGTTTTAAATCGGGATGTAAGGTAGTGTGTTTAGATCAACAAGGAGGGTTATTACATAATGAAAATATATATCCACACGCGCCACAAAGAGAAACAACACAAGCGATCAAAAAGATTAAATCTTTGGTTAATGCATATAAAATAGAAGCCATAGCGATAGGTAATGGAACAGCGGCAAGAGAAACTGAAGCTTTTATTAAGAAAATTCCATTTGATAGAGATTTGCAAGTTTTTATGGTAAACGAAAGTGGAGCATCGGTATATTCTGCATCAAAAATTGCTAGAGATGAATTTCCTAGTTATGATGTTACAGTAAGAGGAGCAGTTTCTATAGGAAGAAGATTAGCAGATCCATTGGCAGAATTAGTAAAAATTGATCCTAAATCTATAGGAGTGGGACAATACCAGCACGATGTAGATCAAACAAAACTGAAGAGTGAGTTAGATACTGTTGTTATGAGTTGTGTAAATAGTGTGGGTATTAATGTAAATACAGCCAGTGTACCACTATTAAGCTATGTATCAGGAATCGGTGAAAAATTAGCAGAGAATATTGTTACGTATAGATCAGAACATGGAGCTTTAAAATCTAGACAAGAGCTCAAAAAAGTACCAAGATTAGGCAGTAAGGCTTTTGAACAAGCTGCAGCTTTTTTGAGAATTGTAAAACCAGAAAATCCATTGGATAATTCGGCAGTACACCCAGAACGATATCAACTGGTGAATAAAATGGCAAAAGATATAGGAGTTCCATTAAAAGAATTAATAGGTAATAAACAAGCCATTCAAAAAATTAAAATCAATAAATATGTTTCTGAAGCAGTAGGAATACCTACACTTACAGATATTATAGCCGAACTAGAAAAACCAGGAGTTGACCCTAGAGCAACTGCTTCGGTTTTTGAGTTTGACCCTAACGTTAAATCAATAGAAGACGTAAAAATAGGAATGAAACTACCTGGAATAGTAAATAATATTACCAATTTTGGATGTTTTGTAGATATAGGAGTAAAAGAAAGTGGATTAATACATATTTCGAAAATAGCTAATGAATATATAAGTGATATTAATGAAGTTGTACAATTAAATCAACAAGTCATGGCAACAGTAATTAATGTTGATTTAGCAAGAAAGAGAATACAATTATCGTTGATAGATTAAAACAAAAAGAAAACCCTTCTAAATTTTAGAAGGGTTTTCTTTTTTATGATATAATAGTATTAATTTTTTTGATCTATTTTAGGATCTTCATCTTCTTTAGTTGCGTCTTTAAATTCTTTGATACCGCTTCCTAATCCTCTCATTAATTCAGGAATTTTTCTTCCTCCGAATAAAAGTAGAACTACAACTACGATTAGAATGATTTGAGGAGCACCAATCATTCCTAAAAAAGTATGTAATGAAATCATTGTCTTAAAATTTAGAATACAAAGTTAAAAAGATTTACCTACTAAAAAAAGCTAAGAAAGAAGAGATAATTCAAAAAAATGAAAAAATAAAATGAAGAAGTTGAATTTAGAGTTAAAAAAGGAAGAAATCTATGAGTAAGGATTTTTATGCATAGGGAGAATACGTATATTTGTCGTTAATTTTATGGGAAAGGACAAGAAAAATAAAAAGAAGATAGCTAGAAAACTGCTTAATAAGTATCGTTTGGTAATCCTTAATGAAGATACTTTTGAAGAGCGTATTTCTTTTAAACTAAACAGACTAAATGTATTTGTTATAGTCATGATGGTTTCTGTTATCTTAATTTCTTGTACTACAGTTTTAATTGCTTTTACACCATTAAGAGAATACATTCCAGGTTATTCATCTTCTTCATTAGCAAAAAAAGCGAGAGCATTAGAAATTACAGCAGATTCTTTAAAAACGCAATTTGCGCTTAAAGAGCAAGAATATAATGCTATTAAAAATGTGTTATTAGGAGATGTAGAAGGAGAAGAAAATTTTAAAGATACTTCTACAAATACACAAAAAGTTGAGATAGATGAAATAGACTTAACTCCTTCTCAAGAAGATATAGAATTAAGAGAAGAGGTTTCTAGAGAAGATAAATACAGCTTATTTGATAAAGAAAAAGCTAATGCAGATTTTTCTTTATTTCCACCGGTAAAAGGATCTATTACCTCAAAATACGATTCTAATGAAAAACACTATGCAATAGATGTAGCTGTACCCAAAGATACACCTATTAAAGCAGCAGCAGATGGAACAGTGATTTTTGCAGATTGGACGGCAGATACAGGTTATGTAATGATATTAGATCATGGCTTTAATATCTTAACCATATATAAGCATAATGCATCTCTAACAAAACAACAAGGAGAACTTGTTAAAGCTGGTGAAGTGATTGCTACTGCTGGATCTACCGGAGATTTATCTACGGGACCGCATTTACATTTTGAGTTGTGGAGAGATGGATATTCTATCGACCCATCTTTATTTATTGATTTTGAATAGGTAATTATATGTCTATAAAAGTAATAGGAGCTAAAATTTTTGCGAAGTACATTCGTAAAAAGATTGATAAATGGTCAGAAAATCCAATTGAAACTCAAGAAAGAGTTTTTAAATACCTGATTGACAAAGCAAAGGATACTAGTTTTGGTAAAGATCATGATTTTGATAATATAAAAACTCATAGTGATTTTGTCAAAAGAGTGCCCGTAAGAGATTATGAAGAATTACGTTCTTATGTTGATTGTGTAGTTGCAGGAGAAGAAGATATTTTATGGCCAGGAAAACCACTTTATTTTGCTAAAACATCAGGAACAACTAGTGGAGTTAAATATATTCCGTTGACAAAAGAGTCTATACCTTATCATATCAACGCTGCTCGTAATGCTATCTTATGTTATATAGCAGAGACAGGAAAAGCGTCTTTTGTAGATGGAAAGATGATTTTTTTACAAGGAAGTCCAGTACTTAATGAAAAGAATGGGATAAAATTAGGAAGATTGTCAGGTATAGCAGCTCATTATGTTCCTAAGTATTTGCAAAAAAATCGAATGCCTAGTTGGGAAACTAATTGTATAGAAGATTGGGAAACAAAGGTTGATGCAATTGTAGAAGAAACCTATAAAGAGAATATGTCTGTAATAAGCGGAATTCCGCCTTGGGTACAGATGTATTTTGAAAGATTGAAAAATAAAACAGGTAAACCAATCGGAGAACTGTTTAATAGTTTTGAATTATTTATTTATGGAGGTGTTAATTTTGAACCTTATAGAGCTACTTTTGAGCAATTAATTCAGAGAAAAGTTGACAGTATAGAGTTGTATCCAGCGTCTGAAGGTTTTTTTGCATTTCAAGATAAGCAAAATGAAAAAGGAATGCTATTACAATTAGATTCCGAAATGTTTTATGAATTTGTAAAAACAGATGAGTTTTTTACAGAAAACCCTAAACGTTATACCATAGGAGAAGTTGAGGTAGGAGTTAATTATGTAATTTTGATTTCAACAAGCGCAGGATTATGGAGTTACAACATTGGTGATACGGTAATATTTACTAGTGTAAAACCATATAGAGTGATTGTTTCAGGACGAATAAAGCATTTTATTTCAGCATTTGGGGAACATGTGATAGGGAAAGAAGTAGATCAAGCGTTAAAAGAGGGGATAGAACAAATAGGAGGAGCTGTTAATGAATTTACAGTTGCTCCACAAATAAATCCAAAAGAAGGATTACCATATCATGAATGGTTTATTGAGTTTAAAGAACAGCCTACTGATATTGAAAGATTAACAATAGCAATTGATACATCATTGAGAAAACAAAACTCGTATTATGATGATTTAATTGAAGGAAGTATTTTAAAACCACTTAAGATTACAATAGTACAAAAAGATGGTTTTAAAATGTATATGAAATCAATAGGCAAACTAGGAGGACAAAATAAACTACCGAGATTATCAAATGATCGTAAGATAGCTGAAGCACTTTCAGATATGGTAGTCGGTTAATAATTATATATAGAAAAGAATATGGCAGATATAAAAATACAAGGGAGAACAAGAGCTCAAGAAAGTTCCAACGCAATAGAACGCATGTATATTACAATGCGTCATTTATTTAATAGAGGTTTTTATAAACCAATGGGAGTTTCTGGAGAAACGTTAAGAGAAGGACTATTAACATTACGTCCAGAAATTTATGGATCTATTGCAGAAGAGAAAGTAGAATTAAACGGACTTTTATATGTAATAGATAGATTACCAATTGGGATAGAAGAATGTAGATTTATTAACCTTACAAGTGATGAAGGATATAAGAACTCACATTTTAAAGCCATAATCCCTCCAAAAAGAAGAAGAAATTGCTATCGTATAGACGATGAGCAAATGAATATTGAAATCACTAGAGGAAGATCAGAAATCTATGATATATTAACACATTTAACGTTCTTATTTATTGAATCACACAAGATCATGCATAGAGTTGTGATTGACGAAGAAGGAAATGTAACAAGAGATTGGAAGAAATTAGAGAATGCGGTACTTTCTAAAAAAGATTTAACACAAGCTCAACGAGAAATTGCGTTGACTCATACAGCCAATATATTAGGAAGAACTTTTAGAGAAGTTTCTTCTATTTATGACGGATTCTCTTGTCCAGAAAATAAAGAACGTTTCTTACATATTATCTATTGGTTAGGAAAACTAGCTATGGAAGAAGGGATTAATGATAATAAACGAATAGTGACTTTTAGTCCAGTATTAAGAGAACGTTTAGGACATCATATCCATGGCGAAATATGGGCAGATTCGATTAAAAAAGTATTAGATGATAGAGGTTTATTAAAAAGACCAATTCATATCATTAGTGCAAATATGCATAGCGTAATGAATACGTTATATGCACCTGTTGCACTTAAAACAGAATTAAAAAATAAATCTACGTTTGATGTTTACGAATTACTTAGTGATGGTAAAAACGAAAAGTTAAGAGCTAAGGTTCAAAAAACAGCACTACAAAATGGAATGATCTATATTGAAGATCAAAGTGGTACAAATATTAATGTTCAAATTATTGATACTGCAAAATATG
Organism: Aquimarina rhabdastrellae; assembly: GCA_947387485.1. Lineage (GTDB taxonomy): Bacteria > Bacteroidota > Bacteroidia > Flavobacteriales > Flavobacteriaceae > Aquimarina. The sequence goes on from CANDNT010000002.1 coordinate 314,130, forward strand.
CAGAAGCAAGTAAATATAAAACATTAATTAAGGGGTTTGAAGAAGATAAAAAGCCAGTAATTATAGTAATGGATTATGCTTTTGGGGAACAAGCATATGAAACTATGGATGAACTTTTAAAACCATATAATAAAACTGAGTCTGAGAAAGTTTATTTAAATGTAGATTCTGTTTCTATTATGGGTAAAGCTGGTATCCTAGAAGGAGGAAAAGGAGATATCATGATTCCTACAGCTCATTTGTTTGAAGGAACGGCAGATAATTATCCTTTTGTAAACGAATTACAAAAAGAAGACCTTGAAGGAGAAGGAATTTCTGTTTACGACGGTGCTATGGTAACTGTATTAGGTACATCTTTACAAAATAGAGATATTTTAAAATTCTTCCATGATTCAACTTGGAATGTAATAGGACTAGAGATGGAAGGAGCACATTATCAAAAAGCAATACAATCTGCTTCAAAATTAAGAGGAAGTATTAGTGCAGATGTGAAGGTTAGATACGCCTATTATGCATCTGATAATCCATTAGAAACAGGAAGTACATTAGCTTCTGGAGGATTAGGAACAACAGGAGTAAAACCAACGTATTTAATTACAGAAAAAATCTTAGAACAATTATTTAAGAATAAATAAATGAAAGATAATCCCCAATCTGAACATAATGAAGATGAAATTGATGTATCACAATTGCTACAATTGGTTAATAGTTCCTTATTAAAATTTGTTGCTATAATATATAGTATACCAATTTTTTTCATAAAGAAAGCTAAGTTCTTTTTTCCAATTATTATTATTAGTATTGTACTAGGATATTTTATAGATAAAAGAGCTACAGAAATATACTATCAAGATATAATAATCGAACCTAAATTAGAGAGCACTGAATATCTTTATAAGAGTATAGAGTTTATTAATTTAAACTTAAGTAACCCTGAGTTTTTTAATAGAATTAATATTACTCAAGATGAAGCATCTATCTTGAGTAGCATCTCTATAGAACCTATAATACGTTCAAGAGATGTATTAGATGTTTTACAGAAAGAATATGATGATAAAAATAGAGCATATAATATTCTTTTTGACTTTAGTAATAAAATATTAGAAGATGAAAAGTTTAAAGAATTTTATACATATCATAAAATAACATTTACTTTTGTTGATAATAGTTTGATCAATAATAAGTTAATTGATAATGTTCTGAATTTTATTTACAATAATGATTTTTACAATAAAAAAATATCATTTCTCAGAAAAACTAACAAATATCATTTAGAAGAAAATGAAAAATCACTAAAATTTATTGATGAATATCTTAATAAAGTAAATAAAGAAATAGGAAAAAAACAAAGTTTTTCTGGAGAAAAGCCTATTGTTTATGAATTAGATAATAGAAAATACTTAACTGAGCTGTTAAAGCAAAAGGAAAGAATACTTGAAAACATTAAAAATGAATCACAATTTTTAGTTTTTAATGAAAATATTTTTTCGATACTAAATTATGGTGAAGTTTTAAAAAAGGAAAAATTGATCTTTAGAAAAATGATTATAATTATACCAATTTTATCAATTTTGGTTTTAATTATATTTTTTATAAACATGAAATTATACGAAAAAGTTAAGTTAAAATAAATATAATGGACGAAAAGAATTCATCAGAAGATATTGATATAGGACAATTGTTCTCTCTTATAGAAAAAGGTATTGGTAAGATATGGAGTGTAATAAAATTATTTTTACAACGTATAATTAAATTAATCTTAAATAGTTTGATATTTATTCAAACTCATTTTTTAAAGTTTTTAATAGCAGGTATTTTGTTTGGAGCTATAGGGCTTTATTTAGATAAACAAGAAGAGCCTGTGTATCAATCAGCAATGGTTGTCTCTCCTAATTTTAATAGTGCACAACAATTATATAATAACATTCATTTTTATAATGAATTGGCAAAAGAAAAAGACTCGAAAAGCTTATCAAGAGCTCTTTCAATTGAAATTAAAGAAGCAGAAACAATTAAAGAGATTTCGGTAGAGTCATATACAGATGAGACTCAGAAAATAAAGCAATTTAGTGAATTTATTAGTTCTTTAGATACTATTTCACAACGTAATGTAGATTACGAAGAATATTTGAAGAATTATAATGATATTAATTCAAAATTCCATAGAGTTATATTTAAAGCAACAGATGCAACTATTGCGAAGAAATGCCAAACATCTATTATAGAATCAATAAATAATAATAGTTATTTTAAACAACAAAAAGCTGTTAATATTGATAATTTAAAAATAGAAGATTCTATTATAAAATATCAATTGAAAGAAATAAAATCTTTACAAGAATTTAATAAAGAAATTAAAAAACTTCAAGCAAGTAAAGAAGCAGCTACTACAGAAATTAATTTAGCTGAATCTAAACTTAATCCTGAAAATATCGAGATGGATCTCTTAAAAAGAATTGACGAATTAAAAGAAGATCTAGTTGAGTTAAATAAAGAAATAATAGATACTAAGAATACAATTAATGTGATATCTGATTTTCCATCTAGAGGAGTTAGAGTGAGTGTTATCTATGAAAAGAAAACATTTTTATTAGGATTATTAGGTATATTTTTAATGTTTGGATTTTTGATAATGAAATCTTTAAATAAGTTTTTAAAGAATTATAAGAGTTCCTTATAAATATAAGTAGTAATGAACTTATTAATAACAGGAGGTGCAGGATTTATAGGATCTCATGTAGTAAGATTATTTGTGAAAGCTTATTCAGATTATAATATTTATAATTTGGATAAGCTTTCTTATGCAGGGAATCTTGAGAATATTAAAGACATAGAAAAAGCAAAGAATTACACTTTTATTAAAGGAGATATAACAGATAAAGCTTTTTTAACAGAGATTTTCCGAAAATATAATTTTGATGCAATAATTCATTTAGCTGCGGAATCCCATGTTGATAGATCTATTGAAAACCCATTAGCTTTTGTTGAGACAAATATTATAGGTACTATAAATTTATTAGAACAATGCCGAAAAAACTGGAACAATGATAGAAAAAAGCATTTATTTTATCATATTAGCACAGATGAGGTTTATGGTTCTTTAGGAGAAAAAGGACTGTTTGAAGAAACAACATCATATAAACCTAATTCACCTTATTCGGCTTCCAAAGCAAGTTCAGATCATTTTGTTAGAGCTTATGGTGAAACCTATAAAATTCCATATATTATAACAAATTGTTCAAATAATTATGGTGCAAATCAGTTTCCAGAAAAACTCATTCCGTTATTTATAAATAATATTATCAATAATAAATCATTACCTGTTTATGGTGATGGGAAATATACTAGAGATTGGTTGTATGTTGAAGATCATGCTAGAGCTATAGATATAGTTTTTCATAATGGAAAAAATAAAGAAACCTATAACATTGGAGGTTTTAATGAGTGGCAAAATATAGCGTTGATAAAATTATTATGTAAATTGATGGATCAAAAATTAGGAAGAAATGAAGGTACATCTTCTCAATTGATTACTTATATAACAGATAGACCTGGACATGATAGAAGGTATGCTATAGATGCTAATAAGATTTATAGTGAATTAGGATGGAAGCCTTCTGTTACTTTTGAAGATGGATTATCAAAAACAATAGATTGGTATTTGGATAATCAAGAATGGTTAGTTAATATAACTTCTGGGGCCTATAAAGAATATTATAATAAAATGTATCTTAAAAAATGAGATAATGAAAGGAATTATTCTAGCAGGAGGTTCTGGAACCAGACTTCACCCTTTAACATTAGCAATAAGTAAGCAATTAATGCCAATATATAATAAACCAATGATTTATTATCCATTGTCAACACTTATGTTAGCTGGAATAAGAGAAATATTAATTATTTCAACACCTAAAGACTTGCCTTTGTTTAAAGAATTGTTAGGAGATGGAAAACGATTAGGTTGTGATTTTCAGTATGCTATTCAAGAGGAACCTAATGGATTAGCCGAAGCTTTTATAATAGGAGAAAAATTTATAGGAAAAGATGCTGTGGCATTGATCTTGGGAGATAATATTTTTTATGGATCTGGATTAGGGAAATTATTACAGAAGAATAAAAACCCTAAAGGTGGTATTATCTATGCTTATCATGTAAATGATCCAGAACGATATGGTGTTGTAGATTTTGATGAAAAAGGAAATGTATTATCAATAGAAGAGAAACCTGAAAAACCTAAATCTAATTATGCCATTCCAGGGATTTATTTTTATAATAATGAAGTAGTTTCAATAGCTAAAAGTATTAAACCAAGTGAACGAGGAGAACTTGAAATTACAGATATAAATAGAATATATTTAAATAAGAAAAAACTGAATGTTAGCATCCTTGATCGAGGTACAGCATGGTTAGATACAGGAACATTTAATTCATTAATGCAAGCATCTCAATTTGTTCAAGTAATAGAAGAAAGACAAGGCTTAAGAATAGGAGCTATAGAAGAAGTAGCGTTTAATATGGGCTATATAGATAGAAAAGCTTATAAAGATTTAGTAGAGCCATTGAAGAAAAGTGGTTACGCGAAGAATTTATACTAAACGTAATTTAGGTTTAATGAAGATAGAAGAAACTAGATTAAAAGGGTGTTATATTATAAATCCAACAGTTTTCTTTGATGAAAGAGGTTATTTCTTTGAGAGTTTTAATCAGCAAAAATTCTCAAAACTTATAGGAGAAGAAATAAACTTTGTTCAAGATAATCAATCTTATTCAAGTAGAGGTGTTTTAAGAGGGTTACATTATCAACGAGGTGAGTTTGCTCAAGCTAAGCTAGTTCAAGTTTTAAAAGGAAAAGTTTTAGATGTTGTAGTTGATTTAAGATCAAATTCTGAGACTTTTGGAGAGCATATTACAGTTGAGCTGACATCAGAAAATAAAAAGCAATTATTTATTCCTAGAGGGTTTGCCCATGGATTTATTGTGTTATCTGAAGAAGCTGAGTTCTTTTATAAATGTGATAATTTTTATAATAAAAATTCAGAAGAAGGTATTAGATATGATGATCCTCAATTGAAAATTAATTGGAAAATTGGTAATATGACTTTGATAGTTTCAGAAAAAGATAAAATACTTCCCAACTTTAAAGATGCTAGATTATGATAAATATACTTATCACTGGAGCAAACGGACAATTAGGTAAGAGTATTTTTGCTAAAACAAAAGAAACAACAATAGATAATATAAATTGGGATTTTAAAAATTCTAGAGATTTAGATATTACAGATGATAATAAGTTAAGAGAAGTATTTAAAGAAAAAAAATATGATTATATTATCAATTGTGCCGCTTATACAAATGTAGAACAGGCAGAAAAAACACCTCAATTGGCATTAGCAGTTAATAGTAATGCTATTAAATATCTAACTGAGATTTGTAAAGAGAAAAGCATTAAATTAATACATATCTCTACAGATTATGTATTTGATGGAGAAAAATCAGAACCCTATAAAATAAATGATAAGACAAATCCGATTAATGAATACGGTAAATCAAAACTTTTAGGAGAACAATATATTCAAAAATACTTAGAGAAGTTTTTTATTATTAGAACATCATGGTTGTATAGTAAAAGATATGGAAAGAATTTTTATCGAACAATATTAAAAAAGGCACAAACAGAGGATAAGTTAACAATAACGAGTAAAGAAGTTGGTTGTCCAACAGATGCAGATGATTTAGCAACATATATAATAGCGTTGATTATTCATAAAAGAGACAATTATGGAATACATCATTTTTGTGGAGATAAAATTATGAGTTGGTATGAATTTGCATTAGATATTATTAAATCTAATAAAATTGAAAATATAGAAGTTTTTGATCAGGAATATAAAACTTTAGCAAAAAGACCTAGATATAGTGTTCTAGAAAAGAATAATTAAAGTAAGTGTATGGAAATATCTTTATTTGATAATAAAATAGCTGTAATAGGACAAGGTTATGTAGGATTGCCATTAGCAGTTGAGTTTGCTAAAAATGGTTACGAAGTTTATGGTTTTGATATAAATCAAAGAAGAATACAAGAATTACAATCAGGTAAAGACCAAACCAGAGAAGTTGAAGAACTAGAGTTAAAGTCAATAAAAAATAAAATTCAATTTACATCGATAATTGATGATATAAAAGATGCTTCCATATACATAGTCACAGTACCTACACCTATTGATGATTTTAAAAAACCTAACCTTAATCCTTTAAAACAAGCTACCAAGTCTATCGGTAATCTGTTAGATAAAGGAAATATCGTTATATATGAATCTACAGTCTTTCCTGGTTGTACAGAAGAAGAATGTGTTCCTATACTAGAGAAGATAAGTGGTTTAAAATATAATGAAGATTTTTATTGTGGATATTCACCAGAAAGAGTCAATCCAGGAGATAAAAATCATAAGGTATACAATATCATAAAAGTTACTTCGGGAAGTAATGAAAAAATAACTAATGTAATAGATAAGCTTTATAAAAGTATTATCAAAGCAGGTACGTATAAGGCTTCAAGTATAAAAGTAGCTGAGGCAGCAAAAGTTATTGAGAATACCCAAAGAGATTTAAATATTTCTTTGATGAATGAGTTGGCTTTGATTTTTGATAAAATGAATATCGATACAACAGAAGTATTAGAGGCTGCTGGAACCAAATGGAACTTTTTACCATTTAGACCAGGATTGGTAGGAGGACATTGTATAGGAGTAGATCCTTATTATTTAACTTATAAAGCAGAAAGCCTAGGTTATTATCCTGAGGTTATTTTATCAGGAAGAAGAATTAACGATACTATGGGAGTTCATATAGCTAATAAAGTTATTAAGCTCATGGTAGAGAATGATCTTAAAATAAAAAGTAGTAAAGCTCTTGTTTTAGGAATTACGTTTAAAGAAAACTGTCCTGATATACGTAACACAAGAATTGTAGATGTTATAAAAGAATTAAAATCTTTTGGGATAGAGGTGGGTGTTTACGACCCTTATGCGTTAAAAGAGGAGGTGAGAGATACGTATGAAATAGAGCTAATAGATCAAATAAATGAAACTTATGAAGTTATTATTTTGGCTGTTGGGCATGATTATTTTAAAGCATTAAATATAAAAGAGCTGAAAAAAGATAAAAATAGTGTTGTTTTTGATGTAAAAAGCTTTTTAGCAAAAAAAGAAGTTACTTCTAGATTGTAATTTATGTAAATAAGAGTAAAAAAGAGTATCTTTGCAGATCATTTTTTTGAATCTCAATTAAAAATATTGAACGAATAAGTTAGTATATGAAAATAAAAAACTTAATTGTTTTTGGTACTAGACCAGAAGCAATTAAAATGGCTCCGTTAGTAAAAGAGTTTTTAAAAGATAATGAAATTTTTGAAACTAAAGTTTGTATTACTGCACAGCATCGAGAAATGCTTGATCAAGTATTATCCTTTTTCGAAATAACTCCCGATTTTGATTTGAACTTAATGAAGCCAAATCAAAATTTATATACTTTGACTGCAGATATCATAACAAATTTGAAACCTATTTTAGAAAGTTTTAAGCCAGATTATGTTTATGTTCATGGTGATACAACAACAACTATGGCAACAAGTGTAGCAGCATTTTATTCAGGAGCAGAAGTTTGTCATGTAGAAGCTGGTTTAAGAACACATAATAAAAGGTCTCCTTTTCCAGAAGAAATGAATAGATGTATAGCTGGAAGTATTAGTAATTATCATTTTTCACCTACAGAAACTTCAAAGAATAATTTGATTCAAGAAAATATTAGCGAAAAAAATATATTAATTACTGGTAATACAGTGATTGATGCACTTCATTTTAGTTCAGATAAAGTTAATCAGTTTGATTTTTTTGATGAAGAAATTGAAAGTTTAAATAAGATTGTAGATAATTCTAAAAAACTTATTTTGGTTACGGGGCATAGAAGAGAAAATCATGGACAAGGATTTATAAATATATGCAGTGCTTTAAAAGAAATAGCTGAAACATATGAAGATGTTCAGATTATATATCCTGTACATTTAAATCCAAATGTACAAAAGCCGGTTTTTGAATTATTAGGAGATATTAATAATATTAATTTAATAGATCCACTATCATATCCTTCATTTGTATGGTTAATGAATAAATCTTACATGATAATAACAGATAGTGGAGGCGTACAAGAAGAAGCACCTAGCTTGGGTAAGCCTGTACTAGTGATGAGAGATACAACAGAAAGGCCAGAAGCAGTTGAAGCAGGAACTGTTAAGTTAGTAGGGACAGATGTGAAAGAGATAGTAAAGCAGGCTAAGTATTTATTAGGTGATGATGAAGAATACAAAAGAATGGAAAAATTACATAATCCATATGGAGATGGTCAAGCTTGTAGACGAATAATAGATTTTATAAAGAATATTGAAAAAAAATAAGTATTGAATATGCAGAATTCAGAAGTTGTGATGGTAGGTTTAGGATATATAGGTTTGCCAACTGCAGCATTAATTGCTCAAAATAAAGTAAGAGTTCACGGTGTAGATATTAATCCTCAAGTAGTAGAAACAATTAATGCAGGTAAAATTCACATTGTAGAACCAGAACTTGATCAAGCAGTAGCTTCGGCTGTAGAACAAGGATACTTATATGCAGATACAAAACCTGTAGAAGCAAATACTTACCTTATAGTAGTTCCTACACCATTTAAAGGAAAAAATGAGCCAGACATTTCTTTTGTAGAATCAGCAACAAAGGCAATTTTACCGCTTTTAAAATCAGAAGATTTATATATAATAGAATCTACATCTCCGATTGGTACAACAGAAAAAATGAAAAATTTAATTTATACAGAGAGACCTGAGCTTAAAGGTCAATTGTATATGGCATATTGTCCAGAAAGAGTATTGCCTGGTAATGTAATGTATGAATTGGTTCATAATGATAGAGTTATAGGAGGTATAGATGAGGTTTCTACGGAGAAAGCTGTGAACTTTTATCAGAGATTTGTAAAAGGAGAATTGCATAAAACTAATGCTAGAACAGCTGAGATGTGCAAGTTAGTAGAAAACTCTTCTAGAGATGTACAAATTGCATTTGCAAATGAATTATCACTTATTTGTGATAAAGCAGATATTAATGTTTGGGAATTAATTAATTTGGCCAATAAACATCCTAGAGTTAATATACTTCAACCTGGTTGTGGTGTAGGAGGGCATTGTATTGCTGTAGATCCATATTTTATAGTAGCTGATTATCCAATGGAATCTCAAATCATTGGTAAGGCAAGAGAAATTAACAACTATAAGTCGTTCTGGTGTGCAGAGAAAATAAAAAATGCAAAATTAGAATTTGAACTTCAAAATGGAAGAAAGCCTAAGATTGCATTGATGGGGTTAGCTTTTAAACCTGATATTGATGATTTAAGAGAATCTCCTGCTAAATATATAGTTCAGAAAGTTTTACAAAATGCTAATAATGAAGAATATTATATAGTAGAGCCTAATATAGAGACACATACAGTTTTTAAGCTAACAGACTATAAAGAAGCTGTAGAAAAAGCAGATATTATAGCGTTTTTAGTTGGACACAAAGAATTTAAAGAACTTAGATTATTAAAAGATAATAAAGTTGTATTAGATTTTTGTGGAATAGATTTAAAATAAAAATCAATTTTGAAGATTGAATGCAAAAGGGATTTTTAAATATTATATGGGGAGTTTTTAGTAAACTTTTTTCAGGATTAAAACTGGCTATATTTGGAATTATGGTAGCTAGATATCTTGGACCAGAAAAGTTTGGAATCATTAGTTATGTTGTTAGTTTTGTTTCATTATTATCTGTTTTAGCTGAATTTAGATTAAATAATATTCTTTTAAGAGAAATATCTAAAGGGAATAATATAGAAAAGCTTTTAGGAACGTCTTTTTACATATGTTTTTTTTTCGCAACGATAGGATATTTAACGTTATCTTTTATCGCTTATAGTATAAAAGATTCTATAGATATAAAAATATTTATCGTTTTATATGGATTAAGTTATTTTTTTCAAATGTTTCGCTTTTTGAGAGCTTATTTTATAGCTAAACAAAAAAATAATATTATTGTTAAAAGTGAATTAATTACTACTATAATAATTCTATTACTAACTTATATATTAATAATACTGAAAACATCTATAACGTATTTTATCATACTTAGAGTTTTAGATTTATTATTATTTTCTGTAATAATGCTTACATTTTATAATAATAAATATGGCAAAATAAAAAAATGGAAATACGATAAATCAATTAAAAATAAATTAATTAAAGATTCTTTTCCACTGGTACTATCTGGTTTTGCATTGATTGTTTTTCAAAAAATCGATCAAATAATGATTAAGCACTTTATAGATAGTGAAGCGGTAGGACAATACGCAGCAGCCGTATCCGTAACAAGCATTATAGCCTTTATACCTATTGTGATCTCAGAATCATTAGTTCCTATTTTAGTTAAAATTAGAGAAAAAGATAATGATCAATATATCTGGTTTAGACAAAGGTTTTCTGACTTTTTAACTTGGAGTAGTATACTTATGTCTTTTGTTATAATGATAACATCTCCAATTATTATAAAATTGCTTTATGGCGAGAGTTATTTACCATCTATCGAAATAATGAAAATTTTTGCTTGGAAAGGTTTTTTTATAGGAATTGGTGCGGTTGCAGGTCAGATTATGATAATTGAAAATACACATCAAATATCATATATAAAGAGTATAGTAGGAGGGTGTGTAAACTTAATATTGAACTTCTTTTTTATTCAAGAATATGGATCAATTGGTGCTGTTTGGGCTTCTATTTTAGCATTTGCAGCATCGTCATATATTACACATTTATTTATTTTTAGATATAAATATATATTTAAAATACAGACAAAAAGTATTTTTTATGGGATATATTATATTATTAAAGATTTTAGAAGATTTTTTAAAATAGCAACAGCTAACTTATAGCAAATGATAGAGAAAGAGTATTCTTTAAAAAACTATAATACATTTGGCTTAAATGTAAAGGCAAAGTATTTTTTTTCTTTTGAGTCATTGAATGAATTATATTCATTTTCAAAAGAAAATATAAAAGAAAATGAAAACATTTTTATCCTTGGAGGAGGTAGTAATGTTTTGTTTACTAAAGATTATGAAGGGTGGGTAATACATTCTTTAATGAAAGAAATTAGAATTGTAGAGGAGTCCAATGATAATGTAATACTAGAAGTTGATGGAGGTTTAACTTGGGATGATTTTGTGGAATTTTGTGTTAAGAATAATTACTATGGTATTGAGAATCTATCTCTAATACCTGGTAATGTAGGAACAACACCTGTCCAGAATATAGGTGCTTATGGAGTAGAAATAAAAGATTTTATAGTAGAAGTTAAAGCATATGATATTATAAAAAGAAAAGAGATTATACTTAGTAATGAAGATTGTAACTTTGGATATAGGTATAGTATTTTTAAAACTGAAAAATATAGAAATGTAATAATAACATCGGTTGTTTATAAATTATCAAAGATTCCTTACTATAAAATAAAGTTAAGAGAACATAAAGGAGGAGTTTTTGCGAAATACTTAGAATTTTTAATAGAATTACTTAAGAATTTAAAGGATGTCTTTTTTAAAGCTAAAATAAATCTGAAAAAGAGAAGTATTAGTATTGATTATAGAGTTCTTAAAGGAGTTTTTGAATCTTCTGGAATATTCTCTTTAAGAAAAATAAGGAATATGATTATTAAAAAAAGAAATGCAAAAATCCCTAATCCAAAAAAAGTTGGAAATGTAGGAAGCTTTTTTAAAAACCCTATAATTGATAACCAGAAAGTTAATGAATTAAAAAATAAATTTTCTAATGTGGTAACATATAATATAGATGATAAATATTCAAAAATATCAGCAGGATGGCTTATAAAAGAATGTGGATGGCAAGGAAAGAGAATAAATGATGTAGGATTGTATAAAGATCAAACTTTAATTATAGCTAATTTTGGAAATTCAACTGGAGAAGAAATCCATGAATTCTCAGAGAAAATTGTGGAATCTGTTTATGAGAAATTTTCGATAAGATTAGAGAGAGAAGTTGTCGTAATATAATTTTTTTTTTATGATATTTAATTCTATAGATTTTTTATTATTTTTTCCAGTCGTAGTTATTATTCTTTTTATTCTACCAAAAAAAATACAATGGTTATGGTTATTACTTTCTAGTTATTATTTTTATATGAACTGGAATCCTAAGTATGCCTTATTGATTTTAACATCTACAATAATTACTTTTATCACAAGTTTATTTATAGCAAAAGAAAGTTCTATTTTTAGAAGGAAGGTATGGGTTTTTATAAGCTTTTCTTTAAATCTTGCTATTTTATTCTTTTTTAAATATGCTAATTTTACATTAGAATTAGTTGATAAAATGTATACTAATTTTGGAATGAATATTAATATTCCAAGATTAGACTATTTACTTCCTGTAGGAATTTCTTTTTACACATTTCAAGCTTTAAGTTATACTATAGATGTTTATAGAGGAGATATTCAACCAACAAAACATTTTGGTAAATATGCTCTTTTTGTATCCTTTTTTCCTCAATTAGTAGCAGGTCCTATAGAAAGAACTACTAATTTATTACCTCAATTTGATAGAAAAATCTCTTTCAATTATAATAGAATGAGAGATGGTTTGATGCTTGTTGCGTGGGGATTCTTTAAAAAAGTAGTTATTGCAGATAGAATAGCGGTAATTGTAGATCATGTATATAATAACCCTGTAACAAATGATGGTTTTGGTTCTTTAATAGCAATGTTATTGTTTTCTGTACAAATTTATTGTGATTTTTCTGCTTATACAGATATAGCTATTGGTATAGCAAGGATTATGGGGTTTGATTTGAAAAAGAATTTTGATAATCCATATATAGCTCAATCTATAACTGAATTTTGGAGACGTTGGCATATATCCTTATCTACATGGTTTAGAGATTATTTATATATTCCTTTAGGTGGGAATCGTTATGGGAAAACAAGAATGTTACTAAATCTTTTTATAGTGTTCTTAGTAAGTGGGCTATGGCATGGAGCAGCTTTGACTTTTATTATTTGGGGAGCTTTACATGGAATTTTAATCATCATAGAAAAGCTTTATAGTAAAGTTCAATTTAAAATATATGAGAAATTAAGATGGAATGTCCATAGGTTTTCATTTAAATTATATAGAATATTAATTACCTTCACTTTAGTAACCATTGCTTGGGTGTTTTTCAGAGCAGATTCATTTTCTTTAGCTTTGGATGTTTTATCAAGCGTAAAACATATAAAAATAGTGGATTTTTTTAATGATAAAATTTATGAATATGGATTAATTGAGTCTGAAGTAAAAATTGCGTTAATAAGTATATTACTTTTATTTACTATAGAATTTTTGAATATTAGGTTGAATATTAAAAAGGAAATTTTTAATCAAAATATAGTATTACGATGGACTTTATATATATCGATCATTTTCTTTCTATTAATTTTTGGATATTATAATAATGAACAAGCAAATTTTATATATTTTCAATTTTAAAATTGTTAGAGTAATAGTATTTCTAATAGTATTTATTTTTATCACGAACAATATTGTATCAAGATTTACTAAACCTAGTATAGATCATACTCTTGCTATAAATTTAGAAACTCTTAAACAGCAAAATTTTGATGTTCTGTTTATGAGTAATTCTTATTTATTTACAGCATATGATCCCTTATTGTTGAAAAGTTTAACAGGATTAAATTCTATACATTTAGGAACTTCTGCTCGAAGATTATGTTTTGAGCCATTTATATTAAAACAAGCATTGATTACACAAAGACCAAAGTTGGTAGTAATAGATATTTCAAGTACAACAATTGTTAGTCCGGATTCTGATCGATCTTGGTTTTTTAATAATAAAGCGATTTCTAATTTCAATTTTTCTATTGATAAATATGAAATGTTAGATGGATTAATACCAGATAATCGAAAAGATTTATGGCTACAAAGCTTTTCATTGACCACGAGAAATTTATATAATTTAACGTCAGAGAAAGAATTAAAATATTATGGAACAAAAAAGAAATCAAGAATTGGAAAAGTCTTTGGTTATGATGTTAGAGTTAAGCAAAATACTGATAAACTTAAAGATTTTAAGAAAGATTTCTCTAGTTTTTATAAAAAATTACCAGGCAATAAAATTACAAAATACAATGTGATAGACGAAGAAAGCATAATTAAAATTCAAGAATTATTAGATATAGCTGAAGAATATCCAGAAATCCAATTTTTATTTATCAATAATATAAAGTTAGATGCAAGTACAGAAAATCAAGATTCTATTGAATTGATTAAGGAAAAGGCAAAACCTTATAATAATACTAAAGTTTTGGAATTAAATACAAAGCAAATAAAAAGTGAAATTGATTTAAAGTATGAAGATTTTTATGATCCTGGACATGTTAGGCAATCTGGATCAATGAAAGTTACATCATATTTTTCTAATTATTTAAAAAATCAATATAGTTTTGATAACTTCAAAACTATAAAAAATAATTCTATTACCTTCAAAATGAAAAATAAGAAAAACAAAGGTATAATAGAGGTAAAGGATGTAAAGTTACTTATTGCAAATAAATATAATACCGATGTTAGGGTTTTAATTGATTCAATACCTGATGCCTATTTAGAGGTTAGTACGGTAATTAGTGTGTTTCCAAAAGAAGGATATGAACACTTATTGGAAGTTAAGTCTAAAAAAAATAAATGGAAATCTGATAACCTATATAGAAAATTAAAAAACTATATAAAAACTAAAGATGGATATATAGGAAAATTAAATAGTTGGTCAAAATTAAAGCCTGAACAAATAGATCACATAGAGATGAAATTTTCTGGGCCTGGTGTTTTAACAGAAACACTTACATTGGATTTAAATAAAATAAATATATTACAACAAGCTCGATAAAATAATTATGAAAAAAATATACACAATAACGTTTCACCATGTTTTAAATTATGGAGCTGTATTACAAGCTTATGCTCTAGCTAAGTTTTTAAAAAATAATGATAAAAACGTTTCTATTATTGATTATAGACCTAGTTACTTTTTATATAAAACATATAGACCCAAAAAGAAGATTTTTACAACATATACCAAAGTTTTAAAAGCTATTAGGTTTTATAAATTTAGAAGGGATTTTTTACCATTAACTGATGATATATTTTTTAGCACTAAATCTCTTAAAAAAGCATTTTCAAAAAGTGATGATTTTTTTATTTGTGGAAGTGATCAAGTATGGAATGCTAATTTGACAAATGGGAAATTAGATGAAGGTTTTTTTCAAGACTTTTTACCTGAATCTGCGAATAAGATTTCATATGCAGCAAGTATGGGAGAAACACCTTTTAATAACAAGGAATTTGCTAGAATAGCATCTAATTTAAAATCATATAAGAAAATATTAGTAAGAGAAGATTTTGTTCAAAACGAAATAAAAAGAGTAGATGATAATATTTTATCAAACATTGTTGTTGATCCTTCATTATTAATAGATGATTATAGTGAAATAATTGATTATTCATTAGTCCCATCAGAACCGTATATAGTATCATATTTAACTGAAGATAGTAAATCAGTTAGAGAGTATATAAATAAGGTCGTAGAAATGACAGGATTACCATTGATAAATCTTGGAGGACATAAAATTAAAGAAGCGAAGATTAATTATCTTTACGAATCACCGTCTAAATGGTTGGGGGTTTTTGCTAAAGCAAGCTTAGTTTGTACAAATTCATTTCATGGAAATGCATATTCCTTAATTTTCAAAAGAAATTTTACTGTCTTTACTAGAGAAACAAAAAAAAGACTTAATAGAAGACAGTTAACATTATTAGAAAGGGTAGGGTTAGAAAGTAGATTTATAAATAAATTAGAAGATTTGAATCATAAACATTTAGAAGAAATAGATTATTCTATTATTAATGAGAAATATCAAGATCTAGTAAATCAGTCAAAAAGACTGTTATTAGATGCTCTAGCGGATTAATTTACGATTTCATATAATACAAATAAAATTGATGTCCGAATTACAAAAAAAAATATTAAAGTTTAGTGTACCAATTATCTATATTAGTTTTGCATTTGATTCCTTATTAAAAATTAATTTAGGGATGAAGATTCATCTTGGAATCTTATGTATTCTAGGATTAAACTTTATTTATTTTTTTTTTAAAGGATGGAAACAGAAAATAACTATTAATAAAAATGATAAGTGGTTATTCATTTTTACTCTTTATTTAATATTAAGCATAATCCTTAATAAAGAATCCAATGGTTTTTTATTGATATATTTTTTCATTGCATTAAATATTTACTTTTTTATTAGAAAGAATTTTCATTTAATTGATGAGAAAACATTATTTAGATTTCAATATGTTATTATTATTACTGGATTAATTCAGTTTTCTCTATTTCTGTTTTTTGATTATCAATTAAATTTTTTAGGTACGGATCATTATGAAAAATTAGGATCTGTACCTAAAAGGCTAAGAGGCTTTTTTGTTGAACCCAATTGGTATGCTATAGCCATTACATTTAATACTTTTTTTCTGATAAAAAATAATATTGTTGGTTTTATAAAGAAACATCCAATAGTATTCTTTTTAACAGGCATAGTTTTATTATTAAATGGAACATTTGGTACATTAATAATATTAATAGCTATTTATGGATATAAATATTTAAAAAGAAACCTTATTATAGGTATAGGTGTTTTTTTGATAGGTTTATTAATTGGAAATATTATTTTAAATAAGCGCGCAGAATCAAAAAAAGGTAGGAAAGGAATAGAATTATTTAATCATTATTCTAGAGTTGAACCTTTAAAAAGAGTCTATAATTATATGGAAGAAAGACCTGTATATATAGCCTTATTTGGAGAAGGTTTTGGAACTTGGGGAACAATAGCTGTTAAGCATAGATTGAGTGTTTTAAATTATACCATTAATCCAAACTCAAGAGATGGAAGTGAATTACCTGTTTATTTCTTTGAACTTGGTATAATAGGTACTCTGATATTCTTCTTAGATATTTTTCATTTACAAAGAATTAATTCAAGAAAGGATTTTTATCTAACAGGAGCTTTATTACTTTTTATTATTTCCTTTTTATTATATCCGATATTTAAATTTTTGATGTATATGATTTATTATTTTGTGCTAAGACAAGTAATAATAAATAATAGAAAAGAAAGATTAGTTTTAAACAAGCAATGAAAAATAAGGCAATAATTTTTTTGGTGAATCATATGGGAGTTGGAGGCTGTCAAAAGGTTCTTTTTGATTTAATAGAAGGTTTAAATGATTCTTCTGAAGAATTTGAATTATATTTAGTTTCTAGATCAGGAGTTTATAGTGAAAAGCTGATTAAAAGAGAAATTAAATTTATTGATAGGTCAGGCTTAAAGGGTATAAAGATGATTAAATTGATAAATGATATATCCAAAAAGCATGAAAAAATAATACTACATACAAATAATAGAATTGATATTTTATATAAATTTTTTTTAAGCAAGAATAGTTTTCATATACATACTTTTCATAGCACATTTTTAAATAAAAACTATTTTTATTATTTATTAAAACCTCAAAAATCTATAAGTATATCTAATAGTGTTAAGCGCTATTTAGAAAAATATAGAATTAATAGCAATTTAATTTACAATGGTATTAATATAAGAGAAAGTGTTTATGATTGTGATGAAGGATTGAAAAACAAAATATTATACGTAGGTAGATTAAGTAAAGAAAAAGGAGTAGATCTTTTTATTAAAGCTTTGAATTATAGAAAAGATGCAAAGAATAAATTAGTAGTGGATTTTTATGGAGAAGGAAATCTTTTTTTAGAAAGAGACATTAGAGAAACTAAACAAAAGAATAATATTTTGAATTTTTATGGCTTTCATGAAAACCCTTGGCATAATGTTAAAGATTATGATATGATTGTAATTCCTTCTTTATATGAAGGTTTTTGTTTAGTTGCTGTTGAAGCTGCATCAATGGGAATTCCTATTATTTGTAATGATATACCAACATTGAGAGAAGTAGTTCCTTTTTTACCAGAAGAATGTTTTTTTAATGTGCATGAATATGGATCAATTTTAAATTCGATAAATTATGTTATAGATAACAAAATAAATATTTGCGAAATTTTAAGCGATGAAAAAGAGAAAATTAGATGTAAATTTTCAAAACAAGCTATGGTTTTGAACTATAAACACTTATATAAAGAATCTTTCAAATTAATATAATTTATTTAACAATTGTATATTTTATCTAAAAAAAATGAAATTCTTAGTGTAATTATTTTTTTATTACCTATTTCAATAAGTATATCCCCATTTATAAATACAGTAGTAATTATTTTAGGTGTTCTATTTTCTATTTTATGTATTATTAAGAATAAAGCTAGAATAAATATTAAAAGGTATACTTTTATAAAGTATATAGTTGTTTTTTATATTCTTTATTTGATAATTCATATTATTGGAATAATATATTCGTTAAATTTAAAGGAAGCGTTTTCTTTAATTAGAATAAGATTACCAATATTATTAATACCTATAATTTTTATTTCATTATATAAAAAAATAGATTATAATAAAGTATTTAAATATTTTATGTATTCTATTTTAATTATATGTATATTAACTAATGTTAGATCTATTTACTCTATTATTTCTCATAATGAACCTTTGAGTTTTTTTTATACTAAGAATATAAGGTTTATATATAAAGAGTTTATGCCTTATGGAATACACCCTCCTTATTTTGGTATTCTTTTAAACCTCGCAATGTTAAATTGTTATTATGAACTCTTAAGTAAAAAGAGTTTTAAATATGTTATTTTTTCTATGATATTAATTATAAATTTAATATTACTAGCGAGTCAAATGACTTTTATAACATTTATAGTCATATTAGCATTAGTTTTTTTATATTGGATTTATCTTCGAATAAATAGGAAAGTATTTCTATTAATAACTATTTTGACTCTTTCGCTAGGAACATATATTTTGACTAATGGAGAACAATTTACAGAATATTACATTAGTGAACTAAAAATAGAAAATAGTAATAATATATTAAAAAGAATAAACCATCTTTATAAGAAAAAGGATTTAACAAGAATAAGAAATTGGGAGAGTGGTTTTTTTGCTATTAAAGAAAACCCAATATTTGGCGCTGGTACAGGTGATGCTATAGATCAAATGTTGAAATTTAGACATAAAAAATCTTGGATATACTTAGAAAAGTTAAATGCACACAATCAATACCTTGAAGAGTTTGTTAGGTTTGGAATGATTGGAGGAATTTCATTTATATTAATATTTTTAATAATTGGAATAATGCTTTTAAGAAAAAAAATGTTATTCAATTTTGGAATCCTTATTATTATACTGCTTTCAATGATGACGGAATCAATATTAGATAGGCAAATTGGAGTTTTTATCGCTACATTTTTTATTTCTTTTTCGATTTTTAGTTATTTAAAAAAAATACAAATTGAAGAAAACAATGCCTTCTACCTTTGATCTATTCTTTAAGAAAAAAAATAAAATACAGAGTAATATTGTAATATATTATCTGGTATTACAATTTTTATTAGATTTTATAGAAAAAATAAATTATAGATACGATTTTGGGTGGTTGAAATTTCATAGAATTTTAAAGATCTTCTTTTTGAGTATAGTTTTTTATTATGTTTTTACTAATATCAGAAAGCTTAATAAGAAAATCCTATTTTTTTTTATAAGTTATATCTTAATATTTATACTTGCTTATCATTTTTCTTTACAAAGAATAGAATATTTATTACAATATATATATTTCTTTTCTCTAATATTATATTTTGATATAGTTGATTTTGATAGAGTGATTTTTGTTAAAATTGTAAAAAAAATTGTTTATTTAAATTTTATATTTATTGTTTTAGGAGTTTTATTCGATATAACTTTGTTCAAAACATATTATGGAAGGTTTGGATATAATGGTATCATGTTAACTCAAATGCAATCTACTATTTTTTATATTTCTTCTATTGCTATAGCTCTATTGGATAAAAATAAGTTGTTTTTTTTTATAGCACTTTTAAGCAGCTTTTTTATAGGAACTAAAGCGTTAGTTTTAGCTATTCCTATCTTACTTTTTTTGAATTTTAAAAATAGAATATCAATTAAAATGGTAATTGTTTTGATGACAATTGCTATAATAGCATTTCTTAATATTTTAATTTCTCCAACTTTTAAAGAAATAATAAATAATAAAGGGATTTTAACAGCAATATTTTCTTATAGAAATGAAATGTTGTTAGACGTTATTTATAAAATAAAAGATGATATAAACTTATTAAATGTTTTATTTGGTCAATATGATTTATCAATAATGAGAACTGAATTCGATTTTATAGATGTATTTCTATTTTTTGGTATTTCTGGAGTTATTTTGACGATTTTTATGTTAAAATATTTATATGATAGGTATTGTAAACATAAATTAAATAATGCTTTTTTCATTGTAGTTTTATTAATTGCAAGTTTCAGTGGTAATACAATTGTGTATCCGTTTAATTCTTTTATTTTTTTAATATGTTTGAATACAATTTTTATGTTTAGAAATAGAGATAATATTATAATGAGGAATGAAAGAATAAAAATGCTTAATACTGTAGTAGATAACCTTACTATGGAAGAGACTTTAGAAAAGATAGTTACAGCAATTAAGAATAATAAACAGATTCATCATGTTGTCGTTAATGCTGGGAAAATAGTATCTATGCAATCAGACTTAAGACTTAGAGAAAGCGTTAACAAAAGTGATATGATTAATGCTGATGGTCAAGCAGTAGTTTGGGCATCAAATATTCTTAATAAGCCATTAAAAGAAAGAGTTGCAGGAATAGATTTAATGATGAAATTAGTGGAGAAAGCATTTGTTAATAAATATAAAATTTATTTTTTAGGAGCTAAAGAAACCGTTGTAAAAAAGGTTGTAGAAAAATATCGGAATGAATTTTCAAATGAGATCATAGCTGGTTATAGAAATGGTTATTTTGATAAGAAAGATGAAAGTGAAATAGCTAAGGAGATTTCTGAAAGTAAGGCTAATATTTTATTTGTCGCAATAAGTTCTCCTATGAAAGAAAATTTTTTGTATGAAAATAAAGAATTATTAAAAGGTGTTAACTTCATTATGGGAGTTGGAGGTAGTTTTGATGTTGTTGCAGAAGAAGTAAAAAGAGCTCCAATTTGGATGCAAAAAAATGGCTTGGAATGGTTTTACAGATTGATACAAGAACCAAAGAGAATGTGGAAGAGATATTTATTGGGTAACCTTAAGTTTATTTTATTAGTCTTTAAAGAAAAATTTTTTGGTAAATGAAAATATCAGTTATAGGAACTGGTTATGTAGGACTTGTAACAGGAACCTGTCTTGCTGAAACTGGAAATGAGGTAGTGTGTGTTGATATTAATGAAGATAAAGTTGCGAAAATGCAGAACGGTGAGGTGCCAATTTATGAACCACATCTGGATGTATTATTTGAGCGTAATATAAATGCAAAACGACTTACTTTTACAACTTCTTTAAAAGAAGGACTTGATCATGGAGATATAATATTTTTAGCACTTCCAACACCTGAAGATGAAGATGGATCAGCAGATCTAAGATATATTTTAGGTGTAGCTGAACAAATAGGTAAAGAAATTAAAGAGTATAAAGTAATTGTCGATAAAAGTACTGTGCCTGTAGGTACAGCCGATCAAGTAAAAAAAGTTATATCAAATAACGCTCCTTGCGAATTTGACGTAGTTTCAAATCCAGAATTTTTAAGGGAAGGCTTTGCTGTTGATGATTTTTTAAAACCTGAACGTATTATTATTGGATCTAGTTCAGATAGAGCTACAGAGATAATGCAAAAACTTTACAGGCCATTTGTTAGATCAGGCAATCCTATTATAATAATGGATGAACGCTCTGCAGAACTAACCAAATATGCTGCAAATGCATTTTTAGCAACTAAGATTACGTTTATGAACGAAATTGCTAATTTTTGTGAAAAAGTAGGTGCAGATGTAGATAAAGTTCGTATTGGTATGGGGACTGATTCTAGGATTGGTAAACGCTTTTTATTCCCAGGTATAGGTTATGGTGGATCTTGTTTTCCTAAAGATGTAAAAGCTTTGTATAAATCAGGAAAGGAAAATGAATATGATTTTCAAATTTTAGATGCTGTAGAAAATGTAAATAAGAGTCAAAAAACTATTCTGTTTCCTAAGATATCATCATATTTTAATAATAATTTAAAAGAAAAGAAAATCGGTATTTGGGGATTAGCTTTTAAGCCTGAAACAGATGATATTCGAGAAGCTCCAGCATTGTATTTAATAGAAAAACTATTAGAAAAAGAGGTTAATATAATAGCTTTTGATCCAGAAGCCGTAGAGAATGTTAAAAATAAACTTGGCAACAGGATTGAATATTCAACTTCAATGTATGAAGCAGTAAAAGGTGTTGACGCTTTAGTAATCTGTACAGAATGGAGTATTTTTAGAACTCCTGATTTTGCAAGATTAAAGAAAAAAATGAAAGGACATGTGATTTTTGATGGACGTAATTTATATGATGTGGAAGATTTAAGAAAAGAAAATATTGTATATTTTTCAATTGGTCGATAAAGTGATTTTTTAAGACAAAAAGAGACGATATTAAAATATCACATAGTGTCTATTATTTTTTACTTAGTTTTGTGGTATAATTTGAATGTAATGCAAAATGTACTTATAACTGGGGCTGCGGGTTTTTTAGGATCCCACTTATGTGATAGATTTATAAAAGAAGGTTTTCGAGTAATAGGGATGGATAACCTAATTACTGGTGATATGAAGAATATTGAACATTTATTTCCATTGCCGCAATTTGAATTTTATCATCATGATGTTACTAAGTTTGTTCATATTCCAGGTAAATTAGATTATATATTACATTTTGCCTCTCCAGCTAGTCCTATAGACTATTTAAAAATACCTATTCAAACATTAAAAGTAGGATCATTAGGAACTCATAATTTGTTAGGTCTAGCTAAAGAAAAAAATGCTAGAATATTAATAGCTTCGACATCCGAAGTATATGGGGATCCTTTACTACATCCTCAATCCGAAGATTATTATGGTAACGTAAACACTATTGGACCTAGAGGAGTATATGATGAAGCAAAACGCTTTATGGAGGCAATTACAATGGCGTATCATCGTTTTCATGGATTAGAAACAAGGATCGTTAGAATTTTTAATACTTATGGACCCAGAATGCGTTTAAATGACGGAAGGGTTATTCCTGCTTTTATTGGACAAGCACTTAGAGGAGAAGATTTAACTGTTTTTGGTGATGGTTTGCAAACAAGATCATTTTGTTATATTGATGATCAAATAAACGGAATTTATAAATTATTAATGAGTGAATATTCAGAACCTATTAATATTGGTAATCCTGAAGAAATTACAATAAAGAGTTTTGCTCAAGAAATAATTGAACAAACACAAAAAAAAGTAAAAATAAAATATCTTCCTTTACCAGAAGGAGATCCTATGAAAAGAAAACCCGATATTTCAAAGGCTAAAGAAATTTTAAATTGGTTACCTGAAATAGATAGAAAAAAGGGGATAGAGAAAACAATAGAGTATTTTAAAGATTTTTCTGATGAACGTTTATACCAAAGCGATCATCGTAATTTTTATGCAAATCAATAGAATGAACAGTAAAGGAGGAATGTATACAAGATATATAACTACAATCTCATATTTAATAGATTTATTAATAATAAATTTTATAGCTTTTTTATTACCTCTAAAATTTGAAAAACCTTGGGTGTTCTATATGTATATCACTATATTATGGATAATTATAGCATTTAAGAATAGATTTTATGAAGTTTATCGCTATACTAAAATAATAAGAGTTGTAAATTTAATATTTACACAATTTATATTTTATTTTCTAGTATTATATGCCTTTATAGGTTTTTTTAAAGAACCAGGTGTAAGTAGGCTTAAATTAGGAGAATATAGTTTACTAGTTTTTTTCTGGGTGACATTAATCAAAATAATAATTTACTATTTGGTAATTAGGTATAGGCATATAACTAAAATAAATAAAAGAAAAGTTATTTTAATTGGAAAAAATAAAAAGGTAGATCAACTAATAAAAATATTTAAAATAAGGGAAGATTTTGGTTATGAATTTAAAAAACAGTTTTGTTTAGAGAGAGATAC
Organism: Aquimarina rhabdastrellae; assembly: GCA_947387485.1. GTDB lineage: Bacteria > Bacteroidota > Bacteroidia > Flavobacteriales > Flavobacteriaceae > Aquimarina. The sequence goes on from CANDNT010000002.1 coordinate 338,520, forward strand.
GGAGTTTCAAGATTGTTTTGATTATGTAATTAATGAAGATATAGATGAAATATATTGTTCTATATCATCTTTAACAAATTCTCAAGTCATTAAGATCATTGATTTTGCAGATAATAATTTAAAAATAGTTAAATTTTTACCTGACAATAAATATATATTTACAAAGAAATTAAAATTTGAATATTACGATTATTTACCTATTTTATCATTAAGAGAAATACCATTAGAAGATAATATTAATGCTTTTTTAAAAAGAATTTTTGATATCATTTTTTCTCTGTTAGTAATTATTACTATTTTATCATGGCTTACACCAATATTAGCATTGATAATTAAGCTAGAATCTAAAGGTCCTGTTTTTTTTAAGCAGAAAAGAAATGGGATTAACTATAAAAAGTTTTCGTGTTATAAATTTAGATCTATGGCTAAAAATGAAGAATCAGATAAATTACAAGCAACAAAAAATGATGCTAGAGTTACCAAAGTAGGTAAATTTATAAGGAAAACAAGTATAGATGAACTACCTCAGTTTTTTAATGTTTTATTTGGGGATATGTCTGTAGTAGGACCTCGCCCCCATATGCTTAAGCATACTGAGATTTTTGCTGAAAAAGTTAATAAATTTATGGTGCGTCATTTTGTAAAACCTGGAATTACAGGTTTAGCGCAAGTAAGTGGTTTTAGAGGAGAAATCGAAACAGATAAAGATATTGTAAATAGAGTGAAATATGATATTTTCTATGTTGAAAATTGGTCTTTACTTTTAGATTTAAAGATTATTGTACAAACAGTTTTAAATGCAGTTAAAGGTGAAGATAAGGCTTATTAGGATATAATGCATCACAAGAGAGGAGGATATTCATATTTAATTAGACCAATACTGATTTGTATAGATTTGGCAATATTAATTACGTCTATTCATTATTGCCTTGAAGACAAATATGATGATGTATTATACTATTATTTAGGATTAGGATGGCTAGGTATCTCATATATTCTGGGCTTTTACAAAGTATACCGATTTACGAGTGTCTTAAAAATAGTAAGTTCGATTATTAAGCAATCGGCAATGCTTCTCTTATTACTATATGCATTTTATGGATTTGTAAGATCAAGAAATGTGTCTGTAGTAGATACAGTACAATTTATCTCTATTGCAGTAGGAGGAATAGGTATAATTAAGATTATTTCCTTTTATGCATTAAAAAAATATAGATCTTATTTAGGCGGTAATACTAGACATGTAATCATTATAGGTAATACAACCGGAACGCAACAACTAGCAACTTTTTTTAAAGAGAGAATTGATTTAGGATATAATGTACTTAAAGTTTTTGCAGCAGGTTTACCAGATACGATAGAAGATAGTTTTTCTTTTCTTAAAGAGAATGATATAGATGAGATATATTGTGCAGTTTCAGAACTTTCAGACGAACAAATTAATGAGTATATAAAATATACAGATGAGCATTATAGCGTACTTAAGTTTGTTCCAGATTCTGGAATGATGCTTTCTAAGCGAATAGAAGTAGATCATTATGATTATATACCTATTTTATCTATTCCGCAAGTAGCGCTAAATAAAAATGCAAATAGATATATCAAAAGAGTCTTTGATATTGCTTTTTCTTTAATGGTTATCATTTTTATTCTTTCGTGGTTAACTCCACTAATGTATCTTTTGATTAAGTTAGAATCTAGTGGCCCATTATTCTATAAACACAAAAGAAATGGAATAAATTATAAAGAATTCGAGTGTTATAAATTTCGTTCAATGAAAAACGAAAAACATTTAGCATTAGAACAAGTAACAAAAGAAGATGTTAGAGTAACAAAAATAGGACGTTTTATACGTAGAACTAGTATTGATGAACTCCCACAATTTTTTAATGTACTTTTTGGAGATATGTCCGTAGTAGGACCAAGACCACATATGCTTTCTTATACAAAGGATTATGCAAAGAAGGTTGATAAGTATAACTATATGTTTAGACATTCGGTTAAACCAGGTATTACAGGGTTAGCTCAAGTAAAAGGTTATAGAGGAGAAGTGTCACAAGATGAAGATATAATTAACAGGATTAAATTTGATATTTTCTATATAGAGAACTGGTCAGTGTTATTAGATCTAAAAATCATCATAGAAACAGTTTTAAATATCATGAAAGGTGACGAAAATGCCTATTAAATAGATGACAAAGTAAAAAAAGAGAATTAGGTTGTTATTTAAAGCGGAATAAATCTATTTTTGAAACACAAAATAAAAGCAACATAACACCAATTTTTACAATGAAGATTTTAATACTAGGATCTGGAGGTAGAGAGCATACTTTTGCTTATAAAATTGCACAGAGTCCACTTACTTCAAAACTTTTTATTGCTCCGGGTAATGCAGGAACTGCTCAACTAGGAACAAATATTGAAATTTCAGTTACAGATTTCGAAGCAATCAAAGATATTGTTCTTCAAGAACAAATAGAAATGATAGTCGTAGGACCAGAAGATCCATTAGTTAGAGGAATTTATGACTTTTTTAAATCAGATGAAGCGCTTAAAGATATTATTGTCATAGGACCATCAAAAGAAGGAGCACAATTAGAAGGAAGTAAAGAATATGCTAAAGAATTTATGGAAAGACATCAAATTCCTACAGCAGCATATCAAAGCTTTACTTCTGATACAGTCGAAGACGGAAAACTATTTTTAGAAAGTCTCAAAGCTCCTTATGTTTTAAAAGCAGATGGATTGGCTGCAGGAAAAGGTGTTTTAATTCTTAATGACATAGAAGAGGCAAAAACGGAGCTAGAAAATATGCTAACCAAACAAAAATTTGGTAAAGCCAGTGAAAAAGTAGTAATAGAAGAGTTTCTTGACGGAATCGAATTGAGTGTTTTTGTAGTAACAGATGGTAAAAACTATAAAATACTACCTACAGCAAAAGATTATAAGCGTATAGGAGAAGGAGATACAGGGCTTAATACTGGAGGTATGGGCGCTATTTCACCAGTACCATTTGCTGATAAAGAATTCTTGAATAAAATAGAAGAGCGTATTGTAAAACCTACAGTAAAAGGATTACAAGAAGAAAATATACCGTACAAAGGATTCATTTTTATAGGACTTATTAAAGTAGGAGATGATCCTAAGGTGATAGAATACAATGTACGTATGGGAGATCCGGAAACCGAAGTAGTATTACCTAGGATACAAACTGATTTAGTACATATCTTTAAACACATAGATAAAGAAACATTAGAACAGATTACTTTAGAAATTGATGATAGAACTGCAACAACTGTAATGACAGTGTCTGGGGGGTATCCAGAAGCTTATGAAAAAGGTAAAGTAATAACAGGTTTAGAAACTATAGAAGAATCAATTGTTTTTCACGCAGGTACAAAGCAAGATGAGAATGCAGTAATTACTAATGGAGGAAGAGTAATTGCAATAACCTCTTTAGATGAAGATTATAAAAAGGCACTAAAAAAATCTTATCAAAATATAGAAAAACTACATTTTGATAAGATGTATTATAGAAAAGATCTTGGATTTGATCTTTAAGATTTTATCCTAAAAATGAGTGGGCAGTTGGATCTCTGTCCTCTTCATTATTATCATTAAAAGCTTTAAGTTGTTTCATCCAGTAGATAAAAGCAACAAAACCAATTAACATAAAAAACCAATTCATAATATTGGCAGCAGTCCAATTCTCTAATTCTAATGCTCTAAAAAAGTGCATAGGTGCAAATATGACATCTTCAAAAAGCGATTGAATCGATTGAAAAAATTCTAACATGATTTTAATAAGTTTCAAGTATAAAAAATATTTATACTTTGGTTAAATTCGCATTTTATGTGTAAAACACACATGACTTAGCAAAAATATAAAAAACAATAATGTTATCAAGTTTTTTTAGCAAATCAAAACCTATAAACTTTACAATTGTAAGTATCTATATCTTGTTGATGTATGTTATAGTACATTTAAATATTGGAATTTCATTTACATTAACAGCAATACTAAATTTAATTTTAGGTATGGTAATCTTATGGTTTACCATGGTTATCGTTAATAAATTGGCTAAATCTAATGAGTTAATAGGTAAAAGTACTTATGTAATGCTTCTATTTACATCCTATACCTTTTTGATTTATGATGTAGTAGCATACCCAGTTGTATTAGGGGTAAATTTCTTAATAGTTGCTGCAATGCACAATATATTTGCTTTAAAAAAACAAACAGCAGTTAAACAAAGAATACTTAATGCATCACTATGTATTGGCTTAGCTACTATAATAGATTTTTGGAGTATTATATTCATACTACCATTGTATATAGGAATGGTAATTTTTATAGCACCTAATTATCGCAATGTATTAATACCTATTATAGGGTTTTTAGCGGTATATGTATTAACAACTTGTGTGACCCTACAAGGATCAAGTGAATTTTTCACGATACAAAGATGGTATCAAGATTATTCTTTAAAGAATACACTATTTTTTACAGCAAATAATTTTTGGATAACAATAGTTATGATGATTTCTATAGTGTTATTTTTAATTGCATTTATGATAAAATATAATAGAAGCTCTACAAAAATAAAACCATCAATGGTGATGTTGGTGATTTATTTGATGATAGCATGTATAATACCTTTTATATCAAATCAAAAAACAAGTATACAGTTCATTTTTTTAATTCCACCCTTAGCTATAATGGGAGCGAGTTTCTTTGAATTTAAAATAAAAAAAATAATAAAAGAAGTTGGTTTATGGTTATTCCTAATAACACCCATACTGTTGCAAATACTCAAAATTCTTTAAGACTAGAGGTATTCTAATAAAATAAAAACAAGCCTATAAATAAAATATAATACCTTTGTACCAGTTATTCTTTATTATTAAAGGATAATAAAGGATTACCTTATAAAATTTTAGATAAAGAATTAAATTATGTTTTCAGAAAAAGCCAATGCTATTTTTCAAGACGTTATAAAAACGTATAAAATACTTAATACTGTTGACCAACCTTTTACAAACAAATATGATAAGCAAGAAGATGTTCTAGCACATTTATTATATAGAAAATGTTGGATAGATACTGTACAATGGGCTTATGAAGATATCATTAGAGATCCAGAAATTGATCCTGTTGCAGCATTAACACTTAAAAGAAAGATAGATGCTTCAAACCAAGATCGTACAGATACAGTAGAGTATATAGATAGTTATTTTTTAGATAAATACAAAGAAATAACACCAAAAGAAAATGCTACTATTAACTCAGAAAGTCCAGCCTGGGCTATTGATAGATTATCGATATTAGCACTTAAAATTTACCATATGGATGTTGAGGTAAATAGAGAAGATGCTACAGCAGAACATAAAGCTGCATGTAAGAAAAAACTAGATGTATTATTAGAACAACGTGTAGATCTTTCTACTGCAATAGATACATTACTTGCCGATATAGAAAACGGAGATAAATACATGAAAGTGTATAAGCAAATGAAAATGTATAATGATGATGAGCTAAATCCTGTATTAAGAGGTAAGAAATAATAAAAAAATAGCTTAAAAGTATTAGAAAAATGATATTCAGAGTAAATTTGGATATCATTTTTTATTGAACCCATTTAAGTTTTTAGCTAACTAAAAAGAATTTAAATGAGTTCGTTGATATCAAAATAGAAAGAAAGTGAAGTCCAAAGAAGTTAAACATATTCTTGTTATTCGCCTCTCAGCTATGGGAGATGTAGCTATGACAGTACCTGTGTTAAGAGTGTTTAGAGCAGAGTATCCAGAAGTAAAATTAACTGTGCTTACGCGAAAGTTTTTTGCACCTATGTTTGCAGATATAGATAACTTAGAAATATACGAAGCAGATGTAAAAGGAAAACACAAAGGGGCTGTTGGCTTATATCGATTGTCAAAAGAATTAAGACAATTAGGAATCGATGCTGTAGCAGATTTGCATAATGTATTGCGATCAAAAGTGTTAAAATCATTTTTTACTATTAACAATATTCCAGTTGTTCAAATAGATAAAGGAAGAGAAGAAAAAAAAGCATTAACAAGAAAAAGCAACAAAATATTTAAGCAATTAAAAACATCTCATCAACGATATGCAGATGTGTTTAAAACATTAGGGTTTCCGTTAGATTTATCCACAGCAATTTTTCCTCCCAAAAAACGACTTATACCAGAAATTTATAACATTACAAATGGGACTTCTAAAAAATGGTTAGGAATAGCTCCTTTTGCACAATACGAGGGGAAAACATATCCACTTGAGTTGATAAAAGAAGTGATCGCCAAACTAGATCAAACTAACCAATATGAAATATTGCTTTTTGGAGGAGGAGAAAAAGAAATCACAATATTTAAAACCTTAGAAAAAAGCTATAATAATGTTATAAATATAGCAGGAAAACTGAGTTTTGATCAAGAACTGATTTTAATTTCAAATTTAGACGGAATGCTATCTATGGATAGTGGTAATGCACATCTAGCAGCAATGTATGGTATCAAAACAATTACTATATGGGGAGTAACGCATCCGTATGCAGGTTTTATGCCATTTAAACAACCAGATGATTATGCTATTTTACCAGATATGAAGCAATATAATTTGATACCAACTTCTGTTTATGGAAATAAATTTCCAGAAGGATATGAAAAAGTAATGTATAGTATATTACCAGATACGGTTATAGAGAAGATTAAAAATGTAATTTAAAATATAAAAAGAGGCTCTAGAGCCTCTTTTTAGTATACTATGATTAGTGTTTAAACATCGTCAAAATCAATTTTTAAGGTTGAAGTAGTAGGATGAGCAACACAAGCTAAAACCAACCCTTCTTCAACTTCACTATCAGTAAGAATACTGTTCTCAGGCATCACAGCTTTTCCTTCTGTGATACGACACATACAAGAACTACATACTCCTCCTTGACAAGAATATGGAGCATCGATATCTTCACCTAATGCAGCATCTAAGATATTCGACTTTTGATCCATTACAAAAGTAAATTCTTCATCATCAACTAAGATAGTTATATTAGTTTTTCCATCAAGATCAACCTCTAGTGAAGAAGTATCTACAGAACTTGTAAATAATTCATAACGAATAGTATCCTTTGCAATTCCGTTTTCTGATAAAATATCAGTAACAAGATGAATCATAGATTCAGGACCACACAGATAAAATGAATCAAAATTAAAATCTTTGTATTTGTTTTTGATTACATAGTTAATAGTCGGTTTTTCTATGCGTCCAAAATGAGCATTATCTTCTTGTGTACGACTATATACATATTCTACAAAAAAACGATCGGCATAAGTTTCTTTTAAAGAATTGATTTCATTTAAGAAAATAGTTTCTTCTGGAGATTTATTTCCATAAACCAAAACAAATTTACTTTGTGTTTCTTCTTGTAAAACAGCTTTGATCATACTTAGAATAGGAGTAATACCACTACCAGCTGCAAATGCACCGTAAGCCTTTGTTTGATCAGTTTGAGGTTTTAAAACAAAATTTCCTTCAGGGATATGTACCTCTATATCATCACCGATACTTAAAACGTTATTTGCATAAGTAGAAAATACTCCGTTTTCAATTTCCTTTACCGCAACTTTTAATGTATCACTTTTAGGCGAAGAACATATAGAATATGCGCGTCTCACTTCATTACCATTAATTTGAGCTTTAAGTGTTACATATTGTCCAGCAACAAAAGCATATAAGTCTTTTAATGTAGAAGGAACATCAAATTCTATAGAAACAGCTTTAGAAGTCTCTTTTACAATGTTTTTTATACGTAGTAGATTAAAATCTGACATGTCTATTTTTTTGGCAAAAATAAGGAATGCAAAAAGGCTACATATATTTTTTTTGAAAAAATAACATATAGTGTTTTTTACTAATTAAGATTTATATATAAACTATATATAATATATTAAAAATATAAAAAAATTCATTGTTTGTAAAAACTAACCGCATAGTTTTTTGTAACAAAACAGATAGCTTTCCTACAGATAATTATAAACAACCAAAAAAAGTATGTTCAAACATTTTATAACACTACAATGGAAATCATTTTGGAGAGGAGCTTCAGTATCAGCAAGCCTCTGGATGAAACTATTTATGGGCTTCTGGGCTTTATGGTTTATTGTCATGGCAGGAGCGGGGAGTATCGGGACGTTTTACTTTATAAAGAAGAAACTTTGTGAAGATCCTTTAATAATATTAAATAGCTTTTTAATTTATTGGGTGGTTTTTGATCTTGTATTTAGATATATGCTTCAAAAAATGCCTGTAATCAATATTAAGCCTTTATTGACTTTACCAGTTAAGAAGAAAAAGATTATAAACTTTGCATTTGCCAAAACTGTTTTTTCTTTTTTTAACATATTTCATGCCTTTTTCTTTATTCCGTTTTCTCTATTATTAATAAAAGATGGAGCTTCTGCATCTAATGTGTTATTATGGAATTTGGGATTAATGGCAATAGTGTACAGTAATAACTTTCTAAACATACTTGTTAATAATAAAGATAATTTAGTTTTTATAGTAGGAGGTATTGTAGCAATTTTGGGAGGCTTACATTATTTTGGATATTTTGATATAACAATATATACAGCTCCGTTTTTTCAAGGGTTATTTGACAATGCTATATTGGTAATGATACCAATTACTATTTTAATTGTATTAGTAGTAATTGCGCATAAATCTTTTTCAAAAGATGTATTCTTAGATGCAGGATTGGCTATAAAGGCCAAAGAAATAAAAACAGAAGACCTTTCTTGGTTAGATCGATTTGGTAAAACAGCAACTTTCTTAAAGAATGATATCAAACTTATTAAGAGAAATAAGAGAGCAAAGTCAACTGTAATGGTAAGCATTATGTTCCTGTTTTATGGACTTTTATTCTTTACAGGATCAATAGAAGCCTATGAAAATCCAATATGGAAAGTTTTTGCAGGAATTTTTGTGTCAGGAGGATTCCTATTGAGTTTTGGACAATTTGTTCCTAGTTGGGATAGCTCATATTACCCATTAATGATGAGTCAAAATATCAAGTACAAAGAATACTTATCTTCAAAATGGTGGTTGATGGTGATTGCTACACTACTATCTACGATATTAAGTGCAGGATATTTATATTTTGGATGGGATGCATATTTAGCAATACTTACAGGAGCATTATATAATGTAGGTGTTAATTCTCATGTGGTGTTATGGGCTGGAGCATATATAAAAACACCTATAGATTTGACAAGTAATAAAAAAGCTTTTGGAGATAAACAAGCGTTTAATGCCAAAACCCTTTTATTAACATTGCCTAAAATGGTACTACCATTAATATTATATGCCGCAGGACATTATACGATTGGGGCAAACTTTGGTTACGCATTAGTAGCTTTGGCAGGAGTAGCGGGATTTGCATTAAGAGACAAAGTTTTTGACATTATCGAAAACATATATAAGGAAGAAAAATACAAAACAATAGCAGCATATAAACAAAAGAAGTAACATTATGATCAATATAAAAGACGTTAGCAAAACATATACAGGAAATACAGTTTTAAATATAGCAGAACTAGAAATTCCCAAAGGACAGAGTTTTGGTCTAGTAGGGAATAATGGTGCAGGTAAAACCACATTGTTTAGTGCTTTGTTAGACTTAATAAGACCTACTACTGGCTATATAGAGAATAATGGAGTAAAAGTTCATGAAAGTGAAGATTGGAAAACATATACTGCTGCTTTTATTGATGAAACCTTTTTGATTGGATATTTAACAGCCGAAGAGTATTTTTATTTTATAGGGGAATTAAGAGGTCAAAATAAAGCAGATGTAGATGCTCTAGTAAGTCAGTATGAAGATTTTTTTCATGGCGAAATTTTAGGACAAAAAAAATACCTAAGAGATATGTCCAAGGGAAATCAAAAGAAAGCTGGGATTGTAGCTGCGTTGATAGGTAAACCACAAGTAATTGTACTTGATGAGCCTTTTGCTAATTTAGACCCTACAACTCAGATAAGATTAAAAGAAATCATAAAAGAATTAGCATTAGATCCAGAAGTAACAGTATTGATATCAAGTCACGATTTAAGCCATGTGACCGAGGTTTGTGAGCGAATTGTTGTTTTAGAAAAAGGACAATTGATCAAAGATATTAATACATCAGAAGAGACATTGAAAGAACTGGAACTGCATTTTGCACAATAAAAAGATAATAAAAATCCAAAAGAAGACAGTTAGAAATCTATGTGCTCTAGCTGTCTTTTTATTTCTAAAAAAGAAGAAAGAAGGATCAATAATATAAATTAAAACATATCAAGATATAAGATAGAACCTTAATATTGATACGAAATTATTAAACCACAGCACCATTTTTTCAGAAAGAAACGTATTTTTACCATTCACTAGTCGTTTTTTTGGTGTGATAAGTACACTAAAAAAGAAGTTTTTAAGTTATCAAACATACAAATAGCAAAGGTTTGAAGAGCAATTTATCACAGATCACTATACTGTCTTTGGTACTTCTTATGGGGATAGGATGTTCACGTAAAAAAGACAAATTCTTAAATAGAGGGTGGCATTATGTTACTACTCAAAACAATACATTGTACAATGGAGGAGTCGCTTTTGACAAAGGGAAAGAAGAAATCGTACAAAAGTATCAAGATAACTTTTGGGAATTAATGCCTATAGAACGCCTTATAGTAAGTGAAGATGTTCGTATTCCAGGAGAAGTATTGAGTCAGAATTTTGATAAAGCCGAAGAAAAAGCAGCAAAGGCAATTCAAAAGCATAGCATGTTGATCGATGATAGAGAGCGTAATGCTAAAATTGATGAAGCATTTTTGTTATTAGGTAAATCTAGATATTATGAACAACGTTTTATACCAGCATTAGAAGCTTTTAATTATATACTGTATAAATATCCTACAAGTAATACAATTAATCATGCAAAGGTTTGGAGAGAAAAAACTAATATTAGATTAGATAATAATGAATTGGCTATAGAAAACCTAGAACGATTACTTAGACACGAAAAAAAATATATCAAACCACAAGATTATGCAGATGCTACAGCTATGTTGGCACAAGCATATATCAATCTTAATAAAAAAGATACAGCAGTTGCATATATTAAAATTGCAGCAGAAAACACTAAAAATAACGAAGAGAAAGGAAGATACCTATATATCAAAGGACAGTTATATAATCAATTAGGATTTAAGGATAGTGCAAACTATGCTTTTGATGAGGTTATAGATTTAAATAGAAAAACACCTAGACAATATATGCTTAATGCTTATATGGCAAAAGCAAGAAACTTTGATTATGAAACAGGAGATAAATTAGCTTTCTTAGAATTATTAAACGACTTAGAAGAAAATAGAGAAAACAGACCTTTTTTAGATAAAATCTATTATCAAAAAGCAGAATATTTTAGACATCTAGATTCGATTGATTTAGCGGTACATTACTATAAACAATCATTAAAGACCAAAACAAGTGATCAACATCTAAAATCATTAGATTATAATATTCTCGGAAATATAAAGTTTGATGAAAGAGCATATGCTGTTGCAGGAAAATATTATGATAGTACTTTAAAACTATTAAACCCTAATGCAAAACGATTTAGAAGGTTAAAGAAAAAAAGAGATAATCTAGATGATGTTATTTTATATGAAGGAATAGCACAAGTAAATGATAGTATTCTTAATGCAATAGCAATGTCTCCAGAAGAGCGAATTGCATATTACTCAGAATATACAGCGCAAATCAAGGCTGAAGCTATAGCAAAAGCCGAAGCAGAGGAGATTGCAAAAATCAAAGAAAATTTACCTATCGAAAAAAGGTTTCAACAACCTACAGGACCAGTTGCTTCTGGTGCTGAAAAAGGAAAATTTTATTTTTATAATCCAACTACTGTAGCAATAGGAAAAACATCTTTTAGACGAACTTTTGGTAATAGAAAATTACAAGATAACTGGAAAATATCAAGTTTAATAACAAGTCCAGGAACAGAAGATGAAGTTGCAGAAAAAGAAGAAGAGTATTCTATAGATACAGATCCACAATATGATCCGCAAACCTATATTGCCTTATTACCTACAGATGCTAAGGTAATAGATAGCTTAAAGACAGAACGTAATTTTGCATATTATCAATTAGGTATTATTTATAAAGAAAAATTTCAAGAATACGATCTAGCTTCAGAAAAATTAGAAGAAGTTTTGGTGAGCAATCCAGAAGAAAGATTAATTATCCCGTCAAAGTATAACCTATACAAGATTTACGAAACAACAGGAAATAAAAATAAAGCAGAGGAGAAAAAAAATGATATTATTCAAAATCATGTAGACTCTCGTTATGCAGATATTTTAAAAAATCCTAATAAACAATTAGAAGCAGATAAAGACAGTCCAGAATACCTATATAACACATTATTTAATCGCTTTAGAAATCAAGAATACGCAAAAGTAATTACAGATAGTGATACTTTAATTACTCGATTTGCAGGAGAGAATTTTGTATCAAAATTCGCCTTATTAAAAGCACAAGCTATAGGAAGGTATAGAGGATATAATGAATATACAGAGGCATTAAATTATGTAGCATTAACCTATCCACAAAGTCCTGAAGGAAAAAAAGCAGAACGTATGATCAAAGAAGTATTGCCAGGGTTAAAAGGAAATACATTTGTGATAGGTCAAGACGAAAAGAAAAACAATAAACTAATCTATGAGTTTTCGACTCAAGAGATGGAAAAAGCACAAGAATACTACAACGTAATAAGTGATATCATCAAAGAATTGAAATATGAAGAAATGAAAGTTTCGCTAGATGTATATACAAAAGATAAAATATTTGTAGTAATTCATACGAAAAGAACAAAGCTAGGTGCCGAGGGATTGGCAGAATTATTATCTTTAGGCCGTGTAGAAGATACCAAAGGAGTTGATCTTACACGATGGAATAGACGAAAAAAATATTATAAAAAAATTACAAGATCGTATTTTATAGTAGCTTCGCCTAATTATAGAATTATCCAGATTCATAAAAATTGGGAGAATTACTTAGCACAAAATACAGAGATTAAACCAAATTAAAATCTTCGAAATGTTTTCAGATAACAAAAAAGTAAAAGACACTAGCGATTTTTCAAAAAACCAAAATAGAATCTCTGAAGGAACCAAAATTGTAGGAGATATCATTTCTCAAGGAGGATTTAGAATAGAAGGAACTGTAGAAGGAACAGTAAAAACTACAGGAAGAGTAGTAGTAGGAAAATCAGGAAATATAAAAGGAACCTTAGAATGTTCAAATGCAGATTTTGAAGGAAAATTTTCTGGAAAATTAATTATAACAGAAACTCTATCTTTAAAAGCAACTGCACATATAGAAGGAGAAGTTACTACAAGCAAATTAGCAGTAGATCCAGGAGCTACATTTAATGCTACTTGTGTAATGAATGGTGGAGCAAAAGCGATGAGAGATGGACAAAAACAAGGGAAATCAGCTTAAGAAATTTGCAAAATATACCACTATAGGTATTCAAATGGCAGCCACCATTATTGGTGGCTATTATTTAGGTGGTTATTTGGATCAAAGATATGGCTATACAGAACCATTTTATGAAAAATGGGTTGGTTTGGCAGCTGTATTTTTAGGCGTAGCTTCAGTTATGTGGCAAGTCATAAAAGATTCAAAATAACAAGAAAAAAATACAAATGATGAAACAACTCATTATACTTATTTTGACAAGTGTGCTATGTTATGTAGTGCATTTTTTTATACTCACAGATGTCTTAACCATAATAGATACAACTACAATATTTAAACAACATTTGTTTTTAGGAGGAGCTGTACTAGTATTATATTTATCAATGTATATTACTTCACGAATTTCTCCATTGCATACAGGTTTTGTTTTTTTAGGATTGATACTAGCAAAGCTTATTATAGCAGGTTTTTTTATAAATCAAATGGGGTGGTTAGAAGACGGAGCACCAATACAACCCAAGGCTATTTTCTTAGGTTTTTACATGATATATGTGATAACATTAGTAGTTGTTTCGGTAAAACTTATTCAAGGAATTGATAACAGGAAGTAGGGAAACACGGCATTATTTTAGAGAATCCTAAAAAAAATATAAAATCTGTGTGTTTTTTGTCAATTAAAAATGTACTTTTGCCCCCAAATTCAGAGCGTACAAAAAAGACTAGAATTTAGGAAATGAAAGTATTTCACAAAACCCTTAAGTATTCAGTAGTTCTGCTACTTACTTTATCAAGTTCAATTGCCTTTGCAGGAGGTGGTGGAGATAACCACGATAAAAAAGGTAATCCGATTGATACCAAAGAAGAGATTAATGCGTATATCAAGCATCACTTGCAAGATTCACATGATTTTACGTTTTATACAAATGGAGAAACAGGAACACATTATGGATTCCCATTACCAGTAATATTATGGGATGAAGGATTAAAAATGTTTATGTCTTCAAAGTTTCATCACGGTGAAACTGTAGCAGAAGCAGATGGTAATTATTACAAATTATACCACGGAAAAATCTACAGAACTGATGCTGAAGGTACTATTAATTATGATGAACATCACCATCCTACAAACGTTAAGCCATTAGATTTTTCTATTACAAAGAGTGTAGTAGGAATGTTATTAGCTGGTTTGTTAATGATATTAGGATTCTCAGCATTAGCTAGAGGATATAAAAAAGGTCCAATCCCAACTGGATTCTCAAGAGTATTAGAACCATTAGTAATTTATGTAAGAGACGAGATTGCTAGACCTAATATAGGAGAAAAGAAGTATAGAAAGTTTATGAGCTTTTTGTTAACTGTATTTTTCTTTATTTGGATAGCTAATTTATTAGGATTGACACCACTAGGGTTTAATATTACAGGTCAAATTGCAGTTACAGTATGTCTAGCTCTTTTTACAGCGGTAATATATCTTACTAATGGTAGTAAAGATTTTTGGGCACATACTCTATGGATGCCAGGAGTACCAGTGATCTTAAGACCTATACTTGCTATTATAGAATTAGTAGGTTTTGTATTAATCAAGCCATTCTCTTTATTAGTACGTTTATTTGCAAACATTACAGCAGGTCACTTTGTAGTGATGAGTTTAATTGCATTAATGATAACTATGAAAGATGCCTTTGGAGCAGTAGGATCTACAGGAATGTCACTAGTATTATCATTGTTTATTACTTTGATAGAGCTTTTAGTAGCATTTTTACAAGCATTTATTTTTACAATGTTATCATCATTATTTATTGGAATGGCGGTTGAAGAGCACGATCACCACTAATAAATAACTTTAGTTTAGAATAAGAATTTGTTTAATTATATAAATCAATTATTATGTACAATTTAATTGGAGCAGGATTAATCGTAATCGGAGGAGGAATCGGATTAGGTCAAATCGGTGGAAAAGCAATGGAAGGAATTGCTCGTCAACCTGAGGCTGCTGGAAAAATCCAAACTGCGATGATTATCATCGGAGCACTTTTAGAAGGTTTAGCATTCGGTGCTTTAATCTTAGGACAAGGTTAATTAAGACAAGAAACAATTTCCTGTAGCGGTTGGCTACAGGAAATGTTTATAGATTAAACAAAAAAGAATTTAAAAAGGACAAATAACACTATACAATGGATCAATTATTAAATGATTTTTCTCCAGGTTTGTTTTTTATGCAAGCTATTATCTTATTGATTTTAATACTTTTGATGAGAAAATTTGCTTGGAAACCTATTTTAGATAGCTTAAACGATCGTGAAGCAGGAATTCAAGATGCATTAGATGCAGCTGATAAAGCAAGAAAAGAATTACAAAACTTGCGTTCTGATAACGAGCGTATTTTTAACGAAGCACGTACAGAGCGTGACAACATGTTAAAAGAAGCAAGAGAGCTTAAAGAATCTATGATTAATGACGCTAAGGCAGAAGCACAAGCAGAAGCAGAAAAAATTGTAGCTAAAGCTCAAGAAACTATCGCTAGTGAAAAGAAAGCAGCTATTGCAGACTTAAAAAGTCAAGTAGCAGGACTTTCTGTAGAGATAGCAGAAAAAGTAGTGAGAAAAGAATTAACTAGCAAAGAAAACCAAATGGAATTGGTAGAATCTATGCTAGGTGATGTTACCTTAAACTAAAAGTGAAAGATGAGTAGAGCAGCAATACGATATGCAAAAGCAGTTTTGAGTTTAGCTCAAGATCAAAAAGCAACCGAAAATGTTCAGAAGGATATGGACACTATCCTTGCTGCTGTTGATCAAAGTAAAGAATTAAAAATGCTTTTAAGTAGCCCAATTATTAAAACGGAACTTAAGCGCGAGTCTTTACGTAAGGTGTTTGCAAATACAACATCGATCACTCAAGGACTTTTCGATATAATGATCGATAATAAGAGAATTGCATTATTACCAGAAGTGGCTAGACAATACAATATCTTATTTGATCAATTAAATAACACTCAAGTAGCAGTTGTAACTACAGCAGTTCCTTTAGATGATGCTTTAAAAGTTAAAGTATTAGCAAAAGTAAAAGAACTTACTGGTAACGAAGCAACACTTAAGAATGTTATTGATGAAAGCATTATTGGTGGGTTTATCCTTAGAGTAGGTGACTTACAATACAATGCAAGCATCGCTAGTAAACTAGCAAACTTAAAAAGAGAATTAAGTAACAATACATACGTATCTTAAATTTAATAAAAACCGTCATGCATTAGTATGTGTGACATTTTACATAAATAATTATGGCAGAAGTGAATCCTGCTGAAGTATCAGCAATATTAAAGCAACAATTATCTGGATTTGAAGCAACAGCTTCATTGGAAGAAGTGGGGACTGTTTTACAAGTAGGAGACGGTATTGCACGTGTATACGGATTGTCTAATGCACAGTTTGGTGAATTAGTACAATTTGAATCAGGTCTAAATGGTATCGTTCTTAACTTAGAAGAGGATAATGTTGGGGTAGTACTTTTAGGTTCTTCTACAGAAGTAAAAGAAGGTGCAACTGTAAAGCGTACACAACGTATCGCATCTATCAATGTAGGTGAAGGTATCGTAGGACGTGTAGTTGACACATTAGGTAACCCAATTGATGGTAAAGGAGCTATTGAAGGTGAAACTTATGAAATGCCATTAGAGCGTAAAGCACCTGGAGTAGTTTTCCGTCAACCAGTAAATGAGCCATTACAAACTGGAATCAAGTCGATTGATGCTATGGTACCAATCGGTAGAGGACAGCGTGAGTTAGTAATTGGTGACCGTCAGACTGGAAAGACTACTGTATGTATCGATACAATTCTTAACCAAAAAGAGTTTTATGATGCAGGTGAGCCAGTATATTGTATCTACGTTGCAGTAGGACAAAAAGCATCTACAGTTGCTGGAATTGCTAAAGTATTAGAAGAAAAAGGAGCATTAGCATATACTACTATCGTAGCTGCAAATGCATCTGACCCTGCTCCAATGCAGGTATATGCACCTTTTGCAGGAGCGGCAATCGGAGAGTATTTCCGTGATACAGGTCGTCCAGCATTAATCATTTATGATGATTTATCAAAGCAAGCAGTTGCTTACCGTGAGGTGTCATTATTATTACGTCGTCCACCAGGTCGTGAGGCTTACCCTGGAGATGTATTCTACTTACACTCAAGATTATTAGAGCGTGCAGCAAAAGTTATTGCAGATGATGATATCGCAAAAGGAATGAACGATCTTCCGGAGTCTTTAAAAGACAAAGTAAAAGGAGGAGGTTCTTTAACAGCTTTACCTATCATTGAAACTCAAGCTGGTGACGTATCTGCATATATTCCTACTAACGTAATTTCGATTACAGATGGACAGATATTCTTAACTTCAGATTTATTTAACTCTGGTGTACGTCCTGCGATTGATGTAGGTATCTCTGTATCTCGTGTAGGAGGTTCTGCTCAGATTAAATCAATGAAGAAAGTATCTGGTACATTAAAGCTTGACCAAGCTCAGTTCCGTGAATTAGAAGCTTTCGCTAAATTTGGATCTGACCTTGATGCAGTTACATTAAACGTAATTGAAAAAGGTAAGCGTAATGTTGAGATCTTAAAACAAGCTCAAAACGATCCATTTACAGTAGAAGATCAGGTAGCAATTATCTATGCAGGATCTAAGAACTTATTAAAAGATGTTCCTGTAAATAAAGTTAAAGAATTCGAAAAAGATTATATCGAATACTTAAACGCTAAGCACAGAGGAATTCTTGATACACTTAAGAAAGGTAAATTAACTGACGAGGTTACTGATATCTTAATTGAGGCTGCAAGCGAAATCTCAGCAAAATATAAAAACTAGTATTAAAATATTGAGCAAATAAAGTTTTCGCTTTATTTGCTCTTATTTAGTTTTACTTTTTTAGATTATAAAATGTGCTTTTAGTAAAATAAGAGCACTTAATTAAAAGAAAATGGCAAACTTAAAAGAACTACGTAATAGGATTAAATCGGTATCATCTACGATGCAAATTACCAGTGCTATGAAAATGGTATCTGCATCAAAGTTGAGTAAAGCTCAAGAAGCAATTACAGCGATGCGTCCTTATGCAGATAAACTTACTGAACTATTACAAAGTCTTAGTGCTACTTTAGAAGGTGATAGCGGGAGCGTTTATGCAAAACAACGTGAAGTAAACAAAGTACTAGTTGTTGCACTTTCTTCAAATCGTGGTTTAGCTGGAGCATTTAACTCTAATATTGCAAAAGGAGTTAAATCTTTATGCGAAAATGACTTTGCAGGAAAACAAGTTGATCTTGTTACAATCGGAAAGAAGATTAACGATGTTGTATCTAAAACACATACTGTTGTTGCAAATAAAAGTTCATTATATGATGATTTAACATATGCTAATGTAGCTGCGATTGGATCAGAATTAATGGAAATGTTTGTTGATGGTTCTTATGATAAGATCGTTGTTATCTATAATAAATTCAAGAATGCAGGTACACAAATCGTAACTACAGAACAATTTTTGCCAATAGTTCCTACGGTAAACGAAGATGCTACAGCTAATTTGGATTACATTTTTGAGCCATCAAAAGAAGAAATTGTTGAAGAATTAATTCCTAAATCTCTTAAAATGTTATTATACAAAGCTGTTAGAGATTCTATTGCATCAGAGCATGGAGCTCGTATGACAGCAATGCATAAAGCAACAGATAATGCTACAGAATTAAGAGACACTCTTAAACTATCTTATAACAAAGCTAGACAGGCTGCAATTACTAATGAAATTTTAGAAATTGTAGGAGGAGCTGAAGCATTAAATGGATAAAAATCCTACTATGTATTAGACATAGTTCAAAATAAATGAACCGCTATAAATTATTTTATAGCGGTTTTTTCGTTTTTAAACATAACAGTTTCTATTAAGCATTGTAAATAACAATTATATAAGTACACTTCGTATTATGTTATTCTTATTTAAATTAATTACAAATAATTCTTTTAAATTAACTTGTATAACATTACATTTGTTACTCTTGTTTAGATTAAATTAATATAACAAGGATAGATAAATGTTTAACTATATATAGTACAAATGCTTACGCTATTAATAGTATTGATTTTTTGTAGCTGTTATCTTTTATATAATACTTCAAAAAGAGCTACACTAGCTACTTCTTTAACGATAGAAAGAAAAATCCAAGAGAATACACAACTTACCAAAACGATAGGATGTTTTGCTCTTATCAGTACTTTAATATTAACCTTGGGGTATTATGGTATAGGTACAGGAACTTTTATATGGTTTATGTTGCTCATGTTTATAATAGGTGCAGTCGTAGTGCTTGCACCATTAAAAATTATGAACTATAAGCATATTTCAATAGCCTTAGTAATACTCGCAATT
Source organism: Aquimarina rhabdastrellae (assembly GCA_947387485.1). GTDB lineage: Bacteria > Bacteroidota > Bacteroidia > Flavobacteriales > Flavobacteriaceae > Aquimarina. The sequence continues at coordinate 358,468 of CANDNT010000002.1, forward strand.
GTAGAATTAAATTTCCTTTAAAAATGCCAGCTAATCCTAAATATTTAACTAGTTCTAATAGTCAAAAGTTTGCAAAGCTCTCAGCCGGTATCTTGGGAGGTTACGTATTATCTGCCATGCTACATATGGTACTTGCATTATGGGTTTTTGACCATAAACAAGTTTTGATAACATCTGTATATAGTTTGTTTTTGATATGGATGATTTTTTTGATTATTCCGTATTTCTCTAAAAACGGATGGAAGGTATGGGGTGTATATCTATTCTTTATCATAATAAGTGCAGTGCTTATTTATTTTGGTAAACAGCAATTCTCAATCTAGATGATTTTTTATGAATAAAAGAAATTACAATGTATTTTTTCATACCCATACAGTAAGTGGTATTGTTATAAGTGTAGCCTTATATGTGATCTTTTTTTGTGGAGCATTTGCTCTATTTAAAAATGAATTTGCTTTATGGGAAAAAGGAGAAAAATTTCATAAAGAAAAAGTCATTAATATAAATTATGACAGGCTTATAGATAGCCTTAATAATACATATGAACTTTATGGTAGAGATATTCGAGTTCTTATACCTCGTAATCATGATTCGCAAGAAATATTTGTCAGTCTTACAGGGTCAAAAGATTCTTTGGCTACAGACAAAGCAAAAGAAGGAACGTATTTTAATATCAATAGTAATACCTACAAATCTTCTGCATATTATGATTTTTATAGTTTAGGAGAATTAATCTACAGATTACACTTCTTTAGTCAAATACCATCAATAGGTACTTATTTAGCCGGTTTTATAGCCTTGTTTTTTCTTTTTGCGATTGTAACAGGGGTTTTGATCCATTGGAAGAAAATCGTTTCTAATTTTTATGTTTTTAGACCTAAAGCAAAACTGAAGACCATTTGGACAGATGCACATACTGTTTTAGGAATGATAGGGCTACCATTTCAATTTGTTTATGCCTTAACTAGTGTGATCTTGTGCATGACATTGTTAATTCTATTACCAGCTAATTATCTCTACGATAATAACCAGCAACAATTATTAGAAGATGTACGCCCTATGTTAAAGTCATACCCATTAGAGGCAAAAGTAACAGAGGTTCCTACTGTGAATACACTAATGAAAAAAGCATTAACAACTTGGGATGATTTTACACCACAACAGATTTATTTTAAAAACTATGGAGCTCAAAACATGAAGTTTCAGGTTGATGGATGGATCGATGGCAAAGAAAAGTTTTTGGGTAACGGTCGAGTGATATTTGATGTAATGACAGGGAAAATGCATATAGATAAAGATCCTTACCAAGTTAATTACCTAGAAAGTGTAGAAGCAACCATAAGACAATTACATTTTGCAGATTATGGAGGTTTATCAATAAAGATACTTTATTTTGTGCTGGCTTTAATTACAGGTTTTGTAATCATATCTGGGGTACTTATTTGGCTAGAGGCAAGAAACAAAAAAGCGGTTCCATTAAAACAACAATTATACAATCTTAATGTAGGGTATATTTATCTAGCAATATGCTTAACTCTATATCCTATAATTGCCATTTCGTTTCATGTAGCAAGATGGTTACCTCGTAGTTTAGACTCATCTAGGCAATCCATATTATATGCAGTGTTCTTTTTAGGATGGTTAGCCTTGTTTTTATTTTTTAGATATAAAAGAGATAATCAATATACACATAAATATACCTTATGGATAGGGAGCATTTTTGGATTATTATTACCTATTACCAATGGCTTCTCTTCGGGTAACTGGATCTGGAAAACGTTTACTACAGGACAATACGAAATACTCTTTGTAGATATTTTTTGGATTGTACTTTCTTCATTAGGAATACTCATCGCTTTAAAGTCTAATCTTAAATCATCGAAACAAACTTATACAGGAGTGTTAGAAGCTTATGAAACAGAAAAAGCAACAAAAATAAAAGAACATAAAACCTATACCGAAAATTTAAATACAATACCTATGAGAACAAAAATCACCCTCTTATGGATCTTTATAGCATTAGGATTCATTTTTCACCATATTTACGGATTAGCGACAGTATTCTTTAACGAAACCGTATTTATAGAAGGATCGACAGGAGAAACACCAATGTGGGCACATAAATATAGAATCCTTATGGAAGGATTAGCTTTATTATTTGCCTTATTTACTTTACAAGTATCAAAACCTTGGTTTAGAATGGTATCATTGATCTGGTCTTGTGTTGTAGCCTTGTTTAATGTTTACCATGTAATTACAGCTATAATTTATGAAGCATCTAATCTATCAGAAATATTTATTTTGATTTTAATGGCAATAGCTGGAGTATTTTTGGTACTTAACCTAAATGAATGGAGAAAATTAGAAGAATAAGCTAGCTTTATAGTAAGTTTTACATATTTAATATTTTTTTAAAAGAGGTTCTTGTATACAAGAACCTTTGTTTTTGTAAATGTTTGTAAAATAAATAGTTGTTTGATAATGAAGTGTGTTTTGTTTTTTTAACAAGTAAATAATACTTTTAATAGATAAATATAAAAAATCGATTTTATGAAATTAATTAAAAGAGTAGCTATACTAGCTACCGCTATTTTGAGTTTACTTATTATTTCTTGCGAAAGCGAAAATATAACAGAGAGCACTCAACAAATCGAAGAAGTAGAAAAGAGTTTTTCTAAATCATCAACAGCGATTCCTTGTACTATTGCTTCAATAGATAATGTAGTAGTCGAAGTAGGGAATGAAAAAAGCTTTGAGGTAACACATTCAGGAGGAACAAGTACTCCTATAACATGGTCAATTGTTTCTGGGGCAATGCAAATTATTGGAGCAAACAATCAAAATGTAGTTAAAGTACGTTTTTTAAGCGGTTTTAATCAGGGAACTTTAAGAGTTGTCGTGAATGGGTGTGACCTTAGGTATACTATGAAAATTGGAGATATTCCACCACCAGATCCAACATGTAAACTAAAACCATTACCTATTTATTCAGATTTTGGAGCTCCAGTTCCTGATGGATACATTACAGGAAACTTAGGGAGTAATGTGATTTGTACAACTACAATTAATAATGAGTTATCTGTACCATATAATCCATGTGCAAGCTATAAGTGGACAATCTCAAATGGAGGAGGAATTTTCCCTAGTGTAAATACTGCTATAGTTACAGTAAGTCAACCAGGAACGTATAGAGTTGTTTTAGAAACGACAACAACTACTGGAGTTACAAGAGAATTATTTGTGCTTTATGCAAGAAATTGTGATCAAGGAGGAGGATTTGGTTTTTAAAAAAAACTAATAAAGAATAGAAACAAAAAAAGGAAGCTAATTTTAGCTTCCTTTTTGCGGTCTGGACGGGACTCGAACCCGCGACCCCATGCGTGACAGGCATGTATTCTAACCAGCTGAACTACCAGACCAATGCGTTATTGCGAGTGCAAATATAGAACACTTTTTTAGTTATGCAATACTTTTTTTAAAGATTTTTTCGACTTTTTTTGTAATGCTAAGATTAATAGAAGGTTAAGTGTTTTTGTTTTTGTGATATTTAAAATGCAAAAAAAATAGAAAGAAGATTTCTAAGATAGAAAACACAAGAAATGTTTATTTTTGTTTCAAATGATAGGTATTGGTATTGAATTTGTATTAAGATATACCAAGGATTTTAAAAAGTAAGTTTATGAAGAACATGTTTAAGATTAAAAAATGGGCATTTGGATTAGGAATAATCACTTTGGCTACAGGATTTACACAATGTGCAAGCAGTCAGAAAATAGATGAAAAAGCACCAGTGGTTTTCAAAGATGCTTACTTTCAAAAATGGGCAGCAGGAATTCAAGAAGGAGGATATGGATATACAGTTTATTTACCAGTAGAAGGTGGAGAAAGTGTGAAACTAGATAGTTTGTATTTTAGAGATCGTGGAGTTGCATTAGAAAAAAAGGCAAATGAAAATGTTTATATCGGAAATATAAATTACGGAGGAGAAATAAAAAAAGAAGTAATTATAAGTTCAGATGTAAAAGAAGAAGTACAAAATGAACTTCCAGATCTTAAAAAAGAAAAAATACCTTTTGAGTTAAAAGGGAATGAATGTGTTATTAGTTACACAAAAGGAAATAAGAAAGGATATTTTAAAGTAGACGATCTTAAAGAGAAACAATCTATTTCTTATCCAATGCAAATTCAGCAGTAATAAGATTCAATATTAAAAATATCCATTGAGCATATTTAAAAAACTATTTAGACAAACTTTTGTCTATGGATTAGCTACAGTACTACCTAGAGTTTTGGGAGTTATATTAGTACCCATTTATACAGGGGTACTTAGTACAGAAGTCTATGGAGTTTATGTAAGTTTTATGGCATTACTCATTCTAGGAAATGTAGTATTGTCTTATGGAATGGAAACAGCTTTTTTTAGATTTATTAATAAAGAAAGTGACCAAAAAAACAAAGTAGAGTCTACAGTATTAACTTCGTTGACAATATCAACAATTAGTTTTTTGATTATAGGATTACTATGCCGTAATTTTTTAGGAGAGAGCTTAGGATTTAAAGTAGAATATATTATCTATGGTTTATGGATAATGGCGCTAGATGCATTAGTTGTTTTACCATTTGTTTGGTATAGAGCAAACGAAAGACCAATGCGATATGCTATAATTAAGATTATTAACGTAGTAATTAATCTTAGTTTAAATATCTTTTTCTTAATAGGATTACCCGAATTAATTAATTCAGGATACACATTTTTTAATAGTATTTATCTTGAAGACCAAATCACATATGTTTTTATTTCAAATCTAATAGCAAGCGGAGTTACATTTCTTCTCTTGATACCATTGTATACCAAAATCAAATTTGGATTTGATGTAAAACTCTGGAAATCGATGATGAAATATGCGATGCCAGTATTGATTTCTGGAGTAGCATTTTCTATAAATGAAGCATTTGATAAGTGGTTACTAAGATATTTACTTCCAGAAAACATTGCAGATGCAGAGGCAGGTATTTATGGAGCATGTTATAAAATAGGAGTTTTTATGACCTTGTTCAGTACTGCATTTAGATTAGGAATAGAACCTTTCTTTTTTAATCATGCCAAAGAGAAAAACGCCAAAGAAACTTATGCTAATATAACCTTATATTTTACGGTTTTAGGAAGTTTAATGATGTTAGGAGTTGTAGTCTTTGCAGATATATTAAAACTATTAATTATAAAAGACGAATCCTATTGGGAAGGAATGGTTGTCGTGCCTATAATACTATTAGCCAATTTATGCTTAGGAGTATATCATAGCCTTTCTGTATGGTATAAAATTAATGATCAAACACGATTTGGAGCAATCATTTCTGTGATAGGAGCTATTATTACTATAATTCTAAATTATATGTTAATACCAATATATAGCTACCTAGGATCAGCTATAGCAACACTTGCTGCCTATGGAACGATGATGATTCTCTCATATCTTTTAGGAAGAAAATATTATCCAATTCCGTACAACATTAAAAAAATAGGACTGTATTTTTCTACATCAATCCTTTTTTCGGTACTTACCTTTTATGTTTATGATAGGAATTACGTTGTAGGAGTACCATTACTATTGGTGTTTTTAGTAATTTTATACATTTCAGAGAAAAAGGTATTAAAACAAATACTCAGACGTTAATACAATAAAGATAAATGCAGATTAATATCATTAATAAGTCAGTGCATGAATTGCCTGAATATGAAACGATAGCTTCGGCAGGAATGGATTTAAGAGCAAATATTGAAGCTCCCATAACCCTGAAGCCATTAGAAAGAACCATTGTAAAAACAGGATTGTTTATAGAATTACCTGTGGGATTCGAAGCGCAGGTGCGACCACGTAGTGGCTTGGCTGCAAAAAAAGGGATAACAGTATTAAATGCTCCAGGAACTATTGATGCAGATTATCGAGGAGAAATAGGAGTGATTTTAGTAAACCTTTCTCAAGATGAATTTGTGATCGAGAATGGAGAACGTATCGCTCAATTAGTGATAGCAAAACATGAGAGAGCAGAATGGAATGTAGTAGAAGAACTTTCTGAAACCGATAGAGGGGCAGGAGGATTTGGAAGTACAGGAGTAAAATAAAAACAAAAATCAATCAAAGGGAAACCCAAATAAACAAAGAAAACAAATGAAAATCATAGTACCTATGGCTGGACGCGGATCAAGATTGCGTCCACATACCTTAACCGTACCTAAACCATTGATCCCTGTAGTAGGGAAACCAATAGTACACAGATTAGTAACAGATATAGCCAAAGTATTAGGAGAACCAATAGATGAAATTGCATTTATATTAGGAGATCCAGCATTTTTTGGAGAAGATGTAGTTCAAAGTTTAAAAGAGCTAGCAGAAAGTTTAGGTGCCAAAGGAACTATTTATAGACAAGACCAACCATTGGGAACTGGACATGCAATCATGTGTGCAAAAGATTCACTTTCTGGTCCTGCTGTAATTGCTTATGCAGATACCTTGATTAGAGCCGATTTTAACCTAGATAAAGATGCAGATTCAGTAATCTGGGTAAAGCAAGTAGAAAGACCAGAAGCTTATGGTGTAGTAAAACTTAATGAGAATAAGGAAATTGTAGAATTAGTAGAAAAACCACAAGAGTTTGTATCTGACTTGGCAGTAATCGGAATTTACTATTTTAAAGATGTAGGTGTTCTTAAAAATGAATTACAATACGTACTTGATAACGATATTATTAATGGAGGCGAATACCAGATTAATGACGGAATCAAACGTATGATGGCAGACGGAAAACGTTTTGTTACAGGTAAAGTTGATGAATGGATGGATTGCGGAAATAAAAACGTAACGGTAGAAACAAATACCAGAATGTTAGGTTTTCTTCAACAAGATCAAGAAGTATTAATAAGTGCAACTGTAAAAAATGAAAATAGTACAATTATAGAACCTTGTTATATAGGTGAAGGTGTAGTATTGAAGAATGCTACAGTAGGACCTAATGTGTCTATAGGAGATAATTGTATTGTAGAAGATACAACTATTAAAAATAGCTTAATACAGACAAATACTACAATAAAAAACGCTAATTTAGATAATGCTATGATAGGAAATCATGTAAAATATGATGGGAAATTCACAGCAATTAGTATTGGCGATTATTCTATATTAGAATAAGAAAAAAAATAAGAATGACAACAACATCTAGATATCTGTATTGCATACTGTTAATTTCTTTTCTTGGAAATTTACCATCTAGTAATGCCCAAGAAATTGAACCTAAACAAGAAATCAATGTAGATGATCTAGGTGATGTTTCAGATGAATTCCAGGAACAATTTTTTGAAGCTTTAAAACAAAAAGGAATTCAGAATTATGAAAAAGCCATCGAAGCTTTAGAAAAATGTATTGCAATAGATAATAAACCACAATATCTATATTACGAACTTGCTAAAAATCAATTAGCATTAAAGCAATATGAAGAAGCAGAAAGCAATTTTAAAAAAGTTTTAGAGCAATATCCTAAAAAAAGATATGTATTAACTGGATTATACGAAGTATACTATCAGTTGCGTAAATACGACGAAGCCATAAATGTAGTAGAACGGTTAGTGCCTTTTGATGGAATATATAGAGAGCAATTGGCAAATTTGTATTTGATTGTTCAAAAAAATGAAAAAGCCTTAAAAACGCTAGATGAATTAGAAGAAGAGTTTGGTACCGATAATTATAGAAAAAGATTAAGAAGAACAATCTTAGCTAGATCTCAAAACTCTGATGCTCAAATTACATATCTAAAAGAGAAAATTGAAGCACAACCTAATGAAGAACAACACTATCTAAACCTAATTTATGTATATAGTGGTAAAAATAAAATTACAGAGGCAAGAGAAGTTGCAGAAAACTTACTGAAGGTTAAGCCAGAATCAGAACTTGTTCATTTAGCTTTATACAAATTTTATTTGGATGAAAATAAAATAGAAAAAGCAATCGAATCTATAGAAAAAGTAATACACTCAGATATAGATATTCAATCAAAGAATAAGGTTATAGATGACTTTTTGATTTTTGTAGATAAAAACCCAACATACGAAAGGAGTTTTTTAAAAGTAGTGACTAAATATGCCAAAGAAGCAAATAGTTCAAAGATATTTACAAAACTTGGGAATTTCTATTATCAAAAAAATGAAAAAGAACTAGCATTAAACTATTACGAACGAGATATCGCTAGTCATACAGATTTTGAATCTCTAAAACGTATTATTTTACTACAAATAGATTTAGGTAGATATAAAAAAGCAAAAGACGGTATAGAATTGGGCTTAGAATTATACCCTACTCAACCTATACTATATTTAGTACATGGAGTGGCTCTTAATCAATTAAAAGATCCTGAAGCAGCTATAGAAACATTGAATCTTGGGATAGATTATATTATAGATGATACAAAGATGGAAGGAGATTTTTATAAACAAATAGGAGAAGCATATCTTCTTATAGGCGATCAGGTAAAGTCTACCAAATATTTAGAAAAAGCTAAAGCACTACAACAAAAAATATAGGGATTAATGAAGAAAATATTATATCTAATACTGGCAGTATTAGTATTACAAAGTTGTAAAGGAACCAAGGCAGTTACAGACACAGGAGTAAAAAGATTAAAAGCTCAAAAAGTAATTGCTAACCATTACAATGCAAATTTTAATTTTAATACCTTGCAAGCTAGGCTTAAAGTACGATATGATGATGGAAGAAAATCATTTAGTCCCAATGTGAGTTTGAGAATGCAAAGAGATAGTATAATTTGGGTTAGTGCAAAATTGCTAGGCATTACATTAGCCAAAGCAAAAATTACACCTAATCGAGTAAGCTATTATGCAAAAATTAATAGTACATACTTTGATGGGGATTTTAAACTATTAAGCGATTGGTTAGGAACAGAATTAGATTATAAAAAAGTTCAAAATTTATTGGTAGGACAGGCATTATATGATCTTAGAAAAGAAAAATATACGATTGATATTAAAAAAAATGCATATCAATTACAGCCTAAAAAAGAACTGGAATTATTTGAACGTTTATTTTTTGTAAATCCTTTAACCTTTAAAATTAAAGAAGAACACTTAATACAGCCTAAAGAAAATAGAAAAGTAAAAATTAGTTATGATGCTTATCAAAAGGTAGGAAATCAAGAATTTCCTAAAAAGATAACAGTTAAAGGAGAGCAAGACAAAAAGCAAACTCTTTTAGATATAGAATACAAGGCAGTAGAATTTAATGCCAAAGTTAGTTTTCCATTTAAAATTCCATCAGGATACGAAGAAGTAGTAATAGAATGAGGAGAGTACAACTAGTATTAATTTTAGGAATAGTACTGTTATGTAACAGTATACCAGCTTTTTCTCAAAACGATAAATTAAAAGAGCTGGAAGAACAGCGTCAACGATTAGGACAAGAAATCGAAGAGATTAATAAACTAAGAGTTGATAATAAAGAAAAAGAACTTTCTGTATTAGATGAAGTTCAAGGATTGAATTCTCAAATTAATATTCGGGAGAACTTTGTACGATTAACAAATCAACAAATCAATTTACTCACTAGAGATATCAATGATAATCTTAAAAAAATAGATAAGAATAGGACGCAGCTTAAAGTCTTTAAAGAAGATTATGCAAAGATGGTAGTGAAGTCCTACAAAAGTAAATCACAGCAAAGTAGGATAATGTTCTTGTTATCATCTGCAGATTTTGTGCAAGCATATAAGCGATTGCAATATATCAAGCAATATAATAAGTATAGAAAAAATCAAGCATTATTAATACAAGATGCAACAGTAGAATTGCAACAGTTAAACAAAGACTTAATACAACAAAAGAAAAATAAAGAACGATTAATAGCAGATAATAGAGAAGCTCAAAATAGGCTGGAATTAGAACGTAAACAACAAGAAGAACTAATGAAGTCTATACGTCAAAAAGAAGGCGTATATACAGCTCAAATTCGCCAAAAAGAGCAACAAGCAGATGCTATTGATAAAGCAATTGAGCGTTTAATTAAGTCAGCTATTGCTAAAGCCAACAAAAAAGCTAAAAAAGCTGGTAAGAAGGTAGCCAAAAAAGGATCAAAGAATACCTTTGCCTTGACAAAAGAGGCTAAGGATTTAGCAGATAATTTTACAGACAATAAAGGAAGGTTGCCTTGGCCAGTAGAAAGCGGTCGAATTGTTAAGAAGTTTGGAGAACAACCTCACCCGACATTACCCCATATAAAAATTAATAGTAATGGAATCCAGATAGAAACAAGAGCAGGACAAACGGTTAGAACTGTTTTTGAAGGAGAAGTAATGGCTATACATAAACCTAAAGGAGGAAGTCGCTTTGTACAGATAAGACATGGTAACTATATAACGACCTATTATAACTTACAAAATATCGTAGTAAAAGAAGGACAAAAAGTTAGTACCAAAGAGAAATTAGGAACAGTGGGAACAAGTCCAGTTACAGGACGAGCAACAGTAAAGTTTTTAATTTATAGAGATACCAAAAAACTAAATCCACAACATTGGATTTATAGAAAATAAAAGAGAAAAAGACATAAGTAAAAAGGAGTTGATAAACATTATCAACTCCTTTTTATACCATTTCTTATTTGAAAATACGGAATAGAAAAATTGAAGATTTTTGAGATTTTATAAAAAAGAAAATTGAAGCATAGCCAAAGCTACGGTGATATTTTATTTTGAAGTAAAATGCAAAAAGAACAATTTTAATACGGTAATTTCAATTGAGTAATGGTATTACTTATTCATGAACGAACAATGCTTTAAGTTCTGTAGCATCATCAGGTTTCATTTTTCCTGCTAATACTAAACTCAATTGTTTACGACGCAGTGCAGCATCATAGCGTTGTGTTTCTAATTCTGTTTCTGGTTTTATTTTTGGTACTTGTACTGGAGTTCCAGTTTCATCTACAGCAACAAAAGTATAAATGGCTTCATTAGCTTTTGTTTTAAGACCAGTTTGGCGATCTTCTGTCCAAACATCAAGGATAACTTCCATAGAAGTGTTAAAAGCTCTAGAAACCTTAGCTTCGATAGTAACAACACTTCCTAGAAGAATACTACGATTAAAAGCAACGTGATTTACTGAGGCCGTAACAGTAACTCTTCGAGCATGTCTACCTGCAGCAATACCGGCAGCTCTATCCATACGTGCTAATAACTCACCTCCAAAAAGATTATTTAAAGGGTTTGTCTCTCCAGGTAATACTAAATCTGTAAGTATAGTATGTGAATCTTTAGGATTTTTTATCTCTTCCATTCTCTTTTTGTTTTTTGCAAAGATAGTTAGGATTTGAATAGAAACATCAAGAAAATGAGCATGATACTAAGAATTAAGAAACACGCAATCTTTTAAAGAGGAAACAATAAATACGGGTATACCACAGCGATTCTTTTACAAGAACATTAAAAAAATGGCTTAAAAATAAAAGATTTTATAGTTTTTGAATTAAAATCCAAGCACGTTGATCTGTACCATCTTTTAATTCAGCAAGTGCTTGCTCTGCTTTTCTTCTAGTAGCATAACTATTGTAAATCACTTGATGAAGTCCGTATTTGTTAACACCAATAATACGAGCATTATATCCTAAAGCTTTAAGCTTTTCGATTTTTTTATTGGCATTTCTTTCAATACGATAAGCACCAGCAACAATATGATAATTAAGATTACCAACAGTAAATTCTTCAGAATCTTCCTCTGCTAATTCAAGATTTAATGTTACAGCAGGAAGAGGAGATAAAATATCAAAAGTTGCTTCTTGAATTTGTTTTTGTTGTGCTTCTTGTAATTCAAGAGAAGTAGCAAATTCTTGTTGTTGATCTTGATATTGTTTTACACTCCATAACCCAGAAATACCAATTGTAATAGCTACAGCTGCAGCAGCATATTTGATATAAGAGCGGTTATTGCTAGTTGTCTCTTCGTGTTCTGAGGTAAGAACAATAGGAGGTTTAGTATCTACAGTATCTTCTACAATAACTTCTTCTCGTTTAACAGCAGGAGAAACAAAAGAATCTAACCCAAATGCTTCAGTTAAATAATTATAACGATCAGATGGTTCAAAATGTAATGTATTTTCTTCTGCCTGAGAAAAAATACCTATTTTAGATAAAACCACATTTTGACCTTTATTTAATCGCGTATTTAGATCTTCAACAAAATGACGTATTTGAGCAACAGCTTCATTGTAAGAAATATTCTCAGAAGAAGCGATATAGTTAGCCAATAAACCATCATTTTGTTGTAATTGACGGTTGAAAGAAATTAATTTCTTAGGTGGCTGAAAAGTATGTGTAACCTCATTTATCTTAGCAGATTGGCGTTGTGTTAAAAAAGCACCAAACTCTGGAATGATTACACATTCATATCTATATAAAAGTTCGCTTATGTAGTGAGCTGTTTTCATCAGGACAAAGATAATGAAAAATGGATTCAAGTCGAAAATGCTATAAGGATTTTATCAACACTACGACTCAAAATAAAGATTTTGGCTTTGATTTATAGTGTTTTATGATAAAATGAAATGCTAAATTAGATAAAATATAAAGTTATGGAAGAAAAACTGATTGCATTATTGGCCTTAAAAAAAGTCCCTGGACTAGGAGATAACTCCATAAAAAAGATCATTAGAGCTACGGGTAGTGCCGAAGCAGTTTTTAAAGAACGTAATGAAAAATTAAAGAAAATAGACGGAATAGGTCAAGCAAAAATCAAAGAACTCAAAAAACCAAAATATAGAAAAGCTGCAGAAAATGAACTTCGGTTTATTTATGATGAGCATATTAATTATAGTTGTTATGATGAGTCAAACTATCCAGAACGACTCAAACATTGTCATGATAGTCCTGTAGTATTATTTAATAAAGGAAATATAAATCTTGAGAAGCAAAAAATAATAAGTATCGTAGGTACTAGAAAAGCCACTTCATATGGAATACAATTTTGTGAGCAATTGATAGAAGAAATAAGTGTGCTAAATCCTGTAATAGTATCTGGTTTTGCTTATGGTATAGATATAACAGCACATAAAGCAGCTATAAAAAATAACTTACAAACTATAGGATGTCTAGCTCATGGACTTAATCAAATTTATCCCAAAGCACATGCTGCCTATGTAAACGAAGTACTATCAAATGGTGGATTTTTTACAGATTTCTGGAGTACAGATGTTTTTGATCGTAAAAACTTTTTAGGACGTAATCGCATTATAGCGGGACTGAGCGAAGCTACGATTGTTATCGAAAGCGCAGAAAAAGGAGGATCTTTGGTAACAGCGCAGATGGCAAACTCATACCATAGAGAAGTATTTGCTGTGCCGGGTAGAAATACCGATAGTATGAGTAAAGGTTGTAACACCTTAATAAAAACACAGCAAGCACATTTGTTAACCAGTGTTTCAGACTTAATCTACATACTCAATTGGGATATTACCAAAGATAAAAAACCTAAACAGCAAGAACTTTTTGTCAGTTTAACCGAAAAAGAGCAAGTTGTTTATGATTTTTTAAAAACAAACGGTAAAGAATTACTAGATGTAATAGCAATTCAATGCAAAATACCAACATATAGTTTGGCTACACTACTATTAAATATGGAACTTAAGGGAGTAGTACAACCATTACCAGGTAAAATATTTGAAGCTATTTAAGAATAACGCGCTAAAAGACCTTTTGTCTTTAATTGTAATTTCTTTTTGAAAAAAGAGGTTCCGCCTAGCAATTTGCCTTTCCAGCCTAGAGCTTGACCTGCCCATCTATGTAAATCAAAATGATCTACATGCTTATAGATTTTACCATCTTTAAATTCAAAAGAAGCATCAATGATATTATGTACAAATCGACCTGTTTGACTAAAATTATATTTAGGTTCCCAATGAGCAGAGCCTTTGTACTCATCAGCTTCAACTTGTGAAAATTCTAAAGAGAAATTACTTGCATTATTACAAAGCATACGCCACATTTTACATGCTTGATCATAATCTAGTTTTCCAAAACCAGGATCTTCAAAAGTCATGTCTTTATGATAACATGAGATCATTTTTTCGGCGTCGAGTTCTTGAAATGCAGTATAAAATGTGGTGATAAGATCTTTCATGATATATAGAAGTTAATCTAGTTTTTCAGCTAATTTTTTGAAAATCTTTTTTGGATTTTTGTTTTCATATAATACGGCATAAACGGCATTGATGATAGGTGTTCTGGCTCCATTAACTTCATTTAATTGAAAAGCACTTTTTGTTGCATAATATCCTTCTGCAACCATATTCATTTCCATTTGAGCACTTTTTACAGTATACCCTTTACCTATCATATTACCAAACATGCGGTTTCTAGAAAAAACAGAATAACCAGTTACTAATAAATCTCCTAGATAAGCAGAATTATTAATATTACGTTTCATCTTGTGTACTTTTTTGATAAAACGCTTCATTTCTCTAATAGCGTTACTCATCAATACACTCTGGAAGTTATCACCATAACCAAGTCCATGAGCAATACCAGCAGCAATAGAATAAATGTTTTTAAGCATTGCAGCATACTCAGTACCAATAATGTCATCACTAATTTTGCAACTGATGTATTCACTAGAAAGATTATCTGCTAGTGTTTTTGCTTTTTCATGATCTCTACATGCAATTGTAAGATAAGATAAACGCTCTAGCGCAACTTCTTCTGCATGACAAGGTCCTGTGATAACACCAATATTCTCAAAAGGGATATTGTATTCTTGATTAAAATGTTCACCTACAATTAAACTTGTTTCAGGTACAATACCTTTAATAGCAGAAAAAATGATTTTATCGTCTAATGAAACGGTTAATTTTTGTAATTCTGTATATAAGAAAGCCGAGGGGATAGCAAAAATGATATAATCTGCATAAGCTACGATTTCATTAATATCGTCACTTAGCTTTAATTGGTTAGTATCGAACTCTACAGAACTTAAATAATTGGGGTTGTGTTCTTGTCTTTTAATGTGCTCAATAGCATAAACACTACGCATATACCAACCAATCTCATCAAGGTTTTCGCTTAGCATTTTTACAATGGCAGTAGCCCAACTACCACCTCCTATTACAGCATATTTTAGATTTTCTTTCATCTAAATTAAAGTTTTATAATCGATTTGCCTGATTACAGGTCATTTTGATTTTGTGATTAACATGTAATAAAAATATCATCCTAAAAAAGGAGCCAATTTTAAATAGGGGTAATGTTTAAAATCACCATGTAAATACAACTTGTAGACTGAAATAAAATTAACAATCTAGGGGTAAAAACACGGCTTCAAAAGTAAAGAAAATATGAATTAATGTAAATATAATGAAAATCAATGATTTATGTTTTTGGCATGCGTTTTGAATAGCTATAAAATGTGAATGATTAAATAAAAAGATTATGAAACAGCTTAAATTACTTTCTGCCTTTTTGATATTGATTACATTGTTTAGTTCATGTGTAGTAAATGATGAAGAAATAATAATTGAACCATCAATTACGTTAGAAGAACTGTTGGAAGGATATGAAATTTGGTATGTTGATATCGAAAAAACACGTGGAACAGGAGAAATCCCTTTTTTACAAAAAGCATTCACGGTTTCTTTTAGAAACGGAACTTTTTATGCTAACAATAATTTAGTAGGAATAGGTAATAATGGAAATGGTTTTGGATTAGACGTCGGCTTTTATGGAGTTGGAATAGAAACGTTACAAATTGATCATGATATTGATGGTATATATGATTTTATAGTGACACAACGTTTTGATAATGAAATCGAATTGTATGACTCTAGTACAAATACAAGTTATTTCTTGATAGGTTATCAACGTAGTACATTTGATTATGATCAAGTATTTTATGATAATATTCATTATTTCTTACAAGAATATGAAGTTTGGGAAAAAAGTTATACAAGCATAGAAGGAGTGGTAAATGAATTTGATGAAGAGAACTTCTTACAATTCTTACCTTTTGGTAGTGGAGATAATTTTAGAAGTTCAAGAGATAATGTTGGCACGAATATTGGTTCTTTATTTTTTGACTACAGAGGTCATTATGAGGTGAATAACATTGTAGGAACAAATACATTGAAAAATTTAACATTGGATTATGACTATCTGAGCAATGAAAACTTTGAATTGAGCGTTATTAACGACAATAGGATAAGATTGTATCATCCTTCGTCCAATACAACATATGAATTTAGAGGGTTAGGATTGATGAGGTTTAAAAATGCTCAAAGTAAAGAAGCAAAACAAAACGAAAGAAAAAGATTGAAATTAGAAACTTTTAAAAAGTTAAAGAAATAAAGAGTTTTTTGGTTGGTTATTTAGTTAGAAGTCGCTCTGCAAGAGAAATCTTGTTAGAGCGATTTCTTTTTTAGGAAAAACGTATTTTTATAGCAGTTTTTATTTCTTTAGGAATAGAAAACAATTTTAACGAAACAAAAATATGGGAATAAGAAAACCTTTTAATCTTAATCAATGGATTGAAGAAAATAGGACTATACTAAAACCACCAGTAGGAAATAAAAACCTGTATAAAGAGGCAGGGGATTATATAGTAATGATTGTAGCAGGACCTAATGCTCGTAAAGATTATCATTATAACGAAACAGAAGAACTGTTTTACCAATTAGAAGGAGAAATAGAAGTACATATTCAAGATGACGGAGAGAAAAAAACAATGAAATTAGGGCCAGGCGATATGTATTTACATCCAGCCAAAGTACCACACTCACCAGTAAGACATAAAGATTCTATAGGATTGGTAATCGAAAGAAAGAGAGATAACTTAGAAGGAGAAGATGGATTGTTATGGTTTTGTGATCATTGCAATAATAAATTACATGAGGTGTATTTTAAATTAGAGAATATTGAAAAAGATTTTTTAAAACATTTCAAAGATTTTTATCAAAATAAAACATTGCGAACGTGTAATCAGTGTGGAGAAGAAATGCCAGTTGATTCAAGATTTATAGCAGAAGAATAAAAAGAGCTAAATAATATAAAATCAAAATGAGTATATTTTGTTATTTTTTAAATCAAATTGGTTTTTTAATCATTGAAAAATAAAATAAAAACATAAAATGTAATTGAAAAAAGCTCAAAACATATAAACAATACCAAAAGACATTATCTTTACACTTTCAAAAATAAAAAAATAGGATGGCAGCAATAGCGACAGATTTCGGGATTCAAGAAGCTTTACAACAATTAGGTGTATCAGCAACGAATCAAGGTACATCAACAGGTTTAGATTGGTTCTCATCAGGAGAAGAAATAGCATCATATTCGCCAGTTGATGGTGAACTTATTGGTAAGGTAACTACAACGACAAAAGAAGATTACGAAAAAGTAATAGAAACAGCTCAAGCTGCTTTTAAAACTTGGAGAGTAATGCCAGCACCACAACGTGGTGAAATCGTAAGACAATTTGGTGAAGAGTTACGTAGATTAAAAGAACCATTAGGGAAATTAGTTTCTTACGAAATGGGGAAATCTTACCAAGAAGGATTAGGTGAGGTTCAAGAAATGATTGATATCTGTGATTTTGCTGTAGGATTATCAAGACAGCTTCATGGATTAACAATGCACTCAGAACGTCCAGGACACAGAATGTATGAGCAATACCACCCAATGGGAGTAGTAGGAATTATTTCTGCATTTAATTTTCCTGTAGCAGTGTGGTCTTGGAATACAGCATTAGCATGGATTTGTGGTGATGTATGTGTATGGAAACCAAGTGAAAAAACACCTTTATGTGGTGTGGCTTGCCAAAATATAATAGCAAAAGTTCTAAAAGATAATAATTTACCAGAAGGAATTTCTTGTTTAATTAATGGTGATTATAAAGTAGGTGAAATGATGACTACAGATAAAAGAGTACCATTAATTTCTGCTACAGGATCAACAAGAATGGGTAAAATTGTTGCAGCTACTGTTGGAGAGCGTTTAGGTAAATCATTATTAGAATTAGGAGGAAACAATGCAATTATTGTAACTCCTGATGCAGATATTAAAATGACAGTTATTGGTGCTGTATTTGGAGCAGTTGGTACAGCAGGACAACGTTGTACATCAACACGTCGTTTAATTATTCACGATTCTATCTATGATAAAGTAAAGAATGCTGTGGTAGATGCCTATGGTCAATTACGTATAGGTAACCCATTAGACGAAAACAATCATGTAGGACCGCTAATTGATACAGATGCAGTAAAAGGATATCAAAATGCATTAGAACAAGTTGTTGCACAAGGAGGTAAAATTGTAGTAGAAGGTGGAGTACTTTCTGGAGAAGGATACGAAAGCGGATGCTATGTTAAGCCTGCAATTGCTGAAGCAGAGAATGGATTCCAAATCGTACAACACGAAACTTTTGCACCAGTATTATATTTATTAAAATACTCTGGTGAAGTAGAAAATGCAATTGATTTGCAAAATGGTGTTGCTCAAGGATTGTCTTCTGCAATCATGACAAACAATTTACGTGAAGCAGAGCGTTTCTTGTCTCATGCAGGATCTGATTGTGGAATTGCTAATGTTAATATCGGAACATCAGGAGCTGAGATCGGTGGAGCCTTTGGAGGTGAAAAAGAAACTGGTGGAGGACGTGAGTCTGGATCAGATGCATGGAAAGTTTATATGCGCCGTCAAACAAATACAATTAACTATACTACTGAGTTGCCATTGGCACAAGGAATCAAATTTGATTTATAGTAGAAAAGACAATATAAATAAGAAAGGCTCGATATATATCGAGCCTTTTTACATATGAAAAGTAAGTATTATTTTTTAATAAACTTACGAGTAATTGTTTGATCTCCAGATACAATTCTTACAAAATATGTTCCTGAAGCTAACGAAGAAATATCTACTTGATTACCATTAGTTTTTGAAGTTTCTTCTTGAACTAAAATACCATACATAGAGAATATTTTAAGTTGACTGATATCTCCATTAAGGTTCGTGATATTTAAAGTGTTTTTAGCTGGATTAGGATATATAGCAAAACTGTTAGTGTCGTTTAACGGATAAGTATTTAACCTTAGTGAAGCGCTATTAGAAATACAGAAATCAGTTGCTTCAGAATTTCCAAAATCACCTCCACTTACGATGGTACCTCCATTACTAGATAAAGTATAAGAACCATTACCGTAAGAACAGCAAATACCATCACCAAAAGAATCCGAAATGGTAAATGTATAATCTCCACCGGCAAGATTACTGATTGTTTCAGTTATAGTAGAACCATCTGGATTTGCAGTTGAATAACTTTCTGAAGCCACAACTGTACCAGAACTATCAGTCACATTCCATGAAGTTTCTTGAGGATAATTATCAAATGTGATAGTTAATGTTAAATCACCACTTTCACATGGATCAGGAGTACTACTAGAAGTTACACTAAGATCATCGATTGCGATATCTGCTCTCCAAGTTCCTCCTGTTAATCTATTGAAACGTAATTGAACTCCTGCTCCTACATAAGAAGCTAGGTTTATATTGGCTGTTTGCCAAGAATCTCCTTGATTTCCAGTTTCACTCCAGATAGTTGTCCAAGTTGTACCATCATCACTACTAGCTTCTAATGCAATAGATCCCATATCTGTAGCTCCAAACATATGATATTTAAAAGAAACATTAGCTTGTGTAGCACCAGATAAATCTATACAAGGAGAAGTGATAATTGCTCTTTTATTAGGATAACCAGTTCCGTTTCCAGAAGCTTCAACATAAATATAATAGGAACCTTCGATAGCACTAGAGGGTCCAGTATTATTTGAAGGAGTACCATTAGCATCAACAGACCAGTTGAGGTCGTCATCAGTATTTTGTGTCCATGCACCTATAGTGTTTTCAAAACCTTCACTATAAGGTAAGTTTACACCACTAGCACAACCACTTACATCTGTAGTTGTTACGCTTACACTATTACTCGCAGGAGATTGATTACCTGCAGCATCTTTTGCAATTACAGTAAAAGAGTAAGTAGTAAGAGGAGTTAATCCTGTTACGGTATAAGAAGTTGTAGATGAAGATCCTATAACATTACCATTTTGATAAATATCATAAGCCGTTACCCCTACATTATCGGTTGCAGCATTCCATGATAAAGTAGTCGTACTACCTGTAGTATTAGAAGCTGTTAAATTAGTTGGAGCAGTTGGTGCTTCGTTGTCTGGCTCTGGAGCTTCAAGCTGAAAAGCAACTACATGACTTTTTCTTACGTTTGTTGGTCCTTTCATATACTCTGCTATATGCCAGAACGTTCTATCATCTGTAGGATCAATAGTCATTTGAGCATAATCACCATAACGACCATCGCCTCTGTTATTTTGACTATCTCCATCAACTATTACTTGTTCAGCTACAGTCATTGTATTTAAAGCATCACTAGCCAAACGACCTGTATAACGTAAAGAAGTATATACAGTGCTACTCACAATAGTATATGCTAAACCTATATTTCCTTGTGAATCCATATTGATTCCTCCACAAAAAGCACTATGTCCATCAGGTTGTGTATAAGTTCCTTCTTGATGAATGGTCCATGGAGCTCCATCACCAGTTTGTCTTAATTCATACCAGCGAATACCTGCTCGAGTATCATTACCACTTACATCTACAACAAAATTCATTACTGCAGAATTGTGCGTAGCAAAGCGTCTATAGCTAGTCATGTACATCATAGTAGCTTGTAGCGCATCTATATCGGGACCATTACCTGGTTCGTCAAGATTTTGAAAAGATCCTCCATCAAATACACTATCAAAAGGAGCTGTATTTAATATTTGAGGAGAAGAAATTGTAGAATTAGAAGTGTTGTTCCAATCAACATCTATTGTCCAGATTTTTAAATGATCGGTATTAACCCCAGACCAAGAATCATCTTGTAAGTAAACAATTGGATGTCCTGTTCCTGCTGGTGGTAGTGTTGATCCAGTAGCATTAAACCCTCCAGGACTATAAAAACCATTAGTTTCAGCATTAGGTAATGGGAAACCAACCATTTGAACATTGTTATCACCTACGAGCATTTTATCACGTTCTACAGCAAAAACAACATCATTAGAATCTGGTGCATTTTGATCTTTATTAGCAGTGATATAATAACCATCGTGCCAGATAGATAATTTTTCGTAGTCAGGAAAAGATCCTGTATTAAAGCGATAGGTATACCAACCATCATTTACAGGGTCAGGACCTTGTCCTACAGCAATTAAAAAGCCATTAGGTGTATTACTAAACTGCATAATAATAAAGCGATTAGCAAAATTATCATATACAACAACAGGATCTCCTAAGGTTTCACCTGGAAAAAGTGTTGCTAAAGAAGCCTCTGGAAGTAATACATTTCCGTTGCGATCAAGAATACCAAAACCAGAGTTGAATGCATAAACATAATGATTAGGACCTATAGCTCCAGTAGCATCATTAAGTACAGTTCCTGCATGAGCTCCAAATGAAGCGATGGGAGTATTGGCTTGACGAGTAGCTGCACTTTTTTGTGCAATTACTAATGGATCTCCATTTTTTGGTAATCCCTTACCTGGAACTACAGTATTTGTACCTCTTCTTTTAGGAGGAGCTACATGTTCGAAACCTTTGGCTGCAATAATATTGTCCATAGAAGACAGTGGGGGAATAACTCTCATATAAGCAGCTTTGCTTTGAGAGGAAGCTTTCATCGGGTTGTCTTGAGCTTGGGTCGAATAAAGACACAAGATTGACAACACCAGGGTGTAAAAAAGATTAGTTTTCATGATTTGTGTGATTAAATTATTGTTACCCATAAAGTTACGCCAAAGACGTAAATTATCTCTGTGTATAAACCATAAAAAACATATGGTTTTAGTTGATTGTCAGTGTGTTGTGTTTTTTGAGGATGCAATGTAAATAAAGAAATCCCTCAAGAATAATTACTCTTGAGGGATTAGAAATAAGATAGTTTATATACTAATTATTTTTTGAAGCGATATATCCAATAATTCCTAAAAGAATAAGAATAAAGAGGATGAAAAAGAAAATTTTCCAGAAGGAATATGGGCGTTTACCAGAGATAGCACCAGTTTGTCCATTAATAAAGAAATTATATTTTTTACCACTATATTGATAAGAACTTATATAAACAGGTAATAAAATATGTTTAAAAGTTTCTTCATTTAATGTCATTTTGATTTTGTGAACACGTTGTGTATCACCTCCAATATCATGTCTAGCCCATGATCGAGCTATATTCTCTGCTTCTTTGGTAGATTCTAAATGGCCTTCTTTTAGAGGAATAGTATATTTTTCTGTTACAAAACCAGCTAGAAAACTACTGTTAAACGGTTGTAAAGAGTCTAAGTTCCAGTTTGCTATTTTTGAAGGAACAGGATTTCTACGTTGATTAGAGGCTTTGATCAATGTATCATCAACAAACCCACTTACATCACCACTAGCTGGAGTCCATCTAGTTCGTTGCTCTTGACGAGTACGAGTAACAGTTTTTCCGTTTTCTGTGGTAGTATAAGGTACAGTAACATAATAGTAATCACCGCGTTCTCCTCTATATTGCGCATAAAGTTGTGCATCAAATGTCCAATAGGGTAAATATAAACCTTTGGTATATTGAGGGTCAAGAGCTGCTTTTTTTAGATTATTAGGAGCAAACCAAAGACCTTTAACCCATTTAGAAAAAATTTGATGTGATTTTCGTTGATCAAATTGAAAAGGTAAAACAGCACCGGGTAATATCCAATCCTCTTTTTTTGCATCCTCGATGATTAGAGGCATAGTACAATAAACACAATGAAGAGATTTATAAGTTTCTTCGATATGTTGATTGGCACCACAATTTTTACATTGTAGCATTAATATTTCTTCAGAATGAGATTGAGAACCAAACTCGTCCAAATAAGGCTTTAGGTCTAATTCTTGAAATTCTTGCCCCTTTTGATCAATAACTTCTTCATGACTGCAATAATCACATTTAATTTGTGTTGACCCTGGTTTATAAGTGAGTTCTGCACCACAATTTATACAAGATTTTTTTTGTTCTGCAGTCCCTTTTTTTTGTTCTTCCATGATATAATTAGAAACACTCTAGAGTAGTCTTGTCTAGAGTGTCTATAAAAAATAATATAATTAATAGTTATAAGCTTGGTAGCGGTGGCGGCGTATTTCCTCCTAAGAATGCTTTTAATTCTTCTACGTCTTTAAGCGGACTCCAGTTTGGCATACCTTGTTTCCAAACTAAAGACTCTTTATTAATTGTACGATTTGCAAATAGCATCTTTAATTGATCAAAAGAAACTGGACCAGCTTGTTGTCCGTTTAATGCATAAAAATATTGCACTTGAGCAGGCATTGGAGGTGGTGTGTTTGGTGCAGCTGGTTGTTGATAATTGTTTTGTTGTGTAGTTTGTTGTTGCCCTTGCATAGGATTTATCATACCACCCATCTGTTGTGCAAGTACAAACCCCATACCCATGCCCATACCAGCACCAGCAGTTCCTCCTTCATTAGCAGCAGCGACTTCAATAGCTTTTGCAGCTTTAAATTTGGTTAGTTTATCTAAGTCTAATTTATCTAAACGGCTATATTCAAAAATCTCTTTCTTTAACTCTTCTGGCATAGAAACATTCTCTATGTAGAATTTTTCAAGAGATATTCCTACCGAATTAAACTCAGGTTGCATAACCTCTAAACAAGTCTCTGATAATTCACTTGTATTAGCAGCATATAATTCTATAGGTAAATTAGCTTCTCCTATCGTATCAGTAAAACGCGTAGCTATTAAACTTTTTAAATGTTCGTTAATTTCATAATTAGTAAAATTGGCATTTGTACCAACAATATCGATTATAAATTTTCCAGCATCATTTATTTTAAAAGCATAGGTACCAAATGCTCTAATTTCTACAAATCCAAAACGATCATCACTTAGTGTAATTGGATTTTTAGTGCCCCATTTTTCATCAGTAAATAAACGTGTATTTACAAAATATACTTCTGCTTTAAATGGGCTATTAAAACCATATTTCCATCCTTTAATTGTAGAAAGAATGGGTAGGTTTTGAGTATTTAATGTATAAGTACCAGGAGTAAAAACATCGGCTAATCGACCTTCGCTTATAAATACAGCAGTTTGTCCTTCTCTTACAATAAGTTGAGCTCCGTTTTTAATTTCGTTTTGATAACGTTCAAAACGATGAACGATAGTGTCTTTTGTGTTATCTAACCACTCTACGATATCAATAAATTCGTGACTGAGCTTTTTCTTTATTTCGTCAAAAATCCCCATTGGTAGTTTGTTTTTATTGTTTTTCTAAAGCTACGAAAAAAATTAAAGAGATTTTGAGTATAGGTTTTTGCAAAAAAGTAAATGATGAAGTTATGTTTTTTTCTAAAATATTATTTTTTAAATAATTTAAAATGTATGTACATGCATTATTTTATATTGTTTAAATTCTTGTTTAATAGGTGGTTTTGTTTTTAATTGTTTTGATAAATGGTTTTTATTGAAAACATAAATGCATGTACATACATTGTTTTGATATAAAAAAATTATAATTTGTTTTTTGAAGTATTCATGATTTTGATTAATCGATCAACTTGTTTTTCTCCTAAAAGTTCTTTGTATTGAACATTTAATTTTCTCCAACAAGCAAAGATTTTTCCCATTTCATCGTCAAGTTTTTCTGCTTTTATCAATAAACTATTCCTACCTTCATGTTTTCGAGTAATATACCCTCTCAATACCATTTTATCAGCAAGTCTTGTGACTGTAGAAGGTTGTAAACCTATTTTTTTTGCTGCATCTGTAGTAGATATTTCTTTAAATTGATAAATAACCATAAGTAAATATGCATAAGAAGGAGTAAGCCCTAAAGAAGCAAAACTCTCTTCTGCAAGTACAGCAATTTCACGATGTAAACTATGAGTAGTATAATATAAACACTCTTTAAAAGCAGCTTCAAAATCCATAATAGCAAAAATATAAATATAGTCTTATAAAGCTATAAACTACAAAAAAATAAGAGGAGTATTTAAAGAGAAAATATGAAGTGATTTCTCTAAAAATGCAAGAGAGGAGCAAAGGAATAGACAAGTGATATTTTGTGAATCCCTGTAAAAGAGTTAATTAGATTTAATAAAAATTAACTAGTATGTTTTGATATAAAAAATAAATATATACTTTTGCAACGCATTTGTCACCAAAGACGATGTATTAAAAATAAAAAATAGATGTTCAAAATAACTTTACATATCGAAAATCCTGGAGCACAAAATAGGCTCATGGTTCTTTGTAAAAGTTAGTGAACACTAACAATAAACTTCTGAACCCTGAGCATCAAACTCAGGGTTTTTTATTTCCGAGAAATTACTAAAGCATGCAAAAAGTAATCAATTAGCAATTGACTGTAAACCATAGTGTTTTCGGTCATCAAATATTAATCTTAAAACTATTGTATATGACATCATGGAAACACTATATGAAACAGATAAGAGAACGCAAGAAACAGCGAATGAGACTGTAGTTACAGCAAAAAGTAATTTTCTTTCTCTTGTAGAAGAGATATACAAAGCACCTAACAAACCCCAAGGCTATAAAGGGACTGTAGCCTCGATGTTGTGGATGTATTTTTCTAAAACGAGTAAAAAGAAAAATACGTGGAGAAGAGCAGCATTAAAAGAACTCTTGATGCATTTGTTTATAAAGGAATGTTATGAGATCTTAAATACTATAGCTTATGTAGAGGTACTTTATCGTATTAGTGCTTTTGGTAATCGATATGTAAATAACATTACCGAATGGGAACCAGCGTCTCAATTGCCAGAAGAGCAATTGAAATCATTGATTAAACACAGTTTTGAATACTATCAGACACCAGATTTTTTGATTTCCTCATTTTTTGAAGAACAAAAGAAATACATGTTGTGGTATGTACAACTAGGTGCAGGAAAAAGTGTTCAAAAACTAATCGGATTACCATTTGGTTTTACCAAAAAAATGGCTCACGAGTTTAAAAAGACTCCTGAAGGATTTAGTGTAGCACAAGCTCTAATTAGAGCACAAGCAATAGGTTATGGTGCTAGTGATTCTCAAACTGAACAAATGATATGGTCAGGATTAACGAGAGTAGAAGGTCATGAGCAATTCTGGAGTACAGTAGTACATTTTTTTGCGAGACATGAAATTGCATTTAATGAGATTGACGAAATCTTAGCATATCTATCTTTTGTTATAGAAAGAAATGCAGCATATACAATGCAAGGAAGAACACTTGATGCGTTGAAAAGACAAACTGAAGAGTGGAGAAATCATATGAACAACCTTAGAGAAGAACAAAACTATATGCGATGGGAATCTTCAAATATTCCAGCATTTAGTCTAGGTAAAATAATTGATAATAAAAAAGTTACGTATAAAATTATCGAGTTGCTTGATTCTAGAGAATTGTATGTTGAAGGTTATGATATGCACCACTGTGTGGCTTCTTATGCAGATGATTGTTTTATAGGTGATAGTGCTATTTTTTCTATGAGAAAATATAGTGATGATAAAGTAGAAAAACTAGCCACTATTGAAATTGAACCTCAAACTAAAGAACTGATAGAAGTACAGGCAAAATACAATGAAATGATTAGTAGCGAAGCTCAGGAAATTCTTGAGCTATGGATAGAACGAGTTAACATTACAATAGAAGAAGTTGGAGCAGTACCCAACGAAATGGAAAGAAACCCAGAAACTCTTGAAGGAATTAATAATACAATTCAAGATATAATTCCAGTAAGAGATTGGGTAGAAGAAGTAAGACTAAAGAGAGAAACGAGATCAGAAATAAATCTTGAAGTAGAAGTATCCCTACCTAAAATAGGAATTGGTATTTTTTTTATAGTAAGATTAATATGGTGGTATGTGAATCTTTAGTCAATCAGCTAAAGATAAAATTATGGCAAAATTAAAACTAAAAGGTAAAGACCTTATCAATATAGGATACCCTAAAGGTAAAGCAATCAGCATCGCGATAGATACAATGCTAAAACATTATAAAAGAGAGCGAAAAGATAAGGTCTTACAGCGTTTAAAAACAATTTTAAAAAATCCAGAAAAATATGTAGGAGATGGTTATGTAGGAAAAATAGCAGAAGCATTGGTAACTCCTGTAGAAATAAAAACACAAGAGTTAAAACAGCATAGAGTTCCGTTTACAATTTATGGAGAAAATGGTATTGAAGAAGAAGCAAAAAGACAATTATTTACGGCTTTAAAACTACCAATAGCTAAAAAAGGAGCATTAATGGCAGATGGTCATGCTGGTTATGGATTGCCAATTGGCGGAGTCCTAGCTACAGAGCAAGCTGTCATTCCGTATGGAGTAGGAGTTGATATAGGATGTAGAATGAGCTTAAGTATTTATGATATCAATGTCTCTTATCTAGAGGGACATAAAGATAAATATGTACAAATGTTGCAAAAACATACACGATTTGGAGCTTATGAAATACATGATAAAGTTCCTATGGATGAGGTATTAGAACATCATGCTTTTAAAGAAATTCCTATGGTTAAAAAACTCTATAATAAAGCGTATAAACAATTAGGAAGTTCTGGTGGAGGTAACCATTTTGTAGAATTTGGTAGTGTAGAAATAACAGATCCTAATAATGAGTTTGGTGTTCCTGTAGGAAAGTATTTAGGAATTTTATCTCATAGTGGTTCTAGAGGTTTAGGAGCTAATATTGCAAAACATTATACAAAGCTAGCAATGAAACAAACACCTTTGCCTCAAGAAGCAAAACATCTAGCTTGGTTAGATCTCAATACACATGATGGACAAGAATATTGGATCGCTATGAACTTGGCTGGAACATATGCATCTGCTTGTCATCGTGATATCCATAGACGTTTGTCAAAAGCATTGGGAGCAAGGCCTCTTGCAACGATTGAGAATCATCACAATTTTGCATGGAAAGAAGAAGTGGATGGTAAAGAGATGATTGTACATAGAAAAGGAGCAACACCTGCACAAAAAAATGTATTGGGAATTATACCAGGATCTATGACTGCACCAGGATTTATTGTAAGAGGAAAAGGAAATCTAGCAGCAATACATTCGGCATCTCATGGTGCAGGGCGACAATTGTCACGTCGTAAAGCGAAGAACTCTATCACAAATAGTGAAGTTAAAAAAGTTTTAAAGGATCATGGAGTGACGTTGCTAGGAGGAGGAATTGATGAAGCACCGATGGCGTATAAGGACATACATAAAGTGATGGCAAGTCAAACCGATCTGGTTGATGTTGTAGGAATGTTTCACCCTAAGATCGTTAGGATGGATAAAAATTAAAGAAATGCATTAGGGATAGTAATGGCATCCTTTTATCCTGAAAGGTAAAAGATATAATGGATAGCCCGACCTAGACAATGTTATGTTGTATAGGAATGCCCTAATGAAAGTTAAAAGAAAATGGCAATAGATACACACGAAATATTATATATCAAAGCACTGGATAATTATCCATATGATATAGAAGAATGTATAGATAAGTTACACTATGTGATTAGCGCAAATTATAATCATGTAGGAGCACATTATTTGCTGGGAAAAATTTATCAGGAGCAATTACATGATTTTGAGAAAGCAAAATTTCATTATCAAATGGCGTTGAGTCTTAATCATAATTTTATCCCTGTATATACGTGTTATATAGGCTTGTTAATTGATTTAAGTGCCTATGAAGAAGCGCTTAAAATCATAAACATAGGGGTGACTATACCTGGGATTGATGTAGCTGAGCTACAATATACAGAGGGTATACTATATGAAAAGAAGAAAGATTATGATAAGGCAAAGTTTTGCTTTAAAGCAGGAAAAATAAGTGCGTTAAATTCTGAATATAGAAGTTTTTTGGATAAGCAATTAGCTAGGGTAAAAGCAAAAAAAGCAGAACTTAACCCTAAAAAGAAGAACAAGAATAAGACTAAAAATAGTACCAAAACCAAAAAAGAAAAAAGAAAGAAATGAAACAGAAAACGTTTTGGGTACAGATATCATCGGGTCAAGGTCCTGATGAATGCTGTCTGGCAGTAAAACTGACATTAAAAAAAATACTACAAAGTATTAAGAAAGAGTATACCTATACAATTGTAGAAAAGAATAGAGGAGCAAATGGCAATTATAAATCAGTTTGGATAAAGACAAATGGCGATTTAAATGCTTTTAAAGCGAATTGGGAAGGCGTTATTCAATGGATTTTTAAAAGTCCGTATCGTAAATTTTATAAACGTAAAAATTGGTATGTTGGTGTGCATGTTTTTGAGATGCCCAAGCAAGAATCTTTCTCTTTAAAAGCTATAGAAATAAAAACGAGTAGAAGTTCTGGAGCAGGAGGTCAGCATGTTAATAAAGTTGAGACTGCTGTGCAGGTAAAACATATTCCTACAGGAATTATTACAAGATCAGATGGAGAGCGATCCCAACTTATGAATAAGAAAATAGCTTTGGAGCGCTTAAGTATCGAACTTGAACGTAGAAAGAGAGAAAATGAAAAGGATGCCAAAAAGATGCAATGGTTAAAACATAGGCAATTGCAAAGAGGAAATGCATTGAAAGTATTTGAGTTATGATTTTAAAAAGTATATATTTATGTTAAATCATAAAAATCAATATCATGAAAAAAAACATTTTAAATTTAAAGGGAGTTGAAATTCTAAACAAGAAACAACAATCTATAATTAATGGTTCTGGAACCCCAATTGGATTTTGTAATGTAAATGGAGTTTGTCCTGGCGGTTCGTATTGCGGTGCAGATGGTTTGTGTTATAAAGATGATAACGGAAACGGTGGTGGCGATACTTGTACCGAGCCCTTACGTTTATGTATGGAAGGTGAAATAGGATGTGGATGCATATTTCTTTAAAAATTAGAGAACTATAATGTAGAAGCCTCTTCTACAATAAATCAAAAACAACTAAAACTCAGATATGACTACTGTCATGCCTGAGTTTTTCTTTTTATATGTTTTGTTTTTGAGTTTGTCATAATAAATGAGATTGTAAATTCTGATACTATACGACTATTAGATGTATTTGTTTTGTGATTTTTGTGTTAAAAAATGTTAAAAAACGATATGATTATGATAAACTAAAGAGGTTTTTGAGGTGTATGATGATAATTGTTTGTGTTTGTTGTAAATATTTTAATGTCAAGATGTTGTTTATGTCTTTTTAAACTTAAAAATATACTTAAAACACTGTTTTTTATGGTTTTAACGTAATTGTGACTAAAGGCATATTGTGATGTGTGTCACAAATTATCTCTTATTCCAAGTATAAATTAGCAATCTGAAATTAGATGGCTGCTTATCAGTGAACTATGATAAAGCAGTTTTTAAAATAGGAGTTTTAGTATGTATTGGCGGTAACCGAAAAGCCATAATAGAGTAGGCATAAACATTTAATTAACTTAAAATTACTAATCATGAAAAATGGACTTTCTATCATTGAACTAGAAGACAGACACGAATTATCTGCTGGAGACGGAGGATGTTGTTCTGGACGTTGTAGCGGAAATGATACTGATGTTGACGTAGATGTTAATGTTGGTGGAGGATTTGGTTTCGGAGGATAATTAGACCTGAACGAATCTGTGATAGCGGAAACTATAATAGTTTTCCGCTATCTGAATACAGTAAACTTTTAATTAAAACATAAACTTTTCGTTGGTATACATCTAGAGATAATGAAATTAAATTCTTTTAGAATAGAAGAAACAGCAGAGAACGGGCAGTTTTTATTACAAGTTAATGATGGTAATCATTATCTCATAGGAGAAACTATTAAAAAAATCTTTGAGATTATTAATGTAGAAACCTATTCTAGAGATCATCTCATAAACGAAGTAGAAAATAAACAGTTAGTTGCAATTCCGAGAACCGAATTAGAAAATTTGATTGACGATCAAATAATTCCTATGCTAACAGAAAAAGCTTCAAAGAAATCTATCAAGAAGATTTTTACAGTTTTTAAACCTAAGAATGTTGAATTTTTAATGAAAATGCTACAGTTTCTTTTTAAGGAGAAACTATTTTTTTCACTATTAACAATAATAATATTAATCAATACACTGTATTTTTTTAGTACTGATATTATTTCTTCTCAAGCAACACTTAATCTTTTTCTTCCTATAACATTAGGTGTAATGATATCAGTAATTGTACATGAGTTGGGACATGCGACAGCAGCTTATACTTATGATATCATGCCCAAAGAAGTAGGATTTTGTCTCTATTTTATATTTCCGGCATTCTATACAGATATGAATGCGCTATGGAAACTAGAAAATAAAAAAAGAGTTATCGCTAATCTAGGAGGAATCTATTTTCAACTCTTAGTTAATATCATATTGATAGCCATACTTTTTTCAGGAATTCAACATCTAATTTTAAAAGATATTCTACATAGTATTATAATTACCAATATAGCAATGTGTATCTATAATCTTAATCCGTTCTTTAAATTTGATGGTTATTGGATATATAGTGATTTAGTAGGAATTATTAATCTAAGCGAGAAATCAAATACCTTCATTAAAAAGCTTATTACATTTAGAAAACAAGATTCAAAAACACCATTAACACTAAGTGTCTATGCCGTTTTAAAGATCTTTTTTATGATTTATATCTATACAAAAATGATCTTGTGGGGAAGTGCTAATATTTCTTTGGCTATTATAGAACTTAATACTACAGAAGCATCAATAGATATCAAAATCTTAGGATTAGCGATAGTGTCAATAATGATTCTTTTGATTTTAATATTATCGATTATCAATTTTATTAAAAAGCTGATATTATGAAAGAAGAGTATATATTATCACCTTTTTATAGACTAAAGAGAATTAGTGAAAAAGTAAATTTGATAGACATTATCTCTGGAAAAAAGTTCATGATTGGAGATCCTTACATTTCTAGTTTCTTAGTTGAAAATAGGAGTAAAATGATGAGTATTAATTTTTTAAATGAACAAATTAATGAGGATAATACCTCTTTTTTGATCAAAAAAAAGATTATCATTAAAGAAGAAGAAGTAAAAGAAGGAGCATTCAAAACAATAGAATATAATGATCGATTGTTTAATCTCCCTGCATATACTAATGAAGCGAAGGTAGTCTTAATGGGAATTCCTTTTGGTGATGGGAATTATATAGATGATCAAACTAAGCTTTTTCCTAGTTCATTACGTAAACTTTCTAAAAAAAATAACCTTGATTTTAAAACTTGTGATTTTAATGCTGTTGGCATTACAAAAACTACTGATTTACATCATTTAGATCATTTATTTAAGAATAATATGGTCGCAGATGGAGGAGATATTTTTGCTCATAAACATGAGACAGCTTTTCAGATCTATGAAAAAATCACCTTTTTTACAGAAAAAATTATAGCTAGACAGCAAATACCATTTTATATAGGAGGTGATCATTCTATTACTTATGCAGTATTGAGAGGTATAGGTGTGGTTTCTGCAAATCCGTTTAGTGTGATTCATTTTGATGCACATACCGATATATATACTTCAGAATATGATCCTATCTTGAATATGAATCAAGGGCACCATCACGGTAACTTTGTTAAGAAGGCATTACAATTACCTAAATTAGAAAAGTATCATCAGTTTGGTATACGGGGTATAAGTAACCTACGTCCAAAACGACATGATAAGCTAGAGATTACATATGCTGCTACAATTAAAGAAAACCTTGAAAAAATAAAAAAGCTGGATAAAAATAAGAACTATTATATCACTCTTGATATTGATGTTTTGGATCCTTTTATAGCACCAGCAACCGCTACACCAGAACCTAACGGATTATTAATAGAAGAATTATATAAGCTATTCTATCACTTGTTAAGCGAAATCAATATTATAGGAATTGATTTAGTTGAGGTTAATCCTAAAAAAGATATCGGAGATATTACCCAGAGTTTAGCCATTCAATTATTGATAAAACTACTAACCTATATTAAAACTGAAAAACATGAATCTTGATGAATTAAAGAATAATATATTTAATCCAGAAAAGAAATATATAGATAGGCACAGTAAACATTTTGCATTTACTTATGCAAACTTGTATAATTTTTATAGTAATAAAATTGATATAGCTGAAGCTAAAGAATATTATAAAAAGATTGTGTATTACCAGAGTTATACAAAACTACAACAAGGTAATTTTAAAGCTATCGACGAGATAAATGTGATTAGAGAATCAGCATCTGTTGATTTATCACAACCGTTGCAATCAGAGATTTTTGCAACATATCATCTGGGAGCATATAGAATGCTCAATTCGTATTTGACAAAATTAGGTACAGATATTACGTTATTAGTAGATGATCAGGCTTTTCTTAAACAAGGACAAGACTTTATTGATACTCATGAAAAAGTTGAAGCGCATTATAAGAACGGGAGTACGTTTAATGTGATAAATGCAGAGCAACCAGATTCCTTCAGGAAAATAATGAAAGCTTTGAAAAACAAAAGCAATTTAATTATTTATTTAGATGGTAATACAGGAGGAAATAAAAGTGCAGAAAATGGAAATTTATTAGAAATACCATTTTTAAAAGGATCGATTTTTTGTAGAGTAGGAGTAAGTTATTTATCACTATTACTAAAAGCAAAAATAACACCAGTACTAACATATCAAACAGCTGATCATGATATCAATTTACATTTTTTTAATCAATTAGAACTTCAAAAAGAAGGAGAATCAAAAAATGAATATGTAGCAAGAACAATGAACGCTATTTATAATGTTTTTGTGAATTGCTTAGAAAAATACCCTGCACAGTGGGAAGGGTGGATTTATATGCATAAATGG
Source organism: Aquimarina rhabdastrellae (assembly GCA_947387485.1). Lineage (GTDB taxonomy): Bacteria > Bacteroidota > Bacteroidia > Flavobacteriales > Flavobacteriaceae > Aquimarina. The sequence continues at coordinate 392,418 of CANDNT010000002.1, forward strand.
ATAGATGGAGCACTATATGCTGCAAAATCTAATGATGAAATTACTGAAGAAAATATCACTAATTATTATGATCATATAGTTCCGTTTAAGATTGTAAAAGATTCTTATTTTTTAGATAAACATACCTATTTAAGTTATGAAGTTGACAGTAAATTAGGACAAAAATTAGAACGAGAAATACTGTATTAAACTTTAGCATGTATCATATAAGAGTAGTTTATTTTTTCTTCTTTTTTATTACGATTCAAGTGATGGCACAAGAAGTAATAGTTAAAGGACTTGTTCTTGACGAAGAACAACGACCATTAGTATATGCTAATGTAGGGGTGTTGCATAAAGATATAGGAACTGTCACTAACGCTCAAGGTGAATTTAGTATATACTTAGATGCAACTTTACATAAAGAAGATACGCTCAAGATTTCATTTTTAGGACATCAACCATATAAGATTGGATTAAAATCACTACAAAAAGAACAACTGAATACTATAGTGCTATCAAAAGAAATTGAAACACTTGAAACGGTAATTCTCCGACCTAAAAATACTAAGACATATACTACAGGAAACGAAAAAATAAATACGTCAAGAGCAGTTAACTTTGCTATAACCAATAAGAAAAATCAAAATTTAGGAGCAGCAATAGGTAGAAAATTTAAACTCAAGAATAAAAAGCCAAGTGAACTAACAGCATTTAGCTTCTATATCAATAAAAATACATTTGAAGAAATTACATTTAGAATAAATATATATGCATTAGAAGGAGATAAACCTTTAAAAAAAATAAATAAAAGTAATATCCTTACTAAGGCAAATAAAAATCAAAAAGGATGGATTGATGTAGATTTAACACCATACGAAATCATAACTCATGGTAATGTTATGATAGCAGTAGAATGGGTAGATTATAAAGGAGAACAAAGATCTAAATTATCCTTACCTATTAAAATTCCATCATTATTTGCTACACATTATTACAAATTTGGTAGCCAAAGTAAATGGAAAAAATATAAAAATATCTCGTCAGCAATGAAACTGACATATGAGAATTAATACAAAATAAAGCACATTTAGTTACGACCTCGTTCTTCTGGATAAAGTATATACACAGGATCACTTTGCCAGAATTGTTTACTATCGATATCCATAGCAGTGATAGGACCTTTAAAAGCGGCACCGGTATCAATATTCCAGACACAAGTAGCTTGAACAGGGATAGTTTTACCTATACGAGTAACAGGAGTATGACCAATATAAACTTCTGGATATAACAATAAGCGTTTAGGATATAATGGATCATCTTTGGCTATTCTGGGGTCCAATGCCAATGCTGTTTCCCATAAAGTACGATCCCAATAACACATCCTAGGGAAATACTCTTGTTCAGGACCTTTTAGATTTGTAAAGCCAGCATGAAGGAACAAGCGATTTTGAGTATCGATATAAAAATCTTTTAAACATTCATAAAATTCGATATGCAATTTAATTTCGTCAGTAGTTAATTTATTATATCCATCTATAGTTGATTTTCCACCATGTAAGAGCCATTTGGGGTTATCTTTTTTGGTCAATAACCAGTCTAAACACAGTTGGTCATGATTACCTTTTAAAAAGATGCAATCATGAGTCTCTTTTAAAGAAATTAGATATGAAATTACTTGAGGACTATCACTCCATCCATCGACATAATCTCCTAAAAAAATTAAAGTATCATTTGAGGTGATTTGAGCACGATCTAAAACTTGTATCAAAGCATTATAACCTCCATGAATATCTCCAATAACTAATGTACGTTTCATGATTAACTGTATCTGATTTTGCGTAGTATGCGCATGTTTTCTTTATACAAGGTATAAATATTTTTGTCGTAATTTTTTAAAAAAGGCTTAGCTTCTTCTAGTTTAAATCTAGCTTCTTGAAAATCATTGAAATAACAGATGAGATAAGTGGCGGGCAGGTTTGTGAGATCTAGTTTTTCATTTTCAGATAAAAGAACACCTCGTTTTAACCTTTCTAAAAGTGCATTATTGCTATTGTATAAATGATGAAGCGTTTTGCGATCAAATTGAGGCGGTTTAAAAAGGATTTTTCGTTCGATATCATAACGAGCACTATTTAAAAAAGTAATAGTGACTTCTTCAAGAGGGTAATAACGATAATAATGAGGTAACCCTATATGGATATACTCAATGATTCTGAAGGAATCTTCGGTAATTGTAATACTCACTTCATCAAAATCTGAATAAAACAATCGAACTTGTTCGTTAATAAGTTCAATATCTACCCTAGAATAATAAATAGCATCTTTTTCTTTTTTCTGCTTACCCGCCCAGCAGACTACAAAATATTCTTTAAAAACTTTATACGTAGGATGATAATCTTTACGAGTATTCATAAAGTCAAAAATACTGTCTAGAGTAAGCTTCAAATTATTTTGAGAATGATTCTCTATAGCATTAACAGTAGCCGAATTGATATCCTTACTTTCGATGTCAAAGCTTTTGGGTAAACTTATACTACCTTCTCTAAAGAAAACCATACCACCATAATATTTCCAAAGGTTTTTTCTAAGCGAACAAATACGATTTTCTTGAGGTTTAATAGTTACTAAACCTACAACTTTATCACTAGGAAGATCAGGGAATGGAATATTCTCATAAGAAACAACAGGTGGATTAGTGAGAAAAGCATTAACTAGATTTTGAATTTTACTATCATCAAAAAAATCAATACCTACAATTTGATTATTGACATCTTCGACTCCAATAACGATATACGAATTATTTTTAGGATTAGAATTTGCCAAGGCACAAATATGCTTTAACAACTTAGCTTTACCTTCTTTTTCTCCAATATTGAGCTTACGCTTCTTATCATAAAAACTATTCTCGTCATTATGCGCTAATAGATTCTTGATAAGAAGACGTTTATTTAGCATGGTATTGTATTTTACACAAATGAATTAGGATTAAATCCTTTTCTAAAAGTTTCAGAAGTATAAATTAAAAATACGAGTTTCATTTTTAAGATGTTAATGATTTACTTAAAAATAAAGAACAATAGTATTAATCACCCAAATCTTTGTTTACAATAGTACTAGATGCTTGTGCAGTAGGTAGTACAATAAGATCGGCAATATTAACATGATATGGTCGTGTAACCACAAAAGCAATAATATCTGCAATATCTTCTGGTTTTAAAGGGTCAAATCCTTTGTATACATTATCAGCACGTTGATCATCTCCTTTAAAACGAACATTACTAAACTCCGTTTCTACCAATCCAGGATGAATAGCACCCACTCTAATACCATATGGATTCAAATCAATACGCATTCCTTTATTAATAGCATCAACTGCATGTTTACTAGCGCAATATACATTACCATTAGGGTAAACTTCTTTTCCAGCTGTAGATCCAATATTGATAATATGTCCAGATTTATTTTTAATCATATTTGGGATAATTGCTTTAGACACATAGAGTAATCCCTTAACATTAATATCAATCATAGCATCCCAATCATCAACATTACCATCTTGTATAGTATCTAGACCATGAGCATTACCCGCATTATTGATCAAGATATCGATATTTTGAAATGCTGTAGGTAAAGAATCAAGTTGAGAACTAACAGCTGCTTTATCTCTTACGTCAAACGATAAAATATGAACCTGTACAAGAGAAGAAAGTTCTTGTTGTAAAGTTTCTAGGCGATCTCTTCTTCTTCCACAAATGATTAGATTTATATTGTGTTTTGCAAAAGCAATAGCTGTTGCTTTTCCAATTCCACTAGTAGCTCCTGTGATTAAGGCTGTTTTTGTCATAATTTTGAGAATAGAAATAATAATTAAAGCTTCTGTGCAACACTGTAAAATAGTATTCGTCTTTTGGAATGTGTTAGTGCCAAAGGCACTAGACAAAAAAGTGTATAAAATGCACAGAAAAACATCGAAAATATAGAAATTAAATAACGATAGCTACGACTATAACTAGCAATTTAACCAAGAATTAACAAGCATTGTGAAATATAGAAAGAATTTGCAATGTTTATATAGTAATAGTAAATTCACGGCATTAAAAGATACTATAAATGGAAGAGAACAATTCTATTGACATTAAATCAATAAACGAAAAGATAGAAAGAGAATCTGCTTTTGTAGATTTACTTACCATGGAAATGAACAAGGTAATCGTAGGTCAAAAACAAATGGTAGAGCGATTACTTATAGGATTATTAGGGCAAGGACATATCTTGCTAGAAGGTGTTCCAGGGCTGGCAAAAACATTGGCAATTAATACATTGTCAAAAGCAGTACAAGGATCTTTCAGTCGTATCCAGTTTACACCAGATTTATTACCTGCAGATGTAGTAGGTACTTTGATATACAATATAAAAGAGAATGATTTCTCTATTAAGAAAGGACCTATTTTTGCAAATTTTGTATTGGCAGATGAGATTAACCGTGCTCCAGCAAAGGTACAAAGTGCATTATTAGAGGCGATGCAGGAGAAACAAGTTACTATTGGAGATGAAACTTTTGTATTAGACAAACCATTCTTAGTAATGGCAACGCAAAACCCTGTAGAGCAAGAAGGAACATACCCATTACCAGAAGCACAGGTTGACCGTTTTATGCTTAAAACTGTAATAGATTATCCAAAATTAGAAGAAGAACAACTAATTGTAAGAGCTAATCTTAAAGGAAGTTTTGAAAAAGTAAACGCTGTAGTTTCTGTAGAACAGATTATTAGTGCTCAAAAAGCAGTAAAAGAAGTATATATGGATGAGAAAATCGAGAAATATATTCTTGATATCATCTTTGCTACACGTTATCCAGAAAAATATAATCTAGCAGAGCTTAAACCATTGATCGGATTTGGAGCGTCTCCTCGTGGAAGTATCAACTTGGCTACAGCAGCAAAATGTTATGCATTTATTAAGCGTAGAGGTTATGTGATTCCAGAAGATGTGCGTGCAGTAGTTTATGATGTACTACGTCATCGTATAGGAATTACGTATGAAGCAGAAGCAGAGAATGTAACTTCTGTAGATATTATCAATAAAATCGTAAACGAAATCGAAGTACCTTAATCAATTGAGGTAATTGCGATTGAAGCGATAAAATGTTTTGTTATGGAGATAACAAGATAAACTATGCATAAAAGACATAGTATAAAAAGAAGATAGTATTGTAAAGAAAAGGAGTTGAGCACATGGATACTAAAGAGCTCTTAAAAAAAGTTCGGAAAATAGAGATCAAAACACGACGATTAAGCGATCATATATTTGGTGGTGAATATCACTCTACATTTAAGGGTAGAGGGATGACATTTAGTGAAGTACGTCAATATCAATTTGGAGATGATGTTAGAAATATTGATTGGAATGTAACCGCTAGATATAACGAGCCTTATGTAAAAGTGTTTGAAGAAGAACGAGAACTAACAATGATGTTGATGGTCGATATTTCCGGATCTCAGCTTTTTGGAACACAACAACAATTCAAGAGAGAGGTAATTACAGAAATTGCCGCTACACTTGCTTTTTCTGCGACTCAGAATAATGATAAAATAGGATTGATACTCTTTACAGACGAGATAGAGTTATTTATACCACCCAAAAAAGGAAAATCACATGTGTTGCGTATCATCCGTGAACTATTAGAATTTGAACCTAAGAGTAAAAAAACAGATGTAGCATTAGCACTTAAGTATTTGAGTAGTGTGATGAAGAAGAAGGCAATTGTATTTATACTATCAGATTTTATTGCAGACGATTACCAACAAACACTTAAGATTGTAGGTAAAAAACATGATGTTACAGGTATTCGTGTATACGATAGAAGAGAAGAAGAAATTCCTAATTTAGGAATGGTTCCGATGCAAGATGAAGAAACAGGAGAAACACTATTGGTTAATACAGGGTCAAAGAAAGTTCGTCAACAATACTCGGCATACTACAACGAACGTGTAACCTATTTTAAAGATAGTTTTAATCGTAGTGGAGCAGGATCATTGAGCAGTAGAATAGATGAGAGCTATGTTAAAAAGTTATTAGGGTACTTTAAGAGAAGAGGATAAGAATGAATAAAGTATTTATATATATCATCATAAGTTTGATCACGATACAATTATCGCAGGCGCAAGATAGTCCGCAGATAAAATCAAGTATTGATCAAAATGAGATAAAAATAGGAGAAGCGATACAATACACTATGGAAGTTGAGGTGGACTCAACAGCAATGGTGATTTTTCCAGAAGGAAAAACATTTAATCCATTAGAAGTTATTGAATCTCTTAAAACAGATAGCACATATAACGAGCGTAAATTAAAGTTAATCAAGAAATATGCATTAACTCAATTTGATTCTGGTCAGTATAAGATACCAAGACAGAAGATTGTTATTAATGAAAAGGCATTTTATACCGATTCAATAAGTGTAACCGTAAGAGATGTTGTCGTTGATACTACCAAACAAAAGATGTATGCGATCAAGCCTATGGTTGAGGTAGATGCACCTTTAAGTACAGGATGGATCAATTGGGTTATAGCTTTAATTATTCTTGGATTAGTAGGCGCAGCTGGATGGTATTTCTTTAAAAAGAAAAAAGAAAAAGAGATAAAAGAAGAAGAACTACCACCTTATGAAAGAGCGATGCTAACGCTTAAAAAAGTTGATGAATCTAACCTATTAGAAGAAGATTCTTATAAAGAATACTATTCTCAAGTAACAGATGCTGCAAGAAAGTACTTAAACGAAGAGGTTTATGATCATGCGATGGAAAGTACAACAGAGGAGTTGATAGCTATTCTTAATGAACAAAAAAAATCAGGAGATTTAAGTTTAGAAAAGCATACTATAGACGAATTAAAAAGAGTTTTAGAAACTGCTGATTTAGCAAAATTTGCAAAAACAAAAACAGATGTAGGAACAGCAAAAGCAGATCGTAATAGTATAGAAGAAATTATTAACCAAACCAAAGAAGCTATACCAGAACCTACAGAAGAAGAATTACTAGAAGACGAAACATACCAAGAAGAAGTTGCGATCAAAAAACGTAACAAGAAATTCTTATATGGAGGAATAGGACTTGTAGCAACAGTGATTCTAATTTTAGGAGTATGGAGTGTTGTAAAAGGAGTTGATATAGTAAAAGATACCTTATTAGGTCATCCTACCAAAACACTTGCCGAGAAAGAATGGATTACAAGTGCTTATGGAATACCAGCTGTCACAATTTACACACCAGAGGTATTGATACGTAATAACTATCAAACAACAGAAGAACAAAAGGAAATCTTAAAAGGAAATGAAACTTTTGTTTATGGTAGTTTTTTCAAAAGCTTATTTGTGCAAATAACAACACAACAAGGAAATCCTCAACAACAAGAGCCAATTGATTTGTCTAAAACAGTAGAAGCAGTAGTAGGACAGTTTGAACAAATGGGAGCAAAAAATATTACAGTAAAAGACGAAGAATATCAAACCTTAGCTGGAGCGAAAGGGATTAAAATTTATGGAACGTTTGAAGTAGAAAATAAAACAACCCAAGAGACTCTGAAAAAAGAATATGTGATGTTGAATTTTGCTGAAGCAAAAGGATTTCAACAAATTATTGTAGTAAACGATGTAGAAGATCGTTATGCTGGAGATGTTGTGAATCGTATTGTAAATTCGGTAGAACTTAAAAATGTAAAGTAGCGTAGATATGTTTGAAAATTTCACATTTGAAAGCCCACAGTTCTTTTGGCTACTTTTAAGTTTGCCTTTGGCAATAGCATGGTATATCTGGAAAAGAAAAGAACAACAAGCTAGCTTAAAAATATCGAGTGTAAAAGGATTTAAGTTAACACAGAGTTGGTTAGCTAAGCTTAAACCTTTATTGTTTGTTTTAAGATTACTGACATTAGGGTTAATTATTATAGCATTAGCTAGACCGCGCACAGTAGATGTTTCTACAAAGACAACTTCTAATAAAGGAATCGATATTGTTATGGCAATAGATGTTTCTGGAAGTATGCTAGCCAAAGATTTAAAACCTAACCGACTAGAAGCCTTAAAAAAAGTAGCGGCCGAGTTTATTCAAGGTAGACCAAGTGATCGTATAGGTCTTGTAGAATATGCAGGAGAAAGCTATACAAGAACACCTATTACTAGTGATAAATCTATAGTTTTGAGTTCGCTTAAACGAGTACAATACAACAGTATTCTAGAAAACGGAACAGCAATAGGAATGGGATTGGCAACAGCTGTAAATAGATTAAAAGACAGCAAAGCCAAAAGTAAAGTCATTATATTGTTAACAGACGGATCTAACAATGCAGGATTTATAGATCCCAAAATTGCTTCAGAATTAGCACTAGAATATGGAATCAAGACCTATACTATAGGATTAGGTACAAATGGTATGGCATTAGCACCTATTGCAATACGACCTAATGGAACATTTCAATATGGTAATGTAAAAGTAGAAATAGACGAAGCTTTATTAAAAGAAATAGCAAAGGTTACAGGAGGAAAATATTTTAGAGCAACCAATAATAAAAAGCTTAAAGATATTTATGCCGAAATCGATAAACTTGAAAAAACAGATATAGAAGAATTTAAGTTTTATAATTACGAAGAAAAATTTAGACCATTAGTATTATTAGCTTTAGGATTATTGGTATTAGAAGTGTTGTTACGTAATACAGTGTTTAGAAGCTTTATATAAGAAAATAGAAGAATGAGTAAAGGAGTAATCATTTTAGGTAGTTCAAATAGTAAAGGAAACACAGCAAAGTTAGTTTCCTATATAAAAGAACATACAAGCTTTGATATCATCGATCTAAAAGAGAAAGAGATACAACATTTTGATTATGAATTTAAAAATCAAGATGATTTTAATACACTTTTTAAAGAGATTGTAAATCAATACGATACTATTGTATTTGCAACACCAGTATACTGGTATAGTATGAGTGGTATATTAAAAGTGTTTTTTGATCGTATATCAGATTTCTTATATAAAGAGCAAGATTTCGGAAGAAAATTAAGAGGTAAACGCACTGCTATGATAAGTTGTAGTGGTGAACAAGATATTGAAGCATCATTTTATATTCCATATAATAAAAGTGTTGAATATCTAGGCATGGAAGCCATAGGAACCGTACATGGATGCGTTAATGATGGAGCGCTTACTAAAGTAACAAAAGAACGATTAGAAAAATTAACTATAAAACTAGTGGCAGAAAAAGCTACAGTTGATAGTAATAAAGAATAAATTAGGTATGCATTTACTAGAAGAAACGGCATATTTTTGGTATTTACTGGTAATTCCAGTAATTGTAGTGATATTTATAGGTGTATTGCTTTGGCGAAAACGTATGCAAAATAAATTTGCAGACAAGGCATTATTAAAAAAATTAAGCCCTAATAAATCGACATTTAAACCTGTTTTAAAATTAATAATGTTAAGTTTAGCCATAACATGTTTTGTGATAGGTTTAGTGAACCCAAAAATAGGGACAAAGTTAAAAACGATCAAAAGAGAAGGTGTAGATGTAGTTTTTGCAATAGATATTTCAAAAAGTATGTTGGCCGAGGATATTGCTCCTAATCGTTTACAGAAAGCACAACAATTAGTTACACAGATTATTAATAACCTGGCTAGTGATAGAATAGGAATTATAGCTTATGCAGGAAGTGCTTTTCCACAATTACCGATTACCACAGATTATGGATCTGCAAAGATGTTTTTACAGGCGATGAATACCAATATGGTATCATCTCAAGGTACAGCAATAAACGAAGCAATAGAATTAGCAAAAACCTACTATAATGATGAAGAACAAACCAATAGAGTGTTGTTTATCATTAGTGATGGAGAAGATCATGAGGGTAATGTTGATGGTATTGCAGAAGAAGCTGCCAAAGAAGGTATAAAAATCTATACAATAGGAGTAGGAACTCAAAAAGGAGGACCAATTCCGATTAAAAGAAACGGAATTGTTCAAAGCTATAAAAAGAATAACCAAGGAGAAACAGTAATAACAAGATTAAATCCAGCAACCCTACAAAACATAGCACAAAAAGCTAATGGAATTTATATTGACGGAACAAATACAACTGCAGTAATAGATCAGGTAAAAGAGGTTTTGACTGGAATGAATAAAAAAGAGTTTGAAGCAAAGCAAGTAGCAGATTTTGAAGATCAATTCCAATGGTGCCTTGCAGCTGGATTACTGTTTTTATTTATAGATATATTTTTATTAGAACGTAAAACTTCTTGGATTAAGAAATTGGATTTATTTAACGAAAAATAAAACAAAATGATGAAGCGATTATTAATACTATTATTGATATGCCCATTAGGAGTGTTATTTGCACAAGATGTAGCAGAATTAGAAGAGGCAAGAGCAGAGTCAAAACGTTTTGTAGCAACAGCAAATGAGGTATTGACTCAAGAAGGTAATTTCCCTAAAGCAGAAGGAGAATACCGTAAAGCGATAGCTAAAAATCCTGAAAGTGCAGTAGCAAAATATAACTTAGCAAACTCATATTACAATACACAAAAGTATGATGAAGCAAGTTTGAGATATAAAGAAACAGCCAAAGTTGCGCAAACCAAAGCAGAGAAACATAAAGCATTTCATAATCAAGGAAATGTTTTTATGGAAAAAAAGCAATACAAAGAAGCTGTAGAAGCCTATAAAAATGCACTGAGAAATGATCCTACAGATGATGAGACACGTTACAATCTAGCGCTTGCAAAGCAAAAGAAAAAAGAACAAGAGCAACAACAGCAGAATCAAGATAATAAAGATCAAAACCAGGATCAGCAGAATAAAGATCAACAAAACCAAGATCAGAAAGACCAGCAAGGAGATCAAAATCAGGATCAAAAAGATCAAGGCGATAAAGATAAAAAGGATAATAAGGGAGAAGACGATAAAAAAGACAAAGGAGATCAAGGAAAAGATCAAAAAGATCCTAATGAGGACAAAAACCAAGATCAAAACGGAAAGTCTAAAGAAGAAGAGGAAAAAGAAAAGAAAGAACAAGAGCAAGAGCAACAGCAAGGAAATAAAGGTGATCAACAAGGTCAGCAAAAGCCACAACAAGTACAAGGGCAATTATCTCCACAGCAAATAAAGAGTTTACTAGAGGCAATGAACAATCAAGAAAAGAAGGTGCAGGATAAGATGAATGCCAAGAAGATAAAAGGCGCAAAAGTAAAATCTGAAAAAGATTGGTAATACCAAGTCTGTTTTGAGAGACTTAAAAACTATTTTAATTTTGTAAAAAGAGTATATTGATCGTAGATCAACTAATTAAAAAATAATAAAGAGTGAAGTTAAGGCTATTTTTTCTAACCCTATTTATAGTAGTCTCAAATCTTGCGATAGCACAAGTAAAGTTTGAAGCTAAGGTGAGTAAGAAAAAACTAGGGGTGAATGAGCGGTTACGTGTAGATTTTGAAATGAATCAGGATGGAGATAATTTTACCCAACCAGATTTTAGAGGATTTACAGTTGTTGGAGGACCTAATCAATCTATAAGTAATTCTTGGGTAAACGGTAAACGATCGTATTCAAAAACGTTTAGCTATTTCCTATCACCCACTAAGAGAGGAAAATTTACTATAGGTCAAGCTACTATTAATATAGGAGGGAATACCTATAAAACTGTACCTGTACCAGTTGAGGTTACCGCTGCAGTAGATAAACCTAAAGACCCCAATGATCCAGATTATCAAGTTCAAGAAGGCTTACACCTTGTTGCCGAAGTTTCTAAAGGAAATCCATACCTTAATGAAGCTATAACAGTAGTATATAAACTCTATGTAGGTCCTAGAATCCAGATTAGCGATTTAAGAAGAAAAGATGATCCTAAATACAGTGATTTTTGGAGTCAGAATATCGAAATTAAACAACTTAAAGTCGAAAGAGGAGAATATAAAGGACAACCATATAATATGATTGTTTGTGGTAAAACAGTGTTATACCCTCAAAAGACAGGAAAACTAAACATTGAACCATTAGCATTGACCGTTGCAGTAGATGTACCTAGTAATCGTAGAGATATTTTTGGAGGAAGATTATATACCACAGTTAATAAAACCGTAACAGCTGGAAAAAGAACAATCAATGTAAAACCATTACCAGATGCAGGGAAGCCTGCTAGTTTTACTGGAGCTGTAGGTAGATTTGATTTTAAAGTAGTAACAAATAAAACAGAATTAGGTGCAACAGAATCATTAGAAGCAAAGATTTCTGTAACAGGAAACGGAAACTTAAAATTATTTGAGTTGCCAAAGCTTACTGTGCCTAATGGATTAGAACAATATGAGCCAGAGCATAATGAATTTGTAAAGACGAACCTTACGGGTATGAATGGTACAATCTCAGATACATATACATTAGTGCCTCAATACAAAGGAAAATATCCAATTCAACCTATTTCGTTTTCATACTTTGATTTAAAAACCGAAACATATAAAGAAATAACATCAACAGAAATTGTTGTAGATGTTAAAAATGGACCTAATCGAGGAGAAGTAACTCCTACAACAACTACAGGTGGTGGTAATGTTACAAAACAAATAGTAACACAAACAGACAATCAGTTTAGATATATAAAAACAAATACGACATTAGAACCTATTTCAAAAAAGCACTTCTTTAAAACAACAACATATTGGGTTGCACTTACATTGCCATTAATAGCTATACCATTGTTTATTTTCTTTGGAAAAAAGAGAGAAGAAAGATTAAATGATGAGAGCGGAAACCGTATACGTAAAGCAGATAAATTGGCTAAGAAGTATTTGTCTGAAGCCAAGAAGAATTTAGGAAATCAAAAAGAGTTCTATATCGCTATGGAAAGAGCTTTGCATAACTATTTAAAAGCAAAACTACATATTCAGACTAGCGAAATGAGTAAAGATCATATAAAAGATTTATTAAAAGGAAAAGGAGTGCAAGAAGACACGCTTAAAGACTTTATTGGATTATTAGAGAGTTGTGAATTTGCTAGGTATACACCATCATCAAGTTCGGCTATGCAACAAGATTATGATAAAGCATCCAAAGTGATTTCTGCAATTGATAAACAATTATAACATGATTATGACTATGAAGAAGATCGTTTTTCTATTCGTTATATTGATAACTTCAATACTATCTGCACAGCAAGATTCCTTTGAAAAAGCAAATGCTTTATATAACGAAAAACAGTATGCTGAAGCTAAAAAAGTATACGAATCTATATTAGCAGAAGGAAAAGAGTCAGTTGCCTTATATTACAATCTAGGGAATACTAACTATAAACTAAGTAATATAGGAGAAAGTATATATTATTTTGAAAAAGCTTTAGCTTTATCTCCTAATGATGAAGATGTAAAAAACAATTTAGTTTTTGCTCAAAATGCAACGATTGATCAAATTGATGTCTTACCAGAAAGTGTTATTACCAAAACGGTAAATAATATGATTAATAAATTAAGCTTTGATGGGTGGGCATGGTTGTCAATATTGAGTGTAATAAGCTTAGTAGTGTTATTTATATTATACTATATCGCTCAAAGTACAACAAAGAAGCGCATGTTCTTTATAGGGACATCGGTGGCAGCAATGATAACCATTATTAGTGTGATTTTTGCTTTCAGTCAATACAATTACGTTAAAAACACTCAGTATGCAATTGTAATGGCAGAAGCAGCTACAATTAAGAGTGAGCCTAACCTAAGTAGCGATGCAGTTTTTGAATTGCATGAAGGAACTAAAGTTAAGGTTACAGAAAGTGTAAATAATTGGAGAAAAATTAAATTGGCCGATGGTAAAATTGGTTGGATACCAAGAACAGATATAAAAGAACTATAACAAATAAGGTATTTTTTATGAACCTAAAAGAGGCTATAAAAACTAAGCTTTTGTAGGAAGAATACCTGTTTTTAAGGAAGATTAAGAATAGATTTAAGGATATTACTTTGATGTAGTATCCTTATTTTTTTGCTCTTTAAAATGTTGTTATATGGTTATCAATTGTATATGATTGTGTTTTAAAATCTTTGATTTTTAAAATATTGTGAAGATCTAATTTTAGTTTACAAAAAAAATCCCGAAATTTAATAGAACTAATATCCTAGTTTAGGATATAAATGGTATTCAGAAATAGAGAAATGATTAAAACACATACCAAAGAAATACAAATTGCAATGATACTAGTATCTAACTTAGCTACTTTACAAGAAAGTAATAAGAACTTCTTAAACAGAGATTTATTAGAGCAGGTAAAATGCAGAGTGAGGTATTAAGAACAAGAGAAACTGCTGGAAAAATCAAGAGGATTAGAGTGATATACCAAGTAAATAGTGGAGAAAAGTAGAATTTAATATAGTACGAGGATAAATATATTTTAAGTGGGAAGCATGAATAATTTTTTTAAACATTTAAGAGGAGATATTTTTGGAGGAGTTACAGCAGGTATAGTAGCATTACCTTTGGCATTAGCTTTTGGAGTTTCTTCTGGACTTGGCCCTAGTGCAGGTTTATACGGTGCTATTTTTATAGCTTTTTTTGCTGCATTATTTGGCGGAACACCTACACAAATTTCGGGACCAACTGCACCTATGACAGCTGTAAGTATGCTAGTGATAGCAGGTATTGTAGGAGCATATGAAGGTAATGTAGAAAAAGCATTGCCAGCTATACTTACCGTATTTTTATTAAGCGGAATCTTTCAAATAGGATTAGGAGTTATAGGTATAGGTAGATACATTAGATATATTCCGTATCCAGTAGTATCGGGATTTATGACAGCGATAGGAGTAATGATTTTAATAACTCAAATATTACCTTCTTTGGGTTATTATCCTAAAGAAGATGAAAATCTAATAAACGCATTTAAGCCACAAGCAGAAGAAGTCATCCTAGAGAACATTCTAAAAGAGGAAGCAGGAGAAGGTATATTAGTACTCAAAGATTTTAAAGAAACAATCAAAAGAGCACATGAAATCACACCCGAAGCAATTGATCAAGAAGCAAAATCTTTGGTGGGATCCTATTCTTCTGGAGTTTTGGGAGCATTAAAAGTACTACCATCTGCGTTGCAAAAAATGAACTGGACAGAATTGATTCTAACGTTAATTACTATTGTAATTATTTATGGTTTTAAACGTATTACTACAGCTATACCAAGCACCTTAGTCGCATTATTAATAGTTTCTGGGATAGCGTATTTTGCAGGGATTAATTATCGAGCAATTCAGGAAATCCCTAGTGGGTTGCCTATTCCTAATCTTGAGATTTTTACAGAATTTAACTTTGGAGTAATAACACCATATATCTTTTCTGCATTATCACTAGCATTTTTAGGTGCCATAGATTCCTTATTAACATCTGTTGTAGCAGATAATATGACCAAAACGCGTCATGAACCTAATAAAGAATTGATAGGTCAAGGAATAGGAAATAGTATAGCCGCAGTTTTTGGAGGAATTCCGGGGGCAGGAGCAACCATACGTACTGTAGTAAACATCAATGCAGGAGGAAAAACAAAACTTTCTGGTATGATTGCGGGAATATTATTATTGATAATTTTGTTGCTATTAGGGCCTATTGCTTCTCAAATACCTGCAGCAGTTTTAGCAGGAATTTTAATTACGGTTGGAATTGGAGTGATGGATTATAAAGGATTAAAAGCGATTCCTCATATCCCAAAAGTAGAAGTAGTAATTATGATAGTGGTATTATTATTATCTGTATTCTGGAATTTGGTTTATGCGGTAGGAATCGGGTTACTGTTATCCTCATTGATGTTTATGAAAAAAATGGGAGATGTTACAGCTAATAAATCAAAGGTCAAAAATATTAAACAATCAGCAACTAATGGAGAAAAATGGATTGATGAATTAAATTTCCCAGAGAACTTAAAAGAAGAAGTATTTATAAAACATCTTAATGGCCCTGTATTCTTTGGATTTACAAGCGAATTTCAGGCCTTAGCACGACAAATACCTAATACAGCTTCACATGTAATTATTAGAATGGATAGAGTTCCGTATATCGACCAATCAGGATTATATGCGATAGAAGATGTCTTACATGACCTAGAACAACGCAATATCCAATCTTATATAGTGGGAGTACAAGCACAACCCTTGTATTTGATGAAAAATATAGATATCGTTCCTGATTTAATATCAGAAGATAGAATCTATGATAATTTTGAAAGCTGTATGAGTGTTTTAAGTACGATAGTGAAGAACGAATATTAATATATAAAAAAGAGGCGCTTAAAACGCCTCTTTTTTGTATTTATGAATTAATGCTTTAAAGGTATTTGAAGTATTACTTGTGTACCCGAAGCTTGATTAGTTTTATCTTTTAAATCTTTGAATTGTAAGGTAAATGTATGTTCAAAATTTTTGACAAAATTTGCAAGACGAGTTTTTGTAATTTCTACACCTATAGACTTCCGTTTAATTGTTTTATTTCTTCTAATTCGTTGAGCAGCTCTACGACCTATTCCATTATCGGTAATAATAATAGTGACAAAATCTTTTTTATCCCTATTAATTTCTAGAGTGATTTTCTTTTCTCCTTTTTTAGAAGATAATCCATGCCATAATGCATTTTCTAAGAAAGGTTGTAGAATCATAGAAGGGATTTTAATTGCTTCTAGCTCTATTTGATCTTTAACCTGCACCTGAAAATCAATTTCGTTTGAAAAACGTATGTTTTCAATACTCATATAGAGATCGATAGTTTCTAATTCTTCGGCTAGAGAGACTTCTTTAACTCTTGAGGCTTCAAGGATTTTACGAATAAGCTTAGCAAATTTATTAAGATAATAGACTGCATTTTTTTGCTCTTTGCTAATGATATATTGCTTGATCGAATTAAGAGAGTTAAAAATAAAATGAGGGTTCATTTGACTTCTTAACATATCTTGCTCTAAGGTTAATATTTTCTTTTCGTTATTTAATAAACGTTGACGATAAAGAATATAAACTAAGAGAATTAAAAGCATTAAAATAATAGAGCTAATAAGCCATATGGTTCTGTCTCTGCGTAATTTAAGTTTTACGATTTCATTTTCTTTTTCTAAAACCTTAAGTTGATTATTTATTTTTTCGGTATCATATTTAATTAAGAGATCGGTTACATATTGAAAATTCTTATCATTACTGATTTTATCATTGTATTCTTGTGCTTTTTTATGATAGAACAATGCTTGTTTAAAATCATTTTCATTTTCAGAGAGTAAGGATAAATGATTATAAGCATCCTCAATAGAGCTCATGAAGTTATGTTCCTTGGCAGTTGATAAAGCATGTAATAAATAAAACCTGGCCTTTTTAAAATCATTAACACCAATATGTGCCCTACCTAGATTGTTATATACTCGAGTAAGGTGAAACTTATCTCTTAAATCTTTGGCATTTTCTAAGATAGGAGTGATAATATCTATGGCTTGTTGGTATTTTTTTTGTTTAACATAAACACGACCTATGCTATTATAACAGATTACCTTACCAATCATAGAATTAATAGCTTCATTAAAAGCTAGCGACATACGATAATCCTTTAAAGCTTCATCTAAATTGCCAATAGATTCTTTTGCATACCCTATGTTTTGGTGATTTATAGCGAGACCTAATCGATTGTTAACATCTGTTTCGATGATTGCAGAGCGACTAAACTTTTGTATGGCGAGATCAAATTGTTTTAGTGTGAGATAAATATTTCCCATACTATTTAAAGAAACTGCGATACTTTGTTTTATAGATTTGGTAGGTGGATTTATATTTTCGGCAAGAGTAAGTGCTTCATGATGATAATCCAAAGCAGTGCGAATAGCATCTTTTCTTCTAAAAACTACTCCAAGCATATTAAGCCCAACAACTCTTAACTCTATATTATCTGCTTCGATAGCTTTTTCGATAGCTTGTTTATGCAATGCAATAGCTTTGGGATATTGAGTTGTATTTCTACAATGGATTCCCATCATGTTATAAGCATAACTTTCTCCTGAGGGATAGTTTGCTTTAGCAAAGCGATCAAACAAATAACGTAGATAAATAGAATCTTTGTTATGAGGTTTGAGTAATCGATCAATTTGATCATAACTTTTAGGCCTAAAGCTCAATAAGCTATCAACCCGCGCTATATAAAGCGAGTCGATTTCTTGAGAAAAACTTATAAGGCAACAAAAAATGAAAAATACAAATAATAGCTTTTTTTTCATGGGGGTATGTGTGATATTAAAGCTTTTGTAAAAAAGCGGCTTTTCGCTGTCGTGATAATGGGATCTTATGATTAGACACCAAAACGACATAACCGTCTGATTTAAAAAACTCCTTGATTTTGTCTAGATTGACTACATAAGAGTTATGGATCCTAAAAAAACGTTCATCAGGAAGTAGCGCATTAACTTCTTTTAGTTTTTTTGTGAGTACTATTTTTTTAGAGTTTTCTAGATGTAATGTGCTGTAGTTTCCATCAGATTCTACAAAAAGCAATTCATCTAAATCTTGAAAAATTAGTTTTCCATCAGTATTTATAGTGATACGCTTTTTATTATAACGACTATTATAGTCAGATAGTAAACGTTCAAAACGTTCTGTAGAAAAGTCATTACGAGTAATATACTTTTTAATCTTTGATATAGTAACTTTAAGATCATCCATATCAATAGGTTTTAATAAATAGTCGATAGCTTCTTGCTTTAAAGCCTTAATAGCATACTCATTATATGCTGTTGTAATGACTACGGCAAAATCTTTTACTTCAATTTTATTTAAAAATTGGAAACCATCCATTGTAGGCATTTCAATATCTAAGAATATACAATCAAAAGATGCAGATTTTATATGTTGTAAAGCTTTTTCTGGATCACTAAATTTTGCAACAACTTCTATTTCATCATTAAAATTACTTAATTCCCAAGATAAACTTTCTAGCGCTTTAGGTTCGTCATCTACTAATATTGCTCTAAGCATACACTTATATTTAATTTGTATTAAAGATAAGCTTTTATATAGAGAATGAAATTTGAGATCGTATCAATGGTAGCAAAAGGTGTATGATTTGCATTTTTTGAAAAAAGAAACTAGTCAAAAAGGTTAAACAGCAATATTATGATGGGTAAAAATCAAATAATTAAGACAACTTATGCAAATTATACACGATTTACTTCCAATCATACAAAATGGATTACGGTTAAACCTCTATTGAAGTATATTTGAATAGAAGTTTTTGTTATAAATGATAGGGGTAAAAAATTTCTAATAAACAACTTCGAAACTTTAATGTGTTTGCAGTCTCTTTAGGTAATAGAAAATAAGTAAGATTATATTTATTGGGGAATGGTATTATCTAAAAATGAACTTATTTTTTGAAGAGATTTAAAACACCTCAATGCAAAAGTGTATTGAGGTGTTTTTTTATATAAATATGTTAACTTTCAAATTAAATATGATCGTATTAGTTTGATCCAGTAATCTGAACTTTGTTTAATTTCAATATGCGATCAGGTGCAGTAGAATTAAATACAACTCTAATTTTAACAGCTTGATTATCTGTAACGGTAAGATCTTTGGTAAATACCATACTTCTCCAATCATTATCAGAGCATGCATCGGCATCATCATCTGTTCCCATTACAGTATGACCAGAACCATCTTCATCAATTTTGATAAAATTACCAACTCCCACAACTTGCCAGTAAACATCGATATAATCTTCTGGTGAATGATCTCCAGTTTCTTCAAGAACAACTTTCATATAAACCTTAGCATTTCCAGAAACATCAATTTCTTCTGTTTCCCATACTAATTCTCCTTGAGTATTCTCTGCCCAAAATGAAGGTCTGTAAATATCTCCATCTTCAGTATTATTTACATATCCTTTGTAAGCATTAGCAAGAGAAATACCAGAACCATCAAGAGTCCATTTACTCACATTTGCAGGATATTCTCCACTATTAGTAAGATTTCCATCTCCTGTACCAGAGAATCCAGTTTGATGATCATAACCTATAAAATCTTCTACCCACAATTCTGTAGAAGCAGGAAAAAAATCGGTTGTTTGTTGTGCATATATTGAGTATCCTATCATGAATAATAGGATTGAAATACTATTTTTCATTCGTAATTATTGTTTGTTTATGATGATTTTTTGAACGCTAAAAGATTGTTTACTGCTGTACATTCTTAAGAAATATACTCCTTGAGAATAATCAGAAAGAGGAAGTCTATGCTCTGAAGCATTTATTTCTTGATCAAAAACTTTTTGTCCTGTAATAGTAAATAATTCTAATTTGCTAATGGTCTTGTTTGACGTTACCATTAGATGATCAGATGCAGGGTTAGGATACGTTTTAAAAGAAGCAACATTACTTAAATCAGTAACACTTAAGGTTTGATCTTCTTGTCCCATCACAACGATATCATCTAGATAGAAATTTTCTGAAGAAGATCCATTTTTTAATGTTACTTTAATAGCTACAGATTGAGCATCATCTGGAATTTTAAAATATACATTTTCATGCCTCCAATCTCTATCTACACATCCTGTACCATCACCACCTACTAAGGTATGATCATCATTTCCAAAGTTTTTCCAATTAGGGATTCTTTCAAAAGCATTGCCATCAATACTATAATACACATCTACATAATCAGAGGACTCATGATCTCCATCTTCTTGTATAGATAAACTTACTGTAGTGTTATTGTGTAAGCTTACGTCAATCGTTTCAGAAATCCAAGAAACCCCATCACCTCCAGGATCTTGAACCCTTAAATGTGCATCGATATGTTGATTGTTTCTAAATACAGCAGCATAATCTGAAAAATTTTGTAAATCTGCGTTTGAAGCATCAAGACTCCACTTGCTTACTGAGGCAGGATAGTCTCCTAAATTGTAAATTACATTTGTCGAAGTATCACTATCGTTTTCACCTTCGATACCTGTTGGACTTTGATAGCCATTAAAATCTTCTTTCCAGATAACCTCATGTTTTTGCTGTGCTAGCAAAAACGATGAATTGGCTAGTAATAGAAGAGTAATTATTTTTTTCATAAAAAATTGATAATTTGATTAATTATTAACTTGGTTTTTCAAAACTATATAAAAATGTTGGTTAAATACATAATTATACAAGTGTAAGTAGATTAAGGTGTTAAGCAGAATATGATATTGGTTAGTAAAGTTTTTGTTTTCAGTGTATTACTGTTGTAAAAAGAGAATTCATAAAAAAATGTTAATATTTAACATTTTGATTATGAGTATAAAAAAAGTCCGTTGATACAATTTGTGTCAACAGACTTTTTTTATCTTTTAAAGATAAGTTTATTTAATAAAAATTCTTCCTAGTTTATCCTTTGCTTTTTTTGAAGTATAAATGATATATATTCATTTACTGCATTTCTATAAAAAACACTAGGTGTTTTTAAACTTCAGTAGCTTTCTCTTTTTTAACCTCTTCAATGATATTTGGTAAAATAGCAGGAGCAATAACTTGAATATGTGGATAAAGCATCGATTCGTCTATAGTATCTTGAGGAATGATTTCTAGATGTTTATTACCAGCATCAAAAAGCATCATAAAAGCACTAAGTATAAAAGCTATTTTTAATACTCCAAAAACGCCACCTAGTAATTTATTGAGTATGCCTAATGCAGCAAAATCAGCTATTTTGGTTAGTATTTTACCAATTAAAGTAATACCAATGACTACAATAATAAACGTAATGGCAAAAGCAGAAAGTTTTAATGTATTCTCATTCCATTGAACGTGATTACTTAGATAATCTGCAACGATATGAGAAAAATGAACAGCAAAGTATACTCCAGCTATTAAAGCTAATAATGAAGCAAGAGAAACTAGTAATCCTTTAGAAACGCCTCTAATAAGTCCCCACAAGAGTAAAATACCTAGAATGATGTCAATATAATTCATTGTTGCTGTTTTGCGTTCAATATACAGTTTTAAGATAAAATAATTATGTATATTTAATATAAAATATATATGAAAAAAATAATAGATATAGACGAAGAGTTAGTGCCTAAACTTAAGCTTTTAGCTGCTTTAGAAGGTGTTAGTGTAAAAAAACTGATGGAAAAATCAGTTAGTTGGTATATTGAATTCAAGCAAAAAGAACGAATTCAAAACATGAGTGTAGAAGAAAGAGAAGACTTAGGTTTATTGTTATTGATGCAACAAGTTTCTCTAGAGGGAACGGTAACCGAAGAAGAATTATTTAAAAAGAAAAAATGAATGTTCAAATTTCAAAGGCTTTTGCTTCAGACTTTCATGAAATTACAGATAGAAGCTTAGAAGAAAAAATAGCATTAATTTTAAAGCAACTTAAAGTTTGTAATACTATAAACGAAATCCCGCAATTAAAACCCATTAAAGGGAATCATAACACATATAAAATAGGAGTGGGATTTTATACCATAACGATGTATTTGTTTGAAGAACATAAAATACTTCTTATGCGATTGCTACATAGAGATACTATTTTAAAACACGTTAATAAAGCTAAATAGTTTTTTTGAAGGTTGACTACATAAACTATTGTATTTTTGCCAAAAAAACAACGCATGGCAAGAGACGAAAAACTGAAAGAAAGATGGGAAAGTTTGGTAGATAAACTATCTCAACAATTTGCAGAAGGAGATGTACTGGATCTAGATGCAATTATTTACTTGATAGGAATTCAAGAGTTAGGACAATTACATAGAAGGTTTAAAAAAGACGAGAAGTTAGATTTAATGCATATAGCTATATGTCGTTTGCTAGAACCATATGGTTATTATGAGTTTGATTATTATGATGAAGAAAAATGGCCTCATTATAAAGTCAAAGAAGAATTACCTAACTTAAAGGCTGGAGAGCAATCAATTCTTATGAAAGAAGCAATTGTAAACTATTTTGTAGAAAAAGAATATATAACCTAAATAACCTATGGGGTATAAGATTTTTATGATTGAACACTTTTTGCAAAAACCATTAGACACAGGGCCTATTTATAAAGAAACCTTAATGGGGCGATTGCCAGTAGAACCTTTTAATACGTTTAGTAATCTTATATTCCTTTGTATTATTATATACTTTTCTTTAAAAGTTTATAAAGAAGTAAAAAGACATCGATTTTTATCTTTTGGAATTCCAATATTAGCAATAGGATTTGTAGGCGGAACAATCTATCATGCAACACGCAGTCATGAATTATGGTTGGTTATGGACTGGTTACCAATTATGATTTTATGTTTGGCAGTTGTAGTTTACTTTATCTTTAAACTATACACTACTTGGTGGCAAAGGCTATTAATGTTAGTCTTGATAATTGGTAGTTCGTTTGCCATACGATTTATACCTATGCCTGTAGGACTTAGGATTTCTCTAGGTTATATTATTACATCAGTGACAGTAATTTTACCAATACTATTATATTTAAAAAAGACAAAGTGGATTAATATAAGTTCGATTGCTTTAGCTGTACTTTGTTTTTGTATTGCAATTACATTTAGAAGTGTAGATAAAATAATAGATTTTAGTTGGTTATATATGGGAACACACTGGTTATGGCACCTTTTTGGAGGAGCATCTGTCTATTTTTTGATGAATTATATTTATCTGGATGGAGAACGATTCTCAAAAATTAATATTAAATAAGTAAATATTGGGAAACTAATATCACTAATACAAAGAATTTTGGGCGAAATGATTAAATTTGCGCTTCCATTAAGAAAATGAACATGATCGATAAGATTAAAGACTACATCGTAGAAGTAGATAATTTTCAAGCAACTTCAAAAGAAGAAGTTGAAGCATTCAGAATTAAATTCCTAGGAAGAAAAGGAATATTAAAAGATTTGTTTGCTGAGTTTAAAAACGTAGCTAATGACCAAAAGAAAATATTTGGTCAAACAATAAATAGTCTTCAGAAAAAAGTTCAAGAAAAAATTGAAGTATTAAAAGATACTTTAGATACTCAAACTGAAGAAAAAGGTATTTATGGAGATTTAAGTCGTCCATCAGAGCCTATTCATTTAGGATCGAGACACCCTATTTCGTTAGTTAAAAACGAAATTATAGATGTATTTTCTAGAATAGGATTTAATGTGAGTGAAGGGCCAGAGATGGAAGATGATTGGCATAACTTTACTGCTTTGAATTTGCCAGAATACCACCCGGCAAGAGATATGCAAGATACGTTCTTTATACAAACAGATCCTGATGTGTTGTTACGTACACATACATCATCTGTACAAGTACGTTATATGGAAGAGAATAAACCTCCTATTAGAACAATATCTCCTGGAAGAGTTTTTAGAAATGAGGCTATTTCTGCGAGATCACATTGTATTTTTCATCAAGTAGAAGGATTATATATAGATAAAGATGTTTCATTCGCAGATTTAAAACAAACACTATTGTATTTTACCAAAGAGATGTTTGGTAAGAGTAAAATACGTTTGAGACCATCATATTTCCCATTTACAGAACCTAGTGCAGAGGTTGATATTTATTGGGGATTAAAAACAGAAACAGACTATCGTATTACGAAAGGAACAGGATGGTTAGAGATTATGGGATGTGGTATGGTAGACCCTAATGTATTACGTAATTGTAATATCGATCCAACAACATACTCTGGATTTGCATTTGGTATGGGAATAGAGCGTATAGCAATGTTATTATATCAAATAGGAGATATACGTATGTTTTATGAAAATGATGTACGTTTCTTAGAACAATTTAAAAGTGCGCTATAAAGCGCATTTTTGCTTTTATATAGTAAATACAACAATTTTATTAGCAATTATAACTAGATGAAAAAGGATATAGAAATTCCTGTAGTAGAAGGAGTGTATATGGCTGTTGTAAATGAATGGAATGAAGAATTCTTGGCTCAAGATTGGACAGCATATTTGATTAATGATACAGCAGAGGTTTTAGAAATGGCTATAGTAGTGACTAGAGGCTATGATGGAGACAAAAAAACATCGTTATTAAGACATGCTATAGGAGAAATAGCACCTAAATCTGCTGCAAAAGTTGAAATGATACAAGAAGAACTTCTTGCAATGAATAACGAATTTGCAGTTACGTTCTTTAAATCAGGAAAACTTTATGATAAGAAATATGTGTTTAGAAAAAACACGATAAACGAAAAAGCTTTTCAAGAGATTCCTACAATGGAACAACGTGGAATTTTGGTTAAATAAGTAAACTTTTTTCGATAAGAATAAAAAAAGAGGCTCATGAGCCTCTTTTTTGTTTTATATAGTGGAGTATTAATAACCTACTTTTTCTCGTACTCTAGCAAGAACTGTATCTGCTATTGCTTTTGCTTTCTGAGCTCCCACAGCTAGTGCAGCATCAATCTCATTAAGATTATCCATATAATAATGATAACGTTCACGTTGTGTAGCAAACTTATCTATTAAAAGCTCATACAAAGCTTGTTTAGCATGACCATAACCATAATTACCACCTTCATAATTAGCACGCATTTTGGCTAATTGTTCTGGAGTTGCTATAAGTTTATAAAGGGCAAAAACATTACAAGTATCTGGATCTTTAGGATCTTCCATAGGAGTACTATCTGTAGCAATTCCCATGATTTGTTTTCTTAACTTTTTATCTGGTAAAAATAAATTGATGATATTCCCTTTTGACTTACTCATCTTGGTACCATCGGTTCCCGGTACATACATCGTTTCTTGTTGAACTTTTGCTTCTGGTAAAACAAATAATTCACCTACTTGAGCATGCATACGAGCAGCAACATCACGCGTCATTTCAAGATGTTGTAATTGATCTTTCCCTACAGGAACAACTTCTGCATCATATAATAAAATATCTGCCGCCATAAGCATAGGATATGTAAACAATCCAGCGTTTACATCTTCTAGGCGATCTGCTTTATCTTTAAAAGAATGAGCAAGTGTTAATCGTTGATAAGGAAAGAAACAATTCAAATACCAAGTCAATTCTGTTACTTGAGGAATATCACTTTGTCTGTAAAAAACAGTTTTCTCTATGTCAAGTCCAAAAGCAAGCCAAGTCGCAGCAGTAGAATAAGTGTTTTCTCTTAAGGTTTTAGCATCTTTAATTTGCGTCAATGAATGCATATCTGCAATAAACAAGAATGACTCATTCTCTGGTTGGTTGGCCATTTGGATTGCTGGAATAATAGCTCCAAGCAAGTTTCCTAGGTGAGGAGTTCCTGTACTCTGTACTCCCGTTAGAATTCTAGACATAGTTATTTTTTGATTTTTCACAAAGGTAATTTTTTTGCCCACATAGCTCAAACCAAATGTGTATTTTTGAAGACATGAGAATAATCAGATACTTTTTAATTCTTTTATGGCGGATTTGGTTTTATGTGCTTATGGCATTACCGCTCATTGTATTTTTTCCTGTACTCTTAATACTCACGTCAAGCGAACGGTTTTATCCACAGTTTTTTGTGGTTGCTAGGTATTGGGCAAAGTGGTGTTTATATGGAGCAGGATTCTTTCCCAAAGTAACACATGAAGCTACTATAGATAGAAAACAAAGCTATATGTTTGTGGCTAATCATACTTCAATGACGGATATTATGTTAATGCTGTATTGTGTTAAAAATCCATTTGTTTTTGTAGGGAAAAAAGAACTTACTAAGATTCCAGTCTTTGGTTTTTTCTATAAGCGTACATGTATTTTGGTGGATCGAAATAATCAAAAAAGCAGAAAAGAAGTTTTTGATAGTGCACAAGCACGTTTAAATAAAGGAACGAGTATCTGTATTTTTCCAGAAGGAGGAGTACCAGATGACGAATCTATCGTATTAGATAGTTTTAAAGACGGAGCCTTTAGATTAGCAATCGATCATCAAATTCCGATTTTGCCATTAACTTTTATAGATAATAAAAAACGGTTTTCATATACATTCTTTAGCGGTAGTCCAGGAAGGATGAGAGCCTTTGTTCACAAAGCAGTTGCTACAGAAGGAATATCAATGGAAGATAAACGAACGTTGAGAGAACAGATAAGAACAATTATTTTAAATAAACTTACTTCTTACAAGAAATAATCGCTAGATATAAAAGAAACAAAGCCGTTCCTCCCCAGAAACGGCTTTTGCTTTCATTGCTTCTATGGTAAAGCAAAGACTAACCTAATCAACTAATATTAATAATGAATGTTTTAACACTCAATGATCTTACTAAAATTTATAACTAACCCCAGTATAAACACCCAAATAATAAGGTTTAAAGTTTCCAGGATTATCGTTTAAAGCATTAAATTGATATTTTAAAATAGGTTCTAAGTTTAACCTAAACTTAGACGTTAATTTATAGTTCAACCCAACACCTATATTTCCGCTAAAACTCACGTTATTTAAATTATTCGCTTCCCCTATTGGTGTGGTAAAATCACCTGCATTAATAGAGACTGTATTATCTTTAAGAAATAAAGTACTTATTCCTCCAATCATTTGAACTCCTAATTTTTTGTCAACCAAAGCATAACTAGCTTCAAGAGGAACCTCGATATAAGATATTTCTTGATTTAAAAAACCAAGGTCTTGAATAAAATTGGGATCTCTTTGGTCTAGTGTACTTAATGAGTTATTTATTGGTGCAGCAGAAGGCTTAAAATCGCTTACAAGTATGGTTTCAGAGTTAGCATTATAGTTAATGCTTGGGATGTTTTTAGCATCTACAGCAGGGCTAAAACCTACATTTTCTGTAGCATAACTCAATTCTACATTATGAACTCCAGAGCGTATGCTTAAACGTTTATTAATTGTATATGCAATTTGAACCCCATAACTAAGGTTGATACCACCGTTTTTATTGTTGTCAGAAAATTCATCACTAATCGACGAACCATTCCCTAAAGAGTTATAATAAACAGGTGCGATATTAGGAGTTACATTCCATTTTTTGCTCTTTTGATCGGTAGTAGCAATAGCTTCTTCGGTTTCTTGCTCTTGCTCTTTAATGACATCAAAGATGGATTTCTTATTAGCATCAGATGCTTGTTGCTGTATAGAATCAATAGCTATTTTAGAAACCTCACTAGCATTTGAAGCTATAGCTATAGCAGAAGAGTTTTCTGTAGAAGCATCGATTACAGTATTTTTTATAGAAGAATGAACTTCAGTATCAGTATTGTTTGAGATATTATTTTTTGATGTATTAGCTATGGCAGTGTTTTGAGCAATAACAGAAGATTCATTTTTAGTTGTAATAGCAGTAGTATTAAAAGATGAAGTTCTAGAGACGTCTTTTTGAATCTGATCTTTATTTTGGATTAAAGAAGTATTGTTATCGTTATTATTAAACTTATTTGGTGATGTAGCTACTATTTGAGTCTCTCTAGTTTGAGTTGTTGTTTTTATATTAGGAGAAGGAACTGATGCTGTAGACGAAGCGTTGATTTTTTTGTG
This sequence comes from Aquimarina rhabdastrellae, assembly GCA_947387485.1. Lineage (GTDB taxonomy): Bacteria > Bacteroidota > Bacteroidia > Flavobacteriales > Flavobacteriaceae > Aquimarina. The sequence continues at coordinate 420,863 of CANDNT010000002.1, forward strand.
ACCAGTCGTGTTATCAACAATAGTAGCTTCTTGAGTAAGAGTAGTTATCGAATCATATGCTATTTGATTAGGTTCTTTTGTGTTATTGTTTTGTGTAGGAGTAGATACTATGTCATTTTTATTCTTTTCTGTAGTACTGTCCTCGTTTTGAGTTTCGTCTAAGACGATAGTTGGAGAAGTAGTAGTATTAGAAAAAGGGTTTTGAAAAAGACCAATACTAGCGATGATAGCTATAATGGCAGCAATACCACCTAAACGCCACCATAGCGGTATAATGATAACACGTTTTTTATCCTTCTTTTTACGATCTTGTATTTTGTTCCATACAGCATCGTTAGGAGCAACTTCAAAATCTTTAAAGCGCTCTTGAAATATGCGATCTATGTTTTTCTTTTCACTCATCTCATCCTTCAATTTGTTGACAATAATGACTATCGTCAGTATTCTCTAATTTTTCTTTTAAAATATATCGAGCTCTAGCCAAATTAGATTTAGAAGTGCCTACAGATATGGTTAGCATCTCAGCAATCTCTTTGTGTGAATATCCGTCCAAAACATATAAATTAAATACCAATCGATAGCGATCGGGTAATTGTTGAATGAGTTGGAGTAGATAATCAAGAGAGAATTGTTCTTCGTCAATCTCGACCTCGATATCTTCGATCTGATCCTCGTGTACAATTTCAAAAACTTTTTGCTTACGATATTTTTGTAAAGCAGTATTTATTGTAACACGTTTTAACCAGCCTTCAAATGAACCGTTACCTTTATACTGTGAGATTTTGTCAAAAATTGTAATAAACGAATCCTGCAAGGTATCTTCGGCACTTGCATAATCACGAGAATATTTAAGACAAAGAGAAAACAATTTACTACCGTAGAGTTTAAATAATTGTTCCTGTGCCTTAGCATCTTGTTTCTTACATTTTTTTATGAGTTGTTCTAAACTCACTCACAGTCATTTTAATAATTAATCATCAAATTCTACGACAGGAACTTCAACAACTAAAAATTGATGTTCACCATCGGTATCTCGTCCTTGCCAAAATCTAAAAACATAAGAAGAACTATTGCCAGGTAAAAAATTTAAAGCAACTTCAACTTCATTTTCGGGCTCTTCTATATCTTCACATGACCTATCTGTAAAAACAGTATTGATAATAGCAACAGTACGTTCGTTATTGACTGGGGTATAGTCAAAACTATTGAAATTATGGCAATTAGTAGGTCTTAAGTATTTTATTTTAATAGAATAAACTTCTCCTCTAACAAAGGTGTTAGGGAGCTCTACACTTTGAACGGGTACAGCTTCAAAGAAAAAATTAATACCGTCGTCATCTGTACTACAGCTTGCAAAAGTGACAATCATTGCAAGGATCAAAATTATTTTTTTCATGTATTTTAAGAAAAAATTGAGTAATGTGTTTAGTGAGTAGATGTAGCTAAGAATAAAAGGTTGCGTCTTTAAAACAAAAAAATCCCGAGACTTCGGGATTTTTTTGTTTTTATCAATAAGAAAAGAATTATTCTTTAGCAATTTTGATAGCTTCTTTAATCTTTTCCTCTAGCTCTTCCATAAGTTCTGGATTGTCTAGTAGTAATGATTTAACAGCATCTCTACCTTGTCCTAATTTAGTATCTTGATAACTAAACCAAGAACCACTTTTCTTCACAATCTCATAGTCGACACCTATATCTATAATTTCACCAACTTTAGAAACACCTTCACCATACATGATATCAAACTCGGCAGTTCTAAATGGTGGAGCAACCTTGTTTTTAACGATTTTCACACGTGTTTTGTTACCCATAACTTCACTACTACTGTTTTTAATTTGAGTAGAACGACGAATATCTAAACGTACCGAAGAGTAGAATTTTAAGGCATTACCTCCAGTAGTCGTTTCAGGATTACCAAACATTACTCCAATTTTTTCACGAAGCTGGTTGATAAAGATTACAGTACAGTTGGTTTTATTAATCGAGCTGGTAAGTTTACGCAAAGCTTGAGACATTAAACGCGCTTGAAGCCCCATTTTAGAATCTCCCATTTCTCCTTCAATTTCACTTTTTGGAGTCAAAGCAGCTACAGAGTCAATAACGATAATATCAATAGCACCAGAACGAATCAAATTATCAGCAATTTCAAGAGCTTGCTCACCATTATCTGGTTGAGAAATAATTAAATTCTCGATATCAACATTTAACTTCTCTGCATAAAAACGATCAAAAGCATGCTCTGCATCAATAAAAGCAGCAATACCACCAGCTTTTTGAGCTTCGGCTATAGCATGTAACGTTAAAGTAGTTTTACCAGAAGATTCAGGACCATAGATTTCTACAATTCTTCCTCTAGGATATCCACCTACACCTAAGGCTAAATCTAAACCAAGCGAACCAGTAGGAATTGTTTCTACTTCAACAATAGCGCTATCGCCCATTTTCATCACAGTTCCTTTACCATAAGCTTTATCAAGTTTATCAAGGGTAAGTTGCAGTGCTTTTAATTTTGCACCTTTCTCTTTATCAGTACTCATGCGTTGCTCTTTCTTTTTTATTAATGATTTGCGCTAAAATACTACAACTTTTTGGGCATACCAATTTAAATATAGCTGCTGTTTAAAAAAGTTTTCGATTTTTTTCACTCGATCACGCAACCTTTTAAAAAGATATGCATCTACAAAGTGAAAAAGCAAATATTGAACAAATTAAGCAGTAAGGAGGGGAAGATGAAATTTCTTAAAAGAGTGATCTTAAACGATTGTTGTGGAATTACAACAGTTACTATAAGACGCTGTATTTTTGATGGCGGTTAGCTTCGTTACTATAAATAAAAGATTTAAAAATTTTTTTAGTAACGAATTAACCGAAGAAATGCCTTGAAGTGGTTTTCAAGGCATTTTTTTATGTAATTACTATTTGTATTTTTGCACCAAATATCACCTAGAGTGATTAAACATATATTTCTTTTAACATAAAAACATTAGTATAGCATGCAACTGTACAATAAATTAAGTGCAAAAGAAAGAGCAGAGCTAATCGATCAAGCAGGAGAAGATCGTATTACTATCTCTTTCTACCAATATGCAAATATTGGAAATCCAGAAGTCTTTAGAAATCATTTGTTCCTTAATTGGGATAAATTAGATGTTTTAGGTCGAATTTATGTGGCCAAAGAAGGGATCAATGCACAGTTATCTGTTCCCGCTCCTAACTTTAATGCATTTAAAGAACACCTTGATAGTGTGTCTTTTCTTAACGGAATACGTTTAAATATTGCAAGAGAGCAGGATACAAAATCATTTTTGAAGTTAAAGGTTAAAGTAAGAGATAAGATTCTTGCAGATGGATTAAATGATGAAACTTTTGATGTTACCAATAAAGGAAAACATTTAAAAGCAAAAGAATTTAATGATATTATAGCAGACCCTAATACAGTATTAGTGGATATGCGTAATCATTATGAAAGTGAAATAGGACATTTTGAAGGAGCAATTACTCCAGATGTAGATACCTTTAGGGATTCTTTGGATATTATAGAAGAGGATCTAAAAGAGCACAAAGAGGATAAAAATCTTGTGATGTATTGTACAGGAGGGATTAGATGCGAAAAAGCAAGTGCATATTATAAGCATAAAGGATTTAAAAATGTTTTTCAATTAGAAGGAGGAATCATTGAATATGCTAGACAAGTTGAATCAGAAGGATTAGAAAACAAATTCAAAGGAAAGAATTTTGTTTTTGATCATAGAAGAGCAGAGCAAATTTCTAATGAGGTTATTTCTAATTGCCACCAATGTGGAAAACCATGTGACACGCATGTAAATTGTGCAAATGAAGCTTGCCATTTACTTTTTATTCAATGCGAAGAATGTGCAACAACAATGGATACATGTTGCTCAGACGAATGTAAAGACATTATTAAATTACCATATGAAGAGCAAAAAGCTTTAAGAAAAGGGAAATTTAATAGCAATAAAATCTTTAAAAAAGGACGTTCAGAAGTATTGAAATTCAAGAAGTAATGGTATTTTGCTCCAAATGTAATCGTTTGTAGAAAAATCATAGTATCTTTAACCAGTGCTATTTTTTGTAGAAAAGAGCATTTTTACGCTTTGCAAAAAATAGCATGGATATAGATATTAGAATAGATATATAGAGTAAGAACCATTTTTGCTATGTTAAAAATACATAAGCAAATTTCAATATAGGTAAATAATATGGGGTGTAGTAGTTGTTCCTCAGGTAAGGATGGGCAACCTAAGGGATGCAAGAATAATGGAACCTGTGGTACAGATGGATGTAATAAATTAACAGTCTTTGATTGGCTTTCCAATATGGCTATGCCTAATGGTGTAGCTCCATTTGATTATGTAGAAGTACGTTTTAAAAACGGAAGAAAAGGATATTATAAAAACACAGAAAACTTAGGACTATCAATAGGAAGCATAGTAGCGACAGAAGCTTCTCCAGGGCATGATGTAGGAATGGTGACTCTTACAGGAGAGTTGGTACGCATACAAATGAAGAAGAAAAATGTAGAAATTGATGGTGAAGATACAAAAAGAGTCTATCGTAAAGCTTCTCAAAAAGACATAGATATATGGCAAAAAGCGCGTGACCGTGAAGAAAGTATGAAGGTTCGTGCTCGCGAAATTGCAATTCGATTAGAATTACAAATGAAAATTTCTGATATCGAATTTCAAGGAGATGGCTCAAAAGCAACGTTTTATTATACAGCAGAGGATCGTGTAGATTTTAGGCAGTTGATTAAAGAGTTTGCGCATGAATTCAGTACGAGAATCGAGATGCGACAAATTGGATTTAGACAAGAAGCTGCTAGATTAGGAGGAGTAGGATCTTGTGGTAGAGAATTGTGTTGTTCTACTTGGTTATCAGATTTTAGATCAGTAACAACCAGTGCAGCTAGGTATCAGCAATTATCATTAAACCCACAAAAGTTAGCTGGACAATGTGGTAAGTTAAAGTGTTGTCTTAATTATGAGCTAGATGCCTATATAGATGCCTTAGACGATTTCCCAAAAACAGAAACAAAGCTTCATACAGAAAAAGGAACTGCAACCTGCCAAAAGATAGATATTTTTAAAGGCTATATGTGGTATGCGTATGAAGGAGAGTGGATGAACTGGCATAAAATTAGCACAGAACATGCTCAGGAAATTATTGCAGCTAATGAAGCAGGAGAACCGGTACCAAGTCTAGAAGAGTTTGCTTCAGAGTTACTTGAAGATACTAAAATGGATTTTGAAAACGTTGTAGGACAAGATAGCCTTACGCGTTTTGATCAACCTAAGAGAAGTAACAGAAATAGACGCAATAGAAATAAAAATAAACGTTCTGGGCAACAAAAAAATAAGAATAAAGCAGCGAATAATAACAATAACGCTAATGGCAATGGCAACTCACAAAAACCTAGAAAAGGAAAAGGAGTAGCTAATAATACTAACAATAAAGATAAAGAGCCAAGAAAGAAGACTCCTCAAAGTAAATCTACACCGAGAAGGAAGAATCAAAATCGAAATAATAGAAAGCGTAAACCCCAACAGGATCAAAAAAAGAATGACAAAGCTTAATATTTTTGTACTATTTACACTATTAGTTTTGCTTATATCTTGTGATAATAAGCAAGTGTTTGACGAATATAAAAGTATGCCTAATGGGTGGCATAAAGATACACTTGCTCATTTCTCGATACCACAATTGGATACTACAAAAACCTATAATGTATTTCTTAATGTGAGAAATACAAATGAGTATCAGTACAGTAATTTATACTTGATAACTACTTTAGAATTTCCTAAAGGAAAGGTACTAGTAGACACTTTACAATATGAAATGGCTTTACCTGACGGGCAATGGTTAGGAGAAGGATTTACAGATGTAAAAGAAAACAAATTGTGGTATAAAGAAGGCGTAAAATTTAACGAAGAAGGAATTTATAAAGTTTCTATACAACATGCCATGCGAAAAAATGGTGAAGTAGACGGGATACAAATGTTAGAAGGAATTACCGACGTTGGTTTTAGAATAGAAAACGTGCAATAGTCATAAAATTATAGCAAAAGTAACATCTACATCAAAATATGGAAGAAACAACAAGTAAACCTAAGAGTAATTGGAAATACATCGGGTGGTTTTGGGCATTATTTATCCTAGGATTAGGAGCAGGAGTGCTAATATTTATGATGGCAAGCTGGGGCACATTTGGTCCTATGCCAGATTTTAAAGAGTTAGAAAACCCTAAAAGTGATTTGGCAACACAAATCATGTCTTCAGATGGAAAAATTTTAGGAACCTATTTCGAAGAAAACAGAACACCAGTAAGTTTTGATGAATTACCACAACACCTAGTAGATGCTTTGGTAGCTACAGAAGATGCACGATATTATGAACATTCAGGTATTGATGCTAGAGGAACGTTAAGAGCATTAACTTCGTTAGGAGGTAAAGGTGGAGCAAGTACTATCACACAACAGTTGGCAAAACTTTTATTTCATGGAGAACGTGCCAAGGGATGGAAAAAATATACGCAAAAAATAAAAGAATGGGTAATTGCTACACGATTAGAAAGACAGTATACTAAGAATGAGATTATAGCCATGTATTTAAATAAACAGGGCTTTCTTTTTCAAGCAATAGGAGTGAGTTCTGCGGCACGTATTTACTTTAATAAAGCAAACCTAAAAGATCTTAAAATAGAAGAAGCAGCCGTAATTGTAGGAATGCTTAAAAATCCAAGACAGTATAACCCACATAGAGCAATTTCTAAAAAGAAATCTTTCAACCGTAGAAATACAGTGTTAAGTCAAATGGAAAAATATGGCTATATCACAGAAAGAGAACGAGACAGTTTACAGCAATTACCAATGAAGATTGACTTCTCTCCAGAAGGACATAGTGATGGAATTGCTACATATTTTAGAGAATATTTAAAGAAATGGATGCAAGATTGGGTAAAAGCTAACCCAAAAGGTAAAGACGAAGACGGAAATACAATCTATTATGATATCTATAGAGATGGATTAAAGATTAATGTAACTATAGATTCTCGTATGCAGCGTTATGCCGAAGAAGCAGTGGCGGAACATATGCCTAGATTGCAGAAAGAATTTAATAAGCAAAACGAAAAAAATAAAACAGCACCATTTAGAGATCTTACAAAAAGTCAAATAGATGCTATTATCAATAGAGCAATAAAGACTTCAGGTAGACGTAAAGAAATGCTAAAACAAGGTAAAAGTGAAGCCGAAGTTTTAGCCTCTTTTGATAAGAAAACAGAGATGACTGTGTTTACTTGGCAAGGAGAAAAAGATACGATCATGACACCACGTGATTCTATCTGGTACTACAAATCGTTCTTCCGTACAGGATTAATGTCAATGGAGCCACAAACAGGGCAAATTAAAGCCTGGGTAGGAGGAATAAATTATAAAAACTTCCAATACGATCATGTAGATCAGGGAACAAGACAAGTGGGATCTACATTTAAGCCTTTCGTTTATGCTACAGCTATAGATCAATTAAAATTATCACCATGTGATACCTTACCTAATACGCAAATAACGATTCCTAAAGGGAAATATGGAGTAACAAATGATTGGACACCTAAGAATAGTGATGGGGATTATGGAGGGTACCTAAACTTAAAGTCTGCATTAGCAAAGTCGGTAAATACAGTTTCGGCTAGATTGATGGACCGTATAGGCCCAGAACCAATCATAAGGTTAGCGAATAAGATGGGAGTAGAATCAGAGATTCCATCAGTAGCATCTATATGTTTAGGATCTGTAGATTTAAAACTATCAGAAATGGTGGGAGCCTATAGCACATTTGCTAATAAAGGAATTTATACAAAACCAGTAATGGTAACAAGTATAGAAGATAAAAACGGAACAATCTTATACCAATTCATTCCAGAGACAAAAGATGTTATCAGTCAAGAAGCAGCTTATGTAACACTTAATTTAATGGAAGGTGTAACGCAATCAGGATCGGGAATGCGTTTACGTACAGGGCCATCTGAGCGTTATGATTATAAAAATGTAATTACAGGATACCCATACCAATTTAGAAATCCTATTGCAGGAAAAACAGGAACTACACAAAATCAAAGTGATGGATGGTTTATGGGGATTGTACCTAATTTAACTACGGGAGTATGGGTAGGAGGAGACGATAGAGCTGTACATTTCCCTACAGTACGATATGGTCAAGGAGCTACAATGGCATTGCCAATATGGGCGATTTTCATGAGAAAATGTTATGAAGATAAAGAACTTCAGATCTCCAAAGAACCATTTGAAAAACCAGAAGAGCTTTCTATAGAGGTTGACTGTGAGAAGTTTAAGAAAATGCAACAGTCAGAAGAAAGTGAAGATGACGAATTTGAGATTTAAGATATAGTTTTCTATTCAATAAGAATAACTCTTAAAGAAAGCTAAACAACCTATATAATGCGCTATTTTTTTAGTACTTTTAGTACTCTAAAAATAGCACATTATGATTCGTAAAACGGTAGCAAGTGTTACAGAAGCATTAGATGGAGTACAAGACGATATGACTCTTATGTTAGGAGGTTTTGGACTTTGTGGAATTCCAGAAAATGCCATAGCAGAACTTGTAAAACGTAATATAAAAGGTCTTACATGCATTTCTAATAATGCAGGAGTAGACGATTTTGGTTTAGGGCTTTTACTTCAAGAAAAACAAATCAAAAAAATGATCTCTTCTTATGTAGGAGAGAATGATGAATTTGAACGTCAGATGCTAAGTGGTGAACTTGATGTAGAATTAATACCTCAAGGAACACTAGCAGAACGATGTAGAGCTGCACAAGCGGGATTCCCTGCTTTTTATACTCCGGCAGGATACGGTACAGAAGTAGCCCAAGGAAAAGAAACAAGAGAATTTAACGGAAAAATGTATGTCTTAGAAGAAGCTTTTAAGGCAGATTTTGCTTTTGTAAAAGCATGGAAAGGTGACGAAGCAGGGAACTTAATTTTTAAAGGTACTGCCCGTAATTTTAATCCATGTATGTGTGGAGCAGCAAAAATCACTGTGGCAGAGGTAGAAGAACTTGTTCCAGCAGGAACTTTAGACCCTAACCAAGTGCATATTCCAGGGATTTTTGTACAGCGAATTTTTCAAGGAGAACGTTTTGAGAAAAGAATCGAGCAACGTACGGTTCGCACTAAAAACTAAAAAATTAAAAAAGAAAAAACATGGCAGTATTACGATTAGGTGACGAAGCACCAAACTTTATAGCAGAAACAACAGAAGGAAAAATAGATTTTCACCAATGGCTAGGAGACAGCTGGGGTGTGTTATTTTCACATCCAGCCGACTATACACCAGTATGTACAACAGAACTAGGTACCGTAGCAAAATATACAGAAGAGTTTAATAAGCGCAATGTAAAAGTTGCTGCATTAAGTGTAGATGGATTAGACTCTCATCACGGATGGATCAAAGACATTAATGAAACTCAAAATACTACAGTTAATTTTCCGATTATAGCAGACGAAGACAGAAAAGTATCAGAGTTATATGATATGATACACCCTAATGCAGATAGTAAATTAACAGTGCGATCTGTGTTTGTAATAGGAGCAGATAAAAAGATCAAACTTACCATTACATATCCAGCATCAACTGGGCGTAATTTTGATGAGCTATTAAGAGTAATAGACTCTTTACAACTTACAGCTTATCACAAAGTGGCGACACCAGCAAACTGGAATCACGGAGATGATTGTGTTATTGTACCAGCAGTAACCAATGAAGAAATTCCAGAACTATTCCCTAAAGGACATAAAGAAATCAAACCTTATTTAAGGATGACTCCACAACCCAATCTAGATTAATTAATAACTATCGCATTATGTTAGATAAAAACGGAATTGCTAAACGTATAGCACAAGAACTAGAAGATGGTTATTTTGTTAATCTAGGGATAGGAATTCCTACGCTGGTAGCAAATTATATTCCCGAAGGAATCGAAGTAGAATTTCAAAGCGAAAATGGAGTATTAGGGATGGGACCTTTTCCTTTTGAGGGAGAAGAAGATGCAGATATCATTAATGCAGGAAAACAAACCATTACCACGATGCCTGGCGCTTCATTCTTTGACTCGGCAACAAGCTTTAGTATGATACGAGGAAAACACGTAGACCTTACGATACTAGGCGCTATGGAAGTTGCAGAAAACGGAGATATAGCCAACTGGAAAATTCCGGGTAAAATGGTAAAAGGAATGGGAGGCGCAATGGATCTTGTAGCCAGTGCAGAAAACATTATTGTAGCAATGATGCACACCAATAGAGCTGGACAATCAAAATTGCTTAAATCATGCTCATTACCATTAACAGGAGTAAACTGTGTAAAGAAAGTAGTAACAAACTTAGCTGTATTAGAAATAACATCAGCAGGATTTAAACTCTTAGAAAGAGCACCAGGAGTAAGCGTAGCAGAGATAGAAGCTGCTACAGCTGGAACACTAATCATTGAAGGCGATATTCCCGAAATGCAATTAGATTAAACAAAAAACTTTATAAAATAGAAAAGCTACGCATCATGCGTAGCTTTTCTATTTTATAAGTGACGAGTAATGGAGTTCGTCATTTCGGCAGGCTCAATGACCACAGACTGAATGACCGGTGTAAGTTAGAATGTTTTTTTAGTAAAGAGTGATTAGAGGTGAGTTAGTTAATGAGTAAACAACTGATGTAGGTCGAGTGATTTTATGTAGCATAACGAAATAAAATTGTATCGAGACCAATGCATCAAAAATGCTTTTTTTATAAGTAATAAGTAGATAGTGATGAGTAAATAGTTGAATAAGTATCACAGCACAACACGGGATAAAAATAACCACACTATCATAATTACTTTTATAATAACCTCAATATATAAAAACAAGTACAGTGAATTTTTACAAATTCAAAAATAAGTTACGGTCGTTTATCGATTTTTCAACGTTTATATAGCTTTATACAAGGAGATTAACTAAATTGAAAGAACTTGTGGGAATAAGTATATTTGATTGGGTAATCGGATATATAATCGTTTAAATATAAGTAGAAAAGAAATGAGTGTTAAAATAGACAGCATAGAACTTGATAAAGATAATGCTGAATTTAACAATGCAGCTGAATTTGTCAAGCATACAGATAAGTTAATTTATTTGACTGGAAAAGCTGGTACTGGTAAAACCACTTTTTTGAAGTATATCAAAAAGATTACCGATAAAAATATCGTTGTTTTAGCACCGACAGGAGTCGCAGCTATAAATGCTGGTGGGGTAACAATTCATTCCTTTTTTCAGATTTCTTTTGGACCTTTTTTGCCAAATGATATACGACTTAGGACAAGTTCATTTGGAACTGAAAGAAAAGAAACTATCTATGATACATTTAAGTATCAAAAGGAAAAGAGAGATATCATTGAGAACTTAGAATTATTAATTATTGATGAAATTTCAATGGTTCGCTGTGATGTTTTAGATGTGATTGACAAAATTCTTAGAGTATTTCGTAAAAAACCAAATTTCCCATTTGGAGGTGTTCAGGTTATTTTGATAGGTGATACTTTCCAATTACCTCCAATAGCAAACAGGGAAGAATGGAATATTTTATCTCAATTCTATAAGACACCTTTTTTCTTTAGTGCTAAAGTAATTGAGAATGAAAAACCTGTATACATTGAACTAAAAAAAATATATAGACAAAATGAACAAGAGTTTATTGATTTATTGAATAGAGTTCGAATTAACCAAGTTAGACCAAATGATTTTCAGGCTTTAAACTTAAAGTATAACCCAACTTTTTCGGCTAATGGTAGCGATTACATAATTCTTGCAACTCATAATAAAATTGTGAACGAAACCAATCTAACAAGATTGAATCAAATTGAAAATGAACAATTTACTTTTGAGGCTAAAATAACTAATATCTTTCCAGATAAAATGAAACCAACCGACCATTATTTACATTTGAAAGTCGGAGCTCAAATAATGTTTATAAAAAATGACAGTGGTGATCGTAGAAGGTACTATAATGGAAAGATCGGAAAAATCAAAGAGCTTAAAAAAGGTAAAATAATTGTGGTTTTTGATAATGAGCAAGAAGTTGAGGTAGAAATGGCAACATGGCAAAATATAAAATACACGTATAATAAGGAGATGAAAAGTATTGAAGAAGAGGTGATTGGGTCTTTTGAGCAGTTTCCTATTAAACTTGCTTGGGCGATAACTGTTCATAAAAGCCAAGGCTTAACGTTTGAAAAGGTAATAGCTGATCTTAGCGGTGCTTTTGCACCTGGACAAGTATATGTTGCACTTAGTCGCTGTACATCCTTTAATGGCCTTGTATTAAAAACACAACTTCATTCTGGAGCAATAAAAACTGACCCAAGGGTAATTGAATTTGCCAATAATGAGACACCAGAAACATTAATTACTCAACAGCTTAATACAGGTAAAGCTGACTTTTATTATAAAAAAGCAAGAGAAAAATTTGATAAAGGAAATATAGAACATGCTTTTTTAAATTTCAAGAAAGCCTTAAAATATAGAAATGACATAGAAACAGAAGGTTTTCAAAGGTTTATTACAATATCTGCATCAAAATTAGTATCTAAGAAAACGAGCTTGGATAGAATCTTAAGAGAAAACATTAATTCTAAAGAAATTGAAAATTTAAATAAAGAAATTATTGAGTTAGAAAACTCTATAAAGAGATTAAAAAACGAAAAGAAAAATTATTTTGGAAAATGGCATAAATTATATAGAAAAAACGAAAAAGACGAAAAAAAAATTAGCCTATTACTGAATTCAAAAACAAAATTATCTTTAGAATTAATTGATATAAAGAATAAATTATCTCGTTTAATAAAAGATAAAGATTGTCAACGTGAAGAAATTAATAGACGGAAAAGAGCAAACGAAAGGTTAGAAAATCGATTAAAAGAACAAGATAAAAGGATTGACGCGCAAAAAGAAGAAATTGAACGCCTAAGCAATTTGAAATGGTATCAACGAAAATTTTAATAATGATTATATATAACAATGACCATTATTGTAAAATAGGACCTCTCTAAAGCGATAAGATCACTCGAAGTAACACTTCTAAATTCCACATCAAAAATCGCTTAGCCCAGTATTTACGATAGTGCCGCAACCGTTGCATGAAGGAAATATAGTCTTGAGATTGGCTCTGCAATGACGCAGGAAGGAATTCTAGTCTTGAGATTGGCTCTGCAATGACACAGGAAGGAAATATAGTGTTGAGATTGGCTCTGCAATGACGCAGGAAGGAATTCTAGTCTTGAGATTGGCTCTGCAATGACACAGGAAGGAAATATAGTGTTGAGATTGGCTCTGCAATGACGCAGGAAGGAATTCTAGTCTTGAGATTGGCTCTGCAATGACACAGGAAGGAAATATAGTGTTGAGATTGGCTCTGCAATGACGCAGGAAGGAATTCTAGTCTTGAGATTGGCTCTGCAATGACACAGGAAGGAAATATAGTGTTGAGATTGGCTCTGCAATGACGCAGGAAGGAATTCTAGTCTTGAGATTGGCTCTGCAATGACACAGGAAGGAAATATAGTGTTGAGATTGGCTCTGCAATGACGCAGGAAAGAATTATAGCCTTGAGATTGGCTCTGCAACGACGCATGAAGGAAATATAGTCTTGAGATTAGCTCTGCAACGACGCAGGAAGGAATTCTAGTCTTGAGATTGACTCTGCAATGATGCAGGAAGAGATTCTAGTCTCGAGATGGACTCCATAACGATGCAAAAGTTATTTATCATAAGTATCACTTTTGGGAGAATTATCTTATAAACTACTGAAAAGACTGCAATACTGTAATTATATAGAGAAGAGTTCGCTAAGATTTTTTTAGATTTATAAACAATACACGAGAAATACACCTAATGGAGTATGATTATTGAATGGTATTAACAATGGAAGAGAAAAACATAGAAATACATGAAACGGCCTTTGTTACTTCGTCGTTTAGAGCTTTTGATGAAAAATTAAGTCAGGATACATTTTCGAAATTATGGCACAATTCAAAAACCGAAAAATGGATTGAAGAATATCTTAGTCAAGTTTCTTCTGAAGAAACATATACACATTGTTTACGAAATAGATATTTTCTAGAAGCAATAAAAGAATTGGTAGCACAAGAAAAGATCGAAGTACTTATCAATTTTGGAAGTGGATTTAGCATGTATCCCTTTTTGCTTAACGAAAACTTGCTGCATATAGAAATTGATAAACCTGAAATAGTTGAGTACAAGAAAAAGAAACTAGAACAATGGCAAAAAAATAAGGAATTACCTAAAAGAGATATTCGGTTTATAGGCGTTGATTTTAGTACTAATTATAAAGACACATTATTACAAGAAATCACTTCAATAGTAACTTCTAAGCCTAGTTTTATTCTTATAGAAGGAGTTTTGTTTTTTTTGGATAAGGAAGAAACTGATAGACTGTTTAATTTTTTTGATTTAATACAGCATAAAGGGGATTATGTAGGTAGTGCATCTTTTCCAGATACCTTAAAAGAAACTGTAGCATTTAAAAACTTAATAAGCTTTTTTAATAAAAAAGTGGCTAAAACTAATGAGAATGACTTCCAAACGATCGAAGATGAATATTACCAAACGATAAAGAATTATAAGTTGATTGACCATCAGGATTATTTTAGTCTTTCTGCAAAATATAACAATGCAGTTAAACAAGGTAAAGAACTGATATTGAATGAGAATTTTTATATTTTAAAAAAACAGTAACTATTCCTAGATCGTATATACTAATAATGAATAAGGAAAAAGAACAAGATTTTATTAAAGCTATTTCATATTACTGTAGTACGGAGAAAGTAGCTGTTTTTCTTAAAGAATTTGATATTAATCATCGATTTAGTAATGGAACAACACCACTTATGATAGCAGTAACCCCAGATCTGTTTGGGGATCATAATAGTGCTAAAGCCATTTTAAACATGGTTGATTTTTTAATAGCTAACGGAGCAGATAAAAATATACTTGATCACGAGGGATTGAAGGCAGAGGATTATGCTAAAAGATTAATTGATAAAAACTGGAAAGACGAATTAGGTAATGGATATCCTCTTGAATGGTTTGATGCTCTAGAAACACTAAATAAGATAGTAAGCATAGTGACTCGTAGTAGATAAGAATCACCATATTAAGAAAAAAATCAAATTGATTTACAATAATTTATCAAAAGAACCCGATGAAAAAACTTTTAGTTATAGTTACACTATTGTTAATAGTGAGTTGTGCAGAACGAAAAAATAATAGAGAAGAAAAAGTGATCACATATTATAATGGCTTTAATAATGCTGATTATAATCAAATAAAAGAAGTGATATCTGATAGCCTTATTATTATTGAGGGAGATCATAAGATGCCATTTACATCTAAGAGTTTTTATAAACAGTTTAAATGGGATTCTGTATTTAAGCCAACTTATAAGATAATCGAATTAAAAAATCAGGGAGAACATAGTATTGCTACTGTTGCTATGACATCTGTTAAATTTGAGTTTTTAAAAAATAATCCATTTACCTGTAACTATGCTTTCTATTTTAAATCTGGAAAAATAAGACGTATAGAAACTTTAGATTGTATTGATGTAAATTGGGATGTATGGGAAAAAGAAAAAGAAGCACTTGTTAGCTGGATTAAATTACACCATCCAGAATTAGATGGGTTTATTAATGATTTAAGTATGAAAGGTGCTATAGATTATATAAAGGCAATAGAGCTATATAAAAAGCATCAGGGTGATTTATAGGTGATTAGTGAAAAGAGGTGGGATCACATTTCTTACTAAAAGAAAGCCTTGTAGGATAAACGTAAGAAAAAAAGTAATCAAAACCCGTATAAACATTAAGGTTATGTGGTAGAGTGGGTTATAAGCTGTTTTTAAAATGTTAAAAGTGATGTTTTATGTCGAATTTTTGAGTAGTTCAACGTTTTTTATCAAAAAAAAATTGCATATTAGTGCTTCGAAAAAATAAACACATTAATAGTAATAATTCTCATACCCCACAATGAAAACTTTAATAGATAGAATTCAAAGCACTATAAGACCAACTTTTGAACTGATAGCTAACTGCTTATATTTAGCAAAGAAAGTATTTTTAATAGCATAAGTATTTTTTAAATTCCTTTAGGTATAGCCGAAATTAAGTTTTTGGTATACTCACTATTTGGGTGTTGATAGATATCATCTGCATCTCCCAGTTCTTCTACCTGTCCTTTATTCATTACAAGGAGTTGATCTGCCATATATTTTACTACGGCTAGATCATGAGATATAAAGATATATGTAAATCCGTAACCTTCTTTAAGTTCGTTAAGAAGATTTAATACCTGTGCTTGTACAGAAATATCAAGAGCACTTACAGATTCGTCACAAATAATAAGTTTAGGCTGTAATGCAATGGTACGAGCAATACCTATACGTTGTCGTTGTCCACCACTAAACTCATGGGGATAACGATCAAAATGCGCTTCAGTTAACCCCACACGTTCTAATAACTCGATTACTTTTTGTTTCCTAGTCACATTATTATCATAAAGACGATGTACAATCATAGGTTCCATAATGGCATTACCTATAGTGAGTTTTGGATTTAAAGAAGCAAAAGGATCTTGAAAAATCAACTGTACTTCCTTTCGTAGATGACGTATTTCCTGAGGCGATAAGGTGGTAAGATCTTTACCTTTATAAAAAATATGTCCGCTTGTAGCCTGATCTAATTGAAGAATAACATTACTTAAGGTAGATTTTCCGCATCCAGATTCTCCTACAAGTCCTAGTGTTTCTCCTTCATATAATGTAAAAGATACCGTATCAACAGCTTTAAATTCTTTTTGGTCAAACCAACCTACATTAGAAAAATAAGATTTTGATACATCTACGACCTCTAATAAAGGAGGATTGTTGTATAATTTTTCATGAACAGCTTTACGTTGCGTCGTAGTAATAACCTCTTCAACAAAAGGAGTTGACGTATCGAGATAGTTATCGATAGTAGGTAAACGTTTTAAACGAACAGCTAGTGATGGACGTGCATTGATTAAGGCTTGCGTATATTTTTGTTGCGGAGAAGTAAATACCGTTTGAGCAGTATCATACTCAACAACTTTACCCTTATACATCACCACCACTTGATCTGCTATTTCTGACATAAGAGCTAGATCATGAGAAATAAAAATAATGCTCATTGCACTATCCTTTTGTAACTCTTTTAATAAAGCGATAATTTCTTTTTGAACAGTAACATCTAGTGCTGTAGTGGGTTCGTCTGCAATAAGTAATTGCGGTTTACAAGCAATGGCCATAGCAATCATAATACGTTGCTTTTGTCCGCCACTTAATTGATGAGGATACGCATTATAGGCCCTATCAATATCAGGAAGTTTTACTTTTTCAAATAGGCTTAAAACCTCAGCTTTGGCTTCGGTTTTAGAAAGTTGAGTGTGTTGTCTTAAAATTTCGAACACTTGTAAACCACATCGCATAGAAGGATTAAGCGAACTCATAGGTTCTTGAAAAATCATAGCGATTTCATTACCTCTAAGTTTACGAAACTCCTTTGCAGTAAGTGTGGTGAGTTCTTGTTCTTTATAGCTAATACTACCCGAGGTAATTTTAGCTGTTTTTTTAGGCAATAAGCCCAGAGTAGCTAGAGATGTTACAGATTTACCACTACCAGATTCTCCTACAATCCCTAAAATTTGATTAGGGAAAACCTTAAAAGATACATTGTGAAGAACTTTTGTATATCCACCTTCGTTTTTAAAAGAAAGGGACAAATCTTGTATGCTTAATAGTGGTGACTGCTCCATATTCAAAACTAAATAAAATTTGGAGAATATAAATAGCTTATAAAATATAGATGCTAAAGAATTGGTGTGATATTTGCTATTTTTACGATAATGAATAGATTTTTACTACATGACCTTATCTAAACTTTCTTTACGCACACGTATATTTATTACGATGACGTTACTAATCCTTGTGGCGTCAATTTTAATAGCAGGAGTATCGGTATTACAATACAAAGAAGAAGCCGAAGAATATCACAAAGAGCGCTTAGCGCGTAAAGAAGAAGCGATTAAAAAAAGTATCGATTATACCTTGAGATATACTACGTATGAGGTTAGTACAAATAAAATTCCGTTGATATTCAAAGAGAAAATATTTGAACTTTCAGAAATACATAACCTTCCTATTAAAATCTATGACCTAGACGGGAACCTATTGATCAAATCCAAAGGGACATTTGTAAATAACGGAGAAACGATTCCTAAAAACATTATTTATGAGCTAGAATCATTATATAACAAACGTTATATTGTTCGCTTTGAAAAGGATGGGAAAAAGTTTCAAACATCATATACTTATATTTCTGATAGCAAAGCAAAGCCACTGGCGATTTTAAATCTACCATATTTACAAGATGACGATTTTATAACGAGAGAGCTAGATGAGTTTTTAAGAAGATTAGCTGAGGTGTATCTATTTATGCTATTAATAGCGATAGCTATGGCGTATTTCTTATCAAAATATATTACAAGATCTTTAAAAACGATTACAGAAACCATAGATCAAACACGTCTAGACAAACGCAATAAGCGTATAGCTTTAGACAATGTGAGCGAAGAGATTTATACGCTGGTGAGTGCATATAATAGTATGATTGATGAACTAGAGGAAAGTGCTGCCATGCTAGCCAAAAATGAAAGAGAAGCCGCTTGGCGCGAAATGGCAAAACAAGTAGCACATGAGATTAAAAATCCATTAACTCCTATGCGATTGACGGTACAGAGTTTTCATCGCAAGTTTGACCCAACAGATCCTAATATCAATCAAAAACTAAAAGAATATAGTGATACCTTGATTCAGCAAATCGATACGATGAGTTCTATAGCTTCGGCATTTTCAAATTTTGCAAAGATGCCTGCACAAAAAAGCGAGACACTTGATGTAGTTAAGATCGTGGGGTTAGCATTAGATATCTTTAATGAAGGTTATATCGCATTTCCGTCTACAGGAGAACAAGTAATTGCTAAGTTTGATCGTACACAATTAATTCGTGTTGTAACGAATCTAGTTAAAAACGGAATTCAAGCCATTCCAGAGGATAGGGTACCTAAGATATTAGTTAATGTAACTGAAGAAGGAGATCACGTTTGCATTACCGTAGCAGATAACGGGATAGGTATTAGTGATGAAAATAAAAAGAAGGTTTTTGAACCAAAATTCACAACAAAGACAAGCGGAATGGGACTTGGGTTAGCTATGGTAAAAAATATTGTGGAAACCTATAAAGGAAATATTACCTTTACCTCTGTAGAAGATAAAGGAACGGTATTTAAAGTTTCTTTTCCTAAAGAATAATATTCTAAGAAAAACTAGAGAATTTATGTATACTAATATTCTAACCGCACAAAATAACGGCATAACGACAATTACTATTAATCGTCCATCAAAATTAAATGCATTAAATAAAGAAACGATACAAGAATTACATCAAGCGTTTAAAGCAGCAGATGAAGATCAGGCTACAAAAGTAATTATCATTACAGGTAGTGGAGAAAAAGCATTTGTAGCAGGAGCAGATATAAGTGAGTTTGCCGATTTTTCTGTTGAGCAAGGAGGTGCTCTGGCAGCAAACGGACAAGAATTATTATTTGATGTAGTAGCAAACTTAAGTACTCCAGTAATTGCAGCAGTAAATGGATTTGCCTTGGGTGGTGGATTAGAATTGGCTATGGCAGCACATTTTAGAATTGCTAGCGATAATGCAAAAATGGGATTACCAGAAGTGTCATTAGGAGTGATTCCTGGTTATGGAGGTACACAGCGTTTACCTCAACTTATTGGTAAAGGAAGAGCAATGGAGTTAGTGATGACAGCAGGAATGATCGATGCTGCAACAGCAGAACGTTATGGATTGGTAAATCACGTTGTAACTCAAGAAGAATTAATACCACTAGCAGAAAAATTAGCAGGAAAAATTATGCGTAATTCATCTGTAGCTATAGGTGCAGCAATCAAAGCTGTAAATGCGTGTTATGAAGATGGTGTTAATGGATTTACAACAGAGATAGAAGAGTTTGGTAAATGTTTTGGTACAGCAGATTTTAAAGAAGGAACTACAGCCTTTTTAGAAAAAAGAAAACCAGCATTTCCAGGAAAATAAATAATATCATTTTTTAGAAATACACAAGATACGCTTCAAGCAATTGGGGCGTATTTTGTGTATAACTAGAAGCATTATTGTTTTGTATGTGATTGTCTATATATCGTATATCTTTTTATAAGAGGATAAGAGATTAAGGCAGTAAATATTCCTGTAATTAAACCACCTACAATTAAAGACAGGTAAACATCTGCACCAGATGAAATGATGGTTGTGATAAAGCTTAACTCAATTTTTTGAGGAATAACAAAAGAAGAAGATATTCCCAAAATGGTTTTGCCTAACCAATAATTAAAGGCAAAAATAAAAGGGCCAGTAAGCAAGTTGGTATTAAAAACAGCAATACAAGCAGCAGATTTATTGATTTTAAATACCGATGCTAAAAAATAAGCAACAAAGACTTGAAACCCAGGAATAGGAATCATACCAATAAAAGAGCCCATAGCAAACCCTTTTGCAACGAGCTCTGGGGTATCATTTATGGTAAATAACTTTTTAAAAATCTGAATCGGATTTTTCATCGTGGTTTAATGCATTTTTTAAATTGAGAAAAGAGTTTAAAAGCCGTTGTTGAATGATAGGATCTTTTATAAATCTTGGGATATTAGAGCTAGCTATAGAAACTACAGAAAAAGTAACGGCAGTTTTATGACCTGATAATGGCGTGATTTTCCATTGTTCAAAATGAAACTTTTCACGAGTAGTATCTTTTAATAATGGAATATAATCAGGTTTAGCTCGGGATGATATATATACAGCGGTATCTGTGTTTTTTATTTCATGTAAAGCAACTAAATCCTGTTGTGAAAAAGGATAAGGAATATCATATAACGTATGCGAAATCCAAGTAGAATCTTGATCTTGAAGTATATCGATCTCACGAAAGTTCTTATTCCACTGCTGAATCTTAAGAGGAGATTTTATATAATGAAGAATACTATCTGTAGCAGAAGAAACTGTAAAATCAATAGACAATTCTCTTGTTTTTAAGCTGTTTTTAAAGCGAAGTGTTCTGTACTTTATAGATACGCCGTCTTTTTGTTTAGCAATTTTCCAATCGCCTTTTTGAGATAGCGTAGTTAATTGATGGAGCGAAGTGATATGATCTAAAGAATGTTGCTGAGTATAAACAGTATTAAAGAATGAAATACTCATTATCAAGGATAAAATAACAAAACGATTCATGCTTTTTTTCTTTTTGTGATAGAGAAGTATTGAATAGCATCTAGAATAGCGGTATCAATAGATAAATATGTCATATCTAGTTGTTGTACAGATTTTGTATTAGAAAAGTAATTATGAATGCATAGTGCTTTCATATTGTTACTAGATAGATTAGTATTTATTTTTAATAGTCTAAGTAAATCACCTATAATTCCCGCTAGATAAAAGCAACGTTTAGGGATAGGAATCAGGATAGGTTTTTGAAACGCAAGTGTGTTTATACGTTTAAAGAACTCCTGATAAGTGAGATTTTTATTTGCTATAAGGTATTTTTCACCGTTTTTACCTTTGATTATGCTCTTGATGATACCTTTGGCAACATCTTTAACGTGAACAAAATTTTTACCACCTGGAGGATAAAAAATTATTCTTTTCTTCCAGCCCATAAATATGATTTTACCAGAGCTAGGTTTAGTATCATAGGGACCTAACATAAATGTAGGGTTGATAATAATGACCTCTATATCATGATTATGTTGTAATAAATAGTGCTCGGCTTCAAGCTTACTTTTGGCATAAAAAGAAGTGTTAAAAGGAGCTTTAATTGTGTATTTTTCATTTCCTGAGGTTTCTTTAGTACCATAACCTATAGTATTTGCTGTACTTACAAAAATGAATTTTTTGACTTTTGCTTTTATCGCAGCATGAAACAATTGTATAGTAGCGTTATAATTGATCTGCCAGTATGAATCATAATTATATAAACTCTGATCGGTAACAGCAGCAGCATGAATCACACAATCAATATGCTCTAATTGATCGACAAAGTTGTCAAACAAAGTACCTTGTATCAATTGTAGGTTCTTATGTGTATTGCCTTTATAAGACGATAGTTTTCTAACTAATCCTTTTACATGATACCCTTGATGTAGTAATTCGTGACTAAGATTGGTACCTAATAAACCATTGATACCGGTAACAAAAATATTATTCATGTGTAACTTCTCGTTTAATTACACGAGTCATCATAGGTACTTTAATCCAGTTAGGTAGCAGTTTTGATATAAACCAGCTGATAGGATTAAGTAATATGACTGTTTCTTTTTTAAACATACGATTTAAAGAGAATTCGGCAACTTTGTTAGGATCTAATAAAGTCAATTTGCCCAAAGTACCTTGTTTCTCGATTCGTTTAGCTATTTCGGGATTTGTTTTCATAGCTCCGGGATTAATTACACTAACCGATACATTAGAATCTTTTAACTCTTCGGCTAGACCTATTGAAAAAGAATGAATAAACGTCTTTGATGCTGGATATACTGTTTTATAACCTACAGGAGAAAACGCAGCAATACTAGAAACATTAAGAATATAAGATTGTTTTTGTTGCTGTAGATTAGGTAACAATTGATGAGTTAATAATGAAGTAGCTTTTACATTAACTTGAATTATGGTATTGATATAATGTAAGGACACCTTATCAAACTGTCTAGAACCACCTGTTCCTGCATTATTGATTAAGATATGAACGTTATAGTTGTTATTGATCCATTGTGTTACGGCAAGAATATTATGATCATTTGCAAAGTCAGTTTCAAAATAACGCACAGCTATAGGATATGTACTGCGTAAATGATTAGCAAATGGGATGAGGTTCTGTCCTGGCAAGCTTATTAAGATTAGAGGGATATTCCTTTTGGCTAATGCAAGTGCAAAAGCTTTTCCTAAACCCTGACTAGCACCAGTAACAACTGCATATGTTTTTTTTGATACTCCAGACACTTCTATTATGTTTAAAATTCTGAAGGCAAAAGTAGAGTGGAGTAACGGTTTAAATGGTTGGTTTTATAAAGTTGAACAACTTTTAAGTGTTTGCTTACTAATGTGTTGGATGGGGCTTGAGTTCTATTTTATAAGTTCGAACTTTTTTTAAATTGACTAGGCGTAAGTCCTGTGATTTTTTTAAAGGTGGTGTTGAATGATGTTTTAGATTTAAACCCAGATTCAAAAGCAATACCTAAAATGGATAACTTATTTTCTTGATTGTTCAAGAGTAATTGTTTAGCTCTTTCTACTCTATAGGTATTGATAAATTGAAAAAAGTTTTGATTAAAACCATTATTTAAAAGATAAGAAAGTTGATGTGCAGTTATATTAAGAGCATTGGCTAGACTGGATAAATTGATTTCGTCTTGCAAAAAAGGAGCTTCTTTTTCCATCAATTTTGTCAATTCACTTTTGAGCTCTATGATTCGTTCATTAGATAATAATTGCCTTTTCTCGGTAAGAGAAGGTTGATCAATTTCTAGTGCAAGCGTTTCGTTACGTTCTTGACGATCTACAGGAAAAACTTCTTTCTGTTTTAATCCATAATAAGCGGTTAAATAAATTAATACCAAGACAGCAAAATTCATATAACTATTTAGTGGAGTATTGTAATATATGATGTTAAAATAAACTGCCAAAGCCAAATTAACGAGTGAAATAATACTTAAGTACTCTAGCCATTTAAGATCTATTTCAGAAGTATTAGATGCAAAAAGCTGAATTTTTCGTTGGTGCTTCCGTATCTTAAGAATGGATATTATTGAAAATAAGATAGAATGCAAAATCATGAGTATTAATAGCATTAGTTTTAAATCATGATTTGTATAGATGGTTAGTATCGATAGTATTAAATAGAGTATCGGAAGTGGTAGTAGTTTTAAAGAAGAACTATCAAAAGCAAAATTAGGATTAGTAAAATAAGCGATCGAAATATAAAAGGTAATAGGTGTTAAAAACTGAAGTAATGCTAGAAAAGCATTCGAACTTATTTTAAAGTCAAGAAAACCTAATAAAAAAGCGGCTTCTTCAAACCAAAATGACCCCCATAAAAATAGATACATACCAAACCAAAGATTAGCTTTACTATTTACTTTTAAAGGATTGGCAATAAAAATAAACGTAAGTAAAACTAAAGAAGAAAAAATAAAAGCTCCTGTAACTTGTGCCAGCATTAAAGATCAAAATTGATTTATAAGAAAAACGATGATTCAGTTGTAAAAGTATGGCTTTTACAACTGAAATAAACTTTTGAAAGAAGAATTTATGAATTGTTATGGCAAATTATCAATAAGATTTTTAAAAATTGTAAAGAGGTATAGTATCATATTTTTTAGTAGCACATGAACTTCATGTATAGTAAAATCTTTTAATTTAACAAGCACATTCAAATAGACTACCTTGACTAGAGTGAGTACCTGCTGTAGCATAACCATCAAATTTCCACCATTCAATTCCGCCCAATAATTCTTTGACTTTAAAGCCTAGTTTGGTCATTTTTAAAGCACCTTTTGTAGAGGCGTTACAACCAATTCCATCGCAGTAACAAACATAGATTTTGGACTTGTCTAGATGTTTAGTGCTTTCTGCTGTCATTTCTCTATGCGGCAGATGTATTGCGGTTGGGATATGTTCTTTTTCATAACCAAATGATTGTCGTGTGTCTAGAGCGATATAGGTAGTACTGTTTTCAAAAGCTTCATAAAGATCAGAAGCATCCATTTCGTAAGCTAATTTGTTTTCGTAAAATTCAATTTGTTGTTGCATTGTTTTAAGGTTTTAAATCGTAAGCAAAATTATATAGCGATAACATAATTTGTTAGAATAATACGTGAATGCTATTCAAGCTTAGTTGAAATATTTTCAAATACTAGAGGCTGCAATTAATGTATCTTTATACTTATGGAAGTGAAATTTTTTAAACTCGTAAAAACCATAGTAGAAGAAGGAAGTATAGCCAATTCTTCAGAAAAACTGTTTTTGACGCAATCAGCCTTAAGTCATCAATTAAGAGAGTTAGAAACAGGTTTGGGGTTTAAAGTATTTCACAGAACTCGTAATAAATGGAACTTAACTGAAGAAGGGAAGGAGTTTTATAAAATTGCATGTGAAGTCATAAACAGTATAGAAAAAGGCGTTCACACATTACAGCAATTGCAAAAAGGCTCTGTAGGTACTATTAAGGTAAGTACAGAATGTTATTCCTTTTATCAAGGGTTATCTTCGTTTATTCAAAAAATGGGAATGCTATATCCTGAAATAGATGTTGAACTAATTCTAGAAGCTACACATCAACCTATACCCAAAATAGTAGCAAACGAAATTGACATAGCTATAGTGACAACAAAGCCTATTCACGAAACATTATTAAGTACAGCGATTTATGAAGATGAGATCGTTGTGGTATGTCATAACGAAAATGAATTAAATAGCTATGATTATGTCGAAGCACATCATTTTTTAAACACTCATTTGATTATTCATTCCTTTCCATTAGAAACAGTTGCTGTTTACGAGCATTTTTTAAAACTCAATCGTATTACACCTAATAACATCTCGGCTATTCCATTAACCGAAGTCGCGCTAGAGATGGTAACTGCCAATATGGGAATTATGTGTGTGCCTAGATGGGCTTTAAAATCGTTTAAGCTATCAACTGATTTAGTGTTTAAAAGGATAGGTAAACACGGCTTAAAACGAACACATTATTTGGTCACTAGACAAGCTGATAAAAACAAAAAGTATATAAACGATTTTGTGTTGAATTTTAAAGAGTATTGTCTAAGAGAGATGTAGGATTTTGTTTTAAGTGAATAAGAAAAATGATATTATCAAAATATTAGCTAGATATAAAGATTTAATACTATAAGCTAATTAAATTTCTTTTAACCCTATTGTTTTTAGGTATTCCCAAGTTTTGTCATAAAATTCATTGGGTCTAGTTTGGTCGATCTTAGAACCTATTGGGATATAAATAATAAGCCCTTGTCTTGCTCTTGTTAATAATACTCTATAAGTGTTTTTTAGATACTCTTTACTAACTTCTTTATTGATGTTTTGCCATTTACTGCCTTTAAAATTTTGATATACCCATGCATTGTTTTTTATATAAAAATTAGCGCCCCAAGCCAAACATGCCCAATCAATTTCTAAACCTTGGATATCGAATTCGGTGGCTACTTCTTCTAAAAAGTATGAAGATCGTATATCGTTTTCATTATTTAAAAACCAATTAGGAGCATGAATTTCATTTTTAACATCAATTCCTAATGATCTAAGTCTTCTTGCTCCTGAAGAAGCGATCAAACCTATTCTTTCACTTCCTTTTGCTTGTTCTCGTAACCAAGATTTTGCTTTATGTAAATCGCGAGTTAATAAAATAGGGAAATCATTTTTTATTTCTTGATAGAGTTTTTTTGATTTTTTTATATCTAAGTCTAGAAATTCATGGACAAAAGAAGATAGTTTCTCAGACCTGAATGACCGAACTGAAACCGATAAATGTAATTCAGTATGTGAATTAGCATTATTAATTAGCCAGTTTTTTTGATTTTCGTCTCTAATATAGTTTTTACTTTCTGTAATTAAATTTGAATAATGAATATTCCAGTCTGAGTATTTGGATTTGAAAGCATTAATCCATTCTTCTAAACCAGCTTCGCCAGTATTAATTTCTTGACCGCCACCAATTAAACATATAATTGTACACCAATCTTTATGTCTATTCATTACATCTATTAGGAATTCTGGTTCAGACATTTCAAAGTTTTCAATTCCTTTTTTGCGCTTCATAAAAGAGCTTACTTGTTTTTTATTCCAAGCTCTTTGAGCCTCATCAAAAACAACTACTTTTTCAATAGGCGCTATATGATTTCTTAAATATTCATCTCTAAAGTGATGTATGTTTTGTATAAAAGTATTGGTTTTACGTCTGGCAATTTGTTTCAATATGTGCTCACCATTTTCTTTTGAAGTTTTTACTAAATCTCTAGATAAAGCTTCCCTAAGAACATCTACTAAAGGACCGTTTCCTGAAAGAAAAACAGCATGCTCATCCTCATCTGTTTTCATTCTTTCATTAGCAATATTAAGCCCAGCTAATGTTTTTCCTGCCCCAGGAACCCCAGTAACGAAGCAAATTGTTTTGTTATTATGTTTTTTTGTAAACTCAATTATTTGATTAAGACAATCGGCTGTTTTTGTTAAATTCAATGCTCCAGAGTCGGATCTCGATATTTCTTTTACATTATGACCTTTGTATAATGCTTGTGCTGCTTCAACAATTGTTGGTGTAGGTTTGTAAATAGAACTCTCCCATGATTTAAAATCTATTGTATGCAGTGATTTATCGACAAATAAATTTAAGACATCTTTCAAATTGTTTTTATTAGCTTTAAGAACATCTTTGTATTCTGTGATTTTTGAAATATCGTTGTCTTGAACGACTGCGTTAGATACAACTAGAACAGGAATTAATCTTGCAAAGTGGCTTCCTTCATGGAAGTTTTTTAAATCAAGAGTATAATCTATTACTTGAGTTTTAGCATGATTTTCGAAGCTTTTATCACTAACTTTGAATTCAATTATAAATATTGTATCTCCAATTATTATAATATTATCGACACGTTTTCCCATTCTAGGAATAGCAAATTCAAAATAAATTTGACCATTAAAACAAGCTAATTGATCTTTTAATATTTCGATTTGTTTGAGCCAAGCATTTTTTTGCAAATCTTCTAATTGTCTGTTAGAATGATTTAAACTTAGTTTGCCTAAAATGATAGTTTTATCTTCTGAAATAAATTCTTTTATGGTATTATTATAATAAGATCTATTCATTAGTTTATTAGTTGCTAAATAATTTAAGTAAGTTAGTTTTTTATTTTATAGCTACTAGTAGAAAAAGAATATTAAGTGTAATAAAACTAAAAATACTATAATAATAGATTCAGAGTTCCTTTGAGTATTAGAATTAAGAGAGAATAGAGAAGATGCATCCTTATGTTTTTGTAGTCGAATATTATTATTCGACTACAAAAACAACAAAAAAAGATTATTTATAAAAATTCATTTCGTCAATATAGTTCCAGACAGGTTCTGGTAATAACGGACGTATGTTTTTTTGAGCAGCTATGGCTTTACGGATCATAGTAGAAGAGATTTCCATAATAGGAGCATCGATACGATGAATCTTAGGATGATCTAAGAATTGATGCTCGATTACTCCTTCAGAGATTCTAGGGTATACATAGATATCATGATTTTCTAGAATTACATCATAATTCTTCCATTTGTGGAATCCTTTTAGATTATCCTCACCCATGATAAGGTTAAAATGATAATCAGGGTATTTCTCTTGCAAATGTACTAGGGTATGTACCGTATAATTAGGTTGAGGTAGTTTAAACTCAATATCACTAGGTTTAATCTTATCATAAGATTCTGTAGCTTGATACACCATTTCAAAACGATGGTGATTATCGAGTAGAGAACTTTTCTTTTTAAAGGGATTATGAGGGGTTACTACCATCCATATTTCATCCAGATCAGAGTTTTCTGCTAGGTGATTAGCGATAGTAAGATGTCCTATATGTATAGGATTAAAGGTTCCAAAGTATAATCCGATCTTTTTCATTTTCAATAATATTTAAAAATAAAAATGCCTGTTTGGTAACCATAAACGCAAACAGGCATCATCATCGTATTTTATAGTTATCCTAAAAGGAATTTACGTACCAATTGATACGACTCCTCTTTGGCATGTTCTAGATTGTCATTAGTAATAATTGCGTCAAACTGAGGAGCTGTGGCAAGCTCTGCCGAAGCCTTAGCAATACGCATATTGATCTTATCTTCAGACTCGGTTTTGCGCTTTTTTAAACGAATTTTTAATTCGTCTATACTAGGAGGTTTTACAAAAATAGCTAGCGTTTCGTCTGGATAGATATTTTTTATGTTTAATCCACCTACTACGTCGATATCAAAAATAACGTGTTTTCCGCTATCCCATAAACGTTGAATCTCAGTTTTTAAAGTACCGTAGAAGTTATCTCGATAAACCTCTTCCCATTCTAGAAATTCGTCTGCTTTGATTTTATCCTTAAACTCTCTTAGTGATAAAAAGTAATAATCCTTTCCGTTTACTTCTTCTCCTCTAGGAGGTCTAGATGCTGCAGATATAGAAAAACCTAAATCGAGCTCTTCTTTATGAAGTAAATACTTTACTAATGTTGTTTTTCCACTTCCAGAAGGGGCTGAAAGGACTATGAGTTTACCTGTATTCATTACAGTACGTTTAATAATTGCTCTTTTATTTTCTCCAATTCATCTTTCATTTGAACCACCAATTGTTGCATAGGAGCATAATTAGATTTACTACCTATAGTATTGATCTCTCGACCAATTTCTTGTGCAATAAAACCTAATTTTTTTCCATTAGACTCTGGGGTATCAAGTGTTTTTGTAAAATATGATAAGTGGTTTGTTAAACGCACTTTTTCTTCAGTAATATCATATTTTTCTATGTAGTAAATCAATTCTTGTTCAAATCGATTTTCGTCAACATCTTCTTTAAGTTCATCAATAGCTTTGCGTAAGCGCTCTTTTACAGCTTCAATACGCTCTGGATCTATTGTGATAACTTCTTGTAATAATTGATGAATATTTTGAATACGAGTATTAAAATCTGCTTCTAAAGCTTTTCCTTCGTCTACTCTAAAGTTAGTTAAAGAAACCAAAGCCTCGTCCAAAGCTTTTGCGATAGAAGTAAATTCCTCTGGATTGATTTCTTCGCGTTCTGTCTTTAAAGCGTCTGGCATACGGATAGCCATCTTTAATAAATCCGTTTGATCTGCATCGTGAATAGTAGCCAGTTGAGACATATATTCTTTAACAACGCCTTGATTGATAGTCGTCGAAGTCTCTTCTCCTGTAATTTCTACATACAACCCAAAATCTACCTTTCCGCGTACAAGTGATTTGGCAATAGTATTGCGTAAAAGCAATTCTTTTTCTCTGTATTGCGAAGGCATTCTCGCATTGAGATCAAGGTTTTTGCTATTTAAAGACTTCACTTCTATGGTAATCTTTTTGTTTGGAAGCTGTATAACAGACTTACCAAAACCGGTCATGGATTGTATCATAAGTTCTTATAGAAAAAAGTTGCACGAAGATACATAAAAGTATCAATGTGCAAATAGGTTTTTTATAATATACGGTCGGTTTTATAATTAATTGTGCGATAAAGCGTGACTCATCGTGATTTTATCAATAAGCTGATTGTTTTCTTGAAAGAAATTAGGTATTCGACCAGTTTCTTTAAAACCTAGTTTGGTATATAAAGCAATTCCACTAGGATTTGAAGCATAAACTTCTAACCAAACCATGTTTAGAAACTTATTTTGTTGTGCCCAACCTAATGTTTTTTGCAATAATAAAGTGCCTATACCTTGATTTTGCCATTGCGTATGGATTCCCATACCGATCACACCTGTATGAAATAACTTTTGACGTTGGTTTCCTGAAAGATCAATATTACCAATTAATTCACCTTGATATTCGGCAACAAAAAGTACACTGTTTTGTTGTGATATAAATTTTGAAATCCACTGTTGTTCCTCTACATCTGTATTAGTATACTCATGTAGGTATAACGGAATAGTAGTTGTATGGGCTAGATAAGATTTTTTAAGCTTAAGCAAATTAGTAGCGTCATCTAGAGTAGCCTCTCGTATCGTTATGGTGTGTTGTGATTTAGTAGTATACGTATCCATTATGCATTAGGATTTTTTTGACGTATACGTTTATAAAGACGTATTCCTAACATTAATAAAATGGCTAAAAGAAATAATCCTAGTACGCCATAAATCCAATTGGTTGCATCTTTAACAATAACAAGAAATATAACGGCAAAAAGAATCATGGTTGAGCCTTCGTTCCAAATTCGCATTTGATGAGAAGTCCACTTAACAATATCATTTTGTAATTGATTATATATCTGATGTGATTTTAGATGATATGCATATAAGAGTACAACAAATCCTAATTTGATGTGCATCCATGGTTGTTGTAACCATGCAGGAAACATGATTAATAAAATAATAGCTGTTATGGTTGTGAGTATGGCAGATGGCCAAGTAATGATAAACCACAAACGTTTAGTCATTAATTTAAATTGTTGTGAGAGAATATCCTTATCAGGATTAGGTTTGTCATAAGCTTCTATATGATAAATAAATAACCTAGGGATATAAAATAATCCTGCAAACCATGTGATTACAAAAATAAGATGAAGTGATTTGATATAAGGGTAAAAATCGTTCATATATAATGCTAAAAGATTAAAAGACAAAAATACAGAAAAGGAGTGTAATTGAAATGACTTTTGTCATTAGGTCTTAAAGTAAAAACGACCTCTAGTAATCGAAGGTCGTTAAAACGTGATATGATTTATAATTTAATCTTCTTCTACAAACAGATAATTAAGTTGTAATTTATTAAATGCAGCATTAAAAGATTTTATTTCGGTACTTATCAAAGTATCAAATGTTGTCAATTGTTCATTGATTAAAGCCGTAAGTTCATTTTTAACAGCAATATCTTGAGTTGTAGGTGCAAAATCTCCCATACCTACAAGAGAATTAAGATGCCCAAGTTTGTTGGTAAGCTTGATAGGGAAATTAAGCGGGTCTTGACCACTTCTGTTTTTAGTTTGATATAAAGCTTTTTCAATATTGCCAAACTGCTCTTGTAATTTTTCGGCTTTTGCTACTAGATCTTTAGTAGTTGGATTGTCTTTGTATTGTGTGGTAAACGCCTTTAATTGTTTGTTGATTTTTCTAATATTTTTTATGGATTTATGAGCGCGATCAACAGTCTTGTTTACAGCAGTAATAAAATCGTATTGTGTTTGCATATCCTGTGTAGAAGCTTCTGCTCTAGGATCTGCAAGAATAGTAAAAGGTTGAGAAGTCTCTTTCCCGTTTACGTTTAGATTTACACGATAAGTACCTGGTACTGCTTTGGGACCTTGAAGATTAGCCCACCATAAAATCATCCCTTTAAGTACCTCAGCACCTTTACCACGTGTGTTCCAAGCAAATTGATTAGCGCCTTTTTTTATAGTAAGCTTATCAGTTACTTCTTTTGCATGGTTATTAAAAGATTTAAGCGTATCATTTTTTGTATTTAAATAGGTTAATGAGATGGTATCTTTTTTCTTGTCGTAATCATTAAGATAAAAATAGGTGATGACACCAGAAGGATGATTTGTTCCTTCTGTCTTTAAGCCTTTAACACTTTGTCCTGCCATACGATAAGTGTCTTTAGGTTTAAATAAAATAGTATTCTTTGATTTAACCTCATTAGAGAGTTGATGTAATACAGTGAGATCATCGATAATCCACAAACTACGTCCTTGAGTAGCTACAATTAAATTATTGTCTTTGATAGTAAGATCAGTTATAGGAACAATAGGAAGGTTTAATTGAAAAGGAGCCCAAGTATTACCATCGTTAAACGAAATATACATACCCGTTTCTGTACCTGCATATAATAACCCTTTGCGTTTAGGATCTTCTCTTAATACTCTAGTAAAATGTTCTTCATTAATTCCTGAAGTAATTTTTTTCCATGTTTTTCCATAATCAGTGGTTTTATACAAATAAGGAGCAAAATCACCAGATTTATAGCGAGTTCCTGCGATATAGCAAGTTCCTGAATCAAAAGCACTAGCCTCGATACTGTTAATCATCATCCATTCTGGCATCCCTTTAGGCGTAACGTTATTCCAGTTTTTACCACCATCTTGACTTACATGAATCAAACCATCATCACTACCAGTCCATAAGACCCCTTCTTTTACAGGGCTTTCTGCGGCAGAAAAAATAGTACAGTAATATTCTACAGAAGTATTATCTTGAGTAATCGGACCTCCAGAAGATTTAAGTTTTGTGCTGTCATTACGAGTAAGATCAGGACTAATTACATTCCAACTTTGCCCTTCATTTTCGGTTACATGTACATGATTAGAAAAGGTATAAAGTCGGTTAGGGTTGTGTTTAGAAAATAGAATAGGGAAATTCCATTGAAAACGGTATTTCATATCTTCGGCACCATGTCCCATAGGATTATCGGGCCATACACTTATCGATCTTACCGTTCCGGTTTTATGATTTACACGTGTTAAAAAACCATCATAACTTCCTCCATAAACAATATCGTTATTTTTTGGGTCTACTGCAATATGAGCAGATTCTCCACCAGCGGTAGATTCCCAATCATTTTCTGTAATAGCAAAACCAGTACTTCTGTGATTAATGCGTATAGTAGAATTATCTTGCTGTGCAGCATAAATACGATACGGGAAATGATTGTCTGTAGTTACTCTATAAAATTGTGAAGTAGGTTGGTTGTGATACGTACTCCAAGTTTCTCCACCATCATAAGTGATTTGAGCACCACCATCATCCCCCATAATCATACGTTTAGGGTTTTCTGGTGCGATCCATAAATCATGGTGATCACCATGTGGAGCTCTAGCTGCTGTAAAATTCTTTCCGCCATCTTTACTCTTGTGATAGGCTACATTAACTACATAAACAATATCCTTGTCTTTGCTATCTGCATAAATTCGAGTATAATACCAAGCACGTTGTCTTAAACTGCGATCGCTATTTAATAAACGCCAAGTTTCTCCTCCATCATCACTTCGATATACACCACCTTTTTCTTTATTTTCGACTATAGCCCATACACGATCACTATCTACAGGAGAAACAGTAACACCAATAATACCTAATATACCTTTGGCAAAACCTTTGTTGGTCGAAAGCTCTTTCCAAGTTTTTCCGTTATCGGTACTTTTCCATAAAGTAGAACCTTCACCACCAGAGCTTAAACTATAAGGAGTACGGCGTACATTCCATGTAGAAGCATATAAAATTCTAGGATTGTTAGGGTCTAAAGTTAAATCTACAGCACCAGCATTTTCGTTGGCAAATAAAATCTTGTTCCAAGTTTTACCACCATCGATACTTTTATAAATACCACGATCTTGTGTAGGTTTATAAATATTACCTAAAACTGCAGCATATACAATATCAGGATTAGTAGGATGAATTGCTATACGAGGGATATGTCTACTTTTTGGCAAACCTGAAGCTTTCCATGTTTTTCCTGCATCGACACTTTTCCATACTCCATAACCCGATGATACATTACCACGTAGTGTTTTTTCTCCACCACCTACATAAATGACATTAGGATCACTTTTTGAAACACTAATAGCTCCTATAGAACCACCAAAAAAGCCATCTGAGATATTTCCCCAGGTACGACCGCCATCTGTGGTTTTCCAGATACCACCACCAGTGGCTCCAAAATAAAATAAGTTAGGCTTATTAGGTACTCCTGCTACAGCGGCACTACGACCACCTCTAAAAGGGCCTATGAGACGGTATTCTAAGGCATCGTATAACTTAGCATCATAAGTTTGAGCATGACTAGATATGCTTCCTAAAAATAGTATTAGGAAGAAAATTTTGAGTTTAGAAAAAAAAGAATGCATTTCAGTTGATTTTTAGTTGTAACCCAATTATTTGAATCAAATAAATCGGTAAATCACTAAAATCCACATTTTTTGGCTTACGAAGAAGGACTTTGGCGTAATTTTAACCGTATTTCCCTGTTTAAGAACAATCCGGTAACGATAGTTGCTAAAACGTCTGCTATAGGAAATGCAATCCAAACACCTAATGCTCCATAATAATGTGGTAATATCAAAATCAACGGAATAAAAAAGAATCCTTGTCGGGATAACGTAAGCAATAATGCAGGAATAGCTTTTCCTACTGCCTGAAAGTAAGCAGCACCTATAAGTTGTAATGCAATAATAGGTGTGGCAAGAAATACCCAACGCATAGCTTCTGGACCATGAGTTAATACATAAGTATTTATTGCTTGTTCTGTTGTAGAAATTACCTCATCGTTTTTGATAAATAAAGAGATAATTTCTGTAGGGAAAATCATTAAGAAAATAAAAATTAATGACGCTACTAATGCAGCATATTTAATAGCAGTATTTATAGTTTCTCTTACACGATCATATTGTGTTGCTCCATAATTATAGCTAGCAATAGGTAAAAATCCTTGCGTAACACCGAATACGGGAAATAAAGCAAACATCAACATACGGCTAATGATGGCATAAACCGCAACAAGAGCTTCGGCACCTAAACCAAATAAGATATTATTCATGAGTAGGTAAGTGATACTTACTACAGCTTGTCTAGCAAGAGTAACACCACCAAGAGATGCGATTTCTTTAACAATGTCTTTTTGTAATTTAAGATGTTTTAATCTGATTTTTAGTTCAGAATTTTTAGAAGAAAAAAACCAAAAAATATAACTGAAACACAAAAAGTAAGAACCTGTTGTAGCCCAAGCTGCACCATGCATGCCCATATCTAATTTAAAAATAAAGATATAGTCCATAAGAAGATTTCCTACAGTAGGAATAATCATGGCAATCATAGCAAATTTAGGTTTCCCTTCGGCCCTAATCACAGTATTTCCCATCATAGCAAAGGCTAAGATTGGAACTCCGTATAAAACAATGGTATAATAGATTTTTGCAGGATCAAAAATAGCTCCTTTACCACCAAATTTGGGAATAATATCGTCAACAAATAATAACCCAAAAGTTACTAGGGTTAACGTACACAATAAAGTTAATGTGATTTGATTTCCAAAAGAAGTCAAGGCACGTTCTTTATCTTGAGCTCCCAAGGCTCTAGAAATAATACTCGAACCACCAATACCTATTGCCATACCTAATGCCGCTATAAAAAAGGAAACAGGTAAAACAATATTAATGGCAGCTATGGCAACAGAACCAATCCATTTTCCTACAAAAACAGAATCGATAAGAATATTTAAAGACATAACAAGTATCCCAATAGAAGCAGGAACAGCTTGTTTTATCAATAATTTTGATATAGGTTCAATGCCTAGAGCCGATGATTTAGGGCTAGCCATTAAGCAGGAGTTGAGTTAGTATTTTTCTCCCAATCATTAATCCATGTAGCGATAACCTCAACCCAATCTTTTCTATCATTAATGCAAGGAATGGTAGTAAACTCTTGACCTCCCATTTCGTGGAAAATTTCTTCACCTTCCATCGCGATTTCTTCTAAAGTCTCAAGACAGTCTGAAACAAAGGCAGGAGTTACTATAGCCATTTTCTTAGTTCCTTCTTTTCCTAGGCGTTCGATAGTACGATCAGTATATGGCTGTAACCACGGGTCAAATCCTAATCTAGATTGAAATGAAGAAGAATAGGTGCCTTCTTTTAAATCTAATTTTTCTGCAACCAAGCGTGTGGTTTCATAACATTGATGGCGATAGCAATATTGATGTGCTTTTGAAGGAGTAGCACAACAGGACCCATCTATTTTACAATGAGATTTTGTAACATCACTTTTTCTAATATGTCGCTCTGGAACACCGTGATAAGAAAACAATAAGTGCTCATAATCCAAATCTTCAATTTTTTCGGCTATGCTTTTGGATAGTACTTCGATATATTCTTCTCTGTTATAAAAAGCAGGAAGATCTGTAAATTTCATATCAGGAAAATACTCTTGCCTTAATTCTTCAGCCAGTACTAATATGGTTTCTGTAGTAGCCATAGCAAACTGAGGGTATAAAGGAATGATAAAAACCTCTTTTATACCTTGATCGTGCAATTCTTGTAATCCTTTTTTAATGCTCATTGAGCCATAACGCATAGCAAGTGCAATAGGAATTTGTGTTTGTTCAGCTACTTTTTGTTGTAGACGTTCTGATAAAACTATAAGAGGAGAACCTTCTTCCCACCAAATCTTTTTATAAGCTTCGGCAGATTTTTTAGGGCGAGTATTTAATATAATCCCTTTAACAAGTAGTGTTCGAGCCCATAAGGGTACATCAATAACACGTGGATCCATTAAAAATTCACCTAGGTATTTTTTTACGTCTTTAGGATCTGTACTATCAGGTGATCCTAAATTGACAAGGAGTACTCCTTTACTCATGCTCTTTCTGTTTTGATGATGCAAAAATACGAACAAAAATAAATTATGTACTAGCTAAAATAATAAGAGTTTTAAATAGTAGTATGTAATGGGTTTATAAGAGGGAAAAATGTTTTAAGTAAAAGTGCTTATATGTATTTAACCAAAATTTAACGGGATTGTATGTTTTGTGCTATGCTACAAAAACCGTATTTTTAAAAAGAGAAAAATAAAAAAGCAAATCGATGAAACGTATAACAGTAGATGTAGAAGAACATAAACTTCCTTTCTTTATAGAATTAATTCAAAATCTAGACTTTGCTTCTATAGAAGAAGATACTCTAGAAGAACAAGCAAGAGGTATGTATGATGCTATTATCTCTTTACAACAAGGCAAAGAGATAGATTAATAGCATTAAATGATATTACAATAAGTGAGACTTACTTTAATCCCATGATATATTTTTTGGGAGTAGTGCCGTATTTCTTTTTAAAAGCAGCAATAAAGTGACTTGCAGTACTGTATCCCACTTTTAAACCAACCTCATTAACGTTTAATGAGCCTTTGGCAAGTAATTGTCGTGCAAACTCCATTTTATAATCAAATAAAAAACTATAAACAGGCTCTCCATAAATCTGTTTAAATCCTTCTTTTAGTTTTTTCAGTGGTAAAGCAATCTCATTTGATAATTCTTGTAGTGTAGGAGGTTCTGCCATACGAGCAATGATAATATCTTTTGCTTTTCTGATTTTTAACACATTTTCTTCATCGACTAAGAAAGGACATTGTTCTACATCGGCATCTTCTGGACGATTAAAATATAAACTTAGTAACTCATAAGCTTTTCCTTTAAAATATAAAAACTTGATAGAGTTATGTAGGTTATAGTTCATCAATTGATTAAGTACTACAGCCATAGAAGGTGATATCTTACCATCACTATAATACTTACGATCGCGATTCCCTTCACTTAAGAAAGGAATATAATCAGCCTCTGAAGAAAATAGCGAATGGAATTTCTTAATGGAAATTAGCATCGAAATCAACCATGAATTGGGACTCATTTCGATATTCATAGGTAAATCCCGTTGAGGATTATAGAGTAAGAGTGAACTCTCCTCGGGAAGGTTAATGGTATAACTTCCGTTATTGAAATTAAAAGTAGTTTCTCCTTTTAATCCAAAGTGAAATTGAATGAAACTACTGTCGATTTCTCGTACAATGCATTGAGTATCATTTGAATCATTTTGAAACTTTAAAATAGAAAAACCTTCTTCGATGGTTGTTTCTTGTAAAATTCCTTGAGCGTTATTTTTTTTGGAAATATCCATGATGATTTTAAGTGTTTTATTTAGAATAAATCTAAACTATCGACAAAAGAACCGCTGTTAAGTCAACAAAAATAAGGGTTTATACGTGTTTTTGATGAAAAAATGAGAAAAATAACGCTTGACGTTATTAAAAATCCGTCTAGCGTTATTTTTTAAGGACGGTTACAGATATTTTTGTGGGAGTAAAATTAGGATTAATGGAGCCCCAATTAAAAGCAAGAGGAAAAAATTTTTATACGATAGGACTAAGTTACAAAAAAGCAGATGCAGAAGTTCGCGGACGTTTTAGTGTAAATGAAGAAGGAAAAGAGGCGATCTTATTGCAAGCTAAAGAAGAAGGCATTGACTCATTATTAATTACTTCTACCTGTAATCGTACTGAGTTGTATGGATTTGCTCAACATCCGTTTCAATTGATTAAGTTGTTATGTGAACATACAGCTGGAACGGTTGAAGAATTTGAAAAAGTAGCATACGTACGTAAAAATAATGATGCGATAGCGCATTTATTTAAAGTAGGTACAGGTCTGGATAGTCAAATCTTAGGAGATTTTGAAATTATAAGTCAGCTTAAAAATAGTTTTAGGGCTTCAAAAGCTGTTGGAATGACTAATCCATTTGCAGAGCGATTAATCAATGCTGTAATTCAGGCAAGCAAGCGTATAAAAAATGAAACCGAAATTTCATCTGGAGCAACATCGGTTTCTTTTGCATCAGTGCATTATATCCTTAATAATGTTCAAAATATTTCAGATAAAAATATACTGCTTTTTGGAACAGGTAAAATTGGGCGTAATACATGTGAGAATTTGATTAAACATACCAAAAACGAGCATATTACATTAATCAATCGTACAAAAACCAAAGCAGAAGAAATAGCAGGGAAATTTAATCTTATAGTAAAAGATTATGCTAATATCCAATCAGAGATTTCTAATACAGATATTTTGATTGTGGCTACAGGAGCACAAAACCCTACGATTTCAAAAGAACTTATACACACAGATAAACCGTTATTGATTCTAGACCTTTCTATTCCTAAGAACGTATCAGATGATGTAACTGAGTTATCGAATGTAACCTTAGTACATCTAGATCATTTATCACAAATGACAGATGATACTTTAGAGAGAAGAAAACAGTTTATTCCGCAAGCAGAAGCTATTATAGAAGAAGTAAAAGCAGAGTTTGACAGTTGGTTAGAAACAAGAAAATTTGCACCAACTATTAAGGCACTTAAGAATAAACTTTCGGATTTAAAAGAAGCCGAATTAAACTTTCAACGAAAGAAAATAGCAGATTTTAACGAGGAGCAAGCAGCTATTATTAGTGATCGTATTATCCAAAAGATCACAACTCATTTTGCAAATCATTTAAAAGAAGAATCAACTATGGCTACAGAAAGTATAGAGTTGATTCAGAAAGTATTCCAATTACAAAACTCATAACATCTTGAGCAAAACAATTCGCATTGGTACAAGAGACAGTGAATTAGCCTTATGGCAAGCACATACTGTACAACATAAATTAGAAGCATTAGGATACAAAACAGCATTAATGCCGGTAAAATCTACAGGAGATTTAGTCCTGGATAAACCATTATACGAATTGGGGATTACTGGGATTTTTACCAAAACCCTTGATGTAGCAATGCTACAAGGTACGGTAGATATTGCAGTACACTCTATGAAAGATGTACCTACAATGTTGCCTAAAGGAATTGTAGAAGCAGCAGTTTTAAAGCGAGCTAATGTTCAAGATATATTAGTGCATAAAGGCACAGATTTTTTAGCAGCAAATGGTACTATTGCGACAGGAAGTCTACGCAGAAAAGCACAGTGGTTGCATAAGTATCCTACTCATGAAGTTGTTGATTTAAGAGGGAATGTAAATACTCGAATGCAAAAATTAGAAGATAATGATTGGAATGGGGCAATTTTTGCAGCTGCGGGATTAGAACGTATTAATTTAAAACCAGAAGCTTATATTGATTTAGATTGGATGATTCCGGCACCAGCACAAGGAGCAATGTTAGTCGTGGCTATGGAAGGAGATGCTTTTTGTAGAGAAGCTTTGGCGAAACTAAATCATCAAGAAACCGAAATTGCAGTACATATCGAACGTGAGTTTTTAAGGACTTTAGAAGGTGGTTGTACAGCGCCGATAGGAGCTTTGGCTAAAGTGCGCGAAGATGAGGTTGATTTTGAAGGTGCTTTATTTAGCTTAGACGGAAAACAAAAGTTTACAATAAAGAAAACAATACCGATTGCTAATCATAAAGGTTTTGGTAAGCAATGTGCTTTGGAACTATTAAATGATGGAGCGGCGGATTTGATGAAGGAAATAAAGGCAACGCTTAACTCCTAAAATAATATGGAATCACAAGAGCAATCATCTAGTATGAAATCTTTAGCTTCTATGGATAAAGCTACCGTTCTTGTGACAAAAAAAATGACCTTAGCTCAGCAAGAATTATTGCTTAATGCAGGATTAGGTTATGTGTCATATAATTTTATTGAGATAACACCTTTGACCGTTGACATAAAGTCGCTTAAAGAAGCTGTTATTTTAACTAGCAAACACGCAACACAAATAGTACTAGCTAGTTTTTCTGTAGAAGAATTACAAAAAATAAAAGTGTTTTGTGTAGGGGGAAGTTCGGCTAAGTTATGTGAAGAAAAAGACGTTAAGGTTGTTGAGGTTGCGACAAATGCGGCAGAGTTGGCCGAAATTATAATAAAACAATATGCCGATCAGGATTTTCAGTTTTTTTGCGGAGATAAAAGAAGAAACGAATTACCCGAACGTTTAAAAGAGGCAAGTATAAAATTAAAAGAAGTTATTGTTTATAAGACTGAATGGAGATCTAAAAAAATAGAACGTTTTTTTGACGGTATATTATTTTTTAGTCCATCTGCAGTAACTAGTTTTGTACAAGAAAACAAATTAGAAAATCAAATTACTTTTTGTATAGGAGCGACGACAGCTACCGAAGCAAAAAAGTATACAGATAAAATAGTAGTGGCAAATAAACCCACTATAGAAAATGTGATTGTTCAAGCAATCAAGCATTTTAATACTCAAGAAAGAGGATAGACGATATGATAAAGAACGATTTATTTTTAAGAGCACTTAAAGGAGAAACAGTAGAGAGACCACCAGTATGGATGATGCGTCAAGCAGGACGTTATTTACCAGATTTTATGAAATTAAAGGAGAAATATGACTTCTTTACTAGGTGTCGTACTCCAGAATTGGCTACAGAAATAACAGTGATGCCTATTCATCAAGTAGGTACAGATGCTGCAATTTTATTTAGTGATATACTTGTAGTGCCACAAGCTATGAATATCGAAGTACAAATGAAAGATGGAATAGGGCCGTGGTTACCTAATCCTGTGCGTACTCAAACTGCTGTAGACCAAGTAATCGTTCCTAATATCGAAGAAACTCTAGGATATGTATTGGATGCAGTAAAGATGACAAAAGAAGCGTTGAATGACGAAGTTCCTTTAATAGGATTTGCTGGATCTCCATGGACAATTTTATGTTATGCAGTACAAGGACAAGGATCAAAGAATTTTGACAAAGCAAAAGAATTCTGTTTTACAAATCCAGTAGCTGCTCATACCTTATTACAAAAGATTACAGATACTACGATTGCATACTTAAAAGCAAAAGTTGCAGCAGGAGTAGATGCTGTACAAGTTTTTGATAGTTGGGGAGGAATGCTATCTCCTGTAGATTATCAAGAATTCTCTTGGAAATACATTCAGCAGATTATTGATGCATTAAAAGATGAAACGCCAGTAATTGCATTTGGTAAAGGATGCTGGTTTGCTTTACAAGAAATGGCAAAATCTGGAGCTTCTGCTTTAGGAGTAGATTGGACATGTTCTGCACGTAATGCACGTTATTTAACGGGAGGAAATATTACACTTCAAGGAAACTTTGATCCTTCTAGATTACTATCCCCTCCAGCAGAGATCAAAAAGATGGTGACGCAGATGATTAATGAGTTTGGTAAAGATCGTTATATAGCAAATTTAGGTCACGGAATTTTACCTAATATTCCTGTAGATAATGCAAAAGCATTTGTAGAGGCAGTAAAAGA
Source organism: Aquimarina rhabdastrellae (assembly GCA_947387485.1). Lineage (GTDB taxonomy): Bacteria > Bacteroidota > Bacteroidia > Flavobacteriales > Flavobacteriaceae > Aquimarina. Next base: position 463,622 of record CANDNT010000002.1, read on the forward strand.
ATATAGAGGATAAGACTATAGCTAAAAAAGATATGATAAAACCACTATAAAATCGATATGATTTTAAGTGGTTTTGTTTTTTGAATAAAAGGATGTAGTATCTTTAAAAAGGAAGAATATAAGCAGATACAGTATTTTTCTTGAAACAATCTATAGCAAAAAACTACTAATGATAAAGAATCAAAAAACTTAAGTTATGCTTAAAGCAATATTTAAAGGAATTAAAGCATATGCAGGTGCATTAAGACTTTTGTCTCAATTAAAGCTTTGGAAATATTTTGCTATTCCTATTGGGATTAGTTTTTTTACTGGAATTGCATGTATCGCTTTAGCGTATACATTATCAACACCAATAGGAAGCTTTATTGATCAATTATGGATTTGGGAGTGGGGAGCAGAAACATTTGCAACTATTAGCAGATTCTTAGGTGGGTTTATCGTTTTGGTCTTTGGATTAATATTATATAAACATATCATATTAGCATTATCTGCACCGTTTATGAGTCCAGTATCAGAACGTATAGAAAAACATATACTGGGAGAAACAAATCATCATCATAGAAAAACTAATTTTAGTCAGCAATTAGTAAGAGGTGTGAGAATTAATATTAGAAACTTATTCAAAGAATTTTTATTTGTGATTCCGTTAGTGGTCATTGGGTTAATTCCAGGTGTAGGTATTATAACTACAATGTTAATATTCTTGATTCAGGCATATTATGTAGGGTTTGGAAATATGGATTATACAATGGAACGTCACTTCTCCTATAAAGAAAGTATTAATTTTGTAGGTAAACATAAAGGAACAGCTATTGGTAACGGTATCGTGTTTATGTTAATGTTGTTTATTCCTATCATAGGGATTATTATCGTATTACCGATATCGGTAGTAGCAGCTTCGACAGAAACGGTAACCTTATTAAAGCAAGAGGCAGTAATAGCCGAATCAATAGCAGTTAAAAAAGAAATAACAAATCAATAAAAAATACCTGATGAAAGATCAGTTTTATCAATATATACAAGAATTACAAGATACAATAACATCAAAGTTAGAAACTATTGATGGTAAGGCTACATTTCAACAAGATTTGTGGGAACGACCAGAAGGTGGTGGTGGTAGAACACGTGTTATAGAAAATGGTAATGTTTTTGAAAAAGGAGGCGTAAATATTTCGGCTGTTCACGGAGCTTTACCAGAGGCTATGCAAAACTATTTTAAGGTTAAAGATTGTGATTTCTTTGCTTGTGGTTTATCTCTTGTGATTCATCCTAAAAATCCTATGGTACCTACAGTTCATGCCAATTGGCGTTATTTTGAAATGTATGATAAAGAAGGAAACATCGTAACACAATGGTTTGGTGGGGGACAAGATTTAACTCCATATTATTTGTTTGAAGAAGATGCAAAACATTTTCATCAAGTATGTAAAACAGCATGTGATAAACATGATCCTGCCTTTTATGAAACCTATAAGAATCGATGTGATGAGTATTTTTATAATGGTCATCGTGGAGAAGGTAGAGGAGTAGGTGGATTGTTTTTTGATTACTGTAAAGAAACAAAATCGATGTCTATGCAACAATGGTATGATTTTGTTACCGAAGTAGGTAATAGTTTCTTAGATGCTTATACACCTATAGTAGAGCGAAGAAAAGAGTTAAACTATACTAAGGAGCAAAGAGATTGGCAAGAGATTCGTAGAGGACGTTATGTAGAGTTTAACCTAGTACATGATAAAGGAACATTATTTGGGTTGAAAACAAATGGTCGTATAGAAAGTATTTTAATGAGTTTACCTCCACATGTACAATGGAGATATGATCATCATCCAGAAGAAGGTAGTGAAGAAGAAAAATTAATAAAAGTATTACAAAATCCTGTAGCTTGGGTTTAACTCGAGCATAATCTAAAATCAGCAATCGATATTTAATGGACTATCGAGAGTATAGTGTAAAATTTGTAATAAGAGAAGCGTAAAAACTTTGGACTGTTTGAGCGTTAGCGAGTTTGTCTTAAGTTTAGCTTCCAAATAATAAATTTAGCTATGGTTTCGTAAGCCTAGACTTTTTGATTCTTTTTTCGGAGATGGAAAAAAGAATAAATTAAATAGAACAGCTCGTGTTAGGTCGGATAATTTTATGTGGAACAACTAAGTAAAATTGTATTGAGATTTAACGTAATGTAAAAACATTCATAGATTTTTAACCACACAAGATTTTGATAATGTTCGTTTTTTGATGATAAATAAACAAAGCGTAGCTAAGATATGAGTAGTAGTTATACTACGCTTTGTTATAGTTCTGAAAAGGTTAGGGAAATATTGTCCTATTTCAGAAAACTGTCATTTGATGAATGATGATTGAAGTTGAGTGTGTTAGTGAAATTAAGTTTATCGTAGATAGGGTATAATGAGTTTGTGATGTGTGATTAAAAAGTAACGATTGTTATTTATAACTTGATTTCTTCTGCGATGATTCTTAAAATATCAACTTCTGGTAATACAGATTGTAGTTGTACTGCAACCTGTTTAAACTGTTCGTTTGATTTGATGGTATTCCATAATCTTCTGATATAAGAATTGAATGTCTCTTTTTGTGTTTTAGAAAATTCTGGTAATCCATGAATTAGACTTAGAATTTGTAAAACAACTTCTTTACCTTGAGTGACCTTTATATGTATAGGCTCATGTAAATTAGATAGAATATCATGTCCTTGTTCTAAGCATTTTCCAGATGCGACAAGTTGTTGTCTTCGTTGCTGACTTCCGGTTTGAAGTTTTAAAGAAAAAAGCTGATTTCTTAAAATACTAAATCGACTAGACTCAGTATATCCTAATTTTTTTAATCCTTGCTCGTTTTGAGATAACCAGTTTTCTAATTCTCTAGAAAAGCGAGAGGATTTTGAACGAAATAATTCAGATAATAGCCCTATTTGAGTAATCGAAGTTTCAAAAAAAATATGTTTATCGATAATACTAGTTCTCATGTGTTGAAATTTTAATTAATTACTCATATGTTAAAACAGGAACGCTATTACCGTTCTCATCAGCTTCTGTAGTCCATGTCATCGCATCATCATAAACCGTCATTTTGATTTTAATCATACTGTCGTTGTCATTAATCTCTTTTAATAAACGAGATTCAACAATGACAGGAACATTTTCTATTTCAGTTTCATCAGTTTTTAAATCTTCGTTGATTACAGGATATAAATACGCGTTATAAGTATTAAAATCAGTAACACGTTCTACAAATTGATGTGTATTTCTAGCAAAAACGTTAGCATATTTTTTAATTAATTCGTTTCTAGACTCGATATCAGATACCTTATCGTATTCAGCTATAAAAACTTTAGCAACTTCCTGAGCGTGTTTTGTGACTTCTTGTTCGATATCTCTTGGAGTAGCAGTATATTGAGGATAGAAATTGATATACGCTTTTTCAAACGAACGGACATATACTTTTTGAGTTCCTTCTTCTGTAAATTTATCTCTAATAGGAGGATTTACAGTATCTATTGCAACAGGAATATCAAGTTCGATATTTTTCATTCTGATATTAGGAACCGAAAAATGTTTTAATAATGGGTTTTTTGCATACTCTTCGGCTATCATTAGAGTCTCTATATCAGATTGTACTTTGGCATTAGTGATTTCTTTATGTAAGCCACCTATATAATCTTTTAATGTAATCATGATTAGAATTGTTTTTTTGGAGAAGGAAACCTCCGTAGAGGCTTCCTTCAAAAGTTAGAAATAAGAAAATGGTTAAACTGATTCGTTTTCAGTAATAACTTGTTCAAGAATATCTAATACTCTTTGCATTCCTGCAGGAGCTTCTTCTTGTACAGCGTTAATTCTTACGTTCATACTGTATGAGCGCTTAGCTTCATCAGAGTAACGAGTTTTCTTTTTGAAAGCATAACTTCCTTTAAAGTGCAATTTCCCGAATCCCCATCTTAATCTTAAGTCAGCACTTAAACTTAAGTCATGAGAAGTACTTTGAGAATATTTTGTTACACTAGAAATCTTAGCGTTAAACTCGATTGTAGTGTCTGCAACTCTCAAATACGGAATAGGAATGATTGTAAGTAATGGAGTAGATAAGGTTAAATCTGTTGGAGTACCATCTACTAATTTTGAATATGTAAAATTCACATTTCTTACATTACCGTCTGCGTCAAGACCTACTTCGTTGATAAAATCAACAGTAGATAAAGCTGCGGCAGCTTGTGCGTCGATTACAGCGGTTAATGGTTTTCCTAGCATTGCGCTAAAATTGATATTTGCAATTTCATTTGGACTAACTGGCATAATTGTTTTGATTTAATGATTGACCTACTCTTTGGTTTAGGATTTTCGGTTTACTCCTAGTTTGATTAATTTGTAATAATACAATAAGGCTTCGCGAAATACCTTATTCAATGATTTGTTTAAGCTTAAAAATGTAATCTTAATTAAGAAGTACACTGCAAATATAAAACATATGTTCCTTGTGTGCAAACATTTTACAATGTATTTTATGTTAAATGTTTGTTTTTTTTTGTAAAATGTTGATTTTATGCATATTTTGAGGCGTAATATGTTTAGTGTTATTGTTTTTTTATTAAAAATGTTTCTTGTTTCTGTAAAATGTGTCTTTTTGAAGTGAGTATTGGTATTAGTATCTTCACGGCTGATCATCTAGAATAAAGAACTTATGGAACACTATAGAAAATTAGAACGCATGTATCTTGATGCGAATCTTAATACAGAAATATATACTACAACAACAATTACTATAGCAGAAGAAGAGGCAACTATCTCATTGACTATAGAACCTAAGTATTTTCATGCGTTAGGTGCGATTCATGGCTCTGTATATTTTAAATTACTAGATGATGCAGCGTTTTTTGCGGTAAATTCTATAGTAAAAGATGCTTTTGTACTGACAACAAATTTTAATATTAATTTGGTTAGACCTGTAAACTCAGGAACAATAAAAGCAGTTGGTAAGGTAAAATTTAGATCAAGAAATTTATATATAGCAGAAAGCACTTTGTATAATGAAGATGGAAAAGAGGTTGCATTTGGGACAGGGCATTTTGCAAAAAGCAAAGTAGCTTTGACCGAAGAAATAGGGTATAAATAAAAAAGGCGTTCATTATGAACGCCTTTTATTACTCTTCAATAACCTCAAACTGTTTGATTGCAGCATTGGGTTCCATAATGTGATGACCTTTCCAAAAATCAGGATTGTATCTAGACATATATTGAGGGTCTATATTGTTATTTTCTTTGCTAGCATTATAAGAGGCTTCAGAAATAGTTTTAGAATTATAAATAACTAATTCATATTTGGTAAGATTAGATGTCTGCACATCTATATTTAGTGATAACTCGTTTTGTTTACGTCTACCTTTGACAAATTTATTTTTTTCAATGATTTTTAAAGGCCTGTCAACACCAGCACTTCCTCCAGTTTGGAGTTCGATAAACTGAATGTCGTATTTTTGAGTTTGAGGATCTTTTTTAAAGATAGTTTTTCCTTTAAATACAGACTCTCTATAGTTAAAACCAAATAAACTAATACTTCTTAACGGATTTACGTTTTCATAATCTATACGCATAATAGCAAAATCCTCAGTATTGACATAAAATGTACCTTTAAAATCTTGACTTCCTTTAGGTTTAAAATCAATGACATAAGCACTGCTATCATCCATATACGTATAATCTTTTAACTCAAACTCATAACGACCACTTTTATTGATGAAATTGAGTTTAGCATCATCTTCAAAGAATACTTCAGATAATAAGAACTTTAAATTTCTCTTTTTGTATTTCAAGAAATAATTCTTTTTGTTTTTATTTTCATGATTTTCTACATCTTCTTTTAATTCGGCAGCTTCTGCATTATCTTTTAATAAGGAGTCCACCTGAATTTTTGTACCTAAAAACCAACCTGATTTGATTTTGAGATAAGAATTGGGTTTTACATTTTTCTTTAAGATCCCTTGAATACGATCAGACATTTGCTTGATAGTTCCCTCATTGTTTTTGTCATATAAACGAGCAGCTTTAACAATATTCAATTTTTGTTTTTCGTAATTACCATATAATGTAGCGAGAGATTCTGTAAAAGCAGATGCTTTTTTAGGAATACTTCTTACAATACTATCAATGAGATCTTTATTCAATTCTTCTATAGAGGATTTTTTTACTTTAATATTGGTTTTGTGTATATTGTTGAAAAATGATTCTCGTAAAAAAATCTTTTTCTCAGATAAATCTCTGTTGTAATTTTGAGAAAGACGATCCTCCACGTTTTCTATTATTTCTTCTATGCTTAAGTTTTTATTAGAAATAAAAACGCTTTTAAGTTCGATAGCTTTAGGTTCAATATAGAGTACACTATCAATAGTAGTGTTTAAAGCAAATGCAGTACGATCATATCCTACAGAGGATATAATTAAAGAGTCTTGTGATGTAGGAGCTTTTTCCAAACTATAGCTAAAACGTCCTTCTTCATTAGTAATGATTCCGTCATATTGAGAAAATTGAACAGTAGCATAGGGAATTGGTTCTAATGTTTTTTTATCAAGAACACGACTAGAAATGTGTTGTGCATAACTGCTATTGAAGCAAATAAGAGTAAAAAATAATAAGCGTAAAAATGTGTGCATAACAAGTGATTTGATAGAGACAATGAAGTTAAAATACTTTTTGATAAATAGTTATTATGAAGACGAAATAATTTTTATGGTGTTACAAAGTAATGGTCATGTGATATCAAAAATACTTACATAAACAATACTTATAATATAAGAAGGAATCCCCGTAGTTTACTAGTCTAAGAAAGTGGATATGTGTATCTTTGAATATCCTAAAAAAGAATACCCAATTATGCAACAACTACGCAGAAGTCGCAGACTACGTGTCAATGACGCTATACGATCTATAACTAGAGAAAACGTACTTACACCTAATGATTTTTTAGTTCCGTTATTTGCTGTTGAAGGAAAAGGAATTAAAGAAGAAATTGCATCTATGCCAGGTTATTATAGGTATAGTTTGGATTTATTACAACAAGAAGTAAAAGAGTTATGGGCTATGGGACTAAAAGCTGTTTTACTGTTTGTAAAAGTACCAGATGATTTAAAAGATAATAAAGGAACAGAGGCGTTAAACCCTAACGGATTAATGCAACGTGGTATAAAAACAATAAAAGATGCTGTTCCAGATATGTTGGTGATGACAGATGTTGCCTTAGATCCATATTCGTCTTATGGTCATGATGGAATTGTAGAAAATGGATATATTGTTAATGATCCTACAGCAGAAGTATTAGCTCAAATGGCATTATCTCATACACAAGCAGGAGCAGACTTTGTAGCACCTAGTGATATGATGGATGGAAGGATTTTTGCAATTCGAGAAACATTAGAAGAAGAAGGTTTTAAGAATACAGGAATCATGAGTTATAGCGCAAAATATGCATCTGCATTTTATGGACCTTTTAGAGATGCATTAGATTCGGCACCAGGATTTGGAGATAAAAAGACATATCAGATGGATTTTGCAAATCGTAACGAAGCGATTAAAGAAGTAATGATGGATGTAGAAGAAGGAGCAGATATCGTGATGGTAAAACCAGGATTGTGCTATCTTGATATTATTAGAGATGTAAAAAATGTAGTAGATGTTCCTGTTGCAGCATATCAAGTGAGTGGTGAATATGCAATGGTAAAAGCAGCTGCAGAAAAAGGATGGTTAGATCATGATGCTGTAATGATGGAGCAATTAATGGCTTTTAAAAGAGCAGGGACAGATTTAATTGCAACATATTTTGCCAAAGATGCGGTTAAACTATTAGGATAACTTAAATGAAGAAAATAATAGCAGCAAGTATATTGATGAGTGTATTAATAGCTTGTAAATCTGAAAAGAAAGAAAAAGAAGAAATCGTAATTGGTACCAAAGAAGTAAAACAAGATCCTGTTGCTTTAGGAAAAAAACTATTTAATGGTAAAGGGAAATGTATAGCTTGTCATCAAGTAAATAAGAAAACTGTAGGACCAAGCGTTAAAGAAATAGTTGCTGTATATAAAGAGAAAAAAGGTGATTTGTTGGGGTTTCTTAAAGAAGAACAACCGCCTATTGTAGCTCCTGAAAGTTTTGCGGTAATGAAAACTAATTATGCCATTTTAAAAACATTTAAAGATAAAGAACTAGAAGCCTTAATCGCTTATATGAAAAAAATAGGACAAGAATAGCTTATGAAAAAGAACTTTTTGAGGATTTGTATGATCCTAATGATAATGCCTGCATTTGCACAACAAACTACAGTAAAAGATGCTTTTTTAGAAAAGTGGAATAACTCAAAGGATTATTTAGTAAAAATAGCTCAGGCTATGCCACAAGAAAAATATGTATATAAACCTACAGAACGCGAAATGAGTTTTGAAGAACAATTGTTGCATATACGAGAAAACTCATTGTGGTTAAGTACAACCTATTTTACTGATAAAAAGTTTGATAGAGATGCTATAGAAAAAGAACAATTTAAAGATAAAGAAGCACTTATAGTAGCTATAGAAAAAGCTTTTGATGAGGTAGCAAAAATTATTAAGGATACAGATCCAAAAACATTTAAAGAAGAGGTGAAGTTTTTTGCAGGACCTAAGTCTAAGTTGCAAATTCTTAATTTAATTCAAGATCATGTAACGCATCATAGAGGACAAATTATAGTCTATTTAAATCTTAATGAAATTAAGCCGCCACGTTTTGTAGGTTGGTAATACTATAAAACATTTTAAAGTATTTAATGCTGCAACTACATAAAAATAGTGCAGCATTTTTATTTAAAATTACAGAATTCTATTTAATTTGTAGTTCCAATAGCATCTCAATAGTAGTAATATAGATAAACGTGAAATACGAACAAAAAGTCATAAAATATAAAGATCAGATTGTTTTTATGAGACTATCAATGCCGTATTTTGATAGAGTTCAAAAGCAATATGCAAAAGATGAAGCTTGTTTTATGTTTGTTAATAAAGGAGCTTTTTCTATTAGGTCACAAGATGACTATATGAATTTGAATAAAGATACTGCCGTATTAGCAAAATGTTTAAATTACTTCTTTGAGGCAAATGATGAACAAAAAAAATGCGATGATGGAGTAGAGTCTACAGGAATATTTTTATATCCATCTATGGTAAAAGAATTATTTGAGTTTGATGTGACCACCTCAGATTATACTTTTGATTTTAATTTAAAAAAGATCGAAGTAGACCGTTTATTAGAAAACTATAAAGAGAGTATCAATATTTTATTAGATCATCCAGAACTAGCAGATGAGAATATGATTAAAACAAAGCTAAAAGAATTTGTTTTATTGATGTCTAAGTCTCAGCAAGCACCTTCTCAATTAGATTTTTTAGCGGCTTTATTTAAGCCTAACGAAATAGACTTTAAAACTACAATTCAGCATAACCTATATGCAAATCTATCTATAGAAGAATTGGCAACACTTTGTCATTTAAGTATATCTTCTTTTAAAAGAAAGTTTAAAACGGTTTTTGGCGAAAGCCCAAAACGCTATATCATAAAAAAGAAAGTAGAAAAAGCAGCAGCATTATTAAAATCAAATGACTTGCGTGTTTCAGATATTGCTTATGATGTGGGATTTGAATCTTTGGCTACTTTTAATAGGAATTTCACTAATATTTACGGAAAATCGCCTTCAGAATATCGTTTGAGCTAAAATGATATGTCTTTGAACTAAAACGAGAAATTAAGAACTTCCCTTTTCATGACTTTTGCTCTGTAGAATAAAAAGAGCAACGTTATGAAAAAATCAAAAGTATTAAAAATCTATTTAATCCTCTCTGGATTATTACTTTCCTTTATAGGAGGAGCTACCTTATTTCTTCCTGTAACTATGAAAGCTACTGCAGAAATTGATATTGCAGGAAGTATTAATGCAATGAATGATGTAAGAGCCTTTAGCGCCTTATTGCTAGCCGTAGGAATCTTCAGCATTTTGGGAGCTTTGATCCATAAGTTATCCTACAGTACAACTATTATTTCGTCATTACTATTTCTATCCTTAGGAGGAGGGAGATTGTTAAGTATCATATTAGATGGAATGCCTGCAGATGGATTAATAAAAGCTACTGCCTTAGAATTTGTCTTAGGAATTATAGGAACCTTCCTTTTTATAAAATACCGAGAAAATAAATAAAAAATTAAAATAGAAAGAGTTATGAAAACAACGTTAAAAATAGGTCTCTCACTAGTGGTAATGCTATTAAGCCTTAATGTAATAGCACAAAAGAAAGATAAAAAGGTAATCACATTTACTGTAGAAAGAAAAATAGAAGCAGCTGCCGAAAGAGTGTGGAAGGTAGTAGGAGAGGATTTTGGAGCAATTGCTAATTCGCATCCTAAGATTGTTAGCTCTAATTATAATCAAGGATTTATTACAGGAGGAGAAAATGCTATCAGAACTTGTAATTTTAATGAAAAAGGAACGAAGTATTTACAAGAGAAACAATTAGAATACGATCCAGAGAATTACAGATTTAAAGTGCAAATTTTTCATGCAGGAAAAGTTCCCTTGGATACAGAATATAGTTATGGAGTGTATAAAGTAACACCTATTGATGCTAATTCTTGTAAACTATCGATGACAATGGGAGTAAGAACAAAACCAGCTTTTTTAGGACCATTAGCAAAAGGAAGTTTTAAAAAGGATATCGCAGATTATTTATTAGCAGTAGAACACCATGTACTTACAGGAGAAAACGTGACTAAAGACAATTTTAAAGCGATCAAGAAGAAGTATAGTAAGTAAGCTTTTTAAAGCATAAAAAAGAAGAAATGAAAAAGTCCAAGTTAAATAATAAAACGATATTAATCACGGGTGCTAATGCCGGTATAGGAAAAGATACAGCACGACAATTAGCATTGTTAAAGACTACAAAAAAGGTTTATTTAGCCTGTAGAAATAAAGATAAAGCAGTAATAGCAAAGAGAGAGTTAGAAGAAATTACAGGCAGATTTATTTTTGAAATAGTAATTATGGATGTAACTAGTCCAGACTCGGTAAGAAAAGCTGTAAAACAACTAAACGAAGCTATAGATGCGGTAATCTTAAATGCAGGAGGTGTTGGTGGAAAAACTCCTAGAAAATTAACAAAAGAAGGAGTTACTACAATTACTGCGGTTAATCTTTTAGGACATGTTGTTTTGGTCGATGAACTCCTTAAAGAAGATAAACTAAACAATGTAGTTTTATATGCAAGCTCAGAAGCGGCAAGAGGGATTAAACAAACAGGGATGAAACGTCCTGATTTAAAAGACTCATCTGTTGCAGAGTTTGAAGCAGTGTTTAATGGAGAGTTGTTTGGAGATAAATTTGATCCATTACAAGTTTATGGTGTAGTTAAATATGGAGGAACATTATGGATGTCTTATATGGCTAGAAAGTATCCTTCGATAAAATTTATAAGTGTAAGTCCAGGTGGGACAAGAGGAACAGAAGGAATGAACGATTTGCCATTTGTAAAGCGAATTCTATTTAAATATATAGGAATGCCCGTTTTTATGCCATTAATGGGATTATCACACAAATTGAGTAAAGGAGCAGAACGTTTTGTAGATAGTATTAATAATGATGCTTTACAAAGCGGAGTTTTTTATGCAAGTAAAGAAAATGTGCTTACAGGACCAATAGTGGACCAGAGTAGAATCTTTCAAGATTTAAAAAATGAAGTCTATCAAAATAATGCCAATGAAGCAATACGTAGATTTATTAATTAAGATCTAAGAACATTATAATCTTATAGATAAACACTTCTTATATAGAAGTGTTTTTTGCTATTAAAAAGCAAGTACAAAACCTATAAGCGCAATAACTAAGCATAAAGGAGAGAATAGTTTAGTATCCCATTTCCCAAATTCAGTTTGACGAATACGTTTAAAAAAACCGATATATTTAAAATCGCCAATAGCTCGTAACAAGAAAATAGAAGGAATGATCCATATCCCGTATTTCAAAAACCAATGAGGTAAATCAAATGGGATTAGATTAGCTAGGATTAAATAAAAAAAAGAAAAAACTAATAGTCCCGCTCCTACAATTGCGCTATCCATTTTTTTAGGATTTAAAACACGTTCCCCATTTTCTTTGGTAGGTATGGCTTGAACAAATCCAAATTGACCTCCAATAACCCAGTTAAAATGAATAATTCCTAAAATTAAAAATATAAAAGTCAATATAAGTGATAGTACCATGTTGTGTGAAATAATTCAAATTGAAAACAAACTAAATGTACTGATTTTTAAGGAGAAAAGCGATGAAAAAACAGATAATCAAATTTCAATTTTGGAATATACCCGAACTCACAGTAAATTAGCATCATCAATCCTTATCATTATGACCTTATTAATCCTTTACGGAATTGTATCAATTTTCTTTTCTTTTTTATGTTCAATTCTAGAAGCTGTACTGTTGAGTGTAACACCAACATTTATTAATGTAAAAAAGAAAGAGGGTAAAGGATATGCTACATCACTAGAAGATTTAAAAAAAGATGTAGATAGGCCTCTTATCGCTATATTGACTTTAAATACAATTGCACATACCGTAGGAGCAATTTTAGTAGGGGTTCAAGCAAAAGTCGCTTATGCAGAAATGTATGGAAGTGAAACTCGATCTTTTCTAGGGATCGAAATGACCGAAGATATAATGGTTGGTGTCGTATCGTCAATTATGACTATATTGATATTAGTGGCTTCAGAAATTGTACCTAAAACAATAGGTGCTACATACTGGAAGCAGCTAGCTAACTTTACAGCCAAAGCTCTTAATGTGTTGATTTTTCCACTGAAATGGACAGGAATTTTGTGGTTATTGCAGTTGACAACAAAGTTGATTGGTAAAGGTGGTCATGGGAGTGTATTGAGTAGAGAAGATTTCTCGGCAATGGCAGATATCGCTCAAGAAGAAGGTGTTTTTGAAGAGTCAGAATCCCAAGTGATTAAAAATCTTTTAAACTTTAATGAGATCGCTGCCAAAGATATTATGACACCTCGTAGTGTTTTAAAAATAGCATCAGAAGAACAGAATATAACTGAATTTTTTGAGGAAAATAAAGAATTACGTTTTTCTAGAATTCCTGTTTATAAAGATAATCCAGATAATATCACAGGGTATATTTTAAAAGATGAGGTATATAAGAAATTAGCCGAAGATCAGCATCAACTTTCGCTTAGAGATCTTAAACGCAAAATGTTTGTTGTTGATAGAAATGTTGCTGTTCCTCATTTATTTGAAAAACTTATCGAACATAAAGAGCATGTAGCTTTGGTTGTTGATGAGTACGGTTCTATAAATGGATTAGTGAGTATGGAAGATGTGATAGAAACCTTATTAGGATTAGAGATTATGGACGAAAGCGATACAGAGGCAGATATGCAGACCATAGCGAGACGTAACTGGAAGATAAGAGCTAAACGCATGGGAATCTTGGATGAAGAGAATGGAGCTTCAGAAGCAGAATAAAAATGGAAGAAGAAATTCAAATAGCGTATCTTGAAACACCTTTAGGTATTGCTACTCTTGAAGGAGATCAAATAGGGTTACGCAAAGTTTCTATCCAAAAAGAAATAGATGACCTTACAGTTCTTAATAAAACTGTTCCAGAAGTACTAAAAGATGCAGTAAGTCAACTAGAAGAATATTTTGAAGGAAAGAGAGTGGATTTTGATCTAAAGCTAAATCCACAAGGAACCGAATTCCAGAAGAAAGTATGGGAACAGTTATTGACCATTCCATACGGAAAAACAAATTCATATCTAGATATAGCGAAGCAATTAGGCGATGTAAAAAGCATAAGAGCAGCAGCATCTGCCAATGGTAAAAACCCTTTGTGGATTATTGTTCCTTGTCACAGAGTGATAGGTAGTGATGGCTCTCTTACGGGATATGCTGGTGGTTTGTGGAGAAAAAAATGGTTGTTGGATCATGAAAATCCAGTAAAGCAACAAACACTCTTTTAAAAATACAGATACACTTAAATAACAGTGATAATAAAGGAAAAATAGACAAGAAATCTCGGGGCTAATTGATTACCTTAGTAGAACTCATCAATAATAGTTATAAAACGTCAAACTTATGAGATTCTTAAAAAAAGTAATCAAGATACTGTTAATCATTTTTGTACCCATTATCCTTTTGCTATATCTATTTGATTATGACTATATCCTTAAAGGAGTTAGGGTTGTGTATTTTACAGGACATACCTCTGCATTTATAGATGATCATTCTTATTTTGATAATAGAGTCATTAAGAAAAGTGTGAATCCAATTCCTTGGAAAAAGCATAAAGAATACAATAGTATTCAGCCTACAGATCGACTTGAAACGTTTCATAAGAAACTAGGGACTGTTGCATATTTAATTATTAAAAATGATAGTTTGTGGCATGAAATGTATACCGAAGGATATGGAGCTACGTCACAAACAAATTCTTTTTCTATGGCCAAAAGCATAGTTACGTTTATGTTAGGAAAGGCTATTATGAATAAAGAAATTAACGAACTCAATGAACCTGTAGGTACGTTTCTTCCAGAATTTTCTAATGGATTAGCCAAAGAAATGACTGTAGGAGATCTCTCTGCAATGGCTTCAGGTTTAAATTGGGACGAATCATATTCGAGTCCTTTTTCGATAACAGCTAGATCGTATTATACAAAAAACCTTAGAGAGGTGATACTTGGATTAAAAACGGTAGAACAACCTGGGCAATATTTTGAATATCTTAGTGGAAATACTCAAGTACTTGCCATGGCGATAGAAGCGGCAACAAATCAAGAATTAAGTTCCTATTTAACACAATATTTTTGGGATCCTATGGGAATGGAACAAGATGCATTATGGCAATTAGATAGTGAAGAAAATGGACTAGAAAAGGCATATTGTTGTATCTCGAGTAATGCTAGAGATTTTGCACGTTTTGGGAGTATGATTAATCATGAAGGATCTTTTAATGGAAAAGAAATTTTACCAGCATCATTTATAAAGAAAATAACTACAAATAGATTTGAAGATAGTCCAGAATATGGATATGGTCTTTGGTTATCTGATCATTTAGGGAAAAAAATAGTGGTGATGAGAGGGATTTTAGGGCAATATGTAATTGCTATTCCAGAAGATCAAGTTGTTATTGTAAGATTAGGTCATAAAAGAGGAAAATTTGTAGATAAACCTTTTAAAGAAGATTTTTATGTATATGTAGAAGAAGCATATAAAATGATGGAGAAAAGGAATTTAAAATAGAAGATGGATGTTACACAAAATTAGTTTAGAAAATATATTGTTTCTAGATATAGAAACAGTTCCAGAATATGAGAATTTTGATGCTTTAGATAAAGAAAAACAATATTTATGGGAAGATAAAACAGCATATCAACGAAAAGATGAATACACTCCAGAAGAGTTTTATGATAGAGCTGGGATTTGGGCAGAGTTTGGTAAAATCGTTTGTATATCGGTAGGTTATTTTGCATTTAAAGGAGATATAAGAACCTTTAGAACAACATCTTTTTATGGAGAAGAGAAAGAACTCTTGATAGCTTTTAAGAACCTTTTAGAATTACATTTTAGTAAACCACAACATATTTTATGTGCTCATAACGGAAAAGAATTTGATTTCCCATATATCGCAAGAAGGATGATTATTCACGGAATCTCTTTGCCATTTAAATTAAATCTATTCGGTAAAAAACCTTGGGAAGTTCCGCATCTCGATACTATGGAATTGTGGAAGTTTGGAGATTATAAACATTTTACATCTTTAAAATTAATGACTCATGTATTGGGAATACCTTCTCCAAAAGATGATATTGATGGAAGTCAAGTAAAAGAGGTATATTATAAAGAACATGACATCGATAGGATTATTAAATACTGCGAAAAAGATACGGTAGCTGTAGCGCAGATTATATTGCGATTGAGACAAGAAGAGTTATTAGATGAATCAGAAATAGTATCAGTATAGAAAAAGCGACCTTATTTAAGGTCGCTTTTAATGATTTTTTTAGTTGGTTAATTAAAATTATTTAATGATAATTTTAGCTACTTGACTTTGATCATTTTGGTCTACTTTCATTAAGTATAAACCAGCATTAAATTGACCTAAGTTAAGCGTGGTATTAAAATCATTTTCTGGTGTATAGGATTTAGATAATACTTTACGTCCGCTAATATCAAATACACTAATTGTTATATCTTGATCAAAACTATTAGGTGTAAAACGAACATTTAAAGCGTCGTTTGTTGGGTTAGGAGCATAAGAAAAGTTTTGGAAAACATTTTCTTCTCTAATTGATAATGGAGCACTTTCTACTACAAAATCATCAATAACAACACCTTCTTCGTTTACAGCTTGATCAGAGTGGAATGTAAATCTAAAGACAACATTTGTAGCTGGAGATCCAGAGTTTCCATCAAGATGATCTAGATTATGGCTGTATTCTTTTGATGTAGCGTTAGAGTCATTTTCTCCATTTCCAGTCCATTGTGCACCAGGACAATTGAAGCAATCATTGTTTGTTCCAGCAGGGCGATCACTGTTATACCAGTTAGGATCAGAAGCACTACCTAAAATAGTCCAAGTAGAACCACCATCTGTAGAATATTCCATATAAAGAATATCCCAGTTTGCTTCTAGATCAAATGCCATATTAAATTTAAGTGTAGCATCTGTATTAGAAAGATCATAACACTTACTTACTAAGAAAGCTTTAGTTTCTACTGGATGATTACCATCAAGATTAGTAGCATAAACATTATTTGAACCACTATTTAATAAGGTTGTAGAAGCAGTACCTCTTTCCCATAAAGAGTTTTGAGGTGTCCCATCATTATAAGCAAGAAGGATGTCACTAGAGTTTTCAAAAGTATTAACTTCTCCAAGTGTACCACTTTCATTAACAAGAACAACAGCAGACTGTGTATTGTTTTCTACTCTTTCGTCATTTGTAATTGTAGTCGTAACATCAACAGTGTGAACTCCGATTCCTAAAGCAGGAAGAGGTAAGTTGATTTGCTCAGACTCACAAGTATTTAATGAAGTACTAATATTATCTGTAATTGGAGTTCCTCCATCAACAGTATAGCTTAAGTCGATAGCAGTGATAAGATTAGAACCAGCGTTTTGTACATTTGCAACAGGAATAAAAGCAGTATTACTACAATCTACAGTCAATCCATTAGAAACAGACTTTAAGTGAATATCATCCGAAGCACTAAAGTAAGCATCACCTACATTTACAGCATACCATGCATTTTGCACAGATTCTGCTTCACTACTACTTAAACAATATAAATTTGAAACTACGGTAAGTGTAGCTGTTCTAGCGTCTGCAAAAGTTGCATTAGGTGTAAGGTAATCTCTTAGTGCTAAATAAGCAATTTCTTCTGCTTTGGTCATTCCTATACCATCAACATCATAAACATCACCTAGATCGTTTGTATCTGCAGCACCATTTACTAAAATATAGAACCAGTGATTTAATACTCCACTATTAAAGTGAACACCACAGTTGTCATTATTTTGAGGATGTGGAACACAATTTCCTTCATCTGCTGTTTCTCTCCAGAACGTTCCTAAATAAGTGTCAGGACTACTATATGCTTTTGGATTACTCATAGAACGTAAAGTACCTATAGTCTCTCCTATAGCCCATACGCTATTATCAGGAGTGGCATCTGTTCCAGTTCCTAAAGAATAATGTTGAATAGCAGCTCCCCAGATATCTGAAAAACCTTCGTTTAATCCACCAGATTGATTTGCATAAACTAGATTGGCTGTATGTGTTGTTACAGCATGACCAATCTCGTGTGCACAAATATCAAATCCAGTTAAAGGGTTAGAGTTTCCATCACCATAAGACATCGCTACACCATCCCAGAACGCATTAAAGTAGTTGGTTCCTACATGAACAAAACTAAAAATAGAAGCTCCGTTATCATCATAACTATCTCTGTTATGAACATTTTCCCAGTATTTTTTTACTTCGATAGCTCCAAAATGAGCATCTAGTGCAGCATCATCTTTAGCTGCATTATTATGTTCTGCAGCAGTCCAGTTATTGTCATTATCAGTAAACTCTTCAAAAACACCATTTAAATATGGCTTAGAACCTTGATGACCATTTAAGGCGTCTTTTGTAAAGATGTTATTGGTTTCATCATTTAAAGTATATGTTCCATTACTTTCTAACCTTGTTTCTATTGTTCTTGTACCAGAAAATCTTGTTTCTGCAGTTCCAGGAACATAAGCAGTTGTTGTCGTTGTTTTATTGATTGCATGAGAAGGTGAAGCATGTGGTTTCTCAAACTTACGATTAAAATGCTTCATGATAGGGTTGTATAAAACATTGCTACCAGTATGTGCATTAATGTATACGTCTCCTACTAATCCTGGATCACTAGCTGTAACTTTGTGTTTATATGCTAAGACAACAGATTTTAAATCATTTGAATAATCAGGGATGATCAATAATTCTGTTTCTGGCATATCAGCAGACCTTTTTAAGTTTCCGTTTTCAAACCAAGTAGATCTACTAATTCCTAAATGTTGAACAGCTTTTAATAAAGAAGCATCTTCAGAAATATTAGGAGAAAGGTTTAGTTTAGAAATAGGATAAACCTCTCCAGTTATAGAAACTACGTTACCATTAAGACTATGTGTAATAAGGGTACCGAATTCTACTTTAATTCCTCTGAAATACTGTTGATAACGATTGTGTACATATCCCATCTTATCTGTAGTAGACCTGATAAGTTGAAAGGTGTTGTTAGAACTGAGACGTCCTTTGGACATGAATTGCGTGATCGCTTTTTGCTCATTGATGTTTGTGTCAAAATTGACAGTTGTACTATGTGCTTTTTGTGCATAAGTAAGCGGGGAGATCATCATCGTAGCCAAGATGATGAGAGTAAAAAAACTCTTTTTCATTATGATTTGTGTTTTAGGTTAAATAATTTAATTTTTCATGATTTAATTTATTTGGGGGTTATTATTTTAATAAAAAGGGAGAATAAAATTGTATCTATTCCCCCTAATTTCAATTAACTAATTTTAAAAAGATTATTGTTTGATTAGCTTTTTAGTGATAGATTTTTGACCATCTGTCACTTCAACTATATACAATCCTGCTTGTAGATCTCCTATATTAATTGCCGATGTGGTTACAGCAGCAGCTTTTACAGTTTGACCTAACATGTTTTTGATAGCATAAGATACATCTTTTGCTCCAATAACATTAATTGTAATAGTATTATTAGGTGTAGGGTTTGGATATAATGTGAATCCAAACGATGTTCCTTCATGACCTAAAGCTATACTATTACCATTTGTTGTAGTATCACTAGTAGTTATGGCATTAGTTGTATTAGTGATATTTACAGTGTAATCTTCAACTTCTCCATCTCCAAAGTTTTCACATGCAGTAGGAGCAGCGTTATATTTCATAGAAACACGCATTCTTGTTTGTCCCGTAAGTGCAGATGTAGGAATTGCGATATCTGCAGTTAAGTTTGCTGCACTTGAAGATGAACCATCAGTAACTTCTTCGCTAGCTTCAAAAGTTCCATTTTGATTATAATCAATCCAGACTTTCCAATACTCAGTATATGCAGTACTTCTAAATCCAGCACTAACTGTAAGTTGATTTGTAGTTCCTCTAGCAACAGTAGCTATCAAATTAGTGAAATCACCATATCCGCCATTAGCTCCTGTACTATTAGTCATTCCTCCAAAGGCAACATAATCAATCCACTCATAAGTAGTTCTATTACCACTAGAAGTACAATAGTCAACTTGATCTTGAGTTGTAGTAAATGTAACACTAGCAGCTGCAGAATTATTTCCAGCAGCATCTTGTGCTCTTACTGTATATGTATACGATGTACCTGCTGTAAGACCAGTTAAGTTTATTGATGTTCCTGTAACTGTACCTACACTAGTACCTCCATTAAATACTTCATAACCAGTAACACCAACATTATCTGTAGAAGCAGACCAACTTAAAGTTGCTGTAGTTTGAGTAACATTAGAAGCTGTTAAGTTAGATGGTGTAGAAGGTGCTTGTGTATCTGCTCCATCATCAACTACTGTAATTGATAAATCGTCTACAGCAATATCACTAGACCATCCATTACCTGTAGTACCTACAATTCTTAATTTCATTACTAAACCTAAGTATGCATTTAAATCAACAGAATCAGAATTCCATTGGTTTCCTTTATTTCCAGAAGCAGACCATAAATCTGTCCAAGATGTACCATCTGAAGATCCTTGAATTTTTAAGGAACCTACATTATTACCATACATATGGTTTTCGAAACTAAATGTAGCCGAAGATTTTCCTGTTAAATCTATACAATCGCTTTCTAAAATTGCAGTAGCATTGTGTCCAATTTGACCTGTACTTCCATTAGTAGATGCTTCTAAGAATAAATAAGAAGATCCTTGAGCAGAACTACTAGGTCCTGTCCCAGAAGAAGGTGTACTTCCGCTTCTTCTTACCCAGTTTCCATCATCTCCAGTAATTTGTGCCCATCCATCTCCAGATTCAAATCCTTCTGCATATGGAAAAGCAGTTATTGTTGTAGAACAACTTATAGTAGGAATCTCTTCAGTAGTAAAGTTTACTGAAGCACTGTAAGATGAGTTAGCGTCTGTACACTTACTACGAACTTGAACTTCATAAGTAGTATTAGCATCTAATCCGCTTAATGCTATTGTAGCATCAGAAACAGCAGTTGTTGTCCATGAAGACGTACCAGTTTTGCGATATCTTACATCATAAGTAGCTTGTGGTACAGCTGTCCAATTTACTTCGGCACTATTAGAAGTGATGTTAGAAGTAGATACTCCAGTAGGAGTAGTAGCATTACAAACTACTGGTGTACCAGATACACCTGTTACAATTAAAGAGAAATCTTGACTACCACCAGTTAAACTTCCTTTGTGAGTAACTGTGATTGTATAAGTACCAGAAGCATTGGCAATATCAATTCTTTCGTAAGGGTCAACATTATTATCTGCTTGAGTACTTGTTAAAGGAGCAGTTAATTTATATGGTAAATGAGTTGTACCTCCTTGAGATACTCTAATATCTAAATCGTTAACTAATACAGGAGTTGTAGAGTTTACAGAAGTAACGGCTGTACCTGGACGGTCTGTCCAAGAAATAGAAGCCATTAAAGGACTAGAGCCATCAGAATCAACAGTGATAGTATAAGTTTGCCCAGCTGTAAGTGTTAATTCTTCTATTCGAGATTCATCTCCACGATTAGTAATAGTTTCAGCAGCTAATTTTGCATTTAGTAATCCCCATCCAAAAACAGCATCAGGTCCATTTGCACCAGCATCACTAGCTGTATGTAAAGCGATACCTTTTAAAGTAGCCGCTCTCATGAACGTATTATTTAAATTGTTATAGTGTTGTTGTAGTAGTAATAAAGATCCTGTAACATTAGGCGATGCCATTGAAGTTCCAGAAATAGAGTTATATGCTGTATCACTATTGTCATATGTAGAATATACACCTGTACCATTTCCTGTAATATCTGGCTTGATACGGAAATCGTCAGTAGGTCCTTCACTACTTGAACTATTTATAGCTACAGAAATTAAATTTCCGTTTGCATCGACATTTGCGTCTTGAGCATTTGCGACAACTAGATTATTTTTTGATGTTGAGTGTCCAGTTAATTTATCATAACCAAAACCACCTGTTGGATTTTGGTTAGCACTATTATCGTTACCATCGTTTCCTGCAGCAACAACCATCAAATAATTAGGTGTATTAAACATTAACTCATCCCAATTTCTTGATTCGTCAATGTATCCTCCAAAATAATATTGTGGTAATTGTACTTGACCAGTGTTAGGGTTTCTAAATGCAAAACCATACGAGTGGTTAGAAATTAGCATTCCGTTTGCAGCTTCAGTAGTTGCTTCAGCTAAATCGTTTGTCCAATCACTAGTTCTTGCTTTGGCATGAGATGCCATTCCTTTTGCATTTGGTTGTACACCAGATGCCATGATAGTTCCAGTTACGTGTTGTGCATGGAAACTGTTTCCGTTTAAGGTTGATCCATCAATAATGGTAACTCTGTTATTACCTCCTGGTCCATCAAACTCTTGATGTGTAGGACGAGTTCCTCCACCATCCCATACATGGGCAGTCATGTTTTGTCCATCAAGATTTAATCCTAATGATCCTCCAGAATTGATATGATTAGTTCTTGTAGAACGAGCAGCATCTACATTCGAAATTGAATAATAGACAGGTTTTCCATCTGGAGTTACTCTTTGTAACTCTGCAAACCCTTTGTTATTAGGAAGATTGATAATTACATCCCAGCCTTTTCTTTTAGCTATAGCTATAGCTTCAGATTTCTGTTCGAGAGAGCGTTTGTGAAATTTTTGTTGTAGTGTGTTTAGAGTCGTTTTGTTGTAGTGTTGCGTAATCTTAGCTTTTTGGTTTTCTGTTTGAGCATAAGAGCTTAGAGAAAGCCCAAGCCCAAGCATAGTGAATAATAAACCACTTTTAAAAACTTTAGATTTAAATGAGGAATAATTGTTTGGGGAATTACCACCTCTGTAGTTTTTTTTCATTTTAATTGAGTTTTAGTTAACATTATTAATAATTCTTAATAAATGCGTATAAGTTTTTGTAAAAATCATAAATTATTGTTAATGCTCAAAAAGTTTTCGATTAACGGTTAATAAACTGCTACGTAGTTAGTTATCATAAGATTAAGTTTTTATTAAAAAAACAAATCAAGTAGTAAATTTCCTACATTAATAAGCGTTTTTTTAATTATTTAACTTGTATAAATACTTGATTTATAATTACAAGGCCATCTAATTATTAGATGACCTTGTCTAAAAGTTTAATTTGATATAAATATTAATTAGTCTTTTATAAATCTTTTAGAAAATAATTGATTATCTGTTTTTACTTGAAGTAAATACATTCCTGAATTCAAATTACTTACATCTATTTGATTATTTTTAAGAAGTTCATGTTTTACTACTTGTCCTAAAAGGGTTGTTATACTATATGAAGCTACACCAGTAGTTGGTAATATGACATTAATCTTATTACCTGAAACAGGGTTAGGGTACATCTTAAATGTAGAAGAAGTACTTAATGTGTTTTCTGTTGTAAAAGAAGTATCTACAGCTGTATTGGTAATGGTAACATTATAATCTTCTACCTCTCCGTAATCAAAAGAACCACAAGTAGCAGGTGTTTCATTATACCTCATAGATACACGCATTCTAGTAGCTCCACTTTGTGCTGTTGCAGGTACATCAAAACTACCAGAAACAGTATTGGCTTGTGTAGGAGATTGAGAGAATACCAATTCATTTGCATCTTCAAAATCACCATCTCTATTAAAATCTATCCAAACAGCATAACCTTCACTATATACTCTACCTGTCCATGCAGGAGTAATAGTAATAGTGTTATTGGTTGCATTTAAAGTAGTCGATTGAGTTGTATAATCAGCATAACCTCCATTAGAAGCATTAGATGTATTGTCAATGCTACCTAATTGTACTCTTTGTATATACTCATCACTTACATTATCACCATTAGATGCACAATAACCTGTAGGATCAGGATTTGTATTACCTCCAGTAGTTACTAAAGAAAGGTCATCTAGTGCTATATCACTAGTATAAGAGGTACTAGATGTAGCGGTAAAACGTAGCCTAACAGTATCTCCAGTATAACTATTAAGATTAACTGAAGCGCTTTCCCATGAATTTCCTTGATCACCATTTAGATTCCATACTTGATTCCATGTTGATCCATCTGTACTTGCTTCTAATACTAAAGTCCCAGTTGAACCTCCATACATATGATATTTAAAATTAAAAGTAGCTTGATTATGTCCACTAAGATCAAAACAAGGAGAATTTAATACAGCAGATTTATTAGGATATCCAGTACCATTACCAGAAGTTTCTATATAAATATAATAAGTACCTTGAGTAGCGCTAGATGGTCCAGTATTGTTTGAATTAGTACCACCACTATTGATATCCCAATCAATATCATCTCCAGTTCCTTGTGACCAAGCACCTAAAGTATTTTCAAACCCTTCGTTATATGGGAATGTGGCTACAGTTGTAGTACATGTAGAACCAGTCCCACCACCGTTATAAGCATCACCAACATTAACTGCATACCAAGCATTTGTAACTGCAATTTCTTCTGTACCACCAGTACCATATAAATCTCTAGTAGCTTGTATCGCTCCTGCTCTAGCGTCTGCAAATGTTGAGTTAGCAGATAAATAAACACTTAATGTTCTATACGATATTTTTGCTGCTTTGGTCATTCCTATAGCAGTAACATCATAAACATCACCTACATCATTAGTACCAGAGGCACCAGTTGTAAGGATAAAGAACCAATGATTTAATACACCTGAATTTGTATGTACACCGCAATAATCATTTCCCTGTGGTTCTGGGCCTCTAATAGGAGTAATACAACCTTCGGCAACTGTAGCAGCTTTCCAGTTATCACCGTGATACGTATCTGGATAACCAAGAGATTTAGGATCACTCATAGAACGCAATGCAGCCGAACCACTTCTTCTATCAATTTCGTCACCGATTAACCAAACCGATAAATCTGGATTTGTATCACTTCCATTACCTTTTGAAAAATGTTCAACAGCAGCACCCCAGATATCAGAAAATCCTTCATTCAATGCTCCAGACTCTCTACGGTAAGCTAAGTTGGCTGTGTTTGTAGTTACGGCATGACCTATTTCATGAGCAGCTACATCAATACTAGTTAATGCATCAAAAATTCCATTACCTTCGTTTCCATTAGAACTACCATCCCCATAAGTCATAACACTACCATTCCAGAACGCATTATCAAAAGCTTGACCATAATGAACCCAACTATTGATAGCTGCATTATTGCCATCAAAACTATCGCGATCATGTTCAGATTTGAAATAATCATAAGTTTGAGCTGCTCCCCAATGCGCATCTAATGCGGCATTATCTTTATTAGAGTTATCAAACTCGGCACTAGTCCAGTTGTTGTCATTATCGGTAATATTTGTTGTAGGATAACTAGTAGATCTATTACTGTTATACGTATTTACACCATTACCTCTAGTATTGTCTCTTAATGCATAACTACTACCGATTTGACGAGTAGTGATTTCTCTATTTCCGCTATAGCGAGTAGCTGCATTTCCTGTAGCTAAAGAAAAATCCTCATAAGAAGTAGCTTCATTATGGTGAGGTACTTCTACTAAATTTTTAGAAGAGTTACTATATTCATCAAGGTGTTTTATAGTAGCATTGTAAAATAAAGGATTACCAGTGTGTGCGTCAATATAAACATCTCCTCTACTTAAAGGTTGAGTAGCGTAAATGTCAAACTTATAAGCTAGTTTTACCTCTACATTATCATTATGGTCAAACATAGGCAATAAAACAAGTTCACCAGTAGGTTGCTGATAAGCAATAGCTCTTGAAGCTGAAGGATTATCCCATAAATAAGAAGAGGCTCCAATCTGATCTAAAGCATTTTGAAATGCTTTTTCTCTAGTAATTGATGGAGTAACCGACATCTCTTTAATGTCATAAGATTCGGTACTCAAGGATGATGCTTTTCCGTTACGCGAGTGTAATGTGACATTTCCAAATTCGACTTTAATACCTTTATAAGTTTGCTGAAATTTTTCATGAACAAATCCAAGTTTGTCCGTGTGTTGTCCTATTGCATTTAAGGTATTGTTTTGAGAAAGGTTTAGGTATTTTGAAAAAAGATCTTGAGTACTTTTTGTAGAAACATCAGTACTTTGATCAATTGTAATTAAACCTGGGGTTTTTCTCAAATACTCTTTTTCTGGATGTTGTTGTGCAACAACAGTCCAGAAGGATAACCCCAATGCAGAAAGCATTAAGGCTTTTTTGTAAGTTTTCTTCATTTTAGTTGAGTTTGTGTTAAGTTAAAATGAGTGTAGTTTAACTATTCGTAAACAATGTGTTAAAATTCCGAAAAATAGACGAAGTGTTACGGTGTTTTCGATAAGGTGAAAGGAAAAATCCATACACTACATCAAAAACATTGAAATACAAGGAAATATATTTAAGAGTGTGACGGTTTTTCCTACTTGTATATCTCGCCACATTAGGCTAGTAAGTTGTTGGAAATGAATTCTAAAGTTCTTTTTTCATTATAGAAAATACGTGATTTATCCACAAAACCTACGTGACCACCGTAGTTTGGGATTTCTAAAAATAAGAAGTCATTTTTTTCTGCTTCATCAAAAGGATAGCATTGTGAACCTAAAAAAGAATCGTTTTTGGCATTAATAAGTAATGTCGGAATGTGTATAGATTCAAGAAACTGTTTGCTACTACATTGCGTATAATAATCTAAAGCATCCCTATATCCATGAGCTTTACTAGTGTATAGATCGTCAATATCCTGTAGAGATTTACAAGTTTTTACAGCCTCTTTTTTTAGTTTTTCAGGAAAAGCTTGACTTCTTTCATAAAGTTTGCTTTTAAGATGTTTAATAAAACGTTGTGTATAAATAAAATTCTTAGGAGAGTTTAATTGATCCAAAGAGTTTTTTAAATCACAAGGAACCGAGATGGCTACGGCAGCCATTATTTCTTTTGGAAGGACAGGGTTTTCTCCTAAAAATTTTAATACAATATTTCCGCCTAAGCTAAAACCATTAAGAGCAATATGTTTATAGTGATAATTTTTTAAAACATGTTGAATAACACTTTGGAGATCTTCTGTTGCACCAGCATAATATGAACGGTATAATCTATTAATTTGACCACTACAATTACGTAAGTTGATGGCAAGTGTATCCCAATCATGTTGATTTACATGTTTTGCTACGCCCAAGATATATTGCCTTTGAGCATTGCCTTCTAATCCGTGTATAAGAATAAGTAGATTAGATGTTTTTTGTTGTGCATGACTCCAATCTATATCAATAAAGTCACCATCATTGAGATCAATACGTTCACGAGTTTGAATTACTCCGGTTACTTTTCGTGTTAAATTGGGATAAATAGTAGAAAAGTGACCATTTCTAAATAAAAAACTAGGCTTATAAGATGATGTAATAATAGGCATAATTCAAAACTTGTGGTAAATGTACAAAGCTTTGACCAAATACGTATTAATACCATTGTAATATTAAATATTATGCAAGCATAATAAAATAACTTTATTTTTGTAATTTAATTAGAAAGATAAAACGATGTATATAAAAGAATTTGAAATACGATGGAGTGACTTAGATGCCAATAGGCATTTGGCAAATAGTGCTTATCAAAATTTTATGAGTCATACTCGTATGGCATTTTTAATAGAGAATGGTTTCGGTCAAAAAGATATGGCACAATACGAAGTAGGGCCAGTAATTTTTTATGAACATATCTATTATTTTAGAGAAGTGTTTCAAGGTAAACCGATTAAAGTGAGTGTTGAGGTAACAGGAATGAGCGAAGATTTATGCTTTTTTGAGTTTAAACATAACTTTTATGATCAAAAAGGAAGAAACTTAGCACATTGCGAAATGTTGGGAGCATGGATGAATCTTAAAGAACGTAAGATTACATCTCTGCCAGAAGCACTAGCCGAAAAGATTGAAAAATTTCCTAGAGCAGAGAACTTCAAAGTGTTAACCAAAGAGGATACTCGTAAACACGGTAAGTTACCAGCAGATAAAAATCCAGAAGAATTAAAATAATTATATAATAGCCCTTTATGCCTTTAATATAAAGGGCTAATTAATGAATATCATAATTCTAATTGAGACATAGCAAATTTTCCCCATTGATCCATGTCTTTTAATATGGATTCTAAAGATTGTCCTAAAGGAGTAAGTTGGTATTCTACTTTGGGAGGAACAACGGGATAAACTTTTCTTTGAATTAAAAAATCACGCTCTAATTCTCTTACCGATTGCGTAAACATTTTATTAGAAATACCTGAAACTGTTTTTTGTAATATACCAGATCTAAGTGGTCCATCTAGAAGATGAAATAGAATAAGAGGTTTCCATTTATTTCCTATGATGTCCATTGTGAAATGTAACGGACAGATATGTTTTTTCATTATTTATAAGTTTATAAAGTACTGTAAAAGACTATTTTACTGCTTTTGGTAACTATGTTTCAAAATGGTAAGGTGTTGTCTTTGAGTGAAATATAAGTTAATTTTGGGATATGAAATAGATAAAATAATGTATTATGAATGAAACATCAAGATATCCCAAATCATTTTCACATATAGGAATTACAGTACCAGATTTACAAAAAGCAGTTAAGTTTTATTCAGAAGTAATGGGTTGGTACATTATTATGGAACCTGCAATAATACAAGAAGAAAAAGAAACGGCTATAGGACAAATGTGTATAGATGTATTTGGCGAAGGATGGGGTTCTTTTGAAATAGCGCATTTATCTACTTCAGATGGTATAGGGATAGAGCTTTTTTCTTTTCCAAATGCAAAGACAACTGCCCCTGAATTTAACCCATTTAATACAGGATTGTTTCACTTTTGTGTTCAAGATCCAGATATAGAAGGATTAGTAAATAAAATTGTAGCAGCTGGAGGAAAACAAAGAATGCCTATACGGTCATATTACCCAAATGAAAAGCCTTATAAGATGTGTTATGTCGAAGATCCATTTGGGATAGTATTTGAAGTGTATACACATAGTTATGAGTTAACCTATTCTTCTGGTGCGTATACCAAATAATTAGGTTTTACTCTTTAAAGGAGGTTTTGTAACAAGGTAAACACCGATAAAGATAAGAACAGCGGCCGAAATTTTTATAGGATCTAACTCATCACTTCCTAATGCTATTGCTATGAGTGTTGTTAATAAAGGCTGTAAATAAATAAAAACAGATACGGTTGTGGGTTTTAATTCTCTAATTGCAAATATGTTAAGAATATATGTCCCAAAAGTTGCAAATAGAACAACATAACCTATTTTAAGAAAACCTTCTAACGGTACTGTTTCTATAGGCATTCTCAACACTTGATGTAATCCAAATGGCAAAACCATCACAAAACCAATAGTATACATCCATTTCATAAAGGTAAATGGATGGTACTTTTGTGTTATTGTCTTTACCGTAATAATATATCCTGCATAGGAAGCAGCGTTGACAAAAATCAAGAAATTACCTAAAACAGGATCAGTTGCAGTTTGAGCATTCCCTTTTCCATATAAGATAATCAATAAAGTACCACTAAGTCCAATTAAGATTCCGATGATTTTTGAGAGTAGAAGTTTCTCATTGAGAAATAATACAGATAAAATTAAAACAATCATAGGTGAAGTTACCATAATTACTGAGGCGCTGATAGGTGTTGTAAGATTCAATCCTTCAAAAAAAGCAAGCATATTTATAGCAACACCAAATAATGCAGCAGCAGCAATTCTTCTGAAATCTTTTCGAGCAATAGTTTCTTTGGGACCAAAAAAAGCACCAACTAACCAAAATAAAATCATAGTACCCAAAACCCTAAAAATAATAAAACCAAAAGGCTCTATATAGTGAGGCATAACATCTTTTGCAATACTATAATTTGCAGCATAAAAAATAGCAACAAAACTTGCTGCTATAATGGCTAAAGTTCTTTTACTCATAATTTAAATAACTTCCTTGGCAGCAGCTACCGTTTTTTTTGAATTACCAATAAAGATGGTATCTTCAACTATAATTACAGGACGCTTAAGAAACGTATAATGTTCCAGAATTAAATTTTTATAATCAGTTTCAATGAGTTGTTGGTTTTTTAAATCTCTTTCTTTATATAGGCGTGCTCTTTTGCTAAATAAAGCTTCGTAACTTCCAGACAAGGATTTCATGTTCTCTAATTGTTCTTCTGTAATAGGATCACTTTTAATATCTTGTAGTATATAGTCTGCACTTGGTTGTAATTCGTTTAAAATACGTTTACAAGTATCACAAGTAGAGAGGTAATATATTTTTTTCATAGCTATAATTTTAGCGCAAAAATAGTAGGTTTTTTGATATATCTATAAACGAAAATGTAATTTACAAAGAAGCTATTTTGATGAGATGTTAAAGCTAAATCAAAATCGACAATTGATTCAAGTAAAATGGTATTTTTGGAACTTGTATTAAAAAATAAAAATCGATTAGCAATGAAAGAACAATTGGCAATTACTAGAGTGAATAGGAAACTCATGGAGAAAATTCTTGATGGGCACACTTTAGAGCAACTGAATAAGGTTCCAGATGGATTTAGAAATAATTTAATATGGAATATCGCTCATGTAGTGATTACACAACAACTTCTTGTGTACAAATTAAGTGGTTTGCCAATGAAAGTTAGTGAGGCATTAGTCGAGAAGTATAAAAAAGGAACACAAACTCAAGGAGATGTAACTCAAGGAGATGTAGCTGAGATAAAAGCTTCATTATTTAGTACATTAGATATGCTTGAAAAAGATATAGAGGATAAAATTTTTACATCATATCAAGAATACCCTACAAGTACAGGTTTTGTGTTAACATCTTTAAGCGATGCTATAGCATTTAACAATTTTCACGAAGGGATACATTTAGGATATATTTTGGCCTTAAAAAAAGCTTTATAATTTAAGATGTTTGTTAAGATCTGATTTTGGAATAGAGAATTCTATAACTCCATCAGCATAAGAAGCAATTTCATATTGATTGTATATGAAAATGATATGGTCTTTTAAGAATCCAATATTCTCGGGTAAGACAAATTGATCATTATCAAAGAAAAAGCCAGTGCTATTAATACTTTCTGATGGAGGGATCTTGTATTGTGTTCTAAAAATAGATTCTACATACGATTTAAAAGCTGGAATATCAGTAAAAATATCTGTATGTGTTAATAGTTTTCCTGTAGAAGGATTAAAATTAAGCATAGTTACATTCTGATTTCCATGAGCACCACCTGTAAAAAGATAAGAAGAGATGGTTATAGAAATAATGTTATCATCTTGATATAATACTTCCCCGTCTATAGAAGCTTCATAAGTGAACATAGTATCGGGGAATTCTTGTTTTAACTGCTGAAATGAAGTATTAAAGCTTGAAATAGCAGAAGTGATAGAAGTAGTTGAGGATTCTTCTATATCTAATATTTTACAGACATGTTGTTCAATAGTTTTATTAATCTTTATAGAAATATCGCCATCAATAACACTTTTAGGAATCGATATAGCGATTTCTGCACACCCTAAAGATTCACAGTTTTTAAAAACAGGTGGATCAATAGTTAAAGAATCAAAAATAAGAGACTCTTTCTTGGTACACCCAAATAAACTAATGAATAGAAATACTGATAAAAATAAATTACGCAATGAGATAGTTTTAATGTTAATCCTCTACTAAAGCTGATAAATATCTATAATTAGAATAAATTAAAATTATAAATTTGTGGTCTGAATATATTTAGATATAGCTATGGCTAAAAGTACAGTATTGCACTGACTTTTTATGTATAAATATCATATAAAATTATATGTCAAAATATCTTGCTAATAAGCAAAAGTAATAATGGAGGAAGATATGAAGTTTAATACCAAAACAATTCATGGCGGGCAGCAACATGACCCTGCATATGGAGCTGTGATGACTCCAATATATCAAACATCAACATATGCTCAGTCAATTCCAGGGAAACATAAAGGCTATGAGTATAGTAGAACACATAACCCGACAAGAAATGCATTAGAAAATGCTTTTGCAAGCTTAGAAAATGGGAAATATGGTTTAGCATTTGGATCAGGATTAGCAGCTATTGATGCTGTGATGAAATTATTAAAACCAGGAGACGAAGTAATATCATCAAATGATTTGTACGGCGGAACTTACAGATTGTTTACTAAGATTTTTGAAGATTTTGGTATAAAATTTCGCTTTGTAGGACTAAATGAATCTTCTAATGTTGAAAGATTTGTAACAGAAAAGACCAAATTGATTTGGGTAGAGACTCCTACAAATCCAATGATGAATATAATTGATATTAAAGCTATAGCAGAAGTAACAAAAAAACATAATATTCTACTAGCTGTTGATAATACTTTTGCAACACCATATTTACAAAGACCATTAGATTTAGGTGCAGATATTGTAATGCATAGTGCTACAAAATATATGGGTGGACATAGTGATGTGGTGATGGGAGCACTTATTGTTAAAGATGAAACATTAGCAAAGCAATTATATTTTATCCAAAATGCAAGTGGAGCTATATGTGGACCTCAAGATAGCTTTTTGGTACTAAGAGGAATTAAGACATTACATGTGCGTATGCAAAGGCATTGTGAAAATGGTGAAGCAATAGCTAGATATTTAAGAAATCATCCTAAAGTAGATAAAGTATACTGGCCAGGATTTGAAGATCATCCTAATCATCATATAGCAAAAGCACAAATGGATGGTTATGGTGGAATGATTTCTTTTTCGACTAAAGAAGATTCTTTACAGGGAGCTGTAAATGTAGTTCAAAAACTGAAGATATTTACTTTGGCCGAATCTTTAGGAGGAGTAGAAAGTTTAGCAGGACATCCTGCTAGCATGACTCATGCGTCTATACCTAAAGAAGAAAGAGAAAAAACAGGAATTAAAGATTCTTTAATTCGATTAAGTGTAGGGATTGAAGATATTAACGACTTAATAATTGATTTAGAACAAGCATTATCATAATTTTTTAAGAATTATTTTAGATGAAATTATGAAAATGAAAATAAAAAACGTTTTCGTAATGCAAAACTCATAAAAAATAAGGCTGAAAATTTTAAGATATATATATTTGTACAAAGTTTAAGATTTGCGAAATAAAGTTCGCAATACAGTTAAAAAAAAGAATTACAACATAACTTTAATACTAATGAAAGAAAGTATAGAAAATTTCATTAATTCTGTAGCACAGCGAAATGCTAACGAGCCAGAATTTATGCAGGCAGTAAGAGAAGTAGCAGAAACTGTGATACCTTTCATTGAAGAGAATGAAAAATATCAAAACGCGAAGCTTTTAGAGCGTATGGTAGAACCAGAGCGCGTATTTATGTTTAGAGTGCCGTGGACAAATGATAAAGGAGAAATAGAAATAAATAGAGGTTATCGTGTACAGATGAATTCGGCAATTGGACCATATAAAGGAGGATTACGTTTTCACCCATCTGTTAATTTAAGTATTTTAAAGTTTTTAGCGTTTGAACAAACGTTTAAAAACAGTTTAACTACACTACCTATGGGTGGTGGTAAGGGAGGATCAGACTTTAACCCAAAAGGAAAGTCAGATGCAGAAGTAATGCGTTTTTGTCAAAGTTTCATGACTGAATTATCTAAATATATCGGTGCTAATACAGATGTTCCAGCAGGAGATATCGGTGTAGGAGGTCGTGAAATAGGATATTTATTTGGTCAATACAAGCGTTTAAGAGACGAGTTTACAGGAGTACTTACAGGTAAAGGTCTTGAGTATGGAGGTTCTTTAATTAGACCAGAAGCTACAGGGTACGGTAATGTATACTTCGCAGATAGCATGTTAAAAACACGCGGAGAAAGTTTTGAAGGAAAACGTGTTGTAGTATCTGGATCTGGAAATGTAGCTCAATTTGCGACAGAGAAAGTAATCGAATTAGGAGGAAAGGTAATTACTTTATCAGACTCTTCAGGATATATTTATGACGAAGCTGGTATCGATGCAGAGAAGTTAGCTTATGTAATGGAGCTTAAAAATGTAAAGAGAGGACGTATTAAAGAGTATGTATCTCAATACCCAGAAGCAACATATGTAGAAGGAGAAACACCTTGGACTGTAGCTTGTGATATCGCATTACCTTGTGCTACACAAAACGAATTACAATTAGATGATGCAAAAGCATTAATCGCTAATGGATGTATTTGTGTAGGAGAAGGAGCTAATATGCCATGTACAGCAGATGCAGTAGAAGAGTTCTTAGAAGCTAAGATTTTATTCTCTCCAGGTAAAGCATCAAATGCAGGAGGAGTAGCTACATCTGGATTAGAGATGTCTCAAAACTCACTTCGTTATAGCTGGACAGCTGCAGAAGTTGATGGTAAGTTACGTGACATTATGAGTGATATTCACGAAAAATGTGTTGAATACGGAACAGAAGAAGATGGATTTATAAACTATGTAAAAGGAGCAAATATTGCAGGTTTTGTAAAAGTAGCAGATGCTATGCTTGCTCAAGGAGTAGTATAAATTTAGAATCAGTTAATAAGTTTATAGGCCACTCTTTTGAGTGGCTTTTTTTATGAAGAAAGATTATCAAATACGAATTTTCTATATAGAAAAAGAATAAGCATACTAATTGGTTATAATAATTAGTATTTTAGCGTGTTTTAAACATAGATAGAATCACACAGATAGAGTTTTAATAATAAAACTTTAGTAGAAAAACATAAATATATGAGAGCATTATATTGTTTGTTATTGCTTTTAATTCCGTTTACTGGAATAGCTCAAAATTTTAGTGGACAATGGAAAGGACATTATTCGTATTTTCAGATAAAAGATATGAGTGCTGGAGATAACCAGTTATATATTGCTTCAGAAAATGCTTTATTTACTTATGATATAGATAGTAATCTTATCAATACATTTTCTACTGTAGAAGGACTATCAGGAGAACTTATTTCAGCAATTTTTCGAAGTGAAGCCTTTGAAGTTACTTTAATTGGTTATGAAAATGGATTAATTGAAATTATACAGGATAATGAAGATGATATTGTTACTTTAATCGATATTAGAGATAAGCCTACAATTGCTCCTGATAGAAGAAAAATTAATCACTTTGTAGAAAAAGATGGACGTGTATTAGTGTCAACAGGGTTTGGTATAGTAGAATTAAATCTTGATAAACTAGAGTTTGGAGACACCTATTTTATAGGAGCAGGAGGGACACAGATAGAAGTGGCTCAAGCAGCCTTTTTTGAAGGTAATATTTATGCGGCAACACGATCTAATGGATTAATAAGAGCTAGTGAAACTAATCCAAACTTGGTAGATTTTAATCAATGGACATTGGTTAGTGGAGGGAATTTTAACGGAGTGCAATTATTTGGAAATCAATTGTACTTGCAACAAAATTCAAACTTAATAAGAAGATTACAAGGAAATTCATTAAATACAGTATTGACATTACCTACTACAATAAACTCAATGCGATCATCGGGAGAAGAATTAGTAGTAACGTCAGGTAATAATGTGCGATTATATGATACTTCACTACAACTTATAAGATCAATAGCTAATCCAGGGTTTGATAGTTTTTTACCCACAGTGGCTATAAGTATGGGAGAAGATGTTTTTATTGGAGCTAGTGACATAGGTGCAATAAAAATGACAATTGCAGATGGAAGAACTGAGTATACCAATATTACACCATCAGGACCTTTGGCAAATGATCCTTTTGCAGTACAGTTTGTAGATGATAATTTATGGGTTACGTATGGTGAACATGATGTACTATTTAATCCATTTCCTTTAAAACGACAAGGGGTTAGTAGGTTACCTATAGGAGAAAGTTGGATAAATATTTCAAAAGATGATATTTTAGGAGCTACATCTCTGGTTCATATAGCCGTGAACCCTAATAATACAGAACAAGTTTTTATAAGTAGTTTTCAAGATGGTTTACTAGAGTTAAATGAAAATAATGCAACAGCATTGTATAATTCTTCTAATAGTGGTTTTGAAACTTTGGTAACAGGAGATGAGGTGGTAAGATTGAATGGGGCAGCATTTAATAGCGATGGAAATTTATGGATTGTAAATTCAAGAATAAGAGATGGATTAAAATTATTTAACCCAGAAACAAAAGAGGTAACAGGGATTAACATTTCAGGAGCAGTATCTAATCCATCAGCCGATAATGGATTTAGTAAACTGGTGTTAGATAGAAGAGGGAATGTGTTTTTTGGATCATCATTAAATGGTGTTGTTGGATATAATCCAGAAAACGGAGCTGTACGTAAGATTGATGCAGGTAATGATTCTAGTTTTGCATTAGAAGATGTAAGAGCATTAGCTGTAGATCAAAATAATCAATTGTGGATAGGAACAAGAGGAGGCTTGCGTGTGTTTTTTAATACGCAAAGTGCTTTTGAACAATCAAATCCCACGAGTAGTAATATTGTTATTCTGGATAATGGAGTACCGCAAGAATTACTTTTTGAACAATTTATTTCTGATATTGAAGTAGATGGTTCCAATAATAAATGGATTGCTACGGGGTCGTCTGGAGTGTTTTATTTATCTCCAGATGGACAAGAAACATTAGCACATTATACAACAGAGAATTCACCATTACCATCAAATACTGTTCAAGATATAACTATTGACGGACAAACTGGGAAAGTATATTTTGCGACTACAAAAGGTTTAATCGAATTTAATGGATCTGCAACAGATCCTAATACATCTCTTGAAGCTGTATCTGCATATCCTAATCCAGTAAGACCAGGGTTTAGTGGTATGGTTACTATTCGAGGTTTGACATCAAGAGCAAATGTAAAAATCACAGACATAGAAGGAAACCTTGTATATGAAGAAGTGAGTAGTGGAGGAAGTATTCAATGGGATACGAGAGCTTTTGGGAAACACAAGGTAGCTTCAGGAGTATATTTGATTTTAATTACAGCAGAAGATCAAGCAGAAACTAAAGTGTCAAAATTGATGATCGTACGATAAATGACCATACAAACTCGAGCAATAGTATTGCATGCTTTACGGTATGGAGAAGCAGATCTCATTGTAAAATTATTTACACAAGCAGAAGGATTACGTTCGTATCATATAAGAGGAGTTTTAAAATCGAAAAGAGGAAAGTTAAAAGCATCGTTTTTTCAACCTTTAACGATTTTGGAAATAGAAGCTGTACATAAAAATAAAGGTAATTTAGAACGTATTAAAGAAGCTAGAATAGCAATCCCATATAAAACATTGCATATTCAAATGATTAAAAGCTCTCTGGTACTTTTTTTGTCAGAAATACTTAAAAACGCTATTCAAGAAGAAGAAGAAAACCCAGCATTATATCAATTCTTGGAAACTGCATTTTTATGGTTAGATACGCATGAAGAAATTGCTAATTTCCATATAGCATTTATGCTTAAACTTACACAATATCTAGGCTTTTATCCAGATACTTCGACTGTAGCATTACCTAGTTTTAATTTACAAGAAGGATGTTTTGATTTAATAGGAGCAAATAACGTAGAAGGAATTCAAGTTGAATTTTTAAAAAAGTTTTTAGGTACGAATTTTGATGAAAGTATGAAACTGAAGTTAAACAAAGAGATAAGAAGTAACCTAATTAATACTCTTTTAACATATTTTGAGTTACATTTGCACGGCTTTAAAAAGCCAAAATCTCTTTCTATATTAAACGAAATTTACAATTAAGAAATCAGCTAGAATGCGTTTATTTATTATTACATTATTAATTTGCTTTGGGAGTATGCAAGCACAACAAATTAAAGTGCTTACAGAAGAATCTCAAGCACCAATTCCTAATGTAGCAATATTTAATAAAAGCAAGACAAAAAGTGTTATTACAGATTTTGATGGAAAAGCTGATATTTCGAATTTTAACAAAAATGAAATTCTTATTTTTAAGCATGTAGCACATGTTACTAAACATATAAAGGTTTCAGACATTTATGAAGTTGTTATATTAGAAAGTGATGAAAATGCATTATCCGAGATTGTTATTTCTACTTCAAAATGGGCTCAAAAAGCAAAAGATATTTCTCAAAAAATAGTGAGCTTTTCTTCAGAAAATATAACATTTACTAATCCTCAAACTTCAGCAGATTTACTACAACAAAGTGGACAGGTCTATATACAAAAAAGTCAGCTAGGTGGAGGAAGCCCTATTATAAGAGGTTTCTCTACAAATAGACTGTTACTCACAGTAGATGGCGTTAGAATGAATACAGCTATTTTTAGAGGAGGTAATGTACAAAATGTAATATCGATAGATCCTTTTACTATAGATCGTACAGAGGTTATTTTGGGACCAGGGTCAATAGTATATGGTAGTGATGCTGTAGGAGGAGTAATGAATTTTTATACAAAGAAGCCTACTTTAGGGAAAATAGGAGCTCAAAAAATAGATGTAAATGCTCTAGTTAGATATGCAACTGCAAATGAAGAAAAGACTGGGCATGTAGATTTTAATATAGGGTTTGATAAATGGGCTTTCTTAACAAGTATAAGTTATACAGATTTTGAGGATCTTAAAATGGGAAGTCATGGGCCAGAAGAATATTTACGTACAGCGTATGTAGAACGTATTAATGGAGAAGATGTAATAGTTCAAAATAAAGACCCAAAAAAACAGGTTTTTACAGGATATAATCAAACAAACTTAATGCAGAAAGTTCGTTTTTCTCCAAATGAAAAATGGAATTTTGACGCTAGTTTTATCTATACAACTACATCAGATTACCCTAGATATGACCGTTTGACACAACGCAGAGATGGAGCATTAAGATTTGCAGAATGGTATTATGGTCCTCAAGAATGGTTAATGGGAAATCTACAGGCTTCGCATAAAGCTTTAAGAGGTATCTATGACGAAATGAAAATAACAGCGGCATATCAGCATTTTGAAGAAAGTCGTAATAGTAGACGTATTAATAGAGAAATATTATCTGAAAATGTAGAAAAGGTCGATGCCTATTCATTCAATATTGATTTTGAAAAAGCTTTATGGGATAAAACAACGTTTTATTATGGAGGAGAATATGTGATTAATGAGGTCGGATCTACTGGTAGAGATATTAATATCATAACAAATGAAAGTGAAGATGCAGCATCGAGATATCCAGATGGGGCTACTTGGCAATCTGCAGCTTTATATGCTAGTTTACAACATAAGTTTACAGAAAAATTAACATTACAAGCAGGAGCTAGATATAATCATGTGATTTTATATTCTCAATTTGATGATCGCTTTTTTGATTTTCCTTTTGACGAAGCAAATTTGGATACAGGAGCGTTAACAGGTAATATAGGCTTAAGCTGGTTACCTAATGATATACTGCAATGGAAATTTAATTTTTCTACTGCTTTCAGAGCTCCAAACGTTGATGATGTAGGTAAAATATTTGATTCAGAACCAGGATCAGTAGTAGTACCTAATCCAGATTTAAAGCATGAATATGCATACAACGGAGAGTTGGGGTTAAAGGTGAAAGTAACAAAAGGTATTTCTTTTGATTTTGCTACATATTATACCTTATTAAATAATGCTTTAGTGAGAAGAGATTTCTCTTTAGACGGAGAAACAGAAATAGAATATCAAGGGGAACTAAGTAATGTACAAGCTATACAGAATGCTGCACAATCAAAAATATTTGGGTTTGAATTTGGTACAAAAATAGATATAACCAATCAATTAAGATTTACTACTCAATATTCATATATAGGAGGTGAGGAAGAATTAGATAATGGAGAAGTAGCTCCAGCTAGGCATGTAGCACCTCAGTTTGGGAATTCACATTTAATTTTAACCAAAGACAAGTGGAAATTTGATGCGTATGCTATGTATAGTGGAGCGTTTAGTTTTGAAGATTTATCTCCTACAGAAAGAGGTAAAGATAATTTGTATGCTATAGATGATAATGGTAATCCATACTCACCTTCATGGTATACCTTAAACTTACGTAGTCAATATCAAATATCAAAAAGTTTACAAGCTACTGCAACATTAGAAAATATAACTGATCAGCGTTATAGAACATATTCTTCAGGAATTGCGGCTGCAGGAAGGAATTTGATAGTATCCTTAAAATATAGTTTGTAGAATTAAAAATATGAATACCAAAAAACTATACGTATTTGATATTGATGGAACTTTAACAGATAGTGTAAAGATGTATCATGAAGCAGTGATTAAAGCGTTAAATACTATTGGAATTCAAGAAATCGATACAAACTTTAATAACTATAAGCACCATACAGATCGATATGCATTACGGTATAATTATGAACGTAATTTTAATGAGAGTATGCCGCTTGAAAAAATTGATGCATTCGAATCAGCACTAATAGCATCTATTGACTGCACGAGGATGAAACCTATATTAGGAGCAAAAGAACTTTTGGACCAATTAAGAGCACAAAAAACACCTTTTTGCTTTGCTACGGGCTCGTTACCTAATCCAGCATTATTAAAACTAAGCGAATGTGATTTATGGTATGATAAGGCTTTATTAGCGACTTCAAAGACACATGAAGATAGAGAAGGTTTTGTCTTGGAAGCTATAGATAAAGCAAAGAAATATTATAGAATAGACACTTTTGATAAGATTGTATCCATTGGCAATGGTGTGTGGGATTTACTTACTGCAAAAAATCTAAATATAGACTTTATCGGGATTGGTGAGAAAAACTATAAGTCATTAACGACTTTAGGAATGGAACAATGGTATCCTGATTTGAAAAGCTTATTAAAAAGTGTTGAGTTTAATTATTAAGCTCTCTTAAATCCTGACTGTCATTTAATAATTCATTTTTGATATTCTCAGGGATAGCTAGAGATAACTCGTTAAGCTGTACAATAAGACTATTATAAGCAATAAGTAACCTACCGTTGTTATTAAGGATATTTTCTGAATTAGGGAATCTCTTGTCAATGAGATTTTGCAAGAGTCCAATTTCTGTATTTAAAACTAAGATACGAGACTCAATAGGCTTGATTTTTTGCTTTGGTCTCAAATGAGATTCAAAATTTTGTAAAGCTTCAGAGACACTATCAAGTTGTCTTTTTATATAAAAAGGATTTGCCTTAGCAATATTGAGTATTTTCTTATGTAAATGCTGAAAATCATCTGAATCGGCTAAATCTTTTTGAGCTTGAGCAGAAAGAGCATAAAGTTTAATATCACTTTTCTGTTGAGATAAACTATCAAGAGGAGTATATCCAGGAGGCGTAGCAACTACCTGAACCTTGTCTTTACAGCTTATTAAAATAGTACATAAAGCAATTAAATATAAATACGATTTCATAAAAACAGAAAAAAGCAATAATTAATAAGGCCAAAAGTAATGTATTTTAAAATCAAACCAAAAGAAAACCTTAAGTACTCAAAGTACCTAAGGTTAACAATTTAATTTGAATTAATCATTTAAAATTAATCTGCATAATACCATTGTCCATTAGTATATACAACTGGTCTCCATCCAGATGTAGAACTATAGTAATACCATTGATCATTATGACGATATACTCTTAAACCATTTACGGTATAATATTGTCCATTTTGATAAACAGGTTGATTAGTATCGTTACTAGGATACATTTGAGCAATTCCTTCTATATCGTCATTAGATAAACCATTTCGTTGAGCTTGATATGTTTGTCCATTTTTCTTAGTGATAGTAGGAAGATCATTTTTAGAAAACGCATATGCTCCATACATCATGATAGAACCAAAATCTAGAGTAGCAGTATATTCATCACCATCTCGACCACGTTGCTCATAAGTTTGAAAATTATGAGATCTCCCATTTTTGATATTGTCAAAATGAATATTTAAATATTGATCTCGATCTACTCTACTTTGTTCGTGCCATAATCCTACAGCATGTCCTATTTCGTGAATTGTATTTCCAGTAGAACAGTTATTAGATAAAGTGATAAACTGTAAACCACCAACCATTCCAACACTAGAAGAACATCCTTCACCAGAAACAAAACGAATGTAATTAGGTTGATTTGTACGTTCTACAAATCTTAGATTTGTATTTGCCTCCCAATGGTTAATGGCAGAGGTAACTCGAGAAGAGTTAGGTAAATTAGCATCAATAGTATAATACACTGTATTATTAGGCCATCGACCAGAGGTTCTTCCTACACTTCGGTTTGAAGTAGGTTCCTGTCCAGGTAATAAGATTAAGTTTTCTATAGAAGAAAATACTTGATCTTTAGGTAAAATAATATCACCTTCATAGACATATTGATTGTCTATCTTTTCATAAGATACTTCAATACCATTATAGAATCCTTTTCCTAGAGATCCTTCGGCATTAGAAAAAGCAATTTCGGCACCTTTAAAAGAATCAATATTTAAATCTAAAGAAGATTCCTCATTTAAAGTTTCCTTATCAGAACATGAGGCAATAGCTAATGCTGCTAACAGCATATAAAATCCATTTTTTTTCATTATGTAGTTTGTGTTTTAGTTAATGAGAGATTATAACTAGTAAAAAATGATATTATTGTATAGTGTAAAAGATGTTTTTTTAAGAAAATTTACCAAAGAAAAGAATCTTATACAGAATCAAAGATTTAGA
Source organism: Aquimarina rhabdastrellae (assembly GCA_947387485.1). Classification (GTDB taxonomy): domain Bacteria; phylum Bacteroidota; class Bacteroidia; order Flavobacteriales; family Flavobacteriaceae; genus Aquimarina. Next base: position 506,066 of record CANDNT010000002.1, read on the forward strand.
GTATTTTTGTAGAAAAGCAGAGTAGATGAAAAAGAGACCAGATCAAGTTGTCTATAATGAAGAAGAAGCACAATACGATTCCAAATTAAAAACGTATGCTACAAATGTAGGAGCACCTGTAATTAAAACAGAGGATGTAACGACTTGGAAAAACACCAATATTAATAGAGTAAACCATCAATTTAAAACGCAGTTTGAGGCCATCAAAATGCAATACGAAAAGATGATGGAGCAATATGAATACAATAATCTTATTTATAGCTCAAAGTTTAGTTTTGAACCTGTTGTTGGAGAAACGTATCATTTATATGAAAGTAAAGGTACTAGCGTTTTTTTGTCAATGATAGCTCCACATGAATGTAATTTTAAGCATATAGGTACTTTTACACTTAATAGTGATAAAATGTGGATGAAAAAATCATAAAAAAAAGATATTTTTGAAAATCTAGTTAAGACTCTTTTCTAAATAACAGAACTAAGAAAGTAATACAAGAATCTCATTTTTTGATGCCAGAAGAAAATAAATCAGTTTGTAAACAATCAAACTTTGAAATACTATTTGATACGCATGCAAGAACATTGCATAGCTTTGTGTATTACAAATGTGGAGATAAGCAACAAGCTGAAGATATAGTCCAAGAAGCTTTTATTAAATTATGGGATAATTGTGCAAAAGTGATCTATGAAAAAGCAAAGTCTTTTTTATATACAGTTGCAAATAATAAATTCCTTAATGAAGTAGCACATCAAAAAGTAGTGTTGAAGTACCAATTAGATTCTACGAATAAAACTAATAAAGAAACGCCAGAATACCTTTTAGAAGAAAAGGAATTTATGGACAAGCTACAACAAGCAATAGCGGATTTGCCAAGTAGACAACGTGAAGTTTTTTTGTTATCTAGAATGGAGAAGAAAACATACAAAGAAATTGCCGAAATAGTAGGAATATCGGTTAAAGCAGTTGAGAAAAGAATGCATAAGGCATTAGAAATTTTAAGAGAAAGAATAGGAAAAATATAAAAAAAGTAGGGTAGAGCAATTTAAGACTGTTCTATACATAGAATCAGGAAGGAATACTAAATAAAATAGTAGGAGAACCTTAAATGATAAAACCGTGAAAGAGAATTATTCAGATGATACTTTTTTAGCAAGATGGCTATCTGGTAAACTTTCTTCTCAAGAAGAAGAAACGTTTAAAAATACATCAGATTTTGTAGCTTATAAAAAGATTATTGCTGCAATGGAGCATTTTGAAAGGCCTGAATTTGATCAAAAAGCGGTGTTTAACAATATAACAAAAGCAACAAGTAAAAAAATCAAAGTAAAACGATTAATTCCGTATTGGACTTATGCAATAGCATCATTATTTGTGATAGCTATTGGAATAAATTTCTTTTTATCCTCTACAACAGCAGTAACAACAGGTTTTGGAGAACAAGTAGCAGTAAATTTACCAGATGGTTCTTTGGTTAAATTAAATGCAAAATCTGCAATTGAATTCGATGAGAAATCTTGGGAAAATGAACGAAAAGTAACATTAAATGGAGAGGCATTTTTTGAAGTAACAAAAGGATCGTCTTTTTCTGTGGTTACGGATCAAGGAACAGTGACTGTTCTAGGTACAAAATTCAATGTAAAATCAGAAGAGAAGTATTTTGAAGTACGTTGCCATGAAGGGAAAGTTAAAGTTAGTCCTTCTATAGAAAAGGAAGTATTGTTAGAAAGAGGTAATGGTGTAAGAATATTAGACAATAATGTAGAACAATTAGTCGTAACGACAGATCAACCTGATTGGATACTAGGAGAAAGTTCTTTTGATAATGTACCGTTAAAATATGTAATTGAAGCTCTAGAAAAACAATATCAAATTAATTTTGAGAAAGAAAATATTGATAGTGATGCTAGATATACGGGAAGTTTTACACACAAAAATTTGACATTAGCATTACAAACAGTTTTTGATCCTATGGAAATAAAATATACCTTTAAGAACAAAAATAAAGTTGTTCTTCTAAAGGGGTAAATGAAGCTGATAATTTGTAATTTATGGTGTTTTCTAATGTTTTTTTGTGCTTTTGCACAGAAAGATATATCTTATAATAATAAAGAAATACCGCTTACTAAAGTTTTAAAACGTATTGAAAAGCAATACAAAATTAAATTTTCTTACAATACAACTTCAATAGCAAAAGAACGCTTGAGTATTAAAGAAAGTGGTTCTTTAGAAGAAATTCTACAAAAAATACAAAAGAAAACAGCCTTAGTTTTTGAGAAAATTAGTGAACGCTACTATATTTTAAAAAACGTTAAGGATCCTTACAAGATAGATATTTGTGGATATCTAGTAGATGAATTTACTGCTAAACCAATTGTACAGGCAACAGTAATTAATAGAAGTACAGGATTTAAAGTTGATGTAGACGCTAATGGGTTTTATGAATTAAAAAATGTACATTCATTAGATCCTATAGAAATACAAAGTTTAGGATATGTTACTTCATTGGTAAAAGCTGAAGATTTAAAGCGAAATAAATGTAAAAAAATATGGGTTACACCCTTAAATGAAGATTTAGATGAAGTACTAATTACAGAGTACTTAACAACAGGTGTAACAAGAGAAGAAGGAGGAGGAATTAAAATTGTACCTAATAAATTAGGTATTTTACCAAGATTAGTTGAACCAGATCCATTACAAACTATACAGTTCTTACCAGGTATACAAAGTCCAACAGAAACTGCTTCTGGGTTATATATAAGATCAGGAACTCCTGATCAAAATTTAATTTTATGGGATGGTATTAAAATGTACCATACGGGACATTTTTTTGGACTACTATCCGCATTTAATCCGTATATAATTGAAGATGTAAAAGTTTCTAGAAGTGGAACAGAAGCCAAATATGGAGGGAGAGTATCTGGTGTAATTGATATTACTTCGGCAAACGAGATACCACAGCGATTTAGTGGTGGAGCAGGAATTAATATGACACATATTGATGCACACGCAAAAATTCCTGTAACAGAAAAATTTGGATTAATATTTTCTGCAAGAAGAGCATTTACAGATATTTTTGAAACATTTACCTACAATCAGTATTCAAGAAGAGTATTTCAAAATACTAGAGTTATTTTAAATAATGAAGTAGTAGATGAAAATGCATCCCAAACTAAAAACTTATTTTATTTTTCTGATGCTACGGTAAAAGGAATCTATGAACCTAATGAAAAAACCAAATGGGAGTTTAGTAGTTTAAATACTCAAAATCATTTAAACTTTATAGAGCAAGTAGGAGATATTATAGATGGAGTTCAGGATGTTTTAGATATAGAAAATCAAGGGATTAGTTTAAGTAGAACACAAACCTTAAATGATGTATTTCAATATGATATAAAAGGTTATTTTTCTAATTATAGCTTAAGTTATAGAGGTATAAGTCGATTTTCTGAAACACAACAAAATACTACCTATAAAGATAATGAACTCTTAGATGTAGGAATAGGAATTAACGGAAATTGGAAAATAACGGATCATAATAAGATTCTTATGGGATACGAATTTTCTTCTAACGATGTTTCTTTTTTATTAGGAAGAAGTACAGATGGAACAACAACACAAGGTGTAATAGAAGATAGAGCTATACAAAATTTAACACATGCATTATATGGAGAGTATCGTTATAATGAAAAAGAAGCGGTTAAATTAAGCTTTGGAGTAAGAGGGAATTATTTTTCAGAACTAAATCGAGTATCTATAGAACCTAGATTAAAAATAGAATTTGATGTGGCACCTAAAACTACAGCTAGGTTTTCTGGTGAGCGAAAAGAACAAGTTATTAGTCAAGTATTAGAGTTTGAAACAAGAGATTTTGGGCTTGAAAACCAACTTTGGGTACTATCAGGAGAAGAATTAATACCAGTGCAAAAAGGACACCAGTTTGCAGGAGGAATTTTATATTCTGATCATGGATGGGATATTGATATAGAGTCTTATTATAAAAATACTAAAGGACTTACGTCTTTTACAAGAGGGTTTAATATTACAGAGGATCAAGATGTTTTTGTGGGAAAAAGTGAAGCTGTAGGAATTGATTTTTTAATAAAGAAAAGAATTGAAGATTATAGGAGTTGGATAAGTTATTCTTATGCTCAGAACAGATTTACGTTTAACGAATTAAATGAAGGGAATTCTTTTCCTGGAAATTTTGATGTAAGGCATAGCTTTTCTTGGTCACATTCATATGTACTAAATAATTTTGAAGTTTCATTAGGATGGAATTTTAGAACAGGAATACCATATACTCCAGCTCTAGGTGTAGAAGAAGACAATGGGGAATCTATAATTAGGTATGGTGATATTAATAGCGCTAGATTAGCTACATATCATCGCTTGGATTTCTCATCATCATATAAATTTGATTTTAAAAAGAACAGTAATTGGAAAGGTAAAATCGGAATTTCTGTTTTAAATATATATAACCGAAAAAACGAATTGAGTCGTACATATGAGGTTAACGAAATTATTGAAGGTAGTAGAACTACTCAGCAAGAACTTCAAGTACGAGAAGTGAATATGAATTCGTTAGGAATTACTCCCAATCTTGTGCTACGAATAGAGTTTTAAAAAAACTTGTAAGGAATATTGTCTTGGTTCGACGCAACACTACAAAAGAACCAATTAATACAACTATGAAAACAAAGAAACTTTATTTTCTATTTCTATTTGTAGTCAGCGTATTGTATACTTCATGTATAGGAGAGGATATAATAGCAGATACAGTAGATCCAGAATTAAGAATTAATAATCCGTTACAATCTTTAGCAGTAAATGAAACTTATCAATTTGAAGCTACATATCTTAATAATGTAGGACAAGAAGAAGAAGCGTCAGTTGAATGGTCAAGTTCTAATGAAGTGGTAGTAACTATTGATCGAGCAACAGGATTAGCAACAGCATTACAAGAAGGAACTTCAATTATTACAGCTAGTATCATAAAAGATGGTGATGAAATTCTTGTGGAAAATACACTTGAAATAACAGATGAAACTGTAGTTACTACAATGGAAAGATCAGGTAGTATTAGGGCAACAAGCGGATATTTATTGAGAGGAGATTTTACACTTGAAGAAATGACGGGGACTTCTAATTTAAGACTTTCATTTGATCAAAATTATGCTGCATCTACGAGCCTACCTGGATTATATGTTTACTTAACTAATAACCCTAATTCTATTAGTGGAGCATATGAGATAGGAGCTGTGACAACATTTAATGGAGCACATACTTATGAAATACCAGATGTAACACTTAATCAATATAATTATGTATTGTATTGGTGTAAACCTTTTTCAGTAAAAGTAGGAGACGGAACTATTAATTAATAAAAGACAAATGAATAAAAATATTTTTTTTACAGCAATAGCCATTTTATTGATTAGTAATATAGCTCAAGGACAATGGACGAAGAAAAAAGGAAAAGGATACTATAAGCTCTCTGCATGGTCATTAACTTCAGATCAACACTATACAGATACAGGAGCTATTGATCCTAATGCTACTAGAGGATATTTTAACTTAAATTTTTATGGAGAATATGGTATTACAGATAGATTTGATGTTATCGCGTATATCCCATTTTTTTCTAGAACATACCAAAATGAGCAGGTTTCAGGAACAACAGGACAGGTATTACAAGAAGGAGAAGATTTAAACGGAATAGGCGATAGTGATATAGCAGTTCGATACGGAATTTTAAATACAGGAAAACTAGCATTATCAGGAACATTAAAATTTGGTTTGCCAATTGGAGATGATGCAGGAGGTAGTGATGGAAGTTTTCAAACTGGAGATGGAGAGTTTAATCAATTAGCTCAGTTAGATTTAGGAATTCCGTTTAAGATTAAAGATTTAAATGCATACGGAAAAACATATCTAGGATATAATAATAGAACGCAAGGTTTTTCAGACGAGTTACATTTTGGAGCAGAAGCAGGAATAAGCTTTTTAAAAAGCAAGTTATGGGTGATAGGGCGATTAAATGCAGTACAATCGTTACAGAATGGTGATCTTTCGGCTCAAAATACACAAGGAAGTATTTTTGCTAATAATATAGAGTATACTAGTGTGGCAGGAGAATTAGCGTACTATCTAACTAAGAAGTTAGGAGTATCGTTTACATTTGCATCAACTATTGATGGAAGAATTATCTATGCAAGTCCAACATACTCTGGAGGAATTTTTCTCGATATAAAATAAAAAAAATGCGACTTGATTTTTTCAAGTCGCATTTTTTTTATCCGTTTAAACTATCATAATATTGAATGAGTTGAACGAAATCTTTATCATTTTTAAATTTTAATTTCTTTTCTTTTATAAAAGCTTTTAATTTTTTAGTGTGTTTAGGAAAAGAATTTAAGATTTTACTTCTCTTAGAATTCATCAAAACAAGATTATTATCAAGTAATACATAATAACTAATTTGATTAGTTAATTTACCGGGAATATCTTGCTCATAAGATGTTTTTGCAGGTTTTGGATCATGAAATTTTTGATAATATCTTTTATATAACGCTATCGTTTCAGAGGTATGTAACTGTTGTAAATAACCTTCAAGTAATACTCCTTCATGATCTTTATAAGATTTTAAATAAAACTTATTTGAATGATATTCAGCATGAGAATCTGGAGCTTTTGTGAAATCTAATATTTCTTCATCAGCAAGATTATATTTTACTTCAAAAATATCACGATATAAATTATATCTTAAGTATACATTTTGAGAAGCTTTAGTTAAATCGCTAATGATTTTTCCCTTTGAAAAAGAATCATCAAGGTATACAGATCCTTTTACTTCTTCAATAGGTATAGGTGTATGGTTAGCAGTATAAATAATAGTAGTACTATTACTTGTATTCAAAAGTTTCGATTTAGTAGGAATAACTTGACTATTCATATTTGAGATTATTCCTAATGATAATAATGAGAAAAAGAATAAAAATTTAAAATTCATGATTAACCATTTTTTAATTGATTTTTAATGTAAAGAAATGAGACAAGGATCATTCCATAAAGTGTTATGCAAAATATAATTTTATTTAAGATTTTAAAAAAAAGCAAGCAATTATATGAGATATTAATAGTTATCATCAAGACTTTTCATAAAAGCGATCAAATCATTAGTTTCTTGTGTAGTTAAATTAAGTTTATCGCTAGGAAGCGTTTGCAAAGGTTGATCAATACCTATTCCAGAACCACCACCTCTGTTGTAGAAATCTATCACTTCTTCTAGCGTGTTATATACACCATTATGCATATATGGGGCTGTCTTGTTAATATTACGTATAGTTGAGGTCTTAAAAAAGTGTTTACGTTCGGGAGTTTTAAAAACATAGTATCGCCCTAAGTCATCACTAATTTTTGCATTAATGATATCATTGTATTGCGGTACACCTATAAGTTCCATTTCAGATTCTTTATAATCAGGAGGAACAGTACCGTTAAAAAGAGGTGCAAAATGGCAAGTAGCACATTTAGCTTTTCCAGTAAACAAGTTGAATCCATTAATTTCATTTTGTGTCAATGAGTTTTCCAAATTGTTGATATTTCGATCAAATTTAGAATTAAAAGGCGATAGACTTTTTATATAACTACTTATAGCATTTCTAATGATATGATTAGATATGGTATGTCCTGAGTATGCTTGGGCAAATGTTTTGCGATAATCAGGATCATTTTTAACGACAGTTTCTAATGTTTTTAAATCAGAATGAAATTCATTTTCATTGGTAATAACTCCTATGATTTGCCCTTCTAAGTTTCCAGCACGTTTATCATAAAAAAAACCTTTTTGTAATGCTGCATATAGCAATGTAGGACTGTTACGAGTTACTTTAGGCGAAATTTTCTTACCATCTGTAAAAGCTTTATCTGCATGATGACAACTAGCACAACTTAGGGTATTGTTATGAGAAAGACGATTGTCATTAAACAATAGTTTGCCTAAAGCAATTTTTTCCTTGGTTAATTTACCTAAGTTAGGATCTGAAAAATAATTAATATTAAAAGTTTGATCAGAAAACAAAGAAGGAGCATCGTTTTTGATTGCTAATTCAAAAGGAAAACTAATATCCCAATCGGTAACAGTAGCATTCCATAATAACATTTGTTTATGTGTATGCTGTTTAATAAAGTGATAACGATCAAATGCATTAAAATCTCCTTTTAAATAGTCTACTGTTTTTGTAATCTCGTCTTTCCAGTTTTGATAAAGTTGAGCATTTTTAAAACTAGTTTCAAAAAAAGATAAATACTGTTGTAAGCTTCTATATACTTCGGCAGATTCTTTTATAGAATTTTCTAATACAGGCGAATCGAATCCAGTGATACCAGTTAAGGCTACTCGATGTATAGCTTTTCGGAACAACCACAAAAAGTGATATTTTTTTAAATGACTAAAAAGAGCATTCTTTTTAATTAATTTTAAACGTTGTAAAGTCAATGAAACATTTTTTAGTACAGCAGAAGTATCAATGTTTTTGGCAAAAAGCTCTTCTTCTATTACCTGAAAACCACTGGGATTTTTGATTTTGATATCGGTAATAGATTCTTCTTCAATTTTTAAAATATTAGGTTGATTGAGGTAACCATAATTTTCTACATCAATAGCAGCTAGAATAGGCTCAAGTCTCTTAAAATGTAGTCGTGAATGTGTATAGTATTTTTTTGCGTGCTTAATATGAGAAGAAATACTATCGAGATAAGATATACATTGAGTAATATCAGTTATAAACTGCACTTGTATTTCTTCTTGAAATGGTAATTGACTTAAGGATTTTTCTGTTGTTTTTTCTGAATTACAATTAGTAAATAATAGTCCTATGATAAAGAGGCTTATTGAAAAATAAGCCCCTTTATTAATTTTATAATTTGATGGAAAAAAAATATTCATAAATTATCTATCTAAACCTTTTACGATATACATCATACTTCCTTCTTTACGACTATTTGCAACATCAGGATTTGCATTAGGATCAGTAAATGGTGTTCCATCGGCTTTTTCCCAACCATGATTTTGAGTAATCATCAAAAATGTTTTATCAACACCGATAGTTTCAGAGATATCTATCATACCTGTGATTTCCCAAATTTTATCAAGTCTACCATACCCTTCGGTTGCAGCTTTTTCTTGATCACATTCTAAAACAGCTTTTAAATCACCAGTATTTAGATTGTATTGATACAATCTAGGATAATGATTTGCTTCAGGTTTAAAATCATCGATACCATTTGGATCTTCTTGAATGTAGGCATAGTTTTCTGTAACCAATATATTATCAGGGCTGTGAAATGCTATTGCTTTACCATTAGGTTTATCCCCATCGAGAACACACGTAATAGTTCCAATACCAGTAGGATCATTAGGGTTTAAAGTTACCTTATATATCCTTCCAGATCGAGATCCTTTCCCGATTAAACCAGGTTTGTCTCTTCCTGTAACACAGAAATAAACTTCTCGATTATGAGCAGCAGAGCCTCTTCGCCAATCAATATCTTCAAGTCTAGAGAATCCCATAACACCTTTAGCTTTAGTTTCGGCATCAAGAAGATCTATATCTCTTTCTTCTAATTCTACAAATTCAACAGCATAAGATGTACTCTCTTCCATATCCATTTCATAAGTAACACCAGGAGCAGTAACTTTAAGACCATATAATTTTCCATTTTGCAAATCACCACGATTACCAACATACATACCTAATTGACCAGAAGGAATATCATTATCACTATGGTCATCACCTATAAATACGACAGTTTTATCTGGATAAGCATCTTTACCTATTGCGACTGCATTCTCTGTAGACCATTGCCCCATAGCAGTTAACATTTCTGGAACAGCCGCAGCAGATGTATGTTTAAAAGGATCTGTTACAAAAACACCTTTAGAGCTTCCTCCCCATTCACCACCAGAAAGATATAAAGGACCAAAACCGTGTTCTTGAGGAGTAATTAAAGATCCAGAACATTGAGCTGTTTGAGCAGTTGCCGTAGCATTAAGAATATGATCTCCACTTATGGGTTTAAAAGTTTCATCTAGTGTAATACGAGCGATAGCATAATCGGCTTCTATATTATTAATGAGTGTAAAAGTTCCATCTTCGTTACGTAGTAACCCAGCCCCATCAGCCATAGAACCGTATGTGAAATCAGGGATATAAGTATCTTCAGATGATAATAAAGTGTAAATTTCTAAATCGTTAAAACCAGGTAGCTTTTTCATTAAAACAGGAGAAATAGAATGTTGTTTTAACTCGATAGCATCTCCTATCGGAGGATTTGTAGAATTATCATCATTTTTACATGAGATAAGTATTGCAGCTATAATAAAAGCAGCAAAGCTGAATTTTTTTTTCATGATAGAGTGAGTTTTTTTGCAAATGTATTATAGTGATCACTCCATTTGTTTTATCCAGATATTGTATATTCTTTAAACTAATATCACCCTAATGTTTAGTGTGTAAACTTAATGTTACTAGTTTTTTTCTATTAATTTGATAATCAGAGTGTCTGGTAAGGACTGCTTAACCATTATGGTTTTACTGTAAAATGATGGCTTTATTTTTAAAACGGTACTGTTTTGTTGATTTGAATTAGAAAATATTAAAAAATTAAGAGAGTCTTTGTTTAAATGAAAATGATTAGCTAAATCTTTATTTGTATGAATATAGAAGCTTGAATCTTTAATGACTTTTTGATTTTGAAGAATAGCTATATCAAAGGTCGAAGGTTGTATAATCCACGGAAGTTGAAGATGGAAAGATGCTATTTGGTAATATGCAGCCAATAATAGAATAAAAGAAATAAGAAGAGCAATGGGCTTAGTAGGTTTGTTTTGAGGTGCTAATTTAACTCTTCTAATATAGGTGTGATTTTCTTTTTGAGGAGGCATATCAATGTTTTCCTCAATGGGAGTATTTTCTTTTATATAGAGAAAGTGAGGCCTTGGTTTAAAATCAATAAGCCAAGCAATCAAATTGAGATTATTCTTATTAGTATTGACTGTTTTTTCCTTTAAAAAATTCTGTATAGGTTTAAATTTATCAATGTCAAAGTTTTTAATAACTGAGATCGGATCTTCGTCTGGTTTGAAACGAAAGAAGGCTTGTAAGATATAATCATCAAAAGTATCATTTCTTCTTCCATAGAGGTCTTCACAGGCATCCTTCAAACTTCTAGGAGTAGGGGTTGCTAAATAATGATGTAAAGCTCCTCCAGAAGTTCTTTTATAGAACGCCAAAATTTCTTTTCGATAAGTTTCTATAGTTCGTAAACTCATAAAACAATCACTCTTTATTAGAATTTTTCAGAATTCTCGGAATTAAGCGGAATCTTCGGAATCCTTTGTAAATGAAAAGATTACTGCTGTGTAGATTTGCATTAATAACTAGTTTCTGTTACACGTTGCTAACATAAGAATTGTACGATACTTGATTTTACGGAAAACCGTAATACGACTGTTAAAAGGTTTGTTCGGGAAGGAACATTAACTATCGTATTTCATTTTCCTACTTCCCAAAATTTCAATCAAACAGGTGGTTTACCGGCATCGCATGTTGCAAAAAAAGCTGAGAAATAAAATTCTCAGAAGGCCACCGCTATGTCAAAATTTTAAGAAGATCAAAATGAAAAGAGTATTTATATTACTATTAATTATAGGTGGAATTAACTTAACTGCATGTGAAAAAAGTGCAATACAAGAAGAAGTTTCTTTAGAAGAACTACAAGCTACAGAAGGAGATCATAGTGAAACAGTAGAAGAGAGAGAAGTAGAAGAGGAAGCAGAAGGGGAAGAAAGTAATTAAAGAAGTTATTGATATTTAATTGTAGAAAAGACGCTATCTCATAGCGTCTTTTCTTATTTTTAGGAAATAACTGAACCTCCCCTAGATTATGTATAAATATATCTATAGTATCATTGTTATTTTGATATGTCTGTCATGCGATAATGAGAAAACTGGTAATGCAAAGCATAAAAAAAATCCTTCGTATCAATATTATTTGAAGAGTTATGATAAAAAGAGATTGAGAAAGCAACGATTAAAATTAATAAATAAAGCTTTTAATCTAGATGAAGAAAAGGATAGTATTTGGTTAAAGATTTTGGCAAGAAAATCTAAACTACATTATTCTTTAAAGCAATATGACAGCTCTGAATTTTATGATAGGTTACTGTTACAAGAAAGTAAACGTTTAAAAGATTGTACTCATCAAGGGATAGCATATTTTAATATAGCCGATGCTTTTAAAAGAAAAGGAATATCAGATAGTGCATTCAAATATTACAATCAATCAAGGGTGAATTATATTAAAGCTAATGATAGTTTTGAAGTAGGTAAAAAACTATTAACAATGGCAAGTATTCAAGAACGATTTGGAGACTATCATGGCAGTCAAGAAAGAGTAGTAGAAGGTTTAAGGTATTTAAAAAATAGTGAAAACCAGGAATATTTAGCAAAACTATATAATACTGCGGGTACAAATTATCGAAAGTTAGGAATACTTAAAAAAGCTATTAAGGCATATGAAGATGCAATAAAAACAGCTAAAGATACAGTAGATGTTATAAAATTCAAGAATAACCTAGCAGCAACTCAAATAGATAATAAAGCATATCAAAAAGCGATTAATATTCTACAAGAGATTAAAAAGGATTTAACACTGATAAAAATTGATGATAAAGAAAGATTTAGAATTAATGAAAATCTTTTATATGCTTTATGGAAACAACATCCGCAAATTAGTAATGTTAAAGATCTTGAAGAAATTTTAGAAAATCGAAAAAAAGAAAATGATTATCGAGGTATGATTTCTAGTTATACAAGATTAGCTGAGTGTTATTTGTATTATAATGAAAATGCTAACGCAAAGCAATATATAGAAGAAGGAATAGAAACGGCTAAATATACATCGAATCCAAGAGGAGAATTAGATTTACTAAACTTAAAAAGGAAAGTATACCCTAAAGATATAAAGGTCTTAAGTAGGATTATCTTTTTAGGAGATAGTTTAGGAGAAGAAGAAAGAGCTATAAAAAATCATTTTGCATTAATCAAACATTACAGTAAAGAAGCCGAAGACTTATATAGAAACGAAAGAAAAAAGAATGAACAATTAGAAGCAGATCAAGTAAAGAATAATTTAAGAAAGAAAGTTTCGATTTTAACTATTGTGCTGATCATAATCTTGGCTTTACTTATTATACTTTACCTCTACAAAAATCACCAAATAGCTAGGAGAACAATTGCATATACTACCGAAAAAAGAATCTCAAAAAGACTTCATGATGAATTGGCTAATGATGTTTATAATGTGATGATTTCTTTACAAAAGCAAATCTTGGATAAGACAAACGATCCCAAAGAAGAACTATTAGATCGAATGGAAAGCATTTATAAACGAACAAGAGATATATCTAAAGAGAATAATGCCATAGACACAGGTGTAAATTATATAGCAGAAATAAAAGAAATGTTAAGTAATTATGCTACAACTCATACTAATGTAATCGTAAAAGGGATAGAAAAACCTGAGTGGAATAAAATTGAAGCACATAAAAAAATTATAGCGTATAGGATTCTACAAGAATTAATGGTGAATATGAAGAAACATAGCAATGCAGAATTAGTGGTGATAACTTTTGATGTAATAGCAGGTTATGTGAAAATTAGATATGTTGATAATGGAGAAGGATGTGATTTTTTTGTGTTAAAAAACGGAAATGGATGGCAAAATGTGGAAAACCGTATTGAAAGCATAAAAGGAAAAATTACTTTTGATTCAGAACCTAGGAAAGGAATGAAAATAGAAATTACTTTTCCTGTATAATCTTAAGTAGCTATGTTTAAAAAAATATTAATTGCAGAAGACATTGATAGTATCAATGAAGGAAATAAGAATTTTTTTGAAACACAATTAAAGGACTCTAAAATAGAAGAAGTCCAATATTGCGATGATGCTTATATAAAAATTCAAAAAGCAATTTTAGAAGAAGATCCCTATGATCTATTGATTACAGATTTATCCTTTAAAAAAGATTACAGAGAAGAAAAGCTAAGATCAGGTACAGAGCTGATAACAAAGATCAGAGAAAAGTATTTTGATATTAAGATTATAGCTTATTCTATTGAAGATAGAACCTCAAAAATTCGTCAGTTATTTAATGAACATAATATAGATGGATATGTTTGTAAAGGGCGTAATGGATTAAAAGATTTAATTTACTGTATTCAAGAAGTTGCAAAAGATGAAAAATACCTATCTCCAGAGGTACAACATGCTTTGACTGGTAAAAGTATTACCGAATTAGAAGATTATGATATTTCTTTGGTAAAACATTTATCAGATGGAATGACTCAAGAACAAATAGGAGCATTTTTTAAAGCAAATAATATAAAACCGTATAGTAAGAGTTCAATAGAAAAGCGATTAAATAAACTCAAAATAACATTTAAAGCTAAAAACGTTATTCATTTAGTAGCTATAATTAAAGATTTAGGATTGATTTAAAGTTAAAATTGTATTAGGATTATAATTTGTTTTTATACAAGTAAAATAAAATTATAGATAATTTGTATCTCAAAAATATTTATACAGTAATGTAATTACGGCTAAACAGTAGGGTGTTATTAATCAGTATATTATTTACGTTTTTTTAACAGCTTGCCCGATACTTGAAAGAAAAAAAACTGTATACTTGTAACCGTAGATTTCGGCTACCTTTTACTCAAAAAAGCAATCACAACACCCCCACCTAAAAAGAGTAGCTAATTCAAAAAACATATTTAAAGAAATGTCCTCATGTGAGTGAGGGAAGCGAAGCTTTGCCTAATTTTTAACTGTTATCATAATGAATTGTAGTATCGGTTGGCACGTGCTATATGTAAAGTCACGTTGCGAAAAAAAAGTATTAGAGTCTTTAAAAGAGAAATCATTAGAAGGTTTTCTACCTTTAGTGAAGACGGTAAGGAAATGGAGTGACCGTAAAAAGATTGTCCATAAACCATTATTTCCATCTTATGTATTTGTTAATGTAAATTCTTCATTAGAATTTCATAAAGCATTATCTGTTTCTGGAGCCTGTGCATATATTCGTTTTGGTAGAGAATATGCCAAGGTAACAGAAAGTGAAATAAATCGAATTAAATTTTTGGTAGGTAGTCAAGATATAACAGATATCGAAACCAATTCAGAATTACCAAAAGTAGGAGAAACAAAAACTATCTTATGCGGTGCATTAACTGGACTCGAATGCGAAGTACTTAATGTGAATAATGCAAATAAAATTATAGTTAGAATAAATTCTCTTCAACAAAATATTACAGCAACCCTTCCATCATATTATTTTGAGGAAACTCTTATGGCTGTATAAACATTTCTTTTATCTCATACAACGTGACTTCTAAATTTCATGTAATAACTTTTCTTCAATTTGAAAAATAATAGTATATAAGTACTATTAAAAGTTGTATAGTGATTTATATTTTTTACTGCAAAATAGCTCAAGATCAACATGAGTTGCTCTTAAAAACCTTTTTACCACAATTTTCGATAGCATTTCAAGAAAAAATAATGAAATATCGAAGATGGCAAGATGCGCAATTGTCATTATTAGGGAGAGTTTTGCTTAAAAAAGGATTAAATCAAATAGGAAAACAATATGACGAAAGTAAATTAA
The DNA here is from genome assembly GCA_947387485.1 of Aquimarina rhabdastrellae. GTDB lineage: Bacteria > Bacteroidota > Bacteroidia > Flavobacteriales > Flavobacteriaceae > Aquimarina. The sequence goes on from CANDNT010000002.1 coordinate 521,794, forward strand.
AAGTTACAGCCTATAATAAACCTTATTTTGAGAATGATGATTTAGAATTTAATATATCTCATTCTGGAGAAATAGTTGTTTGTGCAATAAGCAAAAATGGAGCAATAGGTATTGATATAGAAGAATGTAATAATATAGATATACATGATTTTAAATCTCAAATGACCAGTAATGAATGGAATACAATAAATCAATCAAAAGATATTGTAAGAGCGTTTTATAAGTATTGGACAGAGAAAGAAGCTGTAATAAAGGCACATGGTAATGGACTATCCATTCCATTAAAATCTTTTGAAGTAAATAATGCCCATACTAAGATAGTCCATGAGGATTTTTGGTTAAAAAAAATAGATATCGAAAGTAACTATTATTGTACGATATCCTTTAAAGAGAGGGATATTGAAATAAATGAAATAGAAGAAAAACTTTTTTTATAAATAGAATTAAGTTTTGACATGTAGAGGTGATAATTTAAATTATTACCTCTATTTTTTTGTAGTTTTACGACGCTTAGAGAAATAGTATTAGTTGATTTTTTTAGTAAAGTGAGTAGAGTCTTATGAAGGGTGAAAAATCAATTTCAAAAAGTATTGAATTCAAAATAGGTAATATAATTGCAAGCCATCTAGATAATGAATAAATGGTAGTATGTAAAAATGAAAGATAATTACCTAACTACACTTTTTTATAAAAGTACTTGAATTTGATATTAGTGAAGCAAAACAATAGAAACAAAATTAACAAATATTCAGAATCAAAAATGAATAGAATAGCGTTATTGCTAGTATTACTAGTGTTTAGTATGATTAAATCTTATTCTCAATCTATAACCAAAGATAGTTTGGATATTAAGATAGGGCAGATGATAATGATTGGTATAGGTAGTGCTAAACAAATTACCAATGAAAATCCATTTTTTAAAGCAGTAAAAGAAGAGAAGCTAGGAGGAGTATTACTTTATGAAAAAAATATAGCTAAAAAAGATTCTCCTAAAAAGTTAAGAAACCTAATTAAAAAGCTAAAATCGGCTTCAAAAACACCACTATTAGTTAGTATAGACGAAGAAGGAGGAAAGGTAAATAGATTAAAGAAAAAGTATGGGTTTCCTAAAACAGTATCAGCAAAATATTTAGGGAAAGTAAATGATATTGATTCAACAAAGTTTTATAGTGATTTAATAGCTCACAACTTATTAGATTTAGGTATTAATGTAAACTATGCTCCAGTGGTAGATTTACATAACGATACAAATCCTCCCTTAGGAAAAAATGAACGTTGTTTTTCTACAGATCCTCAAGAAGTCATTACTCATGCAAGAGAAGTTATAAAAAGTCATCGTTATTTTAATATTAAAACAGTTTTAAAGCATTTTCCAGGTCATGGAAATTCAACAAAGGATTCACATTATAATGTTACAGATGTAAGCCGTTATTGGAAAGAAAAAGAAGTATTTCCTTATATCAAATTACTTTATGAAGGAAATGTAGATGCAATTATGACAGCACATATCATTAATGATAAACTAGATGAATCAAAAATACCAGCAACATTGTCTAAAAAGATTCTAACGGGATACTTAAGAAATCAAATAGGATTTGATGGGGTTATCTTTTCAGATGATATGCAAATGAAAGCTATAAGTGATCATTTTGGTTTTGAAAAAGCAATCAAGATGTCAATACTTGCAGGAGTTGATATTTTAATGTTTTCGAATCATATCCCGACCAAAGACAAAAAAATGATTCTTCCAGAGAATATTATTAAAGTGATCAAAAAAATGATAGAAAATAAAGAAATTTCAGAAGAGAGAATTTCAGAATCATACAAACGTATAATGAAATTTAAGGAAAACCTTTGAGAAAAAATTTAACTTCTAAGTATAAAATCGTTCTTTGTGATAGAAAAACTACTTATCTAAATAAACGAATAAGAAATATTTTAAAAAAGTGATCAATATTAAATAGTTATTATCAAAAATAACTTGAATTATAAGAGGTATAAAATTAATGGCACACCAATAAGCGTTTTAAACGCTTATTGGTGTTTTTTTATATATTATTCAGTTTATCCTGGAAAGTTTGAACATCCACCAGGTAAATGACAACACCAGTCTGTTGAAGGATCTGCACTAAGTGTACATTCATTAATAGTAAAACCTCCTTGAATGTTTTTTTGTTGTTGTTTAGTGATTACTTGACCGAAATTTGAAATGTTTTTTAACATAATTTTTATGAATTTTTATAGAATTATTAATGGATGTTTAAAGACTCCCATTGTTAAGTCTGTTCTTCGCGAAAGAATATTTTTACTTAAATAGTTACTATATAATGAAAATCGAAATGTGTAAATGAGATTACTTATTTGAAGTAATCTAGAGTATAAAAAATGGTATGAGATTGAGTTTTTTAACATATTAGACTAACGATTTTACATAGTGTGTCAATCGCAGTTTTCCTGTTACCCTAAAAAGAATATTTTTTTTCTAAAAATAAATAGTAGTAGTAATATTAAAACAAAAAGTATTGATATGTAGGCGTTTGTAAGAGGCGAGGAAGAGGTGTGAATTTTATCGTGTTGCCCTATCAAAACAAAAGAAGCCCAATAATATGGTGAAGCTTCAGATAAAGAATGAGTTTTTAAATAATTGATTTTAGCCTCATGCAAAGAAGATACTCTAGATTTTCCAAGTTTTAGATTAGCATAAAAATCGGTCATTAAAGCTGCTGTTGTTTTATCATTAACATCCCATAAAGATGCAATAACAGCATTAGTTCCTGAATAGAAAAAACCTCTAACCAAATTAAAAATACCTTCGCCGTTAATCGTAGTGCCAAGAGAAGAGTTACAGGCACTTAATACTACTAACTCTGCTTGATTGGGGATAGTATAAAGATCCTGTAAATTTAGTTTTGTATCATAAAAAGCAATCCATGGATTTTGAGAAACATTAGCATGAGTCGCTAGATGTATGATCCTAGCATTGTTACTATTGTTTCTGAAGTTCACCGATGTACTTTGATCTTGAAGAAACGTTTGACCAGTAAAGATTTTTTGTATAGTAGAAACTTCGTCTCTAGACGAAGATAAAGAAGTTAGATTATCATACTTGAAAATTTCTGGAGCAAACCCTATAAAATCATTTGTTGGGACCCTATTTAATGTTGCATTATGTCTTAGAAAAGACATCGAATAAGCATAACTTACCATAGATTCTTTAATGAGATAATGCTCAGAAATAGGCTGTGTAAGTAAAGACTCAAAAGGAATGCTTTGCAAATAACCATCAGGAATTATAGTAAGATGATTGTTAAGAATCTTTGATCGTATTTGATCTGGAAATAATAGTGTATAAAGTTGATAAGAAATATGGGTAAACATATCAATATCAGATTGCGTTTCAAAAGGAGCAGAAATCAATCGATGATATTGTGCTATAAGTTGTTCAATCTCCTTAATTTCGGGAATTTCAAATAGAACAGTCTCTTTAGAAGTTACTAAAATACCATACAAAGCATTAAACGAAGTAGGGTTTTTATCGATATTCCAGATGTAAGAAAGAACAACATTGTTATTAGCTAACTGTGATTGAATATCATCTAGAGAAAACAACGTACTTTTTGATTTATATTTAAAATACTCAGGAAAAGATAATTGTAAAGAATCATTAAATTGACGATAGGTCAATTTAAGGTCAAATAATTCATTAGTAAAATGCTCTTTTACAGTAGTATTTTTTTCTTTGTTAATTTGATTCTCTAAACGAAGGATTTTATGTTTTAACTGTTGTTCTTTAAATAGCAATGGGGATGGTAATTTGGCTTTTTCTGCATTTTCAAGAATACTTTGCGTTAATAATACTGCTTTGTTTTTTTCAATAAAGTAAAATGCAAGACCAGGATTATTCATAAGTTGGGCACATAGTGTCGCTTTGCTATAAATAGAAGGGGCTTTACTTTGCCAAAACAATTTTGATTGCTCATCACTACTTTCACTCAATAGCATATCAATTAGATAATCTGCAACTTTAAGATGATGTAACGCTTTTTTTATAAACGAAATATTATGTTGCTGTTGATATAACTTTATGAGTGCTGTGGTTTTAATATTTAGTGAAAATAATGTCGAAAATTTATCATCAAACTTAAAAAGTTGTTGCTCAGAAAGAGGCTTAGTAACCAATGAATCTAAAGAAGTGTTTAATGATAAAGAACGTTCTGTATGCTGTAATGTTTTTAAAAATTGTTTCTTTAAAAGATAATATTCTGCTATAAAATTATGCGTTTTAGCTTTAAGCGATTTTGATGGACTATAAGCTAAACTCTTTTCTAAAAAAGATAACGCGCTATCATTTTTAATTTCATTATAAAGATTTCCTAAGTTGCTATATGCTATAGAAATAGCGCTAGAATCTTTATGGGCTAAAGCAATATTTAGATATTTGAATTGATATGCTTTGGATTTTTTAAAATCAAAGGTTTCTGGATTATTGTAATACGAGGCAAATGCATTGTATAAACTGTAATAATCATATCGGCTCAATGATATTTTTTCAGAAAGTAATAAGGCTCTATTAAGAATGTTAATCTTAGATTGGAGGGCTTCATGAGTATTAATACGCTCATAGACATTGGCTAGATTTAAATACCTGTTAAATAACCATTTGGGTTTGTTTAAATGTTCTAAAATAAAAGTGCTTTTTTGATAATAATGAATAGCTTTATAATAATCACTTAAAGAAACATAATGTGCTCCAATTGCAGCATATGATAAAGCCGTTTTAGGGAGGTTAGCTTCAGAATTTAAATCAATTATTTTTTGATAATACTTTTGTGCATTATCGTGAGAGCGAAGTTTAGAATATGATTTAGCAATATTGTATAAAGCATCGATATATTTTTTATCGACGAGTTTAATTTTATTGTAGATGTCAATTTCGATTAAAGCATAATGAATAGCTTTAGTATAAGCTTTCTTTTTATAAAGATGTACAGCATGATTATGAGCTATATCTATTGCTGCTAGATATTCATTTTGTTTTATAGAAGAAGTTATAAGACTATCAACGGCGACAGTATTAAGTAATTTTGATTGTTGAGGTAGAAAAGAAGAAGTGTTAAAATAAATTTGGCTATACATAAGGTTAGTACAACACAATATATATAGCCAAATAGGTAAAATTAATTTTATTAATGTCATAATGATCTACAAGTAGCACCTTGGACGAATCTTTCTACATCATCGTCTTCTTCTTCTGGATCAATCGGAATATCTGTATCTTTTTGAGGCATTACAGACCAGGTTTCAAAATCTGGATAACGATCCTCATCACATATTTCCCAAAAGACTAAGAAGTTTAAATTAATATAACGATCTCGTATTCTTTGTTTTTCCTGTTCGCTTAATCCATTACGATATTGTACCAGTAAAACTTCATAAGAAGAATGCCTGTTTTTTTGTTGTAATTCAGTTTCTAATGATACAAGTTCTTGATCAATAGAAGCCTCATTATCACAACTTATCGACAAAATTAAACATGCTGTAAAAATAAGGGGTTTTAAAAATTTAAAGGTATTCATAAAGCTGTTTTTTAATATAAATTAAGTGTAAAAGCGTTCATAATCGCCAATTTTGTTACCCTGTGAAGATAAAAAGTTACTTTTGTAAATAGAATAATACAAGTAAATGAAAGACAACTCCTATTACTTAGAAGCTCTAATAAATCGAGATTCAAGAAAGATTAAAAAATTGTATGAAGAGTGTTTTCCTAAAGTTGAGCGGTTTCTTTTGATGAATAAAGGAACTTCTTATGATGCTGAAGATATTTTTCAGAAAGCTTTATTGCAAATTACAGTAAGATATCAAAAAGAAAGATTTGTGATTAAAAGTAGTTTTGAAGGATATCTCTTTACAGTATGTAGGAATTTATGGCGTAGAGAATTGAATGCCAATAAAAAATGGGTAACAGATAATGAGGTTATAGCACTTAATGAAGAAGAGTTTGATCTTGCAACGGCTTTGGTAGAGCAAAAACGTTGGGAATTATTTGCAGAGGCATTAGAGGTGATTTCAGAAAATTGTAAGAAAGTTTTAAAAATGTTCTTTAATCGAATTCCCTATGCTAGAATGGTAGAAGAATTAGGATATAATTCAGAAACAGTAGCAAGACAAAGAGTGTTTAAATGTAAAGCCAAATTAACACAACTAATCAAAAAAGATAAACGATACGAATCGTTAAAAGAACTATGAGTGTAGAGGATGATATTTTAATAGAAAGATTTTTAAATGGTACGCTAACAGAAGAAGAAAAGAATACTGTTTTAAACCGAATGGCAATTGATGAAGCGTTTAAAGAGAAGGTACTTTTTGAAAAAGAACTTTTAGAAACATTAAATGAAGAAAAATGGAATAGTGCCAAAGACTCAGATTTGAACGAGATTAAAGCGTATGCTAAAAAATTTCAAGGAGAAGATGTAATTGCTTTAAAAAGGGTTTTAAAAGATGTAAATGAAGAATATCAGACATCTCGTAAAAAAGGAAATAATATACGATATCTATATGCAGCAATAATTGTTACATTCATAATCATAGGAGCATTGATGACGCAACAATTAAACAGTAGCTCTCCTCAAGAATTATACGTAGAATATTTAGACCTAAAAGAATTACCGTCCTTAGTATCTAGAGGAAGTGAAAGTGATTTAACAAAAGGACAACAACAATTTGAAGCTGGGGCATATGAAAGTGCATTAATTTTATTACAAAAAGCAATGCAAACACAAACACAACAAAAAGGAATAATATATACTTATATAGGAATTTCTCAACTAGAACTAAAACAATACGATGAAGCTGAGAAAACATTTGATCAATTAAGCGCAAGTAATCTTATAGATGCATCTAAAGGGTATTGGTATAACGCCTTAGTCTATTTAAAGCAAGAAAAATTAGAAAAGACAAAAGACGCATTACAAAATATTGTTAAGAAAAAATTATATAATCACAAAAAAGCCAGTCAGCTACTTAAAGCATTAGAATAATAGCAAGAGCCTATGTGATTTACATAGGCTTTTTTTATGAATAGAATTGAACAAAAGGCTTAAAATAAAAGTTGGACAAAGAATTATAAAGTAGTAAATTTATATAACTGTGTAGTTTATTAATGTATAGGGTTTTATGAGTGGTTTTTAACTACCATAATTGATGATAGAGAAATTAAACAAACAGTTTCTTCTCTAATTGAAATAATAGTAAGATATCAAAAGCATTTCCTTAATGAGTAGGATACTATAGTATGTAAACTAATTGGTTACATATATAAAGTTATGCTTTTTAGTAAGGCTAAAATTTTAACTTTCAAATACCTAATCAAAATGAAAATCAAACTATTTATTTTAATGGTCTTTTTGACAGATCTGACCTTTTCTAATATCCCCATTCTTAAAAATAATGGGTTATTAAGTTATAATGGAAATGAAACACAAGAAGAGATTATTCTTGAATTGATACAAGAGCAACAACTTCTTAAACTTACTGTATTAAGTGACAACAATCAGACATATAATACAACTTATGATATTAATGCTGTTAAGCAATTTCGCTTTGTTAATAAACAGCATATGGATGTGATCACTATAGACGAAGAATTGTCGATTCCTACAGAGACGATACACTATGATGATCGCATAGGAAACATTAGAGAAATGGAGGCAATGCTCAATTTAGTAACCTATATTGATGTAACGCACAAAACTGTCAATAATGGGTTTTGGGATGATCCTAATACATGGGGAAATGGATTAGTTCCAGCTACAGGAGCAAGAGTATTGATTGCAAAAGAACATACAGTAACGATAAGGCAAGATGAAAAAAATGCGTTTAAAACAGTAAGAGTTGATGGTGTTTTAAAGTTTGATGAAGATAAACATACAGTGTTTAGAGTCAATACTATGGTAGTTGATATGGGTGGACACTTGATTATAGGAAATAAAACACATCCTATAGCAGAAAATGCATCAGCTAGAATTATTTTTTCTAAGCTTACAGATTTTGAAATAAATAATCAAGAAAGTCCAGATTATGATCCACATCGCTTAGGGTTAGGGTTAATTAGTCATGGTGTAACTTCGATATATGGGACACGAAAAACAGGATTTACAACCTGTAATGAAATAACAGCAGGAGCATCTTTCGTGGTCGTAGATAAGTTACCTCAAGATTGGAATGTAGGAGACAAGATAGCAATTGCAGGTGTAACATATGATGGTAAGGGAGATGAATCAAGGCTTATCGCTAGTTTAAATTATGCGAGTAATACTATTACTTTTGATAAACCCTTAGAAAAAGAACATAAAACCTTAATCCATACCAAAGCAGATTTACAATTAAAAATACACATCATCAATTTAACCAGAAATGTGACATTTGAAACCTCAGATAAATTGAGTCAACGTACTATTAAAAAAGGAATTGACTTTAATGGGAGAGGGCATATCATGTTTATGCATACAAATGATGCAGCTATACATTATGTAGCATTTAAACATTTAGGGCGTACCGATAAGCAAAATAAAATGATTGGGGTTAAATATGATGAGAATGGTAATATAGAGGCTCCAGCATTTAACCCTGTAGCGCGATATCCAGTTCATTTTCATAGAGCAGGAAGTCAAAATCCAGGAATTGTAGAGGGGTGTGCAGTAGAAGATTCTCCAGGATGGGGATATGTCAACCATTCTTCATATGTTCATATAAAAAACAATGTGTTATATAATGTAAGAGGAGCAGGTTTTGTTTCAGAAGCAGGAAATGAAAAAGGAAGTTTTATCAATAATATAGCAATAAGAACGATCGGTAATGGAAGAGAAAACTTAACTGCCTCTTCAAAATTCACAGCAAATTTTCAACGTAACATCAATAATTTTGGATCAGCAGGAGATGGTTTTTGGTTTCATTCATCAGATCTAGAAATAGATAATAATGTAGCATCAGGTTTTACCGGAAGCGGAATGCATATATGGGATCAAGGTATAGATGGGGTAGACCATAAATCAAATGGATTACTCACTGCATTTCATATAAATAATACAACTTCATATGGAGGTCATACAGCTTTAAATATATCTTTTGTAGAAGCTCCAATTCATACAGGAATAGATGCAAGACATATGATTAAGAATGTTTTAGGTTGGAATGTTAGTAGAGGAATACGACGTAAATATTCTAAACATATCAATTTTGTAAATACAACTTTATTGAATGATATTAATAAGCCGTACGGAGATGCGACAAGTACGCATAGCAATGGAAGGCATAACCTTTTTTTCAATCCATATATAGAAGGGTTTGTAAGAGGAATGGATTTTGAACATAGAGAAGAAACCGCAGGTGTTTATGGAGGATATATCAATACTGCGGTGAATTGTTATATTAATATTAGACATTCAAGATCTCAAAATGTAATTTATAAAGATATAAGCTTTGGTACGTTAACACCAGAAGCTTTGGCTACCATTGATACAAGTTCGCTAGGTTTTGATGGTAATCAATATAATTATTTAGGATTTCTAGCAGTACCAGGTAAAGTTGATGAAGGTTTTGTTGATCCAGAACCCCAAACCAAAGATGGTAAATTGTCTCAAATGTATATTGTAAATGGAACATCAATTAAAAGAGCATTATTAAAAGAACAACAACATCCAGATTATATTCCGTGGACAAATCAAAGCGATCCTATAGCTTGGCAAAACCAGACAAACAGACAATTATTTGAATCTTTAAATCCAGAAGCTCAAAAAGGAGTGGTTTCAGGAGAATTTTATGAACTTAATGAAGTAGAAGAACCTAATAGTTCTCGATATAAAGGAATTAAATTAAAAGGAGCTTCTAATGAAGAACTACCTTACCTTCCTGTGCTAATTGATTCTATTCAAGATATTGAAATTCCTAAAGGAGAAAGCTTAAGTTTTAACCTTTCAGAAGTTTTTATTAATCCTAATATACAGCATTTTGTGAATTCAGTTAGCAATAACACCATACCTATGAATGTGAGTACAACGATTAATAATAATATACTAACAATACAAGGTTTAAAAGAAGGAGCCTCAGTAATTACATTACAATCATATTCAGATGTTTTTCAAAAGACGTTAAATAATACATTTAAAGTAACGGTGACAAAAGAGGTTGAAGCACCTTTTGTAGAAGAAGATAATGTGATAACAGCATATAATACACCGATTTTAATAGATGTGTTAGCAAACGATTCAGCATCTATTACAGCAATAGTAGGGGTTACTGAAGCATTAAATGGAACCTTAGAAATTGTATCAGGAAATAAATTAAAGTATACACCACATGCAGATTTTTCGGGAAATGATGAGGGAATATATACTGTTGAAAATCAATTTGGAGGAGAAAATACAGCTAAAGTAACTATAGTAGTTAAGCCTATGGTTTATGATTTTGAAATTGAAGTATTAGAAGGAACAACTATTACATATGATTTAGAGCATTCTATAGACATGACGACAATGGCTAATTATGGAGATGTAGTAATAAAAGAAAATACAAAATTAGAATATACACAGTCAAATGATCAACATGAAGGATTAGACCAATTTACGTATACAATTAACGGAGAAACAGGTGTAGTAAATGTAAATATCATTAAAGTAAATCAATCAGACTCGCAAGAAGTTGAACTTTTAGGAGATGGATTTGAATCCGATGATTTATTGACAGAAGGGTGGGAACATATACAAGATACAGGAAGTTTAGTTGACATAAAAGGACATCATTCATTTGCCTATTCTGGAGATCACAGTTTAAGAGTTCGAAAAAAAGGAAAAGTAGAGAATGCCGTGTCGACAAAAGGATATAAAAACATAAAAGTTTCTTTTGCTAGAAAAACAGATGAAGGTTGGAATCTTTATGAACAAGGTGCAATAAGATATCAATGGACTGTTGATCAAACTAATTGGAATGTTTTTCATACAGATAATAGTTATCATGAAAATTATGAGGTTTTTGATTATAAATTACCAGAAGAAGCATCGGATAACGAAAATTTTATTTTTGGAATTCATGCTGATGCAAAAAAAAACGCACAACGTTCTTATATAGATATTGTAAGAGTCACAGGAATGCCAATTGATTCTAATGATTCAAGAAAACCTATCATGTACATAGAAAATAACATGAATGGGCATTTAAATTTAAACTTTGCTAGTTGTGATAGCGAGTACAAAACCATAGCTATTCAAAATATAGGTACAAAACCTTTGTTATTAAACAATATAGATATGAATTTAAATGAAGGATTTGAACTGATAAATCATCAATTAACAAAAACGATATTACCTGGAGCGTTTTTTAATTTAGAAATTAAAAGTAATCCTAACGCTATACATAATACTGGAGTGCTAACTTTTGATACTAATGATATAAATCAATCATCAATGACTATAGTATTTAATAATATCATGTCATTAGCTATTGAACAAAATGAAAATATACTATCAACAGCAAAGATAATAGGTGCAAATTATCAATGGTATCAATTGATCAACGGAGAGCCAATAGCTATTAATGGAGCAAATAGTAATGTATTAGCAATAACAGCGTCAGGAGAATATATAGTGAAAGCGATTTTTGAAAATGGTTGTGAGATAAATTCAGATGAAACAATGGCTTTATTTGAAGAGCTTTCAAAAAACACAATGAGGAATAAGAATTTTAATATTTTTCCTAACCCTACATATTCAAATGTAACGATTATGACTAAAAAAGAATCAATACAGAGTATTGAACTTTATGATTTATACGGAAAAAAAATATGGAGTAAAGATCATATAAATCAAACAAGAATGGTTCTTCCGTTAAATCAACAACAAAAAGGACTGTATTTCTTGAAAATGAATACAGCTAGTCAAACCTATGTAAAGAAAGTTATAAAACTATAAAGTTTGAAAATAATATAATATAGACAAAGCCTATGTAATTTACATAGGCTTTTTTATAAAAAAACGAGTAGAATTCTTAATGTATTACAATTGAATTCGTTTCATTGTTATAACAGCATCATTTACCATAAAAGCTTTAGGTTGCATAGCATCTGTTCTGGGGATAAGGTTAAAAAATGAATGCTTTTGTAAATCATAAGATATTTCTTTAAAAGTCAAATCCAGATTGTCATTTTCTTTTATACTTAAAGCAATGATGAGGTCTTTATTTGTATCAGAGAGAGTATAATTTAAAAGTGTACCTCTCTTTTTCTGTATAAGGAATTTGTCATTTTCATTATTAATAATAGCGCCATTAACCGAAAGCGATTTTAACGAAATTGGAGTGTTTGTATAAAGTTTAAATGTGTTTATAGGACGATGTAAGTTTACCTCTAGAGTTAGATAGCGCATACCATCGATACTAAGATCATTTATAACACGATATTGAGCGGAAGTAAGTTTTGGGTAAGCTGTAGCAGGAACATAAGAAGCATAAGATAAATAATGCGATCTTTTTAACTCTTTAGGGATAGGTAATGGTGTCTTTCCTAGTTTTTGTTGAGTATAAGTATCTAATACCTTATCTGCAGTAACCCAATAAGCTTTTTGCTGATCAGTATCATATACATAGTTTAAACTATTAGGTTTTTTTTGATCTTTATTAAAGCTACTATTAAAAGAGGCTAGTAGTAGAAGAGCTACCGATAGACATAAAGAAATAGTAGATGAGACTCTAAGTTTTTGTTTAAAAATAAAAACAGGAAATAGAAGTCCAAAGAGCAATACAATAAGAAGTGCATTTATAGGTAAGAATTTTAAACCTAGACCTACAGGAAGCATTTGTAAAAAAGGAATACAAATATATACTGTTGGAATGGCCAAAAGAGCGCAAATGATTGTACTTATTTCAATTTTTAAATTAAAGATGAATATAAGCGCTATGGTAACTAAAATTGCATATACTGGTATAATCATAAAAGCAAAACCTTCCCAAGTATAAAGAATAATTAAATTAAGAATTAACCAAAAAACTATTGGAGCAATAAACAGATCCAAAGTCTTTTGTTTTTGAACGAAGGGATGGTAGACTTTAGTTAAGAGAAATACATTAAAAAATGCAAACATTAAAATATAGAAATAACCATTATAAGTAAAACCATGAGTGATTTCTTGATAATCTGGATGGATAGTAATTGATAATTCCCAGAGACCAAAAGATAGAGTAGGACATAAGATTAATGCTATTAAAAAAGGAATAAACCCTGTAAAGATACCTTTAACAGACAAGTATTGTTTTTTGATACCTAAGAGTAGTAGAACGATAAAAGATAAAACTGCAAAAATAAGCATAGGAGCTATCCATGAAAATGGATATTGAATGATTTTTATCCACGGAAAATTGACAAATACATGATCCATATCACTATCTAAGTTATCGAGATCTATAAAGGCAAAATGAGATAATATGGTCATTAAATTATCTCCTTGATGTAGTAAAGTTTGCCTATCTATTCGATCATAATTATCCTGCATGGTATGATAGTCAAAGTGATCATCTATAAAAGCAAAATTAAATCCGTTAATGTTGAGGTCTTCTTTAAAAACAGTAAGATCGGTATCATTAGGTAAGGTTTTGTAAATACTATACAGTAGTGAGTTTGTAATAGGATAATTAGGAGATGCTTTGATATATTCAGAAAGTAACTTTTCATTTTTTCCATTAGTTTCTATAAACATATAAGCAGGGCCACCACTACCACGACCTTCAAAATTAAGCACCAAACCTATATCTTTTGCCCATTCGTGATCCGCTACAAAAGCATTAGCCCCTAATAATCCTAATTCTTCGGCATCAGAGAAAAGAATGATGATGTCATTATCAGGTATTTTTTTTTGAGCTAAAAATGCACGAATACCTTCTAGAATAGTAACAATTCCCGAACCTGCATCGCTTGCACCAGGAGCAGATGCTAGAACAGAATCATAATGAGCTGCAAGTAATAAAGATTTCCCCTTTTTTTTACCTTCAATTTTTGCAATAACATTAGTTATAGTTGTAGCATCAACATTGTAATGTAATCTAGCACTTTCTGCTTTTTGAATTTGTGGTGATAGTCCAAGAGCTTTCAATTCGTTAAATAAATAGTCACGGACTTCATCATGAGCTTCAGTACCGACATGATGAGGTTTTTCTGAAATTACTTTCAAATGACGAAGCGCATTTGCCAAAGAATAGCTAGTAGTGTCTGTATCGACAGTAGTATCAATAGTAGGTTTTTGAGAATAAAAGCTCCAAAAAATTGTAGTCAATAAAATAACAATAGGAAGTATTTTTTTTATCATCTAATTACGAATAAGTATAGTTTTATTATACAAAAGTGCTAGATAACGTATAAAATCTATTGTAAAATATTGCACAAGCGTTATACTACAAGAAGTGCTTGTTGAAAATCAAGAGGATTTACACCTGTAAAACGTTTAAAGTATTTATAAAAGTGAGGTGTGTCATAGAATCCTGATGCTATAGCGACATCAAGAATAGGATAACCTTGTTTTAGCATAGACTTGCTAGTTTCGATTTTTTTTAAAAGGACAAAATTATTAGGTGTTAAGCCTGTTTCTTGTTTAAATAAACGAATGAACTTATACTTGCTTATACCAAATTGAGTAGCTGTTTTTTCTAAAGAAAAAGTTTCAAAAGAAGAAGTATTGATAAAATCTTGAAATAAACGTTGAGTACTTTTAGAAATAGGTTTTGCTTTGGCATATCTAGAAACTAGAAATTGCAAAGCAGTAGTTAATCTTTTTTCGAAAGCAATAAGGTTAGCTCTAAAGTTATGACATAAATAAAAGAGTTCGTTAAAAAGCTTTTGGTCATAAATAATTTTATCTTCAAAAAACACTTTTTGATGATTGTTTAAAGAAGCAAGCATATCTGGACAAACATAATAGGTGAAAAAAGAGTTCCCAGAAATAGCATTACAAGGAGTAGCGTGAACCTCATTAGGATTAGTAATGGATATAGTACCCATAGGAGCTTGTAGAAGCTTATCGTGTAATTTAGTATTAAAAGTAGCGTTTATGATCAATGAAATATTGAAAGTCTCATGTGTATGAAAAGGAAAATCTATAGTATGTGCATTTGCATGAAATAGTTCTAGATTATCAAGCACTTCAAGTTTATAATATTGGTTGGTAGAGGTATTCAATTAAATCAATGGTGTTATAGCATATTATATCAAATGTATGAAAATAAAAAAAGCGATAATCATTTGATTATCGCTTTTTTGCTCCTCCTCTTGGGCTCGAACCAAGGACCCTCTGATTAACAGTCAGATGCTCTAACCAACTGAGCTAAGGAGGAATGTTCTATTGAACAATTCTATATGTTGATTTCGGAAATTATCGGCTTCCGAGTTGCCTTTGTTTTTTTGCTCCTCCTCTTGGGCTCGAACCAAGGACCCTCTGATTAACAGTCAGATGCTCTAACCAACTGAGCTAAGGAGGAATGTTCTATTGAACAATTCTATATGTTGATTTCGGAAATTATCGGCTTCCGAGTTGCCTTTGCTTTTTTGCTCCTCCTCTTGGGCTCGAACCAAGGACCCTCTGATTAACAGTCAGATGCTCTAACCAACTGAGCTAAGGAGGAATGTTCTATTGAACAATTCTATATGTTGATTTCGGAAATTATCGGCTTCCGAGTTGCCTTTGTTTTTTTGCTCCTCCTCTTGGGCTCGAACCAAGGACCCTCTGATTAACAGTCAGATGCTCTAACCAACTGAGCTAAGGAGGAAGGCTGTTGCACTTTAAAGCGGTATCAGCTTTTTTGCGGTTGCAAATATAAGACTATTTTTAGATTATGCTAGCAAAAAACCAGATTTTTTTTAATTTTTTTTCTATTTGAAGAACCAGCGATACACGTCATTTCCGTTTGCATACAATAATAAAGATATAAGTAAAACAAAACCAACTATTTGTGCATACTCCATAAATTTGTCGTTAGGTTTTCTTCCAGAAATAATTTCGTATAATAAAAACATTACATGACCTCCATCAAGTGCAGGAATTGGTAAAATGTTCATAAAAGCAAGAATAATTGAGATAAATGCTGTGGTTCCCCAGAAAGCTTTCCAATCCCAAGTGTCAGGAAATAATCCACCAATTGCAGCAAATCCTCCTACTTGAGAAGCTCCTTTTTTAGTGAACACATATTTAAATTGAGAAACATAATCTCTCAAAGTCCAATATCCAAGAGAAATCCCTTTAGAAATACTTTCTCCAAAACTATAATCTATATGTCTCGATTTAATAGCTTCTTTGTCTGTAGATACCATTAATACACCAAGCTTATTGTCTTTAGATAAAGTAAGTTCAATGTCTTTTACTACACCATTACGTTCATAAGTAATTACAGCAACACTGTCGTTCTTTCTTTTATTATGTAAAGCATATGTAAAATCAGATTGGTATTGAATAGGATAACCACCTATTTTTAAAATCTTATCAGTTTTTAATATTCCAGCTTTATAAGCAGCACCTTCAGGATTTATAGTATCCAATCTAAAAGGATATCTAGGACTCATTGCAGGATAATGTCCAGAAGCAAAAATTTGCTTACCTATATCCTCTGGTAAAGTAATCGTTTCTTGAGTACCATCTTTATGTTTTACGGTAACCTTTTCTATAGAACGCATCATTAAGTGATGCCCTATATCAGTATCATCAAATAATGATTCTCCATCTACGGTTACAATTTGATCCCCTTGACGGAAACCGTAATCTTCTAAAGTTTTGCTTACTCCAAAACCGTATTTGATATCATCACCTTTGGCATAATTTTGACCCCAAGCAAAAACGATACAGATATATATTAAAACACCAAGAATGATATTTACAGTAACACCACCAATCATAATGATTAGACGTTGCCATGCAGGCTTAGATCTAAACTCCCATGGTTGAGGTGGTTTTGCTAATTGCTCTTTATCCATGCTTTCGTCAATCATTCCGGCTATTTTTACATAACCTCCTAATGGTAACCAACCTATACCATAAACAGTTTCTCCTATTTTCTTTTTGAATAAAGAATACTTAACATCAAAGAATAAATAGAACTTTTCAACCCTTGTCTTAAAAAGTTTGGCAGGAATAAAATGACCTAACTCGTGTAAAATAATTAAGAAAGATAAACTTAATAGCAACTGTACTGCTTTTACAAAAAATGGACTCATGTATTTTTTTTCAAATTTAAATCACGCAAAAGTAACCTTTTAAGGCTGTATTAAAAAGTAATAAAGTGATAGTTGTTTATATTTAATATTTTTTTAGCTAAAAAAAAGAATGCAAATCAACGGGATAAGCCGTAATTTTGCAGCCATTTTAAATAGCAAATCTATGCTTCAGTTTTTTTCTAAATACAAATTCTTTGCCATTGTTTTATTTGTATTATCTGCCATCATTATAAGTATTATCTACTCTGTTCTTAAACCTAATAAAGTATTACCTGTTTATGAACCCTATATGGTAAATCAAAAATTAGTAGACACAACAGTACAACACATTAGGAAATTTCATACCATAGCAGATTTTGAATTGATTAATCAAAACGGAAAAACGATTACTCAAAAAGATTATGCAGATAAAATTTATGTAGCAGATTTTTTCTTTACTACATGTCAGACAATCTGTCCTATTATGACAGGGCATATGGTTGAGATTCAAGAGAAATTAAAGAACGATAATGAAGTACTTTTACTTTCACATTCTGTAACTCCAGAAATAGATACTGTTGCACAATTAAAAAAATATGCGATACAAAAAGGAGTAAATGATAAAAAATGGAATCTAGTTACAGGTGATAAAAAGCAAATTTATGATTTAGCTAGAAAATCATACCTGGCAGCCGAGTCAGAAGGTGATGGCGGACCTTATGATATGGTACATACAGAGAATTTTGTATTAGTAGATCCTAGTAGGCGAATTAGAGGTTTTTATGATGGAACTAATCCAGATGAAATTGATCATTTATTAGAAGATATTAAAATACTTAAAGAAGAGCTTAAGAAAAAGCAAGAATAATAACACTTTAAATTTACTAATAAGTTAAAATTTAACATTAAGATAATATTTTAGCTATTTTTGCTTTTTGTTTAATTAATCTAAATAAGTTGAAGAGTACATTAGCTGCATTAGAAATAGGAAAAAAAGGAATTATTAAAGAAATAGCCTTGGATCAAGTTCCTTTAAAACTAATTGAAATGGGATGTTTGCCTGGTAGTGAAGTAGAATTATTAAGAATAGCACCTTTTAATGGGCCTATGTATCTTAATATAGAAGGAAATCATCTTGCTATGCGAAAAGAAACAGCAACTTATATTGAAGTTGAATTGATATAAACAATTTAGTTATCTCCCCCATATGACAAAGAACCTTAAAGTTGCTTTAGTAGGAAATCCTAATACAGGAAAAACATCTCTTTTTAATATTTTAACTGGATTGAATCAACAAGTTGGTAACTATCCAGGAATAACAGTAGAAAAAAAAGAAGGTAGTTGTAAATTAACAAATGAGCAAAAGGCAAAAATCATAGATTTACCAGGAACTTATAGCCTTAATGCTTCTTCTGTAGATGAAAATGTAGCTGTAGAAGTACTAAGTAATCCTAATCATTCCTCATATCCAGATCTTGCTGTTGTTGTTTGCGAAGTAGAAAATCTCAAAAGAAATCTATTATTATTCACTCAAGTAAAAGATTTGCAAATCCCTACTATTTTGGTGATCAATATGACAGATCAAATGTCAAAAAGAGGGATAACTATAGATGTTCCTGTTCTGGAAGAAGCACTACAAACTAAAATAGTTTTAACAAGTACTCGCAAGAAAACGGGGATAGAAGAACTAAAAAAAGCAATCTTAGATTATAAAAAAGTCGATACAGAGAAAAGTATTGATATCACAACTATTGATCCAGTTTATTTTAAAGAAATACAAGAAGCTTTCCCAGAACAAACTATATATAGATCATGGTTGATGCTTACTCAAGAATTTGGGATGAGAAATGTAGTTGCTAATACTATTTTTAAAGAAAAAGATCGTAATAGTCATAAAAAGTTACAGCATAAAGAGACTATTAAGCGTTATCAATTTATTAATAATGCGCTTAAAAAAGCTTTTACAATTAATAAAGAAAAAGCAACAGGTTTAAGAGCAAAACTAGATCATATATTAACACATAAAGTAGGCGGTTACATCATCTTTTTATTGATTTTGTTGTTAATTTTTCAAGCGATATACGATTGGTCATCATATCCAATGGATTGGATAGACGAGACCTTTGCAAATTTGAGCGAGTGGACAAAAGGAGCGTTACCAGATGGTGTTTTTACGAGCTTAATAGCAGAAGGAATTATACCTGGAATAGGAGGAGTAGTAATTTTTATACCACAAATAGCATTTTTATTCTTATTTATCTCGATTTTAGAAGAAAGCGGTTATATGAGTAGAGTGGTCTTTTTGATGGATAAAATCATGAGACGCTTTGGGCTGAGCGGTAAAAGTGTCGTACCATTAATATCAGGAACTGCATGTGCTATCCCAGCTGTAATGGCTGCACGTAATATAGAAAATTGGAAAGAACGATTAATAACTATATTGATCGTACCGTTTACAACTTGTTCTGCAAGACTACCAGTGTATTTAATACTAATAGCATTAATTATTCCAGAAGGTACAATTTTTGGGGTTTTTGGATTGCAAAGTATGACCTTAATGGGGTTATACTTATTGGGATTTGTCACCGCAATAGCAGCTTCGTGGTTATTAAACAAAATACTTAAAATTGAGAATAGAAGCACATTTGTAGTTGAGATGCCAGATTATAAAATGCCACTGCCAAGAAATGTGATAGTGACTGTGATCGAAAAAACAAAAGCATTTGTGTTAGGAGCAGGTAAGATCATTTTGGCAATTTCTATCATATTATGGGTATTGGCAAGTTATGGACCTGGAGAAAAATTTGATAAGGCAGAAGAAATTGTAACGACTGCATATCAAAACCAAGTCTCACAAGAAGAGCTGCAAGAAAAAATAGCATCATATCAATTAGAGCATTCTTATATCGGTTATATGGGTAAGACGATAGAGCCAGCAGTGAAACCTTTGGGATATGATTGGAAAATAGGGATAGCATTAATCAGTTCTTTTGCAGCTAGAGAAGTTTTTGTAGGTACATTGGCAACTATCTATAGTGTAGGTAGTGAAGATGAAGAAAAAATAAAAGATCGCATGGCTTCAGAAGTGTATGCTTCTGGCCAACCAGTATTCACATTTGCAAGTGGTATGTCCTTACTTTTATTTTATGCATTTGCCATGCAATGTATGAGTACTATAGCCATAGTTAAACGAGAAACAAATAGTTGGAAATGGGCAACATTTCAGTTGGTATTTATGAGTGGGTTGGCATATATAGCCGCATTAATTGCATTTCAGTTTTTAAAATAGAGAAGATAAGATGAGAATATTTTTTAATATAGTTTTATTCGTTGTTTTAAGTCATACTGCTTTTTCTCAAGAAGATAAAGCTATTATACTTAAAGGGCCTACCGACTGGAGGTATGAAAAAATAGCTTTTCCACTGGACTTTGCTCCAGATATTAACTATAAAGGATTTGAAGAATTACGCTTTGCGCCAGAAATGTTTAACAAAGGTAAAGCATATTATTTTACATATGTTTTTGTCATAGTATTAGAAGACAAAAAAACGATTACAACTGAAGAAATAGACGACTTTTTAACCCAATACTATAAAGGTTTATGCAAAGTTGTAGCGGATTCCAAAAAAATGACAGTGGATCTAAGTAAGATTAATGTAGAAACAACGAAGCATGAAGATCAGATTCATGCCCAGATACAATTCTTAGATACGTTTACAGACGGAGAAAAAATTGCTTTACAAATGGAAATTGATATCGTTAAGAAGAATAGTGATCTCGTATTAGTTTCGTTAGTATCCCCTAAAACCAAACAAAGTGAAGTATGGCATAAACTACACCAAATAAAAGAAAGCATAAAACTTTGATTATGGAGATACAAGAGATTCTAGTAGGTATTGTGTTTATATGGGCAGTTGGTTTCTTGATAAAGAAATTTTTCTTTCCTATAAGAAGAACCAAAAAGAAATCACAAATCTCATGCGGAAGTGATAATTGTGGTTGCCATTAAAACACAAGTACTTTATGATGTAGATTTAAGTTTAAATAATTTTAAAGGTTTACTACTAATTAAGAAAACCCCTATAAAAATTAAAATACAGCATAAAAGCTTATTAAAAGTAATATCTCCTTTATAACTAGATTCACTAGAAAGATAAGTGATTAAAGCAACCAGGAACATAGCAATTACAGGTTGTACATAAATATAGCTTCCCGATACAGAAGGTTTAACATATTGCAAGGCAAACATATTGAGTAAATAAGCCAAAAAAGTTGGTCCTACTATTACATAAAATAAGGCAATCCAATCTGTAGATGCATATATAGCAAAATCCGTTGAAAGTAATTTTTGAATGCCAAAAGGGAACATAAATATAAAACCATAAAAGAATACCCAACAGATAACAGTAATAGGCTTATAACGTTGCATTAATGGCTTAACTAATACTAGATAAAAAGAATAAGAAAGCGCATTAATAAAAACAAAAACATTTCCTAATAAAGAACCAGAACCCAATCCAGAGTTTCCTAAATAAATTAATAAAACAGCTCCTAAAGCCCCTAGAGAGACTCCAGTAATACGTTGTGGAGTTAAAGGTTCTTTCAAGATAAAATAACTAATGATTACTGTAAAAATAGGAATGGCTGTTACAATTATAGAAGCATCTACAGGAGAGGTCAAACTTAAACCATTCATAGAGAATAGCTGATTCATACAAACACCTAGTAACCCACATAGTGCTAAAAGACCATGTTCTCTTTTTGCAACAGTTTCTTTGATAAAAAGCTTAAGTATAAAAAATAAGATTCCAGCCCCCGCAATTCGTAAAAAAACAAGTGCAGAAGCCTGAATGCGATCTGGCATCAATCCTTTTGCTATAAGGTAGTTAGCGCCGTAAATAATGTTTACACTTAATAAAGCAGTATGTGCTTTGAGGGAATTTGACATCATTGGGCAAAGATGCTAAAATCTAGTGAAAAGATAGACTAGCTAACATTTATTTAACGATCAGCTCAAGAGTATATGAATCGGGATCAATTTGTTGACCAGAAATAGGGTAAGGATTAATGTTATAAGCCAAAATTTCTTGAGTATCGTCCTTAAGAATTGACTTTTCATTTTTAGGATGTATACCCTGTGCCCCAAAAGTCAATATCAATTCTTTAAGAAGTTCTTCTTTTTTATAAATAGCTATTTTAACTTTGGCTTGACCAGCCCAAACGCAATTTACTTTTTTAGGACATCTTGAGTCCTCAATAACTTCTAGTAATTTAATTTGATGTTTACCTATCTCAAATGATGTTTGCATAGGGAGTTTGGTAACTATTACAGGAGGTTTTGCTGCTGGATTTTGCTCTTGTGCGTAGAGCGAAAGCGAACATAAGAATAAAAGTAAATAACAAAAAGTCTTCATGATTAGGTGCGATTAAATATTTATCATGTTAAAGATAAAGAAAATAGCATGCCAAAAATGAAAATGACCCGAATTACAGTAGGAGATTACATACCCCTTTCTTTTTGGATTTGCTCGTAAGCTTTTTGTACTGTTCTAAATTTCTCTTCAGCACCTTTTACATATGCATCACCTAGATGTTGTACTTTATCGGGATGATATTTTTTAGCCATATTTCTAAACGCCTTTTTTACTTCGGCATTAGAGGCAGATTTGTCTATTTCTAAGATTTTATAAGCATTATCGGCAGACTTAAAAAACATAGCTTTAATACTTTCAAAATCATGACGACCTATTCTTAAAAAACCAGACATAAGTTCAATCTCTCTAGCTTCGGCTTCACTTACCACACCATCTGCATTTGCAATACCAAATAAAAAGTGAATGATTTGTAGGCGAGAAGGATATCGAGTACGTTGAGATAGGTAGAAACAAATACGTTGAGCAGAAACCTCTCTTTTCTTTATAACCTCATTAAAAGTTTTAAAAATGGCATTAGCATGATCTTTACCATAAGAAGAAACAAAATATTGACGCACATAAATGAGTTCGGTTTGGTTTACATGCCCATCTGCCTTAATAACAATAGAAGCTAATGACAATAAATTTAACTCAAAATCACCAGGACTTACTTCTTTACGAGTTTTAAATGCAGAATTAATAGACGATGATTTATTTGATGAGGCGCCATCAAATAAACTACCTAGTATAAATCCTAATAAAGCACCAGGATATCTAAAAAAAATAAAACCTAAAACAGCACCTGCCCATTTAACCATAAACATTTTTTTAATTAAATATACAATTTAAAGAACTACTAGAACCTTGCCATAGTATAATATGTCTTAAAATAAGCAGTCAATGTTACAAGAAAAGTATCTTTAATAAACAATTAATGACGACTTGGCAGACTCATCTAACTGGTATATAATTTGTATCTTTGAAATAGTACAAATTATAATAAAATAAAAGAACAATATATGTATCCAGCAGACTTAGTAAAACCAATGAGAGAAGACCTTACAAATATTGGTTTTGAAGAATTACATACACCAGATGCAGTGGATGAAGCAATAGCGAAAAATGGGACTACTTTGGTAGTTGTAAATTCAGTATGTGGATGTGCTGCAGCTAATGCAAGACCAGGTGCAAAAATGTCTTTGGACAATGATAAAAAACCTGACTACCTGGTAACAGTATTTGCAGGTGTAGATAGAGAAGCAGTAGACAAAGCAAGAGGGTTTATGATCCCTTTCCCACCATCATCACCATCAATGGCATTGTTCAAAGATGGAGAGTTAGTGCATATGCTTGAGCGTCACCATATTGAAGGGCGTCCGGCAGAGATGATTGCAGAGAATTTAAGAGATGCATACAACGATCATTGCTAGTAAAAAAACATACTAAATTACCTTAAAAACCGTTTGATATACAAACGGTTTTTATTTTTCTTAAAAAGATTGGTTTACACAAAATAAATTTAGACATTGCACCCCTTAATTTAAAGTAATTCTAAATTTAGAATAGCGTAAACGTCAAGAAGATGATTAAGAAAATTATATCTTACCCTCTTACAGTTATTTTTTATCTGTGTTTTGGACTCACTTTAGTAGTTTTTCATCCATTACAATGGTTAGGACTTAAATTAGGAGGAGCAAATAGTCATAGAAAAGTTGTAAATTACATGAACTTTTTCTTGTTGAGAAGTTTACATGTTTTAGGAACTTCTATACAATTTAAAAATACACACAAATTACCTCAAAATAGGCCATTCATCATAGCGGCTAATCATCAAAGTATGTATGACATACCTTTGATCTCATGGTTTTTGAGACAGTATAAACCCAAGTTTATCTCTAAAATTGAATTAGGAAAAGGAATACCAAGTGTATCTTTTAATTTAAAATATGGAGGGTCGGTATTGATCGATCGTAAAAATCCAAAACAATCATTACCAGCGTTAAGCAAATTTGGGAAATCATTAATTAAAAATACATACTCTGGAGTTATTTTTCCAGAAGGAACACGAAGCAGAAATGGAAACCCTAAAAAGTTTGCACATACAGGGTTAAAAATTTTATTTAAAAACGCTCCCGAAGCATTGGTAGTACCTGTGTCGATTAACAATAGTTGGAAATTAGTTAGGTTTGGAAGCTTTCCTATGGAAGTTGGGGTTAAACTTTCGTTAGAAGTGCAGGAGCCTATAGAAATAAACTCAGTAAACACAGCAGAATTGCTAGAAATCGTCGAAGACCGAGTTGTGTCGGGAATCGATAATTAAAACCCTTTAATTATGGCTTTAGATAATATTAGGCTAGAAGTAATGCAATTACTGGAAAAAAAGGTAGATACTTTTGTAGAAAAGTTCTTGATTCCAGTAGATAAAATTTGGCAACCAACAGATTTCTTACCCGATTCTCAAAATGAAGATACATTTTTTGATGAAGTAAAAGAACTAAGAGAGTTAGCCAAAGATTTACCATATGACTTCTGGGTAGTTCTTGTAGGAGATACTATTACAGAAGAAGCATTACCTACATACGAATCGTGGTTAATGGATGTACAAGGTGTTAACCAACATGAAGACGGAAAAGACAATGGATGGGCAAAATGGGTGCGCTATTGGACTGGAGAAGAAAATCGCCATGGAGATGTATTGAATAAATATTTATACCTATCTGGGCGAGTGAATATGATAGAAGTAGAACGTACTACACATCACTTAATTAATGATGGGTTTGATATAGGTACAGATCAAGATCCATACAAGAATTTTGTATATACAAGTTTTCAAGAATTAGCTACCTATGTATCGCATAACAGAGTAGCTAAAATGGCGAAGCAATATTCAAATAAAGCATTATCAAAAATGTGTAAGATTATTGCAGGAGACGAGATGCGTCACCATAATGCTTATAGTGAATTTGTAAAGAATATCTTTGAGGTTGATCCAAGTCAAATGATGCTTGCATTTTGCGATATGATGAAACGTAAAATCACAATGCCAGCACATTTCTTAAGAGAATCAGGAGAGTCTATCGGTACAGCATTTGAAGAATTCTCTTATGCGGCACAACGTATAGGCGTTTATACTTCTCAAGATTATATCGATATCATGAAAAAATTAATTGATAAATGGGAGATCGATAAGCTTACAGAACTTACAGATGAAGCAGAGCGTGCACGTGATTACCTGATGAAGTTGCCGGCAAGAATGCAACGTATTAATGATCGATTGGTAATTCCAGATGAAATTTATAAGTTCAAATGGGTAAATGAACCATCACTGGTAAGATAAAACAAAACCATTATAGATGACCGAAAACGAAATCATCGAAAAAACGATTTCATTTGTTAAAGAGACCCTTAAAGATGCCGAAGGCGGACATGATTGGTTTCATATCGAAAGAGTTTTTAAAAATACACAGTTAATAGCAGCGAGCGAATCAGTTGATTCGCTTGTTGTATTTCTAGGAGCATTACTCCATGATATAGCAGATTCTAAGTTTCACAATGGAGATGAAACAGTAGGACCTAAAGTAGCAAGGGCATTTATGGAGCAACTAGAGGTTAAAAAAGAAATAGTTGACCATGTAGTTTTAATTATAGAACATATTTCTTTTAAAGGAGGAAATAATAAACAACTATTTAAATCCCCAGAACTAGATGTAGTGCAAGATGCCGACCGTCTAGATGCAATAGGAGCAATAGGTATTGCTAGATGTTTTAATTATGGAGGATTTAAAAATAGAGCATTATATGATCCAGCTATAGCACCTAAATTGGATATGACCAAAGAAGAATATAAAGCTTCGACAGCACCAACGATTAATCATTTTTATGAAAAATTACTGTTGCTTAAAGATCGTATGAATACCACTACAGGGAAAAAGATTGCAGAAGAAAGACATGCGTTTATGGAAACTTTTTTAAAGCAGTTTTATGCCGAGTGGAATGGTGAAGTTTAAAATAGCCGTAATTGATCATCTTTGTGATATTGATGTAAACTACAATTAAGTTCAATTTTTTCAGCTTTAGGAAGATATTTTTTTCTGGCAATTTGAAATTGCTGTTTAATTTGATCAGCAATAGAACCAGAACCAATCATACGAGTGCCATAGTGACTATCATTGAGTTGACCATTATGGCACTCGGCTATTTGGTGAAGTATTTTGTCTTTGCGATCAGGATAGGTATGAGATAACCACTTAGAAAAAATTTCGCCCAGCGAACCATTAAGTCGCACAACAGTATAACCTACTTGTGTGGCACCACATGCAGCTACTTTTTTTACTAATGGGATAATTTCATGACTATTGATAGACGGAATAATAGGCGCAACCATAACATTAGTTGGAATTCCGTTTGCATTTAATTTTTTGACAGTTTCAAAACGCTTAGCGATACTTGCAGTTCTAGGTTCAAGAATCCTTCGTGTCTCTTCGTGTAAAGAAGTGATCGATATGTATACAGATACTAGACGATCTTGAGCCAATGCTTTTAAAATATCAATATCTCGTTGAATCAGCGCGTTTTTGGTAATAATACCTACAGGATGTTTATATTTCAAAAATAACTCTAAGAGTCGTCTAGTAATTTTTAATTTCTTTTCAATAGGTTGATAGCAATCGGTGTTTCCAGAAAGCACAATAGGGTGAGCTTCCCATTTTTTATGTGCTAATTTTTTAGCTAATAACTCAGGAGCATTTCGCTTAACTAAAATTTTTTTCTCAAAATCCAAACCAGCATCATACCCCCAATATTCGTGTGAATTTCTAGCATAGCAATAAATACACCCATGCTCACATCCTTGATAAGGATTTACAGAATAGCTCATCCCTACATCAGGACTGTTTACTTTATTGACGATACTTTTAGGAAAAACATCAATAAAAGAAGTTTGATGTTGCTCAACTTGTTCTCCTTCCAAAGCACAAAAATTTAAGAAATCATCACGCATTTCGTGTTTCAGTGCAGAAAAACGATTATGAGTGTGATGTTGAGCACCTCTACCTTTTATATATGAATCCGATTTCAAAAGTCAATATTAAAATGAATTACAAAAATAGGAAATAATCCAATTTAATTTGGATAAAATCCATAAAAAAGATTTGCAAACGTGTATTGGAGAATTGAACTAGATAAAAATTGCCTACCTTTAAGGCTAATAGAATGTCATCTAACTGCTAGAATAATTGAGATGACTAAGAATGATTAGATCTTAAAACCATGAAAAAAATAATAATCGGAATCCTAAGTTTAGGAATCTTTTTCAGTTGCAAACAACAATCACAAGAAATATCAGAAAAAACAGAAACAGTTGTTCAAAAAACAGAGGTAAAAACACCTAAAGATAATTTTGGAATTGTAATTCATGGAGGAGCAGGAACAATCTTGAAAAAGAATATGACTCCAGAGAAAGAAGCTGCTTATAGAGCAAAATTAGAAGAAGCTATAAAAGTGGGGCATACAATATTAAATAATGGAGGAACAAGTATAGAAGCAGTACAAAAGACAATCAACATATTAGAAGACTCTCCATTATTTAATGCAGGAAAAGGAGCTGTATTTACTCATCATGAAACAAATGAATTAGATGCATCTATTATGGATGGAAAAACCTTGAATGCAGGGGCAGTAGCTGGAGTTACAACAGTAAAAAACCCAATTAATTTGGCTTTTGAAGTGATGGAAAATTCGCCTCATGTATTATTATCAGGAAAAGGAGCCGAAACATTTGCCAAAGAAAGAGAGATAACACTAGTAGATCCGTCGTATTTCTTTACAGAAAGAAGAATGAATACGTTGAAAAAAGTAAAAGAAAAAGAACTACAGAAAGAAGGTGAAAAAACAGCAGCATTTTATGATGCAGATATCAAAGATGCAAAATTTGGAACTGTAGGTTGTGTGGCTTTGGATAAAAACGGAAACTTAGCAGCAGGAACTTCTACAGGAGGAATGACCAATAAAAAATGGAATAGAATAGGAGATTCTCCGATTATAGGAGCAGGAACTTATGCTAAAAATGCTACATGTGCGGTATCAAGTACAGGATGGGGAGAGTATTTTATTAGAGCAATGGTTGCACACGATATTTCTGCAATGATGGAGTACAAAGGAGTAAGCCTAGAAGAAGCTGCAAAAGAAGTAATTCAAGAAAAAGTACCTGCATTAGGAGGTAATGGAGGTATCGTTGCAATTGATCATGAAGGAAATATTGCTATGGA
Organism: Aquimarina rhabdastrellae; assembly: GCA_947387485.1. Classification (GTDB taxonomy): domain Bacteria; phylum Bacteroidota; class Bacteroidia; order Flavobacteriales; family Flavobacteriaceae; genus Aquimarina. Next base: position 550,689 of record CANDNT010000002.1, read on the forward strand.
ATTTAATACTGCTGGAATGTATCGTGCGCATATGGATGCCAATGGGAAATTGAATGTGGCTATTTATAAAGAGAATTAAAAAGCATACCTTGCAAGCAATAAAAACAAGTTAACTCAAAAGCATATATTCAGTGAAAAAACGAATCACAATGCTAATGCTATGTGTCATAGCGTTTCAGTTTTTTTCGTGTAAAAACGAAAATTTCAAAGTAGAGAAAGTAACAGGAGTACAAAAACCAATTGATTCTACGATCGTAGGAGATGCTACAATTGACGAATTTGTAAAACCTTTTCGTGAAAACTTAAATAAACAATTAGATACACCATTATGTTTTTCGGCATATGAGTTTTCAAAAGACGATGGCGTTTTAGAAAGTTCGATGGGAAATTTAATGGCAGATATAAGTCTAGCACAAACTCAGGAATTATTTAAAAAGAAGTTTGATAAGGAGATAGATATGGTGATGATGAATTTTGGAGGAGTGCGATCTACTATTGCTAAAGGAGATGTTTCTGCTCGTAACGCTTTTGAGGTAATGCCTTTTGAAAATGAATTGGTAGTAGCTGAGTTGAGTTATGAAAAAATGCAAGAATTGATTGCGTATTTTATAAAAGGGCAAACGGCTCATCCTACTTCAAATTTGAAATTGGTGATTGATAAAGAGCAAGCAAAAGCAGTAAATGTAGCCGTAAATGGTAAAAAAGTTGAAGAAGGAAAGACTTACTTGGTATTAACTACAGATTACTTGCAAGAAGGAGGAGATAAGATGTATTTCTTTACTAATCCAGTTAAGCTATATAAAACGGGATATAAATTAAGAAATGCCTTGATCGATAATTTCAAGAAAGTAGATACATTAAACGGAGTATTAGATAATAGAGTGAGTTATGCAAAATAGAAGAGAATTTATACAACAATCTGCAGCTGCGGCTGCTTTTGTAGGATTAGGAGGATTGAGTTTACAATCGTGTAATCGTGTAGAGACAAAACGCATTACTATTTTACATACGAATGATGTGCACAGTCAAATTGATCCGTTACCAGTATCAAACAAACGCTATCCTGGATTAGGAGGGTTTGCTAGAAGAGCTTCGGTTATACATCAAGTGCGCCAGCAAAACCCTAATACTTTATTGCTAGATGCTGGAGATATTTTTCAGGGAACTCCATATTTTAATTATTATGGTGGAGAGTTGGAATTTAAATTAATGTCCAAACTAGAATATGATATAGCTACTTTAGGAAACCATGATTTTGATAATGGTATAGAAGGTTTTTTGGCACAATTACCACATGCTACTTTTGATTTTGTATCTGCCAATTATGATTTTAAAAATACAGCTTTAGACGGATTGGTAAAACCGTATAAGGTGATTGTAAAAGACGGAATTAAAATTGGTGTTTTTGGATTAGGAGTTGCACTAGAAGGATTAGTAAAGAAAGATTTATATAAAGAAACTAAATACTTAGATCCTATAGAAATAGCACAGCAAACTACAAAAACACTAAAAGAACAAGAACAATGTGATTTGGTTATATGTCTTTCTCATATAGGATATGAATATAAAAACAACCCAGAAATAGTATCTGATATAAAATTAGCCAAAGCGACTCAAGATATCGATTTAATTATAGGAGGACATACCCATACTTTATTACCAAAACCTACAGTAATGCAAAATGCAGCAGGAAAAGAAGTATTGATTAATCAATGTGGAAAAAGTGGAGTATATATGGGGCAGGTAGATTTTTATTTTAATAATGACGGAAGCAAAACTGCCGAAGGAAGATCTATTTTGGTGTAAAAAACAAGTGATTTTATTTTAAGAGAAAAATAACAAATCCTTTACGGTTTTCCGTAAGGGATTTTTTAATGTTTGTGTATGAGATGATGATATAATTACTGCAAAGACTGAAATATGTGGTTTTACCGTATATATGTAATGGTTTTTTGGTGGTATTTTTGAAGCTTCAAAATTTAAAATATGATCAAAAAACAATGTATTAAAGGTATAGTAATGGCTATACTATTAACAAGTGTTATTGCTTGTGAGAGAGAAGAAGTAACACAAGAAACAGTTACAGAAACAAGTATAAGTAAAAATGTACAATTAGAAATAGCATCAAAGGATAAGAGTATAATAGCTATTCAATATGTTTCAAAATCAATAGGCAAGGAAATCACAAAAGATCAAGAAGGCAATCCATCTTTTTTAGAAACAACATTTGGTATTGTAGAATTATCTAATGTAATAGAAAGTAAATTTCCGCAGGGAGGAATCTCTTATACATTTCCTTTACAGCCATATGAGCCTGAAGGAAATACTTTATATAACTTAATAGTAAGTATAAATAAAGAAGGAGAACAATCTAGTGCAGTGATGCGTTATGAGATGACTCCAGAATTTGCAGACAAATACTATAGAGGCATAAAACCTATAAAGAACTTTTCGGGAAAAATACAACGTTACGAATTGGACTTTGTTTTACAAAGAAATAATGATTTAGCACCTTGTCTAGAAGAGTTAATAGAAGACTTAGAAGATACTAATAATGACCCAGATGATAATATTTCTGGTGGAGGATCTAATGGAGATGTGATAAATGGAGGCGGAATAGATGCTGGAGAAGATACTGCAGGAGATGGAGGGTTTGCTAATTGTGTTATTCATGTAGAAGTAGAATGCCCATCAACAGATAGGCCTATACCACCTAGATTTGATAAGGGAGGATGTGAAGTGGTTACTTATGTGATTAATTGTGTAAATAATGATTCAAAATCTGGAAATAGAAACTTATGCGAAGAGACAGATGAGGTGATTGTAATTAATCCATTAAATGCAATAACTGCTATCAGGTTAAATTTACAGATACGTACAGGAACTCCAGAAGAACAATGGTTATCTAATCCAGATAATTATGAAGAAGCAATCGAATTATATATTATAGGAGAAACAAATAATTGGAATACGGCTTCAAAAGAGCAAATAAACGAACTTATAGATTTTGAATCTACATACGAGAATATAGATGTAGAAATAGAGGATGTATGTCAAAAATTAATTGTGACTAGAGCTTATAAAAATAACTCAGTAATTTCTGATGCTATTTTAAGAGCATTTGATAGAGAAAATGATACAGGATATAATATCAAATACAGAATAGTTAATCTTCCTGTAGACAGTAATGGAGAATCACCTAATGCAGGAACCTCTTCCTTTCCGTTATGTATTGATGGAGCCTGTGAAATAGAAGTAGCCATCGATAGAAATTATATTAATACCGCAACAGATATCTCTATAGCCAGAACCATAATACATGAAAGTATACATGCGGTATTATTGTATTTATTACATTCTGGTGAAATAAATTTAGAATCTGGAGATATAGGTACAGAAGCTCTTTATAGAGAGTATTTTGTATATTTAATTAGATTACAAGATCCTTTAGCAGAAGAGGGAACTCCTCAATTTGATGCAGAACAACATCGTTATATGGTACGTTTAATAAATGAGATAGCTGAAGCTTTAGCTGCATATGGAGAAGAAACAGGTAATGATTTTTCACAAGAATTATATGACCAATTGAGTTGGGGAGAATTAACGAGTCTGCCTCATTTTAATGCAGAAGTCCCAGAAGTGAGTGAAAGAAACAAAATTAAAGCAGTAATTTTAGCAGAGGCAAAAAACCAAGCACAAAATATAAATGGACAAACAGCAAGCCCACAAGGACAACCATCTTCATCATCTTGTAATTAAGATAGTACTAGTGTTATTGATAGGAGGAATATTGCAATCATGTAAATCTTATGTTCAATACAGGCCTACAAAAAAAGATCAAAGGAAGATTATGGGAAATTGGTTGACAACTAGGAAAAAAATAGCAAAAGCACATGATCAAGAAGATACATTGTATATAGCTTTAATTCATCACGATAGTATTCAGTACTATTTAGAACATAGAAGAAGGTTTCCAACAACAATAGAAGAAAAAGATTCGTTGTTTTTTTATGATAATTTTTTTAATAAGACCTTGATACCATATAAAAAGTACAATCCAAGCAAGAAAAAAGAGAAGAAAAAAGGTATTGTTATTGTAGATAAAGAAGAGTTTTTTTCTAACGAAAAAGTCAATAAAATAACATATCCGTTATTTAGTCAAGATGGTAAAACAGCTATTTTATATGGTTCAGGAATTAGAGGGATGTCTGCTATAAGGAGTTATAGAAAGAAAAACAAAAAATGGATTTCTGAAAAGATTTTCATTTTTTATTAAAAAAACAAAAACAGTTTAATGATGTAGTGGTTTAAGAGAGAGTAAGATATGATCAAATATCATAAAGTAGCTTCTTTTTTATTTATAGCAATCCCAGTGTTATTGATAGGAGGAATATTGCAATCATGTAAATCTTATGATAATTATAGACCAACGAAAAAGGATCAAAAAGCAATAATTGAAAATTGGTTGACAATAAGAAAGAAGGTTTCTGAAACACATGGGAGAAATAATGTTTTGTCTATATATATGATAAATAGCGATAAAATTAAGTATCTATTAGAGAGTAGAAAAAAATATCCCGTAAAACTTAAAAAAGAAGACTCACTATATTTTTATGAGCATTTTTTTAAGAATCCAATTGCTATTCGTAGAACTGGTAAACGTAAAAAAAGAGAAATTAAAATAGATGGGAAAAAAATAGATAGCATGTCATATCCTTTATTTAGTCAAGATGGAAAAGAAGCTATTTTATATAGTTCGATGGTGTCAGGCGTGTCAACAATAGCTATACTTAGAAAGGACGATAATAAGAAATGGAAAATAAAAAATATCTTTTCTTTTTTTTAGAAAAATGATTGAATTACACAGTAAGAAAAACCATCTTCATCATCTTGTAATTAAGATATTGCTAGTGTTATTGATAGTAGGAATATTACAATCATGTAAATCTTATGATAATTATAGACCAACGAAAAAGGATCAAAAAGCAATAATTGAAAATTGGTTGACAATAAGAAAGAAGGTATCTAAAAATCATGAACGAAATGATACTTTATATATGACTTTTATAACCAATGATAAAATTAGATATATTTTGGAGCAAAGAAAAAGAGTACCAGGAAGATTATCTAAAGATGATTCTTTACGGTTTTATAATCACTTTTTTAATAATTCAATGAATACTAACGATCACTATAGAGTTCGAAGAAATAAGAGAAAGAGACAAGGAATTGTGGTTTTAGAAGAAAAAGAAATAATATCAAATAAAAAAATAGATAGCATGTCATATCCTTTATTTAGTAAAGACGGAAAAGAAGCTATTTTATATGGTAGTACAGTTACTAAAACCATATCCCAAATAGCAATATTTAAAAAAAGAGAAGATGGCAAATGGATAATGGTAGATGTTTTTCCATTTTATTAATAATGCAGAAAATATGATTTATGATATTTTATATTAAGAAAAAATATAAAATGATCAAGCATTATAATGTGGATTCTTTTTTATTTAAAGCAATATTAGTGTTATTAGCAGGAGGAATATTGCAATCATGTAAATCTTATGATAAATATCAACCAACTAGAAAAGATCAAAAGGAAATTATGAAAAATTGGTTGACAACTAGGAAAAAAGTTGCAAAAGCACATGATCAAGAAGATACATTGTATATAGCTTTAATTCATCACGATAGTATTCAGTACTATTTAGAATATAGAAGAAGGTTTCCAACAACAATAGAAGAAAAAGATTCGTTGTTTTTTTATGATAATTTTTTTAATAAAACCTTGATACCATATAAAAAGTACAATCCAAGCAAGAAAAAGGAAAAGAAAAAAGGTGTTGTGATTATAAGGGAAAAAGAGTTTTTTTTTAATAAGAATGCCAATAAGGTATCATATCCGTTGTTTAGTCAAGATGGTAAAAAAGCTATTTTATATGGTTCAGGAATTAGAAATGGAGCTCATATAATGATTTATAAAAGAGAGTGCAAGAAATGGATTACGGAAAGAGTTTTTACTTTTTTATTAAAAAAGTAAAAACAGTTTAATGATGTAGCGAATTAAGAGAGAGTAAGATATGATCAAATATCATAAAGTAACTTCTTTTTTATTTATAGCAATCCCAGTGTTATTGATAGGAGGAATATTGCAGTCATGTAAATCTTATGATGATTATAGACCAACGAAAAAGGATCAAAAAGCAATAATTGAAAATTGGTTAACAACAAGATATAAGGTGTTGAAAAATGTTGAGAATAAGGATACTTTAAAAATATTGTTTATTGAAAAAACAAAAATTAAAGAGATTTTAGAGAAAAGAAAAGGATCTCCAGTTTCTTTAAAAGAGAGAGATTCTATTTTTTATTATGAAAAGTTTTTCAATGGTAAACCGAAAATTAAAAAAAATAAGATAAATAAAAATGAATTTAAGAAAAAAGGAATAGTTCTTTTAAAAGAATTAAAAGAAAAGCATAATAAAATAAAGATTGATAGCATGTCATATCCTTTATTTAGTCAAAATGGAAAAGAAGCTATTCTATATGGAAGTTCAATTTCAAAAATTATATCTCAGATAATAACATTTAAAAAAAGAGAAGATGGTAAATGGATGATGATAGATGTTTTTTCATTTTATTAATAATTTTGGAAAGGTGATATATGGTATTTTATGTTAAGAAAAAATATAAAATGATCAAGCCTTATAATGTAGCTTCTTTTTTACTTAAAGTAATATTAGTGTTATTAACAGGAGGAATATTACAATCATGTAAATCTTATGTTCAATACAAGCCAATAAAAAAAGATCAAAGAGATATTTTAAAAAATTGGTTAATTACTAGAAAGAATATTTCTGTTAAAGATGAACAAGAAGATACATTGTATATAACTTTAGTTGATACTGATAGTATTCAATACTATTTAGACCATAGAAAGAGGTTTCCAGCAACAATAGAAGAAAAAGATTCGTTGTTTTTTTATGATAATTTTTTTAATAAGACCTTGATATCATATAAAAAGTACAATCCAAATAAGAGAAAAGAGAAGAAGAGAGGTATTGTTATTGTAGATAAAGAAGAGTTTTTTTCTAACAAAAAAGTTAATAAGATATCATATCCGTTGTTTAGTCAGGATGGTAAAAAAGCTATTTTATATGGTATGACTATTCATGCAGTCTCTGTTATAATAAGTTATGAAAAAGAAAACAAAAAATGGACTCCAAAAAGAGTTTTTACTTTCTTTTAAGAGTAGTATACTAAATAATTTACAAAAAAGAGAAACCATAACGGTTTCTCTTTTTTTATGAATTTATATATGTTTTTTGGCCATATCATTTCTTATTTGAAAGTACCTTATAGAAAAATACAGAAATAACAATTTTAATGCGATAGTTTTAATTGAGTAATGGTATTATATCAAAAAGTCTAAATACGTTCTATAAAAGAATTCTATCTAAAAACAATAATGCTTTTATAACACTTAAAATTGAACTAGTTTTGTAAGACAGATACCCCATCATACTTATTTAACAAAATAAACCCTATTGCTATAGTATAAAACTATTTATAGTAGATAGGGACGTATAGGTATATAGTAAATAAACAACATCATTCAAAAACAAAAAAGCATGTACAGTCGTAAGCTTATCGGTTTAGTATTGTTAGTAGCAATGCTCTTCTCTTGTGGGAAAAAAGAAGAAAATAATACAGCAGCATACAATGCTTCAGCATTAGAAAAATATCACGAATATGTGTCCGATGTCTCAGTAGGGCGTATTTCTGTGTTAGACGAAGTGTTTGTTGTCTTGCAAAATCCAGTTGCGGGTTGGAATGATCAACAAGAATTACCAAGTGATATTTTAAAAGTAAATCCCAAAGTAAAAGGAAAAGTAATCGCCTTAAACAATCGTACGATTGCTTTTAGACCAGACGAGAAATTTAAAGAAGAAACGACTTATACTTTTACACTCGATTTAAGTCAGTTAGTATCAGAAATTCCATCAGAGTTTGAAGAATTTATTTTTGGAGTAGAAACCATCAAACAACAGTTTTCTATTATTACTAATAACTTACAATCATACAGCAAAGATTGGCAATACATAACGGGGACCTTATCAGCAAGCGATCAATTGGATATAGAAGCTGCTCAAAAACTGATTAAAGCGAGACAAAAAGGAAACGATATCGCAATTAAATTTGATCAAAACATTCAGAGATCACGACAATTTGAATTTACTATAGATAGCATACAACGTTTTGAAGAAGACTCAGAAGTAGAAGTTTCGTGGTCAGGAAAATCTTTTGATATCGATAGTGAAGGAAAAGAAACAGTAGTAATTCCAGGAAAAAATAACTTTTCGGTATTAGATATATCGGTATCCAATATGGACCAACAATATATCAATATCAACTTTACAGATCCTTTAAAGAAAAAACAAAACTTTGATGGATTAGTAACTATATCTGGAGCTAACCGATTAAAATATACAGTAGAAGGAAATAACCTAAAAGTATATCCGAGAGGAGAACTAAAAGGAACGCTAGAAGTAACTATATTTCAAGGAATAAAGAGTGTAGATAATTATAAATTAAAAAACACTTATACAGAACAAGTTTCCTTTGAACAGATTAAACCAGAAGTTAGGTTGTTACAAAGTGGAGTAATACTTCCAGATTCAAAGAATTTAAAATTCAATTTTGAAGCAGTTAATCTTAAAGCGGTAGAATTAGTAGTCATGAAAATTTATCAAGATAATGTACTACAATTTTTGCAAACCAATAATCTAAAAGACGGAGGAAATATTAGAGCAGTAGCGAGACCAGTTGCTAGAAAATTAATAAACCTTCAAGAAAATAAAGGATTAAATCTAAGTAAATGGAATGCTTTTGCTGTAGATCTAAAAGAGTTAATAACTCCAGATCCAGGTGCTATTTATAGAATAGAATTGAAATATAAAAAAGCCTATTCACTGTACAAATGTGATGATACCGAAGCGACCAAAGAAACATTAAGTGTAGAAGAACTTGCAACGAATTTTGACGAAGAAGAAGAATCGAGTTATTGGGACTCGGCACAATATTATTACGAAGATTATTACTACGATTGGAATGATAGAGATAATCCATGTACATCATCATATTATACTAATAAAAAAATAAGTGCAAACATACTGGCAACCAATTTGGGAGTTGTGGTTAAAAAAGGATTAAATCATACATATAGTTTTGCGGTAAGTGATATTGTAACGACGACGCCCAAAGCAGGTGCAACAGTAAAAATATACAATTACCAACAGCAAGAAGTAGGGATGAGTAAAACTGATGCCGAAGGTTTTACCATTATAGATGCAGAGCGTCCAGCCTATTTTGCAATTGTTAATATAGGGAAAGAACAAACCTACGTAAAACTAGATGATGGAAATGCATTATCAATAAGTAAGTTTGACGTTTCTGGTACAAGATTACAAAAAGGATTAAAAGGTTATTTATACGGAGAAAGAGGTGTATGGAGACCAGGAGATACGTTGTTTTTATCATTTATGTTAAATGATAATGCAAATAAATTACCATTAAAACATCCAGTAAAATTTGAGTTAAGAGATCCATACGGAAAATTAATGCATCAAGAAACAACTACAGATGGAACAAATAATTTCTATCGTTTTACTGTAGTTACTGATCCTGAGGCGTCAACAGGAAACTGGCAAGCAAAAGTGCAAGTAGGAGGAGCGAGTTTCTCTAAGAACTTAAAAATTGAAACGATTAAACCTAACCGACTTAAAATCAAAGCAACATTTGATAATGAAGTATTGGGAGGAGAAAATGATATTACAGGAAATTTAGAAGTTGCATGGTTACACGGTGCTATTGCAAGAAATCTAAAAACAGATATGAATGTACGTTTTAGACCAAAACGTACAACATTTAAGAAGTTTCCTAGCTATACTTTTGATGATCCAGCGCGATATTTTGGTACAGAAGAACAAGTGGTTTTTGATGGGAAAATATCTAACGAAGGAAAAGCGAGTTTTAGGCTTTCACCAGAATTATCGAATCAAGCAGCAGGAATGTTACGAGCTTCATTTATTACCAAAGTATATGAAAATGGAGGAGATTTTAGTACAGATGTTATCAGTAAAGATTACTCACCTTATGAGACCTATGTAGGTTTAAATGCACCTAAAGGAGATAAGGCTAGAGGAATGTTACTTACAGATACCGATCATACTTTTGAGGTAGTTACAGTAGATGAGTCAGGAAACCCTAAAGCTGTAGAGGACCTTGAAGTATCGATTTACAAAGTGCACTGGAGATGGTGGTGGGAAACCTCAGAAGATAATCTATCGTCTTATAGTAATGGATCATATAGAGATAAAGTGTTTAGCACAACAGTAAGTACGAATAGTAGCGGAAAAACATCATTTAAATACAATCTTAAATATCCAGAATGGGGGCGTTATTTAGTGAGAATAGAAGATCCTAATGGAGGACATGCAACCGGAAAAACAATTTATATTGATTGGCCGGGTTGGGCAGGGAAATCAAGAAAGAATGATCCATCTGCAGCAACTATGTTGATGTTTTCTACGGATAAGAAAACGTATAATGTAGGAGAAAAAGCTATAGTTACTTTTCCGTCAAGCGAAGGAGGAAGAGCCTTAATTTCTGTAGAAAATGGAACCGAAGTTTTAAACTCACAATGGGTAGTTACACAAAAAGGAGAAACCAAATTTGAATTGCCTATAGAAGAATTATACACACCTAATGTGTATATACATATTACTTTATTACAACCACACGCATCTACAGTAAATGATTTACCTATACGATTATATGGAGTAGTACCGATATCAGTTGAAAATCCCGAGACACGTTTAAGTCCTAAGATTACAATGCCAGAGGTATTGAGGCCAGAAGAGACGATTAAAGTAACAGTAAGTGAAACCAAAGGAAAACCTATGACGTATTCTCTAGCAATAGTAGATGAAGGATTGTTAGATCTTACTCGTTTTAATACACCATCACCATGGGATACTTTTTATGCAAGAGAAGCTTTAGGGGTGAAGACCTGGGATATTTATGACGAAGTGATTGGCGCTTTTGGTGGAAGCATACAACAGATATTTAGTATAGGAGGAGATGGAGAAGCAGCTGGAAGTAAATCAAAAAAAGCAAATCGTTTTAAACCTATGGTGGTATACGCGGGGCCATTTACTATAGATGGAGGAGAAAAGCGTACACATGAGATCAAAATCCCTAAATATATAGGATCTGTACGTACTATGGTTGTGGCTTCAAATGCAGTAAACGGAGCTTATGGAGCAGTAGAAAAAACGACACCAGTGCGTAAACCATTAATGGTGTTGAGTTCTGTACCTAGAAAAATTACACCAGGAGAAAAAGTGAGAGTACCTGTTACTGTTTTTGCAATGGAGAAAAAAGTGAAAAATGTAACCGTAAAGCTTAAACCTAATAAAGGATTCAAAGTTATAGGATCAAATGCACAACAAGTTCAATTTGCACAGCCAGACGAAAAAATGGTGTATTTTGATATTGAAGTTTTAGAGAATGCTGCAGAGACGACTATAACTGTTCAAGCAACAGGAAATGGAGAAAGGGCAAGTTATGAAGTGCCTATTTCGATTGTAAATCCTAACCCTGTGACAACAGAAACTCAAATGATCACATTAGCACCTAATGCAAGTCAAGAGTTATCTCTAGAAGCTTTTGGTATAACAGGAAGTAACGCTATGAATATTGAGTTTTCGAGCTTACCTCCTATGAACTTTGATCGTAGAATGAAATATTTGATTCGCTATCCACACGGATGTGTAGAACAAACTACTTCGGCAGCATTTCCTCAATTGTACTTAGACGAAATTTTTGAATTATCAAGTGCTCAAAAGCAACAATTACAATATAATGTAGAAGAAGCGATAAAGAAGCTAAAACATTTTATAAAACCTAATGGAGGATTGTCATACTGGTCGGGTAATTCGGGAGTAAGTGATTGGGGAACAACCTATGCTGGACACTTTTTATTAGAGGCCAATAAAAAAGGATATGTGTTGCCAATAGGATTTAAAAGTAACTGGATTAATTATCAAAGACAACAAGCAAAACAATGGAGATCGTTTAATGGTAGTAATTCAGGATTATCACAAGCCTATCGATTATATACCTTAGCACTTGCCGGAAGTCCGGATTTAGCGTCTATGAATCGTTTAAGAGAAACTTCAGGAATTTCTAGTAATGCCAAACTACGCTTAGCGATGACTTATGGCTTAGTAGGGCAGGCATCTGCTGCCGAAAAGCTTTTAAAAGATGCAAATATAGATTATGTTCCTAATCGTAATCATTATAATTATGGATCGATTACACGCAACAAAGCTATGGCAATGGAAACCTATATTTCGTTAGATAAAAAAGCTAAAGCACAAGAACTAGCCGTATCTATTGCAAAAGATTTGGTTTCAAGTAAATGGATGAGTACACAAACTACAGCCTATAGTTTACTAGCTATGGCAAAATTTGCAAAAGCTGTAGGAGGAAAAGGAATAACAGCTAATTATGTGCTTAACGGAAAAGCTTCAAGTATTAAAACGAATAAAACTATAGCGATTACAGAAGCGTTGACACTGGAAAAACAGAATATGATTAAGCTTAGCAACAATAAAGCGAATACTATTTTTGTACAGTTAAATACGCAAGGAATTTTACCTGTAGGAGAAGAAAAAGTGATTCAGAGTAAATTAAGTGCTATTGTTGATTATAAGTCCAAAGATGGAAAAATAATAAATGTAACAGAACTTACTCAAGGAACAGATTTTGTGGCAGAAGTTACGATAACCAATACAACAGGAGAACACGTAAAAGATATATCCTTGACAGAGATATTTCCTTCTGGATGGGAAATTGTCAATACACGTTTTACAGATTTTGGAGATTTTAAAGCAAATAATGTAACCTATACAGATATTAGAGATGACCGTGTTAATTTCTATTTTGATTTAAAACCAAGAGAAAGTAAAACAGTAACCATCTTGTTAAATGCATCTTATTTAGGAACGTATTATTTGCCAGGAATTCAAAGTGAAGCCATGTATGACAATACCTATGCCGTAAGAAATAAAGGTAAATGGATTCAAGTTGTAAAATAAAAAATATAAAGTAAGCATAGGAGCTCTTTTAAAAAAACTCCTATGCTTTTAAAATACTACAAATGCAAGAACCATATTATGCAGTAATATTTACATCACAGCGAACAGACGTTGAAGATGGTTATGGTGAAATGGCACAGAAAATGGTGGATTTGGCTAAAGAACAACCTGGATTCTTAGGTATAGAAAGTGCGAGAGAAACGATAGGAATTACGGTTTCGTATTGGGAAGATAAAGAGGCGATAACTACTTGGAAAAAACAAACAGATCATCTCTTTGCGCAACAAAAAGGAAGAAAAGATTGGTATAGTTGGTATAGCGTTAGAATTTGTCTAGTTGAAAGAGCATACGAGTTTGGAGAGAAAAAGGAAAAATAGCAGTATTAGTATAATGGAAGATTAATTGAAGAAAATTATAAAGTACATATACAAACATCCCAAGCGATGTATTATCATAGGAATACTTCTTGTTTGGTATTATTTCTCGATATCTTTTCCGCTATTTAATGACCCAACAGCTACAGTAATACAGAGTAGAGAAGGGATCTTATTAGGAGCAAAAATCGCTAAAGATGGACAATGGCGTTTTCCTGAAATTGATAGTGTCCCTTATAAGTTTGAGCAAAGTTTATTAGCTTTTGAAGATCAACAGTTTTATAGGCATTTTGGATTTAATCCAATAGCTATAACCCAAGCGTTAATAGAAAATATTAAGGCACAAAAAGTTGTAAGAGGAGGGAGTACGTTGACACAACAAGTGATCAGACTTTCTCGTAAAGGAAAAAAGCGAACGTATATAGAAAAGATGATCGAATTAATTCTGGCTACACGGCTAGAATTAGGGGTGTCAAAAAATGAAATTTTAAAACTGTATGCATCTCATGCCCCCTTTGGAGGGAATGTTGTTGGTCTTGATATGGCTGCATGGCGATATTTTGGATTACCTGCAAACCAACTTTCATGGGCAGAAAGTGCGACACTTGCAGTTTTACCTAATGCTCCAGCATTAATATATCCAGGAAAGAACCAATTAAAATTAAAAAGAAAGCGAGATCACGTGCTTAAAACGTTATGGGAACAAGGAACTATTGATTTATTGACGTATGAATTAGCCCTAGAAGAAAACTTACCACAAAAACCCTATGCCTTACCGCAAATAGCACCTCATGCATTGATGCAAATTGCAAAACAAAATGAAGGTATGCGTGTACAAGCAAGTATTAAATATGATTTACAAAAACAAATAAATACGATCGTACGACAGCATTATGAGATACAAAAACAAAACGAAGTATATAATATGGCTGTCGTAGTCATAGATGTATCTACTAGAGAAGTGTTAAGTTATGTAGGGAATACCCCAACAGATAAACAACATCAAAAAGATGTAGACATTATACAAGCACCGCGTAGTACAGGAAGCACCTTAAAACCGTTGTTATATGCGGCAATGTTGGACAAAGGAGAATTATTACCAGAACAACTAGTACCCGATATCCCTACAGTAATTGCAGGATATAGTCCAGAAAATTATGACGAAACATATAACGGAGCTGTCCCTGCTAATCGAGCTCTAGCAAGATCGCTCAATATACCCGCAGTACGTTTATTACAACAATATGGATTGGCGCGTTTTAGAGAAGAAATTCAGGCTTATAAAATCAAAGATTTGAAGTTTAGTGCAGACCATTATGGCTTATCGTTAATTTTAGGAGGAGCAGAAGCTAGTCTTTGGGATTTGTGTAAAACCTATGCAGGCTTAACAGGAACATTGAATCATTATCAAAAAACATCAAGTGAATATTATACACAAGAATTTGTTGACCCTAAGTTGATTAAAACAGGAACGATAGATTTTGGTAAAAAAGTAAAAGAAGAACCTATAGTAGGAGCAGGAAGTATATGGTTGACTTACGAAGCAATGAAGGAGGTTAACAGACCAGAAGGAGATGAGGCGTGGGAGTTTTATGATTCATCAAGGCAAATTGCATGGAAAACAGGAACTAGTTTTGGTAATAGAGATGCATGGGCAATAGGAACAACTAGTGATTATGTTGTGGGAGTTTGGGTAGGAAATGCAGATGGAGAAGGGCGACCAGAATTAACCGGAGTACATTCGGCAGCACCAGTGTTATTTGATGTTTTTAATCTTTTGCCTAGAAGTAAATGGTTTGAAACACCATATGACGATGTAGTCAAGGTTGAGGTATGTACCAAAAGCGGATTCTTAGCCAGTGCGATTTGTCCTAAAAAAGAAGTGCTTGTTCCACAATTAGGAAATAAGATGAATTCTTGTCCGTATCACCAACAAATACACCTAGATGCACAACGACAATATAGAGTGAATTCTAGCTGCGAACCAGTAGCACAAATACAACAAGCCTCTTGGTTTGTATTGCCTCCTTTGATGGCGTATTATTATAAAAATACTGATGCTACTTATAAAGCATTACCACCATATAGAAGTGATTGTCAAGTTGACGAACAAAAGATCATGGATTTTATTTTTCCAAAAGAACGAGGAAGTGTTTTTTTAGCCAGAGACTTTAATGGGAAAGTTAACGAAGTCATTTTAAAAGTAGCACATACACAACCCAAAACTAAAGTGTTTTGGTATCTCGATAATCAGTTTTTGGGAACAACACAGCAATTTCACGAAATGCCTATTTTACCGAGTATAGGAAAGCATATGATTACCGTACTCGACGAATATGGTAATGAAATAAAAAGAGTATTAGAAGTTAAGGAATAAAAAAAGCAACCACCACAATAAGTATAGTATTGTGATGGTTACTTGGCAAAAAACACAGGTATGATAAAACAACCTAAATAAAACCCTTAATAATATTTAAAAATCATTCCGAAATTAAATGCAGTTTCTTTATTTACATTACGTCCTTCAAGAGTAGTGTCATATCCAGCAGATAATCCTAAATGTTCAAGAATAGGCACATATAAAGCGACATTTAACTTGGTATAATCAACTTCGGTTTGAGGCAATGCTGCAGGACCACCTGCATCTGCAAATTCTTGTGATCCAATGTCAAAACCAGTTAAAGAATTTTGAATTCCTAATTGCGTATGTACATAGAAGAATTTATGAAAATAACCTACTTTAAAACTATACAAAATAGCATTAGGTACTTCATAATCTGAATTTTCTCTTTGGCTGTAGCCAAATTGCGCTTCGGCAAAAAAGTGATCTAGTGCTGTGTATTGAGCAATAGCTAAGCCATCTATGGTAGTAGCATTACTTCCTAAAGATAAAATACCTCTACCGTCATAATTACCTACAGGAACATTTACACCAGTAGCACCACCTAAAGCTAGAGAAGAATGTTTGAATTTTTTTTCAAAAGCACGAGCCTTAACAAAGACACTTAAATCTTGAATACCATCAACCTCACTTGAACCTTGAATAGGATCAGGAATATTCTCTTCATTCTGAGTGGTAATATAAGGAAGAGAGGCTGTGGTAGAGAGCCAATTATTAATCCCATACTCTCCATAAATACTGTAGATAGACGAACTGACTTCTCCAAAATTGGCGGGGTTACCATCGGTTAAATCAGTACCGCGATAAAATTTGTCATTACTTTTGTACGTATGACCTACAGCAACAGTAATTTCATTCTTTTTAGGGTAAAACCCACTTACGGGTGATTGCGCATTTATGACAATAGTGGGGAAAATAAGCATAGCCAAAGAGACCAAAGCGC
Source organism: Aquimarina rhabdastrellae (assembly GCA_947387485.1). GTDB lineage: Bacteria > Bacteroidota > Bacteroidia > Flavobacteriales > Flavobacteriaceae > Aquimarina. Next base: position 567,564 of record CANDNT010000002.1, read on the forward strand.
TCTTTGGGGTGTTTACGAAATTCATAGTCTTGATTTTTTTATGATTACATACCTTAGACGTGGATCATTTCAAGACCTTAACAATGAATTATGTTAACGAATGCTTAATATTTTGGAATAAAATGTTAATGCTCTAGTTTTTTACTAGAGTTTATGGTTTTACCTCAAAGGAAAACCCTTTGCAGCCCACCATGGATGCATTTCGATAACCAAACGACCAGCTTTTACCATAGGATCAAGATTAGCTAGACTATCAGCTATTTTTAAAGTAGGAGTATTATAAATGGTAATACCTCTAATATCTCCATCATCACCAAATGGACCAGAAATATCTGCATAGCCTAATTCATACATTTTACCCAAATGCGCTAAATGCAACTGTTGTAAACTATCAGTTTCAGTTTTATTTTGAGAACGACTAGGCCCTTTCTTTAAAAAAGCGATAAAGTATTGCTGCATGATGACTGTATCACCGGTTTTATCATCTACATAATCAAAGATTTTAAAGCCATTGTTTTTTAAGTCAGCTTTAATAGCAGCAACAGAAGGAGCAGGAGGTGTTTTTATTATTTCTATTTCTTCGATCACTTCTTTTTTAGCTTGCTCTTGTTGAGGTTGACAAGCAAAAAGAGTACATAGACTAGCAAATACAATAAATCGTTTCATGAGTTTAGTTGTTTAGTTTTCCCGTAATAAAGATACTATTTCTTGATGTATTTTTTGAATATGGATTTTTTTATAGCTAAGTAGCCTTCGACTGTGCTCAGGCTACAAATGATATGCGGTCACTGAGCACATTCGAAGTGACATAGTTCTCTCATAACTCACCAACTTAAACTCATTCCTAATCACTCTTCACTTAGAAAAACTACCAATTAGCATAAGGATTTTTACTCAGTTGTGAGTTATAATATCGTGAATCTCCAGTAACTTCTTCTCCCAACCAATCCGGTTTTGTAAACGTTTCATTTTCGTCTTGTAATTCAACTTCGGCTAGGATCAATCCTTGGTTTTCTCCTTCAAAAATATCTACCTCAAAAAGATGAGCATCAACTTGCACTTCATATCGGGTTTTATCGATCGCTCCTTTTTCGCAAAGCGCTAATAATTGTTCCGCTTCGGTTACAGGGATTTCTTTTTCCCATTCAAATCGAGAAGTACCAAATGCATTTCCTTTTCCTTTTATAGTAAGAAAACCTTTATCACCTTTGATACGTACACGTACTGCTCGCTCTGGGTGCGAATTGAGATAGCCTTGTACGATACGAGTGTTCGTTTGAGCCATTGCTATAAAAGCAGTAGAAGTAACTAAAAATTTGCGCTCGATTTCGATCATGATTCCTACATTTAAAAAACAAATAAACGGAATATTTATAGAAGAACTTTAGTTGGAAGGATACGAATCTTATGGTGCAATAATTTTGCATGAGTTTCTTAAATGAAAAAGGGTATTAATGATATAAGTTTTAAATTTGTAAAACAAACTGCACCTAGGGAATCAATTGGAAGAAAGTATAGCAAATAGAAAAATTATTCATGTAGATATGGATGCCTTTTATGCTTCTGTAGAGCAGATGGATAATCCAGAGCTTAGAGGAAAACCTCTTGCTGTTGGTGGTGGCGGAAAACGAGGAGTAGTGAGTGCAGCTAGTTATGAAGCAAGAGAATATGGAGTGAGATCGGCTATGAGTGGTGTAGCTGCTAGACGTAATTGTCCCGATTTGATTTTTGTAAGACCTAGATTTGAACGCTATAGCGAAATCTCTAAGCGAATTAGAAAAATATTCTATGACTATACTGACTTGGTAGAACCCTTATCGCTAGACGAAGCTTATCTGGATGTTACCGAAAATAAAAAAGGAAATCCCAGTGCTTCTATGATAGCCCAAGAGATTAGGCAACGTATTCTTGACGAAATAGGGTTGACTGCTTCTGCAGGGATTTCGATTAATAAATTTGTAGCCAAAATTGCTAGTGACTATAATAAGCCTAACGGACAAAAAACAGTACCACCTCACGAAGTATTGGAATTTCTTGAAGCATTGGATGTGAAAAAGTTCTACGGAGTAGGTAAGGTAACCAAAACCAAAATGTATGGTTTGGGTATTTATACAGGTAAAGACCTTAAAGCGAAATCAGAAGCATATTTAAGAGAACATTTTGGTAAAGCAGGAGGACATTATTATCGTATTGTACGCGGAATACATTTGAGTCCGGTAAAACCAAATCGCGAACGAAAATCATTGGCAGCAGAACGAACGTTTATAGAGAATATCTCGTCAGAGATTTATATGTTAGAACGTCTAGAAAATATAGCTGAAGAACTCCAACGTCGCTTAAAAAGAAGTAAAGTAGCAGGAAAAACAGTTACTTTAAAAATCAAATACAGTGATTTTTCATTACAAACCCGAAGCAAAACCTTGCCGTATTATATTAGTGATGCAGCCATACTTCTAGAAACTGCCAAGGAATTATTATATCAAGAAAAGCTAAAAAACTCGGTACGTTTATTAGGGATTTCTTTATCCAATCTCAATACAGGAAAGAAAAAAGAAAAGCAAAAGCAAGAAGTAGAGATTATACAGTTAAAGTTTGATTTTTGATAATTAATACGTAATAAGATTGAGGTTAATGCGTAAAAAAATAATTATGCATTTGAGTAAATTGTTTTCATGAATAAGTAAGTATATTTATGGAAACTACTACAAAAAATACAATAATTACAGGGCTATTTTTAATAACATCCACAGTTATTGGAATATTTGTCACGTGGGCAATTACTTCGAATACATATAAGGTAGAAATTGAAATGATAAGAGATAATTCGATTTCAAAAGAGATAGTTGAAGATAATTATATTGTTAAAGAAGAATATGATAAGTTGATAAGAGATAAAAAAAGCTGGGATATTCAAAAGAAAATAATAATAGATAGTCTCAAAGAAGAACTTATATATATGAAAAGAAAATTTGTTGCTAATGAAATAGAAAAATTCCCTAGAATTGAAGTTGATGAGTTTTTATATGAATTTGAAAATGTATATCAAGATGCTAGCGAGATAATTATCGATATAAAAGTAACAAATTTAGGAAATGATATTAAAAATGGGTTTAATAGATATGATACATTTATTCAAACTCCTGATGGATTTGAATATTATATAACTAAGATTTTGAGAGGAGGAAGAAAGAATTTTTTAAGCAAGTATGAATTTAAAAATATGGAAAGTGTATTATATACTATTAGTTTTGGGAAAATCTCTTCACAATTAAAATATGATAAGTTAATTTTTAAAGGAGTTAATGTATTCGGAAAAAGAATATATAAGAAAATGAATGTTATGTCTAAAAAATAGTAATATTAACTTTATTTATTAAAATGTAACGAGTGACTAGACATTTTTAAATATTGATTTTCTATAATAATTACTTATCACTCATCACTCATCACTAATTAACTAAATAACTAACATTAAATTTTATTTAAAATCTCGGCAGCTTGTTCTAAGGTTTCTTCGGTTTTGGCAAAGCAAAAACGAAGTACTTTATCATCTTGTTGTTTATGATTAAATACCGATACAGGTATAGATGCAATTTTATGTTCGCGTGTAAGTCGCTTTGCAAAATCTACATCATATTCATCGGTAATTGCACTATAGTTTAATAACTGAAAATAAGTACCAGCTGCTGGTGTAAACGTAAAACGAGAATCTTTAATTAAGGATAAGAAGAAATCCCGTTTTTGCTGGTAAAAATCAGGTAACGCTTCATAATGCTCTGGATGCTTCAGGTAAATAGCTAATGCTTGTTGGATAGGATGATTGCTACAAAAAACATTGAATTGGTGTACTTTTTTAAACTCGTCCATTAGAGCTTTTGGCGCAAGGCAATATCCCATTTTCCAACCCGTGGTGTGAAACGTTTTTCCAAAAGAAGCCGTAATAAAAGCTCTTTCGCGTAAGCCAGAAAACTTAGCAGCACTTTGATGTGTTTGTCCGTCAAAAATAATATGTTCATACACTTCGTCACTCAGCAAAATAATATCAGTATCCTTAAGTAAATCTTGTAGTGTAAGCATATCACTTTCAGATAAAATAGTTCCGCTAGGATTATGAGGTGTATTGATGATAAGCATACGTGTTTTAGACGAAATTTTGCTACGAACCTCTTCCCAATCCACTTTAAAATCTGGAGCCGATAATTGCACAGGAATGGTTGTTCCACCATACAATTCGATAGCAGGCTCATAAGAATCATAAGCAGGTTTTAAGACAATAACCTCGTCACCAGGATGTACAAAAGCGGCAATAATAGTAAAGATGGCTTGTGTTGCACCAGAGGTAACGGTGATGTCTGTATCAGGATGATAATTGCTTTGATAAAGAGTGTTTGTTTTTTGGGTAATGATATGACGCAGTTCAGGAATTCCAGCCATAGGAGCATATTGATTATACCCTTTGCGCATGGCTTTATTAACAAGATCCATCAAACGTGGACTCACTTCAAAATTAGGGAAACCTTGAGATAGATTTAATGCATTTTCTTGAACAGCCAAGCCGCTCATAATCGTAAAAATGTTGGTTTCTACATTAGGTAATTTTGAAATAAGTGGAGTCATAATCAGTTGTGTTTATTGCCATAAAGAAACAAAAAAGAATTGACCTCAAATGTCAATACGATGTTAAGAAAGAAAAACAAGCAATAAATAACGTTAAAATGCTAAATGTAAAATTTAAAAGAAATTAATTTATGGTCACTGAGCCTGCCGAAGTGACCATAAATTTGATGATCATACCTGTAACCTGAGCCTGCCGAAGGCTATTGTTACATTCAATATTCTAAAATCTTTAATTTGATTATAAATATACGCTCTTCCTAGTATAATAGGATTCATCCTTCAGTTTTTGATATTGTCCATAAAAAATGAGAATTCTCTCAAAATTGATAAGGGTAAAGTGAATAAAGTTCAAACGTTTTCGTAATGAGGGGATTAGTGCTAAAAAAAGCTTCTTTATACTCATTATAAATAATTACAATCGAATTACAAACCAAATAGAAAGCTTGTTAAAGACGCTATCGAATCTTACTTTTGTTACTTGAACACAATTAAAAATAATAATAAATAATGGGTGGATTATTAAAATCTTCGATCGCAAGAAAAGTAGCAATGGCACTTTCTGCTTTCTTCCTAATGTTTTTCTTATTGCAGCACTTTGCAATTAACATTACCTCGATTTTTCCAGATAATGGAAAAACTTTTAATGAGTTATCTCATTTTATGGGAACTAATCCATTAGTACAGTTTGTATTACAACCTGTATTAATTTTTGGAGTGGTATTTCACTTTGTAATGGGATTTGCTTTAGAGTTAAAAAACAAAGGTGCTAGAGCAGTTAAGTATGCAAAAAACAACGGAGGAGCAAACTCTACATGGATGTCGAGAAACATGATTTACAGTGGACTGTTTATCTTGATTTTTATCGTAATTCACTTTATTGATTTTTGGTTTCCAGAATTGAATACAAAATTCGTTAAAGGAGATTGGTCAGGAATGCATGATGGAGAGTTTAGATATTTCGATGAATTACAACACAAATTTGCAGCTGCTTGGAGAGTTGCATTATATTGTATTGGATTTGTGTTCTTAGCATTACACTTATTACACGGTTTCAACTCAGCATTCCAATCTGTAGGAGCAAATAATAAGTATACAAACGGATTGAAGACTTTTGGTAAAGCGTATGCAATTATACTTCCGGCAGGATTTATCGTTATCGCATTATTTCACTTTTTCAGTCATTAACATTAATAGTACGAGAGCATGGCAATATTAGATTCAAAAGTACCACAAGGAGTGCCATTAAAAGATAAATGGACTACTCATAAAGATAAAATTGATTTAGTAAACCCTGCCAATAAACGTCTTATTGATGTTATTGTTGTGGGGACAGGATTAGCAGGAGGATCTGCGGCAGCAACTCTTGCAGAATTAGGATATAACGTAAAAGCATTTGCTTATCAAGATTCACCTCGTAGAGCGCACTCGATTGCAGCGCAGGGAGGAATCAATGCAGCAAAGAACTATCAAGGAGATGGTGACTCTGCTTACCGTTTATTTTATGATACCGTAAAAGGAGGAGATTACCGTTCGCGTGAAGCAAACGTATATCGTCTAGCAGAGGTATCTGCAAATATTATCGACCAATGTGTTGCACAAGGAGTTCCTTTTGCACGTGATTATGGTGGATTATTAGATAACCGTTCGTTTGGAGGTGTATTAGTATCTCGTACATTCTATGCCAAAGGACAAACAGGACAACAATTATTATTAGGAGCATACTCGGCAATGAACCGCCAGATTGCTCGTGGAAAAATAGAAATGTTTAACCGTCATGAGATGCTAGATGTAGTAATCGTTGATGGTAAAGCACGTGGGATTATAGCACGTAACTTAGTAACTGGAGAGATCGAGCGTCACTCGGCTCACGCAGTTGTAATTGCATCTGGAGGATACGGAAATGTATATTTCTTATCTACAAATGCAATGGGATCTAATGCTACTGCAGCATGGAAAATCCATAAAAAAGGAGCGTATTTTGCGAACCCATGTTATACGCAAATTCACCCAACATGTATTCCACGTTCTGGAGACTACCAGTCAAAATTAACATTAATGTCTGAGTCTTTACGTAATGATGGACGTATTTGGGTACCAAAGAATATGGAAGATGTAATGGCAATTCGTGAAGGTCGTAAAAAGCCAACGGACTTGTCTGAAGAAGAAAGAGATTATTACTTAGAAAGAAGATATCCAGCATTTGGTAACTTAGTACCACGTGATGTTGCCTCTCGTGCAGCAAAAGAGCGTTGTGATGCCGGATATGGAGTTAACGCTACTGGTGAAGCAGTTTATCTAGATTTTAAATCTGCGATTGAGCGTTACGGAAAAGAGCAAGCAAAACTTCAAGGAATCGATAACCCATCTGCAGCTAAAATTACAGAGTTGGGAGAAAAAATCGTTGAAGCAAAATACGGAAACTTATTCCAAATGTATGAGAAAATCGTTGATGATAATCCATACAAAACACCAATGATGATTTATCCAGCAACACACTATACTATGGGTGGAATTTGGGTAGATTATAACTTGATGACAACAATTCCGGGTTGTTATGCTATTGGAGAGGCAAACTTCTCTGATCACGGAGCTAACCGTTTAGGAGCTTCTGCATTAATGCAAGGATTGGCAGATGGATATTTCGTATTACCATATACAATAGGAAATTACTTATCAAACGATATTCGTACAGGAAAGATCTCTACAGATACCAAAGAGTTTGATGAAGCAGAAAAAGCAGTTAAAGATCGTATAGATTTCTTTGTAAATAATAAAGGAGAACATTCTGTTGATTATTACCACAAGAAACTAGGAAAGATCATGTGGGAAAAATGCGGTATGTCTCGTAATGAAGATGGATTAAAAGCTGCAATGAAAGAAATCAAAGCATTACGTGAAGATTTCTGGAAAAACGTAAAAGTTCCTGGAAAAGCTGGAGAAATGAATCCAGAATTAGAAAAAGCAGGTAGAGTAGCCGATTTCTTAGAATTAGGAGAGCTATTTGCTAAAGATGCCCTAGAGCGTAATGAATCTTGTGGAGGACACTTCCGTGAAGAGTCTGTAGAACTTGATGGATTACAAAAAGGAGAAGCAAAGCGTAATGATAAAGATTTTGCTTATGTAGCTGCTTGGGAATATAAAGGAGAACCAGCAGATGCTGTGTTACACAAAGAAGAATTAGAGTTTAAAGATATCGAATTAAAGCAACGTTCTTATAAGTAGTAGTTAGTGACGAGTCAGGAGTAATAAGAAATAATTTATGAGTATAACTTCTTACAAAGAATTAATAGTTTGGCAAAAAGCTATGAGTTTAGTACAAGAAGTTTATAGATTTAGTTCTAATTTTCCTGAGTACGAGAGATTTGGATTAACTAGTCAAATCAATAGAGCAGTAGTCTCGATACCTTCTAATATTGCCGAAGGATGGGGAAGAGGCTATCATAAGAATTTTGTTCAGTTCTTGAAAATAGCTAGAGGCTCATTGTATGAACTAGAAACACAAGTATTAATAGCAAAAGAATTATATAGTATTGATAGCGAAAATATCGATGGTTTAATAAATGAGATTAGTAAAATGTTAAATACACTAATCAAAAAACTTGAAGAAAAAGAATAGAACTTTTCTCTTTTCGCTAATTACTAAACACTAAATAGTTATGAATTTAACACTTAAAATTTGGAGACAGAAAAGTTCTAACGATAAAGGACAGATGGTTGAGTACAAAGTGTCTGAGATTTCAGAGCATATGTCATTCTTAGAAATGATGGACGTACTTAACGAACAATTAATCGCTGCTGGTGAAGAGCCTGTAGCATTTGATCATGACTGTAGAGAAGGTATCTGCGGTATGTGTTCGATGTATATTAACGGAGAAGCACATGGACCAGATAGAGGCGTAACTACATGTCAGTTACATATGCGTATGTTTAATGATGGTGATACAATTACAATTGAGCCATTTAGAGCAAAAGCATTCCCAGTAATTAAAGATTTAGTAGTAGATCGTTCTTCGTTTGATCGTATTCAACATGCAGGAGGATATATCTCTGTAAATACCTCAGGAAATACACAAGATGCTAATGCACTTCCTATTGCCAAAGAAGCAGCTGATAAAGCTATGGATGCAGCAACTTGTATCGGATGTGGTGCATGTGTGGCAACATGTAAAAATGCATCTGCTATGCTATTTGTAGGAGCAAAAGTTTCTCAATATGCATTATTACCTCAAGGACAAGTAGAAGCAGCAGATCGTGTAATGGCTATGGTTAAACAAATGGATTTAGAAGGGTTCGGAAACTGTACCAACACTGGAGCTTGTGAAATTGAGTGTCCTAAAGGAATTTCTCTAGAAAATATTGCACGTATGAATCGTGAATATTTAAAAGCGAGTTTAAAAGGATAAAACACTATCTTATAAAATTATATAAAGCTCTTCATCTTATAGATGGGGAGCTTTTTTATATAGTAAAATAATGATGAAGATAAGACTTAAGTAAATTTGGAATATAAAAAAACGGTTGTCTTTATATTAAGACAACCAGTTTTTTTAAGAAAAATAATTCTTCAACATAAACTCTGATGAAGAATATTTGTTTCGTATTTCTTTAATTGTTTCCAAAGCTTGATCAACTTTGTCTTGTTCTCTGTATGATGCTCCAAGTGGAGAGCCTGAAAAAAAACTTAGTAAAATCAATAAAATACTATTATTTGACTTTTTTCTATCAAGATCAATATCAGGTAATTCATTTAAATAATTTAAAATGAAATCATCATTAACATTTGAAATTAAAAAAGTTTTAAGTTCATCAGCATACTGTTTAAATTGCTTAATATCTTCCAGGTTTGGTTTTGTATTAAGTAATCGATCTGCTTGTACCTGAATATCTTTGATTTGTCGATGAATGTTGTTGTTCATAAATTTAATTTTCTTTGAGCGGCAAAGATAAAGAATCCACAACTTTCTTTGGTGGAGTATAGATTAACTTAAAACTCTTTTTGGTCATCACAGCATCGTTAATAGTAAACGGCTTTGGCATCATATCTTTTGAACGGTTTTCGATAGTGAATTTTGGATGAGATAAAAGATCAAAAGAAGATTCAATTACAGTAAATGTAGGTACTGAATCTTTATGAAAAGTCATTTTTAACTGCAAAGGCCTGTTTTTGTTTACATGATAAGTAACAAGTCCTTTTTTCCATCTTTTGGTAAAAGCATTATAGGTTTTATTTCCATAGTTAAAATCCTCGGTAGTCACTCCATTAGCTTCCATAGCGTCAAAATTAAATATTGTGTTGGTATAAACATCCATACGGTTAATACTACGTCGCGGTGTAATGGCTAAAGTAACTGTTCTTTGATCTTGAATAATAGCATCATTTACAATGATAAAATTAGGTTCAGGAATGTCTTTAACATCGGTTTTTGTAGTAAAGCTAAATTGCTTTCCATATTTACTGTCCAATTGCATTGTATTATAACGTTGAGCGTCGTTTTGAGCAACGTTAATATATTTTTCTGTCCATGGGTCAAGAATTTGATCATAAGTTGCCCAAGTGGCTTCATTTGTATCCTTATCTAAAAAGTAAACCAAACTATTAGGTTTTTGTCTCCCCTCAGCAAAACTAGAAGTAGTATGCGCATAAATTAAAGCAACAAGAGTTACTCCAAAAGCAAGATGACTTAATAAGTGTTTTTTAGTAATAAAAGCAAGAACAGGAAGTAGTAATGAGAATAAGAAAACAGTTAAGATTCCAGATACAAAGGTGATGCCTAAGCCTAGTGCTACAGGAAAAGCTTTGATAAATGGAGTAATAATAAATATAGCAGGCAATGCTAATATGGTTAATAAATAACTGTTAGGTTCTTTTTGTCTTATAGTGATCCATAAACTAATTAATCCAAAAAATGCAGGAATGATAAAATAACTGGCTCCTTTTAAATAGATCGCTACCATAGCAGATACGACAAGCCACAAAAATAATGGAGCTACTAGCATACTTGGAACTTCTTCTTGATAATTGAATTTACCGTATATCTTAAATGATATAGCTAATGCTAAGGCAACAAAAACAAGAATATAGGTATAACCGTTATAAGTAAAACCATGTTGTATCTCACTATAATGTGGATAGATTAAACTAATAACTTTCCATAATCCAAAACCAATTGCACCAGTGAGTATTAATGAGAGTAGTACAGTCCATAATCCTTTAAAAACAAATTTAAAATGAATACGCTGTTTAGATTTTCCATAAATAATTATCGCTATAAAAAGAATGATAGCAAAAAATAGCATAGGGAAAATCCAACTAAAAGGATATTTAACAAGCTTAAAAACAGGTACATCAAAATAGATATAATCTTGATTTGATTTTAAAGAAGAAAGATCAGCATCTGCAAAATAATTTAGCAAAGGCATTAAATAACTCCCTTGATGTTGTAATGTATTTAGGTCTAAATTTTCCCAAGTATCATTTGCAGTATGATAATCAAAATGATCTCCGATAAAAGCAAAATTGAATCCTTCTATATCTGCTTCTTCTCTAAAAACAGTAAGATCAGTATCATTAGGTAACATTTTATAAATACTATAAGCCAATGAGTTTGCAGCTGGATGCGAGGGATTAGCATTTGTAAACTCTTCAATTAATTGCCCATTTTTAGTATTTGTTTCTACGAGCATAAAAGATTCACCACCACTACCACGAGCTTCAAAGTTAAGAACGAGTCCTACCTTTTTTGCCCAAGGGTGTTTATTTACAAAAAGTTTAGCTCCGTTAAGACCTAGTTCTTCACCGTCTGTAAAACAAATAATAATATCATTTTTAGGCTTTTTGTTGGTTGCCAAAAAAGCTCTTACACCTTCTAATATTGTAGCAACACCACTAGCAGCATCACTAGCACCAACAGCAGAATGTGGGTCACTATCATAGTGTGATAATAATACTAAAGCCTTTTTTGAATCAGATCCTTTGATTCGAGCAATAATATTTTGAGGTTGACTTAGTTCCCCTGTTTTATAAATCGAATACCCTTCTTGAATCTGAGTTTGAAGTCCCATTTTCTGTAACTCGTTTATAATATATCGTTTGCTTTCTTCGTGAGCTGTACTACCTAGATAATGTGGAGCTTTGGCAATATTTTTGACAAAATCAAGTGCTCGTAAAGTAGAAAATTCTTCAGATGGAGTGTCTAATCCGCTAATAGAATGAGGTGTACTTCTATACAAGCTAAACCAGGCAGCTATTAATAAAAGAACAAATGAAATAAGTAATGAAAGTTTTTTCATGATAGCAAAAGATGCTTTAATGTTAGTTTTAAGTGATTTGATGTTGAGTGATTTTAGTATTAATAGAAATTTACTATTAATAACTGGTATTAAATGTACTAAATAATGCTGAATCAAAGGTTTATAAAAAGTAAAAGTTGCTTAAGTGTTTTGAAATCATTATATTAAAAGAAAAGCTAAGCGTCTATGGGTATATTTAATTTTAGAGGAGCGCGCTCCAAAACGAAACCAACTGCCGAATTACCGATTCAGGTGTCTGATTACATGTCTAAAAAATTAATCACTTTTAATCCGGATCAATCCGTATTAGAGGTTATGGAGACATTAATTAAGCATAAGATATCGGGCGGACCAGTTGTAGGGAAAGAGAATGAATTGCTAGGTATTATTTCTGAAGGAGATTGTATAAAGCAAATCAACGAAAGTCGATACTATAATATGCCTATGGAAAACTTTAATGTCGAAAAGTTTATGGTGAAAAATGTTGAAACGATTGAAGGTAACGTGAGTATTTTTGACGCGGCAAATCAATTTTTACAATCCAAAAGAAGGAGGTTTCCTATCATTGAAAATGGAAAATTAATAGGATTGATAAGTCAGAAAGACATTTTAAAAGCAGTCTTAAAATTAAACGGACAGCGATGGAGAGACAAGTAAATTACTTGAAGAACAAATGATAATCGTTCAGAATAACATAATTTCTGAACGATTTTTTTATACCTAAGAATACTTAAAAACATACACTAAAAATGTAAAACACTAAATAGAAAAGTTAAAAGTGTTTTAGTAGATGATTCAGAGGTAGTTTGATATTTTTTGAGTAAACAAATCTAAAATTACCAATTGATATTCTTGATTTAGTATTCGATATTCCTGTAACGGCCTATCGAAAGTATAACGTAAAATTTGCAATGAGAGAAGCGTAAAATTAGCTAATATTGGAGTTGGTTAGTTAAGTAGTTTTTGAGTCACTTCGATTCCGCTCAGCGAAAAATAAGCAATCGTTATTGTTGAGAAACTATATTAACTATTGCGTTTAACCAGAGCATAATAATCATTCTCTAATGGTAAATACCCTTGATCATAAACAAAATAATAAATAGTACCAGATTTTGTGGTGTAAATACTGGTGATATAGTTAAAATCAAAACCTTTTGCTATTAATTGATTTCGTGTAGCTTTAGATTTTTCATTTGGGTTTAGCGATTCTAGAATTCTATAATTTTTACGTAAACGATTATTGATATTTCTGATCAAGTTTTTACTATCCTTGTTGACTTTATTGTTATATGCATTACGACAATAATCATTACAAAACTTTTTATCGATTCGTCCGATAATAGCTTCACCACATTCTAAACATTGTTTTGCCATAAAGACTTATTGTTTGTGATAGTTAAATTTGGCTTCTTTTTCTTTTCCATTATTATGAATAACAACATAAATATTCATTTCTGTGTCACTGATTTTTTCAAAAGTAAATTGATCAAAGAAGACTTTATTGCCATCTAATTTGATAAATTTAAAATCAACGGTTTCTTCTTTTTCTTCCCAACCATGTAGATTTGCATCAAAATGTTTGAGTTGGAGTAAAAGTGTATTGTCTTTTTCGGTGATAGTACCTAGTTCATAAAACTTAACTTGATTATCAACTACCAATTTAAATGAAAACATCATAGAGTTGCCTAATGGATTACTCCATATTTCTTCCGTTTTACCACCAAAAGCTTCGCCAGTCCAATAACCACTAATCCATGAGATATCTTGTAGCGAGGCTTTAGTAGCTACATGATTTTCTTGATATTTAAGTGTGTGTTGCGCCTGAAGACCAATAAAACTTAAACAAAAAAGAAGTGTATAAATAAACTTCATGGGTTGTATTTTGAATAACAGTTAATAATATAAGGAAAATCAAGCAGAGATTAAAAAAACACCCTGAGCTAGTCGGTATGTATTAGGAGGAATCTCGGCTATAGTTTTGATTTCGGGTGAAAGTTTACTGAGTGTAATCGATGTGTTAAGAAAAAGTTAATGCGTAATTCTGTATATGAATATGACAAAAGTATTTAATAGATTTATACTAGGTCAAAAAAGATAAACTGCTATATTCTTAAGGAAATAATCAGCTGATTAGAATATAGTAACTAGATCTTAATCAATAAATATAGTTTCATAAAAAATCAAATTAAATGTTTAATAATATACCCCTTTTTAGACTCACCTTACTTTAAAAAATAGGTTTTATTTAATTTTAAAAGACTTGTAATAATACAAGATGCTAGGATGTTTTTATGATATTCATAGTAGCTATTTGTATACCTCATTTTACCAAATCATAAAAAAATAAATCGAATGAAACCAGCAGAAAGTCAAGTTATTATTAGCATTGGCGGAGAAAACTTACATAGTTTCGAAGAACTTCGTTTAAATCAACAAATGCAGAATCATCATGAGTTTGAACTATGGATAGATGCAGATGTAAAAGAAAATGAAGGATCCTTTACTCTAGATCGAGCACAGACATGGTTAGGAAAGACTATTGTCATTACTCAAAAAAAGCAAGAATTTATCGGAATTGTGACACAATTAAAAATGGTGCAAACAGATGGACATCATAGTTTATTGCATTTAAAAGGGTATTCCAAAACCATTCTATTGGATAAGGTAAGGAAACTGAAGAGCTGGAGAGAAAAAGATCTAGAGAGTATCATAAAAGAAGTTTTACAGCAAACTACTTTTGCAAAACAAATACGACCAAACTACCGACAGAAAATAAATTATCAAGCTCAGTATCAGGAAACCAATTTTCAGTTTTTGCAGCGACTTGCACAAGAATACCATGACTGGTTGTATTATGATGGGAAGCAATTAAATTTTGGTAAACCAAAAGAACCTGAAGCTGTTTCTATAGAATACGGTAAAGAAATTACCGAAATGAAAATAGGAATTGATACTACAGCACCACATCAAGATCGTTATAGTTATGATTCGATGAACCATACTATGCATAGGAGTAATAGTAATAAAAATGTGGAAGGCCTTAACGAATTGGCACATCATGCGTTTGAAACCTCCAAAGAAATGTATCCAGATGGTCATCAAGGTTATTTATGGGGAAGAACAAAACATAAAGGTGAATTGGACCAAGCTGTAGAATCTGAACAAAGTGCATTAGCAGCCAATTTACATACTATAGAAGCAAAAAGTAGTCAAAAAGATTTGACAGTAGGAAGTATAATTAAAATACAAGCTTCTAGGTATGATATGAAAAGTTTTGAAATCAAGCCTTTGGGAGAATATATTATTACTCAAATAAACCATCATTTTTCGGGACGTTTAGAGTATGAAAATCAATTTAAAGCGGTACCTGCAGGTATTGTGTATTTGCCTAATCAACAATACCATCGTCCACAAGCACATTCTCAATTAGCAGAGGTAATTAGTAATGCAGACCCAATGGGTAAAGGACGTATACAAGTGCAAATGCAATGGCAAACTGGTGATATGAAAACAGCTTGGATACGTGTATTAACACCCAATGCAGGAAGTTCTTCAAATCACAGTCGCAATAGAGGACAAGTATTCATTCCAGAAGTAGGGGATCAAGTGATGGTAGGATTTAGATATAATGATCCTAATCGTCCTTTTGTAATGGGAAGTGTATATCATGGAACTAATGGATCAGGAGGAAAACACAATAATAACTACAAAAGTATTATTACACGATCAGGGCATGTCGTAGAATTTAATGATACTGATAAGGCTGAATCTATTACGATTACAGATAGAAAAGGGAATAATTTGGTTATCGATACTGCTGGTGAATCTATTACTATCAATGCATTAAAAGATATAACTATTAATGCGGGTGAAAATATAAATATTACTGCAGGTAAAAACATTATCGTAAATGCAGGTGATAATATTGATGAGAATGCAGGAAAAAATATTTCCTCAAGAGCAGGAAAAGATATACTTCAAAATGCCAGTGGAGATATCAAAGAAAAAAGTAACAATATTATAGAAATTGCGGATAAAGACTACAAAAGAGAATCTATACAATCTGATGTGTATGGGGCTAAAGTAACGATTAATAGCATAAAAGAAGATATAGATATTTTAAGCTCTAAAACTGTTAATATTAACGCTTCAGAAAAATCTAATCTTTTTTAATTATGGCAATCACCAAAAGAGCTGTAAACATAGAGAAAACAGCAAGGAAAAACTATGTGTTAAAAGCAAAAAACATTACAAATTTAGCAGAGACTATAAAAATAGAAGCAGGTGATGGCGAGGTAAAATTAAACAGTAAGGCTAAAATAAATATAAAAGGAGATGGGGGGAGTTAATTTTGGAACATATGAGCCTACCAGAGATAAATTACAAAGTGATAAAAGTATTATCGTAAACATTTTTTTTGACGGTACCTTAAATAACCGAAGTAACACACGATCTAGAGTAGCAAATGAGAGGCGATCAAATGGACTTCCTTATAATCAAGCAGATAACCCTGATGGTTTTATTCAAGCTGAAGGAGAAGATACGAGCTATTATAATGACGAATCTAATGTCTCTAGATTAGAAGAATATATAATACAAGACCAACAAGAGGTATTTTCTATTTATACCGAGGGGATAGGAACTCTAGATTATGGAGAAGACCAACAAGATGGTTACGCTTACGGCTCTAGAAATAGAGGAGCTTTTGACAGTAACGACGATACAGGTGTTTTAGGCAAGGTAAAAATTGGTTGTGATAAAATTTTAGAAAAGATTCAAAAATCAATAAAAAAATCTAAAACTGTCGATTTTACTTTTAATGTATTTGGGTTTAGTCGCGGAGCCGCTGCCGCTCGTAATTTTGTACACGAAGTTGGCTTTGTTAATATGCGTGAAGACGATAATGACGAACAACAACCTCATGGGCATTTAGGAGTATCGTTTTCGACTTTACCACAAACTATAGGGAATGTTATTGTAAACTTTGTAGGTTTATATGACACAGTATCCTCTTATCAACCACTAGGTATGGGGCAATGGATTGATGTTTCACCAAATTTTGAAAATGATGTAGGAGAACTCAATTTAAATAGCTTAGGAGCTGCTAACTATACACTTCACTTAACAGCCGAAAATGAATTACGAGAAAACTTCTCACTTACTAATATCAATAGTGCGCGTAAAGGAAAGACTATAGAACTGCCAGGTGTACATTCTGATATTGGTGGTGGCTATATAGACAGCATGGATGAAAATGGGATTTTATTGTATGATATTTACGATTGGTCAAACGACCCTATTATTGCAGAACGTCAGCGCTATATTGATGAAGGTTGGTATCTAGAGGACGAGATTATTATAGATTATAGTGGCCGAAATGAAATATATGGTTATCGCACTAATTTGTCTAACAAATACAGTTTTATTCCACTGCGCTATATGATGCAATTTGCTAAAAGTGAAGGGAAAATAGAATTTAAAGAAGTTAAATTAGAAAGAGATTTTCCTTTAGATACATTTTTAACAAGTGTGAAGACACGTTTAGATAGTTATGTTAAAGGAGGTAATGGTTTGGTATTAACATCAGGAAATACGTTTACGGCAAAACAATTAGCTGATCATGTTATGCTAAAGGAGTTAAGAAACAAATACTTACATATTTCACATCACTACAAAAATACTGCAGGAGTGGCGGAACCTATGGCACCTAGAGAAGGAGGACGATTAATTATACCAGGGTAAGATGATACGTAATAAAATTATACTAATAATAAGTATTATCAGTTTAATCTTAGGCTGTAAAAATAATAATATGGATAAACCGAAATCATATAAATGGGATGTAGAAGGTGGTGCCCCAAAAAATTATCCTGGGGTATTTTATTATGCCGATTTTATTTATGAAGGTGGCAGTAAGTCAGTGCCTGCAGGTGCTGCAGGTTATCAAAATGGTTGGGGTTGGGGTGGTAGGTCTAGGACTGAGCGTCCTTCACCATTACCACATCGTCTTATTGCGGTTTGGGTATCTACAACAGAAAAACAGGCCTATTTGGGGGATTTTGAATTGGACACTGTAAAGATTAAAGAGATTTTTGAAAAAGGAGAAATAAATATCAATAGGGATGATAGGGCAACTAATCATAATTTTACTTTTAAAGTAAGTACTGCCCCTGGTGGTGTATTAGCTGTATGGCTAGAAGGTATACTATCTCAAGTAGAAGTCGGCTATTATAAGGGTACAAAGACTAATAAGATTACTTATAAAGATTTAGCTCCACAAGGAATAGATCAAACCTTAGAAGAATATTGTCAGAGTTTTATTGATGAAGATTTGAGTCCTGAAATCCAGCAACAATTAGCCACCACAGGACCACCATTTGGCTTATGGGATAGTTATCGAAAAAAATATACTTGGCATACGACAGGTTTAAAAGACAAAAAACTAATAGGAATAGAATATTACTATTACAATGGGGAAAAAGAAACTATACAACTTAAGGAATATAATGTAAATCAGCCTCTACAAAGAGCATTACCTTATCAAGGATGGTTACGTTGGGTTACCCCAGAAGAGAAGACCTATGATGCCGATGTTTTTTTTAATGAAGAAAGCATCTTTGAAGCTTTTAAAAAAACGTACGAAAAAGAAGAAGATTCTGCAAGTATGGTTTATGATGTAAATACAGTAAATAACAAGACAACTATTAAGGTTTATTTACAGAATGAAAACATAAAAACAGAGATAAAAACAGACAGTATAAATGTATATCGTCATCCTGAAAAATAATTTTAAATGACCCAAAAGCGCTCTTCATTATTAATAGACGATGATTCTTTAATCCAGGAGCAATCTACCTTCATATCGAAAAATGATAAGGAGGACAGTTCCAACATAAGTATCACAGATAATGAAAAAGAACAAGAGTCTGAATATATTCCTTTTAAACGGAAATTACATTATTGGTCTATTCTAAATAAGACACGTTTTTTGCATCGTACCTATGGAATAAAGATCAATTATAACAACCAAAAAAGAATCCAGTATTTGTTGGAAGTGAAATGTGAAGGATACAAAAAAGATATTTTTACATATACCCTTGTTCGGAAACGTTTCTTTAAAGATGGAAAAGAGCTAGATAGTACATTAGAACAATTGGCAGAAAAAAGTGCCAATTGCTTATATCCATTACAAGTAAGTGTCAATCAACAAGGGCAAATTATAGCGATTGCTAATCAAAAAGAAATTCAAGAACGTTGGGAAACATTAAAGCTAGAACTTTCAAAGCTTTATACTGGTGAACCTTTTCAAAAATATTGCAGCAGAATGGACAAAGCTGTCAATAACTCAAAGGAGATACTAAGAAGCATGAACAACGATGTACTGTATGATATTTTGTTCAGCAAGCTTTATTTAAATTATAGTAAAACACATACACAGCCTGTAGTAAAAGAATTTAAATGGTTTTCAAGATTTCAAAAAGTACGTTTTATAGGAAATCAAGTTCTCAATCCCGTAATAAAAGAGAATATGCGTGTGTGTATAGATTATAAAGGAACTATGCAAGGTATAGGAAACCTGAGCCAAGGAGAAACCAACATACAATATCAACTAGATAGTAAAGATCATACACTTTTGCGAGTTGATGGCATATTTAATTATACAAAGAATATAACAAACAAGACTATACATTTTAGTGCTATTTGGCAACAGAATATGGATAAGACTCAAGCTAGAAAAATAGAAGATGAAAAAAGAAGAGATGTCTATATACCCGAGGGAGCTAAATGGTGGCAAATATGGAAATAATAAAATATTGGATTATGAGATTATTAGTTTTTGTAATGTTCATTTTTAGCGGAGCGATATATTGTCAAGAATGGGATCCTTTTTATGGTAATGGAGCGTATAAATATGCGATAAAACATCTTGATAATTCAGAAGAGAAAGCATATTTAAAAGAAGCAGTAGAAAATGACCCTTCTGTAGAAGTTTATAAACGACTTTTATTTAAATATAACAAACCAAAAGATGTTACTCAAAAAGAGGTAATTAAGTTTGTGGTATCTGCTCAAAAAAAAGGAAATATTGATTTAGCAAAAGCTTATGAAGATTATGCTTATACAGTATATGATATAAACTATATCTGTAGTACACCTATGTACAAACTTTTGAAGATATACCACTATAATACCAATAATGAGATTATAGATACTCTAAATATTAAGAAAAAGACAATATGGCGAAAGCCTAAGCCAAACAGTCCTTTAGAAATTGTTACTAAATATGGTTGTTTAACAAATTAGAAGAATATGGGAAAAGCAATAGTATGTCAAGAAGCAGAATGCGAATGCCAATTCGGTACTATGCCTGATAAGATCATTTCAGTAAGTCAACATAGACAATTTGTGAATGATCCTGACGGAAGTAAGAAGATGATTGTATCCACAATGGATAAGGGGCAACCATTTGAGAAGAAAACTTTTGGTAATTGTAAACTGCAACCTATTCCAGGAGGATATAAACCTTGTCAATCACAGGTGGTAGAATGGGTTGATTTCTATGATAAAGTAACACTGGATAATGGAGGTAATCCTATTTTGGAGAATAGCAAAGCTATGTGTCCTATTGCAGGAGCTCCTTGTATAAGCATCACTTTCCATGGACAAACAGCAAAAACGACCAAGGAACAAGAAGAAGAGGCTGATGAGGAGGTTATGGATCAAATAAATCCATTAATAGCAGATAATACAGAAGACACTGAAGGTAGTCATAATCTTAAAGCAATTGAATAATGGCTTCAAAAAAAGAGATAATAGTAAAAGATAAAGACCTTAGCAAAGTTGTAGAAAAACAACGAACTGTTTCTGGAAACTCTTATAAAGTATTTGAAATACCCAAAGGGCAAGGTATCGGTTTTAGATTGCTAGCTACCGAAGGAACTATAAACGTTAAAGAAACCCAAGAACGTGTATATTGGGTAGCTCAAGCAGCTATGAAATTTAAACAAGGAGCGGGCGACGAAAAACCATTTTTGCCATGGAAAAGTGGTGCAGCCGATATGCCTTTACATGAGTTTTTAGATTTCTTAGATAGGGAAAAAGGCAAATGGAGAGATAAAGGTGTTGGTGTAAATTATATAAGATCTTTTGACATAAAAAATGGAGAGTTTATTTATAAATCTAAGCAAACTATAAGTTATAATGGAAATGTAGAAGGTAAAGGTATTTGGTTAGAAGCTTGTAATTATTATCCCGAATATAAAAGTCAAGGCGCTTTTTTAATACCCGTAGCACCGCCATACATAAAAGCAGCTGTAGTAAATGAAATGACAGGGCAAGAAATGCTCTGTGCTTATGATGGAAAATTACAAGAACTACAAGGTAAATTACATTATGGAGATTATATGGAGATTATCATACAAACTCATAATATCTTACCTGAAGATTTTACAGGAACAATAACTATCAATTGTGAGGGAACTACACTAGAGGTTTTGACGCTTACAGAAGCAGATGTAATAGCTCAATTTGAAGGTACACCTGCTTACAATGCTACCTATATCAGACAAAAAGTGTATTTAGACTTAAAGTGGATAGAAAAGCTGAATCATAAAGAAGATTCTAGCAAGAACTATAACTTTATAATAGCATTCAAAGCAAAAGACTCTAAAAGTTTTAAATACCCTATAGACTCAAGTAAAGTAAAAATAGAAATACAAAAAGAAGTGTTTTATGAGGATGTATGGAGTTTTAATGAAGAAGAAGCAAAAGCAATACCACAGATAGCACAGATAGACGAATCTCAGGTGGTTACTATGGAGTTTGAAGAATGTAGGTTTACAAAACTTGCAGTGAGTCATGATATTGAAAAAACAGATGATGCAGGTAAAAAAACTACAGAAAAACGAGAGTACACCATTCTTGAAGAAACTGATGGTTGCTTATCTACCAACGAGAATGTTCCGACATTTGCAGTAATAGCAGGAGATAAAAACAACAAACCAAAAATAGAAGTGGCTATAAGTGGTTTGGATAGGGCAAACTGTGAAAGCGGACATAAGAATGCTAAAATTAGCATTATAAATGATGGTGAAGTTACTGAAAAATCACTGTCAGATGGTGATACCAAAGTAAATTTTAAAGCAGATTACGATTACCCAGAAAGAGATTTAGTAAATAAATTAACCCAAGTTGTCTGGGCACCATTTTTAAGCCCCAAAAAGAAGTTAATCCATATAGCTACTTGTAGGTATACAAGACCTTTGTCTGTTAGTATTTATCCAAATGTTGAATGGACTGTCAATATTAAATTCAATACAGAGAATCCTGCTTATGTAAAGCAAAACCCTACATACAAAAAGAGAGAAGTTGAATTAAAAGAATTCTATAATAGGAATAAGAACTTAGCTTATGGGCGAGAACGTAATTTATCAAAAAAAGCTTCTCCATATAATCTTCAAGTTGAAATTAAATGTGTAGTTAATGGTAAAGAGCAAACTATAGAAATATCAGCGGTTAATAGAATTTTTAAATTGATTAACATCTTTTTATGGGCTTATGAAGCGTTTGATCAGATTATATGCGGATCTAAGTCAAAAGAAGTGGAAAAAGATGTTAAAAGTGGTAGACTTAAAGGAAAAACAAATGTTCTTAGCAGAATAGGAAGAGGATTACCTATACGATTTGATATAGCTAGACCTTCGTTTAGTGGTGGATTAAACTGGAAATTAGAATATTCAAATGATATGTCAAACCCTCATTTGGGGATGTTATATACGCTAGTATTTAGGTCTGATCCATTATTATCAGCTACGGGTAGGTTAGATTTAATATTTTTTGCCCAGTTTATTCCAATAGTAGGTCAAGTTATTGCAGGAATAAATAAAGTTATTGATGTAATCAATATTATTTCTTTTGGTGCAGTTGAAATAGATTATTATATAGATTTTGTCGTTTACGGAAAATTAAGTTTTAATATCGCAGAAGTATCCTATCATACACGAGATAAAAAATGGAGTGGAAAAAGCCCAAGTTTTAATTCTGAAGTAGAAATGGGAATTGATGTAGGTGGTAAAGTTGCAGTAGATACGTGGATGATTTCGGGTGAGGCTGTATTATCAGGTAAAGCTAGAGCTAAGTTTGTGTTAAAAGGTAGATATGATTCTCAAAGTGATAAAAAAAATATAGAATTCGTTTTTGATGGTTTCCAAATAAAAGTAGAAGCATATATTAAGAGAAGTAGGAGAAATGGAAGATCTAAAAAACCCAAAAATAATGATCCTATTAAGTTTTTAGAGGGTTTAAAAACAGAATTTGAATTATAAATAATGAAAAGAATACTAATTGTACTTATACTGATAATAAACTCAAATTGTAAGCAAAAAGAAAAACAAATGAGAAGTACTAATACTGTAAAAGAAAAAAAAGAATATATGTACGGCATTGATTTGATGCTAGATTTACCGTTTGAATTATATATGGATGATATATTAGTTCGAGATAGTTTTGATGGAAATAGAACTATTATTGTGGCAGATATTAACGAGTTTTTATTGGAGGAAGGAAAACATCAAATTACCTTAAAGCTTTTTCCAAAATTAGAATCGAAAGAAGATGTATTAAAAGATCTGGTTGATTATAGAGTTAATTTAGTTAGGTGGGAAAGACAAAGAGAATCAGGTTTGGGTAGAGCTAAAAATTTTCAGGTTTTGCAAAAGTTTTCTATAAAAAAAGAGTTACCAATAGAGCTAAAACAAAGTTGGACTTTTCAGATAAATAATCTTCCATATAAGATTGAAGGTTGGAAAAATAGTATAAATCTTGAAAATGAAAATAGAGATAACTTATATAACGAAGTAGTTACTGTTTATAAAAAAATGAGTGATTACTTGGTACAAGGAAAAATTGAAGAATATATAGAGGCTAAGAAAGATTTTTATGATGAAATCAATGCTTCTGAATATTATACGAACCAAGAAATAGAAGAAGATAAATCAGTAATAAAAAGCGATTTAATTTATTGGAAAAATTCAAAACCACTTCCATTTGAGAATTTTGAAATGATTTTTTATGCAAAAGGTAAATTGGTATCATTAAGGAGAATAGATTTGGAATATAAAAACTTCTCTCCTGTGATATTAGAAAAAGAATTAAAAGAGTATGAAGATAATGAGTATCAATCTTTTGAGTTTTTGTTACATAGACCTTCAGAAAACGAAAAGCTACAAATAATAAGGTGAGATTTAATATAGAAATTTCTATACAAAAAGAAGATAAATTCAATTTTTTAAAAAAAGATATCCTGAGCTAATCGATAGGTATTAGCATGAGCTTCAACTATAGTTTTGATTTCGGGAGAATAGCCGCCGCCCATAGCACACATGACAGAGATATCAAGATCTTTACAAGTTTGCAAGACAAAACGATCACGTTCTTTACAAGCCTCTATAGAGCAACCTAATTTACCGAGTTTGTCTGTTGCCAAAATATCAACTCCGCTTAGATAATATATAAAGTCAGGTTGTTCTTGAGAGATAAGTTGCGGTAAGGTTTCTTTTAAAATAGTTAGATATTCGGTATCCGAAGTATCATTAGGTAAGGCAATATCAAGATCTGATTGTTCTTTTTTAAATGGATAATTTTTTTCGCCATGGATAGAGAAGGTAAAAACACGAGGTTCATTTATAAAAATTTCAGCAGTACCATTGCCTTGGTGTACATCTAGATCGACTATCAATATTTTTTGTACAAGCTTTTTGTCCAATAAATATTGCGCTCCAATAGCTTGATCGTTTAATAAACAAAAAGCTTCACCATGATCAGTATATGCGTGATGTGTACCTCCAGCAATATTCATAGCTATACCGTACTCTAGTGCATATAGCGAAGCTTTGATAGTACCATCTGCAATAATAAGTTCTCGATCGACTAATTCTTGACTTAATGGAAAACCTGTTTTTCTAATCTCTTTTGCATCAAGATTCAAGCTAGTTAAACGATTGTAGTAATCTAAAGTATGTACAGCAATGATATGTTGTTTATCAGGAAAATTAGGCTCAAAAAAATTATGCATACCACAAGTACCTTCATGTATAAGTTGTTTAGGTAATAACTCGTACTTAACCATAGGAAAACGATGTTTCTCTGGTAAAGGATGTGTATATATAGGATGATATGCTATTTTGAGCATGCTAAAACTATTTTAAAAGCGAAAAACTATGAATTTTTTTCTATATAAATCATAATAACCAAAATGAAGACTATTATTATGTTCAAAGATAATTTTTGCAGGAAGTTTTTTGACTTCTTTTTTATTATAGACTAAGAGCTTGTCCTGTGAGTTTGGAGGTACAGGGATATCTTCGTGTTCAAATTCAGGTGAAAAAACACTTTTGATATAAACTGTGTTTAGGTAATTAAAAGAAGAAAAATCAGTAAAAGTAAATACCGGAATGCTAATATGAATATTCAAAAAAGGCAATGGTGAAAAACCGAAAGTTATAGCTGCTTCTCGAGTATCCTCTTTAATTTTAACTCCTCCATAAGTTAATACATATTGATCATTTATTTTTTGAGCATAGATACCTAAATCTTTTTGAGACATATACCTAAGAAACCTAGAAGTTTTAGATTCTTTTAATGAGATGTCATTTTTCTCTTCTACAATTATGGCTGAGTTTTTAAAATCAATAGAATCTTTTTTTGATGCTTGATATACTTTAAGTGTTTCATTAGTAGTATAATCTTTAATTAATAATTGCATCTCCTTAGGATGTGTTACAATTTGGAAAAGTTTATTATCAAAGAAGAAAGAATTTGTTCGTTGATAAGGAGATTTATTTTCCATTAATGGTTTAGGAAATATTTTACTTATACCTTCAAAAGTGTCCCAGTCAAATTCAAAGATTTGTGTGACTGTTTTGTCTACATCAAAAACTAGAAATAAATGATCACTGTTAGGATAAAACTTAATGAGTTTAGATGTTTCTTTAAGAGAATGCTGTGAAATTTCATCAATTTTGGTATGAGTAAGAATTTTATGATGATTGACATAATCACCATTAAAAACATCGCTTAAGAAATAATAATCATTAGAAGGGTTTAAAGAGCGATAAATTACATTGTTTAAGGTTACTTCTTTCTTTTTTTGTAATTCAAAAGCATCATTTATATCATAGAAATTTAGGGTGTTAGAATGTTTGGTTATGGTACATAAATAAACTTTGTTATTATGAATAAAACTATCTAAAAAATGTTCACCTTTGATATTGTAAGTAACTTCTTTAATATGGTGAGTTTGCGTGTTAAAATCTAAAGTGAGTACTGCCGACTTTTTAAAACGTGTATTACTATAAAAGAGATGGTATTGCCCATCTGTGATATTGTACCCTAATAAAACATTTAATTTTTTAGGAAACTTAGCGATAGTAATCGTCTTTTTAAGATTGTAATTTTGATCGATTAAAAGCGCTTTTATTTGTTTTTTTTCTTGCAAAAGAAATACAATATCATTTGTTTCTTGATTAGTAAGTTTAATAGTGTTTTTCTCATAGCTTCTTAAATCTAGAAAAGGGGTTTCTATTTCAAAAACTTTTTCTTGAGCAAAGGTGTAACCTGTGACTACACAAAATAAAAAGATTAAAAACTGTTTCATAAAACTGAGGTGTTATTTCTTGAATTGATAAATTTTATAAAGAAATGATTTTGTGTGAAATAATCCATAATGTAGAATTCCATCATGAGAGAAAATATTTTTAGCAGTAAAAGTACTTATACGTCTTTCAAATTTTTTAATGTGCTCAAAATCAGTATTGAATATTTTGCCTTCCTTGTGCTGAAAATTTATATCAAATAAACCTGTTATGTAAGTCGATTTTGTATTTTTATAATTAGTATATGCAAAAAATATAGGGTTAAATGAAGCGAACCCAGGTGCGGCACCTGAAGGAAACGTAGCAAACGCATTGTTATTAGGCATTTCTTTGTAACCACCTAGAGTGATTTTATAAAGATCATTGGATTTAAAAATAGAAATTCCAAGATTAGCATGAGATATCTTCCGTAAATATTTAGCTGTTTTTTCTAGTTCTCTTGAATCTGTTAGTTCTGGAATAAATCCTCCTCCATCTTGAATTATAGGTGTGTTTTTAAAAGATATTGGACTACCTTTATGAGCAATAAATTCTTTAATAAGCTTTTGTGTCTTATAATCAGTAATAGCAAATTTCATGATTTTATTAGAACTTGAAATTTGAAATAATTTTTGGTGAAATAGATATGAATTACTTTTTGTGTAGAGCGATTTATCTTTTATAAAAGAGTTGAATATAGTAGGAGAAAGTTTAAGTGTTTTTAAATCAATAGAACATATGTTTGTTTGCCCTAAAATAATATCAAAAGAGATAATGATTTTGTTAGGAAACACGTAGAGTTTTGTTTTCTTTGAAGTAACTTCTAGCGCATTAGGAATAGAGGGATCAACTTTAATATATTGTTTACCGGTTAAGAGTAAACTAGCATTAAAATTAGGAATAGAGTTTTTAAGTGTATTCAAAGAAACTGTAACTTTTTTTGGTATTGAAGATTTATTAAACAGATAAAAATTTAGTCTTTCATTATTTTTTGAGACAGTCAGTAAATATAATTGGTTATTGTATTGTATGTTGTCGACAAATTTCTCACCAGAAATCTTAAAATCAGAAATTTTTGATGAGAGGCTTTGATCATCAAAATCAGCAATAATAGTTCTAATCTTATTTTTTTTTGTATTAGAGAAATAAAGTCTATAGGTTTTTTGATTAATGCTATATCCCAATAATATGGGGAACTTTTTTGTAGGAGTAAAAAATAATTCTCCCATTTTTTTATATGTGGAATCTAATAATAAAAGTTGTGTTTTTCTTTTTTTTTGATTCTCTAAAGCAATAACTAATTCACTATTAAGTGTATTGGATAGCGTGTAGGATTTTTTATCGGTACTTTTTGTTGTAAAAATGGTATTGTCTATTTCTGATATTAAATTTTGAGAAAATAATGAAAGAGAAGTTAAACAAATAAAGATGATGAATAAAATATTCTTTAGCATGGTATTGATTATTTCTTGAATTGATAAATTTTATAGGAGTTGGTATTCGAATCGAAGAAAGAAAAATGAATAACATCATTATGTGTATATAAAGATTGATATACTGCATTATAGTAAGAAACATCCAAGTTTTTAATGGTTTCTATCGTAGTTATAGGAGCATTTCCTTCTATGGAATTAAAATTAGAGTCAAAAAGACATTTTGTATAAATTGTCTCGGTATAGGCATAAGAATTATAATGATGTATAGAAGGGGTTGAAGTGTAAGAATATGTTGGGGTAATATTAAATGTTCCACTTCGATTGTTTGAGATCGAATAACCTACTGTTGGGACTGAATAAAAATGGGTACTACCATGTAACACATTTTTGGTGGTTCCGAATACTATTTGATAAGAATTATTGATTTTTTGTGCTGTTATCCCTAGAAAAGGATTGTTAATTGCTTTTAAGAATCTAGAGGTTTCTTTGAACCTAGTGATAGAAGAGTCTCTTTTTTTATAACCAATAAATCGATCTACATAAATAGGTGCGTTTTTAAATGTAATGCTATCATTTTTTGTAAAAGAATAAGTTTTGATTACTTCTTTGGTCGTTAAATCTGTTATAGTAAAAAGAAACTTCTTTCTAGAAGCTGCAACTTGAAAAAGATGATTATCTAATAAGAAAGAATTGTCACTTTTAAATCCTTTTTGTTGATGACTTAATTTTTCAAAGCTTTGAAAATCATAAGACAAATCATTTAAATGAATAGTACAAACTTTTGTGGCGCTTGGATCTTCGTCAAATGTAAAAACCAATGTGTCATCACGATGATATAATTTGGAAGATTTTGCACTTTGTTTGATGCTACTGATTTCTTGATTTCTAATTAACTGAAACTTTTCTTTTATAGGATCAATTTGCTTGGATAATTTCATAGTTGCAAATTTTTCTCCTATATATTCGATATCTTTAAAAGAATAAACTTTACTCTTTAATTGTAATGATTCGTCAATGATATATAGTTTTATATAAGATGAAGGCACTACATTAGTAATAATATATAGTTTGTGATTGTGAGAAACACTACTTATAAATTTCTCATTCTTAAATTCCAACTTAAGAAAATTATGAGAGACAGAGTTTGTTTCAAAATTATAGGTCAAAGCACCTATTTTGTTATGTTTATTGTTAGAAAATAAGACGTTATAAGTTTGATCTTTTCCAGTATATCCTAATAAGTTTTTATAAGAAGAAGGTAGTCCTTCTTGTTTATTACTAAATGTAATTTGATAGTCAGAACTGAGTAATTGAGTCGTAATAGAATCTTTTTCTTTAAAAAGTAGCAATAAGGATTCTTTAGAATCGATAGGAACTGTAAAGGCGTTTTTATGAGCTTTGGAAAAAGTTTCAGATAGAGAGATTTCTTTAACCAGTTGTTGTCCATTACAAATATGAACACTCAAAAACAATAGAAGGATAAATGATAAGTTTTTCATATGATTGATGTAAAAAATAAGAGCGAATGTACAAAAATGTATCAAACGCTCTTTAATATGTTTTAATAGGATAATTGATTAGCTAATTACAGCACCAGGAGTAACAGCGTCTTGGTCAGGATTAATAAAGACTAAACTACCTTCAGGAGTTTCAGTCATTAAAATCATACCTTCACTTTCTACACCTCTTAGTTTTCTAGGAGCAAGATTGACTAATACAGTTACTTTTTTACCAATAACTTCTTCAGGTTTAAAATGCTCTGCAATTCCAGAAACGATAGTGCGAACATTAATTCCAGTATCAACTTTTAATACTAGAAGTTTTTTTGCTTTAGGCATTTTTTCTGCTTCAACAATAGTTCCTACTCTAAGATCTAATTTTGTGAAATCATCAAAAGTAGCAGTCTCTTTTTGAGGTTCAACTTGTTTGTTGGCAATCTCATTAGCTTTTTTGGTAGCTTCTAGTTTATCTAATTGTTGTTGGATTTCTTTATCATCAATTTTAGCAAACAATAGTTCACCTTTTTCGATTTTATGCCCAGCAGGAATCAATACATCTTCTGTAGCAATAGCATTCCATGCTACAGGAACATGATTAAGCATTCCTTTAAGTTTTGTTGCACTAAACGGTAAGAAAGGTTCTGCAAGAGTAGCTAGAGCTGAAGCAATTTGCAAAGCAACATACATTATTGTTTTTGTACGCTCTTCGTCCGTTTTAACAAGTTTCCATGGCTCTTCGTCTGCTAGGTATTTATTACCAAGACGAGCCACATTCATTAGTTCTTGACTCGCTTCTCTAAAACGATAACGTTCAATAGAACTAGCAATTACTGCTGGATATGCTTTTAACTCGGTTAATGTTTGTTGATCTACTTCAGAAAAATCGTTAGGCGTAGGAACAACACCATTATAGTATTTATTAGTAAGTACAATCACACGATTGATAAAATTACCAAGGATGGCCACTAATTCGTTATTATTTCGAGCTTGAAAATCTTTCCAAGTAAAATCATTATCCTTTGTTTCTGGAGCATTAGCAGTTAAAGCATAACGTAGAACATCTTGTTTTTCTGGGAAATCTTCCAGGTATTCATGTAACCATACTGCCCAGTTTTTTGAGGTAGATAATTTATTACCTTCTAAGTTTAAAAACTCATTTGCAGGAACATTTTCAGGAAGTATATAACTACCTTCTGCTTTTAGCATACTTGGGAAAATAATACAGTGGAATACAATATTATCCTTACCAATAAAGTGAACTAATTTTGTATCCTTATCTTTCCAGTAAGGTTCCCAATCTTTTCCTTCACGTGCAGCCCATTCTTTGGTAGAAGAAATATAACCTATAGGTGCGTCAAACCATACATAGAGTACTTTACCATCTGCACCTTCAACTGGAACTGGAATTCCCCAGTCTAAATCACGAGTTACGGCACGAGGACGTAAACCATCATCGATCCATGATTTTACTTGTCCGTATACATTAGGTTTCCAATCTTTTTTATGACCTTCAAGTATCCATTCTTTTAAGAAATCTTCATATTGATCTAGTGGCAAAAACCAGTGTTTTGTTTGTTTTAAAACGGGTACAGCACCAGAAATTGTCGATTTAGGATTGATTAAATCGGTGGCGTTAAGAGAACTACCACATTTTTCACATTGATCTCCATAAGCCTCTTCATGAGCACATTTAGGACAAGTACCGATTACAAAACGATCGGCAAGAAATTGTTTAGCCTCTTCGTCATACAATTGTTCTGTCACCTCTTCTACAAACTGGTTATTCTCATACATTTTCTTAAAAAACTCAGATGCCGTTTCATGATGAACTTTTGCAGAAGTACGAGAATAATTATCAAATGAAATTCCAAAGTCTTCAAAAGACTTTTTTATGATAGCATGATATTTATCAATGATAACTTGAGGAGAAACACCTTCTTTTTTGGCACGCATAGGTATAGCTGCACCGTGTTCGTCACTACCGCAGATGTAAGCAACATCATTTCCGGTAAGTCTCAAGAAACGAGAATAAATATCGGCAGGAACATAAACTCCTGCTAAATGTCCAATATGTATAGGGCCGTTTGTATATGGTAAAGCGGCTGTAATAGTATATCTTTTTGGTGTGCTCATAATGATCTAAAAAATAGAGCAACAAAGGTAACAAATGAGAGGCAATAAAAAGAAACTTTTATAGTAGAGGATTATTTTGTTTGTATACTAAAAAAAGAAGCTCGTATTTTGATATAAATAACGAAGTTTATAAACGATGATCATTACACCAGCAACACTAGTTAAAGGGGCGAAAATAGGAATAGTAGCGACTGCACGAAAAATAAATATGCAAGAGATTGAAGGTGCTATAGCGATGATTAAAGACTGGGGTTTTATTCCAGTTGTAGGAGCAACAATAGGGCAAAGTGAACATCAGTATGGAGGAGATGATGAATTAAGAGCAACGGATATACAACAAATGCTTGATGATCCAGAGATAAAAGCGGTATGGTGTGCTCGTGGTGGATATGGTACAGTGCGTATTATCGATAACATAAACTTTACAAAATTTATACAACAGCCTAAATGGATTATAGGATATTCTGATGTTACAGTATTACATTCTCATATTCATAAACTAAATATAGTAACGTTACATGCTCCTCTAGTTATGGATGTATTGAATAGCGGAAAGAAAGCACAAGAATATATCTATAGTGTATTAGTAGGTAATGAGATTACTTATGATTTAAATTTAAGTACTCATAATAAAATGGGAAAAGGAAAAGGAATGTTGGTAGGAGGAAATCTTTCAATTTTATATTCTTTATGTGGTTCAAATTCGCATATTGACACACAAAATAAAATCTTGTTTATAGAAGATCTAGATGAATACTTATATCATGTAGATCGAATGATGCAAAACTTGAAGCGTACAGGAATGTTAGCAAACTTACAAGGATTAATTGTAGGTGGAATGACCAAAATGCATGATAATACTATTCCTTTTGGTAAGACTGTAGAAGAGATTATACTAGATACAGTTAAAGATTATAATTATCCAGTACTATTTGATTTTCCAGCTGGACATATCGAGCATAATTATGCCTTGATTCTAGGGAAAACAGTAACCTTAGAAGCTTCAAATGAAGGTGCGAGAGTTGTTTATCAATAAGATTTTTAGAAGATAACTTAAGGTTTTGATAGCTATGAAGTTATGTTTTTGTCTTTTTTACTACTTAATATACAGTTAAGTAGATAATGATATGGCATTACATAATGATTTAGGAAAAGAAGGAGAAAAATTAGCAAAGGATTTTTTGATAAAGAAAGGGTATGAAATTTTGGAACAAAATTATCGATATCAAAAAGCAGAAGTTGATATCATTGCTAAATATAGAGAGACGCTAATTGTAATCGAAGTAAAGACAAGAAGTACCATAGATTATGGTGATCCACAAGATTTTGTAAAGCCTAAACAGATACAACAATTGGTCAAAGCTATAGATTACTATATAGAAGAACGTGATCTTGATATCGAAGTAAGATTTGATATTATCGCAATTATCAAAAATAAAAAGGGAATACAAATTGAGCATTTAGAAGATGCGTTTTACCATTTTTAACTACATAAAAAGTAGTTTATACAAGAACAAAGTATTTGATACAATCAAGAATGATGTTGTTACAATAAGAGCATTAAGAAGAAGTGATTGCTATTACATTTGAGAATGTAACAAAAATCAAATACTATGAAAATTAAAATTTTAACAGCTATTATAGCTTTAGCATTTACTGGAGTAGCAAGTGCTCAATGTACAGTAACTACAGGATGTGGTCAAACAGCAACATATCCAGAAGGAACGAGTATAAGAACACAATATAGCGCAAGTACTCAAGAAGTGATTATATCTAACCTTGACACAGGAGAAGAGCTTAATAGATTTTCATGTAATCGTGCTGGTGGTGTAAGTATACAGAATTGTGGTAGTATAGCTACTGGAAGCGGAGGGGATAATAACAATACAGGAGGAAGCTCTGATATTTGTGATTATCTTGTAGCAGCTCCACAAGCTGTTAAATTGCTTTTTGGGTGTAATTAATAGACCAAATTAAAGCATTATTAACGTCTTTTTGATAATTATCTTAAAGGCGTTAATCTATTTTCTTCTTTTGTAATACTAAGGTGGTCATACATCGTAAATTTTCTACTACCGAAGTTTTTACAGGTTCAATTTTATTTAAATCGTATTGTTGAATTAATGCGATAATATCTTCTTCTGCAAATAATAACCAAGTAGAACCATCTGGAGTGGTATAAATATCATCACCGATATGTTGATACTGTTTTAACCCGATAAGAGATGCTAGTCGTATAAAGAGTGTACCTCCGGGTTTAAGAACTCTTAGTAGCTCCGTAAACATTTGATGAAAATGTTCTCGATTTTTAGCAAAATGTAATACGGCATTACAAATGATATAATCAAAGTGTTCAGTTTTAAGCGGAATGTTAGCTAATTCGGCAGTTAGAAAGTTAGCTGCTTTGTTAGGAAAGTTTTGTTTACAAAGTTCAATTGCATCAGGGTTAATGTCGATTCCGTAGATATCGTATTGCTGTTTATAAAACCAATGTAAATTACGACCATGACCACAACCTGCATCTAGTATTTTATAAGAAGAATCAAATCTGTCTTTTAAAATTTGATCGAGTAAAAAGATGTCTGTGTGTCGTAAAGAATTTGGAATCATTTTAATGTTGTTAAGAATAAACTCTTCTTATCTAATTTTAGGTGACAACTAGATAAGAAGAGTATACTATTTATTGTGAAACTGAAGCTCTATCAAGTAAAGCTGATAAAGGTTGTAATGCTTTAAGCGCTTTGTCTACCGTAATAATATCATCAAAAGTTAATAATAAACGTAATCCATTACGAGTTTGCTTTTCTTTCATAGTACAAGTGCTTGAACTAGATTGAACAAAATGTAATACGGTAGTAAATACATCACTTTGATAAAAGTCAGATTGTTGATCGCTAATAAAATAACCAATCATACGCTCTTGTTTCATGATGATTTTTTCGATACCAATTGCTGTAGCGATCCACTTAATACGTACACTGTTGAGTAAATCAACGGCTTGTGTAGGTAACTCACCAAAACGATCGATTAAACGTTTCTCATAAGCCAATAATCCTGCTTCATCTTTGATCTCATTAAGCTCTGTATATAAATTTAAACGTTCTGCTATATTATTGATGTAATCATCTGGGAACAATAAAGAGAAATCGGTATCAATTTGAGTATCTTTTAGGTAAACTTTTTCTTTATCCTCATCTTTATAGAGTTCTTTAAATTCGTTTTCTTTTAATTCTTCTATAGCTTCGTTTAGGATTTTTTGATAGGTGTCAAAACCAATTTCGTTAATAAAACCACTTTGTTCTCCACCTAATAAATCTCCAGCACCACGGATTTCAAGATCTTTCATAGCGATATTGAATCCACTCCCTAGTGTAGAGAATTGTTCTAGAGCAGATATACGTTTTCTAGCATCTTCGGTCATAGCCGTATATGGAGGTGTAATAAAATAACAAAAGGCTTTTTTATTACTACGCCCTACACGTCCACGCATTTGATGTAGGTCAGAAAGTCCAAAGTTGTTGGCACTATTAATAAAAATAGTATTGGCATTAGGAACGTCAAGACCACTCTCAATAATAGTAGTAGAAACTAGTACATCAAATTCGTTATTCATAAACGAAAGCATTAATTCTTCTAGTTTTTTACCTTCCATTTGACCGTGACCAATAGCTATTTTAGCATCTGGAACTAATCGCTGTAACATTCCGGCTACTTCTTTAATATTTTCGATACGATTGTGGATAAAGAATACTTGTCCACCACGTTGAATCTCATAAGAAACGGCATCTCGAATAGCTTCTTCATTAAAACGAATGACATTAGTCTCGATAGGATAACGGTTAGGAGGCGGAGTTGTGATGGTAGATAAATCACGTGCAGCCATTAAACTGAACTGTAAAGTACGAGGAATAGGTGTAGCTGTAAGCGTAAGTGTATCTACATTTTCTTTGATTGTTTTTAATTTATCTTTTACCGATACCCCAAATTTTTGTTCTTCATCAATAATAAGTAATCCCAAATCTTTAAACTGAACGGATTTGTTGACCAATTGATGCGTACCTATGATGATATCCACTTTACCATCAGCAAGATCTGCAAGTGTTTCTTTTTTCTGTTTAGCTGTTTTAAAACGATTGAGATAATCTACCGTTACAGGAAAATCTTTGAGACGTTCTCTAAAGGTTTTTGCATGTTGAAAAGCAAGTACAGTGGTAGGTACCAAAATAGCAACTTGCTTACCATTATCGACGGCTTTAAATGCTGCTCTAATAGCAACTTCAGTCTTACCAAAACCTACATCACCACAAACTAAACGATCCATAGGACGTTCACTCTCCATATCTGCTTTTACCGCAGCAGTGGCAGTACTTTGATCGGGAGTATCTTCATAGATAAAAGAAGCTTCTAATTCGTGTTGTAGATAGCTATCAGGATTGTATTGAAATCCTTTTTGTAATCTACGTTTTGCATATAATTGTATAAGATTGAAGGCAATATGCTTAACACGTGCTTTGGTTTTTTGCTTTAATGTTTTCCAAGCTTTTGACCCTAATTTATAGAGTTGAGGTGTTTTACCATCTTTACCATTAAATTTTGAAATCTTATGGAGAGAATGTATGCTTAAGTATAGCACATCTCTTTCACCATAAATTAATTTGATAGCTTCTTGCTTTTTGCCTTCTACATCTATTTTTTGTAATCCACCAAATTTACCAATACCGTGATCGATATGAGTTACATAATCACCAATTTCTAGATTAGTTAACTCTTTTAAGGTTATAGATTGCTTTTTTGCATATCCATTTTTAAGATGGAATTTATGATAGCGTTCAAAGATTTGATGATCGGTATAACAAACCATTTTACTTTGATGATCAATAAAACCTTGATACATTGATAATACTATCGTTTTGTAATGTACTTCTTGATCAACATCATCAAAAATATCCTTAAAACGTTTGGCTTGTTGTTCGCTTACACAAAAGATATAATTGGTATATCCGTTTTCGTGATTTTGATTTAAATTTTCTATTAATAAGTCAAACTGCTTATTAAATGAAGGTTGTGGGGTTGTTTCGAATTTAAAAGCATGATCAGCTTTTAATAAAGGTTGTGAGTTTAATTCGACTAAATCAAAATCCAGTAATTCTTTTCGTATTAAAGCTGCATTACAAAATAATTCGGTAGGAGTACTGTGTTTTATTTCGCCAGAAAGTTTATCAAAAGTAATCTCAGCTTTTTCAAAGTTTTTATCAATGCGATTAGATAATGTCTCAAGATCTTTGCAGAAAATAACAGTTTTACTAGCAATGTATTTTAAGAAACTTTCCCTAGTTTCTTGCATTGCCTTGTTTTCTACATTGGGAATTATCGTAATGTTTTTAATTTGATTCGTGGATAATTGACTCTCCACATCAAATGCTCTAATACTATCTACCTCGTCTCCAAAAAACTCAATACGATAAGGTTCATCATTACTAAAAGAAAATACGTCAACAATACCTCCTCGAACAGAAAACTCACCAGGTTCGGTTACAAAATCAACACGTTTAAATTGATATTCAAATAAAACTTCGTTTACAAAATCAATAGAAATAGTATCATTTACATTGACCTTGAGGGTGTTTTTTTCTAATTCTTTTCGAGTAACAACTTTTTCAAATAAAGCATCTGGATAGGTGATGATTATCGCTGGTTTCTTTTTTGAATTAATGCGGTTAAGTACTTCTGCTCTTAATAGTACATTAGCATTATCGGTTTCTTCTATTTGATAAGGGCGGCGATAGCTACCAGGATAGAAGAGTACGCGGTCTTTGTCAATAAGTTGTTCTAAGTCATTAAGATAGTAGGCAGCTTCTTCTTTGTCATTAAGGATAACTACAAATGGTTTATTTGCAGTTTCAAATGTATTGGCAATGGCAAAAGATAGAGAAGACCCTATAAGATCTTTAATGTGGATGATGTTTTTGTTTGATGAATCGAAAGGTTGGGATATAAGTTTCCCTAGTTTCTGCAATTGCAGAGACTGAGAAAAAGCTTTCGAGATAGTTGCTTTACTCACTAGGCTAGATTTTTAAAAAAGGAATGCAAAGATACTCTATTCTATAGAATTATAATAAAATCAAAAAGTTAAAAGCATCGTAATAAATGATCAAAATCTTCTGGAGTGTTATAAACATTACAAGAGATACGAATAGCATCACCTCTATAAGAAACGTAAATTTGCTCATCTAGAAAACGTTCTTTTAGCGCATCTATATTAACCGTATTAGGCAAATACACTCCAAACAAATGATGAGCACGATAATTATCATCTTCGATAAAACATCCTTTTGCTCGTAATGTTTGTACAGCTTCACTAGAAATGTTTTTGCAGTATTCCTGAATTTGAACAGGTTGCCATGCTATAAGTTGCTCAAGTGCTTTAATAAACATAGGTGTTAAAACAAAATTACTTGATTCTCCTACCGAGTAACGTCCAGCCTTTTCTTGATAATGCTCTTGATACTGCGTGAGTTTTGAGAAGTTTTCACTCTCTAATCTATTCATCCAATTGTGTTCTATAGGAGTTCCTTCATTAAATCGATCACTATAATAGGCCATACCGATAGAATAAGGACCTAATAACCATTTATATCCACCACAAATGAGTGCATCGGGTTGTATTTCTGTAGCAGAGAAAGGGAGTGCACCTACACTTTGTGTACCATCAATGATTAATGCTGCTTGATATTGATTGGTTTTTTTTCGTATTGTTTTTAAATCAAACAAAGTACCATCTGCCCAATGAATATGTGGCATAGCTACAACTGCTGTTTTTTGCGTAATGGAATTTAAAATAGCCTCATTCCACAATTTTCCTCGAGAAGTAAAAGTATCTGGAGGCGAGATGGTTTTTATGATAGCACCATGTTGTTTTGCAACTTCTTTCCAATGATATACATTACTAGGGAACTGTTGATCTACAACTAAGATCTCGTCACCAGCTTGAAGCGGAATGTTTTTTGCGGCATTGGCAATGCCATAAGAAACAGAAGGAATGATTGCGGTGTTTTTATAATCTGAAGCTTTTATAAGAGTAGCAAAACGTTGTTTTAATAGGGTACGTTCTGTAAAAAAATCTTCGGGTGAGATGGTAAACGGAAAGCATTTTCGTTGTACACTTTGAATACCAATTTCTGTACAATCTTTTAATTGAGGGGCCATATAAGCACCGTTTAGATAAGTTACATTATCGGGGAGATCAAAAAGGTGTTTTTGGTTATTAAGCATAAGTTTTTTGTTTGCTTAAAATTAGGGTAATCTTATGTAGATAAGCAAACTAAGAGATGTTAAAGAACCTATAAAAGATGTGGTAATTAGATCATTTTGGAGTGAAATACGCTAAAAAATGAAAATGAAATGAGTTTAGATTTTAAAAGGAACGTAGATTGATTATATTTGCAACTCTAAAATTAAGATTAAGATATGTCTTTTAACGATTTATTTGAAAGTGGTAAACACAGACGTCACGTAGGGCACTTTGCTGCTATTGTTACGTTAGCGACTAGTAATGGTACAATTAGTGAAAGCGAGCAAGCGTTGATAGATCGTTTTGCACGTAAATTAGATATTAACGAAGCAGAATATAAAGAAATACTAGAGAATCCTACTGGATATCCAATCAATCCACCAAACTCTAGAGGAAAACGTCTAGAGCGTATTTATGATTTATTTAAAATCATTTATGCAGATCACAAAATGGATGAGCAAGAATGTATGTTGATTAATCGCTACGCCATAGGATTAGGATTTGACGAAGAAGATGCTGGGAAAATCATCAAGCGTTCTGAAAAGATATTTGGAGGTCAAATTCCTTATGAGGATTATATATATCTTTTAGAAAAAGAGTAATAAATACGCATAGTATTTTAGATATCAAAAAAAGACTGCTTTATTGAGCAGTCTTTTTTTGTAAATGTTTAGCGATTTTATTTAAAAGATCATCTTGTTCAAAAGGTTTTCCTATAAAATCATCCATGCCAGCTTTTAAGCATTTATCTCTTTCTGCTTCTGTCGCTTTTGCAGTAAAACCTATAATAGGTACATCGGCTATTTCTTTGTCACCATAGTGATTTCTTATAATATGAGTAGTTTTATAGCCATCCATCACGGTCATTTTTATATCCATTAAAATGACATCATAAAAGCGTTTCTCTACATATTTGATAGCCTGCTCACCATTCATAGCTACATCTACATAAAAACTACCGTGATTAATCAATATTTTCATGACTAAATATTGATTAACCTCTTCATCATCAACTAATAATACCTTGAACTTTTGATCACTAGTAGGAAGTTTAAATTTCTTTTTCTTCTTAGGTTTAGGAGTAGCAGTTTTTAAAATATCAAATTGAAAAGGAAGATTAATACTAAATGTAGTACCTTCATTAACAATACTAGTGACTTTTATATCACCTTGTAAAGCCTCTACTAAGCTTTTTACAATGGCAAGCCCTAGTCCAGTTCCGCTTCTTCGTTGGTCGTTTTGTAAACGAGTAAAACGTTCAAAAACTTTAGGAATACTTTTCTCTGGTATACCTACACCAGTATCACTTATTTTAAAGTTAATACTTAGTTTATTGGTGCGTTGATAGTTCTTTGCAATGGTAAAACTCACCTTACCTTCATCTGTAAATTTGAAGGCATTATTAAGTATGTTGTTTAAAATTTGATGTAATCTAGTTTTATCGCTTATTAAAGATTCTTGAATATTAGGATCAACATACATCTCGAATTCAATACCTTTTTTCTCTGCAATTTTGGTATAAGTTTCTTTAAAACCTTTAATTAAATCATGAAACTTAAATCGTTCGTGAATAATATTAAGTTGCCCAGCTTCGATCTTTGAGATATCAACCATATCTTCAATAAGTGCGCCTAGATGTTTGCTTTCGCGCTTGATGATACGAACGAGCTCTTCTTGTTCAAAGGAGAGTTTTGTTTTTTCAAGAACTTCGATAAACCCCATGATTCCGGTAAGCGGAGTTCTAATTTCGTGATTGATATTAGCAATGAAGTTATTTTTAAAATTTTCCTTCTCTACTAGATATTCATTTTTGAGTTCTAACTCTCTTGATTTAAGTATAGACTCATTCTTTTGTTGAGCAATTTGATTTAACTCATTATATTTTTGAGTATAGTCAAAAAGCATTATGATAATTTCACTAAGATCCAACTTGATAGTAACATCACATATGCGTTCTAAGTTGTTTTCTTCAAGGTGAATACATGGGAAACTATATTCTGTTATCGTATTTTCATCGTCTAATAAGAACCCCCTTAAAATCTCAAAGAAAGGATGAGCATCATAAATAGAACTTCCTTTTTTCCATGAGAAAAGGTTATTATCTGTAGTGGTTATGATTCCGTCATGAGATAAAGTGATAAGTTGAATTCTTTGATTAAAATGTAATTTCCCGTCTATACTCATGATATTCTTATTTTGTAAGTTCTTCGGCTAATTCTATAAAAAAATCAGAGACATTCTTATTGGTTTTAGCACTAGTTAAACAGTCGTATGGGGTAGCATTTTCTTTAAGCTGCTTTTTAATCTCTTTTTCGTTAACCTTATCAAGCTTATTTCCTATAATGCGTATAATAACATTAGGGTAATTTGATTTTAGATATGCGATATCGTCATTTAAATTCTCATAAGTATCTGATCGAGTAAGATCAAATACATAAACAAAAGCATGAGACCCTAATAAATAAGATTTACGAGTGTTTTCTATTTCTTGATGACCCTCTGTATCCCAGATTACCATAGAAAGTTCTATTCCACTAGGTAATGTAATAACTTTCTTTTTGATTTGAACTCCTAGAGTCACTTTGTAATCTTCAGAAAAGGCATCGTCTATAAATCTTCTGAAAAGAGAAGTTTTTCCTACTCCAAAATGTCCTAAAAGCACTACTTTTTTAGACAATTTCATCGGCAAAATGTTTTTTTAATTTTTGTGTAAATAATTGATTGTTTTCTAAATCTCTTCTAGAAATATGGTTTTTGGCAAAATCCAATATCTGATCTTCAAGTACTTCTTTAAACATTATACTATATGCACCAGAAATAACTGCAGCGATATAATAAGAATAGAAGTTTTGAATATGAATTTTATATAATTCATAATCTATAGCTTCAAGATTTTGTTCACCTCCTTCAAAAGCATCTTCAACAAAACTCTTTATTGCAGTAAGCATTCCTGCTACCATATCTTTATCAATGGTATCATTTCCTACAGGACTATAATCTGCAATTAAAATTCCAGAATTCTTTTCAATAACGAAAAGTTGAATCAATCTTGGTTTTGCATAATCTGCAATAGCAAGATCACCAACACTTACACCTTGTGCTCTAGCTTTGGCTTTTTTAAACCAATTTTTAAATGAAAAAGCATTTTTGGTTTTTTGAGTAATATTTTCGCTTAAGATTTTAATTTCATGAGCGATATATTTTTTAATCATTTTCCCGATAATAGGAAACAATGCTTCTACTACAGCATCTTGAGAATTTTTAATCTCTTCTTTTAGTGTTTTGGTAATTGTAGGTCCTAGAGTAGAAGGGATTTCTTTAACAAAATCATCAAGGCGATCATCAATAATAGGATCTATTTTTTGAGAAAGCTTTTCTTGATGATGTAATACTTGATAGATTGTATTCACTCTTTTTGCCATAGAATCAACAAACTCTTTCTCTTCTGTGAGCAGAAGAGTTTTTAGCAATGCTAGTTTGTCTTTTTCTTCCATAACTTGGGGGTGAGTACTAGAATTATTGATTTATTTTTTCACCCATAGCAATAAGTAAATCACCAAGCATTTTGCGATTTACTTTTTTGTCTTCAAGATCGTCTATTTTGTCATTTAAAGAATCCTCTAATTCGGTGATACGGATATTGATATCTGTATTAAGATTATCAATAGTTTGTAGTAATTCTTTTCTAGTATCTTCTATAAAATTTTCAAGATCTTGTTTTTTGTCTTCAAGATCTTTTTTTATGGCATCAAACTCAGAGTTATACTCGGCAATATTTTCTCCAAAAATAAGATTCTTAATCGCTTCAATTTTTGAAGAAGCTTCCGCATTACCAGTATTAGGTGCTTGATTCTCCACCACTGAAACTTGTTCAGCTTTATCTTTTTGATGTTTTGCCATATTAGTGTCAAGTTAGTAGTTAAACTATGTAAAAATAACCATAAATACGATAAATCCAATGGTTAATAGGGATTTATGCACTTGATCAGCTTATAAACCTTAGGATATAAGTGTAGTGTTATTTGTAAATAATTATAAAATAGACGGATAGCATAAATTATATCTATAAACAGTTTTGTGAAGAAAACAGCTTAATTATGTTCTTTCATAAAGAATTCTGCTTTTTCAACCATGTTTTTACTTCCACAAATAAACGGTACACGTTGATGGAGTTCTGTAGGTTTGATATCCATAATACGTCTAAAACCATCACTAGCTCTTCCTCCAGCTTGTTCTGCAATAAATGCAATAGGATTACACTCATAGAGTAATCTTAGTTTACCGTTAGGAGACTTAGCAGTACTAGGATACATATAGATACCACCTTTAATCATATTGCGGTGAATATCGCTTACTAAAGAACCAATATAGCGAGAAGTATAAGGACGATCTTCTTTTTCTTCTTGACAATATTTAATAAAATCTTTTATCCCT
Organism: Aquimarina rhabdastrellae; assembly: GCA_947387485.1. GTDB lineage: Bacteria > Bacteroidota > Bacteroidia > Flavobacteriales > Flavobacteriaceae > Aquimarina. The sequence continues at coordinate 610,894 of CANDNT010000002.1, forward strand.
TGAGGGAAATGCACATAATTACCTTCGTTTACCGAATAGATTTTTCCATTTTCTGGAAACTGCATATTAGGATGAGAAAGGTAATAAGTACCTAATGCAGGGTTTAATGTAAAGCCATTTACACCATGTCCAGTTGTATATACTAGCATGGTCGAAGTTCCATAAACAATATAACCTGCAGCAACTTGTAGATTACCAGGCTGTAAAAAATCATCTAAAGTAACAGGCGTACCTTCTGGTGTAACTCTACGATAAATAGAAAATATTGTTCCTACAGAAACATTAACATCGATGTTTGAACTTCCGTCAAGAGGATCGATTAAAACAACATATTTGTTTTTGTTGTCATTGCGTTGCCCAGTAATCGTAATAAAATCATCATTTTCTTCAGAAGCAATACCGCAAACAATTTCTCTATTAGTAAGTGATTTAATAAAGGTTTCATTGGCCAAAACATCTAGTTTTTGCTGATCTTCACCTTGAACATTTGTTTCTCCTATAGCACCAGTGATATCAACTAAGCCTGCTTTATTTACTTCGTGATTTACCATTTTTGCGGCTAATCGTATAGAGTTAATCAAGCGAGATAATTCCCCATTAGCATAAGGGAATTCAGATTGGTTTTCGATAATAAATTCTCCTAGCGTTTGATTTTTTTTAGCCATGAAATGATGGATTTTAGTTTTTGCAAAAATATTATTTTTTTACCAACTATAACGTTTTCGTTTGTGTAAATAGTTTTTAGAATAAGATTTGATTAAAAATAACAAGTGCTTTTTTTCTTTATATAAAAAACTTTTAAAGTATAAGTTTTTTTATATAAGTGAGATACGAAGAGATTTGTAAGTGTTTTTATGAAATAAAATAAGAAGTTTTAAACCAGTATGATTTAGTGTAGACTTAATTTTTTAGATTTGAAAAACTTTTTATTTATGGACTTTAGTATTAGAGATGCAGTACAAGAGGATATGTCCCAAGTATTGGATTTAATTCAGGAGTTAGCCGATTTTGAAAAAGAACCAGATGCAGTTGATATTACGGTTGATGATTTAATCAAAGAAGGATTTGGAACGCAGCCTTTATTTAAATGTTTTGTGGCAGAAATGAATGAAGAAATCATAGGAGCTGCAATTATCTATGATCGTTTTTCTACATGGAAAGGACGTACAGTACATCTTGAAGATCTAATAGTTAAGGCTTCTATGAGAAAAAAGGGAATAGGTAAAGCATTATATACTCGTGTGATGCATTATGCAAAAGATAAAGGGGTAAAGCGAGTAGAATGGGTAGTGCTAGATTGGAATACTAATGCTATTGATTTTTATGAAAAAAGTGGAGCTACGTTACTTAAAGATTGGTACTTAGTACAAATGAGTGAAAAAGGATTAGCTACTTTTGTTAATCAAAATGTGTAATTCTATATGAAGGTTTATAAGTTTGGAGGAGCATCTGTAAAAGATGCAGAAGGTGTAAGAAATGTAGGTGATATATTAAAACGTGTTGGATATAAAGAAACTGTAGTTGTTATATCGGCTATGGGAAAAACAACCAATGCGCTCGAAGTAATTGTGGATGCGTATCTAAAAAAATCCCCAAAATTATCAGAGTTGATTTATAAACTAAAAGAGTTTCATTATCAAATCGTTTTTGAGTTGTTTGAAACAAAAGAGCATGAGGTTTTTAATAAAATAGCCTTGCTTTTTGATGCTCTAGAAACAGTATTGAAAGTCAATAAATCAACAATTTATGATTATGTATACGATCAGATCGTAGGTTATGGAGAGTTGATTTCTACAACTATAGTAAGTATTTACCTTAATGAAATAGGGATAACGAATGATTGGTTAGCAGCAGGAGAAGTTATCAAAACTAATAGTGTATTTCGTGACGCAAAGGTAGATTGGGAATATACACAACAAGCAATTAATAATCAGGTTAACCAGCAAGGTTTAACCATTACTCAAGGGTTTATAGGAGCAGATGAGCATAATTTTATGACAACATTAGGCAGGGAAGGAAGTGATTATACTGCTGGGATTTTTGCGTATTGTTTAAATGCAAATGAAGTAAGTATATGGAAAGACGTCCCTGGAGTGTTAAATGCAGATCCTAGAATTTTTAAAGAAACACAATTGCTAGAACAGATTTCTTATGAAGAAGCAATTGAATTGGCCTTTTATGGAGCATCTGTAATACACCCTAAAACTTTACAACCATTACAACGAAAAGAAATTCCGTTATACGTAAGGTCTTTTGTGAATCCAGAAGCAAAAGGAACTAAGGTGACCAAAGGGCAAGCACTAGAACCTTATGTTCCATGTTTTATTGTTAAGAAGCATCAAGTATTAATTTCTTTATCAACATTGGATTTCTCATTTATGCTTGAAGAAAATATAAGTGAACTATTTAGTTTATTCCATGAACATCAAATAAAAGTCGATGTAATTCAAAATTCAGCGATTAGTTTCTCGGTATGTGTAGAAAATAAATTCAATACGTTAGAAAACTTATTAACAGCATTAAAAGGAAGATTCAAAATCAATTGCGAAAAGGATGTAACACTATATACAATACGACATTTTACACAAGAAGAGGTAGCCAAAATAAGAACAGGAAAAACGATTCTACTAGAGCAAATAGCAGGAGAAACGTATCAAATGATTACAAAATAGTATAAGCTGTTTCACGAAATTACTATATTTGTAGTTAGCACAAAAATTATTGAATGGCGATAGTTACCGCAAAAGATATAGCCAAAGGGCTAAAACTGGATAGATTTGGATTTTTAGGTACAGGTATTGGATGGATAATTCTTAAGGTTACAAGAATATCCAAAATTAATCGTCACTACAATTCTATTGCTCATTATGAAGGAATAGAATTTGTGGAAAAAGTGCTGGAATTATACGGTGTAACCTTTGAAATTCCAGAAGAAGATTTAAAAAGACTTCCTAAAAATGGTCCTTTTATAACGTTGTCTAATCACCCTCTAGGAGGATTAGATGGGGTATTGTTGCTTAAATTGATGTTAGAGCATAGAGCTGACTATAAAATTATAGCAAATTTCTTATTGCATGGTTTTAAGCCGCTTAAGCCATTTATTATGCCTGTAAACCCTTTTGAGAATCATAAAGAATCAAAATCTAGTTTACAAGGAATAAAAGAAGCTATCCTTCATTTAAAAAACGGAAAACCATTGGGAATATTTCCTGCAGGTGAAGTTTCTACATATAAAGAAGGTAAAGACATTGTTGATAAACCGTGGGAACCTGCGATTATGAAACTGGTTCAAAAAGCAAAAGTTCCTGTGATTCCAGTTTATTTTCATGCGCGTAACAGTAGGTTGTTTTATAGATTATCTGCTATAAGTGATACGTTGAGAACAGCGAAATTACCTAGCGAACTTTTTACTCAAGAGAATCGTGTTATAAAAGTACGAATAGGAAACCCTGTATCGGTCAAAGATCAAGAAGAACATGCAAGCTTAGAAGAGTTGACTAACTTTTTACGTAAGAAGACGTATATGTTGGCAAATCCTTATGAGAAGAAACCTTTATTAGAGAGCATTCCTCAAAATCTTAAAATTCCTAAATCTCCTAAAGCTATTGCAGGAGAAGGAAATATTGCTGCAATTGAAGCCGAATTAAAATATTGTAGAGAGAACGATAAACGTTTATTATCAAGTAAGAATTATGAAGTGTTCTTGGCAAAGAAAGAATGTATTCCTAATATTTTACATGAGATAGGACGCTTACGCGAAATTACTTTTAGAGCCATAGGGGAAGGAACAAATCAATCTCTTGATTTAGATCCTTTTGATGAATATTATCACCATATGTTTTTATGGGATAATAAAGAAAATCGTCTAGCAGGAGCTTATCGTATGGGGATGGGATCACAGATATATAAATCTTATGGTATCGATGGATTCTATCTACAAGACTTGTTCAGGTTTGAACCAGAACTTTATAAAATGATGAGCGAGTCTATAGAAATGGGACGCGCATTTATCATTAAAGAATATCAACAACGTCCTATGCCATTGTTCTTATTATGGAAAGGGATTGTACATTGTACTTTACGCTTTCCAGAACATAAATATTTAATAGGAGGAGTGAGTATTAGTAATAAGTTTAGTAATTTCTCTAAGTCATTGATGATAGAGTTTATGAAATCACATTATTACGATCCATATGTTGCACAATATGTAAGACCTAAAAAAGAATTTAAAGTAAAGCTTAAAGATGCCGATAAAGACTTTGTCTTTGATGAGAGTAGAAGTGACCTTAATAAGTTTGATAAGATTATAGACGAGATAGAACCAGGAAGTCTTAGAATTCCTGTATTGATAAAAAAATACATAAAACAAAATGCAAAAGTGGTTGCATTTAATGTAGATCCACTATTTAATAATGCAGTAGATGGCTTAATGTATATAAGGATAGCCGATCTCCCAGAAAGTACAGTGAAACCCGTTATGGAAGAGTTTCAAGCAGAATTAGAAAAAAAGGTGTTTTAATTAAACACCTTTTTTTGTGGAATACTGTTTGTATGATAATATAAGATTGATTCTGAATAGAATAATACAAGTTGTAATTACGTGAATGCCATAAATTAGTATTCTTAATTTTAATAAGAAATACATTTATGATCAAAAAACAATTTTTAAAAATGATTATGCTTATAAGTCTTTTGGGATTTATAGGATGTCAAGATGATGAGATTAATATAGAAACCACTACCAATGAATTTAGTTTTAAAGTCAAACAACTAACACTTTCTGATCTATCTAAGGATAAAAAAGTGACAACATTATTATCAAAGCACATTGATCGGTCAAAAGAGAAAAAAGAATCTCAAAAACAAGAAGAATTGATTCTTTTAACCGAAACAATTACCTATTTAGAAATAAAAGATAAATATTCTTATACGTTTGAGTTAGAAGGAGAAGAAGGTGATCCTATACTAAAAAATTTAGTTGTTACATTTTTTGAAGAGGGTACTTATATTAGTGATATAGTAACATATCATTTTACCCCTGAAGAACGTGTGTTATTTAATGCAGGAGAAAATATTGACTTAGACGGAAAGGTAACGTCATCTCCTATAGACATTGAATCAGATATACTACAAGATCTCTTGAGTAAAAATAGATCGTCTGGAGATTGTAGAAGAAGTATCTGGCATTATAATACAGGAGTAGGGGTAATCTATTTTGATACTAGAGAAGATTGTGAAAATGAACACGGAGTAGGATCATGTGGAGAGTATGTGTATGTAGTGACGCGTGGATGTGGAGAAGGTGAGGATCCAGAAGACGATGCAGGAGATTCTGGATCTGGAGGCGGTGCTACTACAGGTACAACATTAGGAGGTAATGGATCTATTCATGATACAGGAATCACAATACCAACAGGAGGAGTTAATGTACAACAACAAATACTAACAGAAGCACAGCATATAGAAAAACTAAAAGAACAAATACAAAGAGTTACAGGATTACAGCAGCGTATATCAAATTTTAAATCAAGAATAAGTACTGAGTTTTTAGAAGATGGAGCTGTTTTTGATGTAACGATAGATGACCAAGGAAATTATAATGCAAGAGAGTTTCCTGCAACGGTAAGGAAACCAAAAAATGTAACTATAGAGTATAGTTCTAAATCACTGGTGTCTATGCATTTTCATCCAGAAGAATTTAAAGAGAAACTAAGCGATGGGAGTACGATAACTAAAACAAGTATACCTATTTTTTCCATTGGTGATATAAAAAGTTTTACGCAACTTTTTATATATCGACAATTAAGAAAACCAGATGATATCAATAATGGTAATATTACAGATATTCTAGTTGCTGAACCTACAGAAATATTAGGATCAGGACCTAGACCATCTCTACAACTTAATTCTGGAGTGTATGCGTTAAGAATAAGTGACATAGGACAATTGTGGGAAATAAATAGAATATTAAATACTAGAGAAGGAGAAAAAGAATTAAAAGAGAAATATGAAAGATTTATAATTGAAAAATGTAACCTTGGAGAAAATCAATGTTTTTTAACGCAATTTATAGATTTTATAAATACGGTTAAACTGGAGGGTTTATCACAAACAGGCTTAGGAATAGCGGTATATCTAGCTATAGAAACGAATGGATCAATCACTAACTGGAGAAAATTATAAAAAATGAAAAAAATAATATTTATAGTATTACTACTATTAATTGATAATACGATACAAGCGCAGGAAATTATTGTGTTAGAAAATCAAAGAGGAAATGTGAATTTTGAAACAAAATATTATTATAAAGACGTTAATGGAGTTCTAGATAAGTTTTTAGGTACCTGGAGAAATCAAAATTCTAATGAATTTTTTGAGATTACATTTACTAAAAAAATAAAATACGATCAGCAAAATTATTTTATAGATTGGTTAACTAGTCGATATAAATATATCAAGAATGGAGAAGTTATTTTTGATACCACTCCAAGATTACAGCCTAGTGGGAGTGCACCAGATCATAATGTTTTTGGAGCTGTGATTTATGCTGATGATTTAAATAAAATAAAATTATTATACAGTGAACCAACAGATGAGTTTGATTATGATGGAGTAGTTCACTTAACATATAACCCTAATAATGATACACTAGAGTGGTATATAGAGGTGGCATTAGATGTATTAGATAACGGAGAATTACATTATCCTTATAAGGTACCTTATAGTTTAGTTTTAACCAAAGTAAACTAAGAGCAACAAATAAACAGCCTGTTTTATAGCAGGCTGTTTGCATATTATAAAAAATGAAAAAGTTATTAATTATAGTAGTATTACTAATAAGTAATACAATACAGGCACAAGAGATTATACCTATTGAAAATCAAAAAGGACATATAAATTATGAAACAAAATATTATTTTAAAGATGTTAATGGAGTAATGGATAAGTTTTTAGGTACCTGACGATATCAAAGTTCTAATGGATTTTTTGAGATTACATTTACCAAAATTATAAAAAAAGATATGGGGAATTTTTATGATGATTTATTAACTAGTCGTTATAAGTATATCAAGAATGGAGAAGTTGTTTTTGATACCACTCCAAGATTACAGCCAAGTGGAAGTGCACCAGATCATAATGTTTTTGGATCTACGATCTATGTAGAAGATTTAAATAAGATAGAATTATTGTATGGTGAACCAACAGATGAGTTTGATTATGATGGGATAGTTCACTTAACATATAACCCTAATAATGACTCACTAGAGTGGTATATAGAGGTAGCATTAGATGTATTAGATAACGGAGAATTACATTATCCTTATAAGGTACCTTATAGTTTAGTTTTAACCAAAGTAAACTAAGAAGTAATGAGAGTTGTTTTATGTAATAACGTAATGTCTTAATAAATTGTATATATTTAAATACAAGTATTATATTAAAAACTCTTACTCAATGATAATTAGTAAAACAGGAATTATAAAATACTGTTTGTTATTACTATGCTGTTTCTATTCTTCGTATATGCATAGTCAAGAATTTATAAAAGGTATTGTTTATGATCAAAAAAACAAAGAACCTATAGAAGGAGCTGTAATCTATTTTGATGGGACAACAAGAGGAACAGTAAGTGATCAAAATGGGGTTTTTGAGATCGATTATATAGCTAATGTTCCTTTGGTGATTTCTTTTTTAGGATATAAAAATAAATACCTTGAAGTTACCTCTACAGAAGATATCACAATCTACCTAGAAGAAACACTTGAAGAATTAGATACTGTTTTTCTTGAAAAAGACCCATGGTCTAGAGAAAGGAAAATGAACTACTTTTTAAGAGAATTTATAGGAACTCAAGACATAAGACGCTATTGTAAAATCAAAAATAAAAAGAAAATAAAGCTACAATATATTCCTTCAGAAGATGCATTGTATGCAAGTGCTCAAGAACCTTTGATTATTGAAAATACCTATTTAGGGTATACCATAACATACCATTTACAGGATTTTAAAATACAGTTTAATAAAGGCGGAATGCTAAGAACTATATATGGGGTATATTATTCTGGAACTAGTTTGTTTACTGAGCAACGTAAAAAAACAAAGAAGAAGCATATAACAAATAGAGAAAAAGTGTATAAGGGATCGTCTTTGAACTTTATGAGAGCATTAGCAAGCGAAAAGTTGACTTCTCAAGAGTTTGATATTTTTTACAAAGGCTTTAAAAGTGATCCCAAAACTGTTTTTAAAATAGTTCCTCATAATGCATTGACCGAAGTAAGTATACAAGTAAAGGAAAAGGTGAGTATTTTTTATCAAGGATATGAACAAACAGATATGTGGTTAGCAAAAGGAACGCCTTCTTTTTTTATTGATAAGCTAGGTAATTATACTCCAGCTTCTGAAGTATTGTTTACAGGAGGTTTTTCTAGGAGAAAAATAGCAAAAATGTTACCACTTAATTTTGGTTTATGACAAACAACAAGTAAAATAAATTTATATTTGAACGATATATAACCAATCAAAAAGAATAGAAATATGGAATGGTATTTAAAAGTACTAAAGAATTATGCAAACTTTGAAGGTAGAGCAAGAAGAAAAGAATATTGGATGTTTGTGCTGTTTAATGCATTAATCACTATAGGTATAGCGATTGTTGCAGGGATATTTACGGCAATAGCGGCATCTATTGATTTACCTTTTTTATCAATAATTTTTTGGATAGTATATGTGATCTATGCATTAGCAATGATATTACCTACATTAGCAGTAGCTGTTCGTAGATTGCACGATACTGGTAATAGCGGATGGATGTATTTGATAACGTTAATACCGTTAATAGGTCCAATATGGCTTTTGGTATTAATGGCAACCGAAGGAGATTATGGCGACAATCAATATGGACCAGATCCTAAAGTGGAAGAACAACATACAAATCCGTTGATTTCATAAGAAATAAACTAAAAAAGAGTAACCATTGGTTACTCTTTTTTTATAAAAATGGAGCGTCAACAGGTTCCCATAATTCAATTTTATTACCTTCTGGGTCTATAATCCAACCAAATTTACCGTAGTCATATTCTTCAATTTTATCGATTACAGTAACGCCTTCTTCTTTTAGAGTTTCCATTAGTGTAACGAGATCATCAACCCTAAAATTCATCATGAACTCTTTTTTACTAGGTTCAAAATACGAAGTGTCTTTAGCAAAAGGACTCCATTGAGTAGAACATTTATTATCCTCTTCATCTTTCCACCAAAAAGTACATCCATACTCATCGGTGTTAAGACCTAAATGATTTTTATACCAATCTTTTGTTTTTTTAGGATCGGTACTTTTAAAAAAAATACCACCTATACCCGTAACACGCTTCATAATTATCTGTTTTTTACATTTTGTTCATAAATACTTATCCAATCCTTCGGAGTCATTTTGGAACTTAATTCCCCAATTAAATCTAAGGGTAATTGATTCACTTTTTTAAACCGAATACAACTTTTTCCCATATCCAATTTGGTCTTAACATGTTTAGGATATTCTCCAACAAACCAATCTAATAATTCTTTTTGAGCATAGATACCAGAATGATATATGGCGATATAATTTTTTTGAGAAGCAATATTCATAAATGGTAACGGTAATTTTGGATCACAATGGTATCCATCAGGATATAGACTATGAGGAATGACATAACCTATCATTCCGTAACTCATGGTTTCTTGAAACCCTTGAGGTAAATTTTCTAGAATAACCTTACGTAAAGCTTGCATAGGCTCTTTACGATCATCAGGTAAATTAGATATATATTCATCTGGTGTTTTTGCATCTGAAGTCATAGTACTTTTTTGTTTAAACTATATCGTATAAAACGATATTCAATTCCCTCTTTTAAAGATAAGATTATTTTTTGGAAAGAATCGATCTGCACACTATACTGTGTTTATACAAAAGGAGATACTTATTGTGACAAATCAAGTTCTCTAGAAATATTGGATTTAGCTTGTTGTTCAAATTGTTGATAGAAATAAGCTGTTTTAAAGATGCTAGGCATATCTAGAAAATGCTTTAGCATTTTTGAACGCCCTTTCTTATACATAAAGTCAGGATAGAAACTATATTCTAGACGTACATTCTTAAAATAGATTTGATAGGACACCCAATCACTACCCAAAATAGACAAATCAGCATCGGTAAAATAATTGATATCTGACAGAGTACTTGTTTGATGTCCGAGCGTGGACAAAATCATTTGATGACAAATTTCTATTTGATCTACAGGAAGTTTAATTTGAGTTAGTATTTCAAAAGCTTTTGTAGCACTACGTTTTTCATTATCTTTTCTATGAATATTATAATAATAGTCATGATAGAATAAGGCAAAAAGAACAATATCCCAATTGTTAATATGATCTTTGACGGCTAATAATTGCGTATACAAGTGCTCTAAATGAGAGAAATTATGATAAAAACGCTCGTGATGCGTATGCTGTTTTTCAATTTGCATCCACAATCGTTTGATTTCTTTTTCAGAAATAATGTAAGACTCGAGAAGCTTATAGAAAATTGGTTTTAGCAAAATTTTGATTTGATTTTATCAACTATAGTCTGAGCTAATTTTTCTTTAGATTCTACTGTCCATCCAGCAACATGAGGGCTTAGAATAACATTGTCTAAAGAGAGTAGTTTCTTAAAAGCTTCTGGCATAGCTTTAGGATCTGCAAATAAACTTTCGAAGGATAACTTTTCATATTCAAGAACATCAAGTCCAGCACCTAGTATTTTACCTTGTGTTATAGCGTCGACAAGATCTTGAGTAACTACACTTTTTCCACGAGCGGTATTAATCAACCAAAAAGGTTTCTGGAAACGATTGATAAAATCACGATTGATCATTTTATCGGTAAGTGGAGTCCATGGTGTATGTAAACTTAAGACATCAGTTTTTTCAAAAAGCTCATCAAGTTTAACTTGAGTAGCATCACTATTTTCTACATCGTTCTTAATATCATAACAGATAACTTCTACATTAAAACCACGTAGTTTTCGAGCAAAAGCACGTCCCATATTACCATAGCCAATAATACCAACTGTTTTTCCGTCAAGTTCAATACCTCTATTTGCTTCACGTAGCCATTGTCCATTTTTAACTTGAGCATCAGCAATAGAAAGCTTATTAAATAATGATAAAAGCATACCCAAAGCATGTTCTCCTACCGCATTTCTATTCCCTTCTGGTGCTGCAAAAAGAGCAATACCTTTTTGTTGAGCATAAGAAATATCGATACTTTCTAAACCAGCACCCACTCGAGCAATAAATTTAAGGTTAGCAGCCTTATCAATAAAAGTTTTGTCTATTTTAAAGCGGCTGCGAATGACAATACCATCATACTGATTAATCTTAGATTCTATTTCCTCTTTGGAAGAAATATAATCTTCGTGGTTTGAAAAGCCTAAATCATTTAATTGCTGGATTAATAAAGGATGGTTATGGTCTAAGTGAAGAATAAGCATTGATATAATTAATTGGTATTGATACTCAAAATTAAGAAAATCTTGAAAAAAGCTATTATACGGCAAGCATTATATAGTATTCTTTTTCTTATGATAGGAAAAAATACAGTTTGGGGGCAAAAAGAAACACCATGCGAATCATTTCCTGTAGCATTAAGTCTTGAGAAGTCAACTAAACTTAATCAATTAGGAAAAGGATTTGAGATCGTTTTTGATCACCCTAAAAAGTCCTTAACTCTTGCGCAGAAGATTAAAGATGAGGCACTTTTAAAAAATGATAAAAAAGTTATTGTGGTAGCAAACCAGTTGATCGGGAGAGCCTATTTTCAAATGAAAGATTATGGAGAGGCGAGTAATTATTACAGAAAAGCATATGATGCGCTAGAAGATTCATTAAAACATACATTAATAGGAGCATATATAATCAAACAATATGGAGATGTACTCCTGAAGTCGGGTAGTCATGATGAGGTCGTTATGTTATATCAAGAATCCGTTAACCTCTTTAGCATGCTTTGTAAACAAGGTAGCGGTACAAAGTTTAGAACATTAGGTGAATTATCGAGATTATATCGAGATAGAAAAGAAGAAGAAAAATTAAAAGAAAGCTACTTAGAAGCTATAGAAGAAGGAAAAAAAATAGCAGATAAACAATGGCTTTCTTCTGCATATAACAACCTAGGGATGTATTATGTAGATAGAGATAATATAGCTTTAGGGCTACAAGAATATCAAAAAGCAAAAAAAGTATTAAATGTTAAAAGATGGGAACATTTATTATTTGATGTAAATATTGATGAGAATATAGCACATGTATATAAAGAGCAAGGAAAATGGAAGAAAGCTTATCAGTTATACCAAAATACTTCCAAAATTAGAGATAGTTTATATCCTTCGTCAACAATATCGGCATCGCGTAATTCTAGATTGTATGCTTTAGAAATGTTGTTAAGAGTATGTGAATTGAAGTTGGCTGATAAAGAATATCAAATTTTAAACAACTATTATTCGGGTCAAGAGGCTAGAAAGTATTCTCTAGATGGAAAGAAGTTTTTAAGAGAAAAGATGAAACTTTTAAAAGAGAAGAGACACTATGATACTTTAATCTTTACTACGGAAGAATATAAAGTAGTATTGGATACTTTATTGAGAAGAGAACAAAAGAGTACAAGAAATATTTTGGCGTCCTATTTTGAAGCCGAAAAGCAAAAAACAAAAGAACAGTATTTGCTTGAAAAAGAATTAAATATAGCCTTACGACAATCTGCGCAAAAGCGAATTGTATTATATATTATATCAAGCATAGGATTATTATTGGTTATTGGAGTGTTAGTATTATATGGAAAACACAAAAAATCGAAAGCAAACCAACTGCAACTAGAAAAACAATTAATTCAATTTGAAAAAGAACATTTAGATCGCGAATTGCAACACAAGACAAATGATTTAAAAGAAGTGATATTGGACAATGCAATTCGACAAAAAAATCAAAAGCAGATTTTAGATAGACTAAAGCAATTTTCTACGATTGAAGATAAAGTCGAAAAAATGCAATTTTTACAGACATTAAAATTAGAATTAAAACAAACTATTCTTGAAAAAGAAAGCAAGGTAGTATTACAAGAAAATATAGATACTATTGATACTGCTTTTAAATTAAAAATAGAAACAAAATATCCTCAACTATCAGTGAGAGAAAAAGAGCTAGTATGCTTGATCAAGCTAGGAATGTCAACACAAGATATTATTTCATTAAAGAGCACAACAATAAGTGCTGTTAAATCTACACGATATAGAATACGTAAAAAACTGAAATTGACCAAGGCACAAGATTTAGATCAATTTATAAAAGAATTGTAAGCTGTTGTTTATTAGTTTTTTATTTTTTGAGCAACCACTTTGCTACCTTTAATTCTATGTTGTTTTGCCTTTAAATTCTTTCTTTTGTGATAGATCAGATCACATAAAATAAAAAGATCTAGGGCTTACATATCACAAATTTTAATGCTTAACTTAAAGTATTTCTTTTCTATAAAAAAGGCAATGAGACCGGAATTATTGTTAATGTTTAGATAGAAAAAAGCTTTTTGATAACTACCAGTTTTGTGGAAGAAAGTCTAGTTTCTTTACCTAAAATGGTATGAGAAATACCAAAAACTAACCCATAAAACTAAGATGTCATGAAGATACTATCAATAATTACATTGATGGCTGGTACGTGTTGTTATGCGCAACATATAGAACGTCAAGTTATCACTACTGGAGGTAATATCGCGAATAGTGAAATGCAACTTCAATATGTTATAGGAGAGTTAGCAGTACATCCAATACAAGAAGAATTGGAAGTGATTTCGCAAGGATTTCTATCAAGGCCTCAATTAAAAGTATATGATTTATCTCATAAGATAGAAAAAGAATTTACGGTTGATATCTGGCCTAACCCTGTAGTAACTTCTCTTCAAATCCAAACAAAGAGACAAGATCTTTTATATATGATCTATGATGTTTATGGACAACAAAAAGACCAAGGAAACTTAACAGATAAAGGCGTTAACGATATTGATTTTAGTCCATACCCCAAAGGCGTGTATATAATACACTTGCAAAATGAAGAAGGCAAATCAACTATACACAAAATCATAAAAAACTAACAAAACAGAATCATGAAAAACATTATATTATTACTAGTTTGTATTCTTTCTCTAGGAATACTACAAGCACAAAATATTCCAGATGCATTTAATTATCAAGCTATCGCGAAAGATGCTCAAGGAAATGCGATAAAGAATCAAAAAATTGGAGTTCAAATTCAGTTACAGCAAGGGAACGAAAAACGAGTAACTGTGTATACAGAAACACATCAGGTTATAACAGATACCCAAGGATTATTTGTATTACAAATAGGAAAAGGAAATACTCAAGAGGTTTTTTCTAAAGTAAATTGGGGAGCAGGTGCTTCATGGTTACAAATAGCTATAGATACTCAAGGAGGAGAAGCGTATAAAATTATAGGAAGCTCGGAGTTACTAAGTGTACCATATGCTTTATATGCAAAAAAATCAGGAAGTGATACAACTTTTAAGAGTTCAGCAATAGAAGAAAATGTACTTGAAGATATTGATGGAGATACTAAGATTGTTATAAAAAATGATGCAGATGATGATATGATAAAGATTCATACAGAAGGAGAAGAACGTTTTAGACTAAATAAAAATACTTTAGAATTTTTGAATAATGGAGAATCTGTAGGTATAGGAGAGCAAGCTTTAATTATTAATAATGGAGCAAGAAATAATACAGCAGTAGGATACCAATCGATGATGAATCCTACAGGTAGCGCAAATACAGCTGTTGGATGGCGAGCTTTGAAAGATATAAAAGGAGGAAGGTTAAATGTTGCCTTAGGGTATGAAGCATTGAGTTTGAATGAAAATGGAATTAGAAATACCGCAGCAGGAGTTGGTGCTGGTAGACAAAATCTTGGAAACGAAAATGTACTTCTAGGATATCATGCAGGATACTTAGTAGAAGGAAGTAGTAATATTTTGATAGGAACAAGAGTAGCTGAGTATGCAGGAGAAATGAATAATAAACTGTATATAGAAAATTCGAATAGTAGTAGTCCTCTGATTTATGGAGAGTTTGATAATGATTTAGTTCAGATTAACGGGAGCTTAAAAATAGGAGATCATTATACATTTCCTATAAATGATGGAAATGCAGGAGATGTACTTAAAACAGATGGTAATGGAAATGTCTCTTGGGAGAAGGCAACATCCTCTCTTATAGATGTAAATGTATCAAAATCAAGTAAAGGGTTCGTGGCTTCTTTTGAGAATACAGATGGAAATGCAGGAGATGGAATTGTAATCAAATTAGGAAGAACTCATGGAGCATGGACAGGTAATAGTTTTAGAAAACTACCGCAATTATCCAATATTCTTTTAGGTGGAACAACTAGTACTGTTCAAGGATGGTTTAGCGGAAAAAAAGTTAAGCCCAAAGACTTGATTAATATGATGCCAGCCAAAGGTATCGCTGAAGCAACGGCTCATGTAACCAATCTTGTTGTAAAAGAAATTAATAAAGGACTTAAAAATGGAGAGTTGGTGCCCCCGATTACTATTCCTAATTTTAATTTTAAAATTCCCGATGTAAAAGTCTTAAAACATAGAATAAATATAAGTGGAACTAGATTCACTACTTTTCCAGGGCAAACTATTAAAATGCCAAGCTTCAATGTGCCTGGTAAGGCTATAAAATCTATTAAACTCCCAAACATTCCTTTAAACGAAAACTCAGAGTTTGATATTCCTAATTTAAAAACATTAGCAAATGTCAATAATTCATTAAATAATGAGAATAAATTTGTCGAGTTTCAAGATAAAGACGGAAGAAGAGTAGGATCTATTCGTGCAGAGTCTATGACAAATTGGAGAAACAGATCTATTCTTGATGATGTATACATAACAAATGTTGCAGCTTCATTTGTAGGAGTTGATTTATTAGATGGTATTACTAATGGTTTTGCAGTGGTAAATCAATTGATTTATGATTATAACCGTATGGGAGTAGAATATACCTCTGGAAACGGAGATTATGCAGAATGGTTAGAACGAGAAGATAGTAACGAATATATTACAGCAGGAGATATTGTAGCTGTTAAAGGAGGGAAGATCACTAAAAACCTTGAAGGAGCAGAGCAAATAATGGCAGTATCTCATAAACCAATAGTTTTGGGTAATATGCCTTCTCAAGAAAGAATACATTTAGGACATAATGTAGCCTTTATGGGGCAAATCCCTGTAAAAGTACTAGGCGTAGTACAGTCTGGAGATTATATAGTAGCAGATACACAAGTTAAAGGATATGGTAAACCTATACGACCAGAAGATATGACTGTAGAAGATTTTAAATATGCCGTAGGACGTTCATGGGACAATCATCCGGTAGCTGGAATGAAAATGGTGAATACTGTAATAGGAGTTCATAATGGAGATTGGATGCATGTAATTAAGAAAATGCAAGCACGTCAACAAGCTAATGAGCAAAAGATTAATTCGCTAGAAGCTAGTGTTGAATTTATTAAAGATCAATTACACCTTAATACAAACGATACTACGTATGAAGACTAATAGACATATAGTTCTATTGGTATTAATAATGCTGCCCGTATATTTTTTCGGGCAGCAATATAATACTGAAGAAGAGATAACATTAACTCAGAAACAATGGAAAGCTTTACAGGATGGAGAAATGGCATATCAAAAATGGATAGATGAAACCTTAAAACCTGGAATAGAAACTAAACAGGATACCTTAATTTTTAGCGAAGAAGCAAGACGATTAATTAAAGATATAGAGTATAGAAAAAAGGTGTATAAAGAACAATATGCTTTTGTGGATGTACAAGAGAGTTTGACCAATATGGAGTTACAAAAAGCGTTTTGGCAAATGATAGCGCTATATCCAAAACATAAAAAAGAAGTATTGCAATACCTTTTGCTATATAAAAAAGTAATAGATACAGATAAAATATTATTGAGTTCGTTTTATACATATGCCTTTTTTGATCCCAAAATAACGAAGATAGAAAACGGTACTCCTATTATTTATAGACCAGATATCTTTGAAGACAAATTCAGAATAACCAAAGAGATCATAACGTACATTCAGTATTTTGATAACGAAGAAAAAAAGAAGAATGCAAAATGATATTTAAATATGATCTGCATTAGTAGATCATATTTTTTTTAAGATGTTAGGATATGTAATATGATAGGATTCATTAGCATTTAAATTTTTAAAAGTAAACACTTCACCATTACTCCATTTTACAGTAAGTTTAGCAGTAGTATCTGAGCCTATTCCAAAATGTTGGATTTTAGGATGTACAGATAAATAACCAGTAGTACTATGGATTTCTCTCCATAAGTTTTTGTGATGTTTACTAGAAACTATTATTGAAGAACCTATGGCATCTCTATTGATGTGGTGTTTAGGAGATCCTATAAGTTTGATTTTTAACCAATGATTAGTACTTGAAGTGTTATTTTGTAAAACATTAGCAGTATCATGATAATTATTAATTATGATATCTAAATCACCGTCATTATCATAATCAAAATAACTAGCACTTCGAGCATTACTATACAAATCAACCCCTAATGCTTTGGCTTTGTTAATTAATTGCCCATTATCGTTAATAAAGAACACATTTTTCTCACGATTACTCTCTGCATATTGTATAGCTTTAGATAGATCTTCGCGTTCAAAATAAAAAGGATTTTCGGTAGAATAAACACTAAAATCATTCATTCCGTTTAGACAATAAAGATCTTCATCACCATCATTATCATAATCAAAAAAGTCGGCATCCCAAGACCAACCTGTAGAAGAATAACCTCTCCCAATATTGGTAGACAATTGATAGTTATGTAGACGTTTACTCTTAATATTAGATAAAAAGAGATCATTGGCTTCAACAGTTCTAATATTAGCCATTTTCTTAGGATCAAATTTCATTTGAGTATCCTTATTAGGGCTTACATATTTTTCGTCCTTTTGCATGACTACAATATTAGAAATATAGAGATCAGGAAACATATCTCGATTAAGATCTGATATTCCTATATTCATAGTATAAGAAGGTTTATCAGTTCCTAATTGTTTACTAGATTCAGTAAATACCCCAGTTGAACTATTAAGAAAATATTTGTTTACACCAAAGTCATTACCTACGATAATATCTTGTAAGCCATCTTGATTAAGGTCGGCATGGCCAACAGCCTGTGTCCATCCAGAATTAGTAATAGATGAAGGAATAAACGAGACTTCTTCAAAAACAAAGTTTCCTAGGTTTTTAAATAATTTATTAGGCATACCATTTTGATTATCCCTACTTAAAGTGGGTAAATCTCCTGTTATATAATTCCCAAAATACCCTATAAAAATATCTAATAAACCATCATTATTATAATCAAATGTGGTGGCAGGACCAGCGACAGCATTTATACCTCCTAAATTAGAAGACATACTAACATCTGTAAAATGCGTACCGTCTATATTCTGATAAAGCCTATGAGGAGCATTGACATAGGTAATAAAAATATCCTGTAATCCATCATTGTTAAAGTCAGCAATGATAGGTTGTCTAGGTTCTCCATAAGAGCGAAGTTGTGGATCCCAATAATTGATATTACTTATACTACTAATATCATTAAAAGAACCTTCTTGAGTATTTAAAAATAGCTTATTACCAAAACCACCTAAAAGTAATACATCAATCAAACCATCATTATTAATATCCTCACAAGCTACACCAGCACCACCAAAAGCAGGAGGAATCGCTAATTTTATTTTTTGTTCTTGATAAGAAGTTGTAAAACTGCGAATGTGTCTACTAAGCCAATCTGATGATTTATGATGAAATGAGATGCCTATTTTAGAAGCTATTTCACTAAAACCAGAAATAGGAGATGAGGTTGCATTTGCCGAGGCAATAGTTGTTTTTTCTTGCTTAGGGGCAAATGAAGGATAAGAGTTAATTAATTGTTGTATATGTGAGAATGCAGCATTAATATCATTAATGTCCAACGCAGTTTTTTCTTGAGATTTAGAAATACTCCCGGCAATTCGTAAAACAAGAACTCCCATATGAGCGATATTTTCAACAACTAGCTCAACGGCATTAGGATCTAATGTTTTGATGTGTTGCGCTTGTTTATCTTGTAAAGTGTAATCAAGTATTCGCCAATGAAAACTACTATCTCTAAAAGCATCTAAATCGTAAGATTCGATACTGATGTTATTATCAATATTGTTAGGGAAAAATAAGACATCTTCAAAGCTATTTACTTCAATAGGAAGAAAAGAATTAGCTGCATATTGTATATCTGCAACTCGTATGATTGGATGTTTTCTTTGGGTAGCAATATGATGCGATTGTTGTAATAAAGAAGTCGTGAATTGTATTAAAGATTCAAGATAGTAATCCTTTAATGTCTTCGAGGTATTTAAATCTGTTGGCCATTTTTGACGAGCAAAATAAACCTGTATGTTTCTTAAAAATAGACTAGGATTAATGTTATTATATTGCTTATAAGAAGCAATTTTTTGTTTTATGATTTCTTGAATTAAATCATGATTACCCTCATTTGTAGACAAAATAGCATTGGTCTTTTGTTGAGTTAAAGGTTTTTCTTTTTGAAATGTTTTTATCCAAGCCGTTTTTATAATATCAGGAGTGATTTCAGGTTGGTTTTTTGCTCGAGCAATTTCATCGGCAATTTTTAAGACTACCAAAGTTGAAATATTAAGATAATCATTTACATAACTAATAGCATCTTTATCAAAAGGTAATAAGTTTGCTTTGGGCGAAAACAATAGATCTTGCTCTACAGACAACAATGAACGATAACAATATGAAATAGAAGCATATTGATCATAGTCGAGTTTGGCAATTTTGATAGTATCATCAGGTAATTGATATTCATAATCTCCACTAGTAAGTTTTTTATATGTAGAAAGCTCTTGAATAATAGGTTGTAAATGTTCGGTGGTAATCTTTTTTGAATGATCAGCAATGGCATTTTGAGATGCTTTTTGCTTTAGATAAAGAATAATTTCTTTTTGTATTTGAATCTTTAGATTTCGAGCTAAATCATTTAAAGGAGTCCCATACATAAAATCTTCCAAACGATTTGCTGTAGCATAGCACTTAGGATCTTTATTTTTTTCTAATTCATGAATTTTTTGAACAATTTCTTGAAAACTGGAGGATTGTTGTGCATATGAAACGAAAATAGTAATCCAGAAGAAGCAAGAAAAAACTAATCTTAAATTCATAAAAGAAATGTTTTAATATCTAATCAAAGATACCTTTTTTCGATAGAAAAAATAATGAACAGTATGTTATATACGATTTGACGATAGCAATGAACAGATTATCGATAAAAAATGATGTTTTGTCGTAAGCGGTTGTTTTATTGGTGGTTAAGAGTTACTTTTAATAAAATAGAGCAGTAGTGTAACAATCATAAAATCACTATGTTTGTTAAAACTAACGGCATACTTTTAAAACGAAAACACATGAAAAGACTTTTATTATTTATTATTTTATCAGGAGGATATTTAACCTCAAGTACAGTATTAGGGCAACAAGTATTTAACTCTGATGTATTTGTTCAAGGATCATTACAGATAGGTCTTGATGCAAACTCGTCACATAGTTTTGGGTTTGATACCTTTGTAATGTCAGAAGATAATTTGAGAATGTACTTTGAAGATGTTTCGACTACTGCAAATTTTCCTAGCAATGATTGGCGTTTTACATTTAATGATTCTACAAATGGAGGAGACAATTTTTTCTCTATAGACGATGCTACAGCAGGAACCGTACCTTTTAAGATACAAGCTGGAGCAGGAAACAATAAGTTTTTTATGGAGTCTGGAGGATATATAGGTCTAGGGAATACAAACCCTGCCGTTCACTTACATCTTACCGATGGAAATACTCCTACGTATAGATTAGAACAAGATGGATCAGATGGATTTACAGCTCAAACGTGGGATATAGCGGGGAATGAGGCTAATTTCTTTATTAGAGATGTTTCTAATGGAAGTAAATTATCTTTTAGAATACAACCTAATACTCCAGAAAACACGCTTACATTAAGAGCTTCGGGAACAGTAGGTATTGGAACTTTTAGCCCTAATGGAGATGCATCATTACATATGAATGCTACAGATAAAGGTTTGCTAATAAATCGATTAACGACAGAACAGCGTACGACATTTGGAGCAAGCTTAGAAAGTGGAGATAACGGAATGATGGTGTATGATAACGAAGAGAATAAGTTGTATTTATGGGACGGTACACAATGGGTGACTAGTACAGATGATCAGGCACTTACCTTAACAGATAATACTTTAGCTCTAGAAGATGGTGGAACTGTAAATTTAACTGCTTATTTAGATAACACAGATAATCAAGATTTGACATTAACTAATAATGAATTGAGTTTAACTAATGATGCAACTACGGTGGATTTAGCAGCATATTTAGATAATACAGACGAACAAACCTTAAATCTTAATAATAGTGCGTTAAGTATTACAGGTGGAAATACAGTAGATCTTACACCATTAGTATCTACAGATGATCAAAATTTAACAGCAGCTACACTAACAAATAATGAACTAACTATTGAAATTGAAAATGGTAACTCGGTAACAGTTGATTTATCTGCAATTCTTGCTCCTCTGCAAAATGAGAATGCAACCCAGCAATCTCAAATAGATGATTTGATCACAAGAATGGAAGCTCTTGAAGATTGTGCATGTACGACATTAAATGTAAATGATGTAGAAAGAGTAAGTAATAAGGCTATATTATATCAAAACATTCCTAATCCATTTAAAAATACTTCGATAATTAAATATTATGTCCCAGTTTCTGTATCAAAAGCAGAGATGGTGTTTAGTAATACTTCTGGACAGATTGTATCACGAGTGCCATTAGAAGATAGAGGAGAAGGTGTCTTAAATGTAAATAGCGAAGGATTACCTTCTGCTATATATTATTATGCTTTATATATTGATGGAAAGAAAGTAGATAGCAAAAAGATGGCTATAGAATAGACTTACTAATATAAACTGATAAAAAAGGCTTGATAATTATTTAAATTTATCAAGCCTTTTTAACACTTAATAATTAAATATCGATATATTGAGAAACAGTGCGGTCGCTTTCTGTTTCACCGGTATGTTTAGTACTTGCTTTTTCAAAAAGTAAGACGTGAACCTCTTCATTATTCTCGGTAGAAGGACAATGCTCTACTCCTTTAGGAACAACAATAAGTTCTCCAGGATTTACTCTAACGGTTTTATCTCTAAACTTCATTACCAGAGTCCCTTTAATCACTTGAAATAACTCATCTTCATCATCATGTTTGTGCCATACAAAATCACCGCAAAGTTTAGCTAAGTATATTTGGTTGTTATCAACCATGGCAATGCGATGTGGATGCCATTGTTTGTCAAACTGTGATAATTTTTCTTTAATATTAATCGCTTTCATCTTTTTTTATAAACGCTTTTGATCTTTTTCAAAAACAAATTAATTCTTAGCAAAACAAGATAATTAATTCTATAAGTAATCAAAGATATCTTAACGTTTCTTTATTAGTTAAAGAAATAAAGTAAATATGAGATAAAATAATCTAATTTTAAAATACAAGTAAATGTTAAACTTGATTTAAAAAAGGTTTAACCGCATTTTTTTTATGCTAAATTTAAAGTAATAAACTAATAAAAAAGCATTATTACATGAAAACCAATTTTTTAAATTTATCAGGAGTTAAGGTATTGAGTAAAGAAAATCAACGTACAATTAAAGGAAGTGCTATAGCAGATTATTCTTTATGTGGATGTTCTTGTAGTGGAGCTGTAACAGGGCCAGAATATTGTAAAGTGATTTTTGCATGTACTCAAGAATACTCTTGTCAAGAAGAGAGTTAATATTTTTTCCGGCTAGATTAAAAGATTGCCATTGTAGTGATACAATGGTGATTTTTTATTAAAAACCAAGAATAAGCTTAGCTATATAAAAGAATAAAAATATTCCAAAAATATCATTACTAGTTGTAATAAAAGGACCAGTAGCAATAGCAGGATCGATACCTTTTTTATCTAGAATAATAGGTACAAAAGTACCAACTAATGCAGCAACGATGATCACTAGAATTAATGCTAAAGCAACAGTGAGATTAAAAAGCATTTCGTTACCCATAATGACTCCAAAAAGAATCAATAAGAGTGCAAGTGCAATACCATTGATCAAACTCAGCCCTATTTCTTTAACAAGACGATTCCATAAACTACCTTTTACAACATCATTAGCCAGACCTTGCACGATAATAGCAGAGGATTGTACACCTACGTTTCCAGCCATGGCAGCAATAAGAGGTGTATAGAAAAATAAAGTAGGATATTGTTCTAGAGCAGAGTGAAAATTTCCCATAATAGAAACACTACCTAAACCACCTAATAACCCCAATACAAGCCAGGGTAGACGCGCACGAGTAAGTTCCCAAATGTTATCATCGGCTTCTACATCTTGAGAGATACCGGCAGCCATTTGATAATCTTTCTCGGCCTCATCTTTAATAAAGTCAACGATGTCATCAATTGTAATACGACCTTTAAGCACGTCATTATGATCAACAACAGGAATTGCTTCTAAATCATATTTGGTCATAATACGAGCAACTTCTTCTCCTTCGTCATCAACACGAACAAAATCTACTTTTGGGATATAAACTTCTTTAATATAAGTTTTTGTAGAAGCAGTAAGTAAGTCTTTTAGAGATAAACGACCTTTTAATTTATTGTTTTGATCAACTACATAAATAGAATGTACTCTAGTTACATTCTCTGCTTGTTTACGCATCTCAAAAACACAACGAGAAACAGTCCAGTTTTCATTTACTTGAACAAGTTCCTTTGCCATTAATCCACCAGCAGTATCCTCGTCATAACGCAATAATTCAACGATATGCTCGGCATGTTCTTCATCTTCAATTTCAGAGATAACAGTTTCTGCACGTTCTTCAGGAAGTTCTGCAAGAATATCGGCAGCATCATCGGTATCTAATTCTTCAACTTCTTCTGCAATTTCTTTGGCAGAAAGCTTATTAAGAATACGTTCACGTACATCTTCTTCAAGCTCCATTAAAGCATCAGAAGTTTTTTCACTATCTAATAGTTTAATGATGTATGTTGCTTCAAAAGGACTAAGCTCATTGATGATTTCGGCAACATCTGCAAAGTGAAGTTCATTAAAAATCTCTAATAAACGAGTATCATTTTTTTCCTGAATAAGATCTTTCAGTCGAAGTATAAGTTCATTAGAGACTTGAAATTGCATATAGATACGTTTTATAAAGGTGTACTATAATTTTAATCGGGACAAAGATAACCAAACAAATGAATTGCGTTTTATATGTGTGTTAAAAGAATTAACAAATAATGCAATAAATAAAAAGGTTAAGCGTTGTCTTCCTGAATTTTTAATGTAAGTTCAATAAAACTAGCTACACTTAATTGTTCAGGACGTTTTGAAAACAATTCGCTTTCGCGTAAAGCATCAGAAAGCTGCAATGATTTTAAGCTATTTCTCAGTGTTTTTCTACGTTGACCAAAAGCTGTTTTAACTACAGTAAAGAACAGTTTTTCCTTACAAGGAAGAGTATAGTTTTCTTTACGACGTAATCGCAAAACACCACTATCAACCTTTGGAGGAGGATTAAACACTGTAGGAGGTACAGTAAATAAATATTCTGCATCATAAAATGCCTGTGTGAGTACAGATAAAATTCCATAAGTTTTAGAACCTTCTTTCTCACAAATACGTTGCGCAACCTCTTTTTGAAACATTCCAGTAAACTCAGGAATATTTTGTTTGTTTTCTATAGTTTTAAAAACGATTTGACTAGAAATATTATAAGGGAAATTTCCAGTAATGGCATAAGGATCCCCTTGAAATAAACTATCTAAATCAAATTTGAGAAAATCAGCTTCAATAACTTTAAACGTACTTTTTGCATTACGTATTTCTGGGTGCTCTAGATGAAAATGCGTATTGAGATATGCAATAGACTCGGTATCTAGATCCATAGCTACAACATTAAGATCTTTTTGGAGAATGTACTTAGTTAATACTCCCATACCAGGACCGATTTCAATCACATTATCATAGCCAGATAAAGTTAATGTATCTCCGATATCTCTAGCAATACCCTCATCTCTTAAAAAATGTTGCCCAAGATGTTTTTTTGCTCTTACTGCAGTTTTTTCTTGAGGAACATAAGGCGTACTGTATTTTTTCTTTTTTTTAGATTTAGACATTAGTGCTCACTTATAATTTCTAATTCTGTTCTAAAAGCGACAAATTTCCCTGCAAAACGATTGGATTTAGCTCTTAGTGTTTCTGCATCTTCAGTATAGTAACGCTCTAATGTATCCTTACTATCGGTAGTATACTGTACAGAGTATGTAGTGCCGCCCATTTCTTCTTCGACCATAACACGTGTAAATAATGCTTTACTAAATTTTCCAGTAGCAAGCATTTCAGGAATATGTTCGTTTTGCATCCATAGCATCCATTCATTATGGATTTCATCTTCTACATTAATGGTAACATTATATATATACATAAGTAAACTTGATTTCTAAACTTAGGTTAAACCCTATTAAAGCAGCAAAGATACATTCTATATTTTGATTTATAGGTAATAAATAAAAATGATGAAATAAATAATTTTGTTTATAAAAGTTTTTGAGTACGTAAACTTTTTAAACAAAGTAGTATTCAAATAAATAAAATGATTTATAAAAATGTGTTTGAACTAATGTAAGAACGAATTAGTTTCAAAAATTATAATCAAATAAAAGTTGTATATGAGGTGAAAAATTAAAGAACTTAATTAATTGCATCACCGCGAAGTGCACGATATTTTTTCCTAGCTTCTACATAGAAAATGCTATCAGCATGATTAAAGATTAATTGCTCATAGTTTTCTTTAGCTTTTTCTGGTAAATGAAGTTGATTAGCATAAAGTTCTGCCAAGTGATAATAGGCATCATCTGCTAAAATATCGTCTTTAAAGTAAGCTAAGATTTTTAAATAATTATCTTTTGCTTGTTCATGACTTCCAGTCTTTTCATAAATTTTAGCTTGACGCAAAAGCGCTTCGTCCTCAATTTTTTCTCCTTTATGTTCAGTTAGAATTTGCTCATAAGCAGCTATAGCTTCTGTATTTTTATTTTGAAAAGCAAGTAAATCTGCTTTGGCAAAAATCTTAAGTGCTGTTTGTGTAGAATCTTCTAGTGAATTATCACTTATAATAAGACTCAATTCCATCGCATCATTAGCAATAAGCTGCGAAGTAGAGGATTTAAGTACATCTAGTTGTGTTTGAGCCCATTTAAAATCGCCTTTGTAGTAACTAGTTTGAGCAACTTTAAATCTAGCTTCTTGTGCGATATGATTATTTTTTACAGCATTTTGAATTTGAGTATAATAAATTAATGCTTGATTAAATTTTTCATCAAGAATTAAAATATCTGCAAGTTCCATTTTTACACTAGCAGTTTCAAAACGAGTTAGACGCTTTTTAAGTAACTGTTTTAAAAACCCAATTCCTTCTTGTTTTTTATTTAAAGTGAAGGCTAAGAAATGAGCATAATCAATTTGTAACGATAAGGTGCTTTTTTCTGTGCCATACATATCAAATAGTGCTTTATAATCGGCTATTATGTCATCATGATTTTCTGGAGTAGCTGTGGCTATTTTTGATTGCAATAAAAGTTGGTTAGCATATATCTTAGTGCTATTAGGTACATTACTTTCAATAATATAATTGAGTATTTCTTGAGCAATGGAGTAATTTTCTTTTTCAATAGTAATCAGTGCTAATTCAACAATATCTTGTAAACTTTCAGGATTTCTTTTATAAATCGCCTTTTCTTGAATAAAAGCTTTTTTATAATCGTTTTGTTGGATGTATAGCCAACTTAGTATTTTGTTATAAGTTGAATTAGGTGTTTGTTGTAGCTTTTTAATCAAAGCTTTTTTAAGTAAAATATTAGCATCATTAAGTGGATCTTCGGTAACAAAGTCATTAAAATAACGCTGTAATAAACTAATGTAATTAGGTTGTTTTTCTAATAAAACAAGATAGCTGTCAAACATCTTAGCTAATTTTCCTTGTTCTCCATAAATTTTAGCAAGATTAAGATGATAGTTAACAGATGGATTAACAAGCATTCCTTTTTCATAAACCAACGCAGCTTGTTCTAGCAAGCTATATCTCTCAAAAGCACGAGCTAGAATATATGTTTGATTGATATGATCACTGTGAAGGTCCAATGCTTTTTGATAATAAGATTGCGCCTTTTCTTTTTGTTGTTGTAACTCAAAATGATGTCCTAATTCGACATAAAAACTAGCATTGGTAGGAGATTTAGCTATTTGTTTATGTAATAGCTCTTCAGCTTCAGTATATCGTTCTAATTGTTGATAAGCATCAACGAGACTGGTTAAATATTTATAATTAGGACGTTTTTTATATAAATCTTGATAGATGGTAAGCGCCTTTTCATAAGCACCTTGATCCATATAATTTCTAGCCAATTGTGCTGATTGACCAAGAGTTATAATTGTAAAAAGGGATAATATTATGAAATAAATAAAGCGCATTTTGCAATGTTTTTATGTAAAGATATGCAAAATACGCTTTTTTATGATGTTGTAGAAACGTTAATCTATGTATTCAAATCCACAGTAAGGTACTAATACATCTGGAATTTTAATACCTTCTGGTGTTTGATAATTTTCTAAGATACCAGCCAAAACTCTAGGAAGAGCAAGCGAACTACCATTAAGTGTATGAGCCAATTGTTTTTTACCTTCTTTGTTTTTGTAACGTAATTTTAAACGATTAGCTTGGAACGTTTCAAAGTTTGAAACTGAGCTGATCTCTAACCAGCGATCTTGAGCCGTTGAGAATACTTCAAAATCAAAAGTCAAAACAGATGTAAATCCTAAATCACCACCACATAAACGTAAAATACGATACGGAAGCTTTAATTCTTGTAAAAGCGTTTTAACATGACCCACCATTTCGTCCAAAGCAGCAAAAGAATCTTCAGCTTTTTCTACTCTTACAATCTCAACCTTATCAAATTGATGTAAACGGTTTAAACCACGAACATGAGCTCCATAAGAACCTGCTTCTCTTCTAAAACACGGAGTATAACTCGTATGTTTAATAGGTAGATCTTTTTCTGTAAGCAATTCACCACGATATAAATTCGTTACAGGAACTTCAGACGTAGGAATTAAATATAAATCATCACCAGTAACATGGTACATTTGTCCTTCTTTATCTGGTAGTTGTCCTGTACCTAATCCAGAAGCTTCGTTTACCAAATGAGGAACCTGTACTTCTTTATATCCAGCAGCAGTGTTTTTATCTAAGAAATAATTGATTAAAGCACGTTGTAAACGAGCACCTTTTCCTTTATAAACAGGAAAACCAGCACCAGTAATTTTGGCACCTAATTCAAAATCAATAATGTCGTATTTCTTGGCCAATTCCCAGTGAGATAAAGCTCCCTCATGTAATGTAGGGATTTCACCTTCTGTAAAAATCTCCTCATTATCTTCATCAGTTTTACCTTCAGGAACAGAATCATGCGGAATATTAGGAATCGTATATAATAACTGTGTTAAGTCTTCTTGAACTCTGGATAAAGTAGTAGATAGTTCTTTTGAACTTTCTTTTAGCTGTGCCGTTTTTTCTTTAAGAATCGAAGCTTTTTGTGCTTCTCCACTCTTAAAAAGTTGCCCAATTTCTTTGGATAATCGATTAGAATCAGCAAGAATGTTGTCTAATTTTGCTTGCGTAGCACGACGTTCTTCGTCAAGTGCAATGGCTTTTTCAAATACTGGAGCCGCGTCAAAATTACGCTTTTTTAATGCTTCAATATAAGCCTCTTTGTGTTCTGCGATTTTCTGAATTAATAACATGATTTTTATTTTGGGCGTTCCTATATCAGAAGATATAGGCGGGCTATTCGCTATATCTTTTTTATATCTATATTGATACAAAAAAGGATGTCACTACTATCCCTAACGCGATGGTCGAGCAAATTTAAACAAAACCAAATTGTTTTAACAAAAGATGATCTATGAATTTACGGGATATAAAGACAAAAGCTTAATTAAAGCAATGTCTTTTATAAATAAGCGGTTCATAAAAAGTGAAACGATACATTATTTTGTGGCACTATCATCTGTTTTAGGATACTTAATAATCCAAGGATTAGTAGTAAAGTAATTCCATGGAGCAGATGCCAAATCAACTTTAGGATCAATAAAAATCTTCGATTTTTTACCATTAATAGATACTTTAGAATCTACATAGACAGCAATATCTTTTCCTTTTTGAGCATATTCTTCTCTTAAGCGTTGTGCAAATTGCCATATAGCATCAGGTTTATTCGATATAGTACGATGCTGTTTTTTTGATAAATAATCTTTGGTATTAACAAGTGTTCGTTTTTGTTGTGGATCATTTTTATCAACTATATAAAAACGAGTATATCCTGTACGACCACGTAGCATCATACGCCAACTCAAACGATGTCCTTCTTCTGTCCATAATACGTCTCCAGGAATTGCCCAATGACGTAGCGGGAGTCCAACTTGAATAACAAACCAAATAAGTATTCCTATGGTTAATGGTTTTTGATAATTAGGAACAATAACTTCTGCTTTATCATAAAACGGCTTACGTTTTAAAAATAAATTGTGAATACGTTCTTTAGAGAAAAAGAATAAACTGAATGCTAATGATAAATATGGAAAAATACCAACTTGAAGTACAATAGAGTTAAACATATGGAAGAAAATACTAATGCAAAAAGCAAAAACACGAGTACGTCTCCATAATAATAACGGAATGATCAATAGATCAAATAAGATACCCATATAAGCAACAGTGACATGTGCCCAATGATGTTGTAGAATATCGCCAATGATGTAATAATGTCTTTTTGCAGCCATAAGATTTCTAGCAACAGTAAAATCTAGCCAGTCAGGATATAACTTAGCTACAGATGCATAGGTGTAGACAATTGTTAGTTGTATGATAATGACCAAAGAACACCATCTAGGCATTGATATTTTGGATTCACCTTTATGTTTTGCGTCCCATGATAGATAACCTGCAGCAGGTAAAAAACACATCATAAAGCAGAGTAGGAGTAATAAATAATAATGATTGTTATAAGAGGTCTTTTGCATAAAATATACCCCAGCCCACATAATAGTATAAGCAATCATACTCCAGCGATAGCGATACCCCACCATAATTAAGAGTCCGATGATTCCCATAACGAGATAATAAAAATACATACCGTTACCAGGTAATGGTTGTAAAAAATCAAGACCTAAAAAATTAAAAGTAAAATTAGGTTCGATTAAAGTACGTTTAATCCAGCCAGTAAAAATAGAGCCAATGGCTTCGGCAGCAATTAAAAAACCAAAAATGATTCTAAAAATGATTAAAGCACTATTATCTATATGGGTAAATAACCATCGTTTTATCATAGTAATGAATTTATAAAATCACGAGAAAAATCTTCGTCGTGTTGCATGGCAGTTTTAAGATCATCTAATGAAGAAAACTTTTGTTCTTCTCTAATATATTCTAATACTTCTACCTGTATACATTTATCGTATAAATTAAAAGTAGTATCAAAAAAGTGAGCTTCGATACGTTGATTATCGGTATTCTCTACAGTGGGATTAGTACCGATGTTCATCATCCCAAAATAAGTTTTATTATCAATACAAGCTTTGATAACATATACTCCTTGTTTAGGAATGAGTTTATAGGATTCTTTTATATGAATATTGGCAGTAGGATAATTAAGAGTACGTCCTAATTCTTTTCCTTTAATAACTTTACCGGTAAGCATAAAGTTATCTCCTAGATAATTATTGGCAACTTTAATATTTCCTTCAGAAAGTGCTTTGCGTATTTTGGTAGAACTTACAGCTACATTTTCAATATCTTGTTGAGGGATTTCTTCTACAGCAAAATTGTATGTTTCTCCAAAAGAGTGTAGCGTAGAGATATCTGCAGCGCGATTTCGCCCAAAACGGTGATCATAACCTATGATAATAGATTTTGCATTAAGTTGATCAACAAGAAGATCTTTAACATATTCTTGTGCAGTAAATCTAGAAAACTCTTTGGTAAAAGGATGAATAACTAGATTGTCTAAGCCAGTCTTTTCTAGAATCTGTATGCGTTCATCTATAGTATGAATCAACTTGATATTAGTATCTTTTTGTAAAACCATCCTAGGATGGGGGAAAAAAGTAAGTAAAGTTGATTCTAGATTACGCTCTTTAGAAGATGCGATTAAGCGATCAATAATTTTTCTATGTCCTATGTGTACACCGTCAAAAGTACCTATGGTAATTGCCGAAGGTATGTTGTTATCGTATGTATCAGCGTGTGTATAACGTTTCAAAAAATCTGGTTTATGAGGTATAAAAATAAAGAAATGTTTGAATTATGACTCTTTATTTTCCGTTAAACATATTCATAGTATTTGATAGGCCTGCAGTACCAAAAGATTTGATGGCAGCAATAGCTTTGTCGTAACGTTCTGGTAGTGCAGCTTCTTCTTCAGTACTCCATTCACCCAGAACATAATCCACTTGTTTACCTCTACCAAAATCAGCACCAACTCCAAAACGAAAACGAGTATATTTTGAAGTATTCAATTTTGCTTCAATATCTTTTAAACCATTGTGTCCTCCGGCACTACCTTTGGCTTTAATACGTATGGTTCCAAAAGGAATATTAATATCATCAGTAATAATTAATACATTTTCTAAAGGCACTTTTTCTTTGTCCATCCAATACTTGACAGCTTTACCACTTAGGTTCATATATGTATTTGGTTTTAAAAGAAGGAAAGTTCGACCTTTAAATTTATAAGTAGTAAGATCTCCTAATTTTTGTGTTTCAAACGTTAAATCTTCTTCTTTGGCTAAAGCATCGAGGACTTTAAAACCAATATTATGACGAGTACTGCTGTATTTAGGTCCAATATTACCAAGACCTACAATAAGGAATTTTTTCATGAGCTCTTCTTGAGTTTCTTCAGAAAGATTTTTGGATAGTAATCTTTTTAAAAACGAAAGCATTTAATATATTTTGTGTAAAAATAAAAAAAGCATCCCGAATATCAGGATGCTTTTTGAGTATGCAATATAAAATACTATGCTTCTTCTTCTTCAGTTGCATTTTTCATCGCATTACGAGACGTCTTAACTTGACACAATACAGTGTTGTCTGGGTGTAAGATTGTATAGTTCTCGTTAGCAACATCAGTAACATATAATTTGTTACCAATATTCAATTCAGTGATATCTCCTTCGATATAATCAGGAAGATTTGCTGCAAGACCTTTAACTTTCACACGACGTAAGTTGAAACGTAATACCCCACCGATACGAACTCCTTTTGCATTACCTACAGTACGGAAAGGAATTTCCATAGTGATAGGCTTATCATCAAAGATTTGTACAAAATCGATGTGTAAAATTCTATCTGTCACAGGGTGAAATTGAATATCCTGTAAGATAGCGTTGATTTGCGTACCATTATCCAAAGCAATTACCACTGTGTGTACGTCTGGAGTGTATACTAAGTCCTTGAACGCGATTTCTTTCGCCGAAAAGTGTACAACAGTTTCTCCACCGTATACAACACAAGGTACCTGTCCAGCATTACGTAAGTCTTTAGTTGATTTTTTACCTACGCTTTCTCTTTGAGATGCATTGATTGTTAATGATTTCATTTTAAAATATGTATAAAAAATTAATAAATTACATTAAAAATTTAGAGCTAATAGATTCGTTGTGATGAACTCTTTGCATAACATCTGAAAAAAGATTTGCACAACTTACTACTCGTATTTTTTTAGATTCTTTTCTTAATGGAATAGAATCTGTTACAATTAACTCTAATAATTGCGAATTTTCAATACGCTCATAAGCTTCACCAGATAAGATAGGGTGTGTACAAATAGCACGAACGCTTTTTGCACCTTTTTCCATCATAACATCGGCAGCTTTGGTTAAAGTACCAGCAGTGTCGACCATATCGTCTACAAGTACTACATTTTTACCTGTTACATCACCGATCAATTCCATGTGAGAAATCACATTGGCTTTTGCGCGTTGTTTGTAACAGATAACTACATCGCTTTCTAAAGCTTTTGCATAAGCATAAGCTCTCTTAGATCCTCCCATATCAGGAGAAGCGATCGTAAGGTTGTCTAAGTTTAATGATTGTAAATAAGGTAAAAATACTGTAGAAGCAAATAAGTGATCTACAGGTTTTTCGAAAAAACCCTGAATTTGATCGGCATGTAAATCCATCGTAATAATACGAGTGGCACCGGCAGTTTCAAGCATTTTTGCGACTAATTTTGCTGCAATGGGAACTCTAGGTTTGTCCTTGCGATCTTGTCTTGCCCAACCATAGTAGGGCATAACGGCTGTGATGTGTCTAGCAGAAGCTCTCTTTGCTGCATCGAGCATTAAGAGCATTTCCATAAGGTGATCAGAGCTTGGATGTGTTGAACCAATAATAAATACTCTAGAACCTCTTACAGATTCTTCAAAAGAAGGCTGAAACTCACCATCACTATAAGTCGAAGTGATCACATTTCCTAACTTGGCACCATATGCTAAAGCAATTTTTTGAGCTAAATCTGCACTTTGCGTACAAGAAAAAAGCTTAGCTTCTGTTGTTGATATAGGCATGATTAAACAATTGTTTTTTAGTGAGTTGTTATGGCTCTCTTTCAAAATTGAGGTGCAAATTTAGAAATTTATTTTCACTCAATGTGATATTTTTTTGAATTTTTTCTTGCAGATTGGAAAAATTTATTAATTTTGCACCCGTATTGCTCAAGTGGCGGAATTGGTAGACGCGCTGGATTCAAAATCCAGTTCCTTCGGGAGTGTGGGTTCGATTCCCACCTTGAGTACCAGAATGTTCTTTACATTTTATACATTAAGACGCTGAAGTGGTGGAATTGGTAGACACGTTGGACTTAAAATCCAATGACCATTTAGGTCGTGCGGGTTCAAGTCCCGCCTTCAGTACAAAAGCCTTATAAACTATTGTTTATAAGGCTTTTTTTGTTTGTGATATTTTGCGAAGACACTTTTCGGATCAAGAACAAAAGGGATCAAGAACAAAAGTTGTGTTTAAGCAAAAAATTAAGCTAATCTAAAAAGACTAAATATGCTGTATATAATTATAAAGTGAATCTTCTTTATTTAAATTTAGTTTGTTTTTTAATCTACTTTTGGCAATATATATAGTGTTTGTAGATTTTTTGGTAATGTCTGCTATCTCTTTTGTATTAAAATTAAGTTTAATTAAAGCTGCTAATCTCATTTCATTTTTACTTAGTATAAATCCTTTTTCATTAATAGATTTATAGAAATTAGGATGAACTTTATCAAAATAATATTCAAACTCTTCACCAGTATCGTTCTTAATATTGATTTGTATTTTTTTATGTAAGTTTAAAACTTTAATTCTATTTTTTGAACTAGATTCTTTTGATATATCCTTGAGATCATCTAATAATGACTTTAGAAAACTTTGCTTTTCATTGACTAAAAGATTTTTAAATAATAATTGTTGATGATTTAACAATTGAGTATCTTCTAATGTATTAATTTTAGAATTAAGTTCTTCATTTTTATTAATAATGACATCATTTTGTTTTTTCTGTTTTTTTCGATATTTAAAAAAGAGTAATGAGCCTAGGCTTATTAATATTAATAGGCTTGCAATAATTATGATATAAAGTAGTTTGTTTTTTGCTCTCTGTTGATTTTTAATGATTAATTGTTGTTCTAACTTTTTATAATAGTTAATCCCTTCCGAATATTTTATTTTTTTATTTTTTTCCTTATTGTCTAGGTTTTTATAATATTTTTTTAAAACTTCATGAGCCTTCTTGAAGTTCTTATTCTTCAAAAAAGCTTTCTCTAAGCTGGAATATATAAATCCAAGTTGTCTATAATTATTTTTTTGTATAAAATAATCTTCAGTAGCATTTAATAAAGCTATACCTTCCATAGTTTTATTTTTAGCAATCAAGAGCCTTGCTTGTTGTATCTTAATTTCATTAAGATAATTTATTTGTTTGAATTTAAATGCATTCTTTTTTGATAAAGATATAAGACTATCGGCTTGTTTTAAGTGATGTCGATTCACTTCTATACTACCTAAATTTAAATAACAAAAAGTCAAAAGATAATCTTGCTTAGTCTCTAACGCAGATTTTAGAGCTTTATAAGTATAATGATATGCAGAGTCTTGATCTTTTGTAATCATAGCTAAATTAAAATAAGCTCCGATTATAGGTTTGTTATTTTTAATCCCAAAATCGATTGCTTTTTTGTAATAATAGGTAGCACTATCTATATAGTTTTCTCTCGAGAAGGAGTGACCAATATTGCTGTAAGATGCATTTATATCGGTAATAGAATCAGGATAATTTTTCTTTATAATTGATAGTGCTTTCTTATAATTTTTGATAGCTAAATCATTATGAAAATGATTATTATAAATAACGGCAATTCCATGTAATGCTTCAGCCTTATTGTATTCGGTTATAATAGGTTGGGCAAGGGCTAAGTGATAATTTTCAAAAGCTTTTCGGTAGTCTCTTAAAATTTGAACTTGATAATTTGCTAAAGAAGTATAAAAAAATGCTAAATTCTTTTTAGATATGGTATGTAAGTTGTTAAGTTTTGAGTTGATTTCCTCTTCTGATACATTCTCACTAAAAGAACTAAGTCTATCCAATAAAGATTTATCCTTACTAGATTGTGCTATTAATAAATTATAGCAGAATAGAAATAATACTAAACGAATAAAGCTAGGCATTTTTGATTTTTTCGGTAAAATTAGAAAATCAATTTAAACATTAATTGATATCAACTGTAAAATTATGAAGTTAGAATTTTAAAAAATCTGAGATTGATAAAATCAAGTTTTTACGTATAATTAAACACACTATTTTGATAGTTTTAAGTATAGATATTTAAGGATTAATTGTGCTTAGAATATTGAAATGTTATTTTGTTAAAAATCCTTAAAAATATGTTGTATAAATGTTAAAAAATAATATAAAGAATTATAATTAATATACTTTTTTTTAGTGATTTAGGTTTGTTTTTATAATTCTGTTCAAGGAACTAAAAAAGTTCGTGATGTGATTTAGATCAAGTTTTTACCAGTGTTTTTTTTTGAATTTAGCATAGATATCTCAAAAGTTGAGAATACAATAAAGAATAAAAATAATAACAATGAAAAGAAAACACAAAATTACAATGCTGAGTTTTATGGTTTTAGGTTTAGCGAGTTTAGATATGCAAGCTCAGAATGGAGGTGATGCTGCTACAGGTGATAGAATTCAAAATCCTAGTAACTTTAGAAGAGTTCATGATAGAGATGCAGGGATTTATATGAGAGCAGATGCTAATAATGATAGAGCCGCAGAATCATTTAGGTTTGTTATAGGTAATGGTGACGAGAGAGATTATAATGCAGAGATAAATAGAACAGGATTAGATCTTAGAGGAATTAAACATACGCAATACGCTCGATTAAGAAGTGTTAGAGGACTTGAAATTATTGCAAATTATAATAGAGATATTAATAATAATGGATTAATAGAAAATATACGATTTAGAGTAGGGGGTAATGGAGGTGATCTTCAAACTATAGCAACAATGGCTCATAATGAGGGCTTAAAAGTAAAAAAACAAGCAACATTTGAATCATCTGCAACATTTGAATCATCTGCAAGATTTGATTCAAATTTAACTATGGGAGGTAGTAGTAGAATAGGAATTGGAGTAAATGACCCACAAGTTAGATTACATGTTAATGGCGCAATAAGAACAAATAATGGAATATATCAGAGTAATGGAAGTGTTTCATTAAGACCAGGTATAAGTAATAGCACAAGAGATGTTATTGAGTTTAAAAACAGTCATAATGATAATATGGCTACATTACAAGATGGAAAGTTGAGGCTTATTTTAAGAGATGGAAATGGAGGAGAAATAGAGTCTACAGGAGCATTAAAACTAAAAGGAGGTGGAAATAATGATTTTGTAGGGTTTTATAACTCAAATAATCAACTGGTTACGCGTCTACAGGATGGTGTGGTTACAACAGATCAAGTACGTTTAAATGTAACAACATTTCCAGATTATGTATTTGCAAAAGATTATAAGTTAATGCCACTTAAAGAAGTAGCGCAATACATTAAGACTAATAAACACTTACCTAATATGCCTACTGAAGCAGAAGTTGTAGCAGAAGGAATGAATGTAGGGCAAATCAATACCGTTTTAGTAGAAAAGGTAGAAGAATTGACATTGCATACGATCAATCAAGAAGAAAAGATTGAGCAATTAATGAAAAAGATTGAAGCTCTAGAAGCAGCGATAAATAAATAAAAACCCAACAAGAGTGTTTGATTTGTGAGTTAGAATGATTTTATAAAGCGAAGCGATATAAAATTATATCGAGAATATAACATATCAAACATAAAAATCCATTACTAAAAGACGATTAGTATATCACCTCATTGTTTAAAAAGAAAAAACAATGAGAAGGATAACTATTGTCAATAGTTAAGGAGAATAAAAGCAAAAACATGAAAAGAATATATCAATTTATGGTGTTATTATTACTGGGATGTACTAGTGTAGTAGCACAAGAAAATAATGAGACCTATCTATATAGATTTGTCTGTCAGGATCAAAGTGATGGTAATACGTATGTGTTACATCATAATCTAGAAACAAATGCAGCAGAATTAACTCCTATTTCTAGTGAAGAGTTAAATAGTACAGATGGCTTTTTGCAATCATTTATACTACAGCCTATAGAAGGTAGAACGGGGATAGTATTGATTGCATCTGCAAAAGCTCCAAATTATTTTTTGAAAAGAGCTGGAAATCCAACTTTTGCTCCAGCAAATGTAAATGAACCAGTAACGTTTGAAAAGTTGACTTCAGAAGATGATATACGGTTATATTGTTGGGAGCTTGTAATGCAAGATGAAGAAGATACAGAGATTATATCTATAGAGGTAGGGAATTTTAGACAATTTGGATTACAAACACCAATAGATGGTAGAACTCCTACAGTTACATTTTTTAGAAATACTTCTGGGGAAAGATTAACTAGGGTGATAGATAATGAAACCGTAGCAGGAAGATTTAAATATAGATTACAAAAAATAAAGAACGTATTCTAATATAACAATATATGAAAAAGAATTATATACGCTATATATTGTTATGGATCATGACAATATATTTAGGAGTAAATTTTGCCCAAGCACAAGATAGGCCTCCTGTTTTAATACTTAAAGGAGGAAATGAGTATACTTCACACTTTGATACCCAAACAAGATTAACATCAGAATTACTTAATGGTGGTTCTGCTAGAGAAGCTACGATAGAGTTTTGGATCATGGCATCAAAAGGAGCTGAAGATTCAGCAGAAACCTATGATCCATGGCGGTTATCCAATTTAAAAACAGGAAGTGATGAATTTACTTTAATGGGATCAAGAGATCGTTTACAAATAACG
The DNA here is from genome assembly GCA_947387485.1 of Aquimarina rhabdastrellae. Taxonomy (GTDB): domain Bacteria; phylum Bacteroidota; class Bacteroidia; order Flavobacteriales; family Flavobacteriaceae; genus Aquimarina. The sequence continues at coordinate 649,696 of CANDNT010000002.1, forward strand.
ATAGGAAATGCAGTAATCCCAGAAATTGAATTAGCGTCATCTTTTCGTTTAGAAGACAATGAATGGCACCATATAGCATTAACTTTTGCTCCTGGAGCAAGCCAAATACAACAAAGATTGCAAGTATATATTGATGGTGTAAGACAATCTTCAATGCAATATGAAGCAAATATACAACCAGAATATTTATATTTTACGATAGCAGATCATGATCAATTGAGCATAGCAGAGTTTAGAGCATGGAATCGTAGACGAACACAAATACAAATAGAAGAAAATCGTTTTCGTTCCTTTTTTAGTGAAAATACTACAAACCTAAATACTTTAGCAAATGCAGGATTAGTAATTGCTTATGTAGATAATAGTTTTGTTGAAGTGCCAATAAATAATTTACCTCAATTAGAAGCTACAGAATGGACTAATAGAATGACATTAGTAGCTAATCCGGATGTTCAAGTACAAAATGCACATGTAGTAAGTAGAGTATTTGGAACTAGTGGAGTTCGTTTAGCTGAAGTAACTACTATAGTAGATCATCCTATTTTTGGTTTAGAAGATGTATTGTTACAAGCAACAGATGGCAATGGAGCAGATTTTACAACAGTGTCTGAAGGAAAAGATGGGATAACCTTACGATGGCCTCACCTTCGTAATGTAACTAGTTATACGATCGAAAGAAGAAATCTAGCAGATCCTAATAGTTTACCTAGTAGAATAGCAACAAAAGAGGTAGCTGCAAATTTTCCAGTATCCACTTTTGTAGAGCATTTTGATGGTGGTGTAAACGTTAATGAATTGTTTGAGTATACCGTAACACCAGATCAAGGAGGGGGTAATTCTGGAATTGATAATGGGTTTGTCTTCGCAAATGGTAGGGTAAACGGTAAGGTACAGTCAGAAACTGAAGTTAATGATCAAGGTACATTAATAACAGCAATACCAGTAACAGGAGATACTCCAGGAAGTGCTTTAGAGTTTAGACCCAATACATCTTCACCAATAGGAATTAATGATATAACTATTTTTGAACAAATAGGGGGAAGAGGTACTATAGAGTTTTGGTATAGAACCCCAACTTCTAGTTCTGGAGAAAATACTGTATTTAAATTAGATGTAGGAGAAATACGTATTACAAATACAACAGTTAGTCTACAATCATTAAACCCTACTAACCCTGCAAATACGATTACGTATTTAACTACAACGAAACCAGATGATACCGATTGGCATCATTATGCATTTACATTTAGCCCAGAAGGAGGAGCTTTATATATAGATGGAGGAATTGCTCCAACTAATGGCGCAAGGGAGTTTACAGCAAATGTAACTACAACAAATCCATTTATAGTAGGATTAAACAGAACTTCACAATTTTCATTTAATGCAGCTGTAAATAATACCTATCAGTTAGATGAAATCCGTATATGGAAAGGAAGACGATCAACTATTGAGATAGGTCGATATAAAGATTTGATCATCACAGGAGAAGAAGAAAATTTATTAGCTTATTATCGCTTTGATATACCAGATATTACTACTATATATAATCAAGCCTTTGTAACTAGAGGAAGATTATCGGGTAGTAGTATAAGTAATTTAATACGATTAAGTTCAGGTGATCAGGCTCCAATTATGTATGGAGCATATACAGATGAAAATGGTCAATATCGTATGACCTCTATAAATGCAGGAAGAGAAGGTGGTGGATTATCATATATGTTTATTCCTTCAAAGCCTAACGGAGAGTTTAATAATGAGACTGAAATAAGGGAAATAAAACGATCATTAACTCCAGAAGATATAGTTATTGATTTTATAAATAGTGCAGATTTACCTATTTCTGGACGAATTGTATATCGTATTCCAGATCCAGATAATCCAGCAGAATTGTTTGATATACCTTCATTACAAGGAACAAGTTTAAAGCTTGACAATAGAGTAGTGACAAGTATTGAGCCTGATGCACAAGTACGTACTAATACAGATGGAGTATATTTGATTTCAGCATCACCATCAACAGATGAAATCATTTTGAGAGTAGCTGATCAGATAGATTCAAATATAGATACTAATGGAAGTAACGTAAATGCAGATCGGATAAGTTTAGATTTTGATGGAAGCACAGGCTTTGCAGAAAGTAACTCTAATATCGAGTTAAATGATACCGATAGCTTTACATGGTCAGGTTTTATATTACCGGATTTAATAGAAGAAGGAATAGGAGGAACTTTTAATCCAATACAAACTATATTTCATTGGGGAGATATTCGAGTAGAACTTCGAAATAATGAACGCTTATATCTAGTAATTAATGACAGAGATGTGAAAAGCTCAGCAATAGAGCGTAGTTCTAGATATGCCTTTTTTGCCATAAGTGCAAACCCAGAAACCAATACGGTAGCATTTAAAGTGAATAGTGATTATCAGGAGGATACATACAATGGATTGACGATAAATGATAAAGTGTACCTAGGAGCACAAAATGTAGGTACAGGAACTGAACCTAGAATTAATTTCTCTAGAACTAATCTAGATGTTTTAGAATATAGAAAAGCATTTTATGAAAATGAAGAATTAGAAGCTATTAGAAATGGAGATGTACTTACAGATGATGATGCATTAGCTTTATCATATACATTTGAACATAGGAAGAGTAGTGGAAGAGCAGTGAATTTAGCAGCAAATAAGGATTCTGAGGATAATAATTTTTTGGTTTTACAAGGAGGCGCATTTTTTAATGATACTTCAAGTTCAGGGTATTTTAGAAGGTTTGAGTATGCTTATAGAGCAATAGGAGAAGGTGAAGTAGCTGCTTTAATAGACCCTACAGATGATAGTCAATATAGGTTTTCTTTAGTAGAATCTATATCTAGTGTTAATTTTGAAAATATTACAAGAAGATCTTTTGTTGGAAATATTGTAGTACCATGTAATTATGGAGTAGGAGAATGGAGCGGAACAATCACACGTACTGATCTTGCTTTTCCAGAATATAGTGTAATTATTGATAGAAATAACTTCAATGGAGATAATACTGTTTTTGAAGTACATGATTTAGTACCAGGGACATATAGCGTTACCTTAACAAATGAGGACACGGGAAGAGAAGTTAAATCTCCAGTTTTGGATTTAAGAAGAGGTGATTTAAGCTTTGATTTTGAATTTAGAAATCCTATTGAAGTTGAAACTACTTTTTATGCATTAAGAGATGGAGAATTAGCACAGATCATAGGAGATAATTTGACCTTAACTCAAGCAGATCTTGATGAGCGATTAGTAACCGCTTCATGTAGTGATGATGATGGAAGTATTTATACAGTTCAAGCAGGATCTGCAATGCTATTTACAGTTAATGTATTTGAACGATATGGATCAAATATTTGTCCAGTAGAAGGGGCAACAGTAGATTTAGGAGGAGATATGATATCAGGAAAGTTAGGTATTGATTCAAATGATTTAGGATTTGCAAACTTTGCAACGACTGCGACATTGGTACCAAACTTTATAGCGCCATACTTTAGTAACCTTACTATAGCAGTGTCACATGAAGGACGAAATAAAAATGCAAATGAAAGAGCATATGTGACAGGATCACAACGAGGGAATAGTGATTTTACATTAGTAGATCCTACAGTAGGATATGTATTACATGATCCGCCAGGAGATGGTAGTTCAGCTACTATTTCAGAAGGAGCTACGTATACGTATTCAAAGAGTGTTGAAAATGGATTTGATATAGCAGCTAGTGTAGTAGGTATGCCAGGAGGAGCTTCTTTTGAAATGAAAAATATAGTGTTAAATGTAGTAGCACCTGCAGGAGTTGGTATGGCTGCTGGGTATTTAACAACATTGACAGAAACAGAAACAGGTTTCTCTGTTGGAGGACATGTTAATTCAACTTTTAGAAGAACAACAGGAAATGGTAATACTGTGTCAATATCGAGAAATATTACAACACCTAGTTTTGATACTTATGTGGGGCAGGATGCAGATGTATTTATAGGTACTTCGCAAGTATTGACTTTTGGAACTGGACGTACTTTGACAGTTACTAATTGTACTGTAGATATTGATACAAATAGAGATGTAATGACAGCAGATGAAGCTACGCCATTTGTTTTTTCAAGACAACAAATAGAAGATGATATTATACCAGATTTACAACGTTTATTTATAGAGCGACATGATGAGTTATTTCCTCCTACGGTGGAAAGTGTAGCAACAAGAAACTCTTTAGCTTTACAAGCTACTATAGATGGGTTTAATTTTGATCCTAGTCCAGCAGATGCAGATAAAGATTTGGTGCGATATTTAATAGAAACTCAAAGATGGCAAGAAATCATTAGAAGACCTAGTAGAGAAGAATATATAGAAACGTTTGAGAGAGGAGGGACTTTTAATGGAACTACTTTTAATCTTAGAAATATAGATAATGGAGACGAAAGTATTGGTAATGTAACCGATTTAGATAGAGAAATTTCTTTTTCAGCAGGAACAACAATTGCTTATGAATTAAGTAGAGCTGTAAACGATAGTGAGCAAAACTCAGGAAATGTAAGTGGAGGAGTAAATACAGAGGTTAGAACTAGACATAATATTCTAGGAGCTACAGTAGGTTTGACTACAAGCGTGTCTGTTTCAGGAATAAATGGAGGAAGTGATGGTACAGAGGATGTAAATACAAGAGTTGATAGTTTTACCTTAACAGATGATGATGCAGGAGATAACTTTAATGTAAGAATACGTAGAGATCCTGTATATGATACGCCTATGTTTTTAACGGTAGCAGGAGATAGTCGTTGTCCATTTGAATCAGGAACAGTGCCTATTGACGGAGTACAGTTAGTTGTAGATAAAACAGTAGGTTTTGGTACGGGAGATGAATCTATTTTATATACTTTAACCCTACGTAACACAAGAAGATCGGATGTGTTAAATACCAATAATAGATATTTTGTAGGGATAAATGCTGCTAGTAATAATGAAGGAGCACAAATTTTCTTGAACGAATCACCTATTTTTGAACCTACTACACGATCAGAATTTGTTTTTGGACCAGATGCAAGTTCACCTACAGGTTATACACAGGAGATTACAGCACAATTGCGTATTGCTAGAGGGTTAGATGCACCAGAAAATATTTCTTATGAAGATTTGGGTATTCAGATTTTTTCAGAATGTGAGCGAGGAGTGTACCAATCGTATAGAGTAGATGAATATGAAGAAGTTGGTGTAGTACCTTTTCATGAGATATTTTTGACAGCACATTTTAGTGGTGCTTGTATAAGTGAAATCGAACCAGATTTACCAGCAGACGATTGGGTAGTAAATGGAGGTGATAATAATGAGCTAGATTTTAGATTTAGAATTCCAGAGGTTGTAAATGATGAGGTAGATGAAGATTTTAAAGTCTTATTAGAATATGCA
>CANDNT010000003.1 GCA_947387485.1 Aquimarina rhabdastrellae
CTTGGACTGTCTCCTTCTCCTGTCGCTTGGTTACTATAGCTTCCGTTATCGATCTCTGCTTGCGTTAACACATGGTTGGCTAGTACGTCTACACTTGCTCCTGGTGCTAAACTCGCTATCGGACTTCCGCTTGTTATTGTCGCATTTGGATCTGTCACTTCTATATTACTCAACGTTACATTTCCAGTATTGCTTACTGTTATTGTATAGTTGATTACGTCTCCTGCATTTAATATTCCATCTGTTCCTAAGTCTAACACATCTACCTTACTCAAGTTCATACTTGGGTTTGCTGGTAATGTTGTTACTGTTGGATCATCTGTGGTCGTTGTACTATCGTCTGGATCATCGGATACATCACTTACATCGTCTGTTCCACTTGGACTGTCTCCTTCTCCTGTCGCTTGGTTACTATAGCTTCCGTTATCGATCTCTGCTTGCGTTAACACATGGTTGGCTAGTACGTCTACACTTGCTCCTGGTGCTAAACTCGCTATTGGACTTCCGCTTGTTATTGTTGCATTTGGATCTGTCACTTCTATATTACTCAACGTTACATTTCCGGTATTGCTTACTGTTATTGTATAGTTGATTACATCTCCTGCATTTAATATTCCATCTGTTCCTAAGTCTAACACATCTACCTTACTCAAGTTCATACTTGGCGCTGCGGTATTAAGAATAATTGTTGGATCATCTTCATCTACATTATCATCATCTGATAAATCTGTTACAGGGAAACCTGTTACAGCTGTACCTGTAACTGTTGCTTGATTCTCTACTTGTTTTGCAACAATATCTGCAGCTGTAATCGTATATGTAGCACTGAATGTTGAATTATCTACTGCTCCACCTGCCAAGTTAATTGGCCCTCCACTTACTGTAACTAATGGATCTGTAATTGTAATATTATTAATCGTAAGTATCCCTGTATTTCTAACTTCAAAATTATACGTTATAGTTTCACCTATATTAAATGATCCATTTCCATCTTCATCATTAAAAGTTCCTGTCTTAATTAAAGCTATTCCTACTGGAACAGGAGCTCCTGGACAACTCGCCCCATCGTTTTGAGAAGTAACAACAGAGTTTGCTAATTGTGATGCGGAAGGTGTAGCTGATGTATAATCGTTAATTATATACAATCCTCCTCCATTTGATAATACATACAAGTTATCTGCTGCATCTGTAAATGCCGCTCCAAAACCAGTATTAGGTAATCCTGTTACTGTTTTTTGAGTTGCAATTACTGGATTTTGTGTGATATCAAATTCATACAATTCTCCTTGAAATGCGCCATAGAACCTATCATTAATAAATACTAGATCTGCTACATTCCCTAAACTAGGCGATACTGTAAATGTTTCAAAAGTAGGAGGTGTAGCAGAAACATCTATTCTATGAATCTTACCTGTTTCAAAAGATCTTGTCCATAAATTACCTGAACTATCAAAATCTCCTGCTTTTTGATTCTCATTACCCGCAGATAACAAAGCTCCTCCTCCATTTTGAGGAACACCTAATAACTCTATATTTCCGTTTACATCTACTCTAACAAGATTAAATTCATTAGGTTCTCCTTCTGTAATTAATCCATATAAGAATTCATCTTCTGTATTATATCCTAATGCATTATATCTTTCTTCAACTGCACCAATAGGAATATATGTTCCAGTAGCTATATTATATTCATTAAGCTGCCCACTTACTACTTGATAAAATCTTGTAGGACATCCTAATGGTGTCATGCTATCTCTAAAATCAACATTTCCTCCTGTAGCTACATCTGAATCTACATCTGGAAAATTATCATTTTGTGAATCATCAAAACTTCCATTAACATCTGTATAGTCATCTCCATTATCATAATTATTATCTAATCCATTAGTACCTACTGTACCACTAAGTGTTAAACCTGCTTCTGCAGTATCATTTCCTCCCTCATTATCACTATCCAAGTCTAGATAATCTGGATTGTCTGTATTATCAGTATTTTCTGGAGAAAGTCCACCTAGATATGCTGAGTTAACTCCATCATTTGCTAATAAAGTTGCAGCAGAATCTGGATTAGGAGCAATATAACCTGTTGTTGATTGTGCTTCAATATTATCTGGAATACCATCGTTATCTGAATCTAGATCCAAATGATTAGGAATTCCATCACTATCAAAATCAAATGCACTTTCTACCGCATTATTATCATCTCCTATTCCTGCATCACTATCATCATCATCAAGATATAACGGAATCCCATCTCCATCGGCATCTGTATTAGGGTCTGTTCCTCCTGTTTCTACTGTATCTAATATTCCGTCATTGTCATCATCTAAATCATCTATATCTAATACCCCGTCATTATCTGTATCTATATCAGTCATACAAACACTAGCTGTGTTATCTTTTACATTTGCTAGTCTTGTTGCATCGGTGGTATATGTTAATCCTGCAATTGTTCCATCTGCATTTACGTTAGCATTTGTTATTACACCTCCATAAGTACCATCATTATTAGAATCTGCAGGGTTAGCTACAAAATCTGAATAACTTGTATTATATGCTTCATTAGCATCATTACATCCATCCCCATCTGCATCTGTATCTAAATAATCTGGAGCTCCATCACCATCTGTATCCTCACATACTTTAATGTATAATTGATAATTATTCGTGTGATTTGTTGAGCTAGGAGACGTAACCGTAGTAAAAACTGTTACTCCTGTTACTACTGTATTGGATTCCCATCTAAAATGTTCTGAGTTAGTTGTCGTATTGTTCATTGTAGAACGTACTCGATAATTGTGATTTTCACTACTATTTGTTGCTAATTGCACTATATGAGTAAATCCACTATCTAAAGACGATACTAAACTATATTCAACATTATCAAGTGAAATAATTCCATCTGTTCTACTATCTGTATTTTGTGTAACTCCTCCTCTAAAGTGTTCTACTGCTATAAATGCTTTTACTGTTCCTGACAATCTAAAATTAGTAGACAATCCATTAGTTACAGAGAATCTGTTTCCTCTTCTATATCCATCTTCTACAGTAAGAATAATACTTCCTGCTGGATATCCAAAAGTTGAAGAAATATCTGTTGTTACATTTGTCGCTGGACCTGTTCCAGAACCTGGATCTGGTAATCCTGCAATAGCAGACGTGATTAATGTAAAGTTAGCTGTACATTCAACCGTATCTAAAATCCCATCATTATCGTCATCTAAGTCACAATTATCCCCTATTCCGTCTCCATCAAAATCTGTTTGATCTGCATTGGATAATGTTGGGCAATTATCTACAGCATTAGCTATTCCATCAAAATCGGTATCTAAATTAACTTGAGTAGCTATAGTAAATACATTATTGTTCGAAAAATTAACATTATCAAATTGTACTCTACCTCCCGAAAACGACGTAGCAGGTACAAAAGTTATTGTACCTGTTGCAAAATTCCCATCATTATCTGTATCTATCATCAAGTTTAATGAACTTAATGATCCAGAATGTGTTACTCCGCTTAAATCTACTTCTACACTTACATTGGTTATTGTACTACCAGCCTTTTGAACTCTCCATTCTCTATCTATTCGTGAGATTACACTACTCGGAAGTTCAGAAGTTATTTCTTCAACAGTATTGTCATCATCATGATCATTTCCCCAAATTAAAAACTCTCTATCTCCTGTTATAGCTGTTCTTGTATTGTCTAAATTACCGGCAGATAAATCGGTATTAGTAGACATTGTTACTATTGTATTTGAATTTACACTTTTAGAAATTCTTTGATCTAAGCTATAACCGGTATCTCTTCCTATACCTGCTATATCGTATATATAATTAGATTCTGCTGTCCAAATTACACTTCCATTAGAATCAAGGTAATTATAATTATTATTTCCAACATTAGAACCTAAAATATCATTTCCTCCATTTAATGTTATTCCGTATTTGATTGCCAAATACGATTCTACTTCTCTTCTATTTACTTGAGATAAAACACTATTAAACGTTAGCACTTCGGCTATATCTCCATTAAGATTACCTGTTGTACCAGAATTTTGTTTTCCAAGTCTTTGGGGTGTTGTTAAATTATCTCCAGAGCCTGTATTCCCTGTTGTTTGTGAATTTACTTCTGTAGCTCCGTTAACATACATATTAAATGTAGCAGAATTTGATCCCCCTACACTTCTTGTCATCACACCTATTGTTGGTCGTTGCTGCAAATCAACATTTCCATCAAAGTCAAAGTCTCCTGATCTTCCTCCTCCTACAGCAACAGCGCCATTATTATTTACTGTAAAAGATAAATCAGATCGATTTCCTCCTTGTCCGCTACTAGGGTTACTTATATCTCCCCCATATAACAATTCTTGATCATAATGGTTGTTGTTCTTACCATTAACACCTCTAAAAACAACAAAAACAGTTTGATTACCAACAGCTGGAGTATTAAATTGAACAGCTTCTCCTGCTCCACTGTTTGCACTTGCATCAAATCTTACTACTGGATTAAAATTAAGTCTATTGGCTGTATTGTATACATACATAGGAAATCCAGGTAAATTAGATTCACTCTGACCAGGATGAGCAGAAGCTGCTCCTCCATTTTGACTTCCATCAGCTGTGGCTTGGTCTAACCATAAATCTATAGTTTGCCCATCTGAGGCTGCACTTCCTGATACTTGAACACCTGTATCTGATTTAAACCACAAGGTCTGTGTTTGCCCATTCATCAATCCTATTCCTGCCAAAAACAGAAATAGAAAGAAAAGATTTTTCAATCTTAAGTTTTTTAAATTAATTAGAGTAATTTCAATCATACAATTACTGTTTAGAAATGTTAACGTTTTGAGGAATATATACATTTACTATATGGATTTACCATACATTAATATCATGCAAATAAAATCAATCTTTACAAATAAAAAAACACGTACTTATACTCATTATTACTAGTCTGAGTATATTAGCCATATTTTTCGATTCAAATAAAAATACGGTTTTACCATAAATATACTACGTTATACAAAGAAATAAATATTATTAGCACTGAAGTCTGACTCCTAGACAATTAACGTTTACTTTTCGATTAAATGCATAAATATGTCGATAAACGGATTTTTATTTTACTCAAAACATATCTATTTATGAATTCTTCTCTGCGCTATATATCTTATATTTGCAGCTTTAGCGCTTAAAAATGAAATTCACAGAAGAAATAAAAAGACGTAGAACATTCGGTATTATATCACACCCGGATGCAGGAAAGACTACTTTAACAGAGAAATTATTATTATTTGGAGGAGCTATTCAAGAAGCTGGTGCAGTAAAATCAAACAAGATTAAAAAAGGTGCTACTAGTGACTTTATGGAAATTGAAAGGCAACGTGGTATCTCGGTTGCTACTTCTGTTTTAGCTTTTGAATATAAAGAAATCAAAATAAACATACTTGATACTCCTGGGCATAAGGATTTTGCAGAAGATACTTTTAGAACATTAACTGCTGTTGACAGTGTTATTGTTGTAATTGACGTTGCAAAAGGGGTTGAGGAACAAACTGAAAAACTAGTTTCGGTTTGTCGTATGCGTAATATTCCTATGATTGTTTTTATCAATAAACTTGATCGTGAAGGAAAAGATGCATTTGAACTACTAGATGAGATTGAGCAAAAATTAGGGTTGACGGTAACACCTCTTAGTTTCCCTATCGGAATGGGGTATGATTTCAAAGGTATTTATAATATCTGGGAAAAAAATGTTAATCTTTTTAGTGGAGACAGTAGAAAGAATATTGAAGAAACTATTGAAATCTCTGATCTTAATTCTACAGAACTTAACGAACTTATTGGTGATGATGCTGCAGATAACTTAAGAGGTGAGTTAGAATTAGTGGATGGTGTTTATCCTCAATTTGATGAGAAAGCGTACCAAGAAGGGACATTGCAACCTGTATTTTTTGGTTCGGCATTAAACAATTTTGGTGTGCGTGAATTACTAGATTGTTTTGTTGATATAGCACCTTCTCCTCGTTCAAAAGAAAGTGATATACGTATAGTACATCCTGAAGAGGAAAAATTTACTGGTTTTGTATTTAAAATACATGCCAATATGGATCCAAAACACAGAGATCGTTTAGCTTTTATAAAAATTGTTTCTGGGACTTTTGAACGTAATGTTCCTTATTTACATACTCGTTTAGGTAAAAAGTTAAAATTCTCTAGTCCTAACGCTTTTTTTGCGGAAAAAAAGCAAATTGTAGATACATCTTATCCTGGTGATATTGTAGGATTACATGATACTGGTAATTTTAAAATTGGTGATACATTAACTTCTGGTGAGAAGTTATTATATAAGGGAATACCTAGTTTCTCTCCAGAGCATTTTAGATATATCAATAATGCAGATCCAATGAAATCTAAACAATTGACCAAAGGTATTGATCAATTAATGGATGAAGGTGTTGCTCAATTATTTACATTAGAACTTAATGGTAGAAAAGTAATCGGAACGGTAGGTGCTCTTCAGTATGAAGTTATTCAATATCGTTTAGAACATGAATATGGAGCAAAATGTACTTATGAGAATCTTAATGTACATAAAGCATGTTGGGTTGAAGCTGAAGATGAAAAAAGTGAAGAGTTCAAAGAGTTTAAACGTGTAAAGAGTAAATTCTTAGCCAAAGATAAACAAGGTCAATTAGTATTCTTAGCAGATTCGTCTTTCAGTCTACAAATGACTCAACAAAAATTCCCAAGTATTATTTTTCATTTTACATCAGAATTTTAATCTATATATACATAACATTACAAAAATCAAGTTCATTCTGGGCTTGATTTTTTGTTTCTAGTCCTTTCTACTATCAAATGATCGTTTTCTTAACAAGATTTCGAAAAAAAGCTTAAAATCTGAATACAAGCTCCAAAAAGGGTATTTAAATGTAGCTGGTTTATTCTTTTCGAAAAAGGCATGTCCTACCCATGCAAAACCATAGCCTGTAATTGGTAATAAAAACCATTCGTATCCCCAACTAGAAAACAATCCTATACCTAATAATAGTAACACTAAAAACGTTCCTACAAAATGTAAAACTCTACTCGTTTTATTCTTATGTTCTGAAAGATAGAATTGATAAAATTCTTCATATTCTTTAATACGGTCACTCATCGTCTATTTTTTACTAATAATATACAAAAAAATAAACTCGAAACTTTTATAAAACAAAAGAGGCATTATAGAAAATCTATAATGCCTCTTTTTATCTTTATCTATTTGTTAGGCTTGTCCTGTTGGTCCAAAGTTTAACGGAATAGATGGTTGCTCGTAATCTTTAATCTCTCCATGAGCAGCTTCAAATCGCTTCACATTATCATTAAGTGCCTTTAGTAATCTTTTGGCATGTTGCGGAGTAAGAATAATTCTACTCTTCACCTTACTTTTAGGCCTTCCTGGCATAATGCTCACAAAATCTACTACAAACTCAGATACAGAATGATTAATGATTGCCAGGTTGCTATATACTCCTTCTGCAATACTTTCATCTAACTCTATGTTGAGTTGATTTTGTTTTTGATTATTGTTATCTGCCATAATTAATTAAAATTAACTTCTTTTTGCTCCATTCTATCATCGTACTCTTCTTTTGAGCCTACAATAATATTATCGTAATCTCTCATACCAGTACCTGCAGGGATTCTGTGACCTACAATTACATTTTCTTTTAATCCTTCTAAAGAATCAACTTTACCGCTAACTGCAGCTTCATTTAATACTTTAGTTGTTTCCTGGAACGACGCTGCCGAAATAAATGATTTCGTTTGTAACGACGCTCTAGTAATACCTTGTAGGATTGGAGTAGCTGTAGCTGGAACTACATCTCTAGCTGATACTAAATTCTTATCTTCTCTTCTTAAGATTGAGTTTTCATCTCTTAAATCGCGAATTGAAATAATTTGTCCAGCTTTAAGGTTTTCACTATCTCCTTCATCTTCTACAACTTTTAATCCAAAGATCTTATCGTTCTCTTCGATGAAGTCTGATTTGTGAATTAATTGATTCTCTAAGAAAATTGTATCTCCTGGATCAACAATTCTTACCTTACGCATCATTTGACGCACAACTACTTCGAAGTGCTTATCATTAATCTTCACCCCTTGTAAACGATATACTTCTTGTACTTCATTTACTAAGTATTGTTGTACAGCAGATGGTCCTTTGATCTTTAAGATATCTTCTGGAGTAATAGATCCATCTGATAATGGCATTCCTGCTCTTACAAAGTCATTTTCTTGTACAAGTACCTGATTAGAAAGTTTTACTAAGTATTTCTTAACCTGACCTGTTCTTGACTCTACAATAATCTCACGGTTACCACGCTTGATTTTACCAAAAGAAACAACTCCATCAATCTCACTTACTACAGCTGGGTTAGAAGGGTTACGTGCTTCAAATAATTCTGTTACACGAGGAAGACCTCCGGTAATATCCCCTGCCTTAGCTGATTTACGAGGAATCTTAACTAAAATTTTACCAACTTTAATTTTGTCTCCATCATCAATCATTAAGTGAGCTCCTACTGGTAAGTTGTACGAACGTAATACTTCGTCACCTTTACCTACAATATGTAATGTAGGAATCTTCTTTTTATCACGAGATTCTGAAATTACTTTTTCTTGGAATCCAGTTTGTTCATCAATTTCTACTTGATAAGTAACACCTTGTTCAATATTTTCATATCTAATTTGTCCTGCAAATTCTGAGATGATCACACCGTTATAAGGATCCCACTGACAGATTACTGTATCTGTTTCAATATCTTGACCATCTTTTACGAATAATTCTGATCCGTAAGGAATCAAGTTTGTACTTAATACAATTCCTGTAGTTTTATCTATAATTTTGATTTCAGATGTACGAGAGATCACCACTTCAATTGGTTGTCCTTCTGCATTCTCTCCCATTACAGTCTTTAATTCATCTATTTCAACTCTTCCTGAGAATTTCGCTTTAAGCGTATTTTCTTCAGAAATGTTACCTGCAATACCCCCTACGTGGAAGGTACGTAGTGTAAGCTGTGTTCCTGGTTCTCCAATTGATTGTGCTGCTATAACTCCTACAGCTTCTCCTCTTTGAACTGTTTTACCTGTAGCAAGGTTACGTCCGTAACACTTCACACAAATACCACGTTTAGCTTCACAAGTTAAAGCAGAACGTACTTCTACTTTCTCTATAGGAGATTCATCAATTCTCTTCACCATATCCTCATCAATCTCTGTACCTGCTTCAACAAGCACTTCGTGAGTTAATGGGTTTACTATATCGTTAAGAGCTGTTCTACCTACAATTCTAGATCCTAAAGATTCTATAATCTCTTCGTTCTTCTTTAACGCAGAAACTTCAACACCTCTTAATGTACCACAATCTTCAGTATTTACAATAACATCCTGAGCTACATCAACTAAACGACGTGTTAAATATCCTGCATCGGCAGTTTTAAGGGCCGTATCGGCAAGTCCTTTACGTGCACCGTGAGTAGAGATAAAGTATTCAAGAATCGAAAGACCTTCTTTAAAGTTAGAAAGAATCGGGTTTTCGATAATTTCACCTCCACCAGAGTTAGACTTTTTAGGTTTTGCCATCAGACCACGCATACCTGTTAACTGTCTAATCTGCTCTTTAGATCCACGGGCTCCAGAATCAAGCATCATATATACCGAGTTGAATCCTTGCTGATCTTCACTAATACGTTTCATCGATAATTCTGTTAATTGCGCATTTGTTGTTGTCCAAATGTCAATTACCTGATTATAACGTTCGTTATTAGTAATAAGTCCCATGTTATAGTTTCCTATAATACCATCAACCTGAGCATTTGCATCGGCAATCATTTGATGTTTTTCTGGTGGAATAATAATATCCCCTAAACTAAATGATAAACCTCCTTTAAAAGCAAATCCATAACCTAATCCTTTAATTTCATCAAGGAAAGCAGCAGTTTCTGGTACACTCGTCACTTTAAGGATATCACCAATAATATCTCTTAATGCTTTTTTATTTAAAACCTGATTAATAAATCCAGCTTGTTCTGGTACTTTTTCGTTAAATAATACTCTACCTGTAGTAGTTTCTATTATTTGATAAACAAGTTCTCCTTCTTCATTAAAATCTTTTGCTCTGATTTTAATATTTGCATTAATATCAAGGCGACCTTCATTATATGCAATATTAACTTCTTCTGCAGAGTAGAATGTTAATCCTTCTCCTTTGATTTCTAATTCTGGCGTAGACTTACGTGACTTCGTCATATAGTATAATCCTAATACCATATCTTGAGAAGGTACGGTTACCGGAGATCCATTAGCTGGGTTAAGGATGTTATGTGATGCTAACATCAATAATTGAGCTTCTAGAATAGCCTCTGGTCCTAATGGTAAGTGTACCGCCATTTGATCCCCATCAAAATCGGCGTTAAATGCCGTACATACTAATGGGTGTAATTGTATCGCTTTACCTTCGATAAGTTTAGGTTGGAATGCTTGAATACCTAAACGGTGAAGCGTAGGAGCACGGTTAAGTAATACTGGATGTCCTTTTAGTACATTTTCTAAAATATCCCATACTACTGGCTCTTTTCTATCAATAATTTTCTTAGCAGATTTTACTGTTTTTACAATACCACGTTCGATTAATTTACGAATAACAAATGGCTTGTAAAGTTCTGCTGCCATATTCTTTGGTAAACCACACTCAAATAATTTAAGTTCTGGTCCTACAACAATCACAGAACGTGCAGAATAATCAACACGTTTTCCTAATAAGTTTTGACGGAAACGTCCTTGCTTACCTTTTAAAGAATCTGATAAAGATTTTAAAGGTCTATTAGAATCTGTTTTTACTGCAGATGATTTACGTGTGTTATCAAATAATGAATCAACAGATTCTTGTAACATACGTTTCTCATTACGTAAGATTACTTCTGGTGCTTTAATTTCTACCAAACGCTTCAAACGGTTGTTACGTATGATTACACGACGGTATAAATCATTTAAATCAGAAGTTGCAAAACGACCTCCATCAAGTGGTACTAATGGACGTAATTCTGGCGGAATTACAGGAACCACTTTCATGATCATCCACTCAGGCTTGTTTTCTCTGTTTTTGTTTGCATCTCTAAGAGATTCTACAACCTGTAAACGTTTTAAAGCCTCAGTTTTACGCTGCTTAGATGTTTCGTTATTTGCTTTATGTCTTAATTCGTAAGAAAGTGCATCTAAATCGATACGTCTTAGGATTTCGATAAGACACTCAGCTCCCATCTTAGCGATGAACTTGTTAGGATCTGTATCTTCTAAGTATAAATTTTCTTGAGGAAGACTATCTAAGATATTTAAATATTCTTCTTCTGTAAGGAAATCCATTTTTTGAACTGGCTCTCCATCTTCATTTTTGGCAATACCTGGTTGAATTACTACATAACGCTCGTAGTAAATAATCATATCTAATTTCTTAGATGGTAACCCAAGTAAATACCCTATTTTATTTGGTAACGAACGGAAGTACCAGATATGAGCAACAGGAACAACTAAGTTAATGTGTCCTACTCTATCTCTACGTACTTTCTTTTCTGTTACTTCAACACCACATCGGTCACAAACGATACCTTTGTAGCGAATTCTTTTATATTTTCCACAAGCACATTCGAAGTCCTTTACAGGTCCAAAAATACGCTCACAAAACAAACCATCACGCTCTGGTTTGTGCGTACGATAATTGATAGTTTCTGGCTTCAATACTTCTCCATTAGACGCTTCAAGAATCGACTCTGGAGAGGCTAAACCAATAGAGATTTTATTAAACCTCTTTACTGCATTCTTATCATTTTTTCTTGCCATAATATATGGTAGTTAAGAATTTATTGTAATTTTTTTGTGATAACTCTTTATTGAGGATATTCTTTGTATTAAAGAATATCCTCATAAAGGCATTACTATTCTTCTAATCTAATATCTAGACCTAGACCTTTTAATTCGTGCATCAATACGTTGAAAGATTCTGGTAATCCTGGTTCTGGCATAGCTTCACCTTTAACGATACTTTCGTATGTCTTAGCTCTTCCTATAACATCATCAGACTTCACTGTCAATATTTCACGTAATGTACTAGAAGCACCATAAGCCTCTAGCGCCCAAACTTCCATCTCTCCAAAACGCTGACCTCCAAACTGAGCTTTACCTCCTAATGGTTGCTGAGTAATTAAAGAGTATGGTCCTATAGAACGTGCGTGCATCTTATCATCAACCATATGCCCTAATTTAAGCATATAGATAACTCCTACTGTTGCTGGTTGATCAAATCGCTGTCCTGTTCCTCCATCATATAAATATGTATGTCCAAAACGTGGAATCTCTGCTCTATCTGTTATCTCATTGATTTGATCTAATGTAGCTCCATCAAAAATAGGTGTTGCATATTTTTGATCAAGCTTTTGACCTGCCCATCCTAACACCGTCTCATATATCTGTCCGATGTTCATACGCGATGGTACCCCTAGTGGATTCAGTACTATATCTACTGGTGTTCCATCTTCTAAGAAAGGCATGTCTTCTTGACGAACGATACGAGCAACAATACCTTTGTTACCATGTCGTCCTGCCATTTTATCTCCAACTTTCAATTTACGTTTCTTAGCTATATAAACTTTAGCTAATTTAATGATTCCTGATGGTAATTCATCTCCAACAGAAATTGTGAATTTCTCACGACGTAAGTTTCCTTGTAGATCGTTTTCTTTGATTTTATAGTTGTGAATTAAATCATCAACCATACGATTAATAGCATCGTCTGAAGTCCAGTCACCTTTAGTTAAATGTGAATAATCATCAATGTTATTTAATAACTTTTGAGAATATTTCTTCCCTTTAGGGATTACATCTTCTCCAAGGTCATTTTGAACTCCGTTTGAAGTCTTACCACCAATAAGAGCAAATAATTTCTCAATTAATTGAGATTTTAAATACTCAAACTTAGTTTCATAAGAAGTTTCAAGTACAGCTATATCTTCTTTATCTTGAGCTCTCTTACGCTTATCTTTGATAGCTCTAGAGAATAATTTCTTATCAATTACAACTCCATGTAATGATGGAGAAGCTTTTAAAGAAGCATCCTTAACATCACCAGCTTTATCACCAAAGATTGCTCTTAATAATTTTTCTTCTGGTGTAGGATCACTTTCTCCTTTAGGTGTAATCTTACCAATAAGAATATCACCTGGTTTAACTTCTGCCCCAATACGGATCATTCCGTTTTCATCAAGATCTTTTGTTGCATCTTCAGATACATTAGGGATATCATTAGTTAATTCTTCATTACCTAATTTTGTATCTCTTACTTCTAATGAATACTCATCAATATGAATCGAAGTAAAGATATCTTCTCTAACAACTTTTTCTGAAATTACAATCGCATCCTCAAAGTTATAACCTTTCCAAGGCATGAAGGCTACCTTCATGTTTCTTCCTAAAGCAAGTTCTCCTTTTTCAGTTGCGTATCCTTGACATAAAACTTGCCCTTTTGCTACTCTATCTCCAACTTTAACAATAGGCTTAAGGTTGATAGAAGTACCCTGGTTAGTTTTACGGAATTTAATTAATTTATATGTTTTAGAATCTGAATCAAAGCTTACTGATCTTTGCTCATCAGTTCTATCATATTTAATAGTTATTTTTTGAGCATCAACATACTCAACAACTCCTGCTCCTTCTGCATTAATTAATACACGAGAATCTGAAGCTACTTGACGCTCTAACCCAGTACCTACGATAGGTGCATCTACTCTTAATAATGGAACTGCTTGACGCATCATGTTTGATCCCATCAATGCACGGTTCGCATCATCATGTTCTAAGAATGGAATTAAAGAAGCTGAAATAGAAGCAATCTGGTTTGGTGCTACATCGGCATAATTCACATTTTGAGGATCAATCACAGGGAAATCACCTTCCATACGTGCAATTACTTTATCGCTTTCTATAGTACCATCATCTTTTAAAGGAATATTAGCTTGAGCTATTAACTGTCCTTCTTCTTCTTCTGCACTTAAGTATCTAAAGTTATTTACATCAACTTTACCATCTTCTACTTTACGGTAAGGAGTTTCTAAGAATCCCATTGAATTAACCTTTGCAAACACAGATAATGATGAAATTAATCCAATGTTTGGTCCTTCAGGTGTTTCAATCGGACATAAACGACCATAGTGTGTATAGTGAACGTCACGTACCTCAAAACCTGCACGCTCACGTGATAAACCTCCTGGTCCTAATGCTGATAACCTACGTTTATGCGTAATCTCTGCTAATGGATTTGTTTGATCCATAAACTGAGATAACTGGTTTGTACCAAAGAAAGAGTTAATTACAGATGATAATGTTTTAGCATTAATCAAATCAATTGGTGTAAATACTTCGTTATCACGAACGTTCATACGCTCACGAATAGTACGAGCCATACGTGCCAATCCAACTCCAAATTGTTGAGATAATTGCTCTCCTACTGTACGTACACGACGGTTTGATAAGTGATCAATATCATCAATTTCTGCTTTAGAGTTAATTAACTCAATCAAATATTTAATGATCGTAATGATATCTTCTTTAGTAAGCACTTGCTTATCCATATCGATATCAAGACCTAATTTTTTATTCATTCTATAACGACCAACTTCACCTAAGTTATAACGTTGATCAGAGAAGAATAATTTGTCAATAATACCTCTTGCAGTTTCCTCATCAGGCGGTTCTGCATTACGTAATTGACGGTATATATGTTCAACCGCTTCTTTTTCTGAATTGGTTGGATCTTTCTGTAATGTGTTATAGATAATCGCATAGTCTCCTTTTTGACTATCTTCTTTGTGAAGTAAGATTGTTTTAACACCAGAATCGATGATTTCTTCTAAATGACTTTCGTCAAGAATAGTATCACGATCTAATACAATCTCGTTACGCTCAATAGAAACTACTTCACCTGTATCTTCATCTACAAAATCTTCATGCCACGTATTTAATACACGTGCAGCTAATTTACGTCCTAATGTTTTCTTAAGTGTAGTTTTAGCAACTTTAACCTCTTCTGCAAGGTCAAATATTTCTAAAATATCTTTATCTCTTTCGAATCCAATAGCACGGAAAAGTGTGGTTACTGGTAACTTTTTCTTTCTATCGATATAAGCATACATTACACTATTAATATCGGTAGCGAATTCTATCCAAGAACCTTTAAACGGAATTACTCTGGCAGAGTATAATTTTGTTCCATTTGCATGGAACGATTGTCCAAAGAATACACCAGGTGAACGGTGCAACTGAGATACTACTACACGCTCTGCTCCATTAATACAAAAAGTACCACTAGGAGTCATATAAGGGATAGTACCTAAATACACGTCCTGAACGATAGTCTCAAAATCTTCGTGTTCAGGATCTGTACAATATAATTTTAAACGTGCTTTTAACGGCACACTATACGTTAAACCTCTCTCTATACACTCTTGAAGAACATAACGTGGCGGATCAACGAAATAATCTAAAAACTCTAATACGAATTGATTACGGGTATCCGTAATAGGAAAGTTTTCCATGAAGGTATTATATAAACCTTCGTCTCCTCTTTCTTCAGACTTTGTATCTAATTGAAAGAAATCCTGAAAAGATTTGATCTGAATATCTAGAAAATCTGGATATTCTGGTCTTGTCTTTACAGATGAGAAATTCAATCTTTCAGTTTGCGTTGCTAACATCAATGGACGGAATTTAAATTAAAATGATTAAATGGGCGTGTATTATATTCAATTATAGCTTTATATACACAAAAGGGTTTAGACCTTAGAGAGTATTCTCCAGGCCTAAACCTAATAGTTTGTTTATGTAAAGCTTACTTAAGCTCAACTTCAGCTCCAGCC
Organism: Aquimarina rhabdastrellae; assembly: GCA_947387485.1. GTDB lineage: Bacteria > Bacteroidota > Bacteroidia > Flavobacteriales > Flavobacteriaceae > Aquimarina. The sequence continues at coordinate 15,957 of CANDNT010000003.1, forward strand.
TCTTCTAATTGAGATTTAAGAGCTTCTGCTTCGTCTTTAGAAACACCTTCTTTGATAGTACTTGGTGCATCATCAACTAATCCTTTAGCTTCTTTAAGACCTTGTCCAGTTAATTCTTTAACTAATTTTACAACAGCTAATTTAGAACCTCCTGCAGCCTTAAGGATAACATCAAATTCAGTTTTCTCTTCAGCAGCTTCACCAGCAGCACCTCCACCAGCAGCAACAGCTACAGCTGCAGCAGCAGGCTCAATACCGTACTCTTCTTTTAATATATCTGCTAATTCATTAACTTCTTTTACAGTTAAGTTAACTAATTGTTCTGCGAAATCTTTTAAATCTGCCATTTTCTATCGTTTTAAATAATTTTTAATTCTATATAATTGTTAAAAAGTGCGTACTTTTTTGGATTATCCTTCTTTTTCGGATAATGTTTTAAGGATACCTGCAAGTTTTCCTCCACTTGACTTAAGTGCAGAAACAACGTTCTTAGCAGGCGATTGAAGTAATCCAATGATGTCTCCGATAACTTCTTCTTTAGACTTGATGTTAACAAGTGTTTCTAAGTTCTCGTCTCCTACAAAGATTGCTTCTTCTACGAAAGCTCCTTTTAAGATTGGTTTTTCTTGCTTCTTACGGAATTCTTTGATCACTTTAGCTGGAGCGTTTCCAGTTTCAGAGAACATAATAGAAGTATTACCTTTTAATACAGTTGGTAATTCTCCAAATTCCTTATCAGACTTTTCCATAGCTTTTGCTAGGAAAGTGTTTTTAACTACTGTTAAAGATACATCTGCTTTAAAACAAGCTCTACGTAAGTTTGAAGTAGCTACAGCATCAAGACCTGAAATATCAGCTAAATAGATATTTGAATTTTCAGCCAACTGAGCAGTCAAGTCTTCAATTATTTGTGATTTTTCTTCTCTTGTCATAATTGTTTATCTTAATTACCCAGCAAAGTTTTTAGAATCTACTTGCACTCCAGGACTCATTGTGCTAGACATGTATATTGACTTAATATATACACCTTTCGCAGCCTGTGGCTTTAACTTCACTAATGTTGTTATTAATTCTTTTGCATTTCCAGCAATCTTATCTGCATCGAATGATGATTTTCCAATTGCTGCATGAATAATACCAGTTTTATCAACTTTAAAGTCAATTTTACCAGCTTTCACATCAGAAACTGCTTTTGCTACATCCATAGTAACAGTTCCTGTTTTAGGGTTAGGCATTAATCCACGAGGTCCTAAAATACGTCCTAATGGTCCTAATTTACCCATAACGCTAGGCATAGTGATGATTACATCAACATCTGTCCAACCACCTTTGATTTTATCAAGGTACTCATCTAATCCAACATAATCAGCACCAGCAGCTTTTGCTTCTGCTTCTTTATCTGGAGTTACTAATGCTAGTACTTTTACATCTTTACCTGTACCATGTGGTAAAGTTACTACACCACGTACCATTTGATTTGCCTTACGAGGATCTACGTTCAAACGAACAGCGATATCAACAGACGCATCAAAATTTGTGCTTGTTATTTCTTTGATTAAAGCAGAAGCTTCTGATAAAGAATAAGCTTTATTGCTATCAACTTTAGCTCTTGCTTCTTTTTGCTTTTTTGTTACTCTTGCCATTTTGTAAATCTTTTAAGATTAAAAAGGAGCATCTCCTTTAACAGTTAATCCCATTGAGCGAGCTGTTCCTGCAATCATTTTCATAGCTGACTCGATAGTAAATGCATTCAAATCTGGCATTTTATCTTCAGCAATTGCACGTACTTGATCCCAAGTAACGCTTGCTACTTTTTTACGGTTAGGCTCTCCAGAACCTTTTTTTGTCTTAGCTGCTTCCAGTAATTGTACTGCTGCTGGTGGAGTCTTAATTACAAAGTCAAAAGATTTGTCTTTGTATACATTAATAACTACAGGTAATACCTTACCAGCTTTATCTTGAGTTCTACCATTGAATTGCTTACAGAATTCCATGATGTTCACTCCGGCAGCACCTAAAGCAGGTCCAACTGGTGGTGACGGGTTAGCCGCTCCACCTTTCACTTGAAGTTTTACAACCTTACTTAACTCTTTAGCCATTTTTCTAAATTTAATTTTAGAACTATTCTATAGAAGTGGAAGCAACAAGAATAATTCTACGATATATAATGTAACAATTATTATAATTTCTCTACTTGCATATAGCTCAATTCTAATGGTGTTTTTCTTCCAAATATCTTCACCATTACTTCAAGCTTGCGTTTTTCTTCATATACCTTTTCTACAGATCCATTAAATCCATTAAAAGGTCCATCTATAACTTTCACAGTTTCTCCAACAGAATATGGTATAGATACATTATCAGTTTTAACTGCTAATTCATCTACTTTACCTAACATTCTATTAATCTCAGATTTTCTTAAAGGTACAGGATCTCCTCCTTTAACCTCCCCTAAGAAACCTATAACTCCATTTATAGATTTAATAATATGAGGTATTTCCCCTGATAAGTTTGCTTCTATCATTACATAACCTGGAAAATAAACTCTTTCTTTGTTTATTTTCTTTCCGTTACGTATTTGTACAACCTTTTCAGTAGGAACTAATATTTGAGATACGTAATCTTCCATTCCATATTGAGCGATTTCTCTCTCAATATAGTCTTTCACTTTATTCTCTTGCCCACTTACGGCTCTTATTACGTACCACTTTTTGGTATTATTAGCTTCTGCCATGCGAACTTAACCTTTAAGCCAGTTAAAATATTGTTCAATAACGTTACTAAAAACGGTATCTACTCCCCATATAGCTAAAGAAAAAATCACTGTAAACACAACAACGACTATAGTTAGTCGTTGAGCTTCTGCCCATGGTGTCCATGTAACATGATTTTTTAATTCGTTATATGCTTCTGAGATATAATTTATAAATCCAGCCATTCTATTTTGTGTTTGCACGGGTTGCGAGACTCGAACTCACGACACCTGGTTTTGGAGACCAGTGCTCTACCAACTGAGCTAAACCCGTAGTTTAAAAGCAAGGTGCCTTGAAGACACCTTAGCTTATATTATTGAAGACTATTAATTAGTCTAAGATTTCAGTTACCTGACCAGCTCCAACTGTTCTACCACCTTCACGGATAGCGAAACGTAAACCTACGTTCATTGCGATTGGTTGGATTAACTCAACAGTAATAGTTAAGTTATCTCCTGGCATTACCATCTCTACTCCATCAGGAAGAGAAATGTTTCCAGTTACGTCAGTTGTACGTACGTAGAACTGTGGACGGTAGTTATTGTGGAATGGAGTGTGACGTCCACCTTCTTCTTTCTTAAGAACGTATACCTCTGCTTTGAATTTAGCGTGAGGAGTAACTGATCCAGGCTTAGTAATTACCATACCTCTTTTGATATCAGTCTTGTCAATACCTCTTAATAAGATACCTACGTTATCTCCAGCTTCACCTCTATCTAAGATTTTACGGAACATTTCAACTCCAGTAATAGTAGAAGTTAATTTCTCAGCTCCCATACCGATGATATCAACAGCATCTCCAGTCAAAGCTACACCAGTTTCGATACGTCCAGTTGCAACAGTACCACGACCAGTAATAGAGAATACATCTTCGATTGGCATTAAGAAATCTTTATCAACATCACGTTGTGGTAATTCGATCCAGTTATCAACAGCTTCCATTAATTCTAATACTGTATCAACCCATTGCTTCTCACCGTTAAGAGCTCCTAAAGCAGATCCTTGGATAACTGGTCCGTTATCTCCATCATACTCATAGAAAGATAATAAATCTCTTACCTCCATGTCAACAAGCTCTAATAACTCCTCATCATCAACCATATCACACTTGTTTAAGAAAACAACGATACGTGGAATACCTACCTGACGTCCTAAAAGGATGTGCTCACGAGTTTGTGGCATTGGTCCATCAGTAGCAGCTACAACTAAGATAGCTCCATCCATTTGAGCAGCTCCAGTTACCATGTTCTTTACGTAATCGGCGTGACCTGGACAGTCAACGTGAGCATAGTGACGGTTAGCCGTTTGATACTCTACGTGAGATGTATTAATAGTAATACCTCTTTCTTTTTCTTCTGGTGCGTTATCAATAGTATCGAAATCTCTTGCTTCAGAAAGACCAGCCTCAGCTAAAACTTTAGTAATAGCAGCAGTCAAAGTAGTTTTACCGTGATCAACGTGTCCAATAGTACCAATATTTAAGTGTGGTTTGGAACGATCAAAAGTTTCCTTTGCCATAATTATTTTATTTAATCTTAGTTATATATTAGTGTTTAATTTATGCCGTTACAACTATCAGAGCCAATGACGAGAGTTGAACTCGTGACCTTTTCCTTACCAAGGAAACGCTCTACCCCTGAGCTACACCGGCTTATATAAAACATAAAAATAAATCTCAATTTTTATTATTTAAAAATAAAAAAAGAAATTTATCATTATTTGGTGTTTTAAACTCAAAAGTTAACCTTTTAAACTTGAGCGGGAGACCGGGTTCGAACCGGCGACATTCAGCTTGGAAGGCTGACGCTCTACCAACTGAGCTACTCCCGCTTTTAATCAGATAACTGATTTATATTTTATTTTGTGGGGAGAGCAGGATTCGAACCTGCGAAGGTAAAAACCAACAGATTTACAGTCTGTCCTCGTTGGCCGCTTGAGTATCTCCCCAATTACATTTTTCAACTCTTATTTTGAACTTGTAATTTTGAGTGCGCAAAACTAAAACTTATTTTTTAAACAACCAAACTTTTTTTTATTTTTTTTTCAAATCAAAATCGCTTGATTTAAGTTGTAATTTTGAGTGCGCAAAACTAAAAAACATTTTTAATATTTCAAAATTTATTTTTGAGTTTTTTTTCTCTTTGTTCAAAATGTCAAAAAACTTATTTTTTTTGAGCCGATAGAGGGACTCGAACCCACGACCTGCTGATTACAAATCAGCTGCTCTAGCCAGCTGAGCTATATCGGCTTTTGAAACACTTTTTATCGTGTTTCCCGTAGCGTTGTTGCTAACGGTGTGCAAATGTAAACGATTTTATCATTCCCACAAACTTTTTTGAAAAAAAAATCACTAAAAATGTGCATTTAATTTTTCCTTTCTTTTCTTCAATTGTCTACTCAAAGCGCTAACACATTCATCTACACCTTCTTCAAATGTTTTATGTGTTTTTTTGATTATGAATTCATCACCTGGAACGCTTAATAAAATTTCTGTTGTTTTATTTTCTTTATCGCTAGTATTAACAACTTTTAAAAAAACATCTGCGTGTATGATCCTACTAAAATGGTTCTCTAGTTTATCCAATTTCTCTTGAATAAAATTCACTAACTTCTGGTCTACATTAAAATTAACTGATTGCAAATTTACTTTCATAGTAGGTAATTTTTAAATTATACTTTCTTTGTGCTATAAATAAGTAATTACTTTTTATTATTTCTCGGGTGAGCTTCTTTATGAATTGAATTTAATTTAGCTATATCTTGAAAAGTATATACTTCGGTTGCAGCTAAACTAGAATGTCCAAGCAATTCCTTTACAGCATTTAAATTTGCACCTTGATTAAGTAAGTGCGTTGCGAATGAATGTCGCAATATATGAGGACTCCTCTTTACTTTTATTGATGCCCTACTAAAATAACCATTTATCACTCGATAAACAAGCGTTTCATAGATTTTAATTCCTTTTTCTGTAATAAATAAAAACGGTTTTGCCTCTTCATTTTCTACTATATTCTTTCTCAGAACCATATACCTATTGAGTGTATCAAGTACTGTTTCTATAAGTGGTATAATTCGCTGTTTATTACGTTTACCTGTAACCTTAATTTGTTTTTGAATTGTATCTATATCTTCTATCTTAAGATTAACTAATTCTCCTCTACGCATTCCTGTAGCGTAAAATAGCTCTACTATGAGTAAGTTTCTAACTCCTTTAAAATCATTTTTTGCTTTTAGTTCGTCTAAAACAGCTTCAATTTCTATTTCTGAAAAAGGAATTTGTATGCGTTTTGAAGTTTTTAGTGCTTTATGTGTAGCTAAAGGTGATTTTTTAATCTCTCCTATTTTTAATAAAAATTTATAATAGGATTTTAATGAAGAGATTTTCCTATTAATACTTCGATTAGATTGTTTTTCTTCTACCAAAGTTATTATCCATGATCTAACATGATTATATACTACATTATCAACATCATTTATTTCTAGTTTTTCATTACAAAATTCAAAAAATTGCAACAAATCTGTTTTATATGCGATAAGAGTATAATCTGAATATTTTTTTTCTACAGATAAGTGTTCTATAAATTGTGGTAAGTGCATAAAAAAAACCGTTAGTAAACAAAAGTAAAAAACTTTATGTCGCTAACGGTTTTTGTTCTATAAAATGTGGAGTATATTAAATATTCTCCTGATCTCTCAATTTCTGAATATATTGAGCTTTTTGTACTTGAGCTCTTCTAGCCACTGAAGGCTTTGTGAATTGCTGACGTTTACGTAGCTGACGCATCGTACCCGTACGGTCAAATTTACGTTTGAAGCGTTTTAACGCTCTATCAATGTTTTCTCCGTCTTTTACTGGTATTATTAACATATGTGCACCTCCTTTCTTTGTGGAATATCTTTTTGAGGCTGCAAATATACGACAATCTAGAAACTCTCAAAGTTTTATTAAAAATATTTTAAAACTTTTTATTTCACAGACCATACTGAGTAACTTCTTGGCGGTACTTGTATTTTTACCCATCCGTTACCTTGTGTTACAGGTTCCCATCCTGAATGTCCTGTATAATCCTTAATTCTAGTGTTATTCCAGTTTGTTTGGATCCATCTTTCTTGCCAGTGATCAGCATTGTTGATATATACTACTAACCCTGCATTATTGTGTCCATTTCTTTTTGCAATATATTCATCTTGATCTGTAAATAATACATTAGTAGATCCTCCTGCTAAATTATTATGTATCCAAATCAAATTGTTTAAACGCTCTTTATCTAACCACTCTTCATAATCTCTATAAAAAATTGTAGGATATCCTTCGTGTGTTAAGATATAAGCATAAGCTCTCATCTTTCCGTGATAAATCTCGTTTGTGTCATGATTTGTTACAAAAGTAACTGCTTTTTGTGGGTTACGCTTTAATAACATATCTTCATTAAGCTTATGCATATTATTACCATCAAAAGCATCTCTCATTTTATAATAAGCTGCAAAATCAAAAGCTGATCCATTAGCTTCATTAGCCCACCAGTTAAGGTAATCAACACTTCCATCCCATAGTTCTCCTACAGAGAATCCTCCTACAGCATTTTTCCATTCTCTAGCTACCCATGGCTCAAATCCTTTAACAAAATCAAAACGCCATCCATCAAATCCCATTACATTTTTGTAATACTTAGCTACAGATTCTGGTTTTTTCCATAGCCAATCTTGTACATTAGGTTGGTGGTGACATAAATCAGGGAATCCTCCAAATACTGCTGGATCACTCTGATGATTGCTATTTGCATGGAAATCATCAAATGTTCTTGGGAACTTTCCTGAAAGTGGGTCAAATTTTGTGTAATATTCTACTCCTGTAAATGTATTTAGTTCTTTATCCCCTCCACTATTATGGTTGATAACAATATCTGCTATAACGCTTAATCTATTATTATGTGCTTCGTCTATTAAAGCTTTCAATTCTTGTCTTGATCCAAAACGTGTTTCTACACTTCCCATTTGATCATACTCTCCAAAATCATAATAATCAAAAGGATCATATCCCATAGATAATGCTCCATTTTGAGCCTTGGTTGCTGGTGGTAACCAGATTGCATCGATACCTGCATTACTCCAGTCATCTACTTTATCTTTTACCGTATTCCACCAAGTTCCTCCTGCTGGTACATCCCAATAAAAGGCTTGCATCATTACACCAGAACCGATTGGTTTTAGGTTTGCTCTATTTACTGCATTTTTATCTACTGTAACTTCATCTTGAATGGCTTGCTCTACAACAGACTCTTCATTTGTACAGCTTGCTAAAGTTAAAGCTGCCCCAAATAAAAGATATCCAAATTTTGTTCTTTTCATAAGTATACGTTTGTGTTTTACTTTATGAACTAAAAGTAATTCATTTAATACTAACGAAAACGTTTGATTGTAAACGCAAACGTTTTCGTGTTAATAAAAAGTTACGTTTTTCATAACATATCACACACCCAACTAACAAATACTTAAAAAAGACTCGTAATTATTACTATTTTGATATTTATCATTTCTTAACTCAACTAAAAACTATAATAACTATCAAAAAAAACATATAGCTAACATCTTATTTTACGCACAATTAACTCTACATGCCTACGGTTTTTCCTTACTAAAATTTCTAATCTTGTTTCGTTATATATAATTGCTTTTATTTATCCGTATATATAAAAAGGGATGACATCATTGATATCATCCCTTTTATAGACTTTTTTGCTACTTTATTATGTAGCCGGTTTATATTCTTTTTTATCGATAACCATTTTAGAAATTATCTCTCTAAGTATTTCTGAAGTTCCACCACCTATTGGTCCTAATCTACTATCCCTAAACATACGTGCCAAAGGATATTCTTCTGTATAACCATATCCTCCTAATAATTGCAAGCAATGATAAATTACATCATCTGCAATTTTTGTAGACATCAATTTAGACATACTAGCTTCTTTAACTACATAATCTCCTTGATCTAATCTCTTTGCTATAGAATAATTAAATTCTTTACACATTTCCACCTCACTAGCCATTTCTGCTACTTTGTGTCTTAATGCTTGAAATTTATCAATTGTTCTCCCGAATGCTTGACGTTCTCCCATATATCCTATAGCATATTCTAATGCATAAGCTGCTCTAGCATGAGCATTAACTCCCATTACTAGTCTTTCTAATGCAAAATGCTGCATAATATAAGGGAAACCTTTTCCTTCTTCACCCATTAAGTTTTCTGCAGGGATAACTACATTATCAAAAGCAATTTCTGCTGTATCTGAAGCTCTCCATCCTAATTTATCCAATTTTGTTGAAGAAATTCCTGTTGTTTCTCTATCAACTACAAAAATACTTATTCCTTTATTTCCTAATTCTGGATTAGTTTTGGCTGCTACAACTAAATAATCACTATAAACTCCATTTGTTATAAAAGTTTTGGACCCGTTAAGTACATATGTATCTCCATCTTTTACAGCTGTAGTTCTCATTCCAGCCACATCTGATCCTCCAAATGGTTCTGTAATACACAAGCAACCTATTTTTTCTCCAGCAATACTTGGTGCTAAATATTCTTGCTTTATTCTTTCATCACCTTCTTTATTAAGGTGTGTCATTGCTAAATATGCATGTGCCCACATTGCTGCAGCAAATCCTCCAGAATTTATCTTTTGTAATTCTTCTAAAAAGATTACGGTATAAAATAAGTCTAATCCTAATCCTCCATATTGTTCGGGATATGCTATTCCAAAATATCCCATTTCACCAAACTTTTTCCAGATAAATCTTTCTATAGTTCCTTCTTTCTCCCACTTGTCTACATGTGGTACAACTTCTTTTTTCAAGAATTCCTGAAGACTTTCCCTAAAAAGCTCATGTTCTTCAGTAAAGTACATACTATTCATAAATTAATTTCTTTTTTAAATCGCCTTCATAGCAAATGCTGATAAAATCGGTAAAACGTAGCTAATTATTATCGTGTAGATTTAATAGAACGGCTTGCTATGAACTTGCAATTACCTTTTTATTTTTTTCTTTCTTATTCTATTTCCAAATATAATGCTATTCTATCTATTTTATCCAACGAAAAACCATGGATTTTTTCTAATTCGTCAAAACTTGATATTTTTCCTTGGGATTTTATCAAATCACGAATCTCTAAAGCTGTTTCAAAATCTATGTATGGAGTATTGGTAAGTTCTTTAACTGTAGCCGTATTAATATTGACTTTATGGATAGTTTTGGGATTTTTAACAGTATAATTAGCTAGAATCTTATGATATTGATTTTTGTATAATCCCTTTACATCTTTTAATTGTATATCTGCAACAAATCCATCTAGTTTAATCCTATATTTAATAATTCTCTCGGCTATGAAATCTGGAATATTAAATTCATTTTGTAATTCTTCTGAAGTAACTTCATTGAGGTTTTTCTTTTTATCGAAACTTTTTTGAACTATGCTAGGTCTTATAGAAGTTTTCTTCTCTTTTTTCTTAGTTACCCAGTCTGGAAATTTAAACAGTGGGCTGATTTTTTGGAGTACAGAATCTGATACTTGAGTAACTCTTTTAAAGTCGGCTATAGAATTAATCCATTTATCTTGATCTCTATATTTTTTTAATCTGTCAATTTCTTCTGGAGACATGCCTAGAAGATATCCTTTATAATCTGTTATAAAATTAGGATTAAAAGGTTTGAGTTTATACGTATTCTCTTGGTTAGATTTTATTCTCTTTAAAGAATCTATTTCATGTTGTATTTTACTTAATTCTTTAAATACAACTGTAGAATGGTCTTTCGTTTTAAACCAAAATAAAATTGCTATTGCAGCAATTAGAATTATAGCTAAAAGAAAAATCCCATTTCGGAAACGTTTATGCATCACGAAATGGGATTTAAAATTATTCATATTGATAGCTTTTATCCTTTTATTGCTTTAAGGTATCTATCTAATTGTTTTTTCACTACTGGGAATAAGAAATATAATCCAATCATATTAGGGAATACCATTGCAAAAATCATTGCATCAGAGAAATCCCATATTGATTTCATACTTGCTGCAGCTCCTATCACTACAAATACTAAGAATAATATTTTGTATGTTAAATCTGCTGCCTTACCTCTACCAAATAAGAATTTCCATGATTGTAATCCGTAATAAGACCAAGAAATCATTGTTGAAACTGCAAATAATACTACTGCAATTGTTAAGAATACATTTGAAAATGGAATGTATTGAGCAAATGCTTTTGAAGTAATTCCTGCTCCTTCATATGCTATTCCATCTATAAATACAGATCCACTTCCGTCTCCTCCATATTCAAAGAAACCTCCAAAGTTAAAGATAATGATTACCAAAGCTGTCATTGTACAAATTACTACTGTATCAATAAATGGCTCTAATAATGCTACTAATCCTTCTGATGCTGAATATTTTGTTTTTACCGCAGAATGGGCAATTGAAGCTGAACCTGCTCCTGCTTCATTTGAGAAAGCAGCTCTTTTAAATCCGACTAATAATACTCCTATTACTCCACCTACTCCTATTGCTTTAGGATTAAATGCTTCTGTTATAATTAAAGAGATTGCATCGTCAACTAATCCAAAATTACTTCCTAAAATATATAAACATGCTAATAAGTATAATAATGCCATAAAAGGAACTACTTTTTCTGTTACAGAAGCAATACGCTTGATTCCTCCTATAATAATAATTCCTACTAATGCAGCTAAAACAACTCCTATAACAGCTCCAGCACTAGTACTTTCTAGTCCCATCAATTCTTTTAATACAATAGTTGCTTGATTTGATTGTGCGGCATTACCTCCTCCAAAAGATCCACCGATACAGAAAATCGCAAATAATACAGCTGCTACTTTACCTAATGCAGCAAATCCTTTTTCTTTTAATCCTTTACTGATATAGTACATTGGTCCTCCATATACAGTTCCATCTTCTCCTACATCTCTATATTGTACTCCTAATGTACATTCTACAAATTTTGTAGACATACCTAATAATCCACAAATGATCATCCAGAACGTAGCTCCTGGTCCTCCTAGTGCAATTGCTAAAGCAACTCCCGCTATATTTCCGTTTCCTACAGTTCCTGATACTGCAGTAGCTAATGCCTGGAAGTGAGAAACTTCTCCTTCTTCACTTTCATCTCTTATTGTATCTTTTATATCACCATCTACAGCTAATTCTTCATTACCAGAAGAGTGATGTTCTATATCATCATATTTTCCTCTTACCACATTAATTGCAGTTCCAAAGTGTCTGATATTTGGGAAACCAAAATAAATAGTAAAGAATAGTGCACTAAGTACTAATACTATCAAAACGAATGGAGTGCCAAAAACTTCAAAGAAGATTACGCTAGAGAAAAAATCTGAAACAGGTTTAAAGGCTTCGTCTATTTTTTGATCAATCCCCTTTTCTGCTGCTTCTTGTGCAAAAGATAGCACAGGTAGCATTAATGCTAGGGTAGAGAGAAGATATTTCTTCATAATTTATTTGATTATTTAATTTCAGTTTTAATAAAGAGAGCCCAATATGGCAAAAAAAACACTCGTTTACAATTTTTTGTAGGTTAAATGTTTTTTAATGAATTCATCGTGACTCCTTTTCATTCTTAAAAAAATCCTAAAATCAATCTTCATTTCTCTTACATTTTCACAAAAAAAGAGTATTATTTTTAGATATAAAAAAGTGATTAAATTGTGTTTAACACAAAATGAAGGTAAGTGTATTCTCTAAATATTGAATTCCTTATTAAGGTGTTCAATTTGTTCGGGTCTTCCTAGAACAACTAAACTTGATCCTATTTCAAGAATCAAATCTGGGTCAGGATTTATCAAGTATTCTCCTCTAGGTGATTTATATCCGATCACGGTGCATCCTGTTCGTGATCGCAATGCTATATCTCTAATACTTCTTCCTCCTTGATTACCAAATAATTTTTCAAATGGCACTTCTTCTATATTTACTGTATGCTCTCCTACAATAGATAGATTATCCATAAATTCAATCAAATCGGGTACTACTACTAATGATGCCATATGGTTTCCTCCTATAGTATCTGGCATAATAACATTATCGGCTCCAGCAAACTTGAGCTTATCATAAGAGGTTTCTTTTGACGCACGACTTATGATTCTCATATTTTTATTCATCTGTCGTGCCGATAATACTACAAATAGATTATCTGCATCTTCTGGTAAAGCACAAATCAGACAACTTGCTTTTATAATACCTGCTTTTATTAAAACCTCATCTTCATTGGCATTTCCTTCTATAAATAAGATTTGTTCTGTTTGGTATTTTTCAATTATCTCTTTGTCTTTTTCAATAATCACAAAAGGCTTATCGTATTCTAGCAACTTATTTACCGCCTGTTTACCATTACGTCCATATCCACAAATAATAATATGTCCATTAAGCTTTTCAATCATTTTCTGTGTTTTACGTCTTTTAATTTCTTGCTCGTTATTTTTACTAAAGATATAGTCTGTAATAATAGATATAGAATAGGCTACAATAACAACACTCATGATGATAAGGAATACTGTAAATAGTTTATCTCCTTCGTCTAAAGGAACTACTTCTCCAAATCCTACAGTGGATACTGTAATTATGGTCATATAAATAGCATCTATCCAACTGTAATCTGCATAAAACCTAAATCCTAGTACTCCTATTATTAATAATAAGGTTAGCAGTAAACTTGCTTTGTATATTCTAGATCGAAACCATTTATTATACATAGTACTTATAGATCAAAAACTGAGGTTCTTTTGGTGTACATTAAATCTTTAAGTTTTAACCAAAACGCTAAGGTCAAATACACAACAAATCCTAATCCTATAGTAGCAAATGTTGTATAGATAAAAAATAATCTTATGTTTTTTGCTCTCATACCTAAACGGTCTGCTAGTCTTGACGAAACATAAAATCCATTACGTTCAAAAAAGTGTCTATATGCATGTATCTTTTTTATCATATTGCAAAATACTCAATAAAATTAAATTCTTATTTTTTCTGTAACAAATAATTTCCTATTGCACATTGTAAACATTTTTTATGATCACAGTATTCATTTTTCAATTGTAAAAGCCCTTGAGAATCTAATGCATTATTTACTGCTATCCCATTGGCTATAAATTTATCTATTATCGTATTTTTTTCGCTATCAATTTTTCTTAATAATGTAATAATTTCATCATCTATAGTCATCTTATGTTTCTTTGCGTAATAAAACTTAAGCGGAATTATCGTATTTATTAATAGTAAATCAATAAAGTTTTTGGTTAAACGTTTCTTTTTAATTGGAGTTGGTTTTTCTAGTGTATAATGAGTATCCCAATACCTCGCTGTACTAATCATAAACATGTTGTAGTATTCTTCTATGGTATTGTTTTGAATAACTTTATCAAATAGATTTTGATATTTATGATATAATGCTGCTAATTGTGTTATTCTTATTGTAGGAAAGTTTGCTGGTCTTAATCTAAAGAACTGTACTGGAATTACATTTTCATTTTTTAATTGATGTTTGTTTTTTAAGTAGCTGTATTCTTCTATTAATTCTTTTACATAATGTTCTTGTCCTTCTTCTGGTAATAACTTTGATTGTCCTAATAGTAATGCTTCAAGCTGTATTGGGTTATTATTGTATTTACGGATTAATGAAAAGGGTATTGTTTGTGCTATACTTAAAAAAGCTTCTCCATTTATTTTTAATCCAAAATTCTTCATCATCATCTTAAAACAAACGGCTTCCCAATCATTATTGGTTTTGCTTAAAAGTTTTTCTATCAATCTTCCTTTTTGTTCTAAGCGTTCAAAATATAATCGCTCTTTCCAGTTTGAAAGGGTTATTAAAGGAATTTCATCTAATTGTGATTCACAATAAATCCATTTTACCTTTTTATATTCAAGTAATTGTAGATAATTATCATATATCGTTTTATCAACTATATCTTTGAGTACTAATGTTGGGATTTCTGTTTTATCTCTCCTATATATTGGCACATCATATTCCCATACTATATGTAAAATAACATTATCATAGGCTGTATCTTTCTCATGATGGTGAGCATACCAATCACTAGACTTGATATGTATTTCTATATTACCTGCCCATAGTTGTTTATCTATCCTAACTAATGCATTAAAAAAATCGGGGCCAGCTAAGTCATTTTGAATCCCTGTTTTATGTATTGTTATATTTTCTCCTTCTGTTGTTTTTAGTTTTGAAATATTTATTTTCTTGTATTTCCATATATAGTGTAAAAAATCTTCTTTCATAAACTAATCTTTATTTCTCTTTTTCAATTACTACAATAACACACTCATTACAAATGATTTATAAAATGCAAAAAACATTTAAATAGTTATAAAAAATTAACATTATTTTAAACTAAAACGATTGTTAATCACATTTTTTTTCTTATCCAAAGTAAGAATATCCTTTTTTTTAAGACTACTATAACACCTAACACATGATAAATAATTATCAAACACCGCTATTGTTATGAGAAACTTGTTAAAGTCTATCTTTATATCTTTATTTCCGCTACTCGCCATATTTTTCTTTGTTGATAGTGGAATTCATTTATTTTTTCAAGACTCTCTTATTGCTCAAATAGGAAATATCATTGTATCTTCTGGAGTCATTTTCTTTTTCCTGAATATTTTCATTAATCCTGTAGCAAGAACCGAAGCTATTCCTAAATATTATACGTTATGGATATTTCTTGGTTTTTCTATAAGTTCTTTTACAGCCATTACTAATCATACTTTAAGTCATTCTATTCCTGCCATTTCTCTTGCTGTAGGATGGGTTATTTATTTAGCATGGTTCTCAGTTTTTAAGAATCGAAATAACAATACTATATTAAAACTTAATACTATTTTACCTGAATTTAAGCTAGAAACTACACGTAGAGATTATATATCGTCTCATCAATTTCTTTCTGCACCCAGTATATTTTTATTTTATAGAGGTAATTGGTGTCCTTTATGTTTAGCTCAAATCAAAGAAATTGCAGCTCAATATAAGGAGCTAGAAAATAGAGGTGTTAATATGGTTTTTATAAGTCCTCAACCTCATAAATATTCAAAAAATCTTGCAAGAAAATACGATTTAGGCTTTCATTTTCTTGTTGATAAGAATAATAAAGTTGCTACACAATTAGGTATTCTTTCAAAAAATGGAATTCCAGCAGGTTTTCAAGCTTTAGGTTATGATAGTGACACTACTTTACCTACTGTTGTAATCACTGACGAAGAAGGTAAAATTATTTATATAAATCTTACTGATAATTATCGTGTAAGACCTGAGCCTAAAACCTTTATAGAAGCTTTAGATAAACACCTTACTGCCTAAAAATATTTTTTTAACGGTTTAACATCACTTGATTTATGATATATTTTACCTTCAAATCTATCGTATCCCGCAAAAAATGTACTATTGGTAAAGTTTTATGTATTAATGGTAACTCATATTTCAAAATCATTCCGTTATTTTGTGGTATAGTTTTTGAAACATCACTTATGTGTTAAGATAAAATCCTAAGCTTAGTTGAGTTTGTGTTAGGTTATTGATGGCTATCGCTTCTTAGATAGCCATCATATTTTTTTTAATCCCATTTCATTTTTTATCCTCGTATATTAGTTTTAAGTCAAGAACAATTGTTGCGGTTTTATAAATTAAGAGTGATTAGAAGAATTTTGGATTGAATCTAAAATTTAAAAGGGTTTTCAACATAAACTTTATAACGAATATCTGTAGCAGGTAGCTTATAAGAGAATACTTTTCAAACTATCTAAGATTTCTATATTATATAATGGATATCTACTATTCGATATTCTTTTATCGAACTATATAAAGTATAACATAAAATTAATTATTGTTGGAGTAAAATAAAATCAACAATTGTTAACTTACTTTTTCTATTTATAAAGATAATTCACTCACCCCCTTTTATAATTAATCCCTAGTTTTCTACATTAGGATATATATTGAATTTATTAAAAAATGCTTTTTTAAATTTTGAAGAGTTTGAGTAATTTAACCTATCCATCACTTCTTTTATCGATTTCCTTTCTACAAAAATCATATTATAAGAGCTTTCTAATTTTCTATTATTAAAAAACTCCAATGGTGTTTCATTATGTATTTCTCTAAACATATTAAAGAAGCTCGTTCTACTCATATTTGCCATCGCAGCAAGTTTATCTACACCTATAAAAGGACTTTCTAAATGATTTTTAAGATATGTACTTACCTTATATATATATTCTACCTGAAGAGTATTAACGTTAAAAGGATCTTCTGATGTTCGCCATCGTAATGCATCTTTCCAGAATGTTTCTAATAAAATAATACCTCTAGCTGTATAATAAAGATAGTTTTCTACTTTGTTTAGATTAGGATGTACTATTTGATCAAATAATGTTGCTTGTTTATATGATAGGTAAAACTTGTCTATATGTTCATGAGTGTATTGTATGTATTCATCTATTAAGCGATGAGCCTCTGGTTTTTTGTAATACTCTTTCAAGAAATCTTGTTTTATTACAATCATCACCGACTTTACTTCTGCTCCTTTAGGAACAAAAACACTTTCTCCATATCTAGCGTGAACACATCTCATGTTTCCAGGTGTATATCCAGCTTCATAAGTGCTAATAATTTCGTCTTTATCTATCTTATGATGTAACGCATATTTTCTAAAGTGCAAAATGATATCCCTTTCTTCTATAGGTACTCTAAGGTATTCTATATCACAATGTGCTTTATAATTATTGATTAATAAAAATACTTGATCTGTGATTTTATAATACGATAAATACCCTTCTCCTATTTCTTTTGGAAAGAAGATTCGATCTGAATCTTTATAAGAATTTAGTTCTTTCCTAAAATAATTACTAAGTGTATCCAAGTTTGAGAAATCAAATTGAAATCTTTTTAACATATTTATTGAATTCTGGTCATCTTACCTCATCATATCGAGGTTCTGCTTTTTTTAAAGATATACTTTTTTTTAGAATTCAAAACACTCTCACCCCTTATAAACACAGTTATCATCAAAAAAAGAGGTCTTATTTCTTAAATGAAACAAGACCTCTTTTTAAATTATATCTCTTAAACAGTTTAGTTTATTTGATATGGCTTATAATATCATATTTAGTAATGATATGATGTTTTCCATCTTCTAATGCAACTAATACCGCTTGATTTCCATCTTTAATAAGCTTCGAAATTTCTTCTACAGATGTATTTGAAGCTACTATAGGATATGGTGCTTTCATTACATCTTTAATAGGTGTAGCTCCTTTATTTTCATCTTCTAAAAATGCTGTAAATAACGCACTTTCATCAACAGAACCTACTAACCCTTGACTATCCATTACAGGAATCTGAGAAATATTATATTTACGCATACGCTCTATGGCATGAGAAACTAATTCTTCAGTTTTTACTGTTACTAATGGTTTATCTTGATGATCTTTAATCAAATCTGTTGCTACCGCAGCTTCTTCGTCTAAAAATCCTCTTTCACGCATCCAGTCATCATTAAACATTTTACCCACATAACGGCTTCCGTGATCATGGAATAATACAATCACAACATCACCTTTCTTAAAATGCTCTTTTAATTGTAATACTCCTTTTATTGCTGCTCCTGCACTATTACCTAAGAACATTCCTTCTTCTTTTGCTAGGCGTTGCGTATAAATAGCAGCATCTTTATCGGTTACTTTTGTAAATCCATCTATAATAGAAAAGTCTACATTTTTTGGTAAAATATCTTCACCTATTCCTTCAGTGATATAAGAATAGATTTCGTTCTCATCAAAAACACCAGTTTCATGATATTTTTTAAATACAGATCCATACGTATCAACTCCCCAAATTTTAACATTAGGATTTTGTTCTTTTAAGTATTTACCTACTCCAGAAATTGTTCCTCCTGTACCTACTCCTACTACAAAATGTGTTACCTGACCTTCTGTTTGTTCCCAGATTTCTGGCCCTGTACTTTCGTAGTGTGCTTTTGCATTTGATGGATTATCGTATTGATTCACATACCAAGAATTAGGAATTTCTTCTCCTAATCTTTTTGATACAGAATAATATGATCTAGGATCTTCTGGTTCTACATTAGTAGGACATACCATTACTTTTGCTCCTACTGCTCTTAAGATATCTATCTTTTCTTTTGATTGTTTATCTGCCATTACACAGATTAACTTATATCCTTTTACAATTGCAGCTAGGGCTAATCCCATTCCTGTATTTCCAGAGGTTCCTTCAATTATAGTTCCTCCTGGCTTTAAACGACCGTCTGCTTCTGCATCTTCGATCATTTTTAATGCCATTCTATCTTTTACAGAATTCCCTGGGTTGAATGTTTCATATTTTGCTAATACTAAAGCATCAACATCTTCTACTAAAGCATTCATTTTTACCAAAGGTGTATTTCCTATGGTTTCTAATATGTTATTTGCGTATTTCATTTCTCTTCGTTAAAAGGTGCACAAAGATACAAAGTTGTATGTTCTCCTACCTCCTAATTTAACAACAAATAACAATATGTTTACTCAAATCTAATTGCTTTTACTGGAGATATGCGCGAAATGACATAAGAAGGTATCACTAACATTAATAAACACAATAATAATGTTCCTACATTTAACAAGAATATATAGCCTATATTTATATATACAGGTGCTGTATTTACATGATAAGTTACAGGGTTAAGTTTGATGATATTAAAATACTTTTGAATAAAGAGTAATCCTATTCCTATTATATTACCCCAAAACAATCCTATTGCAATTAAATATGCTGCATTATATAAAAAAACCTTTCTTATACTCCAATCACTAGATCCTAATGCTTTTAATATCCCGATCATAGGTGTTCGTTCTAAAATCAATACCAACAAAGCGGTTATCATATTGATCCCTGCAACGATAATAATGATTGCTATTATTCCTATAATATTTAGATCAAAAAGTTTTAACCATTCAAAAATTGATCTGTATGTATATGTAATAGGCTGACTATCTAGTTCTGAAGGAATAGCTTCATATATTTCATTTCCTTTTTCATTAATCTGTGAAAAATCATCAATAAAGACTTCAAATCCTCCTACCTCATCTGGTTTCCACTTATTGAGTTTTTGAATATGTCTTATATCTGCTAATAAATATGATTTATCAAATTCTTCGAATCCCGAATTATAAATTCCTACGATAACAAAACCTCTCACATTAAATCGACTATCTGTCTTTCTAAAATAAGTATTGGCTTTATCTCCTATTGTTAATCCTAAACGATTTGCGATATGTTGAGAAATTAAAATCTCATCATTGATTTTTGAAGAGAAATCTGGCAATCTACCTGCTACCAAATATTCTTTAAAATAGTTCCAGTCATAATCTTTTCCTATTCCTTTTACCACTACTCCTTCAAAATCTGTTTCGGTTCTTAATATCCCTCCTTTTGCAGCTATTGCCTGAATGTGATTAATTCCTTCGACAGTAGTAAATTCTGGGTAAAAATCTTGATGTATACTTACAGGTACCTGATGTTCTACATTATTATTATTGTCATAATTAACAATAGTCACATGCCCTTTAAACGCTGCAACTTTTTCTCTAATCTTTTGTTGTAATCCAATTCCTGTAGCAATAGTTATCAACATCATGATCATTCCTATAGCAATAGCAGCAATTGCAATTTTTATTATTGCCCCCGAAATACTATTTTTATGCTCTGTACTTTTTATCAGGCGTTTTGCTATAAAATACTCGAAATTCAAATTTACCTATGTTTTTTAAAAGTCTATTGTCGATCCCTATGCGATCTCAGCGTATCCACACTATAAATTTTCAAACTTTATGGAGGTTCTGCTATAGAAATGCTTTCAAAAATACATTTTTATTCTTTTTCATCCTCTTTATTTCTTGTGGAAATGCAATGACTGATAAGACCGCTCTACCCCATCAAGACACCAGAGACCTTTCTACAATACAAAAGCCTATTATCACTGGAGCAAATCAAGTGGCTACATATTTACCTTATCTAAAAAATAAAAAAGTTGCTATTGTCGGGAATCAAACTTCGGTCATATTTAAAAAAAATACTCAACAGTATACTCATCTTGTTGATTCACTATTAAGTCATCATATTGCAATTCAAAAAGTTTTTGCTCCAGAACACGGTTTTAGAGGTAAAGCTGATGCTGGAGAACATATTGTTGATGGAAAAGATCAAAAAACGAGGCTACCTATCATTTCGTTATACGGAAAAAACAAAAAACCAAGTCCTGCTATTTTACAAAATGTAGATCTTATTCTTTTTGACATTCAAGATGTAGGTGCTCGTTTTTACACTTATATTTCCACATTACATTATGTGATGCAGGCTGCTGCCGAAAATCACATTGAAGTGATGATTCTAGATCGTCCTAATCCTAATGGTCATTATGTCGACGGACCTACCTTAGATCTTAAACACAAAAGTTTTGTAGGTATGCACCCTATTCCTATTGTTCATGGAATGACCATTGGTGAGTATGCACAAATGATTAATGGTCAAGGTTGGTTAGGCAATGATTTACAATGTAAATTGAAGGTTATCAAGATGCAAAACTATAGTCATAACAGTTCTTATAGCTTGCCTATAAAACCTTCTCCTAATTTACCTAATGATCAATCCATTAATTTATATCCAAGTTTATGTTTTTTTGAAGGTACTACGGTTAATGCTGGTCGAGGTACTAATAAACAATTTCAAGTTTATGGCTCTCCTTTTTTACCTGTTTCAAAATTCAGCTATACACCTAAATCTAATGCTGGTGCAAAACATCCAAAACATAAAGGTAAACGTTGTTATGGTGAGGATTTGAGTACGGTTAAAAAACTCGATCAACTTAATTTAAATTGGTTACTTAAAGCTTATCAAACTACTCAAGATAAAGACAAATTCTTTAATTCATTCTTTGTTAAACTTGCTGGTACTTCTGAACTCCAACAACAAATCAAACAAGGATTATCTGAAAAAGAGATTCGAGCTAGTTGGAAAAAGGATTTAGACACTTATAAACAAATGCGAACCTCATATTTATTATATCCTTAATCTTTTATGAAAAAACTGTACTGTTCGCTTTTAGGTATACTGTGTTTCTTAAATTGCTATGCTCAAGAAACTGCATTAGATAAGCAATTTAAACACATTCGTTCTTATTTCAGTTCTACAAAAGCTGATACAGTTCCTGTTTTACTACACCGACTCATAAAAGAAAATAAGGATTATGATAGTAAGATAAAAGCCTATACCGTGATGGGGCAATTTTATAATACATCCAATGTATTAGATTCTGCTGCTTTTTATGGTAATCTTATACTAGAAAAAATCACAGATAATGATCCTAAACGATATGAGCGATTAACTAGAGCTCATAATATTCTAGCTATAGCCAATACTCACAAAGGTTTATTTCAAGATGCTGCAAAATGGCATTATAAAGGTATTGATGCTGCCGACAAAGGAGATGATTACGATCTATATTACACTCATTTACATGGACTCGCTAATGTTTATAGAATTCAAAAAGAATACGATAAGGCGCTAGAGTATTTCAAAAAATGTCTTGATCAAACTAAATACACAAAAGTTCGCTATGCCAGTTATATCAATATAGGATTAATCTTATCAAATCAAGGTGACATTGATGGTTCTAATGAGCATTACCAAAAAGCGCTAGAAATATGTGAATCACGTACTGCTGTAAAATGCCAAATAATTGTTTTAATTAACACTGCTGCTAATTACGGAAAGCAAAAAAACTATGGCAAAGCTTTGGAACTTTATCAAAAAGCATATGATCTAACATCAAAACATCATTATAAAAAAAATAGTGTTAATGCATTACATGGATTAGCAGATATTCATATAAAAAACAATCAAGCCTATAAAGCTTTTCCTATTCTTGATAGTGCGCTTACCATTGCTAAAAGGAATAATTATTTTCAACAGCAATTAGCGATTTACCAAACCAAAATCAACACATATACTGCTTCAAAAGAATATTCTTCTGCTTTTCAAACATTACAATTGCGTACTGCTTTAAAAGATTCTATCCAGACATTACAAAAAAACAAAGAAATCAGTGCCCTTGAAGTACAATATGAAACACTTCAAAAAGAAAAAGAGATAATTTCATTACAAAAAGAACAACAAGCAAAAGATGCCGAAATCAATAAACAAAAAGGGATCAAGAATACCGTACTTATTGCTTTTCTTATATTTTTAATTCCCTTAATTATTCTTTTAATTGTCTATTATCAAAAATTACAAACTCAGCATCTGCTTCATATCAAGCAAAAAGAAATTAATCAACAAAAGATTAATACGCTTATAAAAGATCAAGAATTAAAACTCATAAAAGCATCTGTAAAAGGTCAAGACTTAGAACGTAAACGTATTGCTCAAGAATTACATGATACTATAGGCGGTAACCTTGCCGCTATTAAACTGCAATTCCATAATCTTGAAGCTATTAATACAAAAGATTATTCTTCTATTTATATACAACTTGACGATACTTATAAACTTGTAAGAGATTTATCTCACAATCTGATTCCTCAAAAATTCAACACCAGTCGTTTTAGCTTTCTAATTCAAGAATACATCAAAAACATTGCTCAAGCAAGTGAACTTCAGATCAACACTTACCTATCCCCTCAAGAAGAAATCAATCTTCTAGATCATCGTTTTCAATATGATATTTTTATGATGTTACAAGAATTGATTACTAATACTATAAAGCATGCTCAAGCCTCTCTTATTGAGATTAACATCAATATGATAAATACTTCTTCTATACAATTATTATTTGAAGATAATGGAATAGGGTTTTCACCTGATGCTGCTCATAAAGGAATTGGATTATCTAATATCAAAAATCGCCTAACAGTTCTTGGCGGAGAGTTAATTATTAATAGCACTATAAACAATGGCTGTGTTATAGATATTACGATTCCCATACCTTCTGTGGATACTAGTACTCTTCAATATTCTCAAATGAATGCTTAAATTATCATGACTATTTTAAGTTTATACTAAAAAAATCACGGTTTTCTGGGGTAAAAAAAAAGTGTTAAGTATTTAGATTTGTTTATGACCTTTTTAAAACATCTTTTATTGAGTCTATTCTGTTTGGGTGTAGTGATTACAGCCAACGCTCAATCTATACTAGAACGTTTAGAAAGTGATCAAATATTACAAGCACATCGCCATCTTAATACTTCAAAAGATTCTATTTCGTATACGATATTACATCACCTATTAAAAACTTCTACATTATATAATACAAAGGTTAAGTCTTATACTCAACTAGCGCAGTATTTTTTGACAAAAGAGATCATAGATTCTACTTTATTCTATAATCATAAAGCCGAGCAAATATTACTATCTCACCCCAAAGATACTTTACGTTATGGGAGGCTTTCCAGAATCTATAACATTAATGCTATAACAACTAGTCAAAAAGGTTTATTAGATGAGACTGTTTCTTGGCATCTTAAAGGGATAGAGGTTGCACAAAAAGGCAATGATACCTATATGATAGTTTATCATAAACATGGTCTTGCCAATGCCTATAGAGCTCAAAAAAAGTTTGATCAAGCCCTTACTTTATTTGAAGAATGTCTCCAAAGTAAACATACACAACTAATTTATGCTAGTCATCTTAATATCGGTGCTATTCTTGCAGAACAACATTTGTTGTCAGAGGCCAATAGTCATTATCAAATGGCATTAACATTATGCAAAACTTCTGGAGATATCAAATGCATGATTACAGCTTATCTTAATATAGGTAGTACTCTAGCAGAAGAGCAACGCATTAATGAAGCTTTAGTGTATTATGATCTTAGTAAAAAACTAGCTATCGAACACGGATTTTTAAAAAGTCTATACTTAGCTAAAATTCATATTGCCCAAGCATTGATTAAACGTAAAAACTTTCGTAAAGCCGAATCTCTATTTTTAGAAATACTTCAAGAAGTCAAAGATCATGAATTCTTTGATATCACTCAATCTGTTTACCATCACTTATTAGATTTATACACAGAACTCAATCAACATAAAAAAGCATATGAGTTTCTTATAAAGAAAACAACTCTAGAAGATTCTCTCAAAAAAATACAACAACTTGACGAAATCCAAGAACTGGAGATCAAATATCACTCGTTACGAAAAGAAAAAGAAATTGTTATTCTAAAAAAAGATCAAGAACTTCAATCTACTGCATTAAGTAAACAAAAAGACATTAATACTATTATTCTTATAGCTTCTTTGATCACCTTGTGTTCTATTATTATACTCTTAATTGTCTATTATCAAAAATTACGAGCTCAAAATTTATTACATACTAAACAAAAAGAGATCAATACTCAAAACATTACTTCTCTTTTAAAAGAACAAGAACTCAATTTAATAAAAGCTTCGGTACAAGGACAACATATAGAACGTAAACGAATTGCTCAAGAATTACACGATAGTATTGGTGGCAATCTTGCTGCTATTAAGTTACAATTTAGTACTATTAATACTTCTTCTCAAGATTACTCTTATATCTATAAACAAATTGATGACACTTATGAACTCGTACGTAGTTTATCTCATAACCTATTTCCAAAAAAGATAAAATCTCATCAATTTCTTATTCTTATTAAAGAATACCTTCAAAATATAGGTAATGCTAGTCATATCACAATTCATTTACATGCGTATCCAGAAATTGAGATCAATACATTAGATCAAGAACTACAACAAGAACTCTTTACCATCTTACAAGAGTTGTTAACCAATACTATTAAACATGCCGAAGCTTCTACAGTTGATATACATCTTCATTTAATTGAAGAAAGAATCAATATCCTCTTTGAAGACAATGGAAAAGGTTTTAATTTTGAAACTACTACTTCTGGTATTGGTTTATCCAATATCAAAAGTAGGTTACATTATCTCAATGGTACAATACATATAGATTCTCATCCTAAACGAGGCTCTATCATCAATATTGAACTGCCTTTAAAACCTAATACATGAAATACAACCTGATTATTGTAGACGATCACAAAATGTTTTTAGATGGACTCATTAGTATTCTTGATGCAGAAAGTGATTATCATATTCTCCTTACTGCCAAAGATGGCGAACACATTGTTAAGTATCAAGAAATCAATCCCGATGAGAAAATCGATTTGGTGATCACAGATATTTCTATGCCTAAGGTTGATGGTATTACACTTAATAAAATCCTTAAAAGTAAAAATCCAGCTATCAAAACATTAGTAGTAAGCATGCATAGTGATGCCAATATGATTGATACGCTTATCGAAAATGATGTCGACGGTTATGTACCTAAAAATGCCGAGAAACAAGAATTACTTTCTGCTATTACAACTATTTTAAGCGGAGAAAAATATTTCTCTAGAGATATTAAAGAAATCTACCTAGAAAATAAATTTGCTAAGAAAAAAGAGAATGTTGTAAAGCTTACCAAAAGAGAAATAGATGTGATTAGTCTAATCGCTCAAGAATATACTACACAAGAAATAGCTGACCAATTATTTTTAAGTAAACACACTATAGAAAGTTATCGTAAAAATCTGATTGCAAAACTCAATGTACGTAATCTTGCCGGATTGACTAAATACGCATTAAAAATGGGATATATCGAAGCTTAAATATTAACTCATTATCCTTAAAACACCATATAACACTGCTAAAAATAGCAGTGTTTTCTTTTTTTAATTATAATGTTCCAACACCTACAGAAATTTCCCTCCCTGAAAACGGGGGCTGTATTTTCACTACAAAGGGTGTTCCATAGCTTTTACTATTGAAGCATCTTTGTCATGTAATTAATTCTAAAGCAAATCAGAATTAATCTTAACTCAAAAAATCAAATATCCATAATTAAAAAACAACTATCATGACTTGGGGACTATCATTAATATTATTAAGTATCATCGCTGTACCTTCATTATTATTAGCTAAAAAACCTAACGCAAAAGAACTTTTAGAAAAAATTGAACCTTATCAAGGTTGGATTGGTTTAGTATTTTGTTTTTGGGGAGTATGGGGAATCATTACTTCAATACTTAATCTAGGATGGCTTACCAATTATCCTATTTGGTGGATCACTTTACTAGCTGGTAATATTATCCAAGCTTTATTAGGTTTTATGTTAGGATTTGGTATGATTAACAAAATGATCTTAAGTAAAAATGAAGCTGCCAAAGAAAAAGCAGATCAATTAAGAGCAAAACTTGCTCCTAAACAAGGTAAATTAGGAATTGCTGGAATTGCTGTGGGGGCATGGATGATTGTAGCTTCTTTCTTGTTTTTTGTATAAAACAATATAACTCATAATTCGGTAGAAAATCAGTAGTGTTATGCCCTTATTCATATATACTGATTGTTATGACGACAATCACTACCGAATTTTTTATAACATCTCACTTTATGAATTTTCATATAGTATGTTAGTTAGTTGAATCTAAGGGAAGGCTATCCTTCTATATCCTTCCCTTTTATTTAAAAATAATATCATGATTATTTTCGGAATTCGCGGCTCAAAAATTCATCCATTAAAATTAAAACAAGGACATTGTCCTCATTGCGCTACAACTAATAATATGTGGGTACTGGGACATCGCAATTACTTTCATATTTTTTGGATTCCTATTTTTCCTCTATGGAAACAATTGTATGCAACTTGTGATCACTGCAAAGGCGTTTTTGAAAAATATAAGTTAAAAGATCCTTTATTACTTAACGAATTTATGAGTTCGCAAAAAGAACTCCGAACCACAAAATGGTATCTATTTACAGGAAGCATTCTTATGTTATTAGCAATTTTTTCTGTCATCATAATTGCTATAGCACAATATAAATATACAACCTAATCATTATTCTTCTCATAGAAGAATAAATCAAACCTGTGTCAACAACCAAAATCAAAAATTATTCAATGAAAACAAAAATTTTAGCATTGCTTTGCATTTTTGCATTAGGAGTTACTTTTAATGGAAATGCACAAAAATTAAAGAAATTCGGAAGCTCAATCGAAAAGAAAATCGGACCAAAAACAATTAAAGTTCCTTATACAGACGTAATTACTTATGCTGGTTATGCCAGTCCAGGTAACGAAGATGAAGTTAAGGATGGAAAAAAATTCTATTACATCTATGTATGGGTTCCTGCTGTTGCTCCAGAAATAGGAGTACGTATGATGTCTCCTGTGGGAAAAACTAAATTAAAGAAAGCTATTGTATCTGAAGCTTATGAAGCAAACAAAGGTTCTAAAGATTACTTTGATACGTATATCACACTTGAACGTTCTGATATTACAAGCAAGGACAATATCTCTGAAGATGCTGTAAAAAGTGCTAATTGGACAACACTAGCTCGTAATGATGATAGTGGTGAAATGCCTAAAATCCCTAGCGGAAGAAAATACAATTCACTATTGCGTTATAAGAGTCAAGTAGGTAATCCTACTAAAGCATTGACAGTAGGACTTTACCGTATAGGTTTTACTACTTTTAAAAAAGGTGAAGTAAAAGGAACATTCTTAGCAGAAGTTGCTGCACCGGTTAAATTACCAGGTGTAGTCATGGCCAAAACCATAGCAGAATTAAAGAAAGGGTTATAATATTATAACACCGTCATAAGATGACACTTGGGTTGAGTACCTGCCTACAAGTTCGATTACTTGAGGCAGGTACATTGGTTTGCAAAAAATTTATTATCAACGCATCAATAATAAAATCATTTAAGCAGTTCAACCACTACTTAATATTGTTAATAGCTATGATTCGATAGCTTTTGTAAATACATATAATAATTCGGTTGCGATTTGTAAACTTCTCTCCTCATACTTATCTGCTTGTTCTGGAGTTCCATCAAAAGCTTTTGGATCTTCATAAGTAATCGGAATTCGCTTCTCTGCTCCTGCTATAAATGGACATCCACCATCTGCTTGTGAACAAGTCATAATCGCTGCAAATGCCGATTGAGGATTAAACGTCGCTCCATACTCTTTTGAAAAACCTATAATAGGATGTGCATTTTCTGTATACTTTATTGCATAAATAGGATTCGTACTAGCAGCTATAGTTGTTATCAAAAAACCTGATTTCTTTAAGGTTTCTACTACCATAGGATACATTGCTGTAGCTTCAGTCCCACCAGAATAGCAAAACACTTCTCTAACTCCCAAATATGCTGCTATTGTTTGTGCCCATATTTGTGATAAATGACTTCTACGAGAATTATGAGTACAAATAAAATTTAATCTAATCTCTTCTTTATTGGCTACTTTTTCACGTATAAAATCTATCAAAGGCTGTAACGTTTCTTTACGCTCTTGAGTAATGGTTTCTATATTCAATCCTTCGATTACAGATTCTATTGCAGTATAAACAGGCATTGTAACTGTTTTCATTATTTTAGGTTATTACAATTAGCAACAATTTGAACTAGGGTCACAACATGATGTTTGTTGTAATTCTGATAGTCTTACTCTTGGTTTTTCTTCTGGAATACCACACTTATCTTTGGCCAAACAATCTGTTTGTTTTGTTGCCAACAAGAAATTAACTCCGTCAAACTCCAATCCAAATTTTCCTATCGTTTCTGCTTGATATTCTACTTCGATCTCTAGATCTTCTAATCCTAAAACCTTTTCTGATAATTCAATGATATTCAATAATTTTTCTGGATGTAGTCTGTGATCATAATCATTAGCATTCCATAACTGGAAATTGATAACTTCTTCATTACGTACTGTACCTCCACAATCAATAAAGTTTTTGGTAATCTTTCCTACCTCTGTCACGTGAAAATGATTTGGTACTAATTCGCCATTAGGCAATTGAAATCCTATTTGTGTCAACTGTTGTAACACTTGTTTTACTTCTGATAGTTTCATCCTTTTATTGCTTTATTGCTATTTTACGATTAATAGATTCAAATTTTTTTAGCAACATTGTGTCGCTTTTAAATCTTGATCCAGAAATGCCGTCATAATTGTTTTCATTGCACCCCATTTTTCCATATCGATACAATAACAAACACTAGTACCTTCTACATTTCCTTTTATTAATCCTAGATTTTTTAATTCTTTTAAATGTTGCGATATTGTAGGTTGTGCTAGACCTATTTCGTTTACAAGATCACCGCAAATACATGTATTGATTTTAAACAAATGCTGTAAAATCGCTACACGAGCTGGATGAGCAAATGCTTTTGCTAGAACTGCAATTTCATTTTGCTCTTTTGTAAACATTTCTGATTTAGCTAATCCCATATCTTTAATTGTTTCATTGCAATATTACGATGAAAGATTTAAACAACCTAAACTTTAACTATTTATTTTTTAATTCTTTTATTTCCTTCTCTTCTTAGTATTCTTATCATGAGTAGTTTCCATCAATGCTTTCATCTTCTCTACTATATTATATGTAGCAGGACACATTGCAACATTCCTAATCGTTAAGTTTGTTATTTGATGAAACTTTTTGCGATCTGTATGCGGATATTCTCGACATGCTTTAGGCCTTACATCATAAATCAAGCAATAATTATCTGTATCCAAAAATGCACATGGTGTTTGTTGCAATACTAGATCTCCATCTTCGTCTGTTCTTAAATACTGCGTTTCAAATTGATGCGACTTCATTTTTAAGTGTTTTGCTATACGATCCACATCTTTGGGCGTAAACAATGGCCCCGTAGTCTTACAACAATTAGCACATTCTAGACAATTCGTCGCTTCAAATTCTTCATCATGTAATTCTTGCATCATTTGATCAAGATGCTTTGGTGGCTTTTTTTTAAGTTTTGCAAAGAATCTTTTATTCTCGTTATGCTTATCTTTGGCCAGTGCTGGCAAATTATTTATAAAATCTTGCATATTGCAAAGATAGACAACTATACTCATGAATACAGATATTTTTGGTAAGGCTATTACAGACTTTTTTAATGACAAGTACAGTGAAGATATTACTGTACAATCTCCAGATTTTGATGACGATCAAATTCCTATTCCTTATTTGTTTAGGTCATATGACGAAATGCCTCTTATTGAACAAAAAGCACTGGATTTATCATACGGTACTGTACTCGATGTAGGTTGCGGTGCGGGAAGCCATAGCCTTTATTTACAAAATGAAAAGCAACTTAAGGTTACAGCCATAGATATTTCTGAAGGTGCTATTGCTATCTGTAAACAACGTGGTATTCAAGTCGCTCAATCACAAGACTTTTTTAAACATCAAGAGCAACGTTATGATACGTTGTTATTTTTAATGAATGGTAGTGGTATCATGGGAAAACTTGGTCATATTGATCATTTCTTTAGTCATGTTAAATCGTTATTAGCTCCAGGTGGACAAATTCTTATTGATTCTTCTGATATTCTATATTTATTTGAAGATGAAGAAACAGGAGAATACTGGGTCGATCTCACTCAAGGTTATTATGGCGAAATGCAATACCGTTTAAAATACGAAAATGAAACCTCGGATTGGTTTGATTGGTTATTTATTGATTATAACACTTTACAGAATGCCGCAAACAGTAATGGTTTTTTATGCGAACTTATAGTTGAAGGAGAACATAACGATTATTTAGCTAAGCTTACACTGGCGTAACTCTTTAAATTTTAATCAAAAAACAAATGCCTATTGCTATCCATTAGAAATTTAAAGTGAATGTAAAAAAAGCGTTATTAGTATATACCATAACAATAAAAACTAATTGATCTAGTTTATATTATAGCTTTTTGGACGGAATCTAAAGGTCAAAAAGAAATCCCAAAAACAATTACAATTTGTCTTTGGGATTCTTTATTTCTTACACTAATTAATAAACTCGTTTAATACTTTAGTTTATTTATTTTTTATAAACCATTTCTCCATTTACATAAGTAGCATATACTTTTAAATCAGGAATTTCATCAACTGGCATTGTCATAATATCGTTTTCAAGGATAACGAAATCTGCATATTTACCTTTGGCTATACTTCCTTTTTCTTCTTCTTCAAAATTACTATAGGCTGCCCAAAGTGTCATCCCTTTTAAAGTTTCTTCTCTAGTTAGCGCATTCTCCATTTGAAAACCTTCTTCTGGATATTGCTTTAAGTCTTTACGAGCAACAGCTGCATAAAACGTATAAAACGGACTAACATTCTCTACTGGATAATCTGTTCCTAATGCTAGTTTTCCTGTTTTCTCTAATAGTTTTTTATAGGCATATGCTCCCTTAATACGCTCTTCTCCTAGACGTTCATCTGCCCAATACATATCACTAGTCGCATGAGTAGGTTGTACACTCATTACTAAGTTATCATCTAATAATTCAAATTCTTCTGGTGCTACTACCTGTGCATGCTCCACTCTCCATCTACGATCCTTTTTCCCTTTTAAAGCATTATAATATGTGCGCATTACCACCGCATTTGCAGAATCTCCTATAGCGTGTGTGTTCATCTGAAATGGAGATGCAGCTAAACGTTTTGCAAGCTTTTTAAATGCATCTATACCTATAACCATCGCTCCATGATGATTTTCTTTGTCACTATACGGTTGTTTGAGTGTAGCTCCTCTAGATCCTAATGCCCCATCTGAATATACTTTAAAAGACCTAACATTTAAGCGTTCGGTTTTAATCGTTCCTCTTTTAATGAACTCATCTACATACTCTGGTACATTACTTACCATAGCATACATACGTATTTTTAGTGCATTTGCATGTTGTAAACTATCTACCAGATCAATCACTCCTGGGCTCAATCCTGCATCATCTACCGTTGTTAACCCATAACTAAAATTAATTTGCTCAGCATCTTTAAGTCCTTGAATTTGCTCGCGCTTACTTGGTGCAGGAAAAGTAGCTTCTACCAACTCCATTGGGTTATCAATAAGTACTCCAGTTAATTTTCCGTCTTTGATTAAAATTTCTCCTCCTTCAACTTTAGTCTCGGTTGTGATTTTTGCTAAATCCAAGGCTGCTTGATTAACCAACATAGCATGACCATCTACACGTTTTACTGCTATCGGAGTATCAGGAAATAGACTATCCAATTTTTCTTTGGTAGGAAATTCTTTTATTTCCCAATCGTTTTGATCCCATCCTCTCCCTGTAATGTATGGTACTTTCTTTTCTTTTTGAAAAGCAACAATACTTGCTACTACTTCGTCAAAGCTTTTGGTTCCTCTTAAATCTACTTTTTGTTGTTGTAACCCTAAACCATAAAAATGACAATGTGCATCAATCAATCCTGGAACAATAGTCTTTCCTGCTACATTGATTTTTTCTTTAACCTCATATGTTTTTTCAAGTGCTGCAACTGTACCTACAGCTTCAAACTTTCCTTGATGAATTATAAAAGCTTCTGCCTTAGGTTGTACATCATTAACCGTATAGATATTTGCATTATAAACTAATGTATCTGCGGTTTTCTTTGGTTCTTCACAAGAACTTAAAGCTATTGCACATCCTAGTGCGAGTAGTGTTTTTTTCATGCTTAGCATTATTGGTTTTACCAGTATAATGCTATAAAAATAAGCATTTTTGATTTTCTTTTTATGCTTTTATGTTTTTAGCGTTTGTTATATAACTACAAAAAGCAGTCACCTATTTCTAGAGGACTGCCTTTTCAAATTTTTAATTAGATACTCATTATTACTAAACAGTACACCAATGAGTAGCACTTCTAATTACCTAAGACACGATTAAACCATGCTTTTTTCACATATCTATATGGTTTTTCACTAGTTTTTTGATCACTATATTTTTCTTTATATTTATTATAGTTCTTTACTGCTCCTTTAACAATTCCATCTATAGTTCGTTGATCAGTTTGCATTGTTAAAGGATCTCCCATAAAGTTGTTTTCCCAACCATCATCAGGAGCAGAACTCTTTGAAAACCAATTATCTGAATATCTATCCTTTAATCCTACCAAATGTCCAAACTCATGAGGATATATCGCATAATTCTCTCCAATATTGAGCTCTTTAGAATACCATGTTCCTGTATTTCCTATTATACCACTAACCTCTGATCTACCTTCTTCATTTTTTACTTCTATTAAATTATCTCCTTCTTTGAGTTCTGTAGTTCCTTCATCATATACTTCAACACTTGTTTCAAATTTAACATCATATTCCCCTCCTTCATCATCAGTATACACAAACTTATTATAATCACCAAATAACCCCTCTATTGCTTTTTGTATTTTATTTGCTTCTTTCGTATTAGCTCCACTTCCATAAATATAAATTTGAGTGGTAACTGTAATAACATTATCTTTAATTGTAATTACCGTATCTTTTCCATCTGGATCTATCATAAGAGTGGGGTTATTTAATACATAATTATATGGATTAATTCCAAAATAACTATCAGAATGAGGATCTATTTGTAACATTCTACCAAGAGTTGGATTATACATTCTAGCATGATAATCATACCAATCTAAACCTAATTCTTCGTTATCTTCTTTACCATTATAACCATAATTATGTTTACGTCCTGAAACTAGACTATTATAACCCTTTTGAACCATTCCAAAAGGATAATAATTCTTTTCTTCTTTGATCTCTGTATTTTGATCTATAGTACCATTATTATCTAGATCTTGATATGATACTCTAATATTTCCTAGATGGTCTTTATATTGGTAAATATAATCAAAAGTTTCATCTCCTTTTGGTTCTATATAGCCTTCTGGATGATTAAAGAACTCTAAATTCCCATTCTTATATATATAATTACCTGAATACTCGGTTATGGTACTGTTACTACCTTCGGTTGCAATTTTCTTTTGCTTGATTCCTGTGGCATCGTATACATAGCTAATGTTTCCGTTATGTTCGGTATTAGCAATGTTTACTCCTGTTGGTAGGTTTAAGTGGTTATAACTGATATTGGTAATTCCTTTGTTATGATCAATTACCATATTTCCATTTACATCATACTCATATTCATTTACTGTCTGAGTATATTCCTTAAATCCAAAAGGTTGTGTTACGGCATCGTTTACACTTAATAGTTTGTTTCCTGTATCATAGCTATAGGTTAAATTATCCATCACTCCAAAGCTTGTCACGGCTTCGTTTAAATGTCCTTTTCGCTCTAGACGTAAGATATTCCCCATCTTGTCATAGCTTACGTTACTTAAGTCATAACGTCCGCTATTGCTAATTGCTTGAGTGATTCTGTTTAAGGCATCATAGCTGTAGGTATAATGTCTTAAGGTGTTATCATTAGCTGTTTTCCAATGCGTCTCACTGATATTCCCGTTAAATAAGGCTGTTGCGCCTTGCTCTGGGGTATCATAGTTAAGCCTAAACCCAAACAGGTCTGTTCCTAAATTTTGAGTGTCATTGATCTGTTTTAACCATCCGCGTACGTTATAGCTATAATCTACACTTTGCAAGGCTGCTGTTGCGGTTGTTTTTCCTCCTACATCTTTTCTAATCAGTTGTCCTAATTCGTCATAGTGGTTGCTTAGGATACGTTCTGTAGGTAGTTCATTGATCTGTTGTTCTTGTGTCAATAAGCGTCCCATATGATCGTAAGTAAACACATCTGTTGTACATAGGATTTTTCCGTCCTTGATATGCTTGGTAAAGGTCTTTAATGGTTTTCCTACAAAGTCTAACTGCGTTAGTGTCCATGTATCTGTGCCTAGGTATTCATTCTTTACTAGGTTATCCCATAAGCGTCCTTTTTCGTCATAATAATTAGTCGTCGTTATCCATTTATCGGTATCGAGTACGCGTACTTGTCCTACTGTTAGTAATCCTTTTACCGCTGTTGTCGCTGTCATTCCTTCCCAAGTTAGGTTGGTTGTTCCTGGATCTAATGGTGGAATGCTTCCTAATGCATAATCATCGTAATAATTTACAGTTAGTAGTGTCATTCCTGTTGTTGGGAATGCATTCTGGGTATAGTAAAAACTAAATCCATCTACTTGCTGTACAGTTGTACGTGCTTCCCATAAGGTAGTGCTTTGGTTCACTACTGTTTGTAAGGCTGCTCTATCACGACTATCATTGATCTTTCCTGTATAGACTACACGTCCTAAGGCATCGTATTTGGTAAATAACCAAATACCTTGTGCTTTTAGATTGGCATCTTGGCTTAATACGGGTTGGTCTAGTTTGTTATATACGATCGTTTCCCATCCTTTTCCTGGGATTTTCTTTTCGATCAATCGATTTCTATAATCGTATTTGTATTGATAGCAGAGTTCGGCAAGCTCACTCTGGCTTACGCCATCTGTTGTTGTTACCTTAGGTGGTAATACATAGGTTAGGTTTCCGTAATCATCATAGACATAATAAGTATCATGAGCTACCTGATTATTATACGTACGTTTTAAAACTACTTGTCCTGTTTTGTTTTTAAACTCTTCTGTGGTATGGTCTTTTCCTTTACTATAGCTCCAGTTTTCGTCTCTGATAATGATTTTACTTAATTCTCCTGCCGCATAACTTCCTATTTTTATCAACGTAGGATTTCCATTAATGATATCTACATCAAAGTCAATAACTTCGTCAACCACATTGGTATGATATGCAGTTTTGATGGTATGGTTTTTAGAAACTTTCTCATCATAATCATCAATCACTGGAATTAACTCTTTTAAATCAATACTTATAGTTGTATCTAATCCTGTAAGAGGTTGTAATGTTTCTGTTGTTGATGATAAAACAAAATCATTATTTATTAGTTCTAATTTATAGGTTGTTTGATTTCCCTGATTATCTATTAAAAACCCTAAATCCAAATATTCTATAGTAGGAAAAGTGTTCACTCTATCAATTACTCCTAATGTTAATGGTTCTGGCTGATTTGATAATCTTAAAAAACCTCCTTTAATAGTTAATGTAAAAATATTTTCTCTATTAATCTCTACTAGAACTTGTCTCTTACCATCTTCTTCATCTTCTTCTGGTTGATCTCTTTCTGGATCAAAGAAATCATCCATAAACCAGTGTTTCTTTGTAGGCCCATAATAAAACTCTGGCATGTCTCTATACGTTACATTGATCAACTCTACATTTTTAGGGTCATATTGCCATTGTTCTCCTGGTGCTGCTTGTTCTATTATTCTATTAAATGGTGATGCTTCATAAACACTTTGCGAGTACGCATTTACTTTTGGAGTTATTAAATGTGCAAAATCTTGAGCATATTTCGTTTTATAATAGGCTTGTATATCTTGTTGGACATCTACATTTTTATAACTTCCTGCTATTACTCCACTTTCAAAAGGTAAGTATTGCTTATCTTGTCTTCCTAGCTCGTCATATGTAATATGTGTTACTATATCTTTTTTGCTTGGACTAGCTTTGATTCCTATCTGTTGTTTTGCTCTTCCTAATCCATCAAAATAGGTAATACTCTCGATTACATCACTATTTGTCGCGTTATCACTAGTTGAACTTATTGTTTCTTGCTTAGGTGTTTGATAAGCTCTCACATATACATAATTCTCATCACTTAATGTAGGTGCTATATAATAATCTAATGGGCATCCTTGCTCTGTTCCTGCTACATTAGGGCAATTATCATCTGCATTTACTACATAATTAACAGGTTGTTCACAAGCTTGTTGTGCTTCATTAGGGTCTCCATATCCATCTCCATCTATATCTGCATACCATGTACTTGATTGATTAACGGTATAATTAATTGCTTGGGCAACACTCCAACATCTAGAAGTATTATGTCTAGCTCTTAAATAATATATATTTCCAGTAGTTCTGGTTACACTTGTACTACTATTGGTGATATCTGTTCCAGTAAGGGTATCTTGCCAATAATACGTTACATTATTAGGAACTGTTGAATATGTCAAAATCGTTTGACCACATTGCTGATCTATAGCCACTGTTGTAGGTATGTCTGGAGTTTCTTGTATGGCATAAGTTGCTTCTCTCGCCGTACTCCAACACCCTTGATTATTTCTTGCTCTTAGATAATACGTATTACCAGTAGTTCTTGTGATCGTTGCATTACTATTAGTTGTACTTGTACCACTTGAATTACTCTGCCAATAATATGTCACTCCGCTAGGTGGATTACGTCTGGTAAGGATACTTTGTCCACACTGATTAGCTACAGTTACAACTGGAGGAACAGCTGGATTAGTTTTTACAGTATAAGTCACTTCTCTCGCTGTACTCCAACATCCTTGATTATTTCTTGCTCTTAGATAATACGTATTCCCACTAGTTCTTGTGAGCGTTACATCACTATTAGCTGTACTTGTCCCTGTTGAACTACTTTGCCAATAATACGTTTCTCCACTTGGTGGATTACTTCTTGTAAGAACACTTTGCCCACACTGATTAGCTACAGTTACAATTGGAGGAACAGTTGGATTAGTTTTTATAGTATACGTTACCTCTCTCGCTGTACTCCAACATCCTGTAGTATTATCATATGCTCTAAGATAATATTGTGTTCCGCTATGACGTCTTATCGTACGTTCATCATTTGTTCTGTCTGTTCCAGTTGAACTACTTTGCCAATACACTTGATAACTATTCCCTACTGGGTTTTCATGTGTTAGCTCTGTATATCCACAATAATTATCTATAACCGCTATTGTTGGTGTAACAGGTGTATTTTTAATCGTATAGTTAATAGTCCTTACTGTACTCCAACACCCTTGACTACTTCTTGCTCTTAAATAATAGGTATTACCACTAGTTCTTGTGATCGTTGTATTACTATTAGCTGTACTTGTTCCAGCCGAACTACTCTGCCAATAATATGTCACTCCATTTGGTGGGTTACTTCTCGTTAATACACTACTACCACAATTATTACTTACTGTTACTGCTGGTGGCATAGCTGGTACTGCTTTAACACTATATCTTATAGTTCTTGCTGTACTCCAACACCCTTTACTATTTCTAGCTCTTAGGTAATATGTACTACCACTAATTCTTGTAATACTTGCCTCACTATTAAATGTACTTGTTCCCGTTGAGCTATTCTGCCAATAATACGTTACGCCACTAGGTGGATTATTTCTTGTTAATACACTACTGCCACAATTGTTATTTACTGTTACTGCTGGTGGTGTAGCTGGTACTGCTTTGATACTATAACTTACGGTTCTTGCTGTACTCCAACATCCTTGGCTGCTTCTTGCTCTTAGATAATAGGTATTACCACTAGTTCTTGTAAGCGTTGCATTATTATTGGCTGTACTTGTTCCACTTGAATTACTTTGCCAATAATATGTCACCCCGCTAGGTGGATTACTTCTTGTTAATACGCTATTACCACAATTATTACTTACAGTTACTATTGGTGGCGTAGTCGGTATAGTTTTAATGCTATAATTTACTGCTCGAGCTGTCCCCCAACATCCTTGACTGCTTCTTCCTCTAAGATAATATGTACTACCTGTAGCTCTTGTGATCGTTGTATTACTATTAGCTGTACTTGTCCCTGTTGAACTACTTTGCCAGTAATAGGTCACTCCGCTAGGCGGATTATTTCTTGTTAATACACTATTATTACAATTATTATTTACCGTTACTGCTGGCGGTGTACTTGGTACTGCTTTAATACTATAATTTACTACCCGAGCTGCACTCCAACATCTTGTGATACTATTATATGCTCTTAAGTAATATCGTGTTCCACTATAACGTCTTATCGTACGTTCATTAGATGTTTTACTCGTTCCATTAGGATTACTTTGCCAATATATTTGATAGCTACTTCCTACTGGGTTATTATGTGTTAATTCTGCATAACCACAATAATTATTAACTGTAACTGCAATTGGAGTACTTACTGTATTCACTGTATAACTAATCGTTCGTGCTGAACTCCAACAACCTGTATTATTTAGTCTAGCTCTTAGATAATATGTACTACCGCTAGTTCTAGTAATACTTACTGCACTATTAGCCGTACTAGTACCACTTGCACTACTTTGCCAATAATAGGTTACACCACTAGGAGGATTATTTCTAGTTAATGTTGTTACTCCACAAGTATTGCTTACGGTTACTGTACTTGGGTTGCTTGGTTTATCTTCATCTATACGTCCATCACAATCGTTATCGATCCCATCACATAATTCTACTGCTCCTGGGTATATAGTTGCATTGCTATCATTACAATCTGTATTACTTAATACATATCCAGGTGCTGCTGTTTTTCTTTGATCCACCAATAATCCACTATTGGTTCCATATCCATCCCCATCGGCATCTCGATAATAGGTCGGTTTATTTCCTCCATCAGGAAGCAAAATCTGTCCCCACATACTCCCTGTACATAACAGCAGTATGAGGTATATATATTTATTTATTTGCATCGTTTTTTGATTAATTTTTATAGTTGTATTGATATTCTGTTATAATATTTCCGTCCTGATCTTTTACTTCTTTTACTCGGTGTAAATTGTCATAACTATAGTGCATAGTATAACCTTTAGGATCTACCATCTTTAACACACCTACTTGTGGCTTATAACTATAAGTACTAATAAAAGCTTGTGGTAATCTTTCCCGTATCTTATTTAATTCACTTAGTAATACCGTTCCATCTAGGTTTTGCAATTCTGCAATACTTACTTCTAACAATGCAATAGCTTCTGCATAGGTTGCATTTTCTA
The DNA here is from genome assembly GCA_947387485.1 of Aquimarina rhabdastrellae. GTDB lineage: Bacteria > Bacteroidota > Bacteroidia > Flavobacteriales > Flavobacteriaceae > Aquimarina. The sequence goes on from CANDNT010000003.1 coordinate 56,481, forward strand.
TTTTTGCTACTGGATATTGGTAATTGTATCCCCATATCACTGCTGTTGGTGTTCCTTTTATATCTTCTGCTGGAGTTGCTCCTTCGGCTATAATGGGGTAATATTCTAATAGGTTTCCTTTTGCGTCATATTTACTGTACTTCATTCTTCCTTCTAGTGGCGCTCCACCTTTGGCTTGTAATTGTTTTGCTGGCTTAAACAACTTATCGTGATATATGCCTGGTAAAGATATCTCTGTATAATCGGTTTGACTATGCGTTATTAATATTCCGTCCTTTTTGGTTTTGGTTGCGATTATAGGAGTAATGATATTAGCATCTCTTACCATTGAAGAAGCTATCCCACTTGAGAAATCATAACTATAATAGTTTTCTTGCTCTATAGTACTACCCTCACTGTCAACCGCTATTGTTTTCTTTAATTGATTTTTATTATCATATTGCAGTTGTTGTACACTTTGCATTTCTTCTGGATAATATTGCTTGGTAGTTATTCTAGAAACTAAATACCTTGTATCTATTTCTTTATATAAATCATATTTATAATATTCTCTAAAATCATACTCATCAGGATTTAGTATAGCACATTCTCCTTCTCGTTTTATTTTATATGCTAATTTTATACTTTTGGGGTGATTAGGATTTGAATCAAAAGAACCATTAAATATACTAACTGTTTTATATTCTCGCTCCTCTTGTTGCTTAATGATTTCTTCTTTATTTTTTTCATCATATTCGTAGATATGTTGTGTAAGTAACCTTCCCATATCTTGATCTACTCCTTGAGGTACTATGGGATACACATCAAAATTTCTTACTGTATATCCATATGTACTTTCTGTATATCCCTGTGGATAAACAAGTTTGTATGTTGAATCATCAAAATTCCACACACCTGTTCCTATGTAATTCAATACTCCACCATCTGTTAAAGGCATTATACATTCTCCAGGTACATTACAATCAGATCTTCCTGTTAACGCTATTGTTTTTTTATCTTGATAGGTTCTTACTTTAGTATATATTACAGGAACTCCTTGATTAAGATTCAAGCGATTATAAGGCATTGAATTATAATTATTTCTTGTCTGTTCACTTATAATAATTCCTGCTCCTCCATTTGTGGTATTACTTCCTACATTACAACAATATGATAACCTATATTGATTACTTGCTATAGCTATTTGCAATTCTTTTCCTGAAGAATATCCATCTTCGGCAACATAATCATAATATCTCGTGGTTGCTCTTTGTGATTCACTACTGTAATCTGTAATTGATTTGATTCGTATACCTCCTACTTCTTCACTTAAAAACTCAGGTGTTTCTTCTCCATTTGTTCTCGGAGCTTTATAAAAACGTACGCGTAAGCGTCCTTCAACTTTTTTTCTGTTTTGATCTGTCCATATACTAAGTCTATAAGTTCCTGGTTTGATCTCTATTTTTCCTCCACTAGATCCACTCACTCGTATGGTCTCTGTATTAGGTACGGTATATTTATCATCAATCTCTTCATACAAATGTGGACACATAGCTGGCACTTCATCACTATTTATAGCGCGTAATTGTGTTGCTAAAGCATCATATTGAGTTGAAGATGCACAAGATCCTTCTCCTGCTACTCGTGTCATTGATATTCCTGAAAAAGAAATACCTACCGAGGTAAGTTCATGTTTTATCTCTGCTATAGTTGGCTCTGTAAATGTATATGTATATGATACTTCTTTACGTTGTGGTTGTCTTGTGGTTTCATCTGATTTAAATTTTAAATCTATCTCCCAGTTAGGTGCTAAGTTTGCATTGTTTTCTATTACTTCAGCATAAGGCTTCTTTACCGTATTTTGTTCGTATGCAATTTCACTATATCCTTTGGTAGGATAAATGATTTTTTTTAATGCACCTGCACTTGCATGTGTAAAGCTAGGTCTCTTATCTGCTTTATAACTTGTTCCTGCTACATTGACACCATACTGGTTATTTTTTCCATTATAAAACCCCCATAAGTCCTGCTTAAAGGCATTGGCATTTTCATTATTTAAAAAACCTGGTATTTGATTTTTATTTTGATATTCAAAACTATAATAGTGCTCTCCATTTCTGGTGATCTGCTTGAGCATATCTCTGGTTCCCTCATAGTCCAAACTATAATTCCAGACAATTGTATTACTAAATTTATCTACTACATATATTCCCTCATAGAGTACACGATCATTACTTCCTTGTGCTATTAAATTTCTACTAAAAGACACCTTACTGTTAGTACCTTCTATTCTACTTAGCAGTTTTCTGGTAATTTTTGTTTTAGAAACTCCATCTGTATAAGTAGTAAGTTGAGTTGGTAATCCATTCCCACAGGTTATTTCTGCTTCATTTGTACTCCCTGTAGCATAATAATCATAACTAATATAGCTATCATTATTATAACTAAAATTTAAGGTTTCTCCATTAGGATAAATTACTTCTGATAATTGCCAGCTTGATACATTATGGGTAAAAGCATCGTTATATACATTGTAATTTCCTCCATAAGGTTCATTTAATTCTTGCTCATAAAAACGATATTTTATTCCTTGATCATCGGTTACTATAAAGCCATTAAATTCTATCTTCTTTGAAGTCTTCCAATCAAATTCAACGATATAATTATGTTCTGATAAATATACTGGACTTTTATCTAATCCTACTTTAAACGAAAAACTAATACCATTTACACTTACATAATATTTATCTGCTTCTCCATCTAAATCTCCATTAATAAGTTGTCTTGATATCTCTTCTGTTAATAACGTATTTCCATATAAAAAAGGATTTACTAATCGTTCTCGTTCTTCTCGTATTCCATAATAACCATTAGGATGTTCATCAGGGATTCCTCTAACTTCTCGAGTAACCACTCCACCTGCATTTAAATTCCATCCTAAACCTGTAATTGATGGTTTATCTTGATAGATCAAACCTTTAAAGTTATAGCTTAAACTCACTGGCCAGCTATACCCTCCTATACTAGAAATATTGTAAATAGGTATGGGAAAGTTCATTTGTCCTGTACTTAAATTTACAGGAACATTACCATAGTTTCCTAGACTTGCCGCTTCTGGAGATACCGGAAAAGGTATCAGGTTAACATCCCTTTCTTCACCCGATCCTGCGTCTTGAGCATACATTATTCCGCTTATGATACACACCAATAGCGTGCACCACAGCTTGCTGTAGTGTTTCATACTTGTTCGTTTTTTTTGATTAATACTTTATTAAGCTACAAATTTACGGAAAAACCTTTTTTTTAACAAGTCTTAACATTATTCTGAAATATAAAAAGCGCTCAGTAAAACTGAGCGCCTTTTAGTTTTGATTCTTTTATCTATATACTTTAGAAATCAAATTTATAGGTTGCTCCTCCCATAACTTGTAATCCTTGTACTGGATAATTATTCCATTTGTTATAGTCATCTCCTAATAGGTTATTTCCTTTTATAAATGCAGATAAGCGATCATTAAATCGATATCCTACATTGATATTGGCATCTATATAACTATCTACTGTAACTGTTTGTGGTGTTACTACTAATGTTGTATTGAGTATATCTTTTCGCTCTCCTACAAAAAACAATTGTGCCCCAGCATACCATTTATCTGTGATCTGATAATCTGCATTTAAACCTGCTTCAAATTCTGGTAGATTCCATGCTTCTTCTTCTCTATCTGTACTGTAACTATAGTAAGTTCCGTTGATTCCTAAAGTAAATTTACGATTGAGTTCTACTTTGATTTCGGCAAATCCTTTAAAGGTTGTGATATCATCATATCGATATGAGAATGAGTTTCCGTATTGATATCCTTCTGTAGGTGTAATACTCATTGCGTTATTAACAAATAGTGCTTTATTATCTTCTGCTACATAACTTCCTCTTAAATTATATAGCACTCTATTTACTAACTTTCCTTTAATTCCTAAATATGCATCGTATTGATTGTGCGTAGATGTTAACGATAGATTAGGAGATACATACGGATTTTGTTGTACCGCATCTCTATAGCTATTTTGATACAGGTCACCTTCTATTCCTCCATACGCGATTGCTTGATCGCCTGATAATCGATATGATCCTGAAATTTTAGGATAGATATAAAAATTATTTTCTCCATTTTCAATATCAGAACTATAATATACGGCTGCTCCTAACTTTAATGTTAAGTTATCTCTTAACACCATAAGATTAGGACTCACTCCTAAGTTTAAAATACTATATGTATCTACTGTTGTATTAGGAATAACAGTATCATAGCTTCCGTTAAGGAAATCCACAATTACATCTGTTTTTATCAATTCGTCTGCTACTTCTATTTCAAAAGTAGGTTTTGCCTTGATATGGTGTTCTACCGTACTCGTTGCATCTCCAAAATAACGGTAACGTAAACTCGCTTCTTTAAAAAAGGAATCTTCTAATTTTAATTTTCCTCCTACATATGCTCCAAAATAACTTTGAGCAGGATCGATTGCTTCTATTTCTTCTTGAGTACGCACTGGTAATGGTGGTAATCCGTACCAATTGTATAATTGATGTTCTGCTCCTACTTCTATTCCGTATGCCAAATCTCTTGTTCGAGAAGTATAATTTAGATCCAAAGAGGTATTGTAAAATTTGTCATCTAATTGAATATCTTGTATACCACCTTGAGAAGAGTTATGATGTAAATACACTCCTACATTATCTGTTCTATCAATTTGAAAATTACTGTAAAATTCGGCTAAAACCGAAGTAAAATTACCAAAACCTAGTGTTGCATAATTATCAAATAACGGAATTCGTTTTGCTTTTTCAAGACTAACTGCTTTTCCTTTTACGGGAGTATAGGTTGACGCTACTGGAACCGAAAAAATACTGTATCGCAGTGCTTTGGTATTCTTGGTAATCGAATCATCAAATACTGGTGATGCTTTTACTTTAAAAGCATCGCTTATGGTAGGTGTATACGCTTTTACAATGACTACGCGTTCTGTACCTATGTTTTGTTGCTCTTCTTCTTGTGCTTGTACTACTCCTGCACTTAAGCCTATAAAAATAGTGAGAAGTATATATTGAATATATTTAGTCATATAGGTTTGTTTATTTTATGCTGTGCTTATTAATTATCTTCTGTAGTTTTAATAGAAGAGTTCGTTTTTGCTTCTTCCGCTTTGATTTTTTTCAACTCGGCTTTGGCTTCAGTAATTACATCTGGATATGCGGTGAATTTTTTAATGACTGTTTCAAGAATATAAGTTGCTTGATAAGCATCTTTTAATCCATAAAAATTCTTTGCCATTAACATCAATCCTTTTGCTCCATATAGCTTATAACCTGAATATTCTTTGGCTAATCGCTGTATTGTTTTATTTGAAGCCTCGTATTGTTTCTCTTTTGTTTTAAAATAAGCATCATAATATAGTGCTTCGGCAGCTAGTTCTCCAGTAGCTATTTTACTCACTTCTGCATAGGCTTCTTTTGCTCTATCTTCGTTTCCTGTTTGTATCGCTGATCTCGCAATAAAAATCTGCGCATCACTCTTTATCGCATTTTCTATTTTAGGATTTTCTAAAACCTTTTCTGCGTACACTACAGTTTCTTTATATTTAAATAACTGGTAATATGACTTCATTAAATTAGATTGTGCAAAAATGATATTTTGAGGAAAATCTGCTACTTTTTCTAAACGTTCTAATACTGGAATTGCTTTTTCATAAGCTCGCTTCTCTAACAGCACTTGAGATAACCTTGCTAGTGCTTGTTCTGTAAACTCATTACGTTCTTCTTGTAACACATATTCATAATGTGGTATAGTTGCTTCTTTATCTCCTTGTATATAATAAATCTGTGCTAAATAAAAATGACTTTTTAACGCATGTAATCCTTTCGGGAATTCTTCAAGGTATTTAGTAAATCCATTGATCGCTGCATCATAATTGTTATCGTGGAATTGCTTTTCTGCAGCTTCATATCTTGTATTGTCTAAATCTGCATCTGTAACCTCAACAAAATCCAATCCTTTTACCCAATTAGTATACTCGTCTATTCTACCTAAATCCACATAAATCAATCGTGCTGTATTTACTGCTTGTATCGCTTCTTCTGTTCCGGGATATTCGGCTACTACTTTTTTAAATTTCGCTAAAGCTTTATTCCCCTCGTCTCCATTGTAATAGATCAATCCTTCTTTTAATAAGGTTTTAGGTACATAAGAACTTCTAGGTAATTCTGTTATCAATTGATCATAAGTAGCAATTCCTTTTTCGGTTTGATCTTCTGCTATATATACATTTCCTAATGCGTATAAAGCATCGTCTCTATAAGTAGATCGTGGATAGTTTTTTAAAAAGGCATTAAGGTCTTCTATCTTTCTATCGTTTTTATTTACAAAACCATAACTAATTGCTTTTTGATAATGTGCATAATCTGCATCTGCTCCTCCTGCTTTGATGGCTTTGTTATACGTTTCCATTGCAGGCCAATATTGACTCGAAATAAAATGACTATCTCCTAATCGTAGGTATGCATCTATTTTTCTTGTTTCGTCTATACCTCGCTTACTACTATACTTTTTAAAATGTTCTATAGCTTTATTGTACTCTTTCTTTTTAAAGTATGTATATCCTATTGCATAATCTATAGCTGCATATTCTCTAGTTTCTGTAGCTCCTGAACTATTTGCAAATTGTTTAAATCCTATTAATGCTTCATCATATTTATTTAAAAGATATTCGCTTTCTGCTTTCCAATAAATTGCTTTTGCTGTATACTTAGAATCTCTTTGTTCTGTTAACGATTTATCAAAATAGATAATTGCTTCAGGATAATTCCCTTCGTTATATAATTCTGTACCTCTAAAGAACGCTACTTTTTGATAGACTATTTTATCTTCAAAATTGCGGCTATTTTCTAATAGTTCCATAGCTTCTTTATAGTTCTTTGAAGTAATATAGGAATCGATTAATAATGATTGTATCTCTTCTGTATGTTCTCCTTTTTTATATGCTTCAAGATAGTTTGTTAATACTGTAGGTACGCTTTCATACGAGTTCCCTACTTCATAACTAAGTTTTGCATAATTATAAGCTGCATCATCTTTGATCTGCATATCAAAATCCATTTCTGATGCATTGCGAAAGGCATTTAATGCTTGCTGTTTTTGGTCAGATTTTAAATAAGATTCGGCTAAATGATAATAAGCATTTTGAGCAATACTATTCTTTCCATCAATAATTTTATTGAATTCTGAAATAGCACTTAAATAGTCTCCTTGTTTATAATATGCGTACCCTAATTGATAATAATCTGTATTATTCCACTTTCCTTTAAATCCTTTGTATTCTTTTAAATATGGTATTGCTTTGTCATATTCTCCTAAATTAAAATAACTCTCTCCTATGATTTTATTTAATTCTGATTTTTCATTAGCTTTTTTTGTATTGGGTAACTGGCGTAATCCTTCTGTGATTGCTTCTTGAAAATTTCCAGATTTAAAATTCATATCACTCTGGAAATATGATAAATTTTTATTGTATTGTTCTAGATCTTTTACTTCATCAAATAATTTATTGGCCTTTTCATAATTATCTCCTTCATAAGCAATGAATCCTAAATAATATTTAGCTTGTGCTCCATAAGTTTCACTTTCTTGTACTAATCCCAAAAACTTTTCGGCTTCGTTAAATCGTTGTGCCTTAAAGTTTGCATATCCATTATTGAAATTAAACTTTTCTTTATCTGCATTGCTCATATTGCTTTGATCTACTCGATCATACCATTTACGGGCATAGGCATAGTTTCCGTTTTCGAAATAATAATTTGCTACATCTATAAAAGCAGAGTTACGCTTGATACTTGTAGGGTATTTTTCTACAAAGTCTTCGATTAACACATCTGCTTCTTTCTGATTAAGCCAGATAGCACAATTAGCGATATAATAGGTACAGTCTGAAGCCACTTCTTCATCCTTTGTATGCTCTTTTACTTTATCAAAAAGTGTTTGTGCTGCTAAGAATTGTTTGTTATTATACAACTCAATCGCCTGCTTATATTGCACTTGATCATGAGTATAGATTGCCGATTGTTGCGCATAGACAGAGGTACATAGTCCTACTGCAACAAGCATCGTAGTGATGTGTTTATTCATTTAATTCAGATTAATATCAAAAAAGTAGTAGTATCTTATTCCGTTATATTACAAATTTAACTTCAAAATAAATGAATCTCTTTTTAATAACGAATTATTTTATGGTTAATTACATGCTTTATTTTCATCATTACTGTTTTTAACTCTTTTTTAATTTTTTTGTCATTTTTTTCCTCCTATAAATCTCAATTCTCCTTAAACTTTTTACTTTTACAGTACGTTAATATCTGATTATATATGTCGACTATACTAAGTTTAAAAAACGCTGCTATTTATCAAAGAGAAAATCTTATCCTTTCTAATGTCAATATCACAGTTGATAAAGGTGATTTTGTGTACCTTATTGGTAAAACTGGTACTGGTAAAAGTAGTTTTATGAAAACTTTATATGGTGATATTCCTTTAGTCGAAGGTGAAGGTAGCATTGTTGATTTTGATTTGCCGACCTTAAAAGAAAGTCAGATTCCCTTTTTACGTAGAAAGTTAGGTGTCGTTTTTCAAGATTTTAAATTACTTAACGATCGTACCGTTAAGGGTAATCTTATGTTTGTCTTAAAAGCTACAGGCTGGAAAGATAAAAAGGCAATGGATAGAAAGATTGATGATGTTCTAGATAAGGTAGGTATGAAAAACAAAGGAAATGAGTTTCCTTATCAATTATCTGGAGGAGAGCAACAACGTATCGCTATTGCTAGAGCTTTATTAAATGACCCTGAATTAATTCTTGCCGATGAGCCTACAGGGAATTTGGATCCTCAAACATCTGTCGAAGTTATGGAAGTTTTACAGGAGATTAATAAAAATGGTAGAACTATTCTTATGGCTACTCATGATTATGCCTTGATTCTTAAATATCCTTCTAAAACTTTAAAATGTGAGGGTAGTAAAGTCTTTGAAGTAGTACAACGTAAAGGGTAAGATTACTTTTTATTTTCTGCTAAAATTGCAGCTATTTTTTGTGCATTCTTTTTGACATCATATAATTCTGGAAGTATAGCTTTTCTTAATTTACTTTCTTGATATGACGTATCTTTTAATTTTGCTATAGTTGCAAGAAAAGCTTCTTTTGTCGAGGCTAGTTCGCATAATGAAAGTACTTTAGGTTCATCTGTAATATTTTCATTAATAATACAAAACCTACTCTTATACAATGCATTAATCAATTTAAGTTTGGTTCCTGAACGCTGAAAAGAATACAACACATTGATATGTGCACCTTCCAATAACTCATCGAGATGAGTATCATTCTTTATCTGCACATAACTTATGTTTACTGTATTTCTTATCTTATTATCTATACATTGTTGTCTCGTGCCACTTGCTATTACAAAAGGGTATTTGTTTTTCTTGAATATTTCAATCAAAAATTCCACCGCTCTAATATTATCACTTATAGACAAATCGCCATGGTACAACGCATATTTTCCTTTATCTGATAATTCTTTTACTTCTCCTCCTCCATGAAAAACAGGAATATCTATGGCATTTTTATAAGCTTTATTAAAGTATTCATATTCATAATGAGATAGACTTAATACGTTTGTAACATTGTGCAAGTTTTGCTCATATTTTTTAAACCTCAACGCTTCTAGATAATGTATTCCTTTCCATAAAATATTTTTAGAGCTTCTTGCCAATCCTTTACTGTAGTCGTGCTCTATATTATGTGCTCGTACTAGAAGTGTTCTATCTAATACATCTTTATGTTTAAGTAGTTGTGTTGTATGCAATCCTTCAAAGAGAATAGGATGATTATCCTCTAGAATTCGCTGTACCATTTTTTTATGATATCGTATTTTTACTCTATACGGAATGGTACTTAATAACTGTATTAATGCTGTTCTTTTAGGATAAAAATATACATTATCGCACAATTGTTTTAACTGTTCTGGAACCACTTTATCTTCTGTAAAACAATGCAAGTTTATACGTATCCCTATAGCATGTAATGCTTCTATTTTATAAAACACATCTATTGCACCTCCATAATTAGCGGGATATGGATTATCAAAACTTATAATATGTAGTTGTTTTTCTTTCAACTTATAAACTTGGGGTTACAAAAATAGTATTATTCATTTGTCATACTATTATATCTTAATATTTGTTAGTATTATTGTTAAACTATAGAAAATTAAGCCTTGTTTTAAATGAGTTCTAGTTCTCCACATCCTCTTTCTCTCGAACCTACGCCGCTATTTTCTATCATCATTCCATTATATAACAAAGCTTCTTATATAAAAAACACCTTAGATTCTGTCCTGGCACAAACAGTATCTGATTACGAAATTATTATCATTGATGATGGTTCTACAGATCAAAGTGCTACTATCGCAAAAGCAGTTTCAGATACAAGAATAACGTATACTTATCAAGAAAATCAAGGGGTTTCTGCTGCTAGAAATCACGGAATACAGCTTGCTCGTGGAACTTATATTACTTTTATCGATGCCGATGATTATTGGTATCCTTTTTTTTTGGAAGAAATTCTAAATTCAATTCAGAAATTCCCTGAAGCTTCTGTTTTTTCTATGGCTATCGAACGTAAATTCAAACAGCATACCTATCCAGAGGTATATGCTGTACCTCATATCAATCCAGTATGTATTGATTATTTTGAAGGTAGTCAATCTATGTCATTACTTACAACCTCTAGCACAGTTATAAAAGCCACTGTTTTTGAACATATAGGCTATTTTGATACGCAACTTAAAGCTACAGAAGATATTGATTTATGGATTCGCATAGGTTTACACTATCTTGTTGTTTTTAATTCTCGCATAGGTGTACGATATATCGATGTTCCTAAGAGTTTATCTAATCTTAGATTATCAACAACGTATAAGAGTTCATATGATGCTTTTAGTACCTACGAAGCGAAACGTCCATATCTTAAACGTTTTTTGGATCAAAATAGATTCGCTCTCGCTCTCGAAAGTAAACTCACTAATAATAACGAACGTTATTCTTTTTATAAAAAATCACTTTCGATACAATCTCTTAATTGGAAACAAAAATTAATTCTAAAGTGTCCTGCTTTTTTCTTAAAAATATTACTCTCACTAAAACAATGGCTAGCTTCCAAAGGATTAAGAACTTATATCTTTAAAGGATAAAAATCGATCATATTCTCTGATATAATCCTCTTCTTCAAAAACATCTGAAGCTAAGACTAAACATACTGATCCTGCAGAAAAGTTTTCTAACTCTCTCCAGATTCCTTTGGTTATATATAATCCTTTATCTGGTCGATTTAATGTTATTGTTTGTTTTTGTTCGCCATCATCTATAATCACATCAAAACTTCCGCTTAATGCCACTAATAATTCGTATTGTTCTATATGAGCATGTCCACCTCTCTTTGCTCCACTAGGAACATCATATAGATAATAGACTCTTTTGGCTTCAAAAAAATTGGTATCTTTTTCTATTACCGATAAATTACCTCTTGGATCTTCGATTTTCGGAATAGTTATAAGCTTACATTCTTGTATTGTTGTTTGCACTGTAATCACTTGGGGTGTGTTTTAATTCTTTATACTTCGTTATTGCTGCTATCCCTACTTTCCATTTTGTATAACTTTCTCCCATCCCAATATATTGCTTTCTTATCAAATAAACTATATATTTTAGAAGCCATATGTATACTTTATTCTTATATAATTGATAATACATTGCTGTTCTAGCATAAATTAACCGATCAGAATCTACTTCGTCACTAGAAGAAAAAGGCTCGTGAACAACAATATTTGCTGGATAAAAATAGCTCTGTAGTCCTCTGTATGCTACTTCTTTTAAGAATAAATAATTTTCGCCATCAGAAAAAATTGCTCCTAACCCAAAATGTTCTTCAAACTCAATCCCTTCTTTCTTAATATCTTCTAGTTTTATAGTGATCTCTGGAGATAGCACATTCGTTCTTATATGTGTATTAAACTTTTGTGCTTTTTTAGGATACTTCCAATAAGGTTTACCTGTTGTTGTTAACGTTTGAAAACTAACTACTGTTGCTTCAGGATTTAAATTGTGAGCTGTTATGATATGCTTTTCAAACCCTTTAATTAATGCTATATCATCATCAAGAAGTAAACACAATGGTTTTGTTGCTTGTTGTATAGCTAGGTTTCTACTTTTTGACAATCCTTTTTCAAAGGAGTTAATTATGATGACATTATCCAGGTTTGATTTAATAATATGCTTTGGAGTTGTTTGATTCACAACTATAATTTGATAATCTGCTATAGATACTTGACAAAACATCAACTTTAAAAAATCTAACGAATTTCTATGAGTAGTAGCGATCAATAATTGAAGATCTTCCTTTGTATATTTTTTGGTTTTATTACTCATTAAAATACTTCAATTCGCTAATAATTTTCATAGGATTCCCTCCTACTGTAGTATTCTTTGGTACATCTTTGGTCACCACAGTATTACTACCTATCACACTATTTTCTCCTATAGTTACTCCTTTAAGAATAGTTACATTATTACCAATAAACACATTTTTTTTGATCAAAACATTTCCAATATTTCCTGATGTATTTAATCTATCATAAGTATTTATCTCATGAAAATCACTATCATATATATGACAATTATAACCTATTAATGTATTTGATTCTATAGTTATTTCTCCTCCTGCACTTATGATACTGCAGTTATTATTGATATGTACGTTATCTTTAATAGTAATTGTAGCTTCTGGTGTTCTTGCTTCTATATATCCATATCCATTATAATAGTATGGAGAACGTATTACTCCTATATGAGTTTCTTTTCCTATTATAATCTTTCCTTCTCCATTAAGTACTATTGGTTGGTGTATATTAAAATTTCCTTCTATATATTTTGCTGAGGATAGCATTTTATACTTCCATATACGTAGTTTAACCCATAAAAATGATTTTATCCCCATTAGTCTAATTTATATAACAAATATATCTATAATGTAGTGTTAAATGGCTCTATCTGGTCCAAAAAAGGATTTTCTAAATACGATTATTAAGATGATTAACAACAACATATAATCTAAGGCATGTGCTATTGTCGCTCCTATATAGCCGTATTCGTCTATAAAATAAATACTCATAAAATAGAGAAAACTCAAAGAGATTATTTCGATTATAACATAATGCCAAAACATTTTCTTTGCAATAAACTGATATGCAATCACTAAAGATGCTACCTTAAAAAAATCTCCTATCAACTGCCACATAAACAGTGGTTCGACCGCTGCAAAGGATGTTGATAAAAACCATTTAATGATATATGTTCTCAAGAGATATACAACCACTAGTCCTAAACCAAATAATGGTAAAATTGTTTTATAAAAATTTAGTACTTCTTCTTTAAAGAAACGACTCCTTTTTATTCCTGATAATTTAGGTAATAGATAAACGCCCAGTAAAGTATTTATAAACAATAAATATTGTCCACTAATACGCTGCATAGCTTCCCAATGTCCTGCACTATCAATTCCTTGGGTAAGGCTTATATAATTTCTAATTTTTATCATTATTGCAGGCAATGCTATTGCAGAGATTAAAGCCATAATTGCATAGACTCCAAAGCGTTTCATATAAGTTTTGGAAACTTGCTCGACTTTAATAAGCTTAGAAAAATTTCGCTGATTTAATATGATAACAAAAGTGATTAAAAAAGCGATTGCAGGATTGACTACTATTGCTATAAAAGCTCCTTCTAATTTAAATTGCCATATTAAAAATACAGTAATTATCAATCCAAGAATACTTCCTACTATATTTATTATGATATAGGTTTTATATTTTGAGTATCCATTTATAATTGCCAGACAAAGCATATTTAAAGCATAAAGAGGAAGCGCGATTGCCATTGCTTTAAAGACATATGCAAAATGATATGTTATTCCAAAAATATAGGTATTCCAGAAATCTGCCCCATAGTATAATCCCACCGCCATAAGCATAGTTGCGGTAACTCCCAGGTAATAGGTCGTTGATAATATCTTGGATATTTCGGCTTTGTTGTCTCTGTATTCTGCTATGTAGCGAACAACCGCATTATAGATTCCTAATGTACTTATGGATTGTATTGAGGTTAAAAAGTTACGAATATTGCCTATTAAAGCCATTCCTTCGGCTCCTAAGAACAATGCTATAATTTTTGAACTGGTAATTCCTGCTATTAATTGAACTATGACACCTACAGCATTCCATGAGGTTACTTTTAATAATACATTTTTGCGGAATTTGTCAGATATCCAGCTCATTAAATTCTAATAGGCATTAAGTACTTCTATAACTCTTTCGATTTCGTTGATTGTCATTTCTGGATAAAGAGGAATACTTATAACCTCGCTATGTATCTTTTCGGTTATAGGTAATTCTAAATCCTTAAATTCAATTAATGCTTTTTGATGATGAGGGGGTATAGGGTAATGTATTAAATATCCTATTTCTTCTTGGTCAAGATACAAACAAAATTCGTCTCGATTTGTAATTTGTATAACAAATACATGAAAAATGTGATTTTCCCATGACTTTACATGTGGTTTCTTTATTTTTTCATTCTCGATTTTATTAAAATACTGTTTTGCTATAGCTCTACGCCTATCATTATTTTTATCTAAATCTTTCAGTTTTTCTAAAAGAAAATATGCTTGCACTTCATCTAATCGAGAATTCACACCTATGATATCATTTACATATTTTGAGGTTGATCCATAATTTGCCATTGATCTTATAATAGCGGCTAAGGCACTATCATTTGTTGTTACAGCGCCACCATCTCCCAGTGCTCCAAGATTTTTGGTTGGATAAAAGCTAAAGCCTACTGCATCACACAAACTTCCTGCGCGAGCTCCACTTGTCGTCATCGCTCCATGTGCTTGTGCTGCATCTGCAATAACAAGTAATCCTCGCTTTTTTGCTATGGCACTAATAGCCTCCATATCGGCTAGTTGTCCATACAAGTGTGTAGGTAGAATTACTTTAGTATGTGTAGAACATTGTGCTTCTATCCTTTGTGGATCTAAATTAAAACTAGCTGCATCTGGTTCTACCAAAACTGGAGTCAAATTAGCCTGTTTTACTGCTAGAATAGTTGCTATATACGTATTTGCCGCAACAATAACTTCGTCTCCTTCTTTGATGCGTCCTAGTGCTACATAAGCTTTCAAGATTAAAGTTAATGCGTCTAATCCATTACCTACTCCAATACAATAACTGGTTCCACAATAGTTTGCAAAGGCTTTTTCAAACGCTGTAACAGCACTTCCTTTAATGTACCAACCAGAATCCAAAAAACGTTCAAAAGACTTTTTAAACATCTCTTTATATGGTGCGTTGACTCTTTTTAAATCTAAGAATGGAACTTTTACTTTATTCTTATGTTGCATATATAGCCTAAACTTATTTTGTGTGCTTTTAGTATTACGATATTTTCAATCCATTTACTACTGCTCGCTCTGTTTGTAAAATAGTAACTTCTTTGTCATCACCTACTGCGCCTAACAACAAAAACTCACTCATAAAGTTTGCGATCTGTTTAGGCGGAAAATTAACTATTCCTATGATCTGTTTTCCTATCAATTCTTCTGGTTGATAGAGTTTAGTAATTTGTGCCGATGTTTTTTTATGTCCTAATGCTCCAAAATCAACAACAAGTTTATATGCAGGATTTCTAGCTTCTTTAAAAATACTAGCTTCTATTATCGTTCCTACTCGCATATCTACTCTTGCAAATTCTTCCCATTTTAAATCTTGATCCATTTGATTAGTTCTTTTAATTCCTTAAACTTAATAAAGTTTATGATTTCTTTTATTTTTTTAAAGATTAAAAATACCTTTGAGAACAAAGATTTTTTCTGCATGCGCATATTATTAGTTGGTGAATACAGTAGGCTTCATAACTCTCTTAAAGAAGGGCTTATTGAATTGGGGCATCACGTAACTATTATTGGCAAAGGCGATGGCTTTAAAAAATACCCTGTAGATCACTCTCTAGAAGCTACTTACACCAATTCATCTATACTATTAACCAAAATAAGACATGCTATACATCGTATTTCTGGATTTGATATTCACAGTATAGAGACCCTATATCAATTTTATAAAAAACGATCTTTTTTTAAAAACTATGATGTAGTTCAACTTATAAACGAATATCCTTTTGAAACACATCCTATCTTAGAAAAACTGCTTTTACGGTTTATTTTCAAACATAATGCTACTGTTTTTCTATCTGCTTGTGGCGAAGATTATCTTTCTGTTTCTTATTTATTACAACATCATAGTCAATATCATATTTTAACCCCTTATCTCAACGATTCTAATCTAAAAAATACATATCAATATTCTTTAAAATACACTAAACCTAGTTTTAAACGATTACATCATTTTGTTTTTAAACATATAAAAGGGGTTATTCCTACAGATATGGACTATGTTCCCCCTTTAAAAGGGCATCCTTTGGCTAGACCATTAATTCCTAATGCCATCAATACAGCTACTATTGATTTTATTCACAATGATATAAAAGAGAAGATTGTTATTTTTCATGGAATTAATACCGCAAATATTCCTAAAAAAGGAAATGATTTCTTTACTGAAGCTTTATCCCGTATTCAAAAGAAATACAGTGATCACATAGAGGTTATTGTTGCCCAAAGCTTACCATATGCTCAATATATTAAAGCATATAAAAGTGCTCATATATTACTAGATCAGGTATATTCTTATGATCAAGGATATAATGCTCTCGAAGCTATGGCTATGGGAAAAGTTGTTTTTACTGGTGCCGAAGATTGTTTTATTTCTCATTTTGATTTAAACGAAACAGTAGCCATTAATGCTACACCAGATGTTGATGCTATTTATCAACAATTAGAGTGGCTTATCTTACATCCTGAAGAAATTGTACAAATAGGAAAAAATGCCAGAGCATTTATCGAGCGAGAACACCATTATATTACAATTGCTCAACGTTATATAACTACCTGGACCAGTTAAATTAAAACGGCATCTAATAAGGTGTGTTGTTTTGGGTTTACACTATAAAAGTCATGTACTATACCTCGTGCACCAAAACATTCTTTCCAATAATGTAATCCTATATTCATTTTGGTTCCTTGAGCTTCATTAGAAATTCCAAAGTCAAAATATCGTTTGTCTTTAAATCTATTTTCTATTAATTCTGAAAAGAGAAAATCTAAACTCCCTAAAATCTGTCGGTCATCATTACTAGAAATATATTGTACATGTACAACTTGATCTGTTATAAAAAGTGTTGTTCCTGCCACCAATTCTTCTTCTTTATACACATTAAACTGTTTAATGTGCTGCGGAAATAAGTTGGCTAATTGCGTTATTTCTTTAACCGAATGTACAGGAGTTGCTTGGTGTCGTTTTTGAAGGTTGGGGATCAAAATAGTTTCCCAAAAAGAGGCAAATTCTTTTTCTTCTCTTACCTCTAATAGATTCTTTTTCCCTTTACGTACTCCATCTTTTCTATTTGATTGAATAGGCAATTTAAAGTTATCTTGTTGAATCACCGAAGCCAAATCCCTACGAGTTAATTTCGCTTTAAGCAAAAATAAGATATAATCTACCTCATCGGCCGGGACTTTGTGATATATTCTAGGGGTTAACTTGAGTTCTAAATGCTGAATGTGCTGTGCTTCTAGAAACACTAGTATTGCTTTATAAATACTTATTGTTTCATTAAACTTTACTTTTTTAGAAAGTACAACACCACCATAGCTCAATCCTTGATGAGTATATACCACCGCTCCACTTTTATTAGCAGGTACCACTGCAATAAGCGTAGTTTCTTTAAATACTAAAAGCGAAAAATCTTCAAACCTATCCTTATGATACTCCATAAAATCTCTATGGAATAAAAAAGTAGCATTCTTTGCATTAGCTACAAATTCATTCCATAGTTTTTTATAAGTCGAAGTATATACTATTACCGAATAGGTTTCAAGATTTCGCACGTTTCAAATTTATTGTTTCTTAATAAAAAGATAATAAAAATTAATTAACGCTATAGATATGTTAGTTATAATGATTGGATACGACCAACCTAAAAACACTCCGTATACTACAAACGCCAAACACCCTATAGTGTTAACGATTCTAAGTGTACGAATATTTTTCATTAAGAAAGAAACAAGTACCATAAGAGATGCAAAATAACCTATAATTTCTGTAGTTGACCACATTGACTCTGAAAGGAAAATTACTAATTGCTTCATCATATTTATTTTTAATTACAATATTACTTTATTTAAAATACAGACCCCCATACCTTTACCCCATGTAAACTAAAAATCCCGAGCACAATGCTTGGGATTTTCAATAAATAGAGAGTCTTAACTTTCTATTTATTAGATGTTTTTATTTCGCTTACGCTCTACTTCAGTTAAAAGAATCTTACGTAATCTCAAGTGATTAGGTGTTACCTCTACATATTCATCTTTTTGAATGTATTCTAACGCTTCTTCAAGTGAGAACTTGATAGCAGGTACAATCTTTGCCTTATCATCTGCACCAGCAGAACGTACGTTTGATAACTTTTTAGTTTTCGTTACGTTAACTACCATATCATCTCCTCTAGAGTTTTCTCCGATCACCTGTCCTTCATAAATATCTTCTCCTGGATCTACAAAAAACTTACCTCTATCTTGTAATTTATCAATTGAGTAAGGAATCGCAGTACCTTTTTCCATAGAAACCAAAGAACCATTTTGTCTTTCTGGGATACCTCCTTTAAGCGGTTGGTATTCTTTAAAACGGTGTGCCATTATAGCTTCACCAGCAGTAGCCGTTAATAATTGGTTACGTAATCCTATAATTCCTCTTGATGGAACCATAAACTCACAAACCATACGGTCTCCTTTTGCCTCCATACTTAACATTTCTCCTTTACGTAAAGTAACCATCTCAACTGCTTTACCTGATACGTGCTCTGGTAAATCGATAGTTAACTCTTCTACTGGTTCACATTTTACACCATCGATTTCTTTGATGATTACCTGTGGTTGTCCAATTTGAAGCTCATATCCTTCTCTACGCATTGTCTCGATTAATACTGATAAATGCAGTACTCCACGACCAAATACTAAAAACTTATCTGCACTATCTGTCTCTTGTACACGTAATGCTAAGTTTTTCTCTAATTCTTTTGTTAAACGCTCCTTGATATGACGAGAAGTTACATATTTACCATCTTTCCCAAAAAATGGAGAATCATTGATCGTAAATAACATACTCATTGTAGGCTCATCGATAGCAATCGTTTCTAATCCTTCTGGGTTTTCAAGATCAGCAACAGTATCTCCAATTTCAAATCCTTCTAATCCTACAAGTGCACAAATATCTCCAGCTACAACTTTCTCTACCTTTCTTCTTCCTAATCCTTCAAAAGTATGTAGTTCTTTAATTCTTGATTTTATAATGCTGCCATCTCTTTTTACAAGAGAAACTTGCATTCCTTCTTTTAATTCACCTCTTTGTAAACGCCCGATTGCAATACGTCCTGTAAATGATGAATAATCTAATGATGTAATCAACATTTGTATAGAACCTTCTTCAATTTTTGGTGAAGGAATATGCTCGATAACCATATCTAATAACGGCTCAATATTCTCTGTTGGCTTTTGCCAATCTTCGCTCATCCAGTTGTTTTTTGCAGATCCATATACTGTAGGGAAATCCATTTGCCACTCTTCTGCTCCTAATTCAAACATAAGATCAAATACTTTCTCATGTACTTCTTCTGGCGTACAGTTTTCTTTGTCTACTTTGTTTACAACCACACATGGCTTTAAACCTAAATCAATTGCTTTTTGTAATACAAAACGCGTCTGTGGCATTGGTCCTTCAAAAGCATCAACTAATAGTAATACTCCATCGGCCATATTTAATACACGCTCTACTTCACCTCCAAAATCGGCGTGACCCGGAGTATCAATAATATTGATCTTTGTGCCTTTATAATTTACAGATACATTCTTTGAAGTAATTGTGATCCCACGTTCACGTTCCAAATCATTGTTATCCAAAATAAGATCTCCGGTGTTCTCATTTTCGCGAAATAACTGACAATGGTACATAATCTTATCAACCAGTGTAGTTTTACCGTGGTCAACGTGTGCAATAATCGCAATATTTTTTATTGTGCTCATAGCTAAACTTAAAATTTTAAAAATGCCTGTATTTTAAAGGCGTGCAAATGTACTCTTTTTTTTTGACAGGTCTAACATTCTTAAAATGATATTTTAAAACTTTTTAAATCAATCATTTAGCAATATTTATTTTTAGACCTTCAATCGTAATAATTGCTGTATATTTGCGGCTCAAAATACAATTATTATGCAACTCCAAAATATCCCTAATATTAAGAATACTGATAGTGATAATTTCTTTTTACTTGCAGGTCCATGTGCTATCGAAGGTGAAGATATGGCCTTGCGTATTGCAGAGAAAGTAGTAGCTATCACAGATAAATTGCAAATCCCTTATATTTTTAAAGGGTCTTTTAAAAAGGCTAACCGTAGTCGTATAGATAGTTTTACAGGGATTGGAGATGAAAAAGCTTTAAAAATTTTACGTAAAGTTTCAGAAACTTTTAATGTTCCTACTGTTACAGATATTCATACAAACGAAGATGCCTCTATGGCTGCCGAGTATGTTGATGTATTACAAATTCCCGCTTTTTTAGTAAGACAAACAGATCTTGTTGTAGCTGCTGCAAACACTGGTAAAACAGTAAACTTAAAAAAAGGACAGTTTATGAGTCCTGAAGCAATGCAACACGCAGTTAAAAAAGTAACCGATTCTCATAACCAAAATGTAATGGTTACCGATAGAGGAACAATGTTTGGATATCAAGATATGATCGTAGATTTTAGAGGTATTCCTACTATGCGTCAATATGCTACCACAGTATTAGATGTTACGCATTCTTTACAACAACCTAATCAATCTAGTGGTGTTACTGGCGGTAGACCAGATATGATCGAGACGATCTCTCGTGCTGGTATTGCAACTGGTGTTGATGGTTTGTTTATGGAAACGCATTTTGATCCAGCTAATGCAAAAAGTGATGGTGCCAATATGTTGCATTTAGATTATCTAGAGAATTTATTAAAAAACTTAGTTGCTATACGCCAGACAATTGTTTCGCTATAAAACAACTTGTTTTTTAACACTATATAATTCTTGCTAATAAGGATATACATTATTTTAGAGCTATAAAATAAGATTATCAAATCTTGTTTTATTAATTAAACAATTTCCTCTATGAAAAAGTTATTCTTTGCAAGTAAACTATTATTAATAGTAGTATTAGCCACTGTAGGAACATTATCACTTATAATGTTTCCTTTTTTAATTGGAGACAGTGATCCCGAGACCGCAATCATCGGGTGGTCATATTTTGGATTATTACTATTTTCTGTTTCTTCTGGCTACTTAATATTAAAAAAAGGTTTAAAATTAAATTAGTATTAAAACGACACACTTAAAAAAACTGTTGAGATGTAATAAAACATCTCAACAGTTTTTTTTTACAGTTTCAAAAAAAATCTTGAATATAAAATTTGCTTGTTCTATTTTTTTAATATTACTTTGTATCTCAAAGTACTTTAAAAATGATTCAAAAAGATTATTTACAAGATATTTCAGAAATCAAATCGTTGATGAATAAATCAACTCGATTTTTATCATTGAGTGGATTGGCTGGTATATTGGCAGGTATTTATGCTATTATTGGTGCTTTAATTGCTTATTATTTGATAGATCATAGCAATAAAAATTATGTTGTCTTAGGAGGTACAGTTTTTAAATATATCATTCTTGATTTATTATTAGTAGCCTTATTAAGTGGTGTTACTGCAATCTTTTTAAGCATAAGAAAAGCTAAAAAGAATAAGGAATCATTATGGAATGCTACTTCAAAAAGATTATTGATTAATTTTTTGATCCCTATGATCACTGGTGGAGTTTATATTCTTATCAAAATCTTTAGTCATCACTATGGACATACAGGCGCATTAATGTTAATCTTTTATGGTTTGGCTTTAGTAAACGCTTCAAAATACACTATAGGAAATGTAAAGTACTTAGGTTTTACCGAAATTTTATTGGGATTAATTTGTGCTATTTTTCCTGGATATGTTTTTTGGTTTTGGATCATAGGTTTTGGGCTAATGCATATTATTTACGGAAGTTTGATTTATTTAAAACACGATCGTTAATTTTGCGGCTAAATTTCGATTATGAAAAGTATTATTAGCAATATCAATAAAGTCTTTGATCACCGAATACGTTTGGGGATTATGTCGGTATTGGTTGTTAATGATTATGCCGATTTTAAAACACTCAAAGAACTTTTGGGTGCTACCGATGGTAATTTGGCAAGCCATACAAAAGCACTGGAAAAAGCTGGATATATTACTGTAGAAAAATCTTTTATAGGTAGGAAACCTAATACCAAATACAGTGCTACCAAGCAAGGTAAAGAAGATTTTAAAACACATGTAGAAGCTATAGAAAAACTATTAAAGTCATAAAATATCTCAGGATATTTTTTTTACTCACTTACTTTGAGTTTCAAAGTACTTTTAAAATACCTAAAAATGAATACCTTTTTATTTGAACATCCTTTTAATCGTAAAGCTTTTCGTATAGCGCTTTTAAGTTTTGGTATAGGGACTTCATTACTCCTGCTATTTTTAATTACCCGAAATGGTCTCTTCGTAGTGATAGGAATCTACTACACGCTAATTGCTATTATAGTCAATGCATTAACAGGTTTAAAGCTAATCAAAAACCTTATAACAGATACGACCAAATACGAGACCTTATATACATTATTGATCTTATTACTCAACATACCTATTACTGTATTATACATTCATATTGTTCTACTTCCAATCTAATCTTACTATGTATTCATTCTCAAAAAAAAATAACATAACGATTTACTTAATTTCTCTATCCGCAATTATACTGTTATTAAGTGCCAGAGTTCTTATTACACAAAGCTTAATGTATGTGTTTTTACTATGGAATATTTTTTTAGCATTTATCCCTTATGGTATAGGCTTGTGGATTCAACAAAAAAGAAATAATCTATCCAAAATTAAACTTAGTTTTTCTTTAATGCTATGGTTATTATTTCTCCCTAATGCCTCTTATATTGTTACTGATTTTGTGCACTTACGTTTATCTACTCCTAATACCATATGGTTAGATACCTTATTATTGTTTTTTTGTAGTTCGTTAGGATTACTACTAAGTTTTTCATCTACTTATCAAATTACAAATACTTTATTCAGTAAATCCAATTCAACTACTAAACTTATTTGGCTTTTTTCAATACACTTTGCTATTAGTTTTGGTGTATACTTAGGTAGATTTCTCAGATGGAATTCTTGGGATTTCTTTCATTATCCTTTCAACCTTTTCACAGACATTGTTAATCGATTTACTCATCCATTACACTATATAAATGATTGGAGCTTCATTCTATTATTTCAAGCTTTCATTTCATTCTCCTATTACTGTTATCAATATTTAAAACAAAATACATCTAACTTTTAATAACACTTAAACTTATGGAAATTCAAAAACAAAAAAAGACATTTAGTCAATGGATTACCACTTCTATCACGATAAGAATGTTTATGGTAGGGATTTTAATCTTGATTCTATTGATTCCTTTAACTTTTATACAGTCTTTAATTAATGAACGTTCTCATCGTCAATCGGAAGTCATTGATGAGATCAATCAAAAATGGGGAAACGAAGTATATTTATATGGCCCTATTTTAAAAATCCCTTATCGCAAACGTGCTGAAACTTCTATATGGGATCAATCCGAAAAATCATACATTAAAGAGCATACAACCACTATCGAGAATGCCTATTTTTTTCCTGAAACTTTAAATATCGATGCTGATATAAGCTGCGAACCTTTGCGTAGATCTATTTATGAATCTGTGGTATATAATGCAGATATGAATATTTCTGGAAGCTTTTCTAAACCAAATTTTAATTCAAAAGATATTCTTGACGAAGATATTTTGTGGGACAAGGCTACTATTTTAATTAAAACCACCAATGTCAAAGGAATTAAAAGTAGCCTAAACTTTGTACTTAATGATACTTCTTATCCTTTGTTTTCTAAATATACCGAAGACACATCTTATGCTGCTTTAGAAACTAAATTCCTTGCACTAAAAGATTTACCCGATACCAATACTATTTCTTTTACACTACCTTTTAATGTTAACGGTAGTAAAGAAATTAAGTTTATTCCTATAGGAAAAGAAACCGATGTACATTTAGCTTCAGATTGGGGTGATCCTAGTTTTGATGGTAATTTTTTACCTAACCCAAAAACTAAAAAAGTTACCAAAGATGGTTTTAAAGCCGATTGGAAAGTTTTACATGTTAATCGTGAATTTGAGCAAGAGTTCTTTGGTAAACTACCTCAAATTAATGCTGCTGCTTTTGGGGTTACGTTATTAATTCCAGTAGATGAATATCAAAAAAGTGAGCGTGCAGCAAAATACGGCTATCTAGTAATAGCACTGACCTTTTTGGCATTCTTCTTAATCCAGACTATGAGTAAAATTCATATCCATCCGTTTCAATATTTTATGATTGGTCTAGCGCTTGCCATGTTTTATACCTTATTGATTTCTATCTCTGAGCATTCATCATTTTTTAAAGCTTATATCATTGCCAGCATTGCTGTCATTACACTCATCACCGTCTATAGTAAATCCATACTCAAAAGCTATAAGTTTACGCTCTTAATCTGTGCTACGCTATTAGCTTTATATACTTTTATTTTCGTTTTAATTCAATTAAAACATTACGCATTACTAGTAGGTAGTATAGGTTTATTCTTAATTCTAGCAGTTGTTATGATGGTTTCAAAAAACATCGACTGGAAAAACGCTTAACGAGGTCCATTTTCATCATATACCGTTTGATAAAAGTTTTCAAACGGTATTTTTTTTAATAGTTTCGTAATTCTTAAAAATCGACTCTATGAAAAAAATCTCATATCATCTTATCTTATTAAGTTTCTTTATTTGTTTATCAAGTTGTAAAGAAACTTCTTCTAAAGAAGAGCAAATCACTACTCAAAAAATTGAATTTAAAAAAGAAGGGGAACTTACTTTAAAACGAAACGATAGTATTCTTAAACAATTAGATATTGAAATTGCCGATGATGATTATCAAATTCAAACAGGTTTGATGTATCGCACTTCAATGGCTACTCAACAAGGTATGTTATTTATGTTTAATGATAGTGATATTCGCTATTTCTATATGAAAAACACCTTAATCCCTCTGGATATTATCTATATTAATAAGAATAAAGAAATTGTAAGTATCCAGAAAAACGCAAAACCTCTTGACGAAACCACATTACCGTCAGAAGCCCCAGCTATGTATGTATTAGAAATCAATGGTGGTCTATCTGATCAATGGGGACTTCAAAAAGGAGATAAAGTTTCCTTTAATACGTTTTAGATTTACTAAAAAAATAATATAAAAAAAGCCGTTATGCAATTGACATTAACGGCTTCATTTTTATCTCTACTTTAATTATTCTGGAAAACCATTAAGTGCTAAAGTTTCTAATTCTTTTTGATCATTTTCATAAATGAAATACACCTTAAGCTCTGGATGCTGTTGTAAAAAAGCTTTTACAGTCATTATTCCCATATTTTTAAAGACCGTAGCATATGCATCTGCTAGCATACAATTTTCTGCAATTACAGAAACACTTAACACATTAGTCTTACTAGGATATCCTGTTTGTGCATCTATAATATGTGCATAACGATTACCATTTTTGTCTATTTTAAATTTTCTATAGCTTCCAGAGGTAGCCATGGCAGCCCCATCTGGTAATTCTACTATTTTACTATACGATTGTGTTCCATCAAAATTAGGATCTTCTATACCTACAGTCCATGCTTTTTGCTTAATCGTATTTGTACCCGATACAACAATTTCACCTCCTATTTCAACCAAGTAATCTGTATATCCTTTGGCTTTTAAAAAGTCAGCAAAAACATCTACAGCGTATCCTTTGGCCAATGCATTAAAATCTATTCGTGTTTTTACATTTTCTTTAATAATGTGATCATTTTTTAAATGCACTCTATCTAGCCCTACAGTAGTCATCAATTCTTTTAACTTCAAACTATCTATTTGTTCGAGCTCTCCTTCTGGTCCAAATCCCCAGGCATTAACAATGATTCCTATAGTAGGATCAAAAGCACCTTGAGTTTGCTTATAAATCATTTTTGATGCTTCAAATACTTTTTTAAAATGATTATCAACTTGTACTGTAGTATCTCCTTCGTTAATTCTAGTAATATCAGTTCCTTTTTGATATGTAGACATCGACTGATTAATTACAGCGATCAAACTATCGTATGATTTTTGATACGAAACTTCTTCTTCTTCTGCAAATAATACACTATAGGTAGTACCAAAAGCTTTACCTGATAGGGTATTCAATATTTTTTTGGATTGCTGCTTTTGCGGACTTGCTTTTTTTGAATTACATGCAATACTCAAACTCGCAATAACAATTATTAAAAGTGCTAATCTTTTCATCAAATTTAATTAAGGTGAGTTTCTATAACTTGTATACCATTGTATTCTAACCCATAATCTTCGTTAAGGTAAACAGGTAATGTAGGGTCTGATGCATTTTGTAATCCTACACCTGCATAAAATATTTTGGCATTATGTTCTGTTGCATGTTTTTTAAAACTTTCCATCCATATCACATCATAGTTGTTAGGATTTTCTGGATATGATACTGCTTTTACAATCACAAAAAAGCGTTGCTTATTCTTATCGATACACACAAATTGTGGATGCCTTCCTAATTGACTATTAATGGCTATAAACTCAAATCCTCTTTTCTCTAGCTCTTTTCCTACAATATTCATTGCTAGATTATGTAATTCTTGCTTTGTTAGTGCTCTTCCCATAAGGTACAAAGATACGGTTTTACCTATTGTTCTTTTTTATTCTATAAAGAGTTTTATTCTTATTCTTTAAATCTAATAAACTTTGCTTCTTCAAAATAATACCCTGGGACATATACTTCTTCTCCAGCAGTAAATCCATACCAAGGTGATAACTTACTTTCTTCAAAGTTTTTTAATAAACAAACACTTTGCGCTGGTGTATTTCCTTGAATTAAGGCATATAGTTTTTCTCCATTTTCGTTTTCAATTTCGTCTGCAATCATCACCACATGTCCTGGCGTTCCTGGTTTGACAAGCATATCTCCTATATGTACTTCTTTAAGAGCTACCTTGGACAGTTCGTTATATAGCGATAATGTTCCTGCATAGGTATAGATAAGATTTAGATATCGATAAAAATTAGCTTTGGTATGATTAGGCTTGGCTGTCTTATGAAAACTAACTTTATTTCCTTTTATTTTTGGTCGGTAACCTTGCGCATATTTTGTCCACGAACAATAATGTCCAGAGGTGAACTTAAATCCTATTTCGTTCTTTCTATTCTTTTCCCATAAATATTCTGCTCGCATTCGCATTAATGCATCTGCACATTGTTGTAATCCATTTTTGGGTACTGGAATTTCAAGAATAGCTTCATGAATATTTTGTGCAAAGTATTCACTCCCGTCATAATTTATGATCGGACTGCCATATGGTTTGATTTTATAATTACGTACATATTCTTGAAAACTTCCTTCTGGATAACTTATTCTATGATATCCTTCCGGTAATTTAATACGCTCTTTAAGTGTTGTTCCTTCTTTATTGATATAATCCGGTATAATAGCATCTACCACAAAACCTTTTACATGATTGGTTGCTATTCTGCCTTTTGCTGTATTGCGTAATAATACTAGAGTGATGATAGAAATTGTTAATGCTAAAATGTATTTTTTCATTCTTTTGATCGATATTAATCTTATAAAATAGTAACCAAAAACTACGCCTAAAAGTATCTAAAAACAAAAAAATCGGTACATAAGTACCGATTTTTAATTTTGATTTTTTTTTGTTTAACCTCCAAAGTCGTCAAATCTGATGTTCTCATCTGGGATTCCAAAATCTTCTCCCATTTTTTCTACAGCTTTGTTCATCAATGGTGGTCCACAGAAATACAATTCTATATCTTCTGGAGCATCGTGGTGATTCAAGTAGTTGTCGATCACACAATTGTGAATAAATCCTACGAATCCGTCTCCTTCTGTATCATGGATATCTTTCTTTACCTTCCAGTTATCTTCTTCTAATGGCTCAGATAGTGCTAAGAAGAATTTAAAGTTAGGGAAGTTTCTTTCTAACTCATAGAAATGCTCTAAGTAGAATAACTCACGCTTAGAACGTCCTCCATACCAATACGTTACTGTACGTCCAGTCTTTAATGTTTTGAATAAGTGGTATAAATGCGAACGCATTGGCGCCATACCTGCTCCACCACCTACATATAACATCTCTGCATCAGACTCATTGATAAAGAATTCTCCATAAGGTCCAGAAATTGTTACTTTATCTCCTTGTTTTCTAGAGAAAATATAAGAAGAAGCTACACCTGGATTAACATCCATCCATCCGTTCTTTGCTCTATCCCATGGTGGAGTTGCAATACGTACATTTAACATGATTTCTCTTCCTTCTGCAGGGTAAGAAGCCATAGAGTAAGCACGCTCTACAATCTCTGTATTCTTCATCACTAATGGCCATAATCCAAATTTATCCCATTCTGCTTGGAATTTGTCTGGAGTTTCATGCTCTTCTGGATGTGCTGTAATATCGATATCAGAATATTTGATCTCACACTCAGGAATCTCTATCTGGATATATCCTCCTGCTTTGTAATCCATATCTTCTGGAATCTCTACTACGAATTCTTTAATAAAAGATGCTACGTTATAGTTACGAACAACTGTCGCTTCCCATTTCTTAATTCCGAATATCTCTTCTGGAATTTGAATGTTCATGTCTTGCTTTACTTTAACCTGACATGCTAAACGTGCACCGTGTTGTAATTCTTTACGAGTAAAGTGAGGTGTTTCTGTAGGTAATGCTTCTCCACCACCGTCTAATACGTGACACTCACACTGGATACAAGTTCCACCTCCACCACAAGCTGATGGTAAAAAGATTTTCTCACTACCTAAAGTCGATAATAAAGATCCTCCTGATGGTACTTCTACTACTTTATCGTTGTTAATTGTAATTTTTACATTTCCTGATGGCAATAATTTATCTTTAGCAAAGATTAAAATCCCTACTAAGATTAACACTAACACTAGCAATGAAATTACCGTGATAGTTATTGCCCCACCTGTTGACACTAAATAAATCATCTTATTTTATTGCTTTATCATTAGTATTATCAGCTTCGGCTACTGTCTTTGTTTCTTCAACTTTAACCTCTACTGTTTTCTCTTCTTTCTTTGATTCTCCGTCACCTCCAGTTAACATTCCTCCAAAACTATTAAAACCAATAGCCATAAGTCCTGTAATAATGAAAGTAATACCTAATCCTCTTAATGGAGCTGGTACATTAGAGTATCTAATTTTCTCTCTAATAGCTGCAATAGCTAAGATTGCTAAAAACCATCCGATTCCTGATCCTACTCCATAAGTAGTTGCTAAACCTATTGTAGCAAACTCCTTTTGTTGCATGAATAATGACCCTCCTAAGATCGCACAGTTTACAGCGATCAATGGTAAAAAGATTCCTAAAGAGTTATATAATGATGGTGAAAATTTTTCAACAATAATTTCTACTAACTGTACCATTGTAGCAATTGTAGCAATGAATAGAATAAATGTTAAAAAGCTTAAATCATACTCAGCATATTCTGGTCCTAACCAAGTTAAAGCTCCATCTCTTAATAAATACTGATCCAATAACCAGTTTAATGGCATTGTGATTGCTAATACGAAAATAACTGCTGCTCCTAAACCTACTGCTGTAGATACTTTTTTAGAAACTGCCAAGTAAGAACACATCCCTAAGAAATATGCAAATACCATATTTTCGACAAATATCGATTTTAAAAATAATTCTAAATATTCCATAATTCTAGTGGTCTTCTATTAGTGCTTTATTCTTACTACGTTGTACCCAGATGATTATACCTACAACAATTAATGCCATTGGTGCTAATACCATAAAACCATTATTCTCGTATCCGTAAGCATATAATCCTGTCTTCTCGATTGGATCTCCAAATACTGGGTAACCAAAAATAGTACCTACTCCTAATAACTCTCTAAAGAAAGCTACTATAACTAGTAATATACCATACCCTGCAGCGTTCCCGATTCCATCTAAGAAAGATGGCCAAGGCTTATTACCTAAAGCAAAGGCTTCAAAACGTCCCATAATAATACAGTTCGTAATGATTAAACCAATAAAAGCTCCTAATTGCTTACTTAATTGGTACGAATAAGCTTTTAATACTTGATCTACAATAATTACTAATGTAGCTACAACTATTAATTGAACGATAATTCTAATTTTAGAAGGAATGATATTACGCATTAATGAAATAATAACGTTACCTGCTCCTAAAACGAATATTACTGAAACTGCCATTATAATAGATGGCAATAATTGTGATGTTACTGCTAATGCTGAACAAATCCCAAGTACTTGAATAGTTACTGGGTTGTTATCTGATAAAGGATCTAAAATTAATCCTTTGTGTTTTTTTGATAGTCCCATAATTAACTTTTAGTCTTTAATGTTTCAAAGTAAGGAATATACAATGCTAATCCTTTTTTAATCATAACAGCTACACCGTCTCCAGTAATAGTTGCTCCTGCCATCGCATCTACTGCATTGTCAGTTTTTCTTTCATTCTTAGGGTCCAAGTTACCTTTTTTAATAGCGATACCTTGATAATTTCCTTGAGCATCAAATAAGTGCTCTCCTTTAAAATCATCTCTAAAGAATGCCTCTTTGATATTAGCTCCTAATCCAGGAGTTTCAGTTTGATGATCAAAGTAAGCTCCTTGAACTACCATATCTTTATCCAAAGACATATAAGCCCAAACTGGCCCCCAAAGACCATTTCCTCTTACAGGTACTATATAAAAACTTTTACCAT
This sequence comes from Aquimarina rhabdastrellae, assembly GCA_947387485.1. GTDB lineage: Bacteria > Bacteroidota > Bacteroidia > Flavobacteriales > Flavobacteriaceae > Aquimarina. Next base: position 87,773 of record CANDNT010000003.1, read on the forward strand.
CTTTCTTACCTATAAACAATGATAATTGTTGCTTATAAGAAGGATCAGCTTTTACTTTATCTTGTTCTTTCTTTACTTCAATTTTAAAAGCTTCGTTTGTTTTTGTAGCATCTGCGCCAACAATAATATATTGCTCATCTCCTACATATTTTTCAAACAACTTTTCTGCTTCTGATTCAGGTACAGACTCATTTGCATTATCAGGATGTGTAACTCCCATAGCAAATAAAATATTCTGCATCTTCTCTATTTTCTTATTAGTCTTAATCTTATCACTTAAGCTAGAAGAAATACCTGCTAATAAACTTCCTACTATCACAACCATTACGATTGAAAAGATAATAGTATATGAATTTTTACTTGTGTCTATAGCCATAATTATGCAGTTTTAATACGTTTTAATCGCTTCTTAACATTTCCTTGAACAACATAGTGATCAATTGTTGGAGCGAATACATTCATTAATAAAATAGCTAACATTACTCCTTCTGGGAAAGCTGGGTTGAATACACGAATCATTACAGATAAGAATCCAATTAAAAATCCGTAAATCCATTTTCCTTTGTTAGTTTGTGCTGCAGATACAGGATCTGTAGCCATAAACACTATACCAAAAGCTAATCCACCTATCATTAAGTGTTGCCAGTAAGGTAAACTCATTAATGCAAAGAATTTAGTCCCTTCCATAGATGGCGCTATTAAGTTAAAGATGAATCCCATAACTATAGCTCCTACAACAGAAGATAACATGATTCTCCAGCTTCCTATCTTTGTAAAGATTAAGAATAAAGCTCCTAAAATGATTAAAATCGTAGAAGTTTCTCCTACAGATCCTGGAATGAATCCATTAAACATATCCATTACAGAGTAGCTATATTCTTTAGCTTGAGCTAAACTTCCTAAAATAGTTTCACCAGAAATTGCATCTGGAGTTCCAGTTCTTGCTACGGCATCGTGAACCCATACTTTATCTCCAGTCATCCATGTAGGATAAGCAAAGAATAAGAACGCTCTCACAGTTAATGCTGGGTTAAGGATGTTCATCCCTGTACCTCCAAAAACTTCTTTTCCTATAACAACTCCAAAAATTACCGCTACTGCTAACATCCATAATGGAATATCAACTGGTACAATCAAAGGAATTAACATTCCAGATACTAAGTATCCTTCTTCTACTTCGTGTCCTTTTATGATAGCAAAAACAAATTCTACTGCTAATCCTACTATATAAGACACTATTACTAATGGTAATACTTTACCTGCTCCTAATAACAAGTTATCAATAGACCAAAACTCTGGACTAAAGAATCCTCCTGATACTGCTTGGATTTCTCCTGTAGCTAGGTAATGTTGGTATCCTGCATTAAACATACCAAATATTAAACATGGTACTAATGCCATGATTACAATATTCATCGTACGTTTAAGGTCATCTGCACCACGAATATGAGATCCGCTATGCGTAGTTTCATTTGGCAAATACAAGAATGTATGCAATGCATTAAAAGCAGGCGCCATCTTCTTGCCCTTGTATTGCTCTTTAAGATTATGTAATTTTTCTTTTAATCCCATTACTTTATATTTTAGCCAATTTCAGTTATCATTAAATCAAGACCTTTTCTTATGATTTCTTGATGATTTTGCTTAGAAACACAAACAAATTCTGTTAATGCAAAATCTTCTGGGGCGATCTCATAAGCTCCTAATTGCTCCATAGCATCTAGGTCATTTACCATAAATGCTTTAAGCAATTGTAAAGGATATATATCTAATGGAAATACTTCTTCATAAGTACCTGTAGTTACAAAAGCTCTGTGCTCACCATTAGTATTTGTTGTTAACTCATACTTTTTCTTTGGGAACAACCAAGAGAATGTTAATGCTCTTGAAGTACTTATTTTGTTAGTAATAGGCTTATTCCATCCAAAGAACTCATAATCGTTCCCTTCTGGAATTACACTCACTGTATTGTGATAGTATCCTAAATTACCATCTGGCTTTACATTTTGTCCAGTTAATACATCACCGCTAATCACGCGAATATTATCTTCTTTTACACCAGCATCATAAACAAAAGTAGCAACCTCTGCTCCTATTTTTGTACGATAGTATTTTGGTGCTTTAACAGAAGATCCTACAAGAGCGATCGTTCTTTCTGCGTTAAACTTCCCTGTAAGTAATAACTCCCCTATAATAACAAGATCTTGTGGCGATACAACCCAAACTACTTCTCCTTTGTTGATAGGATCAATGTTTGCAATTTGTACACTTACATTTCCTGATGGGTGTGGTCCAGATACTTTGTGTACTGTAACATCAGACAATCCTGATAAAGGAGAGTTTGATGATTTACCTACAGAAACGTGAACTGTTCCTTCAGTCATTTTACTTAATGCAGTCACCGCAGCTTGCAACTCTTGTTCTTTCCCTTGCAACACATAATCATAATCTGCTGCTAATGGAGCGCTTGCATAAGCAGAAACAAAGATAGCTTTTGGGGCTACATCTGGATTTGCAATCACATCATATGGACGTTGCTTTATAAAAGGCCAACAACCTGCTGATAGCAAGTGTGCTTTAACCTCTTCACCGTTCATAGAAGCTACATTTTTGATACCATTATCTTGGTATTGCTGCTCTTTGTCTGCGGCAATCTTAAATGATAATATCTTTCTTTTTGCTCCTCTAACGATATCTACAACTTCACCGCTTACTGGTGATGGGAACAACACTACATCATTCGCTTTTGAATGAAATAATGGAGCTCCAGCCTTTACGTGTGTTCCGACTTTTGCAATAACTTTTGGGATAATACCGTGAAAATCGTCAGGCTTTACTGCGTACATATTACTTTTAGTAGCGTCGACAGTTTTTTGTTCTGCCTCACCTACTAACTTAATATCCAAGCCCTTCTTGATACGAATGTCTTTTGACATATTTAGTACTCTATGTTAATTAACTAAAAAAATCCCGCAAATTTACTAATTAAAACATGGAACTAAAAGCTACCTTACAGATAAGAATTTATTTATACTCTTTCTAAATAACAACTCAAACTTCTCAAACTCATCCCGCTTAAATTGTATTTACACTTCTTTAGGCATACAATTTGTTTATCTTTACCTCGTTAATCAATTACATGATCTTAGCTTACTAATGATAAAAGATTTATATATTTTTCTGTTTTGTATAGCTTCATTAGGGTTTACATATGACGTACACTCTCAAGGTGCTGTTCAAGAAACTACTCCTCCCGATTACATTAAAACAGTGCAACTTTTTGGAGAAAATGATTTTAGTGAAACTCCTGTTATTCCACTTGGTTCACCTATAAAACTAAATTTTGACGACATTAATGGTGATGAAGCCGATTACTATTATAAAATCACTCATTATAATTTTGATTGGACTCCATCTATATTAAGCAAAAATGAATACCTCAATGGTTTTGATGATATTAGAATTATAAATTATGAGAATTCTTTTAATGCATTACAATTATATAGCAACTATACACTTACTATTCCTAACGAAGATACTCAAGGGATACGTGTAAGCGGTAATTATCTTTTAGAAATATATAATGATGACGACGAACTAGTTTTCTCTAGAAAATTTATTGTTTATAAACCTCTTGTTAATGTAAAAGTATACATAAAACGTTCAAGAGATTTGGCTTTTATTAATAGCAAACAATCGGTTCAATTTGAGATTAAATCACCAAATAAAATTTTACGAAATCCTCAACGAACTGTAAAAACACTAGTAGTTCAAAATAATGATTTCAACCATGCTATCACTAATCTTATACCTCAATATACTATAGCCAATGATTTAATTTATAGATATGACCAAGAAGCTAGTTTTTGGGGCGGAAATGAGTTTTTATTCTTTGATAATAAAGAAATTCGTTCTTCTACTGTAAATATTAATCATGTACAGTTAAAAGACATTTATCATAATTATTTGTATACAGATATTACACGTGCTAATAGAAAATATACATATGCCCCTGATATTAATGGACGCTTTCAAATTCGTAATTTAAGAGCAGAAGATAATAATATTGAAGCTGATTATGCCTGGATGCATTTCACCTTAGAATGTTATGAAAACCTAGGTGATAAAGAAATTCATTTATACGGAGCATTTAACAATTATGTAATTGATGATTCTACTCGTTTAAATTATAATAAAGACAAAGGCATCTTTGAATTATCCTATCTTTTTAAACAAGGTTTTTATAATTATCGTTATGTAGTTTATGATCCTGCTACAGGTAGTATTTCTCCCAATATTGTGAGTGGTGATTTTGATGAAACCGAAAATGAATACACAGTTATAGTTTACTATAGAACTCCAGGAGGTCGTTATGACGAAGTGATAGGTAAAGGTGTTACTAGTTCCAGAATTATTACTAATTAAAGATTCGCCTGTTTTGTCTTGTTTTATGTAACAAAATACTATTATATTGGTCTCATAACTAATTAGTATTTGTAGTCTTTTAAACATTCAGAATTGAAAAAAAACGGGAGAACTTTAGCTAAATATAGAAGTAACGAATGCCTTAATTGCGGTGTTCCTCTTGATGTTATTGATAAATACTGTCATCATTGCGGACAATTAAATACCACAAAAAAATTAGCCTTTTCAGATTTATTCAATGAATTTTTAGCTAGTATTTTTTCTTATGATTCTCGTTTGAGTCATACTATGGCGGCTATGCTTTTTAAACCCGGAAAAATTTCTAAAGATTATATCGAGGGTAAAAGAGCTACTTATGTAAATCCTTTTCGTTTCTTTTTGAGCATCTCTGTCATCTTTTTTATCATCAATGGCTTTTTTATTGATTTTGATACTATGAGTAGTACACTCAATAAAGGTATTAACCAATTTAAAGGACAAGATACTATCATCACCTCAGCCATTCGTGATGACCTTAAAAAACAATTTGCTGCTCAAGATGAGCTTAACTTTAATTTAATAGATTCTCTAGTCATCGCTCCTCGTTTAGAGAAACACAAAACAAAGAAAACTCCTGATAGCATCTATCTAAGTGAGCAACAACTTGACACGATGTCACTTTTTAATGCTACTAGTAAACGCTGGGAAATTTATGATAATTATTATAACGAAACTGGTGAAATATCTGCAGTTATTGCCTTAAAAGAACTTAAGCATAACAATACATGGTTTAATCGATATATTTATAAAAGAACCTTAAAGACAGAAAACCTGAACGATAGTCCTATGGAGTTATTTAAATACTTATTTAATAAACTACCATTTATCATCTTTTTCTTCTTACCGTTATTCGCTATGGCTATTTGGTTTATTTACATAAGACGTTCATATACTTATATGGAACACCTTGTTTTTACCTTCCATACACAAACAATGTTTTTTATAATGTTAGGTATTGCCATTTTAATCGACCAAATCATCGGTGATAGTGTTACTGCGATTACTTTAACTTTTGCGTTATTTTTATTATATTTATACAAAGCCATGCGGAAGTTTTACAATCAAAGTAGAACCAAAACCATTATTAAGTTTGTTATTTTAAACTTTTTATTTTTAAATTTAGCCAGTATCGGTTCTATATTAGCTATAATGGGGTCCGTATTCATATTTTAAAAATGGTGCAACAAATTACAAGAGGGATAAAAATTTCGGTAGATACTACCTTTGAAGGAACTTTCTATAAAAACTATAGAATACACTTCGCATTTGGGTATCGTGTTACCATAGAAAATCAGAGTAAAGACTCTGTTCAATTAACCTCGCGCTTTTGGGAAATAAAAGATGCTTTAAACGACACTACTTTTGTTGAAGGTGAAGGTGTTATAGGTAAAAAGCCTGTTTTAAAACCAGGAGAATCACACACTTATAGTAGTGGTTGTCTTTTAAGTTCTCCTTTTGGAGCTATGAAAGGGTATTACAATATGATCAATTTTACTTCAACTAAGAAATTTAAAGTAATTATCCCTAGTTTTAAACTTAGTGCTCCTTTTGCACTTAATTAAAATCTTATCGTTTTTTCACAACCTTTTAATACACTCTAGACGAAACTTCTCTTCGTTTTGTACGATATGGCAAAAACTACAATTAGAGTCGTATGTAAATTTATATGGTTCGTTATACTCAAACTTTGATGCACTTTCTATTTTAAAAATCCCTCTAAAATCTTCTGTAAAACATGCTGTATAGCGATATACTATAAATTCATCTGTCTTTTCTGTAGCTTCCATTCTAAAATATGCACTACTCCCCGTTCCTGATAAAAAGTACGCATCATCTGGAATTGTTTTTATATCTCGATCTTGATGAGCATCTGCTGTAGGAATATCTTTATGAAAGTAATTGGTCAAATTCTCTTTTAAAATTGAGCCTCCATAAGGTTTTATCTTGCCATTAAAGACTTCGTATATTATATTTTCTTTAGATGACTTTCCTATATTCCCTAATGGACTTGGTGTAAAACGTTTGTTTTTTAATAAGCCTTTTATGATTTTATCATCTGTTGTCGCAGCCAAAATCGTATCGGTAACAATACGAGAACAATTGGTTCCTATTTTCCCAAAAGCTTTATAAGGAATACTTCCTTTTCCTTGCATATAATCTAGGTATTCTTTGGCTTTATGGTAATCAATCTCATCACAAACCGAAGCTACAAGACGTCCGCTCCCATGTGTTTTGTCTGGGTGCGCTTCAAGCCATAACAACAATTCATCTAAATTGACTAATTGTCTATCTGGTGTTAATTGCATGGTAAACGGAATCTCCAACTCTACATCTGTCAATGCACTGCGCACACGACCATGTCCCTTGGGAGTAATATATCTTCCAAAATCATAATACGCTGCATGACCTGTCGCATTTTCTATAAGAACCAGAGCAGCATGACCTGCTTTAATATAATTCTTCTTACCTAATCCCAATAGTGGCAATAAGGTTAAAACAGATTCGTCTGAATGTTTTACGTATGTATCTGGAAAAGCTAGGGGAATTATTTTACCTGTTGGTTTCACGCGTTTACAGTTTCAAAAATTACAGTATCCACTTTATTTTCTTGTAAGTTTTCATAGCGCATAGCTATATTATCATGTTCTTTACTTACTTGAGTAACACTTACTGTTTTAAGCGCTCCTCTGTCAATCTGTAAATCGATATTTTTATCTCCTATACCTGCATATTTATGAAACTTAATCAAGTTTTCTTTGGTCAAATCATTTTCTAATGCAAATGAGGCTAACCACTCTCTACGTGTAGCTTTCATTTCATCTGTATACAAAGTAGACGAAGACCATATATGCTTTTTATTTTTATCTAGTAATTGAATATGCTTCTTTTCACCATCCCATACTAGTTCATAAAACGTAAGCTCTTTTTTCCAGCAAACTGCCACAATAGTAAACGGTTCTATATCCTCACAATTGTATTCATAAATAGCTTTCTCAAGATCATTAGAAGCCAAAAGTTCTTTTACCACTACACCTCTACTCTGGCGATAGCTATCTTTACGCTCGTGTTTTTTATAACCTCCGTTAAGTAAACAGATCATATTACATGCTTCACTCACTCCTATCCAAGTCCCTCCTGCTACTGCATCTTTGGGGAATAGCATTTTTGTATTATCTATATCATAAAATGCTGGAATTTGAGTTTCACGTAAAACGGCTTCATCTCTATTTGAGGTAAGCACAAAACTGTTTTCTTGGGTTGGTATTAAAGTAACTGTACACATACTTATAGGGTCGACTTATAAAAAAACAACTTACAAAAATATAGTAATTGTTTTATAGTTTATAAAAAGGTTAAAGTGGATTATCTCCGCTTTAATTTTTTCTATATTTGTCGACAAAGTTACTAACTTAATAAAGATATAATAATTATGGGAAAAGGTTTTTTTCACGTTCCTACAGCTGTAAACGAGCCAATTAAATCGTATGCTCCTGGAACTCCCGAAAGAGAAGAGGTATTAGCAGCTTATAAAGCGCTATACAACACTCCTGTGGATGTACCTTTATATATTAACGGAGAAGAGATCAGAACAGGTGATACTGGTACAATGTCTCCTCCACATGATCACCAACACAACTTAGGTGTATATCACAAAGCAGAAAAACAGCATATCGACAAAGCTATCGCTACAGCTCTTGAAGCTAGAACTGCTTGGGCAAACTTACCTTGGGAACAAAGAGCTGCTGTATTTTTACGTGCTGCCGAATTAATCGCTGGCCCATATAGAGCAAAAATAAATGCTGCTACTATGATCGCGCAGTCAAAAACTATTTTCCAGGCAGAGATCGATGCTGCTTGTGAGTTTATTGACTTCTTGCGTTTCAATGTAGAATACATGACTCAAATCTATAACGATCAACCAGCTTCTACTTCTGGAGCATGGAACCGTTTAGAGTACCGTCCGTTAGAAGGTTTTGTTTATGCTATTACTCCGTTTAACTTTACTGCTATCGCTGGTAACTTACCTGCTAGTGCTGCGTTAATGGGGAACACTGTAGTATGGAAACCAAGTGACAGTCAGATATTCTCTGCAAAAGTAGTTGTTGATATCTTTAAAGAAGCTGGTCTTCCTGATGGAGTTATCAATGTAGTTTATGGTGATCCTGTAATGATTACAGATACTGTATTAGCTAGTCCTGATTTTGCAGGAGTACACTTTACTGGTAGTACTCATGTATTTAAAGACATCTGGGCTAAGATTGGTGCAAACATTCACAACTATAAGACATACCCTAGAATCGTAGGAGAAACTGGTGGTAAAGATTTTATCATTGCACACCCTAGCGCTAATGCTAAGCAAGTAGCTACTGGTATCTCTCGTGGTGCATTTGAATTCCAAGGACAAAAATGTAGTGCTGCTTCTAGAGTTTATATTCCTAAAAGTTTATGGGCAGATGTTGAGAAATTCTTAAAAGAAGATATCGCTTCATTCAAAATGGGATCTCCAGAGGATATGAGCAACTTTATCACTGCTGTAATTCACGAAGGTTCTTTTGATAAATTAGCTAGTTTTATCGATCAAGCTAAGAAAGATGATAATGTAAAAGTTATTGCTGGTGGTGGTTATGATAAATCTAAAGGATACTTTATCGAGCCTACAGTTTTATTAGCCGAAGATCCTAAGTATACAACAATGTGTACGGAGTTATTTGGTCCTGTAGTTACTATATATGTATTTGAAGACGAGCAATGGGAAGAAACATTAGCACTAGTTAACGGTACTAGTGAATATGCACTTACTGGAGCTATCTTCTCTACAGATCGTTATGCTGCTGCAGAAGCTACTAAAGCTCTTGAAAACTGTGCTGGTAACTTCTATATCAACGATAAGCCTACTGGAGCTGTTGTTGGGCAACAACCATTCGGTGGTGCTAGAGCTTCTGGTACTAACGATAAAGCTGGATCATACTTAAACTTATTACGTTGGGTTTCTCCACGTACTATCAAAGAAACTTTTGTTTCTCCAGCAGATTATAGATATCCATTCTTAGGTGAATAGAACATCTTATCTTTTTTATATATAAAGAAAGCCGTGCATTTGCACGGCTTTTATATTTGTGTTTATCAAGTATCTTATATTAATCGTTTGATAAAATGCTTAGGATATACCAGAATAATAACATCAATGATGCAAATAATCCTAATGAAGCACCTACGTATTGATCCTCGCTATAACGATGAACCATTCCTGATGTTTGGTATAAGATAGATCCAGATGCCAAAATCACCATTAAAGCACTAAACCATAATCCTAAATTAAATCCAAAAATCATTCCTGCTACCATTAATCCTAATGCTATAAAGAATCCTATCGTTAATCCTGAACGCATAAACGAAAAATCTTTTTTAGTTAATAACGCCACAGCAGATAATCCTGTAAATAACGATAAGGTTAATATTGCTGCTTGATATAGGATATTAGTCCCTCCTTCTTGAGCAATAGTTAATGCTATTAAAATTAAAGGAATAAAAATAAAGGCTTCTGCAACTACATATAGTAATAATGCCATGTATTGCTTTCCTTTATCATGATTAGTCACCGCAGTCTTTTCTGCATAATTAGTCACAAACATAAAACCACCTAGCATGATTAACCATTTCCATCCTCCAGTAAACCATAAGGCAGCATTAATTACTGCTGGAATTTGAAAAAAGATAGTTTCAACGATTACAAATAATAATACGGCCATAGCAAGATGTGTATACGTTTTTTTATAAAACGCTACTCTTCGCTCTTCTGTAAGCGTACTTACAGGTAATGTACTCTGAATGTTTTCCATTTTTTAAATATTTTGATGAATTAATTCTTTTGGTTAAAAGAGTTTACTTTCAATAACAAGCAAAAATACTAAAAGAATATCGAATATTGAATATCCAATATCAAATGTAGCACTAGCCTTCGACAAGCTCAGGCTACGGATATGATCATTATTCAGCTTTCGGTCATAAAGTCAGTAATCATCGAGTCTATCTAGTTTATAAACATATCTAATATCTAAGCTTGCCTGGTCACTGAGCCTGTCTAGTTTATGAACATATCGAGCCACTGAGCCTGTCTAGTCACTGAGCTTGCCTCGTCACTGAGCTTGTCTGGTCACTGAGCTTGTCTGGTCACTGAGCTTGTCTGGTCACTGAGCTTGCCGAAGTGACTAAACCACTTTTACATTTTACATTTCCAGCTCTCCACCTATTTTTATCATCAAAACTGATGAGTAAAAAACCCTAAGTAGTACTGATTGTTTTGCCCTTTAAATCCCTGCAACTTTGTAGTGTACAAAATTTAAAACTATACAATCATGAAAAAAGAATTTGTAAACTTTAGTCAAACAGAAAATACGTCTAACTATGCAATGCAAGGTTATGATCCTAACGAACACGAAGACACACCAAAACCTGATGGTGGGGATGAAACCAGTGGAGAATCAGATGAAGAGGAAGACGATGAAAAACCTATTGAAATATAATTTTTTTAAAAATGCTTTATGTATCTTTCATTTCAGATATGTAAAGCATTTTAAATAAAAAAATAATCTCTCCCTCTAATCATTTTACTCTTTTAACGCTATCATTTATGAAAAAACTATATCTTTTATTACTACTAATAATTTCTATATTTAATCATAATTATGCTCAATCATCTCTTCAAAAAATAGATAGTCTTAAAAACATCTTAAATAATCATAATACTACTGATTCTAATTATATTGATACCTTAAACGACATTTCTTGGGAGTATCTTTCTTTTAATAATTCTGAATCATTAAAATATGCTATAAAAGCAAATAACTTAAGTAAAGAAACACATTATGATCCTGGGTTATCTACTAGTTTTTTTAGAATGGGTTCAGCTTATATCAAAAAAGAAGATTATACAAAAGCTACACTTTATTTATTCAAATCACTTAATCTAGAGAAAAAGAATACTAACTTAAATGGAGTTGCTAAAGTTAAAATTCAATTAGGAAAATTATTCCGAATTCAAAAACAATATGATAAAGCTCTTCAATTTTACAATGAGGCCTTATTAATTAAACAACAATTTAATAATAAAAAAGACATAGCTAACATTTTTAAAAAAATAGCTATTTTATATAAAACACAAAATGAATACTCTCAAGCCATAAAATATTTTACTAAAGAATTACAAATAAGAGATTCTTTAAATCTCGAAAAAGAAAAAATCAATTGTTATAAAAATTTAGGCTATTGTTATAATGAACTCAAAAAATATCAAAATGCTTTATTTGAATTAAAAAAAGGAAAAAAACTAGCCATTAAATTAAAGGATAGTCTTCAGTTATCTGATATATATGTTAATATAGGAAATTCTTTCTTTAACTTAAAATCAAAATCAAGTTCTGATTCAGCTTATATTAATTACAATAAAGCTTTGCAAATAAAGAATAAACTACAATTACAAAACAATCATAAAATTTACAATAACTTAGGGTTAGTTTCCAAATTAAAAAAAGATTATGACTCTGCTATTTCCTTCTTTTTGAGAAGTGTCGATATTTCAATTAAACTAAAAGATTATAACAATTTAACAAAAGCTTACTATAACCTTGGTAATTTATATTTAGAGCTACAACTTTATGAAAAAGCCTTATATAATCATCATAAAGCTCTTGTTTTATCAAAAGAATATAACATTCTCTCTTTACGTTTACGTATTCTAATGAGTCTAGCCGAAGATTATGAACAATTAGGTAATTTTAAACAATCCTCATTTTATAATGAACAACATATTGTTTTACGAGATAGTATAGATTCTAAAACGTTAAAAAAAATAGATAACGAATCTCTCCAATTAAAAGAAAATATTTTCATACAACAAAAGCAACTCTCAATAGCAGAAAACAGCAAACAACAACTACAACTTTATGGAGCTATAGCTATTGCTCTTATTCTTTTGATATTATTTTTTGTATCTCGTAGAAATTATCGCCTTAAAAAGCAAACATTAATCGCACAACATACCGCTGCTAAAAAAGAAGCCGAGTTTGATGAGCTACTTAAAAACCAAGAATTAAAATCTATTCACGCTATGATTGATGGTCAAGAAAAAGAACGTAAACGTATCGCACAAGACCTACATGATCGTTTGGGAAGTATGCTTTCTATGGTTAAGATCCATTATAAATCGGTGGAGGATAATCTTGATAAAATCAAAGCCGAAGCTCGTGAACAATACGATCGTGCCAATACCTTACTCGACGAGGCTTGTGTAGCCGTACGTGAGATTTCTCATAATATGGTTTCTGGAGTATTGACCAAATTTGGTCTTATTGCTGCGCTTAACGAACTTAAAACTGGTATTGAATCTACCAATGCCTTACAAGTCGAACTTATCGATCATGGTTTTGATGATCGTATCGACAACCAACTCGAAATCAATATTTATCGTATTATACAGGAATTGATTAGTAATATTTTAAAACATGCTCAAGCACAAGAAGTCAGCATTCAGTTATTTAAACGTGATGATAACCTACAGATCATGGTCGAAGATGATGGTGTAGGTTTTGATACCAAACTCCTCTCCTCTTTTTCGGGTATGGGACTTAAAGGTATTCAATCCAGAGTACAAAATCTTAATGGTACCATTGATTTTGATTCTAGAAAACATCACGGTACTACTGTTACTATTACAATTCCGTTACAACAAAACACTACTGCTATATGATTACACCTACTACCCTTAAAGTAATGATCGCAGATGATCATCTTATCGTTATTGATGGTATTCGCTCTTTACTTAAACACAATACTAATATCCAAATTGTAGGCGAGGCTACCAATGGTAAAGACGCATTACAAGTTATTCAAGAAAAAGAAGTTGATATTGCTATACTGGATATTAATATGCCTATGCTTAATGGTGTTGAGGTTACCCAAAAAATTAACGAACTTAAACTCGATACCAAAGTGCTCTTTTTAACCATGGAAGATACTCCCGAGTTTATTACCCAATCTATTGATATAGGTGCTGCTGGGTATATTGTTAAAAATCGTGGAAAAGAAGAATTAGAAACTGCATTGGAAAGGATTGCTCAAGGCGAAAAGTATTTTGGTCCTGAAGCAAAAGACGTGATTTTTAATCGCTATGTACAAAAGAAAAAAAACGAACAGGAAGTCAGGCTTACTCGTAGAGAAATTGAAGTCTTAAAACTTATTGCCGACGGACATTCTACCCGTCAAATTTCAGAAAAATTATTTATTGCTCATGCTACTGTAGAAACTCATCGTAGAAATTTAATTGATAAAACCGGAGTATCAAATGGTACCAAAGGTTTGATTAAATATGCTATTAAAAAAGGATATAGTTCATAGTAATACGTTAATATTATGTTGATCACTGAGATAAAAGCACTCAGTGATCAGTTTTGTTATCTTTTTTCAAAACTATATTTCTGCCCTGCATGATTGTAGAACCGATCTCAAGGCTATAATTCCTTCCTGCATCATTGCAGAGCTAATCTCAAGACTATATTTCTGTCCTGCATGATTGTAGAACCTATCTCAAGACTATATTTCTTTCCTGCATCATTGCAGAGCCAATCTCAAGACTATATTTCTTTCCTGCATCATTGCAGAGCCAATCTCAAGGCTATATTTCCTTCCTGTATCATTGCAGAGCTAATCTCAAGACTATATTTCCTTCCTGCGTCATTGCAGAGCCAATCTCAAGACTATATTTCCTTCCTGCATCATTGCAGAGCCAATCTCAAGACTATATTTCCTTCATGCAATCATTGTAAAGCCAATCTCAAGACTATATTTCCTTCATGCAATCATTGTAAAGCTAATCTCAAGACTATATTTCCTTCATGCAACCATTGTAAAGCCAATCTCAAGGCTATATTTTCTTCATGCAACCATTGTAAAGCCAATCTCAAGGCTATATTTTCTTCATGCAACGGTTGCGGCACTATTGTAAATACTGGGCTACGGGTATAATCATCATTCAGTTTACAGTCATAGATCTAACCTGGTCACTGAGCGTACTGAAATGATTAACTTCATTACTATACACCTCTTCTCTCTTCACTAATCACTCCTAACTTCTAAAGAAACATTTTTGATACATTAGGTCTCGATACAATTTTATTTCGTTGCTCTACATAAAATCACTCGACCTACATCAATTATTTTATCAGGCATATCAATGAATGTTGGATAATGAATAAAGAATAACGATTATCAAAAAGACACTTACTACCAAACTCAATTCTAATCGCTCTTCTCTAATAAAATATAGAAACAGCCATCGACAAGCTCTGACTACGGATATAATCATCATTCAGTTTACGATCATAGAACTATCCTGGTCGCTGAGCTTGCCTGATCACTGAGCTTGTCGAAGTGACATCTCAACCATCAAATCCAAAAGACTAATTAACTCAAAAACTAAATCCTATTCATCAACTATTTTTACAAACACGTCTACATCTCCTTCAGTGATAAGAAGTGATTTTTCGTTTGATGTTTGTTGTTTTGCTAACGCTTTTTCTTTTAAGCTTTGGATACGATTTTTAACTTTTGTTTGTATATCTTCTGGTATATTTTTCTTTGTGTATTCTTTTTCGTTCATCTGTATTTTACCTGGTGCAATTATATGTATTGCGCCTTCTTTTAACGCAGTTGCAAATCCTGCATAAGAATAAAGTTTTATACGAATGATATTGATTGCTTTAGGTATTTTTATCGTATAAACTTTATCTAATAAAGCTTCTTCTTTTGAGATCGGAATACCATAAGCTAATTGTATAGCAGCAGTTGTTTGTTGTTTAAACGTTCTACTTATTACCTCTTGTCTAGAGTTTTCTATAGTGATATATGGAATCCACTTATTGCCCACGTTGATATAAAGCATTTTATCTCGTTTTCCACGTGATGCTTCATAATCAATCTGTATTTCGTTTTTTAATTGTTGTTCTTGAGATCCATAAACTCTAAATTCGTTTACAAACCTTGCTTCTGGCTCTAGCTTTATTTCTTTCTCCTTTATCTGATAATCACCATAAAGATCAAGATTTACATTTCCAAAAATCGCATAATAATAAAAACTAGCATCTTCTAATAAATACAAACCCGAAGCCATTTCCATTTGCGTCATGTTATAAAATCCAGTTACTGTAGTTGTTTTCTCTTGCTGAGCAAATAACAACTGCATATAGCAGCTCATAAAAAAGAATATAAAATGTCGCTTCATATCATGTGTTTAAATATGTAAAAATGGATACTGCATAAAGATGATTTATACTACTCGAAGATACCCTTCCTTTAATTATATAACAAACATACTTAATACTATTTACCAGTAAACTACAATTTCAAAACCTCTTTTCTAGCTAGTATTTCGGTATAAAATCTAAAAATCATCAGTTCTAATTAGAAAAACCCACCAGAATTATGGTTTCCCGTACTCTTTATTCATCAGAAATTTGTACACATAAACAACCAAACAAATTAATAATGAAAAGATTAACAACGCTTTATTCCAAAGAAATTGCCAAAGCCTTAGGTAAAATTGCCGTTTATTTACCCGGTGAACAATTACAGGTAGGAGACATTATTCGTTTTCCTTATGGTAAAACTAGCCTATTTAAACCAGTAGCACCTTTAGGTAGTTTTATTAAGATTAGTTCGCTTTCTCATTTGGGCATCACTGATCTCGCTACGACTACTTCTAACAGTCCAGATTCTTATCGTTTTACCAGCAAAGATGCAGTACAATTAGAATTTGACACTCAAGCTCAAGCACATCTTGCCAACCCTGCTTTGCCCCAAGCTCATGGTTCTCTACATATTAAAATGGCCAACGAAGGTGCTTTGTGCTTTTTTGCACTTAACTGCTATAAAACTCAGCTCGACAATCTTGCGGGTTTAGAACATGAAATCAACAGCATGGGTAAACGTATGGTCTGGGAAGATACGTTCTTGGTCACCTCGGTAACCATTGCACAAAAAGCGATGATTATTCAATCCAACTCGGCTGCATCAGAATTGGTATTAAGCGGAGATTTTCAAGGATTACAATCACACCAATTGGCTTCGCTACATGCTGATGCAAAAATCAAAGTACAACGTCAAAAGGGTGACATCTTGGTCAAAGATTGGTCTGATGAGGTTACGGTCTTTATGGATGTGATGCGTTTTGATCCTCAAGTATTCGAAATGCAGGAAATTGAAAAACAAGCAATTTTTACAACTCCTCAAACTGCTACTATTCGTTTGACTACTGTGCTTCCTAATGAGTTATATACCATTACTTAATATTTCAAATCTAAAAAACCAACCAACATGAAAATTACAAAAAGAGCCCTTATTGTAGGGATCAATCATTATGCCAATGCTCCGCTCAAAGGATGTGTAGGTGATGCTCAAAAGATGAAAGAAGTTTTAGAACAAAATCCAGATGGTTCTCCTAACTTTGATTGTAAACTTAAAATATCTCGAGAGGAATCTAAATATCCTATTACTACTTCTCGTCTTAAAGAATATCTTATCAAGCTTTTTACACACGAAGCTGATATGGCGCTGTTTTATTTCTCTGGACATGGTGCTACCAATCAAGCAGGAAATTATTTGGTCACTCAAGATGCTTCTAGATATAATGAAGGAGTCTCATTACAAGAGATTATTACCATGGCAAATAATTCTAAAGTAAAAGAAGCTATTATCATTATCGATGCTTGTCATAGTGGTCATCTAGGTAATGTCATGGATATAGGTAATCGTAAAGCTCTATTGAGAGAAGGCGTTTCGGTATTAACTTCTAGTAGAGATACACAATATTCTGTAGAGCGTAATGGTGCTGGATTGTTTACTTCGCTAGTTTATGAGGCACTACAAGGTGGTGCAGCAGACCTTATAGGTAATATTAATATCTCTAGAATTTATACCTATGCAGATCAATTATTATCGTCTTGGGAACAGCGTCCTATTTTTAAATCACACCTTTCACAGATGATTTCTTTACGTAAGCTTCCGCCAAAGATCCCATTGCATATTCTACGTAAGCTTCCTAACTATTTTACGAATAAAGAGGAATCCTTTTCATTAAAGCCCATATATGAAGAAAGTATCCCGCCTTATAACACCACTTTTGAAGGTATTATGGAACACCTGAGACTTTTTTATGTCAACGGACTTTTGATCCCTCATGACGCTTCTTCTATGTATCATGCTGCCAAAGAACATAAATCATGCATACTCACAGCTCTAGGTAAATTTTATTGGGAACTAGCTGATAAAGGACGTATTTAATTAAATATATAGCATATGAAAAAGCAATTAATGCCCTTATTCTATCGCGCTATACAAATCGTCATCGCTATTAGCATACCCTATGTTATTTTTTTAATAGCCAAATATTTTAATGACAATCGTGGTGCCGCTGAAGTAAGTAATATTCTTAAGGATTTTGGTTTTAGAATCAGTATGGATTTAGGACTACGCATCTTCTTTATCATGGTTGCATTAGCCTTTATCATCTATGAATATTGCCTTGTTAAATTCTATATCAACAAATTAGAAAAAGATATAAAAAACAAACAGTTAGACTCGGTCGCCCAAGTTTTATCTTGGATAGAGAATTACAATATATCAACCTTATTAAAATCTATTCTTAAAAGCAAATACTTATGAGTATACCAATTAACGCAATGGAGCGCAAAAATTTAATACAAGAAATCTCTTTATTTCTTTTTGCCAAACACGAACATAATCCACAAAAACTAAAAAAACATTTAGACACCTATAAGCTTAATCCCAGTTTATCACAGCTCAAAAAAAGAAATCGTTTTATCTCCTTTCTAGAGCAACAAAGTGACGAAACTTTATTTAATATTCAACGAAAAGAAGCTATCAATTCTTCTATCATTACTAATCCTACATATATAAAAGCTATGGCTACAGATCCTCGTTTTCAGAAAATTTTTATTAGTCATTCATCTCACGATAAGGCTTATGCTCAAGCAATGGTTAATTTATTAATTGATTTAGGGGTTCAACCCGAACATATTTATTGTAATAGTTATCCTGGGCATGGTACCACCTTTGGTCAAAATTATATCGAAGATTTGAAGCTTAAATTACAAGATAATGTCTTGGTGTTATTCTTATTCTCTGAAAACTTTTTTAAAAGCAACTTCTGTTTATGCGAGATGGGCGCTACATGGGTTTTATCTCAGGCACAAATCCCTATATACATTCCGCCATTTGCACCAGAAGATGTAAAAGGTGTTTTTCATACTTCTCAAGGATTCCCGATTAATCATAAACATCATCTTAGTGCTTTTAAAGAAGAAATCGAAAAAAGACATCAACTCACTCCTATAAAAAGTGTGCGATGGAGTACTACACAAGATCGCTTTATCAAAGAAATTGATCTTTTACAACAGTAATTATTAACCTTTTAATCCCTCCAAATTATGCCTACTAAATACAGCCTAATCATCACCAAAAATCTATCTCTAATCTGTGCTGCATTGTTATTGCTCAGTTTATTTAGATTACCGCCAGTATACTATACGGTATTACGCATTATTGTTATGCTAGGGGCTTTTGGTGTTATTCTTAATCGCAGTATGCAACGTGATTATTTATGGTGCATTGCCTTTGTGATTATCACAGTTCTTTTTAATCCTTTTTTTTATTGGGATATCTTGTATTCTTCTCAAATTTTCTTGTTTAATGGTCTAGTCGCTGTTTTATTTTTAATAGACTATTATACTGAGTATACATGTACCTCAACTACCCAAAAAAGGGAGGGTAAAGAATACTCTAGAGATCGTATTTATTAAAACGATGCTATTGTAACCTTAAGACCACTTCTCTAACTCTTACTTATTACCCTATATCATTAATTGCTAGAATAAACAACTAAGCGATCAGGACACGTTATGCCTAAAAACAACACGTACTAAACATCGCTAATCACATTTTTTAATAACCAAAACAAAAAACAATTATCATGGAAATTCTTAATAAAGTGCTACCCAAAAAGAAAGAAGAAATTGCAGCACCTCAAAACACTATTGCTATTCAAAAAAAAGATTATTTAAATGAAGGTTATGATACTTCTAAAGCTTGTCGAGGTCGCGCTTCTAATCTTAAAACAGGTTTAGAAATGGTTTATGAAAAATATTTTAATCAATGTAAACTTGATGAGCATAAACAAAAACAGCTTAAACAACCTTATTTAACCGAACTTAATGAAGTTACCACTGATATCAAGAATAAAGAAAATGAGGTTCAAGAACTCACACAGCAAATCACTACACATCGTGAGGATATCCAGCAAATCAAACAAGACATTATCTTGGTTAAAAAACAACCTGAAAATTTTGGTATTGATATCGAACATAAATCCAATATCAAATTATGGATAGGGCTCGTTTTTCTTATTCCACTTAGCTTCTATATATTTATCTTTTATATTTCTACAGCTTATTCTGCCTTCTTTAAAAAGTTTGATTCTAAAAATGCTCTTTTCGAAACAGTTTTTGAAGCAGATGCTTTAACTAGAGCGTTAGAAGATGGCCCTCTAGAATTAGGTTTTGTGCTATTTATTCCTTTTGTGTTCTTTTCGTTAGGTTATCTTATTCATATGTTTTGGGAACGCAAGACAAATGCCAACTATATCAAAGTTGTAGGTCTATTATTAATTACTTTTCTCTTTGATGCCATTCTTGCTTATTTGATTGATGAAAAAGTACATGAATTAAATAGACGTAGAGGTGAACTTCATTTTAGCATTTCTATGGCTATACAAAATGCTAATTTTTGGCTTATCATTTTTGCTGGTTTTGTCTCTTATATCGTATGGGGATTGGTCTTTGATATGGTGATGAACGAAAATGCTAAACGTTTTAAAATTCAAGTTTTTAAACGTAGTAAAAATGAAGCTATACAGGATAAAACGAAGCTTATTGATAGAACTATCAAAAAACGTACACGTTTAAAAGAAAAGTTAGATGAGCTCTCTATCAAGAGTATTCGATTAGAAAGTATAGTTGCTGGATTTATCCTACCCATACAGAATTATAAAACTTTTGCTGTAGAATACTTAAAAGGATGGCAAAAATTTATTGCTGCCGAACTTACTCTTGGCAAAAATGAACAAGAGCAATTGATCTCAGATTGTCGTGCTGTCTATAATGATCATATGACTGCATTAGACCTAGAAACCGATGATTATCAAAATAAAGTATACACTCCTAAACTATAACCAGCTATCATTTAACATCTTAAAAAACCACATTATGAAAAATCAATTTTCAACCGTTTTAATCATACTACTTTCATTTACTTTTTTTAATTGTAATACCTCTTTTAAGAAAGGAAAACCAACTACCAATCCAGAAACCATAGGCAATAAGCCATGTAACCACCCAAAAACAAACCTCAATATCAGTATATTACTAGACTTATCTGATCGCATTAGTTATAAAAATCAAGCAGCTTACGATCGTGAATATTTAAAACATATCACTTCAACTTTTAAATCATATTTAGACCAAAAACCTGACGCTTCTCATGACGATTATATGCAAATCTTTTTTGAACCCAATCTTAATGATAATGATATTAACAATATAGCTAGTAATCTAAAAGTCCATGTTAGTCCTAATTTAAGTGATGAAAAATTCGATAATTTAGACACTGCTTTTGATGCTCCAATACAAACACTATACAATAAAGCTCAAAACGATCTTTCTACTCGCAACGGTGCTGATCTTTATAATTTCTTTCAAAATGATATAAAAGATAATTGTATCAAAAGTTGTCACCGTAATATCCTAATTATATTAACAGATGGCTATTTATATCACAAAGACGACCGTATTAAACATGGAGATCGTACTTCTTATCTAGCTTCAAATATTTTAAATAAAACTGCTTTAAAAAGCGCTAATTGGAAAGAACATTTCAAAAAACAAAATATGGGCTTTATCAAAGCTCAAGAGGATCTTTCGGGATTAGAAATATTAGTATTAGGTATTGATAAACAAAAACACAAAAATCCTAATACTCAAGAGATCATTCGATCATATTGGGGAGATTGGTTTAACGAAATGAATGTTCAAACATATAAAATTAAAGAAGCTGTTTTACCTGCTAATATGGAATCTATTATTGATAACTTTATTAATCCTGAATAAAATTATCTTCTCATTTCTAATATAGAATAACAGCCTTAACAAAAATGTTAAGGCTGTTTTTTTTATCTTCTCTTTTTATAATTCATCACTATTGATGATAGATTTCCCTTTTTATGGTTATGGTTTTAAACAGTCTTTCAACGGATCTTTGTAACTCATTTAATACTAATCATAAATTTTAAAAATCATGACTTATCCTAAGTTTATTATCAAAAAATCTAAAGACAATCAATTTTACTTTAATCTGCATGCTGTAAATGCTGAAATCATACTTACTAGTGAGCGTTATACTTCACTACTGAGTTGTAAAAATGGTATTGCATCAGTACAAGAGAATGCTCCTAATGATGCTAATTACTATAGAGGACAGGCAAGTAATAGCTCTTATTACTTTAATCTTAAAGCTCAAAATCATCAAAACATAGGTACTAGCGAAATGTATACCACAACTACTGCTAGAGATAATGGTATTGATGCTGTAAAACGAGATGCGCCTAGTGCTAGTATTACAAATTTATCTTAATGCTACCATTTTACGGTTTCTCGTAATGTAATATAATTCTTTGCTATTACTTTTAAATACACATTACAAATCTTATAACCAATCTTATTCTTTAATCTATGAAATCATGGTTTATTATTGGGCTATGTCTAGCCCTAAGTTTTAACGCTTTAAGTTATCCATTTAACACCTATGGCCCGTCTTGTGATACGGATACGCTTATCAATAAGAGTTTTTACCCTCATGAACAAAACACATTAGCACCTGTACATACGTTACCTTCTCTACTTAAAGATGGTGAAGTATATATCTGTAAGGGTTCTAATAGTAAACGTTATCATTTTAATAAAAACTGTAGAGGTCTACGTAGATGTACTACACGACTTTATAAGGTTTCTATTAAAGAAGCTAAAAGAATGGGGCGTACAATCTGCGGCTATGAAGATTAATTTTCATGAGTTGAGTTTATACCATTACTCAATTAAAATTACCATATTAAAATTATTATTTATGCATTTTACTTCAAGATAAAATATCACTGTAGCTATTACTTCGACTTTGCTCAGTACAGGTGCTATGCTTTTATTTTCTTTTTTGTAAAACATCAAAAATCTTTAATTTTCTTACACGGTATTTTTTAATAAGAAATGGTATTATATGATTATTCTTTATGTTAAGTAGCTTGCAGAATGTTTTCTGCAAGCTCTTTTCTTTTATACCTTAATGATCTCCTCCTGTTACATCAATGCTGCTGTTCTTGACATTATACGTTATTCTACGACATTTCTATCTCATCTTTGAATTGTAAAAATATCAGATTTGTTTAGCTAACTCATCTTTCTATATATCGTCAACATGCAGTAAGGAAACTTTATTTAATTGAGTTATAACTATAGTTTTCTTCTGTTTTTATCAGGGTATTATCGGTTTCCTGATTGTAAAACACCGTATCAATTAAAATTGTGTTATTATGCCTAAAATATCTTTAAGAGACTTATCTAATTATGCTTCTGAACATAATGGTAGTCTAGAACAAACCAGTAATGGAAATTATAATTTAAGAGGTCCTAATGGCTCTAGAAATATCGGAAAGCCTGATAGTAATAATAAATGGGCAAGCGCTCAACTTACTAGAGCTTGGGGTGATGCTACAGGAATACCTAATTATTGGCACTCTTAAAATTACCCCTAATCATATCTTAATTAGACTAAAGCACATTTACTGTGCTTTAGTTTTTAATTTATTTCGTACATCGTACTTATTTTTTCTCTTATGATAGTGATCGTATCTATAGCATTAGACACTTGATTATAAATCATTAGTCCATCTGTATTAAATTTTCTAGTATCAAAAGCCTCATCATTAAGTAGTTTATCTAGCTCTGTAAGATACATTTGATCTACACTTGTGCCTGTTGCATATATTATTTCAGCAATATGATGAACTTCTGCTACTAAATCAGAATTTACATAAGCGGCTATATCATCCATTTGTAAGGAGAGCTTATCTAATTCTTTTATAAACTTTACTGCTAGAGGTTTTACTCCCTTACCATATTTATCATATCCTACATCCATGAGTTTATCTACCAGTTTATCTCGAATAATCAAGTATTTTCTTAGCTCATTTTGCAATTGCCCTAATTCTTTTTTTAATGCAAGTGCTTTACTCTTTTGAGTATAGGATTCTACTCTCACATTGAGTTTACTCATAAAACTTGATAACTCAATAGAAAATGATTCTAATTCGTGTGCTTTTTGGTTTTGTCCATAGCTATTGATATATATAATAGCTATAAAAACTAAACTTATTATTCTCTTATCCAAATGCATTGTTGCCTATTATTTATTAAACTATTACTAATTGAATAGCTCATTTTATTTTTTGGTCGGCATCAATTGACATGGTAAATTGTTTACCAGTAGGGGAAGATTGTAATCAAATAGTTTTTTTCTTAATTACTGTATAAATATATGTTAAAATCTCATAAAACCAAAACACAAACAACTAAAAAGCAACATCTTACACTTAAAAAACCGTATTTAAACTATACTTTATAGCTTTTGAGCTTTCTTTTTAATAGCCTTCTTTTTTTATAACTACACTTAAATAGATAGTTTTGCTTTTATGAAAAACCTTTTAAAATTCATTTGTATTCTTAGTACATGTTGCATTTCTGCTCAAATAAATAAGGATACTACTTTTATTCGTTTAGAGCAAGAAATAGCTATTGCTCCTAATGATTCTTTAAAAGTAGCTGCTTTATTAGCATTAAGTGAATATGAATATGATCATGATTTTAGTAATGCTAAACAGCTGTTACATCAAGTTTTTAAAATGATCACACCTCAAAATGAATTACAATGGGCAAAAGCTAAAATCATACAAGGGGTTTTATATCGTAGAGAAGGTTTGTATCCCAAAGCAATTGAGGCTTATCTAGAAGCCCAACATATCTATAAATCACAAAATGATTTATGGAATATCTCAGATATCTATCACAATATAGGTATGGTCTATCGTTATCAAAAAGAAAGTCAAAAAGCCATTGCCACCTACAGACAGTCTATTAAAATCAAGAAAACTTTGGGTGATACTCATGGTATTGCTGCTTCTTACAATATGATGGGCGTTTCTTATAAACATTTAAAAAAAATGGACTCTGCCCTCTTTTGCTATCAAAAAGCACGTACCCTTTTTGAATCAATAAAGAGTATCGAAGATGTACAGCGCGTAGATCATAATATGATTAATGTCTATACACTTCAAAAAGAGTATAAAAAAGCTGAAGCTTTAGCCCTAGTTTATTTAGCTGATAGTAAAGTATATCATAAAAAACATTCGTTGAGTTCTGCCTATTATATTCTTGCTAATATTAATCGAAAAACTAATCGTCTCGATCGTGCTTTAAAATATGCTGATTCTTCTTTACAGGTCGCAACACAAGAAGGTTTTAGAGAGCGTATTGCCAAAGCGTATTTAAGAAAGAGTTATATCTATTCTTTACAGCAAGATTACAAAAATGCTTATTATGATTATCGCAAGTTTAATCGTCACTCTGATTCTATTTTTAATATTGAAAACATAAAAAAAATACAGGCTTTAGAATTAAATCATCAATTTGATCAACAACGATTAAAGGATAGTCTGGCTTATGTACAATCCAAAAGAGAAATTGAACATACGGCTCAAGATGAAGCTTCTCAAAAAAGATGGTTTATGCTTTTGTTTATTCTTGCTTTGATTAGCGGATTGGTTATCGCCTTATTACTCAAGCGTATTTATCGAAATAAAGCCTTAATCATCGAAGAAAAGTTGGCCAAAGAAAAAGCTCAAAAAGACTTATTGGATCAAAAAATCAAAGCTCAAAAAGAAGACACTAAACGTTTAATAGCTGATAACAGTATGCGACTATCGTTTAAGCAGGAATTATTAAACAAGCTAAAAAACGATATCTTACCTCTTGTTCCTGATGATACTAAACAAGCTATATTATCACTTTCGTCAGAGTTACATATGCAGATTTCAACCGAGAATAAATTGTCTGGGTTACATGATAAAGTCGATGAAGTTAATGCCGAGTTTGATACTAAATTAAGAACGCTTTATCCTAATCTGACTAAAACAGAACGCGAAGTTTGTGCTTTACTCCGTTTAAATTTATCCATCAAAGAGATTATGACAATTCGTAATGTATCTGTAGATTCTGTTAAATCTACTCGTTATAGGATTAGAAAAAAATTAGGTTTGACTTCTAAAGATGAATTAGAGAAGTTTATCCAAAATCTTTCTTAATCATCATATTAAACATAAAAAAAGGATACTCATGGTATCCTTTCTATTTTTTATAGCGTATTGATTCTACTAATATCTTCGCTAAACTTCTTACATAAGTCGTTAACAAAGCTGTCCATCACTTCTTGTTCATCGGCATCAATTCCTGCGCTAGATTTTGCAATTTCTTCTAATACGCTAATCAAAAAATCGTATTCTTCATCTGGACCATGTGTTTCGCAATAGTAAATTACCTTTTTGTATAACTCATCCAGATCTCTTCCTTTCTTTACTTCATAATCAAAAGACCATTTCATGTCTTTTCCCCATGGATGCTGTGATAACCGCTTCTCTATAACTTCTAATTCTTCTTTTTGAATTTTCCCATCGGCCATCGCTATCACATAAATTAACTCACCAAATGCTTCGTATAATTTGTATGTATTTCGCATAGATTTCCCCTTTTTTGATTCTACTTTAATTATTTTCCCTTAACGCAATATACAAATTGTTATAGAATACCATCATCGAGCTAAGTTGTCATTCTTTTTCATATTTAATAAACTTTAATCGTCCTTCTTTATAAGAGTTACAATACTCTACCTATTATAGTTCATGAATTCTGTTTTATATCATCTTTGTTTTTGTTATTCACTAATCTATCTTAATACTACAAAAGAGATAGTAATGATTAATTACTACCTCTTTAATTTTATATTAGCCATTGACTTGGCACTTAAGGCCAGCTTATTCTATTTTACTTTTTAATTACTTTCTTTATAAATTTATATTCTTTAGTGGCATCATTAATCCCTTTTAAATGTCCTTTTAAAATATACAACCCTTTTGGTAATCCATTTGCTTCTATTGAAATTGTATGAGCTCCTTTTTGAGTAACATTTTTATTAAGTTTTTTAATTTCTCTACCTGATTCGTTATATAATATTACTTCTATATCACATGCTTCTGGGGTATTCACTTCTATATGCATCATGTTTATAAATGGATTAGGATACACGACTCCTGCAGAAAAATTATTTTTTGGTAAATTCTCATTCTTTTTTTCTTCTATCAATACTCTCTTTGTTGCTAATTTTCCTGTTATAGTAGGGTATGCCACTTCTGTATTAGAACCGCTAGGATGAGCAACTTCCCACTCCATAACAATATGGCCATTCATTCTTTGTAATATATACTCATCTACTAATTGATATTCTACATATAATGTTGTTCTATCTACATTAATTGTTTTTTTATATCTAAATGTATCTTCTTGATTTGTCGTTAAACTGGTTACTTGTCTTTTACTAATTTCAAACGATCTACTAAAAGATGTTGATACAGAACCACTTGCTGCCACTCCTGTATAGCTTGCTTCAGCATTTACTGTAAATCCTATATTTAGTTTAGTCGCTACTTCATATAATTGAGAATGTTCAATCCCCTTAGTTTGAGTAAATTCTATTTCATGATTAATTCCTGGATTAACAGTTTTAGGTGTTCCTACCATTCTCCAATATTGTTTTCTCACTATTTTATAATATGGAGTTTGTTTAACTTGTATACTTCTTGGTAAATCATTTCGAACCATAGTAAACGGGATAATAGTTTCTCCTACTATAGTTTCATTACATTTTATACAAATGTTTGGATCTGATAAACTTGTAGGTGCTGGTGGTTGTGGTATTACTGTATTTCTTTGAGGCAAGTATGATGTAAACCCATCAACAACTCCCTCACTAGGTGTTAATTTAAATTTCTGATTATCTAAGCCTGTAAAACTCCCAAAATAAATATTATGATTTCCTTCCCAAGGGTATTCATAAGGATTATTCCCTTCCCATGTATTGCTACAGCTAATATAATTTTGAGCATTCAACGGACTACCTATATAAAATTCTCCATTTCCTGCATCTGTAAATTTAAAGACTTGGTTATTTCCACCATGGGTATATTCTGGGTAAGAATATACATTCCCAAGTCCCCAGTTTGGAATATACCATATATCTGCAATTCCTCCAGTCGCTTTATCTGCAATAAAATAATCTGAGCTCCCAGGATATGTTGGCATGATTAACCATTTTTGGTTATCTCCTCCATGATATCCCCAATATCCATAAATATTAAGATAATAATCTCCTGTACCCATCCATCTATCCCAACTTCTATTAAATTGTTTATCAGAGATTCGGTAATAATTTTTGTAAAGATCATTTAATGCTACTTGATTTTGTCCTTTTATTTCTGAGCAAAAACTCAAAATAAAAAAAACACTACATACTAATGTAAATTTAAAAACCTTCATTGTGTTTGATTTGTGTGAAAATTCCCTACTCTATCATTGGCTTTTCGGGTTTCGCCTTTTATCTATTTCGAAGGTCGTTTACATTAAATATTAATACAAAATATGATACATCAAAGGTTATTTTTTAAACATAATCGGTTTTAAACTACAATTAGTTCTTATCTTCTATTTCTATGAATATAGTTCTTACATTATTTAACTTAAAATACTATTCCAATACTTTTAATAAGTCCTTTTTATTTCTTCTACTAAGACTTATCTTGTAATCTCCTATTATAATAAGATTATTATTAACATCTATATTATCTATTCTATCTATATTAACCATGCATGACTTATTTACTTTAAAAAAACATGCAGAAGGTAGTTTTTCGGCTAACTCTTTAAGTGATGTTTTAACAGACAATAATCTATCTTCTAAAACTATACTAGAATATCTATTATTCACCTCGATATAATAAATAGATGGAATATGTATTTTATGAAGTCTATGTCCTGCTTTTATAAAGAAGCTATTTCCTTGATTATCATATTCTTTTTCTTTCCATATATTAGAAGATTTGAGAATCTTTGTTCTATTTTGATCTAATGCTAATGCGATAGTTCTTTTAACAGAAATTCTATCAAAAGGTTTCGTTATATATGCAAAAGGTTTTGTTTCTTTAGCATTTTCAAAGGTTACATCGTCTGATAAAGATGTTATAAAAATAATACTGATAGGGATTTTTTGTTCTTGTATACGTGTTGCTATTTCTATACCGTTCCATCGACCTCTAAGATGAATATCTAACAATATTAAATCTGGTTTGGTTGCTCTTATTAATCGAAATGCTTCGCTAGAATCTCCTGTATGTCCTATTAATTCACAATTCATTTCTTTTAATAAAACTTCTAATACTTCAACATAAATACTATCATCTTCTATAATTAATACTTTCATAATTTAATTAGGTTTTATGTATAAAATATCACTCGAAATACACTTCCTTTTTGTAATTCACTTTCAACTTCTATAATAGCATTATTCAGTTTTGCAAATTCTTTACACAATATTAATCCTAGACCACTACCTTGTTCTTTTCTAACACCATAATGATTTGTTTTACAGCTAATATCAAAAAGTTGTTCAAGTGTTTTTGTATCCATTCCAATTCCAGAATCTTTTATTTCCAAAATGACTCTTCTGTTTAACGTGAATGCATTTAATTTTATATATCCTTTATTGGGGGTGTATTTGATAGCATTACTTAATAAATTCCGAATAATACTCATCGTAGAATTATAATCTACGTATAAAAGGATATCATCTGGTATGGTTATTATTATATCTATTTCACATACATCTATACTTACTTGATATTTTTCAACGCATTCATCTACTACTGATTTCAAGATTATTCTTTCTGGATTACTTGAGATATTTTGCTGTTGAATCATTGCCCAATTCAATAAATTATTTAAAAGATCGTGAAGCCCTTTAGCAGATTGTTCTACCTTATTTATTATTTTTTTTATCTTATCAATACGGTTATTTTCTAAAAAATGATTTATCAAATATGGTATCTCTTGAAAAGAAGTAAGTGGCCCTCTTAAATCATGTGCTACTATTGAGAAAAAAAGGTCTTTTGTATGATTAGCTGTTTTTAATTCTACAGTTCTTTCATGAACTTCTTTTTCTAATTTCCTTTTTTGTGATTGAATAAATCGAATATGTATTATATAACCTACAAGTAGAAGTAATAAAATCAATATTCCTATTACAATTCTAAATGTAGTTGTTACCCAAAAAGGAGGTATTACGTGAATAGGTAACACTATTCCCTCTTCATTCCATACACCTTGATTATTTGATGCTTTAATGCGTAGTTTATATTTTTTGTTTGAAAGATTTGTTAGCGTTATATGTCTTCGATTTCCTAAAGATATCCAATTGTTATGTAACCCTTCCAATTTATATGCATATTGGTTTTTATAGGGTTTATCATAATTCAATGCAGCTATTTCAAAAGATACTACTTTGTCATTGTGAGATAAGGTTAATACCCCTTTAGATGAAAGGCTTTTCTTTAAAGAAATCTCTTTATTAAACTTTTTAAACTTTGTAATAACTAATGGTGGACAATATTGATTGTATCCTAATTCATTTGAAAAAAAAGTAGATACACCTCCTTCTCCTCCTAGAAAAAGTTTTCCCTCTTTATTTTTATATTTAGCTCTTGGAAATAAATTTGTATTAAGAATACCATCTCTTTGATCATAATTCACAAAAAACTCATTCTCAACGTCAAATTTAGAAACACCTTGTGGAGTTCCTAACCACAATTTCCCTTCTCTATCTTCCAAAATAGACATTATTCTATTTCTTGGTAAGACGTCTTGTATACGATAATATTTAAAAGTTTCTTTTTTGCGATTAAATAAGTTTAATCCTCCTGAAGTAGCTATCCAGAAATTTCCTTTTTGGTCTTCGTGGAAATCATGTACACTATTGTTACTTATGCTATTCTTTTGCTTTGAATTATGCTTATATCTAGTAAACTTCTTGGTTAACCGATCCATAAAAGCTATTCCATTCTCTTCTGTCCCAACCCATATTCTCTTTTGTTTATCAATATAAACTGTCTCTACAATTCCACTAGGAATGCTATAAGGATCATCTGGAGAATGTTTATACCATTGAAATACTCCTTTTTGTAAATCAATTTTTTGTAAACCATTACTACATGCTAGCCAAAAAATATGTTGTCCTTCTGGAACTATATCATATATATCTACTTCGTCATTATCATTTTCTTTTTTAGGTTCGTATAAAATTATTTCATGTGTTCGTTTGTTAAATTGAAGTAATCCTAATCGTGAAATAGATATCCATAACAAATGATTTCTACCTTGTGGATCTCCTACAATCTTTAGTGGTCTACGAGATTTTTCTCTAGATATAAGTTTTTCTGAATCGTATTTCAATTTTAGATTAATAGGAGTTGTTGAATTTTGATCAAAAAATGCTAAGCCCCAATGCCCTCCCATCCATACAGTTTTATCTAAATCTTCATAAACAGTTTCTACTAATCCATCAAAATCATAATTCTGTATTTGCGCTTTTTCTATATTAATTTTATATACTCCTATTTCTGTAGCTATCCACGCAATGCCAGATTGATCTACTAATACAGTATTTACCCGTTCTATAGTTTTATTTTGAAACCTGATTAAAGGATAGTGTTTTAAAACTTTATTCTTCTCAGGATCAAATGCAATTACTCCATCTGAACTAGATTTCCATATAAGTCCATTTTTTGCTTTAAAAAGTAAATTACTAAACAAGGGTTTTTTATTTATATCTTTTTGTTTTCCTTGTAACGATAAATCATATTGGTATTTTTTTGTTTTTCCTGTAGAGATATCAAAACTTTCAATTTCCTCTTCATTATGTCTATATATTTTTAATTCCCCTTTTTTGTCTTTAACTATAATCTGTCTATCATGTTTATTGGAACGTTTAAATTGTTTTGCGTATTCATGTTCAATAAACGTTTTTTGTTCAATATCAAAGACAGCTACATCTTTCCCTCTAATGTCTAAAAACAGATACTTGTTCTTTTGATCCTCATGAACATCAAATACATATTTATATTCTTGTTTTTCTCCGTATGATTCTATTTCGTGATTCTTTGGGTTATACTTCTTAATAATAAGGTGTTCTGTTATCACCCATACAATCCCTTGATTATCAATAAAAATCTTATAAACATTACCATCTTCAGGTTGGGTTAGTTTTTCAATCTTTATTTTCTTAAAACATTCGGTAATAGGGTCAAAGGTGTATAGGCCTCCCTCGAAGGTTCCAATCCACAGTTTTCCTTTTTTGTCTTCGTTTATAGTAATTACTATGTTACCTTGAAAGCTACAAGAATCAAAAGAAGTTTCACTATATGTCTTATAACGATATCCATCATATCTATTTAAGCCATTATTAGTACCAAACCAGATGAACCCTTTACTATCTTGAAATATCGTTTTAATACGGTTACTAGCTAATCCATCGAATTTAGTCAAATGCTCTATGGAACTATCATATTCTTGTGCATATATAACTTGTAAAAAGCATAACACTACATATATGTAAATAATAAATACTAACCTCATTAAGGATTTCTCATTTTTAGTAATTTGAAAATTATTAATGGCCTATCTCAGCCTTATTCATTCATTTCATTTTCTAGTAAAAAACTCTTCAAAAACACTAAACAAATATTAATCAGTCTTTTACTTTCTTATTACTAATCCTGTTATCCCTTTTCTAAGCTATAATTTTTTCTCAGGTTTCTACTGTGTATTTTACGCAATATTATTACGTATTTTTAATATCATACTTAACTTCTAAAACAACGCCTTAAACACAAAACAAATAACACACTCACTACCAATACACTACACAGTATTGAGAAAATTGTCCATTTATAAGCGTAAATCATCCATTCTCTAGCAGGCTTCATATTAAGAAATTTGTACTGTCAATAATGATATAACTTTTAAACAAAATAATATGACACGTTTACAGCCCGTAACACCTGAAAAGGCTACAGGAAAAACCAAAGAGTTATTTGATGGAATTCATAAAAAACTAGGTATGGTTCCTAATATGATGAAAACTATGGGAAATTCTTCTGCTGTGCTAGAAGGGTATTTAAATTTAAGTGACGCTCTAAGCAAAGGATCATTAGGTGCTCCATTAGGAGAGTTAATAGCCTTGGCTGTTGCCAATACTAATTCCTGTAATTATTGCCTATCTGCTCATACTTTTATTGGTCAAAATCTAGTAAAAATAGATCCTCAAGTTTTAAAACTTGCTCAACAAGGAAAAAACGCTGATAAAAAGGTAGAAGCGGCTTTAACTTTTGCTCAAATCTTAGTTAACAAAAAAGGACAATTATCTGATAGTGATCTTGATATTGTAACTTCTGTAGGATATACCAATGGTGAAATTAGCGAGATCATTGCTCATGTATCCTTAAATATTTTGACTAATTATTTTAATAATGTCGCTAATACCGAAATAGATTTTCCTTTAACCTCAACTATATAATTATGAATACTTTCAAATTTTTATTTACAATACTTTTTATTTCATTTGTTTCAATTGCACAAGCTCAAGTAGCTCCAGTAGACGATAAAGGAGTTGCCATTGGTGGTTATGATGTTGTCGCTTATTTTTCTGATCAAGCTCAAAAAGGTCATAAAAAGAATAAAGCGACTCATAATGGTGTGACTTATTATTTTAAGACCAAAGAAAATCGAGATACTTTTAAAAAGAATCCAACTCAGTTTTTACCTCAATTTGATGGTTATTGTGCTTGGGGAGTTGCAGAAAAGCAAACTAAATTCCCTATAAACCCAGAGACCTTTGATATCGTTGATGGTAAACTATACTTATTCTTTAACGGACCTTTTAAAGGGCAAAACTTTAATACTATCCAACCGTGGAATGCTGAAACAACTCGTTTATTACAAGCAGCTCATTCAAACTGGAATACTGTAAAGAAATCTTAATTACTCATTTTTTATATTAAAATACTATGGAACAAAGACATCCCCTTCCTCCTTTTACCGAAGAAACTGCTTTACAAAAAGTACAAATGGCAGAAGACGCGTGGAATAGTAAAGATCCTGTAGCTGTTTCTAAAGCATATACTATTGATACCGAATGGCGTAATAGAACGTCTTTTATCAATGGTCGTGAAGAAGTACAACAATTCTTAACTCAAAAATGGGAACAAGAACTTGATTATAAATTAAAAAAAGAACTCTGGGGTTTTAGAGGAAACCGTATGGCTGTTCGCTTTGAATATGAATACCGTAATAAAGATGGGCAATGGTTTAGGGCTTATGGTAATGAATTATGGCAATTTGATGAGAATGGTTTAATGGAGAAGCGATATGCTAGTATCAATGATAATGCTATCTTAGAGAGCGAAAGAACATTATAGACCATAACTAATGCTTAACAACAGTACTTATACATTAATCAATAAGCAATCTGGAGAACTTGCTTTCAAGTTATCAAAATTTGAAAGCCTTCACCATTTTGATCACGTACAAAGGTTAAACTACTATTCTTTGATCTGGATAAAAAAAGGAAAGGGAGAAGCTACTATAGATTTTAATAGCTATTCGTATGATGCTAATTATTTATTTGCTTTTTCTCCCTATCAGCCTTTTTTATTTGAAACTACTGCTCCTACTGAAGGTGTAGTCATTCATTTTCATCCTGATTTTTTTTGTATTCATAAACATCAAAAAGAAGTAGCCTGTAATGGTATCTTATTCAATAATATATATCAACCGCCCTTTGTCGTTATAAATGAACAAGGTGCACAAACATTAGATATGGTCATTGGAGAGATGGAAAAAGATATAGCCGCAAATGATCTAGCTTTAAATGAAGCTGTTTTGTCTTATCTTAAAATCTTTTTAATAAATGGTTCTCGCCTTAAAGGAGAACAATTACCTGAACAACCTAAAGTAGAAGAAGAGGATATTTTTATCGTTCAAAAGCTTAAGGATTCTATTGAATCTCATTATAAAGTAAAACATTCTCCCAAAGATTATGCAGAGGATTTAAATATCTCTCTCAAAGCTTTGGCTAAAATTTCTAAAAAGCATTTTAATAAAACGCTTACTGCTCTTATATCAGAACGTATTATTATTGAAGCCAAACGAGAGTTATATTTAACGAGTAAATCTGTTAAAGAAATTGGCTACGATTTAGGGTATGAAGATGAGTTCTATTTTAGTAGATTCTTTAAAAAGAATACAAATATTTCTCCTACTACTTATAGGAAGACTGTAGGTTTTAATAGAGCCAATACTTAACACTGTAAAGACTTTTCATTTTATAATGAACCCTTTTTTATAAATATAGCATAGTTAGTTTTTTATCGGTACTACCATAGATATTCTATACAATAGTTTATCTGTGGTAGTATTTTTATTGTTCTTCTTCTACATAAACTGTATGCTACTACTCTTTATTTTTACTGCAAAACCTATATCCACTCTCCTGTTTAGACCTTTCTTTTGCAGTTCTTTAAACGTATTAATATTGTGGAGGTAACGCAGCCTAAATATCACGTAATAAAGTAGCTTTGTCTATCAAAATTATCAGTGTTTTATCGTTAATTAATATATCAAAAAATCATATTCTTTAACTTTAAAGATAGCTCTCTAATTATTAAATTTAGCTTTACATGATTCGATCATCATTAAAAAAGCTTATTTGTATTTATACAGGTAAGCTTTTTTTATTATTAGTATAACGAGTATTATACCTATCAATACAAACCAGATATAATAAGTTGGTTTTTCTTGTAAAGTTATGGCTGTGGTATTGCCGGTTAAAATTAATGCTCCCCAAAAATAGGGTGACCTTTCTGATCCTTGATGTGTTGTGATATAATCTAATTTTGCTTTTCGTAATGCTGTTGCTTTTTGATCTCCTTCTTTAAGATATTTATAGAATTTAAGTAATACTTCGTTACTTGATTTCTCATTAGTATTCCATAAAGATGATATCACACTTCGTGCTCCCGAATAAAAAAATCCTCGTGTTAAACTCATTAAGCCTTCTCCTGGTTGTAGTTTTCCTGTTCCAGTTTTACAAGCATCAAGTATTACCAAATCTGCTTGATTTTTCACAAAATACAATTCGCTTAAAAAAAGTTTATCTTCATAAAAAGCAATCCAGGGTTCTTGATTACTCAATGAACTTGCATGTGTTGCTAGGTGGATTATTTTATACTTATTTGATTCTTCGATAAATTTACGTTTTGATGCTTGTTCCTTAAAAAACATATTTCCTCGATATACTTTTTCTAGTTCCTGCATCATAGGTTCGCTTCTTTTTAGATCTGAAATCGCTAAGGTTTTAAAATCTATTGGTGCCATCCCTACAAGATCATATTCTGGCATTCTTTTCTTTTCTTCAACGCTTTTTAAAAGCGACATTGAATACAAATAGCTTACTTCGGCAATTTCAATTAAGTACTTTTCTTCTTTTCCTCTTTCTGCTATATTTAATGCTTCAAAAGGAAGGTATTGTAAAAAATGATCTGGTATAATTACGACTTTCTTATTTGCTATTAAATTGGTTCTACCTCTAGGAAATAGTTTTTGATAAATAGCTATAGATAATTCTTTATAGCGTTCTTGTTCTTTTCTTGAGAATAATGGTTTTGCTAGCAGTTTTCTTAATTCTAAAATTTGGTTATGCAGTAATTTGATTTTAGGTATCTTAAAAAAGTGTTTTTCTTCGGCAGTTATCATTATGCCATAAGCCTCTTGATCTGTTACTATATATTCTATCAAAGAAACATTATCTGATAAAACTTTTTGAATACTTTCTTCATACGTTGTAATATTTATTTTCTTCTTATATTCATAATAACTCGGATATTCTTTTTCTAAAGAGTTTAAAAAGGCTTCATATCTCTTTTTCTCTTGAAAAATCAATGTCTTTTTTTGTGCAGTTGTTAGTGCCTCTTCTTGCTTTACAGTTTCTTTGGTCTTATATATTTCATATCGCAAAGCGTATTCTCTTTCTCTGATTTCTTCTGGAAGTCCTGCTTTATTTTTAGCTTCTTCATGAGTAAGGTTCTCTAATAAAGATAAAGACTTACTCTTTTCCATAAAATAAAATGCTTTTGCTGGTTTATTAAGTTCATAACAAATTGATGTAGCTAGCATATATAAATCTAATTCTTTTGCTCTCCAAAAGAATTTTGATTGTTGTTCTAGACTCTCTGATCGAATAATATCTACTATTCTATCTGCTATGGTTATCGTGTTAAGTCCTTGTTCTAGATATGATTTATTTTTTGTTGCTTTATAAAACTCGTACCAGGCTTTGGCTTTATCTTTTAAATCATTTACTAAAGCTATTTTATCATATGATTGTATTAAGGTTGCCATATCAGGTAAGCTATTATAATGCATTTCTTTATATCCTTCTATACTATAGCATATGGCTTTTTGATAATGTATTAACGCTTTTTCATATTCATTTTTATGTCTATAGTAATCTCCTAAATTATCCTGAATAGATGTTTCAAAAGGAGCATATACTAATCCTTTTTGATAAAATAAATACGCTTTATCATAGTCATTCTTTCTAGCATGCAACAATCCTATATTATTATAAATCCGAGCTATGTGTTCATAATTAATCTTAGTTAAGCTTAAGCTCAATGCTAAGGCTTTATTGTAATATAAAATCGCCTTATCAAATTGTTTTAATTCATCATAGATATCTCCGTATCTATTATAGATTATAATTTGTTTTTTAATTTGATTTTGGATAGATAAATGCGTGATCGAAGTTTCTGCTTGCTCTAAATAGGTAAGTGCTTTTTCAAAATTAGCCTTTCCACCTATTTTCATATAGACTCTAGAAAAGCTTAAATAAATACGATAGTTCTCTTTTTCTAATTCTTTGTCGTTACTTTGTTTTATTGTATTTCTGGCTTCGTTCAAATAATCAAGTACGCGATAATAGTCTCCTCTTTCTACATATAAACTAGTTAAACCTATAGCATATGCCATAATGGTGTACCTATCCTTATGCTTTTGTTTTATTAACTTTTTAAAAGTTGTGATCGCATTGATTTGGTCTCCTGCATAGAGGTAAAAATATGCGAGATTATTATAACTTCTATTAAGTTCGGTAGGGTGTTTTGCTGCAAATTTCTCTTGAATTTTTATAGCTCTTGTTCCATTAACAATAGCATTTTTATAATCTTTATGCTTATTATTAAGTTTGCTTAACTTATTGTATATAAAACTCAATTGAACCGAATCAACTTCTTCTCTTTGAGCATCAATTAGTCTATGGATACGTTCTATTTTCTGAGGATACGCTACATTTAAAGCTATTATAGTATCATATTTATTATGGATAGTTTGTGCACATCCTATATTGGTATATATTATTATGCACAGAATTACATAGATTTTAGAACAAAAGTTTTTTTTCATACAAGTAAGCATAGCCACTATCTAAAAATAGTCATCTTTTTTGGTATAAAAAAAATAGGGCTATGCTTCTAACACACTTCTCTAACACAAACAAAAATGGGTTGTCTTATCTATTATATTTTATTTAATCTATAACTCTATCTCCATAAAGCACTTCTAGAGGATTTTGATCTCCTAATAATGTGCCATTATAATATATCTGTTTCATTATCGCTATTGGAGCTCTATCTCCTTTCAAAAAGTAGTTTATTGCTTTTGAGGTGACAAATGGAACTGCAAAAGAAGTTCCTGAAACCTCGTATCGTTGTTGATTGTGATCTTCAAAAGCTACTTGTTCTCCTAGGGATAGAAAATCTATCGAAGTTTTACCATAGTTTGAAAAAGATGAAATGGCAATCCCTCCTATTTCTTTTTCATAAAAACTACCGATACCTAATACATGACTATATGCTATAGAGGATGGATAATGTGCTATATTATCATTATTGTATCCATGATTACCTGCTGAAGTGAGATGAAGAACATCTGGGTTTTCTGAAATAAATTTGTCTAACAATACACTAGGAGTTCCATACCATCCAAAACTCATATTCATTATTTGCATATTGGGTTTTCTTACTGCATACAAATACCCGCAAAGGATACTAAATGTTGATCCTTTACCTCGTTGATCAAAAATCTTAACTGGTAAGATTTTATATGCTGTTATATTGTCTTGCTCTAATCTAGATTTGAGAATACCTGTTACAATGGTTCCATGTCCGTTATCATCAAATACATCATTGTCATTATTTATAAAATCCCATCCAGAAATTTCTTCTTCTCCATCTACTCCACAAAGAGTTTCATCTTCTCCTTGATATAAAAAAGGTGTTGATTCGTCTAGTACACTTAGATTAATTCCTGTATCCAACACTGCTATCACTATAGCTTCTTCATTTGTGTTTATAAAAGATTGGATCAACTCATCATGATGTTCTTCTATAGTACTATCTAATGTCGTAGCTGCTGTATTTTCGTTTTCATAATAAAACTGATAGTCTATTCCTTCTACTCCTCCTTCTTGAGCAATCTCTCCTTTTCTTCCTTCTATATCAACCCCTATACTAAACTCCCATTTTTCTATTCTATCATTAGTACAATCACATTTATCATAAGCGATTACTCCATATTTATCTCTAAGCTGTTTCTTGACCGCTTCTTTTAATCCTCTGCTAAATTCTACAATCAATTCGTTAGTCGATTTTTGAGGATATGTTACCGCACTAACTACTGTTTTTTCATTATTATTTTCTTCTATACCTATGTATGCATTTTCTTCCAAAATATCTATTTGTTCATGTGCACAGCTATACAACATCAAACACATCAATACTAGGCTATATAAGAGTTTTGAATTTTTCATTTATTATTATTTTTAATCATGCTTATATATAAACAGTACGGCTTTAATAAATTCATTACCCAATTTTGTATTTTTCTATACCTTTAGTGTTTTATTTGCTAAACCATATCCTATACTATAATAAATCTATAACTTAACTGTTAAGTTTATTCATTAGTTATTTTCTATACAGAACCTAATCATGTTATAAAAACCTGAACTTGGATAGATCACATGGCTACTTTTTAATTTTCTATACTAAATGCAATCAGAAGATCCTTTTATAAAAGCATTACTACAAGGCGACGAAATTGTCATCGAAGAAATTTACAATCGTTTTTTTACTAAAACATTACGATTTGTTTTACAAAATAAAGGGACTCATGACGAAGCCAAAGATATTTTTCAAGAAGCTT
Source organism: Aquimarina rhabdastrellae (assembly GCA_947387485.1). Lineage (GTDB taxonomy): Bacteria > Bacteroidota > Bacteroidia > Flavobacteriales > Flavobacteriaceae > Aquimarina. The sequence continues at coordinate 127,879 of CANDNT010000003.1, forward strand.
TATTGGCCATTATTGTAGCTGTTCAAAAAAGAAATCTCAATATCAACTCTTTTGAAGCCTATTTAATGACCGTTTCAAAAAATATGTGGAGAAGAGAACTTGAAAAGAAAAAGAAACGGGTAATAAAAGATGGTAGTGCTACACTTATAGATAACGATAATGATTTTGCGCTATTCATTTTGGAACAAGAGCAAATGCAATTATACCGAGAAATGTTTCATAAACTATCTGATAATTGTAAAGAAGTTTTATCCTTATTTTTTAATAATGTTTCTTATGAAAGTATTGTTAGAGAACTCGGTTATGCCAACATCAATACGGCTAGGCAACGTATTTTTAAATGTAAAAGTAAATTGATTAAACTCATAAAATCTGATATCAGATTTAAATAATGTAATAGACTATGGAATTTGATAATGATACATACATACTGATTGAGGATTATATTACAGCTAAACTTAGTGAAACTGATAGAAAAGCTTTTGAACTAAGATTACAATCAGACGAACAACTTAAAAAGGAAGTAGATATCCATTTAACTTTAAAACATGCTGTTACTGAACAAGGGTGGCATTCTTCTATTGATTATCAAAAGAATCATCAAGAAATTAAAGAACTCTCTGCTTACAGAAGAAGTGATGAATTTACAGCTATCCAAAATAAACTACAAAAAGTAAGCTCTCAATATTTTGACAATACAACTCCTTCTCGTCATAAAAAACGAAATTATTATCTCATTTCTGCTGTAGCAATTTTATTGATACTTGTAAGCATACAATTCCTTCCTACATCTAGTAACTCTTTATATAATGATTATAATGATTGGAAAAACTTACCTTCTCTCACTACGCAAAGTGATACAGAGAAACTTCTTTCTCAAGGTGAGCAATATTTTCTTAATCAAGAATATGAACTAGCTATTCCTATTTTTTCTGAATATATTCAAAAACAACAACAATCGAATCAATCGTTACATCCTTATGTCTTATCTTATCTAGGTGCTGCTTATACCGAATCTGGTAATTATACTAAAGCTCTTGCTACGTTTAAACTACTTCAAAACGAGAATGCCATTGATGCTTCAAGAAAATATTGGTATACTGCGATGGTTTATTTAAAACAAGGTGATAAAGAAAAAGCTAAACAAGAACTACAATTTTTGATAAAAGATCAAGAACATTTTAATTATCAAAAAGCTAAAGAATTATTAGAGTTATTAGATTAATTATTTTCTACAAAATAGTTATTCTATTCATATTATCCAGTACCTACTATGAAGAAATAAATTTATATTTCTTCATTTATTGTTTTTGTAAAAACCATTCATTTTTTCTTCTCAATTACGATCTATACATGTTTATCTAAAGCATTACAAAAAACTTTATAAAATCTTCACATTTTTTGGGTAATGAAATTCTAATTCTAACCCATGCTTATAGATCGATCTAATCTAATTAAATAGGTGTATCCCGAAAAACCTTTTATCAGAGTAGGGCTAATTAAAAATTATAAATCATGAAAAACTATTTTGTTAAATCATTATTTATCTTTCTGTTCTCAATTTTTATTGTAGGATGTCAAAAAGATGATGGTATAACACATCAAAATTCAGAATCCATTGAGGTTTTGAAAAAAAATGAAGCAGAACTTCTTGAAAATATTGTTGATATTACGCACTTGTATTCCTATCAAGGAAAAGATTTTAGAGTTACCTATACTTTAAATCAAAAAGAAAGAAATGTCATCAAAACTTCAGGTGATACAGATATTGCTCAGGAAATATTTGGTAAAGAAGATGCGCCTAAAACATTGCTTTTTGAGAATCCTATAATGGAACACACTGAAATTTCTATAAAAGTATTTGATTCTGATGAAGAAATGAATCGTTATTTAAAAACAATAGATGGTCTTCCTAAAGAATCTTTTAATAGTAATAATAACAAAGCTTCATGTAATAGTTATAATTATTGGGGGCCAGGTGCTTTCTATTTCTACAAACATGCCTATTACAATACCGAAATGTATAGCATGAGACGAACATACGCAGGTGCTACTGGTAATCATTGGGTTGGATCTACCAATAACGACAATCTATCTTCTATAAGATTAGGTATTCCTATAAATACCAAAGGCTTTCTTAATCTAAAAGAACACATATGTTATGGAGGAAAATCTCTCAACTTCTATATACATGATTACACTACTTCTTTATTTGGAGTTCCAAATTTACAATGGTATACCTTATCTGGATGGTGGTGGTGGAAAACATCATGGAATGATCAAGTCTCTTCATACAGAGCATGGTGTTGGTAAACCTACGTTTAAATTTATTAAAAAACATTTTAAAATTTAAAATCATGAAAACAAAACTTAAAATTTCATTCTCAATACTCTTTACTCTTATTGTTATAATCGCATGTGTAAAAGAAGATGAAACCTTATCTTCTAATGCTATCTCAACTCCTTCATTAAAACATTCTGGTATATATCAACATCATAATTCTTCTTGGGCATTCTTTATGGAATGGATGTATAGTTTTGGGTCTTGTAGTTCTGGTCCTGGAGTATGCTTTAGAAATGACAATGGAGAGAGTGTTATTCACTGGGGGGGCGTTGATAACTCAACAGCAAACACTGATTATGTCTCTAATATTCAAAAAGCTTTTAATGTATTGATGAATGGTAATGAAAACCCTGATAATGGTGTTATTGCTTTTAAGTTAGAAAAGGATCTATTACGTATGGTATTTTCAAGAGATTTAGAAGAGCCTTATTTAAATATAAAAGAGGATGTTACTCTTAGCGAAAATGTTTCTAGAACTTTAGGTAAACATGAAATTATCATCCCTGCTGGTCAATATGATGTTGATAGAAGTAATTTTGAATTTGGAGAAGTTAAAGTACCTATCATAGCAAAAGATATTGTTTTGGATTATCATGAAGACTATGGTACTATATTAAAAAAAGATTATCCTGTAAGAAGAGAGTTTACTCAAGAAGCTTATTTTAAAGATCTTAATATTTCTAAAAGAGACTTAGAAAAGTATCAAATCATTGAAGCTGAGTTTTCTGGAATTGCTTATGCTGAGCATTTAATTGATGGAAAAATCATTCATGTATGGCATAAATATGAAAAAGAACCTGTATCAATTTTTGAAGGTGTACTTCATGACGGTACCCCAGTATCTTCTCATAGAATTTTTGGGTGTGGAAATCAATTTGGAGGATATAACTCATTCGATTTCTTCTGGGCTTTTATAGAATATGGTTGCTGGTGGTGTGATTAACATTTTTTATTAAGAACAAAGAAGGGAGTGCTAAAAATAGCACTCCTTTACCTTTTTCTACTTACAAAAATTCGTTTAATCAATAGTATTGCGATTAGAGTGATCACAATTAAACTTATTACTATAAAGTGTGATAACTCATAAGTTTTCACTGTAAGTGCTATTGCTTTCGGACTTCCAGTCAATGTAAATGCTGCCCAATAATATGGTAAACCTCTTGTATATGGATATTTTTTCAAATAGTCAATTTTGGCTAATTGTAATGCTTTTGATTTTGATTTTCCTTTTTCTATATAGAGGTAAAATACTTTTAAAATTTCGTTTCCCGAAGTTTCATTTACATTCCATTGTGATGCCAAAACACTTTTTGCACCATTATAGAAAAAGCCTCTAGAAAGATTCATAATTCCTTCTCCCAAAGCCATCTTTCCTACACTCGTTTTACATGCATCTAGTATCACTAATTCTGCATTATTTTCTATACCATATAACTCTTCTAAGGTCATTCTAGTATCATAAAAAGCTATCCATGGCGTAGTTGTTATCGAATCTATTCCCGCATGGGTATAAAAATGTAAAACTTCAAATGCTTTACTTTTATTCACAAAATTCTCTTTGGTAGCTTTCTCTTTATATAATGTTGTCGAAGCTTTAAACTTACTTATTAATGTTACCGTTTTATTCGTTTCTACTAAAGGTTGAAGTTCTTCTTCTTGAAAGTACTGTGGTGCTATTGTTAATATTTTATGTGTAGAGGCTCTTTTTCTCTTTTGGATTTGCCTAAAAGTAGAAAATGAATGGATATATGAGATTTCTGCAAAATTCACCAAATAGCTTTCAGTTAGCTTTCTTTCCAGATTTATTGGTAAAGCTTCAAAAGGGAAATTAGATAAGGTATGATCTGCCACAATAATCACCTTTTTATTCTTCAGTTTTTCTAATGAGTTATCAAAAGGAAAAAGCCTTTTAAAAACTGTTCTCCCTAAGTTTTTAAACTCCTTTATTTCTTTTGTTTCCAATAAAGGACTCCTCATCATAGCTTTTAATTTAACCAATTCTTCTTGCAATGTTTTAACATTTGCAATTTTAAACAGTATTGTTTCTTTATGATTTACAAATAATCCATATCCGTCCTTTTCGTGGAGAATATATTCAATAAAACAGTTTTCTTGAGTCGTTATTGTTGTATTGACAGCCTCTTTAAGCGAACTAATATTTACTTCTTGTTTTATTTTAACATATGCTGGATAATTTATCTTTATACTATCAATAAAGGATTGGTATTGTTCAAATTCCTTTAGATATAATTCTTTATTTTTTTTATCATTTAAATTCTGATGTAAGTCTTTTTCTTTACGTAAGAGTTGATATGATAATTCATGTTCCCTTTTTAGTATTGAAGATGGAATTTCTAAATCTAATTTTGCCTGAACTGTCTTTATTTTTTCCTGTAAAAGCAATGATTTATTCTTTTCCATAAAATAAAACGCCTCTTCTGGTAATTCTAGCAAATAACATATTTTTACAGCTAGCATATAAGTGTTTACTCCTTTTGTTATCCAAAATAATTTAGATTTCTCTGAATCACTTTGATATCTAATTATTGAAACTAATTCGTCTATTAAATGTACTATAGCTTTTGCTTCATATAATAACTTACGGTCTAGGTTTTCTTCATAAACCATTACATATTGATTTGCTAGATCAATTAAATAAATCAACGCATCATGTTCATACTCTGAAGCTTTTATTTCATCTAGTGTAGGCAATCTATTTGTATCTTTTTTATCATCGTGCCCTAAAATCGTATATAATGCTTTTTTAAAATACGCTATTTTATCTTGAGCTGTGATTTGTGGTAAAAAGTATCCTAAATTATCATATGCCGATGCGATTTGTTCTTTACTTGTAGCGGTTGTTATTACTTCTTTAAAATATAATGAAGCTTTATTGTATCTATGTTGTTTAGCATATAGTATTGCATTATTATTAAGTGTTTTTAAATAGTTTATAGTATCGCCCTTCTTTAAATAATACACTTTAGCTTTTTCATACAATGCTGAAGCTTTATCTAGTTTTCCAAAAGTATCGTATAAATTAGCAAGGTTACTATATGCTATGTATAGTCGTTTTTCTTTTAGTTTTGATGTGCTAAATTGTTCTTCGATTATTCGTTGCTGTTCTTCGATTATCTTTAAATCTTCAATATTTATTTCGGCTATATTAATTGTACTTTTGTATTTTTCGGCAAAGACCGCTAGCATTTCTAGCCTAATTTTATTTTCGTATTTAGGAAATTTTACAATTTCTTCTTTTGATAATCCTATTTTTAAATATTGAAGTGCTTTATAAAAATCACCTTTTTTACGTTCTATTTTTGATAATTCCCAATAGGCATTAAATGTATATATATCTGTGCCTTGATTATGAATTAATGCAACTAATATAGAGTCTTGCTTTGTTAATAGTCCTACTTTTTTAAAGACATACGCTAGATTATTACGACTACTATTTAAAGCTTTTAAATTGATTTTTTTATAATTCTCTCTATACTTAATCGCTTTATAGTAGTAAAAAATCGCCTTTTTAAACGTTTTTATCTTATAATGACTTTTTCCTAATTGATGATATATATCTCCTTTGAGTTGACCATCTAATGTTTGTTCTTTATCTATCAAACTCTCAAAAGCACTAATTCTTTTTTCTACGTTTTTTATAGTCTTAATACTATCAATTTGATCTTTAATAGTTAGTTGTCCAAAAAAGTTTAAAGAATATAGAATACTATACCAGAATAGTACTTTACGAAATAATAAGCCCATTAATGTGTTTGATTTGCCTATACAAAATAGGCTTATTTTTTCAATAAGCCTATTTTAATATTTCTTTTCAACTTTTAATCAGCAGTTTATTCATCTAGTAATATTATTTTATGATACTTTGTCTTCTTGTGTTCATTAAATGTATTAGGTATTGCTGTTCCCATATTATCAAGATACATTCGCGTAGCTTCTGCTGTCAATGAACTGCCTGAACTATTCATTATCTTGGCAACAGCAGCAGCTAATACTGGAGCTGCAAACGAGGTTCCATCTAATTCGTTGTCATAAAAAGGCACCTTCTCTCCTACAGCAAAGAAATCAACACTGTTTTCTCCATAATTAGAAAACGTAGCTATATCGGCCGCAGCATGTTCATATCCTTCATTAGCTAACGAAATAGCATATTCATTGGCTGCCGCTACGGCGATAACATTAGGATAATCATAACTCGAAGGATAGTGTCTTCTACTATCATTATCAGTACCATTATTTCCCGCAGATGTAGTAAAGATAACATCTTCATAAGTTTCTAATAAATTTGCCATAATAGAATCTATAAATTCACCACTACCATCATCATACCATCCTAAACTCATTTGAATAATATCAGCCTTTTCTGCAGCATTTAATGTTCCGCATACAAAATTAAAATAACTAGATTTACCTTTAAAACTCGATACCTTCATTGGCATTATTTGATGGTCTATGTTCAATGCATTAAGAATTTTATGTATTCTATAAGTCACAATCGTTCCATGCTTACCTGGATGATCATCATATGCATTATGATCTTTATTTACAAAATCCCACCCCGAAGCTTCATTATCCACAAAAGGCGCTATTTCTTTGTACAAGAATTCGTGTGGTATCCCCAATTCGTTAAATACAGAAAACCTCAAATCTAATCCTGTATCTAATACTGCAATAGTAACACCTGTATTACCTCCTTTGATATACGGTAAGTAACTTATATCTTCAATTCCTCCTATATGTGATGATTCTGTTTCTATATCAAAAGAAAATTCTAAATCCACTTCCAAAATTCCTTCTCCAGATAATTCTCCGTCTTCATCTGCATCATCTTCTATAATTTCTTTTTTAGGTTCAATTTGTACTCCATTTGCAAACATCCATTTTTCTATAGTTCCACTTTCACAATGACATACTTCATAATTCAATACGTTATAATAATTTCTTAAGGTATCTTTTGTAGCTGCTGTAGTTCCATCTTTATATTGGATAACCAATTCTGTATCCGAATATTTAGGCATATTTTTAGGCGGACCTTGCTTAGGGTCTTCCTTCCCTCCTCTTCGCTTTTCTTGAACATTACTATTAAAATCGTTAAAACTTTTTACCAAAAGATCATCATTATTACATGAAAAAATTAAAAAGAGTGTACTAAGTATGATGAGTTTTTGTATATTTTTCATAGTGTTTAAATTTTTATGATTACACTACATTGGGTATGAACTGCAAAAATATTACCCACTTTTTTTAGTTTAATTAAATCCATGGATACTACCGAAAAATACATTAATGCATTAATTAACGGTAACGAACAAATTATCAAAGAGATATACAAAAAGATATACCCCAAGATAGAATCGTTTATATGTGCTAATAGAGGTCAATCTCATGATGCACTAGATGTATTTCAAGATGGTCTTATGTATATCATCGTTACTCAAAAAGAAAAAAGACGTCCAATAGCTTCATTTGAAGCCTATTTATTTGTGATCTGTAAAAATATTTGGAAAAGAACCTTAAAAAATAGGGTGATAAAAACAGATGTTGTGACACTACCTAATAAAGAAACTGATTTAAGTCTATTTATTTTGGAACAAGAATGTTTTGATTTCTACATAGAAAAGTTTGATCTCTTATCTGATAATTGCAAAGAGATTTTAAGTAGTTATTTTAACGGAATGAGCTATGAGGAAATTTTAAACGTTTATGCTTATTCTACTATTAATACTGTACGACAACGTGTTTTTAAATGTAGGGCAAAATTAATGAAGTTGATTAAAACGGATAATCGATACCAAAAGATCAAAAAATGGAAACAAATTTAACCGCAGCAATGCTAGATAAAATCGAGCAATATATTAAAGGGGAAATGAATGATGCAGATCGAATTGCTTTTGAAGCTTTATTAGCCAATAACGATCAGTTGCAAGAGGAGGTTATGTTACAAAAACAATACTACAGCCTTCATCAAAAGGATTGGAGTATGCTTAAAGATGATCCTGATAATGAAGAGTTACAACAGTTAAAACAAAAGCTTAGAAGCTCAGAATATCAACATTTATCAAATACTATTAAAAAGGCTGGAGCTGACTATATTTCTCAACAAAATAAACCCTCTACATTTAAAAAGTATTATCATTATTTTGCTTATGCTGCTGTAATCGCTATTATTTTTACTATTGTCATTACTAAGCAAAACCCATCACTAGATACCTATTACCACGATTATGTAGAGTGGAATACACTTCCTTCTTTGATAGAAAAAAGTCAAAACGAAAACAATTTTATTAAAGGAGAATTAGCTTTTAAAAGAGAAGATTACACTACTGCCATCACACATTTTAATACCGTTACTGCTGATAGTAAGTTTTATGTATTTAGCTTAATGTATTTAGGTGCTTCTTATGATAAACTCGATCAAAACGACAAAGCTATAGCTGCGTTTAACCAACTTATTTTAACCGATTCTATCGAAAAAAGTAAAGGTTATTGGTTTAAACTTTTAATCCATTTAAAAACTAATAATAAAGAGAAAGCCGTAGCTGTATTACATCTTATTACTGCAAATAAGAATAATTATAAGTATACTGAAGCTCTTGAATTATTAAAAAAGATTGAAGAATAATTCGCTATAAAAGACTTAAATAACAAAAGACTACACGTATAATACATGTAGTCTTTTTACATTTTGTGACCTCGGCAGAACATATCCCGAACCTTTTTTAAAAATTAAATATTGATAATCAAATAGTTAACAAAGTGTTTTAAAGTTGCTTAGCAAAATTGGTATGTTACTTAATAGAGGATTGTATAAAAGCAGTAACAGTTAGATAATCTAATGCTCTACTATGGCTATAAGAAACCTTCAGACTTGACTCATAATCCAAAGGTCACAGGTTCGAATCTTGCTTCTGCTACTTTAAACTTTAAAACCCTGTAAAGCATTAATTTAAGAGGGTTTGTTAATTTTTGCTAAAATTCTATATTTTTGTTTAAGTATTTGATTTTATTACAATAAAGAGTTCTATAAGTCACAAAACCCTGATTAGGTTAGTAGGGAAAATCTTAAATAAAATGGATTAAAACCAATAGTTGTTTTTAGACAAATATTCCAGTTAATCTAAAGAGGAAGAATTATATATTTTTCAATTTGTCTACCGTTAATAATTTGTGTCAGTTAAATTTATAAAAAAACTGCCTAAGTTTATTTCAAGCAGTTTTCGTCATAAACTGCTAATTATAATTGATATAAAGCCTTTTAATTCTCTATATAATAATTAGCAATTCTTTTGATTATCAAATCAAGCAAAAGATAATCGCAGTATGATGTACAACATCAATCCGTAAAATACTACTAGGGTAATTGTTAGCCTATCTGTTATATTTTCTATGTTCATATTCATTTGGTTTAAATCAGCCTTTATTTGCTGAATTTTTTTAATTTTTTAGGTTTCATAGTTCTGAGGTTTTCCATGCCTATCAAATAGTTATTACTTCTCTTTTTCACAGGCAGTATCCATAGGCAATTATTAGCTGGATTATCTCTTCACAACTCGTTTTACTGCATTTCCTTTATTTGTAAAAATATGTATCAAGTAAACTCCTGATCTGTACAAAGACATATCAATACTATTGTTATTAGTCTCTAGTATTTTTTGCCCTGTTATAGCATAGATAATTACTTTTTCAACTTCTTTCGAAATGAACAATTTATCTGAGGTTGGGTTTGGATATATTTCTAAAATTTCAATTTCATTCTCTTCAACATTAAGAATGGCGGATACATTTACTGTTCTGGTTATTTCTGCCGCTACATTTCCCGCTGCATCCATCACATTATAAGTTATCGTATAGGTTCCCTCTACAGAGGTATCTACAGGGTTTACTACAACAATATTAGCTGTAATATCGCTATCTAAAGAATCAAAGGCTGTCGCACCTGCATCTATATAAACTTCTCCTTGTGCTATTTCTATTGGATTATCTCCGATCAAAGTAATTATAGGTAAAGTAGTATCTACAACGGTTACCTGTCTAATGACTTCAATTGCAGCATTTCCAGTAGTATCACTTACATTGTAGGTTACTGTATACACTCCTGGTACAGCAGTATTTACTGGATTTATGGTAACTATGTCTGTAGTAATATCTCCATCAAAAGAATCACTGGCCATTGCTCCTACGTCGGAATACGTAGTTCCAGCTTCTATAGTCACAGTTGCATCTCCAGTTAATATAATGACCGGTATTGTAGTATCAGAAACGGTTACTTCTCTGGTTACTTGTATTGCATCATTTCCAGCTGCATCACTTACATTATAAGTTACTATATACAATCCTGGTACAGCAGTATTCACTGGATTTATGGTAACTATATCTGCAGTAATATCCCCATCAAAAGAATCACTTGCCATTGCTCCTACGTCGGAATACGTAGTTCCAGCTTCTACAATCACAGTTGCATCTCCTATTAAACTAATTACAGGAACAGTTGTATCTACTACGGTTACTTCTCTGGTTACTTGTATTGCATTATTTTCGGCTACATCGCTTACGTTATAGGTTACTGTGTATATTCCTGGTACAGATGTATCTACTGGGTTTACCGTAACAATTTCTGTAGTGATGTCTCCATCCAAAGAATCACTTGCTGCAGCTCCGGCATCAGCATAGATACTTCCTGCTTCAACAGTCACTGCCGCATCTCCTATTAAACTAATTACAGGAACAGTTGTATCCACTACGGTTACTTCTCTGATTACTTCTGCTGCAGCATTACTAGCAGCATCATTTACGTTATAGGTAACAGTGTATACTCCAGGAATAGACGTGTCTACTGGGTTTACCGTAACAATAGCTACCGTAATATCTCCATCTCTATCATCTAATGCAGTAGCTCCTGCATCAGAATAGGTAGTTGCTGCCTCTACTGTAACAGCAGCGTCTCCAGTTAAAGAAATTACTGGTACGGTAGTATCAGGAGTAGCTCCAGAAGAATCGAAGGTATCATTGGTAATTTGTACTCCTGGGTTGTTTGTGCAATCAGGTAATCCAAAAGTTGCAGGCCCACAAGCAGTAAAGAACTGATCTAAAAATACAGCGCCAGTTTCGAAAGCAACTGTTGGCTCTTCATTGATATCTTCATACTTAATTTTTATACTGAATAAATGTTTAGCAGTACCGGTAACATTGTTTGCAGTAATGGTACCACTGCTTAGTCCTAGTTGAAAGGATGTAGATACTCTAGAATTTGTATTGTCATTAACGATAAAAGACGAGTAAGCAGGGAAACCGCTATAGGTTTCTGCTAAGATAGAGCCATCAGGCTGTAAGTATTCAAAATTTCCGCTACCATCTATGTTTTCACCAAAAGCAGTGGTATTGTAGGTGAAATAAATTTGTCCGGATCCTAACTTGAAATCAATAGAAGATTCAATATAAACATCAGCTTCATAAAAATCATCTGTTCCATCATTGGTGTTCCTAGCATTCTGAAACGTAAACGTTATGTCCTGCGCACCAACCACGGAGGTAAGAAAGAAACATATAATCAAAAAGGTAATTTTTTTCATCGTTTTTTAGGTTTAATGTGTTCTAGCTATTTTGAAAATTGCTTGAAATTTGGGCAAACAGATCTCTATTAGCTGCGCTATGAGGAAAGAGTAAAACGTAGTACTGCAGCTAATAAGAGGTTACTATGTTGCCTGTTATCTCTTAGTTATTCTTTGATCAACTTGTAACTCTTCCGGGAGTTTTGAGTGTCTATTTTTACAAAGTATACACCAGTTTGTAATTGTGAAATATTAATAGTGTTCTCTAGTGAATGACTAGGTAGTATTTGTACCAATTTGCCATTGATATCTGTAATATGAATATCTGTTTCTATATTACCCAATCCTTGTATTAAGAAATATTGTTGAGCTGGATTGGGGTACATACTAACTACTGCAATATCTTGCTCTTCTACACTTAAGGTTTGCAAGGAAGCACCACTAGAATCATAGGTGTCATTTACCAATTGCACACCAGGTAGGTTAGCACAATCAGGAAATCCTGCCTTGTCACCTGTCTTAAGCATACTTCCACATGCAGTAAAAAACTGATCCTGATATACTGATCCTGATTCATAAGCAACCATTGGATCTTTGGTGACATCTATATACTTTAACTTTACATGTAATAGAGGTTTAGCAGTAGTGGTAACATTTTCTTTGGTAATGGATTCTGTACTAACTCCTTGTTGAAAGGTGAACGATATACGATTATCTGTGTTATCGTTTTGAATAAAACTTCTATATGCAGGAAGTACATAATTTTCACCTAGGATATAACCAGGTTCGTATGTATATACTATTCGATTATTTTTAAAAATACTAGTTCCAAAAGCTTTAGGATTATAGGTTAGATAGATTTGTCCAGATCCTAACTTGAAAGCTTCAGAGCTTTCGATCATGATATCAGCTTCATAATAATATTCACCATTATCAATTGTGTTTTGAGCATTGTCAAAAGTAAAGTGAATATCTTGGGCACTAACGATAAAGATGGTGAAAACAGCTAGTATCAATGTGATCTGTTTTGTATATGTGTTATTTGTTAATTTCATAGGTTTATCTATTAAGGGGGTATAAAGTTTTTATATGCTTTTTATATTCATATAAACTCCAATGCAATAGTACATATGATGGTTTGATAAACCAATAAAACAAGGGGGTGCATATTGGGGTGCAAGGTTGTATCCTCTTGTTTTATTGGTGGTTTTGTCAATATGTGTGCTATAAAAGTTATGCATTTAGTGTATGGTTAAAACTGTTCCCCTTTTCCAACATTAGGATTCATTAGGTTATTGATGTCAATATTTTGGACCTGACCATTCATATCTATATCAGCATTGTGGTAGCCAGAACCTCCCAATAATTGAATCACCGAATTGATATCAGAATTCTGGATCTGGCCATTTTCGTCAAAATCTCCAGAAATCATGGCAACAATCCCGTTACTCATTCCAACAACAGCGTTTGCTCCTCCAGCAATAGCAGTACTAGAAGTGAAATCAACAGTCGCAATAGTACTTGATAAATTGATAGCAGAAGAGGACATAATACTTAAATGATTTCTATGTTTCACCACTATGTAGTAATTACCATGACTAACACTAAAAGATAGTGGAGTACTTCGATCATTGGTTGTTGCTACAATATCACCATCACGTTGTAGAACCCCTGACTGTTGAGCGACAACGATACTTACATCATTAGCATCTCTTAATTCTATCCAAGCCCAATCTATCATTGAATCTGCTCCAGCGTCATCTAATTTTATAGCATCTGAAATGGTAGCACTGTCAGAGTAAGGACTCATTGTAGGTAGCAAGGTATTAGCTCGTAGATCATCGCGCATCAGGCTTTCTTCCCCAGAAGTCGGATTGCTAAACGCTCCTTGAAGAAAAACATTGATAGCTAAGGATACGTTACACGAAACTTCATTAAAACTAGTATGATCATCAATATTTGTCCAATTAGTAGTACTATACATAACATCATCTACCAAAACACAGGTTAACAAGTCATTATCTTCTGCATCAAATGAGTGGATTATACCATTGTTTCCATTTTGAATGTTTAAAGATGTAAGCTCATTATCAAAAACAGATACTTTCTCTAAACTTATGGCACTAGAAAGGTCTAAACTTATAAGAGCATTAGAATATGCTGATATATTCTCTAGATTTACTGCACCTTCAAAGTCCAAATGAGCGAAATTATTTTCATTACCAATAAACGTTACCAAATTGGAAATACAAGCAGATAGATCAATACTTGTTAAACTATTTCTTTGAATATTTATATACTCTAATACTGTAGAATTAACCGAAGTGATGCTTGTGAGTCCACTATTTACTACGTACAAATCAGTTAAAGCAGTATTGGTCACTAGGTCTAAGGTTGTTATGAAATTGTTACTTAACACAAGTTCTTTTAAAGCTGTATTATTGGTTAGATCTACTACTGTTAAATCGTTTCCACTCAATCGTAATTCATACAACAAAGTATTATTGCTTAAGTCAATACTTGCAAGACTGTTATTACTGATATGTGCAGTTTCTAGTAAGGTATTGTTGGATATATCTATACTCGTCATACCTGAATTATAGGAACAACGTAAATCCGTAAGTGCTGTATTTTGTGTCAGATCAATGGATGTTAATGACATCGCATCTAGTCTTACAAATTCTAAAGCAACTAGATTAGTTAGATCAATACTTCCTGCATTGTTATTCCCTATATCCAAATACGTCAAGCCAACAAAATCTTCAATACCTGTAAAATCAGTTATAGATTGGCCATTTACAGTTAACGAAGTAACGCCTTCAATTAATGCTGTTGGCACTTGTCCATCACCAGAAATATCGTCATAACCAAGAGCTTCTAAACGTGCTTCAAAATTCGCATCTGGAATGGCGGTATAATTGCAGTAGACTTCACTAAATACTAAACCACTTGGAATATTTGTCCAGTTTGTGGTACTATAACTAGAATCGTCAACTAGAACACAGTTCAGATCAGGGTTGTTTTTAATTTCAAAAGTTGTAACATTAGTATTATTACCATTTCTAACATTTAAATTACTTAAGCTTGTATCGTGTGCCCAAAGTTTTTCTAAAACACTTTGATTACTTAAATCTAAACTTGTAATACCTGTATCATTAACACGTAATGTTTCAAGTTTATTATTATTAGTTAAATCCAATGATAAAACATTTGTTTCATCTACACGTAGTGATCTTAATTCAATATTATTAGAAAGATCTATAGAGGCTAGAGATGTTCTATAGGCTGAAAGTATTCTAAGTTCAGTATGAATACTCAAATCTAACGTTGACACACCAGAGCTATAGGTGTATAATTCTCTTAATTCAAGATTATTACTCAGATTTAGGGTGGTTAATCCACCATTTCCTTGTACCCAAAGATCTCTAAGGTCTGGATTATTAGATAGATCTAAAGAAGTAATTGCATTAGAACCAATATTTAAATTTCTTAAAACAACATTTTTAGATACATCGATTGAAGACAGATTATTACTATTAATATATAGATGCTCTAGTAAGGTGTTTTGACTCACATCTAGAGTAGTAAAGTTATTTCCTCTAGCATTTAAAGTTACCAGAGCAGCAAAGTCCTCTATTCCAGTAGCATCATTAATCCCTAGATCATTTAAAGTTAAACTTGTTACTACCTCTATCAAAGCTGTAGGTACCTGCCCATCACCCGAAATATCGTCATAACCTAAAGCTTCTAATCTAGTCTCAAAAATTGAATCAGGAATTGATGTGTAATCGCAATACGTATCGCTAAAGCTTGTTGTAGCATCTATAAGCGTCCAGTTGGTCGCACTCCAAGCAGTATCATCAACCAAAACACAGCTTAGATTAGGATTATTGGTTACATTAAATAGATATGAAGCAATATTGGTATTATTGCCATTCTGCATATTTAGGTAACTTAAGTTTGCATCTTTGGCATTCATCGTAATTAAGCCCACTTGATTCCTTAAGTCTAAGCTTTGTATACCTGTATCGTTTATACGAAGTTCGGTAAGGCTCGTATTATTTGATAGGTCCAATACCGTAATATCAGTAGTGAACAGGCGTAACAATTCTAGCGCTGTATTCGTGGATAAATCTAAAGATGATAATGGCGAGTCATTAGCTTCCAGATTTCTTAAAAGCGTATTGTTTGTGGTATTTAATGCCGTAATATTCGTTTCAGAACAATCAATTTCTTCCAAAAGGATATTATTACTAATATCAAAATTGGGTAGATTCGTATTTCTTTGAATATACAATTGCTTCAATGCAGTATTATTGGATAGATCAATAGTGCTTAAATCATTAGAAAACAGATACAGGCTTTCTAGTAAGGTATTATTGGATAGGTCAACTGTTGTTAAATTATTCTGAGCCGCATTGAAATATGCTAGTTGTATATTTTGAGTAATATCAATTGTAGTCAGATTATTCCCATTACAGTTTAAGTAGGTCAAAGCAACAAAATCCTCAATACCTGTTAAATTATTAATATTCTTGCCATCTACATCCAAGCTTGATAATACTTCAATAAAAGCAGTTGGTACTTGTCCATCTGCTGAAATATCGTCATACCCTAAAGCCTCTAACTCAGCTTCAAAATTGGCATCTGGAATAGCAGTGTAACGACAAAAGGTATTCGTAAAAATTGCAGTACCATCGATATTTGTCCAGTTGGCAGTACTCCAGGTAGTATCATCTACAGTAATACATGTCAATGACGGATTGCCTGTGGCAATAAAATCTGCATTAGGCATATTGGTATTGTTTCCATTTTTAACGTTAAGGTAAACCAAACTGTTATTTTCACATTCTAAGCGTACTAAAGCTGGATTGTTGGATACGTCAAGGTGACTAAAACTATTATCTGCAATTCTTAACTGGGTCAACGCTGATAAATTAGAAACATCTATCGTATTGAAATTAACACGTTCAATAACGATAACTTCTAATAAAAGGTTTTGAGAAACATCTAAAGCTGTTAATCCCGTATCCTGAAAATATAAAAACTTAAGATTAGGATTGTTACTGATATCTATATTCGTCAAATTTGAGTTGCCTCTTAGATTTATAGTCTCCAATAATGGATTGTTTGATACATCTATTGTGGTAAATAAATTGTCTCTAAGATTTATAAATGTTAGATCGGAATTTTGACTTACATCAATTGTCATCAATTGGTTGTAACGCCCTTCGATAGAAGTCAAATTTGAAATTGTACCTAAATTTAAATTGGTAATACTATTATTATCAAAGTTCAACGTTTGAAGGTTTGTATTGCTACTAAGATCTAAGCTGGTTAATACATTGGTATCCAGATTTAAATCCGTAAGTGCGACGAAGTCCTGAATCCCAGTTAGATCTGCAATATTTTGATTACTGATGTCTAACGTAATTACTGGTGCTACTAAAGCAGTTGGTATTTGTCCATCATTAGCAATATCATCATAGCCTAAAGTATATAATGCAGTTTCAAAATTTGCATCAGGAATGGCTGTATAATTACAATAAGTGTCACTAAAACTCATTGTACCGTCGATATTCGTCCAGTTTGTCACACTGTAAGCTGCATCATCTACCAACACGCAATTTAGATTTGGTGTGTTATCAGCGTGAAACTGCGTGAAGTTTGTATTATTTCCATTCTGGACATTTAGAAAATTAATGGGTGAATTATCTACATAAACGTGTATTAGACTGCTTTGATTAGATAAATCCAGCTTGTTTATATTGGATTGATTTACTCTAATAATTCTTAAGTTCAGATTATTACTTACATCTAAATCTGTAATTCCTGTATTATCTAATCGTAATTGATCTAACTGTATTAAGTTTGAAACATCTAATGTTGTTAAGGAACTATTGTTGTATAACTGAACATTTTGTAATAGTGGATTATTACTAAAATCATAACTCACAACATCTGTATTGTATGCTTTTAGTGTTGTTAAATCTGGATTATTACTGGTATCTAACACAGTAATATCATTATATAAAATATCTAATCGCTTCAGCAAGTTATTATTAGAAATGTCAATTGAGGTTAAGTCATTCGCTCCAATAATTAAAGTTTCTAATACAGTGTTTTGAGATAGATCAATATTGTTAATATTGTTTGCGTTAGCTGTTAATTCAATTAATGCTGCATTGTTAGAAATGTTCAAGGCTGTAAGATTATTAGATTGGCATTCCAAAATCTGTAATGCTTTAAAATCTTCTATTCCTGTTACATCCGAAATACTTTTATTGCTTATATCTAATGCTATTACTGCTTCTATTAAAGCAGTAGGGACTTGTCCATCACTAGAAATGTCATCATATCCTAGAGCTTCTAATGCGGCTTCAAAATTTGCATCTGGAATTTGTGTGTATATACAATATCCTGAATCTTGAAAAGTTGTTATAGGTTCAATATCTGTCCAATTATTTGTACTATAAGTCGCATCATCAACCTTAACACAAGGTATTGGTGTTCCTACAGTTTCAAAAGTTATAATGTTTGTATTTGTACCATTTTGCATGTTTAAACCTGTAAGCGTCGTAATATTTTCTGCGTATACATATTTTAAGGCTGTATTATTAGACAGATCTAACTCAACCAAACTAGTACCATCAATTTCTAAACCAGTTAAATTAATATTTGTACTTAAATCTAATGTTGTAATATCAGAATTCTCTAAGTCTAAAGAAGTTAAATTTGTATTTGTACTTGTGTTTAGTGAAGTAAGACTACAATCTACACACATAAATTCTATTAACGCTGTATTATTAGAGATGTCTAATGAAGTTCCTGAATATTGTATTCTAAAGTCCTCGAGTGCTATATTGTTACTAACATCTATTGAAGAAAAGTTGTTATTTCCTTGTCTAATCCAGAGTACTTTTAAAGCTGTATTATTAGTTAGATTAATAGCTGTTAAATCATTACCATTGGCTTTTAATTCCTCTAGCGCAAGAAAATCTTCAATACCTGTTAAATCTGCTATTCCTTTATTACTAATATTTAAAATAGTAATTACTTCAATTAAAGCAGTTGGTACTTGTCCGTCACCAGAAATATCATCATATCCTTGAGATTCTAATTCGGCTTCAAAATTAGCATCTGGAATAACTGTATAAGCAGCTTGATTTACGGTTACTCTTCCTAAATCTAAAACACACGAACCTTTATTATATCTTGCTTTCAGCTCATATGAACCTACTCCAAGATTAGTTATTATACCGGTTAAGGCATCATCATTAAATGTATATGGAAAGGATGTTCCTCCATCGATACTAAACTGAATTTCAGTTCGTGTGGCTTCATCACTAAAATTGAGCGTTATCGTTGCATTATTTTGACCAACAAAAGCTTCTGTAACTGCTGTAACCGAAGCGGTTGGAGTTACGGTACTTGCCAAAGGAACAAAATGAATTGCTCCAGAATTTGAAGGCGAATCGTCTTCATTTTGCCCTATTAATAGATATGGATGAGAAACTGCTACCGCTCTGTTTGAGAATTCATCCCATCCTCCTCCAGAAGTTAATTTACTAAGTTGTGACCAGGTATTGGTTCCATCATCTTTAAATACATAAACCGCATCACCATTGATACTTCCATCTCCCCATGTACCTACATATAAAAATCCATTTTCTATAACTACATCTGTTCCAAAACGCTGATCTGTAAAACTATCTTTATCTGTATTTTGAACTATCACTCTATTGGCATCCAAATAATCACCATTACCATCTGCTTCATAAACATACACCCTTCCTTGGTCAGCAGCAGTTGTAGAAGATACTTCAAAATTATATGCCCCAATAGCTAAATAATCTCCTTCTACACTAATACCAGAGCCAAAGGATTCTGAAGTTTGTGTCCCTCTTAATCTATGTGTCCTTGACCAAGATCCATCATTGGCTTGATCCCATATTTGAACAGATCCTGCTGATGCATTACCCACAGAAGAATAGTCTTGTGGTCCACCTACATACGCACGACCATCTTTAACCAAAACATCATATCCAAATCGCGCTCCAGAATAATTAGATTGTACTTGAGGCTCCAACTTAGTTTCTGTATAGGTAAAGGTATTGGTTCCATCATTTTCATATAAATAGGCACAACCTCCTACACAGCCATTTCTAGCTCCAATTAAAATCAAATTTCCTTCTATTGAAACGGATTCTCCAAAACGGTCTCCAGAACTTCCATCACCTGGTTCAAAAATAGCTACCTCAGTCCAAGTACTAGAACCATTGTATTCAAATAAGTACGCAGCTCCGGTATCTACTGCCGAAGCATTAGTTTGAGATCTTGCACCAACTACTAAATAATTCCCTTCTATCGCTATAGAATATCCAAAATTATCACCTGCAAAACCATCACTAGCTGTTAGGGTTGTTTGTTGTGTCCAGTTACCAGCCCCATCATTAGTATATATATACACTTTACCAGCTGCAGTACCGTTGGCACGTGATACTGTAACTGCTACATTACCATCTATAGCAACACGTTCTCCAAATCGATAGTTTGAAGTAGCATCACTAGCCTTAATTTTTCTTCCTCCAACTTCTACTGTGGTAAATGTTCCTGTAAGTTTAGTTTCGTCTAAAGAACAATCTGTTTGTGCTTTTGTACATATTGTAGTAAGAAAAAGGAATAGTAAGAGTAATTTTAACTTCATACCATATAGATTTTGGGGTTAATATTTTTGTTTTTTTACGAAGCGGTTTATTTGTTTTTAAACTGTCTACATACATTTCTATAAATGTTGAGAATTTTTCACTAGTAGCATACAACCATCAAGTACACTTGATGAAAAAAACTACCGTTAGTTTTAGTTTTTTTTTGTTTATCCCATATTAAAAACAAATAAGGCTAGCGCTCTTATTTCTGTTGCCAAAATTATGAGAGAAACCTTACTTGTTCCAAAAAATGAAGGGGTGCAAATCGGGGTGCAATCTTCTAAAATTATGATTACCAATTCTTTAATTCAATTTCACAACAACCATTAAGATGCAAATTATAGTTCTATTTTTAATCAAAAACAGGTGAATTTTACGAGATAGGCACTTTATTTTTGTCAAGAATTCATCTTTTTTCTAAGGAATTTCATATGGTCTAGAGAGGAAATTTAGACATGAATTTTGATTGGTTCAAGACAAGATTTTTTAGTTTAGATATTTCGGTTATTTTTGAATGTATTTAACTATTTATTCTAGCAAATGGAAAAGCTCATTTGTTCATTTTTGATATTTTTTTCTTTAGGTACTTTCTCTCAGGATAAAGATTCTACTGTTGTTGATTATGAGAGGAAAATTAAAAATGCACCAAATGATTCTCTAAAAGTAAAATACCTTTTAAGTTTGGGAACCTACCAAAAGGCTAGAAACTTAGATCAACTTCCCATATATCATCAGCAGGTTAGAGAAATTTTTGAACGAAAGAATTACGATAACACTAAACATCTTAAGACACTACTCATTCAGTCGGGTGTATATAAACGAAGAACATTCGATTATTCAGGAGCATTAAAAGACTATTTGGCTGCTCAAAAAGTTATTCTAGCAACTAATGATACGATATACTTAGGTGTAAACTTTGGTAATATAGGGATGTTGTACAAGTATAAAGATGAATGTAAAAAAGCTATTGTAAGTTTTAAAAAAGCAATTGAGCGAAATACATTAAATAAAAATTATCGATTATTAGGTATTAACTATGGTAATGTTGCACAATGCTATGCAGATATCAATCAGATAGATTCGGCATTTTATGCTTTTGATAAGGGAATTTACAATGCTGAAATTTCTGGTGACGAAAATATTTTACAATTAGTCAATTGGCATAAATCACTTTTATTATTAGATCAAAAAAGATATGAAGAAGCACTTCCTTTACAGCTAAAATACTTAGAACATAACAAAAACATTAACAAATATCTTTCCGTTTTAACTGCAAATAAAAATATTGCGAAAACTTATTTGGGATTAAAAAACTATTCGAAAGCATTATTTTATGCGAATGCAGCTATTGATCATGCAACCAAAACGAATATAGAAAACCGTGTTGCAGAGGTGTATAAAACTAGAGGCAATATTTACAAAGCCATGGGTAAATATGAATTAGCCCTTAATGATTTACAAACCTATGACAAGATTCAAAAAGAAGTTGACATTGTAAACAATGCTAAAAAATTTAAAGAGATTGAGATGGCAAATTCTTTTGAAAAAGAAAGAATTAAGGATAGTGTTGTATATGCAGAAGAGAAAAGAAAAATAAGCTTGCAAGTAGAAAAACAAAAAGTGGAAAAGCAGTTGTATTTTGCAAGCTTTATCATCATGGTGATGATCAGTATCCTCATTGTATATTTTGGGTATCAACTGTATTTACGAATCAATAAGAAAAATAGAATTAAAGAGGAAAAATTATCTCAAAAGATTGTAGATCTAAACTCTGAAGTTACGACTAAGAAAGAAGAGGTCAATCAACTTTTAACGGAAACTGTAATTCATATAAATACCAAGGAAAAACTTGCAGAAAATTTGGCGAAACTCTCGCAAGCAGAAGAGGATGTTACGCTCAAAGGTATTATTGCGGATTTAAAAGCGGACAAATTAGAAGATTCTAAAGTATTAGTACTTAAAAAGAATATTGAAACATTGAATTATGAATTCTTAAAAAGTTTAAAAAGTTTGCATCCCAATTTGACCAAAACTGATATTGAGGTTTGTTCTTTTATAAAAATAGGCCTTTCTCGAAAAGAAATTTCTAGCTTAAGAAACACAAGTTTGGACGCCATCAAATCTACTAAATTTAGACTTAAAAAGAAACTAAATCTATCCCAAAACGATTCATTAGACGAGTATATTCGTTCCCTATAAACCTACATTTTAGTACATTTTTTTCATATTGTAAACATGTAAAGAGCATGTCAAAAACATCTGAAAAGCTCTGTAAAATCAAGGTGTTTGGTTATTGCACCCTCATTTGCACCCTCAAGTTTTTTTAATTTCTAAAGTTTCGATTGTTATTTAGCGCCACGAAATTGTAATTCCTATCAGACAATTATTTGCACTATTTCTCTAACAAAATTACTTGTTTAGAATACTTAAAATAATATGTGTAGAAAATAGTAATTACGAAATTGACCCTAAAATAAACGTAAGAAAATAAAATTAACGAGCATGAAAATAAAATTACGATGTACACTATGGATCTTCCTAATAAGTATTCTTGGGTATTCGCAAACACCACAAGGTTTCAACTACCAATCGGCAGTTAGAGATGCTGCTGGGGACATATTAACCAATACTGCCATAGGAGTAGAATTTAAATTACACCAAACTACCACGGATGGAACGGTTGTATATACAGAAACACATACGCCCACTACCAATGCCTATGGAGTTTTTGACCTAATCGTTGGTCAAGGAACTAGTACTGATGATTTTTCTACTATTACTTGGTCATCCGATTCTTATTTTTTGGAAGTCAGTGTAGATATTGCAGGTGGGACTAGCTATACAAGTATGGGAACCACACAACTATTAAGTGTTCCGTACGCATTACAAGCTAAGTATGTAGAGAATGGTGATAATTTAGGAAATCATACAGCAACTAAGAATTTTCAAACCGGTGGCTATTGGATTTCTAATGATGGTGATGACGAAGGTTTATTAGTGAATTCAGGAGGAAGAGTGACCACATCCAATAAATTATTTATGGGTAGTAACATTAACCTTGCTACGCACTGGATTAACGGAGATGGAACAGAAAACAATGGGATTCAATTTGATACTAGCGGAAATGTAATTACATCATCCAAAGTTTCTTTAGGAGGAAACCTACAGTTAAATGATAATTGGTTGTCTAATGACGGTGATGATGAAGGGATCAAGATATTAGATAACGGAACAATAGAGCTTACAGGTAATATAAAATTAGCTGATAATTGGATTAATAATGACGGTGGTGATGAAGGACTACAATTTGATACTGCTGGTAATGTAGCTTCTTCTGGAACTATAACTTTAGGAGGTAACGCATTATTAAACAACAACTGGTTATCTAATGACGGAGGGGATGAAGGATTACAAATTGATAATACAGGAAATGTAACTACTTCAGGAGATTTAACTTTAGGTGGAAATTTTGACTTTGGCGGTATACTAACATCTAGTTCAGAAAACCAAATCTTCGGTTCTTATGATAATACAAGTAATCTTTCTAATCTTAGTAGAAGAAATGTAATTATTGGACATCAAGCCGCAGAAGGTGTACAATCTGGAGACAGTAATGTTGTTATCGGATACTTTGCAGGATATAACTTACAAGGAGATTCTAATGTACTTATAGGAACTGCTGCAGGAGCTGCAGGTGGTGGATTCTCGAATCGTTTATACATCAGAGATTTGTTATATGGAGAATTTGATAATGACTTACTACAAGTTAAAGGAGATTTAGAAGTAGATAATGATATCACCTCCAATGGAGAAGTAATTATTGATGCAGGAGATGATAACTTTAAGGCTGTAGGTGCCACAAATGCGATTGAAATTATATCGATAATTGTGAATACAGATGGTTCTTTAAATTCCAACGTTACGAATTCAGCAGGAATTACTACTTCCAGAAGTGGACATGTGTACACCGTTAATTATGCAAATCATTTTTCTGCACCTCCTGTAGTAACTATAACTTGTATTGCTACTAATGATACTTCGAATAGAGTAGCACAAATAACTAGTTTAGCTACAGGAAAGGTAGAATTTACGATTGAAAACCATAATGGAGATTCAATTACAAACGCAGGAGCTTGCTTAACGATCATCGGTAAAAGAAAGTAAGATCATGAAACAGTACATATTTATCTTAACCTTGTTCTTTTCTGGTTCTTTGTTTTCACAAACCTTAGAACGTTCTGTAATTGGATCCAGTGGAACAACCTTGAGCAATGCCAATGCAAGTTTAGATTTTACGGTTGGAGAATTGGCGGTTGCAACATTGTCTAATGGAACCACAACATTGAATCAAGGATTCCATCAGGAAGTCATTACATTACAACTTAAACTTTCTCTCGTTGTTTTTCTGCAAGGACCTTTGGTAACTTCAGGAACCGTCATCATGGATGATAGTTTACGAAGTAATAGTTTACTTCCCATAACTAGTCCATATGCAGATAGCATAACCAGTGAGACAACGGTTTTTGATATCACGGGAACCAATGCTATTATCGATTGGGTTTGGATAAGCTTACGTGATAAAAATGATCCAACTGTAGTGCTTGCCAGTCAATCTGGATTGCTACAAGCAGATGGAGATATAGTAAGTGTTAATGGAACATCAGCTTTAGAATTTGATTCGCCTTCAGATAGTTATTACATAGCAGTAAACCATAGAAATCATGTAGCAGTAATGAGTGCGAATACCGTTGCTCTAAACACATCGACAGCAACTACCATAGATCTTAGTGATGCTACAGCTTCTGTATTCGGTGGCTCAAATTCGGTAGTAAATATGGGAAATGGAGTTTTTGCGATGATTGCTGGAGACTTTGATGAAAATGGACAAATTCAAAATACGGATACAAATGCGGTGATACAATTACTTGGTATTTCTGGCTATAGTAAAGCCGATATGGATATGAATGGTCAGGTACAGAACTCAGATATCAATAGTATTCTGAATACGAATATTGGTAAAGGAGTACAATTTACAGTCACCAATGAATAGTAGCTATTGAATTGTGGAATGTCTACATTTAACAGGGCAAAAAAGTATGAAGATGAATTTAAGTTAATGATTGTAGCGTTATTACAATTAGGTCAAAGTGTTAAACAAGTTAGTGAAGAATATGCGTTAAATAGTAGTATGATTCGTAAGTGGCGTAAATCCCATGAAGGAAATCCTGGTAATTATATCACTACTTCAGTATTATTAGAAGATCAGAAACGTATTCGATTTTTAGAAAAAGAATTAAGAAACGTACAGTTAGAGCGAGATATTTTAAAAAAGGAGGTAAGCATCTTTTCCGTGAGCGACAAGTGAGATATCATTTTATTTTATCGAATAAAGACAATTTTCCTGTTGAGAAGATCTGTAACTGTATGAAAGTTAGTACGAGTAGTTTTTATAATTGGTTAAAAACAAAAGATATAGACACAGAGAAGAGGAGTTTAAAATATCTAAGAAATAGGATTTTTAAAGTTGTTTCCATAAGTTGAAAAAAAAATCAATAATCCGTTAAAGGATTAAATAACAAAAGACTACACGTATAATACATGTAGTCTTTTTACATTTTGTGACCCCAAAGGGATTCGAACCCCCAACCCTCAGAGCCGAAATCTGATATTCTATCCAGTTGAACTATGGGGCCCTTAATCCTAAATTCCAAGGATCATATATTGAAAAATAAGATTAACTTAATTTTGCTTTTACGATAGTAGAAATAGTTTTTCCGTCAGCTTTTCCTGCTAACTTAGCGTTTGCAGCTCCCATTACTTTCCCCATATCTTTCATTCCTGCAGCTCCAGTACTTTCTATAATTTCTGCTACAACTTTTTCTATTTCTTCTTCGCTTAATTGTTCAGGTAAGAATTGCTCGATAACTTTAGCTTGCGCTAATTCTGGCTCGGCTAAATCTTCACGACCTTGCTCTACAAAAATAGTAGCACTATCTTTACGTTGCTTTACCAATTTTTGTAACAATTTTAACTCTTGTTCTTCTGTCAATTCTTCTTTAGCACCGCTTTCTGTTTGAGCTAATAAAATTGCAGATTTAATCGCTCTTAATGATGTTAAAGCATTTTGATCTTTTGCCTTCATTGCAGCTTTCATGGCTGTCATTACTTCTGTTTGTAAACTCATGGCATACGTCTTTTGTATTGGATTGCGAAGATAAAAAAATAAACCGATAACTCTTAGTTGAATTATCGGTTTAGCATATATAACTACGATTTATAATTAATCTACGTTGTCATGTAAAAAGGAGTTGTTACTTCTTAATTGAATATCATCTCCATCTGTATTTAAAGTAGTTCTTGAAATACTTGAAGCATTAGGTCTAGAAGCTACATCTAATCCTGCTCTTTTATATGCAGGTTCTTTCTCAATTTCGTCAATTTGAGAAGCGCTATTTCTAAACTTATAATTAAACTCCTTCATTTTTGCTCTACGCTCTGCTGCTCTAGCTTTTAACGTTTCAGAGATTGGTTGATTCACTGGATCAATCTCTTCTGTAGCTGCAGGAACTTGTGTAGCAGTAGGAGGTGTTGCTGTTTCTTCTTCTGTAGTATTTGTATTCTCTACTGGTGTTTCAATTGTACGTCTCTCAAAAACTATTTCTTCTTCAGCTTTGGCTTCGTTTCCTTGCTTTTCATCTTCTAAATAATCTTCAAGGCTATAACGCATTCCGCCATCTTCTGTAATTTCTCCAGAAGGTGATACCTCAATCGCCTCTTTTACTTCTACCTCTTTGATGTTATCTGTAAGGTCAAAAACCACAGGTTTTTCTTCGTCTACAATAGTATCTATTGTACTCTTAGGTTCTTCTGTAGATTCTTGTTGTATAGGCATATCAAAAGATAGCGTAAACTGATCTTGACTTTGTGATTGAGTTTGGTTTTCTGAAACTACTTCTTTTGCTTCATTAACCTCTATTTGATTAATAATTTCTTGTGCATTAATAATCACATAGTCACTATCTGTAGACGTAAATGGATTTACTATTTCGTAATCTACATCAAGGTTTTTTACATACTGCGTAGTAGGCATCAATAAATCTTCATTAGGATCTGATTTTATATCGTCCTCATCATCAAATAAATTGTGCTTAATAATCGGTTCTTCAATTATTTCTTCTTCTTTTTCTTCTACAGCGATTGAAGTGTCTATAGAAACTGAAGGAACGATTTCGCTAGTAGATGTAGATTTTGTATCTAGGATTTGAGTTGCTTTTTGCTCATCTTCTAGGGTATGGATGATTTTTTTGGATTCTGTATTAGTGATTTCGTCTTGTTGTTCTATATCAAAACCTGTTGCAATTATGGTTACAGATATCGCATCTTCTAAAGCATCGTCTTCTCCAACCCCCATGATGATATTAGCTCCATATCCTGCTTCTTGCTGGATATGATCGTTAATCTCACCTATTTCGTCTATAGTGATTTCTTCTTTTCCAGATACAATTAAGAGTAGTACATTTTTTGCACCTGTAATTTTATTATCATTTAATAGTGGTGAGTCTAGCGCTTTATGTATCGCATCAGTTGCTCGATTTGCTCCAGATGCAGTAGCTGATCCCATAATAGCTGTACCGCTATTACTCAATACAGTTTTTGCATCACGTAAATCGATATTTTGTGTATAGTGATGTGTTATTACTTCTGCAATACCTCTTGATGCTGTAGCTAAGACTTCGTCTGCCTTAGAGAATCCCGCTTTAAATCCTAAGTTACCGTATACTTCTCTAAGTTTGTTATTATTGATCACAATCATAGAATCTACGTGTGATCTCAATCTTTGCACTCCTAATTGTGCTTGTTCATTACGCATACGACCTTCAAATTGAAATGGTATGGTTACTATCCCTACAGTAAGGATATCCATTTCTTTGGCCATTTTTGCAATTATAGGGGCTGCTCCTGTTCCAGTTCCACCACCCATTCCTGCAGTAATAAAAACCATTTTGGTATTCGTATCTAGCATCATACGAATATCATCATAACTTTCTATAGCTGCTTGTTCACCGATTTCTGGATTAGCTCCAGCTCCTAAACCTTCGGTTAACGATACTCCTAATTGTATTTTATTAGGTATTGGGCTATTTTCTAACGCTTGAGAATCTGTGTTACAGATTACAAAGTCTACCCCTTTTATTCCTTGCTGGAACATGTGGTTTATGGCATTACTACCTCCTCCACCTACACCAATTACTTTAATAACATTCGATTGATTCTTAGGCAAATCAAAAGATATGTTTCCAAACTCATCACTACTACTCATAATTGCTAATTTATTGGTTGTATTTTCTACTTTTCCTTTCTATAATATTTCCTAATTCCAGTTCTTCGTCTTAATTTCTTTTACAGTTGTTTTCCCTCTACTCTGCGTTATCAAGAAACTCTTTAAACTTCTCTGTCCACTTCTCTAGTATATTCTTTCTCGGCTTTATTTCTTCTACAGGCTCTTCCTCTTCTGCTTTTAAAGCTTCTTGTGCAGCTTCAGCAGCTCTTTCTTTTTCCATTTCGGCTTTTTTCTCCTCTTCTAATAAAGCCTGTTTTATCGCCTCTTTTTGTTGTCTTTTTATGTGTGCCAAACTATCCATTACCAATCCTACTGCTGTAGCATACATTGGGCTAGTAGTTTCTGCATCACTATTACCGGCTAAATGCTCGTTTGGATATCCTATACGAGTATCCATTCCTGTAATATATTCGACTAATTGCTTTAAATGTTTTAATTGAGATCCTCCTCCTGTAAGCACGATACCTGCTATTAATTTCTTCTTTGCAGATTCGTGTCCATAGTTCTTGATTTCAACAAAAACTTGCTCTATAATTTCAACTACTCTTGCATGAATAATCTTCGACAGATTTTTCAGCGTAATTTCTTTTGGTTCTCTTCCTCTTAATCCTGGAATAGAAACTATCTCGTTATCTTTATTTTCTCCTGGCCAAGCTGATCCAAATTTCACTTTAAGCAATTCTGCTTGCTTTTCTATAATAGAACATCCTTCTTTGATATCTTCTGTAATCACATTACCTCCAAAAGGAATTACAGCTGTATGACGTATAATACCATCTTTAAAAATCGCCAAATCTGTTGTTCCTCCTCCTATATCTATTAAAGCAACTCCTGCTTCTTTTTCTTCTTGACTTAAAACAGCATTTGCAGATGCTAATGGTTCTAAAGTTACATCTGATAAGTCTAACCCAGAACTCTTCACACATCTTCCTATATTGCGGATAGATGTTATTTGACCAACTACAACATGGAAGTTTGCTTCAAGTCTTCCTCCAAACATCCCTACTGGTTCTTTTATTTCATTTTGTCCATCCACTTTATATTCTTGTGGAAGCACGTGTAAAATTTCTTCTCCAGGTAACATGACTAACTTATGTACTTGATTACATAATTGATCGATATCCCTATCATCAATTACAGCATCAGAGTTAGGTCTAGTGATATAATCACTATGTTGTAAACTACGTATGTGTTGTCCTGCAATTCCTACAGTAACCTCTTCAATTTTTACGCCAGAAACATTTTCTGCTTCTTGTACAGCTTGCTGTATAGATTGAATTGTTTGTGTGATATTATTTACAACACCACGATGTACTCCCAAGCTTTTTGACTTACCAATTCCTAGGACTTCCATCTTTCCGTATTCATTATATCTACCCACCATAGCAACAATTTTTGTTGTTCCTATGTCCAATCCTACCGCTATTTCATCGTGTTCTTTTTCCATATTGGTATTATTTTTTTGTACACACTACTTGGTTTCTATACTGCAAATTCACAACAGCATATTCTGCTATACTTTTGTCTTTTCTTGCTTTTTGATAAAAGGCTTTTAAATTATTCACCTTCGTTTCTATATATTCTATTTTTCCAAAATAAATATCAAACGAATAAATTCTCATTTTTAATTCATAGTCACCTCTATTATTTTTTGAGATTTGTATGATATGCTTACGCATAAATTCGTCATCATATATTTTTTTCAATAATGGATATACCTCTGGTACATCTTTTTCTTTCACATTATATACCAAAGGCACATGTGCTGTGAAATTTCCTGATAAAGGAATCGTTTTTCCTACATCATCTACATAAAAAGAAGGCAAAGCGTTCACCCTGGCAATAGGGGTCCGTTGCCTTATATTCACCTTAAGCTCTCCATTTACAGTTAGATACACATCTGAATCTTTTATCAGTTTATGTGCATCTAAACGCTTTTCTAGCGCATTCAAAACTAAAGCTTCTTTTGCAACTTTTCCAATAGAATTTCGATTTTGTATCAACAATTTGTTAACCGCTGATTCTGTGATATATGGATTTTGCTCTTCTAAAAACTCGATCGTCAACTTTTCTACACGACGTGTTGCATTGCGCTTTGATGTAAAGGCAAAAATTGAAATTAATCCTACGATTAATCCTAAATTACGTATATGTGAAAGTTTAATTTTCACTGTTAAGTGCTTCTTTAATTTCTTGTACTTTTTCTCCTATATCTCCTGCTCCTATGGTTACAATCACTTGTGCCGAGCTTTCTTTTATATGAGTAATCATATTTTCTTTGGTCACCAACTTCTTGTTGTTTAACGTTACCTTTTCTAACAACCATGAAGAGGTTACTCCTGCTATTGGTAATTCTCTTGCAGGGTAAATATCTAACATCAATAGTTCGTCAAATAGGCTTAAGCTTGATGCAAATTCATCTGCAAAATCTTGAGTTCTACTAAATAGATGTGGTTGAAAAATGGCTAAAACTTCTTTTTCCGGATGCATTTCTCTTACTGCTTGATGCACTGCTTCTATTTCTGTAGGATGATGTGCATAATCATCTATGTATACCAATTCTTCTGTTCTTATCTGGTATGAAAATCTACGTTGTACACCTTTAAATGTTAATAAGGCCTTTGCCAGCAATTCGGTTGGGGAGCCGTAGAGTTGTGCAATTGCAAAGGCCGTGATAGCATTTAACAAGTTATGTTTACCTGGTAAGTTTAAATGCAATCCTTTAATTACAGTCTCGGGTGTTTTTAGGTCAAAATTATAAACTCCGTTTGTTATTGTTATATTGTGAGCACTATAATCTGAATCATCTGCTATACCAAAAGTCATCCCTTCTAAGGATAATCCTTTGCGTACCAACAAATGGTCTTTTGCTCTTGAAGCAAATTCTTCAAATGATTTTTGAAGTTCATCTGCTTCTCCATAGATATCTAAATGATCTGCATCCATTGACGTCACTGCAGCTATATCTGGATATAGTTGTAAAAATGATCGGTCAAATTCGTCTGCTTCTACTACTACAACTTCATTACCTTCTAGAACCAAATTAGAATTATAATTTTCGCTAATTCCTCCTAGAAAAGCAGTTACTTTTGCTCCACTTTCTTTTAATAAATGAGCTAAGATCGCTGTTGTTGTAGTTTTTCCATGCGTTCCTGCTACCGCTAATGTATATACATCATGAGTAATACTTCCTAATACCTCTGCGCGTTTCATGATTTGAAATGCTTGTTTTTGGAAATATTGTAACTCACTATGCTGCTTAGGTATCGCAGGTGTATATATGATTAATGTTTCTTCTTTATCTAAAAAAGGTAATGCAATCTCCTCGATATTATCATCAAAATGAATTGCTATTCCTAATTCTTCTAGGCTTCTAGTAATAGCTGAAGGTGTTTTATCATATCCCGCAACATTCTTACCCAAAAAATTAAAATATCTAGCCAAGGCACTCATTCCTATTCCGCCTATGCCGATAAAATATATATTTTGTATGTCTTTTATTTCTTTCTTCATTTTAATTCATCAAGCGTTCTACTTCATCTACAATACGCTGTGTTGCATCTGGCAAAGCCAATTCTTTTATATTTTTGCCTAGTTTATTTTGTTGTTCTTCTGTTTTTATCAATGTTTTAAAAACAGTTTCGAACTTTTCTGTTAATTCATTTTCTTTTACCATTAATGCTGCATTTTCATCTACTATCGCTTGAGCATTCTTTGTTTGATGATCTTCTGCTACATTAGGTGACGGTATAAACACTACTGGTTTTCCTACTATACATAATTCTGATACCGATCCTGCTCCTGCTCTTGATATCATTACATCTGCTGCTGCGTAGGCTAAATCCATTTGATCCAAAAATGCATGAACTGTTACATTATCTCTTTCATTGTATTTTTTATATTCTTCAAAATATAAGCTACCACATTGCCAGATTAACTGTAAGTCTAATTCGTTAAAGAATTCTAATTTTTCTTCGATCAATTGATTAATTCTTCTCGCTCCTAAACTTCCGCCTATAATCAATACTGTTTTTTTATTCTTATCTAACCCAAACTTGGTTAGAGCAGCTGTTCTTTTTTCTTCTATAGCTAATAAATCTTGTCGTACCGGATTTCCTGTTTTTAAGATTTTATCTGCTGGAAAAAATTTTTCTAATCCATCATAAGCCACACAAATTGCTTTTGCTTCTTTTGCCAACCATTTATTGGTTATCCCTGGAAAAGAGTTTTGTTCTTGCAATACTGTAGGTATATTCTTCTTGCTTGCCATTTTTAATAAAGGCCCACTAGCAAAACCACCTGTTCCTATTGCTATATCTGGTTGGAATTGCTTGATAATCTTTCGCGATTTCCATAAACTGCTAATCAATTTTAATGGAAACATCAAATTGCTTAAGGTTAACTTTCGCTGAATTCCGCTAATCCATAATCCTTCGATCTTATATCCTGCTTTAGGTACTTTTTGCATTTCCATACGATCTCTTGCTCCAACAAACAATATTTTTGCTTGTGGAAATCTTCGTTTGATCTCGTTTGCAATCGCAATGGCTGGATAGATATGTCCTCCAGTTCCTCCACCAGATAATATGATCTTAGGTTCTTTTTTCATATAGTATTTGCATCTAAAGCATCTATTGATATATCATCGATCGCTGCTTTACCCGCCTTTTTATTCTTTTCTTCTTTAATATCTTTACTTACACTTAATACGATACCGATTGCTAAACAGGTCATCCATATCGATGTTCCTCCACTACTGATAAGTGGTAACGTTTGCCCTGTAACTGGAAATAATTCTACAGCTACAGCCATATTAAGTAATGCTTGAAATACAATAGGTAAGCCTACTCCTATTACAAGCAGTTTTCCATATACATCTAAACTTTTATGTGCTACTATTACTAATCTAAATAGTAGTAACATATACATAGACATTAAAAATAGTGCTCCTACCATACCCCATTCTTCAATAATGATGGCA
Source organism: Aquimarina rhabdastrellae (assembly GCA_947387485.1). GTDB lineage: Bacteria > Bacteroidota > Bacteroidia > Flavobacteriales > Flavobacteriaceae > Aquimarina. The sequence continues at coordinate 161,819 of CANDNT010000003.1, forward strand.
TAGATAAAATCTGATGAAGATTGTGGTAAAAAGTTTTTTTGTACACTTTTACCTGGTCCTTGTCCCAAGATTCCCCCTCTTGCTATCGCGATTTTTGCACGTTCTATTTGATAGTTTGCTTCTTTTTCTTTGTCTTCTTCTGCAGAAACAAAATTTTCTATTCTACTTACCCATGTATCTACACGATTGGGAAATAACCCTGGAAATGCTTTCGCCGTAAGGATAAACATGGTCAATCCAACCATTCCTGTTCCCATTACAAATACTATGTATTTAAATGGATATCCTCCTAAAAACACCAACATCATCACCATAGCAAAAATAATTGCTGCTGTAGAGAAGTTGGCTGGCAATATCAACATCAAAATAACAAATACGGGTACCCAAAGCGGTAATACACTGTCTTTAAACGATATTACTTTATCTTTTATTTTTGATAAATACCGAGCTACATATGCTAACAATACTACTGAGGCTAAGGTGGATGCTTGAAATGATACTCCTACAAAAGGAATCCGTATCCATCTACTCGCATTAGCTCCTCCTATGATAGTACCTTGTGCCATTGTTATTAATAGCAAAAGAATGACTACTGGTAGCATTATTATAGAGAGTCCTTTAAAATAATTAAAAGGGATTTTATGAACCATGTAGATGATTATAAATCCTAATGTTAAATGAGCAAAGTGCTTTCTTAAATACCCAAAAGTATCTCCATTACCGTATAGATAGGCCAAGTTACTACTTGCACTATATACAGGTAAAAATGAAAACAAAGCTAATAACGCCACTACAGCCCATATTACTCTATCTCCTTGTATTTTGGTTAATACTTTACGCATTTTAATTCTCTCTAATCTTTTATAATTCTCTTACTGCTTGTTTAAACTGACGTCCTCGATCCTCATAACTTTCAAATAGATCAAAACTTGCACATGCTGGTGATAATAAAACATTATCATTACGCTCTGCAATTTCGTAGGCTGCTTTTACAGCTTCTGTCATCGAAGCTGTTTCTACTATTGTATCTATACAATTTTGAAATGCATGAATGATTTTTCTATTATCAACTCCTAGGCAGATTATTGCTTTTACTTTTTCATTTACTAAAGCATATAAATCACTATAATCATTTCCTTTATCTACGCCTCCAACTATCCATACTGTTGATGTTTTCATTGCGTCTAAAGCATAAAATGTCGCGTTAACATTTGTTGCTTTTGAATCGTTGATATAACGTACATTGTTAATCTTTAATACATCTTCAAGTCTATGTTCAACTCCTTGAAAATTCTCTAAACTCTCTCTTATTGTTGCTTTTCTAATACGCAACAAATGTGCTGCTGCAGAAGCTGCCATAGCATTTTTTACGTTATGTTTTCCTTTTAATGTTAATTCTGATGTTGGCATAGTAAATTCGGTATTATCTACTTTTATTTTAATATTGTTATTTTCTAAATACACTCCTTTTTCTAACTTTTTTTCTAAAGAAAAAGGGATCAATTGTGATCTCACAGGATGTTTTTCTAAATACGATGTTATCACTTTATCATCTGCATCATAAATCAAATAATCATTTGAAGTTTGATTCATCGCTATCCTAAACTTTGAAGCGATATACTGTTCAAAGTCGTTATTATAGCGGTCTAAATGATCTGGTGTTATATTCGTTATCATTGCAATATGTGGTGCAAATTCACGAATTCCATCTAATTGAAAACTACTAAGCTCCAACACATAATGCTTATGTGTTTTTTCTGCCACAGTCTTAGCAAAACTATCTCCTATATTTCCTGCCATACCTACATCTAAGTTTCCTGTGTTTAGAATATGATAGGTTAACATTGTAGTTGTTGTTTTACCATTACTTCCTGTTATTCCTATGATCGTAGCATCTGTATATATTCCTGCAAATTCAATTTCTGAAATTACAGGTATATCTTTTTGCTTGATTTGTTTAATCAATGCTATATGATCTGGAATTCCTGGGCTTTTCATTACCACATCTGCTTCAAAAATCTTAGCTTCTGTGTGTTGTTGCTCTTCCCAATCGATCTCAAAATGTTTAAGAACGTCTTTATATTTTTCGCTTATGCTTCCTTTATCTGAAACAAAAACTTGATATCCTTTTTGTTTACCTAAAATAGCTGTCCCTACTCCGCTTTCTCCTCCTCCTAAGATGACTAGCTTTTTATGTTTTTTTATTGATTCCATTATCGTATTTTCAATGTAACCACAGTAAGTATCGCTAGTAAAATTCCTATAATCCAGAATCTTGCTACGATTTTACTTTCGTGAATTCCTTTTTTCTGATAATGATGATGAATTGGCGACATTAAAAATACACGTCTTCCTTCTCCATACTTCTTTTTGGTATATTTAAACCAACTCACTTGAATCATTACTGATAAAGTTTCTATAAAGAAAACTCCACATAGTAACGGAATCAAAAATTCTTTTCTGGTTGCTATAGCTATTACTGCTATTATTCCTCCTATTGTTAAACTCCCTGTATCTCCCATAAAAACTTGAGCTGGATATGTATTGTACCATAAAAACCCAACCAAAGCTCCCGCAAATGCAGCTATATAGATTGTCATTTCTCCAGAGTTAGGGATGTACATTACATTGAGGTAATCTGAAAAAATAATGTTTCCAGAAACCCACGCAAATAGTCCTAATGTCAATACCATAATAGCAGATGATCCTGCTGCCAATCCATCAATTCCGTCTGTAAGATTAGCTCCATTAGATACTGCTGTTATAATAAAAATCACAAATGGTATAAAAATGATCCACGCATATTTAATATAATCTGGATTGATCCATGTAATTAAACTCGCGTAATCAAATTCATTATTTTTTAAAAACGGTAATGTTGTTTTAGTCGATTTACGCTCTGGTAAAAATTCAGCTTTTTTTGTAGTATTTTCTGTTACTACAACTTCTTCTTGTGTAGCGTCTTTTACAATTTCTTGTTTGATAGTAATATCTTGATGAAAATACATCGTGCATCCCACTATAAGTCCTAAACCTACTTGTCCTACTATTTTAAATTTACCTTGTAATCCGTCTTTATTTTTCTTTAAGATTTTTAAGTAATCATCTACAAAACCAATAGCTCCCATCCATAGCGTAGTAACTATTAATAATATCACATAAATATTATCTAATTTGGCAAACAACAGTACTGGAATTAGTGTTGCAAGGATAATAATAACTCCTCCCATAGTAGGTGTTCCTGCTTTTTCTGATTGTCCTTCTAACCCTAGGTCACGAATACTTTCGCCCATTTGTTTTTTACGTAAAAAGCTTATGATTCTTTTTCCGTAAATGGTAGAGATTAATAATGACAAAATAATAGCCATTGCTGCTCTAAAAGTAATGAACTGAAACAATCCTGCTCCTGGAAGCTGGTATTGTTGTTCTAAATATTCGAATAGATAATATAACATAGTCTTTTTGGTTCTTGGACTAAGAGTTTTCCCTTCCTCTTAACTTATTTATTATACTTAGTTAGTTCTTCTTTTACTATCTCAAAGTCATTAAAGTCTGCTCGTATTCCGTTGACTTCTTGATAGGTTTCATGTCCTTTTCCAGCTATCAGAATAATATCATTCGTGTTCGCCAATTGACAAGCTGTTCTAATTGCTTGTTTTCTATCTGTGATTGATAATGTCTTTTTATAATCTTCTCCTGCTACTCCTTCTTCTATATTTTTTATAATTAATTCTGGATCTTCTGTTCTAGGGTTATCGCTAGTAAAAATTGCTTTATCACTCAGTTTTGCTGCTATATTTCCCATTACTGGTCGCTTGGTTGTATCTCTATCTCCTCCACAACCTACAACAGTAATTAAAGTTTCATTTTTTGTACGGATATCATTAATGGTTTCCAGTACATTTTTTAAAGCATCTGGTGTATGTGCATAATCAACAATTGCTGTGATTTTTTGATCAGAAATTAAATATTGAAATCTACCACTCACACTTTCTAATTCACTAAGAAGTCTAAGCACCTCCATAGTTTCTATTTCTAATAATGTAGCTGCTCCATATATAGCTAGTACATTATAGGCGTTAAAGCTTCCTATAAGTTTTACCCAAACCTCATTATCATTCATTCTCAACAATAATCCTTCAAGACTATTCTCAAGTATTTGCCCTCTATAATCTGCATATGATTTTAATCCATATTCATATTTCTTAGCCTTAGTATTTTGAAGCATAAAACTTCCGTTTTTGTCATCTTTATTAACTAAAGCAAAAGCAGTTTTGGGTAATTGATCAAAGAATATCTTTTTTACATCTCTATATTCTTTGAATGTATTGTGATAGTCTAAATGATCATGTGAAAGATTGGTAAAAATTCCGCCTTCAAAATGCAATCCTTCTGTACGTTTTTGATGGATTCCATGAGAACTTACTTCCATAAAACAGTAATCAACTCCTTCTTCGACCATTTGATTGAGATAATAATTAATAGTCAACGAATCTGGCGTTGTATGTGTTGCCTTATAAGTAGTTGTATCTACCATTATTTTAACTGTAGAAAGCAATCCTACTTTATAACCTGCTTTTTGAAACAGTTGATATAAAAGTGTAGCTATAGTTGTTTTTCCGTTCGTTCCTGTTACTCCTACTAGCTTTAAACTCTTTGATGGTGCATCATAATAATTTGAAGCCATTATTGCCAGTGCTTGCTGTGCATCAAGAACTTCTACATATGTCACTTCTTCTAGTTTTTCTTCTGGAAGTTGTTCACATACAATAACTTTTGCGCCTTTATTAATTACCTCGGCTATGTACTGATGTCCATCTACAACAGTTCCTTTAATAGCCACAAAGACATCATTGAATTCGATTTTTCTAGAATCAAATTCAATTTTCTGAATAGCTATATTAGTATCACCTACTACTGCATTGATAGCTACTTTATATAATATGTCTTTTAATACCTTCACGATAATTCTAAACTTATACTTTGATTTTTCTTCACTTTGGTTCCCGGAGCAATAGATTGGCTTCTTACTATTCCTTTACCTTTTAATCGCACTTCTAACCCCATATTCTCTAATAAAGTAAGTGCATCCATAGCTGTCATTCCGTTTACATTAGGCATAATTGTTTTATACTTTTCTGCCTTTGCATAATAGGATTGATAACTTCTATTCACTCGCTTATTATCTTTTACTTTATATGGTACTTCATCGATAATCGGAGTATCATTATATATTTTTTGAGATACTGTTTTAAATACTGGAGCAGCAACAATACTACCGTAGTATCCTTTTTCTTTATTAGGTCTATGAATTACTACTATACAAGAATACTCAGGGTTATCTGCTGGAAAATAGCCTACAAAAGAAGCTATATATTCTCGCTTCTTTTCTTTCCAATAATTTGTCCAACAAGTCCCTGTTTTTCCTGCTACTTGAAACTCTTCTGTATAAATATTACTAGCTGTTCCGCGTTTTACAGTATTTTTCATCATTGCTTGAACTACCTTTGCTGTTTCTTTTGAACAGATCGCTGGGTTCAATACTTTTTTCTCAAACTTTTTTTCGACTTTTCCTAATGATTTTACTTCTTTGATAAACCTAGGTTTCACCATTTCTCCGTTATTAGCAATTGCATTATAAAATGTCAATACTTGTAATGGTGTTAAAGACACTCCATAACCATGTGCCATCCACGGTAATGTTGTACCGTACCAATCTGAATCTCCAGGATATGGTATTTTAGGTTTCCCTTCGCCTTTGATTGCTAATCCTAATTCTTTATCTAATCCCATATTGATCAAGCGATCAACAAACTTTTTTGGGTCATTTTTATAATTATTATTAATAATTTTTGCGAAAGCTGTATTTGAAGAAACTTCAAAAGCTTTTGAAGCAGAAATTCTTCCGTATCCCCCAGATTTAGAGTCTTTTACCACACGATCATAAAATTTCACTCTTCCTTTCTCAGTATCTACTACATAACTAGAATCTATCACTCGATCTTCTAGTGCAGCTACCATAGCCATCAATTTAAACGTAGATCCTGGTTCATGAGATTCTCCTACTGCATAGTTAAGTTTCTCATAGTACTTACCTGATTTAGTACGACCTAAATTTGCTATAGCTTTAATTTCTCCTGTCTTAGTTTCCATTACGACTACGGTACCATGTTCTGCTTCAAACTCTTCTAATTGAGTTAACAATGCATGGTGTGCAATATCTTGAATGTTAACATCTATAGTCGAAATCACATCAAACCCATCTTCTGGTTCAATTTCATTATCATCTCCTATAGGTTTCCATTGTCCTTTTGCTATTTTTTGTTTTAAGCGCCTTCCTTCTTTTCCTCTTAAAAAAGGTCCATAAGCACCTTCTAATCCTACTCTTGTGTAATATCCTTGTTCATCTCTACGCTCATATCCTACAGTACGTTCTGCTATTTTACCGATAGGGTGTTCTCTTACTGTACGTTGTTCTACTATTAATCCTCCTTTGTTGGCTCCTAGTTTAAACAGAGGAAAATTTCGTACTCTCATGTATTGAGAGTACCCCATATTACGACGAATCAATAGGTATCTATTGTTATTTGATTTTGCTGCTCTTATCATTTTATTGTAATAAGAAGCTGGTTTATCAAATTCTTTTCCTAATGCCTCGCAAAGTGCTTTTATATTTTCTCTAAAATTCTTTTCGGATACTGTTACAGCATCAAAGCGTATATCATATTTAGGTACCGAAGTTGCTAATAAATTCCCATCACTATCATAAAGGTTTCCTCTATTGGCTGGAATCACAAAATCTTTGAATACACTATTTTGAGCTTTAGCTCTATATTTTTCTCCTTCGACAAATTGGATATTTACCAACTTGACTACAACAGCCAAAGCGAAGAGAAACATTCCCCCCGCTACCACATATAATCGCGTTAATATTTTTTTATCCTTTATTGCCAATACTTTTTTATTTTCAGTGTTTTACTATTATTTTTTTTGGTGGAGCACTCGCTGGTTTAACTCCTCTAGGTTTCATTTTATCGATAATCGAGGACTCCATTTTTAATCTCATCAGCTCTGATCGCCCATCACTAAAATGTGTTCGCAATTCTTGAACCTCATTATTAATTCTTGCTATCTCATGTACTTTTTTCTCTGCACTATGCGAACTTGCAATCATTATAATCGCCAATAAGGATAGAAATAACAGCATCTGCCAATTCTTTACTGCATCATCTGCAATCAAGAATTTACCTTTTAATATGTCATATACTTGCTGTTTCATCTATACCTTAATATATACTATTGCATATTGGTTCTCTCGGCTATTCTTAATTTTGCACTTCTAGCTCTATTATTCACCTCTATTTCTTCTTGACTTGGCACCACTAGTTTTCCTACTTTTTTAAACGGAACTTCTACATTCCCGAAAAAATCTTTTTCAGGTTCTCCTTCAAACATACCATTTCTTATATAGCGTTTTACCAATCTATCTTCAAGAGAATGATATGATATCAAACTAATCCTTCCTCCTTCATTGAGTAATTCTTTAGTTTGCAATAAAAATTCTCTTAGCACTTCTATCTCTTGATTTACCTCAATTCTTATTGCTTGATAAATTTGAGCTAGTGCTTTATGTTCTCTGTGCTTTGGTAAAAAAGGCATTAATGTCTCTTTTAACGCTACACTTGTTTTTATAGGTTGTGTTTCTCTTGCTGCTACAATAGCTCTTGCTAGTTTAGGTGCATTTTTAAGTTCTCCATATAAATAGAACATGTTTCTTAAATCTGCTTCTTCATATGTATTTACTACTTCATAAGCCGATAACTCACCGTCCTGATTCATACGCATATCAAGGTCACCATCAAAACGAGTAGAGAAACCTCTTTCTGCTACATCAAATTGATGAGAAGACACTCCAAAATCTCCTAAAATCCCATCTACTTTTCTGATTCCATGAAATCTTAAAAATCTTTTGATGTATCTAAAGTTTTCATTGATCAAAGTAAAACGTTCATCGTCAATTGCATTATTCAATGCATCTTTATCTTGATCAAATGCAAACAATTTACCATCTGGCCCTAAACGACTCATGATCTCACGAGAATGCCCTCCTCCTCCAAAGGTTACATCCACATAGATCCCATTCTCTTTTATATGTAGTCCGTCTACTGTTTCTTTTAACAGTACCGGATTATGATATTCATTCTGTTTCATCTTCAAATCCCATTACCTCTTCTGCCAAATCTGCAAAATCATCGGCAGTATCTTCAATTACTTTTTCATATTGATCTTTGTCCCAAATTTCAATAATATTCAATGCAGAAGACAACACTATTTCTTTGGTTATCCCAGCAAATCCTACTAAGTCCTTTGGAATCAATAAACGTCCAGTTCCATCAATTTCGATCATCTTCACTCCTGCTGTAAATCTTCTGATAAAATCATTGTTCTTTTTCTTGAATCGATTAAGTTTGTTAATTTTTTGCATCAATACATTCCATTCTGCCATAGGATATAATTCTAAACATGGCTGAAAAACAGAACGTTTTAAGACAAAACCTTCTTCAAGAATAGGCAATAACTGCTTCTTCAATGCAGCAGGAACCATAAGACGTCCCTTTGCATCTACTTTGCATTCGTATGTACCTATAAGATTTATCACTATTTTCTCCCCTCGAATTTGATAGTTCAAATATATTGATTTTTTACCACTTTTTACCACTTTCTACCACATTGTTAATAAATTCTCATCAAATCTCACCACTTTACCTCAACTCGTTAAATTTCAACAGCATAGAAAACAAAAAGCACTAACCCTCTCATTATCATATACAAGCAGTTTTATGGTTGTTCTTGATCTAGAATCTAAGTCTCCTCATTTTCTGAGTATTCACAAAAACATAACTATACTATCGATGAAAATGCTATATTTGCGTTTAAGTCTTGTAACAAGAATCAATGAAGCACGAATTAAAAAAAGAAGGAAAATTTAGTTATTTAGAATCAGGAGAAGGGACTCCTATCGTTATTTTACATGGGCTCATGGGTGGGCTTAGTAATTTTGATGGTGTTACTTCGTATTTCCCTGATAATGGATATAAAGTCCTTATCCCCGAATTACCTATTTATACTACACCTTTGATTAAAACTAGTGTAGGTACTTTTGCAAAATACTTGAATGAATTCATTACTCATTTAGGTCTTGATCAAGTGATTGTATTAGGAAATTCTTTAGGAGGTCATATTGCTTTGGTATATACCAAGATGTTTCCAGAAAAAGTTAAAGCTTTGGTTATTACAGGAAGTTCTGGTTTATATGAAAGTGCTATGGGAGAAAGCTATCCAAAGCGTGGTGATTATGAATATATTAAGCAAAAAGCTGAAAATGTTTTTTATGACCCTGCTATTGCTACCAAAGAAATTGTTGACGAAGTTTATGCTACTGTAAACGATAGAAACAAGTTAGTTAAGACTCTTGCTATTGCTAAAAGTGCTATTCGTCATAATATGGCTAAAGATTTACCTAAAATGCCTACTCCTACATGTGTAATCTGGGGTAGAAATGACAATGTCACTCCTCCAGAAGTTGCAGAGGATTTTAATCGTTTATTACCTGATGCTGATTTATACTGGATAGAAAAATGTGGTCATGCTGCTATGATGGAACATCCTGATGAATTTAATCAGATTTTACATAAATGGCTAAAAAACAGAAACTTTTAAATAACATTTTATAGCTAATAAAATACAATTTAATCTAAACAGGGCTTTATGTCCTGTTTATTGATTTACAAAACTCTTGGTTTATGAAAATTACTAGTGCTAATTTTGTAATGAGTAACAGTGATGTTGCCAAATGTCCTAAAGATCGCTTACCTGAATACGCTTTTATAGGTCGTTCTAATGTTGGTAAATCTTCTTTAATCAACATGCTTACTAATAGAAAAAGTCTAGCTAAAACATCTGGAAGACCAGGAAAAACTCAATTGATTAATCATTTTATAATTAATAAAGAATGGTTTCTAGTAGATTTACCTGGGTATGGTTATGCTCGTGTTTCTAAATCTGCAAAAAAAACTTTCCAAAAATTTATCACTGCTTATTTTTCTAAACGTACACAATTAGTTAGCGCTTTTGTTTTAGTCGATTCTAGACATGAACCTCAAAAAATAGATTTAGAATTTATGCAATGGCTAGGCGAAAATCATATTCCGTTCTCTATCATTTTTACCAAAGCAGACAAATTAACTGAAAAGAAACTTCCTGCTCAAATTGAAGCTTACAAACAAGAAATGCTTAATCACTGGGAAGAAATGCCTAATTATTTTGTTACTTCTTCATCTTCTGGTTTAGGAAAAGATGAAGTACTATCTTATATTAATGAAATCAATAAGGAATTAAACACTCAATCTTAAACTACTGTTAATTTATTCTGGATTAGTGTAATTAACTCTTCTACTTGTCTGATTTTTTTTAACTCATTAGTAGAAATTAATACTCGTATTTCGTTCCTTTTATTTTTTTCAAGAATAACTGGATAGGTTTCTTCTGGTTTGAATTCTTTTTCAAATTGATCTTTGTATAAGAATATTAATTCTTTTGTAAAGGTCTTTCTAAATTTTGTCCACGCTTCTCGTTCACCAAAATTACCATGTGTTAAACTACATAAGTCACAAGTATATGTTTTAGGGCTTATAATCTTATGTGCAAAATCCAAGTATTTATGTAGTTTATCAGATTTTGCATTATACACAAAAAAATATTCTTTACTCATTTATACGATTATTAGACAGTAGACTTCTATTTAATCGTTAAAAAACCTCTTGAATTACATCTTCAAGAGGTTTTTATTTTTCTTTGTCAATACTACTAATCTAGCACCAATCTATTTTTGCTTTAATTCAAGTTTTTCTGCAAAATAATCACAAAAATCTTTCATAGTAGCTGTCATTTTCTCGTCTTGAGTAGCTCTGTTAAAAGTATCACTCATAGATACTAACGTTTGATGAAAGAATATTTTCATCTCATCTACAGGCATGTCTTTTGTCCATAAATCGATACGTAGACTTTCTTTATTTTTAGAATCCCAAACAGACAAAAGTACTGCCTTTGTCTCTTCATTTTCTATTCCTCCGTCTTTTGCAGTCCAGTTTAATTTTTCTGGAACTCTATTTTCATCTAATGCTACATCAATTTTTATCTCTGATTTATGTAAATCTTCCATTATCTCGCGGGTTTGTATTTAGATTTTTTAAATATCGTTTCGGCATCTGCCATTAATAATTGCTGCAAAGATACATCGTTATTTTTCATATACGAATTCACTATATGCCAACCTATAAATTGACCTAATCGATCTGGAGATTCATTATCTAATTCTAAATAAAATTTAGAAAATGGTCCAGGGTGTAAAAACCTACCTAACAAACTAGTATCTGTACTATACAATAATTCTTTCTCTATAAAGTATCTCCATACTTCTTCTTCGTTTGCTAATGCCCATTCGTATTTTTCTTTTGTATATCCTATTTTTTCTTCGTCTGGAATAGAAGGAATCAAGACATCTTTAAGATAAAGTTCTTTTCCGTAATAAATCATATTTGCTAGAAACGTACGCTGTTTTGGTCGCCCTATCAATTGCTTTGCATATATAGACACCACATCTGGTGTTAATTGTGCTATTCTAAAATTATCTTTTAAAAAGACTTGAATTCCATCATAAAAATGATGGTCTTTACCTAAATAAGTATCTAGCGATATCAATAACTTATCACTAGACAATACCACTTTATTATGGTAATCAACATCTGACGTCACTGTAATTATTCTAGGTACTTTTATCCCTGGGAAATAATATTTAAGGTGTTGATAAAATGAATACAACTCATTTTTTTGTTGAGAAAAATCAGGAAAAGCTTTAGCTACTTCTTCATTGACTTCTATTTGTATAGTATCATTTAATTTATCTAACCATACTTGATCTGGATATTGCTTAGGAAATAGAAACGGATAATCTTTTTTTAGGTCTGGTAAAGTTTCTGGTGTAACTTTTGAAAAATATTGATCAAATCGCTCTATAGTGATATCTACAGGAATTTGTGCAATCTCTTTCTCTAATTTACTTTCTTTACTACATGCAAAAAATAGTATACTTAGTAAAACTACTGTATAAATACTTCTATTCATCTATTATTACTTTTGTCTTCTTTTGTCTATTAATTATTTTTTTGATTTATATGCTAATCAAATTAGATATATTCAAAACGCTTTCATTTTTTTTTAATTTTACATAGTAACAAAAAACTATGGCCTGCAAAGGTACTATTTTAAGAAACTATACTTTATGCAAACAGAAAAAGTAATTACTCATATTGTTGAATGGCTTAAAGATTATGCCACAAAAGCTGGAATGAATGGATTTGTTGTTGGAATTAGTGGCGGTATTGACAGTGCTGTAACTTCTTGTCTTTGTGCACTAACTGGACTGGATGTGCTTTGCGTAGAAATGCCAATTCATCAAGCTCAAAGTCAAGTAAATCGTGCTCAAGAACACATTAAACAATTAAAAGATCGTTTTGCAAATGTAACAGATACTCGTGTTGATTTGACATCTGTTTTTGAAGATTTTAAAACGGTTACTCCTCCTACCGAGGCTGGAGCTACTCTTGATCTTGCATTAGCCAATACAAGAGCACGATTGCGTATGTCTACTTTATATTATTTTGCGGGTTTAAAACGACTTCTCGTAGCTGGAACTGGTAATAAGGTAGAAGATTTTGGTGTAGGTTTCTTTACCAAATATGGAGATGGTGGTGTTGATTTAAGTCCTATTGCCGATCTTTTAAAAAGCGAAGTATACGCCTTGGCAAAAGTACTTAATGTTCCGGAATCTATTCAAGTAGCGGCTCCTACAGATGGACTTTTTGGTGATAGTCGTAGTGACGAAGATCAAATTGGCGCTAGTTATGACGAATTAGAGTGGGCTATGAAAATGCAAGATGCTGGTAAAACTCAAGAAGATTTTAGTGGTCGAGAACAAGAAGTTTTTATCATTTATTCAAGATTAAACCGTATCAACCAACATAAAATGGTGCCAATTCCTGTTTGTAACATTCCTGTTGATCTTAAATAGAGCACCTTTTATCGATTATTTTATAAAAAAGCTACTAAGATACAAACTATCTTAGTAGTTTTGCATAAATATCAAAACCTACCCCGATTGATATTCATAATCATTATTTTTTACTAATCAGATTTTTATCAGTCAACCTTAACCACAATGATCAATGTATTAATTGCTGACCACCATCCTATTACTAGAAAGGGAATTACCTCTCTTTTACGTAATGCCGAAGAATATGAAATCATCGGTAAAGTAGGCAATGGTAATCAAATGTATGATGTGCTTAATCAAAACACTCCTGATGTTTTAATCATGGAACTAGATCTTCCCCAGATCAATGGTATTATGGCACTTAGAACGATAAAGAAAGAATATTCTGGTATTAAAGTCATTATCTTTAGTGCTCATCCTGAAGAGATGTATGCTTTGAGCGCTATTAAAGCTGGAGCTTCTGCTTATTTATCTAAAACCGTTGAAACAAAAATCCTTAAAAAGGCTATTGACCGAGTCGCTAGAGGAGGTATTTATCTTAACGAAGAACTTTCGCAACAATTAGCCAATGGTAACACTCGTGAAAGCAGTATGGTTTTAAAATATAAAAAACTCTCTTCTAGAGAGATAGAAGTTCTTAATTTACTTTCTGCAGGAAAACGAAATAAAGATATCGCAGCAACGCTATCTATTAATGAAAAAACTGTAAGTACTTACAAAACCAGATTACTTAAAAAACTTAAAGTAGATAATCTAGCTGATTTAATTCATCAATCTAGGTTATTACACCTTAGCTAGATTACTCTATTTAGTCTATTAGAAAGTAATCGTCTTAACGCGATATAATCCATAATGTCTTGTAGGGTTTCTTGATGGCTCTTTACAGTTGTTTCTTTTGTAATTTCAGACAATTCTTTGATTTTCTGATCTATTAAGAAACCTCGCAAGTTAAGAATGGTATCACTTGTTATTTGTGCAATTGTCATATCTTTCTTTTTTACATGAATCTCGTTACGTTCCCAATCATGTAATGTATAGCGCTCTTCATTCATCAATATTGCTGTGATTTGTGATGCTACTTCGCTTGAAAGATAGTTTATAAAAGTATCTACTTTAAAGTTTTCGTCTTGATTTAATTTATCAATTAACGTAAAGTAAATTTCTCTAAAGCTTGGATTTGTAAATTCAACTTCATCATCTTGTAGGTCAAGATAGATTTTTTCATAAACCTTAGCAGTATGTACTTCGGGTTCAAGAACTAATTCTCCATCATCATCTTCTTTAAGAATTAAATCTTCAAAATCTTCTTCTTTTTGTCCATATAAAAGTAGTATCTCTATGATTTTACGTTCTAATTCATATTGTCGATCTATCTTTTCTTTAGCTTTTGGCTTAGGTGTTGACGGAGCTCCTCCTCCACTCATAGTTGCTTCCATAGCCATCATATCCATATACGCCTCTATAGGAGGTTCATTAGGATCTTGATTAGCACTTGTGGGTGCTGATGGTGTTGTATTACGCTCTACCGTAAATGGCTTTTGCTTTTGCTTATTTCTCTTTTGTTGTTCTTTGGCTTCTTTATTTCTAATTTGAGCCAACGTATCAAACACTACTTCTTCAGAGATATCCATAATACGTGAACATTCTCGTACATAGACTTCTCTTTTAATCACGTCTGGTATTTTAGAAATACTTACAACAATATCTCTTATCAGCTCAGCTTTTTTTATCGGATCATTTTTAGATTCCTCTTTAAGAATGGAAGCTTTGAATTGTATAAAATCTTGAGCATTCTCATCTAGATATGCTTTTAATTCATCCAGTGTATTTTGCTTAGCAAAACTGTCTGGATCTTCGCCTTCTGGAAACGTACAAACTTTTACGTTCATTCCTTGTTCTAGAATCAAATCAATTCCACGAATAGAAGCTCTCATTCCTGCCGCATCACCATCAAATAAAACGGTTATATTATTCGTCAATCGATTAACCAATCGTATTTGATCTGCTGTAAGCGCAGTTCCTGATGAAGCTACCACATTACTAATTCCTGTTTGATTAAACTGAATCACATCGGTATAGCCTTCTACTAGGTAGCAATTATCTTCTTTGGCTATAGCTTGTTTTGCTTGATAGATACCATATAAGACTTTACTTTTATGATAGATATCACTCTCTGGCGAGTTTAAGTATTTTGCTGCTTTTTTATCTGTTTTTAAGATTCTTCCTCCAAATCCTAAAACTCTACCAGACATAGATTGTATAGGAAACATCACTCTGCCTTTAAAACGGTCAAATTGTTTATCTCCTTTAACAATCGTTAATCCTGTTTTTTCTAGATATTCTAGTTTATATCCTTTGTCAAGCGCTGCTTTGGTAAAAGCATCCCATGTTTCTGGAGAATATCCTAAACTAAATTTTTCTATCGTTTCATCTGTAAAACCTCGTTCTTTAAAGTACGATAATCCTATAGCTTTTCCTTCTTCCTTATTCAACAGTACATCCTTAAAATAGGTATTGGCAAATTCACTAACCAGATACATACTTTCTCTTTCATTTGCCTGCTGCTTTTGTTCGTCTGTTTGTTCAGTCTCCTCTACTTCGATATTATATTTCTTGGCCAAATATTTAATCGCTTCAGGATAGGTAAAATGCTCATGTTCCATCAAGAACGCTACTACATTTCCTCCTTTTCCTGTAGAGAAATCCTTCCAGATCTGTTTTACTGGAGATACCATAAATGATGGTGTACGTTCATCGCTAAACGGACTTAACCCTTTAAAGTTTGATCCTGCTTTTTTGAGTTGTACAAAATCACCTATAACTTCTTCTACTCTCGAAGTATCAAAAACTGCATCTATGGTATTTTTTGAAATCAAGCTATCTTAATTTATTTACTAGAAATCCTTCTTTTATCTATACTTAATTGTATAAATTTGAACTTACAAATTAACTAATATTTTATGATTTGAAAGGTTTAGCTCATATCAAATTCACTTTTATATCGTACCTCTTATATTTATTTGCATTTTTTGTTTCATTACACATTCATAGTCAAACTACTACCTCTCAAAAAGAATTAACAACTGAAGTTACTGGTTTTGGTAAAGTGTTTGATCATGCAAAAAAAGAGTTTTATCTACAATTAAAAACCGAAAAAACTCCTTTAAAACGTTATACTATTATTGATTCTATAACGCAGTATCACATAAAAAGCGGTCATATAGATTCTATTCTTTATTATGGTGATTTACTACACAAAGAAGTACTTCAACTCAAAGATTCTACTACTCAAAATGGAAATTTATTATTGCATGCTTATAGTGTAATTGCCATAGGTAAACGTAGTAAAGGGTTATTAGATACTGCTATTAAATGGAATCTAAAAGGAATATCGCTTGCAGAGAAACTTCAAAACAACGCTCTCTTATTTAAACACAAATTAGGTTTAGGTGTCGTTTATCTAAAAAAACGTAAACTTGATAAAGCTTCTTCTTTATTTGAAGAATGCTTGAAGTATAAAGAGATTTCTCCCAAAATGCAATATGCAGCTCAAAAATATCTAGGAGATATCGCTTATTACCAAAAAAACATAGGTGCTGCCAAACAACTTTATACTGATGCATTACAAATTTGTACTACTCATAATCTTATTAAAGAACAATTAATTGTCAAGCTAGGGCTAGGTGCTATTGCTCAATATAACAAAGATTATACAACTGCTTTTAATTTATATAATGAAGTAAAAGATATTGCTATACAATATAAATTTTATGATCTTAATATTGATGCTCAAATTAATATGGGAAGTGTCTATTATGATATGGAGCAATATCAAAATGCAGAATTGGTATATTCTACTGCGTATACTAATACCATATCATGGGATAATTTATACCTGCAAGAACGTGTTTTAAAGGCTTTAAAAGAATTATATATTACCAAAAAAGATTATAAAAATGTCTATGGTATTATGTCTCAACTCAATCGTATTTCTAATGAATTACTGATGAGACAAAATCAAAAAGAGATTAGAGATCTACAAATTAAATATGAAACAAAACAAAAGGAAGATCAAATCAATTTACTTAAAAAAGATCAAGAATTACAAAAAGCTGACTTAACTCGTGAGAAAGCCATTAAGATAGTCATGTTGATTGCTTTTGGTATTATTTTGATTCCGATAATTGTTTTATTATATGTCTATTTTCAAAAGTTAAGGACGCAACATAAGCTCAATCAAACACTAAAAAAAGTTAGTGCTCAAGAAATATCTTCTTTACTTAAGAAACAAGAATTAAAAATCATGAATGCAGTTCTTGAAGCTCAAAACACCGAACGTAAACGCATTGCGCAACGTTTGCACGATAGTGTAGGTGGTAACCTTGCCGGGATTAAACTATCGCTATCTAACTACGCAGAAAGGGATAAGAAATTAGCTTCGGTTTCTCATCGTATTGATGATACCTATCAACAAATTAGAGATATATCTCATAATCTTTTACCTCAAAAGTTCCATAATTTTGCATTTACTGCTTTAATCGACGAATATGTTTCACAATTAAGTGAGGCTAGTGATTTACAAATTACTTTTAGTCCTTTTCCTGAATTTGATTTAAATCAAACTCAAGAAGATATTCAAGTAGAAGTCTATACTATTCTACAAGAATTATTAACTAACATTATGAAACATGCTCAAGCTACAAATGTAGATATTCATTTAAATTTAATAGATGAAACTATACAGCTTATGGTTGAGGACGATGGTGTTGGTTTTGACACCTCTAAAACTGCAAAAGGTATCGGATTGCATAATATTAAAGAACGCGTACATAATCTCAATGGAGTTTTACATATAGATTCTGCTGTAAAACGCGGTACTATAATTAGTATTGACATCCCTACTTATCCACAAATAGGTGTTGCGCAATGAATTTAAACATGTTGATCAATTAGAATAGCATTACCATCTGGATCTAGTACCACAAAACTTGCTGGTCCAGAGGTATTTTCATCTGCTTCTGTTTCTAATTTGATACCTTTATCCTTTAATTCTTTTTGAATAGTTCTAACATCGTCAAAGTTTTCAAGTATCTGTGTATTTGAATCCCAGCCTGGATTAAATGTCAAGATATTATTTTCAAACATGCCTTGAAAAAGTCCGATTAAAGTTTCTTCATTTTTCATTATGAGATAATTCTTTTCTAGATCTCCAGCAAAAACTTTAAAGCCTAAAGTTTCATAAAATGCTTTTGAAGCTTTGATATTCTTTACGCTAAGACTTATTGAAAATGCACCTAATTTCATATCATTATCATTTTGGTATTTATGTTTAAAATACTCTTTTTTAATAAGATTAGCAAGGATGTCAATTGTATTTAAATAACCTTTACTCTTATTTTAAACTTGAATTAATAAAATACTTAATAAGAAATCTAAACACTTTTGATGATTGATTTTTACTAGAATTAATGTTTAGTTTGTGCTTTAATTTTTAAATACATTATTATGGCAGTAAAACATACACCTACTGGAATTGTTCATAAAGGTCAAAAAGGAGGAACAACTGGTTGCGGAGTAAATACTACAAATCATTATGATCATTGGTCTAATACAAATCAAACAATCACTTGTGACAAAAATGGATGTAAAAATTAAGATCTCTTTATTTTTATTAATCTGTCAAAAAATAGAACCTAAAATATTTAGGTTCTATTAAACAAATTAAATTAACACTTTTAAAGATCAAATCTTAGTCCTAGTGAAATATTATTAAGTTCGGTATTAGGATCTTTAAATATAGGATTCAAATCATATTTAAGATAAAGCGACATGTCTCCAAATCCGGCATAAGCTCCAAGTCCATAGACAAAATCGTTTGTATTGTAATCTCTTTTGATTTTATCTTTGATGCGATCTCCATCTTCTTTATATTTTAATTTTTGTCTTGTACTTATATTAGCTCCAACATATCCTCCTATTCCTAGTCTAAACTTTCTATCTATATAGTATCGTATTTTTTCTTCAGACTTAAATATTCTTGATGGGCCTATTTCTAAGTATAATGGCACAACTAGATGATCCATTCTAAATTTAGATTTATCCAATTCAACTCTAAAATCTTCTACTTCTGTAAGATCTCCATTTTCTACAAAATATCTATTATCTGTAAGTTTTAATCCATTAGATACATATGATATCCCATAATTTACTCTCAGCCAATTACTATTCTTAAAAACTCTAGTTTTCCATGACCATCCAATCTCAAAAAAGCGGCTTCCTAATATCTTAAAATCAGAATCACTTAACGATTGTCCATCTGCTAATGCATTATTAAGCCCAAAAGCTACTACTAAATCTTTGCGTGTACGTCTATCATATTTTATCTTTTTGCCTTCTTTACTATTAATTTTTATACCAAAAAGAATTACTTCTTTATCCTCTTCATTATCTTTTATAATAACATCTTCTTGATTACGCTCATACAATGCTATTTTATTATCAATAATCGCCAGTCGATTTTCTATGTTTAATGCATGTTTCTTTGCTGCTGTTTCTTTTAACTCTTGTGCTGTTGCTGCTGTAATTTCATTACGCTCTAATCTTTCATTGATAACTTCTACTGCTGCTTTAAGTTTATCACGCTCTTCTTTCTTAATTACTTCTTTTTTCTTAAGTAATTGTTCTATTGTTTTTTTATTGTCTTCGGTTACTTGTGCTTGTATCATTTGGGCACCACTAAGTAGGATCGTTAATACGACCATAAGTATTTTTGTTCTCATCTGTTTTTGATTTTTTGAGGCAATCTCTCTTGCCTTTTAACTTTCTGTTCGTGTATAAGATTAAAAGTCCTTTTCTGCTACAGCTGTTTTTACTCTTTTAAGTCCTGCTTTAAGCGCTTCAAAAACACGTTGCTTAAAAGTTTCATCTAGCTCTGTTTCTACGTCTAGTAACAATGCCATTGCATCAACTGTACCTGCTTTTTCGTATTGTGTTGTTGTTATATCTCGTTGTGCTTTTAATAATAAAGCATCTATTTCTTCTTCTGTTACGTCTTTCTGTTGTTGTAGTGCTGTAATTTGTGCTACTACTTCATTAACGCGTGCTGTCATTGCATCTTCTACTGGTACTGAGAGTTGTTCTTTATTTATAAGTTTTTCGACCTTATGAATAACCTTATTCTCTTCATGAGCTATTGCTTCTACTATAGATTTCTTTTCTACTTTTCTTTGTGATTTGGACAGCTTATTTGATTTCTCTTTTTCTTCTCTTTTTGAAGTTTTTATAGTTTTACTCGCTACACTTGTTTCTAATTCTTTTTGAATAGCAATTTGCTCTGTTGATATTATCTCTAGAGGTCGAGTTGTCTCTTCCTGCTTTATTTCTTCGTTTTCTTCAATACTTTCAACTATATCAATATGATTCTGTTTTTCTATGTCTATAGTATATACAGTGCTTAATATTAATATCCCTATAAAACATGCTGCTATAGCCATATATCGCAATATCGCCTTTTTTTTAGATTGTTGTAACGGTACTTCATCAAGACGTTCTGCCAATTGCTCCCAACTAGAAACTGATGGCTTAATCACTCTTTCATCTAACTTTTCTTTTATGTCTTCTTCAAACTTCAACGGAGCCATTATATGTCTTGTTTTGTTGGTTCAACTTCTTTTGCAGCAATTTTCTTGCTTTAAATAATTGCGTTTTGGATGTACTTTCTGAGATATTAAGCATCTTTGCTATTTCTTGATGCTTATATCCTTCTATAGCATATAACACAAATACCATTTTATATCCTTCTGGTAATTTATCTATTAAGTTTTGTATTTGAGCTACCTCTAAATCAATCTGTGTGTTATTCCAGGTTTCTTGAGCATATACAGTTACATCATCTGTAAAGAATAATTGGTTCTTCTTTCTTAAAAAACTTATTGCTTCGTTAATCATTATTCTTCTTATCCATCCTTCAAAGCTTCCTTGATGTTTAAACTTTTTTAAGTTGGTAAACACTTTAAAAAAGCCATTCATCATAATCTCTTCGGCATGATGGATATCTTTGACGTATTGCCTACAAACACTTAACATTTTGGGTGCATGTTTTTCATACAATAGACGCTGTGCTTCTCTATCATGAGCTACTGCTTTTTTTATAAGCTGTTTTTCGTCTTTATAAAATTGTATTACTTTCACCCTTTACTGTTTGTTTTTATCAATCACAATTTCTATTCCTAATTTTATAAATAGTCTTCAAAACTGCTTTCTATCTATATAGACGCAATTGTTTTAAAAATGGTTGTCCACTTTTTTATTTTTTTTCAAAAAAGCAGTTAACACTATGATTTTCAACAGTAAATTTAAGCTTATTTTTTTCGTTCGATAACGTAACGCACCATAAGTTCGAGTGAATCTCTATAAGGTGATTGTGGATAAGTTGATAAAATTGTTAATGCTTCGTCTTTAAATTCGTGCATTACTTTGGTTGCATAATCAAGTCCTCCACTTATTTTCACATAATTGATAATTTCTTTTACTCTTTTTTTATCTTTATTATGATTCTTAATGGAATTGATTAGCCATTTACGTTTTTCTTTAGGGCAGTTATTAAGTGTATATATTAAAGGAAGTGTCATTTTTTGTTCCTTAATATCTATTCCTGTAGGTTTACCTATTGCTGTTTCTCCATAATCAAATAAATCATCTTTGATCTGGAATGCCATCCCGATTAACTCTCCAAACTTACGCATTTGCTCTACAGCATCTGATTCTGGTGCTACAGAACACGCTCCTAAGCTACAACAAGCAGCTATAAGTGTTGCTGTCTTTTGGCGAATAATTTCGTAATAAATATCTTCGGTAATATCTAATTTTCTAGCTTTTTCTATTTGAAGTAATTCTCCTTCACTCATTTCTCTTACCGCAACAGAAATGATTTTTAGGAGGTCAAAATCGCCATTATCAATAGATAATAATAGTCCTTTTGATAATAGATAATCCCCTACTAAAACTGCTATTTTATTTTTCCATAAAGCATTAATAGAAAAAAATCCTCTACGCCTATTAGAGTCATCTACTACATCATCATGAACCAAAGTTGCTGTGTGAATCAATTCAATTACTGATGCTCCTCTATAAGTACGTTCATTAATTTGTCCACCTGAAACCATTTTGGAAACAAGAAAGACAAACATAGGTCGCATTTGTTTTCCTTTTCGATTTACAATATAATGTGTAATTCGGTTAAGCAATGCTACCTGTGAAGTCATAGATTGATAAAACTTCTTTTCAAAAAGTTCCATCTCTTCTATTATCGGCCGTTTTATTTGTTCGACTATCTTCATGGATTATGCGAAGATACTATAAAAGTTCTTTTTTGAAAGCTATTTTTAATGTCTTTACTTATTTCTTTATACTTGTTTATTAGCCAACTGACCACATGCTGCGTCTATATCTTTCCCTCTACTTCGTCTTACATTCACTACAAAACCTCTACTTTCTAATCCATGTATATATTTATCAATAGCTTGTGAAGATGCTTGTTGAAATTCTCCATCATCTATAGGGTTATATTCTATCAAATTAACTTTACATGGTATATAACCACAAAAACGTACCAAAGCATCTATATCTTCTTTACGATCATTAATACCTTTCCACACAACATATTCGTAGGTTACCCTGCTCTTTGTCTTACTATACCAATATTCTAAAGCTTCCCTTAATTGATCTAACGGAAATGTTTCATTAAATGGCATAATTCGCGTTCGCACTTCATCAATCGCCGAGTGTAATGACACTGCTAATTTAAATCGGACTTCGTCATCTGCCATTTTTTTAATCATTTTTGGTATTCCTGAAGTCGATAACGTAATTCTTCTAGGTGCCATTCCTAATCCTTCTGGAGAAGTAATTTTATCTATTGCAGCTATTACATTATTGTAATTCATAAGTGGCTCTCCCATACCCATAAATACAATATTAGATAACGGTCTATTATGATATAATCTACTTTCGTTATCTATAGCTACTACTTGATCATAGATTTCGTCTGGATTCAAATTACGCATGCGTTTTAGTCGTGCTGTAGCGCAAAATTTGCAATCTAAACTACATCCTACTTGAGAAGAAACACAAGCTGTTGTTCTTGTAGGTGTAGGAATCAATACTGATTCTACTATTAAATCATCATGTAATCGTACCGCATTTTTAATAGTACCATCTGTACTACGTTGCATTTGATCTACGCGAATATGATTAATCACAAAGTTCTCTTCCAGCATTTCTCGAGTTTTCTTTGAGATATTTGTCATATCTTCAAAACTATGCGCTCCTTTATTCCAGAGCCACTCGTATACTTGATTCCCTCTAAATGCTTTATCTCCTTGCGCTTCAAAAAATGCTCTCAATTGTTCTTTGGTAAGCGCTCTTACGTCCTTTTTCTTTGCTTTCATGATAGTGCAAAAATATAAAGTTTCTTCTTTACTATAAAAAAAGAATCATCCATAACTGTAATGAATGATTCTTTTGTATTTATTCTTTTTCGTACTTAATTATCTAACGCGTTTCCATTGTTGAGTTCCTCCACTACCTTTATACTTTACATTAAGAAGGTTTTGGTTATCCTCATCAATCCATATCTGACAAGAAGATACTTTTCCGTCTTCTATATTAGTAAAAGTTCCTCCAGAATATTTACTACCACTCTTTCTAAGTTTTTTGATAATAACTAATCCTTCAACTTCTTGGTTTTTATCTTCACCTTTACAGTCATAACAGATAGCATCTCTTTCTGATTCTCTTAACATTCTATCAATTACTCCATATACTTCTCCTTTAATCGTATAGATTTCGATAATTGATTTTGCTACACCTGTTTCTACATAGTAAGACTTCCATTTTCCAAAAATTGGATTATCTCCGCTATCTCCTAATAAACTAGTTTTTAATTCTGCATCAATAGGATCATCTCCTAACCACATACCGAAAATAGCTTTTTTAAATTCTAATCCATCTATCTTCCCTAGCTGTCTCATATTTTTGTAAACATATAAACCATCACCTTTTTTATAGATTAATTTATAAATTTCATGCTTACTAAATACTCCTCTGAAAAAACCTAAAAACTTACGAATATCATCTTCTATTTTATAGCTATTTCCTTCTGTTGATTTTTCTAAACCATTTCTCAACATTTCTTCAAACACAGGAGGTGTAATAATATTTGAAATTACTTTAATTGTAATTCCCATTGTAGCATCCATATTCGCTACCTTCATATCATCTTGCTTTCCTTCTACTTCAAAATCCACATATAATCCTGCTGCATATAATTTTGATGAAGCATCTTTTCTTACTCCTGCTCCATTTAAAATAAGCTCAATATCTCCTATTTTTTCGCTATCGTTAAATTGCATTCCTCCTACTCTTGTCTGGGCATTACAATTTATGATTCCAATTAAAAAAATTATTATAAGTGTAAAAATGTTTCTCATCGCTATATAATTAATACTTTCTGCTTCAATTCATTAAAAAAACTTCACTATCAATTTTTTACAAAGTTTTGATATGCAAAATTTAAGGGCGGGCAAAGATAACCAAGATTCGTAAATTTTAAACGAAAAATCTCATTTTTTTAAAGTTAACATTATCATAAAACTATGATAATTGTCATTTACATGTTAAATTATCTTTAAATATTAGATGTGGTTTTTCTTTTCACAGCCTGCAAAAATATAACATGATTCCATAATTAAGTTATTAAACATGTTCTTTTCTACATTTTCTAGATATAAAACATAAAAATCTGTTAAACTACATTATTTTAAATCTTATCATAACAAAAAAAAGAGTGCTTAAAGCACTCTTTTAATATTATTTATAGCTATAGGATCTTATAGAATTAACATAGCATCACCATAAGAGTAAAACTTATATTTTTCTTTTACAGCTTGCTCATATGCTTCTTTCATGAAATCATGTCCTGCAAATGCAGACACCATCATCAATAAAGTAGATTTAGGCGTATGGAAATTTGTAATCATACTGTTTGCTATACTGAAATCATATGGAGGGAAAATAAATTTATTTGTCCATCCTCTGAATTCATTAAGCGTTTTCTCTGAAGAAACTGAGCTTTCTAATGCTCTCATTACAGTAGTTCCTACCGCACAAATTCTTCTTTTATTTTGGATTGCCTTGTTGATAGTTTCTGTTGCTGCTAATGCAATATGAGCTTCTTCACTATCCATTTTGTGCTTAGATAAATCTTCTACTTCTACTGGACTAAAAGTTCCTAATCCTACGTGAAGTGTAACTTCGGCAAAGTTTAATCCTTTTATCTCAAGGCGTTTCATTAAATGCTTAGAAAAGTGTAATCCTGCTGTTGGTGCAGCTACAGCTCCTTCGTTCTTAGCATAAATTGTTTGGTAACGTTCTTCATCTTCTGGCTCAACACCTCTCTTGATGTATTTTGGAAGTGGTGTTTCTCCTAAGTCATTTAACTTTTGTCTAAACTCCTCATAAGAACCATCATATAAGAAACGTAATGTACGTCCTCTAGAAGTAGTATTATCAATAACTTCTGCTACTAAACTTTCGTCATCACCAAAATATAATTTATTTCCTATACGAATTTTTCTCGCTGGATCAACCAATACATCCCACAGACGCGTTTCTGCATTAAGCTCTCTTAATAAAAATACTTCAATTCTTGCTCCTGTCTTTTCTTTATTACCATATAATCTAGCAGGAAATACTTTTGTATTGTTTAAAACCATTACATCATCTTCGTTAAAATAATCTATTAGGTCTTTAAACATTTTATGCTCAATAGTTTGTTCTTTTCTATTTAACACCATTAAGCGAGCTTCATCTCTATTCTCTGCTGGATATTCTGCCAACAATTCACTAGGAAGATCGAAATTAAAATGCGATAACTTCATTCGTTTTATTTTTTTATAAGGCGCAAATATACAATCTCACATAGGGGGTTGTCAAGTAATTTGCTATTTATCTTTTATTTTTCAGTAAAAAGCTTGAATCCTACAGTTTCTAAATCTGTCCAAAAATCTGGATACGATTTTGAAACCACCTCTGCCTCTACTATATTCAAACTTGTCTTTAAGCCTAATGGTGCAAATGCCATTGCCATTCTATGATCTTGATACGTTGCTATAGCTACATCAGATTTTATTTTTTCTGAAGGCTTTAAGGTCAAGCTATTCTCTGTTATCATTACTGACGCACCAAGTTTTTCCAACTCAGTTTTTAGAGCTTCTAATCGATCTGTTTCTTTAATTTTTAATGTATGTAAACCTGTAAGATAGCATCCTATACCTAAACCAAAACACGTTACAGCTATTGTTTGAGCTATATCTGGTGAGTTTGATAAATCTAACTCTTTAGGTAATTCTAGGTTATCTGTAGCTATTTTTTGAAGCGTTATACGATCTGTTCCAAATGTAGTTTCAACTCCTAAATATTTATAGATTTGAACCAATGCAGAATCCCCTTGATAACTATCTTTTTTATAGCTTCCTAGTGTGATTTTTGTTTCTTTTGATAAAGCTACTGTACTATAGAAATATGATGCAGAACTCCAATCTGATTCTACAACTATCGTTTTCTTTTCTACAGTTTCTTTAGGTTTGATCATGATCGTATTTTCATTAAAAACGCCTTCTACACCTATTGCTCTTAACAAACTTAATGTCATATTGATATATGGTATAGAAGTTACTTTTCCTTCTAAGTTAATGATTAACCCCTGTGGTAAAGAAGGTGCAATTAACATTAATGCCGATATATATTGACTACTTACATTTGCTTGTAAAGTAACTTCTTGAGTAGTGATCTTTTTTCCTGAAATCTTTAATGGAGGATACCCTTCATTTTTTTCATATTGAATATCACAACCTAATTGACGTAAGGCTTCTACCAAAATTTTTATTGGTCGTTCTTGCATACGCTTACTACCAGTAAGGGTAACTTCTCTACCTTCTCTTGTAGCAAAGTATGCTGTAAGAAATCGCATTGCTGTTCCTGCATGATGAATATCAACAAGCATTTCTTCACTATTCAACGCTTGTTGTAATACTTGTGAATCATCACTATTTGATATATTATCTATAGTGATTTGTGGATATAATGCTTGTAGAATCAATAGTCTATTGGTTTCACTTTTTGATCCCGTTATTTGTATAGTAGTATCTTGTACTGCTTCACAATTGGCTATTTTTATATTCATCTCTATTTTGCTTTTTCTTTACTTTTTTTGAACGATACGAATCCCATAAATAATCCATAGACAAAACCACCTACAATTCTAGAAACAATATACCTCTTCCATCTTCCCTCTGCTAGTTTTGTTTGTTGAAAACTTTCAAAATCAAAGCCATGATTGATTAAGAACATTATGATACTGAATACTACAGCAAACATAATTCCTGTAATCATTACACTTTTCCAATACAATTTTGAGGTTATCATTTCTTTCATCGTCTATTTTATTTTAATTTTTCATTATTATGGTGTCTATCGTGATCTCTTTTGGTTTTGATATCTAACTTTTTATTAAATGCTTCTTCTAGATTCACTCCAGTTTGATTTGCCAAGCATAACACAACAAAAACTACATCTGCTAGTTCTTCGCCCAAATCTTTATTTTTATCACTTTCTTTTTCGCTTTGCTCTCCATAGCGACGTGCAATAATTCGAGCTACTTCTCCTACTTCTTCTGTAAGTTGAGCCATATTAGTTAATTCGTTAAAATAACGAACTCCATGATTCTTGATCCACTCGTCTACAGCTTGTTGTGCATTTTGTAAATTCATATTTATTTTATTTTTTTCAAGACTACTTGTTCATTTTCTTTCTCTACAACTTGCTTATAGAATTCTTTTAATGTAGGATAATAATCTGAAGGAATTATAGGTGATTTTACCGTCTCACTTACAACTACCTGTATTACTCCATTCATTTCATTTATTCTATAACTAAAGCTTCCCATATTTTCTGGTAGCTTTAATGCTTTTGATGCTGGTAATGACGCTACTTCATATCCCTCTGGGATTTTCACATTTACCATATATGCATTTGAAAACCCATATCCAAAATCAACTGGATATAATCGCTCTTTTGACTTAAAAGGATTTTCTTCTGTTTTCAAAAATAATAAAGGAGAAAAGAACAATTCTTCTCCGATTAATTCTGTTTGATCTTCAAGTGTAAAATCAAAACGTTCATTAACCCCTTTTCCATATTCTTTTACCCCTTTACGTGTGTATCCGGCAATTTCATTTAATCCATCCTTTTCTTGGATTTTTTTAATTCTTTCTTCCTCTTTTATATTAGCATTACTAGCTCTATATCCTCTCGCGAGATATCCTAAATAACTTTTACTTTCTTTACCTTTAATATTTCCGTCCGCTGTTAATTCTGCTTGTATACTCACTCTATTACTAGAAACACGCTTAGGTCGTAAACTTACCATTTCAGATCCACCATGCTTAGTTATAACTCTTCCCATACCAAATAATATTCTATTAGGTAAAATATTAGGCATTCCGTATTTATCTGTAGCATCTAAATAAAGTACTTTACCATCTGATAACCTTACTCTAGTTATTACATAATTAAATCCATCTAAAGTAGGAAATAAAGAAATTGCCTTGTTACTAGAACTTACCAAAACAGGATCTGCATCTATACCTTTATTTTGTAACATTGATGTCAACATTAGATTTATTTCGGCAACATTACCTACCTGTTCTTTATATGCTTTTTTGACACCTACATCTGTATATACTCCATAATACTCATTCCAGTTCATTCTACTTTTAACATAGCTAAAAACTTTTGCAACTTTTGCTTGTTCACTTTCTGTAGCATTAACTATTTGATCTAAATCGTTTTTGTAATATGAATCTTTCTTTAATTCTCCTCCAAAACTTGGTCTTTCAAAAATAGTTTTGGCAACATCTTCCCAAGTAGTAGTATAAAATTTTGGTGTTTGATTTGGGAATTTCACAAATGACAATTCATAATTTAATGACGAAATATAATTTCTCATATTCCCAGCAAAAGGTTCCTCTCTAAAAGCTACAACATCTAGTGCTTCTATCTTATCTTTTTTGATGTTAAAATCTACCGAACTTCTATCAAATGTAGTTTTTGAAGCATAGAATCCTGTACGTTGTTTATTTACAAAATCAATTTTATCTCCATAAGAAGTACTCTTTAAATCAATAGGAACACCTCCACTCATTCGTTTTTTATAAGTAAAATATTCAGGAAAATGTGTTTCAACTAATAACTTTTTAATAGGAATATCATATTGTAAATATATCTTATCTATATTCTGAATATATGGGGAATTAATACTATACTTATATTCTATAACACTACCATCTTTTAAAGCAGGCATTGTAAATTTTACAGATTTTCTATTTTTGGAATGTTGATTTTTAAATATCCCATCCTTTTTTAGCTTGCTTTTTTCAATTTTACCTCCATCAAAATTATATGTAACTCCTTTTAAACCTGATAATACTTCTTCATCTCCTCCTCGTTCATACAACAATACTTGATGTGTTGCATGGTCAAATCCATCTTTGTTATATAATTTAATACGTTTAAAAACGTCTGTAAC
Organism: Aquimarina rhabdastrellae; assembly: GCA_947387485.1. Taxonomy (GTDB): domain Bacteria; phylum Bacteroidota; class Bacteroidia; order Flavobacteriales; family Flavobacteriaceae; genus Aquimarina. The sequence goes on from CANDNT010000003.1 coordinate 191,575, forward strand.
TAAGACAAACCCTTCGGATTGTGAATATTCTAGTTTTACTATTTTTTCTTCATAAAGTATTGTCGCATTGGCCGAACTATCTTTTGCGTATACTTTTTCCGTTAACTCTTCTTTTGATACTTTTCCAAACTTGTATTCTTGTGCATAACTATTCGTTATAATGATTGAAATGATAACTACTAATAATCTACTTAATGATTTCATGTCGTTTCTGATTGATTTTTAATTATTCTTTGATTAATAAAATTTTTGATTTATCTGTTTTCTTTATTTCTTTTTTTAATGTCTTATAAATTTCATAAGCTTCTTTTGGATATATACCGTCAAGAATCTTTAGTGTTCTTTTTAATTTCAACGTTCTATCATCTACTTGTCTTACCTCATATGTATATTTCCCAAAAGTATTTTCAATAACTTTATCTTCTGGTTTTATACTTAAATTATACCCCGCTGGGATTGTTATCTCATACTCATCTATGTCATAAAATCCTCTAGTGATCTCAACTTCTCGTTGTCTATCTTTATATGTTAACAACGAGCCTTGATCTCGATTAAATACATTAGGTATAAATAGTAATCTGTTTCCTATTTTTTTAGCATAATTAGCTGCCTCTATTGTTATGTTTTCTGTAAAAAGTATATTGTCTTTATCATTTTTAAATTTTATCTCTTTGAGATTTAAATTATTGATATAGTCCCAATATTCTTTATAATGTTCATCTTGATCTTTTGTATTAAGTTTATCAATATAATACCGTTGATCATATTGAATCCCTTTTGAACTCATTTCTACAGATGCTATTATAGATCGATCTTCGTTAATTGTTATAGTTCCTTTGGTTTCTAATCTATTTTCTTCGGGCGTATATTTTCTAGTCCTTTTGATAATTCCTCCTTCTGGTTTTATTACCAAAACATCTCTATCATCTGTAAAATCTCCTATAAAATTAAAAGGCATTGTTTGACTTGTACACTCTAACCAAACATCTTCTTCTCCATCTGGAACATTAAGAATAACATGATTACCTTGCATTGCCACAAAATCCTTATCTATATGCCGCTTGTTCTCTCCTGCAAAAACAACTGTATAATATGCTGGTATTTTTTGGCTATCTAATAAGGCTTTGGTATAATTGGTTAATGCTTTACAATCTCCATATCCCAATTGATCTACTTGAGATGCTTGCATAGGCAACCACCCTCCTATACCTAATTGTACACTGATATATCTCGTTTTATTTTGAACATATTCATAAATAATCTTCGCCTTTTCTTTATTTGAAGTCGCTTCACTTGTTAAGGTCGAAATTTCTTTGATTGTTTCTTCTGGTAAAACATTCCTTCCAGAAACTAAATTTTCATATTGCCATAGACCAAAACTACTCCAATCTTTAGCTTCTCCCTGAACATTTACCAATTCAAAATTTTGTAGTGCTATAGCCACCTTAGGAACAAAATTTGAAAAGCTAGGACTCATCGCTTCTGGCTCCAAAGCTCTACTATTCTCTAGCACATACCCTTTTTCTGTACTTATTACACCAAAATTTGATAAGTTATATTCTTTCTTTTTTAACGTTAAGTTTTTAGGGTTTTCTATAGTATATTTTGATTTTTCTACACTTACATAGTATCCTTTTATAGGACTCCATCGTGTTAAAAAGGCTGTAGATGTATTTACTAATTCGCTTTCATAAACTACAGTATATGGGTAACTAACAGGTGTATGTTCTATATATTTAATTCTATTGTCAGTAATAAAATTACCATCAACGGCACTTCTATCTTCAAAATCTCCTCTTTTATATTTTTTGATTTCATTTCCTATTAAATCATAAAATATAGCTTGTTGCTTTCTTATTTTTGTAGAAGGGTCGTACCATTCATAAGTCGATACATGCTTATTTCCATGAGCATTTAATACTGTAATCACTTGACGAGTTTTAACTATTACTTTATTACTACTTTCTAAATGTATAGTTACTTCTTCTAGTCGTATTACTGCATTAGCATCTTCTTTGAGCTCTGGTTTAATCGCTATACTTTGCAGTAATAACGGGTCAATTTCTTGTGTAATTCCTTTTATTGATGAAAAGCTAATCATCAATAATAACATAAATTTTATTTTTTTGATCATGATGAATGGGTTTATTACTATTCTTTATTTTTAGAATCTATAATAATTGTTACTGGACCATCATTAAGTAATGCTACTTTCATATCTGCTCCAAATATTCCTGTTTTAACTGTTTTATTTATATCTCTTTCTAATGCTTTAACAAACGCCTCATATAAAGGAATTGCAGTTTCTGGTCTGGCTGCATTAATATAACTGGGGCGGTTTCCTTTTTTGGTACTGGCATACAATGTAAATTGACTAACTACTAAAGCTTCTCCTTCTATATCCAAAATACTTTTATTCATTAATCCTTTTTCATCTCCAAAAATCCTAAGTTTACTTATTTTACCAGATAGCCATTTAATATCTTCTTGAGTATCTTCTTCTGTTATACCTAATAAAATTAATAACCCACTTTTTATTGCTGCATGCTCTTTACCTTCTATAGTAACAGAAGCATGGGTCACTCGTTGTATTACAACTCTCATTCGTTTGTGTAATTATTCTTTCTGTAATGTTCTTCTTCTCCTTCTAGAATTTGCATATAGCTTTTATACCTAGACCACGGAATTTCTTCATTATCCAAAGCTTCTTTCACAGCACATTTGGGTTCATTAAGATGCAAACAGTTATTGAATTTACATGATGATTTTAATTTAAAAAATTCTGGAAAATAATCTCCTAATTCTTCTTTTTCTATATCAACTACTCCAAATCCCTTTATCCCTGGTGTATCTATAATTTTTGCTCCAAATTGAAGATCAAACATTTCTGCAAATGTAGTAGTATGTTGTCCTTGTTTATGTTGCTCACTTATTTCTTTGGTACGTAAAGATAAACCTTCTTCTAAAGCATTTATTAATGTTGATTTCCCTACTCCACTATGTCCAGAAAACATCGATACTTTTCCTTGCATCAAGCTTTTAACTTGCTCTACATTTTTTCCAGTTTTGGCAGAAATCCCTATACATTCGTATCCGATTTCTCGATATATAGATGCTAAGTATTTAATTTCTAATATTTCTTCCTCATTATACGTATCAATTTTATTAAAAAGTAATACCGCTTTTATTCCATATGCTTCTGCTGTTACTAAAAATCGATCTATAAAAGCTGTAAAGGTAGGTGGATTATTGAGCGTTATCAACAAAAAAACCACATCAATGTTTGATGCAATGATGTGGGTTTGTTTTGATAAATTCACCGACTTACGTATAATATAATTTTGTCGGTCATGAATATTTTCTATCACCCCAGTAACCTGATCATTATTAGTTTCTAGCTTAAAATCGACTACATCACCTACAGATACTGGATTCGTACTCTTTATACCTTTAATTCTAAATTTCCCCTTAATTCTACATTCATATACTTTACCTTCTTCAGTTTTTACAGTATACCAACTTCCTGTAGATTTATAAACAACACCTTTCATTCTTTTAACGTTTCATCTGCTTATCGTTATTTTCTATGGGTCAGTTAGTTTTCTCTTAAAAAGAAAACTAACTGATTATCATTTTTCCTTTAAGATACAAAGATGCAAATATTTATGCTTTTGCTATATTTTTCTGGTGATTTATTGACTCTTGGTGTATTGCTTTAAAGATTCTAAGGATAAATTCTTCACTTAATCCATTCTCTTCTCCTTCTAGAATCATTCTTCCTAGAATTTCATTCCATCTTTTTGATTGTAAAATAGCTACATTTTGTTTTGCTTTTACTTTTCCAATCTCATCAGAAATACGCATACGTTTTGACAACACTTCTAGTAATTGATTATCTGCTACATCAATCTTTGCTCTCAATTCGCTTAACGCATTTTGATAAGCTTCATCTTCTCCTACTGTTTTTCTGATTCTTAAATCTTTCATAATCTGGACTAATGTAGCTGGTGTTATTTGTTGTTTTGCATCACTCCAAGCATTATCTGGATCATAATGTGTTTCTACAATTAATCCATCAAAATTTAAATCTAAAGCAGTTTGTGATAAATCAAAAATCAAGTCTCTTCTTCCTGCAATATGAGATGGATCTAAAATCAATGGTAAATCTGGGAAACGATTTTGTAAATCGATCGGAATCTGCCATTCTGGTATATTTCTATATTTTGTTTTTTCATAAGTAGAGAATCCTCTGTGAATCACACCTAAGTTTTTCACATCTGCAGTATAAAAACGCTCAACAGCTCCTAACCACAATGATAAATCTGGATTAATCGGATTTTTAATTAATACTGGATTATCAATTCCTTTACATGCATCTGCTATATCTTGTACTATAAATGGTGATACTGTACTTCTTGCTCCTATCCACAAAATATCTACATCATGCTTTAATGCTAATTCTACATGATGAGGGTTTGCTACTTCTGTAGCTATTTTCATCCCTGTTTCTTCTTTGGCACGTTGCAACCACTTTAAACCTAGTGCTCCTACACCTTCAAAATTTCCTGGACGTGTTCTTGGTTTCCAAATTCCTGCACGTAATACTGTCGCATCACTATCTTTTAATTGATGTGCAATTTTTAACACTTGATCTTCTGTCTCTGCACTACAGGGTCCACCGATCACTAGCGGATGCTCTAGGTTGTAAGCATCTAACCAATTGCGTAATTCTTTCTTATTCTCCATTATTAGCTTTTTTATTGTTTGGTTTTATTTTATTCCTTTTAAAATTGTTTTTATATGATTGGTATTTTCCATTTCGTTATGAATTTTAGAAAACTGATTAGTTTCCATCAATTCTTTAAACTGAGTTAGGTTTTTTATGTATTCGTCTAATGTCTTAATGACGTTATCTTTATTCTGTTCAAAAATAGGCGTCCACATTTCTGGAGAACTTTTTGCCAATCTAACTGTTGATGCAAATCCACTCCCAGCCATATCAAAAATATCGCGCTCATTTTTTTCTTTTTCGATCACTGTTTTCCCTAACATAAAAGAACTAATATGTGATAAGTGAGACACATAAGCTATATGCTTATCATGTGACAACGGATCCATATACCTAATCCTCATTCCTAACCTAGAGAAAATTTCCATAGCTTTTTCCTGTAGTTTGAATGCTGTTTTTTCTACCTCACAAATAATATTAGTTTTTCCTCTATATAGATTAGCTATTGCTGCTTGTGGTCCAGAAAATTCAGTTCCAGCAATAGGGTGTGCTGCTAAAAAATTTCTTCTCTTAGGGTGTTCTGCTACTATTTCGCAAATTCTTTTCTTGGTAGAACCCGCATCGATAACCAAACAATCATCTGTAACCTTATCTAATACCTTTGGCAATAATGTCACAAGTGCATTTACTGGAATAGCAATAACTACCACATCTGCTTTATTTAATTCCTCAAATGTTGCTTTATGCTGGATGACTCCTAATTGTAATGCTTCTTCTTGATTAACCTCATTAGCATCTATTCCGTAAATTACAGATTCATTAAATGCTGCTTTAATATCTATAGCTAATGATCCTCCTATTAATCCTGTACCTATAACAAAAACTTTCATATTTAAACTGCTACTTGTAAACGATTAATTGCTTCTTTGATTTGTTGTTCTGGTATGCATAATGAAAAACGTATATATCCATTTCCTTTATCTCCAAAAATACTTCCTGGTGCTATAAAAATATCATGTTCATAGAGTAAGTGGTCTATATATTCTTCTGCATCTTTCCCTTCTGGTAATTTTGCCCATACAAACATTCCTGTAGCTTCTCTATCAAAAGAACATTTTAATACTGTAGCTAACTCCCATATTAACTTTCGTCTTTCTTCATAAATAGCATTCATACGTTTATACCAAACTTCCTCTATTCGCAATGCTGCTATGGCTCCTTTCTGAATCCCCAGAAACATACCACTATCCATATTACTTTTTACTTTAAGCACAGCTCCTATTTTATCTGGACACCCCGTAACCATACCTACTCTCCATCCAGCCATATTAAAGGTCTTGCTTAATGAATTTAGTTCCAGAGCCACATCTCTTGCACCTTCTACTGCTAGTATGCTGATTGGGTTTTCGTTTAAAACGAAACTATATGGATTATCATTTACTAATAAGATTTTATGTTCTTTGGCAAAAGCAACTAATCTTTTGAATAATGCTAAATTACCCGAAGCTCCTGTAGGCATGTGCGGATAATTAACCCACATCATTTTTATATTTTCAAGATCCTCTTTTTCTAAAGCTTCAAAATCTGGTTCCCAGTTACGTTGTTCATCTAAATCATAATATATAGGCTCTGCTCTTAGTAGTTTTGATACCGAAGTATAGGTTGGATATCCAGGATTAGGAATCAAAACTTTATCTCCTTCATTAAGGTATGCCATTGAGATATGCATAATCCCTTCTTTTGATCCTAATAAAGGCAAAACTTCTTTTTCTACATCTAGAGAAACTCCATATTTTTGATCATAAAAATCAACAATAGCTTGTCTAAACTCAGGTATTCCTTGATAACTTTGATATTTATGTGCTCCTTCTTCAAAAAGTGCACTCTTAATTTCCTCTAACACTTTTTGTGGTGGGTCCAAATCTGGACTACCTATAGCCATATTAAGAATCGGTTTTCCTGAAGCTATAAGAGATCTAACCTCTCTAAGCTTAGTAGAAAAATAGTATTCTTTCACAGTTTCAAGCCGCTTTGCTGTTTGTATGCTCATGACTTTTGATTTTTATATTCTCCTAAAACTTTCAGTTCTAGTGCCATTATTTTTAATACCGATAATGCTTTTTGATAATCTTCGTATGCTTCAAAGGTTACGTCAACAAAAAATGAATATCTCCATGGATCGTTCACCACAGGCATTGACTGAATTTTTGTTAAATTAAGTTTACAATCACTCATCACATTAAGTACTGTAGCAAGACTTCCTCTTTTATGATCTGTTATAAATTTTAATGAAGCTTTATTGATTTCATTTTCTTGATATATTTCTGATTCTTTCTTATTCAGAATAAAAAAACGAGTACTATTGGTTTGATTCGTTTGAATATTTGCTGCCAAGATTTCTAAATCATAAATAGTTGCTGCTGTAGCTCCTGCAATTGCTGCTACTTTTTTAATTTCACGATCTTTAATACGTTTAGCTACAGCTGCTGTATCTGCATCTTCTACCAGTTTTATGTGTGGATGCTTTTTAAAAAACTCTTTACATTGCAATAGTGCCATAGGATGAGAATACACCTCTTCAATCTCATGTATTGCTTGTCCTCCCAAAGCCATTAGACAATGATGTATAGGTTGGTAATACTCTCCTTGGATATTCAAATCATGTTCATCTATATAAGCATAATTAGGTAAAATTGACCCTGCTATAGAATTCTCTATAGCCATCACTGCATCTGTACTTTCTTCTAGCTCTAAACTAGCTACCAATTCTCTAAATGACATACACTCATCTACCTGTACATCAGTACCAAAATAAGATTGTGCCACTCCGTGATGGTATGATCCTTTAATTCCTTGTATAGCTACTTTTTGCTCCATTTAGTGATAATTCTTCTTTTTTATTCAAAAAAAATCCCGATTCAATGAATCGGGATTTTTATATCTAGTCTTATACATTTTGTATTTACATAGCGATCCCGATCTTTTTTCTGTAATAGAAAAAGAAAAAATAAAATCGGTTCCAAGTATATACGTTATGCATTGTTTTTTGTTCTTGTTTGCGTGGCTAAAGTAGCTACATTATTTTAATATCAAAAACTTTTTATGATTTTTTTGGCTAACAAACGTTTGTTTAGTCAATCACTTTCAACGCTTTACCAACTTTCGTAAATGCCGCCACAGCTTTTTCTAAATGTTCGCGATCATGTCCTGCTGATAATTGTACACGAATTCTCGCTTTACCTTTTGGTACTACAGGATAGAAAAATCCTATCACATATATTCCTTCTTCTAGAAGTTTTGCAGCAAATTCTTGAGCTAGTGGTGCATCATATAACATTACTGGAACAATTGGGTGATCTCCTGGTACTATATCAAAACCAGCAGCTGTCATCTCTTCACGGAAATACTTCGTATTTTCTTCTAATTTATCTCTTAATGCCGTAGAAGAGCTTAACAGATTTAATACTTTGATAGAAGCTCCTACAATTGAAGGTGCTACTGTATTTGAAAATAAATAAGGTCTAGAACGCTGTCTTAGCATATCTACTATTTCTTTTCTTGCAGCTGTAAATCCTCCAGAGGCTCCTCCTAATGCTTTACCATAAGTTCCTGTAATGATATCTATACGCCCCATTACATCGCGATATTCATGAGTTCCTCTACCTGTTTTTCCTAAAAATCCTGTAGAATGACATTCATCTACCATAACCATAGCTCCATACTTATCTGCAAGATCACAGATTTTGTCTAACTGAGCTATTGTTCCATCCATAGAAAATGAACCATCTGTTACAATCATAATCCTACGAGAACCTTGAGCTTCTTTTAATTTTTCCTCAAGCGCTTCCATATCATTATGGTCATATCTAAAACGTTTTGCTTTACATAAACGTATCCCATCAATAATCGATGCATGATTTAAAGCATCAGAAATAATAGCATCCTCTGCACCTAATAATGGTTCAAATACTCCTCCGTTTGCATCAAAAGCTGCTGCATATAGAATACAATCTTCCATTCCTAAAAACTCAGCTGTCTTTCTTTCTAATTCTTTATGAATATCCTGAGTTCCGCAAATGAATCGCACAGATGACATTCCGTATCCATGAGAATCAATAGCATCTTTACCTGCTTGAATTACTTCTGGGTGAGATGATAATCCTAAGTAGTTATTTGCACAAAAGTTTAATACATCTGTTGTAGCTGTTGTATTGATTTGTGCTCCTTGTGGAGTAGTAATAATACGCTCAGATTTATACAATCCAGCTTCTTTTATTTCATTCAACTCCTTTTGTATATCCTCTTTTATATTTAAAAACATAATTTTATGCTGTTTATTTATTGTACGTTATATTGCTCTTTTAATTTTTCGATCATTGTTGCTGTCATCGCATCTAAATCATACTCTGGCTTCCAATTCCAATCTTGTCTTGCTGCACTATCATCAATAGTTCTTGGCCATTTTGCTGCTATATCTTGTCTAAAATCAGGCTCATATTTCACCTTAAAATCAGGGTATATTTTACGTATAGAAGCTACAATTTCTGCTGGAGAAAAACTAGTTCCTGCCAGGTTATATGAAGTTCGCACCTTTATAGCTTCTTTTGGAGCATCCATTAATTCTAAAGTCGCTCTTATAGCATCTTCCATAAAGATCATAGGCAAGACCTCATCCTCATTTAAAAAACAACTGAACTCTTCTCCCAATACTGCTTTATGATAGATATCGACTGCATAATCTGTTGTTCCTCCACCTGGTAACGATTGATACCCTATTACACCTGGATAACGTACAGATCTTACATCTAATCCATATCGCATATAATAATATTGCGCCCAATTCTCTCCAGCTGCTTTACTAATACCATAAACTGTTGCTGGATCTAGATAAGCTGTTTGCGAAGTTTCATCTTGAGGAGCATTATCTCCAAATACAGCAATAGAACTAGGGTAAAACACTTTTTCTACGCCACTTAAACGAGCCACTTCAAATACATTGAAAAGTGTTTTCATATTAATTTCCCAAGTACGCAAAGGATTCTTTTCTCCATTAGCAGATAGAATTGCCGCAAGGTGGTATATCTGGGTAATATTATATTGATCAACTGTTTTTTGTATAACTTCTATATCAGTTGCATCTATGATTTCAAACTGTCCTTCAAAATCATCTTTTTTAAATAAATCTGAAGCAATTACATTATCTGCCCCAAATTTTTCTTTTAAAGCCACGGTTAAAACTGAACCTAATTGTCCATTGGCTCCAATAATCAAAATTCTGGTGTCACTCATTTTTTAAAGTGTTATTTCCTGACTAAAATACGAAACAACCTTATTTATATAAAATTCTCAAAGCAATTCAACAATTATTATTGCTATCAATTAAAATTACAATAATTATTACTTTTACAACTTTCAATCCTAACTTTTAGAAGTAATATTTGTTTAACATTATGGAACAACTTGATCAAATTGATAAAACCATTCTTAGAATTCTACAAACAGATGCTAAGAAAACTACCAAAGAAATTGCAAAACTTCTTAACTTAACTCCTTCTCCTATTTATGAACGTGTTAGAAGACTTGAAAAGCAAGGATATATCAAAAAATATGTAGCCATATTGGACAAAAAATTAATTGACCGTTCTATTACTACTATTTGTCAAGTATCTATGCGTTATCACAATGAAGCTTTTATAGAAAAATTTGAAGAACAAGTTCAAAACCTAGATGAAGTTCAAGAATGTTATCATATGGCAGGACAAGTCGATTTTTTATTAAAAATTCACACCAAAAGCCTCGAAGAATATCATGATTTTGTGAAGTATAAACTATCCAAAATTGAAAATATAGGAGTCTTGAATAGTACCTTTGTATTGAAAGATATTAAGCAAACATCAGAGTTTTATATATAATAAAATACTTCTTTTGTAGCATTTCTTTACTGCTACTATAAGATTTGTGTATTTTTGAGCGTTACAAATCAGTATTTAATTTTTTATCATGTCAATTTCGGTTAATCAAATCACTAAATCTTATCAACAACAAAAAGCATTAGATGCTATTTCTTTTGATATAAAAGAAGGTGAAATCGTAGGTTTTTTAGGTCCAAATGGAGCAGGAAAATCAACAATGATGAAAATACTTACCACTTACCTTCCAGCCACAGAAGGTGTAGCAAAAGTTAACAATCTTGATGTAACTACGCATCAAAAAGAAGTACAACAACATATAGGGTATTTACCAGAGCATAATCCTTTATATCTTGAAATGTATGTACGAGAATACCTTTCTTTTAATTCCAAAATATACAAAGTAACAACTACTCGTATTGAAGAAGTTATTGAATTAACAGGATTATCTCCAGAGGCTAATAAAAAAATCGGACAACTCTCTAAAGGTTTTCGTCAACGTATAGGATTAGCTTGTGCGTTATTACATGATCCTAAAGTATTAATACTTGATGAACCTACAACTGGATTAGATCCTAACCAGCTTGTTGAAATTAGAGAACTCATTAAATCTGTAGGTAAAGAAAAAACAGTTTTTCTCTCTACACATATCATGCAGGAAGTTGAAGCAATGTGTGATCGTGTTATTATTATCAATAAAGGAAAAATTGTTGCCGATCAAAAATTAACCGAATTACGAGGTGAGCAAAAACAAGTTATCGAAGTAGAATTTGATTATCGTATAGAAGAAGCTTTCTTCAAAAAAATACCAAATCTAAAAGAAGTGAAAAATTTAGTTGGTTTTGTGTATCAACTTACATTTGATACTACAAACGATATGCGTCCTGCTATCTTTGATTTTGCCAATGAAAATGATTTAAAACTACTTCAACTTAAACGTCAAAATAAAAATTTAGAAAGTTTATTTAGAGAGTTAACTTCTTCATAATTCATTTATTTCTTTAATATAAAAAAGATTAAACCTGTAAGTAGGCTATCATTTTTCATACTATATTAGAATAGTGTTCTTAAATATCTAAACTAATTGTTATGAAACGTTTTCTGTGCTATCTCTTTATATGTTTAAATTCTTATTGTGCTATTGCTCAACAAGTAATCAATTCGTCACTATCCAAAGCTGAATTCGATATTAGCAATATAGGGAGAAGAACTCACGGAACTATTACTGGTATGTATGGTGATGTTTTTATAGATACCTTACAGTTATCTCAAAGCTATATAAATGCACATCTTGACATCAAAAATCTTTCTACTCAAAATGAAAAAAGAGATACGCATTTAAAAAATGAAGATTTTTTTGATATAGAAAACTATCCTTCTATGCATTTTAAATCTTCTCAAATAAGTATAGAAAACAAACGATTATTTGCGATTGGCACATTAACAATTAAATCCATTTCAAAAACCATCAAAGTACCTCTCCTATTCAAAAACAATATCCTAACTGGGCAATTTGAAATCAACCGTAAGGATTATCATGTACACAATAGTAGTTTTCTTACTAAAGGTATTGGTAAAAAAGTAAAAATTAATTTTTATATAGTTCTATAATACCTCTATTATTAATTTCTGAAATTAACATTTATAATTCGCTTTTTTCCCCTTTTACATTTTGATATTTTGTACTTTCGTGGGGTTATAATTTTAAGCGAGTATGAAGAAGATACAAATGGTTGACCTTAAAGGTCAGTACGAACATATAAAAGATCGTGTAAATAATTCTATTCAAGAAGTTATAGAATCTGCTGCATTTATTAATGGACCAGAAGTTCATGCTTTTCAAAAAGAACTTGAAGATTATCTAGACGTAGCTCATGTAATTCCTTGTGCAAATGGTACAGATGCATTGCAAATTGCCATGATGGGATTAGGGTTAAAACCTGGTGACGAAGTTATTACAGCTGATTTCACTTTTGCTGCTACAGTAGAAGTAATTGCTTTATTGAATTTAACTCCTGTATTAGTTGATGTAGAACCTGATACTTTTAATATTGATCCTGAAGCTATTCGTAAAGCGATAACACCTAAAACAAAAGCTATTGTTCCTGTACATTTATTTGGTCAAAGTGCCAATATGGATGCTATTATGGAAATTGCCAAAGAGCATAATTTATTTGTTATTGAAGATAACGCTCAAGGAATTGGTGCTAATTATCATTTTGCTAATGGAGATACTACAAAAACTGGAGCTATAGGTCATGTTGCTTCTACTTCTTTTTTCCCATCTAAAAATTTAGGATGCTATGGTGATGGTGGTGCTATCTTTACAAATGATGCCGATCTAGCTCATACTATTCGCGGAATTGTAAATCACGGTATGTATAAACGTTATCACCATGATGTTGTAGGAGTAAATTCTCGTTTAGATTCTATTCAAGCAACTGTATTACGTGCAAAATTACCTTTACTAGATCAATACAATGATGCTCGCAAAGCTGCTGCCGCAAAATATACAGCTGCTTTTGAAGGTCAAGAACATATTATTACTCCGTATATTCATAGTGACGCAGACACTCATGTTTTTCATCAATATACTTTGAAAATAACTAATGGAAAACGCGATGCACTTTCTGCTCATTTTCAAGAATTAGGAATTCCTCACGGAATTTATTATCCGATTCCGCTTCACAGTCAAAAAGCATATGCAGATGAACGTTATAACGAAGCAGATTTTCCTGTTACAAATCAATTAGTAAAAGAGGTTTTCTCTTTACCTATGCATACAGAGCTTGATGATGAACAAATCGCTTATATTACTAAAACAGTAATTGATTTTGTAAACGCTTAATCTTTCTTGAAACCATCTATTTTTTTAGATCGATTCATTTTCAAAATATTATAAACACCTCCCTTTTTAGGGAGTTGTTTGTTTTTAGGTATTAGTACCACTACTATGCAATAGTATTTAACCCCTAAATCTATTTTATCTTGCAAACTGCTGCGCCTTCATTTTGTATTTGTTATAACCTCACTACTGTTTCTTTTTCTTCAATTTTAATTCCTGTAGCTCAAATTGTATCACTACAAGAACTTAATGGAAAAACAACTTTAGGTTACATAGAAAAACAAGCACTTCCTGAAGTCTTAGACAGTTATAATATTCTTTATCAAAACACCTCTCATCAACGGTTACTGGGTATTTGCCAAGATTTAAAAACTCAAGCACTAACCCTTCGTTTTCAACCTAAAGGAAAACGTAAAATCAAAACTATAGAAGAGTTGATGCATTTGAGTGATGTAGCCAAAATGATTACTAATTATATTCATAGAAAACTCGCTATATTCTATGATGTATTATATAAAGAACAATACCCTTTAAGTTTACAGGCTTTAAGAAAAAATCCTGTAGAAATAAAACGGGTTCACTATGGAAAAAATCCTGTAGAAGCACTTCTATCATTCACAAAAACGGACGAGGGCATTGATTATTCATTTTTTCTTAAAAAAGAGGACAAACATCTTTTGCCTTGCAAACACGACATCAAAATTCTACTCAATGATCCTGCTTGGATTTATATGGATCAACAGCTTTTTTCTTTGGATCGCCTTAATGCTAATAAACTAAAGCCTTTTTTAGATAAAGATACTATTCATATTCAAGAGAAAAACACTCGTATTTATTTTGAAAAAGTGATCACATCAGTAATCAAAAAAGTGGATGTAATCTCAAAAGGTTTTAATATTATAAAAAAGAATCAAATTCACGCATTCACCTTTAAAATCGAACATGATTTTATTTCTAATACATTAATAGGCGATATTATTTTTGATTATGGTTCTGGTACTTTCGCTTATAGCGAAACTAAAAATACGATATCCGAAATTGCTTTTGATGAACATAACACTTTACAATTACTACAAACGCAACGCAATCGATCTGCTGAAACTGAAATAGCCAAAAACCTATTAGAATTAGGATTAGTTCAAACTCCTACTCATCATTTTGAAGTAGCATCCACTATAGAAGGTGATTCCTTTGCTATTTTACAATGGTTTAATCATCACAAAAACGATTTAACAAAGCTTGGTTTTGCTTTGGCTCCCATCATCATTAATAATCAAGAAATCAATAGTGATATACCTTCTCTTGATTTAACTAGTGCTACGCACGAAGATTGGTTTGATATTAAAGGGCTTGTATCTCTAGGAACTTTTGAAATTCCGTTTGCAAAACTCATCCCCTTTATTAGAGATAATAATCCCTATTATCCGTTATCAAATGGAACTCAATTTATCATTCCTACGGCATGGATGCATAAATATAAAAGATTAACTGATTTTGTTACGGTAAAGGATCATAAAGTAAAGCTCCCAAAAAGCAACTACACCTTATTAAAAAAAGTCATTGACCCTAGTAAAATTGCTTTTGATGAAAAGCAAACAATTCAATACAAGACGTCTCCTTTACTCAAGGCTACACTACGCCCATATCAATTAGAAGGTGTAACATGGTTACTTAATCATTACCAACAACAATTGGGCGCTTGTCTTGCAGATGATATGGGATTAGGTAAAACATTACAAACTATAGCCTTACTAGTAAATACAAAAGATCATCTACAACCTCAAGAGACTACTCCTGAGGTAATGCAATTTGATTTATTTGCTACACCACTCGAGGTAAAAACATATCTAAAAACACTTATCGTTTTACCTTCTTCATTGGTTTTTAATTGGGCGCAAGAGTTACTTAAATTTGCTCCTCATTTTAGCATCGCTAATTACACAGGTAGTGATCGTAAAAAATTAACTCCTTATCTTAATAATTATGATGTTATTTTAACTACCTATCATACGGTACTTAAAGATATAGAAGCTCTAGAGCGTTTTGAGTTTTCGCATCTAATCATTGATGAAAGTCAACAAATCAAAAATAAAGATTCAAAGCTTTTTAACAGTATCAATCGCATTGATGCTCAACATAAAATTTCGCTTAGTGGTACTCCTATAGAAAATTCCTTATCAGATTTGTGGGCTCAAATGGAATTTATCAATCCTGGAATGTTAGGAAGTTATGCCTTTTTTAAGCGTTATTTTAAAACTCCAATCGAAAAGCAACAAGACGAGGAAAAAATTAAAGAATTAAAAGAACTTATTGAACCTTTTATTCTTAGACGTACAAAAGAACAGGTTGCCAAAGATCTACCAGAAGTATTAGAACACGTTATCTATACAGAAATGCTTCCTGATCAAGAAAAAGTATATGAAATCGAAAAGTCAGCTGCACGTAATCATCTCTTACAAATTGACAAGTTAGTTTCTAACAATAAGATACATATCATTAATACGTTGACTAAATTACGTCAACTTTCTAATCATCCTAGATTACTTGACAAACCTATAGATTCAGGTAAATTTAATGATGTAACAAATTATCTAGAGACCTTAATTAAAGCTAATAAAAAAGTTCTAATTTTTAGTTCCTTTGTATCTCATCTCAATTTATATCAAGAATGGTGTATTCAAGAAGGGATCAAATATGCTTCTCTTACAGGAAAAGATCATAGTGATGCACGTAAACAAGCTGTGACTAATTTTAAGACTCAAGAAGATATCTTATTATTTTTTATTTCTCTTAAAGCGGGTGGAACTGGGCTTAATCTCACCGAAGCTTCGTATGTAATTCTTTTAGACCCTTGGTGGAATCCTTTTATAGAGAAACAAGCTATAGCTAGAGCACATCGTATAGGTCAGCAAAACAAAGTAATTGTCACCAAATTTATCACTAAAAATACTATTGAAGAAAAAATCATGAAACTTCAGGATAAGAAAAAAAGCTTATCAGACGATATCATCGCTACAGATGCTATTCCGCAATATATAGATCAAGAACTAGATCAACTTTTAAAATAATACAATGTAAAAACACGCATATATCCCTAGTTTGATTTTCAATATATTTATTAGCTTTATAGTACCTAATCATAAAATCAACTATGGAAACTAGTACTTTAACCCAGAAGCCTAAAGTAACTACTCAAGCTACTACCGATACTGTTCATGAAACCCCTGGAATCTCAAAACGTGTTATTCATGAACTTAGTCAAGAGATTAACAATATGCTTTCTTTTGCTGTTTATAACGGAATCACTATTAATACCGATGTAATTACATTAATACAGAATAGCTCTGTAGAAGATCTTATCCAAGCGCATAATCTTTTATGTAAAAATATAGCCCCAGCAACTCCCAAGTCAATTGAATATACGAAATCTCTTAATCAACAAAATCAGAAAAAATCATTATTTACAAAACTCCCTCTCATACGAAACCTTATTTTTTTATCTATATTCTTTTTAATAACATTTATACTTACAGGATTATCTCCAGAGGTCAACAATAACTCTCTAGCCAAAGGAATTCTCGACAACAACGGTTTTTCGCTTTTAGTTAATATTGGATTCCTCACTTCAATAGCAGGCTTAGGAGTTATTTTCTATTTACTTAAAAATGTGAGTAAAGGCGTAAAAAATGGTACCTTAATTCAAGAAGACACGGTCTATTATGTTTCTTTAATCGTTTTAGGTATTATAGCGGGACTCATCATGTCTGAAATCATTTCTTTTTATAAGAGTAATGATGTTAATGGTATTAATCTTTTTAACAAAGGGGTATTGGCTCTTATAGGTGGTTTCTCTTCTGATGCGATTTTTAGTATTCTAGAAAGTATTATCAATAAAATCAAAGGGATATTTTTAGGCGGCTCTAGTAATTAATTCTAGAAATAGTCACATTAACATTTACTTGATACTTGTTTTAAAAAGAAAGGAGTATCTTCTGCTTTTAAGAATTTTAATACTTAGTATATGAAATCAATTACTACTCTTTTGATTGCTTTTGCAATCTCTTTATGCACTCATGCTCAAAAAACCTATATACATTGCGGAAAACTTATCGATACAAAATCTGGAACTGTTCTTAAAGAAAAAACAGTTATTGTTGAAGGAAATCGTATTATCGACATTAAAGACGGTTACGCCAATACAAAGAAAAAAGGAGATCAAACTATTGATCTAAAAAATAAAACAGTATTGCCTGGGCTTATAGATATGCATGTGCATCTTGAAGAGGAAACCAATCCTAATAAATATATTGAACGTTATACAAATAATGAAGCTGATGTAGCTTATAATTCTGTAGGTTTTGCAAAAACAACTTTATTAGCAGGATTTACTACTGTAAGAGATTTAGGTGGTAGTGGAGTTAATATCGCTTTAAAAAAAGCTATTAATAAAGGTAAAATTGTAGGTCCTAGAATTTTTACTGCCGGCAAAGCTCTGGCTACTACAGGAGGGCATGCAGATCCTACTAATGGTAGTAGTAGAAAACTTATGGGTAATCCTGGACCTAAAGAAGGAGTTGTTAATGGTGTCGATGATGCAAAAAAAGCAGTTAGACAACGTTATAAAAACGGAGCAGATGTTATCAAGATCACTGCTACAGGAGGTGTTTTAAGTGTAGCCAAGAGTAGCTCTAATCCTCAATTTACTATCGAAGAAATTAAAGCTATTTGTAAAACTGCTAGTGATTATGGATTTCATGTAGCAGCACACGCTCATGGAGATGAAGGTATGCAACGTGCTGTTATTGGTGGTGTTAAAACTATTGAACACGGAACATTGATGAGCGAAACAACTATGGATTTGATGAAAAAGCACGACGCTTATCTAGTACCTACAATTACCGCAGGAAAAGAAGTTTCTGAAAAAGCTAAAATTAAAGGGTATTATCCTGAAATCATTGTTCCTAAAGCATTAGAAATTGGTCCTAAAATCCAAAATACCTTTAGTAAAGCATACAAACGCGGAGTTGGTATTGCTTTTGGTACAGATGCTGGTGTATATGAACATGGTTATAATGCCAAAGAATTTGCTTTTATGGTTGAGGCAGGTATGCCTGCTATAGAAACGATACAAAGTGCAACGGTTACCAACGCAAAAATTCTTAATATGACTGATCAACTCGGACAAATAAAAACTGGGTTTATCGCTGACATTATAGCTGTAAATGATGATCCTACACAAAAAATCAATACGCTAGAAGATGTAGTTTTTGTTATGAAAGAAGGTAAAGTGTATAAACAATAATATAAAAGCGGATGCAAGCTCAAACAATTGACGAAGTCATTTCTTTTTTAAAAACTATTATTAAAGAAAGTGAAGAAAACAACGATCCTATGGGATACTTTGCTGCTCTTTATTTAAAAGTGACTATCAAAGTTAAAGAAGGTATTGCTCAACAAAACTTCTTTGATGACAATAAACGAATGGAACAACTAGATGTTATTTTTGCTAATCGTTATCTAGAAGCTTATACTTCTTATAAAAACAATACTTCACTTAGTTCTTGTTGGCTTGTCGCTTTTAAAGCAACTCATAAATTTTGGCCTATTGTATTACAACATCTTTTATTAGGTATGAATGCTCATATCAATTTAGATCTAGGTATTGCAGCTGCTCAAGTAGCTCCAGGAGAAAGTATCGATAATTTACACAATGATTTCAATAAAATCAATACTATCCTTGCTGATTTAGTGGGACAAGTCGAGCATGAATTATCAACAATTTGGCCTACCTTAAAATGGATTTTAAAACTTTCTAAAAAACTAGACTCATTCCTAATTAATTTTAGTATGGAATTAGCACGAGATGGTGCATGGAAATTTGCTACAGAACTTGCCCCATTAAATAGTAATGATCAACATACTTTGATTCTAGATCGCGATAAAAAAGTGACTAAGATTGCTGATCTTATTATTCATCCAGGATGGATCGCTAGTACCTTATTTAAAATTATACGCTTGGGCGAACGTGGATCTGTTTCTGAAAAGATAAAGATTCTAAATTCTCAAATGAAATAACAAAAAAGCCTAAGTCATTAAACTTAGGCTTTCCTTTTATCTTTCGAAAAATTATAGTGTAGCAGACGCTGTAGTCATACTTCTATCTATTTTCTTTACTAAACCTTGCAATACTTTACCTGGACCAACCTCTGTAAATGATGTCACACCATCTGTAATCATCTGCTGTACACTTTGTGTCCATTTTACTGGTGCTGTTAATTGTAAGATTAAATTCTTTTTAATTTCTTCTGGATCAGTAACTGCTGTAGTTGTCACATTTTGATAGATTGGACAACTAGGTGTATTGAATGTAGTTGCTTCTATTGCCGCCGCCAATTCTTCTCTTGCTGGTTCCATTAACGGAGAGTGAAAAGCTCCTCCTACTGGTAACATCAAAGCTCTTCTTGCTCCTTTTTCTTTCATTACTTCGCAAGCTTTCTCAATTGCTTCAACTTCTCCAGAGATTACTAACTGTCCTGGACAATTATAATTTGCAGCTACTACAATACCTTCTATTTCTTTACAAGCATTTTCTACTACTTCATCTTCTAAGCCTAAAACTGCTGCCATAGTTGATGCTTGAAGCTCGCACGCTTTTTGCATTGCCATTGCTCTTTTGGCAACTAATCTTAATCCATCTTCAAAACTCAATACTCCATTTGCTACCAAAGCAGATAATTCTCCTAGTGAATGTCCCGCTACCATATCAGGTTTAAATGAATCCCCTAATACTTTACTTAAAATTACTGAATGTAAGAATATCGCTGGCTGAGTTACTTTTGTTTGTTTTAACTCTTCTGCTGTCCCTTCAAACATAATCTTTGTAATCTCAAATCCTAAAATTTCATTTGCCTTTTCAAATAACTCTTTGGCAACTTCAGAATTTTCATAAAGATCAAGTCCCATTCCTGTAAATTGTGCTCCTTGACCTGGAAATATATATGCATTCATTATTTTCTAAATTTAGAATTGCTGACAAAAATACACATTCTCAGCAATCAAGCAACTTTTCATTTTTATTGCTTCTTTCTCTCATATGTTAAATATGTAAAAGCATATGCATGTCTATCATCTTTTTCATGATATTCTTTCTCAACTATTTCCCAATCGTTTTCATTAATAATCGGAAAAAAAGCATCTGCTTCAAAATCTCCATGCACACGAGTTAGCTCTATACAATCTGCATATTGCATACCTAATGTGTATATTTTTCCTCCACCTATTATAAATGGATTCTCATCGTTTTCAACTTTGGCTAAAGCCTCTTCTATTGTATGTACAATAATAACTCCCTCTGCTGTATAATTTCTATCTCTAGTAATTACTATATGTACTCGATTAGGTAACAACTTGGGAAATGTTTCAAAAGTTTTACGCCCCATAATAATATGGTGTCCTGTAGTCAACTGTTTAAATCTCTTAAAATCATCTGGTAAATGCCATACAAGATCATTGTCTTTTCCTAAAGCTTCATTTTCTCCAGCAGCAGCTATCATTGTTATTTTCACTAGTATACTTTTTTTATTCGTTGATTTATTTTTATTCTTCTCTTATATTAAAACTTAAATTTATGCTTCTTCATTTTTATCATAAATGATTGTTTTGGTAGTATCTAATTGTTGCTGCTGTCTTACTCCTAGTTGTTCCTCCATTTGAGCAATTCTTTTCTTTTGTTTTTCTACTAAACGTTTCATTTGTTTTGCCTCCCATTCTTTTCCCATAAACTTTTTAAAAAAGATAACATCTATGGTATGGAAGAGCATTAAAAAACTCCAAATCAACACTCCATAAACAAACCAATCTATCCCCATTATTTTAGTATCTCCTCCTATTTTTAAAACGAGATTCATGAGAATCATAAAAAAAGAACCTAATAAAAATATAACAAAATGACGGTATAATCTTTTCTTTTGCTTGATACGTTGCTGTGCATGCTCAAACATTTCTTTTTGTGTTATATCTATTTCTTGTACTTTTTTCTTTTTAAATAACATATTCTCTATATTAGATCATGCTAAGTTAAAGATAATCTTTTTTTGTCTATGAGATATCTTAACATTAGTAGGTTATTATCACTTTTCAATCTTAGTTTTATGGAAAACATTCGGAAAGAATTCCCCATACTTTCTCAAAAAACATATTTCAATACAGCTTCTTCTGGCATTGTATTTAATGACTTAGCTAATTTTAGAAAAAAACATGATCAAGAATTCATCAATGAAGGAAGTATTTTTAGAGATGATCAGCGATTGTTTTTATCTAATGTTCGTTCTTCTATAGCTCATTTTTTTGATACTACTATCAGTCAAGTCACTCTTAATACTAATTGTTCTATAGGTTTTAATATTTTATTTGATGGTCTTTCAAAATCAAATAAAATATTATTAATTGATGATGATTATCCTTCTATTAATTTTGCTATTACCAGTAAAGGGTTTAATACTTGTTTTGTCTCTATTGATGCAGAGGTGATTGTAGAAGATGCTATTCTTAGTACAATAGAAAAAGAACGTCCAGATGTTTTTGTTTTTAGTATTGTGCAATATTTAACGGGTATTGCTCTTGATTTGTCTTTTATAAAAAAAATCAAACAAACGTATCCTGATTTGCTTTTAATTGCCGATGGTACTCAATTTTGTGGAACACAATCTTTTTCTTTTAAAGATTCTGGAATTGATGTTTTAGGTTGTAGTGGATACAAATGGTTATTAGGTGGTTATGGTAATGGTTTTCTATTATTTAAAGAAGGTATATTAGAGCAGTTAACGCCATTATCTTATCGCAACGATTCTTATAAAGATAAATACCCTGCTACATATACAGATTTACAAGCTCGCTTTGAACCTGGTCATTTAGATACTTTCAATTTTGGTAGTTTACAACGTTCTTTATCTTTTTTATCTACTATAGGAATGGATTTTATTACTGATCAACATGCTTTATTAAAAAACTACCTACAAGCAGAGTTCACAAAACTAGGATTGCTCTCTCCCATAGTTTTAAAAAGAGAAAATCACGGTTCTATAGTTCATATTAAAGGTGGTCAAGAATTACATCATTACTTAAAAGAACAACAAATAATTACTTCGTTAAAACCCAATGGAATTCGAATAAGTATACATTTTTATAATACTACAGAAGATATAGATCGTTTAGTTTTTGCTTTAAAAAACATAAAAGCACTATCATAATTATGATAGTGCTTTTATTTAACACTTAAATTCGGTTTTTCCCTTCGTTCTTTGTTCTTTTTATACTGTAAGCTAATTTACTTACTAAAAATATAGTTTTTATATTGATTTTCTATATCTGAATATGATTTTAATATCCTTAATCCTGATTGTTCTGACATCCAACGAACAGTTTTTTCATCGTATTTTTGAGAAATCTCTGTATGTATAGTTTCCCAAGCATCAAAAGTTATATTTAAAGATAATGATTTTATATCAACTTCTTGTTGTTCTAAACTTACAAGGTAACTTTTGGCTGTTCCTGTTTCTGGGTCGTATGTCTCCCAATGTTTAAATTTATCTAAATCAAAATTCCCTCCTAATTCACTATTAATTCTACTCAATACATTTTTATTGAATGCAGCTGTAACTTTACTTTCATCATTATACGCATCTAAGATTTTTTGTGGATTCTTTTTTTGATCCATTCCTATAAATACAAAATCTTGATCATGCATAGCTTCTCGCAATTGTTTCAAAAACGTTATAGCTTTAGGATGCAACAAGTTGCCTATATTAGATCCTAATACCATGATAATTTTCTTTCTATTACTCAAGGTATTTAATCGTTGTAAAACCTCAAAATACTCTCCTCTTTCTCCTTCTATATCCATAGTTGGATATTCTTCATTGAGTTTTGACACTAATCCATCAATTGCATTCTGACTTATATCTATTGGTTTATATGTAAAATCATATTGTTTATCAACCAATTCTTTTAATAAGATTCTCGTTTTTTTACCATCACCTGCTCCTAACTCTATAAGATCAAAACCTTCTCTTGAAGGATCGAAACTTTTTACAATTTCAACCTTATTATCCTTTAAAATTTGGTGTTCTAATCGAGTAAGGTAATATTCTGGTAGCTCCATGATTTTTTGAAAAAGCTCATCTCCTTTTTTATCGTAAAAAAACTTTGATGATATATATTTAGGATAGGATGTTAATCCTTCTAATATTTCTCTTTCAAAAGTATTATCAACTATTTTCTTTAGTTCTTCCATATTCTTTTTTAAACTTTAACCAAACGCAATCCTGTGAATTGCCATCTCAATTGTGGATGAAAAAAATTACGATATGTAGGTCGTGTATGATTAGATGGTGTTGCTATAGAGCCTCCTCTTAATACTTTTTGGTTAACCATAAACTTTCCATTATATTCTCCTAAAGCACCTGGTGCTTTTTTATAATTAGGATATGGTAAGTATGCACTTTCTGTCCATTCCCATCGATCGCCCCATTCAAATTTTTCTTGAGCAATTTCCCATTCAAATTCTGTAGGTAATCGATTACCTGACCACTCTGCAAAAGCAAATGCTTCAAAATACGAAATATGTGTTACTGGAGCCTGAAGGTTTATTTTCTGTAATCCAGCCAAGGTATATTGATGCCACTCGTCATCAATCTTATGCCAATATAACGGTGATTCTATTTTATTTTTTTGAATCCAATCCCAAGCTTCTGCATGCCACAATAAGGTTTGTTGATACCCCTTATCTTCAATAAAAGCAATATACTCTTTGTTTGAAACTAAGTCTTTTGCTATTTGATAAGAATCCACATATACCTTATGTAACCCTAATTCATTATCATAACAAAATCCCTCTTCTCGATGCCCTATTTCATATATCCCTTCTTCCACATTAACATAGTCGTTTGTTTTGCTAATTAATTTCGGATTCTCATTAAAAGAAGTTTTATATGCTGGTAGCAAAGGATTATTACCTAAGATATATTTAATATCTGTTAATAAAAGTTCTTGATGCTGTTTCTCATGGTGGATTCCTATTTCAAGCAATTGAGCAATCTCTTCTGTAGTATTCTTTTGCAAAACTCTCAACACAGCTTCTGTAACATAATGACGATAACGATAAATTTCGTCTACAGTCGGTCTAGATAAATTACCTCGATTAGTTCTGATTACTCGTTTTCCTACACTTTCATAATAACTGTTAAATACAAAAGCATATTCTTCATGAAATCTTTTATAATTCTCATCATATTTTACAAGAATGAATTCTTCAAAAAACCATGTAGTATGCCCTAAGTGCCACTTAGGAGGCGAAACATCTACTATAGGTTGAACAACATAATCTTCTACAGCTAATGGTTCGCATATTTTTTCTGTCTTTAAGCGGGTTTCCTTAAAAAAGGCTTGTAAATCTATATTCATAAAAAAAGTGTATACCAATTTAATGTATACACTCAAATTTAAGCTTTTTGATTTGCTCAACTTTGTGTGTTGAGTTAATCCCTTGTTAAAAGTTTATTGCGGTTTTCTAAACGTAATAGGCGTTATGTATGCCACGGATATCGGTTTTTTACCCCATTTACCTGGTTTCATTTTTGGTATTTTCCTAATAATACGGATAGCTTCTCTCTGTAAGTAACGATGCCCGCCTTGAACATCTACAACTTCAACTTTTCCTTTTTGATTAATAATAAACTCAACGGTTACAGTTCCTTCTAGCTTATCTTCTAATGCTAATTCTGGATATTGAAATGTTCTTATAATATGCAATCGCAATTGGTTATCAAAACAAATCGATGGATCTTGGTTGCTTTTTTCGCATTTTGGCCAAATCGGACTTACCCCTTTATCTGTAGCACTTTCTTTTGATAAGACAATACCTTGAGCATGTGTTAATGTTGAAAAACATAAGGTTAAGATTAGTAATACTACTCTCATAATAATTCGTTTAATTTGGGTTAAACTGCCACATTTCCTTTAATATGAGGATGTGGATCATAGTTCTCTAAAGTGAAATCATCAAAAACAAAGCCAAAAATATCTTTCACCTCTGGATTCAATCTCATGATTGGCAATTCTTTAGGGGGTCTCGTTAACTGTAATTCTAATTGCTCAACATGATTATTATAAATATGAGCATCTCCCAATGTATGGATAAACTCTCCTGCTTCATACCCACAAACTTGGGCGACCATCATTGTTAATAATGCATAAGAAGCTATATTAAATGGCACGCCTAAAAAAATATCTGCACTGCGTTGATACAATTGGCATGACAGTTTATTATTAGCTACATAAAACTGAAAAAAAGCATGACATGGGGGTAAGGCAGCTTTTCCTTCATTTACATTATCTGAAAATGATCTTGTAGTATCGGGTAATACACTTGGATTCCAAGCAGTAACAAGCATTCTTCTACTATCTGGATTCTTTTTTAAGGTCGTAATAACTTCCTTAATTTGATCTATATCTTCGCTATTCCAGTTTCGCCATTGATGACCATATACTGGTCCTAAATCACCGTTTTCATCGGCCCATTCATTCCATATACGAACACCATTTTCTTGTAGATACTTAATATTAGTATCTCCTTTTAAAAACCACAATAATTCGTGAATAATAGATTTTAAATGAAGTTTTTTAGTAGTCACCAAAGGAAAGCCTTCGCTCAAATCAAATCGCATTTGATATCCAAAGACACTCTTAGTTCCTGTACCTGTTCGATCTTCTTTTTCGTTTCCGTTTTCTAATACATGCTTTACCAGGTCCAAGTATTGTTTCATCCGATAATTTGTGGGGTTTAAAATGTTAACTTAATGCTAATATACAAAAATATAGCAACCAAAAATTCTTTTAACACTTTACCACCCCTTATCTTAAAAAAACTATCATTTCATCAGAAAAAAGCAATTATTTTTACTTATCCGATAATCATTCCTGCTATTGTAGCAGAAAGTAATGACGCTATAGATCCACCTAATAACGCTTTTAATCCAAAAGCTGATAATGTTTTTCTTTGTCCTGGTGCTAAAGATCCTATTCCTCCGATCTGAATTCCTATAGAAGCAAAATTTGCAAAACCACATAACATATAAGTAGCCATAATAACCGACTTCTCATAGGTTAAACTAATAGCACTTGCTGGATTTTTTAATTCTGCTAATTGAATATATCCAACAAATTCACTTGCTGCTAATTTGATTCCTAATAATTGCCCCATAAGCATCATATCTTCTTTGGCAACACCTATAAGCCACATCAAAGGAGAAAAAACAATACCTAATATAGATTCAAGAGAAAACTTATCATAAGGTGTATTTTCAGTTAAAAATGTATTTAGTGAAGTTACTTCTCCTATTACCCCTAATCCATGATTAATCATAGCTATAAAGGCAATAAACACTAGAAGCATTGCTCCTACATTTGCTGCTAATTTCAATCCTTCTGTTGTTCCATTAGCAATGGCATCAAGTATATTTGATCCTATTTTTTCTGAAGATACTTCTACATTTGTATTTACTTCTTCTTGTTGAGGATATAATAATTTTGAGATTACAATAGCCCCTGGAGCTGCCATTACAGATGCTGCTAATAAATGCTTTGCAAATTGTAATCTTAGTACTGGGTCATCTCCTCCCAAAAATCCTATATAAGCTGCTAGAACTCCTCCTGCTACAGTTGCCATACCACCTATCATTACAAGCAATATTTCTGAACGTGTCATTTTCTCTAGATAAGCTTTAATCATCAATGGGGCTTCAGTTTGTCCTAAGAAGATATTACCAGCTACACTTAAACTCTCTGCTCCAGATATTCCCATTAACTTTGTCAATACCCAAGCCATTCCTTTAACAACAATCTGAATGATTCCTAAGTAAAATAATACCGATGTTAAGGCTGAAAAGAATATAATTGTAGGTAATACTTGAAATAAGAAAATAAATCCAAAACTCTCTACATTCATTAATCCTCCTAAAAGAAATTCACTTCCTGACCTTGTAAAATCTAGTACTAACACAAACAGTCCTCCTACAAACTCAAAAGCTTTTTGAACAAATTCTATACGCAATACCCCTATCGCTAATAATAATTGTGCTCCAAGTCCTATTCCTATAGTTTTCCAGTTTACAGCTTTTCTATTACTACTAAAGATATATGCTACAAATAGTAGTACGATCATTCCTAGCACTCCTCTCCAAAAACTCGTAAATGTAAATCCTTGATTAGGTACTAATGTTTTTACTTCTGTTGTTGAAACAGCTGCTACTGCTTCTTTTTCTTCATGCTTAACAAAATTATATACTATCCCTTTCTTCTTTAAAACTAAAGTAGAATCTGTAAGATTAGTAATACTGTATTTTACTATAGAGTCTTCTGCTATCTGAGGAAAGAATAATAATACTTTATTTTGTTGTAAGTAATCTCCTTTAAGCGCTTCGTTTGAGCTAGAAAAATCATATTCAAAAAGACCTTTTTCTAATTGTAAAAAATCTTGTTCATTTCCTTTTTGGATCTGACCAGCTTCAGATTGTACATTCTCCAATAACCACTTGTTCTCAATCGTTTGAGCTGTCAAAGTATTTACTACTAATAAAAGCGTAAATAGCGCTAGTATTTTTTTAATCATCCTTAATTATAATGAATTTAGTGCCGAAAGATATAAAATTGATTTGAATACTTAATAGTATTGTTTATTGTCGCTTAGAAATTTCATCTCTAATTTTTGCAGCCAACTCATAATCTTCATCTTGAACTGCCTGACCTAACATACGTTGTAACTCTGTTAGAGATAATTCTTTAAAGCTAGTTTCTTCACTTTGTTCTATTTCATCTGCAATCAAATCTTCTACAGAAAAGTCTTCTTCTTGTTCTTCTCTAGGATTAACTTTGAGATATATTCCTGCTTGATCCAAAATATTTTTATAGGTAAAAATAGGTGCATGAAAACGCAATGCCAAAGCAATAGCATCACTAGTTCTAGCATCTATAATTTCTTCTATACCATCACGTTCACAAATAATACTAGAGTAAAATACTCCATCTACTAATTTGTGTATAATCACTTGCTTCACTAAAATCTCAAATCGATCTGCGAAGTTTTTAAATAAATCATGAGTCAAAGGCCTAGGGGGTTTAATTTCTTTTTCTAAGGCTATTGCTATAGATTGAGCTTCAAAAGCTCCTATTACTATAGGCAATTTCCTTTCTCCTTCAACTTCACTTAATATTAGTGCATACGCGCCATTTTGCGTTTGGCTGTATGATATCCCTTTAATGTTCAAACGAACTAAGCTCATAATTTTCTTTAAATATAAAAAGGCTGTTTGAACCATGGACTTTTACCTTAAGTTCAAACAGCCCTAAATATGGGCACAATTTAAAAAAAATTATGCGTTATTTGCTTTAAATTCTTTCAATTTTTCTATTAGTTTTGGAACAACTTCAAAAGCATCTCCTACTATACCATAATCTGCTGCTTTGAAAAACGGAGCTTCTGGATCAGAATTTACTACAACTTTAACTTTACTTGAATTAATTCCTGCCAAATGTTGAATTGCTCCTGAAATTCCAACTGCTATATATAAATTTGTTGCCACAGGTTTTCCTGTCTGCCCTACGTGCTCACTATGAGGTCTCCACCCCATATCACTTACTGGCTTTGAACAAGCTGTAGCAGCTCCTAAGATATCTGCTAGTTCTTCTATCATTCCCCAGTTTTCTGGACCTTTTAATCCTCTACCTCCAGAAACCACTACTTCTGCATCTGCAATGGATACTTTATCTGTTGCTTTATCTACAGCTGTTACTTCTACACCTAAGTTCCCTTCAATAGTTGCTTCAAAAGCTTCACTTGTAGCAGCTCCAGTGTTTTCTTTTAATCCAAAAGCATTACTAGATAACCCGATCACTTTTATATCTGTTGTAATCTCTGTAATATTAAACCCTTTATTTGTGAATGCCATACGTTTCACTTTAAATGGCGCTGTACTTTCTGGTAATGACACTGCATTTGATACATATCCTGCATCTAATTTTACTGCCATCAATGGCGCTAAATATTTACTATCTGCACTTGAACTTACAACAACAACTTTTGCTTCTTCTTTTGCTACAGCTTTAGCCAAAACATCTGCATAAGCTTTGGCATTAAAGTTATTTAAAGCATCATTTTTCACTTCTAAAACTTTATCTACACCATAAGTTCCTAGAGCCGAAGAATCTTCTACATTAATAGCTACTGCTGTTACTGTTGTTCCTAATGATTGCGCAATTTCTTTTGCGTATGAAGCTACTTCAAAAGCAGCCTTTTTTAATTTTCCTCCTTCGCTTTCTGTATATATTAAAACTGACATGTTTTTTATGCTTTTTAAATATTGAGATGTGTTCTCAATGTTTTTTAATTAAAATTTAGATTTACTATATCGATATAGTATTCGTACAAAAAATAAGATTAGCTATTTTTTTAGATTACTTTTGCTTCGTTATGTAATAAATCTACCAACTCATCTATATTGTCTGGAGATACTAATTTAACGTCTCCTTTTGGTGCTGGTTTTTCAAATTGAACACTTTTTGTCGCTTCTGAAGCAGCTGTTGCTTCTACAACCTTTAATGGCTTTTTACGAGCCATCATAATTCCTCTCATATTAGGAATACGAAGATCGCTCTCTTCTACTAATCCCTTTTGTCCACCAATTACTAATGGTAATTTTGTTGCTAAAGTTTCTTTTCCTCCATCAATTTCTCTCACTGCTGTAGCAGCCTCACCTTCAACTTCTAACCCAATACATGTATTAACAAAATTAACATCTAATATTCCTGCTAATAATCCAGGTACCATACCTCCATTATAATCAATAGATTCTCTACCTGCGATTACTAAATCATAACCTCCATCTTTTACTACTTGTGCTAATTGTTTTGCTACAAATAATCCATCTGTTGCTTCTGCATTTACACGAATAGCACTATCAGCCCCAATAGCCAAAGCTTTACGAAGTGTTGGTTCTGTCTCTGCACCACCTACATTTACTACATCTACACTTGCCCCTTGTTTTTCCTTAAACCACATAGCTCGTGTAAGTCCAAACTCATCATTAGGATTTATTACAAATTGAACACCGTTGGTATCAAACTTAGTGTCATTATCTGTAAAATTAATTTTTGACGTTGTATCCGGTACATGACTAATACATACTAATATCTTCATTTTATATGGGTGTTTTTTAAGAATTTAATAATAAGGACGAAAATACAAATAAAATATGTTATTTACTATGCACGCATAATAAATTTTTTAATATTTCTTAGGAATAAAGCAAGTATTAATTGTTACTTTTGCTTCCTTAATTATGTCAAAGATAACTATAAAATAAATGAAAACGATACAATTCAGAGAAGCGATTTGCGAAGCAATGAGCGAAGAAATGCGCAGAGATGAGTCTATCTATTTAATGGGTGAAGAAGTTGCCGAATATAATGGGGCTTACAAGGCTAGTAAAGGAATGTTAGACGAATTTGGCCCTGATCGTGTATTAGATACTCCTATTGCAGAGTTAGGTTTTGCTGGTATAGGTGTAGGTAGTGCAATGAATGGTAATCGTCCTATCATTGAATTTATGACATTTAACTTCTCATTAGTAGGTATTGATCAGATCATTAATAATGCTGCAAAAATGCGTCAAATGAGTGGTGGTCAATTTAATATTCCTATTGTTTTTAGAGGTCCTACTGCTTCTGCTGGTCAATTAGGTGCAACGCACTCTCAAGCTTTTGAAAATTGGTATGCTAATTGCCCAGGTTTAAAAGTTGTTGTTCCTTCTACACCACAAGATGCTAAAGGTTTGTTAAAGTCTGCAATAAGAGATAATGATCCCGTTATTTTTATGGAGAGTGAGCAAATGTATGGTGATAAAGGAGAAGTGCCAGAAGGAGAATACACTATTCCATTAGGTGTTGCTGATATCAAAAGAGAAGGTAGTGATGTTACTATCGTTTCTTTCGGAAAAATCATTAAAGAAGCTTATAAAGCTGCAGATGAATTAGCTAAAGAAAATATTTCTTGTGAGATTATCGATTTAAGAACGGTAAGACCATTAGATTTAGAAGCTATTTTTGCTTCTGTAAAGAAAACTAATAGATTGATTATTCTTGAAGAGGCTTGGCCTTTTGCTAATGTTGCTTCAGAAATAACGTATCAAGTACAATCGAATATTTTTGATTATTTAGATGCACCAATTTTAAAAATTAATACAGCAGATACACCTGCTCCATATTCGGCAGCTCTTTTAAAAGAATGGCTTCCTAATAGTACAGATGTAGTTAATGCTGTTAAAAAAGTAATGTATAAATAGTAATCTTACTATAAATTTAAAAACTTCATTACTCGTAACAATGAAGTTTTTTTTTAGCCCAATATTTTATGAAATATACATTTTTAGGCGTTTTATTCTTTTTAGCTTGTTGCCTTTCATTACAAGCTCAAACTAAGGTTAGCGGGCATGTTTATGATAACAACAATCAACCCGTTCCATTTGCTAATATTGTTTTCACCAATTCTACTATAGGTACCATTACAGACGAAAATGGTAATTTTTATATGGAATCTGACAAAACTTATAAAAGCATAAAAGTTTCATTTTTAGGTTTTACCACAAAAACTATCCCCTTAAAAAAGTCAACAACGTATAATCTTAAAGTTACTCTTGAAGAAGAAGCTAACTCATTAGATCAGGTTTTTATTTATAAAGGTAAAACTTCAAAAAAGAATAATCCTGCTATTGATATCCTTCGTAAAATATGGAAAAACAGACGTCAAAACGGTATTAAAAAATTCAAACAATATCGCTATGATAAATACGAGAAAATTGAGTTTGACTTAAATACTATTGACAGCGCCTTAATCAAAAGTAGAATATTTAAAGGGATGGAGTTTATCTTTAACGAAGTAGATACTTCTAAGATTACAGGTAAAACTTATCTCCCACTCTTCTTGAATGAAGCTATTTCTAAAGTCTATGGTGACAATGAGCTTAAACAAGAAAAAGAAGAATTATTAGGAAATAAAATTTCTGGTTTTAGTAATAATCAAACTCTTATTGCTTTTGTTAAAGATTTATATTCTGATTATAACGTTTATGATAATTATTTAAAGTTTTTTGACAAAAGTTTTACTAGTCCACTTTCACGCACAGGTATCAATGTTTATAATTATGTATTAACAGATAGTGCTTATATTGATAATAAGTGGTGCTACAATATTGTTTATTATCCAAGACGTAAAAATGAACTCACTTTTAAAGGAGATTTCTGGGTTAATGATACTACATGGGCTATTAAAGACATCAACTTAGAAGTTACTAAAAGTGCTAATATCAACTGGGTAAAAGATCTTTATATAGAACAACAATTTGATGTATTAAATGATTCTATATTTTTAATCACCAAAGATTATTTTCAATCAGACTTTTCTTTTAGTAAAAAAGAAAAATCAAGAGGAGTATACGGAAAGCGTACTACTTTATATGACAAATATGAATTTGATATCCCTAAAGATCCTAAGTTCTATAAAAAACGTGTTGATCCTTATGATTATGATGTTTACAATCGAGATGACAAATTCTGGCAAGAAAGTCGTCTTGAAGAGCTAAATAAAGATGAACGCAAGGTTTATAAACTTCTTGATACACTACAAAATGTAAAGGCCTTTAAACGCTTATATAATATAGGTAGTATACTTGCTACAGGTTATATAGAGATGAATAATTTTGATTTTGGTCCACTATTTAATACTGTAGGATATAATAGTATTGAAGGATTTAGGTTAAGATTAGGAGGACGTACTTATTTTACTCGTAATGATCAATGGCGCCTTGAAGGTTATGGGGCATATGGTTTTAAGGATAATAAATTTAAATATGGTCTATCTGGTAAATGGTTACTAGATAGAAAATCTCGATTCATCATTTCTGCCGGTAACCGTAGAGATGTAGAGCAATTGGGAGCTAGTCTTACGAATACTAATGATGTACAAGGACGTAGTCTTGCATCTTCTTCTATCATTTCTACTGGAGATAATAGTAGATTGACCTCTATTAACTTATCAGCTCTTTCATTGCAAATACAACCGTTTAGGAATTTTACTGTTGGAGTAACAGGCTCTTATCGTACTTTAAAAGCTGCTGATCCATCACTATTTAGTCTCGATTTTTATGATCCAGACGATCCTACTCAAATACGCTCAAAAATCAATCAAACCGAAATTGCTGCTAATTTTAAATACACTCCTGGTAGAAAAACTACGGGTTATGGTGTAGATCAAGTTATTGTAAATGACGGTGACTATGCTACATTATTTTTAAATGTAAGTCTTGGTTTACAAGATATTATTGATAGTGATTTTGAATATCAAAAATTACAATTTTACTATCAACAACCGTGGCAAATTGGTGGATTTGGAGTATTGAGAAGTACTCTAGAAGTTGGTAAAACTTATGGAGATGTTCCTCTGGGATTACTTAGTGTTGTTCCTGGTAACCAAACCTATTTATCAATTTCAAATACATTTCCATTATTAAATTTCTACGAATTTGTAACTGATACGTATACCTCATTACATTTAGAACATAATTTTAATGGACGTATTTTCTCTAGAATTCCACTTTTAAGAAAGCTAAATCTTAGAGAATTAGTAGGTATTAGAGGTGTTTGGGGAGAATTATCACAAGATAATATTAATTTAATTCCAGATTCGGCTAGAACTATCAATAGTGATATTCCTCTTGTAGCTCCTAATGATGAAGTATATTGGGAATACAGTTTAGGTGTAGGAAATATTTTTAAAATCTTTAGAATTGATTTCCACTTTAGAGGTAATTATTTTGATAATCCAGATGCCAGAAAATTTGGAGTAACAGGTTCTTTTGGTTTCTATTTCTAAACCAAAATAGTTATAATATACCGATGCCTGCAAGAAATTTCTTGCAGGCATTTTTTGTAATTCCTCTTATTTTATGTTTCATTATTATCAAATTTTTAATCTTTTTATAAAAAATACATCATTTTCTTGCTAAGATTTTCTCTAATGCCCACGAATACCTATATTTGCCGCCCAATTAAAGAAGAGAATTAATATGAGCGCAGCAACTCGCGATAGTTTTGACGTATTAGTCGAAATACCAAAAGGAAGTCGTAATAAATACGAATATGATTTTGACATCAAAAAAATAAGATACGATCGTATGATCTTTTCATCTATGATGTATCCAGCTGATTATGGTTTTATTCCAGAAACTATGGCTTTAGATGGAGATCCTTTAGATGTATTAGTAATCGTTACTGAGCCTACTTTCCCTGGTTGTGTGATCGAAGTAAAACCTATTGGTGTATTCCACATGGCTGACGAAAAAGGTCCAGACGAGAAAATTATTTGTGTACCAGTTTCTGATCCTATTGCAAACCGCATTAGTGATCTTAATGAACTTAATCCTCACTTAATTAAAGAAATTGAGCACTTCTTCCAAGTATATAAAGATCTTGAAAACAAGAAAGTTGATGTAGGTGGATGGGGAGATGTAAGTGAAGCTCGTGAAATCATCAAAGCTTGTGTTAAACGTTTTGAAGAATTAGCTGACAAGCCTAAAGGATTATTTAGTATTTACTAGATTTATTCTTATCTATAAAGATATTCAAGGAGGATTATATAGTATAATCCTCTTTTTTTTGTAACACATTAGCCATAAACATTTTACGGTTTTAATGTGGTTAAAAATTCATAAAACCGTCATGGATTGCTTATAAAACCCCTTCTGATTCCTTGATTTATTATAACAGAAACAACTAATTCACTAATTAACAACACACTACAAAATCTATATTTTTTCACTTATAACTCTTAGTTTATTTAGTTTTATCATTTAAAAAAAACATACAAGTATTCTAAAACAAACTCCCCTCCTTTTCTTTTCCTCTGATTTTCACTACATTTAAGTTCAAAATTAACTTTTAAAACTTTATTTATGGAGTCAAACATGATGTACGCACCAGCGATACTCGCGCTATTCGGTCTCATCTTTATGTGGGTTAAACGATCTTGGATTCTTAAGCAAAATTCTGGAGATGGAAAGATGAAAGAAATATCTTCTCATATCTATGAAGGAGCTCTTGCTTTTCTAAAAGCAGAGTACAAATTACTTACTCTTTTTGTTATAGGAGCTAGTATTGCTTTGGCAGGGATTTCGTTTATTGTTCCTACTACACATATCCTTATTGTTGTAGCTTTTATTTTCGGAGCTATTTTTTCGGCTCTTGCTGGAAATATGGGAATGAAGATCGCTACCCAAACTAATGTACGTACTACACAAGCTGCACGTACAAGCTTACCTGACGCTTTAAAAATTTCTTTTGGCGGAGGTACTGTAATGGGATTAGGTGTTGCTGGATTAGCTGTTTTAGGATTAACTGCTTTCTTTATTTTCTTCTTTCATTTTTTTATGAATGGTACATGGTCTAATACCGACCAAATGACAATAGTTTTAGAAACTTTAGCAGGTTTTTCTTTAGGAGCAGAATCCATTGCATTATTTGCTCGTGTAGGTGGAGGAATTTATACAAAAGCAGCCGATGTGGGTGCAGACTTAGTAGGTAAAGTTGAAGCGGGTATACCAGAGGATGACCCTCGTAACCCTGCTACAATAGCAGATAATGTTGGTGATAATGTTGGTGATGTTGCTGGTATGGGTGCAGATCTGTTTGGTTCTTATGTCGCTACAGTTTTAGCAGCTATGGTTTTGGGTAATTATGTTATTAAAGATATGGGTGGTGACATTACAGCATATGGTTTTAATGGTATTGGTCCTATCTTATTACCGATGGCAATTGCTGGTTTTGGAATTATCATTTCAATTATAGGTACACTTCTAGTTAATATCAGTTCTAATGAGGCAAAAGAAGCTCAAGTACAAGCTGCTTTAAATAAAGGAAATTGGGTTTCTATCATCTTAGTTGCTATTGCTAGTTTTGGATTAGTAAAATGGATGTTACCAGATACTATGTCTATGGAATTCTTTGGTGAAGGACTAAAAGAAATTTCTTCATTAAGAGTATTCTATGCTACTCTTGTAGGTTTAATTGTAGGTGGTGTTATCTCTGCAGTTACAGAGTATTATACAGGATTAGGTAAAAAACCTATCTTACAAATTGTACAAAAATCAAGTACTGGAGCTGGAACAAATATTATAGCAGGTCTTGCTACCGGAATGATTTCTACATTCGCTTCTGTTTTATTATTTGCTATTGCTATCTGGGCATCTTATGCCTTTGCTGGGTTTTATGGTGTGGCATTAGCAGCATCTGCAATGATGGCAACTACAGCTATGCAACTCGCTATTGATGCTTTTGGGCCTATAGCCGATAATGCTGGTGGAATTGCAGAAATGAGTGAATTACCAGATATTGTAAGAGAGCGTACTGATATTTTAGATTCTGTAGGGAATACAACTGCCGCTACAGGAAAAGGATTTGCTATAGCCTCTGCCGCATTAACTTCTCTGGCTTTATTTGCTGCTTATGTAACTTTTACGGGTATAGATGGTATTAATATTTTTAAAGCTCCTGTATTAGCTATGTTATTTATAGGTGGAATGATCCCTGTGGTTTTCTCTGCACTTGCCATGAACTCTGTTGGTAAAGCTGCCATGGAAATGGTTTATGAAGTACGAAGACAGTTTAAAGAAATCGCTGGTATTATGGAAGGTACAGGTAAACCTGAATATGATAAATGTGTTGAGATTTCGACAAAAGCCGCGTTAAAAGAAATGCTGCTTCCTGGATTGTTAACAATCGGATTTCCTATCATAATTGCTTTACTACCAATGGTTTTTGGTTACGACAATAAATTAATTGCAGAAATGTTAGGTGGTTATATGGCAGGAGTTACGGTAAGTGGTGTTTTATGGGCTATTTTTCAAAACAACGCTGGAGGTGCTTGGGATAATGCTAAAAAATCTTTTGAAGCTGGAGTAGAAATTAATGGTGAGATGACTTACAAAGGTTCAGATGCTCATAAAGCTGCTGTCACAGGAGATACTGTAGGAGATCCTTTTAAAGATACTTCTGGACCATCTATGAATATTTTAATAAAACTTACCTGTTTAATAGGCCTTGTTATTGCTCCAATTTTAGGAGGACATTCTACTAACACTACAGACAGTGATGATGCTATAGAACATTCTATTTTAATTGAAAATGATGTTGAATCTGATCAACATCAAACAACTTATGCTGTAGAAAAAATCAAAATACTTAATTAAACATATAGTCTTACGACTATACTACTTTAATAAAAATCTTATTTTAAAACCTCACATTATAGTGAGGTTTTATATATTTAGAGATTCATAATACTATTTTAGCTTGTAATTCATCTCATGTTTAAAAAAGATCCGCTACGAATTAATACTTATCGTTCTTATGGAACAGCTCAACGATTACGTGCTGCTGGTCGTGCTCTTGAAGATGAAAATATTAAACTTACTTCTAACCAAGGTCTTTTAAAAACATTAAAAAACATCTATAAACAATTTGAAAGTGATGAAATTCCTAACTCATCTATTCAATTACAAATTAAAGATGAACTCAAATTCATTGCAGAAACTGATGCCGAAGGTTATTATAAATTTGATGAACAGGTAATTGATCTTAAAAAGTATTGTGATGGTAGTGGTTGGATTTCATATCAAATGTCTTATGATATTTCATCTACACAACGAGAAATCACTTGCAACAATTTGTTTAACGGACAAATGTTGATTCCTTCTCAAGAAGCATCTTATGGTGTTATTAGTGATATCGATGATACCATATTACATACGGGTGTTGTTTCCTTATTCAAGTGGCGTGTTATTTTTAATACTTTTTTTAAAAATTTTGATAAACGTCTTCCTCTAGAAGGCACTGTAGCTTTTTATCAAAAATTACAACACGGAAAAACTAATTTTCCTATCAACCCTATTTTTTATGTTAGCAATAGTCCATGGAATCTATATGATTATCTTACTGCTTTTCTAGAAGAACATCGTTTTCCTAAAGGTCCTATTCTATTACGCGATTTTAGAACTTTTTTTGATAAAACACCAAAACCTAAAATACCACATAAACATTCAGAGATTTATACCATCTTAAAAATGTACCCTTCATTAAATTTTATCCTCATAGGTGATAGTGGAGAAAAAGATGCAGATATTTATACCTCTATAGCACGAGAGTATCCCAATCGAATACTTGCTATTTATTTAAGGAGTGTAAACCATCGTAAACGAGTAGCTCGTATAGAATCTATTATCAAATCATTTAAGATTTGTCCAATATTGTTAGTACATACTTCTGATCAAGCAGTTAAACATGCTCACAAACACGGTTTTATTTCTTAAGACTTCTTACTTCATTAGTTAATAGCGCCATAGCTTCTTGCAATTGTTGTAAACTGGAAGTATTTGTATGTGCATCAATATTAAAACTCAGTTTACTATTTACCTCCCATAATTCTTGAACTTCATGTGCTTCAATAGTTACTGGAGGATATTCTGTATTTAAAGAAATTAAAGTTAGTGTACCATCGTCATTCTTTTTAATTTTTTTGACCAACACACTGTCGACCAAGACTACGACACATATACTCGTGTTACCTATTTCTCTAATATTTGCCAAAGCCTTACCTATAACCCATTCTTTAGGTTCAAAAGCAGGTAACATACTATCACCTTCCACTTGAAATCCTCTATATGTCGCATTTCTATATTCTGGTAAAGGAATATCAAAGGCCGGCAATTCTTGATACCAATCAACATCTTGTATATTATGAGGATAACCAGCTGCTGCCTTAATATTGACCAAAACCATATTTTCGTGATTTTGAGAATCTACTGTAACAACTTTAGGTGCAACATCTACAATTTGCATTTTAATTTCCTTCTGTTGGCTTTCGCCAAAAAGCCATAATGGATTTATTCCATAAACCTGAAGTAACTTAGCTACTACTTTTCCAGAAATTTTTGTTCTTCCGCGTTCAATGTCTGCTGTAGACTTCTTTATTTCCAAAACCTGAGCAAACTCAGCTTGAGTCAAGTGATTTTCTTCACGTATTTGCT
Organism: Aquimarina rhabdastrellae; assembly: GCA_947387485.1. Taxonomy (GTDB): domain Bacteria; phylum Bacteroidota; class Bacteroidia; order Flavobacteriales; family Flavobacteriaceae; genus Aquimarina. The sequence continues at coordinate 231,241 of CANDNT010000003.1, forward strand.
TAAAACGCTTAATTATTATTGTACTGCTATCTTCCATATTGATACTTACTATTAGGAATCTTACCATACAAAGATAGCTTATTTAGGAATTTTTCCGAATTAATTAATCAAAAAATTTGCTGAATTGGAATATTTCCATAATTTTGGAAAAAATACAAATCGATATAGTTTAAAAACAATATATATGGCAGCTTCAATTATTTTACGTCAACCAGTAGCAGAAAAAGTAATACGTCATTCGCTTAATAATTCATTTATGGCTATAGATAAATTAGCACAACAACTAACTTCTCGAGGATATCACTTTCATAGAGATCAAAACATAGGTAATTATACTTTTGATTTTTATTGCCCTAAATATAAATTAGCAATAGAGGTTGATACTTATGCACATGAATATGATGATATTTATAACAAGGATGATTTTAAATTTTTAAAAATTCATTCTTTAAATATAACGGTGCTAAGAGTCACAGATTATCAAATTCTTATCGACACAGATGAGATTTTTAGACATATTAAAAGATACACCGATAACTATACTGATACTTCTTACTTAGTATAAAACTCTCCACTTAAAAGAATTATAATAAATATATCGAATAAAATTTAAAAATAAATGTTAAATTTGCGGCTTAACCCATTAACCAAGTTCTATTATGAAAAAAATATTTTTAGGAGTAGCTGCATTAGCATTAGTACTATCTGTAACATCTTGTAGAGAAACTGCTAAGCAAACTGAAGACGCTGCTACAGAGGCTGTAGAAGCAACAAAAGAGGCTGCTGAGAGTGCAAAAGAAGCTGCAACTGAAGCTGTAGAGGCTGCTGAAGGAGCTGTAAAAGATGCAACTGAAGCTGCTGGTGAAGCTGTAGAGGCTGCAGAAGGAGCTGTAAAAGACGCTACTGAAGCTGCTGGTGAAGCAGTTGACGCTGCAAAGAAAGCTGCTGGAGATGCAGTTGATGCAACTAAAGACGCTGCAAAAAACACTGCTGATGGTGCAGTAAAAGAAGCTGAAAAAGCTGTTGATAAGGCTAAAAAAGTGATCAACCAATAATCACTTATTCACCATATTAAAAAGAGATAACTACTATTTAGTTATCTCTTTTTTTATGCAATACTATTATCACCTCCCTATTAAAAGAATCTAGGGGTGATTAATCTGTTATATTTCTTAAATAATTCGAAACGTAAGAAAATCTCATACGTTCCATCATTAAACTCAGTTTTTCCTAATTCTGTAGTTTCTCTATCATAAGCTAATCCTATCAACATAGAATCAGAGATATGAAATCCCAACATTCCTGTAAATGCAGCATCCCATCTATATCCTAAACCTAAGATAAATTTTTCATATAATAATGCATTAGCCGAAAGGTCAACTTGTAAAGGTGCTCCAGATACAGCCTTAACCAAAACTGCTGGTTTTAATTTAACGTCTTCATTTACATCAAACGTATATCCTGCAATTCCATAATAGTTGATACGTTCTTTGGCTATAAAACTAGCAGCATCTTGATTATTTAATGTTGTACTTCTATCATAGTGCTCCGTTTCTAATACATTAGGCGCACTCAATCCTACATACCATTTGTCTGTATGATAATATATCCCTAATCCTATATTAGGATTAAACTTATTATCGATCAAGTTATCAAAAACAACATCTTGTTGGTCCAGTAAACTTAATCTATTAAAATCTACATCTAATAGATTTCCACCAGCTTTTAAACCAAAACTCAATTTTCCATCAATAGAAGTTTGTATAGTGTATGACAAGTCTATATCAATATAAGTCTCTTGTGTAGGTCCAATTTCGTCTCTGATTAATGAAACTCCCAAACCTACTTTATTCTTTCTTCCTATAGGAGTATGTCCAGATAATGTAAACGTACGTGGAGCGCCTTCTAATCCTACCCATTGGCTACGATGTAATCCTGTAACACTAAACACACCTCTACTTCCTGCATAAGCTGGATTGATACTTATGGTATTATACATATATTGCGTATACTGAGCATCTTGCTGAGCGTAGGTTTGAATTACATTACATAAACTTATTCCAACAATGAATTTTAAAAGATATTTTAGCTTCATGTATAATGAAAATAATAGGGGTTATCTGTTTAATAAAGAATTATCTTTTATACTAGATAAAATCTTTTATCCAAAATAAGGATTCTTTCTTTAAAAAAACTAGTATTACCGACAAAACACTTAAAAAAAGTAAAATTTAACAACCCTGTAATACTAATCTTACTCAATCATCATATCATCCATTCAACTTTATCTTCTAATGCACTTCTTTTTCCTTCATGAAGTTGAGTTGTATCATAATTTCCCATATATAAAAAACCTAAACAACGTTCATGCTCATTTAGGTTAAAAAACTCATCCATATACTTAATTAATCCAGGACTACTCCAATAACACCCAACATCATTTGCAGTACACGTAAGCCACATGTTTTGAACAGCCATGGCTGTAGCAGCTATTTCTTCCCATTCTGGTACTCTTTCTTTAGGATCTTTTTGCATACATATAGCTATTATTGCTCCAGAAGAATTACAATTATTTTGTATTTTTTGATATTTAGCTTCAGAGAATTTATCTTCACTTGTTACAGTTTTGTATTTATGTGCCAAAAAGAGTCCTAATTCTTTTTTTTGCTCATTCATTATAACTTTAAAACGCCATGGTTCTGTCAATCGATGTGTTGGTGCCCAGCTAGCGTTTTCTAGTAGTGTTTGTATAAATTCTTTAGCAATAGGACTATCATTATATTGTATAGGATAAATAGATCTTCTCTTTTTTATCAGTTCGTTAATTGTCATTAAGTTATATTTTTATTTTCTTGTAATTACTTACTATAAACTTGCGACTAAAGTACAACTAATACCAAAAATTATTTTGTTTTTGCAATCTCGATCTTCAAAAAAAGAACAGTTAGATAATTTATCACTCTCAGGAGTTTCTCTTATTCGAACTTTGCAAAGTTTAAAATTCATCAATACCTTTTTTGGTACTCACTCACAATTAAAAACTGCCGTTTATAATTTTTGTAAACTATATCCTCGACACACTCCTATTCGTATAGTTGATTTAGGTTGTGGAGGTGGCGATAGTCTTTTTGCTGTTGCAACATATTTAGAAAAAAAAGGAATTCAAGCAACTTTTATAGGTATCGATGGTAATACTAATAGTATACATCATGCACAGCAACAAGCAACATCTTCTACTATTACATTTTTGACAGCTGATATTTTGGATCCCAATTTTTCTTTACCAGAGTGTGATCTTCTTATTAGTAGTCACTTTATTTACCATTTTGAAAATTCGGCTTTAATTACTTTTATCCAACAGTTAAAAAAAACTACTATTACTCATCTAATTTTTAGTGAACTTAGACGTAGTTATATTAGCTATAGACTTTTTCAATTTTTAAGCCCTATTTTACCTATTTCTCAAATGGCAAAAGCAGATGGTTTATTAGCACTACAACGCACTTTTTCTATGAGTGAATTACATTCCATTATTAACTCTAGTAATGTTACTCAGTTTTCTTTAAAAAAACGTCCTTGGTTTAGAATGTTAGCTTTTATCAAATTATAATATCCTTAATAATTATGAAAAAATTCTTATCTCAAAGTTTATTAAAATTAAAACAAACTCCATCGTCTTTACTATTCACCTATATCGTCGTTTACTTTTTATGGGGACTAGGTATGAATCGTTTTGGTGCCGAAGTTGAAATAGCTAAGTTCACTTATTGGTGGCAAGTCATTACTTGTTATATTTTATATATGATTCCTATTTCTTTGTTACTCAAAGATTATAACTTTTTCAATCAATATGCATATGGCTTAGTCGCTATGGGAATTCTAGAATTTCTAGGTTATGCCTTGCAAACTTCTTATGCATATCCTAATAATATTTTAGATCATTTTTTTAATATTAGAAATTTCAGTTTAGGAATGGCTCTCTTTTTTGCGCTGTATTTTCCTATAGGCAATTGGGGAGTACAAAAAATACATGCACTTATATTTAAAAAATAAAGGAGGTAATACCTCCTTTATCCTATTTATATATTATTTAGTAAATTATTTTTTTGCAACAATCGTAAACTGCTTTTTACCTTCATATGTACGTTTAACCTGGTAACGATCTTCTATAGTTTCTGCTCCTTTTATTTCTAAAGAGTCTGCCACATAAGCTACCCAATCTTTACGATCAACTATTGCATTATCCAAAACTACATCTGTCATATCTGTATCTTCTGATAATTTTACTTGCCATAAAATTGCTTCAGATAAATTTGCTTTGCTAAGGTTTGTCCCTTTAAGATTAGCATTGGTTAAATTGACACTTAATAAATCTGCATTTGCTGCATTGGCATTTTCTAGGTCTACTTTGGTTAAATTTCCATCTGATAAGTTCACTCGCTCTAATTCGCTATATTTTAAATCAGCTCCTTTTAAATTTGCTTCGGGCATAAATACATCTGCCATATTAGAATGTGCCAGTCTTGCATATCTTAAAGATACTTTACTTCCTATATTGATTCCTTGTAAGTCTGAATATTCAAAATCTGCATCATTCAGTATTCTTTGGAATGCTGTTTTGGTTAAGTTACTTTTAATCAAACTGTATAATAACTGTCCTCTTTCTTGACTTACAGGCTTTTTTATTAATTCATCTCCTTGAATATATCGATATGGTTTCATCGCCATACATAACCCTACTATTCTCGCTTCAAGCGTTTTACTGATATTGCGATCACCTATCCCTTTATATCGTAATTCTTCGTTTAAATCACTCAATAAATCTCCCATAATAAAAGACAATGAAGATCGTCTATCTGCTTCTACTAAATGTGTTTGTTGAAAAACTCTTTTATTTTGATTTTCGATCAATGAGTTTTGATTTAGTAATAGTTTAGTTTGCACTAAAAGAACTAAAGATGGTATCAATCCCATTAAAATTGTAAAGACACCTATACGCGTGAATCTCCATATCACATTAGAAGCTACTTCTGATACTGTATCTACAGATACTGTTTGTTTTTCTTTATATTCTTGAATAGCTTTTTCTATGCTATTTTTAAGCTTAGCCCCTAATAATGGTGTACTTGACTTTTTAAAAAGCCATTTACGCATCTTCTTTTTTTGTTCTTTTTGTGAAGTAATTTTAGATAATTCTTCTCTAAGTTCCTTATTCTCTTCTAATAGGTTTTTGATTTGATCTTCTTGATTCACGAATAAAACTTTTAGGGGTTTATCTTTTAATTAGTATTGTCAGTCTAATTTTATCGCTCAAGATATTAAAGTTATTTTGAATTATGGATATGAAAAAAGAGATTGCTCTAAAAAAAACAATCTCTTTAAACTTAACTCATTAATTCCATCAAATATGAATTACTTTTTAGTAAGTAAAACCTATCTATAACTTAAGTCTTTTTTTATTCAAACTCCTTACACAGCTTTTCATTTTTCACATAAAAAACACTAAAAAATGTATTGTAATTAAAGTTATGTATAAGGCTATAAAAAGAACTTCTAACCTGTATTTATTTAATATTTTATTCATTAATTAAAGATATATGAAGTTAATATATTAATCAATACGTAGTTATACTTGGTTTCTAATAACTAATCTGTTACTTCGTTTCCATCTCCTTAATATAATTTGATGGTTTTTGTCCTGTATATTTATAAAATGCTTTAGAAAAAGTTTCTGTATTGTGATACCCTAATTCTTCTGCTATCGCTTTAATTGTATATTTTCTTATACGTTGTTCTTTCTGGATTCGTTCTACAACATATTGAATTCGTAGTTCATTCAGGTAATTAGGAAATGTTTTGTTCTTATGCGTATTAATGACTCTAGAAAGGTATTTTACGTTTGTTGCCATATCCTCTGCTAATAATTGTGCGCTAATTCCTTTTGATAGAAATCTTTTTTCTTCTTCAAACTTGATTAATCCTTCCAGAATTGATCTTACATGTTTTTCTGGTATATTTCTCTTTATATTCCTAGCTTCCTTTTTATTTTCTCTTTCATATCCTTTTCTAGTTCGCCGTTCTACATTGTATAAAAACCTATCAATACGTGCACGCCTATTTTTATGTTTATAGTATTGAAAGTAGATACTGTTCCCCACAAATACTATTATAATAACGAATAATAGTATATTGATTAGAGATGAGGATGTTTGTAATATACCCTCAGGTAATTGTCCTTGTGCAAATCCTCTAGTTGATATTAATAGTATCCATAAACTTATATATTGTAGTCTTTTAAACATAGGCACTCTTTTAACTTTCTTCGTTTTAAAAAAGAAAAGATCAAAGATCAGACCATCTATAATATCTATTAAATTTTCACAAAACTTCTAAATAAATATTTATCAAAAACAAAGTATACGCTATACACGCTATCAACAAAATAACTTCTAAATAATGGTATTTATATTTCACGATATATTATTTCATATTCATAAAAAAACAGATGACTCCTCTCAATAAGCCATCTGTTCTATGTTTGTTGGTAATATTCAAAAACATTAAATCAATGTAACCTATATATTACATTAATTAGTATTTGTGTGTAAGCAATATATGCTTAAATCACTATACATAAAGCTTTCAATTGCTGAAACGTTGATTTGAGTTTCTAAATAGTTTATCCTATATGCTGAACAATCGTTAAAAACTCTTCCTTTTTGTCTTTAGAAATTGATACTGATTTTTGATTATCCATCACAATATAACCTCCATCTTTCTTAACATATTCTTTTATAAACTTAAGGTTTATTAAAAATGATCTATGCGGTCTGTAAAATGTAGATATTTTGGAGAGTAAGGTAACAAAGTGTTTTAAAGGCTTACTTACTAAAATATCAGCCTCGTTAACTGTTTGTATTTTGGTATACATTCCATCTGCTTCTAACATAATGATTTCATCAAAATTCACAAACTTTATACCTTCAGAAAAAGGTAGTCCGATTTTATTAAAATTAGATGCAGTAAGGCTTTTTTTAAGTTCTTCAAGTTTTGCCGAAATTTGAGAATTCCCTATTCCTTTAATTGCTTTCTCTACGGCTTCACTAATTTGTGTAGGCCTTACTGGTTTTAATATATAGTCTATTGCGGCCAATTGAAATGCTTGTATGGCATATTCGCTATAAGCTGTCACAAAGATGATTTCGAAATTAAAATCATCTTTATTTATATAATCTAGCAACTCTAATCCAGAATGTTCTGGCATCTCTATGTCTAAAAAAACTATATCTGGTTTGTGTTTTTTTATTTTTTCAACTCCAGAAAGTAAATCTTCTGCTTCGTGAATTGCGGTTATTTTAGGGCAATTCTCTTCTATTAAAACTTTGAGTAAACTCCTTGCTTTTCGTTCATCATCAATTATAATTACTTTCATTTGTGTGTTTTTATTTTTACTCTTTTCTATGTTTAGTTTTTATATTGTTACAAAAGGGATCATAACGATTACTTTTGTTCCTACCGATTTGTCTTGATCATTATAAAGATCAATGATTTCAACTCCAACTTTTCGTTCTCTACCATAATTTAATAGCTCAAGTCTATTTTGCGTAGCTTTTAATGCAAAAGATTGATGTTTTTTTGTTCGTTTTGAACGAAATTCTTTTGCTTTTACTCTTCCTACTCCATTATCTTCTATCTCACATTGAATATGCTCTTTGTCTGGTGTATATTGGATTTTTATCTTTAATTCTCGATTTTCTTTCTTGTGTAACAAACCATGTTTTAATGCATTTTCGACATAAGGTTGTAAAAGCATTGTCGGTATCACGATAGCTTCTGTATCTAATTGTTCTCCTAAATGAATTTTATATTGAAATTTATCTTCAAATCTATTTTTCTCTAGTTCCAGGTACATTTCTATACAATCTATTTCGTCTTGTAATGGTATTTTTCCTTTGGTACTATGTTCTAAATAAGTTCTAATCAAATCTGCAAATTTGCCTAAATAATCACTTGCTAATTCTTTTTGATTAAGAATAATATATTCTTGTATAGAGTTTAATGCATTAAAAATAAAATGCGGATTCATTTGCGATCTCAGGTTTTCTAACTTCAAAAAAACCAACTCTTTATCTAATTGAATCTTTTCTACAATTGCATTTTTTTCTTTCTCTTTTTCTTTAAGTTTTTTTCTATAATACGTAGCAATTATTATCGCTATAAGAAGGGCTATTAAAATAAAAAACCACCATTGCTCCCAGAAAGGCGATGCTATTGTAAAATGGATTTCGCGAATAGCTGATTCTTGATTAGTAAACTTTCGCTTTGCTTTAACCTGAAAGCTGTAATCTCCAGTAGGTAAACTATTATATTTTACATATCCATTGCCTATAGGTATAGTTATCCATTGATCTTTAAATCCTTTTAATCGATATTGATATTCTATAAACTCACTAGATTTAAATCCATTTGCATTGAATGTAAATTCGATTGCATTTTGATCATATTTTAATGCATATTGAGTCTGTATAATTGTATCTTTTTCTTGTATTTTAATCTCTGTAAAATATACTTCGGGTTTATTTTTATTATGTTCAAATACATTTTTTGTCTCTATACAAAATAACCCTTTATTAGATCCAAAATACACTTTGTCTCCAAAATCTACTATATCAGCAATGGTATAAGACAAAACTCCATCATTCTTAGTTAATGTTTGTATCGTTTTATTTTTATCATTGATTAATTGAATTCCTTTATCGGTTACTACCCAAAGTTTATTTTTACATGCTTTCAATTTTTGAGTTTGATTTGAAATCAAACCATTTTGAGTATTATAGACTTTAACTACTTTTCCGTCAACAATTTTCAACACTCCATTTGAAAATGTAGCCACCCATATAGCCCCATCTATTGTTTCTGCTATATCTATTGCAAAAACCTCATTCTCTTTGTATTTAATTTTATGTGCGACACCTATTGAATCATATTTCACAAATTCATCTACATATCCCACATAAGTTTCTTTTTTGTTTTTTGAATAATGACATACATATGATCTTTTGTTTTTTAAAACTTTGGTAATATTAATTTGCTTCTCATTAATATTTATGACCTGTATACCATTATATCCTGCATATAAAAATGTCGTACTATCTATCAAACTCAAATCTTTTGCATCGAGGAGTTGTTTTTTATTGGTAAGTTTTAATGTTTTTAAATCTAAAAAGTTTGATTGATTATTACTACTTATAAAAACATTCTTCTTTATAGGGTTATATAAAAACTTTTTTATGTGCCCTTTAGCTTTATATGGTATTGCAGTATATTGCTTTGTTTTATTGTTATAAAGCCCTAAATCCCCTGCTGTAGTTCCTATCAAAACACTATCTTTTCCTACTCTTGTAAGTGCCGATATGTTTTTATTTTCAATAGGAATTGTCGTTTTGTAAATATGTATATTAGGAATTACATATATTCCATTTTGTAATGTACCTATCCAGTAGTTTTTGTTTTTATCTATCAATATTTTAGTTACATACCCCTCTTCAAAATATCTTTTTACGGGTATAAAATTCTTATTTTTATATGCATAAACATTTAACCCTTTACTAGTACTAATCCAAAAATGATTAGCAATACCTTTTATATCTATAATATGGCTTTCTTCTAATTGCTTTGATAGTTCTATTTCATATGCTTTTCCATCTTGAATATCCAATTCAAAAATCGAACTTTTATTTAAAGTTCTTTTAATAAAAAAAGTATGACCATTGCACTCTATTACCTTAGATTTCCCGAACGTAGGTATTAAATCTTTATGCTTAATCTTAGTGGTTAACTTTTCAGTTTCATCCATTACCACTATCTCATCTCTAGCTAAAAAGATCGTTTGATTCTCTTGTTCTAATGGTTCACTTATAGGTTTCTTTATTCCTGAAAGCTGAATTACTTCTTTCGTTTTAAGATCAACCTTGTAGATTTCACGAATAGTAAATACAAATAAAAAATTTCCTCGTATATAAAAATCCGCTAATTCATTGATTACTTCTTTTTTAAGATCTATAAATAATTTTAATTCATCATTCTCTACATAAAAAAACTGTCCAGATATATTTGAGCACCAAACTCTACCTTCTTTATCTTCATAGGGATTAAAAACAGACAATCCTCTTTTTTGAGGATGTGTAAAGTTTTTGAATATTTTACCATCATACCTATACAAGCCTTTATTTGCAGCTAACCAGATAAACCCCTTACTATCTTCTAGCATATTATAGAATTCGATATCGGGTAATCCATCCTTTTCTGAAAGATGAACAGCTACAGGTTTTTGTGCAATAGCATTGTATCCAAAGAATACTAAGAATATATATTGAAGTAATAATTTCATAAACACTAAGCCTTATCTCAAAGCTACAACTTTATAGGTATAGTTTTTATGCTTTTTTCTGAAATAAACACTTGGGTTTCTGAATGGTATTTTTGAATTAGTAAAACCTTATTTTTCATAGTTATTCTCCTCCCTTATAAGCTCTTTTTAATTTTGAATTTATATACCAGCAGCATCAAAAACAATAATTTATCCATAATTATTTTGCGGATAAACCTCTCATTAAAAAAACATTAAATGCTTAATTTCAAGAAATTAAACTTAAATCACTTAAATCATGTTAAAAAACATTTTAAAACTATCTGGAGTTCAATCTTTAAACACAACTCAAAAAAAAGAAATCACTGGTGGAAATCTTCAAGCTGCTAAATGCTGTGATCCAGCATTAGAGTGTTGCTGGCCTTCTCCTCAACCTGTACAATGTGATATAGTTAATCCAAAAAGAGGTTGTTTCTTCCAGCACACAACAAATTGCTGTATTTAAAAAAATAAAAAAGGCATATAACGTAAGAGTTATATGCCTTTTATTATATAGTTTTAATTAATCTAATTCACTATTTCAAGAGTATGCCATATCCCTCCATCAAAGACGATTGTGATACTTCCGTATTGTTTAATATCTAAGGTAGGAAAGGAAGCTACAGGAAGATTAATAACATTAAAAGCAAATTTTAATAATTGTGCACTTTTATTAATAAAGGTCACTTCTTGTCCATCAATCCCTCCTTCTAATCTCGCAATAGTAACAACTCCTCCTGTGGAATTAAATAATACGATACTCTTACCCGCTACATCATAAGTAACATTAGTAGTTCCATTTGTAGGATCTTCAAAAACCTGTGTAGCAATACTATTATTTATCTGTAATGTATTATCTATCATCATTGTTTCCATATTTGCTGTACCTGTTACTTCTAATAATTCTGAAGGGATAGTATTACCTATTCCTACATTTCCATTATTACGTATAACCATTTTTTGAGCATTACCAATTTGAAACTCTATATTTCCATTCAAATCAACATCTGTATCAGCTTTTATTGTAGTACTTCCTGTATTTTCTGTAGAAGCAGTTCCTACAGCTAATCCTGTTAAATCTTTTCCATCACCAGTAAAAGCAGTCGCAGTAGTTGTTCCGTTTACTTCAATTTTTTCTGTTGGATTTTCTATCTGTATACCTACATTTCCACTTTCTTTAACTATTAAAGCATTGTTTGAAGCTCCTGCCATTACTTTAAACGGAGTTCTATTTGTTGGGGATAACACTTCTGAAATCGCAAAATAATCTTCGCCTCCATCTTGAAGATCATTAGCTTCTAACAGCCAATCACTCGAAGGAAAAGATGCTGTATTACTAGTATCCCAGAAATAGATTCTCAATTCATTATCTACTAAGGCTAAATCATTATCTCCAAAATCATATCCTGGTGTGATATTAGACCCTACCCCCATTGCGTTATGTGTTGTAACATCATTCACAAAAATATTATTTCTAGTCACATAATTTACGGTTCTATTACCAAATGGTATTAACTCTCCTAAATTATTATAGTAAAAAAAGATCCCTGTACCAGATGGATCATAATACAACATTCCTGGAGTAGTAACACTAGGCTGTCCTTGTTGTAATAATCCTCCTTCTATATGTAATGAAGCTCTAGTAAAATCTGAAGCATTAGAAAACCCTACACCTACATTTCCAGAATCAAAATAGGCATTATTATTTATTTTTTTCCACAAAATCTCAAAAGCTGTTCCTGCTGTTGTTCCAAATCCAGGAAATGAAGTTTTTGTTGTATTTGTAGTAACTTCGGTCGCTATTTGATCTAAATTTGTATTTGAAGTAATTGTTATATTTCCTAATTTACCTGCCTGCTCTGTAGTAATTATAGTTGGTTTATTAGTCAATGTATTATAATCTACACTATTTGCAGATGTCGCTGTATTACTTCGTATACTTTGGGTTACATATAAAAACTCTTCTACATTTTCGATAGTATAATTATTTCCTCCTAAAAGATCTATTTCTGTTTTTATAAATACGTTTGTATTTCCCCAATCAATAGTGGTTAAATTTCCGTTTCCTATAACTCCTTCACCTATAATAATTGAAGTTAATCCACTTGCGTTAGTCATACTTGCATGTACTTCTTCATATAATACAGTTCCTGTAGGTGATCTATCTAATAAACTAACTTGAACCCCTATAGTGCTATCATTTGCCAAAGTACCATCGGCATTTCTTACCACAAACTGATAATTCATTTTTTCTTGTGCATATGACCCTACAATACTCAAAAAGATCAGCACTCGTACTATTTGTTTTATTCTCATGAGATCTCTTTTTTAATTACTTAATCCTACACAAAACCAAGAAGTCCCATCATAAATAAAACTAGCACTAGAATTAGTAGTTAAAACAACATCTGTGTTATTTGTTAACAAAACAGGTTGTGTTGCAGTACCACTATTATGCTTAATCGTTACTCCTGCATTGCGCGTAGTAATTGTTATTTTTTGACCCGTAACTCCAGAAGTAAATCCATCTATAATTTGTTCTCCTATCGAGTTAAAAACCACATAGCTTTTTCCTGTTACATCATAATTTAATGTACTAGGTGTCGCGTCTGTAAAAGAAGTTAGGTTATAATTTACTATTTTAAAAGATAAAGCTTCATCAACTATTACATTTTCAAACTTAGCAGTTCCTACTACTTCTAGTTCTTGACTTGGTATGGTTGTACCTATCCCTACTTTACCTTCGTTAGTAATTGTTACTCTTGTCGTATTTTGTGTTTGTAATGCAATCTCTCCTACTGTATCCGTATCGGTATCTGCTCCTATTACAGTACTTGCTTCATTAGCAATTCCTCCAGTTCCTGTAGCAATTCCTGTTAACCCAGATCCATCCCCTACAAAAGCATCAGCTTTTATATTTCCATTTACCTCTAATGCTGTTGAAGGAGTGTTTGTTCCTATTCCTACATTTCCAGTTCCATTAATATATAACGCATTATCTGGTGCTCCTGCTAGTACTTTAAAAGGTGTAGTACCTCCTGTAATATCCAAAATCGCAAAATGAGATGTTCCACCATTCCTTGTCTCATTAGCTTCTAATTGCCAATCATTTGCTGGAAAAGTTCCCGATGGATCATCTGTATCATCAAACAATAATCTTGTATTATTTTCTTTTATAATAACCGTATTAAAACCAAAATTCTCGCCATTTACAGCATCTTGACCTACAGCAAGGCTTTCTTGAATAATTACATCATTATTAATAGTTGCGTCTCCAGCTTCAAGAGTCCATAATCCCCCATTGTAAGTGATACTTCCTCCATCTATTGCTATAGCTGTATTGGTTTCATCTATGTATTTAAATCCTCCATTACCTGAGTTATCATAGTATAATGTTCCTGGTAATGTTGTGGCAGGTGTTCCTTCAAATAAGATTCCTCCACCTACTAATAATTTGGCTCCTGCAAAATCTGCACTTTCATCAACTCCTATTCCTACATTACCAACATTGTAAAATATATTCGTATTTGATTTTTCCCAGATTACATTATCTCCTTCTAATGCTGTACCAGGAACAGTACCAAATCCAGGAAAAGAAACTTTTGCATTATTGGCTGTTACATCTGCAGCAAGTTGATCTAAATCGATATTAGTCGTAACCGAAATTAAATCTATTTTACTAGCTTGTTCTGTAGTAATCGTTGTTGGTTGATTAGTCAATGTATTATAATCTGCACTATCAGCAAAAGCTGCCGTTTTACTATGTAAAGCATATGGTACTGATAAAAGTTCATTTGTTCCAGAAATTGTATAATCTGTACCTCCCGTTGGGTCTATTTCAATTTTAAGAAAATATGCTCCACTTGTCCAATCAATTGTAGACAAATCTCCTACATTAGGAGCTACATCACCTATTCTCATTTGAATTAAACCTTCATTAGTTGTTGTCGGTGTTTGTACTTCTTCATAGACTACAGTTCCTGTATTTGATCCTTGTAGAATACTTGTTCTTATTGTTATTTGTGTATCAAGAATTAACTCATTACTCGCATTTCTTATCAATGCTTGATAACTTATTTTCTCTGTAGATTGTGCTATTGCATTAATTAGAGAAAACATCATAAATAGTAACGTAATTATTTTTTTCATCAGGCTTTATTTTTTGATAATTTTAAACGACTTTAATTTTTTATTTCCTTGATTTACATTCAATAAGTATATCCCAGCTCCTTGATTTTGTAAATTAATTTGTAATTGTTGCTGACCTACTTTTGCTTTCTCAATAAATCTTCCTTGTATATCATATAATGCATATGTTATATTATCAAGTTCCAAGTTTTTTAATGTAAGTTCTATCTTATCTACAGTAGGATTAGGATACACAACGGCTTTTAAATCAATTGCGGTAAACTCCGGATTATCCAGTGTAATCACCTCAATTGATTGTTGTAATCCTTCTGTAATCTTTCCCGTATTGCTTTCAAAATGAGAATAAAATTGTTGTCCAATAGAGAAGCTAACTGTTCCTCCATTACCTGTAATGTCTTTTCCTGCTATTACAGTACTTTGTTGTGCATAAGAATATATACAACACGTCCATAATAATAAAAAACTGATCCTTCGTAGTGTTTTCAAAATCATAATCTATTGTTTTAGAGTAGTTTCAACA
The DNA here is from genome assembly GCA_947387485.1 of Aquimarina rhabdastrellae. Classification (GTDB taxonomy): domain Bacteria; phylum Bacteroidota; class Bacteroidia; order Flavobacteriales; family Flavobacteriaceae; genus Aquimarina. The sequence continues at coordinate 246,318 of CANDNT010000003.1, forward strand.
CAACATAAAATACATTATATCAACTATTTAATCGAGGTAAATATAATAAGAATATGGTCTAAAGATTTTTTATTTTTAAGATAATTAGTACTTCTTTATTTTCTGTACCTAAAAAACGTTTTGCCTCTTTTTTTACTTTAATTTAATGTTAAATAGCATCTTAGTCATGTAGTTTACATACATTTCTGTATATTTAGAATATCAACACAACACCATATTTTTGAATCCGTTAAAGACATTACTTTACTTTTCAATATTTAAGTACCCTCTTCTAATTGAAGAGGTTTTTGAATATTCTAACACTTCATCAATAGAAGAGACCTCTATATTTCTTGACGAATATCTTAATGAAGGAGTCATTTTTAAAATTGGTAATTACTATTTATGCGAAAATGAACCTTCTTATATTGATCGCAGATTAAAGGGTAATCAAATGGCTAAAGCTATTTTTTATAAAGCTGAAAAAGTTTCTAAGTTTATAGCCAAATTCCCCTATGTTTCAGCTGTAGGTATTTCTGGTTCTTTATCCAAAGGATATTATGATGAAAATGGTGATATTGATTTTTTTATCATTACCTCATCTAATCGTTTATGGATTGCTCGTACATTGCTAATCTTATACAAAAAACTATTCCTATTTAATTCAAAAAAATATTTCTGTGTCAATTATTTTGTAAGTGAAGATGCTCTGGAAATTCAAGAAAAAAATCAATTTACAGCGACAGAAGTTGTCACTTTGATTCCGATGTATGGACAAATTGCTTTTCAAAAATTTTATAAAAAAAATCGATGGATCAATTCGTTTTATACCAATAAAAATGTTGTTGGAATTGAACAAACACAAAGCATAAAAAAATCTTGGGCTATTTTATTATTTCAGCAATTGTTACAATATCGTATTGGAGATTATATCGATCATTCCCTTCTTAAATTAACTTTAAGAAAATGGAAACAAAAATTTAGTCATCTAGATGCTAAGAACTTTAAAGTAGCTATGAAATCCACCAAAAATATTTCTAAACACCATCCACAGAATTATCAAAAAAAGGTAATTGATATTCTTGATGAACGTTATGAAAAAGTGTTATTAAAAATTAATTAATTATTGTGTATGGAAACTTTGGATATCCTTTTTTCTCATTCATATTATTATCCTTTTGATCCTAAACAATGGAAAAATAAAACGCCATATCCTCCTCTAGGAACTTTATATGCTGCTTCATTTTTAAAGGAGGCTGGTTATGCAGTTGATCTTTTTGACACTAATCTTATTCAAGATCCATTTTTGGTTCAACCACATCTAGAACAACGTAAACCTAAATTTTTCGTACTATATGATGACGGTTTTAATTACCTAACAAAAATGTGTTTGACCGCAATGAGAGAAGCTGCTTTTGAAATGATTCAAATAGCAAAAAAACTAGATTGTCATATCATCGTTTCTAGTTCGGATGCTACAGATCATTATGATAAATATCTCAATGCTGGTGCAGATATTATTATTCAAGGAGAAGGTGAGATTACACTCAAAACACTAATTGATACCTTATCTAGTAATAATGATATTTCACATATTTCTGGTATTGTATACAAAAAAGACAATGATATAATCCAAAATCCCAAACGACCAGTATTACAAGATTTAGATCAACTACCAATGCCTGCATGGGATTTAATTGATATTGATTCTTATAAAACTATTTGGAAACAAGGTAAACATCCTTTTACACTTAACCTTGCTACTACTAGAGGTTGCCCTTATAAATGTAATTGGTGTGCAAAGCCTATTTATGGCAACCGATATAATTCGCATTCTCCTGCTTATATTGCTGATCATATTCAGTATTTAACAACTACTTTTAACGTTGATCGCTTCTGGATGTGTGATGATATTTTTGGTTTAAAACCAAATTGGGTACAAGAGTTTAATCAAGAGTTAAAGAGTAGAAACCTAGATATTTCGTACTATATTCAAAGTCGTGTAGATCTTTTACTCAAAGAAGATACTATAGATGCTCTTGCAGAAAGTGGTCTTGAAGAAGTTTGGGTAGGTGCAGAAAGTGGTTCTCAAACTATTCTCGACGCTATGGACAAAGGAACTTCTGTTTCTCAAATTTATGAAGCGACAAAATTATTAAAAGAGAAAAATATAAATGTTGCCTTTTTTATTCAGTTTGGTTATTTAAACGAAACTAAAGAAGATATTGCTAAAACAATACAAATGATCAAGGAATTAGTTCCTGATAATATTGGGATATCTGTTTCTTATCCTTTACCTGGTACAAAGTTTTATGAAAAGGTAAAAGATGACTTAAAACTAAAAGCAAATTGGACAGATTCTGATGATCTTGCAATGCTTTTTAAAGGTAGCTTCAACTCTAACTTTTATAAGAAACTACATCGTTATGTGCATAAAGAGTATCGTATAAGTCAAGCTTTACAAAACTTAAAGAAATTATTTAAACATCCATCATCAATCCATAAAAACGAGTTAAGATCTATATTTTTATTAGGCTATTACATTCCTTCAGCATTTATAGATAATATTCAACTTAAAAATATGGAACATACTAATGTCTAATGATTTTGATACTGCAGCATTACATTATGATAATGTATTTACTAATTCTAAAATTGGTAAAGCACAACGAGATATGGTTTACTCTTATCTACAATCAATATTTAAAACATCACAAAAACTCTCTATACTCGAACTCAATTGTGGTACAGGTGAAGATGCTATAAATTTTGCTCAAAAAGGTCATAACGTTATTGCTACAGATATTTCTGAGAAAATGATAGCTATAGCTAATGCTAAAAAACACCCAAACTCATTAGTATTTAAAACGCTAGATATTAATCAACTTTCGGCGCAATCCTTTGCAAATAAATTTGATCTTATATTCTCTAATTTTGGAGGGTTAAATTGTCTTAACTCTTCTCAACTTAATTCTTTTATTCGAAAAGCTTCAAAATTGTTATCTCCTAATGGTAAGTTAATCCTTGTGATCATGCCTAAATATTGTTTATGGGAACGTTTTTATTTTTTTATAAAAGGAGCATCACAAAAGGCTATTCGTAGGAATAGTTCTAAAGCAGTTTTAGCAAATGTTGACGGCATACAAGTTCCAACTTGGTATTATAATCCTAAAGATATTATTTCTTTCGCCAAAGAAAGTTATACTATAAACCAAATCAGACCTATCGGATTATTTATTCCGCCATCTTATCTAGAGGCTTCTTTTATAAGTTCTACTCCTTTTTTACATATTTTCAAGAATTTAGATCGCTATCTAAAGCATATAACTTTGGCTAAATATGCTGATCACTTTTTAATTGAGTTACAAAAGAAATGAGTATACTATTAACCCATGCATATCACCTTTATGAAGATCACAAAGAACAATCGATCATGAGACCGTATGTTCCTTTAGGGTTATTATATATTTCTGCTTATCTGAATCAGTATCAAGTTGAAAACTTTCTTTATGATTCTACGTTTTATAGTCCAGAGGAGCAACTTTCTTATATTTCAGAAAAACAACCCAAAGTTGTAGCTATATATACAAACTTAATGACTAAAATTAATGTCATTAAACTCATTAAAATATTAAAATCTGATGCTCGCTATGGCTATCCTAAAATTATATTAGGCGGTCCAGATATCACCTATAATACTTCGAATTATTTACATGCTGGAGCTGATGTTTTAGTAATTGGTGAAGGAGAACAAACAACATTAGAGTTATATCTTGCCATTGTTCAAAATACATCATTACATCTCGTTAATGGTATCGCTTTTATTGAAAATAAAGAGGTTATAAAAACCCCACCAAGAACAAAAATTAAAGATTTATCCACGCTTCCTTTGCCTAATAGAGCAGCTGTTCCTATTGATAAATATTTAAACATTTGGAAAACATATCACGGAAAAAGCTCTATGACGGTAAGTACACAACGTGGTTGCCCATATACTTGTAAATGGTGTAGTACAGCTGTTTATGGTCAAAGTTATAGAAGACGACCTGCTCATCTTGTTGCTTCAGAATTAGCTATGCTTAAACAAGCCTATCAACCAGACAGTATTTGGTTTGTTGATGATGTTTTTACTGTGAGTCATAAGTGGTTAAAAAACTTTCATCGTGAAGTAATTAAACAAGATGCCATAATTCCTTTTGAATGTATCACTAGAGCAGAACGTTTAAATGATGAAGTTTTACAACTTCTTAAAGAAATTGGTTGTTTTAGGATTTGGATAGGAGCCGAAAGTGGTTCTCAGAAAATTATAGATGCAATGGATAGGCGTGTGGATGTTGATGTAGTTAAAAGTGCTATCCAAAAAACCAATATGCTTGGTATGGAAACTGGAACTTTTATTATGGTAGGTTACCCAGGAGAAGACGAAAAAGACATCAAAGATACGATTACATATCTTAAAGCTGCCAATCCCACTCATTTTACAATTACAATTGCATATCCTATAAAAGGTACTTCTTTATATAGCGAAATTCAAGATCAAATTACGGTACAACCTAATTGGGAAACTTCTACAGATCGTGATATTGACTTTAAACGTACTTATAACCGTAAATTTTATACTTATGCTGTAAAACGTATTGTAAACGAAGTGAATTTTCATAAAGAACTACTTAAAGGTCAACATAAAAATCTCTGGCAATCTTTTAAATTAAAAACTAAATCTATTCTAGCTTATACTGGAATGAAACTCTATAAATGATAATGCACCTAAATAGTTTATACGTCAAAAATAATGTTCACTTTCTCACTGCCGTTCAATCTGACTTTTCTGATCTTTATATTGCTGTGCGAACAAAAGAACAACGTATTCTTACTGTAGCACAAATACAGTCTTTACCGTACCTGGATGCACTTTCTCCAAATGCTGCTGAGTGGAAATTAAGACAAAAATCTACTTCACGGTTTATCGATTATTTAAAAAGTAAAAAAGCTCCATTATCTATTTTGGATATCGGTTGTGGTAATGGCTGGTTTTCACACTTATTAGCAAAAGCTTCTCCTTTATCTCATGTTATTGGGCTTGATGTTAATACAGATGAACTTTTTCAAGCATCAAAAATATTTAATCGACAAAACCTCAACTATGCTTATGGAGATATTTTTAATCTCAATGCCTTTGAAGGTCAATTTGATTGTATAACACTTAATGCTTGTGTTCAGTATTTTTCTGATTTTGATCACTTATTTGCTACACTAAAGTCTTTTTTAAAACCTCATGGTGAAATTCATATCATTGATAGTCCTTTTTATCTTCAAAAAGATCTAGCTGCTGCTAAAGAACGAACTCATGAATATTATAGTCAGTTAGGTTATCCTGAAATGGCTACATATTATTTTCACCATTCTTATGCATCTATCAAAGATTTTGAAATATTATACAAACCTCAAAGAAGTGTTATCAATAAATTATGGGGTAAAAAAGATAGTCCATTTATGTGGCTGTGCTATAAAAATTGAATTCTATTTAAGATAATTCTTGTTTAGTCAAAAACAGATCTATAAGTCTCTTTTCAAATGAAAATTTAAACATATTATTTTTGCACCTCCATTGAGCTAAAACCTGAATGGGCTTATAAATGATTTTTTGCTTTGTATAAGCTAATTTTAAATAAAACTTGAATTTCTCAAAGAAAGCATATTTCTCTTGGCTTACCCATGGTCCAGATGATCCCACATAATCAAAATCAGACCACTCTTGGGTTGTTTGAGGTAACACATATCCTTTCTTTAAAACATCCTCGGTTATTTTTGAACCTGGATAAGGTTTAAAATAAAAGATTGGTGTTGAAAAATCTGGGTGCATACTATTGAGTTCTTTAGCCACTTTTACAGTACCTTCAATACTCTTTGCAGTTTCTTCAGGAAAACCTACGATAAAAGGAAATATTACAGAAATCCCTAATTGTTTACATCGTTCTGCGCATAGATACACCTGTTCTATTTTTATGTCCTTTTTTAACCAATCCATCATCTCTTGAGAACCACTTTCTACTCCTATCAATAACCTTCGTAATCCCGACGCTGCACAAGTTTTAAAATCATCCAAGCTCATTCTTGACCCCTGATCAGCTCTCATCGTTGCTGCCCAACTAAACTTCAATTTCTTTTTGATGATCAATTCTGCAATTTCGATAACTCGATCTCTATAAGTAAAATAAGTCTCATCTTGAAGGTTTAAATCTGTAAACTTATATTTATGATACAGGTTTTCTAGTTTATTCACCATTACTTCTGGTGAAATCGCAGTCCATTTTCTGTTATATACAAATGGATCTGCACAAAAACTACATCGAAAATAACACCCTGTAGATGATATGTAATCTAGTTGACGGTTACCTTTTTTTTCAAAATAAGCTTCAACGTCTATCAACTCATAATTTATATCAGCAAAAGTGTCCATTGCTATTATAGTACGAGGTGCATTTTTGATGATTTCGTTATTAGTATCTCTATAACAAATCCCTTTGATATTTTTTAAGTCTCCTTTTTTATCTAATGTATCTACTAATTCCTTAAAAGTTTGTTCTCCTTGTCCTTGAACTGTAATATCTACATTAGGTTCATCTATTAATGTTTGTTTAGGAAATAACGAAGTATGCCATCCTCCCCAAATTATCGGAATTTCTTTATTGTTATTTTTAATCTCATTTGTTATTGCCAATGCATCTTTTATAGGACTTCCTGTAAGTACTGTCATACCTACACAAATTGCTTGATCTAGATGTTTTTTAATTTCTTTAATAGGATGGTCTACTAATCGACCATCAACAATAATCACCTCATATTTATTGAAATCTAAAACTGAACCTATAGCTAATAATGCTAGTGGCATATCAAAAAATACAGCTTTAGGATTATATAATATCACTTTTTTTCTCACACTATACTTATATCTCTTAAAAATAATTATTTAGCATTACATCTTACTATTATTTTTCATTTATATCGCTTAGCTTCCATACACCTAATGACTTCTTCTTAAACTCTTTTGCAAACCTTTGCTCGCAATACTCTTCAATATATAGTATCGGTTTTGGAAAATTAAAAGGTGATTTTTCGAGATTAATTGGTCTCCATTCTCCTGTTTTTATATCATAATTAAATTTATGTTCTCTAAATGTAGTTAGTAACACATATGTCGCTGATGATTTTTTGAGATTTAAAATAGCTTCTTTAATGTCCTTATAAGAGAAATGGACCAGGCAATCTCTACATATAATCAAACCTGAAGCAGGTAACTCATCACTCAATAAATTTTTCTCTACAAAAGCAACTTTATCATCTTTATAGTCTTCATTATTTTTAGCTATCAACTCACTTACAATGTCTGCACCTATATATTCTACATCTTCTAATATCGTATGTTTCATCCAGTGATAATCTCCACAAGGAATGTCTAATATCTTTTTAATTTTATTTTGAATTACAAAATCTTGAATCCCTAATCGAACTTGTTTTGTTTGCTCAATTGAAGAACCTGGCCCCGAAACACTCTCCTTATTTTTCCAATATTCGGTATTATAAATAGTTGTAAAAATGTTTTTTACTGCTTCTTTCTGCTCACTTTTAAAAAGTACATTACTTTTTATTTTTCGATATAAATCAACACTATCTAACGGAAATACTTTTCTTACTAGTTTTTTAAAACTCATTACTTCTTCTTTTTCATATCTCTAATTTCCTAATAATTTATTATTTTCAAGAACAATTAGTTATAAGTTTTTTAGCACTATTAAGAATTTCTTTAATGATAAAAAAAATACTTTACTCAGATTCTATTTTTATTATTCTTTCTATTCTCCTTTTTATCATTATTAGAGCTATTGGTTTTGATGGTTTATATGGACAAGATGCCTATGAATATCTAAGATATACAAGAGCTTTATTAACTTTTTATCATGAAGGTATTCATCCTGGTGATTATTTTTGGCCTCTATATTATCCTCTTATAGGAAGCCTAATTAGTTTTATTACAGGTCATGAAATTCTTATTTTACAATTGTTAAGTATTTCTTCAATTGGTATTACGGCAGTTTATATAAAAAAGATATTTGCCTTGTTATATAAGAAGGAGCACTATTCTTATATTTATATCATACTATTTTTTATACTTTCTCCTTCTATCACAAAAATTGGAACGAGTATAATGAGTGATCTGCTTGCTACTTGTTTTATTACCTTATCTTTTTACCATGGTATTTTCTATATCAAAAATATAGGTGTCAAACATTTATACTTTACTTCTTTTTTTGCTGTAGCAGCACTTATGACCCGCTACGTTTCTGGAGTAGTATTATTTCCTTTATTTCTTACTGTACTTTATACCTTATTTAGGCATCGTTCTCACTTAGTTCACTTAATTCCCATTATACTCTTTTCTTTATTATTGATTAGTCCTCATCTATGGATTCGATCTACTGATCCGCTCTCATTTCTTGGACATGATGGTATTACAAAATCTAATATTAAAAACTTATTTTCTTCCTCTTTTATCAATAATGATGGAATACAAACGAATAAATTCCCCAATTTAATTTACATTACATTTAATATTATACATCCTATTTATTTGTTTTTTGGTAGCGTTCTTTTATTATTTATACGTAAAAAAGATTTTAAAAATAATTTCTCTCTTATCATCATAATTTCAATCATTACCTATGCAGTATTTATAGGCTGTATTTCTGCTCAAAACAAACGTTTTTTACTTTTATCATTCCCTTTAATTCTCGTTGCACTTTATCCCGCTTTTTTAAGAATACTCTCCATATCCATTATAACTCGTTACCGTTATTTATTATTTACAGGTTTTATAATAATTCAATTAGGTCTTAATTATATTTCGTTAAAACCCTTATTACATAGAGTGACTTTTGAAAAAGAAATGGTAGTGCTAATGAGTCCTTATCAAAATAATACCTTGTATAGTTTTGATATTGATATTGCCTTACAAGGAAGAGGTTTACAATTTGATTATCAAAATATGTATACTGATACTTATACACATTTCAATACTGGAGATCTAATCTTATTTCATCCAACCAAATTTAAACAACAATGGCGAAATAAAAATCCAATGATTAACTGGAATTATATCCAAGATCATCTAGAATTCAAAACGATAGGTGATGGCCCTGAAGGTTGGAAATTATATCAAATCGTATCTCAAAAATAATTTACTCATGTTATGGACTAAATTCAAATATAGATTAACGCTTATATACAAAATATTATTATTGCATATAGGTTTTAAGAAATACCTTTTAAAAAATCGTTACGGTGAGCGCATCTTGGTTTTTCATGGAGTTGATTTAAAAGGTGAAACATGCTATAATAGTCGATTTGTTTCCACTGCATATTTTGAAGCTTTTATACAATACATAACAACACATTTTAATGTGATTTCTATAGAAGATTATTATCAAAAAAAATTCAAAAAAGATACTTTAAATATTGCCCTAACATTTGATGATGGCTATTTAAATAATTATAAATACGCTATTCCTATTCTAAAAAAATATAATGCTCCTGCATCGTTCTATATTACTACTATACATAATGATTATTCTTTTTTATGGCCTGATTTTATTGATTTAGTTTCTTTTTATACTACTAAAAAAGAAATTTTATTTAATGGTAGTTTATACTTAAAAAACAAAAAAAATGAATTTATACATCATGGTATCTCTTTAAAAACTCAGTGTAAAAATTTATCATTTACTCAGATTCAACTTCTTTTTAATCTTTTTGAAACAGATTGGATGGATATCAAAGATTCATTATCCGATTATTGGGAATTAATGCATCCTCATCACATTAAAGAAATTGCAACTGATCCTCTTTTTACTATTGGTTCTCATGCACATACTCATGCTAATTTAGCTTCAATTACAGTAGATGAGGCTATTTCAGAAATCACAACTAGTAAATCTTTACTCGAAACATATTGCGATACTACTATAACTGAATTTGCTTTCCCTTTTGGATATTACAATCAAGAGCTAATTGATCTTTGTAAAAAGAATAATTTTGACAAAATTCTTTTGGTTGATTACACTTCTCAAAAAGACAGCACAGATGTTACATTAAGAAATCGTTTTGTTATCAACCCCTATATTTCCTTAGAATATCAACTTGTTTGTTTACTAAAAGGTTCTTATTTTTAAGACTATGAATTATTCTATTGCTCCACTATCTCATAAAAACATTAAAGATTTACTTTATCTATACGAATTTGTCTTTGGAAATACTTATTCATTAGATTTTATTTTAAAGAAATTTGACACTTCTTATCTTGGTAAAAGTTACTATGGTCATCTTGCTTATCACGACAAACGTCCTATTGCTTTTCATGGTGCTATTCCTGTATTAATGGAATATCAAGGGCGTCATGAAATTGCAGCTCAATATGGAGATGCTATGACTTTACCTACTTATACAGGTAAAGGATTATTTACTAAATTAGGACAACTTACAGATCAACAACTACAAGATGATGGTATTTCATTTGTATGGGGTTTCCCTAACCAAAATTCTGAATATGGTTATATTAATAAACTTCATTGGAATTATGTTGAACGTATGCAAGGATATAAAATTAAAACCGCTATTATTCCATTAGAAAAAATGGTTCGTAAATTTAAGTTTACAAATCAATTTTATATTAATAGAATAAAAAAAGCTTTTGAAAAATATCGTGTACCTTCTTATATTCAAGGAAGTGTGCTTAATTCTAAAAATGATATTGTTACGACTTGTCGTAATACTCATTATTATACTTATAAATCTTTTTCTGAAAATTTTACTATTAAAATAGATGATGTACTATTTTGGATCAAAATCAAAAACGGCTTATTAATTGGTGATATAGAAACTCCTTCTAAAGCAGCTTTTAATAATGCTTTAGAAAAATTAAAAAAACTTGCTTCAGATAATGGTATTGGAGAACTTATTTTCCAATCCTCTCCGAACACTCTAACTACAGACCTATTACAAGAACAATCCGATGATTATTTTGAATCATGGATTGTTGGTTTCAAAAATTTCTCTTCAAAATTTCCATTAGAAAAATTGAAACTCACTTTTGGAGATCTCGATACTTTTTAATTTAATAGAGGTCAAAAAATTATTTTTCCCTATCCTGCTTTAATTCTAATACTGATTTTTGTAGATCTTTAATTTCTTCCTGTTGTTGTATTATATATAGTGTAAGTTCTTCTATTTTTTGCAATAATTTTGCGTTCATTTCCCCTAACTGAATACCTTCATTTTTCACTTCTGTTGCCGATGGAATATTATGCAAATGCCCATGTTCTTTAATATAAGTATCTACTTCTTGTATCGTCCATAAATTATAATTTTTATCAAAAACATAATCTGGCCAAGCACTTTGTAATTGAACTTTCATTTCTTCAGCTATCACTTTACCACCTATAGCTAATTTATACCCTGATGGCGTTTCATTGGTCCCAATAGTAACTATTCCTCCGTCTAAACCTATACCTCTTAATGTCATTAAATCACCTCCTCCAAAAAAAGAAAATTTAGTATTCTTATCAAACGATAAACTATTTCCGTATTGTGTTGCTCCAATAAAAATCTTGTTTAATACATTGTTTGTTCTTCCTATAGATAAAAAACCTCCTCCACTATTTAAAATTTCCAATATAGATTGTTGAGAATCATAATTACCAGAAATTGAAGCATTACCTATTGTTACTGCATTATTACCATGAGAATAGATTACGCCTTGATTATCATAATTGTGTTGTGCGAAAGAATTAGCACATAATAATAGTATTATGCACAGAAAAGAAAGTTTTCTCATAACCTGTTTCGTTTTATAAAATTGATACTCAAATATATAAAAAAAACATATCTTACACTAAAAAAACCTTTGAAGGACTCTAATCAACATATTGTTTTTTTAACCCCAGGTTTTCCGTCTTCAGAGGCTGATTCTACTACTATTCCTGCTCTACAGGTATTCTTAAAAAGAATAAAAAAAGTCTTGCCTCTTACAAAAATGACTCTTATTACATTTCAGTTTCCATTTATAACTCATAATTATATTTGGAATGATATACATGTTATTCCTCTTAATGGCAAAAATAAGCGCTATAAAAAAATATGGACTTGGGCTAAAGCGTATAAATTACTCAAAAAAGTACATAAAGAAAATCCTATTACTTTTCTACATAGTTTTTGGATAGGAGAGTGTTCTTTAATTGGTAATTTTTTCGCTTTCAAAAAAAACATACCTCATCTTGTTACTGTTATGGGACAAGACGCCTATTCAAATACATGGTTTCATAAACTTTTAAATAATAAACACACAACTATTGTTACATTATCAGAAAAACATCACGAAACATTATTAAAGCATCATTCTTTATCTTCTAAAATTATTCCTTGGGGAATCGAAATCTCAAATTTCCCTAATTTACAACAAAATACAATTGATATTCTGGGAGTAGGTTCCTTAAATAAAATTAAAAACTATACCCTTTTTATACAACTTATCGCTAAGCTTGTTCCCTCTTTTCCTAATTTAAAAGTTGAACTTATTGGGGATGGCATAGAAAAACCTTCTATTGAGTTTTTGATTCGTACATATCATTTACAAAATCATGTGCAGCTATTAGGAAAATTATCTCGAGATATAGTACTACAAAAGATGGCTCAATCTCGCATTCTTTTACATACTAGTTCTTATGAATCCTTTGGCTTTGTATTTATTGAAGCTTTATATTCTGGGATGCATATTGTATCATTTCCTGTTGGTTGTTCACAAAAGATTCCTCAATGGAATATACATCATACCTCACAAGAAATGCTTAACACTTGTCATTATCTATTATCGTCTTCTATTACTAAAAAACGATTTTTATTATCTTCAATGAATAATACCATCAATTCTTATTTAAAAATTTATAATGCATAAGATATTCACTATAGTTATAAATACAATTCGTGGATTTGCTAATCCTATTTTTAATTTTATAACTATAGCTATAGGAATTTCTCAATTTGGTAAAGAAGATTGGGGTACCTTGATTAATATGCTCTTATGGATCTTCTTTTTAAGTTTTATTGCTGGATGGGGAAATAAAGAATTCTTGATTAGAAAATTTAGCACTTCTCCATCTACAATATATAATGATTTTTATCTAAATTTTTTCAGTAGAAGCATATTCTTAATTCTTGCTCCTATACTATTCTTTTTTTTTCCTCCTACAATTTCTTTCTTGAGTTTTTTCTTATTAATACTATTTTATTGTTATCAATCTCTAGATAGCTTAGTTGTTTATCATCAGGCTTTCTTTTCTCAACTCATAGCAGAGAGTTTAGGGTTTCTTATTGTTCTGGTGTATATTATATACGCTCCCTCTTTTAAACTCAGTTCAGTATTATTAGTATATTGTTTAGCCTTTACAATCAAGCTCTGTTATTTAATCTATCAACTTAAATTGTGGAAAACTCCTATTACGTTTCATTTTTCTATAAAAGATCTATATAGTAGTTTATATTTCTTTCTTTTAGGATTTAGTGGTTGGTTACTTTCTAAAATTGATATTTATATAGCTTCTTATTATTTACCTAAAGCGAGATTATCTGAATATCAGTTATTAATAACTGCTTTCTTAATGCTTCAAGCGATATCTGCTCTTGTAGTTGTTCCTTTTACAAAACATATTTATCGATTGCCAAAAAATAGTACCATAAAACTTAAATTCTTATTAAACTATATTGCATTACCTCTTGTAGGTATAGGTACTTTCATTATTTGGTTAGTATTAGAATATATTATTCACCTTGAAATCTCTCTGACTGCTTATATTTTAGGTGGTACCATGACATTACCATCGTTTTTTTACATTATAGATATTTATGAATATTACAAAATCAAACAAGAAAAAAAAATCATTATCTTCAATTTCTCAGCAGCTATACTTAATTTTATTCTAATATTGTTACTCATTAATACTTATCAATTTATAGGAATATTAATAAGTAATTGTATTATACAATGGGTGCTTCTAATTATTTATAAAACACATGATAAAAATCCAATGTCCTATATGTCATCAAAAAACTAGTATACATCCAACTCATATAAACTGTATTAATAATCATACATTTGAATCTAAAAATGGAGTTTATCATTTATTACCACCTAAAAGCAAAACTGATCTTGATTCTTACTTAAAAAAATTTGCCGATTATAGATCCAAAACTTTCAATCCTATAAATTCTAACAATGTTAATGAACTTCCTTTTGTTAAGTTTGACAAACATTTATGGAAACTTCGTGCAATAGATTTAAAATTAATTTTAGCTTCAATCTCTAAAAAAGAAAAAAATATTTCTATTCTTGATATTGGTGCATGGAACGGATGGCTTTCTCATAATTTATCAAAAGAAGGTTATAATGTTACAGCAATGGACTATTTCACGGCTCCATTTGATGGTTTAGAAACCGTACAATATTACACTCATAAATTCCTTGCTATTCAAGCACCAACTTATGATTTTTCAATTTTTCAATCCACTTTTGATGTTATTATAGTCAATCGTTGCTTTCCTTATTTCCCAGATATACCAACACAACTCACAGCTTTAAAAAAAATATTATCCCCTCAAGGTAAAATAATTATTACAGGATTAAGCATCGTTAAAAATCCAAAGCCTATTATCAATCATCTAAAAAAGAGTGATGAAGTTTTCAAAAAAGAATATGGAACTTCTTTATTTTTAGTTCCTTTTAAAGGATATACTGATAAAAAAGATTTATCTTTATTAAAAGATCATCAATTCATGATCAAGAGATATAAAAACTTCTTTATAAAATCCCTTTTATCAAAAATTGGAATTACTCAAGTAGATTATCTTTATGCTATTTTCGATAAGAACTTATCAAATAAAAAACAGTTTTGAAAAATCAAAATTCAATCCAACATTTAACTTTTGTTTGTCTAGCAATATTAATTGCTCTCATTGATAGAAATCCATTATCATTAGATCAACGAATTGGAACTAATTACATAGAAAATGGTTTTTATCTTATGTATGATGGTATTTTAAATCAAAGCATTGGTGAACCTTATTCTTATCGTATATTAACTCCTTATCTCATTAAAATATTATCTTCTTATACAAATATCTCTCCTATAAACATTGCTTTCTTACTTAATATCATTTTTCTATATTTTGTTTTATTCTTGTTCACAAAATATAGCAAGCAATATCTTTCTCCATTTCTATCTTTTTTGACTAGTATTATACTTTCTTTTTATATAACAATTATACAATCTCAAGTATTAGGCATAATTATTATTGAAACACAAGACATTCTTAATGCTCTTTTTATCATTATCTTGTTGATATTAGCAAAAAAAGAGAAATGGTTTTTATTTGGAAGTATTCTCTCCTTAAGTATTGTGAATAGAGAAGTTCCTATTATTTTAATTCTTCCATATTCTTACATTTTGATTAAAGACAAAAAATATATACCTTTTTTATTCATTAATATTAGTAGCTTCTTAGTATATTTTTCTATTCGTTTTTTAATTAATATAGAGCAAAATAATTATCCCGATTTTCATAATTTAAAAACGAATTTCCCTGGATTGAATCTAAAATATTTTACAACGGCTTTAAAATTTAATTTGCATTTATTAGTATTATTATTTCCTATATTATATCTTTCTTTCAAGAACTTAAAATCAAAAATTTCACAAGTAAAAGTACTTATACTGACTTCTATACCATTTATGATTATTCATTATGTAATGGGGTCAATTATTGAGTTACGCTTATTTTTACCCTTGATCATCATACTTTTACCTATTGCTATTTTTAATCTAAAACAAAATTTTGAAGTTGAAGCAAAAAATCCTCATTTTTAATCCTCGAAGTGCAAATGCTAAGCATAGAATTCCTAATTCTATTCTGCAAGTAGGAGCGGCTATACATGGGGTTTATGATTATGTTTTTGTGGATGGTAATCTAGAAAATGATCCCTGGCAAACTATTGTGTCTTACTTTAAAACTGGAACATTCAAATATTTTTGTTCTACAGTAATGCCAGGTCCTCAATTAAAACAAGCTATACCGTTTACTAAACAAATAAAAGAACTCTTTCCAGATTGTATTACTATCTGGGGTGGTTATTTTGCTTCTAACCAATATAAGGTCTCTCTTAATTCTGGTTATGTAGATTATATTGTTAATGGTCCTGGAGATCATACATTTCCTAAATTACTCGACGCATTAGAGCAACAACAATATGATCAATTAATACTTATTCGTAATCTAATTTTTAAAAATGAGAAAGGTAAAATCATACAAACTACAAAAGAAGCCTTATTAGATCAAGATGCTTTACCTAGATTACCTTATAAATATTTAGATTCTTTTTATCCATTAGAAAATTATCTTGCAAGGACCTTTATGGGCAAAAAAACGCTTGCGTATCATTCTAGTATGGGATGTCCTTTTACCTGTTCGTTTTGTGCTGTAGTACCTATTTATAACGCTAGGTGGAAAGGTAAATCTGCTCATTCTATATATAAAGATGTACGCTTCTTTAAGGAATCTTATGGTATAGATGCTATTGAGTTTCATGATAATAATTTCTTTACCTCAAAAAAACGGGTTTTAGAATTTGCAGCACTTGTTCAACACGATAATATCAAATGGTGGGGAGAAGGTCGTATCGATACTATTAATAAATATAGTGACGACGAATTACGCCTAATGCAAAAAGCTGGATGCTCTATGATTTTTTTGGGAGCCGAAACTGGAAATGACGAAGTGCTTAAACAAATGAATAAGGGTGGGACTCAAACGGGAAAAATGATCGAAGAGTTTGTTCTACGTATGAAAAACGTCAATATTGTTCCCGAACTCTCTTTTGTTTTAGGGCTTCCTGGAGAAAATGAAGCCAAAGTCTATAAACAGATTCTTTGGGATATCAATTTCATTAAAAAAATTAAAGCTATCAATCCCGATGCAGAGATCATTATCTATCTCTACAGTCCTGTACCAACTGAAGGGTCTGAATTATATCAACAAATTATAGATGCTGGTTTTTCTTTCCCTCAAACTTTAGAAGAATGGATCGCTCCTAGTTGGGAGAATTTTGATCTACGAAAAAATCCTTTAACCCCGTGGTTGACTCCTAAAATGATTGACACCATTAAGAATTTTGAAACGGTGCTTAATGGTTATTATCCTACTGCTTCAGATTTTAGAATCAAAGGCTATAAAAAGAAAATTTTAAAATTATTTTCTGGTTATCGTTTTAAATATGGTATTTATCAATTTCCATACGAAATCAAAGCATTACATAAATTATGGAAATATCGCCAACCCGAAATACAAGGTTTTTATTCTGAATAAAATATGATCGTACGTTCTTTAGTAAAAAAACTTATTCATCCTTTTTTAAAATTAGGTTATAATCTTTATTATTTAAAACCTAGACCCTATCGCTATCATGATATTGAGGTATTAGTACATCCTAAAGTATTCTCTCCAAAATTTACAATCAGTACAAAAATACTTTTAGATTATATAGATGCTCTTACCTTAAAAAATATTTCTTTTTTAGAGTTAGGTTGTGGTTCTGGAATTATTTCGCTTCTCGCCGCCTCTAAAGGTGCAATGGTTACGGCTTCAGATATTAATAATTTTGCTTTAGAAGCACTAAAAAAAACTAGTCAAAAAAACAATTTGCCCTTATCTATAGTATATTCTGACTTGTTTGATGAGATTACTCAAGAGCATTTTGATTATATTATTATAAACCCTCCATATTATCCTCGTAAACCAAAAAATGAAAAAGAACACGCCTGGTTTTGCGGTGAAAACTTTGAGTACTTCTATAAATTATTCAATCAATTACCTAATTACATTCATAAAAATATTGTTCTTATGATTTTGTCTGAGGATTGTAATATTTCTCATATAAAAAAAATAGCATCAGAAAATGGATTGACTATGCGTTGTATTTTTGAAAAAACAGTAGTCAAAGAAAAAAACTTTATTTTTTCTATTGAAATTTCTTAAAACAAAGAATATACAAATGGTGATATCACCGAGTTTTCTGTAAATACAACTATAACTCCTAGCAATACCAAAACAATAACTATTGGTATTAACCAATACTTTTTACGTTTCATTAAAAACTTTATAAAAGCGATAAATATTTCCGATTTATTCATGTTTATTTTTTAAATAATTAAGGGCTTTCATAATCTATATCTTCCTTTTTATCTATCCATCCTGCTTCATAAATAGTCTTTTTATTGAAGATTCTCATTAAAATAGTAATAGGCGAAAAAATCAAATAATACAGTATTCCTAAAATTACGAAAGAGCTTATTTGTCCTAATACTTCTCCTATAATAAACCATACATACAATATCGGGAAAAATACTTTAGGTAAAATTAAAGCTACTCCTAAATTCAATAGTATAAGGCTACTCAATACTATTTGTTTAATATCCCAAATAAATCCGTTTTTATAAATACTCCATCCTAAAACACAACATAAGATTCCTGAAATCAAATACCCGAATTGTTTTTGTTTTGTAGTATTACTACTATTTTGTAATATTTTATTAAATACTTTTTTAATCCAATTCATAATTGCTATTTTGAATTAAATTTTCATGTGGTATACTTCCTTTTTCTTTTTGTATAATAAAATCCTCAATCACCAATATATCCATACCTGTTTGATAAAAACATCTTAAAGCATCCGCAGGTGAAGCAACAATAGGTTCTCCTCTTACATTAAATGAGGTGTTGATTAAAACTGGACAAGCCGTTTGTTCTTCAAATTTGGTAATAACATTATGTAATCTACTATTATCTTCTTTATTTAAAGTTTGTACTCTTGCTGTACGATCTTCATGAATACATGACGGAATGGTCATTTTTTGTTCACTTTCAAACGTAAACAACATATATTTAGATATCTTATCACCAATAAACCAATCTCCAACTTTTTCTTCTAGAACTATTGGTGCAAATGGCCTAAAACCTTCTCTTTTTTTAATACTGAGATTCACATGCTTTTTCATATCTTCATATAGCGGACTGGCTAAAATACTTCTATGTCCTAATGCTCTAGGTCCAAACTCCATCTTACCTTGAAACCAGCCTATAATTTTCTTTTCTTTAAGTGCTCTTGTTACAGTAGTTGTTAATGTTTCTTCATCTGCTTTGATGTAATCAATATCATACTTTGAAAATACTTCTTTTATTTCTTTATCTGTATAGCTTACGCCTAAATATATTTGATCTTTTAAACTGTCTTTTAAATATATTCTTTCTTTTTTCAAATATTGATACCAACCTACATATGCTGCTCCTACTGCTCCTCCAGCATCTCCAGATGCCGGTTGAACCCATATCTCTTTAAAGATATTTTGTTTTAATAATTCTCCATTTGCCTTGCAATTAAGTGCAACTCCTCCTGATAAACATAATTGATCTAAGCCTGTTATTTTTTTTGTATATACAGCTAGTTTAATAATGATATCTTCGATTATCGATTGTATCGAACTAGCTACATCACAATAAAATTGTTCCATTTTACTTTCGGGAACTCTTGCTTTTTTTCCTAAAACATTACAGAAACTAGTATTAATCATATACTGCCCTTTTTCGAAAGCAAAATGTTCCAGATTGAGTTGTATTGCTCCTTCTTCTGTATAAGAAACTATATGTTTTAATATTGTGTCTTTATATAATGGAGTTCCATAAGGAGCTAATCCCATAAGCTTATATTCTCCAGAGTTCACTTTAAATCCACAATACAACGTAAACGCAGAATATAACAATCCTATAGAATGTGGATAATGTTGTTCTTTTATAATTTTTAATGTATTTCCTTCTCCTATTCCTATCGTTGTACAAGCATGTTCACCAACACCATCTATCGTTAAAATAGCACTTTTTTTAAATGGTGATGTAAAAAATGTTCCCGCAGCATGTGATTCATGATGTTCTGAAAAAATAATTTTACCGTTATAATCCAATTCTTTTTTTATGTAATTAGGAATCCACAGTTTTTGCTTAATCCATGAAGAAATGGTTTTTCTAAACGTATTAAAGGTATAGGGTGTTTGATGTTGAAATGTTGTTATTATTCGCTCAAATTTTAAAAACGGTTTTTCATAAAAAACAATTAAATCAATATCTGCTATAGCTATCTTTTCTTCTGCTATACAAAAGGTTATTGACTGAATAGGAAACGAAGGATCATGTTTTATTCTAGTAAATCGCTCTTCTTGTGCTGCTGCGACTATCCTACCATTTTTTAAAAGACAGGCTGCAGCATCATGATAAAAAGCTGAGATTCCTAGTACATACATAGTTTAGAAAAGTTTATTATTTAGAAATTCAAAAAGTACTTTATGTCCTTCTATATTAAAATGTGGATCATTTGCATAATACAATCTTCTTGTTATGGTATCTTTTTGTTTTAAAAACGGTAATGGGTTTAAAAGAGTTACGTTCTTATACGCTTTAAAATCTTCTTTTGCCTTTTTATAAAACGTATATTGTTCTTGCGCTATCTGATCTGTATTTCTTATTGAAACACCTAATTGCTCCATATGCTCTTGATAGTATGAATTTAATTGTATACAATGCGGAATAAAAACAATATGGACAGCACTTGTGGGTGGAATCTCTTTTATTAATTGTTCCATTTCATATTTCCATCGATGATATTTTTCTAGAAAATCATCGGTAAGCGTTACTGTCTTTTCTAAATGTGCTGAATCAGCTTTAATAAGTATTTTTTGCCTACTCGTATACTTATTTTTATCAAACTCATCTTCTATATGAATTGGTATAACTTCATCTTTGTTATTTTGTTTTAAAAAAGAAAGTTTTCTATTTAGATATGCTATAGACAATAGTTGATCTGATATTGTCCAATATATATTTCTTAAAAAGGAAAGTGTTTCCCAATTGGTTAAATGTGAAACATCTAACAAATCATTCCCAACATACACTTGATATATTATTGTCTTAGGATTTGTTTTTTGTATCCTATTCTGTGCAAAAAGACGATGTTGCCGAATACCAATACCTGCTACCGAAGCATTTAAAATAGTTTTATCTGGATTATGCTTTTGTAAAAAAGAAACATAACTATCTCTTGCTGCAGAAAAAGAATCTCCTAAAACCAAAACATCTATATTTTGACTTTCTATATTTTGAGAAGCATTTAATGCCTGCCAAGAATCTTTATAAAAATCTATGATATAATAACGGTAACTCCATTCAAATAGTAGTACGACAATTAAAAGTATAATTATAAGTTGGATTGTCTTTTTCGTAAATACTAGTATCCATTTTAATATTTGATTCATATTTACGAGAATTCTTTAAGTACCTATTTTAAGAGTATTTTAATTTATACTTCTCTAAATTTAATTAAAAGAATTCAACAATTCGTTTATTTTGGATATCAAATCTTGATATACCATCCTATACTTAACCAAAATTTATTTTTAGCTTTTCCTTCTATAAAAGAACTCAATCGATAATCTATACCTGTTTCTATCTTATTATTATCAGAAAAAACATATCCTAATAGCGGGACTAACCGAAGTTCTAAATCATACTCATCACCTTCAAAGGCATTTAAATACTCATTATTTACTTTTACATACCATTCTTTAGGGTCTACACTTTCTCCATTTAAGGCAAACTCGGTCGTTAAACGATAACGTAAACGCAATACCATATCTTTATCTGCCGTAAAGGTTTCATCTGCTGCAAATCGATGTGCTAATCTTATTCCGTTTAAATGAGCATTTATTATTGTAAATTGTTGTATGAGTCTATGAACTATTTTCTCGTCTCTTATTCTAAACTGATATCCAAAAGCTACTTTATTATTCACCCCTACTTTTTTTGATCCTATCAAGGCAAAATCTGTAAGAATATGTTCATATGCTATTGTTGGTTTTCCTGAAAAAGCTCCTGCTATAAATGCATCCCTAGATCCTAACTGAAAATTCAATCCATATCCTTTGCCTATTTTTTTACTCAAATTAACAGTAGGCAGTATTCCTGCTTCATAAGTAGCTTGCGCAAATCCTGTAATTCCAATACTCCATATTATTGCGCTTATAACTAATATTCTAATATTCAAGATTGTCTGTATTTCTAAATATTATTTCTGAGATTTCTATGATTTCCCCTTTAACATTCATAGCTATCTCAAATAATTTCCATTCTTTATTCTTTCTTGCTTTTAACACAATTTCATAGGCATAATTACAGATTTCATTTGGAGATTTTGCACTCTCAAAAGTTGCTAATGTTGTAATGTCACCTGTATATTGTTTCTGTATTTTTTTGATTTTATATGATTCAAATGATTTTTTTAAACTCTTAGTGATATTTTTTTGTTCAGCTTCGGTTAATTCTTTATAATCATATACAATCTCAATATCTTGAAGGTTTCCTATTGTATCAAACTCTACACTATATTTCTTTTTGTTTAATTTAAATTTAGCTTCTATAGAGTTTCCTTTAAGGTTTTCTTCAAAAAACCATTTTTGCTTGATCTCTTTATCTAATGAATTTATAAACTGTAGTGCCTTAGACGGAACTTTTTCTTGTTTTAACCGAGATTCTTTTTCATACTTTTTTTGTCCTATTGCTGTAATTGCAATAAGCATAAAGAGATTACATAAAACAATTGCTTTTAGATTCATTATATAGAGATTACTAAAGTTCAATTTTATTTATCGTAAACACAAGTGTTGAGACATCTTCTTTTGCTTCATGAATTCTAGAATTGGTATAGTATAGTGCCCCATCATAAATACTAAATGTATCCGCCCATTTTACTTTTTCGCCTTCTAAAATTGTCGTAAGAGTTCCTTTTACATCTCGCTTCATGATTTTATGTTGTTCAAGATCTGCATAATACAAATTACCTTGATCGTCAAAAATCATCCCATCTGGTGCTGCCGTTTTTTGAACAAGTGTTACTGCTGCTTCAATAGTTGCCTTATCTCCTTCGTTTAATACGCTTAACGGCACCGCATATAGATTATATCCTGTAAGTGCATGATAATATAACTTTTGATTTCTCCCATCAAGCGCTATTCCATCAGAATGTACTGTGTTATTCCATTTTTTACCGTTTATAGTAAGATGATCTACTTCTGCCAGTGTTGATTTATGATTATCTAGTACTCTCTTAGATTTACCACTTACCATATCAATCACAACTAACCCCGCATGTCCAGAATCTGTGAGATATATTTTATTATTCTTACCATCTACTCTCAAATCATTGATATATGAATCTTTATGGTAGCTATCTGATTGTAATTTAATAATAGTATCTAGCTTATCTGTAAGAAGATTAAAAACCACTAATCTAGGAGCGTCTTGCACTCCTTTAAATAATGGATTTCTAGTATCTAATACAAAAAGCTTATCATTAAACGCTACTACAGATTGTACTGCTACAAAAACACTATCATTAATTTCTTCACCTATTTCCCACGAATTCCATGAATCATTAGGATATGCTTTATATTCTTTATTTTCTGTAATAGTCACAACCGAATGTTTCACTCCTTTTCTCCATCTAGGAAAATTAGCAAATACCTTTCCTTTATTACTTACAGTTACTCCCGTTACTTGTTGCCCCTTAAACGAAGCTACTTCTATTACTTCTTTTTCTGTTGTTTGTTCTGTTTTTAAAGGTTCTTTAGGAGTTTCTTTTAAAGGTTCTTTAGGAGTTTCTTTTATAGGTTCTGGGTTCTTTTTACAAGCTATTACTGCTGTAAGTGCTAAAATTCCTGCAATTGTTCTCATCGGGTTGCAAATTATTCTTTTTCTATAGTTCAAAAATACGGCTTTCTATTTTCCTTTTCAATAAGAATATTTAGATATCTAGCACATTAGACTCCAATATGGAGTCGCCATCAAAAATTGTTTAAACGTTAACCTTTTAGTCTTTTTTATTTTATTTTTAAATTCAAACTGCCCATTAACTCTATTCCATTTTAAAACAATCTCTTGATAAATTATCTTAGTATATGTATTATATATTGCTTTTATCTTTTTAAGGTTTTTTGATACCATTTCTATGCTCAAATCATCATTCATTTTTATGAAACCCTCCACTATCTTATATTCTTCAGGTGCTATTTCTTGAAATTTCTCTTCTATCAATGCTATTAATGTTTCTTCTTTTACTCTTTGTGCCAAAGTATATATATCGTAGAAAGATTTCTTGTGTCCTTCCTCTTTAAATTCAAAAGGATTATTCATTTCTGTTTTTAGCCCTATCGGAGTCGGAAGTATATTTATTTTTATATCCGTCCCCTTTTGTGGAAGCACAATATCTAGGTAAAAATATCTCGTATCATTTATAGCTATTCGCTTTGCAAAAAAAGCTTGTATTATTTCTTTTGGGAATACTGTTTTTATTGGTTTTGATGCCGTTACCTTATACTTCCATGAACAATTCAAATATTCTTCTTTTAAAAACACATAAGATAAATCTGCCTTTTTAAATGCTGCTACTGTATTTTCACAACTACAGCCACATGTAGGCCAGCTTCCTGCTATTTTTAAATATCCGTTTTTTGTATCATCTATCAAAGTGTCATAATCCACTTTGCCATCACCATCCATATCTTCAAGCTTAGCATGACATTCTTTTACTTTATTCCAAAGCTGTGTACTAAGCTTACTTTGTCCAAAAAACATTTGAGAGCACATCCCTAAAAAAAGTAGACCAATTATTTTTATTCTCATATCAATGTTTATTTATACTATAACAAATTTAATAGCTTTTATTCTAGTAAAAACAAAAGGCTTCCTGAAATTCAGGAAGCCTTATATATAATAGTATAACTACTTTATTTATTCAATTACCAGCTTACGTTGTAGTTCTTGACCCTCATAATTTAGTTTATATACATAGATACCACTTGATAATACATGTTCTTCTGTAATACCATTCCAATCAACTGTATGTAATACATTTCCTTTTACTGTATCTGATACAAAAGTATATACTTTTTGTCCTAATACATTGTATAAGCTAATGTCTACATGTCCATCTTCTGGAATACTATAACTGATTTGTGTAGCATCGGTCATAGGATTAGGAATATTTTGTCCTAAACTTAATCCTAATACACCGTTTAACACTACTTCTTCAGTTTCACTATTAGGCGTATAATTTAACACATAAGGTGTTTTCATCGCTCCTAATAATACAGTATGATCAAAAGCTTCTTCATTATCTAAGGTGATTACTTGCTCTCCATCAAATAATTTAAAAATAACCTCTGCATTTTCATTACCTCCTATTCCCATAAAATAGTGATATTGCCCATCAATTAATTGTGGTTTGGCTACACCTCTTACTTCATCTCCTATAAATGCTGCTATAGTATATTCTCTAGAAGCATCTAATTGATCTGCATCTACTACCGCCGTCATATACATAAAATATGCATAAGCATTAGGGTTGATTTTCCATCCTAATATACGTGCCTTATCTAAGTATGAGACTTCAACTTCTCCATTACTATTCGCCTGGCTTGCAGCACTAGCACTATTTGAAGCTACTCCTCTATAATTTAATATACCATCATTTGTTGCTATATAGAAGTATCCTAATCCTGGTGTTAAGTGTGTTAAACTTCCTACCCAACCATCTTCTGCTGTATATTCTGCACTCAATCCTCTTCGCTCTATTCGGTCTCCTTCTCTTATAGTTGTCGAAGTTAGTGATCTTAGTGCTACTGGTACTCTTAATAATTCATTTGGTAAATACCCTAAACTATTAAAAATAGGATTTGTCTCAAGATTAGCACCACTTCCTATTATGGTAATATCTGTATCGATAGGAACTGGAATACCTTGAATTTGTATCATACTATTGGCTGCTTGAGTAGATTCAATTACATATGCTTTTCTTACATCTAAACTGGTTGTGTTTGGATCTGTAAAAGTATACGTTCCATCTGAAGCTACTGTTGCTATAATTGAACCATCAACTGCATCTGAAATCTCATCTCCACTAACTAATCCAGTAATCGAAGTAATTGATAAGTCATTTGATGATGCATTATCTCTTACATTAAAACTCAACTCCTGGAATCCTGGTACTATTGGAATCCTTCTACTCAAACGTTCTCCTACGGTAAAGCTTACTGGAACTGCTCTTGATCCAAATCGCCCTCTAAAACTGTATGGATAGCTCTCCATGATTCCTTCATACTCTGTACACTCTGATGCATCCCAGACTCTAAAACTTAAATTACCTGATTCACCAGTATTACCAAAGACTGCCAAGTTTACTAGCCCATTACGATCTACATTAGCTGATCCTCTAAATTCTCCATTAAGATACGCTGCTACTATATCTCCTTCATCCATAGATTGAATACCTCTTCCTTCTATAAACAATTCTCCTGTAAAACTCATATTTCCTCTAAATAATCCAGAATTAAATCCTGAGCTATATGCTGGTGCTGTACAGAATACATCTACTTCTAACTGGAATACTTCTGTTCCTAAAGGTAATCCTGTTGTAGCATTAAATGTTTCTAGATATACATTAGTGGTATGTATTCCCGGATTAAGGAATGGTGCTACTACAAATTCTAGATCTCGCTCTACTTGTAACGCTTCTATACGTTGTGTATCTCCTGCTGGTATTGCGGTTGTACCTGTACCATTTCTTTGCTCTACACTTAACCACGCTGGTAAGTTTGCAAAACGATATGTAATTGCTATTCCTCCTGCTGAGTTATCTAAATCTATCGTAGTTACCCTAGAAGAGGTTCCTTGTTCTTGTCGAATTCGTATATTGTTTTGACTCCAAGCCAAGGTATTACGATTGACTACAAAATCCCATGAAGCTCCTGTCACTCTATTTCCTGCTGGATCTTCTACTCTATTAGTTATCATTGCAGTTAAACTAGCTCCCTCTATTTGTCGAGGCGTAAACACAGGTATAATATTTACAGTGGTATCACTATTTGATACTTCTATATTAAACTGTAAATCTTGAACTGCTCTAGTAATATCTAATGGTGCTGCTACTCCTTCACCTGTAACAAAAGTTAACCCTGTAGCTGTAGTTCCTATAGCATGTCCTGTAAAATCTCTAATAGCCTCATTTGGTGCGCCATCTATTCCATCTAGGGCGTTTTCATCAAATACAAAATACGCCATTAAATTTACTTCGTTTCCTATAAGCTGACGATCCATATTTGTTACAATCTCTAAAGGTGATCGCATCTCTGTCCATATACGTACTTCGTCTAATAATCCTACATATGCGTCTCCACTACTAACTCCAGCAATTTGAATTGGTTCAGAATTAGTTACTAATCCTGTAGTAAAGTTTCCTGATCCTACAGAAGCTCCATTATAATATAC
>CANDNT010000004.1 GCA_947387485.1 Aquimarina rhabdastrellae
ACTGTTAGCATTACTGTATTTGTCCCAATATTACTACAATCAAAATCTGTTGTATTCAAACTCATTGTTGCTATTCCACAAGCATCTGTTGATCCGTTATCTATTTGTGATGTAGTTATACTTACATTTCCTGTAGCATCTAATTGTACTGTAATATCTTGTGTAACTACAGTTGGTGCTACTTTATCTTCAATAGTTACTCTAGCATTTGCACTTGCTGTATTTCCGTTATTATCAGTCACTGTTAGCATTACTGTATTTACTCCAATATTACTACAATCAAAATCTGTTATATTCAAACTCATTGTTGCTATTCCACAAGCATCTGTTGATCCATTATCTATTTGTGATGTAGTTATACTTACATTACCTGTAGCATCTAATTGTACTGTAATATCTTGTGTAACTACAGTTGGTGCTACTTTATCTTCAATAGTTACTGTAGCATTTGCACTTGCTGTATTTCCGTTATTATCAGTCACTGTTAGCATTACTGTATTTGTCCCAATATTACTACAATCAAAATCTGTTGTATTCAAACTCATTGTTGCTATTCCACAAGCATCTGTTGATCCGTTATCTATTTGTGATGTAGTTATACTTACATTTCCTGTAGCATCTAATTGTACTGTAATATATTGTGTAAATACAGTTGGTGCTACTTTATCTTCAATAGTTACTCTAGCATTTGCACTTGCTGTATTTCCGTTATTATCAGTCACTGTTAGCATTACTGTATTTACTCCAATATTACTACAATCAAAATCTGTTATATTCAAACTCATTGTTGCTATTCCACAAGCATCTGTTGATCCATTATCTATTTGTGATGTAGTTATACTTACATTACCTGTAGCATCTAATTGTACTGTAATATCTTGTGTAACTACAGTTGGTGCTACTTTATCTTCAATAGTTACTGTTGCATTCGCACTTGCTGTATTTCCGTTATTATCAGTTACTGTTAGCATTACTGTATTTGTCCCAATATTACTACAATCAAAATCTGTTGTATTCAAACTCATTGTTGCTATTCCACAAGCATCTGTTGATCCATTATCTATTTGTGATGTAGTTATACTTGCATTACCTGTAGCATCTAGTTGTACTGTAATATTTTGTGTAGTTACTGTTGGTGCTACTTTATCTTCAATAGTTACTCTAGCATTTCCACTTGCTGTATTTC
The DNA here is from genome assembly GCA_947387485.1 of Aquimarina rhabdastrellae. GTDB lineage: Bacteria > Bacteroidota > Bacteroidia > Flavobacteriales > Flavobacteriaceae > Aquimarina. The sequence goes on from CANDNT010000004.1 coordinate 1,187, forward strand.
CGTTATTATCAGTCACTGTTAGCATTACTGTATTTACTCCAATATTGCTACAATCAAAATCTGTTGTGTTTAAACTCATTGTTGCTATTCCACAAGCATCTGTTGACCCATTATCTATTTGTGATGTAGTAATACTTACATTTCCTGTAGCATCTAATTGTACTGTAATATTTTGTGTAGTTACTGTTGGTGCTACTTTATCTTCAATAGTCACTGTAGCATTCTCACTTGCTGTATTTCCGTTATTATCAGTTACTGTTAGCATTACTGTATTTGTCCCAATATTACTACAATCAAAATCTGTTGTATTCAAACTCATTGTTGCTATTCCACAAGCATCTGTTGATCCATTATCTATTTGTGATGTAGTTATACTTGCATTACCTGTAGCATCTAGTTGTACTGTAATATCTTGTGTAACTACAGTTGGTGCTGCTTTATCTTCAATAGTTACTGTTGCATTTGCATTTGCTGTATTTCCGTTATTATCAGTCACTGTTAGCATTACTGTATTTGTCCCAATATTACTACAATCAAAATCTATTGTGTTTAAACTCATTGTTGCTATTCCACAAGCATCTGTTGATCCATTATCTATCTGTGATGTAGTTATACTTACATTTCCTGTAGCATCTAGTTGTACTGTAATATCTTGTGTAGTTACTGTTGGTGCTACTTTATCTTCAATAGTCACTGTTGCAGTACAATTTGCTATATTACCACTAGTATCAGTCACTGTAAATATCACAGATTGATTTCCTATATGAGTACAATCAAAGCTCGTAGGAGTTACTGAAAAATCAGCTATTGCAACATTATCTGTTGATCCATTATCTAGTTGTGAAGCTTCTAAAATAACATTTCCTGTAGCATCTAATTGTATTGTTATATCTTGGCATATAGCATTAGGAGAAGTACTATCAATAGTACCACCAGATGAATCAAAAGTTTCTTTTGCTACAGCTATTACTGATCCAGAACACGGGATTCCTTCACAAGCCATTACAAATTGTCCTCCAAAAAGTGCTCCTTCTTCAAAGGTAAATCTAGGCTCTTTTGTAATGTCAAGGTATTTTATTTTTAAATGAAATAAACGTTTTGGTGTAGTAGTTACATCACTTTGTGAATCCATCAGACTGAGATTAACTCCTTGTTGAAAAGAAACAGAATATCTAGTAGCTGTATTGTTATTATCCACAAATCCATTATATACATTAAGAGCTCCTCCAAATAATTTTGCTCCTGTAATTGAATTCTCAGGTTGAGTATACTCTGATACATCAGGTATCACAGGAACTACAGTATTATTTCCATCTATATTAGTACCAAATGCCTCTGGGTTATAATTGAAGTATAATTGTCCTGAGCCAAGTTTAAAATCAACTGTGCTTTGGATCATCACATCTACTTCATAGAAATCATCTACTCCGTCATTAGTATTTCGTGCATTAGCAAAAGTAAAATGAATATCTTGTGCTTTCGTTTCTATCAATCCAAATAGAACAAACAAAGCCCACATCATTTTCTTTATATATTGGTTGTATTTATATTTCATTTTATATTCTTTAGAAGGATTCACCTTTATTTTGGTTAATGAGAGATTAAAACTCTATTATTTTGATTTTTAAGATTACTAGTTATTTTTAATACAGTTTAAGTTTAATATACCCTTGTTTTATTTTCATCTTTTTAGAAATTTTGACAAAACCCATGTATATTATATTAATAGTCAACAAACAGTAGAAGGAGTTTTTAGCTTTAATACTAAAACCTCATCAAGTACTCCATCATATTTCATACTAAAAACTCACTTCTACAAACACTCAATTATCTAACTATCACATATTAAAATTGCTCTCCTCTTCCTATATTGGGATTAATTAATGTATTTACATCAATATTTTGTATTTGACCATTCATATCCATATCCGCCTTATTATAGCCCGAACCTCCTAATAAAGGTATCACTGCATTTATATCTGCATTTTGAATTTGTCCATTATCATCTTGATCTCCTACTGGCATTGCATAAACATTCGCATTCATTGCTATTACTGCATTTGCTCCACCTAATACGACTGTACTAGTTCCTCTAAAGTCTATTACAAGATTTGTTGATGATAAGCTGTACGTATTAGCAGATCGAATATTTAAGTGATTACGATGTTTAATTACGATATAATAAGAATCGCTCGATTGTGTAAATTCTATTGGAGAAATACCATCTTGATAGCTTACTATATCTCCATCCCTTTGCAATAAAGCTGATTTACCATCTATCACTAATGCTGCATCATTAGCATCTCTAAGTTCTACCCATATCCAGTCTACAATGGCATTAACCCCATTAACATTAAAGATTGCCCCATCAATAGTTGCATTATCTTGATATGGACTAGTTGTAGGAAGTATCCCTGTTGCTCTTAAATCATCTCTCATTAAAGTTTCTTCACCTATTTTAGGATTCGTATAGGCACCTTGTAAATAAACTTTTGGAGTTATTGCTATATTAGGATTTATTACCGTTAATGTTTGATTAACTTCAACTGCATTTTCATAATTTTCATCACCCATCTGTGATGCTGTAATTGTAGTTGATCCAACTCCTACAATAGTTACTGTATTACCTGAAACTGTTGCTACAGTAGTATTTGAACTCCTATATGTAATCGGATTACCAGATGCCCCTCCTGTTGCTGTAAGATTAAAATTTGGATCTCCAAGAGCAACATCTTCTAACGCTTCAAAAGAGATATTTTGTAGCGCTTTGTTTATTGTTAAAACCTGAGTCACATCATTTGCAGGATCATATATAGCATTTCCACTCTGAGAGGCTGTAATTGTAGTATTTCCTGCTCCAACAATAGTTACTGTATTACCTGAAATCGTTGCTACCGATGTATCAGAACTCGTATAATTAACAGTTAATCCTGAATCTGATGTAGCCATTAAATTAAAAATTGGATTCCCATAGGTTTTGTCTTCTAACTCAGAGAATGAGATATTTTGAGGTAAAGTCCCTGTAATGGTTACTGTAACATCTTTTGTTGTAGCGTTATATACATTATCCTCTGCTGTAGCTGATCGTAATATCACTGTCCCTGGTCTATTTCCTGCAGTAAATACATTACCTGCTATTATAGAACCTGTTCCACCTGCATCAATAATTGTATAACTAGTTGCCGTATCAAATACATTTAAAGCATTTTGAATTGTTCTACTTTCTCCCATATCTATTGAAAAATCAAATAAGTTATGAGCCATCGATACTTTAGGAGTAAGGTTTTGATTATAAAATAATGTTGAAAAGTATGCGACAGTCTCTCCATAGCTTCCTGATGCTTCTTGAGTCACTTGTATAATTATGGAGCCTGCTACATTATTAACATTTAACAAATTACCATTAATAGTGTATCCCATGGTAGGTCCTATTATAGCAAACGAATATGCTCCTGGTGAATTAGAATTTAATGATTCTGTCATATCTAATGTCACTACCCCTGTATTTACTGGATATCCTATAAAACCAGAAAGTGTTGCCAATTCTCCTTTGATATCTAATTTTATTGTTTTTGAAGCACTTTGATGAGTTCCTGTAGCTTCTTGATAAGCTTCTATTATTACAGTTCCAGGGATATTACCTATAGTTACGATTTCATTATTTGTCCCGCTTAATGACATCGCTGTTCCACCATCATCTATAACACGATAACTAATTTGTCCAGATGAGTTAGATGTAGCATTGAGATTAAAATTAGCTCCATTTGCATTTACTGTAATGTCATCAAAAGTTATATCTGGAGTTTGTAATGTTGCTGAATTTACTATGGCAAATTCATATCCTGTTTGCTGAAAACTATTAAAGAAATATGGACTCCCTGAGTCTGTATAAGCATAAACTGAAAAATAATATGTAATATCTGAAGTTAATCCTGTAATTAATTGATTAGGGGTTGTCGAATTTCCTATATAAACAACTTGTTCTCCTCCTTTATAGTCTGCATCTGCAACTGGTAATGGACTTCTAAAATTATATGATGAAAAACTATTTGAAGTATTCATCTTTATGATATAACCTTTGGGGTTACCATTTGTTCCCATTGTTGGTGCATCAAAAGAAGCAAATATAAATGCATCTCTCGAAAAATTATTTATCACGGTATTAGAGACTAATGCATTAGTCACTCCTGCAGAATACGTTGATAATTCATCAGTAGTATTAGAAAAATAATACTTCCCTCCACATTCTTTATATGAATATATCTTAAAGAAGTATTGTGTATTAGGCTCTAAGTTATGTCCTGTAAAGGCTTGTCCATTAGGAAAAGTCCCAGCTAAGATCACTTGTTCTCCTGAACCACTATATGTAGTATTTGCAGTAGGTAAATTATCAATAGCTCCTGTAACATCTGTAAATGAATTTTCTGTATTCATTTTTACTACTTGTCCTTCCGCATCTGCTGGAACATTTGAAATTATAGGAGATACTCTATTTTCCCAATGCAAATCGATTCTAAAAGAATTTAATTCAGAATTACCTGTAGGTATACCACAAGTAGCAACAGTTGTAGTTGAACTTCCTGAATTTTCAAAATAAGCTACACCATTACAGGTATTGTATGCATAGACTTTTACATAATATGTAGTATTAGCATTTAAACCAGAAACCTCAACATTTGGAGTAGAAGAATCTCCTAGATATACATCTTGCTCTCCTCCAGTAACTGTGTTATATGTAGTATCTACAGTATTAGGTAGTGTTGTTGGTGTTGTAAAAGAATCAGTATCACTAACTTTAATAATGTACCCTAGAGTTCCATTCTCAACAGTTGATGGTGTATATGAATTGATATTTATTGCATTCTCTCCTGCTGCTTCAATATTTACACTTGATACTGCCAAAGGTGCTTCACAAACATATCTTGAGGTATATACTGGAGATCCTGTTGCTTCCATATTATATTTACCACCACATAATATATAGCTATAAACTTTTAAGTAATAAGTTGTATTAACTTCTAAGCCTGTAATGATTTGATTAATATCATCTGTTGTTCCTATAGAACTATCGACCATTCCTGTATACACTACTACTTCTCCTGTTTTACCCGAATAATCTGTTGTTACTGCTGGTAAATCAGTTGCACTATTAGGTGCCGAAAAACTATTTGTATCGCTTAATTTTACAATATATCCATGATTAGCATCTGCTCCCGCAGGTCTATTTAAAGTATTAATAGTAATCGTTGTAGGATTTGTAGTTACTGTATTTATAGTACTACCATTAGGTGTGTTACCTGGACATGTTGTTTGTGATCCCGCTAAACCTCCATTACTATAATTAATATAACCATCACAATCATTATAATAATATACTTTATAATAATAGGTTCTATTTCTCTGTAAACCTGTCATCTGAGTTGCATTAGCACTCATATCCCCCGCTCTTCCTGCATAGGCAATATGTTCTCCTGTACCACTATAAGAATTATTTGTAGCGACAGTAGGTAACGGTTGATCTTGTATATAATGATTGGTATAATCGCTAAATGAATTTGTAGACGAAAATTTTACAATAACACCTAAATCTGGATTCAAATTTGGAAAATCAATTTTTAAATCACTATCGTCTACTTGTATAACATTAGGAGTAAGAACATTACTACTATAACAATAATAATATCCATTAACAGAAGAACCATTTAAATAAAAATCATAATTAAAGCTTGAAGCTCCTGTAAAAATTTCAATTGCATAATAATTATTACTATTTCCTTGAGCATTTAAATTTGTACTATATGGTAATTTTAAAGTATAGCTATAAATACCTGATTGTTGCATCAGTGTTCTTAATGTCCCTATATTTACAGGCGTTACTCCCCAATTACCTCCTCTGTATTCCCATACTCTAAAATCAAAATTAGGATTATTATTAACCCAAATCCTATCAAAATACAAATATTGATCTGTTGCTTTATGTGCTTTTCTTGAAAGTATCCAAAAATCAGAATTTGTAGCCGTTACTGTTCCTTGATAATTTGCTATAGCATGAATACGCGTTTGAGATGATGTTAATGTAACATTAATATTATCATTGTTTTCTACTTCGGTATACGTTTGCGCTAATGTCTTTGTTGTTATCATTAAAAGAAAAAATAACCACAATATTTTTTTAGCTCTATTAAAAGAAATATATAATTGTTTCATTGTTTAGATATATCTTATTTAGTTATTTTTTGATGTTGGTTTTAATATAATTCGACTTATTATCGATTTATATGTTATAGGAGTAATGTTTTTCATTATAAAAAGGGTTAATATGATTTACTATTTTTATTGCATGCTTATCACTTCATTCAATCTTATTACAAGAAAGTTTTAGAATACCCTATTTTTATTTTCAACAAAAAACCACTTATCAAAAAATCAATTACAAAACATTAAATGTCAACACACTAACATTATTCATGCTTTAATTAAAAACAAAAAAGAAGGAGATAACTCCTTCTTTTTACTATTATTATAGCTTATACTTTTAGTTTGTATTAAAATGCCAAACCCTTCCTATTGCCACTCCTTCTCTATCATCTTTGGCTATCACTCTCCAATAATATGTTTTATCAGGTGATAAGTTTATACCAAATACTGTTTGTTCAATATTCTCTATTAATAAAACTGGTGGATTAGTTTCTCCAAAATATATATCATATACTATAGGATCTCCATCTCCATCTGTAGATTCCCACTCTAAAACTACAGTTTGATCTACAACACTTTGCCCTAATGAAGGTGATATTATTTTTGGTGTTTGTGGTATTGTATTTATTCCTACTTCTGGCTCAGTAATAAAACTTCTTACCTCTGAATAAGAACTTTCATTTCGTTTATTATCTTTAGCCTTTACTCTCCAATAATAAACTGTTCCTTTTTCAAAATTAAAATTTCGATGAGGTTCTGGTGTTATTATAGAAAATAACATATCAGTAAACATATCATCTCTAGCTATTTCTACTTGATATAATATATGATCTCCTTCTCTATCTTCAGAGTCACTCCATTCAAATCCTAGTGCTATATTTGAACATAATAAATTGTTCTCTGGAAAGATTAATGTTGGTATTGATGGAGCAGTATTTTCTCCTTGTCCTGTATTGTTTCCATTACCACTATCATCATCTGTATTACAAGATAATAATAGTGTTCCTATTATAAATAAACTATATAATTTTTTCATTTTTTCAAGTTTAAAAGTATACTGCCTAAAATCTAGGCAGTATCATAATATTATTCTTTAATAACTTTTAGTACTTTATTATTTAATCCTTTAAGAGTAATAAAATAGATTCCTGCCGAAAGGTTTTCCATAGAAATCATTGCTTTATTAGCTACAATACTATAATCATCCTTGGCCACTATTCGTCCTAATGTATTACGAATTTCAATTTCCATAACTTTACTATCAACTGACGGTAATTCTATAGTTACATTAGACTTAGTAGGATTAGGATACATCATAATTGCATCTAATCTTTCTATTCTTTTAGATAATTTCCCTTCGCATGGAAGACTTGAAGATACTTCCATAAGGCCTTCTTTAACAGCTTTAACAGTGAAGTTATTTGTTGTGAACTCTCCTATAATTTCATCATTAATAGTTACTGTATATGGAGGAGTTCCTGATGCTATAGTTACATATAAACTATTAGATGAAGCTGTAATCGAATCTACAAAACCGTTTAAAGTATTTGCTTCGGCTATAGCCAATTCATAACATTGCTCACATCCACTTACTTCAGCTATAGCTACACATACAGTGTAATTTCCTGGAGTCAAATCTGGAACTTCGAGCTGAGATGTAAAATTATATGTCTGGTTATTTATTGTAGCTATATAATCTTGAGTCTCTAAGGTATTTATTGTGATTATTCCATTATTCTTTCCTACACAAGTCTCTCCTGCTACAGTAATATTAAAGTTATCAGATGGTAATGCGTTCAATGGACATCCTGTGATTACTTCAACAACTCTAGTAACTTCTGTAGCAACATTATTACTATCATCGATTGCGTTATAACGAACTGTGTATATACCTACCGCATCTTCAAAATCAGAACTATCAATAGTTACCGTTGAACCATCATCTGTAATTGCTCCTAATTCTGTATATCCTAACCCTAATTCTATAACCTGTGGATTATCTCCTAACAATGTAATGATAGGAGCTGTTGTATCTACTACTTCAACGATTCTAGCAACTTCATTAGCATCATTTCCATTCTCATCTGTTGCATTATATCTAATTGAATATGTACCTACTACATCTATAAAGTCAGAACTATCAATAGTAATCTCAGAACCATCATCGGTACTAGCTCCTAGTTCTGTATACCCATCACCTAATTCTATAAACTGTGGGTTATCTCCATTCAATGTAATTACCGGTGGTGTATTATCTTGTACTATTACTATTCGTATTACTTCTGCCTCATTACACAAATTATCAGTAGCCATGTATCGTATTTGATAACTTCCCAACTCATCTCTAAAGTCAGAACTATCGATAGTAATTTCAGAACCATCATCGGTACTAGCTCCTAATTCTGTATAACCATCTCCTAATTCTATAAACTGTGGGTTACCTCCATTCAATGTAATTACTGGCGGTGTATTATCTATGGTTGTTACATTAATATTTGCTGTTTGTTGTACTGTATTTCCATTAATATCACTAATAACAATATCAACTTGATTCATACCTATATCTGTACAATCAAATGTGGTTTTAGAAATTTCGATAGTATCTATTCCACAATTATCATATGCCTCGGTATTTGGTATAAAAGCAATATATTCATTAGTCGCCGACCAAGTGCTTGAATTTCGTCCTGGAACAACAACAGCTCTAGTACCATCGTTATTTTCTACCCCTTGTGTCTTTCGATTATTACCCGGATCAGTTAATGGAATACTCGTAGCATGAATCTCAATATGATTTGTAGCTTCAAACATTTTAACCTGCACTGTAGTAGGGTCTATATTATCATAATTGTGTGCAACATTATCAAAATCAACAATTGCAATACGATTAGGAGCTGTTCCAATTATAGCATAACGTATCGTACCACCTTCACTTGGATCAATATCATTCCAATCAAAAGCTATTAAATTATTAGCTCTATTAGTATCTGGAAGTTCCTGTCCTCTACAACAAGATCCTTCATCATTTGTAAATGTGATAAAGCCATTTGATGCTATATAAAACTCAGTATAGAACATTCCATAAAAATCAAAAACAAATCCAAATGGGATGGCTGCTGAAATATCATCATCTCTTAAAATAACTTCGGTTCCTATTGAACTAATATCTACAGGATCAAATGTCCCCGAGGTTTCTACTACATATTGTGGAGCAGCTGGGTGTACTCCTATTAAATCCTCTTCTGTCATTATCGTTGTACCACTTTGGTCTAATATTATCGTTTGATCTTGAGCAATAAATAATGGTGCTTGAGTATCATTTACTGTTACATCAAATTCACATTGTCTTGTAATGCCATTAGCATCTGTTATTTCGATCACATTAGTTGTTGTTCCTAATGGAAAAAAGCTACCGCTATCTAATCCAGATATCAAAGTATAACATCCAGGATAATTTACTATAGCACCACATTGATTTGGATCATTCTCTACTATAATATCTGTAGGGCAGGCTACATCTATAGTTACTGTAGTACTACAGCTTACTTGATTTCCTGAATTATCCTGTACAAATAATGTTACGACATGATCACCTATATCAGCGCAACTAAAATAATTTCTATCTAACCATGCATTAGCATTACAGTTATCAGAAAAAGTTCCGATATCATCAACACTCAGATTAACACTGCCTTCTTCATCTAGTATAACTGTAAATGGCGCTACACAATTGACAATTGGATTAACTGTATCTCTAATTTGAATTGTAATATGTTGAACACTTTCATTTCCATGAATATCTGTCGCAGTTATAGTTACTCCTACTCTACTTACAGAATTACAATCAAATTCTGTATTGTTTATTGTTACATCTTGCAATTCACAATTATCTGTAGCTGTTAATCCTAAAAGCGTAGGAGTTAAAGTAAATGTATTTGTGATAGGGTCTAAATCAAATGGAACAGATAAATCTGTAGCTATGTTAATTTCTGGACCACTAGTATCTTCAACAATAACAGTAACATCCATAGAAACGGAATTGTTTTGATCATCTGTAGCGATTAATTGAATTGTATGAGAACCTAAATCTGTACAATCAAAATCTGTACGACTAAGGCTAAAATTAACATTACCACAATTATCTGTTGCTATAGGATCAAAGAGCTCTGGAGTAATTACTATATTTCCAGTATTATCTAATTGTACAGTAATTTCATTTCCTCCAGCCGGTGATAAGTCTCCACGTACCCATACTCTATGTATAGTACTTTCACTATTTATAGCATGATCATCTACTTCCCAACGGCTTCCACCACCACGTATTCCCCAATGGTAACTCCCCGCTGCCCAAAAAGGAAAATCTGTCAAAGCTAAATCACCTCGATTTCTCCATTCATTAAATCCTTGAAATGGTATAAATGCAGAATGTTCTGATAAAGCTGTGTAATTAACGGCATTATTAATTCCGTCAAAAGAGCCTACTCCCGTCTTCACATAATCTAATACATTTTGATGCTTTGTAGTAAAATCAATTATTCTATCATGACCAGTAGTAATACCATAAAAACGCATTTCTTCAAAATCTATAGCTTTAGCCAATTCATTTCCAAAATGTCCCCAATTATCTGTTCCAGCTTCATTATCTCCTAATGTTGAAGAATTTAATAAAGGGACATCTCTATTTCGTACTGTTAAATCAGAATTATCACCTGCTATATGTACATAATTTAAAATCATTAGCCAACCACCTCCATCGGTATCGTTATCTAATTCTCCTTGAAATGTATTACCATTAAAATTAAAATAGTACCTACCACTTGGTACATTTCCTACAACAGATAATGCAAGACTGCGAAAAGGGCTTGCTATACTACCATTACCCGAGTCTCCAAAAACTGGTGGTGTAGTATCTTGACCTGGATCACATTGTGAATACGAGTTATACGCTATTAAGAAAAAAGCGAATAACCATAGTAATTGTTTTCTCATAGAAAAGAAGGTTTAATTTTCAATTTAGTTTTTATAAAGCCACAGATTACCTCTGTTATCTCTAGTACATTTAAATTTTAAAACACCCTATTTTTATTTTTCGAAATCAATAACTTATTTAATTCTTACTACCAAACGCTAAATAAATACCATCAGTTTTCTATTTTTTTTTATAGTTTTGAGACCTTAATCATAATCGTGTTCAATGCCAGAAAAAAAGCAATCTGTTTGCGATGAAAAGAATTTTGACACCCTTTTCAATACCTATTATGAATCGGTAAGAAATCACCTATATTATAAATGTGGAGATATTCAGCAAGCAGAAGATATTGTACAGGACGCATTTGTAAAATTGTGGAAACGATGTGCAGATATTATCTATGACACTGCTAAGTCTCTACTTTATAAAATTTGCAACAATGCACTTTTAAATGAATTTGCTCATAAAAAAGTGGTTTTGCGATACGAGAATACTCCCCGAGATGATAAAAATTACGAAAGTCCAGATTTTATTATGGAAACAGAAGAGTTTAGAAAAAAACTTGAAATTTCTATAAATAAACTTTCAGCAAAAGAACGTGAAGTATTTTTGTTAAGTAGAATAGACAAGAAAACTTATAAAGAGATAGCCGAAATCACTGATATTTCTGTTAAAGCTGTAGAAAGAAGAATGAGTAAAGCTTTTATTACTTTAAGAAAGTTATTAGGAAACGAAATAAAAATTTAAAATAGGGTAATCCCACAATTAGCTGTATTACATATAAAGGGGAAGTTTAGTCCCTTAAAATCTAAACTTGAAAGCATTATGGAAGAATACGAAAAAGATGATACATTAATAGCAAGGTGGGTTGCAGGTGAACTAAGTGAAGAAGAATTAGCCGAATTTGAGAAATCTGATGCTTATCATGTATTTCATCAAATTAATGAAGAAGCACAAAAATTTAAAGCTCCTCCTATCAATACAAGAGAAGCTTTAATCAAAACAAAAGAAAAGATTTCTTTTGGAAAGAAACAGTCAAATCCTACTATAAAATGGTTAACCATTGCCGCATCAATAGCTATACTTATTGGTATATTTGGTGTGTTTACAGCTACTAAGAGTTACCAAACAGCAAATGGGCAACATCTAGTTGTTACACTTCCAGATGGCTCTGTTGTTCAGCTTAATGATGGATCCAAATTAACTCATAAACGCTTCTTTTGGTTAAACAATAAGACAGTAACTCTACAAGGTGAAGCTTATTTTAAAGTTCAAAAGAGTGATGGTTTTGTAGTAAATACAACCTATGGTAATGTTGCTGTTTTAGGAACTCAATTTAATGTAAAATCAAGAAGTTCTTCTTTTGAACTAGATTGTTTTGAAGGTGTTGTTAGATTTGACAGAAAAGATCATAATGAACAGCAAATTTTAAGAAAAAATGATCGTGTCGTTTTGTCTAAAAATACTTTGATTTCTGAAACAATTTCCAAAAATGAACCTAATTGGATAAACGGAATTAATGTATTTAAGGATACTCCTCTTATAAATGTAATTGAGGAAATACAACGACAATACAATGTTACTTTTGAAATAGGTGAAACAAACACAACTAGATTGTTTACAGGTAGTTTTTTACATGATAACTTAGAAGCAGCCTTAAAATCAACACTAACCCCTATGGGAATTAACTATACTATATCAAAAGATAAAACTATAGTACAGTTACCATAAAATCAAATATTATTTTCAGTTTACAACTATAATGATCTGATTATTAATTATTTTTAGAAATACCAAGAAAGCAAATGAAAAACCCCATAATAGTAATAGTCTTTCTTTTTACTTTCCTTAGTCAAGCTCAGGAAAAAATATCGATTAATTATACAAATACCCCTTTACAAGAAGTTTTGATAGACATAGAATCAAAGACATCTATCTTATTTTCTTATGCTCCAGAAACTATTGTTTCAAAAACAATAACGCTTTCTCATGAAGCAATTGCATTAGAAAAGATACTTCCTATATTAGCATCTCAAACTGGTTTGAAATTTGAGAAAATATCTTCGCAACAAGTCATTATTTCATTAGAGAATATACTTTGTGGTTATATTTTAGATAAAAACACTCAAGAACCTTTACCTTTTGCAACTGTAATCATTGATGGTGATCAATTTGTAAGTACTGATGAAAAAGGCTTTTTTAGTTTTGAAAATATTGTGATCGGTTCTAATTCAAAACAAGTAACCGTTAACCTTTTGGGGTATGATAGACAAACTACTTCGTTAAATATCGGTAGTACTTGTCAAAACATATTTCTAACACCATTGAGTTCTGTTCTCGACGAAGTAGTTATATTTGGCTATGTTACTACTGGAATTGATAGAAATAAGGATGGATCTGTAACTCTTGACTCAGAAAAACTTGGGATTTTACCTGGTTTAGTAAGTCCCGATATCTCACAGAGTATCCAATTAATCCCTGGTATTTCTACTCTAGATGAATCTGCAACTGGTATTCAAGTTAGAGGTGGTTCACCTGATCAAAACTTGATCTTATATGATGATATCAAGTTATTTAATACGGGATATTTTTATGGTATGTTTTCCATGTTTAATCCTTTTGCAACAAAAAAAGCAACGGTCTTTAGATCTGGAACAAACGCTTCTTATGGAGATCGTATTTCAGGGATAATTGATATCTCTAGTGGTCATACAATTCCTAAAAAAATAGAAGGTGGTTTAGAAATAGATGGTTTAGCTATCAACGGTTATATCAAAGTTCCTCTATCAAAAAAATCTGCCTTATATACTTTTGCAAGAAGATCTTATGCAGATATTTTACAAACGCCGACATATAATAGCTATGAAGATAAAATCTTCACAAATTTTGGTGTAGCTAGAGATATTAATGGTAATGTATTAGAACTGGAAATAGATGATGATTTTAATGCAGAAACAAGTAATAACGATTTCTATTTTACAGATGTAAATGCTAAGTTTATTACAAAACCAAATAAAAAAAATAGTATTGCTATTAGTACCTTATATACACGTAATCGTTTGGATTTTGATTTTTTAGGAGGTGACGAAGTTGTTGTCGATTCTTTGATCACTCAAAATAAAGGTTTAAGTGCAAACTGGAAATATAACCCTCATCATAAACAGCAACATGAGATTTCAACTTACTTCTCTGAATACAATTCATTTTATCAAAATGATGAAATTAAAGATGAAACAGGTGATGGTATATTGGATTTAGCAGAAATCAATATCCGAAAAAATGATATCCTTGATTTAGGATTAAAATATATCTCGAGTACAACCATTAATGAAACTCAAAAACTTATTTTAGGTTATGAACTTTCTTATACAGATTTAGATATTCTGATTAGTAAAGAAAGTCCTATAGATCAAGAATTAGAACAAACACAACAAGATAATACTAATCTTAAAAATGCAGCATTTGGAGAATATACTTTTAGTTTTTTAAACAATGGTTTTATCAATACTGGAATACGACTTGTTCATTACATCTCTCTTGATAAATTTTTAATAGAACCTCGTATTAATTTTGAATATCCAATAACAAATAGAATACGTATTAAAACTGCTCTAGAAAGACGTAATCAACCCATTTCACAACTCATAGAGTTTAATCATACAGAACTGCGATTAGAAAATGAATTATGGCGATTATCCGATAACGATCAATTTCCGCTATTAAGTAGTAATCAGGTTTCTGGAGGGATATTATATCATCATAAAAATCTAAATATAGATATCGATGGCTACTATAAAGAACTTGATGGTTTAACTACTTTTACAAACGGTTTTAGTAATCCTCTTGAAAATCTAGAAGAAGGGAAAAGTACGATTAAAGGTATAGACGTTTTACTAAAATATAATTGGAATAATTACAAGATTTGGGCAGGTTATACTTATAACGATATTACTTTCAAGTTTCCGAATTTAAAAGATACGCCTTCTAGATTTCCAGGTAATAATGATATTACGCATCAATTTAGAATTTCTAATACCTTACAATTAGATAGGTGGCAATTCTCATTAGGATGGCAATTTAGGTCAGGAAAGCCTATAACACCTGTAGATAGTTACGAAATTAAAATAGATGCCGATGGCGAAAATGCTGGTGTTGTCAATTTTGGTGCTGTAAACAGTGACAGACTTCCTGATTTTCATAGATTAGATGCTTCAATTTTATATGATTTTAATATCAATGCTAATCATAAAGAATTAAAAGCTCAAGTAGGTTTATCATTTTTAAATATTTATGACAGAGTAAAACCATTAAATTTGATTTATAAAGCAGAACGAAAGCCATTAGACGATGGTGGTATTGCTATAGAAGGAACAAATGGTGCAACACCAGAAGAACTTGAAGTTATTTTAGAACAAGTAATTCAACGTTTTTCTTTAGGTTTTACTCCTAATGCAGTTTTTAGAGTTTCTTTTTAAAATTTGAAAAACTAAATCATAACATCATTACTAGTATTTACATAAGTTTCTTTTTTTTATAAATCATTGATATACAATATTGCCACTTTTTGCCACTACGTATTTTTGAAGAATTTTCTTCTCTATCGTATTCTTGCTAGATATTACAACAACCTAACATTATGAAACAAGTATTATTTTGTGGTTTATTTTTGTGTTCATTTTTAATTTCTACAGCACAAAAAGCAACTTACAAATTCCCAGAATCGATTAAGACTGACCAATTTCAACTAACATTTCAAAAAATTTCTTCGGCTTCTAGTAGTTATTATATTAACTATAAAATAGAAAATAAAGGCGCTGGCGTTTTACTTTTAGATAGAAGTAAAACAACTTTAAGGCAAAATGATGGTCTAAGTAATGCTCTTTCTAAAAAGTATCAAATAAAACCTGCAAAAAATCAATTAGTTTACAATCAATTTCGCATAAAATCACCTATGAAAGCTTACGGGGATTTATTAACCTTAGCGCTTGATGGCTTACGTTATGCTGATAATTTACAACCTATAGAAAGCAAAGAGAAATTTGCTTTGGGAGAAAAAGCAATTCAGAATATTGGTTCATTTGAAGCCAAAGTAATGGAATACAAAGTTTATTCTGATAGAATTTATACTCAAATCAAATGTACATTTAATGGAAGTACTAATACAATTGGTAAAATAGATCTTTCTAAAATAAAAGTTGCTGGTGGAAAAGCTAAAATTGTAAAGAAAGGTGATTTTGTATTCACTGGAAAATCATATACGTTCTCTATCAATATCACGCCCGATAATTCTCCAGTAACTATAGATTGGACTGGAGTGTTATACACATTAAAAGTAAATCCAATACAATTAGATAAAATACTCATCAAGAGCACTAAATATAAAGAGCCAGAAAAGGTTGTTGCTAAACCTCAAAAAGATAGTATCACTACTGCTCAAAAACCTAAAAAATGTGCGCTTAGTTATGATGATTTCAATTCGTTAAAAAGTGACATTAAAAAAGAATTAGATGCAGGTGGCAAGCCTGTAGAAATGTCTAGAGAATTTATTTTGTCCAAAAAATGTATCAATACTAATCAAGTTATAGAGTTACTACCTCTATTCAACTTAGATGGTCAAAAATTGAAGTTTGCTAAGATGGCATATAAATTTACTTCAGACAAACAACGCTATTCGTTAGTTGTTGGTAAACTATCATACGTAAAAAATAAACAAGCACTTGAAGAGTTTTTAGAACTTCAGTAATACAATATCATACAAACGCTCCAATTAAAAATGGAGCGTTTGTTATTTTATACTTTAATTATTTTTTTTCTTCTCTACCATCTGCATGTAACGCAAAACGTCCTATATTTCTTTCATGTACCTGCTCTCTCATAGACCAAGGCCATCCTCCAAATTGCGTTTGTTTATAATCTAAATAAGCTTCCTGTATTTCTTCTTCAGTATTCATCACAAATGGTCCGTATTTCACAATAGGTTCATTAATTGGTCTACCCTGTAACAATAATAAATACCCTTCTTGATCTCCATTTTTTACGACTATATCTTCATCTGATGCTAATTCTATTAAATGATTTTCTTTAATTTCTTTATTCTCAATATCAATTTTACTTCCTTTATAAAAATATAAAGTTCTATTGCTATCCTTATAAACAGCTGCAGGTAAAACCCAAGTCGCTTTTGCTTCCATTTTTACTGTCAGAATTAATACTTCATTACTTGTTTTAGCAGCCCACGAATCTGGTGTTGGTTTAGGTGCCTTATGATTATTTAATTCTCCTGAAATAACATCAACTACTGTTCTTCTATGATTATCATCTAAATGTGTTATCGTAGGAATTGTCTCTTTCCACAACATTTTAAAATGAGGATCTACAAACTTACTTGCTCTAGGTAAGTTAAGCCATATCTGAAATATTTCAAGCGGATTTTGTTTCTCTTTATGAATTAATGGAAACATCTCTGAATGTTGTACGCCTTTTCCAGCTGTCATCCATTGTACATCTCCTGCTCCAAATCGCCCTGCTGCTCCTAATGAATCTGAATGATCTACATAACCTTCTTTATTAATCGTAATGGTTTCAAAACCTCTATGCGGATGGTATGGAAAACCTGGGACATGACTCCCATGATACATACGATATCCATCTTTTAATGTAAAGTCCTGTCCTATATATCTTCCTTTTAATTTCTCTTTTGGTACTCCCATTTGCTCATCCCCTGCTGGATAATTATCCTTGTGATATGCACAAAAGATAAAAGGGTCTTTTGTTTGCCAAGGAAAACCTAAGGGCTCTATCAAAATTATTTTCTTTTTCATCACTATATTTTTTCTATTATAAATAGCACATATAACAATTATTGTTTAAAACATCTATTTTTATTTCATTATTTTGTTTAGTATTTTGAAAAGTTGTTTTGCTTCCTCTTCTGTAATACTCTTTTCAAAATAATTATTCACCTCTTTTACTACTTCCTTGTGTACTTGGTAATAAAAAGCTATTCCTTCCTCTGTAACCGTAATATCTATTTCTCTTCTATTTATCGTATTGGTTTCTCTTTTTGTTAATCCTTTTTTAACCAATCGATCTAATAATCGTGTAATATCTGGGCTTAATACAATTAGCTGTTCTTTAATTGCTTTAGAGGTCATCGGTTTGGGATGTTCTTTGACCAATATGCTTAATACATTTAATTGTGTATGTGTTAAATTATATGGCTTCAAAGCTTTTTTTATTTTCATATCAATCCAACTCGAAGTTTGAATCAATTTAAAATAACTCATTGCATGAGTGCTTTGCATCTCTTTATTTAGAACTTCTTTATCTAACATACAGTTAAAACAATATTTGTTATAAACAAATATATAATTAAAAATGAACTTAAAAATGAGTATTAAGAGAACTTTAGAATTATTTCTTTATATATAAGGCTCTTGATGGTTAGATTTTCTAAACTTTTTATAACATATAATGCTCCTATCAAAATACAATCTTTTTTTAATGACTTTAAATTCATCATCTTTCTTATCAATATTTAACGGATTTAATAAAGGTTGTTGATATTCAAATGCTCTTTTACAATCAGTAACATATATATAACTCATATAAAGTATCAATACTACTATCGTTATTATTTGTGTTATTCTATACATTCATTAAAAAAGGATGATTTTTCAGCTATCTATAGCATGAATTTTTACTTTCTTCTTTTTTCCTTTAAGATTAATATTGCCGATATAGTTTTGTTTAAATGTGTTTATATTTTCTAAATTCTCTAAAAGTTCATTCGAAATAATTAAAGAAACCTCATATGTATTACATTCTTTTTGAATGTGCGATGAGATATTAATAACATCTCCATGATAAGCTAATTCTTTTTTTATTACTCCTATTTCTACAGCCATCACTTTACCTCCATGTAAACCTGCCTTAAATTGTGGAAATACGCCATGCTTTTCTAAATAGGCTTTTTTCTTTTTGTACAATAAATCTTGAAAAGCAAAAAATACCTTTATACAATTATTATTATATATTCCTTTATGATACGGCCAACTTAAAACAGCTTCATCACCTACATATTGGTATATTTCTGCGTCATATGCTTTTATTACTTCATTTATATCATAAAAGCATTCTTGTAATAGTTGACTGTATTTGAGATGCCCTAACTTTTCTGCATATGCAGTAGAAGATTTTAAATCCAAAAACATGAAAATTCGTTTTTCTTCTTTTGGTATTTTATACCTTCCTAACAATAATTTGAATAATACTCCTTTTCCAAATTTATCTTCAACAAATCTTAAAAATGAGAATAGGATGGCAGAGAAAACGGTATAAATCAAGATTACTAAAAACGTTTTATCCTCTCTCCACCATCCAAATTCATTGTCAATGTTTATCTCATACACAGTATTAATTGATTCAATAATTCCTGTTGATATACATATCACTATACATAAATACAATACTGTCAATACAAATAAATTAACCCAAATCGGCAATTTTTTTGAGGTATATTTTTCAAATACATAGATCGTGGTTGCGTGTACAAATCCTATCAGAAATCCATAAAATACAAATACAACAATGTGATTGTAAATACTAAGATTAGGAATTATTGAATTTAAATATTCTGTTTCATAAGTACCATAATGCCTATAAATAGCAAACAATACAAACATCAAAATCCAAAAAATAATAGCATCTTTTAAAATTTTCAGGTATTGATTTATTTTTATCTTACTATTCATGCTTAATGATATTATAAGGTGCTATATAGTTTAACCTTTCAACCTTACCTTAATCTCTTTGGAAGTATTATCAATAACAAATTTTGTTTCTTCCCATTTAGGCATTCCATAACCCGGATTATTTGATACTCCAACAGGTTCTTTAGGCATTCCTAACCAACTAGCATCCATTTTACCGTTATCATTTACATCGTGATAAATAGAAACTGCGTAAATTCCATAAGGAATATCGTTAAATGCAATTCTTCCTACCTCGTCAAAAGAACTTATCATCTTTTTTGAAAAAGCATTTTCTAAAAAATTGTCTTCATTAGAAAACAATTCAACATATATAGTTCCTTTCTTTTCTGTTATGTTTGTTACATCAATAGTTAATGTAGCTTTATTTTCTTGTGCATAAACTGCTGTAGTGCATCCAAAAATAAATATCAATAGTTTACCAAAGTTTTTCATCTTTATCTCTTTTTATTGTTTTTTTCCTTTTTCATCATTTTTCCTATTAAGTCATATGCTATACCAATAGAGAATACTGGTCGTGATTTAGGCTCAAAATCATACAAATCATTACCATCGTCATCTACTAGAGTATAATCATCTGATAGTGTATAACCTAAATTCGCTTTAAGCTTCCAGGCATCACCTAATGTATGGTTATACCCTATATTAAAAGAAAAACTAGTGTATTGTGCTCTTTTAGCTTCTCTACCATCAATCATTAATGGGGTATCATCAGACAAATTTGCGTCAAATCCTAAAGGCAATAAAAATGCTTTTATAGATTGTTTATCATTGAATTTATAATTGACTGAAGTTTCTGGGAATCCTAACGAATAGGAGAACTTAGGGTTTACTATCCTAGAATAACTTATTGCTGGGGTTACTAGTTTTTTACCATTTAACCTAATCGTTCCTACTCCTAAACTTAATGCTGATCCTTTTTTTGAATTCCCCCAATATTTAGTAATCATAGCAAGACCATCCAGAGACACATCTTCTGAAGTAAAACTACCAGCCAAATTGGAATTTATATTAGGATTAAAAATTCCTGTAATCTCCCAGTTGTTCTTTAATGGATGTGCATAAATAAAATTATAAGCAAAGCTGTAAAAATTATCTAAGCTCTCAGTATTTACACCATATACTTTATTATAATTCAAATGTGTAATTCCTGCATTTATTCCTTGCATTAACATTCCTTTACCTATCTTAGTTTGAAATGGCAAATTGATTTCTGCATGTAATGTACTAAAGTCAAAATCATCATTACTTGGAGAATAAATAAATTGGGTATTTAAAACTTCTGGCGGGGCACCCATTGGGATATCATCTTGCTCTTTTGTTGTATTTCCTGCTTGAGAAAAACCTTTGAAACTAACGCTAACTAACATACATACGATAAAAACTCTCTTCATCATAAAATTTTTAAAAATTAACACGTAAGATTTCCTTATAAAATTCTTTTTAATAGAACTTTGGAAATCAATTACTAAATCGTTGGCAAATAATGGAATAAATAAAGAGAGGTTCAATTAAAAATGATAACGCGTTTATTTTTAATGAGGAAACGCATTTATGATTTAAAATCCTATTTGATCATCAATAAAATACGTATTATTAATAAACAATTCAGTCCTTAATTTTAAAAGTAAAACTAAGGACTGAAACACTAAAGTAATTCAATACAACAACTATATTATTGATATGCATTTATGAATTCAATACAATAATTTTAATAAATTTTCTTTATAATTTCTACTCACCGTTAATTTAGCTCCATTAACCTGTACTAAATTTCCTTCTATTGACTCAAAATGATCGAAATTTATAATAAATGACTTATGTATTTTAACAAAATTGTACTCTTTCAGTTTTTCATCTATATTTTTAAGTGTACTTAATACCATTATTTTTGTATCTGTAGTATGCACATGAATATAGTTCCAATCTGATTCTATATAAATTATGTCTTTTACAAAAACTTTGACTACTCTTTTGTCTACTTTAAACATTAAAAAATCTGTAGTATTTGAAGCTAGTTTTGTTTGTTGCAATTCAATGATATCAATTGCTTTACTTGTTGCTTTTACAAAACGTGAAAAACCTACAGGTTTCAAAAGGTAATCAGTGATATTAAGCTCATAACCTTCAATAGCATACTCAGAATAAGCTGTAGTAAGTATTATTTGAGCCGTTGTTGCAATTGACTTTAAAAACTCAATTCCTGTCATTTCTGGCATTTGTATATCCAGATATATAATTTGTACTTCAGAGAGTTTATCAAAATTTAATAATTGAACAGGTGAGATAAAACTCCCTATCAAATTTAAATTATCCATTTTTTCTATATAATTCTCTAAAAGAAGCATATTATGCTGCTCATCTTCAACTATAACGCAGTTTATTTTTGTGTTTTTCATGAGCTTTTAATTTTTAAACTTACTTTATAAATATCATCTGTATTATTAATGGTCAAATCCATACTTTCTTTATAAATCAAAGTCAATCTGTTTTTGATATTTTCTAAACCAATTCCTTGATTGTCTAAAATTTTAGGCTTCAACACTGTTGAAATTGTATTTTCTATATCAAAATAGATATAATCTTGATCAGTTCTTAACATGATATTCACCCAAGCGTTTTCTTCTATAGCTAATTGACTATGTTTAAATGCATTTTCTATAAAGGTCAATAATATTAAAGGTGCTATTTTAACTGTTTGATCACATGTTGTATAATCAAAATCTATTTGTTGTTTCTTTTTTATTTTAAATTTTTGGAATTCGATATAATGATTTAAATATTCTATTTCTTTTGACAATACGATAAAATCAACATCTGCTTCATAAATAACATACCTTAACATTTTTGTCAATTCCATTATCTTATCAGGTGTTCTTTCATCTCTAAGGTATGCTATAGAATAAATATTACTTAAGGCATTAAATAAAAAATGTGGATTAAGTTGGTTTTTTAAATGTGTAAGTTCTGATTCTGTATTTAATGCTTTTAATTCTGATATTTCTACTTGATGTTCTTTATTTTTTTCTGATAGCAAATTAAATTTACTAAACATCATCGATATTGTAACGGCTCCTATAATGAAAGATAAAGTCATAAAAATTTCAAAAGAGACACTGCTACCTCTTTTGATACTAACAGCTTCTATATCTTTAAGTAAAACACTTGATAATAACGCAATAACAATTAGCATTACATACCAAAATGCAAGTTGACATCTAGCTGTTCTTGAAGTATTGAGCTTTTTGTCTAATCGTCTATAAATATTAAAAGCAATAGTAACACACATTGTCGATATGGTTGCCAATAAAATACTATTCCAAACATTAGCCTCTTCAAAATTTTCAAAAAAAATGACTGTCCATAAAATAGCTATTATAAATGAACCTACTCGCTTTATCTTTATGACTTCTCTTTCCAAAACTGATTTTACTTTTCAATAAAATTAACTAATCTTCCAGATATTCTTAACAAATTATATTCAATCAATTTAGCATTAAGCTTAGCTGTTGCTATATTGGTTATTGATTGTATCAGGTTTTGTTGTGCTTCTCTAAACTGAATATTTGTAATTTGACCATTTTTTAAGAGTTCATGACTAAAATTTAAATTCAATTCTGTTGCTTGTAGATTTGCTGTTTCTGTTTTTAAGTTTTCTAATTGATTTTGATAATCTAACCAAAGTTCTCTTAAAGTTCTTTCTATCTGTAATTCTTGTTGCTTAAGCGAAAATTCTTGATTTTCAATATTGAGTTTTGCATTATTTATTCTTCTTTTCTGCTGTCCTCCATTAAAAATATTAAAACTAAGATTTAAACTTGTTTGAAATTGCCCTGTGTTGGTAGATGGATCATCTTGACCATTATAAGAATAACCAGAGCGCAATGATAATTTAGGTAGCGTATTCGATTTTTCTATCTGTAAATTCTGCTTGCTCTGTAATAAAAGATTTTTATTACTCAATAAATTAACATTATTTGCCTTAGCCTCTACAATTAGATCATCTATATTAAAAATAGCAAAAGTTTTTATATTCTTATCTACATTAAAATTACTATTTGTCCATTCAGAGTTTATTAATTCTACCAATTGCAATTTCTGTTTATTATACCTATTAGATACATTCATTAAAGCAATACTATCATTATTAAAATCTACTCTAGCATTTAACAAATCTAACCGTCTATTAATTCCGAATTCATTTTCTGTTGCTGCTCTTTGAAGCCTATCTTTGGATATCTCTAAAGATTTTTCTCTAGCCAATTTATTTTCATATTCTGTTAATGCTAACAAATAAGCATTAGTTACTTGTAGAATAGTATTTTCAATTGCAGTTCTATTTTGTAGTTGAGCTTGACCTAACTGTGTCTTTAACAGTTGAAAACGATACTTTCTATTCCCACCTTCATATAAGGTTTGATTAACTTCTATTCCTGCATTATACGTCAAGGCTTTAGTAGGGTTTTCTGGATTATTTTGACCATTAAAAAACAACTGATTGGTATTGGTTATTGCATATTGATATCCACCATTAAAGTTTATTGAGGGTAATAATCCTGCTTCTCCTTTTTTAGCATTATTCTTGGCTATTTCTGTCTTATTGTTAGCCATTTTAATACCATAATTATTTTCTAAAGCCATATCTATAGCTTTATCCAACGTGAGTAATGTTTGTCCTTTTGCTGCTATAGCTACAAAAGAGAAAAAAACGATATATATATATTTAATATTCATTGACTTTTAATTTTTAACATGCTCCATTTCTGAAATAGCAGGTTCTAAGCTTTCTTTATTCTTTGGTTTTTCAAAATTGAATAGCCAAGCAAGGTAATATCTTCCATTATTTGATACCATGATAAGTACTGGCAATACGATTAAAGAAAGTATGGTAGCGATTAACAAACCATATGCTACAGTAATAGCCATAGGGGTAACTAATGCTGCTGCAGAAGAGTTAGAAAATATCAATGGGAATAATCCTGACATTGTTGTGACTGTTGTTAATACTATAGGTCGAAAACGACTTTTTGAAGCAATAACAACAGCATTGTAAACAGAATGTCCTTCTTTTAACGCATTATTATATGTTGCAATCAAGATAATAGCATTATTAACCATAACTCCTAAAAGAGCTATCATTCCTAAGTAGGATGTAAATCCTATTGATTTTCCATGTATAGCATGTCCCCAAGCAACACCTATAAAGCTAAATGGTACTAAAACAAATACTAATAAAGTTTGTAGTTTTGAACGAAATGTAAACAAAATAGTTACAAATAATAGAATTAAAAATATAGGTCCTATTTTCTGCATTGACTTGGCTGTAACTTCTAAATCTTCTTCCATTCCAGATTGTGCAAAAGAAATTTGAGGATATTTCTCTTTTAACTTAGGGAGCACATTTGCTTCTATATTCTCTTTAATAAAATTGATGTTTACTTCATCATTTTTAGAATCTGCTTCTACTAGTAAACTACGTTTACCATTATAGTGTGCTATGTCTACCAAGTTACGCTTGTATTTAAAATTCGCTATAGCACTTAATGGATATTCTTTACCATTAGACAATAGTATACGCATTTCTTCAAGGTTACTGATATTTTTTCGTCCTAATTGAGCCAAACGAACCATTATACGTACATCTTCTTTATCTCTACTAAATCGCATGGCTTCGCTACCATAAAACCCATTACGTACACTATTCATAACCTCGTCTAACGAAATACCTAATGCTATTGCTTTAGGTTTTAATGTAATTTCTATCTCTCTTGCTCCAGTTTTCTTATTATTAATTACATTTTTTAAATCACTAATTTTTCTTAATTCATTTTCTAAATCTGTACTAGCTGAATCTAATATTTTAAAATCATTACTAATTAATTGTATCGATACTGGTTTACCCCAAAAATTGGATTGTACATAATTTACTTTTTGAGCTTCAGGTATATCTCCTACTAATTCTTTTACCTCTGCTAAAAAATCTTGAGCTTCATAATCTCTATAATCTGCTGTTTGTAACATTCCTCTATAACTCCCCGTGTTTTCTGAGGTAATATTAATCACACTATATCTCAATGTTTCTAAAGAATCTTCTCTTCTTTTATCATATTCTTTACCTTTTGCTATAGCTGCTTCTTGTATCTTGTTTAGGTATTTTTCTGTAATTTGAATAGGTGTTCCAGGTGGCATTTCTAATTCTACTGTAAATGAATTATTATCTGCTCCTCCTATATCTCCTTGTCTAATAATACCTCTATTTAAGGAGCCTATAGTAAGTAAGAGAAATGCAAAAAGTATGGCAAATGTTAGTGCTTTATTTTTTAAACTAAAATGTAATATTGGTAAAAAATATTGATCTCTTATTTTATTAAAAAAACCTGTAAAAAGCTGTTCAAACTTAGAGATTTTTCTTTCACCATTTAATGCTTTTGACTCTGCTATATGTCCTGGTAAAATAAAAGTTCCTTCAAAAAGAGAAAAAGCTAAAGCACTTATAATTACAATTGCCATTTCTGTAAAGAAACTTCCCATAAACCCATCCAAATAAAAAAATACCGTAAATGCGATGACAGTAGTAATTACTCCAGAATACACAGAAGGTAATACTTCTAGAGTTCCATCAACAGCAGCTGTTATAGCGTCTTTTCCTTTTAAATAATGATTATAAATATTCTCTGCTATAACAACTGCATCATCAACTAAAATTCCTAACACAACTATCATCCCAAATAGGGATACCGTATTGAATGTTATTGCAGTTAAAGCTCCTACTATAAACATTCCAAAAATACTTATCGGTATACCTAATGCTACCCAAAATGACAGCCTTCTATTTAAAAATAGACTTAAAAACAATAGTACTAAAGCAAAGCCTTGTAATCCATTACTCATAAGAATATTTTTCATGGTCAATACTACATCGGATTTATCATCCAAAAGAGCTAAACTTGTATCTGTATGAGTAGCATTATAGGTTGCTATATAATCTTTAATAAGCTCTGAGGTTTCTCCTATATCTTCAAACTCGTTATTACTTATTACTAGAGATATCGCTCGTTCGCCATTAACATAGGTAGCATTAGGAGTTTCTTTCCATGTTTCATTCAAAGAGGCTACATCTTTTAATAAGACTACCCCCCCATTAGCTGCAGATCGTATAGGTATATACTGCAATTCATCTGCATAGTATTTTTTTTGTTTTGTTCTAATAACCAATAATTCAGTATCTCCTCTTATAGTTCCTCCTGTTAAATCGATATTAGATTCCCTTATTTTTCTAGATACCTCTTCAAATGTAAGCTGGTAAGCTCTCATTTTATGCTGGTCAAGTGCTATTTCTATTTCTGGTTTTGGTAATCCATTAAAATTAATTTTTGACACTCCTTCTTTTGCTAACAACTCTGTCTCAATACGCCTAGTTTCTTGTAATAGATCGTGTAAAGGAATGTTACCTCTAATGGAAATCGTTACTGCCTCTAATGCGAATTCACTCTTGGTAACTAATATCTTCTCCATTCCTACTGGAAAAGTATTAATACCATCTACAGCATTCTTAACCTTGAGGAGTACTTGATTGGCATCAAATTTTTCAGCTACTTTAATGGTAATAATTCCATTATCTTCAGATGAAGACGAGGTAACATTTCTTAATCCTTGTACACTTTGTAGGGCATTTTCTACTTTTAAAATAATACTTTGTTCTACTTCTACTGGCGAAGCTCCAGGATACACTGCTGTAATTTCTATAGTACGAGGGTCAAACTTAGGGTCATTTGATGAGTTTATATTTATAAATGATAAATAACCAAAAATAAAAATGAGTCCCATCAAGATAGTTCCCATTTTGGGATACTTTATAAAGTATGTTATTAATGACTTCATATAGTTTTATTCGGTATTTTAATTATTGTAGGTTACATTATTATTGGTACTATAAATAGGGGCTATTTTTTGTCCAACTTTTATTCCTGTAGTTTTTTCAAGAATGGTAAGAGGTTTATCAAAACCACTTATTAACGTATGACTGTCTGTAGCTATGATTGGCTTAACAATGATCTTTTTTGTACGCCCATTTTCATAAACCCATATAGTATTATCACTGTTAAGTAATTTTCTATCAATAATATTACCTTTAACTTTTTTGGAAGTTTTGATTGTTCCTGGGATAAAGTCTCCGTGCACTAAGAGATCATCTTCTATAGTCGCAAATAATTGTACGGTTTGTGTATTTTGATCTATAGCATTACTTACTCTTTTAATAAGAGCTGATTTTCCTCCTTTTAGTAAAAGAGTATCTTTAGTACTAATCCATGAGACATATTCTTTCTTTATATCCATTACTACATCAAATTGATTTTTGCCTATAAATGCACCTAATCGCTGATTAGGACTTACCATCGTTCCTTTTTTTGATTGAATATCTAGTAAAAAACCATCAAATGGTGCTACTATCGTATATTTACGTAATAATTCTTCTAAGCTTTTTATCTGATAATATTGCTCTTCAATACCCCTAGAAATAAAGAATAGAGATTCCTTTTCGCTTTTATATTTTGGTAATTTTTGTAATGGGGATTGAGGAGAAATCTTATTTAAATATTGATGCCAATCTTTAAAACTATTAGGAAAATCTAGTTTTAAAATTGCCAGTATGGATACCAAACTTGATTTAAATCCACTTTTTCTAGAAGATAAGTCTGCTCTAAATTGATCTGAATTAATTCTTGCTAGAACTTGTCCTTTTTTAAAATGTGTTGCAGACAAAAACGGCTTTTTACCATCTTCCAAAACTCCATTAACTTCTGTATAAATATCAAAATACTGTCTAGCTTGTATATTTGCCAATACATCTAATACAACATTTTGATTGATTGGTGTAACCTGCTTAACCGGCACTTTTAATATAACATTACTTATATTTGATTCTTCTTTCTCATCTGTTGTTTTTGACAAAAAAGTATATCCTAACAAGGATACACTTAGAATCACAAATGCCCAAAAAGCACTTTTATATTTCTTTATTACTTCCATCTTTGTTTAATTCTATCTTTAAAATCTAGGCAAAGAATGCTCTGGATTTTTAAATCATCAAACAAATATGAGGAGTGGTAAAAAAATAATGAGGAGTAGCATTTATCTTATTCAAATACTTAAAATCGGATCGTATATCAAGTATTTAGTTAATAATACCTAGATATTTTTACATACAATAATTACATTTTATATAGTATGTTTTGAACTATAATAATTTGTCCGTTTAAATACTATTATTTATACTAGGCCTATCAAATTTTATGCTATTAGATTTATGAATAAAGAACCTAAAAAAATTAAAAAACCATGGCCTACAAAAGATGCTATGGAACAGATTTATGAAATGAATCTTTGGGGGGGTAATGCTGTAGATTTTTATTCTGGTTCGGGATCTCATGATCCAGAAATAATCATTCCGTATATATCAGCTATATCAGATTTTTTAACATCATTTAAACATCCTCTCGTAGTGTGTGATTTAGGTTGTGGAGATTTTAATGTAGGTAAAGAGCTTGTTAAGCATACACAAAAATATATAGCTATCGATATTGTAACTGTTCTTATAAAGCGTAATAGAAAGATGTTTAAAGCTTCAAACTTAGAGTTTCATTGTTTAGACATTGCTGTAGATGAAATCCCATCTGGTGATTGTGTGATCTTAAGGCAAGTCCTGCAACATTTATCCAATACAGAAGTTCAAAATATAGTTAATAAACTAGCTGACTTTAAATATGTTATTTTAACTGAACATATCCCTAATGGTGATTTTATTCCTAATAAAGATATTATTTCTGGGCAAGGTATTAGATTAAAAAAACATAGTGGATTAAACTTACTAGCTCCGCCATTTAATCTTAGTATTAAAGAAGAAAAACAATTGGTTACTATTAATTTAAATAATCAAAAGGAAATCATTCAAACCACACTTTACGAACTTTTTTAAATTAGTTTTTTATTGTCATTTAATCAAAAAATGAAGTTGCATAAAACAACTCCATTTATACTTAATTTAAAGCAAGTAATCCCCCATAAAACAACGAACTGGACACCATCTATTCGTTTTTCATGAATGTAATATTAAGAGTTAACATATACCTCTTAAACTATTTAATACTATACTATTAATGTTCTAGACAACATAATCCTCCTTGAACTAGACCTAAACATCTACCTCCTAGAAAAGGTCCCCCAGAAATTGATCCCTTTGCAAGATATGAACAAACTTGTCCTCTAGAGTTAATCTCATGATTTGTATATGTAGCTGAACAAGGACATGGGTCAAATTCTTTAAACATTCCTCCTAAGATTTCCTTTTGCTCGGCTTTATTTAAAGCTTTTCCTAAGTTTAAAATTGTTTTTTTCATAATTTTTAAATTTTATAATATTCAAGTTATTATCTATTTTATTTAACCTAAGAGTTACTATGTACCCCTTAGATTATTTACTATGTCATTTTGATAATCTAAATAACATAGAATCATCTTGAACTAGACCCCACATCTAGTTCAAGAATAACCTTACTGGTATGATTTTTTGATTGAGGATATGAACAAGTCCTCGTATTGAATCTACCTAAGTAGTTTCTTTCAGAATATAGATTACATACCTTAAACATTTATACTTAAGGTTTAATTATAAATATTCGTTAAACGTTACCTTGCAAGTATCTGTATTTATTATACAACCAGTATTTTATAATGCAATCACAAAAACTATGTCCTACTGTAATACTTTAAAGTAGCTTTTAACATGAATACTAAAAGTTATTTACAGAACCCATTATTTAATGATCCTAGGCATCTACCACCAGGGAAAGGTCCTCCAAAAATAGTACCTGCTGCTTCATAAGAACAACTACCTGTAGTAGAGTTATGAACTATATAGTCATAACTTCCTGGGCATGGTACAAAATCTTTAAATTGTCCTCCTATGATCTCTTTTTGTTCTTCTCTATTTATAGCTTTTCCTAAGTTTAAAATTGTTTTTTTCATAATTAAAAAATGATTAAAAATTAATGTATTCTTTGATTTATTTTAGACACTCAAAGGTTATGTCTATTCCTCTCGAGAGAATATCATGTATTTTATAGCTTTAAATTGACTTGTAGTCAATGCTATTTAATATGTGTTTTCGTGTAAATCTTCTATAAAATGGATAAGATCATTTCTATCGTATTCTCTGGGATACGATCTTCCGTTAATTAGGATCTCTGGAGTAAAATTTATTCCGTTATTGATACACCAATCTTTTGATTTTTGAAGTATAGTCTCATATACTTCTTTATTAAGGCTTTCTCCCCATTTTTTTAACCAATCGGCTGGATCAGTTCCTCCATAAATATCATTCATTGCCAATAGACATTCTCCTTGTCCGTTCTGATTAAATAGTTCTAATAACCTGTATGTAATTTTAAATAAATCACTATTCTTATCTGCTTGATTTATATTAAAACGAATATTGATTTTAACTTTATCTGCATATAGTTCAAGAATGCTATCTACATGTTCATGAACTGCTTTACAATGTCCACAAAATGGGTTAGTAATTATTGTTAATTCTAAGTTTGAATTGACATTACCAAAAACTATCTCATCTTCTGTATCTATTATGGTGTTATATGGTGTTGATTTTTGAAGTAGGTTATTAAATATTTCAAAATTGCGTTTAAATTTAGTAAGTGTAATCTTTTCTTTTTTAAGTTCGTTATTACCTGATATCAAAGGCTTAACAATTCCCCAAATAAGATACGCACTTATAAAACCTATACTAATGATTAGTAGTTCTCTTAGGCTAGCTATCTCATAAACTGAGAACTCAAAATCTATAAGTGCAATTAGTCCTTGTGTCCACAATATTCCTACAATAGTTAAACATAATAGACACCAAGATTTTGCGATTTTGTATTGGTAATAAATCGAATAAATCGTTATGGGTAAAGCGAATGAGCTTATTACTGCAAAAACATAAAAATTGATTTGTAACACAAAAGAAACCACCAATCCTATAAAATAGATCATACTAAGATCGCTTAATTTATAATTTTTAAAAAGTTGCGCTCCTTTTGAACTTAATACATTATCACAATCTCTCTTTTCACTATTACCTGAACAAAAAGCATCGCCTAATAATGTATGTTCTCCTAATTCTTGTTTAAATATGGTATAACTTACTCCTATACCTGCTATAGCTAATAAAAAATATAATTGTTCTAGGATTACAACCCCGTTATTAATTAAGAATGTTATGAATAAGAATAAAAGAGCTATTAATATGTATTTCTTTGCATTATTATTTGTTGATTCTAAGGGTTTATTAGCTTCATTTTTTTCGACAGCTACAACAATCCCCGTAAATTGTTTTAAAAACTCTTTTACAGTAATTTTTTCTGTTTTCTTACTTTCATTAAAAACAGTATAAGATGCTGTATTTTTTGCCTTGTGTATAGTTACTAATTCTTTTCCTTTATCATTTTTAATCTGAGCTATAAATGTTTCTGGTAATTGTTGTAATGTTTCTTGATTGTTAGGGATCTCTGCTGCTATGTTTTCAATTCTAAAATGATCCAAAACTCCTGTTATTGCATGTAAACTTGGATAAGATGGATGACTTTGCAATTGAAATTTTAATTCTTCTTTATCAAAAGGAATTTTACTTTTCTTAAGAAGATTTTCTACTAAATTGATTAATGTGTCTTTCAAAACGGTGATCATTTTTAAGACTATTCACATTCTTCAATTTTGTTACCCCCTTTTTTTGAAAAAAATAAAATAAAAATAAAAACAGCTATAAAACCTATTAAATATAACCAATTAAAACCTTTATTAAAAGTTTGATTAGTATCACCAATAAGGACAAAAGAAGCCCAATAAAATGGTGATTTATCCGATAAAGAGTGTTCTTTTATGTATTTTCGTTTAGCATTACCTAAGGCTTCAACTTTTGAAGAGGATTTGTATAGATCTTCATAAAAATCTTTCATAATGCTTGAAGTCGATGTATCATTTGCATTCCATAATGAAGATATTACAGCATTAGCTCCCGAATAGAAAAAACCTCTAGCTAAGCTAAAAACACCTTCTCCTTTATTAACCTTTCCTATATTCGTTTCGCATGCACTCAATACTACTAAATCTGCATTATTTTTATGAGTATATAATTCGTGTAGCTTGATTGTATCGTTGACAAAATAAATTTCTGGATTTTTGCTAGATTTAGCATGAGTTGCCAGATGAATAATTTTAGCATCTATACTCTTAGTTAAAAACGATTTTTTATTAGCTTCATTAAACAAATACGCCTCCCCATCTAATATCTCATTAATTGTCGAGATTTCTTCTTTTGTATTATGTAAACTAGCTAAGGTTTTATTTGAAAAATCAACAGGTGCAAAACCAATAAAGTCACGTTTAGTTTGACGTTTTATTTCCTTATTTTGTTGTAGAAATGATATAGAATAGGCATAACTAATGTTGTTATGCTCGATTAAATATTCTAATTCTTTATTATTTGTATTAAGTGCTTCAAAAGGAACATCCTGTAATGAGATATCAGGAATAACTAATAAATTCTTATTTTTTATTAATTCTTGTAACTCTGTTCCGGGAAAAAGATTCGTATAAAGTGCATACGCTATTGTTCTAAATCTATTGAGTTCTTGTTTAGTTTTTAAAGGCTTGGATATTAATACTCGATACTCATCTACTTTTGATAAAAAATCATTTGTATTATTTAGCTTAAAGCTAAAGTATTTTTCCTTTGATAATACCACCCCATACAACCCTTTATCATCACTTTTATTTTCATCTAAAGCATACGAAATAATTACTGTATTTGTATCAAGCTCATTTTGAATGTCTTTTATTGATAGTTTTTCTATTTCTGATTTACTGTTAAAAAACCCAAGATTCTTTTTATAGATTGAATGATTCAATACTTGATATTCTTCTTTTAATTCAAATAAAAAATCTTTCTTTTTATTATAATCTTCTTCCTTTTGGTTTAAAACTTCTTCTTCTAATTTTAAAATATTCTTTTTTAACTTTAACCTTTTATTTAAAACCTTCTTAGGTAGTTCTTCTTGTTTAATATTTTCTTTAATTGCTTGAATAAGAAGAAGAGCTCTGTTTTTCTCCATAAAATTAAGCATCGTTTCTTCTCTACCTAATAGGTACGCTATATTAATCCCAAGCATATAGGTTTTTGAAGCTTCTTCTCGCCATAATAACTTTGTACTTATTTCAAAACTATCATCGATAATGATATCTACTAATTCATCACTTATATCAACCACTTGTATGGCTTCTTCTAGATAACTTATTTTCTTAGTTTGATGATATAATCCTAATAGAATTTTTATTTTGGTTCTTAATGCTATGAAAATGTTTCTTCTATCTGTAGTTTCTAATAATTGAAGTGAAGTAGGTCGCTTATTGATTAATTCTTCATCTTGACTAAAACTCCAATTCAAAGACTTTTCTATATTCTTAAGAGCTAATTCATTATTTTTCTTTTCGTTATAAAAAACTGCAATATTTCTATAACTCTCTGCATTTTTTATTTCATCATCTTTTTCAT
The DNA here is from genome assembly GCA_947387485.1 of Aquimarina rhabdastrellae. Taxonomy (GTDB): domain Bacteria; phylum Bacteroidota; class Bacteroidia; order Flavobacteriales; family Flavobacteriaceae; genus Aquimarina. The sequence goes on from CANDNT010000004.1 coordinate 35,732, forward strand.
AAACCAAACTTTTTTCTAAGTAAAACAACGCACTATCCTTTTTATGCTGTAAATACAATTCTCCAAGATTTACATAAGAATTTGCTATAACCCAAGAATCTTCATCCTTAAAAGCTCGATTTAAGTTTTTACTATAATATTTTTTTGCCTTATCAAAATCATTTAAATACTCTGTTGCATAAAGATTTGCATAAGCTGCATTTAATGAATAATATCTATTTAAAGTGAGTATATTTTTATGTAGCTTTACAAGGCTATCTGCTCTTTTTAAAAATGATATACCTTCAAAAGAAGCTTCTTTATTATCGAGAAAATCACATATTAAGGATGTATTAATATATAATGATAATAGGTTTTTTTGTGAATATGCATTCTCAATAGTATCTGTTTCTAATAAATGAATCCCCTTTTTAGAATATTCTAGTGCTTTATAAAATTCCCCTTTTCTTCTATAATATTTCCCTATCTCTCCATATGATCTAGCTACCTTGTTTTGCGTAACATTAGTACTGATAACTTTTTGAAAATAGCTAATCCCTTTACTAAACTCCTGATTTTTGTGATGAAAGAAACCTAGATTAAAGAGTACATTTTCATAGTCAAAATTTATACTTCCTTCTTTTTCAAAATAATTAGCTTCAACTTTACAATATTCAATCGCTAAATCATATTCTTTTTTCTTATAAAAATACATTGCAAAATAATGCACAACTTCAGCATACTCTTTAGCATTATCGCAATAAGAGTTCAATAATTCGTCTACTTCTTTAGCTGTTATTTTGTCTTGTGCTTTAAGTATTAGATAATGTTCATAACAATTTTGGCTACTCATAGAAAAAATCCCTATAAGTAGCCAAAAACAAATTTGATATATTTTATTCTTTAATACTCTAATCACAAGTTATTCCAGATCCATTACCTATTCGAGCTTCTTGTACGTCATCATCTGCTTCAATTCTCACTTTACTTTCACGATTAAAATCATGAATAACAAGCTGTCTAGTTTTCCATATTTCTACATCAGGGTTATTACATGGAATAACTTCACTTAATCCTAATTCTAATCCAAAATTATATCTAATTTCGATTTTTCTTGCTTCAGTAGTTCCTGGTTCATATATCATTAATATTTCATCCTCTACAATGGAGTAATCTACTGGAGTTCCATCTACATAAGTTAAATCAGGAATACTACTGCTCTGTTCAAAATTCCCTACACTATTTTTATTTTCTAATAAATCAAAGTCAGATTGTTCTTCTTGCAAAGAGTTTAAATCAACGGTATTATTTCCTTCTTCTAAACTTTCAAGATCACTAAAAGATTCGATATCAGTCAATTCATTGTTTTGCTGGCATGCAGTAAAAATAATAAGCGAAAACAGTAGTGCTTTAAAAATAAAATTTTTCCTCATCTTTTTATAAATTTATGTTTCCTTATCCTTTACAAAACATAAAATTGTTACCCACTCAAATATATAAAATTTTATTTTTGCTATTCAACGTTAAAAAATGGATGGGAATTTTTTCTTAAATAAATTATTAAAAGAAGACTCAAAAACAATTACTAAAGTATATGAAAATAGCTTTCCTTTTGTAAAGAAATTTGTATTACAAAACAATGGGAATGAAGATGATGCTCAAGATGTATTTCAAAAAGCATTACTACAAATAATACTAAGATATAAAAGAGAAAAATTTAGTATTACAGGTAATTTTGATGCTTATTTTTTTACTGTGTGTAAAAATTTATGGAGAAGGGAATTGAATTTACATAAAAAGAGGGTAACAAATACAGATGTAAGTGAACCTCATAGTGATTATAAGGATCAAATTCAAGCTCTTGTAGAACAAAAAAGACATGAATTATTTGTAGAAAAATTAGGTGAATTATCTGATAATTGCAAAAAAATATTGACATTGTTTTTTGCAAAAACACCCTACGAAGAAATTGTAAGCACTACAGAATATAATTCTGAATTGGTTGTAAGACAACGAGTTTTTAAATGTAAAAAAAGACTAAAAGAGTTAATTCAAAAAGATAAAAGGTTTAATTCATTAAAAGAATTATGAGTTTAGAAGAGGATATATTGATTGAACGTTTTTTGAGAAATGAACTTTCTGAAATAGAAAGCACTGATTTTTTAAATAAAGTTGATCTAGATGATGATTTTAGAGAGCGGTTTTTAATAGAAAAGCAACTTTTTGAATCTTTAAATGAAAACGAATGGAGTCATGTTTCAAAAGTAGATGAAAAAGAATTTTCTGAATATGATACTTTATATAATGCCGATGCTCAAAGAATAAAAAGTGTTATTCATAAAGCTACTACAGCTTATGATAACAAAAAAAAAGTAAAGAGATTAGTTTATTTTTCTAGTGCTGCAGCTATAGTAGCTTTTATGATCTTGTTTAATTTTTATACTGATAAAAATCAACTTACTACAACTCAACTTTATTCAGAATATGTGCGTATAGATGAGCTTAATTCTTTGGTTAATAGAAATACTGATGCTATTGCTATTAAATTTGTTGATGCAGAAAAACAATTTAAACACAAAAATTATAAGGCAGCTTTAATCAAATTTGATGAACTTCTTAAATTACAAAATAAAAACAGTGTTTTATACATTTATAAAGCCTTAACTCAACTAGAATTAGACAATCCCAATGCTGCAATAAAAACTTTAGATTCATTAATTAATAGTGATCTTATTGATGCCGAAAAAGGATATTGGTATAAAGGCTTGGTATATCTAAAATCTAATGAGATTATCAAGGCAGAACAAGTATTTACTTTGATCACACAAAAATCTTATTTCAAGCATAAAGAGGCTAAGGACGTATTGAATCAACTCGATTCTATATAATAACTTTTAGTATAAAATTCTGTTTTACAGACATACTATTTTAAAATTGGATAAAAACAAAAGGGAATATAGTTCGCTAATCCCCTTTTGTTTTCTACAGTTTGCAATTATTTCCCTTCAAAATTATTTATTTTTTTCGCGTAAAATGTGTTCCAAAAGGATTCGTCATAATCAACACGATCCAACACTGTTTGATCTTTTTCTCTCCATTCATATTCTATCTCTTCAACATCTTTCGTTTCAAAATCAAATAATCGAGAATCTAATTCGAATACAGTATATATTTTTTTATTCTTTGTGGTTGTAGTTTCATTATATCTACGATTAAAATATCTCGTTGCATAATATTTTCCATCGTCATTGATCGTCGCATAATAACATACATTTTCTTCCTTAATAGTTCTTTGGTTTATGTTTTCGTAACCACTATATCCTTTGAAGTATTTTTCTATTTCTTCTCTTTTTAAAGTTGTTTCCCAATGCTCTACGACTTTAACTATTGCAAAACTTTCTTTATCTATATATACACTACCCGAATATTTTGTAGGATATCCTCGATTAGTATAATTCCATTTATTTCTTTCTGTCGTAAACGAGATAATATATAAATGTTCTTCTTCAGGATTATTAGATTTGATAAACTTTAAACCAAACTTCTTATATTTTCTTTTGTGTAAAATATTAGCATATCGTATTGCATTCTGCCTATATGAAAAGAAATCTGATGAATACTTAAATTTATTTTGTAGGTTATTTTTATTCCATTTTATCTGTTCTACTCTTTGTGTTATAATGAAAGGAGATAAATAACCATCATCATAATCTTTGGTAATTAACTCCAAATCCAATGCTGTTGTATCATCTTTATTAATCAAAACTTTTCCATATCTAAAGAAATTAAATGGTTCTACTGGATGGTTCTCTTTTTTTTGGGCTATAGCCTTTTTTAATACAGCTTTAGGTGTTAAAAAACCTGTAATAACTACTTCTTCTAGTTCTTCAAATTTTGGTTTTAAATATACTTTATCTTTTAACTCTTCTATAGCAATTGTATGCGTATTAAAGCCTAATGAAGAAATCTCTATTATTGCTTTTTTTACTTTGGACTTATTAATCGATAATTTAAAAAAACCGTTCTCATCAGCTACACGATAGATCTCTTCATTTTTTAAAATCAAAGTAGCAAACGGAATCGGTGCATTAGTTTCTTTATCCATGATTTGTCCTTTAAAAACTATATTTTCACCAACATTTATTTGCTTAATCTTCCTCCCTAAATCATTTTTTTTATTGACACTTGTCATCTTATCCAACTCTTGTTTGGGTAACGTTGCCTTTTTCAAGAAGATGTATCCATCATGTAATTGATCTAATCTTGCAGTTGTGAAATCTATAAAATTTAACAATCTAGTTTCTCTTATAGATTCCATTGCATTTTGAGCTGAGGATACAAATAAGTATGGTGCATTTTTTTCACTTAATTCATATTCAAAAGAATTCTTTTTTATCGGACTGGGATGCCATTTTCTTGTTTGAAAATCAAATAGTGAATCGTTAGCATGTATAGTAGCCAAACTGTATACTTTATCTTTCAATTCATTCTTAATGTGCGTTCCCATAGAAACAAACTCTTTAGCTACAGGTTTTTGTATACTCGAATTATCATTAATTATATGAATATTATCTGCCCAACAAACGATCTTTTCTGCAGGATTTCTTTTAATATAACTCAAAAGATTATCTGCCATTTGTTTATCTCTAATATTATCATTTTTATTACCAAAATCAGTAGTCAAGATTTCTTCTTTGTTATAATAAGCATCTTGAGAAGATGCTAATAGACTCTTAATAAACTGTTTCCAATAATAGTTAGTTTCATTACGCTCAAAGCTTTCTATCTGCTTAAGAATTCTTTTTATTTCTCTTTCATAAGCTACATAACTAATATCATCTTCTTCTACTTTGATGTTTTCTAAAATTCCCTCGATCATAATCCCTAAATCATCTTCATCTAGCCTTAGTTCTATTTTATGATCTTCGCAATAATCAAAAAAATCTTCGACAAATACAGCAGTATTATTTACTTGAGAATCGAATCCTATAACTTTAAGATTGTTTTTTTCTATATATGTAACTAGCCTTTGAAATTCTGAAGTTGCGGACCATACTCCCCAGATCACATTATTAAATTCGTCTTTATCAAATTTATTTTTATTCATCTTCCAGATATCATACATAGAAGACTCCATAGCAATTGTAGTATATCCTAATTCTTGATGTAGATATTCTATAATTCTTGCTTTCATCTCAAATATATTTCCATACATATGAGTTATTTCTCCTAGCATAACCAGGTTTTTATCTCGTAGTTCCTCTTGAAGAAAGGATAAATCTGAAAGTTCTTTTGATTCTGGTGAGAATAGTGCTTTTGTTTTTAGTTCTTGAGCATAACCTATTGTAAAAAATAGGCATAAAATTAGCGTAAAAGTTTTCTTCATTAATTGGTATTTTGATTTAAAAGACGAAACTCAAATCAAAATGTAGCATCAATATTTTTAATCTAATGCCTCTTCAATAATTCATAAAATATCTTATATTAAAATTGACAATGCATCTATACAAAATATAATATACTACTTAAATCACAAGGTTTTATATAGCAATTTCAGCTAACATTATATTTTAAACATTAGCTGAAATAAATCTATTTAACTATATAACTTAATTAAAATCGGGGTTGATCATTAGTAACACAATGTATTCCTCCTCCATGCTGTTCTATACTTTCACCTTCAATAAAATAAATTGTTCTATTAGGAAAATAGCTTTTAAGTAAAGGTCGTAATCTTTCTCTTTCATTTTCCTTTGCAATGGTTACTACGAATCCATTTCCTATTAACCAATTAACACTTCCAGGATATCTATGCACTGTAAATCCAGCTTCAGTACATACTCTAGCAATAGTGTCTTCTAGTGTTGTTTCTATAGTTACTACAACTTCATTCTTACTAATAAATCTAGCCATTCCATCTATATGACCTATAGTTCCATCATCTTCATAATAACCTTCTGCCCAGATAACTTTAGTTGCCCCCATAGTTTCTTTTAAAATAGTTTCATGAGCTTCTTTTGTTCTAAGTGTTGGGTTTCTATGAAGTTGACAATCCCAATTAAGCATTAATATGCCATCACCATTAGATTCTAAATTTCCTCTTTCAAGAACATAATCTAATCTATTTTCAACTTCAATACCTAAATAATCTGCGATCCTAACCGGGATTCTATTATCATCTTCAGATAAAAAATCCCCAAATCCTCCTCCCCATGCATTAAAAGTCCAATTTTGTGCCCAGGTTTTTTCTCCATCAGTAACATATATTGGTCCATTATCTCTCATCCATGAAAAGTTAATAGGCCAATGATGAAATATTATATTAGGATCATCTTCTTTTATGTTTCTAGCAGCTAATTTTGCTATTTGCTCTTCTTTATAATCTTCTTCTATAATAGTGTTAAAAACTATATGTACTGGTTGGTATTGCTTTATTATATTTATAAAATTTGCAAACGCTTTTAATTCTTCATCTTCATAATCAAATCCCCATTGAACCCATGTAGCTTCTTGTGTTTCCCATTCTGCTGGAACTCTAATAGTACTATCTGTTTGGCTAACATTTTCAACATCATCAGCACTTTTACTACAAGCTATACAGTAACAAGTCAATATTAATAGTATCATATTATACATAAGCTTATTCATATATTTTATCGTTTAAATAATTTATCAGTTCAAATATATTTTGAGCTTCTTCATATAGACAAAAATTTTTCCTTAATAGACCAATTAATGGTATATAATGTCTCTTTTAAGGAATATTCCCATAATTATACTTTTTAGTCCCAAAAAATAAACTTTTAAGTAGTTTTTTATTTTTTACAATTCTCATACTGTAATTTAGCTTTCCCTTTAATTTAAAATGTAATGCTAAACATAAAACCACTTCATCACATTCTTTTTTGGTTTTTCGTTTTTTTATATGTGATTGAACTTATCGAATATGACTTTGAATGGCCAATGGCTATTGCGCTTACTCTTGTAGAAGTTCTTATTTATATGACTACATTTTATATAAATGTTCATGTATTGATCCCTAAATTTTATCAGAAAAAAGGAAGTTTCTTTTATATATTAAGTGCTTTATTTTTATTAGGTGTAATTTACCTCCCCTATTATTATTTTGAAATTGGCTATTATCTTATTGCTGATAATGAATGGAGAATTCTATTTTCATTCTCATTAAACTATACTCTATTTATTATTATCTCTTTCCTGTATTGGTATTTTATTTTATTCAAAAAACAGTATGAAAATAATCTTGTTCTTCAAAATCAAAAACTTCAAGCCGAATTGTTATTATTAAAATCGCAAGTGAGTCCTCATTTTTTATTTAATTCTTTAAACAACATATATTCGTTAAGCATAAGGAAACACGAAAATACGTCTCTGATGATTGAAAAATTATCTGATTTATTACGATATATAATTTATGAAGGGCAAAAAAAAGAAGTCTTGTTAAGCCGTGAAATCACATTACTAAAAGATTATGTCAAATTAGAACTATTAAAAGAACCCAAAGCAATACAAAATATAAAAGTAGAAATCTCTGGGGTTCATTCTTTACATACTATTGCTCCTTTAATGCTAATCAATCTCGTTGAAAATTGTTTTAAACACAGTGACATCACCTATAATCAAAATGGTTTTTTGAAACTACAACTCTCTGTAACACATCATACCATGCATTTCTATACGTCAAACTCTTATTCTCAATCATATAAAAATAATGAAGGAGGACTTGGATTACAAAATATCAAACAACAATTGCAACATTATTATCCTAATAATCATCAAATAACTATTAAAAAAGGAAAAAACACTTTTGATGTAAATTTAATTATAGATCTTTAATTACTTTAATCACCTAAGTTTTGATGTAATGAAAAAATATTCTTGCATAATCGTAGACGATGAATCTCTTGCTCAAGATTTACTTGAAGCTCATCTAGAGAAAATCCCAAATATTAATATTGTCGCCAAGTGTCATACTGCAATGATTGCTATGCAAGTACTTAATGAATATCCTATAGATATTATGTTTTTGGATATAGAAATGCCTGATTTAAATGGTATTCATTTCTTAAAATCATTAGAAAAAACACCTTATACTATTTTTACCACAGCTTATTCACAATATGCCCTAGAAAGTTATGAGTTAAACGTTGTTGATTATTTACTCAAACCTATTCGCTTTGATCGCTTCTTTAAAGCTATAACCAAAGTATTATCACTCTTAAATTCCAATCCTACTAATCTGCAAACAGCAATTACAGAACAGAAAAATGATTATTTTTTTGTTAAATCAGATTACAAATCCATAAAAGTACAATTTAATAATATTGTCTATATAGAAAGTGTTCAAAAGTATGTAAAAATATTTGTTGATGATAAGTGTATTATGCCTTTAATGAGTTTATCATCAATAATGGAAATTCTTCCTACAAAACAGTTTTTTCGTTGTCATAAATCATTTATAGTTAATCTCGATGTGATCGAATGTATCGATGGAAATCAATTATTATTAGCTTCAGGAGACAAAATCCCAGTTAGTAAAACTCTAAAGGCTGAATTAATCTCAAAAATTGATCATTTTAACCTACTATGATTATACTCATTTTAAACTAATCTTTAGTCCTAACTCTTTCTTCATAGTCAATAAGGCTTCTGCATTACCTTTTGCATCATCTACAGGATGATGGGTATGTTTTGTTTTTCTTAAATGTTTAAAATTCTTAAATGTGTCTTTTATCAATCCTTTATACATACTTCCTAGGTTTTGAGAACTATGTCCAAAAGGGTTTTCTTTAAGAAAATGATGAAAATACCAACACACAAACATCCAATCAAATCCATTATTATCACTAATAAAAACTGGTCTTCCTTTACTATTTTCTTTAATCCATTTTGCAAAATCTTGCATTACCTCTTTGGGATCATCAAATTGTAAAGTTTCTTCTCTTGTATGCCCCGATACTGCTAATGCTTCTGGCTGCCATTGCTCTGATATCGGTTTTAATCTACCATAAAATGTTTTGTCTAATGCTTCGTCAACGATAACAGCTCCTAACGAAATCATAGAGTAATCACCTGGAATCTGTCCATCGGACTCTACATCAACCATTATATAACTCATATTGTTTGTTCTTCTAGTTTTATTATAAGCTTATTCTATATATCATATATTCTTACCCTCAATTTTTATTAAAATTCACTTCTCAAAACACTTTAACATGCTCACGTCAAAGTGTTTTATCCTTTATAAAATAGCATAAGCTTTATTTTTTTTGGACTACTGTCCAATCATAATTGATTTTTCTTTTTAAATAATCTTTAAGCGATTCAAGTCCTATTTTTTTCCTCCGTTTATCTACATACTCAGGATCTTTAATCGGATAAGGTTCTAATTTTCGTTCGGCATTATAACGAAACTGCATCCCATAAATCTGAAGTTGATTTTCATTTACCAAAATTCTATCTTGGATTTTAGCAAACTCAATACAGCTTCCTTCATTCTCTAAGCAAGCATTTTTAATCTGAATTAAATACTTTTTTCTAATAGCATCATTTTCATGATGATTAATAATTAACAATGGTGCATCTGCTGCTAGCTTACCTACTTTTGAATATTTTGGCCATCCATATTTTTCTATAAGCGCAATCATATCTTCATAGCCATTTTTGTTTATTTCTTGCTTATAAGCTCCTAATGGTGGATACCATTGTGGTATTACTCCTGTTTTTATAAAATGCTTTTTGGCTTGATCAATATGATAATTTAATGCTTGGTCTTTTTGTATTAGACTCAATAATTTAAGTGTATATTCAGGTTCTTCTAATTTTCCATTACTTTTTTGATATTTTTCTATTTGTTCTTTTTCTATGGTAACCCAACGAGTATCTTTTCTTAAAGCAAATAAATCTGGATCTGCCAATGCCCACAACGAATTATCTTTTTGTAAAGCTTTATTTAAATAATGATATGCACTATCTTCTTGATATGTTAGAGCATATGCGCAAGCAAGATTATATGTGTTTTTTTTATTCTCTGGAGAAACCTTATATGTTTTCTTATACATTATAATTGCAGCTTCTATATCCCCTTTTTTTCTTAAACTATCTGCTTTGGAAATAGCTTTTTGAGAAAAACCAGCACAATTGACACTTATTAATATAATTAAAAGTAAATCTTTCATACCATTATGCTTTAGGCGTTTTATGATTAACTATACTTTTAAGGATTTTAATAATCATAAAAAAACTAATTCCTAAAACAGGAGTAATTAAAGCATATGATACTCCTTGAAAGATCAATTTTGGAGCTATTCCGTTTGCTTTTCCTATAAAGTAAAAACTATGCATCAAACCTAATAACAAAGAAAGTACGCTAGAAATAAGTATCCAAAATGCAGCAGTTTCAATTTTGCTATTATGATATTTAATTATATCATGATCTTTCTGTTTAATTTTCTTTATAAAATGAAAAATTGCTGTAGCGACAAAAATACTGTATACAACAATAAATTTTAAGTCTCCGCTCGTAATAAATTCTGCAAAAGGCATTCTCATAAGTATATATTTTAAAAGTTACCTTCCGAAAGTATTATTAAACTGAATCGCTACAGATTTTTTGCGACAAACCTACTATTTAGAACTATTTATAACACAATTAATACTGTAAAATAAACTCCCCCTATTGTAAAAACTTTTTAGCATACTGTCATCCTAATAAATAAAAGTACTTCTACTCCTATTAAATTCATTTTAAATAAAAGACACCTTAACATATTTATTATATCAAGATGTCTTAATTTTTTGGTCTGTTCAATTTCTATTTAGGTCTAAGATTTTCAATAATTTTAGCATCCACCCAATATGGGCTTCCTACCCAATATTTACTTCCATCTTTTCTAACTTTCTTGTCTCCTCTCCAAAAAAACAAATATTTTCCATCTGGTGTAACTCTTGGACGTTGTTCATAGGCTTCGGTGTTGATATTATCTCCCATCTTAATTGCTTTTCCCCAAGAACCATCATCTTGTTTAAAACTAATATAGATATCAGGAATATTTTTACCATCCTTTTCTGCATCCCACATTAAATAAGATTCATCTGGAGCAATGAACGGATGTGCAATATATTTTCCAGAGTTAATCTCCTTGTTCATTTTTTGGAGGGGTTCGTATTTACCATCTATAAAACGTGAATAACTCATATGTCCATCACCTTTGTTATTCATAAAATAGAAATAATATGTCCCATTAGACGAGGCTGAGAAACCAGTAAAAGGAATGTCTTTTAAAGGTGCTTTTTTGGTTTCAGATAAACCAGGAGTAAATCGTTCTCTATATTTATCTATATCAGTCGACAAAATAGATGTTTGACTCCATTCACGGTTTTTATAGCGCATAACAAATAATGTACTTTTTTTATATCCACCATCTTTCCTCTTGAAAAAGAATTCTTTCATATCTGGCGAAAACGTAAATAAGCTTTCTACGTTATCTTTTGTCGAAACAATACCTGGTGCAAAAACTTCTGGTGTTAATCCTGGTGTTTTTTGGCCTAGATATCGATCTTCTATAACTGGAAAATTATCTTGAGAGCCATTTTGTTGAGCAAAGCTCTGAGTTAAGCTTATAATTAATATTAAAAGTGATAGTTCTCGTTTGTATATCATAGTTTTATATTTATAAATGTTGGATAAAATTAGCGTATAGCTTTAGCTTATTATTTTAAATAGGATAAACCCAACAATTAAATGATAAACTCATTTCGTCATTGATATACTGCTTTTGTATAAAAAATATGAAAAACTGTGGTTATATATATTACTTTTAGTTTTTAATAAAGTGTTATGATTAAAAGATCTTTAAAACAAACTATACACATTAACATAGGAGCCTTTTTGTTAGTATTCATACTTGAAATATTGAGTGGATGGTTAAACAAAGATACATTTGATACTAGCTATTCTTTCTTTTTATGGAATCTTAATTTTTCTGCCTATATCATGGTTATCATTTGGATAAATCATTTTATTTTCATTCCATATTTCTTAGATAAGAGAAATTACTTTTTTTATGGCACATTACTCATCAGCAGTATATTGCTTGCTGCTTATCTAAAAGGCAATGCTAAAGGGTGGTATCAAATCTCTAAGCTATTTTTCTTTTTTCTTTATACAACTGGAACTGGAATGGCCGTTTTTCTTTTAAGAAGAAATATGATTATCCAAAAAGAAAATGTTGAGAAAGATAAGTTGCAAAGAGAAATGGAACTTAATTATTTAAAAGAACAGGTAAATCCCCATTTTCTATTTAACTCATTGAACAGTATTTATGCACTTTCTAGAATACAATCACCTGAAACTTCTGATCTTGTAATGCAGCTTTCAGAATTAATGAGACATCAATTAAAGAGTTCTAAAAAAGATACCGTTTTACTAAAAGAGGAACTAGAGTTTATAGAAAATTATCTATTACTTGAAGATAAAAGGTTGAGTAAACGCTGTGCAATTGATTTTTTAATCAATGGGAATATAGTAGACTTAAGACTTGCACCAATGTTACTAATCCCGTTTGTTGAAAACGCAGTTAAGCATGGGGCTCAAAGCACTAATGAACAGAGTAACATTGATGTTTCTGTCACTGTAAAAAACACTACTCTTTATTTTTTTGTAAATAATTCAAAGCCTACGGCTATTCCTGTATCAAAGAGAAAAGGCATGGGTCTTGAAAATGTAAAAAGGCGTTTAAATTTACTGTATCCTAATTCTCATTCCTTAGAAATAAGTGATACAAAAAAAGAATTTCGCGTAAATTTATCTATTGATTTATCAATTTCAATATTAAAAAAATAGTTAATGATTAAAATAGGCATCGTAGATGATGAAATACTAGCTCGTAAAGTATTGGAAGATTATTGTTCAAAAATCAACAACTTTGATGTAGTATTAAGTACGGGCAATCCACTTGAATTTGTCAATTTTACTCAGCAAAACCAAGTTGACCTTATCTTTCTTGATATAGAAATGCCTGAACTTAATGGTATGGAAATTTTACGTTCTATGATAAATCCACCTAAAGTTATCCTAACTACAGCTTACTCTGAATATGCACTAGAAAGTTATAATTATGGTGTTGTGGATTATTTATTAAAACCTATTAAAATCGAACGCTTTTTAAAAGCCATAAACAAAGTTACCGCATCAAAAATAATAGCGCCTAAAAAAAATAATGCAAGTGAAACGCTTCAAATAAAACATGATGGGGTACCAGTTAATATCTCATTTGAATCAATTCTGTACATTCAGAGTTTTGGAAATTATTTAAAAATATTCACAGATTCGAGAATGTATCTGATCACCGAAACGCTTATTAATATTATTAAACTATTATCTAAAAACTTCCAACGTACTCATAAATCATATATTACCAATTTGGATAGAGTCACAAAAGCTACTAAAACACATTTACTAATTGAAAATAAAAAAGTTCCTATAAGTGCTATGTATAAGGTTATTGTTTTTGAAAAATTGGAGGTTTTAGCAAAGTGATATCATCTTAATTTACAAATCATTTATTAAAGACAAATTTCCTTTATTATTGACGCTCCATTTTTGGTGTTTATAACGCTAGTTAATGTTATAAAAAAGGTAAAGATTATTGTTATTTTAATTATACTCTTATTTAAAACAACTTTCTTTACCTTTTTTCTTCTCCCCTACTTTTTACAAGCAAATTGTAATCGAATTATTCTGGCTAGTTTTACATTGTGAGTTGCTTAATCTCTTGTGTTAAATCTTCAAATGCTTTGTTTTGTGATGGTGCTAATACGATATCTCTAATTTTTCCTGTAACTATTTCAAGAACGTTTTGATATTTTTTTTGGCTTTTACCAAAATACGCATTCATAATAGCACTAGGTATAATATGATTAACTTTTACCTTATTTGCTTCTGTAAAGAACAATTTCACTCCGTGCATCCCACTTTTCTTTAAGATAATACACTGTTCCATTTGTCCATTAGCATCTATTCTCATTTCCCACTTATCATAATCCTTGGTACATGTTAAAGAAGATTTTTCTCTTAACTTTTCGTATAACTTATCTAGAGAATTATACTCATTATTAACTGTTATTATACTTTCCATAATTCACTTACTTTTATATTATTTTACCACTACTAATTAATATCCATATGTATTAATAATCAAAGCGTAATAGTTCTCCATTTAAAGCATAATCAAAACTAAATGTTGTCCCTCCATTTTCAGGCTTTAACATGATTGAATATTCTGTTTTTGACATTTCTCCATTTTTAGGAAACTTGATAAACGCCATATGTAATTTTGGATTCTTAATTCCTTTTTCCTCTTCTAATTGTTTATTTGATTTTTCTACTAATGCACCAAGTTTAGACAGGTTGATTTTTTCGTTTAATTGAAACATAAAATCGGCTGCTTTATTCCCTTCGGGTACTTCTAAAGAAACTTCTGCAGTTTGATTCCAAGTGCTTTGGGTTAGATTCCATTCACCCATTTTTAATGATTCTGGGTTTTCTGTTGCAGTTACACTTATTATATTTCCTATTGCATCATTGTAACTTATAACTAGGTTTGTATAATATGCTTGATCTCCAAACTTACTTTTAAGTTCTTTTTCTATGATTCCAAAACCATCTGCATTGGCAGGTTGTTTGTCTGTAGTCCCTCCACAAGACACTAATACTGTTAATACTACCATTAGTAGTGTAACGTTTAATACTTTCATCTAATTTTCATTTTTTAATTAACGCTATAGTCAAGCTTTATATATCTGCTTAACTCCTTGATAAAAGTATGAGGTAGAAGACTCTAGTGAAATAGCAAATTCATTTCTGATGCTTAAGAATACATAAACGTTTAAGTTCATAAAACATCCGTATAAACTAAAAAAGAGTAGTAATCATTTTGAACTGTTAATTCAATTGATTGTAGTATTTGTATTTAAAAAAGTAGTTAGAAAAGCATCTTTTTTACGTGAAGAGACTGGGATTTTTTTCCCATTTCTTAAATAGATAACTCCAGATTTGTCATATTTATCAATAAACTTGAGGTTAACCATAAATGATTGATGTGGCCTTGTAAAATTAGCGTTAGAAAGTCGTTCTTCAAATTCTTTTAATGTCTTTGAGGCTACGTATTTTTTACCATTACTACAATAAAAAGAGGTATATCCTTTATCGGATTCACAAAACATTAATTCTTCTAGATCTATTACCTGAAAACTATCATGTAGTGATAATATTAATTTTGAATCTTTTTTTTGCCATAATTGCTTTACTGTATCTAATTGTTTCTTTTGTTCTATTATTGGTTTTTGAACAACTTTCTGTATAGCTATCTGTAATTCTTCTATATCAACAGGTTTAAGAAGATAATCTACTGCTCCTTTTTTTATGGCTTGTAGTGCATATTCTTCATAGGCGGTAATAAAAATTATTTTGAAGTTAAGCTCTTCTGTTTGTCCTAAAAAATCAAAAGCAGTACCATCTGTAAGATTAATATCCAAAAACACCAACTCTGGCTTACAAGCATTTGCTACTACAACTGCTTCTTTTACTGACTCACATTCTCCTATAACCTGAATATCTGATGCTATTAACTCTAATAGATTAAGTAATCCTTTACGTATATATGCCTTATCTTCTATAACTAATGTCTTCATGATATTACTTCATTTTTATAAGGAATGATCAAAGTAACTATTGTCCCTTTTTCGTTATACTTTCTTCTATCTTCGATCAGCAAAGCTCCTTTTACTTTAAAATCTTTTGATAATATTTTTAATCGCTCAACAGTAATCGTTGTTGCCATCGATTTTTTCACTTTATTTTTATTTTCTTTTTGAGCATTAATTCCCTTACCATTATCTTTTATAGTACAAATTAATTCTTCGTTAATAAACTTAAGATGGATGTCTATTTTTTTATCTTCTTTTTGATTTTCAAAGCCATGTTCAATAGCATTTTCCACAAATGGCTGGATAAGCATTGGTGGAATTTTAAATACCGTACTATCTATATTTTGGTCAACCAAAATGGTCTGTGTAATAGGATGTTCTGTTTCTATATTTTGAAGCGCTAAATAATTTTCTACAGCCATCAATTCTTGATTAAGTGGCACAATCTTATCTCTAGAGTTTTCTAATGTGATTCGTAGTAATTTTGAGAATTTGGATAGATAAAAAACAGCTTTCTTTTGTTCTTTATTCAAAATCATTCCTTGTAGAACAGAAAGTGCATTAAAAATAAAATGCGGTGTCATTTGAGATCTTAAAAGCTTTTGCTCTATCAATATGTTTTGATTAGTAGTTTTTATATTTCTCAGTTTCAAAGAAAATATAACTACTCCTAACACTAATATAATCAATAAAAAAGCGATAATTCCTAATAGTAAATTACGTTGTGATTGTTCAAGGTTCTTATATATTGTTTTTACTTCTTGTGTGAGTTTTAATTCTCGTTTATTAGCTGAATCTAACTCTTGCTTATATTTATATTCGTATTCTAACTCTGCGATTTTCTTTATATTTTCTTTATTAAAAATACTGTCATCTAATTTCTTAAATTGTCGATGACTAGAAAATGCTTTTTCGTAATCGCCAAGGTTATCATATATTTTTGAAAGCAATTCTTGTGCATTTCTTTGATACTTTATAGCTCCTAAATCATTCGAAATCTCAATACTTTTTAAAACTGTTATAAGTGCCTTTTTATATTTTTTCTGATTAAAATAAATATTTGCTATTCCTAGATAAGAACTGCTTATCCCTAACTTATTATTACTTTTAATAAAAATTTCTTTTGCTTTTTCATAACTCTTTAATCCATTTGAGTATTGATGAAGCAAGACATAAAGTTCCCCTTGATTATGTAGACATAACGCTATTTGTTCATTACTATTGATTTCTTCTCCTATCTGTAATCCTTCTTCAATATATTTAAGTGCTACTTTATATTCTTTTTTATTCTTATAAACTAACCCAATATTATTTAATGTTTTGGCTATCTTCCTTTTATTACCATTTTTTCTGTCAAACACCAGTGATTTTCTAAAACTTGTAATGGCATTATCATAATTTTCTTGATTCAAGTAGACTAATCCTATATTATTTAAAGCACTCGACATTCCCATTGCATCTCCTTGTTTTTCTTTAAGAAAGAAGGCTTTATTTAAACTCTCCAGAGCAATTGGATAGTTACCTTGATCTATGTATATATTACTTACATTAAGATAGTAACTAGCGAGTCCGATCTCATCATTATTCGCTTTATATTTTGCTAATGCTTTTTCATAATAAAACAATGCATTTTCATGTTCACTCATTTGAACATAAGCACTACCTATATTCATTAGCCCTTTTATAATATCTTTTTCAAGGATCATTGTATTATCTATTGATAATGCTTTTTTATAATAGGTAATAGCTAACTCAAAATCACCCTGATAAAAATGAGTTATCCCCATACCATTATAGCAACTAAAAATACCATTTTTATCATCTATTACTTTATAGATGTCTATTGCTTCATTTAGGTATTGTAGTGATAGTTCAAATTCTGATTTAATTCCAGCAACTATACTTTTGATATATAAACTTCTTGCTTTGCCTTTTTTATAATCAATAATTCCTGCAAGATCCAGAGATTCATCAGTATACTCACTGGTTTTGGTTATATTTCTTCTGTAATATAAGTATGCTAATTCATTAAGGAGATTTACTCTGGTAGTATCTTTTATTTTATGTATTGAAAGTTTATTTTCTAAGCTATCAATAATCGTTTTTTGGGACAACATTGTTATCGTACATAACAATAAAACGGATAAAGAGAGTATATTTTTACTGAAGAAATTCATAGACTAACCCACTTAGTTATAGTAGTACCGAATAGTTTAGCTAAAACTACTAATTTTTAAGTTAGCTCAATATAAACTTGTATAATTTATTGTTAAAAATATACGGTTATGTTACATCAATTTTCAACTTAAATGATTTTAGTTATAAATATCATTATGGTTTAACTTTATTCTTATTTCACAAAAAAACGGAATCTTTATTTTTAAAGATCCCGTTTTAATTATTTCACGATATATTTTTATTCAACATCATATACATAATTGAAAGTCCCCTCTGTAATTCTAAAGTTAATAGGATCATTTTCAGATCCACCATCAATTGTATTAAATTCAAATGTTCCTCTAATCTTCTTTGTTTCTAAATCTATAAAATCAATTGATATAAATCCAGATACTGTATTTTCACTTACAGGTTCTCCCAATACATCATTAGAATTATCAATCAAATCAATATGTGTTGTAACTGCATTAGTATCTAAATCTACAGGATATACTCCTACTTCCAAATCATTTCTATTAATCCAAATATCAATTTCTGGTGTCCCAAACACACCTCCAAATCGTCCTTGTAACATTATATACTGATCATTAGGATAATATGAATAAATACTACTTGTAGCTTCATTAGTCCCAAAAGGATTATTCATTTGATGCAAAACTCCATTAATTTTAGCAGTCATAGCATACTCAGTAACATCTTCATTTATATTTTCATTAACATTATCGTCATCTGAATTTGAGCAACTTAAACTTGTTAAGATTAATAATAAAATAAATACTGAATTAATTTTTTTAACTTTCATTGTTCAATTTATTTGATTGTTATTAGAATTTAAAGTAATAATTCAACAGTTATCATACTGCTGAAATTAGATTTGCAAATCTAAAAGTTCTTATGAGAAATACAATATTAATTAATGCTCTTTAAAAAAGAATGTCTATGATAAATCATTTTACTTTTCTACATTTTCAGGAATAGGTGGAGAATTCGTTAACCTTCTTAATACTTCATCTGAAATATCACCAGCCTCTACTATTTCCCATCTAGCATCATTTGTCATTTTGGGACTGGTATTTTTATCATGAATTTGACCTATATAGCCATCTTTAATCGTATTTGCTTGTATCTTTTTTATCCTATCTGCCCAAACAAAAGCATTATCCTCCCCGCAATGTAGTTTAGGAAAAGGATTGGATTTCCATAATTCTTTGGTATAACATAACGTTGCACCATACACCCATGGTTTATGATTATCTGGGTAATTATACCTCCATAGTTTTGTGTTATACTTCTCATAAAATAATGGTTTATTTAATCCGGTTACTTCCAAATCATTTGCTCTAAGGAAAGTCACTTGTTTTTCAACCCATTGAGGAGCATAGTAATCATCATCATCGAAATGAATTATATAATCTCCATTACTCATTTTACACGCCATATTTCTTTTACTTCCTATATCCAATTTATTATGTAAATACGCATATTTAATCAAAGGATGATCGGGAATTAGATGTTCTATAGCAACTTCACTATCATCAATGATTATTAATTCTTTATTGGGATAACTTTGATTCAGAAACTGATCTATTGCATTTTCAATAAATTCTGCTCTATTATAGGTAGGCATAATACAACTCACCAACGGATATTCTTTAATTTGATGTTCTATGTTTGGTGACTCTATTTTATAATTATCTTCAAACGCTAGACGTTGTTTCTTTTGTAATGCGATTAGCGAATTTGTATGTTTTATTACACTATAAACACCTTGATGTATTAACTCTTTTACAAAAGACATAACTCCTGGATATCCTATACAATAATCATGAAAAAGTATCGTAGTATCTTCTTTAAAATTCTTTTCAAAATGAAAAAAGTCACGTGCTACATTTGCATAATCATGTAATCCGTCAATTAATATAAAATCTATTTTATTATCAAAATCTGTCAAATGAGAAGTTCCTTTTATTATTTCAACCTGATCTAATACTTGTAATTGCTTAAGATTAGTTTTAAATTTCTCATAACTTGGTGCGTATTGACGAATCATAACATCTTCTGCTCCTAATTTCCCTGTAAAATCATCTATAGCAAAAATCTTGGATTGATTATTAACGTGTTTAGTTACTGATGCCAGAACAGCAGTTGCTTTACCACAATAACTACCTATTTCTACAAAAACAGCATTTTTTACATTTTTTGCTTTTTGAAAAGCTAGTGATGTCAACAATCCCACCTCATCATCGTATAGCCATCCTTCTATCATTGCTATTTTAGGACGAAGCGTTTCTACAAATTCTAAAACTTGTTTTGAGAATTCTTCTATATAATTATTAAAATGTGTTTTAATTGTATTTCTATTTTTATCCCTTATAGCTCTAGATACTGGATGTATCCAAAATGCTTTTTTATGTTCTAATGCATCTTGAATATCTTTTGTTTCATAAAAAGTTTTGTATTGAACATAATCATAGTTACATGGGTTTTCTACAATTGAGAATCCCAAAGCAACAGTCAATGTCGGTAATATGATTTCTTCACTTGCCCAAATTTTTGTCTCTTTTAGAATTTCTTGTAATGCCTTATTAGTTCTAAAAAGCTTTACCAATGCTTCTGAAGCTGTATATGTAAATACTGTAGAAGGCCAAAAAGTCCAATACAAAAAAGCATCTTTACCATTAGGCAATTGATCCAAAAAAGGTTGCCATAATGCTTTTTCTTGATAAGCAGTTATCACAGGATCTATGGTTGTGGTACTATCAATTTTGGTCGCAACTTGGCCTAACATTCCTAAATTAGGATGCTTATAAAACGTCTCTGTAATATAACCCGAATAATTTCTCCCACATGCCAATTGATCAGAATCTACTACAGTGATCGTATCAAACTCTAGATTATTAATAGCATATTCCATACAATCAATAGCAAAATCATGTAGCCATCCCCATTTTAAAGGTTTTGGATTAGGATGAATTACAACTCCATATTTTTCGAAAGGAAAAGAAGTTAGTAAATCAGTTCTAGTTCCCCCATTATATAATAAAATGGTTGATTGAGGATCTAAATATTTTAGGTTTCTAATTAAATCTACTATGCAATCTTGGTTTTCGTGAACCAAACACATGAACACATTTTTTATAGGTTTCATCTTTCTTTAGACTATACTTGGGGGAAGTGATTAAACTTTGGTAACTTATACGTATACTTTATTAAGTAATTTACAAAAACATTTACAGGTCTTGTTTCATATTGACTTACGTTTATAGCTGATTTATCAGTTTCACTGGTAGGCGGACCAGTATAAGCTTCAGTATTTACTGTTGCTGTTCCTTCAGCACTTTCTCCAGGAGCAGGAGTACCTGTTGGTTTGGTATATACATGTTGATGTTTTTGTAAAGCATCTTTTTGTGTTGACCCTACTCCATCTTCTTTTCCACCTGGTGCTTTAGTTCTATCTTCTATGCTCGCTTTATCTGTACCGATACCTCTTAGAAATTGTCCTCTTAAATCTGGTAGATTAAATTCTAAATCTTTTCCTGATCCCGAACTTCCATATAGATCTCCTAAAGCGCTATATAACTCTGGGTATTCACTAGCTTTTAAAGAAGATCCATCACAAAGCATCCAACCAAAAGCTTCTATAGGTGCTGTAGTATGCGTACTTGTATCTCCTTTTGATTGTTGATAGCTTGCTACATCTCCTACAAAAGCTGTTACAGCACCTACAGGTAAAACCACATCCATTAATGAAAAATTAGGATCATTCATGTATTTTAATTTTTAAAGTTTTTCTGTCTTGTAATATTTGCATACATGTAGGAATCACTACTTCCCATTCATCTACTATTTTAGGTAAAAGAGGGGTGTCAAAAAACGTTTTTTTAATCTCGTAAACAATAGACTGTTGATCTGGATATACCGAGTTTTCTGTATCATCAAAGCAAGGTGTTAGGTTACCCTTTGAAGACCAAACTATTCCTGTATTCAAAAAATATAAAAACCCTTGATTAAATTCAGGATTAACAGGTATGATCACACTAGCAGAACTAGCTTTAAGAAAGGCTGAGAAAAAATCTTGTGATACCGAAGAAACAGTAAAAATACCATTGTGATTATCATACTCATCAAAAAATGTATACGACATCTCATCCCATTCTAAAGCATTATTGATGTATTGTATAACTTCTTGTTGATTATATGCTATTGAAGCATCTTTATTAGCATTGATAAGACTTAAAGGAAGTCCTTTTTGTGCTACTGCATTTTCAAGCAATTGTTGTCTAATGTCTTTTTCTAATTCTCGCTTTACAATAGCACGTTCAGTTAATGGGTTAATCGTTTCTTTATTATCATTTGATGATCCTATACTGGCATTATATGCTGTTTCTTTTTTAACATAAGCTTCATGCAATAGTTGATATAGTGCTATTTGCCAAGTTAAAATAGTTGTTGCCAAAGGAACACATGCTATCTGTACTCCCATTTGAAAATCGATTTCGGCATTAGGTGGCGACATTTGAATACTAGGATTGGCTACAGCGCTAATCGCTATTTTATCTTGTTCGTTATCCAAAGTATCAAATTCTTTTGTACCTATAATTGCTGTTTCTTGTTTTAATGTAAACGTATGTTGCCCTATAAAGCCACTTACAATAGCTTTTGTCTCTCCAGATCCAAAAGCATATTCTAATGTTGCCGAAGAAGCAAAATACTTATCTGGTAAGGAGATCAGTTTACTTTGTGATAAAGTAATCACATCTGATACAACTATCGTTTCTTGAGGATATAACGGAAACTTCTTTAATTGATAATATTGCGTAAGTGATAAGTAATTATCTTTTGTTATATCTTGATAGTTATTGATTTTAAAATCTTCAAGTGATTTTGGTTCTTCTATATTAACTCCACTTAAGGTTTTTGTTTGCGCTATATAAGCTTTTGCTGGATATGGAATACTAAAATTAAAAAGCATACGGTTTCCATAGTTGATTACTTTGGTTTCATATACTTTATTCAACCAAGAGTACATTCCATATACTGCTTCTTTACTATCACTATTATTAATTACACTAACCGAAGTATCTTCAGCTTCTTTTAAAGCTGTATGAATCCGTACTCTATTTACTTTTTCTGATACTTTTTGCGTTGCTTTACTCAGTACCTTTTTGGCAAAAGAAGCTACTTGTTTCTTTTCTGGTGTCTGTGTCGTTTTTGCTTTCGTGTAAACGCCTTTTATTGTAATATTTGTAGGGGGGCCATAACTCGAAACTAACCCTGGATCTGGATAGTTTGTTGTTTCTGTTGTTTCTGCAATAGCATTCCACAGTTCTTCATTAAAATCATTAGTATTCTCACTATCTACAGTAAACGATTCTTCTTGCGAACTATGATTTACAATGTCTTTGTCTATAACTCGATCAAGCTTTCTATTTACTAATTTTCTTTTTTCACCAGGCATAATGCTAGTAACACTTGCCAATTCTCCTAATTCATATCGTTTTAACTTATACTTTACTAATTGTAAATCTCCAATAGCATAGGGCCATATTCCTTTAGGGTTTTCTATTGGTGGGGATGCAGTATATGGTGGTAACGGAAATATATTTTTATCTAAAACAATTGTTGCTTTAAAAAGTGATTTCAATACTGCTTCATCTAGCTTTTCTATTTCTTTATTAAAAACAAACTCTAGAAGATTACAAAGTGTTAGTACTTCTATAATTGCTATTAAATTATCATTGTCATATCCCATTTCGATAACCAAAGCATCATAGGATTCCCATAAACGTTCTTTATTTCCTAAATAGGTATTTGTCTTAAGGTAATTAGAAAAATCAGTAACATCTGTTTTAAAAAAGATGCAGGTTTGAGATACTATTAATGTTAAGCTCTTTTCTTTATTTAAATACTCATAATACGATTTAAAATCACCTATATATCCTTCTAATTCATTTACGTTGGATACATATTGCGATTGATATGGAGGGGTACCTTCTATAAAAGATACGGCTTCGGATTGCATTCCTTGACGATCTTGTGCTTTATTAAGCTTATATAATTGAGTAATAAAAAAGTATATGGGAGGGCTTGTATTAAATGGCGTATAGTAAAAAAAGTTTGTTAGCTTTTCTGAAATAGGGATTTTAGGCCAACCAGATACATATATATAAGGAAATAAATCACTATAAGCATCTGCACTAATATTCGATTCTACAGGAGTTATAGGCTCTTTATCCTGAATTTTGATGATTTCTACCTCATCTGGAACAGGAATTATAGGAGCAAAACTAATTAAAAACCCTTCGGTATGCCATACATAGTTAACTTTCCCTTTCTTATAATAATATAGGTTTGCAAAAATCCCTAAGGAATCTCTAGAATGAAAATTACTAAATTTCTTTATTTCTAAAGTACCTTTAATAGTTATCTCATTCTGGAAGGTATATGTTAGAATACTTGGACTAGCAATAAAAACATTAGGTGGTATATAAATATCTACTTCTCTTTTCTTCCAATATATTTTGGTAGAAATTTGAAACTCTACCTCCGTCGTATAATTGGGAATCTCAAAATAAATAACCAAATTATCATTAGCTTCATCAAAAAATTGATCTTCCCATATTTTTACTTCTACTTCCATTGTGTTTAAATGCTAATCTAAGACTATGATATATTTTTATCTAGTATATCATTTGCCAAATACATAATCATATCATAATACCAATCTGTAGCTTGATTATCCTTTAACCTTCTTATTTCGTTAATTTCTCTATCTATCAACCATAACTCTGAAAAACCTAGCTCATCATCCAGAGGACAAAACGGATATCCTTCAAAAATCTCATTATAGCTTCTTATTTCATTATAATGTATATCTCTTCTAGCTTGATTGGCTTGATCAAAATTGGTGTTAGTGATGATATTTTGTATCTGTCTTAGGTTATTTGTAGTAAATTCGAGATATAATGTATAATAGTTATTTTCTACAGTATGTAAAAGGCTTAATAAAATATTATATTGAGCAGTATCAATAGTTACAGAACTTAATGTTACTAAGGATTGTGGTTGATTAACTGGTGTGTATCCAAATGTAATACTATTACCACATTCTTCTCTAAACTCTCTTAAACATCCTTTAAAAGGTTCTTCTCCCGTATCTAATTTCCCTCCTGGAAATGCATATAAACCACCTCCATTAGTTATTGTTATACCATCTGGCGGGTAAATTGTCCCTGATTGATTACTACTGTGAAAGAAAAATGCTTTTTCTCTTTTTTCAAAAATTATAAAATATCCTTCTTGAGAATATAAAACGACATAACACTGCATACTATTTTTATTAAGATTACCATTTATTTATGCTTCCAATTTGTATTTTGTTTCCTTCTTTTTTATTCTCAACCAGCTGTATATAAACCGATTTTAACCCTATAAAATCAAAGCTTAACACTTCTTTTAGCTTCGTATTTATATCATGATTACTATCTTTGTTCTTTACTCCTATCTTGATAATACTTTCAATTTGTAGATTAATATGTCCATCATCCACTTGATGTTCTTCTACCATCATTTTTCCTCTGTAAAGTTGTACCGTCTTAAACCCTGTTCCTTTTAATTGTTTAAAATCAAGAATCAAATCGCCACAGCGATACTTTTGTTGCATGACTATAGTCCCTTCTTTAGAAACAAAGAAAAATTTGCGATGCTTTACACAGCATGATTGTAGTTGATATGGTGATGTTATTACTCCTGACGTTTTTATTAACCGAAAACTTAAATCCCAATAGAGTCTAAACTTTTGAGACCAATTGTATTGACATTGTTCTATCATTATACAATGCCTTGTATTATTTCTTAATTTCGTGATTGCTTCTTGATAAAAAACAATTTGTTGATGTGTTCCAGTAGTAGATAAATTCGTAAAATAAAAATCTGTAAACATGAGTTAAAAGCCTATTGTCTAAATACACATATTAGTACCCTCCTTGTTCGTAGGTTTCACTAAACTTTAGAATAAAACCTAACTCTTCTCTTGTTCTGTTTTCTTCTCCATATCTAAACTGAATTCTTAAATAAATTCCTGTAGTTGTTACTTCTAATTTTAATTTACCCAAACCTGTTAAATATACATCCGTAATAGTAAAATCTGAATTAGGTTGTGGCGGAGATATATGTGTATTCTCTGGAATCGGAATATCATACCAAGTTCCTGTGCGACTAAGTGTGACTATACTTGCTACTCCTTTAGGATCTTTTGTATAATCTGTAACTGTGACATCTACAGAAACTAAGTTTTGTGTAGTAGGAGGACTCGTAGGGGCTGAATAATTTCCTATCCCTTCAATTTTAACTCCATTATACGGTACTCTATCATTGTTTTGTTGTTTCCAATCTCCAGAATACCAAATATTATCGTTATTGTTCATCTTGATTTTTTTTTGTTATAGTTTGACAAAGAGACATGAGATCATCATGTCTCTTTACTTAAAACCTATCCAACAATTATTGATTAATGTTTTCTAGAGTAAAATTGAATGGTGAAGAATTTACACCTGGTCCTCCTCCTGTCATTACGATATCTGCACTTGTAATTCCGAATAAGTTAATCTCAGAATTAATTTGCGAAATGATAGCCGAATTCATCACATCTCCTTCTTCTATTTGAGAAACAACACCGATATAGATTTTAGGTTGAAACTCAAATACAGCTTTTTGTCCTGGAGCCAATCCTGTTTTGGCTGCTAATAACTTTCCATCTCTATAGCAATTTGCATTTATAGCTCCATTAGCAAGATTATTTCGTACTTCTACTTCGTTTGAGCTTGTTGCTGGTGTTGAAGAAATTTGAAGGATATCACCCGAATTATCTTTGATCATATCAAAAGCTTCTCCGTTTGTAGCTGTTAATTGTGGCGTATAGTTTCCATAAGAATCACTAGCTGATACATCAAAATTTAATGGGTAGTTAAACGGATGGTTATCTAGTCTTCCACAATTTTGGATTACTTTCCATGCAATAGCGATTTCTCCGAAATCCTCTGCTACATTTTGTTGAAAAATCACAACACTACTATTATTCGTGTCTGCTGATTTGTTAATGAAATTTAATTTTATTTTGTCCATGATTTTCTGTGATTAGTTTAATTTTATAAAACTGATTTACGTTCTATCTATGTTACTGACTCTCTATACTATTGAACAACCTCGTATGTAATAGTTTCACTTCCAGCAACAAGTCGATATCTAGTTCCTTGAGCAAGCGTTATTTCTTTTGGTAAAAATGTCAATGAAATTGAAACATTATTTAATGTTGGAAAAGCTGCGATACTATCAGTTTGAGGCTGAATAAATCTTAACTTTGCTCCTCTTTCATAAGGTCCTAGATTTACATTATCACCCGCATTTAATTCTGGCATAATATTTATCATTTGTTAATTCCTACTCATAAGGCTTTTCGGATTCCGCCTCTTTTTTATAGTGGGTTCTGCTCCACATAGATGTTATTTTTCACTTAGAGTATTTTAAGCATACTCCATATCAATCAAATTGTATTTTTTTATTCTTTTGAGATAAAAATCCCATGTACATTATTGATTGGATTATTAAAATTTACTCCTTGTTTATTCATGTGCTAACCTGCAGTATCAGTTCATGAAATAAAAACTCTAATTGTACAATGTTTGAATTCTTATACTTCAAAACTACTCTAGTATTCTCTATTTTATTTGTATCAAATGAGCAACTATTTAACAGTTTGAATCATCTTACATTTTAACCTTATTCTACTGTATAAATTATAATTAAGATTGGTTACTACTATCGTCTTTAAGTGTAAATGTTCCTATATCAGTTACACCATCTCTAAGGAAATCTTGGTCTATAGATATCGTACATATTTCAAGTCCTTGCTTAAATTGTTGTGCTATTTCGTATGCTCCATTTTCTAAAGCTTCACTCGTACCATTAAAACTACTAGACTCAGATAACCATCTATATTTACAAAGACCATTCTCTAATAAAGTATTCACTACTGCTCCACAGCCATAAGCTCCAACATTATAATTCACCCCCTTCTTACTAGCTTTTAATCCTTTACGAATTCCTTTAAAATAAGGAATGATATTACTTGAGATTTCGTCATCAGTGACATTGAGGTCTACTGCAAAATATATAGCAGACCCCAAGGGTTGTCCTATGGTTTCTCTGGCATAGGTATAGGCACTTATAGCATCATTATATCCCGACTCTTCTGTAAAAGAGGCTAGGTTACTCCCATTTTCAAAAACAGCTCCTATTTGTATTCCTGCATTTGATATGGCTTCTGCTTCTGTTGTTTTTATTACTTTCCAATTAGGAGATGGTGCATAATATCTAAAAATGACCTTTACTCCTTTTGATGCCATGCATTTTACTTGAGCACTTGTATCTGTCGCTGTATCAATAATATTCATGATTTGATTTTTTATGATTATTAAATTATTTCTTAGTTCTCTTAAAGTTATAGCACTGTTCTTTATTGATATTGTGTTTTTTACGCAATCATTTATCAATTTGACACATTAATTCTTCTTTTAATTTTTTTATGCATGAGAACTCTAAATTGGTATTTCTATATTCTCCTGGAGAACACTTGAAAATTTGTTTAAAATGCTTCGAAAGATGAGCCGCATCAAAAAAACCTGTAAGAATTGCAGTTTCATTAACAGATTTAGCTTGAATATTCAATAATTCTGCTGCATATTGTAATCTTAAATCTCGTAGTAACCGTGATACAGTTACACCAAATAATCCCTGTGTTTTCCTATTAAGTGTTGAAGGACTCATGTATACTACTTTTGATAATTCATCTATAGCGCATGATTCATTATCTAGGTTTTCAATTAGAAACACCATGAGTTTTTCTAACCATATATTTTTATCAATTAAGGTTAAAAATTGATTATATTCTTTTTCATTTATTGGAATTCTCCAATACCATATTTCATCATCTTTAATCATTTTTTTACGAAATTCTGATGGTGAGCAACCTAGTTCTTGTTTGAATTTTCGACTAAAACTCACTAAACCATTAAATCCACATTGATATGCTACCTCCTCTATCGTAGCCGTACTCGAATGCAGTTTTTTTTTTGCCAATTCCATCCTGTGGTGCAGAATAAATTTGGCTGGTGAATAACCTATTTCTTTAAACAATTTTCGATTGAGTTGTGTTCTACTTATATGTAGTCGCTCTGCAAGTTCTGATACGCCAAATAAAGGGTCAGTTTTTTTTCTTGCAGAATAGCATCAACCTTCTCTATAAACATGTTAGTGGTGTTTACAACCTCTCTTTCATGTCTATTTTTTGTGTGATTAATTTGCTTCATACTTAATTTATATTTGTTTTTATATAGTTCCTAAATCATTAATTTTAATCGTATTATGTGTGGTTATCAGTAGAGAATGTGTTCGCAAAAAGCAGTTTTATTCCTATCAACCTCTTTATGCTATTGAAGAGATCGACTAATTATAGTACCGCTGATTATTCAGCTAAAAAGTGAATTACATAAGACTTATAATAGCCTGTTATTTAGTAAATGATTAAATCATTTTTTGAAGATTTACTTTATTCTTTTTCATAAAACACGTAATAAGGTTTCTCTTTTTTTTGATACTATAAATATCTTATAATCAAACCTTTTTAAATAGCGTAGAAATACTTGTTTTAATAAAAAAAGATAGCGTATTGCTATCTTTCCTTTCTTTTTGAAAATCGTTATCGTAAAAGAATATCTTAATTGTTCTTAGTTTTTAAAATTGTTATGGTTTGATCTATCCAACTCTTATTAAAATCTAATTTCTTTTCGGGTGTAATGCCTATTACTTCATATATCCATTGTGTACGATATCTGGTAGTAGTGCATGACAAACCAAATTTATAATTAGGTGTATACACTGTAAAGACATTACCATAACCAACAAAACCTCCTGAGTTATCTCCTAATAATATTGTTTTATCTGATTGCATTGCTGTAAATAACAAATCTTCACAAGCACTAGCACACCCTCTATTATAAAGTAAGCCTATTTTTCGAGGGTATTTTTTAGGAGTCATCACTAGTGTATCAGT
Source organism: Aquimarina rhabdastrellae (assembly GCA_947387485.1). GTDB lineage: Bacteria > Bacteroidota > Bacteroidia > Flavobacteriales > Flavobacteriaceae > Aquimarina. The sequence continues at coordinate 65,727 of CANDNT010000004.1, forward strand.
TTCTCGTTCTAATAAAAAACTGTTAGGCTTAGCTGTTTTTAACTTTGTTATGATTTCTCTAAACAATTGTATTGTTTCTTTATTTACTTGAGTCGAGTCTTTCATAATCTTTGAAAAATCATCTTCATATAATTTTATAATATCTTTTGTTGCATAAAGTTCGACTTCTTCTTTATTAATTATTGGTTTTGTATATAAATATGGGATCAATTGATTAAAATTGGTAGAATTTCCTCCTCCATTATCTCTAATATCTATTATCAAGTAAGGATATTGTTCCATATCGTATTGTGCTGCTTTATATAGTGAATCTATACGATTAGTATATTGCCCCATAAACGACGGTATTCTTAATACAACTGTACTATCTTTTATACTATACTTAAATTCTTTATCAGTATTTAAACTATAATTAATCTTATTTCTTTTTTTAGTTTTTACCCAATAATTTCCTAAAAATCCATCATTAAAAGGCACAGCTGTTTTATAAGAAACTTGATGCTGTTTATCATAAAAAATTCCTTCATACACATGTTGCTCTTTCTTTTTAATTTCAAACTTTACCTGACCCTTTTTCCATAGTTTTGATTTTGAATTTAAGATAACTCCTATATAATCTCTCAATTCATTTTTACTTTCTAATACTGTTACAACATAAGTACTATCTAGTGAACTATAATTACCTCTAATATCATTTACAGAAAACTCATCAAGAATATCTTTTTTTGATAATAATATTACCTCACTTTGCTTATATATTTTACTGTTTAAGAATTGTTGTACACTTGCTGTAGAAGATTCATCTATGCTACTACTTTTAAGAGTTCTCATCTTAGTATGATTATCTTTAAAATATTCTACATAATGAATTAGTTTTTTTAAACATTCATTTTTCTCTTCTATATCCTCTGTTTGATTTTTAAGTTGTTTTTTAAAATGTTCATATTCTCTTTCATTCACAATATTTTTTTCAAACCCAGGGAAATTATTTTCTATAAATGTCACTACATAATTAAAATCCTCTGTGCATTTACATACTTCTTTTTTTTGTGAATTTGTAGTTGATATAAAAAATTGAAAAACTAGTAATTTAATTAGTATTGATTTCATTCGTTTCTTGTTTGATGAATTATTACTTCACTATATAAAAGGTATTACGTTTTCTTAGTTTCTTTAACGTTTCTATTCCTTTTAATATTTGCATTTTATCTTTTTCTAAATCATTCACTATACTTCTAAAAAAAGTTTGTCTGTCAGTTGAATAATTCAGTCTATAATCTGGAGGAATTCCTATATTTTCATAATTCTTTCCAGAATTGTCCATATAAATTTCATTAGATATTGAAAATGCCCAACCATTTGGTAATGTTTTTTCCAAAGCTGTAGACATAGCTCCCGAAGTATTAGAACCAATCCTCTTTACATTATCCATGGCCAATGTCGCTATAGAAAAAGCCTCGGCTGCACTTCCTATTTGTGTTGAAGTAAGTACATAAACAGGCTTTGTATACGCATTTTTTGTTCCTTGAATATTCAGTGGCCACATAGGGGTAAATTGAGTACCGTATCTCAATTTTTGCGTTGCTATTTGTAATTGATCAGGAATAAATCGATTTAATATTTCAAAACTTACTGCATCTTGACCTCCACCATTAAACCGTACATCTATCACAATTGAAGCCATCTCTGATAAATCATTCATTACATTATTCATTATCTTATGTACTCCTAGAACTTCTTTATTTATATAGACTCCCTCATACATTTGATGAAAGGTTTTTACATAGGCATCAACATAACCTACTTTATCTATTAAAGTTTTTGAGATATTAAGATCAGCATAAAGCCACATTGCTTTAACTTGAATATATCCTATGCTATCATTCAACTTCCCCCATTGTATTAACCAAGAATCCTTGGTTAATTCTTCTTTCATATGATGTTTAGCTACTAATTTCGCTACTTGAAAATCTCCATACTCTGGAAGCTCCTCACCTTCTCTAATTTGATCTTCTTTATCTTCAAGTTTATCTAATTGTTCAACAGCGGTTTCAACTTCTTCTGTAGCTTCAAGATAAGCATGATTATCTTTTAATTTTTCTAAAGTTTCTTCTATAACCGCATATAGTTCTACTTCTTTAGAATTTTTATTTAGCTTATTTTTTTGTTGAGTATAAAGAGTATTCCAATTTATATTATTGAGCTCAAAAAATGCATAATGTTCTCTAACTGTTTCTGCAAAAACTTCAAAATTATAGATTACATCTTTTTCTTTTTGTACGTCTAATCTCTCTATACAAGATACTGGTAATTTGTTAAGTGATGTAAATTTATAGTTGATAACTCCCTTTAATAGAGAAAGTGTATCTTGTTTTAAACTTAAAGAACTTATAATTTCATTTAGATCTCCTTTTCTATTGGGTAGACAAGAGATTGATGTTTGATCATAAAAAGCATAATTAGTACTATCTTTAATCTGTAAAACCCACCCTGAGCCAACAGATTTCCATATACCATTAATAGTCGGTTGATTATCATTATTCTCTTTTTGACAAGCAGTAATTATTATTAACCATAAAATGATGAATATACTGTATTTTTGCATAAAAAGTTTTGTTTATCAAAAGATCACTTTCTTTTTAATTTGTTACAGTTTTAAGCATTTATAATTAAAAAACATAACATTATCATTCCATAAAAAAGCAAAGCCTTATTGACTTTGCTTCACATTTTTATATTTTAAAAGTATACTTTATCCTTCGTAATAATCTCCAACAAAATTATTGAGCTCTTGAACGATTTTAGCATTAGGATACTTTTTTGAAATATCTGGTAATAAAGTTCCGTTGGTAAAAATATCATGTTCCATATCTATTTTCCTGTAATATGCTTTTACAGTTTCTAGGTAGCACTCATCATACATCGCCAAAGCATATAGTGCATATCCTAATGCTTTAACTTCTGCATTATGCCTATACATTTCAAAATCTTCTGTCGTTAAAACTTTTAAATAGAGTTTATTTACTTTTTCAGCCCCGCCTGTTATTGTTACTGCCTTATTAAAGAAAGCCTCTTCATTCATTATTTGTCCTAGCTTATCTTCAAAATTCAATACAATTGAAAATCCAGATCTTATAGTATTGATATCATTTGCCATTATCAAAAGTTGATCTAAGGCACTTAATACACTCTTATCCTCATTCAAATCATCTACTCGAATTACTACTTTTCCAAAATCCTTAAGTGCCTCATCTTCCTCTTCTCTAAACTCCATTTCTAATTCTCTATTCTTAGGTAAAAAAGGGAGTCTTCTCAATTCTCTTCTAGATAATTCTTTTAATGCAACAACTTCTTTGATATTACCTTTTAAATCTAAACCTATGTAGTAATTACTTTCGATTTCAAACCATAAGATATCTGTTTCTTTATCAATAAAAGGTGTCTTTAACTGATTATAAAAATCTGACATTAATTCATTATACTCAAAAACATCCAATTTTTTACTCGTATATGTATCTATAAATTCGTCTACATCTTCTATTACTTCAACAGGAAAGTCTACTAACTTGATAACTTTTAACTCCTTTAAACTTTCTAAATCAATCATTTTGATAGAAATCGGTAAAGTTTGGTTATCCGTTATCGGTGTGTTTACATCAAAATCTTCCCAATACGGAACAAAACCTATTCCTGAATCAGGTAAAGCAAAAAAGCTAAAATTAAGATATATAGTACGCACAGCTTTTTCAAATTTATGCTCTTTAAACGTTTCTACTTTACGATCAAAAATCCTAATACCATGAGTAAATGTTCCTGCATCTTCATCCTCATTTACATAATAAAACTGAGGATTACCGTCTTTTCTTACACTAAATTTTCTTTGATAAAAATATCCACCTAAATCGTATTGTTCTTTTATAATAAAGCGCTCTATATCTATAATTTTTAATTGTATGCTATCTTCATTATCATCATAATAACAGATATATAATCCTTCTTGCTCATTACTTATACTTGCATAACTATCTGTTTCTCCTTTGAAATCATGTTGAAAAATCATCGTTCTAGATGCTATATCAAAAACCTGAACTAAGGCTTTTTCATTAACAGTGATCAATTTATCATTAGAAACTTCATGAAGTATGATCTCACTATTATTTCCTTTTAATTCAAAAACTGCACAACTTTCAAAAGACGATATCTCCTCATTTTCTTTATATAATACTACGGCTTGATAATCATCTTCAATAATAGAAGTTCGGTAATTACTATTTTTCATTAGGTTACGTTAATCATATACTATAGCTAGTATATTCTGATTTATTTATTGATTAGAATTGTTATTTAAAAATAACTAATAAATACTTTTTACTTGAATAATTATTTAGATACTTTAGAATAATTCTTAGATTTTTTATGATTGCAAATTATCATAAAATAGCTTTTCTATATCTTAACATCTAAAAACCAATACTATATTATCTAATTTTGATTATAATTTAGCTATTCCTCTCTTCGTACTTTATTAAATCGTAAATAAAAATTAGCTTTACTAGGCTAATATTATTTATCACTTCATGTCATCATCAAAAATATTTTAATACATCAATACAATCTTATCTCTTCTTTATAATACATAAACTGCTGCTAATAGTAGTTTTATTACATACCAATTACAATCAAAATACGATTTATGATTAACAAAACATTTGAAATACGTGGAGAAGAAACTCCAGAAGAACAAGAAGTTATTCTTAATCACTTTACCGAAAAAGTTAAACAAAACCCTAATGATCAATACAGTCTTAATGCATTGGGTACTGTATTTTATCTTCTCGAGGATATTGATCTTGCTATTTACTATTTACAAAAAGCAGAAGAAGCTGGTGAATCAGACGAAGAGCGCTTATTTTATCTAGGTTGGTGTTATTTTGAAAAGAAAAATTATGCTGAAGCCTTATCATGTTATATTAAAGCTTATAGGTTAGTGCCTAATTATTTTGATTGTATTACTCAAATTGGTCGTTGTCATTATATAATGGAGGCATATCATCAAGCGCTTCTATTCTATAAATTAGCCGAAGAGATCAAACCTGAAGATCTGTATGTTATTCGCAAAATTGTAGATTGTCATGCTAAACTAGGTCATACTAAGCGCATGTGGAAATATCTTAAAATAGAAAAAACATTAGGCTCAAAAACTGCATATACCTCGTTTAGATGGGGATATTTTTATACTGAAGAAAATAATTTTAAAAAAGCGTTATCTTATTTTCTAAAGGGTATAGAATACGATCCCACATTTATAGATAATTGGTCTTATGCAGGCTGGTGTTATTATAATTTTAAAGCCTATGAAAAAAGCTTTTTATACTTTTCTAAAGCTTATGAATTAAATCCAAACGATACTTGTTGGGTACTCAATTATATGGGATTATATTATTTAAAAACAAACAGAGAAGCGCAAGCTATTCCTTATTTTGAGAAATCTTATGAATTAGACAGAAATAGAAATAATCCGTGGGTACTTAATCAATTAGGTTGGTGCTTCAAACGTTGCGATAGATTAGAAGAAGCCTTATCAAATTATTTAAAAGCTCATGCTATGCGTCCAGATTATCATTGGAATCTTAATGAAATAGGTTATGTATATAATCTAATGAAGAACTTTGAAAAATCTCTAGAATTCCATTTAAAAGGTTATGCATTACACAAAGAAGCTAGAATTGCAAAATCAATTGCTTGGCGCTATACAGATTTAAATGATAAAGCCTCTGCTCGAAAATGGTGGTACACTTTGGCCGAAATGAATGATAAAGATGATGATATGCTATGGGAATTAGCTTGGAGTTATTTTACTGATAAAGAAATAGATAAAGCTGAAACTTATTTTAAAAAATTTATGCTAGTAGATGACAAGGAGTATCATGTTTATATGAATTTAGGTCATATCGCTTTATGCAATAAAAAAGAAGAAGAAGCTTTACAATATCATGTTCAAGGCTTAAAAATAGTCGATAGTCATAATGAATATAAAAAAGGGTATTTATCAGATTGGAAGTATGTAGAGCATCGTATTCTTGATAAATCTATTTTTGAAGCTTTATTAGATAAGGCTATTGTTCGTACTTACAATGAATTATAATTTCTTTTATAAAAACATTTGTTACTATCATTATCAATTTTAAATATTAGTTAATACGATAATGGTAGTATCAATTTTTAATACGAATGTAATCTAAAAACGAATCCTTGATATTCAGTAATATCTTTTTTAAGTCTTATCCCAAAATAAAACAAGTTGGCTAATGTTAATAATTCATCTTTCCTCTTACTTATCGCTGTTACATCTGGTGGCATTCCTATTCTAATCTTAGTATCTTTACCATATGCTGTTAATTCGTTTGATAACGCTATAGTCTCCTCTATAAATGGTTTTTCTTCTTCTATTTGAATTAAAGCCAGATCATGATAAAAACTAGAATCAGTCGTTTTGATATTTTTAATTTCTTCTCTAATTTCTATATTTTCTTTACTATTATCCTCGTCATATATCTTATTAAGCAATAAGCTTAACTCGCCTGTATAACAAATTAAATAGTTCAAAAAAAGTTCTATTTCCTTATGTGTTGTTTTAAACTCTAACCATTTCTTTAAATGTATTTCATAATCATTTAAAACCTTATGAAATTTCCGAACAATTGTTTTTGAAGTAATTTCCTCAAACAAAATTATTCCGCAACCACGCATTTCTATATCCGTTTTCTCCTCAAAAACCTTATATCCCAAGTGAGAATACGATAGCTCATTTTTGTTGTAAAACCAATTACAGATAGTCCAAAACTCATTTTTGGTTAGTTGAGCTATGTCATTCTCTATTTTGGTTATTATCTCATTATAATCAACATAGTTATTAGACTTCCCATTAGAATAATATGGATGTTCTGCAATAAAATTTTGATAAGAACTTATTCCGTTTTCACTCAAAACTTGAGGCAATCTTTCTCTAACTACATCCTCATCTATCTTAAAAAAATATAATTCTTCTGCCATTTTATATTGTTCTATAAGATAGGATCGTATTGAATTGTTACTATAGTTTTATTTTTAGTTGTAACACACAAACCTAAATTATGATTGCGATAATCTTCAACAAAAATTCTGCCATAAATCACTCCTTGTTTATCTATTTCAATATTAATTTCCCACACATTTAATCCATCATACCAATCTTTACTTACCTTATCAATTTTATATTCAATTTCTGTATTATTATAAAACTTGATAAGTTCATCATTGCATCTACTTATCCAGTTTAAATAAGAAATTAAACTGGTTAGTATTTCATTAGTGAGATGTTCTTCATAAAAAATTGTTAGTTCTTTCTTTTCAATCTTTTTATTAAAAATGATAATATGTTTATCTGTTACATCAGTTTTAAAGTATACTTGCTTATCTATTATATCAAAATCTGCTAAAGTGAGTACTGCATTCTTTTTTGTTTCTTTTGCTTCTCGTAAATCTCTATAATATCTACGATCATTAGATCTCGTATTAGCTTCAAGTCTTTTTAGTTTTTGTTTTTCTTTCTTTGTTAACGATTTCTTGGCTGCTAAGGTTTCTTTAAAAAGGTTAAACGCTTTATCATGTAGTTTTAATAAACTATAACAATCAACTATCATCATATTTTCTTCATGTGTCCTGTTTCTATTTTCTAACAGATAACAGAAATCATAAAGTGCTTCTATACTATTGGTTGCTGCTCTTTCTTTTTTAAATGTAGAGGTTACTTCAATAAAATGCTTTAGCATATCTTTATTCACTTATCGAATTATTACGTTATTCAACTATTTTCTTGAAAACAGTTCTATATAGACATGTTCGCTATTTACTGTATTCTTACCCTAATTTTTTAATTAATGATTTAGTAAAACACTAGTAATTTAGGTTATACCTAAAAAAATCACCTTTGATATAAATATCATAAATAATCACTCATGAAAAAAATTATCATCATTACAGTTTTATTTTTAAGCACTCTTTCCTTTTCTCAAAGCATAGATGTTATAGATTTTAAGGTTAATGAACCTTCTGGCCAATCGTTTTCAAATGGTTCGCGATTTGATTTTGAGTTTAAGATCAAAGGTGACTACACTTATCGTACACATGGTCATCATCAAATAGATTTAATTCTATATAAAGATCAAATCAGCCCTTCAAATGAAATAGCAAGAAGTTATTGGAATCGTGAAGATGATGTCAATCTGATTTTCACATCTTATACTTTAAAAAATTGGTGGAATACTTCATTAATAAATTATACTACAGCGCCTAATAAAAAGTTCTATTTGGTAGTTAAATATGCTAGTTTAACAAAAACATTATCGTTTACATATCCAGATGTTGATAGTGATGGTGACGGTATCTTAGATAGTCAAGATAACTGTCCTAATCAAGCTGGTTCGGCTTCTAATAATGGATGTCCTATAGGTGATCCTGATTTTGTTATCACCAAAATTTCGATTAATGCAGAAGGAACTTATACCTATACTCCTAATGTTTTGCAATTACGAAAAAATAAATCGCACGATATTTGCGTAACTATTAAAAACCAAGGGCAAACAACAGGAAAACCTAATAATGCAGCTTTAATACTAACTAATAATTCGGATATAATAACATCTAATATCATAGCTAATTTATTTTCTATTAATGCTAATCAAAATATTGCACCTAATCAAACTCAAGAATTTTGCGGATCGATTTATCTATGGGATACGCATTTAGGTTATAGCCTAAATTCTTTTCACTATATCCATGCCGAAGTAGATTCTTTTGATAATACTGATGAATCAAATGAAAACAACAATTTAGTTTATGCTTCATTATCGGTATCCAGTACAAGAAATTTCCCAAAAACATTAATCGATATTAATACACTTACCAGAACATCTATTTTGAATGAAAAAGAAGAAAAGCTTGCTGTTGAATCTTTAGATAAAGGTTTTTATGTCATCAAGGATTCAAAAGGGTATAGTAAAAAAATAATGAAACAATAATGCTACAATAAACAAGAGCTTCTTATTGAAGCTCTTGTTTATTTCTTTCTTAAAATACTATTTATTGATTTCTTTATATGTCAATAAAAATGGTTGCTCACATACTTTAAATGCGTGAGGAAAAGAAGGTGTTATCTCTATCCCTTTTTCTGTTAAAACCCAATCAATATAATCCCAAATATCAATGTGATCAGTTTCAAAATATTGACATTCTTTATCTAACATCGGATCACTTTTGTATTTTTTATAAATCATTGTTTTATAATCCAGATAAGGAAAAAGTGCTTCAATTTTTTCTATTTCCTTTGCTTTCTTAAAATCAAAATTATATGATTTGATATTGTGATTAGGATGTGCTCCTCCACAATAAACGGTACTATACGTAGTGAAGCTAAAGTAGTCATCTGAGATTAGTCGTGGTTTTATTTCGATAGCTAAACCTTGACAATCTAACTCTGTTAAAGCATTTTCTTTATGTATCTCATCCAATCTAGGATTAAGAAAAAATCGTTCTGCCTTACTAAATCCGTTACCTAATCTAAACAATGATTGATTGGAATATTTTTCTTTTAACCAAACTAATTCACGTGCACCTACTTTTTGAACACTATCTCGTATAAATGTGATTCTATCTTTTTTAAAAGTATCAAGTTCATCCTTAATAGGCGTTAATGCTACTCGAAGTACCGTTGTACCATTTTGCCATGTCCCTATTAGGTTTTCCCCTTCTCTTTTGAGTCTAAATAATTCTTTTTCATCTTCTATAGCTGTAAAAAATTCATGTAATACTATTTTATCGTCTTCGAGTTTCCCTTCTAATTTTATGTTTTTTAGTCTACTCTTATAAAAATAGTAAGATTCCACACTTTCTTCATTTATAAAGTCCATGTAAAGATAAATTTCATATTTACCAATAGTCCCTTTGTACTCTTTAGCTTCACTAAAAAAAGAAACCATAAAAATTAAAATCACCACTATTTTTCTTATCATAGTTACCTAGTATATATTGATATTATCCAAAAATAGCAGTTTTTTAACCCTAAACCATTTTTTACATTTTAGATTTCATACTTCTATGATTAATCTTTAATCAACCTAACAATAGTTTTATGAAAATCTTTTTCTTTAATACTTCCTATTTTTTCGAGATTCTTAAAAAAATGTTCTCCATTTTCTCCAGAATACACCAATTGTAAGGCTGCATCAAACCCTTTATCTTTTAAAACTTCTTCAAACAAAAATGCACTCATCACATAATATGAAAAATGTCTATTTACATCTGAGTTTCTTCCTTTTTTAAATTCGTCTAAAAAGTTAATGTCTGGTCTTTTTTTGTACTCATCTCTAAATTGCCTTTTCAACGTATCCATATCATCATAACTCAAACCATATCCTCCATAATAAGCTGATAATCCTTGAACATATGGCCAATAGATTTCGTCTTTATTTGGTAAATTATAGTATAAATAATCTCCTATATATCCAAAAACGTAATTTTCATTATTAGTTCCTGTAATGTAAATTTTTCCTTCATTATCTGTAAACCCTAAATCATAACACAAGAAGTTACACTGTCGTACACTATATAAGAATCCGTAGGATTTAAGTAATTCATCCAAACTATTAAAAGAATAATATTTTAATTCTGGTACAGCGGCTTTAGTGAGTTTAGCTAATTCTTTGGTAAATGCGGCAAATTCTTTGGCTTTTATTTCGTTAAACGTAGTACTGTAATAATACGTAACATTGGCTATGGTTTTCCTTCTAAAATGTTGTGTATTATCTTCGAATGGGCAATAAAAACGATAATGATCTTGATAAGGAACCGCTTTTAATTCTGTTATTTGATAAATAAAAGGTTGTTGCTCTTTAATTCCTGTAAAACCTACAGTAAGCCTAAAGCTTCCATTTTCTACTGGATAGGATTTCAGTATTAATGGTTGATGAAATATTTTAGTATCTTTTCCTATTCTAGATAATTTACTAAAAAAGAACTCATAAGATTTCTGATGTTCAGGATCAACATAGTTTGCTGTATAGCTATTATTTTGTGCTTCTGTAAGGAATCCATTAAGTGCATGTTCTATTTTAAGTGAAGTAATACTATCTTTTTCGACTAATTCTATATCAAAGTTTCGTTTTACTTTGACTTGGGCATAAACTCCATTTATAAAACATACAAATAGTAATAACAGTATTAGTTTATTTTTCATTTTAAAGGGTTTTAGGTTGTTATAATCTTAGAAGTGTGTCACAACCTCATATGCTGTTACCCTATCTCAATATTAAATTAACTATTATTATACTATTTAATACATAAATTTTTCTACTGTAATAGTTTGTTTCTTCTTAGGTCTTTTTAAAAATTTATTTAAAGTCCATAAAAAGCATAAAATACCTAAGATTATAGTACCCACAACTCCCAAATGAACACTAATCGTTTTAATGGGATAAAATAACAATGAACCTCTACCACTCAATTCTTTATCAGGATTAATTGCATACGGTACAGCAAGTAACGTAATCATAATGGGTAAAATCATAGCACTGTAATAAGGCATATTGTTAGGTTTAACGATCTCTTGATTAGATTCATGCTCTAAGTTTACCGGACTATAATCCAATAAAGCAAATTTAATTTCTCTGAGAATGGAATCTGATGTTATAGTACAATACCATCTTAAAATCCTATCGTGATCATATACCTTCATAAAATCACCTATAAAATGAATCTTGGTAATCGTTGTAAACTCAAATATTTTTAGAAGTATACTGTATTCCTTTTGCTTTACAATTTCTTTTAAGTCTTTTGCTTGATTAGAAGATACCGCCCTAGGAGTTGCATAAATTCCTACCTCATCTATTGCTAAAAAGTATATTTTATTATCATAGTTAATTTCCCAAGAATCCATTTTATTTAATTTGTTGTAAAAATAAATAAAGATGGTGATATATAGTTATTGTATATATCACCTATCTTATTAGGATTAATTATTGTAAACAATTAAAACTTGTGTGGACATATGCTATAATTTCAATTAATCAGTTTAATACTAAAATCAAGTGTTTTCAATATTATTCACTGAATTCTGCTTGTTTAGACCAATCTAATATGATTTTATATAGATTATTTATGTCCATATCAGGTTGTTTTTTATGAATATCTAACAATTTCTGGTTAAATGCTTTAAATCTGTAAAAACCTCTTAAATCTTCCATTAGATGTTCCATTTTGGATAAAAACATCTCTAATTCTTCACTTCCATAAATATCATATACATAAAGAGAAAACATACCAAAAGTCATATATTCATTAAAAATTTGGTAGGCATTAGTATATGTTTCCATAACTGCACCTTTAGCCCATTTTGTTTTATCAGCAAAAGCAATATCAATTTCTTTTAAATATTTATCCGAAGTAGGATTCACATAATTATGATCTATTTCTGTAAAAACGACTCTACTATCTCCTATACTATTTTGTATAGGTGAAATAGTATCGTTAGACTTGGATTTGGCAATAAACATTATAGTTTGCTTAAAATCATTGTCTTCAAAATTTTGTGCAGCATGAGATCCACTTACAAGAGGTGAAAAATATATGGTGAAGTTATCATAGGTAAAACCAAATTTTTGATCTAACCATTGCTTCATTACATCTATTGGATTTAGTGATTTATAATCTTCAATGAGTTTTGTATAATAATCTTGTTCGCTTTTATAAAAAGCTCTAAAGTTAGACGTTTTAGCAAAATCTTCTATTAACAGACTATCTTTCATCGCATTAAAAGCATTCCAACTGTAAGCCATATCACGGACAAAACCTTGATTCCTAATCGTATTATCTGATGTAAACTCAAAGGCACAGGCATTCATTTTTAAACTATAGTAATAACTATAACTTTCATTAGAAAATAAAGAATCATTCACAGATTCTATATATCTTAATCCATTAACATATTTTTGAATAGTATCCATAATAGGATGATCCAGATAAGGTTCAAAATACGTTTTTACACGTTCATAATATTTAGTGGAAGAATCAGTCATATAGCGATCTTTAGTCGCATCTTTATGCAATGCTATAAGAATATTTGCTAGTTCACTAACTTCTGGTATTGCTACACTTATTTTGTTTTTATTAGCATTTATATAGTCTTCAGTAAAATTAAGAATAGGTTTAATACCAACAATTCTAGTTAAAGCACTGTCTTTTTGTTTTTTTATCATGTAGAATTCAATAGTATCTCCACTTTTAACCGAAAATTTCATAGCCTTATTTTCGGTTGAAAGTATAATATCATTCACCTTCTTTTTACATTCTACTTCTATAACATCTAGCGCTACTTCTGGATCTACATACCATTGCTCAACAACGACATTACCATTGTTACTAATTTTAACGTAATCCTCACTAATATGAAAATTGTTATTTTTTTTAGAATTGCATCCAAGAATGGATATTCCTAAGAACATTATTAGAATATAATTTTTCATAATTAATTGTATTGATTAATTATGAATACAACGATTCTAACGCCTTTTTGCTACATTAAATATACTCTTAGAAATTATGCTTGATTATTTTTAACCCATTTTTCAAGGTATTTCTTTATCTTTTTCTTTTCTAATAGATAAACTTCATTATTAATCTCATTGCGGCGATTTCTTTGTCTCAAAGAACTTAAACTTTTTTCTAATGTACTATAGTTCATAAGTGCTATTAAAACTTTCTGTTTATGATAAAATTCTTTAATTGTCATCAACGCCTGCTGAAGTTTATCCTGTTGAATAAGAGACCTGACTTCTACTAAAACATTACTTTTCAATTTTTGAGATTCCCAGCTTGAGATATTTTTTAAACTTTCTGAGAGCATATCTTCAAATTGAGAATACACAGTTTCATCTAATAAAAATAAAATAGCTTTTATTCGTTTTTCCAATATCACACTATCCCCATCTGTATTTTTAATAAGTTTTTTTCTAATATTCTGTCCCTTATTAAAACCTACACCGAATCCAATCAACCACTCACCTCCAAGTTTATCATATTCTAATAATCTAGCATGTTCGTATAATATTAAATCAGTATCTAGTCCTATTTTAAAACCTTCAATTTCTCCTTTTATAATTGGAGCGTATAATCCCATGAATATTTCAAATTAATCTCATTATTTAGTATACAATAACCTAAATAACCAATTCATAATCAAAAAAACTAAAACACTTTAAACTTTTATATTTAGTATTTTACATTTAAGATTAAGTTGCCCTCGACAGGCTCGGGCTACTTAAATAACATTTATCAATCAGTCATCGAGCTTGTCAAAGTGAAACACTACTCGGTCATCGAGCTTGTCGAGATGACTAATATTTTAAACTACAATTATCCCCATCCGTAATCAGTATCATCATATATAAATTCTTTCATCATTCGGATAAAAAGCCCTCCTACCCCAAAAGCAATGGTATCTTGTTCTGGAAAATCCTCACAATCTGCTACTGTCATACCGTGATCTGCAATGATCATTACGGGTTCTCCTAATGCATTTTTTCTTTGATGATCCCAAATGCCCCAATTCTGACCCGCATCACAAAATCCTTGATGGCGCTCTTCGTCCCCTTCTAGTTCTTCCATCATAAATTCTGAATACGGTGCTTCTCCATCATAACCGTATAACTCTACATATTCTGGAATACCATCTCCAAACTTAATGGTATTATGCATCCTAACAACTGTTTTATAGGATTCTGGTACTTGGAAAGGTGTCTCTTGAAAATCACCTTCATAAGCAGCTCCAAAGGTTATTGTAACTACATCTTTATCATAATCTTCAAAGTGAACTTTTAACTCATCATCATAAGTCACATCTACTACTTTGCTTGCTAATTCGTTTAGTATTTCTAGACATTGAGGAGTGATTGCCCAAGCTTTAAAATGCTCAACAAAGGCATTTGTTAATGCTGTTCCTTGTAACGAAGCTATTTCTTTTGGTGTCATCATTAGTAATTTGATCTAGGGTTGATATCTTACAAACTTCGTGTTTTATAATTCATTTTTATACCCTGTTTTCAGGGAAAAAGTTTAATGTTGTTAATAATTTTACATTAACTACTTTTTAGTTTTCTATGATTCTTAAGATTCAATATACCAATACTAAAATCTTTCAAATTGCCTACAAGTTTCAAATATTGATTAGGTGTTTTATTTATAATCGTTTCTAGTTTTTTTATAATCGTATTAACATTCTCTTCGTTTATTTCTCTAACATTGATTTTTTCTATTATTTGTATATGAGGATCTAAACAAGGAATACCTTTTACAAATAATCTATATACATAACCTATTTCTATCATTTGAGAACTTTTTAGATACCCTTTTTTTCCTATAATATTTTTATAGGGTTCTACTTGCAATAGAAAATCTATACTTCCAGTCCCTTCTTTATATCCTTTTTCATATTCAACTTGTTTTTCAATTCTAGTTTTTTCAAGAATTAAATTTCTCTCCCTTTCAAACTCTATTTTTTGCTTATAAATTGATTTATTTTTTTTTTCGTCCATATTCTAAAAGTATAACCAACCAAATAATTGATGTGATAATTATCGTAATTAGTATTTCAATAATCATTTTTTGTTTTTTAACAATTCAAAATTAATATGTTAACTTTAAATCTAATCATTATTTCATAAACTCCATAAGTATTATTATTTATTCACGGTAACTTTATTTTCTATTCAGAATTTTCGGAAGATTTATTGAGAAATCAACCTCTATAAATCAAAAAACAGAAGCCAAATGACTTCTGTTTTAACAACGCTTATGATTCGAAATAACTCATTAAGCCGAGTTTCTACTGGCATTAATATTACCAAATAGCGATCGTGTTACGATCTTTTCGAAAGTTTGTATTTGCTCTGGATCAGCATCTTCTTGTTTTTCTAATTCTTGCACTGCTTTTAGTGCATATTGTTGTATCGTTAATAAAGGTAATACAATGGCTTCTCTAATATCAATTGAGGCTTTACCCGAGGGTTGATTTTCCATCAAAGCTGAATAGCCTGTTAGTTTTAATAAGAGTCTTGTCGTGATTTGATATTCTTCATAGATGATCTTCCAGAAAGCACCAAATTCTTCGTCCTCTTGCATATATTTGGTTAAATCAAAGAACGATTTTGATAGAGACATCATACTGTTTTCTATCAGCGTTTTAAAGAAACTTGACTCTCTATATAACTGCTGAACTTTATCAAATTGATTAGTATCTTCATAGTGTTTTAAAGCTGTTCCTACCCCAAAGAATCCTGGTACGTTTTGCTTTAACTGGCTCCAAGATCCTACGAAAGGTATGGCTCTAAGATCACTAAAAATCAATTCTTTTGAAGTACTTCGTTTAGAAGGTCTACTTCCTATATTCGTTTTGGCATAGTACTTTAGAGTACTCATCTTTTCTAAATACGCTAAAAACTTAGGATGCTTCTTAAAATCAGAATACGTAGTATAACTAATAGTTGCCAACTCATTCATAGTTGCCACATTTTCGGCTTGCATCTTGTTCGTTGTATTATTTAGCTTATTAGCAATACCAGAACTGATCAATTGTTCTAAGTTATATTGTGACGAATCCAAAGTTCCAAAATTAGAACTAATGGTTTGCCCTTGAATCGTTAATTGTACTTCTTTATCTTCGATATCTGGCCCTAGTGAGGCATAGAATTGATGTGTCTTTCCTCCTCCACGTGCAGGTGGTCCTCCTCTACCATCAAAAAAGATAACTGTGATTCCGTATTTTCTAGACATTGCTGTTAAAGCTTCTTTGGCTTTAAATATTGACCAATTCGCCATTAAATAACCACCATCTTTAGTTCCGTCACTAAATCCTAGCATGATGGTTTGTTTATTCCCTCTAGCTTCAAGATGTTTTCTGTATACAGGATTAGTATACAATTCCTCCATGACTGCTGGTGCATTTTCTAAATCTGTAATGGTTTCGAATAACGGCCCTATATCAACAGTCAATTCTTCTTCAAATGCAACTAGTTTTAACATGGCATATAGTTGCATCACATTTAATGAAGTTTGATTGTTACTAATGATGTATCGATTCGCAGCTTTTTCTCCATTCTTTTCTTGAATAGTTTTAATGGCTTGAATGGTTTTAAGTGTTTTAACCGTCATCTCATCATCAAACATAGCAAAGTCTATCGTTCCTTTGATTTCGGATAACAACTTCACTTGATTAGCTTCATCAAGTTCGTGGTAATTTGCAGGAAAAATAGAACTCTTTTGTTCGAGTAAACGATCTACAATATCTGTAAATACACCATGATGTTGTCTGCTGTCTTGTCTGATATCCAAAGTAGCAAAATGCAATCCAAACAACGTCATTTTATTGATCAAGCTATCAATTTCATTAAGATATAATGACTGATGTTCTTCAATTAATAAACTTCTAATCTCAGTTAATTCTTGTTGTAAATACGATAAACTAATTTCTTCTGTGGCTACTCCTAATACATTGCTATACAACAAACGTTCTAAGGCAATGATACGATCTTCGATACCTACAAAAGTTAGCTTACGTTTTAGTCCTCTTACATCCTTGTAATAATTTTTAATGATAGCTTCTCTAAGTTTCTGAGCTACTTTCAATGTAGTTTCTGGAGTTACAAAAGGATTTCCATCTCGATCTCCTCCTGGCCAAAATCCTATATTGATAATATCATTACATAGTGTTTCTCCTTCTTCAAAGATATTTTGTTTGATATAATCGTATATATTTCCAAAAGAAGTATAAAATACATTTTCTAAATACCAAATAAGGCTAATCGCCTCGTCATAAGGTGTTGGCTTTTCTTGTCTAAAAAACGGTGTTTTTCCTAACTGAGCTAGCAACTCTGTAATCCGTTGTATATCATTAATCTTAATAGCTTCTGCTAAATCTGTAATGATCCCCAATACAGGTCCAGGGTAGAATTGTGTAGGATGTGCGGTTAAGACAATCCGTACTTTGAAATCTTCTAGGTATTGTTTTAAAGCTTCTAGTTGGTTAGCAGAAGTCGCGTATTCTTTTAGATTTCTTAAAGTACCAATTCCATCCATATTATTGATAATAGGAAAAGCAGCATCTTCTACTGCATCAAAAAGTACTACCTGACGCTCGATGTATTGTATAAATCTAAATAATAGATTGATCTGACTTTTCGCGTCACGTCTGGCTTGGTATTTTTCAAAAAAGGTTTTTACGATGGTGGTTGGGTCATCTCCTTTTTCATAACCTTTTTTACAGGTTTCATGAAACAGAGGTAGCAATACTCCTGTTTTAGTAATACTGTCAAAGGGCAATGTCATGAATATACTATTGTATAATTTATACTTCGCCTCGACATTATCTTTGAACCGATTTATTTTAGGCAATTTTGACATTTCTCATAATTTTGTAGTGAAAATTAACAAACGAACGGCAGGAATTTGCATAAAACTGTCTTTTTTTTTACGAAAACGTTATAATACAATAGTTTATGCTGCAGGAATATCTCCTTTTCCTTTAGACTGTAGATAAGAGTTATGCATCAGGTAGTTATCTACCGATTTTGCAGCTTCTCTTCCTTCGGATATTGCCCACACGATCAAGGATTGCCCTCTGCGCATATCTCCAGCTGTAAATACATGTGGTACGTTGGTCTGATACTTTGTTGCCTTATAATTCCCTCTAGCATCTAGATTCACACCCAACTGTTCGCTTAGTGTTGTTTCTGGACCTGTAAATCCAAGTGCTAGTAATACTAATTCGCATGCCCAAATCTTTTCTGACCCTTCTTTTTCTATCAATTGTGGTCGTTTGTTAGGTTGTATTTCCCAACTTACTTCCACCGTTTTTAAAGCTGTAAGCTTACCTTCATTATCTGTGATGAATTCTTTGGTACTAATGAGCCAATTACGATCACAACCTTCTTCATGTGAGGTACTAGTCTTTAATTGTAAAGGCCAATACGGCCATGGAGTTTGTACACTTCTTCCTACGGGTGGTTTGGGCATAATCTCAAAATTAGTGACAGATTTAGCACCTTGACGATTGGATGTTCCTATACAATCTGATCCAGTATCTCCACCACCTATAACAATCACGTTTTTATCTTTTGCAGAAATAAATTCTTCTGTAATTTCTTTCTGAAAAACTTTTTTGGTTTGCTGTGTCAAGAAATCCATAGCTTGATGTATACCTTGAGCATCAATTCCTTTAATTGGTAAACTTCTACGTTTGGTAGCACCTCCACAAAGTACTATGGCATCAAAATAACTCAAGTTTTGTATGTCATAATTAACACCTACATTGACATTGGTCTTAAAGATAATCCCTTCTTTAACTAAAACTTCAATTCTGCGATCGATGATTTCTTTTTCTAGCTTAAAATTAGGAATACCATAACGCAGTAAACCGCCTAATTCGTCATCTCGCTCAAAAACGGTAACTGTATGTCCTGCTCTATTGAGTTGTTGTGCAGCAGCTAATCCTGCTGGTCCTGATCCAATAACAGCTATAGTTTTTCCGGTACGTTGCGTAGGTGGTTTCGGTTGAATCCATCCATTGGCAAAGGCTCTTTCTACAATATTCTTTTCTATATTTTCTATGGCAACAGGATCGTTATTAATGCCTAAAACACATGATTTCTCGCAAGGTGCAGGACATAGTCTCCCTGTAAATTCAGGGAAATTATTGGTACTATGTAATAACTCTGATGCTTTTTGCCATTCTCCTTTATATACCATATCATTAAAATCTGGAATCAAATTTCCTAAAGGGCAACCACTATGGCAAAATGGAATACCACATTCCATACATCTAGCACCTTGCTTTTTAATAGCTGATTCTTCTAGTGGTATTGTAAATTCTTTGTAATGTGTTATTCTTTCGCTAACAGCATGGGTTGTTTCATTCTGTCTGCTGATTGATTTAAAAGCTCCTGTCTTTCCCATAATTTATGCTGATATTTTTTTTAAAACTGTTGATGTTTCAGAGATGCGTTGTAATGCTTTTTTATAATCTTTAGGAAATACCTTGATAAAATGCTCTTTTACAGTATCCCAATTTTCCAAGTAGGCTTTCGCCAAAGTACTTTTCGTATGATCGTAATGCGCTTGAATATGATCTTTTAGCCTTTTAAAATCTTTTTCTTGTAGTGGTTCCAAATCTACCATAGCCGTATTACAGCGTTGCTCAGCAAAAGTTTGATCTTTATCATACACATAAGCAATACCTCCACTCATACCGGCAGCAAAATTTCGACCCGTTGCTCCCAAAATAACAACTTCGCCTCCAGTCATATATTCGCATCCATGATCGCCAACGCCTTCTACTACCGTGATCACTCCTGAATTACGCACAGCAAAACGCTCTCCTGCAATTCCGTTGATATACGCTTTGCCACTTGTAGCTCCATAAAAGCTCACGTTACCTGTAATGATATTTTCTGCTGCATTAAAGGTTGCTGTTTCAGGCTTTTTAACCACAAGCGTTGCTCCAGAAAGTCCTTTTCCTAAATAATCATTGGTTTCTCCTTCTACTATCATTTTAAGTCCTTTGGCTGCAAAGGCTCCAAAACTTTGTCCCGCAGATCCTGTAAAACGCAATGTAAGTGTATCCTCAATCAATCCTTTATCTCCATAACGTTTAGAAATTTCATGACTGGTCATAGCTCCTACAGTACGATCTGTATTCTGTATGTTATATTGGAGTTCCATTGTTTTTTGATTGACAATAGCTGCTTTAGCATCACTTATAATCTGTACGTCTAGTACCTGTTCTAGATGATGGTCTTGCTTCTCGGTATTGTAATGTACCGCAGTCGATGTTTGCTGTGGTTGGTATAAAATTGCCGATACATCTACACCTTTTGCTTTATAATGTTTAATGGCTTTATTAAGGTTAAGTTTTTGACTTTGTCCGATCATTTCGTTTAAAGTTCTAAATCCTAATTGTGCCATGATCTGTCTTAATTCCTCGGCTACGAAATACATAAAATTGATGACGTGCTCTGGAGTTCCTTTGAAGTTTTTACGCAATTCTGGATCCTGAGTTGCAATTCCTACTGGGCACGTATTAAGGTGACAGGCACGCATCATAATACAACCCGAAGCTACCAGTGGCGCTGTAGCAAACCCAAACTCTTCTGCTCCTAATAAAGCTGCAATGGCTACATCTCTCCCTGTTTTGAGTTGTCCGTCACATTCTAAAACCACACGGTTTCTTAATCCATTTAAAACTAAGGTTTGTTGTGCTTCCGCCAAACCTAATTCCCATGGTAATCCTGCATGCTTTAATGAAGTTAAAGGCGAAGCTCCCGTACCTCCGTCAAATCCAGAAATTAAAATAACATCTGCTTTCGCTTTAGCTACTCCCGCAGCAATCGTTCCTACACCAACTTTGGATACTAATTTTACATTGATTCTAGCTTCTTGATTCGCATTTTTAAGATCAAAGATTAATTGTGCCAAATCCTCTATCGAATAAATATCGTGATGCGGCGGTGGCGAAATCAACCCAACATATGGAGTAGAGTTTCGTACTTCGGCAATCCAAGGCAATACTTTTTCTCCTGGTAAATGTCCTCCTTCTCCAGGTTTAGCGCCTTGAGCCATTTTAATCTGAATTTCTTCAGCATTAGCTAGATAATGACTGGATACTCCAAATCGACCTGAAGCTACTTGTTTGATTTTACTGTTCTTGGAATCTCCATTAGTTTCTTTGACAAATCTATTTTTATCTTCGCCTCCTTCTCCCGAGTTACTTTTTGCTCCTATACGGTTCATGGCTACAGCAAGATTTTCATGTGCTTCTTTACTTAATGAGCCATAGGACATAGCTCCAGTTTTGAAACGCTTCACTATTTCTGTCCACGGTTCTACTTCGTCAATAGCAATAGGATCTAGGTTATTGAATTCAAAAAGTCCCCGCAATGTCATCAAGTTTTCGTTTTGCTGATTGACTTCTTTTGCATATACTTGATAAGCTTCATGACTTTTGCTGCGAACTGCTTGTTGTAATTTGGCTACAGTAGTAGGATTAAACATATGCTTTTCTCCATTTCTACGCCAACGGAAATCTCCGCCTATGTCTAAACCTAAAACACTTTGGTAATTTTCTAAAGCAAAAGCTTTTTCAAATCGTTTTTGAATGTCCTTATCTAGAACTACCAATCCTATTCCGCCAATTCGCGATGGTGTATTAGGAAAATATTTATCTACAAATGTTTTCTTGAGTCCTAAGGCTTCAAAAATTTGTGATGCTCTATAAGAATGTAGTGTCGAAATTCCGATCTTATTCATGATCTTAAGAATTCCTTTTCCGATCGCTTTATTAAAATTTTCTACGGCTTCAGAAGCATCTATATCTTTAATAGCATTGGTTGCAACTTGTTCTCTGATGATTTCGTTTACCAAATATGGATTGATGGCACTTGCTCCATATCCAAATAAGGTTGCAAAATGATGTGGTTCTCTAGGTTCTGCTGTTTCTAGAACAATACCAAATTTGGATCTTTTCTGTCGTACATTCAAACTGTGGTGCACATAAGAACACGCTAATAATGTTGGTATCGGAGCTTGTTCTTTATTGACATTCCTATCGGATAGAATAATGATATTTGCACCACTATCTACTGCTTTTTCTACAGTATCTAAAATCGTATCCAAAGCTTTTTCTAAACCATTCACGCCTTGTGCAATAGGATATAGCATAGGAATTGAAACTGCTTTAAAATCAGGATGGTTTATATTTTTTATTTTGTCTAAATCCTTATTAGATATTACTGGATTTTGTATGCTTAGTTTTTTTGCTTGCTCTGGGATGATATCAAATAAATTGCGATCCTGCCCAATAGCTAGACTAATGTCTGTAATCAATTCTTCTCTAATACCATCTAAAGGTGGATTGGTTACCTGAGCAAAAAGTTGTTTGAAATAATTATACAGCAATTGCGATTGATCAGACAAAACTGCCAACGGTATATCAGTTCCCATAGCGCCTATAGCTTCTTTGGCTTGGGTTGCCATAGGACTGATAATGTTGTTGACTTCCTCTAACGTATAACCAAAAATTCGAAGTCTGGTTTTATAGCTAGTAGGTTCTTGGGGTAAAGGGTTTCTAGTATAAGGTACTTGAGATAAAGGTAAACTATGTGAGTGTACCCACTCTTTATATGGATATTTTGAAACTACACTGTTTTTTATTTCTTCGTCTTCGATGATTCTTCCTGCATTCATATCCACCAAGAACATTTTTCCTGGTTCTAAACGTCCGTGTCTTTCTACATTTTCGGGTTGTACTTCTACTACTCCGATTTCTGAAGACATAATCACAAAACCATCTTTAGTTACAGTATATCGAGATGGTCGCAATCCATTACGGTCTAATAAAGCTCCTATGTAATTTCCATCTGTAAACGGAATGGAAGCCGGACCATCCCAAGGCTCCATTATACATGAATTATAGGCATAAAAGGCTTTTTTATCTTCAGACATGGTTTGGTGTTTTTCCCACGCTTCAGGAACCATCATCATCATTACTTCTGGTAATGATCTACCTGTCATCAATAACAATTCTACTACGAGATCCATTGATGCTGAATCGGACATTTTTTCGCCTATAATAGGAAAAACACGATGTAGGTCTTCGCCCAAAATAGCACTCTTCATAAGCTCTTCTCTAGCTCGCATACGACTCACATTTCCTCTAAGTGTATTGATTTCTCCATTATGACACATATACCTAAAAGGTTGTGCAAGACTCCAGGCAGGAAATGTATTGGTAGAAAAACGTTGGTGTACTAAAGCTAATCGTGTTATGACATCTTTTTCTTTAAGGTCTTTATAATACGTTCCAATATCTTGAGGCATTAATAAGCCTTTGTAAATAAGCGTTGTCGTTGATAGACTCGCTACATAGAAATAAGAAGCTTGCGATAATTTTGAAGCGGCTATCGTATGTTCTGTTATTTTTCGAGCAGCAAACAATTTGGCATTAAAAGCCAAATCAGAAAGTTCTTGCTCGTTTTTATCTATAAATACCTGCTTGATTTTAGGTTCTGAGGTAGCTGCTATTTTGCCTAAACATGAAGTATCTATAGGAACATCTCTCCAACCAATAATGCGCAAGTTTTGTGCTTTGATTTCTTTTTCGAAAACATCGATACAATACGTTGCTTGATTGGTACTTTTGGGTAGAAATACCATTCCCACAGCATATTCTTTTGTTTTTGGAAGCGAAAAGGAACATACTCTATTAAAAAATTCATGCGGTATGTCTATTAAAATTCCGGCTCCATCTCCTGTTCTTCCATCAGAGCTTACAGCTCCTCTATGCTCTAATTTTACTAATATTTCTAGCGCATTATGAATAATGGTATTGGATTTTTCTCCTTTGAGATTACAAATAAATCCTGCGCCGCAGTTGTCTCTTTCAAATTCATTTAAATACAGTCCTTGATCTTTCATTCTAGCTATTTTTTTAGATCAGCTTAATAGGTGAAGCTGTACGATTGCGTTGTTATTTTTTGACTTGTTTTTTGATTGATGATTTCTTAATTCTCATTTAATCTGAAATCTGGATAAGCGTTGATTCCATGTTCAAATTTGTCAAGACCTTCTAATTCTTCGCGTTCACTAACTCTGATTCCTATTGTCTTTTTGAGTGTAAAAATGATGAAGTATGATGAGCTGATGCATAAGATTGCATAAGCAACGATTCCGATACATTGTGATAAAAATTGCTCCCAACTGGCTAGGTTGCCAAAAATACCTACAGCTAAAGTTCCCCATGTACCACAAACTAAGTGTACCGCAATAGCCCCTACAGGATCGTCTAACTTGAGTCTATCAATACCACTGACTGCAAAAACAACAATGATTCCTGAAATGGCACCTATCGAGATCGCATCTAAAACTCCCATCTGATCGGCTCCTGCTGTGATGCCAACCAAACCTCCTAGGATTCCGTTAAGGAACATAGTAAGATCATAGTTTTTATATAAAACAGTAGAAGTGATAAACGACAATACTCCACCAGCAGCTGCAGCCAAACAAGTCGTTACTAAGGTTAATGATGTAGCTGTAGGATCGGCAGATAAAACAGATCCTCCGTTAAATCCAAACCATCCTAACCAAAGAATTAACACTCCTGCTGTAGCAATAGGAATATTATGTCCTGGAATGGCTTGAATCATTCCGTTTTTAAACTTTCCTATTCTAGGCCCTAATAAACACACTGCTACTAATGCCGCCCAACCACCTACAGAATGTACAATAGACGATCCTGCAAAATCATAAAAGGGAGTCGAAAGCTTATCCAAAAAGCCTCCTCCCCACTTCCATGAGCCTGCTAGTGGATAAATGAATCCTACATATAGAATGGTAAAGATGATGAATGGACCTAGCTTCATTCGTTCGGCAACTGCTCCTGATACAATAGTTGCTGCTGTTGCGGCAAACATGCCTTGAAAAAGAAAATCAGTCCAATAAGTATAGCCCTTGTTATAGCTAAGATCTAATACTCCTGATTTGATAGGCGCTTCTAATCCAAATCCTGAAAAAGCGATAATTCCTATAGCGTCTTCGGCGAATCCTGGATACATCAAATTGAATCCAATTAAACTATAGAGTAATAAGCCAACTGTGATGATAAATATATTTTTGAAAAGTATATTGATGGTGTTTTTCTGCCTTGTAAGTCCTATTTCTAAAAATGCAAATCCTAAGTGCATAAAGAAAACTAAGGCTGTACAGATCATCATCCATACATTATTGGTTGTTAGTATTTCCATAAATCGTATTGTATTCTTAATTAAGTGTATCGTTCCCTTTTTCTCCTGTACGTATTCTGTAGCTTTCTTTAATATCCGAAACAAAGATTTTTCCATCTCCTATAGTTCCAGTTGCAGCAGCGGATATGATGGTTTGAATGGTTATCTCTTCGAATTCGTCATTTACAACTATGGAAAGGTATCTACGTTGTATATCGCTAGTGCTATAGGATATACCTCGATAGACATGTCCTTCTTTTTCGTTACCAAGTCCAGTTACATCCCAATAGGAGAAAAAATTAACTCCTACCTCGTGTAAAGCCTGTTTGACTTCTCTAAACTTGGACTTCCTAATAATTGCTTCTATTTTTTTCATTTTCCGCGTAGTTAACACTACTCTTTAAAGGAGAAAAAATGGCTTTTCAAACCTCAATCTGAGTACGAATTTTGTTGTTGCTGTTCTTTACGAATTTTCAACAAAATCATTTTAAAACCAAATAGTTACAACTAACAGTCTTTACGAAAACGTTTTCTAAAAAATAGTGAGTGTCAAAAAAATGTAGGGAAAATTTACAATCTGATAATAGTGGGTACTTTGATGTGTACTAAAATATAAAGTACAAAATATAGCGTCTTAAATTTATCAATTTGATAAAAATGATGTTTTTGATTAAAAAAATCTTATTAATAATGAGTTTAAACAACTTTTATTGAAGTGATGCAGTGTATTTGTTGTTATATTTTTAACAAAAACCTATTTCTTGTTGTTTTTTGATATTATGAAGATACTGAATTTTCTATCATTTCAGGATTAAGGATAGCATACCTATATTCGTCAAAAACTTGTTTGTTTTTGTAGATAGCTTTTTTAAAAATACCTTCAAATTTGAATCCTGCCTTTTCAAGAGCTCTTTGTGATCCTATATTCTGTTCAAACGTTCCTGCAAAAATTCTAATTAAACCTAATTTTTCAAATCCATAGGTTTTCATTTTTTGAATTGCTGTTGTTACATAACCATTTCCCCAATAAGGTTCTCCTAACCAATATCCTATTTCGGCACTTTTTTGATAAATATCAGTTTGTAATATTAGTCCTATCACCCCTATCAATTCATTGTTAAGAGTAATTGCAAAAGTAACTGTCGGTTTTTCTTTCTGAATAGTATTTATAAATGTAGTTGCATCCGTCACAGTATATGGATATGGAACATAATCTCGAAGATTATCCCATATCTTCTTATTATTGAGTAACGAAGCTAATTTATCTTTGTCTGTATTCTCTAATTTACGTAAGTGTATCATTACTCCATGTTTTTAAGAATACTATCAAGTATATACAGTACTTGATTAATTAAAATATTGATTATTTAATTACTGAATTATTTTCTGGGATTAAAACTCTTAAGCCAATAATCGCTCTACAAAATAGTTAAGCATCTCTTCTACTTCTTCTACTTGATCTTCTTGTATAGAGATATCAGTTAATTTAGGTAGATGCTTTGCAAAATAAATATGATTATTAGACATTTCAAATAAGTTTGTAGCTAATACAAATGGGTATTTGAATTTTGGGTTTATCTCATTAATTACATGAGAAACTGATTTTGCTAAATCTTTGTAACTCTTAAAAAAACCTTTAGAATTCTCTTCATCAACTTCTTTGGTATGATACGCTTTCATACCTTCAGAAATAACGATGTTATGTAATTTACTTTCGTTTACATATTCGACACCAGGATTCTCTTTTGATGCAAAAACGATAGAATGAACAATAATTTTAAGTTTCTTCTTAGGGTCTTCAACATTCATTGTATTGATACTGATAAGGTAGCTTACCCATTCCCAGTACCAGTTTAATAAATATAATAGTAATAAGTGCTTATTCTCAAAATATCTGTAGATAGATGCTTCTGTTGAATTGATTTCTTGAGCTAACTTCTTGAAATTAAACGATTCAAAACCACATTCGTCTATCATTAAAATACTGTGTTTTATGATATTTCTTCCAAGTTTTGAATCTTGAGGTTCTTTGAGATATAGTCCTTCATTTAAAGAAATTTTAATTCCTATGCTCATTCTAATGCTTATATTATTTTATAAAGTTTTAAAAGTATTTTATGCTTTTTATTGACAATTTTCCCAAATATAGCAATAAAGTTTAACAATCTTTAAACAATAGTAATACTATCATTTAAAAAAGTGTTGTTATATTTGTCTGAAGTATAATAATATATAACAAATAGCGTATGACTAATTTTGTCTCTAATTTAAAAAATGATTTACCTGCAAGTATTGTAGTGTTTTTTGTTGCACTGCCCTTGTGTTTAGGTATAGCTTTGGCTAGTGGAGCACCATTATTCTCTGGATTAATAGCCGGAATTATTGGTGGTATTGTAGTAGGAGGTTTAAGTGGTTCAAAAATTGGTGTTAGTGGTCCTGCAGCTGGACTTGCTGCAATTGTATTGACTGCAATTGGAACTCTAGGTGGTTATGAAAAGTTTCTAGTAGCAGTTGTACTAGGAGGTATCATTCAAATTTTATTTGGTGTTTTAAAAGCTGGAGTAATTGGATACTATTTCCCCTCTTCGGTTATCAAAGGAATGTTAACTGGTATTGGGATCATCATTATTTTAAAACAAATCCCTCACTTTTTTGGATATGATGCAAATCCAGAAGGAGATTTCGCATTTTTCCAAGTTGATGGAGAAAACACTTTTTCTGAAATATTTAAGTCCTTGAACTATATTCGTCCTGGTTCTGCCTTAATTGGAATTATTGGTTTAGGTATTTTATTATTTTGGGATAAGGTTTTATCTAAAAAAGCTAAAATATTTCAAGTTATTCAAGGACCTTTAGTAGCGGTTGTTGTAGGTATTATTTTCTATAATTTAACAGCTTCTCATGATCTATTAAATATTGCAAAGACACATTTAGTAAGTGTTCCTGTACCAGAAGATACATCTTCGTTCTTAGCGCAATTTAGCTTTCCAGATTTTAGTGTAATAACTAGTCCAGATGTTTGGGTTGTTGCTTTTACAATTGCTCTTGTTGCAAGTTTAGAAACTTTATTATGTGTTGAAGCTACAGATAAATTAGACCCTAATAAAAATGTAACTCCTACAAATAGAGAATTATTAGCTCAAGGTGCTGGAAATATCATTTCAGGTATGATTGGTGGATTACCAATTACTCAGGTAATTGTAAGAAGTTCTGCAAATATCCAATCTGGTGGTAGAACTAAATTTTCGGCGATTATTCATGGATTTTTATTATTAATCTCTGTAGTAATCATACCTACGTTATTAAATATGATTCCTTTATCTGTTTTGGCTGCGGTTTTACTTATTGTAGGATATAAATTAGCAAAGCCTGCTTTATTCTTAAAAATGTATAAATTAGGTTGGAAACAATTCATACCTTTTGTAGTA
Source organism: Aquimarina rhabdastrellae (assembly GCA_947387485.1). GTDB lineage: Bacteria > Bacteroidota > Bacteroidia > Flavobacteriales > Flavobacteriaceae > Aquimarina. The sequence goes on from CANDNT010000004.1 coordinate 95,011, forward strand.
ACAGTTCTAGGTATTGTATTTATAGATTTATTATATGGTATCGGATTAGGATTAGCTGTAGGTATTGTTGTTATTCTTATTAAAAGTTACCAAAACTCACACTTTTTACATATTGAAGACAAAAGTAATGGTAAGCATAAGATTAAAATGACGTTGGCAGAAGAAGTTACTTTCTTTAATAAAGGAGCTATATTAAAAGAACTTGATAGTTTACCAAACGATACGTACTTAGATTTAGATGTAAGAAAAACGAGATATCTAGATAATGATATTATTGAGATCTTAGAAGATTTTGCTTTTAAGGCGAAAGAAAAGAGCATTGATATCAAATTAATCTCTGAACGTGGAATAATTGAAAACCCAGACAGTTTTATAGAATTTTTTAAATTGAGAACTAAAACTGCTTAATAATTTTAATCAAAATCATAACATAATATGAAAGCACATACTAAAGAAACACAGGCTACAATGACTCCTGAAAAGTCATTACAACAATTAAAAGAAGGAAATCAAAGATTTCAAGAAAACTTAAAGGCTGATAGAAATTTAATCGAACAAGTAAAAGATACTTCTACTGGGCAATTCCCATTTGCAACTATCTTAAGTTGTATTGATTCTAGAGTTTCTGCCGAGTTAGTTTTTGATCAAGGAGTTGGAGATATCTTTAGTGCTCGTGTTGCGGGTAACTTTGTAAATGATGATATCTTAGGTAGTATGGAGTTTGCTTGTAAATTAGCTGGAACAAGATTAATCGTTGTTCTTGGTCACACAGCTTGTGGTGCTGTTAAAGGTGCTTGTGATGATGCAAAATTAGGAAAGCTTACTGGTATGCTTGAAAATATTAAGCCTGCTGTTAATGCTGTTACTTCTCCAGAAGATCCTAGTTTAAGAAATTCTTCTAATATTGATTTTGTAAATGAAGTTGCTGCTAAGAATGTACAATTAACTATTGCAAGAATCAAAGAGGATAGTGAAGTTTTAAACGAAATGCACAATAGTGGTGAAATTCAAATTGTTGGAGCTATGTATGATATCCATACTGGTGCTGTAACTTTTTATGAATAATATTTGCTATTAGTGTCTATCATAAAAAAAGCTAGCTTGGAATATAATATTCCAAGCTAGCTTTTTTATATTATAATTAATTATGCTTTTATTATTTCTTCATCTTTAATTTTCTCTGTAAACCCTTTTATTTTGTTTTCTATATATGTAGTAATTTCTTCTTCTACTCCCACGTGTACATCACCTATATAATTCATACCTAAGTAATCTGCACTATTTCTAAATGGGATAAAAAAACCTTCAACTGGCAAATCTTCTGAACCACAACTTATTGTTCCAAAATATTTTCCTCTAAGAAGACGCCCTTTATCTTTTTTAATCTTTAAAAAATCAGTAATTCTGTCAAAAAAAACTTTCATATGACCGCTCATACTATACCAATAAACTGGCGTAGCAAAAATAATCATGTCATAGTTATCAATGATTTTTTCAAATAATGGTAAAAAATCATCATTAGTATTTTTAAAATCATAATCAAAATGGCCAATTTTATAATCATTTAAATCAACTATATCTGCGGGAAGTTCTTTTCTAAATAGTTCTACTACTTTATGAGTATTTCCATTACTTCTAGAGCTTCCTTGAATAATTAATCTTTTCATATTTTATATAATTTTAATATTATAATCTTCTATTAATGATTAGAAATCGATAAAAATCTCATCTTTTTCTTCTATAATTAAATCTAAATTTAATTCTTTAATTGATAAGAAAGGTTTATTAATTAATTCTTCCATGAGTTTTTTAAAACTCATTATCATTAATTCAATTGTATTTTCATGATACTTTATTTTATTATAATTAAGTTCTAATTTAAGTTCATCATTTAATATAAAGAAGTTAAATAATAAACTTACTCTATTATTATCTAACTCTATAGGGTATTCTTTAATTACAAAATCATTAACCTCGATTGTTTCCTTATAAGAAAAATCAGGGTTTTGAAAAACCATTAATACATCTGTATGTATATTTTTCTTATAGATATATGGTAAATCTTGTTCTTTATCGATCGCTAACATATTATGTTTAACACTATCTAATATTTCTTCTAAAGAATTATTTTTGTTAATATTAATTCTTAAAGGAAGTGTTTTTACAAACATTCCAATCACTTCATCTAATGAAGTATGATTTCTTCCTGAATTAACAGTATTAATAATACTATCATTATATCCAGTGATTTTATAAATTAATAAATGCATTGTAGCCATTAAAAAAATATTCATAGTAGATCCTTGTACTATTAGCATTTTTTTAATCTGATCTGTATCTTCTTTTGTTAAGCTCAAATAATAATTAGCTCCTAAATAGGAATCATCTAAAACTTCTTCATCATAATCAAAAATAGGCTCATTATGGTATCCCTCTAGATATTGTTTCCAAAATTTATCATTAGAACCTTTATCTAATATTTTATTATTTAACCATTCTGAATAATCCTGAAATTGAGGGAATTTTCGATTTATATTTTTTTTATTTTGTGTATATTTTTCAACAAATCCTTTTATAAATAAAGCTATTGAAGTACCATCCATCATGATATGATGTGTAGAAAAAACCAATAGCTGCTTACTGTTATCAATTTGTAATAACATTGCTTTTATCAAAAGATCTTTATCTAATTTAAATTCTTCTCGAACATATGCATTTATTAAATCATCAACATAGTCTTTTGTGGTCTCTTTATATACAGTTTTAAATTTATGATTCTCATTTATCTTTTGATAAACCTTTCCATCTTTTTCAATAAAATTGGTGATAAGAGATCCGTTTTCATTTAATAAATCATTAATGGCATTGTTTATTTTTTCAATAGAAATCTCTCCTATTATTTCAAATGCAGCAGACATGTTATATGCTATAGATCTATTTTTATTTTGAGAGGCTATCCAAATATCATGTTGAGATGGAGTACATTCATACAATTCTTTTATTTCTGCTTTGCTTATTTCCTCTTCTTTCTCAGGTTTATATGATGTTAAAAAAATAGCTTGATCTTTTATTGTATTATTTTCAAAAACAAATCGTAATGATAAATTGTAATTTAATTCTTTATTAATCTTATGAACTAATTTTATAGCATTTAAAGAATGTCCTCCAATAGTAAAAAAGCTTGTGCTAGTGTCTATATCCTTGCTGTATTCCAAAACCTCTTTCCAATATTCTTCTATTTGCTTTTCAATAGGTGTATTTGCAACCTTTTTTGCTTCGGATATTGTAATTTCTTTCTTAGATAATTCTTTTCTATCAATTTTTTTATTGAGTGTTAATGGAAATGACTCAATAGGTATTATATATGAAGGAATCATATATTTAGGTAATACCTTATTTAATTCTTGAAAAACCTTCTCTATATCTATTTTTTTATCGCTCTCTTCTATATAAGCTACTAGAAACGATTCATTATTAGAGTTTCGTTTAGATATTACAATAGCTTTCTTAACTTCTTCTATATTATCAAGGTGTGTTTCTATATCTCCTAACTCAATTCTATAACCTCTAATTTTTACTTGATTATCATTTCTTCCTATAAACTGTAACTCACCTTTTCTATTCCATTTAACTAAATCATTTGTATTGTATAATCGTTTTCCTTTTATTATATCAACCTTAAACTTATCTTCGGTTAGCAAAGGCATTTGGTAATATCCTTTGGCTAAACCATCTCCTGCTATATGCAAAACACCTACGCTATCTATAGGTAAATGATTATTATACTTATCTAAAACATAAAATTGGGTATTGGCTATTGGTTTACCAACATTAAAAGCATCTGAAGGTTTTTTTATTTGTTTTATACTAGACCAGATTGTAGTTTCTGTTGGCCCATACATATTCCATAATTCCTTAGTATTTTCTAATATTTTTTCAGCTAGATTCAAGCTAAGCACATCTCCACCACATAATATTTTAACATTCTTATTTCCTTTCCAACCACTATTATACAGTAATTGAAAAAAACTAGGTGTTGCTTGTATTATCGTGGCATTAACCTTTTCTATTTCTTCAATAATAGCACTTGGTTCTGCTAAAGTCTGCTGATTCGCTATATATAACGTCGCTCCAGAAAAGAGTGATCCAAAAAACTCTAATATTGAAATATCAAATGAATATGTAGTTACCGCATACCAAAGATCTTTTTCAGTAATTCCAGGTGAATTCTTCATACTATAGAGAAAATTCAACAAAGATTTATGTCCAATCTCTACTCCTTTAGGATTTCCTGTCGAACCTGATGTATAAATTATATATGCTGTGTCTTCACTATCTATTTTATGATCAGTAAAAAAATTAATGCTTTTAGCTTGCTCTAAAAGATCTTCTATAGTAATTCCTAATACATTAGAAAAATCTTTTATCTGATCACTATTTTCGGTTATTAAAAACTGTAATTCACTATGTTCAACAATATATTGTAATCGTTCTTTTGGAAAAGAAGGGTCTAAAGGAATATAAGCTTTTCCTGACTTTAAAATCCCAAGAAGAACCGCTATCATATTTACTGATCTCGATAAAAGAACTCCAATAATAGGTGATGCTGTTTCTTCTTTTAAATATGAAGCTATCTTACTTGAGCGTATACCTAATTCTTTATAGCTTAAAATGCTATTTTTATCTCTTATAGCTGTTTTATCTGGATTATTTATGATTTGCTTCTCAACTTCATCAAGAAAACTATTTCTAGAATTATATGATCTAACTGTATTATTAAATTCTCTTAATAAATAGTTTTCTTCATTAGCTGTTAAATATGAAATCTCTTTTATAGATAGATTTGGTCTTTTTACTACACTAGATAATATTTTTTTAAAATGCGCTATATACTCTTTTATTTCTACATTATTAAAATAGTTTAGGTTATAATCAAAATCTATCTTAACAGGTGAGTTTTTATCAAATTCACGTATATAAATTGCTAATGCAACACGTTCAGACTCGTGTGTTAACGGTATTACTGTTGTTTTTGTCTCTTTAAAATTATCTGCATAATCTTGTTTTTCATATGACAAGGTAATATTAAACAGTTTTTCTTTTTCACTAAAAAGGTTGAGTTCTTTTATAAGTTTTCCTATAGGAAACCTTTGATGTCTATAATCTTTTCTTAATTGATTCTTTATTTGATGTAACATATCTACAAAAGAATCTTCTTGATTAATTGATAGTCTAAGTGCTGCTATACCCATAAAAAGTCCCACCGTCTTTTTAAAAACAGCCTTGCTTCTATTTAAAACAGGTATACCTATTACTATATCATCTTTTTGATACCTCTTAGCAAAATAAGTAGCTAATGCGGCTAGTATTACATGAAACGTTGTAACTTTATTTTTGGAAGCTAAATTGATTAACGCATCATATTCATTTCTTAAAAGAAAACATTCTTCTCTATTACTTTTATTTAATGCACCTAATTGCTTCTTTTTTTCAAATAAATTATCTGGAAGAGAATTAAATCGATTTACCCAATAATTTTTATCCTCGTTATACGATACAGAATCTCTATACTTTTTATCGTCTTCAACAAAATCATTATATTCAAATGGATATTTTGTTACTATATTATCATTTTCAATTAGCTCGTTGTAGTTTTTAACCAATCGTTGAAACATTAATGATGTTCCCCATCCATCTGTAATAATATGATGATAAACTGAAAATAAGTAATATACTGAATCACTTATTTTTATCAATAAAAATTTATATGGTAACGTGTCTTTTTTATTAAGGTCAAATGCATTAAGAAAAGCTTTTTGCATAAATACGTTTGCTTCTCCTTCGGGTTTTTTATTTTTTGAAAAATCTAAAAACTCTAATTCTTCAATCTCTTTTGAAGTTTTTATTCCTATGATTTCTTCTTCAAATTTTTCAAAATATACTTGAAAAGTATCATGTTGATTAATTAATTCTATATAAGCTTTATTAAACAACTTAATGTCAATATTCCCTTCTATCTTAATTTTTGCCCCAATATTATAGATAGGGTCTTTAGGGTATAAAAGTTGCTCAAAATAAACATCTTGCTGAGGAAGTGTAAGTTTCATCTGTCTGTTTTTTATGCACCTAAAACTGATAGTCAACTATAGCTTGATTATCTTGTTAAGTATTCGTAAATGTGATTTAATTAAAAATGTTTATTATTTTTTTAACTCCACAACATCTCTTTTGCTGCTTCCTCTTTTTTTACATTTACTTCCTTTACAATTTTACCATAATCAAATTTTATTATTCTATCTGCCATATGGAAATATGCATCATCATGAGTAACTGCGATAATAGTTTTACCTTCATTTTTTAATTTAGGAATCAACTCTTCATAAAAGAATTTTCTGAAATAAGGATCTTGATCTGCAGCCCATTCATCTAAAACTAACACAGGTTTGTTTTCTAATAGTGCAAAAATTAATGACATCCTCTTTCCTTGTCCTTTTGAAAATGTCCTTCTTGCTGATTCATCTTCATTTGCATCAACAACATCATCCATTTTCATGATTTCCAACCATTTACTATACAACTCGTTACTATTTAATTTATAATCATCATAATTATGAGAATATATATGATTGTCTGTAAAAACAGCTGCAATTTTTTCTTGCAAAAGTTCTGTATCACTTATACTTTGGTTATTTACATATATTTCTCCTTTAGATGGTTTATATAATCCAGTAAGATTATTTATAAATGTACTTTTTCCTGAACCGTTCCCTCCTATAATAAAAATAGTTTCTCCTTTATTAATCTTTGCATTTAGTGGGCCTAGATAAAAAGATTTATCTAAGTCATTTTCATAATTAAATTCAATATTTTTAAATTCTATTGAATCAAATGTCAAATTACTATTTATTGTTTCTAAAAAATCTTCTTTTCTTTCTTCTTTAAAGTCTGCTAGAAAACTATTTATTCTCTTATTTGCCGCAGAGAATTTAGCAAATGAACTCTGCATATTTATAAGTACATTAACAGGTCCTGTCATAAAAAGTATAACTACAACATATGCTATTACATCCTTTTGTTCTAGCAAGCCCGTTTCTGGCAAGACAAACAAAATAACTCCAACAGCAAAATATAATCCATATTGACTTATAAGATTTATCGATAAAAAAATATAGTTAGTTATATAGTCAATTTTCTCTGCTTTTTCTCTATTAGGATATAAATATGTATTAAGTATATTCTTTCTTTTTCTTTTATCTAATTTAAATCCTTTAAATCCTTTTATTAAATCATCTACGTATTTATAATACACTTCATTATATTCTCTAAGTTTTAAAATTTTATTTGTCATAGTTTTTATAACTAACACATACATAGAACATACACCTATTAATATTCCTAAAACTATTAATGCTGAAGGTATCGATAATGTAAATAGATAAACTACACATAGCATAAGCATTAAAATTGCATTTACAGTATGAGTAATAGTTCCTGGTAAAAAAGCAAAAACTCTAATATCCTCTACCACAGTATAAAAACGTTCCATACCAGATTTTTCAATCTTGAACAATGTTGCATTTAATATTTTTTCAAAAATTATTTTCTCATTCTCATAAAGTATCTTGTAAGTTTTCCTGTTAAGCCATTTTTGAAAAATAATATTTAATAAATAGGCTCCAGCTACTAACCCCATAAACCCCCAACCTTCGGCATCAGAAAAAAATTCTTTACCTCCCGAAATTGAATTATTAATTATATATAGAATTCCAAAACTGAATATGGTATTAGGAATAGCATAGATGATAAGATATATAATATCTTTAATAGATAATTTAAACATAATTATAGTAATAAGTAAGGTTTTAAAAATATTGAAGTATCGTTTCTGCAAAAACAGAATTATTATTTATAAAAAAATGATCTCCCTTTATACTTTCGAATGTAATTTCTGGAGATATGGTAATATCTTTCCATCCATCTAATTCTTCTTTAGTCATTTTTTCATCTGTGCCATAAAACACATGTACTGGAATTGTTATTTTAGGTTTTGATTGATATTGATAGTTTTCTATACATTGAAAATCTGCTCTTAAAACTGGTTCAAAAAATGTTTTCAATTTATGGTCACTTAATAATTCTACAGATAAGCCACCTAATTCATGTATTTTTTTCCAAAATATATCAGATGATTCTAGATCAAATAATCTTTCCTTGGTATCTAAGGCTGTAGGAGCTTCTCTTCCTGAAACTATTAATTTTATAGGCATTTTTTGATTTGACTCTTGTAATTTAATACAAACCAAATATCCTATTATCGCCCCCATACTATGTCCATATATAATATAATCTCTATCTGGAATCTCTTTTATTAATTGCTCATACGCATCATTAGCGACATCTATTATATCTTTTAATAGGGATTCTCTTATACGTCTGCCTCTTCCTGGATACTCTAAAACGCTAAAAGAAATCTTTTCATTCAAAAACTTTTCTTTTAAATAAGGAAAAGAATATTTGTTTCCCCCTGCAAAAGGAAAAGCAATAATTTTTGGTTTCATAAAATGATTTATCTTAAAAAGCGATAGGTTAGTTTTACTAAAAAAGTATTATCTAATTGTTTCTTCAAAAGTTGACTCTTTAAATTATCAAATAATTGTTCCTCTGGATTTGCATAATCTGTAATTCCCTGAGACCAAACCAAGAAAAGTTCTGAACCTGGAATATATTCCCATCTCAATACCATATTCGACCTAAATTGTGCAAAAGAAAAATCTGGGTTTGCAAAACTATAATCAATAGTTGCATCTTCATTTTCATCAACTTCATAAGTATTTGTCGCATCATTGAATTGTATTTGGTTAGCATTATAATAATTAAATCGATCATCAAATGACGATGCTACGGGATCATTAATGTAATTAAGTTTACTATATTTTCCTGTAGATACAAATGGTTCTCCATAATATTGAATAGATAAATTCGTATTAATATTATAATTCAATCTGATAGCCATACTAATAGTTTCTTGATCTATTACTCCTGTTATGTATCTCGGTGAGTTATTGTAATCCAACTGATTAACATATTGAAAAAAGTTTTCTGCTTTTGAAAAACCTGGCGTTATGGAAATACTAAATTGATTAAAAGGTTGGTATGTAACACCTATTCTAAAATCATAGAAATCAAAATTCTTTTGATTCCCTCCAATATAAAATGTATCTGCACTTAAGTACACTTTCTTACGCTGGTCTGTAGTTACAGCAAACCATCCTCCTACTTCATATAGATAACGAAACCTAGGTCCACCGCGTAAAATTGTATTAGAATAAACTCTTGGTTTATAGATAAGTCCCATTCCAGTATACCAATTGTTATTAAATACTCCCTCTGCATCCAGATTCCATTCAATTCTATTATTATTACCTTCAAAATCCCATGTTAGCCATTGTTTTGCACTTATTGAGGCATTTCTAAAAACACTAAAAGGTTTAATTGATTTATATTTTAACCACAAATAATTTCTTATATCATCTGCTTGTTTCATAAACCCTAAATCATTTAACTCTAATTCTGGAGATCTCCATGTAACTCCTGTTTCAAAATTAAAATTACCATTCCCTAATTTTCCAAATTTTAAATTACCTCCTGTTCCTGTTAGAGAAGTTCTATCAGGATCTATCGATACATGTGATGCATCTTCTCGTTGAAATAAGTGAGTAATATCTGTTTGAGTTCTTAAAATAGCTTCTTTACTACCTTTAACATGACTCATTACTAAATTACCCGAAGCATACCATGCCCTATTCTTCCATTGGTGTGTAATATCCACTCCTCCTGTTATTGCCGACTTATGCAAAAACGAAGTATTCTCTTCATTTTTTCTATTAGTCATTGTTAAAATTCCTCCAATGAATGTATTATTATCATTAAAATCTTGTTGAACTCGAGCTACAAAAGAATTTGTTAATGGTTCTATAATTTCTTTTCTAGTATTACCATTATTATAGATCTCTGCACTTTCTCTCGATGTAACACTTTCTAATATACCAATAGAAAGTCCTTTTTTAGTTTTACCGCTAAACTTAACTGCCCCTAATATTTTTGTTCTTTCTGGTGCATCAATAAAATCCCCACTTTGAGCATTCACTCTTCCTTGTGGAGCTCTACCAATTCTTCTCGAATAAAAAAGGTTATCATCTCCAAAAGTGCTGCCTGCTTGAGATAATGAAAATTGATAATTAAAAATATTTTTATTTTCAACAAAAAATGGTCTCTGTTCTCTGAAAAAAATTTGAAAACCATCTAAAGCAATTGCTGCAGGATCTGCTTCTACTTGTCCAAAATCAGGGTTAATTGTAAAATCAAGTGTAAGATCATTAGTTACTCCGATTTTCCCATCTAATCCGGCTTCTAATGATGTTATATTCTTATCTCTGAATGGATTTTCTGGATCTTTTTCAAAAGTTTCTAAAGCTCCTACTATATATGGTTGAATTTCTAAAGGTTTTCTTGATTTGACATTGTTCAACCCTTTTAGTTTACCAAATTCACTTACCCAACCTGCTGCATCTAACGGAACTCTTTGCCAAACAGAAGTTTCATTATTTCTAAAAAAATTTCTAACTATTTGCAAACCCCAAGTTTGCTCTGATTGGTTTCCAAAACGCAATTGTGTAAAAGGAATTTTAATTTCTGCAACCCATCCTTTTTCATCTATTGAGCTTTTTGCATACCAAATAGGATTCCAACTTATATCCTCTTCTGCTCCATTACTTATAATTGCTTTATCACCTCTCACTCCAGCTGCTGATAGTGTAAATGAAAACGCTGTTCTTAAATCATGATAACTATCAATAACTATTTCTACCCAATCTCCTTCAAAACCATCTCGTCTTGACATCCTCTTTACTATTTTATCTGGTTCTGTATCAAGGCATCTAATAGCTACATATAGAAACTTATTATCATAACCTATTTTAAACTTTGTATTTTGACTAGGTTTAGCATTCTCTTCTGGTTCTCTTTGAACAAAATTTCCTTCCCAATTTATTTTTGACCAAAAACTATCGTCTAGCAGCCCATCAATTATTGGAACTTCTTTTGATTCTATTATTGTTGCTTGATACTCTTTTTTTTCAATTAATTCTTGAGAAAAGCCTATGTATCCAATATTTATAATAAATAAGGATACTATGATGCTTTTTAATTTCATCATTCTTTTAATATCTTAAATAGTTTATAATGGTGTTAATTCTAGATTTAGAATAACTCTTCGGTTAGAAAGTGAAAGAAAGGATTCTCTTTATTCATCTTAGGAAAAAGAGAATATTTCTTCATTTTTAAATAGTTATTATTCATTATTACCCTTTTCTCTTCTTTTTCTAAGGGTAAAAGACCTATTGTTTCTCTATTTTGATTTACATATTCAATATTATCATAAGTAGTCCATTTTGATAAACTTCCATACTTATATGTATCATATGTATTTCCTTGTATATTGTTTCTTTTTATTCTTTTAAATGCTATAACATCTCTCAAAAAAGCATATCCTCTAATGGGTAAGTTACCTTTTTTTACTTCAAAAAATAATGATTGATCCATTTCTTCAATCCTTTCTGGATCATGTGCCAATATAATTATAGCCATATCAGAAGTTAAACTTCCTTTAAATAACTTTATATCATCAGTACCTATTATTTTATATGAAGGAAAACCATATGATATAATATTAACAGCTAATTTTTCTGTTATTTTTTTTGTCTCAAGTTCCCATTTTTTGAATAAATGTTGTTTATATAAAGGTATATACTTATATCTTAACATTGATTTTCTATCATACTTAAAATCAACTGTTAATTCTTTTTTTAAATCGTGATTAATATTGTTTATATATATATCATTACTTTTTGCAAACTCTTTTTCATTCCATCCGTAATTCTTAATATATCTTTTTATATGTAGATTGCTCTTAAGGAAACTTTCAAAACATCCGCTTCTTGCAGCTAACGATACGAAAAAATCAAAGTTTTTTTTATCCTCAAGATACGCTGCTAATTGAAGTCCCATGTAGGAATCTCTAGGAAACATAAAAGAATATGTTTCTCCTAATTTTAGATAATATTCTAATGCCTCATTTAATTTACCTAACAAGATAAATTCTTCGGTCTTTGATATACATTTTTGATATGCAATATAATTTTCCAATTTTTTTAATTAACTATTGTTTCAAAAAGATTATTAGTTTGCTTTTTAAACAACTACAGAAACATTATGCAATATCTCTTTTACAATGTTTAAAACTATTTCTTTATTATCTTCTAAAAACTCTTCTTTAAGCATATCGTAATGCTCCCCTATTCCGTCATAATATTCAATTTCATCATATAGTGACTCCCATTCATATGGAGCCAATTCTACTGTAGCTTTGATAAAGTATAACCTAGCATTACTTTTATAATCATAATCAATATTGTGTACTGTTTTACAATAGTCAAACATTCTGTCTTTAACTCTATATAAAACATTTGCACTTTGATCTAGTAGTTCTTTTAAACCTAAATCATATTTTACAAAATCATCTAAATGATCAAAATCTTCTTCTGTCCAGTGCTCATTATTAGCATATGAGTCAAGCATAATCGTATTAGATACTCTTCTTCCAAATAACTCATACATTACCTTTTCTAATTCATAAGAAAGATTACCTCCAGCTGACCACCCGAAGAAAATAAGTTCACCTTCTGGCTGGAGTTCTTCTATTATATCAGCATAATGCATAATCTTATTTTCTTGATTTTCAAGGTAATTAAATGCTATAACTTTAACATCTTTTTGATTATCAAAAAGTTCTTTATAGGCTGTTCCATAACCTAACCCTGGTGGGAAGGCAAAAATAATCTGAGAAGCTTCAGGGTTACCTAATATATAATAGTCTTCATTAAACGTGTATCCATTATCGATATATTTAGCTATATCTTTAATAGTTTCTACATGAAATAAAAAATCTAATGGATAATCCGTATTAAATAAAAGATTAAGTTTTGCGATTACTTTTGTCGCTACAAGACTATTTCCTCCTAAATCAAAAAAGCTATCTAAAATCCCGATTTTTTCTACAACAAGAAACTCTTTCCATAAAGATATAATCTGCGCCTGAGTATCATTTTGCGCTGCAATATATTCACGTTTCATTAGGTTATCCTCATCTATCTCAGGTAATGCTTTTCTATTAACTTTACCGTTAGGGGTCAAAGGTATCTTATCAAGATATACAAAATATTTTGGTAACATATATTCTGGTAAAAAAGTAATTAATTTTGATTTTAAATACTTTTTCACCTTATCATCATCATTCTTATCTTTTAAAACTAAATAAGCGACCAATTCCTTTTGTCCTTGCCATTCTTTTACGTCTACTACAGCATCTTTTATAAATTCTTTTTCTTCAAGAATACAATTTTCTATTTCTCCTAATTCTATTCTATATCCTCTTATTTTTACTTGAGCGTCCTTTCTACCTACATACTCTAGCTCTCCATTAGGGAGCCAATGAACAATATCACCCGTACTATAGATACGTTCTTCTTTCATGAATGGGTTTGCTATAAATTTTTCATCTGTAAGCGTTTCTTTTCCTAAATAGCCTTTAGACAGACCACTACCTGCCAAATATAATTCTCCTTTAATACCTATAGGGCATAAATTCATTTCTTCATCTAAAACATATGCCTTTGTATTTCCTATAGGTCTACCTATAGGTACAGAAGTTCCTTTATCTGTTTTTACCAAATGACATGTACTATAGGTTGTATCTTCTGATGGACCATATAAATTTCTTATTTCAATACGTTCATATGGTAATGCTTTTATTAAGTGTATTGGTAAAGGTTCACCAGCCATATTTATCATTACTACATTTTTTAAATTTATTTTTTTATCAATTATAGTATTGATTACAGATGGTACTGTATTTAGTAAAATATTTTTATCTTTTTCGATAAACTTATCAATCTCTAATCCACTTTGTAATATTCTTAATGGTTTCCCTGTACTTAATGTAAAAAAGATTTCAAAAATTGATAGGTCAAAACAATGTGATGTCACTGCATAAACCAATTCAAACTTTTCTAAATTGAATTCTTTTTTACACCACATTATAAATGAAGTTGCATTTTCATGCGTAATCATTACCCCTTTAGGGTTTCCTGTTGATCCAGAAGTATAAATAATATAAGCTAATTGCTGTTCATCTATTTCTGGAATTTTAAAATCATTTAAATACTTATCTTCTTGAGTTAGAAAAGTGTTTATCTTATTATTATCTATTGTTAATTTACAAGAACTATCTTTTTCTATATATGTGATTCTATCTTTTGGATATTTTGGATCAATAGGAACATATGCTGCGCCAGTTTTTATAACTGCTAATAACACTATTGGTAACCAATAATTTCTTTCTAATTTCACTCCTATTAAATCACCTTGCTTTATACCATAATTAGTTACCAAATAATTTGCTAATGCGTTACTCCTCTCTTCAACCTCTCTATATGTGATTTTTTTGTCATTGTCAAAAATCGCTATATTAGTAGGGGTTGTTTTTGCATTATTTCTTATTTTAAAAACAAATGACTCTTTTCTATTGTAATTTAATTTAGTGTCATTAAACTTTCTTAATATTTTTTCCTCTTCAGCTTTACAGATTGAAGCTACTTCAGTTATTTCTCTATGAATTTCTTCTGTAAAATCATTTAAAAAATAAATATAGTTATTTATAATAGTTTCCATTAATTTTGGATTATAAACACTTGTATTGTATTCTACATTTAGATCTAAATCTTTTTCATTTTCAAAAAATGTAAATGCTAATTCTGTTTTTACTTTGGTTTCTTTAATTTCTATTCCTTCCTCAATTTTAATCGGAAGATCTTCGTTTATAATTTCATCTAAACCAAAACGGTTGTTTTGATTTTGAAGAATTACCATTATATCATATAAAGAGTTTCCTTTATCATTTTTTAAATCTAGATCATTAATTATCGAGTCATATGGATATAATTGATGTTGTAATGCTTCTGTAACCGTTTCTTTTTCTTTATTTATACAAGATAAAACACTATGCGATTTATCTATTGTTGTTTTAAGAGGTAGTGTATTTATAAATAACCCTAAAGTCTTTTCAAATTCTTGCTTCATTCTTCCTGAAACAGGGGTTCCTATGATAACATTTTGCTTACTAATTTTATAAAGATAAGTTCTTACACTTGCTAATAGAACAACAAATAGTGTTGTTCGTTGTTCCTTAGCTATTTTTAATAATTTGGATTTTATTACTTCGGAGATTTTATATTCATTTTGTGCTCCTTGAAATGCTATGCTACCACTTTTCTTGCCTATATCTATTTTTTCATACGTTCCAACTAATTTTTCTTTCCAATATTCTTTATGTTTTAACATGGAGTCTTTATTAATTTCATTTACAAACCATTTAACATAATTTGAATATTGTTGATTTGAAGGTATTTCTACATTTATTGATATCCCTCTTAACAACTTCATATAGGTTTCCATCAATTCATTTAAAAACGTTCCTGAAGACCACCCATCAAAAATTATATGATGAAAAGAAAGTACCAATATATTTTTATCATTAGCTAATTTGATAAGTTTTGCCCTTAATAAAGACCCTTTTTCTAAATTAAATGGAATTTGATAATTATTGAAAATGCTCTTATAAATTTGGTCTGTATTAGATGCTGCAATTTCTGAAACTTCTAAAGTTAAAGGTACTTGTCCTGAAGGAATTATTTTTTGATATGCATTACCTTCTTCATCTATTAAAAATCTTAGTCTTAAGCTTTCATGTCTATCAATTAATTTATTAAATGCTTCTTCTAATATCTTAGGTTGTATGTTTCCTTCTATCTTAATGTTAAAATTGATATTATACGCTATTGACTCTTCTATATTCTGAGAATCAACCCAAATTCTATATTGAGTATTAGTAAGAGGTAATACTACTTTTTCTTCACTTTCAATCTTAACTTCCTCTACCTCTATATCCCCTATATCATTATATCTCTCTTTGACTAATGATATTATCTCGTTGATACTATAACAATCATAAAGTTCATCAAACTCTAATGAAATATTAAATAGCTCATTAATTCTATTTATAAATTGGGTTCCAACTATAGAATTACCTCCTAATTCAAAAAAGTCATCTTCTAAAGAGAAAGAGTCATTTTGTATTGTAGTTTTTAATAAATTAATAACTACATCATCTATAGTAGATCCTTTCTCAATTTTTTCTTCTTCATTATTATTTTCTATGTTATCAAATAGTAAAGGGTTTTTTATAGGATTCCAGCAAGCTGTTTTTTGAAAAGGGTATGTAGGAGTTATTACTTTTTCTACATTTTCATCTTTATAGAATAAATCCCAATCAAATCGAATTCCTGTATCATACAAATTGGCCCATATATTACGATTTGACAATAGCATTTTATTAATAAAATCAATATACGGCAAATCATATTCAACACACATCAATTGTAATTTATTCGATATATCTGGATTATTACCTATATACAAAAAAGTACTATTATCTTCTTTTAATTTACTTATTATTAATTTAAGTTTATCCCAATTAATACTGGTTTTTTCTATTGTATTTGATAAACTAATTTGATCATATTTCCCTTCTATTAAATATTTTGTATTCCTAGCAACATCACCATTACATATTAAATGACTAAACTCTAATCCTTTTTTCTCTAAAAAACTATAAATAGCATATTGGTATATATTAGTTGTATTAGTTTTCTTAGAAAGATTATCTATTCTAATATTATCGTAATGCTTTTTAAATGCTTGAAATTTTGCTTTAGTTCTTTCTAATTGCTCCTCAGAAATAATTTCTGATGTAAAAAAACAAGCAATTTTAGAAGATTTCTTCCTTGGTGTTAAAGCATCTATACTTTTATTCTTTTTATATAAATCACTTACTATACTAGTTTCATCACCTTCTATAATTAATTCATATTCATAATCTTTTCTTCCTACGTTATATGTATATGCAATATCTTTAAGCGGCTTATCTTTTTTTGTATCAAAAAACCTTATTAATTCGTTAGTGTAAGAAGATAAACTCTCTTTATTTTTTGCCGAAATCTTGAACCATTCATTTTCGTTGATAAAATATTTTTCTTCTTTTGCATATTCTTCTAGGATCACATGAGCATTTGTACCACTTAAACCGAAAGAACTAATTCCAGCTCTCCTTGGATTATCTGTATTTAAAACCCAATTTTCTTCTTCATTCTCGATTCTAATCCTTTTATCTTTCTGAATAAAAGAATTCAACTTTTTATAATTTATAGTTGGGAAATATTTCTTTTCTCGTAATACTAATACTGCTTTTATTAATCCGAAAATTCCCGACATATTATCAAGATGACCGATATTAGGTTTTAATGTTCCTAATTTTAAATCAAAAGCATCAGAATTTGATTCAAAAGCTTCTTTTATAGCTTTATATTCAATTGGATCTCCTAATTTTGTCCCTGTACCGTGAGTTTCAATATATCCTACACTAGAAATAGGTATTTCTGCATTTGAGCAAGCTTCTAATAATACTTCTTTCTGTGCAGAAGGACTTGGAGCTGTAAGTCCATTAGAAGAACTTCCATCATGATTGATTGCCGACCCTTTGATTAGTGCATAAATATTATCGTTGGCATTTATAGCATCTTCTTCTCTTTTTAATACTATCACAGCTATACCTTCACCTCCAGAAGTCCCTTGTGCATTTTCATCAAAAGCTCTGCAAATTCCATCTGGAGACATTACTGCATCGTTATCAAAACGATTGATATCAGGAAAGTCGTACAATAATCTAGCCCCTCCAACTATAGCATATTCTATTTCTTTATTTTTTAGTTTTTGCACAGCTTCATGAACTGCCACTAAAGATGAAGAACATGCTGTTTCTATATTCATTACTGGCCCCGTAATATTAAGTAAATGAGCTATTCTACCCGATGCCATTGAGCTAATTCCCCCAACAAAATCTAATTGTGGGTTTGGTGATTGATATAAATAATTATATGTTTCTTTATTAACAGTAATAAATAATCCTGTCTTTTTTTTAGAAACCTCATCGAGATTATATCCTCCATTTTCAATTGCTTCACAAACTTTCTCTAGTAAACGCCTATGTCCAGGATCAATAGCATCAGCTTCTGCTTTTGAAAGCTTAAAAAAAGTATGATCAAACTCATCCACACGATTTAAATACCCATAAGGATAGAATTCTTCTTTTTCAGAAATATAGGAATGTTTAATTCTTTCTGCTGTAGGTTGCCCAATATTCATTTTACCTATTTCCAATCCCTTTTTAAATTCTTCCAAAGAACTGGCACCAGAGCATTCTAAACTTATTCCTGTAATCGCTATATTGTTCATTTTTTCAATTCTTTTTAATTAACTATACTTCTAAAAAATCAACTTTTTCTATTTCTTCTTCTTTACTTTCCTCACTTTTAACTTCTGGTTTGTTTAAAAATTCAGAAATATCTTTAATGGAGTTATATTCGAATAGATCAGGTATCTGCATTTGTTCTGGCCATAAAGAATCTATTTCTGTATGAAGTCTTACTAGTTGTAATGAGTTCCCTCCCATATCAAAAAAGCTTACATTTTCTTCAATTTCTTCAAGATTCAATATTGCTTTAAAAACTTTTTCTACTTTATCTTGTATTGGCTCTTTGGCTGTGTTTTTATTAATATTTATTCTTGATTTTAATGGCCTAGGTAGTTTATTTACATCTATTTTACCATTATTATTAAGCTCTAATTTATCAACCCCTATAAACATATTTGGAATCATATAATAAGGTAATATCTTTTTTAACTCCTCTTTGATTATTGACTCATCTATTGGTTCATTGGTTTTATAATAAGCAACTAATGTTATTGCCTCGCTATCTTCATAAGTAGTAACATGTCCTTCTTCTATATTAGCTAAGGAAAGTAGTGCTAATTTTACTTCATTAAGTTCTATTCTAAATCCGTTTAGATTTATTTGATCATCTATTCGTCCTATATACTCTAGATCTCCATTAGACATCCAACGAGCAAGATCTCCACTTCTATAAAGTCTACCTAGTCCATATCTCTCATCATTACTAAATCTTTCATTTGTAATAATTTCATTGTTATAATATCCAGTAGCTAATTGATCTCCACCTATATAAATTTCTCCTACTTCTCCTTTTGGTAATAACTTTTTCTGTTCATCAAGAATGTAAAACTTTAAACCTTGTAAGGGTCTTCCTATATTACTAATTGCACCTTGAGATTCAATCTCTCTATCTCCCAATTCCTTAAATGTACCATGCACAGTAATTTCTGTTATACCATACATATTTATTAATTTACATTTAGGATGTGTACTCTTCCATTCTTTTAAAATTGACGGAATCAATATATCTCCTCCAAAAATCAAATATCGTACAGAAGAACAGCTAATTCTTTGAGATCGTCTTACATTTTCAAATTCATTAAAAACTCTAGGTGTAAAATTTAATACTGTAATGCCATAATCATTAATCTTTTTTAAATAGTGTTTAAAATCAATTATTTTATTTCTATCAAGTAATATCAACTTTCCTCCAAAAAATAGCGGGCCAAAAATCTCCCATATAGAAAAATCAAAGGAATAACTATGATATAAGCTCCATACATCTTTTGATGAAAAATCATAATGCTCATCATTACAATTAATCATCAGTTCCATCAAATTCTTATGACTTATTGCTACTCCTTTTGGTTTTCCTGTAGACCCCGATGTATATATTATGTAAGCAGTGTCATCAAGTTTTATATTCTCAAAAGAAATTATTCTATTTTCTATTTCTTCTTCTTTTTCTAAAAAAGATTTTATCCATAAATCATCAATAATAAGCTTTGAACCTACATCTTCTCTTATGTATTTACGACGTATTTCAGGCATATTAACATCTACTGGAACATAAATCATCCCAGCTTTTAAAATTCCTAAAATACTAGCTATTAACATTGGTGATATACTCATTGATAGTATAATACTATCGCCAGAATTTAATTCTTCATTATCTATAAGACATAAAGCAATTTTATCTGAAAGAGTATCTATTTCTTTATAACTAATTTCTTCGCTTTCGTAAACAACAGCTATATTATCTTTATATGTATGTATTATTTTTTGTAAGTGATTTACGATATTCTCTGATGCATCTTTTTTATTCTTTGCTCCTGATAATTTTAGTAATTTATCTATTCTATGTCTTTCTTCATTTAGTTCTAGTTCATTAATTACATTATTAGGAATATCAATACATTGTTCAATTATATTTTCAAACATAACATGATAATGCTCAATAGTCTCTTTAGAAAATAAATCTGTATTATATTCTATCTCATAATGCAATTTTTCATTTTCTTCAATAAATCTATATGCCAAATCAAATTGAGCAGATGTATACCCCTCGGTTTTATATCGTTCAACTTTTAATGCATCATTATCTTTATTTAATGCTCCCATTATATCCAAGTTGACGAAATTTTGTACCGATAATACAACATCAACTAGTGGAAATCTATCATTATTAATTGGAATTTTAAGCTCTTCAACTAACAATTCAAAAGGATATAACTTATGTTTGTACCCTTCTTTTAACATTTGAGAACATAGTTCTAATAGTTCTTCAAAACTCTTGTTTTCATCCCATTCCATTCTTAATGGAATCATATTTAAATAAAGACCTATTTGATTTTCTAATTCTTTACTATCTCTTTCTACTATAGGTAAACCTAAAGTAATATCTGTTTTTCCAGATTTCTTGTATAATAAAATATTAAGAAAAGTACTTAACATCATTGTTAGTGTTTTTCCTTTATCTTTTGTGTATCTTTTTAATTTAGTGAATATCTCATCAGAAATTTTAAACGTAGTTATAGTACCATTATATGTTTTAACAGCTGGTCTTTCTTTTTGATCATGAAGCTGTAATACCGATGTTTTTTTTTCAAATTTTTGCAACCAATACCTTTTTGCTTCCTCAAATTCACCAGAAGTAACCTTCTTAAGCAACCATGCTGTATAGTCTTTATATTGAACCGTTAAAGGATCTAAAACTATTGGTTTTGCATCTTTTAAACATTTATAAATATGAAAAACTTCTTGCTGTAAAATACTAGTTGACCAACCATCACATACCAGATGATGAATTGCTATATTAAGAATATGTTTGGTTGTTGATAATTTAAAAACAGAAACTCTAATCAAAGCTCCTTTATCTAAATCAAAAGGTTTCTCATGAAAATTCAATATCATTTCATTAATTTGAGATCCTTCATTATTCTCTATGTTTTCTATCTCAACCTCAAAGTCTAACTCATTTATTGACAATACTTTTTGACGAAGTCCTGTTTCACTTAGAAAGAAATTAGTTCTTAACGATTCATGTCTATCAATCAAAATTTTGAAAGCTTCTTTCAAACTCGACAAATCTAATTCTCCTGTAATGGTAACCGATTCTGCTATATTAAGACTTGATGTATTTCCTGATAATTTAGACGATAACCATAATCTTTTTTGTGCGAATGAAACTTCATAACTTGATTCTATTGGTATTTGTTCAATAACATTCTCATTAGCTGGAATATTAACATCTGCTATATCTTCTATATGAGCTGCCATCTCTATAGGAGTTCCATAGTCAAATAGCGTATCTATATCAAAAGTTAAATTGAAATTCTCGTTTATTAAATTAATCAATTGCTGACCATTTAATGAGTGTCCTCCCATTTCGAAAAAATCATCTTCACCTTTTGTTTTCGTTTTTAAAACTTGTTCCCATAGTTTAATAAGAATTTCAAGTGTATTTAGTCCTTTAATATCATCTTCTTTGCTAGTTTTTTGAATTTTAACTTGCCCAAATTCAGGAAGTTCTCCTAAAGGATTATTTTCTGACCTTAACCAACATCTTGTTGTTTCAAAGCTATAAGTCGGTAGTATAACTTTTGAATAAATTTTATTACTATATAAGGTTTTAAACGACATAGTATTCTTAAACTCAAACAATGAATTTAATGATACATTAAATTCATTATCTCTTTCAAAGTTAATAGTTCTAATACTACATACATTTACATCTTCAATCTTTCTAAATATCTTAAAAAGAGTCCCTTCACATCCTATATTTAAAATAGTCAATTTATCACTATATCTATTTATTAGTGCTTTAGCTCGTTCTAATAATTTTTCTTCAACGTCTATTTCAAAAACTTCTTCAGACAACTTTTCTAAAGCTTCTTCTAAACTTATTTCATTTTTGATTACCTTAATTACAGTTTTTCCTAATCCATACCCTAACATATCTTTAATTACCAATCCAGTTCTTAAAATTTTTTTATATGTTAAATACTGTATTAAAAGGCTTTTTTGATTTGGGTTTAAATTCTCATCTCTAGTATTTTCTATACCTAGATCAGTATAATTATCAGTAGTTAATGAATCATCTATACCGTTATCAAAAAGTAAAAGAGTAGAATTACTATTTTCAGACCTTTCTAAATCCCCTATTTTTACTGATCTGATTTTCTCTAACAGTTCTTTTTTATTATCTGCTAATATTGAAAAACGATATTCATAAATCGGCTTCTGATTTAGCATTGATGTGATATCTATTATATCATCTTGTGTGGTTTCAAGGTATGCACCAAAACTTTGTATATAGCTATACAAACTATTTGAGCTTTTTGCACTGAAAAGACATACATAATTACTCTTGACATCTTCCTTTTTAATTATTTTATTTGACTCATATGCTTCTATGATTGCATGAACATTAGTTCCCATCAATCCAAAAGAACTTATCCCTGCTATTTTTCTTTCATATTTCGTTTTGTTCCACGAAATAGGTTCTGTTACTACTTCAACTTTAGCACTCTTAAAATCTATATATTCATTTAATGGTAATGCATTTGCTGAAGGGTAAATAGTATTTTCTTTAAATGATAACAAAATCTTTATAAGTCCTACAAGTCCTGCAGCACTATCAGAATGTCCTAAATTTGATTTTACAGCTGATAAATAAATACTTTCTTCACTAGATAAAAATGGAGCAAATACTTTTCCTAAACCTTCTATCTCTATTGGATCCCCAAGTTTAGTGCCTGTACCATGAGCTTCTATATATGAAATTTCATCTGGCCTAATTCCAGCATTTTTTATAGCCTGATTTATTACCTCTGTTTGTGCTTCACTACTTGGTGCTGTAATACTTGCAGAACTTGCGCCATCTTGATTTATAGCTATTCCTTTTATTACTCCATGAATTGTATCGTTATCAGTAATAGCATCTTCTAACTTTTTTAAAAGTACACAAACAACAGCTTCTCCTGATAAAGTACCATCAGCATTTGCAGAAAATGGACTACATTTACCACTACCTGACTCAACTCCCATCTTCAATGCTGATTCTGTATGTTGTGGAAAAACTTGAAGATTAACACCACATACCAATGCCATTTTTGTCTGTTCTAAATATAGTTCATTTGCAGCTACACTTAACGCAGATAAGCCAGATGAGCACGTTGTATCAATATTATATGCACTTCCTCTCAAGTCAAAAAATCTTGAAATTCTACTAGCATTTAAAGATTTCATATTACCAGCTATAAGCGATGGAGATATATCTTCTGCCAAAAGATAATATTCTGTCGAAGTATCTCCTACATAAACAGAGGTATTACTACCTTTAATATCATTAGGGTTATAATTTGCCCTTTCAAATGTCTTATACGCTTCTTGAAGCAATAGCCTTTGATGTGGTGTAATTTGTTCTGCTTCTCCTAATGAGATTTCAAAAAACTTATGATCAAAACTAGAAATATCTTCCAAATAGCCTCCATGGCAATAATCTATATTATTTGGTATAGTTGTATCATTAATTCTTTCCTTTGAAATTTTTCCAATTGATACATGTCCTTTTTTTAAATTATCGGCTAATTGCTCTATTGTGTTAGCATCTGGTAATATACCTGAATAGCCTATGATAGCTATATCTTTCATTGACAGTTTTTTTATTGATTTTTTATAAGCTGATTATGTTGTACAGTTTTAAGAGTAGTTACTGTACAATGAATATTTTTTTATTTAAAAGGGTAGTTTAAAACTCTACTTCATTAACTTCTAAAACTAAATTCTTTGCTACTTTGTCTTTAGAAATTAACTTTGCTTGTTCTTGTATTGTAGGATGGCTAAATAATTGACTAATATTAATTTCCTCGTTTATTTTTTTTATTTCACTATACAACTTAGTTATCAATATGGAATTACCTCCTAAATCAAAAAAATTATCTTCTATACTAATTTCATTAAGATTAAGAACATTTTTCCATATTACTGTTAATTGTTCTTCAGTTTCATTTTCTGGAGCAATGAACTCTTTTTTTACTAAGTGTTTTTCTGAGAAATCAGGTAATTCTTTTCTATCTAATTTTCCATTATGAGAAATTGGCAACTCGTCAAGCTGTACATAATATTGCGGAATCATATAAGATGGTAATCTTTTTTCTAAGAATTCTTTAATCTTTCTTATATCAATAATACCCGAGCTTGATGTAAAATATGTAACTAGAACTTTTTCTTCATTTAATTCTTTAGCGGTAACTATTACTTGATCTATTATTGTTTCATATTCACTGATATTTTTTTCAATATCTTCTAGCTCAACTCTAAACCCTCTTATTTTAACTTGATTATCGATTCTACCTAAAAAATCGACTTCTCCATTAGGTAACCATCTAGCAATATCACCTGTATCATACATAAATGTATCTTTTTCATAAGGGTTTTGTATAAACTTTTTTAAAGTAAGTGAGTCATTATTTATATATCCTTTAGAGAGTCCTTTCCCCGAAAAATATAATCGTCCATAAACACCTTCTTCACAAAGTAGTTTGTTTTCATTCAGTATATATGCCTTACAGTTACTAATAGGAGTTCCTATCGTTATTGGATAATCTCCCATCTTTGCACTCAATACATCTATTGTTGTCTCTGTCGGCCCATAATTATTATACAAAACATAACCTTTCTCTAGAATTTTATTTTTATTAGGCTCTGTTAATTGTTCTCCTCCAACAATAATTTTTTTTATTGATGTTATCTTAGGTATTTGAGATAATAAATTTGCGGTGTAATCGGGTACATAATTTATTATTGTAATTTGATTCTTGGTTATGTATGATAGAAGTTTATCTTGTTCAAGTAATAAATCTTTTTTAATTAAATGAAATGTTCCTCCTTGAGTTAATGTTCCAAAGATATCTTCTAAGCTAGGATCAAATGTGTAATCGGTAAGTTGTATTGATCTAGTTTTTTCATTTATTTCAAATGTATTGGTAAACCAATTAATAACATTACTTATATTTCCATGAGAAACCATTACTCCTTTAGGTTGACCTGTAGTTCCTGAAGTATATATTACATATGCTAAATTTTCATTGGTTATTTCTCTTTTAATATTTTCGAAAGAAAGATCATCTCTTTTAAATTTAAAATCTGCTATAACCTCTTTATCTATAATAGCTTTACAATTACTATTTTTTTGAATATAGGTTATTCGTTCTTTTGGATAGCTAATATCTATTGGTACATATGCTGCTCCTGCTTTTAATACAGCTAAAATTGTTATAATTTGTTCTAAACCACGTTCTAATTTTATTCCTAATAAATCATCTGGTCTTAATTGATATTGATTTATTAAATAATTTGCCATTTGATTGGCTTGTTCATTAACCTCTTTATATGAGACTTTTTGGTCATGAAATATTAGTGCTCTATTATATGGTGTTATAGATACTTGTTTTTCAAATTTATCTATAATTGTCTCGTTTTCATCAAATTTATCTAGAGTATCATTAAACCCAATTAGCAATCTATTTTTTTCCTCTTTTGTAAGATATTCATGTGCTATTATTTCTTTATTTGGTTCAGAAATTGAAAGCTTAAGAAAGTTTTCAAAATGCATAAACATCCTTTCTATTATAAATGCATCATAAATATCCGTATTAAACTCTATTTCTAAATCAAGTCCCTCATTTTCTGTAAAAGTAAAACTCATATCAAATTGAGCTGTATCTCTATCCAAATTGTATGGTTTTACTTTTAACTCATGCTCTATTTGAGTATTTTCAAATTGTGATAATTGTCTTTGGTTTTGTAAGACTACCATAATATCAAATAAAGGTGATCTAGATGTATCTCTACTTAAGTTTAGTTTGTTAATTAATACATCCAAAGGATATTCCTGATGTTCATAAGCTTCTGTAAGAGCTTCTTTTTCTAATTCAAGAAGTTCTTTAAACGTACTCTTTTTATTAAATGAAGTTCTAATCGCTAGTGTATTTAAAAATAATCCTAATTGATTTTCTAAATCAGGATGGTTTCTTCCTGCAATTGGAGTTCCTATAATAATATCTTCTTGTCCTGTATATCTAAAAAATAATCCTTTGATACCCGCCATTAATACCATAAAAAGAGTCGTTCTATTTCTTTGAGCATGCTCTTTTAGTCTATCCAAAAACTCTCGATTATACGAGTTTACTATTGTTTTACCATTATAGGATTGTACTAATGGTCTAGGTTTAAAACTTGGAATATTTAAACAAGGTATTTTACTAGAAAACTTATCTTTCCAATATATTTCGGCATTCTTATATGTTAAAGTTTCTTCTTGTTTCTTTTTCCAGAATACATAATCTTTAAATTGAATTCTATCTTGATCATATACAGTTTCTGCAGAGTAATTACTAATTATTTCATTTAATAATATTTCTAATGACCATCCATCACTTATTATATGATGTATATTTAAAAACAAATAATTTCTATCAACATCTTTCTTAATTAAATGTATTTTATAAAGAGGCAATGTTTGTAAATCAAACGTATATTCTTCTATTTCAGCTATTTTTTGTTTGAGTATTTCTTTTTTCTTTATTTCTCTCGAAATATCAACTAGTTCAACATTTACTGTTAACTCTTCATTTTTATCTAATATAAATTGTGAAACTTCTCCTTCTTTATCTATTTCAAAATATGTTCTTAGAATCTCATAATTTTCTACAACATTTTTGATCGCCTTATTTAATCTTGTTATATCTAAATTTCCTTCAATAAGAATACCTGCAGACATTATATATGCCTTTTCTCCTCCTTCTAATTGATTTAAAAACCAAATTCTTTGCTGAGCAGTTGTTAACGGATATTTATCTTGTTTTTTAATTTTTTCAATTGCCAGAAACTCATTTTTTTTAAGTTTTGAAGTTAATTCAGCTATAGTAGGATTATCAAAAAATAATTTATAAGTAATCGTAGCATTTAAGTTTTTAGCTATCTTATTAATTACTTGACCTATCATTAAACTATGTCCTCCTAATTCAAAGAAGTTATCAAAAACACCTATTTTATCTTTTCCTAATACTTCTTCCCATATTTTTACAATCTCGTTCTCATTTTCATTTCTTGGAGCTTCATATGCAATATTAGACTTAATTTCAATTTCTAGTTTTTCTAAAGCTCCTTTATCTATTTTACCATTAGGAGTCAATGGTATTTTATCTAAGAAAATTATATAACTAGGCATCATATAACTAGGAAGAATATCTTTGATTTTTTGTTTTAATGCTTCTATATCCAAGCTATCAGTTCCTGTATAGTATGAAACTAATCTCTCACTATTGTTAGTTTTTTTAATTATAGTAACAACTTGTTTTATATCATCCGTATATGATTTGATTACATTATCAATTTCTCCTAACTCAATTCTGAATCCTC
This sequence comes from Aquimarina rhabdastrellae, assembly GCA_947387485.1. Lineage (GTDB taxonomy): Bacteria > Bacteroidota > Bacteroidia > Flavobacteriales > Flavobacteriaceae > Aquimarina. The sequence continues at coordinate 122,900 of CANDNT010000004.1, forward strand.
TTAACTTAACTTGATCATCATTTCTTCCTAAATATTCTATATTCCCATCATTTGTCCATTTTGCAACATCCCCTGTATCATACATTTTATGTCCTTCTTTAAATGGATTATCGACAAACTTTCTTGATGTCAAATCATGTTTATTAAGATATCCTTTGGCTAAACCATCTCCAGAAATATATAAATTACCTCGTACTCCTATAGGTACTATTCTCAAATCTGCGTCTAAAATGTATACTTGAGTATTTGATATCGGCTTACCTATTGGAATAGAGTTTTCATATTTCTTCTTAGGATCTAATTTATATATTGTACTATATGTAGTATCCTCAGATGGACCATACAGGTTTCGAATTTCTGCATTTGTTTTCAATAATTTATTTGCTATATCTACAGGAAATGGCTCTCCTGCCAAATTCATTACTGTAACATTTTCTAGATCAACTTCATTATCGATAAGACTACGAACACTAGAAGGAACTGTATTTATTAGTATTTTTTTATCATACAAAATCGTCTTATCTATCTCCAATGCATTTTTTAATAACCTGATTTTTTTACCAATGGATAATGGATAAAACATTTCATATATAGACAGGTCAAAACAATTTGATGTTGTAGCATATACTATATCGAATTGTTCTTTATCAAATTCTTGTTGAGCCCATTTTATTAATCCCACAGCATTTTTATGAGAAATCATAACCCCTTTAGGTTTACCTGTAGTTCCTGAGGTATATATTATATAAGCTAAATTACTCGAAGAAAACTTTATACCTAAATTTTCATTTGTGTATGAAGTTTTAACACTATTAAATTCATTAATTAATTTTTCATCAATAATTAACTTACTTCTACTATCTGTTTCTATATATTTAATTCTTTCTTCTGGATAATTAACATCTATAGGAACATAAGTCGCTCCTAATTTTAAAACTCCTAAAATTGATATAAATATATTCTCATTTCGATCTAATTTAATACCTAATAAATCTCCTTCTGTAACTTTCTTTTCTATTTTTAGATATTTAGCTAGTTTGTTTGCTTCTTTATTAAGCTCCTCATAAGTAATTTCTTTATCATGTATAACAACTGCAATTTTATTTGAAGTAAGCCATACTTGTTCTTCAAATAAATCAACTAATGTTTTTGATTTATCATAATTAAGATTGTAATCATTAAAAATTTCTATTTTTTGTTTTTCTTCTTCTTGTACAATAGAAATGCTTTTAGTAATTGTATTTAGATATGATTTAAGATTACAAATCCATATTTTATAAGTTTTAATAAAATGTTGTGCAGCTTCGTCGCTTATATAAGAATCGTTATATGATAGACTTAGTTCAAACTGATTTTTATTTTTACTAATAAAAAGTATAACTGGTAATTGATTTTCAATTTTGTGATCTATTTCACCATATATTATTCCGTGATTAGCAAGTTTTTCAAAAGGATATTTTTCTTGAAGCTTTTTATCGTATTCAACATGTTGATAAACTTCTTGTATTTCTTTTTTAACCCTATTGATATAAGACTTGAAAACTTCTTCTTCTACTAGTATATTATCAAATAATAAAGATTCGTTAGTATTATTAATTTTTGATGAAAAAATATATTTTTCAAAATCAAGGTAACGGTTTGATAATACATTAAAAATACTAAGAAAGATAGTGAACTCAGCCATACTATTATCCTTAGTAAGCTTTGATAAAAATTTTATCTCTTCTTTATCATTAACCGTTTCTTTTATTGTTTTTTTATCATAAAAAAGAATATCATTTATAACTGTAGTCTTTTTTACTTTTTTTAACCAATAATTGGATACTATCTTTTGTTTAATATTATTCAATTTAAAATGTTTTTGTGTTTAACTATCTATGAGAAGTGTATATATTATTTATAAGAGAGATGTATAGTTAATTTATTTATCTAAATATTTCTAGATAAATAAATCCAATCACCACACCATCCTATTTAATTAAAAATCAAATAGTAACATACTTTAAAATAACTGCTTTTCTTGAGCGTAATTTACATAAGAGAAGATTTTAATATTCTATTTTTAGTATATAGAATTGTATTTTATCAGAAGTAATGGTTTTTGATAAAGCTTCGCTTCCCTCAGTTACATGAGTTGCATTTTAGAAAAAAAAAGAAAATAATAATAAGATATTGTCTTTTTTGTTGGTCAATATCTTTTTTAACGGTGCAATTATACTACTTTTTTTCTTTGAAAATCTTTAGGTAAGTTAAAAAATTGTAAAAAATCACTTACTATATTCCCAGTTACCATTAAACCGTAATAATATTATACAAAAACATCAAAAACTTGTATGATATTAACCAAAGAAGGTTATTCAACTAATTAAAAAATCATATATTCATTGTTATATTTATAAAGAATGCTTAATTAGTAACTATAATAAGAAAAGCTAATCCATAATTTAACGTTCTGAATTAGCTTTTCTTATTTATACTTTATTTTTTGTAATCTTAAAATTCCTATCTACATTTTTGCTTTTCTATATAGTTCTCAGGAATCTCATTCATAATTAATATAAGTAATTTATTAAATGTAACTTATATAATTATACTCCTCTTATTCTTTTGATTTAAAAAACAAACTCATAATTAAAGAAAATGCTCCTCCGGTAATAAGATTACCAACAAAAGAAAATTGAGCCTGCATTGTAGTGCTATAATATTTTGTTTGCTCATTGACTTTTTGTGTCAATTCTTGAGCAGGAATATTTTGCTGACTCATTTTCTTAATAAGTACTTCTGTCATATCCTCTATATAAGTCGTATAGATATACTCATAAAAAATGATTGTAAAAACAACTGCAAATACTGCTGTAGATAGACTTACCCACATCCCATTTTTAAATGCTTGTAAGAAACTTATTTTTCCTCCATTATTATTTTTATAAGCTAAAATACTTTTACCTATACCTAATAGTAAAAATAGATATAGTGCAATAAACAATATAGTCCCTCCTATCATAAACATATCATTTTCTATTGCCTTAGGTCCTACCATATGTATTGCTAATAAAAGAAGCATTAATACAGTACCTGATAATGCAATAACAAAACCTGTTTTAATTGCATACTTCGTTTTCTTGTCCATTAGTTATTTTGTTTTTAATATCTGAGAACAAATTTGATAGAAAAGGATTTTTTACACAATTTTCATGGGGTGGATAAAAGGGTGGATATTTTTTATTTCACTCATTTTCAAACATATCAAAAAGCTCTTTCCTATTTTTAATGTTTAATTTTTTATAGCTATTATTGATATGTGTTTTGATGGTAGACAACTCAACAAACATTTCGTTGGCGATATCTTGATTTTTTTTCTTCTTCAAGATCAGTTTTACTACCTCTTTTTCCTTTTGTGTTAGATCAAACTTATCAATTTTTTTAATTTTACTTTTATGCTTGTATTGCTCTATAAGCATTCCAAAAGAGCATACTGTTATAATAAATGGGATTAGCAATAATGAATTTATATAATCAATTTGTGCAATTCCGTAATAACTTGAAAAATACACTACGTTAAATATCAAAACACAGATCACAACCAATATCGCTAATCCAATGATAAAGGCATTTTTGTTTTGAATATTCATTAGTTTATTAGTATTCATATTTTATACCATTCCTTGATCATAAAGTTCAAATTCAAACATTGCTACCTTACTATATCCATAAACTCTTTCTAATATCATATGTACTATTTTTTGAATTCGAGTATGATTATTCCCCATATTTAAAACATAACATGGTATTGTATCAAACTCATAATATGTAAACTCTTTTGAAATATCTAATGCTTTAAATCGATCTTCTGCTTCTTTTTCATTATCAAAAGATAAGTTTATCGAGAAATTAAACTCACTCTTTTCTGTTTGAATCTGTTCAATTAATACCCCATGCATAAGTTGTAAAACAACTTCATTCTCACTGATTAAATTGATCAAAAAAGCATGATTATATGTTTCAAATTGTTTTGAAGTCAATTCGAGAATATGTGGTAATCCTTCATTTAAAGGTACTCTTTGATTTTTACTCCTATCCTTACCACTAAATATACTTAATATTGACTGTACTATTTTTTTCATTGATGATTCATTTTTTAAATTAATTTGCTTCTGGTCCTATCCACATAAAAGGGTTATATGCTATCTCCCATAAATGACTATCTAAATCTTTAAAATATGCATGAAAACCTCCCCAAACTGCCTTTTGTGGTTCTTTTATAATCGTTGCTCCTGCACTTCTTACCAGTTCAATGAGTTTTATTACCTCTTCCTCAGAGGTAACATTATGAACTAGATTTATCCCACTATATCCTGTACCTTCATGAGAGATTCCTGCATCACTAGCTAAGTTTTCGCGATTAGCAAGACCTAACCATGTCCCATTAAGTTTAAAAAATGCCACTCCTGGAGGTGATTCTATCATGTGTAAACCTAATCCATCTCTGTAAAATGTTATCGCTGCTTCTAGATCACTTACTCCAAGCGATATCATACTTATTCTTGAATCCATCATCTACTTACTATTTTCCTGATTGATTTTATATAATGTAACTACTTATACCATATTATTATCGATCAAAGTTACATTTTTTGTATATATATTAAGTTTTATTATTTGTCAATTTTAATTGTACATACTTCTAAAAATAATCCTTTTTTGTTAAATTTATATTTTTGCTCTCAAACGTAAATCCTACATGAAAAACACTAAAACCCGTATCATAAAAAAAGCACTTGAGTTATATAATACTAGAGGAATTTCTAATGTTTCCAGTAAAGCTATCGCTCTTGAGTTGGGTATCAGTGATGGAAACTTACGCTATCATTATAAAAACAAAGAAGCTATTTTAATCACTATACTTAAACGTATGATTGAGGATTTACACGAAACTGAAAAAAACTTTTCGATAGAACAAACTATTGATAGAGCTTTCTTTTTTAACACTTTTAGAAATGCTTATGAGGTTACTTATCACTATCGTTGTATTTTTATAGATCAAGTATATTTACATAAAGAGTTCCCTCTATACTTCGAAGATTTTTCTGCCTATGTACAAATGTGGCGCACAAAATTTTTAGCCCTTTTTGATTATTTATTAGCTCAAAACATATTTAAAACATCATTTTCTAAACAACAGTATAAAGATTTATTTGAGCAAGTTTATATGTTCTCTAATAGTTGGTATTTTTATAAAGAACAAGAACCTGATAAAAATCTAGACTATTTCGCAAATATTGGAGCCTCTATCTTTACTCCTTATTGGACTCATCCAGAAGCTGTATAACACTATATTATAAATAGATAAGTATACTCCTATCACTTTTTGATATTATATTATCACATTTTAATTCAAAATTAGCCTATTTGGGCTATATTCTTTTATAATACATAATATTGATTTAGCTTCGTGGGGCTAATAATTAATTCATCAATATATTTTATGCGATTATCTAAAGAAAAAATCCAAAAAGAATTCCACGATTATCTTTTACCTACTACACTTTCCTCTTTAATAGATTTTGATAATGACATATCAGACAATTACTATTATACAGAAGCATTTGAGTTAACCTATAGAAGTTATTATGATCTTGCTTTAGAACACACCTCAGTAAGAAGAGCGTTTTTTAAAGCTATAATACCTTTCGCGCAAGCTACACATTCTGGATCTTTTTATGCTTTCTGGGCAAAAGATGATACTAAAGATTTAAATCAAGCTCCAATCGTTGTTTTTGGTGATGAAGGAGGCATACATATAATCGCAGATAATATAAACGAACTATTACAAATCATAGCTATCGATGTTGAACCTATGGTCGATGATGAAGAAGTTTTTTTTATTGATGACGAAGAAGATGATTATATCGAGGAAGATGAAGAGGAATCTTCTAGTAAGCATATAGATTCTTTTAAAGAATGGTTACAACGAGATTTGAATTTAACACCATTTACAAAAGACGAAATAGCTCCTGCTATCGAAAAGGCACAACAAAAACATCAAAAGGACTTTGAAACCTGGTTAACTCCATTAGCTAATTAATTACAAATCTCAATTTTACATTTATGAATTTTATCAATTTATTCAAAAAACGACAGGACAATATAGCTCAAGAACCTCAATTTGAGCAAGACATTATTTTAGGAATTCCAGGTAAATGGGATTCAATTGATGCTATTAAAGCTTCTATTATAGAACATTCTAATAATGAACTCACTATTAAAGACAATTTTATTACCGATAGTCAAACAGGTCAAGTTTATGAATTAGATATTTATGATTATGATCCACAAATGTGGCTCGCTTTTAAGAAATGGAGTAAAACACCGCTAGACGAAAATTTCTTGGACGAATTAGATACTCATACGCATACCATTTATCTTGTAGGTCCTGGTGGTAGTATGTCTCTTGCTCAACGTATATCCGAAATAGCCGTGCATATTCTTAATGCTGGTGGTTTTGGTGTAAAAATTGAAACTAGTGGTACTGCATATGACAAATCCAACTGGACAACAACTGTAGGTATAAATGCTCCTATAGCACTATATAGCTTGTATGTAAGACAAATGCAATATGCTAGAACAAGTTTTAGTTATACTTGCGGAATGCATAATTTGGGGCTAGCCGATGTATCTACACGTCAAACAGATTTACAAATAGCCATTCCAGCTGTATTACAATTTAACTCTGATCGCCTGATGGATAATTTAACCATAAAAGCTGGTGATCAATATACTGCCCTTGATACAGATTTTTTAATCACAGAAGAAACCACCTGTCCTACTGCCGATGATGAATATTATAGAAATCCATGGGGAATGTGGTTACTAACTGCAAAATAACCCTCTTATAATTATCTAATATCTTATCATCACCAAAATGAACTGGGAACAGCTATTTGATAGCATCCACTATGACGCATTAGCTGGTGCTACCGAAGGACAATTAAAATTATTTAAAACAACCTGGAATGCCGATTTAACTAAAAGCGAAATCGATGAACTCATAATTTCAGAAAAAAAATTATTTACTTCAGAAGAGCATAAAAACTTTACTCAACATCCAAAATCGTATGATCAATGGAAATTTCCTGATCGAGAACTGCCCAAAAGTTATTTGTCTTTTTTACAGTTTTGCCATACTGGAATAACAACGGTAAAAGGTGACAGGGAAATTCAGTTTTTTTCGACCAAAGAAATTAGGCCATATAATTTGATTTACGGACTCCCCGAAGAGTTACCTGGCGCACTCTCTATTGCTATGGATGGTTATGGAAATCAATTGTTTTTTGATATGAGAGAAAAAACAATTGATGACGAATATAAAATTTATGCATGTTCTTCTAGCGATCTAGATTGGGATGAAGCTAAAATTATAGCTGACTCTTTTGTGGATTTTTGCTTAGGCGAAACCGCTATTGATCAATTTATGTATGCGTAAATAATTTTCAATATTCATTAATATTAAACGAATGGCTTCAAAACAATTCAGAAAAATTGTAGTTAATAACCAAACTTATTTATGGAATCGCGCACATTATCATCTAGTTGAATACAAACATTCTGCATGTATAGAAACGGTTGTTGTGTATCTAGAAGGTTATAAAAATTCTCCTATGCGAGTTTCTTTTAGAGAAGAAGATAACTTGGAGATATACACAGATCTAGAAAAAGGAAATTGGTGCGTAGGTTATCCTAGATCTGGAGTTATTTGGTTTTCTGGTCAAAAAAATATTGATATCAACTTAAATAGACCTGCTGTAGTAGCTAAACTAATTAAATATTTTACAAAAACACAGTGGAAACCTATGAAACGAACAAAACCACTTATTATCGATAATGCCTTAACATTATTGGATCAATTAGATTTACCACAAGGATTATGAATACAACAATTCGTCAATATTTAACTTACAGTTTTATCTTTATAGCTTTCTTTAATAGTTATAGTCAATCTTGCTTTACTAAAGAAACACTTCGATTTAAATCCGAATCACAAACTTATAAAAGTGAAACTATCTCTTGGTTAAAAGATGCTGCCCAAGCTAATTATGCCTATGCTGCTCATGATTTAGGATTGATATATGTGCGTGGTCGCAAGGTTTCTAGGGATTATGATAAAGCTTATTCTTATTTTGAAAAAGCTGCTTTACTTGGTCTTCATAATTCTATGAGAAGTCTAGGCATTATGTGGAAAAATGGTGAAGGTAGGACTGTCAACTTAGCCAAAGCTTATGGATGGTATCGCTTAGCTGGAGAATATATCCCTACTTCGTGGAGTACCTGGAGTATTCCTAGAGCAAAAATTGCCATGTTTAAACGTATGGCTAGTGAATTAGCAGAAAATATGACTCCTGAAGAACTTAAAGAAGGAGAAAAATATTATAAAAAAATGAAAGCTAGAATACAATGCGATTTTCTAACTTGGGTTACTGATCAAAATCCTTAATAATATCTGTTTGATTTTATGAAATTAACTTATCACTTAAAAATAGTATAACACTTTCATTATTACTCATTTCTTATTTTACATCTTATGTCACAATATTATATTTATATACTCGTAGCTATAATGGTTATTGTCATGCAATTCTTTGGTTTAAAAAGATTCAAAAAACTTAAGAATAGAACCAAAACATTAAGAGCCGAAGCTACTCGCCTAGGACTTTCTTATCATTATTACAATGATAATTATGAACGTGATTATGTATTAGGGTTTGATTACCTTGACCGTTCAAAAGGATTAGCAAATAGTTCTGGAGGTGCGTATCATATGATTAGTGGTCAATATCATAATCAAACTGTTTTATCTTTTGATTATCTTTTTACTGCTACTAGGACAAGTGCTGTTACATATTCTCAAACAGTTTTTTTCTTTTTTGATATATCACCAGACATTCCAGATTTTATAATAACTCCTAACAACAGTCTTCGTCAAGCTTTAAAGAAAAGTTATACAAATGCATCTATCCAACAACAGTTTGAGGAACAATTTATATATCAAAATAACAGTAATCGCTCGTATTCTTTATCTCAAGGATTCTTAAAAAAATGTATGGAATATCCTGAATTAAGAATTCAAAAAATAGATGATCGCATAGTTTTTTTTGAAAAGGATTACATCATCAAACCTGAGCATTTACAAGATAATCTAGATTTTTATACGCAACTCATACAACAATTATAATGTTATGTCAAAAACATTGATCAAAGTAATCATTTTCATTTTGATAGTAATCTTATTAGGTTATGGTCTCTTACTTTTATGGGATGAAATGGACCTTTTAAAATGTTAATCTTAAATTACAATTATTATTCTTAAGTTACTTCATGAAAAAAATACTACTCTTATTCTTGATGATATCATCTTATTCTTGGGCAGATCCAAGGGATAATTTTACCTTAAAAGAAGCTCAAAATTTATCATTATTTTTAAAATATGATCCTTTTATTGTAGATTATTGTGACTGTTGCAGCTATGAAGGAGACTATGCTGTAAAAGTACATCTTATGAAAGTGATTTCTTCTGAAATTGTTTCATGTGAATGGGATCCAGAATTTTATAGTGTAAAAGTAAAAGTTGAGATCTTAGCTCAGATACCTTATAATGAAAATGGTTTGGATTATAATTCTCCTATAAAAATCACAAAACGTCAAGAAGAACTAATTGTTAATGCTAATTACTTTTGGGGTTTTAAAGAATTGTTTTTTAAAAATGCTCCTATTGTACCTTTGGTTCCTTTTGATGCTATTTTAAAATATCAAGATGATGTGAATTATGGTGATTGTAGAGCCATTACAAATTTTCCAGATCCAAGAAAAATTAATGACAAACAATACGATACTTGGTATTCTAATATTCTCAATTCTTTTGAAGACTATGATAGTGAGGAAGGCTATTAAATCACGCCCTCTATTATTCTAAGTTCTCTTTTAAAAGACGATATCTACTTACTGTTTGATGAAAATTAATCCATCCTGGAGTTGTTTCATATGTTTTAAGAAATTCAAAACCTAGTTTTAAAAGCGTTTTATTAGGAGCTATGTTTGCTGCTCTAGGTTCGCAAATAAGTTCTTTTAAGTCAAAATACTTAAAATATAAAGGAATGGTTTTTTGTAAGAAATGTAATCCTAATCCACTTTTACGTTTCTCATTTTTCCATACATGTAAATGCATTGTAGCTGATGAACCAAAAACAATATTATTAATATTTGAATGTCCTATTGGTTCATTATCCATAAGCCAAACCACATAAAAGAAAGCTCTTTCATTAAAGGGTTTTACTATATCTAATTGTAATTTTTTAATCCATTGTTCTCTTTCTGGTAATTTGGCCCTATCAACTCCCATTTTTTCAAGAAAAGCAGCTTCTGCATTGAGAAAATAATCAACCATTAATTCAATTTCATTAAGACACATTTCTCTTGCCTCTATTTTCATGTGCAATATTTTTGTTTTACATGTAAATATAATTAGTATATCCTCAAAAAGGAAATTTAAATTCTTTTAAGGATATATTACAGCTGTTTATATTGAAGTCTTTTCTTTATATCTATCTACTTGGTCAAATAATGTCAAATCCTTATATCCTGCTTTTATTTTGGCCGAATGAATCACATCTTTTTCTATATAATAATGATCTCCTTTTTTAAGATGTTTGATTTTACCTGCTATATTAATTTCCATTTCGCCATCTAATACGATGCCCCATTGTGCATTGTGAGAATGAGGTGGAACTTCTACATCTCTATCAAACTCCATAAAGATAAATTGTTGTTCACCAGCTTGTATTAGTCTAGACATCACCCCTTCCAAAGCTATTTCTGCTTCAGGGAATCTAGCTATTAATGGATTATTTTCTATCATTTTATTATGCCTTTATTTCTTTATTCAATTTAAGTATTAATTCCATTATGCGATCAATATCAGTTGTTGTAGTTGCCCAATTTGATACACTAATACGCATAGCTTCTTTTCCTTGCCAATTTGTGCCACTAAACCACGCTAAGCCGTCATCTTGTATAGCTTTAATCATCAATTTAGTTTTTTTACTCGACCCAAAAGAAACCATTACTTGATTAATAAAAACTTCATTCAATATTTCAAAACCTGCTGCTTTTAATTGACTTTCAAAATATTTTGTCAATCGACATGAATTATCGATCATTTCAGAAACACCTCTTTTTCCTAAACTTTTTAATGCCGCCCACAATTCTACAGCTCTAGCTCTTCTAGAAGTTTCTAATGTTGTATTCATAGGATCTTCGCTATCTTGAATCAAGTAGTTTGCTTTTAACTGAATACTTTCTTGAATAGCCCTTTCATTACGAAACAATGCAATCCCAGAATCATATGGTGTATTAAGCCATTTATGCCCATCTGTTGCCCACGAATCTGCTTTTTCAATACCTTTTGTTAAATACCTATAATGTTGAGATGTCCTTGCCCATAACCCAAAAGCCCCATCAACATGTACCCATGCACCATATTTTTTTGCTTTGTCTATTATATAATTAAAATCATCAAACCCTCCTGTATCAGTATTACCTGCATTAAGGCATACTATAGTTGGTTCATCATTAAATCTAGGCAATGCTGTAATATCTATTACTCCTGCTTTATTTACAGATACTTTCTCGATCTGTTCATTACCAATACCTATTACTCGTAAAGCTCTAAGCATTGTTGTATGAACTTCTTCTCCTACTATAACTCGTATTTTTGGAGCACCTATAAGCCCTTTCTTTACTACATCCCAACCATATTTTTTTAATACATAATTTCTAGCTCCCACTAAGCATAAGATATCAGCTGTTGTAGTCCCAGTTACATAGGAGCATGTCGTATCCGAGGGTAAATTTAAAATATCTACTATCCATTCTTCTACTACTTTCTCTAATTTACAAACGGTTGGAGACATTAATTTCATGGTAGGAGATTGGTCCCATACTGTAGCCAACCACATTGCTGCTATACTGGCAGGTAATGCTCCTCCATTAACAAAACCAAAATAACGAGGACTTGCAGTAAGCATCGTACCAGGACTTCCTAGTGTATTCAATTCTTTTATAATAGCTGTAGCATTTGTTGCATTCTCTGGTAGTTTATAAACAAATTGTTCCAGATTTAATACATCTTCTTTACTAGGAAGCACATTTCTATGGGGTAATGCTCTCAAAAATTCTTTAGATACTTGATGAGTCAGATCCAATACCTCTTCCTTTTCTCTCCAAAGATTATTAATATCAAAGTTTTTATTACTCATTATAATTAGATTTTGAGCAAAACTATGATATGGTAAATTCTAAAACTTGTATATTATTGCTATCGTATCTGTTTTTGGTATTGCTTAGGTGTTATTCCTAAAAAAAGCTTAAAATTACGAATGAAATGACTTTGATCATAAAAACCAACTTCATATGCAATTTCAGTAGATGTCTTCATTCTCTTTAACAGTTTACGTGCTTTATTTAACCTTAAGTTAATCAAATATTGATGTGGTGGTATTCCATTAGCTTTAGCAAACATTCGGTTTAAGTGATATGGACTTAGTTCTGCTATCTCTGCTAATTCTTTTAATTCAATTTTTTTAGTGTAATTATCATGTAGATATTCTTCAACTTTATTTAATGTCTTTCTATCCTTATGTTCTCTAATTATATCTTGATGAGATATAGTGTGGTTCTTAATTAAATATACTAATACTTCGTACAAATAATTTTGTTTTTGAATACAATCAAAAGTATTATTCCTTAAAACTGTATGTAAATTAATTAAGTGTTTCTCTACATAGGTATCCCTAATAGCAAATTGAGAGAACTTGGGATTCCCTTTATTTTTATCAAAAACTTCTTGACCTATATTATTAATAAGTTCAGGTTTGATATAAAACATTATATATATAAAACCATGATCATCTAAGTTTTCACTATTATGAATTGTTTGAGGGTTTACAACAGGAATATCTCCTTTTATCATATACTTATCCCTCTTGTGTTTTGAATCATATCCTTGAATACCATATTCCATAACTCCAATAGCATATTCATCATGAATATGAGCTTGACTCTTATAAGATTTAATATTTGCAGACATTATTTCTACACCATCAAGATCTTTATCTATATGGAAATCTACTTGATTCATTTAAAATTACTCTATTAGAGATACTATAAAATTCATAAAATAAATGGTCTCACAAATTTAGTTAAATTTATTTTTGACTACCTCACTATAGTTTTTATATGCTATATAAATCAGTTTTTCACTTTTGTTAACTTTATAAATAATTGTATTTTATATAGACTATCTTCATCATTTATGTTTAATTCATATTGATCGGGATAAAGTAATTCTAAACGCTTTCTTACATTTTCTAACCCTATTCCTTTAGATAGTTTTTCGTTATTGCTAGTCGCCAAAAAACTATTTGTGCAATTAAAATAAAGTGCCCCGTCATCTTTAACTTTTATATCTATATCTATTGTAATATTATCACCTTGGCTAGCCGTACTATGCTTAAATGCATTTTCTACAAACATGGTCAATATAAGCGGTGCTATAACAAAATTATCTGAAGCTATCGCTGACGAAAAATTAACTACTCCTCTATTTTCTATTTGAAGCTCATTTAAAGCAGTAAAATCTTCAAGATGTTTGATTTCTTTGGATAGTGGGACAAAATTCTCTTTACAATCATATAACATATACCGTATAACAGATGAAAGTTCCAAAATAATAGAAGGTGTTTTAGGAGAATTCTCTATAGCATAAGAATATAGATTATTAAGATTATTGAATAAAAAATGTGGATTAATCTGTGATTTCAAAAAGCGTAATTCACTTTCGTTTACAGCTAATTGCAAACTCTCTAACTCTTGTTGTTTTTGTATAGCATCCCAAGCCATTTTAAAACTCACCATCATAAACAGAAAAGGGAAAATACTTAATATGGTATAAAAAACATTAGAGATTATTGCTCCTCTATGTCCACCTACCAATACAGGCTCTAATACGTATTCTTCCATAAAATAAACCCCTAATAATACCATTATGATAAGTAACCAAAAAGTTAGCATCTTCTTGGTATAAAAAAATCTAGGAACAAGTACGTAGCTTATAAAAAGAGCAGTCAATGCATAAAAACCAAAAAAGGCAATATCATACATATAAACTTTCATTTCATGCTTATTTAATGCATACATCAAAAAGAGTATAACAAAAAATATGCTTTGATATAGAAACTCCTTAAATCGTGTTTTTTGCAATAACGTTTTCATAATTCAAAAATATAAAGAGTTGTTAAACTTTTCTTATAATCTTGGGTTTACAACAAAATTAATAGGGTCAACAGTAATTCTTATCGGTTATTCGACGATTTGCTGTTGAACTGCTTACTTTGGATGTTGATAGATTTTGTTTTTTCAACTAAGGCATCTATTTCATTTTTGTTTTTGAAAAAGAAGAAAAATGAAAAAGGAATTACTAACCATACTATATTTTTGTGTCGTTGTTTTAAGTTATGCGCAACAAAAAACAATTACTGCCTCTCGTATACAGTCTACCATAAAAATTGACGGTGAATTAAACGAATCTGAATGGAACTCGGCAAACGAAGCTACAGATTTTACTATGCTTACTCCAGATAATGGAACACCTGCTCCTGTAACTCATAAAAGTAGCGTTAAACTATTATATGATGATACCTCCATTTACATTGCTGCTTACCTTCACGATCCAAATCCAGAATCCATTACCAATCAATTTACTTTACGTGATAATGTTTTTGGTGAAACCGATGTGTTTACTATTGCTATCAATCCTTATAATGATGGTATTAACGAAAATAAATTTTATGTTACTTCTGCCGGTACTCAAGGAGATTCAAAAACAATTCCGAATAGAAGACGAGGAAATGCCGATGATTTTAGTATCAATTATGTATGGGAAAGTAGTGTAAATATCGTTGATGATGGTTGGATAGTAGAAATAAAGATTCCGTATTCTGCATTGCGTTTCTCTAGTGATACAAAAGATTGGAGTATCAATTTTTTTAGAGATATTAAATCTTTAAATCAAATCTATTCTTGGAATTATGTAGATAGAAGTATTGGACGAGAAGCACAGTATCATGGTTTACTTAAAGGTATTTCTAATATTACTCCTCCACTTAGATTAAATTTTTTACCCTTTGTATCTGGAAAAACAGAATTACAAGAAGGTGAATTTGAAAACGATTTAAACTTTGGACTTGATGTAAAATATGGTTTAAGTGATAGCTTCACACTTGATGCTACTTTAATCCCTGATTTTAGTCAAACTGGATTTGATGCACTTACCCTTAATCTAGGTCCATTTGAACAAACTTTTAGAGAACAACGTCAATTTTTCACAGAAGGTGTTGAGTTATTTGAAAAAGGAGATTTATTCTTTTCTCGTCGTATAGGTAACGCTCCTAGTAGTTCTCCTAACCTAAAAGAAAATGAAGAAATAATTGATTCCCCTACAGAAGTTAAAGTTCTTAATGCTTTAAAATTATCTGGTAGAACAAAAAAAGGATTAGGTATCGGTTTTTTTAATGCTATTACCGAATCTACATCGGCTACTATAAGAGATACAAATACAGGAGAAGAACGAAAAGAAGAAGTTGAACCATTCACAAATTATAATGTATTTGTACTCGATCAACAGTTTAATAATAATTCGTCTGTAGCTTTTACAAATACTAATGTATTTAGAACAGGAAGTTTTAGAGATGCCAATGTATCTGCCTTATCTTGGGATATCTCAACCAGATCAAATTCATATAATATTAATGGTAACGCACGTTTAAGCGCCGTTAATGATACTGAAACGCTAAATGGATTTAGTTCTGAATTGCGTTTCTCAAAAACTAAAGGAAATTTTAGATTTGGAGTGAATCACAGATTTAGTGATGATAAATTTGATAATAATGATCTAGGTCGACAGTTTAGAAATAACTTTAGCAATTTTGGTTGGAATCTTAATTACCAAACTTTTACTCCTACTCAATGGTTTAATAGCTATCGTATATTCTTCTGGGGGAATCGTAATTATCTATATAAACCTAATGTACATACTGGAACTTTTGGTGGTATAGATACTAATTTTACACTTAAAAACTTTGATTCTTTAGGTTTTGAAGCTTGGGGAGCTTGGGGAAATCGTTATGATTATTTTGAACCTAGAGTTGCTGGTCGTTTCTTTAAGCAAGGTATTGATTATAATCTTTTATTCTTTTACAATACTGATAGGGGTAAAAAACTGTCTTCTTCATTTAGATTTCATTTTAAGGATTATTTAGAAACAGAGCAACGTTCTTATAACTTTAGAATATCTCCTAGATATCGCTTCAATAATAAGTTAAACATTAGTTATTCTCTTAATCTTGATCTCACAAGAGCACAAACAGGATATGTAGATGATAATGGTACTGATGTTATCTTTGGTGATAGAGATCGTATTAGGACTGAAAATCAAATTCAGTTAAACTATAACTTCAATACTAAACAAGCATTATCTCTTAATTTCAGGCATTTTTGGACTACAGTTCAATACAAAAATAGATTCTATGATCTTTTAGATGATGGGACATTACAATCCTCGTCTCCAGATTTAAGCTTTAATCCAGATACCAATTTTAATGTATGGAATTTAGACTTGAGCTATAGTTGGCAATTTGCTCCAGGGAGTCAAGCTATATTATTATATCGAAATTCTATTTTTCAAAATACCGACGAAGGATCATTGGGCTATTTTGAGAGTCTAAATAATCTTTTTGAAGAGCCTATTAAACAAACTTTATCCTTAAGAATTGTTTACTACTTAGACTATCTCAACGTAAAAAACATCTTTAAAAGTAAATCAAATATATAAACCTAAAATTGTATACAAATGAATATCAAAAAATTATTAACAGCCTTATTATTCTTAGCGATTACTACCGCTCAAGCACAATCAACATGGAAATTAGATGCAGGACATTCTTCTATCAATTTTGCTGTATCTCATCTTGTAATTTCTGAAACAACTGGATCTTTTGATCAATTTGACATAACAGCTATTACAGAAGAGGATTTTAAAAATCCAAAATTTGAAGTTGCTATTGAAACTGCTAGTATCAATACAAAAAATGAAAGAAGAGATAATCACCTAAGAGCTGATGATTTCTTTGGTGCAGAAAAATTTCCTAAGATTACTTTTAAAAGTACTTCTTTTGAAAAAGTTGATGATAAAACCTTTAAAACAACTGGTGATTTAACTATTAAAGGAATTACCAAGAAAGTAACTTTTAACGGTAAATTAAACGGTATTTTAAAAAGTGACCGTGGACAAAAAGCTGGATTAAAATTAAACACTACAATCAAACGTACAGATTTTAAAGTAGGTAGTTCAGGAGGTTCTGTTGGTGAAGATGTAACAGTAACTATCAATCTAGAAATGGCTAAAAAATAAATTAGTTTATGAAGATTCTGGATTGGATTGTTCTCATATTTATAATCATTATAATCATTGTTTACGGAATTAAGAAAACCCGAAAACCATCTGATTCAGAATCTTATCTAAGAGGACAACAAACTTTACCATGGTGGACAATAGGTCTATCTGTAATGGCAACTCAAGCAAGTGCTATAACCTTTTTGTCTCTCCCTGGTCAAGCTTATGATGAAGGATTACGATTTGTACAGTTTTATTTTGGGCTACCCATAGCCATTATTTTACTCTGCATATTCGTTTTACCTGTATATTACAAATTGAATGTATATACTGCTTATGAATTTCTTGAAAAGAGGTTTGATTTAAAGACAAGAAGTTTTGCTGCATTCTTATTCTTATGCCAAAGAAGTGTTGCTACAGGTCTTACACTCTTTGCTCCTTCTATTGTATTATCCTCTATTTTGGGTTGGAACTTAAGTTTTACTACCTGTATCATTGGGCTTTTAGTAATTATATATACTGTTTCTGGAGGTACAAATGCTGTGAGTCAAACTCAAAAACAGCAAATGCTTGTCATCCTTCTGGGATTAATAATTATATTCTTTATTATTATTTCAAAATTGCCATCAAATGTTTCTTTTCAAGACGCAATTACTATAGCAAATGATACAGGTAAATTAAAAGCTATAGATTTTGAATTTGATCTCTCTAATAAATACAATATCTGGAACGCTATTTTGGGCGGTACATTTTTGTTTTTGTCCTATTTTGGTACAGATCAAAGCCAAGTTCAACGCTATTTATCTGGTAAATCTTTAAAAGAATGCCAATTAGGCCTACTATTTAATGCCATACTTAAAATTCCTATTCAGTTTTTTATTCTCTTTATAGGAGTTTTAGTTTTTATCTTTTTACAATTCAATACTACCCCTTTACATTTTAATACTGCAAATGTAGCTTTGATTAAAAATTCTACCTATGCAGATCAATATATATTATTAGAAAAGCAATTTGACTTATTAGAAAAGAAAAAGTTAGATGCTATTAATCATAATCTAGAAGCAAAAACTGTAGATAAAACTGAAAACATAGCTTCTATTAATAACATACTTATTAAGGAAAAAGCTATTAGATCTGAAGCTAAAACATTGTTAAAAAAGTTTTCGGTTCAATCTGGAGTTCAAATTGAAACTGAAGACACAGATTATATCTTTATAAATTTTATTACACAACACTTACCTCAAGGATTTGTAGGCTTATTAATAGCAATTATAGTATTAGCTGCCATGTCTGCTACTGCTGCTGCAATTAATGCACTATCTACAACTAGTATAATAGACTTTTATAAACGTTTATACAAACCTAAAGCAACAGATAAACATTATTTGTCTGTTTCAAAAGTAGCAACATTCTCTTGGGGCATCATATCAATTTTCTTTGCAATGATCATCACTTTATTTGATAACCTCATTGAAGCTGTAAACATTATAGGCTCTTTATTTTATGGAGCTATTCTTGGCATTTTTATTATTAGTTTTTTTCTAAAAAAAATCATGGCCAATGCGACTTTTATTGGCGCTATTATAGGTGAACTTATCGTGATCCTACTTTTTATACTTAATACTTATGAAATTATTGATATAGCCTATTTGTGGTTCAATCTTATAGGTTGTGGCATTACAATACTTATCGCAAGTTTATCTCAATGGATTATAACTATTAATAATCGTAAAAAACTAAACTTAATTCTTATCAAAAACTAACTATATATGAAAGCTATTCTATATGTATCTATATTCTTGAGTATTATTTCTTGTAATGCTCAAAATGAAAAAACAACAACTAAAAAAGATACAGAAACTAAAAGACCCTTAAGTCATTTTGAAAAACATGAACTTAATTATTTAACTACTCCTTATAAAGGAATTTTCACTTCTACAGGAAAAAAAGAAGGACTTTTTCCTTTAAAATCCACTGGAATTTCAACTGAGAAAATAATTACCACAGCACAACAATTTATCAAAGGATTAACTCCGTCACAAAAAGAAAAAACTGTTTATCCTTTTAATGACGAAGAATGGCGAAAATGGTGTAATGTAGATAATGGTATTTATAGAAGACAAGGTGTTTCTATCAAAGAAATGACACAACAACAACGTCAATTGGCATTTAAAATGTTAAAAACTTCTTTAAGTGCAAAAGGATTACAGTTGTCTAAAGACATTATGAAAACCGATCAAACACTAAAAGAGTTAAATGGGAATTCTCCTGATTTTGATGAAGAATTATATTATTTCACGATAATGGGTTCTCCTTCTACAACTGAGCCATGGGGTTGGCAATTAGATGGGCATCATTTAATTATTAATTATTTTGTTTTGGGAGACCAAGTAGTAATGACACCAACCTTTATGGGAGGTGAACCTATCATTACAACTACAGGAAAATATAAAGGCAATACGTTATTTCAAGATGAGCAAAATTTAGGTTTAGCCTTAATGCAAGCTCTCCCTATATCTCAACAAGAAAAAGCTACTTTAAGTACACAAAAGAATAGAAATAACGCTCAAGCCGAAGCTTTTTCTGATAACATAACGCTAAATTATGAAGGATTAAAAGTATCAGAATTATCAAAAAAACATCAAGATCAATTACTACAACTTATCGATCAGTATGTGTCAAACATGATCGATAATCATGCAAAGGTTAAAATGGACGAAATTAAAACTCATCTTGACGATACCTATTTTGCATGGATAGGGAAAACCAGTGATGATAGTGTTTTTTATTATCGTATACACAGTCCCGTTATATTAATTGAATTTGATCATCAAGGTCCTGTAGGTGTTAGAAGCAACAGTCGAGGGGCAACAAGAAATCATATCCATACCGTTGTACGCACTCCTAATGGTAATGATTATGGAAAGGATTTATTAAAGCAACATCTAGAAAAACATCATCATTAATATTTAATATAATTAAACCAATCGTAAACCCTTAAAATACTATGAAACTCACTAAGCACTTAGCGATCTTAACAATTACAGCTACAATAGTTAGTTCTTGTAAACAAGAAACCTCATCGTCTAATCTTTCATCTGCTCCACAAAATCAGATAGAAAAAAGAACTACTGAGATTAAGGTTAATACTAAAACTTATCCCGATTTAATATCCAAAATGTTTGATAAACACGGCGGAATAGAAAACTGGAATACCATGCATCAACTTAGTTTTGATTTAGGAGAAGGTGATGATAAAGAAACTACTATTACCGCTTTGCATAGTCGTAAAGCAAGAATCGATACCAAAAATGATGCTATAGGTTTTGATGGTACTAAGGTATGGTCCTTAGAAAAAAGTGATAAAACTTATGAAGGAAATGCTAAATTCTATTATAATCTGATGTTCTACTTCTATGCCATGCCTTTTGTATTAGGTGATGATGGTATTATTTATGAAGAAGTTCCTCCTCTTGAATTTGAAGATATTTCTTATCCTGGAATGATGATCTCATACAAAAGTGATGTCGGTTTATCTCCAGATGATCAATATATTGTTTATGTACATCCTAAAACAGGTGAGATGGAATGGTTAGGTTATACTGTCACTTATTTTTCTAAAGAAAAAAGTAAAAAATTTAGTTTTATACGTTACACAGATTGGCAAACAGTTAATGGTATAAAATTGCCTAAAACACTAACTTGGTATACATCAGAAAATAACCTTCCTACTACAGTAAGAAATAGTGCTGAGTTTAAAAATGTTTCTCTTAAAAATACCATAAACGCAGATTTATTTACTATCCCAGAAGGTGCAAAAATAGTTGAATAACTACCTATGAATGGAGTGATGTATTTTAAGGCTACTTGAATTTCCTTGTAAGGTTTTAAAATACATCTCTTCTAATCATTTAGTTAGTTTTCTAATTATAAAGGCTTTATCAATTAAGCTATACTTTTTACAGCTAGAAAACTATCCTCTAACTAACATTAAAAACAACATTAATTCTTTAAACCTTAACTATGATAACTTAATACAATTACATGATATTAAACGCTATAAAGAACAAAGCTATTTTTCGAAACATCATTTTATTGTTTTTAAATCGATGGGTCGAAAAAAAAACTTTAAATTTTTCATCTTATCTAATCAAACAGTGTAAAATACTTGATGTAGGTAGTGGTAATTGTCTTATTACTCAAAATTTAAAAGAAAAAGGCTTCAATATCATTCCTGTAGATATTCAAAACTTATCCATAGTAAAAACCATTACTCCTATAGTTTATGATGGAAAAACACTACCATTTAAACAACAAAGTTTTGATACTATCTTACTACTAACTGTTTTGCATCATAGCGATGATCCTTATCAATTGATTACTGAATGTAGTAGAGTTGCAAAAGAACTTATAATTATAGAAGATACTTATACTAATTCTATTCAAAAAACTGCTACTCAAATTGTTGATTGGTTGGTAAATTTTGGTCATTCAAAAATGACCTATCAAAATAAAACAGAAAAAGAATGGGAATACATATTCTCAGAATTAAACATCAATGTATTATCCAAAAAAAGAACAGCTATCTTATTCTTTTTTCAACAAACTACCTATCACCTTAAAATCCAAAATTAATATTAAAATGAAAGCTCTTCCTTAAAAAGAAGAGCTTTCGAAGTTTAACAAAAATCTCAGACAAAGATCCAACCTCATCTTGTCCACATTTATAAAATAATTCTCATCAATTATTTATCTTGTACTCTATTTTTAAAAATCATATCTAAAACCTAGAGTTGGTGTGTCATTCATATAACCCGAAGTAACTTTAAATTTACTATCGTATCGCTTTGTAAATATATAACTCATACCTATTCCTATAGCTGCACCAGCTACCACATCCCATCCATCATGTTTTTTTGATTCAATTCTAGTATATCCTACATAACTTGCCAAAACATAAGCTGGTAAACCATATTTCCATCCATATCTTTTATGCACAAAAGCTGCACTCATAAATGCTACAGAAGTATGCCCTGAAGGAAAGCTATTATTATTTTCTCTATTAGGTCTTTCTTTATCTATTATAAACTTTAATCCATAGGTAACAGCTAGAGTTCCTGCCAAAGCTTTAGAAAACTGCATCCCTCCTTTTTGTTCATCTTTCCATATAGCGGTTGATCCTAATGCTAGAGTAGGCATCGTAAATAATAACACATCACCTATAGATTTATGTGTCTTTTGTGTCGAACTTAATGGCTCTTGACTATACGTTAATGAAGAGATACAACAAATTATCAATAAACATATTTTTGTCTTTACTATCATATAGCCATCTCTTCTAGTTCAACAAATAATCTCGATTCTATCAGCTTCATGATCTCTCTAACTCTGACTGTATTTGTATTTATAGGAAGACTACCATTATCAAAAGGTTTATACATATCAATATTAGTAACAGAAAATAATCCTAAGGTAGTAGTATGTGTCGCACTAGCTAAATGCATTATACCACTATCTGCACCTATAAAAATATCTGTGTTTGCAATTACTCCTGCTAATTCTCTAATATTTCTAGTATAAAAAGTAGGTTCTTTATATCCTATTTTTGAAATATTCTCTTTAGGTAAGACTTCAATAATGTTTACTTTTGGAAAACGATCTTTAAGTTCATTATAGAATATTTCCCACCACTGTTCGCTATAACATTTTGCACCTGTAGCATAGGTAAATAAACAAATAGTCTGCTGATCATTATTAACTAGATCTCTTACATTTTTCTTTCCGTTGATCAACTCTTGCTTTGTTAGTTTAATAGCTAATGGTGAAATTTCACTTTCTAAATCTGATATTCCTACGGTTTGTAAAAATTGTCGCAATGCAAATACAGATTCTTTAGCAATATGTTTTGATGCTATCCCATCTGCCATAGGTATCCACTTACTACTATCGACTAATTTAAAATCGGCTCTAGATATTACTGTAAAAATTCTTCCTGACGAAGATCCTCCTACTGCATTTATTGATAGGTCATATTTTCTTGTTCTAAACGAGAAACAAACTTTTAAATATTTAAAAAGATTCTTAAATGGTTTTTTGGGTAATTCATATACCCTATCAACAGTATTATAATTAACATATAGTTGTGGTGCACAACTTTGATTAGTTAATAAATCTATTTTACAATTAGGAAATGTATTTTCAATCTCTTGAATAAGCGGAGAGATAAGTAGTAAATTACCTAACCTATGATTAGGTCTACATATAAGTACTTTTTTAACCGTTAACGGATCTAAATCATTATACTTTTTATAATCACTTATACTGTTTGTAAAAAATTTAAGTAATTTTCGTTTAGGCCTATTCAAAGATTTTATAAAACTCATCTGCATTCAAACTTTAAAATTGAACACAAATTAGAAGTCGTGTTCATTACATTTTAAAGCAAATGTATAGGTCAGTTATTCTCTCAAAAAATAGACTTAGTGCTATATACGCACTTTAGACCCATTCATACCAAACACACATATAACCAACTAACAAACAGTGATATAAACAAAAACAAGAAGAACAATCGAAAAGGTTCAGGATACGTATTTTGTACATTTACACCTAATAATTTCATGATTTAAAAAATGCTTTTACAATTATCAGAAGCTTTTTCTAGCTTTTAAGTTTCTTTTTAAATTCACTCGGAGTCATTCCTTTTAATTTCTTAAAAGTAGTATTAAAAGATGATTTGGATTTGAACCCTACCTCGGTTGCAATTCCCATTATCGTATAATTATTATACTTCTCATCATTTAAATATGCTATAAACTCATCAATTCTACATTTATTAAGATATTCTTGAAAACTTGTTTGCATATATACATTGAGTACTTCAGACAAATGTTGTCTTGGGATTCCTATCTCTTTGGCAACATCATTTACGGTAAGGTTATTATTTTTAAAAAGCTTATCCTCTGTCATTAATTTTATAAAAACCTCTTTATATTCTTCTATATTAAATCTGTTAATACTTGAAGTTTTATATTTTACAATTTCTGCATTAGGTAAAATTGTTTTTGGAGCAATCACTAATTTAAACAAGATGATATACAGTAATAGAACAGATAATCCTATAATTCCATAGCTTTCTATAAAGGGTATCGTATCATGCTCTCCTGTAAAATAATATGGAATCGTATCTAAGATATGGACAATTGCATAAGGGATTATAAAATAAAGAATCCATTGTTTCTTTTTATTAATGATAATATTATAAATCATATAACCTAAATATCCAATCATAGCAAAACCTACCATGGCTTCTCCTAATATAAATAGCATATGTCCTAGTCCATTAGGAAGCTTATCTATTACATCTTCTATAAATTGCAGTATAACAAAAAACACATATGGTATAAAATACGCTAGATCTTTTATTTGAAATTTATCTTTTTCAGAATTACTATATTTTATAAGCAAAAAGAATAATGTTATTACTAATGGCGCATGGAATAAAAACCAATTTGCATCGGTTTGAAAAAGATTAAAATCATCATCTCCTATACAATGTAAAATCAGCCCTACAATACAACTTAATAATAAAAAGAAATTGAGTTTCTTATAATTTCTCCTTTTATTTATTAATAATATTAAAAGAAAAACACCCTGAATTAGTGCTATTATTTGAATAGTTCTTAGCATACATTTATTTATAATAATTCAAATCTTAACAAAATATTTTAAATAAAAAAATTTGATCTATTAGCTGGGGTTATTTACCCATAAAAAAAAGATGGTTTATAGTAAACCATCTTTTTAAACTTATTTTTAAATCCTAAATTATATTATTAGAATAACTCGTATTCTCCTTTCAATCTCAACTGAATTGTGATATCCTCTTTAGTATCATTTCTATAATACCATCCATGTTTTCCTTCAAATGGTGCCGTTAAAGTTCCTGCCATATTATTTGAATACGCTAATGTATAGCTTTCATAAAATACATTTTTAGGCGGATTCTTTTGTTTTACTTCACCATGAAAATCTATATATACCACTCCTTTATTTGTCATCCATTCATATTTTACACTTCCATATTTAAGCATTTTAAATTTGTATTCTATTCCCTTACCTGCAGGAACAACAACCTCAATAGTATCTTCTCTTTGAGTATACTGTACTTCTGGTGGAGGATTATTAGCTTCGATTGGTTTAGGCACACTTGCTGGTGAACCTACCTTTTCTAACGTTATCTTTTTATAACTCGGTGTTGTAGTTGTAGTTTTAACTTCAGTTTCTACTATTACTTTATCCTCTTGATATAATTTGCTAAATCCCAATAGTTTTCCAGTCTGTAATGGATCCATACCATATTCTGCCGGAAAGACTGCTGTTATTAACACTACCATTCCTATTACAAAAGCTATAACTACTGATTTTATGATTTGTTTTTTGCCCATAATAGGCTGATTATTTGTTTCCATATAAATTATTTATGATGTAAAATATCCTGTCAATTGAAATCCTAGCAGTAAAAAACCTGCTGCCATTAAAAGTGTATTGGTAATTTTTGAGAACTTTAAATAACTATCGTATTGTCTCCAAAAAGCTATTATTAATAAGATCAATCCTAATGCTAAAAATTGTCCAATTTCTACTCCTAAATTAAATCCTAGTAAATTGACGAATAGTCCTTCTTCATCAAATTCAAACTCTTGCAATTTTGTAGCCAATCCAAAACCGTGAAATAGTCCAAAAACCAAAACAGCTACTTTTGTATTAGGTTGTTTTTTAAAGAATTGTTTAAATCCTCCTAAATTATCAAATCCTTTATATACTATAGATAAAGCTATAATCGCATCAATCAAATACGCATTAACATTAATATCTGCCATAACACCTAATAATAATGTTGTACTATGACCAATGGTAAAATAACTCACGTATGTTATTATTTCTTTAGTTCTATATAAAAAGAAAATGACTCCTACCAGAAATAGTAAATGATCATACCCCGTTATCATATGCTTTGCTCCTATATACAAAAATGGACCAAAAGCAACTCCTTTATTACCAGAAAGAAATGATTGTGTTTCATCATCTACTCCATGTGCATATGCCGTAATTGAAATCATACAACAGAGCATTATCATTATAGGAGTAATTATTTTTTTTAGCTTCATATCTAGCTATTTATTATTTGTTTTACAGTTTAACAAAGTAATCTAAGCACCTGTCTAAAAAACAGATGCTTAAAGTGATTAATGTGCATGTCCATGCTCCTTTACTTGACGTATGCTATCTAATCGTCTTTTTTCTGCTTCGTCTATAGCATTTTCTTGTTTAGCTTTTACTTCTTCAACTTTAGTTTCTACTTTAGTCTCTGTAGTTTTTTCTGTAGCTTTCTTATCTGTACATGAAATAATACATGCTCCAATTGTTACGGCTAATACAAGGTTTAAAATTCTAGTTTTCATAATTATTTTGGTTTTGAAATGAGTTATTCTTCTTCTAATGAGTTTTTAATTGCTGAGATTATAGCATAGGCATTTTCTAGAACAAGTTCTTTATTATTTAATACTTCTTCAGAAAATTCAATGGCTGTATAACCATCTTGTGTAATCCCTTTTTTAATAGCGATCAATTTAAAAATAGTACCTTCTTGAGTTATTTTTTCTTTTAAAACAACATAATCTTTTTCATTAAATTCTACAATTGCATCTTCTGGTACAGCTTCAAATGTTTGAGTTCCATATGCTATTTTGGCTTTGACATACATCTCTGGTAAAAGCCCCTGAATGTTCTCTTTTGATATATCTCCATGTACTATAATGATATTATCATTTCCTGATGTTTTTCCTATCTGAACCACTCTTGCTATTCTGTCAAATTTTATTTCGCCTGCCAAAGAAAACTTTATTTCTTGTTCTATGGCTAATTTTCCAATATTATTTTCAAAAGCATTTAATTCTAAATGTATTTTATCCGTATTTACAATTTCAAAAATGACATCTGTTGATGTTACATAATCTCCTATCACGGCATTACTTGTTTTTATATAACCACTAATAGGTGCATATAGACTAGTTACTCTTGAGATATTACCGTCCTGAATAGCTTTCTTATTAAGTCCAATTAAGGCTATTTTTTGCTCTAATGCGCTTACTTTTGCCTGAATCATTTTATACTCTGATTCAATCTTTTGGAATGTTTTTTTAGAATTTACATCTTGTTTTCTAAGCTCTTGTTGCCTTTGATATTCTTGCTCTAGATAGCCAAGTGTACTATAAGCTGCTAAGTATTCTTGTTGAACAGTAATAAACTCAACATTTTCTATAGTAGCCAATACTTGTCCTTTTTTAATCGGAGTTCCTACTATCATTCCTGCTGATTTAAGGTATCCTCCCATAGGTGCAGAGACAATAGCTTGATGTGATGGATCAACTTCGATTTTTCCGTTTAATTGAAGTATATTACTCATACTTCTTTTGGTAATACGACCTGTTTTAGTTGAAGCAAGTTCACTTTGTTCTTTAGTGAATTTTATAGTTGTTATTATTCCTTCTTCAATCTTTTTGCTTTCTACATTTTCAACTTTCTCAACATTGTTGTTACACGATATCAGTATTAATGTCACAATACCTATTAACATATTGTTTCTTATTCTTTCAAAATTCATTGTCTTTTTCTTTTTAATTCGTCATTACTTCTCCTAATAAGGTTTCTATCGCAATCACGGTTTGATTGTTTAAGTATATCGCATCCAAGTATTCTGTTTGAATTGTATTGGCTACGGCCAAATTCTGGAGGTATTGCGTATAATTTATTTCACCTTCTTTAAAACTCAGATTTGCAGTCTTAATCAATAATTCGACTTGCGGAATTGCATTTTGAACATAATAGGCTAAAGTTTCTTGATATTTTTCATAAGCTTTGATATGTTCTTGTAAACTCGCTTCTTTCTCTACTTTAATCAATTCTAATTGACTTAAAGCTATCGTTTCTTTTAGCTTAGCCTGTTTTATTTTGGATCTATTCCCTCCAGGAAATAACGGAATTGCTAATCCCATTTTAAAAGATGAAAAACGATCTGAAGATGTATAACTAATTGCATTATTAGCTATATTAGATTGTCCTGTATAGGTCTGACTATTGTATCCTAATAGAATATCTGGTAAGATTAAACTTCGACTTAACTTAGTTTCTTTTTCTTTTATTTTGACTTTGCCTTCAAGATATTTTATCAATGGTATATGAGCTACATTCTTTTTTGAATCTATAGCTAATAGTGTTTTAGTTTTAAAATCATTAGCATTTAAAATCAAGTTATCTTCTGTGTATACTATTGCTTGTAATTTCTTCTTTGCAATGGCAATATCACTATCATTTTGTTTTAACAGATTATTCATTTTCATAGCCTGAGTTCTTGACATTATATGTTCAAGTTTTGTTGTCTCCCCTGTTTCATACCTCTTTTTACTTGCAAAATCTAGTTGCTTATAAATACTATCTTGCTTTAATAGCAATTTTCTTTTAGCCAATTGCATTGCATAAAAATCATAGGCATTTTTAACTTTCCCGATTAATATTGTCTCTTGTAAAGCTTTATGATCTTCACTACTTTGCATTTTTGATTTAGCCAAAAGGTTTTGACGATAATATACCGTAGGAAAAGCTATACGTTGTGATATAGAAAATAAATCATCATCAACACCTGGATTGCTTAATTCTCCATAACTATATGAAACTTCGGTTTTAGGTATATTAATAGCTTCATTTTTTGCTATTTTGGTCATCTCTACTTGGTAAGTTGCAATCTTTATGCTATTGTTATTTTTTAAAGCTTCCTTAATTGCTTCTTTTAAAGTTATAGTTCTTCCTTGTTTATTTATGTTTTGTGCATTTACTGTAGTTATACTACTTAAGCCTAATACTAAGCCTAGTACTGTCACTATTTTATTAGCTTTGAATTTATTTTTCTTTAATGTGTAGCTATATAAAATAGGGATGATCACCAAGGTTAGGATTGTCGCTGTAAATAGTCCTCCTATTACTACTGTAGCTAACGGACGTTGTACTTCGGCTCCAGATGTATTAGAAAGTGCCATAGGTAGAAACCCTAACGATGCTACCATTGCTGTCATTAACACAGGACGCAACCTGGTTTTTGTTCCTAAAAGTATTCGCTGATAAATATCTGTTATACCTTCTTTTTCTAATCTATTAAACTCAGCAATTAATACGATACCGTTTAAAACTGCTACACCAAATAACGCTATAAATCCAATTCCCGCCGAAATACTAAAAGGCATTTCTCTTAAAATAAGTCCAAATACTCCACCAATTGCAGAAAGTGGTATTGCTGTAAAAATCAACAAACTTTGTTTAACCGATTTAAATGTAAAATACAGTAACAATAAAATCAGTAATAAAGCTGCTGGAACAGCTATCCCTAAACGTTTGTTTGCTTCTTGTAAATTTTTAAATTGTCCACCATAAGTAATATAGTATCCTGCTGGCATATTGATCTTTAAACCAATACGTTCTTTTATATCATTTACAATACTCTGTACATCTCTATTTCTTATATTAAAACCAATTGTAATTCGACGTTTGGCATTATCTCTTTGGATTTGTACAGGTCCTGGTTCATAAGAAATTTGAGCTACCTCTGCTAATGGTATCTGATTACCTGAAGCTGATGTTACATAAATATTCTTTACATCTGTAATGGCTGTTCTATACAATTTGTCTAAGCGTACGACAAGATCAAAACGTCGTTCTCCTTCGTAAATTAACCCTGCAGATTTTCCTGCA
This sequence comes from Aquimarina rhabdastrellae, assembly GCA_947387485.1. Lineage (GTDB taxonomy): Bacteria > Bacteroidota > Bacteroidia > Flavobacteriales > Flavobacteriaceae > Aquimarina. Next base: position 153,204 of record CANDNT010000004.1, read on the forward strand.
AACGAAGTAGCAATTACCGCATTGATATCTTCAATGTTCATTCCGTATTGTGCGATCTTATCTCGATTCATTTTTATCTGAATTTGAGGTAAACCAGTAATTTCTTCTATATATAAATCTTCTATTCCTGCTACGGTTTTAATTGTATTTCCTACTTGTGATGCTAAAGTCGAAAGTTTATCCAGATCTTCTCCATATATCTTCAATACCACATCTTGCTTCGCTCCTGTAAGTAATTCGTTAAAACGCATTTGTATAGGTTGCTGAAATCCAAAGGTTGCATTGGCTATTACTGCTAATTTCTCTTCCATTTTTGTAACCAATTCTTCACGAGTATTTGCTACTTTCCATTCGTCTTTATCTTTAAGGATAATCATCATATCTCCTGCTTCTATAGGCATAGGATCTGTAGGTATTTCACCTGATCCTATTTTATTGACAACCTGCTTAACTTCATCCGGAAAATTCTTTAGTATAATTTTTTGAGCTTGAGTAGAAACTGCTATAGATTGCTGTATAGAACTCCCTACCGGAACTCTTGTTTCTACCGCAAAATCACCTTCATCCAATTGTGGAATAAATTCTCCTCCCATTGTATTAAAAGTAATTACAGTTAGTATAAATACTCCAATAGTAATTCCTAAGACAAGACGTTTTCGCTGTAAAGCACCTTTTATAATTGGATCATAAAAACGTTGAAATACCGTCATCATTTTATCTGAAAAATTACGCTTATGCGTTGTTTTTCTACTTAACATCAAAGCAGACATCATAGGTACATAAGTTAAGGACAACAGAAAGGCTCCTAAAATGGCAAAAGAGACCGTTTGTGCCATAGGTCCAAACATTTTTCCTTCTACACCTACAAGTGCGAGAATTGGTAAATACACAATCAAAATGATAATTTCTCCAAACGCAGCAGCAGATCGTATTTTTTTTGAAGATTGGTATACTTCTTCATCCATTTGCGCTTTTGTGAGCTTAGTTACTCCTGTATATTTTGTTTTACTCTTTGTTATGCCATGCATTACTGCTTCAACAATAATAACAGCACCATCTACTATTAATCCAAAATCAATTGCTCCTAAACTCATCAAATTACCAGAAACACCGAACATATGCATCATTCCTATTGCAAAAAGCATGGATAATGGTATAACTGAAGCTACGACTAGTCCTCCTCTTAGGTTTCCTAAAAAGAGTATTAATACAAAAATAACGATCAATGCACCTTCGGCTAAGTTGGTTACTACAGTATTAATAGCTCTATCAACCAAGTTTTTTCTATCCAAAAATGGTTCTATAACAACCCCTTCTGGTAAGGTTGTCTTAATTTGTTCTATCATATCTTTTACATTAGTAATAACCTTAGAAGAATTAGCTCCTTTGAGCATCATCACAATTCCTGTTACAACTTCTCCTTCTCCATTTCTAGTTGCTGCACCATAACGTGTACCGTGACCTAAAGTAACATTGGCAACATCTCTAATTAATATAGGGATACCATTTTCATTAACTTTAATTACAACTTTTTCTATTTCTTCAATATTCTTTATTAATCCTTCACTACGAATAAAAATAGCTTTTGGGTTTTTATCGATATAAGCTCCACCAGTATTCTGATTGTTTTTCTTTAACGCTTCAAACAATTCTGATACTGATATATTCATGCTTTGTAATCGATTAGGATCAATTGCTACTTGGTATTGTTTAATATAACCTCCAAAACCACTCACTTCAGCTACTCCTTCTGTACCTAGAAGTTGTCGCTTAATAATCCAATCTTGAATTGTTCTTAACTCGGTAGCATCGTATTGTTTTTCATATCCTTTGGCAGGACGAACAACATATTGGTAAATTTCTCCTAATCCTGTTGTTACAGGTGCCATCTCTGGAGTTCCTATTCCTTCAGGTATATTTTTAGCAACTAATGCTAATCGTTCTTGTACTTGTTGTCTACCCCAATATAAATCAACATCTTCTTCAAAAACGATAGTGACTATAGATAGTCCGAATCTTGAAAAAGAACGCATTTCGTCTATATTAGGAATACTGACCATCGCTTGTTCTACAGGAAATGTGACAAGCTGTTCGACTTCTTGAGCGGCCAGTGTAGGCGATACCGTAATAACCATTACTTGATTATCTGTAATATCTGGTACCGCATCGATAGGTAGCTTTGATAAAGCATATGAGCCCCATATAATCAAAGCTACAGTGATTAGTCCGACAACTAATTTATTAGTTATCGAAAACTTTATTATTTTATCTAGCATTGCATTTTTTTAGTTTAATTAAATACGATATCATGAGGTACTTTTACTGTACTTCAGATATATTGTTTAATGTAAATTTGGGATACAAGAGTGTTCTTACTAAGAATCTCATTATTCTTAATAAAACATCCTATTCTTATATAGGTTTAATACTATATAAGAGTTGTATCACCGTAACTTAAACTAAATAAAAGCAGGTGGTCCCCGTAGGGAGAGTGAAGTTAATAGAGGTTTCCTGACTGATTTTAGTACATAAATATCATTTATCGTACTAGTTATACTAGAGAGATCTCTTTTTAATAAAAAAGTATACGGAAGAATCTTAGTACTATCATCTGTAGTTTTTTCTAACGCTGTTTTCACATATTGCGCAAGAACAATAACCTCATCTGTAATAGCATTGTGTGCATGACTTTCTAAAAAATGATTAAAAAAGTCTAAATCATTATGATGATCTCCACTTTTATTTTCATGATGATGGTTTGTATCAATATCATCATGGTGATGATCTACATCGTGATCAGTAATAGCATGCTCTAATTCATGTACATGATGAATATGAGGTAATATAGTGTGTAATAACGTTAAGCTAAAAATGCTTAACAACACTATAGGCGCTATTTTTCTGATAGAATTCACGTTGCGAAGTTAAAAAATAAAATTAGACTATAAATTATCTTCTTCAATCAATCCTTGTATTGCATACAAAAGTCTATTTTGGGCACCTGATTGAGATCCAAATATTGATCTGTAAACAGTTCCATCTTTTTTTATCAAAACCCATTGTGGTGTTCCTTCACAATTAAAGTCATCATATACTCGATGGTGCTTATCTATATATATAGGAAACGGGGTTTCTTTTTTGGTAAAAATACTTTCTATATCTGTTCTTGATATATCATTATTTCTAAAATTACTATGTATCCCCAGTACTTGAATATCTTTAAACTCTTGTTGATACTCATATGCTAAAGGAATTGCTCTACCTGTACATCCTAAACATTCATTATTGTAAAAAATTAAAACTAGAGGTTTGTTATTATATAAGTTAATTAGATCAACTTCGTTTTGATCTAGGTCATGTACTTTTATAGTCGTAATCATTTTTTTAGTATAAAAAAACAAGATACTATTTTATATACAAAATAGTATCTCATCTTATTCAATGATTTTAAATCTGAAAAATCACTTTATGCATTTAAAATAGCTTGAACACATGAAGATCCTTTTAATTCACCTATATCCTTTCTAAATGCAACTCTTACATTATTCTCAAAACTTGTAAACTTAACTACAAAGCTTGAAATATCACTTGAAAGCTCAGTAAAAGGTGTTACTACAGTTTCAATTTCATTTTCAAACTTAGTAATCACTCCCTCTAAATCATTTAATCCAGGAATACTATTTTCTAAATAGTGTTCTACATCTTTAAAAACACTATTAATTTTGTTAAAAATTGATCCTAAAAATTCCTTTACACCATCCATTAAAAGATCTTCCACTTCTTCTATGATATCTTCTATTCCGTTAAGAATCTCTTGTACTGTAAATGTAAAATACTCTACTTTAACTGAATCTTTCCAAGGTTCATACCATGGCCCCGTAACTTTAATTCCATATGGTACACTTATCTTATGATTTAACGCTGAATTAATATCTTTGGCTACAGCTAATATTGGACTTATATCATTTGTGAATGTATTAATAGCTTCGCCTATAGGTGCTACATCATCTTTTAATATACTACCTGCATCTGCTAATCCATTAGAAACTGTTGCTCCTGTACTAATTAATCCATTTAGTACATTATTAGCTCCTTTTACATAAGGATCAGCATCTTTAGAGAAATCTTCTAAAACACTCACCAAACTAGTTTTTTGTACACATTTATAAATATTATAAAACTCTGTTTTAAAATTTGAAGCAGCTGTTTCTCCACTATTTACATAATCTCCAATTTTACTCACTTTAGATTCCATTTTTTCTAAAGCATCTTTGTATGGTTTTACGATATCAGCTACTTTCTTCACTGGTTTATTTGCATCTGTAATACCATCTTTTAAAGGCTTAAGTATCTTTTTTAAATCTCCAACAAATGTGCCTACATCTGGAACTAATTCTAGAATAGTCAAAGCATCTGATAATGCTGTAATACCATCTATTAAGTCACTAAGATCATCTGATATTTCTGATGGATACGAGATATAAGAAATCGCATTATTTAGTTCGTAATCCAAACTATTGATTCCTTGATCTATAGTAGTCAAATCAGATACTGTTGTGTTTAAATCATTTAAAAATGTAGTAACACTACTTGTTTCTACTACTTCTTTTGTTGCTAATTCTGTACTCATAATAAATTTGTTTTGATTTTTTAGTTTGATTTGTATAGCATACAATATCTATACAGAGCCATTAACTTCATTAATGGACATCTTTTTTAATCAAAAAACAATCTATATGAGATCTCTTAACTAGTATATAAACTGTATCTTTTTGATACTACTAATGTATAGCTAATTACTCCCTAAAAATATTTCATCATATTTCAAATCACATAAACATTAAGTGATATAGCAATACACATCCATATTATATAAGGTAATATTAAAAGAGACCATAAGTTCATCTCTCTTTTAAACTTACTTGTCATCAATATCAATACAATTTGTAAAGCGATTAATATGATAACTCCTAATATGATATAATGCTGATTAAAAAAAATGTAATTCCAAGACACATTTAAAATCCATTGCAAACTATAAAGTGTAACTACTTTTTTTGTAGATACTCTATGCCATAGTTGAGCCATATATACAGCAAAACAAATCATAATAAAAGACCATGCTATCCCAAATAAAGCATTAGGTGGTGACCATGGTGCTTTATCTAGATTAGCATACCATAGTGATCTAGGTCCGTTATCCATAAGATAAATACCTAAAGCTAATGCTGCAAAATTGAGTACTAGAAAAACTAAAAAGTTTTTTATCCCTTGTATACTTTTCATGTTTTAATCTTTTATATAGCCTTGTAGTTCTCTTATTTTTGCTTCTGTATTAAATACTCCTCCATAGTATACTGTTACAGTTTCTGAAGTATCATCTTTTACTCCTCTAGATGAAACACAAAGATGCTTTGCTTCTATGATCACAGCTACGTCTCTTGTATCTAATATGTTCTCTAATTCTTTTCCTATTTGATTTGTTAATCGTTCTTGTACTTGTGGTCGCTTAGCATAATATTGTACAATACGATTGAGTTTTGATAAACCTATTACTTTACCCGAAGAGATATATGCAATATGAGCTTTACCTATTATAGGAACAAAATGATGTTCGCAATTAGAATAGAAACTTATATTCTTCTCTACCAACATTTGATGGTATTTATACGTATTATTAAATAATGCGATTTTAGGTTTATTTTTAGGATCTAAGCCAGAAAAAATCTCCTCGATATACATTTTAGCAACTCTATCTGGTGTTCCCTTTAAGGAGTCATCTGTAAGATCTAATCCTAAAACATCCATTATTTCGCTAAAAAGCACACTAATCTTTTCCTTCTTTTCTTCATTGGTTAATGTAAAGGCATCTTCTTTTAAAGGTGTTTCTAGGCTAGTAAACATATGTTCATCTCCTATTTCATCTATCGTAAAATCAATCAAATTTGATTCTTCAATAAGGGTATTCTGCATAATTTCGTTCTGTTTCATATAGCTTAATTTTTAATTCTAATGCTGGATCAATATGTGATCGTAATCTATCATAAATTACCATTGCAATATGTTCTACTGTAGGATTCAAATTTTTAAAATCTTCTACTTCTAGATTAAGGTTTTTATGATCCAAAGGGGTTAATATATTAGTCTTTATCAATTCTGATAAAACTTTTGTATCCATTACATAGCCGGTTTCTGGATTGCATATACCTATTATTTTAACTTCAAGGTCATAGTTATGCCCATGATAATGAGGGTTATTACATTTACCAAAAACTTCTTTATTTTTTTCGTCGCTCCAATGTGCATTATGTAATCGATGTGCTGCATTGAAATGTTCTTTTCGTATAATTGCTGTACGATATTGAGGAGTTTTCATTTTATGTTTATATACGCTTACTTATTTTGTTTAATGATATATTACGTTGTCTATTACATTTGAATCTACCTTTTTCAAAACTTCTTCTCTTTAAATGTTTGGTAACTCTTCCTTGTACTCGTTTTCTCCATCTATTAAAACTTGATCGTTTTAATTCTTTTCTCATAAGTGAAATCACTTGAGATTCATTTAATCCAAATTGATACTTAATAGCTTCAAAAGGTGTTCTATCTTCCCATGCCATTTCTATGATTCGATCTAATGTTCTATCTGTCATAAAAATCGCTATTATTTTTCCCCAATACTTCTATTCTCATTTGTTTCATTTTCTCTATAAACACGTTATTTTCTTTATAACTTTTTAGTTTAAATTGTATATACTGTCCTTGAGCATGTAGGCTAAAAAATTCTGTTTTATAGTACACCAACTGGTAATATGGTATACACCATGTATATGTTTGATGTAATTGTTTTATATGAGTTAATATTCCTTGTGGCCTCAATTCTATATTTGCATAATTAAGATCACTATTTTCAATTAACTTTTTATTGATCATATTGCTTGCTTTAACTATAATCATTCTTGACGAACCTACTCCTTTAAGTTTAAGTTTTTGCCAAATAGAAAATGGTTTCCCGACCAATTCATTAATTCTTTTTGTTATCTCAGGTTCTTCATATGTAGTTTCAATAATCATGAGCTTCTAGTTTTACGATTCATTAAAGTATGCCTAAGTAGAATTCGCTTACTTTCTTCTATTACCAATTTATCTGTTCTCAGTTTCCATAAAGTATCACTTGCTCGTTTACGATTTAATTTCATATCAATAATTGGATAAGGATATGCTTCTCCTAATCTAAAATTATATAATCCTTGTTCTAGCGAAGTCATTAAATACGGTTCATGTATAAATCGTGTATCAAGTGATGCTAACTCTGGCACCCAAGCTTTAATAAACGCTGCATCTGGATCATGTTCTAGTCCGTTTTTTATAGGATTATATATACGTAAAGTGTTGATTCCTGTCTCTCCTGCTTGCATTTGTAATTGAGGAAAATGAATTCCTGGTTCAAAATCTAGAAATTGTCTGGATAAATGTATTGTTGCTTCTTGCCAAGGTTGCCATAATAAATGTGTAAAAAAAGAAACGACCATTGCTCTCATTCTAAAATTGAGATAGCCAGTAGTATTCAAACATCGCATACATGCATCAACGATAGGCACTCCAGTATTCCCTGTTTTCCAAGCTTCTTGAAACTCTTGAGATATTTTCTTTTTAAGTTTATGAAATCCTTTATTTACACTTGCTTTTTCCATCACGTATTCCATTTCAAATTTTTGTATAAAATGTGCCTGCCATCGCAATCGCGCCATAAACCCATCTAAAGTTCGTTTTTTAGGACTAACTTTCCGTAAGGCTTTTGCTTCTTGCCATACTTCTCTTATCGATAAATTACCCCAAGCAAAATATGGTGATAATCGACTACAACCTGTACGAGATCCTTGCGGTTTAGAAATATCTGAAGCATAATTTTGATATCGCTCTTCAAAAAATGAAGCTTTATAACGAAGCGCCATTTGTCGTCCTCCTTTTTGAAAAGGTGTTTTTAATATCGTATGGAGTGATACTGTTTTAAAATGTTTGTTAATGTTCTCTATTACTTCATTTGAAATAAAATTCTCTTTCTGTGGGTTAAACTTATATGTGTTGGTTTTCATATAATCTTCCCATTGTATACCCCAATCTAATCTATTTTGTATTCCTCTTTGTACTCCATTATTTATATTCTCGATCCATTTAATCTTATTATTTTTACAATACCTATTAAATTTTTTATCTCGCTGATATGTTATTAATATTCCCGTTTCTTGATGTGAATAAACAGTATCTATAAAAAACAATTCTTGCAATTTATTCATCACTGAGATCATATCTGATTGTACAGCCAACACTTGAGTATTATAACTTTGTAATTTTGTATTTATAGCTACAATTGATTGTTTTATAAAATCCCAATGTCGTTTACTATAATGAGTATCATTAAGTAATAATTCTTCAAACACATATAACAATAAGATACGCTTACCACTAGCAATAGCATTACTTATTGCTTCGTTATCTTCTAAACGTAGATCCCTTTTAAACCAAACAATTACAATATGTTCTTTTTTATTATACATCCTGTGTTGTTATGATGTGCATTGCCCTTTTCTTGATTTTTTCACGCTCTTCAATCGGAATCTTATTTAGAATACTGTACATCATTTTCATTCTTCTATTCTTAGCAAGTTTTTCTCGATGTATCTCTAAAAAATTCCAATACAAACTATTAAAAGGACAGGAGTCACTTTCTATTCTCGTTTTGTGATTATAGGTACAACTCGTACAGTAATTACTCATTTTATTGATATAGCTTGCCGATGAGATATACGGTTTTGTTGCTATTAACCCACTATCTGCATATTGGCTCATGCCTCTCGTGTTAGGTAGTTGTACCCATTCTATAGCATCTATATATACACCTAAGTACCAAGCATCTACTTGACTAGGGTTTACCATAGATAATAATGCATAATTACCTAAAACCATTAAGCGTTGAATGTGATGTGCATATGCATTATCTAATGAATTTTGAACTGCATGTTTTATACAATTCATATTTGTATGAGCATTCCAGTAAAAATCTGGTAGTTCTTGATTGTGATTAATGAGTATAAACACATTTTATATCATACTTTTTTGCAAGTAATTTTATAACCGCTATAGGTTCTTTTAAACTAACTTCAAGGGGAACCAATAGATCCGATAGGTTTTTTCTTAGATTACAAAGACTCTCTAATAGAAATTTTGCTCTATATACTTCTAGTTTTCTAATCCCTAATTCATTACTATCAAAAATCTTATCATCAAAACAATATAATCCAATAACACTTTTATGATTGTCTAATGCTTGTTTTAGTACATTATTATCATGTATTCTTAAGTCATTCTTAAGTCATTTTTAAACCATACTAATGCTACATCATCAGCTTCATTATTCATTTCTTTATAACATTCATTTTCAATTATTATTGGTCTCAAATTGAGCTAAGACATCTTGTCTTGGCCGTTGATAATCATATCTTCTACGTTCTTTTGGAGTAGCATAAGCATCTAATCCATTGATTGCTGTTACATTTCCTTCAACTAAATCAACAAATCCATCATGTTTTATGAGGTTTTCTTTAATAAACAATGCTTCTATCGATCCTATAAGCAAAATAGTATCATTAGATTTAATATAATATTCTTCTTCATACTTCATCAATAACTGTACAGGAGCATTTTTTACAAAAGGCACATCCCATTCATCTCTATATTGAGGAGTTAACTTCGTTGCATCAAATTCTGAGAATTCCAAAGGGTATTTAGCAGATGTATGGTGTGCCTCTTGAGTTATTTCTTCATGTATATGATTTATAGTATAATACTTTGTTTCTTTTATATTTTTATACGTATCTCTAGGTACTGTTAATGGTCTAAAAACCATTCCCATTAAAGGAGGTGCTGACCCCATATGTACTACAGAACTAAATACTGCTACATTAGGTCTTTTATTATTAGAAATTGATCCTATGAGATTAGCAGGTTTAAATCCAGAACAACTGTTGATTAAATTAATTTTATAGAGATGCTCTAATGCATCAATTTCTGATCTTAAAAATCTTTTCATCATCTATTTTCATTCAGTTTTTTAAACCTATTAATCTCTATGTGATTTGCTTTTAAATCATGCATTAAATTATATAGTCCAAAAAATGCTCTATTCATATAAATAAAGTGTTTAGAGCCTCTATTTCCATTCATTTTTCGCAATGTAGTATCCTTTGAATAGCGTTCACCAAGTTTTGCTATTTTCCCAAAAAAGTCACCATCAGAGAAATCAAAATAAACTTCATGAAAAGGTTGTGTAAATAAGCTAAGCATCTCATGAAACATCGCAGAAAAGAATTTCTTTTCTTGAGGAGTATCATCTTCTTTCAAAATTTCTAATTCATAAAGTTTTTGTTTAAAAACCTCTGGATTTGATAACTTCTCTTTTTCTGCAAGTTCAAAATATGGTTCATAAAATGTTTGGGGAATAGCCTTTACACAACCAAAATCTAAGATGACCAGTTGATCATCTGGGGTAATCAAGAAGTTTCCTGGATGTGGATCTGCGTGTACTTTTCGTAAACAGTGGATTTGATGCATATAAAAATCCCATAAAGCTTGTCCTATTTTATTAGATTTATTTACATCATTATTACGTGCGGTAAATTCAGATAAATGTTCTCCTTTCATCCAATCCATCGTAATAATTCTATCCGACGATAATTGGGGATAATACTCTGGAAAGATCACATTAGGAATATGTTTACAGGCTTTGGCAAGTTCTTCGCTTTGCTTGATTTCTAATATATAATCTGTTTCTTCTTCAAGCTTTTGTTCTACTTCTTTAAAATATTTATCAGAGCCTTTTCCTTCTATATTAAACATTTTCATCGCAATAGGTTTGACCAATGCTAGATCTGAAGCTATACTTTGAGCTACACCTGGATATTGTATTTTCACAGCTAATTTTTTCCCATCTTTTTTTGCCAAGTGTACTTGTCCTATACTTGCTGCATTAATAGCATTGGTATCAAAACTATCATAAAGCTCTTGCGGAGATTGACCAAAATACTTTTTAAAAGTCTTGATCACTAAAGGTGGCGATAATGGTGGTACCGAAAATTGAGATAAAGAAAATTTCTCTACATAGGCATTGGGTAGTAGATTCTTTTCCATACTCAGCATTTGTGCCACTTTAAGAGCACTACCTTTTAAGTTCTTCAATCCATTATAAATATCTTCTGCATTTGCATTATTTAATTTCTCTTTGGCTGAATTTTCATTACTTACAATACGGTCGCCATAATATTTGATATAATTTATCCCAACTTTTGCTCCTGTTTCAATTAGTTTTGAAGCACGTTGTATTTTTGTAATCGGTATACTATCTATTGTCTTCATATATCATCTTCTTAAGTTTTCTTTAAATAAAAATTTACCCAAATCCATTACACTTTTTATAGGCTTGATATTCATTAAATCAAAGCAAGCTGTAACAGATTTCTCTATAAATACATCAGTTTTTTCAAATCTCTCTGAAGTATCTTTCTTCCAATAATTGATAAAAATTATCAATTGCCCCCAGCCTAATTCTTCTATCTTTTTATCCTGAAACCTATTTAAATTCTTATTCTTTAATTCCAACTTCTCTATTTCTAAACCACTCATAAATTCTTTCACATTTTTTCTAAGTCCTGAAAAAAGCGAAATACTGTGACTTATGCTTGTTTGTTTTTGAAGTACATATAGTACAAAGCTTCTATTTACCGTAAGTATCTCAAAAAAAGTATAATAAAAACTCAGTAATTGATCCTTGGCTTGAAACGTATGATAGGCTTCATTTTTATGTAATAATGCTATAGTATGATTATAAAAGGCAGTAAAAACATGTTTTTCTAAAACTTCAAAGGAAGCAAAAAACGTGTAGAACTCTGATTCCTCTATTCCACATTCTTTAGCAAATACATATACATTTTCTGGTGCTTTACCCTGCTTTAAGACAAAATCCATATAGGCTGATACCAATTGCATCTTATCCATTTTAACTTCCTGACTCATAAGCTTTTTATTTATTTTCTTATTCAAAAATACAAATTGTTTAACTTTTAAACAAAAAGATTAAACAAAATAATTTTATGCATAAAAAAAACCACACTCAGTGCGGTTTAATATTTATGCGTATTAAAATTATTTAATTCACAATTCCTCTCACCTCATACAGGTCTGTCAATACTTGAAGTTGTTTAATTCTCAAATCATTTTCTTTCATTTGATTTTGTATGAGTTTCTGCTCTCTTGAATTAATTAAAAATAAAGAACTCTCTCCTATCTCAAATTTCTTTTCTTCGGCTACTACAAGTTCTTGATACTTTACCGTTATATCCTTAATTAAATCATATTGTTTGTCAATAGAACTTATTTCTGTTTTTACTGCTTCTAGTTTATTTTGAATCTTATAAGTTGTGGTTAATCTTTCAAAATTAGTTTCCTCTATTTTAAATTTTGCCAATCTTAAATCTCCTCTTTCTTTCCTTAAAAAAAGTGGAAAATTAAATCTTACAGCTGCTTTATAATTCTCAAAATCTATACTACTTATTTGATCATACTCTGGTGTCAAAAAATTATATTGTACTTCAATTTTTGGTAATAGCTTGTTTTGTTTTAATCGTTTTTCTACTTCTAATATTTTAATTTTAGTCATTAAACCGTTAAGCTTTGGATGACTATCAATTAAATTTTGTGTGGGTTCATCTTCTTCTATTCCTAATACATTTACAACGTTCTGCTTATCGATAAGTTCTGGTGTAATTCCTTCTTTTATTTCGATAGGAGTGTTTTCAAACCATAAAAAATTACTTGCATTAAGTAAGGCTTTTTGCTTTTTTAAGGTTATGGCTTCTAGCTTAAGTCTTCTATTTTGTTCTGTAATCAAAGCTTCAGTAACTAGTATTGCTGGTTTATCTCCTGCTTCTACACTACGTTCTACAGCTGTTTTACGTTCAACAGCTTTAGCAACAGCTAATTTTTGTATTTCATATTCATTAGCTGTTTTTAGCCATTCAAAATAGGCTTTACTAGCAGCAACAAGTATGGTATTAATCGTTAATTCGTTTTCAGCTTTTGTTTGTTCTCTATACAAACGTGCTTTTTTTAAGGTTGCCATTCTATCATTAATCAAGAATCCTCTAGCTAGATTTACAGAAATCCCTGCACTATATAAACCTTCTTCTGGAACCGTTAAATTAGGATTTAAAAACTCACCTTCGTTTCTTTCGTAACCTACCTTGGCTTCAATACCATACCAAATAGGTTGTTTTAATGTCGCATTTAATTCATCATAGTATTCTGTTCCTTTAAAGAATTTACGATCGTAATCTGCTATTATTTTAGGATCAAAATTACCTTTAGCCTTAGTTAACTTAGCATTTGCTTTATCCAATTGTAAATTAGCCTTTTTAACTAATGGATGTTGTTGTTTAACATAGTTTAAATAGGTTTCAAAACTCAGTTTTTCAATTGTTTGTCCAAAGCTTAATAAAGGAAAAAAGCAAACCAAAAATAAAATGACATAATGTTTCTTCTTCATGTTTACTTTTTTGTTTTTGATGCTTCTGCAGTTTTCACTTCATAATAATTAGGAGGGAAACCATTTAATTTTCGCCATAGCTCATACCATATAGGCACTTCTTCTAACAATGCGATTGTATAAGCTCCCGAACCTATACGTATGCGATCTGGCCAAGCTTCTTCTTCGGGATCTGGTTCTATTAATACTCTAAATTTACCATTGCTACTAATAAAGTTTTCTATAGCGATAATCTTTCCTGCAAACGTTCCAAAAGAAGTATTAGGCCAACCGCTAAAGAAAATTGCTGGCCACCCATCAAACTGTATTCTAACTTTTTCACCTATGTGTAATAATTGCAAATCAATAGGACTAACATATGTTTCTACAGCAAGTGCATAATTTGCAGGCATAATACCTACTAGTGGTTCTCCTGCCTTAAAGTTTTCTCCTATACCACTTCGTATTGCTTTATTGATAATTCCATCTTGAGGTGCAGTGATATAATATAATCCACTACGTATCTCATAATTTGTAGATTGGTTCTCTAGCTTTGCAACCTGAGCTTTAGCTTCGTTTTGATCAGATATAGCTGTGTATTTACTACTCTCTGATTTGGCTATTTTATCATCATAAGCAACTATAACTCTATTAATTTCTATAGTGGCATTGCTTAATTTATTTTTATTTGCTAAAACTTTATTTTCTTTCGAAATCATTTTTGCTTCCAGCTCTTGCATCTTGAGCTTTTTTAATTCGAGATCAGTTTTTGATTTAATCCCTTCATTAAATAAAGATGCTGTACGCTTATATTGCTCTTGAGCAATATTTAAATTGTTTTTAAGCGCTATCAACTGTATACTATCACTCTGTATCTCAAGTTTCAATTCATTTAACTTATTTTTCGCTTGAGAAACTTTAATCACTTTTTCTTTTTGTAGAGCTGCTACCTGATTTTCCAAAGCTGTGATTTTACCTTGATAAGATATAACAGATTCGCTTTTTGCCTGCTGCTGCGCTCTTGTTCGTTCTAATAAATTAGGATCTTGGTATTCATTTTTAAGTTCTGAAATAAATACAATCGTGTCTCCTTTTTTAACCAAATCACCTTCTTTTACATACCATCTTTCAATTCTACCAGGAATTGGTGACTGAATTGTTTGTGGACGTTGATCCAATGTTAATGTAGTCACAAATCCATTTCCTGAAACATTTTGTGTCCAAGGCAAAAACAGTAGAATAAATACTAAGATCAAAAACAACCCCAGTAACTTATTGAATAAATTATAGTATTTACCAGTAAACGCTCTTTGATGTGCTTTATAAGACTTGAGCGATACCTTCTTATTGAGTTTATCGTGAGATATATTAAGCATTTTGAGTCGTGTTTAAAGTTATTTTCCCGTTATCCAATCTAATTTTACGCTTGCAATACTTTTTCCAAAGCTTATTTTTACTTGCTACTATTAACGCCCATGGACGCTCTGGAGCAGTTAAATAACTCATAATTGATAAAGCCTCTTCTTCTTCAAATGCGTCCAAAGGATCTTTGAGTAATAAAATCTTAGGTTCGTTTACTATGGCTCTAGCCAAAAGTATTCGTTTAGAAGTCGTGAAAGACATCTGTTGTCCTTCAGAAAACAACATGGTATCCAATCCTTTAGGCTGCTCTTTAATAAATGCTAATAGCCCTAAATGCTTTAATATATCGTATAATTTCTTTCTATCTATATTAGGATTTCCTAAAGTGATATTTTCCAAAATAGTCCCTTCAAACGGAAGTTGTTCTGGTAGTGTTTGCCCTACAAACATTCTATATTTATTGAGCCAGATACCATTAATAGAGACATCATTTACATAAAATCCTCCATAAGTAGGTTGCACTAATCCAGAAATCACTTTGAGTAAGGTCGTTTTTCCTGATCCAGATTTTCCTTCAAGTAATATTCTATCACTACTGACAATATCCAAGTTTATACCATCCAAAATCTTGATCGAATTCCCTTTTTGATATATTAAATCTTTTAATTCTATTTTTAAATCTTCTCCATTATCAAAAGGAACAACTCCTGTTTGTACTTCAAGTTCTTTATCTACTACTTGTCCTATTTTTTCTAAAGAAGTCAACACATCATAAAACGATTCTAATCCCTTGATAATTTTCTCTACAGATGTGATTACTAATAGTATAATAATCTCTGAAGCTACAAATTGACCTATATTCATTTGTTGATTTAAGACCAATAATCCTCCTATGATTAATAATCCAGCAGTTACTAGAACTTTAAAACCAATCATCTGTATAAATTGCGTGATTAAAACTTTAAAATGATTCTCTCTAGCTTCAAGATAACTCACTGTTAATTCATCATTTTTATACATAGAAAAATCTGTACTTCCAGAAAGTTTAAAACTAATTAATGATCGAGCTATCTCTTGAATCCAATGCGCTACCTTATATTTACTCTTAGATTCTGCCAAGCTTGTTTGTAAACCTTTAAGCGCTGTAAACTTAAAAATGACATAGATAAGTACTACCAAAAGTAGTCCGTAAATAATAAAAAACGGATGGTAAAATGATAATAAAATCAATCCTAATACAATTTGTAATATCGCCGAAGGAAAATCTATCAATAGTTTTGACAATCCCTTCTGGATCGTTAACACATCAAAAAAACGATTGGCTAACTCAGGCGGATAATAATTATATAATTCCTGCATCTTAATTTTTGGGAATCGATAAGCAAACTCAAAAGAAGCTCGTGTAAAAATCTTTTGTTGCATTTGCTCTAGAATACGCATTTGCATGAGTTGTAAAACTCCCTGAAAAGCAACTCCTAGTGTTACCAAAAATACTAGAATAATCCAAGAAGTAGAAACTTGGGCACTTTGCATAAAATTAATAATTGCCTGAATTCCTATAGGTAATGTAAGCGCTACAAATCCAGAAAATATAGCGTAATAACATATATGTAGAATATCTTTTCTATCAAGTTTTAATAGATTGATAAAACGTTTCCACGGTGAAATGATTTCTTTCATTTGATCGAAATTAAACGTAAAAAAAGTGTATTTAAAGTAGAAAATCTTGTCTTAAATACTATTTCGTTGATATTAAATTTTAAGTGTAATGTTCATCGAAATTCGAACATTAATTTGAAGAGTTTGTTATGCCATATCCGGTGGCGGAATCAAAATATCAATAGCTATAATAGTATATAATTGATTAGCAGAGATATTCTTATATCTCTTGATGTGGTCAAAAATATAATCGTGTTCAGCTATGATTAAAAGCTTAGTCTTTTGATCTTCGGTATCTTCTTGATTTTTTTCTTTTTCCTCTGCATCTTCATCATATTCATAAAGAGCAGTTACTTCTGTATGATCTTGTAACAACATAGCTATAGTTTGATGCGCTGGTTGAATTAATACAATGATTAACCCAAACAAGCATATCAAGCTTCTTAAAATATACGCTATGTTATTTGTTTTCAGATTCACTACAATTTAAAAAATCAAATTATACTGTTTGTTGTAATTAATAGTATCGCACAAATATACGATAGTATTACTATCAATAAAAATAGTAACTCAATTTTAATGTTTTTTTTACATTTATTTTTCTTTAGCATTAACAATACAAAAGGATTATTTAATTATTAACACACTAATAATCAAACTCAAAATTTAAATTTCTTCTTATTGATGTAATATTTGCCTTAACACCACTTTAAGATAAGATGTATTATAAAATTTATATTTTCGGTTTTTCATTAAATAATCATCTTATGCACAAAAAGTTTTTAGGAATACTACTAGGGGTTGTCACCCTTTTTAGTGCAGAAGCGCAAGAAAAAGACAAAAAATGGGATGTAGCCAATCCAGGTGCTGCATTCAAGTACAAAAATCATAAGTTTAGTACCTCAGAGGGAACTTGGATGAATGTTGATGTAAGTCCAGACGGAAAAACATTAGTTTTCGATTTATTAGGAGATATCTATTCTCTACCTATAACAGGAGGAAAAGCTACTCCACTTAGAACAGGAATTCCGTTTGAAGTACAACCACGCTTTAGCCCAGACGGAAAACAAATTCTATTTACCAGTGATGCTGGTGGTGGTGATAATATGTGGTTAATGAATACCGATGGTTCTGGAGCAAAACAAGTTACAAAAGAAAACTTTAGACTATTAAATAACGGTGTATGGATGCCTAATGGTAATTATATCGTGGCTAGAAAACATTTTAGCTCAGAGCGTTCTTTGGGAGCTGGAGAAATGTGGCAATATCACATTACTGGAGGTTCTGGAGTTCAATTAACAAAACGTAAAAATGATCAACAAGATGTAAACGAACCTACCATATCTCCAGATGGGCGTTATATGTATTATGACGAAGATATGTATCCTGGAGGGTATTTTCAATACAACAAAGATCCTAATAAACAGATCTATGTCATTAATCGTTATGATTTTGTTACTGGGGAAACTAAGAGAATTACTGGTGGTCCAGGAGGAGCTGCTAGTCCGCAAATATCTAGAGATGGTAAAAAACTAGCTTTTGTACGTCGTGTTCGCACAAAATCCGTTTTGTTTATTCATGACTTAGAAACTGGCGAAGAATGGCCTATCTATGATAAACTTAATAAAGATCAACAAGAAGCATGGGCTATTTTTGGTGTTTTCCCAGATTATAACTGGATGCCTAATAACGAAGAAATCGTATTCTGGTCTCACGGAAAAATCAATAAAATCAATATCAATACTTTAAACGTTACCGAAATTCCGTTTACGGTTGATGCAACTATCAAAATTGCAGAAACAGTACATTTTAATAATCCTGTTTCACCTAAAACATTTACAGCAAAAGCTATACGTAATGCAGTAACTTCTCCAGACGGAAAAACTGTTGCTTTTAATGCTTTGGGATATGTATGGACCAAATCACTTCCTGATGGAACTCCTAAGCGTTTAACACAAGGACAAGATTTTGAAGCAGAACCAAATTTCTCTCCTGATGGATCAGAAATTGTATTTGTTACATGGAATGACGAAAACCTAGGTAGTATTGTAAAAGTAAATGTTAATGGAGGTGCTCCTACAAAATTAACTGCTCAGAAAGGAATCTATCGTACGCCATCTTTTTCTCCTGATGCTAAAAAGATTGTCTTCTTAAAAGAATCTGGTAATGGTGATCAAGGAAGGATTTTTACCAAAAAATCTGGAATCTATACGATGGATGCAAACGGAGCTAACATAAAGTTTGTTATTGATGAAGGACAGTATCCTACATTTACAAAAGATGGTAACCGCATTTTTTATCAAACTGGTGGGACATATTTTGGAAGTTTAACAAAAAAACTACTTAGTGTAAATCTTAATGGTAAAGAAAAACGTACTCACGTTTCTTCAAAATACGCAAACCGTCTAGTACCTAGTCCTGATAATAATTGGATAGCTTTTTCTCACTTGCATAAAGCTTATGTTGCACCATTAAATATCAATGGTAAAACAATTACACTAGATAATAAGTCGACATCGGTTCCTGTATCTCAGATTGCACGTGATGCAGGTGTAAATTTACATTGGTCTCCAGATAGTAAACAGGTATATTGGACATTAGGTGATGAGTATTTCTCAAACGAACTAAAAAACCGTTTTAGTTTCCTTCCTAATGCACCAGAAGAATTACCTGAAATGGATATCAAAGGAATTAAAATTAACCTAGTACAACCTACAGATGTACCACAAGGAACAATTGCTTTTACTAATGCACGTATCATTACTATGGAAGGTGATAAAGTAATAGAAAACGGTACTATCGTTATTAATCAAAATAAGATTGAAGCTATAGGAGATGCTTCAAAAGTAAAAGTACCTAGTGATGCAAAGGTTTTTGATGCTTCTGGAAAAACTATTATGCCAGGACTTGTTGATGCTCACGCTCATATAGGTGCCTTTAGATATGGATTAAGCACTCAAAAACATTGGCAATTTTATGCAAATTTAGCTTTTGGTGTTACTACAGCTCATGACCCATCTACAAATACAGAAACTGTATTTAGTTTATCAGAATTGGTAAAAAGCGGAAATACTGTAGGTCCAAGATTATATTCTACTGGTTTTATTTTATATGGAGCAGATGGCGATTTTAAAGCAGTTATCAATAATGTTGATGATGCACGCTCTTCTATTCGTCGTACTAAAGCATTTGGGGCTACCTCTGTAAAAAGTTACAATCAGCCTCGCCGTGAACAGCGTCAACAAGTAATGCAAGCTGCGCGTGAATTAGGTATTAATGTAGTACCAGAAGGAGGTTCAACTTTTTATCACAATATGTCTATGATCATGGATGGTCATACGGGTGTAGAACACAACATTCCTGTTGCTCCAGTATATAAAGATGTTTTAGAATTATGGGGAAATAGTAAAACTGGCTATACTCCTACGCTAGTTGTAAATTACGCTGGAATGACAGGTGAATATTATTGGTATCAAAAAACCAATGTATGGGAAAACGAAAAATTATTAACATTCACTCCTAGAGCTGTAATCGATGCACGTGCAAGACACCGTACTATGATTCCTGACGAAGAATATGAAAATGGTCATATCCTTACTTCTAAAGCAACTACCGCATTGGCTAATAACGGTGTTAAGGTTAATTTAGGTGCTCATGGACAATTACAAGGACTTGGCGCGCATTGGGAATTATGGATGCTTCATCAAGGTGGTATGACTAACCTACAAGCTTTACAAGCTGCGACTATCAATGGTGCTAATTATATTGGTGCAGGAAAAGAAATAGGTTCTTTGAAAAAAGGAAAATTAGCCGATTTAATTGTTCTAGAGAAAAATCCACTAGAAGATATTCAAAATACGAATACCGTACGTTATACTATGGTTAATGGTCGTTTATACGATACAGAAACTATGAACGAAATCGGTAATACTGATAAAAAACGTACTAAGTTTTATTGGGAAAACAACAAATATAATGGTGCTTTTGAATGGCATGAGCAAGCACAGAGTTTTACACTACCTGGTTGTGGATGTCACGTAGGTCACTAAAAAATAAATACTATAATATATTCGAAAAAAAGAGGTCTGATTTAGACCTCTTTTTCTCTTTCTATTCTTTAAAAAATTGTTGTATCCTTTGTAAAGCAGGATTTCTATTATCCTTTTTCCAAATAACCGAAAGCACTGCTTCTTGTGGTATATTCTTTAATTCAATAAACCTTATAGCAAGATCATATCCATGTTGTAATGATGTAGGTATTATGGCTACTCCTAAACCACTTTCTACTAATTTAAAGATCGTTTGTGCATGAACTGATTTATGTGATACCCTAGGTACAAATCCAGCATCATCACATATACTCATAATTTTATTGTAATAATCAGAACTATAATCTGCTGAAAATAGAATAAAGTTTTCTTGGGCTACTTGTTCAATTCCTTTAAAATTTGATTCATCTAAATTCAAACTTTTGGGCACAACTAACGAAAACGTATCTGTAAATACCGGTTGTCTATACAAACCACCTGGAACTCGAGCTAATCTCACAAAACCAATATCCAATTCGTCTTCTTGAATGGCTTTTACTTGATCGTGATTGGACATTTCTTCTAGACTTGATTTCAATTTTGGAAACTCCTCATTCATACGCAATAATAATTCTGGTATTACATTTTGCATAGCAGATCCTAAAAAACCAATTCGCAATTCCCCTTCACTTCCCTTATCAATCATACTTACATGTCTCTTAGTAAATTCTAAATGATTTAAAATAAAAGCAATTTCGTCTTTAAGGTATGCTCCAGCTGGAGTTAATACCACATTTCGCTTATCTCTTACAAATAATTCTGCATCCAAAATCTCTTCCATTTGTCGTATTTGCCTACTCAATCCTGGCTGTGAAATATGCAAACGTTCTGCTGCTTTTCTAAAATGTAACTCTTCGGCAACAGCCATAAAATATTTAAAATGTCGTAATTCTAATTGATAACCCACAGTTATTAGTTATTGATAAAATTAGTATTTCCAAGTATCAAAACTACATATTATTTTAGTCGTATAAAAAAGAACAAGACACTTAACTATAATGGCACAGTCAAAAGAACAATTTTTACTAGGAGAAGGGTATTTAACTTCTGGAATAGCATTAGCTATTGCTCGCAATGAAATTCAAGGGATTATCTCAGATTCAGCTAGAGCAAAAATCAATGCAAACCGTCAGGTAGTAGAAAATATCGTACAAAAAGGAGAAGCTGTATACGGAATCAATACTGGTTTTGGTCCGCTTTGTACAACTATGATTTCTAAAGAAGAAACACGTATACTACAAACTAATATCCTACAAAGTCACAGTGTTGGCGTAGGTGAACCTATAGCTACAGAAATTGCAAAATTAATGTTGATTCTTAAGTTACAATCACTAGCTAAAGGGTTTTCTGGTATAGCAGAAACGACTTCGGATCGTATCTTATGGCATATTGATAACGATGCAATTCCTGTAGTTCCTAGTCAAGGTTCTGTAGGAGCATCTGGTGATTTAGCACCATTATCTCATTTATTCTTACCTCTTATTGGTTTAGGTAAAGTACAATACCAAGGAGAAGAAATCACAACCGCTACCCTATTTGAAAAAACAGGTTTATCTGCTATTGAATTAGGTCCAAAAGAAGGATTAGCACTTATTAATGGTACGCAATTTATCCTTGCTCACGCTGTTAAGGTTGTTGAGAAATTACATTCTTGTTTAACACAAGCTGATATCATAGGTGCAATGATGATCGAAGGACTTCAAGGATCAATCAAGCCTTTCTTTTCAGAGTTGCATAATCTAAGACCCTATAAAGGAAATAAACACGTAGCTGCACGTGTTAAATCACTATTAGAAGGATCAGAAATCATGGATGATCATGCTAATTGTGACCGTGTACAAGATCCGTATTCTTTACGTTGTATTCCTCAAGTACATGGTTCATCACGTAATGCTTGGCTACACCTTAAAGAATTAGTCGAAATCGAACTTAACTCGGTTACAGATAACCCTATTGTAATTAGCGAAGAACTTACTATTAGTGGGGGTAGTTTCCACGGGCAACCATTGGCTATGGCTATTGATTATGCTTGTTTGGCTGCTTCAGAAATCGGAAATATATCTGACCGTCGTATCTATCTTGCTCTTGAAGGTAATTCTCCAGGGGTTCCTAAATTATTAATGGAAGATACTGGTATCAATTCGGGATATATGATTTTACAATATACTACAGCTGCTTTGGCTAGTGAAAACAAAGGACTGTGTTTCCCTTCTAGTGCAGATAGTATTCCGACTTCTCTAGGTCAAGAAGATCATGTAAGTATGGGATCTATAGGTGGTCGTAAAGCTTTAAGAGTATTAGACAATGTAGAAAAAATATTAGCTATTGAATTATTAACTGCTGCACAAGCATTTGACTATAGAAAACCACTTAAATCTGGAGCAATTCTTAATGAGATTCATCAGACCTTACGTCAAGAAGTGGATTTTGCTGCTGTAGATCGCGTATTTGCAGATGATATCGAAAAAGGTATTGCTATTATCAAATCACAACAGCTTATTCAACTAGCACAAAGCATGGCTACACAAGAAAATATCAACTTAGCTACCGAATTTGATAGCGAATTCGAAAACTACTAATTCAAAACTCATGGCTGTATATAAATTAATAGGTCCTATTACACAACTTATCACACTTGATAAATTACCGCTTAAAGGAGCTTTAAAAGACGAGAGTCTTAGTTCTATTGCACAAGCAGGTATCTTAATCAAAGATGAGCATATTGAACGTGTAGACACTTATGAAACTTTAAAAGCAACAACTACAACGTTACAACCTGAGTTAATCGAACTCGATGGAGATTATGTAGCTGTTCCTGGATTTGTAGATTCACATACGCATATATGTTTTGGAGGTTCTAGAGCAAACGATTATGCCATGCGAAATGCAGGTAAAACGTATTTAGAAATTGCCAAAGCTGGTGGTGGTATTTGGGATACCGTTACGCAAACTCGTAAAGCTTCTCAAGAGACTTTAACACAAAATACTATTGCTAGAGCTAATCGACACTTAGCTTCTGGAGTTACTACTATCGAAGTAAAAAGTGGTTATGGTTTATCGGTAGACGAAGAATTAAAAATGCTTCGTGCGATAAAAGATGCTACTCCACAAGTAGAAGCCGATTTAATTCCTACCTGTCTTGCAGCACATATTTTGCCTAAAGATTTTGATGGAGACCACGCTGCTTATTTAGCCGAGATTAGTGAAAAAGTTTTTCCTATTCTAAAGGAGGAAAACTTAGCCAATCGTATTGATGCTTTTATCGAAGAAGAAGCTTTTTCTAATGAGGTCGTAACTCCTTATTTTGAAAAAGCTCAAGAAATGGGATTCGATATCACAGTACATGCAGATCAATTTAGCACAAGTGGTAGTGAAGTTGCTGTAAAATTTAATGCGGTAAGTGCAGATCACTTAGAAGCGAGTACCGAAAAAGAAATCGCATTACTAGCACATAGCGATATAGTAAGTACAGCCTTACCTGGAGCTTCTATCGGATTGGGATGTGCTTTTACTCCTGCGCGTCAGATTCTTGATGCTGGTGGTGCTGTAGCCA
The DNA here is from genome assembly GCA_947387485.1 of Aquimarina rhabdastrellae. Taxonomy (GTDB): domain Bacteria; phylum Bacteroidota; class Bacteroidia; order Flavobacteriales; family Flavobacteriaceae; genus Aquimarina. Next base: position 177,442 of record CANDNT010000004.1, read on the forward strand.
TAGCTAGTGATTGGAATCCTGGCTCTGCTCCTATGGGTGATTTATTGATGCAAGCTGCTATTTTAGGGACTTTCCAGAAATTATCCAATGCAGAACTATTAGCAGGAATCACTTATAGAGCGGCATATACTTTAAAGCTTGATGATCGCGGACGATTAGCTCAAGGATATTTAGCCGATTTTAACCTTTTCCCTACACATCATGTGAATGAGATTTTTTACCACCAAGGTAAATTAACACCACAGCAAGTATGGAAAAATGGTAAACGAGTACAATAAAGACAACACCAACATAAAACTATGACTTTTAAAGAACAACTATTACAAGGTATTCCTAATGAGCTTCCGCCAAAGAAAGAATACGACCCAACTATAAATCACGCGCCTAAGCGAAAAGATATATTATCGACAGACGAAAAGAAATTAGCAATTCGCAATGCGTTGCGTTATTTTCCTGAAGCTTGGCATGCAGAATTAGCACCAGAATTTGCTCAAGAATTGAACGAATATGGTCGTATCTATATGTATCGCTTTATGCCAGAATATACCATGTATGCACGACCAATCAATGAATATCCTGCTCAAAGCACACAAGCAGCAGGGATCATGTTGATGATACAGAACAACCTGGATCCAGCAGTAGCACAACACCCTCAAGAATTGATTACGTATGGTGGTAATGGTGCTGTGTTCCAAAACTGGGCACAATACTTACTTACTATGCAATATCTGGCGACCATGACAGATGAGCAAACTTTGCATATCTATTCTGGTCATCCTATGGGATTATTCCCTTCTTCAAAAGATGCACCAAGAGTAATTGTTACTAATGGAATGATGATTCCTAACTATTCTCAACCTGATGATTGGGAAAAATTTAATGCTTTAGGTGTTACTCAGTACGGTCAAATGACTGCTGGTTCTTATATGTATATTGGACCACAAGGTATTGTACACGGAACTACTATTACCGTAATGAATGCCTTTAGAAAGAAATTAGAAAAAGGAGAAACCCCATCTGGAAAAATATTCTTAACTGCCGGTCTTGGTGGAATGAGTGGAGCACAACCTAAAGCAGGTAATATTGCTGGTTGTATCACCATTTGTGCAGAAGTAAATCATAATGCTGCTCAAAAACGTCACGAACAAGGATGGGTAGACGAAATTATCGATAATATCGATACACTTGTTACTCGCGCAAAAGAAGCTGTTGCTCAAAAAGAAGTTGTTTCTATTGCGTATCAAGGAAATATCGTAGATGTTTGGGAACGTTTTTATGACGAAAATATCTTTATTCATTTAGGATCTGATCAAACGTCATTACACAATCCGTGGTCAGGTGGCTATTATCCTGTAGGATTGACTTATGAAGAATCAAATGAGTTAATTCGTACTGCTCCAGAAACATTTAAAGAAAAGGTGCAAGACTCTCTACGCAGACAAGCCGAAGCTATAAACAAACACACTGCTCGTGGTACCTATTTCTTTGATTATGGAAATGCGTTCTTATTAGAAGCTTCTCGTGCTGGTGCTGATATCATGGCTCCTAATGGAATTGATTTTAAATATCCTTCTTATGTACAGGATATTTTAGGCCCTATGTGTTTTGATTATGGATTTGGACCATTCCGTTGGGTATGTACCTCTGGAAATCCAGAAGATTTATCAAAAACAGATGCTATTGCTGCCAAAGTAATGAGCGAAATCAAAGCTGTAGCGCCAGAAGAAATTCAGCAACAAATGCAAGATAACATCACTTGGATAAACGAAGCTGAACAAAATAAATTGGTGGTAGGATCGCAAGCTAGAATCTTATATGCAGATGCCGAAGGTAGAGCAAAAATCGCCGAAGCTTTTAATCAAGCAATTAAATCTGGTGATATCTCTGCTCCTGTTGTTTTAGGAAGAGATCATCATGATGTAAGTGGTACAGATTCACCTTATCGCGAAACTAGTAATATTTATGATGGTAGCCGCTTTACTGCAGATATGGCTATGCATAATGTTATTGGTGATAGTTTTAGAGGTGCTACCTGGGTTTCTATCCACAATGGTGGTGGTGTAGGCTGGGGAGAAGTAATCAATGGTGGTTTTGGTATGCTTCTAGACGGCTCTGAAGCAGCTTCTGCCAAACTAAAGAACATGCTTTTCTATGATGTAAATAACGGAATCTCTCGTAGGTCTTGGGCTCGTAATAAAGAGGCCATGTTTGCTATCAAACGAGAAATGGAACGTACACCAGAGTTAAAAGTGACGCTTCCTAATATTGTAGAAGACGATTTGTTAGATCAATTATTCTAACCGCTTCAAAACTAACTCATAAAAGACTACGTGAATAACATTTTAAATTTTACGTAGTCTTTTTCATTTATACCTATTATTTTTGCCCTCCCCAACACTATAAAGTTCCTATTAGGCATGTCCTTTTACGAGCTTAAATATCAAGTTGTCATCGCTTTTTTGTGCGTATACAACACAACATTATAATACACCTAAAAGCTAAGGGAAGCTTATTGGTCTTTAATTTATTTGGAATGAAAACCTACAAAAAAACAAATCCACTAATCTGGACAGGTCGCGCATCAAACGACCAATTGTATGTACATGAAAAAGTACGTTGTATCGATCTAGAACAAACAGCGTTATCTAGCATCTCAAATCAAGAAAAGACTTTTGCCTTATTAGGATACGCTTGTGACGAAGGCGTAAAAAGAAATCACGGTCGCCCTGGTGCTATACAAGCCCCTAATGCGATCCGTAATATGATTGCCAAACTTTCTAATCACTTTGATAACGATACACATTTAATCGATGTAGGTGATATTGTATGTCTTGATAATGATTTAGAAAACACACAGCGTGCCATGGCTGCAATGGTACATGAGTTATTAACTTATAATGCTTTTCCTATTATTCTGGGGGGAGGTCATGATCTAGCTTATGCACATTTTAACGGAATCAAAGATTATTTAGAACCACAAGGTAAATCTATAGGTATCATCAATCTAGATGCTCATTTTGATCTTAGAGCTGTTACTAATAAAGGTACTTCTGGTACTCCTTTTTATCAAATAGCACACGAGGCACCTCAAGATCAATTTCATTATTTATGCCTAGGAATTCAAAAAGAGGCTAACAACCGTCATCTGTTTGAAACTGCAGATCGTTTAGGTGTTACCTATCTTGAAAATCACGAATACCATATTAATTATTGGGATAATGTAAAACAGACTTTAGAGGATTTTATGTCCAAAGTTGATCATGTGTATTTAACTATTGATTTAGACGGATTTTCATCTGCTTTTGCACCTGGAGTGAGTGCACCTTCTCCTTTTGGTTTTGCACCAGGAGTAGCAGTACAAACTTTAAAAACCATCTGTAACTCAGGTAAATTGATCAGTATGGATTTAGTGGAATTAAATCCTACTTACGATATCGATAATTCTACCGCTCGACTCGCTTCTCGATTAGTAAGTATAGCGATTGAGTTTATGAATGCTCAATATAATAAATGATAAAAAAACACCTCAATTGAGGTGTTTTTTTTACTTTGTTTACTTCTTTATAATCGTTAATTCCACATCTGTTTGCTTTCCTTTCATTTTAAGAAAATACATTCCTGTTGATAATTTCGAAAGATTTAACTTTCTATTTTTCTGATCCACTTCTTTATCAAAAACAACTTCTCCTCTAATATTAAATATTTTTACAGCTAATTTTTGATCGTTAAAATTAGGTAATACAATATCGTTTGAAAAAGGATTAGGATATATTTTACTTTTCTTAATGTTATTTTTAGACAAATTCAACTTATTTTCAGAATCGTCACTAACACTATTTTTTGTACTTGGATTCATCAAATACATTATACACTGCTCCCCATAATCCGTACTATTCTCTCTAACCTCAAAAATATATTCCATTTCTCTAAAAAAAGGATCATTAGGGATAGTTATACTTGTCGATGTTGTATTAATCCATTTTTTCACCCCTAAAGTATCTGTAATTCTTACGATATAATTTGATGCGCTAGGGAGTCCATAAAAATGTAATTCATCATCAATATTAAAAATATATTTATTACAATCACCATCAATTATCCTTGTTGTTGCGGGTGTTCTAACATAACAGGTATTACCATAATCTAAATCAAAATCAATTCCTGTTGCTTTTACTTTTACACCATAGCTATCATTAGCTTTAAATCTATTGTCATTTCTAATATCAATTGTAGTAGCAGGACTATCAATCGTAAATTCTCCACCTTCTTCGTTTGTAAAATGAAACCTATAGTTTGTAGCTCCCTCTATTGGTTTACATGTTAATTTCATGTCTTCTATATTCAATATTTTCTCACAATATTTGGCAGTTAATTGAGTTTCATTTTCTGGAATTAAAGCAGGGAAATATTCGGTAACACTAAAACTATCAATATACATAGACATTGTGTTTGTAAGATATTGTCTATAATGTCCTAACTTTACTCCATAGTCAACTTGAATAGGGTTAATATCATTAGTTAAAACTACATTTTCTCCTAAAAGTTTTGATGCATCTTTTGTTGTATCCGTGTCAAGAATTGCTTCATATTGCAATTTAATATAATCATAACCTGTAAACACAACTGGATATCCATTGATCCATAATTGTACATAACCATTAGATCGGTAAGAAGGTCTTATTTTTATAATAATACTATTCCACTCTCCTTTTTTTATACCATCTTTAATGTATAATCTTTTACGATTAGCATCCACATGAGTTCTACTCAAATGTCCTTCTATTTCGTCTTTTATAATAGAAGGTGGATCTACATAAAAAGAAAGATCTCTATAAAGATCGTCTGCTGGCGCATTAGGTTCATAAATATAATCTAACGCTGCTATAGTATTAGCCGATAAGTCATATTTTTGCCCTGTTTGAGCATCTCTACCTTGAGGTTTTAATTGAAATAGTTTATGATACGAGTTTGCTATGTTTTGTTCTATAAACTCGTTATCATTAGGTATAAAAACATTCCATTTATAATATAACTTTTTATTACTAGGTGTTCTAAACACAATTTCTGATCTTGTTCTAGAATCTACATTATCCCCCATTCTAGGTATATCATTGTCACGTACTGTTAATTTTAATGCCTTTCTGTTTTGGTTTGTTACATGTCTATTAGATACATCCCAACTATAACCTTTTCCTTCGTATACAATTTTTAAATTACATTCTTGTGAAGGCGATAAATTGGGATCTTCATCCAATTTAGGAACGCAATAGTCATCTTGTCTATCTGTTCCTGTGGGTAAAGTTGCTGTAGCAACTTCTCCTCCAATATTATTTATATCTCTCCAAAAATTCTCATGTTCAAAATTTTGATAATATGGAATTGATACTTGTGCCTGCATAGGCAGGCTAAATAGCAAACATGCTATAACTAAACTATAAATGTTTTTCATGATAAATTATTTTATGTACAAATTAAAGTCAAAACTACATAAAAACACTATTCATTAATTGTAAATAACTTATTTAATTATTCTACAATTATGGCATAAAATTTTCATGCAGTTTGGTTTAACAACAGTATTATATAATGATCTAAACAACCTAAGTATGAAAAACAAAACACTACTCTTTTTTAGCCTTTTAATTATTGGACTATATTCCTCTATCAATGCACAAACTCAATTTTTACAACAAATAGGTGTAAAAGACAGTCTTTATTCTAATTCTTTAAAAGAATCTCGGGCTTTTTATATTCAGTTACCTACAAGCTATACTGCTAATCCTGATCGTAACTATCCTGTCGTATATATTATAGACGGAGAAGTCTTATTGCCTACAGTAACTAATGTTCATGAATTTTATTATGGTGGTTTTATGCCCGAGATGATTCTGGTAGGTATTTCTAATGCACATCATCGCACTAGAGATTTAACTCCCTCTACCATCACGACCAAATATGGTATGCCCTTTAATCAAGAAAACGGAAAAGCTGATCAGTTCCTTCAATTCCTTAAAGAGGAGTTGATGCCTCATATAGCAAAACAGTATCGTACTACATCATATCGTACCTTGATTGGTCATTCTTATGGTGGTTTGTTTGCTATGCATACCTTAATTCATCATCCAGAACTTTTTACTAATTATATCGCTATCGATCCTAGTCTTAATTGGGATAGTCAAAAATTATTACATCAAGCTAAGACTGCTTTGGCTACAAAAAATTATAAAAACAAAGGGTTATATCTATCCTTAGGTGGACAATTGCATATGCAAAATCCTAATATTACTATTGATAATGTGATGCAAGATACCTCTGATTTTACCGAATTTGCTCGATCAAATATTGCTTTTGCTGAGCTTATAAAATCTAATGCTAAAAATGGATTAACTCTTGAATGGGAATTCTTCCCTAAAGAATTACATGGTTCTATTCCTTTTCCTTCTATTAGAAATGGGTTATTGTCTCTTTTTGAATGGTTTCAAATGGAAAAAACCGATCGCTTTAACTCTCCTGATACACCCAAAGAAGAATTATTGAAGATCATACAATATAGAGCACAAAAGCTTGAACAACATTTTGGATATGCTGTAGCTCCTTATCCCGAAGATTTATTTAATATGTCTGGTTATATGAGTTTGCAAGCTGCTCAACCTGAAAAAGCAAAAATGTTTTTTCAATTGGCTATTGATCATTACCCTAAAAGCGCCAATGTATACGATTCTATGGCCGAATTTTACGAAGGTCAAAAGGATTACAAAAAAGCTTCAGAATTTATATCAAAAGCATATAAATTAAGTGGTAGTGATTATCATCAAAAAAGGATGCATGAGATACAAGCTAAATTATAATCACTTTACGATTATTTAAACAATATATTTTTAGCAATTCCTCTTTTGTGTAATAGGTATTGTATTGATACGAGTAGCACTCCTATACCATAAATGATACTTCGTTTAAGGTTTATAGAAGAGCTACTCTCATCATATCGTGTAGGACAAGTGATCTCTCCTATTTCAAAACCTTTATTAAATATTTGACATAGCATTTGATTATCAAAAATAAAATCATCAGAATTGTGTGCTAGGTCAATAGCTTTTAGCACTTTTTGATCAAACGCTCTATATCCACTATGATATTCGGATAGTTTTTCTCCTATAATCAAATTTTGGACAAACGTAAGAAAACGATTGGCTATATATTTATAACGAGGCATTCCTCCTTTTAAGGCTCCGTTGCCCAATATACGTGATCCCATCACAACTGGATATACCTCATTTGCTATCAAATAACATATGGCATGTATAAGTTTGGGCGTGTATTGATAATCGGGATGTAGCATGACTATGATATCTGCTCCTATAGCTAAGGCTTTTTCATAGCAGCTTTTTTGATTTCCACCATAACCTTTATTACTATCATGAGCAATGATATGATGTATACCTAATTTTTTAGCAATAGCAACTGTATTATCTTCGCTTTTATCGTCAACCAAGATGACCTCATCAACAATATCAAATGGTATTTCTTGAAAAGTTGTTTCTAATGTATTTGAAGCATTATACGCAGGTAAAACAACTACTATTTTCTTATTGTTAATCATAGTTAAAATTCCTTCATTGTTATACTTTTCAGTGAAATATACTATTCAAAAATAATGAATTAGCATTATTTCTTTTCAAAAAAGAACTGTATTTTTGATAAGAGTGTTAAATCAAATTCATGCAGCAATCATTTTACGTATGCTTATTATGTAGCTTAGGAATTTCTATTCTTTTTTTGAGTCCTAATCTCTATAATGATTTTATCAATTGGGATGATCCTGCATATATTCTTCACAATCCTTTAATTAAAGATTTATCGTTTGATGGCATACAACGGTTATTTACCACCAAAGAAGTGGTGAGCACTTATGCGCCTTTGGTTTTATTTTCTTGGGCAATTGATTATGCTATAGGTGGTCTGCATCCTTTTATGTATCACTTTACTAACTTATGTATACATCTAATTGTAGTAAGCTTAGTTTATTATTTGGTTTGGCTCATAAGTAAGCGCATCGAGATCGCTTTTTTAACTGCTGTTTTATTTGGTGTCCATCCTATGCATATTGAGGCTGTCGCTTGGATTTCTGCTCGTAAAGACCTTCTATATACCCTATTCTTTATGGCAGGTTTGATCTCTTATTATTACTATCTCCATAAAACAAACTTAAATCAAAAAAGGTTTTATTATATCCTTTGTTTCTGTTGTTTTATACTTTCATTGTTATCCAAAGGTACAGCGGTTATTTTTCCTCTTATTCTATTTACGTTTGATTATCTATATAAAAGAAATGATTATCTAAAATTAATTTTAGACAAGATTCCGTTCTTTATGTTAAGTGCTATTTTCTTTTATATCGCTATTGTAGGTCAAGCTACTGGTGGTGCCATGAATGACCGTCAATTTATTTCTCTTATAGATAGTTTCGCTGTTGGTTTTTATGGCTATGCAACTTATTTAGTAAAAGTCATTATTCCTTTTAATTTAAGTATATATCACCCCTATCCTAATGCTTTAGGTAGTACATTACCTTGGTATTATTATGCTGCTACTATTCCGGTTTTGATGGTATTTTTTGGTACACTTTTTTATACCAAGAAAAAGCGACTAATCGGTTTTGGGATCGCATTTTTCTTTATTAGCCTTATTCCTGTAATTCAAGTACTTCCTTTTGGTTCTGCGGTAACAGCAGAGCGTTATACTTATTTGCCTTATTTTGGACTACTATTACTATTAACTTATGGATTATCTTTTCTGCTACAGCGCTTTGTTACTTTAAAAAGAAGCATTTGTATTCTTATTGGTATTTACATTCTTACATTAGGACTTAGGTCGTTTTTTTATAGTAAAACGTTTAAAAATGCTGCTACTTTATGGTCTAATGTTATTTCGCTATATCCTAATGATTTTTTAGCCTATATGAATCGTAGCAATCACTACATTAATAATCAACAGTATACATTAGCACTAAAGGATTTAAATAAAGGCATCTCTATAAATTCCACCTATTTCTGGTTGTATTACAATAGAGGATTAACCTATCATAAACTGCAACAAAGAGAATTAGCATTAAATGATTATACCACTGCTATACACTATGAAAAATCATATACCTCTAGCTATCTCAACAGAGGTATTATTTATAATGAACTTAATGCTTACGCTAAAGCTATTGCTGATTTTAATACGGTTATACGTCTAGAACCTAAAAACTATAAAGCCTATTATAACAGAGCACTTAACCTTATTGCTCTTAAACAATATCAAGCTGCTATCTCTGATTTAACCTTATTAATCAATGCTGATTTTATGCCTGTACAAACTAGATTAAAACGTGGTGAAGTTTTTGCTACTATAGGAAAAACTACTCAGGCTTTACATGATTTTGATAGCGTAATACATCTAAATCCTAAAATAGCATCGGTATATACGCAAAAAGGAATTCTTCTTTTTGATGCAGGCTTATATATAGAAGCTGAAAAGAGTTTTGATAAAGCAGTTCAGTTAGATACTACTCAAGTTGAAGCTTATATTAATTTAGGAATCATATATATGAATACGCAACGAATGAATGAAGCACTAAGAGCGTTTGATACTGCACAACAATTAATGCCCAAAAATCACCTCATCTATTACAATCGTGCATTATTATTTAGATTAATGAACTTACCTCAAAAAGCACTTAAAGAATTGGATAGTTGCTTATCTATTGTACCTGATTTTATTCCAGCTCAGCAGGATAAAACTCAATTATTAATTGCTATGCAAAGCGATGATTAATGCTGCTTTAGCTGTTTCCATTCCTCCCATAGTGTTTCTCCTATCAACTGATAACCTTCTGCTCTCATATGTTGGTCATAATTCCAATATAAGTGTTCTCCTTGTTGTTCTTTTATTTCTATTATAGGCGTAAAATCAATAAATGGAATTTTCAGAAAATCACATTGTTTTTTTATGGTATTTTGATGTACTCGATAAGATGCTCCTTTTAAGCTTTGGATATCATCACATTCTTGTACACAATATTCTTTTTCAAAAGGCAAATAATAATCGGTAACTTGATTTCGGCTAGGGATATACACTATTACTGGAATTACTTTATTCTCTTCGCATATATATTTAAAAAAGCTTAAGCTTTCTCCTAATAGCGGATTTCTTTTTAAAAATTGTTCTTCTTTATGCAGTGCATTTGTCAAAAATGGATTGAACCTAGACATTTTCATTTCATTGCTAATCCATGGTTTTACATGTGGTGTTAAACTATCTTCTATATGGCTCCATGGATTTCCTTTATGTGGTACTGCTGGCAAGTATAATTGCTTGTCTTTATCAGCTCTAAAACGCAATGCCCCATATGTATTTGCTTGATCAATAATTTCGAGTAATCTAGGTTTAAATGTATTGTAATACTCTGGTTCAAGGTAAAACTCTGGAATTACAGGCATTTTCTTTCCTAGATCGTTAGCATAGATACATAAGAATGCTACATCTGGCTTATAAATAGGAATCATATCTGCTGCTAGTTGCAAATAAGATTCCATACCACAGCCTAGCATTCCTCCATTAAGAGCTTCTACTGTGTTATCACTGGCTTTTTCAAAAACATCAGGAATCGTTTCTCCTTGAGCCGCCATTACTCCTTCTATAAAACTATCTCCAATAAAAAGTGCTCTCGCTTCTTTATCTTTTTTGATATACCATTCCTCATCTCTAAATCCATATAGATTCATTTGATGTTCAAATACTTTAGTCGTATCTGGTAATGATCTCCATAGCCAAGTTTGATCTCTAGAATGTTTTGATCCACTACCATCATAATATAGTTTCATAAAATTTACTCGATCAAAATTTTCAATCTCTCGTATAGGAAAACAATATCTAAAAAAGACTTCTTGGAAAAGAAAAAGTCCGATAATGTATATGATTATTTTAATTACTTTCAATTGAATCTAAGCTATTGATTAAAAAATTGCTTTGCGAAATTTATACTATTCTCTGCCACTTTTTTTCCCATTCTTCTTCCTTCTATATCATCTGCTGGAGGATGAATTCCGCCCCAAACTCTAGATAAACAGGTTTCTATAGCTGCGTCATAAAACGTAGCCCATTGCAATGTTATATCCTCTGAAGGTCCTTCTTCAAAAAGTAAAAACTCATTCTTTTTTGCTGTAAAAGTTTCTAATCCATCTGGAAAATATGGTGATCCTGTCATATAATCAAGTAGTACTGCTCCTGTAGTCGAAAATGTCGAATGTCCAGATGTATAGCCTGCAAAAGGTGGTGTTGCAAAGGTATATCGCTGGTATGGCCACCAGTTTTCTGCTAGTATCCATCCTGTACCAGCTTCATCTGTAAATGGATCATTTATATAATCCGGACCTTTCCAACTATATATCTTTATTTTATTGACATGTTCGTTATCTTTTCCTGCCAATGGATCTCCTTTTTTTACCAAAGCTACGCTTCCCTTTTTTAACGCTAATCCTCGTGGGTTATAATTTGGTAATTTAGGATCAGTTGCTTGTCCTAGTTCTCCCAAGTATCTTATTGCACTTATAGGTCTTACATAATCATAATGAGATTTCACACTCCAACAAGAAATTGCTGCATCGTGAAGCGCTCCTGTCATTAAAAAATAACTTTTGATATCCCATTCAAGCTGAGATAAGGCTTTTCCTTTTCCATTCCATTTTCTTTCAAATGATGACGCATATGATACCTTATTTAAAAATTGTATCCAATGTCCAGGTGGAGATGTTGTATTAGGTCCATCTACCCAAAACTCTGCTATGACTCTACAGTAATCTCCTTGTTTGACTACGTTTTTTTCATACTTCTTCTTCGTGATTGGGTTTTTTATGTTTTTCTTTCTTTTATTTTTTTGAACATTCTCATAATAGCTTTTATATGCTTCTAGTGTTTCTGGCAAATGTTCTTCTATAGAGGTAATTCCTTTGGGAGATATATCCCATAGTGTAGTATTATTTTTATCTAAAGCTCCAGAAAAATCCTGAACCAATTGAAATCCCCAACGATAAGCTGCTTCGCTCACACTATCCTTTGTCTGTATTAACGGTGGTGATCCTGGATCAAAATGAAGATTATCATCAGATGGTGGTAATGCAAATGAAAACACTTCTCCCCAAAATGAGGTTAAAAATTGTGTATTTCCGGGTATCAATATATAATTCCATTCTTTTAATGTCTTATCATAGCCTTTTTTATCTATATAAGACATAATATCTATTGGTTGCCAGTGATTAGGGTCTTTTAATCCTTTGACTCCTGCTATATCAGGTTTTAAATTACCATTAACTTGATTATAATCTTCAGATTCATGATTATCTTCTTCTCTAGAATGATCTTGTGTTCCTAACTCTATAATATAATTAGCTATATAATTGCCTAAAGCTTCTGGACTTCCGTCAAGATAATCATCCTCATTTTTGGTAATATCAAATCCCAACGCATCCATTTGCATATTTAAATAATCAATAGTTCTTCCTTTACTACCATACAAATTATACCTTCCATTTAAAACCCCATAACCAGCATACATAATCGCGATAGTTCTAAGGCTATCGATATTCTGCGAAGGTTTCTTAAAGTTGGGATCAAAAGGTAATTCAAAACCATTGTACATTTTTCCTAAAAAATAGGTCTCTTGTTCAGGATCATATGCTGCCCAAGCATCGTACATCGCTGAACTAACATGAAAAAAATTACGTGCTTGTATTGTTGGTCCTTGTCCATCTTCTTGCACCATTCTAAGCATAATATCTATCATCTTTCTGGCTATACTTTTTTCTTTTTGAGCATAACTAGTATGCATCATAGTTAACATTGTGATAAGTATTATTCTTTGAATCATATCTTTATTGTTTTGCAAATAGTTCTTTTAATTGGTGTACATTATCGTTATTGAGTAATCGTATGTGTATGGTATTTAAAAAAGTATCTGTTTTCCATTTTCTTGAAAATGTTGTTGTAAATGCCAATGCTTGTTGATAATCTGCTGCTTCTAATGCACAGTGAATTCCAAATCGATATGCCTGTTGTTCATCTGGATATTTTAATGCTATTAGTTCTTTGGCTTTTTGTAATGCTTTACCAAATTCTTTCTTTAAAAAATACGCTTCCATTTCTAATAATGTAATCTTATCCTCATAAGGATTATAATAAGAAGCTCTTTTAAAGTCTCTTAATGCTTTATTAAACATTTTATTTTGGCGAGAAGCTATGATTCCTTTGGTTATTAAAGAGTCTGAGGTTAATCTATCGTTCTTAGAAATCGGAATTTCTTTAAGCATCCATTCTCTATTCACTTTTTCTAGAAATTCATGTGTCAATTTAAGATGCGGTGCATGAGCTTCTGCTTTAAGTAATAATGTTCTGGACGTTTTAAAATCTTCTTTTGCAAAAGCGTTAATTCCTTCGTCTAATAGTAGTGCTGCGTAACTTTGATCGCCTCCTCTCCTTACATATGGAGCTAGTTTGTGTAACAATTGAGATTTTCTAGAAGCATATAATTCATCTCCGTCAAGCATTTGTAAAGCATATAATAAAAAACTATCAGAATGTTGATAATATGTTTTGTAAACTCTTACACCTACACTTTCTATACGATAAGAGTGCATTTGCTTGTTCATTAACACTATAAATGTGGGAATAGCCAGAAGTTGTAATACTATTGCAATCTTAATTTTTTGAATATTCCATATCTTCTCATGTGATCTTACTATTACAAGGATTAAGCTTAATATCAGTGGATACGATGTCATATACAAATCCCAATCCATGGGTAATGACATTAACGGATTAATCATAAATAAAAATCCAAAAAAGAGCACTATTGTCAATAGTAATCCTACTAAAATAGGTGTATTCCATCTTATTTTTTTATACTCCAATACGATCATACCTATCAAGAACAGTATCCCTGGAGATATAAAAAAGAATACCATTAGGTAATCTGAAATATGATTCCAACTCAATAAATTATAGGTATCCAAAGGAGCTGGTGGTGAGATTAACGGTAAAAACAATCTATCCATGCCTTGAGCTGTAGCATCAAGTATACGTGAATCATTATAATCTTTGATTACAAAAAAATATATTCCTAATCCTATTAATATCATCGGAATTAAGATATATAGGCTTATATTTTTTATCGTAATGAATCTTCTTGTTTTGGGAAAGTATTGCATTAACACTTCTATAAAAAATAATGGAATAAGAAACACTGCAGGCGTATAAAATCGTATACAAATAAGAAGCAGCGGAATCAAACTCCATAATAAGATCTTATTTTGAGTTGTTGCTACTGTAATAAAAAGTGCTAGCCAACTCATTATTAAAAAAAGTACCAATCCATATGTTTCTATATGACCACAAAAAATCAATACTACGGGAGATGTACATCCTAATGCAACAAGTCCTATTCTATTAAAATTGTCATTTATATGATTTTTAATCATGAACAACCATGTCGCAACAAAACCTGCTCCAAAAAGGGCGTCCATCAACTTAAAGGTATCGTCCATGGTTATATTTAACACATAAGATATTACACTATACAAATGAAATACGCCCCATCTTGCATGTCCTGTTTCTATTTTTATAGAAAATAATTCATTCCAAAATCCTTCTCTAAACTCTAGCATTTTTTCATTTAAGTAAGGACTAAAGTTTTTGGCATCACCATAGTAATCAAACTCAATATTCAAATTATAGAAAACGATAAAAGCTAAACATCCCATAAGTAGTATACCTATAGGTTTTAAATCAAGTCTTATTTGGAAAAATGTTAACTTCTTAAATTGTACTAATATAATCAATAGTCCCACTGCTATCAATATACCATACTTAAAAAATGCAGGCAGAAAAGCTATAAAATGAGTACTCCAGAACGTATCAGGCATCAATACGCCTAATACATACATACAGAAAATACCTAGAGCAACTATAAGCGAAAGTTGTCTTGTTAGCTTTATCAATAAATAATTCATATTGGTTAGTGTCTATCAATGCAATAGCACTTAAATTAACTCAAAAATTAGCTTTAAAACAAATGTTTTTTTCATAATTACTTGTTTTAAATACGTTATATTTAACCTATTACTAACCATTTATACGATCTTAAGTTAGGTCATCAAACTAACCTTTATGAATAAACAAAGAATGCTATTATCGGGGGTACTTGTGATAACTTTCTTGGTGCTTATTCCTACGCTATATAATGGTTGGACAAACCTTGACGACCCTATGTATGTTCTAAACAATCCGTTAATTCGAGATTTATCGTTTAATGGTATCAAACAAATGTTTAGTACGCTACATGTTAATGGTTCCTATAATCCTTTAGTTTTATTATCCTGGGCTATTGATTATAGTTTAGTAGGGACTTCTCCAGCCCTATATCACGTTGTAAATCTAGGTTTGCACCTTATTTGTGTAATATTCGTTTTTTATTTGGCCTATGTTTTGTCCAAAAACAATAGTGTTGCTTTTGGTACTGCTTTACTGTTTGGAATTCATCCTATGCATGTCGAAGCTATTGCGTGGATTACTTCAAGAAAAGAATTATTATATACGCTATTTTATTTATTAGGACTCATCACGTATTATTGGTATCTAGAAAAGAAAACTTTACGCCTTTCTTATCACTATTTAGTATTGGCTTTTATTTTTTATACTTGCGCTTTATTTTCAAAAGGATCTGCGTTAACCTTTCCTTTGGTACTTTGGCTATTTGATTATTTAAAAAATCGAAAAGATACTATTCGTCTTATTATAGAGAAACTGCCTTTTTTAATCCTCAGTATCCTATTTACTTATTTATCTATTATTGCACAAAAGGAAGGAAATGCTTTACAGTTTAGAGCTTTTTATTCTGTATTTGATTCTTTGAGTGTAGGTTTTTATGGGTATTTGACTTATCTCATTAAAATAATTTATCCGCATACTTTGAGTGCTTTACATCCTTATCCTACACCATCTGGATCACCTAGTCCCTGGTATTTTTCTCTTGCTGCTATTCCTATTCTTACTATTACAGCTATTTGCATCTATAAATTAAAAAAAGCTAGGTCATTCGTTTTTGGGTTTGCTTTTTACTTTATTACTTTAATTCCAGTTATTCAAGTTTTATCCTTTGCGGTTTCGGTAACTGCAGATCGTTTTACATATCTACCCTATTTTGGCGTATTCTATATTATGAGTTTGGGTATCTTCAAATTATGGAATCAAAAATCTCAATACAAAAAGCTATTATTTACTTTATGTAGTATTTATGCCCTGTTTTTGTCTTATACAAGCTTTAATTATTCCGCTACATGGAAAAATTCGGAAACAGTTTGGTCTAGAGTTATTGAATATTATCCAAACTATTTTGTTTCTTATATAAATCGTTCTGAATATCGAATTAAAAACGGATTCCTTGACGCAGCTCTTAAAGATTGTAATACAGCTATACAAATCAAAAAAGATTACTTTCTAGCTTATTATAATAGGGGTTATATCTACGAAATTCAAAAAGATAACACCAAGGCAATTAACGATTATAGTACTTCTATTTTATACAATCCCAAAGCTTTTCAGGCTTATCAAAACAGAGGTATTTTATATGTACAACAGCAGAAATATGATCTTGCTTTAAATGACTTTAATCATTCTATCAAATTAAAACCAAAAGATGCGCTTGCATATCTTAATAGAGCTTCTTTATATGAAAAAACTGGCTTATATAACAAGGCTATTCAAGACGCAACATCTTCAATAGCATTATTCGAGCTCAATGCAAAAGCTTATTATGTAAGGGCTAAATCTTTTCTTGCTAATAATACTATAGATAAAGCTCTTAATGATTTTTCAAAGGCTATTACTATAGATCCTAAATTAGCTGGAGCTTATACGCATAGAGGTACTATTTATTTTGAACAAAACTTAATTACAAAAGCGATTAGCGATTTTAATATAGCTATTCAATTAGAACCTCAACAAGTTGATGCTCATATTAATTTGGGTATAATTTTAATGAACAATACTCAATTAAAACAAGCTTTATTTCATTTTACTAAAGCGCAACAATACGCTCCTAATAATTACTTAGTATATATCAATCGTGCATTACTCTACAAGCGTATGCACAACTATCAAAATGCCCTAAAGGATATCGAAAAAAGCATATCGTTAGCCCCTACTAACAATGCAATTCATCAAGAAAAACTAAAGCTTATTGCATTAATTTCTAACGAAAGTTTAAGAAATGATTAAACTGTATTTTAATTTATTTAGGGTTCATAATTATATCAAAAACATTTTTGTTTTTACTCCGTTGTTTTTTGATTTTCAATTCTATAACCATACCATCACATATGCTTTTATTGCTTTTTTATGTTTTTGTTTATTAGCTAGTAGCATATATATATTTAATGATATTATTGATCTTTCTTCAGATCGCTTACATCCAATAAAAAAATTACGACCTATTGCCTCTCGTAAAATCTCAGTAAAAAAAGCAATAATACTCGCTATAATTTGCTTGTCCACTAGCCTAATTACTTTATTAATAGTTAAACCTATTTTATTAATAGTTGCATTAATTTATGTGATACTCAATATTCTGTACTCTAAATTATTAAAGCAGGTTCCGGTTATTGATCTTATTATAATTGCTATAGGATTTTTATTAAGAATCTTAATGGGAAGTTATGCTACAGATATTCCTGCTTCGAATTGGATATTAATCATGACATTTTTGCTATCCCTCTTTTTGGGCTTTTCAAAAAGACGAGCTGATTTCATTCTAGCTTCTCAACGGCATTTAAGCATTAAAAACATAGCTATTTATTCTCTTCCCATTCTTGATACTATATTATATGGTTTGGCAATTATTATTTGCGGAACCTATCTTATATATACTTTTGACACTTCGGTTATTGAAAGAATTGGGAATTCTTATGTATTCATTAGCACATTTTGGGTTATATTGGGTATTGTAATTTATTTAAATTTTATCAAATCTAATATCACCTATAAAGATCCTACGGCAATCATTCTTGAACATAAAAAAATACAGCTTATACTTATTTGCTGGGTATTAACCTTTATTTTATTAAAATATCTATGAATACTATTAATAAAATTACAGGAATCTTAAGTTCGTGGGGAAATTACTTTAGGATAAAAGCTGTTTCTTATTGGTTAACATCGTTAAAGATTCCTGATGCTTTAATTAAAACTGCATATATACCATATGGCAATGGTAGAAGTTATGGTGACTGTGCTTTAAATTCTACTATCCTTCATACTACAAAATTTAATCAAATAATATCATTTGATAACAAATTAGGTATTATACAATGTCAAGCAGGAATACTATTAGCCGATATTCTTGAAGAAATAATTCCTCATAAATGGTTTCTTCCTGTAACTCCTGGTACAAAATTTATTACTCTAGGAGGTGCTGTTGCAGCAGATGTTCACGGTAAGAATCATCATAAAGAAGGTTGTTTTAGTACTTATCTTCTTAATCTTGAACTCTTATTGCCTTCTGGCGAAATCCTACAATGTTCTCCTCAAAAAAACGCTGCATTATTTAGAGCCACTTGCGGAGGTATGGGACTCACCGGAGTTATCATTTCTGTTACATTTAAACTCAAAGCAATACAAAGCACTTTAATATCTCAAAAAACTGTATTGTCTAATAATCTAGAAGCTACTTTTGCTGCTTTCGAAAAACATAACACAGCAACATATACTGTAGCCTGGATTGATGGTTTAACTTCAAAAAAACAATTAGGAAAAAGTGTGCTCTTTATAGGAGAACATGACAGTCAAGGAAGCTTTGATTATTCATCAAAACAATCACTTAGCATTCCTCGTTATTTTCCTTCTTTTGTACTAAATCCGTTGAGTATAAAACTGTACAACTTTTTTTACTTTAGAAAGCAAAATAAAGGGATACAAAAAGTACCGTTAAATACTTTTTTCTATCCTCTAGATGCTATTAAAAATTGGAATCGAATTTATGGCAAAAAAGGTTTTATACAATATCAAGTTATTATACCTAAAGTAAATGCCTATAACGGAATTTATGAACTCTTATATAAGATACAACAAAGTAATCATACACCTTATCTTATTGTATTAAAGTTAATGGGTAAGGAAAACGACAATTATTTATCTTTTCCCCTAGAAGGCTATACTATTGCTATTGATTTTAAAATGGGTAAACACTTACTTTCTTTTTTAAATCAATTAGATCAAATAACTTTATCTCATAACGGACGAGCTTATTTGGCAAAAGATGCTCGAATGAGTCAACCTTTTTTTGAAAAAGGATATCCCAGATTGAAGTTATTTAAGGACATAAGAACTTTTCATCATTTAGAAAATTTGCAATCTTTACAATCAAAAAGATTAGGCATCTAAATACAGCTAAAAATTATACGCTATTATGAAATACATATTGATTTTAGGTGCGACAAGTGATATTGGTAAAGCTATAGCTAAAGTTTATGCACAACATGGTTATCATTTAATACTTACTGCAAGAGATACAAACCATTTGTTGAGTTTAAAAAAGGAACTAGAAGATCAATATATGATTGCTATACAATTAGAATCTTTTGATGTTTTACAAACTATTACACATCAATCTTTTTTTGATAATCTAAAAACCAAACCTTATGGTGTTGTTTATTGTATAGGTTATTTAGGTAACCAAGAATTGGCTCAAAAAGAATCAACTGAAGCTAATCTAATTCTACAAACTAATTATACTGCTAGCATACCTATATTATCTATACTAGCTCAATATCTAGAATCTTTAAAACAAGGGTTCATTATAGGTATAAGTTCTGTAGCAGGAGATCGAGGTCGTGGTAGTAATTATTTTTACGGAAGTGCAAAAGCTGGATTCACCGCTTTTTTAAGTGGTTTAAGGGCACGCTTAGCAAAAAACAACGTACATGTACTCACTGTAAAACCTGGCTTTGTTTATACAAAAATGACAGCCCATTTATCTTTACCCCAATTATTAACCATAGCTCCTACTGCACTTGCTCACTCCATTTTTAAGGCACAACAAAAAAAGA
Organism: Aquimarina rhabdastrellae; assembly: GCA_947387485.1. GTDB lineage: Bacteria > Bacteroidota > Bacteroidia > Flavobacteriales > Flavobacteriaceae > Aquimarina. Next base: position 197,580 of record CANDNT010000004.1, read on the forward strand.
AAAATGTAATTTATGTCAAATGGTTTTGGCGATATATTATGTGGATAATCAAACTGATTCCTGAATTTATTTTTAAAAAACTCAACCTATGACTGTTGCTTTTTTTGATTTTGATGGTACTATAAGCCATAAAGATAGTTTCTTAGATTTTATACAGTATACTCATAGCAAATCAAAACTATATACTGTTCTTTTTAGGTATGGATTTTCGGGTATTGGATATAAATTAGGTCTTGTCTCTGGTCATAAAATGAAAGAACTTCTTTTAACTCATTTCTTTAAAAATTATGAATCGGAAAAATTCCACCATTTGGGTCATGATTATTGTAAACACCAGATATCGAATATCATAAAACCAAATGCTTTAGAAAGAATATTATGGCATCAAAAACAAGGTCATAAGGTCGTTGTTGTTACAGCATCATTAGCTACTTATATCAAACCTTGGTGTGATCGTTTAGGCATACAGTGTATCGCTACACAAATTCAGATACATGATTTAAAAATTACCGGAAAACTCAAAGGAAAAAATTGTAATGGTATCGAAAAAGTTAATCGAATTAAACAGTTATACGATCTAGATACTATTCAATACAGCTATGCTTATGGCAATACTAGTGGCGATAATGCATTATTAAGTATTGCTAACGAACGGTTTTATCGGTATTTTTAAAAAGTATCATCTATATGGATTTTCAAACAATAACTTTAATTCTTTTATACGGTCATTAGTTCTTAATCTTAAATTAATCTCTTGAGATAGCTTATCATCATTTTCAAGCTTCAATATTTCTAGAGTGATCATATATGCTTCTTGATATAGTTCTGCTTCTAAAGCACAATGTAAGCTCATTTTTAGTGCTTTTATAGTATTAGGATAATTAATTCCAACTAATTCTTTAGCTATTTGATATGCTAGAGTATATTCATGTAAACTAAAATAAGATTCGAGCGTTAATAACTTAGCATTTGGGTCAACCGTATAATCATCAACTTTAGCAAAGTATTCTAAAGCCTTTTTGGGGTTATTACGTTCCCTTAAAAAATATCGTCCTTGATCTATCAATAATCTACCATATTCATAATCTATATCTTTTTGAGCAATCGGAGCTAATTTCTCAAGTAATTGTTCTCCTCTTTCTAATCGATTAATTTTAAGATCATCATCCAATGTATATGCATGTTTAATAACTTGTGAAGTCCAATCATAATAGGTGTTATACATTCGTATAGCAACATGCTCTAATCTTAATGACAATGCCTTTTCTGATTGATGCACTATAAAAACAGGCAAGCTTAAAATCGTAAAAAAACCTGCTACATATAACATCTTTGATGAGGAATATTCTATAGGTAATTGTAGCACTATAACACCAGTTAAAAGCAATAAAAATGGTGCAGGTAATGAGAATAAATCCCAGTCTATTGGTAATCCTAATAATGGATTAGTCATAAAAAGAAGCGTTACAAATAATAGAAAAGCCATTCCTATAATCACAATTTCTGGAGCATTCCAATTTATAGATTTTTTATATGTAATAACTATATATATTAAGATAATTAACGCTATTGGGCTCCATAATAATGATACCGAAAAAAAGTCAAAAAAATGATTAAAACTCAGTAAGCTGTATTTATCTAATGGTGCTTCTGGAGAGAATAATGGCAAAAAAATATGATCAAACGCCATTGTCGTACTTTGTAAATTCCTATCATCACTATGATCTTTAAAAATGAAAAAATACGCTAAAGCACCTATTATAAAAATCGGAGCTATTATGAATGTACTTACCTGTTTCCAATTAGGATAATATCCTTTTGTTTTTTTCCATAAAATACATCCTAACGAAGGAATACACAAAACTCCGATAGTATGTAATTTAATACTTACAACTGATACTAGTATCAAGCTCCATAACAAATACTTTTTTTCTGTTTTTATATAATGTATGGCTATAGATCCCCATAAAAGATTTACAAACAACACTGGAGCATAAATTTCTATATGTCCATAAAACAATAGCATAAATGGTGCTGTAATTCCGGACAAAACCATAATAATTTGCCATTTTTTATCCTTGATATAGTTTGTAATAAATTGAAGCCATGTAAACACGAAAAGCCCCCCAAAAAAAGCATTCACAATAATAAAACTTGTCTTATAAGTAACTTGAAAGTAATAAGCTATATATGTAATAATGGCAAGAACAGTACCCTCTCCGGCCCAAGGAGATAAACTAAAAGAAAAAAAACGACTATGGGTTTCTTTTGGTATTTCTAATGGTATTTTATGTAAAAACTTATTGAATTTATACGCATCTCCATAAAAGTCTGCCACCATGGGGAATAACAACATCGTTAAACAGATGACTAAAGTTATTAAAATGTTAAATTTTAGGTTCAATACTATCCTCTCTATTAAACTAAAATTGAATTTCTCTTTTATAAAAAACTTAAATAAAAACAATAATATGACTACTAAAAATAGTATTTGATACACTGGAGAAATAAATCGCATAAAATGTACACTCCACCACGTTTCTGGATATAGAAAACCGAGTAGATAAAAACTAAAAAATAATAACGTAATACAACTTAAAATTTTAGTTTGCTTCTTCATTTAATTCGTTTTTATACTAGCAATATACTTTAATATTTTACTAATAAAAAACACACATAAACACTAGTACAACAATAAGTTAACGTTAAAACCGTAAATAACTTTAACATTTATAATTTATATTTATAGAGCTTAAAACTAGACCAACACAACAATGAAAAAACTACTCTTATCCTACCTATTCATCATCAGTTTTTTACTATCAAATTCACATCTAATTTACGCACAAACCGCAAACGAATCCCTTGGTACAGCTGCTGGAGGTTCTATTACGTCTGGTGACTATAATGTTATGTTAGGAGATTCTGCTGCTTATACACTCTCTAGTGGTTCACTTAATGTTATGGTAGGTGCTCGAGCTGGATTTAGTCAAACTAGTGCTAGCGATAATACCTTTATAGGTCGTAGTGCAGGATATTCTAATACTACAGGATTAGATAATACTTTTATAGGCAAATGGGCTGGTTATTATAGTACATCTACAGATGGTACCTTTATAGGAACTCAAGCAGGTCAATACAATACAACAGGAAGTGATAACACTTTTGTGGGAGAAGAATCTGGGCGATATAACACCACTGGATCTGATAATGTATTTATGGGTGAAGACTCCGGTTATAATAATACTACTGCAAGTGATAATACTTTTGTAGGTAATGCTGCTGGAAGAACAAATACCACTGGATACAGAAATGCTTTCTTTGGTAATGAAGCTGGCTATGATAATACAGAAGGACATCATAATACTGCTGTAGGAGATTCTGCTGGAGTTGATAATAGTCGTGGTGTTTATAATACTATGATAGGTGCTGGTTCTGGTGCTGCAAATGAATATGGTAGTTACAATACTTTTATAGGTGGATATGCTGGATGGGATAATAATCGTACAAATCAATCTGCTGGGGTAAATCAAAATACTTATGTAGGTTTTAGAGCTGGTTATACCAACCGTACCGGTGAAAATAATGTTGGTATGGGATCTAGAGCCGATTTTAATAATACCAATAGATCCAGAGCTACATTTATTGGTTCTAATGTTGATGCAGATAATAATGATGTTGTAATTGTAGGATATAATTCTGAAACAGATGGTCAATATGCTATTGCTATAGGATCAGAAACTTATGCTAAAAGTACTGGGGATATCTCCATTGGTCATAATGCCAATTGGGGGAATTCAAATAACAATACGTATAAAATGGCTATAGGGTATAATGCTCAGGTTTCTGGACAATATTCTGTAGGTATGGGGTATCAAGTTGATATTGATAATCAACAAGTAGTAAGTCTAGGTTCAAGTACTGTTGCTCAAAACAATGGTGCTATTGTTATAGGTTATGGAGCCGCATCAAATGACGTAATCGATAATAGCGGCGGAGATCCTGATGCTACAAATAACATTGCTATAGGATATAATGCATTGGTAAGTGGTGATAATGCTATAGCTATAGGAAATGCCGCGTCAGCTGTTAATGCAAATACTATGGTTTTAGGTGGTGCTACAAATCCAGTAAGTGTAGGTATAGGAACTGATACTCCTAGTAGTAATGCATCTTTAGAACTTTCTGGAACTACCAAAGGTTTTTTAATTAATAGAATGACTACAGCACAACGCACTACTCTTGAAGGGAACATAGATGCTACTTATGAAGGATTAATGGTATACGATACCGATCTAAAGACACTGCAAACTTGGGATGGAACACAATGGATCAGCGCTATTGCAGATGATTTAGGTAATCACACCGCCACAACAACCCTTGATATGAGTTCAAACATAGTAGACAATGCTACATACGTAGATATTGTTAATGCTAGTGGAAATGGTATTCGTTTTGCTGGAGGAAGTAATAATTATAAAATTGATTATGGTACTACTACAGAATATCAATATGGTCCTGTGACAGATCGCAGTATCAAAATGAATATGAATAACACAGCTGGTAGAGGTTGGACTTGGGGAATTAATGGCGAAACACCAATCGCTGCCTTAGACAATACTGGAAAACTTCAAATTGCTGGTGATCTTACTATAGGTGCATATACATTACCTAATAGTGATGGTGCTCTAAATCAAGTTTTAACTACAGATGGTGCTGGTAATCTAACTTGGGTTACACAAACTGATAACCAGGAATTATCTATAAATACAAATACTTTAAGTTTATCTGGTGGGACTAATACGATTGACCTCTCTGGATATTTAGATAATACGGACAGTCAAGCTTTATCTCTAGCTACTAATATTTTAAGTATTTCTGGTGATGCTGGTACAATCGATCTTTCCGGGTATCTTGACAATACTGATAGTCAAGAATTATCTATTAACGCTAATACCTTAAGCTTATCGGGAGGTACTAACACTATTGACCTCTCTGGATATTTAGATAATACAGATAACCAAGCATTATCTCTAGCTGCTAATATTCTAAGTATTTCTGGTGATGCTGGTACTATTGATCTCTCTGGGTATCTTGATAATACCGATAGTCAAGAATTATCTTTAAATAGTAATACCTTAAGTTTATCTGGTGGAACGAATACTATCGACCTCTCTGGATATTTAGATAATACAGACAATCAAGCATTATCTCTAGCTGCTAATATTCTAAGTATTTCTGGTGATGCTGGTACAATCGATCTTTCTGGATATCTTGACAATACCGATAATCAGGAACTATCTATAAATACCAATACCTTAAGTTTATCTGGTGGAACGAATACTATCGACCTCTCTGGATATTTAGATAATACAGACAATCAAGCATTATCTCTAGCTGCTAATATTCTAAGTATTTCTGGTGATGCTGGTACAATCGATCTTTCTGGATATCTTGACAATACCGATAATCAGGAACTATCTATAAATACCAATACCTTAAGTTTATCTGGTGGAACGAATACTATCGACCTCTCTGGATATTTAGATAATACAGACAATCAAGCATTATCTCTAGCTGCTAATATTCTAAGTATTTCTGGTGATGCTGGTACTATTGATCTCTCTGGGTATCTTGATAATACCGATAATCAAGAATTATCTTTAAGTGGTAATACCTTAAGTCTTTCTGGAGGTACTAATACTGTTGATTTAAGTTCTTATGTAAATTCTGATAATCAAAATTTAACTTCAGCAACTTTATCTGGTACAGATCTTACTATAGAAATTCAAAATGGAACTTCTGCTACAGTAGACTTAGCTCCATTAATTTCAACGCTGGAAGCTGACTTAACTACTGCTCAAAATGAAATTTCGACTTTACAAACTCAAATGACAGATGTTTTGGCTCGTTTACAAACCCTTGAAGATTGTGCTTGTCAACTTTCTGTAGATGATGTTACTGGTAGAAATCCAAATCAAGCGATTCTTTATCAAAATATCCCTAATCCATTTAATAGTACTTCTGCTATCAAATACTATTTGCCTATAGGAGTTAATAAAGCTGCAATTGTGTTTAGTGATACTAGTGGAAAAATCATCTCAAATGTACCTCTTAATCAACGTGGAGAAGCAGAACTAAATATCAATAGTGATGGATTAGCTACAGGAGTATATTATTACACACTTTATGTAGAAAATAGAAAAATAGATACTAAGAAAATGGTTATAGAATAATCATCTTCATCATAATAATCACAAAATAATATAAATAAGCTTCGTAAATTACGAAGCTTATTTTAATTTAAATAGGTTATGCAAACTAAAAAAATTGACATACTTAATACCTTTTTAATAGTATTCTCACTCATAATTGCTTATCTATTACCTTTTCAACTTTTTATAGTTGCCTATGCAGTATTAGGTCCTCTACATTATTTTACAGAGATAAATTGGATTCGGGATAGAAATTATTTTTCACCTTCAAAATATTGGATTCACCTAGTAGTAATTTTCTCGTGTGTTTTAGCAATTCCATATCTATTACGACTATCACTATTTGAAACAATTACTAATCATTATATATTTTCGTTTATCAAATATAACCTCTCTTCTATTCTCAATACCTTATTCTTTATAGGTATATGTGTTGCGGCTTCTTACGTATTTATAAAACGACAAAAAACCAGAAATTTTATACTACTATTTAGTTTCCTATTTGCCTTCATATTACATCAGTATCCTCTATATCATGTAATTTTTGGATTATTAATACCTACAGTAATTCATGTTTACTTTTTTACGATACTCTTTATGTGGTATGGAATGCTCAAAAATCAAAATATCATAGGGATTTTAAATATTATCTTAATGATTTTAATTCCCATTCTTATCTCATTTATAACAATACATCAAGATTTCTATCATTTTTCTACTACAATAAAAGCAGTCATTATAGATAATAACTTTCATGTATTAAATGTTACAATGGCTAAGATATTAGGTTTATCAGATGGTACTACATTTTTCTTCTATGAGAAGTTAGAGCTTAAAATTCAAATTTTTATCGCTTTTGCATATACCTATCATTATTTAAATTGGTTTTCGAAAACAACACTTATAGGATGGCATAAAAAAATAACCACAAAAAAATCTATCTCAATCCTCGTATTATGGAGTATTGCAATGAGCTTGTATTATTATGATTATACTCTAGGTATTAGTTTATTAATTTTTTCAAGCTTCCTGCATGTGTTTATGGAATTCCCTCTTAATTTTATCACAATCAAAGAACTAGTTCATTCCTTATTGAAAAGATAATTTAGCCTATTTAATTTCCCTTAAAGATAGTACTCAATTTAAACAAAACAACCTCTTATAATCTACTGATTATAAAATATTTAATCAAAAACAAAATTCCTTGTAATAATTCATTAAATTTAAAAACATTATAACCTTACCCCTACAGTTCAATAAGTTATTTAATAATTAATTGCTTACCTATTACATCATACAAGTCATTAAACCTCATGTGACTTAAAATAATTTGAGGTATAATCAATTACAGTTTATATCATGAAAAATTTATTAAACTTAGGAACCATTCTAAACAAAACTCAACAAAAGAACATTAATGGTGGGAATCGCCCTGGAGGAGATCACGAGGATTCTGGGTGCATTAGTACTTATCACACTTGTTTTCTAGGATCTAATCATGGATGTCCTACTGGTCAAACTTGTATGCGCTTTAGAAATGTGGATGAAATTAGTGGTGGTGGTACCACTGTTATTATAGAATCGTTTGAGAATTTATGTGTATGCCCATAATCTCTAAAGAATTTAAACTAGAGATTTTGAATCTCTAGTTTTTAAATATTTATATACTTCATAGTATTTTTAAACGCTTAAACTAGTATCTTTGGATTATCATTTTCAATCAAAGTGTTATACTTATGAGTGTACCTACTATATCACAATTAACCATTTATCCTATTAAATCACTTGACCCTATTTTTCTTTCAGAAGCAGAAATAGGAATTCATTCCCTATTAAATGATCGTTCTTTTGCAATGATTGATACAGAAGGGAAATATATAAATGGAAAACGCACTCCTCGAGTTCATCTCCTTAAAACAACTTATAGTTTATCTAAAAGTCTTGTAACATTTTCTGATCGCAATAACGAAAAGAACTCACATGTTTTTGAACTAAAAGAAGGAAACACTGAATTAGACCAATTTCTTTCTGATTTTTTTGATACACCACTTAGATTAGTTCGAAGTGACCAAGGAGATTTTATGGATGCTCCAAAAAAAAGTGGTATTACCCTAGTTAGTGATGCATCTTTAATATCATTACAACAAGATTTAAATACAACATCTTTTGATGACTTACGACTACGTTTTAGAGCCAATGTAGAAATTACAGGTGTTGATGCCTATTGGGAAGAAAAATTATTTACCACACCTGGAGAAGGTGTACATTTTAAACTAGGAAATGTTGAGATGATTGGTGTTCGCCCTTGTCCTCGTTGTAATGTTCCTCCCAGAGATCCTCATACTGGAGTTCTTGATAAGACATTTGCTAAAAAAATGATGTTGAGCAGGAAACGTAACTTACCATCTCAAAATACACTATTATCTCACGGAAAAAACACCTATTACTTAAGTGTAAACGTATATATACCAACATCTCAAAAAGGTAAAAAAATAGCTATTGGTGATACGCTAAACATCATCAAAACAGTTTCTTTGGAAGGGTTATTTTAAAAAATAAATATATCCTGTAACTTTTATTTATTAAATATCTTTTATCACAGGATATATTCATTGAACTATAAATCAAGAAAACTTCTCTTTTATTTCTTTAATGCAGTCTTTTGCTAATTCTCTATAATGCTCCTCTTCTGTTGCTTCTGCATTTAAATACCAACTTGAAAAATCAATTGATAGTGTAGGGAATTTGCTCATTTCCCAAGCGCCATCTTCATTCCAGATAATTCCTTGAGATAATTCTGCTAATGCTTCGCTTATGCATCCTTGTAATACATAAAAAATTGCTTGCATCCCAAAATTGCGATTCACATACCAACATGTATCCACAATTTTAACTTTTTCTAATCGTTGATCTAGGTCTGTAATACTGGTATTGCATTGTTTTAAATCATCCAAACACCACCAAGGATTAGTAGGATCTATCAATTCATCTTTTATTTGGTCTTTATAAACTTGTATACCTCCATCTATATCATTAATTGTAAACCAGATGTATTCATTTTCTTGCCAATTAAAACTCGCTTCAGGATTACATCCTAAGCTATAACTTTCTTCTTCATCTCGTAAAGTTGCAGAAATGGTCATTTCTCCCACTCCTATTTTCTTTAAGAAAGTATTTAATTTTTGCTGACTTAAACTACAAATTTGATCAAACGTATACGTCTTATTTTCTACAGGAATAATTTCTATGGTCGAACTCATTTTAAAGCTTCTTTTAATATGGTTATAGGATGTTTTGCATTACGCGAAGTTCCATCTTTAATTTGATGTCTACAACTTGTTCCTGTTGCAGCGATAATAGTTTCTTCTGGAGCCTTTCGTACAGCAGGGAACAATGTTTGTTCTCCAATATTCATACTCACCTCATAATGTTCTTTTTCATATCCAAAAGACCCTGCCATTCCGCAACATCCTGATGGAATAATAGTAACTTTATAGTGTTCTGGTAGGTTAAGAATACTAAAACTATGATATATATTAGACAATGCTTTTTGATGACAATGTCCGTGTAATTTAATCGTTTGTTTTGTTGTTGTAAATTGCTCTTTTGTAATATTACCTAGCGACATCTCATTAGCCAAAAATTCATCCAGCATAAGACTATGTTTTGCTAATCTTGAGGCACCATCTTTATCTGAAGCCAATCGTACATATTCGTCTCTAAATGTAAGTATAGCTGAAGGTTCTACGCCTAGTAAAGGTTTCTCTGTAGTAACTATATTTTTAAACGTATTTACGTTACTATTAGCTACACGTTGTGCTTCTTTTAATAATCCTTTAGAAATAAACGTTCGACCACTTTCTTCATGATCAATTACCTCAACTTTATAATTCAATTTAGTTAGTACTTCTATAGCATCTATACCTATAGGAGTATCTAAGTAATTGGTAAATTCATCAATAAAAAAATATACCGACTTTATTGGGTTTTCTGGCTGTAATTTTTCCAAATGTGAAGCACACCACTTTTTTAATGAAAACTTATGCAATGTAGGGAGTTCTCTTTCTGGAGCAATTCCCATTGCTTTTTTCATTAATCCAGATGTCACTTTATTTGTAAAAAAGAAATTTGTCAACCCTGGAGTATAACTTCCTATTTTATTGAAAGCATTGTTATAGGCAAAAAGTTTAGTTCTTATAGAAGTCCCTTGCGCTTTTTGGTATTGGTATTGAAATTCTGCTTTAAGTGCTGCTACATCAACATTTGATGGGCATTCGCTAGCACATCCTTTACAGCTTAAACACAAATCAAAAACTTCTTTTAGTTCTTTATGATCAAATTTATTGACTTTATCACTATTTGTTAAAAATTCACGTAGTGTATTAGCTCTACCTCTTGTTGTATCTTTTTCATCTTTGGTAGCGCGGTAACTAGGACACATAGTTCCTCCAGCCTCGGGGGATCGCCTACAGTCTCCACTTCCATTACATTTTTCTGCTGCTCTTAATATCCCTAGAGAATCTGTAAAATCTAGTAAAGTTTTTACTTCTGGCTCTTTACGATCTGGAACATAACGTAATGATTCGTTCATAGGATATGCATCTACAATCTTCCCTGGATTAAAAATTCCGTTGGGATCAAAAGCTTTTTTAATACGTTTAAGCATTTGATAATTTGCATCACCTATCATATATGGTATATACTCTGCTCTTACGATTCCGTCACCATGCTCACCACTCATCGATCCCTTATATTTCTTGACCAAAGTAGCTACATCATCAGTAATCTGCTTAAACAAGCGAACATCTTCACCTTTCTTTAGATCCAAAATCGGACGCAAATGTAATTCTCCAGCCCCAGCATGTGCGTAATATACAGCATCTTGTCCATGCTTTTTCATCAAATCAGAAAACTCAGCTATATACGGCGCTAAATCTTCTAGAGCTACTGCTGTATCTTCTATACATGCAACAGCTTTACGATCGCCTACGATATTACCTAATAATCCTAAACCTGCTTTTCTTAATTCTAAAGCTTGATTGATCTCTTTTCCTTTTAAAATTGGATTAGCATAACTTAGACCTGTATTAGCTAATTTTTCTAGTAAAGCATCCTTTTGACGTTCTAAATCTTCGAGATTATCAGCCCTTAATTCTAACATCAAAATAGCTTCAGGATCATCTGCTATAAAAAAACGATTCTTTAATTGCTCCTTATTATTTTTTGTACAATCTAAAATCGTCTTATCCATCATTTCGCATGTAAACAAATTGTGATCCATTACTGGTGCTACATCTTGTAAACAATCTGCTATAGATTTATAATGAGACGCTATCATTAAAGATTCTTGAGGCGGAAGCTTATCTAATTGTAATGTTATTGTTGTACTTATGGCCAAAGTTCCTTCACTTCCAGCCAAAAGATCACACATATTAAAATCATTACCTTCTTCTTTAAAAACAGTAGTATTAATCAATTCATCTACTGCATATCCTGTACTTCTACGATGTATCTCTGGTTTAGGGAAATTCTCAAATATCGCTTGTTGTACAGCATCATCTTTCAACTCATCGTATAGCTTTTGGTATAAACTTCCTTCAAAAGTAGAAGCTGTTCGCTTTTGATGAAAATCTTCTTTATCAATAGCTTTAAAAATAGCCTCACTACCATCTGACAACAGCGTTTCTATGGCAACAACTTTATCACGAGTTACGCCATATTGAATAGAAGTAGTACCACTACTATTATTACCTACCATTCCTCCTATCATACAACGATTAGAAGTTGACGTATTAGGTCCAAAAAACAATCCATAAGGTTTTAAAAACCTATTAAGATCATCTCTTATTACTCCTGGTTCAACCCTCACTGTTTGATTTTTTTCATCAAGCTCAAGAATCCTCGTAAAATGTTTAGATACATCTACAACAATTCCTTCTCCTACACATTGTCCTGCCAACGAAGTCCCCGCTGTTCTAGGAATGATCCCTACTTTATGTGTATTGGCAAAAGAAATTAATTCTTTAAGGTCTTTCTTTGATTTAGGAAAAGCTACAGCCAAAGGTGTTTTACGATAAACCGATGCATCAGTCGCATAAAGCGTCTTTGTTAGTTTATCATTTAAAATCGTTCCATCTAGACGATTCTCAAGGGCTTTTAATTCGTTCGTATTCATATATTCTTCTGAATGATATCTAGAGGTACTGGTCTTTTAAAATTGGTATCAAAACAGATAAAACTATCTGTTCCTGCAACGCCATCAATTTGATGAATTTGCTCATATAATAGGGTTCTTAAGTGCTGATTATCTTTTGCAAAAATAAGGATGAAAATTGCATAATTACCAGATACGTAATTACATTCTACAATTTCTTGTATTTGTTGTAGTTCATTAACTACAGATACTGCAAATCGAGCTTCTCTCAATCTTATTCCTACATAAGACTTAGTTTTATACCCTATACGTTGTTCATCTACAGCAAAAGCAGCTTTATCAATCACTCCTTCTTGCTGTAATTTTTTAATACGTTGATGCACCAAAGAGTTAGAAATCTTTAACTCGTCGGCTATTTGAGAATACGGTTTTCTAGCATCTTCTCGTATATACGTTAAGATCTGTTGATCTACATAATCAAAATGACTCATCTTTTTCTTCTATTCTATAAAGTTGTCAGCAAAATGATTTTGTTAGGTGAATTTTAAAATTAATTTGACACAAAAACATTCATTAAAATGTAAAAATCATTCTACTAAAACCTAACAATGGTCAAAATTAGTATTTTTGCTCAAAAAAAGAAAGTAGATGGACACTAACCTATTTTTTGAGGAACTTTGGAAACAATACACTGCTAAAACACCTTCTGCTCAAAAGGTAAAAGATCTTTTTGAGAATGAAGGAAATACTATTTTTAACGATCATATCGCTATAAGAACATTTAACGATCCTAGGATTGATATTGAAGCTTTAGCGAAACCTTTCTTAGCAATGGGTTATGAACCTAAAGGTGAATATCGTTTTGAAGCAAAAAAATTATTTGCTAGACATTTTGAGCATGCAACAGATACTAACGCTCCAAAAATTTTCATCAGTCAATTACTTACTGAAGAATTTTCTGCAGCGCTACAACAAACTGTAACAGATCTTGTTGATAGTGTTGACGCTGAGCAATTAGCCAAAGAGGCTTTAATACTTGAGGGGCGTTTATGGGATACTCCTTCTTTTGATGTATACCAAACTCTAATGAAAGAATCAGAATATGCTGCATGGATGTATGTAAATGGATTCTGTTCTAATCACTTTACTGTAGATGTAAATAAATTAGATACATTTACTTCACTACAAGCTGTAAACGAATTCTTAAAAGAAAAAGGATTTAAATTAAATGCTTCTGGTGGTGAAATCAAAGGTACACCTGAGCAATTATTAGAGCAATCTAGTATTCTTGCAGATGTTGTTGACGTTGAGTTTAAAGAAGGTAATAAGAAAATTACTTCTTGTTATTATGAGTTTGCTTTCCGTTACCCTAAAGCAGACGGAAGTTTATTTACAGGTTTTATAGCTAATTCTGCAGATAAAATCTTTGAAAGTACAGATATGCAGTTACAATCCTAATCGGATTTTTTCTATATCATATATCTTTAAATGCAAAAGAGGTTCTTGATTAAGAATCTCTTTTTTTTATTATTAGAATTCGCTTTATTTCTTTTGCTGCCAAATTTGTATTTTTAAATTTTCACATTGATTATGGATTTACCCGAATTATACTTTAAAACAGCTCAAGAATGGAGATCATGGTTACATGAGCATCACAACACGGCAAAAGGAGTTTATTTGATTTTTTATAAAGTTAATTCTCAAATACCTAGTATGCGATGGGAAGAAGCCGTTAAGGTTGCTTTATGTTACGGATGGATTGATTCTACTGTAAAAAAATTAGACGATGAACGTCGTAGACAATACTTCACTCCTAGAAAACCTAAAAGCGTCTGGAGTAAACTCAATAAATCTTATATTGAAGATCTTACTGCAAAAGGCCTTATGCATGAAAGCGGTATCAATATGATTACTATTGCCAAAGAAAATGGTTCCTGGGTAGCCCTTGATGATGTAGAAAATTTAATTATACCTCAAGACTTACAAACTGCATTTAGCTTAAATCCTAAGGCCTTTATAAATTATAACAATTTTAGCCCTAGTTATCGTAAAGCATATTTGTATTGGTTATTTCAAGCAAAGCGAAAAGAAACTCGTCAAAAACGCATTCTAGAAATTATACGTTTATGTGAAGCTAATATAAAATCTAAATAAATAGACTGCTTAAAGCTTGATCAAATGACCAACACTTTAAACAGTCTTCCTTCTCTAACAAATAACTTATCGTTAATATTTTTAATACAGTATGTCCTAATTTAGGCTACCTAAATTACTTTTAATTAATATGGAACGTAATTACAGGTAAAGTCGCATGATTTGCTATATCTTCTCCTATGCTTCCGTATAAGAAATGAGAGAGTCCTTTGCGTGCATGAGTAGAAATTGCTAGAATATCTGCATCTACTTGAGCTGCATAATTAAAAGTTCCTCTTTCTACATTATAATCTGAATAATGTGCAACTTCTTTTAATCGATCTAAATTTCCATCAGCTTTGATTAAGAAACTTTTAATCTGATTGTCAATTTCTATAGTGCTCTCAAATTGGCTTGGTGTATTGATATATACAGGATATAGTTTTCCTCCAATTAATTTTGAGAACGCTTCTGCTTTTCTAAAAGCTTCTAAATCTTCGGTAGCAAAATTACTTGCAAATACTAATTTCTTAAATTGTATCGATGGTAATTGTTCCTTAACAACCAAAACTGGAACTGATGCGGTACGAACTACACGTTCTGTATTAGATCCTATAAACAACTCTTTAAGTCCATGGACTCCATGAGATCCCATGATAATCAAGTCTGCTCCATGTTCTTTAACCAACTCGTTAAGCTCACTAAATACTTTAAAATGCTTAACTATAGGTGTGATCTTAATATCTTTTAGATAAGGTTTATCCAAAAATGTTTCGAATTTCTGTTCTGCAAGCTTTAAAAAGAAAACGGATTCTGTGTGTGCTTGAGAGTTATTACGTATCAACATCGTATTTGACATTTCAAGCATATGTACAGCTAATATTTCAGCTTCAAATTGTGTTGCTAATTCTGCAGCAGCAGCCAATGCATATTCAGAATGTTCAGAAAAATCTACAGGTACAATAATTTTCTTCATAACTAATTAATTTTGGGGTTTACATTTAAATGGTCATCGAAAACAGTTGTGTTTCCGGTTTATCTTTTTGTAATCTCAAGTCAAATGCCATGCAAATGTTTCTTACAAATGGATGCCCTTTGGCTGTTACGCTAATTGTCTTATCTTCTATAGTAATTAACCCATCTGCTTCCATCTCTTTTAATCTTATCAAAGCATCTGGTAATTCATTAAAATATAATTCTTTATCTTTCCACGAAGTTTTAAAGTGACACATCAAGTTTAAAATATGTCTACGTATAACTTCATCTTCTTCATTTAATATATGTCCTCTATATACAGGAATTATATTGTTATTAATCAAGTGATAATACTCTTCTAATCCTTTAACATTTTGAGCAAAACCATACCAACTATCGCTTATAGAAGAAATTCCTAAACCTATCATCGCTTGTGTTTTTGTGGTTGTATATCCCATAAAATTGCGATGTAGTTCTTCATTTTCCATAGCTTTATACAAACTATCTGTACGCAATGCAAAATGATCCATTCCTATTTCTTCATAGCCTATACTAGAGAGCATTTCTTTACCAGTTTCGTATTGTATACGCTTCTCTTCAGCAGATGGTAAATCTTCTTTTTTAAATCCTCGTTGTCCATTTCCTTTAATCCACGGAACATGAGCATAACTATAAAAAGCCAAACGATCTGGTAATAATTCTTTTGTTTTTTCTATAGTCGTTTTTATATGGTCAAGAGTTTGAAACGGCAATCCAAAAATTATATCATGACCTACAGATGTATATCCTATTTCTCTAGCCCATTCTGTTACTTTTTTTACATTTTCAAAAGGTTGAATTCTATGTATAGCCTTTTGTACAACTGGATTGTAATCTTGAATCCCATAGCTCACTCTTCTAAAACCTAAATCATATAAGGTTTGTAAGTGTTCCTTGGTCGTATTATTAGGATGTCCTTCAAAACTAAATTCATGATCTTCTGCAACTATCGCTCTACGCAAAATTCCTTTAATCAAAAACTCCAGATTCGCAGTCGAAAAAAAGGTAGGAGTTCCTCCACCTAAATGAATCTCTTTAATACGAGGACGTTCTTTAAATAATTCACAATATAGATTCCATTCTTTTAATACCGCTTTAATATAAGGTTGCTCTACTTCATGTCGTTTTGTAATGCGTTTATTACATCCACAAAACGTACACATACTCTCACAAAATGGTAAATGTATATATAAACTAATACCGTCTTTATGATTACTTTCCTTTATACTACGCTGTAATGTTTCTTTCCATTTTTGCAATGAAAAAGAACTATTATCCCAGTAAGGAACAGTAGGGTAACTAGTATATCTAGGACCTGCTATATTGTATTTTTGGATTAAATTCGTCTTCATCTTTTCTATTCTATTTCTTATACCAAAAGTACTTGCTATGCCTCTCAAGAACTATGACATTTATCAGTTTTAAAAATCTCCTTTTGGTTAAAAAACAGAGCACAAAACCCTATAAAACACACGTATTCAAACAGTAAACTTGTACTTTTATATTAATTTCTATTAGATTTTTTTACATTTTGATAACCTCATCATTCAGTTTTTTTAACATTAAAACCTAACCGCTGTCATTTTTTGACGATCTCACTCTCCATATCTTCCCCGTTTATTTTAAACCTATTATAAGATTATACCTATTTACTAATGAAAACACATACCTTTCATATCCCTGTAATGGGAATTGGATTTACTATTGATACCCCATTTAAGGTAGCTGCATTAGGTATCGATTCTGTCATATCCCTTGTGGATGATGTTTTAATCGAAAAGATCAGAAAAGTATATTGCGAAAAATTAGAAGTCCCTTATCAAGAGATTACAGATAATATTGAAGATTTTAGAGCAAAACGTATTACTTCTTATCTTAATTTAATGCACGACACTGTTCAACAAAAATTTGAAACACTCAAAACGAGTTGGACAGAAACTAACGAAGAACTTAAAAACTATTTTAATCTTCTACCAGACACGTCTTCGCTAAAAAAAGAGTTTAGACGTTTAACTGCTAACACCTTTGATACTGCTGAAATTACCAATTGGCTTAAAGAAAATTTAGCTATAGGAAATATTGATGTAAATATCATGACCAAGGTAGACAAAGAGAATTATCAAAAAAAAGAAAAGCTACCTAGCATCTACAATGATGCTCATGCTGCTTTAAGAGGTTTTGCTCAAAGCGATCTTTCTTCTTCTCTTATTCTATCTGCAGGAATGAATCCTAGATTGTATAGTTATATTGAAGCTTTTGATGATTTTTATCCAGATGAAACTGGTTTTATTAAAAAGAAAATAGTTTTGAAAGTAAGCGATTACCGATCTGCTTTAATTCAAGGGAAATTCTTAGCCAAAAAAGGAATTTGGGTTTCTGAGTACCGCATAGAATCAGGTCTTAATTGTGGTGGACATGCCTTTGCTACCGACGGTTATTTACTGGGGCCTATTCTAGCTCAGTTTAGAGATCAAAAACAGGAATTAGTAGATACCATTTATCCTATTATATGCAATGCTTTACAGCAAAAAGAACGCACCGTACCAAAAGAGAAGTTAGCTATTAAAATTTCTGCTCAAGGTGGTGTAGGTACTGCCGAAGAACATCAGTTTTTACAACAACATTATAAAGTAAATTCTGTAGGTTGGGGTTCTCCGTTTTTATTAGTTCCTGAGACAACTTCTGTAGATAATAAAACCTTAACTCAACTTGTAAAAGCTAAAGAAGAAGATTTATACCTGAGTGATATTTCTCCATTAGGAGTGCCTTTTAATAGCTTAAAAGGAAATACAAAAGATATTGAAAAAATTACTCGTATTGCAAAAGGTAAACCTGGTAGTCCTTGTCCTAAGAAATACGTAGCACTCAATAAAGAATTCAATGACAGAGGTCTTTGCACTGCTTCAAGACAATACCAACATCAAAAAATAAAAGAGTTAGATGCTCAAGAGTTATCACAAGAGGCTTATCAAGAAGCTTATGCTAAAATTGTAGAGAAATCATGTACTTGTGTAGGACTTGGTACATCTGCCTTATTAGCTCATAATCAAGATACAAAAGTCGAAGGCGAAGGTGTTTCAATTTGTCCTGGTCCTAACCTTGCTTATTTTTCCAAAATAATGAGTTTACAACATATCGTAGATCATATCTATGGACGTAATCAAATGATCACTAGACAAGATCGCCCCAATATGTTTATCAAAGAATTAGATATTTATGTTAACTATCTACAAGATCGTTATGATGATTTTCAAAAACATGCACGTATTAAGCAACAAAAACAATTACTAAATTTTTCAAAGAATTTAAATGAAGGTATCTCGTATTACAAATCCTTATTTGGAACAGTAAAAGGGTATTTTGAAAAGCAATCTAAAACAGTTTTGTCTCAACTAGAATCTTATACAATAAAAGTCAACGACTTACAAAAAAACATTGAAGCGTATATAGAATAGTGATTTGTTAAATTCTTTTTGTAAATTTAATAGATAAACCTAAACCATCCATATTCTATGACGCTAAAACAAATTGCATTACAGTATATTTCTGCCTTAGAAAAGGGAGATGTTGATCTTATCATATCGCTTTTCAGCGAAAATGGGATTGTTGAGTCTCCTTTGTATGGTACGAACAAAGCTTCTGTTTTTTATACTACTTTAAGTGAAGATACTACTGCATCTGAACTAAAAGTAAAAGGTATGTTTGAAGAACAAGAATCTTTAAGGTTAGCCTTATTTTTTGAGTATACATGGACTTTAAAAAATGGTAAAATTGTCACTTTTGATGTAGTGGATATTTTAACTGTTGATGAGCACCATAAAATCAATTCATTACAGATTATTTATGATACTGTAAATACTCGAACTTTATTTAAAGAAATACATAATTAAATAAAAACACCTCTAAAGAATATATTTAGAGGTGTTTTATAAATTCTATTTTCTATTCTTTATATAGCTAAAGTTCCTAATAAAGTTTTTAATGCTGGAGAAGATGGTCTAGGCGCATCAGAATTTACAATATTTCCTTCTGGGTCAATCAAGATAAATCTAGGTATACCATTGATTGCATATTCTTCTACAAAAGAAGATCTGAAAGATTTATCTGCAAACAATTGAACTCCTGACAATTCTTTTTTCTCTACCATATTTTTCCAAGTATCATGAGCTTTATCTCTATCTACAGAAATACTTACAAATTCGATATTTTTATTATGATATTCTTTTTCTATAGCTTTTAAAGATGGTATTTCTTTAATACAAGGTTGACACCAAGTAGCCCAAACATCGATATATACATATTTTCCTTTAAAATCTGCCAAAGAACTCGTTCCTCCTTTATAATTTTCATAATCAACAAAATCAGGTGAAGATTTACCTTTTCCTAACTTTTTCATTTTTTCATAATTGGCTTTAACTTCATTTTTAAAAGCATCGTCTGTGCTCATTGTCATAATTCCGTTAAAAACGTCATCAAGATCTGGTGTATTAGCGTTAATCTGGAAAGTCAAACTCTTTACTAATTCATCTTTAACCGCTTGACTTTTGCTATTTTTTGCTACTGCTATTATATGTCCTGCAAAACTTTTTGTAGTATCTTTTTTAATTAATTCAGACGCTTTATCATAAGCAGATGAAAGTACTAATGACTTATATGCATCATACACTAGAAAATCAGCTTCATTATCATAATCAATCCCTTCAAGGTCTTTTAAAAACCCTTCTGGTAATTCAATAGGTGTTGTAAGTTTATTAGCATACATATGTCTATCCATATAGCCGTTAAGTGAACTATAATAGGTATATTCATTTTGTTTCTTTGCAAAAGCAACAAAGTTAGCATCCTTGATTTGCGCTAAATTCTGATCAGCTTGTGCTCTAAAAGCCTTAGCTTTTTCTAAAAAAGCCGTAGGTTCTAATTTATAATGCTCTCTGAATGATTCATTCTCCAAGAACCATTTTGCTAAATAATTATTCTTTTCTGCACCTTTTCCTGTATAAGCAATAGTTTCATCAAATTCTTTTGTATCAATAGTCAAATTGATATTATCTCCATTTTTAATATAAAATGATGATCTTTCTGGAGCAATAGCATAAGAAAACTGACCTTCTTTTGGTATTCTTAAGGTATCACTAAAAGTACCATCTTCTTTAACTTTAATCTCTTTTTTAAAATCTGTTCCAGATACAACTACTTTATCATTGTTCTTATTTGTTATTTTACCTGAAAACAAGACATAATCTACAGGTTTTTCTTCTTTACTACACGCAACTAGTGTTAGTAAGCTTAAGGCTAAAACAATTCGTTTCATTTGGGTTTGAATTATGATTTAATACATTCTATTAGTTGATTTATAGCAATTCATTTTTATAAAAAATTCTATTACTATTACTTCAAAGATCGTAGTTTACATTAAAACCACAAAAGTTTATGGGTAATCACTCAAAACTTAATCTTTTAAATTTTTTTTATACGTTTTTTTTATAGATTTGTCCATGGAAACAAATCATCAATCAATATTAAATTAATGGAAAACAAAAATTAAAAGCCCTCAAAAAGAAAATCCCTCTATCCCCCCTACTTCACTTAACGAAATAATGATTTAAATAATTTGTACGATTTACCATACATATTGTACTGATATGCTATGTTTTTTGTTAAGGGAAATTATATCAATTCAATAGATTTATGAATGCCCTCTGTAATCTATATATGATATAATATACCTATGCCCTTTTATGTATTGAATACTAAAATGTATTATTGTGAAAAAAAAATTACTATTACTCCCACTCTTATTGTGTCTAGTCATTTACGGCAGCTATGCACAATGTAACGAACGCCGTACTGTACCTATCTGTGATATAACTACTATTGACTCTGATGGTGATATGACTCCTGACGGAAACATAAACCTTTATGATTTAACTGGTACAACAAATACAGATGGTACATGGTCTACTACACATCCTAATGCTATTATTCTTGATACAACTACTGGTAATGTTTCTACATGGGATATTGATGAATCTTCACGATTTGAAGAATCTTATGTATTTCATCTTAATAGTTCAATATGTGGAGATACCCCTAGAATGATAGTTCATTTAGTTATAGGTGGTTATTCTGGTCTAGCAATACCTCCTGATGCAGACGGTATTAATTTTTATATCTGTAGTACAGATAACTTAGATTTAAGCACTGTATTAGTATCAAACGACACAACTCCAGTAGCACATCACAATGGACAATGGAGCTTTTCTCCTACCAGTCCTAGTGTAGCTGGTACAATTGCTGGTGGCTTTTTTAATGCAGATGTACCTTATCAACCTGGATTACCTAGAGTAGATCAAAACATTTTTGATTTGATCTATACTGTAGGCGCTGCAGCGCCTTGTACAAGTGTTTCTCAAACAAGAGTTAGAATTGCTGTAGTAAGACAAGTTGATGCCGGAGATGCAGCAACAATAGAAATCTGTGAAAGTGATATTCTAGCAGGTCTATATGATGATCCTATAGATGTTACAGATGATATCTATCTTACAGGTGAAGATATCGAAGGATATTGGGTTGGAAATCCTAATCCTACAATTAATATACGTGATGAATATCTTAATATCACTAATAATGGTGCTAATCCTAGATTTGGATGTCATACTTTCAATTTTTCATATACTGTAGAAAAACGTTCTGTAGTTTGTGAAGATGATACTAGCATTGTAGAATTCAATATTTATGAATCTTTACGTGAGTTTAGACAAAAAGGACCTACAGTTTTATTTAATGAGTTTTGCTCATCTGATGTTCCTAGAACCATAGATCTTTTTGATTTTATTGCTTTTCAAGATGGCTTCGTCTATGATCATAATGCTTATACTAATTGGGAACTAATGTCTGGACCTAGTAATTTAGGCTTAACAAGTAAATCCGCCTTAAGGTTAGATTCTTGTCAAAGAGACCCTAACGATTTGTATTCTTCTAGAGGTACTATAAGTTTATTAGATGCAGCACCAGGAGAATATCGTTTTGTTTACACTGTTTGTCCAGAAATAAACGGTTGCCCCATGACTTCATGTCCGCAAGAATCTGCAGAAATAGTTATCATTATTCATCCCAAAGCTTATGCTGGAGAAGATACTCAAGATATAAATCTTTGTGATATTGACGGCAGTGTTGATTTATTTGACATTTTAATAAATAATACTGTTGATGCTATCGATACTTCTGGTATTTGGAGCGATACAAATACTGGAGCTACTATTACAAATCCTTTTGTTTTTCCTACTCCTATTGCATCTCAAGAATCTTTTGATTTTACGTATACTTTAACTACAGATAAAGGTTGTACCGATAATGCACAATTAAAGTTTACTATATATAAAAACTCTGATGCTGGCGAAAGCAATACTGCAGAACTATGTTCTAATGATTTATCATTAGTATTATTTGATCAATTAGGAGGCTCTCCAGATACTACTGGATCATGGGCTGGGCCTTTTGGTTATGCGTCTACAGATCATCTAGGTACTTTTATTGCAGGAAATCCTGATTTACCAGTTTTAAACTCTGGTGTATATACTTACAAAGTACTTGCTAGCGATGGATGTAGTGAAGAAAGTCTGGCCACAGTAACAGTCAATGTTGTTCAACCTCAACAAATAGGAGATGATGTTAATGCCACATTCTGTAAATTAGATGGACGTGTAAATTTATTTTCACTTTTAGATAGTGACACTGCTCGTACTGGTCGATTTGAAGATACAGATAATACTGGTGCTCTTGCTCCAGATGGATTATTATCTTTTGATAGTTTATCGAATGACATTTATACTTTTAGATATATCTTAACTAATAGTTTACCTTGTGATGAATCTTCATTAGATATTAACATTCAAATCATAGACTTACCTATTCCTCAAGTTACAGATCAACAATTTTGCATACTTGATGCTGCAAAATTAGATGATATCATTGTAGATGTTTTAAATTATAATTGGTATGAAACCCTAGAAAGTGAAACACCTATTATAGATAATCCTATTTTATTAGATAATCAAACATTTTATATCGCTCAATTTGATGCCAATGGTTGCGAATCTGAACGTAAAGCTGTTCAAATTGATATTTTAAATCTAGGAGAAAGAGCCATAGATGGTACCTTATGTATCTTAGAATTTCAAGATGGTATTTCTTCTAATAATGATTTTATAAATGATACATTTGATTTAGAAAAAGAAGGACTCTACAATATTCCTGAAGCATTCCCTGATTTTGAATTACAAATTTTTAATCGTTATGGGACATTAGTTTATGAAGGAAATAGAAATACTCAAGAATTTCATGGAGAAAGTAATGTCTCTGTGCGATTAGGAGATGATCTTCCATCTGGAACGTATTTCTATGTCTTTACACCTAATTTCAATAATAATTTACCTATTCAAGGAAGTTTCTATTTAAGCAGATAATCACATGATATCAAAATATATAACGCTATTGGCTATAGTATTTGTTACTTTGACCCAAGCACAACAACAGCCTCAATATTCTCAATATATGTACAATATGAGTGTAGTAAATCCTGCCTATGTAAATGCTGATGGTATGGTTTCTACCGGAATATTATATCGAAAACAATGGACTGCTATCGAAGGTGCCCCTCAAACAGCTAATGTTTTTGGGACTATACCTTTAAGTTCAAAGATCCAATTAAGTGTAAACTATACTAATGACCGCATTGGTGATGCTATCAAGGTTAACAATCACTATGCAAATATCGATTTTGCTTATATCACACGTATTACTGAAGGTCTTAAATTATCTTATGGATTAAAAGCCGGTATTACCAATTTTGGGATTGATCCTAATGGTTCTAATGTAAGTGATGATCCTGTTTTTGCAAATCAAAGCTCTACAACACAACTTAATATAGGTGCTGGAATCTATTTATATTCACATAATTTTTACTTTGGGTTATCTGCTCCTAACTTACTTCCTTATGATGTAGATACCAATGATCAAAGAGTATTTGAATCTGAGACACATCTTTATGCAACAACTGGTTATGTTTTTAATGTCATTGATGAGATTAAATTAAAACCATCTGTGGTAGCCAAACAAGTACTAGATGCTCCTCTTACATTTGATGCTTCTCTTAATGCCTTATTCTATGATAAATTCGAACTAGGAGCTTCTTACCGTCTTGATACTGGTTTTGTAGCTCTAGCTAGTATTAATATCACTAAAAATCTAAGATTTGGATATGCTTATGATTTTAGTACAAATGATTTAAGTAGTTATAATGACGGTAGTCATGAGTTTATTTTATTGTATAAGTTTGACTTACTTAATTTTAGTAAATCTTATACTTCACCTAGATTTTTCTAATCACTTAACATCACTTTTATGAAACCACTATCATATCTTATATATATAACTCTCTTCATTTTTAGTAGTCACATCATGACTGGTCAAAAGAAAAGTAGAGCCGACCGTTATTTTGAAAAAGGAGATTATATAAATGCTGCAGCATTATATGAAGAAGAGTTA
Source organism: Aquimarina rhabdastrellae (assembly GCA_947387485.1). Taxonomy (GTDB): domain Bacteria; phylum Bacteroidota; class Bacteroidia; order Flavobacteriales; family Flavobacteriaceae; genus Aquimarina. The sequence goes on from CANDNT010000004.1 coordinate 222,642, forward strand.
AATCAAGAAGGTTATGCTAAGCATATACTTCAAAATATAAGTATCTCTTATTACAACAGCTTTCAGTTTAAAAAGGCATATCGCTATTTAACTATGCTTGTTAAAGGTAAATTTTATAATAGTGATAAATCTTATGACAATAAATTTAATTTTATCATGCATCAACTATTGTCTACAACTGGTAATTATGACAAAGCAGTAGAATTTTTGGCTTTATATCATAAGAACAAAGAACTCACGTTTGACAAAATCGATGCTATTGCTACTATCGAAGATTTTAAATTAAAGGAGAATGATTATACTATAAAACCTGTTTTATTCAATTCAGATGCTTCAGACTTTGCTGCCATAAAAAAGGATAGCAGTGTTTATTTTGTATCTGATCGTACTCCTAATCGTTTTTTGAATAAAGATTATAAATGGACACACAGACCTTTTCTTGACATTTATCGTGTAACTGTAGATGATAAAAATGAATTTACTCAAGAACCTGCGGCTTTACCACGCCCCTTAAACTCTAAATTACATGAAGGGAATTTTTGTTTTTCTAAAGATGGAAACACTATCTATTTTTCTAAAAGTAATACTGTAAAAGGGAAAAAGAAATTTGATAGCCTTAATAATAATGTTATTCATTTATATAAAGCTTCTTTAATTGATGGCAAATGGAGTAAACCTGAAAAACTATCATTTAATCAATCTATGTATTCTATGGAACATCCTAATATAAATGCAGCAGAAAATCGCTTGTATTTTGCCTCTAATATTCCTGGAGGATATGGTGACTTTGATTTATATTATGTAGATATTTTATCTGATGGGTCTTTTGGTAATCCCATCAATTTAGGAGAAACAATCAACACTGCTAATCGTGAGCAATTTCCTTTTATACATAATAACGGACATTTGTTCTTTTCTTCAAACGGACATTTAGGATTAGGAATGATGGATATCTTTGCAGCTGAGCAAACAACTACTGGAAATTTTAAAATCCCAGTGAACTTGGGTGCTCCTATCAACTCTACCTATGATGATTTCTCTATCAATTATACTAATAATACCGAAGGTTTCTTTGCTTCAAACCGTAAAAAATTTAATGATGATATTTATCAATTCACTCAAACTGGCGAAATCTTATTAAAAGAGTATACTGCTCGTATCGAAATTAAAGATTATGCTTCAGAAGAACTTATTGCAGATGCAGATGTCTTAATTACATATAAATCAAAAGAAGTCTCAAAAAAACAACTAGGTACTCTTTCTCGTTTCCAAATAAAAACGATACCTGGTCAATACACCATTAATGCTAATGCTTTAGGATATCTTTCAAAAACAAAAACTATACGTATAAAGGAGCAAGATGAAGCAACTTATGTTATTTATCTTCAAAAAGCACCTACTTCTGTAGCTACAGTTGAAACACCTAAAGCTACGCCTAGCACTACTCTTAATATTCCTACACAGAAAAGAAGGAATACAGCTATTAAATCACCTAACAGAAATGTTAATCTCAAGCAACAATTACTTACCGACAAAGTAGGTCCACCTGTTATTGAGCGCGACGGAAAATTGTTTTTTGACCTACCTCCTATTCAATTTGACTATGATAAATGGACCATACGTAAGGATTCTAAAAAAATATTAGATCAACTAGCACAAAAACTAGATAAATATCGTACTGTTTATATTAAAATTGGTTCTCATACCGATAGTAGAGGTACTGATACCTATAATCAAATGCTATCTGAAAAAAGAGCTGAAGCCACACGTAACTACCTTGCTTTAATAGGTTATGTAAATGCTCGACGTATGCAATTTAAAGGCTATGGAGAATCACAATTGCTTATTGATTGTCAAACCAACAATTGTGGTGAAAAAGAACATCAGATCAACCGTAGAAGTGAATTTGAAATTTTAAAATACTAATCCGTTTTTATCATAAAAAAAGTGCCTTTGAATCTATTTTTCAAAGGCACTTTTTTTTAGTTCAAATATGACTTATTTCAGCTTCATTTTATTAATACGCCAAAACAGTAGCAGTTTAATGCCAAAAAAGTAACAGTTCTTATTGTTTTTTGAAAAATATTTTACTTTTTAACAGTAGTTATAATTTTTTTTAATAAATTGAGTTTACATGTATAGTTACACACAAAACATTTTAATTTTTATGAACGGTTACCAAGTTAAAGGCATAGAAGCTTTTGAGAAGTTTTCTATAGCCAAAAGTGTCGGCTTATTTCGGAAAAAATACCGACTAGAATTCTTTTTTATTGCATTATATAGTTTTATCTCGTATTGTTTTTACACTATTTTTCTGTAATCTATCCCAGTTTATTTTTCTTACCCCCTATTATAAATTGATTACATTTAACGATTAAACACGGTCTAGAATCCTACTACTTGCCCTTAGATTCTATTTTTAATCACAAAACTATTTTATTTTATCTTTAGATTTTAAGATTCTATCTTTTATCTGAATAGTTTGATGTATTATCATCAATACCATAAAATATCATATAAAGCATATTTTCTAACTATTAATTTTTAGCATTTACCTAAAAAAGAAAAACCTGTGCATTTATATAATACACAGGTTTTTTTATAAGCTTATTCAGCTTTCTATTTTTTAATCAAAATATAGTATTGCCATGGTGCTAACTTTAAAGTTTCCTCTTCTTTAAGTTCCATAGCTTCTCCATTCATATACGATGTAAAAGTACCCGTAGTTTTTACCTTAACTTCTACTTCATCTTTACTCATGTTACCTACAAATACTACTTTATTACCATGTTTCTCTCTTGAAAAAGCAAGTACTTTATCGTCTTGAGAAGTAACTAAACGTGTATATGATGCCGCTTCTTTTCCTCCATGTAGTGCATGGTTTTCATTTTTAAGCTTTCCTAACTTCTTATATAATGGGAAAAATTTTCCTTGCTTCTTGATAATAGTATCTTTTTCAAAAAACAATAATCTCTTATCCATATCATATTCCTGTCCAGAATAAATTAAAGGCATACCAGGCATCACATAAGATACAGCTGCAAATAATTCTGCTGCATCTCCCATACGCTCTTTTACTGTACCATTCCAGGAGTTTTCATCATGGTTAGATGTAAAATTCATTAAAATATCATCTGCACCATATAAAGTATCGATTTGCTTCATACGTGCATCCCAATCTTTTACTGTCTTTTTACCTTGAGCAATATCATTCATCACATGATGCGTATCCCAAGCATAACCCATATCAAAAGATTGCTTCATTAATTCAGGCTCCCAAGCTTCTGCTAGCATAAATACAGGCTTTTCTTTACGAAGCTCTGCTGTAGCTGTATCCCAAAAATCAACAGGAACCATACCTGCAACATCACAACGGAATCCATCTACACCTTCTTCTTTTACCCAGTACATCAAATCTGCAATCATTTGCTTACGCATTTCTTGATTGTCATAATTAAGATCTGCTACATCATACCAATCTGTATCAACAGTATGTATAATTTCTCCTTTATCATTCTTAGTATAATATTCTGGGTGCTCTTTTAACCATTTATGATCCCATCCTGTATGATTAGCAACCCAGTCTAAGATCACATAAATGTCATTATCATGAGCCGTTTTTACTAAGTCTCTAAAATCTTCTAGTGTACCAAACTCTGGATTTACTTTTGTATAATCTGATACTGCATAATAACTTCCTAATGATCCTTTACTCTTTGTAGTAGAAATAGGATATATAGGCATTAACCATAGCACTTTAACTCCTAATTCTTTTAATTTAGGGATATCCTTGGTAAATTCTTTAAAAGATCCTTCTTCAGAATATTGACGAATATTAGCTTCATAAATCACTGCATTTTCCATCATTTGTGGAGTCACTTCTAGTGATTTTTTTATTTCCTTAGCTACTTCTTCTTTTATCACTTCTTTCTCGGCTTCATTCTTTTTGGCTTGACCACAAGAAATAAGAAGTGCTGCAGTTAAAGCAGTTACGATAATCTTCTTCATAATAGTGTTTATTGTAATGTTTTAGTTGTTAATCTCAAAGATTGAAAAGACCCCAGTAAAGGGGTCTTTTGGGGTATTGGGGAAAATGATATGATTTATACGGTCACCATATGATCTGGTGTAATAGTTACTTCTTGACCGTTTACATAAATCATCAATTCTTTGTCTCCTTCTAGGTTGAAAGATGTTGTTTCTTGTGAAACATTTACTTTCAATATGCTATTTCTAAAGTTTACTTTAAATGAATATCCATTCCATTCTTTAGGAATTCGTGGTTCAAATGACAAGGTATCATTTTTCACTCTCATTCCTCCAAATCCTTCTACAATACTCATCCATGTTCCAGCCATACTCGTAATATGACATCCTTCTTCTACTTCTTTATTATAATCATCTAGATCTAATCTTGAAGTACGCAAATAGAATGTATATGCTTGCTCCATTCTGTCTAATACTGCAGCTTGAATACTGTGTACACATGGAGAAAGTGAAGATTCATGTACCGTAAATGGTTCATAAAAATCAAAGTGACGTTCTAACTCATCTTTTGAGAAATGATCTTCAAACAAATAGAATCCTTGTAGCGTATCTGCTTGTTTAATATAAGGAGATCTTAAAATTCTATCCCAACTCCACTTTTGATTAATTGGTCTTTGAGATTTATCTAGGTTTGCTACAGTTATTAATTCTTTATCTAAGAATCCGTCTTGCTGTAAGTATACTTTTAACTCTTCAGAATATGGGAAGTACATGTTCTCTGCTACCTCTAGCATAGCTTTTACTTCTTCTGCAGTTAACTTAGTTTTTTCGATAATTCTACTATAATCTGCAGCGTATTCTGATTTTACTTTTTCTAAATTCTCTACACAATACTCAATACACCATTTTGCTAAGTAATTAGTATACCAGTTATTGTTGATGTTATTTTCATACTCATTAGGACCAGTAACTCCTAAAATCACATATTTATTTCTATGTGTTGAGAATGTTGCACGTTGTTGCCAGAATCTAGCTATAGCGATCATTACTTCTAATCCTTTTTCTGGAACATAGCTATAATCACCTGTAAATCGCACATAATTAAAAATGGCAAATGTCATGGCTCCATTACGGTGAATTTCTTCAAAAGTAATTTCCCATTCATTATGACATTCTTCTCCATTCATAGTCACCATTGGATATAATGCTGCACCATTAGTAAATCCTAATTTCTCTGCATTTTCTATGGCTTTGTCTAAATGTTGGTATCTATAAGTTAATAGATTACGAGCTACTTCTTGATCTTTTGTAGCCATATAGAACGGTAAGCAATATGCCTCTGTATCCCAATATGTACTACCACCATATTTCTCTCCTGTAAATCCTTTAGGTCCAATATTCAACCTTGCATCTTTACCTAAATAAGTTTGGTTTAACTGGAATATATTAAAACGAATTCCTTGCTGTGCTTTAGTATCACCTTCTATAGTGATATCTGCCATTTCCCAAATTTTTGCCCAAGCTTGCTTTTGCAAATCTAGTAAAGCATCAAATCCAGAAGTAGCAGCTTCATTAAGTACCAACTGACTAGCTTTTGCTACAGCATCATTTTCGTGATTTAAAGAAACTGTATATCCACCAAACTTATGTAATGCTGCTGTAGTATTTACAGCTACAGTAGCTTTGTATGTTAATCCTACATACATTTCTTTTGCTTCAGCAATTGGAGTTTGAGTTACTTTCTCTCCATTTAAAAACAGTTCATTCTTCATTCCAGTACATACATGGAAATCAGTTTTCATGGTCTTAGTTGTGATAAAAGCCTCATTTCCTTCATGAGAAACTGCTAAAGTATCCCAGAATTTATCATCCCAGTTTGAATCTTCATTAGTAATTCCTGAATCAACAAAAGGTGTAAATGTTATTTCAACTTCTTTATTAAGTGGCGTTACCTCGTATTTAATAGCACCGATTTCGTCTAAGTCTAAGCTTAAAAAACGAGTAGCATTAACACTAACTTCAATATCATTAGGTAGCACTGCTTTAAAAGAACGTTGGTACCATCCTTCTTTCATGTTAAGTTCTCTACGGAAATCTGTAACAGATTTACACGTGTTCAAATCTAAAACAATACCATCAACAGTTACTTTAATTCCTATCCAACTTGGGGCATTTAATACCTTAGCAAAATATTCTGGGTAACCATTTTTCCACCATCCAACTTTAGTTTTATCAGGATAGTAAACTCCCGCTATATAACTCCCTTGGAAAGTTGCTCCTGTATAAGTTTCTTCAAAATTAGCACGTTGCCCCATAGCTCCGTTACCAATACTAAATAAACTTTCTGAAGATTTAACTCTCTCAACATCAAATCCTTCTTCTATAATAGACCAGTTATCTGGCTTAATATAATCTTGGTTCATTATTCTCTCTTTAAGCGTTTTAGTTTGTCAATAAATTATTAATGAATTCTTCAGTTATTTCTGTGAAATCATTGAAAATATGATCTGCTTCATGCAATACTTTTGCATCTCCTATACCAATACTTATCATATTGGCAGCATTGGCTGCTTGTATTCCTGCCACAGAATCTTCAAAAACTACACATTGATTTGGTTCTATATTTAATTCTTTTGCTCCTATTAAAAATACTTCAGGATCTGGTTTGGCTTTAGTAACATTTGTACCATCCACAATAGCTTGAAATTTATCTATAAGATTAACTTTTTCAAGAATGATTCTAGCATTTTTACTTGCCGATCCCAAAGCTATAGCTTGGTTTTTAACTATAAGTGTTTCAAGAATTCTCACTACATCTGGTAAAATTTCATTTGTAGTCATTTTTGAGATATATTCTAAATACTCTTCGTTTTTTTGAGTCATTAATTGATTAAACTGTTCTTCTGGTACAGTTACATTTCCCCATTCTAATATTTTTTCAAGTGATCGCACACGACTCACTCCTTTTAATTGTTCGTTTTGTTCTTCTGTAAAAGAAATACTCAACGAATTGGCTAAGTTTTGCCAAGCTAAAAAGTGATATTTAGCTGTATCTACTATAACTCCATCTAAATCAAAGATGAATCCTTTCTTTTGTTCCATTATTATTCTTCTACGATTACGTTATCGTCTACATCATTTACTCTCATGGCAAGAACTGCCGCTATTAAAAAAGAAATACCACTTATAATTAATGCATAAATAGGGTTACCTCCATATATATATTTAACTATAGGTCCTCCTATTACCGCATTTATGATTTGAGGTAATACAATAAAGAAGTTAAAAATTCCCATATAAACTCCCATCTTCTTAGCTGGAATTGATCCTGCCAAAATAGCATAAGGCATTGCCAATATACTAGCCCAAGCGATCCCAATACCAATCATAGGGAGAATTAACCAATTTTCATCTGGCATAAAATAAATGCCTATTAAAGCTATACCACCCAAAATTAATGATATAGCATGTGTTTTTTTACGTCCTACTTTCTTTGCTATTGCTGGTAGGAAAAATGCATATACAGCAGATACTGCGTTATATACACCAAATAATACTCCTACCCAGTCTCCTGCATTTTGATATGTAGTACTATGTGTGTCTTCTAGTGATAATCCGTAAATATGATGTGCTATAGCTGGGGTTGTAAATACCCACATCCCAAAAAGTCCAAACCAGGAAAAGAATTGTACCCAACTTAATTGACGCATTGTATGCGGCATTTTCACAAAATCTGTAAAGATATTTGCTAAGCTAGATTCTTCTTCTGCCTCTGGCTCATTGGCATTTATTAATGCCATTTCTTCTGGAGAGTATTCTTTGGTAGTAAATACAGTAATAAGTATACTCACCATTAATATAGCAGCACCTATTATAAATGATAATAGTAAATTAAGTGGTACTTCTCCTACAGCTGCTTCATTTAACACACCAAACCAATTTGTTAATACGTATGGTAGCCATGATCCAATTACTGCTCCTATACCAATTAACACAGTTTGTATACTAAACCCTAGAGTACGTTGATCAGACGGTAATAAATCTGCAACTAATGCTCTAAAAGGTTCCATCGCTATATTAAACGAAGCATCCATAATCATCAACATTCCAGCTCCTACCCACAATGCAGGCATAAAAGCTGTAAACATATCAGCATTAGGCATTAAAATTAATCCTAATGAAGCTAATATGGCTCCTGTTAAAAAATATGGACGACGGCGTCCTAGGCGAGTCCAGGTTTTATCACTATAATATCCAATGATAGGTTGAACAATCAAACCAGTTAAAGGTGCTACAATCCAAAACCATGAAAGTTCGTGGACATCTGCTCCAAAGATTTGTAAAATTCTACTAGCATTGGCATTTTGTAATGCAAAACCGAATTGAATTCCTAGAAAACCGAAACTCATGTTCCAGATTTCTAAGAAACTTAATTTACGCTTGTTCATCAAGTAAACTTTTGATTATTACTATGATAAGCGTTAACTTATCAAAACTTATTTTTTAGGTAGAAAGTGAAAATATAAGTTCTGAATAAGGTCAAATATAGGTAGTTCTTTTTACATTTCAGTGTTAATTCTTTATTTTTTTAGTTGAAGCCCTCTCTATTAGGCTAGTATCAATGATTACTGTACGGTATTCTTCTGTTGCTTCTTCTTCGCTTTCTAATTTTTCTATTAACAATCGTGCAGCTCGCTCCCCCATCTCTTCACCATGTTGACTAATAGTTGTTAAGCTAGGTATGAAATGTTTTGATAATATTCCATCTGTAAAACCTACAACAGAGACATCTTTAGGCACATTTTTACCTATTTTTTTCAACACTTTTACTGCAGTCACTGCAAATAATTCATTAACCGCAAATACGCCATCAATATCTTTATTCTTTAAAAATTCAGCTATTACGTTTTCGCAATTATCAACATCTTCAATTTTCAATATATAGTCTTGATTTTCTGGGATATCATATGCCATTAAAGCTCTTAAATAGCCACTTGTTCTCAGTTTTCCTACACTAATGTAATCTACTGTGGTTATAATCGCTATCTTTTTACACCCTATAGACAGTAAATGATTTGTCCCCATTTGAGCACCTTTTGCATCATCTATAATAACTTTGTCGCAAACCAATTCATCTATAATTCTATCAAACATCACTACTGGCATACCTTGACTCATAGTCTCTTGTATGTGATGATAATCCTTCTTTAATTGTGTCTCTTTGGCTACAGACATGATAAATCCATCTGCACTACCACTAGCAAGCATTTCCATATTAATAACCTCCTTATCAAAAGAGTTATTTGATGAGCAAATAATAACGTTATAACCTTTTTCGTTAGCCACTTTTTCTACACCTCCAATAACTGTAGTAAAGAAATGATGTACGATTTCAGGAATAATAATTCCTAAAGTTTTGGTCTTTCTATTCTTTAAACTTAATGCTATATTATTAGGTTTATAATTGTATAATTTAGCAAATGCCTTAACCTTTTGACGTGTATCCAGGCTAATTTCAACACTGTCTTTCAATGCTTTAGAAACTGTTGACACCGAAACGTCTAATTCTTTGGCGATATGCTTTAACGTTATTTTTTGTTTCATCTTACTTTCCTTCTTTTTGATCCAATTGTTTTTACTAAAATACTGCTTCCTCTCTATAATTTTAACAATTCTTACACACAAATCTCAAAAGTTTTTAACACGCAAACGTTTTCGTAAGTTAAGTAGTAGTTTTGTCATAAAAATTAACATTCATTTTACATACATTTAGTGTCAGAAAGTGAAAATATAACGCGAAAAACAATTTAATTTAACTTAAACATTATATGAAAACATTTACCAAAAGTGCATTGTTTTTGTTGTGGTTACTGATACCAGCTAGCATATTTGCGCAGTCTAGTGTATCAGGTACTGTTACAGACGCTACCACTGGGCAACCTATCCCTGGTGTAAACGTTATAGTATCCAACACAAGTAACGGAGCATCAACAGATTTTGATGGTCGCTACACCTTAAACAATGTTGAAGAGGGATCAATTCTTTCATTTTCTTATGTGGGATACATTGCTCAACAAATATCCTTTAATGGACAAGCACAAATTGATATTGCTTTACAAGAGGATGCAGCAGAATTAGAACAAGTTGTTTTAATTGGTTATGGTGCAGCTCGTAAAAAAGATTTAACAGGTTCAGTTTCAAAAGTAACTGCCAAAGATTTAAACCAAGGAACACTTACAGATCCTATCCAAGCATTACAAGGTAAGGCTGCCGGTGTTACTATTACTAAACAAGGAGGTGACCCTAACGCAGGATTTAATGTAAGAATTAGAGGTGCTTCTGGTTTTGCAGCAGCAGGAGATCCATTATATGTTGTTGATGGAATTCGTGGTGTTGACCCTACTACTATAGCACCAGAAGATATCGTATCTTATGATGTATTAAAAGATGGTGCTTCTACTGCTATTTATGGTGCAGATGGTGCAAATGGTGTTATCTTTATTACTACAAAATCAGGTAAAGCTGGGAAACTAACTATAGGATTTAACTCTTATATCGCTATAGATGAAGTAGCTAGAGAGTTAAAATTACAATCTGCTGAAGAGTACAGAGCTTATATTAATAATAATCTTGATCGTTTTTCTTCATTTGCTGATGCTGGAGGTAACGTAGATTGGCAAGACGAAATTTACACTACTGGTATTACAATTAACAATAACTTCTCCTTAGCTGGAGGTAGTGAAAAAACTACGTATAGAGCTTCTGTTTCTCATACAGATTTTGAAGGTGTTATTGAAGGATCAGATAAGAAAAGAACAATTGCTAGATTCAATTTAACACAAAAAGCTTTCAATGATAAAGTAAAATTCATCGCTGGAATTTCTAATACAATTGAAAATAACGATTTCGTAAACTACGGTGGAAATGGTGGAACTGACGTTTTATTCCAATCTTTCCAACGCCTTCCTACAGATCCTATTTTAAATGCTGATGGAACATATTTTGAGACAGCACGTATTTTTAATTATTTCAACCCTGTAGCTTCTTTAAATCAAATTCAAAATGAAAGAGATGCAAAGAGATTTGCTGCTAATATTGGAGCTGAAATTCAATTATTAGAAGGATTAACAGGAAAGTTTGATTATAGTTACTTACGTAATGATGACGAGTCAACTTATTTTGAACCTAGATACTCAAACGTTTTAGGAGGTCAGAACACACTTATCAGAAGAGGTTTTGGAAGAAGAGCTTACAATAACTGGCAACAAAATATGGTTGAAATGACCTTAACTTATGATAAGAGTTTTGGTGATCATAACTTCACTGCTTTATTAGGTCATTCTTATAGAGTTCAAAACTGGGATGGATTTAGCGTAGAAGGAAGAGACCCTATTTCTAACATCTTAGGATCTGATAATTTCCAAAACTTTGAAACACTTCAATTAGGAGATGCACAGTCTTACAAAGATGGACGTAAAGATGCAGGTTTCTTTTCTCGTGTAAAATATAACTATGCTTCAAAATACTATATCACAGGTATGGTAAGAAGAGATGGTTCTTCTGTTTTTGGAGAAAATAACCGTTGGGGATGGTTCCCATCTGTACAAGTTGCATGGAACATTGCAAACGAAAGCTTCCTTAGAGATAATATTGAAGAAATTAACAACTTAAAATTAAGAGCTAGCTGGGGTCTTTCTGGAAACAGTAACATTCCTACAAACAGAGCACTTTTAAGAGTTGGACCTTCAGGAACTTCTATTGATCCTAATACACAAGATCCTATTATCAATCTTGATTATTTCAACAATCCTAACCCAGATTTACAATGGGATCAAAATCAAGAAATAAACGTTGGATTAGATTTTGGATTATTTAATAATAGAATTTCTGGTACAGTAGATTATTACAACAAAAAATTAACTGATTTACTTGCTATTTACGATGTACCTAGAGAAACAAATTTTGCACCTAGAATTTTTGCTAACGGTGGTGAAATTAAAAACTCAGGGGTTGAAGTAACACTTTTAGGTAAAGTAATTCAAAATCATAACTTTACTTGGAACACTACAGCTACTTTCTCAAAGAATACTCAAGAAATCGTATCTTTAGATGGTGGTTTATATGATTTAGAGTTTAGAGATGTAGGGTTTATTTCTGCTCCTGGTATTGTAGGAGTATCAACTCAACGTATGTTACCTAACGAAAAAATCGGTACATTCTATGGATTTGAATATGCTGGTGTAAGTGATGGTAAATGGTTAATTAGAGGTAATGATGGTGAATTACACTTCTTAGATGATGTTTCTCAATCTGATGAGCACAAAAAAGTTTTAGGTAATGCTTTACCTGATTTTGAACTTGGATGGAGTAACAACTTCACATACAAGAATTGGGATTTAAGTATGGCATTTAGAGCTGTAGTAGGTCATGATATCTATAATGCAACTAGACAAGTATTTGGTAACCCAGATTATATCACGCAACGTAACGTTTTATCTGAAGCTTTTGAGTTAGACGGAAGAGTTGGTGGAGCATACCAAACTTTAAGTTACTATATCGAAGATGGTAGTTTCTTAAGATTAGATAACGTAAACTTAGGATATACATTACCAGAGAACACTATTCCAGGAGTTTCAAAATTAAGAGTTTATGCTTCTGTAAACAATGTATTTACACTAACTAACTACAGTGGTATCGATCCTGAGGTTAACTTTAGTGGTGGTAACAGAGATAATGGTGAAATCTTCTTTGGTATAGATCAATATAACATCTATCCTAAAACAAGAACTATTACTTTAGGGCTTAACGTAGAATTATAATAGGAGAAGAAATATGAAATTTTCATTTAAAATAATAGCAGTATTTTTATTAGGACTTACGCTAACTAATTGTACTGATTTAGATACAGAAAACTCAGATTTTCTTTTAGGAGATCAATATCCAGAAAATGAGTTACAAGCAATTCGTGTTGCAAACCCTGTATTTACAAGAACACAAGGATTACTTGACTGGGGTGGATGGTGGTTCACCCAAGAAATTCCATCAGACGAAGCTGTTGCCCCAACTCGTGGAGCAGACTGGGATGATGGTGGAAAGTGGAGAGTATTACACCAACACACTTGGGGTAGTAATACCGAAGCTGTTACACAATTATGGAACTTAATCTATGATGCTGTTCCTAGAGCAAATAGAGCTATCGAATTACTAGAAGTAAATGCTGATGGTAATGACGAAATTGCAAACGTACTTGCTCAAACAATTGTAGCTAGAGCATTCTATTATTATTTAGCTATCGATAATTTTGGAGATGTTCCTTTCCCTAGAACTTTTACTGGAGCTGAGCAATTTCCATCTAGAACTGCAAGAGCAGAAGTTTTCAATGCAATCGTACAAGATATCTTAGATAATGTTGATAAATTATCTGATCCTACTCCTGGTACTAATGCAAGTAGTATCAATAAAGGTACTGCTTATACTTTATTAGCAAAATTATACCTTAATGCAGAAGTGTATACAGGTACTCCAAGATGGCAAGATGCGATTGATGCTGCTGATATGGTGATGAGTTTTGGATATAGCTTAGATGCAAACGCATTAGATCCATTTAAAATTGATAATGTAGCTTCTACAGAAAATATCTATACGATAGCTTATGATGAAGATAACTTTAATGGATTTAACCTTCACATGCGTTCGTTCCACTACTTATCTCAACAAACTTTCGGAATGGCTGTTCAACCATGGAATGGATTTGCTGTACAAGAAGAGCATTACAATACTTTTACTGCTAATGATGTAAGAGCTCAAGAAGGTCTTTTAGTTGGTCAACAATTTACATTAACAGGAGAAGAGATTATTGATGATGTTGCTAGTGCAAACTTAATTTTAACACCTAACATTCCTGCTTTATTAATGGACGCTGGTTCATTTACTGCAAATGAGTTCCGTAACTCAGGAGTACGTGTTGCAAAATGGCAAGTTGTTGAAGGTGCTACTGATAATTTAAGCAATGACTTCCCTATTTTTAGATTAGCAGATGTTATGCTTACAAAAGCAGAAGCCTTAAAAAGGTTAAATCAAGATCAAGGAACTGTAGATAATTTAATGAATCAAATCAAGACTAGAGCTAATGCTCCTACAACAGGAAACTATACATTAGACGAAATTCTTGAAGAAAGAGGAAGAGAATTACTATGGGAAGGATATAGAAGACAAGATTTAATTAGATATAACAGATTTAACCAAGCTTGGTGGGAAAAGAACGCATCTGATCCTACAAGAAACATCTTCCCTATTCCGGAATCAGCTCGTAATGCTAACGGAAATTTAGGTCAAAACCCTGGTTACTAAAAAGAAATCCTATGAGAAAAGTTAAATATATATTAGTTGCACTATTGGCTGTAGGTTTATGGTCATGTAGTGACGACGATGCTGATTTAAATATTTTAGGCGGTGAGACATTAAACTCTGCCGCTACATTAAATACTCCAGATGTTACATCATTTGAGGTGATTGAAACTGTTGATGGTAGTGTTGATGGAAACGAAGACACAGAAGCTGCTCAATTTTCTTGGAGTCAAGTTGAAGGAAGCTATAATGGAGCTATATTAAATACTCTGCAAATCGATATTGCTGGTAATAACTTTAATACTGCTACTAGTTTACCATTAAATAGCGAAGGAACTGTAGAGTTAACTCAAAGTGTAACTTTTGGACAGTTAAATGAGGCTATAAATCTAATTAATGATCAACTTACTACTGCTGGATCTCCATTAAGTGTTGATTTTGCTAATGGATCAGAATTTGAAGTACGTGTAATGAGTGCTTCTCAATCATCTGGTGATCAAGCATTCTCTACTCCTATTACAATTACAGTTAAAGGTATCGAGCAAATTATTGTAGCAGAACCAAAACTATTTATTGTTGGATCTATCCAAGGATATTATGGAGTAAACAACTGGACTCCTACTGAAGCAATAGAATTACGTTATATTGGTGATGGTACTACTAGAGTATTTGAAGGATATATCAAAGCTAGTGCAAGCGATGAATTTAAACTTGTTTCTAATCAAGCTGCATGGGATGATTTAGTAGGTAACTACGGTACTATAGGAGGTGTTCAAGATGGTAACCTAGAAAATAGTGGAGCGAGTGGTAATATCACTGTTTCAGAAGACGGAAATTACTACCTTCAAGTTGATATCGATAATTTAACTTATAGATTAATCAAAATGGAATGGGGTGTAATTGGTGATGCTACTCCAGATGGTTGGACTAGCGAAACTGCTATGACTTACAACTTTGACGAAAATAAATGGGAAGTAACTATCACTCTTGTTGCTGGTCCATTCAAATTCAGATCAGTACAATTATCTCAAGAGATTTTTGGTGAAGACTGGAAATTTAACGTAGGTACAGGTCTTACTGCTTGGGATACAGGAGATGGTAACTTTGAAATAGCATCTGATATAGATGGTGTTACTGTATCATTTGATGTAGCAGGTAATGCAACTGTAACTGGATTATAAACTTAAAGAGTACGATTATGAAAAAAATATTATATGCATTCACTGTAGCTGCTGCTTTGAGTTTTCAAGCCTGTACAGATGATGATATCACTATAAATAATTTTGACACTGAAGACGGTACTTTATTATCTGCTTCAGCACTTGTTGCACCTACAACGACTTCTTTCATTATAGAAAGAACAACTGATGCTGTAACTGGAAATGAAGCTACAGAAGCTTTGGCTCTTTCTTGGGAAGCTGCCGAAACTACAACAAGCGAAGCTATCAAGTATTTTGTACAAATGGATTTAGAAGGGAATAGCTTTAATAATGCTACAACTTTACCATTACGTACAGAAGGTACAGATGCTACTTCTTTGGCTTTATCATTTGGAGATTTAAATACAGGTTTAAACCATTTAAATGATATTTTAAAAGCTAAAGCTTCTCCTCTATCAGTTGCTTTTGGAGATGAAAATGCAATACAACTTAGAGTTCAAGCAGTACTAGGTGCTGCTATAGCTAAAACTTATTCTGAGCCAGTTTCTATTACTGTTACTCCTTATTTTAATGGATTAGTAGATAACTTAGTTATCTCTAGTAGTGCTTTTTCAGATGTTGCTTTAGCTGTAAACGAAGGTATTTATGAAACACGTTTAGAATTAACCGCTAATAGTACTTTCAAAATCTTTGCAGAACCTGTAGCAGATGCTATTAGTTATAACTATGATTTCTTTACTGCTAATGAATACACTATTGCTAGTGAATTAGAAGCTGGTACTGATAATGATTTTACATTTACTGGTGCAGATGGTAATTGGGATTTAGT
This sequence comes from Aquimarina rhabdastrellae, assembly GCA_947387485.1. GTDB lineage: Bacteria > Bacteroidota > Bacteroidia > Flavobacteriales > Flavobacteriaceae > Aquimarina. Next base: position 238,965 of record CANDNT010000004.1, read on the forward strand.
AATTAACACCTTAGAACGTACAATTACTATGACTCAAGCTATCATTCCTGATAACTTATTCATGGTAGGTTCTCATAATGGTTGGAATAATGCCGATCTTTCTCAGCAATTCAATACAACAGGAGACGGAGTATTTACTCGCGTACAACGTTTTGATGCTGGTGCAGAATTCAAAATGATCCCTACTTCTGGTTCTTGGGATGGTGACTGGGGTGAAGACCCTGCAAGTGCCGGAAGTATTATCCAAGATGGTGAAAGCAACATTAGCGTAGCAGATGCAGGAAACTATGTAGTTACTGTTAACTTTAATACCTTAACTTTTGATCTAAGATTAATCTCTGAGACTTTATTTATGGTAGGTTCTCATAATGGTTGGAATAATGCTGATGCTACTCAAGATTTTTATACATCAGGGAATGGAGTATTTACAAGAATTCAACGTTTTGATGCTGGTGCAGAATTCAAGATGATCCCTACTTCTGGTTCTTGGGATGGTGACTGGGGTGAAGACCCTGCAAATGCTGGAAGCATTATTCAGGATGGCGAAAGCAACATCACTATAGCTGATGCTGGAATTTATAAAGTAACTATTGATTTTGAAACATTAACGTTTACATTGACTAATGGTATCCCAGAAGATCTATTTTTAGTAGGTTCTCACAATGGTTGGGATAATAGTACTGCTGGTGCTTTTACAAAAACGCAAGAAGGCGTATTTACCATTACTCAAACGTTAACAGCTTCAGACGAATTTAAGTTCTTACCTACTTTAGGTTCATGGGATAATGATTGGGGAATTGATGGTGACGGAATGCTTATCCGAGATGGAGAATCAAATGTAACTTCAACCGGTGATGGTACTTTTGTAATCACCGTAGACTTTAGAAAAGGAACAGTTACTCAAATGTAATTGTAATCCAGATATTAAAAAGGCTGTTTTATACCAAAAACAGCCTTTTTACTTTAATCTATAATTCTTATTATTATGAAAAAAATTGCTTTAATGTTCCTTTTGTTTTGTTCTAGCTTTATGATAGCTCAAATACAAAATGGAACATTTACTATAACTCCTGCCACATTTAATGTGGATGACGAAATTACCATTACAGTTTCTGATATCGATCCGAGTATATGGGGTGTATCTGATATTTTCCTATGGACTTGGTATTTTGATTCAAATGACAATCTTGGTGGTCCTACTACTAATGGTGATTGGAATAACTCTGATGATCGTCAACGATTCACAAACAATGGTGATGGAACTTATTCTTTTGTGATGACTCCTTCTACTCATTTTCAAACTACAGATATTGTACGCATAGGTGTTTTGGCTAAAGCTAAAAATGGAGATGGTGATAAAAAAACACCTGACCACTTAGTAGATGTTGGTGTTTTTCAAATCAACCTTACTGCTCCTACTGAAGATTTAAGTATTGTTGATCCAGGAAATGGTTTTACAATCACAGCTAATTCTGGTTCAAATGCAAATTATGTATTGTATGCAAACGGAACAGCTGTAAACACACAAAATAACATCACAAACTATACGTATACTCATACTATAAACGAAAGTATTCGCTTTAGATTAGAAGTTACAGATCCTACAAGCTCAACAACAATAACAGAAGAATTTGCTGCTATTACAACACCTGATCCTACAGAAGCAGCCGTTCCTGCTAATATGAAAGATGGTCTCAATCTAGATCCATCTGATTCTTCTACTGCAACTCTTGTAATGTATGCTCCAGGAAAAAACTTTGTTCATGTTATCGGAAATTTTAACGATAATGATTGGACTGTGTCAAATGAATACTTATTAAATAAAGACAGTAGTTCAGACCGTTTCTGGATTACACTTAATAACTTAGATGACGTAGAAACTGACATTTTATATCAATATGTAGTTGATGGCGAACTTAGAATTGCAGATCCTTATTCTCCTATGATTTTATCAGAGACAAATGATCAATTTATCAATGATACTACTTTTCCTAATCTTCCAGATTACCCAACAGGAAAAACATCAACTGCTGTAACATGGTTTAATCCGCAAACTGCTTCTTTTGATTGGCAAGTAACAAACTTTACTAAACCAGCCAAAGAGGATTTAGTTATATATGAAATATTAATACGTGATTTTGATGCATTACATTCATTTGATGCTGTAAAAAACAGATTAGATTACCTTCAAGATTTAGGAGTAAATGCTATTGAGTTAATGCCTGTTTCTGAATTTGATGGTAACGAAAGTTGGGGGTACAATCCGTCATTCCATATGGCATTGGATAAGTATTATGGTACTCCTACTGCTTTTAAACAATTAATTGACGAATGCCATAGAAGAGGTATTGCTGTTATTGTAGATGTTGTATTTAATCACGCCTCTGGTCAACACCCTTTCTATAGAATGTGGAATACTGATAATGGTGGTTTTGGTGGAAATGCGTCTGCAGATAGTCCGTTTTTTAATGAACAAGCAAGGCATTCTTATAATGTATTTAATGATTTTAATCATCAATCTACAGCTACTCAAGACTATGTAAAAAGAGTTTCTCAATATTGGATAGAAGAATATAATGTTGATGGTTTTAGATGGGATTTAACCAAAGGTTTTACACAAAACTGTGGAGGGTCTAATCAAGAAGCTTGTACTAATAACTATCAAGCAGATAGAGTTGCTGTATTAAAACAATATGCAGATAACCAATGGGAAATTGATCCGGATTTCTATGTTATTTTTGAGCATTTAGGTTCTGGTGGATCTTTTAACGAAGAAACAGAATGGTCAAATTATCGTTTAAACGAAGGTAAAGGAATCATGTTTTGGGGTAATAGCAATCATGCGTATAACGAAGCCACAATGGGATACCATGATGGTGGGAAATCAAATTTCTCTGCGGTTTCTTACTTAGAAAGAGGTTGGTCAACTCCAGCTAATATTAGTTATATGGAGAGTCATGATGAAGAACGTTTAATGTATAAAAACTTAAGATTTGGTAATGCTAGCGGAAGCTATTCTGTAAAGAATTTATCAACGGCATTAGATCGTATAGAATTAGCCGCAGCATTTTATTTTACCGTTCCTGGTCCTAAGATGATTTGGCAATTTGGAGAGTTAGGCTATGATTTTTCTATTAATTATTGTACAGATGGTTCTATTAATGACAACTGTCGTGTAGGAAATAAACCTATTCGTTGGGATTACTTTAACGATCAAGATAGACGTGATGTTTATGATATGTTTGGTACTTTAATTGATTTAAAAAAGACTGAACGTATTTTCAAAACTAACGACTTTACAATTGATTTATCAAGAACGAATGGATTAAAACGTATTCATCTTACAGATAACAATGCTACAGGAGATGAAATCAAGTATGTCACTATTCTAGGTAATTTTGGTGTTACAACTCAAAACATAATTCCTGATTTTCAAGAAACAGGAACATGGTATGATATCTTAGATAATAATGCTTCTTTTAATGTTTCTGATGTTAGAAACTCTATTAGTCTAGCTCCAGGAGAATTTAAGATTTATGCAAATGAGGCTAGAGTATTAAGTGTATCAGAATTTACTAATTTAAGAAGTTTAACTGTTGTCCCTAACCCTACACAACATAGTTTCAGTATTCAAGAAACTGTAGAACAACTTAAAATTTATACAATTACTGGTCAATTAATTCAAACATACAAAGGTAATTTTGAAGCAGGTCACTCTTTTTCTGTTCAAAATATTCCTTCTGGATTATATCTTGTACATATCCAAAACGAAAAAGGAAACGCTATTAGTAAACTAGTAAAAAGGTAATTTTTATTAGAGACTAATCTTAAAAAAAGCACTCATATAAGAATGAGTGCTTTTTTAATTTTATAAAAAACTGCTATAATTTATAATTTATTCTTATTTGTCAAAATATCAATGGCTATAGCTTGACCTTCACTTTTAAATAGTAATTGAATAAATTTATTTTCTTTTAAATTATCTATGTTCTGTGTTATATAAGCTGCTATTTCATCTGCTGAAGCTTCTACTCCACCTGCATTAAACAATGTTATCTTTTCATTTAAATTGCACTTTTTATCCTTAAACATTGTTCCTTTCCCCATAACTAACCAATCATAATTAAGGTCTGGAAAACGCTTTAATATCTTTTCTAATGTTTTACGGCTAGGTTCTCTTTTTTCGTTAATAATTCTTCCTATAGTTGAATTTTGAGAATATCCTAGCTCTCTACTTAAACTACTTTTATTCAAATTATAATGCTCTATAATTTGTTGAATTCTTTTATACCCTCCCATGTTTTATATAAAAATTATGACCTCACTAATTATAGACTTCAATACTTTTAATCGTAATCAAAGTAACTTTGGTAATCATAAGTTTTAATTATATTTCTATTTTCTAAACGAATTATTTTATCCCTATAAAGATTGAGCTTAAAACAAAAGATTCATATACTTTTAACAAACTTTTAGCAAACCTATCGATTATCAAAGCTATTATTTGAGATATATTTGTGATATATCAGTCTTCCAGATAATTTATTTTTTTTAATCACATCAAATCATTACTCTATGAAAGAATATCAAAATAACGTATTGTATTATTTAGGCATAGATCGTAACGATTTCACTCATAAGATATTAGAAAAAGATCAATATTACCTCGCTTTAGATCATAAAATAAAAGAACTTTATTACGCAGGAATTCCATTATCAAAAGCTGCTAGTTTAATGTTACAAAAGGCTAATACTTTACTTATACATATGCTTCAACAAGATGCTGTAGCCTAAACAATAATAACTTTATTGTATAAATTATTATTGTCATTCTTATAATTCTCTTCCTATATACTTTACACAAACACCTTAACACTATCAATTCATCAAAGAATTAACTTTATATCTCAATTTTCATTAATCACAAATGTTAATTTTATCACAATTACCTTATTCTTATTAACACGAAAACGATTGCGGTTAACCCGTCATTTTTTACCAGTATGATTATTTATTAGATTTATAACTCATTAATTTTTAATTTATTAATCATGAAAAAGTCGGCGATTTTAAGTAAGATCAAAGGAGAGCTTTTAGACAAAGAAGAGTCTAAACAAATTACTGGAGGGTATACAGGAGGTTGTTACCACCCAAGATGTAATAATCATCCTTATCCACCAAGAGGTATCTGGGATAATAGATGTGGATACTTATATTGGGATCCAGCTATTTATAGTTATTGCAAGCCTTAATTTCATCAATCATTAACAAAAAAGGATGCTCAGGCATCCTTTTTTAAATTTAAGTTATCTCTATGAAAATCATTCAAAGTTATTGGACAAAGCCTGCTTATCACAATTCTACCGACATCAACTCTAGATTCAATGGTGGTTGGCCTGATCAAAAAAAAGCATTTTATAGCTTTGCCTTAAGTGCATTATCTATTCGTGAACAATATCAACAGTTAGAATTATATACAGACACAAAAGGTAAACAATTATTTAATGAACTTTTAGAATTACCCTATACTCAAATTCATACTACATTAGACAGTATGGATGATTACGATCCTGGTTTATGGGCCTTAGGTAAACTTAAAGTATGTGCTGCACAGGAAACGCCTTTTCTTCATATCGATAATGATATTTTCTTATGGGACAAAATTGATTATCAGCCTGAAAATTATCATCTTATTGCTCAAAATATAGAAGAAGACTTTCCAAATTATGGAAAATCTTTTAAATACATGCTAGCAAACTTTGATAAGATTCCCAACGAATTACTTAATACTTTTAATAAACATAAAAAAATTCTAGCCTATAATGCAGGTGTTATTGGTGGTACCCAACTGGATTTTTTTAAAGAACTTTCTGAAAAAGCTTTCGATTTAATTCATCAAAATGATCGCCATTTAAAGCACATTAATCTAGGTATCTTTAATACTATTTTTGAACAACAATTAGGTTACAGCATTACAGAAAAACAACAATTAAATATTCAATATCTATACGATCATGTTTCTCCTAATTTTGCAGAAATTATAGATTTTAGTAGTGTTCAAGTACTAACTAATTATATTCATTGTATAGGTTTCGCAAAAAAATCTGTATTTGCATGTGAACAAATCGAAGCTAGATTAGCTTATCATTTCCCAGAATACTATAAGCACATTAATACCAAACTAAGCAAAGAGTTCATTGGATTTGATTCTTCTCAAACTATATCAAAAAGACGTCTTGATTATATTTTTAAATGCTATGATTTTATGGCAAATAATACTATTGATCAGATATGGAATACGCCATTTAAAGTAACTGATAATTGTACTATTGATATAGATTCTTCTCCTATTAAAATCACTTATAAAAATCCTTATAATGATCAATATGAAACACAAAAATTGGATGGATGGAATATGATTATTTTATATTTTATGGAACCTGTAACTATAAGTGAACTCTATGAAGAGTTAATTACTGATCCTGACATTTTAAAGAAATTTAATAGTAATATTTTAAAATTTAAGGCTGATCTTTTATCTTTTGTTCTAGAGAAAACCTTACTTTTGGAGGTATTAAGTCCAATTTAATTTTTGTTCATTCATCAAATCTATGGAAGATTCTTTAGTTTATTTGTTAAAAAACTTACTAAAACAACAAAAAATAAAGATAAATTCAGATGAATTATCTTTTCAAATTTTAAGTCATCCTACCTATCCTAGTTTACACGCAATCACGGGGGTATTAGATCATTTTGGTATAGAAAATACAGCGCTACGTATTCCTGTATCAAACGAAACGTTACAATATCTTGAAGGTAGTTTTTTAGTACAAGTTCAAAATCATACGGGACATCATTTTGTAATTTGTAAAGTTATAAAAGATCGTTTCTATATTACTTTCAATAAAGAGTACAGTCAAGATTTAGATGCCAACGAGTTTTTAGAACTATGGACAGGAGTTTTAGTCTCTGTAGAGGCAAACCAAGAAGAGTCTTCAAATTCATCTTCTCTTAATATTTCTTATAGTGTTATTGGCGGAGCTATACTACTACTTCTTTCACTATTCTTTATTCAAAAACCATCTCTATATACCTCATTACATTTCATACTTACAGCTTTGGGATGTGGTATAAGTGTATTAATTATATTGAAAGAGTTAGGTATTGAATCAAAAGCTTTAAACGCATTTTGTTCTAATGAAGAAAATACTAAAAAAGATTGTGATAAGGTTTTATCATCAGATGGAGCTACATTATTTGGCTTTTTAAAGCTAAGTGATATTTCTTTGATTTACTTTTTTGGTCTTTTACTTTCTTGGATTTTATGTACTATAGGCAATCATAGTTATTCATTAATAACAGCACTTAGTTATACAGTACTACCTATTACACTATATTCTATATACTACCAAGCAAAAGTAGTTAAACAATGGTGTACCTTATGTTTAAGTATTGTTTCTATTTTATGGCTTCAAGTATTCATCAACTATTTTGGTAGTTTTAATTTAGACTTTTTAGACTTAATTTATTTAGATTATATCATAATATTGTTTAGTTTTATAGCCATAGCTGCATTATGGTTTTCCATCGCACCTGCATTAAGACAAGGAAAAGAATATAAAGATTTAAAAATTAAATATTTTAAATTTAAACGTAATTTCTCTATGTTCGATGCAATGCTTAACAAATCTGAGCAGCTTGATATTAACATTTCTGATAAAAATGAGATCATTCTAGGTAACAAAACCCCCAAACCTGAACTCATTATTACAGTAATCACTAATCCATTATGTGGCTACTGTAAAGAAGTACATAAGTTAGTTGAACAAATATTAGACCGTCACTATCAAGACGTACAAATTCGAATACGTTTTAATGTATCGACAGGAAATCTTGATCATGATGGCGTTAAAATTACCGCAAAATTGATAGAACTATATCACACACAAGGAGAAGAAACATGCTTAGCAGCAATGCATGATAGTTATGGTGTTCTTACTCCAAAAGTCTGGATTGAGAAATGGGGAACTCATCAAGACAATTCTTTTGTAAATACCTTAACATCACAATATGAGTGGTGTGTTGCTAATCATAAAAACTTTACGCCAGAAATTCTTATTAACGGAAAAACTTTTCCTAAAGAATACGATCGACAAGATATATTCTTTTTTATAGAAGACCTCGTAGAGCAAAATCAATTAAAAGCTTAACATCTTAATGCCTAAATTTCCTTTTTACAAACAAACAGAATCAAAAGATTGTGGACCAACTTGTATTAAGATTATTGCAAAACATTACGGCAAAATTCTCAATACACAAAAATTAAGAACGCTTAGCGAAACTACAAGAGAAGGTAGTTCGCTATTAGGGTTAAGCGATGCTGTCGAAGAAATAGGTTTTAGATCTCTGGGAGTTAAACTCTCTTTAAAACAACTTTCTGAAGTACCATTGCCTTGTATTCTTCATTGGAATAAGGTTCACTATGTGGTTTTGTACAAAATCAAGAAAAAACGTAATGGAGAATACATTATTTACATCTCTGATCCTGCTCATGGACTAATTACGTATACCAAAGAAGAATTCATTCAAGCTTGGATAGGAAATAATGCTACAGAAACTACTGAAGAAGGTGTTGCTTTATTATTAGAGCCAACTCCTAAATTCTATAGTGATAATATCGATGATAATGATGAAGGATTTGGTTTTAAATTTATTTCAAAATATGTATTAAAATACAAATCATTCCTTCTCCAACTTGTTATAGGATTATCTGCTAGTAGTGTATTACAACTTATATTTCCTTTCCTTACTCAAAGTATTGTTGACGTAGGGATTACCAATCAAGATGTAAACTTTATCTACTTAGTTCTTATCGCTCAATTATCACTTTTTATTGGTCGTACATTGATCGAAGTTTTAAGAAGTTGGATCCTATTACACTTGAGTACACGAATCAATATCTCTCTTATATCAGATTTCTTTATTAAATTAATGAATCTGCCTATTTCATTTTTTGATGTAAAAATGACTGGAGATTTATTACAACGTATTAATGATCATAAACGTATTGAGCGTATTCTTACTATGTCATCGCTTAACGTATTGTTTTCGATGGTTAATCTTATCGTTTTTAGTTTTGTATTGATCTATTATAGCCTATCTATTTTTAGTATTTTTGCAGTAGGTAGTGTCGTGTATTTTGCATGGATTCTAGTCTTCTTTAAAAAACGTAAGAAACTAGATTACAAACGTTTCTCACAAATTAGTGAAGAACAAAGTAAGGTAATCGAACTGGTTAATGGAATGCAAGAAATCAAACTCCATAATGCCGAAAAAAGAAAACGTTGGAACTGGGAATTTGTTCAGGCAAAACTGTTTAAAATATCGATAGAAAACCTTGCTTTAGAACAATATCAAAGTGTAGGATCATCGTTCATTAATGAGCTTAAAAATATCTTGATTACAGTTTTTTCTGCAAAACTTGTTATAGATGGAGATATAACTCTGGGGATGATGTTAGCTATCACTTCTATAGTCGGACAGCTTAACGCTCCTATTACACAATTAATTAGTTTTTTAAGAGAGCTTCAAGATGCAAACATATCTTTAGAACGTCTTTCTGAAATTCATAATAAAGAAAATGAAGAAAATCCAGATGATGAGAAAATCTTCGATATTCCAGATAATGCAGGTTTTGATATTAAGAATATTTCATTTAGATATGTAGGTTCTGATCGTCCTGTATTAGAAGACTTAAACCTTTCTATTCCTGCAAATAAGATTACGGCTGTTGTGGGAGTTAGTGGTAGTGGAAAAACTACTTTAATGAAAATGCTCTTAAAGTTTTATGAGCCTGCAGATGGACAAATCCTAATAGGTAAACATGACTTAAAAAGTATTTCACAAAAAGCGTGGCGTAACAATTTTGGGGTGGTAATGCAAGAAGGGTATATTTTTAATGATACCATTGCTAATAACATTGCTGTAGGTGATGATTATGTAGACAAGAAAAAACTTGCTCATGCAGTAGATGTAGCCAATATTAAAGAGTTTATTGAAGGTTTGCCTCTTTCTTACAATACCAAAATAGGTATGGAAGGTATTGGATTAAGTACAGGGCAAAAACAACGTCTTTTTATTGCTAGAGCGGTTTATAAAAACCCTAGATTCTTATTTTTTGATGAAGCTACTTCGGCACTAGATGCTAATAACGAAAAAGTTATCATGGAAAAATTAGATCAATTCTTTGAAGATAAAACTGTAATGGTTATTGCACACCGTTTAAGTACCGTTAAAAATGCACATCAAATTGTAGTTTTAGATCAAGGAAAGATTGTAGAAGTAGGAAATCATGAATCTTTAATTAAAGAGAGAGGAAACTACTATAACTTAGTTAAAAACCAGTTAGAATTAGGAAGTTAACATGCCAGAAAATCAATTAGACGACATAAAATTACGCAGTGAAGAAGTTCAAGAGATCTTAACTCAGGTACCGCATTGGATGATTCGATGGGGTAATCTGTTGATTTTTATCTTAGTTATTATATTACTTTTCATTTCGTGGCTGATCAAATACCCTGATGTAATTCCAGCCGAAGCGATCATAACTACTGAGATTCCACCTCAGAAAGAATTTGCACAGACCACAGGTAAAATAGATACCATTCTTGTTAAGGATAATCAAATTGTATCAAAAGATACTCCTTTGGCCATTATAGAAAATACCGCAAATTATAAAGACGTATTCTTTTTGAAATCTATTATAGATACTGTTCAAATTAGCAATAAATCATTTACATTTCCTATAGATCAAATTCCGCTTGTACTCTTTTTGGGAGATATTGAAACTGATTATGCGCTTTTTGAAAATAGTTATAATGAGTATCTACTAAATAAAGAATTACAACCTTATTCTAACGAAGCTATCGCTAATCAAGTTTCTTTATCAGAGCTGTATAGAAGACAAGAAAGCTTAAAAGCTCAGGAAAAACTTAGTAAAATTGAACTGTCTGTTAAAGAAAAAGATTATAATCGTCATAAAGTTTTATATGGTAAAGGAAGCATTTCTCAACAGGAATACGATAACAAAGAATTAGAATATTTACAAGCTAAACGTACTTTTGAGAATAATACAGTTTCTTTATCTCAAATCACAGAAAGTATAAGTAATGCAAATAAGACCTCTATTGGGACACAAATCAATAGAAGAAAAGAAGAAATTAATCTTTTTAAAAGAGTTCTTCAATCTTTTAATCAATTAAAAAAGAGCATCAAAGATTGGGAGTTGAGATATGTTCTTAAATCTGATATTAATGGTTACGTTGCCTTTTTAAATTATTGGAATGAAAATCAAACAGTAAACACTGGAGATTTAGTCTTTTCTATTGTACCATTGGAACATTCGTCTTATTTAGCAAAAATAAAAGCTCCTTCTCAAAACTCAGGTAAAATAAAAGTAGGACAAACTGCTAATATCAAGTTAGAAAATTTTCCAGATAAAGAGTTTGGAACATTAAAAGGTACTGTTAAAAAAATATCACTTTTTGCAGATAAAGAAGGAATGTATAGTATTGATGTAGTACTTCCAGAAAAATTAATCACCAGTTATAAAAGAGAGATTCCGTTTAAGCAAGAAATGCGTGGTGTTGTAGAAATTGTCACAGAAGATTTACGTCTTATAGAACGTTTCTTTTATCAGTTTAGAAAGATCATGGATAATTAAAATTATTTACCTCTAAGATACTTAAGAATTCATTTACTAGACCTTTTGATATACTAATCAGTATACCAAAAGGTTTTTTATTTCTCATATTATTTCCTCATTTTAAATATCCTAGTATCATTTCTCAATAAAAGCCTATCTTTAACACTTTACAGTTATTAATATAAACCTATTATCGTGAAGAAATCTATTGTATTTGCTATTGCAGCAGCTGCGCTTACCTTCTCTTGTAAGGATTCTCAAGCCACAAAGCCTGTGCAAAAAGAAGCAACAGAAGTCACTCAAACAAACCAAATTCCGTTTGATCAAGTTTTAAAAAATTATTATGAAGACGGATTAAAGCTTAATCCTATAAATGCTACTTTTGCAGGAGATAATCGTTATAATGATCTTTTTCCTAATGTACTTTCAGATGAATATGCTTCAAAATTAACAAAGTATTATTCAGATTATAAAACGCAATTGGCTAATTATAAAGATGCAGATTTGAGTGATAGCCAAAAAATGAGTAAAGCGGTATTACAATGGGATTGCGATATTAACTTAGAGCGTCTTACTTTTAGACAAGACCTCTTCCCTATCGATCAAATGTGGTCTGTAAACTTGGTTATAGGACAATTAGCCAGTGGTGCTAGTGCACAACCTTTTAAAACCGTAGAAGATTATAAAAATTGGTTGAAACGACTTGACGGATATGTAACATGGCTAAATTCTGCCAAAACAAAAATGGAAGAAGGAATACAGTCTGGATATGTTTTACCTAAATCTTTGATCAAAAAAGTTCTACCTCAATTAGAGGCTTTAACAGTTACAGATCTTGATAAGCATTTATTCTACTCGCCTATCAAAAGTTTACCTGAGACTTTTTCTCCAGAAGAGCAAAAAGAACTCACAACAGCATATCAAGCCATCTTATCAGAAAAAGTAATTCCAGCTTATACAGACTTACACAAATTCATGAGTACAGCTTATCTTGAAGCTGGTCGTGATTCTTCAGGTATCTCTGCTATTCCTGATGGAAAAAAATACTATGACTTTGCTATCAAATATTACACAACAACCACTTTAACTGCTGACGAAATTCACCAATTAGGTTTAAATGAGGTTGCTCGTATTTTGGCAGAAATGGAAAAAGTAAAGCAACAAGTAGGTTTTAAAGGGGATTTAAAAGCATTCTTTGATTATGTTAGAAATAACAAAGAGCTAATGCCTTTTAATACTCCAGAACAAGTTATCGCTAATTTTAATGCGATTCATGAGCGTATGAAACCTCAAATAGAAAAGCTATTTGACATGAAGCCTAAAACACCATTTGAGGTACGTCGTACTGAAGCGTTTAGAGAAGCCTCTGCTAGTGCTGAGTATAATCCTGGATCTCTAGATGGTACACGTCCAGGTATTTTTTATACTCCTATCCCTGATGCTTCAAAATACAATGTTTTCTCAGACGAAGCTTTATTTTTACACGAAGCAATTCCTGGACATCATTATCAAATTTCTTTAACACAAGAAAATCAAGAGTTACCAGAATTTAGAAAAACTTTATGGTATAGTGCTTATGGCGAAGGTTGGGCATTATATACAGAATCTTTAGGGAATGAATTAGGATTATATACAGATCCTTATCAATATTTTGGGATGCTAGGTATGGAAATGCATCGTGCTATTCGTCTTGTAGTTGATACAGGTATGCATGCAAAAGGATGGTCACGTGAAAAAGCTATTCAATATTCTTTGGATAATGAAGCTGAAAGTGAAGCTAGTATTATTTCTGAAATAGAAAGATATATGGCTAATCCTGGTCAAGCATTATCTTATAAAATTGGACAATTAAAAATTCGCGAATTACGTAAAAAAGCCGAAACTGCTCTAGGTGATAAGTTTGATATTAAAGCTTTTCATAATCAAGTGTTAGAGACTGGATGCATTCCTTTAGCACTTTTAGAAGACAAAATTGATACTTGGGTAGCTTCATTAAAATAAGTTTGTTTAATGCTATCTATAAAAAAGAATGCCTGAATTAAATATTCAGGCATTCTTTTTATTCTTCTTCCTCTTCATTTTCTTCAAGCCATACATAATCCCCTTTGGTATTAATATAACCTCTAATATCATCATCAAAGCTTTCTATCACATGTGCAAGTCCATTTTTAAATGGCATCGCATTTTCAAATTTAGCTTCGATTATAATCTTTCCTGTATTATCAATATATCCCGTTTTACCTCCTTTTTTAAACGTAGCTATACCTTCAGAGAATCTACCTCCTCCTTTAAACTGAGGTTCTATTTTCCATTCTCCTGTCTTGTCTATATATCCTATTAGACCATTAGTATCACTAGCACAAACTACCAATCCTTCATGAAAATCTCCAAATACTGTATGATCTGTTTTCATGATAGTATCTCCTTTAGTATTGATAAAACTTCCTCCAAAAAAACCTCCTATAAAAGCTACACCTTCACTAAATCTTGATGCTTTTATATATTTAATAGGCATCACTTCATTACCATCCCTATCGATATATCCATATTCTCCATTCTTACTAACTAGTGCCAATCCTTCATAGAAATCTCCTTCAGAAATAATCAAATCATTTGGTTCATCATATTGACATGGTATTATCTCATTCCCCTCCCTATCTATATAACCATATTTTTTATCTTTACAGACTAATGCTCTGTCTTCAGAAAAATTGCTAACCTTATCATAAATAGGTTCTGTAATAGCATTTCCTACGGTATCTATAAATTGAAATTTTCTATTGTGTGCCATAACAGGCGCTAATCCTTGATTAAATTTAATATCAACTAGTGTCGAAATCCATCCCCATTCAAATTTCGGTTCAATAGCCCAATCTCCATTAGTATCTATAAAACCAGCTTTATAAGTATCATCAATCTTTATAGCTGCCCAAGCTAAACCTTCACTAAACTCAAATACCTTATAAAACTTAGGAGTTATACAAATTTCACCTGTTTTATCAATATAACCATAACGTCCATTTTTATGGATTGAAAATAATTTCATATTTAACACAAATCAATTTTTTACTTGTTATTAAATATCATGTTTATTTTCATAAAAAACACGTTACACTCTCATATTTAACACTAAAAAAGCCAGAATATATTATTCTGGCTTGATGTCTTATTTAAATTTTACTCCTGACGCTTTTTTACCCGAAGTATAAATAACGGCTTCTACTTTTTCTTTTCTAACCAATCGTTTAAATCGTTCTACAAATGCAGTTACATCTTCTTCTACAGTTTTGTTAACTAACCCGTAAGTTCCTGCAGATTGCCATTTAACTCCACCACTCTTATCAGCAGTCACAACATAATCCATTAGAGGTTCACACATTACATAAAAAGGGATTCCTGCAATTTTTCCTGTTTCTGCAATACCCTCATTTTCTTCTGTAGCTTCTTCTGTAAATTTAATGGCTGCTGCAGTCTTTCCATTACTATAAATGATTGCATCAAAATCGATATCTTTTTTTCTAGCAACTTTTACAATACCTTTAACCATCTTACCTACTTTTGCAGAAGCACTTTCGTTTATAAGTCCACTTGTTGCAATACTTCCCCATTCTATGGTACTCAAAAAATCAGATTCATCTGATACCACATCATATTTACGTAATGGTTCATTCATTACATAAACTTCAACACCATTTACTTTTTGAACTTTTGCTCTATTCTTTTGAGCAAATACAGCTTGGCTTATTACCAATACTACTAGTGAAAGTAAAATTCTCTTCATAATTTAAATATTTTACGTTAATCTGTTTTAGTATGTGGTATTATCCAATTCTCATGCCATTTTAACAATTATTTTAGATTTAAAACATAAACACCTCATTATCAAGGATAAAAACTTTATATTGTTATTTTGTTAATTTTAAAAATTAACATTTATTTAAGATTATACCACATAGATCAAAACGTAACTCAATATTTCTTACCCTACCCTCAATTTTTAATAAATTGTAGTTTTTATACATCTTAATTATTTAACACCTAATAACCAACACTTTACTTCCATCTAAAATTAGATACATCATTTATTTTAAATTAATTATAAATAAAGGCGTATCCATATTATCTTTTATTAAAAGATTTCTAATTTTAATGTTATCCAAAACACATTAAACACTACTAATCAAATACTTACCAAAAATCAACATTGCAATTGCTCTTTGATTGTGATCTACATCCTATTATAATAAGATAAAGCTCATTAATTTAGATTCTTAATTAAAACCCTAATTAACAAAACACAAACTCATGAAAAAATCATTTTTAATGCTTGCTATTGCCTCATCAATAGTGAGTTGTAGTACCGATAATGTTCTACAGGAAAACATCTCTCTTGAACAACAAAACAAATCTTCTAGTACCATAGTAGAAGTACCAAGATCAGCTCGAAAATTATATGAAATCGCTAATCCTGCAACTCACAATACTTATAATTATAAAGGTCGCTTCAGGCTTTCTAATGTTTTTGATGATATGCCAAAACAATTAGACAAAGGGATAAGAGCTGTAGAAATTGACATTCATGAAAAAATTAATCTAAATCCTTTTAAAGGAAATGATATATCTGTTTATCATGGTAAATTTACAAATGGTGCAAACAAAAGTAGATTAGCACATTATGTATTAAGAGAAATAACTGATTTCATAGAAGCTAACCCATCTGAAATCGTATATCTAAAATTTGAAACTACAGTATCTGGTAAAGAAATTGATAAGGTAATCAAGAAAGCAGGCTTAGATAAACACATTTACAGAGGTATTGCGTCTAATCCATACCCAACACCTCAAGAGGTCATTTCGTCTGGTAAGAGAGTAATTATTACTCGCCAAATAGGTGGTTCAAAATATGGTCCATCTTTAGCAAGACATACATTTGGAGGTGGTCACCAAGATAATAACGATCATAAACCTCAAACATCACCTTCTAACTCAAAATATTTTTCTATAGAGCGTTATGGAATTACGCCTGGTTTTGGTTTTGGTGATGCAGATAAAGCTAAATATTTAAACCATCCATCTAGATTAGCAGCATTTGTTGATGATGTTTGGAAATTAAACGGTAAAAAGCCATGGCGCGTAATTGTAGATTTTCCTAGTGTACATAACAACAATTATTACAAAGTAATGGAAGCATTGAATGAAAAAGAAATGCTCAAAACAGAAATTAGAGATTCAAAAGGAAATTTGTTATCCAATAAACATTGGTCATGGCAATGTCAATATAGTAATGAAACTGTAACTGCTAGAACATCTGCAGAAGCATCATTTCCTTTAAACGATAATGAAACAGTAACCATTAGACCTACATCTTCTTCTTATCGTTTTGAACCAGAAAGTGTAACTGTAAGTAACCAAAATAATACTGATTATAAACAAATTTTCACAGCAATTCCACTATAACAAAGTTGCTTTAAAAACTAAGCTCAATCATAGTTTTAAAATAAAATTAGATGAGCTTAGTTTTTGTTTTTATTCAATGTGTAAAAAGATGAACGTGCTTTAAGATAATTCTCACTGCTTCTATAATATTATTCGAAGCCCAATGGATATAGATCATACCTCCTATGATCAAAGCTACTCTATAAGGCTTTTTAAATTTTGACTTATAAATCTTTTGTATGCTTTCTAAACCCTGATTAATTCGTTTTACTTCTTTATTCATCTCACTCATTTCTTCTATTGTCCCATACATTGTATGCAACATATGATTTGAGCGATCTATAACAACTTTTGCTTTTCCAAAATAATTTTCAATAGTCTCAAAAGCTTTTTTTATTTCTACAGAAAATTGATTTACTTTTCTGAATCCTTCTTGTACTTCTATTAAACCTGGTACATTAACTTGTTGCTTGGTAGTTTGTAGTTTAATTTCTCTAAAAGAAAAAGGCGATGTAAATCTTAGATCTATAGGTACCTGTGCTCCTCCTACAGTTTTTGTTTTAAAACGAATAAAATCAGAGTTATAGGTAATAAATTGTGATAACGGTATTTTAACATCTTCTACTCCATTAAAAGATGCTGTTTCTATGTTTGTTACTTCTTGTTTAAGCGCTTCTATTTGTTGTATCTGTTCATATAACTTTGTGGTATCTTCTCCCAAAGCTTTCATTTCTACCTCTAATCCTTTTGATTCTTTAATCAATACTTCGCAAGACTCTAGCCATCTCGTAGTAAGGTCTAATGTTAATTTTACTACAGTAGTAAAATGCGTTTTTAATTCTACAGAACATGTGTTAATTCCTATCCCTATTTTATATATCACATAACAAGGAAGATAGCTAATTAGGATTAAAAATATGGCATAAGCAATTTCTAAAATCTGTGAAGTTTCCATGAATTGTTTCTTTATATTTTACATCAAAGAAACTTCTACCTATAGAAAATTCAACCAATATTGTTATAAACGGGTAAATTAATGTTATAAATGACTTCTATATATCATTAAACCTTACAGCTGTATTGGTACACTTTCTTGGCTAAAATGCTTTTGTAATTTGATAAACTTCTCTAAATAAAAGGAATATATTAATACAAAAATCCCCCTGCAATGCAGAGGGATTCTTATGTTGATAAAACGAGTTAACTATTAGTTACCTCCTTTTTCCATTTTTGCTTTAAGATCTGCTAATGCATCAAGATCACCTAAAGTAGTCTTCTCTGATGCAGAGCTAGAAGCTTTCTTAGCAGCTTGCTTTACAATCTTAGCTTCTTCTTCTTTGAATAATACTGTATGTGAAGCAACAACTCTCTTAAATTCTTTACTGAATTCAATGATTTGGAATTCTACAGTCTCACCTTTAGTAAGCTTGCTTCCGTCTTCTTTTTCTAAGTGACGAGTAGGTACAAATGCAACAACATCATCGTTGAAGTTAATTGTTCCTCCTTTATCATTCATGTCAGCAATAGCAGCTGTGTGCTTAGTTCCAACTCCGAATTCAGCTTCGTACTTATCCCATGGATTAGCCTCGATTTGCTTGTGACCTAAGCTTAACTTACGTCCTTCTACGTCTAATTCTAATACAACAACTTCTAACTTATCACCTACAGATGTGAAATCAGATGGGTGCTTGATTTTCTTAGTCCATGAAAGATCAGAGATATAGATTAATCCGTCAATTCCTTCTTCTAATTCTACGAATACTCCGAAGTTAGTGAAGTTACGAACAACTCCAGTGTGACGAGATCCTACTGGGTATTTAGAAGTAATATCAGTCCATGGATCTGGAGTCAATTGCTTAATACCTAGAGACATCTTACGCTCATCTCTATCTAAAGTAAGGATTACAGCTTCTACTTCATCACCTACGCTTACGAAATCTTGAGCAGAACGTAAGTGTGTAGACCATGACATTTCACTTACGTGAATTAAACCTTCTACTCCTTCTTCTACTTCGATAAATGCACCGTAATCAGCGATAACAACTACCTTACCTTTAACTTTATCACCTACTTTGATATTAGCATCAAGAGCTTCCCATGGGTGAGCTTTTAATTGCTTAAGACCTAATTGGATACGTGTCTTAGCCTCATCAAAGTCTAAGATTACAACGTTTAATTTTTGGTCTAATTCTACTAATTCATTTGGATGATTGATTCTTGACCAAGAAAGATCAGTAATGTGGATTAATCCATCTACACCACCTAAGTCAACAAACACACCGTAAGAAGTAATATTCTTCACAGTACCTTCTAATACTTGACCTTTTTCTAATTGACCAATAATCTCTTTCTTTTGCTCCTCGATATCAGCTTCGATAAGCGCTTTGTGAGATACCACAACGTTTTTGAATTCGTGGTTGATTTTAACAACTTTGAATTCCATTGTTTTACCAACGTAAGCATCGTAATCACGGATAGGCTTAACATCGATTTGAGAACCTGGTAAGAATGCTTCGATTCCGAATACGTCAACGATCATACCACCTTTAGTTCTACACTTCACAAATCCGTTTACGATTTCTCCTGTATCATGAGCATTGTTAACTCTATCCCAAGCTTTGATTACACGAGCTTTACGGTGAGATAATACTAATTGACCTGTAGCGTCTTCACGTACGTCAATTAATACTTCTACCTTGTCTCCTACAGCTAGGTTAGGGTTATAACGGAATTCGTTTAATGAGATAACTCCTTCACTCTTTGCATTGATATCGATGATAGCATCACGATCTGTAATGTTGATTACAGTTCCTTCTACAACCTCATCATCTAAAGTATCTACGAAGTTTTCTGCAACTAGCTTTTCAAATTCTTCTAACTTAGAGTCCTCGATTGGATCGATTCCTTCTTCGTAGTTGTGCCAGTTAAATTCCTTTAAAAATTGCTCAGGGTTTGCTTGTTGTGGAGAAACCTGAACGTCTGTGTTTTTTGTTTCTTCAGACATTGAAGATTAAATTTGTATTTTGTATATATCTGAGAATAAATGCGAAAGCTATACAAAAGCTGTTTATATTTATTTAAAATCTACCTTTTTTAATTCTCTTAATCGCCAAAAGGTGTGCAAAATTACAACTTAATTTAAACAAAGCAAAACATTCTGTATTAGAATATTAAAGTTTTTATGCATTTAAATTTTCAATCAATAGCGCTAATGTCTTTTTACGTTGTATTTTTCCATTATTAGCTTCTACAAATTGTGGTAAGAAATAAATCTCTTTTGGACATTCATATCTAGTTAAGTCTTCTAGTTTTTGAATATCTTCTCCTAGAGTATTATAGCTACTATGCTTATGTTCTGATTCTATAATCATTATTAATTTTTCACCTAAAGCATCATCTGGCAAACTTGTAATGATAAAACGCTGTAGAATTAACTTCTGAAGTTTAGTTTCTATCTCTTCTGGAAACATTTTAACTCCACCACTATTAATCACATTATCAAAGCGCCCTTTCCAAAGAAATTTTTTATAGGTTATCAACTCAACTATATCATTAGTAGTGATAATTTGATCAGATAATTGAGGGGCTTTTATGACTAAACAATTTCTATCATCGACACTCAATTTGATATTAGGTAAAACCTTAAAAGCTTTAGGTTCTTTCTTTTTAGGATTTATTCTACGAGCTGCTATATGAGTAACTGTTTCTGTCATTCCATAGGTCTCATAAATCTTGGTATCTATATCTTGAACATAAGTCTTTAAGTTTTCTGATATCACTCCACCTCCTACAATCAACTTTTTAAGTAAATGCAACCTATTTAATGAATTGTCTAGTTGCAATGGAACCATAGCACAAAAATCATATTGCTTATACACAGCGTCTAAAGGATTCATTTTAGGTGGAACTACATCTAATTTCCATCCTAGAACCATCGCTCTTACCAACATCATTTTACCTGCGATATAGGTTGCTGGTAAGCATAATAAAGCTGTTGTTTTCTCTTTTACTTTAAAGAACTCTCCTGTTGCCAAAGCACTATTGATCATATGGCGCTTAAGAATTTTTATCTTCTTTGGCTTTCCGGTTGACCCTGAGGTTTTGACGTAAATAAAATCTTTATCATCAAGCCAATCCAATAAAAACTGCCCTATTTCTTGCTCAAAAACCTCTCCGTCTTTAATTAACTCATAAGAGAGTGTTCGCAAATCTTCGGCATTTAAGGATTGCTTATTTAGTTTAAAATTATGATGTATTTCAGGAATAGTATTAGGTTCTAAAAGATTCATATACAAATTTGTGATTTTAAAATAATAACCACATTAACTCAATGTAAAGTATTCTTTATAAATCAGTGATTTTCATTATTTTCTAATGGATATACTTTTCCAAATAATTTTTCTTTCCATCCACTCCATTTATATTTTTTGGCAAGAATAAAAATCAAAATAGGATATAATACAAACACAGGTAAAATGATAGAAAAACCGGTATTAGGATCAGAAACATCAATTAATATCGAGTGTGTTTGAAATGCTGTCCAATTTGACGTTACTAGTAGTGCTCCTATTAAATTATTTGCGGCATGAAATCCTAAAGCCAATTCTAGACCTTCGTCCATTAAAGTGATTATTCCTAAAAACAATCCTGTACCTATATAAAATACCATCATAATAGGTCCTACTTTATCTACTTCTGGGTTTGCTGCGTGCATTAATCCAAACAAAACTGATGTAAGTATAAAAGGAACCCAACGGTTTCTAAAAATCACTCCTAACCCTTGTAATAAATAGCCTCTAAAAAAGTACTCTTCAAAACTCGTTTGCATTGGTACAAAAATAACAGCAATGAGCATTAGTATTAAAAATGGTACTAATTGAAAGTTAAGTTCATAATTTTGAGGGCTATTCATATAATCTATTCCAATAGATAAAATCACAAAGCCTCCCATTAACCCAAATAAGAAAAAGAATCGTTTCCAATCTATTTTTTTTCTAGCTGTTGTAAACGATAGCAATGATTGTCTGTGTATATATTTTACCCAAAAGAACAAAGCTCCTAAGAATAAGGCAAAAGGAACAATATTTTCAAAAAAGAATAGATTCTTTCCCTTAGCTTCTATTTGCGATGCCATTAATGCTTCAACATCAACATGCATAACTTCTATAACTAAATAATTAAGTCCCATAAGTCCGAAAAACAGTATCGGAATTGGTAAATATTTCCAATACCCTAATTCTCCTTTAAATCCTTGTTCTATATACATTTCTTATTCTTATTTAATTCATTAACGGAACTTCCCATACTCTTGATGGATCATACCACAATTGTCCTTTTTTTACTTCTAGTGGGCTCTCATAATTGTTTGTATACAAACTACCTGTTCCTAATCCCTGAAGCATATCACTTTGCAGTGTATAGGTAAATTGTGCAATTGCATTAAGACCTATATTACTTTCTAAGGCACTTGTTATCCACCAACCTATATTCATAGACGTTGCTATGTCTATCCATTCTTTGGTTCCTTTAAAACCACCTATTAAACTAGGTTTTAAAATAATATATTGTGGTCGTATTGTTTGTAATAGTTTTTGCTTTTCTGTTACATCAAAAACACCAATTAATTCTTCGTCTAGCGCAATGGGGAATGGTGTTTCTTTGCATAAATCAGCCATTTCATCTAGTTGCCCTTGTTTGATTGGTTGTTCTATACTATGCAAATCATATTGAGCCAGTGCAGCTAACTTCGTCAAAGCTGTATCAGGAGAAAAAGCTCCATTAGCATCAACTCTTAGCTCTATTGTATCTTTTGAAAACTGTGACCTGATAAATGACAACAGCTCTAATTCTGTTTCAAAATCAATTGCTCCTATTTTCATCTTAATACAATCGAATCCTTCTTTTAATTTATCTTCAATTTGAGATTTCATAAAAGCTTTATCTCCCATCCATATTAATCCATTGATAGGAATAGCTGCTTTTCCTGAAGTAAATAGAGATGGAAATAATTCGTATGGGTTTTCATTCTCAAGAGATTTGAATGCCATTTCTACACCAAACTGGATACTAGGAAACTCTTTTAATGCTTCCCACAAGGCTTCAACTCCTAAGTGAATATGCTCACATGTCCATTTAAGTTTTTCTTCATAATCAGGACGATCATCTATACTTAGTGTTCTTAAAATCCCACATTCGCCTATACCTTTTTTAGCGCCTTCTTGTAAAACTAAAAACCAAGTTTCTTTAGTTTTTAGAACACCTCTAGACGTTCCGCTGGGTCTTTTAAACTCTAAAATATGTTTGTGATAACTAGCTTTG
The DNA here is from genome assembly GCA_947387485.1 of Aquimarina rhabdastrellae. Lineage (GTDB taxonomy): Bacteria > Bacteroidota > Bacteroidia > Flavobacteriales > Flavobacteriaceae > Aquimarina. Next base: position 262,423 of record CANDNT010000004.1, read on the forward strand.
ATCATATTATATGGTAATATCTTGACCTATTTCTAAAAGGATCAATTCTTTGTTTTTTGAAGCAAATTTTTCTTTTGCCTCTTCTTTATCAATTACTATATATCCAAAAGTATCATAATGCACTCCTAATACTTTATCACATGCTACAAAATCACTTGCTATGATTGCATCATCAACTCCCATAGTAAAATTATCTCCAACTGGTAAAATCGCTAAATCCAGAGTTGTTTGCATCGGGATCAATTTCATATCCATAGTTAAGGCAGTGTCTCCTGCAATATATATAACTTTACCATTAGCTTCTACAACAAAACCACCTGGTTGCCCCCCATAGCTTCCATCTGGAAAACTACTCGTGTGAATAGCATTAACATATCTTACAGTTCCAAAATCAAAATTCCATTTTCCACCATGATTCATAGGATGTACTTTAATTCCTTTTTTCTCATAATTCGAAGTAATTTCAAAATTGGATACAATAGTTGCATTATTATTTTTTGCAATTGCTTCTGCATCTAATATATGATCTTGATGTGCATGCGTTAACAAGATATAATCAGCTTTTATCTCATTAATATCGATTATATCCTTACTCAAAGGATTACCAGAGATAAAAGGATCAATAAGTACTTGTTTTTCTTCTATTGTTATTAATAAAGTATTATGTCCTAAAAAAGTGATTTTCATGATTTTTAATATTTTGATTTTAAACGATGGCACTAACCATAAATAATAAAGCAAATAAAAACGTACTTAAAGCCACCTTTTTTAATTCGGGATCTAAGGCTTTAGGTTCTTGAGTCTTATAAACCTTTAAAGTGTGAATACCTAATGGAATAAACGCTATAAAAGGTAATGCATTTTTCCAATGAATAGTACTTAACATCAATACATAAAGTATGCACGCAAATAAGGAAGCTATAATTAAAAAATAATGATACATTTTTGCATTAGTAAAACCTAATTTTACTACCAAAGTCTCTTTTCCTGATTTTTTATCTCCTACGTGATCTCTCATATTATTGAGATTTAACACCGCACTACTTAATGCTCCTATTACAAAAGCTAATAACCATATAGGATATTCAAGTTCTTGTACATATAAAAAATGACTCCCAACAACACTTACTAATCCAAAAAAGATAAATACAAAAATATCTCCAAATCCTTTATATCCATAAGCCGATCCTCCTACCGTATATTTAATTGCAGCTACAATAGACAACAATCCTAAAACAAAAAAGAAAATAGAATATAAAAAGTTCTCTTTCCCAAAAGCTAGATATATCAAAGCTATTGCACTTATTAAGGTTAAAACGGCAGTTATTACAATTCCTTTTTTCATTTCCACTCTAGAAATCGCACCACTTTGCAAAGCTCTCATAGGACCAACTCGCTCTTCGTTATCTGTTCCCTTTACACCATCTCCATAATCATTGGCAAAGTTAGAAAGCACTTGTAGCCCTAATGTTGTTATTATTGCTAAACCAAAAATTTCTCCATTAAACATACCTTGTGCCAAAGCTACAGCTGAGCCTACAATAATACCCGATATAGATAAAGGTAATGTTCTAAGACGAGCTGCAGATATCCAAGACTTAAGTCTACTCATAATTTAAAATTTTGACACCAAAGGAACATTTTTTTAATTCAAAAAAAAATAAAAAAAATACATTATCGATGATTTTTTTATACTTCTAACATTTTACAACAAAAAACACTATAACGTTTTCGTTGTTACTTTATTAAAAAATAAATCCTTTTATTATTAGTTATTCATTAAAACAATATAATTTTTACAATAAAAACAATTTTAATTCTCTATAAAAACTACTATTATTGATAATTCCTTTATACAATATTAATCCCTATTAAAATGAAAAGGCGAACTAAACTACTTTATACCCTATCTGCTGCTTTTATTTTATCGTGTAAAAACGATCCAAAAGCTACAGAAAATACCACTGTTACTCCAACTCCCAAAACAGAAAAAACTGCTGTAATTACCAAACCTGATTTTGTTTGGAGCGCAGCAAATACTTATTTCTTATTAACAGATCGTTTTAATAATGGTAACCCTGATAATGATATCACTTTAAACAGAACAAAAGAAACTGGTCTTTTAAGAGGTTTTGAAGGTGGTGATATTCAAGGAATAATTAATAAAATAGAAGATGGTTATTTTAGTGATCTTGGTATAAATGCTATTTGGTTTTCACCTGTACAAGAACAAATTCACGATAGTGTAGACGAAGGAACAGGAAGTACCTATGGTTTTCATGGATACTGGACCAAAGATTGGACTAATATAGACCCTAACTTTGGAACCCATGAAGATTTAAAAAAATTAGTTACAACTGCTCATAAACACGGTATTCGTATTTTAATGGATGTTGTATTAAATCATACAGGACCTGTTACAGATACCGATAAGGTTTGGCCAGAATCTTGGGTGCGAACTACACCTCAATGTACTTATAAAGATTATGAAACTGCTGTAACATGTACACTAGTTAAAAATTTACCAGATGTAAAAAGCGAGAGTAATGAAACTGTCGAATTACCACAATTTCTTATTGATAAATGGAAAAAAGAAGGACGTTTAAAACAAGAGCTAGCAGAACTAGATACCTTTTTTGAAACATCTGGTCTGGTAAGAGCTCCAAAAAATTATATTATCAAATGGCTTACAGATTATGTTCGTGAATTAGGTATAGATGGTTTTAGAGTTGATACTGTAAAACATGTAGAAGAAGATGTATGGAAATCACTAGAAGAACAATGTCAAATAGCTTTTAAAACATGGAAAGAGAACAATCCTGAAGCTGTATTGGATAATAATGACTTTTATTTCTTAGGTGAATTATATGGTTATGGAATCGGTGGAAAACGTTTCTATGATTTTGGTGATCGAAAAGTAGATTACTTTGCCCATGGTTTTGATAATTTAATCAATTTTCAATTCAAATATGATGCTACCAAAGGTTATGAAGAAATCTTTAGCTATTATAATGATATTATTCAAAAAGAATTAGGCGGAAAAACAGTGATGAACTATGTGAGTTCTCATGATGATGGGGCTCCTTTTGATAAACTAAGAGAAAAAACTTTTGAATCTGGAACTAAGTTATTACTTACTCCTGGTATCTCACAAATTTATTATGGTGATGAAACAGGACGTTCTTTAACAATCCCTGGAACAGAAGGTGATGCTACGCTTCGTTCTAATATGAATTGGAAAGATATTGCTACTCCAGAAACTTCAGCATTATTAGAGCACTGGAAAAAACTGGGGAATTTCAGAAAAAACCACCCTGCCATAGGTGCTGGTTTTCATAAAAAACTATCTGATACTCCTTACTTATTTAGTAGAACTTATCATAAAGATGACTTTTTAGATCAAGTTCTAGTTGGTTTAGACCTAACACCAGGAAAGAAAAAAATACCTGTTTTTGGATTATTTAAAGAAGGTGAAATAGTAAATGATGCTTATTCTGGTCAAAAAGTAAAAGTAGTAGGTAATGCAATCGAAATCGATTCTCCTTTTACAATTGTACTTTTAGAGCATATTTAATATATCTTACACAAAAAATAATTTATTTAAAAGATCACAGTATAAACTGTGATCTTTTTTTATATCTGATAAAAGTAAATAGCTTTTATAAATTGTTATAACAAAACTTGGACTGCCTAATAAAAACCTGAGCAAGAGTATTACTAAAATCAAAACACCTAGTTATAAAACGCTATATGTTGAATTAGGAGCGTATTATATCTCTTTTAAGGAACTTTAATTTTATCAATTAAATAGCCCTATCTCATAACAAAAGCCTTTTTAAAGAGCTTTTCTCCTTCTTTATATTTTATCATTATTGACTTGTGCAACGGCTACCTTTGTTATATACTTTTTCTTTTTTCTATCCAATTAATGTATCTATTCGAAAAGTTCTTATATTCTTCGTTTTCTAGTTTTGAGAACTCCTTAGCAACAGGCAAAATTTTATCATAAATTTCCTCAAAATCAATGTTCTTATCTTGAGTTGAATTCCATTCACTTTCACTCCACGGGCTAATCGGTGTATTGGACATCATCTCACACATTGCTGTAAATCTTAAATTTTGATTTTCTGATTGAAGTCCAGTCGATAAGATTTTAACTCTATCTTTAGTTCTTTCACTAAAATTTCCTCTACCAATGGCATAAGTAATTCGTATTTTAGTATCGATTGCCCCAGAGTAATATTTCTCAATCAACTTATCAAGTGCTTTATCTCCAATAATACTTAGAGCCCAAGTAGCTCTATCTGCAACAGGTGCAAATTCATCAAATAATAAGTTATAAATGTCGTCAATCAAAACACCTTCAACACTTGCAAGAGATTTAGAGAACTTATCAATCAAATGAAATATGGCAAAAAAGCGATTGTGAGAACTACTATCTTTCAAAAGATCAAATAAGAGATAGAAAATTTCGACATTGAGTAATTCTGGATTTGCGCCAGACATTGCCTTGTGTTTAGCTTTATCTGATCCATTTATTAATATTTCTTTGAAATATTCTAATATCATATTTAGTATTGCCTATAACGTCTCCACTATAGTTAGTACAGGATTAAAAAGCGACTGCTTTTCGATTAAGTACTTAGCCAAAACTTTTGTTTTATCTTTCTGTTTTAAAGTCAAATCAAAAGATTTGGTGGACTTCTTTATTTAAACAGACCTTTGATTTTATGCCAAAAGCCCATATTAATTATAGGTATAGTTGTAAATTGTTTTTTTATATGTTTAATTTATCTTGTGTTCTATTTACTTTTTTTAATCTCTACTTTATAATTTGTAGGTTTAAAATAACCTTTAATAATTTCTCCTTTTAATTCATCGGTTAAGTGACTAACATTTTGTTTATTCAATCCTTTTTCAGTGATAAGAATATTTATCATGGAGAATAAATTATTAATATTACTAGCAATTATAAAATGGTCATTTTCATCATTTCCTATATTAATTATTTGTCCTTTTGTGCCAGCACTGTCAGGAGATAAATCTAAAGCTAAATATGCACCTTGAGAATCTGCTATAAATGGAATCCATTTTTCATTATAATATACTTTTTTCACTGAATTTTCAGGAATTGTTTTTCCAGAAAAATCATTATACTTTTTAGTTATTTTTTTTAATAAAATCATTTCAGATTCAATTTCTTCTAGAGATAAAAATCTTAAACCCATAATAAAACTAGAACCTTGTTTTTCTCCATTATTTTTTAAATATAATTCTTTAAAATCCTCTGTAAGCTCAATAGAAAATTTTCGTTCAAATTCATTTAACTTTTCAATTGAGGTTCCTTTATTTAATTGAATTTCTCCACTATTAAAAAGTTCTTTTACGTTTTTCTTATATATTTCCCAATTATTATTTTTTCTGGAATTACAAGAATTGATTATAGAACTTAAAATTAATATTAATAATGTTTTTTTCATTTTTTTATAATGGTTTACAACATTCTGTGTATAGAGCGTATCCCAAAAGGGCACTATACACAGAACGTTGTGCATTCGTTTTATATTGATTAACACCATACAATTGGATTTCCTGTTTCTTGAGATGCTTTAGTCAGTTTTAAAAGCGGTTCAATTATATAGGCATACTCATCAGCAATTGATGCATTTATTTCTTTCAATTCAAATTCAAAATAATCATCAGAAAAATCCTTATCTGAAAAAAGATTAATTTCTGATTCGAAAGTTTTGTTTGTACTATAATCTGTAAACAGATACTTTTTATCGGTTATCTTTTTTTGCGTGAATTTCTCAGATCTGAATTCTTCTGTACTAAATTCCTTTCCAAAGAATTTTCTATTGCGAAAAACCTTAAATCCATTTTTAGAGATTGTGTAATTCAATTTGTTATATCCGGTAAATACAAACGGTTTTTCATAATTTGAGTTTGTCGATTGAATTCTTTGATTGGTTGTTACTTCATTTAAAACAACAAGTCTTTCATTAGAATCCTCTTGTTTCAAATTCTCCAATTCTTGCTCCATTAAATTCGCGTATTCAACAGGTAGATGTCCGCCATTGGATTCTGGTAGGTGTTCTGAAAGAATCGGGTATTTTTCAAAGCCTAATTCGGAAATGATAGTTCTAAAAGCTGCCATTCCACTAATATTAGCTAAACGTTCTGAGCAAATCTCCATGTCTTGATGTTCGCAAGCACCATTAGAAGTCCAATTCTCAAATGCAGTAACCATCTCTGGGTCATCTCCATAATTAACGTCTATGTATAGAAATTCTAGATCATCATCTTTGATCAAGTCAGTTGAACAAGGAGGATTTGTTGCCTTTCCCTCCTTATAACAATTGCATCTTACATAAGCATCATATCCCATAATTCTATTCTAATGAAGTAGTAGAGTAGAACCTGATAGTTCTAGTCTGTTATATCTTCTAAAGATATTAATATTTTAGAACTATCAGTGCCCCCTTCATCAAACCGTACGTGAACTTTTCGCTCATACGGCTTACCGATAGAGTTCTTCATTGCGCTTTAGAAAGTGTTTTCAAGCGGGCATACTTCTCTATGTCCAATAGTTTATAACATTTAACTAAAGTTTCATAAGGATGCTGGCGAAGCACCCGATGCGCTTTTCTTCCTTTTCCTTTCATCCATTTATAAAGCTTGTAATCCAGATGCTTCTTAATGATCTTTACGGTATCCCAAATATGTGTGGTTTTACTTATTGAAAAATAATTCAACCATCCTATTAGAGTTTGGTTCAGTTTCCAAACAATCCATTCTATTGCCCAATGCCGTCGTTTATTGAATAACTCCCTTAGTTTGGTAAATAAC
>CANDNT010000005.1 GCA_947387485.1 Aquimarina rhabdastrellae
CCATTCCGAACAGAGAAGTTAAGCCCGATAGCGCCGATGGTACTGCGCTCGTGGGAGAGTAGGTCGCCGCCTTTTTTAAACCCTTCACAATAACTGTGAAGGGTTTTTTGTTTTTATAAATCTTTGGGATTAAGATAAGATAATACTTCATAGAAAAGAATCTCGAACAAGAAGAATAAAATAAGCTTATTTAAGCCATTAACTACACTCAAGCATACTTCTGTCTCAACTTATTTATAAAAGATTAAATTACTTTCATTTTAATGGTTAGAATGAATTGTTTTACTAGGATATAAATATCTATAAAATACTTTATGAATTTATAAAAGGGAAATTATTTATAATTAAAAAAAGAAATGGGTAGGGAAATACTTGTTTAAAAAGTTTTATTTAAAAAGAAATATTCAAATTGTTGATTTACTGCAAATTGAATATGATAATAAATAAGCTTTAAACCTATATCTAATTGATTGTTCTTATGGATTTGAAAAATACCCACAATGTGCTTCGTTTTTTTAAAAGGACATGTTCTTTTTTGGCGATTAACCTGTTGATTATGCTATGTTTTTCTTGCAAAGATTCAGATAAAACTAATAGAGAAAAAGATGAATATGCAAAATCACCTCATGACTTTATGTTTATGCAAAGAGCATATCCTAGTGGGGAGATTGAAACAACAGCTTACGCGAAAGCTGTAGCATGGAAAAAAGAAATTGTAAAACATCAAAAAACAAATACTGCCATTTGGGAATTTGTAGGGCCAGAAAATGTAGGAGGTAGAATTACGGATATTGAAATTCCTATAGACAAAGCAACGACATACTTTGTTGGAGCTGCTTCAGGAGGGATTTTCAAAACTACTGATGCGGGGAATACATGGCAACCTATTTTTGATGATCAAGAGATGTTATCTATAGGAGATATAGAAATCTCAAAAAGGAATACAGATATTATTTGGGTTGGAACAGGAGAAGTTAATGCAGGAGGTGGTTCATTAGCCTATGATGGTGACGGAATTTATAAAAGTATAGATGGTGGATTAACATGGGAAACAAAAGGACTGCCTGATGTAGGGAGTATTGGTAAAATAGTAATTGATCCTGTTAATGACGATATCGTATATGTAGCTGCCATGGGACCTCTTTTTAGAAATGATACGAATAGAGGAGTATATAAGACTACAGACGGAGGAGATACTTGGAATCAAGTATTATTTGTAAGTGATATAACAGGAGTGATCGATATGGCGATTCATCCTACTAATGGAAATATTTTATATGTAGCAAGTTGGGAACGTATAAGAAGACCTGATAATAGAAGTTATGGAGGAGCTACATCAGGAATTTATCGTTCTAATGATGGTGGAGTGAATTGGGAAGAATTAACTAATGGTTTACCTTCAAATCCTAATGAAAAAGGACGTATTAGTATTGATATATCTCAATCGAATCCTAATGTTTTATATACACGTTATGCAGATGCTAATGGTAGTATTCGTGGTGTGTTTAAAACAGTAGATGGAGGGGATACTTGGCAAGAAGTTAATTCCAGTCAATTAACAAATGTAGGATTCCATTGGTGGTTTAGAGGTATTTATATCGATCCTAAAGATGAAAATACATTATATAATGTAGATTTTGTTGTAGAAAAATCTACAGATGGAGGTATGAATTGGCAATCAGCATTCCCTAATGTACATGTAGATCAACATGCATTAGCATTTAATACACTGGTTAATAATGAAGTGGTTTTGGGGAATGACGGTGGTTTTTATAAAAGTACTGATGCTGGAGTATCTTCTACAAAAGATCTATCCTTACCCATAACACAATTTTATCGTTTTTATGTAGATCCGCAGAATGGGAATAAAATTTATGGAGGAACTCAGGATAACGGAACACAAAGAACAATAACTGGTAGTACAAATGATTGGCATAGAATTTTTGGAGGAGATGGTTTTCAACCATTAGTTGATGCATCTAATACAAATATTATTTATGCTTTATCTCAACGAGGTAATTTAGGGAAGTCTATAGATAATGGTAATTCATTTGCAAATGCAACTAATGGGATTTCAGGAATAGATAGAAATAATTGGGATACACCAGTAGTTTTTGACCCTAATAATCCAGAGACCTTATATTTTGGTACAGATAAAATTTATAAAACAACTAATGGAGCGCAACAATGGACAGCAATTAGTACAGATTTAACTAATGGTTCAGGTAGTGGTAATTTAGCCTTTGGAACGATAACAAGTATAGATGTATCTCCATTAAATAGTGAGATTATTATTGCAGGTACAGACGATGGTAATGTTTGGATTACAATAGATGGAGGAGGAATTTGGGATAACATATCAAATATATTGCCTAATAGATGGGTAACTAAGGTTTTGACGGATAGGAATAATGAAAACACACTATATGTAACATTTTCTGGGTATCGATTTGGGGAAGATAATGGACACATATATAAAAGTACAGATAGAGGCGTTACTTGGAATGATATAGGAACAAGTTTACCAGATATACCCATTAGTGATGTTGTAAAAGATAAACATGGAGTCTTATTTATAGGAACTGATATAGGTGTTTTTGCTTCTAGTGATGAAGGATCTACATGGGAAGCAATAGGAGATAATATGCCATCGGTAGTGATTACAGATCTATACATTCATGAAAATGATGAATACTTATATGCAGCCACTTATGGGCGATCGGCTTATAAATTAGATATATCTTCAAATGTATTAAGTATTGAGGATATAAATGATAAAGAAAGAGTGATTATTTATCCTAACCCTACTAGTGAGCAATTAAGAATTAATGGATTGGAAAGTGTAGATAATTTAGAAATCTATAATATTCAAGGACAATTAGTAGAAATTGATACGCAATGGAACCTAGAACAAAAGTTACTTAATGTACAAGAGTTAAGTGCAGGGACATATTTCTTAAAAATTTACTCAGATAAAAAAGCACATACATTTAAATTTATCAAAAGATAATTTTAGAATAGTCTTATACTGATTTTAATAAAATAAAAGCCTCATAAAATTTTATGAGGCTTTGAGTTATGATAGAATTGTTTCAATAATGTTTTAGAAACTGTGATGTAAACTAAGTTGTAACTGATTTTTATTTAAGTTATCGGTAGTTTGATTCATCACACCTAATTGAACTTTTAATCCCTTTTTGATCATATAACCTACAGCACCATATAAACGATTACGATCAAAAATTTCTACTTCACGATCATCACCGATATCACGTTGACCATTAATAAATAATTCGTTATAAAGAGCTATGTAAAATGTTTTAGGATTAAATTCGGCTGAATTTAAAGGAATGTTTAAAAAGAGATTGTATCTATATCGTGTACGGAAATCTTGATCTTCTACAAAACGTTGTTCAAATCTAAAGCGATGTGTAAAATAAAAACGTTTACCAACACGAACCGGCATTAAAGCTTCTTGATAAATTCTACTTTCAGTTGTAGTATCATATTCATCTGTACCAAAAGCTCCTGTAGTGATATGTCCATAACCAAGAGTAAATTTAACATTGGCACTTTTAGGTTTATAAGTTAATCCAGCACGAAGTAGTAATTGTTCGAGATCGCCTCCTAGATTCCAATTACGATATTGTACATCACCTTGTACACCCCAAGAACTTTCTTTAAAAGTGGTATTAAAAAAATACATATACCAGGCTCCTAATTTATCTTCGTCGACTTGTGCATTTCCATTAATAGGAATAAAAAGAGCAATAGCTATTAATGCTAAAAATAGATTCTTTTTCATTTTGTTTAACAATTGATATATTGATTCAAAAACTAAAGTAAAGAATTATCTAAGAGCAATAAAAATCTTTTATGAAGTATATAACATATAATTACATGATGTAAATATAAATTAGAGTTACTATCTATTAAAAAGCGTTGAATTAAATATAAGGTTTATGGGGGATATAGAAGATAAATATAGAAAGGCTAATGAAACGATAGAATTTCATATTATTATAGCAGAAAAGAATGGTTAAGTTGTTTTGAGAAAGAATTATAAGCTTTAATCTAGATAATATTCGTATTCCATATAAGAATAGATTTTAAACAGAAAGAAGAGGTGTTTTTGAACGGCTGTTTAAAAATAGCAATTTTCACCCCCTTTATTTTATATGTAGCTTATAAATTTGTTTTACAAACTATAATATTCTTTCTATAAGAAAGATAGTAACTTAATTATAATTATATGATCAATAAAAACTCTGATATAGGAGTATTAATATTACGAATAACTATTAGTATCCTTATGTTGTTTCATGGAATAGCCAAAATAGGTAAAGTAGAAGGCTTTTATGATGTAATGGAAAATATTAATTTACCAACATTTTTTGCCTATGGTCTCTATTTAGGTGAAATTATAGTTCCTATTGTAATATTAATAGGGGTTAGAACAAGAATAGCGGCATTAATGTTTGCTTTTACTTGTTTTGTTCTTGGGGCTTTGGGACATGGAGATGAGTTCTTTACTTTAGCACCGCATGGTGGTTGGGCATTGGAGTTGTTAGGATTATATTTTTTCGGAGCGATTACTTTATTCTTTACAGGCGGAGGAAAATATGCTATCTCTACTAGCAATAAATGGGATTAGGAGTAATGTCCCTTTCTAGAATAAGAGGACACAAAAAGAGATCAAGTTTAAAAGTTGTAAACGAATTATATTCATGAATAACGAATATCAATATAGAAATTTTAGATAGTATGGAAAAGAATCTTCCATTAGCTAGAATTGTATTCGTTAAGATAGTTTATGTAGAGAATCCTTTTTAAATACAAGTCAGCTTATTCCTTGTTACTAATTATTCTTTTCTTATAAAAAACACAATAAATGTTCTTGATTCAAAATTTGATCATTTATTGTAATTATTAGCGTGTTCTTAAAATTGAAAAAGCTTCTGATTTATCAGAAGCTTTTTTTAGTAGCGGGAACAGGACTCGAACCTGTGACCTTCGGGTTATGAGCCCGACGAGCTACCTACTGCTCTATCCCGCGATATTTGGATTGCAAAGATACAACCTCTTTTTAGTTATGCAAAGAAAAACTGATAAATATTTAAAAAATATTCCCGTAATGTTAAGAGAATGTTGTTAATGTGTTGTGTGTTAGTGGATTTTACAATTATATAATCATAAGATGTACTTGAGATAATTCAAAAAAAAGAAGGAAATCAGATTTTTGAAAGATTAAAAAAGTAAAAAGATGAACTATTTTAAATATGTGCTTTTTGCAGGAATGACTGCATTAATAGCTTGTAATAATGATGATGATACTACAGATAACGATCAACAAGTTGAACCTAAAGTAATCAACTTTGAATATAAAACTACGATAGCTGTAACAGGAGGAGGAGAAGGTAAGGCCGAAATTTCAGCATATGACTCTACAACTCAATCAATTTTTACGATTAATGCAGAGGATAATACTGTGGAAGTATATGATATTTCGACTATCGAATCACCTCTTTATAATACAACAATTGACTTAACGAATTATGGTTCGCCTAATAGTATTTCAATACATAGCGGAAAAGTAGCAATAGCTGTAGAAAATGAGAATAAACAAGAAGCAGGTAAAATTGTATTATGGGATATTCAATCTAAGACGATAACGCAGACTTATATAGTAGGAGCATTACCAGATATGGTAACATTTACACCAGATGGGAAGCAACTTGTTGTTGCTTGCGAAGGTGAACCAAATAAAGAATATACAATAGATCCTATTGGGGAGGTATCGATAATAGAATTGAATACGAATACGGTAACTAATCTTAATTTTTCAAATTTTAATGGTTTAGAAGAAACATTAGAAGAGCAAGGTTTTAGAGTTTTTGGACCAAATGCAGATTTAGCAAAAGATATAGAACCAGAATATATAGCAGTATCAGATGATTCTAAAATGGCTTGGGTTTCATTACAAGAGAATAATGGAATTGCTAGAGTGAATTTAGAAACTAAGAATATAGAAGGTATTTTTCCTTTAGGATATAAAGACTATAGTCTAAGTGGAAATGAGATTGACCCTAGTGATAAAGATGATACAAAAGTATTAGCAAATTGGCCTGTATATGGTATGTATCAACCAGATGCGATTACATATATAAATATCAATGGAACAGGATATATTATTTCGGCAAATGAAGGAGACGCTCGTGAATACGAAACTAATGATATAGATTATTTTGTAGAAGAAGAAAGAATTAAAGATATAGATTTAAATCCAATAGCATTTCCAGAAGCTAATAATTACCAGGATAATGCTAATCTAGGAAGATTGAAGATTACTACAGAACTTGGTGATGAAGATGGAGATGGAGTATATGAAAAATTATATACCTATGGTGCAAGATCTTTTTCTATATGGTCAGAGCATGGAAGTTTAATGTATGATAGTGGAAGTGAAATAGCAAAGAGAACACTTGCTTTAACTCCAGAAAGATTTAATGATAATGATAAAAGGAGTGATGATAAAGGGGCAGAACCAGAATCTGTAGAAGTTACTAAGATAGGAGAGAAGTATGTTTTATTTGTAGGATTAGAAAGAACAGATCAAGTGTTGGTATATGATATAACTAATCCATTTACGCCAGAGTTTATACAGATATTATCTCATGAAGAAGATGAGTCGCCAGAAGGTGTATTGGCTATAGAAGCCAGTGATAGCCCTACTGGTAAAGCATTGGTCGTAATTAGTAATGAAGAAAGTGGTACGGTTTCAATTTATGAAAATGAAGATTAATATTATTTTTTGTAATTTTCAAAAAATCAATTAATACAAACAAACTTTATGAAAAAACAATTAATAGTATTCTTATTAGCGTGTTTTACGGTAATACAATATTCATCAGGACAAAAAGTAAAAGGAAACCCAAAAGCTTTAAAAGAGGTTAAAGCTTATAAAGTAATTTTTGATTATACAGATATCAAAGTAGGGAAGTTTAAAACAGAAGAAGACTTCTTGAAAGATAAAATGAAAAAGCGAGAAGAAAAAGAAAAAGGCTTAGGAGAGAAGTTTAAAAAATCGTGGTTTGATGATAGAGAAACACGATTTAAACCGAAATATATAGAATCTTTTAATAAAAGATTTGAAGATGGAGAATTAGCAGTAAATGAAAACGATGAAGAGTATATAATGAAAATTCATTCTACATGGGTTTATCCAGGTTATAATGTAGGTATAGTACGACACAATGCCGAATTAACTGCTACGGTTTCTGTTTATAAAGCTTCAGAACCAGATAATGAAATTTTGAGTTTAACATATAAAAAGATTCAAGGGAAAGGAGCTTTCGGAAATGATTATAATTCAGGGTACAGAATATCCGAATGTTATGCAAAACTAGCTAAGAGTGTAGCTAAATATTTTAAAAAGAAAGTAATTAAATAACAACAAAAAGAGGCTCATTTGAGCCTCTTTTTTTATATTAGAATTTCTTCTGAATTTAATCTTTTAAAATACTTCTAGAGATTACGATTTTTTGAATTTCGCTAGTTCCTTCATAAATCTGAGTGATTTTTGCATCTCTCATTAAACGTTCAACATGGTATTCTTTTACAAAACCATTTCCTCCGTGAATTTGAACAGCTTCAACAGAAACATCCATAGCAGCTTGAGAAGCATATAATTTTGCCATAGCACCAGAAAGATCATAACTTTCATGATTATCTTTATCCATAGCAGATTTATAAACTAGCATTCTAGCAGCTTCAATTTGTGTATGCATATCAGCAAGTTTGAATGCAATAGCTTGGTGATTCATAATTTCTGTACCAAAAGCTTTTCTTGTCTTAGCATACTCTTTGGCTAATTCATAAGCACCAGCTGCAATACCTAAAGCTTGAGCAGCAATACCAATACGACCTCCAGATAATGTTTTCATAGCAAATTTGAATCCAAAGCCATCTTCACCAATACGATTTTCTTTAGGTACTTTTACATCGTTAAAAATTAAAGAGTGAGTATCACTACCTCTAATTCCTAATTTATCTTCTTTGGGGCCGATCTCAAAACCTTCCCAACCTTTTTCAACAATAAAAGCATTAATACCTCTATGTTTTTTCTCTTTATCAGTTTGTGCAATTACTAAGTAATAATCTGCAGTACCACCATTAGTGATCCAGTTCTTAGTACCATTAAGAACATAATGATCTCCCATATCTATAGCAGTAGTTTTTTGTGATGTAGCATCACTACCTGCTTCAGGCTCTGATAAACAGAAAGCACCAATAGATTCTCCAGTAGTAAGTTTTGTTAAATATTTTTCTTTTTGCTCTGGAGTACCATAAGTATCAAGACCCCAACAAACCAAAGAGTTGTTTACAGATACGATTACAGAACATGAAGCATCCACTTTGGATAACTCTTCCATAGCTAATACATAAGAAAGTGTATCCATTCCACCTCCACCATATTCAGGAGAAGCCATCATACCCAAGAAACCAAGTTCACCCATACGTTTTACTTGTTGCGTAGGAAATTCTTGCTTGTTATCACGTTCTATAACTCCAGGTAATAGTTCTGTTCTAGCAAAATCACGCGCTGCATCGCGTATCATTAATTGTTCTTCAGTTAATTTAAAGTCCATTAGATTTTGTTTAGTTTACTATGCGTGCATAATACACGGATTTGTTTTTTAATAAAAAAAAATCGAGATATACTGGATTTTTTTATGAATATCACAAATATAAGCGATAATTTGATAGTTTTTATGTTTTATTTCATTTTTGAAAGAAATGCATTCTGATCTTTCTTTGATAAAGAATGATAAAATGTTAGCAAAAAGATCGTTTTGAAAAGATCTGAAAACCAGGAAAACTTTTTTTGTGTTTAAAGTTTCCTTTGATATATTTGCTCAACTTTATTCTATCCATTTTAATATTTGTAAATAATATAGAACTATAGTGATTTTAGTTTTTATATTTGTGGATATACTTATATAAAAGGTAAGAAGGTTTAATTTATTGAATAAAGTTATTTAATATGACTCAGCTTTGACCTCCCTTGAGGGAGAACATATACATTGAATTATATACGTAATCAAAAGCATAAACGAGAAATATAAAATATCAATAAATTACAACATATAGAAAGAATGAAAGACTTACTAAAGAAATACGAAAATAAAACACCAGAAATAGTTTTTAATTGGAAAGATTCTGAAACAGATGCCGAAGGATGGGTAGTGATTAACTCATTGAGAGGTGGAGCAGCTGGAGGAGGAACACGAATGCGAAGAGGATTAGATATGAATGAAGTATTATCTCTTGCAAAAACTATGGAGGTTAAATTTACGGTATCAGGTCCTGCAATAGGAGGAGCTAAGTCTGGAATTAATTTTGACCCTAATGATCCGCGCAAAAAAGGCGTTTTAGAACGTTGGTATAAAGCGGTTTCCCCATTATTAAAAAGTTACTATGGAACTGGAGGAGATCTTAATGTAGATGAAATACATGAGGTAATTCCTATCACAGAAAATTGTGGTGTATGGCATCCACAAGAAGGGGTTTTTAATGGGCATTTTCAACCTAAAGAGGCAGATAAAATAAATAGAATCGGACAACTTAGACAAGGTGTTATTAAGGTTCTAGAAAATGAAATATTCTCTCCTAATGTAGAAAAGAAATATACTGTAGCAGATATGATCACAGGTTATGGTGTAGCAGAGGCAGTAAGACATTATTATGATATTTATGGAGGAGATGTAAAAGGAAAGCGAGCTGTAGTTCAAGGTTTTGGAAATGTAGGAGGTGCAGCAGCTTACTATTTGGCCGAAATGGGAGCCAAAGTAATAGGAATTATAGATCATGCTGGTGGTTTAATTAAAGAAGAAGGTTTTTCTTTTGAAGAAATTAAAGAATTGTTCCTAAATAAAAAAGGGAATAAACTTTATAGTGAAAAAATGATTCCTTTTGAAGAAATGAACGAGAAAGTTTGGTCATTACCAGCAGAGATTTTTGCTCCGTGTGCAGCGTCGAGATTGATTACTAAGGATCAAATCACACAAATGATCGCTTCTGGATTAGAAGTCGTATCATGTGGAGCAAATGTTCCATTTGCAGATAAAGAAATATTTTTTGGACCTATCATGCAATATACAGATGAAAGAATCAGTTTGATTCCTGATTTTATATCTAATTGCGGTATGGCAAGAGTGTTTGCCTATTTTATGGAAAAAAGAGTGCAAATGACAGATGAGGCAATTTTTATGGATACTTCAGAGACTATAAAAAGAGCTATCCAACATACATTTAATAATAATAATACAAGAATAAATATAAGTAAAACAGCGTTTGAAATAGCCCTCAAACAGCTGGTGTAATTTTAAGTAAGCGAAACTATGTTTAAATATTTTTTAGGAAATAGCCCCAAGTGGTTTAAGATGACAATGTTAGGGTTTTTAATCTTTAATGTGTTTTCTTTTTTTGTTTTAGGAAAAACCATAACGGCTTGGCTGTTTATAGGTGAGTTCATTTTTACTTTAGCAATGGCGTTAAAATGCTACCCGTTACAATCGGGAGGATTGTTGGCTATTCAAATTTTGATACTCAACCTTACTACCCCACATAATGCATATCATGAAGTTAATCAAAACTTAGAAGTAGTACTATTATTAGTATTTATGGTTGCAGGTATCTTCTTTATGAAGCCATTATTGATGTATATTTTTAGTAAAGTTTTTACCAAGATTAAATCAAAAATGGTGCTCTCATTGTTATTTGTATTCTTGGCAGCGGTATTGTCAGCATTCTTAGATGCATTAACAGTAACGGCTGTATTGATAAGTGTAGCAGTAGGTTTTTATGGAGTATATCATAAAATCCATTCTGGATCGGGAGATTATGATGAAAGCGGAGTATTGGATAGAGAAGAATTAAGTGGAGAAACCCTAGAAAAATTTAGAAGCTTTTTGCGTAGTTTAATCATGCATGGTGTAGTAGGTACAGCTCTAGGAGGTGTTTGTACACTAGTAGGTGAACCACAAAACTTATTGATAGGAGAAAAAATGGGATGGGATTTTATAGAGTTTTTCTTAAGAATGGCTCCTATTACTATGCCAGTACTATTATTTGGATTATTAACAACAGTAATATTAGAACTTACAGGAAGTTTTGGTTTTGGAGAAAAATTACCAACTGTAGCGCGTACCATTATTGAGAATTATACAGAAGAAGAAGATGCTAACAGATCTGATAGAGCAAAATTTGGATTAATAGTACAAGGAGTGTCTGCTATCTTATTAATTTTAGCACTAGCATTACACCTTGCACCAGTAGGATTTATAGGATTAGCATTAATTATAATTCAAACTGCTTTTATGGGAATCACAGAAGAGCATCATTTAGGAAAAGCTTTTGAAGAAGGTTTACCTTTTACAGGATTATTGGTAGTGTTTTTTGTTGTTGTAGCAATGATACACGATCAGCATTTATTTTCACCAATAATTAAATGGGCCTTATCACTTGACCCAGCAGAACAACCTACGATCTTTTATGCAGCAAATGGATTATTATCGATGATTAGTGATAATGTATTTGTAGCTACAGTATATATAGGAGAGGTGAAGCAGGCTTTTGAAGCAAATCAAATAACACAAGAACAATTTGAAAAATTAGCAATAGCTATTAATACAGGAACAAACTTACCAAGTGTAGCAACGCCAAATGGACAGGCAGCGTTTTTATTCTTATTAACGTCTTCTCTGGCACCGTTAATCGGATTATCATACGGAAAAATGGTGAAAATGGCATTGCCATACACGATAGTTTTAGGAACTGTAGGATTATTAGGTGTAATGTTTTTATTGTAAAAAAAAAATCTATATACTTAACCCCGTAAATTAACGTTATACACAATACAATTAAAAAATAAAAAAACACAATGTCATATTTAGTAATACTAAGTAGCATAGCACAAAAAGCTAAAACGGTTGACCCAGAAGCCGAAGAAAAAACATTATCGATTATCGAATTGTTACTGAGTGGAGGAGTAGGAGGAATGATCATCATAAGCGTGTTATTTGTGCTGTTATTTGTAGCCGTATATATTTATTTTGAACGTCTTTTTGCCATAAAAGCAGCTTCAAAATATGATGAGAGCTTTATGGATCAAATAAAAGACAATGTGACTAATGGTAAAATTGAAGCAGCAAAATTATTATGTGAGCAACACGATAATCCAGTATCTAGATTAACAGAAAAAGGAATTTCTAGGATAGGAAATCCCCTAGAAGATATCAATAAGGCTATAGAAAATGCTGGACGTCTTGAAGTATACAAATTAGAGAAAAACGTAAGTGTTCTAGCTACTGTTGCAGGAGCAGCACCTATGATTGGTTTTTTAGGAACGGTTTTAGGTATGGTTCTTGCTTTTCATAATTTGGCAACAAGTAGTGGTCAAGCAGATATGGGATCCCTTGCAGAAGGAATTTACACAGCAATGACAACCACTGTAGCAGGATTAGTAGTAGGTATTATAGCATATATAGGATATAACCATTTAGTAGTAAAAACAGATAAAGTTGTACACCAAATGGAAGCAACAGCTGTTGATTTCTTAGACTTATTAAACGAACCTGCTTAGTATGAATTTAAGAGGAAGAAATAAAGTAAGTCCAGAATTCAGTATGTCTTCGATGACAGATATTGTATTTTTATTGCTAGTATTCTTTATGCTTACTTCCCCGGTTATTACTCCAGAAGCTTTAGATTTGATTTTACCTAAAGCAAAAGGGAAGACAACTAATGTTCAAAACATATCGGTTAGTATTACCAAAAAATTACAATACTATATCGATAGTGATAGAGTTAGTCAAAGTAAACTAGAAGCAACATTAAAATCTAGATTGCGAGGACAAAATGAGCCTACTATTATTTTAAGAGCAGAAGAGGGGGTACCTATTGAGAAAGCTGTTAAAGTAATGGATATAGCCAATAGAAATAGATATAAAATAGTTTTAGCAGTTAAGCCTGAATAAAAAGATATATGTATAAGCTGGATACAAAGCATAAAAGAAAATCATTAATATTAACAACAGTATTGCATGCAATGCTGTTGTTAATCATGTTTTATGTAGGACTTAGTTATTTGGATCCAGCACCAGAAAGTGGTATAGCAGTTAACTTTGGAACTTCAGTTACAGGATCAGGTGATGTGCAACCTACCGAGCCTGTTAAAACAACTCCTAAACAGAATGTGCCAGAACCAGAAGTTCAAGAAGAAGTAGAGGAAACTTCAGAAATTACAGAAGAAGTTATCACTCAGGAAACTGAAGATGCTCCTGTGATTGAAGAAAAACCTGAGGAAAAACCTAAGAAAAAGGCAGAAAAGAAAGAAAAGAAACCCAAAGAACAAAAAGAGGTAAAGAAAAAGCCTATTAAGAAACCAGATCCAAAACCAGATAAATCTACATTGGATATTTTGGATAGCTTTTCTAATGGACCAGAAAGTGACGGTACAGCTTCAGGAGGAGAAGGAGATGATGATACGGGAGGAGATAAAGGTAATCCCAATGGTGATCCTAATGCAAAATCATATTATGGTAATGGTAAAGGATTAGATGGAGATGGTAATTACCGATTAGGAGGAAGAAAAGCACTTAATAAAGAAAAATTCGTTCAGAATTGTAATGAATCAGGAATAGTGGTTGTTCGTATTGAAGTAAATCAAAACGGAAAAGTAATTAAAGCTACTCCAGGAGTAAAAGGAACTACCAATAACGCTTCATGTTTATTGGCTCCAGCAAAAAAAGCAGCTCTAGCTACACGATTCAATAGTGATAATAAAGCACCTATAAAGCAAGTAGGGACTATTATCTATCAATTTAAACTTTCAGAATAAAGTATTATTTACATGAGTATGAATTATAGGGAAACATTACAATGGATGTTTGCCCAGCTACCTATATACCAACGCCAAGGTGCCAAAGCGTATAAAATAGATTTGTCGAATACTACAAAATTAGCCAAATATCTAGGGAATCCAGAGCGTAATTTTAAAAGTGTTCACATAGGAGGAACTAACGGAAAAGGTTCTACAAGTCACCTTATATCCTCCATTATGCAAGAAGCTGGTTATAAAGTTGGATTGTATACATCACCTCATTTAAAAGATTTTAGAGAGCGTATACGTATTAATGGGAAAAAAATAAAGAAGAAATACGTAAAACAATTTATAGCAGCTCATAAGCCATTTTTTGAAAAAGAGCAGTGTTCTTTTTTTGAGATGACTGTGGGTATGGCATTTCGATATTTTGCAGACGAATCAGTCGATATCGCAATTATTGAAGTAGGTTTAGGAGGAAGATTAGACTCTACTAATATTATTACCCCAGAAGTTGCTGTAATCACGAATATAGGCTTAGATCATACACAATTTTTAGGAACAACTATAACTGAGATAGCAGGGGAGAAGGCTGGAATTATAAAAAATGACATACCAGTAGTTATAGGGAATTCTAAAGAGGATGCAGAAAAAGTATTTTTAGCTAAAGCGAAAGAAACCAAGAGTGAAATGTTTTTTGCTAAATCTTATACAGGTAAACTGTATCCTACAGCACTCAAAGGGAATTATCAAAAAGAAAATGTAAAAACGACGCTACAAACCATTTCTGTATTACAAAATAAAGGATGGAATATTACAGATACACAGGTTCAAAATGGGTTATTGAATGTGATAGTCAATACAAAACTATTAGGAAGATGGCAAGTGATACAGGAACATCCTAAGGTAATATGTGATACAGGACATAATGAGGATGGTTTGCGATGGATTATGAAGCAACTTGAAGAAGAAAAATATAAAAGATTACATATCGTATTAGGGGTGGTCAATGATAAAAAACTAGACGAAATTTTGCCATTATTTCCTCAAGGAGCACAATATTATTTCGCTAAACCCTCTATACCTAGAGGTCTTGATGCAATTAAATTAAAAGAAGAAGCAACTTTTTTTAATTTAACAGGAAAAAAATTTAAGAGTATAAAAAAAGCATATAAAGCTGCATTACAGAGTGCTACGGATGGGGATTTGATTTTTGTAGGAGGAAGTACGTTTGTAGTAGCAGAAATAATTTAATTTTTTTTCAAAAAAGTTTTGCCATAACGTTGAAGTGTCTTATATTTGCACCCGCAACAACGCATTACGCAAGGGCAATTAGCTCAGTTGGTTCAGAGCACCTCGTTTACACCGAGGGGGTCGGGGGTTCGAATCCCTCATTGCCCACAAAATTTTAGCGTAAGGGTGATTAGCTCAGTTGGTTCAGAGCACCTCGTTTACACCGAGGGGGTCGGGGGTTCGAATCCCTCATCACCCACAATTTTAAAGCCGATTTTTAATCGGCTTTTTTTATACTTCATGTTTGGATTCATTTGAAAAGATAGTAAAGGGATCAATAACAATTGGGATCAAGAACAAAAGTTGTACTTAAGCAAAAATTTGCGTTAATCTGAAGAGAAAGAATTCTACATTTTTTACACCTCTAAATTGTGCTCTAAAAGGGATCAAGAATAATTATTGTATCCAATTATTAAAAATTAGATAACATTACTCTAATTTTTAATAGATTTTATAGCTTTAAATAAGCTATTTAAAAACTGTTCTTTAAGTAATGGTTA
The DNA here is from genome assembly GCA_947387485.1 of Aquimarina rhabdastrellae. GTDB lineage: Bacteria > Bacteroidota > Bacteroidia > Flavobacteriales > Flavobacteriaceae > Aquimarina. The sequence goes on from CANDNT010000005.1 coordinate 15,676, forward strand.
TACGGTTAAGCATTAATATTAAAGATGGATTAAAAGCCTTTAAAATGAGGTTTGTACATATCCTAAAATGATCTATTTTGACTATTTTTAACCTAAGTTTTTAATTCTTTAGATATAAGAAACATAAAATGATAAATAGGTGGAAATATAGCCCTTAAAAAAACAGATAAAATAAACTCACCTAAATAAATATTAAAAGTTAATATTTTGAAAAAACATTATCGAATCTAAATATGATAGTGTTTTTAAATAATTAAATCACGGTATAAGTAATATAGATAGGCTAATAAACCTCATTAAAAAAGAAGGATAAAGTCTATGAAGGCTAACTATGCCTGATCTGATTGCGATCTAAATAAAAATTAAGCTGATGATATAATTATAGAAGACTATAAATTTTAAATAAAATTATGCTTAAAACTTCAAAAGCGAATAACTGATACGTATTGTATATACGATCTGATTATAAAAGAAAAGAGGATAAATAAATAAAGGCAAAAGAAATAACATCTTTTTTGCCTATGGTAAAAACTATTAAATAAGTTAGAGAAAGAATTAAGGAAACTTGATAAAATTAAGATAATATAAAAATAAATTTATAAAGTGTTATTAAATGTTTTGATAATGTGAGTTTTAGATTGTAATAAACTAAGTAAGGTTATTTTGTAATACAATAAATAGAGAAGGGAATGAAACAAAAAAATAATAGTATCATGAAAACAACAGAAGAAATTTTAGGAATAATTGTATCTAATATATCCAAGATCGTTCCAGATTTAAGTCAAGAGAATATTAATAGAAATGCAAAATTATCCCCATTAGGATTAGATTTGGTAGGGAAAGCAGAATTGATTGAAATGACTTTAGAAGAACTTAATACAGACATCTCAAGAAAAGAATTATATATAGTAGATAGTATAGGGGAGTTGGCAGATCAATTTGCTAATAAATTAAAAAGCACCTTGGTATAGGTGCTTAATGTTTCTTTTATAATAAATCTAGAATACGTTCGAGTTTCATACCTCTAGAACCTTTGATTAATATCGTTTTAATAATAGTATTTGAAGTATAAGAACTTTCAAAATCGTCATAAGTTTTAAAGCGATTGATACGAATATCTTTAAATGAGGTTTGATAAAACCATTCACCTATAATATATATATGATCAATAGCACTATCTATCAAATAATCAACAATAACTTGATGTTCTTCTAAAGAGGTGTTACCCACTTCAAACATGTCTCCTAGAAAAATAGCTTTAGGAGTATTAGAAATTTGTTTGAAATTATCAATTGCAGCAATCATACTTGTTGGATTAGCATTGTAAGCATCAAGAATGATTAAACAATCTCCCTTGGTGATCAATTGAGATCTATTGTTACTAGGATTATAAGCTTTAATAGCATTAGCTATAGTTTTGGTCGAAATCTTAAAATAATGACCTATAGCAATAGCAGCAGCAATATTTGTGAAATTATAATCACCGATTAATTGACTATGAATGGATTCATTTTCAAAAGAAGCAATGGCCATAGGGTTGGCATTACTAAGTTGTATTTTAAGATCACTTTCTTTATGTTGAGAGAAAGAATAAGTTTTGTTGAGCATTGATGCCTTGACTAATTTAGGATCCTCTTGATTAAGAAATACTAAACCATTTTTCTTTTCAAGGAATCTATAAAGTTCTGTCTTTGCAGTTAAAACGCCTTCTAAACTACCAAAACCTTCTAAGTGTGCTTTACCTATATTAGTGATATAACCATAATTAGGTTGAGCAATAGTACATAAAAAATCAATTTCTTTATGATGATTAGCCCCCATTTCTACAATACCTATTTCGGTATGAGAATTCATCGAAAGTAAAGTAAGCGGAACGCCTATATGATTATTGAGATTCCCTAAAGTAGCAGTTGTTTTAAATGTGGTGCTAAGTACAGCATTGATAAGTTCTTTTGTAGTAGTCTTACCATTACTCCCAGTTAAGGCTATAATAGGAATATCAAGATAATGACGATGATAAGTTGCAAGTTCCTGAAGCGTTTTAAGAACATCGTCGACAAGGATTAATTGAGGGTTATCTTCAAGAGGAGCTTCATCTATAATAGCGTATTTTGCTCCTTTTGATATAGCTTGAAGCGCATAAGTGTTTCCATTAAAGTTGTCTCCTTTAAGAGCAAAAAACATATCGTTAGGCTCAATTTTTCTAGTATCAGTACAAACTGATTTGCAATCTAAAAATAGAGTATGTAATTGTTGAATAGTCATAAAAGCAATTAAAAAAAAGCCCTAACTTTTACAAGTTTAGGGCTTTTTAATTATATGTTGTAATTATTAGTTACGGTGTTTAGGTGTCTTTTTGTTTTTAGACTTAGCCCCTACACGAGACATAGCATTTCTAAACCCGATATAATCAGTAGCCATATCTTGTGGTAAGTACCTTCTTTGAGCAGGATCTAACCAATAAGCTCTATCTTTCCAAGAACCTCCTTTGTATACACGAACTGCGTCATCTACTAAAGTAGTTCTCTTATCAGACTCATCATATTTTTTGTCTAAAGTTCCATTCTCTTTATTAGGAGTTACTTCATGAACAGGAGAGTTGTACATACGCTTGCTATCAGATCCAGCTTCTTGGAAACCTTCGTAATAACGAGTAGAACTCTTATCACCATCTCTATAGTTTCTGTTTTCACTTTGATCAAAATTAGTTCTTAAGTAAGTTTCATTTTCATCAACAGGAACTTGAGCAATTCCTCCAGGTAAAACTCTAGCAACAATACGACCGTTACTTAATGTATCATAAACAACTGAATCAGTAGTTACAATTTTTACAGTACCATCTGAGTTAATAGCGTTTTTAGTATATACGTTACCTCTATAGTAATTAAAGTCATTAAACTCATCATCAACTATAGGTCTGTAAACGTCAGCTACCCACTCGGCAACATTTCCTGCCATATCATATAATCCAAAAGAGTTAGGAGCATAAGATTTTACTTCTGCAGTAATATCAGCACCATCATCACTCCATCCAGAAATACCTCCGTAATCACCATCACCTTGCTTAAAGTTAGCTAACTGATCACCACGTTTTCTTCTATTTCCATCACGAGTATATTGACCATTCCATGGATATTTTTTTCTACCTCTATAAATGTTATAGCTTCTAATTTCTACTAAACCAAGAGCAGCATATTCCCATTCTGCTTCAGTTGGAAGTCTATATGCTGGTAAGAATAAACCATCTTTACGTTGAACATAAAGTCCAGTTGAATCATTATTCTTGCTATAACGTTCAGAAGTTCTACCACCTCTAGTAGCTTCGTCGTTTCCACCATAAACTTGGCTAGGAGCATTAATATAAGTTTCCGTATCAAAAGTACTTTCAGCAGAAACATCTTCATACTGAACATTCTTTTTAGTGAAACCTTCTTCTTCAAGAATTAATTCGTTTACACGATTTGTTCTCCAATTACTAAATTCTACTGCTTGGATCCAATTAACACCTACTACAGGATAATTAGCATAAGATGGATGGCGTAAATAGTTGTTTACCATTACTTCATCATATCCTAAACGGTTTCTCCATACTAAAGTATCAGGAAGTGCCCCTTTATAAATATTTCTATATTGTTGTTCTGCTGGTGGGAAAACTTGCTTGATCCAATCTAAGTATTCTAAGTACATTAAGTTGGTAACTTCAGTTTCATCCATATAAAAAGACTGAACGTGCTGTTGTGTTGGAGTATTATTCCAATCGTGCATCACATCGTCTTGAACTCTACCCATAGTGAAAGTACCTCCTTCTATGAATACTAATCCTGGACCAGTTTCTTGCTCTCTATAATTTGTGTTTACTTGGAAACCACCTTCCTTGGCATTAAATTTCCAACCGGTAGCTCTAGAGCTTTCGCTGTAATTTCTTGAATTGTTACAGCTAACTAACACAGTACTAATGACAATCACTAAAAGTGATCTGAAGATAAATGTGTTCTTCATAATTTAAGTTCGTTAAAGTAGAAATTAGGGCTTGCAATATAATAATTAACGTTAAATTTACCCCATTATTTTATAATAATAATTACGGTGACGCAAAATAACAACAATTTTGCAATGATTTTGATTTAACGCAAGATTTATTTCTTTATTGTTGTTTTAGAAGAAAAAAAACTCTGTAATTAAAGATACTAATGTGTATATTTAACACGTTTAAAAGGCTATGATGAAGAAAATTGTATTAATGTATATATTATTTTGTTGTGGAATTGTGGTAGCACAACAAAAAAAGCATATAGAGATTACCTGGAAGGATATAGATATATCCACTTCAAGATCATCTGCAACAGTACCGGGTTTTGATGCTCCTTTTTTTGATTATACAGACGAAGAAGGAATAAAATATCAAATACAATGGGATGAAAATGGTACTATAGAACAATCTTCGATCAGCGTAACTAATGTAGTATATCAGAATATTAATAAAGCGCAATTAAAAGATTTAAACACTGCTACAGTTTCTACAGAGATCAATCCTATAGTTAAAACAATTTCGGCTAGAGGAAAGAGAAAAGGTTTTTTAAGTTTCTCTCCTATAATTAAAGAAGGTAATAGTTATAAAAGAGTCTTATCATTAGATCTTATATATAATATAGGAATAGGAGTATCGAGATCATTTAATACTAATAGAAATAATAGAACCATTTCAAATTCTGTATTAGCCTCAGGAAAATGGTATAAGTTTTATATAGACAAAACAGGAGTTTTTAGAATTACACCAGATTTTTTAAGTGGATTAGGAATGGATCTCAGTGGAGTAAATCCACAAAACATAAAGATATATGGTAATGGTGGACAAATGATACCATTATTAAATGAAGAAAATACGCAATTTGATCTTAGAGAAAATGCGATTCAAATTGTAGGCGGAGAAGATGGTGTGTTTTCTGGAGATGATTATATCCTATTTTATGGAGAAGGAACACAAGGATATAATGAAGACAGTGATACACATATAAATGTATATGAGGATAGATCATATTATTATGTAACAGCAGATGGAGGACCAGGTAGACGTATTTCGTCTTATACAGAACCAACAACTGCTGCAACTACCACGATAACTACATTTACAGATTATCAATTTCATGAGATTGATCAAGAGAATATAGTAAAGGTAGGTAGACGATGGTTTGGAGATCGTTTTGATATAGAAACAAATAAACGCTTTAACTTCGAATTTCCTAATCTAGTGAGTAGTACTCCTATAGTATTAAGAGTTTATGCGGCTGCAACTGCAGAATCATTTACTAATATGAATGTAGTTGTTAATGGTCAAGTAGAAGGGACAATGACTTTTAATGCAATTACAAGTACGTCATTAGCTTCTGGACGTGAGTTAAGTCGCAATGTTACAGTTAATGGAGATGCTATTGCTATAGATTTAGTATATAATAATAATGGTAACCCAACAGCGACAGGATATTTAGATTATATAAGCATAGAGGCAGAAAGACAATTGATTGTTTCAGATAGACAAATGTCATTTCGAAATAATAATACTGCAACAATTTCAGGAATAGGAGCATATCAAGTAACGAATACTGCTGCAGTATCTCAAATATGGGATGTGACCAACCCAGAATTTATCACTACTATTTCTAATGCAGGAAACCAGAGTGCTATAAACTTTAAAGCAAACTTAGGAGAAGTAAGAGAATATATAACTGTAGTACCTAATGATTTTTATGAGCCATTATCAGGTGGTAATACTATAGTAAATAACCAAAATTTAAAGGGAACTATTTTTCAGAATGCTCAAGGACAATTTCAAGATATAGATTATTTATTGATCACTAGAAATGATCTAATAGCTTCGGCAAATAAATTAGCAAATCACCATAGAACACTTAATAATCTAAATGTAAAAGTAGTTACTCTTTCTCAGATATACGAAGAGTTTTCTAGTGGAAAACAAGATGTAGGGGCAATACGTAACCTTGTCCGTTATATATATGATAATGCGTCAGAAGAATCTAAGCGATTAAAATACTTAGGTTTATTAGGAGACGCATCTATAGATTATAAAGATAGATTAGAAGGAAATAATAATATAGTGCCAACTTTTGAGAGCTTAAGCAGTTTCTCTTTAGTTAGTTCTTTTGCGTCTGATGATTTTTACGGAATGATGGATCCTGATGAAGGAACTATGGTACCTACAGATCAATTAGATATTGCGGTAGGAAGAATTCTTGCAGATACACCACAGCTTGCAGATGCTATGGTAGATAAAATTATAAATTATGATAGTGATGCTGCAAAAGGAAGATGGCGTAATAATATCGTTTTAGTTTCTGATGATGTTGATTTAGCATGGGAAGAAACGATTCAGAGAAACCTAGATGAATTAGGTGAAGATTTAAATACGCGTAAACCTTTTTTCAATATTCAAAAAATATATGCAGATGCATTTCAACAAGAATCGTCTTCTGCAGGTAATCGATATCCTAGTGTAAACGAAGCAATAACGAATAGTGTTGAATCAGGAACATTAATACTTGATTATTTTGGGCATGGTGGAGAAGATGGTTTAGCAAGTGAGTTTATCTTTAATCAAACAAATGCTAGGGAATTAAATAACGAAAACAGATATCCTATTATCATTACTGTAACCTGTGAGTTTACAAAGTTTGATAATCCATTAAGACCATCGGCAGGAGAATTTACATATTGGAATAGACAAGGTGGATCAATAGGACTTATTTCTACAACAAGAGAAATCATTGTACCAGTAGGAATTTCTGTAAATGATAGATTGATCGATGAATTATTTCCAGATGGATCAGATTATCCTACAGCAGCAGAGGCCGTGAGATATGTAAAAAACTCATTAACTACAACAGGTAGAAGAGTTGTATTCTTTTTTGGAGATCCAGCTATGAAACTGGCAATACCAAGACCCAATGTAAGAATAACACATATTAATGATATACCATTAGCAAATGTAACAGCACCAATAGAAGCATTAAGTAAAGTGAAGATTTCTGGAGAAGTGGTCAATGAAGCTGGAGTATTATTAAATGATTATAATGGAGTACTAGCTACAAGTGTATATGATAAAGAGATTATAAGAGAAACATTAGCAAATGATAACACTAGAAATGGTGCTAATCAATTAATAAAACTAAACTTTAGAACCTTAGGAGAAAGTATATTTAGAGGACAATCATCAGTAACAAATGGACGTTTTGATGTAGAATTTATAGTACCTAGAGATATTGCAATACCAGTAGGTAATGGTAGAGTAAGTTTTTATGCGTCTCGAGAGGGGATTGTAGCAGATCAAGGTGGAGTAGATAAAACAATACAAATAGGAGGAATCAATGAAAATGCTCCAGAGGATAATACAGGACCTCAAATAGCAGTATTTTTAAATGATGAAAGTTTTATCTCTGGAGGAGTTACAAATGACTCTCCAATTTTGATTGCCAAACTTGAAGATGAAAGCGGAATTAATACCGCAAGTGGAATTGGACATGATATTGTTGCAATTTTAGATGGAGATGAAACGAATCCTTATGTGTTAAATGATTTTTATGAAACAGAAATTGATGATTTCACAAAAGGAACAGTAAATTTTAAATTAAGAGATATTGAGCCAGGATTACATACGCTAACAGTAAAAGGTTGGGATGTATATAACAATTCTTCAATACAAGAAATACAATTTGTAGTTGCTGATAACCAAGGATTAGTTCTTCAAAATGTTTTAAATTACCCCAATCCATTTATAAATTATACCGAATTTTGGTTTACGCACAGTGGCGCTGTTAATGATGTATTAGAAGTTCAAGTACAGGTGTTTACAGTTTCTGGAAAAGTCGTTTGGACAAAAAATCAAACCCTCTCAGGAAAGAGTACTTATAGAGAAGAAATCCAATGGGATGGTAGAGATGATTTTGGCGATAAAATAGGAAAAGGAGTCTATGTGTACAAGATTACAGTAAAATCCACGTTAACTAATCAGCAAGTCGAAAAATTCGAAAAGCTGGTAATTCTTTAGGAAAATTACTAAATAACTATATTTTTGTTAAAAATTAGCATTAAATTATGAGGAGAATCATATTTTTGGGGGTAGTGCTTATGGCACTAACACAGTTTGAAATACAAGCACAACAGGAAAGAGCAATAACCACAGGTGTACCTTTCTTGAGAATTGCTGCAGATGCCAGAGCAGCAGGTTTGGGAGATCAAGGGGTAGCTACTACAGCAGACGAATTTTCACAGCAGTGGAATCCTGCAAAATTTGCATTTATTACAAGTAAGCAAGGAGTAGGAGTTAACTATACACCTTATCTTAATAAGATTGCAAACGATATATTCTTAGGTAGTCTAAGTTATCACAATAGATTAAATGAACGTAGTGCATTTGCTGCAAGTTTGAGATACTTTAGTTTAGGAGAGATCGATTTTGCACAAACAGCAGATGAAGCATTAAATCCAAATGTTCAAAATCCAAACGAATTGACTATAGATGTTTCGTATTCCTTGAAATTAAGTGAAACATTCTCTATGGCTGTTGCTGGACGATACTTAAGATCAGATCTAAGATTACAGCAGGCAGGAACAGGAGATGCTAGCGCAGCTGGAAGTTTTGGTGTTGATATTGCTGGATTTTATCAAAGTGAGGAAATTGCTTACGAAAAATTCAATGGTAGATGGAGAGCAGGTTTCAACATTTCTAATATTGGACCTAAAATTAGATACGACGATGCAGGAGAAGAAAGTTTTATACCAACAAACTTTCAGGCAGGTGTAGGGTTTGATTTCATTTTAGATCAATATAACAGAATTACGCCTAGTATTGAGTTTTCTAAATTATTAGTGCCAACACCGATTGAACCAGTAGATTCTAATGGTAATGATCAAATAGACCCAGAAGAGCGTTTTGCTGCGATAGAAGAATATAATGATATTAGTGCATTTGGAGCTATTTTTTCTTCATGGGGAGATGCACCAGATGGATTTAGTGAAGAACTTGACGAGATCACATGGTCTTTAGGAGCAGAGTATAGTTATAAAGAAGCTTTTCAGTTAAGAGCAGGATACTTTAACGAAAGTGAAAGAAAAGGGTCTAGAAAATTTGCAACATTAGGATTAGGGTTTGCATTTAACGCAGTAGCAATAGATGCTTCATATTTATTCTCAACAGCACCTTCTGGACAAAGCCCATTAGAAGGAACACTTAGATTCGGGTTGACTTTCAATTTTGGAGGGAATTACGGAAAATAAAATACATTTATAGTATAAAATCAAAAAGTATCAAATTTTTTAAGTTTGATACTTTTTTTGTTTGCACTTATATCTATATATTGTCAAGCCTTTTTCTAGAATACAAATGAACTAGTAGATAGAGGTAGGGGTTTGTGAGAAAACTAATGAAGAAACAGACATGAAAGAAAAAAAGATAGAGCTGGTTTTACAAGTGTATGATACTTTTGAAGAATTGCCTGAAGAAGTACAAAGACTAATGCAAAAATCATTTGAAATAAGAGAAAAAGCTTATGCTCCTTATTCTGAATTTTATGTTGGAGCTGCTATTGAGCTTGAAACAGGTGAAATAATATTAGGTAACAATCAAGAAAATGCGGCATACCCATCAGGATTATGTGCAGAGCGAAGTGCGATCTATTATTTGGGAGCAAATTATCCAGACGCAACAATTAAGCGAATGGCACTATCTGTGAAATCTTTAAAACATGAAGTAACAACACCCACGCCACCTTGTGGAGCATGTAGACAAGCTATAGCAGAATATGAGATTAAACAAAAATCTCCAATTGAAATTTATTTTATGGGAGAAAAAGGTAAAATAGTAAGAACAGCATCCTTAGCGAATATCTTACCTTTAATTTTTGATAGCTCATATCTATAACGTTTTCGTTTATTTTTATAAGAAACTCCTTTTTCCTTATAAACGAATGTGTTATTTTTGTTTTTCGCTAAAAATTCAAAATTAAGCAACAAAAATTGTAAATACTATATTATCAGTAGCAAACACTGGTAGTATATTGAAATATCATTAATGATTCGATGAGAAAAATAACCAAAGAAGTCTACCTTAACTGGTACGAAGAAATGCTTTTCTGGAGAAAGTTTGAAGACAAACTAGCTCAAGTATACATTCAGCAAAAAGTAAGAGGTTTCTTGCATTTATATAATGGACAAGAAGCTATTTTGGCAGGGGCATTACATGCTATGGATCTTTCTAAAGACCGAATGATTACTGCATATCGTAATCACGTACAACCAATAGGAATGGGAGTAGATCCTAAACGTGTAATGGCAGAATTATATGGTAAGGGTACAGGAACTTCTCATGGTATGGGAGGATCTATGCACATCTTCTCAAAAGAGCATCGTTTTTATGGAGGTCATGGTATCGTAGGAGGACAGATTCCTTTAGGTGCAGGATTGGCTTTCGCAGATAAATATTTCAAAAGAGAAGCAGTAACACTTACCTTCTTTGGAGATGGAGCTGCAAGACAGGGATCTTTACATGAGGCATTTAATATGGCTATGTTATGGAATCTTCCTGTTGTTTTCTGTGTAGAAAATAACCAATATGCGATGGGAACATCTGTAGAGCGTACAGCAAATCATACAGATATCTGGAAACTTGGTTTAGGATACGAAATGCCATGTGGACCTGTAGATGCAATGAACCCTGTAAAAGTAGCCGAAGCTTTTGACGAAGCTATTACAAGAGCACGTACAGGAGGAGGACCAACTTTCCTTGAATTAAAAACATATCGTTATAGAGGACACTCAATGAGTGATGCTCAAAAATATCGTACAAAAGAAGAAGTAGCAGAGTATCAAAAGCTTGATCCAATTACTCAAGTATTGGATATTATTAAAGCCAAAGAATACGCTACAGAAGATGAGATCAAAGTAATTGATCAACGTGTGAAAGATAGAGTGAAAGAATGTGAGAAATTTGCAGAAGAATCAGCTTTCCCAGATAAACAATTGATGTACGACGTAGTATACGAACAAGAAGATTACCCATTTTTAGCGCATAAACCAGTATAAATCATGGCGGAAATAATAAATATGCCTAGACTAAGCGATACCATGGAAGAAGGGGTAGTCGCATCATGGCTTGTTAAAGTAGGAGATAAAGTAAGTGAAGGAGATATTCTTGCAGAAATCGAAACCGATAAGGCTACGATGGAGTTTGAATCATTTCATGATGGAACACTTTTATATATAGGAATTCAAGAAGGAGAAACAGCACCTGTTGATCAGTTGTTGTGTATTATAGGTGAAGAAGGAGAAGATATTTCTGCTCTATTAAATGGTGGAACTGCAGCTCCAGTGGCTGAGACTCCAGCTGCACCTGTAACAGAAGAACCAACTACAACTGCACCAGCAGCAACAATTCCTGAAGGAGTTGAAGTAATTACAATGCCTAGACTTAGTGATACTATGGAAGAAGGTACTGTAGCAAGCTGGTTAAAACAAGTAGGTGAAACTGTAGAAGAAGGAGACATCCTTGCCGAAATAGAAACAGATAAAGCTACTATGGAATTTGAATCTTTCTATAGTGGTACTTTATTACATATAGGAATAGATGAAGGAGGAACTGCTCCAGTTGATGCTTTATTAGCAATTATTGGACCAGAAGGTACAGATGTTTCTGGAATTAAAGATGGCAATGTTACTTCAGCTCCAGCTGAGACAGCACAGACCGAAGTTAAAGATGCTCCAGCAGCAACTAGTGCAACTCCAGTAGCTACAGCTACAAATACTGGTGGAAGAATATTTGTATCACCACTAGCAAAGAAAATTGCAGCAGATAAGGGAATTGATTTAACTCAAGTTAAAGGATCTGGAGAAAATGGACGTATCGTAAAGAAAGACGTAGAAAACTTTACTCCAGCTCAAGCTCAACCTGTAGCAGCACCAGTTAAGAAAGAAAGTACTCCAGCGCCAGCAGTTCAAACATTTGTTCCTGCAGGAGAAGAAAGTACAGAAGAAGTGAAGAACTCTCAAATGCGTAAAGTTATTGCTAAGCGTCTTTCTGAGTCTAAGTTTACAGCACCACATTACTATTTAACTGTAGAAATAGATATGGATGGAGCTATAGCTTCTCGTAAAACAATTAATCAATTACCAGATACAAAAGTATCTTTCAATGATATGGTTGTAAAAGCTTGTGCAATGGCGTTACGTCAACATCCACAAGTAAATACGACATGGAGTAATGATGCTACAATCTACAATAAACATGTAAGTGTAGGAGTAGCAGTAGCAGTTCCAGATGGATTAGTAGTTCCTGTATTAAAGTTTACAGATACTATGAGTTTAGTGCAGATAAATGGTCAAGTAAAAGATTTAGCAAGACGTGCTAGAGATAAGAAATTGACACCACAAGAGATGGAAGGAAGTACGTTTACTGTATCTAATTTAGGTATGTTTGGTATTCAGGAGTTTACTTCAATTATCAATCAACCTAACTCAGCTATCTTATCAGTAGGAGCAATTGTACAAAAGCCAGTTGTAAAAGATGGGCAAATTGTAGTAGGTAATACTATGAAAGTTACATTAGCATGTGATCACCGTACGGTAGATGGTGCTACTGGAGCTCAATTTTTACAAACATTAAAACAGTATATAGAAAATCCTGTAACGATGTTGGCTTAAGCTAAAAGCAATATCTAATAAAAACATAAAATCCCGCTTCATCAAGCGGGATTTTTTATCTTTATATCATTAGTAAAATAGTATAGAAAACAAACAGTATGAGGAAAAATATGTTTAAAACGACTGCACTGGCATTATTATGCGGGTTTGGTTTAATAGCGCAAGATAAAGGTACGACATCAAAAGAAGTTGGAGAGATTGTAACTTACCTTACTAGTGATGAATTACAAGGTCGTGATACAGGTAGCGAAGGTTTAGAAAAAGCAGCAGTGTATATAGAAAACATTTTTAAAGAAAATAAAGTAGCACCATATTTTGATACTTATAGAGATACCTTTGAAGTAGAAGGACAAGAAACGTATAATGTTGTAGGATATTTAAAAGGTAACGATAAAAAATTAGCTAAAGAGTTAGTTATTATTGGAGCACATTTTGATCATATCGGTAAAGGAAAAGAACATAATGGTGATGTAATCGCAAATGGGGCTAATGATAATGCAGCAGGTAGTGCAGCAGTAATTACACTTGCAAAATACTTTGCTAAGACAAAAAGTAATAAACGTAGTGTTCTTTTTGTATTGTTTGGAGCAGAAGAAAAAGGATTATTAGGATCTAAGCATCTGGCTCAAGTATTAAAAGAAAAACAGGCGGACTTATATACAATGATTAATTTTGAAATGATAGGGGTAGCGTTAAATAATCAACCACATAAGGCGTATATAACAGGATTTGAAGAATCAAATATGGCAAAAAAACTAAATGAATACTCAGGAGAGAATTTAATAGGTTTTTTACCAAAAGCGAAAGAATATCAATTGTTTAAGCGTAGTGATAACTATCCGTTTTATAAAGCTTTTCATGTGCCATGTCAAACGATATCAACTTTTGACTTTACAAATTATAAGTATTATCATCACGTAGATGATGAAGCCGAAAATTTAGATTTTAATTTTATGGCAGATCTTATAAACGATTGCGTACCAGCTATAGAAAAAGTATTTAATACTACAGAAAAAGAAATAAAGCTAAATAAAAAATAGTTTACGAATTTAAACACTTAGCATATTGAAAAATATTATCATCACAGGAGCAAGTAGAGGTATAGGATATGAAATGGCTCAACTTTTTGCTGATGAAGGACATCAAGTACTGGCGTTATCACGTAATGAAGCACCGATACAAAAGATAAATCATGATAAGATACACACATTTTCTTTTGATATATCCGATGAAAAAGACCTTAAAAAAGTTGCTACCTATATTAAAGAAAATTGGAAAAAGGTAGATGTGCTAATCCATAATGCAGGAAGTTTGATAAACAAACCTTTTGAAGAACTTACTAGAATAGATTTTGAAAAAGTGTATCAAGTAAATGTATTTGGAGTAGCAACTTTAACACAGATTGTACTTCCTTTTATGGAATCAGGAGCCCACGTAGTAACAGTAAGTAGCATGGGTGGAATTCAAGGAAGTATGAAATTTCCAGGATTAGCTGCATACAGTTCTAGTAAAGGTGCTGTAATCACTTTGAGTGAACTCTTGGCCGAAGAATATAAAGAAAGAGGAATAGCTTTTAATGTGCTCGCATTAGGTGCAGTTCAAACAGAAATGTTGGCAGAAGCATTTCCAGGATACCAAGCACCGTTAACAGCCGTTGAAATGGCTACGTATATTAAAGAATTTTCGTTAACAGGTAATAAGTTTTATAACGGAAAAGTCTTAGAGGTATCGAGTAGTACACCTTAAAAAATAGAATAAATAGATATTAAAAGCTTTGTAATAATGTATTGCAGAGCTTTTTTTGAATAAATGATGATAGAAACGAGGGATATAAATGAATTATTACTCTATTGTGGTTTCAGTATTAATCTATACATGGATAGTAGGTATAATGCCAATTTAGGATCAAGATTTACAATTAACCAAAACCATATCTCTAATAGTTTTTCTAGAATCTTTATTAAGTAATTTAAAATCTATATAATAAGTAAACTTTCCTTTAACTAGGTTTTTTGCAGGAGAAGCTTTTAAAGTGATTTTATAGGTATCATTAGCATAAATCTCTGTCCAAGAATCACCAGAAGTACGTTGTTGAGATCTAGGTCTAAGTATAGGAACTTGAGTTTTAGAAGTTCCTTTTTCAATTTGTAATACAGCCGATTTACCATTTTTATAACGCCCGAAATATAACTGACGAATATAACCAGCACCAGGAGTTACAGCAAAAAGACAATCACAAGCATCAATCTCATCCCATGTAAAACTTAAATCTTTTAAAGAAAAACGAACAACTTTAGTTGGTTTAAGCATAGCAGTTTCAAGAGGCATTTTTTTAGGACGTTCTCTTTTTATAGAAGAGAAAGAGAATTTAGTCGAAGTCTGCAATGTATCATCAATCATAATCACCTTCTTTTTTATAGTAGTGATAATCGAATCTGTAAATTGTTTTGCTGAGGTAGAAAAAATAACCTTAGACATAAAGGTTTGGACACTGTCTATGTTTTTGGACAAAGGAATTAGTTCTACGTTTTTAACCACAACAATAGCCGAAGTATCAATATTAAATAAAGAAGGTAAAGCAGTTTCAGAGAACTCAGGATGTGTTAAAGTTAATTTTTGCTCGTCTATATAATGTTGTAATTTCTTTTTAATAAGAAGGCTATAAGCATCTTTTTTAGCATAAGATTTCTTTTCTATAGCAGATGTGTGTTCTTTTGAAATTACAACATGCTCTTCTTTATGACGAGCACAACTGAAACAAAATACGATCAAAAAAATAAAACTTAGATATCTCATGATTTAACTTTGAATTTAAGTTTAACAATTTTTTGATCAGCTTTAATAGTTTCAACAATCTCAATATTTTTAAGCTGCGAAGTAGGAGTTGTGAGTAATTTGATAAACTCTTCTTTAGAAAATAACTCAATCCCGATGTCATAAGGAAGTACCTGAAAAATCACAGCCTTATCTGCGATAAGTTGTTTTAATTCTTGTTTCCTAGTTTTCCAATCTTTTATCTTATGATTTGCATAATAATGTATCATTAAAGCATAATCATCTGTATGTAACAATACATTTTCTTGAATAGGATTTTTATAAAAGCGATGTATAGTATCAGGTTTGTGATAAGGAGATGATGCTATAAATTTTATATAATCATCTGTTGATGACCATGAAAAACAACCTTGAGCATCACTTTTAAGATGATAAGGAGATTGATGATCATTTATGATGGTAACTGTAATTGGTGTGTTTTTTATAGGCTGATTACGATCAGCATCAGTAAAACAAAAGTGATAAGTATGTGTTCTAGGATAAAAAATATACAACAAGAGTATAGCTATGAAAACAAGACTAGATAAAATACCTATAAACTGATATTTTTTCTTAGGAGATTTCGTTTCTACTATTTCATTTTTTTTCGCTTTAAAAGCAGCCCAAGAAGATATACCGCAATATTGAGAAAGTAAATTGAGTATATCAATACGAGGTAGTTTTTTTGGTTCGTTTTTAAAATAACTATAAAAAGATTTTTCGCTTAAACTTCCTTTTACACGAAGTTTTAAATCCTCTTGAAACAAGACAATATCCTGTCCTTTCCATAACGAAATATCTGGATGAGAAGGCGTATGCTGCTTTAAAAACTGAGAAGTAATCTCTTTTTTTAAACGTTCAAAAGCTATTTTATCTTCAGTAGTAATATGAATAAGGTTTTGTAGATGAGTGAATTGTAATTTGTAAAATGATTTACAAAGCAATTACAAGCCTTTTGCAATATTAAAACTGTAGGCGCATCTATGTTTGTTTTCAATAAACAAAATAAAAACTAAAAATCATGAAAACAAAGATTTTAAAAAGAATACTATACGTCATTACATTAATTGTATTTCAAACAGCATGTACAAAAGAAAAAAATATAGGATCAGAGGCAATAGCATTAAATGCGTATGAAACTAAAAAAAAACAAACAGTAGCAAAAGAAAATGGAACAAAACAACACCAACATAAAATCATTAAAAATGCAAAATGTAAAATTAAGGTTGATAGGATAAAACCTATTAGAACACAAGTAGAGGCACTTGTTCTCAAGAATGAAGGATATATAACTGAAGAAAACTATATTAATAATCAGTATAATAAAGAAAGCGAATTTACAGTGAGAATTCCTAATCAAAAATTTCAACAAATTATAGATAGTATTTGTGAGTTAGGAGTTCAAATCGATTATCGAAATATATATACAAATGATGTAACTCAAGAATTTGTTGATATAGAAATGCGATTAAAAACAAAAGAAGAAGTTAGACAACGATATGAAGAAATACTAAGAGCAAAGGCAAAAAATGTAAAAGACTTATTATTAACAGAAGAAAAACTGAATAAACTCCAATCAGAAATTGAAATAATGAAAGGACGTATACAATACTTAAGTAATCAAACAGCAATGAGTACTATAACAGTAATATTGTATGAAGAAATAGAAGAGCGTATAATAACGAGTTCAACATATTTACAAGAGATTAAAAAGGCACTTATCTATGGTTGGGATATGATAAAAACAATGAGTATAGGAATTTTATATTTATGGCCATTTATAGTAATAGGTTTGATTATTATATATTACTACAGGAGAAAAACTAATACTTCAAAATGATTACATTTATACAGTAACAAAGAAGCCTTGGATAAAAACAATAATAAATCACAGTGAAAAAAACTCTAGTAATATTAGCAGCAGGAATGGGATCCCGATATGGAGGGCTCAAACAGTTGGATAAAATGACGATTAAAGGCGATGCCATTATGGATTATTCAATTTATGATGCATTATTATCAGGCTTTAATAAAGTTGTGTTTATTGTTAGAAAAGAAATAAAATCAATAATAGAAGAACGATACAAGAATAGAATACCAGAAGGAATAGCGATATATTATGTGATACAAGAAGTTACAAATGTACCTAAACCTTATATTGTAAAAAATAGAATTAAGCCATGGGGAACAGGACATGCGTTATGGAGTGTAAAAGATATAGTTAATGAACCATTTGCGATTATTAATGCTGATGATTTTTATGGTAGAGATGCTTTCTTGACAATGAGTAAAGCATTAGAAGATACTGTTACACAACATATGATAGGGTATCAACTTAAAAATACATTATCACCTCATGGGACTGTATCAAGAGGAGAATGTTATGTGACAGGAGATAACAATCTTGATAAAGTGATTGAACGGACAGCTATAGCATTAAAACAGAAAGAAATTCAATATTATGATGCGTATAAAAAAGAAACAAAAGCCATCGCTCCAGAAACTATTGTTTCTATGAATTTTTGGGGATGTACACCAGTTGTTTTTGATTATGCAGAACAAGAGTTCAAGAAATTCTTATCAAAAAATAAAGATGATGCTAAAGCTGAATTTTATTTACCAAGTATTATTAATAACGGAATAAAAGAGAACCTAATGAAATGTAAAGTATGGGAAACAACATCAAAATGGTTTGGGGTTACTTATAAAGAGGACAAAGAAGTTGTTGTAAATACATTACAGCAATTGATAGAAGAGGGAATTTATCCTGAAGATTTATGGAACGGTAAATAATTATTTTAAATAGAATCTATGCAAAAAGAATTACAGAGGATATTAGAACAATTTAAAAAAGATGAAGTTATAAAAACAATAACTAAACTAACCTCTGGGCATATTAATATTACCTATTTAATAACAACACATAATGAACAACAGTATGTGTTACAACAAATAAATACAGCTGTTTTTACAGATGTAGCAGCATTACAACACAACAAAGTAGCAGTGAGTGAAGTAATGCAAACGTATTATAAAACAGAACGATTAGTTTATGATACTATAAAATATATAGCTACTCAAGAAGGGAATTATTGGTATGTTGATAAAGCATTAAATCACTGGAATATGATGTTATATATACCAGAGAGTAAATGTATTCTGCGAGCTACTCAAGAAGAACAGGTTTATGAAGCAGGAAAATTATTTGCACATTTTCATAAAGCAACAGCTGATCTTGATCCAAATAAATTTTATGAGATTATACCTGGATTTCACGATGTAGCATTACGATATGAACAGTTAGAAAAAGCTATAAAAACAGGTGTTTCTCAACGAAAAGAAATTGCTGCTTCATGGATAAAACAAGCTATAGCATATAAAGAAGAAATGCACCTGCTAAACAAATTAAAAGAAAGTAAAGCGGTACCACTTAGAATGACACACAATGACACCAAGATATCAAATATCTTGTTTGATATGGAGGATAAAGGTAAATGTGTTATTGATTTGGATACAGTAATGCCTGGAATTGTACATTATGACTTTGGAGATGCAGTGCGTTCAATTTGTGCGACAGCTAATGAAGATGAAAAAGAGCTTGCAAAAATAGCTATTAACTTAACATTTTATGAAGCGTTTTGTAAAGGATATGCTGCTGTAGGAGCAAAACATTTAACAACTGTAGAAAAAGAGCATTTGGTTTCAGGTGTGAAAACAATGATATATATAATGGCAATTCGTTTTTTAACAGATTATCTTAATGGAGATGTGTATTATAATATTGTATATAAAGAACATAATTTGGTAAGAGCAAAAAATCAATTTACACTATTAGCAAGTGTAGAAAAAAACCTTTTGAGTTTAGAAAAAGTTACTCAAAAGGTTTTTGGTATGTAAATTATATCGTGCGTAAAACTTCAGCTTTACGTTTGTTTTTCCAGGTACCGCCAGTAAAATCAGGAATCTGAATACTAGTACTATTATTAGCAACAGAAGCTTCAGAAAGAGGTGTAATGGAACTCCATAAAACACTATCGTATACATTAATGTCTAAAGGTAATCCTTCATTAAGACAACGAATAAGACGATAAATCATAACAAAATCCATACCGCCATGACCAATAGATTTATCAGAAATCTGTTGTTTGAGTTTATTCCATAAAGGATGATCGTATTTTTCGCGATAAGCTTTATATTCTTCGTCCTTTAACCAATTATGTCCCCAGTATTTAAGTTCAGGCTCATTGATAAATAATTTAGAAGGATATCCCTGATGAACCGCTTTTGTACCAGTAACAGTATTTAATCTTGAATAAGGACGCCCAGTGTGCACATCAAATTGAAGCATGATACTTTTACCAAGCTTAGTTTTGATTAAAGTTGTATTCATATCACCACAAGCAAAATTGTTAAACTTGCTATTTTGAGCTTCGGCAGCGAGACTTAAACTACGTTCTTTAGAACTCATAGAAACTAGGTGATCATACATATCACCACGACCAATATCCATATAAAAACTCACAGGACCTAAACCATGAGTTGTATAAAAATTACCATTACGAGTTTGATGATGCTTGATACGCCATTGATCTTCATAATACACATCATCTAATAAATGCTTTCTTAAATCGTGAATATAAGCACCTTCTGCATGATTAACTTCACCAAAAACACCTTGATCAATCATGTTTAAAATCCAAAGCTCTTCACCATTAAAACAACAATTTTCGAGCATAATGCAGTGTTTTTGAGTACGCTCTGTAACCTCAATAATCTTCCAGCAATCTTCAAGAGTATAAGCAATAGGTACTTCGCAGGCTACATGTTTACCATTTTCCATTCCATAAATAGACATAGGAGTATGATATTTCCATGGAGTAGCAATTAAAAGAAGATCAATATCATCACGTTCGGCAACCTTTTTCCATGCATCTTCACTACCAAAATATAAAGAAGCTTCTTCTTTTTGAATCGTTTTTAGGTAGTCATTATTCTTATTTACTTTATCCTCTTTAAGGTCTGATAAAGCAACGATTTGGGCATGATCATTTTTAATAAGCCATTCATGCATGTTTAATAAAACAGAACCTCTATTACCTAAACCTATGATTCCTATTCGGACTTTAGGTATAGGATTAGCAGTTAAAGATAAAGCACTACCCGTAGCTTTGGCAACAGCCAAAGACTCTTTAATTTGCTCAGCATCGGCAGTGTTTTTTTCAGGAGTATTAGCACAAGAAGTTATGGCTGGAGTAAGTCCAAAAAACAAAGAAGCTTTTGCTCCTAGATTTAAAAAGGTTTTTCTATTCATGATGAGGTATTTATATACGATGGTTTTTTAAGGACATTAAATTACTAATAAAAAAGGAAACGAGTTTTTGCCTTACAACAAATAAGGAGTAACCTTAAAAAAGAAAGATAAAATGACCGTTTATCGATATTTATAGAAAAATAACTCAAAAAGTTACTAGAAATATACCGAATTGATTATTTTGTTACTATATATGCAGTTCGTAAGGTGCATATTATACATGTAATTGAGGAGAAATACGTTGAAAGAAATTTTAAAAAAATATATACCAGAGCAGGCAGTAGTGCCAGCGTTTAATTTGATCATTAAGCATAATGTACATTTAAAGATAGTGAATGAGCGTGTAACACGACATGGAGATTATCGTAGAATGCCCAATGGGCAACACCAAATCACGGTAAATTCGTCATTAAATCCGTATCGTTTTTTGATTACTCTAATTCACGAAATAGCACATCTTATAGCTTTTGAGCGATATGGGATGAGAATTAAACCTCATGGTATAGAATGGAAAAAAACCTTTCAACATTTAATGTTACCGTATATTAATCCAGGGGTTTTTCCGGCAAAATTATTACCCTTAATAGCAAGACATTTTAAAAATCCAAAAGCAAGTAGTGATACAGATGCACAGCTCTCTATTGCACTAAAACAATACGATCCGCCTAGTGATAAGAATTATGTTTTTGAAATTCCACCAGGAGGTGTTTTTAGATTGTATAACGGACGTGTTTTTAAAAGAGGTAATAAGAGAGTAAAACGATATGAATGTATGGAGTTGAATACAGGTAAAATATATTTGTTCAATCCTAATGCAGAAGTAGAAATCATTAACGTATAAACCAACTTAGATGAGTAAAAATTATTATGCAATTTTAATGGCAGGAGGAATAGGGTCAAGATTTTGGCCTGTAAGTACTTCAGAATTTCCTAAACAATTTCATGATATGTTAGGTACGGGAGAAACGTTGATTCAGCGTACATTTAAAAGATTAGCAAAATTAATTCCCGAAGAAAATATTTTTATTCTTACTAATGAGCGTTACAATGATTTAGTACTAGAGCAATTACCACAAATAGCACAAAGACAAGTGGTGACAGAGCCGGCAATGCGTAATACGGCACCATGTATATTATATGCTTCAATGAAGATTCAAAAAGAGAATCCAGATGCTGTTATGGTAGTAGCACCTAGTGATCATTGGATAGAAGATGAAGATGCATTTATAGTAAATCTAGAACACTCTTTTAAGGCATGTAGTCAAGAAGATATGTTAATGACCTTGGGTATAAAACCTACTTTTCCCAATACTGGATATGGTTATATACAATATGAAGCAGTAGAAAATGCAATAAAAAAAGTATCACAGTTTACAGAAAAACCAGATTATGATACAGCAAAGAAATTCTTAGCAGAAGGAAATTATTTATGGAATGCAGGGATTTTTATCTGGAGTGTAACGAGTATACTCAAAGCCTTTAAAGAGTATCAAGATGAGATGACTTCTCTTTTTGCAAAGGGAGAAATACAATATAATACTGCCGAAGAAAAATCTTTTATAGATGAGCATTATCCACAAGCAGAAAATATTTCTATTGATTATGCCATTTTAGAAAAGGCTTCAAATGTTTATGTGTTACCGGCAACATTTGACTGGAATGATTTGGGGACTTGGGGATCTCTATACGATAAGTTAGATAAACAAGAAGGAAATAATGCCGTAGTAAATGCACGAGTGTTATTAGAAGATGCAGAAGGAAATATGATTAGAACCGCTAATAATAAGGTAGTTGTGGTAGACGGTTTAAAAGATTATATTGTGGTAGATAAAGAAGATGTGCTTTTGATTTATCCAAAAGCTAAGGAGCAGGATATTAAAAAAGTATTAACAAATGTAAAAACAACCTACGGAGATAAATACGCATAAATATATGTCAGAAGAAAATACAAATAATAATACCGATAATACAGAAGAAAATAAGCAAATACCACCAACGCCAGAAGCAGAACAAGCTCAAGCAAAAAAGGTAGAAGAACAGAAGGAAGCAATAAAAAAAGATGCTAAAGGGTTATGGCTTAGTGCAACTACTTTTTTACATGAGTTATTAGATTTTAGACAAGATACAGATCGAGAGAGTACTATAGAATTAATCAAAGCAGATATCCCGTTTAAAGGAGCTACAGCTTGGATTTTAATTTGTTCGATTTTTGTGGCATCGATAGGGTTAAATGCAAATTCGATTCCAGTAGTGATCGGAGCCATGTTAATTTCGCCATTAATGGGGCCAATTTTAGGAATAGGATTATCCATTGCTATAAATGATATTGATACACTTCGTAAATCGTTAATCAATTTTGGAGTAATGATTGGTTTAAGTATCATTACGGCATTTCTTTTCTTTTATTTATTTCCGTTAAAAGAAGAATCTTCAGAGTTATTAGCACGAACTAGGCCAGATATACGAGATGTATTAATTGCGTTCTTTGGAGGAGCGGCATTGATTATTGCACGTACTAAAAAAGGAACAATAGCCAGTGTGATTTTTGGGGTAGCCATAGCAACAGCCTTAATGCCACCATTATGTACTGTAGGGTTTGGTCTAGCAATAGGTAAATATGAATATGCTTTAGGAGCATTGTATTTATTTACTATTAACACGATATTTATTGCACTAGCTACGTTTATAGTATTAAAACTACTACGTTTCCCTATGTTGCGTTATGCAAATTCTATAAGAAGAAAGCGTATTGCACAATTAGCATCGTTTGTAGCTATATTAGCAATGGTTCCTGCGGGAGTTACATTTTGGCACGTTTGGCAAACAAGTAATCTGGAAGGAGATATTCGCAACTATATCAAAGATGAAATTACAGCAAATGATAACCTCTATCTATATAAGCATACATATGACTTAAATGATAAAGTATTGCGTTTATATTTCAGTGGAGAAATTTCTGAAGTGACCGAAAGTGATTTGCGAAAAGAATTAATAGATTATAAATATATTCAAGATTTTAAGTTGGATATTAATGGTAATAAAGCTAGAGGGATAGATCAAGTATCAAAAGCTTATGATCGCGCCATTGTAGAAATTGAACGAATGGAAGTGAGAAATAAAAACCTTGAAAAAACGATAGACAGTCTTAGTAGTCAGATAGTACAATTAAAAAGTCAATTGGCAGTTAAAGATAATAACGGTGGAGTAATACCATTTAATGTAATTGCTAAAGACGCTAAAATTAGATTTTCAGGTTTAGAAACTATAGGTTTTGCAAAAGTACTAAGATCTAATTTTCTTAAGGTTGATACAGTAGCTGTGATCTTTCCTAAATGGAAATCTTCTGTACCAGATAGTATTATTCCTATAGAAAATGTAAAGCTTAAAGGCTGGATTAAGAGTGAGTTAAAGGTGGGTGAGCTAGAAGTGCATTAAAAAAATAATATTTTTTTAATGTTTGATGTAATAAAATCGAAAAAAACTCGTCTACATAGATATAAAGATGAAATAATACATAAGACTTTAAAATATACTCAATAGAGTAACGACTACAAACAGTTTCATAACATAACTGTTCGTTTTTTGATTGATGAATGGACCTCCGGCTGATTACCGGAGGTTTTCATTTTATATAGGATACAATAAGGATTCAAAATAATAGGATAAACAAAAGGCTCAGAAATTTTCTGAGCCTTTGTTTTATATGAATTAAAGTATTTTATAAACCTTTTAATTGTGCATCTCTTACTTTTTTAAATAAGTTAGAAGAATAAACAAAATCAGTAACAGCTTTATTGTCGGTTTTAAAGATCTGAGATTTATCTCCTTCCCATTCAAGAAAACCTTTTTGTAAGAATACAATCTTTTCACCAATTTCCATAACAGAGTTCATATCATGAGTATTGATTACAGTTGTGATATCATATTCTTCTGTAATTTCTTTGATGAGGTTATCAATTACAATAGCTGTCCTTGGGTCAAGACCAGAGTTAGGCTCATCACAAAATAAATATTTAGGATGCGTTACAATAGCTCGTGCAATGGCAACACGCTTTTGCATACCACCACTAATCTCAGACGGTAGTTTTTTTTCTGCATTTTCTAGATTAACACGTTTAAGTACGGTATAAACACGCTCTAGCATTTCCTCTTTTGATTGTTTGGTAAACATTTGTAAAGGAAACATTACGTTTTCTTCAACAGTCATGGAATCAAATAACGCACTACCTTGAAAAACCATTCCCATCTGTTCACGTAGATTTCGCTGTTGCTCAATATTTAAATCAGAATAAGTAGCACCATCATAGCATATACTACCTTGTTCTGGAGTGAATAACCCTAATAAACATTTTAAAAAAACTGTTTTACCACTACCACTAGTACCTATGATAAGATTTGTTTTACCTCTTTCAAAAGTAGTTGTGATTCCTTTTAAGATGGCTTCACCATTAAACCCCTTATGTAAATTAGTAACTTCTATCATTAGCTTAAAAGTAATTGAGTTAATATGTAGTTGGCAATAATGATTACTACTGTAGTCCATACAAAGGCAGTAGTACTAGCTTTACCTACCTCTAGAGCACCACCTTTCATATAATAACCATGAAACGAAGGAATAGTAGCTAATAAAAAAGAAAATATAGCAGTTTTAATAAAGGCATAGACTAAGTGATACGAAATAAACTCCTCTTGTAATCCCGTAATAAAATCTATACTAGATAAGAATCCACCATAAACACCAGCGATATATGCACCTAGAATTCCTACAAACATTGCAATAGCAATGACAAAAGGATACATAAACATGGCTATGATTTTAGGGAAAACCAGATAATTAAGAGAATTAATACCCATAACTTCAAGAGCATCAATTTGCTCTGTTACTCGCATAGTACCAATACTAGAAGTAATAAACGAACCTACTTTACCCGCCATAATAACTGATAAAAAAGTAGGGGCAAATTCAAGTATAATAGATTGTCTTGAAGCAAATCCAATTAATTGTTTTGGGATTAATGGATTAGTTAAGTTTAAAGCAGTTTGTATTGCAACTACAGCTCCGATAAAGAAAGCTAGAAACACAGTGATTCCCAAAGAGCCTAGTATAAGGTCATCTATTTCTTTAAGAATTAAGTTTCGCAATACAGATCCTTTGGTCATTCGACTAAAGACTCCTTTTAACATCAAAAAATAACGACCAATATCGTCTAAATAAAACATATATCTGTAGCTAAAGTATAGGGCTAAAATAGAAAAAATATTAAGGACTTATTGTAGAGACTACTTTAAAATTTCTTAAAACACTAGAATCGAATTTAAACAATAAGAGTACAGCTTATGATAAATTGAATAAAGAATCCTTCTTTTTAGTTAAGGGCTTTAACATTTTAATAAAGATATTCACCAAGAGTTATAGTACATTTGTACTATAAAATTTAGATTACCATGCTTAAAAAACTATTTACAGCACTGTTCCTTACAACACTTACAATACAATGTAAAGCGCAGCAGGCACCATTAACAACAGTTAATACAGATGTGCCTAAGTTAGTTGTAGGAGTAGTCGTTGATCAAATGAGATATGATTACTTAACTCGTTTTTATGACCGTTTTGGAGACGAGGGATTCAAACGAATGATGAACGAAGGATTTAACTGTAAAAACAATCATTTTAATTATATACCTACATATACAGGACCTGGACATGCTTCGGTTTATACAGGAACAACACCTCAAATACATGGAGTGATTTCTAATACATGGTATGATAAGTTTAAAGATGAAGAGGTTTATTGCGCTTCAGATAATAATGTTAATCCTATTGGAACTGAAGATAGAGCAGGGAAGATGTCTCCACATCGATTAAAAACGATGACTGTAGCAGATCAAAATAGATTGCATACACAAATGAGAGGTAAAACGATTGGTATTTCATTAAAGGATCGTGGAGCGATTTTACCAGCAGGTCATACTGCAAATGCAGCATATTGGTTTCTTGGAAAGAATGAAGGGAAGTGGATTACAAGTTCTCATTACATGAAAAAACTTCCAAAATGGGTATCAAATTTTAATACTTCTAAGAAAGCGGATAGTTACCTTAAAGAATGGAATACGTTATACGATATAAAGACCTATAAAGAAAGTGGAACAGATTCAAATACTTTTGAAGGAGGTTTTGAAGGAAAAGAAACAGCTACTTTTCCGTATGACTTAAAAAAGTTGAAAGATAAGAATAAAGGATATAGTATTATAAAATCTACACCTTATGGAAATAGTTTAACTGCTGATTTTGCTTTGGCAGCAGTAGACGGAGAAGATTTAGGAAAAGATACCGATACAGATTTTTTAACAGTAAGTTTTTCAAGTACAGATTATGTAGGACATAATTTTGGTGTAAACTCAAAAGAGCTTGAAGATACATATTTAAGATTAGATCAAGATTTAGCAAGATTATTAACAGGTTTAGATGCCAAAGTAGGTAAAGGAAATTATACAGTGTTTTTAACAGCAGATCATGGTGCTGTTCATGTACCAGCATATTTAAAATCAGTGAAAATACCAGCAGGGTATATCAATATTGATGATTTAAAAGCAAAAGTAAATAATTATGTTAAAGAGACTTTTGGAGAAGAAAAGTTGATCAAAAAAATATTGAACAATCAAGTGTTTTTTAATTACGAAATACTAGCGGAGAAAAAAATTGATCATGAAAAACTTCAAAATGTAGTCTCACATTTCTTATTACAGCAAGAGAAAGTGAGTTATACATTTACAAGAGAGCAATTAGAAACTGGAAATTATACAATAGGATTACCATATTTGATTCAGAAAGGGTTTAATCAAAAGAGAAGTGGAGATGTTATATTTGTATTTGATCCTGCTGTGATTTACTCATTTTATGAAACAGGAACAACACACGGAAGCGGAATGAATTATGATACTCATGTGCCTCTTTTATTTTATGGAAATGGAATTAAAAAAGGAGGTACAGTTACCAAAACTAAAATAACAGATATAGCACCTACTATTTCTGCCTTATTAGGTATTTCTTTTCCTAATGGAGCAACAGGAGATGTTTTGCCTTTTGTTTTAAAATAGATAATATACCTATGATATAATAAAAAAGAGAAGGGGAACCTTCTCTTTTTTTATACTAATTACTTAAAAATTTTTGCTTTGATTTTTGACCATCTTAACTGGCGGATAAAAGCCCCTTCTTCTTTGGAAACTAAAAAGTCTTGATATTTTTTTTTTGCTTTTAAAAAACCAAGAATATAATCAATAATAAGTTTGGGACGCTTTTTTAATAAAGCTAGTTTTACTGAGGCAATAGCAGTAAGAATAAAACCATATCTCATTTTATAAAAAGCTTCTCCTTGTTTGTACTTAGCCTTTGGATTATATGTATTCCCTGTCGGTTTAAGATGTTTTACGTGTAGTGACTCATCTGTAACAATTTGCCAATTGTGATATTGTGCCAATAATTCATCAATAGTATCCCATCCCATTGCACGTTTTAAACCACCGATTTGAACGAAACATTCTTTTCGATAAGCTTTTAATGCGCCTCTAATATGGTCTTTATTAGTTAAGTTTTCTAAAACCCAATCTTGACCTGATGCGATATAACAAAAACCGCCAGCCATACCTACTTTAGAGTTAGTTTTAAATAAAGAAACTATAGTAGCTAGATAATTTTCTGGAAAAATAAGATCAGCATCAAATTTACAGATAAGATCATAATCTTGATCCAAAGAATCATAACCGTGATAAAAAGCGTTAATAACTTTACTACCTGGTAGATGTACAGCAGCAGTTGTGGTATTTATATAAGATATATTAGCATGTTTTGAACTAAATTCTTGTAAAACATCCTCTGTAGTATCTGTTGAATTATCATTGACAACTACTATTTTAGAAGCAGGATAAGATTGTGCAACTAATGAACTTAGGGTTTTCCCAATTAAATGAGCTTCATTATGTGCAGGAATAACAATGTAAATCTTCATAGATAATAAAAATTAAGAAGAAATACGTTCTGCATAGACAATATAATATCTAGGTGTAAATAACCTTAAAAGAGGACGTAAACCTAGTTTTTTTACAGGGTGAGTCCATTGCTCTCGAGCAATAATTTTCCACCCAGCTTTTTCAAGTAACCAATCAAATTGCCAATCTTCAAACTCGTGATAATGACGATCCCATGGATCTGTTTTACTTCGATATGCAGGAGCAAACCATAATTTTAAAGGTACAGAGGCTACTAGTTTGTCTGCTTTAATAGCTTTGAGCGTGTTAAAAGGTGCAATAAGATGTTCAAAAATTTCAAAAGCAGTAACGATTTCTGCATCTGTATTAGATACTGCTGTGATATCTAAATCAAGATCTTCTCCTTGAGTATTTGTAACTGTATATCCTTCTTTTTCCATAAAATCAACAAAAGGATTACGTACACCTAAATCCAAAACTGATGATGGAGCAGGAGCATGTTTACGTAAAAATGACAAGGTATTCTGAAACCTTTTATGAGGAAAAGTGCCTTCGTACATAAATAAAGATCTTTTATTAAGGTGTAAAAATAGCTAATTATGAAGATTAACGAAGTGAAGGGGTATTTATTTTTACACGAATTACTGTCGCAATAGATAAAGCGCGGGTTTTTGCTAAGTCTGCTTTTTCTCCTTTAAAAAGTTCATCCACAGTAGTGTTGAATAAAGATAGCCATCGCTCAAAATGTATAGTTTGTATGACTTTTTGAGAATGGATGTTTTGATGTATTTGTAATACATTTTTTTTATAAGCCCCTGTGTAAAATAATTGTTGTTCCCAGAAATCAGTAATATGAGGTAAATGTGCTTCTAAGTCGATTTGGGCAATTTCTGTAAAGAAAGAACCAATAGAAGGATCATTTAAGGCCTTTTGGTAAAAATTACGAAGTAATAAAGTGATATCTTCTCTAGAATGGATGTCTTTCATTAAAACAAAAATAAATAAAAAAACAGGTAACCTATAGATTACCTGTTTTGATATATAAAATAAAAGATGTTTAAGCTTCTAGATATGCTTCAATAGGAGCGCATGTACAAACTAAGTTACGATCACCATAAGCATCATCAACTCTTCTTACAGTTGGCCAAAATTTATTTTCGGCAATAAATGCTAATGGATAAGCTGCTTGTTCACGACTGTATGGGAAATCCCAAGTGTCTGCAGTTAACATAGCAAGAGTATGAGGAGCATTTTTCATAATATTATTAGGTTCGTCTGCACTAGCCTCTGCTATTTCTTGACGAATAGCAATTAAAGCATCACAAAAACGATCTAACTCAGCTTTACTTTCACTTTCTGTAGGTTCAATCATTATCGTTCCAGCAACAGGGAAAGATACTGTAGGAGCATGGAAACCATAGTCCATTAAACGCTTAGCAATATCAGTAACTTCTATACCATGAGCTTTGAATGGGCGACAATCTACAATCATTTCATGAGCTGCTCTACCACGTTCTCCAGAGTATAATACATCATAATGACCGTTAAGACGCTCCTTGATATAATTTGCATTAAGAATAGCATTTTCTGTAGCAGCTTTTAATCCATCTGCACCAAGCATGGTAATATATCCATAAGAGATAAGACAAGCTAGAGCAGATCCCCATGGAGCTGCAGAAATAGCGGTAATAGCTTGCTCTCCTCCAGTAGGTATAACTGGATTTCCTGGTAAGAAAGGAACTAATTGTTCGGCAACACAGATAGGACCAACTCCAGGACCGCCTCCACCATGTGGAATAGCAAATGTTTTATGTAAGTTTAAGTGACATACGTCTGCACCAATTGCACCAGGATTTGTTAATCCTACTTGTGCATTCATATTTGCTCCATCCATATATACTTGACCTCCATTATCATGGATGATTTGAGTAATCTCTTTAATAGCAGATTCATATACTCCATGAGTAGAAGGATAAGTAACCATTAATGCTGCAAGATTATCTTTGTGCTTAATAGCTTTTTCTCTTAAATCTTCAACATCTATGTTACCTTCTTCTGTAGCTTTGGTAACTACTACTTTCATTCCAGCCATAACAGCCGAAGCAGGATTGGTACCATGAGCAGAAGATGGGATTAAACAAATGTTTCTGTGATGGTCATTACGCGATTCATGATAAGCACGAATAGCCATTAATCCAGCAAACTCTCCTTGAGCACCAGAATTAGGCTGTAATGAAGTGCCTGCAAAACCTGTAATTTCTGTAAGTTGTTCTTCTAATTTTGTTAAGACTTCTTGATATCCTTGTGCTTGATCAATAGGAACAAATGGATGTATATTACCCCATTGAGGATTACTTAACGGAAGCATTTCTGCTGCAGCATTAAGTTTCATAGTACAAGAACCTAGAGGTATCATAGAGTGATTTAATGATAAATCTTTACGTTCTAGTTTTTTGATGTAACGCATCAATTCTGTTTCAGAATGGTATTGATTAAATACTTCATTTGTTAAGAAATCAGAATTACGTTTAACTGTGTCATCAAGAATTGTAGCTTCAATTAAAGTATCAATTGTTTTTGCATCTTGCTGAGTAGCTTCGGCAAAAATAGCCACAATGGTATTTATATCTTCTAATGTTGTTGTTTCATTTACCGAGATGGCTATAGTATCATTATCTGGGTAATAGAAATTAACTTCATTGCGTTCTGCGATAGTTTTGATTACAGTACTGTCTCCTTTTACAGTGATCGTATCAAAATATGAAGTGTTTTGTTGTGTAATACCCATAGAAGTTAAGGCTGTAGCTAAAGTATAAGCTGTAGCATTTACTTTTTGAGCGATATAAGATAATCCTTTAGAACCGTGATATACTGCATACATTCCAGCCATTACAGCAAGTAATACTTGGGCAGTACAAATATTTGAAGTTGCTTTATCTCTTTTTATATGTTGCTCTCTAGTTTGTAGCGCCATACGTAGTGCTCTATCTCCATTAGTATCTTGAGTAACACCAATAATACGACCAGGGATATTACGTTTATAAGCTTCTCTCGTAGCAAAATAAGCTGCATGAGGACCTCCATATCCTAATGGGATTCCAAACCGTTGTGTTGTACCTACAACAACATCTGCATCAAAACTTCCTGGAGCTTTTAACGATACTAAACTTAATATATCGGCAGCAACAGCAACTTTGATTTCATTTTGATGTGCCTGAGCAACAAAATCGGCATAATCAAATACTTGACCTGTTTTACCAGGATACTGTACTATAGCTCCAAAGAAATCAGTAGAAAAATCAAACTGTTGATGATCACCTATTACAAGTTCAATTCCGATAGGAATAGCTCTAGTTTGTAATAGAGAAAGTGTTTGTGGAAGAATTTCTTCTGAAACAAAAAACTTATTGACATTTTCTTTTTTCTGAGCTCTAGATCTCAAAGCAAATAACATTGTCATTGCCTCTGCAGCAGCAGTACTTTCATCTAGTAAAGAAGCATTTGCTAATTCCATACCTGTAAGATCACAGATCATGGTTTGATAGTTTAATAAAGCTTCTAATCTACCTTGAGCAATTTCTGCTTGATAAGGAGTATACGCAGTATACCATCCTGGATTTTCAAGTATGTTACGTTGAATTACAGCTGGTAAATAGGCTTCATGATAACCGAGACCTATATACGATTTGTATACTTTGTTTTTTGATGATAATTTTTGGATATGAGCCAAGTATTCTTGTTCGCTTAAAGCAGGATCAAGTTGTAATGGCTTTTTTAAAAAAATATCATCAGGAATTGTTTCATAAATAAGTTGATCCAAAGAATCAGCTTTTACTGTAGACAACATGCTACTTAAATCCTTGTCTGAAGGACCTATGTGGCGTAGTTTAAAAGAGTCGGTTTTCATGTTATAAAAACAGTTGAGATTTTGGGCAGTAAAAATACATATTAAAATAATACTAATGATACAATAAATTATCAATAAGTGATAAGTTTTTAACCGAAGAAGGGATTTATTAACATAAAATGTATTTTTGTTAATGAAATAATGAAAAAGCTTGTAAATTTTTATATCAATAGTAGCATGCATGTTGCTCTAGCAGTATGTGCTCTAGTAGGCGTAACTAGTTTAGAATTTGAACTTCCTATAGATTTGTTTTTTATAGGTTTTTGTTTTTTTGGGACAATTACAGGATATAATTATGTGAAATATGCGCAGCTAGCAAAATTTAATCACAAAAAGCTAACAGATACATTACGTAGTATCCAAGTATTCTCTTTAAGTAGTTTTATAGCATTAATTTATTTTTTATGGCAACTTCCGTTGAAGTTATGGTGGTATAGCATACCTTTTGGGATACTTACATTTTTATATGCAATGCCCATTTTTCCGAAAGAGAAAAATTTAAGAAGCCAAGCAGGAGTAAAAGTTTTTGTAATTAGTGTAGTATGGGGGGGAGTCACAGTTATTTTACCAATACTAAATGCTAATGCTACGATTGATATGAACGGAGCATTAGAAATGATACAGCGATTTTTGTTTATAGTGGTTCTAATGTTACCTTTTGAGATAAGAGATTTAAAATATGATCCAGATACCTTAGCTACGATTCCGCAACAGATTGGTGTCTTTAGAACCAAAGTGTTTGGTATAATACTATTAATAATATGTATAGGCATAGAAATACTTCAAAATTATACAGAGGATAAGTTTAGTATTTTGAAGTTTTTTGTAGTAGCTTTAATTACAGTGGTATTCTTATGGAAAGCCAAACAAAAACAATCAGAATACTACAGTTCCTTTTGGGTAGAGAGTATTCCGATTATATGGTTTTGTATAGTATATCTTACTTAGATAATTCTTGGCTTAACAAATCTTTCATAGCTTGCTTTTGGTCATCAGCAATACTATGAACTTCTGGTTTGTTAATTAATTTAGTAAGCTTATTATTATTTGCAGAGTATTTTCTACACGCTCTACAATAAATCAAATGAATATTAAGCTTTACTTTTTCCCATAAGGTAGCCTCCTTATATTGATTTTTATCACAATAATGATTCGCCTCATGGCATTCAACGAATATTTTGTTTTTACTCATAACACTTTTATGATTATCGAACTATAATTTAGTGGTAACCCACCTAACAAATGCTTTGGGGTAAAAGCCTTTATTATCTTATTAGACGGAGTTAGGTTTTAAACATTACATGAGAATGTCAAAAAATATTAAAGTTTTTATAAAAACGTATAGTTTGTCATTATAGTATGATTGTTTTTAATGATGTATGTTAATTTTAGATGGACAAGGGTGCTGTGTTCAAGTTGTTGAAAGTAAATTTGTTGTTTGTGTTTTGAGATGAGATTTGATCTAAGGTGGGATACAATTTTTATCTTAAAAAAATATTAAAAATAATATAAAAAAAATCCGTAATCCCCGATGTTTATAAGCGAGTTTACGGATTAAATGATGTATTTTATAGTTATGAGAAACTAAAATTATTGGTGATTAGAAAGTTCTTGCATTAAACGTTCTTTCATAGCTTGTTTGTCTCTTTGGTCTATAGTTTTAACTTCTGGACTTTTCATCAGTTTAGTTAACTTTAGATTGTTTTTAGTATATTTTCTACAAGCACGACAATAAATGAGATGAACATTTAATCTGATTTTTTCCCATAATGTAGCTTCTTTATATTGAGCTTTATCACAAACGTGATTGGCTTCATCACAAGCTAATAATATTTTGCTTTTTCCCATAGTTGTACTTTAATTAAAACCAGCTTTTTTCTAGACAAGCAGCAAGTGCAGTTCTAGCTCTGTGGATGATTACCCATAAATTAGAGGCTGTAATGGAGAATTCATCACAGATAGTTTCTGTGTCAAATCCTTGAATAGTTTTCATTTTAAAGATGGTAGCCTGTTTTTCGGGTAATTTACCTATACAATTATGAATAGCAGTTCCTAATTCTTTATTTTCAATTTCACCTTCTGCATTAGCATCAAATGGATCTGCAACTCGTTCTTCTAACCAATCACCTTCAGAGTCAGAGTCACTATTATAATTAAGGCGTACTTCAGCTTTTCCTTTTTTACTGTTTATTTTACGATAATAATCGATGATCTTTCTTTTTAAGATAGAAATAAGCCAAGTTCGTTCACTGGCTTCTCCCTTAAAATTCTTCATAGACTTAAGACCTGCCAAAAATGTTTCTTGTACCAAATCTTGCGCAATTTCCTTATCATCAACTCTCACTATGGTATAATTGAATAGATAATCACTGTATTTATCTACCCAAGTAGTGGGGTCTATAGTATTTGTCGGCATAGTTGTTATTTATTGTATTTTCAAAAATAAAATAAAATGTTGAATCTAGTTTGTTTGTTCAAAAGGTATGTGGTATTACCTCTTAAAACCTTACATAATAAAATAAAATAGCGTGTTGTTTTTGCTTGAAAGGTACTAAAAAAAAATGAACCGATTTATGAGAGATAAGGTGTTGAGGCTATATACTTGTAATATGTTATTTGAATTAATAAAGAACAAGCTAGCAAAGCTATTATTAATAAAGATCAAAAAATATATTCGTAGATTAAAATAAAAGTTGAATGAATTAAATTATAAAGCAAAGCTTAAACAGTTGTTTTATTGTGGTTATACTGTTTTTATTCTTGTTTGATTTTGTGTAAGTTATAAATCTAACACAAACTCATTTTATCTATGAAAAAAAATAGTCTAATAATAAGCTTTTTCATGTTATGGATAAGCTTATCGATGTATTCGCAAAAAGGAGAGTCAACCTTTTATGCTACAATGGAAACCAAGGATGCTACGGCTTTAAAAAAGAATCATCCTAGTGAAATTGAAATACTAGCATCAAGAGCAGGAACAAGTGCTGTACTTCTTACAGAGAAAGGAGCCGAAGAACTACATCATAAGGTACTGGTGCATGGACCAGGATTTATTTATGAAAGGTCAAAAGAATCAGCTTTACAAACTATAAAAGAACAATTAGTTAAAAGATCAAGAAGTAATAGGATGGCATATACTATTGATCAAGATCAATTAGTTAATCAAAGTTTGAATTTGGTTAATAATATTAATATAGCAAATCAAATACAAGAATTAGAAAACTACGGAACAAGATACCATACTACTAGTAGTGCAACCCAAGCAATAATGGATTTAAAAACTAAATGGGAGGGATTAGCTGCAGGAAGAAGTGATGTGACAGTAAGAATAGTTAATCATACATCTACAAATATGCCATCTGTGGTAATGACGATTACAGGAACAGAATTACCAGATCAGTATGTAATAATAGGTGGACATGCAGATTCTACTGCTAGTGGAAATAATAACAATGCCCCTGGTGCAGATGATAACGCTTCAGGAATATCTACTATTACCGAAGCAGCACGAGTTTTACTTGATATGAACTTTAAACCTAAACGAACGATAGAGTTTATGGCCTATGCAGCAGAAGAAGTAGGATTAAGAGGTTCTAGAGAAATTGCAGAAGATTATAAAAACAGAAATGTAAATGTGATAGGATATGTACAATTTGATATGACAAACTATAAAGGATCTGCTCAAGATGTTTCTATTTCGACTGATACCTATACTAATAATGATTTGAATACTTTTTTAATGCAGTTGATGGATCATTATAATGCAACAGGAACTCATCAAATTACATATGGAACTTCTAGATGTAATTATGGTTGTTCAGACCATTATAGTTGGGCACAACAAGGATATGATGTTTCTTTTCCGTTTGAAGCACATTTTTCAGAACATAATCCACATATTCATACTTCTAATGATACTTTTGATAGATCACCTACACCTAATGCTACTCATGCGATGAAGTTTACCAAGCTAGCACTAGAATTTTTAATAGAAGTAGCAAAAGGGACTACAGGAACGATTCCAACATGTGGAACGCCAACAGGATTAATAGAAAATGCAGTAACAGCAACTACAGCAAGTATTTCATGGAGTACAGTAAATAATGTTCAAGGATATGAAGTGCAATATAAAGAAGCAAGTGCTAATTCTTGGACAACAATAACTGTTTCAACAACAAATGCAACAGTGTCAAATCTTAATAGTGGTACAACCTATACAATAAGAGTAAGAGCAAATTGTCAGGGTTCAAATTCTAGTTATACAGCAATCAATATAACTACACAAAGTACAGTTCCTGCATGTGATAGTACTAGTTTACCATATAATCAAGGGTTTGAAAACGGAATAGAGGTGTGGACTCAAAATAGTGATGATGATAATGATTGGGATGTGAATAGTAATGGAACACCTTCTACAGGAACAGGACCTTCTAGTGCTGCCGAAGGGAGTAACTATATTTATATAGAAGCATCGGGTAATGGATCTGGATATCCTAATCGAAGAGCAATTTTAACCTCACCATGTTTTGAATTAGTGAATATGACTTCTCCTGTATTTGAATATCAATACCATATGCAAGGAAATGCAGTGGGGAACATGGATGTAGAATTAAGCGAAGATGGGGGATCTAATTGGACTACGATAGCCACTAAGAGCGGAAGTCAAGGAGCTAGTTGGTTAACAGAAACGATAGATTTATCTTCATATTTAAATAAAGAAATTCGAGTTAGATTTAATGTTCTTACAGGATCAAGTTGGCAAGGTGATATAGCTATAGATGCTATTAGTATTAAAGAAAATATAGGGAGTACAGATATTTGTGAAGGTGTAGCCGCATACAATTCTTCAACTAATTATCAAGTAGGAGACCGTGTAACTTATTTTGGTAATTTATATGAGAGAACAAGTTCTGGATGGACCTTAATTGGAGCATGTGAGAATACTGCAAAACAAGATATTGTTGCTCAGGGATTAAGAGAAGATAGCGAGGTGTTAAAATTCTATCCTAATCCTATTGAAGAAGGATCAGTTACAATAACGGTATCTAATGGTTTATGGAAAAAAGGAACAATACATATTGTAAATCTTAAAGGAGATATTATTAAAGAAGAAGTCTTAAATGAGCAAGTGACTAAGATTGACGTATCAAATATGTCAACAGGAATTTATTTTATTAGCCTAACTCAAGGTGTAAAAACGTATTATAAACGTTTAATAAAAAAGTAAACGAATTCATGGCCACTAAACCTGAATAACCGAAAAGCTGTTATTGCATATGCAATAACAGCTTTTTATATAGCGTAATAGCTTAATGTTATAATAATCCAGCACGTTTTAATAAAGCATCTGGTTGAGGTTCTTTTCCTCTAAAACGCTTATAAAGTGTCATTGGGTTTTCTGTACCTCCTTTAGATAAAATATGTTCTTTAAATTTTGAAGAAATATCTTTATTAAAAATACCATGTTCTTTAAAATGAGCAAAAGCATCTGCGTCTAAAACTTCGGCCCATTTATAAGAATAATATCCAGAAGAATAACCTCCCTGAAAGATATGAGAAAAAGCAGTACTCATACAATTCTCTGCTATATTTGGAAATAAAGAAGTATTCTTGAATGCTTCAACTTCAAAAGCTTTAACATCTGTAATATTAGATGGGTCTTGACTGTGCCAAGCCATGTCTAATAAACCAAAGCTTAATTGCCTTAAAGTAGCCATTCCTTCTAAGAAAGAAGCAGAAGCTTTGATCTTTTCAATTAACTCAATAGGAATTACTTCTCCTGTTTCATAATGCTTAGCAAATAATTCAAGAGCTTCTTTTTCGTAGCACCAATTTTCTAAAACTTGACTAGGTAGTTCTACAAAATCCCAATAAACACTAGTACCAGATAAACTAGGATACGTAGTGTTGGCAAGCATACCGTGTAAGGCATGTCCAAATTCATGAAATAAAGTAGTAACTTCATTAAAAGTTAATAATGAAGGTTTACTAGGTGTAGGTTTAGTAAAGTTACAAACAATAGAAATGTGTGGCCTTTGATCTTCACCATTAACACGCATTTGAGACTTGTAAGAAGTCATCCAAGCACCATTGCGCTTTCCTGATCTAGGATGGAAGTCGGCATAAAGGTAAGAGATAAACTGTCCTTGATTATCCATCACTTTATATGTTTTTACTTCATTGTGATAGACATCAATAGTAGTAACTTCTTCAAATTGAAGATCGAATAATTTTCCTGCAATAGTGAAAACACCATCAATTACATTTTCTAGTTTAAAATAAGGCTTTAATTGCTCATCATTTAAGTCAAATAATTGTTGTTTTAACTTTTCAGAATAATAAGCTTTGTCCCATGATTCAAGTCTATCGATATTGTCAAGTTCTTTGGCAAAATTTTGTAATCGATCAAATTCTTTTTGAGCAGCAGGTTTAGCTTTTGCCAAAATGTCATTTAAAAAAGTAAAAACTTTTTCAGGTTTTTCTGCCATACGTTGCTCTAATACGTAATAAGCATGAGAATCATAACCTAATAGTTGCGCACGTTGATGTCTTAATTTAACGATAGATAATACATTTTTTTGATTATCTAAATCATCATTATGAAATCCTTTTGAAGCAAATGCAAGAGCCATTTTTTTACGTAAAGCTCTATTTTTTACATAAGTCATAAAAGGAATATAACTAGGATAGTCTAGTGTAAATAACCATCCTTCTTTTTCTTTGGCTATAGCCAAAGCTTTGGCAGCTTCTTTCGCCCCTTCAGGTAAGCCATCGAGATCATTTTCGTCTGTGATGAATAACTCAAACTTATTGGTCTCTGCTAAAACATTTTCTCCAAAAGATAAACTTAATGTAGCTAATTCTTTATCAATAGCTCTTAATTGTTGTTTTTTCTCTTCAGGGAGAGTAGCTCCATTACGAGCAAATGATTTATAACTTTTATCTAATAAAGTAGTCTGTTCTGGAGTAAGATCTAAGGATGCTTTGTTATTATAAACAACTTCAATACGTTTAAATAAATCAATATTTAAAGCAATATCATTACCATATTCAGACAATAGAGGGAAAATTTCTTGAGCAGTTTTTTGTATTTGCTCATTAGTTTCGGCGCTATTTAAGTTTGAAAAAGTACTGGAAACACGGCTTAATAAATAGCCACTATAATCCAATGCTTCTATAGTATTTTCAAAAGTAGGAGCTGCGGTATTTGTAACAATAGTATTAATTTCTTTTTTAGCTTCGGCTATAGCATTTTTTATAGCAGGTAAAAAATGATCTGGTTGTATTGTAGCAAATGGAGCAGTGTCAAAAACTTGTAATAAAGGATTACTCATAAACTAATTTTTTATCTAAATCAAATATAGATAAAGCCATGGATTTATTCTGTTTTTTAAAAGAAAACCTTAGGTAAAAATGTTAAGGTATGGTTAAATGGTTGTGAGATTGGCTAAAAGGTTTTTATACTTGATGTTAACCCGTAAGAATGTTAAAAATGTGCTTTTTGTCGATATTAAGTGTTTTTTATCGAAAAAGCTGTTTCTTTTTTTAGTAATTTTGCGATGCTAAGATGTAAGATGTATACCTTCGACTCAGGTTTTAAGAGTAGTGGTCTTACTTTAAAATTTTGTGTAATATATTTAAATTGGTTAATAAATAATATTATATTTTTAGTAAGACCTAAATATTGTAAAAGAGTCGCTATTATTAGCGACTCTTTTTATTTTATAATGAGAATAATATCTCTTTAAATATTATTTTATTGAGTAATCGATTTTGCTCCTTCAATTACTTTATTTTTTAAACCTTCTTTATAAGTAGATATTTTATTTAGAATACCCATATTTGAAGCACCAATGATTTGGGCAGCAAGAATACCTGCGTTAAGTGCACCATCAAGAGCAACAGTAGCTACAGGTACTCCTCCAGGCATTTGTAGGATTGATAGTACAGAATCCCAACCATCAATAGAATTTCTTGACTTTACAGGAACACCTATAACAGGCAAAGGAGATAAAGAGGCTACCATTCCAGGTAAGTGCGCAGCACCACCAGCTCCGGCTATGATAACATTGATTCCTCTAGTATGGGCATTTTTTGCAAAATCAAATAGTTTTTCAGGAGTACGATGAGCAGAAACAATGTCTACGTCAACTTCGATGTCGAATTCCTTTAAAACATCAATAGCTTGTTGCATAACAGGAAGATCACTTGTACTTCCCATAATAACGGCTACTTTGTTCATAAGATATAAATTTTGATATGTTGTGTTATATACTAATTACTTTAATTGTATTTTTTACATTTTGGGCTATGACTCTAGCTTGACTTAAGTCTTCGTGAATAATGGTTACATGTCCCATTTTTCTGAAAGGACGAGTTTGTTTTTTTCCATAAATATGAGGTGTGACGCCATCCATTTCCATAATGGTTTCTATGTTTTGATATGCTACATTACCAGTATAGCCTTCTTCACCTACTAGATTTACCATAATCCCTCCAACTTTGTTTGCGGTTTTTCCGAGTGGGAGATTTAAAACAGCACGGAGATGTTGTTCAAATTGATTAGTGTAACTAGCTTCTATGCTGTAATGACCACTATTATGTGGGCGAGGAGCAACCTCATTAACAAGAATTGTATCTTCGTGAGTAAGAAACATCTCTACAGCAAGAATACCTACATGTTCAAAAGCATTTGAAACTTGATGAGCAAGTTGTCTAGCTTTATCCGCAATATTTTCAGGAATACGAGCAGGACAAATTACATATTCTACCTGATTAGCTTCAGGATGAAATTCCATTTCAACTACAGGATATGTTTTTACTTCTCCACTAGGATTACGAGCAACAATTACAGCCAATTCTTTCTTAAAAGGAATCATATCTTCTGCAATACAAGGAGTGTCTGGTAATTGTTCTATATCATTTATAGAGCGTATTATTGCAACACCATTACCATCGTATCCACCTTGAGTGCTTTTCCATACAAAAGGCAATTGAACAGCCTGCTCTGTAACAGCCTGTAATAGCTCTTCTTTTGAATTATATGCCGTGAAATTTGCTGTCGGAATATTTTTTTCTTTGTAAAAAAGTTTTTGAGTGCCCTTGTTTTGAATACGCTTTAAAGTAGTTGCATTTGGGTATACTTTAACGCCTTCTTTTTCTAATTGTATAAGTGCATCGGTATTAATAACCTCTATTTCGAGAGTGAGAATATCTACTTTTTTTCCAAAATTATAGACAGTATCAAAATCGGTTAGATCCCCTTGCTCAAAATAATCACAAGCAATTTTACAAGGAGCATCTGGATTGGGGTCTAAAACATGAGTTTGAATGTCATACTTTCGAGTTTCATAAAGGAGCATTTTGCCTAATTGTCCGCCTCCTAAAATTCCAAGTTTGAAGTTGGACGAGAAATAAGTAATCATTTGTTTTGTTGTGCTAAAGTGGTTTATGATTGCAAAAATAATTTTTTAAACGCTAATAGCCTTATAAAAGCACTTTAGATTTAAAACAGAAGACAAAGCACTATAAATCATATTTTAATCATTATCTTTGCCCTTTTTACAAAATGAGTTACTCATAAAGATTAAAAATAAGCTCGTGATACAATTACATGACCTCCAGTTTACACCTTATATTGCTGAAAAGGATATTATTGCATCTATAGAAAAATTAAGTAAACAATTAAATGAAGATTTGAAAGGAGAGTGTCCTCTTTTCTTAGGTATTTTAAATGGTTCATTTATGTTTGCATCAGAAGTAATAAAGCGATATAAAAGGGACTGTGAAGTTAGTTTTATAAAGGTAGCATCTTATGAAGGAACTTCTACTACAGAAAACGTAACAGAGCTTATAGGGTTAAAAGAAGATTTAAAAGGCAGAACAGTTGTTATACTTGAAGATATCATTGATACAGGAAACACGATTGAAGCTTTGCAAGAAATTCTAGAAGCAAAAGAATGTAAGGCTATAAAAATAGCTACATTGTTTTATAAGCCCGAAGCATATACAAAGGAAATTATTATAGATTATATAGGGATGTCTATCCCAAATCGTTTTATTGTTGGTTTTGGCCTTGATTATAATGGTCTAGGAAGAAATCTAACAGACGTATATCAATTAAAATCAAATACTACTACCATGACAAATTTAGTGTTATTCGGACCTCCAGGTGCGGGTAAAGGAACACAAGCAAATGTATTAAAAGAAAAATACGAACTTAAACACATTTCTACAGGAGACGTATTTAGATACAATATTAAAAATGCTACTGAATTAGGAACGTTAGCAAAATCATATATAGATAAAGGGCAGTTAGTACCAGATGAGGTTACTATAAAAATGCTTAATGAAGAAGTAGAAAAGAACCCAGAAGCAAAAGGATTTATTTTTGATGGATTCCCTCGTACAGAAGCACAAGCAGAAGCGTTAAAAGAACTGTTAGAATCTAAAGGATCTCAAGTAAATGCGATGGTAGCATTAGAAGTAGATGATGAAGTGCTAGTAGAGCGATTATTAGAAAGAGGAAAAACTTCTGGAAGAGCTGATGATGCAGATGAGAGCGTGATACGTAATCGTATTAAAGTATACTATAATGAAACAGCTATTTTAAAAGAATATTACGAAAAAGAGGATAAATACTTTGGAGTTGATGGAGTTGGTAGTATTGAGGATATTACAGCGCGTTTAAGCGAAGTGATAGATCGATTAAAGTAATAAAACTTTACTTGAGAGAATACAATTAATAAGAAAAGAATATGACTGAAGGGAATTTTGTAGATTATGTAAAACTACATGTTGCATCTGGTAATGGAGGTAAAGGTTCTACACATTTGCATAGAGAAAAATATATCACGAAGGGAGGTCCAGATGGAGGTGATGGAGGTCGAGGAGGACATATCATCCTTCAAGGAGATTCAAATTTGTGGACGCTTTATCACTTAAAATTTAAAAGACATTTTAAAGCAGGACATGGTGCGCATGGTAGTAAAAATAGAAGTACAGGAGCAGATGGAGACGATATTTATGTCAAAGTACCATTAGGAACTGTAATAAGAGATACAGAAACACAAAATGTCCTTCATGAAATTACTGAAGACGGGCAAGAAATCATCATAGCCGAAGGAGGTATGGGAGGTAGAGGAAATTGGCATTTTAAAAGCCCAACGAATCAAACCCCAAGATATGCTCAACCAGGAATCCCGGGAGAAGAGCACGATATTACATTAGAGCTTAAAGTTCTTGCAGATGTGGGATTAGTAGGATTTCCTAATGCAGGAAAATCTACACTATTGTCTGTAGTTACAGCAGCAAAGCCTAAGATTGCAGATTACGAGTTTACAACACTTAAAC
The DNA here is from genome assembly GCA_947387485.1 of Aquimarina rhabdastrellae. Lineage (GTDB taxonomy): Bacteria > Bacteroidota > Bacteroidia > Flavobacteriales > Flavobacteriaceae > Aquimarina. The sequence continues at coordinate 59,754 of CANDNT010000005.1, forward strand.
CTAACTTGGGGATAGTGAAGTATAGAGATTTTCAAACTTTTGTAATTGCTGATATACCAGGAATTATAGAAGGGGCGGCAGAAGGAAAAGGAATTGGTCACCGTTTTTTAAGACATATAGAAAGAAACTCGACCTTATTGTTTTTGATTCCTGCAGATGCAGATGATATTGTAAAGCAATATGAAATCTTATTAGATGAGTTACGCAGATATAATCCAGAACTACTAGATAAGGATAGATTAATAGCGATCTCAAAATGTGATATGCTTGACGAGGAACTTAGAGAAGAACTTAAAGCAGAATTAGATGAGACTTTAAAAGCACCATATTTGTTTATTTCTTCTGTAGCTCAACAGGGATTACAAGAATTAAAAGATAAGTTATGGAGTATGCTTAATAACTAAAAATATAATAAGCAGAGTAGAAAAAGCGAGTCACAAGTTGAACTCGCTTTTTTTATATGTGAAAAGGAAAAAATCATACTAAACTAGTTATCTTTACAAGATAAAATTGTAAAGAATGCATATACATTTCATAGCGATAGGCGGGAGCGCGATGCATAACTTGGCCATAGCACTTCATCAAAAAGGAGAACGCGTTACTGGTAGCGATGATGTGATTTTTGAACCATCAAAATCAAGATTAGAAAAATACGGATTACTTCCAGAATGTTTTGGATGGGATGCAAACCGTATAACAACAGATATTGATATTATAATTCTAGGAATGCATGCAAAAGCAGATAATCCAGAATTGTTAAAAGCTCAAGGATTAGGAATAACAATTTATTCATATCCTGAGTTTTTGTACGAACATTCTAAAGAAAAAACTAGAGTGGTTATTGGGGGGTCTCATGGCAAGACAACAATCACCTCTATGATACTACATGTGTTGCAATACCATGATCATGAAGTGGATTATATGGTAGGAGCTCAATTAGACGGTTTTGAAACTATGGTGCATCTTACTCAAGAGAATGATTTTATTATTCTAGAAGGTGATGAATATTTATCTTCTGCATTAGATCGTAGGCCTAAATTTCATTTATATAAACCTAATATAGCTTTAATTAGCGGAATAGCGTGGGATCATATAAATGTATTCCCAACACTTGAAAATTATAATGAACAATTCAAGATTTTTATTGATCAAATTGTGAATGGAGGAGCTTTAGTATATAATGAAGAAGATGCTACAGTAAAAGCATTAGCCGAAGCTACAGAGAACCCTATAAGGAAATTTCCTTATCAAACACCAGATTATAGTATAGTTGATGGAGAAACTTTATTAGATACTCCAGAAGGAGAAATGCCGATAGAAGTCTTTGGAAAACATAATTTAAATAATATTGCAGGAGCAAAATGGGTATGTCAGCATATAGGGATAGATGAGGATGACTTTTATGAAGCAATAGCAACATTTAAAGGTGCATCAAAGCGATTAGAAAAAATTGCGGCTAATGAAAATACTGTGATTTATAAAGATTTTGCACATAGTCCATCTAAAGTAAAAGCTACTACAGCAGCGGTAAAAGAGCAATATAAAGAAAGAAAAGTGCTAGCGTGTTTAGAATTACATACATATAGTAGTTTAAATGGAGCATTCTTAAAAGAGTATAACGAAACATTGACAGCAGCAGATGAAGCAGTTGTGTTTTATTCGCCTGAAGCAGTATCACTTAAACGATTAGAAACTATATCTGAAGAGCAAATTCAAGAAGCTTTTAATAAAGAAGGTTTGCAAGTATATACAAATCCAGACGCATTCAGAGAGTTCTTATTTAATAAAGATTTAAGTAATACAGCAGTATTGTTGATGAGTAGTGGGAATTATGGAGGGCTTGAGTTTGATGAAGTAGCAAAAATGCTATAAAATAATAACGACATAAATTAAAACAAAAAGGTTGGTATATTACCAACCTTTTTGTTTTAATTATTAAACTGTCTTAAGTGATGATCTAAATGTTTGTAATGTAGTTTCCCCCATTGCTCTATTGTAAATTCACCAAAAATAGGATGACTAGGCCAAGATGAGTTTCTCTTTTCAAAAATCTCATCTATAAGTTTAAGTAAATTTCGTCGTTCATTTTCAAAAACTTTAGGGTAAACGACTTTTAACTTTTTATGGGTAGGTAGATTTTTTCTCCAAAGTTTATCACTATATAATGATTTTTTAAAGAATAGTATGGCAAAAATATTTTTTCGTAATTTAAAATCTTCTTTTTGAAGGGCTATTTTTAGAGGGAATTGACAGTGAAAGATCATTTGAGATACATTCATTTTCCCCCATTGAGCAGGACTTCTGTAAGATAGATTATTGATACGATCAATAATTTCGTTTTTTGAATTTTCGTCGAATAATGATTTCATAATAACTTTTAACCTTAATCAATAAGGTGTAAAAAAGGATTGATTAGCTTAAAAAATAAAGTTATAGTGTTTTTATACCCATTCTTATACTCAAAAGTAATTTATAATTAGTGACAAAAAAAATAGAATATTAGACATATTATGCTATGTGCTAAAGTGTAGAAATAAAAAAAGGAAATCTATAATTAGACTTCCTTGATATATATAGTTAAGAAAATATTTTTAGCCAATCTCTTCGAAAATTAATTTTAAAATACCTGATAATTCATCCATAGATGTAATATTGGTATTTGTTCCTACGGTCATCATTACACCTTTATCTTTGATTTTTCCTGATAAAAAGTATTGATAAGTCATGTGACTACCTGATTTTTGTTCAAATTTAACACCAGTTAATTGACCACCATATGATTTTGCGGAAAAAGCAGATTTACTAGCTCCAGCAGCACTTTGTTCGTAAGAAGTGATAATTTGCTCTGATACAGCCTGTAAAAGATCTTCACTGTAATAAGACCATTGGATAGAAGTACCATCACAAGCTAATAATTCATACTCAGAAGTAGCTTTACAACTTTTAGGGACTTGAATGTAATTACCAGCTAAATCTAAAAAGGTAATTTTTTTGTCTTGGGCAAAAAAACTAATCGAAGTAAAAACAAGGATTAGAGTAAAAATTCTTTTCATAGAATTAATGAGTTTATTATTAGTATTAAGTTCGGTTAAGAGGGGGTTTAACTATAAACTTTCTCTTCTCTTTTGAGAGATATAACGGGTAAATTTAAGTTTTTTTTAAAACAAATGAAGTAGAAATGCTAAAAAAAATAAAATAAAAATATAAATGCTTGATAAATAATAGTACTGTATAGTAAAGTATGCAATGAATGATAGAGTTATACAAGTAAGTAGTGTGTTTTTGAAAAAACGGAAAATGAGGCTTATCTTTAAAGAAAAAGAATTGTATGAATAAAAATGACTATTTATTACCTATAACTGCTTGGAGTGAAGATGATAAGCCTAGAGAGAAATTGTTGAATAAAGGGAGAAGAGTATTAACTAATGCAGAATTGATAGCAATATTAATTGGTTCTGGAAACAAGGATGAAACAGCTGTAGATTTGAGTAAGCGGATTCTATCTAGTGTAGATAATAAACTCCATGCATTAGGAAAGATGAGTATAAAAAAGTTGATGAAATTTAAAGGGATAGGCGAGGCTAAAGCAGTCTCTATTATTGCTGGATTAGAATTAGGAAAAAGAAGAAGTCAAGAAGAATTGCCAAAACTTTTTAAGATAACGAATAGTATGGATGTATTTAGTATAATGCATCCAATAATAGGGGAATTAGAGCATGAAGAGTTTTGGGTATTATATTTAAATAATTCAAATAAAGTGCTACGTAAAACCAGAATTAGTAGTGGCGGAAAAACAGGTACAATAGTAGATGTCCGTATAGTTTTTAAAGAAGCTTTAGAAGCAGGTGCTACAGCAATAATACTAGCACATAATCATCCCAGTGGATCGATGACCCCTAGTAAATCAGATAAGCTTATTACGCAGAAAATAAAAGAGGCAGGAACAACTTTAGACATAAATTTATTAGATCACTTGATTATAAGTGAAAAAACGTATTTTAGCTTTGCCGATAAGTTACTGCTTTAAGGGGATAACAAGAAAACATGCTATTAGTATATACACAAAAAAATACACCTAGAATTGCTTATACGTTTAAACAAATATGCAAAAGAATATTAGGAATAGAAGTAGGTTTTACCTCAAAGATCGAAACATTTATAGCTCATGATGGGGCAAAGATTTCATATGGTAAACAACCTTTAGGAAAAGAATTGTATATACAAAGTGCAGAACTATTATTTGAACATGGTTTTAATGATGTAGAAATATATGTTCAACAGTGGGAAGAAACTAAATGTTTTTTCTCCTGTACTAATAAAAGATCAGCACTGCCTTTTGACATTTTTGCAGCTACATTTTACCTTTTATCAAGATATGAAGAATATCTACCACATGTTAAAGATGAGTATGGAAGATTTATGGCTGAAGAGAGTATAGCATATCAGCATAATTTTTTACATCAACCTGTAGTAGATATTTGGGCATATAAATTTAAAACAGTACTTCAAACTAAATTTCCAGATATTGATTTTAAAGAAAAGGATTTTGCAATAAAACCTGTGATAGCAGTTTCTCAAACTTTTGCATATAAACGCAAAGGAATATTAAGATCTATAGGAGGTGGTTTGAGGGATGTAAGTAGATTTAAAATAAGAGAAGTACTAAATAGAATAAATGTGTTGTTGGGAATCCAAAAAGATCCCAATGATACTTTTACATATTTAATAAAAACACAGAGAGAAAAGAAAAAGAAGTTTTTAGTATTATTTGGATTAGGAGATTATTCAAATTTTGAAAAAAATATAAATGCCAATAGGACAGAACATAAAATTCTTATAAAATACGTAGCAGATTATATCGAGATAGGATTAAAAGTCTCTTATGATGCTATTAAAGAAATGCTAATTCTTAAAAAGGAGAAAAGAAGAATTGAGAATATAGTAAATAGACCATTAAAAAGTGTTTTATGCGCTTTTTATAAAATAAACTTGCCAGAGGCATATCGCAATTTTGTAGGATTAGAAATTAGTAGAGATTATTCTATGGGGTTTCCTAAATATATGGGATTTAGAGCTGGTACATGTACACCTTTTATGTTTTATGATTTAGATTACGAAGTGCAAACACCATTGGTAGTGCATTCTTTTTGTTTTACTAATCAGGCACTTGAAAATATAGAGGATTTAGAAATAGCTAAAGATGAAATAAAAACATTTGTTAATGAAATAAAAAAGGTAAGAGGAACTTTTATACCTATTTTTAGTAATGGTTTGTTTGGTAGACTTAATAATGATCGATTTTGGAAATCTATTTTTGAATATATTCTTGATTTAGAAAATAACTAATGAAAACAGTTAAAGATATCTTTTTTGATTTGGATCATACCTTATGGGATTTTGATAAGAATTCTGCATTAGCGTTTCAATTACTTTTTAAAAAGCATAAAATAGCTATAGATATTCAGGAATTCTTAAACGAGTATGAACCTATTAATGCACAATATTGGGAAAAGTATAGAAAAGATAAGATTCAAAAAGAAGAGCTACGGAGAGGGCGTTTAATAGATACGTTTAACACGTTAAATTTGTCGTTTTCAGTAAAAAAAATAGATGCGATAGCTCAAGATTATATAGAAATGTTACCTTTACATAACTATTTAATAGAAGGTACTCAAGAATTACTTGAGTATTTATATCCGAATTTTAGATTGCATATCATTACAAATGGTTTCAGTGAAGTTCAAGAAACTAAACTACAGAAATCTGGAATTGCAAAATATTTTGCAACCCTAACCACCAGTGAAGCTGTAGGAGTGAAGAAACCAAATCCCCAGGTATTTGAATATGCATTAGCTAAAGCTGAAGCAACTATAGAAGAAAGCTTGATGATTGGCGACAATTATGAAGCAGATATTGTAGGTGCTGATAATATTGGAATGAAAACAATATGGTTTAATTATCACAATCAGGCTATAGCTGGTAATTGCATTGAAATTAGTAGATTAATTGAAGTAAAAAAATATCTTTGACAATAATTAACAAGTGTTAATCGTTTGTTAAAGTAATTAATGCCCCCTAAATTACGATGAATAAAAATGCATTTTCCCTCAAAGTGCTATTAGTATTGATTGCTGTAGTCACTTTATCGTGTGTAAAGGATGTTGATTTTGATCAAACAGAAAATTTGGTATTAACACCAATATTTGAAGCTGATTTTGTCTATTCAAAAGTTAATACAGAAGATCTTATTGATGTCGATACAGATATAATAGTACCTGTTGTAAGAGATACTATTAGTTTTGATGTTTTTAGTACAGATTTTGCTATAGATAACCTAGAACAATTAGAGTTATTCTTTAAGTTTGAAAACTCGATGGAAAGAGATATAGAGTTTACTTTCATCTTTACAGACGATGCTTATACTCCATTACATAGTTTTTCTAGAGTAGCTATTAAAGGAACAAATCAAATCCCAGTAATTACAGAGACAACAGAGATTTTTGATAAACCTACACTTAATAATTTAACGACTTCGTCAAAAATCATTTCAGAAATACGAGTTATAGATACCACAGGAAGCCTGCAAGGTGAAATTGAAGTACAATCAACAGCTACATATTTTGTCCGATATCAATCATGAAGAAAATATTTTGTTTAGTATTTGCATTAGCAACAGGGATGTTGTGTGCTCAAAATAAAGAACAGTTATACGATTTTACAGACGTGCCTCAGTCTTTATTATTAAATCCAGGTGCCGAAGTTAATTTTAAAAGCCATGTAGGAGTTCCTTTCTTATCACATATTCATGTGAATGCAGGTTCGTCGGGTGCTTCTGCATATGATGTTTTTGCAAATGATGGAAGATCCATTAATGAAAAAATTGAAGAGACACTGACCCAATTAGGAAGTCGAGATTACTTTACAGTTAACCAGCAGTTAGAAATTCTTAATTTTGGTTGGCGTTCAAAAAATGATGTGTATTATTCTGGTGGGATTTATGAAGAACTTGATGTGATCGCATATTTTCCTAAAGATTTTGCTGTGTTAGCATATGAGGGAAATCGAGATTTTGTAGGAGAGACGTTTAGGTTATCTACTATTAGTGCTACTGCAGAATTAATGTCTGTTTTTCATTTTGGATACAATAAACAAGTCAACTCGCGATTAAGATTTGGTGGAAGATTAAAGTTATATTCAAGCATTTTTAATGCAAGATCAGTTAGAAATAGAGGAACTTTTACTACAATCGAAAGCCCTAATGGTAATAATATCTATCAGCATATTATAAGAGGAGCAGATGTAAGATTACAGACAGCTGGATATGCTTCTTTAAGAGATATTGAATCTGAAGATAATGCAGATGGAGCAAAACAAGTATTAAATAAATTTTTGAATAGAGCTTTGTTAGGAGGTAATTTAGGAATAGGTGTAGACCTAGGTTTTACCTATGATATAGAAGATCAATGGAAGGTTACGGGAAGTGTGACAGATTTAGGTATGATTTTTTATACAAAAGACGTAGAAACTTATAAAGCTATAGGAGATTATACTTTTGAAGGACTGAATTTGCCAATTGACTTTTCTGGAGATCAAAGCGAAGAACAAGATGTATTAGATGATCTAGAAGAAGCAGTGTCATATGATACCATTCATGATAGTTATTCCGCATTTAGACCAATGAAACTTAACGGTTCTGTGAGATATTCTTTTAATAGATATCGTAGTGCTAGCTGTGATTGTTATCTAGATTCAGGAAAAATACCATATATGGATGGAGTAGGAGCACAAGTATTTATGCAATTTAGACCAAGACAACCGCAATTGGCATTGTCTTTGTTTTATGATAAAAGGTTTTCTAAATATTTTAGAACAAAGATTAATTATACCATAGATGATTATTCGTATTCAAATATAGGATTTATGTTATCGACCTATGTAAGTAAAATTAATTTTTATCTTGCAGCAAATAATGTGTTAGAATACCAGAATTTGGCCAAAGCAAGAGGAGCTTCGGTTCAGTTAGGGTTTAATATAATAATGTAATATAAATGAGAATATTTTTTATAAGTCTGATTGTAGGACTTTTTTCAGCAGTAACAATAGCCCAAGACAATATCAACAATTATAAATATATAATAGTTCCTGAACAATATAGTTTTACAGATGAAAAAGACAAGTATCAACTGAATTCACTGACTCATTTTTTATTTAATAAATATGGATATCAAGCTGTAAAGGGGAAAATAAATTACCCAGGAGATTTGATTCAAAATCCATGTAAAGGTTTAACTGTCGATTTAATTAAAAACTCCACGTTATTTCGTACTAAATTAGCCATAGCATTAAAAGATTGTAGAGATAGAATTGTATATACTTCTGCTGAAGGTCAAAGTAAGAGTAAAGACTATAAAAAAGCATATCATGAAGCATTAAGAGAAGCTTTTGAAGATATTAGGACGATTAATTATAATTATGTAGGAGATAAAGAAGAAGTTGTAAAACCTCAAAATAAAGATGTAGTAGTACAGGAGCAATTGAATACTACGTTGCCAAAGAAAAAAGAGGTAGTAAAAACTCAAGAATTGAATTTTACGATGGGTGAGCAAAAAATTAAATTTGTCGCGCAAAGTTATGGTTATGAAATATTCATGGTTAAGGAAGGAAAAGAAGTTTCATTAGGAAAAGCTATAAAATCTGAAGAATTAGCGGGTTATCGTATTGAAGCTAAGGAACTAAGCGGATTAGGGCATTTTGATGCATATAATAATTTTATTTTAGAGCGTATAAATCCATTAAGCAATAAGAAGATTAAAGATACCTTAATAAGAGAATAATTAATAATTATATTTTCTGCCCCATAATCTTTTTAAGAATGCTCTAAAAGCATTTTCACGTTGATTATTACTTGGTTCGTATAATTTTGTATTTTCTATTTCTTTAGGTAAAAATTCTTGAGCTACAAAGTTATTTTCATAATCGTGAGAATATTTATAATCTTGACCATAACCTAGCTCCTTCATTAATTTTGTAGGAGCATTTCTTATATGTAAAGGAACAGAAAGATCACCGGTCTGTTTAACTAATTGCTGGGCTTTATTGATCGCCATATAAGAAGAATTACTTTTAGGTGAAGTAGCTAAATATACAGCACATTGGCTTAAAATAATACGAGCTTCAGGATAACCTACAGTGGTAACAGCTTGAAAGGTGTTGTTTGCAAGTATCAAAGCTGTAGGATTAGCATTCCCGATATCTTCAGAAGCTAAAATAATCATACGTCTAGCTAGAAACTTGATATCTTCTCCACCTTCAATCATTCTAGCTAACCAATATACCGCAGCATTAGGGTCACTACCTCTTACAGATTTAATAAAAGCAGATATGATGTCATAATGTTGCTCTCCAGTTTTATCATAACGTACAGTATTTTGTTGTACTCTTTGTAAAACAATGTCATTGGTGATTTCGATTAAATCAGTATCAAAACTATTGATAAGGAGTTCAAATATATTTAATAGTTTTCTAGCATCTCCGCCACTTAACCTTAATAAGGCTTCAGTTTCTTTTAGTGTTATGTTTTTTGTTTTTAAAATAGTATCGTTTGTTATAGCTCGTTTTAATAAGTTTTCTAAATCTTCTTTGCTAAAAGGATTTAACGTATAAACTTGACAACGTGATAACAGGGCAGGGATAACTTCAAAACTAGGATTTTCTGTAGTTGCACCAACTAAGGTAACCCAACCTTTTTCAACCGCACCAAGAAGTGAATCTTGTTGAGATTTGCTAAAACGATGTATCTCATCAATAAACAAAATAGGGTTTTTTGAAGTAAATAAGCCGCCACTTTGTTTCGCTTTATCAATAACCTCTCTAACTTCTTTTACGCCACTATTAATTGCACTTAATGTATAAAAGGGGCGATTTGAAGTAGTAGCAATAATATTCGCTAATGTTGTTTTTCCAACACCTGGTGGTCCCCATAAGATGAGTGAAGGAATAACTCCTCGTTTGATATGTTGAGTAAGAGACCCTTGTGATCCAATTAAATGATGTTGACTTAGATATTCTTCTAAAGAATTTGGACGGATACGTTCTGCTAAAGGTTGATTCATAAAACAAAAATACGTTTTTTAAGAAATTCTCTTTAGAAATTAATGAGGTAGACTGACAATTAAGCGGTTTTTTGAGTTTTGGAAAGGTGTTTGAATTATAAGTTTAAAATTAAAAAGAACTTAATGAGTATAAGCTAACTCATTATATTACGTTATGGAAAAGAAAGATGATTTTTTGTTTACAACAGGGGTGATAGGTTATCCTATTCTTTTTGTGCTATTAATATGGATCGTTTATTGGGTTGAAATTCGATTTGATATTTCGTTTAATAGTTTTGGTGTTTACCCTAGAACTATAAAAGGATTAAGAGGAATTATTTTTTCGCCATTTATACATTCTGATTTGAAGCATTTATGGAATAATACGCTCCCTTTGCTAATACTCTCTAGTGCACTGTTTTATTTTTATGATAAGGTAGCTTGGAAAGTTTTAGGGCTAGGACTATTATTAACGGGAATAATGACATGGATTTTAGGACGACCAGCAAATCATATTGGCGTAAGTGGGGTAATATATATGTTATTTGGCTTTTTATTCTTTAAAGGAGTCGTAAGTAAGTATTATCGATTAATAGCATTATCTTTTGTTGTAGTTTTTCTATATGGAAGCATGATGTGGTATATTTTTCCAATAGAAAAAAAGATATCTTGGGAAGGGCATTTATCTGGATTATTAATAGGAGTAATATTTGCCTTTATTTTTAAACAAGGAATTCATTTACCTAAAAAATATGAATGGGAAAGAGAAGACTATAATGAAGAAGAAGATGAATTCTTAAAACATTTTGATGAAAACGGAAATTTTATCGAATTTAAAAATGATATAGAAACAGAAATATATGAGTTCAATCAAACTAATACTACAAACAATAGTAAGATTGATATTATATATTTTGAAGAAGAGTAGAAAGTAATTAAGACATACGTTGCCTAATTACTTCATAAAGAAAAGCACCACATGCAACAGATACATTAAGAGAAGCTATTTCTCCTAACATAGGAAGTTTAGCGCTATCATTAACCAATTTTAAAACAGAATTAGAGACACCTTTTCCTTCACTTCCCATAACAATAGCTGTCGGAATTTTAAAGTCTACATCATATAAGGTTTGAGATGCTTTTTCTGATGCAGCTACTACATTTATCCCAGAACCTTGTAGATAAAATAGAGCATCTTTGATATGATCAACTTTACAAATAGGGATTTTAAAAATGGCTCCAGTAGATGTTTTTACGGTATCAGCATTAACAGGAGCACCACCTTTTTTTTGAATAATGATTCCGTTTACTCCTGTACATTCAGCCGTACGAATAATTGCTCCAAAATTACGTACGTCGGATAATTGATCTAGTAATAGAAACAAAGGAGTTTTTCCAGATTCGAGTGTAGATAAAACTAAATCTTCTAGATTATGAAAATCGATAGGAGAGGTATAGGCTACAGCTCCTTGATGATTCTTTTTAGTTAATTTATTTAGTTTTTCAACAGGAACATATGATACAGTTAAGTTTTGTGATTTGATAAGTTGCATTAATTGTTTAGCTAAATCACCTTGAAGTCCTTTTTGTACAAAGACTTTATCAATAGTTTTTCCAGCATTTATAGCTTCAATAATTGCACGTATTCCAAAAAGTAAAGTATCATTTTTCATGCCGCAAATATAGATATAAAAAAAACAACCCAAAGAAAAACTTCTTTGGGTTGTTTTTAAAAACTAATATATCGGATATATTTTATTGCTTTGTAAATTTATACGATGTTTGAGCCGGACTAGCACAGTCACTTTGAGCATCATCAGTAAAAGTAATAGTAAATCCACTATCATCATTTGGATCATAAGTAGTAGAAACTACTGCTGGACCAAACCAATTACCACCATCGCCACAAACACAGTTACTATCTTGTTGAGGAACGATAATTTCTCCACAAACAAAATCAATAGTAAATGTATTAGGTGTTGAACAATATAAAGGATAGTTCGAAGTTTGGAAAGATCTAGAAGAACCAGAAGAAGCACTAAGTTCAACGACTGTATTATGAGAAAGTGTTGGACCGTCTACAAATGGACTTGTTTGTTCAATTAAATAATTTCCTATAAAAAGATTTTCATCTAATGGACAAGATACAGAACTGGAATATTCAAATGGCGAGTTAAATACAGGTTGTCCTGTAATCGCACTAGAACTATTGTTATTAGAATACGAATTACCGTCTGTTAAATTTAATACGAATCTAAATGTGAATATATCAGAAGCTTCAAGATCGGTATCATTTAATCCTAAAGAGTCCATTCCTTCACGTATACCAGTTGAATAAGTTACTTGAGGGAAACCATCATTATTAAAAGAAAAAGCTGAGGCATTAATAGTTTCTAATAAAACTTCAGTTTTTGTATTATTAATATCATCAGATTCATCATCTGGTGTACCATTATCATCTATAGTATTATCGTTAAATCTAATATAAACTTGAACATTATCAATAAGACTACCATCATTTAATTTATCGTGTTCTTCTAATGTAACAGAAAATAGAGAACTATCTAAATCAAGTAAGTTTACATCAAATGAAGATTCTATTGTTTTTAAATATCCTCCATTAATTTGAATATCATCAGAAGTTAGAGGACTTGGTACTTTTTCATCATCAGTACATCCAGTAAGGATTAACATGCTACTTAGAAATGTAGAGTATAATATGTGTTTAAATTTCATTCTATTGAGAATTTATAAATAGGTTTAGTTGCAATTTATAAAAAAAAACATCCCAATACAATAAATATATTGTTACTGGGATGTTTATAATATTAATAAACAATGTTTATATCAAACAATTATTGTTTAGTAAATCTTAGTGTAACTAACAAATTAGCAGATCCACCACAGTCAGCAGTGTTTTCTGATAAGTTAACTTCTACAACACCGTCATCCTGGAAAGTAGTATCAAATTGTGTAAATACATCAGGAGTATTCAATGTTATAAGTTCAGCTTGAGTACAAGTAAGACCTGTACTTTGATTATCATCCCATATAATATTTCCACAAACTAGAGTCATACTATAATTGTTGACAGTACCAAAGTTGAACCAGTTTCCATCAAATCTTCTTACTGTTGGGTTATTCGGATCCGCTGTAACTTCTACGATTCCGTCAAATACAGTTCCAAATCCTCCTGGATTTGTATTAATTACTTGATAAGTACCTGTAAAGAAATCAGGCTCATCAAAAATACAAACTACAGAACCAGAATACTCAAATGGAGAGTTAAATACTGGTTGACCTAAAATACTAGCAGCACTATTAGAGTTAGTATAAGAAGTACCATCGGTAAGATTTAATACAAATCTATAGAAAAATAAGTCAGATCCATCTATATCAGCATCAGCTAATCCTAAAGCATCCATTGCATCTCTAACCCCACTAGTATAAGTTACTTGAGGAAAACCACTTTGGTTAATAGAAAAACTTGATCCTGGAACTGTCTCAAGTAACATTTCAGCTTTAGTGTTATCAATGTCATCAGATTCATCATCAGGAGTACCATTGTCATCGATTGTTAAATCTGAAAAACGGATATATACTTGAACATTATCAATTAAACTACCATCATTTAATCGGTCATGTTCTTCTAAAGTAACTGAAAACTCAGAGGAATCAATATTGAATAAGTCTACTACAAAAGATGACTCTAATGTTTTTAAGTAAGCTCCATTTACTTCAATATCAGATGCTTGTAACGGATCTGGAATTTTTTCGTCATCAGAACAACCTGTAAGCATTAAAGCTGTACTAAGTAGTCCCGTATATAATATATTCTTTAAATTCATAATCCTTTTATTGTTAATTAATTAATAAAGTTAGCTGGGTTTGTATCCCAGAAAATCTGCTCAGTTCTTAGCTTTTGATTAGCATTAGAATTCCTGTTTACATATGCAGCAGGATATAAAGCAGATCTATAGAAATCACCTGGGTTAGGTGTTATAGATGGACCTAAATTTGAAGGTAAACCAGTTCTTCTATAAAAATTGTACATTTCTAAACCATTACCAAAAGAAGCAATATAATATTCTTTAGCTAAGATAGCCATTTTTCCTTCATCGGAAGCAGCATTATATTGTGAAGTAACATAAGAAACATAAGTGTTTCCTGAAATTGGTCCTTCTCCAGAAACAGCTTCTACTTTGTTAAAACTATTAGTGATACCATTAGTGATATGAGTTAATGCATCACCTGGTAGACCTAGAGCTAATACAGCTTCAGCTTTCATGAAATCTGTAAAGAAACTAGTAATGATAGGTGTAATTCCTCTACCTCTTAGACCATCTTCTCCATCGTTTTGAACAGCTCCAGCGCTACCGTCGTCAAAAGATCCTCCAGCAGGATAAACTCCATATACTGTTCTTTTACCTTGATCTGGTGGAATCCCTTCCGCTTGTAGATGATCTCTACCCCAGAATCCTCTTGCAGCATCAGCTGTACAGAAAGGAACACTAGCAGTTACATCACTATATTGAGAAGTTACTGTTAAGAAGTGAGAAGGAGTAGCTGTAGTAGCACATTGTAATGTAAAGTTATCTTCGTTAGTAGCATCTAAATCTTGTCTAAAGAAATAATAAGGAGTACGAGGATCTTCAACAGCTTTTTCTCCTATGAGAGTCCACATATAATAATTAGAAACATAAGATCCTCCAGGGTTATTCTCATAGAATAACGCATATGCAGGATGTCTATTATCAGGATTTACTCTATTATCTCCATAATTTAATTGCCAATCTTCTTCAGGAGTATCAATCAAATCATTTTCTGTAAGTAATGCTTGAACTTCAGTAGCTATATTTCTATTAATAGCTTGACCATTCAATCTAGCGTTAATTAGAGCTCTTAATTTTAAAGTTTTAGCTGCAGTTATCCAACGAGGCATTTTGTCTTCATCAACATCGCCTTCACCATAGAATAAATCTACTTCAGGAAGAGATGATGGAGTTTCTCCTAAAAGAGTGATAGCCTCATCTAATTCTGTTAAAGCAGCCATATATACAGCTGTTTGATCATCTGCACTTGGATTTAAATTATCGTTTCCGAGAATTGCTTCAGAATATGGTACATCTCCAAAAAGGTCAACTAAAGTAAAAAGAACGTAAGCTTTCATAACTTTAGAGGCTCCTAAGTGATAAGATAAACCTTCACTTTCTGCAAGAGGTTGTAAAGTTTGAACATCTTGTAAAACATCTGCATATGCACTTTCCCATATAGCATCAAAACTAGAAGGAACAAATGCTTCATCATAAGTGTCTCCACCTACAGCAGCATGCATTCTCGTAGCTTGTGCTGCAAATGAATTGTAATCTGCAGCATTTGCTATAAAACCGTAAAATGATAACTGAATATTGTTAAATAAAAAGTTAGGATCAAGTTGATCTTGAGCGACTTGGTTTGGACTCTCAGTGAGATCAAGTTCAGTTGTTTCACATGATGCGATAACACCGGCACCAATTAATGCGAAACATATATTTTTAAATATTTTTTTCATGATTTAATTCTTTATTATTAGAATGTCATAGTTAAGTTAAATCCATATCTTTTTGATGTTGGACCAGTTAAATAATCAAATCCTTGACCATTACCTACACCTAAACTAATAACTTCTGGATCAAAATTAATATGCTCAGGGAAATTAAAGGCTTTAAACCATAAATTTTGCCCAATAACAGATAAAGAAATACTTCCAAATGGAGTTTTATCTAAAAATCTTTCAGGGAATTTATAAGATAAAGAAATTTCTCTTAAACGTAAAGTTGTTCCATCATAAACAGCTCTTTCATTGATTCCTCCTGCTGATGCAACACCAATATTATCAAAATATAAATCTGTAGCATTAATTTGGATATCATTAGGAGTACCATCTTGTTTAACACCTGGTAAGATGAAGGTTTGAGTTCTATCAAAATTTGTATCCTCAGTTAATCCTCTAGCAATTAAAGCACCAGCTGTAGTTGAATAAATATCACCTCCGTGTACATATTCCCATTGCATTCCTAATCCAAATCCTTTATATGATAAATTGTTAATTACAGTAGCTCTCCAGTCAGCATTAGGATCACCTATAATAGCATTTTCTTGTGCAGTAACATAGTTTCCATTATTACCCACAATTCTATTTCCATTTGCATCACGTGCATAAGTTGTTCCATATAATACACCATAAGCTTCACCAGCTATAGCTGCATTACCAAGTGTATCAAAACCTGCGATGATTTCAAGATCAGAATTAGCTCCTAAATCCTCAACAATATTTTCGTTAATTGTGTACTGTCCAGAGATATCCCATCTAAAATCATCTTTATCATTTCCTCTAATAGGAGTAAAACCAAAACCAACTTCAATACCTTGGTTAGAAACTTCTGCAATATTATCTGAAGTTACTGTATATCCAGTTGTTGGGTCAAGAAGTCTATTGTTTAAGATTAAGTCAGTTGAACGTTTGTCATAAACAGATAAATCAAGAGAAACTCTATTGTCAAATAGCTTGGCTTCAATACCAGCTTCTAATTCAGTAATTAATTCAGGCTTTAAAGCTAGGTTACCTAATCTATCATTTTGAGATAAGGTATTAACTACTGTACCTCCATCTGGATTTGGATCAATAAATACGTTTGTACCACTATCAAGTCCTACTACAGTAGAATATGGATTTGGGAATCCTGCAGATGAACCATAACCTAATCTTACTTTTAAGTAATTGATAGTTTTATTTCCTCTAAGTGCTTCAATAGCTGAAGTTGGTACAAATGATAAACTAGCAGATGGATAGAAAATTGAACGAGTATCTGGTTGTAAAGAAGAATACCAATCATTTCTACCTGCTACATTTAAGAATAAGTAATTAGAATAGTCTATTGTAGCAGATGCGTAAAGACCAAGAGTATTAAACTCTCTATAATCACTAAAGCCTGTAGTTTCTTGGAAGTTATCATGTCTGATTAATCCAAATACGAATTGTTGAGTACTAGTTGTTAAATCTCTAGAACGTTCTTCTCTTCTTGGGTTAAAACCAACAGTACCAGATAGATTCCAAGAATCACTTAAATCTTTATTGAAGTTAGCACTAAACGTATGATCCCATACAGTATTACTAACAATGAATGTTCTTAATATACCATTTGGTACTTGAGGACCTCCTTTATTTACAAAACGATCTTCATCTTGTACATATGAATCTAAAGATAGTCTATAGCTTAAATTTAACCAATCATTAACTTCATATAGTGCACTAACATTTCCGAAAAATCTTCTTGTATCTTCAATATTACTTGCATATCTCTGAGTCCATCTTGGGTTTACAATATCGTTACCCGTTCTATAATAAACACTTTCGTTTGTTATTGGGTTTTCAAATGGTAAATTGAATAAATCAACACTACGAGGTGTATATAAAATATTTGCGAATAAAGATGCATTACCTGCAGTAGTATTACTACCAAAACCAGCAGAAGTTGGTGGTGTTACTAGATCAGTTAACACATAGTTAAATGAACTACTAATAGTAAATTTGTTAGATAGTTTTGTACTACCACCAGCACTAATATTAAAACGCTTATACTTATTACCTTCGATAAATCCTTCATCGTCAGTATTACCTACACTAACATTATAAGATGATTTTTCATTACCTGAAGATACAGATAAAGATGTAGTAACAACACTACCAGTCTTAAAGAATGGCTTTACGTTATCGTAAGGTCTATATTCATAACGAGCTCCTTGAAATTCAGGAAAAACAGAATTTAAATCAGCTCTATCATAAGGGTGAGCTATAGTTCCGTCAGCAGCTACACCATCACCAACTCTTCTATCGGTAAAGTGAGCTCCCCAGTTAGAGAATGCTGGAGAAGCAGTTTGGTTAAATCCATTACCATAACTATCTTGATAATCAGGTAAGTCAGAGATTTGGTTAGCGAAATAAGATTGATTCAATGTAATCTCAAATTTCTTATTAGCACCACCTTGTGCAGAACCAGATTTTGTAGTTACTAAAACTACCCCGTTACGTCCTGCTTGACCATATAAAGTTGTTGCACTTAATCCCTTTAAGATAGAGATCTCTGCAATATTATTTGGATCAATATCTAAGAATCTACTCGATGCAGAAGCTCCACCTGTAGTAAAGTTTTCTGATGAGTTAGAATCTGAGTTAAATGGTACACCATCAACTACGAATAGAGGCTGGTTACTACCATTAATAGAAGAATAACCTCTAATAATAATGTTTGTACCAGTACCAGAAAGACCAGATGTTTGAGTAATGTTTACCCCAGGAGCTTTACCTGTAAGAGATCTTACAACATCTGTTTGAGGTTGTGAAGCAATATCGTCTGCAGCAATTGTTGCTACAGCATAACCTAAAGCTTTTTTCTCCCTCTTAATTCCTTGAGCTGTTACTACTACTTCTTCTAATTCGGCAGCAGAAGCAGCTAATTGTACATTTATTGTGTTACTGCTACTTACAGTAACTTCTTTTGTTGTAAAACCAACGTAACTAAATGTGATTATTGCTCCATTAGCAGCTTTGATAGAGTAATTTCCATCAAAATCACTTTGAGTTCCGTTAGCAGTACCTTTAACAACGATATTTACTCCTGGTAAAGGGACTCCACTGTCGTCCGTAACATTACCTGAGATCGTCTTTTCTTGTGCAAAAGCTAGCTGCACAACAAACGCTAGTAATAGCGTTAAAATTCCACTAAACTTTGTTCTCATTTTATAATTTGTTTGAATTAACCGGTCTCAAAAATCATAATAATATCTTAATAAAACAACTTTTTGTCATTAAAATTTAAATTATTGCAGGCGTTCTATTAATAAATTGTAAAGATTGTTGATGATTTATTAAAGATAATTTAGTGAAGGATTTGTTTTTTTTATGTAATTGTAAGGTGATTGATATTTAGTGATTTATGTGTTTGTGAAGTTGCTTGAACTTTGTGTTTATCTTAGATTAGACTGTTTTAGTGTTTTAAAATTTGGTAATCAGTTTAATATGAATTTTTGTGTTTGAAAAACTGAAATTTTGATTATTACTTTTACCATTTGCAAAGATGATTTTGAATAATCCTGTCTTGTTTTTTAAGCCTAAACCGATACCAAAACTTGTTAAATTTTGAGTGATAGAAGATGTCTGTTCTTCAAAATAAGCATAGTCTATTATAGAATTTACATAAAGGTTTGAAGAGAGTAGATATCTATATTCGGATCTTATGACATTGTAAAACGATGCAGGAATACTATTTTCTTCAAATCCTCTGATTGAATTGATTCCTCCAAACCTAAAGAGTTCGTTTTCAAAAATATCTTCTGAGGATAGGTATCCTGTAATATTATTTAGATAAAGTGCATTTCTATTATTAAGTGGCAATGTATAAACTAATGAGGTTGTATTTCTGAATTGAAATATAGAGTTTGATGTGTTTTTTCTTTGTCCAAAATCATTAACGGTATGTATTTGTATGTTTTTTGGTTTTATTAAAGAATTCCCTTCTTTTAAATAATTTATTTCTGTAGTAAAATATGAGGCTGTCAGATCTTGAATTGTATTATTTGAAGGAATTGTGTTTAGTAAATTTGAAGAAGAGATATTTTTATATCCTAAGGTTACTTCTGTTCTAGGAGTAATGTTATAGTTGATACCAAGGTTTTGTTGTGTACTTACAAATGAAGAATCTTTCTTGAAGATTTCTAAAGATGCTTTTAATCCAATTGGAGATTTAAAAATGTACGGGAGGTGAGTGTTAATATTAAAAAGTTGTTGTTCCCTGCCGTCACTTCTATAGATGATTTGAAGTTTTTCACCATAATTCAAATTATTATATAAACTTAAATTCACATTTCCTGTAAATTCTATTTTGTTAGTTTCAGAGTTTGTTGTAAAACCTAAGAATCCTTCAAAATTATTTGAAGGTATTTTTTTCAGATAAAGAAAGAGTTGTGTCGAATCTTTTGTAAAAAGAATGTCTGGTGATTTTATATTTTTTGAAAAAGGTAAGTTATCTATTTTTAGTGTTTTTGATAAAATTGCTTTTTTATCAAATAAGGTTTTGGATTTTATCTTTGCATAATATTTTAAGTAAGATAAAGGGAATTTTTTATAGCCCCTAATGATAATATGATCCAATATTCTTTGTTTTGTTATATTTATATGTAAACTACCTATTATTGTATCATGTTGTTTGTGAATTTTTTTGACTTGTATGGTACTAAAAGGGCTTCCAGTATTTACATAATGATCTGTAATGTTGTTTAGGAAATCTAAACTTTCGTTGGTCTTGATAACAATATGATCATCTTTTATGTTTTTTTTAAACTGATTTGAAATTGATAAAGAAAGAGTATTTGGTGCAAAATTTAGTTTTAGATGATTGTATCTTTTGTTAAGTAAGAAAGATAATTCATATATGGAATCTTGTTTTTTTTCAAATAATTCTAAATCTATATACCCTAAAAGGAACAATTTTTCCTGTAAAGAGGTGAGTTCCTTTTTAATTGAGATATAATTTTCATGACTTTTTTTATAAGATAAACTATCTATAAGTTTCGTTTCGTTTTTGCTATTACCAGTAATATTTAAATATAGCTGATCTTGAGCTATAAATGTATTGATTGATAAAAAATAAATTCCTATAAATAATAAGGTATGTAAATGGTATTCTTTAAACATAATTCTTTAAGTCGTAAAAACAACGTAAAAGTAATATGAAAAGTATATCATTTTAAGTCACTTTTTAATGTGTTTGAAAATTAATGAATTAGGGTTTGATTTCAAATAAAAATTTCATACTTTTGCAGTCCCTTAGAAGAAAAGGGATTTAATTTAATTAAAATATTGTAAAGCAAATTATGCCAACAATTTCACAATTAGTACGTAAAGGTAGAGCCAAAATAACTAAGAAGAGTAAATCGGCTGCCTTAGATTCTTGTCCACAACGCCGTGGAGTATGTACTCGTGTGTATACCACTACACCTAAGAAACCGAATTCGGCTATGCGTAAAGTAGCTCGTGTTAGGTTAACTAATGGTAAAGAGGTTAACGCGTACATCGGAGGTGAAGGACATAATCTACAGGAGCACTCGATAGTATTAGTTAGAGGTGGAAGGGTAAAAGATTTACCAGGAGTTAGATATCACATCGTTCGTGGTGCTTTAGACACAGCAGGTGTTGAAGGTAGAACACAACGTAGATCTAAGTATGGTGCAAAACGCCCTAAAAAGTAATTTTTGAATTTATTTTAAAAAGAAGACATGAGAAAAAGAAAGGCTAAAAAAAGACCAATCCTTCCGGATCCACGTTTTAACGATCAATTAGTGACTCGTTTCGTAAACATGATGATGTGGGATGGAAAAAAGTCAGTGGCTTTCAAAGTGTTTTATGATGCTATTGATATCGTAGAACAAAAGAACCAAAACGAAGAAAAAACAGCTTTAGAAATTTGGAAAGATGCATTATCAAATGTGATGCCTCACGTAGAAGTTCGTAGCCGCCGTGTAGGTGGAGCTACATTCCAAATTCCTAACCCAATTAGACCAGATCGTAAAATATCTACTGCTATGAAGTGGTTGATTCTTTACGCGCGTAAAAGAAATGAAAAATCTATGGCTCAAAGATTAGCTGCTGAGATATTAGCTGCTGAGAAAGAAGAAGGAGCTGCGGTTAAGAAGAGAGTTGATACGCACAAAATGGCGGAAGCAAACAAAGCATTCTCACACTTTAGATTTTAATCATATACAGAAATGGCTAGAGATTTAAAATATACTAGAAACATAGGTATTGCTGCACACATTGATGCAGGAAAAACTACTACTACTGAGCGTATCCTATATTATACAGGAGTAAGCCACAAAATAGGAGAAGTACATGACGGTGCTGCAACTATGGACTGGATGGAACAAGAGCAAGAGCGTGGTATCACAATTACGTCTGCTGCTACAACTTGTACTTGGAAATTCCCAACAGAGAATGGTCAGCCTACTAAAGACGCAAAAGGATATCACTTTAATATCATTGATACTCCTGGTCACGTTGATTTTACAGTAGAGGTAAACCGTTCTTTACGTGTATTAGATGGTTTAGTATTCTTATTTAGTGCTGTTGATGGTGTTGAACCTCAATCAGAAACTAACTGGAGATTAGCTGATAATTACAAAGTTCCAAGAATGGGGTTTGTAAACAAAATGGACCGTCAAGGATCTAACTTCTTAAACGTGTGTAAGCAAGTTAAAGAAATGTTAGGATCTAATGCAGTGCCTATCGTATTACCTATTGGTGAAGAAGCTGATTTCAAAGGTATCGTAGACTTGGTTAAAAACAGAGCTATTGTATGGCATGATGAGACTCAAGGTTCTACATTTGATATTGTTGATATTCCAGAAGAATTAAAGGAAGAAGTAGCTGAATATAGAGCGCACTTGATCGAAGAAGTTGCTGCTTATGATGAGAATCTTTTAGAGAAATTCATGGAAGATGAGAACTCTATTACAGAAGACGAAGTGCACGCTGCACTTAGAGCTGCTGTAATGGATATGTCTATTATTCCTATGATTTGTGGATCTGCATTTAAAAATAAAGGAGTTCAATTCTTATTAGATGCAGTATGTCGTTATTTACCATCACCTTTAGATAAAGATGATATTGTAGGAACAGATCCTAATACTGATGAAGAGATTACTCGTAAGCCAGATGTTAAGGAACCATTTTCTGCTTTAGCATTTAAAATTGCTACAGATCCTTTTGTTGGACGTTTAGCATTCTTTAGAACATATTCTGGTAGATTAGATGCAGGTTCTTATGTTTTAAATAACCGTTCAGGAAAAAAAGAACGTATCTCTCGTATATATCAAATGCATGCTAATAAGCAAAATGCGATTGATTTTATCGAAGCAGGAGATATCGGAGCTGCAGTTGGATTCAAGAGTATCAAAACTGGAGATACGTTATCAGATGAGAAGAATCCTATTGTTTTAGAATCTATGGACTTCCCAGATCCAGTAATTGGTATAGCTGTTGAGCCTAAAACTAAAGCAGATGTAGATAAATTAGGATTGGCTTTAGCTAAATTAGCAGAAGAAGATCCAACATTTACAGTAAGAACTGATGAAGCTTCAGGGCAAACAGTTATTTCTGGAATGGGAGAACTTCACTTAGATATCATCGTTGATCGTTTAAAACGTGAATTTAAAGTTGATGTTAGTCAAGGACAACCTCAAGTAGAGTACAAAGAAGCTATTACAGCTGCTGCTGATCATAGAGAAGTTTATAAGAAGCAGTCTGGTGGACGTGGTAAATTCGCAGATATCGTATTTACTATGGAGCCTGCTGAAGAAGGAGTTCAAGGATTAGTATTCGAATCTACTATTAAAGGTGGAAACGTACCTAAAGAATTCGTTCCTTCTGTAGAGAAAGGTTTCAAAGAGGCTATGAAAAATGGACCTCTTGCAGGATATGAAATGGATTCTATGAAAGTTACTCTTAAGGATGGATCTTACCACGATGTGGATTCAGATCAATTATCTTTCGAATTAGCTGCAAAATTAGGGTATAAAGCTGCTGCAAAAGCTGCTAGAGCTGTAATTATGGAGCCAATTATGAAATTAGAAGTGCTTACTCCTGAAGAAAACATGGGAGATATCGTAGGTGATTTGAACAGACGTAGAGGACAAGTAAATGATATGGGAGATCGTTCTGGATCAAAAGTTGTTAAGGCTAATGTGCCATTATCAGAAATGTTTGGATATGTAACTTCATTAAGAACATTATCTTCTGGTAGAGCAACTTCAACTATGGAATTTTCTCATTATGCAGAAACACCTGCTAACATTTCTGAAGAGGTAATTAAAGCAGCTAAGGGTAACGAATAATATCTATTAAAATGAGTCAAAAAATTAGAATTAAATTAAAATCTTACGATCACAATTTAGTAGATAAATCTGCTGAAAAAATCGTAAAGACGGTAAAAAGCACTGGAGCTGTAGTAACAGGTCCAATCCCATTACCAACACATAAAAAAATATTCACAGTATTACGTTCTCCACACGTAAACAAAAAATCTAGAGAACAATTTCAATTAAGTTCTTACAAAAGATTATTGGATATTTATAGCTCTTCTTCAAAAACGATTGATGCGTTAATGAAGCTTGAGTTACCAAGTGGTGTTGAAGTAGAGATCAAAGTGTGATCTAATTAAGAAATAAAAATTAAATTTCGGAATCAGAGATTTAACATCTCTGGTTCTGAATTTTGTTTGTTTATATTTAAATTAATTATTAATCGAGAAATAAACTTTTATTGATAAAGTAATAACATTAAAAGTAAATTTCTCAAATCTAAAATCAAATGTCTGGGTTAATAGGAAAAAAAATCGGCATGACAAGTATCTTTGATGAGAACGGAAAAAACATTCCGTGTACAATAATCGAAGCAGGTCCATGCGTAGTTACCCAAGTCAGAACTGAAGAAGTTGATGGTTATAATGCTATCCAACTTGGTTTCGATGACAAGGCAGATAAGAATGCTACTAAAGCGGCTTTAGGTCACTTTAAAAAAGCTGGAACTTCTGCAAAACGTAAAGTTGTTGAATTTCAAAGTTTTGATGAGGAGTACAAATTAGGTGATACACTTACTGTGGATCATTTTGTAGAAGGTGAATTTGTTGATGTGTCAGGTACATCTAAAGGAAAAGGTTTCCAAGGTGTTGTTAAGAGACACGGATTCGGTGGAGTTGGTCAAGCAACTCACGGTCAACATAACCGTTTAAGAGCTCCAGGTTCTATTGGTGCCGCTTCATATCCTGCAAGAGTATTTAAAGGAATGAGAATGGCCGGAAGAATGGGTGGAGATAAAGTAAAAGTTCAAAACTTGAAAGTGTTAAAAGTAGTTGCAGAGAAAAATCTACTTGTAGTTAAGGGATGTGTTCCTGGACACAAAAACGCTTACGTAACTATTCAGAAGTAATGGAAGTAGCAGTAATTGATATTAACGGAAAAGAAACAGGTAGAAAGGTGAACCTTTCTGATGCTGTTTTTGGTATTGAGCCAAATAATCACGCAGTATATTTAGACGTTAAGCAATACTTGGCAAACCAACGTCAAGGAACGCATAAATCTAAAGAACGTGCAGAAATTGCAGGTAGTACTCGTAAGATTAAAAAACAAAAAGGTACTGGTACGGCTCGTGCAGGTAGTATTAAATCTCCTGTATTTAGAGGTGGAGGAAGAATTTTTGGTCCTAGACCAAGAAATTATTCTTTCAAATTGAATAAGAACTTAAAGAGATTAGCTAGAAGATCTGCACTAAGTATTAAAGCAAGTGAAAGTAATGTTGTAGTAGTTGAAGACTTCAATTTTGATACTATTAAAACAAAGAATTTTACAACTGTTTTAAAATCATTAGGGTTAGATAATAAAAAATCTCTATTTGTGTTGGGTGAGTCAAATAAAAACGTATATTTGTCGTCACGAAATTTAAAGAGTGCTGAAGTTGTAACAGCTTCAGAATTAAGCACTTATAAAATATTGCACGCAAATAGTGTAGTACTTTTAGAAGGTTCTTTGAAAGGTATTGAAACGAATTTAAGTAAATAAGAAGCCATGAGTATCTTAATTAAACCTATTATTACGGAAAAAGCTACAGCTGATAGTGAGTTAAATAACCGTTATAGCTTTGTAGTAAATAAAAAAGCGAATAAGGTAGAGATAAAAAAAGCAGTTGAAGCTGCTTATGGAGTTTCTGTTGATAAAGTTCGTACAATTAACGTCCGCCCAGACCGCAAAACTCGTTATACAAAAACAGGTATGGTCACTGGTAAAACAAATGCTTATAAAAAAGCAATTGTACAGGTGGCGGAAGGTGATGTAATTGATTTGTATAGTAATCTATAGATTAGAAAATGTCAGTAAGAAAATTAAAACCAATCACCCCAGCACAGCGATTTAGAGTAGTAAATGGATTTGACGCAATTACTACTGATAAGCCGGAGAAAAGTTTATTAGCTCCGAAAAAGAGAACTGGTGGTAGAAACAGTCAAGGAAAAATGACAATCCGCTACAGAGGTGGAGGTCATAAAAAGAGATATCGTATTATCGATTTTAAGCGCGATAAGCAAGGAATTCCTGCTACCGTAGCTACAATCGAATATGATCCAAATAGAACTGCTTTTATAGCGTTGTTAAATTACCAAGATGGTGAGAAGCGCTATATCATTGCTCAAAACGGACTTCAAGTTGGGCAAAATATAGTTTCTGGTAGCAATGTAGCTCCAGAAATTGGAAATGCTATGCCACTTAGCGATATTCCATTAGGAACAATTATTTCTTGTATAGAACTACGTCCTGGACAAGGTGCTGTAATGGCTCGTAGTGCAGGTGCTTTTGCTCAATTAATGGCAAGAGACGGTAAGTTTGCTACTATCAAATTACCTTCAGGTGAAGTAAGAATGATATTAGTTAACTGTATGGCAACTATTGGAGCTGTTTCTAATAGTGATCACCAATTAATAGTTGGAGGTAAAGCCGGTAGAGGAAGATGGCTTGGTCGTCGTCCACGTACTAGACCAGTAGCGATGAACCCAGTTGATCACCCAATGGGTGGTGGAGAAGGACGTTCATCTGGAGGTCACCCACGTTCTAGAAAAGGTCTTCCTGCTAAAGGATATAGAACCCGTTCTAAAACAAAAGCGAGTAATAAGTATATTGTAGAACGTAGAAAGAAATAATAAAGCATGGCACGTTCATTAAAAAAAGGACCTTACGTTCACTATAAATTAGAGAAGAAGGTTGCTGCAAATGTAGAGAACAATAAAAAGACTGTTATCAAAACTTGGTCAAGAGCTTCTATGATAACACCTGATTTTGTTGGACAAACGATTGCAGTTCACAATGGTCGCCAATTTGTTCCAGTATATGTGACTGAGAACATGGTAGGACATAAATTAGGAGAATTTTCGCCAACACGTTCTTTTAGAGGACATGGTGCTGATAAGAAAAATAAAGGAAAAAAATAATTTAAGCTATTATGGGAGTTCGTAAAAAAGAAATGGCAGAAAGAATTAAGGCTGAGAAAAAGCAGATTGCTTTTGCTAAACTTAATAACTGCCCTACTTCACCACGCAAGATGCGTTTAGTAGCAGACTTAGTTCGTGGAGAAAAAGTTGAAAGAGCGCTTCATATTCTTAGATTTAATCCTAAAGAAGCATCACGTCGTTTAGAAAAGTTATTGTTATCTGCAATAGCAAACTGGCAGGCGAAAAATGAAGACGCTAGCATCGAAGATGCAGAGCTTATTGTTAAGGAGATCCGTGTAGATGGTGGAAGTATGTTAAAAAGACTACGTCCAGCACCACAAGGTCGCGCACACAGAATTAGAAAACGTTCTAATCACGTAACTATCGTGGTAGGAGCAAACAATAATACACAAAGCAATTAATAAATAGTATGGGACAAAAGACAAATCCAATCGGAAATCGCCTTGGTATCATTAGAGGTTGGGAGTCCAACTGGTACGGAGGTAATGACTACGGTGACAAGCTTGCTGAAGACGATAAGATTAGAAAGTATATCCACGCTCGTTTATCAAAAGCTAGTGTATCAAGAGTAATCATTGAGCGTACACTTAAACTTGTAACCGTTACTATCACTACGGCTCGTCCTGGTATCATCATTGGTAAAGGAGGTCAAGAGGTAGACAAGTTAAAAGAAGAGCTTAAAAAGATTACTGATAAGGAAATTCAGATCAATATCTTTGAAATTAAGAGACCTGAACTTGACGCATTCTTAGTAGCTTCAAGTATTGCAAGACAAATCGAAAATCGTATCTCTTACCGTCGTGCAATCAAAATGGCTATCGCGGCTGCAATGAGAATGAATGCAGAAGGAATTAAGGTACAGATTTCTGGACGTTTAAACGGAGCTGAAATGGCACGTTCTGAAGCGTACAAAGATGGTCGTATTCCTTTATCAACATTTAGAGCTGACATAGATTATGCTTTAGTTGAAGCACATACTACTTATGGTAGATTAGGTGTTAAAGTATGGATTATGAAAGGCGAAGTTTATGGTAAGAGAGAACTTTCTCCTTTAGTAGGATTATCTAAAAAACAAGGAAAAGGAGACAAAGCCGGACGAGGTGGTAACAAATCACGTCGTAGAAAGTAATTTTAAAGTAAATTAAAGATGTTACAGCCTAAAAGAACAAAATTCCGTAAGCAACAGAAAGGGCGTATGAAAGGACTTTCTCATAGAGGTCACGTACTTTCTAACGGTACTTTCGGAATTAAATCACTGGATGCAAATTTTATTACTGCAAGACAAATTGAAGCAGCTCGTATTTCTGCTACGCGTTATATGAAAAGGGAAGGATCTCTTTGGATTAAAATTTTCCCAGATAAGCCTATTACTAAAAAGCCTTTAGAGGTACGTATGGGTAAAGGAAAAGGTGCCGTAGAATATTGGGCAGCAGTAGTAAAACCAGGAAGAATTTTATTTGAGATTAGTGGTGTACCACATGACGTAGCTAAAGAAGCTTTACGTTTAGCAGCTCAAAAGCTTCCTGTAAGAACTAAATTTATAGTAGCTAGAGATTATCAAGCATAATATTGAGAGAAAATGAAACAATCAGAAGTAAAACAATTATCTACAGCTGAATTGCAAGAAGAACTTGGTAAAACTCGTAAAGCGTATTCAGAATTAAGAATGGCTCACGCTATGTCTCCGTTAGAGAATCCTTTACAATTACGTAAAGTAAGAAGATCTATCGCAAGAATGGCTACTGAGTTAACAAAAAGAGAATTAAACGGTTAATTCTGCTGAAAGATGGAAAAAAGAAACTTAAGAAAAGAACGTATAGGTGTTGTTACTAGTAACAAAATGGAGAAATCAATAGTGGTTTCTGAGGTTAAAAAAGTAAAACACCCTATGTACGGTAAGTTCGTGTTAAAAACGAAAAAGTACGTTGCACACGACGAGAAAAATGACTGCAATATTGGAGATACTGTAAGGATCATGGAAACAAGACCTTTAAGTAAATCTAAATGCTGGAGATTAGTAGAAGTAATTGAAAGAGCGAAGTAATTATGGTACAACAAGAGTCTAGATTAAAGGTAGCCGATAACACTGGAGCAAAAGAAGTTTTGACTATTCGTGTTTTAGGTGGTACAAAAAGAAGATACGCCTCTGTAGGTGACAAAATCGTTGTCAGTGTAAAAGAAGCGACTCCTAACGGAAACGTAAAAAAAGGAGCAGTTTCAACTGCAGTTGTAGTTCGTACTAAAAAAGAAGTGCGTAGACCAGATGGTTCGTACATTCGTTTTGACGATAATGCTTGTGTACTATTAAACGCAGCAGGTGAGATGAGAGGGACTCGTGTATTCGGTCCTGTAGCGAGAGAACTTCGTGATAAGCAATTCATGAAGATTGTGTCATTAGCGCCAGAGGTGCTTTAATACATTTTTAATAATGGCAACAAAGCTTAAAATAAAATCAGGAGATACTGTACTTGTTATTGCTGGAGACAACAAAGGAAAACAAGGTAAAGTACAAAAAGTATTAATTGATAAAAATAAGGCAATTGTAGAAGGTATTAATTTAGTATCTAAACACAAGAAGCCTAGTGCAGCTAATCCACAAGGTGGTATTGTAAAGCAAGAAGCTCCAATTCATATTTCTAACTTATCTTTGCTAACTTCAGATGGTAAAGCAACTAGAGTTGGTTATAAAATGGAAGGAGATAAGAAAGTGAGATTTTCTAAAAAATCTAATGAGGTAATTTAGTTATGGCTTATATTCCAAGACTTAAACAAGAGTATAAAGACAGAGTAGTGTCTGCTCTTACAGAAGAATTCAGTTACAACAATGTAATGCAAGTACCAAAACTTAAAAAGATTGTTTTAAGTAGAGGTATTGGTGCTGCTGTTGCTGATAAAAAGTTAATCGACTATGCAGTAGACGAAATGACTACAATCACTGGACAAAAAGCTGTACCTACGATTTCTAAGAAAGATGTTGCTACGTTCAAATTACGTAAAGGTATGCCTGTAGGGGCTAAAGTTACGTTAAGAGGAGAGCGTATGTACGAATTCTTAGACCGTTTAGTTACTTCTGCTTTACCACGTGTAAGAGATTTTAACGGAATTAGTGCTACTGGTTTTGATGGTAGAGGTAATTACTCTTTTGGTATTACTGAGCAAATCATCTTCCCAGAGATTGATATTGATAAAGTAAACAAGATTTCAGGAATGAATATTACTTTTGAAACATCTGCTAATACTGATAAAGAAGCAAAATCATTGTTAACTCAACTAGGATTACCATTTAAAAAGAATTAATTATGGCTAAAGAATCAATGAAAGCCCGTGAGGTGAAGAGAGCTAAAACAGTAGCTAAATATGCTGAAAAACGTAAAGCTTTAAAAGAAGCTGGAGATTATGAAGCATTACAAAAGTTACCAAGAAACGCTTCTCCAGCTCGTATGCACAACAGATGCAAATTAACGGGTAGACCAAAAGGTTACATGCGCCAGTTTGGAATTTCTCGTGTAACATTCAGAGAAATGGCAAACAAAGGATTAATTCCTGGAGTAACTAAAGCTAGTTGGTAACAAACAAAGTAAATTAATTGGTTTTAGGTTCGGAATTTCGAAAACCAAAACCGCAAATTAAATACAATGAATACAGATCCTATTGCAGATTTTTTAACTAGAATTCGTAACGCTAATGCGGCTCAACACAGAGTAGTTGAGATTCCTGCGTCTAAAGTTAAAAAAGCGATTACAAAAATATTATTCGATCAAGGATATATTTTAAGTTACAAATTTGAAGATAATACAGTTCAAGGTACTATCAAGATAGCCCTTAAGTATAATAAACTTACTAAGGAGCCTGTAATACGTGAATTACAAAGAATCAGTAAACCTGGTCTTCGTAAGTATGCAGGAGCAAATGAAATTCCAAGAATCCTTAATGGATTAGGAATTGCTATCGTTTCTACTTCTCATGGAGTAATGACTGGAAAGCAGGCAAGAAAAGAGAATGTAGGTGGTGAAGTACTTTGTTACGTTTATTAACAGTATTAAAAGACAAGAAAAAAATGTCAAGAATAGGTAAAAATCCAGTAACTATACCGTCTGGTGTCACAGTTGATGTGAAAGGAAATGTTGTTACTGTTAAAGGTAAATTGGGAGAATTATCTCAAGAATTTGATGCTATCGATATTAAAGTTGATGGTGATCAAGTAATCTTCGAAAGACCTAGCGATGCAAAAGATCATAAATCAAAGCACGGTTTATACCGTGCCTTGGTTAATAATATGGTTAAGGGTGTTTCAGAAGGATTTACAAAAGAGTTAGAGTTAGTAGGAGTTGGATATAGAGCTTCTAATCAAGGTCAGAAATTAGATCTTGCTTTAGGATTTTCTCACAACATCGTATTAGAATTAGCTCCAGAAGTAAAAGTAGAAACGATTTCTGAAAAAGGTAAAAACCCTATCGTTAAGTTAACTTCTCATGACAAGCAATTAGTAGGACAGGTGGCAGCGAAAATCAGAGGTTTCCGTAAGCCTGAGCCATACAAAGGAAAAGGAGTTAAATTTGTAGGAGAACAATTAAGAAGAAAAGCAGGTAAATCTGCATAATAACTAAGTTATGGCATTCTCAAAAGATTTAAGAAGATTAAAGATAAGAAAGCGTATCCGTGGAACTGTAAGCGGAACAGCGCAACGCCCAAGATTATCTGTTTTTAGAAGTAACAAAGAAATCTATGCGCAAGTAATAGATGATGTAACTGGTAAGACTATCAGTGCAGCCTCTTCTAGAGATAAGGATATTGCAAAATCTGGTAATAAAGTTGAAATAGCAAACTTGGTTGGAAAAGCCCTTGCTGAAAAAGCAATCAAAGCTGGTGTAGAAACTGTTTCTTTTGATAGAGGTGGTTATTTATATCACGGAAGAGTAAAATCATTAGCAGATGGTGCTAGAGAAGCAGGACTAAAATTCTAAGAAATTATGTATCAAAAATATAAAAACGCAGAATTAGTAAAACCAAGTGGTCTTGAATTAAAAGATCGTTTAGTAGGTGTACAACGTGTTACCAAAGTTACTAAAGGAGGTAGAGCATTTGGATTCTCTGCTATCGTAGTAGTAGGTGATGAAAAAGGTGTTGTAGGTCACGGTTTAGGTAAGTCTAAGGAAGTTGCAGAAGCTATTGCTAAAGCAGTAGAAGATGCAAAGAAGAACTTAGTACGAATCCCATTGCATAAAGGAACTTTACCACACGAGCAAAAAGGTAAATTTGGAGGAGCTAGAGTATTATTATTACCAGCTGCGACAGGTACCGGAGTAATTGCTGGTGGGGCTATACGTGCGGTTCTTGAATCAGTAGGAGTACACGATGTACTTTCTAAGAATCAAGGATCTTCGAATCCACATAACGTAGTAAAAGCAACTTTTGATGCTTTATTAAACCTACGTAGTGCTCAGCAAGTAGCTCAGCAAAGAGGGATTACACTAGATAAAGTTTTTAAAGGATAAAAATTAGGAACGATGGCAAAGATTAAAGTAACTAAAGTAAAAAGTGCAATCAATCGTACTAAAAACCAAAAAAGAACTCTTGAGGCTTTAGGACTTAAGAAAATTGGTCAAGTGGTTGAACATGAGGACACTCCTAATATCCTTGGAATGATTAATAAAGTTCAACATTTAGTTTCTGTTGATAAAAAATAAAAGACTAAGATGGATTTAAGTAACTTAAAACCTGCTTCAGGTTCTGTTAGAAGCAATGGGAAACGTTTAGGTCGTGGACAAGGATCAGGAAAAGGTGGTACCGCTGCACGTGGACACAAAGGAGCGAAATCACGTTCTGGTTATTCAAAAAAGATCGGTTTTGAAGGAGGACAAATGCCACTTCAAAGACGTGTGCCTAAATTCGGTTTTAAAAACATTAATCGTAAAGAATACCAAGGAATCAACTTGGATACTTTACAAGCATTAGTGGACGCTGGAAAAATAACAGACACAGTTGATCTTGACGTGATATTAAATACACGTCTAGCAGGTAAAAATGATTTAGTTAAGATACTAGGAAGAGGTGAATTGAAGGCGAAGTTAAAAGTATCTGCTCATAAATTTACAGCCACTGCAAAAGCAGCAATCGAAGCTGCTGGTGGTGAAGCAGTAACCTTATAATTAACAATTCATGAAATTTATTGATACAATAAAAAATATTTGGAAAATAGAGGAATTAAAAAATAGAATTTTAGTTACTCTAGGTTTACTTTTAGTATATCGCTTTGGAGCGCAAGTGACGCTTCCTGCTATTGATGCAACTCAATTAGCTAATCTTAGTGCACAAGCCGATGGTGGATTATTAGGTTTACTTAATGCATTTACCGGTGGAGCATTTTCTAATGCTTCTGTATTTGCACTAGGAATTATGCCTTATATATCTGCATCTATTGTTGTACAATTGATGGGAATTGCAATTCCATATCTTCAAAAACTGCAAAAAGAGGGAGAAAGCGGTAGAAGAAAGATTAACCAAATTACTCGTTGGTTAACTATTGCAATTACTCTAGTTCAAGGTCCAGGTTACATCTACAACTTATTTGTAACTTTACCTAGCTCAGCATTTGTTTTAGAAAGCCAAACGCTTTTTGTTGTATCATCAGTAATCATCATTTCTGCAGGTTGTATTTTTGCAATGTGGTTAGGTGAAAAAATTACTGATAAAGGTATCGGAAACGGTATATCATTATTAATTATGGTAGGTATTATTGCTACTTTACCTCAATCTTTCTTACAAAACTTGTTATCTAGAGTATCTGGAGACGGTGGAGGAATGATTATGGTATTGATAGAATTAGCAATTTGGTTTGCAATTATACTAGGATCTGTATTGTTAGTAATGGCAGTACGTCAAATCCCAGTACAATACGCTCGTAGAACAGCAACAGGAGATTATGAAAAGAACATTTTTGGTTCTCGTCAGTATATCCCATTAAAGTTGAATGCTTCTGGAGTTATGCCAATCATTTTTGCTCAAGCGATAATGTTTATTCCAGCTGCAGTTGCAGGACTTTCAGATTCTGAAACTTCTCAAGGAATTGCAGCAGCTTTTAGTGATATATTCGGATTGTGGTACAATGTTGTTTTTGCTTTATTAATTATTGTTTTTACATATTTCTATACGGCAATTACAGTACCAACAAATAAAATGGCAGATGATCTTAAACGTAGTGGTGGTTTTATTCCTGGAATTCGTCCTGGAACAGAAACTGCTGAATATCTAGATAAGATCATGTCACAAATTACATTACCAGGTTCTATATTCTTAGCTTTTATTGCTATATTTCCTGCAATTGCAGTGAAATTGTTGAATGTACAACAAGGTTGGGCATTATTCTTCGGTGGAACATCACTATTAATTTTAGTAGGTGTAGCGATCGATACTATGCAACAAGTTAATTCATACTTGTTAAATAGACATTATGATGGATTAATGAAAACAGGTAAAAATCGTAAAGCAGTAGCATAATGGCAAAGCAACCAGCAATTGAGCAAGACGGAAGTATTATTGAAGCATTATCAAATGCTATGTTCCGTGTAGAATTAGAAAACGGTCATGTTGTGACAGCACATATCTCTGGTAAAATGCGTATGCATTATATAAAGTTATTGCCGGGAGATAAAGTAAAACTAGAAATGAGTCCTTATGATTTATCTAAGGCAAGAATAACATACAGATACTAAGTATTATGAAAGTTAGAGCATCATTAAAAAAGAGAAGTGCCGAGTGCAAGATTGTGCGTAGAAAAGGCCGTCTTTACGTAATTAATAAAAAGAATCCTAGATTTAAACAAAGACAAGGGTAATTATGGCAAGAATTGCAGGGGTAGACGTACCTAAACAAAAGCGAGGAGTTATAGCATTAACCTATATCTTCGGAATTGGTAGAAGTAGAGCCAAAGAAATTTTGGAAACTGCCAAAGTGGATGAGAATTTAAAAGTTTCTGAATGGAACGATGATCAAATCGGTCGTATCCGTGAAGCTGTAGGAGCCTATACAATAGAAGGAGAGTTACGTTCTGAAATACAGTTGAACATCAAACGTCTTATGGATATAGGATGTTATAGAGGAATCCGTCACAGAGTTGGACTACCTTTAAGAGGACAACGTACTAAGAATAATTCTAGAACACGTAAAGGAAGAAGAAAAACTGTTGCTAACAAGAAAAAAGCAACTAAATAATACCTAGAATAATGGCAAAGTCAACTTCAAAAAAACGTAAGGTAATTGTTGAGTCTTATGGAGAAGCACACGTAACAGCTTCTTTTAACAACATTATTGTATCGTTAACGAATAAAAAAGGAGACGTTATTTCTTGGTCTTCTGCTGGTAAAATGGGATTTAGAGGTTCTAAAAAGAACACTCCTTACGCAGCGCAAATGGCAGCTGAAGATGCAGCAAAAGTTGCAATTGAGGCAGGACTTAAGAAAGTAAAAGTATACGTTAAAGGTCCAGGTAACGGTAGAGAATCTGCTATTCGTTCTATTCACAATAGTGGAATAGAAGTAACAGAAATCATCGACGTTACTCCAGTACCACACAACGGATGCCGTCCACCAAAAAGACGTAGAGTATA
Source organism: Aquimarina rhabdastrellae (assembly GCA_947387485.1). Taxonomy (GTDB): domain Bacteria; phylum Bacteroidota; class Bacteroidia; order Flavobacteriales; family Flavobacteriaceae; genus Aquimarina. The sequence continues at coordinate 95,537 of CANDNT010000005.1, forward strand.
ATTATTTATATTAAGTAGATCTAAAAAAATAGGGGGAACAAGATTATCGAAGGAAAGAGACCTTAATTCATAATCTCCCCCTTTAATTAATTAATTTATTAGAAATGGCAAGATATACTGGTCCAAAAACTAAAATCGCTCGTAAATTTGGACAAGCGATATTCGGAGATGATAAATCTTTCGAAAGAAGAAATTACCCTCCTGGGCAACACGGAAACAACAGACGTAGAGGTAAGAAAAGTGAATATGCTATCCAGTTAATGGAAAAGCAAAAAGCTAAATATACTTATGGAATTCTTGAAAGACAATTCCGTAACTTATTTGAAAAAGCTACACGTTCAAGCGGAATTACTGGTGAAGTTTTACTTCAACTTTGTGAGTCTCGTTTAGATAATGTGGTATTCAGAATGGGGTTAGCTTCTTCTCGTAGAGCTGCTAGACAATTAGTATCTCACAGACATATCACTGTAAACGGTGAATTAGTTAACATTCCTTCGTACCAATTAAAAGCAGGAGACGTTGTAGGTGTTCGTGAAAAGTCTAAATCATTAGAAGTTGTTGTTAATGCTTTAGCAAATAGCAATAGCGTATATGAGTGGATTACGTTTAATAATGAGACTATGCAAGGTACATTCGTTTCTGTACCAGCTAGAATTCAGATTCCAGAAGCTATCAACGAACAATTCATCGTCGAATTATATTCGAAGTAATAACACTTAGAAGTCACAATATGGCAATATTAAATTTTCAGAAGCCCGATAAAGTTATCATGATCGACTCTACTGAGTTCGAAGGTAAATTTGAATTTAGACCTTTAGAACCAGGATATGGTTTAACCATAGGTAACGCTTTACGAAGAGTTTTGCTATCTTCTTTAGAGGGATTCGCTATCACTTCTTTACGTATTGAAGGAGTAGATCATGAATTCTCTACTATTTCTGGTGTAGTAGAAGACGTAACTGAGATTATTCTTAATCTTAAACAAGTTCGCTTCAAACGCCAAATCGAAGATGTGGATAATGAATCAGTAACAATATCTATCTCTGGTCAAGAGCAATTAACAGCTGGTGATTTCCAGAAATTCATCTCAGGTTTTCAAATCCTTAATCCGGATTTAGTAATCTGTAACATGGATAAAAAAGTTGCACTTAACCTAGAAATTACTATAGAAAAAGGTAGAGGTTACGTTCCTGCTGAAGAAAATAAGAAAGCCAATGCTCCTATTGGAACTATTTTCACAGACTCTATTTACACACCGATTAAAAATGTTAAATACAGCATTGAAAATTATCGTGTAGAGCAAAAAACTGACTATGAAAAGTTAGTTTTTGAAATTAGTACTGATGGGTCTATACATCCTAAAGATGCATTGACTGAAGCTGCCAAAACATTAATTCATCATTTTATGTTATTCTCTGATGAGCGTATCACTCTGGAAGCAGATGAGATTGCTCAAACAGAAACTTATGATGAAGAGTCATTACACATGAGACAACTATTAAAAACTAAATTAATAGATATGGATCTGTCTGTACGTGCTCTTAACTGTTTAAAAGCTGCAGAAGTTGATACTTTAGGAGACTTAGTATCTTATAATAAAAATGACTTAATGAAGTTCCGTAACTTTGGTAAGAAGTCTTTAACAGAACTAGAAGAACTAGTTAATGTAAAAGGACTTAACTTCGGTATGGATCTTTCTAAATATAAATTGGACAGGGACTAATCCATTAAGGAATAGTTAAAAGATTATCGAAAATGAGACACGGAAAGAAAGTAAATCACTTAGGTAGAAAAACTGCACACCGTAAAGCAATGTTAGCAAACATGGCGTGCTCCCTAATTGAACATAAAAGAATAAATACTACAGTAGCTAAGGCTAAAGCTCTTAAACAATTTATTGAGCCTCTTGTAACTAAATCTAAAGAAGATACTACGCACAACCGTCGTATTGTATTCGCTAGATTACGTAACAAATATGCTGTTACAGAATTGTTTAGAGATGTGGCTACTAAAGTAGGAGATAGACCAGGTGGATATACAAGAATTATCAAACTTGGTAACCGTTTAGGAGATAACGCTGATATGGCAATGATAGAGTTAGTTGATTATAACGAGCTTTACAATGTTAATAAGCCAGCTAAAAAGAAATCTACTCGTAGAGGTAGATCTAAAAAAGCTCAAGCTCCTGCGGCTCCAGCTGCTGAAGTTTCTAATTCTGAAGAAGAATAAAATGATAAGTGTTCTATAACACATATAAGAAAAGGATAAGCATTTAATGTTTATCCTTTTTTTTTAACCTATTGAGCAGTAAAACTGCATAAAATTGAGTACAATTTTTTTATTATATACAATACAACACAATTTCAATGAAATATCAATCACGTAAGAAAGCAATACTACTATTAGCTGATGGTACAATTTTTCACGGAAAAGCTTTAGGAAAAGAAGGAAATGCTTTTGGAGAAGTTTGTTTTAATACTGGAATGACAGGATATCAAGAAATTTTTACAGATCCGTCATATTATGGGCAGTTAATGATAGCTACTAATGCGCATATTGGTAATTATGGAACTAAAAGCGATGAAGTAGAATCAGATTCAATTAAAATCGCGGGATTAATAGTTAAGAATTTTAGTGAAGAATTCTCTAGAGTTGCTTCAGATAGTTCATTACAAGAATTTCTTGAAAAAAATGATTTATTAGCAATATCAGATGTTGATACAAGAGCTTTGGTAAGCTATATTAGAGATAATGGTGCTATGAATGCTGTTATTTCTACAAAAGTAGATAGCATAGAAGAATTGAAACAAGAGTTAAAAAATACACCAGATATGAGTGGATTAGAATTAGCTTCAAAAGTTTCAACTAAAGAACCATATTATTTTGGTAACCCGGATTCTGATATCAAAATTGCTGCTTTGGATTTAGGAATTAAGAAAAATATATTAAGACACTTAGGTAGTAGAGGAGCATATGTAAAGGTATTTCCATATAACTCAACTTATCAAGAATTGACTTCATGGAATCCTGATGGTTATTTCTTATCTAATGGACCTGGGGATCCAGAACCTCTTACAGATACTATTGCTACCGCAAAAGAGATTATAGCTAATGATAAACCGTTATTTGGAATTTGTTTAGGACATCAAATTATAGCTCTTGCAAATGGAATTAGTACCTATAAAATGCACAATGGACATAGAGGAATTAACCATCCTGTTAAAAATTTAGAAACTGGAAAAGGTGAAATTACTTCTCAAAATCATGGTTTTGCTATTAATAGGGAAGAGACAGAAGCTCATAATGATATTGAAATTACTCATGTACATTTAAATGATAATACTGTTGCAGGAATCAAGATGAAAAATAAGAACTGTTTCTCTGTTCAATATCATCCTGAAGCAAGTCCTGGACCAAATGATTCAATATATCTTTTTGATCAATTTATTGAAAATATAAAAAAGGCTAAAACAAAATAATAAATATAAAATTTAGACTAAGCTCTATTTTTAAATCGGTAATAAAATGCTATAACGTTATAGTTAATAACTTACCTAAACAAAGTAGTATTTTGTAATAAAATAGGAGAGTTATACATATTAATAAACTAGGTGGTTTTGTATATTGCGCTTTATTAAAATAGATACAATAATTTATTAAACTAAAGAAATGAGTATAATAATTAATGTTCACGCAAGACAAATTTTAGATTCGCGTGGTAATCCAACAGTTGAAGTTGATGTAATTACTGAAAGTGGAGTATTAGGAAGAGCAGCAGTTCCTTCTGGAGCTTCTACTGGAGAGCACGAGGCTGTAGAGTTACGTGATGGTGGAAATGCATTTATGGGTAAAGGTGTTTCTAAGGCAGTAGAAAATGTAAATACAGTGATTGCAGAAGCATTATTAGGATACTCTGTATTTGATCAAAATTTATTAGATCAAACCATGATTGAATTAGATGGTACGCCTAATAAATCAAAATTGGGAGCTAATGCTATTCTAGGAGTTTCTTTGGCAGCAGCTAAAGCAGCAGCAAACGAATTAGGTATGCCATTATATCGTTATGTTGGTGGAGTAAGTGCTAATACATTACCAGTACCTATGATGAATATCATTAATGGTGGATCTCATAGTGATGCTCCAATTGCATTTCAAGAATTCATGGTAATGCCTGTTAAAGCTCAAAACTTTACCGAAGCAATGCAAATGGGAACTGAGATCTTTCATAACTTAAAGAAAGTTCTTCATGATAGAGGTTTAAGTACTGCAGTTGGTGATGAAGGAGGTTTTGCACCTACTTTAGAAGGTACAGAAGATGCATTAGATTCTATTGCTTTAGCAGTTGAAAAAGCTGGTTATAAATTTGGAGAAGAAGTTATGATTGCTTTGGATTGTGCTGCAGCAGAATTCTATGTTGATGGAAAATACGATTATACTAAATTTGAAGGAGAAAAAGGTCAAGTAAGAACAAGCGAAGAGCAAGCAGATTACTTGGCAGAATTAGCTGCTAAATATCCTATTATTTCTATCGAAGATGGAATGGATGAGAATGACTGGGATGGATGGAAGTATTTAACAGATAAGATTGGAGATAAAGTACAATTAGTAGGTGATGATTTATTTGTAACAAACGTAGAGCGTTTGTCTAGAGGAATTGAAAATGGTACTGCTAATTCAATACTAATTAAAGTAAATCAAATAGGTACATTAACCGAAACTATTGCAGCTGTAAATATGGCACATAATGCAGGGTATACTTCTGTTATGTCTCATAGATCTGGTGAGACAGAAGATAATACTATTGCAGATTTAGCTGTAGCGTTAAATACAGGACAAATTAAAACAGGTTCTGCTTCAAGAAGTGATAGAATGGCAAAATATAACCAATTATTACGTATAGAAGAAGAGTTAGGTACTGTAGCATATTACCCAAAAGAAAAAGCATTTAAAGTAAAACAATAACATACTTTAAATTATAATAAATGAAAAGCGGAAAAATCAATTGATTTTTTCGCTTTTTTTATGAAGTAATTATAGCTAAAACTTAAGATGTAGGTAAAGTTCAAAAAGTAATAAAAAAGTATATTTATAGGTCGATTTAAAAGAAGATTTTATTAATCATAAAGAATTTGATAAAAAAATTAAAGAATCTTTAAATTGAATACTTGTAAGGATTAAAATGATCGTTCGATTAATAAGATGTTAACAGTATATTTCGTAATTTAGCAGACCAAAATTTAATAATAATTCAAAATAACATATGTCAAAGATAGCAACACTAGAGATAGACGGAAATAAATACGAGTTTCCTATTATTGAAGGAACAGAAAATGAATTGGGAATCGATATCAAGGCATTGCGTGGAGCAACTGAAGGTGTCATTACAATTGACCCAGGATATAAAAATACAGGAAGTTGTCAGAGTGCAATTACGTATTTAGATGGTGAACAAGGTATTTTACGTTATCGAGGATATGCTATTGAAGATTTGGCAGAAAAAGCAAGCTTTTTAGAAGTAGCTTATTTGTTGATTTTTGGAGAATTACCAAATGCAAGTCAATTAGAAAAATTTGATAATGATATCAAAGCAGAATCTCATGTAGACGAAGAGATGAAGAAAATACTTGATGGATTCCCTAAAACGGCACATCCAATGGGAGTATTATCTTCTTTAACAAGTGCTTTGATAGCATTTAATCCTAGTTCTGTTGATGTTGATTCAGAAGAAGCAATGTACAATGCTATTGTAAAGATCTTAGCAAAATTCCCAGTTTTGGCAGCATGGACTATGAGAAAGCGTATGAGCTTACCATTAGACTATGGAGATGATTCTTTAGGATATGTAGAGAACTTACATAAAATGATGTTCTCTCGTCCAAATAAAAATTATCAAGCAAATAAAATTGTTAATGATGCTTTAGATAAATTATTAATCTTACATGCAGACCATGAGCAAAACTGTTCTACATCTACAGTAAGAATAGTAGGATCTTCGCATGCAGGATTATTTGCTTCATTATCTGCTGGAATTTCAGCATTATGGGGACCACTTCATGGAGGAGCAAACCAAGCTGTACTTGAAATGTTAGAAGCTATTAAAGAAGATGGTGGAGATACTAAAAAGTACATGGGTAAAGCAAAAGATAAAGAAGATCCATTCCGTTTAATGGGATTCGGACATAGAGTTTATAAAAACTTTGACCCAAGAGCAAAAATTATCAAAGTAGCAGCAGATGAAGTTTTAGGAGATTTAGGGGTATCAGATCCAATTTTAGATATAGCTAAAGGATTAGAGCAAGAAGCGTTACAAGATGATTATTTTGTAAAACGAAAACTATATCCAAATGTAGATTTCTATTCTGGAATCATCTATAGAGCAATGGGTATTCCAGTAGAGATGTTTACAGTAATGTTTGCTTTAGGTCGTTTACCAGGATGGATAGCGCAATGGAGAGAGATGCGTTTACGTAAAGAGCCTATTGGTAGACCAAGACAAATCTATACAGGTGAAACTTATAGAGCGTTTAAAGATATTAGCGAGAGATAAAAACATAATAAATAAAAAAATGTCATTTAGTTTAAATGACATTTTTTTGTGAAAATACAACAGATGAAGAACATCAAAATTATCAAGAATAGATCTGATATTGGTGCAGGGACTAGAGGTGCAGATATGGGTATTGATGCTATTGAGATAGCAGCAATAAACTCAAAAAACGATTATTTTAATCGTTTTGATTTTGAAGATGTAAAAACTGAAAATGAAGCAATTTATAATGAAATTGCAGCAGCTACAGAATATAAAAACCCTTATGCTAAGAGAATTGATAGCATATTAAGGCAATGTACAAGATTAAGTGAACATGTAGCGACAAATATAAAAGACGATAATTTCCCTATAGTTATTTCAGGAGATCATTCTTCGGCATTAGGAACAATAAGTGGTATAAAAGCGGCCGATGCTCAAAAAAGAGTGGGAGTAATTTGGATCGATGCACATGCAGATATTCATTCGCCATATACTTCTCCTTCAGGAAATATACACGGAATGCCTTTGGCTGCAGCTTTAGCAAATGATAATTTAGATTGTCAGGTTAATGAAATATCAGAAGAAACTGCTCAGTTATGGAATAAAATGAAGCAGATTGGTGTTCCTGATATTAAAGTACAAGCAGAAGATGTAGTGTATTTTGGAGTGCGTGATACAGAGGAACCAGAAGATAAGCAAATTGATAAGTTAGGTATTAAAAACTATAAGGTAGCAGAAGTTAGATATAGAGGACTAGAAATCTGTGTTAATGAAGCCTTATCTAAGTTATCTAATTGTGATGTGATATATATATCATTTGATGTAGATGCAATGGATTGTGATATGGTTTCTTATGGGACGGGAACTCCAGTGCCAAAAGGATTTGAACCAGAAGAAATCATAGTAATGATAAGACAAATTATGGCCAGTAAAAAAGTAGCTTGTGTCGAATTTGTAGAAGTAAATCCGTTATTAGATTTTAAAGGAAATAAGATGGCGGAGACAGCTTTTAGAATTCTTGAAGAAATGACAGATGCTATCCAAAAACTGTATTAGAATAAAATAATATATAAGATATAAGAGAAAACAAAACCGATAAGGTTTTGTTTTCTTATATTTAGCCATATGGAACAACATACAGATACTATTTTAATGATTCGTCCAGCTAGTTTTAAAATGAACGAGCAAACGGCGGTGAATAATTATTTCCAGAAAGAAATAAAAGATATCTTACCAGAAGCTTTAAATAGAAAAGCACAATTAGAATTCGATTCTTTTGTAGAGAAATTAGAAACTGTAGGTGTTAATGTGATCATTGTAGAGGATACAATAGAACCAGAAACACCAGATGCTATATTTCCTAATAATTGGATTAGTTTTCATCAAAATGGGGATATAGCAGTATATCCTATGTTTGCAGAGAACCGAAGATTAGAGCGAAGAGAAGATATTCTTGAAACTATAGAAAATAGAGGATATCAAATAAATAATGTTGTTGATTATACATCTGCAGAAGGCGAAGCTGTTTTTTTAGAAGGAACAGGGAGTGTAGTATTAGATCGAGTTAATCGAAAAGCATATTGCGCAATATCACCTAGAGCAGATGAAGAATTATTTATAGAGTTTTGTGAAGACTTTGAGTTTACTCCTGTAATTTTTGTAGCTAATCAAACTGTAGAAAATACAAGAGAGGCTATCTATCATACTAATGTGATGATGTGTATTGCTGATCAATTTGCAGTAATATGCTTAGACACCATAGATGATAAAAAAGAAAAAAAGAATGTAGTTTCTCATCTTAAAGGAGATGGAAAAGAAATTATAAAGATTACAGAACAGCAAATGCATCATTTTACAGGGAATATGCTACAAGTAAAAGGAAAAGACAATGTAGCATACTTAGTAATGAGTGAAGCTGCTCATCAAAGTTTAACAAATGAGCAAATAAAAGTTATAGAAAAATATAATAAAATAATTAGTAGTGACTTAACTATCATTGAAACTTGTGGTGGAGGAAGTGCACGATGTATGATGGCAGAAGTATTTTTGCCTAAAAAAAGCGTAAATTAGTAAGATGCTATCAAAAAAAACCAAATACGGATTAAAAGCGTTAACCTATATTGCAAAAAAGAATTGTGATCATCCTGTTTTGATCTCAGAAATTGCAAAGAATGAAAATATATCTCAAAAGTTTCTAGAAAGTATATTATTAAGTTTAAAAAAGACAGGTTTTTTAGGCTCTAAAAAAGGTAAAGGAGGAGGGTATTACCTAATAAAAAAACCTGAAGAAATTACAATGGCTTCTATTATTAGAGTTTTAGAAGGACCTATCGCTATGGTGCCATGTGTAAGTTTAAATTTTTATGAAAAATGTAATGACTGCCCAGACGAAGATGCTTGTACTGTACATAAATTAATGATAGAAGTTAGAGATAGTACCCTTAAAGTATTAGAGAATAGAACATTATTTGAGTTTGTCAAAACCCAAATCGAAGAATAAACAGATGAAAAACCTTATGAATTAATTTCCATAAGGTTTTTTTGTAGCTGTAAAAGGTAAAAGAAGAACAGAGAGACTGTATAAATTCTATTATCTTTGCAGCTTAAATTTTTTGAAAAATGATTTTACAAGAAACCATTTCAGTACATGTTAAAGCAGCTATAAAAGAGCTTTACAATGCCGAATTACCATCGGTAGAATTTCAAACCACTCGCAAAGAGTTTGAAGGGGATGTAACCGTTGTAGTTTTTCCTATGTTACGGGTAGTAAAAGGAAACCCTGTGCAGATAGGAGACGCAATTGGTAGGTACTTAGTGGATCGTGTAGAAGAAGTTTCAGCATTTAATGTAGTTAAAGGGTTTTTAAACTTAGTAATCTCAGATGTATTTTATCAAAATACATTTAAGCAAATTAGAGCAGTAGAACAATTTGGATTTGTTAGTCCAGATGAAAAGGATGCTGTAATGGTAGAGTATTCATCTCCAAATACAAATAAGCCTTTACATTTAGGACATATCAGAAATAACTTATTGGGATATGCAGTAGCAGAGATTATCAAAGCTAGTGGTAAAAAAGTTTATAAAACTCAGATAATTAATGATAGAGGAATCCATATCTGTAAATCAATGCTTGCTTGGCAACGTTTTGGAAATGGAGAAACTCCAGAAAGCACAGGTTTAAAAGGAGATAAGCTTGTTGGTAATTACTATGTCAAGTTTGATCAAGAATATAAAAAAGAGATCAATGAGCTAATTGAATCAGGAAAAACCGAAGAAGAAGCTAAGAAAGAAGCACCTCTATTGATAGAAGCTCAAGCGATGTTAAGAAAATGGGAGGCTGGAGATGAAGAGATTGTATCGCTTTGGAAGAAGATGAATGGTTGGGTTTATGATGGATTTGAAAAAACATATACAGCTTTAGGTGTTGATTTTGATAGTTATTATTATGAAAGTAATACCTACTTATTAGGAAAAGATAATATAGAAGAAGGCTTAGCAAAAGGTATTTTCTATAAAAAAGAGGATGGATCCGTTTGGTGTGATTTAACAGATGAAGGATTAGATGAAAAATTAGTTTTACGTAGTGATGGTACAGCTGTTTATATGACACAAGATATAGGTACAGCTATACAACGTGTGAAGGATAATCCAGATGTAGGAGGAATGATATATACTGTAGGTAACGAACAAGATTATCACTTTAAGGTATTGTTCTTAATTCTTAAGAAACTAGGATATACATGGGCAGAGCATTTATTCCATTTAAGTTACGGAATGGTAGATTTACCTAGTGGAAAGATGAAGAGTAGAGAAGGTACTGTAGTAGATGCAGATGATTTAATTGTTGAGATGGCAGCTACAGCTAAATCTATATCAAAAGAGCTTGGGAAATTAGACGGATACTCTGAAGAAGAAAAAGAGAAAGTTTATAATATCATTGGATTAGGAGCGCTTAAATATTATATATTAAAAGTAGATCCTAAAAAAAGAATTTTATTTAATCCAGAAGAATCTGTAGATTTTCAAGGTAATACAGGGCCATTTATTCAATATACGTATGCGCGTATTCAAGCAATATTGAGAAAAGTAGATTTTGATATAACAGATGATGTAGTACTAACACAATTGCATGAAAAAGAAAGAGAACTGGTAAAACACTTGATGTTATATCCAGAGATCATTCAAAATGCAGCAATAGATAAAAGTCCAGCAATAATTGCTAATTATACTTATGATTTAGTAAAAGCATATAATTCATTCTTCCAGAATGTATCTATTTTTGGAGCTGATACAGAGACAGAAAAAATATTTAGAGTACAACTTTCAAAGGTAGTAGGAGAAACCATTAAATCTGCTTTAGGATTGCTAGGAATTCAAGTTCCTAATAGAATGTAAAACGATTATGTTTTAATAATCTAAAATAGATCAAAAAAAGCTTAGAGATTTTCTCTAAGCTTTTTTGTTATAGGATAGGGTGATTTTGAGGAATTGATTGTTTTTTATGTCATGATTTAGATAATACTAAAAAAAGTAGTCATTTTTTAAGTAAAATTTAGAAGTAATAAAAAGAGTGTACTTATTGTTAAGTCAAAAGTAAGTTTGGATGGAAACTTCTTAAAACAAGAACTTTGTAATTGCTTGTCTTTACACTATCTTTGCAACTTTCAAAATGAAGAGACAATTATGTTTGATAATTTAAGTGATAAGTTAGATAAAGCGTTACACATCCTTAAAGGACATGGGCAAATTACAGAAGTAAATGTAGCAGAAACTTTAAAAGAAGTTCGTAGAGCCCTTGTTGATGCCGATGTGAACTATAAGATAGCAAAAGAGTTTACTAATACGGTAAAGAAAAAAGCATTAGGTCAAGATGTATTAAAAAGCCTTAAGCCAGGACAATTAATGGTTAAATTGGTTAAAGATGAATTGACTGAGTTAATGGGAGGAGATGCTGCCGGAGTTAATTTATCAGGAAAACCTTCAGTAATTTTGATGTCAGGTTTACAGGGGTCAGGTAAAACGACTTTTTCAGGTAAGCTAGCAAACTTTCTTAAAAATAAAAAAACAAAGAAACCATTATTAGTAGCTTGTGATGTATACCGTCCTGCGGCAATTGATCAGTTACATGTAGTTGGAGAACAAATTAATGTAGAAGTATTTAGTGATCGAGGAAATAATGATCCGGTGGCTATTGCTAAAGCTGGGGTAGCTTATGCTGAAGAAAATGGTTTTAATGTAGTTATAGTAGATACAGCAGGACGTCTTGCAGTAGATGAAGAAATGATGACTGAGATTGCAAATATTCATAAAGCAATTAAACCTCATGAAACTTTATTTGTTGTAGATTCTATGACAGGTCAAGATGCTGTAAATACAGCAAAAGCCTTTAATGATGTGTTGAATTTTGATGGGGTTATTCTTACAAAATTAGATGGAGATACAAGAGGTGGAGCTGCTATTTCTATTAAATCTGTTGTAAACAAACCAATTAAGTTTATTGGTACAGGAGAGAAGATGGAGGCTATAGATATTTTCTACCCTTCTCGTATGGCAGATCGTATCTTAGGAATGGGAGATGTTGTGTCTCTTGTAGAAAGAGCTCAAGAACAATTTGATGAAGAAGAAGCAAGAAAGCTTCAAAAGAAGATTGCTAAAGATCAATTTGGTTTTGACGACTTCTTAAAGCAGATTCAGCAGGTTAAGAAAATGGGTAATATGAAAGACCTAATGGGAATGATACCTGGAGCTGGAAAAATGCTTAAAAATGTAGATATAGATGATGATGCTTTTAAGCATATAGAAGCTATTATCCATTCTATGACTCCAGCAGAGAGAACAAAACCTCAAATCATTAATGCTAGTCGTAAAAAGAGAATAGGTAAAGGTTCTGGAACATCTGTGCAACAAGTAAATCAATTGCTTAAGCAATTTGATCAAATGAGTAAGATGATGAAGATGATGCAAGGTGGAGGCGGTAAACGCATGATGCAGATGATGAATAGAATGAGATAATAAAATAAGACAACACAACAACAATAAATGAAAGTTTTAGACGGTAAAAAAATTAGTAATGACATTAAAAATGAAATCGCTGCTGAGGTAGATAAAATGAAATCTAATGAGGAAAAAGTTCCTCATTTAGCAGCCGTTATTGTAGGTAATGATGGAGCTAGCTTAACTTATGTAGGTAGTAAAGTTAGAGCGTGTGAAAGAGTTGGTTTTGAATCTACTCTTGTAAAAATGCCAAGTACAACTAGTGAAGTTGAGTTATTACAAAAAATAAAAGAGCTCAATGAAAATGATGCGATAGATGGATTTATAGTACAACTACCATTACCACCTCAAATAGATACGCAAAAAATATTAATGGCTATTGATCCAGATAAAGATGTAGATGGTTTTCATCCTACGAATTTCGGGAAAATGGCCTTAGATATGTCTACATTCATTCCTGCTACACCATTTGGTATTTTAGAGCTTTTAGAGCGATATGAAGTGGATACTAAAGGAAAGCATACTGTAGTAGTAGGAAGAAGTCATATAGTAGGTAGACCAATGAGTATCCTTATGGGAAGAAGAGGTTGGCCAGGAAATTCTACTGTTACTTTAACACATAGTCATACTAAGAATATTACTCAAATTATATCTCAGGCAGATATCATTATTACGGCATTAGGTACGCCTAATTTCCTTAAAGCTGAAATGGTTAAAGATGATGCTGTAGTAATCGATGTAGGGATAACGAGAGTTGCAGATGAAACTAGAGAAAAAGGTTATAGAATAGTAGGAGATGTGGATTTTGAAAATGTAAGCAAGAAGGTATCTTATATAACCCCAGTTCCTGGTGGTGTGGGACCAATGACTATAGCAATGTTGCTTAAGAATACTTTACTAGCAAGAGAAAGACATAGATTAAAAGCTTAAAAAGTTTTAACTAAATAAATAATAGAAAAGCATTGAAGGAATGAATATTTCTTCAATGCTTTTTTATTGAATAATATTAAGTATAGATGTGTGCACATGATTGTTTTTAGTAGTGTTAAAAATGAAAACGAATAATGAATAAAAAGATTCCTAATTAAGTTGTTTTAAGAGGAGCTAAAACTTAATCAAAGAAAATATTAAAGAGAGAAGAAACTTAGAAAAAACAAGATAGATTTTGTTTTATAATGGGGTATCGGTAGTTTTTGTTTTTATAAATGATATTTTATTATACGGTATTTATCTCTCGGAAGTGAGGATAAGAGAGGTAATGGGGTTTTGTTTATTTAGAATTTACTACTAGGAAGTAAGCTAGATGAGGTACTTTTTTTAAGTAATAATAAAACAAAGAGATTAGAATAGAATGAATAAAAAAAGGCGTCAATTTAAATTGACGCCTTTGGACATTATATATTTCCCTTTTACATTTTAAAAGCCGTAAGTACTGACTTGACTATTGGTTGAATTCGTCAGCATTTATGTTGTCTTCTTCACTATTGTAACCTCCAGCTCCATCAGAAACTAAATCAAGGTTTAAAGTGAATGAAGGTACAATTAAATCACCTGCGTTATTTTTTCTAGGTGTAAATGGTAAGATAGAAGGATCTCTTTCATATAAAGCATGTTTTGTGAAAACTCCATATCTTTTTCCATTTTTAGTAGTTTCTTTCCAGTCTTTACCATATGCAATTTTCATATAGTAATCACCAGCAGGAATGTTTCTAATTAAGTGAGTAGCTCCACTATTTACATAAGCCTCTCTGATACAAACATCTCCTTTTTTATCATCCATTCTATATAGTTTAACAACTACATCAGTATTTTTTCCGATAATTAGACGTAAATAGTTATCTAATTTGTAATCGTATTTAGCTTTTACAGTTGATGTTTTAGGAGCTTCACCTGTTTTATAGGCTACTTTCTCCCAGTTTTTATAAGATTCTTTCTTCTTATCTGCTGGTTTAGATGATGAACCAAAAGATGAAGTAGAACCTACTGTATTATCAGCAACTTGACCTTCTTCAGCAGCTCTTTGTTGAGCTTCTTGTAAAGCTCTTTCTGTTTCAGATACATCATCTTTAATAGATGCTGCAGCTAATTCTTTATTTCTTGCTGCCATTGCAGCATCTTCAGTAGCTCTTCTTGCGTTTTCCTCAGCTCTTCTTTTGATAGCTTCAGCTTCTGCGATAGCTTTTCTTGCAGCTTCTTCAGCAGCTTTTCTAGCTCTTTCTGCAGCAGCTATAGCTTGAGCAGCAGCAGCTTGAGCAGCAGCTTTTCTAGCTTCAGCTTCGTTAGCTACTCTTTCTGCATCAGCAATACGGCTGTCTTTAGCTAAGAATTTTGTTAATACAAAACCATTTGTGTTTTTGTATTGGATTGTACTCCAATCTCCATACTCAGAACTAATAACGTATACCTGAGTTGCTTGTGGAACTTCTGCGATTGGATTGTAATTTGTACCGGGACCACTTCTTACAACTAGTCTTTGAGTAGACATTAGATAAGATCCTGCATTTTGTGCAAAAGCAGATGTAAACGTGATCACCAATAATAGGGCAAATGTAAAAGTCGATTTCATAATCTTTTGTGTTTACAGTAAATTAATAATATATGTTGACATACACAGGGGAACCGCTTTTGTCAATATTTTATAAATTAAAACTACGAATAAAAATATTAATATTCATATTCTTTTTTGAGGTTTTAATTATTTTGTTTCTATTTATTTGGTTTTTAGGGTTTTAAAAGTTTTTATCTATAGGGAAACTTTAAATCTTTTTTTTTGATATAGAATTCTCCCATATGTTTTCAAAAACAAAGGTACAGTATTAATATTAAATAGACAAAAACTTATGTATTAATTTATTAGAAAATGATACTTTATCAAGCGTTTTTGTGTCTTTTAACGGTGAATTTTGGTATTACATCTGCTGTATTAAAGAATTTATGAAGTCATTTGTAAGAGAGTTTTTTGCTTTTAAAAAATCAAAAATGTTCATCTTAATGTTAGAAGATGAACATTGGTATTAATAGTTAATGAGAGCTTTTTTCTTTTAATAATTCAGGAAATTTACTCTTAAATCGATTTAATCTAGGAATGGATACTCCTTGAATGTACCTATTATATGGATGATTTTTTTCATAGTCTTGATGATAGGCTTCGGCAATCCAAAACTTTTGAAAAGGTAAAACTTCAGCAGCAATTGTTGCATTTAATTTTTTTGCTAAAGCGTTCTTTTTTTGAATGATAATATCTTTTTCCTTTTGATTTTGATAAAAGATTATTGATCTGTATTGAGAACCTCTATCAGGACCTTGACCGTTTACTTGTAATGGGTTTTGAGAACCAAAATAAACATCAACTAAAGAGGTAAAAGAAACTATTTTTGGATCATAAATTACTTCAACAGCTTCTGCGTGACCGGTACGTCCAGTATTACTTTCTTCATAAGTAGGGTTTTTTGTGTGACCACCAGAATAACCTGAAATGACTTCTTTAACACCTTTAACACTTTCGTAAACAGCTTCTACACACCAGAAACAACCACTAGCAAAATAGGCTTTTTTAAGTCCGTTTACTGTTTCTGTTTGAACGGGAGGAAGTTTTTGAGCGGCTTCTAATTGTAATTGACGTGTCGATTTTTTAGTATCACTACATCCAGTAGCGATAAAGGCTATACTAAATATAAGACTAAATAAGATTTTCATAGCATTGTTTTTTTAGTAAGTCTCATGCATATAAAAATCCTTTCAATAAAAAAGAGTAATATTCATGACAAATATTACTCTTTGATATATTGTAGTATAATTTAAAAAACCTTATCCATTCATTGAGATTAAGAATTCTTCATTATTTCTAGTTTGTTTAAATCGCTCATTGATAAACTCCATCGCTTCAACAGGATTCATGTCTGCAAGATATTTTCTCATAATCCACATACGTTGTATAGTTGCATCATCTAGAAGGATGTCATCTCTACGAGTACTACTAGATATAAGATCTATGGCAGGGAAAATACGTCTATTAGATATACGTCTATCTAATTGTAATTCCATATTACCCGTACCTTTGAATTCTTCAAAAATAACTTCATCCATTTTTGATCCGGTTTCAGTTAAAGCAGTTGCAATAATAGATAGAGATCCTCCACCTTCAATATTTCTAGCAGCTCCAAAGAAACGTTTAGGTTTATGGAGTGCATTAGCATCAACTCCACCACTCAATATTTTACCACTGGCAGGCTGTACAGTGTTATAGGCACGAGCTAGACGAGTGATTGAATCTAACAATATAACTACATCATGTCCACATTCTACTAATCTTTTTGCTTTTTCGAGTACGATATTAGCAACTTTAACGTGCTCTTGAGCTTCTTTGTCAAAAGTAGAAGCAATTACTTCTCCTTTAACATTACGTTGCATATCAGTAACTTCTTCAGGGCGCTCATCTATAAGTAAAATCATTTGATAAACTTCTGGATGATTTGCAGCAATAGCATTTGCTACATCTTTAAGAAGCATTGTTTTACCTGTTTTAGGTTGAGCTACAATCATTCCTCTTTGACCTTTTCCTATTGGAGAGAATAAATCCATTATTCTTGTAGAAATGGTACTTTGTTTTTCTGCAAGGTTGAATTTTTCTTGAGGAAATAAAGGAGTTAGATGTTCAAAAGAAACACGATCGCGTACAACTTGAGGATCAAGACCATTAATTTTGTTTACTTTAATTAATGGGAAATATTTTTCTCCTTCTTTAGGTGGTCTAACTTGACCTAAAACAGTATCTCCTGTTTTTAACCCAAATAAGCGTATTTGTGATTGAGATACATAAATATCATCTGGAGAAGATAAATAATTATAATCACTAGAACGTAAGAAACCATAACCATCTTGCATGATATCTAAGACACCTTCACTTTGAATAATAGCATCAAATTCATAATCTGGCTCTTTGTAACGGTTTCTATTATCCTTATTACCGTTATCTCTATGATCTTTATAATTGTCTCTTTTTGAGTTGCGAGGTCCTTTGTTTGAAGACTGCTTATCGTTTTTATAACGTGATTCCTTTTTTTGAGGAACTCTTTTATATTCTTTTTCTTTAGTATCTTCTTTGGCAGTGCTCTCTTCGTTTGTATTGTTTGAAGATGAAGTTTCTGGAGCTACAGGTTTATTTGTAGTCCCATTTTCTTTTGGGGTATGATCTTCTTTTGCTTTTGGTGCTTTTGAAACTTCATTAGAAGGTTTTTCTTCTTTGGTTTCTTTAGTAGAAGTTTCTTTTTGAGAGTCTCTTTTGGTAGCAGCAACGCTTTCTATTTTTTTAGTACGTTGACGCTTAGGCCTAGGTGTTTTTTCTTTCTCTTTTGTATTTTTTGAAGCTTCTGCCGGTTCTTCTGTAATAACTTCTTTAATCTTGGTAGGGTTTGAAGCCTGGTAATCTAATATTTGGTATACCAAGTCTAGTTTTTTCATAGATCTATACTTGGGAACCTTGAGAGCTTTAGCAATTTCCTGTAATTCAGGTAGTTTTTTTGCTTTTAATTCTGATATTTCTAACATTTAATTTGTTATAAATTTACGTTGGGTATTGTTGTTAAAGAAGACTTCTTTAAAATAAAAAAAAATGTTTTTGAGGTAATTGTCCTATTATGAATAGGTTATGAAATCGTTTTGCAATTATACAACTTTATTTTTAATTTTTAGTGGAGAATAATAAAAAGAAACTATTATTTTTGCCTAGAATATAAATATTTATCTAATACTAATGTTACAACGTATACAATCTATATATTTATTACTAGCTGCTGTGGTTTCAGGAGCTTTACCATATTTTTTTGGTGGTAAAATTTTGACAGAAAATATAGTTGTTGTATTATTGTTTGCTGTATCAGCAGTATTGTCTCTAGTGACAATTTTTTTATTTAAAAATAGAAAGCTTCAATTTGTTTTGGGGCGTCTAAATATAATATTAAACTTTATTTTACTAGGAGTATTTGTTTATTGGTCTCTAACTATATCTGGAGAAGCATCAGTTTCTGAGAAAGGTATTGAGAAACTCATACCAGTTATTTCTATCGTTTTATTAGTGCTGGCCAACAGAGCCATTAAAAAGGATGAGGATCTTGTAAAATCTGTAGATCGATTACGATAAACCTAAAATCTTAGTAGTATTAGTGCGTAAAAACCAGAGCCTGCCAGCTCTGGTTTTTTATTTTTAGAAAATATTGAAGTATACGATTTTTAAAAGAGATCTTTGTAATATGTAACAAAACAACAAAATAAACTACTTATCAATTAAAAAAGGAACAAATGGGATTATTTGATTTTTTTAAGAAAAAAGAAGAAGAACCTCACTATGATGTGACTAATATAAAAGTTGAAGATATAGAAGAGAACTATATTTTTGATTATGATCTTGAATCATGGATAGTGAAAAAGATGTATGAATATGATTGGGGTAATAATTTTTACTCTAGAGAATTTTTGATTTCTAACGGAAGAGAAAGCAAATACTTAAGTATAGAAGAGGATGATGAATTGACTATTTCGATGATGACAAAAATTCCAATTCGTAAACTCGATGCAACTATTCCTGAAGAAATTCAGGAAAACGAAAAGCCGCCTAGAAAGATTTTTTATGAAGGTGTAACCTATTTTCGTGATACAGAAGATATGGGGTATGTGAGACATGTGAATACAGAAGATTGGAGTGAAGTAATTGTATGGACTTATCATGATGAGAGCGAAAAGTTGGTCTTATCAATAGAACAATCTGGGGCAGATGAATTTGAGGCGACTATAGGGAATTACATCAAATCTTTTGAAATTAGTAATATACTGCCTCAAAAAAGCTAAGAATAAAGAAACCTTTAAATAATTAATTAAAAATAAGATAAAGTGAAGCCTATAATAACTATCTATTGTAAAGTGCTTTTACTTCTAGTGGTATTTACTTCTTGTAGTTCTGATAGAGAGCAAAGAAGATATGAGAAAACACCATTAGACAAAATTATAACTACGTATCTCAATGAACCTAATTATAGTGTGATTCTAGCAGATATGGATTATAATGAAGCAGAAAAAGCATATTATCATAAATATAGAATCTTAATTGAAAAACCTCAAAAAACAGTTGATTCTACTAAGTTAAATGACAATACAACAAAAGCCGAAGATGTTGTAGTTGAAGATACAGATTGGAAACGTGTAAGTCCGACTTTTTTTGATAAACATGTGGATGATTTAGGAATGACAATTCTATCTAAAAAAGATGGGGTTTTGGATAAAAAAGCAACACCAGCGGGATATGATCGATATGTTGGTAATGAACGCTATGGAAGATGGCAAACACATTCAAACGGAAGTTCATTTTGGGTGTTTTATGGACAATATCGCTTTTTAAGTGACTTGTTTTACGGACCATCATACCGTTATTATAGAAATGATTATAGAGATTATGATCGAAATTATAGAGGAAAGAAAGCGTATTATGGTTCTGGAAAAAACAAATATGGAACATCCTCTACAACTGCTCGTACTGCGTCTTCCTCTAAATGGAATTCAAAAAGTAGCTCTTTTAAACAACGAGTAAGAAGTAATGTAAAAAAGAGCGCTGCTGCAAGTAATAGTAGAAAATATAGTTCAGGTTCTAGATATTCAAAAACAAAAAGAAACAGCTCAAGATATTCAAGATCTTCATCAAGATCAAGAGGTGGAGGTTTTGGTAAATAAAAAACAAGACAAATGGAATTAATAACAACATATTTTCACTGGGAAGATATATTACATTCGTTAAGTTATATTGTATTAGCAAGTGTCATTTTTGGTATAGGAAAAATAGTATACCAAATGATACATAAAAACATAAAGGTAAATCATGAGCTAGTAGAAAAAGATAATCTAGCATTTTCATTTACGTATATAGGATATTTTGCAGGCTTGTTAATCGTTATTGGTGCAGCAATTGTAGGCGAAAGTTATGGATGGATAGAGGATTTAATAACAATAGGATACTATAGTATTTTGGGAGTTATTTTATTAAATATTTCTGTATGGGTAATGAATAAGTTTTTGACTACAGCTTTTGAAATAAAAAAGGAAATCATCGATGATCAAAATGTAGGAACAGGAGTGATAGAAGGTGGTATCTATATAGCTACAGCATTAATTCTATTTGGAGCTATAACAGGAGAAAGTGGTGGCGGATATTTACATGGAACCATAACTGCGGTAGGATACTGGGCTATAGGAATGGTGATTATGATCTTTACATCTAAGCTTTATGCAAAATTTGTTGGATATGATATTCACGCAGAGATAGAAAAAGATAATATAGCGGCAGGTGTAGCGATAACAGGAGCAATAATAGCAATTTCGATTATTATCATGAATGCATTGCTAGGTGATTTTGAAGATTGGATAACAACAGTAATAGAAATCGTAATCGAAGTACTTTTAGGATTAATGATTTTACCTTTGATGCGTGTGGTTGCAGATAAAATTTTATTACCAGGACAACGCCTTACAGATGAAATAGTAAATCAAGAAAAGCCTAATGTAGGAGCAGCTTTAATAGAAGCGTTTGCCTATATAGGATCTGCAATTTTGATTACATGGAGTCTGTAACACATAAGACCAAAAAGAATTCTAATATTCTTAAAATAGCAATCTTTGCAACTGGTTTTGCAGGTATTGTGGCAGAATATGTATTGTCAACTTTGGCTACATATTTTATAGGAAACTCAGTCTTTCAATGGACAATGATAGTTTCTTTGATGCTTTTTTTTATGGGTATTGGTGCGCGCTTGAGTAAACGAGCTTCAGGAAATTTAATAGCAAAATTTTTAATACTAGAAATAGTACTATCGATACTAGTCTCATTCTCATCGATGATAGTATATACATTGGCTGCTGTTTCTACCTATTATGAATTGGTAATTTATTTATTATGTGTCTCTATAGGATTACTTATAGGATTAGAGATACCAATTGTAGTAAGAATTAATGAACAATATGAAGATTTAAGAACGAATATCTCATCGGTATTAGAGAAAGATTATTATGGTAGTTTATTAGGCGGGGTCTTTTTTGGTTTTATAGGATTACCTTTATTAGGGCTAACATATACACCATTTATATTAGGTTTTGTTAATCTAGGAGTAGCAATTATTGTTGCTTATATGTTGTATAATAAGCTAGGAGCCAAACAAGGAAAACAAATAAGTGTTTTAATTATTAGTACAGTAGCAGTACTAGGATTGGGATTGTTTTATACTAAGCCAGTAATACGATGGGGAGAACAAAAAAAATATAAAGACAAGGTTATATTTTCTAAACAAACCAAATATCAAAAAATTGTACTTACAGAATGGAAAGATGAGCACTGGTTGTATTTAAATGGTAATTTGCAATTCTGTTCTATAGACGAAGAGATGTATCACGAACCTTTGATTCATCCTGCTATGGGATTAGCATCTAAAGCTCAGAATATTTTGGTTTTAGGAGGAGGAGATGGATGTGCAGTAAGAGAGTTGCTTAAATATAAAGATGTAAAGCATATTGACCTTGTAGATCTTGATCCAGAGATGACTAGATTAGCAAAAGAGAATAAGATTTTAAGAACTCTTAATCAAGATGCTTTTCTTAGCGAGAAAGTGACAATCTATAATCAAGACGCTTATACTTTCTTAGAACAGCAAGATAAAAAATTCTATGATGTAATTATAGTGGACTTACCAGATCCCAGAACAATAGAATTAGGGCGTTTATATAGTCATGAATTTTATACTATTTGTTATAGGAAATTAAGACCCAATGGTGTAATTATTACACAAGCAGGAAGCCCGTATTTTGCGACCAAAGCATACCAATGTATCGATGCTACAATGCAATCTGCTCAATTTAAAACAGTAGCAATGCATAATCAAGTATTGTCTATGGGAGAATGGGGATGGATTTTAGGTGTAAAGAATCATAATGTTAGTGATGAAATAATAAAGAAGCGATTAAAGACATTAAAGTTTTCTGAAATAGATACTAAGTGGATCAATAATGAAGCGATGCAATTATTAACATCATTTGGAAAACAAGATTTTTTTACAAAAGATGAAGATACAATCAAGATTAATAGAATTCATGATCCAGTATTGTATCAATATTATTTAAACGGAAATTGGGAAATTTATTAAAGTGATATAAAAATGGAGTTGGAAGCAAAAGAAATAGAGGCACAGATCTATAACCATCAAGAATGGGTAGAAGAAGTAGTGCCTGATATATTGAAAAATAAGTATGAAGAAAAACTAAAGAAAGCAGGGTTTACCATTATTAAATTTGATGAATATTACTTTCCAGAAAAAGGATATACTTGTTTTTGGCTATTAGCCGAAAGTCATTTGGCAATACATACATTTCCTGAAGCACAAAAATCTTATATCGAATTAAGCAGCTGTAATGAACAAAAGTTAAAAGACTTTATAAAGCAATAAAAATTATTTCTTTCCCAATTCTATTACTTCAAGATTTTCAATTTTTCCTTTATCAAGTGTAAATCTAAGCATGGTTCTAACCTTGTGAAAACCGTGTGTTCCTGCAGCACCAGGATTAAGGTGAATTAACCCTAATTTGTGATCAGGAATGACTTTAAGAATATGAGAATGTCCACAAATAAATAATTTAGGAGGATTAGCCCTAATTTCATCACGAGTATTTACATTGTATTTAGGAGGATAACCTCCTATATGAGTAATCCATACAGAAACACCTTCACAAACAAAACGTTGATGTAGTGGAAATGAAGCTCTAGCTACATGATCATCAATATTTCCATAAACAGCACGTAGTGGTTTTAATTCTTGAATACGATCAGTAACAGATAAATCTCCTATGTCACCAGCATGCCATACTTCGTCTGCTTCTTGTACATAATGTAGTATACGATCATCTATATAGCTATGTGTGTCACTAAGTAATAGGATTTTTTTCACGATAAAAAATAATAATTAAGAGTACTATTAATAGTGTCGATAACGATATAAATAAACAATAAAAAAAGTGTAAATAAATAATGCTTAATTAACCCTATCTTTGTACTCGATTTTGAGCAAAAATACCATATTAGATTGAGATATTTTATAGAACTTTCATATAATGGAACGCCTTATCATGGATGGCAAATTCAACCCAATGCGATCTCTGTTCAAGAAGTTATTGAAAAAGCGTTAGGTACATTATTGAGAACCACAATGACTATTGTTGGTGCTGGGCGAACAGATACAGGAGTGCATGCTAAACAGATTATGGCTCATTTTGATGTAGCACAAGAATTAGACGAAGCACAAATGAGGTATAAACTAAATTCTATACTACCTCCAGCAATAGCAATTCATAAAGTATATCGAGTACAAGATGAGGCACATGCACGTTTTGATGCTACGAGTAGAGCTTATGAGTATCATATTACATTAGCAAAGAATCCTTTCTTGACAGAGAGTGCATATTATATGAAAAGAGCAAGCTTAGATATCTCAAAGATGAATGAAGCTGCTAAATTGTTGTTAAACTATACCAATTTTAAATGCTTTAGTAAATCAAAAACAGATGTAAAAACGTATAATTGTACTATCACAGAAGCTTATTGGGAGCAACGTGGAGATCATTTGGTTTTTACTATAGCGGCCAATCGTTTTTTGCGTAATATGGTAAGAGCTGTAGTAGGAACGTTACTCGAAGTGGGGCAAGGAAAAATGGCTGTCGAAGAAATTCACGAAGTAATCAAAAGTGAAGATAGAGGTAAAGCAGGATGCTCTGTACCTGCACATGGATTATATTTAATAAAAGTGGATTATCCACAATCAATACGATACAACATAAATGGCTGAAAAAAGCAGAAGTGCATTTGATTTTAAATTATTTAGAAGACTGATTGGATATGCTAATGTATATCGATTAACTTTTTATTTTGTTGCCATAGGAGCAATATTATTATCTGCTTTTGGAGTACTTAGACCATACCTGTTACAACAAGCGATAGATAAAACTATAGTAGTAAAAGATGGATCACAATTGAGCTTTTACATCATTTTAATGATAAGTGCATTAATGATAGAAGTGATTGTTCAGTTCTTATTTATTTATAATGCAAACAAGTTAGGACAAGATGTAATACGTGATATACGTGTTAAGCTTTTTGATCATATGTTGGCTTTTAGAATGAAGTATTACGATACTTCTGCAGTAGGTAGGTTAGTAACAAGAGCTGTAAGTGATATAGAAACTATAGCAAGTATTTTTAGTCAAGGGTTGTTTATGATTATAAGCGATTTACTAAAAATGGTAGTCATCTTAGGATTCATGTTATATCAAAGTTGGCAGTTGACGTTATTGGTTTTTGTAGTATTACCATTAGTATTATATGCAACGAGAGTATTTCAGAAAAAGATGAAAGCTGCTTTTGAAGAAGTTCGAACTCAAGTTTCTAACCTCAATTCTTTTGTTCAAGAACGTATAACTGGAATGAAAATCGTTCAGCTATTTACAAGAGAAGATTCAGAGTATGAAAAATTTAAGGCAATTAATGACAAACATAAAAAAGGATGGATAAAAACTGTATGGTATAACTCTATCTTTTTTCCTATAGCCGAGATGTCTAGTTCGATAACTATAGGATTAGTAGTGTGGTTTGGAGGATTGCAAGCAGCACAAGGAGACGGAGTTACTCTAGGAACCGTGATTGCTTTTATTGAATTGTCACAAATGCTATTTAGACCATTAAGACAAATAGCAGATAAGTTTAATACATTACAAATGGGAATGATTGCTGCAGGTCGTGTATTTGATGTATTAGATACCGAATCTAGAATTGAAGATAAAGGAGAAACTATACTACAACAAATTGATGGGGCTATTGGTTTTGAAAATGTGAGATTTGGCTATAAAGATGATGAAGAGGTACTTAAAGGAATTTCATTTAATGTAGAAAAAGGACAAACAGTAGCAATAGTAGGAGCTACAGGAGCAGGGAAATCTACTATTATTAATTTATTAAATCGCTTTTACGAAATTAATAGTGGAGTTATTACTATTGATAATACAGATATTAAATCGATAAAATTAGCTTCGTTACGCAGTCATATAGCATTAGTACTTCAAGATGTATTTTTATTTGCAGATACGATTTTTAATAATATTACATTAAAGAAATCAGAGATCACTGAAGCACAGGTGCGCAAAGCAGCCAAAGATATCGGGATACATGATTTTATTATGAGCCTTCCTGGAGGATATCAATATAATGTAAAAGAAAGAGGTGCTATGTTATCTTCTGGACAACGACAATTGATTTCATTCTTGAGAGCTTATGTAACCAATCCTAGTATCTTAATTCTTGATGAAGCAACATCTTCAGTAGATTCACATAGTGAGCAATTAATTCAAAAAGCTACAGATAAAATAACTGAAGGAAGAACTTCTATTGTCATAGCACACCGTCTAGCAACAATAAAACAAGCAGATCGTATTATTGTGATGGATCAAGGTCAAATAGTAGAACAAGGAAACCATCAAGAACTACTTAAGCTTCAAAATGGGTACTATAAAAACTTATACGAAGTACAGTTTGCTAGTGTCGAAAATATAGATCGATAAAAAAAAGACTCAGTTTTATTTAGTTGGAGTAGGAGGTAAGGTATCTGTAATAAACATTAGTATTGCTGCACCAATAGATGCTATGATAAATAAAAAGAGTAAAATGACTAAGAATAATAGTGTTTTTAGAATAATTTGTTTTGTAGATAATTTAAATAACCTTTTTAAAACATAGGAGTGGTAGATGATATATAAGAGTATTTGAGCATATAATGTAATTAACAATGAATTAAAACTTCCAGCAAAAATACCGAACGCACCTATCAAACTCAAAACAGAAGCTATATGAGAATAAGAATATAGATAAATGATAATATGTTCTGTAAAATTATACTTTTTATAATTGTGAAAAACAACCATGGATATAAGCGCTAGAATAGGTATGGAAAGCGAAGATAACAATGCTTGATAGTCTGAAGAGAAATTAAATACAGAGTTGTTAAATGTAGCATTAGGATCTCCTTCAGAGGATAACGGTGTAATAGAAAACTTCCTTAATACAAAAATATAAAACCCAGCAATTGTTAATGATAGTGCAAAATAGCTAAAAGCGTTGAGGTATCGTTTTCTAAGTCCATTGATATATCCATCAATAACATTTTCTGGTGCAATCCATAAATCTCTAAAAGTTCTAAAAAAAGAATTATCGATATTAAAAAAACGTTCAATAGATTCATTTAATACCTTTTTTAAAGTAATACGTTCTGTAATTATTTTTGCACCACAAGTACTACAATAATTATGATCAGAAGTTAAGTATTCATTACAATTTTTACAACGCTTAAAAGTAATAGGAGGAGACATTATGAAAGATCTTGTTTTAGTTTTTCGATTAAATCATCAGAGGATTTATACATGACAAATTCTCCATTTTTGATATAAGAGATTTGTCCAGTTTCTTCACTTACTACAAGAGCTAAGGCATCTGTTTTTTCTGTAATACCTATAGCAGCTCTATGACGTAATCCAAAACGCAAGGGGATAGCACGATCATTAGATACAGGTAGAATAACTCTAGTAGCGACAATAGTATTATTTTCGATAACCATAGCGCCATCATGCAAGGTGCTATTTTTAAAAAAGATGCTTTCGATTATTGGTGAATTGACCTTTATGTCCATAGAATCACCTGTAGTCTTTATAAAATCTAAAGGCGTATTGCGTTTAAGGATGATTAACGCTCCAGTATAAGTACTTCCCATAGTGAGACAAGCTTGAATAATCGAGTTTACATCATAATCAATATCTTTAGGGATATCTCGCATCCATTTTAATTGACGTAAAAACTTGCGGCGTCTCCCAAAATTTGTAGAACCAATCATCAATAAGAACTTTCTGATTTCTTGTTGAAAAACGACGATAAGAGCAAACATTCCAACACCTATAAATTCGCCTAGCACACTACTCAGCATTTCCATAGCTAAGAATTGTGTCAATTTCCAGACGAGATAGATAATAACAATACCAATAAAAATATGGATAGCAGCAGTTCCTTTAACTAGTTTATAGACATAGTACAGTAATACTGCTACTAATGTAATATCTAAAACATCTAATATTCTAAGGTTGATTAAATCCAAATGACAAGGTCTTTACTGTAAAAATAGAAAAATAAAAATACCTACAACTTATGATTATGCCTTTTGCATGGCAGCGATCAAAGAAATACATTCTATGGCTTCTTTTACATCATGAACTCTAAGAATAGAAGCACCTTTTAATAGCGCGATAGTGTTAAGAACACTGGTGCCATTTAAAGCTTCTTTAGGTGAAATAGCTAAGGTTTTATAAATCATAGATTTTCTAGAAACACCAGCTAATACAGGAACATCTTGTATAGCCAATAGATCCATATCTTGAAGTAATTTAAAATTTTGATCAGTGTCCTTAGCAAAGCCAAAACCTGGATCAATAATTAAGTCGTGAATACCTAGAGCCCTCGCTTGTGCAATTTTCTTTGAAAAATAAAACTGTATCTCTTTAATCATATTTTCATAAGAAGTAAGCGATTTCATAGTTTGTGGCGTACCTCTCATATGCATCATTATGTAAGGTACATTATGTTGTGCCACTATAGCCATCATTTGAGAATCTAGAGAACCAGCAGAAATATCATTAATCAAAGCAGCACCAACTTGAATACATTCATGAGCTACGTCACTTCTAAACGTATCTATAGACACAATAGCTTCGGGAAAAGAACTAAGGATTTTGGTTAAAATTGGTAAGATTCTCTTTTTCTCTTCATCAATAGAGATATCTTGAGCTCCTGGTCTAGATGAATAAGCACCTATATCTATAAAAGTAGCACCATGAGAAATCATAGTTTCAACTTGATTCAATATTTGGATTTCATCCTTATATTTTCCGCCATCATAAAAAGAATCAGGAGTAAGATTTAAAACCCCCATAACCTTGGGAGAAGAAATGTCTATAAGAGTTCCTTTACAATTTATAGTTTTCATATTTAAAATCCTTTGATTTTATTATAACCAGTACGCAATAAAAAGAATGCACCAACCCAATAAGCGAGATAGAAGAATACTTTAGTAATACTTTTTGTAAAGAGATCACCATTAAAACGTCTAGAAAAGGCTTTCCCTATATCAGAAAAAGCATCTAATAGGCTAGGAAATAAAACGATATTTAATATGATAACAGCAATTCCTAAAATAAGGACTACAATCCCTGTTGTTTTATTCATTGAAATATATTAGTAGAATTAATAAAAATCATCGAAATTTACACAAAAATTAATTGATTCATGCAAGATACTTCACAACAATACGATGCTATTGTAACAACATGTCGTGAACTGTATAGTAATAAAATGAAAGATTATGGAAGTGCTTGGCGAATATTGAGATTGCCATCGCTTACAGATCAGATATTTATAAAAGCACAGCGTATTCGTAGCTTACAAGAGAATGAAATACGTAAAGTGGATGAAGGAGAACGATCAGAGTTTATAGGTATTGTAAATTACAGTATCATGGCTCTAATTCAGTTAGAAAAAGGTGTTGTAGATCAACCAGATATTGACGTCGAAGAAGCAGTAGCGTTGTATGACAAACATATTGGTATTACCAAAGAGTTAATGATGAAAAAAAATCACGATTATGGCGAAGCGTGGCGTGATATGAGAATTAGCTCTCTTACAGATTTGATTTTACAAAAGCTTTTAAGAGTTAAACAAATAGAAGATAACAAAGGGAAAACTTTGGTGAGTGAAGGAATAGATGCAAATTATCAAGACATGATAAACTATGCCATATTTGCATTAATTAAAATGGGAGAAGCAGAAATAGCATAAAACTTCGTCCACTAAAAAAATGTTAAAACTAACTTCAATGGAGAAAAAAGAAAGTTTCTTCTTGTAAATTGTCACCATTACCATAAAAATTGATAAGAAAATGAAAGTATTAGTTGGATTTTCAAGAATCTTTGTAGGAATATTATTCTTGATTTCAGGATTTATAAAACTTAATGACCCACTAGGGTTCTCTTATAAACTTCAAGAATATTTTAGTGAAGGAGTTTTAAATCTTGAATTTTTAATTCCTTTTGCATTATTACTTTCAGTTTTTATTGTGGTATTTGAGGTTATAGTAGGGATTATGCTGTTGATAGGATATTTGCCTAAATTTACAGTATGGTCATTGCTACTCATGATAGGATTCTTTACCTTTTTGACGTTCTATTCGGCTTATTTTAATAAAGTAACAGATTGTGGATGTTTTGGTGATGCTATGCCATTAACACCTTGGCAGTCATTTACCAAAGATGTTATTTTATTGATTTTTATTTTAATCCTTTTTGTAGGAAGAAAATATATTAATCCTATTTTTCCTGTAACATCACATAAGTGGATCATCTTTGTAAGCTTTTCGGCATGTTTAGCTTTTGCTTATCATGTATTGATGCATTTACCAGCAATAGATTTTAGAGCATATAAAGAAGGCGTTAATATTAATGAAGGAATGCAGGTGCCAGAAGGAGCACCAGAGGCTAAGTTTGAATACCAATGGAAATTTGAACTTAACGGAGAAGAAGAAATAATTACAACTACAGGAGATTATCCTAAAGTATCGGCAGATTTTAACTTTATTAGCGTTGAGACTAAAATGTTAGAAGAAGGATACATTCCGCCAATTCATGATTTTGCAATAGAAAAAGATAATGTAGATCATACAGCAGACTTCTTAAAAAAAGATAAATTAATCATGTTGATTATGTATAATTTATCTAAGTCAGAAATAGAAGGATTACAAGGACTGTCTGATGTGGTTAATAAAGCAAAAGCAAATGGATATGAAGTTATCGCTTTGACAGCATCAATTGGAGATGCTATTCAAAAAGTAAAAGCAAATCACAATATCAATGTAGATTTCTATACTTGTGACGAGACCGCATTGAAAACTATAATAAGATCAAACCCAGGAATTGTAAAATTGAATAAAGGAACAATTATTCAAAAATTACATTGGAACGATAAAGACGATCTTAAACTATAATTATAACAATATGATATACTACTTCCTTAATAAATTAGGCTATGTAATACTAACGTTATGGGGAGTAGTAACTGTTATATTTTTACTATTTACCTTATTGCCAGGAGATCCAGCACAAATGATGTTGGGACAAAATGAGAGTGAAGAACAATTAGCTATTATAAATCAAAAATATGGTTTTGATAAGCCATTATTAAAGCAATATCAATATTATATTAATGATGTTTCTCCTGTTTCATTTCACAGTACAAATCCATCTGATTTTACATATTTAAAAGAAGGCAAATATACAGCTCAACCTCTTTTTAAAATAGGTTCGATTCAAGTGGTTCTCAAGTATCCATATTTGAGAGAATCGTTTCAAAAAAACGGAAAAAAAGTAAGTACTGTAATACAAGAAACTTTGCCTAATACAATAGTTTTGGCAGTTTCGGCAATTTGTATTGCGATGCTTTTAGGTGTTTTCTTAGGAATTATTAGCGCTTTAGCCAAAGATCAATGGGTAGATAAACTAATTCAATTAGTAAGTACAATTGGGATGAGTGTTCCATCATTTTTTAGTGCAATTTTATTTGCATGGCTTTTTGGTTATGTATTACACAAATACACGCATTTAAATATGACTGGAAGCTTATATGGAATGGATGATTTTGGAGAAGGAATACATTTGCAGTGGAAGAATATCATTTTACCAGCAGTTGTATTAGGAATCAGACCTCTTGCGGTAGTGACACAATTAATGAGAAATTCGCTATTAGAAGTATTAGCCCAAGATTATATTCGTACAGCAAAAGCCAAAGGGTTAAGTATGTTTCAGATTATTAAAAATCACGGAATCAAAAATGCATTAAACCCAGTAGTAACTGCAATTTCTGGATGGTTTGCTTCAATGTTAGCAGGAGCTGTATTTGTAGAGTATATTTTTGGATGGAATGGATTAGGAAAAGAAATTGTGGATGCATTAAATACATTGGATTTTCCTATTATAATGGGAGCAGTGCTGATAATAGCAGTAATGTTTATCATGATTAATATCTTTGTTGATCTTATTTATGGATGGTTAGATCCAAGAGTGAAAACATTTGAACAATAGAAACCAAACTAAGAACTAAATATAAATTTAATGAGAAGAAGAATTGTAGCAGGTAATTGGAAAATGAATAACAATCTTTCTGATTCTACAACTTTATTAGAAGACTTAAAGACTCAAGATTTTAAAGATGAAAATGTTGAGGTATTTGTTGCTCCTTCATACACAAATTTGGCTTTAGCAGGAACTTTGCTTAAAGACTCAGCTATAAAAGTAGCAGCTCAAAACATGCATCAAAATGATGGTGGAGCCTTTACAGGAGAAGTATCTGCAACGATGTTAAAAAGTGTGGATGTTTCAACAGTAATTCTAGGACACAGTGAGCGTAGAGCATATTTTAATGAGACTGATAGTTTATTGGCAGAAAAAGTAAATGCAGCATTAAAAAATGATATGCAAGTGATTTTCTGCTTTGGAGAAGAATTAGAAGATCGTAAAAGTGAAGCGCATTTTAAAGTAGTAGAAGACCAACTTAAAAACGGACTTTTTCACATAGAAAAAGAAGTATGGAAGAATATTATCTTAGCATACGAACCAGTATGGGCTATAGGTACAGGAGAAACAGCATCTCCAGAACAAGCACAAGAGATGCATGCATATGTAAGAAATACAATTAAGGCAACTTATGGAGAAGAAATAGCAGCAGATGTTTCTATTTTATATGGAGGTAGTGTAAAACCAGCAAACGCTTCAGAGATTTTTGCAAAACCAGATGTAGATGGAGGATTGATAGGTGGAGCAGCATTAGATGCAACAAGCTTTGCTGCAATTGCTAATGCTTTTTAAGATTAAAGAGTTTTAATACTAAGACAAAAGGAAGTATATGATATACTTCCTTTTTTTATATATAATTGTGAAGCAAAACTAAATTTTAGAAAGTAATGTTGAGGTGAAAAAAGTATAAGGTGTACCTTTGCAAGCAAATAAAAAGAGCATGTCAGCAAATACTATATATATAGGATATAATTTTACAGTAACACCTGTTCAACCAGCTACAGAAATATTAATAGCAGAATTAGGAAATGCAGGCTTCGAAAGCTTTGTAGAAAATGAAACAGGAGTACAAGCTTATATTCAGAAAGAATTGTGGAATGAAAGTATTTTGGAAGATATTTTTATTCTTGATTCAGAGGAGTTCACCATAACTTTTACTTTTGAAGAAATAGAGCAAGTAAACTGGAATGAAGAATGGGAGAAGAATTTTTCTCCTATATCTGTAGATGGTAGATGTAGTGTGAGAGCTCCTTTTCATGAAAAGAATGATGACCAATACGATATTGTTATAGAACCTAAGATGTCTTTTGGAACAGGACATCATGAAACTACACATATGATGATTCAGCATCTTTTAGATCATGAATTAAAAGATAAAAAAGTATTGGATATGGGATGTGGAACAGGAGTTCTGGCTATTTTGTCAGAAATGAAAGGTGCACAACCCATAGATGCAATAGATATAGACAATTGGTGTTACCTTAATACACAAGAAAATATCGAACGTAATAATTGCCATCATATTACAGCTATACAAGGAGATGCTTCCATATTGAAAGGAAGAAACTACGATGTGATTATAGCGAATATCAATAGAAATATACTACTAAATGATATGAAACAATATGCCTCATGCTTAGGTGCAAATGGAGATTTATTTTTAAGTGGATTCTATATAGAAGATTTAGAAATTATAAAAGAAAGTTGTGCTAATAATGGTTTGACCTATGTAAAACATTTTATTAGAAATAACTGGGTAGCAGCATATTTTAAAAAATAATAAAAAGAGGAATTTACGTTATGTATATACGGTATTAGTATAACTGTTTGTAATTCTTATATTTGTAAAAATAAAGTTCTTAAAATATGAGTACACAAGAAGAAGTGTTAGAAGAAGTATTGGAGAAGGTTGTAGAACAGAAAAACAATGAGATTGTGTTATATAACGATGATGTAAATACATTTGACCATGTTATAGAAACATTAATATACACTTGTGAACATACCCCACTTCAAGCAGAACAATGTGCACTGATTGTTCATTATAATGGAAAATGTACAGTAAAAACAGGTCCTTATAAAGAATTAAAACCTAGATGTTCTAAATTATTAGAAGCAGGATTAAGTGCTGAAATAGTATAGGTTATATTTTAAACCAATATAAAAAAAACGCTAAATGAAAAATCTCATTTAGCGTTTTTTTTGTATATAATTCTGTTTAATATGATATATAAGTTTATTTATTGATGTAAATAAAAGATTACAATTATGATAAAATTTTATAAGAATTAAATACAATTAACATAAGTAAGAAAAAGACTACTAGTGTGATTGTTTTTTACTAAATATAGAATTTTTAAAAACTCTCATAATCCTATAAGATAAGTAGGTTTATAAGGGGTTAGAGGATATCTAAAGGATGTTTTTTATCGAAAAAATGTGTTTTGTTGAAGATGATGTATATTTACTTATTGATGGTTTTACATGAAATTAATTTATGGTTTTACCGTATTTATGAAGAATAGTTTAAAAAATTAACGTTTTTTAGTAAAAAAATTATATCTTCACCATGTTGAAATTTAAAGTTCAAAGCTGATTTTTAACAACAAATATAGACGAAGTAAGCCCTAACTAAGCTTACTATATATAGTCATTAATAACTACACAAACTCAACTTATTAAAATGAAAAAGATAAAAGTATTAGCACTTGGTGCTCTTTTAGCTGGATTCTCTATTTCTTGTCAAAAAGATGCAGTTACAGCAGACAATCAAGAATTAACCAAAGAAGTATCACAAGAAATCTTAAGTAAATTATCATCTGTAGGAGTTGATCCTACAGGCGCTAAGTATGACGTAATGGTATTACCAGGAGGTGAAACTAGAGAGGTTATAAGTGTTAGCGATTTAAACTTCGCTGTCGATGAATTAAAAAAGATGGCTGACTTAGCGGTAATGGAAGACGGATTGAATAGACAATACCGTACAACAAACTTGGTTTCTAGTTCAAGAAGAACTATTGATATTTTAGGATTTACAGGATCAGGTAACGCTTTAACAAGCAAAATGAGAACAGCTTTACAGTGGGCTGTTAACAATTATAACAGAATAAATACAACACTGAATTTTAGATTAACATTCGGGACGAATCATACAGACTCTAGTATTGACATGGTTGTTTATAACAATAACCGTTCTGGAGGTGGAGGAAGCGCTGGTTTCCCTACTAGTGCAGGAGCTCCTCATAAATACATTCAAATTAACGCTGGAACAGACAGCTTTAATACAAATGTTGTAGAGCATGTAATGACTCACGAAATTGGACACTCTATTGGTTTACGTCACACAGATTATTTTAATAGAAACTGTGACGGAATCAATGAAGGAGACGGAGGAGTAGGAGCAATCCATATTCCAGGAACTCCAACTGGAATTGATTCTAGTTCTATTATGATCTCTTGCTTCAGCGGAAATGAAGACGGAGAATTTAATGGAAATGATGTTACTGCTTTAGAATACCTATATTAAGATATAGCCTAATAGCATAACATTTTAGTATAAGCTTTGAATTTTAAACGAAACAAGAAGAGCCACTTTAAAGTGGCTCTTTTATATTTTGAATAGTATTTTTTATAGCAATTTTGTTGTGATAATTTTTACGGGGCACGCTTTTGCAGCTTGATCACATTCTTCATAAATAGCATTATCTGGAGATTTTAAAGTATAAAATCCCTTTTTTTCTACAGCATGTAATAGAACAGATTTACCGTCTTTTTTTGACATTCTAAAATGCTCTGGAGCTAACTCAACACAATAATTACATCCAATACATTTATTACGTTGTAAAGTAACAACAACCATAAAGTTAGTTTTTTACAATTTTGTATAATTTATCTGATAAGCGAATTCTAAAGTCTAACGGAATTGTACAAGAATCACCTTTTTGGGCTGTAGCTAGCGATTCATCATTTACTAACATTTCTTTTAACTCAAGCTCTTTTACACCAGTAGTTGGTCCAGTAATTAAGATCGTATCACCTATAGAAAGATCATAAGCTTCAATTTTAAATTCAGCGATTTGAGATTTAGGGAAATAATGTTGTCCTTTTCCTATATATACTTTCTTTTGAGTAGCTTTTGAACCGTCAACAGCACTCCATTCCCCAAGCTTTTGACCTAGATAGTAACCACTCCAGAATCCACGATTATAAACTTTTTTAAGTTCGGTCATCCAATCGGTAACTTTTTCTTTGGTAAAAGAATCATCATAATAAGCATCAATAGCTTCTCTATAAGTACGAATTACTTTGGCAACATATTCAGGAGCACGACCTCTACCTTCAATTTTAAGAACTTTAATACCTGTGTCAATCACTTGATCTAGGAAATCCAAAGTACACAAATCTTTAGGAGACATCATATATTCGTTATCCAATTCGATTTCAAAACCACTATCTTGATCAATAACAGTGTATTTTTTTCTACAGTTTTGTTTACAAGCACCTCGATTTGCAGAAGAATTATGAGAATGTAAGCTTAAATAACATTTACCAGAAACGGCCATACATAAAGCACCATGTCCAAAAATTTCTATTTCGACTAAATTTCCAGAAGGTCCTTTAATTTGTTCTTTTTCGATTTGATCAACTATAGTTTTTACTTGACGCAA
Source organism: Aquimarina rhabdastrellae (assembly GCA_947387485.1). Taxonomy (GTDB): domain Bacteria; phylum Bacteroidota; class Bacteroidia; order Flavobacteriales; family Flavobacteriaceae; genus Aquimarina. The sequence continues at coordinate 131,957 of CANDNT010000005.1, forward strand.
ACTTAATTCCCTACTCAAAACCATAGTATCTGCAAATAGCGCATAGAACTTAACTGTTTCAATATTAGTAATATTAATTTGAGTAGAAATATGAATTTCCAACCCAATTTGTCTAGCATATGATATTACAGCTTGATCCATGGCAATTACGGCAGTGATTTCGGCTTTTTTTGCTGTATCAAGAATCGTTTTAATCACCGATAAATCATGATCATAAATAATAGTATTTAAAGTAAGATAGGTACGTATATTTTTAGGTTTACAACGCTGAGTGATCTCAGCTAAATCATCAATAGTAAAATTCATGCTAGCTCTAGCACGCATATTAAGTTGATCTACACCAAAATAAACAGAATCTGCTCCATTATCAATTGCAGCCTGCAAAGATTCAAAATTTCCGGCTGGAGCCATAAGCTCAATTTTCCCTGTTGTTGTCATAATCCAAAAATAAATTGCAAAAGTGTAGAGATCTATGAAGCTAAAAAATGACAATTATCAGTTTTAAAGAATAAATAGTAGTGAAAAGGCTGATTTTGAGAAGATATTGAGATAGAAAGTTAAGTGATAGAATAGTATTAAATAAAGTTGAAAAAATATGTTATTGAGTAAAAATTAAGGTTAAGCATTATTAAGATTACGGTTAAAAAATACACTGTTTTTTAAAAAGAAAAGAATGACGTAATTGATAGATATACCGTTTATTACGACGGATATTTTGATAAAAATAAATTATCAAAAATTAATAGATTAACTAGGAAAAAGTCTTTAAAAAAAATTAAATTTATAATATAGAATGTCAATCTAATTTATTAAAAATTATAAAATATAAGACTACTTAGTGCCCAGTATGATTAATAATTTTTAATTCAATCAGTACAGTACATTTTTTATCTCCCCCACCATAATAGCATAACATATTAACCATTTAACAAATACTTATATGACAACGAGTACATGTAATATTATACTTCCGCCTGGAAATATATTAAATACACCAGTTTTGCTTAAATCTGCAGGGAAGATAAGTTTTACAAATAATCCAGAACAACCTCTTTTACCTCATGTAGAAGCGTATAGAAATAAAGATGAATCTATAGCGATTAGGGCGTTAGTATTTATCAATTCTTCCGCTGAAAATCCTGAACTTAAAATATCCCAATTATTTTCGATAAACAGTTCAGGAAAAGGGCAACTACAGTTTTTTATTCATTGTGATGTAGAAGAAATAGAGCGATTGATGAGTGAGAATACAAAAGGCGAATATTATGCCTATACAGTAGAATTTACAACTCAAGACACCTATAATTTTCCTTATGGTATTGGTTTAGAACATATAGAAGTTGTACAAACGTTTTTATGGAATATAGATCCAAAAACTTCAAGAGGTACAGAGACTGTTGTACAAACTACAGATGATTAATTTTTGAGTGTTTTTCTGTTTTCATTTAGATCAAAATAACACATAGAAGAATGCTTCTATAAAATGATTAATGCTCATGGGAAAAGAAACTAAAAACTTCTATACTATGAGCATTATTCTATTATATAATAATTAAAAATATAGCGCTTAATGCCTTTTATAAAAACATTTTTGTTTATCATATGTTTTGGACTTTCATTTCAAATACAATTACAAATAAAAGAAGAAAGAAATACTACAGCTAGTGATGTTCTAATAGAAGTTGATAGTAGTAAAGCCGAGCAGTTTTTTATCGAAAAAAACTGGGATTCTACAATAGTGTATACAGCCAAAGTATTGACTATAGCTAAAAAACAAAATGTATTAGATCGTTTTCATTATATAAGAGGATTTAGTTTTATGAAAAAACGATTATATGATGAAGCTGAAAATGAATATAGTCACGTATCAAAAGATTTTAGTTCCTATTATAGAATCATACGTAATTTGGGAGGAATAGCTTTGGAACAAAATAAATATAAAGAAGCTATTTGTTATTTTGAATCATTAAGAGATTATCCTAATTATAAACTTATAAAGAGTTCTGTACTTCACGATCTAGGCTTATCATATTTTCATCTTGCAAAGTTTAAAGCAGCAGAAAAATACTTATTAGAAAGTAATACGTTACAAGAAAAAGAACAAGATACCTCATTGTTAATTGGTTCGTATACAGATATTGCAAATTTATATTATGAACAGTATAAAGACGATTTAGCGATTCCGTATTTTGAAAAAGCATATCAGTTATCAAAGAAAATAAAGAGTTTTAAATTAAAAAGGAAAACATCTTTAAACATGGCTGTGGTCGAGGAGAACAGAAAGGATTTAAAAAAAGCATTGGTATATAGAAAAGAGTATGAAAAATGGAAAGATTCTTTAAACGATCAAAGTAAAGTTTGGGCTATTGCACAAATAGAAAAGAGGCATGCTGTAGATCAAAAACAAAAACATATAAAAATACTTAAGTCAGAAAATGAAATAAAGGTAATACAACGTAATGGATTTATTTTTTCATCGGTAATATTGCTATTATTTCTAAGTGCAGGAATTTATTTTTATGATCAAAAGAACAAAAACAATAAGATTATTCTTGCTCAAAAAGAAGAATTAGACGGGTTAAATGCTACAAAAGATAAGTTGTTTTCTATTATTAGTCATGATTTACGCTCGTCTGTAAATGTCCTACAAAAAGGAAATACAAAACTTTTAAAAGATATTGATAAACAAAATTATACAGCAGTAAAAAAAACAGTACTCAAGAATTCTTCTATAGCAAATAGTACTTATAATTTATTAGAAAACTTATTGCAATGGGCAACTATACAAACACATAAATTATACTTTGCTATAGAATCGATTGATCTCTATACAGTGTTACAACAGTTAGAATATAATTATAAACCATTATTTGAAAACAAAAGTTTGATCTTTGAGAATAAGATACCTAAAGCAGTATTTGTTTTGGCAGACTTGGATTCACTTAAAATTATCATACGAAACCTATTAGATAATGCGATTAAGTTTTCTGAAGAAAACGATACGATATCCATATATACTTATGCAAAAAATGACAAACAATATTTGGTTATAGAAGATACGGGAATAGGGATGAGTCAAGAAACAAAAGAAGCATTACTTAAAGAAGGAACTCACCTCAATAAGAAAAAAGATCAAAAAGGAATAGGTACAGGTTTAGGAATTCAACTCTGTAAATCTATGATTAAAAAAAATAAGGGAGAACTTTTAATAGAAAGTAAAGAAGGAATTGGAACTAAAATGATTATTACACTCCCAAAATCACAACAGTATGGATAAGATAAATATACTGATAATAGAAGATACATCAGAAGATGCCCTAGAATTAAAAGAATTATTAGAAGATAATAATTACCATGTGGTAGCTATAGCAAGTACGTATCAAGAAGCACTAACCTTATTTTATCAATTGCCTATAGATCTTATTATAATAGATGTGTTTTTAAATGGAAATCCAGATGGTATCACTTTTGCCGAAACCATTTCAATTACGCCTAACATTCTTAAACCATTTGTATTTTTAACAAGCTCAAAGGATCGTCAAATTTTTGAAAGAGCAAAATTAACTAAGCCTTTTAGCTTTTTACTTAAACCATTTAATGAATTAGAAGTCTTATATGCTATCGAGATGGCAGTAGAAAAGTTTCATGGACAACTCAATGTGTTTTCAAGCGAAGATAAAGACACAGTTGTTAGTCAAGAATACTTATTTATAAAAAAGAAAAATGCTTTAAAAAAAGTAGAACTCTCAAGTATCATGTATATAGAAGTAGATGATCGTTATTGTCATATTGTGACCGAAAAAGAGAAGTTTATCATTCAGATTTCTTTAGGGAAAATCAATGACGTATTGAATAACCAGATTTTTATACGTACACATCGAAAATATATAGTGAATAGTAATGCTATAGAACAAATAGTATTAGCAGATAATCTTCTCTTATTAAAAGGAAATCATAAAGTAACCTTTAGTGGTAAGTATAAAGATCTCATTAAAAGTTTCCATGTGTTAAAGTAAAAAGTAACGCTAAATAATATTTAAAAACCTTCTCTATGAGAAGGTTTTTTTTATGTCTATATAATAACAATAAATCACCGTAATTCATTCACGAGTTATTTTCTAGCATTCACAACATAAAAACCATGATTGACCACATTTACCTAAAAATAACTGGCGTTTAAAGGTAATTTCATATCAAGATTTAATAATCAAATCACTAAAAAATCAAAAGTATTAACTAAACAAATTATTATGAAAAAAAGAGTAATAGGTTATTTCAACAATTGGATAACAGTAGAAGATGTGAAAAAAAAGTGTGAAGGATATACAGATATATTATTTTCTTTTTGGGTTAGTCCAAGTGAAATATCTGGTGCGGCAGAAGCTGTAGAAGAAGATCCTGAAATTATTGAGTTTTTAAAAGGTAATAATAAAAAATGTATTCTTGCTGCTGGAGGAGATACGATGAACCCTATAAATTATAGCGCATCAGACTATGGTATTCAGCTAGCTAATTATGCCATAGAAATGGGATATGATGGAGTAAACTTAGACATAGAACATATTCCAATGGATACAGCAGGAATAGCTTGGTTAACCGAAGTTACCATGGCTGTAAAATCCTTGAGTATTATACGAGAGTATGAGCTAGAAATTTCGCATGCACCACAAGCAACATATTTTAAAAATCGTGATGGTTATAGCGAAGTAGAAAGAAGAACACAGGGCATAATAGCATATTATAATATCCAATATTATAACCAAGGTACTTGGGGATATCAAGAGTATGAAACATATGAAACTATGTTTGAAAAAGAGTTCAATGATAATGGACAAATACTTCAAAATGCTACTGCAATACCTAGTATTATAGATCAAGGAATACCAGGAGAAAAGCTTATAGTAGGAAAACCTATCACGTATAACGATGCTTATAATACAGGTTATATTCCTGTAGAAAACTTACAAAGCATTTTAGAAAAAGCTAATAATGATTCAAGTTTTACTTATGGAGGCGTAATGGGATGGAAAATCGATAGTGATATTGATGGAGCATGGGGTAAAACCATGTCTGAAACTCTAGCACCACAGGCAGTAAAATTATAGTATAGAAAGCTTGTAGAAAAAGAGGGATTACTCTTTTTTCTACAAGCTGATCAACACAAATCAAATTTTTATTAGACTTATGAAATATCAAAATTACGTTCTAGGGGGATTAATTGTATTTGGAGTGCTGTTTTCATGTAAAGTAGAAAAACCAATAGCTGTTGAATACGAATTCAATGATGAACAAAAAGACGCTACAACATATACTACAGAAAAGCAAGAGGCTGTTAAAGAATACTTGAAATTTGATCCTGATGATATTACAAAATCAAATGATTATATAGCTGCTACAAAAGGAAACATAGATACTATATCTGTAGATTATATTCCAGATGAAGCAAATGCAGTATACAATACAAAAGAATATGATTTCCTTAAAAAAGAAGATGCAGCACCTACCTCTAACCCTAGTTTATGGAGGCAGAGTAGATTAAATAGAATAAATGGGTTATTCGAAGTTGTCGAAGGAGAAATCTATCAGGTTAGAGGTTTTGATTTGGCTAATATGACTTTAATTAAAGGAGAAACGGGGTGGATAGTGGTAGATCCATTAAGTTCGCCAGAAACGGCCAAAGCAGGATTGGACTTAGCTAATGAGAAATTTGGTAGACGAGATGTATCAGCTGTGATTTTTACGCATAGTCACCTAGATCATTTTGGAGGAATTAAAGGAGTAATGCAAAACTTTGGTAGAAAAGCAGTACCAATATATGCACCAAAAGGCTTTTTTGATGAAGCTGTAAGCGAAAATGTAATGGCAGGAAATACAATGGGAAGAAGAGCTTCGTATATGTATGGTAACATTTTGGATAAAAACCAAAAAGGAACTTTAGGTACAGGTTTAGGTCAAACTACATCTACAGGAATGGCAGGTATTATGAAAGAGACTCATATTATTGATTTTGATGTTAAGGAAGAAATTGATGTAGATGGATTAGGTATCAATTTTATATATACACCAGAAGCTGAGGCTCCAGCAGAAATGATGTTTTATATTCCAGATCATAAAGCATTTTGTCAAGCAGAAGAGATTAATCATACGTTACATAACTTATATACTTTACGAGGGGCAAAAGTAAGAAATGGACAAAAATGGAGTCAATATATAGATCAAGTAATACAAAAATGGGGAGACGAGGTTTTGTATTCATTTGGATCTCATCATTGGCCAACTTGGAATGAAGCAGGAGGAGAAAATAAAATCAAAAAATATTGGGAAAATCAAAGAGATTTATACCGTTTTATACATGATCAAACATTACGTCTTGCAAATAAAGGATATACCCCAATAGAGATAGCCGATACATTACAATTACCTACAGCTATTGATACGGTTTTTGCTAATCGAGGGTATTATGGTACAGTAAGTCATAATGCACGAGCGCAGTACCAATTGTATTTTGGATGGTTTGATGGTAACCCAGCGAATCTTAATAAACTACCACCAACAGAAGCAGGTGAAAATTATGTAGAGTTTATGGGAGGTATTGATCGTGTTTTGAGAAAATCGATTGATAAGTTTAAAGAAGGAGAATATCGTTTTGTTGCTGAGGTTTTAAACCATGTGGTTTTTGCAAAAGAAGCATTTACTACTCAGGAAGAAAAAGCATCTTATAAAAAAGCTAAATACCTATTAGCAGATACGTATGAACAATTAGGATATCAATCAGAATCAGGACCATGGCGAAACTTTTATTTATCAGGCGCAAAAGAGTTAAGAGCGATTAGAAAACCGGGAGCAGGAGAAGCTTCATTAGTAACAGCTAGTCCTGATATGGTTTCTGGAATGTCTAATGAGTTATTATTTAATTATATAGCTATGCGCTTTAATGGATTAAATGAAAATGCACAAACTATCTCAAGTAATTTTCAAATTATCTTTGAAAATCAGGGAAGAACGTCTGATGAAGTAGATGATAACCATGTAGCATTAATAGTAAAAAACGGAGTAGTCACTCCAAGAATAGGATACGATTTAAAAAGCAGTGAAATAACCGAAATAATTAAATTAACTAGAGAAGATTTAAATAATCTGATTATACAAGATAGAGAGTCAGGAAATATAACAACTATCGATGATATAATAACAATTACTGCAGTAAATGGAACAATTATAGAATATAACAATTCAAAATTTAAAGAATTTGTAGCTAACCTAGACCCATTCGATTTCTGGTTCAATATAGTGACTCCTTAGATTTGATTTTATGATTGAGTTGATTTGAATATTGTGTTCGTTATTAATGAACTATTTCAAGAAAAGCCTACATTAACAAATGTGGGCTTTTACTATTTTAATATTAGATGATGATTATAATTCTAGAGATATAGATATGGATGGTCATAAATTAGATAGCAATACCATAAAGAAGATTACTATAACTGAAGAGTGACAATTTTGTGCTAATAATTATACTCTGCCACTTTTTGACACCTTTGAATTACCTTTCTTGTAGCGGGTTGGGCTATTTTTGTAAGTATGCTCAAGGATTACAGTTTGTAGATTTTGTAATCTAAAAACCTATAATATTCTTTATTATGAAGAGAAACTTACTCGTTGCTTTTTGCTTAGTATTTAGTTGTTTTATTTGGGGACAAGAAACCTATGTTCCTGATGATAATTTTGAAAACTATCTTGAAACTCATGATATCAATGGTAATGTAGTTGCAATTGGAGATGCTACTAGTTTGGGTAACGGAATAGCAAATGATGATTATATTACTACTTCAAAAATAGTAGCAATTACTTCGTTAAATATTGCTTCAGAAATGATAGCAGATATTACAGGGATTGAGGATTTTGAAGGGTTAGAAGTCTTAGATTTTTCAAACAATGGAGTAGGGGATTTTGACCTGTCTAGCAATATAAACTTAAAAGAGTTGAACTGTGCTTCCAATGGAATAAGTAATATGGATATTTCGTCCAACATAAACTTAGAAATTCTCAATGCTTCAGATAATGGTTATACAAGTTTTGATGTAAGCACGAATAGTAAACTAAAGTTTTTGGATATATCCAATAGTGGAGCGACAACTTTAAATTTGGGTACTATAAGTGCTTTAGAAGAACTTCATCTTAGTCATAACCAGCTAACAACTTTAAATATTAGTAATCTAATTAATTTAGCTGTTTTAGACTGTGAAGCAAATTATAATTTAAACATTACAGACTTTAGTACACTTATTAACTTACGAAATTTAAATTGTACCGATACCAATTTAAGAAGCCTCGATTTATCACATAACCTGTTATTAGAAACAGTATCACTTAATAACTTGTCAGGATTTGATATTGATCTTTCTAGTAATACAGCATTGACTAGCATTTCTGCTATGAATAGTGATTTGACTAGTCTTAATGTCAAAAATGGAAATAATGTAAATATTATTTCGTTTGATGCACGCTTTAATCAGTTTAGTTGTATTCAGGTAGATGATCCTACAGCTAGTTATTTAAATACATGGAGAAAAGATAATACAACAACATTTAATCTAGATTGTAGTGAGACCAATATACCAGATCTTGATTTTGAGTACTATCTAGAACATCATGATGCAAATGGAAATATGGTGACTGTTGGTAGTCCAAATAGTTTAGGAAATGGAAAGATAGATGATGGATATGTGTTGACGTCTAGAATTGCGGGAGTCACTTCATTAAATATAGCCGAATTAAGTATAGGGGAACTAATCGGAATAGAAGATTTTACAGCTTTAGAAATATTAGATGTATCTAGAAATAATTTTAATGATATAGATGTTTCGAGTTTATCGAATTTGAAGGAATTATATTGTCATAATGTGTTTGTACCCATTATTGATGTATCGTCTAATCTTAATTTGGAAAAGTTAATTATAAATGAAGCTAACTGTACACAACTAACATTGGGTGAAAATACAGCATTGAAAGAGTTAAATATTAATACTAATTCAATTACAGCACTAGATATAACAGATTTAACTGCATTAGAAATTTTTAATGCTGCTAATAACTACAGACTAGAGATTACAGATTTTAGTAGTTTAACAAATCTAAAAAACCTAAATTTTAATGATACAGGTATAAGAAGTTTAGATGTGTCTTCTAATACAGGATTAGAAGTGCTATCAATCAATAATGTAACAGGCTTTGATGTAGACCTTTCTGCTAATACAGCCTTGACGAGTTTCTCTGCAAATGAAAGTGATTTAAGTAGCATAAATATTAAGAACGGGAATAACACTAACATTACTTATTTTGATGCTCGTTTAAATAGTCTCACTTTGAGTTGTATCCAAGTAGATGACCCTAATGCAAGTTATTTAAACACATGGTTAAAAGATGCTAATGTAAGCTTCAGTTTAGATTGTAGAGAAACTAATGTTCCCGATGATAATTTTGAAAATTATCTCGAAACTCATGACGCAGATGGTAATACAGTGGTCATTGGAGATGTAACAAGTATGGGTAATGGTATAGCTAATGATAATAAGGTATATACTTCGAGAATAGAAAATGTAGTGGATCTTAATATTTCTAACTTAGGGATTACTGATGTGACTGGTATATCGGGATTTAAAGCTATACAGAAATTAAGGTGTAATGATAATAATTTAACGAGTTTAGATCTTTCAGAAAACTTGGCTTTAGAGAATTTAGATTGTTATAAGAATAATTTATCTTCTATAAACATTTCGCAGAATAGAGCACTGACTATTATTCAATGTTTTAGAAATGAGCTAACAACATTAGATGTTAGTAATAATATAGCTTTAACAAGAATAGATGTGTTTAGAAATCAATTATCTGTATTGGATATTTCTAATAATACAGAACTTACTTCTTTAAGTTGTGCTAGAAATCAAATAGGAAATCTAGATTTATCCAATAATTCAAAGTTAGAACGATTGAGTTGTTACGATAATAATTTAACGAGTTTGGATACAACAAACCTACCAGCATTAACCAATTTGGACTGTGTAGAAAATGACATAACAAGTTTAGATCTTTCTCAAAACCCAGAATTACAATATTTACAAGTTTATGAAAACCAGTTGACAAGTTTGGATGTAAGTAAAAATGTAAAGTTAATTGAATTGTATGCTGAGTATAATGAGATTACAAGTTTAGATGTCTCAAAAAACACTGTTTTAAAAGATTTATCATGTTATTCAAATCAATTGACGTATCTCAATATGAGAAATGGAAATAATGTAAATCTAGATAGTCGTGATTTTGATATTACTGATAATCCAGGATTAACATGTGTTGCTGTCGATGATCCTACATATGCAACAACAACCTTTACAGATAAAGATTCACAAACAGTCTATAGTACATTTTGTAATACGATATATGTACCAGATGATATCTTTGAAGCATATCTTGAAACGCATAATTCGACTGGAGCGACGGTACCGGTTGGTGATCCTACAAGTATGGGTAATGGGATTGCAAACGATGATTATGTAGGAAGAGAACCTATTCTAAATATTACTTTTTTAAATATTTCGAATCAAAATATTGTCGATTTTACAGGTTTAGAGGCTTTTGAAAACCTAGAAGAGTTAAGGTGTTTTAATATCCCAATTACAGATTTAGATCTAAGAGCCAATACAAAATTGAAAGTAGTAGAAGCAAATAGTATGAATCTAAATACTATAAATGTAACAGGATTAACTAATTTGACTGCACTTAGAATAAATACCAATAACTTGACCAATCTTGATGTTTCTACAAATCTGGCTTTAGAAAACCTAAGTTTATCATATAACTCACTAACAGCAATCAATATAAGTAATAATATAGCATTAAGAGACTTGAGAATAGTTGATAATGGTCTTATTACTCTCGATGTATCAAATAATAGTAACCTTGTTAGCTTATATTGTAGTGAAAATGCATTAATGGCATTAGATGTAAGTAATAATTCAATGTTAGAAACTTTGAGTTGTGGAGGAAATCAAATAACATCAATAGATGTAAGTATGCTTACTAATATAACTGACTTATTTATTGATGATACGCCTACGCTTACTGCGCTAGATGTATCTAGTAATCTAAATCTTGAAGATATAGGAGTAAATAATACAGCTATAGCACTTTTGGATTTAACAAATAATACAAAATTAATTGAAGCGTATATTAATGATACAGCTATAACTACATTAGATTTTAGTAACAGTCCAGATATCGAATATATTGAGTGTAGGAACAATGAGTTAACTACATTAAATATAAAAAATGGAAATAATAGCAGATCAATAGAATTGTATGCTACAGGGAATCCAAATTTAACCTGTGTTGAGGTTGATGACCCTACAGCATCGTATTTAAGTTCTTGGGAAATAGATCCTACGGCAAGCTTTGCAGAATACTGCGAGTTAACTTATGTACCTAATGATAATTTTGAAGCCTTATTAGAAGCAAGAGGTTTAGGAAATGGAATTGACAATGACGATTATGTTTATACAGGCTTAATTTCTGTAGAAACATCACTAATCATTCAAGATCAAAATATAACTGATGTTACAGGAATTGAAGATTTTGAATCTCTTGAATTATTATTGTTACGTAGATCCAATGTCGCTAGTATAGATTTGTCTCAAAATACTAAACTAACACACTTAAACCTTACTGATAATAATCTAACAACTATTGATCTCGCAAATAATATTATGCTAGAAGAATTATATATAGATAACAATACATTGGGAGCTATAGATATTTCTTCATTAACGGCATTAACAACATTAGGTGCTTCGAATACGGGGATTAATACTTTGGATATTTCAAATAACTCAGTTATAAGAGTATTAGCTCTTAATGATAATCAATTAACTAGGTTAGATGTTTCTGCATATCCAAATATAACTCAAGTAAGAGTCGCAAATAACCAATTAGAATCTTTAAATGTAGCAAATGGAACTAATACTGGTTTTACGTGGTTTGATGCTTCTGGTAACTCGAATTTGACCTGTATAAAAGTGGATGATATAAATGGAGATTTTAGTTTATGGACAAAAGATGATATTGCTACTTATGCCCAGTATTGTGAATTGACCTATGTGCCAGATGATAATTTTGAAAACTATTTAGAAACACATGATACTTCAGGAAATGTTGTAAGTATAGGAGATGCCACTAGCTTAGGAAATGGAATTGCTAATGATGATCAAGTTGCTACCTTAAAAATAGAAACGGTAACTACATTAAATATTGAAAGTCAAAGTATAGCAGATCTTACAGGTATAGCCGATTTTATCGCACTAGAATCTCTTAATTGTGACTATAATGACTTAACTACTTTAGGCATAACACACAATACTAACTTAAAGATTTTAAATGCGGCAGAGAATGATTTTACAACAATAGATTTAACACCTAATACCTCACTTGAAGAAGTAAACTTAAGATCAAATAAGATAACTAGTTTACTAATTGATAACAATCCTAATTTAAAAGAATTAAATGTAGGTAAAAATCGATTAACAACATTAGATGTAACGTCGTGTATACAAATAGAAGAACTTGTAGTACATCAAAACCTATTAACAACACTAGATGTTAGAAATGGAAACAATAATTTGATCACTAATTTCTTTGCATTGTATAATCCAGATTTGAGTTGTATAAAAGTAGATAACCCATCAGCAGGATATTTAGCAAGTTGGGAAAAAGATGACACAGCTAGTTTTAGTGAAAATTGTGAACTAACGGTAGAACCTTATGTGTATTTACAAGGGGCGTATATCAACCCTAATAGTGGAGAAGAGCATTTAATGAGAGATGATTTAAGAATAGCAGGGTTGATACCTACAACATCTCCATATACAGATGCGCTTACTTGTGATACTAGTGTATTTAATACAGAAGGGAATACAGCTGTAGTAGATTGGATTGAAATGCAATTGAGAGACAAGAATGATCCTTCGATAATTATTGAAGCAAAGTCAGCATTTTTATTACGAAATGGGGCTATCGTAGCGGTAGATGGAATCTCTAAGGTGACTTTTACGGCAGAAGAAGGAGACTATTTTATAGCAATACAGCATAGAAATCATTTACCAATAATAACAAATGAAGCAAAGACTATTGATTTTTCAGCAGCATTTACTTTAAACCTTAATGATGACCCTTTAAAAATAAGAGGAGGGACTAATGCAGTTATGGCTATGGAAAATGGTGTTTTTGCTATGATTGGTGGAGATTATAATAAAAATGGTCAAATACAAAATTCAGATGTTATTTCAGTTATTCAATTATTAGGAGGAGCCGATTATAACTCTGGAGATCTAGATATGAATGGTCAAATTCAAAATACAGATATTAATAATATAATAAATCCAAACCTTGGGAAAGGACAGCAATTTTAAAACCTACTACTATGAAAATTAAAAATGTTCTAACGAAACAAATAACATTCATTTTATTGATGTTATTAGGATGTAGCAAAATGATTTCTCAAGATATCAATTTTACTTTTGCAAATGCTCAAGTGACTAGTGATGGGGTAGATCATTATTATGATGCAGATATAATGATTGCGAGCACCATCGATTTTAAACTAGGATCGGGACAATTATACTTGACGTATAATACCGCTGCTTTTGGCGAAAATATTCATGCTAACAATGCAATAACATACTCACAACCTAACGGAACTATTTTAGCCGAAGAATATGGAGGTTTTGAAGCATATAAAGATTTTATCCAAAACGATAATACTTCATCTAGAGTTTCTTTGGCTTTTCAGCAAGGGCTAAGTGCTGGAGCTATTACAACCAATAATGTCACAGCAACGCCTAGAGCTTTATTACATATTAGAATTAAGTTTATAGATGTTAACGAAGAGCCTATGATTGCTTTTGAAACAGGAGCAGTATATCTCGATCAGTTCTATACTGCATGTGGACCTACAGTCAGCAGTGATTTTGCAAATTGTACAGGAGCACCAGGAATGCAATTAATTAATGATACTTTTGATTCCACAAATTCACCAGATACAACAGCACCAGTCATTACACTTACAGGTGATAATCCACAAGAAATTTTATTAGGTTCTGGTTATACAGAATTAGGAGCGACTACAGATGATGGATCAACAGTAACAATTAATGACTCAGCCTTTGTTGATGCAATTGGAGCATATACAATTTATTATGATGCTACAGATATAGTAGGTAATACAGCCATGCAAGTATCAAGAGAAGTTAATGTGGTAACCGTATTAAGTGTTGTAGATCATGAATTGAATCAAATACAATTAACTCCAAACCCAGTCACGAATCACTTTAAGATTTCGGGAATATCAAATAATGCTCAAATCAGTATATATGATATGAATGGACGTAACTTGAAAAAAATACATATGACTAATGATCAATTAACATCAGTAGAAGAATTACCTATAGGGGTATATTTTGTTAGAATAACTCAAGGAAACGAAAGAAAAGTTATTAAGGTGGTTAAAAATTAAATTAAAAATTGAGATAACAGCTTATGAAAATAAAAAATCTAGTTTTGTATTAATTAGATCTTTTGAATTAAATTATAAAAAAGGATTTGAATTTTATATATTCAAATCCTTTTTTAATGATAATAAATTGAATTTGAAAAACAGTATTTATAATTACATTAAAGTATTTAGAGAATCAATTATATTCTGGACAATAATGTTAGGAATGTTTTCTGTATTCAGGTACTATGGAGTTCCAGATGAGGCTGGTGTGCAGATAAGTAAAGAATATGAAGGTGCTTATGAATTACCAAGATCATTAATTATTTTCTCAATTTTCGGTTTTTTAATAGGTATAGTTAATGCCTGTATAGAAATTATTTTTGATCGATTTGTACCCAAACGATTACCTATATGGTTTAATTTGTTTATTACTTCGTTTGCTTATTTAACTATGGTAATACTTATTGCTACAGTAATAATCGAAAATATTAATAACATCTACAATTTAGATTTAAATAACGATTTTGGATGGTGGAGACAGGACAAAACGTTTAGAGTAATAATGCTCTATATCTTTTTTATGGGAACCCTATACGCTTTTATTAAAATAGTGAATGATAAATTCGGTAAAGGAGTATTACTAAAAATGTTATTAGGAAAATATAAAACACCTAAAGAAGAAAAACGCATATTTATGTTTTTAGATTTAAAATCATCAACGACATATGCAGAACGATTAGGACACCAACGATATAGTCAATTTATACAGGATTGTTTTTATGACCTTAATGATATCGTAGAACAATATGAAGCAGAAATTTATCAATATGTAGGGGATGAAGCAGTGCTAAGTTGGCCTTATAAAAAGGGAATAAAGCGTAATAATTGTATAGCACTTTTCTTTTCGTTTGAAGAGAGATTACAAGGTAAAAAAGATTATTATATAAAAAAACATGGAGTATTTCCAGAGTTTAAAGCTGGAGTACATGGAGGCGTACTCATCGTAGCCGAAGTAGGTATTGTTAAAAAAGAACTAGCCTACCATGGCGATGTGATTAATACAGCAGCACGTATACAAGGAGAGTGCAATAATTATGAAGCAACATTAATAATCTCTGAAGACTTATTAACCCAATTAGATACAAAAGATTACCAAGAAAAACATCTAGGAAATGTAAGATTAAAAGGGAAGAAAAAAGAAATAAATATTTATAAGATTACTTCTTAAAAATAGATTAATAAAAACCAATAAAGCATAGCTTGATAGCTATGCTTTATTGGTTTTATAGCTTTTATGATTAAATCAAATGAATTTCTCCTGTTTCAAGATTTAATAGATAAGAATTTCCATTAGTAAAATCAATTTGAGCTTCATCTTCGTTTAAAAAAGTAACCGAACCATTAAATGAATTAACAGTATCACTTTCGCTATAAGCGGCACTTAAAGTAAAGGTAGAAGTACCAGAAGTGATATAACTAGTAGACTTGTCAACATTTAAACCTGTAAAAGACATGGAATAAACCGTATCTAAGCTATCTTGATAAACCTTTGAAAACCAATTTCCATCACGACGATAAGAACCACTATAAATTTCATGTGTAGTAGTATCTTCTAATCCAGTTACAATAAAACTAGCTTCAACATCTTCTTGAGAGGTGAAATATATTGCATCGGTATTTTGAAGTGCTGTAATGTTATAGGAAATTTGTTCGACAGGAATACAAGATTTGGCATAGCTTTCGTCAAATTGATAAATTGAAGTAACATTTCCAAAAATTGAAGAATAATGTAATGTACCGCTATTAGATGCTTGTTCTTCACAGTTGAGGTTATTAGCTATTTGAGTACTTACATAATTAATATTAGAAGCGATACCATAAGTATTATATGCTAGAGAAGTCGCCACAATTTCGGCAGCTCTTTCTTCAGATACTATAATGACAATAGTGTTATCATCATTTGTATCACAAGCTGTAAATGATAGTCCCAAGACAGCAATAACGATTAATGTTAATTTGTTAAAATTACTTTTTAGTGTTTTCATTTTTAATGTATTTAACTTTTAAAAAAAGAGACTCTCTTTTACAAGAGCCTCTTTTAAAACCTAATTGTTCAACAGTGTACTTAAAATGTCAACAAACTATTATCAAAATTGTAGTTAAATGTAATCGATATCTTAATGAGTTATTCTATTTATGAATATCGCAAGCAATAAAATAAAATCATAGAGGGATTATAGTAACTGATAATAGCAATTGATTTAATTACACAGTTCAAAAGTATCGTCTAACTTTTCTGTAATTAAGGAAAAGAAAGTGAAGCGACACAAAAAGAAAGTGAAATGACTAAAGTGGGAATTGAATAAAAAAGGGTATGTCAGATAAAAACTTTCAAATACAAATTAGGATTTTTTTAATCGTTGAACATTAATGTTATAATATAGCAGGCTAGTGATCAAATAGGTTTAATTCCTTTTTTAAGATTGATTACTGTTATTTCTGGCCAAATACCAATTCTACCTGGATAAGCTAAAAAACCAAAACCTCTATTTACATTTAAGAATCTATTATTTTCTTTATAGATACCAGCCCAATATTTGTAGCGCCATTTGATGGGACTCCACTTAAACCATCCAGGTATTTCTATACCCATTTGCATACCATGAGTATGGCCACTCAGCGTTAAATGATAATGAGTTTTATGTTTTACTATTTTTTCTTCCCAATGGGTAGGATCGTGACTCAATACTATTTTAAAATCACTAGAAGATATTCCAGCAGAAGCGAGATTTAAATCGCCTTTTTGTTTAAATCCTTTTCCCCAGTTTTCAACACCAATAATAGCAATACGATCGTTATTTTTAGTGATAAAACGATTCTCATTAAGCAAAAGATCAAAACCAATCTCTTTTTGAATAGCTTTTAAAGCTTCGAGATTTTGTTCTTTTTGCATAGCATTTTCCCATTGTACATAATCACCATAATCATGATTCCCTAGAATAGAATACATACCATCTTTGGCATGAAGTTTAGTAAATACAGCTTTCCAAGGTTCCATTTCTGTAGCAGTAAGATTTACCATGTCACCAGTAAATAGTATAACATCAGATTGCTGTTTATTTATTAAGTCAACAGCATAAGTTATCTTTTCTTTATTGTCAAAACTACCACTGTGTAAATCACTGATTTGAGTAAGTTGATAGCCATTGAAAGCTTCAGGTAAATCTTCAAAATACAAGGTGTATTTTAATACTTTAAAGTTATATTTTCCTTTAATGATGCCATATAAGAGTGACGTAAAAGGAATTGCAGCCAGTCCTAATGCCAATTGCTTTACAAAAATTCTTCTAGAAGGGATGTAAAGTGTTTCTTTAGTCGAGTTAGAAGTGCTTAAATATGTATAAAAAGCCTTTATAAACCTAAACAGATCCTCGCCTAGAAATAATAAAGCTATGACCAATTTAGAAATATAAACGATAAGAAAAATACCTGTAATGATATTAGATGTTTGAATAGATAATGAAGATCTACCAATAGTATAAATATAAAGAATTCCTCCTAGTATTAATACACTAGAGAATATATAACTTATTTTAATCCAGATATGATGAGAAAAAGACTTTATAAGTTGAAAACCATAAAAATCTATTATGGCAATAGCAAGGCAAAAAAGAAAGAATCTAAGCATCTGTAGTTGATAATTTATTGTCCCAATTAGAAAGTGTTAGTACCTCGTTTCGAGAATAAGATACTATTGGAGTTTGATTTTTTTTATAAAAACTATTCAGCATTGCTTTGGCTACCAGTTTAGCTTTTATAGGTTGATGTTTTTGTAGTGAAGGGAATAGTTTTGAAAGCAATAAAAATAGAGGTAGCGCTAGTTTTTCGCCTAATCGTTTTTGAGTTCTTTGACCTAATAATCCATTAGGCTTAATAAATGTTATTGTTTTAAATGGGAGTAATTTAATTTGTTCTTCTAATTCAGCTTTCATTTTTCGATAATAATTAACAGTATTTATTTTTGCCCAAGGAGAAGAAACTAAAACATAATGCGTAACGCCGTTTTGAACCCCACATTTAGCTGCTTGATATTGATACATATAATCAACTAATCGTTGTTGCTGTTTACTTCCTGCTTGTTTTAAAGTAGTACCTAGAGATGAGAAAAGAACATCTCCTTTAATATACCTTAAGTAATGATGAGTGTTATTAAAATCAATAATACATTCTGTTATTTTGGGGTGATTAAAATTAGTTTTTCTACGCGTAATTAATTTTAATTCTTTGCAGTTAGTATCTTCAATTAAATAGCGTACTAGATGACTTCCAGTTAGTCCAGTTGCCCCTAGAATAATAGCAGTAAACCTCATAATCAAAAATAAATACCAGTTACTTGTTCAGATATGTTCCAAAGGTGTTTAGCAGTGTCTTTATCCAATGTTTTTTTGTCCATTTTTGCAAATGAAGGATAACCGCTAATGCCATACCTGGGCCCATAATAATCCAATGGTTGTACATGAGGATCGGTAGCAGCTCTTAAAGCTGGTAAAGCACCTTTCCATACAGGTTGAGCCATTTTTTTGGAGAGCCATCCACCTATACCTTTTGTCTGCTGGCGTTCTGTAGCTGTAAGACCAGGATGTGCAGCAACAGAAATTGCAGAAATACCATCACTATCAAACTTGTGTTGTAAACTACGAGCAAAAAATAAATTGGCTAATTTGCTATCCCCATAAGACTTGGTTCTATGGTAAGGACGTCTTTCCCAATTTAAATCATCAAAATTGAGATCACCAAATTTATGACCACCACTACTCATGGTTACTACTCTAGCATCGGGTGTGTTTTTTAAAACTGGATAAAGTAATCCTGTTAAAGCAAAATGGCCATAGTGATTAGTAGCCATATGCATTTCTAAACCAGTTGGGGTTATTGTTCTATTTTTTAGATTTACAACAGCAGCATTATTGATTAATATATCTAATCTTGAATAGGTTTGATTAAAAATTGAAGCAAAGTTATGTATAGATTTTAAATCCGTTAAATCTAGAGGAATTGTAACAACATCAATGTTGTTATGTAATTGTTGTTTGATTTTTTCTACAGCTTCCTTTCCTTTTTGGGCAGAACGGCAAGCAATGATAAGTATAGCATTTTTCTTTGCTAATTGTAAACTGATTTCAAAACCTAAACCTCTATTACCGCCTGTGATAATGACTACTTTTCCTGTTTGATCAGGTATATGTTGTGTATTCCAGTTCATAAATAAACACTAATAAGGATGAACTGCAAAACTCTTTCTTTTCCTGTATTTAAATCTGAAACTAATTTCAGAAATGAGTACTATAATTTATGTTTTAATCTGCTTAACCATTGAGGCGATATTCCTAAAAAGTTGGCGATATATTTTGAAGGAATATGTTGTAAGATTTGAGGGTAATGAAGATGTAAATATTGAAACATTTCAAGAGAATCTAAACTTATAAGCTGTGCGCGCATGGCATTTTTCTCGAGCAAGGTTTTTATTCCATAATCTTGAATAAAAGCAGCATGTTTTGAGGTTTGTAAAAAATGATTAAAATCTTCTTTTTTGATATGAATTACAGTAGTATTTGTAAATGTTTTTAAATGATATTTTGACGGCTCATTGAGATAGAAAGCTTCAGCAATACTGGCAATAGGATGAAAGTTAGGAGTGAAAAAATTAATAGCTCGTTCTACCATAGTTTTAGGATGAACATGAAGCAGTACTAAACCACCATCGAGTACAAGAAATAGTTCGTTTACTTTTTCTCCTAATTGAATCAAAGAATGATGACTTTTTAATGTTCTTTCAATTCCTATTGTAGAGAGTTCTTTGATTATGGTATTAGGTAATTCACTTTTAAACATATTAAGAGGGATGCTTTTAATATAAATGTACCTTTTTTATTGTAAATAAAGCAGATTTCACAAGTTTAGTAGTAAAATCCGTTTTATTTTGTTATTTCATGTTATCAATTAGTATTTGTTGTGCATGTATTGTCTCTAAATATTCTCTTGCTGTTTTAATTTTTCCGTTTTCAAATTCAAAAGCAAAATGATAGAGGCCTCGATATTCTTTACCTTTAATTATTTTACAACTAATAGTATATAAAAGGAAAATTATAACGATTTAATATTTCTGAATATAAGAATCCCATTATACAGTATCTTTTAAAGAATATATAATGGGATATTGAATGATATTTAAACGATATTTATTATTGAAATATATTAGCAATCATTGATGGAAGGTTATCATACATAATAATACGTTCTTTAACTAGCCAACCTCTATCTTCGGTTTTAATCCAAGTATCGTTAAACGTCCCACTAATTATTAGAGGAAGAGCTTCTTGATTAACATCTCCGAATAATGAAAAAGTATAGCTTACTTTTGTTTTTGCAATGGACTCTGTCAGCTCTTGGACTGAAATTTTACTTAAAACGTGCCTAATAGCGCCATTTTCTAAACCTCTATTCAGTTGAGTTCTACTATCCATATTAGCTTGTAAACCGTCTACACGATAAAGCAATTCTTTGTTTAATGGCTTATAAACCTGAAAAGAAATATCTTCGGTATAGAAGTTCTTAAATTCCTCAGGGCGATTTTCATCCCAGGCAAAGGTATAATCAACTATTTTTTCTTTTAAGTCTGATATCTCTAAAAGTATTTTTATGTCTTTTTGTGTTTTGGTTAAAACATCATTGTTTGACCTTATCTCCTTGTTATTACAAGAAAAGATTGCTAGACTTAATGCCGAAAAAGCTAGATATTTAAGTATTCTCATAATTCTTTTTTTGTTTACTGATTATATATGTTATTAAGTAAATAGGTGTTGTAAATGTGTATCAAAGCGTTTAAAGTCATCTTCAATTGTTGGGTTTTTCATAACATCATAGGCGGCAAATGTTGGTAATGCTTCTGCTGCAAAAAATCGCATATTCATATGCATAGGAAAGAATAAATCGTCTACAGATTTTCCTTGAAATAAGTATTCTTCTGGATTATTAAATGCTTCTTTTGGCGCATTAAAAGTAACAGAAAGCATATATTTAGTACCATTTAATTGTCCTCCAGTTCCATAATTCTTTTCTGGATTACTTTCAGAACGACCATCGTTTTGACATAAGATTCCGTTTGTTCCAGAACTGTATATGATATCTATATATTTTTTAAAACTCCATGGCATTCCCATCCAATTTACTGGAGCTTGAATTAAAATAAAATCTGCCCATATGTGCTTGTTCAGTTCTTCATTTACATCATGTTCTTCTTGCATAGTGGTGATTTTTATGTCATAGCCTTTTTGTAGAAAAAAAGACTTTGCTTTTTCGGTAAAACTTACATTTAGTTTTCCTTCAGAAAATGGGTAATATTGATGTGCATTGATAATTAATACGTTCATGACTTTTGGTTTAATTAATAATGTCACAAAATTATTAACTAGCACAGGTGAGTATTATAGACATTTTACTGAAAAACAGATACAATGTACTGTAGACTAAAGGTTATTTGTTACTACGGAATTGTGAAGGAGAAATGTTTGTTCCTTTTTTAAAAAAGCGAGCAAAGTAATTAGGGTAGTCAAAACCTAAACGATAGGCTATTTCAGAAATTGACATTTTTGTTTGGAGTAATAGGATTTTTGAAATTTTGATGATTTTATTATCAATATGTTCTTTGGCAGTTTGATTTGTATTGCTCTTAATGATATCACTCAAATAATTAGTTGAAGTATTTAATTTATCAGCAAAATAACCAACGGTAGCAAGTCTTTTTATTTCTGAATTAGGAGTATAATAATTTTCAAGTTCATTAAAAAAATCATCAACTAATCTGTGATATTTATCTTGTTGTGAGTTGAATTGACGGGTATAAAACCGCTCGATATAACTGAAAATTAAATTACAATAGGCTAATAAAACAGTTAAAGATTCAATATTGTTATTGTATTCTTTTACAGTATCCTGAAATAGGTTTATAAGTTGAAATTCTTCAGCTTTAGTTAAGAAAAGTGCTTCGTGCCCGCCATAATTCAAAAAACTATGATTCAAAAACGGATTAGTGTTAATTAATGAAGGACATATTTGAATATAAAATCCAGAGGCATTTTCTTTTAAGTCCCATTCAAGCTTAGTTCCAGGAGAAGAAAAGAACATTTGCCATTTTCCAATTTGATTGTTATTTACACCAAATGCCAAAGGATCAACAAAATCAAACTTTAATGAAATACGATAAAAATCAAGATATATAGGAGGTGATTTAAGTAGTTGATTTTCAATTTCGTCATAAATTCCAACATCTATGTTATTATATTTAGGTGGTTTTTTACCAAAATAGGTGTTGAATTCTGATATGGTTTTTACACGTTCCATTATTAGCTATTAAAAAACAAAAATAATTTTCATTTTTTGCTTGAAATGATACAAATTACTTTTTTTAGGATACAATGTACTTTTCATTTTGTACATAGCTTTAATGTTAGCTGAGTATATGTCATATTTATTTATAAAATAGAGGTAAAGGCGATTGTGTAAGTCAAATGAATTTCTGAAAATTGTATTGCTACAGAACTAGCTAAGAATGAATCTACATTTAATTTTTCCAATCCATTAAGTCATCTTTTATGACCATTGCTATTTTATTTTTGTAGGTCATGTTTCATTATAATCTAAGTTCCATTTGAATATTACATCGCTGATAAGGTGTATAATGCCCAACTATTTTTTGAAACCCAAGTTTTTTGTAAAGTGATATAGCAGGTTTTAGTATAGTGTTACTCTCAAGATAAATATGTGAAGCATGTAGAGATTTAGCTTTTTCTATTATTGCTTTGCCTAATAAATATCCAACACCTTTCCCTTGTGCTAGAGGAGAAACTGCCATTTTTGCAAGTTCATAATCATACTTTTTATCTTGCATTTTAATAAGAGCACAAACCCCTAAGATAGTACCGTTTTCTATGGCTACTAGAATTGCACCACCTTTATTTATGATGTAATCTTCAGGATTATCTAATGCTTTTCTATCGGCATCCTCCATTTTGAAATAACGTTCAATCCACTCTTTGTTTAGCTGTTTAAAAGCAGTATGATGTTCTGTGGTGTACTCAATAATTTCTACCTCTTGAGATTCCCTAATTTTTTTTTGTTCCTTTACTCTATTTAATAATGGTTTTTCATTTAATAAATACTCGAATTCTTGAATTGCTAACCAAATATTATGTCTTGTTTGCTTTAAAGCCTCCTGTATAGCTTTTTCAACATCGGTATATTGTTCTTTTATTTTTTCTGATATAGCTATTCCTTTTTTAGTTAAAATAATATTGTTTATTCTTCCATCAGATTTATCTTTTTGCTCTTTTACTAGATCTGATTTTGACATTTCTCTGACAATTTTTATTACAGAAGTATGAGAATGTCCAATTCCCTTAGCTATTGAAGTAATTGACTTTCCTTCATTTTGATTTGAAAGAAAATAAAAAACAGGAAACCATTTAGGTTTTAATTCTATATCATAAAGTTTGTAAATTAATTGGGCATCGTCTGTAATCCTATTACTTAAATCTCTTAACCTACTACCTAATGCCATTTCTCCGATACTATCAAAATCCATTGTAATATATGTTTATGGTTATGTAACTAGTTTCAAATATATAAAATTAATTGATATTGTAGTTTGAATTAATTTTAAAATCAAGAAATAAACTTTTTGTTTTTGGAATGTTTTGTATTAATTCTTCCTTAAGATTTAACAGTATCAATCACAAAAGTTGTAGGTGAATTATGTTTATGGATAATAAATATAGATTAATGATTTTGGTTCAATCGAACTTATCCCTAATCACTCTTTACTTAAAAAAAGATACAACAATTGTTTTTGATTTGTGAAATGGATAATTTACGCAAAAGTGTATAAAAATAAAAAACTCCAGTAAGTACTGGAGTTTTGTTGGTGACCTCGGCAGGATTCAAACCTGCAACCTCTTGAGCCGTAATCAAGTGCACTATTCAGTTATGCTACGAGGCCGATATGTTTTGCAAAACGTTTGTTTGTTTTTGCGGTTGCAAATATATGTACTTTTAGAGTTATGACAAAGAAAAAAGCTAAAAAAATATAACTTTTTTTAGCTTTCTCTGTTTAGTTGTGGTTAATTCTTTGTATTTTAATAAGTTAATTTTGTTGTGGTGGAAAATATTTTTTGCGTTATAATAAAATTACTTTTTTGTAGTCGCTACAATAGCGCCATCTTTTGCTTTTTTGCCATAGACACTCATTGCAGTTTTAGGTTTAAGAAAATCTACAACATCGAGTTCATCAGCTTTAGCAAGTTTATCTAATGTTTCAAAATCAGCTTCTTTGCCATCTATGATAATAAGCTTATCAATATCTGGATTATCTACAAAGTGATATTTATTTTTTGATGAAAATTGATTTTGAAAAGAATTGAAATGATTCATAAAGTTTTGCCCTTTTTGACTTTGTAAAGCTTCTTCAACAATCTTATTGATATTAACCATTTGATCATTAAAAGAATCGTGGTCAAATTCAAAAACAAAACCATTCTTTTGTAGTAAACTATCAATATTAGGAATATGCTTCATATTCCCTTTAGAGAAAGCAAACATAGAATTACTCTTTGTAGTTACAAATAGAGCACCGTCTTTTACTCCTAATTCAATATCGGGTATAGCTTGAGTAGAAGAAGATGAGTATTGACTTCTATTATTTCCTTGTTCGATAATGATATGAATACCTGTAATTTCATTATCTGTATTAAATTTGATGTTCTTTAATTCTAATTTAATACCATTTTCTTCAAAAAATGACTTTAGATCTTCAAGTTCTTTCTCTGAAGTGTTTTTGGTAATTACAGCTGTGATTTCATTATCAGAAATAACTGTAGCTACACTGTTTGAATGAGTTGTTGTAGTCGATGCAGAAGCCGAAAAAGAAAGCATTCCTAAAATACCAACTCCAATAAGAATATATTTTTTCATGAGTATGATCTATTTTTTAATAACTGACACTCTAATGACTTTGGAAAACAGAAGATGTTGCAGAGAATGCTCTAAAAAATAAAACAACCCTTAAAAAGAGATGGTGAAATATAGGATGTAATACTACTTATTCGCCTAGAGCACGTTTAGTTACATACAATCGCCAAGCAAAAATTGCTAATTGTATTTTGGAAGCGTTTGCAAGATCCAAACGTTTTTTAGTAAAACTTGGTAAAATAGCTTTATTGATTTTGGCTAATGATTTATAAAAAGAATGTTTCAAGATGTTGATTTTGAGAGCAAAAATAATAAATAAAAAAAGATTTCAAAATGAGTGAATAAAGATGAAGATTAGAAAATTACAACGAATTATTTTAAATAAGAACTAGGCGAACTAAACTTCATTGTTATATCTTCGCATCTACAAAATTTATAAAATTATGATGATAAGTATACTATATGTAATTATAGGATTTGTTTTATTAGTTGTTGGAGGAGAATATTTAGTAAGATCTTCTGTAGGATTGTCGTTCAGATTACAATTATCTAAGATGGTAATAGGGCTTACTGTAGTATCTTTTGCAACCTCTGCACCAGAGTTATTAGTGAGTTTACAAGCTGCACTTGATGGATTATCAGATATGTCTCTGGGTAATGTAATCGGATCTAATATTGCTAATATAGGTTTGGTTTTGGGGATAACAGCAATCATAGGACCATTAGCTATCGATCGTGATTTTTATAAATTTAATTGGCCTGTAATGGTATTGTTATCTTTTGGACTATATGTGATTTTGGATAATGACGGAATAATAAGTAGAGAAGAAGGAGGCATATTATTAGCTGCATTAGTACTGTATTTAGTACTCTTAATAAAAAGAGCGCGTAAAAATTCAGACGCAGTCGTAGAAGAAGTAGACGATGCTTTAGCGAAAGTATCTAGTTTTAAAATAATCATATGGTTATTGATAGGAGCAGTAGCCTTATATTTTGGGTCAGAGTTACTGGTAAAAGGAGCCGAAGCTATTGCTAAAGCAGCAGGAATTAGTGATGGTGTTATAGCAGTAACATTAATAGCAGTAGGAACAAGTGTACCAGAATTAGCAGCCTCTGTAATCGCAGCACTAAAACAAGAAAAAGCAATTTCGTTAGGAAATCTAATTGGGTCTAATATTTTTAATATAGCTTCAGTTTTAGGACTTACAGCTTTAGTTCAACCAATTAAAGCTAATGAACCAGCTTTAATGGATGTAAATATTATATGGATGTTAGGTTTTGCCTTGGTTTTATTACCATTAGCATTTATTCCTAAGCAAATGGTCATAGGAAGGCTTAAGGGAGTTATCATTTTTGGAGCCTACTGTATTTTTGTAGCACTTGTCTTTATAAAATAAAGAAAAAATACGATATATAGATTAAATTAAAGCAACCAATTGGTTGCTTTTTTGTTGTATTGGTGTTTTGAATTTGTGTTTTTAGTGTTTTTATGGTGGGGTGTATTTTTTGTTTTTATGCTTTTTTATAAACACACCCCTGTTAAAAACAGGGGTTAATGTTTTTTAATTGCGAATATTTATATATTTGCATAAAAACTAAATCATGTCAACACTAAGATTTCAAGCTTTAAAAGAAACATTAAGTAGAGAACCAATTCACATTGATGAATCAGAACGTCGTTCTGCAATTTTTGGAGAAAATGTATTTGATCAAAATACAATGCTACAATATTTGACAAAAGATGCCTATAATAGTGTTATAGATGCTATTGATCATGGATCAAAAATAGATCGTAAGGTAGCAGATCAGATTTCTTCGGCAATGAAAGATTGGGCTTTATCTAAAGGAGTAACACATTATACACACTGGTTTCAACCACTTACAGGTGCAACAGCAGAAAAACACGATGCATTTTTTGAAACAATAGGTAATGGAAGAGCTATAGAGAAATTTGGTGGAGGACAATTAGTACAACAAGAACCAGATGCCTCTTCGTTTCCCAATGGAGGTATCCGTAATACTTTCGAAGCAAGAGGATATACTGCATGGGATCCTACATCGCCAGCATTTATTTATGGAACAACATTATGTATTCCTACAGTATTTGTATCGTATACAGGAGAAGCATTAGATTATAAAACACCTTTATTAAGAGCATTACAAGCAGTAGATGGAGCAGCAACTGCAGTAGCTAAGTATTTTGATAAAAATGTTAAAAAAGTAAATGCATCTTTAGGATGGGAGCAAGAATATTTCTTGATTGATAGCGCATTAGCAGCATCAAGACCTGATCTTGTAATGACAGGAAGAACATTGTTAGGACATTCTCCAGCCAAAGGGCAACAATTAGATGATCATTATTTTGGTAGTATACCTGTGAGAGCACTAGCATTTATGATGGATCTAGAAATGGAGTGTATGCGTTTAGGAATACCTGTTAAAACAAGACATAACGA
Source organism: Aquimarina rhabdastrellae (assembly GCA_947387485.1). GTDB lineage: Bacteria > Bacteroidota > Bacteroidia > Flavobacteriales > Flavobacteriaceae > Aquimarina. Next base: position 159,980 of record CANDNT010000005.1, read on the forward strand.
GGTAGCACCTAATCAGTTTGAATTAGCTCCGATATACGAAGAAACAAACTTGGCAGTAGATCACAATTCCTTATTAATGGATGTGATGGATAAAGTAGGAGCAAGACATAATTTTAAAGTATTATTACACGAGAAACCATTTGCAGGAGTAAATGGATCGGGTAAACATAATAACTGGTCATTAGGAACAAACACTGGAGTAAATCTATTAAGCCCAGGAAAAACACCTATGAGTAACCTACAGTTCTTAACATTCTTTATCAATACGATCAAAGCAATCTATGAACATGAAGAATTGATGAGAGCTGGAATAGCATCGGCTAGTAATGATCACAGATTAGGAGCTAATGAAGCGCCACCAGCTATTATTTCTGTATTTATTGGAGATCAATTATCAGCCGTATTAAAAGAATTAGAAGGTGTAACAGACGGTAAGTTATCACCACAAGAAAAAACAGACTTAAAATTAAATGTAGTAGGTAAGATTCCTGAAATATTATTAGATAATACAGATCGTAACCGTACTTCTCCTTTTGCCTTTACAGGAAATAAATTTGAGTTTAGAGCCGTAGGATCTACAGCAAACTGTGCAAATCCTATGACGATTTTGAATACTATAGTTGCAAAACAATTACAAGAATTCAAGAAAGAAGTTGACACATTAATAGACGAAAAGGATCTTAAAAAAGACGAAGCTATATTTAATGTTCTAAGAGAGTATATCAAGCAATCAAAAGATATTCTTTTTGAAGGAAATGGATATGGGCAAGAGTGGGAAGAAGAAGCTGCTCAACGTGGATTAAGTAATAACAAAACGACTCCAGATGCTTTAAAAGCAAAAGTTTCAGACAAATCAATAAAGTTATTTGATGAAATGGGAGTAATGAGTGAAATAGAAACCAAAGCTCGCTATGAAATTGAAGTAGAAGAATATGTAATGCGTATTCAGATAGAAGGAAGAGTACTAGGAGATATCGCTAGAAATCATGTAATACCTACAGCGATTAGATATCAAAATATCTTAATCAATAACGTAACAGGATTAAAAGATCTTTATGGAGATGACTACAAAAAATATGCAGGAGAACAATTAGAAATAATAGAAGCTATTTCTAAACATATTCATAAAGTAAATGTAGGAGTTACTACGATGATTAACGAACGTAAAAAGGCTAATAAACTAGAAGATATCGAACAAAAAGCTCATGAGTATTGCTATAAAGTGAAGCCTTTGTTTGACGAAATACGTTATAGTTGCGATAAAATGGAGTTAATGGTTGAAGATGAACTATGGCCATTAACAAAATATAGAGAATTATTATTTACTAGATAACGAAAGAAAAAACCTACAAAATTGATTTTTTTAAAAGAAATTTTAAATTTTAACAAAATCTTTTGAATTACGGAAAAACCACAATAAGAGCAGATTTTATTGTGGTTTTTCTGTTTGTATTTCATCGAATAATTTGTTGACAATGTTGAAGTTAATTTTAATTTTTGTAATTTAGGACTGTTGAATTAGTAAAACAATTTAACCCCCTCACCCTTAAAAATCCCAATATTTAATTCCCTACCCCCTTATAATAATATAGAGATTAGTCATTTCTATTTACTGTCGTCATCGTATACCCTATATAAAGTTGATTTTTAACCAATTTAAATATATTACACGATGAAAAAGTTAATATTAGGCATTGCAGCGATGTTAGTATCGGTGGCTCTAGTTGCTCAGGCGAATACAAGTACTGTAAATCAGTCAGGAACGTCAAATGGAGCTACAGTATCACAAGCAGGAACATCAAATAATTCAGACATTAATCAATTTGGTTTAAATGGACCAGGTAGTGGTATTGGAAATCAATCTGCAGTAAATCAAATAGGAACAGATAATGATTCTAAGATTAAACAAGCAGGAGATTACAACTTAGCAGATGTGTTCCAATGGGGAGCAAGAAACTCAGCCGAAGTAGATCAAGGAGTAGGATATGCAGAAGATAATAGCGCTGCGATTACTCAGATTGGAGATGATAATAGCGCATTTCAACGTCAGCGATTTGATAACAACTCGGCGAGTGTGACTCAAATAGGGAATAACAATAGTTCAAGACAACTTCAAAGTAGTGGACCTAATCAATCTCCAGGAAATACCGCATATGGTGAACAATGGGGAGACGATAATGTCTTACTTCAAACACAAAATGGTAATAGTAATAGTGCAACTTCTTATCAAGGAACTGGATTAGCAGATTCAAGCACAGGTGGTTTTGTACAACAAGATCAGGAGGGAGATGATAATACAGCTTATGCAGAGCAAGAGCAAAATGATAATACTATTTATCAAGAACAATTAGGAGATGGAAACTATGCTAGAGCTACACAAAACTTATCTACTTCTGGAGGAGACAATGAAGCAGATCAATATCAAGAAGGAGATTATAACAGAGCATACTCAAGTCAAGAAGGATCAGATAATGATGTAGATCAGGATCAAATTGGAGACCGTAACTGGGCAAGATCAGCACAAAGAGGTGATGATAATTCAAGTACAATAGACCAAGATGGAGATCGTAACTGGGCACATTCAAGACAAAGAGGTGATGATAATTCTAGTGATATAGAACAAGATGGATATAGAAACCGAGCAAGTATGCGTCAAATAGGTGATGATAATATAGCTTCTCAAAGTCAAGATGGAGTATTAAATAGAGCTAGTGGATTACAAAAAGGAGATGGTAATAGCTTAGTACAAGATCAAGATGGGTTTAGAAATAGAGCAAGATCTGTTCAAGGAGATATGGCAGCAGCTTCTAATAATGGGATAGTAATGCAATATCAAGATGGAGTACGCAATGATGCTTATGCAGAACAACATGGAGAAAGTAATGAGATTTATCAAGTTCAAGTAATGAGAAATAATAGTGCAAGTGCTATTCAAAATGCTTCAACCGCTGGAGGAAATAATGTAGCAGGACAATTACAATATGGAATAGGAAATACAGCTACCATTAGCCAAGAAGGATCAGGATTGATATTAGGAGAGTCAAATGCTGCTGGACAAGCACAATTTGGAATCAATAATACAGCTACAACTACACAAAGAGGTGCTTATAATGTAAGCGGAATGCTTCAAATAGGAGTAGATAATGTGGCAACTGATATGCAGACAGGATTAGGAAACCTTAGTTTAGTTGGACAATTTGGTACAGGACATATGAGTTCAGTAATTCAAAGTGGATTAGGAAACACATCATTTGTAACACAAAGTAACTAGAATACGATAGGAGTAATGAAAAGGAGTACACTATTTAGTACTCCTTTTTAATTTTAAATATAAGTAAGGATGAAAAGCAAGAGAAAAAATAAATGGAATTTCTTACTTATTGTGTTGATAATTTGTAACTTAGGAAGTGCGCAGGAACTATTTGTAATAGATGACGCTGGAGTAGCTAGAAGAGATTTAAAAATACTTAATCAAGTACAAGAAAATGCTCTTTTACAGCAACAAACACAAATAATAAATTCATCTGTTTTTATACAACAAATAGGGGTGAAAAATAATATCCATACTCAAGTTGAAGCAGCATATACACAAATTGAAGTATATCAAGAAGGGACTTTAAATAATATAGAAATTGATGAAATTTCAAAAACTGTATTAAAAGATATTAAACAGATTGGAAATGAGAATAGCATCACGGATTTTTCATTTAATCCAGAAATTACAACACAATTAGAACTAAACCAATTAGGCGATAATTTGACTTTTGAACGATTTGGGACTAATGAATTAACAAAAAGTCTAAAGTTCACTATGATGGGTAATAATAAAACAATTATAGTAAGAAGTTTTTAAAAATGTTGAAATGAAATTAATACCACATATGATATTTATAATGTTATGCTGTCAATTAGGAGTGGCACAAATAACGAATAAAGATGTGGTAGCCAAATTTAAAATCAAGCAGTTAGATGATAGCTATACGATAATAAGTACAGCAACAAATACAACTGAAGTATATAAAAGTCTAAAATATTCTTTATTGATAGTACAAACAGCAAAGAATACAGGAGAAGTGACCAAAACTAATCAAGAAGAACGATTTACTCTAGAAGCGAATGAAACCAAAGAATTAGGAATAACAACTGTAGACAAAGAAGAAAAAGATAAGATCGTGATTGTCCTTTTGATTTATGAAGAAGATGAAATTATAGGAAAAGACCGTATCGCGATTAACGAAAAAAAAGAAAAACCAAAGCAAGAAGAAGAACAAAATGACGGGATAGAATTAAAGGGGATTGTTATAGAAGAAACCAAAACAAAACCAGGAAGAGATTTTTATGAAGCATTTTATAATGCCTATACCTTTAGTAATATCAATGGAAATAAAATAGTAGGAGTCTATGAAACATTAAGCTTTGGGAGAAGTACGATTATTCAAGTAAAAATAGAAGATGTCTTAATTCAAGAATTTATAGGCAAACCAGATCAAGAATATTTAACGCAAATGGCAAATGTTACTTTAAGAAAAGTGTATAAATATTTTAAAGATTTAAAGAAACAAGAAAAGCATATAAAACAATATTGATATGATGACGAAAAATATAATTTTTACCGTGATTATAGGGCTATGCTGTATGACAAGTGTACAAGCACAAGATTTAGTATATAGACCAAAGAATCCTGCATTTGGAGGAGATACGTTTAATTATCAATGGTTGTTAAGCTCAGCCGAAGCACAAAATAAATTTACAGAAGAAACAAACACAGGACGTGAAGAACGATCCGATTTGGAGCGATTTACAGAAAACCTAAATAATCAATTATTGAGTCAGATATCTCGATCATTATTTAGTGATCAGTTTGGAGAAGATGGACTCACAGAAGGAACCTACACTTTTGGAACCTTATTTATAGAAATCTTTCCTTCGTCAGAAGGTTTGGTAATCGATATACTCGATACCAGTACAGGAGATCAGTCACAAGTAATAATACCAAATTAACAGAGACAGTATGCAGAGCAAAATGTTTAAGGGAATCTTATGGTTAATTTGTATGTGTACATTGATAAGTTGTGGAGCATATTTTAATCAACCTATTGCCCAAGAAAATGCACGATTGGGTGAAATTACACCAGTTACAACTACATTAAAGGAGTTACCTTTACCAGTAGAACCTGTGGTAGTAGGAGTGTATAAATTCAGAGATCAAACAGGACAATACAAACCAACAGATAATGGAAGTACCTTTAGTACTGCAGTAACACAAGGAGCTACGACAATATTGCTTAAAGCACTTGAAGATTCAAAATGGTTTGTACCTATAGAGCGAGAAAACTTGAGCAATTTACTTAACGAAAGAAACATCATACGCTCAACACGAAAAGAATATCGTAAGACTAAGAATCCTAATGAGCCGCAATTACCACCATTATTATATGCAGGAATATTATTAGAAGGAGGAGTGATCTCATATGATTCAAATATCATTACCGGAGGATTAGGAGCAAGATATTTTGGGATAGGAAGTTCAACACAATATAGACAAGATCGTATCACAGTATATTTAAGAGCAGTATCAACGTCAAGCGGAAAAATATTAAAGACAGTCTATGTCTCCAAGACGATATTTTCACAAGCATTGGATGCAAACTTTTTCAGGTATGTAAAGTTTAAGAGGTTATTAGAAGCCGAGACAGGATTTACCAAAAACGAACCAGGACAATTAGCGGTAAGTGAAGCCATAGAAAAAGCGGTAGAAGCGTTAATAGTAGAAGGAATAGAAGATAGGTTATGGAAACCAAAAGCTTCAAATGCAGAGATAAATAATTTGGTAGCAAATTATAATGCCGAGAAAAATGAAGCAGAAAATACAGGATTATACGATAGGTATTTTCAAGAACGTAGAGGAAAGAAGTCCGTATTTGTAAAAGGAGGAACAGCCTTAATTAGTGGAGATTATAATGATGCGGAGTTTTCATATTCAGCAACTGTAGGAATGCGATGGTATATAAGTCCATATGTAAATGTTAATGGTAGTTTAAATAAGTTTGAATTAAGGAATGAGCAATTTTTTTCAGAAGGATTTAATGCCTTCAATGCCAATGCAGAATTGACTTTATTGCCTTATGAGAAATTGACTCCATTTATGTTTGGAGGAGCAGGAGTCGTTAATAATGATGGATTTGATCAAACAGCATTTAAGCTGCAATATGGAGGAGGGCTTGAATATCAACTAACGGATAAAGTAGGAATAATGGCAAGTGTAACTCACAATTTACCACTGAGTGATAAGTTGGATGGAGTGGTACAAGGAAAGTTAGATGATCAATACTTTAATTTTTCGGTAGGATTGAATTGGTATTTTGATACTCCAATCATAAGAAATAAGCAGAGAAGGTTAGTCCAAAGAAGCACAGATCAAGCTATACGAAGAAAGAGTAGGGCAGTAGAAACATCGGCAACAGAATCCAATAGAGCCTTTAGGAGAGAAAAGAGACGAGCATTACGAAAACTAAGAAAGCGTAATCGAGATTTAATGGATAAGTGGTTAAGAGATTACTAATAATTAAGAGAGTCAGTATACAAGAAGATAAGTTAAAAAGAAAAGAAATGAAGAAACGTTATTTATTATATATAATAGGTCTCTTGATTACATTTTTGATGACCAGCTGTAGTGAAGATACTATCGATGCAGAAGGCTTAGGAACTATAAAAGGGAAGGTCGTAATGATGGGAACAAATGAACCTTTGGCAAATGTAAAGGTTTCTACCAATCCTAATACTAGTACAGTGTTTACTAACGAAGAAGGAAACTACGTATTAGAAAATGTACCAGAAGGAGATTATTCATTAAGTGCAGAGCGAGAAGATCTTTTGACAGAATTTGAGGCAGTTTCAGTGATTGTAAATAGCGAAGTAGAAATTGTTTTTGAAATGGAAATATCTACAGCTAATAATAAACCCGCAGATGCACCAATATTGAATAGCCCTGCAGATAATGCTACAGAAATACCAATTACTACAGAATTAAAATGGAGTGGAAGTGATCCAGATGGAGATACATTGACTTATACACTGACTATTCGTAATGATGAAGATAGTACAGTAGAAGTTTTTGAAAATATAACAGATACCTTATATACCGTTTCTAATTTGGATTATGGGACAAAATATTTTTGGCAAGTAGCGGCTAGTGATGGAATTAACGCAGCAACAAATAGTGCAACTTATGCTTTTGAAACAGTAGTAGTACCTAATAATAGAATTATTTTTACGAGAAGTATTGATGGAAATAATGTGATTTTTTCAACAGATGATGCTGGAAATGAAATACAATTAACTCCTAGTGACCGTAATAGTTTTAGACCTAGACGTAATCCTACCGTAGGTAAAATAGCATTTTTACGAACTATAGGAGCAGAAACACATTTGTTTACTATGAATGAAGATGGAATGAACGAGCAACAAGTGACATCTAGTGTTCCTATTGCTGGTTTTAACCTAGCAGAGATAGATTTTTCATGGGATGATAATGGGGCAAAATTATTATATCCTAATCAAGATAAATTATATAATATCAATATAGACGGAAGTGGATTAACATTGGTTTATCAAACCACAAACGGAAATTTAATTACAGAAGTAGATAAAAATATAGCAACAGGAAAAATAGCTTTAAAAACTAATGATTTGGATGGGTATAATGTCGAAATTTTCACCATAAATAATTCAGGGGTAATTCAAGATGTTATTCTCACAGGAGAATTAGGAGCAGCTGGAGGTCTTAATTTCTCTATAGGAGCATCGACATTGTTGTACACAAGAGATATATCAGGGTTTGAAAATGCAGGATATAGACAATTAAACACACATATATTTCTATACAATTTCAATGACAATTCTACAGTTGACCTTTCCGAAGAAAAAACAGAAGGAACAAATGATTTAGATGTACGATTTTCGCCCAACGAAGCTTCTATCATTCTAATGAATACTTCTAATGATGGAGTATCGCAACAAAATCTTTTTATAATAGAGATCGACAATATAGATAATAGAACCTTATTTAAAGAAAATGCAGCAATGCCAGATTGGGAGTGATTTTTTATGTATTTGATTTTTAGAGTGTTAAAAAGAAAGAAACAGCTTACATACAATAAATTTTTAAAGAAAAAATAAAAATTTAACATTTAGCTATAAACCGAATTATACAGCAGAAAACTATATGTTTTTTGCTGTTTTTTTTGCTGCACTTTATCGAGTTTTTGGTTAATATAATATTGTTATATGGATAATTTTGTACATTAGTGTTGCTGAACTGAAAGAAAGTTCGCATACTTCAACCCCCGCCTAAAATCATCTTCACGTAAAAAAACGAACGTGTTTAAATACAGGATAAAAGTTATTGTGAAAACCCATAAGCATAGAATTTTTACCAATTTAAATATATCACACAATGAAAAATTCAATTTTAGGAGTAGCAGCGATATTGATATCGGGGGCTATGGTTGCTCAAACTAGTACGAGTAACGTTAATCAATTAGGAAGCTCAAATGCTTTAACAGTAAGTCAGACAGGAATGAATAATACCTCATCCATAAATCAGATGGGATTTGGAGAAGGTATAGGTGGACTCGAGAATATGGCTGTAGTGAGTCAAGATGGAGTAGAGAATACTTCAAATATTAAACAAGAAGGTGATCATAATGAATCCAATGTTTTTCAATTAGGAGCTCGAAATACAGTTGATGTTCTTCAAGGTATGGCACATGTTACAGGAAATGTCTCAATTGTTGAACAATGGGGAATAGATAATACGGCAACTCAGAGACAAACAGGAACTTCAAATGAAGCTATTGCAATTCAAGGTAGTGCGATTTTTACTTCTAGAGGAGGTATAGTGGAACAAACGCAGGAAGGAAATGATAATAGTGCTTTTGCGCAACATGAAGAGGATCGAAATCAAGTATATCAAACTCAAATAGGAGATCGTAATAATATAGAATCATTACAAAATATATTTACGTTTGGAGGTGATAATATATTGACGCAAGATCAACTAGGAAACGGAAATGGAATTATAACAGAGCAAGACGGATCATTTAATACCGCAGATCAAGATCAGATAGGTGATTTTAATATAGCTTTTATAACTCAAGAAGGACTTCGTAGTAGTATAATACAAAGTCAAGAAGGAACGAGTAATCGTTTGAATGCAGAACAATTTGGACCAGATAATGAACTTATCCAGATACAACTAGGTACAGAAAATAATGCTGTAGCAGGTCAAGGTAGTTTTTTTACAGAATCTCGTAACGGATTTATAGGTCAAGCCCAAAATGGAGAAAGAAATAATGCGATAGCATTGCAAGAAGAGGATAGAAATGAAATTTTTCAGATTCAAGAAGGAGCGGATAATAGTGCTAGAGCTACTCAAAATCTCTTATTTTTTGGCGGAGATAACTTAGCCGTACAGTATCAAGTAGGAGAAGGAAATTTAGCAACAATAAGTCAAGAAGGATCTAGTGAATTTGGAGAAGGATTGCTAGGAAGTAATAATATAGCGTTTCAAGTACAATTCGGTACAGAAAATAGAGCTGTAACCGCTCAAAATGGACAAGGAAATATAAGCGATATACTTCAAATAGGAAGCTTAAATAATGCAGAGGATACTCAAATAGGAATTAATAATTCTAGTTTAGTGACTCAAATAGGGACCTCACTTAATAGTAATATAATACAAAACGGGATAGGTAATATTTCTGAAGTAATACAAACTAATTAATCTAAAAATCAAAATTGTGAGTTAAAATAAGAGGAGTATTTAAATACTCCTCTTAAAATTAATGATAAAAAATGATCAAATAAGAATATAAAAAAGAACCATTTTTGAATATCTAATGGTATTTAAAAAATAAGAAGGGGGAATTGTACTAAAATAAAAGGGGCTAAACCCCCTAAATACGTGATTATACGTGAGATGAAGCCGAAAGAAAAGGCTTACAAAAGCTTTTTTAAATAATGTTAAATAAAATTTTAACATTTCCGTTAAAACCGTATTAAAATTGCAGGAAACAATACTTTTTTATACAATTATGAAAGATGCATTTTGTCGAATAGTTAGTGAATATAGTATTGAGATTAGTTTAATTTTATACTTTAGTACTGTTGAATTATTGAATGGTTCACACATCCCAACCCCCACCCTAAATTATCCCCATATTAAAAACACCCCCAAAACGTAAACGAACACATACGTGTTCGGAAGCAGTCATTGTTGTACCCCGTTAATAAAGAAATTTTTAACCAATTTAAATATATTACACAATGAAAAAGTTAGTTTTAGGAGTAGCGGCGATATTAGCATCATCTGCTATGGTAGCTCAATCAAATTCGAGCAACGTAAATCAATCCGGGACTTCAAATGCAGCAACTGTAAATCAAACAGGAACAAGCAATACCTCAGACGTTAGTCAGTCAGGACTTAATGTAGCAGGTAGTGGGATTGAAAATGTTTCTGTTGTAAATCAAACAGGAGCAGACAATGCATCAAAAATTAAACAAGCAGGTGATTATAACCTTGCAGACGTTTTTCAATTAGGAGATCGTAACAATGCAGAAGTTGATCAAGGAGTAGGGTTTGCTGAAGATAATACTGCAATAGCAACTCAAGTAGGAAACGGAAATGACTCTTTCCAGAGACAACGTTTTGATAACAATACTGCAGAGATTGCTCAAGTAGGAGATAACAATACATCAAGACAGTTACAAACAAGTGGTCCTAATCAATCTCCAGGAAATGATGCTTATGGTGAGCAATGGGGAACAGATAACTCATTAGTTCAAATGCAGTCAGGACACACAAATTCTGCAGTTTCTTTACAAGGTAGTGCTCTTTTTGACTCAAGAGAAGGTACTGTAGAGCAAACTCAAGAAGGAGATGATAACTCTGCGTTTGCACAACACGAAGAAGATAGAAACGAAATCTATCAAACTCAAATAGGAAACCGTAACAGTGCTACAGCAACTCAAAACTTAGCTACTTTTGGAGGAGATAACGATGCATTCCAAGATCAAAACGGAAATGGAAACTCAGCATTTTCTTCTCAAGAAGGATCTTTTAACTTAGTTGATCAAGATCAAAACGGAGATTTAAATGAGGCATCATCTACTCAAGATGGAAACAATAATTCTAGTGCTATCTCTCAAGTAGGAACTTCAAATGTAGCTACAATGTTACAAGTAGGAGATGGTAACAGAGCTACTCAAACTCAAAATGGAGAAGAAAATACAGGAACTGGAGTACAATATGGTACAAACAACGAATTAATTCAAGGTCAAGTAGGAGTAGGTAATAACGCAGAATCTATCCAAGGTAGTGCTGCATTTGATTCTCGTGATGGTTTTGTATTACAATCTCAAGATGGTGAAGGAAATAGCGCTTTTGCACAACATGAAGAAGATAGAAACCAAATTTATCAAATTCAAGATGGATCTAATAACAGTGCTACAGCAACTCAAAACTTAGCTTATTTTGGAGGAGACAATTTTGCAGGTCAATTACAAGTAGGTGAAGGAAACTCTGCTTCAATTAGCCAAGAAGGAACTGGTGATTTTGGAGGATTAACAGGAGAAGGTAACGAAGCGAATCAAATACAATTCGGAACAGAAAACTTGGCTATTACTTCTCAAAATGGTCAAGGAAACTTAAGTAATATGATTCAAATAGGAAGCTTAAACAGTGCTCAAGATACACAAGTAGGAATCAATAACTCTAGTACAGTTATTCAAGTAGGAAGCTTACACTCTAGTACAGTATTACAAAATGGAGTAGGAAACACATCATTTGTAACACAAAACAACTAAGATCCTACCTAACCAATACATAAAAAATGAGAGGAACGCTTTAGCGTTCCTCTTTTAAACGTTATAAATAGGATGAAAAATATAGTAAAGTACATAGGTTTATTACTCTTTATTTTAGGAGGAGTAACTACAATATCTGCTCAAGATATTACAGACTCAGATTATAGAGAGTTAAAACAAGAAGAATTAAATATTATATCTCAATTATCAACTGCATCATTAAATACAACACCAGCAGTAACCGGAAATACCATATTTATTCAGCAAATAGGAAATCAAAATTATGTGAATGCTCAAATAAAAGCAGAGCGATCTACCATTAACCTATATCAAGAAGGAAAGTTTAATGAAATTGAACTTCAAGAAACATCAAAAGAAGTTTTTAAAGAACTTAGGCAAATAGGAGATGATAATGTTATTGTTGATTTTTCATTTAATCCAGAGCTTAATACTCAACTAGAGTTAAATCAAATAGGTAATAACCTCACATTTGAAAGAATAGGTACTAATGAACTTTCTAAAAGTCTGAAATTTAATATGAAAGGTAATAATCAAACAATTATTGTAAGAAGTTTCTAAATAGATTAATGAAGACTTTAATATATATAATTACACTTTGTTTTGCTCCTGTTATTTGGGGGCAAAGTACCAATACAGAAGTTGTTGCAAAAATTAAAACAAAAAAAGTAGACAATACTATTACAATTATAGGAACAGCAACAAATACAACAGAAGTATATAAAACACTAAAATATTCACTGTTAGTAACCAAAACAGGCGTTGTTTCTGGTAACACATCAAAAAACACACAAGGAGGAAGATTCACGCTTAGTGAAAATGAAACTAAAAAATTATCGACCATAGGAATTAATATGGCCGAAAAGGATAAAGTCATAGTGCTGCTCTTGATTTATGAAGAGGATCAAATTATAGGAAAAGATCGTATTGCTTTTAACGAAAAAAAAAAGACTAAAAAGAAAGTAGAAAAAAATAATGATGGTATTGAATTAAAAGGAATTGTTATAGAAGAAACCAAAACAAAACCAGGGAGAGATTTTTATGAAACATTCTATAACAAATATACTTTTAGTAATATCAATGGGAATCGTATTGTAGGCATATATGAGAAATTGAGTTTAGGAAGAAGCACCATCATTCAAGTCAAAATTGACGATAATATCATACACGAGTTTTTAGGTAAACCAGATTTAGAATACCTCACAGAAATGGCTACACTTTCATTGAGAAGAGTATATAAACATTTTAAAGATTTAGAAAAACAAGAGCAACACATTAAACAATATTAAAGCAATGAAAAAGATAATTCTAGCTATGATTATAGGGCTATGTAGTCTAGCGAGTTTACAAGCGCAAGATCTGGTATATAGACCAAAGAATCCTGCATTTGGAGGCGATACATTTAACTATCAATGGTTGTTAAGCTCAGCCGAATCTCAAAATAAGTTTACAGAAGAAACCAATACAGGAAGAGATCAACGATCCGATTTGGAGCGATTTACAGAAAACTTAAATAATCAATTATTGAGTCAGATATCTCGGTCATTATTTAGTGATCAGTTTGGAGAAGATGGACTCACAGAAGGAACCTACACCTTTGGAACCTTATTTATAGAAATCTTTCCTTCATCAGAAGGCTTGGTGATCGATATACTCGATACCAGTACAGGAGATCAATCACAAGTCATAATACCTAATTAAAATAGTTAATGCCATACAAGATTTATAAGGGGATTGTATTAATATGCTGTACGCTTACATTAATAAGTTGTGGAGCATATTTTAATCAACCTATCACGCAAGAAAATGCACGATTGGGTGAGATAACAGTAGAAACACAAAAATTAAAAAAATTACCACCTCCCGTAGAACCCGTAGTAGTGGGAGTATACAAATTCAGAGATCAAACAGGACAATACAAACCCACAGAGAACGGGAGCACCTTTAGTACTGCAGTAACACAAGGAGCTACAACAATATTGCTTAAAGCACTTGAAGATTCAAAATGGTTTGTTCCTATAGAGCGAGAAAACTTAAGCAATTTACTTAATGAAAGAAACATCATACGCTCAACACGTAAAGAATATCGTAAGACTAAGAATCCTAACGAGCCACAATTACCACCATTATTATATGCAGGAATATTATTAGAAGGAGGAGTAATCTCGTATGATTCAAATATCATTACCGGAGGATTAGGAGCAAGATATTTTGGGATAGGGAGTTCAACACAATATAGACAAGATCGTATTACAGTATATTTAAGAGCAGTATCAACGTCAAGCGGAAAAATATTAAAGACGGTCTATGTTTCCAAGACAATATTTTCGCAAGCATTGGATGCAAACTTTTTTAGATACGTAAAGTTTAAGAGGTTATTAGAAGCTGAGACAGGATTTACCAAAAATGAACCAGGACAATTGGCGGTAAGCGAAGCTATAGAAAAAGCGGTAGAAGCGTTAATAGTAGAAGGAATAGAAGATAAGTTATGGAAGCCTAAATTATCCAATACAGAGATAAATAATTTTGTGGCAAATTATAATACCGAGAAGAACGAAGCAGAAAATACAGGATTATACGATAGGTATTTTCAAGAACGTAGAGGAAAGAAGTCCGTATTTATAAAAGGAGGAACAGCCTTAATTAGTGGAGATTATAATAATGCAGAATTCTCTTATTCAGCAACAGTAGGAATGCGATGGTATATAAGTCCATATGTAAATGTTAATGGTAGTTTAAATAAGTTTGAATTAAGGAATGAACAATTTTTTTCAGAAGGATTTAATGCCTTTAATGCCAATGCAGAATTGACTTTGTTGCCTTATGAGAAATTAACCCCATTTATGTTTGGAGGAGCAGGAGTTGTTAATAATGATGGGTTTGATCAAACAGCATTTAAGTTGCAATATGGAGGAGGAATCGAATATCAACTAACGGATAAAGTAGGAATAATGGCAAGTGTAACCCATAATTTACCACTTAGTGATAAGTTGGATGGAGTGGTACAAGGAAAGTTAGATGATCAATACTTTAATTTTTCGGTAGGATTGAATTGGTATTTTGATACACCAATCATAAGAAACAAGCAAAGAAGATTAGCTCAAAGAAGTACAGATCAAGCCATACGAAGAAAGAGTAGGGCAGTAGAAACATCGGCAACAGAATCCAATAGAGCATTTAGAAGAGAAAAGAGACGAGCATTACGAAAACTAAGAAAGCGTAATCGAGATTTAATGGATAAGTGGTTAAGAGAATATTAATAAAATACGAATATACTATATAAAGAAGTATAGCAAATGAAAAATATAATAAGCAATAGAAATCTATGGAGTATACTACTTATAGGTATTACATTTTTTATACAAAGTTGTAGTGAAGATACGATTGATGCAGAAGGCTTAGGAACGATAAAAGGAAAGGTAGTATTGATGGGGACTAACGAACCTTTGGCAAATGTAAAAGTTTCTACCAATCCTAATACCAGTACAGTATTTACTAATGAAGAAGGGATCTATACATTAGAAAATATACCCGAAGGAGATTATTCATTAAGTGCAGAACGAGAAGATCTTTTGGCAGAATTTGAAGCAGTAACGGTACTAACTGATAAAGAAGTAGAAATTGTTTTTGAAATGGAAATTTCTACAGCTAATAATAGACCACCTAATGCTGCAGTAGGTATAACTCCTGTAGATAATGCAGAAGAAGTAGGAATAACGACAGAATTAAAATGGAGTGGAAGTGACCCAGAAGATGATACGTTAACCTATAAAGTGACCTTGCGTAATGAAGCAAATGATGAAGTTGAGGTGTTTGAAAATCTCACAGATACAATACTTGCTATATCAGATTTAGCATATAATACGCGATACTTTTGGCAAGTAGCTTCAAATGATGGAATTAATGAATCAGTTAATAGTTCTGTATATGCTTTTCAAACTGTTGCTTTCCCAAGTAATAGAATCGTTTTTGCTAGACAGATTAATGATAATAATGTATTATTCTCAACAGATGAAACAGGTACAGAAGTACAATTAACCGCAGAAGATAAAAACAGTTTTAGACCAAGACAAAATAAAGTAGTTTCCAAAATTGCTTTTTTACGAACCATAGGAGCCACAACACAGCTATTTATAATGAATCAAGATGGTACCGATATCAGGCAAGTAACATCAACTGTAGCAGTATCAGGATTTAATCTTAACGAAGTAGATTATAGTTGGGATACAGATGGAGCAAGTATTTTATTCCCTAATCAAGATAAATTATATCGCATAGCTATAGACGGTAGTGGATTGAGTTTGATTTATCAAACGAGTAATGGAAATTTAATTACTGAAATAGATCAAAATGATGCTACAGGAAAAATCGCTTTAAAAACAAATGATCTAGATGGATATAATACAGAGATTATTACGATAAACGAATCAGGAATATTACAAGAAACAGTCATTACTGGAGAAGCAGGTGCAGCCGGAGGTATTAATTTTTCTGTAGATGGTTCTAAATTATTGTATACAAGAGATATTTCAGGGTTTGAAAACCCTGATTACAGACAATTAGATTCACATATCATGTTATATGATTTTAATAGTGGAACAACACAAGACCTTTCTGTCGAAAAGACAACAGGAACAAATGATTTAGATGTTAGGTTTTCGCCTAATGAAGCATCAGTGATTTTTACTAATACATCAAATGATGGAATTTCTCAAAAAAACATTTTTATAATGGAAATCGATAATATCGATAATAGAACACTCCTAAAAGAAAATGGATCGATGCCCGATTGGGAATAAGATATCAAGATGTAAAAAATCACAAACAACCATCTGGAATTTATTTCAGGTGGTTTTTTTAATAATGAAATACTTGTAGTTTTGTTTTAATGTTAATTGAATTTAAATTACTGTTTATTAGTGTGTTAATTAAGTGTTGTTTACGGGAAATGCGTAGACGAATATAAAAGCTTTGTTTTTATTTTACGGTAGAAATCAAAAAACGAATCAAAGTTATAGCTATATCTTCTGCTGTTGAATATACTTTACAAGATTCCAAGAGATTATTTTTTTCAATACATCATTTTATTTAATCCAGAGACTTAAGAAGGCAATTTAGGATCCAATATGTTGGCTTAAGTTGAAAGCAAAAATGTTTTGTATTGGAGTTTTAATGTTGTGAATTCACCAAACTCAGAAGTACAGTTTGTGAGCTCGCCTATGACTTATTTGGATTTTGATTTCCGAAAAATCACACTAATCTTTAAAATCAAAATTTAATGAAACATTTAAAATTAAAAGCACTAGCCTTAGGGTTAGTAATGCTAGGGGTATGGTCTTGTGAAACAGAAGAAGCAACACAAGAAGTAGAAGTTCAAGAAACTATCGAATTAGAAGACAATATAGAAGGTTTGAAAGAAGATGAAGAAGAAATGCCTTTAATTACAAAAATAAAGACGTATACAGGTAGTGAAGTTTATTTTTATGGAAGTAAAGATTATTCGGGTAAATTAGTTCTAGAAGATGGAGAATGCAGTAGTTGTATGGTACTATCAAGATTAAGTAGCTTATCTGAAGAAAAAATGAATGCTTTTGATATCTTTTGGGCTTTATCAGAACCAGGAGTTGAAGTTCCAGAAATAATACTTCAAGAAAAAAAAGAAAAAAGCTTATTTCAAAAACAAGGTTGGGCTAGGAGTGAATTAGAAAAAACAAATATCGGAAATGAGAAGTTAGCTGAGATAGCTTGTAATAATAATAGTTTTAAAAGTTCTATTAATGGAGGTTTTGTGGGAGGGAAACCTGATTTTATTGATTTAGATATAATACCTAAATGGAGAAATCTTCCAAAAGATTGTTATAGTATACCACTTAACGGAGTATGTGCACCTGGGCAAAGATATAGATATACAGCTCAATATAATGGAATTAAGAGTTGGGGAGCAAAATTATGTATAAAAAGCGTTGAAACTCCACAAAATACACACAAATTCTGGTTAAACGGAAGACTTATATATAAAGCTCCTACAGTATATTTTTCATATTACAATAGGGGTAAATGGCATGTTCCAAGTGGATCTTGGAGAGAAGTAGCAGCAAATCACACTAGAGTTATTGATTGGAGATGGATTACATCTATTAACAGTAATTTTAGATTTAAATTAAGGTATTTAAGAGATTTTGATCAAGTAGATATAATGATGGACAAATAAGAGTAAAAATCTAACTATATTTTTTAAACAAAGCCTTATAAATTATTTTATAGGGCTTTGTGAATAAAAAGACCCCATAACCAGTTTATTAATTATGGAGTCTTGAAGAAAGATATAAAAGAATGAATTGAATATGAACGTTATTTAAAAAGGAATAAAAGCAGAGATTTTATAGAACTCATCTGATTGACCTAGATTTGTAGCAAAGTTTTTTCCTGCTGCAATTCTAAAAAAGATGCCTTTATCGAATTTTAGTTTTAAATAGCCACCTAACCATTGGTAGACGCTATCTTCTCTAATAATATCATCTGTAGAGCGTGTCAGTACAAACTGTTCATAATAAGCACCCACAGAGAATCGTTTATGAGCGTTGATACCCGGAGCAACCCAATTGAGTAAAAAATCACGAGTTACAGGACCACCTTTTCTCAATGCACCATAATAAGCGAGATAGGCTTCAAATTCAAATTTACCTTGATTATAAGTAGTAAATACACTAGGAATAATACCTTCTCCTAATAAAGTGGTTTCTCCTAAGGATAAAAATTTACCATGACCAAAACCTAAACTTGGATTGATAAACCATTTATCATTAAGTAATTTAAAACCTAAACCAATTCCAGTTTCAATAAAGAGATCACCGCCTCCAGGACTGGGCTCAAGGCCAAAAGTAGGATTGGTCCAAAACACGCTGTACATCGTTAAGTCTAGTTTGTCATTAATAGGTAAACTTCCTAAAAACACAGTAGAAAATCCTGCGACACTATTATGTATGGTATGTACAGCAAAGGAAGCTTTTTTTTCTTCTTTTGTTGATTCTTGAGCATAGGCGATAGATATACTTATCATGAAGATAAGTACAGAACATAAAGTTTTCATAAAATATAATTTGTGTGTTAATGATTATTTGTAAGTAAAATGAGGCGTGCGTTTATCAATAAAAGCTTGCATACCTTCTTTTTGGTCTTGTGTAGCAAAAAGTGCGTGAAAGTTGCGGCGTTCAAATAGAATACCATCTTTAAGACTAGTCTCTAGTGCATGATCGACTACTTCTTTGGCAATAAGAACACTAGGTTTGCTATAAGAAGCAATAGTTTGAGCAATATTTAAAGTCTCTTCAAGTAATCTATCTGTACTAAAAATACGAGAGACTAAACCAGATCGTTCTGCTTCTAGAGCAGGCATTATACGCCCAGTAAGAATTAGATCCATAGCCTTAGATTTTCCTATAAGTTTGGTAAGACGTTGCGATCCACCTATACCAGGAATCACACCAAGTTTTATTTCAGGTTGTCCAAACTGAGCATTGTCAGCTGCCAAGATGATATCGCACATCATAGCTAATTCACATCCACCACCAAGAGCATAACCAAATACAGCTGCAATCTTGGGAGTACGTATAGCTGTAAAAGCTTCCCAGCCCGAGAAATAATCTTCTTGTGACATAGCTGCATAAGATTTGTCTTTCATTTCTTTAATATCTGCCCCAGCAGCAAAAGCTTTTTCTGATCCAGTAATAACAAAACAACCAATTTTAGGATCATTGTCCATTTGTTGTAATGTCTGTATAAGCTCTCGCATGAGCACTGTATTTAAGGCATTTAAGGCTTCGGGACGATGTAATTGAATGATAGCAACCCGCCCCTTTTGGGTTATTGTTATTGTTTTCATAATAATGTGTTTAAGAGAAATAAGTTGATAATAAGAGATTAAGAATCCCAAATAGCTCCATAAGCAGGAATGTTTCTACTTTCCATACCGTAAACTACTTTCCAAGTCAATTTTTTATTGGAAATACAGATGACAGCTTCAGCATTAAAATCTTGATAAGCTTTATATGCAAGTTTGACCATGTCGGGTTTTCCATGAGTATCGGTATTCCAGATGATGGCATTGGGTTGTACAGCTAATATTTCGTCAACTAATGCATCTCCATAGGTTTTTCTTGGGCTTCGAGTTGCCCAAATTAGAAGTGATGGGGTGTTTTGAGAAAGTAAATGAGGTATACATGGACCAATACCACTTCCTGTAGCTACCCAAATAACACGTTTAAATAACTGGTCAATATTACCTACGCCAGCAGTTGGAATTCCTTTAACCCATAGATGAGAAGGAAGATTATCGATTAATTGTCCTGTCCAATCTCCAGCTCTTGAAATAGTAAGTCTAAAACCATCTTTATCTGGAGTTGGTACATTGGCAAAAGAATGCCATTCAACTAAAGGATTTCGACTAATAGCTGTAGAAGAACCTGCAAAAGGAGTAACACCATAATCAAAATTTGCAAGTACCACATGAGATGATGGATTAACCATATCGACCGCTACTTTTTTTAGACGTAACCATGGTAATGCAATACTAAAAGTGATTAGCGATAATAACCAAAAACTAGGAGATTGTAATAAAGCAGTAGCTAAAGATAATGAAGATTGATCGGCAATAAAGAAAATAGTCTGCAACCAAAATAATATTAATGCTGTCCATCCACCAAAACGATGTGTTTTTTCAAACTGATTATGAAATTTGGCTCTTATAGCAGGTAAAGCCATGATAACAATACCGATTAATAATGCTAATAAGAGATATGTAGTAGAGATTAGTCTAAAAGAAACATCTGAGATTTGGTGATGATATGCATAGGTTAAAGAACCTACTAAAAGAGCAAACCAAACTGTACCGCTTACATTACTACCACTGTGAAAACCACCAAAGTGATATACTTTACCAAAAAATCTTCTAATTTGGATAGAAACAGAATGCGGAATACTAGTGGCAATTTTGAAGAAAAGATTGATCAAATAATGTTGTCGAACTAAAATCCCGATCGAAAAATTAATTAAAACAATGTTAGAAATAATAGGTAAGTTAATAGCTTCAGTAGACCACCATTGCCCTTTAAAAATACCATAGCCTAATACGCATAGATTTATTAGAGCAACCAAGGTAAAGATACGATGGTAATGCATTAATGCTTCGGTTTTCCATATTCGTTTAAAAAAAGGAAGTTGTTTAGGCAATTTTACAACATCTAATTCTTCTTGAGATATGGTGTTTTTATCAGTAGTAGAATTTGCTTTTAAAGCTTTGTTTTTTGCAATATTCATGAGTTTACGTTTATCAACTTTTCCGCGGCTAGTCATAGGAAAAGTATCCATAGGGATAATGAATTTAGGGAGACAATAATAAGGAAGCTTATCTTTGATCTTTTGCATAGCTTCATCGATAGCAACGTTAGCAGGGCTTACAAAAGCAACTAAGTGTTGGTTATCAAATTTTAGTGTTACTGCATCTTTACACAATGAAGTTGTTTCAAGTACAGAAGAAACCGAATCTAATTCTACTCTAAATCCTCTAATTTTTACTTGATCATCAATACGACCATAATGCTCTAATTCTCCATTAGCATTCCATCGACCTAAATCTCCAGTATTAAACATGAATTCTCCATTATTGAGAAAGGGATCAAGAGCATATCGTTTTTTATTGAGTTCGTCATTATTAATATATCCTTTTGAAACACAATGACCACCACCCCACATTTGTCCTACTTCTCCTATAGTACAGGGTTGTTTGTGTTCATTTAAAACATAAACAGTATTATTAGGTGTAGGTTTTCCTATAGTAATATGTTTTGCATTAGGCTCGCATAATTGCATGGTATTAACTATAGTGGTTTCTGTAGGTCCACAAGAGTTGTAAAAATTGCAAAATGAGGCCCATATATTAGCCAAAGGGATAGGACATGGTTCTCCTGCTACAGCAACTGTTTGTACTTGCTTACATTGATTTGCATCTATAGTACTTAAAATAGACGGAGTAGCTATAATAATATCGACCTGTTGTGCAGTTTCATTAATATCTTTACCTCTAACGACCAAGGTAGCTCCATGAGATAAAGCTCCCAGGATTTCCCATACAGCCATGTCAAAGGCAATACTTAAAATTTGCCCCACTTTAAGTCCATGACGCATACCTAAATCTCCAGGTGAGGTAAGGAGTATGTTGCACACATTTTTGTGTGATACTTGAACACCATTAGGAGGACCAGTAGTTCCAGATGTAAAAATAGTAAAGCAAACTTCGTCTTGTGAAACAGGCGTATGCGGAGTGAATTCTGCATTAAAATGTTGATCTTGAGTTATTGTATCTAATAGGAATTCATCAATACTGATAATGTTGACAGCTTCTTTTTGAGGAATTAAGTCATTAAAATCAGCTAATGTTAATACAACTTTCATTCGGGTGACTTCCATGATATTAAGCAATTGAGAAGAAGTAGCTATACCTGCATGTTGAGGCACATAAGCAGCTCCAACTTTTAAAGTAGCAAGAATACCGATCACCATAGGAATAGAGCGTTGCAGAAATATACCGACAAAATCACCTTTACGAATACCTTGCTTAACTAGTATGGTGGCAAGTTTATTAGCTTGATGATTCAATTCTTGATAAGTCATCGACTCACCTTGATGTTCAATGGCTATAGCAAGCGGGTGTTTGGCTACCTGAGCTTCGATGGCGTGATGAATACAAGAATACGGGAGTGGAACATGAATACCTTGTCCATATAATTTAAACAACGCTCTATCTTTGTCTGATAATGATTGCAATGCAGTATTATCAAACAAGTTGGGGAAACTATTGTTTGACTGAGCTTGATCTAAGGCTTGTTTTCTAGCCTGTATCAACTCATCTTTTTTTAAGGCAATTTCTTTTTTCATTTAATATAATTTAAGTGAGTATGTGATGTGAAAACTGATCATATAAGATCAGATAACATAGGGGTAATAGAAATTTGCTTTAGTAGAAAAAGAAAGCTTTTGAGTAAGATTCTTTTAGAGGATAAGAACTATAAAAGTT
Organism: Aquimarina rhabdastrellae; assembly: GCA_947387485.1. GTDB lineage: Bacteria > Bacteroidota > Bacteroidia > Flavobacteriales > Flavobacteriaceae > Aquimarina. The sequence continues at coordinate 182,934 of CANDNT010000005.1, forward strand.
AACATATTCATTAAAAGAAGAGGTGTCGAATAAGCGATCTTGTGTTTTCATAATGTGTATAAATTGATTTTGATAAGACCAAAATTGCCGCTCTTTTTTAGGTAGAAATGTTGGGATTGTAACAGTTTGTTTTCTAGTAGATTTGTATTGTGTTATAATATTGAATGTAAACCGTATAAAGTTTATGGGAAAGCTATGCTATAAATGTTAAAGAATGGATGAAAAGTGTATAATGAAAATTTAGAGAGATTTGATAGGAGTATAATTGTATAGAAATAAGTAAAAGTTTAATTGAAAAAGAAATTAATAGAATCTCATAGAACATACATTTTAAATTTTTGAGCCTCTGTAATTCTATTATCTTTGTCAAACAAACACAACATTAAATAATCATGAGCCAAGAAGTAAGCAAGCGTTATGCTCAACGCGGAGTTTCAGCTTCAAAAGAAGATGTACACAGTGCTATTAAGAATATAGATAAAGGGTTATTTCCTAAAGCATTTTGTAAAATAGTACCAGATTATCTCACAGGAGATAAAGAACATTGTTTGGTAATGCATGCAGATGGAGCAGGAACAAAATCCTCATTGGCATATATGTATTGGAAAGAAACTGGTGACTTATCGGTATGGAAAGGAATTGCTCAAGATGCATTAATCATGAATATAGATGATTTATTATGTGTAGGAGCTACAGATAATATCTTATTATCGTCTACTATAGGTAGAAATAAAAACCTAATTCCGGGAGAAGTAATTTCTGCAATTATTAATGGAACTGAAGAATTATTAACTGATTTAGCTTCTCATGGTATCACAATTCATTCTACAGGAGGAGAAACAGCAGATGTGGGTGATCTAGTACGTACGATTATTGTAGACTCTACAGTAACTGCTCGTATGAAAAAAGAAGATGTAATTGATAATGCAAATATCAAAGCAGGAGATGTTATTGTAGGATTAGCTTCTTATGGCCAGGCAAGCTATGAAAAAGAATACAATGGTGGTATGGGAAGTAATGGATTGACTTCTGCAAGACACGATGTATTTGAAAAAATATTGGCAGAAAAATATCCAGAGAGTTTTGATCCTGCTGTACCAGAAGAATTAGTGTATTCTGGAGAAATGAATTTAACAGATACCAATACCAATGCACCACTCGATGCAGGAAAATTAGTATTATCACCTACACGTACATATGCACCAATTATCAAAAAGATATTGACTAAGTTTGATAAAGAAACTATACACGGAATGGTACACTGTAGTGGGGGTGCTCAAACTAAGATTCTTCATTTTATAGAAAAGAACCATGTGATCAAAGATAATTTATTTGATGTTCCACCTTTGTTTGAGTTAATTCAGAAAAACTCAGGAACAGAGTGGAAAGAAATGTATCAAGTATTTAATATGGGACATCGTATGGAACTGTATGTAGCTCCAGAAATAGCTGAAGAAATTATAGCTATATCAAAAAGTTTTAATGTAGATGCACAGATTATAGGAAGAGTAGAAGCTTCAGAAGAAAAGAAACTAACCATAAAGAGTGCGTTTGGAACTTTTGAATATGCTTAAAAATCAGGATTTATAATACGCGTATACTTTTGCCGTAAGAATTGTAGTTTGGGATGTATATATTGTTTACAAAAAGGTCGATCAGGATCTTTAATATAATAATCTCTAATCTGCTCCCTAGAGGCTTTAAAGGAATCAAAAGGTAAAACAAATGTAATTATAGAAGATTCAAAATCAGCTTGTAATTCTTGTATGTAAACCTCACAAGAATGTTTGTCTTCAATATTAAAATAATAAACAGCACTTCGATATTTAGTTCTAAAACTATGTGTCGAGGTGCTTTTGTGTGTATGCAAATGAACTTCAATCAAATCTTTAAGTGTTATAATTGATTTGTCAAAATGAACAATTACAGCTTCAGAATATACCGTATGAGGCACTGTACTAGAAATATATCCTTGTTCAACTTTTTGAACTCCGTTTAATGACTGAAAAACAGCTTCGGTACACCAATGACATCCGCCACCTAAACCTATTTTTTGAATGGTACTCATACCATAAATGTCGTGAAAAGAAGAATGTATTTACATGAAATAATGAAAATGTTTTTTTGTGAGTTGTTGATGAATAATGTTTTATGATGATTTTAAATTAATTTTAAGACAAATCATAAAAATCGAAGTAAGATGTTAAAATCAATTTCTAGTCTTAAAGGCACAAAAATCTTAAACAAAAAAGAACAACAACAGATAAATGGAGGAAGAGTTCCTTCTTGTTGGGTTGCATGCCCAGATCAAGCACCAATTATATGTGGATTAAATACAGGGATTTATACACAATGTGATTGCAATTGCTATTAATAGTAATTAATAGATATAAAAAATATAAAAGCCGGAGAAAAACCATTACTTCTTCGGCTTTAGCTATATATAAAGGATGTTTTTTTGAATCCTTATAAAGTATAGTATATTTGATAACACACAAATACAATACTACTTTATGTCTGATATAACCAAGTTCCATAGTCTTGCCCATATTTTTATTGCGTTTATAGGAGGTGTTTTATTATTGGCTATTTGGTATAATATCAAGAAACGATTCAAGAAACAATTAGAAGAAGATGATTCTCAAAAGAGAATTGATAAAGGACTACTTTATTTAAGTTTTGCTTTGTTTGTTTGGGTGTTTTCTGGAATGTGGATGTATTTGAGTAATGGATTAGGTTTTGCAAATACCATTCTGTATGATATAGGATATAGTCTTTTTTCGGTATTAAATAATCTATTTTTGTTATTGGCTTTATTCTATTTTGATTTTGCACCTTCTTTTTTATATAAAAACGAAAAAAACACAAAAATTATAACCATACTGATTATAGGAGTATCGGTAGTTACATTTGTATTGATACAGATATTAAAAGAAAACCCTATTGCTTATGGAATGCGATGGAGTGGGGTACCAGATTTATTATTATCAAGTTTTATAACTTATTTATTGATAGTGTCTTTTTACAAAACCTTTATGAATAGAGGATTAAAAGTAGTTGCTGTAATAGCTGTAGTCGCAATTAGTTTAATGTTAATCTCTCAGGTTCCAGATGTATTTATTGTTATAGATGAAGAGTTGTATCGTAATTTGATCAAGATTATAGCAAAAACATCTTTAATAGCAATTTTTTTAGTGTTAGCCACAAGTTGGGTTATTCAATTAGCCTTAACACCTAAACCAAGTGAAATGAAGATTAAATTCTTGGATTGGTCTTTGGTGAACATTACTATTCCTTCAAAAGAAATATATGATAAGACTATTGATTTTGGAGCAAAAACTACACAATATAAAAACCTCTTAAAATTTGCGATTAGACGTAAATATGAAACTGGTGATAAACAATATATAGTAGTCTCGTCTGCAGGAGAAATAAAAAGTCAAACTTACCTTAGTAGAATTATAGAAAATATTAATTCGATTTTGGAGTTAACTTCAGAAACACAGCTTGATCGAAAAGATATTTTTACATTTTTAGGACATGGGAAATACCGATTACGTATTATACCCGAAAATATTAGTATTGATAAAACTCTTTTAAAAGAATTTGAAAAAACGTCACAGACATAATAAAGGAGTAATGTAAAAAGTTGTGTGCGATTTATATATTCGGAAATTAAACTTAAGACAAATCCATTAGCAATCAAACAGTCCAGAAATTTTATTATTTCTCTTATAGCTAATTTTACACTATATTTTCGATAGATCGATAAAAGAATTTAGAATTTGATTTGTTAACCTGAAACTCCATCAGCTACCGAACTCAAAAAACACCAAGTGCCTCCTTTTTTACATTTTATATTTAGTGTTTTACATTTTAGATTATACTAGGGTTAAAATACAACGATAGCTCTTGAGCTATCATAAACACTAGGTTGTGATTAATTGTAATTGCTTGTGTAAAATAACAAATGACAATCAAAAGTTATTATTTGTAACGTCATTTTTTGTTTTATAGTAAAAGCTCATGATTTGTACTGTATTAAAAAATTAAAACAGATGAATCTAGAGCAAACAAAAGAAACTACGTTTTTCGGACATCCCAAAGGTTTAATTTACCTCTTCTTTGCAGAGCTATGGGAACGGTTTTCGTTTTACGGAATGAAAGCCTTATTAGTACTATATATGACTAAGCATTTATTATTTAAAGATGATGCCGCTTTTGGAGTAATGGCAGCATATATGTCATTGGTATATGTAACTCCTATGATAGGCGGAATTATAGCTGATCGTTATATAGGATATCGTAAAGCAATATTATGGGGAGGCTCTTTAATGGCTATAGGACATATTTTATTGACTATAGAAGAACCTATATTTTTTTATGGAGCATTGGCTATAATTATAGTAGGTAATGGTTTTTTTAAACCTAATATATCAACTATGGTAGGAGGACTTTATCAAGAAGGAGATAAACGTAGAGATTCTGGATTTACGATTTTTTATTTAGGAATCAATTTAGGTGGAGCTATTGCTCCATTATTATGTGCATTACTTGCAGAATTATATGGATGGCATTATGGATTTATGTTGGCAGGTTTAGGAATGATTATAGGATTAATTGTATTTAAAAGAGGAACACAGGCTCAAGTTTTTGGAGAAAATGGTATAATACCAGATATAAAAGCATATCAAACTAAGGTATGGGGAATGACCAAAGGAACTCGTATCCATATATTAGCATGGTTAGCAGTACCAGTATTTGCCTTGATTGTAAGATTTAATCAGTTTGAACATTATTTGGTGTGGATTATTTCAATAGGATTAATAGGTTATCTGGGATATATACTCAAAACAGTAAGTGCAGTTGAACGAAGCCGATTATGGGTGGCGATCTATTTTACAGCTTTATATGCATTATTTTCTGCAATATTTGAACAAGCAGGGAGTTCTTTAACACTGTTTGCAGATCGCAATGTAAACCTGATAGGAATTAATGCTGCACAGACCAATAGTATCAATTCATTATGGATTGTATTATTAGCAGTTCCGTTTGCAATGTTATGGACATTTTTATCTCGTAAACGTATGAACCCAAGTTCTCCTGTAAAATTTGGTTTAGGTTTATTATTATTAGGATTAGGGTTTGTGATTTTTGGAATTTCTGCACAAGCTTCAGATGAATTTGGAAGAACACCGATGTGGTATTTGATTTTAGGGTATTTTGTACTCACTGTAGGAGAGTTGTTTTTATCCCCTATAGGATTATCAAAGATCACAGAACTTTCGCCAATAAAATATATCACCTTTATTATGGGAGTTTGGTTATCTGCGAACTTTTACGGACACTTTTTTGCAGGAAAAATAGCGAAATTAACAACAGTAAGAGAAGGGGAAGAGAGTATTTTTTCTCAAGGAATTGTAGGTGAGATAGTGGAAAGTATAACAGGATTAGCACCTGCTTTTATACAAGAGAATACAGAAAACTTCCAGCAATTATATTCTTATGTATCGGTATATGCAAGTTTTGGAGTAATCTCAATGATTATAGGAATTCTTGCAATTTTTGTAGCACCATTAATTCAAAAAATGATGAGAGGTATTCAATAGTTTAATCTAAAGTGTTGTTTTATAGGAGGCTGTATGCTTGAAATATAAAGGTGTGACTATATTTTATTGAATACGAAATGTATAGTCAATAGCTTGTTGCGAAAAGCGATTGCTTTTACATAAAAAAACGTATTTTTGCAGAAGTTTACAGAGGAAATACTTATGATAGATAAATTAAATATAGTTAAACAGAAGTTTGACGAGATAAGTGATTTAATTATTCAGCCAGATATAATAGCAGATCAAAAAAGATATATTCAATTAAATAGAGAATATAAAGATCTTAAAGCATTAATGGATAAGCGTGAAGAGTATATCACGTTAACAGATAATATTGCTGAAGCAGAAGAAATTATTGCAGATGGTAGTGATGCCGAAATGGTAGAAATGGCCAAAATGCAATTAGATGAAGCAAAAGAAGCCTTACCAACATTAGAAGAAACAATACGTTTTATGTTGGTACCTAAAGATCCAGAAGATGCTAAAAACTGCGTGGTAGAGGTTCGAGCAGGAACTGGTGGAGACGAAGCGAGTATCTTTGCAGGAGATCTATACCGTATGTATACTAAGTATTGTGAAGGTAGAGGATGGAAAACTAGCGTAGTAGATCTTAACGAAGGAACTAGTGGTGGATATAAAGAGATTATCTTTGAAGTAAGTGGAGAAGATGTATATGGAACAATGAAGTTTGAGGCAGGTGTACACCGTGTACAACGTGTACCTCAAACAGAAACTCAAGGACGTGTACATACTAGTGCAGCAACGGTAATGGTTTTACCTGAGGCAGAAGAGTTTGATATAGAACTGGATATGAAAGAAGTGAGAATTGAGAGAACTACGTCTACAGGACCTGGAGGACAATCGGTAAACACAACATATTCGGCAATTAAACTACATCACGAACCTACAGGAATGATCGTAAGTTGTCAGGATCAAAAATCATCACATAAAAACTTAGAGAAAGCATTAAAGGTTTTACGTTCTAGATTATACGAATTAGAATTGGCTAAAAAACAAGCAGCTGATTCAGAAAAACGTAAGAGTATGGTATCTTCTGGAGACCGTTCTGCAAAAATTAGAACATATAACTATCCTCAAGGGCGTGTGACAGATCACCGTATAGGATTGACATTATATGATTTAGGAAATATCATTAATGGTGATATCCAAAAAATCATTGACGAATTACAATTAGTAGAAAATACAGAAAAGCTAAAAGAATCTAGCGATTTATTTTAGATAATACTTTTAAAACATTAAAAATCCTCTTTTATCATAGTGTAAAAGAGGATTTTTTTTACTTATAGTAGAATAAAAAAATAACCGCTTGGATTTATCAAACGGTTATGCTATAATGAAATTAATAATAGACTTAACTTTTTTGAGGTCTTAATACAAAGTATAAACCAGTAAGTATAAAAGGAATACTTAACCATTGACCAGTAGAGAAAATACCTAAAGCACTTTCAAAACCTCCTTGGCTTTGTTTTACATATTCTACAGCAAAACGAACAGCCCAAATAAGGATAAGATACATTCCAAATAAGAAACCTGGTTGATTTCCTTTATTCGCTTTCCAATACATAAACCATAGTGCTGCAAATACGAATATATAACCAAATGCTTCATATAATTGAGCGGGGTGACGATATGGAATAGCTTCTAGAATATCTGCAAATTGAGGATTATCTGTAATGGCACTATACGCTTTATTTACATTTTTAATACCAGTTTTTTGAACAACTTCGTATTGACTTAAACCATCTCTAACAAATTTAACTCCCAAAGGAAAATCGTCTGAAGGTTTACCTATGATTTCAGAATTAAAGAAATTACCTAATCTTACAAAAATACCACCACAAGCTGCAGGAATAGTAACACGGTCTAAAACCCAAAGTGTAGGTTTTTTTAATATATTTTTTGAGTAATAATACATTGCAATGATAAAAGCAATAGCTGCACCGTGACTAGCCAAACCTTGGAAACCAATAAATTTAAACGACGGACTAAACTTAAATGGTAGTATGATTTCTAAGAGATTATTTTTGTAATATGCCCAATCATAAAAGAAAACATGACCTAATCGAGCTCCAATAAGAGTACCTAGTACCGCATATATAAAAACTGAATCTAGTTTTTCCATATCGATCTTCTCTCGAATGTAAATTCTTTTCATCAATACCCAACCCAGCGAAAAAGCCACGACAAACATAAGGCTATAGAAGTGTAATGTGTAGAAACCTAAATCGATACCTTTGGCAGGATTCCAGATGATTTTTGCAAATATCATTGATTATATAGTATTTAATTAGATAATGAAGTAAATATAAATAAATATGTGAATCTTGAGGAAAACAAAAGCCTAATTAATATTTAATTAGGCTATATATAGTATTATTTGTTTTTTGAATTTTGAGAAGGAGGTACAGGATCATAACCTTTTCCTCCCCATGGATGACAACTAAATATCCTTTTGGTTGCTAACCATCCACCTTTTAATAATCCATGCTTTTGTAATGCCTCTATTGTATAATGTGAACATGTAGGATGATAACGACACGTAGCAGGAGTAAGTGGCGAAATAAAACGCTGATATATGCGAACCAAAAAAATAAATGGTATAACAAGTAATCGTTTACTCACAATTATAAATTAGTTTAAAGTAAAAGATGTTCCTTCACGGCCATCCTTTAACTGTATACCTATAGCAGCTAATTCATCTCTAATTTGATCACTTAAAGCAAAATCTTTATTTACTCTAGCTTCTGCTCTAAGCTTGATTAAAAGTTCTACTGCTCCAGATAATTTATCGGTATTATCTGCAGATGTAGCATTAACATCTTGTAGCCCTAAAACATCAAAAACAAAAGCATGAAGCGTGTTTTTAAGTATTTCAAAATCAGTGGTAGTTATCGTAGCTTTATTGTCTTTAAGATTGTTGATGAATTTTACAGCCTCAAATAATTTAGCTATTAAAATAGGACTATTGAAGTCATCATTCATAGCATCATAACATTCCTGTCTCCAGATAGAAACATCGAGGCCGTTAGTCGTTTTTCCTGTATTGATTTGTGATAAAGTATTTATAGCTTCCATAAGCTTATAAAATCCTTTTTCTGAAGCTTCTAATGCATCATTAGAAAAATCTAAAATACTTCTATAATTAGCTTGAAGCATAAAAAAGCGAGCTACAGTAGGAGCATAAGCTTTGTTTAAAATAGGATTATCACCATTAAAGATTTCTGCAGGAGAAATAATATTTCCTGTAGACTTTGACATCTTTTTACCATTTAAAGTTAACATATTGGCATGCATCCAGTAGTTAACAGGTGTTTTTCCACAAGCAGCTTCACCTTGAGCAATTTCACACTCATGATGAGGGAATTTCAAATCCATCCCACCTCCGTGAATATCAAAAGTCTCCCCTAGATATTTTGTACTCATAACAGTACATTCTAAGTGCCATCCTGGAAAACCATCACTCCATGGTGAAGGCCAACGCATGATATGTTGTGGTTCGGCTTTTTTCCATAAAGCAAAATCTTGAGGATTCTTTTTATCACTTTGAGCAGTCAATTCTCGAGTATTTGCAATCATATCTTCGAGATTACGACCGCTTAGTTTACCGTAATCATTTGTTTCATTAAACTTTTTAACATCAAAATAAACAGAACCGTTAGAGATATAAGCAAAACCATTATCTATAATAGTCTTAATGATTTCGATTTGTTCAACAATATGACCTGTAGCAGTAGGTTCGATACTAGGCGGGATATTATTGAACTTGTTTAAAATGTTATGAAAGTCAACAGTATAACGCTGTACGACTTCCATAGGTTCTAGTTGTTCTAAACGAGCCTTTTTAGAAATCTTATCTTCACCTACTTCTTCATCATTTTCTAAATGACCTGCATCAGTGATATTACGTACATAGCGTACCTTATACCCTAAATGTTTTAAATATCTAAAAACTAAATCAAACGAAATAAATGTGCGACAATTTCCTAAATGTACATTGCTATATACAGTAGGTCCACAAACATACATTCCTATGTTTCCTTCTGTAATAGGTTTAAAAGCTTCTTTTTCGCCAGTAAGCGAATTATAAATTTTTAAGTGTTGTGATGTGTACAATGGATCTGTCGCCATAATTATTTATATAATGTTTTTTTAAGGTTTTAAAATTGAGTGTCTAATTGGATGTAGTTTAAAAATTCTTTACGTACTGCAGGATCTTTGAATTTACCACCGAATTCACTAGTAACAGTACTACTTTCGATATCTCGTATTCCTCTAGAGTTTACACATAAGTGTTTTGCATCAATAACACATGCAACATCTTGAGTACCTAATATTTCTTGTAGATCTTGAACGACTTGCATAGTCATACGTTCTTGAACTTGAGGACGCTTAGCATAATAGTCTACGATACGATTCATTTTGGATAATCCTACTACTGTACCATTTGAGATGTAAGCGACATGAGCACGACCTACTATAGGTAATAAATGATGTTCACAAGTAGAGTATACTGTTATATTTTTTTCAACCAACATTTCTCCATATTGGTAAGTATTATTGAACGTTGATGCAGTAGGTTTATTATCTGGATTTAATCCTGAGAAAATTTCCTTTACAAACATTTTTGCCACACGTTGAGGAGTACCTTGTAAACTATCATCGGTTAAATCAAGTCCAAGAGTTTCCATGATGTGATGAACATCTTTTTTTATTAATTCTATTTTTTCGGCATCACTTAGTGTGAATGCATCATCTCTTAATGGGGTGTTGGCGCTAGTAGCTACATGATTATCACCTAACGCCTCAATAGCTTCAAGGGCTTTATCTATTTTCATTGTCATTCTTTAAGAATAGCAAAAATACTATTTATAATTGGCGCAAAGATACAATTTTGTAGTTTTTGAAAGCTAAACCTTTGTTAACAATTATATAGAAGCATAAGAAGAGACATTATTGGTATATTTTTCTTATTTTAACCCACTTAATTCCGCAATTATGATCAATATCCCTATCAGTCAAAACCAAACATCAATTACTTTTTTATACAAGTTTATATTTTTTGTTTTGTTATTTATTTGTTCATCAGTATCTTATGGTCAAGGTGCTACATGTGAGGTTTCAGAGCCTTTTTGTTCAGATGCTTCAGGAGAACTTGTTTTTGAGAATGTTACGGGAGTATCAAGTACTACTTCTATAGGATGTTTATCATCAACACCAAATCCTGCTTGGTATTTTTTAAGAATTGATCAATTAGGAAGATTAGAATTTGATATTATACAATGGGTAGATACAAACGGTAATAATATTCCTGATGGAACGGAAAGACGCTTAGATGTAGATTTTATTGCTTGGGGACCTTTTTCTACTTCAGATTCTAATTGTACAGATTTGGCTAGAGCATGTGACACCAATGGTGATGGTGTAGCAAACGAAAATTGTCCTAATAATACAGCTGGACATGATTTTTATTTAACTAATGCTGATAATACAAATATAGTAGACTGTAGTTATGATGGGGCAAGTGTAGAGTCCTTTATTATTCCTGATGCACAAATAGGAGAATATTATTTATTATTAGTAACGAATTTTGCGAATACTTCTGGGAAAATAAAATTAGAGCAAAGAAATTTAGGTAATACAGGAGCTGGAGAGACAGATTGCTCGATAGTAATTACACCATTTTCTGATAGAGATGTGTGTGGTAATGATCCTATAGAGATAGATGGAACAACTACTGATGCGGTTATTTATCAATGGGCCGTTTTTAATGAAACAACGATGATGTTTGACGATATACCAGGAGAAACTAATCCTATTCTTACAGTTAGTGTTTCAGGAACATATCAATTAACTGTTGAGGATATAGATGGTAATTCTGTGATAGAAGATATAGTTGTCACTTTCTATGATGAACCAGTAATAGCTAATACTCCTCAAAATTTTACAATGTGCGGATCAAGTGATGGAATGGCTGAATTTGATTTTTCACTTAATGACAATCTAATTTTAGGAACTCAAGATCCAGGAGTATTTTTAGTTTCGTATCATACTAGTCAAGATGATGCAGAAAATAATAGAAATGCAATACCTAATCGAACGAATTATACGAGTATAACAACAGAGGTTTTTGCTAGAATAGGGCGTAATGATTTAACAAGTTGCGCAGTAATAACATCTTTTCAATTGACAGCAAATCCAGCGCCAATATTGTCAGATACACAATTTGATTATACAATTTGTGAAGTATTGGACGCTACGCCAAATGAAACAGAATTGTCTTTTGCTGCTATGTTAGCAGGATTAAGAGATAGTAGTGATCAATCTACTACTTTGCTAGATGCTACAGAACCATTAAGTATTGCTGATTTTGTAATTACATATCATAGAAGTATGGCTGATGCAGAAAATGATGTTAATCCAGTTGCTGATAACTCAATAATTAATAATGGCACGGTTTTATTTGTAAGAGTAGAAAATAATGAAGCATCTAATCCAACAGGGTGTTTTAATATAGATAATATAGCAACTATTACCATCGAAGTATCTCAAATACCAGGAGTAAATACTAATGTGCCTGATGATATAGAATGTGCGACATCAACTGCAGATCAAAATATAAGAATATTTGATTTAACAGAAAACGATGCAAATATATCTGTAGCAGCTAACTCTCCAGATGTAGAGGTGATTTATTATGCAAGTATGGCGGATTTTAATGCAAGTACACCTATAGCCAACCCTAATGCGTATACCAATTTAAGTAATCCTCAAACAATAATAGCACAGGTGGTTAATCCTGTAAGTGGATGTATATCTAATGAAATAGTAGATTTTGATTTAGTCGTAAATCCTATACCTATTCTAGCCGATACTAATTTTAGTTATGCTATATGCGAAGATATGGATGCCACGCCTAATGAAGATAATGTGGACTTTTCTGAAATGTTAACAAATTTAATAGCTAGTAATAGTTCTTTAAGTGAATTATTAGATGGAGGAGAACCTATTGCTTTAGCAGATTTTAATGTGTCTTTTCATCTTACAGATGTTGATGCTATGTCAAGCATGAATCCTATTACAGATGGAGCAGCATTAACAGATGGAACAATTTTATATGTTAGAGTGGAAAACCCTATAACTGGATGCTTTAATACAGATAATATAGCTCAAATCACATTGAGTATAAATAGCAAACCTAATGCTATAGCTGTGACAGCACCATATGAGGTTTGTGAAACAGAAGTAGGTTCTTCTATAGGTATATTTGATTTAACACTGTATAATGATGAGGTTACTGGAGAAGATCCTGTTCCTGCTAGTTATGCATTTACATATAGATTAAGTGCAGATGAAACATCTGATGTTATTGCAGCACCAGAAACTTTTGAAGGAACAACAGGCCAGATTATTTATGTGTGGATAGAGGATACCACATCAGGATGTGTTTCTGAAATAGGAAATTTTACACTACAGGTGAATCCTTTACCTGTGGTAATATATAGAGAAGATGGTATTGAGTGTACTAATATTAATGGTGATTTAGCAATAAATCTAGGTCAGGATTTAGGTACTGGATATATTTATGATTGGACACCCGATAATGACCCTGATGGAGATGGGGTTGAAAATCCAATTTTTGAAATAAGAAATTTAACAGAAACAACTACTTTTTCATTAACAATTCAAGATATAAGCGCAAGTACTGTAACCTCTTGTGAAAATACATACGAAGTTGAATTAACACCAACTTTTCCTCCTATAGGATTAGAAGTTGATATTCAGTCAGATGCTTTTTCTGGTTTCTTTATGGTTACAGGAGTACCAGATATAGGATTAGGAAATGATGCAGATTATGAATACCAATTAGATGATGGCGAGTTTCAAGATTCTCCAACATTTACAAACTTAAGAGGAGGAGAGCATACCATGACAATAAGAAATCGTTATGGATGTGGTGCAGAAATAACAACTTCTTTTATATTAATTGATTATCCTAGATTCTTTACACCTAATGGAGATGGATTTAATGATGTTTGGAGAATAGAACATATAGAAAATCAGGAAAATGCGATCATTTATATATTTGATCGATCAGGTAAATTATTGAAACAACTAGTACCAGGTGAAGCTTGGGACGGAACATATAATGGTAGAAATTTACCCGCGTCAGATTATTGGTTCAGAGTAGAGTATACAGAGCCTAGAGATAATACAAGTAGAGTTTTTAAAGCTAACTTTAGTTTGAAGCGATAAATTTTTCTTAAAGATAAGGATGAAAACAGGAATTGTGATTAATTACAATCCCTGTTTTGTTTTAGATACATTACTTCCAAAAAGAAGCTTTAAACGATATCAAATAAAGTATGATAGAAGTAACTAGAACGGTGAGTATAATAAAACTATGTTGTAATACTGGATATACGTACTTTAGTATGGATTAAAAATAAAATAGCTCAAGAGGTATAAGAGTTTCTTGAGCTATTTTTATATGTTAATCTAAATCTAAAAATGCAATATGTTTTAGAAATAGTGATTAATAGATTCTTATAAACTTAAAGAAAATGTTACAGTAATATTTTCCCTTTCTTGAGTAATAGAAGCAGTGTTTAGAAAAACATCACTATCAATGAATTGCTGTCTACGATCCTGTTCTGCATAATCATATGCAATATCTAATTTCATTTTTCCGAAATTATAACCAAGACCTAAAGAATACCCGTTAGTATCACCTAATTGAGTTTCGTCTCTATAAGGACTTTCTTCATAGCGTAAACCGCCTCTAAAACTCCAGTTTTGATGCCTTAATTCACCACCAATTCTTACACTTGCAGCACCTTGTAAAGTATTTTTAATACGGTTGTTTTGAAAAGAATAATCAAGATCATCATAAAAATCATCGCTAGAACTAAACTTTGTAGTAGCATAATCTTTATAACTATAATCAATACTAATTAATCCGCTTTTTCCAAAGATAAAAGCTGCACTTCCTGTAAACTTAGCAGGAGTTCTTAAACGATATTCTGGAAAAATATTAATAACGTTGGGATTTGCTATCGCTGTACCATTTGTATTACTATCTGAACTTAAAGCTTGTCTAGTTTCTTCAGAAATTAAAAACCAAGTAGGTGTTTCTAAAGAAGCTCCTAAACGTAAGAAAGGTGTGATTTTTGCAATTCCACCTATATGAGCAGAAAAACCAGATCCTCTAGTTGATAAACGATTGGTAAAAGCAATTTCATTAATATCAGAACCTGTATTCGAATTGAATTCAAAATAGCGAGTTACTTGATCATAATTTATAAAATGAGAGTTTAAGTTAAGACCTAAGTAAAAACGGTCATAAAGTTGCATAGCACCACTTACGCTAAATTTTCCGTTAAAACCAGTGCTTTCAAAAAAGTAGTCCTGATTAAATGAACCAGAAGCTACATTAGAAATATATTCGGTATTAGAAGGATCAGAAGGATCGACAGCATCCAAGATAAAAGTTTCATAAGCTAATAAGGCTTCTTGAGCTCTAGTTCCTTCTCTTTCGCCTAATCGAGCATAAGTGTCTTCTAAAAATCCATTACCTACAGAAATTTGATCAAGGGGAAAACCTTGTGCGGCATTTAAGAAATGACGATCTATAGAAACAGAACTGTTACCAGCTGCAATAAATTCATCTTCGTTATCACTAGTTTGATCATAATTAATACCTAAAACTAGTTTGTTAATAGGAATTGTCTCGTCATTATTTTTAAAAACAAAAACAGCTCCTAATTGATTAAAGTTTAAATTGCTATTAGAATTACTCACAATAGAGTTACTAAAAAACGCATCATTGTTAATATTTGAATGCGAAAGCGTGATAGCGCCTAGAGATTTATTAAAAACTGCTGCTCCAGCAGGATTAGTTTGAATAGCAGAAAGATCACCACCTAAAGCTCCAAAAGCACCACTCATACTACGGTAACGTGCCGTACCTTCAATATTTTGATTGGCATAACGTAAAGCATCTGTGATACTTTGTGCATGCAATCCGGCAACACATGTAATGCCTGTGAAAAATAATGTAAATAGTTTTTTCATTTATTAAAAATTAATAGGCTAAAGAAAAGCCATAATGCTTCGATTTAATTAAAAGCAAATGTAATTAATAGTTAAGATATCTTAATAGAAATTATCCTCTTCCTCCACGACTTCTTGAACGACTTCCAGATGATCTTGTACCAGAAGAACGACTACTGCTACTACGACTTCTGAAACTGCTAGATGAACTTCTATTAGAAGATCTAGATCTTGAGTAGTTTGAACGAGAGCGGCTAGGTGTTTGTCTAGAGCGATAAGAACTATTGCTTCTTGTTCTAGGAGAATAAGTTCTTGTTCTAGTTCTAGAACGATCATATGCACTATTAGACCTTGATCTAGATCTGTTATTTATGGTAGCATTTGAGCGTGATCTGTATCTTGAATTACTATTAATGTTAGCTCGGCTTCTCGATCTGCTGTTATAATTTGTATATCGAGATCTATAAGAGGTACCATATCGGCTACGATTAATAACATTTCTATTGTATCTATTATAAGCAATATAAGGAGAGTTATAGTAACGGTAGGAACGATTATAATAGCGATAAGGAGAATAATAAGAATAGAATGGAGGGCAATAAAATGGATTTCCATAATACCATCCTGTATTCCAGTATGGATTAAAGTTCCAAGGATTATAATAACCATAATTATAATACCCTAATCCAAATCCCCAACCATATCCATAAAATGGTCTAAAGCCTGTATTGTAGATATTAATGGAAACTTCGTCAGATGTGCTTCCCCATGCAGGTCTACCTTCAGAATACCCTACAATAGATGTAGTGTCAACTTCATATTGATCACTTGCATAAGAATCTATATCCGTAAAAATAGCTCCCTCTTCAGGAATTTCGCCATATTGTGTAGACTTTTCTGAAAAGTATTGTTCATAATAACCATTTGATTTTTTTTCAACAGTTCGTGGAGTATGTTGTGGTTGATTGGGTTGATTTTCATAAATACCATCATCATCATGAGCAACATATTGATAAGAACCGCAAGAGGTTAATGTAAGAATACTGAGTAACAAAATCAGCCCAGAGGCTTTATTGTTTAGAATATAATTTTTAAGTCGCATATCTCCTTAATTAATTGTTGAACAATACAAATTTAGTTAGTTTTGCCATAACTAAAATTTATTTAACATAGCCACAAGAGTTGTGCCAAATAACAGTTTATGAGCAAGAATTTAACGAAACGAAGTGAAGATTATTCAAAATGGTATAATGAGCTGGTTGTCAAGGCAGATTTAGCCGAGAATTCAGCAGTAAGAGGATGTATGGTCATCAAGCCCTATGGATATGCCATTTGGGAAAAAATGCAAGCTGAACTAGACAAAAAATTTAAGGAAACTGGACATCAAAATGCATATTTCCCCTTATTTGTACCTAAAAGTTTGTTTGAAGCTGAAGAAAAAAATGCAGAGGGATTCGCAAAAGAATGTGCAGTTGTTACACATTATAGATTACAAAATGACCCTGATAGAGAAGGGAAACTAAGAGTAGATCCAGAAGCTAAGTTAGAGGAAGAGTTGGTTGTAAGACCTACGTCTGAAGCTATCATCTGGAATACATATAAAGGATGGATTCAATCCTATAGAGATTTACCTATATTAGTGAATCAATGGGCAAATGTAGTGAGATGGGAGATGAGAACACGTTTGTTTTTACGTACAGCAGAGTTTTTATGGCAAGAAGGGCATACAGCCCATGAAACTAGAGAAGAGGCTATAGCCGAAACTGCACAAATGAATAATATCTATGCAGATTTTGTAGAAAAATTTATGGCAATTCCAGTTGTAAGAGGAAGAAAAACTGAAAGTGAACGTTTTGCTGGAGCAGAAGATACTTATTGTATAGAGGCATTAATGCAAGACGGTAAAGCATTACAAGCAGGTACTTCTCATTTCTTAGGTCAAAATTTTGCAAAAGCATTTGATGTGAAATTTACTTCAAAAGAAGGAAAACAAGATTATGTATGGGCAACCTCATGGGGAGTTTCTACTCGATTAATGGGAGCTTTAATAATGACGCATAGTGATGATCAAGGATTAGTATTACCTCCTAATCTAGCACCAACACAAGTAGTCATTGTTCCTATATACAAAGGTGAGGAGCAATTGAATCAAATTTCTGAAGTAGTAGATACTATAGTAAAAGAATTAAGAAGTAAAGGTATTTCTGTTAAATTTGATAAAAGAGATACGCATAGGCCAGGAGCTAAGTTTGCACAATATGAATTACAAGGAGTTCCGTTAAGAATAGCTATAGGTCCAAAAGATCTTGAAAAAGGAACTGTTGAGTTAGCAAGAAGAGATACACTTACAAAACAAATTGTAGAGCGAGGTGCTATTGTCGATACTGTAGCCAATTTATTAGAAGAAATACAAGAGAGCTTATACACAAAAGCATTAAATTATAGAAACGAGCATATAACGCCTGTAGATACTTTTGATGAGTTTAAAGAGGTATTAGAGGAAAAAGGAGGTTTTATTTCGGCGCATTGGGACGGAACAGCAGAAACCGAACAAAAAATTAAAGATTTAACAAAAGCAACTATACGTTGTATACCATTTGATGGTATAGAAGAAGAGGGAGTTTGCGTATTAACAGGACAACCATCTTCTAGAAGAGTATTATTTGCTAAAGCATATTAATAACTCTTTTATATAAAAAATAAGATTAGTGATTTGTCGATAAGATAAATCACTAATTTTTTTTAAAAATTATTTTATTGTTTTTCAGTGTATTGTGTTTTTGATGCAAAAAAAAATAAAAAAAAGTTCAAAAAAGTATTGCAGAAGTGAAAAAGGGTTGTATATTTGCACCCGCAATCAGCAATCGAAATAATTGAAATACTGAAAAGCAAAAAAAATGGTCCGTTCGTCTAGGGGTTAGGACGCCAGGTTTTCATCCTGGTAACAGGGGTTCGATTCCCCTACGGACTACGAAAAAAAAGTTGCAAGTTTGAAAATTAAGTTTTAAGTTTGCACACCTTTAAAAAGGTAAATGGCCCGTTCGTCTATCGGCTAGGACGCCAGGTTTTCATCCTGGTAAGAGGGGTTCGATTCCCCTACGGGCTACAAGTTTTTAGATAAAAAATTAACGAGAAGAGAGAGAGATGGCAAATCATAAGTCAGCATTAAAGAGAATAAGAAATAGTGAAGCTAAGCGTCTTAGAAATAAGTATCAGCATAAAACTACTCGTAATGCAATTAAGAAATTACGTGAAGCTGATAAAGAAGAGGCAGTTAAGTTGTTTCCTTCAGTAGTTTCTATGATTGATAAATTAGCTAAAAGAAATATTATTCACAGTAATAAAGCGGCTAATTTAAAATCTAAGCTTACTAAGCACGTAGCAGCTCTTTAAGATTAAGAAAGCATTAAAATTTAAACCGATTGAAATTTTCAATCGGTTTTTTTGTTTTTAATATATATCGAAAATTACAGACATGTCTCAGAAACACATAAAAGAAATAGTAGCAGAATGGTTTAATATATGGGAAGAAGGAGATTTTTATAAATTACCACTATCTGAAGATTTTATACATACAAGTCCTTATGGCGTAATAGAAGGTAAAAAGAAATATTTAGATATAGTTTCTGATAATAAAGAAATGTTTTTGGGTAATAGATTTAAAATACTTGATGCAATTTATGATGAAAATAAGGCTAGCGTACGTTATATAATGGAGTCTTCTAATGCGTTTTTGAATGTAAGTGAATGGTTATATATAAAAGAAGGTAAAATCAGTGCTATAATATCATATTATAATAAAGAGGAAGAGAAAAAAGCTGGAAGAGGGATTACTATCCCTCAATAGATATTATGATTTATTTTTTTCTTCAATCCAGCGAGACATAAATTCAGTACTTCTATGAGAATGATGTTGTAGCATAGCTCCTATAAAGTTTTGTGTTCTTAACGATTGTAAGTGTTCTTGTGTATATTCTATATGTTTAAATAGATTAGGTAAAAACTTTTTCTTATCATATAAGTTGTTGATTATTTGAATTCCGTTTTGTTGAGATTTAGACCATAATTCTTTGTCTTTATACAATGTTACGGCAGCAGTAACAATTTCGTCTTCTGTATTGGCTATAATACCGTTCCAAGGTAGGTTATGATGCATACCTTCTGCACCTATAGTTGTTGTAATGCTAGGAGTTCCGCACAACATAGCTTCAGTAAATTTTCCTTTGATACCTGCACCAAATCGTAGAGGAGATAAACAAATTTTAGCATTAGACATTATTTGATGAGCGTTATCTGCCCATCCTTTGATTAAGAATTCTTCTTTAGAATTGTGTAATTGAGAAACTTTTTCGCTTGGATAAGAGCCATAGATATGTAATTCGGATTGAGGAAGTTTTTTACGTATTAGCGGCCATATTTTTTGTTTTAAATATAATGTCACGTCCCAATTAGGAGCGTGTCTAAAATTACCAATATGAACAAAATGTTTACGTTCTTCAAGAGGTACCCAGGAATTGCTTTTTGAAGATGAAATCTCTTCATATAGAAAAGGGAGATGAAAAAGTATTTCTTTAGGAATGTCAAATTCATTTTGCAATAAATCCATTTCGAAAGAAGAAATCATCAAACTTATATCACAGCGGTAGATACTTGCGATTTCTCTTTTTGCAATAGTGCTATTTTTTAATAGCGCAGGTGTAAAAGGTATTTCTTTTTTTAATGCTTCATGTCGGGTCTTTCTTAAACTATGTAGATCTTCTGTATTTAATATTTTTAATGCATTAGGAAGCTGTTGACTAATACGCCACCCAAATTGTTCTTCCATCATAAAACGATCAAAGACTACTATATTAGGCTTCAATTGAGTTATAAAGGTATCAAAAGAGCTGTCATTAGGTTGTATAGATTGTTTTTTAACTTGTAAAGCCTCAAGATCTATCATATGAGGAGTTTCTGAAGCAGGGCTAGCAAAAATAACCTCCCATTGTTGTTGTTTAAAAGAAGTTATTAATTGAAGCATGCGAGTACCAGCAGCAGACGAATTAGGTTCTGGCCATACGTATCCTATGATTAAAACAGTATTCATGTTTAAGAATTGGTTTATACAAAAAAGTCTCAGTAATTAACTTACCGAGACTTTTGATTTTATAAAGATGTAGCTTTCTTATAACTTAGAAAAGATAGCATACATTTTTTCTTTTTCTTCTTGTGCTAATTCTTGATCAACAAGAATTCTACCACTATGCTCATCAATAATGATTTTTTTACGAGCAGCAATCTCCATTTGTACTTGAGGAGGAATAGTAAAGAAAGAACCACCAGAAGCTCCACGTTCAATAGGAACAATTGCTAAACCGTTCTTTACGTTTTTACGAATACGCTTGTATGCATTAACTAAACGATCTTCGATTTCATTTTCAAAATCAGCAGATTTTTGTAATAATGCTTGCTCTTCTTTTTCTGTTTCTCCTAAGATAGCATCTAACTCACCTTTTTTGTGATCAAGATGTGCTTGACGTTCAGATAAACGCGTTTTTGTTTGTTCAATAACTTCGTTTTTATGAACGATTTGAGCTTTAAATTCTTTGATATGCTTTTCTGCTAATTGAATTTCTAATTCTTGAAATTCAATTTCTTTACTTAAAGAGTTGTATTCACGGTTATTGCGAACATTTTTTTGTTGCTCTCCGTATTTTTTTATTAATGACTTAGCCTCTTCAATAAGGTTTTTCTTATTCTTGATTCCCTCATCAATAGTATTTAAGTCATTTTTAAGCTTATCTAATCTGGTGTTTAATCCGGCTACTTCATCTTCTAAGTCTTCAACTTCTAATGGTAATTCACCACGTACGTTACGTATTTCATCAATTCTGGAATCTATTAATTGCAAATCATATAATGCTCTTAATTTTTCCTCTATAGTAACTTCTTTCTTTGCCATGTTTATAAATACTTAATAGGATTGGTATTTTTCTCCGATAAAATGATGGCAAAATTACTGATTTTTTTTCTAAGATAGCTAACAATTAAGTTTTTTGTGTATTGTTCGCTCTCATAATGTCCAATATCTGCCAAAATTAGTTGATTTTCTGCTTGATAAAATTGATGGTATTTTAGATCTGCTGTGATAAAAACATCAGCACCAGCTCTTTTTGCATTTTCGATAGCAAAACTACCACTACCACCTAAAACTGCTACTTTTTGAATAGGTTTATTCAATAAAGAAGAATGTCTTACACATCCTGTTTTAAAAACAGCTTTAATATGTTGTAAAAAATCAAGCTCATTCATAGGTTGCTCTAATTCACCAACCATTCCCATTCCGATATGTTGATTTGTATTTTCTAAAGTAGTGATTTCATAAGCAACCTCTTCATAACTATGCGTGTTAAATAATGCTTTTAATACAGCACTTTGTTTGTGTTTAGGAAAAGTAACCTGTATTTGTGTTTCTGGCTCATAATGTGTTTCTCCTTTTTTTCCTATAGAAGGATTGGCCGTATCTTGAGCTCTAAAACTACCAGTACCGTTTGAAGCAAAACTACAATGATCATAATTACCTATAGTTCCAGCTCCTGCATTAAATAAAGCTTCTTTAAGAAGATCTGCTTCTTTAAGCGGTACATAAGTGGTCAATTTTTTTATGGTATCTTTTTGAGGAATTAAAATTTTGCGATTGACTAATCCTAGTTGTTCACAAATCATATCATTTACTCCTGTAAAAGTATTATCTAAAGCAGTGTGAATGGCGTAGATTGCAATATCATTTTTAATAGCTTTCATCACTACTCGTTCAACGTAAGAGTTACCATTAAATTTTTTGAGACCACTAAAAACTATAGGATGAAAACTTACAATAAGGTTACATTGATTCTCGATAGCTTCATCGACTACAGATTCAAGAGTATCTAATGTAACTAGAACACCGCTAAGTTCGGTTTCTTTATTTCCAACAAGAAGACCTACATTATCAAACCCTTCTGCATAAGATAGAGGTGCTAGTTCTTCTAAATATTGAATGACATCTTTAATTTGCATATTCGTATTTCTAAAAAATGAAAGTACTAAAACTTTTATTAATACAATTGTATATGCTAAATAAGTTTTTTATTAGAGGTAATGCTCTCCAGTAAAATAGTTATTTTCGCTTTACAAAAAATGAGATATGAACCTATTGCGAAAGATTTTATTTCCGATTGTACCTATATATTATGTAATAACTTGGATTAGAAATTTCTGTTATGATCATAATATTTTTAAATCAGTAGCTTATGACTTTCCAGTAATTGCAGTAGGAAACCTAAGTGTAGGAGGGACAGGAAAATCTCCAATGATTGAGTATTTGATTAAGCTATTAAAGAAAGACTATACAATAGCAACTTTAAGTCGTGGGTATAAGCGTGAAACAAAAGGTTTTCAAATGGTAGCAACTACGGCTATAGCAAAAGATGTAGGAGATGAACCGCTACAGTTTAAGAAAAAATTCCCTGAAGTTCTAGTTGCAGTTGATGCTGATAGAAGAAATGGGATAGCTAGACTAAGACAAGAAAATACTGATTTAGATGTACTATTGTTAGATGATGCGTATCAACATCGTAAAGTGAAAGCAGGTTTGTATGTATTGCTTACTGCGTATTATGATTTGTATTTTGATGATATAATGTTACCTACAGGAAATTTGAGAGAACCTATAGGCGGAATGAGTAGAGCAGCTGTAATTATAGTCACCAAATGCCCACCAGATTTAAGTGATCAAGAACAAAATCATATTATAAAAAAAATAAAACCAAAAGAAAATCAGTTAGTACTATTTAGTACAATAGCATATAGTAAACAACTTAAAAGAGATAAAGAATCTTTAAGTATAGATATATTAAAAAAGAAATCTTTTACGTTAGTAACGGGAATAGCAAACCCTAAACCGTTACTAGATTATTACGATAGTTTAGGATTATCATATGAACATTTAGCTTATCCAGATCATCATCATTTTACAGCTCAAGAGATAAAAGAGTTACAATCTAAAAATGTAATCATTACTACAGAAAAAGATTATGTGAGACTAGCAAATTCTCTTGAAAATGACCTATGGTACCAGCCTATAGAAGTACAATTTTTAAATCAAGCCGA
This sequence comes from Aquimarina rhabdastrellae, assembly GCA_947387485.1. Lineage (GTDB taxonomy): Bacteria > Bacteroidota > Bacteroidia > Flavobacteriales > Flavobacteriaceae > Aquimarina. Next base: position 206,744 of record CANDNT010000005.1, read on the forward strand.
ACAGTTTGATCAACGAATTAAAGAATTTGTAAAGTCTTTTTAAAGCTAAATGATGATATAATGAAACGTTATGGTTCTAACTTATAGGTTGTTTCTTTGTTAAAGCTTTGTGTAGTTTAGAGAAAAACTCTTCGGTTTTATATGGCTTAGGGATAATGTCATCAAAACCATTGTTATAAAACTCATTTAAATTATCGTCAAGCGTTACGGCTGTTAATGCTATAATAGGTATTTTGGAATCAAATTTTCTAATGATACGAGTGGCTTCTATTCCGCTAATTCCTGGCATATGGATATCCATGAGGATTAAATCAAATTGCTCATTTTTGGCTTTTTCGATAGCGGTATCGCCATTATCTGCAACATCACAAATGATGTTGTTCTTTTCTAAAATTTTTCTGGTGATTAATTGATTAATTTTATTGTCTTCAACAACGAGAATACGTTTATTGGCTATACTATTATAATCAATTGTTTTAATTTCTTCGATATATTTTTTAGGTGGGGCTTCAAAAACATCAAAGTTTAAATCAAAATAAAAAGTAGATCCTTTACCAGGAGCACTTTTTAATTTGATAGTACTACCCATAAGGTCTAATAAATTCTTAACGATAGATAATCCTAAACCAGTACCACCAAATTTTCTGTTGATTTGAACTGAACCTTGAGTAAAGTTTTCAAAAATACTTTGTTGTTTTTTCTCAGAGATTCCAACTCCATCATCCTCAATTTCGAAGCTTAAAAATACCTTATTCTCTACATGACTAAGGAGTTTTACTTTGATCCAGATATTTCCGTTTTGAGTAAACTTAATAGAGTTACCGATAAGATTAATCAATACCTGAGAAATCTTTAGGGGGTCACCTATTAATTTAGACGGAATATTATCATCAAAAGAGTAATGAAGTTTATTGTTTTTATCTTTTGCCGATTTACCTAAAGCGATAAGTACATCATTAATACGTTTTCTTAGATTAAAAGAGGTATTGTCAAGTTCTACTTTTTTGGCTTCAAGCTTATTTAAATCTAGTATATTATTGATTAAAGAGAGCAAGTATTCTCCAGAGAATTTAAGTGAGTTTAAATGTTCTTTTTGGTTAGGAGTAGGACTTTCTTCTAATAATAAATGCGTAAGACCTGTTACAGCATAAAGTGGTGTTCTTAATTCGTGAGTAATAGTTGATAAGAATTGAATCTTGGCTTCACTAGCTCTTTCTGTATTTTCTTTAGCAATAATAAGCTCGGTATTTTTATTTTGTAATAGCTCATTTGCTCTAGCTCTTAAATTATTATTCTTATACAGTGATAATGTTAATAATGATAAAATTGTAATTAAGGCTATACTTAAGATCGTAGTAAGTCTATTGAGTTTAAGTGATTGTTGTTGTTGGAAATTTTCTTCGGTAAGTTCTTCTAGTAATACATTTTTTTCGCTGAGATTAATTTTTGCACTAGCTTCTTGAACAACAATTTCTTTGTTGATATTAAAGAGGGAATCGTTTAGTTTTTGATGCGATTTTAAGAAAAGTAAAGAGGTTTTAAAATCTTCTTGTTGTTCATAAATCTTACTATAAATATAATATGATTTAGAACGAATTTCGAAAAAACGATTCTTTTTACCCATATTCATGGCCAAATCATTAATCTTTTTAGCTTCTTCTATTTGATTAAGCATTAACAAAGCTTCTGCTTTATTGACATATAACTTGGATTTAAGATATAGGTTTTTTGAAGAATTGATTTGAGGTAAAGCACTGTTGAATTGCTGAATTGCTAATTCAGGTTTTTGTTGAGCCATATATAATAACCCTAAATTGATTTGTATAGAACTTTCTAATTCAGGAGCATTATATTGCTGTGCTAATTTCTCTGCGTGAAATAAATCTTCTTGAGCATAATCAAACTCGTTAAGTTGTGTACATATCGAACCACATAAATTTAATGATTGAGCTAATTCTAAAGGATCCTGAGCTTCACGTAGAATTTTTGTGGCTCTAAAAGCTAATTCTTGAGCTTGTTTAAAATCTCTTAATTCAAGATAAAGTTTAGCGAGAACTCTACTTGTTTTGGCAGAGTAAATTCTGTCTTTAGTATTATGAGAAAGTTCTTTGGCTAAAGTGATATTTTTTAATGCGAGCTCAAATTTTGATGTATGGATAGCAAAGGATGCAGCATTTAAATAATTTTCAATAGAATCCTTTGTGGTTAATAGTTGATCTTGATTTCCAAAAGAATATGAAAGAGAAGAGACAACTGAAATCCACAGAGCAAATATAAATGTTATGTAATATTTGATTTGGGTAAGCATTTGCGTCGAAATATCTCAACTAATATAGTTATTTCTTACAAATCTTCGGTATTAAATCGATTAATCTGTTACTGTAACCTATCTCATTATCATACCAACCTATAATTTTTACCATTTTTCCGATAACAGAAGTCATAAGTGCATCAAAAGTGCAAGAATATGGATTTCCAATAATATCAATGGACACTATAGGATCTTCTGTATAAGCCAAAATACCTTTTAATGAATTTTCTGAAGCTTCTTTAAAAGCGCGATTAATTTCGTCAATAGAAGTTTCCTTTTTTACATTAAAAGTAATATCAGTAAGTGAACCATCAGGAACAGGAACTCTAATACCACAACCACCAATTACATCATTGAGTTCTGGAAATATTTTTGTTAATGCTTTTGCTGCTCCAGTTGTTGTAGGAACAATAGATTGACCAGCTGCACGAGCACGTCTTAAATCGCGATGTGGTTGATCATGTAAACTTTGATCGGTAGTATAACTGTGTACTGTTGTAATGTATGCTTGTTCAATACCACACAACTCATTAATGACTTTAATCATAGGAGCTGCATTATTTGTAGTACAAGAAGCATTAGATATAATAGTCTCGCTTCCATCTAGAATATCATCATTAACACCTAATACTACAGTTTTAATCAAATCATCTAGAGGAGGGGCAGAGAGGATTACTTTTTTAGCACCAGCATCGAGGTGTTTTTGAGCTAAAGAATGTGTTTTAAACTTTCCTGTAGCTTCGATAACTATATCTATATCAAATAAATCCCATTGACATAAAATAGGATCTTTATGATGCGATAAAGGTACTTTTTTATCATTAACAAGGATAGCATCAGCTTCATAAGAAATATCATGAGCCAAAACACCATGTATACTATCGTATTTTAGTAAATGACTTAATGTACGAGCATCTGCTAAATCATTGATAGCAACTACATCTATATTGGGATGTTGTATCAATAAACGGAATAGGTTACGACCTATTCTTCCGAAGCCATTGATAGCTATTCTAATAGGATTGTTCATTATGGATAAGAAGCTATGCTAAATATTAAGTCAAGTGTTTTTGAGCTTTGTATGAAGAACGTACTAATGCACTACTTTCTACATGCCTGAATCCCATATCTAGAGCAATTTCTTCGTATTTTTTAAATTGATCTGGAGTGATAAATTGTTTTACAGGTAAATGCTTTTTACTTGGTTGTAAATATTGACCAATAGTCACTACATCAAGATTAATAGCTTTAAGGTCTTTTAAGGTTTGAATTACCTCTTCTTCCTTTTCTCCTAAACCAAGCATGATACCACTTTTTGTGCGGTGAATCCCATTATCTTTTAAGTATTTTAAAACTTGTAGACTTTGCTCATATTTCGCTTGTATACGAACTTCTCTCGTTAAACGTTTAACCGTTTCCATATTATGAGAAACAACTTCGGGTTTAACTGCTATAATGCGATCTATATTTTTAGTTTTTCCTTGAAAGTCAGGAATAAGTGTTTCAAGAGTTGTATTAGGGTTCATACGACGAATAGCTTGTACTGTCTCAGCCCATATAATTGATCCACCATCCAATAAATCGTCTCGGTCAACTGATGTGATTACCGCATGTTTGATATTCATCAATTTAATAGATCTAGCTACTTTTTCAGGTTCTTCCCAATCTACGGTTTCTGGACGACCAGTTTTTACACCACAAAAACCACAAGAACGTGTACAGATATTTCCTAAAATCATAAAAGTCGCAGTCCCTTCACTCCAGCATTCTCCCATATTAGGACAGCTTCCAGAAGTACAGATAGTATGTAAATTATATTTATCTACAAGACCTCTTAATTCTGTATATTTTTTACCAGTAGGAAGTTTAACTCGTAACCATTTTGGTTTTCCTTTTGGTGGAGCAACAGTAGCTACATCTGTATTCATAGTAATGCAAATTTTAAAGGCAAAGATACAAAGAAAGGAATTAAAAAAGCACTAGCATAAGTTTTGATTCGTAAATATGATGTTAAAAGAATCGATTAGGAAAACAATCGGTTAATGATCTAACTTCAAAACTATAGGTTAAGAAAATTTCATGAGATCCTTGACTAAACTCATTGAGGTCTGATAATGTATAATCATAAGCATAACCTACTCTAAAGTTAGGTGAAATCTTATAACTGAATAAAGCACTTACAGCATCTTCTATTCTATAAGAAACCCCTAATTCTAATTTATTTCTCATCAAAAAACTAGCTGCAATATCTGTTGTAATAGGTGCTCCAGCTGCTGTTTTTAATAAAACAGATGGTTTAAACTTAAGATCAGGATTTAATCTAAATACATAACCTGAAGTAAGATAATAATGAATGTCTTCTCTTCCTTCAAAAGTTGTAGCAGCAGTATTTTCTAAATGCTTTGATGGAATAAGGTTAGGAGCAGATAATCCTAAATAAAAATTTCTGCTATATAAAAAAGCACCAGCTCCAACATTTAAGAACGTACTGTTTACATTAGCAAAAGCAGGGTCTGTATTTGATCCTCCAGAATCTAAAGTTAGATTTGAGAAATCAGCATTATAAACAGTAAAACCTAATTTTGTTCCTAATGATAAGCGCAGGTTTTCTGAAAGATTAAAGCGGTAAGCAAAATCTCCATTTACATTAGTTTCGGTAATATCATTACCTATCTGATCATTGACTACAGTAAGTCCTAAATCAATATTTCTTCTTAAAGAAGCATGTCCAAAAAGCGTAATTGTTTCTGGTGCACCTTCTACATTTGTCCATTGACGTCTATATAAAGCTCCTAACTCAATATGTCCGGTATCTCCAGTTACATATGCAGGGTTAATAACATTCATGTTATAGGTGTATTGAGTGTATTGAGGATCTTGTTGGGCAAGACTTAAAAAAGTATTGCATAATATGAATAGGGGGAATAATAATTTTTTCATTACAGCATAGTTAAGTTTAGACTACTAAGTGTTTAAAGTTTTTGGGTTACTTTCTTAAGTGAATTCTACCTTGAATAGGATCAAAACCAGCTTGATTTAATTCAATAACATAAAAATAAACTCCAGAAGGAACCACTTTTCCAGAAAGGAAAGATGAAGAAGATGAACCATCCCAAGGTGGAGTATTGATGTTCCCTTCAAAAACCTTATTTCCGTAACGGTTATAAATCTTTATAGTGTGATTAGGAAAAGTTGCTAAATCATTAATGATTAAAGTATCGTTAATACCATCTCCGTTAGGCGAAAAACCATCAGGAACAAAAATGGTAAAGAGTACAGTTAATCGAACTTGAGCAGTTAATGTTTGTATACAAGCTATTCCAGAAGCTGTAGTTATTGTTACACGATATAAATACCCATTAAAATCTAATGAAACAGGATCTATAGTTAAAGTATTTGTAGTTGTACCAGAATAAATACCTCCATCTGATAGTGTAGTCCAAGTAGAACCATTGTCGGTACTTTCTTCCCAAGATATAGTTACATTAGTATCATCTGTTTCAAAAGAAAAAGAAACACTTTCATCTTCGTTAATTACTTGGTCAGTAGGCGCTGTAGTAAAACTTAAGGTATTAGCTTCTAAAAAGTCAGGGACACCATTGTTATCTCCATCTAGAGGAGTGAGGTAACCACCATTTGCATTTATTGTTGTTGAGTTTGATACTAACCCATCGGCATCTTCTTGAACATTAGTACTTTCTAATGAATCTGGATGTCCTGTTCCAGAAGGATCTGGATAACCAGCTTCTAGTGCATCTGAGCATCCATCTCCATCACTATCTAAGTCTTCGTCATTAGGAATTCCATCTCCATCAAGATCTGGACAAGCTGGAGCAGAGATAACGGTAATTTGTACATCATCTATAAAGTTACCAGAAGATTGATCTCCAGCACTAGAAACAGATACGAATGCAAATACAGTAGTTTGTTGATCTGCAGGTACAGTATATTCTCCAGTATATAAGCCCCAATCTGTATTACCATCAGACATGGTAGCTTGAGTTACAGCATTTGTTAAAGATTCTCCTATTTGAACTTCTGCAACATCAACGCCTGTACGTCCTCTATGTCTTACAGACCATCTTACTACAGAACCAGGAGTGATACATAAGTTCTGATATAAAGTAGAAACTTCTGTAGCATTAAGTTCTGCAAATTGATTTCCTTCAAATGCAGGTACACCGCTAAAACCATCTCTCCATAATTCAATATTATTATCAGAAGATGTTGTCGACCATTTTAATTCATGCGTATCAAAATCATCAATACCTTCTCTAAAAGCTTGGAAAAAACCAAAAGAGTTTGTTGTAGGAGCTTCAAAACCACCATTAGATAATGGTTGCGCACAACTATTACCACACTCGTCTGCATTAGTAATTCCATCATTATCTTTATCTAAATCCACAGGTGGAGGAGGTGGATCACCAATTTGAGTTAAAGCACAAATTTTTTGTTCATTAAAACGACCTCCAGTTGATCCTGTAAATCCCCATATTACCTCAGAAGCACCTAAAATTGTTCTAAGGTCATTATTAATTGTTGTTAATAGTACACCATCAAAGAAATAAGTGAAGGTGTTATTTGCTGGATCCCATATAAATTGTACATCATGGTAATTATCATCTTCAATATTTCCATTAGTACCGATTACTTGAGGGCCAAATAAATTAGTAGTACTATCACTGTGATCTGCACTACCATCGATTTGAATTCCTGTATGATCACTACCATTATTAGGATCTCCTTGATTCGAATTGGTAAAGGTATCAAATTCAACCGCAAAAGAAGGTGTAATAGATTCATAACCAACTCCACCACCGCTGTTTCCAAATTCAGAAGAACCGATTCCGCGAAGTACAAATGCAACACCGTCTGCACCAGCATTATCATTTCCTAAAAATATTCTAAATTCGAAATCAAAGCCTTCATTTAAATTTAAAGTGTTTACACCCCAAAATGCACCTACTTGATTTTGTTGAGCAGGGGTAATGATATATTCGTTATCCGAATTTAGTGTAGCATCCTGTAATGGTGTAGCACCGATATCAAGACATTGTTGGGCATTTATTTTTGATGAAAATAAAAAAGCACAACAGATAACAAGGAGCTTGTAGTGAAGTTTCATAATATTGGGGATTAAGAAGTGTTTAACTTTCTATATCTGATTAGAAATGACCCCAAATATCGAATCAATTAATTAATTTTCAAAATAGATTAGACATAAAGATGCCTGTATCGAATGAAAAATCAATCAATGAAGAGTAAATAAAGTATCAATTACTTTTAAAATGATAATATGTGATTAAACTTTTTGAATAAAATATGTTTTATGGATTAATAAAGTATTTTTTTTACATAAATATGATTGACTATGGTTTTTAACAAATTTGATATTGATACATTTTAGAAAAATCGATTTGAATAACAATCAATGTATTTCCTTAATTGGAAACTATACATTAGAAAAACTTCATGTGATCCTCTACTAAATTCATTTAATCCAGACAGTGTATAATCATAAGCATAACCTATCTTGAAATTAGGTGTAATATCATATCTTAACATCAAAGCCACAGCATCTTCTAATCGATAAGAAGCACCTATTTCAAATTTTTCTTGCACTAATAAATTTAATGAGACATCTGCAGAAATAGGAGCATTAGCCACATGTTTAACAAGAGCTGATGGTTTCAATTTAAAATCTTTATTGATATTAAAAATATACCCTACAGTTAAATATGCATGAAGTTCTTCAAAACTACGAGCTTCATATGAAGCAGTATCTTCTATATGTTTTGTAGGAATAAAATTAGGAGAAGATATTCCTAAATAAAATTCTTTTGTATATAAAAACGCACCTGCTCCAAAAGTTAAAAAGTTACTATTAATATTTTGAGCAAATAAAGGATCTGTAGGAGCTCCTCCTGAGTTGAGTTGAAGTCTACTAAAATCTGCATTATAGTTAGTAATACCAGCTTTTACACCAAGAGATAGAAAAAAATCTCTTGCAAGTTCAAATCGATATGCTACATCTGCATTTGCATTGGTCTCGGTAATTTCTCCGTCAAGTCCAATACGATCATTGATTACATTTATTCCTACCTCTACACCAGCTGGTAATGTGGCATGAGCAAATAAAGTACCTGTTTGTGGAGCTCCTTCTACATTTACCCATTGTGTTCTATAGAATACTCCTGTATCGATATTTCCTGTTCTAGCTGTTGTATAAGCAGGATTAACAATACTCATGTTATACATATAATGAGTAAAATGAGGATCTTGTTGCGCTAGACTTGTAATAGAATACAATAGTAAAGCGAAAATAAAAACTGCTTTTTTCATGGGTAATAAATTTTGTGGTGTTGTCTGTCTCATCAAGTGTTAAAGAGTTTTTATGGTTATTTCCTTAGATGTACTCGTCCTTGTAATGGATAAAGATCATCTTGATTAAGGTGAATTACATAGAAGTAAACACCACTAGGTAAAGCTCTATCTGAGGATTCATTATTTAATGAACCATCCCAAGGATTTGAATTAATCCCTCCTTGATATACTCTATTTCCATATCTGTTATAGATTTCTATAGTATGATTAGGGAATGAGTTGAGATCTTCTATTACAAAAGTGTCATTAATACCATCATCATTTGGAGTGAATCCATCTGGAACAAAAATGTCCATAACAACTTTTAATCTAGCTTGTGAAACAGCAGATAGGTCACACATAAAATTAGGATCGTTAATGACTACTCGATATAAATTACCATTAAAGTCAAATGGAGCTGGATCTATAGTTAAAGTATTTGTAGTTGTACCGTGGTAAACATCAGAATCCATAAGTTCTGTCCAAGTATCACCACCATCAGTACTTTCTTCCCAAATGAAAACAAGATCCGGGTTTTGAGTATCAAAAGTGAATGAAATAGCTTGTTCTTCTTCTACTGTTTGATTACTAAGTTCTGTACTAAAGCTTACATCAACAGCTTCTTGGAAATCATAAATTCCGTTATTGTTATTATCAAGTGGAGTGAGATAACCACCTTGATTAATTACCAAGCCATCAATGTCTTCTTGTACAGGAGAAGTACCTAGTACACCATCATCATCAGGATCTGTAAATCCAGCTTCGATGGTATCATAACAACCATCACCATCACTATCTAGATCGCGATCATCAGTAATACTATCACCGTCTGTATCTGGACAAGGAGATATACCACCACATTCCACATCGTTGGTGATTCCGTCATTATCAAAATCTAAATCAGCACGTTCATTAACAATTAAAATGGCTTCACTGGTTACTTCGTATTCACAAATAAAATCAGGATTACTCATAGTGACTTTATATCGGTAACCATTAAAATCTAGTGTAACATTGCTAATGGTTAATATATTATTATTGGTTCCACTATAAATAGTATTATCGACTAATTGAATCCATGTTTGTCCACCATCTCTACTTTCTTCCCAACCAAAATCAATTTCGCTTCTAGCCATAGAACTGTCAAAATTAAAAGAAGCATCATTTTGTTCTAATACAGCAGTGTTTTGGATTTCGGTAGTGAAAATTAATAGAGGAGGTGCTTCTTGAAAATCAAATATGGTATTGTTATCTGTATCAAGAGGAGTAAGATATCCTCCTTGATTAATAACTAATCCATCAACATCTTCTTGTACAGGAGAAGTTCCTAGTACTCCATCATCGTCAGGATCAGTGAACCCAGCCTCAATAGTATCAAAACAACCATCGCCGTCACTATCGAGGTCAAGATCATCTGTTAGTCCATCGCCATCAGTATCTGGACAAGGAGTTAGGCCTCCACATTCAACAACATTGGTAATACCATCATTGTCTAAATCCAAATCTGGACGAGGGTTCACTGTAAGCAAAGCTTCTGAGTAGGTGTAATAAGGGCAAATGAAAAAGGGATTTCTAATCGCAATTCTATAGCGATGGTTGTTAAAAGTTATAGGTACAGGGTTAATCGTAAGTCTATCTCTATTAGCAGAGATAGTATATATTCCTGTACTTTGTATATCGGTCCATGTGGTACCATTATTTGTACTTTCTTGCCAAATAATTTCGCTAAATGTATTTAACGGAAGCACTGTGGCAAAATCAAAAGATACACTGTATTCTTCTTCTATAATTTGATCTGATAATTCTTGAGTAAAAGCAACATCAGTGGGAGCTTCTTGAAAGTCAAAAATACCATTATTGTCATTGTCAAGAGGAGTGAGGTATCCCCCTTGATTAATTACTAGTCCGTCAATATCTTCTTGCACAGGAGAAGTACCCAGAACTCCATCTCCATCAGGATCTGTAAATCCAGCTTCTATGGTGTCAAAACAACCATCTCCATCACTATCAAGATCTAAATCATCTGTAACACCATCTCCATCTGTATCTATACAAGGTGTTTGTCCACCACATTCAACAACATTAGTAATACCGTCATTATCTAAGTCTAGGTCTGGTCGAGGTGTTACAGTAAGTGTACCATCTGTATATGCAAATCGTTCACATAAAAAGGTCGTATCACTTACTTCTACACGATATTGATAACCATTCATATCAATAGTCGCGGGATTGATATCAAGAATATTTGGAGCAGATAAACTATATATAGAAGGAGGTGTAAAATCAATGTTAGTCCAAGTGTTTCCTCCATCGGTACTAAATTGCCAAGTAATATTTAATCTATTAAAATCAATATCAGTATCAAAAGTAAAGGTTACAGGATTCACTTCTTCTATAGTTTGATCGGCCATTTCTACAGTAAAGTTGATCGGATCTGGTGCTTCTTGAAAATCATAAACTCCATTGTTGTTATTATCAAGAGGATCTGTGTATCCACCTTGATTAATAACTAACCCATCAATGTCTTCTTGTACAGGAGAAGTTCCTAATACACCATCATCATCAGGATCTGTAAATCCAGCTTCGATAGTGTCATAACATCCATCAGCATCACTATCTAAATCTTGATCATCTGTAATACCATCTCCATCAGTATCTATACAAGAATATACATTTACCGTCATTTGAGGATTACTAATAGATGCTGGTCCACCGTGATTTGAATTTCCAAAAACGATATCTACACCTGCTTGGCAATCATAAGTAAAAGCTTGATTAAGTACAAAGCCAGCAACAGAAGCATCCATAAATGGTAAAGCATCTTCACGAGTTCCATTGGCTGTAGTAACCATTAATCTAATATTAACTGGAGTAGCGATTAATTCTGGGTTACCTTCATTAGTCCATGGAGTCCATGTACCATCTCCATTACTATCAAAACGTCCACCTCTATTGAATTCTCTTGTTTGGGCTCCGTTATTAGCATCCCAGTGATCCTGATGGAAAAAGATAACAGGAACACCATCTATAGTTAATTGTAAACCATCATCAAAAGAACCTACTGTGAAAGATAATTCGCAACGATCTAAAATATTATTAGTACCAGTATCTACATTTACGTTAAAGTTTGATGTGATTACTGAGTTTCCTGAAGTACCATTAACTGTAGCTGTAACAGGATATCCTCCTGTAGCACTTTGATTATCGGTACCAGTAATAGTTAATTGAGTCGTATTAGCAGCACACTCAGTAGCGTTAGTAATACCATCATTATCGAGATCTAAATCTGGTCTAGGCAATACTGTAAGTATACCATCTGTATAATAATATAGCGGACAAAGGAATAATGGATCACTAACTTGTACTCTAAAAATATTTCCGTCATTTGATAAATCTACAGGATCTATAGTAAGTGTTGTATTATCAGCACTAATCGTCATATTTTGATGAGGCGGGGTTCCTGGTGTTAAATCAGTCCAGGTAGTCCCATTATCAGTACTCGTTTGCCAAGTGGCAATAAATGATGATAATGGTAAAGTAGTATCAAAAGAGAACGAAACGCTATTTTGATCTTCAACTGTTTGATCAGACATTTCTAAGAAGAAAGTAATAGGAGTTGGCGCTTCTTGAAAATCATAAATACCATTATTATTACTGTCTAGAGGATCTGTATATCCACCTTGATTAATAACTAAACCATCTTGATCCTCTTGAACAGGAGATGTTCCTAGAATACCATCATCATCAGGGTCTGTAAATCCAGCTTCAATAGCATCTACACAACCGTCATTATCACTATCCAAATCAAGGTAATCAGGGATAGAATCTCCGTCTGTATCTTGACAAACTTTTAAGGAGAATGTAACATTGTTATTGAATAGACCTAAATCTATATTAGAATATACTCGAACACTAGTAGCAAATCCTCTAGATTCCCAAGTAAAATCATCACTATTAATAGGACCATTAACAGTTCTTCTTACATAATAATCGTTTTGATCTATATCTGTAGGTAGAGGACGGCTTTCAAAACCAGGATCAAGGTTCGATACTAAATCGTAACGTACTCCATCTAATGAAAGCATACCGTCTATATTATTGGTATCTACGACACCTCCTCTACGATGTGTTACTCTTATTTCGGCATCTAGTGTTCCAGATACTGTAAACGTAACAGGATCATCACGTTTAACTCCCCATCGTGTACCTCTTACATGACCATTAGTCATCGTAACCAAAATACTTCCTGGAGGATACCCAAAAAGAGCAGATACATCACGATCGGTTACATCGTATCCAATATTTGAATCGTTAGGAATAGGAGCGTCAAACATAACACTAGGAGAAATTTCTACAAAAGGAGCATCACATTCGGTTTCGTTGGTGATACCATCATTATCGAGATCTAAATCTGCTCTAGGTAATACAGTAAGTACGCCATCTGTATATTCAAATAATGGGCATAAGAATAAAGGATTACTAACTTCTGCTCGATATAGATAACCTGTCATATCGATTGTAGCAGGATTGATCGTTAGTATATTTGTGTTTTCGCCACTATAAATAGGGCTATTTTGAAAATCAATGTCTGTCCAACTAGTACCATTGTCTGTACTTAATTGCCAATTGATAGCAAGACCTGCAATATTCAAATCTGTATCAAAAGTGAAAGAAACACTATTGTTATCAATAATGATTTGATCAGACATTTCTACAGTAAAATTGATAGGTTCTGCAGCTTCTTGGAAATCATAAATACCATTATTATTACTATCCAAAGGAATATCATATCCTCCTTGATTAATTACAAGACCATCTAGGTCTTCATCAACAGGAGAAATACCTAAAATACCATCACCATCAGGATCTGTAAATCCAGCTTCGATAGCATCAACACAACCATCATTATCACTATCTAAATCTAAATAATCTGGTACACCATCTCCATCTGTATCTGGACATGGAGCAGGAGTAATAATAGTGATTTGAACATCATCGATAAAATTACCTACAGATGGGTCATTATTAGCACTTGAGATAGATTCAAAAGCAAAAATAGTACTGTCTTGATTAAGCGGTACTGTATATTGCCCAGTATAATAACCCCAGGCTTGAGTACCATCAGACATGATTTGTTGAGTTGTTGCAGAAGCTAAAGTTTCACCTATTTTTACTTCGGCTACATCTACTCCTGTACGACCTCGATGCCTTACAGACCATTCTAAAACAGTACCAGGAGTAATACATAAAATTTGAAATAAAGTGGAAACCCTAGTGGCATTTAATTCGGCAAATTGATTTCCTTCAAATGCTTGAACACCTTGAAAACCACTGCTCCAAAATTCGATTCGACCATCTGAAGCAGTAGTTTCCCAACCAGGGATAGTATCTTCATCTAATGTAGCAAATGATCCTAGAGAAATTGCAGGTGTTTCAAAACCTCCGTTGATAATAGGTTCAGAACAAGCTGCAAAACCACATTCGATGGCATTTGTTATTCCATCATTATCAGAATCTAAATCTGGACGAGGTGTAACGGTTAATACCGCTTCAGAGGTAACCTCTACTGGACAGGGCGCATTAGGGTCAGAAATGACTACACGATATTGATACGTGTCAAAGTTAGCAGGGACATTAGGGATACGTAGTGTGAATGTGTTTACGCCTAGGTAATTGGGGTCTGTAGGTTGAATTCTTGTCCATGTAGCTCCATTATCTGTACTAACTTCCCAATAGTGATCTATAGGAGTGATTGAAGGCTGAAAAGTAAATGTTGCTTCAAAGCCTTCGTCAACTGTTTCGTCAGCTAACTCAACGATGAAAGAAACAGGATTTATAACTTCTTGGAAATCGTAAATGTTATTGTTGTTACGATCTAGTGGAATAGCATATCCTCCTTGATTTAACACTACACCATTAGCATCTACAGTAACAGGAGAAGATCCTAGAATTCCGTTATCGTCAGGATCGGTAAATCCAGCTTCAAGAGTATCATAACAGGTATCATTGTCACTGTCAAGATCTAAATGATCATATACTGTATCATTATCTGTGTCATTAGGAATTGTCCCTGTACCAGCAGTATCAGGAATACCATCGTTATTATCTAAATTACCATCTATATCATCTGCATAACCATCATTATTTAAATCAACACCACCAGATTCACGTACATCATAAATTCCGTCATTGTCAGAATCTAAATCTAAAGCATCTACAATACCATCGCCATCTGTATCGATACACTTTGAGTTAGAGAATCTAAAGCCTTCTAAAGAAGCACCTCGTTGAGCATTAATTGTTATACTTGTTGCGCCTCTTGGGAAAATGATATGCCATCTTAACTCGCTATTAGTAATAGGATCAACTCCTCTTTGTGTAAAAGAACTTCCGTTGGTTAAAAAACTACCATCATTTTCAACTAATTGATCTTGAGGGTCACGAATTACAGCATTACCATCTCCGCCAGTCCAAGTAATAGTATAAATGTTGAATCTAGAAAGAAAGTCTTCACCTCCAGTTCGACCATATAGAACTAAAGCATTTTCGGTATTGTTAGTAGGAATATTAAAAGTAGCATCTAGTGACCAAAAACCATTACTACTACTATTACCTCTGTACATAAAATAAATTCCTCCTAAGGGAGAAACTCCTTGATTAGTAATAGTGTTGAATCCTGAAGCAGTAATATCCCAAGTACCAGAATCTTGACCATCAAAATCATAAGTTCCATTTTCTGTACCGTTTTGATTATTACTTGTGATTTCAAAATCAGCATGAACTAATGAACATTCTACAGCATCTGTAATACCATCATTATCTGTGTCTAAGTCAACAGAATCAATACGATTACGAATACATACTTTTTGTAAGTTAGTTGCTCCACCTGTAGATCCTGTAAAACCCCACAAAACATCAGAACTACCAATAATTGTTCTAATATCTCTTTGTAAAACTGTAAGTTCTGTACCGTCAAAATAATATGTGAATTCGTTAGTAGTAGGATCCCAAACAAAACGAACATCATGATAAGCATCATCTTCAATATTACCTAAGTTTTCGGGACCAAAAAGATTGCTATTACTATTGTGGTTTGATATTCCATTTGCCATGATACTAGTGTGATCATTAGTGGGGTCACCAAGTCCACCATTTCGATATGTATCAAATTCTACAGCAAAGGAAGGTGAAATACCAGCATAACCAACACCACCTCCAACTGATCCAGTTTGAGCAGTACCTTGAGCTCTTAAAACAAAAGCTACTCCATCTGCACCAGCGTTATTATTACCAAGATAAATACGAAATTCAAAATCAAAAGGATTATCTAGACTTATTGGTGATTGCCCCCAGATAGCACCAGCTTGACTTCCTGCATTAGGAGTAATTACATATTCATTAAGGTTATTAACTGAAGCACTACCTATGGTATTTACATCAATGGGAATACATTGCTGAGCATGGATACCTGTTATGTAAAAAAAGTATAAGAAAACAATCCAAGTAAAGTTAGTATTCATGACAGTTTAGTTAGTTCAAGCACACAATCTGTCAAAACTTATAGGGATATCAATATGTAGGTATTCAATGGGGGATGTGTTCCAAATGTCTAACTAAAAAATGAATAAAAAAAATGCTTGTATTAACGTATGATTAAAATATTTTTTTATTTTTTATAATATGTAAGTGTCATATTATAAGTGATCTAAGATACCATAAGCTAAAAAATAATAACCCTAAAATACCAGCAATACTGAGGATTTTAAGAAATTTTGAAGGTTTTTGTTCAGGTGTTAACTCAAGTTTAAAAATTAGAATGTGATTAACAATTGCATAAAACGGAGCAGTTAAAAAGGATAATATAGTAGCAGTTTTGATTAATAATTGCATCTCTGAAGTAAAGAAGTTTAAGATAATTAGTGTTCCTAGAACTAAAATTAAACTCCAGAATAAGAAAAAGTTATTTTTTTTTGAGTTTGTTAATAAAGAAGTGGCTTTTGCCATAGCTCTAGGTGATGCGTCCAAAGTAGTTAAAGTAGTACTAAACATAGTAGTAAAGGCAGCTATAGCAATTATAATGGTAAAATTGTTTCCGAGATTTTTAGTGTAAAGAGTTATAAGTTGTTTCGAAAAAACAATTCCTGAACTTGAAAATATCTCATCGGTGTTGAACATGACCAGAGCTCCTAGACTTAAAAAGCAAATAGCAAGAATAATGGTTGTAATATAACCGATATTAAAGTCAAATAATACATTTTTAACCTCTGTAACGTTAACTTCTTTTTGTTTTTCTACAGTCCATAGAGATTGCCATATAGAGATATCTAGAGGTGCAGGCATCCATCCCATAAAGGCAATTAAGAAAGCAATATCAGTTGTGGATTCTGGAAGAACCTGTTTAAAATCAATAGGAGTTGAAGATTTAAAAAATGCAACAATAACAGCATATATAGTAGTTAATGTTAACGTAATAACTATAACTTTAATGATTCGATCTAGAACTTTATACTGTCCAATTAATAAAATTGCAGCACAAAAAATAGTAATAATAGTACTCCAAAGATTGAGAGAAAGTTCAAAACCAAAAAGTTGATTTGCTAAACTTGCAGTAACAATAGTTACAGCAGTTTGAATAGTAAACATGGTAGCAAAAGAGAGTATTATATAAAAAATTAACACTCCTTTATGTAAACTTTGATAACCGTCTAGTAAACTCTTTCCTGTAATAGCAGCATATCTTGAACCAAATTCAAAAAATGGGTATTTGATAATGTTTATAAGAATTAATGCCCATAAAAAACCATAACCAAAATCTGCTCCAGCTCTAGTAGATTGAACTAAATGAGAAACACCAATAGCAGCTCCAGCAAATAAAAGACCAGGGCCTAATTTTTTTAAAGAAAATGTCATAAGGTGAAATTACTTGTTTTTGATAATTTCTGCAAGTAATTTTCGAGCTCTCAATAATTTAACTTTAACATTGTTTATAGGTTCGTCAATAATAGCAGCTATTTCTTTATAACTCAATTCTTGGAAATAACGTAGATTAATGACTTCTTGATAGTGAGGTTTTAACTGTTTGATATATTGTAATAATTGAGCTAAATTTTGCTCAGTTATTAAACGATCTTCTGGAGTAGGAGTGTCATCAGGAATTTTGTAGATAGTATCTTCTTCTTCTGTAGAAGTTTTTGAAACGACAGATGTGTTTTTCTTTCGTAGAGAGTCGATATGTAAATTTTTGGCTATTTGAATAAGCCATGTGCTGAAGGAATAAGATTCATTATAAGACACTATTTTATCAAAAGCTCTAGAAAAAGCTTGAATAGTAATGTCTTCGGCATCATACTCATCTTGTGTTCGTTTTAGTAAAAAACCATAAACATCATTCCAATAAGTATCTAGAAGATAATTAAAAGATTTTTGATTACCTTCTTTAGCTTTTTGAATATGAGTTAATAAAGTTGAGTCCTCAGTGTTCAAATACGTAAATTATTTTAAAATGATCAAAATTGATTAAAAGCTATAAAAAAAGCTATTATCCAGCATGATTAGTCTCTGTACAAGAATCAAATTGATCAGGAGTTTTTCCGCAAAAAGAGCAAGATTCTCCATTTTCGTTTAGAAAAGGACTTTGGCTTGCACATGTACCTGAAAATTTACCATCTTTTTTTGCCCATATTTTAATAGCAATTCCAGCAACAGCAAGAAGTAATAATCCTAAAGTCAATAATAAAAGTTTCATAAACTAAAAATAGCATGTAAAATTAATGAGACAAAGATACAAAGAATATATCCTTGCCTTATGATAAAAAACATGTTATTCTGTTAAAAAATGTTGACTTCGGCCTCTAGTGAGATTCCAAAAACAGATTTGATTTCAGCTTGAATCTTTTGAGCTAATGCTAAAATCTCTTTACCAGTAGCATTACCGTGATTAACGAGTACTAAAGCTTGTTTGTTATGAACACCAGCATCTCCAAAGCGTTTACCTTTAAAACCTGCTTTTTCAATAAGCCAGCCTGCTGGAACTTTTACCTGAGAAGAAGAAATGATATAATGTGGTATTTCAGGAAACTTTTGTTGTAATTCCTTAAATACTTTAGATGAAATAACAGGGTTTTTAAAAAAACTTCCACTATTTCCAATTTTTTTAGGATCAGGTAATTTACTTTGTCTAATCATAATTACAGCATCAGCAACATCACGAATGGATGGAGAAGAGATACCTTTTTCAGACAAAGCATTTTCTATAGCACCATAAGAAGTGTTTAAAATATGTTCTTTAGTCGTCAATCTAAATGTTACCGAAGTGATAACATATTGACTTTTTCCTTCATTTTTGAAGAATGAATTGCGATACCCAAAGAGACAATCTTCTTTAGAAAATATTTTTTTTGCTCCAGTAGCAATATGAATAGCTTCACACGAGACAAAATGGTCTTTTAGTTCAACACCATAAGCACCAATATTTTGGATAGGAGAACTGCCTACATAACCTGGGATAAGCGAAAGATTCTCTAATCCGCCATAATTTTTGCTAATACAATACTGTACGAAATCATGCCAGTTTTCACCAGCAGAAGCTGTCACTAAGACTGTGTTTTCTGTATTTTTTTGTGTTGTAATACCTTTAATGGCAATATGTAAAACTAAAGCATCAAGTGACTTAGTAAGTAGCATGTTACTTCCTCCGCTTAAAATAAATAGAGGTGTTTTATTATGTTGTTTTAAAGCTTGAATTAATGCCGTTTCACTAGTGATTTTTATATATTGAGAAGCAGGAACATCTATACCAAAAGTATTGAGATGTTTTAGCGATTTTTGTGATTCTAATTCCATAATGTCAGGTATTTCTCGAGTGCTAATTTAAGAATTGAAATGGCTTTTTTGAGATCATTATTGTTTAATACGTAAGCTATTCTAACTTGGTTTTTTCCAGTGTTAGGAGTTGAATAAAAACCAGCAGCTGGAGCTAACATGATAGTTTCTTGATTAACATCAAATTGATCTAGTAACCATTGAGAAAAATGTTCGCTATCTAAGACAGGTAATTCTACTATACAATAAAAAGCACCTTGAGGTGTAGCTACTTTAACATTAGGAATCTTCTTTAATTCACTAATCAAAGTATCTCTTCTGGATTTATACTCAGCAATAGTTTCTTTATAATACGTTTCGGGAACTTCTAATGCTGCTTCACTAGCGATTTGAGCTAATAAAGGAGGGCTTAAGCGTGCCTGAGCAAATTTCATGGCAGTATTAATTACTTCCTTGTTTTTTGAAATAAGAGCACCAATTCGAGCACCACACATACTATAACGTTTAGAAACAGAATCAACAACAATAGCATGATTGCTTAATTGTTCTTCTTGTAAAATAGAATAGTGACTCATATCATCATATACAAACTCTCGATAAACTTCGTCAGAAATAATGAATAGATCATGTTTGATAGCAATTCTAGCTAATTCTTGAATTTCTTTTTTGCTATATAAATAACCCGTAGGATTTCCTGGATTACAAATAAGAATAGCTTTAGTTTTAGGCGTAATTAAAGTCTCAAAATCTTTGATAGGAGGTAAAGCAAAACCATTGTCCAATGTTGAAGTAACAGGAACTACTTTAACATTAGATTGTTGTGCAAAACTATAATAATTGGCATAAAACGGTTCGGGAACAATGATTTCATCTCCTGGATCAGTAATACTACCCATTGTGAATATTAAAGCTTCACTACCACCTGTTGTAATTAAAATATCATTTGATGAGACAAGTATATTATGCTTCGTGTAATAATTTGCTAATTTAATTCTTAAGCTCTCAATACCTGCAGAATGACTGTAGGCCATAATTTCTAATGCATTGTTTTTTACGGCGTCTAAGGCCTCAATAGGTGTTTTAATATCAGGTTGTCCAATATTTAAATGATAAATATGTTTGCCTTGCTTCTTTGCATGATCAGCAAACGGAGCCAATTTCCTTATCGGGGATTCTGGCATCGAATTTCCTTTTTTTGATATAACAGGCATTGAAATAATGTTAAAATGGCGATAAATTTCTGAAATTATTTGATAATTAAGCCTATAATTAAAAACGATTTTTGATTAATTACGTATCTTAGAATAAAAAGTAAACTTATTTGGGAAAAAAAAACAGAAAATGCATTTTATATGCGATAATACTTGGTATGCTTTCATTTACTATGAATGCTCAAGAGGGATTACATTTTAAAAAAGGAGTTACAAAAGATAAAATACGATTTAAGCTTACAAATAATTTAATAACGATTCCAGTTAAAATTAATGATACAGAGCTTACTTTTTTGGTAGATACAGGTGTGAATTCCACTATCATTTTTAGTTTGGAACAAAAAGATTCTGTAGAATTTAAGAATGCTTCAAAAATTTTAATCAGAGGTTTAGGAAAAGGAGAGCCTATAGAGGGAATCAAATCTATGCATAATAGATTAGAAATTGGTAATGCCGTTAATAATGATCAAACGATTTACCTTGTTTTTGATGAAACAATGAACCTTTCTCCTAGAATGGGGTTTCCGGTACATGGCATTATTGGCTATGATTTTTTTAAGAATTTTATAGCAGAAGTAAATTACAGTAGAAAAGTTATTAAAATAACTAGTCCAGAAACGTATAAGTATAAACGTTGTAAAAAATGTTTTTCAACAGAGATTTTTCTAAGAAATAGTAAGCCTTATATAAAAACAATATTAAAGCAAGATAAGAAAGATGAAGAGCTAACTTTATTAGTGGATTCTGGATCTGGAGCTGCCTTATGGTTGTTTGAAAATGTAAAGGACAGAATAGAGATAGCAGAACGTTTTTTTGAAGATTATTTGGGGAGAGGATTAAATGGAGAGATATATGGTGTAAGATCTAAAGTAAAGCATTTTACATTAGGGAATTTTGATCTAAAAGAAGTGACGGCTTCTTTTCCTGATTCTATTTATACCAGAGGAGTAAGAATTGCGGATAGACAGGGATCCATAGGGGGGAATCTAATGAAGCGATTTAATATGGTTATTGATTATCCTAATAAAAAAATGACCTTTAAAAAGAATAAGTATTTTTCTAGACCCTTTAATTATAATATGAGTGGTTTAACGATTATTCATAGTGGTTTTGATGTGGTGGAGAGAAGAACAGGATCAGTAAGTGATCTAAGAGCTTTTTCTTTAAATTTTAATGCGAGATCTCATGTAGAAAAATCAAAAAATGCTTTATATCAATTATTATATTCGTTACAACCTAAATTTGAGATTTTTGAAGTAAGACCCGATTCTCCTGCAGCTTTGGCGGGATTACAAAAAGGTGATGTTTTGATAAAAGTAAATAATAAGCCAGCAAAGGATTATTCTTTATCAGCATTAAATGATTTGTTCTATAGTAAAGAAGGAAAGCGTATAAAGATGGAAATAGAACGGAATGGAGTGAGGATTAAATATATCTTCTATTTAAAAAAAGTAATATAAAAAAAGCACCAAATTATTGGTGCTTTAATAGTTCGGTTATACTATATTATTTAAGATTTTTCAAGAACACTTTTATTAGGATCTAAAACGGTTCCTTTTATCTTAATAGCCTTTGTAGGTTGTACTGCATTAGAATATACAGTGATCGTTTTACGAATAGGTCCAACTCTTTTAGTGTCGTACTTTACCTCAATAACTCCAGTAGCTCCCGGGGCAATAGGTCCTTCTGGTTTTTTAGGTATAGTACATCCACAACTTGAGTGAACTCTAGAAATGATTAAAGGAGCATCTCCTGTATTGGTGAACTGAAATTTACGAACACCATCACTTCCTTTGGCGATTTCGCCATAATCGATTACGTCAGATTTAAATTCGATTTTTGCTTTGGCATCTTGAGCATGAAGTGAAATGCTTAAAAGGCCTACAAACAAAAACATAACTATTTTTTTCATAATGTAGGTTTTAGTTAACTGTAAAAGTAAATACTTTTTAAACAACATCAAAATAATACATAGCGGTATTGCAGTAGTTACTATATTATAGTTACTTTTGCACTTCTAACTTCAAAAACTAGACCAAAGTATGGCATCATTGGGAAAATATAATGCGAAAGCAGTAGAAGAGAAATGGTATAATTACTGGATGAAAAATAATTATTTTCATTCTGAAGTAGATGAAAGAGAACCATATACTATAGTAATACCACCACCCAATGTCACAGGAGTCCTTCATATGGGACACATGCTTAACAATACAATTCAAGATGTATTAATTCGTAGAGCTCGTCTTAAAGGATTAAATGCTTGTTGGGTACCAGGTACAGACCACGCTTCTATTGCTACAGAAGCCAAGGTTGTAGCAAAATTAAAAACTCAAGGAATTGATAAAAATGATATTACTAGAGAAGAGTTTTTAAAACATGCATGGGAGTGGACAGAAGAATATGGAGGCGTTATCTTAGAGCAGTTAAAAAAACTAGGTGCTTCTTGTGATTGGGAACGTACTAAGTTTACTATGGATGACGATATGTCAGAAGCTGTAATTAAATCTTTTGTAGATTTGTATAACAAAGGATTGATTTACCGTGGTTACCGTATGGTAAACTGGGATCCAGAAGCAAAAACTACATTATCAGACGAAGAAGTGATCTATGAGGAACGTCAAGGATTCCTATATCATATCAATTATAAAGTAGAAGGATCTGATGAAGTGTTGACAATTGCAACAACTCGACCAGAAACTATTTTTGGAGATACGGCAATTTGTATCAATCCTAATGATGAACGATTGACCCATCTTAAAGGAAAGAAAGCTATTGTACCTATTGCAAATCGTGTGATTCCTATTATAGAAGATGAGTATGTAGATATGGAGTTTGGTACAGGGTGTTTAAAAGTAACTCCTGCACATGATGAGAACGATAAGGTTTTAGGTGACAAACATCAATTAGAAGTAATCGATATTTTTAATGAAGATGCTAGTCTAAACTCTTTTGGATTACATTATAAAGGACAAGATCGTTTTGAGGCACGTAAAGCTATAGCCAAAGAACTAGAATCCTTAGGTGTATTAATAAAGAAAGAAAGTCACCTTAATAAAGTTGGTACATCAGAGCGTACAAAGGCTGTTATAGAACCTAGATTATCTGATCAGTGGTTCTTAAAAATGGAAGAGTTGGTTAAGCCAGCAATAAAAGCTGTACTTGAAGATGAAGAGGTAAAGCTATTTCCTAAAAAGTTTGAAAATACATACCGTCATTGGATGACAAATATCCGCGATTGGAATATTTCTAGACAATTATGGTGGGGGCAACAGATTCCTGCTTATTTCTATGGAGAAGGTAAAGAAGATTTTGTTGTTGCAGAAAATAAAGAAGAGGCCTTAAAGCTAGCTCAAGAAAAAACAGCTAATGCGTCTCTAACTATAGCAGATTTAAAACAAGATCCAGATGCTCTTGATACATGGTTTTCTTCTTGGTTATGGCCTATGAGTGTGTTTGATGGGGTACGTAATCCAGATAATGAGGAGTTTAAATATTATTATCCTACTAATGACCTTGTAACAGGACCAGATATTTTATTCTTCTGGGTAGCAAGAATGATTATTGCGGGATATGAGTATGCAGATGCAAAACCATTTTCTAATGTTTATCTTACAGGATTAGTACGAGATAAACAAAGACGTAAAATGTCTAAATCATTAGGAAACTCTCCAGATGCGTTAAAATTGATAGAAGATTTTAGTGCAGATGGTGTACGTGTAGGATTATTATTAAGTAGTGCTGCAGGAAATGATTTAATGTTTGATGAAGCGCTTTGCCAACAAGGAAAAGGTTTTGGAAACAAGATTTGGAATGCTTTTAACCTAGTACAAGGATGGGAAGTAAGCGAAGAAACAGTACAGCCTAAAGCTTCAAAAATAGCGATAGAGTGGTATCAAGCTAAATTACAGAAGGCCTTAGTTGAAATAGAAGATCATTTTTCTAAATATAGAATATCTGATGCTTTAATGGCTATCTATAAGTTAATTTGGGATGATTTCTGCTCTTGGTTCTTAGAAATGATAAAGCCAGCTTATGGTGCACCTATTGATAGTGTTACATATAAAGCAGCTATAGCATTATTTGAAGACAACTTAAGAATTCTACATCCGTTTATGCCATTCTTAACAGAAGAGATTTGGCAGCATATTACAGAGCGTTCAACAGAAGATGCGTTAATTATTAATAAATGGCCATCGTTAACAACTGTTGACGAAGAGTTGATTTCTGCTTTTGATTTTGCTTCAGAGGTAGTATCTGGAATACGTAATATTAGAAAAGAAAAGAATATTTCGTTTAAAGAAACTATAGAGTTATCAGTGGTTAATAACGAAAAAGTAGCGCCTATTTTTGATGAGGTAATTGCAAAGCTTGGTAATGTTTCTGCTATTAATTATGTGGGAGAGAAGGTGAGTGGAGCATTAGCATACAGAGTAAAATCTAATGAATATTTTATTCCGATTGCGGGAAGTGTTAATGTAGAAGATGAAATAAAGAAATTAACTGAAGAGTTAACGTATACAGAAGGATTCTTAAAATCGGTTCAAAAGAAATTATCTAATGAGCGTTTTGTAAATAATGCACCAGAGAAGGTAATTGCTATGGAACGTAAAAAAGAATCAGATGCGTTAAGTAAAATAGAAACACTTAAAACGAGTTTAGAAGGATTGAAAAATTAATAAGATCCATATAAAATACATTATAAAAGTCCTCTTTGTTAAATATAATAAAGGGGATTTTTTATGCGAAATAATAAACGAGTATAGTAGAGTTAAAATAAAAATAGAGAACACTCTGGTTGATACTAGAAATCTTATTTTTAAAATAGAATAGTTAATTCTAATCAGTAATATATTTATTAACTAGAGCTATATATTTAAGTTTTGCTTCTCGAGGGCTTAGGTTCTTTATTTGAAACAAAGCATTAAGTTTAAAAGCGTTTCTCACTTCGTTTGATCCAGAAGGAGTGTGTAGCCCTTGATTGTATGTAGCGTGTTTATAATAGGCATAAAAATGAAGCATAATATCAGGTGCTAATTGTATTTTTGTAGCACTAGCACGCTTAAAAGCATTTTCAAAGGCGATATTTAACTCTTCTTCGGTCATAAGTTTTACTTAATACAAAAATAAGTCTTTGTAAGAGAATTTAATAAAGAAACTAGAATTAAACTTGTCCAAAAAATTTCATTACTTCTAAAAAGAAGTATAAAAAAGGACTAGCAAAAATGATACTGTCTAAACGATCAAACATACCACCGTGGCCAGGCATAAGAGAACCACTATCTTTAACTCCGGCTTGTCTTTTAAATTTTGATTGAATTAAATCTCCTAAAGTACCAAAGAAACTTACTATAATACTTATTACAATCCAAATAGGTAATGATAGCGAAGTAGCGTATAACGAAATGATATAAGCGGCTATTAAAGAAAAGGCAAATCCTCCGACAAAACCTTCGATGGTTTTTTTAGGAGAAATACGTTCTAATAATTTATGTTTTCCAAAATTTTTACCTGTGAGATAAGCAAAAGTATCATTAGTCCATATTAATAAAAATGCACCTGCAATAATTTCGGGTTGATAAAATCCTTGATAACAGGGTAAGATTAACAAAAATGTCATTGAAGAAATAAGATAGAAAATACTTACCAGATATTTCTTCTTTTCAAACATTGGTATAATACGGATAGTTAATAAATCACGTATTAATAAAACTTGAGTTAACAAGGTAAGGGCTAATAAGCTTCCTGTTATGTATTGAGGAGGTGTGAAACCTACAAAAACAACAACTAAAAAAGCAAATATGAGATAAAGCCAATAGTTCTTAAAATGAATAAGTCGTTGAAGTTCCTGAATACAGATGAATCCGAAGATAGAAAAGACAGCGATAAATGAATATTTGTGAAAAAATATTGCGAATAAGAGTATCGAGACAAACAAAAATCCCGATAGTGATCGTGTTACTAATTCCTTCATTGGTTTATAGGTCTTCTAATAACAGTAAATATAAATTTTTAGAAATACTGCCGTAACTTAAGAAATCTTTTTCTTTTTGAGGTTCAAAATTCTTAATAGTTGTGATATTTGAAGGAATAGCGTTTTTATTTTTTTCTTTAATACCTTTTAATCCTTCACTTATATTACCTACTAGTTGACTTGTCGAGGAAACAATAACAATATTATCTGAAAGTTCGGATAACTTTTTTTCGCTTAATTGATTTGAGCAAATAAGGATTGCTCCTGTATCTGCAATTAGATACTCACAAGTAGCAAAATAAAAATCAGTAGTAGTGTGTTGAGTAAATTCAAGATTGTATCCTTGAAATTTACTTTCTAAGGAAGGTTCAAAACAACAAACCTTTTTTTCGTACCAATCATTTTCTAATAAGATATTATCAAAAGACTCCTGTAATTCGCTTTCGTTATCACAGTATAGGAATTTACCACCATTACGCTTAAAGTTAATCATAAATTGTTCATCAATAGGAAGATTAACCTCAGGCATATATTTACTGCGATCATCTGCAATAGGAGACTTGCTGGTTTGGTCTGATTTAGATTTTCGAGAAAATAACCTTCTAAATAGACTCATTCTTTATTAGTGATTGGGGGATTATCTGTTTGTTTATTTCCAAAGATATAAAAAATCTTAATTCAAGTTTAAACTTGAATTAAGATTTTTTACGTTTTCTCCGTAATTCTTATAGATAACCCATTGATTAATATGGTTTAAGATTACTCTTCTTCAGTAGAAACTTCTGCTTCAGTTTCAGTTTCTCCAAAAGAACGTTTTCCAAATATCTTTTCTAAATTATCTTTGAAGATTACTTCTTTTTCTAGTAATACTTCGGCTAATTCAGTTAATTTATCTTTATTATTCTCTAATAAATCGATAGCTCTTTGATATTGTTCTTCAATGATTTTAGAGATCTCTTTATCTATTAATTCACTAGTTTGTTCACTATAAGGCTTACTAAAGTTATATTCACTTTGACCAGAAGAATCATAATAAGTCAAGTTACCTATTTTATCATTCAGACCATAAATAGTAACCATAGCTCTAGCTTGCTTTGTAACTTTTTCTAGATCACTTAATGCGCCAGTAGAGATTTCATCAAAGATAACTTTCTCTGCAGCTCTTCCTCCTAAGGTAGCACACATCTCGTCTAACATTTGTTTAGGACGCACGATTTGACGTTCTTCTGGTAAATACCATGCAGCACCAAGAGATTGCCCTCTAGGAACAATAGTTACTTTTACAAGAGGAGCAGCATGCTCAAGCATCCAACTTACCGTAGCATGTCCAGCTTCGTGGAATGCAATAGCCCTTTTCTCTGCAGGAGAAATGATCTTGTTTTTCTTTTCTAATCCACCTACGATACGATCTACAGCATCAAGGAAATCTTGTTTACCTACAGCTTTTTTGTTGTTACGAGCAGCTATTAAAGCAGCTTCATTACATACATTTGCTATATCTGCACCAGAGAATCCTGGAGTTTGTTTTGATAAGAAATCAGTGTCAAGATCTTCTTCTTTTTTAAGAGGCTTTAAATGCACTTCAAAAATCTCTTTACGCTCTCTTACATCTGGAAGATCAACATATATCTGTCTGTCAAAACGTCCAGCACGCATTAATGCTTTATCAAGGATATCTGCACGGTTAGTAGCAGCCAAAACAATTACATTTGTATTGGTACCAAAACCATCCATCTCTGTTAATAACTGGTTAAGTGTGTTCTCTCTTTCGTCATTAGAACCAGAGAAATTGCTTTTTCCTCTTGCACGACCTATAGCATCTATCTCATCAATAAAGATGATTGCAGGTGATTTTTCTTTGGCTTGTTTGAACAAGTCTCTTACACGAGAAGCTCCAACTCCCACAAACATCTCTACAAAATCAGAACCTGATAAAGAAAAGAAAGGAACTTTGGCTTCACCAGCAACAGCTTTTGCCAATAAGGTTTTACCTGTACCAGGAGGTCCTACTAATAAAGCTCCTTTAGGTATTTTTCCTCCTAAAGAGGTATATTTTTCTGGGTTTTTTAAGAAGTCAACAATTTCTTGTACTTCTTCTTTTGCACCTTCTAATCCAGCTACATTTTCAAAAGATACTTTTACATCAGTGTTTTGATCAAATAGTTTAGCTTTTGATTTTCCGATATTAAATATCTGACCTCCAGCTCCACCACCGGCACCACCACTCATTCTACGCATAATGAAAATCCATACTCCAATGATTAAGGCAAAAGGGAGTAGTGAAAGTAAAATATCTGCCATAAAATTACTTTCGGTCTCATATACTACAGAGGTTTTAAGTCCTTCTTTTGAAATTACACTGTTAATTTGATTTTCAAAATTTTGTAAATCCCCAAATTCAAATTGGTAATTTGCTTCTTGAGGACTTTTGGGAAGTAGTGATTTTGATTTTGAACCTTGATGTTTATCAAGAGAAGATGCTTCTGGCGTTAAGTATACTTTAGCTATTTTTCTATTAACTATAACAACTTTTGCAACTTCACCTTCTTTTAGGTATTGATTAAAATCTGATGGATTAATTTTTGCGGGATCGATCCATCCACTACCACCTAGAAAATTTAAAGCTATAAAACCTACTAGAATGATTGCATAAATCCAGTAAGCGCTAAATTTAGGCTTTTTGTTAAAATCTGGTTTTTTATTATCTCTCGCCATCTAAGCTTATTTCTGATTTAATAATTTGTTTTTATAGAAGTAGTTTTGGCATCTCCCCATAACCCTTCTATATCATAATATTCACGTATGTGCTTTTGGAAAACATGTACAACTACATTTACATAGTCAATTAAAACCCATTCTCCATTTTCAGTCCCTTCTACATGCCAAGGCTTGTCTTTTAGTTCTTTACTAACTATTTTTTGAACTGAACTTACAATAGCATTTACTTGTGTATTTGAGTTTCCGTTACATATGATAAAATAGCTACATACCGTATTTTCAATCTCTCTCAAGTCTAAAATATCGATATCTTCGCCTTTAACCTCTTCTATCCCCTTAATGATATGAGTAATTAATTGGTCTGTACTAATTTCTTTTTTTGTCATGCAAAAATTTTAATTTGTGTAAAGTTATTATTTTTTGTGATTTAAGTAACCTTATTTGTGCATATTTGTTAAAACTTTTTTTGATATTTTAACGATATATTATGCGTATAATCAAAGTTGATGCCATTGAGTCAACAAATACATTTTTAAGAGATCTTATTCGCTCAACATCTGTAGAAGCTTTTACTACTGTTTCGGCTAGAGAACAAACAGCAGGAAGAGGGCAAATGGGAACGATATGGAAGAGTAAAGCAGGTGAGAATCTGACTTGTAGTGTGTTTGTACCGATGAAAGGATTTGCTTTATCATCGCAGTTTTATATCTCTATGGCTGTTGCTCTTGCTATAAGTAAAACTTTGCAAAGTTTATTGATACCTAAAATTAAAATCAAATGGCCAAATGACATTTTGTCTGATAAACAAAAGGTATGTGGAATTCTGATTGAAAATATAGTAACTCATGGACAATTAACAGGTGTTATTGTGGGAATAGGTTTGAATGTTAATCAAATCGATTTTGAAGGGTTACCTCAGGCGAGTTCTCTTAAGCTTATTACAGGTAAGTTTTTTAACATAGATGAGTTGACAATGGTTATTCTTGATAATTTAAAAAAATATATTGAACTGTTAAAAGCAAATGAGTTTGATGTATTGCATAAAGCGTATGAAGCGTTGTTATTTAGAAAAAACAAACCCTCTACATTTCAAGATGTAAAGGGTGAATCTTTTGTAGGTATCATATGTAATGTTTCTCCTTCAGGAAAACTAAATGTTTTATTAGAAGATGAAATCGTACAAGAATTTGATTTAAAACAAATCAAATTACGATACTAGATAGTTCCTAACTTGTCGCTTAAAGTATTGATGAAATTTTGGATAGGTCCTTTGATCATCATACCCATCATAGCATTGAATTTACCTTCAAATACTAATTTTGTTTCACTTTTTGAATCAGCAGTTTCTTTAATGTCTGCAGTAAGTGTAAATGGTAATTTATCACTTGCAGCACCTAAAACTACTTTATTAGGAGCAGTACTATCTTTTTGCTCTAATACGATTTCTGGCATACCTTTTAATTGAAAAACAAAACGTTTGTCGTTAATCACTTCAAATTTTTGTTTGCTATCAGGCATAATTTGCTCAAAGTTTTCAACTTTTGATAAAAAATCAAAAACTTCTTGAGGAGTTTTATCTACAGTTACAGTAGGACTTTCTAAATTCATTATATAAGTAAGTTTACTATTTATTGATTCCACTCAGCAGGATGTTCTCTCCAGCTTTGTAGGGTTTCTAATTCTTGAGAGGTGATGTAATTGGTATCTTTAGCTTGTTCTAATAACGCTTCATAATTACTCAAAGTATGTAACGATAAATTAGCTTCTTTAAAGTTTTGAGTAGCTATTTCAAATCCATAATTAAAAATAGCAACCATACCTTTAACCTGTGCTTCTGCCGCTATAAGAGCTTTGACTGCGTTCAAACTACTTTTACCAGTACTAATTAAGTCTTCGATAACAACAACTTTTTTACCTTTAGGTATGATTCCTTCTATTTGATTTTGTCGACCATGCTTTTTTGCTTCAGGTCTAACATAAATAAAAGGTAAGTTAAGATACTCTGCAACGAGAATACCTATTCCTATAGCACCAGTTGCTACTCCAGCAATAACATCAGGTTTACCATATTCTTGTTCGATAAACTTAGCGATATGCTCTCTTAAAAAGTTACGAATAGGTGGATAAGACAATGTTATGCGGTTATCACAGTAGATAGGAGACTTCCATCCAGAGGCCCATGTAAAAGGCTCTTGTGGTTGTAGTTTAATTGCGTTAATTTGCAATAATAGTTCAGCAGTTTTTTTTGCTGTATTTTTGTCAAAAATCATAATGCAAATGTATAAAGTTTTTGTAAATAATACGCCGATTATTCTATCGACCGAAAAGTCTACAGACTCCAATTATAAATCGATTCCGATTAAAAAAGCCGATTTTATAACTATTATTAGAGGTATTCTTGACGGAACGTCAACAAAGATACATTTGTATCACAAAAATGAAGAAAAATTATTCAAGCATTTATATAAAAAATTGCCTGTAATTGTCGCTGGAGGAGGAAAAGTCTTTAATAATAAGAATGAAATACTTTTTATCCATCGTAATGGAAAGTGGGATTTGCCTAAAGGTAAGACAGAAAAAGGAGAACCAATACCGATTAGCGCCATACGAGAAGTTGAAGAAGAAACAGGAGTAACAGGAATTGAAATCACAAAGTTTCTATATAAAACTTTTCATGTGTTTAAGCGCAATGGTGAGTTTAGACTTAAAGTGACTTATTGGTTTGAAATGAAAACTGATTATGATGGAGAATTAGTTCCACAAATAGCAGAAGGAATTCATAAGGTAAAATGGAAAGGACATAAGAGTGCTCAAAAAGCATTGAAAGATTCGTATGCAAATATCACACTCTTATTTTCTCATGATTATTTATCGTCTTAAAATACGATAGATAGGATATTGTAAATGTGCTTTTTCATAGTGAGCAGAATGTTTGTGAATCCAATCTAATTGTGCATACCAATTTGAAGCAAAGCTGCTATCCTGTGTTTTCTTTTGTTCAAAAGACATTTTAAGATTAGCATCTGTTTTTAAAATAGCCAAGGCTTTATCTTCCCATACATAAGGAGAAAAGCCTTCTTTTTGTTGTAGTATCGTATCAAAGAAATTCCAATTAAAGAAAGAATCAGTAGCTTCTGGCTCTAAGGTTTCTAATACATATCTAAAAGCTGATTGATTAGTAGGAACAACCCAATCACCTTTTGAGAAATGTATATTTTCATTATTAGCAGATACATTGGTATTGTAATGAAGATAGTGCCCTTCAAAAGGAGTATTTCGGGTTTTATAATCCGCTATACGATAAGATTCTACCTGTATTGTAGAGTCTTTTTGTAATTGATGCATTTCTACTTTGTTCAATTGTAAGCGTTCAATAACAGGCCACCATCCTTGAGGAATTATATAAGCTTCAGGAATAGAGATGTTTTTGGTAGCTTTAAAATAATCTTTGTATTTGATTGTTTTTTGGTAAGGTTGATCTCTATAGTATTTTAAACGATTTGCTCCTGTAATTTCACTTGGGATGTAATCTCCATTAAAACCTTTAAAGTCAAATTTAGAATACCGGGTAGTATCAACTTTCCAGAGTATAGGGTATGTTTTTTCTTTAGTAAACGAAGCCAAAGCAGACGAGCGTAGTTGTTTTATTTTTGAAGCATCTTTTTCTATAATTTCAATCATAGATTTCATTAATTCATAAGTACCGTCAACTCTCTTCTTATAAGGTTTCAACATATGCGTTTCTACCATCATACCTAATGTGTTCCATAATGTAGTATATCCTGTAGAATAACGAGGTGTATCTAGAAATTGAGAAAATCCCTTATCTGGAGTAGTTCCCCATACATTAACATAAGGAGTGATGTCCCATTGTTTTTCTGATAAATGGTTCTCGAGTTGTGGTTGTAATTCGTTCTTTAAATACTGACCTAATTGGTGATGGAGTTTGTTGTGTTGTGTAAAAAGGTGCGTTAATGTATATTGATAGTCGGCACCGTTACTCACGTGGTTATCAATAAAAACATCAGGTTGTACATGGTGAAAAACTTTCGCGAAAGCTTGAGCATTTTTAGTATCATTCTTGATAAAATCCCTATTGAGATCATAGTTTCTAGCATTACCTCTAAATCCATATGATTTAGGACCATTTTGATTTGTTCTAGTAGTTGAGTTTCGGTTTAATGCACCACCAATATTATATATAGGAATCGCTGTTATAATGGTGTTTTTAGGAGATGTTACATGACCTTGAGCTAAATCTCTCATCAATAACATCGTAGCATCTATACCATCACTTTCTCCTGGATGGATACCATTGTTGATCAATAAGACATTTTTCTTTTGATGGAGAGTTTCAAAATTAAAGTTTTGATCAGGGTCAAAAGTAACTAGATGTAAAGGATGACCACTATCAGTCATACCTATAGCTTCTAGTTGAATAGAAGGATATTGATCGGCTAATTTTTGATAAAATGTAATGACCTCTGGATAAGTAGGCGTTTCTGTACCTTGACTTTTTTCGTAGCGTGTAGTAAAATCATAAGAAGTATCCTCGGTCGTAGTACCACATCCTATAAGAATTACAGAAAGGATTAAGAATAGAATTTTTTTCATCGGTAAAGTTCGTGTATTTAGAATCTATAGCATAAATATAATAGGAAAAATAAGAATGATGGATTAAGCTGAAATAGCTGGAAGAATAATGATAAATAATAAGGTAAGATAGATTGTTAATGCTGAGGATGATAAATGGAGCAATGTTATGATTATGTGATAACTAAGTGAAGAATGGTCTGAATTATTGTATAACAGGAAAATAACACTATTTTTGCAGCCTTAAAAATATAGGATATGACAGAATTCGTGAGAAAACGTGTAGCAAATGCTAAAAACGATATTTTATCGGGATTAACAGTAGCATTAGCGTTGGTTCCAGAAGCAGTAGCTTTTGCCTTTGTAGCAGGAGTAGATCCATTAGTAGGATTATATGCTGCATTTATGATTGGGTTGATAACTTCAATTTTTGGAGGAAGACCAGGAATGATCTCTGGAGCAACTGGAGCTTTGGCAGTTGTGATGGTTCATCTTGTTGCCGAAGGAAACGAAATGGGAGCAGCTGGAGAACAATTAGGATTATACTACTTATTTGCTACAGTAATCTTGATGGGAATTATCCAAATGTTAGCTGGAGTATTCAAATTAGGAAAATTTGTTAGGTTGATTCCGCATCCAGTAATGATGGGATTTGTTAACGGATTGGCTATAGTGATATTCTTATCTCAGGTAGGGATGTTTAAAGAAAATATAAAAGATGTTTTTGGTGGAGATAAATATGCGACGACTTCTGTCGAAAAGCGTTTTGAAATTAAAGACGATAAAGTATATGATGTTGCTACTCAAAATGTAATGTTTACTTATGATAATGGTCGATTTGAAGATGTACGTACCAAAGAAGGGAAATACATGATTTATGATGGGCAAGTGTTTGATTTACAAAATAAGCAAGTGGCCTTTAATAAAGAAGGGAACTTTATTTATTCGATTAAGAAAACAGGAAAAGCAAAACAATGGATAGCTACAAATCAATTGTTAATGATGTTAGGACTAGTTTTATTAACGATGTTAATTATGTGGGGATTACCTAAATTAACTAATAAGTTACCTGAAGCATTAATCGCTATAGGGGTAGTATCTGCAATAGTAATTTTAGGGGGACTTGATGTAGCTACAGTTGGTTCTTTTATTAGAGATGGTGGAGGAGAAGGATTACAAGGAGGATTACCACAATTTCAGGCAGATATATTTTCTAAAGTACCTTTAACTTGGGAAACACTTAAATTTATAGGGCCATATGCTTTAATTCTGGCAGCTATAGGATTAATAGAATCGTTAATGACACTTAACCTTATTGATGAGTTAACAGAGACTAGAGGAAATTCTAATCGTGAATGTATGGCTCAAGGTGGAGCGAATATTATTACAGGACTTTTTGGTGGTATGGGAGGTTGTGCTATGATCGGACAATCTATTATCAATATTAAAGGAGGAGGACGTACACGTCTTTCTGGTATTGTGGCAGCTGTAACATTATTAATGTTTATTCTTTTTGCATCTGGATTGATAGAACAAGTACCTATTGCAGCATTAGTAGGAGTAATGTTTATGGTAGTAATAGGAACATTTGCATGGTCTAGTTTTAGAATTTTAAATAAAATACCTAAGAGCGATGCTATCGTTTTAATTGCTGTATCTGGATTAACTGTGGTATTTGACTTAGCTATAGCAGTTATTGCAGGGGTAATTATTTCGGCATTGGTTTTTGCATGGGAAAACGCGAGACGTATCCGTGCACGTAAACATATCAAGGAAGACGGAACTAAGGTTTACGAAATTTGGGGGCCATTATTCTTTGGAAGCATACAAGCATTTACAAGCAAGTTTGATGTAAATAATGATCCAGAATATGTAGAGATTGATTTTATGGAATCTCGTGTAAGTGATCACTCGGCACTAGAAGCAATTTTTAATTTGATCGAGAAGTATGAAGCAGCAGGAAAGCATGTACGTGTAAAGCATTTGAGCGAAGAGTGTCAAGCATTAATGGTAAAGGCTTCTCCTAAACTTGCAAACTCTATAGAACACAATATCGATGATCCTCGTTATCATGTTATGGCAAAGGTGATGGAATAATAATGATATAATAGAATAAAAAAAAGAGAAAGCCTGAATAGTTAATATTCAGGCTTTCTCTTTTTATAATAAATAACCTTTTATTTCTAAATCAATTTAAAAAGAAAGGTTTTGATTTGTTTTATTTAACGCGTACTGTATTAGGTACCAAAATGGTATAATCACCATTGTTACGAATAACATCTCTTACAATACTACTACTAATAAACGAAGTCTTGGCAGCAGTTAATAAAAATACAGTTTCGATTCCTGCTAACTCGCGATTAGTATGGGCAATAGCTTTTTCAAATTCAAAGTCTGCAGGATTACGTAATCCTCTAAGTATAAAATTAGCATCAATTTCTTTACAAAAATCAACAGTGAGACCACTATAAGTAACTACTTTGATTTTAGGTTCATCAGCAAAAGCCTCTTCAATAAAACGTTTACGTTCTTCTAGAGAAAACATATACTTTTTTGAACCATTAATACCAATAGCTACAATAACTTCGTCAAATAAAGGAATTCCACGGCTAATTACATCGTAGTGACCTAAAGTGAAAGGATCAAAAGATCCAGGAAAAATAGCTCTGCGCATAATGATAAGTTTTGATCGCTTAACAAATATAAAGATTTAGGATAAAGCAGCTTCTATAGCATTGCCAAATAATGCAGTTAAGGAGATACCAGCAGCGTTTGCTTGCTGAGGCAAAATACTAGCTTCACTTAATCCAGGATTTGTATTCATTTCTACAAAATGAGGTTCTCCATTATGAAAAATATATTCACTTCTAGAAAAGCCTTTCATTTTTAATAGTTTATATACTTTTAAGGCTAATGCTTTTACTTTTTCAGTATCCGCTTTATTTAATCGAGCAGGAGTGATTTCTTGTGATTCTCCTAAATATTTTGCAGCATAATCAAAGAACTCATTTTCAGTAACAATTTCTGTAATAGGTAATACAGTGGCTTCACCATTGTATTCGATTACACCTACAGAAACTTCGGTACCTTCAAGAAAAGACTCGATAATGATTTCATCATCTTCTTTATAAGCCAGTTCAATAGCAGGAAACATTTCTTCTATAGTTTTAACTTTAGAAACACCATAACTACTTCCAGATTTGTTAGCCTTTACAAAGCAAGGTAAACCTACAGTGTCAATAATTTCTTTAACATTGATCTCATCTCCTTGATTCAAGAAATAATTTGTAGCACAAGGAATTCCGTAAGGCTTCAAGGCACTAATACAATCACGTTTATTAAAAGTTAACGCTGCCTGATAAAAATCACATGCAGTTTGCGGTATACCTATTAATTCAAAATAAGCTTGTAATAAACCATCTTCTCCAGGAGTACCATGAACAGTATTAAAAGCTGCATCAAAAACAATTTTTTGTTCTCCAATAATAAGTGTGAAATCTTTTTTGTCAATCAAAAACTTATGTTCGTTTTCATCAAGATAATACCAATTATCTGTAGTAATATATACACGATAAGGTGTATAATGATCACGATCCAAGAATTTATATACAACATTTCCACTATGAACAGAGATATCAAACTCACTAGAATAACCTCCCATTAAAATGGCGATATTTTTTGTACTCATAACAAAACAGATTTGATGATTTCAATACAATTTAAATATTAAATAGTATTATAACGTTTATGATAGGAACAAAAATATCATTTTATATCTTTGCCCAAAGAATTAACCAATGGGATTATTAAAATTTATCTTTAGCAAGAGTTTCTTGATGCAACTTATTATTGCGGTAGTATTAGTGGTAGTTATATGTTTTGTAGGGTTAGAATGGCTTAATAAAACTACAAATCACGATCAACGTATTATAGTACCAAGTTTGAGTAAGTTGACCTTGGATCAAGTCAAAGATGTTTTGACCGAAAAGCAATTGCGTTTTGAAGTTCAGGATTCGGCTAACTTCAATCCTAATTACCCGAGATATTCTGTAATTGAACAAAACCCGACTGCAGGAAGTAAAGTAAAAGAGAATCGCAAGATATATGTAGTATTAAATCCATCGGGATATAGAAAAGTCGAAATACCTAATAACTTGATTCAACGTACTCGTAGACAAGTTGAGCCTACATTAAAAGCATTAGGATTTAAGATAGGTAAAATCACATACAAACCTAATATTGCTACAGACGTAGTATTAGAGTTATTACATAAAGGAAAGAAAATTAAAGCGGGAGACCAATTGATGAAAACATCAGTTATTGATTTAGTAGTAGGAGACAATGCCTTATTAAATCAAGGTGAAGGTTCGCAAGAAGAAGGAGCAGAGCGTACAGAACAATAGATATGAGTATAGTAGAAGGACCAATAGAGCAGAACGAAGACGAATTATATGAGCATTATCGTTTTGTAGCAAGTAGTGGACAAGAACCATTACGTGTAGATAAATTTTTAATGAATTTTGTAGAAAATGCTACACGTAATAAAATCCAACAAGCTGCAAAAGAAGGAAGTGTTTTTGTAAATGATGTGGCAGTAAAGTCAAATCATAAGGTAAAACCCAATGATGTAGTGAGAGTATTGTTCTCTCATCCACCATATGAACAATTGTTAACACCAGAGGATATTCCGCTAGATATAGTATATGAAGATGATGCAGTATTAGTGGTAAATAAACCAGCGGGAATGGTAGTTCATCCTGGACATGGAAATTATTCGGGTACATTGATTAATGCCTTGATATATCATTTTGATAATTTACCTAATAATAGTAGTGATCGTCCTGGATTAGTACACCGTATAGATAAAGATACTAGTGGACTTTTGGTAATAGCCAAAACAGAAGAAGCGATGACACATCTTGCTAAACAATTTTTTGATAAAACTAGTGAGCGAGAATATGTGGCTATAGTATGGGGGAATGTAGAAGAAGACGAAGGTACAATAGAAGGAAATATAGGAAGGCACCCTAAAAACCGTTTACAAAATACCGTTTTTGAAGGCGATGAAGCAGAGAAAGGAAAACCTGCTGTAACACATTTTAAAGTGATTGAGCGTCTAGGATATGTAACATTAGTTTCTTGTAGACTAGAAACAGGACGTACACATCAAATACGTGTACACATGAAGCATATAGGGCATACATTATTTAATGACGAACGTTATGGTGGTGAAAAAATCCTTAAGGGAACTACCTTTACTAAGTATAAGCAGTTTGTAGAAAATTGTTTTAAGGTGTTATCAAGACAAGCCTTACATGCACGTACTTTAGGATTTGTACATCCAGTGACAGGAGAACAAATGCATTTTGAAACAGAAGTACCACAAGATATGTTGGATTGTATAGCGCGCTGGCGAAACTACGCAAAGAATCAAATAGAAGGAAAATAATATAAACGTCGACTTTAAGTCGGCGTTTTTTTATAAAAGAAATTAAAGGACTATCAAAAAAATCAATACAAATATCAATAACAAAAAAATATAACCATTTTATAAGTCCTTAATGAATTGTATTTTTGAAAAAAGAAAAGATATAATCTGCAAATAGAAGTAACATTTTAAATAGATGTAAATCATAACTTACAGATTAGATCACATACCATAAAAAAAAGAGCAAATGAAAATAGTTATATCTCCAGCAAAATCTTTAGACTTTGAATCAGCATTACCAACAAAAAAACATACACAGGGATCTTTTTTGGCAGAAGCCGAAGTATTAAATGGAATATTAAAAGAAAAAAGCCCTAAAGAAATAGGAGAGTTAATGCATATAAGTGATAAACTTTCTGAGCTTAACTGGCAACGTAATCAAGATTGGAAATTACCATTTACAGTAGCTAATGCTCGTCCGGCGGTATATTCATTTAATGGAGATGTATATACAGGACTTGATAGTTATACGATTCCAGAAGAAAAGTTAGATGTATTAGAAGGTACTTTACGTATTTTATCTGGACAGTATGGGATTTTAAAACCTTTTGATTTAATACAACCATACAGATTAGAGATGGGAACTAAGCTGCCTGTTGAGGAACATAAAAATCTTTATGGTTTCTGGAAAGATAAATTAGCACCATCTCTTAATGAAGAATTAGCAGATGACGAATTGTTTGTAAACTTAGCAAGTACAGAATATTTTAAAGCAGTAGATACAAAAACGTTAAAAGTACCTGTGATCACACCAGTTTTTAAAGATTGGAAAAACGATAAACTTAAAGTAATAAGTTTCTTTGCTAAAAAAGCAAGAGGAATGATGGTTCGTTATATCATAGATACTAATGCAAAAACAATAGAAGATCTTAAAGGATTTAATTATGAAGGATATTCGTTTAGCGAAGAACACTCTATTAAAAAGAATGAGTTGGTATTTGTAAGATAAGAACTATCAAAAATTATAGATATTTCAATTTTAATGAATTGAAAAAGTCTAAATGAATTCATTATAAAGAATAAACCATGGTAAGTGCTATGGTTTATTTTTTTACAGATACTTAATAGTGGATTTTATGCTAGTTATTTTGAATAAAAATGACATTTATGACAAAGTTTTTGTAGTCTATGGGATATAAAAGCTTAGTAACTAGCATGTGATTTGCAGTTTTATGCTGAGTTTCTTAATATTGAAAGATTGAAAATGATTATTAGATAAGAATATTTAGAAAAATCAGCTTCAATAAAAGACTAATAGCAGTCAAAGAACCCCATAAAACCCAAAAAATTGAACATAAAACCAATCCAGATAGCAGTTTTTTTAATCCTAGTATTAGGAGTTTTATTTGGATTAACATTTTTAAGTCAAGAAGAGGCTATCAAGAAAAAGCATAAAGCCGAAGATGGCTTTGCATTGACAGGGCTTCAGATTAAATATCCTACTACAGAAAACTTTTTACAATTAGAAGAAGATTCTGTAGCTACGCTAGAACAAATAAAAACCGTAACAACAAGTGTTATTCCTATAGAAGAGGAAGTACCAGAAGAAACATTAGTAAATGTTGATAGCATTATTAGTGAGCCTGAAGTAAAACTTGTACCTCAAAAAATAGATTTTTCGAAAATAGATACTACTCAAATTGTGCGTATACGCTATCCAGATAGCATGCCAGATTTTATTAGTGATTTAAGAAAAAAACTAAATAGTAAACAATGTAGAATTTTACATTATGGAGATTCACAGTTAGAAGGAGATCGTATCACGTCATATTTACGTAATCGTTTACAAGGTTTATATGGTGGTAGCGGTCCAGGGTTTATTCCTATAAAACAAGTATATAGACAAATCAGTGCAGAAGTAGTGCCATCTGATAATTGGGAACGATATGCACTTTTTGATCCAACACAAGCTAAGTTTTCGCATAAAAAATATGGAACCTATATGTCTATATCAAGGTTTACACCAGCTGTAGAAACGTTACCAGATAGCTTGGCTCTTGATACAATGGCTATACAAAAAGCAACAATAACTATAGGTAAAACCAAAAAATCATATGCAAGACTCAGAAAATTTAATACTATAGGATTGCATTACGGAAACTGTTTAGATGCGATAAAGGTCAAAGTTTATAATAACGATCAGTTAATACAGCGAGATAGTTTAATTGCAGATGCTAATTACCATAATTACAAAATTAAGTTACCGAGTACGCCCACAAATTTACGTATAGAACTAGAAGGGAAAATAAGTGCAGATTTTTATGGACTTACACTAGATAGTGGTAAAGGAGTACAAATAGATAATGTCGCTATGCGTGGAGCATCAGGGACAGTGTTTGCAAAATCTAGTGCTACAAACTATAGTCGTATGACAAGAACACTAAAACCTAAAGTTGTTATCATGCAATATGGAGGAAATACAGTGCCATATCTCAAAGACTCAACACAAGTAGAAAATTATAGTAAGTATATTATACATCAGATTAACTGGATTAAAAGAAGAACCAAAGGAGTACAGGTAATCTTTATAGGACCTACAGATATGTCAACTTCTGTTAACGGAAACATGGAAACCTATAAAATATTACCGTATCTTAATCAAACATTAATGGAGACTTGCCTCAAGAATGAAGTAGCTTATTGGAGTATGTATGATGCAATGGGAGGTAAAGGATCTATGAAACTATGGGTTGATGAAAAATTAGCAGGTAGTGATTATACCCATTTTACACCCAAAGGAACCAAAATAATATCAGAACTATTTTTTACAGCCCTATATCTTGACCTTAAATCAGAAAACGATGAAGCCTTATAGAATATTATTCGCCTTATTATTGCTATGGGTGTCAAAATCATCCTATGGACAAAAATATTTGTTAGATAGCATTAAAACCAATTACAACTTTGTGAATTGGAAAGCTAATGAGATTAAATTTGCAGAAAAATCACCAGCATTTAAAGCATTATACAAACGATTAAATAATGTAGTTCAAGCTAAAGAAGAAGATATACATATATTTCATATAGGTGGTTCTCATATACAGGCCGATATCTATTCTAATAGATTACGTTCCTATTTGCAACATATGAGTCCTACGGCCAAAGGGCAAAGAGGTTTTATCTATCCATATCGTATGGCCAAAACCAATAATCCAGGTAATTATAAAGTAGAATACGACGGAGAATGGAAAGGATTTAGATGTTCTATACTTAAAGATAGTATAGCATGGGGGTTATCTGGAGTTACAGCAGTATTTAAAGATTCTATATCGCATGTAAAAGTAGATGCTAACTATGTCAATTATGATAAAAAAATGTACAACTTTAATAAGTTGAGAGTATTTTATGATGATTGGAGTGAAGATTACCAATTAAAATTTACAGATAGTACATTGATTACTCATAGTGAGGTAAATAAAGAGGGGCATTATATAGAATATGCTTTTAACGATACCGTTGAAAGCGTTGAATTTGATATAGAAAGAATAGGAACTCCAGAAGAATCTGAGTTTTTAATGATGGGATTAGAATTAATGAATGATAGAAAAGGAATTGAATATACTTCTATAGGGGTTAATGGAGCAAGCTTTGCATACTATAATCGTTGTAAGTATTTTGAAGATCAATTGATGCTATATAAACCAGATTTGTTTATTGTTTCTATAGGAACAAATGATACATATACGACAGAATTTGATGATCAGGAGTTTAAAAATTACTACGAGAATCTGATTAAAATGATATTAAAGGCAAATCCCAGAGCAGCAATTTTATTAACCGTACCTAATGATTCATATTATAAAAGAAAATATCCTAACCCTAATACTCGTATAGCAAGAAAAGTAATTTATGATTTGGCACATAAATATTGTATGGCTGTATGGGACTTTTACGAAATTATGGGAGGATTTAATTCGTCTAAGGCATGGTATGAAAATGATCTTATGCCCAAAGATAGAATCCATTTTACGAGATTAGGATACCGTATAAAAGCAGATTTATTATTAGAAGCATTAACAAATTCTTGGGAAAGATCCTTAGGTTTGCAGCCTCGAACAGTTCTTAAGCAAATAATTAATGAATAGACTTATTGATATATTCTCTTTCTCAGAAGAGTTCCCATTAATCTTTACTCAAGCAGATTTTTGGATATTTTTTGCTATCATATATTTTATCTATGCATTAATCTATTCAAAAAAAAGTGTTCGAAGTGCGTATTTGTTTTTAATAAGTTTAGTGTTTTATTACAAAACAAGTGGGCTTTTTATCGGAATTCTACTTTTTAGTACGATAAATGATTACTTCTTAGGGAAAACTATTTATAATAGTACATCACAGCTCAAGCGAAAGATTTTAGTAACGATAAGTGTAATTTTAAATTTAAGTACACTTTGTTATTTTAAATATGCATATTTCTTTACAGATTCTTATAATTATTTATTCAAGACCAATTATGAAGTATTTAATGCTTTGGCATATTGGGCAAACGGAATATCACAAATAGATTATTTTACAGTAGATGCGATTATATTACCTGTAGGAATTTCATTTTACACGTTTCAAACTATAAGTTACAGTGTAGATATATATAGAAAGCAGTTAAAACCATTAGATTCTATAATTGATTTCGGTTTTTTTGTAAGTTTCTTCCCTCAATTAGTAGCAGGTCCCATTGTAAGAGCATCTGATTTTGTACCGCAAATAAGAAAAGATATTGTTGTTACTAAAGAAGATTTTGGAAGGGGAACATATATGATCTTAAAAGGGTTGATCAAGAAAATGATTTTTGCAGACTTTATTGCAATGAATTTTTTAGATCCTATTTTTGATATGCCCGAGATGTTTTCTGGCTTTACTAATGTTATGGCTATGATTGGGTATTCATTGCAGATTTATGGCGATTTCTCGGGATATACAGATATAGCTATAGGATTAGCATTATTAATGGGATATAAATTGCCTAAGAATTTTAACTCTCCGTATAAAGCAATTCACTGTGGAGATTTCTGGAAGCGATGGCATATTTCGTTATCAACTTGGTTAAAGGATTATTTATACATTCCGTTAGGAGGAAATAGAAACGGAACAGCAGCCTCGTATATTATTTCTGCAATTATCATATCAGGAGTATTATTTGCAGTAGGAGATTTCTTGA
This sequence comes from Aquimarina rhabdastrellae, assembly GCA_947387485.1. GTDB lineage: Bacteria > Bacteroidota > Bacteroidia > Flavobacteriales > Flavobacteriaceae > Aquimarina. Next base: position 251,378 of record CANDNT010000005.1, read on the forward strand.
TTGGGATGTTTGTATTTTGGATATTAATGTTAATTGCCTTTCTATCACATATCAATAAGAGTGTAGCAAAGCATATTAATACCAATATAAATGTATTATTAACGATGCTTATTGGTGGACTATGGCATGGTGCATCATGGAAATTTGTTGTCTGGGGAGGACTTAATGGTTTAGGAATATTGGTTTATAAATACTGGAAACGTATTAGCCCATATGAAAAATCAAATCATTTTATCGTTACTACCTGGAAAATAGCCTTGACTTTTGCTTTTATAACTTTTACAAGAATATACTTTAGAGGAAATAGTATGGATCATATAGCTCGATTTTATGAGCAAGTAATGAATAATATGGATTGGCAAAATGCAACATTAGTTTTATGGGAGTATAGATTAGTTTTTGGAGTGATGCTTGTAGGATATATTACGCATTGGTTACCTTATGCAACCAAGGATTATTTTGAAGCAGTATTTATAAAAAGCCCTATGATGGTAAAAGGAACTGTAGCAGTTGCAGTAGCTATATTATGTTATCAAACATATGCAGCAGATTTTCAACCATTCATTTATTTTCAGTTTTAAAAAGAAGAGCTTTTTTAGATCACGATAGATATAAAAAAAAACTCATAGCATCGCTATGAGTTTTTTTACTTTATAAGGTATTACAGATTAGTTACCTTGTTGTTGAGCTTTCTTTTTCATTTCTTCATTAGCAACAATACCTAACTCAACACGTCTGTTTTTTGCTCTACCCTCGGCAGTATCATTAGTGTATTTAGGTAAAGATTCACCATGCCAAAATGTTTGAAAACGATAAGGATTTAAACCTTTAGATGTTAAATACTTTACAACAGATTCAGCTCTATTTTTAGATAAAGTTAAATTATAATCAGCATTTCCTCTATTATCAGTATGTCCCTCTACAGTAATATTAGTATCAGGAAATTCTTTAAAAATACCAATAAGCTTATTTAGGTTAGCTTTAGATTTAGCATTAAGCGCATAAGAGTTAGTAGCAAAATAAACACCACTATTTTCATCAAAAACAACGTTAATTCCTTCTCCTACACGAGTAACTTCTGCACCAGGAATTTCTTCTTCAATTTTTTGAGCTTGTTTATCCATTTGTTTCCCAATGATACCACCAGCCAAACCACCTACAACTCCTCCTATGATAGCACCTAGAGCAGAGTTTTTCTTTTTTACATTATTACCAATAATACCACCTAATACGGCACCAGAAGTAGCACCAATCACAGCTCCTTTTTGTGTGTTATTAGCATTTTTTATTGCACTACAGCTAGAAGTTAAGATAGCTAAAGCAATAAGTATCGAAAGTGTCTTGTATAAATTCATAACAAATTAAATTTTTGAAAAGTTCATAGTAATTACAAATGGTTTTCCTTCAAGAATAGTGGTCATTTTCCAAGTCATAACTTGGTCATCTAGATGATCAAGTCCCATACGATAACCTTTGTTACCATTGGTACTTTTTTTCTTAGTATCTATAGGCTTAAATAAAAAACTATAGTTACCGTTTTGGTCAGGTTCTGGAATAGTAAATCTAAAATTTCTATTACCTGTAGATTCACAACGATTAATAGTGTAATATCCTGTATGGTTATTAGGAATAAAACGCCAAGTACTACCAGCCATGCATTCTGCTGTAGCATCATTGTATAAGGTAACATCAAAAATACCAGATTCACTATACGTAATTTCGTTAAGAGACCAATCACCTTTTAGTGTCTTTTTTGCAGCAATGATTGTTCGTTGTGTAGGTGAACAAGAAATCAAAGCTATCGTCATTAATAATAAAATAACTTTTTTCATAGTTGATGAGGTTTGTATAAAATGAACATACAAAATTATCTAATATTGATGATTTAGAAATGGTATTTTGATATAAAAACAAAAACTTAAAGAAAGATTACTGTAGACACGTCATAATCAAATAGAGAACGAGTAAAAAAAATAAAAACGAAAGCATAGCAGTTGTAAGAAAATAGATTAGTACGTAAGATAAATATGAGTACTGTAGAGAAAATCGTATTATTGAGATACATTTAAGTAGAAAATATGTTTATCCATACACACCCATATCCTCCATTTTTTCCTGAAAAAGTAACCAAATTAATAGTAGGTACATTACCACCTCCAAGATTTACCACTGGAGAATTAAAAGAAGAAGATGTTAATTTTTGTTATGGAAGCATAAGTGGATTGTTATGGCCAGTATTAGATACTATTTTTAAACTAGATCTTAAATTTGAAAATACAGATAAAGCTATAGCACAACGAAAAAACTTTTTAAGTTCAAGAGGTATTGGAGTCTGTGATATTGTAGCTGCATGTAAACGTGAAAAAATAGATGCTTCGGATTTAGGAATGCAAGACATAGAACTAAGAGACGTAATAGCATATTTAGAAAAATATCCTAATATAGATACCATATTATTTACAGGAGGGAATAGTAAAAATGGACCAGAATATTTTTTTAGAAAATTATTAAAAGAGTACGATTTAAAGTTAAGTTTGGTAGACAATACCATTCCTAGAATACACCAAGTAGATATTAATGAGAAAAAGGATAATAAAGAATCACGTATTATTAAGACTATTTCATTAACTGCTCCATCTGGTGCAGCTAATAGAGCAATAGGAAGTCAATCATTGTATAAACAACGAAAAAAAGAAAATCCTAAATACACAACTTTTGATTATAGAGTAGAACAGTATCAACAGTTTTTTTAATAAGCCTATGCCTATGCAGAATCAGTCTCAAAAGTTGTGGGTGAATTAAAATATAATAATGAATGTTGATTTATAGATGTACTTAGAATTCATCAATTAAAATCCTTTAAAATTTTACATTTTAGACTATTCATTGGAACTAAAAACAGAACAATTGAGTTTTGTTCTCTATCCTCTAAACAAGAAGAAGCGATCTTTCATGTTTTCGATTTCAGAATTTTTATTAGTAATGATATAATCGATAGCTTCATTTGTAAATTTTTTTCCTTTAGCAGTAAGCGATACAATATCATTATCGATAACAATCATATTATTATTTAATGCTAGATTAAGTACAGATTTAGATTTTACTTTTTGCCAATTGATATGTTCGTTTAAATGATTTACATGGCGTTCGCTTTCTTCACTATGATTATTTAGGTGTAATAAAAAGGTTAATAAAGATACCTCTATACGTTGCTGTCTTTGTCTATATAATACAGAAAATAATCCTCTATTAGGCGCAAAAAGGTAGACAAGTAAAAAAAGAACCCCTAGTACTGTAGTCATAGAACCAGCTATAGAAGCATCTAGCGCATGAGCAACCCAATATCCAATAATAGCACAGCAAACTCCGAAGAAAACAGAAAGTCCTAGCATTTTTTTGAGATCATTTGTTAACAAATAAGCTGTTGCAGCTGGAGCAATCATTAATGCTACTACCAAAACTGCACCTACAGCATCAAAAGCACCAACCGTAGTAATAGAAGAAACGGTCATTAATCCGTAATGAACAACCGCTGGAGAAAAACCTAATGCAGAAGCTAAACCAGCATCAAAAGTACTTACCTTTAACTCTTTAAAGAAAGCAATTAAAAGAGTTATGGTTAATGATAAAATGACTCCAATAATCCATAATGATTTAGGTCCTAAATCAAAATCGTTAATGATTAAACGATCAAAGGGAGCAAAAGCTAATTCACCCAAAAGAACAGCATCAACATCAAGATGTACATCATTTGCATTTTGAGCAATGAGAATAACACCAATGCTAAATAATGCTGGAAAAACTAACCCAATGGCAGTATCTTCTTTTACTAAGCCTGTCTTTTGAATAAACTCTACCAGTATTACTGTAACTACACCACTTAATGCAGCAAGAATGATCAATAGAGGTGAAGAAAGATCATGCGTAATAAAAAAACCAATTACGATTCCGGGTAAAATAGAATGACTAATAGCATCACTAATTAATGCCATTTTACGAAGTACCAAGAAAGTTCCTGGAATCGCACAAGCTATAGCCACTAAACTTGCAATTAATTGTATTTCGATTTGAGCACTACTCATGAGGAGAATCAATTTGTTGATTGTATAAATTAGCGGCTTTATGATAACCAGCTTCAGTCATAGACCACATATTACCTTTTACAATGATATAATCTTTATCTTCTAGTTTTTGCAAAGACTTTTTTGTAAAACCTTGAAAATTATTCAAAATCTTAATGGCATGTGGATGAGCTATATTTTCATGATCTTTAGCAATATTATACATAAAAGATAAGGTCTTATGTAGTTGTAGATCATTCCTATTTTTTCTAAAACGTATTTCCCTAAATAAAAGTCCTCTACTAGGAGAAAAAATAAAAGAGATTAAAACAAAAATAGCAGCTACCAAAACGATAACAGGACCTGTAGATAAGTTGTTATGACTAGCACTTATAGCTGTACCAATTACTCCAGATGAGGCACCAAAAATAGCGGCAAGTGTAACCATGATACCTAGACTATTTGTCCATTGCCTTGCAGCAGCAGCGGGAGCCAACAACATGGCACTCATTAAAACAACGCCTACAGTCTGTAGACCTAATACAATAGCTAGAACAATAAACGAGGTGATTAAGATATCAATAAAACGAGTATTAAATCCAAGAGTTTTTGTATAATCTGCATCAAATAAAAGAATCTTAAACTCTTTCCAAAATAACAATAACACAAAGAGACAAATACTTGTTACTATAGCCATTAACCAAACATCACTTTCTACCAATGTAGCAGCTTGACCAAATAAATACTTATCTAATCCAGCTTGATTAGCATTAGGTTGCTTTTGGATAAAAGTTAATAGCAACATTCCAAATCCAAAAAATAAGGATAAAATTAATCCTAGAGCAGTATCAGATTTAAGATGTGTTTTACTAATGATTCCTTTAATCCAAAAAGTACCTATTAGCCCACTGATTAAAGCACCTAATAAAAGTACATTGCTATTTTTTGCGCCCATGATTAAAAAAGCAATAGCAATTCCAGGTAATGCCGCATGAGAGATGGCATCACCTAATAAACTTTGTTTACGCAATACAGCAAAACTACCTAGCATACCACAAATGGCTCCCAAAATAGCAGTACCAAGTGTTATTGTACGTAGCGTGTAATCTGTAAAAACTAATGATATGTATTCAAAAATATCCATATAATAATTGAAAAGTATTAAGCATAGAACTATCCTTGAATACTTACTTTATAATTTATACCATACGTTTTAGTAAGGTTGTCATCATTAAAAATATCTTTTACGGGACCCGTTGCTATTTTTTTGACATTTAAAAAAGTAACCCAATCAAAATATTCGGGTACAGTTTGTAAATCATGATGAACGACAATTACCGTTTTACCTGCTTTACGTAACTCTTTTAAAATATTTATAATAGCTTTTTCAGTAGTAGCATCTACACCTTGAAAAGGTTCGTCCATAAAATAAATAGAAGCATTTTGTACTAAGGCACGAGCCAAAAAGATACGTTGTTGCTGCCCCCCAGAAAGCTGACTGATTTGGCGATCTTTAAAAGAAAGCATCCCTACTTTTTCTAAAGCTTCTAATGCAGCTTTTTTCTGTTTTTGTCCAGGACGTTTGATCCAGCCTAGACTACCATAGGTACCCATCATTACAACATCTAATGCTGTAGTAGGAAAATCCCAATCAACACTTCCTTTTTGAGGAACATAGGCTACAAGTGAGCGTTGTTTCTTGTATGGTTTATTATAAATTTGAACACTACCCGCTATAGGCTTTATAATATCTAAAATGGATTTTATTAAAGTAGATTTTCCAGCACCATTAGGTCCTACAATAGCCATAAGAACCCCTTCTGGAATCGCTAAATCAATGTCCCATAATACTGGTTTATAATTATAAGCAACCGTGAGATCATCTATACGGACAGCAATTGCTCTATCTTGAGATGAGGTTGAATTAGTTTTGGGAGCAGGTTTCTCCATTTTTATAGTATTCATAATGAATTCTAAATTTAAGAATTCCACTTTAAATGAAAGAGAAAAGCGAATTCAATAATAATCATTTATTGTAAAGCATCAATAATAGTCTTTACATTATAGGTAAACATACCTACATAAGTTCCTTCTACAGTATCAGGATTCCCTAATGCATCAGAATATAAAGTACCACCAATAGTAACTTCATGGCCTTTAGATTTTACAGCAGCTTGTAAAGCTTCGATAGTACGTTTAGGAACAGAACTTTCAACAAAAATTGCTTTGACATTTTTCTCGATAATAAAAGCAGCCAGTTTTTGAACATCTTGAACTCCTGCTTCAGTTGCAGTTGATAATCCTTGTAGTCCCACTACATTAAATTGATACGCTTTACCAAAATAATTAAAAGCATCATGAGCAGTAACTAGAATTCTTTTTTCAGGAGCGAGTGATGTTATTTTTTGAAGAATATCTTGTTGTAAAGTAGATAGCTTTGCTAAATAAGCTTTACTATTCTTTTCATAAGTTTCAGCATTTTTAGGATCAATTTCTTTTAGTTTTTCTGTGGTGAATTGAATAGCTAATTTCCAATTATTAATATCAAACCAGATATGAGGGTCATAACTAGAAGCAAAATATTCAGAAGAAATTAAAGTACTTTTATCGATAACATCACTTATAGCTATTGTTTTAATGTTTTGGTGACGCATTTTCTCAAAAACTTCTTCCAGTTTTCCTTCTAGGTGTAATCCATTATAAAAGATCACATCAGCATTTACTAATTTGGTTACATCACCTTCACTGGCTTTATAAAGGTGAGGATCAACACCATTACCCATTAATCCTTGCAATTCAATAACATTACCCCCAATATTTTTAACCATATCTGTGATCATAGAAGTAGTAGTAACTACATTTAGTTTTTCATTAGGGTCTTTTGTCACCTTTTTACATGAAAATAAAGAAAGCATTAAGGTTAAAATAAGAAAGGTGTGCTTGTACATAGAATTGTTATTTTATAATAATTATGGGATATGAAATTCAATCTCACTGTTAAATGAAATCCGAATAACTTCATAAAGACTTAGTAGTTATATATTCACAAGTAAATAAGTAGAATAAGAATAGGCTATAAAAAATCAAAGATTATAATATGTTGATTTCTTGAGGTAAAAAACCAGTAAAACCAAAAACTGATAAGAATATGAAGATTATACTTCGGTTAAATTTCATGAATTGTTATTTTTGTTTGTATTTGAAGCAAAACTAAAAAGTTAGCTTTGACTAACAAAATAAATATGCATAATTTAACAAAAAGCGAAGAGGATTACCTAAAGGCACTCTTTCAATTACTTATAGAAGATGAATCTATTAAAGTAGGAAATAATCAATTGGCCGAATACTTAGCAGTATCTCCTGCATCTGCTAATAATATGGTAAAAAAGCTCAAAGCTAAATCATATGTTATAAGTGAAAAATACGGTAAACTAGAACTTACTGATGAAGGAAAAGCTGTAGCTGTACGTTTAATACGAAAGCACAGGCTATGGGAAACTTTTTTATGTAAGTATCTTAATTTTACATGGGACGAAGTACATGAAGTAGCAGAACAATTAGAGCATATAAAATCATCCAAACTAATAGACGAATTAGATCGCTTTATGGATTTTCCAGAACGTGATCCCCATGGAGAAGTAATACCAAATGCAAAAGGAGAATATTCTATACAACCCAAAATAACACTATCATCATTACCTCAAGGAAGTATATGTAAATTGATGGCAGTAAACGACGGATCGGTGACTTTTTTGAAGTATGTTTCAGAAATCGGATTAGCATTGAGTAGTGAAATAGAAATTATCGAAATTAGAGAGTTTGATAAATCTATTCGCATACGATTTAATGCAATAGAAGAAACTGTGAGCAAAAAATTTGCAGATAATGTTTTTGTTAAACTCATAGAGTAATAAAAAAGACAAGTTCGTTTAAAGTTTTCAATTTTGATATATACTGTATCTTTGATGTAACACAATCATTATGGAACTAAAACTAAACAAACCTATTTGTTTCTTTGATTTAGAAACTACAGGTATTAATATCTCTAAAGATAGAATTGTAGAGATTTCAATTTTAAAAGTATTTCCAAACGGGAATAAAGAAAGTAAAACATGGTTAGTAAATCCTGAAATTCCAATTCCGCCAGAGACTACAGCTGTTCATGGTATTACTAATGAAAAAGTAGCAAATGAACCAACCTTTGAAAAAATAGGACCTTTAGTTCATGATATGATCAAGGGGTGTGATTTAGGAGGGTTTAATTCTAATCGTTTTGATATTCCTTTACTAGCCGAAGAGCTTTTAAGAGTAGATATAGATTTTGATATGAAAAGTGCTGTAGCGGTAGATGTACAAACTATTTTTCATAAAATGGAACAACGTACATTATCTGCTGCATTCAAGTTTTATTGTGATAAAGACTTAGAAGATGCACATTCTGCAGCAGCAGATACCAATGCGACTTATGAAGTATTAAAAGCACAATTAGATCGCTATCCAGAATTAGAAAATAATATGAAATTTTTGGCAGATTTTAGTTCGAGAAAACAATTTGCTGATTTTGCTGGATTTATAGCTTTTAATAAAGAAGGAAAAGAAATTTTTTCTTTTGGAAAACATAAAGGAAAATTGGTAGAACAAGTATTGGACGATGAACCAGGATATTTTGGTTGGTTACAAAATGCAGATTTCCCGAGATATACTAAGAAAATTTTGACAGCAATAAGGTTAAGAAAACTTAATAATAGCCTTAAACTGTAAAATGTAAGATAAAATAGGTTCATTAAATTATTAATGAACCTATTATAATATAAAAAAGAGAATACTATGAAATTGATATGTATAGGTAGAAATTATACGGATCATATAGAAGAATTAGAAAATGAAAAACCAACAGATCCTGTAGTTTTTCTGAAACCAGATACCGCTATACTATTAAAAAAACAACCTTTTTTTATTCCAGATTTTTCAGATAATATACATCACGAAGTAGAAGTTTTGGTGAAAATTAATAGAGTAGGGAAATTTATTGATAAAAAATTTGCACATAAATACTATAACGAAATAGGGTTGGGTATTGATTTTACAGCAAGAGATTTACAACAAAAATTAAAAGAAAAAGGATTGCCATGGGAAAAGGCAAAAGCCTTTGATGGTGCAGCAGTAGTAGGTAATTGGGTACCAAAAGATACTTACGAAAACCTTGATGAACTAGATTTTAGTTTAAAGAAAAATGGAGAAGAAGTTCAAAGAGGAAATACAAGGTTGATGCTCTGGAAAATAGATGAGTTGATCGAATATGTATCAAAATATTTTACATTAAAGATAGGAGATATTATATTTACTGGTACACCAGCAGGAGTAGGGAAAGTTCAAGCTGGAGATTCACTAGAAGGATTTATAGAGGAGAAGCAATTTTTTTCGATAAGGGTTAAATAGATGGAAAAAAGATATAGTTTAGAAAAAATAAAAGAATTAGCAGGAGACGATCAAGAATTTATTACAGTACTAGTACAAACTTTTCTAGAAGAAATTCCAGAAGATATGCATGGTATGGTAAGCGCAGTCGAAGCTAATGATGCAGAAAAAGCATATCAATGTGCTCATAAAATGAAACCAAATCTTCAATTATTTGATGTGGATTTACTAAGCTATATTAAAGAAATGGAATCTTGGTCAAAATCAAATAAAAACAAAGAAGACATTCAACCTATCTTAACTCATATAACCAAAACGATAACAGAAGTTTTGAAACAATTAGAAAACGATTTTGCTTAAAAAAATATGTTAGCAGAAATAATTACGATAGGAGACGAGATCCTTATTGGTCAAATTGTAGATACTAATTCGACTTATATTAGTAAAGCTCTTAATAAAATAGGAATAGACGTATACCAAATTACTTCTATTCAAGATGAAAAGAAACACATACTTCAAGCCTTAGAAGAAGCAAAAAATAGAGTAGATGTAGTCTTGATAACTGGTGGACTAGGTCCAACAAAAGATGATATTACTAAGCATACATTGTGTGAGTATTTTGATGATAAACTAGAGCAAGACGATGAGGTATTAGCTCATGTAGAAGAGTTATTTGAAAAATACCTTAATAAACCATTATCACCTATTAATAAACAACAAGCACTTGTACCTACAAAAGCAATAGTTTTAAAAAATCAATTTGGTACAGCTCCAGGAATGTGGTTAGAAAAAGACAATACTGTTTTTATTTCTATGCCAGGAGTACCTTTTGAAATGAAAGAATTAATCGATGGAGAAGTGATTCCTAGATTGCAAAGACAATTTAAAACACCGTTTATTCTTCATAAAACATTGATGACCTATGGAGTAGGAGAGAGTGATTTGGCAAATGCTATAGCCGAAGTCGAAGATAACCTACCTCCAAGTATCAAGTTAGCATATTTACCTAATTTAGGAAAAGTAAGATTAAGATTATCTGCTAGAGGTGAAGACAAAGAAGTTCTCGAGAAAGCATTAGGAGAAGAAGTAGCTAAAATTGAAGCTATTCTAGGCGATGTTGTTGTAGGCTATGAAGAAGATAAAGCAATTGAACTTGTTGTAGGAGAGTTGTTAAAAGCTAATCAAAAAACATTAGCTATAGCAGAAAGTTGTACAGGTGGAAAGATTGCAGAAACCATAACAGCAAATGCAGGAGTATCATCATTTTTTAATGGAGGAGTAGTGACCTATGCAACAAGATCAAAAGTAGATGTTTTAGGCATAGATAATACTACAATAGAAACTTTTGGAGTAACAAGTCATGAAGTAGCTCAAGCTATGGCCAAAGCTGCACAGCATAAATTTAAAGCAGATTATGCTATAGCAACAACAGGAAATGCGGGGCCATCAAAAGGAGATGGAGATGTAGAAGTTGGTACTGTATATATAGGAATAGCGACACCGACAAGAGTTTTTTCAGAAAAATTTAAATTTAGTAACCATCGTACAAGAACAATAGGTAAAGCGGTAAGTAAATCATTTGAACTTTTAAAAAAGACTCTAGAAACTAGCTAGTAATTGATCGCTCCATGAAATAGCATCTTTGAGATTGGAAAAAACATCCATAGGACGATTAAAGAAAGTACGTTCAAGATCTGCTATTTTAGTAGTCTTATCATTATAAGATACAATAGCATAACCTTTTAAATTAGGAAAAAGACCTCTTAACTGAAAATGAGATGTAGGAACAACAGAGTATGAATGGATTCTATTAGAGATATAGACAAACGAGATATCCTCTTTATAATGTAAAAGAGCTGCTTTAAAAATAGGATGAAGCTTTTCAAAGTCAACAATAGATCCTCTATTCATTTCACCAATAACGCAATCTTCATAAAAATAAAAAGATCCAAAATCAAGGCATAGGTATTCTAGTAATTTTTTGTTTATTGTGGTGGAGGTAACCGAATTTTCCTGAGGGTTCATCATGAATAAAGTATACTTAAAGATAGTATTTTTTCAAAAATAAAGGAAAAGACAGCTATAACTGATATAAAATGAGAGTAAAATAAATAGAAAAGCGATGCTATTACACATCGCTTCAATCTCTATTACTACTTAATTACCCCATATCAAGTAGTTAGTTGCTTTCTTGAAAACTAACTGATGTAAAATTAAGTAAAGAAGTACAGTTTCTAAATAGGTAAAAACCCCTATTTTTAGTACGGTTAATGAGTTGAATTAAAAAAAAGTATAAAAAAATAATAGACAGTGTGTTGTATTTTAGATAAAAAAATCGTTAATTTGCACCCTGTTTTGAAATAATACCAAAATTTAGAAAGAGATGTCAAGAGTTTGCGAGCTTACAGGTAAAAAAGCAATGGTTGGGAACAATGTTTCTCACGCAATGAATAAAACAAAACGTAAATTTAACGCTAATTTAATTAAGAAGCGCTTCTACATTCCTGAAGAAGACCGTTGGATTACTTTAAAAGTATCAACTGCAGCGTTAAAGAATATTAATAAGAATGGGATCTCTGCTGTTTTAAAAGAAGCAAGAGCAAAAGGATTTTTAACTAAGTAATATCCTTCTTTATATTAAAGAAACTATACAATGGCAAAGAAAGGTAATAGAATTCAGGTAATCTTAGAATGTACAGAGCACAAAGCTAGCGGTAAGCCAGGTACTTCAAGATATATTACAACAAAAAACAAAAAGAATACGCCAGATAGAATTGAATTAAAGAAATTTAATCCGATTCTTAAAAAAATGACGGTTCATAAAGAGATAAAATAAATAGAAAATGGCAAAGAAATCAGTAGCATCGTTACAGACTAAGTCAAACAGATTGACTAAAGCTATAAAAATGGTAAAGTCTCCTAAAAGTGGAGCTTATACTTTCGTAGAGTCAATCATGGCGCCAGAAGCGGTAAATGACTTTCTTAAAAAAAAGTAGTTCGCTTTGAGTAAAAATATTAGATAGAGCTGTTTTCTTATTGAAAATGGCTTTTTTCTTTTTTATATATTTGAGTAATATTTAGAAAGTTTTTATTGGAAATCTTTTATACATAAACAAAGAATAACTAATAAGAAGTAATTTACACTAGAAAAACGAATGAGCTTTTTTAAAAAAATATTCTCTTCAGAGAAAAAAGAAACCTTAAATAAAGGGTTGGAAAAAACAAAATCAAGCTTCTTTACTAAATTAAGTAAAGCTGTTGCAGGTAAATCAAAAGTAGATGATGAAGTTCTAGATGATTTAGAAGAAGTATTGGTAAGTAGTGATGTGGGAGTAAAAACTACTATTAAGATCATTGATCGTATAGAAGATAGAGTAGCAAAAGATAAATATCTTGGTACAGATGAGCTTAATAAAATTCTGAGAGAAGAGATAGCAGGTCTTTTATCCGAAACTAATGTAGGAGAAGGTGTGGATTACGAGATACCTAAAACAAAACCTTATGTCTTAATGGTGGTAGGTGTAAATGGTGTAGGTAAAACCACTACTATTGGTAAGTTGGCTTATCAATTCAAAAAGAAAGGACTTAAAGTTGTTTTAGGGGCAGCAGATACATTTAGAGCAGCAGCTATTGATCAATTACAAGTTTGGGCAGATCGAGTAGATGTACCTATAGTAAAGCAATCAATGGGAAGCGATCCTGCTTCAGTAGCTTTTGATGCATTGCAATCTGGAGTGACTCAAGATGCAGATGTTATTATTATAGACACTGCAGGAAGATTGCATAATAAAGTCAATTTAATGAATGAATTGTCTAAAGTAAAAAGAGTAATGCAAAAAGTGATAGGAGATGCACCTCATGATGTGTTATTAGTATTAGATGGTTCTACAGGGCAAAATGCTTTTGAACAAGCAAAACAATTTACTGCAGCTACAGAAGTAACTTCATTAGCAGTAACGAAATTAGATGGTACAGCAAAAGGAGGGGTAGTAATAGGTATAAGTGATCAATTTCAAATACCTGTTAAATATATTGGTGTAGGAGAAGGTATTGAAGATTTACAGGTGTTTAACAAATACGAATTTGTTGATTCTTTCTTTAAATAGAAAGTAGATATAACTAAATAAAACAAGAACGAGCTATGAATATTCATAGCTCGTTCTTGTTTTATCAAAAACCTTTAAAAAAACTTTTGTGTATAAAGCGCTGTAGTATAGGTGTGTAAGTGTGTAGGTGAAAAAACTTTAAA
>CANDNT010000006.1 GCA_947387485.1 Aquimarina rhabdastrellae
TCAATACATCAATAAGTTTCTATTTCAAAGAAATATCAACAATCTTAAAATTAATATTGCCTAAATGCACCACGGGTAGAATGCTAATTTTGAACATAAAAAAAACCGAGAATGAATCATTCTCGGTTTTTTTATATGTAAGTTTTAGATAAACTAGTTTTTAATAATTCGTTGAGTTAAAATTCCTTTGTTCGAAAAGAATCTAGCAAAATATACACCTTTAGATAAATTAGTAATATCAATTGTTTTAGATGTATTAGTATTCATATTTTTAGAAAAAACTGATCTACCTTGAATATTGAATAATTTTACCGTGTGAATTTCTATATCGCTACCATACGAAAAGGAGATAATTCCTTGCGATGGATTAGGATAGATATAAAAAGAATCATTATTAATGGTAAAATCATTAGTACTTAAAGTACTGTCATATGTTATAGTAAACTCTGTGGCTGCATCATTAGGATTACCACTAGTATCACTAGCAACATTTGCTGCTATATTAATAGTGATTAAACCGTTAGTACCTGGTGTAATTTCAATATCATAAATTAAACCAGCTGTAGTTTCATTAAAGTTAGTTACACTTCCGTTAGTCACAGTAATATCACCCATTACAAATCCTGATATGTTTTCAGAAAAAGTAATAGTAACCGGGATAGGGTTTTCTCCTGTAGGCGAAGACTCTGTCGAAGTAATAGTTACAGTAGGAACTATAGTTTCAAGTGCATAGTTATTAGAATCAGTAGTACCCGTTCCAGTATTACCAGCAACATCAGTTACTCCAGAATTGGTTAAAGTAATTAAATTACTAGCATCGTCAACGTTAGTACTAGGCGTAAAAGTAGCGGTAAAGGTTATGTTTCCGTCACTAGAGGCAACATTAGAAAGCGTTCCATTATCAATAGAAAGATCACTATTATCAAAACCAGAAACAGCTTCAGAGAAAGTAATAGTTACAGTAGGTGTTTCTCCAGAAATGATAGTGGTGTCATCAATAACAATAGTAGCTGTTGGTATAATGTTATCTATTGCATAATTATTAGAATCAGTAGTGCCCGTTCCAGGATTACCAGCAACATCAGTTACTCCAGAATTGGTCAAAGTAATTAGATTACTAGCATCATCAACATTAGCATTAGGCGTAAAAGTAGCGGTAAAAGTTATATTTCCATCACTAGAAGCAACATTAGAAAGTGTTCCATTATCAATAGAAAGATCACTATTATCAAAACCAGAAACAGCTTCAGAGAAAGTAATAGTTACGGTAGGTGTTTCTCCAGAAATGATAGAAGTATCATCAATAACAATAGTAGCTGTTGGTATAGTAGTATCTATTGCATAGTTATTAGAATCAGTAGTACCCGTTCCAGTATTACCAGCAGTATCAGTTACTCCAGAGTTGGTTAAAGTAATTAAGTTACTAGCATCGTCAACATTAGTAGTAGGTGTAAAAGTAGCAGTAAAAGTTATATTTCCATCACTAGAAATGACATTAGAAAGCGTTCCATTATCGATAGAAAGATCACTATTGTCAAAACCAAAAACAGCTTCAGAGAAGGTAATAGTTACCGTAGGCGTTTCCCCAGAAATAATAGAAGTATCATCAATAACGATAGTAGCTGTTGGGATAGTAGTATCTATAGCATAATTATTAGAGTCAGTAGTACCCGTTCCAGCATTACCTGCAACATCAGTTACTCCAGAGTTAGTTAAAGTAATTAAGTTACTTGAATCATCAACATTAGTAGTCGGCGTAAAAGTGGCAGTAAAAGTTACATTCCCATCACTAGAAGCAACATTAGAAAGCGTTCCATTATCAATAGAAAGATCACTATTATCAAAACCAGAAACAGCTTCAGAGAAGGTAATAGTTACCGTAGGCGTTTCTCCAGAGATAATAGCTGTATCATCAATAACGATAGTAGCTGTTGGGATAGTAGTATCTATAGCATAATTATTAGAGTCAGTAGTACCCGTTCCAGCATTACCTGCAACATCAGTTACTCCAGAGTTAGTTAAAGTAATTAAGTTACTTGAATCATCAACATTAGTAGTCGGCGTAAAAGTGGCAGTAAAAGTTACATTCCCATCACTAGAAGCAACATTAGAAAGCGTTCCATTATCAATAGAAAGATCACTATTATCAAAACCAGAAACAGCTTCAGAGAAGGTAATAGTTACCGTAGGCGTTTCTCCAGAGATAATAGCTGTATCATCAATAACGATAGTAGCTGTTGGGATAGTAGTATCTATAGCATAATTATTAGAGTCAGTAGTACCCGTTCCAGCATTACCTGCAGCATCAGTTACTCCCGAGTTAGTCAAAGTGATTAGATTGCTAGCATCGTCAACGTTAGTAGTAGGCGTAAAAGTAGCGGTAAAAGTTATATTTCCATCACTAGAAGAAACATTAGAAAGCGTTCCATTGTCAATAGAAAGGTCACTATTATCAAAACCAGAAACAGCTTCAGAGAAGGTAATGGTTACCGTAGGTGTTTCCCCAGAAATGATAGCGGTGTCATCGATAACGATGGTAGCTGTTGGAACTTCAAGGTCTAGATTATGTACTTCACCTGTGGTAAACGCTGTAACATGACCATTTGTACCATTTCCATTTCCAGTACTATCAGTTATATCAGTATTAGCTAATAGATCTAGTCTTAAAGAACCATCGCCAGTGATAGTATTTATAGTAACATTAACTGATGTACCTGAACTAGCAGAAACCGAGGCGATTGAAGCAGAAGCAGTACCAGTTGTTGTTAATTCAAAATCATCTGTAGTAATATTATTTGCAATCTCATCAAAAGTAACAGTATAAGTTACTGTAGTAGCATTTTCAGCGGGAGTCCCTTGTAAAGCTATGGATTGTACTATAGGAGGAGTTTCATCAACACAAAATTCAAAATTATCAACTGCTACATATGTAAAATCAGCAAAAATTTCAAATTCGATTTCATCAATTGAAGTATTACTGTGGTCTGAACCATTAATGGATGAGAAATCCAAATCTAAAAAACCGTTATTTCCTTGAGCGACCGCAGTAGGAAAAGTAGTGTTTGTATTGTTTAAATCTATAGTATAAACAGTAGTACCATTAACCTTACCTCTAATCGTTACTGTTCCATCATCTGTAGGATTACTTCCGGCTGCAATCGAAGAAACGTATAATGATAGCGTATTTACTGTAAATGTTGAATTATCTGAAGTTTCTATAGCATAAGCACCAGTCCCATTTCCTTCGTTATCCAAAAAGATATCAGAACCATTTGCACCCGCACCATTAATATTGAAAACATCTAATCCATTAGTTAGATTAAACATAAATCCGTTACTACTAAAAGAAGTATCTCCAGGGGTAAAAGATTCAAAAGTTTCTACAGCACAAGGCGAAACGGTATGATCCTCACCTGTTGTGAATACTGGAGGACCACTATTACCCAATGCATCTTCGATATCTGTAGAAGCATTGAGGTCAATGCTAATGGTTCCTTGACCAGTGATATTATCTACAGTAACTGTATAAATATTATTGTTTCCAGTAATTCCCGAAATGTTTCCAGTTGTACCGCTAGTATCCAAAGAAAAATCGTCAGTAGTAACATTACTTACATTTTCGTTAAACGTCACTGTAAAATCAACTGAAGTTGCTGTTGATGTTGGCGAACCAGCTACTGTAATACTCTGTACTTCTGGAGGAAAAGTATCTGCTGTACCTTCTTCGCAAAATTCAAAATGATCAATAGCCAAATAGGTAAACGCAGCACCAATCACAAGTTCAACTTCGTCTACATTTGTAGTAGTATAATCTGAAGATCCATCTGTAGCAAAATTAATATTAAAGAAACCATTATCACCATTATTAAGAGTTGTAGGGAAACCTGAATTTTTGATAATAGTATAAACTGTTGAACCAGCTACTTTTCCGTTAATGGTTAATGTACCATCGTTAGTAGGAGTAGTACCACCAGTTATAGAAGAGAGATAAAGATCTAGAGTGCTCATAGTAAATAATTCACCTCCAGTTGACTGAATAGCATAAGTACCAGCACCACCATTATTATTGTCCAAATAGCGATCAGAATCACTAGCCCCAGCATCAATTAGTTCAACGATACGTAATCCGTTTGTAGCGGTAAAAGGAAGTCCATTACTACCAAAAGTAGTTGCATTAACAGCAGTACCTTCAAAAGATTCTAAGAAACAAGCAGAAACTGTATGATGATCACCAGAAGTGAATGCGGGCGGGCCATTATTCCCTAATGCATCTTGGATATCTGTAGAAGCATTGAGGTCAATACTAATTGTCCCTTCGCCAGAAAGATTATTGACATTAATAGTATAACTTGTACCAGATCCTGATATTGTATTAATAGTACCTGTAGCAGATCCTGTAGCATCTATAGAGAAATCATCTGTAGTTACATTAGAAGCAACTTCATTAAAAGTAACTATAAAATCCACTTGTTCATCAGTAGTATTTGGTGAACCATTAACAGTAATACTTTGTACATTAGGTGGATTAGTATCTCCTGCTATAGTATTCCATCTAAAAGCATCTAATGCCATATAATCCAGGTTATTGGTAGAAGTGAAAACCAATTCATCGATAGGGTCATCTGTAAAATCTGAAGCACCTTCTGTAGCAAAGTCAATAAAAGTAAATCCGTTATTAACTCCTAAGTTAGTTGGATTATTGAAACCAGAAGTTTTGGTAAAAGAAAATACCTGTGAACCATCTTTTCGCCCAGTGATAGTAAGATTACCAGTGTGGCTAGAAAGACTAGCTGTCGCACAGAATAAATACAAATCTAAGACTAGAAAATCAGTACCACCATTGGCAGCAATTGTGAAGCTACTACCATCTCCTGGTGGAATTGGACTAGCTGTATTTTCAATAAATTTGTCATCTGCAGTAGTTCCATTCCATCCCGCACCTGCAACTTCAAAAACATCATAGGTTTCTCCTGTGCTACTTGTAATGGTAAAAGTTTGACTATTATCTGTAAATGTTGTTGAATTAAGACTTTCGTCTTCAAAAGTTTCTGTTGTTTGCGCTAAAATACCACTTGTGCTTCCTAAGAGAAAGACAAGACCATATAAAAGCTTTAAGTATAATTGTTTCATGGTTATGATAGATTTTGTTTTGATTTATAAGAGATAATGTTCCAAGAAGGAACGTTTGTTGTTTGGTATTTGATTTTAAAAGGTTGATTCTGTATTGTATATAAAGAAGTAATGCAAAATGGATTAGTGATTAAAGAATCTTCATATGCTAGATGATAAGACGGAGATACTTTTATAAAAGTATAAATACATACATCTGGAGCTTCTTGAAAATCTTTTGTAATTGTTATCCAGTTGCTTTCAAAAGAAAAAGGTTGAGTACTATTAATATCTCGATCTATAGAGAATAATGGTTGTAGTGGCACCCGATTCTTGTTGGCTTCATTTTTTACTATATAAGTGTTGTTATATTGATTTAAATAAGGTTCTTTCCCAAATAAGGAATATCCTAAAGACAAAGTGATTCTTTCAGGAATAAAAAAACCATCAGGAATAAGAAATTGACTAAGGTTTTGAGTGATTGCTACTTGAGGTTCTTCAGTTAATGCATGAAACATAGTTTCTGTCAAAATGATATGAAACTGATAATCATTTTTTGGTTGATAAGTAATAGCATCTGTAACTAAGATATCTTCAATATAATCTTGACAATCTAATTGATCGATAATACCAGTTAGCGTTTTAATAGAACTTTGATTGATGTCTATAAGTGTAATAGCTAGTTGGCTAGATTCAAAAAAAGCTAATAGTGGTAATATTAAAGGGGCGTAGGGCCCACAACCTGCATATAAAATACGTATAGGTGTATTGGGGAACTTTTGTATACTTTGGGTTATAACCTCAAAAACGCCATTAATAAAATGAATAGTTCTTTTTGCATCTTTTATACAATCTCCAGCATGTTCTTGAGATAAGGCGATACCATGCAATAAATGTATGTCTTTTTGCTTATCTGGAAAGGTATCAAACTCTTGATAAAACTGATATAATAAATTTGAAGCATTTAAGATCGTAGGTTGATTTGAAGCATCAAAAATATTTTGAGTTAACGATTTAAGATATGACAATGACTGTTCCATATATAGATAATTAATACTTCATGAACTATCTACAAATAGTCCATGAAGTATTTAAATTAATTTCTTGAAGGGAAAATTCCTTGTAAGCAAATGATATAATATAAAGATAACCATGGTTGTCTGTTTTCATGTGCTTGAGATCCTCCAGTGTTTCCAATAACTATAGAGTTATTATTTAGCGTTGTATCAGGACTAGAAGCATTAAATCCTAATCCAGGAGAGAAAGATCTACCAGAACCTACACCTGGTGTAGCAATTGTAGAACCTGGTACAGGAGTACTGATAGTAGCGTTACCAGAATTAACATTAAAGGTATGAGCATGCGTATGTGAAGGAATTTGAAGACTGTTTAAAGTAACAGTTTCTACACCTCCTCTTTGTCCTTCTCTATAGGTCGATAAACCAGGGCCAGTACCAGGTCCTATAGGTACGCGTCCTCTTAAATCAGGTAGCGCAAATGATGTTCTTCCGTCTCCACCATAAATAGTTCCTAAAATAGAAAATAGCGCAGTATTTGAAGAGATAGCTAATAGTTGCCCTTCACAAAAAGCCCATGTTCTAGGTGCAAAATTACCCGCAAATAAGCGTACTTCTCCGATCATTCCTTCCATAATTGTTTGATTTTAAGTTGTTATGTAATATTTGATGTTGTTTCTTGTTTTATGACAGAAGTAAATCGTTGTCCTTGTTGTAGGCCAAGATTTACATATTTAGCTCCAGAAAGTATTCCTGCATCAGATTTCAATACGTTGATACGAATTAATTGTCCGTATTTACAGCATACATAGAGCCCTTCATGCGGATGAGCATGGATAATTTCTCCAGGAGTTTTACCAAATAATGGTGTTTGACTATCTACAGGAGAAACTTCTAAAATTCTGAATTCACTCCCTTGATAATAAGTAGTTGCACCATCATATTTTGGATTAGCAGCGTTGACCAAATATTCTATTTGTTCACTAGTTTGTGTTTCCCAGTTTATGGTGAGATCTATTGTTTTTGGAGTGCTATTATAGGTATTATGAGTAATATTTTGTTCAATATAATTAGCGTTATTATGTAGTTTAGAAAAAGCTTCTGTCCATACTTCGGCAGATAAATGAATAAGTTTAGAGTTGAGTATTCCATAGGTTTCTCCAATGATAATCGGTACAGTTTTTTGTACCAAAAGAGGTCCCTTATCCCATTCTGTATTCATTTTATGTATAGTGATAGCGGTTTGTTGTTCTCCATTTTTTAAACTCCAAAAAACAGGATCAGGACCTGCATTTTGTGGTAGTAATCCAAAATGAACATTAAGAAAACCGTGCTTTGGAATAGCTAAAACAGCTTCAGGGACTTTTATAGATAAACCACAAACAATAACTAGATCAACTTCTTGACAAACTAGCCAATCTTTAAATGAGGTTGAAATATTTTCTTTAGATATAGCAAAAGTGTCATATCCTTGCTGTTTAATGTGAGTGATAAAAAAATCTTGAGCTTTATTGTTTTCAAAACAAACAGCATGCAAGTTTCCACTTCTTTCTATAGCGTTATAAATGGCTTGACATAACGGAAAATTACCAATGAGTATGATTTTCATAATTAAGAGATAGTTGTTTTAGTACCTTTAGATGTATTATGAATAGTTATATGATCACCGTTTTTATTTCGAAAAGCAAAGAGTGTGTGTTTCCCTTTTTTGTATGAAGTTACCTTGTATGGGGCTATAACTTCTAATAGGTCAATGAAGTTTATATTGTGAGATCTTAATGAAATATAAAAGCTTTCAATAAATTGATCAAAAGCTATAGTTGATTGGTGATCTAGTATATAGGTATTGTATGAATTTTGATTCTTGATTAAAAATGCTAATTCTTTTGTAGATACATTTAATAAAGATTTCTTTACAATAGGTAATGCATAACACTTTTGATTAAACTTTATCAAGGAAGAGGTATTGAAACCATAACCTTGAGTTTTTAAAATTGTCGATAACTCATGGAAAGATTCTTTAAAAATATCAGATACTGAATCGATTGAAATTGTCGATGTAAATGATTGAATTGATTGAAAACCTTTTCCAAAATGATGCAAAGATGTGTTAGAAGCCTCTCCTGCAATAATGGATGAAGGAATAATAGTTAACGCTCCAAAAGCTAGGGCAGATGAGCTTAGGAAATTTCTACGATTCATAGGATACGAAATGTTTAGTTACTCTTTCTTTAAAAATAAAGAAAAAAATATTTGTAAAGTGTTGTTTTTTTATTTATTACGCTTTTTTTGTTGAGGTGTTACGGTATTTAATCAAAAATAACAAGTGAGAATAATCAATCCTATAGGTAAAAACCCGTGATTTTGGAAAACTATAGAAATAAGTTCATAAAAAAGCCGCAATGGAAATGAATTTCCGTTGTGGCTTTTTTTATAGATTAATACCTAATGTGTTAACTTATATCATTTTAGATATAGACATTTTCGTTCGTAATCGATAACAGCTTTTCCTTTTTTTAGAATATCAGCGCCGATAATTCCATCAACAGGTTCGGCATTATGATTAAGCAAAGCCTGGTTAACGTGTTGCATGTCAAAAAGAACTAGAGAAACCTTTTTCTTTTTCCATTTCCCTATTTTTAAAGTATTTTTTTTAGAAACTTGAGTAGTCATATTTGTAGCACCTGCACCTGCAGCTTTTACGTCACTATCTTGGGCAAATAAATCAAACTTTTCTACAGCCTCAAAACCGACACAAGAATTTGATGCTCCAGTATCCAAAATAAAATTACCTTTTATACCATTTAAAGTTGCTTTGACTTCAAAATGATTAGTCTTGGTCAATGCCAATTTTATACGAGTATATTTTTTTGCTAAAAGGAATTTACGTAGGGTGCTCATATACTTAATTAGGGGTTAGTTTAAAGTGTAAAAATAATACAAAAAACAATAGAAAAACATGCTAAAATTATAGAAGGAGAGAAGTTGTGTTTCTGAAGTGTATTTTCATACTTTTGCAGCATGATTTTAACTGATACCCATACACATATTTATAGTGAAGCTTTTGAAGAAGATCAAAAAGAAATGATGACAAGAGCTATAGCAGCAGGAGTAAAGCGTTTTTTTGTTCCGGCAATTGATTCTACCTATACTCATGCGATGTATGCAATAGAAAAAGAATATCCAGAAGAAGTATTCTTAATGATGGGATTACATCCAACGCATGTTAAGGAAAATTATGAAGAAGAATTAGCGCATGTAGAAGAAGAATTAGCAAAGCGTATGCAAAAAGAATCAGATAAAAAATTCTTTGCAGTAGGAGAAATAGGGATGGACCTTTATTGGGATAAAACTTTTATAGAAGAACAAAAGATAGCTTTTAGGAAACAAATTCAATTAGCAAAGCAATATAAGCTACCTATAGTTATCCATTGTAGAGAAGCTTTTGACGAAGTTTTTGAGGTATTAGAACTAGAAAAAGGAGAAGAATTATTCGGTATTTTTCACTGCTTTACGGGTACCCTTGAACAAGCGCAAAAAGCGATTAGTTATGGAATGAAATTAGGGATAGGAGGAGTAGTAACTTTCAAAAACGGAAAAATAGATAAGTTTTTAGACCAGATAGATATTAAACATATTGTCTTAGAAACAGATGCACCATATTTATCTCCTACACCATATAGAGGAAAACGAAATGAAAGTGCTTATTTAATTAATGTGTTAGAGAAAATGGTAGATATCTACGGAAAGAGTGAAGCAGAGTTGGCCGAGATAACCACACAGAATTCAAAAGAAGTATTTGGAATATAAGTTGATCAATAATTTGAGTATTTAAATAGAAAGAAAAGTGTCTGTATTTGATTCGATAAGACCATATCACGATAGTGAGGTAAAGGAAGCTTTAGAGATTAGTATGCAACATCCAATGATAAAAGCATTGGTAAGGTTTGCTTTTCCAGAACTATCACTTGAAGAAATTAAAAATAAAGTATTGGCTTGTAAAAGTATATATGATTTTCAAGCGAATATTTTATATCATGCTGTAGCGCAAATTATTCAGCGTAGTTCAGATGGAATTACAACATCGGGATTTGATGCTTTAGAGAAAGATGAATCTTATTTGTTTATATCGAATCATAGAGATATTATTTTAGATACCTCATTGCTCAATTGTATTTTGATTGATAAAAAAATGATTACGACTACTTCTGCTATTGGAGATAACTTGGTACAAAAACCTTTTATGATGCGCTTATCCAGGTTAAATCGTAATTTTTTAGTCAAAAGGAGTGCTAGTCCAAGACAATTACTTCAGGATAGCCAGATATTATCTAGTTTTATACAAGAATCTATACTCAAAGACAATAGATCTGTTTGGATAGCACAAAGAGAGGGGAGAACAAAAGATGGAGACGATAGGACACAGCAAGGGATCTTAAAAATGCTTGCTATGGCCAAGCCTAAAGAGCAAGATTTATTAGCGTATTTATACAATCTTAAAATAGTGCCAATATCCATTTCGTATGAATTTGACCCTACAGATAGATTAAAGATGCCAGAATTATTAGCCAAAGCTTATGAAGAAGAATACATTAAGACAGCTAATGAGGATTTTAATACTATTTTACACGGAGCTACAGGTAATAAGGGGCGAATTCATATGGCAGCCGGAGAAGTATTGCGATTAGACATAAATAATGTAGGATTAGACAGTTCTATCAATGAGCAATTAGATATTATAGCCAAACAAATAGATCATTTTATACATCAAGAATTTAAGTTATGGCCTTCAAATTACATTGCATACGATTTGATTTTTGAAACAAATAAATATGCTGCTTTTTATGACGAAAAACAAAAAAGACAATTTGAGCGAAGAATAACTAGAAGAGTTGATAAAACAAATGATATTGCCTTAGAGAACTTTTTGCTAATGTATGCAAACCCTGTTATTAACAAAGAAAACAAACAGTGATGAAACCTGAAATTTTACTCATATATACTGGCGGAACTATAGGAATGGTTAAAGACCATGAAACTGGAGCGTTAATACCATTTGATTTTAAGGAACTTTTACAACGTATACCAGAGTTAAAGCAATTAGCATGTAATATAGATACGATTAGCTTTGAGAAACCTATAGATTCATCAGATATGGATGTGAATAAATGGAAGGAGATAGGTGATATCATATACGAAAAGTATGATAAGTATGATGGGTTTGTCGTATTACATGGTAGCGATACCATGTCTTATACCGCATCAGCTCTAAGTTTTATGTTCGAAAACTTAACTAAGCCCATTATTTTTACAGGATCTCAATTACCAATAGGAGATTTAAGAACGGATGCAAAAGAAAACTTAATCACAGCAGTACAAATCGCTGCCTTACAAGAAAAAGGAAAACCAGTTATAACAGAAGTGGGGCTGTATTTTGAATATAAATTATTAAGAGCAAATCGTACAACAAAAATTAATGCAGAACACTTTGAAGCCTTTCAATCACTTAATTATCCTCCTCTAATAACTTCTGGGGTACATTTAAAAATAAATAGGCAAGCATTAAGACCTGTTAATAGGCGAAAAAAAATGGTGTATCACACCTATTTTGACAATAACATCGTTATTATAAAGATGTTTCCGGGGATAAACCAATCTATTTTAAAAGCAATGGTGTCCTCATCAATGTTAAAAGGAGTTATTTTAGAAACCTATGGAGCAGGAAATACAACTACACAAGAATGGTTTATTTTAATTTTAAAAGAATTAAAAGAGCGAAATATTCCAGTAATAAATGTCACGCAATGTGCTGGAGGAAGTGTTGAAATGGGGAAATACGATACAAGTACAAAGTTGAAAAAAATAGGGGTGATTTCAGGAAAAGACATAACAACAGAGGCAGCATTGGCAAAACTGATGTATTTGCTAGGAGAAAAAATATCTGCTAAAGTGTTAAAAACCATCTATGAAACATCTTTGCGTGGCGAAATGTCCGAAAATTAACGCATTAAATTTTATCAGATAATTTTTTTTTTGTTATTTGCTCGACAGTTTTGACCAAATAAACGAATTAGAGAGGTGGCCGAGTGGTCGAAGGCGCACGCCTGGAAAGTGTGTATACGTCAAAAGCGTATCGAGGGTTCGAATCCCTTCCTCTCTGCATTATTGTCAAAATTTTAATAGATTTTATAATATTTTTATATCTTTAACCCTTTAACTAATTAAAATTAAGAATCAGCGCAATGAAAAGATTATTTTCAATTCTGGCAATCGCAGTAGTAATAGCTTTCGGTAATATGCAGACTGCCACAGCACAAACACAGTCATTAACGACAAATGTGCAATTATTAGTAGCTCCATTAACGACAACAATGTTGCAAGATGCAGATCAGCCAGCAGAAACGTTAACTTTCCACCAAGAATTAAAGAAGCGTTTTATTGAAGGAGGTCCTGGATTCATGGGGATTGTACTTTTATGTTTAATCTTAGGTCTAGCGATCGCAATCGAAAGAATTATCTTTTTAAACCTTTCTACTACAAACACAAAGAAATTACAACAAAATGTAGAAGATGCGCTAAGTAGCGGAGGAATCGAGGCAGCTAAAGAAGTTTGTAGAAATACAAAGGGACCTGTTGCATCTATTTACTATCAAGGTTTAGATAGAGCAGACGAGAGTGTAGACGCTGCAGAAAAAGCAGTAGTAGCTTATGGAGGTGTTCAAATGGGACAATTAGAAAAGAACGTTTCTTGGGTATCTTTATTTATCGCATTAGCTCCGATGCTTGGGTTCATGGGAACTGTAATCGGGATGATTCAAGCCTTTGATAAGATTGAAGCAGCAGGAGACATGCAACCTTCATTAGTAGCAGGAGGTATTAAAGTAGCACTTCTTACTACAGTATTTGGACTTATCGTAGCGATTATCTTACAGATTTTCTATAACTATATCGTAGCAAAAATCGATAGTATCGTAAATGATATGGAAGATGCTTCTATCTCATTAATCGATATGCTTGTAGCATACAAAAACAAGAAATAATAATTTACTTGTTTAAACAAGGTCTATAGCATTATTACACGATGCTGATCTTATAGACTATAAGTAATAGTGTTATTGTAAATCCATGATTGCTACAAGAAATTGTAGAAGTCTAAACGTTAAATTCAAATAAAACAGATGAAAATTTCAAAAATATTATCATATGTTGTACTAGCAGTAGGAGCCTTAGGAATCATCTTATGGTTTGTAATGAATAGTGCAATGGATAAGCTTATGGAAGCTAATGGAGCATCTGATCCAAGAGAACTTCCATTTGGAGATGCTGCTGACGCTGTAAGTCCACTTTATAGCCTTACAGTAGGAGTATTTGTTGTTGCTCTAATTGCTACAGTTATCACAGTATTCTCTGCTTTAGCTAAAAATCCTGCAGGACTTAAAAAGACTGCTATAGGGATTGTATCTTTCCTTGTTATAGTAGGAGTTGGATACGGTTTAGCTACTGGAGTAGAAACTCCTCTTAAAGATGGTGAAGTATTATCAGCTGGTGATTCTAGATGGGTAGGTGCAGGTTTATATGTATTCTATTTCCTATCTGCTATCGCAGTTGGATTAATGGTTTTATCAGGAGTTAAAAAATTAATAGGTAAATAATATGGCAAAGAGAGCAGCACCAGAAGTAAATGCGGGATCTATGGCCGATATCGCATTCCTATTACTTATATTTTTCTTAGTAACAACTACTATAGAAACAGACAGCGGTATTAGTCGTAAACTTCCTCCAATTCCAGAAGAAAATGTTGAGCCTCCAATCTTAAAGCAAAAAAATATTTTTGTTGTAGAGGTAAACAAAAACAACGATTTATTGGTTGAAGAAACTCCGATGGAAATTAAAGATTTACGTGAAGCTGCTATCAAGTTTTTAGATAATGGTGGAGGACAAGGAGACGAAGCTTGTTCTTATTGTCAAGGAGCTAAAGATCCGACTTCATCAGATAATCCAGACAAAGCGGTAATATCTTTACGTAATAACCGTGAAACAAATTATGCTACGTATATCGCAGTTCAAAATGAATTAGTAGCTGCATATACTGAGTTACGTAATAGAGAAGCTCTACGTTTATACAACAAGACTTTTGTTCAAATGGAAAAAGATCTTAAAGATGTAAATTACGTAGGTGATAAAGATAAATTGAAGGAGCAAATAAAGAGAATCCAATCTTTATTCCCGGAAAAATTATCTGAAGCAGAACCAAAGAAATAATTGTATAACATAAAAAGATAAGGATATGTCAAAGTTTAAAAAGAAAAAAGGTGGTGAATTACCAGCAATTTCTACAGCTTCGTTACCAGATATCGTATTTATGTTATTATTCTTCTTCATGGTAGCAACGGTAATGCGTCAAAATACATTGATGATTGAAAACAAATTACCATTTGCAGATCAGATAGAAAAATTAGACAAAAAAGATTTGGTAATGTATATCTATGCAGGTAAACCTAGTTCTAGATACCAATCAAGTGCAGGAACACAAGCTAGAATTCAGTTAAACGATAAGTTTGCTGAAGTTGCAGATGTTAAAGCATTCATTTTAGCAGAAAGAGAATCTAAGAGAGAAGAATTAATTCCTTTCTTAACTACTGCTTTAAAAGTTGATGGTGATACAAACATGGGACTTGTAGGAGATATTAAAAAAGAATTAAGAGAAGTAAACGCGTTGAAGATTAATTACACAACCAGAACAGGTGACGCTAATCAAAATGTTCAATAACTAGTTACTACTTTTAGATATAAAAAAATCCCGCTTTTTAGCGGGATTTTTTTATGCTTTAAATTAATTTGTCCATATTACAGTTTACCCGTAAATTTGTAGAGTTAAAAAAAATAATCAAAAATTCAAAAAACGAACGAGTATGAAACACTACAGCAAGCTGTGGTGCACACTATTAGTGTGTATCATAGGGAGGAGTTATGTCCAATCGCAAGATAGTGGCGCAGTAGATATAGCGATAGACTATCAAAGCGAAGTAAATCAACTAGCCAGCGGAGCAGTATCCCCAGAAGCTTCCCAATTTATCAAATATGGCAACACTCCAGTGAGTTTATACACGGGGACACCAGAGATAAGTGTACCCTTATATACCCATCAAGGGAAAGAGTTAAGCTTACCGATGATATTGAATTATGATGCCCAAGGAATAAAAGTAGATCAACAAGCTACTTGGGTAGGATTGAGTTGGAATCTCAGTGTAGGTGGTAGCGTTTCCCGCATAGTCAATGGATTATCAGATGAAAACCTACAAGGAGGCTACCGTACGATGTTTAATAGCACAGTCCGCGAACAAGTATTAAGCTATGGCGAAGAAAATCGAATATTTGAAAGTCAAGAAGCAGCCTTAGCCTATTTTCAGTTTTTAGAAGAGGTAAATAAGAATGATATAGACATAGCACAAGATTTTTACAGTGTAAGTGCACCAGGGTTAAATGAGTTATTAATTATAGACCTAGAAAGTTTAGCCGCCAAGAGTTTAAAAAATCCAAGAACCAAGGTAAGCTATGAACGTTCAGGACATATTAGCAAATGGATCATTACAAGCGAAAACGGGACACAATACCATTTTGAAGCCCCAGAATACACCTATGTAGAAGGGAGTGATTCAGCCAGTAATGGAGCAGTATTTCAAGAATATGTATCCTCATGGTTATTGACCAAGATGATATCCCCAACAGGAAAAGACCTATATGAATTTACTTATAGTTCAACAGGATATTGGACACAACCTGTACTAAGTGCACCAGTAAGTCATGCGACCAATACATTACCCAGTAGTCCAGGAAATGGTGTATTTGAGAGTAACACCAGAAATAGTGCGAGTTCTCTAACACGAATCAATCAACAATTTTTAAGCAGCGTACGTTATAACGGAAGTACCTTGATTCAAAATCAACTAGCAACACGATTAGACCTACCACTTAGTACCCCTAGTCGATTAGCCAGCAGTACGATTTATCAAGAAGTAGCCGACACGAATCAAGAACCAAGCCCATTAAAAACCATCCATTTTAACTATAGTTATTTTGGAATACCCGAAGCAGCAGAACCCATAGACTATACCCATGAAGAACTTCGTTTAAAATTGGACGAAGTACGAATTGCAGCAGGGAATTCACAAGGAGCAATAACAAGTAATGAACAAGATCAGGTATATAGTTTTAGCTATGAATCACCATCAGAAGTACCTCCAAAAAACTCCTTATCCAGAGATTATATGGGCTATTATAACGGAAAAGGAAATACAGTGCTATACCCGTCGTATCTATATCAAGGACATCGATATACAGGAGCAGATAGAACTGTAGATGTAACCTATGCAAAAAAGGGAATGCTGACTAAGCTAAGTTATCCAACCAAAGGCTATACGATATTTAACTATGAGAATCACAAAATACGAGCAACAGGAAGCACAGAACGCAAAGAAGTGACTTATTATGCAAATAGTATCACAGGAGGAACCGATAGTGCCAATACAGGAGTTTGTGGAGCCTATTGTCAAGATAAATTTCAAAAGCCACCCGTAATAAGTCAACGATTATTCGAGATCAAAGAGACAGGAGTATATACCTTTAATTATAAAAAAGAAGGACAAGGCGCAGGAGCTAGTGAAGCCTTTATGTTTAAACATGTGGGAAGTATTGACAATCCTATATCCGTACAGACCATTGCTTATGATGAAATTATAGATCCGTTAACAGGAACAGAAAACTTTAATTTTTTATGGAGAAATAATGGATCACAAGGCGTGACGACTATGGAATTAGCCCCAGGGTTTTATCAAGTAAACCTAGTGAGTTCACAACCTAGTACACAATTAAACCTACGTATTTTTAGAGAAGAAGACGTACCTGTAGCAGGAGCAGTAGAAGATAAAGCAGGATTACGAATACAAGAAATAACCGATTATACCACTACAGGAGCCATAGCGATGAAAAAAGAATACGGTTATGGAAAAGCGCAATTACTATTTAATCCAGAGCTGATTTATACCACAGAAGTACAAAAAACAGCAAGTACTACCCAAGATATAAGTATAGAGACCACCTTACATCGATTATCAGGAGCATCCAGTAATCAACCCCATATAGTATATGGCGAAGTACAAGTGTTAGCCCATCCAGCAACAGGAAATACAGTAGCATCAAATGGTTATAGTATACATCATTTTAATACCGTAGCAGATGGTATAGTATCACAAGATAGACGACCATTTTTTAATAGTTTTACCCCAGATGCAAAAGCGGGGAAAGAGCGATTTAATAGTGTACACAGTGCAACAGGAGCACAATTAGCCACAA
Organism: Aquimarina rhabdastrellae; assembly: GCA_947387485.1. Taxonomy (GTDB): domain Bacteria; phylum Bacteroidota; class Bacteroidia; order Flavobacteriales; family Flavobacteriaceae; genus Aquimarina. The sequence goes on from CANDNT010000006.1 coordinate 17,478, forward strand.
CAACGACCCAATATGAGAACTATATCTACTATGCCAAGCAAGGATATGCCGTAACCTTAGAAGAAAATCAACAAGCCAAATACGTACTGATTAACAAAACCCCAACAGGACAATACAGTTATGAATATGTAAACCCAGTATGGCTCAATACAGGATTAGGAGGAAGTTCTCCAGTAACAGCACCAGGTTCAGATTTATTCCCAACCCCGCCATCGGTATGTGATGCACCAGATGCTACATGTTTGGATATAGCCAAAGCCCCATTAAGCTTAGTACGTACCTCCTTATTAGGAAGCATCGGAAATCCCATAGCGATCAAAAATACAGAGACCTTAGCAGAAGTAACCTACGAGCGTACTACCCAGATGCAATATGCCCCAGAGGTAGACTATCTATTACGAAGTACTACCACAATAGGGATAGATGGACAATCACAAACCACCCAGCAGTATTATGCAAAAGATAAAGCAGCAACAGAAGCAAGCGCAGCAAGCTTAGTAGCCCAAAATCGATTAACAACAGTCCTAGTACAAGAAGGCTATCGCAACGGACAAAAGATAGCAACAAGAGCAACACGATATAATGCATTTGAAAACCAAGAACTATATCCATCAAAAGTACAGACTGCAAAAGGAACCTATCCGCTAGAAGACCGTATACATTATTTAGACTATGATACCTATGGAAACCCTATAGAAGTTAAGCAAGCAGACGGGAGTCATTCCATCATCGTATGGGGATATGGAGGGCGATATCCACTATTGCGCATCAGTAATGCCAGTTATCAAGGCATGCCTGCAGCAGTAGTAGACTTGCTTAGTACAATGCAAGAAACATCAACAAGCCCATCAAATATAGCACAAGAGACACAGCTAAGAGCCCAAGCCCAAGCCCTAAGATCGAATCCCTATTTTGCAGACTCACAAATCAGTTCATATACCTATGCAATGTCTGTGGGGATTACTAGCGAGACCGATCCAAGAGGCTATACGACGTATTATGAATATGATGCCTACCAACGATTAATCATGGTAAAAGATGCCCAAGGAAATATTCTATCAGAAAATCAATACCATTATAAAACCCAAGAATAAATCAATCAAAAAACACTATAGATGAAAAAAAATATAATCATATACCTTTTGCTATTACTGCCTTTATGGAGTATGGCACAAGGCCCTATAGGCTTAAATCCCTGTAGGGAAAACCCAGGAGCAACAGCATGGTATAGAGATGCCGATGGAGATGGTATAGGAAACTCTGCCAATGTTCAATGTGCAGTAAGTCGTCCCAGTGGATATGTAGCTACAGGAGGGGATTGTAATGATAGTAACCCTAATATCACAGGAGTTAAAACCTGGTATAGAGATGCCGATGGAGATGGCTATGGAAATGCTAATGATAGCCGTACTTTTTGTACCCAACCCTCAGGGTATGTCTCCAATAGTTTAGATTGTAACGATAGCAATGCGAGTATAACGATAAGCCGAAAATATTATCGAGATGCAGATGGAGATGGCTATGGTAAGAATAGCGATACCCTTACTAGATGTAGCCGACCATCAGGATATAGCCCTCAAGGAGGCGATTGTAACGATAGTAATGCTAATATTCACCCAGGAGCAGCAGAACCTTGTGATGGAGTGGATAATGATTGTGATAATCAAGTAGACGAAAATACCCCTACCATACCCTCAGCAGTAACAGTAGTAGAGAATTGTGGAAATGCGGTATTAACTAGAAGCAGTTCCCCTGTAGGTACTAAGTATTACTGGCAAAGCTCAGCCACAGGTACAAGTACAGCTAATAGTGCAACAAGTATAACAAGAACCAGTGGAAATGTCTATTATTTAAGAGCGAGACATAACAACACAGGCTGTTGGAGTACCGCTAGAGCGGTGGTATATGGAATAAAGACAATTCCGTCCACACCACCAGTCCCTACAGTAACAAAAAACTGTGGCAATACAGTGCTTACCAGAGCATCATTTCCTAGTGGGATTACCTATTACTGGCAGACTAGCGCTAGTGGAACAAGCAGATCTAGTAGTGCAACAAGTGTTACTAGAACCAGTGGGACAAGATACTACCTAAGAGCAAGAAATAACAGTTCAGGATGCTGGAGTACGGCACGAACTATCAATTATAGTATACATACCGTACCCAGTACCCCACCAACAGTAAGTGTAAATAACCAATGTGGACAAAGTGTACTCACACGTAGTAATCCGCCAAGTGGAATAACGTATTACTGGCAATCCTCAGCAACAGGAACAAGCAGTGCTAATAGCACCAATAGTATAACTAGGACAAGTGGGACTACTTATTACCTAAGAGCTAGAAATAACAGTTCAGGATGCTGGAGTACGACACGAACTATCAATTATAGTATACATACCGTACCCAGTACCCCACCAACAGCAAGTGTAAACAATCAATGTGGACAAAGTGTACTAACAAGAAGTAATCCACCAAGTGGAGTAACTTATTATTGGCAAAATAGCGCCAGTGGGACAAGCACAGCTAGTACGAATACTACAATTACCCGAACTAGTGGAAGTACGTATTACCTAAGAGCGAGAAACAACAGTTCAGGCTGTTGGAGTGCAGCGAGAATAGTAAGTTATAATGTAAAATCTATACCAGCAATACCCTCTGGAATTATAGTCGATGTACAATGCGATCAAACACTACTCACTAGAACCGCACCACCAAGTGGAGTGACATATTATTGGCAAAGCACTGCAAATGGAATCAGTACAGCTAGTACTAATACTACAATTACCCGAACTAGTGGAAGTGCGTATTACTTAAGAGCTAGAAATAACAGTTCAGGATGCTGGAGTGCAGCAAAAGCTATTAATTATACCCTAAACCATTCCACTACATGGTATGCCGATATAGATGCAGATGGATTTGGAGATGCTAACACTAGTATACAAGCCTGTGAGCAACCTACAGGATATGTAGCCAATGCTACAGATCAGTGCCCTAATGTAGCAGGAAGTCTACAAGGATGTATTCCAGATCAATATGTATTTCCTAGTTTGAGTAATGAAAACTATATCTATAATAGAACCTATCAAAGCGCAAGACAAGAGCCGATTAACGAGACCGTAAATAATGCTACCAATAGTGAACTTATAGAAACAGTAGCTTACTTTGATGGATTAGGAAGAGCCAAACAACAAACAGCAATCAAGGCAAGTCCTGAGAAAAAAGACGTAGTGACTCATATTGCATATGATGCCTTTGGAAGACAAGCCAAGCAATACCTGCCTTTTGAGTCGCAAACACCTAATGGTAGTTATGCTACGGTAAGTATTGAGCAGGATATCCAGCACTATTACCAAAACAAATACCCAGCAGATTTTACAGGGATGGCAGTGAGTGAGGTGAATGCTTATAGCGAAAGTATCTTTGAACCTTCACCCTTAAACCGAGTACTTAAACAAGCCGCACCAGGAAAAACATGGAAAGCAAGTGAAGATCCTATAAATACAGATCGTACCATTAAATCAGCATGGGAAACCAATAACGCAGCAGATGCCATTGTAAACTTTAGTGTAGTATACAATGCTGATCAACAACCAAGATTAGTACAACAAGAGGTATACGAAGCAGGAACACTACGTAAAACAATTACCAAAGATGAAAACTGGGAAGCTCTAAGAGGAAAAGACCATACCACCGAAGAATATACCAATAGTATAGGACAGGTAGTTTTAAAACGAACCTATAACAATCAAATAGCCCATGATACCTATTACGTCTATGATGATTATGGATTATTAAGCTATGTAGTACCACCTAAGGTAACAACAGCAGATGATGTAAATCAGAGTGAGCTTAGCGAACTCTGCTATCAATACAAATACGATTATAGAAACCGATTGATCGAAAAGAAAATACCAGGAAAAGGATGGGAAACTATTGTCTATAACAAACTAGACCAACCCGTATTAACCCAAGATGCGAATCTAAAAGCACAAGGCGTTTGGTTATTTACCAAATACGATGCTTTAGGACGTGTAGTGTATACAGGAAAGATCAATGATAGTCGTGATAGAGCAGCCTTACAAACAGTAGTGAACCAAAGCACTACCCTATGGGAAGCACGTACAACTGTACAACAAGTAGATGGATTTAGTTTTTACTATACCCAGAATGCATTCCCAACCACAGGAATGACACTACTGACGATTAACTATTACGATGATTATGCATTAGGAAGCATTCCACCATTAGATCCAGAAACAACCGACCTTACTTGGGAAGGAATGACAGCGACAACAGCCGTAAAAGGATTACTAACAGTAGGACAAGTACGTGTACTCGATACCGATAAATGGATTACGACTACCAATTATTATGACGAAAAAGGACGCTTATGGGATAACCTCGTAAAAAATGAATACCTAGGCACAGATACATGGACACTAACACAGTTAGACTTTGTAGGAAAACCATTAAAGACCTTTACCAAGCATATCAAGGACGGAAAAATCCTATGTACAACAGATGTGTTTACCTATGACCATATGGGACGCTTATTGACACAAGAACAACAGATCAATGAGCTACCTACAGAACGTATCCTAAACAATCACTATGATGAATTAGGGCAGCTGATTAGAAAAGATGTAGGAGGAAAAACAACCGCAACAGCAGCCTTACAAAGTGTAGACTATAGCTATAACGTACGCGGATGGTTAAAACAGATCAATGACACTCAGAATTTAGGAACAGACCTGTTTGGGTTTAGGCTTAACTATGATACCCCAGAGCAAGGCGCAACAGCCTTATTTAACGGAAATATCAGTGAGACGCATTGGAAAACAGCTAATGATAACACCTTAAGACATTATACCTACAGCTATGATGCTTTAAATAGAATTACACGAGCACTTAGTAGTTCAAGAAATTATTGTTTAAGTACAGTAGCATATGATAAAAATGGAAATATAACAAAGCTAGTTAGAAGGGGAGCGATTAATGAATCAGCGACTAGTTTTAATTCTATGGATAATCTTACCTATCATTATGACTATGGTAATAAGCTATTAAAAGTAGATGAGATAAATACAAAATACTTTGGATTTACATCAATATATAATGGTAATAGTAATCATTATGCATATGATCAAAATGGAAACATGACCATAGATCGAAATAAGGGAATTACCAACATCAGTTATAACCACTTAAATCTACCTACGGGAGTAAGCATAGCTAATACCAAGCATAACGGAAACATTACTTATGTATACGATGCCACAGGAATCAAGCAAAAGAAAATTGCAACCGAAGGCAGTAACAGTACCATAACCGAGTATTCAGGCAATTATATTTATAAAAATGGAACATTAGAGTTCTTTAATCATCCAGAAGGGTATATAGAACCTAAAGGAGATGAAACTTTTGATTATATTTACCAATATAAAGACCATCTAGGAAATATTAGATTATCGTATCAAGACCTTGATAATAATGGTACTATAGATCAACATACAGAAATCAAAGAAGAGAAACATTATTATCCTTTTGGAATGGTTCAAAAAGGATATAATAATACTATTGTAGGCAGGGATCACCAATATGGTTTCCAAGAACAGGAAGAACAAAATGAACTTGGTCTAAACTGGATACAATTTAAGTGGAGAAATCACGATCCAGCAATAGGTAGATTTATGACTATTGACCCCTTAACAGAAGAATATATGGATTGGGGGGCCTACGTGTTTAGTGGTAATAGAGTTATTGATGCGAGAGAACTTGAAGGATTAGAGCCACATTCTGTACATAAAACGTTAGATGGTGCTGCAAAGAACTTTGGAGAGCAGTATAACGGAATTTCTATTAGAGCAAGTAGAGAAGTAGGAACTCGCTTTTATTCTACTACGACTAATGGTGTGACAACATATTCTTATACAACTCCAACAATGGGAACAGAAGGTTTTGTAGATCCTAATGATTCCGAAGCTGTACCAGATGGCTCAGTACAGGTTGGAGACGGACATACTCACGGTTCTGATGGAAATAATGAACCTTTTGGAATGGATGAAAATGAAGCTATTCAATATGGGGATAATTTTCCTTCTGATAATGATATAGATGAATCAGATAGTAGTGCAAGTACAAACTCATCTTTTGAAGCCGATTATACTGTTACTCCAAATGGTACGTTATTAAAATACACCCCTACAGGAAAAACAGGCGATAATAGAAGGAGCGACGTTAAGAAAGTTAATGGAGCATCAAAAACAATCCCTAGTGATACAAATTCTAATACTAGAAAAAATAATATAAGTCCTAATGTGACGCCAGAAGTTTTGCCAAATAATGTAGACAAAGATGATTTCCCTAAGCAATAGATTTTAGGGAATGATTTTTGTTTTAGTGATAAAAAAAAATGAGAAAAATAATATTTATAGTATTAGTAATTTCATTTGGGCATTGTTTTGCCCATAAAAATGTAACTGTTTCTGAAAACTACGGCAATGTAAGGGTTTTGTTTACAACAAGTTTTTATTATGAAGAAATAAACAAAGCTTTGATCATTGGTCAATATGCGGAACGATTATCTAAAAAATTAGATTACAAAGACTCGATAACAATTTGGTTTAAACATGACTATGCGAAAAATAATAAAGATTCTTTTACAATTACTCACGATCTAAAAAATGATCCAAGTAAATCTAACAATATATTTCTAACGCTAACAGATACAGAATATTCAGTCAAAGATATACTCAGACTTCTTGAGTATTCTATTCAAAATGTTAATAAAATAGATAATTGGGATGGAAAGTCTATAATTAAAGAAACTAATACTAAAACTTCTGAATTACTTAATACAATAGTTCAAGAAAAAATCTATAGACCTGAAACCATTCATAAGTTAGAAACCCCTAATAAAGCTGTTTCATATTACTATAAAGATGAAAGTTTTCATATTTATAGGGTTGAAAATGATATAGAAAAAGTACTATTAAAAGTTGAAAATGTTTTTCAATTTAGTTCAGATAATGACTTTGCTACGATTATTTTTGATACCAATGAATCTTTTTATCGTATAGATAACAACAGATTAAGTAAACCTTCGAATCGCATAAAAATAGATAATGCAGAAGGCAATCATATACCATATACTGTGAAAAGTATATCTTATAACAAAACCTCCATATCTTTTTTTAAGTCAAAAAACTCAAATCAACAAAGAGTTATGATTTATTTACAAGATCAAGAAAGATTAGTTCAGAATCTTGATAAGATAATAAGAGAAAACGGATAGTAATTTAAAACAGTAAAAAATCAAGCCACTCAGCCCCTGCTACCGCTAGTTTGTAACTAGTGGCGTTATTGAGTAAGAAAGATATAGAGTTAAAGAGGAAACTATATATATTGAAGAATAAGAAAAAAGCAGTTACAGATGTAAAGTTTGTAGCTGTTTTTTTTGTTATTATAGAATAGATTGAATTTTACGTTTAGCGATAAAGGCATCAATAACAGAGAAGATATGATCTTTATCTTCTTGATCAAACTTAGAGACTTCTAAGATACGATTACGAATATCTTTATCCATTTGCACATCAACTTTCCCTGTAAGATAATCAAGGCTTACATCAAGAATGTCTGCTATTTTACGAGCAATCTCAATAGAGGGAAAGACTTCATTACGTTCGTATCTACCTAATACATTTTTATGAATACCAAGTTGAGCAGCTAACTCAGTTTGAGATATGCTTTGAGTTTTTCTAAGTTCTACGACTGTACTTCCAAAATTCATAAAAAGAAACTTTATAGGTTTTTTACCCCCCGCTACCGCTAGTTTGTAACTAGTGGCGTTATTGAGTAAGAAAGATATAGAATTAAAGAGGGGTCTATAAAAAACTTTGCTCATCTAAGAATACGGAATAAGAAAAGAAGCAGTTACAGGAGTAGAGTTTGTAGCTGTTTTTTATTTAAGTATAGATTCTGATTTTTAAATAAAAATAGAAAGGATGATATATTTACATTAAAAATATTTAACGCTACTATAGAAAGCATAAGCTCATTAGAGGATGAAATATCATTTATAACAATGTTTATTCGAGATAGGTAAAACTCTAAATAGATTTGAAAAAGAAGCTTGTGCAAAATGTTTTGAAAATTATATTAGTAAGAAAAGTATATAGAGAATAGAAAAGCTTTTGACATAGTTTAAGAGGTCTCCAAATAAAATTATGATAACTAAGATTTTAACAATATTAATACTATTAACAATAACATATTTTTTTGCAGATAGAATTATTATTCATTTTCAATTGAAAATAAAAAGAAAGCAAATAATGTTTTTAGTATTGTTAGCATATCTGCTTTTAGATTTTATTTTGGAGTGGATATAATTAATAAGCAATAATTATAAAGAAAAGAAGATGTGTTTAAAAGTAAAATGCGCTATTCGAAGAGAAATGCTTTGATGGTTTATAGCTTTGACGAAGTATGAATATGTAATAAAGGAAGGGAGTTATTTAGAACTAGGGAACTGTTTTTAAATAGACTTATAACAGTTCAAAGAACAATTAAAAAAAGTTTTATAAATGAATGATAAAAAATACAATTAGATATAGTTCAATTCTTTCTTTTTTTCTATCAATAATAGTAATAAGTATATATCTGCTTCCGATGGTATTGGAAAGTAATTTATATAGAAAGGTATTAAGTAATTTAAACTTTTTTGTATTTCATCCTTTATTGATAATATCATTTGGACTATCAATTTATGGTATAAGTTATCTATATAGAAAAAAAGTCTTTAGAAATAAATATTTTGCTTTTAATGTATTGGGAATTCTATTATTTGTTGGTTATATGTATAAAATAATATACGTGATGTTAAATTAGTTAATCAAAGAAAAGTTTGATTTAAGTTATCATATGCTTCTAGTATTAAATTGAATCTTCTGTTAAATGAAGATGATTTACCGTGATATAATATCAAATTAAAAAGTATTAAATCATACTATGAAAAGAATAGATTTATATATAATTATTTTTTTATTGGTTTCATGTAATTCTAATGAATACACCTCTCTTAATGATATAAATTTACCTGAGTTGAATGCTAAAGAAACTAAAGATTATAGAATAGAAGGTAAATATATTAATGGGTATAAAAACGATAAGTGGAATTATTTTAACGATAATAATCACTCTATTATCCATTGGGGGTTATATGAAAAACAAGAGTTGAAAATTAATATTCCTAAATCATGGTTAATAAAAGAAGATTCGAAATACTACTTTTATGCTTTACCTGAGAAAAAAGATGATGATTTCTTTTTAATTAATAGAATTAAAGAAGATAATATAAATTTAAAAAATTTCTTTGATCAAGCCATTCATAAGCTGTTAGATGGTAATACTATAAAAATCACAAATAAACTTTTCTTTAAAATAGAATATGAGAATAATGAAAAATATTATTTGAGATTTGATACAAATGAAGATTCCTACTACATGGTTTATTTAGAGTATAATGGTTACATATATGATATAACCTATAGAACAAAAAATAAAGAAAGAGATATTAATAAACATATATTCAGTGGAATATTATTTAGTTTAACAATAAGTGATTCGAAATTAATAGGAAACCAAAAGAAATTAAAAATTACTCGTTTGAGTTTATAGAAAAAAGTTATCTAATGATTAATTCTAAAATATGATACAAGTTTCGAAAATAATGTTTTCAAATATTATCCTTTTTTGCTTATTAGGGTGTGCCAATAAGAAAGAAGAAATTAAAAATGAGGAAAAGCAGAAACAGATAGTATTTAAGCAACCCAATCAAAAAGATTGTAATCAAGACTTTGAAATGTTTTTTGAGAAATTTTCTAGAGATAGTCTTTTTCAAAAAGACAGAGTTAACTATCCTATAGACTATTCTTTTTATGAAGATGTAACGAGTGAAGAGACTACTATTGAAATTATAAGAAAACCTTCAGAGTTTGATTATATAAATTTCAAAGATGACCTAGAAGCAAAAAATAAGGAATATGATAGGTTTTCTGTAGTTAAAGAAAAAAAATCTGACTTGTTTTTATATAAAAGAATAGGAATTGATAATGGAATAAGAGAAACATATTCTTTTATGAAAATAAGAGGTTGTTGGTTTTTAGTATCAATTTTAGATGAATCAACATAATTTGTGATTTAATAAATTGTGGCATTTGATTAAAAAAGTGTAACACGATTTTATTCTAATATAGAAAAGGAATGATCAATAGTATTCAGATTAAAGAGATCAATTGCTAGATGAATATAGATTCATCTTTTTTTATAATACAATTGCTATCATCAAGAGTACTATTATATAATTGATGATTCAACTTATAAATCCTAAAAATATACCCGTAATTCCGGAATATAGACTATAACTGATTCAAAAATAGCAGCTATGGTATGTGCTTTGTATTAGCGAAAGGAAAGTATAAACTACTTTTTTAATACATGTTTAATAAAAACTTTATGTTATGCGAACAAACAAAGCACCCGAAATTAATGCAGGATCAATGGCTGATATTGCATTTTTATTACTCATCTTTTTTTTGGTAACAACAACCCTCGAAGCTGATAGTGGTATTAGTAGAAAGCTACCTCCACTTCTTGACGAAACTCCTAATATCACTATTAAAGACAAAAACATTTTTGTAGTAGATATAAATAAAAATGATGAGTTACTAGTAGAAGAACAACCTATGCTGTTTGAAGATCTTAAGGCAGCTGCAGTAGCTTTTCTTGATAACGGAGGAGGGCAAGGTGAAGAAACCTGTGCCTATTGCCAAGGTGAAGGTTTGATACAATCTTCAGACAATCCTCAAAAGGCCATTATTTCCCTGCGTAATGATAGAGAAACTTCTTATGAGATGTATATCGCTGTGCAAAATGAATTAATGGCTGCGTATACTACATTACGCAATCGAGAAGCGATGAGATTATATAAGCTGACTTTTGAAGAAATGGAAAGAAAGCTAAAAGATGTTAATGATATGGATGATAAGATCAAACTTAAAGAACATATTAAAAAGATTAAAGCATTGTTTCCAGAGAAATTATCTGAAGCCGAGACACGTAAATAATTCAATAATCAAAACAACATAGTTATGTCAAAATTTAAAAATAGAAAAACCAAAGAGTTACCTGCAATTTCTACAGCCTCACTACCCGATATCGTATTTATGTTATTATTCTTTTTTATGGTTGCTACAGTAATGCGCAAAAATACCTTGATGATTGCTAATGAACTGCCTATTGCAAATCAAGTCGAAAAACTAGATAAAAAAATAGAGTAATGTATATCTATGCTGGAAAACCAAGTACGAGATATAAGCAATATGGTAATGAAGCAAGAATACAGCTCAATGATAAATTTGCCAATGTAGACGAAGTTAAAGCTTTTGTTTTGGAAGAAAGAGCAAACAAACCAGAAGAATTACATCCATTTTTGATTACAGCATTAAAAGTTGATGGAAAGACCAATATGGGATTAGTAGGTGATATCAAAAAAGAATTAAGAGAAGTCAATGCTTTAAAAATTAATTACACGACTCGTACTGGAGAAGTAGAACAAAACTTTCAATAAACGCTTTATGATAATAATCTTATACAAAGGAGAGTTCTCTATAAAGAATCCTGTTTAACGCAGGATTTTTTGTAGTTTTAACCTATAATTATTGATAAAGCTTATAAGGTGCGAATACTCATTGCTATTTACTTTTTAATATTACCGCTAATTTCTTGGAGTCAAGAAAAGGAAGTTAAACCTCATCAGACTTTAGATTCATTATATCGCGAAGATCAATTTTATGCAGGGTTTACATTTAATCTCTTATTTAATATGCCTACAGATGTATCTCAATCTGGTTTTTCTGGAGGAATGCATCTAGGATATACTAGAGACATGCCTATCAATAAAAAGAGAAATATGGCAATAGGTTTAGGTGTAGGATATTCTGGAAATACCTATGGGCAAAACCTTTTTATAGGAGAAGAAGAAGGGAATGAGCAAAGTATTTTTTCGAGTTTAAAAGATGTAGAATTTAGTACCAATAGATTTACTACACATCTTGTAGAAGCTCCACTAGAATTTAGATGGAGAACATCAAGATCATCAAGTCATAAGTTTTATAGAATATATACCGGATTTAGATTTGGATATTTATTTGCGTTTAAATCCAATTTTGAACAACCTAATAATACCGTTAGACAAACTAAGATAGACGAGTTAAATCGCTTTAGATTTGGTACTACCTTTACTTTTGGATGGAATACCTTTAACTTTCATTTTTACTATAGTTTAAATCCGCTCTTTAATAATGACGCCATGATAGATGGTGAAACAGTAGGTTTAAACACTTGTAAAATAGGATTAATGTTTTATATCCTATAACCAGAAATTAAGTAAGGTGAGTTGTGGTATGATACCTAATAATAACCCTAAGATTAATTCTAAATTTGTATGGGCTTTGTCGTGTAATCTAGACGTAGCTACCATTCCGTTTGCTACCATCTGAAAAGCAATTAATAGTGTAAGGTTAATATTGAAATGAATACTCAAAGCAATAGTAAACATTGTAATAGCACCTGTACCTAGCATATGCAAACTAGGCTTGATATTAAATAGCGTGATAAACACAGCGCTTAAAGATGAAATTAAAGCTCCTAAGAAGAAATAATACAATTCTGGATAATCATATAGATTGACTACTAGTTTTGTTACAAAAAGTAATAATAAGCTTTGTAATAACAAAGGAATCTTACGTTCATTAGGTGTTTTAAGATGAATAGAAGATACAAATCCCAAATTTTTAAGTAAAAAATAAAGAATAATAGGAATGATCACAGTAATGATAAACAGTCCTAATATTTTTGTTTGTATAATGGTTTCTGGTGTAAACCTAGGCGAAATCATAAAATACATAATAACCCCAACTATAGGCATTAAGATGGGGTGAAAAATATAGGAAAAGCTCTTTAATACAATGTTCATTATATTTTCTTTCTCAAACGAGCTACTGGTATATCCAATTGTTCTCTGTATTTTGCTACAGTTCTACGAGCGATAGGATACCCTTTTTCTTTTAATATAGCAGCTAACTTTTCGTCGGTTAATGGTTTTCTTTTATCTTCTTCACTTATGGTAATCTCTAGGATCTTTTTAATTTCTCTAGTAGAAACTTCTTCACCTTGATCATTAGTCATAGACTCAGAAAAGAAATTCTTTATCAGTTTAGTACCATAAGGTGTATCTACGTATTTACTATTAGCAACACGAGATACCGTACTTACATCCATACCTATTTCATCTGCGATATCTTTAAGAATCATAGGCTTTAAATTACGTTCATCACCACTTAAAAAATATTCTTTTTGGTAGTGCATGATAGCACTCATCGTGAGAAATAAGGTTTGTTGTCGTTGTTTAACAGCCTCTATAAACCATTTTGCAGCATCAAGTTTTTGCTTGATAAATAAAACGGCATCTTTTTGAGATTTTGATTTTTCTTTACTCTCTTTATATCCTTGCAACATATTGTTGTACTCTCTAGAGACGTGTAGTTCTGGAGCATTACGGCCATTAAGTGTAAGTTCTAATTCGCTATCAATAATTTTGATAGAAAAATCAGGAACTACGTGTTCTATAATGCGATTACTACCAGCATACGCTCCACCAGGTTTAGGATTGAGGTGTTCAATTTCTGAAATAGCTTCTTTTAGTTCCTCTTCGGTAATGTCAAACTTACTTAATAACTTATCATAATGTTTTTTAGTAAAATGATCAAAAGCGTTTTCTAAAATTCCAATAGCTAACTTTATAGGAATGGTTAATTCTTTTCGCTTAAGCTGTATTAATAAGCACTCTTGTAAATTGCGAGCTCCCACACCTGCAGGATCTAATTGCTGAACAATTTTAAGTATCTCTTCAATTTTATTTTCCTCAGTATAGATGTTTTGAGTAAATGCCAAATCGTCCATAATGTCAGGAAGAGATCTGCGTATATAACCACTTTCGTCTACACTACCTACAAGAAAAGTAGCAATTTCAAATTCAGTATCATCAAGACGATAGGTGTTAAGCTGAGATTTTAAATATTGATTAAATGAAGTTCCTGAAGCATAAGGTACACTTTTCTCTTCATCATCTACACTATAATTATTTGAGTTTAATCTATAACTTGGGATTTCGTCATCACTTAAATATTCATCAACATTGATTTCGGTTTCGATAACCTCTGTACCATAATCATCTTCTGCACCATCATTGCTAAAAGTGTCTTCTAAGTCATTAACACTTTCTTTACCACTATCCAAAGCTGGATTTTCTTCCATTTCTTGCTTGAGTCGTTGTTCAAATGCTTGCGTAGGCAATTGAATCAATTTCATCAATTGAATCTGTTGGGGAGATAGCTTTTGTGATAACTTTAAGTTTAATTGTTGCTTTAACATAGAATATATAAGTCCTTACATTCACAAAAATAAGTAAAAACCGTTCATCTATGAATGTTTTGGTTGGTTTTGATTAGTATAATACGCTTGCTTAAATAGTATAAGAGCAGTACTAGTATAACAATAAATGCACCAAAATTATTTTAACCTGACAATAAAATTAAAAAATAAAAATAGACTTTTTTGTATAATGTTGTTTTGTAGTTGTTTATGTTTTTTTGTCAAGGAATAAAAATTTTATTTTTTATGGCATAAACAACTAAACCTGTCCGATTCCTTATATTAAGCTTTTCAAAAAGGACATCTCTATAGCCTTCAATAGTTTTTGGGCTTAGGCACATTTCGCTAGCAATTTCTTTATATGTTTTTTCTGTACAAGCATGTTTTATAAATTCAATTTCACGCTCTTTGAGATGAACAGATGATTTGTGAGAAGCATTTAAAGAACCCAATAATAAATTGGTAACATCTTTTGTATGATAAAATCCAGTTTCTTGTACTTCGATAAGTGCATTTTCGAGTATACTTTTTTCTGTATCTTTTAATAAATAACCTTTTGCTCCTGCTTTTAACATCTTGAGTATGGTTTTGTCGTCTTCTTCTACAGAGAGTGCCAATACATTAACTTGAGGGTAATGTTCTTTAAGATAAAGTGTAGTTTCAATACCGTTCATGATAGGCATATTGATATCCATAAGAACAATATCTGGAATGTTTTTTGGATTTTTGAATTTGGTTAATAATTCTTGTCCGTTTTTACATAGATAAAGCACTTTAAATTTGGCAAAACCAGCTACAAGCCCACCTATAGCTTGAGATAATAAAACATGATCTTCGACAATAACAACAGAATATTTCACAGTTTTGAGTTTTTAAGAGGAGTTTTGATATAATCTTTATTAAGATAAAGCATTTTGAACTTATGAGGGAAGAGGTTCTTTTTCTTTTATATAAAAATAGGTTAAAGTAATTGTAGTACCATAATCTTCTTTAGAAAATAAATCAACTTCGGCATTAATTAATTTGGCTCTGCTTTTCATGTTAGTAAGACCTATACCAGAATGTAAATGATGCTCACCAATGGTAAAACCTATTCCGTTATCACGAGCATGTATGACTAATTTATCCTCTTGATAATCTAGAGAAACATGGAGTTGAGAAGCTTTAGAATGTTTTATAGTATTGCTGAAAAATTCTTGCAAGATTCTAAAAATGATAATCTCTACTTTTTTATCTATATCATAGAGATCATCTGTTGTAGATAGACTAGCTTCTATAAATTGTAAGCGGTTAAAACGTTCAACTTCTAATTGAATAGCTTCTATTAGACTTAAGTTTTTTATAGCATCTGGATTGATAAGTTTTGACAAAGCTCTTAATTCTGTAAGGCTTTTGCTTAAGGTATCTATAGCATCGGGCAACTTACTAGGATCATCTTGTGCTATATTGGCTTGAATTTTTGCTAAAGTTAATAGTTGGCCAATGTTGTCATGGAGTTCCCAACTAATATTACGTAGCGTTTCTTCTCTAATTTCTATTTGAGTTTCGGCAATTTCTTGTTCATATTTTTTTTTGGCTTCACGTTGTTTATATAACAACTCATTTTTTCTTTTTTGAAAGATCACAAAAAGAGAAATGACCATAATAATGATGATCACAAGTACAATACTTGCTATTAATAAAGCTATCTCTTGTCGCTGCATATAAAACCAATAATAAAACAAGTATACATTGTAATACCCAGTATTAAATTTACTAAAATTAATATAGTTGCATCAGTTAAATACTCGTAATAATTACGAAGAATTCTAAAAGGAATATTTCCTACATAATAAATAAGCAAACCTACACTGATCCAAAAGAGTAGGTTTTTTTTAACATGCAGTACTTTTTCAGAGTTTAAAACCTCTTGAAAATAGAGTAGAATAGTAGTGACAACTCCTACTGCGGCTATGATATAGGGGATTCTTTGAAAAGCCAGTAAATAATTTTCAAAAAAACCATTGATGATCAAAGAACCCCAATAGAGTAAACAACATGCAAGAGCTATTTTTTTATTAGTATTATTTTTTAGATGATTTTTATATAAAAAATAGATGTAAGTAAAATTGATAAGATTGTAGATATTGTTGAGTATAGCCGTATTCATATCAGAAGTTAACCTAAGATAAAGACCAATAAATTCATTAGCTACAATATACCACAGGATATAGACATAATACTTTAACACAGGTACATCTTTATATTTATGATAATAAAAAGTACCTGCGATGGCTGTCAATACTTCAAAACCAACACCTATTTTTATACAGAAAGTTAAAAAATCATTACTTAAATTCATAATACTTAGTGATTCCCTTTTGGCGGAGACCCAGTGAACTCATTTGCGATTAAACTATTTTGATCTGAATTGTCTGAATCATTTTGACGTTGATTTTTTGCAAAAAAGACACGTTCTTTACTATTGGTTTGCTCAAGTACGTCTCTTAAAAGATTGATATTTAGATTTTCATCTAAAGTATATCCTAAATGTACTCCTTTTTCTTCTACTGTAGGTGTAATAAATATAGTTTGTCTCTTTGAATATTCTTTTGAATCATTACGGACATAACCTTCACTATATTCTGCAAAGTAGATACGAATACCACTAGGTTCAACCTTGGCTTTTTTTGAAAGTTGTTTGATATATCCTAAATAATTATATAGATCATCTAGATCATAAAAAAGAGAGCGAGTAGGCTGAGATTCTTTGTCGTTATCACCTATTCCGTCATAATATTTATGTATAAGTTCGGCTCTATTAGTATAATTATGATACATCTCAACTGCTTGATCAACCTTAATGATGTTTTTAGGTTTTTTATAATAATCGGGTTTTGGTTTACAAAATTTATGTAATAATTTACAAATAATACTCATCGTTTTGGATTTTAAAAGTCTACTCAAAAATACAATGAAGCATTAGGATTGAAAAGTGAGTTTTTTAAGTTTTTAATGTAAGTGCTTGCTTTTTAATGGTTTTGTTTTTCTTTTTAAGGTGTTTGTTGTTATAAGTTAGGGTTTTTGTCCCCCAATAAAAAAAGGGGGATTAACTGTTGTATAGTTAAGTAGAAAGGATTAAGATGATTGGAAATGTTAATGTTTTCTTAAAATATGATTTTTAACAGTTTAAGTTGAAATGTGTCTAGAGTTTGATAAAAGTGCTAAATGAAATATAAAAACAGAACAAACTGTAAGCTACTAGTACGTTTTGAGATGTTTATGGGAATAACGTAAAATGAAATAAGTTATATAAAAATAAAAACAAGAAAGAAAAAACCTACATAAAATATGTTAAAGTGTTGTTTTTGAATAATAAAATATAGTATGTTTGGGAAGTATATTATGATGTGTTTATTATGAATGATTAAAAATGAGAAATTCGTAATTATAACAAAAATATATTTCTACAAGTGATTATGGTAAGGGGAAACACCTAAATTACTATTTAAGAAATTAACTTCCTAGGTATAAAAATTCTCGATAATAATCGAGCAGGGTGGGGTATATAGTTACGAAAAGATCATTTTAGGCTATTAACTAACTTTTAATTATTAACGAATCAAAAATGAAAGTACTTAGGCTAATGCTGATTATACTGATGAGTGGGGGAACGTTTAGCGGTATAAAAGCTCAAAGTAAAGTTGATCACATGTCGTGGGATCAAGTATTAATTCTCAATGTCTCCAAAGATGGAAAAGTAAACTACAAAGGCGTCATACAAGACAGTCCATTGTTGTATAAATACTTTTCGATGATGTCAGAAAATCCTCCAGAAGAAAACTGGAGTGATGAGGAAAAACTGGCATATTGGGTAAATTTATACAATGCAATTGCTATAAAGATGGTAATTGATAATTACCCTATTGATACGATTAAAGACCTACAAGATCCGTGGAATCACCGTTTCTTTAAAATAGGAGATAAAAAGTATAGTCTTGACGATATAGAGCATAAGATCTTGAGAGAAATGAATGACCCTAGAATACATTTCATTATCAATTGTGCTGCAAAATCATGTCCAGATTTATGGAATAGAGCTTATACTGCCGAAAATATTAATAAAGCACTAGATGAACGCACAAGAGCATTTATCAATGATCCTAGATTTAATGTGATTTCTGGAACAGAATTAAAAGTATCTAGAATTTTTGATTGGTATAAAAAAGACTTTGAAGGAAAAGGAAGTATAGAAGATTTTATCAATCGTTATTCTGAAGTTCAAGTAAGTAAAATTGCTAAAGATAATTTTAAAGAATACGACTGGACTTTAAACAATTAAAAAGCATAGATGAACAAAATAGTAACCGGATTGTATCAACAATCCGGTTTTTTTTATGATAGTTTTAAAAGCGTCTTTAGTTCAATTATAAAAGAATGATGGTCACTAAAGTACTTTTGAGCAATATCTAAAGCCTTTTTATAATACGTATTAGCTGTTTTGATATCTTTTAAGTTATATTTTAATAAATCTCCTCTCAACTTATATAATTGAGCATAATACATGTTAGTATGAGAAGGGAAATATTTTTCTAGTATAGATTCGTAACGATCAATATAAGATTCAAACGTTGTATATTTTTTCTGTTGAAATGATGATAGTGCTAAATTGTAGATAGGAACAGCTTTAGATATATGTTTTTCTTCTTCTATAATAGACAAAGACTTTGTAAACAAACTATCTGCTATAGTATACTTTTTATCATAAAAATTAACGACACCTAATCCATTATATGCTATACTTAGAGAATGTGTAGTCGTTACATTAGCTTTTTTATGAACCTCTAGTGTTTGTTTAAATAAGGAATCTGCAAATCTTCTATGTTGAGGATACTGTACATTGATAGATGCCCAATCATTATATATGTATGTATCTGTTAATAAGGAGTTATAGTTGTTGAAACCCTCTACAAGATTCTTGTTTAGTAAATTAAGGTCAAAAGCGGTTTCAGTTTCAGTATTAATTAAAGCTAGTTGAAGTTTGAGATAGGTATTGTTGAAGAAATCAGATTTAAGATCAAAAATGAGTTGTATATTTTGCTTAGCTTTGGTATAATCTTGAATAGTAAAATAATAATCAAAACGAAGTTTATAGAATCTTGATATTAAATTAATATTATTTTTAAGATCTAAGATAGAGATTGAATGATTTATGTGGTCTATCGTTTTTTTTACTTCTTTAAGTTTTGAAAAGCTTAAATATGCATCGGCTAATAATATTTGTGAATAGGCATAGTTAGAGCTTTCTTGAGGTAATTTTCCATAGCAATCACATGCTTTTTTTGCATAAGATATAGCTTCATGAGAAGAGGTCTTTAAAAGATATTGTGTTTTTTGAAGAAAAAATATACAATGTTCTGGAGTAGCAATTTTCTCAAATTTTGATAAAATATCTTCAGTTTGTGGTAGACTGTCAAATTGATAGTAATTGCTTAACAAATTAGCATAAGTATTGGCGTATCTTAAACGATGATTGATAGTATCTTTTGAGTTGATAGTATCTCTTTCTAAAAAGATAAGGTTAGCTTTACCTAATTCGATAGCATCAGCATAGTATTGTTGTCTAAAATAAAAACTAGCACCTGTTTGTAATAAACTATATAAGTCAGTATGAGTGGTATCAATTGGTTTGAGATGATGTAAAAAGAGAGAATCTAAATGTACTTGAAATTTAGAAATACTATCCAGTTTATCATAAGTATCTAACAAATTCCAGTGAATTCTGTATAGATGGTTTTTTTTTCCTCTAATCGGTTTATAATCTTTAAGAGATACAGTACTATCAGCTTTTTTAAAATAAATTAAAGCTTCTTTATATTCTTGATTATTGTATTTTAAATAGCCTTTATATTGATAAGCATCATATAAATTTGTATAAGCCTTTGATATGGATTTAAGTGGATTAATGCTGTGATATATCCATTTTTTTCCTTTTTGAATGGTTATTTTGGCTTCTTCTATGGCCAAATCATAATCTTTATTTTCAAAGTGAATATCGTATTTTGCTGCAGAATCCCACATCTCGATATTGGCTAGAATAGAAAGGTTATCTTCATTAAATTGTTTTATAATCCATCTATTAAAACTAGAATGATGGGATAGGTTAAAAAAAAGAATATTTAAAATAAAAACAGAGAATACCCTAATGGTGATTTGTTTGTACCCTATAGGAAAGTTTTTTCTTTTGATTAAAAAATATATGCCGAAGAAGAAGAGTATACAGCTATTGAGTAAAATAAAAATAAGGTAAGCATCTGTATTTGAGAAACTAGTATAGAAGAAAATGGAAAAAAGTGAGATTCCTAAAAAAAAACCAACACCCATTAAAAGGTAAATATGCTCTTTTTTTGAATAGAACAATTTATGACTTTTAAATATATATAAACCTATAACACACAGTAGCATGATATAGAAGAGAAATTTTAAAAAAGGAATAGGAGTTAATACTAATAAAAAACTACTCACCAAGGCGAGTAGTAGGTATTTTTCGATTGATTTCATATAAAATTATTTTCCTAAACCTTCTTTTAATACATCTTGAATTCCAGATAAATGTTCGCTAAACTGCATGAGTTGTGCCAGAACTTGAGCCATTTCATTTTTATCTCCAAAACCTTTAAGCTTGTTGTTCTTCACAAAAGTTTCTTTGATCATTTTCCAGCGTTCTTGTTCTTCTGGATTAATGATTTGAGTCATTTCTTTGTATTTTAACAAGTTGGCTTCGGCAGCACTAGTCAACGTTTGAGATTCACTTTCGTAATGCGATAATAATAAACTTTGCAATTCTTTTTCATTCATAATAGGAACTACTTTTGCTACTAATTTATTCATATCTCTATACGAACCTTGTAATTTAAAAGATGGTTCTATACGGTTGATATCTTCCATTGCAGCAGATTTGATATAAGTGGTATTAACCTGCATTACCGTATCTCTAATTGTCACTACTTTTTGTAAAACAGAAAGGTAATCTTGTATCTCTTGTTTGGTATGATTTCCTTGAAGTTCTATACCTTCTGGATTATCAGATTCTGCCATTTCTATAAAACGATATACATCGTCAAAATGTTTACTACTTAATTGATGTAAAATAGGATTAGAAGTCATCGCATTTTCAATTAAACTCAATTTAAACAAATCGGCAGTGTCACCTATAATATCCCCAAGATTATAAATGTCGGCACGATTGGCAAGCATATCAGGAATCTGGAATTTATCTCCACTTTCTGTATATGGATTTCCAGCCATAATAACGCAGAATTTTTTACTGCGTAAATCATAAGTTTTTGGTTGTCCTTTATAAACTCCTTCTATTTTACGAGTACCATCTGCAAGCGAAATGAATTTTTGTAGAAATTCAGGATTACAATGTTGTATATCATCTAAATATAACATTACATTATTTCCCATTTCAAAAGCGAGATTCAACTTTTTCAATTCTTCTCGTGCAGCAGCATTGTTTGCCGACATAGGATCTACCGAGGTAACCTCGTGACCAATAGCAGGACCGTTAATTTTCATAAATACCAAACCTAATCGATTTGCCATATATTCCATTAAAGTCGTTTTACCGTACCCAGGAGGAGAAATCAAAAGTAACATTCCCATACGGTCTGTGCGTTTATTATCACCTACACTACCTAATTGTTTTGCTAGATTATCTCCAAATAAGGGTAGATATAATTGATCGATCAATTTATTTCTAACAAATGATGATAAAACCCTAGGTTTAAATTCATTTAATTTTAAATCCTCTTTTAATTGTTCTGTAACCAGATGTTTTGCTTCTCGATAAGCTTCAAAAGCAGGGACTTCTATAGACAAGAATTGTTCTAATTGTGCTATGAATTGATGATAATTAAAATCATAAACACCTTCTTTGATCGTATTGTGACTACCATTAAGTCCCGAAATAGGTTGATGAGGTGTCATAAAAATAACTTCGGTGTTAGATTCATGATGAAATATCACTAAGCAAACTAATTCGTGTATATAGTCAATACGATTGGGTTGTGCTAGATGTATATAAGAACTTACCCATTGATTTGCTAACTGAATTTTCTCTGCTACGTTATCTAAGAGGTCTAACTGAGTTCTAAGCTTACTATAGCTTTCTTTTTGTTTTAAGGTTTGAATAAAACTTTCATATAACTCATAAGCAGTTTGACTTATACCAATCGTTGAGGTTTGTAATTCTTCAAATAAATAATGAGCTATGATGTTGTAATCTTCACAAGTATACCAATTTGTCGTTTGAGCAAAATCAGTTATTTGTTTAGATAACTCATGTACAATATCTAGGTAGGTTGTACTTTCTGGAAATATATGTAATACTTCACCAGCAGCTTTAACTTTTCTGCTCCATTGTTCCTGAACTTCAGTCGAAATACTATTCCAAAAATAAAGCGCATGAGCACGAATGGTAGGTGCATAGGTTAATAAGCCTAAATCATGATGTTTTGTCAATAAGACTTTTAAAATTTTTGAAGCATCTACATCATGAACGCCTTTTACATATCCTTCGGTATAACTTTTACTACTTTCGGTTTTTATAATATCTAATAACGCTTCTTCGGTTAAAGTGGGAGACAAGGATTGATTCTTGAATATCTTATAAGCCAAAAATGCACTTCGATAAACTTCGTTGTTTTCTGAAATTAATTCTTGATCCCAATACTTTTTTGATTGTAATAAAATCTCATTATCAATTTCTTGATAAAAATCTGTACCTGTTAGATGATAAGATAAAGTCTGATCTTTATAAACAATGGTAAGATCAAGTGGTTGACGGTTTACACCAAATTTATGTTTCCCTAATTTAATGATGTTTTCTCCATCCTCATAAAGATCTTTTTTGTCTTTTAATTTACGGATAGCATCTTCTTTGGCAACCTTTAAAGCAGTCTCTACCATTTCGGCTTTTCCGGCATCATCTAATTCTAATAATTGCTGAATGATGTCTCTAAGCTTATTGATCATTAAATCCGAAGCAAAATAACCATTGATATCAGTTACTTCGGTAAAACTTAAGGCTTTTTTGGTAACTCCTTTAAGAATTCTATTTGCAGCATTTTCTAGTGCTACAGCTTTCTTGTTTCGAGCTTCTATCAAACTACTCTTGCGAGCTTCAAAAGCATTATAAACCTCTTCTCGTTTTTCAATGATCTGAGTGATAAAATCCTCAAAATCTGCAAAACGTCCTTCGAGATCTTCTAATTGTACGGATACTTTATTTAGAAGTTCATCGGTTTTTTCTGGTGTAGCAGCAATATCGAGATAATTGATAATACTTTGATCTACAAGTTTTAACTGCGCAGCAAATTCGGCACTAGCCTCTTTACTACCCAAAGATTTTATTTTGTTTTTAATTCCTGCTTTTAATTGATTTATAGTGGCAAAAATTAAAGAGATGTTATCTATAATTTTGGTAGAGTGCGAAGTGTCTTCGATCTGCAAATTGGATACAATATCAATAAGCATTTCGAGATCAGTTGCAATTTGAGCAACTTCTTCTTCTAGCTTTTTAGCAGTAATAACCTTAGTAACCTTATCAAGTTGTCCTTGTTTCTCTTCTACACGTGAGTGATAAGGTAGTAGGGCTTTATCATCTAATAAAAACTGTACACAACGGTATGATATTTTTTCGTTGTATTCGGCAATCTCTTCTTCTAATGTTTTTATAAAAGAACTATCTACATAACGTATATCATGAAGCCCAATAACTTCACCTCTTAAAGTGCGAAGTTGAGCCAAAATTTGGACAAAATCATCAATAGATTTAAACGAACTACTTTTTATTTTACCAAAAACGTGAGTCGCCTTTTCTTGAGTTTCTTTTGTGGTTTTGGCAGCAGTTTTACGTAATTGGACTACTTTTTCAAATTCGTCAATAGCAGCATTGGCTGCATTACTTATTTCGCTTAATGGTAGATCTAATCTGAATGTTTCTTCATCTCTAATCCAGTAATAACTATCAATAATATCTGTAGATGCCGTTGTGATATCAAGATATAGCCCATCATAACTGTCTTCTTTGTTTAATAATGTAATTAATGCATGACACTCGGCCATTGCTTTTACAATATCCTTATTACCGATTTTATACAAGAGTGCATCAGTATGTTCTGATGGTAGCGTATTACCTTTTACAAAAGGAGTCTGCCATATTTGAATAACATGATGCCTAGTTTGTTCATTTTCTGTTTTGAAATAACAAAGCTCTCCGTTTTCTAAGGTGGTATACCCATTACAAACAATAGGCGTTTTAACCTCTTGTTCGATCACGTTATAACCCATTAAGATATAGAGTCCTTTTTGACTTTCGTAGAAAACATAGAAATAATCTTCACCATTAGGCGAACTGATTTTCTTTTTGAATTTTACGTGTTCTATACCATTCCCAAAAAGCTTGAATTCACCAGATTGTAAGTAATATCCATTAGGATAAATAATCCCTTGATCATCTGGTAATAAAACACAAGAGTATTGTATACTAGGTATTTTTTTTACCTCTTGAATTTTGTGATTGTAAACAAAATATTGAGCAGGTTCTTGAAAAGGTTTTATTTCTAGCGCGATGAGGTTTCCTAAATCTGCATAGCGATACTGTCCGTCATCGAGTGTTTGATCAACATGCTCTACAGCTTCATTGTAGATACCTTTACCATCGTCTGTATTATCTTCAATTTTAATAGTTAAATCACCACCTATAGTTTCTACAAAAACTTTATCTAGTATAGAAATATGAGGATGTTCTCCATAACGATGCATGTCTCGAGTTACCTCTGTCCAATTGAATTCATGCTGTGTAGGAAATGTAAATTCATGTTCGCTACGATTGTCTATATAGGTAAGTTGATTTTCATTAATCAACCATTTAAAAGTCTTGATATCAGTAACACTTTCACTAAGCTGAAATACCATATGAAGGTAATTACCCATTATGGCAAACTTAGAAAAGATCGTGTTTCTATAATATTTATAAAGATTTGAAAAATCATTAAGAAAAGTAGCATCATTAATCATGTCTAGAGGCTGCAAAACAAAATGATCCTCTTCATAAGTATAAATACTAAAAACATCACTTAATGCTATTTCTGTACGCAATCCAAAATGCACATTATAACCAAAAAGACAATAATTACCTATGGTAACAATATCACGAGCAATACAATTGTTTTCGGTATTGATGCGATTATTAGCAATGAGTTTGGTTTCTACATTTCCAAAAACTTCTTTACGAGAATTATTTAATTGTGTAAGGCGATGTTGAAGTTCACCTTTGTGTTTTTGTAAACGCTTCTGGATGATTTCATAAGTTCCGCCGTCTAATTGTGTATTTGGATTGGTAGTGTTTTCTTTCATAATGTACCCTAGATTAAGGTAAGTGTTAGCGTTTTTGTATCGTTTTTTGAATGTATTTTATTCTGGTAACTAAAATAGTTATTTAGTGTAATAAAAAATATAGTTTAATGAGGTTCCCAACCTATTTGGCCTAAATTAGAAAAATAGACTCCTATTACTTTAAAAAGTAAGAACAAGACTATGATACTTACAATAACAACGAGTATATTAATGTATCGTTCGTTTTGTTGTTGTCGCTTTAATTTATATCGAATTTTTTCTAAAGTTTCTTTGGTTACAGGCTTTACCTCAATGCCTTTACTTTTTTTATCGTTAGCTGTCCATCCGTCATAGGCCTTTCTCTTAACGCTACGATTATTATTTTTTATAGCTGTAATCATGGCTTGCGCCGATCCAAATCCTCCCATAATAAGTCGTTTTTTAATTGATGAATGTTAAAATACAGTTCGTTTTGTGATTAAATTAATAGCCATATAATTAAACTTATAAGTATTAAAAAAATAATACAATTTAAGACTATAATGATAGTGTTGTGGAATTTTATTGTTCTCTTAATTTCTTTTAGGATCTGATGAGAAGAACAATGTGAATTGCTGTTAGTTTTTTGATGTTTAATAATAAAATAATACTATAGATTCTCGAATGATGGTTTTAAGAAATCAAACAAATAGTAATGTTTGATTAGAAGCTATATTATCTTATTAAAAGATTTTAATAAGTAAAAGAACTTTGAATTATACCATTTTATAATTTAAAGTAAAAATGGTATGGGTTAAATAGAGCCTCTCGATAGGAGAGAGGCTCAAAACTATTGGTTAATTAAATTTGATCAATTTTTTTATCAGAAAGCCCTAATCCTTTTGCAAGATTAAATAGATTACTGAATAAGTTATTTTCTGAAGCATCTGTAGACTTTTGTTTTAAATCCATTAAAAGATTAGCAATAGTCAGATTTTTGATGTCCTCTGAAGAGATACCATATTTTGTAGCAAACTCTTTAACTTTGTTTAATAGATTACCTTTAACATCATCGCTACCTAAGATAGCATCTTTTACATCTTGTATATTATCAGAATGTTGGACCAATCTATCAAATCCTTTAGCTTTTGTTACTTGACCAATGATTTGATCAAAGAACATAGTTTCACCACCTACGATATCAATATTAGCAGCTCTTAAGGCTTCACCTATTACTTGAGCTTGAGCATCGGCGATTTCTTTTTGGATATTGATTTGAGCCAATTCAACTTTTAATTCTTTATCTAGGCGTAATTTGAATTCTTCATGCTCTTTACCTACACCGTCAAGTTTCTTCATCGCTTCAGCTTTTTCTTCAATACCTGCAGCTTCTGCCAATGCTATTTCTTTATCTCCGGCAGCTTGAGCTAGTGCTTTTTCTTTGATTACTTCGGCTTCTGCAATACCTTCTTCTTTAACAGCTTCGGCTTTAGCTAGAATTCCAGCAGCCTCTGCTTTAGCTTTTTTCTCAATGATATTAGCTTCTACAAGACCTTGACGCTCATTTGCATCTGCTTTGGCATGCATTACTTGAGCCTCAGACATACCGATAGTAGCTTCTTCTTTGGCAGTTGCTTCAGCCAATGTTTTACGAGCTTCAGCTTCTTTCTCGCTAGCTTCTTTTTGCGCTTGAGCTTCGATATTAATTTCTTCAGCTTTTTGTTTAGCAGCTTCTTTTTGTGCTTCTGCCTCTTTGATCGTTTTGATTAAAGATTCTTGAGCATCAGCTTCGGCTATAGTAATTTTCACTTGCTTTTCACGATCTGCAGTTTTAAAAGCTTCAATATCTTTCATATTCTCTTGCTCTTCAACCACACCTTTTTCTAGCATTACACGATCGCGAATAACATCTTGAATGTTTTTCTTTTCTACTTCAACAACCTTTTCTTTCTCTATTTGGGCAAGTGTAACGATGCGTTCGCGTTCTGTAGCTTCAAGCATACGATCTTTTTCTACACGTTCTGTCTCAACAGCATTAGTACGTTGTTTGTTCTTTTCTGCAACAATGATTTGGCGTTGCATGTTTTCTTCGGCTACCTTAACTTTTTCTTCTGTTGCTATACGAGCTGATTCAGATTTAAGGCGCTCTTCTTCAGCAACTTTTAGCATTTCTGCTTCTTCACGAGCTTTAATATTAGCAATTTCACGACGTTGTTGCTCTTCTTTTTCTGCTAATTGCTTATCTAGTTCAAGAATAGCTTCGCGAGCTTCAACATCTTGTTTGCGAATTACTTTTTCTTCGTCACGTTTGATAAGGTTAGCCTTAATATTTTGCTCAGCAGTTAATTCTGTGATTTTTTTGATACCTTCTGCATCTAGAATATTATCCTGTTTTAATAAATTGACAGGGGTTTGTTCAAGATAATCAATAGCACAATCTTCAAGAGTATATCCGTTAAGATCAGTACCAATAATACTAACTATAGCTTTTCTAAATTCAGTTCTAGCTTCATAAAGTTCGGTAAATTCAAATTTTTTACCTGCAGATTTTAACGCTTCAGAGAATTTGGCTTCAAAAAGTTCTTCAAGAGTAGATGGATCAGAAGCTCTTTCACAACCTATACTTTGTGCTACTTTTTTAATGTGTTCGATCT
This sequence comes from Aquimarina rhabdastrellae, assembly GCA_947387485.1. Taxonomy (GTDB): domain Bacteria; phylum Bacteroidota; class Bacteroidia; order Flavobacteriales; family Flavobacteriaceae; genus Aquimarina. The sequence continues at coordinate 45,983 of CANDNT010000006.1, forward strand.
CAGGGTTAACTCTTACAAAGAAAGCAACTTTAATATCTGCTCTCATATTATCCTTACATACTAGACCATCTTTGCCAATTCGTTCAATTTGAATTTTTTTAACGGCGATGTCCATGATTTCTAATTTGTGAAAGACAGGTATTACATATATACCTTTGTCTGTTCCAACTTGAGTTCCTTTTCTTCCTGTACGAACTAAAGCTTGTCCCTGAGGTACTTTTTTATAGAACATTGCTACTATAGCAAAGTATACTATAATTAAGAATAGCACAACTCCTAGTCCGATTCCGATTAATGATAAGATGTTATCCAAATTTTAGTGTATTAATTAGTTATTAGAATATGATTTTACGTAGTAATAATTTTTATCTGCTGATTGTTTAATGATTAAAATATCATTTTTATGATCAATTAGGCTTCCATCTAATGATTTAACATAAATAGACATAACTTTTGAATCTATAGTTACTTCTGCAAGTTCTAGTTGATCTTGTTCTATTGATGATTTTAAAGATGCTATTCTCCCAATTAGTTCAATAGGCTTATCTCCATCTGGATTTAAACTTTTAAAGAAGTTTTTAAAAGGTGTTGTAAATACCTTATTTATAAATAAAGAAGGAATAATACCACCAAAAAAGAAGATAAAGCCTAATGTATTATCATAAGAATGAGTTAAGGTTGTAGATATTATTGTTAATATCCACCAAATAAATATCCAACAGGTGAATGTAAACATGAATGGTAGTCCAACAAAGTTGAAATATATTAAAGCTACTTGCCACCATTTTAATGACTTTCTTTTTTTGCCAAGTACATCCTCTTTATCAATATCTGTATTAGCTACATCATGTAGATCAATATTACCTCCCTCTATACCTGTATCAGCATCCATATCGATTTCTATTTCTGCATCGACATCAATGTCTATATCTACATCTATATCAGTGTCAAAATCAATTCCTGTGATCATATTAAAGATCCAGTATACAATTAACACAATAAGAAGTACCGATAAAGTTATGTTTACAGGAGAAAATAAAATGTTAGTTAGTTCACCCATTCAGTAATTATATTAAGATTCTTTTGTTTCGTTGTCAGTATCAGACATTCCTAATTGTTCTTTTAATTTTGCTAAGTCGTCGTCTGCTGTTACATCAGTAACATCGATAGCTTTATTGATTTGATCATCGATAGATTTTCCTGAGTCAGCAATGTCGCCATAAGCTTCGGCTAATGCTTCTTCTTGACTTACCTTATCTTTCATACGTTCAAGCATAGAAACAGTACTTGATCCATCAATTTCTGCTAATTGTTTGTTTAAGTTTTTGGTAGCTTTAGAAACTTTAACTCTAGCCTTAAGGGTTTTTAATTCATTTTCCCATTTGCTAATATTTTGCTTAATTTCTTGAACATTCTTTTCAAGTTTAGCTACAGATTCATCAAATTTTGTAGCTTCTTCTTGAGAACGATTTACATGTTGCTGTGCTTGCTCCTTTTTTACCAATGCTTCTTTAGCTAAACGATCTGCTTCATTTGTATCTAATCCACCAGTTTGTGCTTTTTTAAGGATTAACATTGCTTTTTGCTGATAATCCTTAGCTTTTGCAGAATACTCTTCGGTATCATTTTTTGCTCTAATAGCCATAGCTTTAACTTGAGCAAGAGCTTCTAAGCTTTTGTCTAAATCACTTTTCATGTCTCTGATCCCTTGTTCTGTCATTTTTATGGGATCTTCCATGTTATCTATTGCTGAGTGTACTTCAGCTTGTCCTATTTTGAATATGCGTTTAAAAAAGTTCATCGTTGTTTAATATTTTGAAAAATTTATAATTTGTTCAGAGTATTCACTTAGTAATAACCCTAGTGAATTAAGTGAGCCTTCTAGCTCGTTGAGATCTAAATTCTCTATTTGTAAAGTATCCCTAAAGATTACTTTGTTCCCGGTTTCATCAAGTACAAATGCTCCATGCACGATATCTCTATTTTTTTGTAATAAACTACGATATACGGCTTCGTTTTTTGTCTTGATGTTAAAAATGTGTTGCTCCATAATCAAGATTGGTGGCGCAATACCTAGAATTAAATTTTTAATTCCTTCATTTTCTTTGCTGATCATTAAAATACCATCTTTGGCGTTCTCATGTTCAATAGTGTAATTAAGTTGTAAAACAAAATCTTTTACAAGCTGAAAGTGTGCATCCATAGAAAAGGAGGTTGATTGATTATTATTTTTTGTTTCCGTTTATTGAGTGTATCAATATTACAAAAAGTCACATAACTTTTCTACTATACTTACAGCTAAATTGACTAGATAACATGCAATTAGTATCATTTTATTAGGTTTTAAGGTTTAATTAGTTTTAGTACTGCTAATAATGTTAGTAACTCTTTAATATTGACACATTCTTTAATTTTTTATAAAAAGAATTCTACTAAAATTAGCAAAAATCAAATGTATTAGCTAATATTGTTAGTGTAAAAGTACAATTAATTTTTATAATTGCAAATAAAATTAGCAAAAAATGTCTTTTTTTGGAAAAAATATTAAAAAGATTAGAAGTGTTAAAGGATTAAGTCAGCAAGCATTTGCTGAGCTATTTGACTTGAAAAGAGGGACTTTAGGGGCTTATGAAGAGGGTAGGAGTGAACCTAAAATCGAAACGATTATCAAGATAGCTAATTATTTTAGCATAAAGATTGACACTTTGTTGACAGATGAATTAACAGTTAATGAGTTGTTAAAGTTTAAAGAGGATCTAACTACTTATGCAGAGGATGTAAAAAGAGAACAATTTGCGGTTGTACCTTGTATTACAGATAGTACTAGTGCAGATTATATTTCTTTATATAATAAGGACACCTTTATAAGTGAATTACCAATATTACAATTGCCTATTAATCCGTCTAAAAAATTTAGAGGATTTACCGTTTTTAATCTTGAAATGACTACTCATGATAAAGGTTTTTTTCCCAAAGATGTAGTTGTTGGCGAAAAAGTACCACAAGATGTTATTAAAAAATTGAATAATGGAACATTGGTGTTTGCTTTGGTAGATGATCAAATTCTGTTTAGGCGATTGTATACAGCATCAAACGGTTTGGTTTTTAGAGCCGATCATAAAAATATTGATGATTTGATCTTTGATGTCAAAGATATTAAGGAATTATGGAGAGTGCGCTATGTTTTTTGTAGAAGAATACCAGAATTTGCAGATATGGTAGAAGATCGTCTTTTGATTATAGAACAGCAATTGTTAAAACTTAATGAACGATTATAATATATATAGTTGATTTTTATTTATTTAAACTTGTTAAATAGTTTTTGTTTATGGTTTGATTGTGATTAATAATGTACTTGCTTGATTTTTAGTGTTGTAGTGTTGTATCTTTATATAGAAAGAAAGTATCACTAAATAGAACTATAATGACACGCAAAAAATTAACCACATCAGGAGGAGCTCCTATAGCTAATAATCAACGCTCTATCACTGCAGGAAATAGAGGACCGGTTTTATTACAAGATTACCAATTAATAGAGAAATTAGCACATCAAAATAGAGAGCGAATTCCAGAACGAGTTGTTCATGCAAAAGGATGGGGAGCTCAAGGAACATTTACAGTAACTAATGATATTAGTAAATATACTCGTGCAAAAATATTTTCTGAGGTAGGAAAACAAACTCCCATGCTTGCTAGATTTTCTACTGTGGCAGGAGAAATGGGAGCTGCTGATACCGAAAGAGATGTACGAGGATTTGCTTTAAAATTTTACACAGAAGAAGGAAATTGGGATCTAGTAGGAAACAATACTCCGGTGTTTTTTATTAGAGATGGATATAAGTTTCCAGATTTTATTCGCACACAAAAAAGACATCCTAAAACCAATTTGAGATCCCCAGAAGCAATGTGGGATTTTTGGTCACAAACTCCAGAGAGTTTACATCAAATAACCATATTAATGTCTGATAGAGGAATCCCTACAGCACCTATGTTTATGAATGGTTATGGATCTCATACGTTTTCTTTTTGGAATGTTGATGGAGAACGTTTTTGGGTGAAGTTTCATTTTAAAACAATGCAAGGACATAAACATTATACTAATGAGGAAACGGCTCAAGTAATAGGACAAACTAGAGAGAAATACCAAGAAGAATTATATGGAGCAATTGAAAAAGGAGCTTATCCAAAATGGAAGTTGATGGTACAAATCATGCCTGAAGCGGATGCAGAGAAAACACCGTATAATCCTTTTGATTTGACCAAAGTATGGCCACATGCAGATTATCCATTGATTGAAGTGGGAGTGATGGAATTGAATAAAAACCCTGAGAATTATTTTCAATACATAGAAAATGCAGCGTATTCACCCTCTAATGTGGTACCCGGAATTGGTTTTTCTCCAGATAAAGTATTACAAGCTAGAATATTTTCTTATGCTGATGCACATCGTTATCGATTAGGGACACATTATGAAGCGCTCCCAGCTAATGCTCCAGTTGCAGAGGTAAATCACTATCATAAAGATGGTGCAATGAGGTTCTTTGAAAATAATGGTAATCCAGACGCTTACTATGAACCTAATATCAAAGGTGGACCTGTAGAAGATGCTTCTGTAGAAGAACCACCAATGAAAATTGATGGGGATATAAGACGATATGAAGAAAATGATCAATATGGAGAATATAAACAACCTGGGGATTTGTTTAGAATGTTTAATAAAGAACAAAAAGAACGATTATTCTCTAATATAGCAGCTGCTATGGATGGTGTTTCTATGGAAATTATAGAGAAACAATTAGCACATTTTGATAAAGCTGATCCTGATTATGGAAAGGGAGTGAGGAAAGCTCTTAATATTACTGCTCAAACAGAATATTAATTAGATAGAATAGTAGAATAATAAACACTTACTTAGAAAGCTGGTCTAAGTAAGTGTTTTATAAAAGAAAGAAGAATGACAATTTTTGATGCTATAAGACAAGAAGATACAGAGGCTGTACAAATGATTTTGAAAGAGGATAATACTGTTCTGAAAGAAAAAGATGCTAGAGGATCAACTCCATTACTGTTAGCTTCATATTATGGATTAGAAGATATAGTGAAGATTTTATTGCAATATGATCAAGATATTGATGCTCAAGATGGATCAGGTAATACGGCATTAATGGGGGTGTGTTTTAAAGGATATAAAACTATAGCTCAATTGTTGCTTAATGCTGGATCAGAAGTGAATAAAAGAAATTATCAAGGAGCTACAGCGTTGATTTATGCAGCAACTTTTGGACAAAAAGAAATAATTAAATTATTAATAGCCAATAATGCGGATATTAATATTGAAGATAGTAGGGGATATACTGCTGCAAAACATGCAGAACTTCAAGGATTGCGAATGGATATGTTAACTACAAAATCTTGATATTTTGAATACAACAAAAAAAGAAATACGATCGGTTAATATACGATCAATAGCTTTAAAAAGAAGACTATTGATGAATGCGGTTACAGTAGATTTATTTTGGTCTTTTCTTAAAAAACAGATTAATAATGATGTTGTTATTATTAATACAAATTTGGGAATGGAGATATATTATTACGCTTCTTCAAACTATAATACATTAATTAAAGAAAGTAGTTTATTATATCTTATTAAAGAGATAGATAGTAGTAAAATTAGATATAGATTTCATGAAAATAGAGAAGAGGTTTTCCAAAGTTTTTGCGAATCATTATTTACGTTTCTAAAATATCCTAGAATCTTTCTGGCATATACCAAAAAGTTTTTGTCTCTAGTAAAAGAACATGAAAGGCAAAATCAAATTATCACCATATTAAAAAGCTTTTTTGAAGAAGCATTAACTATTCTAGAAGAAACCGAACGAATACCTTTTCATGATAAGATCAAGCAATTAAATAAAAAATCTCAGCAACCAGAAATAGATAATAAAATTATCCAAGAACTGATTTCTGAGATTTTAACTAATGAGCATAAAAATTAATACTCAAATATTATTTTAAAACTCGGCATTTTGTGGTGTTCGAGGATAAGGAATTACATCACGGATATTACTCATACCAGTAACAAATAAAACCAAACGTTCAAAACCAAGTCCGAATCCACTATGTGTACAAGTCCCAAAACGACGAGTGTCTAAATACCACCATAACTCTTCTTCATCTATGTCTAAGGCAGCCATTTTTTCTTTTAATACATCAAGACGTTCTTCTCTTTGTGCTCCACCTACAATCTCTCCAATACCTGGGAACAGGATATCCATTGCTCTTACCGTTTTACCATCTTCGTTAAGACGCATATAGAATGCTTTTATGTCTGCTGGATAATCAAATAAGATTACCGGGCATTTAAAATGCTTTTCTACTAAGTAACGTTCATGCTCACTTTGTAAATCTGCTCCCCATTCTTCGATTGGGTATTTGAATTTCTTCTTCTTATTAGGTTTAGAATTTTTAAGAATTTCGATAGCTTCAGTATAACTTACGCGTTTAAAATTGTTTTCTAAAACAAATTTTAATTTGTCACGTAATAACATTTCGCTACGTTCTGCTTGAGGTTTTTGTTTATCCTCTTGCACTAATCTATTTTCTAAAAATTCTAGATCATCTTGACAGTTATCTAGTGCATACTTGATTACATACTTGATAAAATCTTCTGCAACGTCCATATTACCATCAAGATCACAAAAAGCAATCTCTGGCTCAATCATCCAGAACTCTGCTAGGTGACGTGACGTATTTGAATTTTCTGCTCTAAAGGTTGGTCCAAAAGTATATACTTGACCTAATCCCATTGCATAAGTTTCACCTTCTAATTGACCAGATACAGTAAGATTAGTTTCTTTTCCAAAGAAGTCTTCTTTAAAATTAACAGTACCATCTTCGTTTTTTGGTACATTATTTAAATCAAAGTTAGAAATCTTAAATGTTTCACCTGCACCTTCTGCATCACTACCTGTAATAATAGGTGTATTTACATAATAGAAATCATTCTTTTGAAAATATTCATGTACAGCAAAAGAAAGTTTTGAACGTAAACGCATAATAGCACCAAAAGTATTGGTACGAATTCTTAAGTGCGCTTGCTCTCTTAATGTTTCAAGACTATGACGTTTAGGAGAAAGAATCGTTTTCTTTACTTCTTCTGGATTAGCTTCTCCTTCAATATCAATTTTTTCAACTAGAATTTCTACACGTTGTCCTTTTCCTTGACTTTCTACAAGTGTACCTATAACAGCAATAGCTGCTCCAGTATTAATTTTTGATCGAATATCTTCAGCAATGGTATTGTCTTCTAATACACATTGTATATTATTAATAGTAGAACCATCGTTAAGTGCAATAAAACGATCGTTTCTAAAAGAACGAACCCATCCTTTTACCGTCACTGGTTGTAAGAACTTTTCACTTTGTAATACTTCTATTATTTTAGAGTGTTTCACAAGTTTGGATTTTGGTTAATTAAATTATATTACATCTATATCCATGAATTTAGAATTGATTCTTTTTAATTCACGGATAAATCAAGTTTACTACACCTTCAAAATGTAGTTTTTATTAAAAAATCTATAATAAAGATTGTTATAACGTGGCAAAGATAATTTTTTTGTCTAATTGCTACGGTATTCCTGTCTTCAAAATATTAGTAGAAGGCATAAAAAGAATATTGAGAATTAATATTTTTTTTGACCAAAGTGTAAAATATGACCTTTTTTGAAAAGTCGATTCTACAGAAAAACCGTAATTGATGGGGGAATTTTATGAAAAAACAGTGGTTTTAGCTTTTTTTTTTACTTTTTTTTAGGAAATGTATTTTTTACTAACTATTTGAAAAACAGTTATTTGAAAAATATTTTGTAGTCCAAAAACTACGGTTTAAGCACAAACTTTTTACTTTTTTGGAAAAAGGGGGTATTTCCCCCGTTCTAACTATTTCAAAATCCAAAAAGCCTTCCTATATTGCATATGCAATTATGACGATTGTGTTTACGTTAAGTTTAGTTCGATAGGTTTTGGGGTAATCTATCTTACAAAGGTCCCGCTAGAATTAGCGGGGCTTTTTCTTTTTAAAAACCTATTATATTGGGAATTATAGCACAGAAAAAGAGTTTTAGTTATAGAGTTCGTTCGCTTAGTGATTTTTTTACAGGTGAAATGTAATTAGTGACGAGAGATGAATTTGAAGTGTAAAATTAAAAAGTCATAATGTAAAATGAAAGAAGAATTAGTTAATGAGTTTTTGAGTAAAAAAATCTAAATTCATAAATATATTTCATACAACTTTTAGGATTCATTTCTTGAAATAAAAAAAGAGACTTATAAATCATAAGCCTCTTGAGTTATTTTTAAGTGATTTAAGAAAGGTTAATCACTTTTTGGTAATTCTTCTTCACTTGGTATTATTCTAAGCTTAGGTTCTTTTAACGTTCGTTTATTTGCTATACTTCTTTCTAGTGATAATAATAAAGCTGGTAATAATAAAAGATTAGCCAACATTGCAAATAATAAAGTTGCAGAAACTAAACCTCCTAAAGCCTTTGTACCTCCAAAACTTGAGATCATAAATACAGAGAATCCAAAGAATAGTACAGTAGAAGTATAGAACATACTAATTCCTGTTTCTCTCAATGCAGCATAAACAGATTTTCGTATTTTCCAGTTATTAGCTTTTAACTCTTGTCGATATTTAGCAAGGAAATGGATGGTATCATCAACAGAAATACCAAATGCAATACTAAATACTAATATAGTCGAAGGTTTTATAGGTACTCCTAAGAATCCCATTAAACCAGCTGTCATCAATAATGGGAGTAGGTTAGGTATTAAAGAAATAACAATCATTTTTGTAGATCGGAACATCCACGCCATAAAAACAGCAATAAGAATTATGGCTAACGATAAGGATAAGACCAAGTTATTCACTAGATAATTAGTTCCTTTTTGAAAAATTAAAGCTTTTCCTGTAAATGAAACTTCATAACGATCTTTAGGGAATAACTTTTCTAGTTTTGGCGCAAGCATGGTTTCAATACGTTCCATTTCTTCTGTACCAATATCTTTCATAAAAGTTGTGATTCTTGCATAACGTCCTGTAGAATCTATATAACTTTTCATGGCACCCGCTTCAGAACCAAAACTTTTTGCATACGGTAAAATAAAATTGCGTTCTTGGCTAGTCGGAATTTGATAATATTTTGGGTTTCCATTATAATAAGCTTGTTTAGAATACTTAACAAGATTTACAATTGAAATAGGCTTTGATAATTCAGGAATCTCTTCAAGTAACTCTTCTAATTGATTCATGCGTTTTAAAGTAGAAAGTTTTAAAACACCTTGTTTTCTTTTGGTATCAATAAGAATTTCTAAAGGCATAATACCGTCGAATTCTTCTTCAAAAAAGACAATATCTTTAAAGAAGTTTGCTTCTTTAGGCATATCTTCTAATAAACTACCAGAAACTTTTATGGTATATATACCTATAATACTTACAACAAGAATGATTACTGAGGCAATATAAATTGTGATTCTACGAGTTTTTACCATACGAACCATCCAATTTACCAAGTTATCTATCCAACGCTTACCTAAGTGTTTTAAATGGCGTTCTTTGGGTTGAGGCAAATAACTGTAGATAATCGTGATAACCAATAAACATAGAATAAATAAAGCTATAATGTTTATAGAAGCAACGATACCAAATTCTTTTAAAAGCTTACTTTCTGTTAAGGCAAAAGTTGCAAAACCAGAAGCAGTTGTTACATTGGTCATCAAAGTTGCATTACCGACCTTAGTAATTACACGCTGTAAAGACTTAGCTTTATTACCATGTTTTTTAATTTCTTGTTGATATTTATTGATAAGGAAAATACAGTTTGGTATCCCAATAACAATAACCAATGGAGGTATGATAGCAGTAAGTACTGTGATTTCATACTTTAATAATCCTAAAAGACCAAAAGCCCACATTACTCCTATAATCACTGCTGTCATAGAAATAAAAGTAGCTCTAAAAGATCTAAAGAAAAGGAAGAAAATTAAAGAGGTAACAAATAAGGCAGCAAGAATGAAAATTTCTATTTCATCCATGATGTTTTGTGAGTTCAAAGTTCTGATATATGGCATACCCGATACTTTGATATCTACATTATGTTCTTTCTCAAAAGCTTCTACCGCTGGGATTAAATCTTTTTCGATAAAATCTTTACGAATAATGGTATTAACAATATCCTTTTTTAAATATAAAGCACTTTGAATAGTCTTTGATTTTTTACTAAAAACTAAACCTTCATAAAACGGAAGTTTGTTAAAAAGTTCATTTTCATACTGCATTGCTTTTTCTACAGTATAAACACTATCTTGTATAAACGGAACCAACTCAAAACGAGGAGGGTCATTTTCTTTTTTTAATTTTTTAAGATCGTTAAGCGAAATAACAAGATCTATCTCATCATATTTTTTAAATGATTTATTAAAATCATTCCAAGCTTTAAGTTTTTTTGGAGTAAAGAGTGCACTGTCTTGAATCGCCATCACGATCAAATTACCTTCTTCACCAAATTTTTCTAGAAACTTTTGATACTTTACATTGATCTCATGATCATCTGGTAATAAATTGGCTTCAGAAAACGAAAAACGCATATGTTGCCACTGAAAGCCTAAAAAAACAGTTATACCAATTATTAATATAAAAATTGCTGCGCGGTTACGTAAGATAAGACCAGCTACAGCATTCCAAAATCCAAAGCTAAATAATTTTGCCATTCCCAAGTTTTGTGCTGACTGCAAAAATAGTAATTTCAGCTATTCTGAACGGAGAAAATTAATTAAACTCTTTATCGATATTAAAGTTTAAGATAGAAAGTAAATTTAAAAGCCAAGTTATCACTGAAGTTAGGTAGGTGATACGCTCCATAACGATAAGCAAAACTTAACCCAAAACCTGCAAAAATTTTGTTGATTTCAAAACCAGATTCTTGATATAGGTGATTAAGTGAATTAAAATTAACACCATTGTGATTTTGAACATTAAGAACATCTCCTAATGCATATCGATTGATTAAAACCAGCTCGGGTTTAAACCAACTAGCAATTTTAAAAGGACGTAAATTATGACGTATTTGTAAAGTTGCTAATCGATCACTAAAAAATTCACTAAAATACATAGTTTCGAATCCACGGCGTCCAGCTACAGAAAAGCGTTGTAGAACTGTTTCTTTGGTAGGACTATTAGGATAGGCATGATATAAATGTGTTAACGGGATATCTCCAGTAGACCAATCTGCTTCAAACAAGAAGTTGGTATGTGATTCATCTAATCGTTTTACCGTATGTTCTATTTTAACACCAATTTTTGAATACCTAAAGTTACTATCGAATACTCCAGACAATCCCTGTGTAAATTGTGCACTGATTTTGGGATAACCATCATGAATTTCTTTTAAGCTATTAGGTGTTTTTAAGTATTTACTAAAAGGACTCCATCGTAGAGAAAATGTGGCTTCACTTAATTTGTATGATGAGTATTCAACATCACCTAGGGTATAGGTATAATTTCCTGTTTGATTGATGTTACTTACTGCAAACTGTGTCTCGGTTAATAACTCGGGAGTTAAACGATGTTGTAAGCTAGCTTTCCAAGTACGGTGTTTATAATAAAAATCGATGTTAACTAATCTAGGTTCAAACAGAGAATAAACACGTTTATCGGTAAGGTAATTAAAACTTCCCACCTCATTAAGATCTTTGGTGTAGTTTATATTAAACCAAGTACCTGTATTTTTGTTTAGTAAAACACCAGCTCCAGCACTATATTTAAATTTAGCATCTTTAAATCCATAAACAGTATACCCTTCTAATCTAAATCGTTTTGATAGCTTTTCGTTAGTTAGCCCACCTAGACCTAATCTCAAACCTTCATAGTTATTGTATTTGATAGGATATCTTAAATCAAAATCAAAAAAGCTTACAGGATAATAACCTACATTAAAATGTTGAATAACATTAATACGTCTTTCTATATTTTGAGCATCAACAATACTATCTATAACAGGAAATGTTTTTAAATCCTTTTCGGTGATGGCAGTTGTTCTATACTTTTTCCAAAAATTTGGAGATTTATTATTGGCATCAGGATGAATTTGAATGGCAACATTACTTTTTCTTAAAGAAACAGGAGCGTTTAATTCTATATCAAAATAATCTGTTTTTGAAATAAGGAACTCATCATTTTTTGAAGGTTGCTTTTTATTTTTACTAAGTCTCCCTACAGAAATACTACCTCCAAACAAGGCAACTTTCTGTTTCCCTAAACCAGGTCGTATAATAATTTCATGATTTTTAGGAAACCAAGTATTTTCTTTTGGGTAATATGTGAAATTATGATGAGCAGTTATATTTAATTCTCCTTTAAGCTCGATTTTTGCTTTTTGTACGGCCAAAGTTTCTGTGTCAAGATAGAGTACACCCTCTAACCGAGCGAAAGCTTTTGATTTTCTAGGTTGAAATAAAACAACATAAGCGGGTCTTTGCGTAGTTGTAGTATCAAGGACTTTGTAATAATAATTTTGCAAAGCTTTTTTTGACAAAGGCCCAATATATTGATTATCAAAAATTACATAATCTTTTTGATACACAGTATTAGATTGAATAGTAATCCCTAGAACATCATATATAGGATGATCAAACCCTGTCATTTGAGAGGCTAGTACAGTTTCTTGCTCTCCTTTTTTAGCTTGAAATTTATGTTCGCTAATTTTTTCGGATAAAAAAGAATGAGCTTCATTAAAAATAGATTCGATATCGGCATCTGCAGTATCTTGAGTTTCTAAAGCAACAGTGTTCTCTTCAGTAATTTTAAATTTATTATAACTTTTATAACTATAACTTTTTAAAGAACTATGCGGGTCATTTGCTGTTTTTTTTGCAATTGCTTTTTGAATAAGCGTTTTAGCACTGTTTTCTGCTGCTTGTATATTTACAGCATCAAGGTTCTCTTGTTTAGGAGAAAGAAAGACCTGTATATTTTTCTGTGATTTAAGAGCGGTAGTAATGGTAGTACTAGAATATCCTAAATAACTAAAAGTTATAGAAGTAGATTGTTGATTTGGAATAGTGAGTACAAAATCACCATTCATATCTGATAAAGCATATTCTTTATTATACTTGATCGTTGTAAACGGTAAAGAAGTATTTGAGCTTTTATCGATAACCTTACCTGTAATGGTAATTTGAGAATATGCTATAGAAAATGAAAATAAGCATAAAAAAAGAATAAGGTTTCGCATTATTAAAAGTAGTTTATAGGCGAATATACAAAAAAGCACCTATGATTAACAAGAGGTGCTTTTTTGATAGTTAAACTATAAAAGTTTTTTATGCGTATTATACGGTCATAATCTCTTTTTCTTTAACAGCAAAGGCTTCATCAACTTTCTTGATATATCCATCTGTTAATTGCTGAATATCGATCTCTGTATTTTTTGCTAAATCTTCAGAAAGACCTTCTTTTTCAAGCTTTTTGATTTCGTTATTAGCATTTTTACGATCATTACGAATACCTATTTTTGCATTTTCGGCTTCGGTTTTAGCTTGCTTAACTAAATCTTTACGACGTTCTTCAGTTAAAGGAGGAACGTTGATAATTACACTCTCACCATTATTCATAGGGTTGAATCCTAAATTAGCAAGCATGATTCCTTTTTCAATTTCAGGAATTAAAGATTTTTCAAAAGGCTGAATAGCAATCGTTCTAGCATCAGGAGTATTTACATTTCCTACTTGGTTAAGAGGAGTAGGAGAACCATAATACTCCACCATAACACCACCTAACATGGCTGGTGAAGCTTTTCCTGCTCTAATGTTAGCGAATTTTTTGTCAAGATGAGCTAATGCATCTTGCATGGATTCTTTTGTAGAATCTAGTATAAAATTTACTTCTTCAGTCATCGTAAAGATATTTTTTTGAATATCCTGAAGATATCCAATAGTATTAATGTTTATAGATTTACTTTGGTTCCGATATTTTCTCCAGAAACAACTTTTAATAAATTTCCGCTTTTATTCATATCAAAAACGATAATAGGTAATTCGTTTTCTTGGCTTAAAGTAAAAGCTGTAGTATCCATTACTTTTAACCCTTTGCTTAGTACATCATCAAAAGTTATATAATCAAACTTTGTTGCGTCTGCATTTTTCTCTGGATCATCTGTATAAATACCATCAACTCTAGTCCCTTTTAAAATCACTTCGGCATCGATCTCTATTGCTCTTAATACAGCTGCAGAATCTGTAGTGAAATATGGATTACCAGTTCCTCCTCCAAAAATAACTACACGACCCTTTTCAAGGTGTCTCATAGCTCTTCGTCTAATAAAAGGCTCTGCAACTTCATTAATCTTTACTGCAGATTGAAGACGAGTAGGAATATCGTGATCTTCAAGAGCACTTTGTAACGCTAAACCGTTAATTACTGTAGCGAGCATTCCCATATGATCACCTTGTACTCTATCCATTCCTTTACTTGCACCAGCAACACCTCTAAAAATGTTACCTCCTCCTATAACAATGGCAACTTGAACGCCTTTGTCAGTGATTTTTTTTATTTCTTGAGCATACTCTGCTAAACGATCAGGGTCAATACCGTATTGACGTGATCCCATCAATGCTTCTCCTGATAGCTTAAGTAATATTCTTTTGTATTTCATAGTATGGTTTTCCTGAATAGTGCAAATATAATCATATTCTTAATTTAAGGAATGTTTTAGCGCGTAAAGCCTAGTATAATTTTGAAGATGAACAAGGTGTATCTTAAGAAAAAAATAAGGAATTGATTTAAAGAGTTTTTTTAAATAATTTTTTTTTTGATATAAAATGATGAAAATTGATATGGTTTTGGGATAAAAAACTAGGACAAAAAAGCAAAATAATCAATTATTCTATATACTAACTAGGATATTTAGAGAACTACTTATTATCTAGTGAAATAAGTAAGGATTTATATGAATAATATGTTGTGTATATTTAAAATATGTTATACGTTTGCCAGCCGGAAAACAAAACGATCAATTGTAATTAAGATTTTTTAAAGAAGTAATATTTTTTACGAAAAAATGTGATTTTTTCAGGTTAGTTGGGGAACTAATTAAAAAGGGGAGTGCTTAAGCACAAGTTAGATAGTTATTGCTTTTGAATATTTAAAAAACTTATAAGATTGATATAAATTAAACCATCTTGATATTAAATCGAGATGGTTTTTTTATGTTATGGCATAAAAAAAGGAGATCTTTTAAAAGATCTCCTTTTGATACTATATTAAAAGAATGATTATCCTAAAGCAACTCTTTCAAAAGCTACAACAGTAACATCATTTCCTAATGTTTTTACGTAATCAGCAACGCTTTGCTTGCTATCTTTGATAAATGCTTGGTTTACTAAAGTGTTATCTTTAAAGAAACGCTTAATCTTACCTTTTGCGATATTATCTAACATTGCTTCTGGCTTACCTTCTTGACGTAATTGATCTTTTGCGATTTCGATTTCTTTATCGATTACAGATTGATCAACACCATCTTCGTTAAGCGCTACAGGGTTCATAGCAGCAGCTTGCATAGCAACATCTTTTGCTACTGCAGCAGCGTTATCACCACTTGCAGAAAGACCAGTTAAAACACCAATTTTATTACCAGCGTGGATATAAGAACCTACGAAAGGAGCTTCTAAAACTCTAAAATCACCGATTTCGATTTTTTCACCGATAACACCAGTTTGCTCAATTAATTTATCTTGAACAGTGATACCATTAAAATCTGAAGCAAGTAATTCTTCTTTAGTACTGATAGTTAAAGCTAAACTAGCTAAATCTTGAGCTAACGCAACGAAAGAATCATTTTTAGCAACAAAATCAGTTTCACAGTTTAAAGAAACTACAACACCTTTATTAGCTTCAGCATTTACTTTTGCTATAACAGCTCCTTCAGATGAATCTCTATCTGCTCTTTTAGCTGCGATTTTTTGACCTTTTTTTCTAAGGATTTCGATTGCTTTGTCAAAATCTCCTTCAGCTTCTACTAGTGCTTTTTTACAATCCATCATACCAGCACCGGTAGCTTTTCTTAATTTATTTACTTCTGCGGCTGTAATCTTTGCCATGTCTTTAAATAGTTTAATGGTTTTTTAAAAAAAATGAATCGTTTAGTGCTCACTGCAAAGTAAAGAACTAAACGACTCGTAAATTTTACCTTATGGTTAAATTTTTTATTCTTCTTCTTGAGTTGCTGGAGCTGCTTTCTCTGCTGCTTTAGGAGCTGCCTCTTTTTTAGGAGCTTCTTTAGCCGCTTTTCTCTCATTTAATCCTTCGATCACAGCATCTGTTACATAAGTCATCACTTTGTCGATTGACTTAGAAGCATCATCATTTGCAGGGATAACATAATCAACTTGACGTGGGTCAGAGTTAGTATCTACCATTGCAAAGATAGGAATGTTTAATTTTTGAGCTTCTTTAATCGCGATGTGCTCACGAGTGATATCAACTACAAATAATGCTCCAGGAAGACGAGTCATATCAGAGATAGAACCTAAGTTCTTCTCTAATTTAGCTCTTAAACGATCTACTTGTAGACGTTCTTTTTTAGATAATGTATTGAAAGTACCATCTTTCTTCATTCTATCAATAGCAGCCATTTTCTTAACAGCTTTACGGATAGTAACAAAGTTGGTAAGCATACCACCTGGCCATCTTTCAGTAATATATGGTTGATTTGCTTTACTAGCTTTTTCAGCAACGATTTCTTTTGCTTGCTTTTTAGTAGCTACGAAAAGGATTTTTCTTCCTGATGCAGCGATTTTCTTTAAAGCTTCGCTAGCTTCGCTAATTTTTGCAGCAGTTTTATATAAGTTGATGATGTGGATTCCGTTACGCTCCATATAAATATACGGTGCCATGTTAGGATCCCATCTTCTTGTCAAGTGTCCAAAGTGTACACCTGCATCAAGTAATTCTTTTACTTCGATATTGTTTGCCATTTCTGTAATAGTTTACGTTCTGTTGACTTTACTTAGCAATGTTTAAGTGGCTACAAATCTGTATGGCCTTAAACATTTAGATGCTAAACTAATTTCTGCTTGAAGCAGATAACAACAAATACTTTTTTTAAAATTAAGTTTCCGAAAAAATCGGATACCATTAACGTTTTGAGAATTGGAATTTCTTACGAGCTTTCTTCTGACCGAATTTCTTACGCTCTACCATTCTTGCATCTCTAGTTAATAAACCTTCTGGTTTTAAGATAGCTCTGTTTTCTTGATCTAGTTCGCAAACTGCTCTAGAAATTGCTAAACGAATAGCTTCTGCTTGACCAGTGATTCCACCTCCGTAAACATTTACTTTGATATCGTATTTGTCTTCGTTGCTAGTTAAAGCAAGAGGTTGGTTTACTTTGTACTGTAAAGTAGCAGTAGAAAAGTAATCATTAAGACCTTTTTTGTTGATCGTAATGTTACCTGAACCTTCTTTTAAATAAATTCGAGCTACAGCCGTTTTTCTACGACCAATTTTGTGAATAACTTCCATTATTTAAATTCGTTTAAGTTAATAGTTTTAGGTTGTTGAGCTTCGTGTCCGTGCTCTGCACCTGTATAAACCTTTAAATTACGGAATAATGCAGCTCCTAATTTGTTCTTAGGTAACATACCTTTTACCGCTTTCTCGATTAAACGCTCTGGACCTTTATCAAATAATTCCTGAGCAGTAAGACTTCTTTGTCCACCTGGGTAGCCTGTGTGACGAATGTATTGTTTTTCGTTCCACTTTTTACCAGATAAGTTGATTTTTTCTGCGTTTGTAATGATTACATTATCACCGCAATCAACGTGTGGTGTGTAGTTAGGTTTGCGTTTACCTCTTAGTAGCGTAGCTACTACAGATGATAGACGACCTAAAGTCTGTCCTTCAGCATCGATATGTATCCATTCTTTGGTTACAGTCGCTTTATTTGCAGATGCTGTTTTGTAGCTTAATGTGTCCACACTAATTAATTTTACTTATTAAACATTCCTTTTCCTGCATAAAACAGGGGTGCAAATGTACGATTATATATTTATATGACAAACTATAGAGATTATTATTTTATTATTCGCGAATAACTGATTCTCAGATAGATTACTTTTTTAACTACAGAATTAGCATTCTTACTAGTGTTTCTTGATTTGGTGAGTGTTAATTATTTACTAAAAAAAAGTTTTAGTGTGCCATGTCAAAAAATGCATTGTCTTTACAACAGTAATTATAGTTATGAAATAATAATATGAGGTGTCAATTTTTAATGTTAAAAATACTGATATGTATTTTATATGTCAATGTTTATGGGCAAAAAACGGATAGTATTCCTAGACGGAGTTATACTATGAATAGGATTACTACAGCTACAATACCAATAATTGATGGAGAGATAGATGAAAAGGTTTGGGATGTGGTTGATTGGACTGGTGATTTTATAGAAAACCAACCAGATGAAAATACGGCTCCAAGCGAACAAACAAGATTTAAAATTATTTATGATGATAAATACCTATATATAGCGGTCGAGTGTTTTGATAAAGAGCCTGAAAAGATTGTTAAGCGATTATCTCGTAGGGATGGGTTTGAGGGGGATTGGATAGAATTTAATTTTGATAGTTATAATGATAAGCGTACCGCTTTTTCTTTTAATATAACGGCAGCAGGTGTAAAAGGAGATGAGTTTATATCTGATAATGGTAATAATTGGGATGGAAGTTGGAATCCTATTTGGTATGCCAAAACACAAATAGTAGATAATGGATGGATAGCTGAGATGAAAATTCCCTTTAGTCAATTGCGATTTGGAAAAGAAAAAGAACAAGTATGGGGATTACAAGTTACACGTCGGTTTTTTAGAAAGGCAGAGCGTTCTGTTTGGCAACGTGTCTCAAGAGAAGCTGCAGGATGGGTGAGTAATTTTGGAGAATTAAGAGGAATTAATGGATTGATTTCGCAAAAGCAATTAGAAATTCAGCCATATATGGTGACCCAGTTAGATAGTTATCCTGAAGAAGAAGGGAATCCATTTAGAGATGGGAGTGATGTAAAGCTTACGGGAGGATTAGACGCTAAGATTGGGATTACCAATGATCTTACACTTGATCTTACTGTTAATCCTGATTTTGGACAAGTTGAAGCTGATCCTGCTGCTTTGGCTTTAGATGGTTTTCAGATATTCTTTAGAGAGCAAAGACCCTTTTTTGTAGAAAATAAAAACATATTTGATTATCGTTTTGCTGGAGGGCAGGATAATGTTTTTTATTCTAGAAGAATTGGACGTAATCCACAAGGTAGTGTAAGTCTTGGTGCAGGCGAATTTGTTGATCAGCCAGATAATACTACGATATTGGGAGCTGCAAAATTTAGTGGTAAAACAAAAAATGGATGGTCTATTGGTGTTTTAGAATCTATAACAGCCAATGAGTATGCCGAAGTTGATAATAATGGAGAGCGAAGAGAAGAATTAGTGGAACCATTGACTAACTATTTTGTAGGGAGAGTTCAAAAGGATTTTAATGATCGAAATACTTTTATAGGAGGGATTTTTACAGCAACCAATAGAAATCTTGGAGACGAACTTAATTTCTTGAGAAAATCAGCATATACAGGGGGAGTAGATTTTAGACATAATTGGAAAAACCGAGAATATTATATCTATGGAAATCTTGTATTAAGTAATGTTGAGGGGAGTGCAACTGCGATTAAAAATACACAAGAATCTATTACACATTTATTTCAAAGAGTAGATGCTTCTCATGTGGATGTAGATGACAATAAAACTTCTTTAATGGGTACTGGAGGAAAATTTGGATTTGGTAAGGCTGCAGGTAAATTTACGTATGATATAGGAGGATATTGGTATTCTCCAGAATTAGAGTTAAACGATATAGGTTTTTTAAGACAAGCAGATGACATTAGGCAATATGTGAATTTAAGATATCGTATAACCAAACCTTTTGGTAATTTTCGTTTTGGACAGATTAGAGTCAATCAGTTTTCAAATTTTGATTTCGAAGGAAACTTTAATAGGATTCAGTATGAGTTGAGAGGTGATATAGAAACTAAAAGTAATTGGGGAATAGGGACAGGGTTTTTATATAAGCCTAGAATTTTTTCTAACACAACATTAAGAGGAGGTCCACGTTTCAGATTTTCTGATGAAATAATCAACTATACATATGTTAATAGTGATCAACGTAAAAAAATGAGTTTTGGAGGAGAAGTCGTATTTGCGCAAGGGAAACAAAATCATTTTTCGTTTTTTGAAATTTCAGGAGGAATATCGTACCAACCCATTAATGCTTTGCAAATAAGATTGAGTCCTAGATATTCTAGAAACCCTAGTAAAACGCAATATGTGACCACTCAAAGTTTTGGTGACAACACACGATATATTACAGCAAATATAGCTAGGCAAACATTGAGTACTGCTTTACGTATTAATTATACTATTAATCCTAATTTATCGATACAGTATTATGGAGAACCTTTTGTTTCTAGAGGGAAATACAATCGATTTAATTATATAACAAATCCTATAGCAGATGATTTGAATGATCGATTTGCATTATATGATGGAGAACAAATAAGCTTTGATGAGTCACAAAATGCCTATCAAATAGATGATGATCGTGATGGCACAATTGATTATAATATAGAGAATCCAGATTTTTCTTTTGTACAATTTAGATCAAATTTGGTCGTGCGATGGGAATATATACCAGGATCAGAATTGTTTTTTGTTTGGTCACAAGGGACCACAGGATTAGGAGATGTTAATAATAATTTGTTTAGAAATCTTGATAATCAAATTTTAAAACAACAACCAGAAAATATCTTTTTGATAAAGGCAACGTATCGATTTGTTTTATAATTGAACGTTGGAGATTGCTAAAAAAGAAGAGCGCTCATACGAGCGCTCTTTATATATTAATGTGCTTCTAGCCAGTTTTGACCTAGACCTAATTCTACATCAAGAGGAACGTCAAGCTTAAAAGCATTTTCCATTTCATGTTTGATTAACGTTTTTATGTCTTCGAGTTCTGGTAAATAAACATCAAAGACCAATTCATCATGAACCTGTAATAACATTTTGGTTTTATAATTACCTTCTTCAAGTTTGTCATAGATATTAATCATTGCGATTTTAATAATATCGGCAGCGCTTCCTTGAATAGGGGCATTTACAGCATTTCGTTCTGCAGCACCTCTTACAATAGCATTTTTAGAATTAATATCTTTTAAATAGCGACGACGACCTAATACTGTTTGTACATAACCATTATCTCTAGCAAAATTAACTTGGTCGTTAATATAACTACTAAGTTTAGGATATGTTTTATAATAAGTATCAATAAGTGCTTTGGCTTCTTTTCTAGGAATATTTTGTTGTTGAGCAAGAGTAAAAGCTCCTTGGCCATAGATGATACCAAAGTTTACAGCCTTTGCATTACTACGTTGCTCACGTGTTACCTCTTCAATAGAAACATTAAAAACCTTTGAAGCTGTAGCAGTATGAATATCTATCCCTTCTTTAAAATCATTGATCATTTGATCTTCTTGACTTAAAGCAGCAATAATTCTTAATTCTATCTGAGAATAATCGGCAGCTAATAACGTATGATTTTCATCTCTAGGAACAAAAGCTTTACGTATTTCTCTACCTCTAGTAGTTCTTATCGGTATGTTTTGTAAATTAGGATTGTTAGAACTTAAACGACCTGTAGCTGCAACAGTTTGCATATAATCGGTATGTACTCTTTTTGTATTTGCATTGATTTGAGTAGGTAAAGCATCTACATAAGTACTTTTAAGCTTAACTAGACCACGATATTCTAATACATTTCTAATAATTTGATGATCATTAGCTAGATTAGATAAAATATCTTCAGAGGTTGAATATTGCCCAGTCTTGGTTTTTTTTGGTTTATCAACAAGTTGAAGTTTTTCAAAAAGGATGACTCCTAATTGTTTAGGAGAAGCGATATTAAACTCTTCGTCTGCAGCTTCATAAATTTTGGATTCTAGTGCTTTAATATCTTTATCCAAAGTTTCAGATAAACCATTTAAGAATTGTGTATCAAGGTTAATTCCTTCGATTTCCATTGCTGCCAAAACACGCAATAAAGGAATCTCAATATCATCAAATAACGATAAAGTATCTGCTTCTTTTAACTCAGGTGCAAAGTGCTCTTTAAGTTGTAAAGTAATATCAGTATCTTCTACAGCATATTCTGTTTGTTTTTCCAATGCAACTTGGCGCATAGATAACTGATTCTTTCCTTTTTTACCAATCAATTCGGTGATCGAGATTGGAGTATAGTTAAGATACGTTTCGGCAAGGATATCCATATTATGACGCATATCTGGATTGATAAGATAATGCGCAAGCATGGTATCAAAAAGTTTTCCTTTTATTTGAATGTCATATTTGGCTAAAACCTTAATGTCATATTTTAAGTTTTGACCAATTTTTTCAATATGATCAGCTTCAAAGAAAGGACGTAAGCGTTCGATTAGTTTTTGAGCTTCAGCTCTATCTTCTGAGAAAGGAAGGTAAAAACCTTTTCCTTTTTCCCAAGAAAATGCTATACCTACTAATTCTGCAGTTAAAGCATCCAGGCCTGTTGTTTCTGTATCAAAGCAAACACTAGATTGTTTTAGTAAGTTATTTATAAACAAGTCTAACGCAAGACCAGATGAAACTACATTTTGATAGAAATGAGAAACTTTTTCTATAGAATTTCTACTACTTATTACAGTAGTTGTATCATCGGTATTTCCTCCCGTATCAAAAAGAGAAAATTGTCCAGCGCCAGCAGTAGTTGTTTTCTTTTTAGGAGCTGATTTTTCTGTAGTAACAGCTTCTGGAGAAAAGAGCTTAATAAATTGATCTTTCATACGTCTAAACTCTAATTCTTCAAAGATGTGTTGTACCTTTTCTAGATCAGGTTTAGAAAGTTCATAGTTATTGGCATCAAAAGTAACATCACAATCAGTCATTATTGTCGCTAATTGTTTAGATAGTAATCCTAATTCTTGATTAGCTGTTACTTTTTCTTTCATTTTTCCTTTAAGTTGGTCTATATTTTCAAATAGTCCTTCCATAGATCCGTAGCTAGCGATAAACTTTTTGGCAGTTTTATCACCTACACCGGGTAAACCAGGAATATTATCTACAGCATCTCCCATCATTCCCAAATAATCGATAACCTGTTCTGGACGTTCAACTTCAAATTTCTTTTGAACCTCTGGAATACCCCATATCTCAATACCATTTCCCATACGGGCAGGTTTGTACATGAAAATATTATCAGAAACCAATTGAGCATAATCCTTATCAGGAGTTACCATATAAGTTTGAAAGCCTTCTTTTTCTGCTTGCTTTGCAATAGTACCGATCAAATCATCAGCTTCAACCCCTAATTGTTCGATAATAGGGATATGCATAGCTTCCAGAATTTGATGAATATATGGAACTGCAATTTTTATAGCTTCTGGAGTTTCTTCTCTATTAGCTTTGTATTCTGGAAAAACCTCTGTACGAGCAGCACTTCCTCCTTTATCAAATGCTACGGCAAGGTAATCAGGTTTTTCTCGACGAATAACATCTAGTAAAGAATTGGTGAATCCCATAATAGCCGAAACATCCATTCCTTTACTGGTAATACGAGGGTTTTTGATCAATGCATAATATCCTCTAAAGATTAAAGCAAAAGCATCTAATAAGAATAGGCGTTTTTGTGACATGTGATATGATGTAGTTTATGTAACTAAGAATTACAATATAGGTTACTTTATTAATGTATTGTTTTCGTGAATTTCCAAAATTACAAATAAATAAAATAGAAATAGTATCTCTGCAATTTGCTTTTGTTGTAACAATTTATAATGTAAATCGTCTTATGTGATACTATTTTGAAAAAAGAAAAACCATGCGCTGGATAATTTTTATACTGATTTATACCATAATTGAATTGTATGCCTTTCAGGCAATTAGAGTGGTGTCCAAAAATAAGTGGGTAATGACAGCTTATATTATTTGGTCTATTAGTGTATTGAGCTATTTAATTTATGTGATGTATACCTATGATCGTAGTGTTGGACCTACGCAATATTCTTTAAATGCAGGTGCATTGTTTGTGATTTCAATTGTTCCTAAATTAATATTGATTGTTTTCTTATTTGGAGAAGATATCGTTAGAGGACTAATAGGAGGATATAATTATATCTCTCAAACATTCTTTAATGGAGAAAAAGATGGGTATATACCGAGTAGAAGGAAATTTTTAAGTCAATTAGCATTAGGAGCAGCAGCAATACCTTTTGCTGGTTTTTTACATGGTATTTTTAAAGGGAAATATAATTTCAAAGTACTTAGGCATGTATTGTATTTTGAGGATTTACCCAAAGCCTTTGATGGATTTAGAATTGCTCAAATCTCCGATATACATTCAGGTAGTTTTGATGATCCAGAGAAAATTAAATATGCAGTAGATCTTATTAACGAACAAGAAAAAGATGTTTTGCTGTTTACTGGTGATATTGTAAATACCAAAGCAGAAGAGATGGATCCATGGATTGATATCTTTAAAAGAATTAAGTCACCAGAACATGGAAAGTTTTCTGTATTAGGAAATCATGATTATGGAGAATATGTTTCTTGGGAATCTGAAGAAGCAAAGGAAGCAAATTTCAGTGCGATAAAAGGCATTCATGATAAAATTGATTTTAAACTGTTGCTTAATGAGCATACCTATTTACAAAAAGGAGAGGAACGTATCGCTTTACTTGGAGTAGAGAATTGGGGACATAATTTTAAGAAGGCAGGAGATTTACAATTGGCTTCTCAACAAGTTAATAAAGAAGATTTTAAAGTATTAATGACTCATGATCCTTCTCATTGGGAACACGAAGTGAAAAATGATGTAAATAATTATCATCTTACTTTAAGTGGGCATACACATGGATTTCAATTTGGTATAGAAATCCCGGGTTTTCTTAAATGGAGCCCTGTACAATATGTCTATAAGCAATGGGCGGGAATGTACAGTGAGAATGATAGGTATATTAATGTAAATAGAGGCTTTGGTTTTCACGCTTACCCAGGTCGAGTGGGAATTTGGCCAGAAATTACAATTATCGAACTAAGACACGGTTCAAAACCCGTATAATTGCTAGAAAATCTTATCTTTACATAGTACAATCAACACAAATATTTTTTTGATTGTGTTGGAATCTCTTAGATATGTCAAAATTTGGAGAATTAATTAGTGTTTCTGCACCTGTTTTACTAGATTTTTATACTGAGTGGAATGATGCTTCTGTAGCGATGCACCCAGTGTTGAGAGATGTTGCTGCAGCTTTGGGTGATAAAGCTAAAGTAATAAAAATTGATGTAGATAAAAACGAGGAATTAGCCACAGCACTTAGAGTAAAAGGATTACCTACTTTAATGATTTATAAAGAAGGTGAAATGGTATGGAGGCAAAGTGGAGAGCAAGATGCTAATACCTTAATAGGTTTAATGAAAGAATATATTTAAAGCTTAATAGCTTCAAAAGAATAACCTAGACTTTGATAGTGCATTAATATTTTAGGTAATACATATTGCATATTCTTTGCAGCTTTGTGACTATCATGTAAAACGATGATGCTTCCGTTAACTGTATTGTTTAATACGTTTTTTAGACATTGTTGTGGCGATATTTTCTTTTCCCAATCTTTTGCTAACACATCCCACATAATAATAGTATACCCTTGCTTTTGTAGTATTCGAGAAACTTTTTTGGTAATCTTGCCATAAGGAGGTCTAAAGAGTTTTTGTTTTGTATAAGCAGATTTCTGTATTAGTTCTTGTCCTTTATCTATATTAACTAAATAATCCTTTAAAGGAGTTTTCCAGCAATTTAGATGATTAAAGGTATGATTTCCTATAGCATGCCCTTCAATTATAATTCTATTAAAAATAGAAGGATGTTTTCTAATATTATCTCCTATACAAAAGAAAGTAGCTTTGGCTTGATGAGTTTTTAAAGTATCAAGAACAAACTCTGTAATTTCAGGAATTGGACCATCATCAAAAGTGAGGTAAAGTTTTTTTTGATCTTTTTTATAAAAATCCCAAGTGAGTTTTGAAAAAAAGAATTTAATCCATGCAGGTGTTTTTGAAGGAAAAAGCGTCATACTATAAAGTTAAAAAGGCTGTTTTTAAAAACAGCCTTTTTAATACTTTTTATTTTGAAATGGAGTCAATCGTATCTAATTTGACTTCGGCCTCAGGTTTTTCACTCAACTCTTTGAGTAAGTCTTCTTCGGTTTTTCTTGTCAGATCTTCGTCTTCATAAATCTCATCATCTCTATAGAAATGAGAGAAGAGTTTTAAATAACGATTAAATTCATCTACTTTTTCTTCAATTATGTCTTGATCTCTATTTAATAATAATAAATCAACCACACCTCTATAGTGTTCAACACTTGTAATTATTTCTTGAGCAAGTTCATATTGATGTGTTAGTGTCAGGCTACTGTAGTAAGTAAGTTGCTCTTGATATTTCTTTGCAATTTTATTCCATAATTCACGAGCCTTTTCTTTTTCTCCTATTTCATAATAACCAGAAACATAAGGTTCAAGTAAAGTATAATATTCGTAGTACTCGATAGGCATTTTATCCATAGCAAGATCCATAACTTCTTTGGCCTTATCTTTTTTATCTTCATTGATGAGTGTTTCTACAAGGCGAGCTAAGTTTCCTCTGTAAGTAATAGAATTTCTTCGTGTTTCTGGATCGTGATAGATATTAGGATCATTACTATTACCCCAATCCCAACTCATTACATTTTTGTACATTAAATCAGAATCGATACGTCCCATATCATAAGGATTACGTGGATTGATTTTTGTACGAATAGGGACAAGTTTATAGGTAACACCATCTAATTGTAGATAATCTTTCATCCATAAATAATCATCATCTCCAAAACTACCTCCTGTAAAATAGATAGGACGTTCCCAGTTATTGTTAGCAATAATATCAAGCATTAGTAAACGATTCTTAAATAGAATATCTCCTTTTAGGTGAATATCAATATAAGGAACGATTAAATGAGCATCTTCAGGCTTTACAATTCCGTTTTTCAATACAGCTTCTTTATCAACAGGGATGCGAATATGTTTGGTAGGGAATGTATTCACTTTACTACCATTTTGTAATTCTCCTTTGGTTCTAGGATCATTACTTTCTATCCAATTCATCCAATCTTTAATAGGAATAGTGTCTTGAGTTACTCCTTGATAATATATAGCATCATTATTACCCCATTTATAAAAATCATGAGTTAATTGAGATGGAATAGGCTTACTATCATAAGCAGCTTTTTTCATTTGATCTATATACCAATCTGTAGCAAAGAGACTAGTGTTTATAGTTCTTACATCAGTACGATATTCTTCTATATCTTGTGCATACCATAAGGCAAAGGTATCATTATCACCTATGGTAAATAGTATAGCGTTCTTTTGGCAAGATTGTAAATACATTTTTGCCATTGCTTGTGCTGTGTAACGATTTGAACGATCATGATCATCCCAGTTTTGAGCAGCCAAAACTACAGGAACGGCAAGCATACATATAGCTGTGATAGCTGGAGCAACAATCTTGGGTTGCAGCTTACTTTTTAAAAGATCAAATAAGGCATATACACCAAATCCTATCCAAATGGAGAAAGCATAGAATGATCCAACTAAAGCATAATCTCTTTCCCTAGGTTCAAATGGACGTTCATTTAAATATAATTTTAACGCTAATCCAGTAAAAACAAAGAAAACTAAAAGTATCCAAAAGTTTTTCTTATCTCGTTGTAATTGAAATACAAAACCTAATAATCCTAAAATAAGAGGTAAGAAGTAATAAGTATTACGAGCCCTATTATTTAATGCGTCAGAAGTTAAGTTTTGTTGTGATCCTAATCGCATTTCATCAACTAGATCAATACCACTTAACCAATTTCCTTCAAGATCAGTCATTTTACCTTGGTTGTCATCTTGTCTTCCAACGAAATTCCACATAAAATAACGCCAGTACATATAGCCAATTTGATACACAAAGAAATACTTCATATTATCAATAAAGGAAGGCCTTTCTACATTAACATAATCTTTTATCGAACGTAAAAACTTATCATAATCTGCATTATCTAAGTTCCCTTTTGCATATTCTCTTCTAAATTCGGTTATCGTTTGTAGTAATTCTTTCTCACCTTGATATTCCGGTTTTACTGTGAACTTAACGGGCCCAGTAAAATTCATATAATTCTCTATATGTTCTAGACTCCACATTCTAGGTAAAAAACCTTTATGATCTGGAGATGTATTTTGTTTAGCGTTTTTCCATTCGTTTACAATAACATATTTACCAGTTTTAAGATCTTTTTCATATTTAGGTTTATCATCTATATATGGATTGTTAATATCTAAACCGCCATAAATTTCTGTGAATTGAGGTCCATAAAATAAATGCGTTTCTGGATATTGTTCTAGGTTATAATATGCAAGTAATTCTCGTGCACTTTTTGGACTGTTTTCGTTAACAACAGTTCCTGCATTTGCACGTATAGGTAACATTACCCAACTAGAGAAACCTATAAAAATAAATAAAACGCAAAGTAATAATGTATTTATTAATGGAAAGTTCTTTTTGCGAGTATATTTGATTCCATAGAAAAAACCTACAGCAATAGCCAAGGCTAAGAAAATAGTACCCGAATTAAAAGGTAAGCTTAGTACATTAACAAAGAATACTTCTGTAGCACCAAAAAGTTTTAGTGTATTAGGAAGTAAAAATTTGAAAATGAATAACAGTATAAAAACTACTACAACATTGGCTACAATGAAATTCTTAATGGTAATCTTTTGATAATTTTTGAAATAGTACAATAACCCTATTGCTGGAATAGTAAGTAATCCCATAAAGTGAACACCAAAAGAGAGTCCTACAATAAAAGCGATTAAAATTACCCAGCGATTTCCTCTAGGGGAGTGCATATCTTGTTCCCATCGTAATCCTAAATAGAATAAGACTGACATAATGCAAATTGCCATAGCATAAACTTCGGCCTCTACAGCATTAAACCAGAAACTATCTGTAAAAGTAAAGGCTAAAGAACCAACGAGTCCACTACCTAATACAGCAATGGCTTTACTTTTAGTTAGTTCTTCATCTATAGCGATAAGTTTACGAACCAAAATTGTAATTGACCAGAACATAAACATAATAGCCAATGCACTTGCAAATGCAGATGTTAAATTAACCATTAAAGCTATTTGAGTTGGATCTGATGCAAAAATAGATGCAAATGCACCTATCATTTGAAACAAGGGTGCTCCAGGAGGGTGACCAACTTGAAGTTTTGAAGAAGTTGAAATATATTCACCTGCATCCCAAAAACTAGCGGTTGGTTCGACAGTAAGACCGTATACAGTAAGAGCTATACCAAAGACAACCCAACCTAAAATTTTATTCCACTTAGAGAAATTAAAATTATTCATAAGTACTATGCTATAAAATAAAGTATCTGGCGAATTTAATAATTAAAGTAGTTGACACCATATAAATTCAACATTAAAACTGTCTTTTTATCATTTTGTTGCAATCATGACAGATAAAGCAGTGCTATGATAAATTAAGGTAAAAGGATTAAAAGATATTGATAGTGATTAAATTAAGATTGTTTGTCAAAGGAAACTTAAAAAAAATATAAAAAAGTTTTGTCGAATTGAAGTTATGCTGTATATTTGCACCCGCAAACTGTAATGGTCTATGGTGTAACTGGCAACACGTCTGGTTTTGGTCCAGAAGAGTCTAGGTTCGAGCCCTAGTAGACCAACAAAAATCAATGTTTAGTTGGTTCTTATAAAATACAATTTGCAATGGTCTATGGTGTAACTGGCAACACGTCTGGTTTTGGTCCAGAAGAGTCTAGGTTCGAGCCCTAGTAGACCAACAAAAATCAATGTTTAGTTGGTTCTTATAAAATACAATTTGCAATGGTCTATGGTGTAACTGGCAACACGTCTGGTTTTGGTCCAGAAGAGTCTAGGTTCGAGCCCTAGTAGACCAACAAAAATCAATGTTTAGTTGGTTCTTATAAAATACAATTTGTAATGGTCTATGGTGTAACTGGCAACACGTCTGGTTTTGGTCCAGAAGAGTCTAGGTTCGAGCCCTAGTAGACCAACAAAAATCAATGTTTAGTTGGTTCTTATAAAATACAATTTGCAATGGTCTATGGTGTAACTGGCAACACGTCTGGTTTTGGTCCAGAAGAGTCTAGGTTCGAGCCCTAGTAGACCAACAAAAAAGCTGATTCAATTTGAATCAGCTTTTTTTATATCTAATTGTTATATAATGTTAGATTTTAAAAGTTATCACAGGTCGTTTAGCATGATTAACAAGATCTTCGCTTAAGCTACCATTAATAAAGTGAGAAATACCTTTTCTACCATGAGTACTTATTCCGATTAAACCAGCATTAATATTTTTTGAGAAATTTAAGATCCCTTTTTCAACGGTAAGATCATTATAGATATTCAAAGAATAATTTTCAATGCCAACATCTGCCATAAAAAGATTCATTTTTTCTTCAGTAGTAGCGGTGGTTTTAAAATTATTAGGAGTATTGATCCACAGTAAATGTAATTTTGCATCTATCTCTTGAGCAAAAGCGTGTGCGGCTTTAATATTGGTTTTATCTTCATCATCAAAATTTGTAGCATATACAAAATCAGAAATACTAAAAATATCACGATCTTCTTTAATTACTAATACAGGTTTATCTGAGGTTCTCACAATTTTTTCTGCATTAGAACCAATAAAGATTTCTTCAAGTCCTTCAGATCCATGAGATCCCATGATAATAATATCTATATCATGTTTTTTGATATTTTCTGTAATACCACTTCTAATATCGCTAAAACTTACAATTTCTTCTAAATCTATATTTTGAAGAAAATCTTGTTGCATTAACTTTTCAAACTTATTATGTGTATGCTTCATTAAAAAAATAGCTTCTGGAGCAGGAGCAGTAGTACCACTTGACATCAAGTCGGTTAAATGCACAGGTAATTCTAATATGTGTAGTAGAAAAATCTTGCTATTGTGCTTTTTAGCCATTTGAACAGCCACTTTTAATGCGCTATCTGCTTGCTTTGAGAAATCTGTAGGAACTAATATATGTTTCATGAAATATGGTTTATGTCATTTGGGTTAGTATCTATCAAACTTTTAATAATAGGGCATGCAGCTATTGCTCTTTCATTAACCTTTATCTATGGGGGAAGATGGAATTGAATTAAGGTTAATTTAGGTCTTATAAATGTGTTAAATATATAGACTTAATAAAAATACAAATAATTTTTGATCTATTCAGGGTTTTTTATATAAGATATTATTGCTATCTTTGCACCAGAAAATGAAAAAATTGTTGAGGGGACGATAAAGTCCCCTCTTTTTTATCTGTTTGATTTATGTCGTTAAAAGATAAGGCCTTAAATTTGCTAGAGACAGCATTAGAGGAAAATGAATCATTATTTCTTATTGATTTTAAAATATTGAATGGAAATAAAATTCAAGTAATAATTGATGGAGATAATGGTGTTACAGTTGATAATTGTATCGCTATAAGTCGTGCAATAGAACATAATCTTGATAGAGAAGAAGAAGATTTTTCTTTAGATGTGATGTCGGCGGGGATTACAGAAGGATTGGTTCATTTAAGACAATATAAAAAGAATGTAGGTAGAACACTTGAAGTACAAACTCAAGAAGAGAAAATCAAAGGTGAACTTATAGAAACAACCGATGAACAAATTACTCTTGAGTGGAAAGCTAGAGAGCCAAAACCTATAGGAAAAGGAAAGGTAACAGTAACCAAAAGAGCATCTATAGCTTATGCAGATATAGTAAAAGCTAAAGTGGTGATAACATTTTAATAAAATCGGATATGGAAAATATCGCATTAATAGACTCTTTTTCAGAGTTTAAAGATGATAAATTAATAGATCGTGTGACGCTGATGGCGATCTTGGAAGATGTATTTAGAAGTGCACTAAAGAAAAAATTTGGTGATGATGATAATTTCGATATTATTATAAACCCTGACAAAGGAGATTTAGAGATTTGGAGAAACCGTGTGGTGGTTGCTGATGGAGAAGTAGAAGATAGTAATCAAGAGATTTCTTTAGCAGAAGCGAGAAAGATAGAGCCGGATTTTGAAGTAGGTGAGGATGTTTCTGAAGAAGTAAAACTTATAGATTTAGGAAGAAGATCAATTTTAGCATTACGTCAGAACTTGATAGCTAAAATTCATGAGCATGATAATACAAATATCTATAAGCAATTTAAAGAACTTGAAGGAGATATTTATACTGCAGAAGTACATCATATAAGACATAGAGCTGTAATTTTATTAGATGACGAAGGTAATGAGGTAGTATTGCCAAAGGATAAACAAATTCCAGCAGACTTTTTCCGTAAAGGAGAAAATGTAAGAGGAGTGATAGAAGCAGTAGAATTAAAAGGTAATAAACCTTCTATTATTATGTCTCGTACGTCACCTCTATTCTTAGAAAAATTATTTGAATCAGAAATACCAGAAGTATTTGATGGTTTAATAACAATAAAGAAAGTAGTAAGAATCCCAGGTGAGAAAGCTAAGGTAGCTGTAGATTCTTATGATGATAGAATTGATCCAGTAGGAGCATGTGTAGGGATGAAAGGTTCTCGTATTCACGGAATAGTTAGAGAATTAGGAAATGAGAATATTGATGTAATCAATTATACAAACAATGTTCAGTTATACATAACAAGAGCATTGAGTCCAGCAAAAGTAACTTCGGTTAAATTAGATGAAGAGAATAAAAGAGCTCAGGTAATCTTAAGACCAGAAGAAGTATCCAAAGCTATTGGTAGAGGAGGATATAACATTAGATTAGCAGGACAATTAACAGGTTATGAGATCGATGTTTACAGAGAAGGAGTAGAAGAAGATGTAGAGTTAACAGAGTTCTCAGACGAGATAGATTCTTGGATAATAGAAGAATTTGCTAAGATCGGATTAGATACTGCAAAGAGTATTTTAGAGCATGATCCAAAAGATTTGGTGAAGCGTACCGACTTAGAAGAAGAAACAATAAATGAAGTAGTGCGTATATTAAAATCAGAATTTGAGGATTAGTAAGCACAATTAATTTATATTTGCAGCAAAATTTAAAAGGCATTTATGGCTGATACAAAAACAATGAGATTAAATAAGGTATTACGCGAATTCAATATCTCGCTAGATCGGGCTGTGGACTTCTTAAGTTCAAAAGGTCACGAGATAGATGCGCGTCCTACTACAAAAATTTCTTCTGAAGTGTATAAACTTTTGTTTGATGAGTTTCAAGCAGACAAGAGTAAGAAGGTGGCTTCTAAAGAAGTAAGTGAAGAAAAGAAAAAGGAAAAAGAAGCTATACGCGTTCAATTAGAAAGTGAGCAAGAAGAAAAACGTAAGCGTGCAGAAGAAGCGCGTGATGTTGTAAAAGCTAAGGCGCAAATAAAAGGGCCTAAGCAAGTAGGTAAAATTGATCTCGATAAAGCTAAAAATGCAACTTCTCCTCAACAGCCCGAAGAGAAAAAAGAAAAAACTACTCCAAAGCCTGAAACACCAGCTCAAGCTCCAGCTGCCGAAGAAAAGAAAGAAGTAGTTAAAAAGCCTGAAACACCTAAAGTAGAGGAAAAAAAGAAGCCAGAAGTAGTTTCTAATCGCCCTCAAAAGCGTGAAATAAAAATTATGAAGCCAGCTCCAATAGAACTAGAGCAAAAGAAGGCAGAACGCGCAGAACGTGCTCAAGCTACTCAAAAGAAAAAAGAAGAGCCTAAAGAAAATATTATACCGGCTGAGTCTGAAAAAGTGAAGACACAGTATAAGAAACTTGATGGGCCTAACTTTACTGGACAAAAAATTGATTTAACTCAATTTAAAAAACCAGCGAAGAAAAAAGATGATAAATCATCTGATAATAAGGCTAAAAATGATGCGCAAAAGAAAAAGCGCAGAAGAATTAATAAGCAAGGTCAAGGTAATAATAACAACTCTCAAGGAGGAAATAATAACCAAAACCGTCAAGGTGGAGGAAATAGAGGCCGCAATAATAACAACAATAACAGAAGAGGTAATCAAAATAACAGAGGTCGTAAACCTATTGTTAAAGAAGAACCATCTGAAGCAGAAGTACAAAAGCAAATCCGTGAAACTTTAGAAAAGCTGCAAGGTAAATCTAAAGGTAAAGGAGCTAAGTACCGTAGAGATAAGCGTGATACGCACCGTCAAAAAACTGAAGAAGAATTAGCACAACAAGCAGCAGAAAGCAAAACATTAAAAGTAACAGAATTTGTTACTGCTAGTGAGGTTGCTACGATGATGGATGTGCCAGTAACCAAAGTCATTTCTGCTTGTATGTCATTAGGAATGATGGTTACTATGAATCAACGTCTTGATGCCGAAACCTTATCAATAGTTGCTGAAGAATTTGGATACGAAGTAGATTTTGTAACTGCAGATATCGAAGAAGCTATTGAAGAAGTAGCAGATAAGCCAGAAGATTTAGTAACTCGTGCACCTATAGTAACAGTAATGGGACACGTTGATCACGGTAAAACTTCCTTATTAGATTACATCCGTAAAGAAAATGTAATTGCAGGAGAAAGTGGAGGTATCACACAGCATATTGGTGCTTATGGAGTTGAATTAGAAAGCGGACAAAAAATTGCATTCTTAGATACACCAGGTCACGAGGCCTTTACAGCAATGCGTGCTCGTGGAGCTCAAGTAACAGATATTGCTATTATTGTGATTGCTGCCGATGATGATATCATGCCTCAAACAAAAGAAGCAATATCTCACGCACAAGCAGCAGGTGTACCAATTGTGTTTGCAATAAACAAAGTTGATAAGCCTACAGCTAACCCAGATAATATAAAAACTAAGTTAGCAGCAATGAACTTGTTAGTAGAAGAATGGGGAGGGAAAATCCAATCTCATGATATCTCTGCAAAAACAGGTTTAGGAGTTAACGAACTTTTAGAAAAAGTATTATTAGAAGCTGAAATTTTAGAATTAACAGCGAACCCTAATAAAGTAGCATCTGGAACAGTAGTAGAAGCATTCTTAGATAAAGGACGTGGATATGTATCTACAGTTTTAGTACAAGCAGGTACACTTAAAATTGGAGATTATGTTTTAGCTGGTAAAAATAGTGGTAAGGTTAAAGCTATGCATGACGAGCGTGGTAAATCTATCAAAGAGGTGGGACCATCTACACCAGTTTCTATCTTAGGATTAGATGGAGCACCACAAGCAGGTGATAAATTTAATGTGATGATAGATGAGCGTGAAGCAAAAGATATTGCATCAAAACGTGCTCAATTACATAGAGAACAATCTGTGCGTACTCAGCGTCATATTACATTAGATGAAATTGGACGTCGTATCGCTCTTGGAGACTTTAAAGAATTGAATATTATTCTTAAGGGAGATGTTGATGGATCGGTAGAAGCATTAACAGATTCATTCCAGAAGTTATCTACAGAAGAAATTCATGTAAATATTATCCATAAAGCAGTAGGAGCTATTACAGAAAGTGATGTGTTATTAGCTTCGGCATCAGATGCGATTATTATCGGATTTAACGTTAGACCAGCAGGAAATGCTCGTATGGTTGCCGATAAAGAAGAAATCGATATCAGAACATACTCGATCATCTATGATGCAATAAATGATCTTAAAGATGCAATGGAAGGAATGTTGTCACCAGTAATGAAAGAAGAAATTACAGGTACAGCAGAGATCAGAGAGACATTCAAGATTTCTAAGATCGGAACTATTGCTGGATGTATGGTTCAAACTGGTAAGATTTACAGAAACTCTGGAGTTCGTATTATTAGAGAAGGTGTTGTAGTTTACACTGGAGAATTAGCTTCGTTAAAACGTTTCAAAGACGATGTTAAAGAAGTTAGTAAAGGATACGATTGTGGACTTCAAATTAAGAACTACAACGACATTAGAATTAATGATGTAGTAGAAGCTTATCAAGAAGTAGCTGTTAAGAAGAAATTGAAATAAACTTATATTCAATATATCAAAAAGCCTCATCATATGATGAGGCTTTCTTTTTTAATTCAGATAGCTATTATTTTATGAGTTATTTAAAATGATATTTATCCTATAATTTAAGACATTTTAAGATAGGGTATTTTGGATTAAAACCAAATTGAATATAATCGTATATAAAAAAGGCCTACAACGATTGTAAGCCTTTTTTATAGTATTTTTTTAAACCATTTATTTGGTATCAGAAGCTTTAGGTTTTAAAGCAAAAGCATCTGGGAATTTCTCTTTGATCTTGAGTAAGGCGCGATCAGCTTCTAATTGATTTCTAAAATTGCCTACCCATATTTTATAATTAGGAGTTTGATATACAATACTACCTTCCCATTCTTCAAAAGATTCTTTATAAGCTTTTAATATTTCGTTTGCCTCTTTTAGATTTCCATAAGCTAATTGAATTTTATAGCGATCATTAAATTCTCCTTTTAAGCTCATTTTATTCTTTAAATTCAGGATTTGCTTAATTTTTGGATCTTCTTTTACAGTGACTGTAGGAGTAATGGGAGCTGTATTTTGTTGATAAAAAGGCGGAGTTGTACTTACGTTTTCCGGATTAGAAACTATAGTATCTTGAGCGTAAGAAAATAAGCCACAAGAAATTAGAAATAACGATGTAATTAAAGTGTCTTTTTTTGATAAGATTCTCATTTCAAATGAATTTGATGCAAATGTATAGTATAATAACACAATAACCTTAAAAAATATTATTTAGAACAATTATAAATTAATAGCTAACGGTTCGTTAACATTTCTAAAATCGACTTAATATGCTACTTTTGTGCACGAATTAAACGGCATTGGATTTTTATGCAAACGTTGTAATGAAAAGATCATGCCAAAAAAACAGACGATAATTCTACTTAATAATATGGAACAGGTTAAAAACCGTAATTCAGTCTCCAGAATCCTGATCTTAGGGATAGCCTTTTTGTTAACGTTTTCTATGCCAGCAGTGGCACAAGATGCCCCAGCAGGAGATGCGGCAAAAGGTAAGGAGTTGTTTAATTCATTGTGTGCAGCGTGTCATAAACGCTATAAAAAGTCAACAGGGCCAGCGCTATTCGGAGTGACAGATCGTCGTGATACCGAGTGGATTTACTCTTGGGTAAAGAATAGTAAAGCTATGATTGATGCAGGTGATGCAGACGCTATAGCTATTTTTGAGGAGTACAAGAAAACTCCAATGAATGCTTTTCCTCAATTAAGCAACACAGATATTGATAATATCATTGCTTATGTAATGGAGCCTAAAGCGACACCTTCTACAGGAGTAACACCAGGAGGAGATCAAGCACAACAAGTTGAAGGAACTGTAATTTCAAACGAATTAATACTAGGTGCTTTAGCTTTTATTCTTTTACTATTAATCTCGATTTTAGTATTGGTTAATAAGACATTAAAGAATATAGCAAAAGCAAACGGAGTTGAGTTACCAGAAGATAAAGAAGGACACAAACCTTTATGGAAAGCTTTTGTAGATAACCAATTCTTAGTAATTGTATCTTCGATATTATTATTACTTGTAAGTGCTTACTTTGCGTATGGATATTTAATGCAAGTAGGTGTTGATCAAGGATACCAACCAATACAACCAATTCATTACTCACACAGAATTCACGCAGGTGATAATAAGATTGACTGTAAGTACTGTCACTCTTCTGCTAGAGTAAGTAAAACTTCAGGAATCCCATCGTTAAATGTATGTATGAACTGTCACAAGTCTATTAGTGAAGTTGCAGAAACTACAGCAACAGCAGATCATTCAAAAGAGTTTTATGATGGAGAGATCCAAAAACTATATAATGCAGTAGGATGGGATCCATCGTCTCAATCTTACACTGGAGAAACAAAACCAGTTAAGTGGGTACGAATCCATAATTTACCAGACTTTGCATATTTTAACCACTCTCAACACGTAAGTGTGGCAGGTGTAAAGTGTCAGCAGTGTCACGGACCTATCGAAGAGATGGAAGTAGTATATCAACACGCTCCATTAACAATGGGATGGTGTATCAACTGTCACAGAGAGACAAATGTGAAAGTTGAAGGAAACGAATACTACGAGAAAATTCACAAAGAATTGTCTAAGAAGTATGGCGTTGATAAGTTAACAGCAGCACAAATGGGTGGACTGGAATGCGGTAAATGTCACTATTAATCACTTTAAGAAGCTAATATTTATATCATATGTCATCTAACAAGAAATACTGGAAAAGTGTTGAAGAGCTAAACGAAAATAGCTCAATTGTTGAGACGCTACAACAAAACGAATTTGTAGGAGAAATACCTACAGATGAGTTTTTAGGTAATAAATCATCATTAGAGAATTCATCGACTACTCGTCGTGATTTCTTAAAATACGTAGGATTTAGTACTGCAGCTGCATCATTAGCAGCTTGTGAAGGACCGGTTGTAAAATCTATTCCTTACGTAGTACAACCAGAACAAATCGTTCCTGGAGTTGCAAACTTTTATGCAACAACTATAGCAGATGGTTTTGATTTTGCGAGTATATTAATTAAAACTCGTGAAGGTCGTCCAATCAAAGTTGAAAGAAATAATTTATCAACATCAGGTCATGATGCTAATGCAAGAGCTCATGCATCAGTATTATCATTATACGATAATACACGTTTAAAAGGGCCTAAAGGTGCTGGTGATGATGTTAGCTGGGAAACTTTAGATAAAGAAGTTACTGCAAAATTAAATGCAATAAGAGGAAAAGAGATTGTATTATTAACACAAACTTTTGCAAGTCCTTCAACTTCTAAACTTATCGAAGAGTTTAAAGCAAAATATGGAAATGTAAGACATGTTGTATATGATGCAGTATCTAATAGTGAAGCTTTAGATGCATACCAACAAATGTACGGTGAGAGAGCATTAGCAGATTATGATTTTGCTCATGCAGATGTAGTTGTTGGTGTTGGAGCTGATTTCTTAGGTGACTGGCAAGGTGGTGGATATGACGGAGGATATGCAAAAGGACGTATTCCTAAAAATGGAAAAATGTCTAAGCATATTCAATTTGAAGCGAATATGACTATTACAGGTGCAAACGCAGATAAGCGTGTACCTGCTACTCCATCTCAACAAAAACAAATATTAGCAGCTATTTATGCAGGAGTTACTGGTCATGGATCAAAGGGTAGCTTAGATGCTAACTTAGAAGCTGAAGTGATTAAAGCAGTTAAGCATTTAAATAAGGCAGGAAAGAATGCTGTAGTTGTTTCTGGAATTCCAGATGTTGATGCACAATTAGTTGTTTTAGCAATAAACAAAGCTTTAGAAAGTAAAGCTTTTAATGAGAGTACACCTCGTAAAATCCGTCAAGGTAATACAAAGGCAGTAGCTCAATTAGTAAAAGATATGAATGCAGGTAAAGTAGGTGCACTTCTTATAGCAGGAGTGAATCCTATATATAGCTTACCTAATGCTTCAGAATTTGAAAGTGGATTAAAGAAAGTTGGATTATCTGTTGCATTTTCTATGCATGAAGATGAAACATCACAATTGTGTAACTATATAGCTACGACACCTCATTATTTAGAAGCATGGGGAGATGTAGAGCTTAAGAAAGGTAGTTACAGTTTAATTCAACCTACGATTAGACCATTATTTGATACACGTCAATTCCAAGAAACATTATTAATGTGGACAGGAAATACTTCAAGTTATAATGATTATATCAAAGAAGCTTGGACAGGTATCTTAGGTGATTCTTCATGGAATCAAGCATTACATGATGGAGTTTTAGTAAAACCAGCTTTAGCTTCAGCTGCTTTAGAAGAGGCTTTAGAAACTCCAGAAGGTGATGAATTAGAAGAAGAAATTGTAAGTACATCTACAGTAGATGCAAGTGCTTCAGCTAGAAAATTAGCAGGTGCTTCAGCAAGTGGAATGGAACTTACTTTATATACAAAAACAGGATTAGGAGATGGTCAACAAGCCAATAACCCTTGGTTACAAGAGTTACCAGATCCAATCACAAGAGTTTCTTGGGATAACTATTTAACTGTATCTAGAGCAGATGCAGAAGCTTTAGGATTAGAGAACTATAATGTTGCTAATGGAGCTTTAAATGGTAGTTATGCAAAAGTAACTGTAAATGGAGTATCTGTTGTTGTTCCAGCATTAATCCAGCCAGGTCAAGCCAAAGGGTCTGTTGGTTTAGCACTTGGATATGGTAAGACAGCTTCATTAAAAGAAGAAATGCAAGTAGGAGTTAATGCGTATCCTCTATATGCAAATCAAGATGCTGTTCAATCAGTAACAATTGAGAAAGCAGAAGGAACTCATGAATTTGCTTGTGTACAGTTACACAACACGTTAATGGGACGTGGAGACATTATCAAAGAAACATCTCTTGAGATTTTTAATACAAAAGATGTTCACGTTTGGAATGCTGTTCCAGAAGTAAGTAAAGATCATGTTGAGTTTGAAGTAACTTCTCCAGAAGTTGATCTTTGGGATGAATTTGATAGAAGTGTGGGACACCACTTTAATCTTTCAATTGATCTTAATGCATGTACTGGATGTGGTGCTTGTGTGATTGCTTGTCATGCAGAAAATAACGTACCAGTTGTAGGTAAGTCAGAAGTACGTAGATCAAGAGATATGCACTG
Organism: Aquimarina rhabdastrellae; assembly: GCA_947387485.1. Taxonomy (GTDB): domain Bacteria; phylum Bacteroidota; class Bacteroidia; order Flavobacteriales; family Flavobacteriaceae; genus Aquimarina. The sequence continues at coordinate 86,882 of CANDNT010000006.1, forward strand.
GTTACGTATTGACCGTTATTATTCTTCAGAAGATAGTTTTGAAGGTGATAACAATAAGAAAGATAACATGTCAGGATTAGGTGATTCATTATCTCAATTTGGAGAAATGGAGCAACCAGCAGATAGTCCACAAGTTGCTTTCCAACCAGTAATGTGCCAACACTGTAATCACGCACCATGTGAAACTGTATGTCCAGTGGCAGCAACTTCTCATGGTAGACAAGGACAAAACCACATGGCATATAACCGTTGTGTAGGTACTAGATATTGTGCAAACAACTGTCCTTATAAAGTGCGTAGATTTAACTGGTTCTTATATAGTGGTAATGATGAGTTTGATTATCACATGAACAACGATTTAGGTCGTATGGTATTAAACCCAGATGTAACAGTTCGTTCTAGAGGGGTTATGGAAAAATGCTCTATGTGTATTCAAATGACACAAAAGACTATTCTTGATGCTAAGCGTGAAGGAAGAGAGATCAGAGATGGAGAGTTTGAAACAGCTTGTTCTGCAGCTTGTTCTTCTGGTGCGATGCGTTTTGGAGATATAAATGATAAAGATAGTGAGATTGCAGCATTGAAAGATGACAAGAGAGCTTATCATTTATTAGAGCATGTTGGGGTTAAACCTAATGTAGTGTATCAAACTAAGGTAAGAAACACATCAGAAGCTTAATTTTAAATTAATATAGAATCAATTCAATATAAAGAATTATGTCTCATTACGAAGCACCTATTAGAAAACCTTTAGTAACTGGGGATAAAACATATCACGATGTTACAAGAGATGTAGCAGCACCAGTTGAAGGTAAAGCAAATAAATCATGGTGGATTGTTTTCTCAATTTCCCTTGTTGCTTTCCTTTGGGGTTTGGGTTGTATGATTTATACAATATCAACAGGTATTGGAACCTGGGGATTAAATAAGACCGTAGGATGGTCTTGGGATATCACCAACTTCGTTTGGTGGGTAGGTATTGGTCACGCAGGAACACTGATTTCGGCCGTACTTTTATTATTCCGTCAAAAATGGAGAATGGCGATTAACCGTTCTGCAGAGGCAATGACAATTTTTGCCGTAGTTCAAGCAGGACTTTTCCCGATTATTCACATGGGACGTCCATGGTTAGGATATTGGGTATTACCTATACCAAACCAGTTTGGATCACTATGGGTAAACTTTAACTCACCTTTATTATGGGATGTATTTGCGATCTCAACTTATTTATCTGTATCATTAGTATTCTGGTGGACAGGTTTATTACCAGATTTCGCTATGTTACGTGATAGAGCTATTACACCTTTCAATAAAAAAATCTATAGTATTTTATCTTTTGGATGGAGTGGTAGAGCAAAAGATTGGCAACGTTTTGAAGAAGTATCATTGGTACTTGCAGGTTTAGCAACTCCACTTGTACTTTCTGTACACACGATTGTATCATTTGACTTCGCAACTTCTGTAATTCCAGGATGGCATACAACAATTTTCCCTCCTTACTTCGTTGCAGGAGCAATTTTCTCTGGATTCGCAATGGTAAACACGCTATTGATTATCATGAGAAAAGTTTCTAACCTAGAAAATTATATTACAATTCTTCACATCGAATTAATGAACATCGTAATCATGATTACAGGTTCTATAGTTGGTGTGGCATATATTACCGAGTTATTTATCGCATGGTATTCTGGAGTTGAGTACGAACAATATGCATTCTTAAATAGAGCAACAGGACCTTACTGGTGGGCATATTGGGCGATGATGACATGTAACGTATTCTCTCCGCAGTTTATGTGGTTCCCTAAATTGAGAAGAAGTATCATGTTCTCTTTCTTTATCTCTATAGTAGTAAATATAGGAATGTGGTTTGAGCGTTTTGTGATTATTGTGACTTCGCTTCACAGAGATTATTTACCATCTTCATGGACAATGTTCTCACCTACATTTGTAGATATAGGTATCTTTGTAGGTACAATAGGATTCTTCTTTGTATTGTTTTTATTATATGCACGTACATTCCCAGTGATTGCACAGGCAGAGGTAAAATCAATCTTGAAATCTTCAGGTTCTAAGTACAAGAAATTAAGAGAAGCTGGAATTGATCACAGAGACGAACTTCCGAAGAAAGAAGTTGTTATCATAAGAGAAACACATACAAACGAGGGTACTAACGAAACTATAAAAAACAACTAGTATGGCATCAAAAGTTATACACGCACTATATACAGATGATGATGTTTTAATGGACGCCGTTAAAGCAACTCGTAAAAAGCATTATCATATAGAAGAGGTTTATACACCTTTTCCAGTACACGGATTAGATAAGGTAATGGGATTGCCACATACACGTTTAGCGATTACATCTTTTATTTATGGATGTATTGGATTAACTGTAGCGATCACTATGATGAACCATATTATGATCGAAGATTGGCCACAGAATATTGGAGGTAAACCTAGTTTTAGCTTTATCGAAAACATGCCATCGTTTGTACCAATTATGTTTGAGCTTACTGTATTTTTTGCAGCTCACTTAATGGTAATTACTTTCTACATGAGAAGTAGATTATGGCCATTTAAAGAAGCTGAAAATCCAGATGTAAGAACTACAGATGATCATTTCTTAATGGAAATTGATGCTTCTCATAATAATGAAGATGAATTAGTAGAGTTCTTGACTAATACAGGAGCTGTTGAAATTAAAATAATAGATAAGCATTAGTAACATGAAGAGTACTATAAAATTATTAGCATTAGTGATTATAGTAATCAGTGCTATATCTTGTAAAAATGACCGCAAACCTAACTATCAGTTCTTCCCTAATATGTATGAATCACATGGGTATGAACCTTATAGTGAGCACAAAGTTTTTAAAGGTGGTCAAGAAGCAATGTTACCAGTAGAAGGAACAATTTCTAGAGGATGGATGCCTTATGAGTTTGAAAATAACACAGAAGGATATAATCTTGCAAAAGATACTTTAAAGAATCCTTTGGCTTATAACGAAGAGAACTTAGAAAAAGGAAAAGAACTTTACACTATCTACTGTGGTATTTGTCACGGAGCAAAAGGTAAAGGTAAAGGTGATCTTGTTAAAAGAGAGAAAATACTAGGAGTACCAAGCTATGATTCAAGAGAGATTACAGAAGGTAGTATTTACCATGTAATGTACTACGGGATTAACTCGATGGGATCTTATGCAGCTCAAACTAGTGAACATGAGCGTTGGCAAATTGTTCAGTATGTAGAAAAACTTAAAGCTGACTTAGAAGGACGTACACCACGTCTTGATAGTAATGCTCCTGTAGTAGCTGTTGAAGAGGCAGTACATGATGAAGCTCATGCTACAGAAGGACATGCAGAAGAAAACCACAAAGAAGAAGCACATCACTAGTGAGTGTATTAATTAAAGTAAAGAATAACGATATTATATAGATATGTATACGCTATCAAACAAACTAAGATTACTTTCTATCGTTCTTATGGTAGTTGGAGCTGTAGGTCTAGTAGCTGGATTTTTAAAAGCACCGAGTACTATAGATGATGTAAAAGAAATTATGGCAGCGCATGATGCACACGGTGGTGGGCATGGTGAAGCTACAACAGATGCTCATGCAGCACCTAGTCATGGTGAGACAGAAGCTCATGGAGATGATGCTCACGGTGGTGATGCACATTATGAGCATGTATTACACCAATTACAAAATAAACCTTGGGCAGCATTATATGTTGCAGCATTCTTTTTCTTTATGATATCGTTAGGAGTGCTAGCCTTTTATGCAATTCAATATGCTGCACAATCAGGTTGGTCTCCAGTATTATTTAGAGTAATGGAAGCTATTACGGCATATATGGTACCAGGTGGTATTATTATGTTCGTTATCCTAGCTTTATCTGGGTTCCATATCAACCATTTATTTGTTTGGGCAGATCCAGAGGTTGTTGCTCATGATAAATTGATTCAAGGTAAATCAGGATGGTTAAATGGTACAGGTCTTGTTATTAGAGCAGCAATCTATTTAGCTGGTTGGTTAGCTTACCGTCATTTTGCAGTTAAGTTTTCTAGAAAGCAAGACGAAGCAACAGATGATACTTGGTACAAAAAGAGTTTTAAATTCTCAGCAGCATTCTTAGTATTCTTTATTTATACAGAATCTATGATGTCTTGGGATTGGATTATGAGTTTTGATCCACACTGGTTTAGTACATTATTTGGATGGTATGTGTTTGCAGGATTATTTGTAAGTGGTATCACAACAATTGCTTTAATCACTATATACTTGAAATCTAAAGGATACTTAGAATTTGTTAATGATAGTCATATTCATGATTTAGCAAAATTCATGTTTGGTATTAGTGTATTCTGGACTTACTTATGGTTCTCTCAATTTATGTTAATATGGTATTCTAATATTCCAGAAGAGGTAACTTATTTCATTACAAGAATTGATGATTATAATATTACATTCTTTGGTATGTTAGTTATGAACTTTATATTCCCATTATTACTATTAATAAACAGTGATTTCAAGAGAATCAATTGGCTTGTAATTGCAGCTGGTATAGTAATTTTATGTGGACACTACGTTGATGTATTCAATATGATCATGCCTGCAACGGTAGGGAAATCTTGGTTCATTGGATTACCAGAAATTAGTGCAGTGTTATTATTCTTAGGATTGTTTATTTTTGTGGTCTTTACAGCTTTAACTAAAGCACCATTATTAGCTAAGCGTAATCCTTATATCGAAGAAAGTAAACACTTTCACTACTAATAATTGAATTATATAAAAGAAAGATAGATAAAAATGACTGTATTTCTAACCATAATAGTAATAGCACTTTTTGGGATAACAATTTGGCAAATGTCAAAAATTGTAAACTTATCTCAAGGAGTTGGAATACCTGATTCTCAAATAGCAAATGATGAGGATAACAACATGCAAGGTAAAATAATGCTAGCCTTTGTTGCCTTCTTATATGTATTAATGGGATATTGCTTTATACAATATAGATCATATTTCTTACCAGAAACTGCATCAGAGCATGGTATCGAATACGATAGATTGATGATGATTTCTGTAGTATTAATTATGATTGTTCAATTAATTACTCAAGTTTTATTACACTTTTTTGCTTACAAATACAGAGGTAATAAAGACAGAAAAGCATTATTCTATGCAGATAATGATAAATTAGAATTTATTTGGACTATTATTCCAGTTATTGTTTTAGCAGGATTAATTATTTATGGATTATTCACTTGGACTGATATTATGAATATCGATGAGAATGAAGGTGATCCAGTTATAGTTGAATTATATGCTAAGCAATTTGCTTGGGAAGCTCGTTATGCAGGTAAAGATAGCGAGTTAGGAAAAGCTAACGTTCGTTTTATTCAAGGAGTAAATACTATTGGTGTTGATGCTTCAGATCCATATGCAATGGATGATGTTATCGCAAATGAATTACATTTACCTGTAGGTAGAAAAGTAATTTTCAAAATGAGATCTCAAGATGTATTACACTCAGCATACATGCCTCACTTTAGAGCACAAATGAATGTTGTTCCAGGTATGATTACTGAGTTTGCATATACTCCAATATTGACTACTGAAGAAATGCGTCAATCTGATTACATGGTTGAAAAAGTTCAAACAATTAATGAAATCAGAAAAGAGAAGAGTAAAGAATTAGTTGCTAAAGGTGATGAGCCATTAGAACCATATACTTTTGATTACTATTTATTGTGTAACAAAATTTGTGGAGCTTCTCACTATAACATGCAAATGAAAATAGTTGTAGAATCTGAAGAAGATTACAACGCATGGTTAAAAAAGCAAAAAACTTTTAAAGAAGTAATTTCTGCTCAAGCAGCAAACTAATCGCTTCAAATTAAGAAATAATAGTAAAATATTAAATAAACAATACCAAATGTCAGCAACAGCAGTACACGCAGATGATCACGCTCACGAACATGAGCATCACCATAAAGAGACATTTATAACTAAGTATATCTTTAGTATTGATCATAAGATGATCGCTAAGCAATACTTAATTACAGGTCTTATTATGGGTACAATTGGTATCCTAATGTCAATTCTTTTTAGAATTCAATTAGCTTGGCCAGATGAATCTTTCACAATTTTTGAAATATTCTTAGGAAAATGGGCTCCAGACGGAGTGATGGATCCTAATGCTTATTTGGCTTTAGTAACTATACATGGTACGATAATGGTATTTTTCGTACTTACAGCGGGATTAAGTGGTACATTTAGTAACCTTTTAATTCCATTACAAATTGGAGCACGAGATATGGCTTCAGGATTTATGAACATGGTTTCTTACTGGTTGTTCTTCTTAAGTAGTGTTATTATGGTAATGTCTCTTTTTGTTGAGGCTGGACCAGCTGCTGCAGGATGGACAATTTACCCTCCATTAAGTGCTTTACCACAAGCAATGGGAGGATCAGGAGCAGGTATGACTTTATGGTTAGTATCTATGGCTATTTTCATCGCATCTTCTTTATTAGGTTCTCTTAACTATGTTGTTACAGTATTGAACTTAAGAACAAAAGGAATGTCAATGACTCGTATGCCATTAACTATTTGGGCATTCTTTGTAACTGCTATCATTGGTATCGTATCATTCCCTGTTTTATTATCTGCTGCATTATTATTAATCATGGATAGAAGTTTTGGAACATCATTCTTCTTAAGTGATATCTATATTTCAGGAGAAGTATTACACAATCAAGGTGGATCTCCAGTATTATTTGAGCATTTATTTTGGTTCTTAGGTCACCCAGAGGTATATATTGTATTATTACCTGCATTAGGAATAACATCTGAGATTATAGCAACAAATGCTCGTAAACCTATTTTTGGTTATCGTGCGATGATTGCTTCGATTTTAGCAATCGCATTCTTATCGACGATTGTATGGGGTCACCATATGTTCGTATCAGGAATGAATCCATTCTTAGGATCTGTATTTACATTTACAACATTATTAATTGCGATTCCATCTGCAGTAAAAGCATTTAACTATATTACTACACTATGGAAAGGTAACTTACAGTTTAACCCAGCAATGCTATTCTCTATTGGATTAGTGTCTACTTTCATTACTGGTGGTTTAACTGGAATTATCTTAGGAGATAGTACATTAGATATTAACGTACATGATACTTATTTTGTAGTAGCTCACTTCCACTTAGTAATGGGTATATCTGCATTATATGGATTATTTGCAGGAGTTTATCATTGGTTCCCTAAGATGTATGGTAAAATGATGAACAAGAAGTTAGGTTATATTCACTTCTGGTTTACTGCTATCGGTGCTTATGGAGTATTCTTCCCAATGCACTTTGTAGGTATGGCAGGATTACCACGTCGTTATTATAACAATACTAACTTCCCATATTTCGATGATTTACAAGATACAAACGTATTGATTACTATGTTTGCAATCATGACAGCATTAGTACAGTTAGTATTTATCTATAACTTTATCCATTCAATTTTCTACGGAAAGAAAGCTGAGCAAAACCCATGGAAATCTAATACTCTAGAATGGACAACTCCAGTTGAGCATATTCACGGAAACTGGCCAGGAGAAATTCCAGAAGTTCACAGATGGGCTTATGATTATAGTAAAACTAGAGAAGATGGTGAGTATGTGATTCCAGGGCAAGATTATGCTCCACAAACAATACCATTACAAGAAAATGAAGAAGAATTACATCACTAAGATGTATCTTATATAAATTAAAAGAAAGCCTTTTCAAATCATTTGAAAAGGCTTTCTTTTTTCTGCTATCTTTGCTTTAAGGTGAATTGTAAATAATATTATAAAAGCCATGAAGCCTTTTAAAACTAGTTATAACTAGGAAAGTGATATTACTTATGAATGAAAATTTAGATCCTACAAATGACAATTTTTCTAGAGAAGAACTCGATATAGAAAGAGCTTTAAGACCTCTTGCTTTTGAGGATTTCTCTGGACAAGACCAAGTGTTAGAAAACCTAAAAGTGTTTGTACAAGCTGCAAATCTTAGAGAAGAGGCTTTGGATCATACCTTATTTCATGGACCTCCAGGTTTAGGTAAAACTACATTGGCTAATATTTTGGCAAATGAATTGGGAGTAGGGATTAAAATCACTTCTGGGCCAGTTTTGGATAAACCTGGTGACTTAGCGGGATTATTGACAAACTTAGATGATAGAGATATCTTATTTATTGATGAGATTCACCGTTTAAGCCCTATAGTAGAAGAATATCTGTATTCTGCTATGGAAGATTACAAGATTGATATCATGATAGAAAGCGGTCCTAATGCCCGTACGGTTCAAATCAATCTTAATCCGTTTACATTAGTAGGAGCAACCACAAGATCAGGGTTACTAACAGCACCTATGAGAGCTCGTTTTGGAATACAGTGTCGATTACAATATTATACTACAGAATTACTTGCTACAATTGTACAACGTAGTGCACATATCTTGAGAGTTCCTATTTCTATGGAAGCAGCTATTGAGATTGCTGGGAGAAGTAGAGGAACACCTCGTATAGCTAATGCATTATTGCGTAGAGTACGTGATTTTGCACAAATTAAAGGTAATGGTAAGATAGATATAGAAATCGCAAAATTCGCGCTAAAAGCACTTAATGTGGATGCACATGGTCTTGATGAAATGGATAATAAGATATTACTTACCATTATTGATAAATTTAAAGGCGGTCCTGTAGGATTAACCACAATAGCGACTGCTGTAAGTGAAAGTGCCGAAACTATCGAAGAAGTTTATGAACCTTTTTTAATTCAACAAGGATTTATTTTAAGAACTCCAAGAGGAAGAGAAGTAACAGAATTAGCTTATAAACACCTTGGTAGAACCAAAGGAGGAATTCAAGGAGGTTTGTTTTAAAAAACAGCTATGATTGAATCTAAACTTGAAAAAATTGAGATACCTGATTCTGAATTTAATAATATTTTAGAAAGTAGTAATAAAGTATTTTTTTCTGGAGTTTTTGGTAGTGGTAAAACCACTTTTTTAAATGATTTCTTTTTTAATAATGATGCTTATAAAAAGATTCATCTTTTTCCTGTTAATTATTCTATAGTTAATAATAAAGATATTCTGGAGTTAATCAAGTATGATATTTTAATTCATCTATTAGTTGAAGTAAGTGATGAGGATTTTGAAAAATTAGAAATTCCTTATGAAATAACGCTTTGGTATTATATTTTAAGTGATAAAAATATTGACGATAAACTATCATTTTTTACTCCTTTTTTGAATGTAGTTCATGGTTTTGGAAATATAATAGAAAAGTGTTCAGATAAACTTATAAAGCTTAAAAATGGGTTTTTAGAGTATCACAAACAATTTCAGGTTGATGAAAAATTTGAAGTAGAAAGTTTTTTAGATGTTAGTAAACAAAGAGGTCATATTTATGAAGAGGACTTTTATACAGAACTTATTAGAGCATTAATTAATACTTTAAAAACTAAAAAGAAAGAAATAGTTTTAGTAGTTGATGATTTAGATCGATTAGACCCAGAACATATTTTTAGGATTTTGAATGTTTTTTCGTCAAATTTTGATTTCTTAGGAAAAGAAAATGATAATAAATTTGATTTCGATAAGATAATTTTAGTTGGTGATTACAATAATCTAAGAAATATTTTTTGGCATAAATATGGTTTTGGTACTGATTTTAAAGGATATATTAATAAGTTTTATGACAATATTTATTGGCATGATGTAAGTAAATTGATTAACGAATCAATACATAGATACTTTGATAGTATTAACGTTAATACTTTTAGTGATTTTTCATTGAATAATATAACAGGAGGATATATACGTTATGTTATAGAAAAGTTGATAGAAAATAATTTTATTGTATTTAGAGATCTTATAAAGTTTAATAAGGAATTGAATTTTAATCGTTTGTCTAATTTAAAACATAATGCAAAGATAAAAAGATATAAAAAGACAATACTTGGTTCTTATAATTGTAATGCAGAATATCTCATCTTTTTTCTTATATCATTTTTTGAAAATGAATATGAATTAATGAATGTTTTAGAAAAAATGAGTGATTTAAACAATATAGTTGAAGGAGATTATAATGATCAAAATAACTTAGATAAAATATGTGATTTATTGTTTCTTAGCAAGCATGATAATTTTAATAATAAATTAGACAGTTCGATTGAATTAGAATATAAAGATTATGTTTTTGAATGTGATTTAACTACCTCTAATTATTTAAAAAGTGCAACTTTTTCTTCAATAAAAAGAAAAGATAACGATGAAAGTATTAATGAAAATGATGTTAGAATTAATTTTTTTGAAGTTTTAAAAGAAACAACTAAAATATATCTGGATTTTATAAACTAGTATTGTAAAACAGTATATGAAAACAAACAAACTTCCTGCTGTATCCTTTTTTAAAGTTTTAAAAAACGCCAAACAAATCCTTAAAAACCCTTTACCATTCCACGAAGGAAACTTTAAACGTTTTGGAGATACCTTTAGAATTCAATTAGGATTTGGTAAAGAAGTATTAATTACAAGAGATGCTGAATTTGCTAAGCATGTTCTTCAGAAACAACATAAAAAATATTTCAAATCAGAATTACAAACCAAAGACTTAGGAAAATACCTAGGAAAAGGATTGTTAACCATCAATGGTAATAGTTGGTTAAAACAAAGAAGACTTATACAACCAGCATTTCATAAAAAGAAGTTAGAAATACTAACCGATACGATAAAGGGAACAGTTTTAGAACAATTAGAACGAATTCAACCTAACAAAGAACAAGATTTATATGAAATTATGAATGATCTTGCTTTTCAGGTTGTAGCCAAAGCGTTGTTTAGCACTACAGATCTTCAGAACGAAATGCGACGATTACAAGAAATAACTGCTGTTGTTCAAAAAATGTTGATCAAAGAAATTCGTCAGCCTTATAAAAAATGGTTGTTTTCGATAAGAGGAGATGTTAAAAAACATTTAGACTTGATGATAGATGCAAAGAAAATCATTCAAGACGTAATAGATCGTAGGATATCTGAAGCAGAAGAAAAACACGATTTATTAGATATGCTGCTTAATGCAAGATATGAAGATGGTAGTAAAATGAGTCAGGAGCAACTGATAGATGAAATATTAGTTTTCTTTATAGCTGGGCACGAAACAACCTCTAATGCGCTATCTTTTATGTTAATGCTTTTAGGATTACATCCAGAAGTACAACAAAAATGCTATGAAGAAGCACTGGCTGTAAAAGATACATCTTCTGCTTTTGAACAACTTAAAGGATACAATTACATTAAAAAAAGTATAGAAGAAACATTACGTTTATATCCACCAGCGTATTTTACAGATCGTCTTTGTATAGAAGATGATGAATATAAAGGGATACAAGTTCCTAAAGGGACTAATCTATTGATTTCTTTTTATGAAATCCATCGACATGAAGAATACTGGGAACAAGCAAATCAATTTGACCCAGAAAGATTCAATGTATCAGACAAGAAGCAGAATAGTGAATATTATTTTCCTTTTGGGGCAGGGCCACGCATGTGTATAGGTAATAACTTTGCTATGTACGAAATGATGATAACCATTGCCGAATTGGTAAAGCAATATGAAATTGTATCTTTGCCTAGTCAAATAGAGGTAGAACCTTTGATTACTTTAGGCCCTAAATCCGTTAGGTTGCTATGCAAAGTAAGGAAGTGAAGAGATAGATGAATACTAAAGAAACATATACACAAATGATCAAAACCGAAGCAAAACGCCTCGGTTTTTTGTCATGTGGTATCAGTCAAGCGGATTTTTTGGAAGAAGAAGCACCACGATTAGAAAAGTGGCTCAATGAAAATCGACATGGCAAAATGCAGTATATGGAGAATCACTTTGAAAAGCGTTTAGATCCTCGATTATTAGTAGATGGAGCAAAAAGTGTAGTCTCACTTTTATATAATTACTATCCCACGGCAAAACAAGAAGACCCAGAAGCACCTAAGATATCAAAATATGCATATGGGCAGGATTACCATCACGTTATCAAAGCAAAGCTCAAGACCTTATTAGAGTTTATCAATGAAGAAATAGGAGAGGTAGGTGGTAGAGCATTTGTTGACTCAGCACCAGTACTAGACAAAGCATGGGCTAAACGTAGTGGATTAGGATGGATAGGAAAGAATAGTAATTTATTAACTCAAAAAGTAGGTTCGTTTTATTTTATAGCAGAGTTGATTATCGATTTAGATTTGAGTTATGATACACCAGTTACAGATCATTGTGGTACATGTACGGCTTGTATTGATGCATGTCCCACTGAAGCTATAGTAGCACCATATGTAGTAGACGGAAGTAAATGTATTTCTTATTTTACTATAGAACTCAAAGATGAGATTCCGTTGAGTAATAAAGGAAGTTTTGATAATTGGATGTTTGGATGTGATGTATGTCAAGATGTATGCCCTTGGAATCGATTTTCAAAAGCGCATAGTGAACCATTATTTGACCCTCATCCAGAACTATTAACAATGACTAAAAAAGATTGGGAAGAGATTACTCAAGAAGTTTTTAGTAAGGTATTTAAAAAGTCAGCTGTTAAGCGAACAAAGTTTAGCGGACTGACTAGAAATATTTCGTTTTTATCTGATTAACAAATTTTTAAAATAAAAGTCGAAAAAGAAATAGGCGTAAAATTTTCCTATTTCCCTTAACCTCTTAAATTTGTAAGCTCATATGACTCAAATAGAATATGTTCTATTTGAATGTAATCGTATCGATATGAATAAAGAGAGTAAAAGAAGAGAGGCACTAGTATACCATGCAAAACCTACCCCAGGAAAAATAAAGGTAGTGCCTACAAAAAAATATGCAACACAGAGAGACCTTTCTCTAGCGTATTCACCTGGAGTTGCAGAACCTTGTCTAGAGATAGAAAAGAAAACATCAAATGTTTATAAATATACTGCAAAAGGAAATCTAGTAGCTGTAATCTCAAACGGAACAGCTGTTTTAGGTTTAGGAGATATCGGTCCAGAAGCTTCAAAACCAGTGATGGAAGGAAAAGGGTTGCTATTTAAAATCTTTGCAGATATTGATGTTTTTGATATAGAAGTAGATACCAAAGATGTTGATGCTTTTATAGAAACAGTTAAAAATATTGCACCAACTTTTGGAGGGATCAATCTTGAAGATATCAAAGCTCCTGAAGCTTTTGAAATAGAAAGACGATTAAAAGAAGAGTTGGATATTCCGGTAATGCACGATGATCAACATGGTACAGCAATTATTTCTGCCGCTGCTTTGTTGAATGCATGTGAATTAGCAGATAAGAAGCTTGAAGAGGTAAAGATTGTAGTAAGTGGAGCAGGAGCAGCTGCAGTTTCATGTACACGACTATATAAAGCTTTTGGCGCTAAAGCAGAGAATATAGTAATGACAGATAGTAAAGGTGTTATTCGTACAGATAGAGAACACTTAACATCTCAAAAAGCTGAATTTGCTACAGATAGAGATTTGCATACTTTGGCCGATGCCATGAAAGATGCAGATGTATTTGTGGGATTATCTATGGCCAATCTAGTGTCTCCAGAGATGCTATTAACTATGGCAGATAATCCTATCGTATTTGCGATGGCAAATCCAGATCCAGAAATAGCATATGATATAGCAATTAAGACAAGAGAAGATATCATTATGGCTACAGGACGTAGTGATCATCCTAATCAGGTTAATAATGTTTTAGGGTTTCCATTTATTTTTAGAGGAGCTTTAGATGTAAGAGCTACTGCAATCAACGAAGAAATGAAAATGGCAGCAGTAGAGGCATTGGCAGCTTTAACAAAAGCACCTGTACCAGAGCAAGTAAATATAGCTTATGGAGAAACACGATTAAACTTTGGACGTGATTATATCATACCTAAGCCTTTTGATCCTAGATTAATTCATACCATACCTGTAGCTGTTGCAAAAGCTGCAATGGAATCTGGAGTAGCTACAGAACCTATAAAAGATTGGGATAAGTATACAGAGCAGTTAATGAGTCGTATGGGGAACGATAACAAATTAGTTCGTTTGTTGTTTGATCGCGCTAAAACAAACCCTAAACGTGTTATTTTTGCTGAAGCAGATCACCTAAATGTCCTAAAAGCAGCTCAAGTAGTTCATGAAGAAAAAATAGGATATCCAATATTATTAGGTCGTAGAGATGTGATTTTGGAGCTGATGCAAGAAATTGATTTTGATGCAGAAGGAGTTACTATTATCGATCCTAAATCTGATGAGGAAAAAGAACATAGAACGAGATATGCAGAATTGTATTGGGAAAAGAATAAGCGTAAAGGAATTACCTTATACGATGCCCAAAAATTAATGCGTGAGCGTAATTATTTTGCAGCTATGATGGTTAATGGAGGAGATGCAGATGCGTTGTTATCTGGGTATTCTCGTAGTTATCCTACAGTGGTTAAACCTATGTTAGATTTAATTGGTCTAGCCAAAGGAGCAACTCGTATAGCAACAATGAATGTTATGATGACTGAGCGTGGACCATTATTTTTAAGTGATACGTCGATTAATATAGATCCTTCTTCAAAAGAATTGGCTAAGATTGCGCAAATGACGGCACGCACGGTAGAAATGTTTGGTGTTAAACCAGTAATAGCAATGACTTCTTATGCTAATTTTGGATCATCAAAACATCCAAATGCACAAAAAGTAAGAGACGCAGTATCGTATTTACATAGATATTATCCAGATCTTATTGTAGATGGAGAATTGCAAACAGATTTCGCTTTAAATAACGAGATGCGTACAGATAAATTCCCATTCTCTAAACTTACAGGAGAAAAAGTGAATACATTGGTATTTCCAAATCTAGATTCGGCTAATAGTACTTATAAATTACTGAAAGAATTAAATCATTCTGAATCTGTAGGACCAATTATGATGGGAATGAGTAAACCAGTACATATTATTCAATTAGGAGCTAGTGTAGAAGAAATGATTAATATGGCTGCTGTCGCAGTAATAGATGCTCAACAAAAAGAAATAAAAAATAGAATGTAAATTATTCTATTTATAATAGATATTTAACCGCTAATGCATTTGTATTAGCGGTTTTTTTTAGATTAAATAATAGGGTGACATATAGAACTATTCTATTTTTGTAAAACCAAAAAAAGAAAACGTGCATTTTTTATATAATATATTTATTTCCATTTTTCAAGGGACATTACCTCTTATAGGTCTATTAAGTTCTAAGTTGAAACTTTTTGTTGAAGGTAGAAAAGTAGTATTTGAAACATTAGAAGCAAAAATTACCAAAGATGATAAAGTCATATGGTTTCATTGTGCTTCTCTAGGAGAGTACGAACAGGGAGTGCCTGTCATGGAAAAGATAAAAACAGAATATCCTGAATATAAAATATTGGTAACATTTTTTTCACCATCAGGATACGAGGTAAAGAAAAATAGCAAATTAGCAGATATTATAGTCTATCTTCCTATAGATACAGTAAATAATGCTAATCGATTTATAGCTTTAGTAAAGCCTCAAATGGCCGTTTTTGTAAAATATGAATTTTGGCCTAACTATTTAAAAACGTTGTCAAAAGAAGGAATCCCTTCAATAATAGTATCAGCTGCATTTAGAAAAGATCAAGCTTTTTTTAAAGGGTATGGAGGTTTTATGCGAAATACATTACGTTCTGTAAAACATTTCTTTGTACAAGATCAAATCTCAAAAGAATTATTGGAAACAATTAATTTTTCTAATGTGACATTAAGTGGTGACACACGTTTTGATCGTGTATCTCATCAAATCGAAATGGATAACGAAGTTGATTTTATCACTCAATTTGTTGATAAGCGTTTATGTATAGTGATAGGAAGTTCCTGGCCAGAAGACGAAAATGTTTTTATAAACTATATTAATACAGCTCCCGATAATATATGTTTTATAATAGCACCTCATGAAATAAAGAGCCAAGGAGTTCAATCTTTAGTAAAGAAACTAGAAAAGAAGACTATCTTATATTCAGAAAAAGAAGGACACGAATTAAATACGTATCAAGTATTTATAGCGAATACTATAGGTTATTTATCACGAATTTATAGTTATGCAGATATAGCATATGTAGGAGGTGGAATGGGAACATCTGGATTACATAATATATTAGAACCAGCAACTTTTGGGGTTCCAGTAATTATAGGAAAGAATTTTGATAATTTTAGAGAAGCAAAGCAATTACAAAAACTAGCAGGATTATTTGCTGTAACTACAGCAGAAGAATTTAGTCAAATAATGAGCAAGTTAGTTCAGAATAAAACATTTAGAGCACAAACAGGAATGATTTCTGGACACTTTATTAATAGTAATACAGGAGCAACAAACTGTATTATGGAATATATAGAAGAAACATTAAAAAAGCCTGTAATGTAATATTACAGGCTTTTGATATTATAATAGTGTAATTAATTATTATTTTTTCAAAGCATCAACTTGAGATTGTAAATCCTTAAACTGAATAAAAAGTTTTTTTAATTCAGCATTTTCTTTTTCAAGCTGTTCTATACGTGTATTTTGAGTTTCTAATGCTTTGATCTTTTTTTCTTGAGCAATGGTATAAAGGGTCAATTCTTCAATCTTTTGAAGTAATTTGGAATCCATTTCGCCTAAGAAAATACCATTTTGTTCAACTTCAGCTGCACTAGGAATATCTTTAAGGTGACCTTTTTCAGTAATATGATTTTCAACCTCTGCTAGTGTAGGAAGGTTATATTCTTTCTCGAAGACAAAATCAGGCCAGTTACTTTGTAACATTATGTTAACTTCTTCAGCAACTGCTTTTCCTGCAACAGCTAATAAGTATCCCCTTGTATCATGAGTACCTATTCCTATATTACCATTAGTAACAAATAAATCAGAACCACTAGTAGTATCGCTTCCTATAAATACGTCGTGACCTGTACCGTAATTAATATATAAGTTCTCTGCATCAAAGCTATTTGATTTTTTACCATTAATATGTCTAGCAAATAGAGATGCATTTCCTGTTGCACCTACAGATACATCACCTGCAATAGCGAGTTTGTGTACTCCAGGATTATCAGTACCTATCGCTAAAGATCCATCTCTTGTTAAACGCATATATTCATTAAGTGTATGTTGCGCTTCTGAATCTCTATTATTAGTTTTTCTAAACATCCATCTAAAACCATAATTAGAACCTTCAAAGGCAGCTTTGTCAGTAAACGGATTGGTTCCATAATAGGTATCTTTTACATCATCATTATTTCTGTAGGCGTTAAAACCAAGATAACCAGACCATTTATTAGAACTACCATTCCAGTTTGCTTCGTTGGTCCAATCAATATGCATAACTCCACTGTACCCAAAACTACCCTTTCCTTCAACATGTAATTTTGATTTTGGATCAGAAGTTCCTACTCCTATATTACCGTTAGAATTAACTTGAAAGCGAGTAGTATTATAATTATCTAATACAGATAAAACAGGGGTGTTATTAGCAGCGGCGCTTTGTATTTTTAAACCTTTACCAGAACCATGTCCATTTTTGATAATAGCAGCCCAATCTTCAGATCCCTGATAAATATCAAGCTTTGCCGTAGGGTTAGTTCTACCAATACCAATATAACCATTAGGTAAAAAAGCCATAAAAGTATCGTCATGGTCACGACCAATCCAACTGTAATGTAATGAAGAAATACCATTATCTACCTGACCTCTGGCACCTAATGTAATAAAGCGCTCTGAAGCATCTTGATTTACAATAGAAAAACCTCTAGCCCAACCTGAAGTACCTCCAGGCCAATTTGTACGTATCTGTACACCATACGCAGGATCATTTAAACCTAAAAGAACATTAGGATCAGTTGATTGTGCGTTTATATTTGATTGAATTCCAAAGGCAACTAAAGCTGCAAAAAATATTTTTTTTGTATTCATATATAGTATTGATAAAATGAATTAATGCTTTTTTATTTTATTGATTTGTGACTTTATGTTTTCGATTTCCTTGAATAATAATTTAAGTTGATTGTTTTCTTCTTTTAATTGTTGAATTTCTTTTTGTTGAGCAATGGTATAAAGTGTCAATTCTTCAATCTTTTGAAGTAATTTGGAATCCATTTCACCTAAGAAAATACCATTTTGTTTAACTTCAGTAGCACTAGGAATATCTTTAAGATGTCCTTTTTCAGCAATATGATTTTCAACTTCTTCTAGTGTAGGGAGCTTGTATTCTTTCTCGAAAACAAAATCTGACCAAGTTCCTATTTCAACTTTAATTTTGCGAGCACCAATAGAACCTTCAACAGCAAGTTTATGATTGCCAGTAGTTGTTGTTCCTATAGCTAAAGCCCCATCTCTTGTTAAACGCATATATTCATTTAGCGTATGTTGTGCTTCAGAGTCATTGTTAATACGTTTACGGAACATCCATCTAAAACCAGCATTAGAACCTTCAAAAGCAGCTTTGGCTGTATATGGATTGGTTCCAAAGTATTTATCTTTTTCGTCATCATTATTTCTGTAGGCGTTGAAACCAATATAACCAGCCCAGTTATTAGAATGTCCGTTCCAGTTAGCTTCATTGGTCCAATCTGCATGTAAAACCCCCCATTTACCTATGCTAGCTCGACCTTCAACGTGTAATTTTGATTTAGGATCAGAAGTTCCTATCCCTACATTACCTTTTTGAATAGCAAAATTGAAATCATTATCTAAGATTAAACTAAAAACATTTGTTGTCCAACCAAGATATGCTTGTCTTGTTCCGGCTTTATTTCGCCATTCTATGTATGGTACTTGATTCCAATTTGAATCGGTATTAGCTAGAGATAAAACGTGATTATTCCACTCCATAGAAGCTAAATCAGAATATGCTTTAAAAGTAGTTTCAGAATATTCAGGTTGATAAATATCTAACTTTGATTTTGGATCTGATGTACCTATTCCTACATATCCATTAGAGTTTACTTGAAAACGAGTAGTATTATAATTATCCAATACAGATAAAACAGGCGTATTATTTGCAGCGGCACTTTGTATCTTTAAACCTTTACCAGAACCATGCCCATTTTTAATAATAGCAGCCCAATCTTCAACCCCTTGATAGATATCTAGCTTTGCAGTAGGGTTAGTTCTACCAATACCTACATTACCACTAGGTAAAAAAGACATAAAAGTGTCATCATGATCACGACCTATATAACCATATTCTATAGATGATATACCATTAACAGCTTGCCCTTTTGCTCCAAATAAGATGAATTTTTCTGAACCATCTTGATTGGATAAATTAAAACCTCTAGTCCAACCACCAGAGTAATTAGGCCAATTAGTTTTGATATTAACTCCATTTGCAGAACCCGATAAACCTATTAATATATTGGGATCGGTTGATTGTGCATTTATAGTTGATTGAATCCCAAAAGCAACTAAAGCTGCAAAAAATATTTTTTTTGTATTCATAATATTGATGATAAGAAAAATTGAGAAGCACTAGGGCTAAACTAATTGATTGATAATTGATAAACGTAGTTGTTTATACTTAAAGGATGAATGTTGTAAAATAATTTATACCGGAAATTATACCATGAGAAGTAGTCATAATGTTTTTGATTGATGATGAAATAATATTTTTGTAAGCCACAAAAATACAAAAACTTCTAAGAAATAATAGTTTAAATGAAAAGAAAAGATGGTTATACCGTAACAGCTTGGTTAAGATAACGCCTAAAAGGAAGCATTTCTTTATAAATATTAATTACATAATCTGTAAAGTTTTTTGATAGAATTACTTCTTCTTGTAAAGGATGCATTACAGCAAAAGTACGATTGCGTAATAAATCAATATGTTCATGTTCTTTTGAAAAACCTTTTGGAGCAGATTTTAATTGTGAACCATCATCATAAAGACCACTGAAAGCTGTTTTAAAACTTTTTTTATTTAAGATTTTTACTAATTCATCTCCGTTATAATCAATAGCTTCTCGAATACTTTTTAGCGTTTTATTCTCGGGTTTCCAATAACCTCCAGCCAGTATACACTCTGATAATCCTATATGAATATAAAAATCACCTTGTTTTGAACGCTGATCCAGACCTGCTCCAAAATGATCTTTATAAACAGGTTTATTAGGATGGAATAGTAGATTATTATTAATTCTATTGATACCTTTTTTACCAGGAGTTGAGAAATAATCTGGATCGATATCTGCTAATATAGTATTTAAATGATCTAGCCAATTGATGAACTCATTACGAACGTATTGATAGCGCTTTCTATTAGCATCCATCCATTCTTTATTATTATTTTGTTGTAAATCATATAAAAAAGAAAAAAGTTCGTTGAAGTCCATAAGTGATAAATTATAAAATAAAAAAAGAACGGATTGTTAAAACAATCCGTTTAATTGAGCATCTATTTTGTTGATGATTTCTCCTAAGTCTTCAGGATTATCTACAAAGTTTATATTATCAACATCAATAATTAATAAATTTCCTTTGTCGTATCCTTTAATCCAAGCTTCGTAACGATCATTTAATTTACCTAAATAATCGATACTTATCGAGTTTTCATAATCACGACCACGTTTATGAATGTGAGAAACTAGGTTAGGTATACTACTACGTAAGTAAATTAATAGATCAGGAGCCTCTACAACATCTTCCATTAATTCAAATAGCGATCGATAATTCTCAAAATCACGATTGGTCATCAATCCCATTGCATGAAGATTGGGTGCAAAAATATGTGCATCTTCATATATAGTACGGTCTTGAATAATATCTTTTCCTGTTTTGCGTATATCCAATACTTGACGAAAACGACTATTTAAGAAATAGATTTGAAGATTAAAAGACCAACGTTCCATTTGATTATAAAAATCCTCTAGATATGGGTTCTCTAATACATCTTCAAATTCAGGTTCCCATTTGTAATGTTTAGCAAGTAAATTAGTCAGTGTGGTCTTTCCCGCACCAATGTTTCCAGCAATAGCTACGTGCATAATTGATTATTTTTTTATGGACTCAAGTCCAAAGCGATATATCTTACTTTTGTGGTAAATATACAGGATTTCGTTAGTAACATAAAACTGTTTTATTGGAATTTCTGGGAGTTTTAATTTTTGAAAATCCAATGAGTCTGTAGCTTTATAATACAATTCATTTGCTTTGAGGAGTATAAGCCCATTTTGTGTGTTTTGTAGCTTTAGAAAACCATCGTTTACTATTTTTTGTAATAAACTTCCATAACTATTAAATTGATAGAGGTACTCAGGTAAGATAACCCAAGAGAAATTAAATCCTCCTAGTAAAAAAGAAGGAGTGTCGTTTAGAGGTTGAGTAGTATATGAGGTTATATTTGTTCTAGTATTAAAAGTTTCTAATTGTTGTGTATTTTGATTAAAAAGCCATAAGTTCTGATCAAAGGAGATGTCAAGTAATTCAACGGCTTTAAAATCATCTAATACATTAAAATCTATAGTTTTTATCTCTGTTAAGAAACGATCTAAAATAACCACAGTATTAGTTTCTTTATAGAAAAGTATAATTTTTAATGGATTAAAAATTGATACATGAGTGAGTTCACCCAAAAGCAAGTTAGAATATTGCCATTGTTGTTGAGGAGTTTTTTTATAAAAAACATTATTTGTGATATAATAATAATTCTCAAAAGTATCGACTCCTACAAAATCTTCTATAGTTTTATCTACAGTAATTGACTCTTTTTCAAAGAGTTTTGTTTGTGCATAACTTTGAGACAAAAGAAGAGTTAATAAAAGAACTAAGATCCTTTTTGACGAAAGGATAAATTTTGAAATAAAATCCATAGGATGAAATTACAAAAAAATATAGAGTCTATTTAATAAGTTAGTTTATAACCATAACCTCTTACATTTATAATTTGTATCGATTCATCTTTTTTTAGTTTTTTTCTGAGTTTTGTAATAAAAACATCCATGCTTCTTGCATTAAAAAAATCATCATCACCCCATAGTTTTTTGAGAATTAATGAACGATCTAAAATTTGATTTTTGTTTTTAGTTAGATGAAATAATAAATGAGCTTCTCTATGGGTAAGAGGTTGTGATTCGTTGTCAAATACCAATAATTGTTTTGGGAAATCAAAAGTATATTGACCAATTTGTATGAGTTCACTTTCTTTTTGCAAGCCAGTACGATGTAATAAATTATGCATACGTACAATGAGTTCTTCCATACTAAAAGGTTTTTTTAAGTAATCGTTACCTCCTATAGAAAACCCTTCAACAACATCTTGAGTTTGGGATTTAGCAGTTAAAAATATAATAGGGATAGCATCATCTGACGAACGAATTTCTTTGGCAACTGTAAATCCATCTTTCTTAGGCATCATAACATCCAAAACAAGAAGTTTAGGGTCATGTTTTTGATAGAGCTGGATAGCCTGCTCGCCATCTTTTGCGAGATATACAATGAAATCACGAGTTTCTAAGTTTTCCTTGATAATCTGCCCCAATGCAGGTTCATCTTCGGCAAGTATTACAGTTATTTTTTTAGACATTAGGCAAAGTTATTTTAAAATGAGTATTAGATTTAGATAATAGCAATTCTATTGTTCCTTGATGTTTTTCGATGATCTTTTTGGTATAATAAAGACCTATACCAAATCCTTTTACATCATGAGTATTTCCTTTAGGTATACGATAAAACTTTTCAAAAATCTTTTCTTTATGAGCAGATGTTAATGTTGTACCATTATCGATGATAGAAATGATTATTGTAGCATCAACTTGCTCAACAGAAATATCAATCTGATCTCCACCATATTTTACAGCATTATCGATAATGTTGTTTAGGGCATTTTCAAAATGAAAAAGATCAATTTTTTTCCAGATATTATCTTGAGTATTAGAAAACGAAAGATGTTTATGTCCAGCTGTATTTTTATGTTTTTTTAATAACAGTTCTAAGAGATCTACTATATTATGCTCTTCAAGATTGAGTTCAAGATTTTCACTATCTAGTGTAGCTGTTTCAAGAAGTTTTTCAACCATAGTATTGAGTTTATCCAATTGCTCTGATGACATTTGAACATATTTTTTTGTTTTTTGCAGATCATTATTTTGATTAAAATTTACAATACCTTCTAGAGCTACACCTATAGTTGCAATAGGCGTTTTAAACTCATGAGTGATATTACTGATTAAATCATTTTTGACTTCGGATAATTGTTTTTGGTAATTAATGATTTTAAGTAAATAGAAAAGACAAGCTATTATAGAAGAAACTAATAAGGTAGATAAAAAGATACCAACAAGGTTTCTTTTTAAAATAGCTAGGGTAGTATTGGTAAAAAATAGTTTTAACGAACTGTCTTTTGGTAGATAAGCCGATTTTGATAAAGTAGATAGTGTTGACGAGGTTAAATATTGAGGGCGAAGCTTTTTTTCTTTATGATGAAGAGGCTTAAATAAAAGACCATAAGATACATCTATATTTTTTCGTTGAAGTTCTTGAGTAATTAACGTATCTACTTTTTGAATATGAACAGAATCAGTTATAACAGCAATAAACGTTTTATTGACAAGTTCTTTGATATCTGTACTAAGTGAATCCTCATCTTTGATAATTTCTATAGTAGTTTGACTATTAGAAGAATTGAGTGACTTTTTAAAAAAATGAGGCATGTTTTTAGAAAAAGGTATTGCTATACAATCTTTGGAAGATGTAATTCGGTTAAGATAAGATAATTGACGAGCGATATGCTTTGATAATGTATCTCTGTGATTAGAGAATATAGGTCTAATACTGTCCATGTTTATATTTAAATTAGGACTATTATTATCCATAATAAAAGTTAGGGATTGTTCCTTAGCAATATCTGTATAATAATGATCAACAGCATTGTCTAAAGCTATTTGAACTTCATTGACCAATTGTTGTTTGCTAGCTTGATAGTTTTTAATATTCCAATATACCTGAATCAGCAATGTGATAAAGATGACAAGAATGATTAGGTATAACGATTGTTTCTGATTTTGTTTCTTCATAAATGGCACGCTTCACAATATATGTTTCAAAAATACAGTGCTTTATCGAGATAGACTTGATCGGTTAACAGACGTTAACACTCATTAACCATTTTAAAGAGAGCGTGTCTTCATCTTTGTAATCAAATTAATGAATTACTAATTAAAAATAAATCAAATGATACGTATACTAATCTTTTTAATAATAATAGGAGCACAAAGTCTATTGGCTCAAAATTTTCAAGGAACAGCAATTTATAGCACAAGCAGAAAATTAGATTTTAAATTAGATAGTACTTCTGTAGCTAAGGGAATGGAAGAACAAATGAGAGCAATGTTGAGAAAGCAATTTCAAAAAGATTTTAAACTTAGTTTTTCTAGTAAAGAGTCAATCTATAAAGAAGAAGAGAAATTAGATAAGCCATCAGGGAACTCTAATTTTCAAATTATGGTTGTTGATGGAAGTTCTTCGAGTATTTTATATAAAAATATTGACGAAAAACGATATGCTAGCAAAAAAGAAATTTATGGAAAAACTTTCTTAGTAAAAGATAAACTTGAAAAAGAAGATTGGGAATTAGTAAATGAGACAAAGAATATCGGAAATTATACATGTTACAAAGCAATAAGAAAAGAAAGTAGAACAGAGTTAACGATAACTAATGATGGAGAACCCAAAGAAGTTGAAGAAGAAATTACTATTACAGCATGGTATACTCCAGAAATTCCAGTAAGTAATGGACCAGAAAATTATTGGGGATTACCGGGATTAATATTAGAAGTAAATGATGGATCTCAATTTATTTTGTGTAAGAAAATTGTATTAAACCCAAAAGAGAAAGTAACTATTACAGAACCTAAAAAAGGGAAATTAGTCAACGGAAAGAAGTTTGAGGAAATCATGAGAAAAAAGACACAAGAAATGAGTGAACGATATAATAACCGTAGAAATAATGGAGAGAATATCGAAATTAAAATAGGAGGATAGTTAAAAAAAACTTAAGGGATTAAACCATGTATACTAAATGATGTCTAAGGGAAGTAAATAACCATTAGACATCATGAAAAAAATTATACTTTTTAGTGCACTTATTTGTTTCTCGATAGCCATAAAAGCTCAGGATTTTCAAGGTAAAGCTTATTACTTTAGTAAAACAAAAGCTCCAGCAAATTTTGGTAGAAGAGGAATGTCTGAAACCCAAAAAAAAGCAATAATGGAACGAATGAAATCAAACTTAGAAAAAACCTTTATTCTACAATTTGATAAACAAAGTTCTATATACAATGAAGAAGAAGGTTTAAGCGAAACAACCAACGGAGGAAGAGGTCGATGGTTTGCTATGATGAATGGCCTTAGTTCTGGTAATTATTATAAGAATACCAAAGAAGGTATTTATATAGATCAGCGAGAATTTTATGGGAAAAACTTTTTGATAAAAGATACATTGCCAAAACTAGAATGGAAATTGGTAAACGAAACTAAAAAAATAGGACAATACACCTGTTTTAAAGCCATAGCTACCAAAAAAGAACACCAATTGGATTTTGGTAAGATTCGACAACAGCTCAGAAAATCAAGAGGACAGAATACAGAGCAAGATATAGAAAGTTTTCGAGAGCTAGAAGAAGTTGAGGTTATTGCATGGTATAGTCCAGAAATTCCAATAAGTCAAGGTCCCGGAGCATATTGGGGATTACCCGGGCTAATCCTAGAAGTACAAGAAAAGAATACAACCATTTTATGTAATAAGATTGTCTTAAATACACAATTAGAAGAGACGATAAAAGCACCTAAAAAAGGAAAGAAAGTCAGTCAAGAAGAATTTGATATGATAGCTGTAGAAAAAATAAAAGAAATGGCTGAACAATTTAATAATAGAAGTAGAGCAGGAAGAGGAAGAAGATTCTAGAAAAACTTCACGTATTAAGAGGGGTAAGTTAATACGTACGCACAGATTTAAACATAAAAATACACATGAAACATATATTATTTTTCCTAATAGTATTATTAGGCAGTACCTCCTTTGCCCAAAAAATAAGGATTTCGGGTACAGTAAAAGATTCTGTAGGGAATCCTTTGGCATTAGCAAATGTTATTGCATATAAAAAAGCAGACAATGCTATGGCTTCTTACGGAATAACCAACGATGCGGGGCAATTTAAGCTTGATGTTAATGCAAATGAGACATATCTTCTCAAAGTAAGTTATATAGGGTTATTTGCAGAAGATATAGAAGTGACAACAACAGAAAGTGATGTAGAAAATATTGCTTTTAAAATGACTGCAGATACCAATAGTTTAGACGAAGTAGAATTGGTTTATGAGATACCCGTTGTAGTAAAGGGTGATACCTTAGTTTACAATACAGATTCATTTACTAATGGAACCGAAAAAAAATTAAAAGATGTTCTAGAAAAACTACCAGGGGTAGAAGTAAATGAAGATGGAGAAATTGAAGTAGAAGGGAAAACTGTATCCAAAGTGATGGTAGAAGGAAAAGAATTCTTTGATGGAGACTCAAAATTAGCTACAGAAAATATTCCAGCAGATGCTTTAGAAAAAGTTGAGGTACTTAAAAATTTCGACGATGTAAGTCAACTAAAAGGATTGCGAAATACACAGGACGAAATAGCGATTAATATAAAACTAAAAGAAGGAAAGAAAAATTTCTGGTTTGGAGATATAACCGCAGGAGTAGGATTAGATGAGCGATACTTAGTAAAACCAAAACTATTTTATTATAGCCCTAATTACAGTATAAATATTCTTACAGATTTAAATAATATAGGAGAAGTACCATTTAC
The DNA here is from genome assembly GCA_947387485.1 of Aquimarina rhabdastrellae. Taxonomy (GTDB): domain Bacteria; phylum Bacteroidota; class Bacteroidia; order Flavobacteriales; family Flavobacteriaceae; genus Aquimarina. The sequence continues at coordinate 113,772 of CANDNT010000006.1, forward strand.
ACTTCGCGATTATTTCAAATTTACAGGTGGATTTAGAAACTTAGGAAGAAGTGGTACTTCGTTTGATATAGGAGGGAATGATCTAGCTTTTGCAACACTTCAAAATAACAGAGCAAGTGATATCAACACTAAGTTTGGAGCAGCAAATTTTAGTGTTACGGCCAATAAAAAATTAGATATAAGTGGATTCGGGATATTTAATAGTTCAAGAACAGAATTAGTGACCAATACCACTCGTACATATATCGACAACACCGTAGATGAAACAGATAATACTATAGAGCAAACAGCGAATCAAACTACACAAAAAACAGATTTAGGGATGTTAAAACTAAGTGCTAGCTATAGACCTAATACTGATTTTAGATTAGACTATGATGTTTTTGGTAAATTATCAAATCAAGAAGAGTTCTCTTTATTTACATCAACTAGAGATATCAGCGAAAATATAGAAGAAGAACAAAGTCAAAAGCCATTCTCTATAGAACAATCTTTAAATGCATATTATACACAAAGTGAGAAAAATATATTTGCATTAAGTTCAAATCATGTTTATCAAGACGAGGATCCATTTTATAATGCAATAAGAGAAGAAGTACCTTTTAGAGGGATTTTTACCACAGTAGACCCGTTAGATCCAACTAATCCACAAGCAGATATATATGATCCCTTATTGCAGGCAGATCGATACAATATCAATCAAGAAAAAAATGTCAAGACAAGTAAATTAGATGCTAAACTTGATTATTATCATGTGATTAATAAAAAGAATCATTTAAACCTAACAGTAGGAGGGATTACAAGTAGACAACAATTTGACTCTAATATTTTCCAGATTTTAGATGACGGAACACAAAATAATTTTGAAGACTTACAATACAACAACGATGTAACCTATGGATTTAATGATGTGTATCTAGGAACACATTACAAATTTAAAACAGGAATTTTCACATTCAATCCTGGAGTTAATTTGCATCGTTATACCTTAAGAGATGAACAATTAAACACTATAGTAAAACAAGAAGATTGGCGATTATTACCAGATGTTTATATCAGTGCCGATTTAAAGAAAACTGAGAGTTTGAGATTAAATTATTCCATGACGGCAGAGTATACAGATATTAATCGATTGGCAGCAGGATATATTTTTAATAACTATAGTTCGTTATCAAGAGGAAATCGTGACCTAGAAGGAGCATTATATGATAATTATACATTGAGTTATTCAAATTTCAATATGTTTAATTACACCAATATTTTTGCTCAAATAGGATATAATAATAAACGAAATCCTATAAAAAACAATACAGAGATAGAAGGGATAAATCGTGTAAATACATCTATCAATTCTAATCTAGAAGATCAAGTTTTTTATGCAACAGGACGATACGATAGATCATTTAGAAAATTTAAAATCAGATTGAATGCCAATGTAAATTGGTCGAGCTTTAACAATATAGTAAATAATAATGCTAGCGAGAGTAAAAGCTTGACGCAAACCTATAAAGGGGAGTTTTCTACAAACTTTAAAAAAGGGCCTAATTTTGATTTGGGATACAGTATCTCGATTAATGATTATGATAATAATTCTATAAAGAATACCTTTTATACGAGTAGACCTTTTGCTAAGTTAGATTGGGCTTTCGCCAAAGGATTTTTACTTAAATCATCATATAGCTATTATAATTATAGTGATACTAATAGCACGTTAAATTCGTATAGCTTTTTTGACGCAGAATTGTATTACCAGAAAAAAGATAGTAAATGGGAGTATAAGTTAGGAGTAACAAATATTCTGAATACAGAAAGCTTGAACAGTGATAACTTTAACGAATTATATAATAGTACATCCAGCTATGTAATCCAGCCTAGATATTGGTTGTTAAGCGTGAAGTATAATTTGTAAAAGCAGTTAAAATGTGAAGATTTTGATAAAGTTTTAATAGTTGAGTAGGTATAAATTGAGGTTTACGACTAACAGGAGTATCTTAAAATAGACACTTATGAAAATTGTAAAGTGGATACAACTTATGCTACTATGTGTAGTAATTATAAGTTGTGCTTCGAGAGAAACAAACCAAAATAATATAGCTATGTCATCAGAAAAAGGAATAATTATTAAAGAAAGTACTTTGAGTTTTGAAACTACATATCAAAAATTAAAGACAGTACTAGAAAATAATCCCAATCTTAAAATTATAGCAGAGTTAGATCATCAAGCAAATGCAGCTAGAGTAGATAAAAAATTAAATCCTACGCGAATCATTATGTTTGGTAATCCTAATTTGGGAACACCATTAATGCAAAATAAACAGGTGATAGGATTAGATTTACCTCAGAAGATTTTAGTCTTTGAAGATGAAAACGGAAAAGTGAAATTAGCTTATAACGATCCTTTTTATTTAAAAGATAGGCATGAAATAAAAGAAAGAGAAGAAATTTTGAATAAAATTAAAGGAGCATTAGATAAGATAACTTCGGCAGCAATAGCAGATTAAAACTTTGAAAAACAATACTTTAAAAAGCACAGCGTTTTGACGCTGTGCTTTTTTATTTTGTTAAAAATCAGTATCTTATAGGTTGCGAATAGCAAAAAATAAGAATATGGTTTCTATAAAAGCATTAAATAAATGGGCTAATGCGCATACGTATTACCCTTTAGATTTAATAAGAATAGGATTGGGAGTATTTCTATTCTTAAAAGGCATAAATTTTATAAGTAATAGTCAAATTTTAATTGATTTAATTAAACCTGTACAAAATTGGGCAGGATCAATGTTAGTGATTCATTATGTAGCTCCAGCGCATTTAATAGGTGGGTTATTAATTGTTTTTGGATTATTGACTAGATGGGCAATAGCAGCACAATTACCATTATTATTAGGCGCAATTTTAATCAATTTTGTGGGAGAAATGAATACGACAAACCTGATTACTGCAATAGTAATCTTTTTAATTTGTGTATTTTTTTGGTTTTATGGATCAGGAAAACACTCTGTTGATTATTACTTAAAAATGCAGCAATAAAAAGAAGAAACTAGAATTATCTAGCTTCCTCTAAAAAATATATAGCTGTTATTAAATTTAAATATCAAGGTAGATGGTATCTACTACTTTGGTAATAAAGATTCTATTGTCTTTATAAAAAGATGTTTTGTTATTTTTTAAATCCTTTTTAATTTGAATCCATTCTTGAATCTGATTAATATGCGATCCCATAATTTCTTTTTCTGTACCGATTTGTATATCGACTATGCGAGTAGTGTTCGTATTTAGAGTATCTATAGTTGTGTTTTGACTTTCACTTTCAAAATAGAGATCAAGCATTTGTAAATCATGATCTTGAACTGCTACATTTTGAGCTAATGTAAATTGAGTCATAAATAAACCAAAGACAAATAAAGTAATGCTAATTTTCATGATAGTTGGAGGTTTGTTAGTTAAAACTGCTTTTAGTTAAAAATTATAAAAACACATAGTAAAGAAATAATGGGGCATATTTATTTTGTTACTTGGCAATGTGTTGATTTTCATAAGACTAAGTTACGGATAATCACAGTCTGTCAATTACGGCTTCTCCACAAAAAAGTATCGGGAAATTTCCCTTTTTTTATACAATTAATTGCTATTTACTAGTTTATAGTATGATTTTAGGTTGTTTTGATAAAACAGGACAATAAAAAAAGAGTCTTATATTAAATAAGACTCTTATAGCTATATAAGTTAAATATTTTTTAATTAGGAGTTATAGTTGAGAATACTCCAGCATGATCCGAAGCCCATGGACCAGTAGGCGAATTTCCAAAAACAGTACTATTACTGACACTTACATTTCCTTTATAGAAAATATAATCAATACGAGTAGAAAAATTAGGAATTTGTAAAAACTCATCAACAAAAGAAGTAGCTTCTGTAGAACCTTCATGAGCATCACTAAAACCAGCATTTAGCATAGTTTGATATCCTTCTTGATTAGTTAGTGCATCAGAATTAAAATCACCTGTAACAATTAAAGGATTAGCATTAGGAGCTAAGAAATTTAATAACTCTTGAATTTGTCCTAATCGAGCTTCTTGAGTAATACTTTCTAAATGTGTGTTAACCACTGTTGCTGTTTGACCATTTAATTGAACATCGATAGAAGAATAACCTCTTAACACGCTAATACCAGATAAAGAAGCTGTAGTTAAATAATTACGTTCCTTTGCGTTAGAAAATGAAATTCCGTTTTTTACTAGAATAACATCATACATAGTCATACGACCATCACCTAAACTAGTAGGATCTGTAGGGTCTAATAAAATAGGGAATTCGATATCAGTATTTCTGTTTTTTGCAGCAACTACATAGTCTAGATTTTGAGCTTCTAGTGCTGCAGTTAGAATTGAAATAAAATCAAATTGTACATCTTGAGCGTTAGGCACTGGAATTTGAGCAAAATCAGAAACTGACTGTGTTCTAAAAATAGACATTTCCTGTAAACCTATCACATCAGGATTAAGCGTGGCAATTTCTTGAGCAAGACCTTGAGCACGAGTATTAAAGTCGGTAGCTTGAACAATACCAAAAAATGTAGTGGTAGTACTAACTAATGCAGCTGGATCACTAGGATCAATAGAAGCAAAACGACCTATATCAGCACCCAAATAAACATTACGGGACATTACATTTAACGAACTAACACCTTGCTCGTTATTGTCATCATCACTGCTACAGGAGATAAATGATGAGGTAATAGATAGTAAGAATAAGAAGAGTAAAAATGAAGGTCTTTTTGTCATTGTGTAAAAATTTTATGTATATGTTAGTAAAAAAGCTTGATTATTAAGGATAATCTAAAGCAATTAACAATAAAAATGATAAAAAACACAAAAACTTAAGATAAAAATAAAAGCCCATTCATTACGAATGAGCTTTTGTTTTTTATAATCTATTGTTATAAAATAGATTAACTTATATATTAAAAGCTGTTTTTACTTGATCTACATAATCTAATTTTTCCCAAGTAAAAAGTTCAACTTCTTTTTCTATTTTACCAGAATAAGGACTTTCAAAAACTTTAGTTACAATTTGAGAATCTTTTCCCATATGTCCATAAGCAGCGGTCTCTTTATAAATAGGGTTACGTAGTTTTAATCTACTTTCGATAGCAGCTGGTCTCATATCAAAGATCTGACCTACTTTTTCAGCGATTTGACCATCAGTTAAATCTATATTACTAGAACCATAAGTATCAACAAAGATAGAAGTAGGTTCTACTACACCAATTGCATAAGAAACTTGAACTAATACTTCGTTTGCAACACCAGCCGCAACTAGATTTTTCGCAATATGACGAGAAGCATAAGCAGCAGATCTATCTACTTTACTAGGATCTTTTCCAGAAAAAGCACCACCACCATGAGCACCTTTACCACCATAAGTATCAACGATAATCTTACGACCAGTAAGTCCGGTATCACCATGAGGTCCACCAATTACAAATTTTCCAGTAGGATTGATATGATAAACAATATCATCATTAAATAATTCTTGAACATATTGTGGTAATTGAGCAATAACTCTAGGCATCAAGATAGAAATGATATCTTGTTTGATTTTTGCTAACATTACATCATCGTTAGAATCAAAATCATCGTGTTGAGTTGATACAACTATTGCAACAATACGTTGAGGTACATTATCATCACTATATTCAATAGTAACCTGACTCTTTGAATCTGGACGTAAATAAGGAATCTCTTTTCCTTCTCTACGTAAATTTGCTAATTCAATTAATATTTTGTGAGAAATATCAAGTGCCAATGGCATGTAATTTGCCGTTTCCTTTGTAGCATAACCAAACATCATACCTTGATCTCCAGCTCCTTGCTCTTCTTTTGTTTCACGATCAACCCCTTGATTAATATCTTGAGATTGTTCATGAATTAAAGAAATAACACCACAAGAGTCTCCACTAAACTGGTAAGCTCCTTTGGTATAACCTATATCATTGATTACATCTCTAGCGATTTGTTGAACATCAAGATAGGTTTTTGATTTTACTTCTCCAGCAAGAACTACTTGACCTGTGGTAACAAGAGTCTCACATGCAACTTTTGAATCTGCATCAAAAGCAAGAAAGTTGTCTAATAGCGCGTCACTAATTTGATCCGCAACTTTGTCTGGATGCCCTTCAGAAACACTTTCTGAAGTAAATAAATATGCCATTCGATTTCTTTTTTTTTGAAGGATAATCCAATTAGACGAGATCGCCTAAAGAAGTTTACACTGCTTTAGCATTTTGTACAGAAAATCTGTAGTAAGGGTTGCAATCAGTCAAATTTATCCCTGTATAGTTTTGGGCAAAGTTAACAAAAATGATAGGATCAAAAAGAATTTATAATATTATTAGTTACCTTAAAAATGTTAATAGTAATATAAAATATAATTTACCTATGACTTTTGTAAAAATGATAGGATTAAATGAAAAAGTATTTTAAAAGTTAAATAAAAGAAAATCAGATGTTAAAAAAGCTGTTTTTTTATAAAAGCCATTGCAGATTAAAAATAATTACTAGATTTGCACTCAAGTTTCTTATACATTTTAGATAGTTATCAAGAAAGGCAGAGGGAATAGACCCGATGAAGCCTTAGCAACCCTTTACGTAGTAAAGAAGGTGCTAAATTCTACCGAGACGGATAGATAACCCAGAATAATATATCATCAACGATATATTATAAAAGCCTTGCTTGTAACTTTTTTAAAATGAAATTTAAAAAAGTAAAAAGTGAGAGCACAGCAATTATCACATATTTTTATAGAAGAATATCAAACCACTACAGGTGCTACCCTAGATTGTGTGGCATTGTCTTATGAGATTTTTGGACAACCATTGCATACTGCTCCAATTGTTATGGTTAATCATGCATTAACAGGTAATTCTACAGTTTGTGGTGAGCAAGGTTGGTGGAAAGCTTTAATAGGAAAAGACAAATGTATTGACACAACCTATTACACAATTATAGCCTTTAACATCCCAGGAAATGGTTATGACGGAATACCTTCTCATTTGATAGCCGATTATACTGCATTTACAGCTAGAGATATAGTTATACTATTCGCAAAAGGATTAAAACAATTACAAGTTAAATCTCTATATGCTGTAATAGGAGGTTCTGTAGGTGGAGGAATTGCATGGGAGCTAGCCGTATTAAAACCTAAAATGATTCAGCATTTAATTCCAATAGCTTCAGATTGGAAAGCTACAGACTGGCTCAAAGGATGTTGTTTGGTTCAAAATCATATTCTACAAAACTCTTCAAATCCAGTACATGATGCACGATTACATGCTATGCTATTGTATAGAACTCCAGAATCATTTACATATAAATTTGATCGTGGTTTTAATGAAGAACAACAATTGTTTAATGTAGAAAGTTGGTTGTTGCATCATGGCAAAAAACTAGATGAACGGTTTTGTTTAGCAGCATACAAAACAATGAATCATATTCTGTCACAATTAGATATTACACAAAATCAATTAACATTTGAAGAAGCAATAACAAAGGTTACAGCTCAAATACACATTATAAGTGTAGATACCGATATGTTTTTTACAGCTGAAGAAGATAAAAAAACACATGAAAAATTACAGCAACTACATAAAAAAAGTAAACATTCTATCATTAAATCTATTCATGGTCATGATGCTTTTTTGATTGAATATGAACAATTAGAACAACTGTTAAAAGATACTTTTAAAAGAGAAGTCACTATAGCGCGAGAATTAGAAAACAAAACATATCATCACGAGTAAAGGTCAAAAAAATGAAAATAGTAAAATTTGGAGGTAAATCTTTAGCCAATGGGAAAGGGCTTCAGAAAACAATACAGATTATAGAAGACAAAGTAAAACAAGGAGAACATATAGCTGTAGTATTATCTGCTAGAGGAAATACAACAGACGAACTTGAACAGATATTACATAAAGCAGCACAAAATGAAAAATATATAGAGCAATTAGAAGCCTTTAAACGATATCAACAAGAAACGTTCACCCATATTGATTTTGCAGAAGAATTTGCAGCTCTTGAAAAAATATTTGAAGGAGTTACCTTATTAGGGGATTATAGTCAAAAAATCAAAGATCAAGTGCTGTCTTATGGAGAAGTACTTTCGGCAAAACTAGTAACCGCTTTATTAAATGAGAAAAAGATACCAGCTCGATTTACAGATAGTAGAGCATTAATCATAACCGATGAAACTTTTGGAAATGCACAACCTTTAGAGCGTTTGTCAAAAGAAAATGTAATCAACCATTTTGAAACGTTCAATGGTGATACAGTTAATATCATAACTGGGTTTATAGCCTCTAATATTAAAAAGGAAACAACTACATTAGGTAGAAATGGAAGTAATTATACAGCATCGTTATTAGCTAATTATTTAAATGCAGAAGAACTACAGAATTATACACATGTAGATGGAATTTATACAGCAAATCCTGATTTGGTACCCGATGCAAAGAAAATAGAACAACTATCGTTTGAAGAAGCAAATGAGTTAGCACATTTTGGAGCAAATATATTACATGCAAAGACGATCATACCATTATTAGAAAAAAATATTCCGCTGCGAATTCTCAATACTTTTAATGACGAAAATCAAGGAACTTTAATTACATCAACATCTGCAAAACAAGGTATAAAATCATTATCAGTTTTAGAAAATGTAACCTTAATTAATCTAGAAGGAAGAGGTTTGCTGGGAAAAACAGGGATTGATGCTAGAATTTTTAGAACACTGGCCGAAAAGCAAATTAGTGTAAGTATGGTTTCTCAAGGATCTTCAGAAAGGGGAATAGGTCTTGTTGTAGCAGCAGATAAAGCTGTGATTGCAAAAGAAGCTTTAGAAAAAGAATTTACAATAGATTTTCATACTAGAGATGTTAGTACTATAACACTGCAAGAACATGTAGCAATAATTTCGATTATAGGGCAGGATTTAAGCACTTTTCATAAACCTTATAATACACTTATTAAAAATCAGATTATTCCTTTATTGTTTAATAATACGGTTACAGGAAAAAATGTGAGTTTGGTTGTCCAAAAATCACAATTACATAAAGCCATACAAGTGATTCATGGAGAGATTTTTGGCATAGCAAAAAAGATTAATATAGCAATTTTTGGACATGGACTAGTAGGAGGAACTTTAATTGATCAAATTCTCACTTCAAAGAAAGAAATTTTAAATCGTAAAAAAATTGAACTTAATGTATTTGCTGTAGCTAATTCTAAAAAAGTAATATTAGATGCAAGAGGAATTGACCATGACTGGAAAACAAGAATACAAGAGAAGGGAGTAACATATACATTAGAAGATGTAATAGCTTTTGCAGAGCAACATCATTTAGAAAATCTAATAGCTGTAGATAATACCGCTAGTCATACTTTTGTGCAACATTATCATAGTTTGGCAACACATGGGTTTGATCTCGTTTCGTCTAATAAAATCGCAAATACTATTGATTTTAAATTCTATAAAACTTTACGAAAGACCTTAGAAAAGCATCAAAAAGAATACTTATACGAAACCAATGTAGGAGCAGGATTACCGCTAATTGACACCATAAAACTTTTGCATTTATCAGGAGAAAATATCACGAGAATAAAAGGAGTGTTTTCGGGATCATTAAGTTATTTATTCAATACTTTTTCTATAGAAAATCAAAAATTTAGTAAAATTCTTAAAGAAGCTATAGCCAAAGGATATACAGAACCAGATCCAAGAGAGGATTTATGTGGAAATGATGTAGGACGAAAGTTATTGATATTAGCTAGAGAGTTGGATTTAAAAAATGAATTTGAAGATATCAAAATTCACAACTTAATACCGGAATCTTTACGAGAAGGAAGTGCTTCAGATTTTCTACAGAAGCTAAAAGCGTTAGATACTCCATATGATGAGATAAAGAATAATCAAGAAAAGGATCATGTATTAAGATACATAGGAGATTTGTCTGGAGATCTATCACAAGAAAAAGGAATACTAGAAGTAAAATTAGTCTCAGTGCCTAAGAATAGCGCCTTAGGACAAGTACAGGGATCTGATTCTATTTTTGAAATTTATACAAAATCCTATGGTGATCGCCCTATAGTGATACAAGGAGCAGGAGCAGGAGCAGCAGTTACTGCCCGAGGTGTTTTTGGCGATATATTAAGAATAACAGAAAAAGGATTATAGTAGCTTTGTGGTTTATAACAAACCTTAATAAGAAAAAGATGAAAGTAGCATTAAATAGATTAAACGACGATTACCATTTTGAATTAAAAAATGAAAGAGGACATATCGTTCATCTGGATAACAAAGCAGAAAATGGAGGACATGATCTAGGAGCAAGTCCGATGGAATTATTACTGATGGGAGTTGCTGGATGTAGTGCCATAGATGTGATTATGATTTTGAAAAAACAAAAACAAGAAATCACATCATATAAGACAGAAGTTGATGGAGAAAGAGAGAAAATAGGAGGCGCATCACCTTTTAAAAAGATTAATGTAACTATTTATTTAGAAGGAAATATATCACCAGAAAAAGCACAAAGAGCAGCAGAATTATCGTTTGAAAAATATTGCTCAGTATCAAAAACATTAGAACCTACTGCACAGGTTGCATATAAAGTTATACTCAACGGAGAGCCATGCGTATAGCATAAGAAAACTCAAATACCAATGCTCATAACAGAGAAGAGGTATAAAATCAAAAAAATAATGAATAAAGAACAAAAACATTTTGAAACTCAAGCGATCCGTATTCAAGCAGATCGTACTTCGTATCAAGAACACTCGGTACCTTTATACTTAACCTCTGGTTTTGTTTTTGAAGGAGCCGAAGAAATGCGTGCTTCTTTTGCCGAAGAAAAAGAAAGAAATCTTTACAGTAGATTTAGCAATCCCAATACAACAGAGTTTGTTGATAAAATGTGTGCTCTAGAAGGAGCCGAAGCTGGCTATGCTTTTGCTACTGGAATGGCAGCAGTGTTTTCAACTTTTGCAGCATTGCTTAATAGCGGAGATCATATTGTTTCGTCAAGATCAGTTTTTGGTTCAACACATTCATTATTTACAAAATATTTTCCTAAATGGAATATAGAGACTAGTTATTTTCAGGTAAATGACATAGAGAAAGTTGAAGATTTAATTCAGCCCAACACTAAGATTTTATATGCAGAATCTCCTACAAATCCAGGAGTAGATGTTTTGGATCTTGAAGCTTTAGGAATTATAGCAAAAAAACATAATTTACTTTTGGTTATAGATAATTGTTTTGCAACACCATATTTACAAAATCCGATTGCTTATGGAGCAGATTTAGTAATCCACTCAGCAACCAAATTGATAGATGGTCAAGGAAGAGTTTTAGGAGGTGTAACTGTAGGGAAAGCAGATCTTATTAGAGAAATTTATTTGTTTTCACGTAATACAGGTCCAGCTTTATCGCCATTTAACGCGTGGGTATTGTCCAAAAGTTTAGAAACACTAGCAATTAGAGTAGACAAGCATTGTGATAATGCAACAAAACTGGCAACATATTTAGAAAGCCATCCTAAAGTAAACTGGGTCAAGTATCCATTTTTAAAATCACATCCACAATACGAAGTGGCTAAAAAGCAAATGCGTTTAGGAGGAAATATTGTTGCATTTGAAGTTAAAGGAGGAGTTGATGCAGGAAGATCATTTTTTGATAATATAAAAATGAGTTCACTATCAGCTAATCTAGGAGATACACGCACAATAGTTACACATCCAGCATCTACAACACATAGTAAACTTGCTCAAGAAGATAAATTAGCAGTAGGAATAACAGACGGAATGGTTAGGTGTTCTGTGGGATTAGAACATATAGATGATATTATAAAAGATATAGAACAAGCCTTAAGTTTGTTGTAATAAAAAAGGTTGCCAAGCGGCAACCTTTTTTAATCTTTATTTTTCTAGAAATTTGATTGATAAAGATTTACTTAGTCAAAGTGATTTTGATTACACCTGATGTAGTAACACTAAGACCTGCAAGCTCAAAAAGATCAAAATAACCAAAAGCATCAAGAGAATCTAAATCAGTTTCAAGATTCATTGTACTTTCAGTTAAGTTAGTGATTCTAAAAGTAGTTGAATCACCATCTTCAGTAATAGTCAATGTACTTCCTTCAATAAACCAACTGTCAGCATCAAAAAATCCTTCGATAGTCTCATCAGAAGGAGCACTTACCCCTGCAATTTCAAAAGCAGTTGAAAGCGTAAAACTTCCGTCAGAAGCGATCGTTTTAGGATCCTCAGAAAAAGTTACAGTCATGTCATAATCACTTCCTGTTGCTGTAATCGAAGTAGAAGAAGTTGGTAATCCTGGGAACGTGTATTCCAAAGCTCCACCTTCTGAATTAAACGATGTTAAATTCCATTCTCCGATGGCTAATGTAGGATCAATAACTACAGAAGAGTCATCATCACTGCTACAAGAAGTTAAAAAAGTTGTGCATGCTAAAAATAAAACTAGACCTAGTTTTTTCATGATATATAAGTTTGATTGATAATATTTTGTGCAAAATTATGATTCTTTTTTCAATAGACATAATTGTTTCTTCTTTTTTAATAGATAATTACTAGGATTTATTTTTAATCAGTTGATTATCAGTGATGATTGTTTTTCGTCAATTTTTAAAAGTTAAAAAATGTAAAATTAAGGTTAAATAACTAATAGCCTACTTGGTTAATAGGATATTAAAGTTTACATTTGTTCAATAATCTAGTATTCCGATAGGGTAATGAGAAAATATTGCTTTTAACGAGAGAAATAGAAGAAAAAAATGATTGTACAACAGATGTTTATAGGAAATCTAGCAAAGACAAATAAAACTGATTACAAAAAGGATAAGACCTCAGAAAATCCTTTACGAAGTATAGTAAAGTCTATAAGTTGGAGAATAGTGGGGACGCTAGATACCATATTGATTGCATGGTTAGTGACAGGAGAAGTAAAAGCAGCAATATCCATAGGATCTGTAGAATTAGTAACAAAAATGGTGCTGTATTTTTTTCACGAACGTATTTGGAATACAATAAAATGGGGTAAACAATGAGACAATATACAGAAGCTGAAATAGCAGCATTAAATAAAGAATTAAAAGAGAAAACGCCTATTGAAATTGTGAAATGGGCGCTAAATAGCGCTAGTAACCCGGTAGTAACCACAAACTTCAGACCTTATGAAGCAGCGATTCTACATGCCTGTATCGAGGGAGCGAAAGAGATACCAGTACTTTGGTGTGATTCGGGATACAATACCCCGAATACATATAGGCATGCAGAAGAGGTGATACAATTGTTAGGTCTGAATGTTAAACTTTATGTACCACAACAAACAGTGGCACATAGAGATGTGGTTATGGGGCTACCGGATATTGATGATCCTAAGCATAAGGAATTCACAAGGCAAGTAAAACTTGAACCTTTTACAAGAGCGATGAAAGAACATCAACCAGATGTATGGTTTACTAATCTAAGAAAAGGACAAACAGCATTGCGAAACTCTCTTGATATATTGAGTTTGAGTAAAGATGGAGTATTAAAAGTAAGTCCGTTTTACTATTACAGTGATGAAGATTTAGATGTGTATTTAGAAAAAAATAACCTGCCAAACGAATTTAAATATTTTGATCCTACCAAAGTGTTGGGGAATCGAGAGTGTGGATTACACGTATAATAAACAAACAAAAAAGCAACAAAAAACAAAATTCATCTAGAACCAAGATGTTGATAAATAAATTATGAGTACACTATTGAGAAGTAACCCGTTAGAGAGTGAAGCGATATACATTATCAGAGAAGTGGCTGCACAGTTTGAGAGACCAGTGTTACTCTTTTCTGGAGGAAAAGATTCCATAACCTTGGTGAGGTTGGCTCAAAAAGCCTTCTATCCAGCAAAAATACCTTTTCCGTTATTGCATATAGATACAGGACATAACTTTCCAGAAACAATAGAGTTTAGAGATAAACTAGTAGAAGAATTGGGGGTAGAGTTAATTGTACGTAATGTACAAGATGCTATTGATGCAGGAAAAGTAATTGAAGAAAAGGGACGATATTCAAGTAGAAACTCACTTCAAACAACAACATTATTAGATGCACTTGAAGAATTTAAGTTTGATGCGGCTATAGGAGGTGCACGTAGAGATGAAGAAAAAGCAAGAGCCAAAGAACGTATTTTTTCTGTAAGAGATGATTTTGGACAATGGGATGAAAAAAACCAACGTCCAGAGCTTTTTGATCACCTTAACGGGAAAATTGAATTAGGTCAAAACGTAAGAGTATTTCCGATTTCAAATTGGACAGAATTAGATGTATGGAGTTATATACAGAATGAACAAATCGAAATACCATCAATATATTTTTCACATAAAAGAAAGACGTTTATTCGTGATGGAATGATATGGTCTGTTTCAGATTTTGTGTACAAAGAAGATGACGAAGAAGTAGAAGAAAGAGTAGTACGATTTAGAACTGTAGGAGACATGACCTGTACAGCTGCAGTTACATCTGAAGCACGAACAGTAGCTGAGGTTGTAAAAGAAATCAAAGCTTCTACGATTTCTGAAAGAGGTGCACGAATAGATGACAAGCGTTCTGAAGCAGCGATGGAGAAAAGAAAACAACAAGGATATTTCTAAATCAAATTCGGATATAAACAATATAAAAAATACTTATTAATAACTAGGGGTAGTTAGTTATAAGGATCCACAGTTTGCCTTTTTAGGCAAGCTGTGGTAATTAAAAGCTACCAAATGAAGCAATATCATGGAAGTATTAAAAATAGCAACAGCAGGGAGTGTAGATGACGGAAAAAGTACATTGATTGGACGTATATTATACGACACACAATCATTGACTACAGATAAATTGGAAGCTATAGAAAAAAGTAGCAAACAAAAAGGATTTGATTATTTAGACTTCTCTCTCGCTACAGATGGACTAGTAGCAGAAAGAGAACAAGGAATCACGATAGATGTAGCTCATATTTACTTTTCTACACAAAAGAAGAGTTATATCATTGCAGATACTCCTGGTCATATAGAGTATACACGAAACATGGTTACAGGAGCTTCTACCTCACAAGCATCAATTATATTAGTTGATGCACGTAATGGTGTTGTAGAACAAACAAATCGCCACTTTTTTATCAATAACCTATTAAGAGTTAAAGATGTAATTGTCGCGGTAAATAAGATGGATTTGGTTGATTTTTCTAAAGAAAAATTTGAAAGTATAAAGGCCGATTTCCAAGCATTAATAGAAAAGAGTAGCTATAAAGAACAAAATATAACATTTATTCCAGTAAGCGCTTTAAGTGGTGATAATGTAGTAGAGAAATCAGAGAAAACGCCATGGTATTCAGGTAAAACACTGTTGGAACATCTGGAAGAATTAAAAGGGCAAGATCTTTATGAAGAGGCTCAAGCAAGATTTCCAGTACAAACAGTAGTGAGACCAAAACAAGCCGAGTTTCATGATTTTAGAGGGTATGCAGGAAAGCTTTACGGAGGAGATTTAGCAGTAGGAGACGAGATTACAGTATTACCATCGCTAACAACTTCAAAAATAAAAGAAATATACTTCTTTGATCAAAAATTTGATAAAGCAGGAAGAGGTAGTTCTTGTACAATCACACTCGAAGATAATATTAATATTAGTCGAGGAGATATGATTGTAAAATCAGAAGAAAAGCCACGATTAGAAAAACAACTAACAGCAAAAGTATGCTGGATGGATAATAGAAATCTTGTGCCAGGAACAAACTATTTTGTACAAAATGGAAGCAATAGAATTTTGGCAAAAGTGAAGCAAATCCACGGTACGATAGCAACAGATTTTTCTGGAGAAGATACTTCAAAAAATACGTTAACACTTAACGAAATAGGAAAAGTACAAATACAGTTAAGTAAACCGTTAGCTTTTGATGCATATGAAAATAATAAAGCATTAGGATCATTTATATTGATTGATGCTCAGACAAATAATACTTCAGGAGTAGGCTTTATAGAATAAAATAATCAACAAAAAATAGAGGTCAAAATTAGTATACAAAAGTCATAGGTATGCCCTGTTGTGACTTCCTAATATTACCATATAAACACAACGAGATGCAAAGTTTTAGAACAGAAATTGAAAATCCGATTGTCGAGAAAGATATCATAGAATTAGCAAAAAAAATTGAGCTATTCAAAGAAGGAAAAATGGATGAAGAAAAATTCCGAAGCCTAAGATTGGCACGCGGAGTTTATGGACAAAGACAACATGGAGTACAAATGATACGCATCAAGTTGCCTTATGGAAAAGTATCCGCTACTCAATTGAATAGAATAGCAGATGTTTCAGATGAATATTCTACAGGTAGATTACATATAACAACAAGACAAGATATACAGATTCACTATGTAAGTCTAGATCGTACCCCAGAATTATGGGCAGAACTAGAAAAAAATGATGTGACACTTAGAGAAGCTTGCGGAAATACAGTGCGTAATGTTACAGCTTCTGCCATGGCGGGAGTTGATTCAGAAGAACCTTTTGATGTAAGTCCGTATGCACATGCAGTATTCCAATTCTTTTTACGTAACCCTGTATGTCAAGAAATGGGAAGAAAGTTTAAAATATCATTTTCTTCTTCAGATAAAGATACAGCCCTGTCTTATATACATGATTTAGGTTTTATACCTAAATTACAAGATGGAGTGAGAGGATTTAAAATTATGTTAGGAGGAGGATTAGGATCTCAACCTAGAAAAGCAGATGTGTTTTATGATTTTGTTGCTACAGAAAGAATCGTTCCTATAATAGAAGGAGTGTTGAGAGTATTTGATCGTTATGGAGAAAGGTCAAAACGTTTAAAAGCACGAATGAAGTTTTTGATTAAAGATATAGGGTTAGATGCTTTTAGAGAATTAGTAAACCAAGAACAAAAAGCACTTTCGTATCAAAATTATCCTCTTGACGAAGAAGCGTTACAATATGAGCAAAAGCGAATTTTATCAGATGTTGTAGCTCCAGAAGTAACAATAGAAGATCAAACCGAATTTAATAATTGGAAACGATCAAATGTGATTTCGCAAAAGCAAGAAGGATATGTAGCTATAGGAGTACGAGTTTCTTTAGGAGATTTTTATACCGATAAAGCTAGAGCTTTGGCTAACCTTATCAATGCTTATGCAGGAGATGAATTACGTTTTACTTTAAGACAAGATATTTTAATTCCGAATATAAAAGAAGAAAATATACCATTTTTCTATCATGAATTAAAAGCTTTAGGATTTACTCAAGCAGGATACAATACCACTATAGATATTACAGCATGTCCAGGAACAGATACCTGTAACTTGGGGATAGCAAGTAGTACAGGGATTTCAACAGAGTTAGAGCGAGTAATCGCTGCAGAATATCCAGAATACATTCATAATAAAGAAGTGACTATAAAAATAAGTGGATGTATGAATGCTTGTGGGCAACACAATATGGCTCATATAGGATTTCAAGGAATGTCTATACGTACCCCAGATAAGTTAGTAGCTCCAGCACTTCAAGTATTGTTAGGAGGAGGGGTTTTAGGTAATGGAGATGGTCGTTTTGCAGATAAAGTAATCAAGATACCAAGTAAAAGAGGGCCAGAAGCATTGAGAAGAATCTTGAATGATTATGAGACGCATAATGAGGAATCTGATTTCTTAGCATACTATGATAAACAAGGAGAAAAATATTTCTATAATTTACTTAAAGATTTAGCAAATGTAGAAAACCTTACCCAAGAAGATTTTATCGATTGGGGAAATAAAGAAGAATACATAAAAGCAGTTGGAGTAGGAGAATGCGCAGGAGTTGTAATTGATTTGATTGCAACACTGTTTTTAGAAAGTGAAGAGAAATTAGCAAAAGCAAAAGAAACTTTTGAGGAAGAAAGTTATGCACATGCAATATATCATGCATATAGTGCTTTTGTAAATTCGGCTAAAGCTTTACTCCTAGCAGAAAATAAAAAGACGAATACACAAGCAAGCATTATAGAACAATTTGATAGTGAGTTTGTGACATCAGAAAAAGTAAATCTAGAAGGAAAAACTTTTGGAGAGTTGATTTATCAATTGCAAAAGAATGAACCTTCAAAAGATTTTGCAGCACAATATATAGCAGATTCTAGTCAGTTTTTACAAAAAGTACAGGCGTACAGAAAGTTGGAGGTGTTAGATGTATAATAGAGGACGATTTACAGTAGTAGGTGCAGGGCCAGGAGATCCAGAATTAATAACACTCAAAGCTATGAATGCGTTAAAAGATGCAGATGTAGTATTGTATGATGCTTTGGTAAACAAAGAATTATTAGCATATGCAGCAGGAGCAGAACAAATTTATGTAGGGAAACGTAAAGGATGTTATGCTTATCAGCAAGAACAAATAAATGACTTAATTGTTAGTAGAGCACAAACTCACGGACATGTAGTGCGATTAAAAGGAGGAGATCCATTTATTTTTGGAAGAGGAGCAGAAGAAATAGATCATGCACAACGCTTTGGGATTTCTACAGCAATAGTTCCAGGAATTTCCTCCTCAATTGCAGTACCAGCATATCAAGGAATTCCGTTGACAAAAAGAGGTGTTTCAGAGAGTTTTTGGGTAATAACAGGAACAACAAAAAGTCATAAACTTTCTAATGATATTAGAGTAGCGGCAAAATCAACAGCAACTGTTGTTATTTTGATGGGAATGAGTAAGCTCAATGAAATAGTTAGTATCTTTACAGCAGAGAATAAAGAAGATATTCCCGTAGGTATTATCCAAAATGGAACAACGCGTGAAGAGAAATGTGGATTTGGGACTATTAAAACGATCTCATCGATTGTGGCAAAAAAAGAATTGTCTTCGCCAGCAATTATTGTGATAGGAGAAGTAGTGAAAAATAGATCTCGAGTAGTTTCTTTATGCAGAGAGATTAGTGAAGAAGTATGATATAAATGAAGTAATGAGAATAAAAATGGAAGAAAGAAATGATTTATATCCTATTTTCTTAAAAGTTCATAAACTTAATTTGCTCATTGTAGGTGGGGGAAACGTAGGATTAGAAAAGCTGATTTTTTTATTAAAATCAAGTCCTAATGCCAATATAGAAATGGTAGCAACCTATTTTTTGCCAGAGACAAGAAAACTAGCAGAAAAACATGGAGTAACGCTAATCCAAAAGAAATACCATAAAAGACAATTAAGAAAGAAGCATTTGGTAATAGCAGCAACAGATAGTTTTGACGTTAATCAAAAAATCTATGAAGATGCTAGAAAACGCTTTTTATTGGCTAATATTGCAGATACACCAGAGTTATGCGATTACTATATGGGAGGAATTGTAACCAAAGGAAATGTGAAAATAGCTATTTCTACTAATGGTAAATCTCCAACAATGGCAAAACGTTTACGTCAATTTTTTGAAGAGGTAATACCTGGAGATATCAATAAATTGGTGCAAAATTTAAACGAATTCAGAAAAACAATAAAAGGTGATTTTGAAGAAAAGGTAGAAACCTTAAATGAAGTTACCAAAGGATTAATAGCTAAAAATAGTTGAGACATGATAAAGACCGATATACTTATTATTGGCGCAGGACCAACAGGATTGTTTACCGTTTTTGAAGCGGGATTGTTAAAACTTAAATGTCACTTAATAGATGCATTGCCTCAACCAGGAGGACAATGTGCAGAAATATATCCAAAGAAACCTATCTATGATATTCCAGGATTTCCAGAAGTTTTAGCTGGAGATTTGGTAGATAACCTAATGGAACAAATCAAATCTTTTGAGCCTGGATTTACTTTAGGAGAAAGAGCAGATACAATAGAAAAGCAGGAAGATGGAACTTTTATAGTAACTACAAATAAAGGAACAAAACACCATGCTCCAGTAGTAGCGATTGCAGGAGGTTTAGGATCTTTTGAACCACGTAAACCACCTATTCCTAATATCGCAGATTATGAAGATAATGGAGTAGCTTATATTATACGTGATCCAGAAGTGTACAGAGATCAAAGAGTGGTAATTGCTGGAGGAGGAGATTCTGCTTTAGATTGGACAATATTCCTAGCAGATGTTGCAAGCGAAGTAACTTTGGTTCACCGTAGAAATGAGTTTAGAGGAGCGTTAGATTCTGTAGAAAAAGTAGCCGAACTTAAGAAATTAGGAAAGGTTAACCTTATTACAGAAGCTGAGGTAAAAGGACTACATGGAGAAGGAAAAATTACTGGAGTAACCATTAAACATAAAACAGAAGGAGAAATCCTTAAAGAAACAGATCATTTTATTCCGTTATTTGGTTTATCACCAAAATTAGGACCTATTGCAAATTGGGGACTAGAAATAGAAAAAAATGCTATAAAAGTAGATAATACCTTAGATTATCAAACTAATATTCCTGGGATATATGCTATAGGAGATGTAAATACATATCCAGGAAAATTAAAGTTGATTTTATGTGGATTCCACGAAGCAACTTTAATGTGTCAAAGTGCCTATAAACGTATTTTTCCAGATAAGAAATATGTGATGAAATATACAACTGTTAGTGGTATAGATGGATTTGATGGTAGTAGAAAAGAAGCACAAAAAGCAGTAGTAAAATCTATTGTTTAATACATCTTATTAAAAGTTAATTAAAGCAAAACCTTCCTCACAAATGATACAAAATCTAGTATATTTGTGAGGAATTTTAATAAAGGTATGTCGGATATTACAATAAAAATAAAAGATAGAGAAGGTGAGGTTCACGAGATTCAAGCGCCTACAGATATGGCAATGAACCTTATGGAGGTATGTAAAGCATATGAGTTGCCTGTAGAAGGAACATGTGGAGGTATGGCTATGTGTGCTTCATGTCAATGTTATATCTTATCAGATCACCAATTACCAGAAATGGGAGTAGATGAAGATATGATGTTAGCCGAAGCTTTTTATGTAGAAGACAATAGTAGATTAGGGTGTCAAATACCAATTACACCAGAATTAGATGGATTGGAGATTGAGTTAGCTCCAGAGTCATAAATAACTTAACTCAAAATAATTATTAAATATTTGCAAAACAAAAACAGAACTGTTTTATTTGTAATGCAATACAGTTATCTTATAATAAGATAATAGCTGTTCTTATACATTTTTTTTGTTATCAAGAAAGGCAGAGGGATTAGAACCGATGAAGCCTTAGCAACCCTTTAATCTATTAAAGAAGGTGCTACATTCTACCATAGACATGGATAGATAACACAAACGATAATCTTCACGATTACCTAATAAATTTCTTGATACTTCTAAAAAGCAGATTCTTAACATCTTGATGATGTAAGGATAAGATCAGTTGTGTAGTTTTTCAATTTAAAAAAGAAAAAACGATAGATGAAGGATATCAAAGAAGTTTTGAAAGAACGAATCCTAGTATTAGATGGTGCTATGGGAACCATGTTACAACGACATAAGTTTACCGAAGAGGACTTTAGAGGCGAACGCTTTAAAAACTGGTCAGTACCATTACAAGGAAACAATGATTTATTGAGTCTCACTCAACCAGAAGCAATAAGAGAAGTACATAAATTATATTTTGAAGCAGGAGCAGATATAGTAGAAACAAATACCTTTTCTGGTACAACAATAGCGATGGCAGACTATGAAATGGAGGAGTTGGTGTACGAACTTAATTATGAATCGGCTAAGATAGCCAAAGAAGTCGCTGATGAGTTTACCAAAAAAGATCCATCAAAACCGAGATTTGTTGCTGGTTCTATAGGGCCTACTAATAAGACAGCAAGTATGTCTCCCGATGTTAATAACCCTGGATTTCGTGCGATTACGTTTGACGAACTTAAGATAGCTTATAGAGAACAAGTTGAGGCATTGATAGATGGAGGAGCAGATATTCTTTTGGTCGAAACAGTATTTGATACCCTAAATGCTAAAGCAGCATTATTTGCTATTGAAGAAGTAAAGGATGAAAGAAATATTACTATACCTATCATGGTGAGTGGTACGATAACAGATGCAAGTGGGAGGACACTTTCTGGACAAACAGCCGAAGCTTTTTTGATTTCTGTGGCACATATACCTATGTTAACTGTAGGTTTTAATTGCGCATTAGGAGCAAGTCAGTTAATCCCACATTTAGAAATTCTATCACAAAAAGCTTCAATCGGAGTTTCAGCACACCCTAATGCGGGTTTACCTAATGCTTTTGGAGAGTATGACGAAACTCCAGAACAAATGGCTGAACAAATAAAAGAATATTTAGATAAAAAAATAGTCAATATTATAGGAGGATGTTGTGGTACTACACCAGAACATATAAAAGCAATAGCCCAGTTGGCATCGCAGTATGTTCCTAGAACAGTAGAAATAGCAGAAGAATAATGGAAGCAACATCAAGAAGAGTATTAAAACTATCTGGATTAGAACCTTTGGTAGTAACCGATGATCTTAATTTTATTAATGTAGGTGAACGAACTAATGTAGCTGGATCACGCAAATTCTTAAGATTAATAAAAGAAGAGAATTTTGAAGAAGCCTTATCCATAGCTAGACATCAAGTAGAAGGAGGAGCTCAAATTATCGATATTAATATGGATGATGGTTTGATTGATGGAAAAGAAGCTATGGTAAAGTTCTTAAATCTAATTGTGTCAGAACCAGATATAGCAAGAGTGCCTATAATGATCGATAGTTCTAAATGGGAGATTATCGAAGCTGGTTTACAGATAGTGCAAGGTAAATGTGTTGTAAATTCTATAAGCTTAAAAGAAGGAGAAGAAATGTTTATAAATCAAGCTAAATTAATTAAGCGATATGGAGCAGCCGTTATTGTAATGGCTTTTGATGAGGTAGGACAAGCAGATACATATGATAGACGTATAGAAATAGCAAAACGCTCATATGAAATTTTGGTAGATAAAGTAAAGTTTGCACCAGAAGACATCATTTTTGATTTAAATATTTTTCCTGTGGCAACAGGAATGGATGAACATAAACTTAATGCAATAGACTTTATAGAAGCCACGAGATGGGTACGCACCAATTTACCATATTGTAGTGTAAGTGGAGGAGTAAGTAATATTTCGTTTTCGTTTAGAGGGAATAATACGGTTAGAGAAGCAATGCATTCTGTGTTTTTATATCATGCTATAGAAGCGGGAATGAATATGGGGATAGTCAACCCTACTATGTTAGAAGTCTATGATGATATCCCTAAGGATCTTCTAGAGTATGTAGAAGATGTTGTTCTTAATCGTAGAGATGATGCTACAGAACGATTACTAGATTTTGCAGAAACGGTAAAAGGTGTTAAAAAAGAAAAAGCAGTTGATCTCTCATGGAGAAAAGAACCTTTACAAGATCGTATTACAAGAGCATTAGTTAAGGGGATAGATCAATTTATAGAAGAAGATATAGAAGAAGCTAGAGTTAGTGTTAAAAAACCTATCGAAGTTATAGAAGGACACTTAATGAGAGGGATGAATGTAGTAGGAGATTTGTTTGGATCAGGAAAGATGTTCTTACCTCAAGTAGTAAAATCAGCACGAGTAATGAAAAAAGCGGTAGCCTATTTATTACCGTTTATAGAAGAAGATAAAAAAAATGAAGTAGGAGAACAAGCGATAAGATCTGCAGGAAAAGTTTTAATGGCTACAGTAAAAGGAGATGTGCATGATATCGGAAAAAATATAGTCTCAGTAGTTTTAGGATGTAATAACTATGAGATTATAGATTTAGGAGTAATGGTACCTCCAGAAAAAATTATTGAAACAGCGATCGAAAAAGAAGTTGATGTAATTGGGTTGAGTGGATTGATTACACCGTCTTTAGACGAAATGGTATATCTAGCCAAAGAGATGGAGCGAAAAGACTTTGATATTCCATTGTTGATAGGTGGAGCAACAACATCAAAAGCACATACTGCAGTAAAAATAGATCCACAATATAAAAATGCAGTAGTTCATGTAAATGATGCTTCTAGGGCAGTAACTGTTGTAGGAGATTTATTGAATAAGAGAACGAAACAAAACTATATTGGAAACCTAAAATCAGATTACGAAAAGTTTAGAGAAAGTTTTTTAAGCAGAACAAAGAAAAAAGAATACTTGACTATAGCCGAATCTAGAAAGAATAAATATCAATTAGATTGGGATAATACTATAATAACAACACCTAAAGAATTAGGGAAGAAAGTGATAAAACAGCAATCTATAGAAGAGCTTATTGACTATATAGACTGGACTCCATTCTTTAGGTCATGGGATTTACATGGTAAATTTCCAGATATCTTAAAAGATGAAGTGGTGGGCGAAGAAGCATGTATTTTATATAAAGATGCATTAGAATTGCTTCAAAAGATTAAAGATGAGAAATGGTTTGAAGCAAAAGCTGTATTTGGGATTTATCCTGCAAATACAATAAATACAGATGATATAGCAGTATATAAAGATGAAACACGAACAGATGTTGAGGTTACCTTTAGGACATTGCGACAACAATTGAAGAAATATAAAGGAAAACCCAATATAGCTTTGGCTGATTTTATAGCACCAGAAACTTCGTCGAAAGCAGATTATATAGGGGCTTTTTGTGTGACTACAGGTTTTGGGGTACAAGAAAAAGCACTCGCTTTTGAGGCAGAAAATGATGATTATAATGCTATTATGGTCAAAGCATTGGCAGATCGTTTGGCTGAAGCTTTTGCAGAGTATTTACATCAAAAAATAAGAAAAGAAGAATGGGGATATGCAAAAGAAGAAAAATTGACAAATGAAGAATTGATAAAAGAATCCTATAAAGGAATTCGACCAGCGCCAGGATATCCTGCTTGCCCAGATCATTTAGAGAAAAAAACTATTTGGAAATTACTTAATGTAGAAGAAGAAATAGGCGTGACGTTAACAGATAGTTTAGCTATGTGGCCAGCAGCATCTGTATCGGGATATTATTTTGGAAATCCAGAGGCTAAATATTTTGGATTAGGAAAAATAAAAGAAGATCAAGTAGAAGATTTCGCAATACGTAAAGGCATAACGTTAGATAGTGCCCAAAAATGGTTAAATCCTAATATAATAGAAGGGTAATATAGCATGAAAGTAACAGAACATATACAAAAAGCCAAAGGAAAAACACTCTTCTCATTTGAGTTAATTCCGCCTAGAAAAGGAAAGAGTATACAAGAACTATATGATAATATTGATCCTTTAATGGAATTTAATCCACCATTTATTGATGTTACTACATCGAGAGAAGAATTTATTTATATTGATAGAGAAGGATTACTTGATAAAAAATTAACTCGTATGAGGCCAGGTACAGTAGGTATTTGTGCTTCGATAAAACATAAATATAATGTAGATACAATACCTCATGTTTTATGCGGAGGATTTACCAAAGAAGAAACAGAGTACTTATTGGTCGACTGTCATTATTTAGGAATAGATAATGTAATGGCGCTACGAGGAGATGCGATGAAAGAAGAACAATATTTTACGCCTAGTAAAGGAGGACATCAATACGCTAATCAATTGGTTGAACAAATTGTAGCAATGAACAAAGGAAAATTTCTACATGAAGTAATAGAAACCGATAATAATTCTGATTTTTGTGTAGGGGTCGCTGCTTATCCAGAAAAGCATATAGAAGCACCTTCGTTTGATGCTGACTTAAGACGACTAAAAGAGAAAGTAGATGCAGGAGCAGACTATATAGTGACACAAATGTTTTTTGATAATCAAAAATATTTCGATTTTGTAGATCGAGCAAGAGCAGTAGGTATCAATGTACCCATCATACCAGGAATAAAACCTGTAGCAGTAAAAAGACATTTACAATTATTACCTCAGGTGTTTAAACTAGATATGCCAGACGAATTAGTAAAAGCAGTTGAGGCTTGTAAAAATAACGCACAGGTAAGAGAAGTAGGAATTGAATTTGCAATACAACAATCCAAAGAATTAATGAAGAAAGGAGTTCCTGTATTACATTATTATTCTATGGGAAAATCTGATAATATCAAAAAAATAGCAGCGCAGGTGTTTTAAGTTATTTAAGAAATATTCTTTTGAATACTGATCTTATTTTATGTATACTTGAATGGTTTCTTTGATAAAAGAACAATAATTATGAAAGATGTATTCAAGAAAAAAGAAATATTTTTTTTAATCATTATTCACAGTGTATTCTTTTTAATAACACTATATAATGGCAACTATTTTTTAGATGATTCTTATGAGTATTTTATAGAAGCAAAAAATATAATTAGTGATTTTGAATTTTATTGTAATGATTTAACACAAGCAATAGATAACCGATATTATACAAAACGACCACCATTATATTCATTGTTTATTATACTAACATCTTTATTCTTAAAATGGAAGGTAGGGATATTATTAGTACAAAATATAGTATCAATAGTTAGTATTTTATTGGTGATTAAAATAGTGAGAGAATTAGGATATACATTGAATAATAAAATATTCTTGTTCTTTATTACATTAGGGATTAGTCAGTTTATTTATGCTAATTTATTGATGAGTGAAATACTTTTTCAATTTTTGATTATAGTATTATGTTACCAGTTTATAAAACTATTAAAAATAAAAAGTTGGAAAGAAATAGTGATATTTCAACTAGTAATAGTTTTATTATTCTATACAAAACCAGTTTTTTATCTTTTTGTGATACCTAACTTAATAGGGAGCTTTTTCTTGATAAAGAAAATAAAGATGCTTTGGATTGGAGCTTTGATACCTGTAATGGCTTTAACAGGTTTTTCATATTGGAATTATCAAAGAACAGGAAGTTATGAGATTTCTAGTATTCAAAATATCAATCTTAAAGATTATAATCTAAAATACTTTCATATTAATAAATATGGAGAAGAGTATGCTCTACAAGTGAATGATGAGATTACAACAACAATTAAAGAGATAAAAGATTATAAAGAAAGAGAAGCAAAAACAAAAACATTAGTAATATCATATTTAAAACAAGATTTTATTTCATATGTATATTTTCATTTAAAAGGTAGTGTGCGTATGTTTTTGGATCCCGGTAGATTTGATATGTATAACTTCTTTACAAAAGAGAAATCAAATGCGGTAGGTTTTTTGAGTATTTTAAATAAAGGAAGTATACAAGAATTAATTAAATATATAAAAACACAACCAATAATAATTGTTATAATGATACCATTGTTATTGTTAATTAATGGTATAAAATTATTTGGCTTTTGTTTTTTCTTGATTAAAAATATTAAGAAAATAACGTTACCAGTAGGGTTTGTGTTGTTTATAATATGTTATATAATAGGAATAACAGGACCTCTAGGAGCATCGAGATTTATGGTTCCTATATTACCTTTGTATACAGTAGTCGCAGTATTAGGATTAGAAGTATTTATGAAAACTTATTTAAAGAAATTGTATTTAAAAATGCAATAGATAGCATGTACTCCATCTTTCCAATTTATCTTTTTTCCTTCTTCATAAGTTCTTCCATAATAAGAAATACCTACTTCATAAATTCTTATTTTAGGGATTTTTGCAATTTTTGCAGTTACTTCTGGTTCAAAACCAAAACGTTTTTCTTTAAGATGAATAGATTTTAATATAGAAGCATCAAATAATTTATAGCATGTTTCCATATCTGTTAAGTTTAGATTAGAAAACATATTTGATAAAAAGGTTAAAAACTTATTACCTATAGTATGCCAGAAAAAAAGAATTCGGTGGGGATTCTTTCCCATGAATCTCGAACCGTAAACGACATCTGCATGACCGTTAAGAATAGGATTTAATAAATCATTATATTCATGTGGATCATATTCTAAGTCAGCATCTTGAATGATGATATAATCTCCAGTAGCATTTTGAATGGCTGTATGTAATGCAGCGCCCTTTCCTTTATTAACAGGATGTTTAAAATACTTTAGATCAAAACTTAAATTCTTTTCCTTTTGATAAGAGCGGATTTTTTCTTCGGTATTATCTGTAGAACAATCATTAACGATAATGATTTCTTTTTTAAGATCACGCTGTAGTATCACAGCATCTATCTTATCTAAAATATGGTGAATAGTAAATTCTTCGTTATATACGGGGATAGCAATAGATAATGTTTTCATTATAGGGCAAGAAAATAATAGGTACAATTATACAAAAAGATACTATATATCTATAGGTGTGAATAGAATTTATAAATAAAATTCACGTTCAAAAACAACGAATAAAAAAAATGAAAGTAAACTTTAGTTATTGAAGTTTAATAACCTGAAAAATACTGTACTTTTGCGGCTATGAAAAAACGAATTAGTGTAGTACTGTTAGTATTAATAAATGTTATATTATATGCTCAAGAAGAGTCGGATAAACGATATTCTTTTGACGTAAACAACTTTTATGGAACAGTGTTGAAACACAATCCAGATATCTCACATTTAATTACAGGACATCCATCAGGAGTTATTATTTCTGTTAATAAAAAGACTTTTGGTAAAAAAGAATGGGAACGTTTGTATAACTATCCAGAATATGGAGTTTCATTTCTATATCAAGAGATGGATAACGGGATTTTGGGAGAACATTACGGACTTTATGGGCATTATAGTTTTTATTTCTTGAAAAGAAATTTAATGTTTAGAATAGGAACTGGGATTTCATATAATACAAATCCTTATGACGAAGATGACAACTTTAGAAACGTAGCCTATGGTTCACATTTGTTAAGTGGTACTTTCTTAATGCTTAATTACAAAAAAGAAAATATTATAGGAGGACTAGGATTACAGGCTGGAATAAGTTTGGTTCATTATTCTAATGGAAATAGTAAATCTCCTAATACAAGTACCAATACTATGGCAGTTAACGTTGGAGTGAATTATCAATTAAATCCTAATAAAAATGATCCAGAATATATCACAAAAGAAGAAGGCCTAGTTAAAGCAAAAGAACCTTTTGGTTTTGGATTATATTTAAGAAGTGGTGTTAATCAAAATGGATTGATAGGATCTGGACAATATCCCTTTTTAACAGTAGGAGCTTTTGTAGATAAGAGGCTAAACAAAAAAAGTGCATTGCAATTAGGAACAGAATTGTTCTTGTCGAGAGCGCTTGAGCGATATATTGATTATCGAGCTGTAGGAGGATTTAATGATGGGACAACAGGAGACGAAGATGCAAAAAGAGTAGGAGTTTATGTTGGGCATGAATTGCGTATCAATAAAGTTGCAATTATTGTTCAGGTTGGAATGTATGTATATTATCCATATGATTTTGAAGGCAGATTGTATGACCGATTAGGATTACAATACTATTTTAATAAAAACATATTTGGAGGCATATCTGTTAAAGCACATGCAGCCAAAGCAGAAAATGCAGAGTTTACTTTAGGGTATAGATTTTAAAAAAATAAAGAGGTGAAACTAATAAAAATATTTACATATATATGTATAGGAATTCTTGCAGGATGTGATTCTGTAGATAGTCCTGATTGTTTTCAACGAACAGGAGATTTGATAACCAAAGAAGTTGAAGTAACAGCTTTCGAAAAAATCTTGGTGAATCCTAATGTAGAAATGATACTTAAAGAAGGAGAAAATTTTGAAGTAACAATAGAAACAGGTGAAAATTTAATTGATGAGGTTACAGCAGAAGTTGTAGATGAAAGGTTGATTTTAACAGATACAAACGAATGTAATTTTGTAAGAAGTTTTAACCAAACAAAGATATATGTTACAGCGCCAAATATTAACGAAATAAGAAGTGCAACACAATTTGATATTAGATCAAATGGAGTTTTAACATATCCATCACTAAGGCTGTTATCTGAAGATTTTGGAGAAAGTACAGGATCAACTAATGGAACCTTTCATTTAGCAATTGATAATGAACAGTTACAAGTTGTAGGAAATAATATAACTTCCTTTTTCTTAACAGGAGAAACTGAAAAGTTAAAAGTAACATTGGCCTCAGGGCCAGGACGATTTGAAAGTGGGGAGCTAATAGCAAAAGAAGTTACTGTAACACATAGAGGATCGAATAAAATAATAGTAAATCCTCAAGAAATATTAAGAGGAGAATTGCGTAGTACAGGAGATTTGATAGTGGTTAATCGTCCAGAAACAGTTGAGGTGACGCGCTTTTTTACAGGACAATTGATTTTTTTATAACATTAAGATAATTTTTGATAAAGGGATTATACAGTTTATAGATAAAATCCCAAAAAACTGAAAATACACTAGCTAGATAATTAGGATAGTATAAAAATAAACAGTTTTCAATAATAATTTTCTTACATTTGGATGCTTAAGATCAAGCGACTAGATGATTACATTTATAAAAGGAAAACTCGTAGAAAAAAATCCTACCGAAGTAGTGATAGACTGCAATGGGATAGGATATTTCGTGCACATATCATTGCACACATATTCGTTAATTCCAGATCAAGAAGCAATACAATTATATACACACCTACAAGTCAAAGAAGACTCTCATACACTTTTTGGTTTTGTAGAAAAGTCAGAAAGAGATATATTTAGGCTTTTAATTTCTGTTTCAGGAGTTGGTGCTAGTACAGCGAGAACGATGCTATCCTCATTACAACCTACCCAAATCAAAGAAGCCATAGCATCAAATGACGTAGCAACTATACAGTCTGTAAAAGGTATTGGTGCAAAAACAGCACAACGAGTCATACTAGATCTTAAGGATAAAATTCTTAAAATTTATGATATTGATGAAGTTTCTGTTGTCCAAAGCAATACGAATAAGGATGAAGCGTTATCAGCTTTAGAGACCTTAGGATTTAACAGGAAGTTAGCAGAAAAAGTAGTAGACAAAATACTAAGAGAGACACCTGCAGAAACCGTTGAGAATATTATAAAATTAGCCTTAAAAAAATTATAGAAGCATTGAGTACGTCAAATTATCTACGTTATAATTTTATCAAAAAACTAGTATGCGTTTTAATTTTGTGTTTCAGCTTTAATGCGATAGCACAAGAAACCAAAACGGTTAGAGATTCAACCAGTACAACACATTCATTAGGAGAGATTAAATTACCTGACCCTAATAGTATTGTGACCAAATATGAATATGACCCTATTACCAATCGTTATATTTATAGAGAAACTCTAGGTAAATTTGATATCTCATATCCACTATTTCTTACGCCAAAAGAATTTGAGCGTATGGTAGAATTAGAGGAAAGAAAAAATTACTTTAAAGAAAAGATTGAAGCATTTAGTGGTAAAAAGGATGGAAGTGAAGAAAAACGAAAGAATATCTTACCAATACTTTATGTAAACTCTCAGTTTTTTGAATCTATTTTTGGAGGTAACGAAATTGAAGTTACGCCTCAAGGATCTGTAGAGATGGATTTAGGAATGTTATTTACTAAACAAGACAATCCAGCATTCTCACCACAAAACAGAAGCAACTTTACATTTGATTTTGATCAACGTATCAGTTTAAGTTTATTAGGTAAAGTAGGAAAACGTCTTCAGGTAACTGCAAACTACGATACAGAATCTACTTTTGATTTTCAAAATCAAGTAAAATTAGAATACACACCTACAGAAGATGATATTATAAGAAGTATAGAAGTAGGTAATGTAAGTATGCCGTTAAACAGTTCTTTGATACAAGGAGCGCAAAGTTTATTTGGAGTAAAAATGGGCTTACAATTTGGAAAAACAACAATTACAGGGGTTTTCTCAGAGCAAAGATCCGAAACACGATCAGTAAATATCCAAGGAGGAGGAACAATAGAAGACTTTGAATTATTCGCTTTGGATTATGACGAAGATAGACACTTTTTCTTAGCACATTATTTTAGGGATAATTACGATAGAACATTACAAAATTATCCATTCATCAATAGTGATATTCAGATTACAAGGCTAGAAGTTTGGGTAACCAATAGATCAAATAATGCGCAATCTATTAGTAATGCACGTAATATTGTAGCATTACAAGACTTAGGAGAAGCTAATGTAGCAGGAAACATAGGACTTTCTGTAACTCCAGGCTTTTTTACCTCTAATGGTAACCAGGGATTACCAAGTAATGATAATAACCATTTAAATCCATTAGAATTAGGACAAGGAGCAAATGTTTTAAGAGAAAGTATAAGACAAATATCAACAGTAGCTAATGGTTTTGTTACAGGAACTTCTATAACAGGGCAAATAAATGAAGGAACAGATTATTCTGTGATAGAAAATGCACGTCAACTTAGAGAGAATGAATATACCTTAAATAAACAGCTAGGATATATCTCGTTAAATCAGAGGTTGAGTAATGATGAGGTATTAGCAGTAGCGTTTCAATATACTAAAGGTGGACAGGTATTTCAAGTAGGGGAATTTGCTAATGGAGGTGTTGATGCAACGGTAGGAGATGATGGAACGAATACAGGAGGAGGAACAGATCCTAATAATCCGCCAGTAGGTTCAAGTCAAAACTTGGTGGTAAAAATGTTAAAGAGTTCTATTACCAGTGTAACAGAACCAAGATGGGATTTAATGATGAAGAATATATATAATCTTGGAGCGTATCGATTAGAGCGTGATGGATTTATATTTAATATCTTATATACAAGTCCTTCACCAGTAAACTTTATCTCTGGAGTAGAAGGAGGTGATCCTTTGCCAGATGATGTAGAGCAAACAACATTATTAAAAGTATTCAATATGGATAAATTGAATACTAATAATGACCCAGTTGTAGGGGGAGATGGATTCTTTGATTATGTACCAGGATTGACAGTTGATACAGAAAACGGACGTATTATTTTTACAACAATAGAGCCTTTTGGAGAACACTTATTTAATAAGTTAGATACCAATAATGCGACATATGAAATGCCTACTACATATAATGCAAATCAGACGCAATATGTATTTAGAGAAATGTATACCACTACAAAAGTGGCAGCAGGTCAAGAAGGAGCATCAAAGAATTACTTTCAGTTAAAGGGTAGATATAAATCATCTGGACAAGACGGAATTCCTATTGGAGCATTTAATGTTCCGCAAGGATCAGTAACTGTAACAGCAGGAGGTCGTACGCTACAAGAAGGAGTAGATTACACAGTAAATTATCAGTTAGGTCGAGTTAATATTTTGGATGAAGCATTATTAGCATCAAATACACCAATACAAGTATCGACAGAGAATAATGCAGTATTTGGACAACAAACCAAGCGTTACTCAGGACTTAATGTAGAGCATAAATTTAATGATG
This sequence comes from Aquimarina rhabdastrellae, assembly GCA_947387485.1. Lineage (GTDB taxonomy): Bacteria > Bacteroidota > Bacteroidia > Flavobacteriales > Flavobacteriaceae > Aquimarina. The sequence goes on from CANDNT010000006.1 coordinate 147,105, forward strand.
ACTTTATTATAGGAGGAACTTTTGTAAACTTAAGTGAAAGGCCCATAACGCAAAAATCAAATTTTGGATACGAACCTATTAATAATACAATTTTAGGGTTTAATGGAACGTATTCTACAGAAGTACCTTTCTTAACACGATTAGTAAATAAATTACCTAATATTGATACAGATGTACCGTCTAGAGTATCGGTAAGAGCAGAGGTTGCTAAGCTATTTGTAGGAGCACCAAAAGGAGCTGACTTTGATGGTAAAGTAACAAGTTATATTGATGATTTTGAAGGAGCTCAAACAGCTATCGATATTAGTTCTCCATTGTCGTGGGAATTATCGAGTGTTCCTGTAGGATTTGGAGCAAATCAACAAGGTGTAGCAAGTGGATATCAGAGGGCAAAATTATCATGGTATTCAATTGACCCGGTTTTTTATAGTAGGCAAAGACCTTCAGGAGTTTCAGATGAAGATTTGTCAAGCTTTGCGACACGTAGAGTATTCAATGATGAGATCTTTCCAGAAACTACTTTAGCACAAGGACAGACTAGAGCGATTTTTACATTAGATTTAAATTATGATCCTACAGCTAGAGGAGAATATAACTATAGTGAGGATGCAGAAGATGGAGTTTTGACTACTCCTAGAGAGAAATTTGGAGGAATTACAAGACAACTAACTTCAACTAACTTTGAGCAATCAAATGTTGAGTTTATAGAGTTTTGGGTAATGGATCCATTTATTTATGATCCTACAAACACAGGAGGAAAATTAGTTTTTAACTTAGGTAATATTAGTGAAGATGTCTTAAAAGATGGTCGTAAACAATACGAAAATGGATTACCAGAAATGGGAGGTCAGCCTTTACCAGCCTTAGACGCGAATAATACTTACGGTGCTAGAGTACCTTCAAATCAATCCTTAATTTATGCTTTTGATACCGAAGGAGAAGCAAGAGTAAATCAGGATACTGGATATGATGGATTAAATGATGATGATGAAAGAAGACGGTTTCCAGAATTTAGTACATTAGATGATCCCGCTGGAGATAACTATACTTTTTACCTACAAGGAGATGGAGGGATTCTAGAGCGTTATAGAAATTATAATGGGACACAAGGAAATTCACCAACATCTGTAGGAAATACAGATAGAGGTAACACTACATTACCTACTGTAGAAGATGTGAACAGGGATAATACCATGAATACTATTAATAGTTACCATGAGTATGAAATCGAGTTAAGACCTCAAATGTCACCAGATAATAACCCATATATTAGTGATGTTAGAGACATCACAACTGAGTTAGCAAACGGACAACAATTAAATACAAGATGGGTACGATTTAAAGTACCTATTTATGAACCTACAGGAGGACAAGGAGGAATTGACCCTACAGACTTTAGGTCTATACGTTTTATTCGTATGTTCATGACTGATTTTAGTCAACCTACCTTATTACGTTTTGGTACATTAGATCTAGTTAGGGGAGATTATAGAAGATATATTCAAACAGGAGACCGTACAGAAGGTATCAATGTAAATCCTAATGCTGGAGAATTTTTAGTGTCAGCAGTAAGTACAGAAGAAACTGTAGGTTATGTGTCACCTCCTGGAGTAAGAAGAGAAGAACTAATTAATAATAATACAACAATTCAAGATGACGAAAAATCATTATCATTAACAGTAGATAATATTGATGGAGGAGATGCAAGAGCGGTATATAAAAACTTTAATGTGGATATGCGTCAATATGAAAATCTTGAAATGTTTATTCATGCAGAACCGTATTTAAATGACCCAGTAAATGATGATGAGTTGGTAGCATTTATTCGTATGGGTAATGATTTTACAGATAACTTCTATCAAATAGAGATACCCTTACAAGTGCAAAGTACTCAATCTACTAATCCAGACGATGTATGGCCAGAAGCAAATAGAGTAAATCTTAAATTAGAACTGCTTCAAAAGATTAAATCTAAAGTTCTAGGGGATGATAGTTTAAATCCACTTGAATTAGAATTTTTTGACGAAAACGGAGATAATGTATCAGTCAATACTCAGGCTCGTCGTATAGGAATAAAAGGTAATCCTAATTATGGGAATATTCGAGTGATGATGTTAGGGGTTAAGAATACCGCTACAGGACAAAGATCAGGGACGGTTTGGTTTAATGAATTACGTATGAGTGATCTTAAAAATGGAGGTGGATGGGCAGCTACCGGAGCTTTAGATGCAAATCTAGCTGATTTTGCAACAGTAAGTGCCTCTGGACGTATTACCACAATAGGTTTTGGAGGAATAGAACAGGGGCCTAGTGAGCGTAGTCAAGAAGATTTACAAGAATACGATCTTACAACAAACCTTAATTTAGGACAACTATTACCAAAAAAATGGGGAATTCAGATACCATTTAATTATAGTCGTGGAGAAAAATTGATCACACCACAATACGATCCAGAATTTTTGGATATCGAATTGCAAGATCGATTAGATCAAGAAACAGATCCAGAACGTAAAGAACAAGTGCGTAAACAATCTGTAGATTATACAAGAAGACAGAGTTTTAATTTGATTGGATTACGTAAAGAACGTACAGGTGATAGTAAGCCACAGCCATATGATGTAGAAAATTTTTCTTTTTCAACAACATATAATCAAACAGATCACCATGATTTCGAAATTGAAAATTCGGTAGATCAAACAGTAAGAGTTGGAGGTACATATGACTTTAGTTTCCAGCCAGCTCCGATCGAACCTTTCAAAAAAGTTAAATTCTTTGATAAGAGTAAATATTTTGATGCTATAAAAGATTTTAATGTTAATCTATTACCAACTAGTGTAAATGTAAGTTCTAATATAAATAGACAGTATAACGAGCAGGTATTTAGAGATATCACATTAGAGCCAGGAAGTATTGGATTAGATCCTTTATATCAACGCAATTTCTTATTTGATTGGCAATATGGTTTAACTTATAATTTGACTAAATCATTAAACTTTACATATACAACTACAAGTAATAGAGTCGTAAAGAATTTTATAGACGAAAATAATGTTGTAGATAATAGTGTAGGAGTATGGACAGGTTTCTTTGATGTAGGAGATGCTAACTTATTAGATCAAAAACTACAATTAAATTATGAGATTCCGTTTAATAAGATTCCAGTACTTAAGTTCTTAAGAAGTACCTATTCTTATACATCTAACTTTCAATGGCAAAAAGGTAGTGAAACATTAAGTAATATTACCGACGAAAATGGAGTGTCTTTTGATTTAGGAAATACAGTTCAAAATTCTAATACGCATAGTCTGAACGGATCTATGGATATGAATGCGTTATACAAATACGTAGGATTAACTAAGAAGCGAACAAATTTCAAGAAGAAAAAGAAGAAGAAAGATGCAAAAGGAGAAGAGAAAAAGGGAAAGGTTGCTTCAAAAACAAGAACACAAAGAACAAGAACTTCAGGTAGAAATAAAAAACTGAATTTTGTTACCAAGGCATATAATACTATGGTAGGCTTAGTTACAGCTGTTAAAAAAGTAAATGTTAATTATCAAGAAAATAATGGGACGTTCTTACCAGGATATTTACGTGATCCAGGATTTGCAGGAACGCTTAAACCTACGGCAGGATTTACTTTTGGTAGTCAAGCAGATGTAAGACACTTAGCAGCGAGAAATGGATGGTTAACAATTTATCCTGAGTTTAACCAGCAATTCTCACAAGTAACAGGAGATCAATTAAATATTCAAGCCTCAATAGGGTTGTTGAAAGATTTAAAGATTGATTTGAGTGCAACCAGAAATACTTCAGAAACTACCAACGAAAACTTTAATGTAATTGATGGAGAATACAATTCGTTAATCACAAATACATTAGGGAATTTTAAAATATCAACAGTATTGATAAAAACTGCTTTCTCTAAAAGTGATGCAACAAACTCGGCAACTTTTGATAAGTTTAGAGAAAATCGTTTAATTATAGCTAGACGTCTGGCGGCAGAAAGAGGAGTTACGACAGATAGTGATGGAGATGGTTATCCAGATGGATATGGAAGAACAAATCAAGCAGTATTGTTACCAGCATTTTTATCTGCATATACAGGAACAGATGCAAATAAAGTAAGTACAGGAGCATTTAGAGATGTACCGATCCCTAATTGGGATGTAAAGTACACAGGATTGATGAAATTAAAATGGTTTAAAAAACGATTTAAACGTTTTTCTCTTGCACATGGATATAGATCAACGTATACGATAAACCAATATCAAACAAATCTTGATTTTGATGAAAATGATGTCGATGCATTAGATCAAGGAGATAATTTTAAAAATAGATTATTGTTTTCTAATGTAAACTTAATCGAACAGTTTAGTCCATTGATGAAGATCGATTTTGAAATGAAGAATTCGGTTAAGATTTTGGCAGAATGGAAAAAAGATAGAGCATTATCCTTAAGTTTTGATAATAACTTATTGACAGAAATTGCAGGAAATGAATATATATTGGGATTAGGATATAGAGTAAAAGATTTACGAATCCCAATGCGTATAGGAGGCAAAAAACAAATACTTAAAAGTGATCTTAATTTTAGAGCAGATTTCTCTTTAAGACAAAACGAAACAGTAATTAGATACTTAGATGTTGATAACTCTGAAGTAACAGCAGGACAAGATATATTTGGTTTTAAATTTACGACAGATTATGCACTAAATAAGAATCTTACGGCCTTATTCTTTTATGACCATACATTCTCGCAATATTCAATTTCTACAGCGTTTCCACAGACAACAATTAGAGCAGGTTTTACACTGCGATATAACTTTGGAAATTAACAGTTGTATAACTTGACCATTATTGCGGAAATTATATATTTGTGAAGCTAAATAATAAGAACTTATAAAAAGAAAAATAAATGAATATTCCTTCAGAATTAAAGTATACCAAAGATCACGAATGGGTGAAAATAGAGGGTAATATAGCAACAATTGGAATTACTGCTTTTGCACAAAGCGAATTAGGAGATATTGTATATGTTGAAGTAGAAACTGTAGACGAAACTTTGGATCAAGAAGAAGTATTTGGTACAGTTGAAGCTGTAAAGACAGTTTCTGATTTATTTTTACCATTATCTGGAACTATAACCGAGTTTAACGAAACTCTAGAAGGAGAGCCAGAATTAGTAAATAAAGATCCTTATGGAGATGGATGGATGATTAAATTAGAATTATCAGATGAATCTCAAGTTGAAGGATTAATGTCTGCAGATGATTATAAAGCGCTTATTGGTGCATAGAATACTGCTTATTGTAGCACTATTGTATACGGGAGTTTTGACAACTTTATCCTTAATAAAGTTGATGATACCTGTTAATGCACAAATACAACATACAGATAAAATAGGTCATTTATTGGCCTATTTTCTTTTTACAGTAATTTGGTTTGCATATGCACTCTTTAGAAGTGTAGACAAAACATATATGTATAAGCTAAAAATCATAGCCGTAATTGCTTTTATTTATGGAACATTAATGGAAGCTTGTCAAATGGCCTTAACAACTAATAGACAAGGTGATTTATATGATGTGATAGCAAATACAACTGGTATAGTTTTTGCTGTTATTTTATTGTTATTACTAAAAAAAAGTATTAAATCTTTGAAAAAAAGAATTCTAAGTATAAATATTTAATTCATTGAAGAAGATAGAGTTGAAATAAGATCAGTTAACAAAATAAACGTTAAAACTTATTTTTTTTAGCTACATTTTAATCTTTAGTTGGTAATTACAAAAGAATTTAGCTATTTTAGCGAACCTATTAATAAAATCGTAATATGGAACCTAAGAAAAATCCGAAAGCAGACTTATCTAGAATGAGCACCTTTTTCTTGCAATTTGGTCTGATTTTAGTTCTTTTGATAACGTGGTATGGTATTGAACACAAGACCTATGATAGATCAGCAGTTGATATTGGTCAAGTTGATCTTGATGAATTAGAAGAAGAAGATGTGCCAATTACTCAAGATTTGAGTACACCACCACCTCCACCACCTCCACCACCAGCTCCAGAAATTATTGATGTAGTTGAAGATGAAGAGGAAGTAGAAGAAACAGTTATTGAATCTACAGAAACTAGCCAAGACGAAGAAATCGTTGAAGTGGAAGAAGTAGAAGACGTAGAAGAAGAAGAAGAGATAGCAGACGTTCCATTTGCAGTTATTGAAGACGTACCAGTATTCCCTGGATGTGAAAATGCTGGAGGAAATAATGCAAAGAAGAAATGTATGAGTGATAAGGTTAAGAAGTTTGTTAACCGTAAATTTAATACAGAACTTGGAAGCGAATTAGGATTATCTGGAATAAACAGAATATATGTTCGTTTTAAAATTGACAAAAACGGAAATATCGTAGGAGTTCAAGCTCGTGGACCTCACCCAAGATTAGAAAAAGAGGCGCAAAGAGTAGTAAAACTTTTACCTAAGATGAAACCAGGTAGGCAGCGTGGTAAAAGCGTAGGGGTATTATATTCTCTACCAATTGTATTCCAAGTACAAGACTAGTAAAAAATATTACGTAATAATATCAAAATCCCACCTTTTAAAGGTGGGATTTCTTTTTTTGGTATGCTTGTTGTTTTGTTTTAGTTGTAACGTTAAAACAATTTTATTATGAGTAACAAGCACGAAGCTAATGTACGAAAAAGTCCTATGATAAACTTTCAGATAGGGCTTATTGCAAGTTTATTGTTTACATATGTAATGTTCGAAGTATGGACTTCAGAACCTATAAGAGTGAATGAGAAAGCACTTCAAGAAGATATATTTGAAGATGAATTTCCAATGTCAGTTTTTAGAATTGAGCCAGAACTAAAGCCTGTAGCTGTTGTAAAACCTAAACCAAAACCTGTACCGAGTTTTGTTGAACCCAAGATTGTTGAGGATGATACTGTAATTGACAATCCAAAAGATGAATTTAAAAATGAGGTTCCAGATGAATTACCGATTGAGCCTACTGATATTATAGATGGACCAATAGATGAAGGTTTTCCTGAAGAGGTTCCATTTATTGCAGTAGAATTTGTTCCAATATATCCAGGTTGTGAAGGGTTGGCCTCTAATAAAGAAAGAGCTACTTGCTTTTCAGATAAAATTAAACGAATGGTAAGTAAGAAGTTTAATGGTGATCTAGGAGCAGATTTAGGATTAAGTGGATTACAACGTATTTATGTACAATTTGATGTAGAATCAGATGGAACTATTCAAAACGTAAAAGCTAGAGGGCCTCATAAAGCACTTGAAAAAGAAGCGATAAGAGTGGTGAAGATGCTGCCAACAATGACTCCTGGTAAGCAAAGAGATACTCCAGTAAGAGTAAAATACAGTTTGCCAATAGCCTTTACAATATTAGATTAATGAAATAAAAATACGATTAAATAAAAAACGCCTTAATTTTTTAAGGCGTTTAAACTTTTATATAAAACTATATTTGATAATTATTTTTTTGAAGTCAAGCTAGCATAAATGGTTTTTCTAAAGCGCTCGCTAGAAATAAAACCATCACCATATCCTTTTTTATCATAAACTTCGGTTAACTTGGTATTATTGATAATATCCTGTTCAGATGATCCTTTTGTTATTTCTTTTTGGACATTTTCTGTAATGGTTTTTAGCATAGAAAGAAAAGTTTGTAGATCTTTCTTTGAAGCTAATTTACCGTGACCAGGAATGATTTTTGTTTCATCATCAATGAGTACTAGCGCTTTTTCTGAAGCTTTGATGTATCCTAAAATGCTTCCGCCCGATCTTAAATCTACATAAGGATATCGACCATTAAAGAAGGTATCTCCCATATGTAAAACATTTCCTTGAGCAAAATAAACAAGAGCATCTCCATCTGTATGTGCATTATGTACATGTGTAACAACTATATTTTCATTTTCAAAATATAGATCCAATCCTTCTTCAAAAGTAATTACGGGTAATGAACTCTTATTAATTTGTCCTTTTTGTTTTTGATTATTCAGCATGCGCTTACGCACATTTTTTTGTGCAAAAATTGTAGCACCTTGTTTAGACATATTTTCATTACCTCCGGTGTGATCTCCGTGAAAATGCGTGTTAACAACCATAGTTACAGGTTGATCACTAATAGGTTTTAGTTTTGTTAGAATTTTTGATGAGAGTCTAGCAAATTGATCATCGATAATAAATAACCCCTTTTCATTCTTAAAAACACCAATATTACCTCCTTGTCCGGTAAGCATTTGTATATCTGGAGTTAATTCTTGTAAGGTAATGACAACTTCTTTTTGTTGCGCTTGAAGTGCAAAAGTTGAAAATAAAGACAAAGCAACTATTATTTTTTTCATAATAAAGAATGGTATTGGTGATAATTAAATTAAGTCGACACGTTTTGATACAAATTACAGGTAGCTATATTAATGTCATGTTAAAATTTAACTTAAAAACGATAGAGGTTTAATAGGAAAAACCTAAATGTAAAGCCTTATTATTGTACGGAATGTATTTAAGATATATCTTTGCACCACTTTTTAAAAATAATATTGATTAAATAAGGAATTGAGATTTGAGTGAGGTGCAGATGAATACAGTAAAAGTTTCTGCTTTGCAAGATTTTAAAGAAATTACAAAGATGCGTTTGGCATTGAGTGTAGTTTTTTCTTCTATAGCAGGATACTTATTAGGCGTTGAAGTAGTCTCGATAAAGACACTTCTTTTATTAGCTTTGGGAGGATATTTAATGGTAGGAGCATCAAATGCTTTTAATCAGATTATAGAAAGAGATTTAGATGCTTTGATGGATCGTACTAAAAACAGACCGATACCATCTGGTAGAATGACTGTGCAAACAGCGTTTATCATTGCATCCTTATTCACTATTATAGGAATTACAGTATTATATATTATCAATCCACAAACAGCAATGTTTGGAGCGATTTCGATTTTTATGTATGTGAGTTTATATACCCCATTAAAAACAAAAACACCTTTAGCAGTTTTTGTAGGAGCTTTTCCAGGAGCAATACCTTTTATGTTAGGATGGGTTGCAGCGGCAGGTAGTTTTGGGATAGAACCAGGAACATTGTTTATGGTTCAGTTTTTTTGGCAGTTTCCACATTTTTGGGCTATAGGATGGTTTTTATATGATGATTATAAAAAAGGAGGATTCTTTATGTTGCCTACAGGGAAAAGAGATAAAGGAACGGCTAACCAAGTAATCATTTATACAATATGGACAATAATCACTTCATTGATACCAGTGTTTCATGTTACAGGTGATTTATATATAACCCCTATTTCTGCAGTTATAATTTTGATATTAGGTATCTTTACAATGTTGAAATATGCAATCCAACTTCGTAAGAAGAAAGATGCAACATCAGCAAGAAAGTTGATGTTGATGAGCGTATTGTACATTACTTTACTTCAAATTATTTATGTAGCAGATAAATTTATACGTTAATGGACATAGTACAAGAACAAAGAGAAGAACAAAAATATACTGTTCATAGAGAGAATAAAGAAAAGTTACGCAAAGCAAAAAAATCGATGATGTGGTTTGCTATGGTAAGTATGTCAATGACTTTTGCTGGATTGACAAGTGCTTATGTAGTAAGTAAGAGTAGAGCAGATTGGTTGCAAGATTTTGAGTTTCCTATGGCATTTATTTTAAGTAGTCTGGTGATTATAGGAAGTAGTATAACTTTTCATATAGCAAAAAAAGCAGTAAAAAATAATAACAATAAACTTACTATGTTAATGTTATTATTAACTTTAGCATTAGGAATTGTATTTATAAGCCTGCAATTTTCTGGATTTAGCGATATCATTAATCAAGGATATTTCTTTACAGGAAGTGAATCAAATGTAACAACATCATTTATTTATATCGTTGTAGTTGCACATATGGCTCACCTAATTGGCGGACTTATAGTACTTTTAGTAGTAATTTATAATCATTATAAACAAAAGTATCAGGCGGGACAAACCCTTGGTTTAGAACTAGGTGCTATGTATTGGCATTTTGTCGACTTTTTGTGGCTTTATCTCTTTTTCTTTTTCTATTTCTTTAGATAAGAAAATTGATTACTTTTGTGGAAAATTTAACAATACCAAATTCTTTTTATGGAAACAGCTGTTACTAAAACAGGTACCGAAGGTAAGACTTGGGGCGGAGGAAATCAACCGCTTAAAGCTAGTTATGGAAAGATGATGATGTGGTTTTTCATCTTGTCAGATGCACTCACATTTTCTGGTTTTCTTGCAGCCTATGGATTCTCGAGATTTAAATTTATAGATTCATGGCCAATTGCAGATGAAGTGTTTAATCACTTTCCGTTTTTACACGGAGTAGATGCACCAATGTACTATGTGGCATTGATGACATTTATCTTAATTTTCTCTTCTGTGACTATGGTTCTTGCAGTAGATGCAGGGCACCATTTAAAAAAGAATAAAGTAATCCTTTATATGTTCTTAACGATTGTAGGAGGATTGATATTCGTAGGTTCTCAAGCATGGGAGTGGAAAAACTTTATTAAAGGAGAGTTTGGTGCAGTAGAAACTAGAGGAGGGAACATTCTTCAGTTTGTAGATGCAGATGGACACAGAGTTGCTCTTAAAGATATAGCAATTTTTGACCATCATAATGATAGAGCTCAACATGAGAGAAAAAACGGATTATGGTTTGTTAAAGAATCTCCACTACCTACTTATACCGTAGAGGAAATTAAAAAAGGATTTGCAGCTAAGCCTAATCTTTTAATTCGTACACAAAAATTAGACGAAAAAGGACATAAAACTATTTTATCTAGAGAAGAGTCTTTGGCTAAATTAAATAAAGAAGTTGTTGGTGTTGTAGAAGGAGCAAACCTTCATCATAACGAATATGGAAGTCCATTATTTGCAGATTTCTTCTTCTTTATTACTGGATTCCACGGATTCCACGTATTCTCTGGAGTTGTAATTAACATCATTATCTTCTTCAATGTTCTTTTAGGAACTTATGAGAGAAGAAAGAGTTATGAAATGGTTGAAAAAGTTGGATTATACTGGCACTTTGTAGATTTAGTATGGGTGTTTGTATTTACATTCTTCTACTTAGTTTAATTTTATAGAAAAGATTAGAAAAAATGGGACACGATACAGCACACGAATCGAATACTAAAAGAATATGGAATGTATTTTATATACTTTCTATAGTAACGATTGTAGAAGTTATATTAGGTATTATTAAACCAGAATTTATGATGACTACATACATTGTTAGTATGAAGTTATTAAACTGGATTTTTATTATCCTTACAATATATAAAGCATATCTAATTACTTGGGCATTCATGCACATGGAAGGTGAGACAAAAGGATTACGTCGCTCAGTAGTTTGGACAGCTATATTCCTTATCTGTTATTTAGTTTTTATACTTTTAACAGAAGGAGATTATGTTTATGAAGTATTTAAAGGAGGTTATAAAAGTTGGGATTTCTAAATCTTACTTTTTAACATACTAAAAGCATATAAAAAAGACGGTTCTTATACCGTCTTTTTTTATTTTTGTAGCATAAAAATCAATAGATGAAAAAGTTTTTAATTTTAGGAATTCTATTTGCCCTACCCCTTGTTGCATATCTTTTCTTTGCCTCTGGTGTACATAATTTTGCAAAGCTACCAGTATTACATACAGAAATTGGAAATCTAAATAAGTTTACTTCTCTAAAAGGAGAAAAATTACAGCTAAAAGATAAGATTACGATATTAGGATTTTTAGGAGATGATATAGATGCTGTAGAAGGAAATGCATTTAACCTAAACCAAAAGATTTATAAAAAAAATCATACGTTTAAAGATTTTCAATTGGTAACGATATCTCCTTATGGAACAGAAGAGCGAACTAAACAATTACTTAAAGAATTAGGTGTGATTACAGATATGTCTAACTGGCATTTTTTATTTGGTGAACCAGAAGATATAAAAGCATTATTTGAAACTTTAAAAGTTCCTCATAACCTGAATAATGATTTGGCTACACCTTATGTTTATATCATAGATAAAAATGCAAGTAGAAGAGGAAGAGATGATGATCCAGCAAAAAATGAAGTTAAAGTAGACGGATATAATACGAGTTCTGTTGCTGATTTAAGTAATGTGATGGTAGATGATGTTAAAGTGATTCTGGCGGAGTACAGACTAGAATTAAAAAAGTACAAAAGAGAACAACAAAGAAAGAAATAAAGTTTAGAGCTTAACGATAAATATAGTTAGATGAAGAAATATTCATATGTAAGTATTTCGTTTATAATATTAGTGTTCGGGATCATATTTGTTCCGCGAATCATAGATAGAATCAGTAATACAGATATTACAAAACAAGATAGAATGAGTGGTGCTAATCCATTAACAAATCAAAAATTAGCCTACTTAAAAATTAATGGAGAAACCAAAAGAGTACCAGATTTTGCTTTTATTAATCAAGATAGTTTACCTATTACCAATCACGATTATAAAGGTAAAGTTTATATAGCAGAATTTTTCTTTACAAGTTGCCCTACTATATGTCCTAAGATGACCAAAAACTTAGTGTATTTACAGAAGCAACTTAAAGATGAAAAAGATTTTGGGATCGTATCTTTTACCATTACACCAGATCGTGATACTCCAACCGTATTGAAACAATATGCAGAACATTATAATGTGACTAATCCTGATTGGAATTTTTTAACAGGAGATAGGAATCAAGTATATGATTTAGCCAATAAAGGATTCAATTTATACGCAGCAGAAAATCCTGATGCACCAGGTGGATTTGAACATAATGGACACTTTGCATTGATCGATAAAGAAGGTTTTATAAGATCTAGATATGATCAATATGGTAATCCTATTATCTTTTATAGAGGGACAGTAAGTGTAGAGGATAAAATGGATGAAAATGGAGAAGAAGAACAAATAACAATTTTATTAGAAGACATTAAAAAATTACTGAAGGAAGATGAGTAAAGAAGTAGCAGAATTGAATAAAAAATATAATAAGTGGGTAATAGCATTATCTATTATAATCCCTGTAGCAGTAGCGGCATTATTTGGTATTAGAATTCCTAATGTAGAACGATTAGGGTTTTTGCCTCCCATTTATGCAACGATAAATGGATTAACGGCAGTGGTATTAGTTTGGGCTGTTGTTATGATAAAAAATGGAAATAGAGTAGCACATGAAAGATTAATGAAAGTTGCAATTTTATTTTCGGTATTGTTTTTACTAATGTATATCGCATATCACGCAACATCTGATGCTACAAAATTTGGTGATAGTAATCACGATGGAATATTATCTGATATTGAAGCTGCAAATGTAGCGGGGACAGCAATGATATATTATTTTATATTGATCTCTCATATTATTTTATCGATAGCCGTAATTCCTTTTGTATTGATAGCATATGTAAGAACATTATCAGAACAATTTGACAAACATAAAAAAGTTGCAAAAATAGCATTCCCGATATGGTTATATGTAGCCGTTACAGGAGTAATTGTATACTTAATGATATCACCATATTATCCATAAAACAATAAGAGATGAATAAGAAAATTTGGATAACCACATTACTCCTTTTTTTATGGGGTATAATTCCTCTAGAAGCACAATGTTCTATGTGTAGAGCCGTGTTAGAAAGTGAAGAAGGTCAAAATGCAGCACGGGGGATTAATAATGGAATTTTATACCTTATGATTATTCCTTATGTATTGATAGGAGGAGTAGGATATTTTATTTATAAGAGTAAGAAAAAGAATAAAGCCTAGAAGTTATCTTCTAGGTTTTTTTATGCCTTAAAATGATATAGCTAATTAGCTCATAAAAGTATTTAACATATTTATAACATTAAGGCTGTAACAAAATCGTAAGATGAGTAGTCTTATTATGATAAGATTGTTTCAATTGGAATAAAGAATGACGGAATAATCTTTGTTACAGCATAAAAATAACTAACTAATAATAGGGAAAGAGGATGATTGAAATTAAGAATCTGCATAAATCATACAAGATGGGGAGTAATGCTCTTCATGTACTAAAAGGAATTGATTTTAGCGTAAGCGAAGGCGAATTAGTTTCGATAATGGGATCGTCAGGATCAGGAAAATCTACCTTATTAAATATATTAGGAATGCTTGACGAAGCAGATCAAGGTTCATATATGTTGGATAATGTTCAAATAAAGAATCTTAATGAAAAAATTGCTGCACGATATCGCAATCAATTTTTGGGATTTATTTTTCAATCATTTAATTTGATTACCTATAAAAATGCTCTCGATAATGTTGCATTGCCATTATATTATCAAGGAGTGAAACGCAAGGTTAGAGAAGAAAAAGCATTACACTATTTAGAAAAAGTAGGATTAGCAGATTGGGCAGAACATTTACCTAATGAATTATCTGGAGGGCAAAAACAACGTGTAGCTATCGCTAGAGCACTGGCATCAGACCCTAAGGTTTTATTAGCAGATGAGCCTACAGGAGCTTTGGATACCAAAACATCATATGAGGTAATGGAATTAATTCAGGGAATCAATGATGAGGGAAAAACAATATTAATTGTAACTCACGAACCAGATATTGCTCAAATGACAAAACGTATTGTTAATCTCAAAGATGGGCTTATCACAGATGATTCAATGGTTAACCAAGTAAGAGCTTCAGCACATGTTTAGTTTAGAGCGTTGGCAAGAAATTTTCGAAACGATTCGTAAAAATAAATTACGAACATTGTTAACCGGAATTTCGGTTGCTTCAGGTATATTTATTTTAGTAATCCTTTTGGGAGTAGGACAAGGGATGCAAAATGGTATTTCAAAAGAATTTGAGCAAGATGCATCAAATAGAATATCAATATGGTCAAATGTAACTTCAAAAAGTCATAAAGGATTAAATCCAGGAAGATATATCCAAATGACAAATGAGGATTTTGATTTCCTAAAATTAAAACACGAAGACGAATTAGAATATAAATCCTCTGTCAATAGAATTTGGGGAGGTCTAGTGAATTATAAAAAAGAATCAGGAACCTATAGAGTAGAAGGTGTAGCACCAGATTACCAATTTCTAGAAAATGCAAAAATGGTTGCCGGTCGTTTTTTAAACGAAGACGATAATAAAGGTGTAGAAAAATACGCTGTAATAGGAAATAAGGTATATACAGATTTGTTTAAATCTGGAGAAGAAGCAATAGGGGAATACATTCAAATACGAGGGATTAATTTTAAAGTAATCGGTGTTTTTTCTGATCCAGGAGGAGAACGAGAAGAAACACGCATATTCTTACCACTATTTACACATCAACGCGTATTTAATCAAGCAGATAAAATTAGAAGTATGGCTTTTACTTTAAAGCCAGAGGCTACTTTTGAAGAAGCTGTTGCTGCTTCAAAGCAATTCACAGCAGATTTAGAAAACTATTTAAAAGCAAAACACATTATAGCACCAGATGATGAAAGTGCTATAGGGATAAACAATAGCCTTGAAAATGCTAAACGATTTTATCAACTCATTTTTATGATCAAATCATTTTTTTGGTGGGTTGGTATTTGCACGATCATAGCAGGAGTAGTTGGTGTAAGTAACATCATGTTAATTATTGTAAAAGAAAGAACAAAAGAGATAGGTATACGAAAAGCACTGGGAGCAATGCCAGGGGCTATTATCGGAATGATTTTACAAGAAGCTATTTTTGTAACCGCAATGGCTGGATTTGCAGGACTAATAGGAGGATTACTATTATTAGAATTTGTAGCACCTATGGTACAAACAGATTTTATACAGAATCCATCTGTGAATTTTAATGTAGCTATTACTACCGTAATCATACTTATTGTGGCAGGAGCTTTAGCTGGATTTATACCAGCATGGAGAGCTGCTAGAATTAAACCAATTGTTGCACTAAGAGACGAATAATTATGTTTAGTAGAGATCGATGGAACGAAATTATAGAAGCGCTTACGGCAAATTGGTTTAGAACCTTAATGACTGCCTTTGGTGTATTTTGGGGAATCTTTATTCTGGTGATTTTATTGGCAGCAGGTAAAGGATTAGAAAACGGTGTTAAGAGAGGTTTTGGTGATATCGCAACCAATACCATGTTTATGTGGACACAAACGATATCTAAACCGTATAAAGGGTTACCAAAAGGTAGACGCTATAATTATAGAATAGGTGACGTAGCAGCTATTAAAGAGCAAGTACCTGGATTATTATATGTATCTCCTCGTAATCAATTAGGTGGTTTTGGAGGAAGTAATAATGTGGTAAGAGGACTTAAAACAGGAGCTTTTAATGTATACGGAGATTATCCGGAAATTATTAAGCAAGATCCTATACAAATTACTTCGGGACGTTTTATTAACTATGGAGATATAGATTATAAACGTAAAGTAGCCATTATAGGAGAAGGTGTTAAAAAAGAATTGTTTGAACCAGGAGAAACGGTAGAAGGAAAGTACATCAAAATTAATGGTGTAAACTTTATGGTGATAGGGACCTATAAAAAGAAATCAAATAATGGTGATGGAGAAGAAGCTCAAAAAGAAATCTATGTGCCATTTACAACTTTTGGACAGGCATTTAATCGCGGAGATCGAGTAGGATGGATGGCGATAACAGCTCAAGATGGAACTTCAATCACATCACTTAAACAAGATATATTTAAAGTTATAAAGAATAGACATAGTATTCATCCAGATGATAATCGTGCAATAGGAAACTTTGATCTCTATCAAGAGTTCAGTAAAATCAATAAGTTGTTTATTGCATTGAGAGGAGTAGCTTATTTTGTGGGAATATTGGTATTAGTTTCTGGAATTATAGGTATTAGTAATATTATGTTGATTGTGGTAAAAGAGCGTACCAAAGAGATAGGTATTAGAAGAGCTTTAGGAGCGACACCTTGGTCAATACGAGGACAAATTCTTTTAGAATCCATTTTCTTAACGATTATTTCTGGTATGGCAGGAATAGCTGTATCAACGGGAGTGATTTTTGGTGTAAATAAAATACTAGATCAAATGCCAACAGCAGAAGATACCATGTTTGCTAATCCAAGTGTAAACTTAGTAGTGATAGCTGTAGCATTAATCATATTGATAGTAAGCGGATTACTGGCTGGATTGATTCCAGCACAAACAGCAATTAGAGTTAAACCTATTGATGCTTTAAGAACAGAATAAAAACAAAACAATTATAACCAACCGAGAATAATTTTTAAAACGGTCAAATAAATATTTATAAAATGAAGAAGACAATCACTATTATCATCTTACTACTAATTGTAGTGGTTTTTGTAGGTGCATTATATTGGTTATTTCAAAAGAATCAAGAAGATCCAATTGTATATCAAACAGAACAAGCTTCTACAGAAACTATTATAAAGAAAACTGTAGCGACCGGAAGTATTGTTCCTAAAGAAGAAGTATTAATTAAACCTAATATTTCAGGTATAATACAAGAAATCTACATAGAAGCTGGAGACCAAATAAAAGCTGGAGATTTAATTGCAAAAATTAGAGTAATTCCTAACGTATCTTCTTTACAGAGTAGTAAAAACTCTGTTTCTACAGCAAAGATAGCTTTAGACAATCAAGAGAAAATCTATAAAAGACAAAAAGACTTGTTTGATAAAGGAGTTATTTCTGCAAATGAATTTGATAATATCGAAGTATCATATCAACAAGCTAAACAAAGTTATGCATCTGCATTACAAAACTATGATATCGTACGTACGGGTACTACAAATGGATTAGGAAATGTAGCAAATACGTTGATAAAATCTACAGTAACAGGAATGATTCTAGAAGTACCAGTTAAAGAAGGAAATCAAGTAATAGAGAGTAATAACTTTAATGACGGAACAACTATCGCAACTGTAGCAGATGTGAACAAGATGATTTTTGAAGGAAAAGTTGACGAAAGTGAAGTAGGAAGAATTAAAGAAAGCTTACCATTAGAAATTACAGTAGGAGCTATCGAAAACAAGAAATTTGATGCAGTATTAGATTATATAGCACCTAAAGGGAAAAGTGAAAATGGAGCGATTCAATTTGAAATAAAAGGAACCTTAACAAAAAAGGATACTACTTTTATTAGAGCAGGACTTAGTGCCAATGCATCTATCATTCTAGATAAAGTAGAAGATGTAATTGCTTTAAAAGAAGCCTTAGTACAATATGATCCAAAAACACAAAAACCATTTGTCGAAATCGAAGTAGGAGAACAAAAATTTGAGCACAGAGATATTGAACTAGGGATTAGTGATGGAATACATGTAGAAATTAAAGATGGAATCACTACTGATGATAAAATTAAAGTTTGGAATCAGATTAAAGTGACAAAATTTTAAAAAATAATTAAGGAATGTGTAACAACATTAAACTTTTGTATACCAATAGTAACGTTAATGGTTTTAAAGTTTAGTGGAACAAGGAAGCCTTAAAAAGCAAAAGTATTTAAACGTTTGAAGATTACAGAAAACGTTTTTAGCAGATCATAAAAAACTATATTCATGAAAATTAAAATAGCAATTGTTGTTGCAGTTCTTTTGGGAGTTAATGTCCAAGCACAATCAAAAAGATGGACATTGAAAGAATGTATTGAATATGCCTTAGAAAACAATATTACCATTAAACAATCAGAGTTAAATGTAGAAGAGGCAGAAATAGGAAAATTAGATGCAATAGGAGGAGTATTACCTTCATTAAATTTATCAGGATCTAATTCATGGAGTTCTGGTTTGAGTCAAAACCCAGTAACGAATACTAATGAAACTTTGACGTTTAGAAACTCATCATATCAAGCAAATATAGGACTGACAATATTTGATGGACTTAGAAATATAAGAAGAATACAAAGAGCAAAGATTAATCAGCTTTTGAGTCAGTATAACTTAGGAAAAAGTAAAGATGATATTGCTTTAAATGTTGCTAATGCATACTTACAAGTTTTAGTAAATAAAGAGTCTTTAAAAGTAGTTGAAGCACAGCATGAGATTACAGAAAAGCAATTAAAACGTACTCAAGACTTAGTAGAAGCAGGAGTATTACCACAGGGAGATGTATTAGAGATCAAAGCAACATCTGCAGACGAAATAACAAGAATTGTAAGAGCAGAAAACGCAATACAAATTGCTAGAATTAATTTGGCTCAAATGTTATTAATCAAAGATTACGAAAGCTTTGATATTGAAGAAAGAGAATACATAGTACCTGTAGCTACAATATTAGAAACTCCAGTAGAGCGTATTATTGCTCAGGCAAGAGAGGCGAGATATGAAGTACAAATTGCAGAGCAAAATCAACAGATAGCAGAAAAGGATTTAGAGATAGCAAGAGGTGCTTATTACCCAACACTATCTGCTTTTGTAAACTACAATACAAGAGAATTAGGAAACAATACTTTTGAAAGTTTTGTGGATCCAGATAATCCTTTTGTTAATGAGCAAATAGGTGTTGTAGAAAGCACAGGAGAATCTGTAATAAGAACGGTGCCTAACGTTTTAGCAAGAGAAGTAGGACCAACTCCATTTTTTGAACAGTTATATCAAAATGATGGTTTATCTTATGGATTCTCATTAAATATCCCAGTGTTTAATGGTTTCTCTACACGAAACAATGTAAAACGTAGTAAAGTACAAATCAAAAGAACAGAATACCAATTAGAGCAAGCAAAATTAAACTTAGATAGTAATGTATATCAAGCCTATCTAGATGCAAAAGGATCTGCAGAAGCATATCAAGCAGCAGAAGTTGCAGTAGAAGCTCAAGAACAAGCTTATGCTTATGCAAAAGATCGTTATGATATAGGTATGACTAATGCATTTGATTTTAGCCAATCGAAGTTTAGATTAGAAAATGCACAGAGTACAGCTGTACAAGCTAAGTTTGATTATATATTTAAACTAAAAGTATTAGAGTTATATTTTGGAATAAAAGTAGCTGATATTAAACTATAAGCACAAAGACTTAAGCTCCAAAACAACATATCAAATTGACCAAAAAAATAATATACTAAGTACGCCATGAATAAAAAAAGACTGTTTACTATTTTAGCTTTAGTTCTAGTAGTCATTATTATCTTGATTATAGGTAAAAAACAAGGCTGGTTTGGAGAGAAAGGAAACTTTAAAATAATTGAAACGACCAAAATTGAAAAAATCAATATAGTAGAAACTGTAGCTGCAACAGGTAAAATACAACCAGAAGTTG
This sequence comes from Aquimarina rhabdastrellae, assembly GCA_947387485.1. Lineage (GTDB taxonomy): Bacteria > Bacteroidota > Bacteroidia > Flavobacteriales > Flavobacteriaceae > Aquimarina. Next base: position 167,371 of record CANDNT010000006.1, read on the forward strand.
AAGTGAAGCTTTCTTCAGAGGTTTCGGGAGAGATTATTGAGTTACCTATAGTAGAAGGACAACAAGTTAAAAAAGGAGATTTATTAGTAAGTATCAATCCAGATATTTATAAATCAGTGTTACAACGTTCACAAGCAAGTCTTCAAAATGTTAAAGCAAATCTTAGTCAATCTGAAGCTAGTTTAAAAGAGGCATTAGCTAATTATGAAAGAAATAAAGGTCTTTTTGATAAAGGAGTAATTTCTAAAGCAGAATGGGATCGTATCGTTTCTGCTTATGAAGTAGCAAAAGCATCTAAACAATCTGCATATTATAATGTACAAAGTGCATCTGCATCTGTATCTGAAGCTAAAGATAATTTAGGAAGAACAAATATCTATGCACCTATGAGTGGTACTATTTCTGCTTTAAAAGCAGAATTAGGAGAGCGAGTAGTAGGAACACAACAAATGGCAGGTACAGAAATTATGAGAGTTGCCAATCTTAAAAATATGGAGGTTATTGTCGATGTTAATGAAAATGATATCGTAAAAGTAGCTGTAGGCGATTCAACAATAGTAGAAGTAGATGCTTATTTAAAGAAAGAGTTTAAAGGACTGGTAACAGAAATAGCAAACTCGGCAGAAAATACATTAAGTACAGATCAAGTAACTAACTTTAAAGTAAAAGTTAGAATCCTAGAAGAGTCTTATAAAGATTTATTAGAAGGAAAGCCAGAGTCATATTCCCCATTTAGACCAGGAATGACTGCAACTGTAGATATTATTACAAATAAGAAAACTGATATTATAGGAGTACCTATTAGTGCAGTAGTAATCAAAAATGATACTACAGGAAAACGTACAACAAGTAGAGATAAACTGAAAGGTGATCAAGAACAGTTTGAATGTGTTTTTGTAAAAGATGGCGATAAGGCAAAACTGCGAGTGATCAAAACAGGAATCCAAGACGATTCAAATATCGAAATTACCGAAGGATTAAAAGAAGGAGATCAAGTGATTGTAGGACCGTATAATATGGTAACTAAATCCTTAAAAACAGGTGATGCGGTAAGAGATAGTAAAGAGTCAAAAGCCGAAGAAAAATAACATTAGTGAATTCGGTTTTGTAAAGAAAACGCTTTGTAGTTATCTTTGCAGCAAAAAAATAAAATGGCATACATCCTTTGTATTGAAACTGCAACAACAAATTGTTCTGTAGCTATAGCTAAAGATGGAGTATTAATTACTGTAATCGAAGATTATGATAATAAATATTCTCATGCAGAAAAGCTTCATAATTATATTACAAAAGCAATAAATGAAGCAAAAATAACATTACAAGATATAGATGCAATAGCCATAAGTAAAGGGCCAGGTTCTTATACTGGTTTAAGAATAGGAGTATCTAGTGCAAAGGGATTATGCTATGCACTAGATATTCCTTTAATATCTATTCCTACATTAACATCATTAGTACAACAAGCTGAAGTAGAAAACGTATCTGGAATAAGAATACCAATGCTAGATGCGCGACGTATGGAGGTGTATACTGCAGTTTTTTCAGATATTGATACTCAGATAGAAGATACTACAGCAAAAATACTTGACGAAACATCTTTTAAATCATATCTAGATGAATCAAAAGTATATTTTATAGGTGATGGGACAGAAAAATTTGCTAAGATCTGTACTCACGAGAATGCAGTTTTTATACATGACAAATTACCATCTGCAAAAAATATGGCAATGTTGAGTTATAAGAAATTTGTAGCAAGACAATTTGAAGATGTTACTTACTTTGAACCATACTACTTAAAAGATTTTGTGGTTGGATAGAACTAAAATATGAAAGGATTTTGATAAGATGTTCTTCCTTTTTTAGTTTTAGTTTTTCTTGTTTCATATACTCTTTAACTTCCTTTTTATGTTTATCAAATAAGGAGAGAAGTTTTTTTGAACTTTTAGGTAATTCAATAATAACATTATTTTCTTCAAGAAAATAAGAAGTGGTTAATTTAAGTTTACCAGAGTTGAGCGTTTCAGATTTTATTAGAGTTTTTTCAGGTTCTAGGATTTTTAAAATATATTTTTTGAATATACGATATCGAGTGTTTTTTTCTAACAAAACATAATATCCTGCTTTATTGAGGTGATAATAATCTTTGAATTTATGATACGTGAATTTTTTATTATCCATTTCAATTTGAATTGAAGGATTTTTAAGAATACCATAAGTTCTTTTGGCGTTTTTATATTCAAAAGTATCTGTATGTAGATTATAATGTAGATCGGCTTCTAATGACTCACTATACGTTTTTGTAACACTAGATGGAGATGCTTTTTTGGTAAGATACATCGAGCCTTGATAGTGCTCCATAGAAGAAGCATTGTTTATTGATCTTAGATATTCTTGAGGTAACTGTCCGAAAACAAAAAATGGGAGAACGATAAAAATTAGGGGTAATATTTTTTTCACGAGTATAGTATTAGTTGTACTAAATCTAGATAAATTAAATAAAATAAGCAAATACTTGTGAATTTGATAAAATATCATCCAGCTTTTTGGGTAATGTTTAAAAACAAGTTTTAAAGTTAATTAAGATTGTTTTTAGTAATGTCTTTTATGGCTTCGTTTACATTTTCAACAGGATATTTACAAGCGTTATTTACGCAGGTGTAGATTAAAGTTTCGTTGTGAGAATACCTTAACTTTAATAAAGGCATCTCAGAATTATGAAGGCTACCAGCAACTAACTTATTAGGAATATAATGGTTTTGTAATTCTTTTGTTTTTTCAAAAGCATCTTTTCCTACGATAACAATTTCATAGAAATCATCACTAAGTGTAAGCATAAGGTCTAACCAATTTGAATATCCCATAGGATAGTCATTAATATGCGGTTTTATAGTATGTAACATGGCCTTGCTAATATCTTTAAACTGTGTATTGTCAAAATAATGTGATAGTAGAAATAAGTTTTTTGCCATAATAGAATTTGATGCTGGAATTACATTATCGCTGTATTCTATAGCTCTAGTAATGAGTTTTGGATCTAAATCTGAAGTAAAATAGAATAACTGTTTTTGAGTATCGTAAAAATGAGCTAAAGCGTATGTTGTTAGTGAGTTAGAAATATCGAGCCATTGAGGATCAAAAGTGTTTTGATATAATGCAATAAAACTATCAATTACAGTAGCATAATCCTCTAGATAACCATTAATAGCACTTTTTCCATTTTTATAAGTATGTAATAAACGACTATCATTTTGTAGTTGCTTTTCTTTAATGAAATTAGCATTTTTAATGGCTATATCAAGAAACTCAACATCTCCAAAAACACGATAAGCATCAAGATAGCCTTTAAGCATTAGAGCATTCCATGAAGTTAGGGATTTATCATCTAATCTAGGAGGATTCCTTTTAGACCTATACTCAAGTAAGAGTGTTTTCCACTGTGATAATTTCTGTAAAAGAGTGGTCATCTCTATCTGGTGAGCTTGAGCAAAATCGATGTTGGATTGATTACGTATTAAAACATAGTTTTCTTTTTCCCATAATCCATAAGAATTGATATTATAATAAGCAGCAAATAATTCAAAATCCTTACCTAATAGACTCTTTAACTCAGGTGTAGTCCATATATAAAAAACACCTTCTTCAAGATCACCTTCTGGAGTAAGACTATCTGCATCTAGAGAAGAATAAAAAATACCATCTTCTGTAGTTAATTCTCTTTTTACAAAACTTAGAGTCTCATATACCACAGTTTTATACCATTCATCTTTTGTAGCCAAATATGCATCTGCATATAAGCTTACCAATTGTGCATTGTCATAAAGCATTTTTTCAAAATGAGGAACATGCCATTTTGTATCGGTAGCATATCTTGCAAAACCACCACCTACGTGATCATAAACACCACCATAAGACATTTGATTTAAAGTAGTCTTTACATAAGATAATAAACTATCATTTTGACTTTGATAAGCATAGCGCAAAAGAAAGTGATAGTTATTAGGCATCATAAATTTAGGAGCAGTACGAGTACCTCCCTTTTTGTGATCAAAATTTGTACTCCACTTATCAATTTGAGTGTTGATAAACTGTTTTTCAAATTCCATTTTTTCCTCATTAGGAAGAATAGTTTCTGAAGCTTGAATACCTTGTTCAAGGTTTGTTGCAAATTCAACGAGCTTTTCAGGTTGTTCTTTATGCAAACGAGCAATTTGCTGTAATGATTCTATCCAATGCTCTTTTCTATAATAAGTTCCACCCCAGATAGGTCTTCCGTCAGGTAAAGCTACTACGTTAAGTGGCCAACCACCTCTACCAGTCATTAATTGTACCGCAGTCATATAAACTTGATCGATGTCTGGACGTTCCTCTCGATCGATTTTAATACTAATATAATCGTCATTCATCACTTTTGCTACGGCAAGATCTTCAAAACTTTCATGTTCCATTACATGACACCAATGACAAGCAGCATAACCTACACTGATAATAATAAGCTTATTTTCTTTTTTAGCCTGTTGTAAAACATCTTGATTCCAGGGTTTCCAATCTACAGGATTATGAGCATGTTGTAACAGATAAGGACTAGTTTCGTGAATAAGATCATTGGTGAATTGGTGTTCCATAACATCAGTATTTTGGCTATTGCAAGCAAAAGTAATAACAACAGAGAGAAGAAAAAGTATAGATTTCATAAAGTTATATGCGAAATGTTAAATAACAAAAATGATAGAGACAATACAAGAATACAATATTAAAATCCTGAAATGAGCTACAAAAAAAGCGTCTCTTTCTTATTTAAGAAACGCTATGTTTTTTTATTATGTCGGAAATTACTTTTTGTAATTTCAAAAAAGAATGTTAATCAATTTCAAAAGTGATTCTCAGATTTACTCTAAACTCTGTGATGTCGTTATCTTTTACAGCAGCACTTTGCTCAGCAACATAAACAGATCTAATGTTTTTAACAGATTTTGCAGCTTGTTTTACTGCATTGCGAGTAGCATCTTCCCAACTTTTTTCAGAATTCGCTAAAACTTCAATAACTTTTAAGATTGCCATAGTTTGATTTTTATATTAATAATCTTTGTTATTATCTAATATACAGTAATATAGTGATTTTTTGAAATAATTTTTGAAGAATATTTCGCATAGTTTTTAATGTTTTCATAACATTGCAATATCGCTTTTTTCAGATATTTAAAAGATTTTTGCGATTTGTAATAAATTAGTTAGTTTTTAATGGAACAAATTTACATTATTATGCTAGTGGCATTGTTTGCCTTAGCTATTACAGATTTGGTAGTTGGGGTTAGTAATGATGCCGTGAATTTCTTAAATTCAGCTATTGGATCTAAAGCAATTTCTATGCGCACAATTATGATTGTTGCTAGTGTAGGTATTGCTATGGGAGCTATCTTTTCAAGTGGACTTATGGAAGTTGCTAGAAAAGGGATTTTTCTACCTGATCAATACAGTTATGATGAGATTATGACCATTTTTATGGCCGTCATGATAACCGATGTACTACTGCTGGATTTCTTTAATTCAATAGGGTTACCTACTTCGACGACGGTGTCTATTGTATTTGAATTATTAGGAGCAGCAGTGAGTGTTGCCATAATTAAACTGTATAATACAACAGGAAATTACGCAGAATTAGCAACTTATATAAATGGAGATAAAGCAACAGAAATTATTATAGGGATACTGCTCTCGGTCGTTATCGCTTTTAGTATAGGAGCTATAGTACAATATATCTCCAGGTTGGTATTTTCTTTTCAGTTTGAAAAGAGAATTAAATATGCAGGAGCAATTTTTGGAGGGTTAGCAATTGCAGCTATTACATATTTTATATTGATAAAAGGATTAAAAAGTATTTCTTTTATTGACGGTGATGCTAAGACTTACATAAAAGAAAATACATTTATTATCATATTTGGGAGTTTTATATTCTGGACGATAGTATCTCAACTTATCATGTCTGTATTTAAAGCAAACATTCTTAAGTTGATTATTGTAATAGGTACTTTTGCATTAGCATTGGCATTCTCAGGTAATGATTTAGTAAACTTTATTGGGGTTCCTATAGCAGCATTACAATCTTATGGATTATGGTTTGATGCAAATCAAGCTACAGGAGTGTTACCATCTGAGTTTATGATGTCTGGATTATCTGGTAAAGTTGAGACACCAGAATTCTTATTAATCATTGCAGGAATCATTATGGTAGTAACCTTGTGGTTCTCTAGTAAAGCACGATCTGTTGTAGAAACAGGAGTTAACTTATCTAGACAAGGAGATGGAGATGAAAAATTTCAGCCAAACTTCTTATCAAGAACAATAGTTCGTTATTCTGTATCGATTAGTAATGCAATTAGTTTTATCATTCCTAAAGAAGTACAAAAGAAAATAGATGCACAGTTTCAAAAGCCAGATGAAGCAACAACTAAACGTATAGACGCTCCTGCCTTTGATATGGTTAGAGCTTCTGTAAACTTAATGGTAGCAAGTATTTTAATTAGTATAGGTACGAATCTTAAATTACCATTATCAACGACATATGTAACGTTTATGGTTGCAATGGGATCATCTTTGGCAGATAGAGCTTGGGATAGAGAAAGTGCTGTGTATCGTGTAGCAGGAGTAGTGAATGTTGTAGGAGGATGGTTTGTAACTGCACTGGTAGCATTTACTGCAGCAGCAATATTTGCAGCAATTATTTCTTTTGGAGGAATCATTGCTATTGCCATCTTATTCTTGACAGCAACGGTATTAATTATACGTAGTGCTATTATACATTCTAGAAAACTTAAAGAAGAAAAAAGCAATAAGAAGTATAATAGAAATGATATTATTACTATTCATGAGATTACTAGTGAAAGTTCAGAGAATATTTCTAGAGTAATAGGTGGAGTAAATAAAATATTTACCAATACAGTAGATAATCTAGGGTTACAAGATTTAAGTAAGCTTAAAAAGAATAAGAAGAACTTAAAGAAATTAGAGTCAGAGATCGATGAATTAAAAAGTAATATTTATTACTTCATTAAATCATTAGATGAAGATTCGGTTGAAGCAAGTAACTTCTATATTCTTACGCTGGATCATTTACAAGATATGGTTCAGTCGATAGGATTCATTGCTAGAAATAGTTATGAGCACGTAAACAATAATCATAAAAACCTTAAATTTAATCAGATTAGAGATTTAAAAGGTGTAGATCAATTGATACAACAAATCTTTGATCAAATGAAAGAAACTTTTGATAATTATTCTTTTGAGACTATTGATAGTTTAATAGCAGATAATAGAGAATTATTAGATAAAGTATCTGGATTGATTCAAAAGCAAATCACTAGAATCAGAACTTCTGAAACGAGTCCGAAAAACACAAAACTATATTTTGGGTTATTGTTAGAAACAAAAGATTTAGTGACTTCTGTAATGAGTCTATTAGAATTATTCCAGAATTATCATAAAGAAGCAAAGAGAGAGTTCTAAAAGAGCTTATAAACTATAAAAAAAGCCTCGGTTGAATTACAACCGAGGCTTTTTTATGAAATTGAAGAAATGTTTTAGCCGTTAATAGCTTCAACAGTTGAAACCTGACCTTTAAGCATTTCTTTAAGCATATTTTCAATACCATTCTTTAATGTAAATGTTGATGATGGACATCCACTACAAGCACCTTGTAAAATTACTTTTACAACTTTACTTTGTGGATCATAAGAGTCAAACATAATATTACCACCATCGCTAGCTACAGCAGGTTTGATATATTCTTCTATAATGTTTACGATTTCTTTAGAAGTATTATCTAATTGTTCAAATTGTTGTTCTGCTTCTTGCTGGATTTGCTGCTTATCCAAATTAATATTAGGAGAAAGAATTTCTTTACCAGAAGCAATATAAGTTCTTAATAACTCACGAACCTCCATAGTAATATCATTCCAGTCTGCTACATCAAACTTGGTAATAGAGATATAATTCTCATCGATATAAACTTCTTTAACAAAAGGGAAATGAAATAACTGTTGGATTAGTGGAGCATCCTTAGTCTCATCGATGTTTTTAAATTCATAACCTTTAAGTACTAATTTTTTATTAGCTACAAATTTAAGAACAGATGGATTAGGAGTACTTTCTGCATAGATAGTTACAGGAACTTGCTTTGCTGTTGTAGTTGGGGTGATAACAGGTTTTCCTTCGTTAAGGTAAGCTTGTATTTGAGTAGCCACTTCTTCTTGTACATCTTCCCATTCAACAATATTGTATTTTTCAATAGCAACAAAGTTTTGTGAGATATAAACTTTTTTTACAAAAGGAAGGTAGAATAATTGTTGTGCAAGAGGAGATTCTTTTGCATGATCAATATTTTCAAACTCGTAACTCGTATGTTGAGTTAAGAATTCATTGGCTTCAAACTTAACAATGTTTTTGTTTGAAGTTGTTTCTATTTTAATTGTGAATTTTTCCATAAGGCATAGTGTATTCCAACACTTTATTAATAATTAATAACTTAAAAAAGCTATTTATAACATAGCGAATTTTTAATTGGTGCAAATTTACTAAAAATTGAGAGTTCAAATAAAATGTAATTGATGTTTTGTAGATAGTGAGCTTATCATTTTATATACATTTTAGTAAGCTGAATAATAGAAAACTAGCAAAGATTTGATATAATAAGATAAAAATCATATCGATAGATTTTAGATTCACATTAAAACCCAACTTTAATTCAAAGAATGATGTAATAAATTATGATGAAATATTATTCTATTTTGATACATAATTAACTATTGTATAGTCTTTTTTTGATATTTATAAGGTTGTTAATTAATAATATGTAAAAAAAGTAATAGTATTTTTATGTGATTAAAAACCATAATGTTAATAAGGGAAAATAAAATGAAATACCTTGATTTTACTGAGGTTTAAAGGTTTTTTTTAGATGAATCTAAAAGAATATCGATTAACATTTGATAGCGATGGTGGGCATTCTTTAAATAAAATGCAGCTTAAAAGTTATATATTTAACTAGAATCTAAACACGTATAAGGCTTATAATACCTAAGTTAGGAATAAAATAAGTTGAAAAAATTACTGTTTATTTAATTACACAATGACTCAATTATTTCTGTAAAGAACTAAACTAACATGACCGTAAAAAACTACTTATGGGGGGTAATCACTTTGGTGATGATCACTTTTTCTAATGCTCAAGAAGGAGTTCCTATTTATACAGATTATTTATCGGATAATTTATATTTAATTCATCCGTCAATGGCTGGAGCAGCAAATGCTAATAAATTGAGATTAACAGCTCGACAACAATGGTTTGATGTTGATGATGCGCCTAATTTACAAACTTTAAATCTTAGTTCTAGAATAGGAGATAAAGTAGGGATAGGAGGAATAATATATAATGATGAAAATGCAAATTTTGTTCAGACAGGAGCATATTTGACATTTGCGTATCATTTATTGTTTTCTAGAGATAAAACAGATTTAAATCAATTATCTTTTGGTTTAAGTACAGCATTCATTCAGGCTAAATTAGACGAAACTAATTTAGATCCTATTAATAATCCGGATCCTGTAGTAGCAGGAATAGTACAAAAAGATTCATACTTTAATGTAGATGTGGGGATTTCATATAATTTTCTTGAGTTCTATTCACATTTTACAATTAAAAACATATTACCCACGACAAGAGATATCTTTGACAATGGCACACCTATACGAGAATCTAATAATCAGAGACGTTATATTGCTTCTTTAGGGTATGTATATGCTTTAGGAGATGATACATGGAGCATCGAACCTTCTGTATTATTTCAGGCTACAGATCAGACCAAAGAAAGTACTATAGATGTTAATGCAAAAGTGTATAAAGAGCTTGACTTTGGTAAATTTTGGGGAGGGATATCTTATAGAAGAAGTCTTGATGGTGCCGAGTTCACTTCTGATGGATCTTCTATAGAAAGTCAAAACCTACAATATATAACACCGTTTTTGGGAGTTAACTATAAGAACTTTGTATTTGGGTATACCTACAGTTATCAATCAAATTCTGTAGTATTAAGTGATGGAGGTTTTCATCAATTAACAATAGGATATGATTTTGGTAAGCGTAAAGAACATTATTCATGTAAATGCCCTGCCGTAAATTATTAATTGATAAAAAAAGAGGATTCAAAATCAATTTGAATCCTCTTTTTTTATATACTATTTCCAAGTAAATGATTTAGCTTTTCCTTGTTTTTTAATAGCGTTTATCAAAGCATCTTCTAAATTGTTTTTATCAGTTTTTTTTTGATTTTTGATATAGTCTTTTCTTTTTGTGTTTAACAATTGAATTTGCTGTTGAATGTCTTTTCTTTCAGCACTTTTTTCAAGAATATATTGCTTGATTTCTTTTTGAGATTTGCCTTTTAATGAAGTTGGCAAAGCATTCTTTTTAATAGTTGTAATGACTTCTTTGTTTGTGGTGTAAGCATCTACTAAGTCCCAAGAGCTATTAGTATAAAACTTAGAACTCTTACTTACAGCTCTACTTACACCATTAGCAGGACTATAAGCTTTGGCATTGTCATCTTGTATCTCTTGAAGTTCTAATTTTTCTTCGCCTTCTTGACCATAATGAACATAAGTATTATTAAGTCTATGATTTAAATCCATGATTTCGGTATCATATGGAGTGGCAACATAAACAGTTTTTTGGTTATGATCTATAGCAGTGTATTCGCCATCGGTTAATAAAGCTCCATCTTTCCATTTAGACTGAATACCTTGCGCATAATTACCACAAAATATAGTATTAATAGTGATGTCTTTTTCATTTGCATCAAGAGCTGCATCTTTATAAAATATAGGACCTTGAGTAAAAGGTTCATTACCCGCAATGAAAACTAGTTTTAGATGCTCATTGCTCTTTTTCCAGTCTAATGTGGTAATAGCATTAGAGATAGCTTGACCACAATATTCACTTCCTCCATTTGTAGTTAAAGCGAAAAGTTCTTTTGATATAAGATCTAAATCTTCAGAAAAACTAAGAACTTGCCTTATATAGCCATCATTTTTCTCAAGATCATCATTACCATATTCATATAATGCAATCTGTAATTTTATACTGTGATCACCACATTCTGCATAGGATAACTCATTAATAATATCCCATAATTGAGCTTTGGCTTGATCAATAAGACCATCCATACTATTGCTTGTATCTAGTAGTAAGGCTACTTGAATGTTTCGTAGATCAGGATCAACCTTTGTGGTAAGTAAAGTGCGATAAGTATCATCTACAGTTGGATACGTTGCGTTACCTCTACAAGACATATGTATACCACATATCAGTAGTAAGTTTATAAAAAGAATTCTTCCCATTTTGATAAATTTTAAACTGTTGATTTTTTGTTTACATAAAGATAAGAGCAACAAAAATGCCAAAATATTCAAAATGAGTATAGTGTTATGTTCAATGAGTAAAAGTAGAGTTTTAACGAGGTAAGTTAGACAATGTAATTGCAAAAAGTGTTGAAAACACTGCAAAACATCGGATACGAATTTTATTATCCCAAAGAAAACATCTAAGTTTAAGGTTTAGAAATTGGGTTTTGATTAATGAAATATAGAGAAAGAATTATTTTTTTGGTGTTATTAATGGTTTCGTTTATAGGGTGGAATCAATCCAATGAATATATCACAGTAAAAGGACTTGTAAAAGAAAAAAGATCGCATAGACCTCTAGCTGGAGTGCATATAGAAGTTGTAGGAGATGCTTTTACAATTACAAATCAATTGGGAGAATTTAGTATAAAAGCAAAAATAGGAGATAAGCTAATTATAAGAGATGATAAATTTGAAACAGTAAGATATACTGTAATAGATGATCAACCTCTAGAAATATTAGTAAAGGAGCATCCTAGAGAAGTAGAAGCTCAAATGCGAGATGACATTTTCCATAAAGAAAAAGTTAGACTAGCAAAAGTAACACTGAAAAATGATGCTGTAATAAGTATAGAACATGTTGCAGAAGCATTAGAAGTTATAAAAGAAGATGACCCTAAACATTTAGAGAAAAGAGCTGAGTTATTTGAGCTATTGGGAGATATTAATATGCATTGGAAACAACCTGATCTTGCTGAAAGTAACTACAGAAAAAGTCTAGAAAACGTAAATGCCATAAAGGTCAAAATTAAATTGGGAAAAGCATTAAATGATGAAGGAAAATATGATGGAGGAATTGAATTACTAGATGAGATGCTTCAAATGAAGCGAAAAATTAGCCCAATAGAACGTATAATAGATATTAATGAAACAATTGGTGATGGATATGCAGGAAAAGATGATCATAAAACTGCAATCATATATTATAAAGAAGCACTTACATTAAGTGAAAGACAAAAACTAAATAGTAGAATAATAGGGTTAAATGCAAAACTAGCAGAGTGTTTTCAGAAACAAGGTTTGTTAAATAATGCAATAGGATATTATGATAATTCTATTAGACTAGCCAATAAAGTAGGGAGAAAAAGTTCGTTAAGACAAAAAATAAAAGCTGCAGATTTCTATAATAGAAATAGTTTTTATGATAAAGAAATCGAATTAAGAAAAGAGATTCTTGATGATGTCGAAGAGATTACTACAGCAAAAGATTCTATAGGTATTTTGATGGATGGACAGATTACTGCTGGAGTTCAGAACTATAAAATAGCATCGGCACATGTCGCAAAAGATGAAGACGAAGAGGCTATTCCATACCTAAAAGAAAGTATTAAAGAAGCCGAGTCCAAAAATGATTTAGTTGTACAGAAAGACGCTACGCGTAAATTGGGAGAACTATATAGAGAACGAGGAGAATTAAGTAAAGCTTCAGATGCATTTGAAGAATATGAGGTACTTGTTGATAAACTATATATTCAAAAAGAACAAGAAATATCTCAAGCGGCTCGTTTTTCTAGAGAATTAAATGCAAAGCAAAATAGAATAGCTACACTTGAAAAAGATAGAGAATTAAACGAAAATAAATACAAACTAGCATTTACTTCTCGCGAATTATCAGAACAACGTACTTCTAGGCAATTAGTGATTATTTATGCTTTGATAGGGGTAACTACATTATTATTATTAGTAGCATATTTAATGTCTAGAAATATCAAGCAACAACGCTATGCAAATAATTTATTAGCATTAAAATCCTTGCGATCACAAATGAATCCGCATTTTATTTTTAATGCATTAAACTCTGTTAATACATTTATTGCTATTAGTGATGAATTAACAGCAAATAGATATTTGACAGATTTCTCTTTATTGATGCGAGCAGTATTGGAGAATAGTGAAGAGGATTTTATCCCGTTATCTAAAGAAATTGAATTACTTTCTTTATACGTAAAATTAGAACATTTTAGATTTCAGGATAAATTTGAATATACAATTGATATAGACCCTACTCTGGACGTTAAACAATATCAAATTCCACCGATGTTGCTACAACCTTATGTAGAAAATGCTGTTTGGCATGGGTTGCGTTATAAAGAAGAAAAAGGGAAATTAACCATTAGTTTTAGAGAAACCTCAAAAAACGCTTTAGAAATTTTAGTTGTTGATGATGGTATAGGTAGAGAGAAATCAAAAGTTTTGAAAACTACACATCAAAAGAAACAACGTTCAAAAGGTATGGATAATATCAAGAAAAGAATACAAATATTAAATACAATGTACAGTGATAAAGTAAATGTTTATATCACTGACTTATTCGATAATCAAGAAGGAACAAAAGTGAAACTAACGCTAAAAAAAGATATATGAAGTTAACTGCAATCATAGTAGATGATGAGGCTAATAGCCGAATGATAATAAGAAATTATATTACAAAATACTGTCCAGACGTAGTGATTATAGGAGAAGCATCTGGAATTGATGAAACTATGAGCTTATTGCAAAAGCAAGAACCAGATATTTTATTCCTGGATGTAGAAATGCCTTATGGAAATGCTTTTGACTTATTAGAAAAAGTCCCAGAGAGAACCTTTGAAACTATTTTTGTTACAGCATATGATCATTATGCGATTGATGCGCTAAATGCTCAAGCTACATATTATTTATTAAAGCCAATAGCTATTGATGATTTGATCAAAGCAGTAAATCATATAGTAGATATTAAAAATAGAGAAGAGGAATTACACAATGCCATTTTAGTACCCAAAAGAAATGGTATTACAGGCAAAATAACGATTCCGCTACAAGATGGGTTTGAAGTATTAGTGATCGCGGATATTTTATATTGTCAAGCCGATGATAATTATACCAAGATATATTTAAATGATGGAAATAAATTGGTAAGTAAAACCCTTAAGTATTTTGAAGAACTACTATTAGATCATGATTTTGTACGTATACACAAAAGCTATTTAGTAAATATTAATGCCATTACACGATACAAAAAAGGTAGAGGAGGGAGTATTACACTTATTAATGAAAAAGAACTTATGGTATCGGCATCTAGAAAAGGAGAGCTGTTAGCGTATTTCAAATAGCTTAAAAATCAAGAAAAGAAACTTGATAAGGAATATTTGTAGCACTATCTTTTAAAATAGTATCAAGTATAACAGGATCGTGATTAGAATATAATAAATGCGTGCCAGTTAAAGTAGTTGTTTGACTCAATTGATGAGATTCGAGAACGTGTTGGGTTTGTTTCGCAACAGCCAATCCAGAATCTATAATGTAGATTTGAGGTGGTAAAATCTGCTTTAAAATAGATGTTAAGTAAGGATAGTGTGTACATCCTAATACGAGATAATCAATACCTTTATCAATTAATGGTTGAATATAGGATGATAACAAAGAGTACATTTCTTTGCTATCAATCTTATTCGCTTCAATTAAGTCAACGAGACCACTACCAATAACTTCTAATATTTCGATATCATTAGTATATAAATCAGATGTTTTTGCAAATAGCTCACTACTAAGAGTTCCTTTTGTAGCAAGTACTCCTATTCTTTTTGTTTGAGAGTATAAAGCAGCAGGTTTTATGGCAGGTTCAATACCTATAAACGGAATATCAAAAGTAGTTCTTAGAATTTTTATCGCATTAGTAGTGGCAGTATTACAAGCGACAACTATAATTTTGCAATCATAAGCTAAAAGACGCTCGACATTTTTTATACTCAGTTTAACAATATCATCTTTATTTTTTGTACCGTATGGAGCATTTTTATTATCAGCAAGATAAATAGTATTCTCATAAGGAAGAAGAGTAGCAATCTCTTTCCATATAGAAGTTCCTCCAATTCCAGAATCAAAAATACCTATGGGTTGTGATGACATTATCGTGTGAATGTGTTTTATGATGGGCGTAAAAATAAAAAAAAGCAACAAAAAACTTTGTTGCTTTTATATCTGTTTTGAAAAGATAAGTTTTCTTAGATACCTAAATCTTTCTTTACGTCAGCCATTAAATCATAACCATCAGCCATGATGATTCCTGTACCAGTAGTAGAATCAAGAACATATTGGTATCCTTTTGCTCTAGCAACTTTTTGTACAGAAGTACGAGCTTTTTCATAAATAGGCTTTAATAACTCAACTTTTTTCTTGTCGATATCTTTTAATGCATTAGCACGGTAATCTCCGATACTTTTTTCTGTAGCTTGAAGCTCTTGCATTCTTTTTGCGTTCTCTTCGTCAGTTTTAGTTTCAGCTTCTTGGCGGTATTTGTTAGTTGTATTTTGAAACTCTAAAATCATATTTCTGATCTCACCATCATAAGTCTTCTCTAATTTTTCTAACTCGCTAATAGCAGCTTTATAAGCAGGCATAGCTTCGATAAGTTCTTGAGATGCAATATGAGCTACTTTTGATTGTGCGTTCACAAAACTTGTTGCTCCCAATACCAATGCACAAGCTACTAATAGTGTTTTAAATTGTTTCATTTTTAGTAATATTAAGTGTTATAAATTTTATAATTGTGTTTAATTTAATTATCGCTTTTTTCTTCTTGCTCTTTTAGCTTTTGTGCTTTTAGAGCAGCAATAGAATCTTTCTTTCTTTTACGTTCTGCTAGAAGTTTTGCACGGCGTTCTTCATATTCTTTCTTTTTAGCAGCTCTTGCTTTTTCTCTAGCAGCTTTACGTTCTTCTAGTAATTTTTCACGTTCAGTAATCTTAGCTTGTTGTGCTTTTTCACGTTCGGTTACTTCTTTTTCTTGCTCAACATTTCTAGATTCACCTTGTTCAATTTGTTTACGCTCCTTTTTGTTTTTAGCTTGTTTTCTTTTTGATGCACGATTAATTCTTAAAAGTACTTGATCGCTTACGTCATATTTATCTGCAGAATACAACATCACAACATCAGCTGATTTATCAAAGATAAAATCATATCTTTTGCTTTTTGCTATTTCTTGTACCGCAGTGAAAACTTGATCTTGTACAGGTTGAATTAATCTCTTTTTTTGAAGAAAAAGATCTCCGTTAGGCCCAAATCTTTTTTGTTGGTAATCTAAGATTTCTTTCTCTTTAAAATTAATATCTTCTTCACGTTCTTCAATAAGTTCTTTTGTTAATAACACACGTTCATTATTAAGATCTTTTCTCATTTGTTCAACTTCCTTAAGAACAACTTCGACTTCAGTTTTCCATTTCTGAACTTTAGTTTCTAATTGTGCAGAAGCTTCACCGTATTCAGGAACGTTTTCTAAGATATAATCCATATCGATATATCCTATACGTATTCCTCTTTGCGCAAAAATAGAAGCAGAAAAAGAAAGCCAACAAATAGTTGTTAATAAGAAAAGAACTCTTGTTTTCATAATGTTATTTTGTTTATTGAAATAATCATGCCAAATTAAAATTGCTGCCCTATGATAAAGTGAGTTTCCCAACCATTTGCTCCAGTACCTAATCCTGGTACAGGGTCAAATCCATAACCAAAGTCAATACCTAATAAACCAAAGGCAGGCATAAAGATACGTAGTCCAGCTCCGGCAGATCGACTAAGTTCAAATGGGTTAAACCTTTTAAAACTGTCATAAGAGGCACCTCCTTCTATAAAACCAAGCATATAAATAGATGCTTGAGGCTTTAAAGTAATAGGGTAGCGTAACTCTAACGAGTATTTGTTATAAATTGTTGCCCCATCATTAGAACTATCTACATCTGTAGATCTACTTAAAGGGATAAGTGATTGATTAGGATATCCTCTTAACGCTACAACTTCTCTACCATCAAGACTTCTTGCTCCTAAACCATCTCCTCCTACAAAGAAACGCTCAAAAGGAATATTACCTCTATCATTGTTATATGCTCCTAAGAATCCATATTCTGCTCTTGTTCTTAAAACTAATTTTTGATAAAGAGTAGTATACCATGTAGCATCAAACTTAATTTTATAGAATTCTAACCAATCAAAACGTTCTTGATCAATTTCAGATATTCTTGCACGATCATCTGCATCAGCAGGATCTAAACCATCTCTTTCTTCTCTTAATGCTTTATAGTCAACTCCATCAAATAATGAATATGGTAATGTAAGTTTAGCAACTAAATTAAATTCAGAACCACTTGTAGGAAATATAGGATTAGAAAACGTATTGTTTCGGTTTATCCCTATCGTATATGATAAGTTGTTAGAATAACCATCACCAAACGTAAATAAGTTAGTGTTATAATTCTTTAAATTATAATGTTGGAAACTCACGGCTTGAGATAAAGTAAAATAGTTATCAGGCCAGTTTAAACGTTTTGCAATACCTAAAGAACCTCCTGTAATTAAAAACTTACTATTTCTATCAACATCACGAGTTCTGTTGTTGAATAAATATTGAATAGTATGAGAGAACGAAGATGATAATTGATAAGGCTTTTTACCACCTAACCATGGCTCAATAAAAGATAAGCTGTAAGTTTGGTATAAACGACTTGCTTGAGCTCTTACACGCAGCGTCTGTCCGTCTCCCATTGGTAATGGTTGATAAGCTTCTTTATTAAAAATATTTCTAATAGAGAAGTTATTAAATGCAAGACCTAAAGTCCCTACAAAACCACCACCACCAAAACCTCCTTGAAGCTCGATTTGGCTAGATCCTTTTTCTACAAGAGGGTAATTGATATCAACAGTACCAGCATTAGGATCTAAGTTTTGAAATTTAGGTTCTAACTGTTCTGGATCAAAGAAACCTAATTGACCTAATTCACGTACAGTACGAATAACTAAATCTTTACTATAGCGCTCACCAGGCTTTGTTTTTAATTCTCTATAGATTACATGATCATTTGTTTTATCATTTCCAGATACAGTAATTTTATTAAAATGAGCTAATTTTCCTTCACGAATACGAATTTCAAAATCAATAGTATCGTTCTTAATTGTAGTTTCTACAGGATTAATACTAGAGAATAAGTAACCATTATTTTGATATAGGTTTGTTAAATCATCTGCATCAGGTTTAGTATTATCAGAAATTTGTTTTTCTAATAAAACACCATTGTAAACATCTCCTTTTTTGATAACTAATTGACGAGCTAATTGTCTATCTGTATAAACACTATTTCCTAAGAAAGTGATATTACCAAAATAATATTTATTACCTTCTTCTACATTCATATTAATGGTAACAGTCTCCTTATTGTTAGATAAAACTGTATCCATCACGATTCTAGCATCACGAAATCCTTTTTCTTTATATTTCTGAACGATATTAGATTTATCCTCTTCATAGTCAGCTTTAATATATTTAGATCGTTTCCAAAACCTCCAGAAGCGTTTACGTTTAGTATTTTTCATGGTTGAACGAATCTTACTATTAGAAAGTTCGCTATTTCCATTAATAACTATATTTTTTACTTTAACACGATCACCTTTGTCAATACGAATAACCATCTTAACCTTGTTACTATTTTCAATAGTATCTTTAACAGGTATAGTGTTAATGGCTACCTTAGTATTTAAGTATCCATCTTTTCTATATTTATTAGTAATATAGTTACGAGTAGTAGTTAAAAGGTTTTCTGTAACCTTTGCACCTTTACGCAATTGATTATCTTTTATGAGATCTTCACGTTTACGTTTTTTAATACCATCAATTCTTACTTCAGTAAGTTCAGGAACTTCTTGAATATTAATTTCGATATCGGCAATATCACCTTTTACATTAGTAAGATAAAAATTGATATCACTAAATAATTCTAAGTCCCATAACTTTTTTATGATGCCACTAATTTTATCACCAGGTAGAAATATACGTTCGCCACTTCTTAAACCTGTAAAGGCAATGATGGTATTTTCATTATAGCTTACAGAACCTGTTACTTTTATTTCACCTAAAGTGTACTCTTTTCCATTAGAAATAGGGATACTACCTTGAGCTGAAAGTGGAGTTGACTGTAATAGAAATATACAAGACAATAAGATTGCTACAAATATTCGTTTATGCATATTAGCTAAGTTGTTCACTCGTTTTTCCAAATCTTCTTTCTCTTTGTTGATAATTTAATACGGCCTCAAATAAATCAGTTTTCCTAAAATCTGGCCAAAGTATTTTAGTAAAATATAATTCTGCATATGCAATTTGCCATAATAAGAAATTACTAATACGTTGTTCACCACTTGTACGTATTAATAAATCCACATCTGGCAGGTTTTTGGTGTACAGATGCTCACTAATGACTGTTTCATTTATGAGATGTGGCGAAATTAAATTATTTTTTACTTTAATACTTATATCTTTTACAGTTTTTATCAGTTCTTCTCGACTACCATAGCTAAGAGCGAGTGTAACGGTAATTTGTGTATTATCTTTTGTTTGATCAATAACATACAGTAATTCATTCTTTACCTTTTCTGGTAAAGCATCTAAATTTCCTATAGCGTTAAGCTTGATATTGTTTTTTTGAAGAGAGGCAACTTCTTTCTTTAAAGAATTGACAAGGAGCTTCATTAAAGCATCAACTTCTCGTTTTGGACGATTCCAGTTTTCTGTAGAAAAAGCATAAAGCGTTAAATATTTAACGCCAATTTCTGTACATGCTTCTACAGCCTCTTGTACTCCTTTTGCTCCGTTTTCATGCCCAATAGCCCTTAGGAGACCTTTCTTTTTTGCCCATCTCCCATTACCATCCATAATAATGGCAATATGATGTGGAATATTTGAATTAAGTTGTTCTTTTTGAGTCATTTTTTTTAAAAAACACAATAACACGGTATCCTACCCCAGGTATATGTTAAAGTTATACCTGTAAAAAAGTACCAGTCATTATTGTTTGTGTTACCAAATTTCAAAACATTATTTCCAGAAATGGATCTGCTAGGATCACTACCATCTAGATTATCTGTAAAGGTGTATCTCGCTCCAATTTCGGCACCGATTATCCAGTGTGTTCCAATTGTTTTTTTAACACCTACAACCATAGGTATAGCCATACTCCATTCATCTCTAAAAGGGATAATATCATTATCTACATTACGAGCCATTTGATCATAATTAAATACTGTAATCCCTGTATATAAGTATGGAGTGAATTGAGGATCACCATCGTATAAATACCAATCCCAGAAATTAAATTCCATACCCAAAGAGACTTCTTTTACAGAGTTTTTAAACTCAAAACCTCTTTCTTGACGGCGATCATCACCTTTTGAATCATCTCCATTAAGTTCTGCATATAAAAATGAAAACCTAAATGCGTGTCGTTTACTACGATTCCATTTTGCCAATGCTCCAAACGCAAAGTCATTTGGCGCAATATAATAAGTAGATCCTACATCTCCTACATAATTTGAACCACCAGCAAGTAGTCCTACTTCATAGGTTTGAGAAGTCATTGTTTCTGTAAAAAACAGAAGGATTATAAATGATGCTAAGTATCTCATAGATTTTCAAAAGTTTGCAAATATAATAATTAACTTTACTACTAAAGAATTTGATTGGAATAGTATGAATAAAAAACACTTTTAATACGATTTTATTGCCTAATTCCGCTTATCTTCACCCCATAACATCTTTTTTCTAAGTGTTTTTAAGAAGCTATTTCCTTCAAGAACAACCATGTTAATCTTAAAAGGTGCTTTTTTTATGACGATAGTAGTTTCGTTAGGTAAAGTATGAATCCTTGAATCTAGAGAAATTAGATATTCATCCTCTCTACCTTCAATACCTAGCTTAATTTCTTTATCATCAGGTATAACAAGAGGTCTTGCATTAAGATTGTGAGGAGCAATAGGTGTTAAAACTATATTTTTTGCATCAGGCATGATTACAGGACCACCACAACTTAAAGAATAACCTGTAGATCCTGTAGGAGTAGAAACAATTAATCCATCTGCCCAATATGAGGTTAAAAACTCATCATCAAGACTTGTATGTACTGTTATCATAGAAGTTGTATTTCGTCTACTAACAGCAATTTCATTCATCGCAAAGTTTAATACGCCAAACTCTTCTTTCTCAGGGATAGTCTTTACAGTGAGCAAACTACGAGTAGAAATGGTAAAACGTTTTTCAAGAATAGCTTCTATACTTTCTTTAATTTCTTCTTTTTGAATTGTAGCCAAAAAACCTAAACGTCCAGTATTAATACCAGCAATAGGTATTC
Source organism: Aquimarina rhabdastrellae (assembly GCA_947387485.1). Lineage (GTDB taxonomy): Bacteria > Bacteroidota > Bacteroidia > Flavobacteriales > Flavobacteriaceae > Aquimarina. The sequence continues at coordinate 188,970 of CANDNT010000006.1, forward strand.
CTAAATCTCTTACATACGTAATGGTTTTTAATATAGTACCATCACCACCAATACTAAAAAATAGATCATAAGAATGATCCAGCTCTTCAAAAGTGCTAAAGTGAGAATATGTTTTATCGATATCCTCATGCAAGTCAATTAACTCTAGAAATTTTTTTTCAATAACAACTTCAACTTGATGTTTATCCAGAGTCTCTAATAGTTGTTGAATATAAATTCCAGAGTTTTCATGATAGAATTGACCATAAATCCCTATTTTCATTGAGCTACTTAATTTTGTTTCCTATTCTAATTATTATAGAGGGTAAAGGTAATAACAATATTTAGGGTTACATATCTAAATATCGTTTTAAATAATCAGAACGTTCTTTCAAGTCTTTTAAGAAAATATCTTCTTTGTGAGTTGAGATGACATTATAATTATACCTTCTAAAAGTTTGAATGATATAATTGATATCACTATTCGTTATTTTAACAGTGATTTGAACCACGTCATTTTCTATTTTAGAAATGAATAAACCTAGTACCTTGGCATCATTCGATTCTGCAATCTGACTAATTTCGCTAAAAGAATAATCAGATATACCTTTTTCTAGAACTAAAATGTCTCCAGCCTCACCTAGAAAAGGAGTGTCATTAAATAAAGTCATGACATCACTAAGCTCAAAATAACCTAGATAGGTATTCTCATAATCTAAGACAGGCATTATATTAGAATTGTTTTGAGCAAAGGCTTCAAGTATATCAAGCCAATTTGCATCATCTCTTACAAAGAACCCTTCAAAAGCATATTGGTATTCTTTTAAAGTATTGTCACTGTCAAAACAACGTATATCAGCTTCAGCTATACACCCCAAATAGGTCTTGTCTTTAAGAACAGGAAAATGAGAATAAGTAAGTTCGTTAAAGAAAACTTGTGCCTCAGAGATTTCAGAATCAATGGATAAAGGCAAAATCTCGTTTATAATGTGTAATTGTGCATTCATCAGATAAAGGCATTTTTATGCAAAATAATGAAAAATAGAGAACTTAAAGCATTTTCAAGTTTGTATTTTTGTAATCAAAATAATTGTACAAGTTCATGACAAAATTAAGTGTTAATATAAATAAGATAGCTACGTTACGTAATTCAAGAGGAGGAGATGTACCTAACTTGTTACAAGTAGCAAAAGATATTGAGCGTTTCGGAGGAGAAGGAATAACTATTCACCCTAGACCAGACGAAAGACATATACGATATCAAGATGCACATGATTTAAAACCTATTGTAACTACAGAATATAATATAGAGGGGAATCCAATTCCTAAGTTTATTGATTTAGTATTAGAAGTTAAGCCTACTCAAGTAACATTGGTTCCAGATGCTGTTGATGCAATTACTAGTAATGCAGGATGGGATACAGTAAAACATAAAGACTATTTAATAGAAGTAATTGAAGAGTTTAAGCGAAATGGAATTCGTACATCTATTTTTGTAGATCCGGTTGAAAATATGATAGAAGGCGCAAAGGAAACAGGAACTGATCGTATTGAATTATATACTGAAGCTTATGCAGATGGTTATAAAGTAGGAAATAAAGAAGCTATATTGCCATATACTAAATGTGCAAAATTAGCACTTGATCTAGGGTTAGGAATAAATGCAGGACATGATTTATCTCTAGATAATATTAAGTTTTTTAAAGAAAACATTCCAGGACTTCTCGAAGTGTCTATTGGACATGCTTTGATTAGTGAATCTTTGTATTTGGGGTTAGAAAATGTAGTAAATATGTATCTAAGAAAATTAAAATAGCTTATGAAGTTACACGGGAACATAATAGGAGAAGGGAAAGCTTTTTTAATCCTGCATGGTTTTTTAGGTATGGGGGATAATTGGAAAACCTTGGGAAAGAAAATTGCAGAACAAGGATATCAAGTACACCTAATTGATCAGCGAAATCACGGAAGAAGTCCACATAGTGAAACTTTTAATTATGAAGCATTAGTCGAAGATTTAAAAGAATACTGTGATGATCACAACTTGAGCGAAGTGATTTTATTAGGACATTCTATGGGAGGAAAAACAGCGATGCTTTTTTCAACTACTTATCCAGAAATGATTGAAAAGCTGATTATTGCTGACATAGGACCTAAGTTTTATCCTCAACATCATCAAACCATATTAGAAGGACTAACAGCATTATCTCAATCTGAAGAAGGACTATCTTCTAGAAAGAAAGCTGAAGAGTGTTTATCCTCTTATATAAAAGAACCAGGTGTGCGTCAATTTTTATTAAAAAGTGTCTATTGGGAAGAAAAAGGAAAGTTAGGATTACGATTTAACTTACCAGCATTAATTGATAATATAGAAGAAATAGGAAAGCCATTAGCAAAGGAGAAAAGGTACGAAAGAACTGTTTTATTTATGAGAGGAGGGAATTCAAATTACATACTTCAAGAAGATGAAGCAGATTTAAAAAAACATTTTCCGTTAGCCCAAATAACAACAATAGCAAATGCAGGACATTGGTTACATGCAGAACAACCAGTAGCTTTTTTTAATAAAGTAATGAATTATGTAGAATAGCTTAATTAAACAATATTAAAATGAAAAAAGTTTTAAACTCAAATAAAGTTTGAAACTTTTTTTTGAACTTTAATGAATCGATTAATGTAATATTTGTTATGCATGCATAGTAAATATGTTAAAAAAACAAGGAAAAATATTGTGCATGCATAATAAATACATTAAAAAATTGCGAAATATGTAAAATATGTTAAATTTGAGTGCTTGTAATTTTTTGAAAAACTAAGAAAACAAACAAATTTATTATGATGAGAAATTTATTTTTAGCTGTAGTGCTCCTAGTTTCTGCTAGTATTTACGCTGGTGGATACCGTGTTGGACTGCAAGGTCAACGCAGTTTAGCTATGGGACACGCAGGTGTATCTGTTGTTAGCAATGCCGAGTTAGCATTTTTTAACCCAGCAGGTTTAATATATTTAGAAAATAAGCTAAATATTTCTGCAGGGGTAAGCGGAGTTTTTTCAGACGTAGCTTGGCAAAGTGAACAGTTTGGACAATACTCAGAGACTGATAGTCCTGTAGGAACTCCTTTTTACTTATATGCTTCATATAAGGTGACAGATTGGTTAGCATTAGGACTTAATGTATCAACACCATACGGAAGTAGAGTAGAATGGGAAAAAGATTGGGCAGGTTCTCATCTAGTAAATAATATAGAACTAGGAGCTGTTTATATCCAACCATTAGTATCATTAAAGATATCAGATATTTTTAGTATTGGAGGTGGACCTATTTATGTTACAGGTTCTGTAAACTTTAACAGAAATTTGAGTAGAACTTTAGCAGATGCAAATGGTGATCGCTCAAATGTAACTATAGATGCTTCAGGGGTAAATGCTTGGGGATGGTCTGTAGGTGCTATGTTTACACCAGTAGAAGATTTAAGAATAGGATTTAACTACCGTTCAGAGATCATTCTTGATGCAGAAGGTGGTGATGCTAATTTCGACAATATCCCAACAGGACTTCCTTTTGAAGATACACCGTTTAATGCATCTTTACCTTTACCAGCAGAATTATCTTTAGGAGCATCTTACCAAGTTACAGACAAATGGTTAGTGGCGTTCCAATTTGATAGAACATATTGGAGTGTATATGAATCTTTAGATATTGATTTTGTTAATCCAAACATCCCAGATTCAGTAAATCCAAGAAATTACCAAAACTCAAGTATTTACCGTGTAGGAGTTGAGTATAAAGCATTAGATAAATTAGCGTTAAGAGCTGGATACTACTTTGATGAATCACCTATTCAAGAAGGATTCTTTGCACCAGAAACTCCACGTCCAGATAGTAACAATTTTACAGCAGGACTTTCTTTTGATGTAAATGATCATTTTGCTATTGACGCATCTTTCTTATATGTAAAGTCAAACGAAGTAAATGTATCGTATGACTTCTATCAAGAAAATGGACAAAATGTACCTTTCAGAGGAACATACAAGAACAATGCTTTTATTCCTGGAATCGGAATCACATATAAATTATAATACTTGAAAAAAATGGCAATGAAGAATAACTTTAAATATTTAGCGATTCTAGCTCTAGGATTAGTAGCTTGTGAACCAGAATTTGATAATCCTGTTAATGAAGGAGATTTTTATACAAGTGGTTCTGCAGATTTTTCAAATTTTGTAGCAGTAGGTAATTCGCTTACGGCAGGTTTTGCCGATGGAGCATTATATAAATCAGGTCAAGAAAATTCATATCCTAATATTTTAGCACAGCAATTTTCTTTAGTTGGTGGAGGTGAATTTACACAACCATTAACTGCAGACAATGCTGGAGGTTTACTATTAAATGGAAATCCAATTGTTGATGGAAATGGAGTAAATCAATTTCCTAACCGTCGCGTTTTAATGTTGGATCAAGCAGGACAACCTGTAGGGCCAGTAATCTATACAGAAGAACAAGCGACTACTGATATAGCAAACGTATTAACAGGATCGTTTAATAATATGGGAGTACCAGGAGCTAAGAGTTTCCATCTTTTGGCAGAAGGGTACGGAAATTTAGCTGGTGTAGCTACAGGAGCAGCAAACCCTTATTATGTGAGATTTGCATCTAGTGCTACTTCGACTGTTATAGGTGATGCTGTAGCTCAAAATCCTTCATTCTTTAGCTTATGGATAGGTAATAATGATATCTTAAGTTATGCAACTTCTGGAGGAGTAGGAGTAGATCAAACAGGAAACATTGATCCTTCAACATATGGATCAAATGATATTACAGATCCTAATGTTTTTGCAAATGCGTATTCTCAAATGGTAAATGCATTAACAGCAAATGGAGCAGAAGGAGTATTGATTAATTTACCAGATGTAACATCTATTCCATTCTTTACAACTGTACCACATGATGCAATACCATTAGATGCGGCAACAGCAGCATTTTTAACAGTACAATTTGCACCATATAACCTTGGTATTAATCAATTAGCAGCTGGAGGAGCTATCTCTGCAGAAGAGGCAGCAAGACGTCAAATTACTTTTACAGAAGGACAAAATGCGGTGGTAATTTTGGATGAAGATTTAACAGACCTTTCTTCTATCAATCCAGGATTAACTAATATGAGACAAGCTACTAGCGAAGATTTATTAGTATTAACATCTAGTACAGTTATAGGTACATTAGCAGATCCTTCAAATGCAGCGTCTGTAATAGGATTAGCAGTACCATTAGAAGATAGATATGTATTAACAACAGATGAGCAAGCGTTAATAACAACTGCTCAAACAAGTTATAATGCAACAATTCAAGCTTTAGCCGAAGCTAATGATTTGGCATTTTTTGATGCAAAAAGTTTATTAGCTCAGGTAGCTTCTACAGGAATTACATTTGATGGAGGAACAGTTACTTCTACATTTGCTTCTGGAGGAGGTTTCTCTCTTGATGGAGTTCACCCTACACCTAGAGGATATGCATTAGCAGCTAATGGTGTAATAGAAGCAATCAACGCAAAATATGGAGCTACAGTACCTGTTGTAAATCCAGGAAATTTCGGTACAGTGACTATAGGAAGATAGTTAACTTAGCCTTATCATAATAAAAAACTCCTGTTTGTTTAACAAATAGGAGTTTTTTATTTGCTTAACTTAGTGCTAGTTAAGTCAGAGTAATAAACTTTAAATAAATTTAATTCTTATGAAATTTATACTTAAAATACTATTAAGTGCGATAGTAGTAGTGATCTTATCAAAGATTTTACCAGGAGTTGCAGTGAGCTCTATGTGGAGTGCAGTTATAGTAGCGTTAGTATTAGCTTTTTTAAACACATTTATTAAGCCTTTGTTAGTATTATTTACGCTTCCAGTAACTATAGTGAGTTTAGGATTGTTTTTAATTATTATTAATGCTGCAATTATTTTAATGGCAGATTACTTTATCGGTGGATTTAATGTAAATGGATGGTTTTCAGCAATTCTATTTAGTATTTTATTATCAATATTTCAGTCGATATTGTATTCAATATTGAAGGAAGATAAAAAATAGCTGTTTTTCAGTGAGTTAAAACTTTGTTTAGATGTAAAAAAATATTACTTTTGCCTCCCAATTTTTAGTACTAAAAAGAAGAGATAATGAATATTTCAAAAGAGCAATTAGACGATTTAAATGCTGTAATTACTGTAGATATTGCTAAAGAAGACTATAGCGAGAAGGTAGATAAGGTTCTTAAAGATTATCGTAAAAATGCGAACATCCCTGGATTTAGAAAAGGACACGTGCCTATGGGATTAGTAAAAAAGCAATACGGAAAAGCAGTTTTAGTAGATGAGGTAAACAAATTATTGCAAGAAGCTTTAAATAAATATTTAGTTGAAGAAAAATTAGATGTATTAGGTAATCCGTTACCTAAAGAACAAGAAAACTTCGACTGGGATGCAGAAAATTATTCATTTGAATTTGAATTAGGTTTAGCGCCTAAATTCGATGTTGTTTTCTCTGGAGATAAAGCAATCACACAGTATAAGATTGTTGCTACAGAAGAAATGATAGATAATCAAATCCAAACTATTCAAAAGCAATACGGAAAATTAGTTTCTAAAGAAGCTGTAGAAGAAGGTGATGTGATTAGAGGAACTTTTGTTAATGAAGAAAACGAAATTAACAAAGAGACTACTATTGAGTTAGCAAAAATCAAAGGAAAAAGAAATACAGATAAATTCTTAGGAGCTAAAGTAGGAGATGTTCTTACATTAAAAACTAAAAATTTATTTAATGAAGAGCACGATTTAATTCAAGCTTTAGGAGTAGATCACGATACTGCTCATGGTCTTGAAATCGAAGTTATTTTTACAATAGCAGAAATCAACAAGCAAGAACTTGCTGATCTAGATCAAGAATTATTTGATAAATTATTTCCAGGAGGAACAGTTACTTCTGTTACAGAATTAAAAGATAAGATCAAAGAAGATGCAGAGCGTCAATTTACGCAACAATCTGATCAACAACTTTTAAATGACATTACAGAAAGTACTTTAGAGCATACTAAATTTGAATTACCTTCTGAGTTTTTACAAAAGTGGATACGTACTACTGGTGAGCAACCTCTTACAGAAGAGCAAGCTAAAGAAGAGTATGAAAAGAGTGAAAAAGGAATTCGTTTCCAATTGATCGAAGGTAAATTAATTTCTGATAACAACTTACAAGTTACTATTGACGAGATTAAAGAATTTACAAAAGAATTAATCAAAGGTCAAATGGCACAGTTTGGACAAGCAGAGCCAGCTGAAGAAGAATTAGAAGGAATCATTAATAGAGTATTATCAAATAGAGATGAAGTAAAGAGAATCTCTGATCAATTAATGAGCCAAAAGCTTATCGCTTTCTATAAAGAAAACGTTAAATTAGAAGAAAAAGAAATGAGTTTTGACGATTTTGTAAAAGAAGTTTACAAATAAGAAAACTCCACATAAGTAAAAGAATTTATACTTATCTTTAAGGCGTTAAACCATTTTTGGGGTAACGCCTTTTTGTTAAAATAAAAAATCAAATAAGCTATATGGATTTCGGTAAAGAATTTGAAAAATACGCAACAAAGCATCACGGTATTAATAGTAATTATTATAACGATATTATTAGTAGTATGTATCCTGTAGGGATGACTCCTAATATCATTGAAGAGCGTCAGATGAATATAGCGATCTTTGATGTGTTTTCGAGGCTAATGATGGACCGTATCATCTTTTTAGGAACAGGAATTAATGATCAAGTGGCTAACATTATTCAGGCACAGTTATTATTTTTAGAAAGTACAGATCCTAATAAAGATATCCAGATTTATATCAACTCTCCGGGAGGAAGTGTATATGCTGGATTAGGAATCTATGATACTATGCAATTTATTAAACCAGATGTAGCAACTATTTGTACAGGTATGGCAGCTTCTATGGGAGCAGTTTTATTATGTGCAGGTCAAGAAGGTAAGCGTTCTGGGTTACCACATAGTCGTGTTATGATTCACCAACCATTAGGAGGTGCTCAAGGACAAGCTAGTGATATTGAAATTACAGCTAGAGAAATTCTTACGCTTAAAAAAGAACTTTATGAAATTATTGCTAAGCATTCAGGGCAAACATATGATAAAGTATATGAAGATAGTGATAGGGATTACTGGATGCGTGCTGATAAAGCAAAAGAATATGGAATGATTGACGAAATATTAACTAGAGTATAATAAGTTTAATATTCTCAATAATTCAAACCAATTGAAATTGCCCTATTAAAAATGAGAAAGTAGGGGTATGTAAAAGTCGATTATATGGCGAAAGAAGATTTAGAATGTTCCTTTTGTGGAAGAAAAAAACCTGAAACAAATTTATTAATAGCAGGATTAGATGCACATATTTGTGATCGCTGTATCCTTCAAGCTCATGGTATTGTAGTAGAAGAGGCAAAGGATGATAGTATTAGTGAGCTAAGTAGTGAACTAGTGCTAAGAAAACCTATGGCTATAAAAGAATTTTTGGATCAATATGTTATTGGACAAGAATTTACTAAAAAAGTAATGGCTGTAGCAGTATACAATCATTACAAACGATTACTACAACCAGCGAGCGATGATGATATTGAAATACAAAAGAGTAATATCATTATGGTAGGGCAAACTGGTACAGGAAAAACATTGATGGCAAAAACAATTGCCAAAATGTTAAATGTGCCATTAGCTATTGTTGATGCTACAGTATTAACAGAAGCAGGTTATGTAGGAGAAGATGTAGAGAGTATTTTAACACGTCTTTTACAAGCTGCAGATTACAACCTAGAAAAAGCACAACGCGGAATCGTTTTTATCGATGAGATTGATAAGATAGCTCGTAAAAGCGATAACCCAAGTATTACTAGAGATGTATCTGGAGAAGGAGTACAACAAGCATTACTGAAATTATTAGAAGGAACAGTAGTTAATGTACCACCTAAAGGAGGACGTAAACATCCAGATCAAAAATTTATAGAAGTTAATACAGAGAATATTTTATTTATTGCAGGAGGAGCTTTTGATGGTATCGAAAGAGTGATTCAAAAGCGATTAAATATGCAGGCTGTAGGATTTAGTGCTTCTATAAGTGAAGATGTAATCGAAAAGGATAATTTATTGAAATATATTATTCCTAAAGATTTAAAAGATTTTGGATTAATACCAGAAATTATAGGTAGATTACCTGTACTCTCTTATATGGATCCTCTGGATGCCAAAACGCTTAGAGCGATCCTTACAGAGCCTAAAAATGCGATTATAAAGCAGTATACTAAGCTTTTTGGTATGGATGATATTGCATTTAGTATTTCAGACGAAGCATTGGATTATATTGTAAATAAAGCAATAGAGTACAAATTGGGAGCGAGAGGATTAAGATCTTTATGCGAAGCAATTTTGACAGATGCTATGTATGAATTACCAGATAGTTCTGAAACAGAATTTGAGGTTACTAAAGAATATGCAGAACAAAAATTAAATAAATCTACAATTAAGAAATTAAAAGCGGTTTCTTAATAAGATTAAACTGCAAAAAAGAAAAGAGCGATATTTTAAATATCGCTCTTTTCTTTTTATATATAAACTAGGTTAACTATTAGTTTCCAGTCGTAGTAGTCTTATTAGAATTGTATTTCTTTTGTGCGACTAGATTTGTTTTTTTTGATGTAGAAACCAATTGAATATCTAGATTGTTTTTCTTAATTAAAGTTTGATAAAAAGATATTTTATTCTCTTGTGTAGCTTTAGAAGCTTCTTTCTTTTTTACCTCTTTTTTATGAGTAGTAGTTGATTTAACTTTTGGTTCAGTGTCATTTTCTTGAGCAAAAAATACAGTTGCTGTAAGAGCAAAAGCTAAACTAAAAACTATTTTTTTCATGGGTAGATATTGTATTTTGAGGTAACGAATTTAAGATGAAATAGTTATGTATAGAAAAAAAATACTGTGTTTTAGATAAAAGGAGGGATTAATTCGTTGAAATACACAAAAATACCTTGAAATTTAAGATTTTTGACTATTTAAAATGTAATAAAAAGGAGGTAAAACCTTATTATTTAGTAGTATAACAAGTCAAATATAGTAATTTGAGATTATGAATTCTTATTAAGGATTAAAAGCTCATCCATAAAAGTTCGCGTATTTGAAAGTCTAGGTATTTTATGTTGACCACCTAACTTATTCTGTTGTTTAAGCCAATCATAAAATAAATTTTCTCGTGCTTGATGGATCGTTAATGGATTAAGCGTAGTATTATTAAAACGCTTAGCTTCATAATCACTATTAACTTCTTGTAAAGAAAGGTCTAATATTTTTGAAAATAGATTAAGATCTTTGGGTGGAGTTTTAAATTCAATCATCCATTCGTGTGCTCCTTTTTCTTTTCCTTTCATAAAAATAGGGGCAGCGGTATAATCTTTAATCTCACTATTAGTTTCTCTAGTAGCTTTTTTTAGCGCAGACTCAGCATTTTCAATGATTAATTCTTCTCCAAAAACATTAATATGATGCTTTGTTCTTCCAGATACTTTTATGCGATATGGATCAATAGATGTAAAACGTACGGTATCACCTATTTTATAGCGCCACAAACCTGCGTTTGTAGTAATGATAATAGCATAATTTTTTCCTACTTCTACTTCGTTAAGTGAAATAATACGTTCTTGTTTTGTACCATAGGTATCCATAGGAATGAATTCATAGAAGATACCATAATCGAGCATTAATAATAACTCTGTAGCATCATTACGATCTTGAATAGCAAAGAAGCCTTCAGAGGCATTGTAAATTTCGTAGAACTTAAAAGAATCCCTAGGTAAGATGGCTTTATATTGATCGATATAAGGATCAAAACTCACGCCACCATGAAAATAAACTTCTAAGTTATTCCATATTTCAAATAAGTGTTCTTTTCCTGTAGTAGCCAATACTTGATTCAATAATACAAGCATCCATGAAGGAACACCAGCAAGACTAGTTACATTTTCGCGTATAGTTTCATTTGCAATAGCTTGCATTTTTATCTCCCAATCACTCATTAGAGAAATTTCGCTACTAGGTGTAGAGCTAAACTCTGCCCAAAAAGGCATATTGTCAATAAGAATAGCCGATAGATCACCAAACGAAGTACCGTTTTCTTTATAAAGTTCTTTACTACCACCTAAGCGAAGACTCTTACCTTGAAAAAGTTTTGAGTTTTCATTATTATTAAGATACATACATAATAAATCCTTACCAGCAGCATAATGACAATATTCAAGAGATTGTTGACTTACGGGGATGAATTTACTTTTAGCATTTGTTGTACCGCTAGATTTTGCAAACCATTTGATAGGAGTAGGCCAAAAAATATTATGCTCTCCATTACGACTACGTTGAATCATGCTTTCGTAATCCTCATAAGAATGAATAGGTACTCTTTCTGCAAAAGTTTTATAATCTTTTATAGAGTCAAAACCATATTGCTTACCAAACGCTGTGTGCTTTGCGGTGTCGATAAGTGTTTGTAAAAGTTCATTTTGCACATCAATCGGGTATTTAAGAAAAAGCTCCATTTGATGAAACCTTTTTTTTAAAAACCAGCTGGCAATTGAATTTACTAGAGGTATTGGCATATTTTAATGTATCTTTAGGCAGATAAAAAAGCTAATATTTTTACTTAAAAAGTATTCCAAGGTACTAAAAATATTACAACATCAATACGATATTAATTATATAACTCAAATTTTATGCAATATCAGGGAGTGCTGAGAAAAATGCAGACAGAAATAGGTTCACCAATACAATATTTTCTAATATTTGATAATGATTTTATTCAGGTAAATCAATTATTAGATAAAGAAATCACATTAAAGTTTGTTAAATATCAGTGTTTAGCTTGTGGTGAGAATAAGAAGATTTTTAGACAAGGATATTGTTATGATGATTTTTATAAACAACCAGATGTAGGAGATTGGATTATGAGACCAGAATTGAGTCAAGCACATTTAGGTATAGAAGATAGAGATCTAGAATATGAAAAGAAAGTACAGTTACAACCACATATTGTTTATTTGGCTAATTCAAGTAATGTAAAAGTAGGAGTAACGCGCAAAACCCAAGTCCCAACGAGATGGATTGATCAAGGAGCTCATGAGGCAATTGAAATAGTAGAAGTACCTAATCGATATTTGGCTGGAATTACCGAGGTCGCTCTAAAAGAACATGTAGCAGATAAAACCAATTGGCGTAAAATGCTTAAGAACGAGATAGAAGATGAAGATTTAAAAGTACAGAGAGAGCAGTTAAAAGAATTTATTCCAGAAGAAGCCAAAGAATATTTTATAGCATCTAATGAAGAAACAACATTAGAGTTTCCAGTATTAAAATATCCAGAAAAGGTAAAGAGTTTAAATCTTGAGAAAACACCAGAATATACAGGAGTTTTAAAAGGAGTAAAAGGACAATATTTAATTTTTGATGATAATACAGTTTTTAACGTTAGAAACAGTGAAGGCTATGTTGTCGATTTGATGATTAAATAATTTGTATAAAAAATTAAACAAAGAAAGGTGCTTCTTTTAAGAAGCACCTTTCTTTGTTTAATAGTTTTGGGTATATGGTATTATTTTCTAATATGTTTTTAAGCTATCGCTATTTTTAACCCTTGTACAATGGCTACAATCAATAATGCAAAACCAATGATTTTTGGAGTTTTTTCGCTAAAACTGTTGGTATTCTTTTTTAATCTCGAACTTACTTTTGCAAAGGCAAATAGAGTAGTAACCTTTCCAATAAATACACCTGTGATAAACAGCATTAAATTAAATAATGGTAAGTTATGATTTAAAGTTATCGTTTGTTCATTAAGATAAGATATAGCCAACATCCAATAAATAATTACGGGTGGATTAAGTATACCTAAAGAAAAACCTGTTAACATTTTAAATTGCAACTTCGGATTTTCATGATGTAATGTATTGTTCTTCTTTGTTTTCTTTAATAAGAAAAAAACTCCAGCACATAGAAAAAGTATAATAATGAAATATTGAATCCAACTATTATTGTGAAAAAATGGCAATAACAGCATGCTAAAGTATAGCGAAATAAGTGCCAAAAGAATTTCGGCAATTCCTGCTGCAGTGATTAATTTGGGAGTGTTTTTTATGCCTTCGTTTAAGGTTGTATTAATAACAGCAATGTTAACTGCTCCTAGAGGTATGGCTCCTATAGCCGCTGCAACGATTCCTAAAAAAAGATATAATGATTCCATAGTACTTTAGTAGGAAAAAGAAAAAAAGACTTACAAGCAAAAATGTTAAATAGGAGAAAGGAGTTAATATTTTAAATAATTCCCCAAAAAGTAAACCCTATCAGCATAAATCGCTTTTGATAGAGTCTACTTGCCTTTTGGGGAATCAATAAGGTTAATATTGATTTTAAATCTAGATATGAGAGCAAAAAAGAATTTTATTATTGAACGACCATATAATTATTTAGGGACTTTTTTAAAGAAAACTTAGGGGTAGCTTTATTAAGAGGATCCAAAAATAATTCATCGACACTTTTAAAAGTTTTAGTAAAACGATTGTACTTAAGTACATCAGATTTATTTACAATTTCTTTGGCAGAAACTACACCTTTATTATGGATGTTAAAAAAGCTATTATCCATGTTAAAATGTTGATTAACTAGTGCAAGAGAACTAAAAGATTTGTCAAATTTCACTACATCAGAAAACCCTGATATATGTGAGCTAGTAATATAGATCAATGCTGTATTTTTTATATGAATAGCAGCAGATGTATGTTGATAGTTCGTTTTGTTTGATAATGTAATTAAAGAAGCATTAGATAAAGTAACATCTGTAAGATCATCTGGTCTAGCATAACCTAGATGTGCATCATAACCATCGATTTCTACAGCATAAGAACCAGAAGGACTAGAAATATAAGGATGTCTTACCGAAATGATGTGATTAAAAGTTCCTTTAAAACCTTGAGCAATATCAAAATCATCGTCATGAGCTTTAAAAGAAACTAAGTTTTTCATGATAGAAGTTCCTCCTCGCCATTTAAAAGAATCTTGACCAGAATAGCTAACCATAATGTTTTCAATAATAGAATTGTTTCCTACTCCGAATAATGCTAAACCACCTTCTTCATGTCCTTTTTTTGAAGCATTTCCAGCAAATTCAATACGTACGTATCTTAGAATTGTAGTCTCTTCTTCATTATCTTGTCCACCATAGATACTGTATTGAGGATTAATATTTCCTTCTATAATACTACTACCCGATACGGTATTAACTTTTCCGTTACCAGCAATAATAATACCTCCCCAATCACCGTTATTACGTGATTTTTTGGCTTTGTTAGAAGTAAACACTATAGGGTAAGCTTTTGATCCTGCGGCAATTAATTTAGAACCTTTAGTAATGATAAGATTTGCTGGATTTTCACTATCACATCGAATAATAGTACCTTCTTGAATAGTAAGTGTTGCATTATTAGTAACATAAACATCACCAGATAACAAATAAACAGCATCATTACTCAAGTAGGTGTTAGAAGTAATGGCATTTGCTATTTTTTGTTCTGCTTCAGGATAAGTTGTGTTATTAGGTTCAAAATTGGTCCAACCTTTGGTCCATCGCATTTCATCACTATGTAGGCTTTGTGAATATGCAAAATGCGGAGCTACTATAAATGTAATAATGATATAAACAGTAACTAAGATATAAGTATACTTTAATTTCATAAGAGCTAAATTTTAAATGAGGCGATCTTAATAACGGGGGTTAAGTATCTGTGAGCTAAATTAATACAGTTTTACAGTTTTGGGTTACGTATTAACCTCAAAGTTTGTACGTTTAAGGATATATTATGAATTCTTTAGTAGGTTTTTTACTACTTAAAATGATAAAATAGTATTGCTTGTATTTTCTGAAAACACTAGCGATTACGGTTGTTCAGTAGTTTTTGTGTAATAAAAATAAGGAGGGTAAACAGGATTATTTTAGTATGTATTTTATAATTGATAAAAAAGGGCTGAAATTAGAATTTTAACACAAAAAAGCGATTTATTACTAGTTGTATTTTATTGAAAATAAAAAAGGTTGTCTATAAGAGACAACCTTAATGGGGGCAAAAAAAGTATATTTAAGTAGCTTAAGACAATATATATGTGGGGGAAACTTTATATACGTCCGTTAGTTCCTAATCGCATTTCTTTAATCATTTCTTCAAAGTATAATATTGACCAAATGATTTTATCTGTATCGGCATAAGGAATAAGTGTGTTAATAGTGTTTGAAGTATATTCAAAAGCACGATCTGCAATCTCATTATTCTTCTTAACTACTTTTACATTATCCGAAGTTTCTGTAATCCCTACATCTCGCATACTTACACCAGGCTTATTTGCTAAAGGTAGGTAAGGTAGAATAACCATAATTTCTCTTACACGTTCACTATACAAAGTGATTAATTCTCCTTTATTTAAACTTTTTAATTCATCAATTGTATGAAACTTGTTAGTTAGTTTCTCTTTTGTAAAAAAGATGTTTTCTTTTTGGGCTTGTAAACCTGAAGTTACACAGACCATAAGAAGTAGTGTTAATATTAGATTTTTTGTTTTCATTAGATGTTGTTTTTGTGTTTTTTGTTTTTGCGTTTTTATTATTGTATCACCATATAGTTATTAAGTGATTTTTTCAGGTTAAATTTTGGAGCTATCGAGTTCATAGGATCTTCAAATAACTGATCGACGTATTGAAACGTTTTCGTAAAACGATTATACTTTAAAGCTAATTGAGCTAGATCAGAAAGTTTGTTGTTTAAAAGAACACCTTTGTTATGTATATTAAAGAAACTATTATCCATATTAAAAGATTCTTGAATTAGTGCTAGCGTATTATAAGATTCATCTAGCATAACAACATCAGAAAACCCAGAAATAATAGATTCATTAAGATACAACTCTGCCTGATTGTTTAATGAAATAGCAGACTTTGTATAATTAAAGTTACTATCATCAGATAAACTTAATAATAAGGCATTAGAGATATCAACAGTAGTCTTTTTTCTTGTGGCAGCATCACTCTCTGGATCATAACCATCGATTTCTATAGCATAAGAACCTTTGCTACTAGCTATATAAGGATGTCTTATTGCCATTACATTAAGGAGCTCCCCGTGAAATCCTTGTGTAAAGTCAAAATCATCATCATTAGCTTTAAAAGAAATTAAATTTTGAGCGGCTAATTGACCACCATGCCATTCAAAAGAATCATCAGATGAATAACTTACCATAATGTTATTTAAGACTGATTTTTTTCCTAATGCATATAGTGATAATGCATTAATTTTTGATTGGTTGTGCTTTTTACCACCAAACTCGATACGAACATATTCCATCACTGTTGTTTCTTCGTTAGGATTGTTTCCACCATAATCTGCATAACGTATATCAAAGTTACCTTTGATTGCATTTGATTTCCCCGATACAGTATTAGTAGGAGCAGCTCCTAGTATAGAAATTCCACCCCAATCACCATTAGTTCTAGAATTAGGTGATTTATTAGAGGTAAAAACAATAGGATTTGTTGCCGTACCTTTGGCAATTAATTTTGAACCACGACTAACAATTAAATTTGCAGGAACTTCATAGTCACAACGTATAATAGTTCCTTCTTCTATAGTCAATATAGCACCATTAACTACATAGACATCACCTACCATTAGGTAAGTTTTATCTTTTTTTAGAAAAGTATCTTCTGTGATTTCATTAACTATAACCTCATCATAAGATGGATATTCCGTTTTGTTTGCTTCAAAGTTCGTCCAATCTTTGGTCCAGTTCATTTGATCCACATGCGTGTTGCTTTGAGCAGACAATTGCAGTGGAGTTACCCCGATCCAAAGCAATAACAGTAATAAATTTTTCATAGCTTACAGTGTGATGATACCCTATTAAATTAATAGGGAAATGTTGTTTATGCTTTTTAAGTCGCAAGTTAGACCCCTTGATTACAAAAAAACATGATAATAATCCATATTTGATTATAATTATTGATAGTTAGGGCGTTATGCATGCATAAAAAAAGCAACGATATTTCGTTGCTTTTTTTATAGAAAAAATCTGTAAATCTAAGGATAAATTAGAAGTTTCCGTTAACTCCCACGCGTATTTTTTTGATTACTTCTTCAAAATATAAGATAGACCAGATAATTTTATCAGTATCTGCATACGGGATAAACTCTGTAATCATCCCTTTGGTATTATTAAAAGATTCCATGGTAGATTTATGATGCTTATCGAGGATTTTTAAATTGTGAGAATTTTCTTTAATTCCTACATCTTCTAGAGTAACATCAGCTTCGTTTGTTAAAGAAAGGTAAGGCATCACGATCACGATTTCTTTAATACGTTCTACATATAGTTTTACTAGTTCTCCTTTTTTTAAGGATTCTAACTCATCTATAGTATGAAATTTATTAATTAGCGAGTGCTGATTAAAAAATGTATTCTTTTGACTTTGGGCGGATGCAATACTCACAGAGAAGAGTAAAGCAAAGACAATAAAATGTACTATTTTCATAATGATTAAGAATTGAATTTTTTATGATTACTGCATCACAGAATAGTTATTCGGTGATCTTTGTAATGTGAATTTAGGCTTTTTTTCGCTTAATGGAGCTATAAAAAGCTCTGAAACTGAGTTGAATCGGGCAGTAAAACGGTTATCCCGTACAATTTGCTCAGATCCAGATTTAGGTTCATAAGAAACTAGAACAGGATCGTTATGCACATTAAAGAAACTATCTAATAAGGAGAACGATTGTTCGATTCCGCTATACGAAGTATAAGACTTATCAAATTTGATCACATTTGCAAAACCAGAAATTCGGGAGTTCTTGAGATGTATTTTAGCCATATTTCTAGCAGAAATAGCCGCCGTTGTATGTTGGAAGTTTTTAGTATCTGATAAATTGATTAATGCCGCATTATGAATAGTAACTGTAGAAAAAGATTTTGAAGACACAAAACTAGAACGTTTATCATAACCATCGATCTCTATAGCATAAGAACCACTAGTATCAGAAATATAAGGATGTCTAATAGCAGCGATGTTTTGTAGCGTACCAGTGTAGCCCATAGTGAGGTCAAAGTCATCATCTTTCGCTTTAAGCGAAACTAAATTCTCCAGAGTAGGAGCACCACCAAAACATTCAAAAGAGTCATCGGCAGAATGGCTTACCATAATATTGTTAATGATAGATTTTGAACCTACAGCATATAATGTTAAACCATTAAGTTCTTTTGAAGCATTGATTTTCTTACCAGGATATTCAATACGTATATAGGATAGGATAGCAGTTTGCTCATCTTTTTTTTGACCGCCAAAAATAGAATATTCAGGATTAAAGTTACCTTCGATAATTCCGGTACCCGATGGAGTATTAACGGGAGCAGAACCTATAATGATGATACCACCCCAATCTCCGCTTTTACGAGAGCGAGCAGCTTTGTCTGATGTAAAAATAATAGGAGCAACCTTAGACCCTTTGGCAATGAGTTTACCGCCTTTGGCAATCACGAGACTTGCAGGGTTTTTATGATCACAACGTATAACCGTTCCTTCTTGTATAGTAAGCGTTGCGCCTTGAGTTACATAAGTATTTCCAGAGATTTTATACACCATATCGTTACTCAAGAATAAATCTTTGTCAATAATATTAGGTAAGGTTTCGTCTGGTTGAGGATACGTAGCGGTGTTAGGGTTAAAGTTAGTCCATCCTCTGGTCCATCTCATAAAGCTATCATTAAAAGTATGTTGAGCGTATACCGGAGTGATTAAAAATAGCAACAGGGTAAAGAATGCAGTAATTTTCATAAAATGATATTTGGTTTTGGGAGTCTAAAAGTAATTGTAAATCCCTGCCTTAAATCAAATACTATTTTATAAAATAGTTAAGCAACCTTTAAGTAAATCTTATATGAGAGTAGTAGTAATCATGGGGCTTAACCACGATTTTGTATAAAGAAAAAGATAGTATATTAATGTGGATAATATACTATCTTTTTTATGTGATTATAAGAAATAAAAAGCTTAGTTATCTTTTTTCTCTTCTTTCTTCTTTTTCTTTTTTCCAAACAAGCCACCTAAGATATCTTTTGCAGCATCTTTGATTGCTTCTTCTTTATTTGTTTGAGTATTGTCTGCATTATTAGTGGTACCATCTTCTTTCTTATCCTCTTTTTTACCACCTAATAAATCGCCGATAAGATCAGTTCCTTTACCTAGGAGTTCGTCTTTAACTTTATCTTTTTGTTTAGCAATTAACTGTTGTGTTAATTGTTGTACAGCATCTTTTGTATCTAAGTTAATTTTAGGATTAGTAAAGTTTCCAGAAACACCTAGAGGAACACCTACAGTCATTTTATTGGCATCGCTAGGATTTACTTGAGCCAGTAATTTTGTTACTTCTTTACCTAGATATTTTGCAGGTAAATCCAGTTTGATATCATAATTCATGTTCATATCAAAACCATGACTACCAGCTACCTTGATGCCGATATCTTCTATTTTAAAATCAAATGGTTTGATATTGATTTTACCATCATCAAAACTAAGTTTTGTTTTAATCTTCTTCAGGTTAAGTTTATCAAGGTTGATAAAACTCAATTCTTGATTAAGGTTATTCAATAAGGGTGTTTGTGTAGAATTTACTTTGGCATTAAGAATTTCTGCCAAGGCATTACCTTTAAGTGAAGTAAGAATAGGTGTCAAGTCTTGACTCAAATCACCACTTAAATTAATTTGAGTAGATAACACTCCGTCAAGCGCTTTGGCAATAGGAGCAAGCCCTTTCATAAGATCTAATCCTGTAAAAGATTGTGCTATGTTGATTTTACTCAAATCTAAATTCATCCCAAAAGATGGTGTTTGCTCCTTAGTAGAAACATTACCAGTAAAACCTACTGTACCACCAAAAATATCTGAAGATACCTTATCCAGTGCAGCAGTTTCGTCTTTTATTTTTACGCTTCCTTTGGTGTTTTTTAAAGTAAGGTTGTCATAATACACCGTATTGGCCTTAAAGTTTAACGTCGCATCGATAAACGAAGGAATCTTTAAGGTTTCTTCTGTAGTTGTAGTCTCGGTAGGCGTTTCGGTTTCTGGTGTAGCAGTACTATCACTGGTACTTTCTGTACTTGCTACCATAAAATCACTTACAGCAAATACATTTGAGTTTACATCAAAAACACCTTTAAGATCTTGCTTAGCAAATAAGAATCCCATTAGATTATGAATAGCTCCAGAAGCTTCAAGATCAGATTTACCCATGGTACTATTCATCTTATCAAGCGTAATGGTCTCTGGTTTAAAATCTACACTAGCAGTTTTAATCTGTAATTCGTTAGGTAAGTCTGGCGAACTGTATTTAAAATCAGTTAAGGTCATATTACCTGTAGTAGTTACCTTTTGATATTGTTCTTTCTCTAGAGAGTTCATATCAAAATGTGTATGGATATTAGCTTTAAGCATACCGTTGAGGTCTTGCTCTAGTTCTAATGGATATGCTTGATCTAGGTGAGAAAGGTTTAAAGAACCATTCATAGTAAGATCAACTAGCATATTTTCTGTAAGATTCTTAAAACTACCATTGGCAGAAAAAGCATCTTGATCTATAGTAAAGGCTAGTTTATCAATTAATACATAAGTATCTTTTACTAACCCTGTAGTATTTTTAATCTGTGTAGCTAGGTTGATGTTACGTACACTTTTAGGTAACTCTGGATATTTAAAAGAGGCATCATTTGCCATGATCGCAATATCTAGTGTAGGGATATGAGTATCGTCTACAATACCTTTTACCACACCTTTAAACCCAAAATCTCCAGAAGTTTTTACACCGTCAAGACTTTTGGCGTAAGCCTTAGGAATCACAGCTAAGAAATTTTTAAAGTCAGATCCAGGAGTAGCAAAGCTCAAATCAACTTCGGTATTCTTTTCGTTAAGCTGTACAAAACCATCAAACGCTAATGGTAACTGGTTGATGTGTGCTTCATTTTCTTTAAACGAATAACGTTGGTTTTTAAGATCCATACCTATGATCGCTTTAAGATCGATATGGTTATTGGTTAAATACTCGGTATTATCCATAGCAACAGAAACCTTGGTATTTGTATCAAGATCAAGATCTGTTTGATCTCCAGAAACAGAACCTTTACCTATAAGGTTAAAGTCGCGTAGAGCAGCATTGATTTTTCCTTTTTCGTCGATATAATGAAAATTACTATTGTTTACAGCAACATGATTAAGGTCAAAAACAAACGAACCACCACTTTCTTCCTCCTTAGGAGCAGGAGTAGTAGGCGTAGTTTCAGAAGTTTTGGCAATATCATAATTAGCATTACCTAGAGAATCGGTTTTGATATTTACAAGCGCTTCGTCTACTATAATAGTATTGACACTTATAGGCTCATCTGCAGACTTAAATAATTCCATGATAGACATCGATAGTCCTAGATGTTTTGAGTAAACAAGGGTATCTCCTTCAAAAGGAGCTTTGTTGATCACCGATAATTGTTCAACAGCAACAGATGCTTTTGGGAAATTACTGATAAGACTAATGTCTACATCACCAAAATCAACCGTAGCATTTACTTGCTCATTAATGGCAATACGTATCTTTTCTTTAATGGTATCTTTAAAGAGAAAAGGGATGGCGATAATCGCAATAATTAAGAGCGCGATAATACCTCCTAGAATTTTGAAAAATTTCTTCATAGCTTAAGGGTTCTTCTTTACAAGTAACGAGTTGATATCTTATATGTTGCGGTATAAGCGTTAACTCTTTGTTAGTTTTTTTTAGATTTGACGGACGTTTAATAGCTACTGCAAATAGTGCACAGTAACAATTTACTTGCAAAAATATTGTATTATTCTCAATAGAGAGAATAAATAAAAGAGAAACTTAGGTTTATAAATAACGATAATAAAACAACCTCTTTAAAGAGCATTAAAATAAAAAGTAGGTATAACCATAATGCTTAATCCAGTGCAATTTCTTCTCCAGTGTTGAGTTTAAAACGACGTTTAAAAAGGTAAACACCTAGATATAATAACGGAGTATCTAACAGCGCTACCAATACCTTAAACAAAAAACCACCTAAGAGTAAAGAACCAAAGAGGTGCCACTCGATTTTACCAAAACCACAAAGCAGCAATAAGACCGTACAGGTATCTATAAATTGCGAAAAGAAAGTAGAGAAGTTATTACGCAACCACAAATGTTTTCCTTGAGTCAATTTTTTCCAGAAATGAAAGATCTGTATATCGATATATTGCGCAAACAAATAGGCAAGCATCGATGCCAACACAGCGATAGGAGTAGCCCCAAAAACCTTATCAAATAAAGTATCATTGATAGGTGACCAGCTTGTAGCAGGAGCAACCGAGGCTACATAGATGATTAAAAGAGAAAAGAAAGAAGCAAAAATCCCTGCAGTTACAATTTGATTGGCTTTTTGCTTACCATAGATTTCGCTAATCAAATCTGTAATCAAAAAAGTAATAGGATAAGGAAGTATCCCTACCGAAATTTCAAACGTATACAATCCAAAAAAATCCCAATGAAAAAACTTTTGAAAAATAAGATTAGAAACTACAAGCGAGGAGATAAATAGCGCTCCTAGAATAAGATAGATTTTATAGGCCAAAAATTTGTTTGTAGCCGATAGCGAAATAGATTTCAAAATTTATAGAATAGTTAATAACACTTTACATAAATGTAAGGTGATGTGAATTAGTTTTACTTAATTTGCTCCATTAATAATTAGCAAGCTACTTCTAATTTTTTTTTATTCCAATTTGAGAGAACTATATTTTGTACATATATCGTTAGGGAGCAATGTAGGAGATCGTTTTAAAAATCTTCAAAAAGCTGTAGATGCCATCTATACACAAATAGGTGATGTAGTGTCCTTATCTACGGTGTACCAGACGCCAGCATGGGGGTTTAGTAGTGATGATTTTTATAATGCATGTATTTCTATAAAGAGTTTTTATACTACAGAAGAGATATTAAGACGTTTATTAAAGATAGAAGAGCAGCTAGGTCGTATACGCACAGATGCCTCTGGATATGAACCTAGAACGATAGATCTAGATATCATATTCTCGTCAGAGATTATACAATCGTCTGATACGCTTACCGTACCACATCCCGCAATGCAAGATCGCAAGTTTGTATTACAACCCTTGTCAGAAATTGCAGCAGAGTATGAACATCCCAAATTAAAATATACAGTAGCAGAGTTATTAGAGCGTACCATAGATGATGCGGTAATCACACCGGTACAGCAACAACTACAAAACCCAAAACAGCAATACAACCTATCGCAATATCAATACCTTACTATAGAAGGAAATATAGGAGCAGGAAAAACAAGTCTGTCTACCATTATCTCTCAAGAGTATAACGCAAAGTTGGTATTAGAACGTTTTGCAGACAATCCGTTTTTACCTAAGTTTTACGAAGATAGAGAGCGATATGCATTTCCGCTAGAGATGTCTTTTCTAGCAGATCGATATAGACAACTTAATGATGATATCTCACAATACGACCTGTTTAAGGATTTTATCGTGAGTGATTATGATGTATTTAAATCCTTGATATTTGCAAGTGTAACGCTACACGAAGAAGAATACACCCTCTACAAAAAACTATTTGATATCATGTATAAGGATATGGTAAAACCAAGTCTTTATGTATATATGTATCAAAATACAGAGCGTTTATTGCAAAACATCAAAAAACGCGGACGTGCCTATGAGCAACGTATCCCAGCAGATTATCTAGACAAGATCAATCAAGGATATCTACAGTTTATCAAGACGCAACAGATGCTTAACGTAAAAATAGTAGACATCTCAGAAAAAGACTTTATCGCCAATCGCGAAGATTATATCTGGTTATTAGAACAGATATTGGAGTAAAGAGCCTTCGACAGGCTCAGGCTACGCGTTTGATTTGATGAGTAGTCCTTCGACAGGCTCAGGCTACGAATACGAGTGTATTGGTCATCGAGTTTGTTACGGCTACGAGTGTGTTGGTCACTGAGCCTGTCTGGTCACTGAGCCTGCCGAAGTGACCTAAAAGAAAGAAGTATGTTGAACAGTAGTTGTTGATTAGCCATTGACAAGCACAGGCTGCGTATGTGTGGTCATAGAGCCTGTCTAGTTACTGAGTTTAAGGTTGCTGAGATTGTCTGATCACTGAGCTTGTCGAAGTGAATCACTTTTTTTTCATATCTTAATACATATGAAAGGTTATGTCTACATCTTGTTATGTTCTAATGGTAGTTATTATACAGGAAGTACAATAAATCTAGAAAGACGATTGTATGAACATCATAACGGTATGGGCGCTCGCCATACTAAAAAATTTCCTCCTGTAAAACTTTTATATTACGAAGAATATCCTCGTATTGATACAGCTTTTAAAAGAGAGAAGCAAATCCAAAAATGGAGTCGTCGTAAAAAAGAAGCTTTAATGCAAGGAAACATTAAAGATCTCATCGCATATTCAAGAAATTATAGTCAATTTGGGAAATAGCCTTCGACAAGCTCAGGCTACGTGTTTAATTTAATGAAGAGTCTTTTGAGATGCTCAGGCTGCGCGTTTGATTTGATAAGGAGTCCTTCGAGATACTCAGGTTACGCGTTTGATTTGATGAAGAGACCTTCGATAAGCTCAGGCTATGTGTTTGATTTGATGAGTAGTCCTTCGACAAGCTCAGGCTACGTGTTTGATTTGATAAGGAGTCCTTCGACAAGCTCAGGCTGCGCGTTTGATTTGATGAAGAGTCCTTTGATAAGCTCAGGCTGCGCGTTTGATTTGATAAGGAGTCCTTCGACATACTCAGATTACGTGTTTAATTTGATGAGGAGTCCTTCGACAAGCTCAGGCTACGTGTTTGATTTGATGAAGAATCCTTTGGCATACTCAGGCTACGCGTTTGATTTGATAAGGAGTCCTTTGACATGCTCAGGATACGTGTTTAATTTAATGAAGAGTCCTTTGACATGCTCAGGCTACGGGAAGATGAACACTGAGTTTGTGGTCACTGAGCCTGTCTGGTCACTGAGCCTGTCGAAGTGACAACACTCAAAAACTAACCAACTCATCTCTATTCACTTTTTACTCAAAAACTCATCACTAACTACTCATCACTATAAAACCCCGAGTTACAAGCAATAGCATTGTAAATCGGGGTTTTATGTAATTACTCCTCCAGTAACATATCCAGTCCTGTATATTCTTGATACATATGTGTATGGTTAAGGATATGGAGAAGAGTGAGCATGGTCTCGCCAAATTCATGATCTTGTGGAGTATCTGCCTGTAGTGTTGCCATATAAGTAATGGCATTATGGATATGGTGTTTAAAAAGATTAAGCGCAGTATAATTTGCTATTGGTATTTTGATATACCGCCGGGAGGCTGCATCTTTTTGTAAGGTGGAACAATACGCTTTTTGAAAATGGATAATTCGTTCTTGCGCGTTCATAAACTTGTGTTTTTAGGAATAAAAAGACCCACATGGCTTAGGTGTCCTAATGCACACAAGAGCGCATTTACGGGTGTTTCCACTACCGTCACCATACCACGTGGGCAAAATCTTTTTTAATGTCGTCATGTCTTGTGTTTTTAGGAACCGTAAAGATATAAAAAAAACAGCAGCCTTATGGTTGCTGTTATGATTGGTTTTGTTAGTGTTTTTTATTTGAAATGGATTGTTATTTAACCCATTTATGAAAATTATTAAATCCGTCATCATCGACCCAGCAATAGTCTTTATACCATTTTGATAATGCAAATGATTTCCCCCAATAAGATTTATGAGGTGTTTTGTGTAACTTAATAGGTTTCATATCTCTTGAATAACCCCATTTTTTTATTTTAAATTCAATAGGTTTAATAGTCTTTCCATCTGAACTATATTCAAAACCAAGGAAATCGAAAGGTGATGAACCGAGATCTTTAATAATCCCATTTTTATCCCTTATTCTATTGATATGAACACCAAATAAATTATTACCTTTTTTTATACTTTTAAAGATTTCATATCTAACCCATCTACGATTAAATGTGTTAGTGCCTATCAAGATACAAGTATTAGAAGTGTTTTTCAATTCTTTATTTATTAATCTTTTAATAGCTAAGTCGCTAGTTTTTTTGGCGGTTTCCCATATGGAAGCATCAAAAAATCCTGCCAAATTTCGACTGTTTTTTGTAACCCAGTGATTTCTAACTACGTTTGCTCTGAAATCAATAACATCTTGATAATGAAAACTAAAAAAAACTCTTTTAGCCATATTATTTATTAAGTTTTTTTATTAGTTGAATAATTTCTTTTATCAAATAAGTTGAATTAATATTCTCATCTGATAATTCTTGTATACATTCAAAAATGAAATCATGTTTTGGATAGAATTTTTTAGGATCCTTGGCAATTTCATTAAATATTTTCTTAGTTATATACCCTGTTTTTGCAATTGGTATAGGTATTAATCCATTTTCTATTGCTATTTCAAACTCTCTATAAACTCCATTAGCATCGATTATTTGATTTTGATTGCCCAGTTTATTTCCAAAAATGAAGATAGAAATTCCTGCAAACTTCATCATTCGCTGCCTGTATTCTTCCCATAGAATAGGTAATTCTTTATCCCCTGTTTTAAATTGGGGAAAGGGTTTTATGATTAATTGTCCTTCGGAATGTTTATCAGGTCTTTTATAAATGGCATCTAATGCACCATTAATAACAGCGCTTCCTATACCCCATCCAAACCCATTAACTATTCTAAAACCATTTGAAATAACTTCTTTACTTAAATTGTGAATAAAAGTTTGAGCTTCATTTCTATCCCAGTCGCCATAAACTTCAGCACTACCTGAAATAAACACAGTTTTTTTTCTAAATCTATTTTCTATTTCTTTAAGAATATCGGTTATTTGAGTATAATCTTCGATTTCAAGTGCTTGTATTCCGTACCTTTTTAAATCTCCAATCATTAAAGCTTGTTTTCTAGATTGGTAATTGTAATCAGCTTTACCGTTTTCTCCAAAATCACTTTCTTTATGTTTTCTTATAAAACAATAATGTTGTCTTTTATCCTGAGATAAGGAAACATTAAGTCTACTTAATACATAATCTAAGTTTGGATCAGTAAAGCTGAAGCCTATAAATAAAAATGTTTTAGTTGTTAAATCTCCTGTCAATGCTCCAATAAATTGCTCATGAGTTTTATAATAACTTTCGTATTGTTCTTTTGTTAATATAGCTTCATTAGGTATAGATACGTCACCATGCATTTTATAGATAACAACATCTCTTTTGGGACGTGTATTGGTAAGCTGTTTGATGCTATGTTTTACATCGATAACTTTATTTTCGGTTTTTAATGATTTTTCGATTAGAGTATCGTAATTTGTCGTCCAATAGGTTGAAATAGGTAATCTAGCAAGTATCTTATGATTATCTGTTATATCATTTTCATCAATAAACTCTTCTAGTATTTTTCTATTTAGTTTTGATTTATTACCTCCTTTCTCATTAACATGATATTGAGCTAAAGAGATTAAATCATATTCCTTATTGATTTGTAGACCTAATTCTTCTGCAATATCTTCCATTAATTCAGCCCAATTTACGTAACCGGCGGCTTTAGACATTCCTGCCCCAGCGAATATTGCAGTATTATTTTCTTCTAAGTCAATTATAAAATCCTTTATAAAAGCTTCTATTTCTTTATTAAATTTCATATTAATTTATAATGTATTTCCTTTGATCCATGAATTGAAGTATATATATTTTGATGAAGACTTATGAACACAAAGAGTTTCATTATTTGTCGTTTCTATATTGCCTATTTGAATATAATAATAGATCCCCAAGTATTCGGAACCTTTAAAAGAACTTTTATTTGTTTTAGATATTGGTAAAACAGCTACGGTACCTTTTAGTCCATCAAAATAGCCAAGTTCCCATGGCATCCATTTAGAATTTGATGCGTTTTCTGAAAATGCATAAATTAATGATTTGCAATTTTTCATTCTTTCTCTTAGTAATAAAGCTGTTTCTTTAGTTACATTTGATCTATTAAGTGAAGGATCTTCTATCCAATCAATATATACTGATAGACCTAGCTTTTCAATTTCAAGCTTTAATCCTAATACAATTTCAGCATCATTAGAACTATGAGAAAGGAATATATCATAAGTTGTATCTATTGTATGAGGTGATGTTAACAATTGATATTGAATAGTATTAAACATTGTAAGAGTAAACCTTGCTTTTGCTTGATAATTGAATGAAGTTCCTTCAAATTCTTTTTCAATGTACTTCTTTGCTCTATTGCGTAATCTTCTTTCTGTAAATAATGGCATGTTAAATATATATACAAGTGATATGAAGATAATTAATGATTTTCAAAATGAATTACGGTTTTCCGTAAAACACTAGTATTTTTTTATGGGTAAGCTAAGATAGTATAGCATAGGGTGTAGTTGTATATGGATAAACCTTATAGTTTTTATGGTTTTATTACTTATAAGATACATAAAAAAACACCACTACAACAATGTAGTGGTGTCTGGGGGGTATACTTGTTAAGTTTATGTTCTAGGTCTGGGGATCATCCTCAGCGCTAGTGGGGGTTGTAGTACGATTATCGACTACTTGATTGTATTGTCCTGCCAGAGTACTTATCTGGTTGTCTAGTTCGTCATAAATAGCATTTGTACCTAGTGTAGCATGTGCTTGTATATGGGCTAGTAATGCTCTATAGGCAGTAATGGCTTCTATACGTAATCCTATTATAGTGGTAGTAGGATTGGCAGAGGTCTCGGTCACACGATCGATATACGACTCTGCAAAAGCAGTATTGGCGTCTTGTAGCTCGGTAATCCAGTTACCTAGATTAAGCGCTGTAACCGCATTAGTGAGCTCGGTAGTTGTAGACCAGTCCTCGATAATCTTGCTCAATACTATCGTCTCTTCTTGATAGCTCAGCCGTGGGATATTGTTACCATGTCTGTTAAGATCGTTGCGCAATGCTGTAGAGGCAGTAACCAGTGCAGGGTCAAAATGGTATTGATACGATTCTATATAAGCGCGTATCCCTACTATGGCACGATCTCTACGATCATCAAGTGCAATAAGCTGCTGGGTAATAGCACTGGCTTGACTGCGGTTAAACAAATCATCGATTTGATCTGTTAGTGCTTGCAATTGGTCTCTTTGGGTTTGTAACAGTAATGCGTTAAGGTCTTCTTTGTCTACTATGGTCAATACATCTACTAGGTATTGTAAAAATTCACCATGACGGTAACGTGTAAAATAAGGCGTGTTCATAAGGCAATGTTTTTTGATTACTAATGAATTGTTTTGTGTAAAACACGATCACTTAGTCGATGTGTTTTTGTAAACCTTTCATAACCAATGTTTTTTAATTTGTTTTTTGTGTTTAAGTACCATCTCAAGGTTATAATTGCTTCCTGCGTAGTTGCAGAGCCAATCTCAAGGCAATAATTGTTTCCTGCGTGGTTGCAGAGCGAATCTCAAAGCTATAATTGTTTCCTGCGTGGTTGCAAAGCGAATCTCAAGGCAATAATTGCTTCCTGCGTAGTTGCAGAGCCAATCTCAAGGCAATAATTGTTTCCTGCGTGGTTGCAGAGCGAATCTCAAGGCTATAATTGTTTCCTGCGTGGTTGCAGAGCCAATCTCAAGGCAATAATTGTTTCCTGCATGGTTGCAGAGCGAATCTCAAGGCTATATTTTGTTCATGCAATCGTTGTAAAGCCAATCTCAAGGCTATATTTTGTTCATGCAATCGTTGCAAAGCAAATCTCAAGACTATATTTTGTTCATGCAATCGTTGTAAAGCAAATCTCAAGGCTATATTTTGTTCATGCAACGGTTGCGGCACTATCGTAAATACTGGGATTACGGTAATTTTGATAAAAAGTGGAGAGTGAGTCGTCACTTCGACAGGCTCAGTGACCGATACAAGTCAAAATGTAAAATACTAAATGTAAAAGTTTAAAAGATTTTAATTTATGGTATATATGAATAAACAAATCTCGTTACTAGATAAACTCGATAATAAAAAATAACCGTAGCCTGAGTCTATCGATGAACTCTTTCTCAAAACAAACACGTAGCCTGAGCTTGTCGAAGGCTAATTGCTTGATATTCATTAATCGGTCTATCGAAAATATGCTAGTCACAGAGTTTATTAGTTAATGAGTTTATGAGTGAAAATCTACATTCAAAAATCGTTATTCTTAATTCTGTATTCGATATTCATTATGTATTTAGCGGCCTATCGAAAATATAGCGTAAAATTTGCAATGAGAGAAGCGTAAAAAAGTTTTCACTGTTTGAGCGCTAGCGAGTTTGAAAAGTTTAGCTTCCGAATAATAAATTTAGCTATAGTTTCGTAAGCCTAGACTTTTTTGGTTCTTTTTTCGGCGATGGAAAAAAGAATAAGCTTAATCAAGTCAAAATGTGCTTTTAGTGAAGAGTGGTTAGGGATGAGTTGGTTAGTTTATTAGAGAAAAACTTCTCGATACAATCTTTACAAGATCATTCGAAGTGACAACAGATATCATAGAGAACAACTTATTTTTAAGACGATTATAAAACTATTAGATTTGTGGATAAGGGAAAAGGTTTCTTTGAGGGATGATATATTTTATAAAAACGAATAGATGATAATAGTGTTTTTGATTTTAGGTATTGTAACCTTGATCATTATAGGGATTTATATAAGGCACTTTATGCCATTAAGAAAAGATGAAGAAGGATTTGAATATGTATATGTTGAGAATGACGGAAGCGTAAGAGAGTTGTTAAGAGAAGAACGAGAGTATCTAGAAGAAGAGTTTGAACCCGCCGATGGAGCAAGACCTTATGTTAAATCGAGATATAAAAGTAAAACACCAGATGGAAAAATAGGAGGTTTTATAGCCAGAAATAGAGTTCCTAAAAAAATAGATATTATTAAGAAAAAGATGGATAAAGAAATATGGAGACGAAGATGGCTTTTTATGATTAAGGATTTAACAGACTTAGAATATCAAAAACAGACTTGGCTTTATCCTAACAATACAAAACCATACTATTCGTTTGTCGAGTTTATGTGTTCATATTTTGATGATTTAGATATAGGAGATGGGTATGAAAAAGTACTAGCACTTAATTTTGTTTCAATACCAGAATACGAATCAATTGAAAAATGGCATAAATTACTGTCAGTATACAATGCACCCAATGACGATGACTATGATAATAAAGCGATATTACAAGACAAAAAATGGTTGGAGATTATAGCTTTAGGAAAAGAATCAATTGAAAACTTAAAACCAAAATTGAACTCGATAGAAAGGAGTTTGTTGATATGAACAAAATAACTCTAAGTAAAATAGAAGAGTTTAAGGTATTAAGAGGTGATATTGATATAGAGACTTTAGAAGAGTTGATTTTTCAATTATTAAGTTTGGTTTCTGTTAATAATATCTCATGGATAGAAGGTATAGGGTTACTTAATGACTTAATTCATTTAAAAAAGCATGATGGATCTGTGTTGTCCAGTGAATCAGGTGAATTAATATTGAATTGGATAGAAGAGATATATGATAATGCGATTTTTGAAGATATTACTGGAGAATGGTTGGAGTTTTGTGAAGATCAGAATCTTAAAGAAAAAATCCTTACAAAGGAGTTAACTTTTAATACTATTTTTAATATTCATCATAATGTAGATGTATTACCCTTTTTAAAATTAAGATTAGAAAAATCATCAAACGAATATGAATCATCTGTGATAGAACATTTAATAACTAGAGTATATACTTCTAAGGCTAACCAAAAGCAGAAAATTTCAGATCATATATTGGATGAGGTTTTATCAAGAGCTAATAAATATTTAGATTCAATCTATAAAGTAGAAAAAAATAATTACCCTTTATGTGGATTGAGAGAATCTATAATAGAACATAAATTTTGTTATTCGATATCTTGGTGTTTAAAATCGGAGAAATATATGTCACCTGTTAAAAAAACACAGTTTATAGGCAGTGGAGATATCTTATTAAGTAAAGAAGGAAATCATATAGAGTTTACCGGATCATCTCCATCTGTTGATTGGATAAAAAAGTTTGAGTTAAAAATAAGAAATCTAGAAGAATATTGGTCTGTTCAAATTCCTTTTGAAAATAAATGGTTTAATGAGTTCGTAGAAATTTTTGATGTGAGTCCAAATACTATTCAAGATATGGTAATAGAAAATAAAATCATTCTTGAAGAGAAAATCGACACAGAAGATTTTTTAGGAATCACATACAGAGATTTAGGTTTTTTTGATGATGAAAGTGCTAATGAGTATGTTTACAATCCTAGTTTTATAGATATTGTAAAAAAGCTTAACAAACTAGGAATCAATTGTAATGTTCAAATAATAAATAAAAGAAGAAATAACAGCATATAAATAATATAAAACCAAACATCAATTAAAAAATGGAAACACAATATCAAATAAAAGAAAATGGATTTGATGAAATCAAAAAGAAAATAATCCTTAGAGTAGTTCCTATTGCATTAATAGCAATGATAGGAGGATTAACAATTGGGCATTTTACTACTAATGGTCAATCTTCAAACATGAACGTATTACCATTCCTTATACCATTTATTATAGTTATAATGGCATTGGGTATAAGAAAAGGAGTTAAAAGACAAAAAGATATCTTTAACTCTTACAAATTGATAATTGATAATCAAAAAATCATTAGGCAACAGCATTTAACACCAGATATAGAAATACCTCTTGAGGAGATCAAGGAAATAATAAAAAATAAAAATGGGACATTTATCATTAAAGGAGAAAAATTGAGTAATACGATTGGTATACCTTCTCAATTAGAAAAAATTGAGGAAGTAGAAGTAAAATTGGCAGAAATTACTAAAATAATACAGAATGATAAGAAGCCTTTTTTACAAAGATTCTTCTGGGTGATACCAATATTAACAGTTGGATTATTAATGAGTGTTTATATATCAGAAAATAAAATTCTTGTTGGTTTTTCTACAATTGTGTTAATTCTAGGAGCGATCTACTCGTTAATTAGTACTCAACGAAGTAAACATGTTGATAGCAAAACAAAAAAAGGGATATGGTTTATCATACTCGTTCTTTTCTCAGTTATAACAGTATCCTATATTAAGCTTTTTGGAAATTAAAAAGCGGTC
This sequence comes from Aquimarina rhabdastrellae, assembly GCA_947387485.1. Lineage (GTDB taxonomy): Bacteria > Bacteroidota > Bacteroidia > Flavobacteriales > Flavobacteriaceae > Aquimarina. Next base: position 222,321 of record CANDNT010000006.1, read on the forward strand.
AACCCTATTTAGGGATATACATCAAATCAAAAATCGTTATTCTTGATTCGATATTCATTATTTATTTAGCGGCCTATCGAAAATATAGCGTAAAATTTGCAATGAGAGAAGCGTAAAAAAGTTTTCACTGTTTGAGCGCTAGCGAGTTTGAAAAGTTTAGCTTCCGAATAATAAATTTAGCTATAGTTTCGTAAGCCTAGACTTTTTTGGTTCTTTTTTCGGCGATGGAAAAAAGAATAAACCTAATCAAGTCAAAATGTGTTTTTAGTGAAAAGTGATTAGAGATGAGTCTATGAGTTTTTAATTAAAAAACTTTATTCGATATTTACAATGATTTGTTCTTACCAGAAAAGCATAAGAATTTGTATAATAAGAAGTAGCGTTCTTAAAAAGAGATGCCTCAACAACTTATAAATAGATAAATAAATATGACAATTGACCCTAAAAAGAAGCTTACATTTGAATTATGTAAAGATGAGAATATGAGAGGTAACGTCACAAGTTTACCAGAGAATATTGAAGAATATATTAATATAACATGTTTTGAAATAGGTTGGAATGACATAAGTGTTTTGCCAAAAAATATAGGGAACCTAAAAAAACTTGAAGAAATTTATATTAATAATAATCAGATTAAACATATTCCAGAATCAATTGGTCAGTTAAAAGAGCTTGAAATTCTTACAATCAATGACAATCCTATTAAATCAATACCCAAAGAAATAAAAGGTTGTATTAAATTAGAAAGCCTAGCCGCTATTAATTGTGAAATAAAAGAACTTCCAGAAGAGATAGGAGAATTAAGAAATCTTAATAGGTTATTATTAAATGAAAATCAACTTTTAACTATACCTAAATCAATATGTGCTCTAAAAAAGCTATATAGATTAGAATTGAGAAACAATAGGATAAAAAAAATACCTGATTGTATATCAAATCTTAAAAACCTAAAACAATTAAATATATCTGGAAACTTGATAGATCAAGATGAATTAGAAAAATTAAGAAACCTCCTTCCTAATTGTGAGATTAGATATTAGTTAATGAGAGAGTTAGTTTTTGAGTAAAAAAAATCTACATTCAAAAATCGTTAATCTTAATTCGGTATTTATTGACTGGCCTATCGAAAATATAGCGTAAAATTTGCAATGAGAGAAGCGTAAAAAAGTTTTCACTGTTTGAGCGCTAGCGAGTTTGAAAAGTTTAGCTTCCGAATAATAAATTTAGCTATAGTTTCGTAAGCCTAGACTTTTTTGGTTCTTTTTTCGGCAATGACATAAAATAATTAAAACTTCAGTAAAAACAAGCTTTTCCAAAGGTTTTTGAAACTTATATTAAAGATTTATTAAAAAAAGACTGTTTTTTCTAAATGATATTAAGAAATAACCTCAACTACTTCAAAAATAAAATCCAATGAACTTTTTAATAGAAAAGAATATTAAATCACTCGAAATATAATTCAATGATTAATATTACATCAAAGTTAAATAAAAAATAAACATCTTGGATAAATAGTTAAAAAGAACTTAAAGAAGTACATCTGTTTATTATTATAAAGCTAAGAGAAAAGACGATTCACAAATCATTGTATTGTTAGATCAGTTGGTGAGTAAACATCCTACCTATGGTTTCAAAAAGCTATACAGAACACTTCGTTTAAGAGGTTATACTTGGAATCATAAACGTATTTATAGAATATATAAATTGATGGGACTTAATATAAAACGTAGACCTAAAAAACGCCTTCCAGCTAGAGTAAAAGCTCCTTTGACACTCCCTATTACTCAAAATATTGTTTGGAGTATGGATTTTATGTCAGATAGTTTAATAGATGGAAGAAGGTTTAGAACACTTAATATTATTGATGATTTTAATAGAGAAGCTTTATGGATTACTATAGCCATCTCAATAAACGCTCACAGACTTATCAGAGAGTTGAATAAACTCATTGATTATAGAGGAAAACCAGAAGAAATACGTGTAGATAATGGTCCAGAATTTACTTCTTTAATCTTTATTGATTGGGCTAAAGCTAATGAGATTAATATTAGATATATCCAACCTGGTAAGCCCATGCAGAATAGTCTTGTAGAACGTTTTAACAGAAGTTATAGAGAAGAAATATTAAGTGCTTATCTGTTCAACAATCTATCACAAGTGAGAAGATTAACTTACCAATGGATAGATCATTACAATTTTTGTAGACCACATGAAGCATTATTAAACTTAACGCCAATGCAGTTTTTTGAACGTTTTAGCAAAGCTAGCTTTGCTAAAAATAATTATATTAAATTTGAAACACTTTCTTCGTAGCTAATTTTGGGGGACTTACACCACAAATCAATATTAAAATCATTTTGATAATTGTTTTTAATATTTTATATCCTTTTTTCATTTAATATTAATCTTTTAATTATCAAAAATATTCTATTATTAAATTTCCAGAAACAATAAATGAGCGAACTATTATTTTCAATTAGTAAAAAGTTCTTTTTTAATCTTTTACAATAGGGGGCTGCTCAGAAACTCCCGTTGTAAAAGATTGCAGTAAAAAACCAACCGCGCATTCAAGCACATTTCCTATTCCGAGCCTTCGGAACAAAAGAACTTTCACTTCCCATTATCCTATTAAGTATTTCAAACATTTTATATCACGAAATATGATATATTAAATCTAAAATCTTAAATTAGGTCTTTCCAATTCTGAAACGAAATGAACAGAATAAAAGTAGTACTAGAAGAAAAAGGAATCAAGCAGACTTGGTTAGCTGAAAAGCTAGGAAAGAGTTACAACATGGTGAATGGCTATGTACAGAATAGACAACAACCACGCTTGGAAGTACTGAATGAAATTGCACGCATACTTGACGTAGATGTGCGTGAATTAATTATGCCGACAAAAGACAATGAATAAAGAAAAAATTACACTTTCACAATTAGAACAATATTTATCAAAGGCTGCATGGATTCTTAAAGGACCTGTAGATGCCTCAGATTTTAAAGTATACATATTCCCCTTATTATTTTTTAAGAGAATTTCTGATGTATATGATGAAGAATATACCGTTGCATTAGAAGAATCTGATGGAGATGAAGAATATGCAAATTTACCAGAATTCCATCGCTTTGTAATACCAGATGAATGCCATTGGAAAGATGTTCGAGAAACTACCACTAATGTTGGTTTGGCTATTGAAAAAGCTTTAAGAGGGATCGAGCAAGCAAATCAAGAATTCTTATATGGTATTTTTGGGGATGCTCAATGGAGTAATAAGAATAAATTATCAGATCGATTATTAATAGATCTAATCGAGCATTTCTCTCAATACGATTTAAGTAATAGCAACGTAGATGCTGACCTTCTTGGTAATTCCTACGAATACTTAATCAAGCATTTTGCGGATTTAACCAATAAAAAAGCGGGGGAATTCTATACACCACGTTCAGTGGTTCATCTCCTAGGCTTAATTCTTGACCCACATGAAGGAGAAACTATTTACGATCCTGCCTGTGGTACGGGCGGCATGCTCTTAGAATGTGTAGATCACTTAAAGGATGCCAAAGAAGATTACAGAACACTGAAGTTATTCGGACAAGAAAAGAATTTGACTTCTAGTTCCATTGCGAGAATGAATATGTTCTTGCACGGCATTGAAGACTTCCAAATTCATAGAGGTGATACCCTTAGAAATCCTGCCTTTTTTGAGGCAGATGGTTTGCAAACATTTGACTGTGTGATTGCCAATCCGCCATTTTCGTTAAAAGAATGGGGAGTGGAAAATTGGTCTAATGATCCTTATGGAAGAAATATAGCTGGTGTTCCACCAAAAGGAAATGGAGACATGGCTTGGGTGCAGCACATGATCAAATCCATGAATGATTCTGGAAGAATGACCGTTGTCTTACCGCATGGTGCTCTGTTCAGAAAAGGTGCAGAAGGAAAAATCAGAAAAGCATTATTAGAGCAGGATATGTTGGAAGCTGTTATTGGGCTCGGGCCAAATATCTTTTACGGAACACAACTAGCTGCTTGTGTGATGGTTTTCAAACAACAAAAAGATACTGATAAAAAGGATAAAGTCTTATTCATTGATGCTTCCGATCAGGTGCGTGTTGGTAGAGCACAGAATTATCTAGAACCAGAGCATGTAACACAAATATTTGATTGGCACAATGCTTTTGAAGATGTAGAGAATTATGTAAAAGTAGCTTCTAAAGCAGATTTAGAGGAAAACGATTACAACCTCAATATTCCATTGTATGTAGAAAAGATAATTGAAGATAACCTCCCAAGTGTTGAAGATGCGCTAGCGGATTTAAAAACTGCATGGAATGAGAGTTTAGAAGCAGAGGAAAAATTTAAAACGATTTTAAAGGAATTTATATAGAATGACAGAAGTACAATTTTTCGAGAAAGTACATCAGAAATATAAAGATTCCAATCATCTACTTGAAGGTGATGGGGGATTTAATATAAAGCGTGGAATGGCTCATGTTATGTCTGGCTATTTGGAAGACCTATTTGCGCTCTACATAGCTCAAAAAGTGAACAGGAAAGATGTTGAATATTTTGTAGACAAGGTCATTTGGAATAGCAACAAAAAATGATACAAAAAAAGATAGCCTGAATGAATACTTAATTTGAGGATAATTCTAATTCTTTT
>CANDNT010000007.1 GCA_947387485.1 Aquimarina rhabdastrellae
GCTCCATTGTTTAACTCATCGTTTACATCGAAGCCATCGTTGTTGTTCGCTCCTTCGAATCCGTCGTCTAATCCGTCTCCATCAGTGTCTGTTCCACTATAACTTCCTACTCCTGCTTCTGCTTCGTCTGTTAAGCCATCATTGTCACTGTCTAGATCTATATAGTCTGGATTATCTGTCCCATCTGTGTTCTCTGGTACGATCGCTGTTCCTCCATTATCGGTATCATAGCTATCGTCTAATCCATCTCCGTCGGTATCTGTTCCACTTGGGGCTACATAACCTGCTGTGCTCTGTCCTTCTACATTGTCTGGAATTCCGTCATCGTCTGCATCTATGTCTAAGTAGTCTACTCCGCCTGTCCCATCTGTGTTTGGTACTGCTAATGGGCTTCCGCTGGTTACTTCGCCTACGCCACTTCCGCTATCGATATTATCTACATCATCTGATAGTCCGTCTCCATCTGCATCGGTAATCGCTCCTGTTCCTATTACTCCATCTCCGTCTGGGTCTGTCCCCCCTGCTTCGATCACATCTACGATTCCGTCATTATCACTATCTATATCTAAGTGGTTCGCTACTCCGTCTCCATCATAATCATAGATTGATTCTACTGCATTGTTATCGTCTCCAACTCCTGCATCTCCATCGTCATCGTCTAGGTATAATGGTACTCCGTCTCCGTCTGCATCTGTCGTTGGGTCTATTCCACCTGTCTCTACTGTATCTGGTATCCCGTCATTGTCATCGTCTAAGTCTACATTATCGGCTATCCCGTCTAAGTCACTGTCAAAGCCTTCTCTGAAGTCTACTTCTGATGTTGCTGTATTATCGTCATTATTGGTATCATCGGCTCCATTGTTTAACTCATCGTTTACATCGAAGCCATCGTTGTTGTTCGCTCCTTCGAATCCGTCGTCTAATCCGTCTCCATCAGTGTCTGTTCCACTATAACTTCCTACTCCTGCTTCTTCCTCATCTGTTAAACCATCATTGTCACTGTCTAGATCGATATAGTCTGGATTATCTGTCCCATCGGTATTCTCTGGTACGATTGCTGTTCCTCCATTATCGGTATCATAGTTGTCATCTAATCCATCTCCATCCGTATCTGTTCCGCTTGGGGCTACATAGCCTGCTGTGCTCTGTCCTTCTACATTGTCTGGGATTCCGTCATCGTCTGCATCTATGTCTAAATAGTCTACTCCTCCTGTCCCATCTGTGTTTGGTACGCTTAATGGGCTTCCGCTGGTTACTTCGCCTACGCCGCTTCCGCTATCGATATTATCTACATCATCTGATAATCCATCGCCATCTGCATCGGTAATCGCTCCTGTGCCTATTACTCCGTCTCCATCTGGGTCTGTCCCCCCTGCTTCGATCACATCTACAATTCCGTCATTATCACTGTCTATATCTAAGTGATTCGCTACTCCGTCTCCATCATAATCATAGATTGATTCCACTGCATTGTTATCATCGCCAACTCCTGCATCTCCATCGTCATCGTCTAGGTATAATGGAACACCGTCTCCGTCTGCATCTGTCGTTGGGTCTACTCCACCTGTCTCTACTGTATCTGGTATCCCGTCATTGTCATCGTCTAAGTCTACATTGTCCGCTATCCCATCTAAGTCACTGTCGAAGCCTTCTCTGAAGTCTACTTCTGATGTCGCTGCGTTATCGTCATTGTTCGTATCATCGGCTCCATTGTTTAATTCATCGTTTACATCGAAGCCATCGTTATTGTTCGCTCCTTCGAATCCGTCGTCTAATCCGTCTCCGTCAGTGTCTGTTCCACTATAACTTCCTACTCCTGCTTCTGCTTCGTCTGTTAAGCCATCATTGTCACTGTCTAGATCGATATAGTCTGGATTATCTGTCCCATCTGTGTTCTCTGGTACGATCGCTGTTCCTCCATTATCGGTATCATAGCTATCGTCTAATCCATCTCCATCCGTATCTGTTCCGCTTGGGGCTACATAGCCTGCTGTGCTCTGTCCTTCTACATTGTCTGGGATTCCGTCATCGTCTGCATCTATGTCTAAATAGTCTACTCCTCCTGTCCCATCTGTGTTTGGTACGCTTAATGGGCTTCCGCTGGTTACTTCGCCTACGCCGCTTCCGCTATCGATATTATCTACATCATCTGATAACCCATCGCCATCTGCATCCGTAATCGCTCCTGTACCTATCTCTCCGTCTCCATCTGGATCTGTCCCGCCTGCTTCGATTACATCTACGATTCCGTCATTATCACTATCTATGTCTAAGTGATTCGCTACTCCGTCTCCATCATAATCATAGATTGATTCTACTGCATTGTTATCGTCTCCAACTCCTGCATCTCCATCGTCATCGTCTAGGTATAATGGTACTCCGTCTCCGTCTGCATCTGTCGTTGGGTCTACTCCCCCTGTCTCTACTGTATCTGGTATCCCGTCATTGTCATCGTCTAAGTCTACATTATCGGCTATCCCGTCTAAGTCACTGTCAAAGCCTTCTCTGAAGTCTACCTCTGTTGTTGCTGCGTTATCATCATTGTTTGTATCATCTGCTCCATTGTTTAACTCATCGTTTACATCGAAGCCATCGTTATTGTTCGCTCCTTCGAATCCGTCGTCTAATCCGTCTCCGTCAGTGTCTGTTGCACTATAGCTTCCTACTCCTGCTTCTGCTTCGTCTGTTAAGCCATCATTGTCACTGTCTAGATCGATATAATCTGGATTATCTGTCCCATCGGTGTTCTCTGGTACGATCGCTGTTCCTCCATTATCGGTATCATAGCTATCGTCTAATCCGTCTCCGTCGGTATCTGTTCCACTTGGGGCTACATAGCCTGCTGTGCTCTGTCCTTCTACATTGTCTGGAATTCCGTCATCGTCTGCATCTATGTCTAAGTAGTCTACTCCTCCTGTCCCATCTGTGTTTGGTACTGCTAATGGGCTTCCGCTGGTTACTTCGCCTACGCCACTTCCGCTATCGATATTATCTACATCATCTGATAGTCCGTCTCCATCTGCATCGGTAATCGCTCCTGTACCTATTACTCCGTCTCCATCTGGGTCTGTTCCGCCTGCTTCAATCACATCTACGATTCCGTCATTATCACTGTCTATATCTAAGTGATTCGCTACTCCGTCTCCATCATAATCATAGATTGATTCTACTGCATTGTTATCGTCTCCAACTCCTGCATCTCCATCGTCATCGTCTAGGTATAATGGTACTCCGTCTCCGTCTGCATCTGTTGTTGGGTCTACTCCGCCTGTCTCTACTGTATCTGGGATCCCGTCATTGTCATCGTCTAAGTCTACATTGTCCGCTATCCCATCTAAGTCACTGTCGAAGCCTTCTCTGAAGTCTACTTCTGATGTTGCTGCGTTATCATCATTGTCTGTATCACTTGCTCCATTGTTTAACTCATCGTTTACATCGAAGCCATCGTTGTTGTTCGCTCCTTCGAAGCCGTCGTCTAATCCGTCTCCATCTGTGTCTGTTCCGCTATAGCTTCCTACTCCTGCTTCTTCCTCATCTGTTAAACCATCATTGTCACTGTCTAGATCGATATAGTCTAGATTATCTGTCCCATCGGTATTCTCTGGTACGATTGCTGTTCCTCCATTATCGGTATCATAGTTGTCATCTAATCCATCTCCATCGGTATCTGTTCCGCTTGGGGCTACATAGCCTGCCGTGCTCTGTCCTTCTACATTGTCTGGGATTCCGTCATCGTCTGCATCTATGTCTAAGTAGTCTACTCCTCCTGTCCCATCTGTGTTTGGTACTGCTAATGGGCTTCCGCTGGTTACTTCGCCTACGCCACTTCCGCTATCGATATTATCTACATCATCTGATAGTCCGTCGCCATCTGCATCCGTAATCGCTCCTGTGCCTATTACTCCGTCTCCATCTGGGTCTGTTCCCCCTGCTTCAATCACATCTACAATTCCGTCATTATCACTGTCTATGTCTAAGTGATTCGCTACTCCATCTCCATCATAATCATAGATTGATTCTACTGCATTGTTATCATCGCCAACTCCTGCATCTCCATCGTTATCGTCTAGGTATAATGGAACACCGTCTCCGTCTGCATCTGTTGTTGGGTCTACTCCGCCTGTCTCTACTGTATCTGGGATCCCGTCATTGTCATCGTCTAAGTCTACATTATCGGCTATCCCATCTAAGTCACTGTCGAAGCCTTCTCTGAAGTCTACCTCTGTTGTTGCTGCGTTATCATCATTGTTTGTATCATCTGCTCCATTGTTTAACTCATCGTTTACATCGAAACCATCGTTATTGTTCGCTCCTTCGAAGCCGTCGTCTAATCCGTCTCCGTCAGTGTCTGTTCCACTATAACTTCCTACTCCTGCTTCTTCCTCGTCTGTTAAGCCATCATTGTCACTGTCTAGATCGATATAATCTGGATTATCCACTCCATCGGTGTTCTCTGGTGTAAGTCCACCTAAATACGCTGTGTTTACTCCATCATTAACCATATATGTTAATGGATCATCAGGATTAGGTGGAATATATCCTGCTGTTGTTTGAGCTTCTACATTATCAGGTATTCCATCATTATCACTATCTATATCTAAATGGTTTGCTATTCCATCTCCATCAGTATCATAAATTGATTCTACTGCATTATTATCATCTCCTACTCCTGCATCTCCATCGTCATCATCTAGGTATAATGGTACACCATCTCCGTCTGCATCTGTAGATGGATCTACACTACCTGTCTCTACTGTATCTAAAATCCCATCATTATCATCATCTAGATCAGTTATATCATCTACTCCGTCATTATCTGTATCTAATGCTTCTCTAAAATCTACTTCTACACTAAAACTATTATCATCGTTATCGGTGTCGCTCGCTCCATTGTTTAACTCATCGTTTACATCGAAGCCATCGTTATTGTTCGCTCCTTCGAAGCCGTCGTCTAATCCGTCTCCGTCAGTGTCTGTTCCACTATAACTTCCTACTCCTGCTTCTTCCTCGTCTGTTAAGCCATCATTGTCACTGTCTAGATCGATATAATCTGGATTATCCACTCCATCGGTGTTCTCTGGTGTAAGTCCACCTAAATACGCTGTGTTTACTCCATCATTAACCATATATGTTAATGGATCATCAGGATTAGGTGGAATATATCCTGCTGTTGTTTGAGCTTCTACATTATCAGGTATTCCATCATTATCACTATCTATATCTAAATGGTTTGCTATTCCATCTCCATCAGTATCATAAATTGATTCTACTGCATTATTATCATCTCCTACTCCTGCATCTCCATCGTCATCATCTAGGTATAATGGTACACCATCTCCGTCTGCATCTGTAGATGGATCTACACTACCTGTCTCTACTGTATCTAAAATCCCATCATTATCATCATCTAGATCAGTTATATCATCTACTCCGTCATTATCTGTATCTAATGCTTCTCTAAAATCTACTTCTACACTAAAACTATTATCATCGTTATCGGTGTCGCTCGCTCCATTGTTTAACTCATCGTTTACATCGAAGCCATCGTTATTGTTCGCTCCTTCGAAGCCGTCGTCTAATCCGTCTCCGTCAGTGTCTGTTCCACTATAACTTCCTACTCCTGCTTCTTCCTCATCACTAAACGTGTCATTATCACTGTCTAGGTCTATATAGTCTGGATCATCTGTCCCATCGGTGTTTTCTGGTATGATCGCTGTTCCTCCATTATCGGTATCATAACTATCATCTAATCCGTCTCCGTCGGTATCTGTCCCACTTGGTGCTACATAGCCTGCTGTACTTTGACCTTCTACATTGTCTGGGATTCCATCATCGTCTGCATCTATGTCTAAGTAGTCTACTCCGCCTGTCCCATCTGTATTTGGTACTGCTAATGGGCTTCCGCTGGTTACTTCGCCTACTCCACTTCCGCTATCGATATTATCTACATCGTCTGATAGTCCATCGCCATCTGCATCGGTAATCGCTCCTGTGCCTATTATTCCGTCCCCGTCTGGGTCGCTTCCCCCTGCTTCAATTACATCTACGATTCCGTCATTATCACTGTCTATATCTAAGTGATTCGCTACCCCGTCTCCATCATAATCATAAATTGATTCTACCGCATTGTTATTGTCGCCTACTCCTGCATCTCCATCGTCATCGTCTAGGTATAATGGTACTCCGTCTCCGTCTGCATCTGTCGTTGGGTCTACTCCGCCTGTCTCTACTGTATCTGGTATCCCGTCATTGTCATCGTCTAAGTCTACATTGTCCGCTATCCCATCTAAGTCACTGTCGAAACCTTCTCTGAAGTCTACTTCTGATGTTGCTGTATTATCGTCATTGTTCGTATCTGCTGCTCCATTGTTTAACTCATCGTTTACATCGAAGCCATCGTTGTTATTAGCTCCTTCGAAGCCGTCGTCTAATCCGTCTCCGTCAGTATCTGTTCCGCTATAACTTCCTACTCCTGCTTCTTCCTCATCTGTTAAGCCATCATTGTCACTGTCCAAATCGATATAGTCTGGATTATCCACTCCATCTGTGTTCTCTGGTACGATCGCTGTTCCTCCATTATCGGTATCATAACTATCATCTAATCCATCTCCATCGGTATCTGTTCCACTTGGGGCTACATAGCCTGCTGTGCTCTGTCCCTCTACATTGTCTGGGATTCCGTCATCGTCTGCATCTATGTCTAAGTAGTCTACTCCTCCTGTCCCATCTGTATTTGGTACGTTTAATGGGCTTCCGTTGGTTACTTCACCTACGCCACTTCCGCTATCGATATTATCTACATCATCTGATAATCCGTCGCCATCTGCATCGGTAATCGCTCCTGTGCCTATTACTCCGTCTCCGTCTGGATCTGTTCCCCCTGCTTCGATTACATCTACGATTCCGTCATTATCACTGTCTATATCTAAGTGATTCGCTACTCCGTCTCCATCGTAATCATATGCTGACTCTACCGCATTGTTATTGTCTCCTACTCCTGCATCTCCATCGTCATCGTCTAAGTATAATGGTACTCCGTCTCCGTCTGCATCTGTCGTTGGGTCTACTCCCCCTGTCTCTACTGTATCTGGTATCCCGTCATTGTCATCGTCTAAGTCAAATATATCCTCTACTCCGTCATTATCTGTATCTGGTTCACAGACAATGTCTGTATTATCAACTACATCTGCTAGCTGACTGGCATTTGTTGTATAGGTTAATCCTGTTATAGCTCCATTGGCGGTTACTCCTGTATTATTTACTACACCTCCATAAGTCCCATCATTATTACTATCTGCTGGTGATGCTATATAATCTGCATGATTTGTATTATATGCTTCATTGGCATCATTACAATTATCATCATCACTATCTATATTAATATAATCTGGATTAGTACTTCCTACTGTATTTGTTGGTGTAGTTCCTGTATCTGCTCCATTTATAATTTCTACTCCATCTGATAGTCCATCGTTATCGGCGTCGTTTGCTGTAGGATTTAAAGTTATATCATCTATTAATCCGTCATTATTTGTATCTAAACCACCAGCTCCAGATTCTACTACATCATAAATCCCGTCATTATCTGAATCTACGTCTAAATGATTTGGGATTCCATCATTATCACAATCTAAACTTGCTTGAATTACTGCGAAATTAAATTGGGTATTATCCCCTCCTCCTGCATTTGTGTTTGAAATATTTTCGTGTGTAACTGTTAATACCGAGACTGGATCAGAAATGAATGAAAATGTTCCTGCTCCTATAGGTAAATTGCTTCCTGATAAAGTAGGGCTAGCTGGATTTAGTCTTACTCGAATAGATTGTGCTGTATATGTTGTTATTCCGCTTACATAACCGCTTCCTGTATCTATTAATAATTGATCATCTGGATCGCTTAATGTAATTCTTTGTCCTAATGGCACTGAAAATATATATCCCTCATCTAACGTAAAAAATTGACCATTAGGTACTACTCCGTTTGCTGGGGTAGCATATGTTACATTAACTATTGTAGGATTCGAAAATTGTAATTCAAATACATTAACATCATCAAATGGTGGAGTAGGCATAAATCTTGATCGTAACGAGCCTAAGGCGTTACCTGTTAAATTCTGCCCATCATCTGCTGTCACCGATACCAATGAGAATGTTGTTCCGTCACATATTGACCCTATCGCTTGATTTGTTATAACTGCTCCAGTACCATTACCTCCTGTAGAACCTGAAAAATCTAGTGGTCCTGAATATGATTCTACCTCATCTAATATTCCATCATTATCATCATCAAGATCTACAGTATCTACTACACCATCTCCATCTGTATCTGGTACACATACTATTGCTGTAGCATCTATTACATTCCCTAATTGTGTCGTATCGGTTGTATATGTCAGTCCTGTAATTGCTCCGTTAGCTGTTACACCTGTATTATCAACTACACCTCCATAAGTTCCATCACTATTTGTATCTGCTGGTGACGACAAGTAATTTGTATGGTCTGTATTGTATGCTTCGTTAGCATCATTACATCCATCATTATCACTATCTATATTGATATAATCTGGATTGGTACTTCCAATAGTATTTACTGGTGTAGTTCCTGTATCTGCTCCGTTAGTTGTTTCTATCCCATCTGATAATCCATCATTATCTGCATCATTTGCAATAGGGTCTGATGTAATATCATCTACTAATCCGTCATTATTTGTATCCTCTCCTACTGTTCCTACTTCTACTATATCATAAATTCCATCATTATCTGAATCTATATCTAAGTGATTTGGAACACCATCATTATCAAAATCATATGCACTTTCTACTGCATTGTTATTGTTTCCTACTCCTGCATCTCCATCGTCATCGTCTAGATATAATGGTATACCGTCTCCGTCTGCATCTGTCGTTGGATCTACCCCTCCTGTCTCTACTGTATCTAGAATTCCATCATTATCATCATCTAAATCTACATTATCTGCTATCCCGTCTAAATCACTGTCGAAGCCTTCTCTAAAGTCTACTTCTGTTGTTGCTGTATCATCATCATTATCGGTATCACTTGCTCCATTGTTTAACTCATCGTTTACATCGAATCCATCGTTGTTGTTTGCTCCTTCGAAGCCGTCGTCTAATCCGTCTCCATCAGTGTCTGTTCCACTATAACTTCCTACTCCTGCTTCAGCTTCATCTGTTAATCCGTCATTATCACTATCTAAATCGATATAATCTGGATCATCTGCTCCATCTGTGTTCTCTGGTACGATTGCTGTTCCTCCATTATCGGTATCATAGCTATCATCTAATCCGTCTCCGTCGGTATCTGTTCCACTTGGGGCTGTATAACTCGCTGTACTCTGACTTTCTACATTATCTGGAATTCCGTCATCGTCTGCATCAATATCAAAATAGTCTACTCCGCCTGTCCCATCTGTGTTGGGTACACTTAATGGGCTTCCGCTGGTTACTTCGCCTACGCCACTTCCGCTATCGATATTATCTACATCGTCTGATAGTCCATCGCCATCTGCATCGGTAATCGCTCCTGTGCCTATTACTCCGTCTCCGTCTGGATCTGTTCCCCCTGCTTCAATCACATCTACGATTCCGTCATTATCACTGTCTATATCTAAGTGATTCGCTACGCCATCTCCATCATAATCATATGCACTTTCCACTGCATTGTTATCGTCGCCTACTCCTGCATCTCCATCATCATCATCAAGGTATAATGGTACTCCGTCTCCGTCTGCATCTGTCGTTGGGTCTACTCCCCCTGTCTCTACTGTATCTGGGATTCCGTCATTGTCATCGTCTAAATCTAAAATATCCGGAACATTATCATTATCACTATCTGGAGTACATACAATTGCTGCTGCATTGATTACATTTCCTAATTGTGTTGCATTAGTTGTATAAGTCAGTCCTGTAATTGCTCCATTAGTTGTTACTCCTGTATTATCGACAACGCCTCCATAAGTTCCATCTCCATTTGTATCTGCTGGTGATGATTGAAAATCTGCATAGTCAGTATTATACGCTTCATTAGCATCATTACAATTATCATCGTCACTATCTGTATTGATATAATCTGGATCTGTACTTCCTACGGTATTTGTTGGTAGAGTTCCTGTATCTGCTCCGTTAGTCGTCTCTACTCCATCTGATAATCCATCATTATCTGCATCATTTGCAGCAGGATCTGATGTAATATCATCTACTAATCCATCATTATTTGTATCTAATCCTGATGTTCCTGCTTCTACTATATCATAAATTCCATCGTTATCTGAATCTACATCTAAGTGGTTTGGAACACCATCATTATCAAAATCATATCCTGCTTCTATTGCATTATTATCATCTCCTACTCCTGTATCTGTATCGTCATCGTCTAAATATAAAGGTATTCCATCTCCATCTGCGTCGACTGAAGGATCTGTTCCTCCTGTTTCGACTGTATCTAGAATTCCATCATTATCATCGTCCAAATCCAAAGTATCAACTACTCCATCATTATCTGTATCTGGAACACATACTATTGCTGTAGCATCTAGTACATTACTTAATTGTGTTGTGTTGGTTGTATAAGTCAATCCTGTAATTGCTCCGTTAGCTGTTACTCCTGTATTATCGACTACACCTCCATAAGTCCCATCTCCATTTGTATCTGCTGGGGATGATTGATAGTTTGCGTGATCTGTATTGTATGCTTCATTGGCATCATTACATCCATCGTTATCACTATCTGTATTGATATAATCTGGATTTGTACTTCCTATTGTATTTGTCGGTGTAGTTCCTGTATCTGCCCCATTTGTCGTTTCTACTCCATCTGATAATCCATCATTATCTGCATCATTTGCAGCAGGATCTGATGTAATATCATCTACTAACCCATCATTATTTGTATCTAAACTAGCTGTTCCTGCTTCTACAATATCATAGATTCCATCGTTATCGCTATCAATATCTAATCGATTAGGTATTCCATCTCCATCTGTATCTAACAATGCGCCTATTCCAGATATGTTTTCTATACAAACCTCTGATACAGCCGATTGTTGTGCTCCACTTACCACGATATTTCCTCCAACTGCATAAATTAAATATACATCAGTTACAAGGTTTTGTCCAAAACTCCCATTAAATGCACCTGAAGGAGCATCTATAGCTAAATTTCCTCCTTGATCACTTTCTATTACTGGAATTGTTGATAATGGATTTAAAAATCCTGGTGGTGTATTGATTACATTTCTTGTACTTTGTACTAAATCACTTCCAACATTAGTATAAACAGGTGCTACATATGCTCCGTTATTTGCTCCTATTATAGCTGCTATTTCCCAATTATTAGCTGCTCCATCTATATCTGTCATTAAGAATCCATCTTCAACTATAACTGGTTCACTGAAAGTGATACGTTGATAAATGTAATCTGTTAAGTTTGTACTATTTCCATCTATCGTTGATGATCCTGTTGTTTGAATAATTGTATAATCTGGAAATGATGTATTTTGATCTCCATTAGCAGCGTTTAAACTTCCTGTTCCTAGGCCTCCTTCAGAATAAGTTACATCAATTCCATTTATTGTAACTTGATCTCCTACTGCATTTTCTATATCAAAAATATGGGTACATAAAGGATTCATTACAGCTCCTGTTATTAATGCTTCATCTGTATCCAAAATCCCATCATTATCATCATCTAAATCTATATTATCTGCAACTGTATCTCCATCTGAATCTATCGCTGTTCCGTTTATCGTAATGATAATATTTGCTGCATCAGAATTAGATCCATCTGTTAATGTATACGGTATTGTATCTGTAAGTGTATTTCCTAATATTAAGTTTGCTACAGCAGGATTAGTGGTGTCTACTACATAAGTATAAGATCCATCACCATTTACTGTTAATGTCCCATATGTTGTTGCTACTGGCATTCCTACATTAGCTGGTAATCCATTAACCTCTTCTACAGCTACTGCATTACCTCCTTGCCAATAAATATCTGATACTCCTGCAATTTGACCTCCTTGATCTGCATCTGTTGCATGTGGACCGTAATTATATGCTAATTCTAGATGATCTATAGGTTCATCAAAAAATACATTTACATTTCCTGTTGCATCGGATTCTACAGCTCTACCTGTTCCATAAAACGTATTGTTTCCTGCATCAACTACTCCTCCTGTAGTTACATGTTGAAAATGAGCAGGAGCTCCTGCTAAGGTTCCATTAATTCTGATTAAATCTTGCCATGATGTTCCTTGAGAGTAATCTATATCAACAACTAAAAATCCTAAATTATAAACAGGTTCGCTAAAATCTATACTAAGTTTTGTATCTGCGGATGGATTTGTACTAGCATCTACAGAATATCCTAAATATCCTGTATGCCCTCCATTTGTAAATGTTTGATATACTACTAAATTTTGATCAGGTATACCTATATCATCTGGATCATCTTCTGTAAAATTCAAAGTTACACCATCTATAGTTCTCGTCGTACCATCTACTGGTCCTGAAAGACCTACAAAAACTCCACCTGCTGCTGAATACTCGTTTTCCCATATTAATCTAGAAAGAACTCTATCTGCTGCGTCAACTCCATCTCCATCGTCATCTACAATAACATTTCCTGTTGCTGTATTTGTAGTTCCTACTGTTACTGCATTCATATTATTTACAGCATCTGGTGTTTCTGTAATTCCATTAATAGTAATGATTAACATTCCGTAATCAATTATTCCTAGATTATCTACTATCGTATATGAAATAATATCTTCTATTGACTCTCCTCCTTGTAATCCTGTTACTGCTGGATTGTTAGTATCTACTGCATAAGAATACGATCCATCTGATTGTACTGTTATTGATCCAAACAAGGTGGTATATGCTGTTCCTACCGCTGTAGGATATACATCAATTTCACTAACAGCAATACTTGAACCTGTATCGTTTGTTAATATATTTCCTGTAATAGCTACTGTAGCATCTGCATCTATAGTATCTGTATCGTCTGTAGGTACTGGTGGGTTTGTAAAGACACGAATTATAGTTTGTGCACTCCCTGTAGCGTTATTACTATCTGTGATGGTTACATCCATAGTACGTATACCATCTGTATAAGGGCTGGCAAAGTTCCCATAAAAAAAACGAGTCAAAAAAGTCGAGAAGTCTGCATTAGGGATTGGTTGTCCTGTCGCTTCGGTTATATCAAAAACTGTTCCTGCTGTTTGTGTTACTCTAATCGTTGAGCTTCCTATAATATAGTCTGTTGCTGTAGCAATAGTATTAAAACGATAAATATCAAAACTTCCTCCATTATTGATTGCTGCTGCCTCACTAGCCCCACCTGTTAAATCTAATACTCCTGTAAAACTAATCTGAGCACTTATTATATTTCCATCATCTGAAGTTATTGATGGTGATATACTCGTAGTCGTTACTGTAGTTGGTGTAGGTTGCACTTGTAGATCATGATCATTCCCTGCTGTTAAGGTATTTAAGTCAATAGTAGGTGCTGCCATCATCATTCTAGACAACATTGAAGATCTGCCTATATTACTTGTGTTTTCTGTTTCTACTATTGATCCTAACGTTTTATTATTAGGGTTCAACTCATCTTCATTCAAATATCTTTTTTCGTTAAGATCATATATTTGAACTTGATTATTAAAAGGCTCAGTTTGTGCATTTGTGGTCACTATACCTATACATAGAAATACTGTATAGCATATAAGAAGTTGTAACCATTTTTTTGTACAAAAAAATGGTAATAATAGCGGACTTTTTTTCATAAATTCTGGTATTAAACCTTGTAGTCTTAATTAATTTTGAACAGAGTTATTCTTTATAAGATTATCCAGATGTTGATGCCAGATATTCTTATATATAGCAGGCTTGCTTCAAAGCATCTACTTTAATGCAATACTACTTTATGGTTCATTTTAATTTTGCTTATCATACTTGATATGCCCCTTTTAACTTTAGTTATGGTTTGTTGTGTTCTTGTTTTCTCATTCTAGTAGGTTTTTATATTTGGGTGATTTTTTTCTCGTCTTTCGGGGTGATTTTTCAGACGACTTAAATGAGTTTACGTAAAGGGATATTGGGATAATTGTATTGGGGTAAGTATTCTGTAACGCAGGTAGCCCTCCTGCTATAGGAGATTTAATTTTTTTGAAACTGTAGTATGTTAAAGTCATACGTTAGCGATTATCTAATTAAATCTTAATTCTTCTCTTTTATGGTTTGATACCATATCGCTTAACTATATGAATAAATGAGACTTATTTTGTGAGATACAAAGTCTATGGGTATTTTGTTACAGAAATATTCTGTGGTAGGTATTTAAGAGTAAAATGTAATTTTTTGCTATAGTATCTCTTTTTTAATTAATACATCTATTTATTCTGTTAGGCTTTTTTTAACAGTATAAATCTACATATATTTTTTTAAAAAGAGTTTCTATAAACCCGTAAAAAAAATACGTTAAATCCATAAAAAACAAACAGTTACAGATTTAACACATTTCTTAAACGGTGCTTTTGTAATTTTATTTTATATATTATTTTTTAACATTTATTTATGTTTATTTTAATCGAAAACCAAGCCCTATATTATGTGTAATATTATTTAGTTCATTAAGGTTTATTCTATAACTAGCAAACCAATTACTTTTATGATTGTATAACATCCCTATACTAATATTATCAAATTGCGTTTTATTTCCTCCTACTTCTCCAAATGTATATATATGACTTTTGGAAACTGGTGGATAATGAATTGTTTTTCTCTCTGTAATTGTTCTAGGTACTTTGAGCTTATAATTGATTTCACTATCTATCAATTCTCCTTTTATAATGCTTTTTGTATATAGATCAAAATCTTGATTGCTTATAGTATCCTGATATATTCTAGCTTTATCATATAGATATGCATATTGTTCTTCTATGTCTTCTTCTTCATAAACAACTATAGGTTCTTCTTTTTCTACATATTTTGGGATATAAACTGTTTTGTATTTAACCGTTTCAATTTTTATGGTATCTATTTTATTTTGCCAGATAGTATCTCTTATAATTTCAACTTTAGGAGTGGTATCATTTTTTTCTCTTGAACATCTCGTTATACTTAATACATATAATATTAATCCTATAACCAGAATTAATAACACTCTAATAGTATAGTTAGTTTTCATAAGTTATATGTTCGTTTTTTTGATCTTTATTATTAGCATACTGTCCTTTCCCTTTTTAGGAAAGGACAGCTAAAGTTTACCCTATTTTTTTCCATTGATTGCCGTTAAAGCCATAAAAGCTTCCGTTATCAAAAATCATAGTTCCTGCTCCTTGTGATGGCACTGGAGTTGTAGCCCCATCTGTTATTCCTGTATATCCAGAGTTTGTCAATTTAACTGTATTAAAGTTTCCTTCTTCAGCTTCAACAGTTCCTTCTACAATTGCATTTCCTGATTTTACAACTAATTTTGCTTCTGGCTTATAAGCTGCATGTGATCCTATAACAACTCTAGAATTAGGTTTTACCAATTGTACATAAAACTGATCTTCTGAAACTTGACCTGCTTTAAAGAATTCGGTTTGATTTTTATCGTTTAAAGAAAGAAATGATTGTCCGTCTTTTTCTGCATAAAATCTAAAACGTCCTTTATTATTTTGATCTTCTATTCCCAGAAATACAGAGTCTTTTTCATTAAGTACATCCATTGCTGGAAAATCAAAGAAATGTAATAATCGTTGCTGAAAACCATTTTCGTAAGTATCAATGATTCTTCCTAAGGCTAAGCATCCACTATTAAGATTTCGTTCATCATATGAACTCCAACTCTGTGCCTGTGATAAATCTCGATCTATCGCAATTTGAGCATTAAATGTTCCTCCGTCTTTTTTTGATACAAAGCTATCCATAACATTTTCGTATTGATTTTGTGTAGGTTGATCCCCAGTTTCAAAATATGTTTTTAGGGTTTCTATATTTTTCTTCATCTTCTTTTTTTGTTTTTTGATTGAATTGAATTCTTATGCTATGCGCTATTTATCTACCATCACTTCCTGATGTTAAATAATATGTTCCTCTTACTCTTATTGTTCCATTTACGGCACTTAGTTTAGGCATCGTTACATATCTATTATTTGCTTTTACATTAATGTAAAGCACTTCTTGTCCGATTGTCGTCACTCCTGCATAAGCATCAGAAAGATCATAGTTTGTTTCTAATCCTGAGATTTGATCTTGGAATCCTTCTAACTGTACTTGAAATAAAGTTTGATCTACATCTACTATATTTCTCCCAAAGGTTGGTAATCCATAGATGTATAATGATTCTGTAGTTCCTTCTTCTAATGCCAAGCCTGTATACACTATTGAGAAATCCACTCGATTTCCTGTTTTATACGATACTCCTATTCCTTCGACTCCATAAGATGCTCTCCCTGAACTTATTTCTGGTGAAAAACTTTCTCGTTCTGCGATTCCGCTTGTTGTTGTCACCGTTTGTTGAAGACTAATTTGTGTATCATCTGATAAGGTGATGGTTGGTCTTCCTTCTACTTCTTCATATAGTTTAATTACTTTGCCGTCATCTTCATGACGCAAACTATCAATAAGATCTTCATACTGATTTTGTGTAGGTTGATCTCCTGTTTCAAAATACGTTTTAAGTACTTCTTTTGTTCTTTTCATTACTATTGTTTTTTGATTTTTTTATCATTTTTACGGTATCGATACTTTAACAATAGGTCAAAGTATCGATACCGTATTTTATTTATCGGGTACTTGTTTTTTCTTCTTGTGACATGCTTTCTATCACGCCTTTTACTGTTCCTTTTTTAAAATAGCTTATCAATGCTTTAAATGGATTTACTCCATAAATCTTATCAAAGTTTTCTAAAATGGATTTGATTTCTGTAATGGCTATAAATCCTGCTATTACTCGTTGAAACGGAATTTCTTTTACAATAAATTCTTCTAGCAGAAATGCGGATAGAATCACCAGATTATAAATAAAAAATTTTGATACCGTATGTGCTATTCGTGCACTGCGTATGGGGACTTTGTTTTTTACTGAAGCATAGGCTCCTGTAATAAAATCTACCATGATCAAAAATCCTATGGTAAACATTACTGTTTTGATCGGAGATATTAATGTAAGTAACCAAAAGATGTACTGCATGCTTTTATCCATTTTTTAATAGTTTTTTGTAATCTAATACTCGACTCTTAGGATATGCTTTTATACATACGCTATTGTTTTGGTTTCCTCCTAGTATGTATACATATCTAGCAGTTTCTTTAATATAAAACCCTACATGCCCTTTCCAACTTCTTGGAGATTCTCTCCATAATATCACTAGATCTCCTAGTGTAGGCGTATCTGTAGATTGCCCAATAGACAACCAACTACGTGCGTTTAATTTGCCGCTATAAGGATAGTTTGTCGTTTTGGCTACCCAATTGACAAACGCACTACACCATGCAGTTTCGTCATGTAGTTTTGCTCCATCAAAACCAATTTCATCAAAGTATGCTACAATTTGAGGATTATCTTTTGGGCCAATAGTCTCCTTGACGCCATACTGTGTAAGCGCTTTTTGTATTAAATTCATGGGTTGATTTTTTGATGATTTTTTAGTTTTAGAATAGGTAATTATTCTAAAACAAGATTACTGACATTTATTAATGGTTAATTCTAAAGTATTTAACAAATGTCTTTTTGATAATTTCTGTTCGTTTTTTGATTTTCTTTATTTTACATCGTTTATTCGGTATTATGTTTGAATAGAACAATTTATGTTTCTTACTTCGTTTTTTGATTTCTTAACCAGAATGGTTTAAGTTTTGAAAGTAAAATTTCTATCCAACAACGATTGATTATTGTATCATTTCTAACTTAATAGTATTTATCAAAATAGAAATGATGTAAAAACACTGTTTTAAAAAACAAGATTTACTGTGTATTTGAAAGCTTTACAAATATAATATATATTACAGATGTATACAAACATTTTACACAAAAAACATAAATAAAATTGTATTATGTTGCAACTTATGTATTATCACAGTTTTATTTATAAAAAAAACGTTTTATCAGAATAAATGATAAAACGGTTAAGTTCTTTAGTCTACTATAAGATTATTTAAATCGATTCCATTCCTGTTTCTTTAGCTACAATATTGTAATATTCTCTTTGAGAAACCCATCCTTCCGTTATTAATTCACCTTGCTCAGAATATTCTCTAAAAACTACAGAAGTAGCTCCATACATTAACGTTTCTTCCTTTATCATTCCATTAGAAAAATATTCTATTTCCCATCCCATAGTTTGTCCATTAACGTGCTCCTGTTCTAATAATACATTTCCATTATCATAATATTCAAAGATTACAAATCCAGTATATGGTTCTCCTTTATACCAATATTCTTCTCCAATATATTTACCATGACCTTTATCTTCTAGATTTTTATAATATCGTCTTATTATTTCTGGTCTTTTCATTTAAACATCATTCTTAAAAGGAGGTATCCCTATAATCAAAGCACATTCATTATAAAGTTCTTCTGTGGCAACAAGCCCCCCTCTTTCATAATTAATCACTATTAACTTCTTACCCTAGCTAGTCTTAAATCTACACTATCATTAATCATTTCGCTAAAAGTTGGGAAACTTAAGATATCATTATTCCTTTTTTGTCTAAAAATATATCTTTATAATGTTATTCTTTTAAAAATAATTTCCATTCAGTCAAAAGGTTAATAACTTCTCTTAATGGCATTTCTATATCTCTAAAATCAGATACCTTTGATTTTAAATATGCCTTTTTTCTATCACAATTAAAAACACCTATATCTTCACTAATTATCCATTCTGTATTTTCTGTTATTTCATCAATCGTCTTTCTTCCTTGCGCTATTGTTTCCAATTCTTCTATTGTTTCTTCAACATTATATTTCGTATCTGAAATGAAATACGCTAATAAATCATACGATTCATTTATTGCTATAGGCTCTTGTACAATTCTGCCTAGTGAGTCTTTATCTCCAAATCTTATTTTTTTCATGTTTCTAATAAAAAAGTGCCTTAGTAACACTAAGACACTTTCTCTCTTTTATAATTAATCACTATTAACTTCTTACCCTAGCTAGCCTTAAATCTACAAAAGCTTTTATCATTTCACCAAAAGTTGAAAATGGCATTTTCCATATGATTTCTCCATCATCTGAATCATATCCTTTATCTATAGAACAGTTCCATGGTTGTGGATCATCTCCTTCATCTAAATATATTATTCCAAAAATCTTACTATATAATTCTTTTACTATAACTATAGGTCTAGTCATTTCTATTCCTCGTTCTTTTAAATCGTCTTTAAGCATTATAGAAGCTTTTACCAACCATTCATCACTTATTCCTATATCTAATGGAGCATAATTTCCCATTAAAAATAAATATTCCCTAAACGCTTTAGGAAATTGTTTTCCTTCCCCTAAAAGCGCTAACTCCATCTCTTTAATTTTTTCTATGGAAGTAGCTTTTGTTGGTATTCCTTCTTTTTTAATCTCTTCAAAATTCTCTTCTAAATATTTTAAATATTCTATTTGCATGTATACAAACTAATTCAAATGCTTTTCTTTCTTTTTAAGTATTTTTCTACCCAACTATAATCTGTTCCTGTTATAAATCCTAAATGATAATATTGTAAATTCTTCATTTTATTTCTTATCATTTTTTGAGTATCTCTTTCTCTATCTTCATATTCATTATACTCAATATCTAAATGTTCTTCTGGATTATAATTCTCAATACATTCTAAATAAACTATATCTACATATTCTGCATTTAATTCTTTTCCATTATCATAAGTTAAAAAAGTCATATTAATACCATCTTCTGGTACATCATATAATTCTATCTCACAGGTGGGAAACTTTATGATTAATGTATTAAATAACTCATCATCTTCAATAACATCATATGGTAATGGCCATGTAAATTCATTCATTACTTCCTTTACCATCTCTATAGTCATATAACTCTCAGGTATATAATTTTCTTTCTTGTTTATCATTTTATTTTTTAATTTTTGTAGCAATTTCACCTTCTATTTTATATCCATTTTTTAATAAATATTTCACCTCTCTACCAAATATAGTCGGAACTTTTTTTCCGTAAATATCAGTAGCAAACATATCTTTATCTTTCAAAAAAACATATTTAGATTTTTCTAATTTAGGATCTGTAACAAAACGTACATCATCTCCTCTTTTTATTATATCATCTAACCATGGTCTATTAACTTGGTTCCAAAAGTCTTCTGTTACATTTTTCCAATATAATTTAGGGTTAGTTTTTTCAAGGTGTTTATACGTATCTTTTATTTTGAACCAAATAGGAGAAGATAATAAATCTGTACCTCCTATATTTATACCTTGATTCCATAAGTCAGGTGCTTTTTTTCCTAATTCTTTTATTCTTAACACATCATCGACTAAACCAGTTACAGCAACCGTAGCATCAAGCTTTAATCTTATTATTGAATCACCATATATTTTTTTAAAGTTTCTTCCTATTAACTCCAATTCTTTACCTCTTGTAAATTTAGCAATTACTTTTCCTTTAGAGATAATGTTTGTTGTTTTTCCTATACTTGAAACTACTTCATCCAAATACCTCCCTAAATTCCCTTTCTTTAATTCTTCAAGAATCTCTTTAAGCTTTAATTTTGCCTGTGCTTTATCTCCTCTAAAAACCTCTTTTTCTTTAAACAAAAAGACAAACTCATCGTTTTTGTATAAAAACTGTAGTTTATATGTAGCTAATCGACTTAATGTTTCTTTCTTAATAACAAACTTAAAAATACGTGTCAGTTCGCTTAAAGCAATGATCGTAAAACTAGGATAGGCACTTAACAATCGTTGATTTACACTTAATACAGCAGCTACTTGTACGTCTAGAATCTTATCTTGTATCCACAGAAATACATCATCTAAAGCTTTGGGCACATTTTTGGCTATTTTTCGCAATGCTGCAAAAAGGTCTATAATAAGATTTATGCTCAATATAGCTACTTTTCGTGTTGTTTTATAAATTCCGTTTAATAAACTTGTAAACGCATCTGCCATTTTTGTTATGGCTTCGGCTATGGTTTTTGCTCCACCTGTAAGTATACTAAAAATGACTTCTTCTATTAAAAATCCTATAATATAACCATAAGCATAGCCTACTTTATCACTTGTAATTCCTAAAGTTGGATCTTTGGCCAATGCTACTAATATCTTAATTTGAAAATCTAATAGTGCTTTTACATTTTTTAAACTGATCAGATTCCAAACACTATCTAACATGTTTTCTAAGAGTTCTAGAAACAAACTGATCTGTGAAGTCGGACTTGATATGGTTTCTAGTTGTGACTTTCCTATGGCAATAACCAGACGGCATATAAAACTTAGTAACTGAAAAATTCCTGCAACTGCATCTACTAAACTATTGATTATCCCTACCAGAGTAGCATTGATTCTATAATATTGAGCAATGATAAAGTTTACGCCATATTTTAAAACTTGTTTGATAAAGTCTTCTATTAATTGCATCCATTGTTTTAAGGTCTCAAATCGCGCTTTGATCACTGCTTCTAATGATCCTATATTCCAAGCTTCTAAAGCATCATCTATATGTTTCTCGATTTGCTTAAAGATTTCCTGAAATGGCGCAAGCATCTTTGCTTCGTCTATTTCTGCTTTACGTTCTGATGCTTTTTGTGATAACCATTCTTTACCTGGTAATAGTGGATTGTAGTTAGGATCAATATTACCTTCTTCGTTATAAACTTTCCAACGGGTCTCAGGTAATTTTAATGCTTCTGTAATCTCTTTGGCTATAAAATCCATTACATCTGCAACTTCTTCTAATACAAAATGCGAAGGCAAGAGTACTAATCTTAAAGTTTCTGATACTCCTTTTTGTACATAATAATTAAGACTATCGTTATAAGCTATAGCATCTTTTATTAGTTCCTTTAAATCTACTGGAGTGATCTCTACTTCATGGTATTTAAATACTTTGGCTAAATCTTGATACGAAATGTTTACTATTTTAGGTATTTCTGCTCCTATTTTTACTCTAGTAACACTTCCAGCTAAGTTATTTCCTATATCATTTTCTACAAATAATACTATTTCTTTTGCCCGTACCTCATCAATCTGTTGGTATGCTCTTTCGATCTTTGCACCATCATCCGACACGAATGCAAAAATGGAAATGCCTAGCTCGACTAATTGCTCTGGCAATCTAATCAATTCTGGTAGTCGTTTTTGCTTAGCATTCTCTTCTGTATTCTTGTCTATTTTTGAAGTTCCTAAAATGACTACTTCTTCTAGTTCTAATCCTTGCGGAATATAGACTAATTCTTCTTCTCCATAAGAGAATGTCTCATAGTTCCCCGGAACCCCAGGTAATTGTACATTTATATTCTGGGGGATTATTTGTCCTGTAGGGATTAAATAATCTTGTACTATAGCTGCTTTTAAAGGTGTTTTTCTTGTTAATAATTGTACATTATTTCCTTGCTTTTTTATAAAAGCGTAAACACCTTCTGGTAATGGTGGTGTTGTGTGCTGTGTAGCGTTTAATGGGGCTACTATCTCATTAAACACGGTAAGACGTGCTGTATTTTGATACCGTTGCTTAAAGCGCTGCAGCCCATATTCATATGCATGCATAGGCTAATTCGTTTTTTGAAAAATGATTATGAATGGATTGTATTTTATAAGGGCTCATATTTAAGGTATGAGCCCTTATTTCTCTATATTGATACGTATTAATTATCTTATAGAATTGTAGTATCGCCTATAATATCACTACCTACTCCTACAGCGTTAGTATCTGTATCGTTGGTATTTAGGTCTTCTTCTCCTACTTGAGTGATCGGATTATCTCCTGCTCCACCACAATCGGTATTACATGGCAATCCTTCTACATTAAGCCCTATAGTTCCAGCTTGTAAAACAGTTAATGCTGTAGGGATTCTAGATTCCCATGTTTCTTCTACTACACTTTCTGGTTCGCGTAACTCTTCTACAATAGACACAAACTCTGGATCATCTATAGTAGGTACTTGTCCGCCGCTCCAGATTTGTCCTGTAGCCAGATACCAATTTACCATTTCTTCAAAACCAGGTCGTACAGTTACTATAACTCTAGCCATTCCGCTTTGTAAAAAAGCTTTAAACAATGGATCATCGTTTGAAATATTATACTTTGCTACCCAATTGTTTTTATCACTCCAATAGAATGGATAGAAATTATAACTCATGATATCCCATTCAAAAGCTTGTTCAAAAAACTTAACACGAGCTGCATAAGTTTCTAAAGCTTCACTTGTATGATTAGGTACGATTCCAGAAGCTGTAGTTGCTCCATTAAATAAACCAGAAATACCCACTTTTTCGTGTCCTAATAAATAGGTAATGCAATTTTTGCGTAAAACTGTTTTTTCTAATTCTCTATACAATCCAGGATTTACACGTACTTTATCTTTTTGTTCGCTTTCTAATTGACCTTTACGAGCTAAGTAATTTTCTAATTTTTCTTCATAAGCGTCTATGATTGTATTATACGCTTTTAATTTCCATGTTTCTTCTCCTTCTGGAGTTAACTCACATACTACTGAAGTTGTGATATCTCCACTTACGTGATTTCCTAAAGTGTATGAGACAGGAACTTCTGTTGTAAATGGTTTTCTAAAGCTTAAATATTCTCCTCTAGTAGAATATTGTAAGGTATGATGTATTAAACGACCTTTATATGTTTTTACTAAATCTCCTATACTAAGAGATAATAAAACTCCTTGATCATCACCATCTCCCGAAGCATTAAAAACTCCATATGCTTTGGTGGCTTTATATCCTCCTGGAACTTGAATTACACCACTTCCCGAATTAGATTCTGTATGATCCAATGCTCCACCACCACTATGAATAATATGGAATGATTTACCTACGGTAACCATTGCTTCTGGCTTCGCTTCTATTTCTGCGTTATACACACCTGCCCAATACAATAACTGATCTGTAGTTACATTTTTAATTGAATTACTTAAGGTATATCGCTCTGCTTTTCTAGGGTCAATAGGGCGCTCGAGTGTATCTTCTTTGGCAATATTTTGATATTCGCTTTGTGCTAGATTATGAAACATTGCCGGTTCTGGAATCATAAATTCATACATCAAACGCTTTCCATAATTCAGAACTTTATTTTTATACACTTTATCTATCCATCTGTATACTCCAGAAACATGTGTATTCCCTTCTCGATTATCATAACCATGCGCATTATTTTCTTCGTATTCTTCGATGATTTTGGTTACCCTTTCTTCTCGTACTTTTTCTACGATACGTTCTAAGGCTCTTTCTGTCATTTCTTGTGCATGATCTACTGCCTGACTATTAGAGTCTTCTTTACTCGTATTGTTTGCATAACTAGCACTTGTATTAACACTCGTAATCCCATTGGTATATGCAGCGCCTACTCCTGCCCCAAAAGATTGATCTTGGGCTGTTAATGAAGAAATCTCTCTACTCATCTCAAAACGATCTGTAGATGCGGTTTCTGTTAATGACTCTACCTCACGCTCACTAGATATCGTATCTGTAGTATCAGAACGACGTAATCTACGTGTTGATCGTTCTTTATATTCGCGAGCCATAATATTCTCGATATGCGAAACTTCTCCTGGAACATAACAGCATACTTCTTGCTCTACTCTACGATAATCTGCTATCCCTAATCGCTGTAGCCCAAAGGTAACGGATTCATCATCATTAGAAGTTGTTGTTCCTCCACCTTTTATTACTAATTTTCCTAGCGCACATGCTTTTAATGTTAATCCTACAGCATCAAACGTATAGGTTTCTCCATTAGTAAATTTAATTTCGCCTTTAAAACTTTCTATATCACTGTCTATTCTTACACTAGAAGTAAATAATTCTAGCGTAATTGTATTTCCGCTTCTAGTTTGTCTAAATACTCCTGTAGTGTTTGATGAAGGATTTGCACTAAGTTTTAAATGATATACAGTACTTGCTACCTCATAACTGTTATTAGGAACTTCTATTGCAATATTGATCGTATGCATAAAACTGGCTCTACTTCTTCTTGTACAACATTTAAAAGAAAATGGAGCTGCACTTCGCTCTCTTACTGGCAATGTTGTTCCTAATACATTTACTTCTTGAGCTGTTGTTTTTACATTTTGAGTTAAAGTTTCATGGAGTTCTTTAACTTCTTCTGCAATAACATTGTATACTTCTTCAAAATTTTCTATAAGCCTCTCCTCTTGTAATGTTTTCACATATGCCAAGGTATCTTCACTAATGTTTTTACTTAAAGTACTTTCGTCAAGCGGCATTGCCAACTCAAAGGTATATGTTGGTAAGTTTAGATTCTCGTATGCTGTAACCGTAGCTGTTTTTCCTGTTACTTCATCTGTTACTACACGATCTGTTTTTGTAGCTGCGCTATAAGCTTGCTGTACTTCACTTTCGTAAGTTTTATCATAGGCTAATCTCGCTTTTTCTTGCGTTCGCTCATAGGTTTGCGCTGCTATTTTTAATTCTTTTTCATATCGTCGAAGTTCTTCGATTGTTGCTTCGATATCAGCTTTTTCGAGTAGTTGATTAAACTTCTCTTCGGTATTGTCTTTAAGTTTTGCTACAGTATTTTTTGAAGCATCATTTACAATAAAAGCTTTATCCAAAACTACTCTAGCTTGCGCTAGTTTCTGGAAAGCTTCATCTGTTTCGGCTACTTTGTCATATTTTTCTAAGAAAAAATCTCCTACTAAAATAGCTAATAACATATCTCTTACATAAGCAGATCCCTGTGTAAGAATATTGTGTTGTAAATCGTCCCAAATTTGTCGTATTTGAGTAACTGTAGGTCGTTGTACTCCTATATCTGCTATTTGTTCTTTGACTTGAACTACCGCAAGTTTCTTTCTATTTTTTACTAACCATTTAGAAAACCTGTATAATTGAGGATAGCTTGTTCTCAATAATTTATTTGATGCAAAACTAACTGTATATTCGTTTACTGCTGTAGCTACAGCTTGTTTCATAGTTGCTGTACTACTTTCTGGTGCTAGTTCTTGTACTGCATTTACAAAAGGGGAAATTTGACCTTGAGGGTATGTGATAAAATTTTCCTGTTTTGCTTCTTCTTCTATTAATTCTGGGGATCTTAAGGTAACAAATCTATATATAGTATGCTTTAGATTTTGATTCATTAAATTTTGATTTTTAATTACACATAGCTTTAGAGTTGTTTTTTATGTTTTCAACTCTCTGTATAGCTTTCAAATACACAGTTTGAGTTGTTTTTTAAAATCATAAAAAATATACGCGCTATTAAGCTTTGTATAACGTTACCTTATCCAAGCAAATGTTTGAATAATTAACTGTTGTTTGATTGATTTGATTGATGAAATGGACCTCTTTTTTCGATATTTATTACATTTTACAGACATAATTTCTTACATCTGAATTATTTTTAGTATTTTAGCAACAAATTACAATGCAAATATAAATCATTTTACAGATTAAAACAAACATTTAACAGTTGTTTTTGTAAAATGTTTTAAAAACTATAATTATGGAAAGTATTCATGAAAAAATAAGGGAGATTATCTTGTACTTTCATCTTAATAATAATTCATTTTCAAAACGATTAGGGGTTACCAGTACTACTATTGATAGTATTACTAACGGAAGACCTCAACCTGATGGAACTCGTAAACGTACAAAACCAGGATATGATTTATTAACGAGTATCATTAATGAATTTAATATTAATCCTGATTACTTATTTGGTAAAAGTACGGCAATGTTACAATCTGATACCAAAAAGATTCAAACATATGCTGG
The DNA here is from genome assembly GCA_947387485.1 of Aquimarina rhabdastrellae. Classification (GTDB taxonomy): domain Bacteria; phylum Bacteroidota; class Bacteroidia; order Flavobacteriales; family Flavobacteriaceae; genus Aquimarina. The sequence continues at coordinate 26,942 of CANDNT010000007.1, forward strand.
TATTCCTCAAGTAGTTGCTGTAAATCATCAAGGTGACGAAAATGTAGTCTATGTTCCTATCAAAGCTAGAGCAGGTTATCTAGATGGTTATGGCGATGCCGAATATATTGAAACGCTACCTTCTTTTAATATGCCTCATTTAAACAATGGTACTTATCGTTGTTTTGAGGTACAAGGAAACTCTATGGTACGTACTTTTTTTGATGGAGATTTAGTTTTCGGAAAATATGTAGAAGATCTTAGCGATATTAAAGATGGTCGTGTATATGTAATTGTTAGTCACAATGATGGTATTGTTTTAAAACGTGTTATTAACCGTATCGAAGAACGCGGAAAACTCATCTTAAAATCAGATAATAAAGATGGTAATTATCCTACTTATACTATGAATGTAGAAGACATTATGGAGGTATGGTATGTTACTATGTTTGCTTCAAAACAAATGCCAGAACCAGTTGATGTTTATGATCGTTTGCACGATCTAGAAAGTAAAGTTATCTTTCTTGAAGAAGAATTAAGAAATAAAAATTAGGAAGTTATGTTTATGACTTCCTTTTTTTATATCATTCCCCTTCCTCATTTTTTTTAGATCTTAATACTCGTCTTTTCTTAAATACACTTTTTTAACCGCTCTACAGTTAATTTTGTGCCCACAACGACAATAAAGCATTATTATTGTTTTAGTTTTTACGGTTTTACCATCTTTCTTTTGCGCCGTCAACACACTACAAAACAACGTTTTATACAATTATTTTAGTATTTTCGCCCATATCATAATCACACAAACACATTACAAATCATGAAAAAACCTATTTTAGTATTACAGGTACTATTGGTGGCGTTTCTACTTTTCAGTTGTCAATCTGAGGAGTTAGTACTAGAAGATAACGCTGTTATTACAGAAAAAGAAACTTCTATTGACAAGAAAAAACTAGCTTTTAATTTGATTGATCTTTTACAGGATTCAGGTTTTAAAGCTAATACTTTACAGGGCTTACAAAAGGATCACTCTCCAGGAATCAAACTCTCAACATTATTACAACAAAACAGTACAAAAGCTAATAATCCTGCTTATGCTGCTTTAATGAATTCTATTACTCAGGCTGAAGAAAGGGCTAAATCATTTCCTGATGTAATTGAAATTCCTGAATTATGGTTACAACAACCACTTCAAAAAACTTCTGATTTTTCAAACTTATTAGTTGCTTTTGCTCCTGAAGGAGACGAAAGCGAATGGACTTCTATCGTGGCTTACACATTAGATAAACAAGAAGTAAATTTAGAGGTACACTCTCTTCCTTCTGTTCCTGTTCTTGTTATAGAAACTTCCGGTTTTGAAACTTTAAAAATGGAAGTTGACTATATGAATCAAGAGTTACAAGCTTCTGGTTTACAAAATACGCGTTTTGCTTCTAGTAAAATGGATTTATCTCCTACTTCTAAAGCAAATAGCGGGCTTCAAACTACAAAACTTGACAAGATTCGTTTAAACAATGACGAAGAGCCATGGATTAGTGGTGCAGCAGAAATCTATGCGATTACTTCTGGTATTAAAAACACTAATAAAGAGCCAGAAATTAAGATTATTCCTATGTATTACCTTGATCATGATGGTACTGATTACTACCCTAATCAAGTAATGCTTTTCTGGGATGATTACAGATATCAAGCTGCTAATATTCAGTTATTCGAAAAAGATAGCAACAACAATTATAAAAGTCTTGTTACTGCTATTACTAACGGAGTTTTCCAGATCATAGGTTTAGTTTCTCAACAACCATGGGTTAATGTTTTAGGTGCTGTAGCAGCTGCTATTCTTGAAGCAACTCCAGATGAGTGGTATACTAATGATGATGACTATGTAGATTCTTTTTATACTATCGAGAAAAACAAAAGATATACAAATTATATGGGAGCTAGAGCTAATGCGAAAGTAAATCTTTCTCCTTTTACAATACTTGACAATTAATACCACTCTTTGTGGTACCAATTACTTTTTGTTATAAATTTTGAGTAAGGGAGTCTACGGACTTCCTTATTTTTTTACCAATTGATATGCGGATGCTTTTCTTGTAAATGATTCTTCTTGAATTCTAATTTATGAAGAAATTGCTGGTGCTGACGACTATTTTCTTGAAAAGGTCTATGCTGTAATCCTCTTTGCACTGTAGCTACAGCTTTCATGGTTGCATATGATTCTATAGCTATCCATGATTCCTGAAACTTTTCCCATATATAATCTACTGCAATTGAGCTAGGATGAATCATATCATCTTTATAAAAACGATAATCCCTTAATTCGTCCATCATTAACTCATATGAAGGAAAGTAGTTTAACTCTGGTTGTGCTGCGATTACCTCGTGTATGGCGCTTATTAAATGTGCTTTACTCCTTGTATTCTCGATAAAACCATCTTTTATATGTCGCACTGGTGATACCGTAAAGATTACATTGGCTGCTTTATTTAATTTTTTAATCAAGTATACAATATGGTTTAAACTATCTGTTATATCCTTAATTGATAATAACTCCTTTGTAAACTCATTTTGCGGAATTTTATGGCAATTTGCCACAAGCATATCCAGTGCTTTTAATCGATAAACCCAAGCTGTTCCCAGTGTTATGATCACATGTGTCGTTGAGGTTAACTGTGCTTTTGTCGTTTTAAGCGCTCCGTTAAGACGCTCTAACATTTGTTGTTTATCGACTCCGCTCATGCAGGAATGTGCATCAAAACAATGCCATAATTCATTATGAAAAAAGAGATCTTCTGGTGTATATTCGTCTTCATTACTTACCATCCATAAAAAGGTTTCTATCGCTTTAGGATGAAAGAGAATTCCAAACGGATTTTGTAGGTTCTGGAATTTATAATATTCTAGTTTTTCTCCTACATTTTCTACAAAACAGGAACCTATCAACGTCAATTGAGAATGATAGTCAATTTTAGGTTCTTTTGCCTGTATCGGAATCTGGGTTTGTAATTTCATATTTGAAGATAAAAAATTCCCTCTCGATTATGGAGAGGGAATAAATATATTAAAGTTTTACTTTTTATAAAAGCAATCCTATAGCGATCTATGCTTATTCGTTAAGATAGGCTTTTGCATTTTCTAATGCTTCGGCAATTCCATCTGGATTTTTACCTCCTGCAGTAGCAAAGAACGCTTGTCCTCCACCACCTCCTTGGATATACTTACCAAGTTCTCTTACTACTTTTCCAGCGTTAAGTCCTTTCTCTTCTACTAAGTTTTTAGAGATATAACACGATAATAACGCTTTTCCGTTTTGAGAAGTTCCAAACAATAAGAATAAATTCTCTATTTCTCCTCCTAATTCAAAACATAAGTTCTTTATACCTGCTGCATCAAGATCCACTTCTTTTGCCAAGAATTGTACTCCGTTTACCGTTGTCAACTCATTTTTAAGAGAAGCTTTAAGGTTTTTTGCTTTATCTTTTAATAAGGCTTCTACTTGCTTTTTCAGCTTAGCGTTCTCATCTTGTAATCCTACAATTGCCTTGATTGGATCTTTAGGATTTTTTAAAGCATCTTTTATTTCATAAAATGCTCTATTGTTTTCAAAATAAAACTCTTTTGTCGCATCTGCAGTAATCGCTTCTATACGTCTGATTCCTGAAGCAATAGCGCTTTCTGATTTTATTTTAAAATGCCAAATATCTCCTGTATTCTCTACATGAGTTCCTCCACATAATTCTATAGATTCTCCAAATCGAATTGTACGCACTGCATCACCATATTTCTCACCAAATAAAGCCATAGCTCCTTGTCTTTGCGCTTCGTCCATAGAAACACTACGCTGCTCTACTAATGATAACTTACCTTCGATACGTGCATTTACAAAGTTCTCTACGTCTCTTAATTCTTCTACAGTCAATTTATTATAATGACTAAAATCAAAACGTAAATACTTAGAATGTACCGCAGATCCTTTTTGCTCTACATGCGTTCCTAAAACGCTACGTAATGCCTGATGCAATAAATGCGTTGCAGTATGATTACACGCTGTTCTAAAACGTTGCTTCTCATCTACAACAGCTTTAAACGTTTCGTTTACATTCTTTGGTAAATTCTTAGCAATATGCATTACTAAGCTATTTTCCTTTTTTGTATCAATGATATAAACTACTTCTCCGTTTGCTGCTTCTAGATATCCTTTATCTCCTACTTGTCCTCCTCCTTCTGCATAGAAAGGTGTTAGGTTAAATACCAATTGATATTGCTCTCCTTCTTTTTTAGTCTCTACCTTTCTGTACCTTACGATCTTTACTTGAGATTCTAAAGTATCATATCCTACAAATTCTGTTTCAGTATCATCATCAAGGATTACCCAATCTCCAGTTTCCATAGCTGTAGCTGCACGACCTCCTTCTTTTTGTTTCTGCATTTCTGTATCAAAAACATCTTCTTCATAAGTCATCCCTTTTTCGCTAAGGATTAGCCCTGTTAAATCTTTAGGGAATCCATAAGTATCAAATAATTTGAATACTTTTTTACCAGAAACTACTGTTCCTTTTGTTTCAGCAATAATAGAATCTAGAAGTACTAGTCCTTGCTCTAATGTTCTTAAAAAAGATTGTTCTTCTTCTTTTATTACATTTTGGATCAATTGTTTTTGATCCTTTAATTCTGGGAATGCGTCTCCCATCTTTTTAGACAATACATCTACTAGTCTATAGATAAACGGCTCTTTTGTATTTAAAAATGTAAATCCATAGCGGATTGCTCTACGCAAAATTCTACGAATCACATATCCTGCACCTGTATTACTCGGTAATTGCCCATCTGCTATAGCGAATGCTACTGCTCTCACGTGATCTGCGATTACACGTATAGCTACACTTACTTTTCCATCTTCATCTGTAGGTAAGCTATCTTTATCATACTCTGCTTGAGTAATTGTCTCTATTTCTCTGATTAACGGTGTAAATACATCGGTATCATAATTAGATTTTACATCTTGTAATACCATACATAGACGCTCAAATCCCATACCTGTATCTACATGTTGTGCAGGCAATTTTTCTAGAGAACCATCTGCTTTTCTATTAAATTGCATAAATACCAAGTTCCAGATCTCTACAACTTGTGGATGATCTTGATTTACTAAATCTCTTCCTGGTACTTTTGCTTTTTCTTCTGCCGATCGTATATCTACATGAATTTCTGAACATGGACCACATGGACCTTGGTCTCCCATTTCCCAGAAATTATCTTTCTTATTCCCCATGATGATACGATCTTCTGGTACGATATCCTTCCATAAATCAAATGCTTCTTGATCCATTTCTAGATTATCATCTTTTGCACCTTCAAATACTGATACATAAAGAATGTCCTTATCTATTTTATACACTTCGGTAAGTAATTCCCATGCCCAGTGTATCGCTTCTTTCTTGAAATAATCTCCAAAACTCCAGTTTCCTAGCATTTCAAACATCGTATGGTGATACGTATCCATACCTACTTCTTCAAGATCATTATGTTTACCGCTTACTCTTAAACACTTTTGAGTATCAGAGATACGGTTGCTTTTCGGAGTACTATTTCCTAAAAAATATTCTTTAAACTGGTTCATCCCGGCGTTTGTGAACATCAGGGTTGGGTCATTTTTAATAACCATAGGGGCCGAGGCCACAATACTGTGTTTTTTGGATTCAAAAAATTCTAAAAACTTAGTTCTAATGTCTTGGGATTTCATAGTTTAATTTTCTGCTATATTTAATTTTTTCTCGACTTTACAACATTTTACTATCTTTGTCCGAATTACTTACAAAATAGTATAACGGTTTATAATCGATATTTTGCAAAAATAGCATATTTTAAATTATGTCAAAGGTTAAATATTACTATGATAGTGAGACGCTTTCTTATCGAAAGATTGAACCTAAAAAAGGTCAGAAATTCGGTATAGCTATACTTGTACTTATAGGTTTAACTATAACTAGTGCAGCATTGCTTCTTATCTATCTTAACATACCTCAACTTGAAACGCCAAAAGAAAAGGCATACAAGCGAGAACTAGATAACATGAAGCTCCAATATGAGCTCCTTAATAAACGTATAGAAAGAGATGAACAAATCTTAAAAGAGATCGCAGATAGAGACGATCATATTTATCGACTGTATTTTGGTGCGCCTCCTATTCCGGCAGAGCAACGTAATGCAGGATTTGGTGGAGTAAACCGCTATAAAGATCTTGAAGGGTTTGATCATTCTAACACTATTATTAAAGCTAGTGAGGACATTGATAAACTTACAAAGCAGATTGTAGTTCAATCAAAGTCTCTTGATGAGATTGCCGAATTAGCAAAGAAAAAGGAAGAATTGTTAGCAACTATTCCTGCTATACAACCGATCAAAAACGAAGATTTAAGACGTATGGCATCTGGTTATGGGTGGCGAACAGATCCTTTTACTAAGGCTAGAAAATTTCATTACGGTATGGATTTCTCTGCTAATCGAGGTACGCCTATCTATGCTACCGGTAATGGTGTTGTAACTAGAGCTGATGCTAATTCTATAGGATACGGAAGACATATACGTATCGATCACGGTTTTAACTATGTAAGCCTTTATGCGCATCTTAACAAATACAATGTTAAAAAAGGGCAAAAAGTTAAACGTGGTGATATCATAGGTTTTGTAGGGAGTACAGGAAGATCTGTTGCTCCACACTTGCATTACGAAATCTTTAAAAATGGTAAACGTATCAATCCTCGTAATTTCTACTACGGAAGTTTAACTTCTCAAGAATTTAATGAAATGCTAAAAGCTTCATCTCTAATTAATGAAACCTTGGATTAAATTTTTGTTTTATATCTAAAAAGCTTAATTTCATATTTGAAAAACGCTTGAAAACTTATGTATGTAGATTTACCGAAAAAAATGTATTATGGAATTGGAGAGGTTGCTGATGCATTTGATGTAAATTCTTCTTTAATTCGATTCTGGGAAAAAGAGTTTGATATCCTTAAGCCTAAAAAAAATGCAAAAGGAAATCGAAAGTTCACTAAGGATGATATCAAAAATCTTGAATTGATTTATCACCTTGTTAAAGAACGTGGCTTTACTCTTGAAGGAGCAAAAGTTCATCTTAAAGAACAACGACAACAGGCTTTGGATAGTTTTGATATTATTAGAAAGCTTAACAATATAAAAGCACAACTTATAAAAATTAAAGAGCAATTGTAATTTCATAACTGCTCTTTTTTTTTAATATTATTTTGTCTTTTCTTTTACATTCTAATTCATTTAAGATCAAGAGTGAAGAGTGCTTAGCTACGAAGGATGAGTTGGCTTGAATATAAAACACAAAGAGCTTAATTAGTTCATTTAGTTGTTTTTAAGTTCTGTAGTTGATGATTTTAGAGTAAACAAATCTAAAATCAAAATTTGCAATCGTTATTCTTAATTCTGTATTTGACATTCATAAATATAATATGCACACAACTTTTAACATTGCCCCTTGAATATTGTTTTTTGATCACAGTCATTTTTTCAAAAAACTCGCTATCAGTCAGTAATAAAATACAGCTAAATTTTATACTATATTTTAGCGTATAAACCTCATTGTTTACTCTCAATTCTTTTACGTATTTACCGCAGCCTAACATCACTATATATCTATATCTTTGTTAAAAATTCTAAATGCATTTTTAGACTTTTTTATTCATACTATATAAGCTGTTTTTAAAGAATTTTTCTATTGAGAAATTGCTTTTTTTATCAATTAATTATTTACAAGGGGAGAAAGAGGTTATTCGTTTTGAATAGCCTCTTTCTTATTGTTTTTGTTTTTAATTCTTAAAAAATAACAAGATGAGTTATAATAGAAAGAATACCTAATACAAAATATCCATAACTCTTTTTTCTCGCTTTTAACTTTTGTTCATTATTAATCTCAACTTTTACAGGAACTTTAACTTGTTTCATTCCCTCAAATCGAAGTCCTGTTTTATATCTTCTATCTTTTACATATATTGGTTTATGTTTGATTTTATACATTTTCACAAACTTTTTGTTGAAGTTTATAAATCCACGATAAATTATTATTAAACCTCCTAAAACAGGTAATAACCCAGAAATTATTATCGCCCACAAAAGCTTTACCCAGATATATTCTTTTTCTTTAATCATCTCCATAAATGAATAATTTGTAATTGTTTATTATACATTATTTAATGATATCTAAAATAGTTGTGATTAATAGTTAATCTTATCCTATATAGTGATGGTTTTACTCCTTAGTTCTAAGGATATTTTGGTTTTATTTAGTTTGAGAAATAGCCTTTTACAGTCTTTGGCTACAAATACAATAATCATTATGATTGTGGATACTGAGCTTGTTTGGTCACTGAGCCTGCCGAAGTGACCGTAAACTCAATAACTAAAACATTTTAATTTATCATTTTAGCTTAATTGAGCATATTCTTTTTTACATCAACAAAACAAAATCAAAATAAAATCTTATCGAAAAAAAACATCATCTAAAACTATAGTTTTAGATGATGTTTAATCTATTTAATAACTGTAATCCTTATTTAGGACTAGTCAATGATATATTCGTATTGTGTTGTATTATTCCTTGATAAATCGAGTCGTTTGAATTTCATTATCACTCATCAAATTTATGATATACATTCCTTTAGCTAAGTCACCGATATTTACTCGTACATTTCCAGCTACAATATTAATAGGGAATTCCTTAATGTGTTTCCCATCCATCGTAAAAATCAATAATTGACCATTTACTTTTTCTTCATCGGTTACAAACGAAATGTTAATTTCATTTTGAACAGGATTAGGATACACATTTAATGTTGCCACATCCATTATAACTGTTTGTCCAACCCCAGTTGTATAAACTACTTCAGGGAATTCTTCGTTATTATTAGCAAGGGTACTACTAGTACTAGTTGGTGTTAGAAAAGAATCATCATAACACAACAACTCTTCTATCCAATTAGTTTGATTATTTACTCCATATAACGTCTTGGCACAAGCTGCTGTTGAGTATATTTCCGAATTAGAGAAAATAGATACATTAGGAGCATTATATTGACTCAAGCTAAAGTTGTCGTAAGTGTTAATTGTTCCTGAAGCACTGTAAATATCATATGCATTACTATTTGAGTAGAAAGTATTCATTCCTGGCTCAGTCGCCGAACCAATATTACCACTTAGATTATGATTATAAATACCATAATGCCCATAATTATAGAAGAAATTATTTCTAATTTTTGGCAATTCATCAGAACTGTTTAATCCCCCAACATACATCGCATTAACCGAGTTTAACACACAATTGCTGCTAATTTCATTATTTGTGCTACTGCTATTACCATAATAGCGAATTCCAATTCCCTGATGTATACTTCCCGTAAAATCATCAATGTCAATTTCGTTACAAGCAACTTTTACATGACTGATATAAGGCAATTGAATTCCTCTCAATGATGCTCGTTTAATTGAATTATCAACCACCAAAGAGTTGGTCCCTCGATTTATTGTAATACCATTCGAGGTTTGTGAAATAAAATTAGTTCTATACTCACTTTGATCACAATTGTAGGTATAAATACCATTGTCAATAATTCCATTATTCGAAGAAATTTCGTTTCCGCTTATAACACCATTAACCATATTTCCCATTCGAATTCCATAAATAAGATTTCTATCTATCGCCAGTATTCTGTTATTCGCAATGTGAGCCTCATCATTTGGTGAATCTTCAAATGTACAATAGATACCAGTAGCCGCATTCACAATTTCATTATTATTGATGAAAGCACTATTGGTTCGTTGCATATAAATCCCGTAATTGATAAAAGCAATATCAGAAGTATTTTGCACTGAGTTACCAGCTACTTCTCCTTCGAAATCTGTTCCACTAGAATAGAGAAAAGTAGTACCTGTACTTACATTACAGCTTGCTGCTGAAGGATAATCATTATCGACTACAAACTCGTTGTGTGTAATAGCAGCATTATAAACCCCACATGAAGCGATAATACCATTCAGGCAATTTTTAAATAAAGTACCGTGTACTTCTGCTTCCGATTGATTAGTAAATTCTAATGCAACACGCGCATTTTTAAATGTACATTCGTTTATTCGGTTATCAGTAGATGCATCAAAATCTAAACCATTCCAAACTTCATTGACATCACATGGACGGAATACAGAGTTGTTGGCTCTTAATTTTGCATCATTGATGAAATCAATTTCAGCGCAACTTCCAAATATGACATCTACATTGGTAATATCTAGTGTAGCACCATCTACGGTGACTGTAACATTGTCGGCAATATACACTTTATCATCCCAAATTGTATTTTGAGTAATAGTTAGATTATTTTCGATTATAGTAGAAGATGAAGCCTGTGCACATTCACAAATGCTTTCGGCCTCTCTAATTTCAACCTCATCAATAACTCTACATCCATTGGTAAAATACACTTCAAGCTTATAAATTCCCGGCTCAGAAACTTCTAATGTTGGAAAGGTTTCTCCTGTCAGTAAAACACCGTTTTTATACCATCTGTAACTGTTAACAGTTTGCCCCATTGGATCTAATATAGAATTGAGGATAACTGTGTTTAAATCGGAACATAAAATGTCAGATCCTGAAATTTGAATTTCTGTTTTCCACTGAGGTACTTCAATAAACTCAGGCAAGTTATAGACCTTAACATTTAACATTTGGGAGTGATTATTAAAAACAAATGCTGGAGATGAAGCATCAACATTGGGTGTTACTATATCACTCAAGAAAGATTTGTTCGGAGCGGTTGATTGCTCATGAACCATATAAATTCTGCTTCCATCTGGTGATGTCTCTAATCCACCTCCCCAATGACTTAACCATGTAGCAATGGTTGTTTGGGTACCTGCACTCAAATTGTGTTGAATTAGCTTAGGAGAATGTGTTGCCATAGTATACAAGAATTCTCCGTTTGGAGAAAATTCTAAATCATAAACTTCATTACATTGAACCGTTTTAAAATCATTCGCATCTACAACGTTATTAGAGTCAACATTAACAGTTCCAGTTTCGGTATTGAATTCAAAAATATAGGCTGCATCTCCAATTCGGTCAGAGGCACCAATTATTACAAAAGGCTCCCCTTGAGTTGACCTTGTATTGTAGGTAAATTGCATGATTGAATATCGATCCACATTTACATCTTCTAAATGAAATGTAAAATGTGGTGTTAATGTACTCAATGAATCAATTGTTAAAGCATCAATTCTATATACGTTAAATGTTGAGTGATTTTGTCCTTCTACAGAAGTTGGATCTGAGTCTCTGGTAAACAACCAAAAAACCATTGGATCAACAAGTGATGGAACAATCATCAATCCTTCTCCTATCTTGTTACCTATATCTACAGGTGTGCTAATGGTTCCATCAGTGGAATAGACAGCTACACTTAACGGGCCTCTGCTCCATGTACCATTTTGTTTTCCTGTAGGATTCGAAAAAATAAAGTAATCGTCCCTCATCGGACATATAGGAACTGGACAAACAGCAACAGGTTGAGCAGAAGAGGGGTTCCCTTTTAGGTTAGAGTCCTGTTGAACATGATTCTCATCATACACGAATTTCCCGTCAGTAAAAAACATTAAGTCACCTGTTTCGAGATTATTAGCAATAAAAGTTGCTTCAAAACCAAAATCAGGGCTTACTGTAGGCCCTGGTAAAACAGGGGTTAAAAGACCACTAGAACCGTCGAATTGATAAGTGGAGTTTGGAACACCATAGGGTCTTCCAAAAAACCAGTTGGATTTTTCATTTTGTGCGAATGTGATGAATACAACACAATTTAGTAATACTGTTAATAGTTTTTTCATTTTGATTAGTTATTTAAGTTACTCTTATAATCACAAAACTATTAAGTATCAAAACTGAAAAAGTCTCAAACAGGTATTCGACCTGTTAAAGGTGACAAACTACAAACAAAAGCGATTAATCTGCAAAAATGAATTAAGCGCAAATAATTAAAACAATAACATTAAAGTTATTAGAAAGTGTTGACAGATTTTTATGCTAAGCATTATGCTTATATCTAATTTATATTCATTATGCCATTTCGCGGAGATAATTCATGAATTTTTCTTTAAAGCTTCTAGAAATAGGAATAGTACTTTGATCTTTCATCACGATGTAACTACCATCTTTTCTGTCTACATGATCTATGAATTTCATGTTAATTATATGCGATTGATGAACTCGAATAAATTGAAGTTTATTTTTGAGTATGCTTTCGTATTCTTTAAGGGCTTTGGGAGAAGTTACTTTCTTGTCCAGCGTATATATGTCAACATATTTTTTTTCAGAATGTAAACGAACAACGTTATTAATTTCAATAAGATCTATTTTGAAACGTCCAATAACAGCGAGCGTTTCTTGATCTGGATTCGATAAATTATGAGAAAGATTTTCTTCAAGTACTTTTAAATCATTTCGACGAAAAGGCCTTTCAATTACTTTTTGTATTGCATTAATAACGTCATTAATCAACACTGGTTTGCACAAATAATCAATGGCACTTACTTTAAATGCTTGGATAGCAAATTGATTAAACCCTGTAGCAAAAACAACATCAAAATTGCGATCTGGAAATTGTTCCAACAAATCAAACCCTGTTCCATCTGGCATGAGAATATCTACGAAAACAATATCTGGCTGCTGACTTTGAATAACTTGATACCCCTCTCTCACACCTCTTGCTTCTCCTACTACTGCTACACCTTTACAATAGTTTGTTATAATTTTCTGAAGCTGGTTTCTAGCTTGTTCTTCATCGTCAATAATCACTATTCTCATGACTCTATTTTTTTATTAATTATAGGAAGTATAACAACTGCTTCAGTTCCTGGAAGTTCTGAATCTTCCAATAAATCTTTATAATAGAAAGAAGTAGGATCTCCATAAAGGGATTGGATTAAAAATAAACGTTCTTTGATGATCGTTTGCCCTAAAGAGCTCTTATCTTCTACTAAAAAATCATGTTGTTTGATTGAATCATTTCTTCCAACTCCGTTATCTATAACACTGCATTTGATATAATTATCTATCAATTCAATTACTAAAGCGATGTGTCCTCCATTTTCGAGACTCCCAACTCCATGAATAATTGCGTTTTCCATTAAAGGTTGAAGAAGGAACGGAGGAATCATCGTTGTTGATTGATGAATTCTATCGTCACATTGAATACTGAATGTAATCTTATCATTAAATCGAACAACTTCAATCTCCATATACATTTTGATGTACTCCATTTCTTCTTCGATCGAGATTAGAATTTCACGAGAACTTTCAAGATTAGAACGCATCAATTGAGAGAATTTACCTAAATATTCATGAGATTTAAGAATGTTATTTTCTAAAATATAATTTTGAATTGCATTTAATGCATTAAATATAAAATGAGGGCTCATTTGTCTATTGAGTCCATCCAATTGACTTGTAGAAAGAGCTTGTTGAAGTTTTAACCTTTTTTGAGCGACTCGTCTTTGATAACTAAACACAAATAATACAACACCCAAAATTAAACCTATTACAGATAGTTTGAACCAAACAGTTTGCCAGAAGGGAGGAAGGATATTAAAAGTAAATCCAGCTTTTGAAGTCCATAAATGATTTTCGCCTTGTGCCTGAACAATGAATTGATAATTTCCGGGAGCAATTTTGGGAAATGAGACTAAATTTGAAGAGGAATAATGCCACGAATAATCCAACCCTTCTATTTTATACCGATACCGCAATTCTCCTTGCAGAATAGGATTGATGTTTGTAAAACCAATCTTCAGATAATTTTGATCATAATTCAATTCATAATGCTTTTCTAAAATAGTATCTCTATCATTAATGAAAATATTAGTAATGTAAAGAGGTGAGGTATTTTCGGTACTTATTATTTCTTCTGGTTTAAAACGAAATAACCCGCTTTCACTTCCACAATACACATAATCTTGAAATACTGCTAAATCAAAAATATAATCCGAAGGAAGTCCATTATGCTTGTCATATTGTCGAATAGTGTACCCAGTCAATGATGGAATTAGCTCGAAAATACCATGAGATGTGGCTGCCCATATATGACCATTTTCACTTTTTTCCAGAGCATTGACACTATATTCTATTCTGCCATTAAGGGGTAATGTATATGACGAGTCATCTTCGTAAACAATCAGCCCTTGATTTTCTGATCCAATCAGAATCAATTCATCTAACGGAAGAAAGCAATTGGCTTTACAATTTAATATTGAATCCTCAAGCCCCATATTGATCAGCTTTTTATCGGGAGTCCATTTCCATATACTACTTAATCCTGAAATCCAAATATTTCCTTCTTTGTCTAGAGTTAAGTTCGAAAAACGATGTTGACCAACATCTTCCTCACTATAATAAATAGCATTTCCGCTTTGATCAAGTTGTGTTAATCCATATTGATGACTTAACCAAAATGTGCTATCTACTTTAATGGTTTGGTATCCATAAAGAATTTTTCCATAAGCAAATGGAACATTTTTTATAAAAGAAGATCTTATAATTGTTTGATCTTTGGATCTTTTAAGCTGTTTTTTATTGATAAACTTCGTTGAAGAGGTTACATCAGCATTTACTATTAATTCCTTGTTGTCAAAACCCAAATTCACATTTTTAATTCTATATATGTCATTGGTAAACGGTGTGAAATCAATTTTATTTAAATAACTGTTTTGATCTAACTTATAAAGTGTATTCCAATCGGAATCAAAATATAGCTGATCTTTCATGACTGTCACCAACCTAGTAATATAATTACTGTTTGATAGTTGAAGGGTTTCGACAGATTGATGTGGCATATAAAAAATACCATTATCAATAGTAGAAAACCAATGACCTCCATTTTTATCATGGAAAATGTGAGAGATACTATGACCATTTAGAAAGTTAATGGGTGATTTAAAGGTGGAATCGCTCTCTCTGTATAGATACACTCCTTCTCCCCTCATTCCAAACCAAATATTTTTTTCCCGATCTGAATAAATATCAAGTACTTCCCCTTTAATACTAAGAGGTATTTCATTCGACTTTTTTTCATCAACTTGAAAGAAACCGGAGGGCGTTATAGCAAAAATGTTTTCTTCACGTCGTAACCACTTAGCACAAGAATGATTATGAATTTTGTGCACAGTACTTCCTTTAAATTCTTTCAAAGAATATTTACTTACTGATTTGCTTTTATTATCGATATGGGTAAGAAAGTACAATTGAGTTCTTCCTTTAGGATCATATTTTCGAAAATTAAGCCAGGAACCAGAGTCGGTTTCAATACCAACATATCCATAATCTAATACTTGCTCATTAATGGAGTCTTTTGTAATTACTCCTTCTGAGTTGATCTGGTATAATCCCTTATTAGTTCCGAGAGAGACATTACTTTCTTCATCTACATAAAATGAATGTAATAACGTACTGTCATCAATTTCACTGTTAATGACAGCGTTATAAACATAAGGTTTGAACTTCATGGTAGCTCGATCCAAATAAAACAGCTGACTATTTAAAGTTGCTACCCATAAAACTTGCTGATGGTCTTCCTGAATTCCCACAACATTATTAAACCGAAGTCCATGTTTTGAATTGAATGTCTCAAATGTTTTTCCATCAAATTTTGAGATACCATTATCGGTTCCAAACCAGAGATAATGGTCATGATCCTGAAATATATAATATACTTCATTACTCGGCAGTCCATCATGAACAGTATAATTAATCGTATGTGGCACAAAAGATTCCTGAGCAAATGACAGACTGAAAAGTAGCCATAAGAAAAGGAAAATTAATGTTTTTAAATACTTATTCAACTTTCTCAATTTATCTTATTAAACTATAAAAATCAATGATACCTGACGGCGCTAAAAAAGAAAATTATAGCAGCAAAAAACAGAAAACTTAATAATTGAAAAATTCTTTTTTGAATTATTATCATTTTGATTTTACTGGTATAATGCTTGTCTTTTATTATACCAAAAAAATTATATTATTCATAGGAAAGGATTTAGATTTTTTAGTAGAAAAGCTATCCGTTCCGACTACTACGGTTACTACCTATATTGAGTTAAAACTATTGATAGAGGAAGAATCAGCTGAGATTGTTTCTTATTTTGTACTCTACACTCATTGTAGATGTAAGCATAAATCCAAATTGAAAGTGATTCAAAAGTCCCATTATAAGAAAAGATCCTAAAGCTGAAGAGCTTTTTAAAAAGCCTTGAAGATTTTAGCAAACATAAGTCTTAGGAATTTAAAATATTAGTAATAGACAATGTAGCTTTTCATGCCACAAAAAAAATAATCTTACCAGAAAATATAGTATTACTTAATATTCTCATAAGTATTCAATTAACACAACGATAGACTCAATATATAAACACTATAACTTAAAAAACCTTTACACTTATTATTTTCATTTTTGATTCAGCTAATCTCTTTTCTCTAAAAGCCAAAAGCGAGTTACATTATTGTAACTCGCTTTTGGCTTTTGATATCTTATTAACTATTTTATTTCTTTCTAAAATATACTGATACTGGTACTCCGTTAAAGTCAAATTCCTTTCTCAACTGGTTTTCTATATATCGCTTATATGGATCTCTTACATATTGTGGTAAGTTACAGAAAAACGCAAATTGTGGTTGAGGTGTAGGTAATTGCATACAGTACTTAATCTTTACATATTTTCCTTTGTATGCTGGTGGTGGATAATGTTCTACAATAGGTAACATAGTATCGTTCATCACACTTGTCTTGATCTTTTTTGACCTGTTTTTATATACCTCTACAGCTGTTTCTATAGCCTTATAGATACGTTGTTTTGTCAAAGCAGAGATAA
The DNA here is from genome assembly GCA_947387485.1 of Aquimarina rhabdastrellae. Lineage (GTDB taxonomy): Bacteria > Bacteroidota > Bacteroidia > Flavobacteriales > Flavobacteriaceae > Aquimarina. Next base: position 43,850 of record CANDNT010000007.1, read on the forward strand.
ACACTATAGGCACATCTGTAAATGGTTCTATTTGTTTTTTGATGTGTTTCTCAAAGTCTTTTAAGGTATTGCTTTGCTTATTCTCTACCAGATCCCATTTATTGACTAAGATCACGATTCCTTTACGGTTACGCTCTGCCAACCAAAATATATTTTGTACCTGAGCATCAAACCCTCTTGTTGCATCTACTACTAATAGACATACATCACTATGTTCTATAGCTCTTACAGATCGCATTACTGAGTAAAATTCTAGATCTTCTTTTACCTTTGATTTACGACGAATACCTGCAGTATCTACAAGGTTAAATTCAAATCCAAAACGATTGTATTTTGTATCTATCGCATCACGTGTTGTTCCTGCAATATTGGTTACGATATAACGATCTTCACCTATTAACGCATTAATAAAAGAAGATTTCCCTGCATTAGGTCGCCCTACTACTGCAAATCGCGGTAAGTTATCATCTATTACTTCCTCTTTTTCTGGTAGTACTTCTACTAGCGCATCTAGTAATTCTCCTGTTCCGCTTCCGTTAATACTGGCTATAGTGTAATATTCTCCTAATCCCAGGTTATAAAACTCTACTGCATCTGCTTCTCGCTTTGCATTATCAACTTTATTTACCGCTAATAATACTGGCTTTTTTACTTTTCGCAATAGCTTAGCTACATCCTCATCCATTCCTGTGATTCCTGATTCTGCATCTACCATAAAAATAATAGCATCTGCTTCGTCTATAGCTAATTCTACTTGCTTATCTATTTCTTCTTCAAATATATCATCACTTCCTACAACATATCCTCCTGTATCTATCAACGAAAATTCTCTTCCGTTCCAGTCACTCTTTCCATAATGGCGATCTCTAGTCACCCCACTCACGGCATCTACTATCGCCTCTCTTCTTTTAATCAATCGATTAAAAAAAGTTGATTTTCCTACATTAGGTCGCCCTACAATCGCTACAATATTACTCATCGTACTAGATTCTATATTTTTTTGCAAAATTATACTTTTTATTCTAGGAGCAATACATTTAGGTTTTATATTTTTATTTTTCTATTTTGTGAAGCTTTTTCTTTTTGCTAAGTCTTGCTTAAAACAGGCTACCATCATTTTATATAATTCTGGGTGTTTTCGTTTTAATAGTTTAGGTCTACTAAAAAAATATTCTGAAGCTACAGCAAGAAACTCAGTTTCTGATGTCCCTCCATAGTTTCGTATATCTGATTTATCTTTATTTATAGCTTCCATTTTATGATGCATCAATTGCAACCATGGTATGTATTGATGATTTTCTAATAATGCCTTTGGAATTCCGTCTATTGCGCCATCACTTTTATCTAATAAGTGTACAAACTCATGTATCGCTGTATTTAATTTATCTGAGTTGTTATCAAATCCATGATGCAATGCTTTTTTTGACAATATCATTTGATTTTCAAAACGTCCTGTTCCTACTAATCCTGCAATAGCTGCTATCCCTTCTGGATTTTCGAAGTTGAGGTTTTGATCAAAATAATCTGGATAAATCAATACGGTTTTTAGATTCGTATATTTCCAACTCTCAAAACCAAAAATAGGTATGACTGCACTAGCTGCTATTAATACCTTATCCTCGTCTGTAATTTCTGTTTTTACACCTTCTATTACTATTTCGCTCAAAAATCGCATTACCTCATCTTCAAATCGTCTTTGATCTAGCGATAATAATCTTCTATAGAATACAACTTTTTGTTCTAAGATTTTTCTCCACGCTTCGGGTATTGGCGCTATTACGGTTTTTTCTTGTTTCTTTTTTAATACTAAAAATAGGAGAATTGTTATGCATACTATTCCTATAATAATCAGTTGTAATTGCATTATCGTTTTTTTGCTTTAATGAATCACTATCATTTTTTTGATAGCCGGCACAAAAATACTAGTTCTTAAAAATAACAGCCTACACTTTAGCCTTTGCTATTTTTCGTAAGCGTGTGAAAACAAAATTTTATTATGGTTGTTATTGCTCTTATTCACCTAAGTATTTCTAAAACAGCATTTAGTATCCTACCATTTTTGTTGTGATAGTTTTTCTATTTAAACGAAAAAAGGTCAACTGCTTTTGTATAGCAGCTGAACCTTTTTCATAATTGATAGTTAGTCAGTGAAATAATTTCTAGTCGCAAATATAGAATACTCCGTTTCTATGTTGTCTGTGGCTTTTCCACATTGTTTTTACGGATGTTTATGCTCTTTATACAAACAAAAACGGTAAGTTTCAAAAGATGAAAAACTTACCGTTTTTATATTAAACATTTATTGTATGCTATTTTTTTTGATAACCAAATCGTCTTAATTGACGTTCGTTACTTCTCCAGTTTTTATTGACTTTCACATACAATTCTATATGTATTTGTTTTCCAAAGAATTGCTCTAAATCTTTACGTGCTTCCATTCCTACTCGTTTAAGCGCGCTTCCTTTATGTCCTATAATGATTCCTTTTTGAGAATCTCTTTCTACCATAATCACCGATCTAATTCGTATGATCTCCTCATCTTCTATAAACTCTTCTGTTTCTACTTCTACTGCATACGGAATTTCTTTTTTATAATGCAATAGAATTTTTTCTCTTATCGTTTCATTTACAAAGAAGCGTTCAGGTTTATCTGTTAATTGATCTTTTGGATAAAATGGTGGTGATGCTGGTAATAACGATACGATACGTTCAAACACTTCTTTTACATTAAAGTTCTCTAATGCCGATATAGGATAAATCTCTGCATTAGGTACTTTTTCTCTCCATAGCAACATTTGTTCTTCTAGATGTTCTTGATTAGATGTATCGATCTTATTTAGTAATAAAAGTACTGGAATCTTTGCATTGGTAATTTTATTAAAAAAAGCTTCATCTTTTAATGCTTTTTCTCCTATTTCTACCATATAGATGAGTACATCTGCATCTTCAAATGCAGATTTCACAAAATCCATCATTGAGGATTGTAATTCATAGGCTGGTTTAATGATTCCCGGGGTATCGGATAATACCATCTGAAAATCATCTCCGTTTACAATTCCTAATATTCTATGTCGTGTTGTTTGTGCTTTTGAAGTGATTATTGATAATTTTTCTCCTACAAAAGCATTCATTAAAGTAGACTTACCTACATTAGGGTTTCCTATAATATTAACAAAACCTGCTTTATGCTCCATATACTTACTTTTTACTTTGCAAAGGTAGCTATTATTTAATGCGCTGTAAAAAAATCCCTATCGTTTCTATACTTATCCTTTCTCAATCTCTTTTTATGAGTATTCTATAGTCACTTTATCACTCATAGGTACGCTTTGACAACTCAATATATATCCTGCTGCAACTTCTTCTTCATCTAGACTTAAATTGTTATGCATATGCACTTTGCCTTCTTTTAACTTACATTTACATGTAGAACAAACACCTCCTTCACAAGAATATGGCGGATTGTATTTTTGATCTATTAATGCTCTTAAAATTGTTTTTCCTTGAGGTATTGTAGTTGTAATACTTTTACCATTTAAACGTGCATTAAGTGCCGCATTTGCTATTGCTGCTACTTCTTGTTGTACTACCTTACCACCAAAGCTTTCTTTGTAAATACGACTTGAGGGTACATCTATTTGCTGTAATGCTTTTTCTGTATTAGCAATCATTGCTCCTGGTCCGCATATATAATACTCTGCATTTTGAGCATATAAAGGATATTCATTAATAAACCATGTAATCGATTTCTCATCTACTCTTCCTTTTCTGTATTCTTCTTGTTTTGTATTCCATAGGTCAGACCATTTTGCTTTTGGTCTACTCAATGTATGCTCTAGTATAAATCGATCTCCATAATCTTGTAACAGCGTGTCCAATTCTTTTTTAAACATAATCGTTTCTTCGCTCTTGTTACCATAAAACATATAGACATAGCTTCTTTCTTCTGTAACTAATACTGTACGTAAAATTGAGAGTATAGGTGTAATACCACTTCCTGCAGCAAATAAGTAGTATGTCTTATAGTTTGACTTTTTAACATCTGCATAAAAACGTCCATCAGCAGGCATTACTTCTATAAAATCTCCTGGTCGTATATTATCATTGATATAATTTGAAACTAGACCATCTTTTACTCGTTTTACTCCTATTCTTAGTGGTTCTTCTAGTACTGGACTACTGCATAAAGAATAGGATCTCCTCACTTCTTCTCCGTTGATATTAAATTTTAAAGTAACATATTGTCCTGGCTTATAATCAAATGTTTCATACAGTTCATATGGCACATCAAATGCAATAACTACCGATTCTGATGTTTCTTGAACAACATCAATTACTTTTAGGTTATAGAATGTACTCATATGCTATCTTATTTATCTTGATGTTTTTCCATCCATTCTTTTACTACACTTTGAAATTTATAAATTGCATATTCTCCTCTTTGGGCTTGTGCTCCTACACTAAATAGTGGTGATTGTAATGATTTTTGTTGCTGCTCGCATGCATAAACATCTTCTGCCATAAAATCTCCAGATGCCATAGGGTCTGTTTCTGGATCACCTTCGTATTTTCCTTTATTACCATAATGTTTCCATACTTTATGCATTGAAGATTTTGTGTATTGCTTTGTGAATTCCCATTCGCTTACATTCATCACTTTTGAGCGAATCACAACTAGCGTTCTATCTGGGGCTAACGGTGTAACATGAAAGGTACTCCATGTACTTTCTCCTTCAGAAAGTCCTATATTAGGAAACAACCACGGGACATAAGCACCTATCTTATCTTCTGGAACTGAATCTATCAACGGTTGAGGTGATGCATTTTTTACATCTGCGGCATATTCTGGTACTAATGGCTCATAAAACCAATAGTGTGGTCCTATCCATCCAAATTCTGCTTTGGCATGGTCATACATATTTAAGGTTCCTTCGTGTAAATGCGCCAAGTGGTAATGATCGATATAATTTTCTACTATAATTTTCCAATTTGCATTAATCTCTTTGGCATATACGGGTTCTGTTTCAGACTCAGAATATTCGACCAATTCTTCAACAATATGTGGTCCCAAATAAGGTTCTACTTCTCCAAAATACTCCATAATGGAAGGCGCATCTTTATCTGGATGTACAAATAACATTCCTTTAAAAATATCAACAGAAGCTTCATGTAAATTAAGATCGCATTGATGTAGCTCTCCTTTTAGCTGAGGAAATTCTTCTTCTTTTTTGGGTATGCTTATCAGTTTTCCTTCTAAGTCATATGTCCAATCGTGATATGGGCAAGTAATTGCTTTTTTTCCTTTTCCTATAGCTCTTAATAATTGTGTTCCTCTATGTCTACACATATTGTGAAATGCTCTTAATCGCCCATCTCTTCCTTTTATAATAAAAATATTATTTAGCCCTGCTTGCACACTGATATAATCTCCTGCTTCTGCCACATCTTCGATAAATCCAGCAAATTGCCAAGTTTTACTAAAAATGAGCTCCATTTCCTTATCAAACCATTCTTGCGACGTATATGCTGCTACGGGTAAAGCATGCATCATTTTTGTATTTTTCGTTGTTGACATATCTTTTTCTGAATTTATCGTATTAATGTGCTCCACTTAAATTTAAACCTACAATACCGGCTATGATCAAAGCTATTGAAACTATTTTTGCAGTTGAAAACTCATCTTTAAACACCAGATAACCAATCAATGCTAGTATAGTAATTCCTATACCTGACCATATTGCATATACAGTTCCTAGCTCAAAATACTTCATAGCATATTGCAAAAGACCAAAACAGAGAATATAGGCTACCCATACGGTAATATTCCAGTATATAGCATTTTTGCCTCCCTGTGCTCCTAATTTCATTGCTGTTGTGCCTAATACTTCAAAGGCTATAGAAAGTAGTAATATGATCCACTTCATATCTTTATTGTTTTTTGGTTATTAAGAATTTAAGCAAACCATCTTGCTTTTATTCTTCTCAAACAAAGATATTTAGCACCTCATTATTTTCTTTTGACTTAAGTCAAAATCGTTATTTGTTTTTTGAAGTTCTGTTTAATTGAGTATATACTCATATACTGCAAATATGACTATCCCTACCCAGATGATGATAAGTATCCAATAGTGTAACGGAGATTCTTTACGTGATGTTTCTTCTACAAAGTGTATGGTTTTGGTTTTTAAGGCATGAAGTATTCCTAATACAATTAAAGCGATCCAAAACCATTGCCAATCAAATACAATGGCAAATACCATCATGATTAATGCGGTGGTTGTCTTCCACTTTTTCATAAGTTTTTCTCTACTTATTCTTAATAATCAATAATCAAAACCGAAAATGAAAATAAGGCCATCCATATCCACGAGATTACAATAATCCAGTACAACCATGGATTTTCTTCTTTATCTATAGGTTCTATAAAATATGTTTTTCCTCTAAAAATATCTGGTATAACCCAAAATAAAAACAAGATTCCCCATGCCCATTGCCAATCCATTATGGTCACAACATATAGCATAATTAACCCAATAATTGTCCTCCACTTTATAGAGTTTCTATTATGTTGTTTATTTGCAGTTATAGCCTTACGTTTTTGCATTTGTTCTGTTAATTTAGATGTACTCATGAGTCTATTTCTTAATGTTATTCGAAATTGCTGAAGGTTAAACATAAGCGTACCTCATCCCTTTTTGATTAAAATACAAACTGTTAATCAAAGTATTACACTTAAATTTAAAAAAATTACTGCTTAAAAATCGAATTTAAATCTCAAATAAGATTTATTTTAATATTCTGAATCTCTTGAGCATTTTCTTTTCCATATTCCAGAAAAATGCATGCTGCCCAAATAACCATCCAAATGAAACCAAAAATATTTGATAAAAAATGAAGCTTGCTAGTATAAATAAAGGCCAATAAACTATGGCTGGTAAATTTTCTGTATTTAAACCTATAGCTTTTAAAATAGGTCTACCTACCATAACAGAAGTTGAACCTGTGATAGAAAACACAATAAAGATCACAATCATCTCCCACCTGTACTGCACTTGCCAGCGTTGTTCTACTTTATCAAATATTTTCAAGGTTATTTTTAATAAAGCATACGCTATAATGATTGTTACTACAGTTACTATCGCATAATTATACGCTGGTGTACTTAATACTGGAATAATAAGGTTTGCTAACTTATAGCCTATATATACTAATGCTGCTACTCCTATAATTAACCATAAGTATTGCCATGTTTTTTCTATCTGCCAATATGCTCTCAACTGCTTCATACTCTTCTTATCTTTAATCGCTTCCCTCTATTTTATTTCTACTATAAACTATAAAACCTAAGCTTGTCTATTTTTTTTAAAGATACACTACTTATATATCTTTTAAAAAGGGGCGCAATATACCTCAAAAAATCATATTTCTACTTACTGCTATAAACAAACTTAGGTTCTTAATAATCACTGCTGCAAATGTACTTCCTCTTTTTACTTTTTTCTTTTGACATATGTCAAAAAAACTGCTTTTGATAGATTTTGATTTATGTCAAAAAAAAGCCCTTCAACTTCTTCTAATTTTGCACAAAACCCATACAAATAACTAACAATGAAATTATTAACAACACTAATCTTTTCTTTATTCTTTTTTGTCTCTTGTACTAAGAAAGAAACAAGTATTGTAGGTAAATGGAATGTTATTAGTCCATTTTATAAAGCCACCTATGAAATAAGTAACAGGGAAAGAACGTTTTATGGCAAAGCTCTTTATTATAACGATGGCACCACTCAATATACTATAGCCGATGGTGATCCTGGGTATTTTTTTACTGATCTTGTTACTGAAGATGGGAAAACATATCATAAAAAAAAGACCTCTAATACTCATAAACGGCATTCCCCCTCTATTATTATTGATCAAATCCATCAAGACACCTTAAAAGTCACCTCTATGGTAATGCATCAACCACTTACAGAAAAGTGGGTAAGAACAAAATAATAAAACATCTGATACTATTTAAAAACAACATCAAAAATGAATAATTTTATTAAACTCCTTTATACTTTCTGTTTTCTATTGGCATTAACTAGTTGCGAAGAAAATATAGAAGAAAGTGCTATCAATATTGTCAATACTGATCCTGATCCTACCCCTACTGGTACAGTAACTATTAATCCTGTTGACATTAACGAAAAAGGGTTCGATTTACTCGAAAAAATGCAAGGACATTGGATCGGTATGAATCGCGTAATTAATATTGACTACCCATGGTTTTCTTTTGATTATAGAGCCATATCTCCTTCTCATATACACGGTATTTATGAAGGTGGTACTCAAGGAAACTTACTTACTTCTTTCTTTGTTTCTGAGTTTAAAGGTAAACGTACTATCATGGCGCGTAATGGTGGCGATCTTAACGGTATTTATCGTGCTAGCTATTTTGTACTTGATAGTGTAAATCAAAATACTAATGGTGATTATTACCGCTTAGTCGATGCTGTAGGAGGTATAGGAACTATGTCTATGGAATTGCGATTTAAAAATGATAGCTTGTATTTTAATGCCTATACTAGTAAACTAGGTGCTGCAATCCCTCCTACTAGACATATGACTTTTAAAGCAAAAAAGTTTAATCTCGATTTGGCCAATACTGCTGCAACTGCTGTAAACTTTCCTCAAAACATTATCGAAAAAGATTTTTCTAATGGTTTTGTTCAAGAAAACTTATGGGTTAATACTGGAGATACTCAACCTAGGTCTGCTACCTTTTTAGAGTTTGATAAAGATCCGTTTACTATTCTAGAACATCCCTATCTAGGATATCTCAATGTAAAAGTAATCCGTAATCCTGCTATTACCGACAAAGTATTATTTGTATACCTATCAAAAGAATCTTTAACCGATGCTAATGGGTTTTTACAGGCAGATGCTTTGCAAAATTCTTTACTCAAGTTTCCTGAAATTATTAAAACTCAAAATGAATTCTTGTTTACCTATTTACATCCAGGAACTTACTATGTAACTATCATAGCAGATGTTAATGAGAATGGTTTTATAGACACTGGTGACATTACTCATGTAAGTCAAACAGTTACTATCACACCAGAACAGCAACAAGAAATCACCATAGATAATATCACTATACAAAACTAACTATCCATACTTAATTCTATTGCACTATGAAAAGATCTAATTTTATTAAATCGACTCTTCTCTTTTTGACATGCATTGCTTTATGGAGCTGCTCTCATGCTGATATTATTCAAGAGTCTACAGATGATTTACCTCCTTTACAAACCGATGTCAAATACAATCCTGAGGTACAAAACATCATGTTTAACAATTGTATCACTTGCCATGGAGGTCCTAGTCCTAGTGCTGGTCTGGATTTGACAACTTATCAAAATGTAAGAGCTTCGGCAGAGAGCAGTAATATGATTCAGCGCATGAACGACATTGCGAATCCTATGCCTCCTTCTGGAGTATTATCTGCACAAATACGTCAACAAATGGATAAATGGGTTGCCGATGGTTTCCCAGAAAACTAAACAACAACATCTTATGAAAAATTTAATTCTATTTGCGCTTTTGCTTTCACAAGTTTGCTTTGCGCAAAAGTACTACACAAAAACTGGTCTTACAGAGTTTAGCGCTTCTGTTCAAGCGTTTGAGGAAGTTGCTGCAAAAAATAACAGTTCGTCTGCTGTATTAAAAACAGAAACAGGTGATTTTGCTGCCTTGTTATTTATAAAAGGTTTTCGATTTAAAGTTGCTTTAATGGAAGAGCATTTTAATGAAAATTATATGGATTCTGATCAGTTTCCTAAAGCTACTTTTAAAGGAAAACTTCTCGGTTTTAATAACAATAATTTAAGTGATACGTCTACTGAAGTTCCTCTTGAAGGTGTTTTAACAGTAAGAGGTGTTGAAAAAGATATTAAGACTATTGCTCAACTAAGTAAGAAAGACGATAAACTGATTCTAAAAACTACATTTAAAGTAACTCCTGGTGATTTTAATATTAAAATCCCAAGTATTGTACGTAAAAAAATCGCTGAAGAAATTATAATAACTGCTCATTATGAACTTATCAAAAAATAGCCTTAAGGTTTTACTTTTTTTAGGAATAGCACTGCTTATATGTGGATTCATAGGTTATCGTTATGCTTATAAACCTCATCAACAGATTGAAGATTTAGAAGCTAAATTTAACGGTCAGGCAACTGTTTTACTTGATAATATCAAAACAAATCCTGATGTATGGCAAAATAGTATTGTAATTATAGAGGGAACTATATCTAGTATAGATGCTAATGGGGTAACTCTTGATTCTTCTATCTATTGCCAGTTTAAAACTACAGATCAACTCAAAACCATATCTGTGAATGATCGTATCCAACTTAAAGGACGTGTTATGGGATATGATGATCTTCTTGAAGAATTAAAATTAGATCAATCTATATGGATCAAAACACTTCAATGATTTATCTGTAGTATTTATTTCTCAACTATTTTTAGCTCTTTTATAAATGCTTATTGGGTTTATAAATAGGGTTAAATACACTATGCAATCTAGTTATAAATACCATCATCAATGCCTTATTAAACAACTTATACTAATGAAATATTATTATTTATTTTTATGTTTTTTCTGTAGTCTTTGCACACTTCAAGCTCAAGATGACTTGCTTGACGAACTCAATGATACTACTCAATCTGAAGTTTTTGAAGCACCTGCTTTTAAAGCTATGAAAATTGCCAATTTACAATCGACCAAAATAGCTGCAAAAGGTGATTTTTATCTTTATGTTTCTCATCGTTTTGGGACACTTAAGGATGGATTGTCTACCTTTTTTGGACTAGATAATGCCAATACAAAAATTCAATTATTATATGGATTATTTGATGGTTTACAAATAAGTATAAGTAGAGAGTCTTTAAGAAAGACCTATGCAGGAGCTGCCAAAATACGATTAGCTAGACAATCTTCTAAGTTTCCTGTTAATCTGGTAGGATATACTACTGTAAACGTCAATACCGCTTTGCGAAAAGAACGTTATCCTTTATTAGAGTTTGAAGATCGTTTTAGTTATGCTACTCAATTATTAGTCTCTAGACGTTTTTCTAAAGCACTTTCTTTGGAAATAGCTCCGACTTATATCCGCCAAAACTTAGAGTTTACAGATGGGCATGATCACGATCAATTTGCTATAGGTGTAGGAGGTAGATTAAAGTTAAGTAAACGTATCTCGATCAATGCTGATTATGCTTATAATTTTGTGAGACATGAGAGTTCGATTTATACGAATCCGTTATCTATAGGTATGGATATTGAAACTGGAGGACATGTTTTTCAATTACTATTTTCTAATGCACAATCGACTAACGAACCTGGTTTTTTTAGTAATGCAGAAGGAGATTGGGGTGATGGAGATATCTTTTTTGGATTCAATATCGTAAGAGTTTTTTAATACCCTTTGTTATTTATCGATTACACTATATAACAGGTATTAACCCACGTTATGTTTACCTTAATTTAATTATGACACCTAGTTTAATGATTTTAAACTAGGTGTTTTTTAATGTAATTATAGACATTAGCACTCTCTGTTTTATTTAATTTTATTTCAATTTTTCTATCCTTAGTTTTTATATAAAGATGCTCTCCTTCTGGATCTGCAGTTTCTATAATATCTTTTATTAAGATTCCTTTTTTTAAGATCGAAGATCTATACAAAGTATTATCTTCTATTAATATGTTCCACCTTAATATTGGGAATATTATTTCAACAATATTGGTTAGAATCAGTATTCCAAATATCTTCATATTCTCATTAGGGTTCACAAATACCATCAAAAAAATAATCAGAGTTGCTAGAATTTCTCCATAAGATATACCTTTTGAATATTCAACAAACTGAATACTATTTTGCTTTTTTTTATCATATATATTTTTCAAATGATACAATTTCAATAGTAAGATACTACTAATAAAGCTCAGATAAATTGGGTTATACCATGTTAACTCTTCTTTTCTATACAAAATCATACTACCTATTATGCATAATATCAATATGATTCTTAAGACCTCTGTTATTCGGTAAACTTTATAATACATTAAAAAATTTGATGAATGTTTTTGATCTACCAATATATAACTTTTTTATTCCACCAGCTTATTTATCATCCCTTTAAATACAATTTCATGAAAAGGCAATACACTGTACCAATACAATCGTCCTAGCACTCCTTTAGGTCTAAATGTTGCTGTTTGATATAAAGTATCCTCTTCTATTTTAAATTCAAGCCAAGCTTCGCCTGGTAGTTTCATTTCTGCAAAAAGTAATAATCTTCCTTCATCTTTATTTGCATATAATACCCTCCAGAAATCAATAGCATCTCCCATAGTTACTTGATCAGGTTGTGTTCGCCCTCTACGTAACCCTACTCCTCCCACGCATTTATCAAGAAATCCTCTTATTTTCCATAATCTAGTGGCATAATACCATCCTTTATCACCTCCTATACTCCATATACGGCCTAAACAATTGCTTTTATTCTTGACTTTTCTTACTCGTTTATCTGTAAAACAGCCATATGTAGGGACTTTTACAAAATCTGATAGCTTAAAATTAAAGCGTCCGCTTATCAAGGAGTCTTTCCAGCTGGAAATGATTTGATTTGCTTCTATCTTTCTAAACGTTCTACTTAAAGTCGTTTGATAATCTGCTGGGACTACTCCTACAATTTTATTAATATTATGATTTCTACATATCACTTCAACCTTCATACTATTTACTAGTGCTATTGCCAATTTGTAACTTGTTGAGGTAACAAAGTATAACCAATATGAAGAAAGTCTAGGTGTCATTACTGGTACAATAAATATCTTTCGCTGTAGTCCTCTTGCTTTGGCAAAACCTAATAACATTTGTTTATAAGTCAAAATATCTGGCCCTCCTATATCAAAATTCTTATCATAAGTTTCTTTATGAAATAAGCTCTTCATTAAAAAATCGATCACATCTCTAATACCTATTGGTTGACATTTTGTATGTAACCATTTGGGAGCTACCATAACGGGTAATTTTTCTACAAGATCTCTTATTATTTCAAAAGAGGCACTACCTGATCCTATAATGATTCCTGCTCTAAGTGTTGTTAAATGATATGTTCCTTGTGCCAAAGTTTCTTCAACTATTTTACGAGAGGTTAAATGTTTTGATAATGTCGTTTCATTGATAATTCCGCTTAAATAAATAACTTGCTTTATAGCTGATTTTTTTACTGCTTCTCTAAAATTCTTTGCTGCTCTTTCTTCTAATTCTTGGTAATTTGAAGTTGTAGACATTGAATGCATTAAATAATATGCTGCATCTATATCTTGAGGTATATTTATCAGTGTTTCTTTCTTTAAGAAATCTACTTCTATTACTTCTATCAATGCTTGTATTGATGATGGCACATAAAATCTATTGCGGTCTCTTACACAACAAATTACAGTATACCCTTTTTCTATCAAGGCTGGTAATAGTCGTTTACCTATATATCCCGTTGCTCCTGTTAATAATATCTTCATGAATCACCCTTTTCTTAAAGTTACAAAAAAAGAGCTATCCAAATATTGAATAGCTCTCTATAATTATATGATATGTAGTTAGTTCCTATCAGGTTTTAGCATTTCACCCCCAAATTTATTTTATCGGTAAAACCCTTTAGATAAGCCCTCTATCTTCTGCCAAAAAGATTTGTGTAACATATATATAATTACAATTTCTTTATATTAAAGATAACTGTTTTTATCTCAAATATTGTTAAGAAAGCGTTAGTATATAATTGTATTTAGAATTCATTTTAAACAAAAACGGTTGCTAAAGAAAGCAACCGTTTTTGTTTTTATTTACTCATTTCGGTAAAGTACTTATAGAATAACGGAATAGTCTCAATTCCTTTCAAGTAATTGAAGATTCCATAATGTTCGTTTGGTGAGTGTATCGCATCACTATCTAAACCGAATCCCATTAAAATAGTTTTACTCTTTAATTCTTTTTCAAATAATGCTACAATAGGAATACTACCTCCAGATCGTTGTGGTATTGCTGGTACTCCAAATGTTTCTGTATATGCTTTATTTGCTGCTTTATATCCAATGTTATCTATCGGAGTTACATAAGAATGTCCTCCATGATGAGGTGTTACTTTAACTTTAACAGATGCTGGTGCTATCTTATTAAAGTGTTTTACAAATTTTTCTGTAATCTCATCTGGTGTTTGATTAGGTACTAATCGCATTGATATTTTGGCGTAAGCCTTACTTGCTATTACCGTTTTTGCTCCTTCTCCTGTATATCCTCCCCAGATTCCGTTTACATCTAAAGTTGGTCTTATAGAATTACGCTCATTTGTAGTATATCCTTTTTCTCCATGAATATCTGCCAAGTCTATTGACTTTTTGTATTCTTCTAGATCAAACGGAGCTTTTGCCATTTCTGTTCTTTCTTCGTCACTTAGCTCTACTACATTGTCATAAAATCCTTCTATAGTAATTCTATTATCTTCATCCTGTAATGAAGCGATCATCTTACTTAATACATTGATAGGATTTGCTACAGCTCCTCCATATAACCCAGAATGTAAATCTCTATTAGGTCCTGTAACTTCTACTTCTACATAACTCAACCCTCTTAACCCAGTAGTAATTGATGGTTGTGTATTAGAGATCATTCCTGTATCTGAAATTAAAATCACATCATTAGCTAGTTTTTCTTGATTTCGTTTTACAAACCAATCTAAACTTTCTGATCCTACTTCTTCTTCTCCTTCTATCATGAACTTTACATTACAAGGTAATGAATCTGTTTTCATCATCAATTCCATTGCCTTGACATGCATATACATCTGTCCTTTATCATCACATGCTCCTCTAGCAAAGATTGCTCCTTCTGGATGTAATGCTGTTTTTTTGATTACAGGTTCAAATGGTGGTGAATCCCATAGTTCTATTGGATCTGCTGGCTGCACATCATAATGTCCATAAACCAATACAGTAGGCAAATTAGAATCAATGATCTTTTCTCCATAAACGATAGGATATCCTGGTGTTTCGCATATTTCGACTTGATCACATCCTGCTTCAAGTAATCTTTCTTTTATTGCGTCGGCAGTTTTAATCACATCATCTTTGTAACTAGGATCTGCACTTACCGATGGTATTTTTAATAATTCTAAAAGTTCATCTATAAAGCGTTGCTTATGTTCTTTTATATAGGATTGTATGATTTCCATTTTGTTTTTCTTTTGAGTCTAAAAGTACTAAAAATCGATCATTTCGTTTTAGTATCTTTCTTTCTCGTTATTTTATCAAAAAATATCTCCCTCACTAACAAACACTTATCCATTAAACACATTTTTTATTTAAAAAAAGTTCAAAATATTCTTTGTACATTGTAAGTATTGTTTATATTTGCACTCGTTTTACAAACAGTCCTAAGTATATTTGTAAAATCAGAAAATGCGGGCGTGGTGGAATTGGTAGACACGCTAGACTTAGGATCTAGTGCCGCGAGGTGTGAGAGTTCGAGTCTCTCCGCCCGCACTGCAAAAAGCTGAATCGATCGATTCAGCTTTTTTTATTTTCTTTTTCTTCATACTATTAAAAAAAATCCATTTAAAACATTTTTAAGGTAGGGTTAAACCTTAGTATTATCGTTTTGTATATGCTAAAAAAAATATTATCTCATTTTGCGCTATAGAGATAATGCTATGAAAAAGAAAAAATATTATGAAAAAAATTCTACTCTTATTAGGTTTCCTCAACACCTTTTTTCTGTTTGCAGGAATTGTACCATTACAAAAATTTGACACTAACACCCTTAGTCATTTTAACGATAATCCTTTATATCAAGCCTTATCTACCGATGATAAGTTCTTATATGTATTAGAGAGCACTGGAGATATTAGCACCTATGCAGTTGATACTAATGGTGTTCTTTCTTTTATACACACATCTGACCTTAATTTAAATATCGCCAATTTAAAAGACGAAACTAATGCTTTATTAATTAGCTCTAATGGATTTGATTTGTATTTTACTGATGCTCTTGAACAAATTATTCATTTAAAAATTGATAATACTACTCAAAACATTACTATTGAAAACAATTACACCTTAAATAATAATGGTTCACCTCTTCTTAATGTTACTTTAGACAATAACACTAATCGCCTTTATGCTATTCAAAAAAGATTAGTAAGTTATTTTCAAATTCAAGCAGACGGTACTTTAACTCTTGAGCAACAATTATCACTATCAAATACTAGAGATCAGTTTCTCAATATTACAACTGATAATAATGGTTTTTTATATGTTTTAAGTTCAGATACTCTTAAAGGAGCTATATATACTTTTCGTATAGATAATGTTTCAGGTAATTTAACACTTACAGATGAAATTGAGGAAGCAAATGGTTCTTTAGGTCACTTAAAAGATATTACCATACACAACAATCACATTTACATAGCCAAAAGACCTATAATAGGCCCTTTTAATGTTGTTTTTGATAGAGG
This sequence comes from Aquimarina rhabdastrellae, assembly GCA_947387485.1. Lineage (GTDB taxonomy): Bacteria > Bacteroidota > Bacteroidia > Flavobacteriales > Flavobacteriaceae > Aquimarina. The sequence goes on from CANDNT010000007.1 coordinate 60,416, forward strand.
TGGTATTTTAGTTTTTGATATAGATACGACTACTGGATCATTGAACTTAATACAAAAAGAACAAACTCAATTAGGAACTAATTTTACTTATGGTTTTTTTGCTGATTTCATAAAAGAAGTTGTGGTTTCTAATGATGGTAAAGAATTATATGTTGTAGATTATGGAGTGAGTGTTTTTACTTCTGAGTTTAGAAATAAAATTATCTCTTATTCGATTAACCCCGATGGAACTATTGCTTTTACTGGAAATTTTTTATCACATGATGACACTCAAGTAGCTATAATAGACAATGCTTATCAATTAACTCCTTTTCATCAAAGCAATAATTTCTTTTCGTTATCTACAGATGATCATTCTATAACCTTATTAGGTCAAGTAGACACTCCAGAAATCAGTTTAGTCGATCAAGATCAAAGATTTACATTAGCCGAAAGTGGTATAATCATTCCAGATATCCCTATTCGCATAAAAAACCATCAAAATATCAGTGTTTTCTCTTCTGATGGAGCAATTATTGGTGCTCAAAACATTTCTGTAAATCACATTCAGGGCGATGATTTTAATGTTTCATTTACCGAGTTACCAGATACTATAGGTAGTACGGTTATAACAATTCAAGCTGAAGGAATTAACAATTCAAAAAGTTTAGCTAGAATACATCTTCGTGTTTTACCAGAGAACAATCTTCCTCCTACATTAAACGTAATGGATATTACTATAAAAAGAGGAGAACGTTATAGTGCGTCGAACCCTATTCTTGCTAATTTTGTTTCGGATGCAGACACTCCGTTTGATATTTTATCAACAACCATAACTTCGTCAAATCCTACTCTTATACCATCAGATGCATTATTAAGGACAGGTATTATTCAACTATATTCTAATGTATTATATATCAACACTCCAATTAATCAATTAGGGAGTTCTTTAATCACAGTAACACTCAATGATAGTAAGCATACAGTTACAAAAACATTTAGAATTACAGTAGTAGAGCCTTCTACTTTACTTTCTGATAATGATTTCACCCATTTTTATACTGGAGATATACGCAATAATCCTCATAGTTGGGCTTCTATAGACACTAACAATCACAAAGTAGAACTAGTTTTACCTGAAAATAGTGCTATAAATCTTACTTCTGTTTCTCCTTTTTTAGGAGTTTCTATTGGTGCATCTGTTACTCCAAGTAATCTTGTTAGACAAGATTTTTCTAATGGCCCTATAATCTATGAAGTAACTGCAGAAAATGGTGATATTCAAGAATGGGAAGTAATTGTAAGAAAAGAAAATGTACTTTCTGTAGAAGATCATAAAGTACTTAATTTCTCATTGTATCCTAATCCAGCAAATACAGTTATCAATCTAGGTTTTAGCGCTCCTATTGAAGGAAATTTAGCTATTTATGATATCTCTGGACGAATTGTAAAACAACAAGAACTTAATGCTAATAATGCAACCGCTACAATAGATATAATCAATTTGTCTTCGGGAATGTATATGATAGAAATCGTATCAAATACGCAAGAGCGATTAATCAAGAAATTTTACATTTTATAACACACTTTTGACCCCCATATTTTTTCAGAAAAGTTTTTTCTGATCATTCATTAAACCGGGATAACATGCCATCCCGGTTTTATTTTTTATAATGATATTATATACTCTTTCTTATTGATTAATAATATTATAAATGGTACGTTCTGATAGGAATAATCTCTCGGAAAGCTCTGCTACGATAAGCTTTAGTTGTTTGTGTTGGTTTTCGAGTACGTAGTTCTGTACGTAGACTCTACGCTTTTCTAATAATTCGCAATTTCGTTTCATAATTTTAATTTGATTTTTGATTGAATTCTGGTTTATCTATTTTAATTTATTTCATTTTATTTCTCTATTAATTTTTCAGTTCCTACGTATCTCACGCTATAATCAATCGTTATTTTTGATATATTTACCTTTTGCTATACTATAGCATACAAAATTAAATAAAACTGTATCAAAAAGGTTTTGTAATAGTATAAACTCCTTTTTGATTTAATTATTTTATACGTTTAAGCCCCCGTAAAATGTCATCTCAATCTCGCTTAGATCACGCCTATAAAACTGCAAAAGTCATTCCTTTTAATGATTCTTCTAAGTTTATCTTATTTAGTGATTGTCATAGAGGTGACAATAGTTTTGCCGATGATTTTGCTAATAATCGAAACATCTATTATCATGCTATTAAATATTATTATGAGCAAGATTTCACCTATTTTGAACTAGGTGATGGTGATGAATTATGGGAAAATTTAGAATTCAAAACCATTTTTAAAACGCATAAAAACATCTATTTAACCTTACGTCAGTTTTATCTAAAAGATCGCTTGCATTTAATATGGGGTAATCATGATATGGTATGGAAAAATCCAAGCTATGTTAAAAAGCATTTAAGCACCTATTTTGAGCCCAAATCAGATGAACATCTACCATTATTCCCTGATATCACTTTTCATGAAGCTATAGTGCTTAAACACGAGCAAACACAACAAGAATTGTTTTTGTTACACGGTCATCAGGCTGACTTTATGAATTATGTGGGATGGAGAATTAATCGTTTTTTAGTTCGCGTCTTATGGAAACCTTTACAAATTATAGGTATTGCAGATCCTACTAGTCCCGCCAAGAATTATAAAGGTACTATAAAGATTGAAAGGCGTATTAAGGATTGGATTCGTAAAAACAATAATTTATTTACGATTATAGGTCATACCCATAGACCTCGATTTCCCGAAACTAACAAAACTCCTTTATTTAACGATGGGAGTTGTGTTCATCCGCGCTCTATAACTGGTATCGAAATAGAACACGGATGTATTACTTTAATAAAATGGGAAATAGCAACTACAGAGGACGGTACTTTAAAAATAATTAGAGTACCTCTAGAAGGTCCTCAAAAATTAAGTAGCTATATCCCAAAAGGATAATTCACATTATAAACTATCCTATATTTACTACTTCTTCTATTTGTGGAGCATACTTTTTAATTGTCATCTCTACTCCAGATTTTAATGTCATTTGATTAACACTACATCCTACACATGCTCCTTCTAATTGGACTTTTACCAACTTATCATCTTCTATAGCTACCAAAGAAATATCTCCTCCATCATTTTTTAAAAAAGGTCTTATTTCTTCTAGTGCTTTCTCTACATTTAATCTAATCTCTTCTGATGTCATTTTTCTATATCTTTATCTTTTTATTTCTTAACGGTAGAACAACCCGCCATTGTTGTAATTTTTATAGCTTCTGTAGGAGGTAAATTCTCATTACGTCTTACTACTTCTTGTACAACATTTTTTGTTATCTCTTCAAAAGCTTCTGCTGTAACTGTAGCCATTTGCATTGCTGCTGGTCTACCTACATCTCCCGCTTCTCTAATACTTTGTTCTAACGGTAATTCTCCTAAGAACGGTACTTTTAAATCTTCTGCCAAGTTTCTTGCTCCATCTTTTCCAAAAATATGGTATTTATTTTCTGGTAATTCTGGTGGCGTAAAATAAGCCATATTCTCAATAATACCTAAAACAGGTACATTAATACTTTCTTGTTGGAACATCGCTACTCCTTTTTTAGCATCTGCTAATGCTACATTTTGAGGTGTACTTACAATCACTGCTCCCGTAATTGGTAACGACTGCATGATCGATAAATGAATGTCTCCTGTTCCTGGAGGTAAATCCAATAATAAGAAATCTAATTCTCCCCATGCAGCATCAAAAATCATTTGATTCAAGGCTTTTGCCGCCATAGGCCCTCTCCATACCACGGCTTGGTCGGGTTTTGTAAAGAAACCTATCGATAGAATTTTCACCCCATAGCTTTCTATAGGCTTCATTTTTGATTTACCATCTACTGTAACTGATAACGGACGTTCTCTTTCTACATCAAACATAATTGGTGCAGATGGTCCATATACATCGGCATCAAGTAATCCTACTTTGAATCCCATCTTTGCCAAAGTAACTGCTAAATTTGAAGTTACTGTAGATTTTCCTACACCTCCTTTTCCTGAAGCTACTGCTATGATATTATTTATACCTGGAATAGGTTTTCCTTTGATCTCTTGTGGCTTATTTTGAGCAGGTGCTTCTACCTTTACATTTACTTTTACTTTTGCTTTTTCATACACCTTTTCATGAATAACTTTCATGATATCTACTTCTGCTCTCTTTTTTATATGCATCGCTGGTGTTGTTAACACCAAATCTACGATAACTTCATCACCAAAGGTAACTACATTCTTTACAGCACCACTTTCTACCATATTCTTTCCTTCTCCTGCTACTGTAATGGTTTCTAGTGCTGCTAGAATTTCTTTTTTATCAATTTTCATTACTTTCTTTCTTTTTCTAAAGTCATAGCTGACTTTAGTTTAGGTACAAAGATAACTTGAAAAGTTTAGATTATAAAGCTTATATGACGAAATAGACTGGTGTTAATCTTGCTCTACTCTTAATGTTTTTATAAAACTTTTTATTCTGGCATAATTCATGTGCAATTTCTTATTTTATTTTACCAATCAATGAATTCAACAAACGTATTTTTCTGTCTCTTATCTATCTTTATATGCACCTCTGTTTTTAGCCAAGGAAAATTAGTGCAGACTCAAAAAAACACGTTTAAAAATGCTGTTGTTATTGCAGAGACTATTCCTCTAACAGAGGAGGATAGAAGACATACTCATTTTACCAAATATCTATATCTAAAAGAAGATCTTATAACCAATACAATATTACTACTATATATACCAGCAGTTGGGTGGGATAGATTTTTCGTTTATCACTATCAGTTGTAGTATCCATTTCTAATCTCATTAACAAAATGCCACAACCTCAATTAAATTAATTTGTGTTCAATTTAGCTCTTTGAGAGGATCCCAAAAGATGTTCTCAAAATCAACAACCTGATTGTCTTCAACTTTTACGTTCTCATTTTCTAAAAGTTGTTGCATCAGGTTTGTTCCTTCAAAATGGTGTTTACCAGATAACATTCCTTTTCTATTCACAACACGATGTGCTGGAACTTCTTCTTCTTGGCTCCCTGAAGCATTCATAGCCCAACCTACCATACGAGCACTTCTAGCTGCTCCTAGATATTTTGCTATAGCTCCATATGATGTTACTCGCCCATAAGGGATTAATCGAGCTACTTCATAGACTCTTTCAAAAAAATTATTCTCTTCCTTTTTCAATGCTTTTTATTTAAAACGATCCTGTGACATAGATCCTTGCTAATGTTACAATCACCAAAACCAACATCAATGTTGCCATAAAGTAATTGGAGTATCTTGTAAATTTAGCTGTTTTATTTTCTATTTTCAAAAATGAAAGCACATAGAAATATAAGGTAGTAAATGTTCCTAAAGCGGCTGCCAAGATGAATGCCGAGATATTAAGCGCATCATAAGTAACATGTAGTGCCGCTCCTATCGCACAAAAGAAAGGAATTGGTAAAATATTGAGTATAGATACCATAACGCCTTTAAAAAAGCTTTTGGTCTTAGCACTCTTATATGTTTTTACTTTAGGGCTCTTTTTCTTTGCTTTGATAAAAAAGTAAATAGCCATTAAAAGAAAAACCACCCCTCCTGTGCGCAATAAAATATTTCTAACATAAGGGTTGTTAAAAATATATCTAGCCAATAAGATAGCTATTAAAGCCTGAAAAAGCACTACTACAGAAGCTCCTATAGCCACAAAAATCCCGCTCTTCTTTCCTCTTTCAAGGCACGTTTTGGCCACAGTCATATTGACCAATCCTGGAGGGATAACCCCCAAAAAGGCTGATAAGAAAGTTATAAAAAAGAGTTTAGTGATTTCCAATGGTATAGTTACTTGATTTTAAATCTAGTGTAAGTTATAGGTTTATTTTCTTCTAAATACTGTTTTTCGTAAAAAGTTTGAATAGAAATAACTTCTTCTGGAGCTCCTTGATTCTTATAAATATCGTGATTTGCATATAATACTTCATGTCCTTCTCCATGTAATAGTCCTAAAGTATATCCATGCATAAACTCGCTATCCGTTTTTAAATGCATAATTCCTTCTGGTTTAAGAATTTGTTTATATCGCTTTAAAAACTCACTATTAGTCATACGGTGTTTTGTGCGCTTATATTTTATTTGTGGATCAGGAAAAGTTATCCATATTTCGTCAACCTCAGCTATATCAAAAATATAAGTTACAAGTTCTATCTGTGTACGAATAAAACATACATTATTCATTTCTTTTTCTATAGCAGTTTTTGCTCCTCTCCAGAATCGAGCTCCTTTTATATCAATACCGATAAAGTTTTTATCTGGATACAATTCTGCTAAACCTACTGTATATTCTCCTTTACCACATCCTAATTCTAAAACAATAGGATTATCGTTCTTAAAGATATTCGCTCTCCATTTCCCTTTTAGATCCAAAGCATTATTGATTACCTCTTCTCTAGTAGGTTCTATAACATTATGAAATGTTTTATTTTCGTTAAATCGTTTTAGTTTATTCTTACTCCCCACAGATTATTTAATTTTTTGGTAAAATTAAGGAAATCTAATCATTAACTAACTCCCTTATCTTCGTTTTCTATAGATAATTTATTTTTTAAAGTTTTATTACTGTTTCTACTCTAGTTTTTATACTCCAATAAACTACTATTGCTATGAATACAGCAATATTATTTTAGTTCATTTTCAAAAGAAATCGTGTGAAGAAAATTCTAGTTGCTCCTCTTAATTGGGGATTAGGTCATGCTACTCGTTGTATCCCCATTATAAATGCATTATTACAAGAGGGATTCACTCCTGTTATTGCATCAGATGGAGATGCAAAAGCATTACTTCAAAAAGAATTTCCTACACTTGAATCTATAGAACTCCCATCATACAACATTAAGTATGCCAAAAAAGGTTCTTTCTTTAAGTTTAAAATGCTTTTTAACAGTCCTAAAATTGTAAAAGCAATTCAACTAGAACGTAAGGCTACCAAAAAAATCTTGACAAGCGATCGTTATTACGGCATTATTTCAGATAATCGCATGGGAGTACGTCATAAAGATATTCCTTCTGTATTTATAACGCATCAACTGACCGTTCTCTCCGGAAAAACCACAAAAATCAGCACTAAACTTCATAATAAATACATCAAAAAGTTTGATGCTTGTTGGGTTCCTGACATGGCTACTTCACCTAATCTAAGTGGTGCTTTAGGGCATCCTAAAAAAGCAAAAAAAGCTGTATCATATATAGGTCCTATTAGTCGTTTTTCTTCACAACAAACACCTATAGAAAATGACATCATGGTGCTCTTATCGGGTCCTGAGCCTCAACGCACTATGCTTGAAGAAAAGTTACTTAAAGAGCTTAAGGAGTCTCATAAAAAAATCTTATTTGTACGTGGCTTAATCGAAGATAAACAACATATCTCTCAACTTGACAATATCACTATATATAACTTTTTATTAGGTAAAGAAATTGAACATGCTATTAACAGCAGTGAACTTATCATTTCTAGATCTGGATATACTACAGTTATGGATTTAGCCAAACTACAGAAAAAAGCATTTTTTATCCCTACTCCAGGGCAATTTGAACAGGAGTATATTGCCAAGCGATTAACAGAACAAAAAATTGTACCTAGTTGTAAACAAAAAGAATTCTCTTTGTCTCAACTAGATACTATTAATGAATATTCTGGTCTTACACATTTTGAATCAGACATCAACTTCGGGAAGCTCTTCCACCTTTTCCAAGGTAAATGAGAATTCACTCCCCACACCAAAGTCACTTTCTACATAGATGCGTTCTTGATGTGCTTCTATAATATGTTTTACAATAGATAATCCTAGACCCGATCCACCTTCTGTACGCGCACCACTTTTATCTACTCTATAAAAACGTTCAAAAAGTCTAGGGATATGTTCTTCGGTAATTCCTTCACCATTATCAGTCACTCTAATGATAACCTTGTTTTTAATCAAGTTTTCTATCCCTACTTCTGTCGTTCCATCTTCTTTTCCGTATTTGATAGAATTAACAACCAAATTCGTCAAAACTTGTTGGATTCGTTCTTTGTCTGCAGCTACCCATATTGGTTCTTCATAATCCATATCAAACGTAAGCGCAATATTTTTCTTGGCTGCTTTCATCTCAAACAAATCAAATACACTCTGTGTTAATTCTATGATATCAAAGATTTCTACATTGAGATTTAGATCTCCTACCTCTAATTTGGTAATCATATCCAAATCTTTAACAATATAGATTAATCGCTCTACTCCTTTATTTGCTCTTTCTAAGTATTTTTTACGAACAGCTTCATCATCCATTGCTCCATCAAGTAAGGTTAATATATATCCTTGAACTGTAAACAATGGTGTTTTGAGCTCATGAGAAATATTTCCCATAAACTCTTTACGATAGGTCTCTCTTCCTTTTAATGCTTCAATTTCTGTTTTCTTATTTAACGCAAACTTTTCAACTTCTTGCGTTAATGTAGACATATCTGTTGTAACTGATTTATGTACTAAATCATCTGCATCAAGCAACTTTACATTATCATAAATTTTCTTAACTCTTTTATAGATAAACTTTTCAACTCTATGTTGAATGATATAAAAAGATACAATATATGTAACTATACTAAATGTTAATAACACCCATAAATTCAATACCATCTGGATGTATAAAAAAACGCTCAACATGAGCGTTAATATTAATGTGATATATAGAGACGTTCTAAAAGCGAATCTATATGTTTTTTTAAAACTTCTTGCCATCGTTTATACTACAAACTTGTATCCTACTCCCTTAATAGTTTTGAAGCTTTCATCTCCTATCTTCTCTCTAAGTTTTCTAATATGAACATCAATAGTTCTTCCTCCTACAATTACTTCATTCCCCCATACTTTATCCAAAATATCTTCGCGTTTGAATACTTTTCCTGGTTTTGAAGCTAAAAGCGATAACAGTTCAAATTCTTTACGAGGTAAGACCAATTCTTTCTTATCCTTGATAATTTTATACTCATCTCTGTTAATAGTAAGGTCTCCGATTTTAACAACATTTTCTGCATTATCTTCTTCTTTTAGCCTTCTTAACAATGCCTTAACCTTACTTACTAATACTTTTGGCTTAATTGGTTTAGTTATATAATCATCTGCACCAGCATCAAAACCTGCAACTTGAGAATAATCTTCTCCTCTAGCCGTTAAAAATGTAACAATTGTATCTTCTAATTCTGGAATTCTTCTAATGTTCTCACAAGCCTCTATTCCGTCCATTTCTGGCATCATTACATCTAGAATAATAAGGTGAGGTTTCTTCTTTTTAGCAATCTTTATCGCCTTACTTCCATTCTCTGCAGTTATTACTGTATACCCCTCGGCAGTCAGGTTATATCCCACTATTTCTAAAATATCCGGCTCATCATCAACTAATAGGATGGTAATGTCTTTTTTATTCATTGTTTGCTATTTAAGAGTGTGTTTCGTGGCTAATATACTACTTAAAATACATCGTTTTACATCAAAATTTCTTCGTAACAATTCCCTAACGTTAATATCATAGATAAATAATACATTTCAATAGCCCTATCTTATCATTACTCCTTTCCTTTGCCCCAAATTACAGAATATTACTAAAAATGAAAAAACTATTTACATTTATTGCTTTGTTTTCTTTTGCAATAAACTTTGCTCAGGACACCGGTTCGATAAGCGGTAAACTTCTTGACAAAGAATCTAATAATCAACCATTACCTTTCGCAAATATTATACTTAAAGGTACTACTCAAGGTACTACTACTGATTTTGACGGATTATATACTATCAATAACGTACCTGTAGGTACTTATACATTAGAATTCAGTTTTACTGGATATGAAACTGTTCAAGTTCCTAATGTTGTGGTTGAACCCAATAAAGTAACTGTAATTGACTCTGCACTAGGTGCAACTGCAGCAGTACTTGATGATGTTGTAATTAAAGTACAGACAAGTAGAGAACGTGAAACAGCTTTATTATTAGAACAAAAAAATGCTGTTGTAATTAAACAAGCTATTGGTGCACAAGAATTAGCTCGTAAAGGAGTAAGTGATGCTGCTGGCGCAGTAGCAAAAATCTCTGGTATTTCTAAACAACAAGGAGGAAGTAATGTATATGTAAGAGGATTAGGTGATCGCTATCTTAATACAACATTTAACGGTTTACCTTTACCTTCTAACGATATTGAAAAGAAAAATATTGACCTAAATCTTTTTAACTCAGATATCATCAAAAACGTAGGTGTAAGTAAAACTTATGCTGCTAATTTTTATGGCGACTTTGCCGCTGGTAATGTTGATATTCTTTCTAAAGAACACAAAGGTGATTTCTTTATTAATGCTGATATAGGTTCTAGTATTAATACAAATTCTGTAAACGAAGACTTCTTTAAAAGTGAAGGAACTGGTTTCTTTGGTTTCTACAATCGCTATCAAAATAATCCTTATGCCGTTATCTTATCTCATGGTGTTGATGCTGAAGCGACAGATGGAACTATAGGGCTTAACGGAAGTATTTCTGGAGGAAAATCTTGGAACATCGGAGAGGAATCTAGAATAAGCCTTCTTGCTACTGCTTCTTTTAGCAACTCATATGAATACCGAGAAGGTACCGCTGTAGATTTTACAACGGTAACTAAAAAACGTTTTCCTAATGTAGAAGAGTTTGAATATAGCAGAAATACTACGGCGTTACTTTCGTTAGGATATAAAATCAATAGCAATCATAAAGTAAAGTTTAACTCTTTATTTATCAATGATGCTACAGATGAGGTTGGATATTATGGTATTAATGGTGAAGGTTCTAACCGTGACGCCATCTTAGATACGGATAGAGGTTTTTATCAATCAAATGTACAATTTGATCAAGATATGATTTATGTAAACCAGTTAACTGGTACGAGTACATTAACAGAAAAATTAAAACTAGACTGGGGAATTGGATATAACAAAGTATTATCAAGACAACCAGATCGTAAACGTATTAGTGTCGAGCGTTATGATCTTGAACTTGATAATGATCCTACTACAAATGGTTTTTTCTTTAATAATATCGTTTTTGATAATCAACGTTATTTCCAAGATATCACCGATGATGAGATCAATGCTCGTATCAACTTAAACTACGAAGCTTCAGAACAATTATCTTTCAATTTTGGGTACAACGGAAGACAAAAAGAGCGTGATTTCGAAAACATTCGCTACGGATATGATTTTATCGAACCTAATACGCCTGTTGGTGATGTAAGAGATCTTAATGGTTTGTTTACTCAAGAAAATATCGGAACTGTATTTAATACTTTTGTTTTTAGAGGTCTAGATCCTATCAACGGATTAGGAAACGTTAATCTTCCTGGACGTCCAGAAAATACGTATAACGGAAAACTTAATGTACACGCAGCTTATGCTAGTGCCATCTATAAACATGGAGAAAAGTGGTCATTTGTACCTGGATTACGTGTAGAATTATTTGATCAAGAAATTTTTTATAATGTAATCAACTTACCGGCTACAGATCCTAAATTTAGAACAGCAGATGAGGTGTTTTTCTTGCCTAGTTTAAACATTAAATACGCATTACAAGAAAATCAAAATTTACGTTTCTCTATAAGTAGAACAGTTTCTAATCCTGAGTTTAAAGAGGTAGCTCCATTTGTTTATGAAGATGTAACAAAAAGAGTTGGAGGTAATCCAGACTTATTAGATGATCCTTCTTTTTCTAGCATTATCAATTTAGATCTTAAATACGAATGGTTTATTTCAAAAGGAGAATTACTTTCTTTTGGAGCTTTTGCTAAACAAATTAACGATCCTATTAACCTTGTTGTTGCTAATGATGCTACAGGAACACAACGTTTCTTTAGAACTGGTGATAAAGCTGAAGTTTTAGGTTTTGAATTAGAAATAAGAAAAGCTTTATTACAAGACGAAGACGAGAAGAATATTCTATCTGCTGGATTCAACACAACATATACTTATACTAAGCAAGATTTAAAAAGTACTCAAGGAACGTTCAGTACTACATTTGATCGTGATGAAGATGAGCTGCAAGGTGCTTCTCCTTGGTTAATTAATGCTGATATTAACTATAGTCCAACTTTTGGAAACTATAAACCTATTGCCAACCTAGTATTCTCTTATTTCTCAGATCGTATAGATGCATTAGGTTCTGGTCAATTAGGTAATATCATAGAAAAAGGAGTTCCTACTTTAGATTTCATCTGGAAAAACAGCATTGGAAAACATCTAGAGATCAATACGAGCATAAAGAATATTTTAGATCCATCTATAGAATATGTAAGAGAAGGTACTCCACAAGGAGATATAATCACTTCTACTTACAAAAGAGGGATCAATATCGGTTTACAAATGAAATACAAATTTTAATACTACTAAATCAAAAAAGCAATTAAATCAACACAATTATTATGAAAACTAGTAAATTTCTCTTAAGTCTTTTAACAGCAGCTACTTTATTTATCGGGTGTTCAGATGACGACACTGCAGATGTAGTAATCAATCAAGGTGGTGGCGATGACCCTAACCCATCAGATAATGTTATTGGAGGTACTTTATCTCAAGATTTAACATTAGATGCAAATGAAGAATATACCTTAACAGAAGCACTTCTTGTTCCTTCTGGTAGAACCTTAACTATCAACCCAGGGGTTGTAGTAAAAGCTGCTTCTGGTGCAGATGTATATATTGCTGTACAACAAGGTGGAAAAATAATGGCCGAAGGTACTTCTAGCAATCCTATCGTGTTTACTTCTTCTGCGTCAACTCCTAATCCTGGAGACTGGGGAGGTCTTATCATTTTAGGAAAAGCTCCTATTAATTCTGTAACAGGTGGTGATGCAACTTCTACTTCAGAAATCGGTGGTTTACCTTATGGTGGAAGCATTACTAACGATAACTCTGGTACTTTAAAATATGTACGTGTAGAGTATTCTGGAGGTAGTGCAGATGCTTCTTCAGAAAATAATGGATTCTCTTTCTATGGTGTAGGAAACGGAACTACTATTGAGTATATCCAAGCATTTGAAGGTAAAGATGATGGTGTAGAGTTCTTTGGTGGAACTGTTAACGCTAGCTATATCTCTGTTGTTGGTGCTCAAGATGATTCTGTAGATTGGACAGAAGGATATACTGGTACATTAACAAATGTATATATCGAGCATAGTGCTTCTCATGATAAAGGTATCGAAGGTGACGGATTTAATACAGATATAGGAAACAACTCTAATCCTGTTTTTTGGTCTGCGCCAACAGTAAACAATATTACTATCTTAGGTAGAGGTTCTACAAATGATAACGAAGCTATTCGCTTAAGAGCTGGTACTAGAGCTATGTTTAGTAATGTAGAATTAATCGGATTTAAAGAAGCTTATGATCTTGATGGTGACTCTGGAAACAGCCCTACAGGTCAAGGAGTTCTTGATAATGAAACTGCAGTAGACGGAATCTTATTTACTGATATCACAACTAAGCTTAAAAATGATACAGGAGCTTCATTTACAGAAGCTGATTTCTTCTCAAACGAAGGAACTGCTCAAGGAGCTAACTATGACAACTGGAGTTCTGGATGGACTCGTAACTAGTCGATTTTAAACCACATACAACACATACAACAAGAAAAACCGTCAAATTTGACGGTTTTTTTTTATTTAACATTTAAATTAATGTTGTACCTTTATAGTCCCAAAGCTATTTGTATGAAAAAATTTTACCCTACTATCTTAACATTATTGCTCTGTTGCTTTCTGTCATTTCAGGATGCTCATAGCCAGTCCATCAATAATTCTGATCAGACTATTGAAGGGCTATCGATCTATCCAAATCCTACTACATCCAATAAAATTTATATCAATTCGACTAGAGCTTTAACTAAGCAAGTCGAAATATATAACGTATTAGGAAAAAGAATATTGTTTAAAGTGATAACTTCTAAGGAGCTTGACATTTCAACCTTAAAGTCAGGTGTTTATATAATTAAAATCAAAGAAAAAGACCAAACAGCAACCAGAAAACTAGTGGTACACTAGTTTTCTCATGTTATGTTTAGGTTAAATCCCTTTCTATAAATTCATATTTTGTGTTTTATAACTAGGTTTCATTATTTTAGCACCTAGAATAAAAACACATTAGTATGAAAAAAATTACTCTCTTATTATTTTTATTGATCTCGTCTATTTCTTTTGGACAGGTGATCATTACAGAACTTGCCGATCCTAATAATAGCGCAACTGCTGCAAACACAAGATATGTTGAAATCTACAATATTAGCGGTGGAGATGTTGACTTAACTGGATGGGAATTAAGAAGATGGACTAACGGTAATGCTGCTACTACTAGCCAAGTTGATTTAACTCCACTTGGAACTTTATCTGCTGGTGGTTTTGCTGTAATTGCAGCTAATGCTGCTGCTTTTCAAACTGCTTATGGTGTTGCTGCAGACCTAGAAGGTGGTACTGCTGGTCCTGTTGATAGTAATGGTGATGATCAAATTGGTCTTTTTAACAACAGTGATACTTTAGTAGATATTTTTGGAGTTCCTGGAGAAGATGGTTCAGGTACTTGCCACGAATTTGAAGACGGTAGAGCTGAACGTAAAGCTACTGTAACTGCTGCTAATACTACTTGGGATGAATCAGAATGGAATGTATGGGCTGATGATACTGTAAGTGGATGTACTAGTCATACAAATGCTGCTCAAGATGCTCCTGGTAATTTTGATCCAGGTGCTTGGATTGGTGCTTCTGCTGACCCTTCATTAAATGCTAGCGTTTCTGCTTCAACTTTTGCTCCTGGTACAACTTCTGTTGCTGTATCATTTTCAACTAACAATTTTGATTTAACTGGTGATAATGTGGTAGAATATATTGTAAACGGAGGAACTCCTGCTACAACAACATCTAGCCCTATCAACGTTACTGTTACAGATGGTGAATCATATACTGTAACTTTAGAATTAAAAAATGCAGGTGGTGCTTTATCTCCTGAAGTAAAAGAAACAGTTAACTTTTCTGTTGCATCAATCACAAATGTTGCTAACATTGGTGCTTTAAGAGCTGGTACAGAAGGAGACTATTATATGCTTACTGGTGAAGCATTATTAACTTATGCTCAATCTTTTAGAAGTCAAAAATATATTCAAGATGCTACTGCTGCTATCTTAATTGATGACAATGACGGAATCATTACTACTTCTTATAATGTAGGTGATGGGATCACTGGAATCAAAGGGCAATTAACTTCTTTTAATAGTCTTTTACAATTTGTACCTATCGAAGATCCAGGTGCTGCTTCTACAACAGGTAATACTATTACTCCAGAAGAAGTTACTTTAGCAGATTTAGCTGCTAATCCTGTTAATTATGAATCTGAATTAATTTCTGTTATAGAAGTAACTGTTGATACATCTGTTAACACTGACTGGACAAATGGTGCTGAATATACATTAACTCAAAACTCTGATACATTTACTTTTAGAGCTTCTTTCTTTGATGTTGATTATATCGGTACAGCTATCAATACAGATCCTCAAAATATTGTAGGTCTTGTTACAGGAAGAAATACTAATCTCTTCTTAACAGCTAGAAATGCTGCAGATATTACAGATTTCTTAAGTACGGATAGCTTTACTCGTAACGGAAATGCAATCTATATGTTCCCTAACCCATCTAGCACTGGAGTACTTAACTTCACTACTGGTAATGAAAATGTTGACATTAAAGTTTTCAACATCTTAGGGAAACAAGTACTTGCTTCTACAGTAAATAACTCTTCTGTTAACACTGCTGATTTAGCTGCTGGTATTTACTTAGTTCAGTTCTCTCAAGAAGGAAAGAAAATTGCTACTAAAAAATTAGTGATTCGCTAGTTTCTTTAGTTCACGATAATTTCAAAACGTTCCTAATGCTACGTATTAGGAGCGTTTTTTTATTTTATCTTTGTTGGTCTATATATCAACAATACTCGACTTTATGTTATCTGATGCTATATTTTCTATAAAAAACACTACCGATTTTAACGAAGTAGCACTACGTGTTTTTCGCCGACAATATACTCATAACCATACTTATCAGCGTTTTTGTAATTTATTAGGAAAATCAAAAACTGCTGTAAAACATTATACTGAAATCCCATTTTTACCAATCGAGTTTTTTAAAAAAGAACAATTACTAAGTTCTTCTAAACCGGTCCAGAAAATCTTTACTAGTAGTGGAACCACGGGTAGTATTACCAGCAAGCATTACATTACTGACTTAAATCTTTATGAAAAAAGCTTTAATACTGCTTTTAATTTATTCTATGGAGATGTTTCTGAGTATGTAGTTTTAGCCTTGCTCCCAGCATATCTAGAACGAGAGGGTTCTTCTCTAGTCTATATGGCACAATCCTTAATAACACAGAGTAATCAACCCGAAAGCGGTTTTTATCTTCACAATCTTGAAGAATTAGCTTCTATCCTAAGAAAGCTTTCGCAGCAAAATCGTAAAGTTTTACTTATAGGTGTTTCTTTTGCTTTACTTGACTTAGTAGAAAACTATGAGGTGAATGTAAACAAAGAAACTACCATCATTATGGAGACGGGAGGTATGAAAGGTAGACGAAAAGAACTCACCCGTTATGAATTACATGAGATATTAAGTTCTGGCTTTAATACCCCAATGATTCATAGCGAATACGGCATGACCGAATTATTATCTCAAGGATACTCAAAAGGTAATGGTATTTTTTATTGCCCACCATGGATGAAAGTTCTCACTCGTGATCCAGAAGATCCTTTTACATTATTACCACATGCCAAATCTGGTGGTGTAAATATCATTGATTTGGCCAACCTTAATTCCTGTGCTTTTATCGCCACTCAAGATTTAGGTAGAGTATATGCAGATAATAGTTTTGAAATCATAGGGCGATTTGACCATAGTGATATTAGAGGATGTAACTTAATGGCGCTATAATATGCAAGAAAAGAAAACTTCTAAGGTTATAGGTTGTTTTACTTTTTTGGTAGTACTTATCATTGCTTTTATTGCTTATGCAATGATTTCTATAATACTTCCTATTAAAGGTACTTACCTTTTTTCGTTTATCTTATTAGTTATATCTTATAGCATTTATAAAATCACAAAGCATCAAACTAATTTCCTTCCGTTAAGTAGTATTGTTATTATCCTTTTACTTTTCTTTATTCCTAGACTCTCTTCTCCTACTATTACAAAACCTAAGGTTTCTAATGAAGAAGAACAGGTTTTTACCGAAAAAAAATATGAAAAAGGGGATTCAATTATTTTATATAGTCAAACTCGAGAATGGGTAGATAATTATGGTAATGATTATAAAGGTACTTTTTCTGTAAGAGAAAAAGATTATATCAATTCTAAAATAGAATATCTTAATTATACCAAATCAACAATTATTAAAAGCTGGACTTCTTTATATGATCATCTCATAAAAAAAGATACCCCTCACCTAGATCTAATTATAGAACGTCTTTCACTTATACAAAAAGAGCATAATCTTAATAAGTTAGATTTTGCCGAAATGGTAGTTACCTTTATTCAAGATATCCCTTATGCCTTAGTTTTTAGTGAGGAATGTCAAGCTCCAGAAAATTACGAACAAAACATCAGGAGTATATTAGAAGACTGTTCTGACTGTTGTATTGGTAATATTCCTTACGGGATTCAAAACCCTGTTGGATTTATGGGAAATTTAAAAGGAGATTGCGATACGCGCACTGTTATTATTTACGCACTTTTAAGTCATTTTGGTTATGATGTAGCCATACTTAATAGTCAATACTACAAACACTCTATATTAGGCTTAAATCTACCCGCTAGTGGTGATTATAAAATTCATCAAGGAAAACGCTATTACACTTGGGAAACCACAAACAAATACTATACTCTAGGAACGCTTCCAGAGAGTTTTGATAATATTAATCATTGGGATATTGTACTCACTAATACTTCTTCTTATGCAAACTAAACTAATTACTCTAGCCGTAATAGAGCTTACTCTAGCGATATTAATCTCTATTCTTATTTTTTATATCTCATACACTATCTTAAATCGTTTATTTTTTAAGAATACTTCATTAAGAGAAGGAAATACTGCTTTTACGATCTTTACTAGTGGTATTATTCTTTCTATTGGTATGATTTTAAGCGAAATCATTCCTTCTATTACAAATATCATTCGTCTATCGATGACTGGGCAACATCAAATCCATTTAGGCACATTAATTCAATACTCTGGTTTATATCTGTTTATAGGGTTTCTTTTTGCAGTTCTTATCAACACTGCTGTTTTCTTTTTATTCTCTATTCTTACAAGGGGTATCAATGAATTTAAAGATATTCAACAAAATAATATTTCTACTGCAATTCTCGTTTCTTCTATTCTCATTTCCATTACATTAATCTCAAAAAACAGTATTAGTTTACTAATTAGTGCCTTGCTTCCGTATACCGAAAATGCTAACTTTTTATTATAAAATTGTAAAGTATTTGTAATGTGCTTTTTTAATTTACGACTGAATTGACACATAACAAATAAACAATAATTTATAATGAAACGCTTGATTACCTTTATATTACTGGTATTTACATTAACATTAAATGCCCAAAAAATTGATTATAATACTGATGATGGTTTTGTAGCTGAAGGATATGATGTAACAGAATATTTTAACAATAAAGCTGTAAAAGGAAAATCTAGTTTCACTTATACTCATGATAATGTTAAATATAAATTTGCGAATAAAGCAAACCTAGATAAATTTAAAAGTACCCCTGATAAATTTATTCCAGAATACGGTGGATATTGTGCTTATGCAATTGCAAAAGGAAAGAAAGTTAGTATAGATCCTAAAACTTTTGAAATAAGAGATGGTAAATTATATTTATTCTATAATTCTTGGGGAACTAATACGCTTAAAAAATGGTTAAAAGAAGGTGCAAATACCTTAAAGACCGAAGCAGATAAAAACTGGAAAAATTTAAAAACGAAATAAAAAATTATACAGAGAGTAACTGTATAAACACAATAAAGTTTTTTTTCAATAATTGATTGGTTAGTTGTAAAGCCTGCTAAGTATAGTACTTAAGCAGGCTTTATATTTTTATATAATTAATTATTTAATACTTAATACAAAGTAATTCTTTTTACCTCTTTGTAACAGTACAAAACGATCATTAATTAGATCTTCTTTCGAAATTTTATATCCTTCTTTGATCTTTTCTTTATTTACCGAAATAGAATTCTCTTTTAAAGCTCTTCTTGCTTCACCATTGGATTTTAAGAACCCTCCATGCTCAACCAAAGCACCAATTACATCTAATTCTTCTTCGATAAGGTTTTTAGAAATCTCTGCTTGTGGTACTCCTTCAAAAACATCTAAAAAAGTAGCTTCATCTAGATCTTTTAGATCTGCAGAAGTTGATTTACCAAATAAAATATTTGAAGCTTTAATCGCATTATCCAAATCTTCTTGAGAATGTACCATTATAGTTATCTCTTCTGCCAATTTCTTTTGTAACGCACGTTGGTGTGGTGCTTCTTTATGAGCTTCAACTAGCGTTTCTATTTCTTCTTTGGCTAAGAATGTAAATATCTTGATATATTTTTCTGCATCTTCATCACTAGTATTCAACCAGTATTGGTAAAATTTATATGGAGAAGTACGATTAGCATCTAACCAAATGTTTCCTCCTTCTGTCTTTCCAAATTTCGTACCGTCTGCTTTAGTAATTAAAGGACAAGTAAGGGCATATCCTTTTCCTCCTCCTATCCTTCTAATCAGCTCAGTTCCTGTAGTGATATTACCCCACTGGTCACTACCTCCCATTTGAAGCGTACAGTTTTTATCTCTATATAGATGTAAGAAATCGTATCCTTGCACTAATTGATATGTAAACTCTGTAAATGACATTCCTTCAGACGACTCAGACGACAAACGTTTTTTAACCGAGTCTTTTGCCATCATATAGTTCACCGTAATATGTTTACCTACATCACGAATAAAATCCAAAAATGAAAAATCTTTCATCCAGTCGTAATTATTCACTAGCTCGGCTGCATTAGGTGCATCGCTATCAAAATCTAAGAATCTAGATAATTGTTCTTTGATTGCTTCTTGATTGTGACGTAATGTAGCCTCATCAAGCAAATTACGTTCTGCAGATTTTCCAGAAGGATCTCCTATCATTCCCGTTGCACCACCTACCAAAGCGAATGGTTTGTGTCCTGCCAACTGAAAATGACGCAACATCATCACTCCTACTAAATGTCCTATATGTAATGAATCTGCTGTAGGATCTATCCCTACATAAGCACCTCTCATCTCCTCCATTAAGTGCTCCTCTGTGTTAGGCATCACATCATGTAACATTCCTCGCCAAGTGATTTCTTCTATAAAATTCTTTATCATTTTGTCTGCATATTTTAAACTTCAACAAAGATAAAAATTAGCATATTATTCGCTATCTTTTAGATCAGAAATCCCAAATTCCTTACTTTAGTCCTTTGGATATAGTTTATATTTATGATTTTAGTTACCGGAGCCACAGGATTAGTAGGATCACATTTAATTGCACAATTATGCAAAACGCATAAAAACATTAGAGCAATTTATCGTTCTGATCAAAAAAAAGAACAAGCTAAACGTGTTTTTCTACACTATCACAATGATGCTACTGCTTTTGACAAAATTGATTGGATTCTTGCCGATATCAATGATATTCCTACTCTAGAAATAGTTTTTAAAGGTATTACTCATGTATATCACTGTGCTGCTATGATCTCTTTTAATCCAGATCATTATAAAAAACTAAGAAAAATCAATATTGAAGGTACCGCTAATATCGTTAATCTTTCTATCGCAAATCAAATCCAAAAATTATGCTATGTAAGCTCTATTGCTACTCTAGGTGATGATCCTACCAAAAATTATTTTGACGAAGAAAATGATTGGAATCCCGAATCTCTTAACTCTGTTTATGCTATCACAAAATATGGAGCAGAAATGGAAGTCTGGAGAGGTACTCAAGAAGGGCTTAATGCCGTTATTGTAAATCCAGGTGTTATTATCGGTTCTGGTTTCTTTAATAGTGGTAGTGGTTCTTTATTTTCTAAAATCAATAAAGGGTTTAATTACTATACTTGTGGAGTCACTGGCTATGTAGCTATAGAAGACGTAGTTACTCCTATGATTGCACTTATGAATGGTGAGTATACTAATGAGCGTTATATTTTAGTTTCAGAAAACTTAAGTTTTAAAAGTATTTTCTCTTCTATGGCTAGAGCTTTAGGTAAGTCTGCTCCTAAAAAGAAAGTCTCTCCTTTTATTTTTCAAGTAGCATGGAGATTGCAATGGGCTGCTTATAAAACATTAGGTATCACTCCTTCTATTTATAAGACTACAGCAAAAAGTGCTTTTACTAACTGTCTTTATAAAAATGTCAAGCTAAAAAAAGCACTTAATTATTCTTTTATACCTATTGAAGAAAGTATTAAAAAAACGGCTACTCTTTTTTTACAGGAGTGATTGCACCTCTTTTTTTCTTTGCTGCATCTATTTCGGTATCAATTTTAAGCTTTCGTTCTATTGCTTTCTTATCTAGTTTTCGTTCTATTTTTTCGTCTTTCTTTTTAAGCTTTGCTATAGAATCTTGAATTTTCTTAATAGAGTCTTCTCGCTTAACAATTTTGGCATAAAGTTCTTTAGATTTCTTTATAGTATCTTTTACACGTTCAAAAAGTTTATCATATTCTTCTAATCTAGAAGCATACCACTCATTACTTTTTATAAAAGTAACACTATCTATTCCGTGTTTTTTATATACCAAATCTACTGGATGAATTTCTTTTTCAGTAAATACTTTTTTGTTTACAGCTTTAGCAGTTCTAGCAATAGCCAAATCTGTCAACACTGCTACCATCTTGTCTTCAGGAATTAAATTCTCTGGTTTATTTATTTTTTCTATACTTTGACAAGAAATTGCTAAAATCCCTAAGCCTAAAATTACTCGCTTCATCATCTTTTTATCTATTGAATGTTAGCCTAGCTCCATTCTTTACCCCAGTAGGTTTAAAATTATGATATGCCAAACTACCATTTACAAAGGTATGTGTTATTCTTGATTTAAATGTAGTTCCTTCAAAAGGAGACCATCCACATTTATATAATATATTCTCTGTTTTTACTGTCCATGGTGAGTTTAAATCTACTAACACCAAGTCTGCATAATATCCTTCTTTAATGTATCCTCTCTTTTCTACCTCAAATAATCTTGCTGGATTATGACACATTTTTTCAACGATCTTTTCTAAGCTAATTTTTCCTTGATGATATAGCTCTAACATAGCAGGTAATGCATGCTGTACAAGAGGTCCTCCAGAAGGTGCCTTAGTATACACATTACTTTTTTCTTCTTTGGTATGAGGTGCATGATCTGTTGCTACTACATCAATTTTATCATCTAATAAAGCTTTTAATAAGGCATCTCGATCTTGCTCTGTTTTTACTGCTGGATTCCATTTGATAAAAGTTCCTTTCTCTTCATAATCCTTATCACTAAACCATAGATGATGAATACATACTTCTGCTGTAATTTTCTTTTCTTCTAGTGGAATTTTATTTGTAAACAGTTCTAATTCTTTTGCTGTTGATAAATGGAAAATATGTAATCTAGCTCCTGTTTTTTTCGCTAATTCTACTGCTTTAGAAGAAGAAAGATAGCAAGCTTCTTCACTTCTTATTATCGGGTGATATTTAATAGGAATATCATCTCCAAATTCTTCTTTATATTTTGCTGTATTCGCTCTAATCGTTCCTTCATCTTCACAATGAACGGCTATCAATAATTCTGTAGAAGAAAAGATTTTTTCTAATACTTCTGGATTATCTACTAACATATTTCCAGTAGATGAACCTAAAAATAATTTTAAAGCGGCTACTTTCTTTGGATCTAATTTTAGAATTTCATCTAAATTATCATTCGTTCCTCCAAACATAAACGAATAGTTAGCATAACTACTCTCTGCCGCTATTGCAAATTTCTCTTCTAGTTTTTCTACTGTAGTAGTTTGTGGTACTGTATTAGGCATTTCTATAAACGAAGTAATACCTCCTGCTATAGCTGCTCTGGATTCTGTTTCTATATTAGCCTTATGAGTAAGTCCAGGCTCT
This sequence comes from Aquimarina rhabdastrellae, assembly GCA_947387485.1. Taxonomy (GTDB): domain Bacteria; phylum Bacteroidota; class Bacteroidia; order Flavobacteriales; family Flavobacteriaceae; genus Aquimarina. The sequence continues at coordinate 83,689 of CANDNT010000007.1, forward strand.
CTAAAGTGTACTTGATCATCAATTACCCCAGGCAATACATAATTACCTTCTGCATCAAAAATACGTACATCTGGTGTTTTTGCACTTATCTGTTCTGCAATCTCTTTGATTACCCCTCCTTCAATATAGATTTCTCCATTGATAATTTTGCCTTCATTAACAATGTTTGCATTTTTAATCAGTACTTTTTCCATGATTATATTTCGTAACGCTTAAATAAACTTTTGATTTTCATTTTTAATACTCCAAAGATAGCTTCGGATATGATAGAACCACTCATTTTTGATTTTCCTTGTGTTCTATCGGTAAAGATGACCGGAATCTCTTTAATATTAAAACCTAATAAATAGGTTTTAAACTTCATTTCGATTTGAAATGCATAGCCTACAAATCGTATTTTATCTAGATTAATTTTTTCTAATACCGCTCTTTTATAGCATACAAAACCAGCTGTTGTATCATGTATGTCCATGCCTGTAATCATTTGAACATATTTTGAAGCTCCCCACGATAACAACACTCTACTCATAGGCCAATTTACCACATTAACTCCTGTTATGTATCGAGAACCTATTACTATATCTCCTTCATTTTCTATACATGATTGATATAATCTAGGTAAATCGTTAGGATTATGAGAAAAATCTGCATCCATTTCAAAAATATATTGATATGACTTTCTCAAAGCCCATTTAAATCCATGAATATAAGCAGTTCCTAATCCTTGTTTTCCTTTGCGTTCTTCTATAAATAGTCGATCGCTATATTGTTCTTGTAATTGTTTTACTTTGGTCGCTGTACCATCTGGGGAATTATCATCAACAACGAGGATATCAAATGAAATATCCTGCGAAAAAACACTATGTATTATTCGCTCTATGTTTTCAATCTCATTGTAGGTAGGAATAATAACTAATGAATCTACCATTAAAGCTGTTTTCAGGCAAATATACTCAAATAATTGTGAGTTACTTCTATACATTACTATTGTTATAGTTTTGTATTACAATCCAAAAAACTTTTCTATTATTAAGCATATTTATACAACTTTCTTTCTAAATCTTTTAAGTTCTTGTAATTTTACCCTCTCTTTATATTTATGGAAATTATTACCAGACATATTGTAACTACAGATTGGATTGCATTAATCTTTATTTTTTGCTTATCGCTATTAGTGATTTTGCGATTGTTAAATGTTGTGCGCTTTTTTGATTTCTTGACTTTAGTGAGTAGTTCAAAATATATTACACTTCAAAAACACAACAAAAGCAATATGCTATTTAGCGCCCTTTTGGTCTTTATACAAATAGTATCGGCTGCGTTGTTTATTTATATTGCTTATCAAACATTTGATTGGCAAACCGAGACCAAAGGCTTTTTGCTCTTTGTTCAAATTGCGGTGGGTTATATGCTTTTTATTCTTGTTAAATTGCTCATAGAATATATTATCGCTACAATTTTTTCTATAGAAGATTTGATTCAAGAATATGTTTTTCAGAAATTAAGTTATCGCAATTATCTAGGTCTATTTTTATTATTTATTAATTTATTTCTAGTATATACCTTTAGTCCTTCAAGTTTAGTACTATTAATTTTATTTTTTCTACTAGTTTTTTTAAATTGCGTTGCATTGTTTTCAATATATAAGAAGCAGGAAAATGCTATTTATAGCAACTTGTTTTATTTTATTTTATATCTTTGCACACTTGAAATCGCACCCTATTTTATACTGTATAAACTAATTACATTATAAAACAGGAACTTTACAAAAGAATTACATATGAAAGTGAAAACAATTTTGGTTTCTCAACCGGAACCTAAAGTAGAAAATTCACCATACCATGAGCTTGTAGAAAAGCAACGGGTAAAAATTGATTTTGTACCGTTTATTCATGTAGAGGGCGTTGACGCAAAAGAGGTTAGACTTCAAAAAATTGATCTTTCCCAATATACGGCCATCATCCTTACAAGTCGTAATGCTGTAGACCATTTCTTTAGAATTGCAGAAGAAATGCGCTATAAGATTCCGGATACATTAAAATATTTCTGCCAAAGTGAAGCTGTAGCTTATTATTTACAGAAGTATGTTGTATACAGAAAACGAAAGATCTATGTAGGAAAACGTACATTCCCTGAGTTATCGCCTCTAATCAAGAAGTATAAAAACGAGAAGTTTTTATTACCGTCATCAGATCAGTTAAAGCCATTAATTCCTAATACTTTAGATGACCTTAAAGTACAATGGAAACAAGCTACTTTCTACAAAACCGTAGTGAGTGATCTTTCTGATTTGAGAAATGTATTTTATGATGTATTAGTATTCTTTAGTCCATCAGGTATTAAGTCTTTATTTGAGAATTTCCCTGATTTTAAACAAAATAATACGCGTATAGCTGTTTTTGGAAACTCTACAATTAAAGCCGCAGAAGAGCATGGTTTGGTTTGCAACATTCAAGCACCAACTCCAGAGACTCCTTCTATGACAATGGCTCTTAAAAAATATATTGAAAAAGTAAATAAGTAATTCTTATTTACTTTTTCAACAAAATAAAATAGGCTCGATATATAATCGAGCCTATTTTATTTATTACAATCAAGGATTATTATCCTTCAAATTGTTCATAGTTTTTCTTAAACGAAGCTACTAATCCTTCTGCTTTTTTATCATAAGCTTCTTTGTCTGCCCATGTTTCTCTAGCATCTAATACTTCAGATGGTACATTAGGACAAGTTTTAGGTACTTTTAATCCGAAAATCTCATTAGTACCGTATTCTACATTATCCAAATCTCCATTTAAAGCTGCATTAATCATCGCTCTAGTATATTTAAGCTTCATACGACTACCCACTCCATAAGGACCTCCAGTCCATCCAGTGTTAACCAACCATACTTTTGCTCCAGTCTTTCTTATCTTATCCTTAAGCATATTTCCATATTCTTTTGGATGTAATGGCATAAATGGTGCTCCAAAACATGCAGAGAAACTCGGTAATGGTTCATTTACTCCTGCTTCTGTACCGGCAACTTTTGCTGTATATCCACTTATAAAATGATATGAAGCCTGCTCTTCTGTCAATCTTGAGATTGGAGGTAATACACCAAAAGCATCTGCTGTTAAGAAAAAGATATTATCTACTGTAGTTCCTTTACTAGGCTGCTTAATATTTTCTATATGATAAATAGGATAACTAACACGTGTATTCTGTGTTATAGAAGTATCGTGGTAGTCCACTTTTCCTTTTTCATCAATAATCACATTTTCTAGTAAAGCTCCTGATTTAATCGCATTATAAATCTCTGGTTCTTTCTCTGCAGATAAGTCAATTACTTTTGCATAACATCCTCCTTCAAAGTTAAACACAGTGTTCTCCTCTGTCCAAGCATGCTCATCATCTCCAATAAGTTTTCTATTAGGATCTGTCGATAATGTAGTCTTTCCTGTTCCAGATAGTCCAAAGAATAATGCTGTATTCCCATTTTGCCCTTCATTTGCAGAACAGTGCATCGGTAAACAATTACGCTCTACAGGTAGAATAAAGTTTAACGCAGAAAAAATACCTTTTTTGATTTCTCCTGTATATCCTGTTCCTCCTATTAAAGCTATCTTTTTAGAAAAGTTTAAGATTGCAAAGTTATGTTGACGTGTTTTATCTTCGGCTGCATTTGCCATAAACCCAGGTGCATTTACAATCAACCAGTCTGGGCTAAAGTTTGCTAATTCTGAAGCTTCTGGCCTCAAGAACATATTGTATGCAAACATATTTGACCAAGGATACTCATTAATCACTCTAATATTTAAGCGATAATTCTCATCTGCACATGCATAACTATCTCTTACATATAATTCTTTGTCTGATAAGTATGCTGTTACTTTATCATAAAGTGCATCAAACGCCTCTTCTTCAAAAGGTATATTGATATCTCCCCACCATATTTTATCTTTGGTGATCTCATCCTTTACAATAAATCGATCCATTGGGGAACGCCCTGTAAATTCTCCTGTACGAACCGCTAATGTCCCTGAATCTGTAAGCTGCCCTTGGTTTTTTTTCAATACTTCTTCCTGAAGCGCCTCAGGAGACATTTGATAACGCATCTTTGCGTTTTGAATGCCATAGTCTGTCAACGAAAACGTTTTCGTTTCTGGATACAATGATTCCATAGATATAGTGTTGTGTTTATTCTATACCCACAAAACTATAAATTATTAGCACACCAACCATCAAAAAACTTATTTAATCTTCATAAAAGAAATTATCATGAAAATCCAACCTATAATTAATAGTAATCCTCCTATAGGTGTTATAAAACCTATACTTGATAAGTCTATTCCAAAAATTTGATCCGTTACTAGTAGATATATAGAACCTGAAAAAAGTAGGATTCCTGACAAAAAGAAATAATATATCTTCTTTTTTAAATCTGGATCAATCATGTTCATCATACCCAACATTACTATAACGATTGCGTGATACATTTGATACCTTACTCCTGTAACAAAAGAAGTTATACTATCTGTATCTACAAATTTTTCTAATCCGTGTGCTCCATATGCTCCTAGAATAACAGCAAACAATCCTGCTATTGCTCCTGTAATTAATATTTTTCTATCCATTATTTTTAATTTTTATAGAAGGAGATTCTCAATATATTCCTAAATTGGTCGCAAATTTACCAAAAAATACAACAGATGCGAAAGATATTAGTCATCGGAGCAGGTAAGTCTACCGCTGTTTTAATTCGATATTTTCAAAATAAATCTATCTCAGAAAATCTACATATAACTATAGGTGATGTTTCTTATGAGAATGCAAAAAAATTGCAAGCAGATCACCTTAATACTAAAGCTATTGCCTTAGATGTTTTTGATCAAAATTCTCGTGAAAGTGCAATTCAAGATGCAGATATAGTTGTCTCTATGCTTCCTGCTAGGTTTCATATTAATGTAGCTAAAGATTGTTTAAAGTTTAACAAATCTATGGTTACCGCTTCTTATGTTAGTAAAGAAATGCAAGCACTGGATGAAGAAGCTAAAGCTAAAGGATTAACATTTATGAATGAAATAGGTGTCGATCCTGGGATTGATCATATGAGTGCAATGCAAGTTATTGACCGTATTAAAGAACAAGGAGGAAAAATGTTACTTTTTGAATCTTTTACTGGTGGTCTTGTTGCTCCAGAAAGTGATACTAACTTATGGAACTATAAATTTACTTGGAATCCTAGAAATGTAGTTGTTGCTGGACAAGGTAGTGCTGCAAAATTCTTGCAAGAAGGAACCTATAAATACATTCCTTATAATAAGCTTTTCAGAAGAACTGAGTTTCTTGAGGTTGATGGTTATGGACGTTTTGAAGCTTATGCTAACCGTGATTCTTTGAAATATCAAAACATTTATGGTCTCGAAGATGTACTTACACTTTATCGTGGTACTATACGTAGAATAGGTTTCTCTAGAGCTTGGAATACTTTTGTTCAATTAGGAATGACTGATGATGATTACACTATTGATAACTCTGAACATATGAGTTATCGTGATTTTGTAAATTCTTTTTTACCATACTCCCCTACCGATTCTGTTGAGCTAAAACTACGCCATGCATTAAGAATAGATCAAGATGATATTATGTGGGATAAGCTTCTAGAACTCGATTTATTTAATTCAAATAAAAAGATTGGGATTCCTAATGCAACTCCTGCTCAGGCTTTACAAAAGATATTGGTAGAAAAATGGTCTCTTGCTCCAGAGGATAAAGATATGATTGTAATGTATCATAAATTTGGATACGAAATCAATGGAGAGAAAAAGCAAATTGATGCCACTATGGTTAGTATAGGTGAAGATCAAACTTATACTTCTATGGCAAAAACAGTTGGTCTTCCTGTAGCTATGGCTACTTTAAAAATTCTTAATGGAGATATTAATGCTCCTGGAGTACAAATACCTATTACAAAAAATATCTACGAACCTATTCTTAAAGAATTAGAAGAGTATGATATTATTTTTAAAGAAAAAGAATGTGAATATTTAGGATATAATCCAGAAGGTGTTAAAGGATAATATTTGATTATTAATAACATTATATTGATAACGGTTTGAAATTACTATTGTATTTTTGATTTCAAACCGTTACTTTTTTTAAGCTTATCTCTTATGAAAAATGCCAATTCAGATTTAAAAATAGATGGTATTGATAAAGAAATATTACGTAATCTTATGGATAATGCTAGAAAACCTATTCTTGAAATCGCAAGGAAAATAGGAATTTCTGGAGCTGCCATTCATCAGCGTTTACGTAAACTTGAAGCTTCTGGGCTTATTTCTGGTTCAAAATTTATTATAAACCCCAAAATATTAGGCTATAAAACCATGGCTTTTGTTGGTGTTTATCTAGATAAAGCGGTAAGCAACCCTTTAGCTGTAAAGCAATTAAAAGACATTCCAGAGGTTATTGAATGTCATTATACTACAGGTAATTGGTCTATTTTTATCAAAATTCTATGTCGTGACAACGAACATCTAATGCATGTTTTAAATAAGAATATTCAGGCTATAGAAGGTGTTTCTCGTACAGAGACTTTTATCTCATTAGATCAACAAATCGACCGTCAAATCCAACTTTAGATTTCAATTGATTTTGTTATACTATTATAAAAATACTTGCTGTGTTCCATTTCCTATGGGTACTCTATATACTTCACATTCACTACCATAAATCATTTTATACGCTGTAGTTATTTCTTTTACTATACGTGCTACGTGATTTTTATGAATTAAATTAATAGTACAACCACCAAAACCTCCGCCCATCATACGCGCTCCTAAAATTTCTGGATATGTTTTTGCTTTATCTATTAAAGTATCTAATTCTGGACAACTCACTTGATATTGTTCTTTCAATCCTTGATGAGATGCATACATCAATTTTCCGAAAGTAATCATATCATCATTATCTAATGCCTGAGTAGCACTGAGTACTCGTTCATTTTCTTCTAATACATATACTGCTTTTTCATAATCAGCTGTAGTAATTTCTGAAATTAAAGTTGCTAATTCTTTTTTACTTACTTCTCGCAGTGATGTTTTTCCTAAACGATTTGCAATAGCTTCGCAAGTCGCTCTACGGTCATTATAGGCAGAATCTGCTAGACTATGTTTTACATTTGTATTGATTAATAGTAACTCATAATCTTTAAAAGCTATAGGATATATTTTTGCTTCTAGAGTTTTACAATCCAGTAGAATCGCTGTATCTTCTTTTCCAAACATACTAGCGTATTGATCCATAATACCACATTGAACTCCTACGTAATGATGCTCTGCTTTTTGCGAAATTTGAATCATCTCTTCTTTGGATAAACCTAATTCAAATAATTCATTGCACAAGGCTACTATACCATTCTCCAAAGCTGCAGAAGAAGACAACCCTGCTCCTAAAGGAATATTTCCTCCAAACGCAATATCTATTCCTCCTATCTTACAATCTATCTTTTGTAATTCTCCTAAAACACCTATGATATAGTTACTCCAATGTCCCTGTATTAATTCTTTGTCTTGATTGATCTCAAAGGTAACTTTTTCGTTTAGGTCAATTGCTATACAGTTACATACGGTAGTACCATTCTTTTGCCCTGCTACTACTGTTATTTTATCTATCGCTGCCGGTAATACAAACCCATTGTTATAATCGGTATGTTCTCCTATCAAATTAATACGTCCTGGCGATGCTATTAATACAGGTTCTTTTTTATACGCATCTACAAAATGCTCTTTTATTGTATGTAAAAGCTGTTTATCCATAATTGACGGCTATTTACCTTTATGATTCCATATGCAAACGCATCGTGGTAATATGTTTTTCAAAACCAGCTTTCTCATATGCTTTTATTGCAGATTCATTTTGATCATATACATCCAATCTAATTTCATGTATATCTCGTGCTTTACACCAATCGCATAAAACATTAATAATAAGCTTATTTATACCTTTTCCTCTATGAGCATCTTTAACAAACATAAAACCTAAAAAGCCATAGGTTTTATGTTTTAAAAAAGGTTTAGCTTCGAGTATTTTTACATAGCCCGAAGCTATAATTTCTTCTTTATATGTTACTACATAAACTTCGCTTGTTTCTTCTTCTACAAGTTCTAACAAATCATAATAACTGATCTTCTCTTCTTTTAATGTAGTATCAAAAGGGCGTTCTGCTTCAACAATTCCCTGTTCAAATGCTAATAAAACAGGTAGATCTTCTGGTGTGGCTTTTCTTGTAGTATACATATCTTTTTATCTTATGCAAAATAGATATAAATTCCGATTACAATAACACAAATTCCGATACCTACCACGTTTAGATATTTCCATGGTGTGATATCAACTTGCTCTGTATATTTTTGTACATAAGCTTCTTTCCTTGGTTGTAGCTTTCCTATCAACAACATGATCAACACATTTAATACAAATAGGATTGCCATAACATGTAAAAAGTGAGGGTATTCTCCTCCATTTTCTTTCACCATTGGTGCTAATACAAATTGACTTATACTATACAATACTACTCCAGAAATGATTCCGATTTTTGCAGCAATTGCAGGTACATATTTTGTTAAGTATCCTACTACTATGATCGTTAAAATAGGAATACTATAACATCCATTTACCTCTTGTAGATATCCAAATAATCCATCTGGTGCATTAGCAATTAATGGTGCGATACACATAGATAATATCGCTAATATGATTCCAAATGTCTTTCCTGCTTTTACAACTTCTTTTTCTGACGCTTCTTGGTTGATATACGATTGATAAATATCTATCCCAAATAAGGTTACTGAGCTATTTAAAGCTGAGTTAAACGAACTCAAAATTGCTCCAAATAATACTGCTGCAAAAAAGCCTACTAATCCTAATGGTAATACTCTGGTTACTAAAGTAGGATATGCTTGATCTGGATTTTCTAATGTATCTCCAAACATATGAAATGCAATTACCCCTGGTAATACTACAATTAGTGGTCCTAAAATCTTTATAAAAGAAGCTAATAATAATCCTTTTTGACCTTCTTGTAAATTCTTTGCTCCTAGTGCACGTTGAATAATTGCCTGATTCGTTCCCCAATAAAACAATTGTACTAGCATCATTCCTGTAAATATCGTAGAAAATGGTACTGATGCTGCTTTATCTCCCAGAGACTTAAATTTATCTGGATTGGTTTGCATCAATGTTGTTAATCCATCTCCTATACTACCATCTCCTATCGCCATCAATCCAAAAATAGGAATCAACAATCCTCCTATCAATAACCCTACAGCATTGATAGTATCTGATACTGCTACAGCTTTTAATCCTCCAAATACGGCATAAATAGAACCTATAATTCCTATTCCCCATACTGTAATCCATAATGCACTTGTTTCTGAAACGCCTAATAAAGTAGGTACATCAAACATGGTATTAATTGCCAATGCCCCAGAATATAGTACTATAGGTAATAATACGACTACATATCCTGTTAAAAACAATCCCGACGTTATTGTTTTTGTCATTTTATCATATCTACGTTCTAAGAATTGTGGTACAGTAGTCAATCCTCCTTTAAGGTATCGTGGTAATAAAAATACGGCGGTAACTACCATGGCTATAGCAGCTAGAGTTTCCCATGCCATTACCAATATTCCTTCTTTAAATGCCGCTCCGTTAAGTCCTACTATTTGCTCTGTCGATAAATTGGTTAATAATAAAGACCCTGCAATTACTACTCCGGTTAAACTTCTTCCTCCAAGAAAATATCCATCTGAAGAGGATTCATTGGTTGTCCTACTGGCTATGTAAGAAATAATTGCGACTACTAATGTGAAGCCTAAAAATGATACAAATTGCATAAGTTAATTTAAAGTTTAGTTGGTTTAATTCTAAAAGTATAATTATACGTTTTTGGTTTTATCGTATATTCTTCATGCACTAATCTTCCCCAAGAAGTATCTCCTCCTACTCCCATTTGCTGTAAATCTATATTCCACTGCACTGTATCTCCTATCGTTATATCTGCATCATGTTTTTTGGTTACTGGTACTAAACCTGAAGCTGATGCGCTTCCGTCTTTACCTGATATAAAATCCAAAACTTCCATTTTAAATGGCCATACACTCGCGTTTATTAATTGATTAGCTGTTACTGTTAACATCAAATCTCCTTTAACTTTCATCCAGCGTACATCTGTCTTATTCCCTGTTTCTTGTGGTCTAGAATAACGATGAAACTGATCTGCCACAGCTCCTTCATACACTCCTATCTTGGTACCTGTTTTTCGATCCCAATAACTTTCTTGAGGTCCTTTTCCGTACCAATATACACTTTTGTAGGTTTCTGGTAATGTTAAATACATTCCGATTCTAGGTATATTAGGGATTTCTTTTGCTATTGGATTCAACTTATAATTAACTTCCAAAACCCCATTAGCTGTAAGTGTATAATCTACAACAACTTCTGCTATTTTATCTAAGGCATACGCTACACTAAAACGAACTCCTATTCCTCTTTTTTCTGGTTTATGTATTAGCCTTGCTGTATGAGTATACGTAACATCTTGCCAAATTTTCGCCCATTTATCCATTCCATTACCCAAATCATTATCTGTAGGTGGTCTCCAAAAATTAGGTCGAATAGGCTGATTTGTAATGGTTTTATTAAAATGTTTCCACGAAAGGATTTCTCCATTATTATCGCTTATTACAAAAGCCACATCTTTATTATAAATTTTTATACTATCGCCTATGGTTTTTATCTTTAAATCATTTGGCACCAATCTAGTATCATCAATCTTCTGTGCTTTCTGAATAACAAATTGTTCCCATGCTATTTCATGCCCTTTTTTAAGTATTCCTGAAACTTCCTTCTGTTGAAGAGTTACTTCCAAAATATACTCTGCATCACTTCTTAATTCTTGTAGTTCTTTGGTTAAAACTACTGTTTCCGAACTTTGAGGTTGGGCATTAAACTGTTCAATTTCACCTTTTCTTACTACTGCTCCATCTTCAAGAAGTTTCCACGAAAGCTCTTGATTTGAAAAATCTGTAAAGAAATGTTTATTGATAATCTTTACTATTCCGTTTCCTTCATAAGTAAATTTTGCTGGTTGATATACTTTCTTCACCTCAGATAAATGTGGATGAGGTTTACGATAAGGGTCTACCAATCCATTATTTAAGAAATTTCCATCGGTAGGTAGGTCTGGATGATAATCATGTCCATAAGCTAAATATGGTTTTCCGTTTTCATCTTTGTATTCTAAACTTTGATCTACCCAATCCCAAATAAATCCTCCTTGAAGATTAGGATATTGCTCTATAATATCCCAATAATCCTGTAAATTCCCTACAGAATTCCCCATCGCATGACAATATTCAATCATAATCGATGGTTTATCAGATCCTGAAGTTGCATGCTTAATTAGATATTCTGGTTTAGGGTACATAGGACAATACAAGTCTGTATAGGCTTCTTTACCTGCGGGTTCGTACTGTACTATCCTGTTATCATCTTGCTTTTTCAACCATGCATACGTTGTTTTGAATATTTCACCTTCTCCAGCTTCGTTTCCTAATGACCAACTGTATATTGATGGATGATTACGATCTCTATAATACATACGCTCTGTACGCATCATATGTGCTGGTAACCACGACATCTCATTTCCTATTTGTGTTTTCTCGTCTATAGCCAATGGATGACTTTCTATATTAGCTTCGTCTACAACATATAATCCATATCGATCACATAAATCTAACCAATACGGATCATTAGGGTAATGCGAACTACGTACAGCATTAATATTATGCTCTTTCATCAATTGGATATCTTTTTCCATTGATGCATGAGATACTACATGTCCTGTAAATGGATCTGTTTCATGACGATCTACGCCTCGTATATAAATGGCTTTACCATTAATTAAAACTTGACTGTTTTTTATTTCTACACGTTTAAAGCCTAATGGTCGTTCTACAAATTCGCTATTAAGAAGTTCTTCTTCATCCTCTAATTCTATAGCTACTGTATATAAATAGGGAGTTTCTGCACTCCAAGCTTTTACATTAGCTATAGTTGTTTTAAATGAAACAGCTTGAGTCGTTTCTTTACTCACCTCAACCTCTTCAATTTGATCATAAAGTACTTGTTCTTGATCTTTTATCTTTAATCTTATTTTTCTTTTTATATTTCCTTTTCCTTCGTTTTTTATCCATACAGTTCCGTTAAAAATACCTTGAGTATAAGTATCATCTAATGTTGTTTTGGTTTCATAATCGGCTATATGTCCCTTGGGCCTTGTGTATAAGAACACGTCTCTTTCTATACCACTCATACGCAACATGTCCTGACTTTCTAGATAACTAGCATCACTCCATCTATACATTTGTAGCGCAATCAAGTTTTCTCCTTCTGTAACATAAGGTGTAATATTAAATTCGGCTGGTGTTTTACTTCCTTGTGAATATCCAACATATTTACCATTAATGTATACATACATAGCCGATTTTGCGCCTGCAAACTTGAGGATTACCTCTTCATTTAAAAACTCATCATTTAATACTACTATTTTTCTATATGTTCCTACGGGATTATATTCTTTGGGAGCATTAGGCCATTGTGTAGTAAAAGGGTAACGTTCATCTAGATATATTGGTTTACCATATCCTTCTACTTCCCAATTTGCAGGTACTGCTATAGTATTCCATTGTGTATCATCATAACTTTTATGATGAAATGTAGTAGGTCTATCTTTTGGATTTTTAACCCAATTAAATTTCCATCCTCCATTTAAGTTTATAAACCTTCGTGAGTCGGCTCTTTTTTTTATGCTATCTGATTCTGTTGCAAAAAAAGTTGCTCTTGGTGGCAGTTTATGTTCTTCAAAAATCTTATGATTTTCATGATTAACTTGTTCTGCTATTGGTGTCAACTCTTGGGGTGAGCAACTCCATAGCATAACAAATACCCCTAAAATGAAAAATATTGGTCTCACAAGCTTTGGTTTTAAGTATTAGTAGTTTATCATGATTGTGTTGTCGCCTTAAAAACTATGTTCCTTTTCTATTCTGGTATTTTCAATAGTTATAAATACTGATACTATTTTATCATCACTATAGCCTTTAATTCTTCCAAAATAGTAAAAACAAATAAGACTTGTATTTCTTTTCAAAGGAAAAAGTAGTTCTTTTATAGCTTTTTTTTGCTTCACGGATAAACTTATACTTTTTGACGGTTATATCAATACTATATACTCCTAGTCAGATTTTTAAACTTTAGTTAATCTTACTTTAATAGGTTTTAACTATTTTAAATTGATATTAAATTATTCTTTTATTGTTGTTATACCATTTCTTATTTGAAAATACGGAATAGAAAAATTGAAGATTTTTGAGGTTTTACAAAAAAGAAAATAAAAGCATAGCACCTGTACTGAGCAAAGTCGAAGTAATAGCTACTGTGGTATTTTATTTTGAAGTAAAATGCGTAAAGAACAATTTTAATGCGGTAATTTCAATTGAGTAATGGTATTAATCTTAAAAAATCAAATCCATGAAAAAACCATTATTAATGGGATACCTAGAAAGCTGGGCTCCCAATACGCTTACTTTTACAGAAGCTGCTCAAAAAGGATATACAGGAATTGCAATGGCTTTTGGTACTATCACTGGTACTGATATTGGTATTTATGATAATACATTTAATCCTTCACCGACTATTGAATTATTAAAAGAAGATTTAGCCAAAGCTAAACAAGCTGGAGCTCAAGAACTTTTGTTTTCTGTTGGTGGTGGTGAAAACAATACCTATAATCCCCATAATGCAACTCCAGAAGCACTTGCCGAAGCACTAGTTACTTATTGCAAAGATTTAGGGTTTACTGGTGTTGATTTTGATATTGAAATTGAAACTGATGGGGATTATTTAAATGCGCTTTGTGCTGCTATCAAAGCTATCGATTCTTCTTTTACACTTACTGCTGCTCCTCAAATCAATCAAGGACCTCATGAATCTGATCTAATCTTGGTTTCTACAGGAAATTATCAAATTTATAATCAAGCTATACAAAATAACTATTTTGATTATTTATTTGTGCAAGCTTATAATAATCCTTGGCCTAGATTACAGTCATATACAGAAAAAGATGTTGCTTTTATCGCTGTAGCTTTCGACAATCTAAAAAAAAGTATTCCTAGCCAAACTTTATTTGCCATAGGTGAACCTGCTAGTAAAATTGCTGCTGGTGACTATAGTATTTATCATGGTGATGATGCTAATAAAGATATCTATCAACTTATGCAAGATCAATATCGTTCTATAATGAATGATCCTCAATATGGTGGTGCTATGACTTGGTCTATACATCTAGATGAAAGAAACGGCTTTAAGTTTTTAAATGCTATGCAGTCTGTTATTACTAATACAACAGTTTCTTCTGTTTCTTAAAAGCAAAAGGAGTAAACTTGCATTGGTTTACTCCTCTTTTTATCTTAACTACATATATCTAATATAGGTTTTTTCTTTTTGGTCATTGCTTTCATCAAATCTTCGTTAAAGATCTTTGTTAATCGAGTGATCAGTTCTTGAGCATTTTCTAGATTAAAAACTATTGGTGGTTTTATTTTTAATACGTTATGATCTGGTCCATCTGTACTCATCAAGATACCGTGATCTTTCATACGGTTTGCTAGATAGTCTGCTGCTTCGGCTAAAGGAGTTAAGGTTTCGTCTACCAATTCAATTCCTAAAAACAGTCCTTCTCCTCTTACGTCTCCTATGATTGGATATTCTTGTGCCAACTTTTGTAAAGCGTCTTTCAGATACGTTCCAACTGCTTCTGCATTATCTTTAAGTTTTTCCTTTTTGACTGTTTGTAATACTGCTGTTCCTATAGCACAGGATACAGGGTTACCTCCAAAAGTATTAAAGTATTCCATTCCGTTTGCAAACTTATCTGCCACTTCTTGTGTACATGCTACTGCTGCTAATGGATGTCCATTACCCAACGGTTTTCCTATAGTGACAATATCTGGAATTACATCGTGTAACTGGAATCCCCACCAAGTTTTCCCTACGCGTCCACAGCCTACCTGTACCTCATCAGATATACATAAACCGCCAGCTGCTCTTGTATGTTGATATGCTTCTTTTAAAAATCCTTTGGGCAACTCTATTTGTCCTCCACAACTAATTATAGGTTCTACAATTAAAGCTCCTACATTACGCCCTTTTACTTGAATATTTTTGATGCATGTTGCAACTTCATTAGCATATAAACTTCCTGTATTTTCTCCTCTATACTTACCTCTAAAAGCATCTGGTAGGGGAAAAATATGAGTATGTTCTGGAGCTCCTTGCCCTCCTTTTCCATCAAACTTATACGAACTAATATCTATACACATATTAGCATTACCATGATATCCAACTTCTGATGCTATAATATCTCGTTGCCCTGTAGCTGCTTTTACCATACGAATAGCTAATTCATTTGCCTCACTACCTGAATTTACAAAGTGTAATACATTCAATTCTGGAGGTAAGGTTTCTATCAATTCTTTTGCCAGAGCATTGATATTCTCGTGTAAGTATCTAGAATTGGTATTGAGTAAAGACATTTGTTGTTGTCCTGCTTTTACTACTTCTGGATGTTCATGGCCTACATGTGCTACATTGTTAACGGTATCTAAGTATTTTCTTCCATATTGATCCATTAAGTAAGCGCCTTCTCCTCGTACCATCTTAATCGGAATCTTATATTGTAGGCTTAGGCTTTTTCCTAAATGTTGTTTACGATAATTAATTAATGCTTCATTGGTACTTCTTTCTACTGCTTCTAATCCTTTTGTTTTAAATACTAGATTCGCATTAGGACAAATGCTTTGCCATATTTCTTGTGTTTTTGGGGTAGCTACCCCAGGAAAGTCTATTGTATTTCCTAGCATATCTAACATTATCTGAAAATGTAGGTGTGGATTCCATCCAACGTTTTCTTCAGGTTTACCGATATATCCTATCAATTCTCCCTGAGTTATCTGCTGTCCTACTTTAACTGTTGTTAAACTTTCTATAGATAGATGACCGTATAACGAATAAAATGTATCTGTTTCATACTGATGTTCTAGTATAATTGTAGGTCCATAGTCTTTGTGTTGTTTATTGTTATGTACCGCAATAACAGTTCCTGATAAAGGGGCATGCACAGGTACTCCTGCTGGCACCCAAAAATCTGTTCCTAAATGTATTGTCCTGTATTCATAACCGCTATTGCCTTCAATTTTATACGCATCTGTTGTATAAAATGGTCTAGCTTCTAAGTATCCTCCTGCTAATATGGCTTCTGGATATTGTTGCTGTAAACGGTCAATTTTAAATTGTGTTAGTACTACATCTTCATATTCGGCAGCATTTCCTAACCATGTACTCTCCATACTAAAATCTATAGTATGTACTCTTTCTTTTTTTAATGTAGGAAAAAGTGTTGCTAAACTTACCTGCTGTGTCTCTACCCATTTTTCAAAGTTTTTTTGCTTTGGATGAGGTGTATATCCACAAGTATGTCTAAAAGCATAAGTGGCATAATTACTATTAATTTGTATCCATTTCTTAAGTACTGCCCATGCTGGTTTTTCGCTTATTAATAGATAGGTATTGTCTGGTTCTTTTATTTTATTAATCGCCGATTTTGTTACTGATATTACTAATCGTATTGCTATAGCAGTATATAAATGTGATAATTCTTCTTCTTGTAAAGCAAAATGTTTGTGATATCCTTCTACAATTGGTAGAGCTGCTTCTAATGGATCTGGATGTCCCATAATTGTATAGGCACAACTTATTGCTACATCATTAATAATTTGTGTATAAATAGCATCTCCATAATCTATAGCCGCTTTTACAGTAGGTTTCACCAATGCTTCTGTAACTATGACATTATTATCATTAGCATCGTTATGCACTATTGCTTTTCTCAATTGCTCGTACGTTTCCTTTTGCTTTTCAAACTGAGCATAAAACGTTTTGATAATCGTTAGTTCTTCTCCTGTAAAAAGATGTTGATATTCTTTTGTCCATTGTGCTTGTGCGATATCCCATTCAAACGTTCGATGTGCTTGTGGATGATCAAAACCTTGTAATGCATTTGTAAGATTTCCACAAGCGGTTCCTAAACTATATCGCAATGCATCTAATTGAGGATTAACACTACTCCACACTCGGCCAGAAATCCAACTTAACAATCTTACTTTTCGTTCTTGTCCATAAGTATCTATGATTTCTGAAATTGTATTTCCTTGACGATCTTTTATTACTTTGGGCGCTACTAGCTCTGGTTGTTTTACAGCTACATATTCTAATAATTGCTGTTGAAAATCCAGATATGCAATATCCTCGTCTGGTCTACTAATTTTTAATACATATTCTTCTCCTGAAATCGCTTTAATTCTAAAATTAAAATCAACCTCTCCAGGTAAGGCTTTTGCTGTACCTTGAATAGCAAAATTATTTAATACTATTTCTTCTGCTTGCTGTAGTGTTATTTTTAGTGTTTCGTAGTTCATTGCTTATTCTGCTTCTTCTAGTAATAACATAATAATATGTGCTGCACTCCAACTAAAATTATGTGCATTTAATCCTTCTCCTGTTAATGGATGGTAATTTTCGCGTATCGCTTTTCCTTTTTCTAATATTCCTTGTGCGCCACTTAATATAGCTATTGTTGCTCGATTAGCATCCTCATGATAATTATAATTACGTAATGCTTTTACTCCAAAATAAGCTTGATCTAACCAGTTTGGCCCTCGCCAATACCCTTTTAATGGATTAAATTTTTCATGATCTGCTGTCATGGTTTGAAACGGTACTCTAGTATAAAACTTACTAGTGTCCATCATTTTTATACGCACAGCCTTTGCTTGTTCTGTTGTCGCTACTTTTGCCCATAATGCTGTCCAACCTTCGCTTCCTTCTCCTTTTATAAATTGTTTTCCTGATAAATTGGTATCATAAAACCATCCATCTTTAGGATCGTAAAACTGCTGTTGTATTTTCTCTTTTAATATTATCGCCTCCTTTTGATATGCTGTGGTATCTTTATTTTGTATGATATTGGCTAATTGTGCTAAGTATTTTTTTTCTGCATATAAATAGGCATTAAGATCAACACTTTCTTGATCAAGAGAATATGCTCCTTCTTCATTTTTAAGAATTTTGGACTGATCAAATCTAATTGCATTATCCATTCCGCTTTCCCATTTGGCTGCAATTAAACTTCCATCTGTTGATCCATATTCACATAATCCATCTTTATCATGATCTCTTTTATTATACCACCAATAATGGTATTTTTTAAGTTTAGGATACATTTCTTCTACAAATTGTTTATCACCATCTGCTTGAAAGATCTTATGTACCGCCCATGCAGATAAAGGTGGTTTTGTATCTCTATAGTTATGTTTTTCTATAGTGGTATCTCTATATACCACATCTGCTACAAATCCATCTTCATCTTGAAATTCAAACATTAATCGCATTTGTTTCTTTGCTAATTCTGAATCATATTTTGCCACTCCTACAGCTTGTTTCCATGTATCCCAAGACCAGAAACCATGAAACCATTTGTAATGATAACTCGGAAACATTCCTTCGTGTTTAATTTCTCCTGCTGGAATTCTCCAGTTATTTTGTAATGTCAAGATAGTTTTTGCTAATACCTCATCATATACTTTATCAGTAAATGTTTTTCGCTTTTGAGCTATTAACTTTTGTATCTCTCCATTTTTTTCTTCTTTTCTTTTTCTTAATACGCCTTCAAAAGTTGCTTGTTCTATATTTGATTGCTCTTTTTTCCAATCGTATTCTGGAAAAATAAAGGTTTGACTCAGTACTATTTTCTTGACTTCTTTCGGTTTTAATGTAATCGTTTCTTTTGTAGTGATATATCCATCTTCTCCTAATATTACTTGAGTTCCTTTTTCAAATTGAAGATACCCACTTGCTGTCGATTTTTCTGATTGAATATTTACTATATTTTCTTTTGCCTCATATTTAAGTGTTTTTGCCAAAAGACTTCCTTTCCATTCTGCTTCTAGTTCTAGTGTTTTTTCTCCCGTATTTACAATTTCGGTTTGCATTAATGCTGTATGTCCTGATATAAATACGAGTTGTTGTTTTACTTTATAATCGTCTTGTACATATACTTGCTCCAGATGACTAGTATAACTTTTATTTTGCTTAGGTTTCCATTCTTGTAATACTCCTGCTTTATATAACTGTAATCTTGCAAGTGCTATACTACTCCATATACCGTTTTCTTGTGTCATCAAAAATGGTCCAGAAAAGCCTCCATAACTAGCGATACTATCGGGTATACTATAGGCAAACCATGCTCCTTGATCAGAGAACATAAGCATGTTCTTATCTTTTGCATGTCTAGGTGTACCTTTATAGTTTAGAATATTCTCACTTAGTTTTAAATATTCTTGAGTCGTTTCTTTTTGAACTAGCTGAGGTTTTGCTTTTTGTTCTTTTTGACAACTTATAAGTAGTAAAAACAGTAATATGATTCCTATTCTATGCATGTCTATGTATTTATTTGAAGTTGTATTGTCCATTGGTATTCTTCTCCTGGAGCTAGTATCTGAAGTCCTTGATGGTTATTAAACACGTCTATATTGGCTGTCATAGGTTCTATTGCGATACTTTGCCTATCGTTTGGAGTATATAATTGTAAATATTTATTTATACTATCATGAGTCATCGTCATTTGATATGTTGAGGTCTTCCATACCACTCGATTTTCTTTAAGTATAAAAGCATTATCAAATGTTTGTTTTCTTATTATTTTTGAAAAGTTTTCTACTCTTTCTTCTGTTATAGGTATCATACGCTTATCGCATAATACACTATTCTTTATTGTAGTTTCTAAAGTACTTATCGCTATGTCTTCTGTATAAAAATAGGGATGCCACCCCATACTGAAAGGAAATTCTTTTGAGTCTTTATTCAATACAGTCATTCTTATGACTATCGTTCCTGAAGTAGTAATCGTATATGTTATTTGTAATTGATATTTAAAAGGGAATCCTTTTATTTTTCCATCAGATTCATATTGTAAGGTTACTATTGTCTCTTTACTTTCTTCATGTATTTTTATAACCTCAAAGACTTGATCTGCTACTAATCCATGTATAGCATTATGATTTTGGACATCATTAATTTCTAATTGATACTCTTCTTCTCCAAAACGATATTTTCCGTCTTGAATTCTATTAGCAAAAGGAAATAATATTGCCGAAGAATATGCTTTTAAGTAATCACTTCTTCCTTCTTCATCAATTGAAACTCCTTTTATAATTGGATTTTCTTTATAAGTATATTCTTGTAATGAAGCACCAAACCCTGGGGCTATTTTGCAAGAAAAATTTGCTCCTGTTAACTGGAGATACGAATATTTAGGGTCTGAATGAATTATACGTTCAGTTTTAATCATCTATATAATTATAGTTTAAGCTTACTATAAAGTGCAGGTCAATTGCTAAAATACAGATAATTAATCTATGTTTATGATCACTTATACGCTTCTATTTTTAAGCTTTTAACGTCTATAAATTGTTTAATCTCTTTACTGATCAAGCTTTTAACTTTAATCTCTAGAGCAATTCATATTATTTGATCTTTATTTTTTGCCAAAATGCTATTGATTTTGATTAAAATAAAATCAGTTTTATATCACTTTTATTTTCTTTTAATACTATTTCGCTAACCATTATTATAGATTTTTTATTCCATAGCACTTCAACTCATAAATTAAAGCCACTTTACATTTTAGATTATTCAACTATTTATAACAACAATTGTTCTTGATCCTACATATAGCTCTTATTTAATCAAAAAAGAGGATTCAAAATTGAATCCTCTTTAATTCTTGTTAAGCTTTAACGATCACTTGATCTATGATTTTTTCTACTACTTCTGGATTAAGTAAGGTAGAAGTATCTCCTAAATTTGAAATATCATTACTTGCTATTTTTCTTAAAATACGCCTCATGATCTTTCCGCTTCTAGTTTTTGGCAAATCACTAGTAAACTGTATTTGGTCTAGTTTTGCAATCGGCCCAATTTGCTCTGTGATGATTTGATTAATTTCTTTTCTTAAATTATCATGGTTTCTAGATTCACCTGTATCTTTAAGAATTACATAGCCAAATAATGCATTTCCTTTAATATCATGTGGATATCCTACAATTGCCGACTCTGCCACCGCAGGATGTTCATTAATTGCATCTTCTATAGGTGCTGTACCTAAGTTATGTCCAGATACAATAATAACATCATCAACACGCCCAGTAATTCGGTAATATCCTACCTCATCTCTCAATGCACCATCTCCTGTAAAATACATGTTTTCAAAGGCAGAGAAATAGGTATCTTTATATCTATTATGATCTCCCCAGATG
Source organism: Aquimarina rhabdastrellae (assembly GCA_947387485.1). Taxonomy (GTDB): domain Bacteria; phylum Bacteroidota; class Bacteroidia; order Flavobacteriales; family Flavobacteriaceae; genus Aquimarina. Next base: position 105,171 of record CANDNT010000007.1, read on the forward strand.
GTTCTAGCAATAGACGGCCACGGGAATTTAATACACAAACGTCCTTCTACCTGATTTCCTTTTATTTCTTCCCCTAATTCGTTCATCAACGCTGGTTGAATCCCCGGAAAAGGTAAGGTTGCATAAGTAGGTTTTGTTGGTGTTACATATGGGATAGGCGAAATCATTACTCCTCCAGTCTCGGTTTGCCACCAGGTATCTACAATAGGACTTTTACGTTTTCCGATATTATCATCATACCAATGCCATGCTTCTTCGTTAATAGGTTCTCCTACTGTACCTAGTAATTTAATCGAAGATAGGTCGTATTTTTCTAAAATCTCAACACCTTCTTTTGCTAATGCTCTAATTGCTGTAGGTGCTGTATAGAATTGATTTACCTTATGCTTTTGTACAATATCCCAAAAACGTCCATAATCTGGATAACTTGGTACTCCTTCAAACATTACTGTTGTAGCTCCATTGGCTAATGGTCCATAAACAATATAACTATGTCCTGTAATCCATCCTATATCTGCTGTACACCAATACACATCTTCTTCTCTATACTGAAATATATTTTTAAATGTATATGCGGTATATACCATATATCCTCCAGTAGTATGCACCATCCCTTTGGGTTTCCCTGTTGATCCAGAGGTATATAAAATAAATAATGGATCTTCGGCATTCATAATTTCTGGTACACAATCACTATAAGCTTCATTTAATAGTGGCTGTAGCCATTCGTCACGACCTTCTTTCATTTGGATCTCTGATTGAATACGCTTAACTACTAATACTTTTTCTACACATGGACAGGTCTCTAATGCATCATCCACAATACCTTTTAGATCTATCGTTTTTGGCCCACGATAAGATCCATCAGACGTGATTACTAACTTACATTCACTATCATTAATTCTCGTAGCTAAGGCTGTTGAAGAAAATCCTGCAAATACAACTGAGTGAATTGCTCCTATACGCGCACATGCTAATACAGCTACTGCCAATTCTGGAATCATAGGTAGATAGATACATACACGATCTCCTTTTTTAATTCCTTTGCTCTTTAACACGTTTGCCATTCTACATACGCGTTCATGTAGCTTTTTATATGTTATATGTTCTGCTGGTTCATTAGGGTTATTCGGTTCAAAAAGTATTGCCGTTTTATTTCCTCTAGTATATATATGCCTATCAATACAGTTTTCTGTAATATTAAGTTGTGCTCCTTCAAACCATTTTACTTCTGGCTTTTTAAAATCCCAACTCAATACGTTATCCCATTTTTTGCGCCATAAGAAATGTTCTTCTGCGATTTCTTCCCAAAACGCTTCTGGATTACGTACAGACTTCCTATATATTTGCCAATATTCTTCTATATGCTTTATACTATAATGACTCATATCTATTGGATTTAAGAGTTTATTTGTGTTTTCATTTTTTAATTAAGTTACATATAACTGTCAAAATATTTTTTGTGTTTTATACGCACTTGTTTATTATCATTATGAAATATTCCACTTACTTTGGTCTTCATTTGATCTCATAAAAATATTCTTTTATTTTAATTTTAGACCATTACCTCTTAATTCCCTTATTTTTGCTCTTATATAAATATACGCAATATTGTCTTTATTTTCTAGTATTTTTGCTTTAATAATAAGCGTATTATGGATTATTTAATTAATAAAGATTACCCATTAGAAAAATTCTCTGGTAAAGGTGGTTGGACCTATGTTGCTATACCCGAAATTTTGCCTAATCCAGATATGCCTTTTGGGTGGGTTATTGTAAGTGGTTTTATTGATGATTATCCAATTGCTAAATACAAGCTTATGCCCAAAGGAGATGGTTCTCTTTTTATGGCTGTAAAAGCGGCTATTAGAAAGAAAATCAAAAAACAAGCTGGAGATACTGTTAGAATTCAGCTTTATATTGATACAACTCCACTAGAAATTCCTAATGAACTTCTATTGTGTTTTAAAAATGAACCGGCAAAAATTTACACTAATTTTATCCAATTAACCGATGGACAACAAAAAGCTTTTATAGACTGGATTTATAGTACAAAAACAGAGCAAACTAAGGCTGATCGAATTGCAAAAATGATGGAACTATTATCTAAAAATGAAAGTTTTTCGAGTTTAACTAAAAAAAGTAATCTCTAACACTACTCATGCTTACAAACAATACATTCTCTTTTAAATCAACGCTTCTTTATTGTTCTATTTTTTTACTTTCTCTTTCTAATATCCAGGCACAACAGCATTCTAGAAAAGAGGTATTAACTGCTTTAAATTCTCATATCGATTTTATTGATTCGTATGCTTACAAAACTCGATTTTCTCATCGAAGTTTTTATAATTATTATAAAAGTTTGATCCGTTCATATAAACAACAAAATTATATGATGCGATTTTATCATATGCCTGGTAAATATCCAGAAAAAGATTCTATTGCTTATGAAATAGCTAAATCTAATATCCAATATATTCCTAGTCAATTTAGGGTTCAAATTAATACTCTCATCGATTCTTTAAGAAGTATTCAGAAAGAACAATTCCGTATAGCAAAAGCTTTAAAAAAACTCACACATCCACCTCAAAAAGATTCTGTTTCTATTGCCAAAGGTTTTGCTGGATTAAAAGATCTTCACGACACTGCCGAATCGTATCGTAAACTTTCTACAGATTTTTATTTTTTATCAAAAAAAATTAGTGCTCTTTATCCTCTCAAAACTTCTAGCTGGTCAAAAACAGGTGCTCTTATGCAAGAAGCTCTTGATACTTCAAGGTCATATTTACACCAAGTACAACTACATTTATTAAATAGAGCTCCTCTACCTAATCCTGAGTATTTAGCTGCTTTACTTTTACGCATGAAAGCAGAACGCAATAATGTCTTAAGCGGATTAAAAGAATATGGCAGTTACAACGGAAAAGATCCTCACTCTAAATATGATTACATTATTAGACATCTTACAAATTTAAAAGATCATCTTAGTCCAGATTATAAAGTACGAGCACGTTCTAATTTATTTAATGACGTTTTATATGATTTTAATTGGGCTATAAGCTCTTATAATAAGTTTGCTAAATTGAGTGCTGATATAGATCAAACAGAACCTCCTGCATTTCTTTTAAAAATCCCTTCTCAAACTCTATTTTTTATACATCCTCCTTTTGATAATGTTAGTCAACAAACTAATCTCAATAAAGGTCCTATTCAAAATAAGATTACTGCGCAAACCTCTATGGAAGGTTTTGCTCCTAATCATCTCGTTTTTCTACTGGATGTTTCTGGTAGTATGAATAATCCATCTAAGCTTCCTCTTTTTAAAGATGCTATAGCTCAAATTGCACCTATTATGAGAACTCAAGATAAGTTTTCTGTTGTCGTATATTCTGATAATGCAAAAGTGACTTTAAACAATGTTTCTTTTACGGATAAAGAAGCTATAAATTCTTTGCTAACATTGAGTTCCAAAGGTAAAACCAATGCTTTTAAGGGACTTCAAAAAGCGTATAGCCTTGCAAAAAAGCAATTTATTACTAATGGTAATAATCGTATCATTATGATTACTGATGGGGATTTTGACATCCCTAAAAAACTATATAAAACCATCGAATCTCATACACAAAAAGATATTCATTTATCTGTATTGACTTTTGGTAATCGAAAAACTCATTTTCAAGAAATGAAGCAAATGGCTCTTTTGGGTAAAGGAAATTATACTCATGTTAAAAATGACAATCATATCAAAACTATTTTAAAGGAGATTCAGGTCACTAAACCTAAATCTTAAACCACCAAAAACCACAAAATAATTATGCTTAAACCATATTAATCAATTGCAAACACACCATATACAAACACTTAGATATAATCACTTAATTTCTTAATCAAAAGCAGACGTAAGTTTTTACTACTTTATTTTACTATTTGTTATCTAACTAACAAAATACAACTAATGCCTATCTCTAATCTAGAAAAGCTAAAACTCCCTGATGCTTTGATTGAGGAAATTAACAATCATGCCTTAATACAATCGTATACCAAAGGAGAAACAATCGTCTCTAAAGGAAGTTTTCACAACAAATATGGTATTTTAATTAGTGGACTCTTAAAAGTTTCTGTAGTTCATGAAACAAACTCACTATTAATTTATCATATAGATCAAGATAACATCCCTTTTATTACCTTTTTAGACTTTAAAAATAATCTCCCTTTTACTTTTGATTTATGTGCCGTAGAAAACTCTACAATCTATTGGCTTGATATACAAAAAGTACTCCATTGGGGAGATCTTTATGATAGTTTTAGAAACTATGTGTTTCAATCATATTCGTTTCAACATCTTTCTTTATTCAATACGCTTAAAAGCGAAAAAATCAACTCTTTAAATACTAAACTCTATACCTATTTAGTAAACAAATCAAAACTCTTAAATTCCAAACAACTCGCTATTCTTAATACTGAAATTGCAAAAGATCTCAATGTATCTCAAAATAGCATCTCAAATGCTCTAAAAATTTTAGCCAAAGAAAAGAAAATCATAAAGTACACCAACACTATTGCTGTATTATAAGCAACTATATTTCATGGATTTAATTACCAATCAAATCATAAAGATATTAGACAATGAACATTGTTTAAATTATTATCGTTTCCTGAGTAACGACCTTATTATGAATCAAGAAAGTGACTTTTTCACAAACAATTTGGTCGTTTTTATAGAAGGAGTTGCCGAAGCTTTTTGTGAATATGGGGATACTAATAATTTTCTCTTTTTTACTCAAACAGCTCAAATTCATTTTTTAAACACCATTAATGTTTTTACAGAGATTCCTCTTCAATTTTCATTGAAAGCAACTACTCCATGCAAGGTCATTTTTATTCCTAAAGAAAACTTTTTCAATATTAAAGACACCTCTTCTCTATATCCTATTTTATCGCAAGACTATTATACACTACAGCAACTCATATCCGACAGTATTATTAATACCATCACAAAAAATCTAGATGAACTTTTGTATGCCTATCTCAAACAAAAAGCAACTGCCCTTAAAGTTGAAGAGTTATATGTTCATCGTAATGAGCTTTCTGAAAGTTTAGATTTCTCTAGAGAGTCAATTTCAAGATCCTTAAGGCGTTTAGAACAACAAAGCAGAGTATTAAGAAAACCTAGATCCATAATCATTACAGGTTTTTAATCATTACAACACTATACTTTTTAATGGTAAAGCTTAATCTTTTGTTAATTTTTTAATATTTCAAAAACATAAACATCTCATATTAAATTCTTTTCAATTTTACATCAAAGTCACAAAATAGTGTTCGTCACATTTTCATGATTTGCCTCAAATACATTTGAATTAGAATTAAAAAATTTAAACAAATGAAAAATCTTAAAAAGCTAAACGGCGTTAAGTTATTACCTAAAAACGAGCAAAAACACATTAATGGAGGAACTGGTGTAGTATATACTCCAGGAGATAACTTTATTTGTGTAGCAACAGCTAGTAATGGTAGCAGAGGATATTATTTCTTAGATTCTGAAGCTGAAATGGCTACAATTTGTACTATTCTAGGAGAAGGTTGTACAGATTATTATTGCGAAGCTAATGGTATTGTAACTGGTGGTGTTTAATCACTAAACTCATAATCAAAGAATAGCTCATTTAATCATAAATGAGCTATTTTTTTATACAAACTTTCTTGAGTTTTACCCTATACTATCAAATTCTAAATCACTGCCGAAACACATTTATTTGATATATCAATTATTTTTATATATATTTACTTGATATATCAAATAAATATGAAATTCAATACTCCCACTACGTCCGTATTATATTCTATTGAAGAAACTATAAAGGCTTATCGTAAATTAAGTCAGCAAAATATTTCTAGAATAGTCCCTAACATCACTATAGATCAAGCCTTAATTCTAATCATCATCGATCGTGAAGACAAAACGCAATCCGAAATTGCAGATTTAGTTTTTAAAGATTATGCCTCTATGACTCGTATTATAAAATTAATGCTTGACAAAGAGTATTTAATCAAAACAACTGATATTCAAGATAAGCGAAAAACCAAGTTAAGCGTTACTAAAAATGGAAAACAAATCATTGAAAAATTAAAACCAATCATAAAAGAAAACAGAGCTGTTGCATTAGATGCTATCTCTGATGAAGAGCTTCAGCAACTATATAACATATTGAATAAAATCACTAAAAACTGTCAAATCAAAAAATAAATGAAACAATTAATCTATATATGTATTACCGCAATCATTTTTTCTTGCACTAAAGAAAAAGCTACTGTTAATCAAGATTCTAAAATCACTGAAATATCAAATTATCTAGATAATTTAGATGGATTTAGTGGTACTGTTTTAATTGCAAAAAATGATAGTGTGCTATTTAAAAAGGCCTATGGATTTGCTCATTTAGGTCATCAAGTCAAAAATAATATAGCAACAAAATTCTCATATGCTTCGATTGGAAAGTCTTTTACTGCTACTGCTATATTTCAGTTAATTCAAGCTGGAAAATTATCACTCGATGATACTATTGGTAAATTTCTTCCTAATTATCCCAATCAGATAGCAAAAGATGAAATAACAATTAGGCACTTGCTCTTGCATAGAAGTGGTTTACCTAATTATTTTCATTCAGAAAAATTCCTTAACACATCAAAAGAACAGTTTAGAACACTTCATAGCCTTTTTCCTTTATTTGAAAACGAACCTTTAGAATCTAATCCTGATGAACAATTTGCTTACCGCAATACTAATTATATCATACTAGGTAGCATTATTGAGGAAATAACAAAAATGCCTTATGAGCAGTATATTAAAGATCATATTTTTTCTAAAGCAAAAATGAAAAATACGGGCAATTTTGATATTGATCATCCCATTACTAACGTTGCCGAAAATTATACCTTATCAGATGTTTATCCTAATAAGCTTCAAAAAACTATTTTTATGGGAACCGTTATAGGTAGTGCTGCTGGCGGTGGTTATACGACTATAGAAGATCTTTATCAATTCGCTACTGTATTTAAACATAATCATCTATTAAATTCTAAATATACAGCTATAATGAAAACCGAACCATCTACTGGTTTTTATGGCTACGGAATGCAATTTGCCGGGGCAAAAGATTCTGGTATCTATGGTCATAGTGGCGGGCATTATGGTACTGGTGCCGAGTGGAGAATTTATGAAAAACAAAATTATACCGTCATTCTACTCACCAATAAAGATCTTGATCAAGGTTTTTTTGATGCTCGTTTTTTTATCGAAAAAACTATTTCTGGAACTACTCCAAAGCTAGATAGTTATTTCTTTACAAAAACTATGGTAGCAACTTGTTTAGATAAAGGCATTGAGGCTGCTAAAAAAATGATAGTAAATTCGTCCATAACTTTATCTGAAATAGACCTTAATACCAAAGGTTATGAAATGATCAAAAGAGGTTTTTATCCAAAAGCCATTGAACTATTTAAACTTGAAGTTTTTGCCTTCCCTGAATCTTATGACGCTTATGATTCTCTGGGAGAAGCTTATATGAAGTATGGTGATTTTTCAAAAGCCGTTGAAAACTATCAAAAAAGTCTCTCATTAAACCCTAATAATACGAATGCCAAAGAAAAGCTAAAAACATTGATGGAGAATCAAAAAACGATGTAATAAATAACTGTTATACAGGTCTCTTATTTAACTATCATTAAACGAACATAAGTCCCGAAAAGGGACTTATGCTTTTAATACACTTTATCTATACCCCTTAGAGATTCTCAATCTTTTGTTTTTAAGTGTTTAAACTATTTAAAAGCATTATAAAGTAATTTCCAACTCACTTAAAAGCTTTATATCCCACTTTAAAAGCTGTTAATCCCCAATATTTGAATACACATTAAAACACAAGCATATTCGTATAAAAATTATACTAATGAAAAATAAAATCTACACCTTGCTTTCAAAACCATATGCTGTTGTTTTAACAATGTTTATCGCTCCTTTATTTGGTCTAATAGATAGAAACTTTAGTTTCTTCTTTGGATTAGGTATCGTCTTTTTAATTTTATGGAGTACTAATTTTCGTTGGTCTATATTCGGATTTGGTGAAAAAATCACCGCAAAAAAGACATTGAAAAGTTTTCTTATTGCATTACTATTTGTCTTTGTATTTTATATCATAGAAGGGTTTCTTGAAATATACTTTGGTAGAACAGATTTATCATCTTTTGATGATATCCGAAATAATATTGTAGGCTATATTATCATGACAGTAGTCATCTGGGTATTTGCGGCTTTTGGAGAAGAACTACTCTTTAGAGGATATTATATGAAACATCTAGCTCAATTATTGGGGAATACTAATTATGCCTGGTTAGCTTCTGCTATTATTGTGTCTATTTATTTTGGGTTATCGCATTCTTATCAAGGTTTGGCAGGAATCATAGGCGTAGGATTATGGCACTTTGCTGTTTCGCTTGTATTTTATAAGAAAAGAAATGATTTGATTTCTCCTATACTAATACATGGTTTTTATGATATGATCGGTTTAACTCTTTTATTTTTTAGTAAAGAGCGCATATTTGCCGATTGGATACTACAAATGTTTCAAGTTTAATACACTAATTCAAATCGAACTACTTTTTATCGAAGCATATCACTATTGTCTCAATATATATTCTTAGCTATTAAGTAGTTCTTTTTTATGGATAATAATACTTAATTAGAATTCAGGCAGTTTTCACACTTTCCTTGAATTAGTATCTGAGACATCATTATAGTTCGATTAGGAATTTCTGGAATCTGTATATCTAATGTTACGCAGTCAACTTTACCACAACTTAAACATTGAAAATGTGGATGAATATCTTTGTGTTCTGTAGCAGAACAACCTTCACACTTGGCGTACCATTTTATCCCATTTTTTCCTAAAAAAGAATGTAAAACACCATCATCCTCGAGTTTATCTAGAACGCGGTAAATTGTAGTCTTATTTATTTCTGAGCTTAGTCGTGTAACGAGTTCTATAGCCGAAATTGCATTAGAATCTTTTTTAAATTCTTCTAATAGTAATTCGATCGATTTTGTTTTCCTAATAACTCCCATACCACAAATTTAAAACAACATAGTTGTATTAACAAATAGCATTTTTATTTGTAATCATTGTTTGAGTGTAACTTTACAATCTGTAAGTATGTAATTAAAATGTTCGATATCCATTTTATTTAATTTCAATTTACCTGTAATCGTTACAACGGTATCTGTTTTTATATTTGGTTTTGTTTTAAATTGAAGTTCTATCGCTGTTTCTGGACCTCCAACACCACAGAAAAAACAAGAAGACATAGGTCCTTTGGATAGTATAAATAGTTTTCCTCTTGGGTCAACATTTAAAAAATAACCTGTAATAGAAACCAATTCCCCTTCTGTAGCAACAATAGCATCTGAAAATTCTGGAAATAAAAAAGTTTCGCCATAAGCAGGAAAAAACTTATCTGTATACTCTATTTTTGCTAAATCTTTCCAGGTGACCTTTTGTTGAGCAAAAGTCACCATATTTAATAGCAATATAAAGGCTATTATAATTTTATTTTTCATTATTCAGAATCGTTGAAATGTTCATCTTTATTATTGGTATTATCGCTAATAAAACGGTCAAGATTATTAGTATAACAACAACTACTCCTATTTGTAAAATTTCTTGAAAAGGTAACGTAACAAACATATGTACCTTATCTTTTTGTCCCAATAATTCAAATACGACATTTGCCCCTATTTTAAGTACTAAAACTCCTATAATAAAAGCTATCATTACTATAATCAATCCCTCGAATAAAATCATTTGAATTAACTGGAAATTGCTTGCTCCATATGTTCTTAAAAGTGCCAAATCAAAAGAACGCTCTTTTACCATTTTATAAAGGCTTATAAAAATAGTCATCACCGAAATCATAAGAATTAAATAGGCTATTACAGCTATAGTATCAATACCCAGACTCAAATAATTATATAATTTATTTAATTCATATTTAGGTAATGCTGCTTGCATATTAGTTTCTTCATTAATCTTTCTAGGAAGATTTAAAAATGCTACCGGATTTCTAAATGAAACTAACAATGAAGTAATTTCTTTTTCTTCATGCCCTTCTGTGTCAAATTCTTTCCTATGTTCCTCTTCATGATCATGCTCCTTATGCTCATCCATCATTTCATTCTCATGATGGTGGATATCCCATATACTTTCTAGACCAGTAATAATCAAATGATCTATCACTTTTCTAGTAGGTTTCAATATTCCTACTACTGTTAATTTTTCTGCATGTACTTCTATACTGTGCTCTGTTAACCCATGTGAACTTAAAAATGTATCTCCTATATCAAGCTGTAACTCTGCTGCAACTGTACTCCCTATTATGACTTCTAATACGTTATCTACTTTTTGACCTCTTTCTAATTTTGCATCATAAAGCGTCATAAAATCATTAGTCGTACCTACAATTCTATATCCTTTGTAATGATCTCCATAGGAAATAGGTACAGCAGTTTTTACCATTGGGTTTTTACTTATCTTTTTTGCTTCTTCATATAAAATATTACCTATGGGATTATCTAGATGTAATACTGAGGATAATACTAATTGTAATGGACTTCCTTTGGCTCCAATGACTAGATCTATGTTCCCTAAATTATGCGCTACTTGATGCTCAAAGGATATTTTTAATTGTCGAATTCCTAGAAGCAATAGCATACTTAATGATAAACTAAAGATGTTTAAGATTGTATATAATGGTTTCGACTTTAAATTATATAAGCTAGTTTTCCAAATCATCATAGGGTAATGGATTTTTGGAAATATGGTTTAATTCTATGATCATGCGTGATGACAATTAAATTAGCTTCTGTTTCTCTTGCTTGCTGCTTAAGTAATTCAATAACATTTTTGCAATTTTCATCATCCAAACTTGAAGTCGGTTCATCTGCCAAAATAACCTGAGGACGGTGTATTACTGCCATCGCTATACTGAGTCTTTGTAACTGCCCTTCACTAAGTGCTTGTACTCGCTTATTCTTACAATCATTTAAATCTAATTGTTCTAGTAAAAGTTTAATACGAGTATCTTTTATTGACTTCTTACTTAAAAAGAGGCGCATCTTTAAATTATCTAAAAGACTTAATGATTGTATTGCATACTTTTTTTGAAATACTAGACCTATTTGTTGCCCTCTAAATTTATCTAGTTGGTTATGGGATAACGAGCATAAATCTATATCACTAATAAGCACCTTTCCGCCTGTAGGTTTTAATAATCCTGCCAAAAGATGTAAAAACGTGGTTTTACCTATACCTGATTTCCCCAAAACAAGTAAACTTTCTTGCTTATCAAGTGTGATATTAGGAAAACTAAGTATTTGTTCTCCTTTTTTATATTGAAATGTAAGGTTACTAGTTTGGATCATTATTAACACATAAAAACTAAGCTTCTATTTGATTCAATTGATTCATTTTTTCTATTAGATCACCTTGAATCGCTACTACAGCAGATTTAGGAATATTATCTTTATCAAACGGCCATTTACTGGTCGGATTTTTAATATCTTGAGTTAACTCGCCTGGATGTTGAACACTTAAAAATAATGTTTTACCATCTGGAGAAAACCATGGGCCTGTCAATTCTGCATCTCTAGGAGCAGAAGCTACTCTAATTACTTTTCCTGCATCTGCTCCATACCTAGGAATTACAAACAAACTATTATTTTTAAATGGCATATAAGGCCCATCTTTTTTATTCATCGCATAACCTGATATATCTGATGTCATCCATAGGTTACCAGATAAATCAAAGGCCAAGTTATCTGGACAAGAAAAACCATTTTCTTCTCCTCCAGCCATATAAACTGAAGCTTTAAAAGTCAAGGCATCAAATGCTCCATCTGCTTCTTCTATTTTTAAAATTGAACCGTGAAAATCATTTTTATTTTTGTTATTGGTTAAGGTCAAAAGAATATTTCCTGTAATCGGATCTATTTCTATATCTTCTGGACGATTCAATGCTGTTGCTCCTAATAATTTTGCTGCTTCTCTTGCTCTAATTAGTACTTCTGTTTGATTTTTAAATGAACTTTTTAAAATTGGTTGATTTTCCCAATCCAAAGCAAGCCATTTCCCTCTTAAAGTATCTGCGACATATAATGTACCTTCTTTTAAGGAACCAGGTTTAGAGGAAATAAATTTATAGAGATGTTCGTCTTTTTTATCATCTCCTGTATAAGCTACTATACGTTTGTCATCTAGCTCATATAACGTACAACACTCATGTGCAAATCGCCCTAGAGCAATATGTTTTTGGGCTGTTCCATCTTGGGGATTAACTTCTACAACCCAACCATAATGCTCAGGGGGGCAATTATAAAATTTTTCCCAACCATAGCTACTCGGTTTATGAGTTGCCTCATCATTGGTATCATATATTGTTTCTCCATAAAAATTATCATAATTCTCTTCACAAGTAATAAAAGTTTTCCATGGTGTGATTCCTCCTGAACAATTACCTAGTGTTCCTATTACAGTATTTTTTCCTTTAATTGGAACATCCCAATTAAGTGGAATCGGAGTTTGTGCAGTGATGCGTTTATTTAATGGATCATTTTCTACAATATTCCATCTTCCATTTTCTTTTTTTATCCTAACAATACTTCCCCCTACATTGTACATCTCTTTTTGAACTTGATCCAAAGTTCTATGTTCTTCAGGATTTTCGTATTTTCTATAATTAAAATCAGAAACAAAAAGTGGGTTTACATACTCATGATTCACCCACAATAAACCATCTTTTGGATTATTTTCATCAAAAGGAATAAAACAGGTAAAGTCATTATTAAACCCAAAGGTATCCTTCTCATTAATATTATCTCCCCATTTTACTACAGTATGGTATTGTAATCCTTCTGCTAATAAAAGGTCATCTTTATCAGATGGAGTTAGAGCTTTTAACTTCAGATTTTTTAGTTTCTCTAAGCTATCATCTAGTCTTAATTTTGATTTTGTTGGTGTTGTAGTATTACCACAATTAGTTAAAAACGGTGGAATAGCTACAACACCAATACCCACTTTTCCTAAAAATTCAATGAATCTCCTTCGATCGTATTTCATATTAATTCATACAGTGTTTTTCTAGGCAGATTAAACTAGAATAAATATTCTTAAACACTCTTTCATATCTATTGTATACTCTTCCTCTTATACTTATAGGTGTATTTAATACATCATATAGTTGGGGGCGTAATTCTGTTATCTTTTTATTTAAATAATGTGAAAGAAATGAGAATTGAGGATTATCGTTCTGTCGTGATATTATGGAATGTTTTTTCTGCGCTCTTATTTCGTTATAAAATGGTTTTAACCCTCTAATTTTAGAAAAAGATTGTCCTCCTAAAGCATCATAAATAATCTTATTATCCTCAGATAGTATTAAGTAGATCTTATCGATATGATGCTTTATTATTATTTCTTTTATGCATGCTATAGTTTGCATATCAATAGCAAATGAATTACCCAAAGATGTATAAAAAAAGTTCTCGTATCTATATACATCATTAATAACAGATTCTAAACAATCTGTAGGGCATAAAAGAAAAAGTGTGTTAGACATGGGTTATAGTTTTGGATCGTATGGAAAAGAAGAGTGATGCAAATCAATTTTTAATGTATCATCAATGAGTTTGTACCCAAATGTGTATTCTACTTTAGCTTCGTTTCCTTCTACGTCTGTAAAAAAATAATTTCCCATAGCTATTGCTCGATTTGCTTCTAAGATAAAATCTGTATTTTCAAATCTTACTTTTGTCCAAGGTTGTAAAGCAAACCCTTTATCTTCTTTACATGCTCTTTGTTCTCCTGCAATGAAATAAGATAAAGCCTCAGATTTGCTTGGTCTAAATTGTTCATTAGCACATTTGGTTGGTTTAAACAAGATAGGACTTGATTCAAAAGCATAACATTCATCAAGGAACTCATTTGTATAAGCTTCACAAGCTGCAATATCCTCTTTTAACGAACCTATTTTTACTACACCTTCTCCCCATTTATTTTGGGCATTTAATACATTTTATTTAGTTATCATGTTTATAAAGTTTGATTATTTACAGTATTTAAAAACTCATTTCTTTTTAAATCATCTTCAAAATATCCTCCATATGCAATAGTAGTAGTAAAACTATTTTTGTCTTTGATTCCTCTAGAAGAAACACATAAATGCTTTGAACAAATCATAACAATTACATCTTCTGTCTCCAATGCATTTTGTAGCTCTTTAAGGATTTGTATGCTCAATCTTTCTTGAACTTGAGGACGATGTGCATAATAATCTACCAAGCGGTTTATTTTTGAGAGTCCTACCACTTTTTCTTTTGGGAGATATGCAATATGAGCATGACCAATTATGGGCAAAAAATGATGTTCACAAGCAGAATCGATAGTGATATTTTGCTCAATAAGCATTTTTTGATAACCGTATTTATTTTCAAAAGTCGAAAGCTTTGGTTTATTCTTTGGATTTAATCCATAAAACAATTCTTTAACATACATTTTGGCTACACGATAAGGAGTACCTGATAGGCTATCATCAGATAAATCGAGCCCTAATTCTTCCATTATCAATCCAAAATACTCCTGAATATTTTTAATTTTTTCATCATCAGATTTATCAAAAGCATCTGAACGCATCGGAGTTTCAACACTACTTGATAAATGGTTGTTTCCTATTACTTCTATCTGTTCTTTATTCATGGTTTCTACAACAGTTATCAGTTTTACATTGGCAATAATTCAAGTTGTATACATGTAAGAGTACTAGTGAAGATGCCGCTATATAAGTAAAGCTTTCTGATATAGAAAACAGTTCCATTTTTTCGTTCATTATCACTGCAAATAGTATTGAAAAATTAATCCATAATGCAGTTCTTATTATAGTACTAGAAGTGGTTTTAGCCGAACGGTATACTGCAAAAAAAGAAACCATTAAGAACAAGAAATCAATATATTTCCAATATGTATGAATACTTGCATAATTATTTATTGTATATGCTTGTGTAAGAAAAATAAAGGGGGTTACTAAACAATGTAGGATACATAATGTACTTGAAAGTATCCCAATATTATCGGATTTATGTAATGCTAATTTTATCATCTACATTTATTAATACAACTCAGTTGCAAATATAAATATTTTATTCACTATTGCAACTTAATCGCATTAACATTGTAGTTTTATAACAATCCGAAAAACGCAATATTCTGCTTAATTGATTATATCATTAGTATTAAATGTATCTACTTATCTTATTTCTAGCTCTTATACCCTAGAAATATCTCAGCATGGAGCAAAACTTAGCCCCTCTAATTTTGATCAAAACTAGAGGGGCTAAGTGTATTATCAGTACTTTATATTATAAATTCTTTCTGTTTTTCCATAAGAATTTTTCTTTATTGGTATCATTCCATTGGGTTAAATCTGTAAGCATTTTTTCTATAGTTGCTTTCTCTAGCCATTTACCATTAACAAATACTCCAGAAATTTTACTCGTATTTCTTATATCTTCTAAAGGATTTTCATCTAGTAAAACTAAATCTGCAAGTTTATCAACCTCAACAGTTCCTATTTTATCGTCAATCTTAAGCCATTCTGAAGCTAATCGTGTCGCAGAAGCTAATGCTTCTTCATTAGACAATCCTGCATCTACTAATAGCTTTATTTCGTCATGTAGCGAGAATCCCCATACCACACCAGAAATACCAGCATCTGTTCCTGCAACCATGGATACACCTGCCTCTTTAAAAGCTTTGACTATTAGTTTATGAAAATCTGCTTGTTTTTGAAAATACGTAATCAGTTCTGGAGTTGCATTTTTATTATAACTATTTGATGTAATCCATTTATTTTGCATCAATGGATGTACATATTTTAAACTAGGTAATGTCTTAACACTTTCTAAGGATTTAGCTTGTTTAATAATCCATTCCATATTAGTTAGGTTAGGAATTAGCCATGTACCGTTTTCTTTTGCCAAACGAGCAAACTCTTGAGCTTTTTTATAACTGTAGTCTTCGGTTTGCTTTGATAATTCTTCGGCATGAGCAATTAATCCAAAATGAGGGATAAAAAATTCTTCAGCAGGCTTTCCTTCAAACGCTGTAGGGACATGACCTACAACTTTCATTTCTTGTTTTTGAGCCTCATCAACTATAGCATTAAATGTTTCTGGAGTTAACCACGTATACACTTTAATAAATCTATAGCCTAATCCTTTTGCATTTCTTACTGACTGTCGACCTTCTTCTGGCGTTGTTGCTACTATTTCGTTTCCTTCTCCGTCAATTACAGCTGCTATAGCCATACGTGGTCCTATGACACTTCCTTTTTCGATCTCATCTCTTTGAGAGAAATGCCCTATTCTACCGCTTAACTCAAATACCGTAGTCACTCCGTTTGCCACATATGGTGTCATCATATTTTGAGTATCAAATGTTAATGTTGCACCACGTGTAGGATATCCTTTAGAAAAACTTCCGCTTGAAAGGTTATGTACATGCATATCAATTAATCCTGGAATAAGCCATTTATCTCTTCCATCAATTATCGTAGCATTGTTAGGAATAACTGCATTTATCGATACAATTTTATTTTTCTCAATAATCACAGTAGCGTCTTCTATGATCTTATTGTCAACTGTCATCGGAATAATATTCACATTCTTGATAACAAATACTTCTTCTTTTTTTGCTACTTCATTTCTGGGCGATTGGTTTGACGTTGTACATGCGTTAAAAACTATTAAAAGACATACAATTATTAGTGATTTATAAAATCGATTATTATTAGTCATATTCCTATGTTTTTTAGAAGGAATGACAAAATTAAATTGAAGGAACTAAGTAAAATAGTATAAATCAGACATTCTAAATAAACCGAACTGGGAATTTTGAAATCCCCATTTCTGTAATAGAATTAAAAAAGTTACTAGGATTATGCTGAGTTAATAATTTAAATTCTCTCAAAAAATGTGATGCATCATAGAAATTATTATCATAGCATATATCTGTAAAATTTATTGGATTTTCGCTTTGTACTTTATAGGCTATAGCGTTCCTAAATCTTGTGATTTTTTTATATGCTTGAGCAGAACATCCTACATAACTATTAAACTTTCTGTTTAGTGTTCTCGTGCTCATATTACATTGTTTTGCAATAGTAGCTATGGTGATATTTTGGTCTTGTTGAATTAAGGTAATTGCCTTTCCTAAATAATCTATTTTTATATCCTTAAAGGCGTTGTAAAAATATGTCTCTGCGAGTTCTACTTTTTTATCGATTTCTTCAATGTTACTTATCGTTTCTCCTAATTTGATTAAATCATCATGCTTAATTTCCTGAAAATTATTAGGCGCTAACTTTTTATAGGGTTTATCAAAAAAGTAATTTATTCCTAAAGTTGTAAAGTCAATCGAAAATTCATCAAATACGCCTTGATATCTTATTTGAACAGGATTAAGGTATTTTCCAAATAATTCTACTTTTGAAGGAGCTTTAGGGTTCTGTATAAACTGAATCTTATTTTCAAATCTTTTGATTTCTGTATTAACGGTCAATACCATAGTAGTCCCTATCTGTGGAAAAATATCATAATTGATATCTCTTTGTCCGTTACTTCTAAGGATACTAAAGCTTTGAATATATTTCTTAAGAAATTCAGATTTCGGTTTTATTTCTTCAATCATTTTTAATCAAACTTTAACCTTCTATTTTCCATAACATTTTCTCATCCATATGGAAAACCTCATGATTGTTTTCTGTTATGCTATTTGCAATTAAGCGCTAAGACTATCTGTAAAAACCAAATCGCCTTCTTGTGATTTAAATTGCCTATTCTACACACTTAAATCTTAACTGCCCTTGTAATACTATTCACTATATGTGTTTATTGTATGTATCGTAAAGATGAAAAATGTTACCTTTCTGTTACACTTTTATTTAATATGGCTTTTAAACCAAGTGATTATTTCTTGAAACGAATCAAACTTAGGATAGGGTAATGAATGACTTTTTTTGTCATAAATTTTTATTTTATACTCTTTATTATAGGATTCAAGTTGTTTTGCCAGTTCTATTGCTCCCATTACTGATACTCTTCCGTCTTGACGTGAATGTAAAATATAAGTGGGTGTATTTATTTTATCAGCCCATTGTACAGCAGAGCGTTCATAAAAATATTGCTCTTTATTTCTCTTAAAATCTGGCAAAATATTTTCTAATCCCTTATAATTAAATTCTTTTTCTAGGTCGGACCAGCCAGTAATAAATATTGGCCTTTTTTCCGTTTGAAGTTTATAATCGGCAACACCTCCTACAACCGCAGCAGCATTAATATTAATTTTTTTAAGACTTTGATATGTCATTTGACCACCTCTAGAGACTCCCATCATAAAGATGTTATCACTATCTATATTATCGTTTTCTTTAATTGCTTTATAAAGATTTATTACATCATTTACATCATCACCTCCAGACTGATCAATAGCGCCTAATTCTCCGACATATCGATAGTTTGATGCATACACTGCAAAACCATTTTTAGCAAGCCAATAAAAATCTGGTAAATCTTCTTCGGATAATCTTCCTATGTTTCCCGTTCCTCCTCGATTGTATATAATAACCGGAATTTTCTTTTTTCCTACTTTTTTGGGACGACAAGAAAAACCTTCTACTTCAAACTCATCACTTTTGTAATTGAATTTTTCGTAGATATAGTCTGTTTGATTTTTAGCTTTTTCATAAGACAAACTATCATACCTATATTTTGCAAGAGGACTAATCTCTTTATATGATTTTTTAATCTCAATAGGAGTTATATTATAAATTTTTGATTGAGCAAAAGTCTGAACATATCCTATAATTACAATTAATAAAATTTTTATTGTTTTCATCTTATCAATATCTATATCGTTTTGTTATTCTATTACCAATACTCAAATATTCTAGAGATTTCCCCATTCTTAAATTCAAAAAACGTCATTTGCGGTTCTCCATCTTTAATTGTATTTTCTTTTTTTAAAACATAACTTCTTTCAATAGTTACCGCATTTAATCCTATTATTTTATTCTTGATTTTTACATCTGCAACTTCTCCGTCATACCCTCCTTCTTTTTGATTACGTACATATCCATTATATAAATCTTCTCTAGTATAGGTTCCTCCATATTTTGGATGTATATAGGTAAAATCATCTGAAAAAAGCTCAAAAATCTTATCAATATCTTCAATTGTAGAGTTTGGTTGAAATACTTTAAGATTCAAATCATAATAGGCTTCAACCAGTGTAGCCAATGAATCTTTATGTTGTTTAGTAACATTTTGGGCTAGTGTTTGATTCATTGTCCATATAATCAAAAAA
This sequence comes from Aquimarina rhabdastrellae, assembly GCA_947387485.1. Classification (GTDB taxonomy): domain Bacteria; phylum Bacteroidota; class Bacteroidia; order Flavobacteriales; family Flavobacteriaceae; genus Aquimarina. Next base: position 124,634 of record CANDNT010000007.1, read on the forward strand.
ATAGAAACTACTGTTTTCATATGTGATATTGCCATTTAATTTTACACTTAAAATCTGGAATTAAAGCCACTTATAGACTTTGCAGTATTAGTTCTTGAGTTAAACACTTTTAATGTCTGTCTTCAAACTAGCTCAAATATCCTTTATAAATCACCTAAAAAAAGAATTGAATCTGTTATAATTTTGATAATATTTTCAGGTAATTCATCTATTTCAAACTTATAGATAATGAATCCTTCTTAATTTAACTTTTTTATATATTCAATCGCTTCATCTATATTCTTTCTATAATTATGAATTGAGTATTCAACCTCAACATCCGGAAGCAAAGGACCGTTATATCCTTTCCAGTTTTCCCAATATTTTGTAGAATAGCCAATAAGTATTCTTGAGTTTGGAAGACGAAATCCTCTTGTCTCTCCATAATGGTTAACATTTCCGCTTGTTGCTTCTCCGATAAGAGTAGCATTGAAGTTTCTCTTTAAATTTACAGCATTCATTAATGCCGAAGAAAAGGTATGTCTACCTATTAGCACATATAATTTATCTTTTTCGTTAAGATATGTCGTACGTAATTTATTGAGAAAAGGATCTAAAATCGCAGAATTCCCTCCACTATTATTTCTTAAATCAATAATTATTTTTTGAGGTTTTTTCTTTTTAATATCACTAAATAATTGATCATTAAAAAGTTTAAAAGGAGTATTCTTTTTTTCTGCACAACTTTGATAATTGAAATATAAGATTTTATTATCTGCTATAAAATCATACCAATAATTATCATTTCGGCTATCACGTAAAATCTGTACAGTTGATTGTAATAAAAGGTTCTTTTTATGAAGAGATGAAATTAGGTATGTCGTGTTATCTAAAATGAAGTTTGCTTCTTGATTAGAGGCTATTATATCTAACCCTTTTAATATCCGTGGATTCTTTATAAAGAATTGAGTATACACATCAAAATAAGATTGATTATCATCTTTAATAATCGTTTTCATTTTTTTTATTATCCCTCTACTCGTATTTTTATTAATACCATTTAGTTTTTTATAGCGTAGATGAGCATTTATAGCATCTGTATTCGTAACAAAAATACCTTCTTTAAAAAAGTCAAATTGCAAAGGAAAAACATTCTCATATGAAGGTTCTAGCTTTGTATGCTCATCCCCTATACTTTTTGTTAATTTATATAGTTCAATCTCAAAACTCTCGTCATTTAAGATTTTACTTTTTTCTTTAATGTCTTCAATTTTCTTATAAAAATCTTGTTCTGATATTTTGGCAAATAAGTTTTTGTGTCTCGTGGGCAATTCTTTTTTCAAAAAATCTAGATCTTCAATAATCTGTACTTGTGATAGACTTTGACAATGAACATTTGAAAAATAAAAGAATAGTAAAATCAAGTTAACAAAAACTACTCTTCTACTGTTTTGATAGATCGAATTATGCATTTTATATTGTTTTTTATATAGATAAAAACAATATGTTTTTGTTACATAGTTTTACTATTGCTAAATATAGTTGGAATATTCTCCTGTTTTTATTTCATATTCATATCATGAATAAACGAATATGCTACTAAAACGTATAAAAATGTAATTGTTTTCTTTTAAGTCTTAATATTAGTTTTCGCTATGGATTCAAAACTCTTTATAATAATTGGAAAATAAATCACTTATATTTTATAATATTAAGGGTTTTATCACTTTTCTTCATAATACAAAACAACCATTTAAACATTGCATTTAAATGGTTGTTTTTCTTAATATATTAATTATTGTTTTCTAATTTCTCCAATGATTTCTTATTTCATCTTCAGAAAGTTCTAAAAAGCGAGCAGCGTTATAATAAAAGATATCTGCTTTTTGAGCATTAGTAAGAAATGTTAAGTTATTTATAGCTTGAATCGAGGTATCTATTATTTCTGGAGATTCTACAGGATCAGATCCATATAATATACGTTGACCATAACCAGAGTCAATTAAATCTTTTAAATACACATCAAATCCATCGTGTTGAAAAATCCATGAGATATCTACATATAATAGCGGGTATTTTGCCAATAACACTTTCATTTCTTCTATATATGGCCACCCCGCATGCATTAGATATATCTTTAAATTAGGATGAGTCATTAACACTTCTTCAAATTGTAATGGATTTGCATTATCCGGACTAACATTGTCCATAAGGTGATAAGCTACTGGCATTCCTAACTCTTCTGCCATCGAAAAATATGGTTTAACCTCTTCTTGATTGGCATATAAACCTTGATAGTAAAATCCTACTTCTCCCATAACTTGTAATTTCCCATCTTTATGTACTTGACGTAACTCTTCTACTGTAGGCATACCTAACCCTCCTACCATATTCCCTGGAATTATACGTTCAGGATCTCGTTCATACCAACTTGCTGATGCAAAATTTATCCCACTTAGCATGGCTTTTACAATATTGTACTTTTCTATTTTCTCGTAAGTTTTAACTCGAAACGCTTCAAAATCTTCTTCGGTTAAATCACCTCTAAAATCTATAGCAGTATGCAAATGCATATCAATAACGGGAGAGGATTCTATTACCCATTCATTTGTAGTGTTCCCATTATCGTCAGAACATGAGACAAAGAACATAGCTATTAATGTAACTAAAAGACTTAAATACTTCATTGATTTTTATTTATTGTTGAGAATACAAAAGTATTTAGCGGAATCAGTCGCTAGGTTGTCCATTCTTGCTAACTAAGTAGTATTTTATAAATTCATAATTGAAGATTCAATTCAATATTACTTATTCTATGGGAATACAAATATCGACAATAGATTTATTTTCGGGATGCTCGGTTGGTTTATTATGATAAATTTCAAACGGACTTCTCTCTGCTCTTTTAAATCCATTTTTATCTAACCAAATAAACAGTGCTGCCCATGATTTTTCAAATTCATCTAAGCTAATTTCTAAAGAGCCTATAACACATTTTCCTTCTTCTATTGATGTAGTTCCTATTTGGCCTTCTCCTTTTAAAGGTTCTTCTAACAGCAAACAACGTTGTATACGAATTTTATTAGCTTCAGTTATTTTTAAATTTTCATGATAAATCGTAAGTAAGCTTTCTTTTTTATTCAGTATTCCTTTTGATAACACCCATTTAATCAACTTGTTGAAAGTACTACTTGGATGTTGTTTTCCTAGAGAAGAAATATACGCCAAATTCATTTTGGGCATTTTCTTAACTTCAATTTTTGCATTGTTTTCTAACCAATCCAAAAGAGTGTCTATATTAGAAAGGTATTTTTCGTAAGTAGGGTATGCTTTATTATCTTTTTTCTTAGGATATTTTATAGGTGCATATCTGCTCGTATTTTGTCTTTTAAAGTCTGTTGGATTTACTCCGTAAAACTTTTTAAAGGATTTTGAATACGAAGCTTTATCACTATAGCCATATTTAAAAGCTATCTCTGAAATAGTAGAGCTTTTATAAAGTAAATCAGTTACAGATTTTTCTATTCTTAACCTATTAACATAAGTATTTAAGGTCTCTTTGGTAAGAATTTTAAAAATACGATGAAAATGAAAAGGAGAAAAACAGGCTATTTCTGAAATTATTTTTAAGGATAAGTCTTTATTCAAATTCTCATCGATATATTCAAAAACTTTATTAATCCTACCTGCATGATCATTTTGTGTTTTATTCTCCATGTTTGCTTTATTAAAGTCTTTCTATGTCAATATTATATAATCGTTTGTTAGAAATATAATATTATCCTCAATTTTCTCCGCTTCTCTTACTTTTATTTTATCTAAAGTTAGATCGTTTTAATTCAGTTTATTTAATAGCTCTCGCATTGATTCAGCTAAATCAAACTCATTTTCATACTCCACAATATAGGTTGAACTTCCTGAAGCTGTTGTTGAATATTCGGCATTCTTTTTACGGATATAGATAACTGGTATTTTTTTCGCATAAGCATATCCTATTTCGATTCCAACACCAATTGACTTTGTTGTTAATTCGGCAATAAGAACATCGGTATTGTCAATCTCATTGAATGCAGTTTCCATCATTTCTTTTTCTTGATTAGCTGCAAAATTATAGTTGTCTACAAAAACCAGTAATTCTATATTATTTTCTTTACATGTTTTTTTTAAACCTTCAACTTCTTTGTCAAAAAGTTTTCTGTTTGAATAACTTATCGCTAAATATCCCTTTTTCATATCGTTTTATATATCTTCTATTGTAAATCGGCTATTTTCATTTCCATTATTGGCAAAAACCTATCTTTAATTGATGTTTCTAATTTTCCTACTACTTTAAATCCTATCTGCTTTTTCAATTTTCATTTTTTTGCTAATTAACAAAGGTTTAAGAAATAAAAATGTTCTAAAAAATGAGGTTTTTTATATTAAAATCAATCGATTCCTCCTCTTCCTTTTTAGTTTATAACTAATCTTAAATATAAATAACTTTTACTTCCGTTAAACGCTACATGTCTTTCTTTTATTTATTAGCATTACTTCGTTCATGTTCAATCAACCATTTTTTTCTTTCTATTCCTCCTCCATATCCAGTCATTTTCCCGTTTTTTCCAATCACTCTATGGCAAGGTATAATAATCGAAATTCGATTGCAGCCATTTGCTGAAGCTATTGCTCTAATTGCTTTTGGGTTATTTATTTTTTCGGCTTGTTTTTGATATGTTATTGTCGTTCCATATTCAATTTTTTGCAAATAGTTCCATACTGTATTTTGAAAAACAGTGCCTGGTGCTTCTATATTTACATTAAAAATTCTCCTCTTTCCTTCAAAATACTCATCTATCTCTTTTTTAACTTGTTTGATATGTTTATTCTCTCCAGAAAGAATATTTGCATTTAATAATTTTTGCAAATCTTTAAATTCTGTTTCAAGCATTCGTCTATCTACAAATTCGAGTAAACATATCCCATTATCAGTTGCACAAACAAACATTGGTCCTAATGGTGTTGTAAGTCTATTTATAAGAATTATATTTTTGTTTTTGCTTTGTTTTGGAGACTCTCCTACGAGTTTTTTAAACGTATATCCAAAACCACTTAATGATTCATAACCTGTATCAAATGCTGTATGTGTAGCCTTTTTCCCTTGTTTAAGTTCTTGAAAAGCATTATTTATTCTATACATTCGCTGGTAAGCTTGAAAAGTCATCCCATAATTTTTTTTAAACCATCTTCTTAAAACTTCTGGGCTAATTCCTTTTTGCCTTAATTGATAATCTGTTATTTTCTCTTTAGGGTTTTCTTTAACAAGTGTTATAGCATTAGCAACCTGTTCTGGTGCTTGATTTGCATTTTCTGTTGGTTTACAAACTTTACAAGGCCTATAACCATTATTCAAAGCTTCTTTAAAAGTCGTATAAAACTCTACGTTTTCTTTCTTAGGCTTTCTTGCTCTACACGTTGCAATACAAAAAACAGACGTAGTTTTTACACCTACAAAGAAGATTCCAACAAAGCCTTGTTTTCTTTCTAATAAAGCTTGGTAATATGTTTCTATTGTGTTACGGTCTGTTATTCGCATTTAAAAAATTGATTTAAATGTGTTTTGATCTAGTATTGTTTTTGCTACTTGCTCAAATTGATTATACATATTGTCAAAAAGAAAATTCCCCATACTAATTCGCTTTACACCTAAATGGGTCAATGTATTAAAATCTGGAAGTTTGGGCATACTCATTACATTAATCGGTAAGTTTGTACAATTAACGATTTCTTTTATGTCTACCTCAGCCTCTATACATGGTGTAAAAATCCCATCTGCTCCAGCATCTTGGTAAAGTCGAATTCTTTTCTTTGTTTCTTCTACTGTATTTGGGGCATTTAATAAAAATGTATCAATTCTCACATTTATAAAAATATCAATTTTTTCATTTTCTAAATGCTTTTTTACTTCTGTTAGCGTCTTTGCAAAATTATCAACATCTAATAAGCTTCGCTTTTTATTAACTACGCTATCTTCTATATTAATTCCTACAACACCTAATTGCGCTAATCTTTTAATGTGATTAACGATTTCTTTAGGTTTACGACTATATCCTGATTCTAAATCAACTGACAATGGTAATTTTGTATTAAGTGCAATTCGCTTTACGAAATATTCCATTTCAGAAAATTCCATTTCTTCACCATCATTATATCCTAAAATGGATGCAATTGCCGAACTTGAAGTTCCTATAGCTTGAAAATTTAATTTTTCGGCTGTTTTAGTACTAGGTACATTCCAAACATTTCCTATTAATAATGGTTTGTCTTGACTGTGTAATTTTTTAAATTCCATCGGTGTTATATTTTGTTACAAATGAACAATGATGAAGTTTAGTCAGCAACCGAAAATTTGATGAGTATTTTTTTATCGCGGTATCAGGTATAAAACATATTAAACATTGAATTATTGATGATCAACAATTCAATGTTACCTTTAGAAACATAGCTTATGTTTTTTTATAGCATATTACTACATTTCGTTTGCTATTCTATCAATTTGGCAATTATAACATCCTCGCTTGGCATTATGCACTTGGATGTATTTCGCCTTTTTATTATCAAACACCCTTTGTATAGCTTCTTCTATTCTTTCTCCTTCAATTGTTATTGCATCTATCATTATTCCATCATCATCATAAACTCTTAAAGACAAATACCTATTTTTTAGTATTTCGGGGATTTCATTTTTCTTTAAACAGGCTTCATTAGTGTTTATTCTAACAAAGATTGGTCCTGAAGCACGATATGGTGAATTTGCTTTATGATGTTCATAATTAAAGGCAAGTATTTCTTCTCCTATTTCAGCTTCCTTTAAACTTATTCGACAAGGATATCCTGGCTTTTCATCTACCTTTATTTTAGAGATCCCTTTAGCTTGTAGTTCTTTTTCCTCGAGATTGAATAGCTGTTGAATCTCATTTTGTTTGATTCCTGATATAATAAAATTGTTTTTCATTTTTTATTAGTCTTTAGCCTGACTACCATTCTAGTAAGTAGACGAGTAACTATTGGTCATTAATTTCTCCAACAAATTTCCTATTAAAATTAACTGAATACAATCCGATTATTGCTCATTTATTGAACTGTGCTGCCTCATAGGCATTGATGATTTTCTTTCGTTCATCTTTCCATCGATATTGCCCTACAAACCCGTTATTTTTGATTACTCTATGACACGGTATTAAATACGCTATAGGGTTTTTACCTATTGCAGTTCCTATCGCTCTAACTGCTTTTGGGTTTCCTATTTTATTACCTATGTCTTGATAGGCTACCAAACTTCCTGTAGGGATCTGTAATAATGCTTTCCAAACTTGAATCTGAAAAGGAGTTCCTTTAAAATGGATATTTATTTTCTCTTTTGGAACCTGCCAAGTATCAAAGTATTTCTTTAGTAACTCTCCATTTACATCTAATTGATTTTGGAAGTTAGCGTACGGAAAATCTATGGTCAATTCCTTAAGTGGATCGGAGTGATGATCTAAAAAACTGACTTTACAGATTCCTTTGTTGGTTTCTCCAATTAATGTCTCTCCAAATACTGTTTGTATTACAGCCCATCGAATAGTAAGATCTTTTCCTTTGTTTTTAAATTCTCCAGGAGAAACGGCTTCACACTTTACAAATAGGTCATGTAGTCGCCCATTACCCGATAGCCCCGTCTCGTAAGACGTTTCTAGTGTACTTTTTCCTAACCGAAGTAATGATTTTGAGTATTCTGTTGTAAGATATTGTAAAAACTGTTTGGGAGTAATTCCTGCTCAATCTTGAAATACTCTTTGCAGATGAAATTTGCTCAGGAAAACATGATTACTTATATCATCTAGAGACGGTTGTTGAGTCTGATGTTCATTCAAGAATTTTATTATTTGTTCAACAACATTGTAGTGATTATTTAATTTCTCCATACCACAAAGTTCTTATTATCAACTCATTTTTTCAATCCGTTTTTTGCTCTTTTTTCTAATGAGATATGTTGGGCGTTATTAAATGTTACACAACGTTTTATTTTGTAGTTTGTCTTCCCATTTTAGTAAGAACGCTATCAACAGGCTCCCATAATTCAATTTTATTTCCATCAGAATCCATTATATGTACAAATTTGCCATAGTCATATGTTGTAATTTCATCGATAATAGTGACTCCATTACCTTTTAATTTCTGTACTAATCCTTCAATATTTTGAACCCTATAATTTATCATAAATTCCTTTTTTGAAGGATCAAAATAATCTGTAGAGTCTTCAAAGACATCCCAATTTAAATAATTGATCTCTTCTGGTCGGTTCGCATTTCTAAATTCAAATGGAGAACCATAATCATCTACCGCAAGACCTAAATTATCTCGATACCATTCTTTCATTTTTTTTGGACTACTTGATTTAAAAAATATACCTCCAATTCCTGTTACTTTTGGAATAGTATCTATGGATTCTATAGGTATTCCTTCTTTTTCTTTCATATTTTGCTTTTTATTCTCTTCTTGGTTACAACTTATCAAAGTCACAACTAATATTAAAAAACTGATAACTTGTCTCATTATATTTCGCTATTATATGTTTTTTTGATAGGCACAGCAGTTTCTAAATCAAAACTCTGCATTATCTGATAGGTATTGTTACCCGATGTTTTTAATTCCTTTTTTTATTGTTTCAACCCATTATTATATGTAGTGTTTCTTTTCATTCTGTATGATGGATGATTTAAACCTGTTGGTTCAAAAAATTCTACGCCAACATATTTAAATCCCAATTTATGTAATAATTTCTTTGAGCCAATATTGTTCGGATTATGACCAGCGAAAAGTTCATTAGCTTTTAGGTCAACAAAAGCATATTTAATAATTCTTTTTGCGGATTCTTTGGCAATTCCTTTTTTCCAATGTTTTGGAACAATATGGAACCCTATTTCGTAAACTCCTTTATCTAAATCATAAGGTTTTAATCCACAGCAACCAACAAATTCATTATTATCGAGTAAGAAAATCGGATAATATTGAATCCCATACTTTTTATAGTTTTCAACTTCATAGTTCAGTTTTTCAAATATTTGACTGTCATCTAATTTGCCTCTAGAATCAATAAGTTTTGTCACATTTATATCTCCCCACAATTCCTTTGCTAATAGAAATTTTTCTTTAGTCCAAGTTGAAAAACCTAATCTCTCGCTTTTTATAAAATAATTGTTCAATTTTTCTTTCTAATTCGAGTTTTACATTACATACATCGTTCATTCAGTATAAGAAACGTAAGGCCGGTGATAAGCTATTACGTTTCTGATTGGTACTAAGCCAAATATAAATATTTTGCTTTTATCTTTTTTCTCATAAACGCCAATTTTATATTTGACGATTTTGCAAATAAACAGAGACCTTTTGATTAAGAATTACAGCCCTATGTTTTCTTATACATTGTGCCTGTTGCACAAGTATTAGATAAAAATAGTATTATTTCGTAAATTGATGTATGCAAGGCAAGAAGATTTATCAAGAAAAACCATTCACTCATTTTCAATTGAGTGATCGTATAGCCAAAACAAATTTCTATCGTCGATTAAAAGAAGTTATCCACTTAGATTTTTTATACGACAGTACTAAAAAGTTTTATGGTAATAGTGGTCAAAAAAGTATTGACCCTCTAGTATTTTTCAAATTGTGTTTAATAGGTTATTTAGAAAATATCATTAGTGATCGTAAGCTTATTGAGCATTGTAGCATGCGATTAGATATTCTTTACTTTTTAGATTATGATCTAGATGAACAGCTTCCTTGGCATTCTACAATCAGTCGTACTCGACAGCTTTTTCCTGAAGCAGTTTTTGAGCAAGTCTTTACTCATATACTTACCTTGTGTGTGGACAAGGGTATGGTCAGCGGACATACTCAAGACATAGACTCAGCTCCCATAAAAGCTAATGCTAGTATGGATTCTTTAGAGTTAAAAGTTCCTGCTAATGAATTAGATGTTCATTTAGCCAAGATCAGACATATTAGTAATAGAGATAAAGAGGTTTTTAGAAAAGCTAAAGAAAAATAAAGCTACTTTACAGCAAAGAACAATCACAGCTAATACCAAAGAATTAAATAGTATAACAGCTAGAAATAAAAAATGGGCTAAAGATCAAAATCAACGTCAAGACTCCAATAATAAGAGAAGTCGCTATACAAGCAATAAAACACATTATAGTCCTACAGATCCTGACGCTAGAATTAGTGTAAAGCCTGGTAAAGCAAGAAAGCTCAATTATAGTAGTCAACTTAGTGTTGATACAGCTCATCATGTAATTACAGATATAAAGGCTTATCATGCTGATAAAAAAGATAATCAATGTCTAGAAGATATAGTTCGTAGATTACACAAACGTCTATGGAAACAAGGCTTTGTCTGGGAGAATATTATTGCAGATACAGGCTATAGTAGTGGAGAAGTTTATGCTTTTTTAGAGCAAAGAAAAATTTATAGTTATATACCTCCTCATGGCACATATAAAGGTGGTCCTGATGGCTTTTCTTATATAAAAGAACAAGATCATTATCTATGTCCTATGGGAGAGGTTATTCCATTTAAGAAAGTATTTTTAGATTATCAGACGCAGACTAAAAAGAAAGAATATCGTGGTTCTTCTAAACAATGTAAAAACTGCCCATTAGCTTTACAATGTCTAGGAAAAACAGCCAAAGAAAAGAAGTTTTCTGTAACCTATTATCGTGAACAATACGAACGAAATAAAACTAGAATACATAGTAATAAAGGAAAATACATGAAGCGAAAAAGACAAAGTACAGTTGAACCAGTCTTTGGAACGCTAACTCAATTTATGGGATTAAGAAAGATTAATACTATAGGTATACAACAAGCCAGTAAGGTAATGATACTTTCTGCTATTGCGTATAATCTCAAAAAATACTTGAAATTCTCTAAAAACCTGAGCAAGAGTATTGCTAAAATCAAAACACCTAGTTATAAATCTCTATATGTTGAATTAGGAGCGTATTATATCTCTTTTAAGGAACTTTAATTTTATCAATTAAATATCCTTATCTCATAAGAAAAACCCTTTTAAAGAGCTTTTCTTCTTCTTTATATTTTATAATTATTGACTTGTGCAACAGTTACTGGTGTTGTAGCTAGTTTTTCTTTTCAATAAGTTGCTCCAGGTTTACTTATTCCATTTTTATCAGGAACATACAAATGAAACGTATTTTGTTCGTCACAAAAGTCTGGCTCCAAAATTATTGATATTTTTTCTCCAATAGTATCCGACAAAATCTCTTTAAGTTCGTTAACATTCTCAACAGTATTCCATTCCGAACCGCCATTTTGTTGATATTCTCTGTAAGTATTATTTACAATTAGCAATTCATGGTCAAAACTATTTTCAACTTGAGATTCCATTACAATTTTTATAAAATCCTCAGTTACTAATCCATTATTTAATTCATTAATCTCTTTAAATGCAGTTATTGAATCACTTTCATTACTCTCATTAATAAGCTCATCTAATTCATTTGAATTCTCCATAAAGAAATAGTTCCGGTTATTTCCAGAGTTTGGGATTCTAACCAATATTAAAACCTTAGCATTGTCTTTTAGTAATTCCGTTACTCTCTTTATAAAGTCACTTTTTGTCATTTATAGATTGTGATTTAATTAGCTACAACGTTCCTTGTATATTGCGTCTGCCTGTCGAAGGCGACAAATGCAATATACAAACTGTTAGGCAAAGTTTTTTACTCTTTCGAGTTTAAGTATTCATATTTGATCAAGTCATTTTTGGACATTATTTCAATTTTCTCAGCCTCCTTAATTACAAAATTTCGATCTGTTATTTCTAAAACATCATTATAATAATGATCCGTTAAAATTATTCCCTTTGTTTCTTTAAGATTAAGCAATAGTTTTTTGATAATGTCTTTGTACAGCGGTTCAATCATCGAAAAAGGTTCATCTAACATCATAAAAGGATGATCTAGATTCCCAATAATTAGTAATTCAAAATATCGTAATTGTCCTAGAGATAGTTTCCCCGTTTTTATTTTTTCAAAGTCTGATATTTTTGGAGCATAAAAGATTTTATCCTGATCATCTCCGTTTGGGAAAAACATAGGTATGATTTCTCTTACAGTTTTTTCTTTTGGCAAAAATGTGTCTTGAGGTAAGTAAGCTATTTGTTTAGATGGAATAATTTCTTTTGGTACAATTGTTTTTGAATTAATTTTTATTTGAATTGAATCAGCTTTTACAGTTCCAAAGATTAATTTTAAAAATGTTGATTTTCCAGTTCCATTGCGTCCAAAAAACCCAATGATTTCTCCAGTTTTACATTTAAGAGAAATGTCTTTTAAAATTACTTTTTTACGGTAAGATTTATTAAGATTAGTTACCTCTAGCAAATTCATTTAATTGAATATCATATAAATTAAATGAATTAAGAAAGATATAGAGGTATTTATTATCCATACTTTTTTTACCAAATTCATTTTGGTTAAACCTAGATTGTGATATCCAAAATATTCATTCTTTTTAAATGCTCCAAAACCAATATAGCCAATTAAAATACCAAAGGAGGAAAATATAATTAAACTCCAAAAAATACCAGATGTAAATCCAAAAAATAATGAAAAGGGAAGATTGAACATATTGACATCTAAATAGTATTTCCAAATCGCCCTACTATACATTTTTCAATCTTAAGTTTAATTTCATATAGTTTTCAATTTTGCCCAACGTTCTGTGTATGGTGCGTATCCCGAAGGGTATGCACTATACACCTTGTTATCTTCTTTTCATTTTATATTTTCTATCCATTCTCTAGCTAAAGCTTCCACATATTCTTCAAATGTCACCACGCTTTTATAAGTATGGAATGTATACTCGGGTTGATTTGCCATGAATTCTACATTATCAAAGCAATGGTCATGAGAGAAGAGAAATACTTTTTTAGTTGGAGGGTCATATAGCGTTAAAGCTCCATTTGCCTCGCAAACAAATGCAATTAGGTTAGAATGGTCAATTTCTTTTTTCCCATCTTCTTCACAGGTCATTGAATAATAATCATCCCAATCGCCAATTCCACTGGAACATTCTGAACCGATAAACATGAAGTTTTGATTATTAGAAAATGAGTTTTCGGGCTCATTAAATGATTCTCGAATTCCTCCGATATTCCTCAATAGTATTTCATGTTCTTGGATTAATTCACATTTATATTCCTCCGCAGTTTCACGTTGATTTAGCCAACCGCAAATCTGTCCATCAATAGTGTCCCAAGCGAATAAAGTGTAGTTTATGTGGTTAATTTTAAAGTAAGTCTGTCGTGACTTCAGAATCAATTCAGTGAGTTTTGGGAAAGTATTCTTGAATTCCTCAGTCAACCGCATTTCTTGTTGTTCTTCAAATTCGACTTGAGAATTAGGGTTATGAAACCAACTTACCTCAGACTTAAATATCTCAAAGTCCTTATTTGTTTCTTTTCTCTTATTTCTATTAAATATTCCCATTCAATTGAAGATAACGTTTCGTGTAAGAGTAGTGGCTGACGGTAGGAAGCTATTACTTTTACACTTTGTTGTATGCCGTTTTTTCTTATTGTTCTAATCTAGTAATATCAGTATTATCAAACTTATTAAATGTACCTTTAAATGAATTTGTTAAAGCGTCAACTACTTCAATTTCATTTTCAAAAATCTTAATCCAAACCGACCAAAATCCAGTTGATGTGGCTAAATCTGTAATTGTTTGGATATAGCCGTTCGGGCGATTATTACAGGTGTAAAAAGATAATGCGTTTTCTGCTTTTCCATACGCTTCACTTCTTTTTATCCATCTTCTATCAGCATCAGACGTTAAAGCTTCTCCATATCTATTTAAACCTGTTAGTTCCAGTGTTTTTTGTGCAATATCTTTATCAACTGAATTATGTAAGTGATCTTTTAATGTAATTACACCCAATGGATGATATTCAAATAAAAGATATGTATTATGAATATCTGGCCAATAATAGTCCTCGAGATTTAATTGAGAATGTCCTTTGATACTATTACAGTTAACACAGGCAAGTAGAAAATTATACCAGTTTGTTTCAACATTGGGAGAAATACTTTTAGGAAGTATGTGTTCAACAGCAGGGTTGGTTATTTGATTTTCACAGTATGAACAATAGTCTCCAAGTCTGTCAATAAGATAGGGACGAGCATCACCATACTCATTAATTTCTATATTTTCTCCGTCTTCATTAGGAGTATCACCTTTATCTATTGCTCTCATTTCAAAAGGTGTTTAAATGATTCTAGATAAGTAACATATGCAGGGTCATTGTAAAATGGAATTAATAGATTTTCTAATTCTTTTTTTATTTTCTCTACCTCTTTAGGATCACTATTATGCTTCCCCTCATTTATTAACTTGTAGTATTTATCAGCAACAATTTTCATATCTGTAAATCGTTTACTTTTTTGAGCTTCTTTTACTCCCATTTCTCCTTCAACTATCTCTTCTAACCCTATCATTTCATAGTCATCAGACATGTTCTTACCTTCCAAATCTATTAGTTCATCATTTTTTAAACTTTGAACAATAAAAGGAGAATGAGTTGTAGTGATAAATTGGATATTTGGAAATGTTTCTTTCAGTTTGGAAACTATACTTCTTTGCCATTTAGGGTGTAAATGTAAATCAAGTTCATCTATTAGTACTATTCCAGGACTTTTAAGAGCTGCATCTAGTTCTAAATATGGGTTTAATAATACACAACGATAAGCAATGTCAGCAACAAGTCCTACTATATTTCTTTGTCCATCGCTTAAATAATTAAAAGGTAATGTTTCGTGATTGTCACCTGATCTCATAGCCATTAATTGATCTTCTTCAACTCCATGAAAGATTGTTTCCCAACCTTCAAGGCAATTACTTACGGCTCGTTTAATAACTTGAGCTCTCCATTTTGCTGTTTTATTTCCTTGAAGAAGAGATAATTCCATTGTCTTAAACCAAGACGCAAATCTTTTTATGCTTGAAGTTGAATCAAGGCAATTATAATACCCTTCATATCGAGATCCTTTGGGTAGAGTTTTTAATCTTTTAGAAGGTTCACTAAAAAGCCTTCCACAACCTAAATAATCAAATACGGGTAATACTAATTCTTTTCCTCCATCTTCTGATAAAGCAGTAAAATGCTTTTTTGAAATTCTCCTTAAATCCTTATCATCTCCCTGCATGTACCCCCAATCAATATGTGATTTTTTGATTGTCCATGAAATCGGAGTTTCATTAAGTTCACCTTCTACTATAATGGAGGTTCTTACTTTTTTCTCAATACTTTGACCAAAGTTTTCAACTCTTGCATCTTCTTTTCTAATGGGGCGCACATTTTTTCCTTGGCTAACGGCAACATAAGGATTAATAGCAGCAGCTAATGCTTCTAAAACAGATGTCTTTCCAGAACCATTTTCTCCAATTAAAACATTAAAGTTACCGTTGAAATTGAACGTTCTATCTTCAATTCCTCGAAAGTCAATTATTCTAATATTATGAATTTTCATAGGACTTAAATTTAGTTGTCAAGGTTTTTAGTAGGTACTAATAATTCTCGAACATCAACGTCAAGTACTTCAGCTATCTCGATTAACGTTTCTAATGAAGGTTGCATATCATTTGTACACCATCTTGAAATAGTTGTTCTGTTTTTATGTACTTTCTCTGAAAGCCATTTATTTGTTCTATCCTTTTCAGCTAGTACAACTCTAATTCTATTGATTTGCTTTTTAGAAGTCATTTGCATCGTTTTATGTTGCATGAATAGCAATTAAAACAAATTTAGTTGATTAATTTGTTTTTAGTTTTTTCTTTTTTTGCTATATTTGATTCGTAAAACGATTCATTATTTGTGTAAAACGATTTTAATGAATCGAAATTAGAATTAATTAATGTTTTAATCTTTTTTATGAGCAGATACACCAAAGCGGATTTAGAGAGAATAGTTTCCATGCAGTATGAAAACTTAAATGCAATTCATGATTTATTAAGTATCATGAAGCATCAAAATGAATTATTGAATAATGCCAATAAGAAATTGAAAGATGAAATTAATGGTGTTAAACGAAAAATGTATTCTGGAAAGATTGTGAAGTCTTAATGGAATAGGGAAGAGTAGATTGAAGTACCAATTCTTTTAGTAGAGTTGGTACTTTTTATTGGTTTTATTTTTTGTTTTCGCAAATGGCATACAACAATTATATATAGTTACCATGGTAACTATATATCTATTATATTTCTAACAAATCTAAAGGATTTATAATTGATTTAAAATTATTTAGGAACTACCTGCATATAAATTCCTATTGTTTTTACATTATTGATTTAAATACATTAAATCTGTACCTCTTATTAATAAATGAATAGTTTATTTGGTTATAGAAATTTCCCATAATTATTAATAGTGATAGTCCAATCCAATTAATTCACTAATAATCAACAATGATTTTGCATAGGTTACCTTATTATATGCTATACTTATTCTAAATTTCTTCTTATAATTTCTTCTCCAATCGTCCCAAAGTATTCAGCTATAATCTTTTGCCATAAAACCATTCCATTTTCTGAATTTGAAAACAGTACCAATCCATCTTTTGAATTTTTAAGGATTATAGCTATTGTTTTTGTACCATAGTCTCCCCCTGTATGCATAAATGCTATTTCATTATTTGGCAATTTAGACAGCATTTGCATCCCCAAACTCCAATCAATCCCGTCCTTTTCATTTGCTTGAACTTTTAAAAACTCTTCATAATTTCTTTTCGATAAAGCTGCTCCATTCAAAATATGAATCAAAAATTTTGAGTAATCTTCTACTGTCGTTAATAAATTTGCTGCAGCATTTGTTACAATATATTTTTCATAGTTTATCAGGTTTCCGTTTTCATCATGTTCAACAGCATATTGTTTTTCATCAATCTTATTTGTCCAATAAAAATATGTGTTATTCATTCCCAATGGATTAAACACTTTTTCTTGAGCAATTTCTTCAAAGGGTTTTTCCAACTTTTTCTCAATAGCTTTTCTCAAATATTCAAAACCTTCTCCAGAATATTGCCATTTTGTACCTGGTTCAAATTGAAAGGACAACTTATTATCGCTTGTTAAATAACGCCAATTAGGAAAACCAGATTGATGAGATAAAATATGCCTTGTAGTCAGTTTATGTAAATATTTACTATGCTTTATGTCTTTGTCTATAAAATAATTTGAAACAGGCTTATCCAAACTCCAAACTCCTTCATCAATGAGTTTTAATACCACAAATGCCGTAATTGGTTTTGTTAAAGATGCAACTTTATAAATACTATTATTAGAAATTGGTTGATTTGATTTTTTATTCCCAAATGTTCTTATCTGTTGAAGCGTACCGTTTTTAATTAACCCAATTGCTATGGACGGAATTTTGTGTTTTTTTAATAAGTTCTCAATTTCTTTATCGTTATCAAACAGTTTATAAGCGTAATCTGCATTGAATTTTTTGCCATACTCTTTGGTAGGCGGTTTGTGCTCATAGCTTAAAATTCGTTTAACTTTCCATTGTCCATTTTCTAAAATCCAAGTGTGAATAAATTTACCTTGTTCAGTAGCATATAATTCTTTATTGGGTTCCTTAATGTAAAAAACATGATTGCCTGTTTGTACTGCGCCATATATTTCTCCATTACTTTTTAAGGAAAATACTTTTAGAGTTTCTTTTACCAATTTTCTGATGGGTTTGAAATTAGGATTCGAACAAATACTGCTGGTAAACGATTCATAAAACTCTTCTAAATTTGAAGTGCCATTTTGATCGTGAAAAAACTCTAAATCTTTATGAAGCACTTTTTTTAGAGCGGCGTAATTACATTTATCAAAACCTTCTTTAAAAATTAAACTATCTGCTTTTTTTAATTCGATAAATAAAGTGGAATTTTCTGGTACTTGTGAAATGCTATTATTCGCTATAAAAATTAATAGGATTACGAAAATTAGTTTGTATGATTTCATTTTAAATTTTGATTACTATGTTGATAGCACAAACCTATCAAAGCGCATCAAAAAATCGCTCAAAAACCACCCGACAATAAGTTGACAATCGCCCGACACCTTATATAAAACACTAAAATACAACCCCATATTCATATCTTTATTTTTTCTTATCAAGCGCTACAATATTTCTTAAAATCATAAAGATGTTTAATAGAATAGTACAGTTTAAGAATAAAATGACATCACTATTATTCAATAAAAAGAACTATTAAAAAAAGGTAAATCCAGAAAGTATACACCAAAGAATTTATCATAAAATCATTGGGTTGATGAGAAGATAAAATTGTTTTTTTTAAATCACTTTTGTCAATTCTTAAAGACTTCATTAAGGCTTTTTATTTATCACCCAAATCACAATGATTTATAACAACATGTTTTATTTTTTTTTTGTTATTTGCTGGCTATACTTTCCATTTACCTTTACTCAAGTCAACAACTTTTCCTCCAATTTTTAAGCTGTACTTATCATTTTTAAACTTTCCGTTTAAATGTATATATGATTTTCTTTTCATTTGAAATCCCTGTTCTACTATTGAAGAGACTTCTGATGATTTGTTTTTTAATAGGTAAGCAAGGAAACAACCATTAGCACTTCCTGTAGCTGAATCTTCTATTAAATTTTCATTTTCGAGACAAAACATTCTAGTATTAAAGCTATTCGGTTTTTCAAAAGTTTCTTCTGTAACAAAAAACAAAGAAGTTGTTAGTCCAGTCTTACTATTAGTTTTGTATTTCTCTTTTTGGGTTAAAAACTCTATAACCTTCTGTGAATCGAGCTTTATTTTATTGATCTCCTCTAAATTGATAATAGGAATGATAATATATGGCAAGCCTATACTTATTTCTTCTATTGACTTGTGTGTGTTTAGTACCTCTCGCGATATACCTAATCCATCAGCAATTTCTTGATGTTTATAAGTTGCTATAAATTCTGGATCGGCTAGTTTCATTATAAAACTACTATTATCAACATCATCAATAGAGGTTAAATCAATACTAATATTTGAATGCTTTAAATCTAGGATAATGCTTTCTTTTGGTTTTGGTAACAAATATTTTGAAATAATATAAGCAGTTCCTAATGAGGGGTGACCAGCAAAAGGTACTTCATATTCTGGGGTAAAAATTCTAACTTTAAATGTTTTATCATTATAATTTTCTTTTATGAATGTTATTTCCGGAAAATTAAGTTCCTTGGCAATTTTGAGCATATCTTCGGTAGAGATTTTGTTTTCGAAATCAACAAAAACTGCAAGTTGATTCCCTCCGTATTTTTGAGATGTAAAAACATCTACCAAATAATATTCTATTTCTGTCATTTTTTATGCTTGGTGATAACGATTAATGTAATCGTCAGTTATGGGTTAAATTAGTAATTTATTATTTCCTATTTTCCAATCACTATTTTTAAAAATTTCTATTCCTATAGAAGGAATCAATTTATTTATTAAGAGAGTTTATTCATGATTATTAAATTAGGACCACTTTATATTACAAATTACTAAAGTAAATTGAGTTAACTTCTTCTTAATTACAGTTTACATCAAGTATAATCTCCTTCGTTGCCTGCTCGGCACAAGATGAGTTGTAGTGGGTTTCTACTCACAACCCTTTCGGCTTAAATATATTAATCAAATGAAATAGCGATTTCGGTTTGCACCGAAATCGCTATTTATTATACACTTTGTTCTCTACTGATTTTTTTACTTTTTTGCACTTAAAGCTATACTGACAACACTAGACGCTAGTAATTTTGCTTCTTCACTATGAATGTCAAAGTCAGCTTTTTCAAACAATTCTTTAATTTGTGGGTCAGCTAACATTAATTCTATAGGAAATTCTTTCCTTGACTCAATTGTCACATCCTTAAATCCTGCATTTTTAACATATTTAATATAGGTGTCAATATTTTCAGCACCAGATAAACATGCTACGTGAGTTGCAATTGAATTTTGAATACAATTTGGTAACTCTTTTATTAGAACCACATCACTTATTGATAAATTTCCGTTCGGTTTTAAAACTCTATATGCTTCGTTAAAAACATCTTGTTTATTCGTTGATAAATTAATAACGCAATTTGAAATTATATGATTTGCAATTTCATTATCAACTGGTAATTTTTCAATATCACCTTTACGAAATTCAACATTTTGAATATTTCCTTTTTTTGCATTTTTTCTTGCTAAACTTAGCATATCATCCGATAAGTCAATTCCAATAATTTTACCATTAACACCAACTTTGGGTGATACTAAAAAAGCATCAAAACCAGCACCTGAACCTAGGTCTATTACAGTTTCTCCTTCTACTATTTTAGCCAAAGCAGACGGATTGCCACAACCTACACCTAAATTTGAGTTATCTGGAACATTTTCTATTTCCTTTTTGGAATATCCAATTGTTTCAGAAACGACCTTGCTATGTCTGTTTTGACAAGTGTTTTGTGAAACTACTTTTGCTAAATTACCATAACTATCTACAACATCTTTTTTTCTTGACTCTTCGTGCATTTTTTTATATTTTTTAATGAACATCAAAAGTCCTAGAATTTTTATTTTTCTCAATTGATTTAGGTCAAGTTTGCACAATTTTTTTTCGAATCCTACTCAAAGTTTCAGGTTCGACTTGAAGATAAGATGCTAAATAATTAAGCGGTACACGTTGTATAAGTTTGCCTTTGTTTGTTAGTATTTCCAAATATCTCTCTGTTGCACTTAAATCATTAAGAAATCTATTATGTTCTTCTGTTACAATAAATTCACTCTCTGCCGCAAGTCTACCTACTTGTTGCCAAAATAGATTCTTTTCGTATAATTTTTGAAGCGAATGAAAAGGTAGAACAATCAGTTTCGTTGATTCAACTGCTTGAATTGAAATTTCACTAATTTGATTAGTAATCATGCTACGATATGAACAAGCTATATTTTGTTCGTCCAAAAATTGGGTAGTGACTTCCTTCCCATCTCGAAGATAATATAATCTTAAAAGTCCTTTTTCGATAAATGCAATATTCTTAGCAAATTTTCCTTGCCTTAAAAAATATTCACCTTCTTCTATTTCCTTTATCTGCAAAAAAGGCAACACTTCTTCTAAAGCTTGTGAGGAATAATGAGGGAATTTTTTTAAATAATTTTCGATTGTTTGCATCTGTTGTTTTTAGCTTGCAAAGAACACCTAAACATAAGCATTGCGGTTATTTTTCTTTTAATTATGTGATTATCCAAATATAACAATATTCGTAAATAATTATAATTCAGTTTATTTATATTTAGAGTGATAATTATTTTGATAATCGAAGTACAAATGCAGCAACAGAATCTTTTAATGCTAAAATAAAAGCCTTTAGAGTACAGTTTAGAGGTGTAAGAAATGTAGAATTCTTTCTCTTCAGATTAACGCAATTTTTTGCCTAAACACAACTTTTATTCTTGACCCATTATCTCAGTAAAACCCTCGGGATTGTAAAAACAAAAAACCACTGATAATCAGTGATTTAATTTTAATTTGTAGCGAGAACGGGAGTTGAACCCGTGACCTCCGAGTTATGAAAACGAAACAGTTCATTTGTTTTACCATTAATAATCAATCAATTAGCATTTTAACAAAATGCATTATTAAGCATTTAGATGCATTAGTGTACATTCAAAGTGTACATAAAGGTGTACACCGATTGTATTTAATAATATATAGATCACATATTCAATAGTTATTTATAAATATGTTTTCTATGATAAAAACAACCTATCTTTTTTCAATGTAATCAATCCCGTATGTATAATTTCTTTAAGTTTTAAAGAGATTATATCTACTGGAATGTTCAAATCTTTTGCTATTTCTTTCTTTTCTAATATTATTGTATTCGTTCCAGAATACTTTTTAAGTTCTTTTAAATAATCTTTTATTTTATCTATAATTGACTTTCCATTTAAATCAATTAAGACATCCAAAATTTTAGTGTTGCAAAATTCTATTGTTTCTATCAATTTCATTTTAACATGCTCATTCTCTTCCATCAATTTATTATATTTTGATAATGGAATCCACCGTATTACTGTATCTGTCAATGCTATGACCTCAATTTCGACAGGTTGTATGTTTTTACTTGAAAATTGTTGAATAAAAGCTATCATATTATTTTGCTCATTATCCAAACAGTAAATAAATAGCTTATTATTATTTTGAACTTTTATATTTACTTTAACCAATCCTTTCTCTATAAATCCAACTTTCGATAATATATCTCCTTCTCTAACTATAATTTCCTTAGCTTCAACCTTTTCTTCTTTAGATATTTTCTGTATACTATTTAAAATATTACTATTCATTTTCATAATAACCTTTTCATTCTTTTCTTTAAAAGAAGAGGAAGTTCTTTTAAAACTTCCTCTTTTTTACAAACAACTCTAAATATTAATTCATTTCAAGAGCATTGATTTTATTCAATAACTAACTTACGTTGCAACTCTTGACCTTCATAATTTAATTTATACACATAGATACCACTTGATAGTACATGTTCTTCTGCAATACCATCCCAATCAACAGTATGTAATACATTACCTTTTACTGTATCTGATACAAAAGTGTACACTTTTTGTCCTAATACATTATATAGGCTAATGTCTACATGTCCATCTTCTGGAATACTATAACTAATCTGTGTAGCATCTATCATAGGGTTTGGTATATTTTGTCCTAAACTTAATCCTAATACATCGTTTAATACTACTTCTTCAGTTTCGCTATTAGGCGTATAATTTAACACATATGGTGCTTTCATCGCTCCTAAGGACACTGAGGTATCAAACTCCTCTACATTATCTAAGGTCACTATCTTCTCTCCATCAAATAACTTGAATGTAATCTCTTCATTTGATGAGCTACCTCCTATACCGATAAAGTAGTGATATTTACCTTTTACTAATTGTGCTTTTGATACTCCTCGTAGTTCCTCTCCTGCAAATGCTGCTATCGTATACTCTTTTGAGATATCAAATTGTACTGCATTTACCACCGCTGTCATATACATAAACCTTAAATAATCTCCTCGATCTACTTTCCAGTTTAATTGTGCTGCTTCGTCTATAGTTGATAAACTTGCTTCACTCATTTTTGAAGCTTCATTAGTTTTATCTACTAATCCACTGTAGTTTAATGTCATTGCATTTGTTACATCCATTGTATATCCATGTCCTGGTAGTAAATGTGTCAAAGCTCCTACCCAACCATCTTCTGCTGTATATTCTGCTCTAAGTCCTCTACGTTCTATACGATCACCTATACTTATTCTTGGTGATGATGTTAACGAACGTAACGCAAAAGCCGTTCGTTGCAATTCACTTGGTAAAAACGCTATTGGTGTAAGTTCTTTATCATTTGGATCACCATCGCCCTCAGCATCTCCATTTAAAGATATGTTTGTATTAACATCTACTGGAGCTCCTGATACTATTAATGTAACTTGAGCACTATTTAATCGTTGTAATACATACGATTTACGTATATCTATAGTATTTGGATTATTTCCTTGTGCTATTAATGTTCCTGTCTCATCTGCTTTAGCTACTGGATTTTTATCATCAAGTGTCTCAGCATCTATTAGTATATCTCCTTTAGTTAATCCTTCTATAGCATCTAATGATAAGGTTGTTACATTAGGATTATCACTTACATTAAAACTAATATCAAAGTTTTTACCACTCACTACAATTCTACGGGTTAGCGTATTACCTACAGTAAATTTTATTGGAACAGTTTGATTACCCATATCTGCTCTAAATTGAAAATAATGTCTCTCAACAATCCCCTCATACTCTGTACACTCTGAAGCATCCCAGACTCTAAAACTTAATCTCTTTCCATTATCATTTCTATCACCAAATACAGATAAATCTACTAATCCTCTTGAATTAACATTTATTGATCCTCTAAACTCTCCATCTATATATACAGCTACAATATCATTTACATCGGTAGATTGTTCTCCATCTATAATTAAGCGACTCGTAAAATCTGAGGAACCTAAATAATCACCATTACTAAATCCATCATCATAATCTGGAACCACACAATTGGTAACAATCTCTAGTGTAAAACTTTCTATTCCTAAAGATGTTCCTGTAGTAGTTGGATTCGATGAGTTATCAAACACCTCTGCATATACTGTTGTAGTATGTATTCCTGGTGTTAAAAATGGGGCTACTACAAATTCTAAATTACTTTCTATAGCTTGATCATCAAGAGATAATCGCTCTCCTTCATCTATATTTCTAATATTACCAAATCCATTATTATCCCTTACAGATAACCATACTGGTAATCGTGTAAAACGATACTCTACATCAATTCCTCCTTGACTGTTATCAAAATCAACATCATCTATAATCAACTCTTCTCCTTCTACCTGTACGCGATTAACATTATTTTGACTCCATCGTATTGCATTTAAGTTCACAATAAAACTTCTTGAAGCACCTTCTATATTGTTATCTGTAATATCTCTTAATCCTTCATTAGCTATCAATAATGTTAATTGTGCTCCTTCTAGGTTTGCCAATGAACTTAATGGTCTAATATTAAGTATTGTTCCTCCTGAAGATACGTTATGTTCAAATTCTAAACTCGATACAAGTCGACTTACATCTAATGGTGCAGCTTCACCACTATCATTATGGAAAATATCTCCAACTTTGGTTGTGGCTCTTGCATTTCCTGTGTAATCTCTAATAGCTTCTTGTATACCATCTACTTCTAAAGCGTTATCATCTAATACAAAATATGCTACCAAATTTGTTTCATTTCCTAATAATTGACCATCTAGGTTTTGTACAATTTCTATTGGTGTTCTAGCATCTGTCCATATACGTACATCATCTATACCTCCTACATAGGATTCCCCATTTACTTCTGGTGAAATCATTATAGATTCTGTATTAGTCGTCACTCCTGTAGTATAAATTCCCGATCCAACAGGTTCACCATTAAAATAGATTTGTATAGCATTACTACCATCATATACTGCTGCTATATGTGTCCAGATTGAAGGCTGAATTGTTTGTGTAGAACGTACACTATCATTAATTTCTATATGCCCTGATGGTGTTAATGCTACCTTATAATTATTCCCTTTTTGTAGGATTGGCACTGCTGTTCCTGATGGAATAGTACTAGGATTTACCCACATCTCTACAGTAAAGGCTTCTGGTGCATTAAATACTGAACGGTGTGGAATTTCAATTTCTACTTCTTGTGTTCTTATTTCTACAGATACGAGTTCTTTTGGTAATCCTCCTAAAACTCCTCTTAAGGCTACAGAATTTAAATTAACTGTTGCTGGATTTATAGGTCCTGAGAATTCTGCCGAAATTGATCCCGAAGTATAAATCCCATTATTAGCTGGATTTGTACTTACTAAAACTGCTGCTGTTTTGTTTATGGTTCCAGAAATAAAATCCGTAGGATTATTTCGCGCATTCGGATTATTACTCAGTGGATCACATATAGGTACTAACCGTACGCTATAATTTCCATTGGCTAAATCCATCTCTGCTGTATAAGTAATAAACCCTGTTTGAGTATCTAAATTTGCTTTTAGCGCTTCCGCATCTAGAGTCACCAATTCTATTCCTCTATTATTTCCTTCAATAGCATACTCTATCGCTACCTGAAAATCACTTGGTATCATTACCACTTCTTCTACATTCGTTTGAGTATTAATTCTAGTTTCTCTTCTATCAGCTAATAAATTTTCTATGTTAGGTATTTTGAATCTAAAATCCAATTTATTATTACTGCTATTATTAATTACCCAATCTTTAATAGGTGCTGTTACTTCTATATTATCTACACAAGGAGCACTAAAATCTGCCGTAAAAGTAATCTCATGTACCGGTCTAATACCACTGTCAAAGGTATCTGGTGCATTCGCTCCAGCTCCTATTAATCGATATTCATCTTGGCGATATGATTGATACGCAAACCCATCTCCTGCTTGCTCACAGTCAGCATAAAAACGTAAACGTATATCTTCGTATCTCACATTTTTTCCAACATCGGCACTATTAGGTCTCACTACCATACGTAATGGTTTTTCAACCATAAATCCATTCTCATCTTCCACCATTATAGATCGTATTTCTTGTACAACTCCCACTGGAGAATCTTCATCTAATCCAAAAGGGAATGAAGCTCGATTTCCTGCTACACTATTAAGCTTTACACCACCAAATTCTATCTGTGCTCCTCTTAAATTTGAAGAGTTGATTAATTGCACATAATATATTTTTCGAGTATCATCTTGTGCCAATTGTGTATTACGCAAAATCATATCATACTCTATAAAATCATTCCCTCCATTGAATCCAATTGCATTATCTATTACTATTTCTACTCCTTGACGTGGTTGTGTACCTGCTTCAAATGGACACATACTACGTCCTGCATGTACCCCAAACATAGGTGATCCATAGTCTGGATCAGGAACTACAGCTGTAAAGAATTGATCTCCATCATCATCATCACTAAAGGTAAAACTCTCTGTAACAGTATTACTAAAGCTTTCATTCCTTGTATTCGTTCGTGTTCCTATAACTCTACCATTAGATCCAAAAGTAAAAGTTCCCCCTCCAAGGTTATTCACATATGTATAGCTGAATCCAGCTCCTGCTCCACCTCCAAAATTTTTCCCGTCATCTTCTGATATACTTCTAGTAAAAGAATAGCTAATTGGAACTCCTCCACCAAATGAGAATCCATTTTGTCCTAATTTTGCAAATTGATCTAAATTATCAAGTGTTGATGGAATTTCATTTCTTTTGTCTTCTACTACTTCAACAAATCTAATTAAATCCTGGTAGGTAATTCTACCTCTTGCAAGGCTTTGATTATTTTGAATTCTAGATACTAAAGCTTCTCTCTTACGCTTATTTGCAGCCACAAGGTCTTTCCATATTTGGACTTGATTTTTTAAATCTTCTATATTTAAACCTTGAGTTTGACTCGCTATCTGTCTTTCTAAAGTTGGAATGGTCACATCTATAATATGCTGTTGAGTTACCGCAAAGGGCGTTTCCTCTGTGACAGAAGGTATATTAGTTTCTTTTTTTACAACCTTACAATTCTCTATCTCAATTCTATTTCCTCTACTTATAGCAATCACATCTGTAGTCCCTATAAAAACATCGGCATCTTCTCCTACATAGGTATCAAAGGATGGTGTCGAAACAGATCTATTGATCGACACATTTCTTCCATTTCCTCCAGTATTACGGTATGAAAAAGAAAATTCTCCTGATCCTAAAACATCTATTGTTGAACCTGTAACTGTATTCTCAATTTCAAGTGTACTTCCAGATCCTACTCCTACAAATGTTCCTGTAGACATTCTTACTTGAAAGTCAGCTCCTCCTCCTGCAAAGAAAACCCCTGAAACATCTGTCCCTTCAGCATATGTTGATGTCTTAGAGAAGGAAGCTCCTTCTTCCAATGTAGCAAAACTATTATCTCCTGGTGGATCATGTAATACATGCAATACCGAAGGGTTGCTAAAAGTAAAATCTGCATTACCTGCTTGTACTCCTGTTACTATCGCATCTATAGTAGATGTTTTAGTTTCTCTAGCACTAGAAATTCCTCTTTCTGCCGTTGCTGTAAATCCACGTAAAAAGTTTTTTGACGGATCTGCTGCTTCTATAAAATTAGCAGTATTAACTTCAAACTGTAATACAGCATTTCCTAAACTATTTGTTTCTACTGCCACATTACCTTCTATTAATACAATAGTACTTTCATCCTCCTCATTATCTCCTCTTTTCATTCCTCTTATCAGGTCTCCACTATAATTTACAGTTACACCTTCTAATAGACAACGTTGTCCATTATACTCTTCATATACTGTAGTTACTGCTACTATTCGGTCATATTGTTGGAATACATAACGATCAATACAATTAGAATCTATTTCTATTTCATTTCCTATCCCTCGTTCATCATTACTATTTTGAGCATCACTTAATTCATAAAATTTAGTTTCTACCTGCATCTCATTACGATATTCAATATCTTGAATAGCATTTCCTCGTCGTAGATCAACTGTAGTATCAACTGTAAATGTTGGATTTTGTATACTTGTTAAGGACAGTTCATAGGTACCAGGAATTAAATCATTTACCGTAAATACTTTAAATTCACTATCAAAATTAGTTGCATTAATATTACGAACAAACGGAGGCTCCCTAATATCAGATCTTGTGATCGTTCCTGTCCATGCTCCAATATTATTATCACAAGGAATAATAATATTTCCTATTAAACTATGTCTAGTTAAATTCTCAAAGTTTAATTCGGTAATCGCTTCATCTACATTCAATGTATAAGTATCTCCTACTGGATTATAACTCTTATTTGCAGCTATATATTCAAAATGTACACCTCGTTCTAAAGGAGCTCTTGTACTATCATCAAAACTTGCATCTCCAAAAACACTAAAATAATTATTATCAATTGAACCTTTTTTTACTATAGTATTTACGGCTCTAAAACTATCTTCGTTATGTTCAAAGGTATATCTCAGACTTAATGCACTCGATAAATCATTATCATTATCTTCTATTATATTCTCTCCATCTGCAATATCTCTCAATAAGTTCTCCGGATAGGCACCTATACGATATTCAAACTCATCAATATATCCTGCATAAAAATCTGTCTTTGAATCTTCTCCTTCTCCTGGGTTTTCTATATGAGTTGCTCCCAAATAAGCTTTGGTATTAAAGTCTAAAGCTCCTACAGCTGATGGTATAGGAATCACTTCATACATTCCATCATATAATATACGTATACTATCATCTACTTCATTAACAGCTACAGCAAAAAACTCAAAATCATTTTCTTCTATTCCTGGTAAAGTCACTTGCTTTAATACCTGATCATTTAAACTTACCGAAAATACGGCTTCATCTATCAACTGTATTTTTAAACTTCCATGATGCATTATGGTTTGTGTAGCTCTTAATTTTGCTTCTGGATCATTATTGATCGTTCTTCTATAATGTCCAGTCCATGTCAATTGATTTGTAGTAGTAGTAATAGGTTCTTTTAACTCTAAATACCCTGATCTTCCTTCAAAGAAAATACTGGTTACATTCTGTCTAGTATTTTCGCTTGCATTTATATTTGTGCTTTGTAATATTGTTGGGTGAATAGAAAAGGTATGTCTTCCTTGGGGGCTATCAAATCTAAAAGATCCTTTCGAATTAGTTCCTATAGCTTCTGTTGTCATATTATCTCTTAGAACAACTCCATTTACTTTAATCGCTGTTCCTGTTAAAACAGGATAAACTGTTTCTGTCCCTTCATTATTCACCACATATTGTACTCTTCCTTGAATCTCAAAAGTTGATATATCTACAAATTGATCGATTCTACTCTCTGTTTCTGTATATGCTAACTGTTCTGCAACCTGTTTAAATCTAGTTATTGGTTGAAAATCACGATTTGGAAAAATTGGTTTAAATGTATATCCAAAATCACTATCTGTAGTTAAACCTCCTGGTAACGTAACAAAACTATAATTTCCGTTTTGATCTGTTATCACTCCATATTCGATTGGTGGAATTTCTGTATTTTGTGTTGTAAATGTACTTGATGATCTTCCTACTAATCTTCCTCTAGTATCAATTGCTTGATTATACACTTCATTATCTGTAGTTAAATCAAAACGATAATAGGCTATTAAACTACTATCTTCTGATCCTAAGATGATATCTTTATGCTTAAAGATTTCTTCTGGTGTACGTATTGTTCTCCAAATACGCAACTCATCTAATAAATAGTTATTACGTACTTCATGATTAAATGAGAATTGTGAAATTCTATTTAATCCTACTACAAAAGGTTCTTTTGTAGTAGCATCTGCTCTTCTAGGGTTATTTAAATCTGGTGCTAACCCTCCATCTAGATATAAAGCCCCTCCTGTAGGACTTACCGATAAGGCATAATGATGCCAATCCGTAGGGTCTCCTTTTATATTAGTTTCTAAATAAAGTCGATTCCCTAAATATATTTGAATCTTATCATTATTGATACGTATCTCCCCTATATCTAACTTAAATACGGTATTTACTTCGGCACTATTTACTGGAGTCTTATACCAAAACTCTATCGTAGCTATTCCATTTGCTTCTTCAAATACCTGTACATTATTAACAAATATTGGAGCTCCCGTACTTTTTACATCAAGTACACTATTATTAGATTTTACCTCTGTCCCATCTTTTAATACTGCTGCTACTCTTACATCTTGTACTCCAATTTGTCCTTCGGTTACTACCCTTCCATTAACTTCTCCATTATGAAATACAAAGCCTGTATCTGTTCCATCTACATCTTCTTTTTCATCTCTAGCGCCTATTACAGTGTATTCATATATTCGCCCTGGAACAATGTCCTCATCAAAATATTCTATAAAATCTGATACATTTACAGCTGTTAAATCATTCTTTACTATATTATGTATAATTGTACCTATACTACCTCCTCCAACTTCTCTTCTTCTAATCGAATAGTTATTAACGTCTTTAACATGCGGCCAACGTAAACGTACATTATGTCTCCCATCTGTTCTAAAAGCTGCACCATTTCCATCACTTGCTTGTAATAAAATAGTATTTAGATTAAAAATAGGATGATCTGCCATAGCGTTAATTATGGCAAAATCTGTTCTTATTTGATTTCTATTAGTCCCAGTACGAATACTTGAATATTTTAATAATGGAATAGTTTCATCAAGATTTTCTATATCGCTTAATACATTATGCCATCTCGCTTCTTTAAGTTGTGGTAAGTTTGCGACCGACACATCTTCATCTGCATCTACATAAGCGATTACTAGTCCCAAACGATTAAAATCTTCAAGAGTAACTTTACTAGCTCCATGCAAAGTAGTTAATCTATTATCTTCTAACTGTTCTCTAGTTCTTGCACGATTCCATGCTCGATATTCTGCTAGAAACAAATGATCTGCTCGTCCAGCAGTGACATATAAATCCTCTGCAGATACCGTAAAGTTTTGTACCGAGGCTCTACGAATCCCATTAATATAAATACTAAATCGATTTCCTTTATCAAAAACTAATCCAAAATGATACCATTCATCATTTTGTAGCACGGCATCACCTGATAAGCTAATATTAGGAATAACCGCATTTCCATTAGTAATACTTATAGCAGTAGGGGTTACTCCTACTTTAAACTCGTTACTTCCATCCAATAGATTAGTAAGTTCAAACCCTTCAAAAGTATTAGTCCCATCTTCTCTATTAAGCTTTACCCAAAACTCTAATGTACCTTCTCCTTCTTCACCTTGTTTAATAATATCAGTTTGCAATCGTGTTTGAGTATCATAATATGATTTATAATCATTTTTTGCTAATAACTGTACTACATAAGGTCTTGGCGATATATTATTTTGTGCTATGGCTAAAAAGGTAAAGCATAGCATCCATAATAATAGTAATTGTTGTTTTACTTTTTTCATATGCTTTATATTTAGAACGTATTAGTTATTTGCTGTAATCTATATCTAAATCCATTAGCTACAACTTCATTATCACTAATAGGTGTTAATCTTTTTCCATTTGTATTTCTTAAAAATGTTACTCTTCCATTTCCAACAAATTGACAT
Organism: Aquimarina rhabdastrellae; assembly: GCA_947387485.1. Lineage (GTDB taxonomy): Bacteria > Bacteroidota > Bacteroidia > Flavobacteriales > Flavobacteriaceae > Aquimarina. The sequence continues at coordinate 156,397 of CANDNT010000007.1, forward strand.
TGTACAGCATATTGTCTATGTCCAGCCGCTTGTATAGATACAATTTCTGGATCATCTGAATCTTGTAAGATAATTTCCCAACTATACAACCGTATATCATCACTCTCTTCATATGTATCAAACATCGCCCTTTCATTGGACGAAGTATTTTCTGGGTTTCCGTTTCTCTTTAAAAAATAATTAGGTTTCTTGGCTGATATAATAAACACTTTACCTTTTTCTCCTGGTATTGATTCAATAATAAACGACTGTGAATACTTGCCATTTACAGTATTTGATTCAGGTTGAAAATCTGCATTATTATTACTTAAATTATGATTTAAAACTAAAAAACTTCCATTACTATCTACTTGATTTATGAATCTGTATAGATTCGTATCCGAATTATTTTGGGCTATCATACTAGTCATACCTAGTAATAATAGCACCATAAATTGATATATTTTTTTCATATTTAATTTTTAATTTACCTTAGATAAAGACAAGAGTTATCCTACTCATTATTGTTATCTTTTTGAACAATGAGAAGAATATTCTTAAATGATTATTGTTATTTCTAAGGAGATTCGTTTGTACTCAATTAGTATTTCGTTACTACTCTACTAATATATTTGTATATATTAATCAATTTAATATACTTATTGATATTGTTTTGTCTAAAACAATCTATTATCAAACGAATATTAATTATTGATTTTTTATTTACTAATTACAGCTTCTAATGCTTCAATCTTTTTCATTAACTGCTCAATCTTTTCTTCTTGATTGATCGTATGTAATGTCAATTCTTCTACTTTTTCTACTAAGATAGTATTGATCTGTCCTACATTCATTCCTTCTGCAATTACTTGCGCTTCAGTAGGCATATGAGGTAAGTGTTTATTTGCTTTGATATATTGAGCTACTTCTTTAAGTGGCATTAACTTATAATCCTCTGCAAATACATAGTCAGGAAATGTTGTTACATTTAGTTTCACTTGATCTGTAGTAATTATTCCATCTTGTATCTTTGTTTCAATTCTATTTTCATCACTTCTAATTATCACTGCTTTACTTTCTCCAGCAAACCTTCCTGCCCATAAGGTTATATCAGAACCAGATATTATGCCACCATTATTCAATGATAAATTACCATTCTGTAATCTAGCTATTTCAGTATTAGCCCCATCTCTAAACACAAAGTGACCAAGGGTTTTACTAGCAGGTTGTAGTCCTGCTCGCATAATCATAGGTCCTCCACTGTTAATTCTACTATTTACTAATATATTATCATCAAATTCAACTCCTTCATTAAATTTAACATGTTTTTTAAAGTCAGCAATTTCGTTAAAATAAGCATGACCAAAAAAATTAGCAACTCTACGAACTGCCAAACCATTCTTATAAGACATTTCAACTATCATTTGTTCAATACCTTTTTCTTGTACCCTAAATTGATATGCAAATTCACTATTTTCAACACCTGCATTCACTAAAAAGTCTAATCCTCTGGTTGATTTTATATCATAAAACGTTTTATTTCCTAATCCAAACAAATTCATACCACCACGTGTAAACTCCGAAGTAAAATTCTTACCATCATTATATTTACCTATAGAAAATCTAATACTTTCATCCACTCTATTATTATCGTTATCAGCATTAATGACAATTCCTTCGCCAAGACCAAGACCAGTTAGCCATCGTGGTTCATCATTAATTTGATTTCCTGCTGCAGGAGTTGAAGATTGAGCATTACTTATAAGACTACCTAACCCTATAGCTAGGCATGTTAACATTGTGATTTTACTTTTCCTTCTCATTTTTTAATTATTTTAAAGTTAATACCTCAAAAATAACTTTGATGATTTAAAAAAAACTGACCTATGTATTAATGTGATTTAAGTTAGTTATATGAATTCAAATACTATATTACCTGTATTTGTATATTATATTATCTATATTCTAACATGTTATTATTTACATAATGATATGATATTACATAAAACTAATACTATATTGCAAAAACACTTCATTTGTTTTTTTAACAAAAAATTAATCTTTTACTACTTTATCCACAATAATACCGTCAAAAACCTAAATACAAAAAACAACAAATTAACCACAAAAAAAATACGGTAAAACAGTATCTTAAACAAGCAAACAAAACATAATCAAACACTTAACAAAAATATTCAATTTCTAAAAACAAAAAAGCGCGTAAGTTTTTTTATTTCTATATACTAAATTATAAACTAACTAGCATTTTTCAACATGTCTTATCTTACTTATAAAAATTTACAATTCCCTTCTTCTTTAATAAAGGATATTGAAACAAGCTCAATTCTTAAGTCTTATAATAAAGAGGAAATAGTCGTGGGTCTTGATAGCTATCAAAATTCTACAGGAATTATAGTCGAAGGACTATTAAAAGTTTTAGTTAAACATAATAATAACAACTTATTATTATATCATATAGATATCAATATCAACCCCATAATATCTTTTGTAGATTTTAAAATCAATTCTTCGTTCACTTTTGAGTTAATAGCTATAAAAAAATCTTCTATTAAATGGTATAATATAACAAAAAGCCGAAATTGGTATCATAATTATGATATTTATAAAAATACCATTCATAAGGCTTATGCTTTTCAGTATTCTTCAATATTCAAAGCTTTGAAGCATACACAGACAAATTCACTTCAAGATAAACTTTATGATTATTTAATAACAAAATCTAAAGTTTTGAACGCTACGCAATTTCCCATTACTAACCTAGAAATTGCTCAAGATCTCAATACAACAAATAATAGCATATCTAGAGCGTTTAAAGTTTTATCTGAAAAAAATAAGATTGTAAAATATACCGATACTATAAAAATATTATAAAATAATATATTATTATGGATTTAATCATTCCTCACATTTTAAAAATATTAGATGGTGATAATCAAGTAAATCATTATCATTTCCAACCGAATGACCTTATCATGACACAAAAAAGTGATTTCTTTATGGATAATTTGGTTATTTTTATCAATGGTATTGCTGAGGCATTTTGTGAATATGAAAAAGCTAATCATTTTCTTTTTTTTATAGAAACAGCTCAAGTTCATTTTTTAAATTCAATAAACGTTGCTACTCAAACTCCTCTAGAGTTTTCGTTAAAAGCTATAACCTCTTGTGACGCTATTTTTATCCCAAAAGAAAAATTTCTTCATACTAAAGATAATTTTGACACATTATACCCTTATCTAGCTCAAGATCAATACACTACACAACGATTAATCACAAATAGTATTATTCATACTATAACAAAAAATCTAGATGAATTGCTTTATATTTATCTTAAACAAAAAGCAACTGTTCTTAAAATTCAAGAATTACATATTCAACGTAATGAACTTTCTGATAGTTTAAATTTTTCAAGAGAATCTATTTCTAGATCTCTAAAACGTCTTGAACAACAGAAAAGAATATTACGAAAGCCTAGGTCTATAATTATTACAGGTTTTTAATTAAGACTATATAATCTTAATTAAAAACCTGTAATAATTACGAAACTATATTTTTTTTATACTCGATAGATTTCCTCAATTTATATATTATGGGAAGTTTCATTCTTATTGGATAGAAAACAAAAAGTGTATAGTTAAGTATAAACAAGTACCATCACTATCACTTAATATATATCATTGACTTGTGCAACAATCATTGTTACCTAACGTTTTTTTGCTCCCAATTTTATTTTCAATCCAATCGTGAAAGTAAATCACTATTCCAATTATGAAGTGGAATTAAATTAATAATTATTCTAATAAAAATAGCTCAGTATTAGGTTTACTAGATAAAAAACTCACAGCTATAAGTCTTATTGCAGAGTAATTTAATTAACAATGATTTTTCTAATTGCTCTCTCACTTCCATTTTGAATCTGAAGCAAATATAAACCAGCGTTCAACTCATTAAAGTTTAATTTTTCAGAGAATTGATTATTTACATTATTATATTGCTCTTGTCTAAGCAATTGCCCTTTTAGATCGAATAATTTAATACTTACATTATCCGTATTTGTTGCTTTAAAAGCTAAATTAAAGTTACCATTTGAGGGATTTGGAAATAGTTGTAAAGTATTGTCAATATTAGAGGTAATATCCAGTGTGCTAAGCGTAGTATCACGATTAATGATTAAATCTTGGGATACCTTACCGCTATATTTATCTATAGCAGTAATAGTTATTGTGTAACTTGTATTTAATAATGTTCCAGTTATGATGCCAGTTATTGGATCTAAATTAAGCTCGTTGGGCAAATCTTGAATAGAATAAATTAATGATTCTCCTTCAGGGTCTCTAAATGCATCATTTGGGATTTGGTAATTTAATTCTTTTGTAGGTGAATTATATATATCTAATGTTCTTTGAATTTGAGGATCTTGATTTGCCCCTACTTTTACCCAAAATTTTCTACTAAAACGAGTAACGCCATCAGTAGCTATTATAGTTACTTCTGTTTCACTTTGTGTGCTTGTATCTAAAGCATCATTGAAAAACATAAAATTTAAATTAGGCACAAATGAGTGAGAACTTGCGGTCATTCTATCTGCTTTGAAAACAGTATTTGAAGAAGAAAACTCAAAAGAGTTTGTACCATAGTTATTAAATTCTAATGACCTAAAAGGTTGAGTATCTAGATTACCATTTACATCTATTAAAATATTATTAGGTTGACTTATCCAGATATTCTCTTGATCTGGATATATATAAAATTGAATTTGTAAAACTTCTGTTTCTCCTCCATCATTGGCTATAATTGAAATTATGGTATGCCCAACTTTACCTGTAGGTTTAATATGTAATTCGTTATTAACAATATCAATAGCATCAGTTTTAATAATGGTTCTATCAGAACTTGCATAAGAAAAAGTAATATTGTTTCTATTACCCGAAATTTTATGATCATAATTGAACGGAAAATTGAATGTTTGTTGTGCTTCACTTTGTTTGATTAATTGAGCATTTATTATAGGTAATACAATATTTGGTATTTGGAAGCTTGCAATAGAAACACCAGTCCCTCCACTTCTTTTATAGTTAAAAAGTTTATTATTAAAGGCTATAGATTTACTTTTGCTTAAATTGTCATTTTCAATAAAATCACTTTCGCTATTAGGTTCTTGATGCCAAGTAACACCATCTTCCGTCCAAAATAAACGTTTTTCTGATAAAAAAGGTTCTCCTTCATTATATAAATAATTAGGATTAATTTCTACGATTATCCATAACTTATTCTCATAAACAGCATAATTTCCTGCGGTAGATAAGTCAACAGGTAATGGAAATTGATGTCTTTGCCATGTTACACCATCATCTGAAGATATATATACACCTCTTGTATTTTTTTCAAAAGCAAAATCAGTTTTATTTCCCCCAAATAGTATTAATTTTCCATTTAAAGACACAACTTTAGGAGACCAAAAATGTGGAAAATCTGTAGCAATAGTATTAGTTTTTTGTACCCAATTTGAACCATCTGAAGTAGACCAAACATCGTTTGAACCACTACCTCCTAAGACATACAACTCATTATTATGAACTACTGCTGCTGGTTTTGTTTTAGATGAAAAGTTAGCATTATTAGTAGTCCATGTAATTCCATCTGTAGAAGTTTTTACTTCATTGGTACCTGCTCCTCCAATAGAATATAACTCTCCTTTAAAAGCAATACCCACAGCTCCATTGTTATGATTAATATCACTTGCTACTTCCTGCCAGTTTAATCCATCTGCGCTTTTCCAAATATTATCTGAAGCAATACTTCTCCCATATAACCATAATTCATTATTATATATGGTAAGATTTCTATGACTTCCCATATAATCTTGCGAGAATGAATTAATATTAAATAAAATTAATATAAAAAATACTATTTTTTTCATTATTCTATAATTTGTCTTTTATAGGTAACGAATAAAAACGATTTATCCCTATCTTATTATTGCTTTAGTAATTGTAAACGATATAATATACTTTATTGATAGCTATTTTTGGGGAGTTTATAAATAGTCTCTATAAAATAGTTAATATCATCTTTTATTATTCATTAAATATCTGTAACTATATTAGAAATTATCAAATAAACTTTCCTGGGTATCGAAGAAAAAGTTTTTCAAATTGATATTAAGTATACTTTTAAATAAAAAAATCCTAGAATACTAATTATAGCTACTGTAATCATATGTTTTTAAACCCGTTACAAAACTCAATCACCTGATAATCAAAATAAATTTTAGAACTTTAAAATATGTTAATTTCGAACAAAAGGTGTACATAAAAGTGTACAGTAGAGTAAAAGCAATGACTATAACCAACTATATCTTATTGATTTTATGTAATTTAAAAGAATGGAGTAATCGTTTTACAATTCCGAGGGTTTTGCTGATTATCTCAGTAAAATAGAGGTTTTATAAAAACAAAAACCACTGAAATTCAGTGGTTTAATTTTAATTTGTAGCGAGAACGGGAGTTGAACCCGTGACCTCCGGGTTATGAATCCGACGCTCTAACCAACTGAGCTATCTCGCCATTTTCATCCTTATTGATGTTTTAAAAAAATAACCCTCTGATTACAGAAGGCTAAAATTTAGTAGCGGGAACAGGACTCGAACCTGTGACCTTCGGGTTATGAGCCCGACGAGCTACCTACTGCTCTATCCCGCGATATTGGACTGCAAAGATACAATCTCTTCTGGCTTTTTCAAGTCTTTTTTATGTTTTTTTTCATCTTTTTTTATTTCAAAAAGATAAGCTTCTACTTATCAATATTTTAATCTATTATTTTTTTACAATAATTTTCCTGCTAGCTGCAATAATTGCATTTCAGCATTTTTTGCATCGTATTTTGCATTACTCAAATTTAACTCTGCATTTAACAAATCGATCTGTGCTTGTCTATAATTAATGGAGTTAATTTGCCCTAATTTGTATCGTTCGTTTGTAAGTTCAAAGTTTCGCTTATTGGTATCTCTGCTACGTTCTTGTACTTTTAATGTAAATAAGCGATTTTGATAAGTTTCCCAGGCATTATTAATATCTCTGCTTAGTTGTTGTATTATTTGCTCTTTGGACACTTCTCTAGAAGCTATAGCTATCTTTGCATTATTCACTCTTGTTTTTGTTGTTCCTCCATCAAACACATTCCAAGAAAATGAGATTCCTCCATTAATTCCTTTTTGAGTATTTTCTGAAGGTGAAAATTGATTCACAGGTTCGCTATTCGAACTATTCCATGAGTATCCTCCATTTACGCCTACTGTAGGCATCCATCCTGACCTGTTTATTTTTAAATCATATTGACTCAATGCTAAGTTCTTTTGCGCTTGTAAAACATTTACGTTTTCTTCTTTGGCACTTGTCAATAATACTTCTTTATCCAGGTCTACTTTATAATTTACATCGGTAGACACTTCAAATGTAGTATTTACGTCTCTACCTAATAATACATTTAAGTTTCGTTTTGCGTTGGCCAATTGTCTGTTAACTTCTAAAACAGTAACACTGTCATTACTTACAATAACTTCTGCATTCAACACATCTAGTTTTGTATTTTGACCGTATTCAAAATTATATGTTGTGCGTTGTAATCGCTGTTTTGATACTTCTAAAGTCTTTTCTTGACTACTTTTATTTTCTGTAAGCCTTGCTATTTCATGATACGCTGTATACAATTGTATAATGGTATTTTCTAACACTTGACGCGCTTGCAGTTCTGATAATTGTAATGCTTCTTGTAATCGTTTTACTGTATATTTTCTATTAAACCCGTTAAAAAGTGTATAATCTACTCTCACTGATGCATTATACGATCTTGACTCTGCTCCATTCACTTCATTTACATCTCCGCTTGCAAATGTAGTTTTACTATCATTTTTAGTATAATTTGCTCCTGCACTAGTAGACACACTAGGAAGATATCCTGTGTTAAAAACTCCACTATTATTTTTGGCTACAGCCACATCATTTTTTGCAATAACCACATCATAATTATGCTTCATTGCTAATTGTATAGCTTCTTCTGGGGTTAGCACTTCTTGGGCTTTAAGTGCACTAACACCTAATATACTTATAAAAAAACCAGTTATAATTAAGCTATTAATTTTACTTATTCCCATTTTACTTTTCATTTGTAGAAGTTTCATTTTCTGCTTTCAGTTCTATTACCGCTCTTTCTACCTCTTCTTTAGGAGGTCTTGCCCCTGTTAAAATCCATTTTTTTCCAATCTTAATATCATTTGATATCGAAAGTAATACCGGTAACGTCAATAATGTTAATAATGTAGCAATACTAATACCATATGCTATCGAAATTGCCATAGGAATCAAGAACTGTGCTTGTCGACTTGTTTCCAAAATTAATGGTGCTAATCCCGCTACTGTTGTAATTGTTGTTAAAAAGATGGCTCTAAATCTTGATTTACCAGCTTCAAATAGTGCTGTATCAAATTTCATCCCTTGTTTTAAATACGTATTAAACTTACTAATCAATACTAGTCCATCATTAACCATAATTCCGATCAAAGCAATAATTCCTAACATTGATAGTATATTTACAGCAAAACCATGCAACCAGTGTCCCCATGCTACTCCTATTAAACTAAAAGGTACCATGACTAATAACATTAAAGGTTGTCCATAAGATCTAAACGTAAAAACGATTACGATATAAATCAACAAGAAAATAACTGGTGCTACTACGGCTGCCGATCCTGATACTTTTGAAGCTTCTCTATTTTGTCCTTCGTATAATGCCGTAATTGAAGGATATTTTGCTACGATTTCTGGCATAATACGATTTTGAATATCTGCCAATATATCTGTAGCACTAGCCTTACGGTCTTTCATATCAGCTTCAACTTTAATTTCTCTTTGCCCATTGAGGTGATTTATAGAAATCTCTCCTCTTTCTATCTCATAATTGGCAATTTCAGTCAAAGGTATTCTGTTTCCGCTTGGCGTAAGAATACGCATATCATCAAGATTTTTAATAGATGATCGTTCTTTTTTGTCATAACGCACCCATACTTTGATTTCGTCTTGACCTCGTTGAAAACGCTGTACTTGTAGCCCAAAGAAACCACTACGTACCTGAGACATCACTTCGTTAAGTGTTAACCCTAATAAGTAAGCATTGTCTTTTAGTTTGATTTTAATTTCTTTGATTCCAGAAGGATCATTATCTGTAACATCTTTTAATTCTGTATTCTTACTTAATTCTGTTTTTAATTCAAGCTTAGCTGCTTTTAATTCATCTATTTTATTACTGAGTAACGAAACTGATACTGGTTTTCCTCCAAAGTTACCTCCGGATCCAAACGTAAGACTTTCCACTCCATACACTTCTCCTACTTTATCTCGAATCGCATTAGTTATCTCTCCCGACGTAAAGTTTCTTCGTTCTCCTGGTAATAAATTAATGTTTAATGAAGCTGTTGCACTTCCTGGTCCTATACGTTTAATTACATTCTCTACTACATCTTCGTTCCCTTCTTGTTTTGCTGTATAGGTCTTATTAACTTCCCAAGCTGCGGTCTCTATAACCGAAATGATAGAATCGGTAATAGTCTCATTTGTTCCTTGTGGCATTTTAAGGTTTATCGATACTCTATCACTTGCTATAGAAGGAAAAAATGTTCCTCTTATTACTCCTCCTTGAAAAGCGCCTAGTGTTATAATCAATAATGCAACAGGAATAATCAATCCAAAGAATTTATTTTGTAAAACAAATCGCAATGCTGGTGCATATAATTTGTCTCTCATATAATCCATTATTCGCTCGGCATAGCGATTAAACTTATATACTTTTTGTCCTCTTTTTAAAGCTTTTGAATGTGCTACGTGAGCTGGTAAAATTATTAAAGCTTCTATTAGCGAAATGACCAAGGTTAAAGTTACTACTGTAGATACTTCTCCAAAGAAATCTCCTATGTTTCCGTCTAAGAAAAAGAATACTGCAAAAGCCAATACTGTAGTTGTTATGGCAGAAATGATAGGCGGTATCACTTCTAATGTACCATCTATGGCAGCTTGAATTGGTGTTTTTCCTTTTTCAAAATGATGGTATATATTTTCGGAAATTACAATTCCGTCATCCACCAAAATACCAATTACGATAATCATCCCAAACAAGGACAATACATTAATTGTTACATCAAAATATCCTGCAAAAATAAACATTCCAAAAAAAGCTACTGGTAATCCTGCCGCTACCCAAAATGCCAATCTAGGTCTTAAGAATAGTGATAAGAATAACAATACCAACAACATTCCTTGCCATGCATTCTTAAACAATAATTGTGTACGTTCTCTTAACGGAATAGAAGCATCTCTAGTGATCTCTAATTGTATTCCTTCACTTCCCTCGTTAAAACGTTCTATATATTCATTAATCTTCTCTGCAGAACTTAATAGGTCTTCATTATTTGTATTACTCACCTGTAATCGAACTGCCGTATTACTGTTAAAGAAACTACGATTAGGAGTCTCGTTCCAGCGATCTCTTATTTCGGCTATATCTTTCAATCTTATGATATTTCCTGAAGTTTCTGCTCTAATAATTAGATTCTCTAATTCGTCTGCATAATACGCTCTATTATTAGCTCTGATTAAATATTCTTCAGATTCCGTTTTAATAGATCCACCAGTAGTTAACAAATTAGCATTTGATACTGCACTTGCAACTTGACGAAATGTAAGGTTATATGCTTTTAAATCTTGTTCTCTTACTGCGATCTCTATTTCTTCGGCAGGAAACCCTGTTACCGTTATTTGAGATATTCCGTCAATTCTTCTTAGATCATTTTCTACATCTCGACTTATTTGCTTCAGTGTTTTAAGTGAAACACCTTCTCCTGTTACTACAAAACTTATGGTCTCTGCTACATTTTCAACTTTTGTAATTACAGGAGGTTCCATTCCCACTGGAAAATTGGGTACTTTATCTACTGCATTTTTTACTTCGGCCAATACCACATCAATATCGTATCCTTTAAGTTTTTCTATAGCTATATTAGCTGCATTTTCTGAAGAAGTAGAAGTAACTCTATCAATTCCTATCAATCCTTTAAGATTGTCTTCTATTTTTAATACAACTCCTTCTTCTATTTCTTGGGGAGAAGCTCCAGGATAAACTACATCTATACGTATAAAATTAGAATCTATTAAAGGGAAAAAGGAAGAACGTAAGGTTGAATATCCTAGAAATCCCATTATCACAAATGCCAGTATCAATACATTAACGGCAACTGGATATTTTATAAAGTATGATATTATCTTTTTCACTATCTATATTCTTTTTGGAGGGCTATTATTTATTTTCTGATACTACCTTTACCTTCATTCCTTCATGAGCTCCAGAAATAGGTTTACTTACCAGTTGTATTCCGTCTTCAAGTCCTTTTACTATTACTGTATTCTCATTAAAATACACTGGATTAATTGGTATTTTTCTCAATACAGAATCTTGTACGATATAGACTTCTTTATTATCTATTAGCAGTTTTCTTGCTATCTCATAAGCATTTGCCTCTTTTTGTGCAGGAACATAGGCTTCTAGATACATTCCTTCTCTTAAATTATCGCCTTTTACTTCTATAAACACTTTTACTGTTTGTGTAGCTTGATCTATCTTTCCGTTAATTCTAGTTACTTTCCCTGTCCACTCTTGGGTTTCTTCTAGATTTCTTAATGACACATCTTTTCCTACACTTAATATATTTGCATAAGTTGCATTGATCGCAACTTCTATCTCATAGGCTTCTGTTCTAATGAACTCTCCCATTTTTTGACCTGCTCTTACTAGTGTTCCTTGAGTTACTAGAGCTTCTGTCAAAATTCCATCAAAAGGAGCTCGTATATTGTATTTTCCTAATCGTGCCTCTAGGTTCTTGATATTATAATATGTAGCATAAATATTCTTTCCTGTCACAAAATACTTTTCTTGGTCTGTATCTGTTTTTGGCAATGCTGGTATACTTTTATTTAAATCAAAATTCTTTAAATACGTATTCCATTTTTCAAAAGCTGCTGGATAATCCAACCTTAAATCTGGCATCATTGATACGATAAGATTTTGTAAACTACTTTTTTGGGCCTGTAAGGTTGCATAATGCTCTTCGTTATTAATACGAAGTAATACTTCTCCTTTTCTGTATTTTACTCCTACTTTAAATTCTTTTCCTGTTGCTTGCAATACACCTTGAACTTCAGAAAACAATTCTACTTTTTGCTTTGCAACTAAGTTTCCGTCTGCTGTAATAATGATAGGAATCTCGCTATTTTTAACGGTCTTTGTAAAGACTGTTTTTTCTGTTTGTACTTTTCTTTTAGGAGGTTGCTTTTTATTATTCTTAAATAGCATAAATATTCCTATTGACGCTCCTAAAATGAGTACACCTAATAATGCGATAACTACTTTTCTCATTCCTTACTTCTATTAATCTATTCTTTATTACCTATTTTCTATATTGCTTATCCTTTAGCAATCACTTGTTTTTAATTCGGCTACAAATGTAATCACTAATAGTCGCTACTTGTCTCTTCTTATTTTGTAAATTCATGTTAAAAATTCACTACAAGCGTTTATTTATTAACACCCTATTTCTTATTCATTTTGATCTAAAGTTTCCTTTAGACTGACATTATATTGTAAAGTTTAATTTGTTAACAATACTTAATGATCGTATAAAAAAAGAGTTGCCTTTTTAAAAACAACTCTCTTGGATTCTTATGTTATTATGCCTCTAACAACTCTATTTCTTCTTGTAGATTTTCCCAATCTTCCATAGCTTTTTCTAAATCTTTCTTTTTGGCTTCATAGTGTTCAAAAAAATCAGGTTTTGCTATAGTAGCTTCGTAATCTTTCATTAGCTCTTCATCAATCAATTGTATCTCTTTTTCTAATTTGCTAATTTTTGCTTCTATATTACTCAGCTTATTGTTTAACGATTTGAGCTTCTTTTGTTCTTGATACGAAAGTTTTGCTTTGGTTTTTTCTACTGTTTCTACTTTTGCTTCTTTCTCTCTTTTTTCTACTTCTCGTAGATTAGCCACTTTTCTTTGCTCTAAATAAAAGTCAATATCTCCTAAATACTCTTTTATCTTCTTATCTTTAAACTCATATACCGTAGTTGTTAGCCCTTGAAGAAAATCTCTATCATGAGAAACTAATAACAAGGTTCCTTCAAAACTCTTCAATGCTTTTTTAAGTACATTCTTTGATTTTATGTCAAGGTGATTGGTAGGCTCATCCATCACCAATACATTGAATGGTTGTAAAAGCATTTTACACAACGCTAATCGATTACGTTCTCCTCCTGATAATACTTTTACTTTTTTCTCTACATCATCTCCTCTAAATAAGAATGCACCTAACATATCTCTTACTTTGCTACGTGTCTTTTCGTTTGCAGCATGGATCATCGTTTCTTCTATCGTAAGTTCTCCGTCAAGATATTCGGCTTGATTTTGAGCAAAATATCCTATCTCTACATTATGTCCTAATTTTAAGTTACCTGTATGTGAGATCTCATTAATAATGATCTTTGCTAGTGTAGATTTTCCTTGTCCATTTTGCCCTACAAAGGCTATTTTTGAACCTCTTTCTACTAATAAATCTATAGCTCTTAAAATCTCTTTTTCTCCATAATTTTTGCTCACCTGCTCTGCCTCTATTACTACTTTACCAGGTTGCACACTTACAGGAAAACTAATATTCATCACAGCATTATCATCTTCGTCAACTTGTATACGCTCAACTTTATCTAGTTTTTTAATCAGTGATTGTGCCATAGATGCTTTTGTAGCCTTGGCTCTAAACTTTTCGATAAGCTTTTCTGTATGTTCAATTTGCTTTGCTTGATTTTTTTGCGCAGCTAATTGTTGTTCTCGCATTTCTTCTCGCAGTACCAAATATTTTGAATATGGTTTATTGTAATCATAGATCCTACCTAGAGATATTTCTATTGTCCTATTGGTTACATTATCCAAAAACATTTTATCGTGAGATACTATCACTACAGCCCCAGAATAGTTTTTAAGGAAATTCTCTAACCAGATAATGGATTCAATATCAAGGTGGTTTGTAGGCTCATCTAATAGTAAAATGTCATTATTTTGTAGTAGAAGCTTTGCCAACTCTATACGCATTCTCCATCCACCAGAAAAGGTATCTGTTAATCTATCAAAATCATCTGCTGTAAATCCCAGTCCTTGTAATACGCGTTCTGTATCTCCCTTATAATTATAGCCCCCTAAAAGTTCATAACGTTGTGTAAAATCGCTTAAATCCGTAATTAACTTGTTATATGCTTCAGATTCATAATCAGATCGTGTAGCTAACTGTTCATTAATTTCATCAATCGCTCGTTCTATCTTTTTGATTTCAACAAAAGCTTCATATGCTTCTTCTACAACTGTTCTTCCTTGTATGAAATCTATATCTTGCTTTAAGAAACCAATTTTGGCATCTTTATCTAACGCTATCTGTCCAGAATCAGGTTCTTGCTCTTTGGATAAAATCTTAAGCATTGTTGATTTACCTGCTCCATTTTTTCCTATAAGTCCTACTCTATCTCCAGCACCTAATCTAAATGTGATATCTTCAAATAAATATTCTCCTCCAAATGAGATTGATAAATTATGTATGTTCAGCATCGATTTCTTGTCTTATTTCTGCAAAGATGCTCATTTTTATGCGCCTGTAAAAGTTCCTTATTATTTATTACGTTATTATGATTTTTCTTTTCTAATTTGACGATATTTGTAATACTAATCTGATTGTTTCTATGAAGTTTTTAAAAGGCACAAAAGTATATAGTATTCTTACTGGTGCATGTCCAGTTTGTCATGAAGAAAGTATGTATAAGCATCCTAATCCATATAGCTCAATTTTTCAAACACTGAGCATGAATGAACGTTGTAGTCATTGTCAAACAAAATACAAAATAGAACCTTCTTTCTTTTATGGAGCAATGTATGTAAGTTATCCTGTTGGGATTGCTTTTGCTGTAGCAGCTTTTATCATTGCTAATTTCTTTTTTGAATTAACTTTACTTCAATCTTTCTTTATTATTGTAGGAACTTTGATTGTTTTTATGCCCATTATCATGCGTTTAGCTAGAAATATATGGATTAACTTTTTTAAGCATTTTAAGAAGAAATCAAAACATTAAAATGTTCGATCTTCAAATCTTTTTATGTTAATTTCTTTATCTAGCGGTATATCATTTGCTATGTTTTGATATAATGCTTTTGCAACGGTAGGACCGATTAAAATTCCTCGTGTTCCCAATCCATTTAAGATATGAAGATTTGGGTACTTAGCATGTCTCCCTACTAATGGTCTTCTATCCAAAACTGTTGGTCGTACTCCTGCCATTTGATCTACAACCTGAAACGGAACTTTAATAATTTTCCTTATTCCTTTTTCAAGTTCTTCTCTTGCTTCAATAGTACTTTTTAATGTTTTATCGTCGTGATTATACGTTGCACCTACTTTATATAAATTATCACCTAATGGAATGATAAAAATCGCCGATTTTACCGCTTCTTTAAGCTTTAATGCTTCGGATTTAATAATTAAATACTCTCCTTTGTTTCCTGTTAATGGTAACTCATTAAAAAACGGATTTTGCTTTAATCCATATCCTTCAGCAAATACTACATATTTTGCCTTAATACCTTTATAAACCACCTCATTTGCATTTATTTCTAATGCATTATACTCAAATCCATCTTCAAAAAAAGCATTACGTTTTGTAAGTTTTTCTTTAAATGCATCAAGCATTTTAACAATTTCAACTCTCCCCGTATTTTTTACTTTACCATAATGATATAAAGCATCAATACCAGCATATGTATTTTTATCTACTAGTTGAGGAGTTAAAAATCTTTGTAATGTAGGTTTATCATAGGCTTCTGCCCAGGTGTTTTGCTCTTCTACAGAATTAAACCTTCTTAAAACGGGTAGTTCGTATGTAATTTCTGTATTGAATTGTTGTTGCAGTCTATTGTATAACGGTAAAGCTTCTGCTAATTGTTCTTCTGCTTTCCACGCTAAGGTAAATCGTTTTAAAATCACAGGATTATACAAACCTCCTGCAACTCTTGAAGAGCGCTGTGAATCGTTATCGAATACTACATATGATTTATTATGCTCTTCTAATTGGTCTGCAAAAGACATTCCGGCCAAACCAAAGCCTACAATTATAAAATCTACCATAGTGCAAAAATAAAAAACGCCCATAGGATTATGGGCGTTTTTTACATATTTATAATGACTTATTTTAGTAAGTCCACATGTCTTGTTCAAAGTTACGTATACTTTCTTTGATACGTTCACTCTCCATTAACTGGAATAATGCATTATCAATGATATAATCATCAATCTTACGGTCACCTTGTACGTTATCTTCTTGATAGATAATCGCACTAAAACGTCTAGCGTTTAACAGATGATCAAAAGAAAATGGCATTGATGTATTCTTTCTGTTAAAAGCCTTTGCATTATGCAAAATCTCTCTTACATCAGGATACCAAATCCAGAATAATTCTACCATATCTGGCTCATCGTCATCGATAAAGTTAACATCCGGAGCAACAGGAGCTAAACCTACCAATCGGTATTTTAATTCTCCTTGTCTCTTATCAAAATACCAGTAACCTCTGATATGATATTCTGAGATATCAGCTGCTTCAAGATCACGACGGTTGATATACTGTGGATCCACAGGTTCTCCAGCATTATATTGCTCATAACCTAAATCTGTAGTATCGATTCTAGTTAATGTTGATTGTAAATCATCTAGTGTACGTGTCTCAGTAAAATATGAATCTGAGTAAATGCTCTTTATGTTTCCATTTTTTATATTTGATAATAAAACATGATATAAAGAACGACGATTTGATCCAATATTCACAGTATCAATAGGGTAATATAGCGGGAAATTATTACGCTCATCTAAGTCCACTATTTCCCAAGTAGTCTTAGCCCACAATACATCTCGCTCATCAACATATCCATATTCTAATGGATGATCGTTATCATATTTAATTTGCTCTTCAGTTTTCTTACCTATTTCTTCTGGAGTGGTAGCATTTAATAAGTTTGCTTGTCCATAAGAAATGATGCTAAGCATAAAACCAAAAAGGGTTAACACAAAATTTCTCAAATTCATAATACGTTTTTATTAGTTTGTTAACTCTACAATTACAGGAGAAATTTTCTTTAATCTATATCCTGCATTTGAAGCTAACCTTGCTTTTATATCTATAATTTGAACAGAAGAACCTCTCTTAGCTTTCTTCAATGCAGATTTAGCTTTGCTATTTAATCTGTTTCCTTGAACGCTAACTGTAGGTTGACCTTCTACTTTAAATTTAAAGCCTGTAACTTTTAATTTAATATCGAAATCAAAATCTGGTAAAATTGCTCCAATAGAAGAAATTGAAAGTGCATTCTTAGCCATTTTGATCGCTCCGTCTTCTCCACGAACTGTACCTACTGGTCTTGGAATATCTTTAATTCTAAATTTCTTGCTATCTGATACTGAAGTACCGTTAGGTAATTTTCCAGATACTTTAATGTTTACTTCACGTCCTTTAACTGAAGTTACATTCATTACATATTTTCCTGACTTTCCAGCTGGTCTTAATCCAGGTGCTTTAGCACTAACTGAAGGTACTCCAGGAATAGAAATAGTCATTGGGTTGTTAACTCCACGGTAAACCACATTCATTTTATCTGCAGAAATTACAGCTGAATTTGGCTTAGGAATTACAGCATAAGAACTCTTGATAGGAATCTTAACGATAGAATCTCCTTCTTTGAATTCAAATTCTCCTAATACATCTCTTTCTCCTACGTTTCCAGCAGGGAAATCAAGTATAACCTGACCGTTTTCAATTTTAGTTTGCTCTTTTCCATTAACAGTAACTTTAGTTGGCTTAAGTGTACCGTCAAAACGACCTAATACAATCTTACCTTTAAAGCTCTCACCACTAAAGAATGCTGTTTTTTCTGGAACTACGATTGCTTCATAGTTATTGAATGATAATTCTGAAGCTTGTTGTCCAGCTAACATAGTAGATAATACTTCACTCTCTGCAGATTTAATATCTGCTTGTAATTGAGTTAACTTAGTTAAAGATGCTACCATTGGGAATCCCTTGTAATGGTAACTTAACCAATCAACAGAAATACCATCTCTATTTTTAACATCATCAGTATTGAAAGCAACATCAACAGCCTTAGTAACTTCTGGGAAATCACTTCCTAAAGTTTCTTTGATACCGTTTTTGAATCCGTTGATTTTATCTAAGAATTCTTGTCCTTCTTTACTAGGTCCTTTTGGAGAGAAGAATCTTACATCTAAGAAATCTCCTTTATCCATTACTTCATAATCTGATGGATCATCAACTGTAGCTGTCATTTCTGATTTTAAGTTCTCTAAATAAGAGTTTAAATCATTAGCCATAGTACTGATTTTATCAGCTTTTTCTTTTAATGGTCCATATTTCTCAGCTTGTTCGCTTGCTTTCTCAGCTAATCCAGCGATAAACGCTTGGTTTCTTTCAGTTGCACTTGCATTAGACTTAACCAACTTTTCGTTCATTAAACCAAATGCAGATAGTACTTCTTTTGACATATTCAATGCTAACATCGCAATGAAGATCAAATACATCAAGTTAATCATCTTCTGCCTTGCAGATAATTTTCCTCCTGCCATTCTTTACTAGGTTTTGGTAGTTATTATTTAGTTTTTAAAAAATACTAATTACTTAGCATTCATTGCACTTAACATACCACCATAAACTCCGTTAAGAGATGATAAGTTACTAGCTAAGCTTTCCATTTGCTCTTTAAGCTTTCCAGCATTATCAGCTACAGCTTGGTTAATTTCAGCTTGACGGCTAGTTGATTCTAATTGAATTTTGTATAAACTGTTAAGAGATTCCATTTGCTCTGCAGCTAAAGTAAGTTCGTTAGCATATTTCTTTTGTCCAGCAATTGCATCTACAGTTGGAGAAATATTTTTTGCAGCTCCTTCGAAGTTACGGATACTATCTCCTAAGCTAGACATTAAACCTGCATCGATACGAGCATCTTTAAGCATAGCATCTAATTTTTGAGAAAGCATTCCTTCAGCATCTTTTGGTTGCTCTTTTTTCTTGTCTTTTGCTTGACCTCCAGCTAATTCAGGGTATACTAAAGACCAATCTAAATCGTCGTCTACTGGTTCAAATGCTGAGATAGCGAAAATAAGTGCCTCAGTAACAAGACCAATAGTAAGCATTACATTACCATTGATAGGTCCAAACTCAATGTGTGTAATTTTAAATAATGCTCCAATAATAACGACTGCAGCTCCAAGCCCATAGGCCATGTTCATTAATCTTTTTCCTGCTTTTGAATTTGCCATAATAAATGTGTTTTTTAATTAAGTTAAAAAAGGTTAGTTAAATAATTAAGTCTGATAGAATTTAATTTCGGGGATTATCTTGTCGTGTAACATCTGTTCCCATGTAATCTTGAACAGTTCTGAAACCAATGTAACTTCTTGCAGAGTCAGCGTATTCGTAATCTCTAGTACTTACTTGTAGGAAGTAAGCTACGTCTTTCCAAGATCCACCACGCACAACTTTACGTTTGTTACGATCGTCACTTACATTAGGGTTCATTGATGATACATATTCATATGATGCAGGGTCGTAAGAAGACTGTACCCATTCTGATACATTTCCTGCCATATTGTATAAATTATAGTCATTGGGCTCAAATGACTTAGCCTCAACAGTATATAGATAATTATCTGCTGCGTAATTTCCTCTTAAAGGTTTAAAGTTTGCTAAGAAACATCCTCTGTCGTTATGTGCATAAGGACCACCCCAAGGGTAAGTTGCAGATTCTAAACCTCCTCTAGCTGCATATTCCCATTCTGCTTCTGTAGGTAATCTGAAACTACTTACGAAATCTCTGTCTCTTTCTTTTTGTGATGCATTCTTATATAATGTTCTCCATCTACAAAAAGCTTTAGCTTGTTCCCATGAAACACCAACTACTGGATAATCACCATAAGCATTATGCCAAAAGTAGTCATTGTGCATTGGCTCATTATATGAGTAGTTAAAATCTTTAATCCATACTGTAGTATCTGGATATATCTTGATTACCTCTTCTTTTATGAAATCTTTTCTTCTTCCTTTCTTAGATCTAGCTGCTGCCTGAATATCCATCCATGTAGAACGGAACTCATATTTACTTACATCTGTAGAACGAATCCCATTATATGATTCTTCAATAGGAATATACATTGAATCCATTACCTCTGTATAGAATTCATCTGGATAATTATCAACATCCCACTCGATATCAATATCTTTATTCAATTTTCTTCCCTCATATCCAGTAGTTCCTGTACCACTATAGTTATCATAACGATACTTTTCATAGACAGTCATATCTTCTTCATTTGCATCAAGAAAAGCGTATTCTCCGATTCCGTCGTCTCCTGGCTTCTTACCTAAATCATCTGCCATGATCGCTAATCGCATACGTACTATAGAGTCACGTACCCAATACACAAATTGTCTATATTCACTATTGGTAATTTCTGTTTCGTCCATGTAGAAAGAACGTACAGTAACCGTTTTGGTTGGTGCATTGTTTAATGCTGGTCTATCATCGTCTGATTTACCCATTATAAATGAACCTCCGGGGATAAGACTCATTCCATAAGGTTTTTCAGGATGCCATTTTTTACCTTTTACTCCTACAAGTTCTCCGCGGTTACCACCTCCACAACTAGAGAGTAATGCTAAAATAGCAAAGAGTGCTATGATTTTTTTCATAATGTGTTTTAGGTTAAGATCATCTAGATTTAAGGGGATAAACCTATCTATTTATTTTTAGAAAAACAATTTTTTCATAAAAAAAACCCTAAAATCTCTTAATTATAAATGTTAAACTTCGTTTTTCTGTTTTGCTTTATACCATCGTTCAGGCATTTCTTGATTGCATGCTCCTTCATAATCTTTGTAGGTGCAAGGTAATAACGTGTGTCTTTTCAATTTATTATTACCTGATGCAATAAAAGGTATTTCTATCCACCATCTTCCTGTTCTACTACTTTTATAAAATGACAATATTTCATCATCTATAGGCACTTTATAATGTAATGTAGTAGGTTGGTTTTTGATGTTGATCTCATTTGATCGATAATTTACGCCTTCTACAAAATACCAAATCATTTGTGCCATTAACGCGGCTGCAGTTTCTTCTCCTTCATAATTACTAAACTCATAAATTCCAAAGCTACTTACTTTGTCACTTATTCCTGCATACCGTGCAATTGCACATATCTCTCTACCATTGAATCCATTAGGTGAACTAGTATTAGAACTCAATACATTAGAATTTATTGCACTTAGGTCTATAGAAACTATATCTGCATCACGCATTACAGGCTCTACAACACTTATATCTGCAATAATTTCACCCAATCTCACGGCGTCAAAATACAGTTTTTCTATTAAATTTATCTCTTCTTGAGCGTTAAAATATGTCTGATATCCAAGATTACTATAATTAAACAAGTTATATGGCTGATCTACAATGATTTTACTCACAAAGGATTTATTAGTCATTTCTTGTGAAGAATCTCCTAAATCAAATCTAGCATCAACATTTACTAGATTTACCATCTTTTCCATTACATCATACGCTCTATATTGAGCATAAGTAAGGTCTTGACTACCTCCTAATATTATTGGAATAATGTCTTTGCGAAGTAATGTCCCTAAGATTTCTTTTATTACATAATATGTATCTGCAACCTCATCACCTGGTAGAATATCTCCTAAATCAGCAATGGGCGTACTCCAGTTACCTTGATATAATTCATATATAGCTTTTCTTACACTAGTGAACTCGATATCCCCTAATTGAAAATTAGTCCCATTACGGTTTTCTGAGATCCCTATAATAACAATTTTTATTCCTTCTAAATTAGGAATACCTTGTTCTTGTGTATGAATTTTAATTTGACTCCCTATCGTTTGTTCTGGTAATGATGAAGCATGGATTAATACCTCCTCATTTACTGGGGTAAGAAATTCAAAAGACATAGATTATATTACTTCTTTTTGGCTGTTACTTTCTTTTTTGTCGCCCTTTTCTTGGTCGTTGTTTTCTTCTTAGGTGCATTTTTTTCTATTATCCCTTGAACTTCTTCTAGGGTTAACTTTGTTGCATCTACTGTTTTAGGAAGTTCTATCTTTACTTTTCCTTGTATGATGTTACTTCTTCCCCATCTAGCTTTTTCAACACGTATACCTTCTTCCTCCCAATTATGTATAATCTTGTCAATTTCTTTTTGTTTTTTCTCTTCTATTAATGTAACGATGTCTTCGTCGGAAAGATTATCGAAATCATACTTTTTATTTACATTAATAAACATATTATTCCATTTTATATAAGGACCAAATCTTCCTGTACCCTTTTGAACAGGTAAATCCTCATACATATATATAGGAGCATCTGCTTTTTCTTTGGCTATAATCAGCTCTATAGCACGATCCATTGTTACATTCATCGGATCTTCTCCTTTATCCAAAGAAATAAACTTTTTTCCAAACTTTACATATGGACCAAATCTTCCATTATTAACAACAATAGTTTCTTCTTTATATTCGCCTAATTCTTTTGGTAATTGAAATAAATCCATGGCTTCTTCAAACGTAATACTACTTAACGTTTGTCCAGGACCTAAACTAGCAAATCTAGGCTTCTCTTCGTCATCTACTGTACCTATTTGAACCATAGGTCCAAATTTTCCTAAACGTACACTTACTACTTTACCTGTTTCTGGATCTTCTCCTAATATACGTTCTCCTACTTCTCTTTCTGCATTTTTCTCTACATCCTTTACGACTAGATGAAACTCTTTATAGAAATCTTTCATCATTTCTGTCCAATCTTCATTTCCTGCTGCAATAGCATCAAAATCTTCTTCTACCTTGGCTGTAAAGTTATAATCTAATATTGAAGCAAAGTGCGCTACCAAAAAATCGTTAACAACCATCCCTACATCTGTAGGAATAAGTTTCCCTTTATCACTACCAACTTTTTCTGTTAATTTCTTTTCAGAAAAAGCATCTCCTTCTAAGAGCATTTGGATATAATTTCTCTCTTCTCCTTCTTTGGCTCCTTTTTCTATATACTTTCTATTCTGAATTGTAGAGATCGTAGGAGCATATGTTGACGGACGCCCTATACCTAGTTCTTCTAATTTCTTAACCAAAGAAGCTTCACTAAATCTACTTGGCGGTCTAGTAAATCTTTCTGTAGCTGTAATATAATGTTTAAGCAATGTTTCTCCTACACGCATTGCAGGAAGGATTCCACTTTGCTCTTCTTCTTCTTCGTCTTTTCCTTCTAAATAAACTTTTAAGAAACCTTCAAACTTTATTACCTCTCCGTTTGCAGAGAATTGTTCTTTATGCTTATTGGCGGCTATCTTAACATTTGTACGCTCTAATTGCGCGTCGCTCATTTGTGAAGCAATTGCTCTTTTCCAGATCAATTCATATAGACGTTGTTGATCATAATCAACATTTACTGTATGTCTAGAAAAATCTGTTGGTCTTATTGCTTCGTGAGCTTCTTGAGCTCCTTTTGCTTTTCCTTTATATTGTCTAGGTTTACTATATTGTTCTCCATAAGCAGAAACAATTTCGGTTTGAGCTCCCTGTTGTGCTTCATCAGATAGATTCACACTATCGGTACGCATATAGGTTATCAATCCAGCTTCATATAAGCGTTGCGCCATAGTCATGGTTTTACTTACCGAAAAATATAATTTTCTAGATGCTTCCTGTTGTAACGTAGACGTAGTAAATGGTGGAGCCGGAGATTTTTTGGCAGGTTTTGTTGTTAAATCTGCTACTTGAAAATCTGCTCCTATGTTTTGCTTTAAAAAACTTTCTGCTTCTTCTCTAGTTGCAAAACTCTTAGGTAATTTTGCTTTAAACGACTTCCCATTTTCGTTAGCAAACTCTGCATCTATTCTATAAGATGCTTCAGGATTAAAATTGATAATATCTCGTTCGCGCTCTACAATCAATCGTACCGATACAGATTGTACTCTTCCTGCAGATAAACCTCCTTTAACCTTTCTCCATAACACAGGAGATAATTCATATCCTACTAATCGGTCTAATACTCTTCTTGCTTGTTGAGCATTAACCAAATTATAATTGATTTGACGTGGGTTATCTATTGCTTTAAGAATTGCTTTCTTTGTAATCTCATGAAAAACAATTCTTTTTGTTTTATCCTCTTCTAATTTTAACTCTTCGGCTAGATGCCATGCAATTGCCTCTCCTTCTCGATCCTCATCACTTGCTAACCAAACCATCTCGGCTTTATTAGAAAGTGTTTTTAGTTTTTTAACTACTTCTTTTTTATCTGAAGATACTATATATTTAGGTTTAAAATCGCCTTCTACATCTACCCCTAATTCTTTGGCAGGCAAATCTGATATATGCCCAAAACTAGAAGCCACAGTATAGTCTTTTCCTAGAAACTTTTCTATGGTCTTTGCCTTGGCAGGGGACTCCACAATCACTAAATTCTTAGCCATAATATTGCTTTTTTGAAAGCACAAAAGTATATCAATTTTTTTTACTGCTTGTACTTATTCATCAAAACTAATCGTTTTTTCTCCCTAAATAGCTGTATAAAATTAACATATTCTAATGAAAACCTACCAATTATACACTTTTATAGCCCTCTTATATATTTTATACCTATGTATATATGGTGTTTTACACTACGTGCCTCTCTACTGTTCATATTTGCATATATTTCAAACATATTCTTCTCCCGTCTCCATTGCATTCCTAATTTTCCTATAAACATATGATGTAATGCCCTTTTAACTAATGCTGGTTTATCGTAAATTAAGCTTCCTTCTAATAAGGTATTATGCGCTATATATCGATATCCTATTCCTAATGTAAAAAGTGTTTCTCGTGCTTTAGTAATTGTTTTACTTCTAATGGATTCAGAAAAATTAAATGCTCGTTTATTAAGTGTTCCTAAAATCCATTGTTCTCCATAAATATCTTTAGTACCTATAACTGTTGCTGTTTGAGATTGTATTGCAAATCTACTTTTGTGAAATAGTTCTTGAGCATATTCTAATCTTATATTACCTAATATTTCAAAAGGTATCTCATAAGCATAACTAGGTATATCTACACTTAAAAGTTTGTGATACCATTGATGTATATCTTTGGCTAATGATGGATTTCCTGTAACACCTATATCAACTCCTACAGAAAATCGAGAATTGCGTTTTATTTTATCTAAAGACAAACGGGTATATAACCATCCTGCAAATGGACGATCCAGTTCTTCTTTTTCAAATGAATCCAATTCTTCTGGAGCATAAATCTCATGTCCTAATCTCAATCCTAATTTTAATTGCTGTCCTTCTTTCTTCTCTAAGAAGAAAGATTCTGATAGCATTTTTTCATATTCCAGAAAAATACCACTCGTATAATTTCGATCAGAAAATACTAACAAATCATTTTCTACTGTAAGAGATAATTGTTGCGCATATCCTAAAGTACTTATCCATACCAAGCACCAAATACATAGCTTTCTCATCTAGGGGGATTTTCTTGTAAAAATACGTCGCTTCTTCTTCAAAAAAATAACAAAAACCTTTTTTCTTTATAAAATAACCTCTGTCATTTTGACATATATTCTTTTTACACCTATCTTTGCATACTATTTGAGTTAAGCGTTTAAGCTAAATATAATTATGGAGAAGACTATAGACGAAAGCAAACAAGGACAAGCGCTTCAGCTTGAGCAAAAACAAGGTAATACCCGTAAACTTTTTATCGAAAGTTATGGGTGTCAAATGAATTTTAGCGATAGCGAAATTGTTGCTTCCATCTTAACCAAAGAAGGTTTTAATACGACTCAAAACCTAGAAGATGCTGATTTGGTTTTGGTTAATACTTGTTCAATTAGAGAAAAAGCTGAGCAAACAGTTCGTAAACGCCTTGAAAAATATAATGCCGTAAAAAAGATTAATCCAGGAATGAAAGTAGGAGTTCTTGGTTGTATGGCAGAACGTTTAAAGAGTAAATTCTTAGAAGAAGAAAAAATTGTAGATCTAGTTGTAGGACCAGATGCTTATAAAGATCTACCTAACCTTATAGAAGAAGTTGACGCTGGTAGAAATGCTGTAAATGTAATTCTATCTAAAGAAGAAACTTATGGAGATATTTCTCCTGTACGTTTACAAAGCAATGGTGTTTCTGCCTTTGTATCTATTACCAGAGGATGTGATAACATGTGTACATTTTGTGTTGTTCCTTTTACTCGTGGTAGAGAACGTAGTCGTGATCCTCAAAGTATTTTAGAAGAAATCGACGATCTAGTAGCTAAAAACTTTAAAGAAGTTACTTTACTAGGTCAAAATGTGGATAGTTACCTATGGTACGGCGGTGGTCTGAAAAAAGATTTTGAAAAAGCTAGCGATTTCCAAAAAGCAACTGCTACTAATTTTGCTAAGCTTCTGGATATGGTGGCAGAAAAGTACCCTAAACTACGTCTTCGTTTTACAACATCTAATCCTCAAGATATGACAATGGATGTTATCGAGACTATGGCTAAGCACGATAATATCTGTAAGTATATTCACTTACCTATTCAAAGTGGTAGTGATCGTATACTAAAAGAGATGAATAGATTACATACTCGTCAAGAATATTTTGAATTAATCGATAACATTAAGCGTTTGATTCCTGATTGTGCTATATCTCAAGATATTATCACTGGTTTCCCTACAGAAACCGAAGAAGATCATCAAGATACACTTTCTCTAATGAAATATGTAAAATATGATTATGGATTTATGTTTGCTTATTCTGAGAGACCAGGAACTCTTGCCGCTAGAAAAATGGAAGATGATGTTCCTCAAGATGTAAAGAAAAGAAGATTAGCCGAAATTATTGAATTGCAACGTAACCATAGTGAACATAGACATCAAGCTTTTGTAGGACAAACTATAGAGGTTTTAATCGAAAAAGAGTCTAAAAAATCTGATGCACACTGGAGTGGTCGTACAACTCAAAATACTGTTGCTGTTTTTCCTAAAGAAAATTATAAGATTGGAGATTTTGTAATGGTACGTATCGATGAGTGTACTAGTGCTACGCTTATAGGTGAGCCTATCGCATATTCTAAAAACAATTAATAGTTATCATCTTTTTATCAATCAAGAATCAATGCTTCTTATAAAGCATATTATTTATAAATGAATTAATATATGGAATCAGTTCAAGCCACAAAACAACGTTTCGGTATTATAGGAAATGACCCAAAGCTTAATCGAGGAATCGAAAAAGCCATTCAAGTTGCTCCTACCGATATTTCTGTATTAGTTACAGGAGAAAGTGGTGTGGGTAAAGAAAGTATTCCTAAAATCATACACTCATTATCTCATAGAAAACACGGTAAATACATAGCTGTAAACTGTGGAGCAATACCCGAAGGAACTATTGACAGTGAGCTTTTTGGACATGAAAAAGGTGCCTTTACTGGTGCTACTCAAACGCGTAGCGGTTATTTTGAAGTTGCAGATGGCGGTACTATTTTTCTAGATGAAGTAGGTGAACTTCCATTAACAACACAAGTTCGTTTATTGCGTGTATTAGAAAATGGTGAATTTATCAAAGTTGGTTCTTCAAAGGTTCAAAAAACCAATGTTCGTATCGTAGCTGCTACCAATGTGAACATGTTTGAAGCTATCAAAAAAGAAAAATTTAGAGAGGATTTATATTACCGTCTAAGTACTATTGAAATTCTTTTACCTCCATTAAGAGAGCGTAAAGGCGATATTCATTTACTGTTTAGGAAATTTGCTTCAGACTTTGCTCTTAAATACAAAATGCCAACTATTCGCCTTAGTGATGAAGCTGTACTACTATTAGAAAAATATCATTGGAGCGGAAATATTAGACAATTACGCAATATTGCAGAGCAAGTTTCTGTTTTAGAACAAAACAGATTGATTTCGCCACAAGTATTACAAGGTTATCTTCCTAATATAGGTTCTAATCTTCCTGCTGTGGTTTCTTCTAATAAAAGTGATAGTGATTTTAGTAATGAGCGCGAAATCTTATATAAGGTTTTGTTTGATATGAAGAGTGATCTCAATGATCTTAAAAAGCTTACCATGGAATTGATGCAAAGCGGAAATTCTCAACAAGTTCAAAAAGATAATGAGAGTTTGATACAGAAGATATACGGAGATCCTGTAGAAGTTGATAAGGTGACTTATGAAGAACCTGTAAACCACACTCCAGAAATTTTACAAATTCCTTCTTCTCAAGAATATACTATAAAGAAAGAAGACGACAAATATCACTTTGCAGAAGAGATTCAAGAAGAAGAAACACTTTCTTTACAGGATAAAGAACTGGAATTAATCAAAAAGTCACTTGAACGCCATAAAGGTAAACGCAAAGCTGCTGCCGAAGAATTAGGAATTAGTGAACGTACGCTATACAGAAAAATAAAACAGTATAATTTATAAAACCTGAAAACACCGAATGAAAAAAATCCTATATATCACTCTTGTTTTAATCACTAGCATTCTACTACAAGGATGTGGAGCTTATTCTTTTACAGGAACTAATTTTAATCCTGCTATAGAGACTTTTCAGGTAAACAACTTTCAAAACCAAGCAGCTATTGTAGAACCTGGTATTGATCGTACTTTTACTAATGATTTGCAAGATTTGATCCAAAATCAAACAAATCTTAGCCTTGTAACTTCTGGAGGTCATTTAATTTATGAAGGAGAGATTGTACAATATTATATTTCTCCTAATACTGCTACCTCTAGTAATACGGCTGCTCAAAACCGTCTAACTGTTGCTGTTAATGTTCGTTTTTATGATACTTTAGATAGTAATAATGATTTTGAGCAACGCTTCTCTTTCTTTTATGATTATCCTGCAAACTCACAGCTTGTAGGTGCTTTAAGGGATGAAGCTTTGGAGGTGATTTATGAGCGTTTAACACAAGATATTTTTAATGCTTCTTTAGCAAAATGGTAATACTTTTTATGTTTTGAATATAAACGATCTTACATATATATTACAAAACCCTACTTTGGTCAAGAAGGAACACGCAGATGGACTAGAACAGCTTATCCGTGAGTTTCCTTATTTCCAACCCTCAAGAGCATTATTACTTAAGCATTATAAAGATCAAGAAAGTTTTAAATACAATCTAGCATTAAAAACTACTGCTGCTTATACTACAGACCGTAGTATTTTATTTGATTTTATCACTTCGCTTTCTGCTACTCCTGTTACCATAGAAAATACTTCAAAAAAGGACAATCTCCCGAGCATGCCTTTTGATGAAGCTATCAAAATGAAAATGGAAGAAGCTGAATCTGTTTTGAGCCCTTCTCTATTCTATGTAAAAGAAGAAGAAATCACAGAAAAGCCTATTGAAGAAACTCCTCAAGAAAAATTATCTTCTCAAGATGCTATTCTTTCTGTAAATACGACACCTAATTCTGAAGAAACAGCTATAGAAAAAACTAGCTCAGAAGAAGATAGTCTTACTACAACTACAGCTATTGATACTTCAATAATTGACAAAGGTTCTTCTACTACAGTTGATTCATCAGAATTAAAAGAAGAGAATACTATTGCAGAAGAAAAAAGTGTAAAACCTACAACAACTTTTAAGCATAGTACGATACATGATGTTTTAGCAGATAAAGAAAAAGAAGTTAAACGTCTTGAAGAAAAATTAGAGATTCATAAGCCTCTTTCTTTTAATAAAAGTGAGGTACATTCTTTTAAGGAATGGTTACGTCTTACGACTTTAAAACCTATTGAAAGAGAAGATGAGGAAATCAATACTGTAACAACAGTTTCTAAAGTTGATGAACCTACTGTTCAAAATACGACTTCGACTCCTGAAGCTTCAACAGAAGAGGTTTCTGAAACAAAACCTACTAAAGAGATTTCAGATAAAAACACAACTGAAAAGAAGAGTAAGTTTGATATCATCGATCAATTTATAGCATCAAACCCTAAAATTCCACCAGTAGCAAAACGTAGTGGACCCACAAAAAATCTAGCGAGTGAGCATATCATTCCTACTGATAGTTTGATGACAGAGACATTGGCAAAGGTTTACCTTGCTCAAAACAATTATAAGAAGGCAATTCAGGCCTATAAAATATTAATTTTGAAAAATCCCGAAAAAAGTGGTTTCTTTGCAGACCAGATTCGGGCAATCAATAAATTACAAGAAAATAAATAACAATATATATGAGTACTTTTTCGATATTTTTAGCATTAATCGTTTTTGTAGCATTCTTGCTAGTAGTAGTGATTATGGTTCAAAACCCTAAAGGAGGAGGATTATCGTCTTCTTTCGGTGGTGGCGGTGGATCGCAACTAGGTGGGGTTCAAAAAACGACAGACTTTTTAGATAAAAGTACTTGGGCTTTGGCTACCATTTTATTAGTATTAATCTTATTATCTAATGTTACTATCATTGGTAGTGGTGGTGCTCAAGAATCTAAAGCTTATGATGAGAATGCTCCTGTAGAAGTACCTGTTACTCCAGCAGCACAAGAAGACACTACTAAGTAGTGATACTTTTTCTCTAGAAAATATAAATGCCGACTTGTCAGATAGTCGGCATTTTTTATTTCAATTTGTCAGTATCTTCGTGATGGCATAATTTCTGAATAACAAGACACAGAACATTTAAATAAATTAAACAACATAAAATTAATAATAATGGGAGTTAGTATTAAACCTCTTTCAGATCGCGTTTTAATAGAGCCAGTTGCTGCAGAAACTAAAACTGCTTCTGGTATATATATTCCTGAAACTGCAAAAGAAAAGCCTCAAAAAGGTAAAGTAGTTGCAGTAGGTAACGGTAAAAAAGATCATGAAATGACTGTTAAAGTTGGTGACACTGTACTTTACGGAAAATATAGCGGAACTGAACTTAAATTAGACGGTACTGATTATTTAATGATGCGCGAAGATGACATCTTAGCAATCATCTAATATTACTTCCGAGATTTTTTTCGGAGTTCAAAATTTTAATCCAGAAATTAAATTCTAAACTCAAACCAGATTATAACTCTTCTTTTGATATAATCTGGACACTCAAAAAAACAAAACATGGCAAAAGATATAAAATTTGACATCGAAGCACGTGACGGTATTAAGCGCGGTGTTGATGCGTTAGCAAATGCAGTAAAAGTAACTTTAGGACCTAAAGGGCGTAATGTAATCATTAGCAAATCTTTTGGTGGACCTACTGTTACTAAGGATGGTGTTTCTGTAGCTAAAGAAATCGAATTAGAAGATGCTTTAGAAAACATGGGAGCACAAATGGTTAAAGAAGTTGCTTCTAAGACTAACGATCTTGCTGGAGATGGTACTACTACTGCTACTGTTCTTGCTCAAGCTATCGTAAAAGAAGGTTTAAAAAACGTTGCTGCTGGAGCAAATCCTATGGATCTTAAACGTGGTATCGACAAAGCTGTTGAGGCGATCACTGCAGATCTTGCCGAGCAATCTAAAGAAGTAGGTAGTTCTTCTGAAAAAATTAAGCAAGTAGCTTCTATTTCTGCTAATAATGACGAAGTTATTGGTGATCTTATCGCTCAAGCTTTTGGTAAAGTTGGTAAAGAAGGTGTTATCACTGTAGAAGAAGCTAAAGGAACTGATACTTATGTTGATGTTGTAGAAGGAATGCAGTTTGATAGAGGATACCTTTCTCCATATTTCGTTACTGATAGCGAAAAAATGACTGCTGATTTAGAGAACCCTTATATTTTATTATACGATAAGAAGATTTCTTCTATGAAAGATCTTCTTCCTGTTTTAGAGCCTGTTGCTCAAACTGGAAAACCATTATTAATTATTGCTGAAGATGTTGATGGAGAAGCTTTGGCTACATTAGTAGTAAACAAATTACGTGGTGCTTTAAAAATTGCAGCTGTAAAAGCTCCTGGATTTGGTGACAGACGTAAAGCTATGCTTGAAGATATCGCTATCTTAACTGGTGGTACTGTAATTTCTGAAGAAAGAGGATTCACTTTAGAAAATGCTTCTATTGAGCAATTAGGAACTGCAGAAAAAGTTGCTATCGATAAAGATAACACTACTGTTGTTAACGGTGCTGGAGATGAAGAATTAATCAAGAATAGAGTAAACCAAATTAAAGCTCAAATTGAGACTACTACTTCTGATTATGACAAAGAAAAGCTTCAAGAGCGTTTGGCTAAATTAGCTGGTGGTGTAGCTGTATTATATGTAGGTGCTGCTTCTGAAGTAGAAATGAAAGAAAAGAAAGATCGTGTTGACGATGCTTTACATGCAACTAGAGCTGCTGTAGAAGAAGGTATTGTTGCTGGTGGAGGAGTTGCTTTAGTTCGTGCTAAAACTACTCTTGCAGGAATCGAAGCTGCTAACAATGATGAAGCTACAGGAATCCAAATCGTAAACCGCGCTATTGAAGCTCCTCTAAGAACTATCGTAGAGAATGCTGGTGGTGAAGGTTCTGTTGTTATTTCTAAAGTAATTGAAGGAACTGATAAAGATTTTGGTTACAACGCAAAAACTGAAGCTTATGTAAACATGCTTGAAGCTGGAATTATCGATCCTAAAAAAGTAACTCGTGTTGCTTTAGAGAACGCTGCTTCTGTTTCTGGTATGATTCTTACTACAGAGTGCGCTTTAATCGACATTAAAGAAGATGCTCCTGCTGGAGGTGGTA
This sequence comes from Aquimarina rhabdastrellae, assembly GCA_947387485.1. Taxonomy (GTDB): domain Bacteria; phylum Bacteroidota; class Bacteroidia; order Flavobacteriales; family Flavobacteriaceae; genus Aquimarina. The sequence continues at coordinate 189,283 of CANDNT010000007.1, forward strand.
TGCCACCAATGGGCGGAGGCATGCCTGGAATGATGTAAGATCTTTTACATTAAAAATAAAACCAAGCTCGTTATGTTGATCATAACGAGCTTTTTTTATGCCATCTTTTTTATTTTCATATAGATAAACTTGATTTAATATTGACTAAAATTGAACACTTCGTCAAATTTTACTTTTGTAACATTCAATAAATCAAATCGTTTCTTTAGAGAATTTAAATCAAACTTTATGGCTACTCAAAAAACTACTACAGAAACAAACACCTCTTGGAGTTTTATAAAAAAATTCGGATTTCGTTTTTTCTTTACATTCTTCCCTTCGTATTTAATTATTGAGCTTGTTATTAGAATCATTAAAAATGCAAATGGACCTGACAGTGCTATCACCCAAGCTTTAAATAGTATTGTTATTTGGGTTGCAGAAAATATATTTTACATTCAGCATGAGCTTACTTTTGGTCCTAATGGTAGCGGTGATACTACTGCAAATTATATTAATCTGTTCTTATATTTAAATATATCCTTCTTAATCGCCATCATATGGTCTATACTTGATCATAAACGTCCTCATTATAATAAGATGAATCTATATCTTAGAACTTTTATACGATATTATCTAGCTTCTCTTATGTTCTCTTATGGGTTTTCCAAAGTCTTTACCCTACAGTTTCATCAATTAAGTCTATTTGATTTGATAAAAACTTATGGTAATTCTTCTCCTATGGGATTGATGTGGAATTTTATGGAATATAGCGATCTTTATACTCGTTTTTCTGGTTATGCCGAAGTTTTTGCTGGTCTTTTATTACTTTTTAGAAGAACTACACTATTTGGAGCTATCGCCATTATAGGTGTTATGGGAAATGTTTTTATGATGAACCTTAGTTATGATATTCCTGTAAAAATACTTAGTGGATTACTTACTTTTATGGGATTCTTCTTACTGTATCCAGATCTTCAACGTCTTCTTAATTTTTTAATTCTGAATAAAGCTACAACTCAAAAAGAATTTCTTGAGTATACTCAAAAACCTATTTTAAAAAAGGTATTCTTAGGTTTTAAAGTTCTTATTATCTTTTTCTTTTTATTTAATAATGCTTATGGTTCTTATACTATGTTACAACATAGACATAATCAGGCAAAAACTGCAGCACATTACGGTATTTATGAGATTATTGATTTTGTAAAGAATCAAGATACCATACCTCCACTAACTACAGATTCAAAACGTTGGAAACGTATCATTATGGATAATACTTATGGTGGTATCCAGAAAATGAATGAAAAAATTGTGTATTGTAAAGTCGAAAAAGATTCTAGCTCTTCTGCTATTACCCTAAAATCGCATCAAGATACCTTTTCGTACACCTTAAAACAACATCAAAAAGATAGTTTATATCATTTTGAAACTATTTTGGATACTGGTGATACTTTAAAAATTTCAGCCAAAAAGAAAACCCCAAAAGATTTTTTAATAATCAATCGAGGTTTTCATTGGATAAACGAATATCCTTTTAACCGTTAGTTATCTGTTTTATAACTCGTCAACAACGCTTCCACAAGTTAACATGGCTTCTCCAAAATAAGGGTTTTGGATGTTTTTTTCTAAACTTATCCAATTAGCTCCTTTATTTTGATTAGCCATGGGACAATGTTGTATATATATTGTTTCGTTCATACTTCCAGCTGCATTAAGTATATGTATCATGTTTTTTGATAACATTCTAAAATGCTCTCGTTGCTCTTCTAGATTAATATCTACATTATTTATAGCTGATATAGTATTAAATAGTATTTGATATTGCTCAACTAACTTTTGATTTTCTTCTAATTGGTTTTTAAATTCTTTGGCAAGCATTGTTGCTGTTTCTGAATCACTTTCAACCAATGCATCTTTAATAGCTATATACGACTTTATAAGTTTAGGCAACACCGTTTTCATTTCTTTAGTCACAACTATTTCACCCATATCAGATTCTATCATTTCTTCTTCTTGATGCATCATTGATTTTTTTCCTTGCAATTGCGCTGCGGCATCAACAGTAAAAGTTCCTTGACTTACTATTTCTTCTCCTTGTTTGAGCCCTTTAATAATTTCGTATTTATCCCCCATTGCTCGTCCTAGAGTCACTTCTCTCATTTCAAAAACAGCCTCTTCACTACTTACTTTCACATATATTACAGATCGTTTACCTGTCCATAATACAGCACTTTTAGGAATTGTAATTTCATCTACTTTATCATTCTTTTTATTCTCTTCTAAATCAGCAGTAATAAACATTCCTGGCTTTAATAATTCTTTTGGATTTTGAAGCACAACTCTTGCTTTTGCTATGCGTGTCTGCGTATTGACCATTGGGTCTATAAAACTTATTGCACTTTCAAACTCCTTATCTGTATATGCATTGGTTTTTATTAAAGCTTTTTGACCTATTTTTATTTCACTAAGTCGTTGCTCATATACATCCAATTCTGCCCATACTGTTTTTAAATCTGTTATTTTAAACAATGGCATTCCGCGTTTAATATGTCCTCCATCTTCAACTGGTATAGCTGTTACTATTCCTGAAATATTTGCATATATAGGTAAACTTTCTATGGTAATTTCTGAAGCTTCAATTTTATCAATTTGACTATCTGAAAGCTTCCAATTTTTCAATTTATTTCTAACGGCCTTATACAATTCTGGTTGGGTTTTCTTAAAAGTTTTGGCACTAAAAAGTTCTTGTTGTGCAGCAACTAACTCTGGGGCATAAACTTTGGCCAGCAATTGTCCTTTACGAACTACCTCTCCCTCAACTTTCACAAACAGTTGTTCTATCCTTCCGTCGTAATGTGCCGTTTGTATTTGATTTGCATTTTCATTGGCAACTATTTTTCCTGATAGTTGTAGTTTATTATTTTCTGATGTATTAGCACCTACAGTAATGGTTTCTATATTTGCCAATGCGATGGCATTCTTGGTCATTTTAAATTGCTCTGGAGCTAATCCATCTGCAGTAGCAGAAGCTGGTATTAAATCCATTCCACAAATAGGACAATCACCTTCTTCTGGTTGCATAATTTGTGGATGCATAGAACATGTCCACATGGTATTGTCTTCATTATTTTCTGCCACTTGATGCTCATGTTCATGAGATGCACCTTCATTTCTTCCGAAAAAGAAATATCCTAAGATCACCCCTATGATCAAAATAATACCGTATTTACTATATGTTTTCACTGTTGTGTTATTTTTTCTTCTTTAATTTTCTAATATTAGGAGAGCTTACAAACCATAATACAAATCCACTACACACAGTTATTAATCCTAAAAATGAAAATACTCTAAGTGTGATTGTATTAAAGTCATCTCTTCCTTCATAATCCATAGTATGCGTCATCCATAAAAAATCAAACCATCTCCATGAACGATGTCGTACACGTTGAAATTTCCCTTCTTTAATAGACACATATGCAGTAACATTATCTGGATGCTCATATGCTATTTGATATGCTGGTAAAGGCCTTCCTCGATATTCGTGATGCTTATCTACTGTTGTTATCTTCTTTACAGCTTTTACCTTAAGCTCTTCTATCATATATTGAGAAGCTATAGCTAGTGCTTCCTCTTGTGATATCTCTTCTTTTACGATTCCAGTTCTTGCATGAATCAATCTCGTGTCATTTACCCAATAATAAGGTTCTCCAGCAATTGCACGTAACTCTAGCCTCTTTATATCTTCTTGAATTGGAACTACATTTAATTGTTTAAAAGCTGTAGGTTTCACCTCTTTTTTAAAATGATCTCCATGTATATCATCAATATTGGTCCAACTAAAATAAAGTCCGCTTATCGTCCAAAATAAAAACTGAACTCCTAAGAATAATCCTAAATATCGATGTGCTTTACGTATTGCTATTGCTGTCTTTCTTTTTACCATGTCATTGTTTTTGTTCCATACAAGTATACATCATTCTTAGGAGTCCATTTTAGTCATTAGTTATTTTTAATCTACTAGATTTCAAACACCTAATTAATTGTTGTTTTTACTGATCCACATTTTAGCATTTGACTTCCGTAATATGGATTACGTACTTCTTTTGAATCTGATAACCAGTAGCCTCCTTTTCCTTCAAATGCCATAGGACAAAACTGTTTATAAACCTCTCCCGAAGTTATATCTGCCGTAGCTATTATTTTTTCTGTTTCAGCAGTAAGCGTTACAAAAAAGTCTCTTTGTTTCTTGATGTCTTTTGTTAATGCTATCAACTTTGCTGTAGCTTTTAACTCATTAAACCCTCCTTCTTTTTCTAGCATATCGTCTAGTTTTTTTGCTTCTTTTTGCACGTCATTACTCGCTGTATTTACTAATGCTGCTTTAACCGATAAATATTGATTATATACATCATTTATCTTATCATCTGTAAAAACCACAGTACTTTTACTTGCTGTTTTGTTTAAATCATCTTTAACTTCTTTTTTTGTTTCCGTATTAGGTACAGCTTTTACTGGTTTCTTTGCTTTTTCTTCTTTTCCACAAGAAATCATTACACTTATCATTCCTAATACGATTGCTGTTCTTTTTATTGTTTTCATATCTTTCTTTTTAATTCAAATAGTTTATAATTGCTGTTTGTATAAAATAGTTTTGTATTATTTCTACTTTCTTTTTTTCAAATTTTAATCGCATTTGCTGCAATTCCAAAATCTCTTCAAATGCTATTTTCTCTGCCTGATATGCTCCTATAGCAATCTTCTCGGCTTCTTCAATTTGTTGTATATTTTTTTGTTGTGTATCATAATTAATACGTGTAGTAATACGATCATTAATTGCTTTTTCTAATATTTGTCTCAATTTATTTTGAGTAGACGTTCTCTCATAATCAACACGTTCTTGAGCAATCGCTAGAGTCTTATTTTTGGTATTATACTTTTTATTAAAGATTGGTATCGACATAGAAATTTTTGGCATCCAGATATCTTTTCCGTTATCATTAAATACTTGATTAGGGCGTTCTTCTACTACCACATAATCCAATCCAACTCCTATACTAGGTAAGCTTTCTTTTTTGTTTACTCTTTGTTGTTGATTTACTACCTCGTGTATCAAATCATACTTTAGTAATTCTGGATGGTATTCAACTTCTCCTATTGTTAATGTAGGTTCTTCTTCTGGAATTATTAAATTATTAGGTATAACTAGTTGTTCAAATCCATCTCTATTTAATAAAGCGTTAAACTGCAATTCTTCATTAAGAATTGCTCCTTTAAGTTTTTCTATTTCATCTTTTATTTCATTCTCTGTGATATTTATCTTTAGCACATCTATAGCTGTTGCTTTATTATTTTCTAAAGCAGCCAAAACAACTTCTCTTGTTTGCTTTAATATCGTTTTTTGCTGTTCGAGTATATTTTCTTTAGCTTTTAATGCATAAAGTTTATAGTAGCTTTTCTTTATAGCCAAAGTAATTTTACGCTTTGTCACTTCTACTTGGTTTTTCTCCACCTCGCTTATAGCTTTTGCTTCAGAAGCTTTTGCTTGTAATGTTCCAAACCAAGGAAGTTTTTGCTCTGCAGATACTCTTGCTTTTTGTGCCCCAGTACGTGTCTCGGGTTCGCTTACAAAGTATCCTATACCCACCGTAGTATTAGGTAGACTATATGCTGCATCGATAGCTTTTTCTTTTTCTTGATACGTACTTTCTATTGCTTTTAATTCTGGATTATTCTCCATTGCTTCGGCAATATATTCATGCAATGTTTGTGCTTTTGCAATAGTCATTACATTAAATATCAGCAACACAGTAAAAGTGAAACTTCTTCTCATTTTTAGTTCTTTCTTTTAATTTGTATTTCTTCTTTCCAACTAAATAACACAGGAACTACAAATAATGTTATCAATGCCACTAACATTCCTCCAAAACTAGGTATCGCCATAGGAATCATGATATCACTACCTCGCCCTGTTGATGTTAAGATAGGAATAAGAGCCAGAATAGTCGTTGCTGTAGTCATTAAACACGGACGGATTCTTCTCTCTCCCGCTTCTAATACTGCTGCTCTTATTTCTTGAATAGTTTGTGGCTTATTTTTATCAAAATTTTGTTTTAAATACGTTCCCATTACAACTCCATCGTCTGTTGCTATACCAAATAACGCTATAAATCCTACCCAAACGGCTACACTCAAATTGAGATTTTGTATCTGGAATAATTCTCTAAGATTTACACTACCTATAGTGACATCCATAAACCATTCTTGATTATATAATCCTATCATAATAAATCCTCCTGCAAAGGCTACAGCTATTCCTACAAAAATTAGTAATGCTGTAAGTACTGATCTAAACTGCATATAGAGTATTAAGAAAATAATTACCAAAACCAATGGAACCACAAATGATAATGTTTTTTCTGCTCTCACTTGGTTTTCATAAGTTCCTGTAAATTGATAATTGATCCCGTTAGGAATTACTAGCTCATCTGCTTCTATTTTTTGTTTTAAAAATGCAACTGCATTTTCTACCACATCCACTTCTGCATATCCTTCTTGTTTATCAAACAAAACATAACCTACGAGAAAAGCATCTTCACTTTTTATCATTTGCGGTCCTTGCTCATATGATATGGTCACGACTTCGCTTAGCGGAATACTAGTTCCATTAGACAACGGCACATAAATTAAAGCTAAATCTTCTGGATGTGCTCTCAATTCTCTAGGATAACGTACTCTAACTCCATATCGTTCTCTTCCTTCTACAGTTTGAGTTAACATTTTCCCTCCTACTGCAATATCTATTACATCTTGTATTTGCTGAATAGATAGCCCATATCGTGCACTTTTTTCTCGATCAATATCAATTAACACATAAGGTTTTCCTATAATACGATCTGCAAAAACCGCTTCTTTCTTAACTCCATCTACTTGTTTAAGGTACGTTTCTAAGGCTAATCCAAAAGTTTCAATTTCTTTAAGCGATCTTCCTTTTATTTTTATTCCCATAGGAGCACGCATACCTGTTTGTAACATGACCAATCGCGTTTGGATTGGTTGTAATTTTGGCGCTGATGTGATTCCTGGTAATTTTGTACGCTTTACAATTTCATTCCAGATATCATTTGGCGTTTTGATATCCGATCGCCACTGTCTAAAATAAGCTCCTTGATCATCTTTTATCAAATCCGTCATTTTTATATCCTTATACGCTTCGTATGAAGTAGCTTGAGCTATAGGCTTCAATGTATTTCCATTTTTTAATATAAAATTACCTTGATCGTCAATTTTAAATCGTTGCTGTTCTCCTTCTTCATTCAGCATATATTCTGATTTATAATTGATGATATTTTCATACATCGATAATGGTGCTGGATCTAATGCCGAGTTAATTCGTCCTGCTTTACCTACTACAGTTTCAATTTCTGGAATAGTAGCTACAGCCATATCTAGTTGTTGTAAAACTCTCTTGTTCTCTGCAATTCCTGCATGTGGTAGCGATGTAGGCATCAATAAAAAAGATCCTTCGTCTAGCGCTGGCATAAACTCTTTTCCTGTTTGTTTCCAAATCATTATCCCTAATACAATTAAAGTTGCTGGTACACTTAAAAACAGTAATTTATATTGTAACGCCCATCTTAAAATACGGCTATAATAATGTTTAAATCCTAAAAAACCTCCTAATAACCCTAAACATAGAACACTCACAAACAGCACATTCCAAATCATATTTACACCTGCTCCTAATGGTTTCCAGTATATTGCTAGTGTAACGATTATTGTTATTACTGTAATCATTACAATGCCTCGATTTGCTTGAACAGCAGTTATTTTCTGAAGGTTTTTTATCAAGTTAATACCACTCAACCCTATCAATACTATCCCTAAGTAATAGCCCTTACTTATTGCAAAAACTCCGATTAACAATATCACAATTTGTATGCTATTATTAAGTCTACCTTTTATACTTCTCTTTTTGAAAATTACTGCTGCAAATGGCGGAATTAAAAATAAGGTCACTATTACAGATGCTATTAGCGCAAATGTCTTAGTGTATGCCAAAGGTGTAAATAACTTACCTTCTGCTCCTGTAAGTACGAATACTGGAATAAAACTTATGATAGTTGTTAACACCGCTGTTATTATAGCTCCTGAAACTTCTGTAGTAGCTTCATATACTATAGTATTAATGGGTACTTCTTCTTTCCTTTCCTGAAGGTGTTTGATAATATTCTCACACAAAATAACCCCTACATCAACCATTGTTCCTATAGCAATTGCAATTCCTGAAAGGGCAACTATATTGGCATCAATATGTAGCAATTTCATTGCGATAAAAACCATTAATATTGCTATAGGTAGCACTCCTGATATTAATATAGACGCTCTTAAATTATATACCATAAAGACAATAACCAATATAGTTATTAAAACTTCTAATGTAAGTGCTTCTTTTAAAGTCCCTAATGTTTCTTTTATTAATTGGGTACGATCATAAAACGGTACTATTGTAACTTGAGATATGCTACCATCTTTTAGCTCTTTACTTGGTAATCCTCCTGCTATTTTTGCTATTTCTTTCTTAACATTATTAATTACTTCTAGAGGATTTGCTCCATATCTTGCTATGATTACTCCTCCTGCAACTTCGGCTCCTTCTTTGTCTAATATTCCTCTTCGTGTTGCTGGTCCCAAAGTAACTTTGGCGATATCTTTTACTTTTATTGGTGTAAACTCTTTTGACTCAATTACTGTATTCTCTATATCTGCAATGGATTGAATATACCCTAATCCTCTAACATAATATTCTGCCTTGTTTATTTCAAGTGTTTGAGCTCCCGTATCTTTATTACTCTCTTTAATTGCTTTCACCAATGTTCCTAGAGCTATACCATATTGTCGCATTTTCTCTGGATCAACATCGATTTGATATTCTTTTACATATCCTCCTATAGAAGCTACTTCTGAGACTCCACTTGCTGTGGCAAGTGCATATTTAACATCATAATCTTGAATACTACGCAATTCTTCCAGATTCCAACCACCAGTAACATTACCTTGTTTGTCTCTTCCTTCTAGTGTATACCAAAAAATTTGTCCTAAGCCTGTTGCATCTGGTCCTATAGCAGGAGATACTCCTTGAGGTAATAAACCTGTGGGTAATGAATTTAATTTCTCGATGATCCTACTTCTACTCCAGTAAAATTCGACATCTTCTTCAAATATGACATAGATACTAGAAAAACCAAACATAGAAGAACTCCTTATGGTTTTTACACCAGAAATTCCCATCAATGCTGTAGTAAGAGGGTATGTAATTTGGTCTTCTATATCTTGTGGAGATCTACCATCCCATTTTGTAAATACAATTTGTTGATTTTCTCCAATATCTGGAATAGCATCAACTGCTACAGGATTATTCGGTAATATTCCTTTATTCCAATCAAAAGGTGCATGAATTATTCCCCACACCAATATCAATATTGCTATAACTATAGCTATAAGTTTATTTTCGATTAAAAATCGTATACTTTTATTTAACATATCTCATTAAAATATCATGAATATATAATCACACGACCCTATGGTATTTGATCATGTATGTTCACAGAATATTAATGGTAAATCAAATTAAATATACCTCGTCAAGCACTTGTATATCTTTGACGAGTAAAGGTGGTAAGTATAAATTGTATTGTGGTTTGTCTTGTACTTGTGTTGTAAAAAGCGAAAAATAACTATATACAAAACTCTCAAGAAATAATTGTTGTTCTAATTCAAGAGAATCAAAAGTTGGTTTTAATTCATCTTGACCTTCAACAATTATAGTCTCATTTTCACAACATGTTTCTTTCTTAAACTCAAAAGAATTAGAAGTACTATCTTTTGAAGCTATATCCATCCCACAACTTTTTGCTTTGGTCAGAATAGATACATCAACTAGACGTTTGCAACAATAATGCTTATCTACAGTAAATGAAACTGTAGAAAATAATACTACAAAAGCGAGTAACATTGCCATTATTTGTTTTACAAACTTCTTCATAAGTACTACAAATTTACTAAAATATTTATTAGTTATCTTTTATTAACGCTTTTTTATCATTAATCCAAGTTTTATGGTCTTTGCATTTTTTACGTTAATCTATTAGTATTTAAACAATCAAAAAGCTTACAAATAACTTCTTTTTATAAAAGTGTTATATATTTTATCTTTTTCTTAATCTCTTTAATCGATAAACAGATGTATTTAACAAAAATATAGTTTTAACTATATTTAAACTCTTATAGAATTTAGATATTTTTGTCAAAAAAATAGAGATGTCGTTCGAAAAATTAAAACCTGAAGTTGTAACTATTCTTCAAAACGAAGCTATTACTGTTACAGATAGACTACACGGAGTATGTCAATTATTAAGTGATACTATTTCTTATTATGACTGGGTTGGTTTTTACTTCAAAAATGGAGATAAAGAGGAATTAAAACTTCGTACGTATGTAGGCGAAGAAACAGATCATACGATCATCCCTTTTGGTAAAGGAATTTGTGGTCAAGTTGCTGTTTCTAATGAGAATTTTGTTGTACCTGATGTTAAAGCTCAAGATAATTATATTGCATGTAGTATAACTGTAAAAGCAGAAATCGTAGTACCTCTATTTAAAGATGGAGAAAACATAGGTCAAATCGATATTGACTCGAATACACCTGATCCTTTTACAGCAGAAGATGAAAGATTTTTGGAATTTGTTAATCTAGAAGTTGCCAAAATCTTATAAATATTGTTTCTTGGCTTTAGTCTATAACCAATAGCTAAAGTTATCTTATGAAATCAAAAATAGTAGTTACAGGAGGATTAGGGTTTATTGGCTCTCATACTGTAGTTGAATTATTGCAAAACAATTACGAAGTTGTTATTATTGATAATTGCTCTAATTCTTCTGAAGCTGTACTTGATGGTATTTACAATATCACTGGAATACAACCTGTTTTTGAAAAATTAGATCTTAGACAGAAAGAAAAAGTTATTGACTTTTTTAATCGTCATAATGACGTTACAGGTGTTATACATTTTGCAGCATCTAAAGCTGTGGGAGAAAGTGTTGAAAACCCTCTTTTATACTACGAAAATAATCTTAATACGCTTGTTTATACCTTACAGGCATTAGAACATACAGCAAAAGCTAATTTTATATTTAGCTCTTCTTGTACTGTTTATGGAGAAGCAGAAGAGCTTCCTATCACTGAGAATGCGCCAGTAAAACCTGCTATTTCACCTTATGGTAATACTAAACAAATAGGAGAAGAAATTATTAGAGATCTCGCTCAAGTGAAGCCAAATTTCAATGCTATTGCATTACGTTATTTTAATCCTATAGGCGCTCATCAAAGTGCCGAAATTGGAGAATTACCTATAGGAGTTCCGCTTAATCTAGTGCCTTTTATTACACAAACAGCAGCGGGGCTTAGAGATCAATTATCTGTTTTTGGCAATGATTATCCTACTCCTGACGGAACTTGTATTAGAGATTATATCCATGTAGTTGATCTAGCCAAAGCTCATGTAGTAGCTTTAGAACGCTTATTACATAAAAAGAATATCCAAGACTTTGAGCTATTCAATCTTGGTACTGGAGTTGGTAATTCTGTTTTAGAAGTTATTCAATCTTTTGAGAAAGTATCTGATCAAAAACTTAATTACAAAATAGCTCCTAGACGTTCTGGAGATGTTATTTCTGCTTATGCAGATACTACCTTAGCAAATGATGTTTTGGGCTGGAAAACCTCTTATAATCTCGATGAAGCTATAGCTTCTGCCTGGAAATGGGAACAAAAGATTCGTAATAAGAATACTGACTAGGTTTCATTGGATCAATCCAAAAAGTTGTGAGAAAATTATATTTATGAATATTGAATCAAAAATCTCGATTGCTGATTTTAGACCTTATTCAAAGGTTCTATAATTAACAATTCTATTACAAATTAACTTTCTGGTAGACCGATAAAAGAACGTCGAGTAACGAATATCCGAACCTTATATAGTTTTAAAAATAGCCTTCTTTAGGCTACAGTTGTATTTATTATACAGTTTACGTTAGAAGATCTAAATTTTAAACTCAATCCAACTTATCAACTTATCCCTTGTAGCTAATCACTCTTTACCTATAAAAAATACTACAATTAGTCTTGATCTATTTCTTTATCTAATCTCACTATCATCGCTAAGAAATTAAACTTCTTGTTTTATTATAAAAACAAAAAAATGCCCAAGAGATCTTGGGCATTTTTAATTTGAATAAATGGTATTTTCTAGTAGAACTTAGCTCTCTTATCTTCGATTTGAGCTGCGTCTTTTAATGCGTTAAATACTTTGCTATTAACTGCTGCTGCTTGAGCTGCACCAGTTTGATTTGCAAATCCTTTATAAGAATCTAAAGCTGTTGCAGGTGTTTTCTTCGTAACCTCTATCACATACACTCCGTTATTACCTTGAATTGGTTTAGAAACTTTTCCTTCTGCCAATGCAAAAGCAGTTCCAACTACTACAGGCTCAGTTCCAGCTCCTGATATTGTAGGAGTTTTCATATTTAATGCCGAAGCAGTTTTTACAGTTGTAGCTCCAGTTTTTGCAATATCATCTAAAGTTGATCCTGAAATTTTAGCTTTTAAAATAGCCGCCTTCTTTTCTTTTTCCAAAATTGGCTTCACAAGAATTTCTGCATCTTTAACACTCGTTAATCCTTTAGGAGCTTTTGCTGTTACTTGAGCAACAATATACCCATTAGGAATCTCAAAACGCTTAATCTCTCCTTTTTTAGTATCTTCATTAAAAGCCCATTGAACAACTCCTCTTTGCGCTCCTACACCTGGAATATTCTCATCCATCTCTTTCATTTTATTCACTGGTAACACGCTGTAATTCTCAGCTTTTGCAGCTTCTTGAAAGTTAGATTTTCCAGCTTCTATTTGGAATTTAGTAGTTGCTGTAAAAATATCATTAATTGTTTTTTCGCTAGGTTCAATTTTCTTAGCTATTGTAGCTACTTTAATTGCTCTTTGCTCATTTTTTAATTCTGCAATATCAATAATATGGTATCCAAAAGCAGTTTTAACCACTTCCATATCTCCTACTTTGTTTTCAAATACAAAATCGTTAAATGGCTTAACCATTCTTCCTGGAGTAAAGTATCCTAAGTCTCCTCCTTTATCTTTGTTTGAATTATCTGCAGAATATTCTTTTGCGAAATCAGCAAATTTAGTTTTATCAGTTTTTACGATAGTTAAAAGGCTATCTGCTAATTTTTTTGCTTCTTCTTCTGTACGTTTAGTTTCTCCAGCAGTGTTCAATCCTTCCCATGAAATTAAAATATGACTAGCTTTTGCAGAATCCGCCATTTGACGCTCTGCTACTACCTTAGTCACTTTGTAATATTTTCCATCTTTAAATGGTCCATAAGTACTTCCTACAGGTAATGCATAGATCGTATCTGCAGCTACTTTTGGTAATCCATTTTTAAATACAAAATTATCATTGAATTTAATATCTGAATTTGCATTTACAAACGCTGTCACATCTGCTGTTTCTTTTAATCCAGCAACTTTTTCAGTTGTTTTACTTGATGAATTATACTCTTCGTATCCATTTAATAATTTAGCTACATCCGCTTCAGTTGCTTTTTCATCAGCCTCACTTGGATCTTCGTTAAATCTTACATAGCTAATACTTCTTGTTGCTTCTGATTTAAATTGATCTGAGTGTTTTTGGATATATGCTTTAATATCTGCATCTGATACAGTTACTTCGTCTGCTGCAACACTAGAATATGGTAATTGCACATATTTAATATCTACTTTATCATTTTCCATTTTATAAGCCAATTCTCCATCTTTAAGGGTAGCTCCAGAAGCAGCCTTAATCATGTTAAAGTAAATTTGCTCACGTGCTTGTTTTTCGATAGAAGCTTCATAATCTAACCACTGTTGATAAGCTTGTGGTGAAGTCTCTTGAATACTAGCTATATATTCTTGCATTTTTGCTTTGTCAAATACTCCTGCGTCATTTTGAAATGTAGGGTTATTTGCTAAAGCTTCTTCTAACATTTCTCTTACTTGGTCTGCACCAACTTGAATACCTAATTCATTAAACTGCTCTTCAAATACTACTCTTCTTACTTCATCATTCCATACGTAGTTTACAGCTTGAATTGTAGATGTTCCTGCAGAATTTCTAGAAATAGATTCAACTTTACGTGCAAAATCGGCTCTATCTACATCTTCTCCATTAATCGTTGCAATAGTATTTTGTTCTTTTTGTGATGAGAACCCACCACTACGGATTACATCTGCTAATACAAAAGAGAATAGCGCTAAGGCTATGATAATGATTAAGAAAACCGAACGTTGTCTAATTTTATTTAAAACTGCCATTTTTAGTGTTATTTATTCAAATATAGTGGGCGAAAATACCATTTTATTATTTCAATAGCAATTAAAGATTGAAATGTATTGCAAAAGTTTTTTATTAATCTTATAGTATTCTCGTTAATTCATTTTATTTTATACGGATTTACCGTAATTGTTTGTTTTGTTTTAAAACTCCTAATACTATTAATACCTGTGCTAGTCCATATGTACTCATTATCCATAATTCGCCTAACGGAATTGATTTGTAAAACATATTAACCGCCAATAAGCTATCTGATACCATAAAAAACAAAGCTCCAAAAAACACATAATTATAGCTCCTTTTTGATATTCCTTTATTTCTGATAAATGCTGTATTGGCCATTGTTAATATTACCATCATGTATAAAAAAACTGGAATCATCAATTCTTTAAGGTTATTTTTGATCATATAAAAGAGTACTCCTCCATATAATAGAGTTGCTATTAGAAATATGCCACTCTTTTTTACATTTCCTTTCTTTTTTAGAAAAACCAATACGTACATTATATGGGCGATCAAAAATGAAGCTAATCCTCCTATAAAGAACAACTCTCCTTCTTTTTCAAATAACAATAATATATCTCCTATAAGAGATAAAATCAATGCCATATTCATTAATGATTGTGTCCCCTTTTCTAAATGTTGTTTATATGCATTAAAAAAGACAAGTAACGAAATGAGTATAGCTGGTTTAGAAAAATAATGTGCTGCTTTTAATGTTGGTACATTGGCACAAATAAGCTCTACTAGCATTATTAGCCCAAAAAGTATTAAAAATTTATTTTCCTTAGTTTTTGAAAGTGTAGCCATCTATATTGAGTTAGGTTTAGATGGTAAGATATCGCAATTTTTATTGATTTAAAAATTACCAGTATATATTATTCTTGATCTACAATTTGTAAAGTTACCAATTCGATTTTGGTATTTGAGGTTTCTAATATTTTAAGTTTATATGTTCCTACCTCTATTTGATCTCCTTCTTCTGGGATTTCTTCTGTATGATGAACTATCATTCCTCCAAGTGTTTCGTAGTATTCACTTTCTGGAAGTTGTAATCTATAGTTTTCATTAATATAATCTACTTCGACTCTAGCCGAAAATTTATATTCTTTTTCAGATACTCGTTCTTCATGTAAGTCGATAGAATCGTGTTCGTCTTCAATTTCGCCAAAAAGCTCTTCTACAATATCTTCTACAGTCATCATACCGCTAGTTCCTCCATACTCATCGATAACTATAGCTATACTTTTTCTTTTTTTGGTCAACATATTAAGTACATCTTTGACTAGCATTGCTTCTGGAACAAATATCACCGATAACAATATAGAGTTTAGTGTTTTCGGTTTTTTAAACAACTCAAAAGAATGTACGTATCCAATAATATCATCAATAGTTCTATTATAAACTAATATTTTTGACAATCCTGTCTCGACAAAAAGCTTATTGATTTCTTCAAGAGATTGTGATTTTTCTACAGCAATCATTTCTGTTCTAGGAATCATCACTTCTCTTGATTTTACATCAGAGAATTCTAATGCATTTTGAAAAATCTGTATTTCGCTATCTATTTCATCTTCTTTTACAGCTTCCATTTGTTCACTTATATAATCCCCTAATTCTGTTTTAGAAAATGTGAGCTGTACTTTATCTCCTTTGGTTTTGAAAAAATACTTCAATACAAAATCTGAAATTCCTATTACAAACCAAGAGATCGGATAAAAAATAAAATAAAAAAAGTATGCTGGTATAGCCAATATCTTAAGCAAAGAGTTTGCATAAATTTGAAAGAAAACCTTAGGTAAAAACTCTGCTGTAAGTAAAATTACTATAGTAGAGATTACAGTTTGTATTAATAATTGTAATCCTTCTGTAATATGCGGAATCCATATGCTTAAATACTGCATTAATAGCTCCCCCATATACAATCCATAAATAACAAGTGCTATGTTATTACCTATTAACATAGCAGCTATGAATTTTGACGGTTTATGTGTTAACCGCTTAAGTATTCTAGATAAAAAATCGCCTCGTTTCTTTTCTATTTCTATATGAATCTTATTAGAAGATACATATGCTATCTCCATACCCGAAAAAAAGGCCGAACATATTAAAGAAACAATAATAATTACGATTTCTATCTGCATTATTATTCGTTACGATTTTGAGTAAATTTCTTTCTAAATTTCCTTTTAAAGAAAAACATAAACAATGCTACTCCTGCAAAGATCAAAAATAAAACACTTTTTCCTCCTTCTTGCCCATACTCTACATATGCTTGATACAGAAAAAATACAACTGCTACTAAATAAGCATATTCAAAAAACTTAAAAATCTTCAACGTTTTATATTTTTATTAATTATGAAATTATTCTTCAAGAATTTGAATTCCTTCATTAATTCTTGAATTTAAGGTAGTGAAATCTTGATTAGCATCAAAACCATCACCATTATTTACAGCTCCATTACTCAACTTCGATTTATAAGGTAAATCGGTAAATACCCAATCACGTCGTTGATCCCAGTATAATTGTTGCGCTTCAAGATGTGTACTATCTGCAGTTTTAATATCTACATTCCCTCTCATGTCTACCAACCCAGATTGCTTATATGAAATTGCATAATCTGCTTTGATTACACTTATGCCTCCTTTTTCATCATAAACTCTAAGTAAAACTCCATCTGGAAATTCATGATATCCGTATGTTTTGTTAGTAAAATCCAACATTTTTTGCGAGGTCAATACGGCTTTTAATTTTCCTGAATCGGTGTATTTCAGATTAACATTTTCTCCCTCTGCCATAGGTTGTTCACTATAATCAACATAAGACAAATTAGCTTGTTTACTTTCTGTACATGAAAAAAACAATGTCACAGCAAATGCTGTGACAAGGTTTAAAAAGATATATGTTCTACTCTTTCGCATCTTATAGATTAGGCACTTTTACTGATTCTCCTATCCAACATCCTATACTGATTGATTTACCAGCAGCTGCTTCATTAAAGATATCTGTTTTTGATGGAGCTTTCGCTCTATAGTTAGCTGCAGTTTTTCTAGCCGTAGTTTTTAATGATGGATCTAACCTTCCAGCTCTATCTGCATAGTTAGCCGCTAGCCAATATACCGCTCTCTTATTAAATACAGTATCTCCACAGTTATTTGCACTACTAGCTACCATACTAGCAATTCTTAAATATGCTGTTCCTAAAGATGGCTTTTCTTTTAAAGCTTTTCTATAATAGCTTCTTGCTTGTCCGTAACTTCCTTTTTTCTTAAAGCTTTCACCTATTCTAAAGTAAACTTTAGCTTTATCACTAGCGTTAGTTTCTAAATCTGCTGCTTGATTAAAATATTTTAATGCTACAGAAGATTTCTTATCTTTTTCTGCTAATATTCCTAAGTAATATGCAGTTTTTGCAGATGGTTCAGCTTTATGTAAAGCTTCTACCATTTTAAAGAATAATGGATCATCTGTACATTCTTTACCAGACATTCTAGCTGCTGCACTCTTTAACCATTTTGTATCAGACTTCTTAGCTTCAAACTGCCCATTATATAATGGTATTAAATTATCACAATCTGCTCTAGCTCCAAGTTTTTGGTTAACTCCTGCTTTTACTTTACTATAAGCAGTTAAGTTTATTCCTGCATTCTTTAACGATCTAGCTTCTTTTCTTGATAAAGCAACTCCAGATTCTTTCTTTGCTTCAAGTTCTGCTATTACTTTAGCCTTTTCACTTTCTTCTTTTTCGATTTTATTGATTACTTCATCATATAAATCAAATACTTCTTGCAAATCTTTCTTTCCTGCATCTTGTAGATCTACAAGTAAAGAGAAATATGTATATATTTTTTTAGCTCCTTTAAAGTTAGCATTGTCTTCTGTATAAGCCTTATGAAACTCTGCATATTGAGCTTCTTTTGTACCCATTTTATTATCGTACATCAATTGTCCCATATCAGAATGGAATGCTCCTACTTTTGTTTTTGCAGGGAAATATTGCATTCTTTCTTTCATCAATGCTATCAAATCATTAACAATTGCTGTCTTTTCTCCTGCTGGAGCTTTTTTAAGCTTTGCCTTTAATAATTTAGCTCCAAATTGGTATGTAGCTACACTATATGTAGGACATTCTTTTCTTACTTTCATTAACGGCTCTTCTGCTGCCGCATAATTTTTAACCTTTGCATGCTCATAGGCTATAGAAGCCAATGTAGCGCAATCTGTAGCCTGAGCCTTCATTGTCGAAGTTCCCAGAACTAATCCTGCTATTGCGAGTAAAACTTTAGTATTCATCTATATAAAATTGTAGTTAATTATATTTTAATTTTCTAAACCATTTATCATTTAACGATAAACCTATTGAAATATTAAAGAAATCTTCTTTTACCAATCCTGCATTTACAGTTCCACGTTGTCCGTATTCAAATCCTATATTCGCATTGGAAAATAAAGTTCCTATTGGCAATCCTACTCCAAAAGATATGCCAAACTCGTTTATTCCCTCTCCATCTATAGTTAATCCTGTTTCTTCGTAACGAGCTCCTGCTCTGTAAACCACTCTTTTAAAATAACTAGTTAAGGAATTATATTTTGGAATATAAAATCCTCCTAAACTCATTCTAGTAGCGTTATCATACACTACATTATTTGTAGAAAATGTTCTATTTTGAAAATCTGTAGCTGCAGTCTGTGCGTATTCTGCTCCTACAAACCACTTTTTTGGTTGTCCTATACCAGCTCCAAAAGAATATCCTGTAGCCAAGTCCACCTTTCCTTCCGGAACTGTAATAGTTTGATTTTCGACTACACTTTCTTGTCCATTTCCATTAACAATCACAGTAGATAACTCTCTTGAATTATCTAAGTTCAACCTTGATGTTGGATCTATTGTTGCCGAAACGTTTAATGTTAGTTTTTCATTCAAACTTCTTGTATACATTGCTCCAAAAGAGTATGAAAATCCAGAAACACTAGATTTATTAACCTCTCTAGTAGCATATTGTACATCGTCTTGTTCTAACACTATTTTATTTTCGATATTACCAAAGTTATAATTAGCTTCTAATCCTAGTTTTAATCCTTTTATAACTTCATATCCAGCAGAAAAATATACTTTATTCACTCCTCCAGATCCCGTGAATCTTGAACTTTGTGTATCTGCTTCTGCTATTAATTCATATCCTACTGTAGAAAAAGGTACTAATCCAAATCCAAATCCAAACTTACCGGCAGGAATTCCTATAGATAAATAATCTATTGTAGCATTATCTGTACTTTCTTTTTGTGTATCACTCTTTATTGTAACTGTATTATATGTAGCACCTAAAGCGTATGTAGTCAATTTAAGTCCTCCATATGCTGCTGGATTTTGTAAATTAAGATGTATACTATCTCCATATACACTCAATCCCCCCATAGCTCTATTTTCTGCTGTTCCTTTGAACTTTTGAATCCCTATTCCATAAAACGAATATGGTGATGAAGTTCCTTCTTGAGCGTAAGCATTACTAGCTACTACAACTAATAATACTATTAAAATCTTTCTTATCATTTATTATTATTAAAAGCTAAAATGTGATTAAGCCCCTCTAATAAAAAATCAGGGGCTGCAAAGATGCTATTTTTTAATCTTTTAGACAAAAAATGTGCATCCCCACCGGTTAAAATAACTGTTAAATCACTATAAGTGTTGCAATAATATGAAATTACACCATCTATTTCATGCAAAACTCCGTTAATTATTCCCGAATGAATGGCCTCTTCTGTCGTTGTTCCTATCATATCGTGGGAATTTTCTCTTGTTAATAACGGTAATTTTGCCGTAAACTTGTGTAATCCATTATATCGCATTTGTATTCCTGGTGCAATCGCTCCTCCTAGATATTCTTCATTTTGATTTTTAAACTCGTATGTTATACACGTTCCTGCATCAACAATCAATACATTCTTTGAAGGGTATTTTTCTACTGCTGCAGCGATTACAGCTAGTCTATCTACTCCAAGTGTTTCTGGTGTTTTATATAAGTTTTTAAAAGGCATTAAAGTCTTTGCATTCAACTCTAAAACATCCCATTTTTCTTTAAGCATAGACAATTCTTTGGATTTTAGATCTGCAACCGAAGATATTATAGCTTTCTTTATTTGAAAATACTGCAAATCTATTTTTTCAATTTCTAAACAAAATTGCTCTAAAACACAGACTCTTTTCTCTATCAATTCATTAGCTAAAAACACTCCTATTTTTACGGCTGTATTCCCTACATCTACAATTAGATTCATCTTTTTTATTTATGATTTCAAAGATACAAAATGAATTTTCTCAAAAAATATTTTGTACAATCCAAAAAGCGTATTATATTTGCACCCGCAATAAAGCAATAGCGACTGGTGCCTTAGCTCAGTTGGTAGAGCAAAGGACTGAAAATCCTTGTGTCCCTGGTTCGATTCCTGGAGGCACCACCAGCAAAATTAAAACCTCGATTTTCATCGAGGTTTTTTTTATATCTTCTATTTTCATTATTTGACTAAAGTTGGAGTCAAGAACAATTGTTGTGTTTTTTTATAAGCGAAGAGTGATTAGCTACGAGAACTAAGTTAGGTTGAGTCTAAAACTTAAAAGGATTCTCTAACATAAACTATATAATAAATATAGCTGTATTTTTAAAACTATCTAAGATTTGGATATTCTTTATTCATAAATATATTTCGCCTTCAACTTTTGATTCAAATCTATTCCTTAATAGACTACCTAATTAATTTACAACACAATAGCAATTCTCTATATTTTTCTTTCATCAATTCGTTACATTTTTACTTCATATATTTTGTATAATCCAAAAAGGCTATTATATTTGCATCCGCAATAAAGCAATAGCGACTGGTGCCTTAGCTCAGTTGGTAGAGCAAAGGACTGAAAATCCTTGTGTCCCTGGTTCGATTCCTGGAGGCACCACCAGCAAAATTAAAACCTCGATTTTCATCGAGGTTTTTCTATTTTATATATTAACCATTACTCTATAATTTTTATCCTATTACACTACTTAACTTAAACATAGGTAAATACATTGCTACTAGGATTACACCTACTAATACTCCCACCAGAATTGTGAGAATAGGATTTAAAACATTAGAAATCACCTGAGATTGATACTTTACTTGCTCATTATATTGCTCGTTTAATCGCTCAAAAATATATTCTGTTTGATTGGTTTCTTCTGCAACTCTAAGCATTGCTACCATCTTTTTGTCAAATATTTTATGTTTTGCAAAGGCTGAGCTTAACTTACCTCCTTCTACTACTTTAATGTTTGCATTTTTTAATCCTTCTTGTAATGGATAAAAAGAAATCATATTACTAACTAAATCTATACTTTCTACCAAAGGTACTTTTGCGGATGTTAACAAAGCTATAGCTTGTGTAAACTGAGCCATATAAATTTTTCGTACATATTCTCCTATGATAGGTAGTTTTAATTGTATTTGCCCCCAAACGCCTTTAACCTTCTTATTTTTGAATACATATTTGATTGTATACCCCAATACAATACTTAATAATAGTATCCAGATTCCCTGTTCTTGAATTAACGAAGAGAACTGAATCACTATCTTGGTTATCCCTGGTAATTCTACTCTATTTTGTTTAAAAATATCCACAAACATCGGTACGACATATTTTAACATAAAAATAATTACCAAGACTGCTGTAATCAATACAATTACTGGATATGTCATTGCCGAAATAACTTCTCTTTTTAAGTCGTTCTTTCGTTTATAAAACAAACTAAGTTCTAAGGTTATCTCTGCCAGTTTACCTGTTTGCTCTCCTATTCTAATAGCATGATATTCATAGTCTGAAAAAGCTTTATGTACTCTAATAATTTCTGAAAATGGCTTCCCGTTAACAAGTTCTTCTAGCATTTCTGAAATCATTTTAGCATCCTGTTCTTTTTTTTGTGTTTCTGCTAATAACTCGAGTCCGCTTTTTAAGTCTATACCTGATCTTAATAAGACGTTTAATTCATTATACCATTGTTCTTTTTTCTTATTATTAAAGTTTTTGCCAAAAAGCGTAATCTCTTTTGTTAATATCTCTGAGATATCCCAATTTTTATCTTTTGCTTTTTTTTCTTCTTTATGTTTTTGAATTTTTATTCCCATTCTTCAAAATATATACTCAAATCATTATGCTTTGAGATAAAAACAAATTGTATATCTAAACTCTCTTCAAAATATATTTTAATCGCATCTATTCTTCCCTTGGTAACTTCTTCTCCTTTAAAGTATAATACCTTTTTTCTAACTTTAAGTGGATACGCTTTTATTGAAGTATAAATACTATCTTCTTTTATTTGATATCTTTCTTCACGTATAGGATTTTTTAAAATGATAGTCTCTGTTTCATTATCCCAATAACTTTCTCTAAATCGATTAAAATCTATTTGTAAACTTTGATGTAGTTGCTGAATTTCGGATTTATGTTTATAGTTTGATGCTATTAATTGTATATTATTTTGCACCATATTAATGACAGAAAAGGCTAACCCCACAACAATAGCAGTAATCACTAACACAACCATAATTTCGGTTAAAGTAAAGGCGTTGACTTTAGCTTTATTCATCAGTCACCTCTCTTTCTAAGATTAGTTCTTGTATACTATTTTCTTTTGTATATAATAAAATCACATCATTTTGTTCTTTTATTATTTCTAATTCCCAACCTCCATAAGTTTCTACATACGGTATTTTAATCTTTTTGTGTTGATATAAATACTGTAATTCATGAATCTTATTTTGTATTGCACTATTTTCTTTTCGTATCGTATTTGCAAATGTGTTATTCAATATGATACTAGCCATTATAAACACAATGACGACCAACACTGATGCTGTTAATGTTTCTACTAGCGTAGCACTGCGTATTTTTTTCAGTATAACCATCTTGCTAGTGATTTCTGAGTATTTTTAAAGGGCAATCCTGCATAATCCTCAACATGATACGGTAATATTTGAGCATCAATGATATGATTCATATAAATGCTTCCTTTTTGTTTAGCTATAAACTGATTTGCATATAATCCGCCTTGGATTTTTCCTCTAAAGTCAATATTTCCTTCGCAATAAATTTCGCCTCTAATATCCACTTCTTTATCTATAAATATATGCGTTTTGGTGCGTTCTTCTGCCTTTTGATTTTTAGTCAAAAAAACCACACTACCATCAATAGATGTTCCTTTGCCTATCTCTATATTCTTATCTTTTTTAGCTTGCAAATTAGTATTTGTGATTTCTTCTGTCTCTTTTGAACTCATTAAAACAGCAGAGGGATACTGTAATGCGACATTAGCTTCTATTTTTATCTTTTTTGAAGCTATTAATTGTGCTGTTCCTTTAAATCCGCTTTTAACTGTTATTTTGGGTGCAATACATATCACGTCTTGCAATACTGCATTAGGGTATATGATAATCTCTTTATTTGACTTAATTATGATATTCCCTATTAATTTTTGATGTGTTATAGATATCGTCTGAATACTTCGTATAAGTTTGGTAGTATTTAAGAACGTATTCTTAACTTCTTTTTCTAAGTCTACCTCTTCTGTATTATTAAGTTCTGTAGATAAAAGTCTATCCAGATATATTTTCCAATCTTGTTCTAATTGAGGCAATGTCTCTTTACTTTCATATGTTCTTCCATAAAAAAGTTGACTTCCTTGATAGTATTCTCCGCCTATATTTCCTGCTCTAAAACCCGCTTTAGAAACATAACTATTCCCTTCTACTCTTGTATTTCCTGCTACTACTACTGGAGACCATTGGTCTACTACATATAAATTAGGGCTATCATCTTTTAATAAACTTCCTTTAAACGCTACATTAACAAAATTAAACTTACGTAATGCTGTTTTCACCGCTACCTTTTCCCAAGCACCATGATATGTTGCCTTCTTTTTTATAACCTTAACGTTATCTTCTATTTTTAAAGTATCATTACTTATTGCTACTTCCTCAAGAATTGTTCTATTATTCTCTGTAGAAGTATGTATCAACTCATTTGATTGTACCTTAAAAAAAGAATGTGTGTGAGTCAACATCAAAAAACTTCCTAAAAGTAACGCCACGATAACTGCTACCATCAGTGCAAAATGTAGTGCTTGTGCTTTAAGTTTTATGCCTAATATCTTCCTCAATTTAGGATTGAAAATTGTTTTTGTTTTCCTTTATATCGTAATGTAATTGTAGTATCATTCCCTCTAAGAACAGTTATTTCATTAACCGTTTCTCTTTTTGAAACCACATGTTCCTGTCCTGCAATGTTTATTAAAAATACTGCTGTTTGTGTACCACTACCTGTTATTTTTCCTTTATATTGGATTTGAGGCCATTGTATTTCTTCTCGCTTTTTGTTTGCCTTAGGTGCAGTTTGTGCTATTTTCTTTTTTACATATGTTTTTCCTAAGAATGGATCTCGAGTAATTTCTGCTAACTCAAACTTCTCTCTTTCTACTGTTTTTATTTCTTTGGTATTTACTTTGACTTCAGAAAAATAAACAGGTTCTTCTTCAGAAAAAGCATCTACAACTTGGTAGATAATAGCCCCCCAAACAAAAACAACTACAGGTAGTAATATATATATTCCTTTTTTTCCTTTAAGCATGCTCTTTAATTTATTTCAAAACTAAATACATCACTTGTTTCACTTTGATTTCCAGCTTCGTCAAACGCTCGAACTACCCAATAATAGGTTGCCGTATCAGCGATCTCTATTTCATGAGGAGAGGTTGCTCCTGCTTTGGTCACTAAATCTGTTAACATCTGATTTCTATACACATAAAGACTATCAAACTCTGTAGTTCCTTCTACGGCTTCTCTGGTCCATTCAAAACGTATCGTATTTGTAGTTAACATCGCATTATTGACTGGCGCCGTTAATTGTGGTTTTCTTGGGTTATTACTATCAATAATTACCGTATGGTCTGTATATAATGTATTTTGTGTTTGATTCTCGGCTCTTACTTGCCATTTTACTTCTCCTTCGGGTAAGGTCAACTGAATATTTGTCGTTGTTACTGTCTCTTCTTGTAATACGACATCATTACTATCCAAAATTTGTATTCTATATAGTACAGCATCTGTAACCGCATTCCATTGCAGATTCACCAATCTATTATTCAGGATTTGGTTATCTACAGGGCTTAATAAGCTCACTATTCTTGATGAAAAATCCTCACTTTCTCTTACTTCAAAATCGGCAGCGGTATATATAGTTACTGAGTTTTCATTTTCTGCTCGTACTCTCCATTCATATCTATTTGCTGGCAGCGTTGTTGTATAACGTGCTGTAGTAAGTATTGTATCTTTGACTATTTGATTTGCTGTTTCAAAATTAGGTCTTGCTATTTGTACTTTATATTTTGTCGCTCCAGTAACTTCTTCCCATCTAAAATCTACTACTGTATTGTTTACAGTACTATTATCTAATGGTGCTACTATGGTCACTACTTCTTCTGTTATATCTTCTTCGAATAGGATTTCTTCACAACTCCAAAAACAACCTAATATCACTAGGTATAACATGGTCTTTTTCATTTTTCGTTTTTTGATTTTGTATTTTAAAATTTATTTTTTTGCTCTTCTATTACTTGTAAAGCATTTTGTTCTTGTCCTTTTGCACATTTTGCTCCTTGTTGTAATAAGGCTGATAACTTTGGTTTCCCTCTTTTATCTTTTTTCCAACAAAAACCTGAGGTTTCTACATCAAATACAGTTCCTTTTGATAATGGGATTGTATAAAACTCTTTACCTTCTTTAACCAAAGAAATCTCGTATTGCTTTGGGTATTTATTTTGTAAAAATAATGCTTCTGCTTGTGCTAACTGTTTTTGATCAGTAAGCGGAATCACCCATTTAACAGCATCTACAATAACCGCATTAGGTTGTTCTATCACATAGGTACTTACTCTTTGATTAACTTCTTGTTCTAATGCTTCTAGTATCCCCACTTGATCTGCTATATAAAGCGTTATATATTGTAGTTTTTTCTTTTGTATCGTATCTTTTAAAGGTAATGCTTTTTTTATCTCTGAAAATTGATTTCTGTATTCTTGATATGTTTTTGAGTCAAAATCCTTGACATGATACTCAAGCTTGATAGGGTTTTGATATTGCGGAATCGCAGTAGTATTATAAGATTTATTAACAATACCTATAGTTCCTAAGCTAGTATTGGACTGTGCCTGTAGGTTTGTAATGGTTATAAATACAATAATTATACTTATATACCATTGGTTTTTTATTAAATGCATATTTCTTTGATGAATGTTTTAATATTAATATACAAAGATACGGTTTCTTGAGAAAAAATGCTTTTCCTTATTTATTAATACATTTTTTGTTCTTCTACTTGTAATTGTACGAAGTCACAGACTATCGCAAAGCTGTCTAACTTTTTTTTAATCACTCTTCGAGAAAATCGTCATTGATACTTTTATACGTGATACAAAAACCCTAAAAGCATACTCTGCATAAAAATCAAAACCACAACCTATATCAAAATAGATTGTGGCTACTGATTATTTTTATTTATTGTTGTTTGCCAAGCTTCAACGACACTCGAAAAGAGTCGAATGCTAGCAATTTAAACTTAGCATAACTGGTAAGTATAATTTAGTTCACCTCTACAGAAATCAATAAATAATCATATTTTAGTTTCAAGAAATTTAAATGAGTCTTCAGTTTCTTTTTTATAGAATCAACTAAAAATCTATTCTCATAATCACTAAAATTATTATTCAAACAAAAGATAGCTAATTCTTTATTTTTATATTTAAAAGTTACTATTTTTCTTTTTTTAACAAGTGATCTTCTTTCAGAATAAAAAGGTAATGTTACTAGTGAATCAAATTCTGTAATAAGAAAATCTTGCAACTCTTCTCTTAAATAATTGTTTTCAATTTTCTTATAATCTTTATAAATATGAATCAAACGAACAAAACTTTCTAAGTTGCATTTATTATTTTTAGGAATGTCATTATCTAAGTCTATTTTATATTCTTTTTTAAAAAAAGAAAACTGCTGATCTTCGATAATTAATAAATTCCCCTTAATATTTAGATTGTGATAATTATTTTTAATATAATCTATATAATTATAATTTTCATTAAGATAGTTTTTGAAAGAACTAATATCAACATCTTTTGTTAATGGAATATTATAAAAATTATTATATTCTTGAATAAATCTTAGATAATCTGTTTTTAGATTGTTTCTTTTATCTATTCTAGAACAACTAATAATCATAAACACCAATAAAAGATTAAATAAAAACTTCATACATAATATTATTTGTGTGTTCCAAACATAAAAAGCAATAGTTGATCATATAATTGTCTATTATCAACATTCAAAATCACAACTCCTTTTGCTTTGCCATCAAAACTTAATGCATTTTCATAATACTCACCATGAGAAGTTGCATATTTTCCTAAATCATTAATTGAACTAACTATATTTACGCCCTTATTTCTTACTAAGTACGTGCCCGTTATAGGAATTGAACTACCATCTATATTTAATGTCGTACTAAAATGATATTCATTTGATCCTAAACCTGTATCATATGTTAAAAAAGTTCCATTATTTCTTTCAAGCCCCGGTATACTAAAATCTTTTGGATAAAATCCAACAGTAGATCTTTTTCCATCTAAAAATTGTGCGTAACCATCTTTTTGACTTAAAATAGCATTTTCTATTTTTGGTCGAATCATAGCTGAAACATAACTTGAAAAATCAATTTTTGTACTAACACCTCCTGATCCAACAAAAGATTTAAATTTATCTAAAAAGCTTGCATTTTTTTCAAAATGTTCTGATACAGAATTAAAACTCGTCCCAACATATTCATACAAATCAGTATTTAAATCACTATCTGAAGCAGAAGTCACGTTTTCATCCCAAATATATCTATCGGTTTCTTTATTATAAACCCAATCAAAACCTCCATCAGGATCTATTCTAATAATAGGATTATTTCCCATTGCCATATAAGGAGAGTCATACTGCCCTGCTGGATCCGTAGTCAACCATCGCCCTATTCTACTATCCCATAATCTAAGTTCAAATGCTTCTTTACCTGTTTCAGGATCTTTTTCTTGGCCTTGATATGCATATCTGTACCCTTCGGCCCCGCTCAGGGTACGCCCAGGCATTGCCATCCCAAATGGATAATAATCTGTAGTTGTTATTGCTATCGGTTGCCCAGTACTTGTTCTACCTACTACTACTCTTACATTTCCTAAATGATCTGTTAACTGGTATAAGCTATTGCCTGTTACTCTTTTATATACTCCTAATCGTCCACTACCATAAATTGTATGCTCTATAGCTTGTCCATCTCTATAAATGGCCATCGCCGTTCCTGCTGCATCTCGTACATAGTGTTCTGTATAGTTAAGATTTCCCTCTGTACTGTATGCTTCTTTACGAACTCGATGTCCTTTATCATTGTAAAAGAACTTGACTAAAGATACATTATTTCTTTTGATCTCAGAAACTAATCCACTTGTGTTATAAAAATAGTCTATCCCTTCTTCGTTATTACGAACTAATTGCCCTATACTATTGTATATATAATTATCCCCGTCTTGATCCTTGATATCTGCTGCATTCGTATCTCTAGTCACGGCATCATCTACGCGCAATAGCTGATTCTTTTTATCATTTTTGTATACATATGATAGTTGATCCATAGTATTAGCCCCATCTTCTGTATGCTTATTACGATTCAGACTTTGTATATTACCATTAGCATCATAAGTAACCCCATATACATTATAATCTCCTGTACTATCTACTTCTTGCTCTTCTACTATTTTAGCTGTAAATATCAAAGAACTGCTTGCTTCTACATGGAATCCTGGTTTTAGGCTAATCGATCTTGAAGCTCTTGCATTTTGACTAGACACTATAGGAGTTGATAATATCTTATCTACTTCAATTCCATTATTACCCACAAGTGCATTATTAAAACTAGCTCCTGTTAACCAATTATTTTTATTATAGCTGTAATAATAGGTATCACTAACTCCATTATTTTCATCCTTAGTATTCCAACTCCATGCTTTGATATTACCATTGTATTGATCTGCTCCTCCTGCCATACTTGGTATAGACGTTGGTGTATTAGTTCTTCGATAATCATTCTGGTAGTAATGTAAATTCATCCCAAACAGATCGCGTACATCTCTTCCTGGATCGGTAGAGCTATTTAATCTTGGGTCATTTACACTCTTTAATGCTCCGTTAAGGTTGTACACATAATCGATTCCTTGTAATCCATTACCTATTATTGTTCTTTTTAGACTTCCTGTTTCATAATATTCATACTGCCCATCTTCTTGAAAATTGATATTATCTAGAGATGTCTCTACTTTGATTAAACTATAGTCTGCTGGATCATATGTATAACGATGTATAAATTGTTCGTTTTGTACTCCTTTTTGAAAATATACTTTAGTTACTTGACTTGTGATTGGATCATATTCATAATCAATTGTTTTTACTCCATTCAATCCATTTATTTTTTGTACAATCCATTTTACTCTCCCATAGATATCATAGCTATACCAAGTTGTTGTAGTTTCTGGATTGGCGGTGTAGGTTTTTGATACATTACCTGACACAAAACTTTGTTTTCCATAATTGATATACCTACTATCTCTCGTAAAAGCTGCTTGTAAACCATTCTGGTCTGCAATATCATAAACCGTAAATACTTGCTCTTTTTTAAACCCTGGAAATTCTTCTTCATCTGGATCTAAATCGTCAAAAATAATAACCTCTGATGGGGTATTATTTGTAGATAAACCACTTTCTACAGGCCTTCCATAAGTATCATAATTGGTATATGAAAACTCTTCTATAAGAATTCCTCCTCCTCCACCATTTCCTGGATCGTCACCATCTCTAATTCCTGTTTCAAAAATATCTCGCTGTAAATGATTTTGCGAAAAACGAATTTGCCCATCTTTTCGGTATTTAAATCGAGATGTTCCCTCATCTCGATTTTGAGTTTTAACCAACTGATTTAATGAATTGTATTCATATATAGTGCTTGGATTAAAAACATGATCTACAGGCTGTGCATTGCTTATCAACCTACCTGACTTATCATATTTGTTAAGATTATAATCATAATAATTGGTACGATAGGTTATTTGTATACCACTAGTCCTTCCTGTATAATCACTTAATGCTACTCTGTAAAAACCATTTGTTAATGCTGTATGTGAGGTTGTAACTAATTGTTCTGTAATTAGATCATAAATTTTTATTCCTACCTGAAAAGGATTTGTAATTTCTATTCCTGTAATCCCTACAGGGATGTGAATGTCTATATATCCTTGTTCATTAATTCTAATCGTAGAAGTGAAAATCTCATATTCTGAAGTTATTCTATCTTCATCACCACTTCGAGCTGTTGCTAATGTATTTCCATCTGTATCTGTAAAAACCACATTCTCTACTCCATGTACATCCCTAACTACAGTTTTATAAGCCTTAATATTTGCATATTTAGATTCCTCAAAGGCAAATATATTTGATAGTTCTTGTCCTACAGGCATTGTAAAACTATATGAGTGTCTCCATTCACCGTTTTGTTTATTCCCTCCTATAGTTTTTAAAGTTGTTCCTGGATTCAATACACTATAAATTGATCTACTATATGGTCGATCTGTAACGTCTTGATATGGTTCTCTTGTATTTGATTCGCTATAATACCATCCTAATGAATTAGCTTGATTTCCTATAAGCGGAGGAGTCTCTATATCTCCAGAATCATAATCATTGACTGTTAACTGTAATCCATTAGGCTTTCTTGTAAAGTTTTGCATATAACTAAAACTAGACTGTCTTCCTATTGGTGAACTTAAGGTTTGTAATGCTGGTCGCCCTTGATTATCATAAAAAACCTCTGACGCCCACATCTCGTCTAATTTTTTATCGTATGATATTGTTTGAATAGTTTTACCTAATCCATTAGAAAAGGAAACATTGGCTCCTACTAAATTCCCTTCTGCATCATAACTATTTACCGATATCCAATTTTTATCTGTGGTTGATACATTAATTTGAGACATAGCCATTTGCCCTATTAACGTAATCATTATAACGAGAACAATTCTCTTATAAAAAAATTGCTTTTCCATATTTATAAAATTGTTTATTGATTGATCTTCTAGATTCGCATTATTTTTGTTAATTCTGTTCATAACAATCCGTTATAATACTTCTAGATAAGCTTATTACTTCTTGAGTTTGTACATCTCTTACTTCACATCTCACAAAAATCTCTTCTCTTTCACAAGTAGGTATATCGACTCTATCATTATTACCCCATGAGCTAAAGTTAGTAGGTGGTCTTCCATACTCTACACCCCATCGATATTGATACTCTCCACTACCTTCAGAAGCTTCTGCTACAACATATTCTACACGTGGATTTGGTCCTGCTTGATATCCAAAATTTGCTTCTAAAGGGTATAGGAGATATGGATCTTCTACATAATTAGCGTAATGATAATTATGCTCTGTACTCAATTTAAAACCTCCTGTAAGTCCTGGTTGGTCAACCACTTCTTCATATACTCGTTTCAATCTTCCTGCATCATCATATTCATATCTTGTTGCTAGGTTATTACTTCCTAAAATATGTGTTAATTCTTCCCATTCATTATAGACATAACTGGTCATTGTTGATGTTATCGGATATACTCTAAAATCATCAAAATAAGATATCCCTGTTCCGTTTATTAAAGCTATTTCTTCATTGGCAACAATAGTATCTGTATAGAAATTTAATTGCACCCAGTTTCCTGCAAAAACTTTTTCGTTTTCTTCATATATTATTGCTGCGTTTCCTACCTTTAATCGAGTTCCTGTATAATTAGCTTTATCCACCCAAACAGAAACCCTATATTTATTCGTTTCTCCTACAGTTACATAAAATGGTTTTTGAGATGTATTTGCCTTAATACTATATTTTCCTGTATGTACTTTTTCTGAAGATATTACGGTACTTGCATCTTTATATACACCACCTCCTAGATTATGTGATCCTATTAATTTAATATCTTCTGCACCGCTATAAAACATAGCACTATATGCTGCATTCGCTACTGCAAAAACTTTTGTTTGATCTATATCATATTTTACAGCTGCCTTATTACCATTGATATCAACAGTTTCTAATGGCTTGGAGAAATGGTTATATTGCAAAGTTTCCGAAATTTTCTCCCAATTACTATTTGTTTGGATATCTAAATTCCAATTAAAATTACCAAAGGAGTTTACATCATAATTTTCAAAACCTCCGTTAGTCGTCAACGCTCCATTCCATCTATACATTGCTTTTTTACGCCATACATTATATCCCCAATCTCTCCATGTATCTACTGATGCATCTAATACTTCGATATTCTGATCTGCATCTATTAAATAGGTCTGAGAAGCTGTAACTTGTGTTAACATATTTTTGTTATTATCATCTATCACCTTACTAGACATTTTTGCATATCTTTCAAAAGCAGGCATAGATTCTACAACTATACTCTCACCAAATGAATTTTCTGTTATTACTTTTCTAGCTTGTCCAGAAATAGGATTTCTATCCTCAAATCTTGTTGTATAAGTATTTCCTCCTTTTATTTCTGTAGTCTGCTTTAATATACTTGGGTATTTAATTCTTTTTGAAGAAGCAATCATTTTTTTATGTCTCTTACTAGTATCATTACTTGATACTTCTTTATATGTTTGAAAAGCTTCTTCTTTTATCCCCAGTTTATTAGGGATTTCGTCTTTTGAATAGTAATCATTAATGGTTTTACTCATCAATTGATTTTCTCCATTGAATGTTTCTACTTCAAGTAATCGTCCTATTGATGCTAAATTATCTTCTACAACACCTTCTTTAATAATTACATCTGTATTATTAGCATATGTAGGGTTTTGTACGAAACTATCTATTTGATTAATTTTTATTTCATACAAATCATCATACTTTATCCTATTCTCATCTTTATTTTTTAATATTTCAAACTTGTAAATGTTTTTAGGCATTTTTTCTGCTTCTGAGGCTCCATTTTGCACAGCAACATACTCATACATTACTCTAGGGAACGGTAATTCTGCACTATATGGTAATTCTTCTTCTAACTCATCTGCAAATGGATAGTAACTTACTGTTCCTATTCCACTACCATTTTCACCATAGGTATAAATCGTTTTGTATGATTCTGTATCTGTTTTTAATTCTACATTTTTAACTCTTATACCAGCTCCTATTGTTACCTGATCTGGATTTGGATATTCTGCTGTAAATTCGTTAACATACTCTTTTTTATCTCCATAACACCTCCTCTGTTCTTCAGTTATTACATTTCCATCATATTTAACACCGTATCTAAAACCATCTAGCCTTCTTGTTATAGTACCTTTTCCTTTATAACTCTTTTCTACTAAAATATCTTCATCTGATGTATATCCTTCATCACAATATTTTTGGTGATAATCTATATCCAGTTTATCACCTATATTAAATTCTATAACCTCTGGAGATTGTATTATAAAATCATATTCTGTACCTCCTGATGTAGTACTCATAATTCTAAAATCGTATTGTCGCCCTTCTCTAAACTTGATTGCATGAGTTATTATACTTTTACTTCTATGCTCTTCATAATCAACTTTAATACTTCCTCCCTGTGGTGTTATAATTTCATTCAAAGACCAATATGATGGATCTATTTTATTATATCCCCACTCATCTACATCTTCCACATTATAGGTATAGTTAGGTTCTATATATTTGAATTGATATCTAGGAATGACACTTTTATTTCCTTTACCTCTAAACCCTACAGATGCTAAAGAAGATCTCTCATTCCCTCTTACCAAAGTACCATATTGAAGATCAATTACTTTTATCGATTTATCATATAAGCTTGATGGAATATCAGTTTTTGTATAAACATTCTTAAACATTCGTCGATGTGCTATCACATTTTCCTTCTCTGAATCATTATATTTTATCGATTCTCTTACCGATGGTGTATCATCAGGAGAATCCGTAGTTAAATTAACTATATCCTCATTTTTAAGTAAAATCACTTTATCTAATCTTAATTGATGTTGTTTAAAAACAAAAAAACGCTGGTGATAATTACCTCCATTTTGTCCTCCTACATGGTCAACTCCCTTATAGCTCCATGTTTTTGAAGTCTCATAAGGACTTTCTTCTTTTACAAAAATTCCGGTGTGGGTTCTTGTTTTTATTTCATTTAAATAAAATACATCTTTTCTACCATGAGTTACTGTTTTTACTCCTACTCGCTTTTTACTTTCTATAAAATCTTTATTACTTGGATTTCTCCATATATACGAGTCTGACCATTTACCATAACTTAAATCAACCCAATATCCTAAATCTCCTTCTCCTGCTATACCATCTCCATTATCTATAAAATCAGGACCTGTTACAGCTGTTAATAACCAGTGTGTCGCATACGGTTCTAGTTGTCTTTTTTCAAAATAAGATTCATTTTCTGGCTTAGGTGTACTACTATTCTCTTTTTTTACCTCTCCTATTGTCCTAGAAACCATTTCATGATTATATACTGGGAGTGAGTAGTGATACGTTTTCCCGTCAGGTGCTGTAATTTTAAACGCTCCGATTCCATCATCTGGAGTAGATGCTCTATTAAATGACTCTGCTCTTAATCTAGGCTTCAAGAATCCTTTTCTATATACATCTGTAGCATTCTCTTTAATTTCTTTATTTGTAAAAAAAGTTACATGATTAGATGTTATTCTATCTGGTAAAGCATCATTAGCTGGTACCCCTCCTTTATAATATGATAGAATATGTTGCGAGCGTTGTGTTAATTCATTTAAGGTATAAAACTCTGCTGTATTAATTCCCAAATATGTTGTTAATTCATTATCAAAATGAAAACTCGGTCTTTTATTAAATTTAAGATGTTCTTCTATATCCCTTGCCAAAGTTCGACCGTTAGGCCTATATTTAATTTTATACCCTTCTGCATTCTCTAAATTATTCTCAAAACCAAAAAGAGCGCCATTATCATATACTCTAGAACTCATAGTTCCTGATAATCCTTGAGCTTGTACCATATAACTATCATATGCTGGAAAAGATATGTTATTATGCTCTACTCTATTTTCTTCTGCAAATTTATTATCATATAACGGAACTTCATATGTATCCATAAAAGCAGTATTTTCATACTCAACTTCTATATCACATAAACAATCTTGCCCATCTAGATACTCTAGTTCTTCTTCTAATTCTTCATACGAATCAAAATACTCTTGATGACACATAATATGCTCATCTGGATATGCTCTATGACATATAATCTTCCATCTCGTTTCATTAAAAGTACCGTCTTTGAAATACATCGGAGCGTTTATATAATTTGTCTTCTTCCTACTTATATAATATCTAAGCCTCTGATTTCCATACGTAAAACTAAATATCCCAACAGGAGTTGGAACTGTAATTGGTAGTAAAAAACCACTTTGTGAAGTTGTATAGTCCCCCATACTTACTGAATTTGAAAAAGCGACTCTCAATCCAATTCCTACTCCACTTACCGCATTAAAAGATCTAGATGCTCCTCCTCCTTTTGAAGAACGATTAAAACTTACATTAGCACTAATTCCTGATGAAGAAAAACTAACTCCTAGAGAACCTTGTCCTTTACTATTAAAACCAACTGAATATGTTCCCGCACTCGTAGCTCCTATCGAAAAACCTCCGCTATTACTTGAAAATCCTAAATTTCCTCCTACTTCTCCTGTAGAATCAATACTTGCTCCTAAAGATAATCCTGAAGCAAAAGTTGCTGATACTCCTACACTTGATCTCTCTGTTCCTATTGTTGCATTAGCGCCTACATTAACCGTACCTACCTGCAAACCAACACCTGCACTAACATATCCTCCAACACTTTGATGACTTCCCCAAGTAACCCCTGTCGAAACTGAAAAAGCACCCGCCGAATATCCTAAAGAAGCATGATGAGATGTAATTAATCCTCCTTCATCATAAAAATACTCTGTAATCTTTGCTGACTTATAATCGTCTGGATATCCATTCACAGTTCTATTAATAGCTCCTGGATTTAATGTCCATCCTAAACCAACCCAAGAAGCTTGTTGTTCCATCCCTATTCCTCCATGATATGATAACGCAACTGGATATCCTCCTTCTGGAGATGGTACATTTAACATTGGTAATACATATGTAAATGCTCCTGTGTTAAGATTCACCATATCTGTAGCATCTACTGGCTCAAAACTTGTTGCTTCTGGTGCTGTTGGTCCATTATTATTTGCCCATAATTGATTATACGGAATCAAGGTCTGGAGAAAATTAAGTGTAAAAAACACCGCTATTACTCGGTGCGAAAATTTTGTCTTGGTCTTCATAATTTTGGCTTATAAAGGATTATTCGTCTTTTGATTGTTTATACTTTGTACTAGATTGTCACAGTCATTCTAAAATTGTAATTGTGGTTCGTTTGTTATTACCTTAATTGGTATTTTAAATTTCACCTCTCCCGTATACAATCCTAAATCTTCTATGGTGAGATTGATATAGGTATCTTCTTCTATTTTTTCCTCTCGAGGATATACCAATAACATCGTAGTTGCTCCACTCATTCCATACATCCTAGGATAAATATAATCTGCCATGGCTATGGTATCTTTATGAAAGGTGTACATATGTACTTTTTCTTCCATTCCAAAAGCTAGTTGATTTACCATTGACCCAAATTGCTGCCTGTTTCCTGCCATTCCTGTCAATAACTCCTGGTTACCTCTTGACATGGATAAGTTGAAATACAGATATTCTCCATATTTCTTCCTTAAACTATCTATTTGTTGTTGATT
>CANDNT010000008.1 GCA_947387485.1 Aquimarina rhabdastrellae
TCGTTTCCTTTAGCCGTTTTGCGGGTGCAAATATACAACCCTTTTTTACTTCTACAAGCCTTTTTCCTATCTTTTTTCTAAAGTTTTTTCACCTACATCCTTACATACCTATACTACAGCGCTTTATACACAAAAGTTTTTTTTTTAAAAAGGGATTGTTTTTAATATATAAGGAGAGGAATTTACCTCTCCTTTAATCATTATATATATTAGTATATAGCTTTTATTTTAAATATGCTCTTACTCCATAACTAGCTAAAACCCCTTCACCTGTTGCTGCTGCAACTTGTGCTATGGCTCCTTCTCTACAATCTCCCGCAGCAAATACCCCTGTAGTTGTTGTTTCTGCTAAACCTTTGGTTTGAATAAATCCTCTTTCATTTAATCCAACAACTCCTTTAAATGTTTCTGTATTTGGTATAAGTCCTATAAAGATAAATGCTCCATCTGCTGTAATAAGCTCTTCTTCTCCTGTTTTATTATCTTTTACTCTTACTCCTTTAAACAATCCCTTTTCATCAGCTTCAAACGCAACAGAAGATTTATCTATATATGTAGTTATATTTTCTATCTCTGGTAATTTCTCTATATATGTTTTGGATGCTTTAAATTCTGATGATCTATTTATAATTTTTACTTTTTTACAAAACCCTGCTAAAAATATTCCTTCTTCTAGTGCTGAGTTTCCTCCTCCTATAACTATAACCTCTCTATCTCTATAAAACGCTCCATCACATGTAGCACAAAAATGAATTCCTGATCCTATTAATTCTTCTTCATTAGGTATTCCTAATTTTCTATATGTAGATCCTGTAGCTAAAACCACACTCTTACCTATGTATTCGTTTCCTTTTGTAGTTATATAAAACTGCCCTTCTTTCTTATTTATTTCCTTTACATCTTCTCCTGTCTTTATAGTAGCTCCATAAACTTTGGCTTGTTCTTCCATTTTTTGCATTAAGTCAGGACCCGAAATTTCATTAAATCCAGGATAGTTCTCAATCTTTTCTGTGAGAAAAGCATTTCCTCCTATATTCTTCTTTTCTAATATCAACGTATCAAAGCGATCTCTTTGTGCATATATCGCTGTTGTTAATCCTGCAGCACCTCCTCCTATTATTATAGTATCATATACTTTGTGCTCTTGTGCTTCATCAATTTCTAGAAGTTCTTTCAACTCTTGATTATCTGGATTTGTATATGGTTCTCCATTAATAATCACTGTAGGAATAATTCGTTTACCATTATTTATACGTTCTACTTCTTCTGTAGCCCAATCATGTTCGTCTACATCTATAAATTGATATTTGATTCCATTATCATTTAAATAGCTTTTTGCTCTTCTACAATCTGGACACCAATCAGCTCCATATAATCTTACAGTTTTTAAAATGTTTTCATTTATACCTAATACACTTGCTAGATTTGGATTATCTGGATTTGTATACGATTTTTCGTTTACAATAACGGTAGGTATAATTCGCTTTCCATTATTAATTTTCTCAACTTTCGCTGTAGCTTCTTTATCTAAATCTACATCTACAAATTGATATTTAATATTGTGTTCTTTAAGGTAACTCTTTGCTCTTTGACAATCTGGACACCAATCGGCTCCATATAATATTATTTGATCCATATATTTCTTTGATTTGGTTAATGCTATGTCGTATTTATTTGAGAGATATTTCTAAAAATTCTGTTAATACTATATCTTCATCAGTATTAGCTCTTATATAAAGATATAGCATTCTATTTTAAATAAGGGATTAAAATCAACTTAAACGCATCACAAAAACGCTTATTAACAATTAATAATCAACACATTGACTTTAATTCCCATAACACTAAAACAAACCTTCATTTTGAGATTAAAATTTCCATTCTTCTTTGTACTTTTGCGCAGATTAAAAAAACACAACAAACAAATCGTTATATGGCTAACACTAAATATGTTTTCGTTACTGGAGGTGTATCTTCTTCTTTGGGGAAGGGTATCATTGCAGCTTCATTAGCAAAACTATTACAAGCAAGAGGATATAGAGTAACTATTCAAAAATTTGATCCTTATATTAATGTAGATCCTGGTACATTAAATCCTTATGAGCATGGTGAGTGCTATGTAACCGATGATGGTGCTGAGACTGATCTTGATTTAGGTCATTATGAACGTTTTTTAAATGTTCCTACGTCCCAGGCTAATAATGTAACGACAGGAAGAGTTTACCAAAGTGTTATTGAGAAAGAACGTAAAGGTGAGTTTTTAGGAAAAACAGTGCAAGTTGTTCCTCATATAACAAATGAGATTAAAGAACGTATCCAGCTTTTAGGAAAAACTGGAGATTATGATATCATTATTACCGAAATAGGCGGTACTGTAGGTGATATTGAATCTTTACCTTATATAGAATCTGTTCGTCAATTAAAATGGGAATTAGGTGATACTAATGCTTTGGTTATTCATTTAACACTTATTCCTTATTTATCTGCTGCAGGTGAGCTTAAAACAAAACCAACACAACACAGTGTAAAAACATTAATGGAAAGCGGAATTAAAGCTGATGTTTTAGTTTGTAGAACAGAACATGAATTGTCTACAGATTTACGTAGAAAATTAGCATTATTCTGTAATGTTAAACCTGAAGCTGTAATTCAATCAATCGATGCTGATACCATATATGATGTTCCTAATTTAATGTTGAAAGAGGGATTAGATAACGTGGTATTAAAGCAATTAGTTTTACGTAACGATGACGCTCCAAATCTAGCTAAATGGGATGTATTCCTTAATCGTTTAAAGAATCCAACTCACGAAGTTCGAATCGGTTTGATCGGTAAATATGTAGAATTACAAGATTCTTATAAATCTATACTTGAGGCTTTTATTCATGCTGGTGTAGCAAACGAAGTAAAAGTACATATCGAAAGTATTCATTCTGAATATATCGATGATATTACTATTAAAGATAA
Organism: Aquimarina rhabdastrellae; assembly: GCA_947387485.1. Lineage (GTDB taxonomy): Bacteria > Bacteroidota > Bacteroidia > Flavobacteriales > Flavobacteriaceae > Aquimarina. The sequence continues at coordinate 2,968 of CANDNT010000008.1, forward strand.
AATTGCTCATCTTGACGGAATTCTAGTTGCTCCTGGTTTTGGAGAAAGAGGTATCGAAGGGAAAATAAAAGCGGTACAATATGCTCGCGAACATCAACTTCCGTTTTTTGGAATTTGTTTAGGAATGCAAATGGCCGTTATTGAGTATACTCGTAATGTTTTAGGTCTTCAAGAAGCAAGTTCTGTAGAAATGAAACCTGATACTACTGTTCCTGTAATAGATATTATGGAAGAACAAAAAAATATTACCGATATGGGAGGTACTATGCGTCTTGGTGCATGGGATTGCCAACTTATCGAAGATAGTATTGTTTATGACGCTTATAAAAACACTTTAATATCAGAACGTCATAGACACCGTTATGAATACAACAATAGTTATAAAGAACAATTAGAGGCTGCTGGTTTAAAAACAACTGGTATTAATCCTAAAACTGGTTTAGTAGAAATCGTTGAGATTCCTACACATCCATGGTTTGTTGGGGTGCAGTATCATCCAGAATACAAAAGTACTGTTGATAACCCTCACCCTTTGTTTGTTTCTTTTATAGCTGCGACAAAAAAGTATTCTCAACAAAAATAATATGTCAAAGTGGCATACAATTGTAAAATGGAAAAATAATTGTTTATCAATTTTTAATTAATATTTAACACATGGAAGATCTTTTAGGTTTTGCTTAAAAGATTTTTTGATTAGGAATACCCAATGGAAGAAAAGAAATTTGACTTTAATTCGATTATCGGATTTGTATTAATTGCTGGAATTTTAACTTGGATGATGTACAACAATGCATCTCAAGAAGAAGTAGATGCAGAAAAAGCTCAACAAGAGCAAGTAGTTACAGATTCTGAAAAAGCTACAACAACTAAGACTACTACATTAAGTGTAAATCCTCAAGATTCTTTAGCTCTTGAAAAAGCAAAATCTCAATTAGGTGCTTTTGCTTATTCTGCTGCTTTACCATCTGCAAAAGATCAATTCACAACAGTTGAAAATGATGTTTTAAGTTTAAAGATAAACAATAAAGGAGGGTATATTTCTGAAGCTATATTAAAGAAGTTTGAAACTTATGATGCTAAACCTCTTTATTTAATTAAAGATGGAAAAAATGCCTCTTTTAATATCAATTTAGGTACTACAGATAATCATGTGTTAAATACTAAGGATTTATTTTTTGAGCCTCAAGTTTCTAAAAACGGAGAGAATACTGTTCTTTCTATGAAACTAAAGGTTTCTGCGAATCAATTCTTAGAATATCGTTATGAATTAAAACCTAATGATTATATGATAGATTTTGCAATCCGTTCTCAAGGATTACAAAATGTTATCAATTCAAGTCACCCTATTAATTTAAACTGGGAATTAGAAGCTATTCGTCAAGCGAAAAGTGCTTCTTATGAAAATAGATATACTGAAGTATTGTTTGAATATGAAGGTGGAAAAGACGATTATTTAGGTCAAAGAGAGTTTACTGAAGATACTGCTGAAGATGTTACTTGGGTAGCTTTTAAACAGCATTTCTTTACTTCAATCTTATTGACTGATACTGCTTTTAAAAATGCTTCATTTACATCAAAGAATATAGCTCAAGCGATAGACGAAGATAAAGATATTACTACTACAAAAGCTTTTACTACAACCATTCCTTTAGAATTGACTGGCGGAGAATTAAATTATGCTATGGATTGGTATTATGGTCCTACAGATTATAAAATCTTAAATAGCTATGATCGTAATCTTGATGAAGTTGTTCCTTTAGGTTGGGGTATTTTTGGATGGATTAACCGTTATGTATTTATTCCGTTCTTTGCTTTCTTAAGTGGATTTTTACCTTATGGTCTTGCTATTGTAGTTATGACTATTATTGTTCGTATTGTATTATCTCCTGTAACATACAAATCTTATGTATCTCAAGCTAAAATGAAAGTTTTACGTCCTGAGATTAACGAGATTAATGAAAAATACAAAGATAATGCTATGAAAAAGCAACAGGAAACTATGGCTTTATACAGTAAAGCTGGAGCAAGCCCTATGAGTGGTTGTTTACCTGCTTTAATGCAAATTCCTGTTTTTTATGCTTTATTTAACTTCTTCCCTAGTGCATTTCAATTAAGACAAAAAAGTTTCTTATGGGCAGAGGATTTATCAAGTTATGATACTATTGCTGAACTACCATTTACAATTCCGTTTTATGGTGATCATATTAGTTTGTTTCCTATTTTGGCTTCTATTGCAATTTTCATTTATATGACAATGACTACTGGTCAAGCAATGCAAAATCCACAGCCAGGAATGCCTAATATGAAATTTATGATGTATTTATCTCCTATCATGATGTTATTTTTCTTTAACAACTATGCTAGTGGTTTATCTTTATACTATTTCATTTCTAACTTAATTACTATAGGAATCATGTTAGTCATCAAATATGTAATTATAGATGAAGATAAGATTCATGCTAAGATTCAAGAGAATAAGAAAAAGCCTAAAAAAGAAAATAAGTTCCAAAGAAAAATGAAAGAAATGATGGAGCAGGCTGAAGCTCAACGTAGAGCTAATCAAAAATAAACCTACTGTTTTTAATATAAAAAAAGGGGCTCAATTGAGCTCTTTTTTTTATGCTTGTATTCTATACTATACACTTTAAATTGTAACAAAATTTCGCTTTATTCGTCAAGTATATATCAACCAAAAAATATATTCAATTTGGATACTATACTTACAATAAATAATCTCACTAAAAAATTTGGTACATTAACTGCTGTAAATAACCTTTCTTTTACTATAAAAAAAGGAAATGTTTATGGTATTTTAGGTCCTAATGGAAGTGGTAAATCCACTACTTTAGGTATTGTACTTAATGTTGTCAATGCTACTTCTGGATCTTTCAGTTGGTTTAATGGACAAACTTCTACTCACGATTCCTTAAAAAAAGTAGGTGCTATTATAGAACGTCCTAACTTCTATCCTTATATGACTGCAGTTCAAAACTTAAAACTTGTATGTCTGATTAAAGATGTTTCTGCAGATAAAATAGATGAAAAACTAGAAATCGTTGGGCTTTTAGAAAGAAAGAATAGCAAATTTAATACTTTTTCTTTAGGTATGAAACAGCGCTTAGCCATAGCTTCTGCGCTTTTAAATGATCCAGAAATTTTAATCCTTGACGAACCTACAAATGGTTTAGACCCTCAAGGAATTCATCAAATTAGAGAGATCATCAAAAAGATTGCTGCTCAAGGTACAACTATTCTCTTGGCTTCTCACCTTCTTGATGAAGTTGAAAAAGTATGTAGTCACGTAGTTATTTTACGTAAAGGTGTAAAACTATATTCTGGACCTGTGGATGAGATGAATGCTAGTCATGGTTTCTTTGAACTTAAAAGCACAGATCCTACTCGACTAAAGTCTTGGCTTTCTAATCAAGGTTCTTTTGGTAATATTAAAGAGGAAGAGGATTTGATTATTGCTTTTTTAACCAAGGAACTTGATGCTCAACAATTAAATACTGAGTTACACCAAGCAGGAATTGCTTTATCACACTTAGTAAAACGAAAAGAGAGTTTAGAAGAGCAATTTTTACAATTAACCAATAACCTAAATTAAGACTATGCTACGTTTACTTCAAATAGAATTTCAAAAATTACGACATAATAAAGCCGCCAAAGTAATTACTATTACTTATTTTATTTTAATCACTTTTATTGCTTTGATAGCTTCTATAGAATTTGATTTTGCTGGTGTAAAATTTAGAGTAGCGGATCAAGGTATTTTTAATTTCCCATATATATGGCATTTTAACACTTATCTTGTAGCTTGGTTAAAATTGTTCTTTGCTATTGTAATCGTTTCAATGATGGCTAATGAATATAGTAATCGTACTCTTAAACAAAATTTAATCGATGGTTTAAGTAAAAAAGAATTTATTCTTTCTAAATTTCTTACTGCTGTAAGCTTTGCTTTAGGTTCTACTATCTTTGTTTTTATAGTAAGTTTAATATTAGGGTTATTCTTCTCTGATTATAATGAATTTTCAATCATTTTTTCTGATTTAGAATTTGTATTAGCATATTTTATAAAGCTTACAGGCTTTTTTAGCTTTTGTATTTTTCTTGCTGTACTCATAAAAAGATCGGCATTTTCTTTAGGCTTTTTATTTATGTGGTGGATTATAGAATGGATCATTTACGCTTTATTAAAATTTAAGTTTTTTAGAGGTACTGATGTGGCAGAAACAGTAACTGGTTTTTTACCTTTAACTGCTATGGGGAACCTTATCACAGAGCCTTTTTCGAGATTAAACTTTATTCAATCTGCTGCTAATCAACTAGGAACAAATTTTGAAAGAGATTATGCTGTACACTGGTATGAATTATTAATTGTTATCGTATGGACTGCTATATTTGTTAATCTTTCTTATGTTTTGTTAAAAAAGAGAGATTTATAATATATTTGGGACATTATATACGTCCTATGAAATATTATCTATTAATTGTATTTTTTTGTGTACAAGCTGCAATTTTTGCTCAAGGTGAAGCTAATTACTGGTACTTTGGGCAAAATGCAGGGTTAAATTTTGGAACTACTCCCCCAACTGTTCTTACTGATGGTGCATTAAACACCTTAGAAGGTTGTACCACTATATCTGATCCTAACGGAGATCTTTTATTCTATACCGATGGTATTAATGTCTATAATAGAAATCATATAATAATGCCTAATGGAACTGGTCTAAAAGGTGATCCCTCTAGTACATCTTCTGCTTTAGTAGTTCCTCAACCAAACACTCCAAATATTTTTTTAATATTTACCGTTGATGAGCCACATCATCTCAATGCTGATGGAAATCCAAATACTATAGATGGTGATGGAGTTAATGACGGTTTAATGTATTCTGTTGTAGATATGTCACTTGATGGAGGAAACGGAGCTGTTATAGCTACTCAAAAAAACATGCCTTTAGTCACCTATGATCCTACAAATCCAAGAGAAGAAGCATATCGTTGTTCAGAAAAAATAACTGCTGTAAAAAGTGATAATTGCGATTCTTTTTGGGTCATCACACACTTTACCCATAACTTTTATGCTTTTGAAGTAAACAATGCAGGTGTTAATGCTACTCCGGTTATTTCTAATGTAGGTGTAGATGTTCCTATTGAAGGATATCGTAGAAATGCTTTAGGATATATCAAAGCTTCTCCAGAGGGAGATAAATTAGCTGTAGCTCATTTGGGATTAACTAATTTAACTGGTGGCAATGGACCAGGAAAAGTTCTTTTATATAACTTTGATAACGTCACAGGAACTGTTAGTAACGAAGTTGAACTTTATGATGGTGACGCTCCTTATGGTGTTGAATTTTCTCCTAGTGGAGAACGTCTTTATGCAACTATAGGACTAGGTGATAGTGGTGCAAATGGTAGCATTCTTATGCAATATGATCTTTCATTACCTGATGCACAAATTGCTGCTAGTGGCGATCGTATTGCTAACCAAACAGGACAAACTACTTCTTCTTTTAGTGCTGGTGCTATTCAATTAGCTCCTGACGGAAAAATTTATAGAGCTTTATATGATTTTTCTAGTGGTAATGGTGATTTTCTGGGTGTGATTGAGAACCCTGAAACACTTGCTGCTGGTATTATTTATTCTGACAATTCATTAAGAATTAATATTGATGGTCGTAGAGGTTCTAGAATTGGGTTACCTCCATTTATTCAATCATTATTTGCGGAATCTATAGACATTATTAATGACCCTGATTTAACTGCCAATGATATCAATTTAAACCTATGTGATGGTGAAACATATACTTTAAGTTTTAATGCACCTGTAGGTTCTACTTTTGAATGGTATTTAAATGATATATTAATTCCTGGAGAAACCACAAACTCTCTTATCGTTACTACTGCTGGAAATTATAGATTAGAAGTTGATTTTAATGATGGTAGTTGTCCTTCTATAGGTGCTGCAAACGTTACCTATTTTAATATACCTTCTATAGCTGCTACTCCTTCTTTAGATGAAACTTGTATTGATCAAAATATAGGCATAGAACAAAGTACATTAGATTCTTTTATTACTATTATTAGAGGTACAACTCAAAATGCAACTGATGTTGACATTAGTTTTTATCAAAACCAAACCGATGCAGATATGGGTACTAATGCTATTACAGCAGGGTTCATCCCAACATCAAATGTATACTCATTATTTACTAGAATAGAAAATACAGCTAACACAGATTGTTATAATACAACAAGCTTTTTTATTTACATTACACCTGAAGCTTTTAATGTTGATACTGTAATAGAATGTGATAATGCTGATGATGGAGATGATACAAATGGTCAAATTTCCTTTAATCTTAGATCTCTTGATACACAAATCTATCAAACTCAAAATTCAAATGATTTCGATATTGATTACTATACCACTCTCAATGGGGCTCAAAATGAAATTGCTACTGATTTAATAACAAATCCAGCTTCGGCTACAATTTCTACTAATATTTTTGCTCGTATCTATAATGCGGCTAACACAAATTGTTTTGATACTATTGAAATTCCTGTTCAAATAGAATCCCTTCCTGAAGCAATAGATACAACTCTTGTTCAATGTGACATTGATACTAATCCTACAGATGGATTAACTGCATTTAATTTAAACGAAGCAATACCATCACTTACTAATAATAATACTAATGTAACTGTATCTTTTGCAGAAGACATGACTTTTTCTAATCGTATCGCTAATCCTCAAAACTACACTAATACAGCTAATGGACAAATCATTTATGCTCGTGTGCAAGATAATATGACTAATTGTTTTAGAGATGCATCGGTAACATTAAATACATTAGTAGTCACGGTCTCTAATGTTACACATCGCCATTGTGATGATGATGGTACTGAAGATGGTCTCTTCACTTTTGACATCTTAGATATTCAAAATACCATACTTAATACACTTAGTATTCCAACAGGTGCTATTGTCGCTATATACGAAAATGAAAGTGATGCTATCTTAGAACAAAATGAGTTAACTACTTCATATATTAATACGATTCCTAATAATCAGGTAATCTATGCTCGTATTGAAAATAATAACAATTGTTTTGGTATTAGTGAAATTACATTAATTGTAGATGCCTTACCTAATATCGAAACTGAGGGCAATACATTTTTATGCGAAAACGAATCTACAATATTAAATCCAGGATTACTTGAAGGCAACTTAACTGATTTCACTTATTTATGGTCTACAGGTGAAACCTCTCCATCTATTACAGTAACAAGTGATGGTACTTACTCTGTAACTGTGACTAATGCTAATGGTTGTCAAAAAGATCGCAATATAACTGTTACCTTATCTAATCCAGCTACAATTGATGTTATAGATATTGTTGATGTAAGTGATAATAATACTGTGACTATAAATGCTAGCGGACTTGGTGATTATGAATATGCCATAGAGTTTAATGGTCAACAACCTGTAGTTTTTCAAGATAGTAATGTATTCACTAATGTTCCTCCTGGATTCCACCGTGTGTTAATTCGAGATAAAAATGGTTGTTTACCTCTTACTATTCAAGATATTGTTGTTGTAGGTTTCCCTAAATTCTTTACCCCTAATGGTGATTCTTTTAACGATACCTGGAATGTGAAAGGTGTTTCTAGTACACATCTAGGAAACTCTTTGATTTATATTTTTGATCGTTACGGAAAATTAATTAAACAAATAAGTCCTTTAGGGAATGGTTGGGATGGTACTTATAATAGTAGACCCATGCCTTCTTCTTCTTATTGGTACCGCGTAGAACTTGAAGATGGAAGACTTCTTAAGGGTTCTTTTGTTTTAAAGCGTTAATTATACATAAACCTTTAATTTATAATTCTTATGACAATTAAGATTCTTAGTTTCACTCTATTAATATTCTCAATTTCTACTGTGATTGCACAAAACGCTCCTACAGATTGCGTAAATGCAATCATTATTTGTGGTAATACGGATTTAGAATTGAATTCAAACGGAACTGGAATCAATGATTTTAATCTTCCTGGAAATAACGCCCCTTCTTGTGGTTTTTCAGAAAGTCAAAGTTTATGGTTACGGGTAAATATAGTACAAGATGGTACATTAGCATTTACAATTACTCCAGAATCAACTAATACCAACGAAGATTATGATTTTGCTGTATATGGTCCTAATGTAGATTGTACCTCTTTAGGAAGTTCAATTAGATGTTCGTCAACTAATCCTCCTGCTGCAGGAGTTGGTACTCAAACTGGTCTCAGTGACACAGAAACTGACCTTACAGAAGGTCCTGGAGGCAATGGTAATGGTTTTGTTCGTTCTATCGATGCTTTGGCTGGCGAAGAATATTATATTTTAATAGATAATTTTTCTCAAAATGGTGGTTTTGATTTAGAATTTACTGGTACCGCTATGTTTCCAGATAGTCCTATGAATGCTGCTAATGGTACAAATCTAGATTTAACTGAATGTGATATAGTTGGTGACGCTACAGATGGAATTACAAATTTTGATATAGAAACTAATACTGTTGCTATACTTGGTACTCAAACTAATGTTGACATTTCTTATCATATTACGGATCAAGATGCTAATACAGATGCAAATCCTATTTCTGGAACTTTTTTAAGTACCCTAAATAATCAAACTATATACATTCGTATTGAAAATACTATTACAGGATGTTTTATCATAGATACATTTACTCTTATTACATTACCTAGACCACAAATAACAGACCCTACACCTTTACATACATGTGATACGGCAGCAGATGGAGATGACACCAATGGCTTTGCTACTTTTTTATTACAAGACAAAGACAGTGAAATCCTTAATACTATCGATCCCAATTCGGTAACAGTTAGCTATCATTTAACTCAAAATGATGCTGATTTAAATACAAATCCAATTGATAAAACTTCTCCTTTCAGCAATACTACCGCTCAGCGAGTTTTTGTAAGAATTGAAGAAGTTGCTAATCCTACATGCGCTAGCTTTACGCAATTAGATCTTATTGTTGATCCTTTACCAGATGCTATAGCTACTACATTAACTCAATGTGATATTGACACAGATCCCACAGATGGTATAACACTTTATAATCTCGAAGAAGCAATACCTTCTCTTACTAATAACGTCAATAATGTTACTGCAACTTTTGCAGAAGATATGGCTTTTTCTTCGCTAATCTCTAATACTCAAAATTATACCAATACTACCAATGGGCAAATTGTTTATGTTCGTATTCAAGACAATACCACTAACTGTTTTAGAGATACTACTTTAACATTAAATACATTGGTTGTTACTGTTTCTAATATCATACATCGTCATTGTGATGATGACGGAACAGAAGATGGTATTTTTACTTTTGATATCGTCAATATCCAGAATACTATATTAAATACACTTAGTATTCCTACTGGTGCAACAGTAGCTATTTATGAAAATGAAAACGATGCTATTCTTGAGCAAAACGAATTAACAACTTCATTCACTAATACTACTCCTAATACTCAAACTATTTATGCACGTATTGAAAATAACAATAATTGCTTTGGAATTAGCGAAATTACATTAACAGTTGATACATTACCTAATATTGAAACTGAAGGTTCTGCATTTTTATGTGAGAATGATTCTGTAATACTTAATCCAGGTTTATTAGAAGGTACTTTAAGTGATTTCACATATTTATGGTCTACCGGTGAAACTTCACCATCTATTACAGTAACAAGTGATGGTACTTATTCTGTAACTGTAACCAATGCTAATGGTTGTCAAAAAGATCGTACTATAACTGTTACTTTATCTAATTCTGCTACAATTGATGTAATTGATATTATGGATGTAAGTGATAATAATACGGTCACTATAAATGCTAGCGGACTTGGTGATTATGAATATGCAATCGAATTCAATGGTCAACAACCCGCTATTTTTCAAGATAGTAATGTATTCACTAATGTTCCTCCTGGGTTCCATCGTGTATTAATTCGCGATAAAAATGGTTGTTTACCTATTACTACTCAAGACATAGCTGTTGTAGGGTTTCCTAAGTTTTTTACACCTAACGGAGATTCTTTTAATGATACATGGAATGTAAAAGGTGTTTCTAGCACACATCTAGGAAATTCTTTAATCTATATTTTTGATCGCTACGGAAAGTTACTTACACAAATCAATCCTCTAGGTAATGGATGGGATGGTAACTATAATAAAAGACCTATGCCCTCTTCTTCTTATTGGTATCGTGTAGAACTTGAAGATGGAAGGCTTCTTAAAGGTTCTTTTGTTTTAAAACGTTAGCCCATTGTATTCTGGATTGCTTAATTTTGTGTCACAAAAGCTTATTAACTTTTGATATACTTTATTTAAAGCTTCTTTCATTTTATGAAATTCAAAATAGAATCCGATTTTAGTCCTACAGGAGATCAACCACAAGCAATACAGCAATTGGTAAAAGGTATAGAAACTGATGAACAGTATCAAACCCTATTAGGTGTTACTGGTTCTGGTAAAACCTTTACCGCTGCAAATGTTATTGAATCTGTACAACGTCCTACGTTGGTTCTTGCTCATAACAAAACCTTAGCAGCACAATTGTATTCAGAATTTAAACAGTTTTTTCCTAATAACGCTGTAGAGTACTTTGTTTCTTATTATGACTATTATCAACCAGAAGCTTTTATTCCTACTACAGGTACATATATCGAAAAAGATTTATCTATCAATGATGAGATCGAAAAGTTACGATTAAGTGCTACTTCATCTTTATTATCTGGGCGTAGAGATGTATTGGTTGTTGCTTCTGTTTCTTGTCTATATGGTATTGGTAATCCTGTTGAGTTTCAAAAGAGTGTTATTTCTTTAGAACGCGATCAACAGATTTCGAGAACTAAATTACTACATCGCTTAGTACAAAGTTTATATTCTCGTACAGAAGCTGAATTCCTTCACGGAAACTTTAGAATTAAAGGTGATACTGTAGATATCTATCCTAGTTATGCAGATGATGCTTTTAGAATTCATTTTTTTGGTGATGAAATAGAAGAAATCGAAGCTTTTGATGTTAAAACTAATGAGGTTATCGAGCGATATGATCGTCTTAATATCTATCCTGCTAATATGTTTGTTACTTCTCCTGAAGTTTTAAATAACGCCATCAATGATATTAGTCTTGATCTAGGAAAGCAAGTAGAATACTTTAAAGAAATTGGTAAACATTTAGAAGCAAAACGTCTTGAAGAACGTACTAATTTTGATCTTGAAATGATTCGTGAATTAGGATATTGTTCTGGTATCGAAAATTATTCACGTTATCTAGACGGAAGAGATCCTGGTACACGTCCGTTCTGTTTGCTTGATTATTTCCCAGATGATTATTTAATGATTATCGACGAGAGTCATGTTACCGTTCCTCAAGTACATGCTATGTATGGTGGTGATCGTTCTCGTAAAGAGAATCTTGTAGAATACGGATTTAGATTACCTGCTGCAATGGATAACCGTCCGTTAAAATTTGAAGAGTTTGAAGCTTTACAAAATCAAGTTTTATACATTAGTGCCACGCCTGCTGATTATGAACTTCAAAAAACAGAGGGTTTATATGTAGAACAAATCATAAGACCTACAGGCTTATTAGATCCTATTATAGAAGTACGTCCTAGTTTAAATCAAATTGATGATCTTGTAGAAGAAATGCATCAGCGTATTGAAAAAGACGAACGTATTCTTGTTACGACCTTAACCAAACGTATGGCAGAAGAGTTGGCCAAGTACCTTACTCGTATTAATGTACGCTGTCGTTATATACATAGTGATGTCGATACACTTGAACGTGTTGAAATTATGCAAGATTTAAGAAAAGGTTTATTTGATGTTTTAATTGGGGTAAACTTATTGCGTGAAGGTCTTGATTTACCTGAAGTTTCTCTAGTAGCTATATTAGATGCAGATAAAGAAGGTTTTTTACGCAGTACGCGTTCGCTTACTCAAACTGTAGGTAGAGCTGCTCGTAATATCAATGGTATGGCAATTATGTATGCCGATAAAATCACTGATAGTATGCAGCGTACTATTGACGAAACCAATTATCGTAGACAAAAACAAACTAATTACAATACAAAACATGGTTTAGTACCTAAAGCCTTAAATAAATCACTTGATAATGCTTTAACACCTGGTAAACCTCAACCATATAAAATTGATACTGATAATACCTTATTAGCTGCCGAAGAAGATACGTTGTATTGGACAAAAGATAAATATGAAGCTAAAATACGTAGTACGCGTAAAGAAATGGAAAAAGCTGCCAAAGAGTTAGATTTTATGCTTGCTGCGAAACTTCGTGATCAAATTAAGTTTTTACAAGAAAAAATGTCTAAATTATAGCATGACTAGACTCTTTAAGAATTTTATCAAATTTTTATATCAGTGTATCGGCTATTATACTGTTAAGATCAAAGATGTTTCATTAAAAGTTCATCCTAAACATTTAGGCTTTTGGAGAAATGCTGCTCGTGGACAATGGGAACCCGAAACGTATGAGATATTAGATACTTATCTTACTCCAGATATGAACTATCTTGATATAGGTGCTTGGATAGGATCTACTGTGCTTTTTGCTGCAAAGAAATGTCAACAAGTGATTTGTTTTGAACCTGATCCTATTGCTTATAAATATTTATTGACAAATATTCAGCTTAATACATTCGCTAACATTACTAGTCATAATATAGCATTATCAAATGTTACAGGATTTCAACAAATGGCTAGTCTAGGCGATACTTTGGGAGATAGTATGACCAGTTTATTATCACAACAAACTCATGATACTGCTCTTTCTTTTACTGCTTTTACTTTACAGTGGGATACATTTATTAGTAATTATCCTATTTCGCAAATCGATTTTATCAAAATAGATATCGAAGGTGCTGAATTTTTCTTGTTAAAAGAAATCATTCCTTATCTTAAACAACACAAACCTATACTGTATCTTTCTACCCATGCTCCTTTTTTAGCAAAAGAACAACGTCTTAAAGCTATGCAAGAATTAGCTTCTAATCTAGATTTTTATACAAGTTGTTTAGACGAATCACAAGTCTCGATTTCTTTTAAAGAAATTGCTAATCAAAAAAACACGACTCGTTGTACTTCTTTTGTTTTTCTTCCTTAGCATCTAGTTGGTTTTTACTATAGAAATAGCTTCCTTAAAAAATAGAATAACAAAGTATTTTATTCATCAACCTGAGTAAACGATTCCCCTATTGTTCCTGCTAATAAATCCTTAATACTTTGCTTTCTTTGCTCAGACAGTTTATTTATATCAAGCAACATGGCTATTAATGAAGCTCTTTGTTGCGTAGGTTGTTTATCAAATCGATTAAGTAACCAATTTAAGTCAGAAGATGAAAATTTCACTCTCGTTTTTTGATGATATGTAAAAAGAGTTATAGCTCTCAAAAAATTGAATTGATGATTTGTCATTTCAATCTTTTCATTAGAAAATTTCTCATCAATAATTGGTAAAACCTTTTGTTGCTTTTCTTTCATATCTCCATCAAGTTCATTGAATAAATCAATTAAACCTTGTGATGACCATGTTGGACAAGCAGCATCTTCTATATATGTATTTAATCTTGATATTGAGGTTCCTTTCATTACTATGAATCATTGTTAATATTTTGATTATGTTTTTATTCTTTATTCGTTACATAACTTTCTATAAATGTACTACGAATTATTTTCAATAGAAGGATTCAACTTTTAACTTAACGAAACTCTCAACTACTTTTTCACATGCTTTTTGTGATAGTGTCTTCAATAAATTACATGGCGTATAATTTATTGAAGACTTATTTTACAGTTATTACAACCTAAAGGTCAATACTTTAAAAATCCACTCTTCCAGTACCTTTAGTACCTGTATTGTAATGATCCCAACCACTTGAATTGCTATTGTCTAGCCAAACATTAGGAACGGAATGGATTCTTGTATATCCAGTAGCAGGAACATTTTGAAGATGATACCACATTTCAATATCAAACCGTTTTACAAACCATCCATCTGTACCTTGCAACCAAAGCTGAGCTTTATTTGCCTCTACCCAGGAAACAGCTTTCCCTGGGTATTCAGCACTAAGAAGATAAAAGTCCCAGCCTCCTTCTCGATCATCACCAGAATTATCTAAATCTTCGGAAAAAGTATTTACAATACCTTGATCTGTATTAAACCAAGTTATTGCTTCCACCTTACCATCTGTACCATTAGCATTTTGATATCCTGTGTAAGTATCTACTCTATAAAACCATTCTGTACTTACATCTTTTTCATTCTTACTTTGATAAGTTTTCATAAATTCAGTTACTTTTTTATTGAATTTAGCTATTGCTTCTTCCTTACTAAGCTCTTTATCAAAATGCATATGTAATAATTGAGTAGATTCTATCATCTTAGTTGAGGGATCATTATTCATAAGTATTGTTTCACTATTTCCTGTAGTACTCATAAAGCCCTCTTCTTGGGTTTTGCTAATAATTTGATTTTCTTCTGGTTTTTCACATGAAGTGATACACATCATACCTACCGCTATTATAGCGTACATTCTTAAATTTTTCATTTTATTAAGTTTTAATAATTATGTTAGTTTTTTTAACACATCGAATGTACTTCGTAACCTCAAGAAATAATATTTCACTTTATTGCAATGGGAAAACCTTCTCTTTTATACAGGTAAACATTATTTAATCTATAATGTATTTTAAACGATATTCGTTTTAATACCGCTCAGGTTTCTATTGAAACTAATTACACCTTTTCATACTATTCTCAATTTTTTAAATAATTAATATCTTTGATTACTTAATATTTATCAATCAACTCATGTTTGTTACTACATTAAAAAGTACTCCTAAAGAAGATATTTCTATCCAAATTCAATTAGATAATCACTCAGATTCTTATATCTGTGATTGTGGTGATGCTAGTTTATACAGCATTAAAGAATATCAAAATGCTAAAGTCATTTTTATTAGCCATACACATATTGATCATTTTATTAATTTAGATCAGTTTATTCGTCATCAATTAGGGACTAAAAAACGGGTTATTATCTGCGGTCCAAAAGGAATTCAACATCACGTACATTCTAAAATCATGGCGTATCACTGGAATCTAATTGAAGAAGGTGCTATTCTTTATGAAATTCGTGAAATTATTGACGAGCATCATATTAACACTTATGAGATAGCTCCTAGAGATTGGCAATTAAAAGCGATATCTACCATTAATTCTGGTATTGTTTATCAAGAGGATCGTTTTAAAGTTACATATACCATTCTAGATCATAAATTGTCCTCTATAGCTTATGCTTTTAAAGAAAAAGATACTGTAAGCATACATCTTGATCGTACTCCATTTAAAGGTGGTTCATGGATCAAAGCATTAAAAACTGCTTTTTTAGAAAATAATCGAGACCTTTCTATTCATATCGGTACAGAAGTTTTTCTTGCTCATGAACTTTTTTATTTATTAGAAATTAAAAAGGGGGATTCCTTGGGAATTATTATGGATCATGCTGCAATAGTAGCAAACCATCAAAAGATTCTAGACACTTTTTCTAATTTTAATCATGTACTAATCGAGTGCTATTATAAAAATGAAGATAAAGAATCTGCTATTACTAATTTTCATAGTTATGCAGAACAATCTGGTATTATTATGAATAAAGCTAAAGTACATAAAGCTACTCCTATTCATTTTTCTAGAAAATATCGCTCCGAGGATATCGAAGAGATTATTCAAGAATTTGAGACTGCCTTTAAATCTGTATTATAACTATATTTCATCTTTTTTGCAGTATCTTTTATCTATGAAAAATTATATCGAAACTCTAGAAATAGAATTTCAAAAAAATAGCGATCCAAATATAGCCAAAGGGCAAAAACAGTATTTAAAAGATCAATTTGAATGCTATGGGATAAAGACTCCTTTTCGACGTCAATTGCAAAAGCCTTTTTTAGAAAAAGCTTATTTACCACCTCAACAAGATTTGGTTCAAATAGTCAAAAAATTATGGCAAAAACCTCAACGTGAGTTTCATTATTTTGCTCAAGAACTTGCTTATAAGTATCATAAAAAAGTACAACCTCAAGATATAGTTTTATACGAATTTATGATTACACACCAATCGTGGTGGGATACTGTAGATTTTATAGCGACTAAATTGGTATCTAATTATTTTAAAGTCTATCCAGATCAGATTCCTATTTATATTGAACGATGGAATACTTCTTCTCATCTTTGGTTACAGCGAACAGCTATTATTTTTCAATTACACTATAAAAAAGACGTCGATACTCATTTATTACAGGATATTATCCTAAAACATCTAGGTTCTAGAGAGTTTTTCATCAATAAGGCTATTGGTTGGATGCTTAGAAACTATAGTCGGACTAACCCTGAATGGGTGATCGATTTTGTTGATACCCATGAGTTACATCCGCTCAGCAAACGAGAAGCTTTACGACTATTGAAATAATCTAATTTATTATAAAAACACTCCTAATTTTATATTTTTACAGTTACTAGTGATTATTTATGCTTATCGATAAACAACTTTTATTTTTCTTTAGCGCACTTGGAGCTTTTAACGGACTATTATTAAGTCTTTATTTTTTCTTTTTTATCAAAAAACGTCAAGCTTCATTTTATTATCTAGGTATGTTATTACTTATGCTAAGTATTCGCATAGGTAAATCTGTTTTCTTTTATTTTAACCCTAAACTATCTCAAACATTTTTACAAATAGGATTATCGGCTTGTTTTTTAATCGGGCCATTTTTATTACTCTATATCAAGACTAGTCTTGCTTCTAATATCAATCATAAAAAAGCACTATCTCTTCATTTTTTTCCATGGTTAACCTTAATATTAGTTGTAGGTTTTTTATATCCATACGTAATATATCCAGACTTATGGTGTAATCAATTTTTTAAAGCCATTAATTACCAATGGTTATTTTATTTATTATGGTCAAGTTATTTAATGTATCCTATAATAAAAAAAGGATTAGCACAACGAGATAAGATGCTATACAATGAGTTATGGATACTAAGTGTTTTTATTGGTAATATTATTATTTGGGCAGCTTATTTTACCTCTTCATATACTTCATACATTGTTGGTGCATTATCTTTTTCTTTTGTTTTATATTTAAGTATACTTATACTTTTTAAAAGAAAACAATCATTTACCACTTCTCATCATGAGACCTCACTTAAATATGCTACAAACAAAATCAATACAGTAGAGGCGAAAGAATTGATCAATGCATTAAAATTGATAATGGAAGAACAAAAGCCTTATATCAACCCTAATATTAAACTTATTGATATTGCCAAAAGTTTACATATTTCGCCTCATCGTTTGTCACAATTAATGAACGATAATCTGCAAAAAAACTTTTCGTTGTTTATCAATGAATATCGTATTGAAGAAGCTAAGCGTTTATTACAATTATACCCTTCATATACACTCGAGGCTATAAGTTATGAAGCTGGTTTTAATTCTAAATCTAGTTTTTATGCTACTTTTAAGAAGTTGACTGGTTATACACCTGCTCAATTCAGAAATCAACTCAAAAAACTATAAATCAACACCTTATAAAATTCCATTATTCCAATTTTATAATATTGGACTCCATTATTATAATCTAAAGCTCTTTTATCTAGTCTCTTTTTCATCTTGCATTGTAAATTTAAAATGTCATATTTATGAAACGTTTTCTAGGGCTTATTGCCTTTTTATGTATTACTCAATTTACCTTTTCACAATCCTCTGATAAGGATAAAATTACCGCAACATTAAATAATTATATTCAAGGAACTTCCTATAGCAATCCATCTCAAATAAGTAAAGCTTTTCACGAAACGGCTAACCTATATCTATCTAAAAAAGATCAAGATCTTTGGATAGTTCCGTCTAAAGAATATACCTCATGGTTTAAAAACACTGGAAAATTTACGGGTAGATTAGGTTCCATTATTGCTATAGATATCGAAAATGATATCGCTACAGCTAAAGCTGAAATTTTGATTCCAAAATCAGATCTTCGATTTATTGATTTATTCTTACTAAAGCGTTTTGATCAAGAATGGAAAATCATTAGTAAAACAGCTACTAGAACACCATCAAACAAAAAAGGGAATCGCATTTTATTTATTGTTTCTAACAGTCGTTTTTATGGAGCTTCAACAATAAAAAATGGGAATAGTTTTTCTGAAATTGTTGAAGCTTATGATGTTTATCAAAATCATGGCTATACTATAGATTTTATGAGTCCACAAGGTGGTGCTGTTCCTCTAGTTTATATGAATATGTCTGATCCTATTCAAGAGCGTTATCTCTATGATGCTGATTTTATGTATCGTTTAAAGTATACCAAATCACCTCAAGAAATAGATGCTAAACAATATAAAGCCGTTTACTATGTAGGTGGTGGAGGTGTACTTTATGAAGTACCTGATCATGTCCCTTTACAAAATGTTGTTATGGATATTTATGAAAATCAAAACGGAATTATTTCTTCTGTTTGTCATGGATATGCCGGCATTACCAATCTTAAAACCAAAGATGGTCAATATCTAGTTAAAGGAAAACGTGTAAATGGTTACCCTCATGCTTTTGAAAATCAAAAAAGACCTTATTATGCTCATTTTCCTTTTAACATACAACAAACCATTATAGATCATGGCGGAATCTACGAACGTGGTGAAAAGAATAAACCTTTTGTTATCGTGGATCAAAATTTGGTTACAGGTCAAAATTATTTATCTGCCTCTTTGGTCGCAAAAAAAGTTATCGAACTCATAGAGAAATAATTATATTAAAAAAGCTCCCCATAATGGGGAGCTTCTGAAAAAACAACTTAAAAACAATTGGTCAGACTATTTAATTACAAGTTTGCGTTGTAATGTTTTTGTAGGTGTAGTCATTTGGTATAAATAAATACCACTAGTTAAATTTTTACCTTTTGCTACTCCATTCCAATCAATTGTATGCTTAATATTTCCTTTTACCTTTTCTGCTACAAACGTATGTACTTTTTGTCCTAATACATTGTATAGACTAATATCTACAAATGTATCTTCTGGTACACTATACGTTATCATCGTTTGATCTACTAATGGGTTAGGTACGTTTTGTGATAACGTAAATCCTAATTGTGCAGGAGCAGAAGTGATATTCTTTGTAAAGCTTAATACATATGGATTCTTATCATTACCTAAGATTTCATCTGCAACAAACGCTTCTTTATTATCTAATTCAAGAATTTCTTCACCGTTAAATAATTTAAAGTTTACTTCTCCTTCTGCTATTCCTCCTATACCTATATAATAGTGGAATTGTCCATTACTAAATTCAGCTTTAGCAACACCTCTTACTTCATCATTGATAAAGGCTGCGATCATATAAGATTGACTTTCGTCTAAAGTATTTGATGCTAATACTCCATTTACATACATAAATGATGGATATGCATTAGGATTCATCTCCCATCCTATAGTTTTCGCCTTTTCTTTAAATGACATTGCTGCTGTCATTTCTGAATTATTTACAGTTGATTTATTTAGGTTTGCCGCACTACTAGCGTCTGGTAATCCTCCTATAATTCCGCTATAATTCAATGTACCATTATTCTTCGATCTATAAATATATCCTTGACCTGGAGTAAGATGTGTTAACGTACCTTTCCATCCTTCTTCGGTATATTGTGCATATAAATCTCTACTTTGAATACGGTCATTTATGGCTACATCTTCAGATGTTAATGATCGTAATGCAAAACGGATACGTTGTAACTCATTAGGGTAGAAAGGCACTCCGTTAATAACTCTATTTCCTACTATCTCTAAATCTGTTCCTATAGGTACTTGAATACCTGACACTAACAATGTTTTATTTGTAGCAGATACCGATTGAATTTCATATACTCTTCTTACATCAATTGCTGTAATGTTACCTTCTAATTCACCATCTGTATTCACTGTTAACTTTTTAGTTCTATCGATGCGATCAAAGATCATATCTCCTTCTGTTAACCCTTCTAATGATGTTAATGATAACTCAAATGATGTTTCATTATCACGCACATTAAAACTCACATCTTGGAAACCTGGTACAATATTAATTCTACGTGTTAATTGCTCTCCTACTGTCATTGTTACTGGTGAATCGCTTCCTAATAATCCGTCTAATTCAAAATTATACGTTTCAATAATCCCTTGATATTCTTCACATTCTGATGCATCCCAAACTCTAAAATTCAGTGCTCCAGTATCACCAATTTTCCCATAAACAAATAAGTTTACAAGCCCATTACTTTCTACATGTGCACTACCTCGAATTTCTCCGTCAAGATATGCTACGATTTCATCTCTAGGATCTACAGATTGTATACCACCTATAATTACTTTACCAGTCATTACCATATTCCCAGAATAGACTCTACTATTAAATGAATAGTCTGGAGCAGCACATGTTACTTCTACCTCAACTGTAAATGTTTCTGTACCTAAACGTTCTCCTGTGTCTGCATTAAATGTTTCTATATTAACATTTGCTGTATGTATTCCAGCATTAAGATATGGTGCAATCTGGAATTCTAATTCTCTATTAGTTGTTCCTGCTGTTATAATATTCGTATCTTCTGGATCAGCACCATCTACAACAGTAATCCATCCTGGAAGACTTACAAATTTATAACTGATATCTGTTCCTCCTTCTTCATTTACTAAATCAATAGTATCAATTAAGGTTGATTCTCCTTGAGTCTGTTCAACACGAATGTTATTTTGACTCCATTGAATTGTATTTCTATTTATAATGAAATCCCATGATACTCCTTGAATTAAATTTCCTTCTGGATCTTCTAACTTACGGTCATTTATCATTGCTGTAAGTTTAGCTCCTTCTAATTCTTGATTTGTTAATACAGGTACTATATTTAATACTGTATTATTAACTGAAGCTGATAAAGTAAACTGTAATTCTTGTACCATTTTTGTAATATCTAATGGTGCCGCTACCTCTTCACCTATTACAAAATCCAATCCATTCTCTGTTGTACCAGTAGCTCTACCAGTAAAGTCTCTAATAGCCTCATCTTGCGCGCCATCTTCTCCCTCTGGAGCATTCTTATCAAAAACATAATATGCAAGAAGGTTAGTTTCATTTCCTATTAGTTGCTTATCCATATTCGAAGCTATCTCTAATACAGATCTAGCTTCTGTCCAGATACGTACTTCATCAAGTAACCCTACGTATGCATCTCCATTTACAGGTGTTGCAATTGTAATAGGCATTTCGTTTATCGTTAATCCATTATACACTCCTGAACCAGCTGATGCTCCATTAAAATAAATTTGAATAGCATTTGCCCCATCATATATCGCTGTTATATGTGTCCAAGTAAATGGTTGTAACGCTATAGAAGACATTACTGTTTCATTAACTAATATTTTACCTGAAGGCATTAACTCAATTTTATAGTTATCTCCTTTTTTGATAATAGGTACGTTAGTTCCTCTTGGGCGTTTTGATGGATTCACCCACATTTCTATAGTATATGCACCTTCAAGATCAAATTGAGGTTGATGAGGAATTGTAACTTCATCATTAATTTCTGCAAATTCTGCCGAAATTAAATCTCTAGGTGTTCCTCCTAATATACCACGTAGAGAAATATTACTACTTGTCGCTGTCACAGGATTAATAGCACTTGTAAATGTAGCTGAAATTGTTCCATCTGTTAAAACACCTCCTAGTACTGGATTTGTACTTACTACAGTTGGGGCCTGTCTTGCTATTCGTCCTTCTACATATGGTGTAGGATTCATTCTACTAGATGGTAATCCTGCTCCTCCATCATCACATACAGGTGTTACTCTAAAACTATATGTTCCATCTGGTAAAGAAGCTACATCTGCAGTATATGTTATATATCCATCATTTTGAAGATTATCTTTTAATTCTTGTAATGATACAGATTTTAATATTCTAGGTGTATTATTCCCTTGAATTGCATACTCTAAATCTACCGTAAATCCTTCTGGAGCTGTATCATTAGCTACTTCTGGGATTCTAAATCTAAATTCAAGTTCATCATTATCTGTATTATTAACTACCCAGTCTTCTGCTGGTTGATCAGGTATAACCTCTTCTATACAAGCTCCACTAAAATGTGCTGAAACTTCTATTTCATGGAAAGGTACTACTCCTACTTCTTGATATTCGTCTACACGATACGATGCATAATTAAATCCATCTTGTTCACACTCTGCATAAATTCTAATCTTGATATTTTCATATGAAATATCAGATGGGGCATCTGTTCCTTTCCCTATACGTAACTGTGCTGTAATCTCTTTACGAACTCCTGTATCTGAAGTTCCATCTGTTCCAAAGACAAACGGAGAAGATGTTGCTGGTTCAAAAATTGGAGATTCGTTTAATAATACAACTGCTCCTAAAGGATTGGACGCTCCATCCATTGCTACGATATATCGTTTTGGAGTAGCATCTGCTGCAACTTGTGTATTACGTAATGTTAAATTATATAATAATGTTTCATCTCCTGTACCATATGCTACATTTCTGTCTACTTCGATTTCTACTCCCTGACGAGGAACAGTTCCTGATTCAAATGGGCAAGAACTTTGTCCTGAAGTTGTTAAGAACATCGGTGTATCATACAATGGATGTCTACGAGTAATAAAATCTATCTGATCTCCAGAATCATCATCTGTTACTGTAAAACTATCTGTTCTAGAATTAGACGTATTTGTACCATCACTACCTCCAACAGTTCCTGATATACCAAGTTCTGTTCTTAAAGAAAATCGTACTCCAAATATTTTATTCTCTGTACTAAATCCACCTGATATCCCGGTTGTAACAGAACCACTATTTTGTTCACTACTTCCTACTTCTCTATTAATATTATAGGTAACGGTTAATAGTGAACTTACTGATAATTCTCCATCTAGTTGTGTAACAGCATCTCCTAATCGATCATCTCCTTCTACTTTTAAATCTTTAGTAGTACTTGAGAACGTAGGTGCTTTACTAAAGTACTCTTCTTTTTCTTCTCTAGTTCTTCTAGATACTATTGTTTTCCATGTATTGATTTCATATAGATATCCTCCTAACGTTTTATCTGTATTCTCATCTTCAATATCAATATTAAAACTTTCAATTGTACCATCAAGATCTAATGTATTACGTTCATCTATGATGTTTTGAGTAGTTCCATTAAGTTCATCATATTTACGAATAGCTATACGTTGTAAATCTTTAATAATTTCATCTTCGATTTGTTGTCTTGTAAAAACAAATGGAGTATGCTTATCTGCAGTTACTATAGTATCATTACGATCTATATCTGGGATACAATTTTTAACCTTAAGGTTACGTCCAGTACCAAACGTTAATACTTGTGAGGTTCCTACAAATACATCTGCATCTTCACCTACATAATCATCTGCTGTAGGAGTACTTATACTTTGATTTAATGTAACTCCATAAGTATTACCTGTAGTTCTACGATAAGTAGCACTAGTATTACTTCCGATTTCTGGATTAGCACTTGCTTCTACTATTTGTGTTGAAGTACCCACAGCCGTTCCTGCTCCAAGTGGTGCCGCTACTACTAAAGTCACCATTCTCGTATCTGTAGCAATACCTGCTGGAGTAGCTGTAAAACTTGCTGTTAGATCTGTTCCTCCTTCTACAGTATTACTAAACGAATAACTTGATCCTCTTTCTAAAGTAGAAGAACTTCCATCTCCTGGTGGATCGTGTAAAATAAATCCAACAGTAGGACTTACTAATGTAAAATCTGAATTCCCTCTTTGTGCCCCAGTTAAATATGCAACCTCATTTTCATTTTTACTTCTTCCATCATGTCCTACATCTATATTTAACTTTCTCAAATAATCTCCATCAAATTTTGGAGATCCTAAATTAACAACAAAGTTTGCTCTTCCTATTTCGTTTGTATGTGAATTGATGTTAGTTGTAATCATACTTCCTGCAAGATTTACATTAGCATTCTCTACAGGACATTTATTCTCTCCATAACGTTCAAATACTTCTACAGAAATTAATACTCCTTTACCAGCTTCAAGATTATAAATACTTTCATCAGCTCCACATGTTGGATTAATTAAACGATTTTGCAATTCTGTATCTGTTAAAACTACTTCGTTCTCTACATCTTCTGCTGTATAATTATAGAAA
Source organism: Aquimarina rhabdastrellae (assembly GCA_947387485.1). Lineage (GTDB taxonomy): Bacteria > Bacteroidota > Bacteroidia > Flavobacteriales > Flavobacteriaceae > Aquimarina. The sequence continues at coordinate 27,309 of CANDNT010000008.1, forward strand.
GTTGTTACTACTTCAAACTTATTTCTATATGAGAAATCAAAAGTTTTATTAGCTTCTCTAAGATCTATCGTAGACGATTGTATCAACCTTCCTGAGTTTTCATTTGTTATTTCAACTCTATATTGTCCAGGTAATAGATCGTTTACTGTGAAAATTGTACGATCTAAATTAAAGTGATTATCTGTAATCTCTACTTCAAATTCTGGAAAAGCTATATCTGTACGAACAATTTTCCCACTCCATTTTCCTACACCATTATCACATGGTACTACTATATTACCTATAAAAGATCTTCTTGATAAATTTTCAAAATTTAAACTTGAAATTGCTTCTAGCACAGGAAATCCATAAGTATCACTATCTTCTTCCCCTTCAGGGATATATCTTTCATTAAGTACTTTATATTCAAATTTGAAAGCTCTTGTATAAGCTACTGTAGATTTTGTAAATGATGCTCCACCTTCAAGCTGTAAAAATAAATTTTCTGTTGTAGTTGAGTCTACAGCTAAATTAAGTACTCTAGTTCCTCTTAAATGTTCAAATGTATAAGATAAGTTTAAATGTTCTTTGTCCTTTTCTATTACACGTCCTCTTCTGATATCTCTCAATTCATCTGCTGTATATGCTTCTGTTCTATATTCCAAAATATCAAGATTAGCTCTTGAAAAATTCACTAATGGATTTTCTAGATCATCTGTATGCTTTGCTCCTACGTATATTTTATCATCAATAGCTAACCCTGCCGATAAAACATCTGATCGATAATCTCCATTTACATATAAAGCTATTGTTGTATTTTTAGGATCAACTGTTAATGCAAAAAAGTCATATTCTGCTTGATTAGGGTCGATTATAGTTGATAAAGTCGTATCTGTTCCATTAAGTACAACTTGTAATCTATTATTATCTCGTAACTCAAGAACTAACTCTCCCCATTGTAAAATAGTTTGAACTGCTGGTATTGATACATTTGAATCTACTTCTATATCTGGATTAATAAATCCAGACCAAGTAAATGCTTGCGTGTTATCAATCGTTAATCTTTTACTAGATACTGCATATCCTGTTTCTCCATCAAAATCTAAGCTTGTTTTATCTAAAGAATCTTGATTTGAATCGATATCATCCTCGCTTACTGCTACTTGTGGAGCTACTCCAATAGTATGATTTCCTGGTGAAGCTGTAATCACATAAACTCCATCATTATTTGTAGTCACTTTTGCGTCTGGAGAAGTTGAGTTTACAACTGTTCCGTCTAATACTATACCTGTTCCTATTAATGTAGGATATTCTGCATATCCATCTTCTTCTGATGTATCTGGAACTCTATATACAATTCTACCTGATATAGGTAATGCAGAAACATCTGTAAAATCCGCTTGAACTGAATTTGGTTGTAATACTCTATCCACATCAACTACACGATCTTCTGGCATAAAAGAATGGTTAGGTTTTGATGGCCTAATTCTATATTCAAAAGCATTTCCTATACTACTAGAATTCTGTCTTCCTGAATTAAGTGATACAAAATTATACCTACCATCTTTATCTGTATACGTTCCATAAGTGATCTTAGGTTGTTCTGACGCTTCTAAATGTGTTAACTCAGACGTACTTATTCCTACTAATCTACCTCTAGTACTCGGTGCTTGATTATAAATACGATTTGTATCATCAAGATCTAATCGGTAATACGCCATTAAGTTCTCTGCTTCCTGCCCTTGATCTCCTCTACCAGCTATAATATGATTTGCATATCTGATTATATCTAGAGTTGTACGTTCTTCTTTCCAAATACGGATTTCGTCTATTTGATATTTTTGATTCACCTCTTCATTGAATGAAAATGAAGCTGTATTCCTTAAATCAACAGTAAACGGTGCTGTAACAGTTTCATTAGGCTTTACCTCTGTCTCTGCTCCTGTAGGTTTAATACCTCCATCAATATATATTTTTCCTCCGTTAGGTCCATATACAAATGCATAATGGTGCCAATCAGTATTATCTACATCTTTATCAATTATATTTCCATCTTCATCTCTTTCTATAATTCGTGTTGCTGCGATATATTCGTTATCATCTAATTGAATATTGATTCCGTTTTGATCCATATGGATTTCTGCAGCACCTAATTTAAAAATCGTATTATCTGCTCTAGGAGTTTCAGGTGTTTTATACCAGAATTCTATCATTCCTGTATAGTTTGCTCTACGAAAATCTTCTACTTCATTAATTATAATTGGACTAGATTCTGTTGTAAATTCTAATGCGCTTCCTGGATTATCACCATTAACTGGTATTGCTTCTACTAATGCTGTTTGGGTAGCTACATCAAGTGCTGTTTTAATTGTCCCATTTACTTCTCCATTTGCAAATACAAATCCTACATCTTGACCTGAGTTTCCTCTTACATTATCTTCTTTGATTGCTTGTACTGTATACTCATATAACTCATTAGGTAAAATATCTTGATCAAAAACACGTATATATTCTGATACAATATTATTGGCTACATCAGATTTTGTTTCTATCTCAATAGGTTCTCCTACTTCTTGTACATTTTTACGTAAAATTCTATATGCAATTGCACCTTTAATATGTGGCCATCTCAATTCTACTCCATTACGTCCACCAGAAATTCTAGCGTCTAATCCATTTCCATCTGAAGCTACTAATAAGATATCCGCCAACTCATAAATTGGATGTTCTGCATCGTTACGTAATTCGGCAAAACGTTTTCCTCCTACGTAGTTACTAGTTATAAAACTTTCTACTGTAGAGATTTCTTCTCTATCTAAAGCTGTCAAAGCATTTTTCCATGACGTATTTTCTAATGCTGGTAGATTTGCTACTACAGCCTCTTCAAACACATCATTTACATATGCAATGACTAATCCTTGACTATAAAATCCTTCTAGAGATGTAGTCGTTTCGTTAAATAACGAGCGGTAATGCATTTCTTCAATTTGTGCTCTAGTCCTTGCTTTATTCCATGCTCTATATTCTGCAACAAATAATTGATCTTGAGGATCGATTGTCATGTATAAAAACTCTGGAGCTATTGAAGCATACTGAATTAATGAACGTTCTACTCCATCAATATATACACGTACATTATTTGCTGTTGTATTAAATACTAAAGCAAAATGATGCCAGGTATCATTAAATAATTGATCTTGTCCATTTAATTCTATAAGATTAACAGCTTCTCCTACTGTCACATTTACGTGTGAAGCACTTACAGCTACACTAAACTCATCTGAACCTGTAAGTAAATTTGACAATGTCCATGGCGCATAGCTAGGTCTAGCTGCGTGTGGTTCTTTTGCTGCTTTTGCCCAAAATTCTATCGTCGCCTTTCCTGTTTCTCCAGTTTGGATAAGGTCTGCATCAAGTCTAGTTTGTGTATCAAAATGACTAGTGTAATTATTAGCTCCTCTTATCTGTAGTACTGCAGGTCTATTGCTTTGTGCAATACCAGTCATCACAGTACTAAACACTATCCAGATAAGTGCCTTATTAAGGATATTAAGTATAGTATTTTTCATAGATTTTCTTTTTTTAGAATACATTAGTTACACGTTGAATAGTGAATCTATATGTATCACTGATATTACCTCCATTACCGATAGGATTACCCGAAGTGGTGCTATAACCTACCGAGTAAGCATCTCCTGTAGGGAATAATCCTATGCCATGTTTATCAATTCCATCTGCCTGAATTACAACTTCATCTGAATTATTTCCTGCAAATCCTATTTCCCATGTAAATAATTCTAAGTCGTTTGTATCTGTAATTGGACTAAATACCAATTCGTTTGTACTGTTATTGCTTGCTCCAGATTTGCGTTTTAGAAAATAATTTTTCTTTTTGGCTGAAGCTATCAATACTTTACCTGTACTAGTTCTTTTAAGTATGAATGCTTGTAAAAATCCATCTCTACCATTAAAAGTTTCATTTGAGATTTTTACTGCATTTGCTTTGTTTGAACTCAAATCGTGGTGCAAAACCATCTTATTCCCATTATTATCAAGCCTTTTACTCACAAAACGAAATAACTGCGTATCTTGAGCTTGGGACATACCTATGGCTGCCATGCATAAAACTATGCACAGAAATATCTTATTTTTCATATGTGTCTAGGAATTTATTTTTGCTTAGAAATAAGCTCTTTCAAAGCCGATTTTAATACTTCGATATCTTGCTTTAAACTCTTAATTTCGTTTTCTTGACTGATTGTATGTAGTGTAAGTTCTTCTACTTTTTCAACTAATATTGTATTGATTTGTCCTACATTCATTCCGTTAGCTACTACTTCTGCTTCAGAAGGTACGTTAGGTAAATGCTTATTTTCTTTGATATAAGCAGCTACTTCGTTTAACGGCATCAGGTTATAATCTTCAGCAAATACATAATCAGGAAATGACCCTACATTTAATACTACTCTATCTGTTGTTATTGTTCCGTCTTGTACTCTAGTTTTTTCATCTCCATTTGAATTTCTAAACGAAATTGCATCATCATTTCCTGCATTATCAGAATCTGGTTGTAAAACTAATTCTCCAGAACTTTGGTAACTAGCTCCCGAACCAACACGTACAGCTGTATTCATTTTTAAAACTCCATCTTTAACCCATCCAGTTTCGTCATTTCCACTATTTCTAAACGAAATTCTATCATCTCCATTATCATCTACATCTGGATGTAAAATTATAGGACCCCAGCTCTGGTATTCTCCACTATCTACTCTAAGGTTTCCTTCACGAACATGAAGTTTTTCTGCTGGACTAGTTGTTCCTACTCCCACATTATCATCTATATAAAGGTTATTTTGAAATCTTGAATTTGTAGATACCGTAAAGGTATTAAAGCTCATTTCTGCAACATTCTTAACTGTTCCGTTTTGCCCTACTCTAAATTGTATGTCTTCATCACTTGCATTATTAGCATCTGCATTTGATGTTAAATTGATACCTCTATTACTTTGAAAATTTACATGGGTTCCTACTGGGTTATAAATATTACTGCTTCCTTTTCTACCGTTAAAAATGAATGCATTATCATTCATTTCGGCAATAGTATTATCCCCTCCTATTTGGAATCTTATATATTCATGATGTCTACTATTATCGTTATTCGCTCTTATTTTTACACCATCATTTTGATTAATATCTGCTCCATAAGATTGTGCATATGTAGAATAAGCTCCTAACATAAATGCTAGCAATCCTAAGGATTTAATCGTTTTGTTTTTCATAGTTCATTGTTTTTTATTATTAGTTTATTTTAAGTGCTTTAATACTTACCTATTTTTCAAGCTTTTCACTTCTTTTAGCAATTCTTTGATTAAGGTATCTTGTTGCTCTAAGTGTTGTGATAACGTTTTTATTTTATTCTCTTGATCAATCGTATGTAACGTCAATTCTTCCACTTTTTCTACTAGTATTGTATTGATTTGCCCTACACTCATTCCGTTAGCTATCACTTCTGCTTCAGATGGTACATTAGGTAAATGCTTATTTTCTTTAATGTAAGTTTCTACTTCATTCAATGGCATTAAATTGTAATCCTCTTCAAATACATAATCAGGAAATGACCCCACATTTAATACTACTCTATCTGTTGTTATTGTCCCGTCTTGTACTCTAGTTTTTTCATCTCCATTTGAATTTCTAAACGATACAAAATCATCCCCTCCATTTCTCTCGATATCTGGTCTTAATACTAATCCTCCTGTACTGTGAATTTCGCTTCCTACACCATTTACAGTATTTAATCGTAATCGTCCATCATGAATTCTAGCTGTTTCTACATTATCACTATTCAAGAATGTAATAACGTCATCTCCACTTTTATCAACATCTGGACGAAATACTACATGTCCCCAGCTTTGATATTGCCCACTATCTACTCTTAAATGTCCATCTTTTATATGAACACTCGTCGCTGGATTTGATATCCCTACTCCTAAACGACTGTTTGAACCACCTGAAAGACGTAATCCTCTCTCTGCATAAATTTTATTATGTCCTATGATTTCACTATTAGATGCGTTTGATCTAAGGTGCGTTAAATACATAGAATAATTAGAAGATACATGTGCATTACGATTCATGTTTATTTGAGCATTAACTTTTGTATGTTTTTCTAACACTACCTCATTATGTTTTGCTCTTACCGCAGTGATATGTCCACCTCCACCACCTGGAATACCTACATTTAACAGTATAGGCTCTTGATGATCAGATCCATCTGAGTTTGATTTAATAATGATTGCTCTTTTGTTTTGAATGTAATGGAAGTCTTGTCCGTAAGTTGTTAAACTAAATAGCCCCATTCCCAACGCTGCTATTGCTAATTGAAGTGTTTTCTTTTTCATTTCATTCATTGTTTTTTTGTTTGCTTTGTTTTTTATGCTAGCCTATGTCGCTTACTTTTTAACTTTACTTACAATAAAATTTATGTTTTTTTTAACTCTTGGTTTTATTCTTTTAACAGAAACAAGCTTTTAATAGCTTTTTTTTAATCTCTTTTTATTATGAATAAAATTGATAGTTTGATGTAGTTTTTTATTGTATTTCAAAAGCTTATGCATAGTACTACTAAATTTGATACCAAATGTCGAACACTTTTGTTTACTACCAAGTGATTTGTATCACTATGCTGCAACAATCACAATGTGATCCACATCACTTTTATACTTGTAACGAATGGTATTAGGCTAAATACTATCAGAATTTGGAATAAATTCGTATTTTCTTTTACGGTTTTACCACATATTTTATATGGTTTTAACTTTATGATAACATAACTCTTAACTTTTGATTAACAGCTTTTATTTTCAATATTCACATTTTCTTAACACTTTAAACACACCACACTAACTTATTATCAAACAAATAATTACCATAAAAAAACGAATATAAAAACCTTAATACCCTAGTGTTTTAGGGGATTAATAAACCTCTTATACATTTACGGAAAAAGCGTAAAATTCAATCACTCCTCCTAATTTAAATCATAAAAAAATCAAAGATAATTATGTAAGTTTCCTGTCAGTTTTAACACAAATTGTTAACAATCAACTCTAAAAACTTATATCTAACACATACCAATCATGCAATTCATAGATCTCTTAAAACTAGACCCCCAGTTGACAGAACTTATTAAACAACATGCTATTGAAAAAAAATATGAATCAGGAGATATGATTATTTCTCAAGGTGCTTACAAAGATCAAACTGCTTTTATTACTAATGGATTATTAAAGGTGTTTATAGAGCAAGAAAACAGTTCTTTATTATTATATCACCTATGTAATGAGAGTAATTGCATCGCTAGTTTCATGAATATTTTTACAAATACTCCTATCGAAGTTTCCATGCAAGCCATACATGACTCTACATTATTATGGGTTTCTAATGCAAAAATTATAGAATGGTCTGAGCAATTTATGTGCTTAAAATTAGCTTTAATAAATTCTTATCAGAACAATCGTTATCACTTAAGAAACGCTTTAAAAAATCTAACTATAAACACCCTTGAAGATCGTTTATATGAGTATTTAAAAACTAAATCTAGGCATTATAAAACTAGTGATTTAAAAATACCTCATTCAGAAATTGCTATGGATCTCAACTTTTCAAGAGAAGCTATTTCTAGAGCAGTAAAACGTTTAGAAATCATCAAGAAAGTTATTCGAAAACCTCGTTCTATAGTACTGGTAAATGTTTGATTTTTATTATATCAATTGCTTTACTTAGATTTAGACACTCATTCATTTCTATGATGTTTATATTTTATTAAGACATCGTAGAAGATTACCAAGCATTTAGCTTATTTACTAATTTAAAATCAATATTATAATTATCATTAAACCAAAAACGAAAACTTAATAACCTGATACATTATTCAATGAAACTTATCGAAAAACTACCCTTTAGACAAGAACTCATTGATCTTATTGGTCAATATGGGTCAATCAAAACTTACCCTGCTGGAACACCTCTAGTAAATGACAGTTGTAGTGAAAAAGACAGTCTTTTTATTTTAGAAGGAGTTATTAAACTATTTATTGAACATCAAAACAGAAAAATTTTATTATATCACATAGAAGATAATGATGTATGTATCTTAAGCTATATGGATATTTTTAGCGATCATCCTGTTCAATACTCTTCTGTTGCTGTAAAAGATACTACGCTTTTATTTATCCCTAATGATAAATTATTAGAATGGTCAAAGGATTATTCTGAATTAAGAACTATTATTGTAAGTAGTTATCAAAAGAATTATTCTTGTCTTTTAAATACTATTAAAGAGTTCATTGGACAATCTCTTGAAAGTCGTCTTTATAGTTATTTAAAATTAAAATCTATTCATGCAAAATCTTTAGAACTTAAAATTCCGCATAACGAAATTGCTATGGAATTAAACTTTTCTAGAGAAGCGATTACTAGAGCTATTAAAAAGCTTGAAGATGATCAAAAAGTAATACGCAGGCCAAGATCTATTGTTCTCTTAGAAAATCATATAGCATCTGCCTAACCCCTTAACTTCCCCTCCCATTTCCAAAAATATTTTACAAGCCCTTAGTTAAAATCAATTGGTTGAAACTACGGGCTTTTTTAAACAAAAAAGAGTAATCAAAATAATACAATTTGACTACTCTCTTTTTCTTTTCTTTAGGCTTTCAGAAAAGTTAAAACATTTTCTTCTATTCGCCTTTCTATATTCGATACATCTGATTTCTCAAACTTCTCTCCTGTAATATTCTCGTAAAGTTCTATATAGCGGTCTGATACTGTCTGGATATATGCTTCATTCATTTCTGGTATTTCTTGACCTTCTTTACCTTGAAACTCATTTTGAATCAACCATTGTCTAACAAACTCTTTGGATAATTGTTTTTGAGCTTCTCCTTTTTCCTGACGCTCTGCATATCCATCTGCATAAAAATAGCGAGAAGAATCCGGAGTATGAATTTCGTCTATTAATACAATCTTTCCATCTTTAGTTTTCCCAAATTCATATTTGGTATCAACTAATATCAATCCTCTTTCTGCTGCTATTTCTGTTCCTCTTTGAAATAGTTTTCGTGTATAGTCTTCTAATATTAAATAATCTGCTTCTGATACAATACCATGTGTCAAGATTTCTTCTCTAGAAATATCCTCATCATGCATACCGTTATCTGCCTTTGTAGATGGAGTTATAATAGGTTTAGGAAATTTATCATTTTCCTGTAAGCCTTCTGGCATTGCTACACCACATAACATACGTTTTCCTGCTTTGTATTCTCTAGCAGCATGTCCAGATAAATAACCACGTATAACCATTTCTACTTTAAAAGGTTCACAGCGATGACCTATAGCGACATTAGGGTCTGGAGTTGCAATTAACCAATTGGGTACCAAATCTTCTGTAGCTTTCATCATTTTCGTTGCTATTTGATTCAGTATTTGTCCTTTAAAAGGTATTCCTTTAGGCATCACTACATCAAACGCAGATAATCGATCTGTAGCAATCATAATTAAAAGATCATCTGCTATAGCATAGACCTCTCTTACTTTTCCTTTGTATACAGATTCTTGATTTGGGAATTTGTAATTTGACTGGGTAATAGTGTTCATTGTGTTGTGTTGTAAAAGTAGTCTCCAGTAGCTTTGATAGTATTAGTAGCTATCATTTCACTACACTACTATCACTCATTTATTTATGTTAATCTCTATTTTCTATCGCTTTATAGGCTTCGATCACTTTTTTAACTAATCGATGTCGTATTACATCTTTATCATCTAAGAAAATCATTCCTATTCCTTTTACATCTTTTAAAACAAGTAATGCTTCTTTTAATCCCGAAATCACTCTACGTGGCAAATCTACTTGTCCTGGATCTCCTGTAATCATAAACTTAGCATTACGTCCCATACGTGTTAAAAACATTTTCATTTGCGCATGGGTTGTATTTTGTGCTTCGTCCAAGATTACAAACGCATTGTCTAGAGTTCTACCTCTCATAAATGCCATAGGAGCAATTTGAATAATTCCTTTTTCTATAAAACTATCCAGTTTTTCTGCTGGGATCATATCTCGTAATGCATCGTATAGTGGCTGCATATAAGGATCTAGTTTTTCTTTCATATCTCCAGGAAGAAATCCTAAATTCTCTCCTGCTTCAACTGCTGGTCTTGTTAAAATTATTCGCTTTACTTGTTTTTCTTTTAAAGCTTTTACGGCTAATGCTACTCCAGTATATGTTTTACCTGTTCCTGCTGGACCAATAGCAAATACCATATCATTTTTATGCATTAACTCAACTAACTTGCGTTGATTAGGTGTTTGCGCTTTGATCAATTTCCCTCCTACTCCATGAACCAAAATCTCATCTTTGGTACTTGAAGACGCATCATAAGTAGTTTTGCTATCACTTGTTAAAATACGTTCTATAGCATTTTCATCTAATTTATTGTATTTCATAAAGTGATCTAGAACCATATTGAATCGTTTATCAAACTCTTCAAGCATTTGTTCATCGCCGTACACTTTTATTTTACTTCCGCGTGCAATTATTTTTAACTTTGGAAAATATTTTTTGAGCAGTTGTATGTTTGTATTTTGAAGTCCAAAAAAATCTCTTGGGCTTATTTCGGTAAGTTCAATTATAAGTTCGTTCAAAAGTATACAAATTTTAGTATGATTTGTTTTGAGTATTAACTAAGTTTGCTCAACAAATTTACATAATTTTTAATTGCTTAACATTATAAAGATAGCAACAATTCAATTCATTTCATATAAATGTCTATAATTACCTTAACAACAGATTTTGGAACGAAAGATCATTTTGCTGCTGCTGTTAAAGGAGCCATTTATTGTGAACTCCCTGACGCTAGGGTAGTTGACATTTCTCATGAGGTTTCGCCATTTCATATTACTGAAGCGGCATACATCATCCAGAACGCTTATAAAAGTTTTCCAAAAGGAAGTATTCATATTATAGGTATTGATAGTGAACTACATCCAGAAAACGAACATATAGCGGTTGCTCTAGATGGTCATTACTTTGTTTGTGCTAATAATGGACTCATGTCATTGATTGCATCTGAGTATAAACCTGAAAAAATTGTTGAAATCAATTTACCTGGAAGTGTTAAGACTAATTTCCCTGTACTAGATGTTTTTGTGACTGTTGCTTGTCATATTGCTAGAGGAGGTACTTTGGAAATTATAGGAAAACAAATCCCTACTATCAAGACTATAAAAGGAATTACACCTATTGTCAATCTTGGTAACAAACAAATTGTAGGTAGTATTATTTATATTGATAATTACGGTAATCTTATTACTAATATTACCCGTAGTTTATTTGATGAGATTCGTCAAGATCGCCCATTTAAAATTACTGCCAGAACCGCTGTATTTGATGCTATTTATGATAGCTACAGTGGTGCTATTAATTTTGATATCGAAAAAAGTAAACGTGAAGAAGACGGAAAGAAGATTGCTGTTTTTAACTCTTCTGGTTATTTAGAATTAGCTATATATAAAAGTAATCCTAAAACTGTAGGAGGTGCTTCTAGTTTGTTTGGGTTAAGATATAGAGATACTGTAAGTATTAATTTTGAAGAAATAATATGATTATTAGAATCGTAAAAATGGGATTTGTTCCCGAAGAAATAGATAATTTCTTAGCTGTATTTGATGCCTCAAAAGAAAAGATTAGACATTTTGAAGGTTGTACTCATCTACAGTTATTAAGAGATGAACATCATTCTCATCAATTTTTCACTTATAGTCACTGGAAATCTGAAGAAGCATTAAATAAGTATCGCCATTCTGCGTTATTCAAAGAAGTTTGGGCAGAGACTAAAAGTAAATTTAATCAAAAACCCGAAGCTTGGAGTGTTCATGAAGTAGTTCATGTAAAGTAATTATCATTTTACTTTAACAACACTTTTTAAATTATAAGTTTTAAGATTACACACTATGTTAGCATTGATACGAAAAGAGATTACTACCTTTTTTGCTTCGGCTGTTGGATATCTCGTTATCGCTATTTTTTTAATCCTTAATAGCCTTTTTTTATGGGTATTTAAAAGTGAGTTTAACATTTTTGATACTGGATTTGCTAGTATCGCTCCATTCTTTCAAGTTGCTCCTTGGATTTTACTATTCTTGATTCCTGCTGTAACTATGCGCAGCATCTCTGAAGAACGTAAATTAGGTACTTTAGAATTACTATTGGTTAAACCATTTAGTCATCTACAATTAGTTTTAGGGAAATATTTTGGAGCTTTCCTCCTTATTTTTATTGCTCTTATTCCTAGTTTACTGTATGTACTGACAATTATACAATTAGGTGATCCTATAGGTAATTTTGATCTTGGGAGTACTCTTGGTTCTTATATAGGATTACTATTATTATGTGCTTTATATACTGCTATAGGTATTTTTGCTTCGGCAATTACACCTAATCAAATTGTAGCTTTTTTGGTAGCTACATTTTTGTGCTTCTTCTTCTATTTTGGATTTAGTGGTATAGCTAATTACCAATTTTTAGGAGAACTAGATTATATTATTGAACAATGGGGAATGCAACTGCATTACGAACGTATTAATCGCGGAATCATTGATTCTAGAGATGTTTTTTATTTTTTAGGTTTAACCGCATTTTTTATTGTTCTTACTACAACATTTTTAACTAAAAAAACGACTAAATTCCGTTTTCAATATATAGGTATCGCTCTAGTTGCTGTTTTCCTAATTAATATTATAGGAAACAACTTTTATAAACGATTTGACCTTACTCAAGATCAACGTTTCACAGTTTCTGAAGCTACTGAAAATATTATATTAGATGTCAATACTCCTATTATTATTGATGTTTTATTAAAAGGTAGTTTTCCTGCCGAATTTAAACGTTTACAAGCAGAGACACGTCAATTACTTGAAGAATTCAATGCTTTAAACCCAAATGTAAAATATGTTTTTACTGATCCTTTTGAAGGAGAAGAAGATCATGCTGCTACATTAAATCAATTACAACAATATGGTCTAACCCCTCTTGAAGTAAGTGTTCAAGAGAATGGAAAAAAAGAAACTGAGGTTGTTATTCCTTGGGCAATAGCAAATTTTCAAAACCGCAGTGTAAAAATTCCTTTACTAAAAAACACCATTGGTGCTACAACAAATGATCGTGTAACCAATTCTATACAACAACTAGAATATGCTTTTGCAGATGGTTTTAGTAAACTTATTTATCCTAAAAAGAAAAAGATTGCCATGCTTAAAGGTAATGGGCAATTACCTGATATTAAAATAGCTGATTTTGTAAAAACACTACAAGACTACTATTTTGTAGGCGCATTTACTTTAGACTCTGTAGCAAGCAACCCTAAGAAAACGCTTCAGGATTTAAAACAATATGATTTGATTATCAATGCAAAACCTACTCAAGCGTTTAGTGATAAAGAAAAATACGTACTTGATCAACACCTAATGCACGGAGGAAAAGCTTTGCATCTGGTAGAAAGCGTAGCAATGGAGTTAGATAGTTTATTTTCTCCTACAGGAAGTACATTAGCTTTTTATCGTGATTTAAATCTTAAGGATGCCTTTTTCTCGTATGGAGCCCGAATTAATCCTGTAATCATTAATGATTTATATTCTGCACCATTAGTTTTAGCCTCTGGTCAAGGAAACAATACACAATTTACTCCATATCCGTGGTATTATGCTTCATTAGCAAAAAACAATACAATCACCGCTGCTCCAATTGTAAAAAATATCGAAGCTGTAAAATTCGAGTTTTCTAATCAAATCGATACATTAAAAAACGATATCAAGAAAACAATTTTATTAAGTAGCTCTGACAAAACAAAATTAGATGGAGTACCTAAACAATTTTCTATCAACGATATTAGAAAGAAACCTAACTTAGAGAGTTACAATAAAGGTGCGCAGCCATTAGCTGTTTTACTAGAAGGAAAGTTTAAATCTGCTTATAAAAATAGAGTAAAGCCTATAAAGTTAGATGAAGAAAAAGATCTTAGTATCGAAACTAAATTAGTACTTATCTCTGATGGTGATATTATCAAAAATAATATTAGCAAAGGACAACCTCTAGCCTTAGGATACGATCCATATACTTTTACTACATATGGTAATAAAGAATTTTTATTAAATACAGTAAACTATTTACTAGACGATACTGGCTTAATTAGTGTACGTAGTAAAGAGGTGATCATACCTTTCTTATCGGTAGAAAAGATCGTAGCTAATCGTGCTAAATGGCAATTAATCAACCTTATACTTCCTTTGGTTATTTTAGGATTATTTGGTTTTGTATTCTTTGCTTTTCGAAAAAGAAAATATGTAAAATAAAAACTAGAGATATATTACAAGTTTTTCTTTCAAAAGTGGTATTTTCGACCTATATTTCGTAGAATTTACAAAGACAAAATATTTTTGTCAAAAAAATAAAATAACAGAGAGGTGATCTATGAAATCGCCTATTCTAAGGATAAAAAAGCTATATTTGCGTAAACTCTTGATAACTATTAACAGATGAAATTTATAGTATCCAGTTCTTATTTATTGAAACAACTACAAGTTTTAGGTGGTGTAATTAATAACAGTAACACCTTACCTATTCTTGATAATTTCTTATTTGAACTTAATCATAACACATTAACAGTTTCTGCATCAGATCTAGAAACTACAATGTCGGCAAAATTAGATGTAGAATCAGGTGATGAAGGAACGATTGCTGTGCCAGCAAAATTACTTTTGGATACCTTAAAAACATTTCCTGAGCAACCGCTTACGTTTATTATTGAGTCAAATAATACTATCGAAATCAGTTCTAATCACGGTAAATATGCACTTGCATATGCTAATGGAGAAGAATTCCCTAGAGCTGTAGAACTTGAAGATCCTAGTTCTACTACTATCTCTGGAGATATTTTATCTACTGCAATTAGCAAAACCATTTTCGCTTCTGGTAACGATGATTTACGACCAGTAATGAGTGGTGTGTTCTTTCAGTTTTCTACAGAGAGTTTAACTTTTGTAGCTACAGATGCACACAAACTTGTAAAATATGCTAGAGAGGATGTAAAAGCTTCTCAAACAGCTGAGTTTATTATGCCAAAGAAACCTTTGAACTTATTAAAAGGTATTCTTTCTGGCAATGAATCTGAAGTATTGATCGAATATAACGAAGCTAACGCTAAATTTACTTTTGATAATACACAATTGATTTGTCGTTTAATCGATGGGAAATACCCTAATTATGAAGCAGTAATTCCTAAAGAAAACCCTAATAAATTAACTATTGATCGTACACAGTTTTTAAATTCTGTACGTAGGGTTTCTATCTTCTCTAATAAAACCACACATCAAATTCGTTTAAAGATTGCTGGTGCTGAATTAAATATTTCTGCAGAAGATATCGATTACTCAAACAAAGCAGAAGAACGTCTTACTTGTGATTATCAAGGAGATGATATGCAAATTGGGTTTAACTCTCGTTTCTTGAGCGAAATGCTTAATAATCTTAATGCAAACGAAGTTCAACTTGAGATGTCTCTTCCTAACCGTGCAGGTATCCTTACTCCTATTGATGGATTAGATGAAGGAGAACAAGTCACTATGCTTGTAATGCCTGTAATGTTAAACAGCTAATATTAAATTATACTTTTTATATAATTTCAACTCCGATTAATATATAATCGGAGTTTTTTTATGCCTCATTTTCTTATTTTATACGAATGTTACTATCAATAATGTGCCATAAACTATGATTTACAATTTTAAATCCATATATCTTCCCTCCTATAGTTTATTATAAAAAATACACTTTTAAAATGATGTGTTTTAATGATTATTCTCTTCCATATTTTTTCTTAAAAAAAACCAAAAACAGCCTGTATTCTTCCCTATTACTCCATTTTTTAATACCTTGTTAACTCGAATTTTAAAATCTATTTATAATGATCTCGACTCGATTAAAGTCGGCAAGTTTATGTGTTTTAATCGCATTTGCTAGTTGTAATCAAAAAAAAGAGAAAGTGGAAGAAACTACTACTCCTAAACAAGACGTTAGCACTAATGTTTTATTAGATGAATGGACAGGTCCTTATGGGGGTGTTCCGGCTTTTGATAAAATGAACATTAGTAATGTTAAAGCCGCTATGGAAAAAGGGATGGCTTTACAGCTTAAAGAAATTGATGCTATTACAGCTAATACAGAAGCTCCTACATTTGAAAACACTATTGTTGCTATGGAACGTGCCGGCAGTGTATTAGATCGAGTTTTTACGTACTATGGTATATGGAGTAGCAATATGTCTTCTCCAGAATTCAGAAAAATTCAAGGAGAAATGGCTCCAAAGCTTTCTGAGTTTTCTTCTAAAATTTCGCAAAACGAAAAGTTATTCCAGCGTGTTAAAGCTGTTTATGACGCTGCAAAAGAAAATCCATTACCAGCAGATCAACAACGTGTATTACAGTTGACTTATGAAGGTTTTGCTATGAATGGTGCCGAATTAGATGCTGAGAAAAAAGCACGCTATGCAGCTATCAATAAAGAGCTTTCTTCATTATATACTAAATTCTCAAACAATGTATTAGCCGATGAAGAAAACTATGTAACATATATTAATAAAGATCAGTTAAACGGTTTACCTGAATCTTTTGTTAAAGCTGCTGCCAAAGCTGCTACAGACAGAAGTCACGAAGGACAATATGCTATTACAAATACTAGATCTTCTATGGATCCTTTCTTAACATATTCAGACGAAAGAGCTTTAAGAAAGAAAGTATGGGAAACTTATTATTCTCGTGGTGATAATAGTGATGAGCATGATAACAATAAAATCATTGCCGAAATCCTTCGCCTACGTAAAGAACGTGTAGGATTATTAGGTTATGATAATTATGCAGATTGGAGACTACAAAACCGTATGGCAAAAACTCCAGAAAATGCAATGAATCTTATGAATGCTGTATGGCCAGCTGCTATTGCAAGAGTAAAAGAAGAGGTTGCAGATATGCAAGCTGTTGCAGATGCTAATGGTGATAAGATTACCATCGAACCATGGGATTATCGCTATTATGCAGAAAAAGTAAGAAAGAAAAAATACGACTTAGATTCTGACGAAGTAAAACAATATTTACAATTAGATAAATTAACTCAAGCTTTATTCTTTACAGCTGGTGAGTTATTTAACTATGATTTTAAACCTGTTCCAGAAGGTAGTGTTCCTGTTTTCCAAGAAGATGTAAAAGTTTGGGAAGTAACAGACAAAACTACTGGAGATCATATTGGTTTATGGTATCTTGATCCATTTGCAAGAAAAGGTAAGCGTTCTGGTGCATGGGCAACTACTTATAGAAGTCATACTACTTTTGATGGTAAAAAAACGGTATTGGCTTCAAACAACTCAAACTTTGTTAAGCCTGCTCCTGGTGAGCCTGTATTAGTTTCTTGGGATGATGCAAATACATTTTTCCACGAATTTGGACATGCTTTACACTTTTTCTCTTCAAATGTAAAATATCCTACTTTAAATGGTGGTGTAAGAGATTATACAGAATTCCAATCTCAATTATTAGAGCGTTGGTTATCTACAGATAAAGTGATTAATCAATTCTTAGTACACCAAGCCACAGGAGAGGTTATTCCTCCTGCATTAGTTGCAAAAATTAAAAAGGCTGCGACATTTAATCAAGGGTTTGCTACTACAGAATATCTTGCCTCTGCTTTAATTGATATGAAAATTCATACTGTAGATCCAGCAAATTTAGATGTTGATGCTTTTGAAAGAGAAACACTTGCTGATTTAAAAATGCCTAAAGAGTTAGTGATGCGTCACCGTACTCCTCAATTTGGACATGTATTTTCTGGAGAAGGTTATGCTACTGCTTATTATGGTTATATGTGGGCAGATGTATTAACTTCTGACGCTTCTGAAGCTTTTGCTGAAGCACCAGGTGGTTTTTATGATAAGGATGTTGCTGCAAAATTGGTAAAATATTTATTTGCACCTAGAAATGCTATGGATCCTGCTGAAGCTTATCGTAAATTTAGAGGACGTGATGCTTCTATTGATGCCTTAATGAGAGATAGAGGTTTTCCTGTTCCTAAAAAATAAAAAAGTTTTTTACTATTTATATTAATAAAACTCCTGTAATGATTTACAGGAGTTTTGTTTTCTTATATTACTATCATGCTTGATATCTTATTTAATTACATGAATCGTTATGTTTCTTTTACTAAAGAAGAAGTACATAATTTTGTTCAATTTACTACTCAAGAAACTTATAACAAAAAAGATATCCTGCTTAAAGAAGGACAGGTTTGTAATCAATATTTTTTCATCCTTAAAGGTATCATTCGTATATACCAATATTCTCCTAAAGGAAAAGAAATCATAACCTTATTTGGTAAAGAAAATTGGTGGATTACAGATCATGAGAGTTTTACTTTACAAACGCCTTCTTCTCAATATATACAAGCTTTAGAAAAACTAGAAATTCTCTCGTTAACTCATCATAATTATGAAAAAGCGCTATGTTCTAACCCTAAATTAGAACGCTTTTTTAGAATCATCACAGAACGAGCCTATATTGCATCTCAACGTAGAACATTACATCTTACACAACTATCTATAGAAGACCGCTATCATACCTTTGTTAACGGTACAGATGGTTTTGCTCATCGTATACCTCAATACATGTTAGCTTCTTATCTAGATTGTACTCCAGAATTTCTAAGTACTATAAAAGCACAATCTTTTTAATTTCTTAAGGTATCTTATTTTTTTCTCTTATGCATTTCATCAACTTTGTGTAGCTAAAAAAATGAATTATTATGCCTAGAATTTCATACCAAGATATCCCAGAAGAACTCTTTAATGTCATGAGAGCTATTGGTGATTATTTATCCAAAACATCATTAGATCATCAACTATTAGAATTAGTTAAATATCGCGTTTCACAGATTAACGCTTGTGCTTATTGTTTAGACATGCATTATAAAGAAGCTATTCATGCAGGCGAAACTGAATTACGTTTACATTTACTAGCTGCCTGGCGAGAAACTGATTTATTTAACGATAAAGAAAAAGCTGTTTTGGCTTTTTCTGAAGCATTAACTTTGGTTGCACAACAACATATGAATGATACTGTTTATGATACCTTATCTACTTACTTCTCATCTAGCGAAATCGCTAATCTCTCACTCGCTATTGTAGAGATCAATAGTTGGAATCGATTGATGAAAGCCTTTAAATTTGAAGCTGGTCACTACCAAGTTCATTCTTAAAATAAAAAAAGCGGGGTATCTCGCTTTTTTCTATTTTTAAACTTGTTATGAAATTTATTATCTATAGTTATTTTTATCCTGCAAAGATTATCTCTTATATTCAACAAGAATTTCAAGATACTCTTTTAAGAAATGGTATTTATTGGTCTTGTTTTATGGGATTCTGTAATATCTTTATAAATAGTCCTTTTGATTCAACTCAAAATTGGTTTACATTTATTTTACGTCTAGCTATTTCTGCTACATTTTATGTCATCTTCTTTTTAGGTATGAGTTATCTTTTAGATTGGTGTATAAAACTAGTAAAAGGTTCTGTATATGCAATAGATTCTTATGCTTTAATACTTTTTACTCATTTTCCATTATTTCTAACAAATACATTAATATCCATTTTAGGTTTAGATCGTTTTTCTCTTCAAGAAAATTTCTATTCTTTTCTATTTTTTATTCTCTCCTCATTTTCCTCATACAGAATATTTTTTAATGGATTACGATATATTCATTCCTTATCTATCATAAAAGCTGTGTTCCTTTCAATTCCATTACTTCTCTTCATTTTATATAATTTCCTAATTTTACAATAATTCATTAGTTCAAATCTATTTTTATGAAAAACGAAATTACCATCACTCCTTATATTTCTTTATATCAAGATGATTTTAGAATATTAAATGAAACTTGGATTAAACGTTATTTTAAGATGGAAGATTCTGATTATAAATCGTTATTAAATCCTCAAGAATATATTATTGATAATGATGGACATATTCTTGTTGCGTTATATAACACTAAGGTTGTAGGTGTTTGTGCTTTAATAAAAATGGATCATCCACTTTTTGATTATGAATTAGCAAAAATGGCTGTTGACTCCTCTATTCAAGGTAAAGGTATTGGTTTTTTATTAGGTCAAGCTATAATAGATAAAGCTAAATCTCTTAATGCAAAAAATCTGTATTTAGAAAGCAATACCATTCTTGAACCTGCAATCAATTTATATTATAAACTTGGTTTTAAAAAGATTGAAGGAATCAAATCTCCTTATGAACGTTGCAATATTCAAATGGAATTAACCTTATAAAAATACGTGATTTTAGTATTTAAAAACCAATGATCTTTATCATTCTTCTTACCTAAAGAAGCTGTTTTCTTTGTATGAGAAATATAAATTTAACTCATATGAAAAAACTAGTTTTCGGAATATTCGTCCTTTTAGGAGTATTACATTCAAATGCTCAAGAACAAGAAAGTACAACTAATAAATGGCAAGCTAGATTTCGTATTCTTTCTGTTATACCAGATGAAAGTGCCTCTATAGAAGCAATTGGTGGAGATGTAGATATCAGTACTGCTTTTGTGCCTGAAGTAGATTTCACATATTTCTTTTCAAAAAACTGGGCTATGGAACTTATTTTGGCAACAACAAAACATGATGTAGAAGCGGTTTCTACTGCTGTAGGCGATATCGATTTAGGATCGGTTTGGTTATTACCCCCTACTTTAAGTTTACAATATCACTATCCTGCAGGTAAATTTAAGCCTTATGCTGGTGTTGGTCTTAATTACACTATTTTTTATGGAGCAGATGAAGGCCCTATTGCTAATGAGGTTTCTTATGAAGACACTTTTGGTTTATCTCTCCAAGCTGGTATTGACTATATGCTTACAGATAAATGGTTTCTCAATTTTGATATCAAGAAATTATTTCTTCAAACCGAAGCTACTGTGAATGCTACTTCTGCTTTAGGTGCTACAGTTAAAGCAGATGTTGATATCAATCCTTGGATCGTAGGTATAGGAGCTGGTATTAAATTCTAACGCACTAAACTATTTTCACATATTACCTGTTAAAAGCATAATGACAAAAATTGTTATTATGCTTTTATCTTTTTGTTAGTATAGAAAAGATATTCGTAAGCTATACTACATAAAAAAACTGTTTAGTATTTATATACCAAACAGTTTTTATTACCATTATTTTTTGTTGTTTATCCTTCTTCGCTTCTTACCACAAGTCTAAATCCTTCTCCATGAATATTTAAAATTTCAACAGCCTCATCTCTTTTTAAATATTTACGAAGTTTTGCTATATATACATCCATACTACGTGATGTAAAATAGTTGTCATCTCTCCATATCTTAGTCAATGCCAATTCTCTAGGCATTAAATCATTAAGGTGTAATGCTAATAAACGTAATAATTCGTTTTCTTTTGGCGATAATTTTACTGGATCTTCTTCTTTAAAAGTTAAGAAACGTAGTTTTGAATTTAAATGAAATCCTCCAATATTAAATTCATGCTGTTTACTATCGGTTACAGATTCAGTACTCTTACGTTGCATAATCGCCTGAATCTTCATTAATAGTACTTCGCTATCAAATGGTTTATTTAAATAATCATCTGCTCCTACTTTATATCCTTTAAGAACATCTTCTTTCATCGCTTTGGCCGTTAAGAAAATGATAGGTACGTCTTCGTTCTTATCACGTATTTCTTTTGCCAGTGTAAATCCGTCTTTATAAGGCATCATTACATCTAATATGCACATGTCATAATCGTCCTTTTTGAACTTTTCAAAACCTTCCATCCCATTTTTGGCATGTACAACATCATAATCATTCATCACTAGATAATCCTTTAATACTGTCCCAAAGTTAGGATCATCTTCTACTAGCAAAATCTTTTTGTTTTCTGTTTCCATATTATTACGATATTAATGGTAATTTTATAATAAATGTTGAGCCTTTCCCTTTTTCGCTCTCCATCCATATCTGACCATGATGGTCATCTATTATTCGTTTAACATATGTTAATCCTAATCCATGTCCTTTTACATTATGTAAATCCCCAGTATGTTCTCTAAAAAATTTCTCAAAAACTTTCTTTTGAGCAGCTTTACTCATTCCGATTCCTTGATCTTTTACTTTGAGTACTATACTATTTTTTATGTTCTCTGTATAGATGTCAATTTTAGGCATCTCATCAGAGTATTTAATTGCATTATCTAATATATTAACTACTACGTTTGTCATATGCGAATCATTAGCCAAAACTGTTGATTTCAAAGCTCCAAAGTGAGTTTTAACATATCCTTCACGATTTTCTACAATTAGCGAGACATGGGTTATCGCTTCTTCTATTATGTCGTGTAATGCTAAGCGTTCTTTCTTTATATTTAATTCATTCTTTTCAAGTTGAGAAATACGTAATACATTCTCTACTTGAGCATGCATTCGTTTATTCTCTTCTCTAATCATTTTAAGATATCGGGAGACTTTTTCGGGATCTCCTCCTATCTTTGGATTCTTTATTGCATCTAATGCCAAATTTATTGTTGCTATAGGCGTTTTAAGCTCATGCGTCATATTATTAATAAAATCTGTTTTGATCTGCGATATCTGTTGTTGTTGCATTAATTGTGATAATGCACTAGAATATGCTATTACAATAATTAATGTAAAAATGATAGACAACACAGTCATCCCCCTAATAGTCGATAATAAGTACTTTTTCTTTCCTATAAAGTTTACATATAATTGAAAATTACTGATCCCTTCACTATTTACAAATACTGGAATTGCATAAGTAGTCGAATTATCAAAGCTAAAATCTTCAGATTTTATCCTAGTCGCCAAAGCATTACTATAAATTGCATATTCAAAATCTATATTAATTTCTCTTGCTGCTAGTTCTCTTTTTAATAACCGTTCTATTTCTTTCTTTTTAACCCTTCTATGTATAGGTTTTCTACTTGCTATTTCGTTAATAAAAATCTCAAAATCTTTACGTTGATTATCGGTCATACCGATAATTCTGTCTAATTTTTTTTTGGATTTTTGATTATCAGTTTCAACTTCTTTCAATAGCGTATTGGCATTACTATTGAGTATCTTGTTAAACCTAACAGAGTCAATACTATGATAATAAGTGTTTGAATACAACTTAAAATCACTTTCCAAAATTCCATTAGCATATGCTATGGTTTCGTTGGTGGGGTTATTATCTATACTTAAGTCAAATAATTGCTTAATTGTTGCGTTATCTGGCTCATCTAGACTATCTAAAATCCTTTTTAAAGGGAAATACAATTTTTCAAACTCCTTGTATTCAATTTCACTTGCTACTTTTCTTAGAATTTGTTTTGCATTAAAAGAAAATTGCTCCTTGTTATTTTCAACTGTATTTTTAATCCAATATCCTTGAACAAAAATGATACCAATTAATGATAAACTCATCAATATTATTAGGAGTACAAATAGCCTCTTATTCATATATCAAAAGTAAGATTTTAACATTTAGCCTTTTTATGATTTAACCAAATGTTAACAAAATAACAATACGATTATCTTATGCTAGCAGTCCTTTTATCTGCATATGGATTTCTTCTACTTGTTTTTTTGTGTTCTCTAAAGTTATGTTTTCTATCACAAAATCTGCCAACGGAATTTTCTTTTCATCTGTCCATTGATGTTGCATTCTTTCTTCTATTTGATCTTTTGTTATTTGATCACGTGCTATAACTCTTTTTATTCGCTCGGGGATTGGGGCTGTAACTAGAATTGTGTAATCACAATATTGATAACTATCATTTTCAAATAATATTGCAGCTTCTTTAATTACATAAGGTACATTTTGTGTTGTTTTCCATCTTTCAAAATGAGCTCCCACAGCTGGATGAACTATCGCATTAAGTTTTTGTAATAATGTTGCATCTTTAAAAACTTTATCTGCTATGTATACTCTATTCAGTACTCCATTATCTAAGTAAGCTTCATTTCCTAAAAGTTTTTTGATTTCTTGTCGCAACTTTTCATCATTCACCATTAATTGCTTAGCTTCAATATCTGCAATATAAACAGGTATCCCTACAGTATTGAACATTTTTGCAATAGTAGATTTCCCACTTCCTATTCCTCCTGTAAGCCCTACGGTAGCTTTTTTCATACTTATTTAAGAATAATAAATTGTACTTGTTCTTCTTGTAATCTTACATCCTTTACATGATCTGGTTTTTTAACCAATGTCAAAGGTAGTGTACCTAAATCGGTATTTGCTTTTTGGTAATCTGCTATAATTTTAAAATCTGTAAAAACGATTTCACTATAATCCTCTAAACTAATTTTATAAATCAACTTTACTTTTTTAGGAAAAATTCTAATTTCCCCATCTATATTACTATTGATTAAATTTACAGGCACTTCTATATTTCCTTCGGTAAACTTACTTACTGCAATCGTACCTTGTATCTTTTCTGGTTCTATTTTAACTTCTGTAGGTAATGAAGTTTGCTCTATTCCTATTTCTTCATAAAAATCGGCATTAAGTCCTCTTAATTCAACAGGATTTAGCTTTAGGTTATGTATGGTATCGACCATAGTTTTAGGTCCTGTAATCCAGACAGAATCTGGTTCTATCTTTAACCCTTCTGCACTACCAAAACCTGGTGCATAGGTAATATATTGTCGACTAACTAAAGGTATTTTTTTCTTTAAATTTTGATAAAAACTTACATTTAAATTTTCTTTATCTAGAGCTATGATTTCTCCATTATACTTTAACTTTTCTTTCCATTTTACATTCATCAAATCAAAATAATATGAATTTTCGTTTTGCATTTTTGCATCATTCATATTAAAAGTTAAAGTTGGTGATTTCCACATATATCTTAGTAATCTAAATCCATTTCCGTTAAGCGTTAACTTTAAGGTTAAATCACTATTCTTATCTAATGTTTTTTGTTCTGGTATATTAGTATACGTTATATTAATTACTACTTCTCGTGTATACTTTTTTGAAAATTGAATAAATAGCCATAACAGAGATGTAAATCCCAGAAAAAATAAAAAAGTTTTTATATTATCTTTCTTTATAGCAATTCGATTACGTATCCCCATTAATTAGAAAAAAATAATTTTTTAAATTGATTTTGTGGTTTTCTATTAAGAATATGAATATAAAAATAAGATTTTAAAAATCCTTTTCCATATCCATAAAACTGGATACATACAGCGATAATTGCTTGAATTCCTATAGATATACTTTTGTATTTAATACTTGCACCTATACCTATACTTAAGAAATATACTCCTAATAACAATATAAAATACGGTATCCCAACGATTAAATTTACTATTGAAAATAATACGTATCCTAAAAACAAAGCAGGAAACCAATATGTTATCTTAGCTGTTTCGGGATGCCATTTATTTAAAATTGGCCTTACCATTCCAAATTTATTAACTTGGATATAAAATTTATCCCATGATATTCTACGTTTATGAAATACCTTTGCATCAGGAATCAAAGCTGTTTCGTAACCTAAATTCCATAAACGAATCGTTAAATCAGGATCTTCTCCAGGGTGAATATTTCCAAATCCTTTAGAAGCATTAAAAGCCTCTCTTGAAATTCCCATATTAAAACTACGCGGCTGAAACTTATTTACTACCGCCTTTCTTCCTCTTATTCCTCCAGTAGTAAGATACGAGGTCATACTATAACTTATAGCTTTTTGAAGATCTGTAAAAGAATCATGAGCATCATCTGGACCTCCAAAACAGTGTACAAACTTTTTGGACAAAAACAAATCCACTTCCTTTAAGTAATTAGCTGGTAAAATAACATCGCTATCTAAAACGATAAAGTAATTCCCTTTGGCTTTTCTCATTCCATAATTACGAGAATCCCCTGGTCCAGTATTTTCTTTTGAATAATAACTTATATTTAGTCTATCTGTATATTTTTTTATAACCTCTTCTGAAGTTTCTGTAGAACCATCCTCAACAATTACAATCTCATAGGAATCTGCAAATTCCATTGCCGTCATACTGGCTAATAATTCTTCTATTTCTTGAGGTCTATTATAAACCGGAACTATAAATGAGTATTCAATTTTCATGTAACAAAGGTACATAAACAGCCCTACTCAGCTTTACTATTTTAATACTATTTTTGATTCTATAATATCTTTTATATTTTTAGTTTGATTTTTGATTTAACAATATCATCTTGATCAAAAATACTCTTTTCAAAAAATTGCAAAACCTTCTTTATATACTCTAAAAGAAATTATTATTACACTAATCACGTAATTCAAATAAGGGATAACCTCAAAATAACATAACCTATTAAAATTCTTTATTTTAAAAGCTTCTAATCTAATTTTTATACACTACATTTAAGGTAAGAAATGACATTTTAGAATCTTCTTCTTTTTAATAAAATAAACTGTCATGCTTATCTATTATGAAAGCAATAAGTGTGTTCTATACTTATCAAACGTAATACAACATTTATACTGTTGTAACTCGAGTTTGTTTATTATTCTGAAGCTTTACCTTGTCATATCCAATATCACTATTACTGATTATCCTTATATGGACGATCATTTAATACTATAAAACTATGGGATCATTTAGAGCTACATTATTATTAGGAGAGGATGAATACGATGTATTATATTCTGAATTTATGTTTACTCGAGAAACTGATAAAAAAGGGAAAGTATCTTCTAGTATCAATGCAGGAAGGATTAAAACTCGTGTAGCTTCTACAGAGAGTACAGCTATTGCAGAAGCTATGATCAATTGTCAGTTTAAACCTATTAATGGTAAAATCATTTATAAAAAAACTGATGAAAATTCTAAAATGAAAGAAATCGAATTCAAGAATGGCTATATCGTTTATTATAAAGAAATTCTTGATGTAGATAATGATGTTCCTATGTCAATAGAATTTACCGTTTCTGCAGAAGAAATCATTATAGGAAACGCAGCTATTGATAATCGCTGGCCAAAAGCCTAATCCTTATACGCTTACATTATCCTAATCATTATTCATGAATTATCATAAATCTACATCCAAAATGAACATTTCTATTGTTACTGACAAGAATTATATTTTTGTTAGTCAACGCTGGAAATACTCTTGGCTTAATGCTCCTAATACTACCGCCTGGACCTATGCTCAAAAAAAAGATTTCCATAACAAAGTAGATCGTTTGATATGGAGTAATTGGTCTAGTCATTTTACTCTTAAAGTTAGTGGTCGTTCTGATTTTGCTAAACAATACAAAGAAAAAACACTTAGAATCAACTTTGATGTACAATGGGTTCTTTCTAACGAACACTGGAATGTTGACGTAACAAAAATCAAAAAAAACGATTCTAAAACGAGTAGTGTTCGTTGGTCTTCAAATATCATTAAACTTGATACAAACGATACTTTATTAAGACAAACCTCTAAAAAAAATCCAGCTTATGTTCAATATCCTGTAGTACATGAATTTGGTCACGCTATAGGTAATAGTAAATACGCTAGTAAAGGGATGCATGGCGACGAATACAAAAAAAAGAGTCCTCATTATGCCGACAAAAAAAGCCTTATGAATATAGGTCACGAATTAAGATCTCGACATATTGATACTCTTATTTCTGAATTAAATACAATGATACCTAATACTACATTTAAGGTTAGTCGTGTTTATCAATCTTATACAATATAACATGATTCATAACAGCTCTTACATACCTCAACTATTAATTATACTCATGTTAACCATAGGTTGTAAATCTGAAACATCAACTCATCAAACTATTGATATAAGTCGAATTCAACAAGACTCAACCCTTACACAACAAAACAACACCATCGTATTTAATAATTTACCCAAATTATCATTCAGAAATTTCATCACAACATATAAAAAACCACATACCGAAGAAGAATTCTTTTTAAACACTCCTATTTCTGAGTTTAGAATAGAACTTCTCAACTATTTTACACAAGAAGAACAAAGTAAGTCCATTTTAATCAAAGAGGTTACTTGGAATTATTCGCAAAACGAAAATATCACTGCTTGGTATCAGAAAAAAAATACCTCGTGGGTATTCATACATAAACTCATATGGGATAAAACATCAGAATTTTAATGTAATTATATCTCACTCAATTTATTCAATAGAATAAATAAAAAACAAAACACTAATCATCATGATAGAACCAAAAACAACCATTAGTATTGATGGAGAGTTCTTAAAAAACTTTGAATATGTAGCACTCTCTCAAGCTATAAACGAACACCATTCTTTTGAAATTGTTATTGATTATGACACTATTGAAAGTCAGGGTACTCATACATTAGAAAAATCTAAAAAATGGCTAACGAAACCAGCTGTAATTAATTTTGATGAAAAAGAATTCTTAGGAATTATTACTAATATTCAATTACAACATGAAAATGGTTTTAATGGTAAGTTAATTCTTTCTGGGTTTTCTAAAACAATTCTACTCGAATCTGGAAAGCATATGTTTTCTTGGCTAGATAAAGATTTAACTTCTATAATAAGAGAAACCGTTACCGCTTCAGGTATTGAGGCTACTATTGCTCCTGTATTTAAAAAATCTATAGAATATCAAGTACAATATCAAGAAAGTCATTTTGAATTCATTCAACGATTAGCAAAACAATATAACGAATGGCTTTATTATGATGGTATAAAATTAATCTTTGGTAAACCTACCTTAGCGCCTGCAATTCCTATAGAATACGGAAAAGATATCTATAATATCAATATAGGTATTCAAGCTTTACCTAGTAGCTACAGTCATTTTTCTTATAATAATCTTGATGACAAACAAAATCAAGCAGCTACAAAAGATGCTATATCTGGATTAAACGAACTCGGTACTTTTGCTTTTGACACTTCTAATCAACTTTTTGGAATTAAACCTAATCGATATACTTCGGCCAGAGTTAAAGACAAGAGTGAAATTGAAACTATATTAAAAAATAAACAAGCTAGTACCGCTTCAAATGTAAATGTAATTACTGCAAAAAGTAATACTCAAGGACTCACGGTAGGTAGTGTAATCAAAATCAGCTCTGCTCGTTATGAAAACGGTGATTTTGAAGAAAAAAAATATGGTGAATATATCATTATAAAAATCATACACGAAGCTTCTGGATCACACGAATACTCTAATTATTTTGAAGCAATTCCTGCTGGAGTGGAAGTTCTTCCTGAACCTGAAGTAGCATTACCCAATGCACAACCACAAATTGCAACAGTATTGTCAAATGATGATCCAAAGAAAAAAGGACGAATTCAAGTTCAATTTCAATGGCAAACAGGTACCCTAAAAACTTCTTGGATCAGAGTAATGTCTCCAGATGCGGGTAAAAGTGATACAGTAGGTACTAATCGTGGTTTTGTTCATATCCCAGAAGTTGATGATCAAGTAATGATAGGATTTAGATATAACGATCCTAATCGTCCATTTGTAATGGGAAGCCTCTTTAGTGGCTCAACTGGTGCTGGTGGATCAGACGGGAATAAAGTAAAAAGTTTAACTACACGTAGTGGTAGTACTATAATTTTTGATGATGACGAAGGTAATATTACCATCAAAGATGCTGATAATAATACCATGTGCTATGATGGTAAAGGACTCATCTCTTTAACTGCAAATAAAACAATCAGTTTAACTGTAGGTGAAAGTTCTTTAGTCATGAAAAGTGATGGTACTATTGACCTTTCTGGTAATAAGATTACAGTTACTGGTAAGGAAACTATTACTGATACAAGTGAAAAAATCGAAATAAAAGGTACAGATCAAGTAGCTGTAAGCTCTAATAAAAAAGTAGAAATCAATTCGGCTAACGAAGCGTCTATGACAGGTACTGCAAAATCAACAGTAAGTTCTTCTGGAACAACATCTGTAGAAGGGACTATCATTAAATTAAATTAATTAATGAATCAAAATAATCCCATACAAGAACGTATAGAGCAGTTACTCGTTAAATGGACTATTGCCACACAAGTTCCTAATACAAGAATTATTAGAATCCTAGGCGATACTGACGAACAAGATATGCTTGATGCTTTTTTTGAATATATGTTAGCAATCGATACCGATCAAGAGGACTTTGTTCTAGTATTAGATACGCCTCTTCTCAACTTAGAAAACTTTTCTAGATTGCTATTAGATGAAGTTGTTGAGGAGATAGAACAATGGAATACTGCAGATATTCCTGAGAATATTCCTTTTGAAAACATTACTTGGCAACCAGATTACAATCAAGATTCTTCAAAAAATGTAGCGCAATTATTTTTAAATAATATAGTAACTCTCGCTCAATATTTAATCTCAGATGATGATATTAAATGTTGCGTAGTCATACGTATGCCTCAAGCAAGTAAGCCATATGCTACAAAATGGCTAGAAGATGCCTTAAAACTAGAGTTACCTTCTAATATTATATTAGGTATTCAAGATATCAAAAGCGCACCTATATTTTCGACTATAGCAGATGCTAATCCAAAACAAATCATCACCATATATCCAGAGTTCAATATGGATGATGCTATGGAAGAATTAGCTGGATTAGGAGATCCCACAGCTGTCGAAACTCCTTATCGCACTCATCTTGTTAAACTCATGAATGCTGTAAAAAAGAGAGAAAAACAAAACGTTTCTATACATAGTAAATCATGTATAGACATCGCTTCACGTCAATTAGAAAAAGATCCTAATTGGTTAATACAATTAGTCACCATATATACTATTCTTTACAATGACCAAATAGGATATAAAGAGTTTAAAAAAGCTATTTATTTTGCTAGCAAAGCTATAGAAAATGCTCTTTTATCAAGTACGCTTATTAATCCAGATATGGCGTATCGTCTTTTAGGTCAAACATATCTAGGAAGAGGCTCATTATACGCCGTCAAAAAAAACTGGTCTGAAGCTTTAGAAGATTACATTGAAGCTTCAAAAGCTTATCATACATGTCATGACTCTTTAATGGAATGTGAGTCATTGCGTCTAACTGGTTGGGCTTATGAAAAATTAGGAAATAGTAAACAAGCTATTCAATCCTATATTCAAGCTTATCAATTAATTCATAAAATTCCACCAGAAACGATTAAAGGTTCAACTTTTCCGCTTGTAGTACAAAAAATACTGCACGACAAAGATCGACGAAAACAAATTAGTGATGTACAAATGGATCAAGAATTAACACAAATCTTTGGTTCTAATTGGGAATTCATCATTGATCAATACGGAAAAGCTAATAAAAAACAACCTCCTATATACGCTCAATAATCATGGAAAATATCTCAGAATTTATAAATACAAACCCACATTATGGTTATCTAATAGCTGTAGGAGGATTAGGCCTTTATTTAATAGGCTTAATTCTAGATTGGGATTGGCCTTTAGAGCCTGGAGGAGGTTATTTTAATGTAGCCTATTGGTGCGAAAAATTAGGTCGTAAAACTGTTAGAATACTGTTAGGAATCATGACCACACTGGGATTAATTGCCTCTTTAAGCTTATTCTGGTATTACAATACATTATCACATTAACACTGTCTTTAATATCATCATGGAGATTTTTTTAGTAACTGCAGCATCTTTTCCATGGCAAAAAATAATCGCTTTTGTCATTATAGGCTTATTGTATTTTGTTGCTTTTTATAAAGAAAAATCTCTACTCACAAAGGCAGAACAAAAAAAAGAAAAGAATTTAGGAAATCTATTGAATCATCGCTTATCAGGGCGTACAATCTGGGCTATCATAGGACTCTTTTTTACGGGAGTGAGTTTTTTACTAAGTTTTCTTTTCTACTAATCATATCTAATCATAAGAATTCATCACTATGGCAAAAAAAATAAAAACAAAAACAGATGTAACAAATGATGTTGCTATAGAAGAAGGTTATGCTGATCAAAATTACTTTGAACAAGTAAGTACACAAACAAAATTAACTGTAGGTAAACAAGTAGAAGGATTATCCAACGCTACAAAAAAAGCTGGTGAGATAGCCTCAAACGATAATCTAAGTACGAGTACAAAAGCAACTGCTCAACTTGTAAATGCAGTTGATGCAGGAGTTCAGGCTTTTGGAGCACTAACAGGAATGGCAGATAGTTTATCTGAAGCCGTACTCTTACCTATTTTACAAGCTATAGGATTAAGTGGTATTGCTAGTTTACCTATATCAAAACAAATGGATCCTGTTATGGGAATAGATGTTCATATGGTCACTATTCCTCCATCGCCTGCTCCTATCCCTATGCCTCATCCTTATATTGGTATGTTAATGCGTCCAAAAGATTTTATAGCTGCTGCTGTAGCTTCTTTTATACCTCCTCCTCCAGCGCCCCCAGAAGGTCCCGCTCCAGGAGAACAAGCTACCGATGAGCAGCAAAAAGCTGCTACCGTAAATCAAGCATTAACTGTAGGACATACTGTAGCAACTATGGCCGTGGGAATGATGGGTGCTACTGTAAAAATAGGAGGTTTTATTCCTAGAGTAGTTGCAGGAACACCTACTAAAAGTATTCCTCATTTTCCTATGGGAACAGGTTTTCATCCTGCCTTTGCAGGATTTGAAAAAAATCATGGACATGCCTTCCTTGGTAGTCTTTTAGCTTTGGCTGATGGAGATCCTATCTCTGGTGGTGGCGTTCATTTACACAATAATTGTTGGGATATTGGTATCATTTCTCCACATACCATGCGTAAAAGTGAAAATACTGATGACAAAGGAAATATCTCCGGAATAAGGCTCTATGCACCTTCTGGAATGATTACTCCTATTCCTATGGCAAAAAGTATTTTAACCAATCCTGTACCTGCTCCGTTTAACCCTATGGCAATGCTTCAAAAAGCAGCTAAAGGATCGTTTGGAAGACTCTTTAGTAAATTTAAAAAGTCAAAAACTGGACATACTATTTCTACAAAAAAATCAAAGGCTTCAGAAGCTATTGCTACAAAACTACATGATAAAGTAAACAAGAAAATTAAAAGTAAGAAACTTAAAAACACACTCCATAAAGCTATTTGTACAGTAACCGGTCACCCTGTTGATGTAGCTTCTGGAATGTTTTTTACAGACGAAGAAGATTTCTTTATCAAAGGTCCTATCCCTTTAAGTTGGGAACGCACTTGGTACAGTAAAAGTGATTATCAAGGTCCCCTAGGTAATGGATGGCATCACAATTATGATATCGGAATGATTATCGATAAAAAAGAAGGTTATATCACGCTACGTCTTAACGATGGGCGTCCCATTGCTTTCGAAATCCCCAATGTAGGTTTACCTAGCTTTAATAAAGCAGAGCAACTCACTCTTTATAAGAATGAAGAAGGTGCTTATTATGTATGGAATCAAAAAGAAGAACTTTTTTATTATTTCACTACGAATACCTATGACGAGATTCATTTAATACGTAGTATCGTTAATCGCAATAGTTTTAGTATACAGTTTTCATACAACTCAAAAGGTCATCTAATTCAAATTAAAGATAGTGCACACCGTATTTTACAACTCACTAATGATACTGACGGACGTATTCTTAAAATAGAAACTTCTCATCCTTCTATTAAGCAACAAAAAGTAGCCTTAGCCACTTATACTTATGATGAAATAGGTAATATGATACAGCAGACTAATGCTGTAGGTGATAGTATGTATTTTGAATACCAAGACAAACTTATGGTCAAAGAAATATGGCGTAATGGTCTTACTTGGCATTTTAGATACGATGGTACAACTATAGGCTCTCGATGTATTCATACTTGGGGTGACGGTGATATTTATAATCATAAACTCACTTTTTATAAAGGAGAAACTCATGTAGAAAATAGTCTTAAACAAACTACTATTTATCATCACAAAAATGGATTAGTTTATAAAAAGATTAACTCTAATAAAACTGAAGAACAATGGCGTTATGACAATCATAATCAACTCTTATCTAAAACCGACCCATTAGGTAATACTCATTTGTATAGTTATGATGATTTAGGAAATCCTATACAGCAATCTGATCCTATGGGAGCATCCTTTATTACTGAATACGCAAATCAAGATCTCCCTTATGTCCCTACAGAGGCTGTTGATGCTAATGGTGGTAAATGGTCATGGAAATACGATACAGATGCAAATGTTGTTTCTCGTAGTAATCCCAAAGGTGCTACTAGTAAAATGACCTATAAAGATGGGTTATTATCTACCATCACAAATGCCTTAGATAATACAACGACATTATCTTATAACGAACAATATGAAATCGTCGAAATATGCGATAGTCAGAATAATATTACTTCATACAGTTATGATGATTTAGGGCGATGTATCGAAATTAAAAACCCTAAAGGTGTTATACAAAAGCGAACTTATGACGAAATAGGTCGTATCATTAAAGTACATGATTTTGATGGCAATACCATCCATTTAGAATATGACGGTATTGATAATTTAATCAAATATAAAGATGATCAACAAGAAGTTTCTTATAAATATAAAGGGATGTGGAAGTTATCCCAACGTACAGATCAACGTGGAACAACTCGTTATCGTTACAATACAGAGGAACAGCTTGTCGAAATTTTAAACGAAAAAAACATTCCTTATCAATTTACTTTAGACAGTGTAGGTAATGTAATTAAAGAACGAAGTTTTGATCAAACGGTAAAACAATTTACCAGAGATGCAGCTGGTCGTGTAACTCAGCTTACTAAAGCAAGTGGTGTTACTACACAATATACTTATGATAAAGCAAATCGCATCACAAATATCACTCATGGTATAGATCATCAAGAAGAACAACGTTTTGAATATAATCAAGCAGGAGCACTCATAAAAGCTATAAATGAGGATGCTATTGTAATTCTAGAAAGGGATATTCTTGGTCAAATCACACAAGAAACCATAAATGACCATAGTATTACTCATCAATATAATGCTATAGGGCAACGTATAAGTTTAGAAAGTAGTATGGGAGCTCTTATTACTTATGAGCATGATACTTTTGGAAATCTAGCTAAACTAACTGCTCAACAAGATCAAAACCATTGGCAAGCACAATATCAATACGATTCTTTAGGATTTGAAACAGAACGTTCCTTACCTGGGCATCTTAAACAACGATTTAATTATGATGCTTTAGGTAGACTTACACAACAACAAACAACAAGAAAACAACAACAAAAACATAAGCGTAGATATACCTGGGGTATTAATGATCGTTTATACAAAATCAATGATAGTAAACATGGTGAAACCTCTTTTGGTTATACAGCTACTGGACATTTAGAATTCACACAATACGAAAACGGTGATAAAGAATTTCGTAAAGCAGATACTGTAGGAAATCTATATGATACTGTAGAAAAAAATGATCGTCAATATACACATGGTGGTCGATTAGAAAAGAAAGGAAATTGGCATTATAAATATGATGACGAAGGCTTTTTAATCGAAAAATATAAGGGTACTAAAAGTATTTTCTCTAGCAAAACCGAACATTGGAAATACCAGTGGAATGCTCAGGGAATGTTAGTTAGCGTAAAACGTCCTGATGGTCATCTAGTTCATTTCACTTATGATGCTTTAGGTAGACGTTTATCCAAAACTTTTAAAACTGTTACTACCAAATGGTTGTGGAATGGTAATGTACCGCTACACGAATGGAAAGAAGATACTGCTTCTGGACGTATCTTAGGAAACAGTGCTGTTGACGAAAATGGAATCATTACTTGGGTTTTTGAAGCCGATAGTTTTATCCCTACAGCAAAGCTTAAAAATAATAAGAAATATAGTATATTTACTGATCAACTGGGTACTCCTACACATATGTATAATGATGAAGGAGGTACCATTTGGGAACGTTCTTTAGATAGCTTTGGTAAACTACGCCATGGTAATCATGATAGTTGTCCTTTTATGTATCAAGGACAATATTATGATCCAGAAATCGAATTGGCTTATAATCGTTTTAGATATTACGATCCTAATGATGGTAGGTATATTTCTGTGGATCCGATTGGGCTCATGTCTGGAGAACATGGATTCTATAATTATGTCGACAACCCAAATGGATTGGTTGATCTTTTTGGATTAAAAAAAGGGCATTATAATAATAATAAAGCTAAAAAATTAGCCAATAGAGAAGCTAGAAGATTAAGAGAAGAAGGTTCTAGAGTTCGAGTTGTAACAGTTGTAGTTCACAAAAAAACAGGAAAATCTTTTATTGGACATTCCGGAACTCAACCAAAAGTAAATAGTCGATTAAAGAATCAATTACCTAAAACATCATCAGAAATATGGACAGTAAATAACTGTGCAGAGGTTGATGCCTATAATCAAGGTATGAATAAAATTAAAGGAAGTATGCCATCTGATTTTACTTCGTATACAGTTCAAGTAAGTACAGGTGCAGAAAAACCAGCTTGTAGAAATTGTGCTACTTGGGTACCTAAATAGAATTATAATGATTTCAAATGAATTAAAAAAATTATTCCATAAACATGGAATTTCACTAAATTACAATCTAGATTCTGATTTAATTTCTAATAAAAAATCGGTTATTTTAAAAGCTTATGAAAAAAAAGGGTATTATAACATCAATGAAAAATTGATTAATTTTCTATGCTATTTTAATGACTTAGAATTCTTATTCATTAATAAATTTAAAAAGCCTGATAGTATTCATTTTAAATTAGAAAGAGCATTAAAAATCACCTATGCAATAAAAACAATTGAAGCTGATTTTGATTTAAAAAAAATAATCCCTTTTGGAATGCTCTATAGAGAACATATGGAATTAATAATAGATGAAAAAGATAAGGTTTATGCTACAATGGATAATCTTTTGATTCATTTTGGTAATGATCCATTTGATGCACTAAAAAATATTTTAAATAATGTAGAATTAGACAGAATTGAAATTTAAAAAATCAATTAAAAATTATATGATTATTTGAACAATAAAAAAGCCACCTTTTAAAAGGTGGCTTTTTTATATAGATTTTATTCTATTCCTCTTCAAACTTTTCCATAACTAGGTCACTTACTCCTACATTAGAGAATCCTCCATCATGATATAAATTTTGCAGTGTCACTTTACGTGTTAAATCAGAGAAAAGTGTAATTGTATAATCTGCACAATCTTGTGCCGATGCATTTCCTAAAGGAGACATTTTATCTGCATATGCTATAAAGCCATCAAATCCTTTAACTCCTTTTCCTGCTGTTGTAGGTGTAGGAGATTGAGAAATTGTATTTACACGTACCTTTTTATCTCTACCAAAGAAATATCCAAAACTACGTGCAATAGATTCTAAATAAGCTTTATTATCTGCCATGTCATTATAATCTGGAAAAACACGTTGTGCAGCCATATAACTCAATGCTACAATACTTCCCCATTCACTCATTGCATCCTTCTTATATAGTGTTTGCATTACTTTATGAAAAGACAAGGCTGATACATCCCATCCTTTTTGGCTCCAATCATAGTTTAAATCTGTATAATGTCGTCCTTTACGAACATTTACAGACATTCCTATAGAGTGTAATACAAAATCAATTTTCCCACCTAAGATCTCCATTGATTTTTCTACTAAATTTTCAAGATCTTCTAACGAAGTAGCATCTGCTGGAATAATTTCGGCATTTGTTTTTGCTGCTAACTCTTTTATAGCTCCCATACGCATAGCTACAGGTGCATTAGTTAATACAAAACTACCTCCTTCTTCAAAAACGCGTTCTGCTGTTTTCCAGGCAATCGAATTTTCATCCAATGCTCCAAAAATGATTCCTCGTTTTCCTTTTAATAAGTTATATGACATGTAATCGTAAATTATATTCGTAACTAATTATATAAGTAAAGATAATAAAACTCGGCGCATATGTTTTTCCTTGTTTTATTACCTTTCTTTAACCATTTAATAAAGTTTTTGCATGTGTAAGTGCTGTATCTGTAACGTTCTTTCCTTCTATCATTTGTGCAATTTCAAGTATACGCTCTTCTTCAGATAATACACGTAATTGTGTTGCTGTAACGTTTTTAATATCTTCTTTATATACCTTGTATTGCGAATTTCCTTTGGCAGCAATTTGAGGTAAATGAGTAATGCTAAAGATTTGTAAGTTCTGACTCATATCTAACATCAAATCAGCCATTTTTCTCGCTACTTCTCCAGAAACTCCGGTATCTATTTCGTCAAAAATAATTGTTGGTAATTGTGTATATCTAGACATAATTACTTTTATAGCCAACATTATTCTTGATAACTCTCCACCAGAAGCTACCTTCTTTAAAGTACCATACGAACTTCCTTTGTTTGCAGAGAATAAGAATTCTAAAGTATCCTTACCATTAGAATAATATTCGTCTTTAATATTCACAGTTGTGTTAAATCTAGAATTTGGCATTCCTAATGCTTCTAGTATTCTTTCTAACTCTTTCGTCAGTTTTGGTAGTGCTTTTCCTCTTTTATGATGAATTTTTTCTGCTATTGTATCTAGCTTTTCTTTGATTGTATCAATTTCATTTTGCAATTGATCCATATCTTGAGTCATATTCTCTGTAAAACTTACTTTTTCTGTAAGTTCTTCTTGTATCTGTAATAACTCTTTTATCGTGCTAACACTATGCTTTGTTTGCAGATTATGAATCAATTGCAATCGTTGACTGACTAATTGTAATTGCTCTGGATCTGCTTCTAGTTGCTCTACTTCTATAGAAAGACTACCTTGTAAATCATCTAATTCAATATAAGCACTTTCTATTCTATTATATAGTTCTGTCAAAGGTTTGGAAAAAGAAGCTACTTTACCTAATCCTGTTCTCGCATTATTTAGCTGATCCAAAATCCCGACTTGCTCGGCATTCATCATTCCTAAAGCTTCAGATAAACGCTCTTGAATTTCTTCTACATTATTTAATGCTTCATACTGAGATTCTAAATCTTCTAATTCTCCTTCTTTTAGTTTTGCCTCACTTAACTCTTGTAATAAAAAAGAGTTATAATCATACTCTTTTCTATATTGAACTTGAGCTACAGTAAGTTCTTCAAGTTTTTTCTTGAATTCCTTTAATTTTTTTAATCCTCGTTTGTATGAAGCTACTTCTTTTGATACACCTGCTAAAGCATCCAAAACTTCAAATTGAAAATCGTTTGTTGTAACTTCTAATGTTTGATGTTGACTATGAATATCAATAAGTCTTGTTCCTAGGCTAGATAACACTTGTAGGGTTACAGGGGTATCATTAATAAAAGCTCTTGATTTTCCAGAGGGTAAAATTTCCCTTCTTATAATAGTAGCTTCTTCATAATCTAAGGCTTCTTCTTCAAAAAAAACTTCTAAAGGATATTTTCTAATATCAAAAGTACCTTCTATGATACATTTCTTTGTACTATCTTTTGCACTATTGGCATCTGCTCTTTTTCCTAGCAATAGCCCTAGTGCTCCTAATAATAATGATTTACCTGCTCCTGTTTCCCCTGTTATAGTGGTAAATCCTGTATCAAACGTAACCTGTAATTCTTCTATTAAGGCAAAGTTCTTTATCGATAAATCTATAAGCAATGTATCCTATTTTTTAATTAAGGTAGTAAAGATAGTATAGATTTAAAATATTGTCAAAAGAAAGGAGAAGTTGTTTTTTAAAACTTTATTTCTCTCCAATTCTTTGAGTATGTAGGTGCTATTTTATTAAGCCTTGTTATCGTTTCGGCGATATTAACAGATGGTCCATCAGAAAGTATTTGTTGTACTTCGTCTGCTTTGGCATCAAAGAATATACGCATCATATAAGAATTAGGTCTTACTCTATGTAAATCTTCTAATGATGCTAATGCAGTAATAATTGCTTCTTTTCCTTTTTTGACATCTTCATTCATAGTGTCTAAAGCTTCTCTATGATATTCATATAAAGCTTTACGATATCCATCATATGTCCCTGATAATACATCATCATTTAATTTAAAACGAGTCTGATTACCATCTTTAAGGTTCCATCCTATGTTATTACTTGTTTGAGCAGCGTTAACAATACTCTTTGCTTGTTGAAAAAATGCTGTTCCGCCATTTAATTCAAAAGTATCTGCATCTACACCTAAGATAGTGTATAGATAAAATGATATTACAGATATTAAATTTGATTCAAACGTATTAGGATCGTAGTTTAATGGTTGAAACTCCAAATAGTTAAAGCTAAACTGTTTATCATTTACATTAAATATCGGAGTTGTATAACTAGACCCATAAACTGGTCTTGATGCTTGTACTTGTATCGATGCACTAAAAGCATCATTACTGTAATTATTTACAGTGATAAAAAAACTACAATCGATACGCTCTTCTGTGCGATAATCGATTGTAGTCCATTGTGTATTATTTATAAATTCTGTTAAAGATCGTTCTAATGTTTTAAATACCTGTAAATTAGGTTGTCCTGTCTGTTCTGCATTTACTACTACTCTTGCATTAAATTCTTGAGCATGAGCTAACATAGTTACAAACAATACATAGATAAAAACGATCTTTCGCATATTATAATTGATTTATTTCATTAAATATATCCTGAGCTACTTCAGTTTTAGTTTTAAGTTCAAACGATTTTATCTCAGATTTATGATTTATTAAAGTAACTTTATTTGTCTTTCCTTTAAAACCAGCTCCTTTATCATTGAGTGAATTTAAAACAATTAAATCTAAATTCTTACGTTCTAACTTTCCTTTTGCATTTTCCAATTCATTTTGCGTCTCAAGTGCAAATCCAACTAATGTTTGATTTGTCTTTACAGATCCCATCCATTTTAAAATATCTGTAGTACGTTCTAATTCTATTGCAAATTCAGAATCACTCTTTTTAATCTTTTGATCTGCCTTTACCTTAGGTCTATAATCTGCAACAGCAGCAGATGCTATTGCGATATCACATGATTCAAACTCTTTGGCAACAGCCTCATACATATCTTGAGCACAAACAACAGGTTTTACTGTAATCAAACTATGTGATACTGTAAGTGAAGACGGTCCTAAAACCAAAGTAACTTCTGCTCCTCTGTTTGCAGCTGT
This sequence comes from Aquimarina rhabdastrellae, assembly GCA_947387485.1. Lineage (GTDB taxonomy): Bacteria > Bacteroidota > Bacteroidia > Flavobacteriales > Flavobacteriaceae > Aquimarina. The sequence goes on from CANDNT010000008.1 coordinate 68,518, forward strand.
TTTGGCCAATTCTATTCCCATTCTTCCTGTAGAATGATTTCCTATAAAACGTACAGGATCAATAGCCTCATAAGTCGGTCCTGCCGTAATTAATACTTTTTTGCCTCTTAAAGGTAATTTACCTAAAATATCAGCTTCTATAAAAGAAAGTATATTTTCTGGCTCAGCCATTCGCCCTTGTCCTACTAATCCACTTGCCAATTCGCCTGATTCTGATGGTATCATAATATTACCAAATTCTTCAAGCTTTTTGAAAGTTTCGGCTGTTGACGGATGTTTATACATATCTAGATCCATTGCTGGTGCAAAATAAACAGGGCATTTTGCTGAAAGATATGTTGCCAAAAGTAGGTTATCACACCCACCTGAAGCCATTTTGGATAAGGTATTTGCTGTAGCTGGGGCAATTAACATAAAGTCTGCCCATAATCCTAATTCGACATGATTATTCCACAATTCGTTTTCGTCTTCTTCATTATAAAATGTGGAATGTACTGGATTCTTGGAAAGTGTAGAAAGGGTAAGTGGTGTTACAAAATCTTTTGCATTAGGAGTCATAACAACCTTTACCTCTGCACCTGCTTTTACAAACAGGCGCACTAACGAGGCAGTTTTGTATGCTGCTATTCCTGCGGTAACACCAATTAGTACTTTTTTACCGCTTACTATAGACATATTATAATTTTGTATCTTCTTTGGTATTTCTGTAATAAATTCTTCCTTCTAACCATTCTTGAACTGCTAATGCATGTGGCTTAGGAAGTTTTTCATAGAATTTTGATACCTCGATTTGTTCTTTATTTTCGAAGATTTCTTCTAAACTATCGTTATACGTAGCGAATTCTTCTAACTTATCTATAAGTTCTTTTTTAATATCAATATTAATTTGATTTGCTCTCTTTGAGATTACAGATATAGCTTTATAGATATTATCTGTAGGTTGATCTACTAAGTTTTTATCTATAGTAGTCGTATTTACTGGTGCATTACTTTTTTTCAAATCCATCTTCGCCTAAATTATATTGCTATTAATATTGTTCTAATCTTTTATCTATATCTTCGGCAATTTCGTTTGCCTTTTCCAATAATTCTCCTTTTTCTTTATAGTACTTAATATAATTACCATAAAACTTTTTAGCTACTTCTAATCGTTCTTTTACTAAGTCATCATAACTTCCTATAGCTAATAAGTATTGAGATTCTAATTTATAATACAATGCTTTTTCTTTATAAATAGAACCTGGAAAATCAAGGATAAAATTATCAAAAGCTTTTATTGCAACTTTATAATTACTTCTCCCTATATGGTGATATTGCTTTGCAATCTCATAGGTCTTACGTTCAAGTTTTTGACGTAATTCTGTAACTAATTTATTTGCTTCTTCTAGTTTTTCACTTTCTGGATATAGATTGATATAAATTTGTAGTTTATCAATTGCTGTTTGAGTATCTCCTTGATCAAGACTATATCTAGGAGAAAGGTAATAATAACTTTTTGCTCCCTTATACCCAGCTTCTTCTACTTTATCACTCTTTGGGTAAGATTTTACAAAACGTTCAAATTGATATCCAGATAACTGATAATCTTCAAGGTTATAATACGTATCTGCATAATAATACATAACTCTCTCTGCTTGAGGCTTACCTCTATAGCTAGGTACTATTTGTTCAAAAAGACGTAATGCTTTCTTGTATTTTCCTTCTTTATATAATTCTTCGGCTAGTTTATATTTTTCACCGATATCATCACTTTTCAATATCTCTTGGTATTGACTACATGAAGAAAAAACAACTACTGTTAGCAATAAATAAAAAAATCTTCTCATAAGTTAAAAAACATCTGGCAAAAATAGGTATTTCTGCGGTATTACAAAAACTTTAATTCAGTCTTCCTAAATAACTGTTAACATTGACCTTTGTTGCAAGTTTATTCTCTTTTTATTCAAGCTTAAAAAACTCAGATACTTTTAGTTTTATCTAATTTACTATGATCTAATACAATATGTCCTCTATCGTCATAGTAGAATGCTTTTTCAAATTTATGATCAACTGCTATTTGTTGAAATATATAAGAATGTATTTGATGTACTTCTTGTTTAAACGATTCGTCATAATAAGAAGCTACGATAAGTAATTCTGCGTGTAAATCTACTAACTCTTCTTTAGTATATCCTGCCAATGGGCTAGTATCTTTTAATTCATGAACGATTGTCCAAGTTGTAGGTAGATAGGTTATTTGTGAACGCTCTAAGGCTAAATTAAAGAATTTATTGTTATACATATTACTTTCTCCTTTTTCTGAAAGTACTAGAATAACTTCTACTTTAGGGTAAATCATTACATGTTTCCCTTTACTCATCATTCTAAACATTAACGCCAAAGAGTCTTGATGTTCTCGTAATACTAATGTATCGCTAAATCGTATATTAGATTTAGGTCTAGAAAATCTACCATATAATAATCCAGTAACAAAAGAAAAGCTCATCAACCCAACCAGTGCTTCTATTGACGCAACAATACTTACACCTATGCCTTTAGGAGCTAACACTCCATAACCTACAGTAGTAAGAGTTTGCACTGAAAAGAAAAATGCTTTGGAAAAATCGGTAATAAAATTACCTGAAGAGGATTCAATATTCTCTATCCCTAATAGGAGATATACTATTGCAAAAAACGTATTCACTATAATATATCCTATAAATACACATAGAAAAAATCTAGGCCAACTAAGATTTATTAAATACGAATAACTTTCTGAGATAGAAGCTTTCCTATTTTCATGTTGTATATTAAAAGATCCGTCAGTATTGACATATCGCTGTGCTTTACTACTTGATAATACACCTACTCCCGGATCTTTTATTTTTTGAGCCATTTATCTATTGCTTGATATATGCTTCTATTTTTGATGTCAATTGTGCCGAAGCTGCAATAAGAGGTAATCTTACCGCATCACCACAAATACCTTTAGTTTTTAATATACTTTTAATTCCTACAGGGTTTCCTTCTTCAAAGGCATAATCGATAGCAGGTAATAATTTATAAAGTTCTTGATAAGCTTCAGTAGTCTGGTTTTCTAATCCTTTTCTTATAATTTGTGAAAATTCATGTGGAAATCCTTGACCTATTACACTTATTACGCCATCTCCTCCAGCAGTTACTAATGGTAATGCCAAAGCATCATCTCCAGATAATACCAAAAATCCTTCTGGTTTACCTTTTAAAACATTAAGTACTTGTGAGAAATCTCCTGTAGCTTCTTTAACTCCTATAATGTTATCCAGTGCAGCTAATCTTAAAGTTGTAGCTGCTGTCATATTTACAGCTGTTCTAGACGGCACATTATATAATAATATAGGTTTTGTAGAGGCTGCTGCTATCTCTTTATAGTGATTATATATTCCTTCTTGACTAGGTTTATTATACATAGGTACTACAGAAAGTACTGCATCAAAATCTGTAAGATCTGTAGTCTCAATTTCATTGATTACAGCTGCTGTATTATTCCCTCCTATTCCTAAAACCAAAGGCAATCGTTTATCATTAACTTTTACAATATGTTTGACCACTTCCTGTTTTTCTGAAGATGTAAGTGTAGCCGATTCTGCTGTAGTACCTAATACTACAAGATAATCCACCTTACCTTCTATACAATAATCTATCAATGAAGTTAAACCTTCAAAATCTATTGTTCCATCAGTATGAAACGGAGTAACTAACGCAATTCCTGTTCCTCTAAGTGTATTCATTTGTAAATGTTTAATTAATTTTCTTTTTAGCTTTTTTTAGATGTCTTTATATGATTCCTAAAATTTTTAGGTATTTTTTTAACTCTGAAATAAACAAATTAGGATCTTCTATACTTGATCCTATGACTAGATCATTAATCCTATTATCTATTTCGGCAAAACCAATTTTAAATTTAGCTTTTGAAGCTGCTGCAACAAAATCCAATTCTAATTTTTCTTCGGTATAAAAATTAATCAATACATCATAAGAAGTATTCACGAATTCTTCTAGTGCGCTACTTTTCATTTTTCCTCCCACACCTATACTCTTACTGTTGTAATATGCAGCTGTAGCATCTTCAACTTCTTTATGATCTTCTTTATACCCCATAACTTTTAACCTATCTGAGGTAACTCCTAATTCATTGGCTAATTTTAATAACGATAATATATTTACAGATTGAGACGCATCTATCAACACGGCTAATGTTTTTAGCTTAACCTTATTACTTAAAGTCTTATCTCTTTTTTGTAAATACGTTTCTATATTCTTTTTTAAAGCATTACGCTTTAAGCCTTTTAATATCATTGACTCGCTTAACTATTATAAAACACAAATGTAATTATTTTTAACGCTTAATCTTGCCTTTCATCGTGCTTTTTGCCTTGAGTTATATTTTGAATTTTATTAAAAAATCTATTTAACTATATTTGAGCCTATTTTTAACTTAAACAAGCTATCATGCCGTATATTGAAGAAGAGGTTTTAGAGAAACTAAAAACAGATCTAGAACTTGAGGTAAAAAAGAACGAGTTTCAAGAAAAATCTATAAAAAAAGAACAAAAAGAGGTAAAAAAATATAAATTATCTTCTATTATCTTAGGGGTTTTAGCTTTATTAGGTATTATCGTTTCTGTTTATCTTGCATTTTCTGGTCCAAGCGAGCAAAACTCTATTCAAAAAACAGTTAATGAAGAATATATCAAATCTCTTGAGGATAGTATTCAAACACTTTCTCATCAGATTGAAAACGATTTAGTTGATTCTGATACTACAGATACTACAAATGAAACAGTAGCTACAGAAGTGGATAATGATGCCCAAGAATCTTTATCAGATAGCGATATTACTGTTTATACTATACAAATTGCTGCCTTTGAAGAAAAAGGACTTTCATTATATTCTGATGGTTTTGTTAATTTTAGAGAAATTAAAGCAGATGATTATAATAAATATGCTTTAGGAAATTTTGAAACTTTAGAAGAGGCTCAAGCTTTTAGAAATGAATTAGTGGCTCTTGGTTTTGAAAGATCTTTTATTGCTTCTTATCGCAATGGTCGTCGAATTCAGATTGAACCTACGGAATAAGCAAGTTTTTTAATTGCATTTTCACATTTGTATCAAAATACCATGTTACATAGCTTAGGGGTATCACTTGTATCCCTACTCTATGTAACACTTTATATCGCTCCATAGAAAAAGCTTCTTGATATTCTCCTGGATATCCTATCAAATCTACTCCATAATATCTCCCATCATAAGCTACCATAATATCAATTATCAATCCTGATAATTGATATCCTAGATGACATTCCATTTTTAATTCTTCTTGAAGATACTGTAAGACCTCTTCTGTAAATTGATCTAGATACGCCTCATTATCGAATGCTTCTTCATTCTTACTTTTAATTCCTTCTAAATACTCTCGTAATAAGGAGTCAAACTTCAGTTGGTTAGGTTTAATCGAAGTGAAAATTTCTTGTTTATTACGTGCTCGAGTAACCATCACATTAAAGACATCTTCTTTGTTAATATAATTTAAAGCTGATGCATGCGAAGTTTCGTCTACAGCCATAGAAAGTAACATCACATCTCGTTCGTCTCCTTGAAATGCATAAGGTGTCCCTATTCTTATTTGATGTTTACGTAATTCTTTTATTTCAAATTCTGTTTTTAATCGTTTCCCTATTCTTTTTACTTGATCTTTAAACGGCGAAATAACTCCTATTGTAGTACTGCTTTTTGCTTTAACTTCTATTTCTTCTTGTATAAGAGTTTTTATATATTTTATTATAATATTGACCTCTTGTTCATTGACTCCTTCTTCTCTTTTACCATTTACTTCATAAATATTTACTGCAGTATCTTCTTTATGTTTAGGCAGGTCATTCATTATCATAAGATCATTCTCATAAAACTTTGTATTACTATATTTTATGATATCTGGTAATGATCTATAATGTTCATTAAGTGTATTTATTTGATTTCTAGAAGTGGTGTGTTCTAAGGTAAAATCTAATAAGCTTTTGGTTCTATAATTATAACTTTCTTTCCATTCAAGTTTATGTTTACTTACAAAACCTTGCATCTGTTTTTGAGATAAAAAGCTAATATGTCTTAACTGTTTAGGATCTCCTGTAATTACTACCTTTTTTGCCCTTTGCATTAAAGGTAATACACTAGCCATATCACATTGTGTTGCTTCATCAATTATCAATACATCAAAGAGCTCTTTTTGCATGGGCAATGCTGCTCCTACCTCATCTATTTTTGTAAGCCAAATGGGTAATGCTTTTAAGATAATGTCAAAATTTATACGCTCTAGATCAACTATTTTCATTCCTTCGTCAGAACTACTCAATATCTCTATTAAACGATTCCATTCTTTCCATGAATTATCTACAGCATTAATTATATTATTTAAGACCACAGCCTCTAGATGCTTGTTAGATGTCTTTATATATTGATTTAGTGTATCAAAATATTCATCTAGCAATTGCCATTCTTTTAATGACCATGCTTTAAATAATTTAATCCATTTTTTCTTTAGCTTGGCTACAAATCCATTCTCTAATAATACATTTTCTGTAAGCGTATTGCTTTTTTCACTTATCGTATTAAATTCTTTTTCTAATTTCTTTAATTTTTTATCTAAATCATTTAGTTTATCTGAATCTACATAAGGTCTTAATGCATTAAATTTTGATTGTATATCTTGCCTCATATATCTTCTTAGGGTAGCCAGCAATGATATTTTATATCTTGATCCGCCTATTTTTATTCGATATTTACCTACCGAAAAATCATTTAGTTTTTCTGAAATAACTTGTAATGCTTCATCTGTTTTAGTAGCAATAAGTACACTTTTACCCTGACTTAAATAATCTATTGCTATAGCTCCTACCGTATAAGTTTTTCCTGTTCCTGGTGGTCCTATAACAATTGATTTTGTGTACTCATTTGCAGCTTTTACAATACGCTCTTGTGCATTATTTAATATAAATGGCTTTAATTGTAGTTTATACGTCTTAGTTGTTACTTCTTGTATTTTTCCTAAATACGATTGTAATGCTGTAGAATAAGATGTGAGGTTTTTTAACGTTTCTAGTTCTGTAACAACATTTTGGATATTATTGGCTTTACTAGATACCATAATCCCAGATGCAGTAAATACCTTATATTGATTAAATTCTTTGTCGCGTTTATTTATTTCTCGTTTAAGTTTCTTTGCTTCTGTAAGTTTTGGATACAAAGATACTGCTGTATCAAAACTAACCTCTTCACAATGTTTCTCAAAAATTCTTTTCAGCTTAGCTATAAAAGGATAATCTATTACTGTTTGTTCTATTAATTGACTAAAGTCATCAAAAAATAAATCAAAAGAGGTTTTAAAAGATAAACTCTTTAAAAAACCATAATTAACCTGACGATCACTTATCGTCAATTTTGTAAAATAATTTTCATTTTGCAATACGACATCCACAGGATAATAAAAAATAGGAGCACAAATACGTACTGTCTTATTCGAAAATAACTTTCTCTTTCCTATTATAAATAATGTACAATAATACGCTTGTTTATCTCTCTCGTATAACTGAAGATTTTTTAAGATTGCTTCTCCTTCTGTAACTGGTAAATACTGCTGTGTATATTTACGATTAATTAATTCTTCGTCTAATTCTTGAATCCATTGATTTTCATATTTTGAAGCAAAAAAGTTTTCTATTATAAATTCTCTATTGTCTGCTGTATAACAATCTGAAAAATATTCAATTAATTTCTTTTCTTCCAATGGTATCCTAAATTATCTATTCTATAAAAATCTCTGAAGAAGCAAAATTTTGCTCTGTTTCACTCAACATAAATTTGAGCAAAAAGTAATGTGAAGCGATTTCCATAATGTTTATCGTTATGATTATCGAATCAGAATAATAATACATATAATTAATAGGCACAATCACATTTAAAAAAACATAACTAAAAGCCAATGTCAATAACCATAATCCTTGTAAATCTGGTTTATTAAAATAGCGATAAAAACATATATAATTTAACCCTATCAATGCTATTAAAATAGCTGCCAAATAAAGCTCCATCCCTATAAGTTGTGGATAAACCATAGGAATCACTGTCATGCTTAAATAAACCAACAACATGGTTCCTAATAATAACGGAAATGAAAAAAACTGTTTTTGTTTAAACTCCACTCGCTTTGCTTCAGGAAGTATCAAGGCAATATTACTGAGATAAAATAATGTAAATGTAATGTATATCGCTTTTTTAAAAAATGTGAAATCGCAGATTATCATAGTTTCTCCTACGATAGTCAACAACACTCCTAATACATATATCTTAGTATTTTTATTTGTTTTGCTGTCACATAAATAAATAGCACAAAGCGATAGTACTCCCATCGCTTTAAATACCATTAAATATATTTTATCCAAAGAAATCGACGCTATTATAGCTCCACATACCGTTAGCCAAAAAACGTGATTCAATATTTTTTTTACATCCATTTACAATAGCTTACTTATAGCCCTATCTTAGTCAAAAACGCATCTTCAGTCAAAAGTTCTATTCCTAATTTATTGGCTTTTTCAAGTTTTGATGGTCCCATCTTATCTCCTGCTACCAGATAAGAAGTTTTTGAAGATATGGAGCTAGATACTTTCCCTCCATTATCTTCTATCAGTTTTTTTAATTCATTTCTAGAGACACGATGGAAGACTCCTGATACCACAAAAGTCAATCCTTGTAAAGTATCTGTCTGATTAGCTAATTGCTCTGCTCCAATTTCTAATTGTACTCCGTAAACCCTTAGTCTCGAAATCAATTCTTGATGCTCTTGTACTGCAAAAAATTCGATTACACTCTCTGCTATTTTTATTCCTATCTCGTCTACGTTTACCAAATCTTCTTCGGTTGCAGCCATTAGGGCATCTATAGTCTTATAATGTCTTACTAATTTTTTTGCTACAGTTTCTCCCACATAACGAATTCCTAATGCAAATAATACGCGTTCAAACGGAATTTCTTTAGATTTCTCTATTCCGTTAATCAGATTTTCTGCACTTTTTTCTGCCATTCGTTCTAACGGAATCACCTCTTCTTTAGTCAGCATATAGAGATCTGCATAACTTTTAATCAAGCCTTCTTTAACTAACAAAGTTACCGTTTCTCCTCCTAGCCCTTCTATATCCATCGCTTTACGCGAAATAAAATGCTGAATACGTCCTGCTATTTGCGGCAAGCAACCATTATCATTAGGGCAATAATGTTGTGCTTCTCCTTCTTTTCTTTCTAGAGGAGCTCCACACTCTGGGCAATTTGAAGCATACACGGTAGGTATAGAATCTTCTGGACGATTAGTAAAGTTTACCCCCACAATTTTAGGAATAATTTCACCTCCTTTTTCTACATACACTTCATCTCCTTCTCTAATATCTAATTTGGCTATTTGATCTGCATTATGTAATGAGGCTCTTTTCACTACAGTTCCTGCAAGCTGCACCGGAACTAAATTAGCTACAGGTGTTATCGCTCCTGTTCTTCCTACCTGATATGTGATTTCGTTTAATCTAGTCGCAACTTGCTCTGCTTTGAACTTATATGCCATAGCCCATCTAGGTGCTTTGGATGTAAATCCTAATTCTTCTTGTTGTTGCAGGTTGTTTACCTTGATTACTACACCATCAGTCTCATATGGTAAATTGTGACGCTCTACATCCCAATGATTTACAAATTCTAAAACTTCTTCTATTGAGTTTGTCAATTTTGATACCTCTGGAACTTTAAATCCCCATGCTCTAGCTTTTTCTAAACTTTGAAACTGCGTTTCTATGCCTAGATTATTTCCTGTAATATTATATAACAAACACTCTAATGGTCGTTTTGCTACCTCTGCACTGTCTTGTAATTTTAAACTTCCCGAAGCTGTATTTCTAGGATTAGCATAAGGTTCTTCTCCTGCTGCAATTCGCTCTTCATTCATTTTTATAAAACCTTCGTGAGGTAATACAATTTCTCCTCTTATATCAAACTTAGGAGGGTAATCCCCTTTTAATTTTAAGGGTACCGATTTAATCGTCTTGATATTATTGGTTACATTATCTCCTTGAATTCCATCTCCTCTCGTTACCGCTTTAATCAATTCTCCATTTTCATATGTAAGACTAATAGAAGCTCCATCATATTTTAATTCACAAGTGTATTGTACTTCTCCATCAACCAATTTTTTAATACGTGTCTCCCAATCTAATAAATCTTCTTTTGAGTACGAATTATCGAGAGAATACATGCGATGTTCATGTACAATAGTTTCAAAGTTTTTTGTGATCTGTCCACCTACTCTCAATGTTGGTGAATTCGCATCATAATACTCTGGATACTTAGCTTCTAATGCCTGTAATTCTTTAAGTTTAACATCAAATTCATAATCACTTATAGTAGGTGCATCTAATACATAGTAATTGTAATTATGTTGACGCAATTCTTCTCTTAGTTCATTTATTTGCTGCTCTATACTCATCCTATCTTGATTGTTGTTGTTTACTTAAAAAAGGTTCTTGTTATTATTTTACTTTTTTAAATTAATCTTTATGTATTGCTTAGGGAATTCATTTCCTGTTAATTCTGGATCTGCTTGTTTTATAGCCAGAACGAATTCTGTATCAGAAATCCAATGCACTTTACCATCTTCATAAGGCACCCAATTAGGAAAATACAATTCGAGTTCTTTATGTATTTCTATATCTTTATCTATAGAAAACACTTCTAGCGTTGCCCCACTATCATATAATTGCTCTCTTATTGTAATCATTTTATCTTTTTGAGGAGCTAATACTGGTTGTTCTTGAAACTTTGTTTTTGATCCTGTTGTCTGATCTATTAATAGATAATCATCCCATTCCCAATATTCTCCTTTGATTAGATAACCATTGAGTTCTTTTACAAATCCTAAATATCGGTATTCTTCTTTTTCTACTTCTAGATTTGGTTTATTTTTTAATGTAACTATACTATCTTTTATTGAAAAGGATAATATGCTATCATTAAATTTTGTGTTTTTACGTTTTTTAGTATCAATTTTTAATCTCTCACGTTTTTTCTCACTAACAAATTGATCTTCTGTCATCAATTCAATATCCAAAAGACTATCAAGGATACTTCGCGATAATTCTTCTTCTTTATCTTCTTTTACCGCTATCACCCCTTTTTTAAGCTGTTTTTCTAAAACTTTAATTGCCGAAGATTTCCCTAAGTAACCGTCAAACACTGTCCCTTTTGCATAATAACTTATAGTATCTCCTAAGTATTCTTCTTTTACATAGACTTCGGTAAATACGCGTTGTCCTTTAATAAGCTTTCCATTATCATTAACTTCTAGACTATCTCCTGTATACCCTTGAACTTCTACTAAACTCCCATAGGGTAAGGTTATAATCTTATCTCCGTGTTTATCTCTTACAATCAAACCGTTTTCTGCCAAAACATATTTTTTCCCGTAAGACTCTTTCTCATTTACACTTTCGGTTTGTGTTGCTTTTGGGGATCTTTTCAACACCTTAATTTCATTAGCATTAGCCACAGCTAACTCTTTGATCTTTATTTCTTTTTTTTGAGCACATGAAAAAAAGAGATAACAACAAAAAATAAGGCTTAAAACTTGAATGTATTTTTTTATCATATAAATTACACTTGATGTCTATTCATCCACTTAGGTACAGGAAGCGGTTTATATTCTTGCATTAATGTTAGTAGCTCCTCTGTATTATCTGCTACAAGAAGTATATTCATATTTTCTTGACTCAATAATTTTTTCTCAACCATAGTTTTAAACAATGCTATCAAATCATCATAAAATCCATTAATATTTAATAATCCTATCGGTTTTTTATGCAATCCTAATTGTGCCCAAGTCAACATTTCAAATAGTTCTTCCATTGTCCCAAAACCTCCTGGCAAAGTAATTATAGCATCACTAAGTTCATGCATTTTCATTTTACGCTCAGACATTGTATCTACAGTAATCAACTCTGTTAAGTTTGTTTGTACAACCTCTTTTGTTTTTAGAAAATCTGGTATAACTCCTATCGCTTTACCGCCATGATCTAATGCTCCGTTAGCAACTTGCCCCATCAATCCTAACTTACTTCCACCATAAACTAAGTTTACTTTACGTTCTGCAATGATACGCCCTACTTCGTAAGCAGTTTCATATATTTTGGTATCATTACTATCGCTACTACCACAGTAGACTGCTATAGACTTAAATGTATTCATATACTTTTCTTGCGTTACCTTATTTTAATGTTGCTTTTATCATTCTATGATTTCCAAAAAAATCTTTTTTCAAAGATACTTTCTCAAATCCTTTAGCTTCTATCATTTCCTTAGTTTCTTTTCCCAAGTATTGATTTATTTCAAAATACAAACTTCCTTCTTTTGTCAAACTTTCTTTAGCCAATGCTGTTATCTTTCTATAAAAAATCAAAGCATTATCATCTGCTACAAAGAGTGCCAAATGTGGCTCATGCGCTAGCACATTTTGTTTTATTTCTTCTTTTTCTAAATCGCGAACATACGGAGGATTTGATACAATAATATCATACGTTTCTATTCCTTCTGTATTTAAAATATCTTGTTGTATAAACTTTACTTCAACATTATTCTCTTTTGCATTTACTCTTGCTGTTGTCAAAGCTTGCTCAGATACATCTATTCCACTTACAGTAGCTTGTGGTAATTCATTTGCCAAACTTATAGCGATACAACCACTACCAGTACCTATATCTAATATTTTTATCTCTTGATTTGATTGTTTTCTAACATCCTTAATAATCCAATCAACCAGTTCTTCTGTTTCTGGTCTCGGAATCAACACATGTTCATTTACATTAAATTCTAAACCATAAAACGATGTCTTCCCTACTATATACTGAATTGGTATGTACTGTAAAAGTTTTGCTGTAGCATCATTAAATCTTTCTTCTTCGATTGAAGTCAATTCTTGAGAAAAAGCTATCGCTACATCAACCCTTCTCATTTCTAGAAAAGCCTCTGTAAGCCAATAAAAAAATGTAGTTGCTTCCTCTTCTCCATAAAGAGGAGTTAGCTGTGCTATAAATTGTGTTCTAAGTTCTTGTAAAGTCACTTGGTAAGGCTAAGTATCTTAAATCTATAATTCTTTAATCATCCATACAGTACAACTATAATGTCCTGTGTCTCCTAGAGGTGCTTCTAATGGCGTAAATCCTATCTTTTTATACAGTTTTTGAGCAGCATTCATATAAGGCATGGTTTCTAGGTAACATCGTTTAAATCCTTGCACTTTTGCATAAGCCATACAGGTATTAATCATCGAAGTACCTATTCCTTTACCTCTAGCTTGATCTAGAAAATACATTTTCTGTAATTCGCATACTGTTTTATCTCCACCATCTAGAGGTGCTATTCCAGCTCCTCCTATAATAGCCCCATCATGTTCTACTACATAATATTCCATTTGATCTGGCAGATATGTTTCATACATTTGATCTAGAGAAACATCTTCATAAGCTGTTCCTACTTTAGGTACTCCTAATTCTATTAAAACTGTTCTTATCACCTTTGCAATAGCCTGATTATCTGCTGGGGTAATGGGACGAATAATTGTATTATTCATTGTGATATATAAATACTATTTTTGTGATCGAAATATACATTAATTCTATTGGGATCACCTATGAATCGACTAATTTTATTTTTATTTATTTGTACTGGTATTATAGGCTGTGTTTCTCCTAAAAAACCTATTTTTAAAACTATCAAAAGCATAAAGATAGAAAAAATCGGTTTACGTGAAGTGACCCTGAATGCTGATGCTATCTTTGAAAATCCCAATGCATTACAAGGAACATTATCTCTCGAAGATCTTCATATTTTTGTTAATGATTTAGATGTAGGAACCATATCGTCAACTACATTTGAAGTACCTTCAAAAGCAGAATTCAATGTACCTTTAAAAGGCTCTTTTTCTCTTTCAAAAATTTACAAAAAGCAACAAAAAGCAACAAAAAGGATTATTAAACAGTATTCTTACTGCTATTCAAACAGATTCTATTCAAGTACATTATAAAGGAGTTATACGTTATCATTTAGGTAATTTTAACTATCCTTATACTATTGATAAAAAACAATTTTTAAGCTTAAAAAAATAAAGTGACTACCGATCAAAAATATATGCAACGTTGTATACAACTTGCTCAAAATGGATTAGGAACAACGTATACCAATCCTATGGTAGGAAGCGTGATTGTTCACAACGATAAGATTATAGGCGAGGGTTGGCATCGTAAAGCAGGAGAACCACATGCAGAAGTACATGCTATACAAAGTGTACAGCAACCAGAACTATTATCTGAAGCCACTATATATGTAAGTCTTGAACCTTGTAGTCATTATGGTAAAACACCTCCTTGTAGTGATCTTATCATCCAGAAAGGAATCAAAAAAGTGGTCATTGGAGCTATTGATTCTTTTGCCAAAGTTTCTGGAAGAGGTATTCAAAAATTAAAAGATGCTGGTTGTGATGTTACTGTTGGCATTTTAGAAAAAGAATGCCTTGCTCTTAATAAACGCTTTTTTACTTTTCACAATAAAAAACGTCCTTATATCATTTTAAAATGGGCACAATCCTTTGATGGTTTTATAGCGCCTAAAACACAAGATATTAAAGATCGTAAACCCGTATGGATTACCACTGTAAACTCTAGACAATTAGTACACAAGTGGCGTGCCGAAGAACATGCAATTCTTGTAGGTACTTCGACGGCTGTCAAGGATAACCCTAAACTTGATGTAAGAAACTGGACTGGAAATTCACCTATACGTATTATACTTGATCCTAACGAACGTATTCCTAAAAGTTCTCATATTTTTGATCAAAGCGTAAAAACTATTATTGTAACTCAAAAAGGACTTTATCAAAATTTATCACTACCAGAAGTAGTTATTGAAACTCTTGATTTTTCTGGTTCTATTGCAACCCAGCTCTGTGCTTTATTGCATATACACGAAATACAATCTGTAATCATTGAAGGAGGTTCGCAAACTTTACAAACTTTTATAGACGAAAACCTTTGGGACGAAGCTCGTGTTTTTACAGGTAAATCTCATTTTAAAGAAGGGGTTCTTGCTCCTAAATTCTTTAGAAAAAAACCTTCTTTACAAACAACTATTCATACAGACACTTTAACATACCATCACAATGATTAAGACCATTATTTTTGATTTTGGAGATGTCTTTATCAATCTTGACAAAGCAGCTACACCTCATTTTTTTGAACGTTTAACGGTATCTTATTTTGGAGAAAAAGAGACCGCGCTCAATCAACAATACGAAATGGGATTATGTTCTACTCAAGAACTCATCTCATCATATCAACAATGGTATCCGCACCTTTCGTCAGATGATATTATTACTGCATGGAACGCTATCTTATTAGATTTCCCCATGCATCGTTTAACATTCTTAAAGCAGCTAGCTGCTCAAAAAAAATACAAGCTTATTTTATTAAGTAATACAAATGATTTACATATAAATTGGATTAAAGAGCATATTTCGTTTTATGAAGAGTTTAAATCTTGCTTTGATGTTTTTTATTTATCTCAAGAAATTCATTTCAGAAAACCTAATGCTGATATTTTTGAGTTTGTAGTCGCACAAAATCAACTTATTCCAGAAGAGACTCTATTTATAGATGATACCAAAGCTAATACAGACACCGCTCAAACTCTAGGTATTCATGTATGGAACAACAATCCGCATACAGAGGATGTAACTGATTTATTTACTGTTAAAGCTAATTTATTTTGATTTATCTTATTTTAAGTGTTCTTTTTTCAAGTATCCTCTTTATCATTTTCAAATTCTTTGATATCTATAAGATCGATACCTTACAAGCCATAGTTATCAATTATGTTATTGCTACTATATGTGGGATTTTAAATTTTGAAGGTACTTTTGTCTATACACAACTTCCTTCTTTTGATTGGTTTTGGGGAGCAGCTTTTCTCGGTTTTCTTTTTATTACTATTTTCAATTTAATAGCCTTAACGACACAACGCAATGGTGTTGCTGTTGCTGCTGTTGCTAGTAAAATGAGTTTGGCTATCCCTATTCTATTTGGTATACTTATCTATGGCGAAAGTACTAGCATTCAAAAATTAATTGGTATTACTATTGCACTTGTCGCCGTATACCTCACTTCGGCAACGACACATCAAACTCAAACAACTTATAAACGTAATCTCATTTTACCATTATTTGTCTTTTTGGGTAGTGGTATAATCGATACGAGTTTAAAATATTTAGAAACAAATTATGTTCCTAGTAATGAAACAGCTCTATTCTCGGCAACTATATTTTGCTTTGCAGCTATATTAGGTATAGGTACGTTACTTTTTAAAATCATTCAAGGAAAGGTATCATTTAAAACAAAAAACATTTTAGGCGGAATTGCTTTAGGTATTCCTAATTATTTTTCTATTTATTTCTTAATAAAAGCATTACGACATCATCCTGATAGTGCTATTACTTTTACTATTAACAATATTGCAATTCTGCTTCTTTCTACATTTTTTGGAATTCTTTTATTCAAAGAAAAATTGATCACAAAAAACTGGATAGGTATTGCTTTGGCCGTTATAAGTATTATCTTGGTTGCCTCTGTTTCTTAAATTAAAATATATCGCTTTTGGAAATAAAAGATTCATATAAAACAATTGATATTCCTAACGAAGAAGTATTGTTTAAAGATAAAAACAGTAAATTCTTTGGCTATGCTTTTCCAGTAACCAACGAAGAACAAGTAAAAGATCATATAGAAGCATTAAAAAAACAACATCATGCAGCCAGACACTGGTGTTATGCTTGGCAATTAGGTACAGAAAAACTTAGACATAGAGCAAATGATGATGGTGAACCTTCAAATTCTGCTGGACAACCTATTTATGGGCAGATACAATCTTTTGACGTTACCAATATTCTTATTGTTGTAGTTCGATATTTCGGTGGAGTTAAATTAGGTGTTAGCGGCTTGATCAATGCATACAAAACTGCTGCCCAAATGGCTCTTGAAGCTTGCGAAATTGTAGAAAAAACAATCAATATTGATTTCGAAATTGTTTTTGAATACAAAAACATGAACAAAGTGATGCGTATACTTAAAGAGCATCAAATAAACATTACTAATCAAAAATTAGAATTAGATTGTAGAATTTATATTTCTGTACGAAAAAAAGAAGCATCAAAAATCAAAGAAATTTTTGACGCTTTATATGAGGTAGAAATCAAAGAAATTGAAAATTAATTGTCATTATCTTCAATTCCATTTTCTGCTGCTAATTTTATTTTTTCCAATAGATCATCTGGACATGCCATTGGTCTTTTTGTAGCTGCATTTAAAAACACTAGCGTAGTCGTTGCAGTTGTTAATAACTCTTGGTTTTGGTTATAAATTTCATAGTCAAAAACGATTCTAGCTGTAGGAATTTTCCTTAACATAGTTTTCACTTGTAGGATATCATCAAAGTATGCAGATTTTTTGAATTTTAAATCCATAGTAACAATAGGCAACATCACACCTTCTGCCTCCATTGTTTTGTAAGAAACACCTAGTTTTTCAAGCCACTCAATCCTTGAAACTTCCAGATACTGAGCGTAATTACCGTGATGTACCACTCCCATTTGATCAGTCTCTGCATATCTTACTTTTATCTTAGTATTTGAAATTATTTTCATTATATTGTATAATATTTTGCGTGCAATCTAAGTTTATATTTTTGAAAGTATGCGAAAAAAATATTTAAAATTCAACCTGCTTTTCGTTTTTTTTTTACATTTTTTGTTCACATATTTGTTCACAGAAAACAACAGGGAGTTTTTCAACATTTTTCCACTTTTTTTAACATTTTTGAATAGTAAACCATAACCACTGTATGAACAAAACAGCGCAATCAGTTTGGGATAATTGTTTGTCTTTTATAGAAGACAACATAACTCCACAGGCATATAAAACCTGGTTTGAACCTATTAAAGCTGTAAAACTTACAGAGGGTGCTTTGAGTATTCAAGTTCCTAGTAAATTCTTTTATGAATGGCTAGAAGAACATTATGTTAAATTGCTTAAAGTTTCTTTAATGCGCGAACTAGGAGAAGGCGCAAAATTGGTATATGTTATTAAAATGGAAAATTCTTATGACAATAAAAAACCTTTTACTGAAAAAATCCCAAGTACACATCGTAGTGCTGTAAAATCTCAAGAGGTTGACGTTCCTATCAAAAGTAAAAATCCAGAACTTAAGAATCCTTTTGTGATTCCTGGAATTAGAAATGTCAAAATTGATTCGCAATTAAACCCTAATTACAACTTCGAAAATTTCTTAGAAGGAGATTCTAACCGTTTAGCTAGATCAGCTGGTATGGCAGTAGCCAATAAACCTGGAGGAACTTCTTTTAATCCTTTGTTAATATTTGGAGGTGTAGGTCTAGGTAAAACACACTTAGCTCATGCTATTGGTGTTAATATTAAAGACAATTATCCTGAGAAAACAGTATTATATATTTCTGCCGAAAAGTTTACACAACAATATATCGAATCGGTAAAAAAGAATAATCGTAACGATTTCATTCATTTCTATCAAATTATAGATGTGTTGATTGTAGATGATATTCAGTTGTTATCAGGTAAAGCTGGTACTCAAGATGTATTTTTCCATATTTTCAACCATTTACATCAAAACGGGAAGCAAGTTATCCTTACTAGTGATAAAGCACCTGTTGATATGCAAGATATTGAACAACGTTTATTATCTCGTTTTAAATGGGGATTATCTGCAGAATTGCATCAACCAGATTTTGAAACCAGAATTTCGATTATTAGAAATAAACTATATCGTGATGGTGTAGAAATGCCTGAGGATATTGTTGAATTCTTAGCTAACAATATTAAAACTAACATTAGAGAGTTAGAAGGTGCTATCATTTCATTAATTGCACATTCTTCTTTTAATAGAAAAGATATCACTATAGATCTTGCCAAAAATATTGTTGACAATTATGTTAAGAATACTAAACGTGAAGTTTCTATAGACTACATTCAAAAAGTAGTAAGTGATTATTTCCAAATGGATGTTGAGACTTTACAATCCAAAACAAGAAAACGTCATATTGTTCAAGCACGTCAATTAGCAATGTTCTTTGCTAAAAAATTGACCAAAGCATCATTGGCTAGTATTGGTTCTCAAATAGGAAAAAGAGATCACGCTACTGTATTACATGCTTGCAAAACTGTAGATAACTTATCTGCAACAGATAAGCAGTTTAGAAAATACGTAGAAGACTTAAATAAAAAACTTACACTCTAATCCATTTTTAAAATGCCTGTAAAAATTTTAATGGTTTGCCTTGGTAATATTTGTCGCTCACCATTAGCAGAGGGTATTTTACAATCAAAATTAGATACTAATCAATTTATAGTTGATTCTGCTGGAACTAGTGGTTATCACCAAGGAGAACGTCCTGATCCTAGATCTATCACTACAGCCAGAGCTCATGGTATTGATATAACTAATCAAAGATCTGCACATTTTCATGCTTCAGATTTTGATCGTTATGATTATATCTATGTTATGGACCAGTCAAATTACGATAATGTAATAAAATTAGCTTCGACTGAAAGGGATCGACAAAAGGTAAAATTAATCTTAGACGAAATCTATCCAAACCAAAACATGGAAGTTCCTGATCCTTATTATGGAGGAGACCAAGGTTTTGAAAATGTATATCAAATGTTAGACCTTGCTTGCGATCAAATAGCAGAAAAATTAAATGGAAACATCATTTAATTTTTTATTCTTCTATAACATATTTATTCCTTTCAAATTTTCATAATTTTCAATTATACGACCTTAGAATCTTCTCATTTTTTGTTCAAAGTATAATTTTCTCCATCTTTTTTATATATTTAGCCCTAAGCTTAAATTAAACAGGAAACAATTAAAGTCATTCAAAACCACTATTGTATGGAACATTCCCCACTACCCCTTAAAGGTAAATTATACCTCATCCCAAACAGACTTGGTGACGATATTCCTCTAGAAGTATTACCCATCTCGATAAAAAAAGTAATTGAAGAAGTAGATCATTACATAGTAGAAAATGAAAAACCTGCTAGACGTTTCATCAAAAAAGTGAGCCCTAGTAAATCTCAAAAATCTCTTACCCTTTATAGTATCAATAAATATACTGATAGTGCCGAGATTCCAGATTTTCTTACTCCTTGCCTACAAGGTTTATCTATGGGATTATTGTCAGATGCAGGATGTCCTGGTATTGCAGATCCTGGTGCCGAAGTGATTAAACTTGCTCACCAAAAAGGAATTCAAGTTGTACCTCTAGTTGGTCCTTCTTCTATTCTTATGGCAATGATGAGCAGCGGAATGAATGGTCAGAGTTTTACTTTTAATGGTTATTTACCTATTGATAAAAACGAACGCAAACTCAAGATTAAAAAATTAGAACGTACTTCGATTGAACAAAACCAAGCTCAAATCTTTATAGAAACACCTTATAGAAATGATAAAATGTTAGCAGATCTTGTTACTATTTTACATCCTAATACTTCTATTTGTGTAGCTTGTGATATTACCTTAAATACTGAATTTATATTGACCAAAACAGCCAAAGAATGGTCCAAAATAAAAGTAGACCTTCATAAAAGGCCTACTATTTTTATTATTCAAAAAGAATAAGAGATTTAAACTCTTATTCTTTTTCTATTTTTTTATAAAACTACTTTTGCTTTTTGATTTTTTTCTATTTCAGAAGTATCATAGCCAGCAAATCGTTTCATGTAGTAACGAATTGTCGTTCCGTTTGCATCAGAGAATCCTTGAACTCCTCCACTGCGAAGATATTTTTTAACAGATCCTGGTCCAGCCAAATGTGCAGCTGCTAATATTCCTGATTCTGTCACTTTAATACCATTCATATACCTACCATCAAAGCGAGCTATATCTCTGCGTAAAATCCATTTGTTTCTAGATGCATTTGCATAAAAAGCTTTTTCTTGAAGTTCTGGAGTATTTAAAAATGCTTGTACATCTTTAATCCCTATCAATGCTAAAGTTCCTCTACCAAATTGGTATTTTCCTAAATATCCAAATTGATTGATTACATCATAGCTTCCTCTAGACTCTTTAAAAGCAATTGCTTCTTTAAATCCTAAATACGTCTTTCCTAATTTAGGAGAAATCGTTTCAGGTAAATTGTCTTCTATTTCATTAAAGTTTGGTGCTACATAAAACAAATCCAATCCTGCCGTGCTATACGCACTAAAATCGTTTTGTTCTTTTTCTGTAAACCCAACTGTGACTGCTCCACCTACTGCGAGCAACATAGATAATTTTACTATCTTCTTTATCATATAAACATTTTCTAAGTAGCCGCAAATAATCATCACAAAAGCAATTTTTATCTCCGTCCCCACCTACTTAAATTTTGCGGCGCAAAGATACGACCTTTTTCAATTACTAAACAAATAATAGGCTAATATTCATCAAAAAAGGGGTTAAATCCCCCGTCATAAAACCAATTTTCTATTATTAATATTTCAGTATTCTATCAAATAATATTCCAAAAAAACAAACTCATTGCCATTTCATAAGAAAATAGACAATGAGTTCGTTAATATCGATCAGATTATATAAATCTGATATTTGTTATCTTTTTATACCTTTCTTTTTCAGCCATTTCACATAATTTACCTTATTTTGATTATGTTGTGCTAGCGTTTTTGCAAACTTATGATATCCAAAATTTTCAACATCTGCTACAAAGAAATAGTAATCGTGTTTTTCATAATTTAGTACTGCATCAATCGCAGAAATATCTGGCATTGCAATAGGTCCTGGTGGTAATGTAATATTTTGATATGTATTATATGGACTCTCTAATTCTAAATCTTTATACAAGACTCTTTTTATCACCCTTTCCCAATCTCCAGTATGCTTCTTTATCGCATAAATCACTGTAGGATCGGCTTCAAGCTTCCATCCATCTTTATACCTATTCATATACACGCCTGCTACTCTTGGACGCTCATCCACTTTGGCTGTTTCTTTTTGTACAATAGATGCTATTACAGTAACTTCGTTAGGAGTTAATTCTAATGTCTTCGCTTTTGCTAAACGTTTTTCATTCCAAAACTTTTTATACTCTTTAAGCATTCTACTTCTAAATCCTTCTGCTGAAGTATTCCAAAAGAATTCATATTTATTAGGAATATACATTGCCAAAGCTGTGGCATTGTCAAATCCATTTTCTGCTAAAAAAACAGAATCTTTAAACACTTTAACTAATGCTATACTATCTGTTTCTATTTGCTGCGCTATACGCCCGGCTAAATTCTCTAATCGATCTTGATTATTAAAGGTTAATTGTACTGGTACATTATTAACACGTAATGCATTTACCAGTTCGTTTGAATTTAATCCTTTTTTAAGAATATACCTCCCTGCTTTTACATTAGTTGTATATCCTTTCTTTTCTGCTAGTTTATTAAAACTATAAAAGTCTTTTACCAACGGTTTTATCTGTTTAGCCACATCACTATAAACTGCTCCTGAGGGAATATAAATAGTTTTTGTTGATTCCTCAAAATTTGTGTTAGGAGCAAAAACTGCTTGATATACAAAATAAGAGAATCCTCCTGCAGCTATCAATCCCATTAGCACTATAGCTATTAATATTTTTTTAATGTACATAAAGTAATTGGTATATGTGTTCGTCTTTAAATGTTTTCCCTACAAGGTTCCAGTCTTTTTTTGTCCCTACTTTTTGGAATCCTTGCTTTTCAAACAACTTTATACTTGCCAAATTATCTTCGGATATATTTGCGTATAACTGGTGCAAATGTAAATGTCTTTTTCCATATTCTATCAACAATTGCAAAGCTTCTTTTCCGTAGCCTTTTCCTCGCTCTTGTTCTTCTGCTATTAAAATCCCTATACCAGCTCTTCTGTGTGCTGGATTAAAATCAAATAGATCAATTAATCCTACAACTGCATCATCTTGATGTTCACAAATTACTAACCGTAATTGTTTAGCCTCATAGATATCTTGATGTGCATTTTCTAAGTATTGCCTTATCAAAAATTTAGAATACGGTGTTTGAGTCGAACTCATTTCCCAAATACGCTCATCATTCTCGATAACATAAATAAACTCTAAATCTTCAGGTTCTAAAGCTCTTAAATATACTTGTTTTCCTTTAAGTGTTAACATTCAATTTCTCCTTTAAAAACTTGTTGGGCTGGACCAATTAAAAAGATATTTTCATATCCTTTTTCTGTTTTATCAAATCTAACTTTTAACAAACCTCCTAATGTTTCTATAGCTACTTCTGGTTTCTTTGTTTTTCCAGTTTCATACATAGCCAATGCTACTGCGGTAACTCCTGTACCGCAAGATAACGTCTCATCTTCTACTCCGCGTTCAAACGTACGTACCGCAAAACTATCTTCGGTTTCTTGCTCTACAAAATTAACATTTGTTCCTTCTTCAAAATAAGGTGCCCCATGCCTGATCTCTGCTCCTTTTTCTTTTACGTTATATGCTTTAAGCCCATCAATTAAAGTGACATGGTGAGGCGATCCTGTATCCAAAAACAAATGCTGTTCATGAGTTTCGATATTAGTTACATTTTGCATTTGCAACGACACGATTCCATCTTCTATTTTTGCTTCATGTTTACCATCTATCGCTGTAAAGGTTGCAGTATCTTTAATTACACCTATATGTGCTGCAAAAGCAACTAAACAACGACCTCCGTTTCCGCACATGGTACTTTCATTTCCATCTGCATTAAAATAGACCATTGTAAAATCATCTTCTGGATATTGGGGTTCTTCTAGAAACATCAATCCATCTGCTCCTATACCAAATTTTCTGTCACAAAGTCTTGCGATTAATTTGGTATCATTTTTGGATACTATTTGTTGACGATTATCTATAATGACAAAATCATTACCTGTACCTTGATATTTATAAAATGTAAGTGTCATAAAATTGGCTATAACTATGTTGCCAACAAAGGTACAAAGATTGCTTTCATACAGAAAAGAACTTAAAGCGTTAACAGCTCGTTAAAAAATAAAAAAAAGCGCTGTTTTTGTAATTTTAAAAACATTCTCTAGTCTTATAAATTGAAAGACATAACCTAAAACTAAAAAAGAATAAGATGATGAAAAGATTTTTGAGTTTATTAATTGTAGCAGTTTTAGCAGGAATCTTTACGCTAGGTACCTATAAGCTATTTATGGAACCTACTACAATTACCGTTTCAGAGAATCCTGAAACGTCAAATTATATTCCTACAAATTACACACCCACTATGAATACCACAGCTGCTGCCGTTGCTTCTGCAATCGATTTTTCTGAAGCAGCAGAAAAAACTGTAAATGCGGTTGTTCACGTTAAACATTATGATATTAAACGTGCACCTCGCAATTTAATGGAGTATTTTAGAAATAGTGGTGTACAGAAAAAACAAATCACTGGGGCTGGATCAGGAGTTATTATAACCCCAGATGGTTATATTGTAACGAATAATCATGTTATTGCAGGAGCTTCAGAACTTGAAGTCACTTTAAATAATAACAAAACTTATAAAGCCGAAGTAATCGGTTCTGCTCCTAAAGCCGATATTGCGTTAATTAAAATAGATGCTGACGAAGACCTTAGTTATATCCCTTTTGGTGACTCTAATTCTGCAAAAGTCGGTGAATGGGTACTTGCTGTAGGTAACCCTTTTAATTTAACTTCTACTGTAACTGCTGGTATTATTAGTGCAAAATCTAGAGATTTAAATGAAAATGATAGAAATTATCAATCTTTCATTCAAACTGATGCGGCTATTAATCCAGGAAATAGTGGAGGTGCATTAGTGAATACCAAA
The DNA here is from genome assembly GCA_947387485.1 of Aquimarina rhabdastrellae. Classification (GTDB taxonomy): domain Bacteria; phylum Bacteroidota; class Bacteroidia; order Flavobacteriales; family Flavobacteriaceae; genus Aquimarina. Next base: position 93,528 of record CANDNT010000008.1, read on the forward strand.
GGTGAACTTATAGGTATCAATACTGCTATTACTTCACAAACCGGAAGTTATGTAGGTTATGCCTTTGCTGTACCTTCTAATAATGCAAAAAAGATAGTAGATGATTTAATTGAATTTGGTGATGTTCAACAAGGAATTTTAGGTGTAAGTATCGCTCCAGTTAATGAAACTACACGAGAGAAATATAACATTTCTGACACCCAAGGTGTTATTGTTTCTGATGTATCTAAAAACAGTGGTGCAGAAAAAGCAGGAATACAAAATGGCGATTTAATCAAACAGATTGATGGTATAAATATTAAAAAATTTGCAGATCTATCTGGTTATGTAAGCAGTAAACGTCCTAATGATGTGATCCAAGTAAAAATTAACCGTGATGGTAGAGACCTTACAGTACCTGTTAAACTTACTAAGTACGAAATTCAACAATATAGAATTGAGGATATAGGTCTTGAAATTACTACTCCTAATAAAGAGTACTTAAAGAAATGGGGGGTTAATCATGGTGTTGTGATTAGTGATGCTTTAACGAGCAGTATGAAACGTTATAATCTAGAAGGTTTAATCATTACAGAAATAGATGGAATAAAAGTTAATAGTGCCGTACAAGTCGAAAAAATCTTCAAACAAAAAGGAGAAGATGAAAATATCACTATTAGTTTAATCGATCGTAATGGCGAAAAACGCGAGTTTATTTTCCAATAAACCCGTATATAATATAAGAGTAATCCCTTCATTGATGTTAATGGAGGGATTTTTTTGTTAAAAAACTTTCACGAAAACGTTTGAAATATATACTTTTGCTCGAAATAACGTTTTAATAAACACAACACTATTATGAGCTCTAATCAAGTTTATGAAAAAGAACTTGCTTTTCAGGCAGACAGAAGACGCGCAACTGTAGCATTCATCAAAACCATTAGTGATTTATGGTATGATAATTCTATTGAGCTAGTATTATTCCGTAATCAACTTATTAATAAAAATATTAGTGAGATACTTAACTTGCATGAATATGCTGGTGAGTTTGTTCAAAAACCAATTTCAATTTTTGATTCTGTAGAGATAGCTCAAGCTATTAAACAAATGGATTTACCTCCTTCAAAATTAGATATTGGTAAACTTACTTATGAATATCACATCTCTGGAGAGGAGTTTGAAACTGCTTCTGATTTTGTAATGAACAAATTGCAAGATGCTAAAGAGGCAAAAAGCATTGTTCCTAAAGATGTAATACTATATGGTTTTGGACGTATTGGTCGTCTAGTTGCTCGCGAATTAATGACTTTAACTGGTAAAGGAAGTCAATTGCGATTAAGAGCTATTGTTACTCGTGGAGAGATCACTGAAGAAATCTTACAAAAGCGTGCTTCTTTATTAAAGAATGATTCTGTTCATGGAGATTTCGCTGGAACTGTAAATATTGATATTTCAAAAAAGGCTTTAATAATTAACGGTACAACTGTTAATATTATTAGTGCGTCAAAACCAGAAGACATTGATTATACTACTTATGGTATTCAAGATGCTTTGGTAATTGATAATACAGGAGCTTTTAGAGATAAAGAAGCTTTAAGCAGACATTTAGCTTCAAAAGGAGTGGATAAAGTATTACTTACTGCTCCAGGAAAAGGTATTCCTAATATTGTACATGGAGTAAATCATACAGATCACAATCCAGATGAAGTTCAGATATTCTCTGCTGCTTCTTGTACTACTAATGCTATTACTCCTATTCTACAAGCTGTAGACGAAAGTTTTGGTGTTGTTAAAGGGCATTTAGAAACAATTCATGCCTATACAAACGACCAGAATTTAGTTGATAATATGCATAAAAAATACCGTCGTGGTCGTGCTGCTGCATTAAACATGGTTATTACAGAAACTGGTGCAGGTAAAGCTGTATCAAAAGCATTACCTTCATTTGAAGGAAAATTAACTTCTAATGCAATTAGAGTTCCTGTTCCTAATGGATCTTTAGCGATCTTAAATCTTACTTTAGAAAAGAACGCTTCTGCAGATAGTATGAATGCTATTATCAAAAAATATGCTTTAGAAGGAAACCTAGTAGAACAAATTAAATATTCTTTAGAAGACGAATTAGTTTCTAGTGATATTATAGGTTCTTCTGCCCCATCAATTTATGATAGTAAAGCTACTATTGTAGATAAAGATGGTACAAATGCTATATTATATGTATGGTATGATAACGAATATGGATATAGTCATCAAGTAATTCGTTTATCAAAATATATCGCAAAAGTAAGACGTTTTACTTATTATTAGAAAAATACACTTAACATTATACTAGTAAGGCTATCCATAAGATAGCCTTATTTTTTCCTTAACTTTTTGTTAATCATAGTTCTTCTCTTTAACATCCCTTTTAGAACATTTTTATTTAAATTCTTCTCAGCAAAAATCTTTCTAATTTGTTGACAATATCGTATAATTGCTTGCGTTACACAAAAAAGAATACTTAACAAAAAAAGCATGACATCTTTTAAATATTTAGCTACCCTCGCTCTTGTCTTGTCAGTTTTTAATATAACTGTCATTAATGCACAAGATGCTGTAGAGCCTAATCCCCTAAAAAATGGTTCTATAAAAGCTCAATTTGAGCACGTAATGAACAAGTCTAACCGATACAAGAACAACAAAGTTGTTAAAGAACATTGGTTACAAACATTAAAATCTAATACTTTAGATTCGTTAAAAACATTAGCTACGACTATAAAATCTAGCAATCAACAAATAGAAAAACAACAAAATACCATAAAAAAATTAGAAGAGTCTTTATCTAAGATTAATACTAATTTAGAAACAGTCACTCAAGAAAAAGACAATATGGTTTTTCTTGGTATGGCATTTTCAAAACAGAGTTACAAAACTATGATGTGGGCTATTGTTGGTGTTCTAGTTCTGCTTTTAGGCTTTTTTATTTTTAAATTTAAAAATAGTAATAGTGTTACTGTTCAATCTAAAAAGGCCTTGGCTGATATTGAAGCTGAATTTGAGGATCATAGAAGACGTGCTTTAGAGCGTGAACAAAAAGTAATGAGAAAATTACAAGACGAGATCAACAAACAGAAAAAGTCAAATTCTTAACAAATATGTAAAACTGCCTTAATTGGCAGTTTTTTTTGTCTTTTTATGTAATGATTTCTTCGAGACTTAGACTACTGTTACTGCAATAAATTTATTTCAATGTATTTTAGTAACAAATTTCAAGTTTTAATCATTTTTATTTTTGCCGTCAGCATTGGTTTTGCTCAAGAAACCACCGGTAAATTATCAGGAATTTTAAAGGATTCAAACAATCAACCTATTGTTTTTGCAAATGTCACTGTAGTTGATTTAGATACTGGAGCTAAATATGGTACCATATCTCAAGACAATGGTTATTATCTTTTTAATCAGCTTCCTCCTTCTAGCAATTATCAATTAGACATAACTTATGTAGGTTATAAATCGCAATCTATTGGTGGTATTGCTATTCAATTAGGAAAACAAACAATAAGAGATATTACCTTAGTAGAGGATAATGTTTCGTTAAGCGAAGTTGTAATTACTGTTGATAAAAACGATCCCATTCAAAATAGAAAAAAAGGTAACGAAGCCTTAGTTACGCAAAGTACTATAGGAAAAATACCTACAGTAAACCGAAGTATTCAAGATATCACCAAGGTATTACCTGAAGCTAATCTTAATAGTTTTGGAGGTGCGAGTAACCGATTTAACAACTTGAATATTGACGGAATCTCAAATAACGATGTTATTGGTTTTCAAGAACCAGCTAGTGGTGCTTCCGGATCTCTTGCCAATGGTACACCAGGAAGCCTTTCTTCTACACAACCTATTAGCTACGGTGCTATTAAAGAGTTATCTGTAAAAGTAGCTCCTTTTGATGCTAGTTTAGGGAATTTTACTGGAGCTAATATTAACGTAGTTACCAAAAATGGTACAAATACATTTAAAGGAGATGTATATGCGTTTGGTAATAACGATCTTTTAACAGGGCGTTATGCTAATGGCGTAAAACAACCTATCGAAGATTTTTATGATGTACAATTAGGAGCTGGTTTAGGTGGTCCTATTATTAAGAATAAACTGTTCTTCTATGTTAACTTAGAACAAGCGATAAACAATCAACCAGTGTTAAATGCACCAGGAAGCGCTACTTCGAATATTCCAGTTGATGTGGTAACTCAAATCTCTGATCGTTTAAGAGATAAATATAATTACGATACAGGAACTTTTACAGATGCAAGTTTACAACGAAACAGTACAAAATTCTTTGCTCGTCTAGATTATAATATTTCAGAAAAACACAAATTATCTGTACGTAATAATTATGTAAATAGTTTTGCCGATAATTTAGAATGGAATACAAACTTCTTTAATTTTGGAAGTCAAGGGTATCGTCATAAAAGTGTAGCAAACAGTCTTGTTGCAGATTTAAAAAGTACATTAAACAATAATACCAACAATACTTTAACTGTTGGTTATAATCGTGTAGAAGAAAATAGAGATTTTGACGGAGAAGTTTTTCCTCATTTAGAAATCATTTATAATGGTACCAATACTATTTTTGCTGGTACTTACAGAGAAGCTTCAGTGTTTGGAACTACTTTAAATACATTCCAAATCAACGATAAGCTTACTTATTATAAAAATAAGCATACTTTTACTTTTGGTTTTGGTGCAGAATATAATGATATTCAATACCGTTTCTTATCCGCCTTTAATGGTAGATATCAATACCGTTCTGTAGATGACTTTTTAAATGATCGTCCTGCACGTATTCGTGGTGTATACAATATAGAGGATAACGATTTTGAATCAAATAGAAATACTCCTTCTGCAGATTTCGGAGTAATTTTAGCTAATGCTTATGCTCAAGATCAAATTCGCTTTTCAGATCGTTTTTCTTTATTATTAGGATTGCGTTTGGATTCTCAAATTCTTCCAGAGAATTTACCGATAAGCCAAGAGGTTTTAAATACTCCAGAGTTTAGTCATTTTGATAATAAAATTAGTGCAGCACCACAGATCAATCCTAGATTAGGTTTTGATTTAGTTTTAAACAAAGAAAAAACAGCATTATTAAGAGGTGGTACTGGTTTTTATACCGGGCGTATTCCTTTCTTATGGTATGCTTATGCCGAATATATTTCTGGAACTCGTTATTTTAATATTGATACTAGACCTAATGATGCTGTAGATATCACTGATGATTTACAAAGTATTGATCCTTCTGCTCCTAGGTTAACAGAAATTAATTTGATCGATAATAACTTTAAATTGCCTAGAGAATGGAAAAGTAATCTAGCTGTAGATTTTAAACTACCTAAAAACTTTACATTATCTCTAGAAGGAACATATTCTAAAGTACTTAAAGGGTTATTTTTCCAGTCTATCAATAGAAAAGACGAAACAGCTAATTATGATGGTGCTGACAATAGATCTTATTTTACTGCTACTGGAGATGCTATTAAAATCAATCCTAATTTCACCAATGTTTTCTTATTAACTAACTCTGATGAAGGGTATCGCTACAACCTTACGTTAGGACTTCATAAAAATGAGCGTTTTTATAATGGTTATGTTGGCTATACTTATGGAAGAAGTAAAGATGTATCTAGTACCGTAAGAAACTCTCAAGCAGCCAATTTTGAATTTAATCAAGCTGTAGTATCTAATGATCCAGGAACATCATATTCAAATTTTGATTTACGTCATAAAATCGTGTCTTATCATAATTTTGATTTTAAAATTAAAAATGATGATCTAAGTGTTGGGTTAATATACAATGGTCGTTCTGGTAGTCCTTTTTCTTATATTTATGGAGGAGATATTAATCGTGATGGTTCTTCTAGAAACGATGTTATTTATGTTCCTGCTAATGCCAACGAAATTAACCTTGTAGATATTACAGATGCTTCAGGAAATGTTACGGTCTCGGCAGCTCAACAATGGCAACAATTAAACAATTATATTAATAACGATGATTATTTAAGAAGCCGTAGAGGTCGTATAGCAGAACGTAATGGAGCTAGAACTCCATGGAATCATCAGATTGATCTAAAATTAGCTTATAAGAAGAATTTTAAGAAGAAAAAACAATCTATCGAATTTACATTTGATTTACTTAACCTTCCTAATTTCCTAAACAAAGATTGGGGAAGATTATACTTTGTTCCTAATGTTTTAAATTCTAGTTTCAGTTTATTAGATTTTGTGGGAGTAGAAAACAATCAACCTACTTTTCAATTTAGAAATCCGCAAAGTACTCCATGGGTAGTTGATAATGCTAACTCAAGATGGCAAGCACAATTTGGATTACATTATAGATTCTAATCTTAATCGTTTTATTTATAAAACATCTTAATATATTAAAGCCAGATATTATTGATAATATCTGGCTTTTGCTTTTTTATATATCAAGGTTTCTTTGCACCTTTGCAATCTGTTTTAAATAATTTGATTCATGCGTATTGATATCATCACTGTAGTTCCAGATATACTAAAAAGTCCTTTTGAAGCTTCTATTCTAAAGAGAGCTATCGAAAAAGGACTTGTTGAAGTGCACTTACATAATCTACGTGATTATGTAACCGATAATTATAAACAAATTGATGATTATCAATTTGGAGGAGGTGCAGGAATGGTAATGATGATAGAACCTATTGATAAATGTATATCTAATCTTAAAAGTCAACGTGATTATGATGAAGTCATTTATATGACTCCTGATGGTGCTACACTAAAACAAGGAATAGCGAATCAATTATCTCTTAAGAAAAACCTTATCATTCTTTGTGGACATTATAAAGGTGTAGATCAACGTGTAAGAGATCATTTTGTTACCAAAGAAATTTCTGTAGGAGACTATGTCCTTTCTGGAGGAGAATTAGGAGCAGCTATTTTATGTGATGCCGTAATACGATTAATTCCTGGTGTATTGGGTAATGAAACTTCTGCCTTAACCGATTCTTTTCAAGACAACTTATTAGCCCCTCCTATTTATACTAGACCTGCAGATTATAAAGGTTGGAAAGTTCCCGAAGTATTAACTTCTGGTAATTTTCCTAAAATAGAAGCTTGGAGAGAAGAACAAGCGTTTTTACGGACACAACAACTTCGTCCTGACTTACTTGAAGACGAATAACACACAATATTTTTTTAGTTACTAAAAACCAATAAGTTATTAGTAAAAACATGCAAAAGGCTACGGTTATTATTTGAATACTTTACAGTAAAAACCGTAGTTTATTTTTTATTTATAAGCTTATATTACCAAAAACATATACTATTTTATCTTTTTAACATTTCTGTAAAACATTTTTAAAAACCGTACGTTACGGAGGTATTACATTATGAACTAGAGTGTACAATGAACAACTAATAATTTTCCCCGCCCTAAAATTAGTTCGTTAGTATTAAACCCCCTAGTCAAGTTCAGTTTGTGTTCTATTAAAAACTAAATAACCAAACTAAACATCCGTAATGAAATACATCATTATTCCCCTACTTCTATGCTTCAGCCTATGCACTTATGCACAGGATCATGATGCGACGACTTGTCTGTCTCCCTCTTTAGCATTCAAAAAAAATGAGGATTATTATCAATTACACAAAAAGGAAATAGATGCCCAAAAACGGTTACCAGGAACCAATACCAGAGCTATTGTACAAAGTATTCACAATGCTATTGTAAAATGGGATGGCGGTTCTTATTATCGATTCGAAATTGGTACTGCACCAGGTCTTGATGATCTTAATCGTGGACATTTATTAAGAAATACAGATAAACATACCTATGGGCACAGTTATGAAGATATAAGACGTAGTGCTCTTGCGATGGGAAATACTTTTAATATAGGAGATACTTTCTATTTTTCTATGTATGATAATGGTCAAAATCCATCATGGGTTTCACCTCCTCTTAGATTTGAATGGGAAGATTTAGGAAATGCTAATAATGAGTTAACCATCAGAGTAGAGACTAATTATGGAGTGAATGGATTAGGTCCTTATGCAATTTGGCAAAGAGACAGAATGATGCGTTTTTATAATCTCGTTAATCCTATAATCAAAGAAATATATGGTCCTCCTTCTAGAGATCACGATGTTTCTATTGTAAACGACGGAAATGCTGTAGGAACAAATGTTTTTTATAACGGTCCCAACCAAATTAGCTCAACCTATGTAGAACGTAATGGAGATCTAGACCAACCTCGTCTTATGATCCATGAATTACTACACGCTTATAGGGATAATGTCATTTTAAGTAGTGATGAGACTTGGCATTATGTTCCTACGCTTAGTGGATTTGAAGAAGGAATGGCCGAAGCAGTTGCCATTATTGTTATGGATATTTTTATTGATCGTTATCCTAATTTCTTTAATGGAGACGAATTTAAAATACACTGGTCCCATTCAAGAGGAATGCCTTTTGATTGGGATTATGATTTTCAAAATCATGAAATTCATACCACAACAGACTTCTTTTCTACAGATATAGGAACAGGATCACACTGGCAACGTTATGGTATTAGTCAAACTGTAATGCAAAAAATGTATCTTGAAGATCCTGATTTTTTCAAAAACTTCAATGCAGAATATTATCGTAGACTTAATGCAGATCATAATCTAGTACCTTCTAGAGCGCTTCTAGTCGATATCTTAACCACTATTCTTCCATCTGTAGAACGTACTCCAATTGGAGAATGGGTTGATCGTCAGCGTATTTTAGATTGTCGAGTAGAACCAGGTGATAAAGTACATATGCTTACTTTTCATAGTGCAGACCCACCACGTATTCATACACTTGACAATCGAGTTCATATTTATGAAACTCAAAACTTACCTGGTGCAAACGAATGGTCTTGGGACGAAATTGATGATGTAAATCCCGCTAATTCTATGCGTTGGTTTGTACAAACAAATAATATTCAAGGACAACTACAGATTTATAATTATGATAATACATTACACCAGCAACTTAACATCATTAATGATAAAAATAGTCGTCGAGATAATAGACCTAGATATCTAGGGCCTTATCAAGGAGGAAATTATATGAATTACAATGGTGTTTTCACAGGTAATGATGATCGTAATCAATGTACACAACCTGGTTGTGGTAAACGTCCTGTAGGCATTGAAACACATAATTTTAGTGCAACCTCAACCACAGATCGTAACCATAATGACCTACCTAGAAACTATCCTGATCCTCAAACACAAATCGTATCTGATCTAACAGATTTAGGACTCTACCGCTACGAAATTAATTTTGAAGGAGGCCGCTACTCTGGAACCTATTATAGATTACACGGACAAGATTTAGCTGGTCATGATGGTATCATGGGAGGTATTAAATCATTAGATGACTCTCAAAACATTACAGGGAGATTATATATAGAACATGAAGATTTTGGAGAAGAACCTGTAGTCAATATTGATAATGGTGCTTTTATAGCTGATAGAACATGGGCTGCCGTTCCTGAAACAGAGGTTCATCGTCAAGGTGGTCGTACTGATCGTCGCTATTCTGTTCCAGGAAAAACACATGCTATTTATATAAGTGAAGATTGTAGTGCAAGAAAAATAGACTTTAGAAATATTCTATATGGTGATGGATTATCTGGTTCTCAACTGTTTTTATATACTGTAGAACATTTTCAAGATATTGAATTTACAGCACCAGACATTACTATTTGTGAAGGTGAAACCATTAACCTTGATGTATCAAATAACTTTCCAGAGATACTTAATGGCGATAGTAGAATTACTTATGAATGGTTTGACCAAAACAACATTTCTATAGCCAATACAATGAATCATGAAATTCCTAATGCACAAGAAGCATTACATGAAGGTTTATATAGAGTTGAAATTAACTTTTTTAATTGTCCATTATCATTAGAAGTAAATGTTATTATAAACAATACCTCTTTTGAAGTTACTACTCCTGATGAGATTACTTTATGTGAACAAGAGACTTTAACTATTCAAGCTAATACTGTTACTGGTGCAACCTATACTTGGACTGGGCCTAATGGTTATACTGCTACTACTCAAAGTATTTCTATACCTAACATTACTATTGCTCAGCAAGGAGATTACACTGTCACTGTTACTGCTCCAGATTGTGCTGGTGACCCTACTTCATTATCTAGCACTACAACAGTTAATGTTAATCCAGATAATGATTTTGAAGTTACTACTCCAGATGATCTTACTTTATGTGAGCAAGAAACTTTAACTATTCAAGCTAATGCTGTAAATGGAGGAACCTATGCTTGGACTGGCCCCAATGGATTTACGGCCACTACTCAAGATATTTCTATACCTAACATTACCATTACTAATCAAGGAGATTATACAGTAACTATTACTGCTTTAAATTGTGCAGGTGATCCTATCTCGAGATCTAATACCACTACTGTAACCATCAATGAAGATATCACAATACAAGTCACAAATCCTAATCAAATCTCTATATGTGAAGGTGAAGATTTAGATATTACCACATCTAATGTAAATGGAGCAACTTATGCTTGGACTGGGCCTAATGGATTTACTGCTAGCACTCAAAATATAGCTATTACAGGTATTACAACTGCTCAACAAGGTGATTATGTACTCACTGTTAGCGCTACAGATTGTCAAGGTAATCCTATCTCTGAATCAAACACTACCACAGTGACAGTAAATACAGATGAAGATTTTGAGGTTACTACTCCAGATGATCTTTCTATTTGTGAGCAAGAAACTTTAACTATTCAAGCTAATGTTATCAATGGAGCCACTTATGCTTGGACTGGTCCTAATGGATTTACTGCTACCACGCAAAGTATTTCTATCCCTAATATTACTACTGCACAACAAGGAGGTTATACAGTAACTATCACTGCTTTGAATTGTGTAGGAAATACTATTTCTAGATCAAATACTACTAATGTCACAGTTAATCCTATAGTGGTCATTACTATAACCACTCCAGAAGAAGTATCTATTTGTGAAGGACAAGATTTAACTCTTGAAACCGATGTAATCGCAGGTGCAACTTATGAATGGGTAGGACCTAATGGTTTTACTGCTACAACACCTAGTATTACTATTCCTAATATTACCGTTAATCAACAAGGAGATTATACCGTAACTGTAACGACATTAAGTTGTGAAGGATCTCCTATCACCGAATCAAAAACAACTACAGTTACTGTAGACACAGATGAAGATTTTGATATTAATACCCCAGACCAATTGACGTTATGTGAACAACAAACGTTAACTATTGAAGCCAATGTTATCAATGGGGCAACCTATGCATGGGTTGGCCCCAATGGCTTCAGTGCTGATACTAGATCTATTACCATTCCTAATGTTACTAATGTAAATCAAGGAGATTATACCGTAACAGCTACTGTAATTAACTGTATTGGTGATCCTGTTACTAGATCTAATACAACTGCTGTAACTATCAATTCTGATCCAGTTTTTGAAGCTATCACTCCTAGTAATATCACTTTATGTGAAACTGAAACATTAGATATTCAAGCTAACCTTGTTGCTGGAGCAACTTATGCTTGGACAGGACCTAATGGTTTTACTGCTACAACACAAAACATTTCGATTCCTAATATTACCACTGTACAACAAGGTGACTATACTGTAAGTATTACATTACCAGATTGTCTAGGTAATCCTTTAACAGAAACTAGTACTACAGCTGTTGTAATTAATACAACTCCTGATTATGATATAAATATCCCTACTCTAATTACCCTATGCGAACAGCAAACCTTAACAATTGAAGCTACTCTTATAACCGGGGCTATCTACCAATGGACTGGCCCCAATGGCTTCACTTCTGACCAAAGAGTAATTACAGTTTCTAATATTGAAATTGCTCAACAAGGTACTTATACAGTAACCGCTTCTGGAACAACATGTCTAGGAGATCCAATATCAAGTACCGCATCTACAGATGTTGTTGTTGAAGAAAATACAGTAATCACATTACAACCACTTGAAGATATCGATACTTGTGAAGGAGAAACTATTCTACTTTCTACAGATGAAATTCCTAATGCATCTTATGCATGGACTGGTCCTAATAACTTTAGTGCAAATACTAGAGAAATAACCTTATCCGATATTACAACCAATCAAGCTGGGCGATATACAGTTACCGTTTCTGCTACAAATTGTGATGGCTCTATTGTACAAGATTCAAGTAGTCTTAATCTAACTATAGAACCTTCTCCTAATATTGATTTATCAGGAGTTCCAAGTACAACTACAGCTTGTTTTGGGAATAGTCTTTTTATAGAAATCCCAGAATATCCTAATGCTACTTATCTATGGGTAGGTCCTAATAATTATTTTTCTACTCTTAATGATTTAACTATTGATAATTTTAATGAGTTGCATATAGGTACTTATACACTAACTATTACAGTTGATCTTTGTAATGGTACTAGTATAGAGGAAAGTCACAGTATAAATGTGATGCTTTGTCCTCCAGAAGATATGATACCACGATTCTTTACACCTAATGGTGATGGTCATAACGATGTATGGGCTGTTAATCCTAATTATGTTCCTTTTGAAACAATATATATATATGATCGTTTCGGAAAGCTATTAACTCAACTAGCACCTAGCAGTCCAAGTTGGGATGGATTATATAATGGTAGAAGCATGCCTTCAACAGAATACTGGTTCTCAATACTATATACAGACAACAGTGTTTACAAAGGTCATTTTAGTTTAATACGCTAAAGCTTAAATTTAACGCTATAAAAAATATATTTTGCCAATATTTTTATTAATTTTGCAAACTCATTGAACCAACCTCTGGCGAGAATCGTGAATGTTGTTTCAATCTAAAATTAAAAACTATTTCAAAATGCAAGATTTAGTAAAATTCGTACAAGACGAATTTGTAACAAAAAAAGATTTCCCAGAATTTGCAGCTGGAGACACAATTACTGTGTATTACGAAATCAAAGAAGGAAATAAAACTCGTACTCAGTTCTTTAGAGGTGTTGTTATTCAACGTAGAGGATCTGGAGCTACAGAAACATTTACAATCAGAAAAATGTCTGGTACTGTAGGTGTTGAGCGTATTTTCCCAATCAACTTACCAGCACTTCAAAAAATTGAAGTTAACAAAAGAGGTAAAGTTCGTAGAGCTCGTATCTTCTACTTCAGAGAACTTACTGGTAAAAAAGCAAGAATTAAAGAAAGAAGACGTTAGTCTTTCTTTTTTAAAAGTATTAAAAAGCGATTTGACTAGTCAGATCGCTTTTTTTATAAACAATTGTTAACAATCTAAGTTTATAACATGTTGATATTTAACATATTAAATAATCGTTTTAATGTTTTTTAATTCGTAAATTTATGTTGTGATTATGAAATATAATTGATGACACAAGAATTCAATATTTTTTATAATCTACTAAACACGTTCTTTATAAAATATATACCTAAACATTTTACCTAAAAGAATTCAATTTATTTCTGCAAATTACGTAAGATCGTCCTACTGTTTTCTAATGCAATTTCAGATATTTTTTTAAGTGTAAACATATAATAAGGTATGATGTTGGCTATTCGGGTAAAGATTATCAAAGAAAAACTACATAAGTAGTTTATACAAAGAAGTGCTCGCAATAGTTAATGAGTGGGAATTTTATTCAAATTCTTAACCACTCTTTGTGTATAGAATCGATACTATGATATAACTAGCGAAAGTTGTTATTTTATGGCGGGTAAGACAGCCAGCATTGTTATTGCTTCTATATAAGAAAGCCATGTCAAAATAGTATCTATTATTGATATGGCTTTTGTTTTTTTTATTATATCTTTTCTTTAATATTTTGCGCTGCTTCTAACAATCGCTTAGTTGGAAATGCATATTCTGCATAGTTTTCCCAACCTGATCCTGTCATTAATTTATCCTCTATAGCTCTGACAAATCGAATATAGAATTCACTATCTTCTAAAGGTTCATTATGTTCTAGAATTAGTTCTTCTAATTCTTCTATTTGTTCTGCATCATGTTGTCCGTTACATGTAGCTCTAGCGATAATTAATTCTTCAATTTCTGGAATCCAACCATATTTACTTATAATCTCTTCTATATGTTCACTCTGAAAAACCTCATGTCCCATATCCCAACATTTAAGGCATTTTGCATAAAAAGGAATATACTGTTTATCTGCCATAGCAAACTTGTATGCAGCTATATCTGCTAATTGCACCTCATCTCCTTCCCAATAATGCTCCTCATCAGTTTCAAAAATATTTAAGATAAAAGCTATATACTCTTCTACCTTATCTCTACTCTCTTTAAGATTTGCTACTTTACCCCAAAAAACACCATCGTAATCTACTTCTTTATCATTTTCATAAAAAGTCGTTTCGATAATGCTTTCACCTTCAGAAATAGCTTTTTTTATAACCTGCATTACAACATCTAATGCTTCATCTATAACTTCTTTTTTATCTAATGTTTTACAATGAATATGATATATCTTTTTATCATCTTGCTTAAAATATACATTACTAGATACCATGTTTACACTTATTGTTTATTTATTTTTTAGTAGAATTAAATTTATAATTTTAATAGTTCCTCTTATTTTAGTTTAACTATTTTTAACATGTATATTTTATCGTTTATTGCATTAAAATATGGCCTACAAAAAACCATTTATGCAAAAATCATTTTTTTAACAATTTCAATACATTTTTAATATTTTTCAATATCAAAAACTATCTTTTTTAGATTGTGTTTAACCTCTTATATTTCGTATCTTCACAAACTGAAAAAAATAACCCAAATCATTAGATTTTTATTTTCATATAAAAAGAATCTATACTTAACTTGGGAAATGGTTCAAACTTTAAAATAAAAACAAAACAATATGACAATCCAAGCATCAAAAATTATTTATACAAAAACTGATGAAGCCCCTGCATTAGCTACGTATTCGTTTCTACCTATTGTACAAGCGTATACAAAGGCTGCTAATATTGTCATTGAAACTAAAGATATTTCATTAGCAGGGAGAATAATTGCTAACTTTCCTGAAAACTTAACAGAAGAACAACGTCAAGCAGACGCTCTAGCTGAGTTAGGTGCTTTAGCAAAAACTCCTGAAGCTAATATCATCAAACTTCCTAATATCAGTGCTTCTATTCCGCAGTTAAAGGCTACCATTAAAGAATTACAATCTCAAGGATATGATCTACCTAATTATCCTGAAGAACCACAAAACGATGCCGAAAAGCAAATCAAAGCACGTTATGATAAAATAAAAGGTAGTGCTGTAAATCCTGTATTAAGAGAAGGAAACTCTGATCGCAGAGCTCCTAAGCCAGTAAAGCAGTATGCAAAAAACAATCCTCATTCTATGGGGGCTTGGTCTGCTGATTCTAAATCTCATGTTGCTACAATGACTAGCGGGGATTTTAGATCAAACGAACAATCGGTTACTATTGCAGACAATACAAACGCTAAAATTGAATTTGTAAATGCTAATGGTGAAGTAACTGTTTTAAAAGAAAGTATTGCATTACTTAACGGTGAAATCATCGATGCTACAGTAATGAGTAAAAAAGCTTTATTAGCTTTTCTTGAAGCTCAAATTGCTGATGCAAAAGCTAATGATGTTCTTTTCTCTTTACATATGAAAGCTACCATGATGAAGGTTTCTGACCCTATCATTTTTGGTCATGCTGTAAACGTATTCTTTAAGAATGTATTTGCTCAACATGGTGCTGTTCTTGAAGAATTAGGTGTTGAAGTAAATAATGGTTTTGGTGATTTAATTAATAAAATACAAACACTACCAGAAGATCAAAGAACTGCTATAGAAGCAGATATCGAAGCTTGTTATGAGAATGGACCTAAACTAGCAATGGTAGACTCTGATAAAGGTATTACAAATTTACATGTACCTAGTGATGTTATTATTGATGCATCTATGCCTGCTATGATCCGTAACTCTGGTCAAATGTGGGATGCAGAAGGAAAAACACAAGATACTAAAGCTGTAATTCCTGATAGTAGTTATGCTGGTATTTACCAAGAAACTATTGATTTCTGTAAAAAACATGGTGCATTTGATCCTACTACTATGGGTACAGTCCCTAATGTAGGGTTAATGGCTCAAAAAGCAGAAGAATATGGTTCTCATGATAAAACATTTGAAATTTCTGGAAACGGAACTGTTAGAGTTGTTGATGTTAACGGTACTACTTTAATAGAGCACAATGTTGAGCAGGGTGACATCTGGCGTATGTGTCAAGTAAAAGATGCTCCTATTCAAGACTGGGTTAAATTAGCTGTAAGTAGAGCTAGAGCAACAAACACTCCTGCTGTATTCTGGTTAGACAAAAATAGAGCTCACGACGCTCAATTAATCGAAAAAGTAAATGCTTATTTACCAAATCACGACACTACTGGATTAGACATTAGAATTTTATCTCCTATTGAAGCAACTCGTTTCTCTTTAGAAAGAATTAAAGAAGGTAAGGATACGATCTCTGTAACAGGAAATGTTTTACGTGATTATAACACAGACTTATTCCCTATTCTAGAATTAGGAACAAGTGCAAAAATGTTATCTATCGTACCATTAATGAATGGTGGTGGTTTATTTGAAACTGGTGCTGGAGGTTCTGCTCCAAAACACGTTCAACAATTTACTAGCGAAAACCACTTACGTTGGGATTCTCTTGGAGAATTCTTGGCTCTTGCTGTTTCTCTTGAATTCCAAGGAGAAAAAGATAACAATCAAAAAGCTATTGTATTAGGTGATGCTTTGGATCAAGCAACTATAAAATTCTTAGAAAATAAGAAATCACCTTCACGTAAAGTAAATGAATTAGACAATAGAGGAAGTCATTTCTATCTTGCTATGTATTGGGCTCAAGCATTGGCTGCTCAAACTAAAGATGCAGAATTACAAGCGTTATTTACACCTATAGCTGCTCAACTTTCTGATAATGAATCTAAAATTGTTGAAGAATTAAATACGGTACAAGGTGTAACTGTTGATCTAGATGGATACTACAATCCTAACGAAGATAAGGCAACAGCTGCCATGAGACCTAGTCAAACTTTTAATACTATCTTAAGCGAATTAGCTTAATTTCTATATTTAAAAGAATTAAAGGCTGTTTTGTATAAAACAGCCTTTCTTATTTCTATGATATATCATTCTCAAATTTAGATTACTCTGCTATTCTATCTAATCGTTTTTATTTTAATGTGTGATATGAGTATTATCACTCTAGAATTCATTTGAAAATAGTACTTTTACCTCATGAATTTTACCAAAACAACAGAACAAGATTCTAATCATCGCCATCTTGAAAAAATGTCGGTTAATGAGTTATTAACTCATATTAATAATGAAGATAAAACTGTTCCTCTTGCTGTAGAAAAAGCCATTCCTCAAATAGAAGAACTTACTACTATAATTGTAAATCGTCTTAATGATGGAGGTCGTCTCTTTTATATGGGAGCTGGTACTAGTGGTCGATTAGGTATTGTAGATGCAAGTGAATGCCCTCCTACTTTTGGAGTATCTCATGATCTTGTAATTGGTTTAATCGCTGGAGGAGACTCTGCTATAAGAAAAGCGGTCGAATTTGCAGAGGATAGTACTACTCAAGGGTGGGAAGATTTAAAAGAGCACCATATTTCATCAAAAGATGTTGTTATAGGTATTGCTGCTTCTGGAACAACTCCATATGTTATTCATGCGTTACAAATGTGTAACCAGCATCAAATTGCAACTGGTTGTATTACTTGTAATCAAGGAAGTCCGCTAGCTCAAACAGCTCAATATCCTATAGAAGTTGTTGTAGGCCCAGAGTTTGTTACTGGTAGTTCTCGTATGAAAGCAGGAACTGCTCAGAAATTAGTCCTCAATATGATTTCTACAACTACTATGATTAGATTAGGTAGAGTAAAGGATAATAAAATGGTAGATATGCAGCTTAGTAATCATAAGTTAGTAGATCGAGGTACCCGTATGCTAGTCGAAGAATTAAAAATCTCATATAGCGATGCACAACATCTTCTAGAAAAGTATGGTAGTGTACGTAACGCAATTAAAAATTATGGATCGTAAACACACTGATAAAGAATTACTAGGAAAAGGAGTTCAACGTATGGCTCTAGCTATATTATTTATGTTTATTAGTCCTGTAATTCTACATTCTTCTTTTAAAAATCAGGATCACCCGATGTTTGTTCCTATTTTAGTTTTAGGACTTTGCGGAACTGTTTTTGCAATTTTTATGGCTTTTAGAGGCATCAAAACTATTATGGATGCCTTCTTTGGGAAGAAGAAATCTTAAATAAAAATCCACTTATAATTTAAACATAATTTTTAAATCATAAGTGGACTTAATATTTTTATATCTATATCCCTTCTCTCTTTTTATTAATAGGAGAAGTAGGATTATATCCAAAACCTGAAATTTTTAATTCTATTCCTAAAAAGGAAAGAATATAACCTATTACAGCATAATGGTGTATTGCGTGACTATTAGCATGAGCCAATATGCTTTCGAGTGTATAATCAACAGTTACTTTTCCTTGTCCTAAATTATCTGTTACATGCAATAAATAATCTGTATTTGCTCCAACGAAAGAATTTAAGGTTTCTTGCAATTCATAAATAAATGCTTTTGCTGCTTCCTTATCTGTAGCTATAGTTTCATCTCTTTTACGAGCTGTCAAATCTACATTATTTGTATCTAATCCGCCTATAATACAATTAAAAAAATCGAGAACGTGTCGTATATGAGATCCTATACTAGAATAATATGGTGCTACACTAGCATCGCAGTAAGTTTTGTCATCTATAGCATCTATTAAAGATATAGCACTACTTAAATTTTTGTTGATAGAGGATATAATTATTGCTTTCATAAAGATATAGGCGCATTTTAATCGATTAACTTACACTAAACTGAATTATTTTTTAACAAAAGTAAGGCGATATAATTTAACAAGACTTAGTAATTGTCATTAATTGTTTATTTAAAATTTTATATGGTTACAATTCACTCTGGCATAAAAAATGCTGTTCATTATTGTAACCCAAATTTAAAAAGTTGTATTTTTGTATATCTTTTTTATTACAAAGTTTGAAAAACCTATGAAAAAAGCATTACTTTTTACTAGTTTATTATTTTTCTGTGCATTTGCAAATGCTCAAAAAACGTTTGAAGATGTTCTGTCGGCAGCAGCTTACGCAAAAAAGCATATCCGTCAAGCTTTTATTGTAAATAATATAGAACATAGTCATCAATATGCCGAGAAAGCGATTGAAGCTTTATTAGAAGTAGAACGTCTTACTGATTTATACGGATGTTATGATTCTAATAGTTTAGCTTATGATGCTCGTGATAATATGGAAAGTTCTATAGAGCAAGATACTTGGGAAAGAAGTAGATTTTATGCTAAAAGAGCTGAAAAAATAGCTACTGAGCTTTTGGTAGAATTAAATAAATGTGATATTAAAACAAATTTCACAACATCTTCTGATACTCAAGAAGAGAGTACTTCTTCTGAAGGTGCATCTACTACTACTACTGCCACTAAGACATCAACTGCAATTGAATCTGCTCAAGCAGCTATTCAACAGCATCAAAATGAAATGGATCGTCAACGTGCTGAATTATTAAGAAAGCAACAAGAATTAGAAGCTCAACAAAAAAGACTAGCTGAAGAAATTGAACTTCAAAAGCAAAAACAAGCCAAGCTAGAGGCAAAACGAGCTGCTGAACTTAAACAGCAACAAATTGTTCAACAAAAAGCTCAAGAAGCTTTATTAAAATTAGAAGCTGTTTTAGAAGAATTAAGTTTGATTTTTGATAAACGTTCTATGTTTGCTTCTGATAAGCGTTATATAAGAAGCGAAGAAATTCTTCAAGCTGAGACTTTAAGACAGACTAAATCTTTTTATGCAAAACAAGCTAAACGTTTATCTGAGACAGGGATTAAGCAATTTTCTAATTATATCAAGGATTAAATTGTTTTTCAAAATACACAAAAGGCTTACAATATCTGTAAGCCTTTTTTTATTCTTTTAAAATGTAAATCGTTTTCTTTATTTTTTTCACTCTTATTTTGATCTCTTTATAAATCCATTCTTCACCTTCTTTTATTGCTATAATATCCATTTTGGCCTTTTGCTTTATTCCGTGTATGGGTAAAGTTAATGTTAGCTTTTTATAATCTTCAAAAAAAAACACTTCTCCAGATATAATTTCTCCCACAGTAATGGTATCTCCTATACATGCTTTTACCTCTTTATTCGCTCTTACTTGTTCAAGAGGTTTTTCATAAATCGAAGTATCTGCATATATAGCTGCGTATTGTGGTATAGCCTCTCCTATAAACATATATATCACTCCTATTATGATTATTATAAAAATGAGTCCTCCTATTCCCCATCTTCTCAGTTTATACTCCATAACAATAATTACGCTATTCTAATATTATATTTAGATAATAATCCATGAACTTCACTTCTATCAAACTTTGCTCCATTTATTTGATTTAGTTCAGGATCCAAACTATAGTTCTTTGCTGTTGTAAAATCTGCTTTTTCTAATCTTGTTCTTACAAAAGTAGTTGTATCTAAATCACAAGATTCAAATACAACTTCGGTTAAATCTGTATCTTCAAAATCGACTCCGTGTAATTTACATGAATTAAATTGCTGTTTACGCATTCTCATTGCTCTAAAAGAAGCATATTCTATAATACATTGTGTAAATGTTACCGAAAATAAGAAATCATCACATTCATTAAATTGAATTCCTACTAATTTACTCTCTATGAATGCGCTATCTTTAAATACTGTTTTTTTTACTGAAGTATTACTAAAATTACATTGAACAAATTCACATTCTGTAAAAATAACATTAGCCAAATTCGCCTCGGTAAAATCACAATTAGAGAATATACAATTATCATATTCTCCTTTTACAAATTTTGTATGTTTAAAATCTTTGTCTTTAAAATTTTGATCTAGAATCAATTCCATATATCTACATAGAGTTCTTTATAATTATCCAAAGTAATAATTTCAATACCGACTGATTCTAAAAAAAAGCGTTTTCCTTCAGAAATTTTACTTCTTGATGTACTTTTTTCTATATACCACCCTTTTTGAGTCGTTTTTGTCTTCTTAAAATATTTTGCTCTTTCTATAAGTAACCATCTAATAAAGACTTCGGTTTCGTCTAATCCTAATCCCAGTATCATTATAGGTTTATGAAACACTATATCTAACCAGGTATTGCTTCCGTTCCATACAGCATCTTGAGCATAAAGATTTTGATATCCTTTATGTATAAATTTTCGAGCTTGAGCTACATTTCCCATATATTGAGACAATCCCAATTTAATGCTTCTGTGGTATTTAATCATACCATTAATATGCCATATCCCAAAACCTGCTGTAGGTGTAGTTAGTTGTTCTGTTCCATAATAACACGACCATGGATAATAATCTGTAAATGGAGTTGTTACAATCTTATACATTTTTAACTGCATTGTTTGCTGCATAAGATTATCAAAATTTGTAGTCAATATAGGTGCTTTTATTGACCTTATCTTTTGTAATAAATGATTTTGTTCAGCAGAGCCTTTCCATAACTGCATTGCTGACTGCACTTGTTTTTGTATCTCTCCTCCTAGGTTCTTTTCTTTTTTGCTTTGGATTTCGAGTATATCAAAAAACTCAGTGAACGAAATTCCTTCAGGAATATAAGTTATCTTATTTTCTTCTGTGTTATTATTCCACAAGTTGAGTAATAAATCACTCCACGAAACAGAAGCTTCATGATAATAACGATTAATACCATTACCTACCATAAAAGAAATTTTGCTTGCATGAGTAGCAATTAAATCTTGTATATAAGCTACATTCGAGCTTTTATTTAAGTTCATTAAAAAGGAGTAAGCTTTTGATTTCTCCTAATTTAATGATTTCTATTTTCTTATAATGAATATTGTTTATCTAAATTTCGCTTAATGATTGTAAACTGTATTAAAAAGTACACTCCAAAACTTAATGCACCATATACAACTATATTAGAAAACTCTAATTTATTTACACTCATTCTTTCTTTATATGCATTTAACCAAGATACATCCAAAAACGACAATCCCATATATTTTGCTACTATAACAAATCCAATAAAAGCGCTTATTAGCATTCCCCAAACCATTTTTGAGATTAATGGTTTATACACTATTTCTATAGGTTGTTTTTCTACAGCATTAATTTCTTCTATTTCTTGCATTACTTGAAAAGTAAAATCAACAGAAGGCTTTTCTAGTCCTGCATCTTTCACCAAATCTTCAGTAAGTTTTTCTAAAGGGTCATATTGCTCTTCCATTTTTTCTACTTATTTCGGGTAATACATTATGTTTCAGTATCGAATATAATTGTTTTCGACTTCTATGCAACTTAATTTTAACATTATCTACAGTTAAACCTGTTATTGTTGCTATTTCTTTTACTTTTTTATCTTCAAAATAATAAAATGTTATTATTGCAGCTGCTTCTGGAGGTAGTTTTAAAATTCCTTCTTTTATAATCTGTGTACGTTCTTTTTGTTCTAAGTAACTTAATCCATTTTCTATCTCCTGTGCATCTCCTTCATTCACTTCTTCTATCAATGTATATGTATAGTGTACTTTATTCTTTTTGATCTGATCTAGACTTTTGCGATACGCTATAGTATATAACCATGTAGAAAATTTAGCATCTCCTCTATAACTTTTTAATGATTGATATGCTTTGATAAAAGTATCTTGAGCTACTTCTTCTGCTTCATCTCTATTCTTTACTAAACGATATACTATAGTAAATACAAAACTTTTATATCGATTCACCAATACCGAAAATGCATTGACATTACCGTCTAGTACTTCATTAATATAATATGTGTCTGATGGTTGGTTCATTTCTCTTATGACTTCCCTTCAAGCATTTTGGTTACACTTAAAATACAAAAAGATTATTTTTTATTCTAAAAAACACATAAAAAACTAAAAACAAACAAGTTAACAAAACACTTCTCTAATACTAGTTTACTTTTTTTAAACTTTTTCACTTTTTTTGTAACCACTTTTTGTCTTTTCTGGTCATAGAAAGAAAGTCAACAAGTTTTAATTTTTAAAAATATACATTATGGGAGCTGAAGTTATCGTATTACCTATCATCTTTGGAGCAATTTTTGGGATTTTCTACCTTTATATTTCTTCTAGACATAAAGAACGTTTAGCCTTAATTGAAAAAGGAGGTGATGCTTCTATATTTTACAATAGTAAGAATAGAAAATCGCATCCTATATGGAAAATCATAATTCCTAATTTATCATTACTATTAATCGGTATTGGTCTAGGTATTTTTATAGGTGGTCTTTTACACTATACTTTTGGAGTAAGAGAAGATATTGCTTATCCTGGTACTATCTTTCTTATGGCTGGTATCGGATTATTTACTGGTTTTAAAATTACCCAGAATTTAGATTAAACTATACTTATAAAAGAATAAGAAAAGGGTGTTTGAAAATCAAACACCCTTTTTATTTATTTAAGATTTAATCGATTTTTAAAAATCGTATTCTTCTTCTTTTTCTATCACTATCTTTTCTCCTTTACAGTGCTCTAGAACATATCTACCAGCTGGTAATAAACTTAAGTCTATTTTTGCTGTAGTTTTCATAAGAACAATATCTCCTGATTCTAATTCAAAAAGTTTGATACTGTCACCTCTTTTAAATTCAACAACAGTAACTACATCTCCTTCTCTTTCAATTAATAGATCTTTATCTGCTGCAAACATTGTTGTAGTAAAGATCAAACATAAAATAATAGCAATTTTTTTCATTCCCCAAATATTTAAACTGTAATAATAATACGTTTTTACCCTACAAATATATTAGCTATATCTACTTCTAGAAAAAAGTATTTCAACTTTTAGACCAATTGTTAATTATACTAGACAAACAACACAAAACTGCATTTTTTAGAGGTAATTTTAGTCATAAAAACCCGTTTTTTTCCCCTAATCCATTATAAAAAAACTTTCTAAAACATAGGTTATCAAACGCATAGCATTCCTTACAGCATTTTAGGCTCTCTACTGTTTTTTTATCTATGATATGTATCATTTCCTTTTTATTTTTTTATTACCTTATTCTTAATCAAGATATTATTCGCCTTTCTTTTATTTTTTCACAAACTTTTTAAAAACAAAAAAAAGTCATTGATTTCTCAATGACTTCTCCCTAATTAACACATTTATATAATTACACTACTGTAATTCAATATCACTATACTTGGCATTAATAATAATTGCCTTTTCCGTATTTCTAGAAGTTTGAAATCCACTAATCACTTCTCCTCCAAAACTCTTTCTCGCTTTAACTTCTAAGGATGATGGTAACTTCACTCTACTCATCCCTCCGCTATATGTAAAATTAAATGCTGTCTTGGGAGCTGCTATTTTAATATCACTATTTTCTAATATTACATCTAGCGCTGTAAAGGATTTACTCATATTAGCTATAATAATATTTCCAAAACTTCCTGCTATAGCTCCTTTTTCATTTAATTCTTCTATATATATATTACTTGAATCTGCATTTACTTGAATCGTATTTGCATTTCCGATTCTACAATTCTTCACGTAGTTTGCTACTAATCTCCCCTGTTTCCATTCTTGAATAACAATAGGTGAATACGATACCCTTATATCTGTTTGTGCTCCATCTACTACATTTGCACTTAATTGTGTATGTGACAATGATGCTTTTACATTATTTGCATACTCTGGCAAGGCTACTTTACCATGTCTTACATTCAACCTCATCAATGCATCTTTAGGCATCTTTACTTTAATAATCCTATTACTTGTTGTGTTTTTATTTTCACTTCTTGTCGTATAGGTTATTGTAATATTCCCATCATTTGCTGCCATTTGATTAATAAATTGGGATGCCCAAATTTCCATTTCACGACTAAATTGTCCTCTCCATTGTCCTTCTCCTGATAAATCCTGTTGACTTACATTAGGAATACTCTTTACATCTTTTGTCAATTGGTTAGACCAATTTTTCACGACAGAATTTGCATTGTTTCCAAATTTTTCTTTGATCTGCTTTTCCCATTGTGCGACATACTTCTCTTCATTTTTCTGGTACTCATTAGCATTAAAATTAAGACTCGCTAAATTTTCTTTTAAAGCACTAGGCATAGGATTATTATCAATCCCTTTCATTATCGGTGCCAATAATTCTTTGATCTTAGGGTTAAGTGCTTCAAATTCTTTAGCGTTCTGAACGTTAATTTGGGTCACATTCTCACTCCATCTAGGGTTGCTCTTTGCAATAGATCTTATCGTCACTTCTCTACTATTCCCTACTGCATCTATTTGCCATGTATCTTCAAGATATTTAGCTTGCTCATCATTAAGTGATTCGCTATCTACATAAGCCTCTACCTGTATGGTGTTCTTATTCCATGTTTCAAAAATAACATTGGTATAACTTGTTGTTAAGTTCAACGTTGCATCTTTATTAACGGTAAACTTTTCTTGAAGCTTGTATGAATGCTGTGCAAATACATTACCGATACAAACCAGTCCTAATATAATTAGAGCGTTATGTCGTTTGTTCTTGATAATATTCTTCATTCGATAAGTGTTCAATTTCTTTTAATTTATCTTTTAATTTTTTCAATAGTTCTAATCGCATTTGTAAATTTTCGATCATAGCCTCTATACTTAACTCATTAGGACCAAACTCTACTAATTCTGTGTTCAAACGCTCATATTCTTTATTAAGCTTTTCTAATCTTACCTTAAAACTATCGACTAATTCTTTATTGTTTTCATTAACTTCAATCTGAGAGAGTTCAAAGTTGATACTGGTAAGAAAATAATTCTCCGTTTTCTCGTATTCTGGAGAGATATTAGCCAAGTGTGATTGTTTTTTAATTACAGTAGAAGGAGGAGCTTTTTCTTCTGCATTAACAATTTCTTGTCTTGTTTGTTCTCCTTCTGGATACCATTTCATAGCTGTAAATGAAATAGAGAAGATAACAACTACACTAGCAGCTATCTTTAACCAATTAAAATCTGGTTTCTTTTTCTCTACAGGGAATTCTTTTTCTAGCATAGCCATAAAACGATCTTCGTGACCTGCTCTTAAACGCTCTGTAGGCAAACTGCGATCTTGTTTTAATAACTCTCTAATATCTTGTGCCATTTCTCAAATGTTTTAATTCTTCTTGCAACTTCTTCTTTCCTCGATGTACTAATGTTCTAGACGAAACCGGGGTTATATCCAATATTTCGCTTATCTCGTTATGATCATACCCTTCTATTAAAAATAACATCACGGCATATCTATATTTTTCAGGAAGCTTTTCTATAGCATCCTTAATTTCTTGAACAGTAACAGAATCTGCTACAGACCAATCTTCTTGATCGTCTACAGTAGCCATTACTTGTTCATTAATTGCGACCATGTTTAATTTTTTAGCTTTTAGCATATCAATACTTTTATTGATAACGATACGCTTTAGCCAAGCTCCAAAAGTCACATCTCCAGTAAATTGATGTAATCTTGCAAATGCTTTAATAAAAGATTCTTGCATAGCTTCTTCTGCTTCAAAAGAGTCTTTTAAAAATCGTAAGGCTACATAATACATCGCATCACAATACTTATTGTATAGCTGCATCTGTGCTTTACGATCATTTGCTCTACATCGCTCTATCAGTTCGCTTTGTAACAAAATCTTTTAATTTAGTTAGTGGTTATAATACTCATTGTTATTATTCATTTATATAGAC
Organism: Aquimarina rhabdastrellae; assembly: GCA_947387485.1. Classification (GTDB taxonomy): domain Bacteria; phylum Bacteroidota; class Bacteroidia; order Flavobacteriales; family Flavobacteriaceae; genus Aquimarina. The sequence goes on from CANDNT010000008.1 coordinate 120,452, forward strand.
GTGCTCGTCTTATCGATGTTGCAACTTGTCTAATAAAAAATATCTTTTCTTCTATCTTACTACAAAAGTAATGTCTTATAACCTTTTCATTGTCAATTCTTTTTAATTATTATAGCCTATACCTTATTTATTTTAATGTTTTTTACACTCTTCTTTTTAGTATTTTTACTCAGCTCTTACTATTAACTTCTTTAATATTAAAAACATAGTCATGTCTAAACTTTTAAAACGCCTGTTAATCGCTATAGTCGGAATCTTTATTTTAGGTTATTTAGGTTTTTCCTTTTTAAGAATGAATACCAAAAAACATAGTCCCGAAGAAACGATTACACACACTATTGAAAATATTGATTTCTCTGTATTTTATAATCGTCCATATAAAAAGGGGCGTATCATTTTTGGAGACTTAATCCCTTATGGAAAAGTATGGCGTACTGGAGCTAATGAAGCTACTACTTTTACTACTTCTAAAGATATTACCATAGATGGTTCTTTATTAAAAGCGGGAACCTATAGTCTATGGACCATACCAAATGAAAAATCCTGGAAAGTTATTTTTAATTCTAAAGTAAATGATTGGGGTGTTAACATGAGTGGAGAAGCTGCTAGAGAAAAACAATATGACGCTCTCACGATCGAAGTACCTGTAACGTATTTAAAAGATCCTGTAGAGCAATTCACTATATATTTTGAAGATGCAAATGGTTTTTCAATACTATATCTTACTTGGGATACTACAGCTATAGCAGTTCCTATAGGATACGCTTCTTAATGTATTATTCATACCTTTGTTGTAAAGCTTTTATATAGTGACCGAATCAACTAAACATACACCCAAAGACCAACCTATTCAAAAAGTACCGCCTAGTACTAATCTCAATGCGATTAATAGATTTAAACGCAAGCAAAAAAAAATGGAGTCGGCAGTACAAATGACACAGGATATCGTTAATGGTAATACCACTGTATTAAGTAAAGCCATTACGTTGATTGAAAGTACACATCAAAAGCATTTTAAACTTGCTCAAGAACTTATTGAACAATGTCTACCTTATGCCAATAATTCTATTCGTATAGGAATTACAGGTGTACCTGGAGTAGGGAAAAGTACTTTTATAGAAGCATTAGGTAATCTTTTAATCAAACAAGGTAAAAAAGTAGCTGTATTAGCTATTGATCCTAGTAGCTCAATTTCTGGAGGAAGTATTTTAGGTGATAAAACCAGAATGGAATCTCTTGTTCGTTCTGACCATGCTTTTATTCGCCCTTCTCCTTCTGGAAAATCATTAGGTGGTGTCGCTCAAAAAACTAGAGAATCTATTATTCTTTGTGAAGCTGCAGGATATGATATTATAATTGTTGAAACGGTAGGTGTAGGTCAAAGCGAAACTGCTGTACACAGTATGGTTGATTTCTTTTTACTCCTTAAACTAGCTGGTGCCGGTGATGAATTACAAGGGATTAAACGCGGTATTATAGAAATGGCAGATGCCATTGTTATCAATAAAGCCGATGGTGATAATATCAATAGAGCAAAACATGCCAAAAATCAATTTAATAAAGCTTTACATCTTTATCCTCCTACAGAGAGTAATTGGATCCCAAAGGTATTAACTTGTAGTGGTTTGCAACATGAAGGAATTCTTGACATCTGGAAACTTATTAAAGAGTATGTTGGGTTAACACAATCTAATCAATATTTTGAACATCGCCGTAAGCAACAAAATGAATTTTGGTTGATACAAACAATAGAAGATCAACTTAAAAATGCTTTTTATGAACACCCCAAAGTACATACTACCTTACAGGAACTTACTACACAGTTAAAACAAAATAAAATTACTCCTTTTGCGGCAGCACATTCTTTATTAAACTTATATAAAGACAGTTGATATCCTATATCAGATTTGCTTTATAATTAAAAGTTCTTATTTTTAAACATACAATTCATCAAAAAAATATTATTCCTGCTATGGAAATGACATTAGAATACTGGAATGCTCTAGCGAATCAAACTTTATTAATCAGTTCTTTATTAAGTGGTTTTTCTATTACTGTTGTTATAAGTATTTTGGTCACTGATAACGACTCTAAAGTGATAAATCGCATCTTAAAACTTGCCACTATTTCTTCAGGATGTTTTCTTGTTACAGTATTTGCTATGACACAGATCAGTATGATTACCACTCCTGGAGGTTATATTAAAAATATAACGACAGATGATTTTTTAGTACCTAGAGTAATTGGTATTTTTACTTTTATGATTGGGCTCTTCAGTATCTCGGGAATTCTAGCACTTTCTGGTTGGGTAAAGTCAAGAAAAACAGGCATCTTTACAACTATAGTAGGTATACTAACCTTATTATTGATTTTTATTACTATGATTCGAATTAGCTTAGGGTAATCAATCTTCTTTAATTTTTTCTCCTATTACTAATGTATTAGATCTTCCTACATTAAGATGTTTTTCTATCTGTATCTGGTTTGCTAGATGCATTTGAAGCTTTTTAATTACTGGAACTATTATTTGAGTATTCATCCCTGCATTAAACAAAAACTTTCCTTTAGGTAGTAATCTTTGCGAAATTGCTTCAAAAAAAGAAGCTTCATAAAATTGTTGAGGCACTTGATCATCTACAAAAAGATCTATAATAATCAAATCATAAAAATTTTTATCCCTATCTATAAAAGTCAAGGCATCTTCGCATATAATTTGAAATGAAGAATTTGATGTAATAGCAAATTCATGTGCTGCTACATCAATAATTACTTCATCAATTTCTACTGCAGTAATAGCTACCCTTTTTCCATAGCATTGATAAATAGTAGGAATCACACTCCCTCCTCCTAATCCCAAAACCAATATATGAGCATCAGGTTTTACGTTAATTTTTTTTAATCCATATTGCAAAATTCGCTGTAGACTTCCATAAGAATAATTTGCATTGGCTGTATCTAAAACTTTAGTACCATTAACCCAAGTGATTTCTAGCAAACCATTATGTTTTGATGGAATAGTTTTGGATACTATAGGCATCAAATAACTCAGTATTTTTTTCATAGACAATTTGGGGGTAAAATTGCTTATTCATTAAGATTGCCAAAAGTACTTGTTTCCTATCAATTCCATATAACTTTTTAGTTTAAAAAAAGAACATATCAAATCATTGCAATAAAAAGCCTCAAATTTGATTCTAAAATTTGAGGCTTTTATTGTTTAAAGTATTTCTGAATCTGCTGGAGTTATTTCTTCTCCAGTATCTTCATCAAAATTCTCCATAGTAGCTGCTAATCGCTTACTTACCTTTACCAGATAAATCGTGTCTTCTGTACTAACTTCTATTGCTTCAACAATTTCGTTATGCATGTTTTTAAAAGAGATCACGTTTAAATCATCATATCCATCTGGATATTTTGCTACTAATAATTCTAAAATTTCTTTGGTTAATTTTTTGTAATCTACAATTACTCGTTTCATCTAATTTAGGTCATTTAAGAGCCGTCACCAGCCTTTTTATATCAGTTATTAAGTCTTCTAATCTAAATTCAATTATTTTTCACCACGCAAAAATAACTTCAAAATAGTGTATCAACACATACTTTTTCTTGATATAACATAGGCATAACATAACACGTCTATTTTTTCATATTTGCCATGTTATAGCAAAAACAAATACGCTCAATCTATTTCTTAAACAATAGAAATGCATAAAAAATAAGGATAGCCACTTACGTAACTATCCTTACACTGTAATCAATCAATCAAAGTGGATTATTCACACTTTATTAAAATGTTGTATTTGCTTTACACTTATATCTATAAGAAGACAAAATCTTCATTTTGTTACAAAAATACTATTCAAAATCATTATTTTTATAGGGGTAATCCCCTATTTTTATACCAGTATTTCACTTAATTTCATACAATCTCCCTATATTTTTATTGTGTTATTTTTTTACTTAAGTAATATGCTAAAACTTACTTTTTATTAAATAAAACTTATATTTACGAGACACTCTAAACAAAAACTCGTGAAAAAAACCTATGCCCTTAAGGTTAATGATACTCATACATTTGATCTTAATACTCAAGATGCAAATGCTTTAGACAGTATCGAGACGACCTCAAAAGAACAACATATTTTATACAAAAACACTTCTTATACTACCTCATTGGTATCCTCAGATTTTCATCAAAAAAAATATGCTGTTACCGTTAATGGTACTACATATGATGTCGCCATTGCCGATGATTTAGATATTTTAATTAAGACGTTAGGATTATCACTAGGAAGTACAAAGGTTGTAAATTCAATCAAAGCACCTATGCCAGGGTTGATTCTTAGTGTTAATGCTCAAATAGGACAAGAAATCAAAGAAGGAGACTCTTTAATTATCATCGAAGCTATGAAAATGGAGAATAATCTTACTTCACCTAGAGATGGTGTAATTAAGGATATTACCATAAAAGCTGGCGATACAGTAGAGAAAAATGCTTTATTGATCGAATTTGAATAATCAAAGCGTCTTAACTACATCTTATTATTTTTTGTATAAAGAAATACTACAACACAAATGAAAAAAATATTAGTGGCCAATCGAGGTGAAATTGCACTTCGAATCATGAAAACGGTCAAAAAAATGGGGATTAAAACTGTAGCTGTTTTTTCTAAAGCAGATCGTCAATCTCCTCATGTTACTTATGCAGACGAAGCTATTTGTATAGGTGAAGCTCCATCTAGTCAATCGTATTTATTAGGTGATAAAATTATAGAAGTTGCACAACAGTTACATGTAGATGCAATTCATCCTGGTTATGGTTTCTTAAGTGAAAATGCTGCTTTCGCGAAAGCTGTTACCGATGCAGGTCTTACGTTTATTGGTCCTGGTATCGAAGCTATAGAAAAAATGGGAAATAAGCTTGCTGCCAAAGAAACTGTTAAAGCTTATGATATCCCTATGGTTCCTGGTATTGATGAAGCTATTACCGATCCTGAAAAAGCTAAAACCATTGCAAAAGATATTGGTTTTCCTATTTTAATTAAAGCTGCCGCTGGTGGTGGTGGTAAAGGTATGCGCGTAGTTGAACGCGAAGAAGACTTATCTGAGCAAATGGATCGTGCAATAAGCGAAGCCGTTTCTGCTTTTGGTGATGGTTCTGTTTTTATTGAAAAATACGTAGGTTCACCTAGACATATAGAAATCCAAGTACTTGCAGATAGTCACGGTAATTTTGTTCACTTATTCGAGCGTGAATGTAGTGTACAACGTAGACATCAAAAAGTTGTAGAAGAAGCTCCTTCTGCCATACTCACTCCTGCTTTGCGAGAAGCTATGGGAACTGCAGCTGTTAATGTAGCTAAATCTTGTAATTACTTAGGTGCTGGAACTGTTGAATTCTTGGTAGACGAGAATCACAACTTCTATTTCTTAGAGATGAATACGCGTTTACAAGTAGAACATCCTGTAACCGAACTAATCACTCAGGTTGATCTTGTAGAACAGCAAATTCGTATAGCTCGAGGCGAAAAATTAAGTTTTACACAAGATGATCTTACGATAAAAGGACATGCATTAGAGCTTAGAGTTTATGCAGAAGATCCTACAGATAACTTTTTACCTAGTGTAGGCTTATTAGAAACTTATCAACGTCCTCAAGGCGAAGGCATTCGTGTAGATGATGGTTATGAAGAAGGAATGGAAGTTCCTATCTATTATGATCCTATGTTATCCAAACTCATTACTTATGGAGATACTCGAGAAGAAGCTATAGCTTTAATGAAAAAAGCTATTAACAATTACCAGATCAAAGGTATTAAAACAACCTTGCCTTTTGGAACTTTTGTTTGTGATCATGAAGCCTTTATTTCTGGAAACTTTGATACTCATTTTGTCAAACAGTATTATACTCCAGAGGTTCTTGAACAAGCTAGTCAACAAGAAGCAGAAATTGCAGCTTTGGTAGCACTTAAACAATACCTTGAAGATCAAAAACAATTACGAGTTCCTACGCATTAATTCCCTACTGTAATGAAAGAAGATATCTTAAAAGATTTAAACGATAAAATTGCTCAAGCACACCTAGGTGGGGGGCAAAAAAGAATAGAACGACAACACCAAAAGAAAAAACTTACAGCTCGCGAACGTATTGCTTACTTACTCGATGAAGGTTCTTTTGAAGAAATTGGTATGTTGGTAACCCATCGTACTACCGATTTTGGAATGCAAGATGAACTCTATTATGGTGATGGGGTTGTTACTGGTTATGGTACAATTAATGGGCGAATGGTATATGTTTTTGCACAAGATTTTACAGTTTTTGGTGGAGCTTTATCAGAAACTCATGCCGAAAAAATCTGTAAGATAATGGATCACGCCATGAAGGTTGGTGCTCCTGTAATAGGGTTAAACGATTCTGGTGGAGCTCGTATTCAAGAAGGAGTTCGTTCTCTAGGGGGGTATGCCGATATTTTTTATCGCAATGTACAAGCCTCTGGAGTAATTCCACAGATTTCTGCAATTATGGGACCTTGTGCTGGAGGAGCTGTATATTCTCCTGCAATGACCGACTTTACTATCATGGTAGAAGACACCAGCTATATGTTTGTAACAGGCCCTAATGTTGTTAAAACTGTAACTAATGAAGAAGTTTCGTCTGAAGAATTAGGTGGGGCTAGTACACATTCAACTAAGTCTGGAGTAACACATCTTACTGCTGCTAATGATATAGTTTGCCTAGAAGACATTAAAAGTTTATTGAGTTATATCCCTCAAAATAATAAAGAAAAGGTAGCGAACTTACCTTATACTCTAGGAGATGAAGTTCGTGAAGGCTTATCAAATATTATTCCTGATAGTCCTAATAAACCTTATGATATGCATACTGTGATTGAGCATATCATTGATGCTGATTCTTTTTATGAAATTCATAAAGATTATGCAGATAATATTATTGTAGGTTTTGCTCGTCTAGCTGGTCGCAGTATAGGGATTGTAGCAAATCAACCTATGAGTCTTGCTGGGGTATTGGATGTAAATAGTTCTAAAAAAGCAGCGCGTTTTACACGTTTCTGTGATTGTTTTAATATTCCGTTATTAGTATTGGTAGACGTTCCTGGATTCTTACCTGGCACCGATCAAGAATGGAATGGTATCATCACACATGGAGCCAAACTACTTTATGCATTAAGCGAAGCTACTGTACCTAGAATTACAGTAATTACTCGTAAAGCTTATGGTGGGGCTTATGATGTAATGAATTCTAAACACATAGGTGCTGATCTTAATTTTGCTTGGCCTTCTGCCGAAATCGCAGTGATGGGAGCCAAAGGTGCTAGTGAAATTATCTTTAGAAAAGAAATTGCAGCAGCAGATGATCCAGAATTAAAATTATCTGAAAAAGAAGCTGAATATGCCGCTAAGTTTGCTAATCCGTTTAAAGCGGCACAACGTGGTTTTATTGATGAAGTGATCTTACCTAAAGATACACGTCGAAAATTAATAAAAGGATTTGCTATGTTAGAACACAAAGAGGTTCATCGTCCAGAACGTAAACACGGTAATATTCCGCTATAAATTCAAAAAATAGACATATTAAGACTGTTCTTCTTGAGCAGTCTTTTTTTATTTATAAAATCCCTTCATAATAAACATAGGATTGTTTCAATGATTATTAATAACTTTAAGTTTTTATATTTTAAACTTAATCATGGAAACTCCTCATCAACTAGCAGCTCGTTTTAGCGAAGTCTTTCTTAACGGTAAATGGATTGCTAATACAAATTATAAAGAAAATCTTGCTACCGTTTCTTGGCAACAAGCTATTTACAAGATTGAATCACTTAACACTATTGGCATATTAACATTTCATATCAATTACTATCTTAAAGGTGTTCTTAAAGTACTTGAAGGGGGTACGTTAGATATTAAAGATAAATACAGTTTTGACGCTCCTCCTATCACTTCTTATACAGATTGGGATAACTTATATACAGACCTTATCACTAATGCCGAAAAGTTTGCTTCACATATCAACCATCTATCTCCTGAGCAACTAGAAGCACCATTTGTTGACCCTAAATATGGTTCTTATAGAAGGAATATAGAAGCTATGATCGAACATGCTTATTATCACTTGGGTCAAATTTCTTTAATTAAAAAAATGATACTCACTAAACAAACTAACTAGCAACACTTTACATAAAAAATCCTTATTTGTAATTTCTCTATTTATATCGTATCTTATAGAGAATCAATATCATACCTATGAAATTCAATAGCAAAAAGGATTTTATCTTTAAACTACTTGTCTTTGGTTTTAATACCATTTTCATAGGTATGCTTATTTATATTGTTGTATCCAAAGTCTTTGAACCACATGATTATAGCGTTATCTTACTTTTACTTTTAGCTATATTCTTATTATTTTGGGTATACTTTGATACTTCATACAAACTCACTAATACACACCTACATTATAGGAGCGGACCTCTAAGAGGTAAAATTCGTATTGATAATATTTCTGAAATTATAAAAGGAAAAACACTTTGGGTAGGTTTTAAACCTGCTACAGCTAATCATGGTCTTATTATTAGATACAATTCTTATAACGAAATTTATATCAGTCCAGAATCAAATGATGCTTTTATATCTAGGATTTTAGAAATTAACCCTGCTATTAAAATAATTTTATAGTTCATACTTTTTGAAATAGAAATCATTGAATCAATTAGTAGACTCTTTATATCATAATAATTATAGGAATTGCTATTGAAAGTATTAAAAGAATACCAAACATTATTAATACTGCAAATGCAGAAAGCGAAGAATCAAATACATCATTCTTTTTCCCGAATATTCTAAAAATCATTCCCCCTATCGCCAAATAAAATATAGGATCAAATATTAATGGACTTTTAAAAATCATATAACTAATAATTCCTATAAAAATGGATTGACCTATTATAAAAGAACTAATTGTTAAATGTTCAATAAAATTATAGCGTTTAAAAATCATTTTGGTTGTTAGTCCTAACGGAAAAATAAGCAGTACACAAAAGTTTTTAAAATATTCATGTATAAACCTACCTACTTTATAAGAAACTTCATAGATAGCTACTCCTTTAAACATATTTACATCTGCCTTTTCTTTTGTTGAAGGAAAGGCACTAACTATTAACAGGTATAATGTAACCGTTATAATTAAAAAAGAAATTGGATTTAAAATACCTTTTCGTCTTCCTTGAATATAATCATTAATAATCTCTTTAGGTTTTATAAATAAGGTTTTCATGTTATATAAAAAACCTTTATCCATATTGGTGACTGTCGAGATTGCTTCTTCAGTTATTGATAAAAGTGTTATTTTTTTTACCCCATATCGTTCTCCACAATTAGAACAATAGTTTCCTTTATTTTCTTGACTACAAAAAGTACATATCATTTCCCCTTTGATTTTATCTTACTCATTGTTAAACAAATGGCAACTTAGTTAAATACATGTAATAATACAAATTAATCTTATTTGCTTCTTTTAATACTAGATTATCATTAAAACAAAGCCATTTTACTCCTGTAGAATATTCATGTCGTTAATCGATTTTCTTTGTTTTAATTTACTATAGCTTCCTATCTCTTGAAAAAGCTATCTGTATTTTTAATTGCTAGTAATATTCCTCAACTTACTCGTTATGAATAATCAATTAGAGCTAACAGACTTAAAAAAAATCATACAAGATTTAATTTCCTTTATCGTCATTGATGGAAAAACATATGTAGACGATCGCTATCAAAAAGAATATATCACAAGCTATATTCGTTTATTTATCAAAGCTTTCAACCCAGAAAACACAGCTATTAACGCTGCTTATACCGAAGAAATCTCCAAAGATATTCTAAAGATTTTTGATGATATTTAATAAAACAAAAAGGGTTGTATCACTGTTTATATTGATACAACCCTTAATAAATTAACTTATCCTAACGTATTAATTATTTATTGTTTTATAAGTTTCTTTGTAAATGATTTTTGACCATCTGTTACTGTTATAATATATAAACCAGCTCTTAAATCACTTATATTGATTTCTTCTTTAGATACTTTGTTTGCCAATACTGTTTGACCTAACATATTTTTAATGCTGTATGAAGCATTTTCTAAATTAGTAACAGAAAGAACAATATTGTTCTTTGATGGGTTAGGATAAACAGAGAATGACATTCCTACTCCATTATGTCCTAAACCTACAGTATCCTCATTTGTGATTGCATCTGTAGTTGCTACAGTAATAGCTACATTATTAATTTCTACTGTATAATCTTCTACTTCTCCATATGTAAATCTATCACATGGTGATGCAAGCGCCGTATCATTCATAGAAACACGCATTCTAGTTGTTCCTAATACTGCACTAGCTGGAATATCAATATTTGCAGAAAGTAATCCCGAAGAAGAACTATCTCCAGAAGCTACTCTTTCTCCAGATTCAAAAACTCCATTTTGATTAAAGTCAATCCAAATAGCCCAAAACTCTGTGTAAGCTCTTCCTCCAAATCCAGCACTAATCACTAGTTCAGTTTCAGTACCACGAGTTACTCTAGCAATACGATCTGTATAATCTCCATATCCATTATCATTTCCAGAAGAATTAGTCATTCCGCCAAGAGAAACATGGTCAATCCATTCAAACCCTGATTCATCTGTAGCACTACTTCCGGACGAAGCACAATACGTTACATCAACTACTTCACTAGCTGTAGTGAAGCTCACTGTTGTCGCTTCCGAAGTGTTTTCTGCTGCATCTTTTGCTCTTACAGAGAATGTATAATCAGTACTAGGTGTTAGGTCAGTTACATTCATGGTAGTATCTGTTACTGACGCTACATGAACAGCTCCTCTGTACACATCATAAACAGTAACTCCTACATTGTCTGTAGCAGCATTCCAACTAAGTGTCACTGTAGTTTGTTCTATATTAGTAGCAGTTAAATTTGTTGGAGCTGTTGGAGCTTGAGTATCTCCTTCTTCAGCTTGAATCACAACTGTATAATCCTCTGTTTCTCCATAACCAAAAGAACCACAAGCAGCAGCTATTGAATTATAGGCTAAACTTACACGCATTCTAGTAGTTCCTTCTAAAGCATCTGCAGGTATTTCAAAAGTAGTGCTAACTGGTGTAGTTTTTGAAGGAGACTTTGTCCATACTGTCTCTCCTTCATCATAAAAATCACCATCTCTATTATAATCTATATATACAGCATATCCATCGTTAAAAGCATTACCTGTCCATCCTGGGGTTATAGTAATACTATGCTCTTGTCCTTTTGCCAGATTTGTTGATAGTGATGTATGATCTGTATAACCTGTAGCATTAGTAGTCTGATTATCAATACTACCTAGTTGTACTCTTCTTATATATTCATCTTCTACACTATTACCTCTAGATTCGCAATAAGTAATAGCTGTAGTTGTAAAGTTTATTGCTGTACTATATGCAGAATTATCTGCGTCACATTTACTGCGTACTTGTGCTTGATATTGTGTTTCTGGATCTAATCCTCTTAATATTACAGATGGTATAAGTGTTTCTATTACTGTCCATGAAGAGCTACCTACCTCACGATATCTAACATCATATTTATTATCAGTAACTGTATCCCATTTTAAAGTAGCTTCTAAGGCATTAACTCCTTCTATACTTAAATTCTCTGGAACTGCTGTTACAGTACAATCTTCTGTAGAATCAACAATACCTGTAACAATTAACGAATAATTTTGACTCCCGCCTGTTAATGTTCCTTTATGAGAAATTGTTATTGTATAGGTACCAGAAGCATCTGCAATATCTACTCTCTCATAAGGATCTACATTATTATCTCTTCTTGCACTAGTAAGAGGTGTTACTAATTTATATGGAAAATATTCTGTTCCATCCTTAAAGACTCTAATATCAAGGTCATTTACTAATACTGGAGTTCTAGAATTTACTATTGTATTTGCTGTACCAGCTCTATCTGTCCATGAAATAGAAGCCATTAGAGGACTATTACCATCTGCATTTACTGTAATGGTATAACTCTGTCCAGCAGTAAGTCTTAATTCTTCTATTTTAGATTGTGTATTTCTATTTGTTATTACTTCTGCTGCTCTTTTTGCATTTAATAATCCCCATCCAAATACAGCATCTGGTCCATTAACGCCTGCATCATCTGCTGTATGAAGCGCCAAACCTTTAAGAGTAGCCGCTTTCATAAATGAATTATTTAAATTATCATAGTGTTCTTGTAATAATAGTAACGATCCTGTAACATTAGGAGATGCCATAGAAGTACCCGAAATAGATTCATAATCAGAATCTGTTCTAGCAAAAGTAGAATATACTTCTGTACCATTTCCTGTAATATCAGGTTTAATTCTAAAATCATCTGTAGGTCCTTCACTACTTGTACTATTTATAGCTACCGATACTAAATTACCATTAGCATCTACAGAAGCATCTGCGGCATTTGCTACTACTAATGTATTTTTGGAAGTCGCAAAATCATTTAATTTATCATAACCAAAACCTCCTGTCGGGTTTTCATTTGCAGAATTATCATCTCCATCATTTCCTGCTGCTATTACTGCCAAATAATTAGGTGCATTAAATAATACTTCATCCCAGTTTCTAGAATGTGTACTATACCCACCAAATCTATGTTGTGGTAATACAACTACATTATTATCATCTCTAAATCCAAAACCATAAGAATGGTTAGATAATAACATTCCGTCTGCAGCAGCATTTGTAGCTTCTGCAACATCATTATCCCAAAAATATCCTACTGCATTGGCATGTGGCGCCATTCCTTTTGCTTCAGCACTTACACCTGAAGCCATAATTGTTCCTGTAACATGTGCAGCATGAGCACTTAATTTAGTACTTCTATCTCCTATAGAATAACGATTATTTCCTCCAGCCCCATCATATTCTCTATGAGACACTCTAGCTACTCCTCCATCCCATACATGAGCTGTTAATCCATCTCCAGTTAAACTTAGACCAAGTGATCCTCCATTATGTAAATGGTTTGTTCTTGTAGATCTTGCAGCGGCTGCATTATATGTTGTGTAGTAGATCGGTTTACCATTTACTACTTCTTGAAGGTCATAAAATTTACCATCTTCTGTAGTAAAACTTGTTTTCCATCCTTTCTCTCCAGCTATTCTAAGTGCTTCAGCTCGTTTAGCAGCATTGGTATTACTATATTTTTGAGCGAGTGAAATTAATTTAGATTTATCATAACTCTTTGTAATCTGATTCTTTTGCTGTTTTGTTTGAGCATATGCCCCAACAGATAATCCCAGCATTGTTAATAAAAGTCCTTTTTTTAACACTTTGGATTTTGGGGTAACCCTTGTGTTAAAGAAACTCTCTTTCTTGTATTTGCTTTTCATTTAAAATTGAGTTTGTGTCAAGAATAAGTTAATTTATATATTCTCCCCAAAACTCTTAAAATATTACTCTCTTATCAAATTATTTCGATCAAATGTTAACTAATTATCATGAAATAGTTATTTAATTGTGTATACTGCATGTTTAAAAGATTACATGTAAGTTTTTTCTTCTATGATATACTTTCAAAACAAACAAACACCATAAACAACTATACAACAGTGTTTTAAAACCAACTCTTCATAAAAAAAGCCTATTAAATGAATTTTATAATCATTTAATAGGCTTTTTTTATGTTTTTCTAATTTGTAAAAGATATGAATAACATCACATCTATATAACATCACATCTATTCAAGTACCCATTTTTGTATAAAGAATTGTTGTAATTTATAAAATAATGTCCCAAAAATAGCTCCAATTACCATACCTGTAATTACATCTCCTGGATAATGTACTCCTACATAGATTCTACTATAACCAACTAATATCGCCCAGAAAATCATAATCGGAAATAAGATTTTATAATCTCTATTAAACAGTTTTCCTATAAAAAAGGCTAATCCCATTGAGCTTGCTGCATGTGCAGAAAAATACCCATGTCTACCACAACGTTCTGCTAGAAAACGAGCTATTTCATTAATGGCTTCTACTCTACAAGGTCTAGGGCGTTTAAATAAAACATTCTTAAATAAATTAGCTGTTTGATCTGTAGCTGTAATTAACAATGCTATAGCTAGTAAAGTAAATAATGTTCCTTTTACTCCATATTTCTTATATACCAAATATAATAGGATCGCGTACAAAGGTGCCTGATAAAATTTATGTGACATGAATTTCCAAAATCCATCCCAGGCCGGAGTTCCTAAACCATTGAGATAAATAAATAAATCGGTATCATATTGTAACAATTGCTCTATCATGGTATATTATTATATCAAGGGTTAACTATCTTCGTATCTAGTGATTTCTCTATCATAAAAATCATTAGCCTTTTGAAAAAGACTTTCGGCTTCATTCTGTAGTTCTTCCTCGTCATGTTTATCAAATTCTTCTAACCATTCTACCTCATCATTGGCTAGATTCAATATAAATCTAGGAAACTCTGTATGTATAATGAATATTGCATCTGGATAGTCTGTATTATCACCTAAAAGAAACTTTGGGATTTCCATAATAATGTTTTCTAATGTTATTACAAGCTCAAAACTACAAAGGTTTTTATGGTTTTAAAGCTATTTTTTTGAAATAAATTTATTTTATTCAACTTTCTTTAGAAAGAATTAGCTTTTTGGTTAAATGGTTAAAACGTATAAATAACAAAACTGCAGAGGTTGTTAAACCTGCTAGCAATCCAATCCAAATTCCTGAACTTTTAAAATCGGTATATAATCCTAAATAAAATGATATAGGAAACCCTACAACCCAATATGCTATAAAGGTGATTAATGTAGGTATTTTTACATCCTGTAATCCTCTTAATGCTCCTAGTACAACTACTTGTACTCCATCCGACAACTGAAATAAAGCTGCTACCAATAATAGTTTTGCTGCTATAGCAATTACTTCTGTATTATCCATCAAGTTTTTGGCATCATCTAGATCCACATACATTTTGGGGAAAATTGTATTACATAACATAAATAAAACTGCAAAACCTCCTGCTAATAAGAATGCTAACAAGAATAATGAAAATGCAATCCGTCTTAATTCTTTAAACTGTTGTAATCCTTTTTGATTTCCTACACGTACCATTGCTGCTACACTTATTCCCATAGCTACCATAAATGTCATCGAAGATAAGTTTAATGCAATTTGATTAGCCGCTTGAGGGTTTTTACCTAAAATACCTGATAACCATATAGCAGCAGTAAAAATAGCTACTTCAAAAAACATCTGTAATGCTGACGGAAAACCTAATTGAATTAATCTAAATAGCATGCTCTTTTCTAATACAAAGAGTTTTATATTTTTCACATAGGCTTTTACTTTTTCTTGATAACTTAATATTCCCCATAGAAAGAATAACATAGCAAAACGAGAAACTAGTGTTCCTATAGCTGCTCCTACAATTCCCATTTGAGGAAATCCTAGTTTACCAAAAATCAACAAATAGTTTAATACTACATTCACAATATTAGCGATCAATGTAGCATACATAGGATATTTTGTAATCGACATTCCATCTGAAAACTGCTTGAATGCCTGAAACATTATCATAGGAATTAAAGAAAAAGCTACTAGATTTAAATATGGCATAGCCAATGTTACTACCTCTTCTGGTTGTTTCATTAAATACATTAAGGGCTTAGCAGCCATTACAACAAGAAATAAAGCGATACCTAATACCGTACATAAAAACAAGCCATGTTTTAATGCTGATTTTCCTTTGACAAAACTACCTTCTCCATCCGCTTCGGCAACAAGTGGTGTTATTGCTGTAGAGAATCCTATTCCTAAGGACATTGCAATAAACAAAAAACTATTTCCTAGTGACACTGCTGCCAGCTCTGCCGATCCTAATTGTCCTACCATGATATTATCTATCAAACCTACAAAAGTATGTCCTAACATTCCTGCCATTACAGGCATTGCTAATTTTAGATTATATCCAAATTCTCTGGTGTATTGTTTTAGCACTTTTTCTGTTTTTGTTCAAACAAAAGTATAGGTTAGTTTTGAAAAATGATACTATTTTTCAATCATTTCACTAATCTATTTCTTTATAACTGTATAAAGATTTGCTATCCATCATTAGAGGCTCTATTTTAGTTCGACAAAATCCTGATTTATTTTGAAACATTCACTTACTTCTAAACGCAATACGGTAAGAATCGTATTAATTGTATTTACTGTAATTTTTGGAGCTTTAATTTTTCCTAATTTAGGTGCTGCTATGATGTCTCCCATGTTATTTGATAGCCCTGGTTCTGAAAACAGTACTGTATTATTATTAGCATTTATCACTATTATAGCTTATACTCCTGTTACTCTAATCTCTATTACCATGAGTTGGATTTTCTTTGCTAAGAAAAAAACGCTTGCTTCTCTTATTAGTATGGCATTTCCGTTATTGGTGATTTTAATCGGTCTTTTAGCTTTTGTAGTAATTTTTGTGTTCTGTAATGAAACTCTTGATTGCTAATGCTATTTACTTTCAAACTTTAATAATTCTCCAGCTTTTAGTTTTTGTGCCACAGTATCCGTTATTGGTATTTGTATTGCCGTTCCTTCTACTTCCAAAATCACATGGCAGGGATGCTCTTTTTTAAGCTTTATTATTTTTCCTTCTAATCTCATTTTTGGCTTTTCTGACGTTCTAAAAATAGCTTCAGGTTTTCCTGATGTAGAAATGCTGCCTTCATCTATGATGTACACCTTATTTGCTAACCTACAAATTTCGTTTTGATCATGACTCACTAATATAGTCGTCAGTTTATATTCTTGATGAATCTGTAAAATATAGTCTTGGAGTTTGCTTCGCATTGTGATATCCAAAGCAGATAGCGGTTCGTCTAATAAAAGTAATTTTGGTTTACTAGCAACAGCTCTCCCCAGAGCTACACGTTGTTGTTGTCCTCCTGATAGTTGTTCTGGTTTTTGATATTGCAAATCACCCAATTCCATCATATCAATTATTGGATCTATTTCTGTCTTTAAAGCTCCTTTGGGCATGGCATACAATAAATTTTCTCTTACAGACATATTAGGAAATAATGCATATTCCTGAAATACATATCCTATTTTACGCTGTTGTGGTTTTAAATTAATTTTTTGCTGTGTATCTAACCATATTTTATCTTCAACAGATATACGCCCATTATCAGGTTTTAAAATACCTGAAATCATTTTTAAGATAGATGTTTTTCCTACTCCAGAAACTCCATATAATGCAATACATTCTCCTTTTGGTATTTGTAAATCAACAGCTAATGATATCATACCACCTTTACCTTTTAGTTCTTTTTCTAACAGTATGTTTACCATTTGCCTAGTTGTTTTGCATTTTTTGCATTACCTCCATAAACCATTAAAAGAATCACAAAACTTATCACAAATAAGATTAGTGAATAGGTATGAGCTGCTCCATAATTAAGTGCTTCGACTTCGTCATAAATTGCAATCGAAGCTACTTTTGTTTTCCCTGGTATATTCCCTCCTATCATTAATACTACACCAAACTCACCTATCGTATGTGCAAAAGAAAGTACAATTCCTGTAATCATTGCTCGCTTCATATTAGGTAATATCACCTTCCATAACGTCATTAATTTTGATTTTCCCAAAATATAAGATGCTTCGATAAGGTTCGATGGTACTTTTGAAAATCCTGCTTGTATAGGGTGTACCATAAAAGGTAAACTATAACATACAGATGCCAATACTAATCCTTTAAATGAAAATAAAAACTGAATACCTAAATACTCATTTAACCATCCTCCTATGCTACTGGATGGACTAAAAATCATTAATAAATAGAATCCTAAAACTGTAGGGGGCAATACTAATGGCATACTCACTAAGGTTTCTATTACAGGTTTTAATTTTGAATTGGTATATGCTAACTTATATGCCAGAGGTATCGCTATAAGCATAAGTACAATAGTAGTAACTATAGCTAATTTAAACGTTAGTATAAGTGGTTGCCAATCCATAATTGCTAGTTGTTTGACGGAATTCCATATCCGTAAGCTTTAAGAAGGTTTTGTGCTTCTGATGAAAACATAAAGTTAACAAACTGTTTGGATTGTGCTGCTTTTCTTTTATCGTTTTTAAGTTGTACTATACCTTGTGCTATTGGAGTATGATTATTTTCGGGTATTTGTAGCCACTTCCCTTTTTCTTTCATGGGTGTTGCGATCACTGTAGACAAAGATGTAAATCCTATATTTGCTGCCTGAGTAACAATAAATTGATTGGTTTGTAGAATACTTTCGCCATAAACCAACTTATTCTCTACAATTTTGTCTAATCCATTTTTCTCTAACACTTCTTGTGCTGCTATACCATAAGGTGCCATTTTGGGGTTTGCCATAGCGATATGAGCAATTTTACCTTCTTGTAATAAAGCTAATGATGGTGATTGTAGTGTATCCATCGTCCATAACACTAATTTTCCATAGGCATATATTCTAGGTGTATCATAAGTTTTCCCACTCTTATAAAGACTTTTGGGGTACTTCATATTAGCCGAAACAAACACATCATAAGGAGCTCCTGCTTCAACTTGAGCTGTGAGTTTTCCTGAAGAACTTATGATAAGATTACATTCTATTCCTGTTTTTGCTGTAAATCCTTTAGCTATAGCTTTCACTGTAAATTGCATATTGGCCGCTACAGCAATATTAAGTTTCTCTTCTGTATTAGAAGAAGAACAGGATGTAAAGCCATATAATCCTATCAAAATAAGTATTCGTACCACATATTTCATGTACTCAAAATTAGTCTAGAATTCAAATATGATAAAATTATATGTTTCTAATGCCTTTTTGCTTTAGGTTATATCCAAAAATATATGCAATACTTAAAAAAAGTATCACACTTACTATTGCTAATATTTCATAATAAGATTCAAATAAAGGTAATGCTGCTAATTGTATACTTCCCTTATAAAAAATAAGCAGTTCGGTAAACACAAAACCTAAAACATAACTATGCCATCCCCATTTAGGCATCTTTAATATTTTAAAATATTCTAAAAAGAAAAAGAGTCCAATACTAATTACACCTAAAAACGTCCAATGTAAATACCCAATAGTAAAATCTAGTGTACTTGCTATTATCTCTGCCATAAAAGGTATAGCTGATATGACTTGTAAAATAAACTTGACCCAAATCAAAGCTCCAATACTGATTAGCATTTGCCATTGTAACTTGGTTAGTCGACTTTTTAATTGTTGTTTAAGTTTTAGAGTTACTATTAATTTAAATAAAGCAATGATTTGTAATATAGCTCCTGTCCCTCCTATAAAATAACATATTGCAGGTGGGTTAGTCCATAAAGTCGAAAGCAATACTGTAGTAATTATTCCTAAATTTAAAAGTCTAAAAAACGATGTAAACGAAGTTTTATGAATGGATAAGCCTGCTCGTTCATAAACAGCGAATAAAACACCTATCAATCCCAAAATTATCCATCCGTTATACTGAAAATGCAAATAAAAATATATCGCTAATCGATACCAGATTGACGTCGATCCTAAGGTTGTCATTATAATCCCTAATGCCCATGGTCCTATACTGGAAAGTACCATATAGTACAATCCCATTTTAATACATTTATAAGAGAATTGTTCTTTGTATTCTTTAGGTGTTCTCGTGATAAAAAACCATGTAAACACATACGAAACGATCAAGAATAGCGTAGAAAATATAATAGAAAACAAAGCATATCCTTGAATAGGAAAACTAATTAACATGCCTATTAATGTAATCTGCGTTGCCCAAAAAATCTGTTTGTATTTTTTCTGTATTAGCTTATTATTAAGATATAAATGATAAATCAAAGTCGTCATTCCCAAATACACCCATCCTAATAAAGCTATGTGCGAATGCGCATGTACTATATATCTATATGTTATAGCTATCTCTGTAACAAAGAGTACTCTTAAAAAAGCGCCTAATCCTGCTGCAATAAATAGATATAATATAGCGATATGAGCTTGTTTATACAGCACCTTTTTCATCCTCAATTATTCTAATGTTCTCAAATATTCCAAAATAGCTCTTGCCTGAGTTTCCTTAGTAATTTGTTTTACCATAGGAGATCCATTATATTCTTCTAATAAAGCTTTTGCTAAAGGATTTTTCTTTGTCATCTCATATGGATTCAAAATCATATTCATTGTCCATTCTGGTGTTCTTCTATCTAGAATTCCAACCATAGCTGGTCCTATTAATTTTTTATGGGTTTTATGACAGCTCAAGCAATGTGTTTGAAACAAAACTTGTCCTTCTTTTTTTAAATCTTCATTAATAGTTGTTTCTAGTGTTACTGTAGTTACTGGCCCAATCCCTTTATCTGTTAAGTTTATCTTTTCTGAAGCTTTTATACTTTCTTTTTTTGATTCTTTTTGTTCTGGTGCACACCCTATACACCATAATACTATTCCTAAATACAATACAAGCTGTTTCATCATCCTTTTTTTTAATTCATTTTCCCTTTTCTCTTTCCACTAATAACTTCTTTATTTCAAAAAACATAGCTTCAATTAAGCTACTATAGCCATAGTATAAAGTTACTCCTTCTCTTCATAATGATATATGACTTAAATCATATTTATCTATATTTACCAGTACATAGCAACAAAAACAATAAAAATCAATGCTATGATATTTATCATATTATTTAAAAGATAATGCTGCAAATTTTGCATAACTAATTATTAATCTTTCCAGACTATGTTTATTAAAAAGAGAAGTATTGTGATCCTAGCATTCTTAATGCTCGTGGTTTTTAACATGAATGCCCAGTTCACTATTGATGCCGATTTAAAAACTCGTTTTGAATATCGCCACGGATTCAACAACTTGTTTCCAGATGATGCCGACCCAGCTGCGTTTGTAGGACAACGTACTCGTCTTAATTTAGGGTATACTCATGAAAAATTAAAACTTTTTGTAAGTGTACAGGATGTAAGTACATGGGGAGACACTAGACAAATTTTGCCTAATGATGGTAATGATTCTTTTTCATTATTTCAAGCTTGGGCACAATTACTTCTTGACGAACAATGGTCTATTAAAGCTGGACGTCAAGTAATTTCTTATGATGATCAACGTATTTTTGGTGGATTAGATTGGGCTTTACAAGGACGTTTTCATGATGCAGCCTTAATCAAATATCAAAACAAAAACCATGGTATCAAAGCTGATTTAGGTTTTGCGTTTAGTCAAGAAAATCAAAAAAATGAAGGTACTGAGTTTAATATCTCTGGATTCTTTACTTATAAAGCTATGCAATATTTACACTTTAATAAGTCTTGGGAAAAGAGTACACTTAGTGCTTTATTCTTAAATACTGGTTTCCAGAAATTCACTGGTGATGATAACGATATTCCTGATGGAACGTTTTATAGACAAACAGCTGGTGTGTATTTTAAATTCCCTATCAAAAATGTAAATGTTACAGGTAGTTCTTATTATCAATTTGGTAAAGCTAATGCTACTACAGATTTAAGTGCTTACCAAGCTTCTATAGAAGGTACTTATAAAACAGGTAAAGTACTTATGGGATTAGGTTTTGAGACTTTAAGTGGTACTGATCAAGATGGTGCTACAGAAAATAACTCTTTCTTCCCTCTTTATGGTACAAACCACAAGTTTAACGGATTTATGGATTATTTCTATGTAGGTAATCATGCTAATAACGTAGGACTTAATGATGCTTATGCAAAATTAGTTTTTACTACTGGTGCTAAATCTAACTTATTATTAAAAGGTCATTATTTTGCTGCTCAAGCTGATCTTACAGGAGATGCAGATAAATATCTAGGTACAGAAATCGATCTTGTTTACAATCAAAAATTAATGAAGAATGTAAAATTAAGCGTAGGATACTCTCATATGTTTGCATCTGATAGTATGAGCTTAATCAAAGGTGGTAGACCTAGTGACAATGTAAACAACTGGGCATGGGTACAATTAGTTATTCGTCCTAACTTGTTTACATCCAACTTTAAGAAAAACTAAAACAAAAATAAATACTAGGATATAGTAAGTTTAATTTCGGTATGCAACAGTGGCTTTGATTTTCATAGTCACTGTTGTTTTTTTATACTCGTTCTATAATTAATACTAAGAAATCATTCCTATCAAAAAATGTATCATCTCTTTTCTACTTTAGAAGTCCTCAAAAATTCCACCTTCAAAAATCGTTAATCGATATTCTTAATTTATTATTCATCAATAGAATATTCACAACTTTTGAGATTGTTCCATAAAAAACAATTATTAACAAATGATATCGAGGTTTAAATGGTATTATAGCTTATACTATTTTACACAAACTTATAGTATTTCATTTATTTGTAATACATTTTTAGCAAAAAACACATTTAACACACTAAAAAACAACAGTATGCGTTAAAAACACAAACAACTCTTATACCCTTAGACATGAATCATAAAAAAAACCTACTGTTATTATTTTGTTTAGCCTTTTCACTATCCATTCTAGGCTTTATTATTGATATAGGTGAGCGTGTTCCTAACGTATTAGTAAATATCTTAGATATTTCTATGATGACACTCCTTATATTTACTGTACTTATTATCCCTTATGGTATGCTTATCTTATTGCAAAGAGTAACCAATAAAGAGATTATATAATTTAGAACGATTTGATTAACCTCCTATAGCTATCATGCTTCGGTTTGAGCTATGTTTATCCATTTTCTTGAATTCTTCAAGAGAAGGCATTCCTGCTCTTACTTTTTGTTTGCTATACAGGTGTTCTTGAATAACTGAGGTAATAGTTTTTCCTGCTCTTAATGGAGTAAGCAAGTCCACTTCTTGAGCAGAAAATAAGCAGTTTTTAAGTTTACCATTTGCGGTAAGACGAATACGATTACACTGATCACAAAAGGGATTTGTAACTGAGCTTATAATGGCAAATGTTCCTTTATAATTTGTAATTTGATAATGTTTTGCCGTATCGTGAGGTGGATCCGGTAATTTTTGAATCTTTTTAATTGAAAAAGTAGCTACAGCTGCTTTTAAAATATCTTCGAGTGAAACTAATTTATCAAGGTTCCATCGATTACCATCAAAAGGCATAAACTCGATAAAGCGCAAATGTATTGGTAATTCTTTAGTTAAATTAATAAAATCGGCAATCTCGTTATCATTCACACCTTTTATCAATACGCAATTGACTTTTACTTCAAATCCTTCTCTAACTAATAACAACATATTATTATAAACTCTTTCAAAGTAATTACGCCTTGTAATGGTATAATTCTTTTCGGTATCTAAAGAGTCTAAACTGATATTAATCTTATTCAAACCAATCTCTTTAAACACTTCTATAAATTGGTCTACAATCACTCCATTAGTTGTTATACCTAGAGTTACCGGAAGCGTTGCTAATTGCTTTAAAATTTTTGCAGCATCTTTACGAATTAAAGGTTCTCCACCTGTCAAACGTATTTTGGTAACACCATGTGCTACAAATGTTTTGGCTATTGTATAAATTTCTTCTGCCGTCATCACAGATGCTTTTGGAGATAATTGAATTCCATCTGCAGGCATACAATAAGTACATCTCAAATTACATCGTTCTGTCAACGAAATACGTAAATAAGTGTGTGCTCTCCCAAAAGCATCTGTCAATATCGGTTGTATAGCTTTCATTAATCGTGTTGTGCTCCTTTCAAAATTCTAAATACATGCAATACCGCGGGAAAAATAGCATCCATAGATTCTCTTGCTCCATTGGTAGAACCTGGCAATGCCAAAACTAAACTATCTCCTATTGTTCCTGCTATACTACGTGATAACATCGAATACGGTGTACGGTCTTGACCATAACTGCGGATAGCTTCTTCTATTCCTGGTATTGTTCTTTCTAACAAAGGGTGTAATGCCTCTGGAGTTACATCTCTTTGTGACAATCCTGTTCCTCCTGTATATATGATAAGGTTAGCTCCTGCTTCTTGATAATGCTTAGCTTTTTCTTGAATCAATGCCACCTCATCTGGTATAATGATATAATCTTGTATTTCTACTTCGCAAGATTTTAATTTAC
Organism: Aquimarina rhabdastrellae; assembly: GCA_947387485.1. Classification (GTDB taxonomy): domain Bacteria; phylum Bacteroidota; class Bacteroidia; order Flavobacteriales; family Flavobacteriaceae; genus Aquimarina. The sequence continues at coordinate 144,631 of CANDNT010000008.1, forward strand.
TGATAATAGCTTTTCCTGCTCGGTCTTCTTTTTTTCCTGCCGAAATCGTATCTGAACATACAATAACAACAGCTCTAGTATCTCGTTGAAATCTATCTTTAAAACTTGATTTCCCTCCTTTTTTATTCAATAACTTTATGCTTCCTATCTCAATTCCTTTATCAATAGGTTTTAACATATCATACATATTCAAGGCTACCACACTAGCTCCATGCATAGCTTCGACTTCTACCCCTGTTTTATAAATCGTTTTGACTGTCATCGAAATCGTAATTTCTAAGTCATTGATTTCATAATCAATTCCGGTATATTCTATTGGTAACGGATGGCAATCTGGCAATAAATCTGGAGTTCTTTTCACTCCCAGTAATCCTGCGGCTTTACTCATTGCAAAGACATTTCCTTTTGGGACTCTATCTTCTTGAATTGCTGCTATTGTTTCTAGTGAACTTACTTTTACAACGGCCTGTGCTGTAGCTTCTCTTAATGTATTATGTTTATGTGTAATATCTACCATTATATTAGCTATTTACTTTCCATTGATGCGTCTCATCTTCAAATATTTCTTTACCAAATATTGCTGTTTCAGCTTTTACTTTTTCCACAACAAACTCCAATGCTTCTAATACTACTTTTCTTCTTGGAGATGATACAAAAACAAATAAGCAAATCTCACCTGCTTTTACAGTTCCTAAACTGTGATAAATATGCATACATGTAAGGTCATATTTATCAAAGGTCATTTCTCTTATTTCGTCAAAAGCAGCATTAGCCATTTCTTCATAAGCAGTATACTCAATAGCAGCTACTTCTTTACCTTCTATTACATCTGCTCGTACTTGTCCTAAAAATATATTGTGAGCACCTATACTCGTTTTTGTTTGATGTTTTGCAATAGAATTCCCTATAAATTCTGCACTAATCGCACCTTGTATAAATACGTTTTTATGTTTCTTTTTCATTTTTTATAATTTATCGATAGCCATTACGCTCTCGGCTAATATTTCTTTGATTTGATGTGCTCCTTCTTTTATACTCCAGCAATTTGTAATTCCCTGTTCTTCTAGCAATGCTACTGCCTTTTTACTACGTACTCCAGATTGACAAAATATTACTTTTTTCTTTGAATTCGCTAATTGATTTTTATGCAATAGCAATTGATCAAGTGGTATCTGATCAACTTTTATTTCATTTATTTTGGGAGTTTCTTCTTGATTTCTAACGTCTATAAATTGTGTATCCTCCCAGGTTAAGACATCTTTAATAGCAACTACTGTTGTTGTTGTTGTTTGACAATATGAATTTACTTCTTCTCGATCAGTGAACTCCTCTCGTTGCGCATATATCTTATCTATTTCTTCTTGATTTTTATTCAGTTTCATGACTTGTGTTTGATGCTTTAAGGCATCATAAAACAAAATCTTTCCTGATAAAGGTTCTCCTATTCCCAAAATCATTTTCAATACTTCATTAGCTTGCATGGTTCCTATAATTCCAGGCAACACGCCTAATACTCCCATTGCTGTGCAATTAGGTATCGTTCCTTCTTGAGGTTCTTTAGGAAATAAACATCTATAGGTAGGTCCTCCCTTATAATTAAAAACTGCTACTTGTCCTTCAAACTTATAAATAGCACCATAAATTAGTGGTTTGTTTGTTAGTACAGCTGCATCATTAATCAAATATCTTGTAAAGAAATTATCTGTACCATCAACTATAATATCGTATTCCTTAAAATAATCTAGTGCATTTTTGGGTGTTAATCGCTCTGGATACGCATGTATAGTAATCCCTGGATTTAAATCCTTTAAACGTTCTCTAGCCATGATCGCCTTATTTTTTCCTAAAGCACTTTCTCCAAATAACACCTGACGCTGTAGATTAGATTTTTCTACAATATCAAAATCTACAATACCTATAGTTCCTACTCCTGCCGCTGCCAAATACTGCGCTATAGGACACCCTAAACCTCCTGCTCCTATAAGTAAAACTCTTGCTGCCAATAGCTTTTCTTGCCCTTTAATTCCAATTTCTGGCAAAATAATATGTCTATTATATCTTTCTTCCATAGCATTTTCTTTTTATCCTCCCGAAAACGGTGGTAATAGCGCTATTTCACCTTGACTTATGGGCTTTTTTATATCAACGATAACTTGATCTTGTGCCACCTGAAATTCTTTTTCTTTTAATAGTGGATATTTATTCATTAACAGTTGTAATACGTCTGCTATATTTCCTTCTATTAACGGAAACTGTTCTTCTGTACAGCCTGTTACTTCGGTTAACATTCCAAAATATTTAATTTTCAAATTCATAAGCTGCTAATTTTAATTCTTCTGGAGTATTTATATTTATGACTTGATCTTTGATTGACTCAGGTACTTGAATTGTTTTTACCTGCAACTCATCGATTAAGCTACGTACTCTGCGTTTATCTTTTTCTAAAAGTGATAAACACGTAATTTTACATTCTTTTTTATACACTGCAATTAAAGGCATTGTCTCTCCATCATATTCATATTGCACCACATCATTTTCTATAGTTATATGTCGAGTTAACTTCTCTAAACTATCTGTTTTAATTTTAGGAATGTCACAACTCAATACTATTGCATAAGGCGTTTTTATATAGTCTAAACCTGTGTAAATTCCTCCTAAAGGTCCTGATACTGGAATACGATCTGGAATACGTGTTGTTTCCATAAAAACATCATAAGCTTCATCATCACTCACAATTACTATTTCGTTTACTAAAGGTTGTAAAGCTTCAATTATATATTTGATAAAAGGTTTTCCTTTAAAGATAATTAACCCTTTATCTTTTCCCATTCTTCTACTTTTTCCTCCTGCTAGTATGATTCCTGTAAGTGCTGCCTTCTTCATGTTATAGTTCTATTATCTTTTTGGTTTTAGCTTCTAGATCTTTCCAACATTCTGCATTAATTTCATCAAAAACTATTATCAACTCTTTGGCATAAGAAGTTAATTGTGCTCCTCCGCCATCTTTACCTCCTTTATTTTTTATCACCATTGTTTTTTCTGCAGCTGTATTAATGGCTTCTACTAATGTCCATGCTTTTTTATAAGACATTTTCATCATTTTGGCTGCTTGTGATAGTGAGCCTTTTTCTTCTATTGCTTTTAAAAGACGAACTCTTCCTTCTCCCAAAACCACTCGATCATTTAATTCTAACCAAATTCTACTCTTAATTTTGTACTTACTCATCATCTTTTATTTATGCTGGTAATCTTATAATAGAAACGGCATCTCCTATTGCTACTTTTTCAACTTCTTCCGGTATATATACCAATGCATTGGCCAAAGCAAATGTATGTAGCATAGCAGAGCTTTGTCCTTCTAGAATACTGACTTTATTTTGGTTAACTATCGCTTTTAAAAACTGTGCCCTATCTCCCTTTTTATGATATGTAGTAACTGCTATCGCAGTTGTACTTTCTTTAACTGCTGTGGTATTTCCAGATAATTTTGCCAAGGTTTGCTGTACATATACATAAAAACAACTCAGTGCAGCCGCAGGATTGCCTGGTAATGCATAAATAATCGTTTGCTTTTTTTTACCAAAGAATAAAGGTTTTCCGGGTTTTTGTTTTACTTTATAAAAAATTTCTTCTACTGCTAAAGCTTTCAAAGCACTCCCTACAAAATCATAATCTCCTACAGAAATTCCTCCTGTAATTAATACCAATTCATTTGTTGCTATAGCATCTTTTAAAACCTCTAAAGTTTTTTGATAATCATCTTCTACATTATAAATAGTGCTTTTTGTATACCCTAATGCATCCAACGCACTATTTAGCATCAAACTATTGCTTTCATATATTTTTCCATAAGGCAATGGTTCTCCAGCTGTAACCAATTCGTTTCCTGTAACTACTATTCCTATTTTAGGTTTTTCAAAAACTGGTACATGTGTTATTCCTAAAGAAACTAAAAAACCAATAGAGGCAGGTGTTAGTTTAGTTCCTTTTTTTAATGCTACAGCACCTTCTTGTACTTGCTCCCCTTTAGGTCTAATATTCATTTCTGGAGTTAGTATTGTCTCTACTATTAATTTATCTTCTTTTCTACTAACTCGTTCTTGCATTACTACAGCATTAGCTGTATCGGGTACTGCTGCTCCAGTAAAAATACGTATTGCTTCTCCTGCTTTTAATACAGGATGATGTGAGTCTCCTGCTTTTACTTCTCCTATAACCGTATATTCATTTTCATTGTGCATACAAACCGCGTATCCATCCATTGCAGATTGTCTAAAAGGAGGCATAGCTATAGGTGACATTATCGTACTTGCTAATGCACATCCGTTTGCTTTTATTATTTCTTTCTTAATCTCTTTGGTACTATATAAACTCTCATCTGTTATATAGCTTAAAGCTTTATTTACTGTAATCATAACTTTTTCGTTATTTCCACACAAACATACCGATATACATATCTTTAAAACATGATAAACGTCATATTTATCAATTTCTTACTGTATTACCTTGCCTCAAAATTGTTAATCACTACAAATCAACGCCTTAATATATCACTTTTATTCTTAAAAACACACTATTTAGAATGGTTATATATTAATTTTTTAACAATTTAATTGCAATATCCATAAAAATTAATGATATTTATCATATTATTTATCCCCCAACATCTGCACTTTTGTTATAAGAAATTAACGGAGTTTTTACAGTTTTACCGTAAATAAACTCCTCTATATATAACACATCAAATCTAGCTCAACAGATGCCTATAAAAAGTTATTTAGCACATCCTCATGAGGGGCAAAAAGAGGAACTCATCAATGCCTTAAAGGCTTTTGAAGATTGTGACATTATTCCTGCAAAAAATCAGGATCTCGTTATTGTTGTAACCGATACGCCTACTCAACAAGAAGATGACCTTATCAAAGAAAAAATAGAAGCTATAGATAGTCTACGATTATTAGCCATGGTTTCTGGATTTAATACACCTCAAAACGATTAGCATATGTATACCTCATTAAGTAACCGAAGAAGTTTTATAAAGAAAATGGCAACCTTATCTGCCATGACTGCTGCAGCTACCATGTTTCCAGGGATACTGTTTGCAGAAGAACAAGAAAAAAACATTCCTGATAACGGAGATATTGATTGGAAAAAAGGACCTTGTCGTTTTTGTGGTGTAGGTTGTGGTATCTTAGTAGGTGTACAAGATGGTAAAGCTGTTGCTGTAAAAGGTGATCCTAAATCTTCTGTAAACAAAGGTCTACTATGTGTTAAAGGGTATCACCAAATCATGTGTACCCAAGCTGCTGATCGTCTAGAATATGCATTAGTAAAGAAAAATGGTACTTATGTAAAAACGCCTATAAACGAAGCCCTAGATATCGTTGCTAACAAAATGAAATCTACTATAGAAAAACATGGTAAAGATAGTGTTGCGATGTATACTTCTGGGCAATCGACTATTCCTGAAGGTTATGTCGCTTCAAAATTCATGAAAGGTGCAATTGGTACTAATAACTTAGATTGTAATGCTCGTTTGTGTATGGCTAGTGCTGTAGCAGGATTCTTAACCACGTTTGGAGCAGATGAACCTATGGGATGTTATGAAGATATAGAGCATGCAGATTATTTTATTACTTGGGGTAATAATATGGCAGAGATGCATCCTGTATTATTCTCTAGAATGCTTGAACAAAAACACAGTAGAGGAGCAAAAATTATTGATTTTGCTACACGTACTTCACGTTCTAGTATGGGATCTACAAAGTCTATTTTATTTGAACCTCAAACAGATTTGGCTGTTGCAAATGCTATTTGTTATGAGATCATTAACAATGGATGGATGAATAAAAAGTTTGTCGAAGAGCATATTAATTTTAGTAAAGGTCTTACAAAAATGGGATATGGTCTTGAAGATAATTACAAATTCAAAGACAAGCCATCAAAGATTTCTTTTGAAGATTATAAAACATTTTTAAATGATTATACGCCTAAGAAAGTAGCTAAGTATTCTAAGGTATCTGTAAAAGATATTAAGTTTTTAGCGTCTATCTACGGAGATCCTAATATCAAAGTTATGTCGCTTTGGTGTATGGGAGTTAATCAACATACTAGAGGTACATGGATGAATAACCTCATCTATAATATGCACCTTTTAACAGGTAAAATTTCTCAACCTGGTAACAGTCCATTCTCTCTTACAGGACAACCCTCTGCTTGTGGTACTGCACGTGAAGTAGGTACATTTACTCACAAACTACCTAAGGGAGTGGTGATGAATGAAAAGCACCGTAAACTAGCTGCAAAAATATGGAAGGTACCTTATGAGCGTATTCCTTCTAAACCAACATATCACGCTACAGAAATGTTTAGAGCTGTTGACCGTGGTGATATCAAATTTATTTGGACTCAAGTTACAAACCCTCTTGTTTCTTTACCCAAAACGAGTCGTTATCGTCCTGGAATGGAAAAAGATTCTTGTTTTGTAGTGGTATCTGATGTATTCCCTACTCCAACATCTGATGTGGCAGATGTGATTTTACCTGCATCATGGCATATCGAAAAATCTGGATTATACGGTAACTCTGAGCGTCGTACACAACACTGGGATCAAATGGTAGAAGGTCCTGGAGATACAACTCCTGATGCATGGATGACTATCGAAGTAGCTAAGCGTATGGGATATGGAGATTTATTCCCGTATAGCAAAGAAAATCACGTTGAGGAAATTTATAATGAATATCGTCAATTTCATGAAGGAGCAAAACATGGTATGGCACCACTAGACGTATTAAAAGAGAAATCCGGTGTGATCTGGCCTTATGTAAACGGAAAGTCAACACAATGGCGATTTAATGCTCAATATGATCCTGCTTGTGACAATGGTAAAGATTTCCATTTTTATGGAAAACCTGATGGTAAAGCTATTATCTGGCAACGTCCTTTTGAACCTGCACCAGAAAAACCTGATAACGAATATCCTTTCTGGTTAAATACAGGTCGTGTTGTAGAACACTGGCATACGGGATCCATGACGCGAAGAATTCCTGTCTTGCATAAAGCTATGCCAAACGCTTATGTAGAATTTCATCCTGATGATGCTAAAGCACTAGGTGTAAGTAATGGTCAAAACGTAAAAGTAATTTCTCGTAGAGGTGAATGTACGTTACCTGCATCTATTAACGAACGTGGTTTACCAACCAAAGGTCAAGTCTTTGTACCATTCTTTGACGAAAACATGCTTATTAATGATGTCACTATAGACGCTTTTTGTCCAATTTCTAAAGAACCGGACTATAAGAAATGTGCTGTAAGAATCGAAAAAGCATAAGGTAAAACACTGATTATAAATCGGCTTTTATCTCTATAAAAGCCGATTGTTAACTAATAAAATATAAACACGTGAAAAGATTAGGTATTATATCACTATTTATACTCCTTTTTATAGGTTTTATATCCCTCTGGAATTACAGTTATCAAACAGGATTAGAGGACGCATATATACCTTTAAATCATACGAGTACCACACCACGTATTCCATCTGAACAAGGAGTTTTTGAACGCTCTGAGTTTGCATTAGATTATACTAAGATGCCTATAGATGAAACGCATCAACGCTCTCTAGCTACGTATTATGATAATCGTGCTTTTCCTGGGGCTCCACCTAGTATTCCTCATCCTGTAAAGGATGATCGCAATATGGGAGAAAAAGCTTGTTTGCAATGTCATCAAAATGGTGGTTTTGTAGTTAAGTTTAATGCTAATGCACCTGTAACTCCTCATCCAGAAATGGTAAACTGTAGGCAATGTCATGTTCCTCAACAAACTCAAGGTTTGTTTGTTGATAATAGTTTTGATAAGATCAAAGCTCCTAAAGCTGGAATTAATAATGCTTTATTGACGAGTCCTCCAGTAATTCCTCATCAAATTCAAATGAGAGAAAATTGCTTGTCTTGCCATGCTGGTCCTAGCGCACCAAAAGAAATTAGAGTTTCACATCCTGAACGTGTTAACTGTAGACAATGTCACGTACCTGCTACAACAGAAAATATTGCTTCGGGTTCATTTTTAAGACAGACAAATCATGATAAATAAATATAAATACATATTGTTATTAGGGTGTAGCTTAATTTTGATCAGTTTACTCTTTTCTTGTAAATCTCATCATGAAGATGAATACCATAATATCGTAGATAAAATTGAAGCAAAAAGTACCTTATATAACGGTACTTCTATATCCTCTGAAGCGTATATCGAACCTAATACTATCGAAATCACAGAAGGTGAACATACTTTTTTAATTCCTGAGCGTAAGAGTCAAATTACCTCTTATGCTTGTACAGAGTGTCACGCTAAACCCCTAGGCGAATTACAGGACAGTACAAAATATAAAAAAGCACATTGGAATATCAAATTAAAGCATGCAAATGCTCACACGATGAACTGTGTTACTTGTCATAATAGCGCTGATATGGATAATTTGAAAAGTTTAACTGGTGAAGCTATTGATTTTAATCGCAGTTATAATTTATGTAGTCAGTGTCATACACAACAGTTTAAAGACTGGAAAGGCGGTGCTCATGGAAAACGTATTGGAGGTTGGGCTCCACCTAGAGCTTCACTTACTTGTGTAAATTGCCATAACCCACATCAACCACAAATTAAATCTAAGTGGCCTGTGAGGTATAACACCCAAAAAGAAATTGAAAGAGATTAATTCCTATAAAAATTAGGAAACAACAATATAATTCTAAATGAGTATGAGTAGCAATAATAAAAAATGGTTTTCGCTCAACCTTTCTAATCGAAAAAAAGAGCAATCCTCTTCTTGTAGTTGTGGTAATACCTCTGGGCAATGTGCTTCTCAACAAACACCTGAGGTTATTGATAACGAACAAAATAAAGATGGATTTGAACAGGTTTTTGATGTAACGATGGATCGCCGTACGGCTTTTAAAAAACTGACAGCTAGCTTAATGATTGGTGCGGGAGCAGTTAGTACTTCTTGTAGTGTGATTTCTAGTGATGAATCAAAAGAAAAAGCACAAATTGACTGGGAAGAACAGTTTAAAGGTAATTACCGATTGATGACTGACGAAGAAAAGCAAGCTACAGTTGAACGCTTAGTTCGTTCTTATCAATTGCGTACTGGTAAAACGATTAATATGTCTTCTAAAAATGCAGAGGAAAATGTATTATTTGGTTATGCCTTTAATATTTCTAAATGTCAGGGATATATGGATTGCGTCAATGCCTGTGTTGAAGAAAATAACCAAGACCGTAATTCTCAAATGCAATACATACGTATTCATGAAATGAAAGAAGGTAATGGGTTTAATTTTGGAGAGGCAGATGATAATTACTATCACGAAGTTCCTGCTGAAGGACATTTTTATATGGGTACACAATGTTTTCATTGTGATAATCCTCCTTGTACCAAAGTTTGCCCTGTAAAAGCTACATGGAAAGAAGATGATGGTCTTGTAGTGATTGATTATGACTGGTGTATAGGTTGTCGTTACTGTATGGCTGCATGTCCTTATGACGGTCGTAGATTTAATTGGTCTCAACCTGAAGTACCTGAAGAAGAGATCAACAAAAACCAACATTACTTAGGTAATCGTATGCGCAAAAAAGGGGTTATGGAAAAATGTACATTCTGTGTACAACGCTCAAGAGCAGGTAAGAATCCAGCTTGTGTAGAAGCTTGCCCTACAGGTGCTCGTATTTTTGGTAATCTATTAGATCCAGATAGTACTATAAGATGGGTTCTAGAGAACAAAAAAGTATTTAGACTCAAAGAGGATTTGGGTACTGAACCAAAGTTCTGGTATTTTATGGATTAATGCGTGAAGGATTGCAACAGCATCCTTTTTATAGCTATCATTATCTACTACTCATTTAGATGTCTATTACGTTCTAGCTATAAAAAGATACCGTGTAAAGCCTGACCCGAAGGGACACGCCCTATAAAGATTTTTATCTAAATAAAGAATATGTTCGGTTCTAATAAGATTACCGTGCATTATAAATCATATACTCATGAAGAGATTATTCGTTTTTATAAATTTAATTAAAGATAGCTTAGATACTATTACTCGAGGGTCTAAGGGATATCATCTATGGATGGGGTTCTTGACTTTTGTTATGCTAGTCGGGATGTATTGTTATGGTATACAACTAGATCAAGGACTTAGTGCTACAGGGATGAATGATAGTGTAAGTTGGGGATTGTATATTTCTAATTTTACGTTTTTGGTAGGAGTTGCTGCTGCAGCTGTAATTCTAGTAATGCCTACTTATGTTTTAAAAGATATTGATTTTAAACGCGCCGTTTTAATTGGTGAAGGTTTAGCTGTTGCTGCCTTGGTTATGTGTCTTGCTTTTGTAATAGCCGATATGGGAGGGCCTTCTGTATTATGGCACATGATTCCTGTTATTGGGGTTTTTAACTTTCCTGATTCTATGTTAACTTGGGATGTTATTGCTCTTAATGGTTATTTGTTTATCAATATTAGTATTCCTTTTTACATTTTATTTCGCCATTATCAAGGAAAAGAAGCTAAATCTAGCGTGTATATTCCTGGAGCTTTATTGTCTGTTTTTTGGGCTGTAGGAATTCATTTAGTTACTGCATTTTTATATCAAGGTTTACAGTCGCGTCCATTCTGGAACAACGCTTTATTAGGTCCTCGCTTCTTAGCTTCTGCTTTTGCAGCTGGACCAGCACTTATCATCTTAGTTTTGGCAGTAATTCGTGCTTATACTCCATTCTCAATCGAAGATAAAACAATCAAAAAGATCAGTTTGGTAGTTACTGTTGCTGCTCAAATTAATCTTATCATGTTAGTGTCTGAATTGTTTAAAGAGTTTTATGCTCCTACACATCATAGTGAAAGTGCTTATTATTTATTCTTTGGTTTAGGTGAGAAGAAGGCATTACTTCCATGGATTTGGACTGCCATTTCTATGAATGTTATCGCTACATTATTACTTACATTTCATAAGCTTAGAAATAATTTTAGAGTACTGTTCTTTGCCTGTACTATTCTATTTCTTGCCATCTGGATCGAAAAAGGTTTTGGATTAATCGTACCTGGTTTTATTCCTGGTTCTTATGGTAAAATTTCAGAATATACTCCTTCTGGTATTGAAATCGGAGTTACTCTAGGTATTTGGGCTTTGGGCGCTTTTATCTTTACCATTCTATCAAAAACAGCTATACAAATCGAAATCGGGGCTTTACGTTATAAAAAACAAAAGTAGATTTTCTAACCCAAGCTTGGACTTTGGCGTTAGAGGTTCAAGCTTCATAATCGTATATTTATGGACATACTTCCAACTCATAAAATTGGAGATATTGTAGCTTTAAATTATAAAACAGCTGCTATATTCTCTTCTTATAATATTGATTTTTGTTGCAAAGGTCAACGTACATTATTTGATGCTTGTACTACTCAAAACGTCCCTATAGAAGAATTAATTTTTCGTCTAAAAAGTGTTGTAAATTCCACTTCTTATGATGAACAAGAAGAACCTTATAAAGATTGGTCTCCTGTAGTTTTAATAGATCATATTCTTAACGAGCATCACTCTTATGTAGAAGAAACAATCCCTGTATTATTACAGTATCTCAATAAATTATGTAAGGTACATGGAGAGCGTCATCCTGAGTTATTTCAAATTAATAATTTGTTTATTCAGGCTGCAAATGAACTAATGCAACATATGCAAAAAGAGGAAATGATTTTATTTCCTTTTGTTAGGGCTATGCATCAAGCTATAACAGAACAAACAGAGATTCCGTTACCTCATTTTGGTACAGTAGAAAATCCTATTAGAATGATGCAACATGAACATGATAATGAAGGGGAACGTTTTAGAAAAATTGCAGCTTTATCAAATCAATTTACACCTCCAGTAGATGCTTGTACCACCTATCGTGTTACTTATGCAATGCTAAGTGAGTTTGAAAAGGATTTGCATAAGCATATTCATCTAGAGAATAATATTCTTTTTCCTAAAGCTATTGATCAAGAACATTCATTGAATTTGGTTTATTAAATAAACTAACCAATTCTATTGATGTTTTATCATATATTGATTCGCTTTCCATAGTTATACTATGGTTCATTTTTTCCCATAAAAGCTTCTGATAAAAATCGGAAGCTTTTTATATATGATTATTTATTCTATTGCTCTTCTTTTAATAAGTCTATTAATGCTGGTTTTAGGTTTTCAAATGTATAATTAAACCCTCTTTCTTGTATTTTTTCACTACATACACGCTGACTTGAGAATAGCAGTATATGCATTTTTCCTAAAAGTAATCGCATTGTATTTTTAGGAATATTAGGTAGCCACAACTGTTTTTTATAGTATTCTGCTATAAGTTGTGTCATTTTTTTATTTGATACTGGATTGGGTGCTACTGCATTATATACGCCTTCAAGTTCTTCGTGTAATACATACATAAACATTTTTGCTAAATCTTTAATATGTATCCAACTTTGCCATTGTTTTCCTGTTCCAAAAATAGCCCCTAATCCATATTTTATTGGTTTTACAATGGTAGGTAATACTCCTCCGTTAGGAGATAATACTAAACCAATACGTAGTATGGCTACTTCTATTCCTATAGTTTTAAACTCAAATGCACTTTGTTCCCATTGTTGAACAACTTCGCTTAAAAAATCATCTCCATAAATCGTATCTTTTTCTTCGCAATAATTCTGAAAAGAATCTTTATAAATACCTACAGCACTTGCAGAAATCAGCTGTCTTACTTGGTGTTTTGTTTCTTTAAGTCCTTTATAAAGTGTTGCTAAAGCTTGTACTCTACTTTCTAGTATTTCTTGTCTATAGCTTCTTGTCCATCGCTTAGCGATAGTTGCTCCTGCTAAATTAATTATTACCTCAACATCTTTTAAAGCTTCTTTATCAATCTCTCCTTTTTGAGGATTCCAATAAAATCCTTTATAGTTAGATTCATTTTTAATCTTCTCTTTGCTTGTTGTTAAGTAATTAACAACTATATCCTCTTTATGACATAAGGATACAATCTCTCTTCCTATTAATCCTGTTCCTCCTGTGATTAAAACTTTCACCTAGTTCTTTATTGTTTTATGCTACAAAGGTAATTATCTATAATACAAATTCACAACCTCTTTATTATAGGTTTAACACTCCTTTATACTTTTTTAATATTCTAGGCTCTTATTTTTTTGTTGCTCTTAACATTTCTCTTTTCCCCGGAGGCCCTGGTAATCGTTCCACCTCAAAACCAACTTCTTGCATTGCTCTTCTCACACTTCCCTTAGCGGAGTAAGTCACTAATATTCCTTCTTGTTTTAATGCCTTGTACATAATTTCAAAAATAGCAACTGTCCAAAGCTCTGGTTGTACTCTTGCTCCAAAAGCATCAAAATAAATCAAATCGTATTCATTTTGATCTTGTATTTCTTCAAATAGTTGTTTTCGCTTGGTTAATGTAAATGTAGGTGTTATTGGTTTAGCTTCTTCCCATGGTATTTGATGTAATTCTTTAAATACTTCTTCTGCCTCTTCTTGCTTTAGTTCATCTGCATAATTCATTTTTAAAGCTTCTGCTACCGTTACAGGATAAGCTTCTATACCTACATATTGCATCTCTTTTTGCAATTTCTGATTTTCTAATGCTGTGATTAATGCATTTAAACCTGTACCAAAACCTATCTCTAAAATCTTTACTTTTTCTAAAGAATGTTTTTCTAATAACGGATAGAGCCCTGTTTCAATAAAGACATGCTTTGCTTCATTAATTGCACCGTGTTTTGAATGGTATTGTTCCTCCCATTCTGGTAAGTGAATTGTTGTTGATCCATCTCCTGTTGTTATTATTTCTCTCTTCATAGTGCTAATTTAAAAAAAGCATAACCATTCTAGAATAGTTATGCTTTTATATCTTATCTCTTTGTCAATGTTACTTGACTAATACTCCTTCTGCCATAAATGAATATGTACGCTTAGGTGCTGTAATAGCTGCAATTTCTTCTTCACTTTTTCCTGCATCTTTTGCAAAGTGTTTTTGTTCATCTACAGACATTTCAGAAACATAAGCTTTTCCTTGTACAACTACATTCTTATCTGCTATATCTTTAGGCACAAAAAAGCCGTAATCTTTAAACTTAACCATTACGTGCTTATCGTCTTCTAATGCAAGTTTCATCCAACATCCTTTTGCTTGACAAACACTATTTACAGTACTTTCAAATGCAATAGATAATGTATCTCCAGCTTTAAGTGTATTGTATTTTTCTGCAATGGCATTTTTATCCAAAAAAGATGTCGCTGTTATCGGTTCTCCAAAAGCATTTTTTATTTCTTTTGTTTCCTTTTTTATTACTACTTCTTCTTTTACCTCTTCTTTAACTTCTTTTGGGGTTTCCTTTTTAGTATTACAACTCAATAACGTCGCTATTGCTATGACGCATAATAAAGTTTTCTTCATGATTTGTTGTTTATTATTAGTTTGGTATTTTCTGGGGATCTACACGATAAACCTCATAACATTTTAACAGACTTTTATTACTTTTCTTAGTCTAATAAAAGGCTTATTATATAGAGGTATAAGCTAAAAAAACAATAGTCCTTTAATTTTCTCAAAATTAAGCATTTTTAAGATTTTTATTTTAATCTAATTCGGTATTTTTGCACTGCAATTCAAAAAAAGCTACTAATGATACTTCTTATAGATTAGCAATTATTTTGAATTGTTATGTTTCACCTATTAAATAACATATACGGATGAAGAAAACACTTCAGACTGCTATCAAAATCACAAAGGCGGAGAACTCAAAGATTGGACAGGTTGATTTTGAAAATATAAACTTCGGTAAATTATTTACTGATCACATGCTTATTTGTGATTATGAAGATGGAAAATGGAAAAACCCAGAGGTTGTTCCTTATGGACCTCTTACATTAGATCCTTCTACTCGGGTTTTTCACTATGGGCAAGCCGTCTTTGAAGGAATGAAAGCGTATAAAGATGATCAAGGTGAAATTTTCTTGTTTAGACCTGACGAAAACTTTCATCGTTTAAATAAATCTTCAGAGCGTTTGGCTATGCCTGCTTTACCTGAAGGATTTTTTATGGATGGGCTTCATGCTTTATTAGAGCTTGAAAAAGAATGGATTCAGCCAGGATTTGGAAATTCTCTATATATCCGCCCTTTTGTAATTGCTACAGAAACTGGTGTTCAAGCGTCTGAAGCTAACTCATATCGTTTTATGGTGATTTGTTCACCTGCTGCTGCTTATTACAGTGGAGATGTTAATGTATTAGTTGCAGAAAAGTTTAGTCGTTCGGCAAATGGTGGTACGGGATATGCTAAGGCTGCTGGAAATTATGCTGGTCAATTCTATCCTACTAATCTTGCTAAAAAAGATGGATACCAACAAATCATATGGACAGATGCTAGTACTCACGAATATATGGAAGAAGCTGGTACTATGAATGTTTTCTTTAGAGTTAATGATACTTTATTGACTGCTCCTGTAAGTGATCGTATCCTTGATGGTATTACTAGAAAAAGCTTAATTCAATTGGCAGAGCATTTAGGTATTGCTGTAGAGGTTAGACCTATCAAAGTAGCCGAGATTATAGCTGCTGCCAAAGATGGTAGTTTAAAAGAAGCTTTTGGAGCTGGTACAGCTGCTGTGGTAAGCCCTATTGGTGGATTAGGCCATCAAGGGGAGCATTATACTATCGATAAACAAGAAGATTCTTATGCTACTCGTCTTAAAAATGCCTTAATGGAAATTCAATATAATAAAAACGAAGATCCTTTTGGATGGCGTTATAAATTATAACAGCATATAAAAAAATCCCTAGCTAATTAGTTTACTAGGGATTTTTTATACCGTTACTCTTTTCTACTTTTAAAAGACAATTGTAGTGTATTTGTTATATCATGAAAGATTTCTATATCTGCACTCGAAAACAATAGCATTTCTGTGTAAAAAGGGTATTTAGCTTTCTCTCCTTCCCATAATAATTCATTTACTGCTTTTATCAATTGAATAGCTTCTGCATAAGCATCTTCTTCTTTTACAAAAAAAGCTTGATCTATTGTTGCTATATAATTTCGTTTATTAAGATCTGATCGTTTCTCTGGTTTATACTGATTTGAGTGCGCTATACGTATGAGTACTTCCATATCAAAAGCATTCATTCTACTATTACGCCCTCCTGGAAGCGGAAAAAAATGACTTCCTGCTTCTTGAGATAATAAGATCCAATTAAGGGCATATATAACTCTAGTATCGTATATTATGTTCTTTTGCAAAAACATAAACATCCCTACTTTTGATACACTAGGTAAAGCCTCATATTTAGGTTTTTCTGATTTGATAAACTCATAAATTCTGGGCATGGTTGTATGTGGTTTTGCTCCTTTAATTCCGCCCCACTCTTGTATAATCCACATAGATAAAGCTTCAAATTGTTTAAGATCTGTTTTGAAATACTCATTCAATTTTTCTTCTATCTTAAATTTTATAGCTACTTCTTTATCGTATAATGTTTGCTGATTTAATTCATAGAATTCTTCAATTGTAATTACTTTTAAACGTACTAGCCCTTCGATGTTTGCTGTCCATTTATATACTTTGGTAATATTAGCTTTGATTCCTTTTAAGTAAGCTGCTATTTTTTCTGGATTAAAAGTATAGCTCATTTTAATTTATTTTACACGTAAAATAAATATTTATTCTTTATTTTGCCTCATCTTTTAAGTAATTTATTTTTTGACATGAAAAAGTACTCTCGTAAAATTGTTGGGCGAAAATTAGGAAATATGCATTATATCCATCGATCGGCTATTTCTTATCTCAATGATGATCAAAAGAAAACTTTAAAAAAAGCAATAGACATTACTACTCTTGATGATTGGAATCTTGTTAAAATAGCTAAAGATTTAACTACTGTCTCGTTATTAAATTATGAAAATTTTGATAGTGTTTTATTCCCTTGTTTATTAGAAGCTACTATTGTAAATCTTAAAAACTCTTCTTTTAAATATATTGATTATCAATCAAGAAAAAATCCGCCTGTATTACATAGAAAAGAGTTAATGTTAGCCCCAGATGATCCTAGAGTTCCTGTTTTTGCAAAAACTACAACCTTTTGTGAAGATCGCAATCTGTTTGATCGTGCATCTTATATTGGTACTAAACTTAAATGGGAAGAACGTTTATTACAACATGGTTATATAATCAAAGATCAAACTATATTGCCTATTTAAATCGGGTATTATTCATTAGGTCTTAGTTTATCTAATAGTTTGTTAAGTTGTTTATATTCCTCTTGATTAAGTGTTGTAACAGTAGCTATTGTATTTTCTAGCTTAACTGTCATTTCTTCTACAAGTTTTACTCCTAGAGGAGTTATGTCTACATAAACAACTCTACGATCATCTTCACTCTGTTTACGTTTAACATATGCTTTGCTTAATAAAGATTTAACTAATCTTGTTGTATTAGGTGTCTTATCAATCATTCGCATTTTTACTTGATTCATCGTCAATTGTTCTCCATTCTTAGATGCTCCATTAAGAATTCTAAGAATATTAAATTGAGATACCGTGATATGATACTGTTGAAAAGTATCATCGTGTAATGTTTTAACCCAATTGGCCGTATACATTACATTGAGTAATCCTTTATATTTCTCTCCTTGAAAAGTAGTTTTTAATGCTTCTTCTAATTTTATTCCCATTATTGCTTTATTTATTGTTTTCGAAGAAAGTCCATCCTACTTGGTTACAATCATAAAAAGCAAACTCCTTAGTTCCCCAAGGAGTTTGAATAAGTGCCGCATTCCATTGCAAAACACCTTTTGTTTTATATAGTTCATAAATAGCTTCAATTTGAATCACCTGAACTCTAAATTGAGGCATTTTTATATCTTTAATTGTCTCAAAAACCTGAAAATGAACTTGTATTTCTTGTAGTGCTACTACAGCATAATTCATTTCTCCTGCTTCGTATTGTGTTGATTCAAAGACTTTTTTAAAGCCTAATTTCTCTTCATAAAATGTTATTGTTTTATAAATATCCTCAACAGGTAATACAGGATGTATTTGTAACAATCGGGTTTCCATCTTATTTTGTTCCGTATTTATCAAATAAATACATCAAACTTGTCATAGTAGCTGCTCCTAGCTCTAACTCTCTTTTATTAACTGCATCAAAAGTATCATTCTTTGCATGGTGATAATCAAAATAGCGTTGTGAGTCAGGTCGTAATCCTGCTAAAGTTATTCCTTCTTTTTTTAACGGTCCTATATCTGCTCCACTTCCACCTTTAGCAAAATAATGAATTAAATACGGTTCGAATAAAGGTTTCCAGCTTTCTACTTGCGTAAAGGTAGCATCATTACAATCAAAAGAAAATCCTCTAGGCGTAAATCCTCCTGCATCACTTTCTAAAGCAAAAACGTGATTTTCTCCTTTTTGCTTAGCTACTTTTGCATATTTTTTACCACCTCTTAAACCATTTTCTTCGTTCATAAACATTACTACGCGTATACTGCGTTTAGGCTTATATCCTATTTCTTTAAACAATCTTAATACTTCCATAGATTGTACTATTCCTGCTCCATCATCATGTGAACCATCACCTAAATCCCATGAGTCAAGATGTCCACCTACAACCATATATTCGTTAGGATATTCGCTCCCTTTAATTTCACCTATTACATTATAGGATTGTACATCTTTCCATGTTCTACAATTCATATTTAAGTGAAACTTAGCCTTTTTGTTCAATGCTAATAACGTACTTAATAACTCTGCTCCATTAGTACTAATTGCTGCTGCGGGAATTTTTTGAGTATCTTTTAAATCACCATAACTCATAGAACCCGTATGTGGGTAGTCATCTAATCTAAGATTCATTGATCTCACTATTACTCCTACTGCTCCATATTTACCAGCTTCGGCAGCTCCAGCATAACGTTGATCTACGCAACCTCCATATGCTTCAAAAGTTTGAATAAGATCTGCTTGCATAGGTCGATTATAAAAAACTACTTTCCCTGCTATCTTCTCTTTTCCTAAAGTTGCCAATTCTTCTAAACCTTTCACCTCAATAATTTCAGCTTTTAAGCCACCTATAGGTGTAGGTACAGATCCTCCCAAAGCACAGATAGGAAAACTAGTTGTCTTACCTGGCTCTGTTTCTATATAAGCGATTTCGGTAACTCCTCGAGTCCATTTAGGCACCATTACAGGTTGTAACCATACACGATCTAAGCCTAATGCTTTTAATTCTTTCTCTCCCCATTCTACAGCTTTTTGTGCATTAAGTGATCCTGATAATCGCCCTCCAATTTGATTAGATAAATAATCTAACCATTCGTATGATTTTCCGTTAACTAGTGCATTTTTATATATTTTTTCAAGAATTGCTTTATCTTCTTCTTGCTGAGCATTTCCTCCTATAGTTAAGAGTATACATAATGCTGTTAAAATCTTTTTCATTCGTTTTCTAAGGCTTTTTTATATAGTTCAATATTTGCTTTTATCTCTGGTGCTAATTCTGGTTCTTTAATGTCTTTGTATTCTTTTAAAGTATCATAAATAGTTTTTGCTACGATATACCTTGCTGTTGGTTTATCATCTGCTGGAATCACATACCAAGGTGCTTCTGGGGTTGATGTTTCATTTATTGCATCTTCATAATATTCTTGATATTTATCCCAAAACTTTCGTTCTTTTAAATCTCCTGGAGAAAATTTCCAATTCTTTTCTTCTTTCTCTAATCGTCTTAACAGTCTATTTTTTTGTTCGTCTTTTGATAAATGTAAGTAAAACTTATAAATCAATGTTCCATTTTGAGCTATATGCTTTTCAAAATTACGAATCTGTTCAAATCGTTGTTCCCAAAATGCATCATCTATATCTGCCACATTATTAACATTAGGCAGGTTTTCTCCCAAAATATATTCTGGATGTACTCTTGTTACTAATACATTCTCGTAATGTGTTCTATTAAATACTGAAAATTTACCTCGTTGTGGCAATGCTATATAGTGCCTCCATAAATAGTCATGTCCTAATTCTAATGATGTAGGAACTTTAAAACTGTGAACTACAATCCCTCTTGTATTAAAATCTTTAAAGACTTCTCTAATTAAACTATCTTTTCCTGCTGTATCAATTCCTTGTAAACAGATCAACACTCCATATTTACCATGTGCATAAAGTTTATCTTGAAATTTACCCAGTTTCTTTCTGACTTCTTTTAATTCATCTTCGATAGTTTCTTTATCAGCTTCTAAATCAATATGAGTAGGTAATACTTCTAATTTAATAGCACTATCTACCTTAAAATCTTCATGTTGGATTGTTTTCATATCATTGATATTAACTCATTCTTTGGTAAGATACTAATCCCCTAGCGATTCTAAAAATATGCTAATAAAATATTCTGCAACACTTTTTTAAAGATTAGTTAGGTTTTAACATTATCTCCGAACAAACTCTTAATATTATATTAACATTATATTTGCTTTTTTTTAACACAAATACCCCCCATGGTTAAACACACAATCGCTTTTATTCTATTATTACTTTATTCTTATAAATCTTATGCTCAAGGAGAAGCCAATAATTGGTATTTTGGAGATCATGCTGGAATTGCTTTTAATGGTAATAGTTTTTCTACTACTTTACCTAATAGTCAATTATATTCTCTTGAAGGATCTTCATCTATATCTGATAGTGATGGTAACTTACTCTTTTATTCCAATGGTGAAGTTGCTTGGAATCAAAATCACCAAGTAATGCAAAATGGAAATAACTTAAACGGACAATCTTTTACGACACAATCTGCTCTTATAGTTCCTTATCCAGAAAATGAAAATTTGTATTATTTATTTACTATTAGTTCTAGATTTCTCAATGCTCCCTTAAGTTATAACCTTATAGATATGAGATTAGATAATGGTTTAGGAGGAATTACCTCTACAAAAAATAGACTACTTGATTCTTTTCCTTCAGAAAAAATCGCTGCTATTCAACATGCCAATGGTAGGGACATCTGGATTATTACTCATGAGAGAGGATCTAATCGATATCGAAGCTATTTGATTACTCCTAGTGGATTAAATACTTCTCCTATATTTTCTAATGTAGGAAGTTTTTTCTCTGGAGTAGGAACTACTGATAGCATGGGATATATGAAAGCCTCTCCTAATGGAGAGAAAATAGCCGTTGCTTTATCTGATAAAGTAGAACTTTTGGATTTTGATAATGAAACCGGAATATTAAGTTCTCCTATAGAAATCTCTAATATAGATAACAATTCGATAGCTTATGGTATCGCTTTTTCTAGTAATTCTAATTATCTATATGCAACAGAAATCAATAGTACAGTTGGTACTTCTGTACTATATCAATTTGATATTAGTTCTAATAATGAATTAGTCATTATTAATTCTAGATCAGAAATAGATGCTTCTTCTTGTGCTACTCTTGTTAAAGCAGCATTACAATTAGCTCCTGATAGAAATATCTATGTTGCACAATCATTAAGAAGTCGAAATAGTCATGATCAATTAGGTGTTATAGAAAACTCCAATACTACAACTCCTAGTTATAATTGTAATGTAATTTCTTTTGCCACTGGTGGTTCTATAGAAGGGCTGCCTAATTTTTATTCCGATTTTTTTAGAGATACGTTTACTGTTGAAGGTTTTTGTTCTGACCATCCTACAAATTTCACGTTACTACCTGCTGGTCCTGTAGATTCTATAGTATGGGATTTTGCTGATGGTTCTACTTCTACCGAAGAAAATCCCATGCATACTTTTTCAAATGCAGGTACCTATCCTGTACAGATCACTATTACAGCTGGAAGTGCTATAGTTGAGCATACTATGGATGTTACTATTCATCAATCGCCATCTAATAATATCGCTACAGACTTTGTTATTCCCGAAATCCCTTTTGATGGCATTACCAACTTTGACCTTTCGTTAAAGAACACTGAAATATTAGGAAATCAATCTAATACTCTTTTTGATATTAGTTATCATTTAACCCAAAATGATGCTGAAAATAATATCAATCCTATATCTTCTCCTTATACTAATATTTCTAATCCTCAAACTATCTATAGTCGTATTCATAATAATTTAGTACCTCTATGCTATGATGTAAAAAGTTTTCAACTCGAAGTTGTTGAAGGTTCTAGAATAGGTGTGATTTCAGATTTTATTCAATGTAGTTCAAACAGTAATGGTTTAGATGTTTTTGATTTAAGAACAAAAGATATAGAAGCACTGAATGGACATAATTCTGCCGATCATCTAGTTACTTATTATGCTACCCATAATGATGCTATTAATGGCACTAATCCTCTTTCTTCTCCTTTTACAAATACTTCTAATCCGCAAACTATTTATACAAGATTAGAAATGATTGGTACACCCACTGTTTTTGATACTACTAGTTTTGATTTGATTACGTTCTTATCTCCTACTATTACCACACCTATTGATATTATAGTTTGTGATGACAATACCAATGATGGGATAGAATCTTTTGATTTTACAACTGCTATCAGAACTATTTTAAATGGACAAGATCCTAATGTTTTTTCGGTTTCGCTCTTTGCTTCGCAAAATGATTTAGATAACAATACTAACCCTTTACCTACTATTTATCAAAATACACAACCGCAACAACAAATATTTGCTAAAATTGAGAATACCTCCAATCCTAATTGTACAGCACAAACTTCTTTTATGATTGGCGTTAGTTATTCTCCTTTTTCTGTACATCCTCAAAATGTTATTGTTTGCAAAAATCCAGTGGTTAACAACACGGTAACTGTTGATCTTTCTGATTATGTTCTTGAAATTCTAGGTGCTCAAAATCCTGCTGATTTTACTGTCACCTATCACACTAATGAAAATGATGCTCATGCTGATCAAAATCCGCTTCCTGATACTTTTTCTACAACAAACAACAGGGAACAAATTATTTACCGTATTGAAAACAATTTAAATACTGAATGCTATATCAATGCGACATTAACGCTAATTGTTAATAATAGCCCAACTATAGGTACTCTTACAGATATTACACTTTGTGATAATAATAATAATAATGATGGTATCATTTCTTTTGATCTATCTTCAAAAAACACTGAAGTATTGGCTGGTCGAGATCCTTCTCTTTTTGAAGTTTTATATTATGCAACTCAAAATGATTTAGAAAATAATACTAACTCACTCTCTCTAAACTATCAAAATACCCAAGCTCAAGAGCAAATCTTTGTTAGAATACATCCTATTAATGAAATTAATTGCTTTAATCAATCTTCTTTTAATTTAACGGTTTCCCCTACTCCAATAATTGCTTCGACTCCTCTAGCATTAGATAATTGTGGAACTGCGGGAATAGCTACTTTTAATTTAACAGAAAATGATGATGACATATTAGGTAATCAGTCAACTACAGACGTAACCATTACCTACCATAATTCTAGTAATGATGCCATGAATAATATCAATGCTATCACTACTTCAGAGAATTATATTAGTCAGCAAGATGGAGAAGAGATTTTTATTCGTATAGAAAGTAATACTAATACGACATGTTTTACCACAGATAGTTTTATTTTAAATGTATTTGAAGCACCTACAGCAGGAACAGTAACTGATTTAGAATTATGTGGTACTGGAACAGTTAATTATGACTTAGGATTTAGTCTCTCTGAAATCATAGGAACACAAGATGCTGCTCTATTTGATGTAAGTTTCTATAATTCACAAGCTGATGCTGATAATAGATCAAATGAATTAGATTTGGATCAAGAAGCATCACAGGCTTCTACTACTATCTTTGCCAGAATAGAAAACATTGGAAATTCTTCTTGTTATCAAACTACTTCGTTTAACATCTTAACAAAAACACCTCCAATATTAACCTTAGCAGATACTTTTTTTATTTGTGCAGGAGAAACACTAACCGTTACAGCCGATAATGGATATGATAGTTACGAATGGTCTACAGGAGAAACCACAGAAAGTATTGACATCACTACTCCTGGAGAATTTAGTATTACTGTAACCGAAATGCATAACACTATATCCTGTGCTACCACTAAAACTTTTGTTGTTCAACATTCGACAACTCCACAAATTATAGACATAATTACAACTGACTTTATGGCCGACTCAAGAAATTCCATTGAAGTTGTTATTCAAGAAGATGAAGCCTACGAATATTCTCTTGACGGAATTACGTTTCAAGAAAGTAATATTTTTACTAATATTCCTCCTGGGAATTATACTATTTTTGTTAGAAATCAAGGGCAATGTCTCACTTTGTCTCAAGAAATTTCTATTTCAGGATATTCTTCATTTTTTACGCCTAACGGAGATGGGTTTAACGAATATTGGCAAATTCTTAATTCAAATAATGATTCTGAAAATACCGTATATATCTTTGATCGTTATGGAAGATTATTAACTCATTTTACTTCAAAAGATACGGGTTGGGATGGAACCTATAATGGTAGACAAATGCCTGCCACAGATTATTGGTTTAAAATGAAACATAAGAATGGAAAAACTGCAACAGGTCATTTTTCGC
Organism: Aquimarina rhabdastrellae; assembly: GCA_947387485.1. Classification (GTDB taxonomy): domain Bacteria; phylum Bacteroidota; class Bacteroidia; order Flavobacteriales; family Flavobacteriaceae; genus Aquimarina. The sequence continues at coordinate 169,279 of CANDNT010000008.1, forward strand.
TAAAGCGATAAAAAATAATATCATTTAAACACACTCATAACACACTGAACATATCCCCATAAAAACCAACCACTTAAACATTAACTCAATAATTAAAAAAGATTAATTCTTTATTATAATAGCCATAATAAAGCAGATTACATCCTCAAGTGTGATCTGCTTTATTGCTTTAAAGAAAAACGCATCATATTTTGTCGGCTTGACCAATAATAAAATTAAACTTATAATGCTTAAACGCACACTAATTTTTCTCTTACTACTATCACACTACTTTAGCTTTGGACAGGGCGAAGCCAATATTTGGTATTTTGGAAGTAATGCAGGGCTTAATTTCAATGGAGGAACTGTACAAGTTCTTACAGATGGGGAAGTTGATACTTTAGAAGGAGTTTGTACTATTTCTGACAAAGATGGAAACTTACATTTATATTCTGATGGATCTACTGTATGGGATCGTAATCATAATATAATGTCTAATGGAACAGGTTTATTTGGAGATTCTTCTAGTACACAATCAAGTATCGTAATCCCTCATCCAAGGTTTAATGAACATATTCGTTATGAAATCTATTACCTTTTTACAGTAGATGCTTGGAGTGGAACTAATGGATTAAGATATAGTACTATAGACATGACTGCTAATGGAGGTTTAGGTAATGTTGCTATAAAAAACACCTTATTACATCAACAATCAACAGAAAAAGTCACAGCAGTACAACATACTAACACTAAAGATTTCTGGGTGTTAGCTCACGAAAGAGGAAATAATAATTTTACAGCATATTTGGTAAACGATAGTGGAGTTGACACAACACCTGTTATTTCTTCAATAGGAAGTACAACAGGTATAGGAACTAATAATAGTGCCGGAAGTACAGATAACAATAATGCTGTAGGTTATTTAAAAGTATCTCCAAATGGTACTAAAATTGGAAATACTATAGATGATGCTGTAGAAATTTATGATTTTAATGCTACTACAGGAGAACTAAGTAACTTAATTACTATACCTGAAGTTAATGGAAGTGGATATTATCCATACGGAATTGAATTCTCTCCTAATTCAAGATATCTATATATCTCAGAAATAAGGTCCGGAGGTAGCGGTTACCTATATAGGTATGATATTTCTTCAGGAAATGCGACTACAATAGAAGCATCAAGAATTGAATTAACTAGTATATCTTCTTGTGAAGATGATTTAAGTTTTGCAGCATTACAATTAGCACCTGATGGTAATATTTATGTAGCTCAAGGGCTAGAAAATTTATTTATGTATGAATACTTAGGAATAATTACAAACCCTAACACTTCAACACCAACATTTGATTGCCAAGGAGTTTTTTTAAATGGTGGAATCTCTCGTGCAGGACTACCCACTTTTGTACAATCTTTTTTTAGTAGTGCTTTAGAAGCTGAAGGTTTTTGTTCTGGAGAACCAACACAATTTACTATAAATCCTACAGGAACGATAGATAGTATATTATGGGATTTTGGAGATGGAAATACGTCCACAGAAATGAATCCATCTCATACGTATACTAATCCAGGCACCTATAATGTGATAGCAACAGTAACATTAGGAGGATCACCTATAGACGAAGAAATTGAGGTTACCATTAATCAAACTCCTATCCATAATACTGTAGCTACTTATGAAATCGAAGAGATTCCTTTTGATGGTATTGCTGATTTTGATTTAACTTCTAGAGATACTGAAATCCTAAACGGACAAGCTTCATCTGATTTTGAGGTATTCTATTTTTTAACTCAAGATGATGCTGATAATAATACCAATCCTATCTCATCTCCTTTTACTAATACGTCTAATCCTCAAACTATTTTTAGTCGTATTCATAATCTTAACGATACTACCTGTTTTCAAACTGGTTCTTTTCAAATAGAAGTAATAAGTAGCTCTTCTATAGGAACTGTTTCTGATTTTTCCATCTGTAACTTAACTCCTAATACTGCTACTTTTGATCTGGATTCTAAGAATGATGAAGCTCTTGATGGACAAAATCCTGCCGATTTTAATATCTCTTATCATTTATCTCAGGATGATGCTGATACTAATGTTAATCCTTTAACATCTCCTTATCCATATACTGATACTTCTATGCCGCTTCCTATCTTTGCACGATTAGAAGCTGTTAGTGATCCTACTCAGTTTGACACCACTAGCTTTAATCTTATTGTTTCTCAAGCGCCTACAGTTACCACACCTAACGATATTATAGTTTGTGATGACAATACCAATGATGGAGTGGAATCTTTCGATTTTACAACTACCATTAGTGATATTTTGAATGGACAAGATCCTAATGTTTTTTCTGTGACGCTCTTTGCTTCGCAAAATGACCTAGATAACAACGCTACCCCACTACCTACTGTATATCAAAATACGCAACCACAACAACAAATATTTGCTAAAATTGAGAATACTTCTAATCCTAACTGCGTTGAACAAACTTCGTTCATGATTGGTGTTAGTTACTCTCCTTTCTCGGTAAATCCTCAAGATGTTATTGTCTGTAAAGATCCAACTGTTAATAATACTGTAACTATCGATCTTTCTGATTATGTTCTTGAAATTCTAGGTGCTCAAAACCCTGCTGATTTCACTGTCACTTATCACGCTAATGAAAATGATGCTGATGCCGATCAAAATCCACTTCCGGATGCTTTTTCCACCACAAACACCAGAGAACAAATTGTTTACCGTATTGAAAATAATTTAAATACAGATTGCTATATCAATGCTACATTAACGCTAATTGTTAACAATAGTCCATCTATAGGTACTTTGACTGATGTTACTGTTTGTGATGATAATAATGATGGTACTGTTACTTTTGATCTATCTTCTAAAGATAGTGAAGCATTAGGTGGTCAAGATCCTACAGTTTATCAAGTTTTATATTTTGCTTCTCAAACCGATTTAGATAATAATGCTAACGCACTACCTTCTGATTACCAAAACACACAAGCTCAAGAGCAAATATTTGTAAGAATACACCCTATCAATGATGTTAATTGTTTTAATCAATCTTCTTTTAATTTAACAGTTTCTCCTACTCCAATAATAGCTTCGACTTCTTTGGCATTGGATAACTGTGGGACAATGGGAGTAGCTACTTTTAATTTAACTGAAAATGATGATGACATATTAGGTAATCAATCAACTATAGCAGTAACTATAACCTATCATACTTCAAGTGATGATGCTATTAATGATGCCAATGCTATCACTACGCCAGAAAACTATACGAGTCAACAAGACGGAGAAGAAATTTTTATTCGTATAGAAAGTAATACTAATACCGCATGTTTTGCTACTGATAGTTTTGTTTTAAATGTGTTTGAAATTCCCACAGCAGGAACAGTAACAGATTTAGAATTATGCGATACTAATGCAGATGTGATTAACTATGATTTAAGTTTTAGTTTTCCTGAAATTTTAGAAACACAAGATGCTGCTCTATTTGATATTAGTTTCTACAACTCACAAACAGATGCAGATGCAAGAACAAATGAATTAGATTTAAATCAAGAAACATCACAGACTTCTACTACTATCTTTGCCAGAATAGAAAACATTGGAAATTCTTCTTGTTATCAAACCACCTCGTTTAACATCTTAAAAAGAGCATCTCCAGTACTAACTATCGCAGATGAGGTGTTTATTTGCCCTGGAGAAACCTTAACCGTTACTGCCGATGCTGGATATGATAACTATGAATGGTCTACTGGCGAAACTACAGAAAGTATCGATATAACTACTCCAGGAGAGTACAGTGTAACAGTAACCTCGAATTACAATACGATGAATTGTACAACGACAAAAACTTTTATGGTAACAGCATCTGTTGTACCACAATCTATAGATGTAATTGTAGTTGACTTTAAACCTGCATCACAAAACACTATCAAAATTATAGCAGAAGGTAGTGGAGATTTTGAGTATTCTATAGATGGTTTTTCTTTTCAAGAAAGTAATGTATTTACCAATGTAAAACCCGGAGATTATACTGCTTTTGTTAGAGACAAAGGACAATGTATAATATTATCAAAAGAATTCTATGTCTTGGGTTATCCGCTATTCTTTACCCCTAACGGAGATGGATTTAATGAAGTGTGGCAAATCCTTAACCCAGATAGGGAGCCAGAAAATAAAATCTATATCTTTGATCGTTACGGAAAATTACTGACTAATTTCACGCAAGCTGATATTGGTTGGAATGGAACTTATAATGGAAAACAAATGCCTTCGACAGATTATTGGTTTAAAGTAGAACGTATCAACGGACAAACTATTAAAGGACATTTTACACTAAAACGATAAAAATAGATATCCCAATAAAAACGTCATTATATTTAATTTTGAATATAATGACGTTTTTATTGGGATAAATCACATACTAAACCTCTCATTTACTCACTACTAATCCTGTTAGTCTTTTACCAAGGAATTAATATTATATTTGCAATCCCTTAATTTAACACAAGTAAAACACTAACCCCCATGTTTAAACACACACTCTCATTATTATTTTTGTGCTATTCGTTTTTTGCTTTTTCTCAAGGCGAAGCTAATAACTGGTATTTTGGAGATGGCGCTGCAATTACCTTTAATAATGGTGCTCCTCAAGTTCTTTCTGGTTCTCAAGTTTCTACAAGAGAAGGAGTCTGTACAATTTCAGATGAAAGCGGTAATTTGCTCTTTTACTCTGATGGAATTACAGTTTGGAATCGTAATAATCAAATCATGCAAAATGGTACTGGCTTGTTAGGAGATCCTTCTAGTACTCAATCCGGAATTATTATTCCTTATCCTGAAAATGATAATTTATATTATTTAATTACTGTAGATGATTGGTCTGGAAATAATGGAATTCGCTATAATCTTATAGACATGTCCTTAAATGGTGGTTTAGGAGCTGTTACTACTAAAAATCAATTATTACAAAGTTCAACTTCAGAGAAAGTCACTGCAGTTAAACATGCTAATGATACTGATATCTGGATTATTGCTCATGAAAAAAGAAATAATAATTATACTAGTTATTTAGTGACCAATACTGGAATTAACACTACAGCTATTATTTCTTCTGTAGGACATACATTTGAATCTCAAGGAGGTAGAGATGACTCTGGTTATTTAAAAGCTTCTCCTAATGGAAAAAAAATAATCTCTTCTTTATTTAGAAGAGCAGAATTATTTGATTTTGATGCTACAACCGGTATATTAAGTAATCCCATTAATCTCTCTGGTTTTAACAACTTCTCTCCTTATGGTGCTGAATTTTCTAGCAATTCAAAATATGTTTATCTATCGGTTAGTCAAAGTACCCTTACGAAATTTTTCAGATATGATATAAGCTCCAATAATGCTACTACAATTAACAGTTCTAGATTAGAAATTGACTTACCTGCTTCTTGCTCTAATGTTTTTTTAGGAGGTCTCCAATTAGGCCCTGATGGAAATATTTATGTAGCTCAATTTGACGCTACATCTATAATAGGTTATAATTACTTAGGAATAATTGAAAATCCTAATGTCAATAATCCTACATATAGGTGTGATGCTATCTTATTAGATCCTGGTTTATCTGAATTGGGATTACCTACCTTTATCCAATCTTTCTTTTTAAATACCTTAATTGCTGATGGTTTTTGCTCTGGACAACCTACTCAATTCACTGTAAATCCTACAGGAACGATAGATAGCATATTATGGAATTTTGGAGATGGAAATACGTCTACAGAAATGAATCCTGCTCATACGTATACTAACCCAGGTACCTATAATGTAATAGCGACCATAACTACAGGAGGAACTTCTACTAACGAAGAAATTGAAGTTATCATCTATCAAACTCCTATCCATTACACTGTAGCTAATTATCAAATCGAAGATGTGCCTTTTGATGGTGTTGCTGATTTTGATTTAACTTCTAGAGATACTGAAATCCTAAATGGGCAAGCTTCATCTGATTTTGAAGTATTCTATTTTTTAACTCAAGATGATGCTGATAATAATACCAATGCTATCTCATCTCCTTTTACCAATACGTCTAATCCTCAAACTATTTTTAGTCGTATTCATAATCGTAACGATACTACCTGTTTTCAAACTGGTTCTTTTCAAGTCGAAGTAACAAGTAGTTCTTCTATCGGAACTGTTTCTGATTTTTCCATCTGTAGTTTAGCTCCTAATACTGTTACTTTTGATCTAGATTCTAAAAATGATGAAGTTCTTGATGGACAAAATCCTGCTGATTTTAATATTTCTTATCATTTATCGCAAGATGATGCTGATACTAATGTTAATCCTTTAACATCTCCATATCCATATACTGATACTTCTATGCCGCTTCCTGTCTTTGTACGATTAGAAGCTGTTAGTGACCCTACTCAGTTTGATACTACTAGTTTTAATCTTATTGTTTCTCAAGCGCCTACGATTACCACACCTAATGATATTATAGTTTGTGATGATAATACCAATGATGGGGTGGAATCTTTTGATTTCACAGTGACTATCAGAGATATTTTGAATGGGCAAGATCCTAATGTTTTTTCTGTAACGCTCTTTGCTTCGCAAAATGATCTAGATAACAACACGAACCCACTACCTACAGTATATCAAAATACACAACTACAACAACAAATATTTGCTAAAATTGAGAATACTTCTAATCCTAACTGCGTTGAACAAACTTCGTTCATAATTGGTGTTAGTTATTCTCCTTTCTCGGTACATCCTCAAGATGTCATTGTGTGTAAAGATCCTACTGTTAATAATACTGTAACTATCGATCTTTCTGATTATGTTCCTGAAATTCTAGGTTCTCAAAATCCCGCTGACTTTACTGTCACTTATCACGCTAATGAAAATGATGCTCACACTGATCAAAACCCGCTTCCTGATGCTTTTTCTACTACAAACACCAGAGAACAAATTGTTTATCGTATTGAAAACAACCTAAACACTGATTGTTATATCAATGCTACATTAACGCTAATTGTTAACAATAGCCCATCTATAGGTTCTTTGACTGATATTACTATTTGTGATGATAATAATGATGGAACTATTACTTTTGATCTATCATCTAAAGATAGTGAAGCCTTAGATGGTCAAGACCCTACAGTTTACCAAGTTTTATATTTTGCTTCTCAAACTGATTTAGATAGTAATACTAATTCACTACCTTCTAATTATCAAAATACACAAGCTCAAGAACAAATCTTTGTAAGAATACACCCTATCAATGATGTTGATTGTTTTAATCAATCTTCTTTTAGTTTAACGGTTTCTCCTACTCCAATAATTGCTTCGACTTCTTTAGCATTGGATAATTGTGGAACTATGGGAGTAGCTGCTTTTGATTTAACAGAAAATAATGATGACATATTAGGTAATCAATCAACTACAGCGGTAACTATAACTTATCATACTTCAAGTGATGATGCTATTAATGATGCCAATGCTATCACTACGCCAGAAAACTATACGAGTCAACAAGACGGAGAAGAAATTTTTATTCGTATAGAAAGTAATACTAATACCGCATGTTTTGCTACTGATAGTTTTGTTTTAAATGTATTTGAAATTCCTACAGCAGGAACAGTAACCGATTTAGAATTATGCGATGCTAATGCAGATATTATTAATTATGATTTAAGTTTTAGTCTCCCAGAGATTTTAGGAACACAAGATGCGTCACAATTTGATATCAGTTTCTATAACTCACAAACAGATGCAGATACTAGAACAAATGAATTAGAGTTAAACCATGAAACATCAGAAAGTACCACTACAGTCTTTGCACGTATAGAGAATATAGGTAATACTGCTTGTTATCAAACCACGTCTTTTAATATCTTAAAAAGAGCATCTCCAGTATTAACTATTGCAGATGAAGTATTTATTTGCCCTGGAGAAACCTTAACCGTTATTGCTGATGCTGGCTATGATAGCTATGAATGGTCTACTGGTGAAACTACAGAACATATCGATATCACTGCTCCAGGAGAATACAGCGTAACAGTAACAGCAAATTACAATTCGGTAAACTGTACAACGACCAAAACGTTTATGGTAACTGCATCAGTTGTGCCACAAACTATAGATGTGATTGTTGTTGATTTTAGACCAGGATCACAAAATACTATCAAAATAATAGCAGAAGGTGGTGGAGATTTTGAATACTCTATAGATGGTTTTTCTTTTCAAGAAAGCAATGTATTTACTAACGTAGAGCCTGGAGATTATACTGCTTTTGTTAGAGATAAAGGACAATGTGTAATTTTATCTAAAGAATTTTATGCTTTAGGATACCCACAATTCTTTACCCCTAATGGAGATGGATTTAATGAAGTGTGGCAAATCCTTAACCCTGATAGAGAACCAGAAAATATCATATATATCTTTGATCGTTACGGAAAATTACTAACTAATTTCACGCAAGCTGATATTGGTTGGGATGGTACTTATAATGGAAAACAAATGCCTGCTACAGATTATTGGTTTAAAGTGGAACGTATCAACGGACAAACTATTAAAGGGCATTTTTCATTAAAACGATAAAAAATAGCATTATTTAAATATTCATACTATATACTAAACACAATCATTCTTCAAATCGAAATCCCAATTTAAAATAAGTTAGATTTTTATTATAACATCCGTACTAAAGCAGGTCTCACTACTAAGTGTGATCTGCTTTATTGCTTTATATAAAAACGCATCATATTTTGTCGGCTTGACCAATAAATAATAAAATTAAACTTATAATGTTTAAACGTACACTAATTTTTCTCATATTATTACTATCACATTATTTTTCCTTTGGACAAGGAGAAGCTAATAATTGGTATTTTGGAATTAATGCCGGTCTTAGTTTTAATACAGGAGACTCCCCTTCTCCACTATTAGATGGCCAGTTACATAGCTCTAGAAGTGCTACAATTTCTGACCCAAATGGGAATTTACTTTTTTATACAGATGGAAATACGGTCTGGAATAGGAATCATCAAATCATGCAAGATGGTACTGATTTATTTAGCTTGTTTACTGGAATAGGAATACGATCTATTATAGTTCCTCAACCTCAAAGTACTACTATTTATTATGTATTTACCACATCTACTGGTGGTTTTATGGAATATAGCATAGTAGATATGTCTCTTAATAATGGTTTAGGAGCAGTTATTTCTAAGCAAAACAATCTAATTGAAAATATATCTGGACCATTAACCGCTATTGTTCAAAAAAATGGCTCTGATATCTGGCTTGTTACTCATAGTTATGATCCTACTCCAAACTCTCCTGATGGAAATCTATTTTATTTTTTCAGAATAACTCCAACAGGACTAATTACCACTCCAATGGTTCAACGAATAGGTGCTCCTCTCGATGTATTCTCCTATTCATTTGGTGAAATGAAATTCTCTCCAGATGGAACAAAACTGGCAATAACATACCCTGTATTACCTGAAGGTCTGACTAATGGTGCTATTCCCAGAATATTTTTATATGAATTTGATCCTGAACTAGGAGTTTTATCTAATCCTATAGATTTTATGATTCCTACACCTAATGATTTTAGTATAGAATCTTATCCTGATAATGTAGAGTTTTCTCCTAATAATAGATACTTATATGTTAATGATAGAAAAGGTTCTTTTTACCAATTTGATGTTTGTATTCATGATGCTAACCAAATCATCAACTCTAGAACTAAACTTGAGTCCATTACATCTAGACGTTTAGGAAGCGGAGCTGGAATGCAATTAGCTCCCAATGGTAAGATCTATATCTCTAATGACTATACCGATACCAATGAGACTATAGGAGAAATATCATTCCCTAATAATGAAGCTAGTTTAGTTAACTATATCCATCATTCAGTTGACCTTAATGGTAGGATGTCTTTTTATCAATTTCCTAATTTTATTCGATCTTTTTTCTTTAGAGATATACATGCTGCTAATTTTTGTGCTGGGCTACCTACTTATTTTGACTTAAACAACTGTAATCCAGATAGTATCTTCTGGGACTTTGGAGATGGAACTACTTCAACAGAAGTTAGTCCTGATAAAATTTATACTGACCCTGGTACTTATACTGTAACTGTAACAGAAACCATTAATGGTCTATCTAATACATATACTACAGATGTTACTATATATCCTTCTCCTATAGCGAATACAATAACTACTTATACTGTTGATGCAAGTATGGCTAATAATGGTACATACGAATTTGATTTATCTACAAAAGATGCCGAAATTCTCGGAAATCAAGATCCTAACCTTTTTGATATTTCTTATCATTTAACAGAAGATGATGCTATAATTAATGCTAATCCGCTACCATCTTTATACACAAATACAGCTAACCCTCAAACTATTTATGCTAGAATACAAGGAAATCAAAATTCTACTTGTTATGGTATAACTTCTTTTGAATTAGAAATCCCTTCTTTGGCTAATATAGGAACTGTTTCTGATTTTTCCATCTGTAGTTTAACTCCTAATACTGCTACTTTTGATCTGGATTCTAAGAATGATGAAGCTCTTGATGGACAAAATCCTGCCGATTTTAATATCTCTTATCATTTATCTCAGGATGATGCTGATACTAATGTTAATCCTTTAACATCTCCTTATCCATATACTGATACTTCTATGCCGCTTCCTATCTTTGCACGATTAGAAGCTGTTAGTGATCCTACTCAGTTTGACACCACTAGCTTTAATCTTATTGTTTCTCAAGCGCCTACAGTTACCACACCTAACGATATTATAGTTTGTGATGACAATACCAATGATGGAGTGGAATCTTTCGATTTTACAACTACCATTAGTGATATTTTGAATGGACAAGATCCTAATGTTTTTTCTGTGACGCTCTTTGCTTCGCAAAATGACCTAGATAACAACGCTACCCCACTACCTACTGTATATCAAAATACGCAACCACAACAACAAATATTTGCTAAAATTGAGAATACTTCTAATCCTAACTGCATTGAACAAACTTCGTTCATGATTGGTGTTAGTTACTCTCCTTTCTCGGTAAATCCTCAAGATATTATTGTGTGTAAAGATCCTACTGTTAATAATACTGTAACTATCGATCTTTCTGATTATGTTCTTGAAATTCTAGGTGCTCAAAATCCTGCTGATTTTACTGTTACTTACCATGCTAATGAAAATGATGCTGATGCCGATCAAAATCCACTTCCGGATGCTTTTTCTACTACAAACACCAGGGAACAAATTGTTTATCGTATTGAAAATAATTTAAATACAGATTGCTATATCAATGCCACGCTAACGTTGATTGTTAATAATAGTCCTACTATAGGTACTTTGACTGATGTTATTCTTTGTGATGACAACAATGATGGCACTGTTACTTTTGATCTATCTTCTAAAGATAGTGAAGCATTAGATGGTCAAGACCCTACAGTTTATCAAGTTTTATATTTTGCTTCTCAAACCGATTTAGATAATAATGCTAACGCACTACCTTCTGATTATCAAAATACACAAGCTCAAGAACAAATCTTTGTAAGAATACACCCTATCAATGATGTTGACTGTTTTAATCAATCTTCTTTTATTTTAACAGTTTCTCCTACTCCAGTAATTGCTTCTACTCCTTTGGCATTGGATAACTGTGGGACAATAGGAGTAGCTACTTTTAATTTAACAGAAAATGATGATGACATATTAGGTAATCAAGCAGCTACTGCAGTAACTATTACCTATCATACTTCAAGTGATGATGCTATGAATAACACTAATGCTATCACTACTCCAGAAAATTATACTAGTCAACAAGATGGAGAAGAAATTTTTATTCGTATTGAAAGTAATACCAATACAACGTGTTTTGCTACTGATAGTTTTATTTTAAATGTGTTTGAAATTCCTACAGCAGGAACAGTGACTGATTTAGAACTATGTGATACTAATGCAGATGTTATTAACTATGATTTAAGTTTTAGTTTCCCTGAAATTTTAGGAACACAAGATACTGCTCTATTTGATATCAGTTTTTATACTTCACAAGCAGATGCAGATACTAGAACAAATGAATTAAATTTAAATCAAGAAACATCAGAAAGTACCACTACTGTTTTTGCCCGTATAGAAAATATAGGTAATTCTATTTGTTATCAAACCACCTCGTTTAATATTTTAAAAAGAGAATCTCCAGTATTAACTATCGCAGATGAGGTGTTTATTTGCCCTGAAGAAACCTTAACTCTTACTGCCGATGCTGGATATGATAGCTATGAATGGTCTACTGGCGAAACTACAGAACGTATTGATATCACTACACCAGGAGAATATAGTGTAACTGTAACCGCGAATTACAATACGGTAAACTGTACAACGACCAAAACGTTTATGGTGACTGCATCGGTTGTACCACAAACTATAGACGTGATTGTAGTGGATTTCAAACCAGGATCGCAAAACACTATTAAAATTATAACTGAAGGTGATGGGGATTTTGAATACTCTATAGATGGCTCCTCGTTTCAAGAAAGTAATGTATTTACCGATGTAAAACCAGGAGACTATACCGCCTTTGTTAGAGACAAAGGACAATGTATAATCTTATCTAAAGAATTTTATGTTTTAGGATACCCGCAATTCTTTACGCCTAATGGAGATGGATTTAATGAAGTGTGGCAAATTCTTAATCCAGATAAAGAACCTACAAACAACATTTATATCTTTGATCGTTACGGAAAACTATTAATTCGTTTTACTCAAGGAGATATTGGTTGGGATGGAACTTTTAACGGCAAACAAATGCCTGCTACAGATTATTGGTTTAAAGTGGAACGTACCAACGGACAAACTATTAAAGGTCATTTTACACTAAAACGATAAAAACAGATAACATACAGCTATGTTTGATAGTATAGCTGTATGTTGTTATTTCGATCTAATATAAATTATTGTATATATCTTTTGGTTTATCGCTAATTCATGTTAATAGTATTTTACAAATGAATTAATATTATATTTGCAACTCTTGCTTAATAAACAAGTAAAATACTAACCTGACCCCTATGTTAAAAAATACTTTTTCACTTTTATTATTACTGTATTCATGTATAGCCTTTTCTCAAGGTGAAGCCAACAATTGGTACTTTGGTAGTGAAGCAGCTATTAGATTTAATAATGGTATTCCCGAGGTATTAAATGATAGTGCAATGAGAGGTTCTGAAACCTCTGCCACCATTTCTGATGCAGACGGAAATTTACTTTTTTATGCCAATGCTACTACAGTTTGGAATAGAAATCATCGCGTTATGCAAAACGGTTCTGGCTTATTAGGAAACAGTTCTAGTTCTCAAGCTGCATTAATTGTTCCTTTTCCTAACGATCCTAATCTATATTATCTATTTGTTTCTATAGGTAATGGTACTACTTCAGATGCTGGTCCAGCAGGAATCACTTATAGTATTATTGATATGCGCCTCGATGGCGGTTTAGGAGGTCTTGTACCTGGATTAAAAAATCAAACTTTATTTGCACCATCTTCAGAACGAATGGCTGCCATAAGACATGAAAACGGACGCGACGTCTGGTTAATAGGAAATAGAAACCCTCAAGCTAGAGAAGTTGTTAGTTATTTATTAACTGGAGATACTACTATAACAAGTACTCCTGTTGTTTCTAATGTAGGTGTAAATGACTCTGATGATGTTATTGGTTTTATTGTTTTTTCTCCTGATGGCGAAAAAGCTGCCATTACACACTTAAGAAATAGAACTATTTCATTACTTGATTTTGATCGTACTACTGGGGTATTTAGCAATAAAATTGTAATCAATAACGCGCCTAATATATCTAATGGATTAAGAACTATTGAATTTTCTCCTGATGGTAGATATTTATACGCAGCAACTCAGGTGGTTCCTAATACTGGTATTATACAATATGATCTATGTTCAAATAATCAGGCTCAAATTAATGCTTCTGCTTTTAATCTTGTAACAAGAGATTTTAATACCAATAGAAAATACGATCAAGGAATGTTGTTAGGTCCTGACGGAAAAATTTATATCGGATCAAGTATTAACGATGGTTATATCGCTAGAATCGAATCACCTAACTTACAAGGAAATGCAGCTAATTATGTAGAAGAAGCTATTTTTTTAGGTGCAGGTAAACGTACTTATGGTTTTTGTAATTTTGTTAAAGAACCTTCTGTATTACCTAGAGATGCTTCTGGGATAAATGTTGCAGGTAATACCTGTATCAATGATGCCTTAACATTTACTATAAGTAATACAAATGATGTTACCTCTGTCGATTGGGATTTTGGAAACGGAAATACCTTTACAGGTTTAACACCTCCTCCACAAACATATACTACAGCAGGAGTTTATACCATAACTGCTGCAATTACAAGATGTGGTATGGTTGATAATGTAGCTTTGGATATCACTATAACTTCTCCTCCTACAGTTAGTACAGTTACTGATGTAAATCAATGTGCGACTACTTTTAATTTAAGAACTATAGACACCGAAGTTTTAGGAACTTTACCAACTACAGATTATCAAGTTGAATATTACGAAAATCAAGTCGATGCAGATAATAGAGAAAATAGTTTACCCGATTTATATACTCCTCCTTCTTCAAGTCAAGTAGTATATATAAGAGTACATGCTAATGATTCTCAAGGGTGTTATGCTATTCAAACATTTACACTTAATACACAAACACCTATTACCATTGGTGCTATCAGTACTTTAAACGCCTGTATATCTGGTGCGACTGTAACTGTAGATTTAACTCAAAAAGATACTGAAGTATTAGGAAGTCAAAATCCAACTGAATATACAGTTACTTATCACGAGACCGAATTAGATGCACAATCTGGTACAGATATACCTAATGCTACGGCATATGATGTAAGTGCTTCTCAACAAATTTATGTTAGAGTTGAAAGTGTTGTTGATTCCAATTGTTTTAACACTGGATCATTTACCTTACAAGTAAGTCAAGAGCCAAGGATAGCTAATTTAACAGCGTTAACTTTTTGTGGAAACGGAAATGCAGCTGACTTTAATTTAAGAGAGAAGGATACCGAAATCTTAGGAACTCAAAATGCTTCAGACTTTGAAATTACTTATCATAACTCAAGTGATGATGCAATGAATGATGCTAATGCTATTGCTAATCCAGAGGCATATTCTGCTCAAAGTAGTGAAGAAATCCATGTACGTATAGAAAACACTACCAATGCTGCTTGTTTTGAAACAGGAAGTTTTAACTTGATGATTTCTCAAACGCCAGTGATTGCTTCTGCTCCGTTAGCATTGGATAATTGCGGAACTATGGGCGTTGCTACTTTTAATTTAAGAGAGAATGACGATGAAGTATTAGGAAGCCAAACAGCTACAGAGGTTACAATAACCTATCATACTTCTAGTGATGATGCTATGAATAATGCAAATGCCATCACTACGCCAGAAAATTATACCAGTCAGCAAGATGGAGAAGAGATTTTTGTACGTATAGAAAACAATACGAATACGGTATGTTTTGCTACTGATAATTTTATTTTAAATGTATTTGAAATCCCTACAGCAGGAACAGTAACTGATTTAGAATTATGTGATGTCAATGCTGATGTAATTAATTACGATTTAAGTTTTAGTTTTCCTGAGGTTTTAGGAACACAAGATGCTTCGCAATTTGATATCAGCTTTTATAGCACACAAGCAGATGCAGATACTAGAACAAATGGATTAGAACTAACCCAAGAAACATCAGAAGCGAGTACTACAGTTTTTGCACGTATAGAAAACATAGGTAATACAGCTTGTTACCAAACGACTTCGTTTAACATCTTAAAAAGAGAATCTCCAGTATTAACCATTGCAGATGATGTATTTATTTGTCCAG
>CANDNT010000009.1 GCA_947387485.1 Aquimarina rhabdastrellae
CCATTCCGAACAGAGAAGTTAAGCCCGATAGCGCCGATGGTACTGCGCTCGTGGGAGAGTAGGTCGCCGCCTTTTTTGAACCCTTCACAATAACTGTGAAGGGTTTTTTGTTTTGTGCATGGTTATAAACCTTTGGGATGAAACGATACTTCATAGAAAGAATCTCAAACAAGAAGAATAAAATAAGCTTATTTAAGCCATTAACTACACTCAAGCATACTTCTGCTTCAGCTTACTTATAAAAGATTTATTAAATAAAGGTGTTTACTACTTGATTTATATTATTTAAGAGGCAAGTGTAGAATTACATTGTCTTTATAACTTGCTCCTATTGGAATCTCTGTCGAATTAATCTCAATTTCGTGTGTAGTGAATGATGTCACTTTATTTAAATTGATGATATAGGAGCGATGAACACGAATAAATTGATACGGAGCTAATACTTTTTCTATATCACTTATTTTATATTTAGAAACAATACGTCGATCATCATCAGTATGGATTTTGATATAATCTTTTAGACTTTCGATATATAATATTGATGTAGGATTTAATTTAAAGTACTTATTGCCTGATTTAATATAAATATCTGAATTAGGTAATATCTGATGAGATGAATTTTGTAAAGTAGCAGTATTATTAGGTGTTGAATCTCTTAAAAAACGATCTATAGCTCTAAAAAAACGCTCAAATGTTATAGGTTTTAATAAATAATCTATCACATCTAAATCATAACTTTCTATAGCGTAATCACGATAGGCTGTTGTAAAAATAGTTTTTGGAGGGTTTTTAAGTGTTTTTAAAAAATCAATTCCGGTTATATGAGGCATTTTAATATCAAGAAACATTAAATCTATTTTTTGTGTATTTAATATTTCGAAAGCTTTAATAGCACTATTACAAGTAGCAACAACTTCTAGAGTATCAATTTGAGATATATGTTTTTCGATCAGTTTAACTGCCAAAGGTTCATCATCAACAATAAGACATTTTATATTCATTAGAGTGTTATCTGTAAGTTTACTGCAAAAGTATTGGTTTGAGGAATAATATTTAAGTTATATGAATTAGAATAAATTAAATCTAATTGTTTTCTTATGTTGGTTAATCCTAGATATCCTTTATGATTGGATTCATAAGTTGTAGCTATTGTATTCATAATATTAAAAGTAAAAAGGTTATCTTTTAAAACGATATCAATAGTTATTTCAGGAGAACCACTATCTTCGCCTGCTCCGTGTTTAAAAGCGTTTTCTACTAATGAGAGCAAAATAAGAGGGGCAATCTCGATATCGTAGCCAATGTCTTTGGAAAAATTAACTTTTAAACGATCGTCATAACGTAATTTTTCGAGAGCGATATAATTTTCTAGCAGACTTATTTCACTACTTAGAGAAACATATTTGCGATTACACTTATATAATATGTGGTCTAAAATTTCTGAAAGCTTTCCAATTGATTCGGGTGTTTTTGGGGAGTTATCAAGAGATAACATATAGATATTATTAAGTGTATTAAATAGAAAATGAGGATTCAATTGTGCTTTTAATAAACTTAACTCAGCCGTAGCTTTTTCCTTATCTAGTAAGATGCTCTTTTGAGTAACTCTATTATACTCAATAAAAGTTTTGATAAATGTAAAAATAAGAGAGATGGTAAAGATTTGCGGGAAATAGTGAAAAATTAATTTAGGTAAATCGGTTAAAATTTCTTGTATAGATTCTGTATAATAAGGTGGTATTCTTACAATTGGTTCTCCTACATGTACTATCATTATCCTTCCTAAAGCAGAAGCTATATAATAGATAAATAATAAAAGGATAGCAGTTAACCAGTATTTCTTTTTTTGATAGAATTTAGGAATAATTATATATGCTATTAAATACGATAAAGGAATAATAGGCGTCAAATGACAAAGAACATACGTAAATGAGGTTTTAAATGTATGTGAAGTATCTTCATAGGTCGCTCGAGTTATAAAAATGATGATGATTGCAATCCAAAAGAATAGGTGATGATACCATTTTGGTGAAGCAGAAATGTCAAATTTATTTTCAAATGCACTCATAATGTATAGTTATATAGGTAAAACTATAGATAAAAGTTTGATATAAGCTTGTAGAATTTAATAATGTAGACGAATATGATCTAATTGAAGACAAAATATATAAAATGATAGACGAATCTATATCATTAGGTGAACTTATACATTTGTCGATTAAATATAAGTGTTTGCCTTTTTCCTTAATACTGTGTTTGACTTAAACTCATATTTGTTGTCGAATTACAAATTAAACAGTTATGGGAAGAATTATTTTTATAGTTTTCATGTTATGGATTTCTGCTATAAATGCACAAGAAAAAAAGTATGTGATTAAAGGAGAAGTAAGAGAAGAGCATTCAAAAATGCCTTTAGAATTTGCAACAGTTTCAATATTAGGTGCTAATGGGGGCAAAGTAATAGAAGGAGGTGTTACTAATGAAAAAGGATTATTCGAAATTGAAGTAAAACCAGGAACTTATGATATTAAAATAGAATATATATCATTTAAAAGTGAAATCAAACCTCAAGTCAATATTCAACAAGATATACATCTAGGTACTATAATATTAACTGAAGATTTAGCGCAATTATCTGAAGTAAATATAGTAGCAGAAAAAACATCAGTTTCGTATAAATTAGATAAGAAAGTATTTAATGTAGGAAAAGATTTGGTTATTAAAGGGGGAACAATTAGTGATGTACTAGATAATGTGCCATCGGTTTCTGTAGATGCTGCTGGAGGTGTGAGTTTAAGAGGAAATGGCAATGTTAGAATTTTAATTAATGGAAAACCATCTGTTTTAGCCTCGGCAGAAGGGTTGGATCAAATTCCTGCAGAGAGTATAGAAAAAGTAGAGGTGATTACTAATCCATCTGCAAGATATGATGCAGAAGGAACAGCAGGAATAATAAATGTGATTCTTAAAAAGAACAAGAAAAATGGTTTAGGGGGATCACTGCAGGTAACTACAGGAATACCTGCAAATCATGGCGTGAATTTGAATATAAATTCTAAAGGAGAAAAATTTAATTTTTTTACAAATTTAGGATATCGATATCTGAATTATTTTGGAGAGGGAGAACAATCTCAACAGTTTTTTGAAAATAATACTATCCAATCTGTTTTAAATCAAACTTCAGACGATAAGAATAATAACAATAATTATAATATATATTTTGGAGCAGATTATTATATTAATGAAAAGAATACGTTGACTTTGAGTTATTATCACAATCGTAGAGAAAATAATGATGAGACAGCATATAGGTACGAATATTTAAATGCACAACGTGATCTAGATAGTATTACAGTAAGAGCCGAGGATTATGAAGAACCTCAAATAGCAAATCAAATTGAAGTTAATTACACAAAGACATTTGATACAGAAGGAAAAAAATTAACAGCAAATGTTCAATACGAGTTTTGGAATGATGATGAAAATGAACGATTAACTCAGATGAGAGAGTTTCCGTCTACAACAAACATAACAACTACACGTAGTAGAGATATAGAGAGCAGTAAAGATTTATTATTCCAATCAGATTTTATTACACCATTGTCAAAAAGTAGTAGATTAGAGTTGGGTATTAAAGGTGAAATTAGAAGAATAAACAGTGATTACAAGGTATGGTTTAATGAGGTTTTATCTGATGAGCTTGATAATTTATTGCATTATGATGAGCGTATTTATGGAGCATATGCACAGTATGGAAATAAAGGAAAAAGATTTCAATATTTACTAGGTATGCGTGTTGAACATGCAAACACAGGAAGTAGTGATAGAAAAAATATTTTTAATACAGATAAGAAGTACACCGATTTTTTTCCAACAGTACATTTAACATATTCAATAAATGAAAAAACAAATTTACAACTGAGTTATGGAAGAAGAATTACAAGGCCTAGATTCTGGCAATTAAATCCTTTTGGAGGAATTAGCGATGATAGAAATATTTTTGGAGGAAATCCAGATTTAGACCCTATGTACACTAATGCACTAGAATTAGGAGGATTAAAGAGGATAGGAAAACTGACTCTTAATCCTGCAATATATTATCAAAATAGTACTAATTTCTTTGATTTTATTACAACACGTTCAGCAAATGGAGCACTTTTTACAAGACCAGTTAATTTAGGTGATGAAACTAGATATGGAGCTGAGCTGAATTTGAGTTATAACCCAATAAAATGGTTAAATGTTTCTGGAGAAATTAATTATTATGCATTTAAGCAAGATGGAACATATGATGATATTTCGTATGATAATGAAGATAAAGCATGGTTTACAAGAGCCAATGTTAGAATGAAGTTTCCTAATAAACTGGCTTTTCAAACGAGTTTTAATTATACTGGAGCACGACAAAGCGGACAATCATATACTAGAGATCAATATGTTGTTAATTTAGGCTTGAGTAAAGATTTATGGAAAGATAAAGCTTCAATATCATTAAACGTAAATAATCTTTTTGATTCTAGAGTAAGAGATTTTACTATAACACAAGATAATTATATAGTAGATGCAAAATCTAAGAGAAGTGGCACAAGAGTAAGTGCTACGTTTACATATCGATTTAATCGAAAGAAAAATGAAAGAGATAGATTGCCAGATTAAAAAAAGAGGATGACTAAAATTAGTCATCCTTTTTTAAATTGTATAAAGTAGTACTTATTAATAAGCACTCAAGCAACAGTTTCTTAAGCATGCTACTGGAAATCCAATAATTAAAGGAGTACAGTCTGAGGCATTAGCACATGATTTGCCTGTTAATCCTTGAGATGGATTAAAAGGACAATTACGACTTCCTGCTGCATAAATAGTACGCTGTTCTTCTCTGTTTAATGGCTTAATACCTTTAAGTGTTTTGATTTTTTTTGATCATAATTGTTTGATTTAATGTGATTTGAAATAAAGGTAATAAACAAATACGAAAAATAATAAAGGTTACATGTATAAAAGAAACGATAAGGCAGAAATATAAAAAAGGCGAATCAAGAAAATGATCGCCTAATTTATTGATGAATGAAGATTTAAATTTGATTGATGATTTTATTGATTTTTAATTGATGATCGAGTACAAATGTATGTTTAAATCAAAGATGGATAGATAAATAAAAACAAAAAAAGTTTGATGAAATATGTATTTGTTTGATTTGTAGGTGTTTTTGTTTTGAAAAAATGTATGTGATAAATTTATAAGCTAAAAATAGTCTAAAAAAAAGGGGATATTTCCCCCTTTTTATTTTTAGACAATAAGTTGATTATTGTTTGATTTTATATTAATGATGATGACCACCCATTTCTCCCGAATTTTGTAATAAAGCACCTTTTAAATAATAAGCACCATTAGTTACGATTGCAATATCAAAATTATCACCTTCGATGGCTTTAATTTCAATATTTCCGTTTTGAGATACTCCTTTTTCAATTTTTAAACGTTTAAAATGAGTATTGGTTTCTGGAGTGAAAATAAAATACTCACCATCTTGTTCTATAAGAGCTGCTTCAGGGAGTGTATAACCTAATGAACCACCAGAAAGAATTTTAGCTTCAACAAACATTCCGGGTTTAATAATTCTACTAGGATCTTCAAAATGACCATGGATATCAGCGGTCTTAGTATCTTCTTTAATTTTTGTACCTATTAACTCTACTTCACCTTGATATTCTTTATCAATTCCTCTTGCTTTAAATATGATAGGACTCCCTTTTTTTACTTTTCCTAAATCTTTGGCAAAAACCTGTAGTTCTACATGAATATGCTCATCATCAATAATTTCGTACATTAATTCATTTGAAGCAACAAACTTACCTCTGTTCATGTTATTTTGAGTGATATATCCTGTTATTGGAGCAATTACATACAAAAAGTTTTGAATTCCTTTGGTTTGGATTTGTTTTGGAGAAAAACCTATTAAGCTTAATTGAGAAGCATAACTTTCAACAATGTTTTTGGCTGTAAGATAAGTGCTTTCTGCTGTTTGAAAATTCTTTTGAGAAACAATATCTTGTTCATATAATGACTTTTTTCTTGTGTAATTAGCTTTTTCTGTATTCAATTTAATAATAGCCTGAAGATATTGCTGTTGTACGTCAATAAACTTAGGATGTTTAAGAGTAGCAATGATTTGCCCTTTTTTAACTTTTTCTCCAGGTAATAAACTTGCTTTTTCTACAAAGGCCTCGATAGGAGCATAGACAGTAGCTTTACTTTGAGGAGGAACTTGAATTTCTCCAGCAACAGCTAATTCATCTTTAATTAATTGTTTCTTTGTTTTTCCAATTTCGATATGAGCTAATTTGATTTGTTCTGGAGTAAGTTCAACTTCATTATCACTATGTTCTTCGTTCTCGTGATGCTCTTCAACGTTAATTTCTTGAATATCTTTTGGAGATTCTTTTTTTGACGAACAACTTATAAAGCTGCTTATGATGGCTATAGATAGAATGATTTTTTTCATTGTTTTCTTCTTTAAGTTAAATTTCTAATTCAGAAATTAATTGTGTTAGTTCTTGTTGATGAAATATTCGTAATCAATTATCGCTTGATTATAATTCAATACAAGTTCGATAAAATTAGATTTAGCTTGATAATAAGTATCAAAACTTTGTGCATATTGATAGGCGTCTAATTCACCTTCTTTAAAAGCAATCTTTAATTTTGAGATATATGCTTCGGTTTTTTTGATGGTTTGTGTATTGATTTTTGTTAATTGATTATCAAGTGTACTAAGTTGTTTTTTTGTATTTTCTAAAGTATTTTGAATCGTTAGTGATTGTGTAGCTGTACTTAATTTACTTTGTTCTAGAAGTAGTTTTTGCTGCTTTATTTTAGCATTGGTTGACCAAAACCATAAAGGAATATCTAGTTGAACTTTAAATCCGTTATAAGCAGTAGCATTACCAGTTTTTCTATTGACAATACCTGCAGTTATTTCTGGAAAAAATCTAGATTTGGCTACAGCCAATTGTTTTTCTGATACTTCGTTTTGTAAAGTAAGACTATTAGAAAAATCACTAGAAAGCTCTTGATTGAGAGTAGGCAATACCAATTTTTCTGGTAAATCATTTTTGGGTTGTATAGCATAATCTATTTGAAGTTCTTCTTTAAGACGTGTTTCTACAGCCAAGAAATCTTTAAGTAAACTACTCTTTTTTACATTTAAAGAGGCTGTTTTTAAAGCAGTAAGATCATCTTCAAGACCGCTAATCTCACCTGTATCATGTAAGGTGTTAGATAGCTTTTGTATATAAGTGTTATTCTCTAATTGCTCATTGATTAACTCAAGTCTAGCATACAGATATTGCCATTGTTGATACAGTGTTTTTACATTTTTTTTGAGTTGCCTTTTTGTTAAAATAGCATTACTCTCTTGTAATTGTATTTGTGTATTAGCAAGTTTGTTTTTTTGGATATGTGTAAGAATTGATCCAAAGTTTTGTTGCAAGTGCAATTCGGTTTCAGATATATTTTCTCCTACACCTACATCTTGATAACGTATGGTAAACGGATTTAAAGCTATAGCTCCTTTTTTTACAGCTTTAGCATTTTGGACAGCTAGCGTAGCTCTCTTTAGCATCAAAGAATTTTTTGTAGCCAAAGTCATTGCTTGTTCTTGACTTAATTTTTGAGGTGCTTGTTGTGCATATATAGGATTAAGTCCCAAACTTAATAAAGCGATAATGATTAAAGTATTTGGTTTTTGTAAACGAGTTTTGCGTTCTATTAATTGATACAAAGCAGGTAGAATTAATAAGGTTAAAAAAGTCGCCGAGATAAGCCCACCAATAACAACTGTGGCCAAAGGTTTTTGTACTTCGGCTCCAGCAGAGGTAGAAATCGCCATAGGTAAAAAACCTAATGAAGCTACCGTAGCAGTAAGTAAAACAGGTCTTAAACGAACTTTTGCACCTTCTATAATTAAAGTAACAATAGACATTTCTGGATGTTCTTTTTTCAATGTATTAAAATAACTAATCAATACAATACCGTTAAGAACTGCTACACCAAAAAGAGCAATAAAACCGATTCCAGCAGAAATACTAAAAGGCATTCCTCTAAGATACAAAGCTGCAATTCCGCCAATAGCTGAAAGTGGTACCGCAGTAAAAATCAACAAAGCATATTTAAAAGAATCAAAAGTGATAAATAATAAAAAGATGATAAGTGCTAGTGCTACAGGAACAGCTATACTTAATCGTTTTTTTGCTTTGTTTAAATTTTCAAATTGCCCGCCATATTTTACAACATAACCTGGAGGGAGTTCTAATTGTGTATTTAATGTATTTTGAATATCCTTAACAAGACTTTCAACATCTCTATTTCTGGCATTAATACCTATAGTGACCCTACGTTGAGCATTTTCTCTAGAAATTTGATTAGGTCCATTTTCAATTTTAATAGCAGCTAATTCATTGAGTGGTACTTGAATATTTTGAGATGAATTAATAGTAAGTTGACTTAAATCTAAATCCTTTTTCGCTTCAGGATAAAGGCGTACTACAAGATCAAATTTACGTTCATTTTCATATACAATACCTGCAATAGCTCCAGCATAAGCACTTTTGATAATTGTATTAAGCTTATTGACAGAAACACCATAACGTGCAATTTGGGCACGATCGTATTCAATTAATAATTGAGGTAATCCTGTGACTTGTTCTACATTTAAATCACCGATACCTCGAATAGGTCGGATAAGTTGAGCAATTTGATTTGCTTTTTGATATAAAACTTGAGTGTTTTCTCCAAAAAGTTTAATCGCAATATCAGACTTAGAACCACTTATCAATTCGTTAAAACGCAATTGAATAGGTTGGGTAAGTTCGATATTAAGACCAATGATTTCTTCTAATTTTTCTTTCATTAAGAAAGCTAATTCTTGACGATCACTTGAGGTTACCCATTCCTTTTGAGGTTTCATGGCAATCATGATGTCAAAATTTTCAATTCCCATAGGATCAGTCGGAATTTCGGCAGCACCAATTTTTGAAACCACATGTTTTACTTCAGGAAAATTATCTTTGAGCAGGCGTTCAATTTTTGTAGTAGTATTAATACTTTCGGTTAACGAACTTCCTGGTTGTATGCTAGCTTGAAGAGCTAAATCTCCTTCTTCTAGAGTAGGGATAAATTCACCTCCCATGTTAGAAAAAGCAATACAGCTACCAATAAAAATGATTAATGTAATAGCAATTGCTTTTTTACTATGAGATAATACTTTTTTTAGCAGCGGTAAGTAAACTTTTGCCGCATAATTCATGATCTTATCAGCTATAGATTCTTTGATTACAATCTTTTTATTTAGACATAGCGCACTCATCATAGGCACATAAGTAAGTGATAATATCAAAGCTCCCAGTATAGCAAAACTTACTGTTTGTGCCATAGGAGTAAACATTTTACCTTCGATTCCTGTAAATGCTAGAATAGGTAAGTAAACAATAAGGATAATAATTTCTCCAAACGCTGCTGATTTCCTGATTTTTGAAGAAGAATTAAAAACAGCATCATCCATTTCGGACTGTGTGAGTACTCGGTTTTTGCCTATATAAAGTTTATGAATAATAGCCTCAACTACGATAATAGAACCATCGACTACAAGACCAAAATCAATAGCCCCTAATGACATTAAATTTGCCGAAACTCCAAAAATATTCATTAATGTAATAGCAAAAAGTAGAGAAAGAGGAATAACAGAAGCAACTACAAGTCCAGCTCTAAAGTTTCCTAATAATAAGACCAATACAAAAATAACAATAAGCCCACCTTCTAATAAGTTTTTTGAAACGGTACTAATTGCTCTACCTACTAACTCTGAGCGATCTAGATATGGCTGAATTTTTACACCTTTAGGTAGTGCTTTTTCTATTAATTGTATGCGTTCTTTAACGTTTTGGATAACTTTTGCAGAATTTTCTCCTTTATACATTAAAGAGATTCCTCCTACAACTTCTCCTTTTCCATCCATAGTCATCGCTCCAAAACGTGGAGCACTACCTATTCTTACTGCAGCAATATCTTTTACAAGAATAGGGACTTCGTTAACCGTTTTTACTACAACATTGGCAATTTCTTCTTTGGATTTTAACGTTCCTAGAGCTCTGATATAATAAGAACTATTGCCTTTTTCTATATAGCTACCACCAGCATTTTCGTTATTTATAGACAATGCTTCAAAAACGTTTGTAATAGATAAATTATAGTTGCGCAAACTACTTGGGTAAATAGCAATCTCGTATTGTTTTAACTTACCACCATAAGTAGAAACATCGATAATACCAGGAGTACCCATCAATTGTCTACGTACAATCCAATCTTGAATAGTGCGTAAATCGGTGATAGAATATTGGTCTTCATAACCTTCTTCAATAGTAAGGATGTATTGATAAATTTCTCCTAATCCAGTTGTAATAGGCATCATTTCTGGACTGCCTAAACTTTCTGGAATTTCGTTTTCTGCCTCTTTTATTTGTTCGCTAACAAATTGACGAGCTTTAAGAATATCGACATCATCCTTAAAAATAAGAGTAACAACAGACAAACCGTACCTAGAAATAGATCGAATTTCTTCTACATCAGGAATGTTTGCCATGGCAATTTCTACAGGATAAGTAATGTATTGTTCTACCTCTTGTGGTGCAAGAGATTTTGAAGTGGTGACAATTTGTACTTGATTATTAGTAATATCAGGTACAGCATCTATAGGTATTTGTGTTAAAGAGTATATCCCTACACATATTAGTGCAAGAGTAAGTATTCCTATAAAGAGTTTATTCTTTATAGAAAATGAGATGATTTTATTGAACATAAATATAACTTATAATTCAGTTGATAATGTGCTATATAAAAGCATATAACATTAGGTTTAATAGTATTTGATACTGTTCTCAATTGGATATAGGTATCCTATAATATGATCGAATTATGCCTGGGGAGGTTCAAAAGATCCAGAAGTAAAACCTTCAGGAATAGAAGAGGTATATGAAATGATTTTTGTTGAAATTTCAGGATGAATTACATCAAAATTGAATGAAGAGGCAATAGATATTTGCATTTGGCAACATTGACATTGACAAAATGGAGAACATATGTCCTCATGTGTTTCATCGTGATGATTATCATCAAGAGCTATGATGTGTTCTAGACTAGCATCACTATCAGTAATACCATCTGCACACGGAACCATATTAAGTCCGACTAAATAAAGTGCAAGTATGATGATCTGAAACTTCATATTACAAACTTAGCACAAAAAAGAGTTTCTATAATAGTATTTTTATACAAAAAAGTTGTTAAATGCTATAAAAACTAAATAAAGAAAGTAACATTGCTTATTAAAAACAGTCTTATGTTACAGAACGTTATCAAGAAACCGTAGTAGTTTTGCTATGGAGAGAACTTAAAAGATTTTGGATGAAAAGAATAATACTTTTTTGTGTACCCCTTTTTTTAATTTCATGTGCTAGTATAGATCGTTATAATGAGAAAATTACAACCAAGCATACCGTAAAACAATTACAAAAAGATGTAGATAAAACGTATAGAAAACTACAAAAATTACATCCTAAACTTTATGGATATATAACTAAAGAACGTTTAGATTTTAAATTTGATAGTTTAAAACAAACTATTCAAGAACCCTTAACAAGTAAGGAGTTTTACAAAAAATTAGCTCCGGTAATAGCAGAGGTGAGACAAGGGCATATTTCTGTGAGTTATCCTAAGACTCGATTTCACAAAAAAGAACGTAAAGCCATTTTAAAGAAGAAATTTGAATTTAATGACCTTGAATTTGAATACTTAAATAATGGATTATGGATTACCAATACAAGAGGGAAAGATAGCACTGTTATAGGGAGCGAAATCGTAAAAGTAGAAGGAGAACCAATACCTTCAATTATTGATGCTTATAAAAAAAGAATGGCATCAGATGGATATAATACGACATTTTATAATAGGATAATAGCATTTAGGTTCTCAGATTATGTATATAAAAACGAGGGATTTAAAGACAGTATAACTGTGACATTAAAAAGAGGAGATTCTATTTTTGATAAAACATTTAAGAGGATAGCCAAAGCGAAAAAGAAAAAGGATACAATTAAAGAAAATAAAGTAGTAAGATTAACTAAAGCTGAGCGAAAAGCATTAAAAATAAAACAGAAAAAGAAACGTAAGGCTAATGTAAAATACGGTTATAATACAAGAAAAAAAGAATACACACGTATATTTGATTTTATAGGAAAAGATAGTAGTGTCGCTTATATGAAAATAAGAGTTTTTGATGGGCGATATAAAGAGTTTTTTCAAGAAAGCTTTAAAAAAATAGATTCTGCCAAAGCTACACATATGATTCTTGATTTAAGGAATAATCCAGGAGGAAGCGTAAATCAAATTACAGATTTGTATAGTTATTTTGCAACAGAAAAATTTAAAATGGTAAAAGAAGCAGAAGTGCTTACCAGAGTGCCAGTACTTAAATCCGTACTGTCGTATAATGCATCTGTAGCACAAAAAGTGTTTGGAAGTATTTTTTCGCCATTGATAGTAGCACATAATTTAATTAAAACACATAAAAAAGACGGTAAGCGATATTATAAACTAAAGAATGCCAAGGAGACAGAGGTTAATCCTTTGCGATTTAAAGGAAAGTTATATGTTTTGACTAATGGAGCATCTTTTTCTGCTTCATCTATTTTATCAACTAATTTAAAAGCTTCTAATAGAGCTGTAATTATAGGAGAAGAGACAGGAGGTGCCTTTAATGGTACTGTTGCAGGTTTGTTTAAAAATTTCAGATTACCGCATTCAAGATTAAGTATACGTATGGGGATGATGCAAGTAGAAACACCATATACTACTTCTCCAGATGGATATGGGGTGACGCCAGATGTTGAAGTATTGCCCAAATTAGAAGATAGATTAATAGGACGAGATACAGAAATACAATGGGTATTAGAAGATATTAAAAAGAAAAAAGCCCCATAAGCTATTGCTATTTTAGGGGCTTTGATCAAAACATTACTTCTTTCATTTTATCCCTAAGTACGGGATAATGATCATATACTAATTGTGTGATTTTTTCTAGAGGAAGATCATCAAAATGTCCATAGTCTTCGAGGTACTCCATAAACTGATTCCCATTACTGTTATAAGCTTGAAATACAGTTCCGTTTTTACCGTCAAAATCCATGACATCTACTTTCATGATTTCGCATAACTCTTTATTAAATGCAGGAGTAAGGATAATCCACGAATCGTTTAAAAAAACTTCGATATAACCATGAGGAACGATTACATCTGAACCTAAATATGCTAACAATTTTTCTACTCCCAAATGATTTTTTACTTTAGCTAAACACAATCGAGCAGGAATTCCAATAGCTCTAAGACAACTGATTAAAATAATCCCTTTATCAAGACAATGCCCGTCAGGACGTTGCATTAAAGCATGTACTTGCCAATCTTCTTTTTGTGTAGTAAAGTGATATGGATTATAGCGCCAATGGTCTCTAACTGCTATATATAGCTTTTGAGTTTGTTCTACTGCATTACGTTCTTCACCAGTAAGATGCTGTAATATAAATTCCTTTACTATGGGATGTGAATAGTTGAAGAAAAATGTTTCTTTCAAATACTTTTCCATTACCTTAAAATCCTTGTTTTTGTATTCCTTAATTTAAAGAGTCGATAACATCACTTACCTTTGAAATGAATAAATGATAATCAAACGATATCTTTATGCTGCTTTTTTTGTTATCTAAATAAAATTTAGTTCAAAAAGGGGTGCAAAGATAAACGCTTATTTTAATGTATAGGCATATTTGCCTAAATGTTTATGAAAACAAAAGAAAAAATATTACAAACTGCATTGTTATTGTTTAATACCAGAGGTGTTTCAAAAGTGTCTAGTAAAGCCATAAGTGAAGAAATAGGAATGAGTTATGGTAATTTGTGTTATCATTTCCCTAAGAAGGATGATATCATCATGCGATTGCATCAAAATTTATTGGACGAATTAGATGAAAGCTTCGAAAAAGTTGAACGAGATATTTTTGCATTTGATTCGTTGGTAGTCACATTAAGAAAGATGATGACATTAACAGAAAAATATTGCTTTTTGTTTTTTAGTAGTCATGAACTACAATTAAAATACGAACCTATTAGGCTAAAGAGTATAGAAAGAGCAAAAGAATACCATAATCTATTATTGAGAATCTCAGAGTTTTTGATGGCTAATGGTTATATGAAATCAGATGATGACAAAGAATCTGTAAAAATGTTTGTTCATGGATTATTGATTTTATACAACTCATGGATAACAGATTCACAACTTTTTTATAATGAAAAAGGAGGGATTTCAAAAGTGGATTATTATCTCAAAGTTCTTTTTAGTATGCTAAGACCTTCTTTAACGAGAAAGGGAGTTGAAGCTTTTTCAGAAATTTATACTAGTTAAGGTAGGGTAAACGTGAATTTGACTGTTATAGGTATAGATGCATACATAATAAAATTTTAGAAAGTTTTTGAGTTAAGTCATTAACTATTTATTTATCAGCGCTGAGGAAGAAATTGGGTAAATAAATAAAAAACTTTTGCGTTACAACAAACGCATACCTTGGTAGTGACTATTGATATAGAAACTATGGGGTATGCGTTTTTTTATGAAAGAATATTAAATTTTTAAATTATAGATAAATATGAAGAAGATTACATTAGTAGGAATGTTATTAATATCGATGATATTAGGTTTAAATGCACAAGCACAAGGATATGAATATAAAGTAGTAACTTCGGTAGAATCAATTATACCTAGTGGGATAGGGAGATCTAGAATAATTTCTGCTTCAGAAGATAGAGACTATAAAGAATTTACTTCTTCAAGATCAGCAGAGAATGATGAACGCAATAAATCAAAGAGATCAAAAATAAGAGTAAAGAACTTTGAAGAAACAAAATTGTTGAACTTTTACAACTTAGCAGGAATTAGATTTCAAAATATAGCTGCAAATGATGCTGTAATTTCTTCAAAAATAAATGGTATGGTAGAAGAAGGATGGGATCTGGCTTTTGTAGTAAGTGGAGTAGAAAGTGATGCAGGAGAAGAAGATGGTAATGGGATTTATATTACACGTTTTATTTTTAAACGATTAAAAACTAAACCTACCGAATAAAAAATAAGAGATCGATACAACGCATAATCAAAAGTTGATCGATCTCTATTATAAAAACTAAAAGGGTTCTCTATAGACAAATATCATATAAAGAAGCTTAATAATCAGTGACGTTTGTCACCGTGTAAAAGTGATCACAAAAAAACGACTTGCATTTGCAAGCCGTTTTTGTTGTTTTATATAAAAAAGTAATCTTATTTTTTTACCAGTTGCTTGATTTTAAGATTTAAAGCAGCAAATAATAAGGTAGTAAAAGGGCTTAGCCAGTTAAAAATGGCATAAGCAAAATAATCCATTACAGATACACCTAATACACCACTTTGATAAGCTCCACAAGTATTCCAAGGAATTAAAACCGAAGTCACTGTTCCAGAATCTTCTAGTGTTCTACTTAAATTCTCAGGCGCTAATCCTTTTTTTCTATAGGCACCAGCATACATTTTTCCTGGTACTACGATAGCCAAATATTGATCAGATGCGGTAGCGTTTAATGCTAAACATGTAAAAACAGTACTTGCAAATAAACCAAAAACAGTATTAAATAAATTTAATAAAGCTTTACTAATTGTAGATAAAGCTCCGATAGCATCCATGATACCACCAAAAACCATAGCACAAAGAATTAACCAGATAGTACCTAGCATACCTTTCATTCCGCCAGCAGTAAATAAATCGTTTAATTCTGTACTCGTAGTAACGACAGCAGAATCAACAGTAATAGCAGTCATCACACCTTTATAAGCCGAATTAAAAGTTAAAGCTTCAGCACCAGCAATACTAGCAACAATTTGTGGTTGCGCAATGATAGCAGCTATTCCGCCTAAAAGTGTTCCTAATAATAAAGCGATTAGCGGAGAAGTCTTTTTTACAATTAAAAACACCACAAAAGCAGGTACTAAAAATAACCACGGAGTAATAGTAAAAGCGTTCTCTATAGCAGTTAATTTGTCTTGAATATTAGGAGCTCCTACAGTATCTATATTTAAACCTATAATAATAAAAACTATTAAGGTTACTATAATTGTAGGTACTGTAGTAAGTGTCATATATTTAATATGCGAAAACAAATCTCCACCAGCCATAGCAGGAGCAAGATTAGTAGTGTCTGATAGCGGAGACATTTTATCTCCAAAATAAGCACCAGAAATTACAGCACCAGCAGTCATTCCTAGAGAAATTCCTAAAGTATCACCTATACCAATTAAGGCGATACCTACTGTAGCTGTAGTAGTCCATGAACTACCCGTAGCTATAGAAATGATAGCACAAATTACTACACATGCTGCTAAGAATATGGTAGGATTTAATATTTGTAAACCATAATAAATCATGGTAGGGATAATACCACTAATAAGCCAGGTACCAGCAAGAGCACCTACCATAAGCAATATCAAAATAGCTCCAGTAGTAGATTTGATATTCTCTGCTACTTCTTCCATCATTTGTTTATACGAAACCCGATTATAGAATCCTACAATAGCAGCTACTGCTGCACCTAATAATAATATAAACTGATTACTACCGCTTAACGCATCATCTCCAAAAACGTATCTCACATTATAAAATAGCATAATAACTAATGCTATAATAGGAATCAAAGCTTCAAAAATGCTTAATTCTTTATTTTCAATAATAGGCTCGTTTTCGGGATTCTTAGGATTAATATCTTGACTTTGCATATAATAATTAGAATTCTATAATTTTTGAGATGTAATGTTACGACTTTAATAAAATTTATGCAAAATTGAGTCTAAATAAAATGAATATTAAAATGATAATGAGAATAAAGTAAGATTACTATAAATGCACTTTAACGATGTTTTGTGTATTATGTCGAATTTTTATGTTTTTGTTTTTTGATAGAAATAGAGATAATAGTAAAGCGAATTACATTTGTCCCAACAAAATGAATGACGAGATTAGTGTTGTGTTGAACTGAAAAGTAAGGATTATTTATTCCCCAAATGTAGTAATCATTTTTTGCCCCCATTTATCGAGTGATAAGCCTCTAGCCCCACAGAGGCTTTATTTTTTTATTGTAATTACCTAAAGAAATAATAGTCTTTTTAATATATGTTCTTTTAGAAAAGAATGTAAGGTATAATTTTTCATTACCGACAATTATACAGAAATTAGTAAAAAAGTTACTATGCAATCAAACTATTATAAAGGAGTAGAATTCTTTTTATTTTTTATTCTATTGCCGATAAGTTTTTTATGGTCGTATTCACCTAGTCTTAAGGTAGGATTTACCATAATAGGGTTTATTTATATATTATCACATTTGTATCGAGAAGGAGTTTTAAAAACTAAATTCCCTAAAAAAATAGTGTGGAGACATTTCTTTAAAGAAGCCATGATCAAATTATTGATTATAGCTATTGTCACAACCTTATATGTATATTTTATCGCTCCAGATAAATTGTTTGCAGTACTTTTAAAAAAGCCATCCTTATGGGGGATAATTTTATTGGTGTATACTTTTTTATCTGTTTGGCCCCAAGAAGTAATTTATAGAACTTTTTTCTTTACACGATACACTGCTTTAATCACTAACAAATGGTTATTGATTTTTATCAATGCAATCGTATTCTCATTAGCACATATCTTTTTAAAAAGTGCATTGGTACAAATACTTACTTTTATAGGAGGATTGTTATTTGCATATACCTATCACAAAACAAAGTCTACAACGATAGTATCTATAGAGCATGCAATCTATGGTAATTGGTTATTTACAGTAGGAATGGGAGGTATGTTAGCCTTTCCTGAAGCTTAAAGAAAAAACTTCCTGAAACATTATTGTTTCAAGAAGTTTATAAGTTGT
Organism: Aquimarina rhabdastrellae; assembly: GCA_947387485.1. GTDB lineage: Bacteria > Bacteroidota > Bacteroidia > Flavobacteriales > Flavobacteriaceae > Aquimarina. The sequence goes on from CANDNT010000009.1 coordinate 18,047, forward strand.
TGAGTGGCTTTACCACGGTGACCAATTTTGTTTTTTTCGTCAAGCGAAATCTGTGCAAAAGTCTCGGTATATCCATCGGGTAAAAAAATAGGATCGTAACCAAAACCGCGATCACCTTGTTTAGTTTCGGTGATTTGACCTTTACAAATACCAGTAAATGTGTGTAAAGATCCATTATAGATCAATGCTATTACAGTTTTAAACTGTGCTTCTCTAGCGGATATACCTTCAAGTTTTGATAATACTTTATCCATATTGGCATTAGCATCTTTGGCTTGACCAGCATATCTAGCAGAGTATACACCAGGCTCATTATTGATAGCAGTGATTTCTAATCCAGTATCATCTGCAAAACAATCATAACCATAGTGTTGCTTTACGTATTCAGCTTTTTGAATAGCATTTCCTTCAATCGTAGGAGAAGTTTCAGGAATATCTTCGGTACAACCGATATCTTTTAAGCTTACCAGTTCGATCGATGCTGGTAATAAAGCCTGAACCTCTTTTAATTTATTTAGGTTATTAGTAGCAAAAACAAGTTTCATGATATATTAATCGTATTTAGCATCAAATTCAGTAGCCCATTTCCCTTGTACCTTAAGTACTTGTTCGATAACATCTCTCACACAACCTTTACCACCTTTTTTGTGAGAAACATATTTGGATGCATCCTTAATTTCAGAAACGGCATCTTGAGGACAAACAGGTAATCCTACCATTTGCATTACAGGTAAATCAGGAATATCGTCTCCCATATACAATACATTCTCTGCTTTGATATCATAAATATCAAGATACTCGTCTAATTGCTCTGTTTTGTGATGCGCACCTAAGTAAATATCAGTAATACCCAGACCTCTTAGTCTAGAACGTACTCCCTCATTAGTTCCACCAGAGATAATACATACATTATACCCTTGATTAACGGCTGCTTTTAAAGCATAACCATCTTTAATGTTCATGTTACGTAATAATTGACCATCGGTATTAATGATGATAGTACCATCAGTAAGTACACCGTCTACATCAAAAATAAAAGTAGTGATGTGTTGTAAATATTCTTTATAGCTTTTTTCCATGAGTAATTTGAATCGCTGTTGTAAGGGTTTTATATAAATCTATATGCTGTTGTTGTGTCAATGTCATTAAGTGACGTGATATCGTATTAGTATCGTTACGCTTTGCAGGACCTGTTTGAGCATTAAGTGGCGGTAGATCTTTAATTTTTAAAGCCGTTTCGCTAATAAGCGGAAATAAAATATCAAAAGGAATTTGATGTTCTTCACAAATCTCGTTTCCTACGGAATAGAGGTGATTGGTAAAATTATTTACAAACACAGCAGCTACATGCAAAACATTACGTTGTATAGATGATATTGGGTAATGTGGCGCTTTAAGCGAAAGGGCTAATTGTTGTAAAAGTAGCAAATCTGAAGCATGCTCGGCTTCTAAACATAACGGGATAGTACTAAAATCTACAGTTTTTGTACTGCTGAAGGATTGCAAAGGATAAAAAACACCACGTTTATGTCTTGAAGTTAATACATCCATAGGCGTACTACCAGATGTGTGCACTACCAACTTATCGGTAAACGGGATGCGATCTGAAACCGTTGCAATAGCATCATCACTTACAGCCAGGATATAAACATCAGCATCTGTGGTAAGTTCGTTAAGCGAATTTGTGACATGATGTTGAGGTTGTGTATCAGTCAAAGTGATTCCAGCACGATTGTAACACTGTACAATAGCAACATCGTCGGTTTTATCAAAAGCTGTATATAAATGCTTAGCTACATTACCAGATCCTATAAGTACAATACGTATCATGCGGTAAAAATACATAAGTTAATGAATGTACAGAATGACTTCTATAAAAATTGTAATAGAAAGAAGTGTTATAAGGGTGATACGTTGTAAAAATGAAAGCATAAAGAGTGAAAGAAACTTTAGAATAATCAACTATTTATGACAAGCGTATTTTACTATTATGCATAGGTATGTTATTGTAAAAAAGACGATTATAATGATGACTGATGAGATCTAATAAAATCAGTAAGATGATTTATGTTAAAAAGTTCAGAAAGACGATGTAATAATACTATTCAATAGAGGCTAATAGCTATAAATAAACTAAATTTGCACAGCAAAAAAATGACGAATTATTATGCAAAATAAATTAGTATCTCTATTGTTTTCGACACGTTTAATGGCAATATTATTTATTGTATTTGCAACGGCGATGGCAGTAGGGACATTTCTTGAAGATAGTTATGGTACTACTGCCGCTAGAATATGGATTTACAATGCTTGGTGGTTTGAAGCCATTATGGGAATATTTGTAATCAATTTCTGTGGTAATATAGTGCGATATCGTTTACATAAACGAGAAAAATGGCCTACACTAATTCTTCACTTAGCTTTTATCTTAATTATCGTTGGTGCTTTTATAACACGATATATCAGTTATGAAGGAATAATGCCGATAAGAGAAGGAGAGACAACTTCAGAATTTCTTTCAGAGAAAACGTACTTAACGATTTTTATGGATGGTGAAATCAACGGAGAGCCTAGACGAAGAGTATTGAGTAGACCTCTTGAACTAGCAGCTGCAACATCAAACGATTTTACTATTGATACAGATTATAACCAGCAACCAGTAACAATCTCTTATGATAATTACATCGAAGGAGCAAAAATGGGATTGGTTGAAAGCGAAGATGGAGAAAACTATTTAAAAATAGTAGAAGCAGGAGGCGGTAGTCGTCATGATCATTATCTAAAAGAAGGAGAAGTATCTAATATCCATAATATTCTTATAGCCTTTAATAAGCCTACAGACGGCGCGATTAATATTACCTATAAAAATGAGGAGTATTTTATAAAATCTCCATTTGAAGGAAACTATATGCGTATGGCAGATCAAATGCGAGGTACTGTCATCAAAGATAGTGTACAGCCATTAATGCTAAGATCGTTATATCAAACTGCAGGGATGCAATTTGTGATTCCAGATCCTGTGATTCAAGGAAAATATGATGTAGTACCTATAGAAGAAAAACAAAAAGGACAAGAAGATGCCTTGATTGTTAATGTTACTACAAATGGAGAAACAAAGCAGGTAAAAATGCTAGGAGGAAAAGGATTTGCAAACGATATGCAACAAATTACTATAGGAGATCTAGATTTCTATATGACTTATGGTTCTAAGCGTCTTAAATTACCATTTGCTTTAAAATTAAATGATTTTATAGCAGAAAAATATCCTGGAACAGAAAGAGGATATCGTTCTTATATGAGTAAAGTAGATGTGATATCAGATGGAAAAACAGAGCCTTATGATATATATATGAATCACGTATTGGATCACAAAGGATATCGTTTTTTCCAAGCTTCATTTGATCAAGATGAAAAAGGAACTATTCTTTCTGTAAATCATGATTTCTGGGGAACATGGATTACCTATATAGGATACTTTTTATTATATCTAGGATTGATGTTGATTCTGTTTATTAATGGATCACGATTTAGAGATTTAGAAGGAATGCTAGATAAAGTAAAAGCAAAGAAAAAGTCGTTGATGACTATTGCACTACTTTTATCTATAGGAGTAGGATATGCACAAACTAGTGAAGAAACTGCAACACACGATCACAGTACACATGCACAAGAAGGAGCTGCTCATGATCATAGTACAGCGGTAACACAAGAAGCAACTACGACTACACAAGAACATACATCATCACATATACCTCAAGCACCTACAGAAGCACAGATAGATTCTATTATAAAGAAATATACAGTAGCTCCAGAACATGCAGAGAAGTTTGGTAGTTTGGTGATTCAGGATGAAAGTGGTAGAATGAAACCTGTAAACACTTTTGCTTCAGAATTACTTAGAAAGCTGAGTAAAAGTGATAAATATAAAGGACTAAATGCAGATCAAGTGATGTTATCTATTCTGCAAAATCCTATCATGTGGTATTATGTGCCTATTATCGAACTTAACAGAAAAAATGATAGTATTCGTACCGTATTAGGTGTGCCAAAAAGTGTTAGACATGTAGCTTTAGTTGATTTGTTTAACGAAGATCAAACCTATAAGTTAGAACCTTATTTAGATGACGCTACAAGAACAACAACGCCTAATAGCTTTCAAAAAGATTATATCAAAACAAACGAAAGAGTATATCTACTAGATCAAGCGATTAGCGGAGATATCTTGAGAGTTTTCCCAGTACCAGAAGATACTAATAACAAATGGGTATCTCCACCTAGATTAAGCGAAGTAAAATTCACAGGGATGGATTCTGTGTATACAAGACAGATATTACCTATATATAGACAAGCATTGATAGAAGGAATTCAAACTGGAGATTATTCAAAAGCTGATCAATACTTAGAGAGTATGAAGAGTTTCCAAAAGAAATTTGGATCAGAAGTACTGCCGAGTGATAAAAAAATCGAAGGAGAATTATTTTTGAATAAGTACGATGTATTTAGAAGTTTATATAAATACTATGCAGTAATAGGTTTATTGATGATCTTCTTTGTGATTATTAGAATTTTAAAAGATTCTAAAATCATGAAAGGAGTGACCATAGGAGGAACAGGGATAATAATTCTATTATTTGCAGTACATACAGCGGGATTAATTATACGTTGGTATGTATCAGGACATGCACCATGGAGTGATGCCTATGAGTCTATGATCTATGTAGCATGGGCAGCAATGGCGATAGGATTGATCTTTGCGAGAAGAAGTAACCTTACTATGGCTGCAACGACTTTTGTGGCTGCAATGATTTTATATTTTGCACACGAAAACTGGACAGATCCAGCAATTGCCAACCTACAACCTGTATTGGATTCGTATTGGTTAATGATTCACGTAGCAGTTATTGTAGGTAGTTATGGACCATTTTTTATTGGAGCTATTCTAGGTATTATAGCGTTACTATTGATGATCATGACTACTACCAAAAACAAAAAACGTGTTTCGCTAGCAATTCAAGAAATTACCATTGTTAACGAGATGGCACTTACAGTAGGATTAGTGATGTTAACGATAGGAAACTTCTTAGGTGGTCAATGGGCTAACGAAAGTTGGGGACGCTATTGGGGTTGGGACCCAAAAGAAACTTGGGCATTAATTAGTATTATGGTTTATGCTTTTGTAATCCATATGCGATTAGTACCAGGGTTAAGAGGAAAATGGACATTTAACTTTTCCTCTATTGTAGCAGTGTATAGTGTATTAATGACCTATTTTGGAGTAAACTTTTATTTAAAAGGATTACACTCTTATGCTAGTGGAGATAAAGTAGTAACACCTACTGCAATATACTATTCGGTTACATTTCTGCTTGTGTTAGGAATTATCTCATTTTGGAGGTATAAAAAACATTATAAGAAATAAAGCATAAAATAATATAAATAGGATTGTTTATATGTTATTATATTTGCAATCCTAGTTCGGGATGTGGCGCAGTTGGTTAGCGTACACGTCTGGGGGGCGTGAGGTCGCTGGTTCGAGTCCAGTCATCCCGACACCCTAAGTAAAACCCTTTGCCTTGGCAAAGGGTTTTGTTGTTTATGAATAGTACTATACGATACTTTATAATCGAGATCAATTTTATAGTTAAAAAACTATAGCAATACCCTTAGAATACAGGAGTAAAGAGTAGAATACGTATGATTTTTAAGTTTAATAAAAATAAAAAGTATGAGGTAAAACTTTTTAATAAAGAGTATAAAACAAGATAATCAATACTGATGGTTTTTTAATAAAATGATAAGTAAAATATATAGAATCTCTAAAGATGTAAAACCTTGATAGTAAGGTGTGATGAGTTTTTAATGATTGATTTACGATGGTTTTGAGTTATTTAATATATGGTTTTAACGTATTTTATAAACAAAATAGTTTATTATATTTGATACAGAATCAAAACAAATCATTATGCGTAAATCATTATTTTTTCTAATTGCAATCTCTTTATTTTTTAATTCATGTACTAAGGAATCAGAAGTATCTGAGCCTATAAAAATAGAAGCAAAAGATTACGGAAAAATACATAATGAAGCAGTAAAAGCATATTTATATTCTCCTCAAAAAGATAAGAATTTTGACGGAGCTATTTCTGATATGTTAGAAGTTATTAGTGAAGAAATGGAAGTTAAATATCCTGGAGTATTTAAAAAAGAAAAGTTTGATATAGAGGCATTTTATAAAACTAATACAAAATCTCAGTTTGATGAAACTGCTTTAGAAACAATTCCTCTTTTATTTCAAGAAGCTATAGCAGATGGTAGGATTTCAAATAGAGTAGGAGAATTATTATCAGATATATATACTTCAAATTATACGCAAGAGCAAACTTTAGAAATATTAAACCAGTTTAAATCTAATGATTTAAGTACTGAAGAAGAAGAAGCTGTAATTATTTTTGAATCTACAGCGATAGCTTCATATGAGTTATGGAATGCTTATTATGAAGAAGAAATAGCCAAAGGAAATAAAAGTTGTAGACCTACTCAACAAATTATAATAGCAGATGCAGCAACAACAGTTTTAGGAACACTCTTAGCAGGTCCGTTTGGTGGTTTGGCAGGAGCGGCAGCATCGTTAATAGTTGAGCAAGGGACGAGTTCTAGAGGAGGTTGTATCTAAAAAAATAATAACTATGAATTTAGAAATTAAGAGAGATTTTTATTTGATGAATATGACATTCCCTTATAAAGTTTATATAGATGGAGAAATCCATAAAATACATAATGGAGAATCATTAAATTTAGAGTTAGAAGATAAAATCTACACATGTTATGTAAAGCTCTTTTATATTACCACTAAAAAAGTTGAAATAGATTTAACAAGATCTAATAAAACATTAGCGATTACTCCAGTATTTAACAATACACTTATAATCACTGCGATTATTCTTTTTTTTGGCAGTTTTGTTATTATGGGAATAGATGATACACTAATAGAAATGGTTATAAATGTGATTACCGTTTTAGCAGCATTCTATTTTCTTTCTATACTCTATTATTCTACTTTGGGATATAAAAATTATTTAAAGCTTAAGGTTTTATAGGGGGGAGATTAGGTATTTATATCGAAAACAATTCTTTTCTAGATTTTAAGTTAAAATCAGAATCTAAATGACTGATATCAAGAAGATCTTCTTGGTATAAATTATCAAGTACATTATATTTAATTAATAAACGTTTGAATTTAGGGAAAAGCAGAGAATTGTAATAAATCAAAAAGAGTTCTCCTGTTGACATTTGAGCTTGAACTAGGTTTGCATAGCTTTTTATATCGTATTTAATATGTTCTTTTTCTTCATTATTTGAAGCTTTATTTAATCTTTCTATTTCTACATTTTCTAGATATTTGAAGATATTATATAGATGACGGAAATAATGGCTTATTGAAAAATGAATTTTACTAAAGAATATTTTTGAGAGTTCTCTAGCTTGATTAAGATGATTTTTTTCTTTAAAATTCTCGAAAATTGATTCACTTACATTATAAAAATATAGTGTACGATGATAATTTCGAATGTCTAGTACTTCTGAATTTTCTATTGTAATTGTATCATAGATAGTATCTTTAGGAAAAGTAAGTTCTTTTAAGGCAGAGGATATTTCTAATAAAAAATATTTTGAACTATTAAAAAAGAGTTTACCAGTGAAATCTTCACGAGAATTACCTTGATTTATACAGACATGTACAGTTATTTCTTTTGATATTTCTCCTTGAGTTTTCAAAAGATTAAAAAAACCAGTTTGAAAGTTTTGTTCAATAAATTCTTCGCGAGTTTCTTTTAATTCTTTTTGTTGTAAGATTATAGAGTAAATAACACCAGCTAATGCTAAAGCTGAGAATAATGCATTAGCAAAACCAAATTTATCTCCAAAGGCACCTCTATTTGCAGGGGAACTGTATAGTGAATCAATGTATTGACCACTTAACAATAATAGCCAGATCAAAAAAATGACTACAAAAATTATTATTTGAATTACAGATAGGTGTTTTTTTACTTTTAACCATATTTTACTTTCTAAAATTTATTGTTGTTTCTCTGTTACTTATTAATAGAAAATTAATGCCAAAACTAGAATATTAAAAATCACTTGTAATGTGGTTTTTACATATTGTTTTTATGGTTATGTTGTCCTTTTGATTTTCCTTATGGTTTTCCGTAAAAAATGTGAATTTTTATTCACAGACTATAGTTTATAAGTAGTTGTAGATATTAGAATATTTACAGATAAGTTCTTGTAAATTTAGAAGATGGGTGAAGGTGATAATAAAAAAACTTTTGATAATAGTAATTTATAAATAAGTAATTAATGACAACTGATGAAGTAAGAAAGAAAATAGTTGAGTCTAAAAATTCAGAATGGTTTAAATCTGTAGAAATTGTAATTAAATATTCAAATATAGAATTTGAACAAAAATTAATAGGATTTAGTTCAATTCATAAGTTTTTTTCAGATCAAGTAATAGGATGGAATGAGTATTCGAACATCCCTAGAGAGTTAAATGTATCTAAGAGATATTTTAGTGATTGTAAAAATAGATTAGATAATTTTTTAAATAGTTATTTGATAGAGGAAGAATTTGTTATAAGTAATAATTGGGAGTCATGGAAAAGATTTTTGAATAATAAAAATGATTTGATTTTCACATACGAATCTCCATTTACAAAATTTTTGATTGAATTGAAAGAGAAAATACCTAATGCAGTTAATTCCGCTTTTAATTATTTTGTAAAGACTAATATCAACTTTTCTTCAAGAGAGAGTATAATAGGTGTTTTATTAGCTTATGAATTTGATTTTAAAGAAAAATCAATATTATTTCAAAGAACAAAAAAAGAACGTACTTCTTTAAATAGACTAAAAAATGATTATAAAAACCAAATATCCCAATCAGAAATAGATCGAATAAATTTCGTTGATAAATCTAAAGATGAGCTTAATAAGAAAAGTGAACAATGGGATTATTTTAGAAGCGAAAAAGATAACCAGTTTAAAGAGTGGTTCGATGGAGGAGAAAATAATATTGGGATTAAATCAGTTTTTGAAAACTTTAAGAAAAATAAGGAGCAGGTTTTTAATGAATGGATGAATGGAGATAATACAGATGAAAATATTGGAGTAAAGAAAGAAATAGAAAATCTTAAAGAAACATATAAAGAACTACTTAAACTTAAAGAGCCTGCAAATTACTGGAAAGATAGATCACAAAGTTTAAAAAATCAAGGTTGGTTTTTTGTTTCTATTTTGATTGCATTGGTTTTAATTGTTACACTTTCTCTTATACAATTATTATGGAATGCTCCTGAACAAATTTACGCGAGTTTTTTTGCTAAAGATAAAAGCGGAGCTATTAGATGGTCTATTATTTATATAACATTTATATCATTTATGGCTTTTTGTATAAAAGCTATTACTAAAGTAATGTTTAGTTCTTTTCATCTAGCAAGAGATAGTCAAGAGAGACATACACTTACATATTTTTATTTATCTCTTTTGAATGAATCAAATATAGAAAAGGAAGATAGACAATTAATTATGCAATCATTATTTAGTAGAGCCGATACTGGATTGTTAAAAGATGATTCAGGGCCTACTATGCCTAATGATATAGCTGGGAAAATATTTGGTGGGAAATAATAAGAGATTAATTCTTAATCTAAAAGAAATAGAATGATTAAAGCTATAGATTTTAATAATATTGAAAAGCTTAAAAAACTAGGTTTCGAAGGATTTGTAGAAGTTTTTGAATTAATAAATAATATAGGAGTTATCCCAGAGAAAATGGGTGTTTATTTAGTTTTGAATATAAATAATAATAAACCTGAGTTTTTGATTGAAGGAGTTGGAGGTTTCTTTAAAGAGAGAAATCCAAATGTATCTTTGGATATATTGAATGAAAATTGGGTTGATGATGTAAAAACAATCTATATAGGTAAAGCGGGAAGTCTAAAAAATAAGTCAACACTAAAGAGTAGAATAAAACAGTACTTAAAATTTGGAAAAGGAAAAGCCGTAGGTCATTATGGAGGGAGATTTATTTGGCAATTAAAGAATTATTCTGATTTAGTTTTTTGTTGGCTTGCTATTTCAGATTTTGAACCAAGAGAATATGAGAAATTAATGATAAAAGAATTTATTCAACAATATGGAAAAAGACCTTTTGCTAATTTAAAAGGATAAATACTATATACTTTTCATAAAACAAAAAAATCCAAACACTATTCTCTATAAGAAATAATGATTGGATTTTATATTTTAGATAAGACAAGCTTATTTATTGCCTTTCGTAATATTCATGATATTCGGTATATTCAACACCGTCAAGAGTTGTTCCGTCTTCATCGTCTTTAATAATAAAAGTATTAGGATTAACAAACTCGATCTGTAGATTATCCACTTCTTCAGGTTCTCCTGCCATTTTGGAAGTAAGTCGATAAGTGGTGTCATTAATTTTTTCCCATTTAAAATATTCAAATACGATACTCTCATCTGGAACACAAATATCGTTATCACCTTCATCAAAAGGAGTTAAATCTATAGTATTATCAGCTAGGAATTCGATAATCGTACTATTGTAACAATCTTGACCTATTTCTTCAATTTGAGATCCATCGTTAAGGATATAAACATCTTTTGTTGGCGACCATTTCCCAATAATTTGTTCTGGAGCAGGATCAAGTACAGTATCATCATCGTCTGATGGGCAAGCCATAAGTAACATCACTAAGGGAAGTAATAATAATTTTTTCATGGTGTTGATTTTTTTGATTTACTAGTAGATGCAGTTGAACACCAAAAGGTTGCGTCATTTTTTTGATTTATTTAAAGAATGATAATTAAGTATTAAAAAGAGCTATCGTTTTAGTTATAATTTTTTTTAATAGTATTTTTGGATAAGGAACCAATCATAAAATCAAATGAAAACATTTATCGAGAGATTAGAAAAGCGAGAATTAGATATCAAAAACTGGTTGCAACAAAATAACTTAGAATTCTTTTTAGCGAAAGCTGACGAAATATTAGCGAGCTTACCCAAAGAAACAATTCAAGCTGAGTTTAAAGAACAAATGCAAATAGCATTAGAGCACTGTGTAAAGAATGAAGAAATAAAATCTTTAGATTTCCAATGGTATTATGGTGGAGATACTGTCGATGATGCATATGCATATGGATTTGAAGAGTCTGATGACAAAGCAGCCTTATCTGCAACCGATTTGGGACCAAATGAACTATCGGGCATAGAAATAGAAATTGAACAAGGAAGCCTTGTTGATCAGGAATTTGCGAGTCTACCTGTATATCATGCTATTGATGCTATGGTTGAAAAAATAATTCCTCTTATAGAAGAATACGAAGAAAATAATGAACTTCACTGGGAAGCAGAAACAGTAATTACTGACTATTTTCAGATATGGAACTATAAAATAGCCAGTATCGTTTGCGAAGCATTAAAAGATGATGTTAGTGTACAAAAACTTAAAGCGAGAAGCCCTTTCTTGGTTACTATGACTAGACATGAAAGATGGTCTGTAGCGATGATGTTACTATCATAAAATTAAAAACAACTATATAGGATTTTATTGAGATATAAAGCTAAATGATTTCTTTTAAATAAAAAGTTGTATATTGCAACTAAATAATAAAAGATAGCGTTATTAAAAAGAAGCATTTAAATTCATCATCAAGGTTAATAAGTATAGCAGAACGTATACTATCTGGACATTTACAACAAAGTTTAAAAGAAAATGAAATAGACATTACTGTAGAGCAATGGAGGATACTTTTTTATTTATGGAAAGAAGATGGGGTAAATCAACAAGAGTTAGCTCTAATTGCCAAAAAGGAGAAAAGTACAATGACCAGGCAAATTGATGCACTTGAAAAAAAGGGATTAGTAGAACGAAAGAACTTATCCAAAGACAAGCGTAATAAACTTATTTTTTTAACAGCAAAAGGAAGAGCAATAGAAGATAAAGCATTAGCAATAGCAGGTAAAGTAACGCAAAGATCAGAAGAAGGAATAACAGCAGAAGAGCTTGAAGTATTTAAGAATGTACTTCATAAAATGCTAAAAAACTTAACCTAAATGTTTATCGATAAGAATAATATTGCTCAAACGCTTTCGATGGCAGAATGTATAGCCATTATGGAAGAACTATTCTCGATGGATTTTGAAAAGGAGACGATCAATCCATTAAGAGCAAAGATGTTTTTGCCTTCACCATCAGATGGTATTTTGGGGACAATGACAGGCTATATACAACCCTATAATCTTATGGGAGTAAAAGTGCTAAGTGTGTTTGCAAATAATTATAAAAAAGGAATTTCTTCGCATCAAGGAATTTTACATTTATTTGAAACTCATACAGGACAATTATTGGCAAGTTTAGATGCAGACGAGATTACAGCAATAAGAACAGCAGCTGTAAGCGCTCTGGCAACAAGAATGTTATCAAAAGAAAATGCGCAAACATTGTGTTTGATAGGTAGCGGAAAACAAGCTAGAAAACACCTAGAAGCAATGCAATTGGTAAGACCAATTACCAAGGTTAATATATGGAGTAAGAATAAAGCCAATGCGCTAAAACTAAAAGCCGCAATAGAAGAACAATATAGTATAACGATAACAGTCTTTGATACAGTAGCAAAAGCAGCAGCAAAAGCAGATATTATATGTACCGTGACAGCCGCAGAAACACCTGTTTTAAATACATTATCACTTAAACCAGATGTGCATATTAATGCAATAGGTGCTTGTAACGCAGATGTAAGAGAACTAACAACCGATGTAATATTATCTTCAAAGGTTTTTGTAGATGACTATTATACCGCTAGTAATGAAGCAGGAGATCTCATTATTCCGACTAATGAAGGTTATAAAATAGATAAACTGATAACAGGAGACTTATCAAGTTTGGTAAAAAATAAAGATATAAAACAACAATCTCAACGCACTGTATTTAAATCTGTAGGATTGGCTATAGAAGACATAGCAGCAGGATATTATTGTTATAAAAAAGCAAAGAAACTTTTTTTTATAACTAATAGTTGTAGTTAGCAACTATTTGATTGTGCTTTAAAAAGTATGAATTGAGGTAATTAAAAGATAAGATTATGAAATCAGAAAGAAGACGATTTATAAAAAACTTAGGAGTAGGTGCGGTAGGAATGACAATGTTACCGTCTGCGATAGCTTGTGATGCTAAAGAAGCAAAGAAGGTACCAGTTTCAACCCCAAAAAATGAAAAGAAAATACCTAACGAACTTCAAAAGTATTCTAGAAAAGCACTGCATCTCGTTAATACAACAACAAGTATTGATATGTTAGGTACCTATCAAGATTGGTTTCATGAGAGAGCCGGAAAGCGTCTTGGAGAATATTGGTTAACAGAGCCTAATGCTTTTACCCAAGAAGATTTTGTATTTGTGAAAAGTTCTGGGATTAATGTTTTTGGATGGGGAAGTATGCAACCTACCCATGAAGCTATGTTACAATTTATGGCAACACAAAACGGAATCATAGCGTCTAATCCAACCTATTTTGAACGTATAGATACTAAGCAGAAATTAGAAAATATCAATGCTTCAGAAAAAATAGGAATGCTGATTACAAATCAAAATTCTAGTCATTTTAGAACAGTAGATGATGTGGATATGTTTTATGGATTGGGACAACGTGTATCTCAACTTACGTATAACGGAAAAAATAAATTAGGATGTGGTGCTTTTGAAGATGAAGATACAGGACTTACAGCATACGGAAAAGAAATTCTTTTACGTATGAATGCGGTAGGAATGGGAGTAGATGTTTCGCATTGTGGAGATCAAACTACACTTGATGCAATAGCAGCTAGTACTGCACCAGTTTTAATTACTCATGGTGCATGTAGAAGTATAGCCAAAGGTTTAAGAAGATCAAAAACAGATGAAGCCATAAAAGCTATGGCTAAAACAGGAGGAGTTATCGGAATTCCGATTTTACGTTTTATGGTTAAAGAAAAAGAACCTGTAACTATAGAAGACTTCTTTAAGCATATCGACCACGTAGTACAATTAGTAGGAATAGAACATGTAGGTATAGGAAGTGATCAAGGATTGTATACAGAAGATTATGGTGCTTTAGAATGGAGAAAGAACAGATTAGAAAATGCACCAGCAAAATACCAAACACATACCAATGAAGAATATATGTTAACTATAGAAGGATTAAATCACCCTTATAGAACATATGATATAGCCGAAGGATTACTGAAAAGAGGCTATAAAGATAGCGAAGTAAAAATGGTACTAGGAGACAACTTTAAACGCGTACTAACCACCATATTCAAACATTAAGAACATTAGAAATTTTAAAAGTTAAATCATGAAAAAAATAATTTTCACCATAGTTGCAATAATGATGGTCACGGCAATTGCTGCACAAATACCAGATCAAATTAAAGCACGATTAATTACACTTACGTCCAAAGTTGATAAACTATCATCTACTACAGATATAAAAAGAGAATTAAGTTCATTTTTAAGTCAAGCTCCAAATGAAGAAATGAAGAAAGCAGCATATGACATTGTCTTAAAAAAAAGTAATTCTGAACAAGTTAAAAAAGCAGTTAAAGAACTATTAGAAGGCGTAAATAAAAATAAGGAAGATAAAGGGACTTATATAGTACTTAAAAATGCGACTGTTATAGATGCTGTATCTAACACAGGAAGAAGAGGAGATATATTGATTAGAGAGGAGAAAATTCATAAAGTGAGTTACAATGGACCAATTATAGCACCACAAGGAGCAACAACATATGATCTTAAAGGTAAATATATCATTCCGGGATTAATTGATGCTCACGTGCATATTACACATGGAACGTTTAAAGATGCACAAGAACAATTGAATACAGCATTAATGGGTGGTGTTACTGGAGTAAGAGATATGGGAGGAGATGGACGTATGTTAACACTCTTAAAAAAGAATACACAAATAGGAGAAGATATAGGCGCAGATGTATTTTTCTCAACGATAATAGCAGGACCTAATTTCTTTGATAATGACCCAAGACCACAACAAGTGGCAAAAGGAGCTGTAGCAGGAGAAGTTTCATGGCAACGTTCCATTACAAATGATTCCGATTTTAAACAAGTTATAGCTGAAGCTAAAGGGTTAGGCGCTACTGCTATAAAAGTATATGATAGTGTAGATAAAGAGTTGTTTAAAAAGATAGCAAGCGAAGCAAAACGCCAAGGGTTGAAAGTATGGGCACATGCTGTAGTACCACCAACCAAAGCTATAGATATTACAAACGGAGGAGCAGAAATGATGTCTCATGCAGGAGATATGATTGCGTATGAATTTTTGTCAGAATTAAAAGGAAGGCATGATTTTAAGTCAAGAGAAGAAGCTATTGCTTATAGAAAAAAACTGAAAGAAGTAAAATGGGATAAAAATGCTCCAGAAGTAAAACGTTTGTTTAATGCAATGAAAAAGAATAATAGTATACTAGATGCTACCTTATTTGTGTACTATGATGGATTGAGTAGACCTAGTAACGGAAGAAAAGTAGATTCGTCTAGATACAAAGCTGCTATGAAAGCGGTTAACATAGCAAAAAACATGGGAGTGAAGATAGGTGCAGGATCAGATCATGTAATTACTTATGGGAGATATCACCAGAAAACAGTAAACATACATAAAGAATTAGAATTATTAGTACAAGCAGGTTTATCTCCTATAGATGCTTTAAGAGCAGCAACTATAATTAATGCAGAAGGAATGGGAGAAGAAAAAAATATAGGAACAATAGAAGAAGGAAAACTAGCTAATATCGTTATTCTTGACGCAAATCCTCTTGAAAATATATCGAATACACGCAAGATAAAAGCAGTAATAAAAAGAGGTGAGTTATATGAGAAATAGTCCCTATTTCGTATTTAATTAAAGCGATATAAAGCAGCTTTTCTATATTTAGAAAAGCTGCTTTTTTTCAATAATCAAGGTTCAAATTCTCACGAGATAATTAGCAATTAAGTTTTGTGATAAGTGAAAAATAAAACAAGAATCCTATAAAAAAGTTAATGAAATTATATCTTCCACGACTATAACTCTAAGACACTTCCATTTTATTCTAATTTAAAAAAGAATAATACTTAGATTGGAAAAGCATCAATATAGGGAAAAGTTAATTAGACTAACCAGAAAACAAGTTATGAGTTTAGAGGATGAATTTAGAAAATGTATGACAAAAATCAGTCCTATTTCTGATATGACATTTAAAGAGTTGATGGCAATAACAACATTTGAAACATATGAAAAAGGAGCAACTTTTGTAAAAACAAAAAAGCGTAGTTCAAAAGAATTTATGCTACTAGATGGAATAAGTAAAAGCTATGTACATAACTTAAAGGGAGAAAGTGTGACTATTTCATTCTTTTTGGAAGGTAAGTTTATTACGCCATCATTTAATAGGGAAATAGAAGGAACTTCAAATGTAAATTTAATGGCGATGACAAACATCAGATTGGCAGTAATGGATTCGGCTAAGTTTGAAGAGATATTAATAAAGAGAAATGATTTAAAAACCTTTGGGAATGAAGTCTTACAAGATGAATTAGCTCAAAAAATAAATAAAGAAATAGGATTAGCATCATTAACAGCTAGAGAGCGATTACTTAATTTTAGAAAAAAATACCATCAATTAGAAAATATAATTCCGCACTCAGATATTGCTTCCTACTTAGGAATAACCAATGTAACCTTAAGTCGATTACGGAAAGATCTAAAAAATACATAAGTTAAATTTTTTCAGATAAAGAGAAGAGAGCCCCTAAATATTTTTAGGGGCTCTCTTTTTAACATTTGTTAATGGAAAAGGTTATAAAGCAAAATACTTTTGTCTTAATAATAAAGAAGTATAAACAGTTCTTAATCTATAAAATAAGTAATCGAAAAGATACCTTAAAATGATAAAGATAGAGATGTAATACAAGAAGAAATGATAATTAGTAGAATCAAAATCAAAAGAATAACTTAGATCATATATCATAAATAACTCCCATTAAAGCATTAGAATTTTAATTGAAAAAGAAGTCTTAATAAAAACATATGAAAAACAGAAATATATACATTTTAGGTCTTTTCCTTTTTACTTTGATTTACGCTTGTAAACAAAATGATAAAACTCCAGAAGAAAAGGTAAAAGAAGTTAAGACCAATAATGCTACTACTGAAAAAAGTGAAAAAATAAAAGCGACAGCAACAACAACTAGACATAAGAATGCTTGGAGTTATGAAGGCGAGACTAGCCCAGAGCATTGGGCAGAGATAGAAGCTAATGCAACCTGTGATGGTACTCATCAATCGCCTATAAACATCATTGAAGTTGATACAAAAAAAGAAGTTTCTGGTTTAAAAGAAGAAGATATACACTATAAAGAACTAACAACGATATACAGTGTGACTAATAACGGACACTCCATTCAATATAACTTTAAAGATGACGAAAATTATGTGTCTTTTAAAGACAAGAATTATGTGTTAAAACAGTTTCATTTCCATTCTCCATCAGAGCATACCATTAATGGGATACGATATCCTTTAGTAATACATATGGTACATCAAAGCTCAGAAAAAGACTTTGTGGTATTTGCCTTTATGGTTAAAGAAGGAGAAGCGAGCAAACCATTTAGTTTTATAGAAAGTTACTTACCAGTTAAAGAAGGAGAAACTAAAATAATCGAAAAACCATACGATTTTAATGAAAGTGTAGCATACAACGCAAGTCATTTTTATTACAAAGGATCTTTAACAACACCGCCATGTACTGAAACTGTTAACTGGTTTGTTTTTAAAGAACCAATTACAGCTTCTCTGGATCAAGTAAAAGCCTTATCAGAGTTAATGCCAAAAAATAATTATAGAAATGAACAACCCCTAAATGATAGAACTGTTCTTTTAAGTAAATAATGTAGACCAAATCATGAAAAAAATTGCCTATAGCTCTTTTGTAATCATAGCTATTATAGCAATGTTAATTTATGGAAAGAGTGTGCTCATACAATTTGTTTTTGCATTGTTATTATGGTTTTTAACAAAAAGGATTAGACAAGCAATAGAGAGAATTCAGATCATAAAAAAGATGTTCCCAAAATGGTTAAAAAACATCATAGCATTCTTTTTAATATTTATGAGTTTGGGTTTTATTACAGATATTCTAATCAATAATATTAATGAGTTATCAAGTTCATACTCAGAATATCATAAAAATATAGAACAAATATTAAATAGACTGGGGAGCTTAGCAAAAACAAACTTGATAGAAACATTAGCAAAAATGCTAAAAAGCATTGATTATGGAAGCTTTTTTAACAGTTTAGCAAATGTGATATCTGGAGCATTAGGCAATGTTTTCATGGTGCTTATTTATGCAGTTTTCATTTTTCTAGAAGAACATAATTTTAAAGAAAAATTAAAAAAAATCTTTATAAAAGAAGATAGCTATAACAAGACGAATATCATACTACTAGAAATAGAAACATCTATATCTAATTATATTTTATTAAAAACGGTTGTAAGTCTTATAACAGGAATTCTGAGTTATATCGTATTGGCTATAGTGGGAGTAGATGCCCCAGTATTTTGGGCATGTTTGATTTTTATACTCAATTATATACCTACAATAGGATCGTTGATAGCCACTGTTTTTCCTGCGATATTTAGCTTATTACAGTTTGGCGAATTGTGGCCATTTTTGGTAGTGTTATTTGCTGTAGGAGTAATACAAATTGTGGTAGGTAACTTTATAGAACCTAAAATAATGGGGAAATCTCTAAATATAAGCCCATTAGTGACAATTTTGGCACTTGCTATTTGGGGTAAAATATGGGGGATAACTGGAATGATATTATGTGTGCCAATTACGGTAATCATGATCATTACCTTCTCATATTTTAAAAGTACTAAAGCTATAGCAGTAATGCTATCTGAAGAAGGAAAGTTTATAAAGAATAAATAAATGTGATTAAATAGTTCTGCTATTCTTTAATAATGAGAATGTTGAACACAATTAAAAATAAATAATTATGGAAAAGTCATTTGAAGATTTTTGGGATGGATTGAAAAAGAAAGCTCAAAAAGAATGGGAATTAACAGAACAAGAAATTGAGAAAGTAAAAGGAAAAGTAGACAATTTTGAAGAAGTTGTAAAAGAAAAATTCGGAACCTCTGTTGAAGAAGCTAGAATAAAAATACGAGAACTATATGATGAATATGATGAGTTAAAATGGGAAGGTAGAGCAGAAACGGTAAAAGGTAGAGCACAAGAATTTTGGGGAAACATATCAGATAATGATTGGGAGAAAATTAAAGGAAGTAAAACGAGATTTGTAGGGCATTTAAAAGAAAAATTCGGAAAGTCTCAACAAGAAGCTTTAAAAGAGTTTGATAAATTTTTAAAAAGTATTTCAGATAAATAATTTTCTTCTTTTTAAGAACACCTTTTGTTACAAGACTTAAGACTTAAGGTGTTCTAAATTAGAATAAAAAATTGTAGTGAATACATTCTATGAATAAGTGTATACTATTTTTGGTAGTTGTAGTCTTAGGACTATCATCTACTTATGGGCAAATAGTTAATATGGAGTCTTTAAGAAGAGCTAGTGATACTTCAAGGTGGTCAGGAAATGCAAGTATCAATTTTAAATTAACTCAAAATACAAACAAGATAATTGAAATGTATTCAAGAATACATTTACAACATGTAAAAAATAAACATACATTTTTGTTTGTAAACGATTATGATTTTAAAGAATCTAATGATAATCGATTAATAGATAAAAGCATACAACATTTAAGATATAATTATAAAATAAATCAACGGTGGAGTTGGGAAGCTTTTACACAAGCACAGTCTAATGAAGTTTCAAGTATTGAATTAAGATGGTTATTAGGAAGCGGAGTTAGAATGGCTTTAAATCCGGTAAAACAATTGAAGATATATATAGGTACGGCAGCGATGTATGAATATGAGCATTTAAAAGAAGAAACAAAAAATCTATACCATAATTATGCACGTAATAGTACATATATGTCATTTAAGTTCTTTCCTAATGACAAGGTTTCTCTTGTAGGCTCAATATATTATCAACCTAGATTTGATCGTATTAATGATTATAGAATTTCAAGTGATAATGTATTACTGATAAAACTATTCAAGAATTTAAGCTTTAATACACATTTTACAATTTGGCATGATGCTTTTCCTGCTTTAGGAATAGAAAAAACACAATATAAATTGACAACAGGATTGACATATATTTTTAACAAGTCATAAAAATTAAAGTGATCATTAATAAAAGTTAAGAGTTAGGTACATGGTCATCAATTAATATAGTGTAATCTATATTAATAGAAAACGAAGCGATAAAAAGCTTCGTTTTTTTTATGGAGTAAGCTGAACTTCTTTTAAATTAAAAGATTATGGATAAATTCAAATAGCTTTAGAAAAACTAGTTAATGATTCGTTATCGGTATTAAAGAACCCTCCTTTATTATGCTTTCGAGCTAGTGATTGTTTTACTATAGCTAAAGAAACATATAGCATATTACGTAATTCAGCTAAATCTAGGTTGAATTGCGTTTGACTATACATATGATCAATAAGCATGATCCATTGTTCTATTTGTGTTTTTGTGTGTACAAGTTCTGCTGTCGTTCTTATAATCCCTACAGTACGATGCATTAATTCTTGTAATTGCTGACGATAAGTAGTAATTAAAGTAGAGGATACTTGTTCTTGTCGTAGCGAAATATCACTACTTCTTAGTGTTATAGTTACAGTTGAGGTATCTAGGATTGTACTTAAATAAGTAAACGTATTATGAGCATAAACCAATGCTTCTAACAAAGAGTTAGATGCTAATCTATTAGCTCCATGTAAACCAGTACGGGTACATTCTCCACAAGCGAACAGGTTTTTAATCGAAGTTTGACCATTTTGATCTACATTAATACCTCCACAAATATAATGAGCAGCAGGAACTACAGGAATCCAATCGGTAGTGATATCAATGCCTATAGCTAAGCATTTTTCATATATAGTAGGGAAGTGCTTTTTAAAAGCAAAAAGATCCAAATGTGTACAATCTAAAAAAACATGGGTATGTCCTTCTTTTTTTAATTCGTTATCAATACATCTAGAAACAATATCCCTTGAAGCAAGTTCTGCTCTGGCATCATAACCCAGCATAAAACGATCACCATTTTGATTTCGTAAATATGCGCCAAAACCTCGTACAGCTTCTGAGATTAAAAAAGAAGCTCCTTCGCTTTTTTCATGTAAAACAGTAGGATGAAACTGTATAAATTCCATATCGGCTATGGTAGCTTGTGCTCTAATTGCCATAGCAATACCATCACCAGTAGCAATGCTAGGATTAGTAGTATGCCCATAAATAGTACCAATACCTCCAGTACAAAGTAAAGTAGCAGATGCTTGAACAGTTATTACAGTATGATTGTTTTGATTGATAATGTATGCACCATGACAAATATTAGCTGTAGTAATGAGATCTAAAGCAAAATGTTGTGATAGTGTAGTAATGTTAGAAAGTTGATGAATACGATTTAATAAAGCAGTTTCAATTTCGTAACCCGTACAATCTTTATGATGAGCTACTCGGTATTGAGAATGACCACCTTCTTTTCCTAAGTTAAAATGACCATTAGTATTGGTATCAAAATGAGTACCCCAAGTAACTAGCTCGTTAAAGCGTTTGGGGCCTTCTTTTACAACCATAGTAACTACATCTTGATCACAGAGGCCATCACCAGCAATTAAGGTATCTTGTATATGTTGTTCAAAAGAATCTTCTTTTTCATTTAATACGATAGCGATTCCGCCTTGAGCGTATTTTGTATTAGATTCTTCTTCATTACTTTTGGTAACTATAAGCACTTTTTTTTCAGGAAATTGTTCAGCCATTTTTACAGCAAAAGTCAATCCTGCAATTCCGGAGCCTATAACAAGATAATCAGTTGTAATCATGATTATGTTGATAACGTTAACATTCGTTCAATAGGTAATAATGCCTTTTTACGTAGCGATGGTGCTACGGTAATATGAGGTGTTTCATGCAGTAAACAATCGTATAGTTTTTGTAACGTATTTACTTTCATATAACCACATTCACTACAAGCACAAGTATTGTCTTCGACTGCTGGTGCAGGAATTAAAGTGGTATTAGGAACTTGCTCTTGCATTTTATGTAAGATACCAGCTTCTGTTGCTACAATATACATTTCATCTGGATATTGCTTGACATAATTAATCATTCCAGCTGTAGAACCTATATAGTGTGCTAGATTTAAAATATGTGTTTCAGATTCAGGATGTGCTATGATTTTTGCAGTAGGATGTTTTTGATATAAAGCAACAAGTTTTTCAAAAGAAAACGCCTCATGTACGACACAACTACCGTCCCATAACACAAGCTCTCGACCAGTTTGTTTCATGATATAGCGTCCTAAGTTTTTGTCTGGAGCAAAAATAATAGGTTGACTTTTTGGGATACTATTGATGATATCTAGTGCATTTGAAGATGTACAAACAATATCTGATAAAGCTTTAATTTCTGCACTACAATTAATGTAGGTCACTACTTTGTGATCTGGATGAGCTGCTACAAAATTTTTAAAAAGATCAGGCGGACAAGAGTCTGCTAAGGAGCATCCTGCATTGAGATCTGGTAATAATACTTTTTTATGAGGATTTAGGATTTTTGCTGTTTCTGCCATAAAATGTACTCCAGCAAAAACGATAACATCTGCATCTGTTTGTGCAGCTTTTTGAGATAACCCTAAACTATCTCCTACATAATCAGCAATATCTTGAATAGCTTCAGTTTGATAATAGTGAGCTAAAATGATAGCGTTTTTTTCCCTTTTTAACGCTTCAATTTGTTCTGTAAGATTCATATTCTAATTTCAATGGAGTAAAAATAGAATAGCTTAAAGAGTTTAAAAATGATATTCGTCAGCTAAAAATGTATAATGATTTGATGAAATACTGGCCTATGTAAAGCGTAATTCTGAAAATATTAAATAAAGAAAATCATGAGATCGCTATAAACTTTAATGAGGAAGTTTGTTTTTTAAAATTCCATAAAGAAAGGTACCTAATATAGCGGCTATAATAACAATTAAAATACTGTAATAACCTGCGCCTAGAAGTACAAACATAGGACCAGGACAAGCTCCTACTAATCCCCAACCTAACCCAAAGAGAATACCACCCAACAGATAGCGATAAAGAGATATATCTTTTTTATGAAATTGAATAGGCTTTTTTTGAAATGATTTAATATTAAATTTCTTGATACTATAAATACCTATTATACCTGAAAGAAGAGCTGTACTTATAATACCATACATATGGAAAGAGCCAAAAGTGAACATTTCGTAGATGCGGAACCATGAAGCGGCTTCAGATTTATACATAGTGATACCTAAAGCAATTCCTATAAAAAGATAACTAAAGAATTTGAGGAGTAGTTTCATATAAATTACGAGTTTTAAAAAAAGAAAGGAAAAAGAAAATGAATCATGATAAGACCACCGATAAAAAAACCTATTACAGCTATTAAAGAAGGTATTTGAAGGTCGCTTAAACCAGAAATGGCATGACCAGAAGTACATCCACCTGCATATCGAGCTCCAAAACCTATGAGCAAGCCTCCTAAACTAAGAATGCTTATTTTTTTTAAAGAAAAATCATGAAGATCAAAAATCGAAGAAGGTAAATAAGTCTCTTCAATATTTTTAAATCCTAATTGCTCTAGACGTTGCAGTGTATTATTATTTAATTGCAATGAATCAGTAGCAGACATATAGTTTACAGCTATATAACCACCAATAATACTGCCTAATAAGACAAGAAGGTTCCATCGCTGTTTTTTCCAATCAAAGCAAAAGAACTCACATGTTTTATCTGCATTACATAAAGTACATAGCGTTCTAAGGTTTCCAGAAATCCCAAAGTTTTTTCCTAATAAGATTAATAAAAACATGATAACTGAAATACTAATACCCGAAAAATACCATGGCCAAGGATCAAATAAATTAAGCATAATGTAATCGTTTGTTACAAAGAACTTAAAGAGAACCCCTGTAGTCAGTAACTTGGGTTACTTATCACAGAAAAATTGTTATTAATGTTCGTACCTTAAAATAGAGAATAAAAGAAGCTCGATATCTAATTATCGAGCTTCTCTTTTACAAAATCAATGTATAATTGAGTAAGTAATATTAATAGTACAGTTATATGGCTTTTATTTTTCCGATAGCACAGCTTATGTATGATTTAGCTTTACTACTAAGTGCGTTTTTTTCGTCAATGACAGGGTACCCCATATCTTTAAGTTTGCTTTTTACCAAAGAAAGATCAATTGATTCTTGATGTTTAAGATGTATAGCTGTATGAGCTAAATCAATCTTTAAAGATGTGATGTCGGTACATTGTAATAGTTTTTGAGTAATACTGTTTACACAACCATTACATTTTAGATTATGTATATAAAGTGTAGTTTCCATATCATAAAATGAATTAGAATGTATATTGTTTTTTCCAAGCATTAAAACCTCCTTTAAGATCATAAATAGTTGTAAATCCTAATTTTACTAATTGTTTGGCTGCTTTATGACTGCGATTTCCAGAGCGACAATAAAGTAGGACTGGGGTATCTTTATGGAGTTTACTAAAATGAGTTTTAAAAGCTGTAGTATTAAAAAAATTGATTAGTAATGCTCCTTGAATATGTCCAGATCGATATTCATTAGTAGTTCTTACATCAATAAGATGAATATTAGAATTTGACAATTGCTTTTTGAAATCAAAAGCATTTAATACGTGTATAGCAGTATTATGAGATGGAGTTTTAGTTTTAAAAAGGGCAGATAAAAAAGACATATTAGAATAAGATTGAGATAAAATTTCACCCTTATGTATTATATAAAATGTAATGAGGAGTATAAGCACAAGGGCAAAAATTTAAAGCGAATAATTAATTAACGGAGTATTTTCTATAAATGAGAAGGACAAACAGGATGTGTAATAGGTACATCTGTAGATAAGATAGCATTAAAACCACCAGAGATATCTATCCCGTTATGAATTCCTCTACTTTTAAGTATTGACAAAGCAATCATCGAACGATAACCTCCAGCACAATGCACATAAAAAGATTCGTTTGCTGGAAAATCTGATAAATAATTGTTGAGGTAGTGTAATGGCGTATTTATTGCTCCTAAGAGATGTTGAGAAGTATACTCACTCTTTTTCCTTACATCAAATACAGGTAATGAATTGTTTTTTAATATAGTTGAAGATACGCTAGTGATGGTATCATATTCTTTGGTAGCTTTTTTCCAAGCATTAAATCCTCCTTTAAGATAACCTAATGTTTGGTCAAAACCAACTCTTGATAAACGTGTAACGGTTTCTTCTTCTTGACCTTCTGGGGTAATTAATAATAAGGGCTGTTTTACATCGACAATAAGAGCACCAACCCATGTCGCAAAACTACCTTGTAAACCAATAAAAATGGAACGTGGGATATGTCCTTGGGCAAAATCATCTTGATGACGAACATCGATAATAAGTGCTCCAGTTTCGTTAGCTATAGCTTCAAATTCTTCTGGAGATAAAGGTTTGATAGCTCGATCCATGATAGTATCTAAACTTTCATAACCATTAATATTCATGAGTACATTCTGAGGAAAATAACCAGGAGGAGGAGTTAAACCATTTAAAAGTTCATGAATAAATTCTTCTTTACTCATATCAGCTCTTAATGCATAATTTACTTTTTTTTGATGTCCCAGAGTATCTGTTGTTTCGGTACTCATCATTTTACCACAAGCAGATCCAGCTCCATGATTAGGGTAAATAATTAAATGATCTGGTAAAGTCATGATTTTGTTACGTAGGGAATCATAAAGATGTCCAGCAAGTTTCTCTTCGGTAAGATCAGCTACAACATGTTGAGCAAGATCAGGTCTTCCTACATCACCTATAAATAAAGTATCACCAGTAATGATACCATGTTTTTTTCCGTTTTCATCAATCAGTAAATAGGTTGTACTCTCCATAGTATGACCAGGTGTGTGAATGACTTTGATGGTATAATTACCTATTTTAAACTCTTGATGATCTTCGGCAATAATAGCATCATAATCAGGTTTAGCATTAGGTCCATATACAATAGAAGCTCCTGTTTTTTTATGTAAATCTAAATGACCACTTACAAAATCGGCATGAAAATGAGTTTCA
Organism: Aquimarina rhabdastrellae; assembly: GCA_947387485.1. Lineage (GTDB taxonomy): Bacteria > Bacteroidota > Bacteroidia > Flavobacteriales > Flavobacteriaceae > Aquimarina. The sequence goes on from CANDNT010000009.1 coordinate 44,413, forward strand.
AAAACGTATTTAATCTTAGCGTTATCTTCTTGCGCGCGATCTATATAAGGTTGAACTTCTCTTAAAGGATCAACGATAGCAGCTTCACCATTGTTTTCGATATAATATGCAGCATGTGCTAAACAACCAGTATATATTTGTTCTATTTTCATATCTAATAGTTTTTCAAAAATGATAAGTTAAAAGTAGTAATATGTGTTTTGTAAGTCAGTTACTTAGGTTACATAAGTGTAGAAAGAAGCGTATCATAGAGCCAGTTCTTTATAAAGGATATAGCATCCCATTAATAAGACAAACCAACCAAAGGATTTTTTAAGTTTATTTCCAGCTATATAGTTAGTTAACCAGATACCTATAAAAATGCCAACTATAGCTAGACTGGTAAATGAAAGTAGGAAAGGCCAATTAATGTCTAAATTTTCTACATCACCTATAAAACCAATTAAAGATTTGATAGCAATGATAAATAACGAAGTAGCAACTGCTTTTTTCATAGGAAGCTTAGCAAGCATAACAAGTGCAGGAATGATTAAAAAACCACCTCCAGCACCTACAATACCAGTTACAATGCCTACTACAATTCCTTCTATAATAATTAGAGGATAATTGTAATTAATGTGCTGTGTGGTATTTTCTTTATGGTGCTTTTTATCTCGTATCATAGCAATTGAGGCTAATAACATGATAAGAGCAAAGAAGATCATGATGCCTATGTTTTTAGTAATTTCATAAGAATTCCAGAACCCAAGAGAATCGGGAATAAGAGGTAATAAAAATTTGCGAGTACCATATACAGCAATAAAAGCAGGAATAGCAAAAACAATAGCTGTTTTAAAATCAACCAATCCTTTTTTAATATTTTGAATAGCACCTACAAGAGAAGATGTCCCTACAACAAATAACGAGTATGCCGTAGCTGTAATAGGGTTACTAGCCAAAAGGTAAACTAATATAGGTACAGTGAGTATTGAACCACCACCGCCAATTAAGCCTAAAACAACACCTATAATTAATGCTCCCAGGTAACCAAAAACTTCTATAATTGTCATTGTATTTTTTTGTACAATGTACTTGGCTTATTAGAGCTGTACAGTAACTAGAGTTACATAAATAGGATTATAGAGCTATAATTTTTAGATGATTTCGATACAATTTAATTTTTTCTTTTTGTTCTAGTTTTTTTAATAATCTTGAGATAACTACACGAGAAGTATGTAGATCATATGCAATTTCTTGATGTGTATGATTTATGATAAGGCTTTTATTAACTCTAGATTTTTCCTTGAGATAATGTACTAGGCGATTATCCATATTGTCAAAAGCAATGCTATCAAGGGTAGTTAATAATTCGTTTAATCGATTGTGATAACTATCAAAAACAAAGTTTCTCCAAGTTTTATAAGTACTAGTCCAAGTTTCCATTTTTGAAATAGGAATCATGATTAGCTTGGTATCTTTTTCGGCAATAGCCCTGATTTCGCTTTGAGTTTGTCCCATACAACAAGACATTGTAAAGGAACAGGTATCTCCTTTTTCTAAATAATAAAGAAGTAATTCATCTCCATCTTTGTCTTCGCGTAACACCTTTACAGCACCAGAAATTAATAAAGGAATACTTTTTATAAAATCTCCAATCTCTATAAGTTTAAATCCAGCAGGAACTTCTTTAAAAGTACCTACTTGAACAATTTCATTTAATAATGCTTCTTCAAATTGATGACCATAAGAAGATTTTAATTCTTGAATCATTTTGTATTACAGCGTATTTGATTAGCAATTTTGGTATTATAACTAAAGAAAAAATTAGCCCAAATAGCTTTGGATATAGCTCCTATATAAGGCATAAGCAAGATAAGACTAATTGCTATGGTAACAAAGAGACCGAGAAGACTTAATTGCAGATTAAACAGTTTTGTAAGTACAAAAATAGCTACGCCAAAAGCTACACCTACAGCGTATGAAACATACATCGAACCATAATAAAAACTAGGTTCAATGCTATATTTAAGTTGGCATTGAGGACAAGTATCTTTTACTTTATTAAAATGTTTGATATTGTATGGATGCGCTTCTAAGAAATTACCCTGATGACATTGTGGGCATTTTAAAAAGAGAATGCTGTATAATTTTGAACCTTTAAACATATAAATATCTTTTAAATATAAAAGTAAATGGAATAGCAAGAGGAGTCAGTAACATAGGTTACATAAAAACGCTAGTTGTTTAAAATTAATAAGAAATAAAAAAGCCAATCAAAAACTGATTGGCTTTACTATTTGTGATAAAAAATACAGAGTTATTCTTTAGCTGCATTTTTCATGTTTTCTTTAATTAAAGAGTAAAACTCTCCAAACTTAGGATTGATAATAAAACGAGTAACTGTATCGATAGCATCGGTTTGATATTCGCTTTTACCTAATACTTCTAGACGTTTAGGATCAACTTGATAGTCGTTTTGTAACATACGTACAACAGCAGATGCACGTTTTGCACTTAAATCCCAATTATCAAGAATAGCTTTATCTTTAAATTCAATAGCATTACTATTACCTTCTATAGTTACTGTTAAATCAGGATTTTCGTTTAAAGTTTTAGCAATTCCTTCAACTATAGTTTTTGCTTCTTCTGTTACTTCATATTGATCACCTTCACCAAAAAGAAAACTATCTGTAAGTACTATAGTAACAGCACCATTGATAACACCTAGATTAGCTTGATTGCTTGAAGCGCTACGTATGGCACCTTTAAAAACGGTAAGCGTAGCTAATTTTACAGAATCAGCATTACTCAATGCTTTATTAATTACATTTAATTGTTTGTCTTTTTCTTTAAGACTCTCTAATGAAGATCCAAGATTATCAGCTTTCTTTTTTGAAAGCGTAGTAATACTACCAAGGTTTTCTAAAAGCTTAGTATTTGTTTCTCTAAGATTAGATAATTCTTCTTCTGTAGCTTGTAATTGAGCTGCACTAATCTTTGATTTTTGTTGTGCCGTATTTAAATTACTTTTTACAGTAGTTAATTCTTGCCTTAACTTATCAATTTCGGCAAGTAAATCTTTTTTTCTTTGCGCAAAAGAACCAAAAGAGGTTAATGCTAATAAAGCGATTAGAAATATGTTTCTTTTCATCAGTTATAGTGTCATTTTTAAATCAATTAAGATTTATGATTTTTGGGACAATAATTTTAAATGCTAAAATAAAACATTTTAGAAAAAGACTACCCTAAAAAATTACTGTTGCAATAGTTCTTTTGCCTTTTTGATACTAGAATTAATTTTTTCTTTAACCTGAAGGACTTCAACTTCTTCTTCTTTTAATAATTTTAGTTTCTCTGGTACAGCTTCTGTTGTTACTTCTTCTCCATGAGGGAATTTTGTACTAAAATCACTCATCCAGTCCATCATAAAATCATAAGCACTTTTTAAATCAAGTTGAGCTGCAGTATAAGCTTTGCCTTGAGCAGTAGTATCTTTTTTAGGTTCAAGTTTTTGGATAAGTGAACTTACTTCTCCCATTTTAGGCATAACCTCGTCATGGATATCGATTACTTTTTGCATAATAGCATCATACTGTTGTTCTTCTTTACTTAATGTATTACAAGCTGTAAAAGAGATTGTAAAAAAGCTAATCATAAGAAAATTTATAACTGATTTCATTGTATTAAATTTTAAATAAGGTTTTATTAAATTAAAAATAAGAATTACCAATAGGCTAATTCCAAAAAGGGGTAACATAATACTTAATAGGAACATGATCCCATAAATACTTTTACCAACGACAAACTTAGCAGGAACTTTAGGAATTCCCCAATTTCCTTTAGGTTTTCTTTTTAGGTAAGATAAAATGGCTGCAAAACTCATAAGCGTAAGAAATATGGCAACAGACAACATTAATAACCAATTCCATAATCCAAATTCACCCTGATGAAATGCCATAAGCCATAACCTGGCTTTCATGAGTATACCTACGTCATCCCAAGTCAATTGCTTTATGAGTTCACCAGAATAAGCATTAAAATGAAGCATTTTTTTTGCCTTGAAATTAGTAGTAGTATTGCTCACACTAAAAATTGCAGTATTAGGTTTTGAATACTGTAATTGAACAATACCTTCTAAATGTTGATTTCTAGCAATGGTGGACATACTGTCTAATGTTAACATAGGAGTATTTGCTTTGATAGGAACATGCACACCAGACCAAGTTTTTGGATATCCAGTATGCGTTACTTTTTGAACCCATTTAAAGCCAGAACCAAAAACATCTGTCCAAGGTAAACCGCCAGCTAAGGTGATTAATAATAGTATTGAAAACCAAAAACCGATTACTGCATGGAGATCTCTATAGAGTAGTTGTTTTCCTTGTTTAAATCTGATAGTAAATAATCCTTTTAAAGACCATTGTCGTATAGGTAACCAAATATATAATCCGGTAAGAATTAAAACGATCATCCAGCAAGCGATGAGTTCGATGATTTTTGTACCAAACCCACCTAATAACAATTCTCCATGTAATTTACGAACTTTAAACATGAGCGCATTTCTAGGAATAAATTCTCCATTAACTAATGCGGTATAAGGATTTATAAAAATACTGGATTTTCCTCCAAATCGACCAGAGATAAATTCGGTTGCTACTTGAGTATTATTATTGATTATAATAGAATGCGGTTTTTTTATAGCATGTGCAATGGCTACTTCTTTTTGTTTTTCTAGAGAAATTGTAGCTCCTTTATGAGGCGATATATGTTTAGTTTTTGCTACAGTAGCAGCTTGGTAATCATTTTTAAAAAGATAAATTCCGCCAGTTATAGCTAATACTATTATAAAAGGAAGCGCAATCATTCCTGCTATAAAATGCCATTTCCATAACCAAATGTGTAGAGAAAGATTTTTTTTCATAAGATAAGAATCAGCCAAAGCTTGCTTTGGCTGATATAAATATTAAAATGAATAACGAATACCTAAATGAAAAGCACGAGGATTACCTACAGTATAACTGTTGTTATTCCTAAAATTACTGTAAGAGACCCTAGTAGCATATAATTTATCAGTAATATTGAGTACATGTCCCCAAATTTCAAAGCTCTTAAAAGCTAAAGTTGCTCTAGCATTAAAAATATTATGTCCAGCATAAGTTGCTGTTGATGTTACAGGATTATCAGGATCTTCATTAAGTACAACTTGGTTCTCAAAACTAGAATTATATTTACCCATTAATTCATGCTCAAGAGCTAATTGCATACCTATCTTATGTGTAAGATTAAAATTGTATTTAAGCGCAGAAAAACCTATTAAGTTAGGGGCGATAGGGATATCTGTATCAGAATAATCAGTATCTCTGTCTACAAAATCTACATAACGGTGTTGAGCATAACTTCCTTGATGAGAAAGAATTAAATTAGGGAGTAGGTTATATGTAATACCGTATTCGATACCATACGATCTCGTCTTCCCTACATTAGCATTAAAGAAAGTATCATCATCATTACGCAATGTAACTAATCTGTTTTTTCCTTCAAGAAGATAAAGTGCTATATCAAATTTAAGTTTTTGGTTTAGTTTGGTATAACCACCTATTTCAAAATTGTCAAATCGACTAGGTTTTAGATCAAAAACTTGACCATCTACACCTACAAAACGATTTCTATATAAACTAGAAGTTTGAGGAGGAGTAAAACCATTTGCATAGTTAGCATAGATTCCAGTACGAGTATTAAAATTGTAATTGATACCTAGTTTAGGCGAAAAATTAGTGTAATGTGTTTTTGAATCTTGAGCACCAGCAGTACCATCTATACGATTGTTATAATCATAAGTAAAAGCATCATAACGTAGTGCTCCAGTGATTTTTAAGGCTTCTATAGGCGAAATTTCATATTGTAAATAACCAGCATAATTATAAATGTCGGCTTCATAATTAAGAATAAAATCATTCTCTTGAATAGTAAAGTCAATATTTTGTCCCGTTGAAGGATCCACAGTTACCGCTGTTTTTTGAGCTACATAATCTTGAGGAGAATAATCTATAGAAGTACCTAATATCAATGAAGAATCGGCAAAACCAAAATTAACTTTATGTTGTATCAACCCCATAAAAGAGTTAAACTGATTAGAGTTTACTTCACCAGATCCCATACCTGTAAGTTGCCCTTGATTTCTAAATTGACGAATACGATATGATGGATTTTGATCCATACGATTATCTCGATAAATTAGATTAAAGGAAGTCTTGTTTTGAATATTCCATTGGTAATCCAGCGTATTTCTAAAACGAAAACTCAAAGCATCACGTTGTGTAAATGTTTGATTACTTAAGTAATTTTCACTAAAATAATTTTCTTCAGTTAAAGAGCCTGTCATATCAGAGCGATAGTCAATAAGATCAATAACCGAAGTCCATGTTGCTTTAGCATTTAAGTGATATAAAGTTTTAAATGTGAGGGCAAATTTTTCATAATCACTATGTGCTATAAGACCATTATTGCGTTGTACATAATGTGTGCCTAGATAGAATCCAAAGGCATTAGAAGTGTAATCTGCTAGTTCGGCTTCAACTTTTGTTAGACCAAGATCATTAATCTGGAATCCAAGACTTCCACTAAGATCTTTAGTTGGATTTTTGGTAATAAAATTAAAACTACCTCCTATAGCTTCACTACCATAAATACTAGAAGCAGGACCTTTTAGCACTTCGATTTTATCAAAAGCTGTAGCATTCATTTCTAATAAGGTGTTGTGATTAAAAACAGCTGTAGGTCTAATCGGTAAACCGTCTTCTAGAAATAAGAATAGAGATTTAGTAGAAATGGGAGAACGAGTAGCGGTAAAGTGTTGCTCATTACTAGCTACTTTTGATGATGACATAAATACTCCAGGTACTTGATTAGTCAATTGTTCAATCCCAAAAGCTTTTGCTTCTTTGATAGACTTTGAGGAGAGTACACTGATAGCAGCTGGAACTTCGGCACGTTTTTGTAATTCTCTACTAGCAGAAATAACAACTTCATCTAGTGCTATATCTTGAGCAATTAATACAATAGCATTATCCTGATTTTTGAGGATAACTTCTTGTGTAATATAGCCCATATAGGAGATACTAACACGAGGATTAGATTCTTGTAAAGAAATAGTAAATCGACCATTTATATCGCTTAAACTACCATTTTTTGGATTATTTAGATCATAAATTGTAGCACCTGTAATAGGAGTATTTTTAGCATTAAATATAATACCAGTATAGGTTGAGTTTTGAGCATAGCTCACTAGGCCTATGCAAAATAGCATAAGTCGTAGAATAAAATTTTTCATATAATATGGATATATGTTGCTAATGAAGAAGTTTATGACCTTTTATACTAAAATAAAGAGGAGATAGACTTCTTATGATATCATATATTGTTTAGTAATGTTATAAGGCGTATTGAAGCCCAATTGTTAAAGATTCTTTGTTTTTCATCTGTATTCCATTTAAATCTTGATACAAGGGATAACCAAATTCTATCCCTAAGCGAAGATTTTTTAAGCTACCAGAAGGCGCATAAAAATTCACCCCAAGCCCAGAATTGATAAGTGTACCACCAGAATTAGCAGTATCTGCAGTAATCACCATCATAGGATTAAGTTGGGGATTCATACCACTTATTTCTTCTATATATAAACCTCTAATACGAGCAGAAAAACTCATTATTGCAGTAGCGTTTATAGCATACCAAGTGTCTAATTGATAACGATTACCCAAAGTATATTCATTATCATTTTCACCAAAGCGAAGTGTCGTTCTAGCTTGAGCGCCAAAAGATGTAGTAGACCACTGTTTTAAATACGTTAGAGCAAATTCACCGTCAAAAGTACCGCTACCTAATTGCATAGGATAAGGTAAGATCGTTTCTGGGGAAGGTCTCATACCATTGTTAAAAGCACTTTGTGATGCAGGTGTAATCGCTTCAGAATCTATATCTCCAGTAGGGATAGATACTCCTATTTGTGCATGCATACGCTGTTTATTTTTATCCATAAATTTATAAAGCACAGCAATTTTGGTATCACCAAAACCAGAAGAAGCAGTCGAAAAGGTTTGCCCCATACGAGTAACATGATCCATAGTACTAGATATATAATTACCCATAACCATTAGCGTTATGCGATCACTTGGCGCATACATAGCACCTATCATATGCATTTGCATAGGCATACGTGTAGGAGTAACCATATATTGAGAAAGCGCATCTGCAAAAGAAATATCATTATCTCCTTGCTTTAAATTTTCCATGGTCATATACATATAGCGGTAAGAAAACATAAGTTCACCTTTACTATGAGTATGATCTCCCATTACAGCAATAGGAGCGTGTCCGTCAGGTCTTGATCCAGACCATTTTATTTCTTGAGCATTTATGAATGAAGTTGCTAACAATAAGATAGCATATATATGTTTTTTCATGTGTTTAAAAATTATAGATAAGAGTTCCCTTATCATCTTAAAATAAGGCACTAGTATCTAAGAGAAGGAAAACAAAATATGAGCTAGATTATAAATACTAGCATAACAAATAAGTGTTAACCATCTTTACTATTAATTAAGTGATATATAATATCGTATAAGCCTAGCACAAGCATTATAGATATCAAAACATAGAGTATAACTTATGTTTTCATAGCGCTACAGAAATATCTACACATAGAATCGGTTAGGATTGAATAAGAGACTTATGATAAGCTTAAAAAAGAATGTCATAGAAGTAAGTATACTTCTTAAAATACTTATAAGAATATAAAAATATCTATCTAGTGAAGTATTATAGGATAAATACAACACAGATAATGTGATAACAATATAAGTATGTTATGAGAGTGTTTTAGGAGGAGGATCTATCTTTTTATTTATATCATAAAGATAAATCGTATTATTTTTCCAAAATTTGGATGAAGTGATATCAAAATATAAAGGTTGTGATAGCTGAATATCTTGCTGTTGAAAATATAAAGGAAGAAAAGCTTCAGTAATTAAAATCGTTTTTTCTGAAGTTTCAGTTGATCCTTGTTGTAATTGTAATTTTTTATTGAGGTAACATTTACCGTTACATTTTAGTTGAGGACGAGCTTTATTTACACAATATTTTTCGACGATATAATCAATATTAAGTTGATAATACAATACATTCCCAATCTTTATAGCGGGTTGCATAGTAAGTACCAATAATAATATTGTAGCATAAAGTCTACTCATGAAAAATACAGACTAAAAAATTTCATGCAAAAATAAGATAAAAGTTAAAAAAAGTTGTAATTAATGGATTAAAAATAAGTTCTTGATAACGTATGATAATACTCAGTTATGGTTTATACGATAATGATTACATTTGCTTAAAATATTGAATAATGAGAATTGAACAAATATATACAGGATGTCTAGCTCAAGGAGCTTATTATATAGAAAGTGATGGAGAGGTAGCGATTATAGATCCGTTAAGAGATACACAGACATATATAGACCGTGCCGAAGGAGATGAAGCTAAAATCAAATATATTTTTGAAACTCATTTTCATGCTGATTTTGTAAGCGGACACCTTACATTGTCTAGAGAAACAGGAGCACCGATTGTTTTTGGTCCAGAAGCACAACCTGCTTTTGATGCCATAATAGCCAAAGATGGACAAGAATTCTCTTTAGGAAAGATTAAAATCAAAGTGTTGCATACTCCAGGACATACTATGGAGAGTACGACCTATCTATTAATAGACGAAAACGGTAAAGATCATGCTATTTTTAGCGGAGACACTTTGTTCTTGGGAGATGTAGGAAGACCTGACCTTGCTCAAAAAGCAGCAAGCATGACTCAAGAAGAATTAGCAGGGATTTTATTTGATAGCCTACGTTCAAAAATTATGACACTGGCAGACGATGTGATTGTTTATCCGGCGCATGGAGCAGGATCTGCATGTGGTAAAAACATGATGAAAGAGACTGTTGATACTTTAGGAAATCAAAAGAAGATGAATTATGCATTGAGAACTGATATGACTCGTGAAGAATTCATCAAAGAAGTTACAGAAGGGTTATTACCTCCTCCAGGATATTTTCCGTTTAATGTACAAATGAACAAAGAAGGATATGATGATCTTGATACAGTAATAAAAAGAGGTACTAGAGCATTAGGTGTAGAAGAGCTTGAAGTGGTTGTAAATGAAACTGGAGCAATGATTCTTGATGTGCGTCACCAACAAGTTTTTGCAAAAGGACATATTCCACGTTCTATTTTTATAGGAATTGATGGTGGATTTGCGCCATGGGCAGGAGCATTAATTAAAGATGTACAACAATCTATTATATTAATAGCAGACGAAGGTAGAGAAGAAGAAACTATAACTAGATTATCTAGAGTAGGATTTGATAATACTATAGGATATCTTAAAGGTGGATTCGATGCATGGAAAGCAGCAGGAAAAGAAGTTGACAGTTTGATTTCTATACCAGCTACTGAGTTTAAAGAAAAATTAGCCGATGCTATTCCTGTATATGATGTGCGTAAAGAAGGAGAATACCTTAAATCACATATAGAAGGAGCACATTTGACTCCTTTGGATTTTTTAAACTCACATTTACAGGAATTCCCAGAAGATAAAACGTTTTATATCCATTGTGCAGGAGGATACCGTTCTATGATAGCAGCGTCTATTTTAAAAAGTAGAGGAATTCATAATTTGGTAGAAATAGCAGGTGGATTTAAAGCTATAAAAGAAGCAGGGATTAAAGTTACAGACGAAGTTTGTTCTAGTACACTGAAGTAGAGAACTATAATATAAAAATGAAGAAGTACTCCTTATAACATTTTGTTGTAAGGAGTTTTTTTTGAAAAAAATAATAGAGAGTGGGTAATGAATTTTTGGTTTGCGGACTTTACAGTGAAAACCAAATATGGCGGAAGCTGAAAAGCCTTATAGAGTAAGCAGAATCAAAATATTATATTAAATCATTACCAAATGAAAAAGTTATTTTTTATGCTAGCAATACTAGCATTAATCAGTAGTTGTCAAAAAGAAGCAATAGAAGAAGTTGTTGCTGTAGAAAATTTAGATAATGAGATAACATCTTCAAAAATATTAGCAGAAAATCCACCATGGATTTATGTTTTGGATGCTCGTTATAGTAGAACATGTAGTACAGGACCAGGAGTGTGTTTTAAAAATGAAGAAGGAGAAATCTGGAATTTTGTTTATAAAACAATAGAAGGTGATCTACCTAAAGAAATTAGAGATGATCATGAAGATCCAGATATTGGAGGTATATATTTAACTCTTGAAGGAGATAAAGTACATTTTGTTTTTACAGAAAAAGTAGAAACAGATGTTTTGGTTATCGAAGAAGATGTAAGATTACCACGAGAATTATTTAAAGAGTATGTAGAAGATGGTGTGGTGATTAAAGCTGGTGAATATAAGATTAGTTATGATCGTTATGAAAAATATGGAGAAGCATGGGTTTCTTATAATGTACCCTTACAAGAAATTTTTAATTGCGATGTGTTTTTAAGTCATAGAGCACAGAATGGAATGTTGATAACTCCAGCTGATGTCCTAAATTTTAAAGTAAAATTACATCCATTTTGGTATAACTGGGTAGTAAATAATAATTCTTGTTCATCATTATATGTAAGACCAATAGGAGGTGGACAAATAACTAGACATGAATTTGTACAAGGTTTAGGGAATAATGAAGTACTCTATAGTAATGGGTTACCAACCTATATTACTGTTGGAGGACAAGCTTTTATGGATTATGAAATGATGTTTGAAGCAGGGCATGTACAAAGTCCTTTCTGCGCAAATCAAGATGGTTATTTAAGCAATTTTACATCTACTCAATTAGATGACTTTTTTAGTGGAGGATGTAATCATAGAGATGAAATAACACATAATATCCAACCGTGTAATGTAGATGTACGATTAATTAACAGAGCAGAAAATGGAATGTTAGTTACACCAGCAGATGAATTAGAATTTACGGTGACTTCTCAGACACCTGTAAATAATGCAAATTGTACTTTTTTATATGCTAAGTTTCCAGGAAGTACTGTTGTAAGAGCTTATCCGTTGAAAAGTGTTTCAGGAAATGTATTGAAATTTGGAAATGGATTACCTACAATGACTTTCCCTGGAGGAGGAGCTCCATTAAATTATCAAATGGTAATTAAAGAATTTGGGAATTCTAATGTTTATTGTAATTCTCCACAATCGTATTATAATAATTATTCGAGTGCAGTATTAGATGCAATATTTGGGACAGAAGGTTGTCAACATTAAATAGTTTTTAGCTTAATAAAAAATAAAGGTCACTTATCTAGTGGCCTTTATTATGTATAGTAAATAAAGGGAGTGAGACTTTATATTTTACTACCAATAATCGAATTAAGATGATAAGTGCTGCAGTACTGATGTACACTAAGTTTTCTCCTAAATTGAAATAGTATAATATCATAAAACAAGTACCACCAGCCAAAGAAGCCGTAGCATAAATTTCTTTTCTGAAAATCACAGGGATTTCATTACATAAAATATCACGAATTACACCACCAAAACACCCAGTCATAGTACCTAAAGTGATACAAATAATAGGGTCTAGAGAAGCGCTAATACCAGTTTCTACACCAATAATCGTACAAATTCCTAATCCTATAGTATCAAAGAGAAATAGTGATTTTTTTAGGTAATTGATTTTGTTTCTAAAAATAATAGCAGCAATAGTAATACTACCTATAAGAAACATATTAGTCGTATCCTGCATCCATGATACAGGGGTATTTCCTACCAAAATATCACGTATTGTACCACCACCAATAGCAGTAACAAAGGCAATGATAAAAATACCAAACAAATCTAATTTTCTATTCATGGCACTTAAAGCACCAGATATGGCAAAAGCTGATGTACCTAGAAGGTCCAAAATTGTAAAAAGTGACATTGTTTTCCTTATCTTTTTGTAGGCAAAAATACGTTAAGAAGCTTAAAAATAAATCATTTATGAGTGCTTATTTCTACAGAAAAAAAGATGATGTTTGAATAATAATAAAACAACTAGAGCTAAAGAAGTTTAAAATTAAAAAAGAAGAAATAAGATCAAACGATCTTATAAAGAGATAGAAAAACAAAATAATAAAATAATGTAAGTTTTCTAATCAAATTACTACTTTTACAACTAGTTAAATACGATGTAAAGTTATGTCAGATACAATCGAAAGAATTAAATGCCTAATCATAGGATCAGGACCTGCAGGTTATACTGCAGCTATATACGCATCTAGAGCAGATTTAAAACCTGTAATGTATACAGGAATGGAACCAGGAGGTCAATTAACAACTACAACAGAAGTAGATAACTTTCCTGGATATCCTGAAGGAATAGATGGCCCAACAATGATGATGCAATTACAACAACAAGCAGAACGTTTTGGTACAGAAGTGAGAATAGGAATGGTTACTGCTGTTGAGTTTAGCAAAGAAATAGGAGGGATTCACAAAGTAACTGTGGATAATACTACACAAATAGAAGCAGAGTCTATTATTATTTCTACAGGAGCAACTGCAAAATATTTAGGTTTAGAAAGCGAACAAAGATTACGTGGTGGTGGAGTATCTGCATGTGCAGTATGTGATGGATTCTTTTATAAAGGACAAGATGTTGCTATCGTAGGGGCTGGAGATACTGCCGCAGAAGAAGCTACATATTTAGCAAATATCTGTTCAAAAGTTACTATGCTTGTTCGTAAAGATTACATGAGAGCATCAAAAGCAATGCAGCATCGTGTAAATAATACATCTAATATTGAAGTACGATATAATACAGAAGTTGATGAGGTATTAGGAGAGCAAGTAGTAGATGGATTAAGAATGGTAAATAACCAAACTGGAGATAAAGAAGATATCGCTATTACAGGATTATTTATAGCTATTGGACACAAACCTAATACAGACATATTTAAAGGACAATTAGATATGGACGATACAGGATATCTAATAACTGAAGGAAAATCTACAAAAACAAATGTCCCTGGTGTATTTGCAGCAGGAGATGTTCAAGATAAAGAATATCGTCAAGCGGTTACAGCAGCTGGAACTGGATGTATGGCGGCGCTTGATGCAGAACGTTATTTGGCTACAATCGAATCTAGTGTAGAGACAGCTTAATAATACGAGAAATATAAAAGACAAAAAGCATTCTAATTTTTTAGAATGCTTTTTTTATTAATTAAAGAATCCAGGAGTATAGCCTTCTTCTTTTTTATAGAGTATGGATTCATTATCAAAATTTGTAATGGATATTTTAGGTTGACCTAAAATGTAGATTTCACTTTTTTCAATAGCATTAATAGTTATTGTTTCTTTTGCCATTATGTAAACATCGGTTGAACCTTCGGTTTGAATGGAAGCATTATTGATAATAGCACGTTCTCCATAGAAGTTAGTATCTCCTTCGGCTCTTAATTCTAATGAAGCAATTTTTCCTTCGATTTTTGCTGTTGTTTTTGAGTATAAGTCAATTAGAGTTTGTTCGGTAGTTAGAATTCCTTTAAACTCGGTGTTATCATTGAGTTGTATTTTTGCATTAGCAGCAGTAATATGCAATTCATTATCAGATTTCCCGTTGGCTACAAATTTTAGATTATCTGTTTCAACAGTAGCAAAAATCTTACTATAGTCATTTGCTTCTATAGCTAAGTTAGGAATGGCGATAGGCCCTATAGCTTTTATATTAGCTTTATCTCTTATAATAAGATTACGTAAGGTTTCTGGATACTTAATTTTTAAAGTTAATTTTTTACTACGTCTTATATCTCTTGTAGTTGTAATTGAAAAAATACTGTCTTTTACTTCAAAAGAAATAAATTCATGTAAATTACTATCGGCTTCTATTTCTAACATAGGGTCAATACTCTCTGAAAGAATAACTTCAAAATTATCAGAAACATCAAGAGTAGTGAAAGCATTAACGGCATGTTGTTCTGAAACTACAATTTTATTTCCTTTAACTTTTAATTTTTTCTGTGAAAAACCTGATGTTATAAAAAGTATACAACAGAAAATACTACATAATTTTCTCATAAAAAAGTGATTTAAGTTTAATACGTTGGACTTCAAAAATAAGACCAGGTATGCTAGAAGAACGTTTTCTATGATAAATATATTTGAAGAAAATAGACAAAAAGAAAAAACCTCCGATAAAGGAGGTTTAAAAAAGATTGGTAGTTTTGAACAAGAAATAGTTTCTTAACGCTGTCTGATATTACCACCTGAGTTTTCTTCTTCAGAAACTTGCTCAGGATTTCCATAAAGAATAATATCACCACCACTAGTTGCTTTTCCTGTAAATTGTTTTTGAGCATGGACTTTTATAGTAGCACCACTAGTTGCTTTTGATTCGGTAATAAGACTAAGTAATTCTTTTGCTCTAATATCAGCACCACTGGTAGCGCTTGAATTATGTTGGTTAACTTTTCCGTGTACTTTAATAGAGGCTCCACTAGTAGCTGTAGTTGATAACTGATTAGCTTTGGTTTGTAAATCTATATCAGCACCACTTGTAGCTCTTAGGTTTAAAGATTCTTGTTCTACGATTTCATAAGAAGTAACATCTGCACCACTGGTAGCTGTAATATTTGATAATGTTTGATAAGAAACGTAAATTTTCTTAGCATCTGCACGTCTAATATTTTTTTCTGAAGTAATAGTTAATACGCCTTCTTTTACATAAACCTCAATAAGATTATGTAAATTTTCGTTAGCTTCAATTACAACTTTATGATCAGTGCTATTAACTAGAATAACATCTAGACCTCTACTAGCTTTTATACTTTCAAAATCCTCAGAAAGTGTTTTTTCTTTTTTAATTACGTCTCCAGAACCAGAGACTCCGTTGATAACGATGTTACATGAAGAAAGGAGTAATCCTAAACTACAGGTAACTAATATTTTGGCTAATGTTGACATGATATATGATTTTTAAGAGTTATAGTTAATGTTATTGAATTTCGATATCTAAACCTTCTTTTTCTTCATTGATTTTGATTTCGACTTTACCTTTATCAGTATCAATTTTTAAACTAGAAGGTTCATGATCTTCTGTATTTTCTTCCCATTCTTCATACTTCCACTTATTAGTTTCATTTTTAGGGCAATCGTTACAGATAACTGTATCGTCTTTTAACTGGATATATTGATCTTCTTTTCCTCTTACTGGGATATAATCTTTATATGTCCAAGAATTGTTATAGTAAGAAGTATTATCATCCATAAATAAAGTCATCCCTTCTGGTATAGATAGAAAAACTTGTACTTCTTGATCTCTAAAATGATTTGTAAAAGCAGTAAGAGCATGAGCATCTAGATATAAAGTATTTCCTTCTATTTTATAATTATACTCAATAGCTTCAGCTTTTTCTCTAGCGTCATCATAGCTACTACCTTCAGATGATTTTGCTATTTGAATTTTAGGAAGGGTATCTGTTTTTGATGATTTTAAAAATAGCTCGATATCTTGAAAAACAATTACTTTTCTACCTTGATGATCAGTTTTTATTTTAAATGAATCTCTATTATATGCATTTTTAACAAAACGACTATCAACATTCATTTTGATATATAAGGTATCTTGTGGTGTTACCGATACAATTTCGTTTTCTAAAACTACTTTTTCATCAAATGCTTGTAAAGTCATTTGGCGTAAGCCTATAACAGATAACCCGATAATAGATAATATCCAAAGTGCTAATAATGATAATTTAGCAACAGTACCTATAGATTTAAGGTTTTTGATTAAAATCTTTAATCCTAAGATGAACAGGAAAAAGAATGGAATTCCTACTGCAAAAAGAACCAATAGTGTTACTAACCATATAGGTGTATTATAAAAGTTGGTTACCTCTATATATTCTGTCCAAGGAGTGTCGATAAAGTCAAAACTACCTATAGTGAATAAACTGATAAACAATGCGATTAATGTTGCTCCAGCTGTAAAGATGAGTAATCCCCCTATGAATTTTACAAATACTTTAAGAATGAATAAGAATATATCTCCGATAGCGTCAAAAAATGTAGCAGATCCACTTTTTACTTTTTTACCATATTTTTCATAATCTACATTTTTTACAGTATCAGAGATGCCATCAAAACCCTCTTTAATTTTTTTTTCAATAGTATTGATATTGATAGGTTCCCCTTTCATCGCTAATTGATCTGCGGTAGAAACAGCTTCTGGTACAAAAATCCAAAAAGCGATATAGATAAAGATAAAAGCGCCACTAGAAAAAATTGTAAATAATACCCATGCTAAACGAAGCCAAACTGTATCGATACCTAGGTAATGACCTAAACCAGAACTTACACCGCCGATATAAGCATTTTCTGTATCTCTAAATAGTTGTTTAGGTGTATTGCGTTTCTTTTTCTGTTGTGTATGTACTTCGTCTTCAAAAAGATCTTCATCAACGTGGTAATCCTCAGGTTGCCCCATGATCGTAATCACTTCGTCAACTTGCTCCATATTGATAACTTGTCTCTTATCTTTAATTTTTTCGCTAAAGAGTTCTGCAATACGAGCTTCGATATCAGCTAATATTTCATCACCACCTTGAGAATTGGTAAACGAGCGTTTTATCGTTTCTAAATAACGTTTAAGTTTCAGGTATGCATCTTCATCTATATGGAAGAATATGCCGGCTAGGTTTATATTAACTGTCTTGTTCATCTTGATTATTTTTTTGTTTGGTTACGAGAGTTACTGCGTGCTGTAAATCGTTCCAAGTGGTGTTTAACTCTTTTAGAAATAACTTTCCTGTTTCTGTTAATCCGTAATATTTTCTCGGTGGTCCAGAAGAGGATTCTTCCCATCTATAGCTTAAAAGTCCTGCATTTTTTAGTCGGGTTAATAGCGGGTAAATTGTACCCTCTACTACGAGCATCTTTGCATCTTTTAGAGTACTTAGAATTTCTGCTACATATGCGTCATCATCTTTTAAAATAGATAAGATGCAGTATTCTAAAACTCCTTTACGCATTTGCGCTTTTGTGTTTTCTATCTTCATAAAGCGGTGCTTTTGGATATTAAATTAATTAACTTTTGATTCATAATCTCATTATTTTATGAATCTAATAGTGATAGGATACTTATAAACTTCTCCGTCACTAGCTCTGGTTGCTGCAAGTATTGCACAAACAATTTCTACAACAAGTGTGGTTAAAATACACAGTCCAGCAATGATACCAAAGATGGTGATCCCCATAAACTCATTAATGTGAGTTAAAAAATATTCATCTGTAATATGGTGTTGGTGATCAAAACTCATAGCTGTATTTGCCAATGTATATATTACAAAAGGAATAGCTATGATCACTAAAAGAATACTATAGACAAGAAGACTTAACTGAAAATTAAGTGCTTCTTTTCCATTCTTACTGATAAAAGAGTCTTTAGTATTTGCTTGCCACAACAGTAGTGGTATGATGTAATTTCCTAATGGAATAAAATACTTTGATAATATAGAAATATGTATTAAAGCACTAATTGTTTTTGATTGTTTTGGTATTGATGATTTCATAACCTATTATTTTCTTATACAAATATATGGATAAAAAAAGGTATTATGCAAAACATAGTACTTAAAATTAACAATTATTTAAGATAGGGTATAATCAAATTTGAGCGTTATATATACAGAAGCAAATGATGAAAGTAATTGTGGTTTACTTTTTGTACTAGTTCTATTTTATGCATATTTGTGTATTTCATCGATAAATACTGCGTTACGTCTATTGTTTTGATGTAAAGCCGTAATTGTCAATGAGATAGAAGTAGTACCTTTAACCTATCTAAATCTTAAAAAAACTCATTATGACAAAACAAATTTTTAAATTAAAAGGTGTACAAGTAATAAGTAAAAGAGATCAGGAAGAAATTTATGGATCTGGAGTAAATGGAGGATGCACAGGAATTCAGAATAAATGTTGTGTTACAACATCTGGTGGTTTTAGTTTCTGTGATGAAGGAAAATGTATTAATGGAGAATACTGTTTATGGTATTAAAAAACAATTTGAATTTTATATGTGAAAATTAATAATATTAAAATTTAATACGAGTTGTATTTTGATAGGATTAATATAAAAACATTCAACTATTATACAATAATAAAATGTCTTAGGTATTTTTTATGAAATTTAGTATACTTATAGAGTTGAAATAACATTAAAACATCCCTATCAAAATGAAAATGACACCAAAAAAGATTAACACATTTACAATGTTTAAATTACCTTCGGCTTGGTTAAGCGGGGTACGAGTAAAAGAAATAGATAAATCGTGTTGTCGAGTAAGTGTTAAGCATAGATGGATTAATCAAAATCCTTTTAACTCTATGTATTTTGCAGTACAAGCTATGGCTGCCGAATTAAGTACAGGAGCTTTAGTAATGTCTCATATTACTAAAAGTGGAAAAAAGATTTCTATGCTTGTCGCTAATAACAATTCTAGTTTTACTAAAAAAGCTACAGGTCGAATTACATTTAGTTGCAATGATGGAAATGTTCTTGAAAAAGCAATACAAGATACTATAGCCACAGGTGAAGGACAGACATTCTGGATGAAATCTGTAGGAGTTAATGAAGAAGGAATTAAAGTTTCTGAATTTAACTTTGAATGGACTATACGCATTAAATAATTGTTAAAAAGAATCCAAAGATGTAACGTCTCTACAACTATACTGTCATATAATATAAATCGAATTAATCAAAAAAATAGACATGACAGCACATGAAATAGATTATCAAATATATGGAGAAGAGATGCAATATGTTGAGATCGAATTAGATCCTCAAGAAGGTGTTATTGCCGAAGCAGGAGGTTTTATGATGATGGATGATGGTATCCAGATGGATACTATTTTTGGAGATGGATCTCAAAAAGATAAAGGATTAATGGGTAAACTTTTTGGAGCCGGTAAACGTTTGCTTACTGGCGAGAGTTTATTTATGACTGCTTTTCATAATCAATGGCATGATAAACGAAGAGTGAGTTTTGCATCACCATATCCTGGAAAAATAATACCATTAGATTTAACAGAATACGGAGAGAAATTTATTTGTCAAAAGGATGCTTTTTTATGCGCAGCCAAAGGTGTTTCTATAGGAATAGAATTTTCTAGAAAATTAGGAAGAGGACTTTTTGGAGGTGAAGGTTTTATTATGCAAAAACTTGAAGGTGATGGGATGGCATTTGTACATGCAGGAGGAACAACAGCCAAGAAAATCTTACAACCAGGAGAAAAACTTAAAGTTGATACAGGATGTATCATAGGGTTTTCAAAAGATGTCAATTATGATATTGAGTTTGTAGGAGGTATTAAGAATACCATTTTTGGAGGAGAAGGATTATTCTTTGCGACACTAACAGGGCCAGGAATTGTATATATTCAATCTTTACCTTTTAGTAGGTTAGCAAACAGGGTTTTAGCGTTAGCTCCTAGAGGCGGAGGTTCTAGTAAAGGAGAAGGAAGTATTCTTGGAGGAATCGGAGACTTATTAGATGGAGATAATAATTTTTAATAGGTGTTAAATATGAGTTAATGACATATAAAAAGCATTTTTTTTTGTATATTTATATGTCGGAATACAAAACTTTATGCCTATTATTTACAACTACTTATTTTTTAAACCAAACCCCAATTTCAAATATATATGGCAAGAGCAATGTTTGAATACACTAAAACTGTACTTAGGAAAGTAAGTTTTGATGTTAATTTGTTCAGTAAAGAAATCCAAAAAGCAATTAAGAGATTACTACCTCACGAAATCGAAGAATTGAAGATTTGGGTGAAATCCTTAACTGAGCAACAACCAGAATTACAACCTTGTTTAATTTACTTAAAATAAAAAGAGAGCGACTTATAGTCGCTCTCTTTGTTTTTATGCTAATCTCCTAATCTTAATTATTTAGAAATAGGACTGATTATTTTTACATTATGAAAAGCTATAGCTCCTTTTACTACTCCCATTATAGAATTTTTTAAAGCATCTATAATTTGCATTTTTAATTCGCTCTTATGATAAATTAAACTTACTTCTCTAGCTGGAGTTGGCTCATTGAAATGACGTAAATTTTGATTTTCTGAAGCTTTAATGTCTAATGTATGTAAATAAGGTAATAATGTCATACCTAATCCTTCATTAGATAATTTGATAAGTGTTTCAAAACTACCGCTTTCTAATTGAAAATGATCTTCTTCGTAACTTTTTTGTGTTTTACACAAATTAATGATACCATCCCTAAAACAGTGACCATCTTCTAATAAAAGCATATCATCTATATCAAGATCACTAACATCTATTTTTGTATTATTATGTAAACGATGATTTTGCGGAATATAGCCTACAAAAGGTTCATAATATAAAACACGCTCTTTTATATTGTCATTTTCTAAAGGTGTTGCCGCTATAGCAGCATCAAGATGACCATCATTAAGTCGTTCTATTATAGCTTCTGTATGTAATTCTTCTATTTTTAGCTTAACCTTTGGATATTTTTTGATGAAATTATTTAAAAACATAGGTAATAGTGTAGGCATTACCGTAGGAATTACTCCTAATTTGAATTCACCACCTATGTATCCTTTTTGCTGATCTACTATATCTTGAATACGTTCACTCTCATTAACAATATTTCTAGCTTGCTGGACTAGCTTTTTTCCAACTTCTGTTAATTCTATAGGTTTTTTACTGCGATCAAAAATTTGTATGTCTAATTCGTCTTCTAATTTCTGAATTTGCATACTAAGAGTAGGTTGTGTAACAAAGGTTTTTTCGGCTGCTTTGGTAAAATTTTGATGCTCTGCAACAGCAAGAACATACTTAAGCTGAGTAATGGTCATATGATGTTTTTTTGCAAAAACAAAGATATTAAAAGCTATTAATAAAACTTATGAGATGTGTGTTAAAAAATTCGTTTTCTCTATTATGTCGATAGGGTATATACTATTATAATTGTTGATTTTATAAGTTAGATAGCTATTAAAATAATAGCCATTATTTTAATAGCTACATATAGGCTATAGCTTAAAAAGATATTCTATAACTAATATTAGGGATAACAATAGCTTCTTTATATGCAGTTGGTTTATTTTCTATAAGATTAAAACGATGACCTAAATATTCTTTATGACCATTAACATTGAGCATTTTTAAGGATATTCTATGGTTGATTTTTTTCTTATACCAAGCATAGTTAATTGTTAAATAGGTGAATAAAGAGGGATCGATCTGTTCTGTAAAAGGAGTGTTTTCGTTGAATATAACATCTTGTTCTCTTGCAGAAGCTTCTTCATCTATAAGAGAATGTCTATTACCTCCTTGATAGCTTACTCTTAAATTAAGACCTAGTAAATTTTCTTTTCTTTTTCCTAATCTAAATTCTTTACCTATGAGAAAATTAAAAAGAAAATTTTTATTAAATCGTGTGTTATACCATTCGTTAGTATCTGTCTTATATTCTGAATTAAATAATGAAGCAGAGATAAGGTAATAGAAACCACGATTTAAATATTGTTCAAGAGTAAGATCAATACCATAATTTCTACCTTTTCCAGAATTTATAAAAGTTCGATTTTCAAAAAAATCATATTGTAAATTGGATAGAGAAACAGTACTTCCTTTGATAGACGGGATATCATATAGATATTGAAAATAAGGTTCGATTTTTAAATGTGTTTTTTTACTTAAATCTAAATCATAAGCCAAAACGAAATGATGTGATTTAGAAATATCTAAATTTTTATTGGCTTTTGTAGAAGGAGCATCAGTGGTATTAGACAAATAAATATTTAACGGCTCAAGTCTACTATGTAACCCATATCCAAATTGTAAACTGCTTGTTTGATTCACAGCGTATTTAATACCTATACGAGGCTCTATAGTGAAATCATTATTTAAAGTGAAGAATTGTGAGTTGATTCCTATATTAAATTTCCAATTATTATGCGTGATAGATGAATTACTATAAGCAGATAATAAAGTACTGAAACCTTTTTCATCAACTAATGTTTCAAGTTCGTTATCTGTGGATCTATTCTCTTTAAATAATGAATTGTAATGAATTCCTCTTATAGAAAAACCAGTTCTATTTACATGATTTTTATTAAACCTTTTATTTATAAAAGATTTTAAAGTGATATAATAATTATCATTATTTATTTTATTTTCAGGTGTTAATAAGGCATTGTTATCAAGTTGTTTAGTTTCCATTTCTATTCCATTTCCAGAAATAGCTAAAGTCGAGTTTATATAAATATCATTTTTAAATAAATACCTATGATTTAATCCTAAGGCTGCCATATATTGAGAAATATCTTGTTCTTGTAGATCATTGATAAACTCCTGCTTAGTTATATCAACTTCTGCTATATTTCCAGAAGTATCCAATAAGCCTATTCCCCATAGCGAAAATGTACCGATTTTTTTTGTTGGAAATTTGAACTTAAAAGATAAGTCTTGATAATCAGTTCCTTTTCTGTTATCAGGTAAAAGTGAAGAAATGAGTTCTAATGTTGAATATCTATAGTTAAATAAATATGAAGCATTTGTTTTTTTATTCAAAGGACCTTCAGATGCTATATCAATTCCAATAGCACCAACTTCTACAGTATGTTCAAAGTCAGTATTATTTCCATTTCTCATTCTAATATCGAATACACCAGAAAGTGCATTATTATATTCGGCAGGGAATGCACCAGTATAAAAATCTGAATTGGCTAACAAATTACTACTTAATGCTGTCAATCCACCACCACCAAAAGCTCCTAAATCAGCAAAGTGATTGGGATTTGGAATTTCAATTCCTTCTAATTTCCATTGTAAAGATTTTGGAGCATTTCCTCGAATGACAATGGCATTATTACCTATACCACTTGAAACTCCTGGAAAAGAGGCTGCTAATCGAGCAGGATCATTAAAACCTCCAGCATATCTATTAGCTTCTTCTACACTTAACATTCTAGAGCTTACGGTAGCCATAATGTTAATAGGTTTATTTTTGATGACTTTAGGTTTAATAACTACTACATCAAGAGCATTAGAGTTTTCAACTAATTCAAAAATTAGCTCGACTGTTTTTGCAGGTGTTAATACTATTTCTGGTTTGATAATAGAAGTATAGCCTAAAAAAGAAACCTCTATATCATACCTACCAATAGGAATGTTCTCTAATAAGAAAGAACCTTGTTTATCTGTGATGGTACCTTTTGAAGGTTTTAATCCTAAGATGACAATATTAGCATATGGTAGTGGCTTTTGTGTAACGGCATCTACAACCTTACCTTTTATAGACTGCGTTAATCCTTGAGCAAAAGAATAATGAGAAAAGTATAGGATACTAAAAATGATGAGGATTTTAAGCTTCATAATTTAAGGTTTTGAGTTTTAAAATGGTTTAACTTGTGGTTTTATTTATTGTTTAAGTATTGTCAAATTTTTAATTTTTAAGGAATGATCCGTATAGATGTGAAAACAACTATTCGTGGTAATTAAAGAATATGGCGATCTAACTAAAAAAATAAATTATAGAGCTAATTTGAAGTAAAAAGAAGTGTTATGAAATAAGATTCTAACCAACTTTAGTATTAATGAAATGAAGTTTAGAATTTAAAGATTAAGCAAGATCGACTTAAATATAAATGCTTGTTTTTTTAGGAAACGAACAGTGTAGAATATAGAATAAAAATACGTTCTAGAGTACTGTGAATAATATGCTACAGTATAAGTTTCTTGATTGATAGGTAAGAAGAATTGTTAAGTAATCAAATAAAAAAGAAATGTTTAAAAGGATATCATTGATCTAACCATTTTCTAAATTCAGCTGAGCGAATTCTACTAATTAGTAACTCTTTATCTAAAGAAGGTTTTAGAAATACTTTCAAACGACTGTTAAAATATTTATTAATAGATTCAATAGCGTCTATATGAGTAATACAGTTTCGTGTTATACGAAAAAAATATTTAGGGTCAAGTTCTTGTTCTAAGGTTGATAAATTATTATCAATTAGTTTTCTTTCTCCATTTTTTAAAACAGCAAAAGTGACAGTTTCTTCAGAAAAGAAATAAGCAATATCATGAATGTTTAAAAAAGAAATCTTTTCTCCTTTTTGTATAGAAATGCGATGGCGAAAACTAGTAGGGTGGAAGGTAGTCACTAACTTTTGTAAATCTATATTAAACTTATTATATGTTGTTAAGCGTTGAAATTTATCAATAGCATTTAATAAAAGTGAGGCATTTACGGGTTTTAATAAATAGCCAATTCCGTTTTCTTGAAAAGCTTGAATGGCATAATGGTCATAGGCAGTTGTAAATATAATAGGAGTTTCGATGGTAAGGTGTTTAAAAATTTCAAAACATAAACCATCTGATAATTGAATATCCATGAAGATTAAATCAGGTGTATTCTTTTTGAGCCATGTAATAGATTGGTTGACAGAAGTAGCTTCGCCTATAATATTAAAATTAGGTAAATGTTTAGCAATTTCTGATCTTAAATGATTTCTAGAAAGTTCTTCATCTTCAACTATAAAAACATTCATAATAGAGGGATTTTGACTATAAAGTGATTATCGGTTTGAGTAATAGTTACTTCGGCATTTTTATCTAAAATGCGATACCTTTTTATGATACTATCTAAACCTATTTTATGATTTTTTTGAACTAATATTTTAGGATTTAGATTGTTAGATACTTCTATCTGTGTATCGTTTGATTTAATTGAAATTGATAGAGGAGTTTGAGTATCTACAATATTGTGTTTTACAGCATTCTCTATGAGTAACTGAAGCGTCATAGGAATAATACTTTTTTTTAGAGATGTATTTTTAATAGAAATGTCTATCTGTAAACCTCCTTGAAATCTTGTATTCAAGATATCGATAAAACTTTGAATAAAAGAATACTCTTCAGCCAAGCTAACGATATCTTTTTGATCTTGAAAAAGTACATATCTATATATATCAGATAATTTTTGAATAAACTCGACAGCTTTATTTTGATCAATTTGAGTAAGTGCTGTTAAAATATTAAGGCTGTTAAATAAAAAATGGGGGTTAATTTGATTTTTTAATTGAATGTATTTTAATATTAAGTTTTCTTGTTGAAGAGCTTCGAGATCTAGCTTTTTTTGTTTGCTAATCTTGTGTTGGTAATGAGTTTCTAAAATAGTGAGTGTAAAAACACCTGTGAGTAATGCCATTACAAAGGTATCACCAAAAAGGCTTATATGATTTTTTAAATTAAAATCTCCGTGATAGTTCTGAGTCATTAAAATGACACTACCCATTATGATAACCAGAAATGAAGTTATGATACCAATATAAATCAATTCAAGTAAAAACTTAAGGATCATTTTTTCAAAAAAATGTTTATTTAAAAATCTAACACCCCAATAAATAAGTATAATGTTTATAAGTAATACAGGAAGATTGAAAATAAAATCTTTTATTAAAATTTCATAAATATCACCATCATTTTCTAGAAGTAGTAACCTAAGATAAAGTATCAAAATAAAATAAAGAAAAACACCCACTATAGGAACTATCCAATTCTTTATTTTTTTTAGTAGAAAATGAAAATTAATATTCATTAGTTTTTGATTTATTCTAGCTATCATAAAACTGCTCAGCAATGATAGATACAAAATTTTTATTAAAAAATAATTTCGATGTCTTAAAAGTTAACTTCACACATTTACTGAAATTGTTTAGTATAGAAATAACTAAATATTAGCTCCTGAAATAAAAATAACAAGATTAAAGTAAGAATCTTCTTTGTATAAAAAGTTGATTAAATAATGAACTTAAGAATTAAATTGATGAATTTTAGAATTTAAAGAATAAGTTTTAGTTCAAGAATAATCGTAATAGAAGGTATTATTAAGTGACTCTGTAAAGTATAAAAAAGTAGGAGTGTTTAAGTAAAGATTAAGTTTTATAATATGTAAAGTCTCATAAAATAGAGTTAAAGGTCTGTTAAATGAATTATTGTATTTATTATAGATTTTATTGTAATCTTCTGTATATCATAAGATTGTTTTTGTTTTGGTGAAAAAATATAATTGTGATATGTATAACTTTGTGATATGGATCACGATCTATTGTGTTTGAATTGAAGATCTTAGCCGTCCTTTTGATCAAACCTTCAATTATATGAAACAAATTACTCTTTTATTTTTAATGGGCTTACTATTTAATCAGGCTATCGGTCAACGCACAGCTGATTTAAATAAAAATAGGCGATATGATGAAATTTCTTGGCTAGTAAATCACAATGCATTTCAAAATCCAGAAATCAATGCAACAGATTTAGGACCAGGAGGAAAAAACCAACAACATGATATTCGCACACAGTTGAATAATGGAGTGAGAAGTTTTATGATTGACTTACAATATGGTAGAGTTACAAATCTTTTTAAAGGAAAATTTTTACGATTAGGACATGGGCCAGGTGGATATTTTCATTGGATGGAAATGTGCGATTTTCTTAAATATGTTAAAGATTTTCTAGATGCAAACCGCAATGAAATCATCACATTACACATGCAAATAGATGGAGGTGTTACAACCAATCATATAAAAGACGCGTTTAAAGGTAAAGGTAATAGATGTAATTCTAGAGCAGATATTGATCATTATTTATATACACAAACTAGTCCTAATCAATTATGGCCTAGACTTAATGAGATGATAGCTAGTAATAAACGATTAGTAGTATTATCTGAGCGAAATTTTGGTTCAAGTGCACCTTCATGGTTACATTATGAGTTTAGCTACACAAGACAAAATGATTTTTCTGCAAGTCAAGTAAATGATTTAAAACAGACACATCGCTATTTAATTAATGGTAATCCTGGAAGAGGAGATACAAGATCATCTTTATTAACGATTAATAATTTTGCAACAGATGCTCCTTTAGGATATGGAGATGGTAATAAGAGTGCCCATGCAAACGGATATAGTTTAATGCATGAAAAACTAAGAGAAAGTTGGTTTTCTTTTTCAAAAAGACCATCAATGGCAGTAGATTTTTATGAAAGAAACAATTTTTCTTCAATGAGTGTAATGAAAGATGCAAACAGATGGAATGAAGTGAGAGGAAGATTTAAATTTTCAAACGGAGCTAATTTTACTGGATTTGTATTTACAAATAGTAATTTTAATGGTGAAAATCCTTGGAATATTAGAGGAGCAAAAACACAAGCAAGATTACATTATTCATTTCCTGCAAGATTAGGAGAATCTAGAGTAATTACTTTTTCTCATCCAAACTATAATTTTTCTCCTTCTCAAATTAATTTAGCAGCATATGATGGAAATCAGAAATTGACATTTACTAGAGATATTATAGTAACTCCTAAGACAACAAAATCAGCGACGACTTCTTATGAGATTTCTAATAAAGGAGAAGATGAAATAAGAATCTATCGTAAAGCAATTAATAATTTTGAAATTACAATGTCTGGAAAACCTATTAATAATGGAGAAATTGACATTTATGATATTAACAGTAAGCTCATTGGTACAGTGAGGGTAAACCCAAGTACAAACGAAACTTCAATGCGTATCTCGGTTCCTAGTAGAGGAATATATTTTGTAAAAGGACAACTCAATGGTAAACCTTTTACTAAGAAGATACAAAATTGACTATAACCCCCATTAAAGATAAAGCTCGATGATATTTTAGTCATCGAGCTTTACTGTTTTTTAATACTAACATTACATTCTAATAGTTAAGGCTAAATCTTCTTTGGCTACGACAAATTTGGCATCTTCCCATACAGGAGGACCATAACTCATATTATTATTAGATACGCCATAACTTTCTTTAGGCATACCATTAGGCTCAAAATCCATACGTTTGTTTCCGTTTGCATCATAAAAACAAGAGATTGCGTATTCACCTTGAGGAATATCTTTGAATATTACAGTAGCAATACCATCTTTAATAATGCTACTTTCAGCTTTTATAGGACCAGCTTTCATAAAAGTATCTTGAGTGTAAAGACCAAAAAAGACATCTCCATTACTACCAGGAACATTAGGAACAGTTACTGTAATTTTAATTCCTTGTGTTGTAGTAGTTTTTTGAGCATGTGTAAAAAAACTGATAAAAAATGAAACGAGAAGGAAAGCAATAGTTTTCATAAGTGGATGATTTTATAGTTTGTTTTATATTTCAAATGTCTATAAAACAGCTGATGAACTATAAAAAGGAATACCCAATTGTAAAAACTAATGGATGAAATGTAAGATATAGTTCTTATAATAATCCTCGAGCTTTAATTTCTAAATATTTATTGATAGTATTTACTGTTAAATCTTCTGGACTGGTAAGAATAGTTTGTATACCGTGTTTTTGTAAAGTAGTAGCCATTACTTTTTTATCATAGGCAAATTGTTGCGCTATAGTTTGATCATAAATAGTTTCTAGATTTTCTGCTTTAGTATTAATTAGAGCATGTAATTCTGTATTTTCAAAAAAGATAACAACCAAAAGATGTTTTTTTGCTAATGCCTGTAGGTATGGTAATTGTCTTTTTAAAGCAGAGATATGTTCAAAGTTGGTAAAAAGTAATAATAAACTTCGCTGTGTGATTTGTCTTTTTGTATGAGCATATAGCATCCCAAAATCAGCATCCAAAAAATTAGTTTTGATATTGTATAAAGTTTCAGAAATAGTATGGATATGCGTTTTTTTTCCGCTTGACGGCAAAAAGTTTTGTATTGTATTAGAAAAAGTAAGCATACCTACTTTGTCATGTTTTTTTAGAGCAATATTAGAAAATGCTAGTGTACTGTTGATCGCATAATCTAATAAACTTAACTCTTTAAAGGGCATTTTCATAACTCTACTAGCGTCAATTATAGCATAGATGGGCTGTGATTTTTCATCTTGATATTGATTAACCATTAGATTACCATGCTTTGCAGTAGCTTTCCAGTTTACAGTTCTTATATCATCACCTTGTACATACTCTTTAATTTGTTCGAACTCCATGGTATGTCCGATTCGGCGTATTTTTTTTAATCCAAATTGAGTTAAACGATTGTCAATAGCAAGAAAATCATATTTTTTCATTTGAATAAAAGATGGATACACCTTAACCATTGCAGCTTTATCAAAACTGTAGCGACGTTTTATCAATCCTATTTTTGACGAAGCATAGATATGTAAACTACCAAAATGATATTCACCACGAGAAACTGGACGTAGTAAATATTCAAAGTCAAAAGCTTGTTGTGGAGATAGTATACATTTTTTTAGAAAATCTCTTTTTTGAAACTGAATAGGAATCTCATCAATGATCTCTGCGTATATCATAAAATTATACGCATTATAGATGCGTATAGGTATAGCATTTTCATCACTATTAGAAAACTTATCAGGTAATAACCGATTTGCTTTTATTCCATTTTTTGCATTATATATAATGATGAGTTCAAATAAGGTGATTAAGCCTAGTGCTAATAGAGCTAACCATGCAACAATATATAATGGTCTAATCCAGTTTGAAAATAAAAAACAAACAGAGATAATGGATAAGGCGTAAAAGAATCGACTGCCTAGATATAGAGATTTGATGAATTGTATCAAAATTAACGTGGGATTTCTACTGATTGTAAAATCATATCAATAACATTTTCTGTAGTCAGACCTTCCATTTCTCGCTCTGGAGTAAGTATAACACGGTGACGTAAAACAGGGAATACTGCTTTTTTGATATCTTCTGGAATTACAAAATCACGTCCTTGTATCGCAGCAAAAGCTTTTGAAGCATTCATAATAGCAATAGAAGCTCTAGGAGATCCACCTAAATATAAATGAGGATGTGTACGTGTTTTGGTTACAATTTCGGCTATATAAGCAAGAATCTTTTTCTCTATAATGACTTCTTGAGTTTTAACTTTATATTCCAAAAGTTTTTCTGGAGTCAATACCGTCTCTATTAACTCTTGAGGAGTTTTGGATTTGCGATCATGATGTGTTTCAAGAATGGAGATCTCTTCTTCAAAAGATGGATAACCCACATTGATTTTAAATAAAAAACGATCTAATTGAGCTTCTGGCAAAGCATAAGTTCCTTCTTGTTCTACTGGATTTTGAGTAGCCAATACCATAAAAGGAGGTTGCATTTCATAACGAATACCATCGATAGTTACTTGACGTTCTTCCATTACTTCAAAAAGCGCAGCTTGCGTTTTGGCAGGAGCACGGTTGATTTCGTCAATCAATACCATATTAGAAAAAATAGGCCCTTTTTTAAACTCAAATTCGCTAGATTTCATATTTAATACAGAAGTACCTAATACATCACTTGGCATTAAATCTGGAGTAAATTGAATTCTATTAAAATGGGTTTGTAAAGTTTTGGCAAAGAGTTTTGCTGTAACTGTTTTTGCTATTCCTGGTACTCCTTCAATTAATACATGTCCATTTGATAATAATGCAACAATTAGTAATTCAACAAACTCTTGTTGTCCTACAATAACCTTGGCCAACTCGGCTTTAAGGTTAGTAACTGCTTGATGTAACTCTGTTAAGTCGATACGATTTTCAAAATTAATCGAATCATTTGTAGAGGTATCTGTATGTTGTATTTCTTCGTTTTCCATATATGATGTTCTTTAAAAGATGCTGTTCTTTAGTGGTCAATATGTTTAAAAGTAGTAATTAAATCATAGAGATGAGATAATTCTTCTTTAGTTACTTGCGGTTGTTTTTGTAAGGTATTAAATACTTTAAATAATGTAGTAGTATCTTCGATTGTATTATTACTACGTGTAGCGATTTTTGCTATGGTTTCTTCATCAATCGTTTCTGTACTAACTCGCAATACTGTACGAACATAGTCTAGAAATAATAAATATTGTTTTTTTACAATTTCTTTATGCTGTTGCCTTTCATAATACATAGCACTGATAGTGCGAGTAAAAGCTAATGTTTGATTTTTTAAAGGAGTAATGATAGGTATACTACGTTGTTTACGCTTTCCTTCAAAAAAAATGAATAGTAATGTGCCAATTAAAAGGATGTAATAAGCCCATTTTAAATAGCGATTATTCATAAATAAATACAAGGCAGAATAAAATGTTTTACCTGATTTATAATAATTGTCCCAATACACCGATTGAGAAACATCGATATAAGCTAATACATTTTGTGTATAAGTATTATGCTGATCTGTAAGCATAAAATAATTACCAAAAGCTTCAGGAAATGTATGTAATAAAATTTTTCCTTGCCCAAAGGATTGCTTGATATAGTTAGGATGAGTATTAGTATCTTGTAATTCTTTTTCGCGTAAAGCTACTTCACCCAAAATTACTGTTTGAGTAGTATCAATTACATTAAAATAAGGATTACTAATATCTCTATCATAAGCATAAAAGATATCTGAAGCCAAATAGGTATTTACAAGCCGTACTTTGGGTTGTGTGTTAATAGCATTATACGCCAATAAATGCTCAGTCTCTAGGTGTAAAGTATCTAATAAATTCTCGCTTATATTTTTTGCAGAAATAAATAAAGTATTTCCTTGATCGACCCAATCTAATAGCTTGTGTAATTCACTATCATGAAAACTTACCTGGTTATTAATGAATAGGTAAGTGCCATTTATATTATTTTGATCCTTCTTGTTTAAAAATTCAAAAGGAGGTTGGTTTACATCGTCTAAAATAGTTGTAGTATAAGTATCTTTTAATAATGTATAACTTACATAAGTACCTAGCGGAATTTTATCAGTTTTTGCATAACTAGGAAACCAATTGATTTTATCAGGCTCTGCAGCTTCTAGATACGTGAGCAAAGCTAATAAAGCAATTAGTGAGAAAATGAGTATTTTATGCGATTTTGAAAACAAGTCTATGAATGGATTAAATGATGAATAGCCTTAAATTCTTTTTCAGCTTTTAAATATATGGTTTGATCGATATCAAAACTACCATACCAAATAAAATCATACAGATTTGTGATGGTAGTGAATTGTGTTTTTAATTGTTGATTCGGAATTTCATCATAGTATTCATGATTAGTTTTTTGAGCTTCCCAATGAATCAATTCTTGATCTGTAAGTGATTTTAATACTTTTAAATAGTAATACCTAATCGCTAATCGGTAATTTGCTTGTTGAATAGCTTTGGAAATCAGTGTATCAATATCTTGATTTTGAATAATGTCTTCTTCTTCTGTAAGTATGACTTCTGGAATGCTATGTTTTTCCATAAGCATTTCTTTAGGACTAACCTTCATAAATAGCCACACGATAAGAGTCAAAACTCCAACAAGAATCAAATACGGCAAGAAACCTATTAAGGCACCTAAGAAACCGCCAATTTCGTCTACACCAAAAAGTGATTTTATAAAGTCACGCCATAATTGATTAACCCATTTTTTTAAACGTGTCCACCAATTTTCGGTTTGAGGAGTTTCTACATAATTAAAATCTTCATCAGTTTTAAAGTCTTCTAATTTTTGTAAGTCAAAATTAGGAGGGGTTAAATTAGTATCAAGATCATATTGAAGTTCTTGATTAACAATAGGAATACTATCTTGAGCATTACTATTCAAAAAGCCTATTATAAAACAACAAAAGAAAAGTAGTATCCTCAAACTATTATTCGTTTTTACCTAAAGAATCAATTTGCTCAAAAGCACCTGTGAAATTCTTTAATTCATTTAAATTAAAATAAATAAAAGCTGTCGATACTGCTGTAATAATGTATAAAATATATTGAATAGCAGAGGAGATAGTAGTCAATGTAACAAATACCCAATCAAATGCTACTGTAGGATCAGATAAAGAACCAGCAGAAGCAGAACTTACGGTTTTTACCATTGCATAAATAATTGCAGGAACAGAAAAAACACCACCAATGATACTAATCAATATAGCAATTACAAATAAGGTAGCAAATGTTGTCCACCATTCACCTTTTACCAATTTAAAACTGTATTCAATACATTCACCAATACTTTTATTTTCAAATACCATAATAGCAAAAACTAAACTAAGTGGTACATAAAGATAAAACCCTGGAATTACACAAAATAAGAATCCTAAGAAAACTAAAAAGCCAGAAGATAATGATAACCCTATAAGACTACCTGTTTTATCTCGAGTTTGTTGTATTACATAATCTAAATCAACTACACCTTGGTTCTCTGTATATGATTTGATATAAAATAAGGTTGTACCAAAAAGTTGAGCATAAAAGACAAGTAAAGCTAAAAGCATAATCACTAAAGAAATAAGCATAGTAATTATAGCTGCTTCACTAGCATCTTGCATACCTACAAATACATTTCCTCCAGTAATATTTAAAGAGGTATGGTTATAATATGCTGTAGTAGCTAGCATAATAATAAAGGCTACACCACTTGTTTTAACTAAAAGAGAAAAAATAGGTTTAAAATTTTGACGCAAAAAGGCAAAAGTGTCATTAAAGACATCACCCAAATCACGTTTTCGTTTAAAATTAATGTAGTTTGTATTCATGAATTGATTCGTTTATATAAGTATCTAGGATAAATAACATAGTAAAATACTATAAATCCTAAGGAAGTCAAAATTATAAAAATTGCTAACCAATCAGGCATTTCTGTATGTCGTGTAACAAAACCTTCTAAAAAACCGGCTATAACAAAAAGAGGAACTGTGCTTATTACAATTTTTAACCCAGCTTTTACGCCTTGTACAAAAGAAGTAAGACGGGTATAGGTACCTGGAAATAAAATAGATTTGCCTACAACTAATCCAGCACAACCAGCAATAATAATAACAGAAATTTCTATGGTACCATGTATCCAGATAGTACGTGCACTTTCCCATAAAAGTCCTTTTTCATAAAAGAAATATTGAAAAGAACCTAACATGATAAAATTTTGCATTAAAACGTAAACAGTACCAATACCTAATAATACTCCAAAAGAAAAGCAAGTTAATGCAACACGAATATTATTAATGGTAATACCTAAAAACATATTGACTTCTCCAGATTTTTTATAGACAGCCATAGGATCGTCATTCTCAATATTGTCTAAAGTCATATTTACATAAGCATCACCTAATATAGATCTTATAAAAGCGCCATCATTTGAAGCAGAATAGATGCCTATTAATGTAAAAACAAGGCAAATAAAAAAAGTAATAGCCAGTTGTTTTTGATACTGATAAAATTCTAATGGAAACTCTTTTACCCAAAAAGTATAAAACCTATTCTTTTTCTCTTTTTTGGTTTTATAAATCTTTTGATGTGCTGTAGCAGCAAGATGGTTAAGGTAGTTTAATGTTTCACTATTAGGGTAAAATGTTTGCGCATAACTAAGATGATCTGTGATTTCTATATACAAATCAGACAAAGCATCAGGGGCAATAATTGTATTATTTGCCAGAACACTTTCAAATTTTAACCATTTGTCTTTATTTTGCTTGATAAATGCCGCTTCACGCATGAGGTAAAGGATTAGAATCTCAAAGAAACACAATTCATGGATAATTTTCAAATAGAAACTGCCCAAAATGTAAATATACAACAAAATGTAGCTGGAATAGGAGAACGTATAGCTGCATATTTGATTGACGGAGTAATATGGATAGGATATATTATAGCGGCAATTTTTATTTTAGGAGCTATAGGTGGTATCGATGATGATCAATGGGGAGTTATGATGTTACTTTCATTACCATTGGTTTTGTATCATCTATTGTGGGAGACATTCTGGAATGGTAAAACACCAGGAAAACGAGTGATGAACATTAGAGTCGCTAGATTAGATGGAACTCAACCTAGATTTTCAAACTATTTAGTTCGTTGGTTATTAAGAGTAATTGATATTTCGTTAGCATCAGGAGGAATTGCTGTGGTATTGATTTTAATGAGAGGTAAAGGTCAGCGATTAGGAGATATGGCAGCTGGAACTACGGTAATAAGCGAACGTAAACGAGTTAGTTTTAATCAAACAACCTATGTTGAAATACCAGAAGATTACAAAGCACAATATCCGCAAGTAACTGTATTTGATGATGCCGAAATGCAAAAAATTAAAACAGTATATTCAGATGCTAGGAGAGGAGCTAATCATAATGTAATTGTAAAATTATCAGAAAAAGTAGCCTCTGTAATGGGAGTTACACCTCAAGAGAAACCATTACAATTTATTGCCAAAGTGATAAAAGATTATAATTACTTTACACAACAATAAAAAAGATAAGGCTGTAATTTTTTACAGCCTTATCTTTTTTTATCTATTAACGAATTACTTCTGCTTTAATAAAGATATTTTTAATAGGCCATTCACTCTCATCAGTAGGAACATTGGATATTTTATCAACAACGTTCATTCCTTTGATAACTTTTCCGAATATGGTGTGTTCACCATCTAGATGATGCGCTCCTTGTTTTGCTACTACAACAAAAAACTCATAGGGAGTAGATCTATTACTAGGATTGTCGACCCATTGTTTTGATAAGGCAACAGCACCACGTATATGCGATTGCCCTTTTACTTGTTCTTGTGGTAAAGTGTAATCACCAATTTCAAAACGTTTTTGACTCATTTGAGTACGATCACTATTCCCTCCTTGAATTACAAAACCTTTGGCAACGCGATAAAAGAAAGTTTCGTCAAAATATTTTTGTTTTACCAAGTAGATGAAATTAGCTCTGTGAATTGGAGTTTGTGTATTGAGTTGGATATCAAATTTTCCGAAACGTGTAGAAATTCTAACAATAGTTTCGGGATTTTTTTTACCATAATCGGCAAAAAAAGTTCTTAAATTTTCGTTTGTTAATTTAAACGGAGCTTCTTTTTTCTTCTTATTTACAATATTATTTGGTTTTAAAATTGTATCTTTTTGTTTCCTCTTTTCAGAAGAGGCCTCTTTTTGGATAGACTTCTTTTGAGAAGAAGTTTTTTGATCACAACTAGAGCTAATTAAAATACAACCAATTAAAATAATAAATCGTAGGAATGACATTTGAAGCATTTAAAAATTTGATTCCAAAAATACAGAAAATGTCCGTACCAGGAGTATTTTCACATGAGGTAATGGCTCCTGACATCCGTAAAAAAGAATTAAATAATATAAAAATTGATACGCTTAATCCTAGAGAAGCAGCTGTAATGATGCTGTGTTATCCAAAACAACATGAATTATATTTAGCCCTAATACTAAGACCAACATATAACGGAGTACACTCGGCTCAAGTAGCATTACCAGGAGGTAAAGTAGAACAAGAAGATGCTAATCATCAAGAGGCTGCTTTACGCGAAATGAATGAAGAAATAGGAGTACCTCAAGATATAGTAGAAGTTATCAAACCTTTGACAAGAGTTTATATACCACCTTCAAATTTTTGGGTTTATCCCTTTTTAGGATATACTGATCAGTTACCACAATTTGATCGTCAAATAGAAGAAGTAGATAAGATTATTGAGATTCCGTTGGCAGATTTGCTAGATGAAACGAATGTTATTTCAGAAATTTTAACAACTTCTTATGCAAATAAAATAGAAGTACCATCCTTTAAATTAGATGGTTATACGGTTTGGGGTGCAACAGCGATGATGCTTAGTGAACTAAAAATCTTGATGAAACAGGTCAAAGCGCTATGATTTTGTATATTTGTGTCTTGTGTTTTAACATAAACTAAATATGGGATTATTTAAAAGGAATCCTTTCGGTCATATTTTATTTTTAAAAAAATGGCTAATCCGTATCATGGGTTCTATGACACATAGACGTTATAGAGGTTTTAATGAGTTACAGATTGAAGGAAGTGAGATTATAAAGAATTTACCAGATACAAAAGTGCTTTTTGTCTCAAATCACCAAACGTATTTTGCAGATGTGGTGGCAATGTTTCATGTATTTAATGCTAGCTTGAGTGGTCGTGTAGATTCTATCAAGAATATAGGATATCTATGGCAACCTAAGCTTAACTTGTATTATGTTGCTGCCAAAGAAACTATGCAAGCAGGACTTTTGGCAAGAATACTAGCTTATGCTGGAGCAATAACTGTAGAACGTACATGGAGATCTGGAGGAAAGGATATCAAGCGACAAGTAAAAATGAGTGATATTACTAATATCTCTAGAGCACTAGATGATGGGTGGGTGATTACTTTTCCGCAAGGAACTACAAAACCTTTTAAACCTATTAGAAAAGGTACAGCACATATTATTAGACAATATAAGCCAATTGTAATTCCTATTGTGATTGATGGATTTAGAAGATCATTTGATAAAAAAGGAATACGAATTAAAAAAAGAGGGATTTTACAATCTATGGTAATAAAAAAACCTCTTGATATTGATTATGAAAATGATTCAATTGATGATATTGTAGAGAAATTAGAATACGCTATTGAGCAACATCCTTCATTCTTAAAAGTGATACCACAAGAAGAATTAGAAGCCGAAGAAGAATTAAATAAAAAGAGACAGTGGGAATATTAAATTAACCATTGTTTTTGAATGATAAAAAAAGAGCCTGCTAACTATTAGCAGGCTCTTTTTTGTAACAATAAAAGGATGTAGAAATATTAATACAACTTTTAATCGTGAGTGTTTAAAAGATGAATATGATTAAGTCCTATTTGGTCTTAGAAGAGGGAGTTAATAGTAATGTTTTGTGGCATTCGTATATAGAAAAGACTTATTAATAAAAACAATATAAAGATTTGTAAAATAGCTGTTTGCAGGTGTGTGTAAATGAAGTGTAGAGGAAAAGTAGAGATGTGTTTCTTGGTCAGATGAGTTTTAATTAACACATTTGAATACATAAAAACAACAAGAGCTTAACTAGTAAATATAGTGAACAGATTTAACTATTTATATTCCCCATTTTGATTATCGGATAGTAGACCATGTCATTTTGCCCCAAGTTTAAGTCTTGTATAGCTTGCTAATAAATCTAATGACAAGACTTAAATTTTTTCTACTCATAATGTTCTTTATAGCGGGGAACATAAGAGTAAAGTTGGCTATTTTAATTAAATAGTTATGTTGAATAATTCCCATGAAATACTGTGTTTCATGGGAGTTTTTTATAAGATTGTAAAAAATAAGAAAGAACATTTTTCAATAGCAATTATTTAATTAGTTAGAATTAAATTTTTGAGAAAATGTGTTAGGGGAGTTGTCTTAGGATAACTTAATTAAGTGCAAAAGGAACTCATTTTATGAGTTCCTTTTTTCTTAAAAAGAAAAAAAACAGTTAAAAATATGATTTGAAAATCTCGATTCACTGTATTTTAAAAATAAATGTAAAGTGTTGTTTATTAGTGTTTTTAAGTGTGGTTGGTTATTGTTTGTAGAGGATAAGTAGAGTACCTTTTTTTGATATTATAAGAATAAAATAGCATTTTTGAATAACGAAAAATAATAAGATGATAAGTTATTATTCATGTGAATGATTAAATATATTAAAGACAAACAGTTTACTCATAATTGAGAAGGATAAAGTAGATTTATTTATACAATTACAAAAGTAAATGTTTACAATTGAGGAATGTAAAGAGCTCTTTTCAGAGCTCTTTATTTTTTGAAAATAGTTATGATTAAACACAAAAAACACCAACATTGACAGTGGTGTTTTTTTGTGTTAAGATAAATCTATAGGAGTACTCTCTTTAGTTCATAATTGGGACGTTATGAACTAATGTCCTCACACTCCGATTCACCTGTAGGTTAAAGTTAGTGGCTTGTGTTATATAATCACATTGTAAATGTACGACTGATTACTAAGTTGTTGATATTTAAGTTGTTGAAAAATGATTAAAGTTTCGATGAAAAGCGTAAAAATATCGATAAACGGTATTTTAAGCTTATTTTAAATAGTTGTAAATCAGTGTTAAAAGTGTTTTTTTGTTGTATGTGAATAGCATTTCTTAAAAATTAAAACCTAAGCCTAGACCTAGATTTAGACTATTATCCATATTAAATTCAACAATGCTATCATTACTAGAGTTTTGTAATTCAAAATTTCTATCTAATGTGTAACCGCCATTAACAAGTAATACGAAGTTTTTAATGCGGTAACGGTATTCTAAACCACTAATAATATCGCGGTAGCCTACACGTTCAGCTTCTCGGCCATTAATGATATAGTTTTCACTGATATTGGCATTGTATCCATTAAGTTCAAGATAAGCTGTGATGCTGGATTTAGTATTAAGATTATGTACTAATGAAATTCTAGGTACACCTAAATTAAATTCCCATTTTTCGTTTATTTTTTTCCAGTAGTTGATTACAGGAATAGGAGCTGGAAAACCTAGAGTATTAGTATAGGCTAATCCAAAAGTAAGACGACTATTAGCTGTTTTACTATAATTCCATAATACAACTGCATTAAGGTATAAATCATCTTCTTTAATACCATCTGTGAAATTAGAGTTTAATTGAGGGTTAAAACGAGCTATAAAGCTCCATTTTGGATTTT
Source organism: Aquimarina rhabdastrellae (assembly GCA_947387485.1). GTDB lineage: Bacteria > Bacteroidota > Bacteroidia > Flavobacteriales > Flavobacteriaceae > Aquimarina. The sequence continues at coordinate 84,932 of CANDNT010000009.1, forward strand.
TTAATCTTTTAATATAGTTTACAGCTAATCCTACGTTGTGTAAATTCTCAATATCTTCAAAAAAAGTAAAGGCTTCTTTAAAATTTACATGGGCATAGCTGTAATTGGCGTGAATTTGAATTAATCCGCTAGCTCCTTTTTTTATAGGAATCCTAGCTAAGCGTTTGTTGACAGCAAAAGTTTGAAAAGAAGCATCACTATCATTATCTCCGATATAGCGACCTCTAAATTCTAAACTGTACTGATCCATTTGAGCCATGGCGGTTAGACTCAATAATAATAAACAAATTAAGGTTAAATTTTTTTTCATATTGATATTGTTTCTATACTAAAATAATGCACAAGAGTAACGCTAAATAAAATAGATTGTTATTTAAATGATGTTATGTAAAGAATATATTTTAAGATAAGAAAAAGATATCAGTTATAAATAATGGAATAAGACTTAAAGTGGATCATGTTTAAAAGTTGTATGCGAATTACATATAAATAACGAATGTTGAATAAAGAATAACAATGTAGTAATCTTAGATAGTCTAAAAAATAGCTTTCTATAGGCTGTAGTTATATTTATTATATAGTTTATGTTGGAATCCCTTTAAATTTTAGATTCCATCCAATTTATCTTTCATCGTTAATCATTCTTCACTTATAAATAATATAACAATTACCCATGAATCTTTAATATTTTAAACTTATATAAAAGAAAAACCATCCTGATTTACAGGATGGTTTGTTCAAAAAGTTCAAAGTTTATAAGTTAAATATAGTTTATTTTAGTATAAGTATTCTAAAGCAACTACATCATATTCACTGAATTCTCCATCAACTTGAGAATTGAAACAAGAGATCATGATTGAATCTGTGTCTAAACCAGGAGCTCCCCATTGGTTAACAGATGGAGTTCCTGGGATATGGATAGCACCATCAATTCCAGCAGTTTCATTACCTCCATCTTCACAAACTCTTCTTGCATAATCTGTATGTCTTAAACCTAGAGCATGTCCCATTTCATGAGTCATAACATGTTCATTTACATTATTACTGAAGTTATCCATACCACCATAAATAGCAATATACTTTCCTGGACGACCATTACTAGGGAATTCTGCAACTCCACCAGCTCTTGTCCCTCCAGCATTATATACAACCATATCTGCATCTTCTGATGCTTCAAAAGTTAATCTAAATGTAAGAGAAGTGCTTATTCTATTATAATTGTTTACAGCCCATTGTAAACCTGTTCTCATTCTTTGAGTTAAGGCATTACGTCCTCCTGTAAAACCAACAACGTCAATTGTACGTCCTTGACTTACTAGGTTATGAGTATGATATTGCTTAGTATCTCCATCAGATGCTAAAGCTTGTTCTGCAAGTTTATCTAATGCTAAAATAATATCACCTGATTGAATTGCATCAAATGAAGCTCCGTCTAAATGTTGCATAGTAACATACTTTGCTCCATTAGGATTAACTCCAGCTGCTTGTACGGCCAATTGATGTTTTTTTGATAATTCTACTGTTGCATTAGTGACTTCTTGATTGTTTACGTCGTCTTGTTGACAAGACACTACAAATCCTGCTACTAAAGCGCTAAGCGCAAGTGCTTTGATTTTTTTCATTTTGTTAAATTGAGTTTGTATAGTTATTTTTTACAAAGTAGGGGTTAAATCATACTTTGCTTTCGAAATTTGTTAAAGCTTTGAACTTTTTGAAAATCGAAAGGCGAATTTATGCTTTTTTTTAAATTGAACAAGTATAAATATGTTTTTTATGGATGTTTTATGATAAAAAAATGAGAGGATGATAAAATATTATCAGAAACACTATGAATTTGTTAATTGAGACAACAATTTTGTACAGGAGTTAATTGTGAATGTAGATTAACGACTTTATATTTTACTCCAAGACTAATTGATTTTAAATTGACCTATAAAAGAATGTCGAATAATGAATATCCAATATTGAATATTGAAACTTTAGATAGTTTATGTTGAGAATCCTTTTATATTTTAGATTTAGCGTTTTACATTTTAGATACTATTGGATCAGTCTCAAAAGTTGTGGGTGAATTAAAATATAATAATGAATGTCGAATACAGAGTTAAGATTAATGATAGTTGATTTTAGATTAATTCGATCGCGGAGTCGAAGTAACGAATTTCACTCAAAACTAACCAATTTATTATTCGGAAGTTAAACTTAAGACAAACTCGCTTGCGCTCAAACAGTCCAAAGTTTTTAACGCTTCTCTCATTGCAAATTTTATGCTATACTTTCGATAGGCCGATTGATAACTAATGAGTATCGAATGTAGATTAACGATTTTTGATCTAGATTTATAGTTATCACAAGGATTGTCTGGTCACTAACACAGTCGAAGTGACAGTACTCAAAAACTACCTAACTAACCAACTCCACATCAAAAAAACTTTTGAATTTTAGATTCAATCCCACTCATCTCTCATCACTTATGCAAAAACACAACAATTGTTCTTGATCCCTTATGTTCTTGACTCCTTAATTTTTTAATGAAAGTTTAAATTTAAGGTATAAAAAAAGCTTACTAATATATTAGTAAGCTTTTTAATTTGTGAATTATAAGCGGAGAAAGAGGGATTCGAACCCCCGGAGGTGTGACCCTCAATGGTTTTCAAGACCACCGCATTCGACCACTCTGCCATTTCTCCAATGCGTTTCTCTATTTAAAGAGATGATACTTTTTAATTCACTATGTCAAATTTCAGAACTTATATTCTGAATTATTTCGCGGAGAAAGAGGGATTCGAACCCCCGGAGGTGTGACCCTCAATGGTTTTCAAGACCACCGCATTCGACCACTCTGCCATTTCTCCAATGCGTTTCTCTATTTAAAGAGATGATACTTTTTAATTCACTATGTCAAATTTCAGAACTTATATTCTGAATTATTTCGCGGAGAAAGAGGGATTCGAACCCCCGGAGGTGTGACCCTCAATGGTTTTCAAGACCACCGCATTCGACCACTCTGCCATTTCTCCAATGCGTTTCTCTATTTAAAGAGATGATACTTTTTAATTCACTATGTCAAATTTCAGAACTTATATTCTGAATTATTTCGCGGAGAAAGAGGGATTCGAACCCCCGGAGGTGTGACCCTCAATGGTTTTCAAGACCACCGCATTCGACCACTCTGCCATTTCTCCTTTTGCGATGCAATCGTTTCGTGATTGCGGATGCAAATATAGTAACTTTTTACAATCTAAAAACATTTTTGGCAAAAAAAATGAAATAATTTTAAAGGTTTGTGAAATGATTTTTCATGTTCTTTGAAATCAGTATCTTGCGCTGAAAGCTTAAAAATAAGAAAATGAAAAAAGTAGCATTGGCTCTTTGTATTGGAGGTATTATGGCCTCTTGTGGAAGTGTTCAAAAGAAGAATGAAGCTCCCAAAAGCTCTAGTAAAAGTCAAGATGTATCTACATATGCGTCTACTATCACAGCAAAAGAATTAAAAGATTATCTATACGTTTTTGCTGGAGATGATTTTGAAGGTAGGGATACAGGTGAGGCAGGACAGAAAAAAGCTGCAGCATTCTTAAAAGAACAGTATAAAAGAATGAATATAGTATCTCCTTTAGGTGGAGATGATTATTATCAAGAGATTCCAGAAAGTTATTTTAGAGGAGGAATTAAAGCTTCAGAAAATGTTTTGGCTTTTATTGAAGGAACAGAAAAACCAGAAGAAATTATAGTTGTTTCTGCACATTATGACCATGTAGGAGTTGATAAAGATGGAAATGTGTATAATGGGGCAGATGATGATGGATCAGGGACAGTAAGTGTTTTAGAAATAGCTCAAGCTTTCGCGAAAGCAAAAAAAGATGGAAAAGGACCTAAACGTTCCATTTTATTTTTACACGTTACGGGTGAAGAAAAAGGATTATATGGATCTAAGTTTTATACAGAAAATCCTGTATTTGATTTAGACAATACAGTGGCAAATCTAAATATTGATATGGTAGGTCGTGTAGACAAAAACCATGAAGGAGAAGATAAACGTAATTATGTGTATTTAATAGGGAGTGATCGATTGAGTACAGATTTACATAAAATTAGTGAAGCTGCTAATGAGCGATATGTAAAAATGGATCTAGATTACAGGTATAATGACCGTAATGATCCTAATCGTTTTTATTTTAGAAGTGATCATTATAATTTTGCTAAGCATAACATCCCTATTATTTTCTATTTTAATGGAGTTCATGATGATTATCATCAAATTACAGATACTCCAGATAAAATTGAGTATGATTTATTAGAGAAAAGAGCTCGATTGGTATTCTATACTGCTTGGGAAGTAGCTAATAGAGCAGAACGAATAGTAGTTGATGGAACAAACGAATAGTGCTATTTAATAAGCTAAAAGAAAGTCCCTAAATTAATTATTTAGGGACTTTGTTATTAGGATAAAGAAACTGATTAATACCAGCGCTTCTTTTTCTTTTTAGAAGCTTCAGATTTTCTTCCTTTTTTGTATTTGCTCCCTTTCTTTTTATGCACTTCTGGTTTTGCGTTAGGTGCTAAGGGATAAGGATGTTCTTCTTCTACAGTTATATTTTGTAAAATAGCTCGTTCTATGGTTTTGATATAGTTTTTTTCATCGGCAGAACAAAAAGAGTATGCCATTCCAGTTTTTCCTGCGCGCCCAGTACGTCCAATACGGTGAATATAAGTTTCTGCTATATGAGGAATATCAAAATTGATAACTGCGTCTATGGCTTCTATATCAATTCCTCTAGCAGCTACATCTGTAGCAATGAGAATAGTTGCTTCTCCTTTTTTAAAATCATTTAAAGCAGTTTGTCTTGCGCTTTGTGATTTGTCACCATGGATTCCACACACTTTAAAACCATTTTTTATTAATGAACTTTCGAGTTTATCCACACCATATTTGGTACGCCTAAAAATGATAATCTTTGCCTCTTGATTAATTGTTTTACGAAGTAAATGTAAACAAAGCTCTATTTTATTAGGTTTAGGGGTGTAATATAAAACTTGATAAACTCCAGTAGCTGTTGTATTATTAGCAGCTACATTTATTTTTTTAGGAGTGTTAAGAATCGTTTTTGCTAGCTCGGTAACCTTATAAGGCATCGTAGCAGAGAAGAGTAAGGTTTGTTTTTCTCGAGTACATAAACGTTCGATTTTTTTGACATCATCAATAAATCCCATGTCAAGCATTAAATCTGCTTCGTCTAAGACTAAGGTTTCTATATAACTTAGATTAACAAGATCTTGCTTGTGTAAATCTAATAATCGACCTGGAGTAGCAATTAGAATATCAACTCCTTTTTTTAATAATTGCTTTTGAGGATCGGTAGAAGCTCCACCAAAAACCACTCCTGTAGCAAGATGTGTATGAGTACTATAAGCAGCAAAACTTTCTTCAATTTGAATAGCTAATTCCCTAGTAGGGCAAACGATTAAAGCTCTAATCTTTTTACTTTTTTTGATGGTGTCAGGATTTGTAAAAAGACGCTGTAACATAGGTAATGCATATGCAGCTGTTTTACCAGTACCTGTTTGTGCCGAAGCTATAAGATCATGTCCTTCAAAAATAAGCGGAATTGCACGTTCTTGTATTAATGTAGGGTTTTGATAGTTTTTTTCTGCTAAGGCTCTTAAAATAGGTTTGTGTAGTTGTAAATCTTTAAATTGCATATAATAATAGTTACATAATCATGACAAAGATACATTAAAAAAGCCCGTTTAAATCAAGTTTAAACGGGCAGTATATAATCTTTTAAAAGGTACTATTGAACAGAATCAGTAGTTTTCTCTTTTAATTTTGCAGTTTCTTCTTTGCGATCTTTTATAAAATCAATTAATTGTTTACCATAATTAGATTGTTGCACTTTAGGTGTTAAACCATTGGCAATAGTATCTAGATATTTAACATTTGCATCAAAAATATCTGTCATAGTAACATAAGGAGCAACTTCTAAATCGTTATTAGTCAATGCAAAATTTACTGTATATAAATATTTACGTTTGATTAAACTTTGATAAGCTAAATCATTTTTTATTAAAACAGCGGTATCATTTTGTTTTCTAGCCTCGAAAGAAGATTTTAAGATTCCTAAATGTTGTTCGTTAAAACGGCGTCTAATTTTTTTAAATTCTTGAAATTTTTCTTGATTTTTTGAACCTACTACTTGAGCATCTTTTTCAAAGTCTTGAAGTGTAGTTGAGATAACAGTTTCACCTGGTTCTACAAAGAAATCAAAGCGATCATTATACTGTGCTCCATCTTTTTTATCAAGGTGTAAAAAGAACACTTCTGGAGCATCAATTTGAGTAGCTAATACAAATTCTGAGGTTCCATCAAGAACTATAGAGTCTACATTTATAATAGTAGTATCCTGAATTTTTTGTAAAAATAAGGTTCCTTTTTTAAGACCTTTAATGTTTCCTTTTATGATAGCGTTCCCTTCTTTTTGAGGTTCTTGTGAACAGCTGACAATTAATGTTAAAAGTAGAAAAAATGAGACAATTTGTTTCATTGAGTAATATAGGTTGTTTTTGAGTTTACGTTAAGAATACTCTAATTGTTAAAATAATACTAATGCAGGCAAATATCATATAAAATATGATTAAAAACTAGTGTTGTGATGCAATTTCCATTAACCAAGTACACAGTAAGGCTCCATAAGTTCCTACTACATATCCCATAACAGCTAATAATACACCTACAGTAGCTAATGATGGATGAAAAGCAGCAGCGACTACTGGAGCAGAAGCAGCACCTCCTACATTAGCTTGACTACCTACAGCCAAGAAGAAATATGGTGCTTTGATAAGTTTTGCAACTCCAATTAATAATACTGCATGTATAGTCATCCATACCAATCCTATTGCAATAAGTCCAGGGTTTTCAAAAATTAAACCTAAATCCATTTTCATACCAATAGAAGCAACAAGAATATAGATAAAAACACTACCTATTTTACTGGCACCAGCTCCTTCATATTGTTTAGCTTTTGTAAAAGAAAGAATGATACCTATAATAGTAGTAATCGTTACCATCCAGAAGAATTTTGAAGTAAATGAAGATAATGCAGAAGATTTGTCATTAAAAACTTCAAAATTTGTAGCTAAAAAATTAGAGACACCACCAGCACCCCAATGTGCAATTCCTACCGTAACAAAAGCAATAGCAATCATTACCATAAGATCTGTTGTAGTAGGGTTGCGTACAACGCTTGCTGTATAGTTTGATACTCGATCTTTTAAATCTTCAATAGCTGTAGTATCAGCTTTTAACCAGCGATCTATTTTATTGCTTTTTTCAATTCCGATTAATAAAATAGCCATCCATAGATTTGCTACTACGATATCAACTAAAACCATTCCACCATATTTATCAGGATTATAGTTGAAAATTTCTAACATAGCAGCTTGATTCGCACCTCCACCAATCCAGCTTCCGGCCAAGGTAGATAATCCTCTCCATATAGCATCAGGACCAACACCTCCTACTGTTTCTGGAGAAAAAGATGAAATCAATAAAATAGCTAAAGGTCCACCAATAATGATTCCTATAGTACCTGTAATAAACATAATTAAGGCTTTGGGGCCTAAGTTGAAAATAGCTTTAAGATCTATACTTAACGTCATTAATACTAAAGCTGCAGGTAATAAATAACGACTAGCTACATGATAAAGCTTTGATGTTTCTGCATCTATAATTCCTAATGAATTAAAGATAGCAGGAAGTAAGTAGCAGAGTAATATAGCGGGTACAAAACGATAAAATGTTTTCCAAAAGCCTGTTTTGATAGAAGAGGTATAAAATACAAATCCTATACAAAGCATGATTACTCCAAAAACGATAGCGTCATTGGTAAAAAAAGGTGTAGTATCTTCCATAAATGATATCAAATAAAAAAATCGTATTGCAAAATACGATTTTTTAGGTAAGATGAAATTTTATAATGTATTAACCTTAATAAGCTTTAATCATTAATCCATGTTTTTAATACTCGAGCTTGTAATGGACTAATGGTAGGTATAGGTTGAATCATTTTCTTTTTTAATGTAGGAATACTAACAGTACCATTTAGGCTTACAATTTCGTCATCACGTCTTACTTTAAAAGTAATAGGATCTCCCTCTTTCCATTGATTAGGATCTTTTAATAAATCGTAAACATTTTGTAAAGTATATTTTTTATCGTTAATACTTACTAAAATATCTCCGCCTTTAATACCTAAATCATTTAGAAAGCTATTGTATGTTATACCTGGAATAAAAAAGATTTGATTGTTTTCTTCACTTCCAGTTATATAAGGTTGTTGATCATGAATAAAATAAGAAGTAGGAACAGTAACATCTTTAAAAACCAAACCAGCTTTAAAAAGATACTTTTCATAATTGATAGGTGTTTTTCCTATAACATGTGTTGTTAAAAACTCACCAACTTCTGGATAAGTAATATCGGTTACTTCTTTTATTAAATCTTGATCATTAAAAGCTTTATCATAACCATATTTTTGAGAAAGTTGTTTCATAAGGTCAAGAATACCTCTTTCTCCGTTACTTTTTTCTCTAATAATTAGATCAATACACATAGAGATTAAAGCACCTTTTTCATATACGTTTGCATAATTTGATTTATAAGGTTCTTTAAGAATGTTTTTACTCATTTCTGTAAAAGACATTTCATCTGTGTAACGTTTTGAAGAATTAATTTTACCTAATAAGCGATCAAAGAAAGTATTCTTATCTACGATACCTTGTCTGATTTGAAATAATTGGGCAAAATATTCGGTAGTACCTTCATACATCCATAAATGTTTTGACATTTTAGGAGCATTGAAATCAAAATTGTGTATTTCTTTTGAGTGTATTGTAAGAGGTGTTAAAATATGAAAGAACTCATGAGAAACCACATCGATCATAGCTTCATTTAAACGATCTAGCGGAATAGATTCTGGTAAAACAACTACAGTAGAGGTATTGTGTTCTAATGCACCAAAACCAGTTGCATCTGTAGATGCTAAACTAGAAAGGTATAGAAGAATACTATATTTTTTAGTAGAATTTATATCTCCTAGAAAGTTCTTTTGAGCTCTCATCATACGTTCCATTTCTGGTTTGAGTTTTTCCGCAGTATGAATATTGTTTGGAGAATATACACGTAATAAAATTTCGATATCATTAACTTTAAAACTTACTTCGTCTGGTACAGAATACATGATAGGCGAATCTACTACATCTGCATATCTGTTGATATTGAAAACATCAACGTCATAAGGATCTTGAGCAGTAGCTTGAGATAGAGGAGCTTTGATTAAAGAAGTAGCAGCAGTAAGTTGTTTAGGATGTTTAATAAGTAATTTGTATTTGCGCTCTTTTAATCCTGTAAAGTAGCCTACAAAAGCATGTAGATTAAGTATAAAGTTTTTGTCTTTGTCAATATTAGAACCTGATGGAGAAAAAACTTCATGTGTATTTTCTATATCAAAGGTATCATTAACCAAATAAGATACTTTATCTAGTTTTTGAGCAGATTGAATTAACCATCTATTAGCATCAATTTTTGAGGTAGATAAACGGTTTCCTTCTTTATCAAATGCTTGAAAGTTATCTATATAAGCTCCATAATTATCATTTGAGTAAGTACCAGGAATGATTTTAGGAAGCTGATAACTAATAGTATCTGTAGCAATATTAGAAATATTAATATCAACTTTTACTTGATCATTTACAACACTAACCAAATCTATGGTTGAAGTAATAAGTTGATTTGTTCTTGTTTGGGTTTGCTTTGAAGCACCACAACTGTTTAAGAATATGGCTATCGCCATTAAGGTTACATAACGTAATAATTTCGACATCGATCTTTCTATTTAATGTGTGTTTTTATATAGTTTGCTACGCCATCTTCTTTACTTGATAACGTAATGTAATCTGCGATTTTTAATACTTCGGGTTTTGCATTAGCTACTGCAACTCCCGTACCAACTTTACTTAACATTTCAATATCGTTATAATTATCACCAAAAGCAATAGCATTTGAGATATCTATGTTATAGTGATTTTTTAATAACAATTCAATAGCAGTAAATTTTGAGACTTCTTTGTTGGCTATTTCTAGATAAGTAGGCTTAGAACGATATAAATGTAATTGAGAATCAAAATGAGTTTCTAAATATGAAACAATAGCATCTATTTCTTGTTCTTCTCCCATGCACATAATCTTATGAGCACCTTTTTGTTGTGTTTCCCAGCGTTCAATAGTTTGATGTATGGGAGTTACAGTAGGTTGTACCTTTGTATTATTTGCTTCTCTATTTGCCCAATAATCCATTTGAGGTACATGCCATTCGTCATTGTGATATAAACTGATATGAGTATTTATCGTTTGATTATATATGGCTAAGCTTTTTACAATATTGATAGGAATGCTTGTAGAGTGTACCGTTTTATTATCTACAATAACTAGACCTCCATTATAACAAATAAGAGGGAGATGAGTAATTGCTAATTGTTGTTGTAAATGTCTCATAGCACTAGGCATACGCGAAGAAATAAGAATAAACGGTATTTTTTCTTTAATACGTTTAATTTCAGTAAGTGTTGCATGAGATAATTCTCTTTCGGCATTTAATAGAGTACCGTCTATATCAGAAAATAAAATAGGTTGCGACATGAATGGTCTTTTGAATGGGCTTATTGCATTACAAAATCAGTAATGGTATCAATTACTTGTGGCATAATTTCTCGCCACGGTTCGTTATAAGATTTTTGATTTTCTAAACTACTTTTAGATACCTGAGTAAAAATATGATTCATACCTTCAAGCATGAGATATTTTGCTTCTGGTACAGCAGTTTTTAATTTTTCGTATTCAGATAAGGTAATTTGTAAATCATTATCACCTTGAATTAGTAAGATAGGAACTTCTAATTTTTGTATTTCTACAGCAGGATCATATTTCATCCATGATCTCATAAAAGGTTGTAAGTTATATCTAAAAATAGATCCTAAAGCAGGTTGGTAACTTACCGCACGTCCTTTTTCTCTTAATTCTTTAAATGCTTTAGCTGCATTTTTATCTAGACCAGGTGCTTGTACTTTTAATTGATCTATAATTACGTTATCTATAGATTGTCCATAACCAGCCAAAGATATAAAACCATCTGCATTGTCATTTTGAGCAGCAATCATACCTACTAAAGCTCCTTGACCATGTCCTGCGATGATTATTTTTGAGTAAGCATTATTATTTCTGAAGTATGAAATGATAGTTTTAACATCGGTAATAAAGTCATTAAATGAAATATCATTTTCATAAAGACCCAATTGGTCCATTCTAAACAAACGCTTATCATACCTATAACTGGCAATACCTTTTTGAGCTAGTATTCGAGAGAATTTTTTGAAAGTGTCATTTTTAGACATACGTTCATTACCATCTCTATTAATAGCTCCTTGATCCATAATAAAAATAACTAAAGGAATTTGGGCATTAGAAAAGGGAGTGATAAGTGTACCATCTACATATTGATTAATCCTTACTTGAGCCGAGTTAAATTCTCTTTCTTGAGAAAAAGATAAGCTACTAATACATAGTAAAAGAAAAAAAAGGATATGTCTCATCTAATTGTTTTGTTTATAAAATAAAATGCGATGCTAAATAATAACAAATTACAATAAAAACGTATGTTATAACTAATAATTGTTAAAATAATAGTGACAAAGATAATATACATACTATAATTAAAAGGAAGAGTAAAAATTAACGGTACTATAACAAAAGGCTTTTATATATTTGCCATCTCCGTTTTTTTACGGAAATACCAGAGTTAATAATTTAGTTTAGATAAATGAAGTTACGTTTTTTAGTATTTTTTTTAGTATGCTTTTCCATACAACTTAGTTTTGGAGCAGATTTTTTTTGGGGAAAAACAGGACATAGAGTTACAGGAGAGATTGCATCTCAACATTTGACTAATAGAGCTAGAAAAGCTATTTTTAAATTGCTAGATGGGCAAAGTTTGGCTATAGTCTCTACATATGCAGATGAAATTAAAAGCGATAGACAATACAAAAAATATAGTCCATGGCATTATGTTAATTTTTCTTTTGACAAAAAGTATGGAGAAGAACAACCTAATGAACATGGAGATTTAGTTAAAGGAATTGAAAAATGTGTGGCCGTTTTAAAAGATCCTAAAGTAGCAAAAAAAGACAAAGCTTTTTATTTAAAAATGTTGGTTCACTTTATAGGAGATTTACACCAGCCTTTGCATGTAGGTAGAGGAGAAGATAAAGGCGGAAATACTATTCAAGTAAGATGGTTTAATAAAGGATCTAACTTACATAAGGTTTGGGATAGTGAAATGATAGATTCTTATGGGATGAGTTATACCGAATTAGCCAATAATAAAGCGGTGTTGTCTAAAGAAGAAATTAGAAAGATAGAGAGCGGAAGTGTGCTTGATTGGGTGAATGAATCTCAAAACTTAGCAAAAGAAGTATATAAGACTGCAAATGTAGGAGAGAAACTAAGGTATAGATATTCGTATGTTAATTTTCCTATAGTAAGAGAACAACTACAAAAGGGAGGAATTAGATTAGCAAAAGTTTTAAATGAAATTTTTGGATAAAGAGCAAGTATCTATCATATAATAATTATAAAAAAATCGAGGAACTTCCTCGATTTTTTTTGTAGATATAGTAATAATGTAATCATAAACAAGGGAATGTTAAGTTAAGTTAATCATTGCTTGCAAGTGCTTCTTTTCTAAATTGCTTAGGAGAACTTGCAAAATGTTTTTTAAAAGTTTTGGTGAGGTGACTTTCATCGGTATATCCTAACTGATATGCGATTTCTGCAATTGTAAAATCAGTATGCAATAAACGATGTTTAACGAGCTTCATTTTATATTTCGTAATGTATTGATGAATAGAATCTCCTGTTTGTTTTTTGAAATAAGTACTAATAGAGCTTTGTGACATATTAAATTTATTTGCCATATAATTGATTTTGGTAACATCATTATTATAGATGTTTTGATGAATATGGCTTAAAATGTCATCAATTTTACTACGCTCTAGATTCACAGAAGAATCTTTTTTCAATTTTTCATACGATTCAGAAATATTTCTTACAATTAAACTTAAAATAGTACTAATTGCATTAGAAATAATTTCTCGATGATAAGTTTGCTCTTGTCTAAACTCGTGCATGACCAGTTTTTGAATATCCCATATTACATTGCGATCTTCTTCATGAAAGATGGCATCTCCAGGTAAAATATTAGGACGATGTAAAATCTGTTCAATACGTTGTAACCAATATTTTCTATCCGGAAGATTAATCTTATTTGAAAACAATAACTCAGTAAATTTAAAACAAGTAAATCTAGTGCGTTCTTGTATATCAAAATGGTGCGTATCTTCTGGGGCTAATAAGAAGATATCTCTTGATTTGTAAGGGATTTTACTATCATTAATAGTATGGAATCCTTTTCCATTTTCAATAAAAATGATCTCAAAATAATTGTGACTGTGAGGCTCGGATTTCCAAATATCAAGCTCACTTTGATCGACGACAAAGGTCTCATGTAATGTATATCTGTTCATAATCAGTGGGTTAATATTTTAAAGTTACAAAAATAAAATGAATAAAACTAGACCTTATCTACTTGTTTAAAATAACGATAACGTTTGCGTTTGTTAATAAATAAATTAGAAGTAGATTTTTATACCATTTTTTTGAAGGAATATACAAGAGCTAGTTACGGCTACGGTAATACCTTTGTGCCGCTTTACATTAAAAATTTATCATTTTGAAAATCAATGCTTTAGTGTTTTTTGTTTTTAGGATTATTATAGGTCTCAGTTTTGTGATTTATGGCTTGTATAATGCAATACAATACGAATCATTTATAGGTAGAATTGAAACTTATTTTGGACAAGTAAGTTTTTTTAATATTGGAATTATTGAAACATTAGCACCTTTAGTTCCTTTTGAGAAATTTCTTATAGGCCTCCTGTTAATTTTAGGATATGCCACACAGAAAGTTACCAAAATAGCAATCCTATTATGTAGCTTTTTTACGATCTTTTTGATAGATGCACATCAATTTAATTTGGCATTAATTTATGTAGTGTTTGTAATGATGATGTTAGTGATCTTAAAAGATGAGAAAAATATATATGCGCTTAATGCAAAAAAAGAGCCGTATATGTTTTTATAAAATGTAGAATATGTAAATCATAGAGTTTTTTTTCATAAGTAACATGTTTGTTTGATTAGTTGGTTAAACCCCTTAGTAACGCAAAGGGGTTTTTTCTTGCCCTTATGAAATTAAAAACAGGAATGATGATATGTTTAATTTAAGAAATGAAGGATAGTTTTCTAAAACGTAAAGCATTCCAATTATGATCAATACTTATTTTTTGCACAGGCTTGATTAAATAATCACCAAGTACACCCCATCCATTTTTTCTTGTAAGCTTGGTTGTATATATTTTTGAATTTTTCTTAGGATAGGCAAACCATAAGGTGGCATCGCCTATTAAACGAGGATATAAGGTTTCAATTCGTTTCTCTATTTGATCTTTCTTGGTTACAAAAACCAAAGCAAAATCAACCTCAGAAACTTTAACTAGAGATTCAATGATGCGTATATTAGATAGTTTATTCAGTTCTCTATCAAAGCCAGAAGGTTCGTTTAAAATTAATATCTCATCTAAATTAGGAGAAAGTCGTAATTTTTTAAAAAGTGGAGTAATCATGACGAGTTTTTTAAGGTGAGCTATATAAAGATACAAAAAACAACACTTTTTTTTGTTAAAGTGTTGTTGTTCATTGGTTTATTTTTTGATTCCTATTTCGGATTCGACTCTGTTTTTAAACGTATAAGAGACTCCCTTTTTATCTTTTTTAAAGATAATGGTGTATAATAGCTCTTTGAAGATGAAAGTGTTTTTTGAAATAGGATAAATGGCTAATTTATCTTTTCCTTTAAGTTGACTATATAATTGATTTCCTTCACGTGAAATAATACGTATAGTACCATCTGTAAAAGTATAAGTGCCAACCCATTTTTGTAACTCTTTATTTGTGAGTTTAACCGTATTTTTTAATTCAGGAAAAGGTTTGTTTATTGCCAAAGCAGCAATTTGAGTACTTGTAGTAGTAATGGGTAAATTACAACTACAGTTGGATAACATCGCTACATAAACATCTTCTTGAGGTAAATAAATAGCATTGCTTATAAATCCAAAAATACCACCAGAGTGCTCTATGGTTGTACTGCCATTAATTTCATTAATATGCCAACCATAACCATAATGAATAGGTGTTCCTGTAGTCGTGGTATAATTAGTAAAAGCCTGTTGTGTAGAACTAGGGGAGAGCAAAGTATGATTTGTAATAGCTTTTTGCCAAGTATACAAATCTTCTACAGTTGAGAGTAGTGATCCAGCCGCATAAGGAATTGTATGGCTAAAATGTGGAGGATGGATATATGTATTTTTATCTCGTTTTAAATAACCTTTGGTTTTATTTTTTATTATTTCATAATTGTTAGTATAATATGAATTTGACATTCCTAGTTTTTTAAAGATATGTTCTTCTATAAAATCCTCATAAGATTGACCAGAAACTTTTTCGATAATATATCCTAAAATAACATAACCAGAATTACTATAAGAGTAACGTTGCCCAGGATCAAAATTAGTAGGTTCGTTTTTGAAAAAATCGATAAGTGCTAGAGGAGATAAATCTTTATGTTGTATACTATCCATATTAAGACGAGTATAGTTTTTGATTCCAGACGTATGTGTCAATAATTGATGAATTGTTATGTTTTTATCTTGTATAGGATAGTCTGGAAGGTATTTTGTGATCACATCAATTACATTCAACTTTTGCTGTTCTTGAAGCATAAGAATACTTACTGCGGTAAACTGTTTAGTAATAGAACCTATTTTAAAAACGTGTTTAGGGGCTAAAGAAATATCTAATTCTAGATCAGACATACCTATGGCTTTATTGTAGATAATTTCTCCTTTTTTTGCCACCAAGATTGCAACACCTGGAGCAGTTGTAGAAAAATTAGAGTGTAATAAACTATCTATTTTATGTTCTAATTGTTGTGCTTGACCTGTGATGGTAAGACTTAAACATAAAAAAAATGCAACTAAATGTCGAAGAGTCATAAGGGTAAAATTTAATTTCTTTTATAGACAGAAGAGATAATCTCTTGGTTACATATTACAATAAAAAAATCCCATTTTGAAAACCAAAATGGGATTAATAATATCATCTAAATTTGTATTAGATCAAATCATAACTACGCTTAACAAATGCAGTAAGTTCTTCACCTTTAAGCAAGTTTTGTGATAGTTTAGCTAAATCAAGAGCTTGTTTAATAATAGCCTCTTTATTAGTGTCTTCTTTTTCTGTCATGATTTTACTAATTAAATCATGATTGGTATTAACAACAAGGTTGTACATTTCTGGCATATTACCAAACATGTTCATACCGCCACCACCAGTTTGTTGCATTTCTTTCATACGGCGCATGAATTCTGGTTGAGTGATCATAAACGGAGCAGAAGAGCTATCCAATGCTTCTAATTGTACCGTATATGATGTAGCAGGAACAACTTTTTCTAAATCAGTTTTAAGAGTTTCTTTTTCTTCATCAGATAATTTAGAGATTGTCTCTTCATCTTTCTTGATAAGATTATCTACATGATCTGCATCAACACGAGCAAAAGTGATTTTCTCTTTACTAGTTTCTAATTTTTGGATTAAATGAGAAACAATAGGAGAATCTAATAAAAGAACTTCGTATCCTTTATCTTTTGCAGCTTGGATATAAGTGTGTTGCTCATCTTCGTTAGAAGCATAAAGAATAACTAATTTATCGTCTTTATCTGTTTGAGAGTCTTTGATTTTTTCTTGAAGCTCTTCAAATGTAAAGTAACTTCCGTCTACAGTAGGATATAATGCAAATTTGTCTGCTTTGTCAAAGAACTTATCCTCAGATAACATTCCGTATTCGATAACGATTTTGATATCGTTCCATTTCTTTTCAAAATCTTCACGGTCATTTTTGAAAAGAGAGTTAAGTTTATCAGCTACTTTTCTTGTAATATAGCTTGAGATTTTCTTAACAGCACCATCAGCTTGTAAATATGAACGAGATACGTTAAGCGGGATATCTGGAGAATCGATTACACCTCTAAGCATTGTTAAGAATTCTGGTACAATACCTTCTACATTATCAGTAACAAATACTTGGTTTTGGTATAATTGGATTCTGTCTTTTTGTAGATTCATATCCTGACCTAATCTAGGGAAATATAAAATCCCTGTTAAGTTAAATGGATAATCTACATTAAGGTGTATGTTAAATAAAGGTTCTTCAAATTGCATAGGATACAATTCTCTATAGAAACCTTTATAATCTTCTTCTTTTAATTCGCTTGGTTGTTTTGTCCATGCTGGAGAAGGGTTGTTGATGATATTGTCAACAGTTACTTTTTCTGGTTCAGCATCTTCTGGTGCATCCTCAGCTTTAGGTAATGTTTCTTCTTTAGTTCCGAATTTAATCGGAATAGGCATAAACTTATTATACTTTACTAAAAGTTCGCTAATTCGACTTTCTTCTAGGAACTCTGTAGAATCTTCTGCGATGTGAAGTATAATCTCTGTACCTCTATCTGCTTTTTCGGCAGTTTCAAGAGTAAAAGTAGGAGAACCGTCACAAGTCCAATGTGCAGCAGGTTCATCTTTAAAAGACTTTGTGATAATTTCTACTTTATCTGCAACCATAAAAGCAGAATAAAAACCAAGACCAAAGTGACCTATAATACCTGTATCTTTGGCACCGTCTTTATATTTATCTAAAAACTCTTCAGCTCCAGAAAAAGCTACTTGATTAATATACTTTTCAACTTCATCTGCAGTCATTCCTAGTCCTTGATCTATAATATGAAGCTTTTTATTTTCGCTATCAATTTTTACTTCAATTCTAGGATCTCCATATTCCACCTTTGCTTCACCAATATTAGTAAGGTGTTTTAATTTTAATGTTGCATCTGTTGCGTTTGATATTAGTTCACGTAAAAAGATTTCGTGATCAGAATATAAAAACTTTTTGATGAGAGGAAAAATGTTCTCTACCGATACATTAATACTTCCTGTTGCCATGATATTTAAAATGTTTTGTTTAAAAATTATAAGCCTTTTATATCACAGAATTATGATAAAAGACAATAGCCTTTTTTCAAAAAAAATACCAAGATTAAATAGCTGCCAAAATGACATTTAAAAAAAAATAAAAAAAATGTAAGTAATAAGAAAAGTGATCGACTACAGTAATGACATAGATTTAGATGATTGAATTTTTAAGATGATTTTTTTGCTTAAGAATTTTAATTGGTCAATAAATGAACGGTTAAAATTGCTATGAAAAAGAAGAATTAAGCAAAATGATTTTGATTTATGAATTGATAGTAAACCCCAAGCTGTCAATTCATAATTTTATGATACAAATAAAACATCCTTAAGAGATGTAATGTTTAAAGAGCAATCATAACTGAGCTAGTACTGATATACTTCATGAAATTTACTACACTAGCCGGTTTGTTTGTTTATTTATTGGTTAGGTTGTTAGAAAGACATGTAGTGATTGACATGTCTTTCTTCATTTTTATACCTTTTATTTCCTGTAATATATACAAATAATAACTTTTTATAATAGTAAATAAAGATTTCAAGTGTTTGTTAATTAGTTGTTTATATGTGTTTGATACGCTTTTTTTTAAGATATTATATAAATTAGGTACTTTTGCCTAGATTTACAAAATATTATGCATGCATATAAGATTAGAATATATTGCTTTACGAAAAATATAATAATCTATATCTTGTGATAGTAAATCAGTAAAGAAAATAATAAAAAAATAGAACATATACAATTAATACTATGTATACATCAAAAATAGTTGGACTAGGAAGTTATGTGCCTGAAAATGTCGTGACAAACGATGATCTTTCAAAAGTAATGGATACAAACGATGCTTGGATTCAAGAAAGAACAGGAATAAAAGAAAGAAGACATATTAAAAAAGGAGATGGTAATACTACTGCTGTAATGGGAGTTAAGGCTTCAGAAATTGCATTAGAAAGAGCAGGATTAAAACCAGAAGATATTGATTTAATTGTCTTTGCTACATTGAGTCCAGATATGTATTTCCCTGGATGTGGAGTACAAGTTCAAGAGATGATGAATATGAGAACAATTCCTGCCCTTGACGTACGTAATCAGTGTAGTGGATTTGTATATGGATTATCCGTTGCTGATCAGTTTATCAAAACTGGGATGTATAAAAATGTATTGGTGATAGGTAGTGAAAATCACAGTGGAGGATTGGATATGACAACTAGAGGAAGAAGTGTTTCTGTTATTTTTGGTGATGGAGCAGGAGCAGCAGTATTATCTCGTAGTGATAAAGAAGGTCATGGAGTATTATCTACACATTTACATAGTGAAGGAGCTCATGCAAAAGAATTAGCTTTAATGGGACCTAGTACAGAACATTGGGTACCTGCACTTATAGAAGAGAATCCACAAGAAGATATTCCTTATTATCCATATATGAATGGTCAATTTGTATTTAAAAATGCAGTAGTACGTTTTTCTGAAGTAATTAACGAAGGATTACAATCTAATGGATTAAATACAACTGATATTGATATGTTAATACCACATCAAGCGAATTTGAGAATTTCACAATTTGTACAAAAGAAATTCCAATTGTCTGATGACAAGGTTTACAACAATATCCAGAAATATGGAAATACAACAGCAGCTTCAATTCCGATTGCTTTGACAGAAGCTTGGGAAGAAGGAAAGATTAAAGAAGGAGATACTGTAGTATTGGCAGCTTTTGGTAGTGGATTTACATGGGGTAGTGCTATTATTAAATGGTAGATCACATTTAAAAATATGATAAAAAGAAAAACGCGAAGAGAACCTCTTCGCGTTTTTTATATATGTACTTAAAAGTTATTTTTATCTTGACGGTTAACTCAAACAAATTATAACATTGATATGTACTATTTATTAAGAAGACGATGAAAAAAGAAAACTATTACACTATTTTTTAATAATTATGAATTATTTTTAAAATATTATTTTTTTTGACATGTATAGTTTTATTTCTGTCTGAATTATAGATCGTTATCCTATAATATTCCTCCTCCTGACTTCTCGTTATTATCTCTTCTTTTTCTAGCTAACTTTCTGTTTTTACCGCTTCCAAAACGATATGATAATCCAAAGTATACTGTTTGTGTTTCTCCTTGAAATTGTCCTTCTTGAGGATAAGGTAAATCACTATGGAATCTAAACTTCATGGTATTGAATATGTCATTAAAGTTTACACTAGCTGTAGCTTTTCCTTTTAAGAAATTATAACGAGCACCAGTGTTTACAAAATAGAACGGTTTTGAGTTAAATTGTACTCCTTTTTGCGAACTTCTATACATTCCGAATACTTGGAAAGTTAAGTTTTTTGTCGCTTTTAAATTGTTATTGATTCTAAAGTTAAAAGCTGTATTAGATACCTCTCTAAATGTTTCTCCTACCACACCTTTTTGTGTTTGACTGTATAACTCAAAACTAGTATTGAAATTCCACCATTTTGTAGGACGATAATTACTTGAAATCTCAAAACCATAAGAAGAATTATCTTCAAAGTTATCAGAGATTAAGATTAATCTATTTTCATCTTCTGGATCAACTAAAAAAGTTTGGTTGATTTCGTCATTAATTAATCTATAAAATACACCTCCAGTAATAGAACCTTTATTAAGCCTACGAGTATAATTAAACTCTAATGAGTTTGTAAATTGAGAATCTAGAGAAGGGTTTCCTCTTCCGGTAACTCTTGCAGTACTAAATTCTCTAATAGGATTTACTTGATTCAATCCAGGACGATCAACTCTACGACTATAACTCAATTGGTAGCTATCTTTTTCTTGTGGAGTATAGCTAATGAATGCTGAAGGATATACCGTAAAGAAATCATCTTCAAAGTTTTCGTTTGTAGAAGATATAGCCTCTACATTATAGTTTTCTAAACGAGCTCCTAATTGATATGACCATTTTTCAAAGTTTTGACCATAAGTTGCATACAAAGTATAGATATCTCTGTTGTATTCAAAAGTTGAATTGTCAAAGAACGTTGATAAGTAAACATTGTCAGTACGTTGTAAACGAACTTCAGATCCTAATTCTAATTTAGTTTTTTCTGATAATGGATTTACATAATCCAAGTTGATTACTGTATTGTTTCTTTCATTATCAATGATATCTCTATAAGGTGTAAATCCTGTTGATCCGGTAAAATCATCAATATTATCTTGTTTAAAAGTACTGTGGTTAACTTCTAATTCAATGTTATGCCCTTCTTTTTTAAAATCATGCTTGTAGTCAAAGTTGTAAGTAGAATTTGTGTTTTCTTCATCATTAATTGTCGTTTGACTAAAATCATTTTGAGTATTACTTAAGAATAATAAATCTGTAGTAATGTTATTGTCTCCGTTAAATAAGTTTTGATTCGTATAAAAAGATACTGTATTGCGATCATTGATATAGTAATCCAAACCTACTTTGAATAAATGAGAAGTGTTATCTGTTAAGATGTCAAATTCTTGTCTTGTATTATCGTCAAATCGGTTTAACTCTCCTCGTTGTTGATTTTTAGAAATGTTATTTCCATAACTACCATAGATATTTACTTTTCCTGTTCTATAGTTAAGATCTAAAGAACCATTAAAACGTGTGTTTTCGTCATGATTAACACCTAGATTAAGGTTTCCGTTAAATCCAATATTACTATTTTTATGTAAAACGATATTGATAATACCACTCATTCCTTCAGGATTATATTTTGCAGAAGGATTAGTAATAAGTTCTACTTTTTTGATAGCTGTAGACGGAATTTGTTTAAGCAATTGTGCAGCAGATACATTAGTAGGTTTTCCATCTACCAAAATACGTACGTTTTCATTTCCGCGTAAAGCGATATTTCCATCTTGATCAACATTAACAGAAGGGATGTTATTCATGATTTCGGCAGCACTACCTCCAGTAGTAGTTAAATCTTTACCGATATTAATCACCTTACGGTCAATTTTTTGCTCAACTGTAGTACGCTCTGCTACAATTGTTACGTCATCTAGAGTCGCTACTTCTTCTTCAAGAAAGATAGTTCCTAGGTCTAAATCTTTGTTTTTGCGACTAATAACAATAGGTTGACTAAATGTTTTGTAACCTATAAATTGAACTTTAAGGGCATAATTTCCGTTAGGTATATCATTAATAATGAAATTTCCATCTTCTTGAGTGATACCTCCACTTATAATTTTTTCTGTAGCGTCGTTAATTACTATTGTTGCATAAGGAATAGCTTGTTGTAGATTCTTATCCATTACTATTCCTTTTACAGATCCTACTATTGCATTATCTGGAGATGGTTGAGCCGTGGCGACAAAACAACACCAAATTGATAATAAGAATACGATTAGATTTTTACTTTTTGTTTTCATAATGATTATGTTGTTGGTCATGCATTGTACTTTGTATTGCATAATACAAATACATGGATTGCTAAATTTTTAAAGAGATCGATAACTTTGTTTCTTATAGAATGTATGACGAGCCTTGCTAAAATCTGTTACAGTTAATTTCTATTTTAACAAAAAATAAAGAAAATAAAGACGATTGTACTATTATTAAAAAGTTGTAAGGTGTTGATTTGTAGTGTTTAAAATCTTTTTTTGTGAAAAATAAGGTTAAAAGAGAGTGTGTTAATAAAATTAGCAATTTTATAAAAACTTATAAATGAAATGATTAAACTATATCATATAAAAACAAAAACCGCTACAGTATATGTAGCGGTTTTTTTATAATAACCAAATAGTAACACTAACCATCAACTATGAATAAAATTTGATTATTAAGTAACTAACTAACTAAATTTATGAAAAATCATAATCTTTACATATAAGACGTTAGTTAAAAACTCTTGTTACAATGTTTGTATTTTTTTAACAAAAAAGGATATGCTTTTAACTTTTCATAGCATTATCCAGTGTTTAATAGATGTTTCCCAATTTGAGAACAAATATACATTATATATTATTGTAAAACAGTAGTTTTTTTAGAAATAAAAAGTAATCCTAGAAATGTAATAAAGCCATTGAGAATAAGTATGAAAAATTGAAACTCAAAGCTAAAATACAAAGCAGAACAATAATCAATACCATAAGCCATAATTGGAGCTATTACAGCAATTAAAGGAACTAGGTGATCTCTTACTTTTAGTTTTGTAAATAAACCAAAAGCATATAGCCCTAAGAGAGGCCCATAAGTATAACCCGCAAAAACAAAAAGTTTTGCAATAACACTAGCATCTTTAATGATATATTTAAAAACGATAATGACAAGGGCTAATATTAAAGAGAAAAGTATATGAATTTGTTTACGTAATGCTATTTGTTTTTTAGTATCATATTTTTTTTCAATATTGAGAATATCTATACTAAAAGATGTTGTTAAAGAAGTGAGTGCACTATCTGCACTACTATATGCTGCGGCAATTAAACCTAGCACAAAGAATATGGCTATACCAAAACCTAAATTACTTTGTGTAGCGATAGTAGAAAATAACTGATCTTTCTGGGCATCAATACCATTTATAGAAGCATAATCTGTTAATAATAACCCTAAAGCTAGAAATATAAAGTTAACGACGGTTAGTACTAAAGTAAACCAAAACATGTTTTTTTGAGCGTCTTTAAGTGTGCGACAAGTAAGGTTTTTTTGCATCATATCTTGATCTAGTCCAGTCATTACAATTGCAATAAAAGCACCAGATATAAACTGTTTCCAGAAATATTTTCCATCTTTAAAATCTTCAAAGAAAAACATTTTAGAAAGTTCGCTATCCCATACATAATTAAACAATCCTCCGTTTTTAATCCCTAAGTCATCTGCAACATAATAAATGGCAACACCTACAGCAATAAGCATAAATAGCGTCTGTAAAGTATCTGTCCAAACAATAGTTTTAATACCAGATTTAAAAGTATACAACCAGATTAATAAAATAGTGATAATAACGGTTACCCAAAACGGAATACCCATAGCATCAAAAAGTATACTTTGTAACACATTGGCTACTAAAAATAACCTGAAACTAGCACCAACAATCCTAGAAATTAAAAAGAAAGAAGCGCCTGTTTTATAGGAGTAATACCCAAATCTATCTTCGAGATAAGTATATATAGAAGTAAGGTTGAGTTTATAATATAGAGGAAGTAAAACTGTACCAATAACCAAATACCCTAGAATATACCCTAAAACTACTTGCATATAGCTAAATTGAGAGGCTTCAACCCAACCAGGTACAGAAATAAAAGTAACACCACTTAAAGAAGCTCCAATCATTCCAAATGCAACAACATACCAGGGAGATTGCTTATTAGCTTTAAAAAAAGCATCATTATCTGCATTTTTTCCAGTAAAATAAGAGATAAGAATAAGCACTCCAAAATAAGCTGCAATGAGTAGTAGTATATGTAAAGGCTGCATAGAGACTAATTAAATTTGATATTGAGAAAAGCAAAATACAAATTTAGACTACAGGTTCAAAAAGGAATACTATTTAATAGAAAAAAACCACTACAATCATGATTATAGTGGTTAATTTATTTTTAGATAATAATTACAGTACTATTATTTATATACTGTATATTTTATTACACAAGAATTATCCCCTCTTCTACATGGCCAGTAGATTACATCTGCTGTAATAAATGCTGCAGAACCATAAGTATTTACTAATTCATCAACGTGATCTTGTGCATCATCTTGGTACTGATCAAGATTGATATCACCATCACTGTCTACATAATAGATCATACTTTTGTATGTTTCTATAGTAGCTCCTGTTGGAGGCCATATCTTAGGATAGGTAGTACAGTTTTGAACATAACCTTCAAAAGAAGAAGGGCTTTCACCACAATCAATGTCACTACTTAGTGTACAGCTAATTCTCTCAGTAGGATTTTGAGTAAGCTTGTCGAGTTCTTCTTGAGTTGCTTGACGAGTAGTTGTAGTACCTACTAACTCATAAAGATTCTCTGTAGTTTGAGCAGGAGTTAATTCTTCTTCTTGCTTAGAACAAGATAGAATTGTAAGGGCAGCAAATACCATTACGATAGATGATTTGATTTGAAATTTCATTGTTTTGATTTTTTAGATTAAATGATGATGCAAGTAACTAAAGCTTTGATCAATGACCTAATCAAATATTTTAAGTGATTGTTATAAAATACAAGGTGTAATGGGTTAAAATTCATGGTTTTATAAGCTAAAATTAATGTTTAGGTGAAGTGTGTTTTGATTAAAATTAGAAGAAGTAATAAAGATCAAACTTTAAAATTATAGTAGAATTAAGAAACAATATTGAATGAAGGATAGTCATCCTAGGATTTTACTCCATGATATACTAAATCAAAGATTTTAGCTGGTTCAAGAGTGATTGTTGTGAGCAAATTATGTTTATAAGTAGCGTTAAATACAGAAATCTTAGATAGTTTACAGGTAACAGATATACTCGTTATAAAGTTTATATAGAGAATCCTTTTAAATTTTAGATTCAATCCCACTCATGTCTCATCGCTAATTACTCGTCACTTATACAAAAACACAACAATTAGTCTTGATCCAGTATAAGTAAGTATATAATTAAAAAAGGATTACAAGTTATCTTGTAATCCTTTTATTTAAGGGTGAAAGATCGGTCTCGAACCGACGACCTCCTGAACCACAATCAGGCGCTCTAACCAACTGAGCTACAATCACCATTTAATTTCCGGGTGCAAATATAATTCTTTTTATTAATTTGACAAGGGATTTTGTTATTTTTTTGGATCAAGTTCAAAAGTTGTGAGTGAATTATATTTAGGAATAACGGATGTAGAAATCTTAGATAGTTTACAGATAACAGATATACTCGTTATAAAGTTTATGCTTAAAACCCTTTTTAATTTTAGATTTAGTGTTTTATATTTTAGATTTTAGATTCAATCTCACTAATCTCTCTTTCCTCATTTTTGAGGAAAACAATAAATAATGAAACCAAAAAAGCCTTACTAAATAAAAGTAAGGCTTAAATTTAAGGGTGAAAGATCGGTCTCGAACCGACGACCTCCTGAACCACAATCAGGCGCTCTAACCAACTGAGCTACAATCACCATTTAATTTCCGGATGCAAATATAATCATATTTAGGCTTTATACAAAGAAAAAATGACAAAAAATGCATATTAAATAAGGTCAGAAATAGAATCTACTGCTACATAACGTTCTACAGTAAAACCTTCGGCATGATCAACACCAATTAAACGACCTAAATCGGCAGCTCTATATGTTACACTGTCTAGAAAATTACTACTTGTAATAGGAGTTTTAGGTTCATTACTGTTTGGATCAAAGAATTGAGAGCTGTAAGCAAGTACACTTTCTACCTTTTTATCCATAAATCCACTAATATCTACAACAAAATCTGGAGTAATAGGTTGCCATTGAATATAATGATAAACATTCTTAGGGCGCCAAGCTTCTTGATCAATCCCGTTAATAGTAGTTTCAATACGTCTTAAACCTGACAAAAAGCAAGCGTCACTAGTAAGTTTACTTCCTTTACCATGATCGATATGTCGATCTGTAATCGCATTACACAATACAATTTTTGGACGATATTTACGTATCATTTTGATGATCTCTAATTGATGTGCTTTGTCATTAACAAAAAATCCATCTTTGAAACCTAAATTTTCTCTAACACTAACGCCTAAAATTTTTGCAGCATTGGCAGCTTCTTGATCTCTAATTTCTGGAGTACCTCTAGTACCTAATTCACCTCTGGTAAGATCTATAATTCCTACTTTTTTACCATTAGCAATTTCTTTGGCAATAGTACCCGAACAACTTAATTCTACATCATCTGGATGCGCACCAATAGCTAGTATATCTAATTTCATATAGTCATATTAAATAAGTGTATATATAATACACTTTACGAATGTAATTTAATTTTTATAATTAAGAAGTTTGTTTTGCTGCTTTCAAGGCTTGTTTGATATCTTTTATAAGATCTTTTTTCTCTTCTATACCTACGCTTAATCTTAGTAGATTATCAGAGATTCCCCTTAGCGATCGTTCTTCTTCACTCAATAGAGCATGAGAAGTTTTTGAAGGAGATAAGATAGTACTTTCTACTCCAGCAAGACTCATAGAACTTTTAATTAATGTTAATGATGATAGAAAAGCAGTAACATTAATTGTAGTATCTAATTCAAAAGATAACATACCTCCAAAACCTCCTTTCATTTGCTTTTTTGCCAAATCATGATCTGGATGAGATTTTAAACCAGGATAGTATACTTTTGAAATGGCATCCTGTTTATTGAGCCACTTAGCTATTTTTTTAGCATTTTCGTTCTGTTTTTTAACACGTAAACCTAATGTTTTGATACTACGATCAAGCATCCAAACGGTAAGATCACTTAAGTTTCCACCAAAGTTTATTCCTAATTGAAATATAGTATCGATATGAGTTTGAGAAGCGATTACAGCACCTGCAAGTATATCGCTATGACCTCCTAGGTACTTAGTAGCAGAGTGGATAACAATATCAATTCCCATAAGAATAGGGTTTTGATTAACAGGAGAAGCAAAGGTGTTGTCAATAACAGAAATTAATTGATGTTGTTTTGCTAAAGCTGCTATAGCAGTAATATCTGTGATCTTTAAAAGTGGATTAGAAGGCGTCTCAATATAAATGAGTTTAGTGTTTTCTTGTATTTTTTCTTCAAAAGCTTTAGGAGTAGGTATATCGACAAAAGAATATTCAATGGCATATCGATCAAACTCTTTAAGCACAAGATTAAGTGTCCCACCATATAAATTTCGTTGTAATACGATATGATCTCCAGACTTTAAAAAACTTAAAAGCGTAGTACTTATAGCTGCCATACCGCTTCCAAAAACGAGAGCAGCTTCACCATGTTCCAATCGTGCTATCTTTTTATTAAGCGCTTCTTGATTAGGGGTATTAAAATAACGAGGATATCGTTTTACAGCTACATCTTCAAAAGCATAAGATGTTGATATATGTATAGGAGAAACAGCACCTTTAAATTGCGTATCTTCTAATTCTCCAAAATGAGTACAAACTGTATTAAAGCCTAAATCTTTATTCATAATCTAGAATAATTTGAAACATGTATTTTATAACTAATAATAGCTCATTTTCTCCATAACGATAAAACATTTACAGAAGAAGAACTAGGCTAAAAATACATATATTCAATCAAAACTTTCTAGATTTAACAAGGGTTTAGCTAAATGTTAAGCGCTTTTATGCTTTGCCATCGTAATGTTTTTTATTATAGTTTGGAAGAATTGCTGAGTATCATAAGGTTTAATAATCACATCATTCATTCCAGAAGATAAAGCCTCATCTCTTACTTCACCTTCTTCTACAGCAGTTAAAGCAATAATAGGGACATTAGTATTGAATTTACGAATTTCGATGGTAGCATCGAGTCCGCTCATTCCAGGCATATTAATATCCATTAAAATAAGGTCATAAGTATTTTCTTTGGCTTTGCTAATAGCTTCAGTACCATTAGTCGCTACATTAAAAGTGTAATTGTTTTTCTTTAAGATATTTTGAGTTACCATTTGATTGATTTTATTATCATCAACAATTAATATATGATAACTATCTGTACCTACAGGAGTCTTTATCTGTGGAGTTTTGGTTAGGGCAGGAGCTTGCTGGATAGCTTCTTCAAAATACAATTCGAAGAAAAACTCAGTACCTTCATTTTCTTTACTTTTAATATGAATCTCACTGTTATGTAATTGTATAAGTTTTTTTACAATAGAGAGCCCTAAACCTGTACCTTGATGTTCCTGTTCTGTATTTTTTACTTGAACGAAATTATCAAAAATAGATTCTTGTTTATCAATAGGAATACCTATTCCGTCATCTTTAACAACAAATTTTAAAAGGTGAGTATTATTAAAATTACGAATATGAGTAATGGTGATCCATACATTTCCTTCTTTGGTAAATTTTAAAGCATTTCCTATTAAATTAATTAGGATTTGAGATAAACGAACAGAATCTCCTGAGAGTGTTTGAGGAATTGAACGATCTATCTGTATATGTGCTTTATTATTGTTGTTTTTTAATCTAGAACGTAAAGAATTAGCAATGCCTTCTACAAGAGAACGTATATCAAAAGAAGTTTTTTCTAAAACCACTTCGTTAGTTTCTATTTTACTCAATTGTAATACATCATTAATCAATGCCAAAAGATAATCACCAGAGAATTTTAAAGATTGAAGATATTCTTTCTTTTTTTCTTCTGGATGATCTTGCATAAGCATAGAAGTAAGACCAATAACTCCATATAAAGGTGTACGTAATTCGTGACTTACCGTAGAGACAAACTGAGACTTAAGAACAGAGACCTGTTCTGCTGTTTCTTTTGCTTTTTTAAGCTCCTTATTTTTTTCAAGAAGATCTTGATTAAGTTTACGTTTTTGAGCGTTGTTTTTATACGAACTAATCAAGAAAATAAAAGAAATGATGATAAAAATGATACCTAATATAATCGTTGTTTTCCAGCGTATAATTTGAAACTTACGTTCTTTTGCTTCATTTTCGGCAACTTCTAATTCACGTTTATATTGTTCTACTTCGTATTTAACATTTGCTTTTTGTAATTCGATTAAACGTTTTTTATTGTTCGAAATCACCAAGTTTTTATAATGTTCATTAAGTAAGGTATAGGCTTTTTGATAATCTTTTTTAGCTTTATAAAGATCAGAATAGATTTTGTATGCTTTGGCTAACTCCTCATGTAAATTATCTTTTTCTGCATAAGAAATAGCACGTTTTGTATGCGTCTCAACTCGACCATACATTTTTTCATGTAAAAAATATTGAGCTAAAAGGGCATTAATCACTGTTTTATTAGTATTTGAAGCTTTAGCAGTAATTAATTTTCGAGCTTTTGATAAGTAAGGATAAGCAGTTTTATATTTTTGCTGCATGATAAAATAATCTCCTAAATCGATTAAAGGAGCTATCATAAGCATAGTATCTTTCATTTTATTGGCTATTAAATAAGCCTCGTTATAATGTGAAACAGCAGAAGAAACAGTTGTTTTTTCTTTAATTTGAAGCGCAGCAATATTATTGTTGATCTCTGATTCTAAATATTTATTTTTAGAGATTTTGGCATAAACCAATGCTTTTTCATAATTATCAATAGCCTTATCATGTTCTCCATTTAGCTCATAATTATGACCTATAATTTGATAAACATATGCTTTACTTTCAGAATCATCATGGAATTTGGCAATCATTAATGCTTTTTCGGCAATTTGTAATGATTGTTCATATTTAAATTCATTTTGAAATCGTTGAGATTCCTTAATCATTAATTGAATACTATCCTTAGTTGCAGTATTTTGTGTCTCAGCTTTAGAGACATAAGCACTCAACATCAGCAGTAATGATGTAATTAATACGATACGTTTCAATAGTTTAGTGTTTTAAACCTATTTGGGGTAGGGGATTTCGGTTCACGAAATTACAAAATAGAATTAATATTATAGAAATTAAAAAGTTATAAGATGATTTTAATCATAAAAAAAGGGTATTTAAATAGAGATTTTTGAATAAAAATTGAAGCATTAGAAAAACTTATTACGATATAAAAAATTAAAATCAATAACTATTAGTACAACAAAAAGAGACTGTATATTTGCAGTGTCAAAATCAATATTAATCATATAAAAAAATAGAAATGGCAATAGTAGGTAAAAAATTTCCGAATCTTGATGTAGATGCAATGAACGAAATGGGAGATACTTTTAAAATCAATGTTTTAGAAGAAGCTAAAAACAAGAATAAAAAAGTATTACTTTTCTGGTATCCAAAAGATTTTACATTTGTTTGCCCAACAGAACTTCACGCTTTTCAAGCTGCTGTAGCTGAATTTGAAAAGAGAAATACAATTGTAATTGGAGCTTCATGTGATACTCCAGAAGTACACTTTGCATGGTTAAACACTTCTAAAGATAATGGTGGTATTGAAGGTGTTACTTATCCAATCTTAGCTGATTCAAATCGTAATTTAGCTAGTACTTTAGGGATTTTAGATATCACTAACGAAACGTATAACGAAGAGACAGGAGTTGTAACTGTAGAAGGTGATAACGTAACGTATAGAGCTACATACTTAATTGACGAAGAAGGTACAGTTTTCCATGAAGGAATCAACCATATGCCAGTAGGAAGAAACGTAAACGAATTCTTAAGATTAATCGATGCGTATACTCACGTACAAAAGAACGGTGAGGTTTGTCCTGCAAACTGGGAAGAAGGTAAAGATGCAATGAATGCAAATAGAGATGGAGTTGCTTCATATTTAGCTTCTCACTAATCATAACATATAATACACTAAGCTCTTTATGAGCTTAGTGTATCTAAAAAAAAAGAAAAATTATCATGGTAAAAGAGTTACAAGAAGATAATCTAGCTAGTGTAATAGCAGATAATGAAACTGTAGTAGTACAATACTCTGCAACTTGGTGTGGGAATTGTAGAATAATGAAACCTAAATTTAAAAAATTAGCAACAGAGCAAGAACAACTGACTTTTGTGATTGTTGATGCAGAGAAGTATCCAGAATCACGTAAGCTAGCTACTGTAGATAACTTACCAACGTTTGCTACTTTTAAAGGAGGAGAATTTGTGAATCAAACCCAAACTAACAAGTTTGATGTATTAAAAGAATTAGTTAATGAAGTTACCAGTAATTAAGCATCTTACCTCTTTCATTGAAGAAAATGACGAGGATTTTGTAATCGAAACTATTGAAACTCTTGAAGCGCTTACAGAAGTACCATCATTAAAAGATGAAGAACTAGATGTAATAGGAGAGTTAATATCAAATATGTATGGAGCTCTAGAAGTTGATAAAATGATAAAAGAAGGAACTCCTAAAAAAGAAGCGCTTAACTCATTTATGAAAAGAGTATTAGGATCTATTGATAAATAAACAATAGAGCATACTATAATAATGCTATGAAAAAGAAAGAAAGGTTGTCTATGTATTAGACAACCTTTCTTTTTGATTTTATATAAACTAAATCTTAATTCTTTATGAATTTATAAGATTTACTATTGCTTCTATTTTCAAAAGAAATAAAATATACTCCACTTGATAAATTAGCTACATTAATAGTATTGCTAAGTTTATCAAGAGTTTGTGTATGTACTCTAGCTCCTAATATATTATAGATTTCTATTTTTTCTAATGTATTAACCTTACGATCGATAGTGATAAAATCATTAGCCGGGTTAGGATATATAGAAATTTGATTTTCAACATCAAATTCGTCTACAGAAAGAGTGCTATCAACAGTTAATTCAAAAGTACAATTTACAGAAGCTCCACCACTACTAGCAGTAATAGTGATTTGATGAGAACCATCTGATACAACAGTACCTGCAGCAGGACTTTGTGTAACAGTAGCATTACAATCATCATTAATAGCATTTGCCATACCGGTATAGTCAGGAATAGTAAAGTTTGTTGTTGTAGGGTCAGATGCTACGGCAAGATCACCAGGGCAATTAACCTGTAATGGGATAGAAGGCATAGTATATCCTGTATTGGTAAATTGAGTAGTCATTACATTAATGTCTGCACAACTGTAATTCATATCGATAGCAGCTTGTCTTACAGCGATAGCAGCTTGTTCTTGATTTGTAGAACTAGAAGTCATACTTAAACCTTCTAAGAATGCTTTGTCTGTTTTCTCTCGTCCTATAATATCAAAAATACGCATAAGAACAGTTGCCCATATTTGTCCATTTTGATGGATAGAAGAGGTTAAACCTCCTGGGTAAGTAGCCGAATAGTTAGTAGTTCTTCCTCCCCAGAATTCATTATGACCATCCCAATGAAACATATGATGGTAAGAAGGAGCACTGCTATCCCATTGATTAAGGCTACGACTATAAGATTGCGCCCAGTAGTCACCACATCCCTCACTTAAACCATCAACTTGAGATAAAGAACCATTAGTGATCCAATCGTGAATTCCGTGACCTAATTCGTGGATAATTACATCTGTATCTTCAGCGTCATCTACACCACCTTCGCCAAATTTAAGAACTCCTCCTCCATAAGAAGAATTATCTCCACCGCTCCATGCACTAGGATCATAGATGATCACTCCAGAGTTAAATCTAGAAACAAGAGTAATACCCAATGTTTCATTGATATAACGCATGTTTTTATCAAGGTGATAATAACAATTAACTGCTTCAAAAGCATCATTAGAACGGTTATAATTAAAATCAGGAGAATTTTGTGTAAAAAGCCCTTTAAAAGGAGCTTCTACATCTTGGATTTCTAGATATTGTCCTTCTAGTTTATAAGTACCTCCAGTAAGATCAATTCCTTTCAAGGTAACAGATGATCTTGAAGCATCCAGAGAAGCATTTGTAGCATCATTATTATCTCTATAGTTCCCGCCATAAGTTACACCATTAACAGATAATGGATCCGGATCAAATACCATACCTGTGCCATCAACAGGTGCAGCAGCTATATTTTCTACAATTCGAGCTGTTTCTTGATCCTTAAAACCAACAGTAGGTACTGCATGAGAAATTTTTGAATTGATATCACGGCGGATAGATACATCTTTGGATTCAATAATTTCACCAGAATGCGCATCAATAATTACTCTCCAATATCCAGTAGATTGTTTAGCATCCATATGTACTACATGTACTAATCTAGTGTTTCCATCTTTAAGATATACATATAATTGAGAATCACTTTGAGTTAGTTCTCCTTTTAAATTCATGTATTGTTTTGCTTGGTCAAGAACAGAGGTTTTAGAAAGGTTTGGAGTTGTATTGATTGTAGTTACACCATGTTTATGATTATTAGCTACATAAGATACTTTGTTTTTATTTGATATATGAATAGCTATTTCAGAATCAAATACAGGTATTCCATTAATAGTTTGTTGATAACGTAATGTTTGTCCTGATAGTCCTTTGCGAGTTGAACGTAGATTAAATTCGTCTATCGAGTTGACTTTTAATGTTGTTAAATTGTCTTTTAGCCAAGTCTTGGCTATTTCATCGGGACTTTGTTGCGCTTGAAGCGAAAGCCCTAAAATCAAAAGAATGATTAGTGGTAATTTGTATTTCATGTTTTTGAGAATGTGATTTGTAATTCTTTGTAATAACGCACGATATCGTATATACCCTACGTAATAAACGTTAAAAAGTTATGGATTTTATAAAAAAAATGTCATTATTGTGTTGTTTGTAAAAGTAGGGGAGAGCCTATCTCTTTTTTTGCTATTGACTAGAAAAAAGAGAAAAGGTAAAATGATAAATAGTTTAATCTTCTTAATTTTACATTCTCATAAAAAAGAAACATAAATCATGGCAACAATAGCATTACAAGGAAAATCAGTTCAAACTATAGGAGAATTACCTAGTGTAGGAACTCAAGCATTAGATTTTGAATTAGTAAAAGGGGATTTATCTACAGTTAAGTTATCAGATTATAAAGGGAAAAAAGTAGTATTAAATGTTTTTCCATCAATAGATACAGGAACTTGTGCTACATCTGTAAGAAAGTTTAATGAAAAGGCTTCTTCAATAGAAAACACAGTAGTATTATGTGTATCTAGAGATCTACCTTTTGCACAAACCCGTTTTTGTGGAGCAGAAGGGATCGATAAAGTATATTGCCTTTCAGATTACAGAACTGGTAAATTTGGTAAAGATTATGGCTTAGAAATTATTGATGGAGTATTACAACAATTGCACTCAAGAGTAATTGTAGTTATTGATGAGGAAGGTAAAGTTGTACATACAGAACAAGTAAATGAAATCGTAGATGAACCTAATTATGAAGCAGCATTGAACGCATTGTAATAATGACAAAAGGGATACAATTTATTAAGGGAAGAATTCGTGGTTGTGGATATGCCATGAAAGGTGCATTACTATTATTAAAAACTGAAGCTAGTATACAGGTACAAGCTGGAATCGGAATTGTAATGACAATTGCAGGTTTTTATTATGATATTACAACCACAGAATGGATAATGCAAATCTTTGCAATAGGATTGATAATGAGTATGGAAGGTATGAATACAGCTGCCGAAGCTATTGCAGATTTTGTCCATCCAGATTTTCATAACAAGATAGGGGTGATAAAAGATGTAGCGGCTGGAGCCGTATTTATTGCAGCAATTACCGCCGTTATCATAGGTTTCATCATTTATATACCGTATATTTTTTAGAAATTTTAGAAGCAATTTTACGTTCACAAAGAGATATTCGTATTTTTGCGCTAAGATTATTTTCAAGAATGGCCAAAAGAAAAGCAACTACCAAAAAAACAACCGTAAAGAATAAAAAGTCGATTAAAGAACGATTAAGTATGACCAAACAACAAAAGATTGTTTTGGGTACTTTTCTATTTTTATTTGGGATATGGCTATTTTTTTCATTTACCTCTTTTTTCTTCAATTGGAAAGTAGACCAAAGCGAATTGGTTGATTATGCTAGAAGAGATGTGGGAATCAAAAATAGTCTAAGCAGTTTTGGAGCCCAAATTAGTAACTTTTTTATCTATAGAGGATTTGGGATTTCGGCATTTATAATTCCTGTATTAACCTTATTATCTGGAGTGTATTTAGTACTAGGTTTCAATAAAAAGAAATTGATTGGTTTCTGGTATTGGGGAATATTATTGATGTTATGGGGCGCAGTTTTATTTGGATTCTTTAATTATGCAGATCATATTTTAGGAGGAGTTGTTGGATTTGAATTTAATGATTTTTTAAGTGATTATATAGGTAAGTTAGGAACAGTATTGTTACTGATATTTTTTGCCATACTCTATGTTGTAGTGCGATTAAAACTGACACCAGAAATTGTAATAGCGGCATTCTCAAGAAAAGAGGAAGAAGTAGAAGAAACTATATCCGATGAAAAAGTAGATGCACCATCATTAAATGATGAAGGCGTAAATCAAAAAGAGGAAACTATTCCATTAGAAACAGAAATTCCTGTGACAGCTATAGATGAACCTATAGTTATAGCAGAAGATGCAGAAACAACTATCACAACTACTTTTGGTCAAGAAGATTTAGTACCAACCATCAAGAACTATTCACAACCAGAAGGAATTACTATTTTGGATGGAGAGCAAGAAGCTGATGAGGTTAAGAGTGTAAATGATGAAAAGGATGATTTCTTAGAAGAAATCACTATGGAAATAGAAGAGACCGTAGAAGAAGAAGAAGTCGATACCATTAGCGATCAATTAGTAAAAGATTTTGGAGAATTTGATCCTAGATTAGAATTAGGTGCATATGCATTCCCAACAGTAGATTTATTAAAAGATTACACACAAGGAAAAGCTGGGATTACTATTGATCAAGGAGAGCTAGAAGAAAACAAAAATAGAATTGTTGAGACGCTTAAGAATTACAAGATAGAAATAGCTCAAATAAAAGCTACTGTAGGACCAACAGTTACACTATATGAAATCGTACCAGAAGCAGGAATACGAATTTCAAAAATCAAGAATTTAGAAGACGATATAGCTTTATCTCTAGCGGCATTAGGAATTCGTATTATAGCACCTATACCAGGAAAAGGAACCATAGGGATAGAAGTTCCTAATAAGAACTCTACGATAGTATCGATGCGATCAGCGATTATGTCTCCTAAATTTCAAAATGCAGAAATGGAATTGCCATTATCGCTAGGTAAAACCATTTCAAATGAAACCTTGGTAGTAGATTTGGCAAAAATGCCTCACTTGCTAATGGCAGGAGCTACAGGACAAGGTAAATCGGTAGGATTAAATGCGATTCTTACTTCGTTATTATATAAGAAACATCCAGCCGAAGTTAAATTTGTTTTAGTTGATCCTAAAAAAGTAGAATTAACATTATATAACAAGATAGAGCGTCACTTCTTAGCAAAACTTCCAGATGCAGAAGATGCCATTATTACAGATAACAGCAAGGTGATTAATACCTTAAACTCGTTGTGTATAGAAATGGATGCACGTTATGATTTGCTTAAAAATGCAATGGTGCGTAACATAAAAGAGTATAACGCTAAGTTTAAAGCAAGAAAGCTTAATCCAGAAAACGGACATCGCTTTTTACCATATATTGTTTTGGTTATAGATGAGTTTGCAGACTTAATCATGACGGCAGGTAAAGAAGTAGAAACTCCTATAGCGAGATTAGCACAATTAGCACGTGCAATCGGTATTCACTTAATCATAGCAACACAAAGACCTTCTGTAAATGTAATTACGGGAATGATAAAAGCCAATTTCCCTGCTCGTATAGCATTTAGAGTAACATCAAAAATTGATTCGAGAACAATATTAGATACCGGAGGAGCAGATCAATTGATCGGTAGAGGAGATATGTTATATACACAAGGTAATGATGTTATCCGTATTCAATGTGCTTTTGTCGATACACCAGAGGTTGAACGCATCACAGAATATATCGGTGGACAAAAGGCTTATGCAAGTGCTCATTTACTACCAGAATTCATAGGAGAAGATAGTGGCACGAGTATTGATATAGACAAGAAGGATAGAGATAAATTGTTTAATGAAGCAGCCGAAATTATCGTAACAGCGCAACAAGGATCAGCCTCGTTATTGCAACGTAAACTTAAATTAGGATATAATAGAGCAGGACGACTTATCGATCAATTAGAAGCAGCTGGTATTGTAGGTCCTTTTGAAGGAAGTAAAGCACGTCAAGTTTTGGTAACAGATTTAAATGCATTACATCTCTTATTAGAAGCAGAAAAGTAACATAACCTAAAGAAAGTATATCCCCATTATTACATATACTTTTGAATAAATTATAGAAAAAAAATGAAAAAAATAGTATTCATCGTATTAGCATTTTGTTTTGTGCAAGTAGTACAAGCTCAAAACGCAAAGACCATACTGGATGAGGTTTCTAGCAAAGTAAAATCATATGATAATATTGTTATAGGATTTAAATATGCCTTAAAAAACACAAAAGAAGACGTATATCAAGAGACAAGAGGAGATGTGGTCTTAAAAAATAATAACTATGTACTTAACCTAATGGGAAGTACACGTATGTATGATGGAAAAAAATTATATGTAATTATCCCAGAAGACGAAGAAATTAATATTTCTACACAAAGTGAAGAAGAAGACGATAGTATTACACCATCAAAAATGCTAACGTTTTATGAAGAAGGATATACCTATAAAAAAGACATTGTACAAAATGTAAAAGGAAGAAAAATTCAGTACATAAAATTAACCCCAATAGATACTAATAGTGAATTAAAAGAAATTTTATTGGGAATTGATGTACAAACGAAGCATATTTACAAAATGATTCAAACACAGAATAACGGTACACAGATTACAATTACAGTGAACAGCTTTAAAACAAATCAGCCGTTATCCAAAACACAATTTGTTTTTGATGAATCAAAATATAGCAACTATTATATCAACCGTTTAGATTAAATATCCCTTGAAAATATTAGATCGATATATTCTAGTAACTTTTTTAAAGACATTTTTTCCGCTCTTTATTATCATATTACTCATCTTTATCTTGCAAATGATATGGTTATTCATATCAGAATTGGCAGGAAAAGATATTGATATCTTAGTAATCCTTAAGTTTTTATTATATGGAACACCGCGATTGATTCCTATGATATTACCATTGACAATTTTATTGACGTCAATTATGACCTTTGGTAACTTTGCAGAGAATTATGAGTTTGCAGCAATGAAATCTTCTGGAATATCGCTACAAAGAGCAATGCGAGTATTAAGTGTTTTTATTGTGCTTTTAGGGTTTGGTGCATTCTTCTTTTCAAACGTGGTAATGCCATCTGCAGAAAAGAAGTTTATTAACCTAAGAAAGAACCTTGTTAAAGTTAAGCCAGCAATGGCAATAGCGCCTAATCAATTTAATGATTTAGGAGATATCAATATAAAAGTAGCAGAAAAATATGGTGAAAATGATGAGTTTTTAAAAGATGTAATTATACATAAGAAAGCATCAAGAGCTGGGAATTTTACAGTGATTAAAGCCAAAGAAGGAGAATTAATGGGAAGTGTAGACTCAGAGTTAATTTCTCTAGTATTAAGTGATGGAAATTACTATGACGAAGTACAACAATCGTCACCAAAACAACAGCGAAAGTTACCTCTAGCTAAAGCTCATTTTGAAAAATATACGATCAATATTGATTTATCGAGTTTTAATGATGTCGATTTAAATAAGGAACAATATAAAAAAGGTCCAAAAATGCTTAATGTAAATGAATTAGGTGATATTTTGGACTCATTATCTGGAGCTTACAATGCCGATAGAAAATCGATGGAAACTAAGATTGAGGCGCGTAATGGAATAAGCGAACTTAATAGAGATCTTACAATAGAAAAACCTAAAATATTAAGCGATACCGTAAAAACATACTTAGAATACTTTACTAATAAAGAGAAATCACAAGTATATAAATTAGCCTTTTCTAATGTAGATGGATTGCAGCGTAATTTTAGAGCAACTATAAAAAATGCTAAAGTAAAAAGACGTTTCCTTAATAAATATGAGATGACTTTGCACGATAAATATGCCTTAGGTATAGCATGTGTATTGTTATTCTTTGTAGGAGCACCATTAGGGGCTATTATTCGTAAAGGAGGATTAGGACTCCCAATTATTATTGGAGTAATAATCTTTTTGAGCTATCACTTTATTGGACTTTTTGCAAACAATAGTGCAGAAGAAGGAGGAATACCTACATTTTTAGGATCGTGGTTATCGACATTTATTATATTTCCATTAAGTATATTCTTTACCTATAGAGCAACTAGAGATAGAGGAGTTACAAACATGGATGCAGTGATACAACCTATAAAAGAATTCTTTCAAAAACGATTTTCAAAATCTAAATAAAGCCATTCTTTTTAAATATATTTGTTGAAAATAAACACAACATATTTCCATAAATTATGTCTGAAACGACAGTGACAAAAAAACGTATACAACTCAATACGATACAAGAAGCTATAGATGATATCCGCAAAGGAAAAGTAATTATAGTAGTTGATGATGAGGATAGAGAAAATGAAGGAGATTTTATTGCAGCAGCAGAGAAGGTAACTCCAGAGATGATTAACTTTATGGCCAAACACGGTCGAGGATTAATATGTACACCTTTAACAGAACAGCGCTGTGACGAATTGAAGTTGCATATGATGGTAGGTAACAATACCGATCCTATGGAAACAGCTTTTACAGTTTCAGTTGATTTAAAAGGACAAGGAGTTACTACAGGGATTTCGGCTAGCGATAGATCAAAAACGATCGAAGCTTTAATCAATGAAGATACTAAGTCTCATGATTTGGCTAGACCAGGACATATTTTTCCGCTTAAAGCGAAACAAGGAGGAGTATTAAGAAGAACAGGACATACAGAAGCAGCTATAGATTTTGCAAGATTAGCAGGGTTAAAACCAGCAGGAGTAATCGTTGAGATTATGAACGAAGATGGGACTATGGCAAGGTTACC
This sequence comes from Aquimarina rhabdastrellae, assembly GCA_947387485.1. Lineage (GTDB taxonomy): Bacteria > Bacteroidota > Bacteroidia > Flavobacteriales > Flavobacteriaceae > Aquimarina. The sequence goes on from CANDNT010000009.1 coordinate 125,767, forward strand.
AGAATTAGTAGAGGTAGCAAAAAAGTTTGACCTGAAATTAGTATCGATAGAAGATCTTGTAGCCTATAGAATGCAGCATGACTCTTTGATTGAGAAAAAAGAAGATTTTGATATAGTTACTCGTTTTGGAAAGTTTAGGTTACGTGCCTATAAACAAACTACAAACGATCAAATACATATCGCATTAACCAAAGGTACATGGGCAGAAAATGAGCCTGTGATGACTAGAATTAATTCTACATTGGTTAATAATGATATCTTGGGAACCTTGACTAATAATGCAGATAAACGATTAGACGATATGTTTAAATGTATTAATAAAGAAGGGAAAGGAGCAATTCTTTTTATTAATCAAGAAAACCAATCACTTAATGTGCTAAATCGATTAGGGATATTAAAAGGACTTCAAGAAGAAGATGAAGTAGTTAAAGCGCCTAGAATTGTAATGGATTCCAAAGATTTTGGGATAGGAGCACAGATATTACATGATCTTAGCATTCATAAATTACGCTTAGTTTCTAATAGTGAGCAAGAAAAGCGTGTAGGTATGATAGGATATGGATTAGAGATAATAGATTACGTATCGTATTAGTTACGACAAAGAAAATATAAATAAGAAGCCCTCTTTTATAGAGGGCTTTTTGTATTAGAATTGAATCACAGTCTCATTTGTAGAACGTCTTACCTTGGCAAAATCTGCAAACATATCTTCATTAGAGCGATAACCTACAGGAAGTACCAGAATAGAAGACAATCCTTTTTTGTCTAATTGTAAAACCTCATCATATTTTTCCGGAACAAAACCTTCCATAGGGCAAGCATCTATCTCTTGCGTAGCACATACAGTTAATAAATTACCTAGAGCGATATAAGCTTGTTTTGAAGCCCATGTGCGTATTTCTGTAGTTGATTTTCCTCCAAAAGAATCAATCAAATAATCTCTAAAAGGCTTTAAAACCTCATCATTAGTATTTCGTATCGCTTTTACACGTTCAAAATGATTGATGATATAATCAGATGAGATTTCTTTTTCGATACAAATAACAAGTAAATGAGAAGCATCGGCAACTTGTTGTTGATTCATAGAATGCGCTACAAGTTGTTGCTGTAAATCTTTATTGTGGATCACAACAAGTTTTAAAGGTTGTAAACCATAAGAAGTTGCAGTCAAATTAAATGCTTGAATAAGCGTATCAATTTGAGCTGTACTTAACGATTTTGTAGCATCAAACTTTTTTGTAGCATAGCGCCATTCTAAACTTTCGATAATATTCATAGAAATCTTTTTTTATGATAGCGCAAATATAAGTTAGACTATTGTAGATTTGTGAGAAATGTGATAAGAAAAAATAATATGACTATAAACGACCGTATTGAAGCATCAGAAACTAGTGTTTTTAAGGCAGTTTTTCCTAATACGACTAATCACTATGATACCTTATTTGGAGGTACCGCATTACAATTAATGGACGAAGTATCTTTTATCTGTGCTACGCGTTTTAGTAAAAAAAGAGTAGTCACCATTTCTACAGATAAAATTGATTTTAAAAAGCCGATACCACAGGGGACTATAATTGAATTGACTGCCAAAGTGGTTAAAGTAGGTAATACTAGCTGTCTTGTTCAAGTAGATATTTACAAAGAAGATATGTACCAAGATGTAAGAGAAAAAGCAGTTACTGGTTTATTCAAGTTTGTAGCTGTAAACGAAGAAAAACAACCAATACCTATTGTTGATTAATAATTACTATCATTAATTAAAGCTAGTTTTTCTTTTAAATCTTTGATTAATGTTTGGGCTATAGGCATATTACTACGTTCTAATTCTCGTATGGTAAACTTGATGGTTTCTGGAGATTGTTGGATTGCACGAGGAGTGATTAAACTTTCTTTGGGAGCTAGAGAAAAAAACAAATTATCAGACCATTCATCTCGTCTACCATCAATAACCAGATGTATACGATCAGTAACACCTTGATTACGTACCGAGTGTACATAATTTACATTGGTATACCAGCATTCACCTTCTTGCATGGTAACCTCTGTATTATCTAGCATAAAATGCACATCTTTATTGGTAATAATGGGGATGTGTAATCTAAAATATCCATCCTCATAACCTAATTTATGATCCTTATGCGGTTTGATATAAGCACCAACACTTAATTTGAGTAAACGAGCAGAGAGTAACGGAAACTGAAAAGTCTCTATCACTTCGTTGAGATAAGAGCAAGCTTTAAGATTAGTTGTAAGTAATAATGGATCGTTTGAATTTGATAAAGCTTGAATATTAGAAGCATCACCATTAGGCGCATATAACGGAATGGCTTTCCAGTCACCATCATAACCTTTTGTATTAAAATGAGCAATCCATTGTTGCTCTAGCAACAAAGCTACATCTTGCTGTAGTTTTAAAACATCAAACTGATAGGGTAATTGCAAAAACTTTGTTGGTGTGATGGTACTCATAATCTCTTAGCTGCTTAGATATACTTGAAAATACAAAATAGATAAAGAAGTAGGTTGTTTTTTGAATAAAAATGCTGAAAAATAATACAAGCAAATTTAGATTGTTTTGTGTAAGGCTAAGTCGTATCTTAGGTATAAAATCAAAGCATTATTACAGTTAGTTTATGGAAGATCGCCAATACCGAAAAATCTCAGATGAGGAATTAAAAGAAGCTTTAGATAAAAATGATCAAGAATCAGAATTATTAAAGAAAAATATATTAAGAGATAGAAAAGTTGCCCGAATTATTAATAGAGTAATGATTCGGAATAAGATTACAAATACTGATTTCTCAAATATATTAGAGCAGCATGGAAAGTGGTTGAATTCTAATGGTGAAATAGGAAAACAAGGTAACTTATCATTTTTAGATCTTAGTGGTTTGGATTTTAGTGATTTAAATCTTAGTAAGATTAATTTAGAAAGAGCTAAATTGGATTTTATAAATTTTGAGAGAACAAATTTATCTGGAGCCAACTTAAAAGAAACAGTGATAGATAATGCAAAATTTATTGATACTATATTGATAAATACAAACTTTGAAAAATCAGAATTAATTAATTCTGATTTAAGTAGAGCTGTTCTTATTAATGCAAACTTAAAAGATGGAATTTTTGAAGGTACTAATTTTAAAGATGCTGATTTAGAAGGTGTAAAATTAGATGGGGCTGATTATACAATAGATCAGCTATATGAAGCGAAAAATGTTTCTAAAAAATATTTAAGTTCAAATGATATTGAATTTGAAAGTAAACATCGAATTAATGAATTACAAGAGAAACTAAAAAATGTCGAAAATGTAGATGATATTAAAAACTCAATAAAGAAAGAAGAAGAAAAATTAGAAAAAGAACAAGCAGCTAAAGAAAATACTAATCAAAAAATCAGCAATGCGCTAAAACATCTAGAGACACCTAATCAACATTTACAATATGCAGTAGGGATACAATATGTATTAGCTAGTGTTTTTCTAATCTTAGTACTTATAGGAGTATGGAATATCATGTCTTATGTTAATACTAACTATGAAGGATTTAAACTTACACTCAACAATGAAACTACCTTTTTACAATGGTTCTTTTATGTCAGTCCTATCATTCTTGGGATATCATTAGTTATTACCTTAATTAATCAAATTAATAATCGTTTAAAACGTATTATAGAATTACAAGAGCGTAAACGTTATGTAGGATCGATTAATGGAGCGCTTAATGCAATCCATATCTTATCAGATAATAATGAGCAATCAAAAATACGGATCAATCAAGTACTAGATCAAATCGTAGAGAATACCGTACAACTCACAGAATCTATTAATAAACCTATACAATTAGAAGAGAAAGAAATGGATAATATAACTACTAGAGTTATAGAAGAGATGACCAAAAACTTAAAGAAATAAAGTTTTAAAATCGATTAATAAGTCTTTTAAAAATAGCTTGGTTTGATCATTCTTTTTAATCATAAATGATACTTATTTAACCATAGTTAAAAAGAATAGTGTGGTTATAAAATTACCCTAAGAAAACTTCTTCAAAATATGGTTGTGTCGTATCTTTATAGAGGGAAAAATTATTCTTGATAGCCGTATTCAATGAGGTACCAATTGAGTCCGTTTTAAGGATAATACAATTATTAACTTCATTAAATAACGTCTATGGAAAATCTTGATGCAGCAAGACTCCAAATGGCATTTACACTCATATTTCACATTGTTTTTGCTTGTGTGGGTATGGTTATGCCTTTTTTTATGGTAGTATCACATTACAAATGGTTAAAAACCAAAGATCAAATTTATCTTACGCTTACTAAATCTTGGCAAAAAGGAGTTGCTATATTTTTTGTTACTGGAGCAGTTTCAGGTACAGCACTTTCATTTGAATTAGGATTACTCTGGCCAGAATTTATGAAACATGCAGGACCTATTATCGGAATGCCATTTTCGCTAGAAGGTGCTGCATTTTTTATAGAAGCAATTGCGCTAGGGTTTTATCTTTATGGATGGAATAAATTACCTAAGCGATTTCACTGGTTTACAGGAGTAATAGTAGGAATTGCAGGAGTAGCTTCTGGTATACTGGTTGTCGCTGCCAATGGATGGATGAATGCGCCTAGTGGTTTTACATACGAGAACGGAGTGTTTTCAAATATTGACCCAATAGCAGCTATGCTTAATCCGGCTTGGTTTACACAAGCATTACACATGATATTAGCAGCTTTTACAGCAACAGGTTTTGCTGTAGCAGGAGTACACGCATATCAGATTTATAAAAAACGAAAAGTAGCCTTACATACCAAGGCTTTTAAGATCGCGATTACCTTTGGAGCTATAGCAGCTTTGTTACAACCTATAAGCGGAGATATATCGGCAAAAGATATAGCAAAACGACAACCGATAAAGTTAGCCGCAATGGAGGCTCATTATGAAACAGAAAAAAATGTGCCATTGTATATAGGAGGTATTGTTGATAATGAAACTCAAGAGGTGAGTTATAAAATACCCTTACCCGGAATGTTATCTTTCTTGGCTTTTGGAGATTTTGATGCAGAGGTAAAAGGGTTAAACGATTTTCCTAAAGAAGAACATCCTAATGTGGCTATAGTACATTATGCTTTTCAGATTATGGTAGGAATAGGAGGGATGTTGATGTTATGCGCAATACTGTATTTTATATCATTAAAACGAAAGCATTGGTTATCAAAATCTAAATTTTGGTTAGTGTTTATTATAATGGCACCAATGGGATTTATAGCACTAGAGGCAGGATGGATTGTAACCGAAGTAGGAAGACAGCCGTGGATTATTTATAATATTATGAAAACCAAAGATGCGGTAACCCCTATGGATGGTGTAGTCTATAGTTTTTATATGTATGTATTAGTATATACAGTCCTTACTATCGCAGTAACATGGTTAATGAGAAGACAAATCAAAGTATTAAATCAAACTAAAGCCTAAGCCTATGTTGTATATAGTTATATTCTTTTTGGGATTTTCATTCTTTCTTTATGCACTTTTAGGAGGAGCCGATTATGGTGCAGGAATCGTAGAATTATTCTCATCGGAAAAGAATCAGGAAATTACCAAAAAAACGATTTATAGAGTTATGGGACCAGTATGGGAAGCAAACCATATCTGGATCATTATTGTAATTGTGATTTTATGGATTGCATTTCCACAGTATTACAATGTGCTGGTAGTAAATTTGCACATTCCGTTAACCATAATGTTATTAGGAGTGACTTTAAGAGGGGTTGCATTTGTCTTTAGACATTATGATGCAGTTAAGGATGACTCACAATATATTTATGATCTATTATTTAAAATTTCTAGTTTAATAACTCCTATGTTTTTAGGAATGATATTCGGTGCTTTGATATCGGGTAGAATAGTTCTTTTGGATGCTAATCAAACACAAACTTTTTATGAGATATATGTCAGTTCGTGGACAGCACCATTAAGTATTTTAATAGGCGCTTTTTTTACAGCATTATGTGCCTTTTTATCATCGGTTTTATTAATAGGAGAAGCCGCTCCAGAAAATGAAAAGATGTATAGAAGAAAATCTACTATAGCAACAATAGTAGTAGTACTTCTAGGATTAATTACATTGAGTTATGGTTATGTAACCGAAAATAAATTTATTATAGATTTCTTACATCATCGTTTTGCTTTAGTTATTGTTGGTATTTCAGCAATAGTATTAATTCCGTTATGGAAATCGATTAGAAAAGGGAATAAGATATGGAGTAGATTTTATGCAGGTTTACAAATGTTTTTAATATTATTTGCGATTGCAATGTCTCATTATCCCAATATGATTATTACACGTACCGGAAGTTTGAGTTTACTTGATGGAGTTGCGCCAGAAGCTGTAATACAAACTCTAGGAATAGCTTTGATAATAGGAGGAAGTATTATTTTACCAGGCCTGTTTCATTTATTAAAATCATTTAAAATGATTAAAATACTTGAACGATAAAATATATAACCCCAATGAGAAACATTGGGGTTAATGAAAACACATAAAAAGTAATTGAAGGATACAGTTACTTTTTTACTATAAACTTATTAAGAAATGAATAAGTGAGTAGTGCACTTAAAAAAGCCCCACTAAAGCACACTACTACTTATCCATAATTTGGTTAAGATTGTAATTATGAACAGATATTAACTTCTTAACCCACTTGATTTAAATATAAGTATAAGATGATAGAGATAACATGTATGATTTAATACTGGGGAAAATAACATAAACCATACATGTTATTAATGTAAGTTGATAAATACTATTTGTGATTACAAGGGGCAAATCAAACAAAGATAAAGTCTCATTACCAATGATAAAGGCAATAGTATAAATAGTAATTATTGTTAATACATATTTTTGATTTTTTAATGATTGCATATAACTGTAATATATTTTTTGATTGAGCACAAAGTAAAAGTAACCTAAAAGTCACATGAATTAAAACAAGAATCTATATACGCCCAAAATAAATGTATATTCGTTTGTGTTTAAATTTAAATTTGTTTTTTAAGAGTGGAATAAAACCGTAATTATTTCATCTTTTTTACGAGTAGAAACAGGTATTTTAACACCGTTTTTAAGAATTAAAAAACCCTTTTTATCAAAACAATCTACAAATGCAGTATTGATGATATACGATTGATGTGTTCTAATAAAGTTATTTTTAGGCAGTTGCTTTTCAAAATCTTTAAGCGGTTTTGATGCCAAAAAATGACGATTATCATTAAGATAGAAAGTCGTATATCCTTTATCAGACTTACAATATAAGAGTGTATTTAAGTCAATAAACTGAAGACTGTTTTGTAGTTTTAAAACTAATCTGTCTTTTTGATAATCCAATTGTTTAGGAGTAGTACTTGTATTGTGGTTAGAAAGTACTTTATATATAGCCGCTTCTAACTCTTCTGGATCAATAGGTTTTAAAATATAATCTACGGCATTGTTTTTTATAGCGCGGAGTGCATATTTTTCGTGAGCAGTAATAAAAATAACTTTAAAATTGACTTCGTCTATAGCTTTAAGAACATCAAAAGCTGTTCCACCATCAATATCGATATCCATTAAAATAAGTTCTGGAGAGATAATTTTAATAGTTTCAATGGCATCATGAACAGAGCTACTTTCTCCGATGATTTCTATGGGAATAGCTAAAGTTCTAATATACGCTTTTAATGAAGCTCTGATGTATGGTTCGTTTTCAATAATTAAAGTCTTCATTTGCAATAATTTTGTAAGGAATAGTTATAGTGATTACAGTACCATTTTTGCCATAAATAGTATTGTCTTTAATGATTAAGTTTCCGGGTGATTTCAATTGTTTTGATAATAGTGATAGGCGCTTGGTAGTAATAATTGTAGAAACTCCTTTTTTACCACCTGTTTTTTTATTCTTTTTAGAAAAATTAATGCCGACACCATTATCAATTAAAGTACAAATAAGACTTTCGTTTTCTAATGAAATGCTCAGATGTATAGAAAAGTTTTTATTATTTTCTTGATACCCATGTTCAATAGCATTTTCTATAAATGGTTGGATGATCATAGGAGGAATTCTAATAGTATCTGTAGCTATTGATTGATCTATATGAATTGAGTATGTAAAAGCATGATTAGTGCGTTCTAACTGTAAGTCTAAGTATAGCTGAATTACTTTTAATTCTTGAGAAAGCTGTACTATTTTTGATCTGGAATTTTCTAAGACTAAACGAATAAGTTTAGATAGTTTGGCTATATAAATAGAGGCTTTATGAGCTTTATTGCTCAATATCATACCTTGAACTATAGCTAGCGAATTAAAAATAAAATGAGGAGTCATTTGCGAGCGTAATAGTTGTTGCTCAACTAGACTATTTTTATGTGTTGTTTTTAAATTCTTTAAAACAAGAAAAAAGATAATCGATCCAGCTACAATAATACATAGTAATAAAAGAATAATTCCCCATAATTGGTATCTCTTTGAACGCTCTAGTTCATTGTTTTTTAGTTTTATAGTATGTTGTAATTCTTTTTCTTTTAAATGAGCGTTTTTGAGTTGTTTTATCTCAGTGTTTAGGTTTTTTTGAAAAATTTGTTCGTTTATCTTTTGGAGAGAATCCAAATAAATTGCTGCGGTATCTAATTGTTTTAAGTTTTTATAAGCTGTAAAATAGTTTTCGAGAATTAAGCTCGAACCTCTTAAACTTTTAGAAAACATTCTAGTTGAATCTAGATATTGAATAGCTATTTGAGGTTTATTATGATCTAAATAAGTAGCAGCTATATTTGAATAATTTAGTAAAAGATCGCCAGTTTTATTTTCTTTATTAAGTTGCGTAGCTCTCTTAAAATAATATATAGCCGAATCATATTTTTTTATAGAAGAAAGTATGATACCAAAATTAGTAAAATAACCAGAAGCGTTAGGATCGCTTTTAAAATGTTTTAAATCAATGTTTTTTAAAATAGAATAGGCTTTTTGGTCATCACCTTGATCATGATATAAAAGTCCTAGTGAACTAAGTATTTTGGTTTTTTTAATAGAATCTTTAACGCTAAATAATTGGATTAAAGTTTGATGATTCTGGATGTTTTCTTCGGTTTGACCTAAATAATACAAAGGAATTCTACGTCGGTCATAAGCTTTGATTAGTTGGTTTGTATCATCAACTTCTCTTGCACGTTCAATCCAAGCATTGGTATAAAACAAAGCATTGGTATAATCTTTTTTGCGTATAAAAGCTTTAGTTAACACAGTATAATCGTCCCACGATAACTGTTGTTTTTGTTCTTTGGTCGTCAAAGAATCAATAATCGAAGTTGTATTTTGTTGAGGATATAAAAAATGAAAGCATATAAAAATGAAAAAGATTGATAGAATGTATTTTAACTTCATAGGGGGGCTTTAAAGTAGTAAAGCTAAAATAAGAATAAAATGAATAGATATCACTATTGTTTTTACGAAATAAGAAAATGATTATTCATTTGTATATTATGTTGATTAAAAGTGGTATACATGAGATTGTTGATGAGATATTATTAAAATATTTTATAAAGATATAGTATGGTTATGCGTTAATAACATGATAAATATCTTTGTAGAATATTTACCATGTTATTGAATAATTTTAAAGTCTACTACCTAATTCAAAGGAACATTGTAATTCTTTACAATGCGCACCATATTCTTGACATTGTCCATTATAGAAGCATTTTTTTTCACCGCCTTGGATAGCCAATTGTTGCTTTTTATTTAATACATGTGTATGATTTAATTTTAAGATGTTATTTAACATGAGTAATAGTTTTTAAGTGGTTTATGTGATTAAAAAAATAGGATAGAAATTGCAAACACAATTCCTATCCTATATAGAAGTTTAATGTCTTTTAACAAGGATCAATAAAAGCACATTCAGATTCAGCACATTGTCGACCAAAAGCTATACATTCACCATTAACTTTACATTTCATTCTGCCTCCTTGGACAGCACGTTGTTGTTTCTTCTCTAATTTTTTGATTCCGTCTAAATTTAAAATGTTTTTTAACATATCTTTATTTTTAAAATGATTTGTATTTAAATTTAATTAAAAAACAGTAATTGATACAGGTGTTTTTCCGTATAATATAAATGGGTTTTAAGTAATTATTTTGAGCAAAATATTGATATATAATGTTTATGTTTAATTAAATAAAAGACAGTAAAAAGAAATGTTATGGGGTTAAGAGGATATTATTTAAGCAATAAAGCCTCAAGTTTGGCTAATCTAGCTTCGAGAACTTCATTTTTTTGCTGTTGCTTTTTTAATACTTCTTGTTGTTCAATTGTATATAGAGTTAATTCTTCGATTTTTTCTAGTAATTAGATTTCATAAATTCATTTCTTCTTTAGAAAAGCGGTCAACCCTATTTAGGTATATATAGATAACTTGTAAATATCTAAAAGAAAAGGCTATTAAGGAACAGTACCTTAAATAGCCTTTTGAAAGAAAAAAATAAAAAATAGTTTATGAGTTTATGTCTATATGATGCTTTTAGATTTCATGAACTCATATTTTTTAAAAGGGCGACCTTAAATAATAGTAGATTGTCCTACATGTATATTTTCAAAATTTATATTTGAGTCTTTAGGGTTTTCGATATAATCTGCAATAAAATCGCCTACTTTTTCAGTGGTTAATGGTGATTCTTCATTTAAATCTGGAGTGGTTAAATGAAGTTCTAATGCTTTTTCTACAGCTAGTTTAATCATTGTTGCTTCTTGATGTAAATCAAAATGTTCCAGAAGCATAGCAGCAGATAAAATAGCAGCTATAGGATTTGCAATACCTTTTCCTGTTGCTTGAGGAAAGGAACCATGTATAGGTTCAAACATACAGTATTTTTTACCTACAGATGCAGAGGCAAGTAATCCAATAGAACCACCAATAACACTAGCTTCATCAGAAATGATATCACCAAACATGTTTTCAGTTAAAATCACGTCAAATTGCTTGGGATTAAGAATCATTTGCATAGCAGCATTATCTACAAATAAATAGTCTAAGGCTACATCTGGATATTGTGAAGCCATATTACGAACTACTTTTCTCCACAAACGAGATGACTCTAATACGTTAGCTTTATCAACTAGCGTTAATTTCTTTCTTCTGTTTTGTGCAGCTTTAAAAGCTAAATGAGCAATACGTTCTATTTCTTCTACACTGTATTGACATAAATCAGAAGCTATAGTTCCAGCTTCATTTAATTTCTTTTCGCCAAAATAGATACCTCCTGTTAGCTCTCTATATATTGAAATATCTGTACCCTCTATAATGTCATATTTTAAAGGTGATTTATCAAGTAAAGTTTCATAAGCTTTTACAGGACGAATATTTGCAAATAAGCCTAACTCTTTTCTTAATTTTAATAAACCTTGTTCTGGTCTAACAGGAGCATTAGGATTATTATCATATTTAGGATCACCTATAGCACCGAATAGAACTGCATCGGTATTTTTACATAAGGATAAAGTTTCTTCGGGAAGAGGATCATTACAATGATCAATTGCTGTAGCTCCTACTAATGCATTTTTGAATAAAAAAGTATGGTTAAAGCTATGCGCAATGGCTTCTAATGCTTTTATGGCTTGAGCTGTCACTTCTGGACCTATACCATCACCTGCTAATACAGCTATATTTAATTTCATAAGTATACAATTTTAGAAACCATTGATATGGTTAATGTACTATTTAATTTTATTAAGTTTAATAAGAGCGTTCTTGCTCAAATTGTATTATCGCTTCTTTATTGCTTACTAAAAAGTCTATGTCATCATATCCATTTAATAAACACGTTTTTTTATAGGAGTTAATTTCAAATGTTGTTGAAATATCAGTTCCTATAATAGTTAATGTTTGTGTTTCTAGATTAACTGTAAATTCAGTGTTAGGATTTTGATCAATAGCTTCAAAAAGTTGTGATAAAAAAGTAGGTGATACTTGTATAGGTAACACTCCATTATTTAAAGCATTTCCTTTAAAAATATCAGCAAAGAAACTTGAGATCACAACTTTAAAACCATAATCATGAATAGCCCAAGCGGCATGTTCACGACTAGAACCGCAACCAAAATTATCTCCAGCAATTAATACTTTTCCGCTATATTTTGAATCATTAAGAGAAAAATCTGTATTGATCGTTCCGTCTTTATGAAAACGCCAATCTTTAAACAAATTCTCTCCAAATCCTTCTCTGCTTGTAGCTTTTAAAAAACGAGCAGGGATAATTTGATCGGTATCTATATTTTCGATAGCCAATGGAACTGCTGTTGAGGTTAATGTTGAAAATTTTTCCATGACTAGTTTAATTGTTTTGTAATGTCAATAATTTTACCTTCTATAGCTGTAGCGGCTGCCACTAAAGGACTAGCTAAAATAGTTCTGGAACCTTGCCCTTGTCTACCTTCAAAATTTCTATTTGAAGTAGAAACACAATATTCACCTTCAGGAATTTTATCATCATTCATTGCTAAACAAGCTGAACATCCCGGTTGACGAAGTTGAAAACCTGCTTCTTCAAAAATGTCTTGTAAACCTTCGTTGACAATTTGTTGTGCTACTTGTTGAGATCCAGGAACAAACCAAGCAGTTACATTAGAGGCCTTTTGTTTCCCTTTTATATAATCTGCAGCGACTCTAAAGTCTTCTATACGACTATTGGTACAGCTTCCTATAAAAACATAGTTAACTTCTTGATCAACTAGAGATTGTCCTTTTGAAAAATTCATGTATTGTAATGCTTTTTCAAAGCTTGGATCGTTTTCTATAGGAATTTGTTCTGTGATTTTAATACCCATACCTGGATTTGTTCCATAGGTAAGCATAGGTTCTATATCTTCGGCATTAAAGTGGTATTCTTGATCAAATACGGCACCTTCGTCTGTAGCTAGCGTTTTCCAGTAAGCTACTTTTTTATCAAAATCATCTCCTTGAGGAGCAAACGTTTTTCCTTTTATATAGTCAAAAGTAGTTTGATCTGGTGCAATCATACCGCCACGAGCTCCCATTTCGATACTCATATTGCATACAGTCATTCTTCCTTCCATAGACATTTCTTGAAATACATTACCTGCATACTCACAGAAATATCCTGTACCAGAGTTAGTACCTAGTTTAGAAATAATATAAAGAATAACATCTTTTGGGAGTACACCCGGTTTTAATGTCCCGTTTACATTTACGCGTAGGCTTTTAGGTTTTTGTAATAATAAACATTGGCTAGCAAAAACTTGAGCTACTTGACTTGTACCAATTCCAAAAGCAATAGTACCAAACGCACCATGAGTAGAGGTATGGCTATCACCACATACCATAGTCATACCAGGTTGTGTAATTCCTAATTCTGGAGCAATGACATGAACAATACCATTGTATTCATGACCTAAACCGTATAACGTAATATTATTTTTTTTACAATTAATGGTTAATTGTTCTAATTGCTGTTTAGATAATACATCTTTTACAGGCAGATGTTGATCCTGAGTTGGGGTATTGTGATCTGCTGTAGCAACAATCTGATCTGGTCTAAAAACTGGAATATCTCGTTTTTCAAGTTCGTTAAACGCTTGTGGACTTGTTACTTCGTGTATTAAATGTTTATCGATATATAAAATTTGAGGACCATCTTGTATTTCTTTAACAACATGAGCATCCCATACTTTATCAAATAATGTCTTCTTCATTAAATTTAGCTTTAGCTATATAAAATCATTAAGCAGAAACGGCTACTGCTATGTTTGTATTATTCATAATAACATGAATATCTTCGTCATAAACTTCTTTCTTCTTATCTGCAAAATTTAAAAATTCTTTATAGGCAATATCAAGTTGAAGTTTAGTTAATTCATAACCAACTTTTTTTGCGCGATAAGCAAGTGCAGCTCGACCACTTCTAGCTGTAAGCACTATAGCAGATTCTGTTACACCTACTTCGGCAGGGTCAATTATTTCGTAAGTTTCACGATTTTTAATTACACCGTCTTGATGAATTCCAGAACTATGAGCAAAGGCATTTGCACCTACGATAGCTTTGTTAGGTTGTACTATCATTCCCATTTTATCTGAAACCATTAAACTAGTTTCGTATAATAATTTTGAATTGATATCAGTGTTTAACTGTAGGTAAGGATGTTGTTTCATAATCATGACAACTTCTTCTAGCGAAGTATTCCCTGCACGTTCACCTATACCATTGATAGTACATTCAATTTGACGAGCTCCATTAAGAACACCAGCAATAGAATTTGCAGTAGCTAATCCTAAATCATTATGACAATGGCATGAAATGGTTACCTTATCAATTCCAGTTACATTTTCTTTTAAATACTTAATCTTTTCTCCATATTCTTCTGGTAAACAATATCCAGTAGTATCAGGAATATTAAGTACAGTGACTCCTGCTTTGATCATGGCTTCGCATACTCGAGCTAAATACTCATTATTTGTACGTCCAGCATCTTCTGCATAGAATTCAACATCTTCTACAAATGATTTTGCATATTTTACTGCAGCTACACCACGTTCAATAATTTTTTCTGGTGTAGAATTAAATTTAAACTTGATATGAGATTCAGAAGTACCTATTCCAGTATGAATCCTAGGTCGTTTTGCATATTGCAAAGCTTCTGCAGCAACCTTAATATCATTCTCAACAGCTCGTGTAAGACCACATACTGTTGCGTTTTTTACTAGTTTTGCAATTTCTGATACCGAATTAAAATCACCTGGACTCGATACGGGAAATCCAGCTTCAATAACATCAACACCCAATAAATCGAGTTGTCTTGCTATGATTAATTTTTGTTGTGTGTTTAATTTACACCCTGGGACTTGTTCCCCATCTCTTAGGGTTGTGTCAAAAATTTGAACTTTGTTGGTACTCATAGCTATCTCAATTAAATTGTAAATGCACGCTTTTCTCTAAAGTTTTTTTAAATAAACCTGTAATAGATTTTATTTTCTGTTGCTAATTTATATTTTGGGAATCCTAAACAAAGGTTTTAAAAATGGTTTTTTACAATGGTTAAAACTTTATTTTTCAATGTAACTCTTTGTTTTCTAAATAATTAAAATGTTTTAACTTACAATGACTAATGACCAAAAAGATCCTTTGTTTGTTTTAGTGAAATCTTTATCTAAATCTGAAAAAAGACAATTCAAACTCTATGTAGGTAGGCTTGGAGTAAATTCTGATTCTAAATTTTTGGCATTGTTTAATCATATAGATAAATATGATGCTTTTGATGAACAACTTATTGTAAAAAAGGGTATTGTTAAGAAACAACAACTATCTAATTTAAAAGCACATTTATATAAGCAGATACTAATAAGTTTACGTCTTAATCCAGTACATCAAAATATTAGATCACAAATACGTGAACAGTTAGATTTTGCTACTATATTATATCATAAAGGTTTATATAAACAAAGTTTAAAGATTCTTGATAAGGCCAAAACTATAGCCAAAGAACATGAGGAAAACAATATAGCATATGAGATAGTAGAGTTTGAAAAACTTATAGAAACGCAATACATTACCAGAAGTATTAATTCTAGGGCAGATGAATTATCGATAGAAGCCAAAGAGTTGAGTATGAAGAATGTATTGACAAGTAGGTTGTCTAATTTGTCATTACAGTTGTATGGATTGATGCTTAAAACTGGATATGTTAAAAATGATGCTGAGCATCGTGAGATCACGACTTATTTTGAAAGTAAGTTACCTAAATACGAATGGGAAATGCTTGGTTTTAGAGAAAAGCTATGGTTGTATAAAGCACATCTTTGGTATAGTTTTACTACACAAGATTTTTTATCGTGTTATAAGTATTCAAAAAAATGGGTAGATCTTTTTGAAGAGTATCCCAAAATGATTAAAATTAATCCAGTATTCTATTTAAGAGGAAATCATTATTTGTTAGAATCTCTGTATTATATTAAAGATAGGGAACAGTTTAAAACGGTTTTGAATCGATTGGAAACAATAACGAGTTCAAAGGATTTTCCTATGGATGACAATATTGCTTCGTTAGTATTTTTATATACCTATAATAATAAGCTAAATCTTCATTTTTTGGAAGGAAGTTTTGAAGAAGGACTCCCGTTAGTGAATACTATACTTGAAGGATTGTCTTTGTATAAAAATAGATTAGATGATCATCACAATATGGTTTTGTATTATAAAATAGGATGTTTGTATTTTGGTACAGGAGATAATAGAATGTGTATCGAATATTTACAGAAAATCATCAATAACAAATCGTTAAAGATGCGAGAAGATTTGATGTGTTTTTCTAGAGTATTAAGTTTAGTAGCACATTATGAAGCAGGTTTGGATTATCATCTAGAAACTCAGCTTAAAGAAACGTATAAGTTTTTAATCAAAATGGATGATTTACATGAAGTTCAAAAAGAAATGATTAAGTTTTTAAGAAAGTTGGGAGATATTTTTCCTCATCAAATTAAAGATGAATTTAAAACATTGTATACTCGCTTAAAGCAGTATGAAAATCATCCATACGAAAAGAGAGCTTTTTTATATTTAGATATTTTATCTTGGTTAGAGAGTAAAATAGAATCAAAGCCTGTAGGCGAAATTATACGAGAGAAGGCCAAAGGATTAATGCGCTAAAGTCGAAATTAGAATTGGAAAATAAATACGTTAGGAATATACTGGAGCTTAACTTGGCGATGCTTTTGATAAGTACTTCAGGAGTTTTAGGAAGATATATAGAAATGTCTGTTCCTGTAATTATAGGTTATAGAGCCTTTTTTGCTGGAATATTTTTGTTTATTTTTTGTAATTGGAAAAAGTTATCACTTAAAATAGAACAAAAAGACATACTGCCAATTGTACTAAGTGGATTATTAATGGGTGGGCATTGGGTTACTTTTTTTTATGCGTTGAAATTGTCTAATGTAGCAATAGGAATGTTATCTATTTTTACCTATCCTGTATTAACAGCTTTATTAGAACCATTGTTATTGAAAACTAAATTTGAGAAAGCTCATTTATTATTGAGTATATTAGTGTTAATTGGTATCTATTTTTTAGTTCCTGATTTAGATTTTGAAAATCAATATACTAAGGCAGTTCTACTAGGAGTACTCTCTGCATTATGTTATGCACTGCGTAATTTAATTATGAAAACCAAAGTTGGTAACTATAATGGATCAGTATTGATGTGGTATCAATTAGTAATAACAGCTGTTATATTAGCACCATTTATCTTTTTATTAGATGGATCAAAAATTACTACACAATGGTTACCTACAGTAGTTTTGGCTTTGATTACTACAGCTATAGGGCATACCTTGTTTTTATTTAGTTTTAAACGATTTTCGATAACTACAGCCAGTATTATAAGTAGTACTCAGCCTGTTTATGGTATACTTTTGGGAGCTATTTTTCTTAAAGAAATCCCTAAAATGGATACATTAATAGGAGGAGTATTGATATTAAGTGCTGTTGTTATAGAAAGTATACGAGTATTTAAGAGTACAAAAACAAATTAATCATTGCATGCTTTCCATATAGCGTCGTTATTAGGTGTAGGAGCAATAAAAGTAATAGGTTCCTTTTTTACAGGATGAATAAAATTAAGTTTTCGAGCATGTAAATGAATACTACCATCTTTATTACTTCGATCTGCACCGTATTTTAAATCGCCTTTAATAGTACAACCGATACTAGATAGTTGTGATCTTATTTGATGATGTCTACCCGTATGCAAATCAATTTCTAAAAGGTGATAGCGTTGTAACTTTTTAAGAACACGATAGTCAAGGATAGCTTTTTTGCTATCTGTAACTTCTTTTGTGTGCGCATATGACTTATTTTGTTTTGGGTTTCGTTTAAGCCAATGAGTTAGACGGTCTTCCTTTTTAGGAGGTTGATTTTTTACAATAGCCCAGTATGTTTTTTGAGTTTCTTTGTTAGCAAATAATTTATTAAGACGAGTTAAGGCTTTACTAGTTTTTGCAAAAACAATAATACCTGTAGTAGGGCGATCTAATCTATGAACAACCCCTAGAAAAACAGCTCCAGGTTTATTGTATTTTTCTGCAATATATTCTTTAGTAATTTCACTTAATGGTTTATCACCTGTTTTATCACCTTGTACAATATCACCAGCACGCTTATTAATAACGATAAGGTGATTGTCTTCATAAATTACTTGAAGATTGTCTTTGGTAGAATGCATCAGCGTTAAACTAATATTGTTCTTTTTCGTTAGGGAAATCAAGAGATTTTACATCATCAATAAACTGACTAAAAGCAGTAGTCATTCCATTAAACAAATCCATATAACGTCTTAAGAATCTAGGATTAAATTCGTGAGTCATGCCTAGCATATCATGAGTTACCAAGACTTGACCATCAACACCATTACCAGCTCCGATACCTATTACAGGAATCGTTAAACTATCTGCAACTTCTTTGGCAAGTTTTGCAGGAACTTTTTCTAAAACAATAGCAAAACATCCTAATTTTTGAAGCAATAAAGCATCTTCTTTTAGCTTTTTAGCTTCAGCTTCTTCTTTGGCTCTTACGGTATAAGTACCAAATTTATAAATAGATTGAGGAGTGAGTCCCAGATGTCCCATTACAGGAATACCAGCATTTAAGATACGTTTAATAGAATCTTTAATTTCTTTTCCACCTTCCATTTTGACAGCATGACCACCAGATTCTTTCATAATACGTATAGCAGAACGTAAAGCTTCTTTAGGATCACTTTGATAGCTTCCAAAAGGAATATCAACAACAACGAGACAACGTTTGATAGCACGTATCACCGATTGTGCATGATAGATCATTTGATCCAATGTAATAGGTAATGTTGTTTCATGACCAGCCATTACATTAGAAGCAGAATCCCCAACCAAAATGACGTCTATACCAGAACTATCAATGATTTTTGCCATAGTATAATCATAGGCAGTAAGCATAGCTATTTTTTCATTATTAGCTTTCATCTCAATTAGAGACTTTACAGTAATACGTTTATAATCCTTTTTTGCTACAGACATGTTCAATTCTATTTATGGTGTAAATGTACATATTTTAAGGGTTTCTTTTATCCAAAATAATATCATATTATTTGATAATAAGATTGACAAGTATAGAAACAATTAAAAAGTGTATTTTTAATGCTTAAAATCAGGCGATAAATGAAAAAAGTAATCTTCAGTTTAGTAATAGTATTTTGTGTTTTTCATGTAAATGCACAAAAAAAAGCAAATCAAGATCATGTATCTCAGTATAAAAAGGAAGCTAAAAAAGCTGTTTTGACCTTTTTTGAAGGGTTTCATAAAGGAGATACCGCTATTATAAAAAAGGTGATTGATGATAAGATGATATTAAGAACTATTGTAGAGAAAGAAGGAACAAGAAAAGTAGCAGAGACACCAATGCATAAGTTTCTAGAAGTAATTCACAATAGGCCTAATACACAGCGATGGAATGAACAGTTATTATTATTTAAGATAGAAGCAGAAAGGGATATAGCTCAAATATGGACACCTTATGAATTTTATTTTAATGATAAATTTAGTCATTGTGGAATAAATACCTTTCAGTTATATCAAGATGGAAAAGGGTGGAAGATACTTAGTATCACAGATACGAGACATAAAGAAGGTTGTAAGTAAGTGGTTTTTATGAATTAGCTTATAGAAAAATGATTAAGGTTTCATAATCAATAGGCTTATAAAAACAACTCCATTATTAATGGCATGTAATAAAATAGACCAGATTAAATGATCATTCTTGATTTTAATCATACCACACATATGTCCTGCAAAAATACGAGGTACTATAAGTAGAAATAAAACAGTATTAATTTGAAAAGTATCTACATAGTTTAGAATATGTATTAGTCCAAACAATACAGAAGTAATCTGTAATACAATGATTTGATTTCTATATAAGAATAAGCGTATTTTTTGAATAAGTCCGAACGGAATTAATTGAGAATATCCATAACTTGAAGCTAAAATAGCAAAAAGCATTATAGAAAAGCGGTAATACCAATCTATAGAAGAGGGTAATAAAAATAAAAGAAGTACACCTGTAATCGAAGCTAAGAATAACGGAATTTCGTAGGATTTAGGTTTAATTAGGGTACGAAAAAGTCCTTCTTCTATTAATGGAGCAATAATCACTAAAGAGAAAAAAGCTTTTAGTTTGTTATTAGCAAATAATGCTATAATGTCATCTTGACTATATTGTTCAAAATCTAAGTCAGGAAATTTACTTTTAAAGAAAACTAAAAAGATACCAAACAGGAAATAGAGTCCAAATAATTTAAAATATTGTGTAATTAAATTTTTGGACTTAAGAGCTAGTACGTTATAGTTAGTCTCATTATTCATTAGCAATCACTCATTCCTACATTAATAGCCAAACCACCTTCACTAGTTTCTTTATACTTGGTATTCATGTCTTTGGCTGTTTCCCACATAGTATTGATCACTTTATCTAGTGGTACCTTTGCGTTTTTTGCATCTGTATCTAGTGCCATTTCACAAGCATTAATAGCTTTAATAGCTCCCATTGCATTACGTTCTATACATGGAATTTGAACTAGTCCACCAATAGGATCACAAGTAAGTCCTAAATGATGTTCCATTGCAATTTCGCTTGCCATAAGTACCTGTTCTGGAGCCCCCCCCATAAGTTCGGTCAAAGCTCCTGCGGCCATAGCAGAAGAAACACCTATTTCTGCTTGACAACCTCCCATAGCAGCAGAAATTGTAGCACCTTTTTTGAAAAGACTACCTATTTCACCAGCAACAAGCATAAATTGTTTTACATCATCAAAATTGGCATCGTGATTTTCGATAACCATATAATACATCATCACAGCAGGAATAACTCCAGCACTACCATTTGTAGGTGCTGTAACAACACGACCTAAAGAGGCGTTTACTTCGTTTACACTTAAAGCAAAACAAGAAACCCATTTTAAGATTTGTCTAAACTTTACTTCGGTATCTCTAATAGCGGCTATCCATTCGGTAGGATTATTATAAGGAGTATTACCTATTAATTTTTGGTGAGAATCATAAGCTCTACGTCTTACATTAAGTCCACCTGGTAAAGTCCCTTCTGTATGACAACCTGTATACATAGATTCTAACATAACTTTCCATACCGCAGCAATTCCGTCATTTATTTCTTCATCAGAACGGATAGAACGTTCATTTTCTAAAACAATTTCAGAAATCTTTTTGTTTTGAGTAGCACAATATTCCAAAAGCTCTGTAGCTTTTTGAATAGGGAAAGGAAATGTTTTAAAGTTTTCTTCTTTAGTAGTATCTTGTTTAGGTTCATCTTTAACTACAAAGCCTCCTCCAATAGAATAAAAGGTAGAAGCTATTTTTTCTCCATTTGATAAGAGTGCGTTAAAGGTGATACCATTTGGATGAAAATCCAGAAAATCACGATGAAAGATTACGTTTGTTTTTGGATCAAAAACAAGATCTTTTTCGCCGTTAAAACACAAAATATGTGTTTTTTGTATAGTATCTATTTCAGATGAAATACGATCAATAGGAATGGTCACAGGGTCATAACCTGCCAATCCCAAAATTGCTGCAAGATCTGTGGCATGACCTTTACCAGTTAATGACAAAGAGCCATATAAATCTACAGTAACAGTTTTTACCTCGTTATAAACATTGGCGGTTTTTAATTCTTGTATCCACTGCTGAGCTGCACGCCATGGACCTAAAGTATGAGAACTAGAAGGACCGACACCAATTTTGAGCATATCAAAAATACTGATACATTCCATAATTCGTAATCTTGGTATTAATTTTCGTGGTAAATATAGGATATTGGAATTTATATAGGTGTTTTTTTATGACATATTAATTAAAATGGATAAAATAATATGGTCAAAAATGAAAAAAATGCCATGTTATGAATGAAGTATTTCTAAAAAAATGACAAGCTGTCATACAAAAACTGTTGGCATAATCATTGACTTATACCAGGCAGTAGTAAATTTTTGAATAACACTTAAATAAAATAATATAACATATAAGGCTATGAGTAAGATTATAGGTATAGACTTAGGAACAACAAACTCATGTGTATCAGTGATGGAAGGGAATGATCCTGTAGTAATCACTAATTCTGAAGGAAAAAGAACAACACCATCTGTAATTGCTTTTGTAGAAGGAGGAGAAATTAAAGTAGGAGATCCTGCAAAGCGTCAAGCAGTAACAAACCCAACAAAAACTATCGCTTCTATTAAGCGTTTTATGGGGAATAAATTCTCTGAATCTACGAAAGAAGTTGAGAGAGTAGCTTATAAAGTAGTAAAGGGAGACAATGATACGCCACGAGTTGATATCGATGGACGTTTATATACACCACAAGAATTATCGGCAATGACACTTCAAAAAATGAAGAAGACTGCAGAAGAATTCTTGGATCAAGAAGTAACACGAGCTGTAATTACTGTACCAGCATACTTTAACGATGCTCAACGTCAGGCAACAAAAGAAGCTGGAGAAATTGCAGGATTAACTGTAGAAAGAATTATCAATGAGCCTACAGCTGCAGCTTTGGCTTATGGATTAGATAAAAAAGGAGAAGATCAGAAAATCGTTGTATTTGACTTTGGTGGTGGTACTCATGATGTTTCTATCCTTGAATTAGGAGATGGAGTATTTGAAGTATTGGCTACTGATGGAGATACTCACCTAGGAGGAGATGATGTTGATCAAAAAATTATTGATTGGTTAGCAGAAGAATTCAAAGGTGAAGAAAACATGGATTTACGTCAAGATCCAATGGCTTTACAACGTCTTAAAGAAGCTGCAGAAAAAGCTAAGATTGAATTATCATCTTCTGCACAAACAGAAATCAATTTACCATATATCACAGCTACTGCTAGTGGACCAAAACACTTAGTAAGAACATTAACAAAATCTAAATTTGATCAGTTAATTGATGATTTAGTAAAACGTACTATCGAGCCATGTAGAACTGCATTACAAAATGCTGGATTATCTACTAGCGATATAGATGAAATCATTTTAGTAGGAGGATCAACTCGTATCCCTGCTGTACAAGAAGCTGTAGAAAAGTTCTTTGGTAAAGCGCCAAGTAAAGGAGTAAACCCAGATGAGGTAGTTGCTGTAGGAGCTGCTATCCAAGGAGGTGTATTAACTGGAGATATCAAGGATGTATTATTATTAGATGTTACTCCGTTATCTTTAGGTATTGAAACTATGGGTAATGTAATGACTAAGCTTATCGAAGCGAATACTACTATCCCAACAAAGAAATCTCAAGTATTCTCAACGGCAGCAGATAATCAACCATCGGTAGAGATTCACGTATTACAAGGTGAACGTCCAATGGCAGCTGATAATAAAACAATTGGTCGTTTCCACTTAGATGGTATTCCACCAGCAAAAAGAGGAACACCTCAAATCGAAGTAACATTTGATATCGATGCAAACGGAATTATCAAAGTAAGCGCTACTGATAAAGCTACAAACAAAACTCAAGATATTCGTATCGAAGCATCTTCTGGATTAACTGAAGAGGAAATCCAAAGAATGAAGAATGAAGCAGAAGCTAATGCAGAAGCAGATAAAAAAGCTAAAGAAACTGCAGATAAACTAAATGAAGCTGATGGAATGATTTTCCAAACTGATAAGCAATTAGAAGAATTTGGAGATAAATTATCAGACGATAAGAAAAAGCCAATTCAAGATGCTTTAGAAGAATTAAAGAAAGCTTACGAAACTAAAGATATCGCTATAATTCAACCAGCTCTTGATAAAATCAATGAAGCATGGAAAGTAGCTAGCGAAGAAATGTACAAGGCACAAGCTGAAGCACAACAAGGTGGAGCAGCAGGACCTGACGCTGGAGCAGGAGCTCAACAACAAGGTGGAGGTGAAGCTAGTGATGTAGAAGATGTAGACTTTGAAGAAGTAAAATAATTTACAATTCTATAGATATAAAAAACGCGCTTATTATAAGCGCGTTTTTTATATCTTAATATTATTGGATTCTCTACCTAATTTAATATCATTTTCTATGATGGCTTTTGATTTTTCGACGATCTTGATAATCCCATAGGAAATGAGCCAAGAAGCAAAAAGAGAGATAAACTCCAGCAGAAAAACATAATGCCAAGAGGTAATTATAATCTAAGTTTTTTAGAATAGGCATGTCGTCTTCTCCATAAAAAGGAGCTAAAGGAATAAAAAAGAGTCCAAAAAGAATAACCAAAACGAGGTTTCTTTTAATAAAACTCATTTGAGATTCAAGTTGTTTAATTTTCCCTTCAATAACAATTGAACGATTCTCTTGATAAGAAGTCATAGTGATATGTTGATTTGATTTGATGAATGAATTTATGGTGCTAAAATAGTAACAACTATTATAATGGATTTAGATATGCTAACAAAAACGTAGTGAATTTAAGATAAATTAACTTTAATATTATTCAAGTTTTTTGATGAGTTCAAAACCAAAATTCTTTCTAAAATTACTGCTTTGACCATGATTCAATACATCAATAAGTTTTTATTTGAAAGAAATATCAACAATCTTAAAATTAATATAGCCTAAATGCACCACGGGTTCATTGAATATATTTTTTAGTTCTATTTGAATAAATATAGTTTTTATTATTTAGTATCATCAATTAAAGATGTCCAAATACTAAGCTTGTTATTCTCGTATCGTGTCCATATAGGTCTAACTATACCATTATGAGCACTTATGTTATTATAATCTCCAAAAAAAGGACAACCTGTAGGATCAAAAGGACTATCTGATATAGTGGTATTAGTAAAAGTCTTTCCACCGTTTTTAGAAACTGCCAAAACAACATCTGTTTTACTATCAGTATAAGCACTTCTATCATAGTAAATAATATAGATATAACCAGTAGAAGGATCAACGCTCATCCATGTCAAAAATTGATGAGTTTGTGTTTGATCAGTATTCACTCGTATCGGTTTAGACCAAGTTTTACCTTCATCGGTAGATTTCGCAATAAAAACATCAGTATTTTCTTCAGATAATTGATCTGTCCAGTTAACATAAATAGTTCCTTTATAAGGAGAATCAGAATTATCTACAGCAGTTACTGGCATTCCGTTTGTTCTATTAACAGAAGGAATGTTAAAAGTCCAGCCTGATTTTTGAGGAGAAATTATAATATCATTATCTAGCCATGTTTTTCCATTATCAGTACTTTTATCAAACCAAATTTGATTTTTATAACTCCAAGCAACATAAATATTTTTACCGTCGCTAGCAGGAACAGCGCCTTCTACTGTGTTATTATCATCTATGCAATTACCATCAAATTGATTAATAGCGATAGGAGTGGACCAAGAATCTCCCTCATCTTTTGAACTAGAAAATAAGATGCGTGTTTTATGATTAGGATCATCACTACCGTATTGATCAAATTCTGTCCAAGTGAGGTATATTTCGTTTGTTTTAGGATTTACTGTAGCCCATTCTTTGTCTTGCTGTTTAGGGGGATTATGACCAATACCTATACCATCTGTCCAGGTATTTCCATCATCTGTACTTTTTTGAACAACCATTCTATCCAAAATACGATTACTTTTCCAGTTAGTTCCATCTGGATCACTAAGATGAAAGTAGTAAAAATTACCTTTGGTATCGGCAGTAATTACAGGATCTCCCCATATCCCAAGAGAAGAAGATAATCGTTTTGTCTGCCATGTAGCACCTCCATCATTAGAGTGATGTACAAAATCGATTATACTACCTGCAACAATGGCTTTAGGATTTTTAGGGTTTATAAAAATACTAGGTTCGCATGGACCAAGACCATTACCTGTAGATTCATATATCTTAACATTTTTAAAAGATTTTTTTTGGAATGTTTTTTGGTTTGAAGTATCAGAATGTTGCACATGAATGCATGAGGAACATAAAAAGAGGAGCCCAATGGCAAGATAAAAACGATTTAACATGTTTCTGAAAATTTTGTTATCAAATAAATGATGGTACATTTATGGTCAACAAAAATAAAGAACTCAAATAAAGTATAATAAAAAGGAAAGATTTAAAATATAATGCAAATAAAGAAAATTACAGGATTGGTAATATTACTATTTATTATGAGTAGTTATACTACAGTACATAAGTTTTATGTGAGTGTAACGCAAATTGACTATAATGAAAGTAAAAAAAGTGTAGAAATTATTTCTAGAATATTTATTGATGATTTTGAGAAATTATTAAAAGAACGTTATGATGAATCTATCGAATTGATGAATAAAGATGAAGAAAAAGAGAAGAATATAGATTATTATATCAATGTTTATTTAGCTCAGAAATTAAAGATAGAAATAAATGGAAAACCTATTAAATATACTTTTTTAGGAAAACAATATGATAATGATATCATGTTATGTTATTTAGAAATAGAAGGAATTAATTCATTTAACGAAATTGTTGTAGAGAATAAAGTTTTAATGGAAGTTTTTGAAGAACAACAAAATATCATTCATGTTAAAAAAGGAAAAACAAGAAAAAGTTTAATTTTAGAAAGAGAAAATGATAAGGGGCTGTTAAATTTTAGTAAATAAAAGGTAAAACTTCTGAGAAAAAAATTATTTTGCAGTTTCTACAAATTTAGTGATTGGATATGAAAAAAATAGTATATGCTATTACAGCATTTTTTTTGAGTACAGGAATGGTTTCCTATGGTCAAGAAAAAGAACAAGCTCGAGAATTGGGGCACATTAATGAAAATAAATTCAGGCAAATGTATCAGGAGTTTTCAACTCCTAATATGTATCGAACAGCTTCAGGAGCACCTGGTTCTGCATATTATCAGCAACAAGCAGATTATAAAATGAAAATCAAGCTTGATGATAAAAAGAAAACGATTACAGGGTCAGAAACTATTACATATACAAATAACTCTCCAGATGTTCTTGAATTTTTATGGGTTCAATTGGATCAAAATATGAGAGCAAAAGATTCAAAAACCCCATTAATCGAATCAGAACGAGTAAATCCAGGAGAGCAACCTAGTCAATTTGCAAAGAAATTTATTAAGGAACGTTTTGATGGAGGATTTAATATTACTGCAGTAAACGATGCAAGCGGAAAAGAATTACCATATACAATCAATCAAACAATGATGAGAGTAGAAATGCATCAACCACTTAAACCAGGAGGTAAGTTTACTTTTTCAGTTAATTGGTGGTATAATATTAATAACCATGTAGATGGGAGAGGAAGATCAGGTTATGAAGAATTTGAAGAAGGAAATAGAGCATATGTTATAGCTCAATTTTATCCTCGCATGGCTGTATATAATGATGTAGAAGGATGGCAAAACTCTCAATTTTGGGGAAGGGGTGAATTTGCATTACCTTTTGGTGATTTTGAAGTAGATATTACAGTGCCGTCTGATCATATTCTTGATGGAACAGGAGTTCTGGTTAACCGCAAAGAAGTATATACAAAAAAAATGATGGAGCGTTATGAAAAGGCAAAAAAATCGTATAAAAAACCTGTAATCATTGTAACGCAAAAAGAAGCTGAAAAAGCAGAAAAATCTTTTGCTACTACAGAGAAAACATGGAAGTTAAGGGCAAAGAATGTTCGTGATTTTGGTTTTGCTACTTCACGTAGATTTATAATGGATATGATGGCTGTAAAAGTTGGAGATAAGGATGTTATGGCTGTATCAATGTATCCTAAAGAAGGAAATCCGTTATGGGAAGAATGGTCAACAAAAGCTGTTGCTAGTACATTAAAATCATATAGTCGTATGACTTTTGATTATCCATATCACAAAGCAATTTCTGTTCATGCAAAAAGACAAGGGATGGAATATCCTATGATTTGTTGGAATTATGGACGTCCAAATCCTGATGGGACATATAGTGATAGGGTTAAATATGGTATGATAAGTGTGATTATTCACGAAGTAGGACATAATTATTTTCCTATGATTGTTAATAGCGATGAGCGTCAATGGACATGGATGGATGAAGGTTTAAATACTTTTGTACAATATGTAGCAGAACAAGATTTTGGCGAGTGGTATCCCGAAGCAATTAAACCATTAGATAAATATCCGTCTAGAAGAGGACCAGCAAAGAAAATTGTGCCTTATATGAGTGGAGACCAAAGTTTTATTGCCCCTATTATGTCTCAATCTAACAATATCTATCAATTTGGAAGTAATGCATATTCTAAGCCAGCAACTGGATTAAATATATTAAGAGAAACAGTAATGGGTAGAGAATTGTTTGATTATGCTTTTAGAACATATTCTCAGAGATGGATGTTTAAGCATCCAACACCAGAAGATTTCTTTAGAACTATGGAAGATGCTTCGGCAGTAGATTTAGATTGGTTCTGGAGAGGATGGTTCTATACTACAGATTATACAGATATAGGTGTAAAAGGAGTTAAAAAATTCTTTGTTTCTCCTAAGATTAATAAAGAAGCAAAAGCCTTTATCCAAAGTAGAGGGATTTCAGAAAAAGACTTAGGGCCTATGGTTTATATGGTAGAAGAAGGAAGTGACGACTTTAATGAGTCTTTAACTGAAGGTGATGCTGTAGCTAACTCAAAGAGTTTAAAGGAATATATTATGGATAACTTTACAGTTGAAGAGCGAAAAGAGTTTAAAACTCCTAAATATTTCTATGAAGTAACTTTTGAAAAGCCAGGAGGTTTAGTAATGCCATTAATAGTACAATATACCTATAAAGACGGTACAGAAGAAACTATTAAATATCCTGCACAAATCTGGAGAAAGAATGATAAGTCTGTATCAAAAGTAATTAGTACAGATAAAGAATTAGTTAAAGTAATAGTAGATCCTAAGTTTGAAACAGCAGATATTGACACTTCAAATAATATCTGGCCACAAAATTCAAGCGCCAGTCAATTTGATAGATTTAAGAATTCGATTAAGAATTAAATCTTTGACAAAGAGTCAATAGGGAACTAATAAAGAAACAAGGTAATAATTTAAAATTATTACCTTGTTTCTTTATTTTCGAGATTTATTTGTGTTTTTTTAAGATAGTGTTAAAAACAATTACATATTAATACCTTATCAATTAAGCATTAAATAATAATTTTTAGTAGTATATATTAAACTATTTATTTGCTTTAAGAATTAAATAAAAAAGGAATCCAAAAATAATTATTGGAGAAATATAAAGTCCCCAAAAGCCTAAAAATAAACCTAGAGCACCTAATTTCATTGAGGGATTATAAACATGTAGAAGTATAGGTAGGCTACAAATAAGAATGAGATATAGATAAGACTTTTTCATAATTTAAAAATATAGAAGTAAAAATATAAAATATTTTATGATTAAAATGAGCAAGAGGTAATCACCTAAATGACTACCTCTTGTTTATTTTTATAGAATAATTTAGAAATATCTAGAATCCCATAGCGGTATCATCACCACGTTTATCTGCACCACCTTCTAAAGTACCATCAGGTAAAACTAATATCCCATCTACTTTACCAATGATACGAGATTTCTGTTGATTAATATGATATCCTTTTTGTTTTAGGCTATCTAATAATTGTGTATCAAAAACATTAGGTTCAAAAGTTACTACGTCTGGTAACCATTGGTGGTGAAATCTAGGCGCATTAACTGCTTCTTGCATTCCCATACCAAACTCAGATACATTGAGAATAGTTTGTAGTACAGAGGTAATAATTGTAGAACCCCCAGGAGTTCCTACAGTCATCCAGAATTTTCCATCTTTTTCAACCAAAGTAGGTGTCATCGAACTCAACATACGTTTTTCTGGAGCAATTGCATTAGCTTCGGCACCGATTAAACCAAACATATTAGGTACACCAGGTTTTGCACTAAAATCATCCATTTCATTATTCAAAAAGAAACCTAATTCATCTACATATAATTTTGAACCATAAGCACCATTAAGTGTAGTTGTAACAGCTATAGCATTACCGTAATGATCTACGATAGAGTAATGGGTTGTATCGTCACTTTCATACCCAGGTAAATTACCATAAGACATATCACTTGAAGGAGTAGCTTTGTCAAAACTAAAAGATTCCATACGATTGTGTAAGTACTTTTCGCTAATAAGTGTATCAATAGGAATATTGACAAAGTCAGGATCACCTAGATAGAAACTTCGATCGGCATAAGCTCTACGTTCGGCTTCAGTTATGATTTGTATTGCTTTTTGAGAATTGTGACCATATTGTTTGATGTCAAATGGCTCTATAGATTTCATGATTTGAGCTAAACAAACCCCTCCACTAGAAGGTGGAGACATAGAAATAATTTTCAAGTCCTTATACTTAAAAGTAACAGGAGTACGCCATTTAGCTTCATATTTAGCCATGTCTTCTAGGGTTATAATACCTCCACGTTCTTGTAAATAAGCAACTAATTTTTGTGCAGTTTTTCCTTTATAAAATTCATCTTTACCATTTTGAATCATTCGTTCAAGCGTTCTAGCCAAACCTAAATTTACTACCGTATCGTTGGCTTTAAACGGGGTAGAATATAAAACAGTATCTTGATTAACTTCAGTAAAAACTTTGTGATATTTTTCAAAACGTTTTTGCTGTTTTTCTGTAACAGCATAACCTTTTTTTGCCAAATCAACTACAGGACGTAAGATAGTTTCTATTGGCAACGAACCAAATTTTTTGTGAACGGCAAAAATTCCAGCAACAGTTCCAGGAACTCCTACAGCCATAGCACCTACTTGACTTTTATTAGGTATTACGTTTCCGTCTTTATCTAGGTACATATCTTTGGTCGCAGCTAGAGGTGCTTTTTCTCTATAATCCAAAGCTCCAATTTCACCATTAGCATTGCGATAGACCATGAAACCACCACCGCCTAAATTTCCTGCAAAAGGAAAAGCTACAGCAAGAGCCATTTCGGTAGCAACCATAGCATCATAAGCATTACCACCTTGTTGCATGATTTCTTTTCCGATTTTTGAAGCTTCTTTTCTAGCAGAAACCACCATGGCTTTTTTGGTAATAAGCCCACGATTTATTGTAGGAGTAGTTTGCTTTTGAGGAGTTGTAGTTAATGGTTTAGATTCTTTTTTGCAAGAAAAAAGGCATAAAGATGCCCAACAGATTAATGCGATTTTTTTCATTTAATTAAGCTAGGGTTTTAATTTTTTCAGTAGTAAAAAGCTGTAAATCTATAAAGAACAAACGAAATTCTGATTTAAAATCTTCATAATATTCTTTTAATTCCTTTACAGCAAGATGCATATTAGATTTATGTTTAGTACGTCTTTGATCCATTTGAAATAAGATACGTTCTATACCATCTATGCGAGCATAGCTAAGTAACCAATTATCAGATAACATGTATGGCATGAAATTTTGGATACGGGTAGGTAATATCTCATAATGAGATTGTAATAAACTATAAAAAGTAGCAATATATTCATCAAGAGGTATTGTTGTATAATCTTGCCATAGAGAAGCGAGAAAATGATCATAAAAAATATCTACGATAACACCGCTATAATGACCATAAACGGGAAATAAGCGAGAAATACTTTGACGCACAATAGGATGATGATCTGTATAAGAATCAATTTGACGATGTAATTTAATACCATCTTGGATTCTTTCGGGATAATGTAGGTATTTTTTACCTTTAACAGAATCTGCTATAAAATTACCTATTTGTAATTCTTGATCATCACCAGAAAGATAAATATGTGCTAGAAAATTCATTAGGTGAATTTACGATTTTTAGTTTTTGAAATATAAATTTTAATTAAAAATTAAAATAGAATTTAGCAATAGCAAGATCTAGCTCGTATATTTGTGCTTCAATTTTTCTTCAAAAGAAGAAATACTACACTTAATAATAAAGTATGACATTAATCAAATCGATTTCAGGAATACGCGGTACTATAGGTGGAAATGTGGGAGATAATTTGACCCCTATAGACGCAGTAAAATTTGCTTCGGCATATGGTAGCTGGTTAAAAAAAGAATATAATAAAGAACATCCAATAGTTGTTGTAGGTAGAGATGCAAGAATCTCTGGAGCTATGATACAGCAATTGGTAATGAATAGCTTGGTAGGATTAGGAATACAGGTAATAGATCTTGATCTTTCTACAACGCCTACAGTAGAAGTAGCAGTACCTCTTGAAAAAGCAGATGGAGGAATCATTCTTACTGCAAGTCATAATCCAAAGCAGTGGAATGCCTTGAAATTGTTAAATCACAAGGGAGAGTTTTTGAGTGGTGCTAATGGAGCAGATATCTTAAAAATTGCAGAACAAGATGATTATTCTTTTGCCGAAGTTGATGATTTAGGAAGTGTGACGACAAAAGCAGATTATATAGATATTCATATTGATGAAGTTTTAAAACTACCATTAGTTGATGTAGAAAAAGTAAAGGCAGCTGGATTAAAAGTAGTTGTTGATGGTGTGAATTCTACTGGAGGAATAGCTGTTCCTAAGATTTTAAAACAATTAGGAGTTGAGGTTGTAGAATTATATTGTGAACCTAATGGACATTTTCCTCATAATCCAGAACCATTAAAAGAACATCTAACAGATTTATCTGAATTGGTTGTTAAAGAGAAAGCTGATTTAGGAATCGTAGTTGATCCAGATGTAGATCGTTTAGCTTTTATGGATGAGAATGGTGAAATGTTTGGAGAAGAATATACTTTGGTTGCTTGTGCAGATTATGTATTAAGTAAAACCAAAGGAAATACAGTTTCTAATTTATCATCAAGTAGAGCTTTAAGAGACGTGACTCAAAAACATGGTGGAACTTATGAAGCTAGTGCTGTAGGAGAAGTTAATGTAGTAGAAAAAATGAAAGCTAATAAAGCGATTATCGGTGGAGAAGGTAATGGAGGTATTATTTATCCAGAATCACATTACGGTAGAGATTCGCTTGTAGGTATTGCATTATTCTTGACACATCTGGCTGAGCAAAATATGAGTGTTAGCACTTTGAGAGCTACATATCCATCATATTTTATGAGCAAGAATAAAATACAATTAACGCCACAGCTTGATGTAGATGCTATTTTGGCGAGTTTTCATAAAAAACATGAAACAGAAGAAGTAAGCACAGTTGACGGAGTTAAAGTTGATTTTGCAGAGAGTTGGGTACATTTGCGTAAAAGTAATACAGAACCTATTATTAGAATTTATACTGAAGCTTTAAGTCAAGAAAAAGCAGATGCATTAGCAGATGAAACTATAAATGTACTTAAAGAAATTGCAGGTATATAAATAAGAATAATTAATTCTTAAGAGGATTAATCTATTAATTTAAAACTAAAAGGAGCTATTTAAATAGCTCCTTTTAGTTTTTATTAGAGGATATGATTTCTCATGTTTGCTCATCATTTAAAGTAATAGACCTGATATTTCTTTTTAAAATATTGTTTTTCTCTAATTTTTTTAAGGTTCTGGATACAGCTTCTCTAGAACAGTTTAAATCGTTAGCTATTTGTTGATGTGGGATAGATAACTCATTAGAGTTATGATAAACAGTTTTTAATTTAAGGTAACTTAACAAACGATTTTCCAAAGGTTCTTCTATCAATGATTGAATTACTCTCAAGATAGAGCTGTAGTGATGTTGATGCGATTTTATGATAAGCTCTCTTAATATAGGAAATTCTGAAGACCAATCTATAACTTTATCTAGCGGAATAGAAAGTAAGATACAATCTTCAAGAGCTATAGATGAAAAGTTGACAGGATAACCGCCAAACAAATTAGTAAGGCTAATTAAACAAATTTGTTTGGAAGTAAGAGGATATAATAATATCTTTTTGTCAATATGTTCTAAATAAAGTTCTAAAGATCCTTTGATTAATAATGTAGTATAATTATTTGAATGACCTTCGTGAAAAAAATAATCTTTTTGATGATATTTTTTTACAATACAATGGCTGTTAATTAAGTCAATTAACTTTTCAGGCAAGTCAAAATTGACTAAGTGATGTTTTAGTGATAAATCCATATGAATGAAAACTAAAATAAAGTGATTAAAAGCTTTCTATTATGATAATTCTTGAGTTTCTAGAGATACGATTTTGATCATCTAGTTGTTTTAAAGCTCTAGAAACAGCTTCTTTGGATATATTAAGATCAGAAGCTATTTCAAAGCGTGTAAGTTCTAATTTTTTGGTATTAAACAAAGAACTT
Source organism: Aquimarina rhabdastrellae (assembly GCA_947387485.1). Classification (GTDB taxonomy): domain Bacteria; phylum Bacteroidota; class Bacteroidia; order Flavobacteriales; family Flavobacteriaceae; genus Aquimarina. The sequence continues at coordinate 160,040 of CANDNT010000009.1, forward strand.
TTAGTTATTAAATACTCAAAAAGGCGATCTTCTACAGACAGGGTTAGTATTTCATTTATTTTATGTAAAAGATGTTGATTATTATTATGATAACTAGTAATTAATATATGTTTTAATTCTTGATTATTTGTTGATAAATCAAGTAAAATTTGATTAGAAACCCATAATAGCTTTGTCTGCTTAATAGCTATAACTGTAGTTTGAATAGGTGTATCTTCATAAATATTCATAAAACTGATAACTCCTAAATCAAAATCAGTGATATGATACAGCAGTAAAGCATTTTGTTCTTTCCCCATAGTAACTTTAACCAAACCATCTAATAAAAATGCAGTTTGATCTGTAATATCACCTTTAGAGACTATTATATCATTTGGATAATAACTTTTTATATGTCCATGACTAGACAATAGGGATAATAATCCTTGATATATTTTATGATCCATGTAGTTAATTATTATTAATTAATAGAATGATGTATTCGATTAAAAGAATAAAAATAACGTTGAATAAAATAACGTAGAAAATTATGATAAGAAAAGATTCTGCTAAGATGCATAAAATATTTGTAAGAAAAAAATTAGATAGAAATTGCTACAGTATGTTAATTGTGTTAAAAAATGTTAATAAAAAGCTATAGAAAAGTTAAATAAAAAATAACATATTTAAGAAATGCATATAAATAAATGTGATGAGTGATAGTGATTTTTTAATGATTTATGAAAAAAAATTGATCGAGGTCACATCGTGATTTTTGAATGAGTGTGATTCATGTCAACATTTAAGAAATGGTTTTTGGAGATCTTTGATGATGAAAATAAAGTACCGGTAGCTTTTTTCGCAAAAAGAATTAAATACAAAAGAAAATTTAGATCATGAAAAAGAAAACAATGAAAGCTATAACGTTTATGGCATTAACATTAGGTATTGGATCAATAGCTAATGCTCAACTATATGAAGGAATAAATAGACAAGCAGGAATTGCCTTTAGGGCTAATGATGATAGTTCTAGGAATAATGAGTATTTTAGGTTTTTTACAGGAAGTCCAAGTGGAACTAATTATATAGCAGAATTAAATCATAATAGTTTGATTTTAAACGGAAGATCGTCCTCTCAAGGAGCAAATGTTCTTAGTCCTGTAGGAAAACATTTTAGCATAAAATCTATTAGAGGTATAGACATTAGATCTGATATAGATGGAAGTTCTAGTAGTGAAAATATCAGATTTCAATCAGGGATTTCTTCTGGTGGGTTTATTACTATAGCAGAGATTGATGAGAATGGAGTGAGTATGACAAGGTTAAAAGCAAGAAACAATACCTTACCTATACGAGTAGGTAGTACAGATATAATGGACTTATCAGATAATAGAGTTGCTTTTAGAAGAAATATAGTACTTAATACTAATGGAAATGATAGAATAGGAATAGGAACAGCTAATCCAAGCGAAAAATTACATGTTAATAATGGAGATGTAAGAATAGACAATGGAAGGTTAATAAGTAATGGTAATTTAGTTTTTAGACCAGGTTTAGTTAATAATGGAAGTGACGCTATAGAATTTAGAAATTCATCAAATATAGAGATGGCACGAATTAAAGATGGAGATATTACACTGATAAAAAGAGATGGACAAGGAGGTAAAATTAGATCTACAGAAGCAATTGAATTTAGACCAGAGGCAGACCGTAATGGGAATTTAGACAAAGTTTCTTTCTTTGATAGTACTGGTAAAGAAAAAACAAGAATACAAGACGGTATTATTATAACAGATGAGGTACGATTAAATGTAACTACATTTCCAGATTATGTATTTGCAAAGGACTATAATTTAATGTCTTTAAAAGAAGTTGCGGCATATATTAAAGAAAATAAACATTTACCTAATATGCCTACAGAAGCAGAAGTAGTAGCAAATGGGATGAATGTATCTCAAATCAATACAGTGTTAGTAGAAAAAGTTGAAGAACTAACATTACATACAATCAATCAAGAGGAGCAATTGCAATCTCAAGAGCAAAAAATTGCATTGTTATTAAAAAAGATAGCAACTCTTGAAGCAGCGATTAATAAATAAGAATTCAAGACTAAGGTAAAAGTTATATAGCAATTTTAAAAAATATAGATAACTAGATTAAAAGTAAAACATACGTATAAATACTAGTTAAAAATAATATATAACAATTACTTCCAATCCTTTTACAGATATAATAAATAGGCACATTGTTTATCAAAGATAAATAGTGAGCAAGGATATTTATGTACTAAATAAAGGAACAATAACGGATAACATATGAAAAAACATATATATACAGGAATCTTTTTATTCTTGATGGGAATAGGAAGTATCCATGCACAAGATACGCAACTATTTCGGTTTGTGAGTCAAGCAACTCAAAATAGCACACGTTTGGTATTACATCATAATTTAAATGATAATTCAGTAGAAGCTATACCGCTTAAAAACCAAGTGTTTAATAGCAAAGATGGTTATTTACAAGCATTTATACTACAACCTGTTCCAAACCAAAAAGGAGAAGTTTTAATAGCTTCGGCTAAAGCTCCAGAGTATTTTTTAAAGAGAAATGGATCTAATGTTATTTTTGAAAAGATAAATAATCAAAGTTTAGATACATTTCGATGGAGCATATCTTTCCACAGTAAAGAAAATTTTAATGGAGAGTCCTTAGATAATATAAATATAGTTACACCTCAAACTGTAAATAACTCAGCTGTTTTAATAGCTTCAGATAATGATAATGTATTTATAAATAGTGTTTTACCATCTGTGAATACCACAGGGGGTATAATTGAAATAATAGATCCTTTTGTATTTACAATGCAAAAAATAACTAATGTGTTTTAAAAATAAGAATATATGAAAAAGAATTATATCATAAGAAGTATATTGTTATTTTGGATGATAGCATATACGTTGATAGTAGAAGCACAAGATCATAGACCAGCAGTATTACATATTTTTGGAAATAGTAATTATCAAACCCATTTTGATACACAAACAAGGTTTACTACAGATGCTATTGAGAGAGGACAAAAAGGAGAAGCTACTATAGAGTTTTGGATCATGGCTGGCCCCTCTGATACTAATCCTAATAATGCATTTTCTCCGTGGAGCATTACTAATTTATTGACAGGATCAGATGCCTTTAGTTTTTTAGGATCAAGAGATGAATTGACATTAACTCTAGGAAATGCGGTTACTAATATAACGTTAACACCATCGCAACGTTTATTAAATAATCAATGGAATCATTTTGCAATAACATTAGATGCTCAAAACCAATTAAGAATATATTTAGATGGTGTAGAGCTACAAGTAATACAAAATGTAACTATGCGTCCAGAGCATTTGTATATGAGTATTGCTGCAAATAATGATTTGATGCTAGCAGAATACCGTGTATGGAGTCGTGTACGAACTCGAGCGCAAATAGAAAATACACGATTTCGATCATTATTTAATGAGAATGAATCATCGATAGCAGAGTTTAGAGGCTTAGGTTTAGTGATAGGTTATACCAATTCTGAATTTACAGAAGCAACATTTGCAAATCTACCTAGATTAGCTAGTACCGTTTGGGATAATATAGCGGCTACAATAGATAATGGATTTGTGCAACAATCTCGTATCACAAGTGATTATAGAGAAATTAGAAGATTTGCAGAAATACGTACAGATGCAGATCATCCAATTTTTAGTTTGGATCGTATTTTATTAAGAGCAGCAGATGGAGGAGGAATAGATGATGATGTTGAAAATGATACTAGAGGAATTTTGCTAAGATGGCCGCATATTGCCAATGTAGATTCTTATACCATTAGAAGAAGAGCAGTTAATGGAGGAGCAACGAGTAGCGTAATAGAAACAGTTGATGATGTGGCTAATCGCATGGTATCAAGCTTTATTACATATTATGATACTTCAATTATACCAGGAGAACTGTATGAATATACTGTAGAAGCATTTAATGGAGGGGCAATGACAAGCTCAGGTAGTGATACTGGATTTGTATTTCATAATGGAGAGATAGATGGTAGTGTGATTACAAATACACAAACAGCTGTACCTAATGTAAAAATAGAAGCTGTATTAACTAATGATGGTAATGCTGTAGCTCGTACAGATCAATCCTTATTATTTACAAATGGAGCTGTACCAGTAGTCGTAAATAATATAGAACCTTTTAGAGAATCAAGAGGTTTTGCTACTATAGAATTTTGGTATAAAACCCCATCAACAAATACTGCAAGTAATACCGTATTTAAATTAGATGCAGGAGAGATTCGAATGACAGATACTAAAGCTGAAATGTATTTGGGATCAAACGTATATGTATCTGCAGATAAACCTAATGATACGAATTGGCATCATTATGCATTTACAGTTAGTCCTACAGGAGGAGCTTTATATATAGATGGAGGAGTACAACCTATAGGAGCAAATACAGAAATCACTCCGAATGCTACTACAGTTAATCCGTTCGCCATTAACTTAAATAGAACAAGTCAGTTTTCGTTTAATCATCAAATTAATAATCCATACCATATTGATGAGTTAAGAATCTGGAGTGGGATTCGAGAAGCTACAGATATTTTTAATTATAGAGAAGTTATTTTAGGAGATAATGAAGAAGACTTGATAGCATATTACCGTTTTGATATTAATGGAGAGAGTGAGATATATAATCAAGCGATACATACTAGAGGAATACTTACAGGAAGAAGTTTTAGAATAGTAATGGTAGGTGGAGAAGAGCGTGTAGAAGAAGTACCTTTAACCTTTGCAAATGATAGACCCGCCATTAACTATGCAAGTTTTACAGATCAAAATGGGATGTATAGTTTTAGAACATTACCAGGAATTACTGGAGGTAATACTTCTTTGAGGTATACATTTACACCAGTATTACCTAATCATACGTTTAGTCCAGTAGATCGTTCTCAACAAGTGCCTTTGGCATTGATATTTACAGATGCACAACGTAATTTAGAACAATTTATAGATACGTCTACATTTACGGTAACAGGAGAAGTAGTATATAGAGTTCCTAATGTGAGTGCAGTTGGAGGATTTGATTTATTTCCTGTAGTAACAAATACTCCTATTGTATTAGATGGACAGATTATTAGAAATGAAGATGGTACTGTAAGAGGAACTAATATGAATGGAACCTATAGTTTTTCAGCTCCATTAGGAAGACATACGTTTTCGATTCATCCACAATTAATTCAAGATGAAGCAGCAAATTCGAATCAAGCAGTAGTTATTGACGAGTCTAGTTTAGATTTTAATGGAAATACGAGTTATGCGGTTAGCTCAGAGATGGTTTCAGCTAATGCAGCAGAACAATTTACCTGGTCATTCTTTTACAGCCCAGACGATGTAGCAGATCCTAATATTATAATTCCAGAAGTACAAACCTTATTACACTGGGGAGATTTGCTAGTGAATTTACAGGCGAATAATCGTATTCACGTATTTATAGGAGAACAAGAAATTACACAACGTGAAATTGAAAGTCGATCAGATTATAATTTCTTTGCCATTAGTTATAATGGAGAAACTAATCAAGTAAGAATACAGTTAGATGCGATGCCTTCGATAGTAGCAAATGTACCAAGTGGAACTAAGAACTTTAATACTAACTTGTATTTGGGTGCTCAAAATAGAGATATGACTCAAGAAGCATTTTCTAGAGCAAATATAGATATAGTAGAATATAGAGATGCAGCATATAGTGAGAGTCAATTAATCGCCATTAGAGAAGGAGAAGTTATAACACTTGATGAAGATCATTTACAATTATCCTATACGTTTGAGCAAGAGGCAGAAAGTTTTAGAGCGTTAAATACTATAGTAGGAGCAACGAATGAGAACAATTATTTAAACTTAGAAAATGAAGCCGATATAGTAAGAGGAGGCTCTGGATACATAAGAGAGATTGCATTTGATTATGTACCTACCAATGCCGAGTTTAATCCAGCAGAAGGCATGAGAGAATATGTTTTAAATGTCGTAGATCCTATATCAAGTTTAAATTTTGAGAACCGTACGCGATATAATTTTATAGGAAATATAGTAGTGCCATGTGACAATAATGTAGGAGTGTGGACGGGAACAATAACGAGAAGTGATATTAGAGAGCCACAATTCATAAAAACGATAGAGGCTAGTAATTTTAATGCAGAGCAGAATGTTTTTGTGGTGAAAGATTTATTACCTGGTAATTATGAAGTGTCTGTAACAAATACAATGACCGGATTTACACTACCAACATTTAGTGTAAATCTACAACAAGGAAATGTTATTAGAGATATTCGTTTTAGAAACCCTATAGAACAGATTACAGAATTTTATCGTTATGATATCACTAATCAAACATTACTTACGGCAGAAGGTATAGCTACTGAAGATTTAGCTGTAGCAAGAATAGATCCTTTATGTAATAGATTTTATGCGTTAGAAGCTGGTCAAGAAGTTTTGGCATCTGTACGTGTATTTGAACAGTATGGAGTAGCAGGTAATGAAGAAACACAATGTGTTATAGAAGATGTTAAGGTGAGTTTAAGCGGAGATGTAATCCTAGGAGCAGGAGGTAGGAATTTAGAAATGACTACTAATGAAGTAGGAAGAGCTAATTTTGTATTTCAAGTAAGTACACCTAATTTTTTAGGAAATAATACTAGAGGATTAAATATAGCGGTACAACGTGGAGAAGGTGCTAATGTAGAATCTATTAATGCAAATGAATCTGTATATGTAACAGGAGCAGAACCAGCCGCAACTGATTTTACATTGACAAACCCACAAGTAGGATATGTATTGCATGATCCACCAGGAGATGGAAGTAGTGCAACATTAGAGCAAGGAGCAACTTATTCTAATTCGTATTCTTTTGAAGAAGGAACAGATATCATGACCGCATTTACAGCTGGAGTAGGAGTAGAATTTGATGTAGAAATGACAACAGCTGCTGTTACAGCACCTTTGGGTGTAGGAACTGTTCAAGGAGTAAATACTACAGTAAGTTCAAATGAGTTAAATGTAGGAACAACGACTACTGCAAATTTTAGTTATCGCAATACGGGAGGTAATGGAACGAGTGTAAGTTTGACACAAAATGTATCTACTCCGACTTTTGATACGTATGTTGGTCAAGATGCAGATGTATATATAGGAACTTCGGATGTATTAGGATTTAGTATGTCAAGAGCGTTAACAGTGAATGAAGCGACTTGTACAGCTGTAGTTAATCCTAATCAATTAACGATGGTCATTAGTGAGAGTACTCCTTTTGCATTTACACAACAACAATTATTAGATGTTACGATTCCTAGTTTACAACAATTATTAATAGGAGAAATAGATGGTGTAAATTCACCAAATCAATCAGAATTGGATTTACGTAATAGTAATGATTTAAGTGCTACATTAGATCGTATTTTGACTCAAAATTTAAAAGACGAAGATGAAACGATTCGGGATTTAGCACATCAGATTGATACATGGACTGCTATTATTCAGAAGAATAGAGAAAAACTAAAAGAAGTTAACTTCTTAGCTAATGGCGAGACTTTTGCAAATACGACAGAAAGTTTAGAAACTCTAGGAGGAGTTGGTAGTGTTAGTGCGTTAGATCAAGAATTATCATTCTCATCAGGAGTAAATGTCTCTTATGCTTTATCTAGAGCTGTTACTAATGATGATGGATCAGTAAATGGAGGAGGAGTTGTTACAGGGATTAATATAGGTACTAGTTTTAATGCTTTAGGTGTAAGAATATCATTAAGTAATGAAACTTCTATTTCGGGAGTAAGAAGTAATGCTTCAAATAATTCAAATGGAAGTAGCAGAGTAGATAGCTTTACTTTTACAGATGATGATGCTGGAGATCAATTTAATGTAAGTATTCGTAGGGATCCAGAATATGATACTCCGATGTTTTTAACTAGAGCAGGACGAAGTATGTGTCCATATGAATCTGGAACAGTTCCTAGACAAGGAGTAGAAATTGTCCTAGATAGAACTGTAGGATTTAGTACTCCAGGAGATGATTCTATTTTATATAATGTGATTTTACGTAATACGCAACGTGCTCAAGATAATACACGTAAAACATATATAGTAGGATTAAATGGAGCAAGTAATAATCAAGGAGCGCAAGTGTTCTTTAATGAATCTCCAATTTTTGAACCAGCAACAACCTCACCTATCACGTTTGGGTTAGATGGAAATTCTCCGACAGGAGTTGTAGAAGAAATCGTAGGTCAATTACGTATTACAAGAGGGTTAGATGCTCCAGAAAATATTTCGTATGAAGATATTGGAATTCGATTCTTTGCAGCATGTGAACAAGATGGAGACGTTTACCGTAGATATAGAGTCGACGAATATGCAGAAGTAGGTGTAGTACCCTTTCAAGAAGTCTTTGTTTCTGCACATTTCAGTGGAGCATGTGTAGAAGAAATTGAGCAAGCAGCACCTCTTGTAGATTGGGTAGTGAATAATGCAAGTGATAATGAATTACAATTTAGATTTGCTATACCAGGACTTAATGACTTTTTAGGAGTTGCACCAGCAGCAGAAGAAGCAGAAACAAGTACGTTCCAAGTACGATTAGAATATGCTAATGAAGGAAATAATACCCCTGTAGAATTAGTTACTTTAGATGCAGCAACTTTAAGAGCAAATTTAGATGATCAAACAGGTTTTGTTGTATACGATGCAGATGTATCGGGACTAGCTAATGGAACTTATAGTATGCGAATTACACCTATTTGTGATCCAGATAGTTTAAATCCTAATAGTCGTAATAACCCTACAGCTTTTGTAGAAGGAGTTATTAATCGTACAGCAGCAGAACGAATAAGTACTAATCCTGTAAATAATGGAGTATTAACAGAAGGTGCAATTTCTATTACTTTTAATGGACCTATTAATACAGCTACAGTAAACCTAAATTCTATAGGATTGCGTGGAGTAATAGGTGGTTTACCAAGAGATTTAGTATCTGCAGAGCTCGCTCAAAATGCAGATGAGATTAGTGTACCGCATCAACCTGTTTTTAATATTGAAGGAGCATTTACTGTAGAAATGTGGGTGAACCCATCAAGATACCCTACTATGGAGACTGTCCCGATGTTAAGAAAAGGAAGTAATTATGGATTAGCATTATTACCTAACGGAACTATACGTGTAAATGATGTTTTAACTACAAATCGAGCGGTATTACCATTTGAATGGACACATATAGCAGCAGTATATGATGGAAGAAGTACTGTAGAAATCTATTTTAATGGAGAATCTGTAGCTTCTGCGCCATATAATGGAGTTGTAAGTAATAATGAAGCTATCGAAATTTCTCCAGATGTAAATGGCGAATCTTATATAGGAAGATTAGATGATATCAGAATATGGAATGTAGCCAAATCACCATTAGAGATCAACACCCAATTGAATCGTCAATTGTTAGGAAATGAGTCAGGGTTGATAGCTTATTTTATATTAGATGATATCGCTTTAGCAGGAGTAAATGGAGCACAAGATGAAGCTATTCGAGATTTTACAGGAAATGCAATAGGAACCACAGCTACTGGTTTAGCTTTTGTAAATGGAGAAGCAGAAGCAGCACCATTAGATGTAACTCGTAGAGTAACAGATCTACAATTTACCACTACAGTATCCGATGGAGGAACAACAATTAATATCAATCCATTATTTACTGTAGCAGATTTAGAAGGAGCTCGATTGACAGCAATGATTCATGAAAACCGTTTAAGAGATCAAGCAGAAAATATGATAGATGGATATTCATGGAGTTTTATAGTGAATCAAAATACTATTGCTTGGAGTCAAAATAATATTAACCGATCCCAGGTTCAAGGACAAGAGTTGATTATTGATGATATTGACTTGATTAATGAAGCAGGAGGAGTACCAGTTACGTATCGTTTTGAACAGTTACCAGTATGGTTATCAGTACAAGAACGTAATGGTAGTACCATAACTCCTATAGCAGAAGGTGCAAATAGAAGAATAGAAGCCTTAGAAACCGAAAGAGATTTAGAATTTGTAGTCGCACCATACTTAAATCCAGGTGTACATACGGCAAATGTTGCAATAGTAGTAGAAAATGCAAATTCAGGACAATCCTTAGGCGTAGAGACTTTTACATTAGAAATTACAACCAATTGTGAAGTTCCTAATTATACAGCAGGCTTTAGTTCAGGAGACTTTTTAGGAACAATGAATTTTGTGGGGAGATTAATGATCAATGACGCACAATCTATAGATACTAATGATATTGTAGCCGTATACTTAAATGATGAGTTTAGAGGATCAGGACAAGTTGGAGTAGATGGCATGGTACGATTTGGAGTATTTGGTGATGATACAGAGACAGGAACTTTAAGTTTTAGAGTATGGGATGCTTCAGAGTGTACTGAGTATGGAAGTATTATAGAGCACTATAATTTTGCATTCGGATCTATACAAGGTACTATTGCTATACCTGTAACTTTTACTGTAGGAGAGAATCTTACAAGAAGAATTCCAGTTACTGGACGTTTTTACGAAGTGAGTTTTAACTTGATAGATAATACGGTAGCAAATACACTTTCTTTAAGTTCGATTAGGGGATTATCAAATGGAGATCAATTAGCAGATGCAGCGAGTCCAAGTACAATTATAGCAACAGTAGATGCTAATGGAGTTTTAATAGGAATAGATCCAGCAATGACAACTATAGATATACGTAAAGGATATCTATTAAGAAGAATAGAGAGTACATCAATAACATTAGAGGTGTCAGGAATTCCAGTTCCAGTAGATACTAACATTGCTATTGCAGGAGGAAATGTAAGAACAGGAATTGCGTTTTTACCAGATCAACTACAAACGACATCATTAGCTTTGAGATCATTGACATCAACGATAGCAAGAGCAGGAGATTTTATAGAAAGGAGAGGATTGAGTGCAGAGTATGATGATGTTAATGGATGGGTAGGAACTTTAACCCATTTAACACCAGGATTAGGGTACATTACTACACTTAATGTAGCAGGAACATTGAACTATAGTGGAATTGCTAGTCGTGCTAATACCTCTGGAGCAGCCTTTGATGTAACTACAAATGAAGTTTCTTATCTAGAAAAAGCATCAAGATTAGATTGGCGTATGGATACAGGAAATTATGCAGAATTTATGTATATGACCGCTGTATTAAAGACAACTCAATTAGATGTTACAAAAGATTATATAATAGCTGCATTTATAGGAGATGAGGTTCGAGGGATAGCGAAGCCACAACTAGTAAATAATCAATATCATTACTTTATAGGGATTGGAGCAGATGAAAATGCAGAAGTGATTTTTAAATTATATGATGGAGAGAAAATAATCACATTAGATAATGTAGAGACTTTTGATAGTAATGTGTTATTAGGAGGATTGAAAACTCCATATGAGCTTAATTATACAGCTAAAAATAACACTGTGGAACAAGTTATAATTAATGATAAAATAGGATTTAGTTTAACACAAAATATACCAAATCCAATGACTGATACTACAAGAATAACATATAGTGTACCAGAAGCACAACATGTAGATATTAGTTTATACAATTTGTTAGGACAAAAAGTATACACTTTTGTTAATGAAAAAGTATCAGGAAATACTATTCATACCATTGATTGGAATGGAGAAATAGAAGGAAAAGTATTAGCCAATGGAATTTATATTTATCAGTTAACAGCTGGAGAACAAGTATTACAACATAAATTAATCATTGAATAATAATTGTTGATTTGTTTTTTTAGAAAGTAAATAGAGGTTACCATTTCGGTAACCTCTATTGTTATATAAAATATATAGAAGTGAATTTAAACTTTATAAATTATAATAGAGTGTAAGCTTAGTTAAACAAATAAAATTATAAAAACTTACTTATTATTTCTATAAAAAAGCAAAAAGAACTATTAATCAATAGTAGCTCCTTTAGGAGGAGTAGCATTGCGATGTTTCCATCTTTTATGAGTCCATAAATAATAAGCAGGAGCTTTACGAATTTGATTTTCGAGTAAACTCAAATATTTTTTTACAATAAAATAATCTTCACAATCTCCAGCACTTTCTGTAATAGGAATAAAGGAAGCTTCATAATGACCTCTTTTCTTTTTTTCTACATTGAGATAAACAACAGCAAGATCAAAACGTTTAGCCAAAACTTCGCCTCCTAAAAATGCAGGAACTTTGATACCCATAAAATCAGTCCAATAAAAAGCTTTATGAATACGAGGAGATTGGTCAGAAACCATACCATAAATAGCTAAATTTCCATCATTTTCATTTTTAGTAATTTTTTTCATGGCATTATAGCTGGTGACTAATTGTGTATTGTATTTTGCGCGAATACGTCTAACTAAGCGATCGAAATAAGGATTTTTAATTTGTTTATAAACCCCAATCGAAGGATATTTAATAAGTAATTGAGCAACAATTGCCCATTCATAACTTGCGTAATGACCTACTAGTAAAACAATACTTTTTTGTTTTGCTTCTAATTCTTTTAAAACTTCAATATTAGTAATATGAAAGCGTTTTAATAATTCGTCATTTGTTATTGACATGGATTTGATCATTTCCAAAAACATGTCACACATATGTTTGTAAAAAGTTTTACGAATAATCTTAATCTCCTGATCAGATTTCTCTGGAAAAACTAACTTGAGATTTTCTGTAACAGTTTTACGACGATAACCTATTACATAATAGACTAGAATGTAAATGCTAGTAGAAAAAGCATAAAACAAACGCCATGGTAACCTAGAAATAATCCATAAAAATGGATAAGCTAAACAATAAATAAATAATTGCATTCCAACTTTATTTGAATTAGCGAAAATAGACAATTTAAAGTGAATTATATAGACGAAGAATTAAAAAGGAATTCGAATATGAATATACTATACTGTTAAAATTAGATTTATAGGTATATTTGAACTATTAAAATAAAGGACATATATGATGAATTTAGATCTGGTAATGATTATTCTTATCGCAGCCAATGTAATTATTTCGTTTAAAGGTTTTAAAGACTTCTCATTTTTTGAACAGTATAAATTTAATATAGGAGGAATAAGAAGAGGAGAACAAATCCGTACAATAAGTTCAGGATTCTTGCATGCAGACGAAATGCATCTTTTTTTTAATATGCTAACTTTATATTTTTTTGCACCTGTAGTAATAGTTTATGTAGGAAGCATTAATTTCTTAATCATTTATTTTGGAAGTTTAGTCATAGGAAGTTTATGTTCACTTTATTTTCATAAAGATGAATATCACTATAGTGCAGTAGGAGCAAGTGGAGCAGTTTCGGGAATAGTATATGCAGCAATTTTATTTCAACCTACAAGCAGTATGGGACTATTATTTATACCAATACCTATTCCTGCTTTTGTTTTTGGTATAGGGTATTTATTGTATTCTATTTATGGTATGAAAAATAGACAAGGGAATATTGGTCATGATGCACATTTTGGAGGTGCAGTGGGAGGGTATTTAATAACCTTAATTATAGCGCCATGGATATTTCAGCAAAACCTGATTTTTGTTGGATTATTAGCCATTCCCATAGTCATTTTGTTTATCATGCAACGACAAGGAAAATTATAATGGCATAGCTATTGATTATAAGGAATTAATATAAATCACTTCTGAGATTGATTTATGAAAATATTGAAATTATAACCATTTAAATACAAACTATGAAAAAAATATTTTTAATCGCACTTACATTGATAACTATGGGAATACAAGCACAAGAATCGCATAAAAATACGGTATCTGTAGCAGGAGAAGGAATTGTTCATGTAATTCCTGATGGCGCAATAGTAACCGTACGAGTAGAGCATCAAGGTAATGAAGCACTAGATGTTAAAACAAAAAATGATAAGGCCGTTGCTGCTGTAATTCAATATTGTAAAAAAGCAGGGGTTAAAGAAAAAGATGTGCGTACAGAATACATCAATTTAAATAAGAACTATAATTATAACACCAAAAAATATAGTTATACAGCTAATCAAACGATGCGAATCAAAATTCGTAAACTAGAAGATTATGATAAAATAATGAGTGGATTATTAGCATCTGGAATCAATAGAATAGATGGTATTCAATTTACTTCATCTAAAATCGAAAGCTTAGAAGCTGAAGCTAGAAAGAAAGCTGTAGCTAATGCAAAAGAAAAGGCTTTGGAGTATACTAGTGTTTTAGGTCAAACAATAGGTAAGGCAGTTCAAATTAGCGAACAACGTAATGTTTCTAATCCTGCACCTATGGGATTAAAGATGAGAGCTATGTCTGCAGAAATGGACTCAAGCGGACCAACTATTGCTCCTGGAGAGTTAAAGGTGAGTTCTCAAATACATATCGTATTTGAATTGAAATAGAAAATAAAGGGCGGTATTACCGCCCTTTATTTTAAATACTAATTACCAAATCCATTACCAAAACGGTAACTTAATACAATACCATGTGAGCTTTTGATAGGAGAAGATCGAACTCCTTGATTAAATTGATATAAAAATCTAAAATGATTAGAAAGTTTAAATCCTAGAATATAATTAATAGAAGTATTAGTACGATAACCAAAACCTAATTCAATACTATTCTTATAATTAAATGTTGAGTTAAAATCTATTTGAGCTGGCGCGCCTTGTGTGTATTTAAAAAGCACACTTGGATTCCATAATAACTTTTGATAGCGACTTGTAAAAAGGCGTAAACCAGCATAACTATAATACACATTTTGAAGATCAATATCTTGATCAGAAGCTAAGCTGGTACCTAGAAGATTGGGGACAGAAAAACCTATATAAGCTTCCTCTCTATTATACAAGATCCCGATACCTAGTGTAGGAATAGAACTATTAATGTTGTGATCAAAATTAGGATCGTTTGTGATGCCTAGATCAAGTAAGTTTTCATTGTATGATAAAAGCCCTCCGGTGATACCAAAAGATAAAATATGAGGATTATACGCCCACCAAATTGGACGATTAAAATTTTTGTCAAAATGGATTTTATAGGCATACGCCAAAGAAATATGAGTAGTTTTGGTAACTCCTATTTCATCACTAATAACACTACCTCCAAAACCTTGATGCTCATTTCTAAAAGAGGTATTAAAAGAAGCACCTAAATCACGTGGACTACCATCTGTAGTATTAAAATATCCTCTGGTAAAAACAGAAATATCTGTAGTTTCATAATATCCAGCATGAGCAGGATTTAAAATGATAGGATTATAGTTATAATTAGCAAAAATAGGTGTTTGTTGACCCAAAAGAGAAAAACTATTTCCTTGAATTAATACAATAAGCAATAGGAATATCAATCTAATATTATACATACGATATTATCTTTTTAATACAAGAAAACCTTGAAGTTTTGGTAAATTATGAGCAGAGTTAATTTTGATATCAAAGAAATAAGTTCCTTCAGGAAGACTATTTGCTCCAGCAGAGGTTAATCGATTTGCTTCTCCTCTAAAAACATTAGTGGTATTATTATAGCCTCTTATTTGAAAGACCAAATCACCCCATCGATTGTAAATATAAACTTCATTATCTGTATAGTTTTCTATACCTTTTATTTCCCAAAAGTCATTGATTCCATCATTGTCAGGAGAAAAACCATAAAGAGATTCTTCTTCTTGAGGAGGAATAACGCTTATAGTAATTTCATCTTGAGCTATACATCCATTAAGAGTTGTTAAGGTTACAGTATATGTTGTTGTTTCCTCAGGACTAGCTAAAGGAGAAAGACTATTAGGATTATCAAGTCCTGTAGTTGGTGACCATGAAATAACACCAGTAGCATTAGTAACAACATCGATAGCTATCTCTTCTCCTAGATTAATTTCAATATCATTTTCGACAGCTATAAAAGGTTGTTCTTCGTTAATAGTGATACTACATTGCGAACTGTTTCCTGCATCATCAGTTGCTGTAAAAGTAACGGTCATCCCATCTATAAAAGGCGAACCAGCATTAGGATTTTGAGAAATAGTGACATCTGTATCAATATTATCAGTAGCATTAACTAGCGTAGTATAATCAGGTATAACAGTTACATTACAATCTAGTGTTTGATTAGCTAGACAAGAGATAACAGGATCTTCTGTATCAGCATTAGCAGTAATGATAATGCTACATTGCGAAGTGTTCCCTGTATTATCATTAGCTGTAAAAGTAACAGTCATTCCATCGGTAAAAGGTGAACCTGCGCTAGGATTTTGAGTAATAGTAAGAGTATTATCACAATTATCCGTAGCAGTTATTAAAGAAGTATAATCGGGTAAATTATCACCGATATTAAGATTTTGATTTCCAATACAAGAGATAACAGGATCTTCGGTATCAGCATTAGCAGTAATAATGATACTACATTGTGAACTGTTCCCTGCATCGTCAGTAGCAATAAAAGTAACAGTCATCCCATCTGTAAAAGGCGAACCAGCATTAGGATTTTGAGAAATAGTGACATCTGGATCAATATTATCAGTAGCAGTAACTAGTGTAGTATAATCGGGTATAACAGTTTCATTACAATCTAGTGTTTGATTAGCTTGACATGAGATAACAGGATCTTCGGTATCAGCATTAGCAGTAATGATAATACTACATTGTGAATCGTTCCCTGCATCATCAATAGCAGTAAAAGTAACAGTCATCCCATTTATGAAAGGAGAACCAGTGCTAGGATTTTGAGTAATAGTAAGAGTATTATCACAATTATCCGTAGCAGTGATTAAAGAAGTATAATCAGGTAAATTATCACC
>CANDNT010000010.1 GCA_947387485.1 Aquimarina rhabdastrellae
CACAGGAACAACTGTATGTTTTTCTTCAGAGTGAACAGCCAATTACTCTGATGGGATTTTCACCCATTGGATTCCTATAGCCTCGTGGCACACCAACGTTCTGTGTATGGTGCGTATCCCGAAGGGTATGCACTATACACCGTGTGCCTGTTACACAAGTATTAGATAAAAATAGTATTATTTCGTAAATTGATATATGCAAGGCAAGAAGATTTATCAAGAAAAACTATTCACTCATTTTCAATTGAGTGATCGTATAGCCAAAACAAATTTCTATCGTCGATTAAAGGAAGTTATCCACTTAGATTTTTTATATGACAGTACTAAAAAGTTTTATGGTAATAGTGGTCAAAAAAGTATTGATCCTTTAGTATTTTTCAAATTGTGTTTAGTAGGTTACCTAGAAGATATCATTAGTGATCGCAAGCTTATCGAGCATTGTAGCATGCGATTGGATATTCTTTACTTTTTAGATTATGATCTAGATGAACAGCTTCCTTGGCATTCTACTATCAGTCGTACTCGACAGCTTTTTCCTGAAGCAGTTTTTGAGCAAGTCTTTACTCATATACGTACCTTGTGTGTGGACAAGGGTATGGTCAGCAGACATACTTAAGCCATAGACTCAGCTCCCATAAAAGCTAATGCTAGTATGGATTCTTTAGAATTAAAAGTTCCTGCTAATGAATTAGATGTACATTTAGCCAAGATCAGACATATTAGTAATAGAGATAAAGAGGTTTTTAGAAAAACTAAAGAAAATAAAGCTACTCAACAGCAAAGAACAATCACAGCTAATGCCAAAGAAAAGAAGTTTTCTGTAACCTATTATCGTGAACAATACGAACGAAATAAAACTAGAGTACATAGCAAGAAAGGAAAATATATGAAGTAAAAAAGACAAAGTACAGTTGAACCAGTCTTTGGAACGCTAACTCAATTTATGGGATTGAGAAAGATCAATACTATAGGTATACCACAAGCCAGTAAGGTGATGATGCTTTCTGCTATTGCGTATAATCTCAAAAAATACTTGAAAATCTCTAAAAACCTGAGCAAGAGTATTGCTAAAATCAAAACACCTAGTTATAAATCTCTATATGTTGAATTAGGAGCGTATTATATCTCTTTTAAGGAACTTTAATTTTATCAATTAAATATCCTTATCTCATAAGAAAACCCCTTTTAAAGAGCTTTTCTTCTTCTTTATATTTTATAATTATTGACTTGTGCAACAGTTACCATTGTTACCTACCGTTATTATTTATTTTTTCAATCCAATACTCCTCAAATTCCTCTCTTAGTGAGTCTTTATTTCGTTTAGGATAAATTTGCGGATAAATATGTCTGAAACCAAATCTATTTTGTTCTTCGGTTCTAAATTGTTGGAAATTTCCTTTTTCAGTTTGACTGTACATTATAAATTCTGTAGTGTCAATCATTTGTTTATTTCTGCCATAGAACGTTTTACTTAAAAAATCAATTCTTGAATCTTGATTGAAATCGTACAATTCAAATTCAAATCCCGTTCTAAATCTTCCGAAATAACTTTCACTTTTTGTTTTTAAGTCATAAATTAATTGATAATTCACGCTACAACCCAATCCTGTACAAGGCTCATTTGTAAGCACGAAACCAATTAGAGAGTCAGATTTATAAAGTTTGATTTGTCTCACGTTATTTGCAAAATTCACACTGTCAATGCTTTTTCCCCAATTATAATTCAGAGTAACTTTTTTTGATGTGTTTATTTTAGTTCCATTGATTATAATTTCAAGTGCGTTATCTTTCTCCGACCATTTGATTTCATTATCGGCAAGTTTAATCGCTGACTTTTTATCTGAATTATAAGGGTTATTGAAAATCAGAGTAGGTTCATATTTTTTAGGTTCGAGATATTCAGAAATTATAGTTCCGTATTCGATTTTTTTTGTCAAGTCAGTTTTAGGTTTAGTTCTTTTCTCTTTAGAACAACTAAAAATCAATATCAGTATGA
This sequence comes from Aquimarina rhabdastrellae, assembly GCA_947387485.1. GTDB lineage: Bacteria > Bacteroidota > Bacteroidia > Flavobacteriales > Flavobacteriaceae > Aquimarina. The sequence goes on from CANDNT010000010.1 coordinate 1,997, forward strand.
ATATTAATTTGATTACGTATTTCATCTAATGGTAGGTAACAATTATATATAGTTACCATGGTAACTATATATCTATTATGTAATTAGCTAAATTAGCAAATCTTACACATTTTTGAACTTTTTTATGGATCAATCTCAAAAGTTGTGGGAGAATTAGAATACTATATTGAATGATATATAAAGATTTTATATTTTCATTTAAAGACTCCTCAACTAAAACCCTTTAAACCTTTACATTTAGTATTTTACCTTTTAGAATATTTTGAAGTTAAAACACAGTAATTGTTTTTGAACGATAATTATGGAGATCATAGTAATAACGGATCAGTCTCAAAAGTTGTGGGTGAATTAAAATATAATAATGAATGTCGAGTACAGAGTTAGGATTAACGATAGTTGATTTTAGATTAATCGATCGTGGAGTCAAAGTAACGAATTTCACTCAAAAAAACATTTTAGATTTTAGATTCAATCTCACTTATCTCTCATCGCTAATCACTCGTCACTTATACAAAAACACAACAATTGTTCTTGACTCGTAATAACTGTGATCTTTTTTATCTATATAATGTAACATTTTATAAACTTATACCGTCATATAATTGTGGTTCAAAATTTATAAGGATTTTTTTATTCTTAAGGTTCTTTAAAAAAAAAGAACTTACCTCCTGTATCCGTAGGAGGTAAGTGTTGGGGAAAACAAAAAAAGTAAGGGAAAAATTGTAATTGGAATACGATTCAAAGATACAGAGGTTTATCAATATTTGCATACGGTTAAACCGTAAACCTTATGTGGTTGTGCTAGTAACTTGCTAAAAACCACCACTTAAACAACTAAAAAACAACGATTTAAATCATTAACTTGTAAAAATTAACTTTATAAAAAATACTCATTTTTTTCATAGAAAAAACATAATACACTGATTTACAAAGCTCTTGTTTTTATTTTTTTTTACGCTTTTATACTAGAAAACAATTATTAGACAATAAACTGTTGTTATTTTATCATTATAGTGATCTTAAATTATCCATTTATAGCGTATTCACTCATAATATTCTTTATTAATAATCTATCTTGTAAATGGATAATGAAAAAATAAAAAGAAACTTTTCAAAAGACTTTTTTTAAATCGATAATGGCTTAAATTTGCAGTGTAACTTTTAAGCCAGTAGGCAGAATATAGAATTCATTTTTTTATGATGCAAAAATTAAGATCGTTAGAGAACAAAAAAGCCCTTAAATTAATTGACAAAATATTGGCTGATATAGATCGTGTAGGAATCATTACAAATACTTTAATAGAAGACCTTAAAACATTAAGACCTTTTGCTATTGAAGAAGAAATTCCTTTGGTTGTTAAAGTAATTAGATTGACTTATGAACATATTGAAAAATATGAAACTTTTGCAATTCCAATTCCAGATGATGAGCCTATAGAAGGAGAAGAAATGATTACAGACGAAGCTGTAGTACCAGAAGAAAGTCTTTATTATGTAATTGCTCTTTTAAAAGATACCTCAAAAAAAGTTAACGTAGCAGATTTAAGAGTATACTGTAATGCCTTAATTGCTTATGCCGAAGAAAATTAATTCGTAGTTTATTATATATTAAAGATAAGCCTTGATTTTTCAGGGCTTATTTTTTTTACATCAACTATACTATTCTATCATAATATACGTTATAAGTTATCTATCTTATTTAAAAAAATAAATACACAAATTGTAAGCCTTATTAATTTATTTCGACGAAATTTCTGTCTATTAATGAATGATATTTAAAAAATAATTATTTTTGCCCCCTTTTTAAAAGAGTATATGAAGACAAATCAGAAGACGTTAAAAAAAACAAGATTACAACTATTACATCAATATTATAGTTATACTGGGTTTTATAAGTTTTTAGGTACTAGCTTAAAAAAAGCCTTACCTCCTATTCTTATCTTTATAGCAGCATTATTAGCTGTAAACTTTTTTGTAATCAACATTAATGATTTACTTATTCATGTTACAGAAAACTATTCCTATTTTGTAGTATTGAGTGTATTCTTTGCTTCAGAATCTTTATTAGGTTTAATTCCGCCAGAGATTTTTATTGCTTGGAGTGATAAGACTAGTAATCCTATATTCTATTTATCATTATTAGCTTTATTATCATATTTGGGTGGTGTTGTATCTTATTTTATAGGAAAAGCAATCACAAAAATTCCAGCTATTCATGATTATCTAGAAATAAAAATGGCTAAACATATTAAAAACACTCGCAAATGGGGTGGATTTTTAATTGTTGTAGGAGCTTTATTACCTATTCCTTTTTCTATTACAAGTATAGCGGCTGGAATGATTAAATACTCTTTTACTAGCTATTTATTATTTGGTCTTTTACGTTTCGTTAGATTTTATTTGTATGCAATTGCTATCTTTAGTCTAGTTTAGCATTCAAAACAATACATGAAAACATACGGAATTTCAAAATATTTTCACACCCTTTTCTTAGAAAAAGGGTTTTCTGATACTATAGCTGCTTACCTAACATTATTGGTAAGCATTTTTCTTATCCTAATAATCGTATATATTCTGGATTTAATACTGCGTAAAGCTGCTTTAAATCTATTCAGAAGATTTGCTATTAAGTCCAAAAATAATTTTGATGATTATTTAGTTAAAAACAAAACATTTGTCTTCATTGCCCACAGTATTCCTCTGGGTATTGTGATTTGGCTATTACCTGATTTATTTCATGATTTTCCAACTTTAAAACGTATCGTAGAAATCATCCTTGATATCTTAGCCATATTTTTAAGTATCTGGATTATACGTAGCATACTTAGAACCTTTAGAGATTTTTTAAAGTCCATAGATTCCTTTAAAGACAAACCTATAGATAGTTATATTCAAGTCTTTATGATCTTTGCATGGCTAATTGGTATTGTATCTGTTTTTTCTGTGATAACAGGTAAATCTATCTGGACATTTTTAACAGCATTAGGGGCATTATCTGCTGTAATCCTACTTATTTTTAAAGATACTATTCTGGGCTTTGTATCTAGTATACAAGTAGCTGTCAACGATACTGTGCGTATAGGTGATTGGATCACTATGTCAAAATACGGTGCAGATGGAGACGTTATTGAAATCAACCTTTCTTCTGTAAAAGTTCAGAATTTTGATAAAACTATTACTACTATTCCTACCTATTATCTCACTTCAGATTCTTTTAGAAACTGGAGAGGTATGTTAGATTCGGGAGGACGAAGAATAAAACGTTCTATTTTAATTAAGACGAGTAGTATTAAGTTTTTATCTGATGGAGAAATAAGCGAACTTAAAAAAATTGAACTTATTCAAGCGTATCTCGATCATCAGCAAAAAGAAGTGTCTCATTATAATACTTTGCAGCAAATAAATAAGGAATTACTTATTAACGGTCGTAATCTTTCTAATATGGGAGTTTTCAGAAAATATGCCGAATTATATTTAAAAAATCATCCTGATATTAATGAAAAAATGACGATTATGACTCGTCAATTAGCTCCTACAGCTCAGGGAATCCCTTTAGAAATATATGCTTTTAGTAATGATAAAGTTTGGCTTAATTATGAAAACATCGTTGCCAATATTTTTGACCATCTCTTGGCTGCTATTCCTTATTTTCACCTTGAAGTATTTGAACTGGATTACACAAAGAATTGAGTGTTTTTTCTCTTAATATCATCTTTTTGTGATGTATCTTTGCGCAATGCAATTTTAAACCCCGTAAGATGATAAAAAGTTTTAGACTCATCAGTATATTAGAAGGTATCTCATACCTACTTATCTTATTTGTTACCATGCCATTAAAATATATCTTTGAATCACCTGGACCTAACCAAATTATAGGTATGGCACATGGTTTACTATTCTTATTATATATAGTAATGGCTGTAATGGTAAAAATGGAAAAAAATTGGACTCCAAAAACACTGTTCATAGTATTACTCTGTTCCATTATACCATTTGGAACATTCTGGATGGATAAAAAATATTTAAGACAGGCTTAGGCCTGTTTTTTTTATAGCTGTTCTTCTCGTTTTTCTATAGGAATCAATTTTTCAATTTTGTTCCTTTGCATTTATGCTAGATCAGGAGAAATTAATACATACTTTAAAAGAATATTTTGGTTACGATAGTTTTAGACCTCTTCAAAAACAAATCATCGATAGTGTTTTTGAGAAAAATGATAATTTGGTCATTATGCCTACTGGTGGAGGTAAATCTATTTGCTATCAATTACCTGCTATACTATTACCAGGAATTACATTAGTAATTTCGCCTTTAATTGCATTAATGAAGGATCAGGTTGATGGATTAACGGCAAACGGAATTCCATCTGTATATCTTAATAGTAGTCAAAGTGAAGAAGAGCAACAAAAAATATATAGTGCACTTCATACAGGTAAAATAAAACTACTGTATATAGCTCCCGAGAGTTTAAGTTTTTTAGAAAGTATATTAACCACCACTCCTATAAGTTTAATTGCTATAGACGAAGCCCATTGTATTTCTTCATGGGGACATGATTTTAGACCTGCATATACACAATTAGCATTTTTAAAAAGTAGACTACCTCAAACTCCTATAATAGCTTTAACTGCTACAGCCGATAAAGCAACTCGTGACGATATTTGTAATCAATTAAATATTCCTAATGCCGTAAAACATATCGCTTCTTTTGACCGTAAAAATCTATCGCTAGAAGTACGTCCAGGAATTAATAGAATCAAGCAAATTGTCGATTTTATAGATGATCACCCTAACGAAAGTGGAATCATCTATTGCCTTAGTAGAAAAACTACTGAAGCTCTTGCAGAAAAACTACAACAATCTGGTATAGATGCCGCAGCATATCACGCGGGTCTTAACCATACTCAACGTGCAAAAACACAAGACGAATTTATCAATGATAGCGTTCAAGTTGTTTGTGCTACCATCGCTTTTGGTATGGGTATCGATAAATCAAATGTGCGATGGGTGATACATTATAATCTACCTAAAAACATCGAAGGTTATTATCAAGAAATCGGTAGAGCTGGGCGAGATGGATTACCATCTGCTACCTTATTATTTCATAGTTATGCAGATATAGTACAGCTACAAAAATTTGCTGACAATGCAGGTAATAAAGAGTTGCAATTTGCAAAGCTTGATCGAATGAAACAATATGCAGATGCTTTGAGTTGTAGAAGAAAAATTTTACTGAGTTATTTTGGGGAACATATAGAAAAAAATTGCGGTAACTGTGATATTTGTAAGAACCCTCCCTCCTTTTTTGATGGTACTATTCTCGCTCAAAAGGCATTATCTACTGTGGTAAGATTAAAGGAAGATGAATCATCCGGTACAGTAATCGATGTCTTAAGAGGGGCTCAAAATGCTGTTATTCATAATAAGGAATATCAGAATGTAAAGACCTATGGTATTGGTGCAGATGTTTCCTGGAAAGATTGGCAACAATATCTAATTCAGTTAATCAATTTAGGTTATCTAGAAATTGCTTTTCACGAAAACAATAAATTAAAGGTCACTCCGCTTGCGCGAAAAGTTTTATTCGAAAAAGAACAAGTTCAATTGGCAAATCTAGCCGAATTAGAAAAGAAAAAACAAGCGATCCCTAAAGAAACTAAAAAAGCTGTTGCAGATACGCTATTTGAACGTTTGCGTTTATTGCGTTTAAAACTATCTAAAGAAGCAGAGATACCAGCTTATCAAATCTTTAGTGATGCTACCTTAAAAGAAATGGAGCAACAACGTCCAATGACCGATGAAGATTTTATGCAAATTAGCGGAGTTGGTAAGCGTAAAATGCAAGACTATGGTTATCAATTTATCAAAGAGATTATAGCTTTTCACAAAGAGAAAAGAACAACTAAGAAAACAAAAAAAGGAAATACACATAAAGTAACATTGGAGCTTTATAAAAATGGATTATCAATTCCAGAAATCGCTATTGAAAGAAAATTAGCAGAAACAACCATTTTCTCACACCTATCAAAACTATATGAAGATGGCGAAGATATCGATTTACATCAGTTTGTAGATAAAGAAGAGTTAATAGCTATAGCTAAAGCTCAAAAAGAATTGGAGTCACCTACAGCATTAAAACCTTATTTTGAATATTTTGAAGAACGTATTTCTTATCAAGCTATAAGAGTAGCATTAACCATATTAAAAAAAGAAAAAACGACCTAGATAGCACCTGTTTTTTATTAAAATAAGTAACCGTCTTAAATTCAATTTTTTGTAAAAAACCAACAATTCTTTTTATAAAAAACATACTAAAATTAGGTTAAATATGAATCCAATTTTTAACTTTGCCATGTATGGAGCACTTTATAGTATCAGCACGAAAATACCGACCTAAAACTTTTAAAGATGTTGTAGGGCAACAGGCTATTACTAATACATTACTTAATGCTATTGATAATAACCACCTTGCTCAAGCTTTACTCTTTACTGGACCTCGTGGTGTAGGTAAGACTTCGTGTGCTCGTATATTAGCAAAAACAATCAATCAAGATGGAACAGAAAATCCAGATGAAGATTTTGCTTTTAATATATTCGAATTAGATGCTGCTTCAAACAACTCTGTTGATGATATTCGTAACTTGATTGATCAAGTTCGTATTCCTCCTCAAGTAGGAACTTATAAAGTATACATCATTGATGAGGTTCATATGTTATCTCAAGCTGCTTTTAATGCATTTTTAAAAACACTTGAAGAACCACCTAAACACGCTATTTTTATTTTAGCAACTACAGAAAAACACAAGATTATCCCTACGATATTATCTAGATGTCAAATCTTTGATTTTAAACGTATCACTGTTACCGATGCTAAAAATCATTTGATAGAAGTTGCAAAAAGTGAAGGTATCACTGCCGAAGAAGATGCATTGCAGATTATAGCTCAAAAAGCAGATGGAGCTATGAGAGATGCCTTATCAATCTTTGATCGTGTTGTAAGTTTTAGTGGTACCAACCTTACAAGACAAGCTGTAACAGAAAACTTAAATGTTTTGGATTATGAGACTTACTTTAAGGTTACAGATTTTATCATAGATAATGATATTCCACAATTGCTTATTGAGTTCAATACTATTTTGGCAAAAGGATTTGACGGACATCATTTTATTGCTGGATTGGCTTCTCATTTTAGAGATTTATTAGTCTGTAAAAACGAAGCTACCATACATCTTCTAGAAGTAAGTAAGCAAACCAAAATGATGTATTATGAGCAATCAAAAAAATCACCTCATGAGTTCCTAATTACAGCTATTGAATTAGCTAATGATTGTGACCTCAGATATAAAACAAGTCAAAATCAACGTCTCTTAGTCGAATTATGCTTAATGCAACTTGCCTCTATCCTTACCGATGGAGGAAAAAAAAAATAAGCAACCTTATATAATTCCGCCTGCGTATAAAAAACTAGTTGAATCCCTTTCACAAAAGGATTCGGCTACGTCTTCTGTTTCAGAAGATACTCCTGAAACTTCAAAAGAAGAAAACCAAGTTCCAGCTACAACTCCTGTTGAACCACAAGAGCCCCCTAAGATTTCGCTTGCAGAAAGTCGTAATTCACGTTCTTCTGGTCTTTCTCTAAGTAGTATTAGAAAAAGGAAAGAGATGCTAGAAAGTCGTGTCGAAAAAGTAATCGACCCTAATAACCTTCCTAAAAAGCCATTTACTCAAGAAGAAATGATTTTCGCTTGGCGAGAATATGGTGCCAAACAAGATAAAAAAGGTGAAAAGATTGTAGGTTCTATGTTTGCCATGAATACTCCTACTCTAGACGGTATAACAATTTGTCTTGAATTACCTAATGAATCTATGAAAGTAGATATGGAAGCAGCGCAATCTGGACTTTTGCAATATATGTATCGTGAAATGGAAAATTTCAGCATTGAAATGAAAATCACGGTAAACGAACAGGCTTCCAAACGTCATGCTTTTACACCTCAAGATAAATACGAAAAGTTGAAAGAAATTAATCCATTGATCGATAAATTACGTGTGTCTTTTGACTTAGAGTTATAATCGCTTTAAAAGTATCTTTTCTATTTAGATTTAGACCTTATCATTTTTAAGAGCCATAATTTATCTTTAATTTTGTATTCTATTACAAAAACATATATATGTTAGGTCTTAAACTTCCTACAGATCCTAGATGGGTAAATATCGTTGAAAAGAATATTGAAGAAATTTTAACCGATCATGCTTTTTGTGAGCAAAAGGCTACTTCTACTGCTATTTCTTTAATCGTTTCTTTTCCTGAATATTCAGAATTAGTTGACGAAATGACAAAATTAGTCAAAGAAGAAATCAGTCATTTTAAAATGGTGCATGATAAAATATTGGCACGTGGATTTGTTTTAGGAAGAGATCGCAAAGATGAGTATGTATTAAAACTTGTTACCTTTTTTCCAAAAGGAGGTTCTCGTACTACACAACTAGTTCATCGCTTATTATATGCTGCTTTAATCGAAGCTAGAAGTTGTGAACGCTTTAAGTTACTATCTGAAGAACTAGAAGATAAAGAGTTGGCAGATTTTTATCGTAATTTAATGGTAAGTGAAGCTAATCACTATACTATGTTTTTAAATTTTGCTCGTAAATATGGTGACCGTAAAGAAGTGGATCAAAAATGGCAAGATTTACTCACATTTGAAGCTGAGATCATGAAGAATCTCGGTAAAAAAGAAACTGTACATGGATAATCTCATATATACTAAAGGCAACCTATCTAGGTTGCCTTTAATTTTTCAATATGCTTTTACGCATTGTCATCTAATATCTTTTTATGCAACGCTTTTGTATTTTCTATAAAATACCACCCTTCGTCTACATTTTGTAAATCAATCTCTATAATAGGATTGATATGATAATGTATATTCTTTAATGCATAGAAAAGCATTTGATTTTTATTCTCTAATTGCTCATTTAAAGAAGGTAAACTAGTATTTCCTATTTGAATTTTCTCTACAAAACCATCATATTGTTTTTCTATCTCTCTACGCATTTCTAGAGGTTTCAAATTAGGATCTATATTATTGGGTATTTGTATTTTTTCTTTGGTTACAATTTTGATATTATCTATTAAAGTTGGTGATGTTTTAAACATAGGAGAAAATTGCGCGCTTGGTATTATTTCATTTTCTTCAACTTCACTTATATAAGTGGCTAAATTCAATTGAAAATAATGTTTATATCTCTTTCTTCCATTAATTTTTACTTCTTCTATAACAGCTTTGTAAATAACTCTGCCATTAGTTGTATAAACACTAAGTTTTCTAGGCTCTTTATCATTACTTAAAACAGCTAAGGTCACTTTTGACAATGATATATAATTTAAATCGTTTATAAATTCTTTTCCTTCTTTAGGAAACGTCCTATATATCAAATATAAAAAGCCAAAACTTATAGGAATATACCTTCTCCAATTTAAGCTTTTGATCAAGGGAGTTAATATTTTTTTAATTCTTTTTATTGATAATGGTATTAACTCCTTTTGTAATTCACTTATATATTTTCTTCTCTCATTATAAAAACCTGTAGTATTAATCTGTTCTTCATAATACGTTTCTATAAAATTATTTGTCGGTACTATAAATGCTTTTCCTTCTCTAAAACCATGTTTTTCTTCTCTTAATGCATAAAATGTGCTTAACCTAGCAAAATCAAAAGCATAGTTTCTGGCTCTTTCTGAGCCAAATCCAGCAAATGCAGCAATTTCTTCTCCTGGTAAACGTAAAGTCTCTAGATGTTTATTTATAGGTAAAATAGCAGCTCTAGTGGCTTCAAGTTTTTTTCCTTGAGTGTTTAATGAAAAATCTATTATTATATTAAATACAGTTTTTGCAAAAGTTTCTTGTGTAGATTCATCATCCTGTATTTCTAAATAAGTATAGATATAATTAGTATTCATACTCTTTAGCAATGCACCTTCATCTGTTTTGGACAATGCTACAGCTTTATCAATTTCAGCTTTTAAAGCTTTTAACTTTTCTTTGTTAATTATACTACATATATCTTCTTCTGTATTGTTTAAACATTTTTTTTTCAGTTCGTTTAAGAAATATACAATTGGACTTCTGGTTCCTAGAGAGATTGGATGATATTTAAGATTTTTATCTATTTTATTAAATGCTTCGGTTAATAATCGAGCATCTATTCTATCCTTAAACGTATTTTCCTCTAGATACGCTTCAAATGTAGTTCTTAGGTGTAAATTTTCACGTACATCATTAATCTTCTGCTCTTCTTTGATATTCCCCTGATTCCTGAGTACATTGGCTATACTCGATACTGCACCAATAAACTTATCAAACTCTTTATTAAATTCACTTTTTCTTTCCTTTTGTTTTATCGGCTTATAGGAGTTTTGTTCAAAAGGATGATGTTCATTAACACGAACTATAGGGTCAACAAATAACACTAATCGTTCTTCATGTTCTAGCTCGCTATCACGTCCATAATCTTGAAAACTTCCTAATTTAAACGCTTCTTTTATAGGTTCGTTATTAAAGGTTCCTCCATCCATATAAGGAAAATTAAAAATTTCATAATCAATCTCGTTTTCTTCGTTTGCAGTATTAAAAAACACATTATGTTTCGATACTTCTCCTCTAGTTTCATTAAGAATATCTGTATATGCTTTAGGCCAATATGTATCTATTTTTTTGTCTCCTTCTTGTTTATCTTTAAGATCAAACTCTTTTTTAAATCGCCTGAGCATTACTGGTTCAAAAGCTATAGGAAAAGCTCCACAAGCTATAGCCGAAGCTGCTAATTCTGCCCAAGCTTCATTTGAATATACATTAAAATGCATAGGATTATCATTCGTATTTGCTCTAGAAAACTTTAACCATCTATGATCTGTTGGTCTCTTTTCATTTTCGTTAAAAACGAAATCTATAATTCGTAATTCTGTATGATTCTGTGATCCTATAGATTTCATTACATTCTTTTCTAGTTTACTCTTGTTATTAGAGTATTTTATAACATCTATTGGTAATAAGTTTGTTAATGAACAAGCAAATACTATTCTATTTGTATCCAATACCTGTATAGCATTCTTATCTACTATAGGCGTCAATAGAAAATCCTTAGTTAACTTAATCAAATGATCACGGTCTAGCAACCCAAAAGAATCGTTATATTCATATTTTTTAGTTTTTGTACGCTCACCATACAAATCTTCAATGGTTACTTTCTTTACCCACAATTCTTTTTGTATTAATTGTGCCAACTCTAATGCCTTTAACGCTTCAATCTCCTCAAACGATTGTGCTTTATTAGTATCTCCTTCATAATATGCATTTGCAATATTTTCAAGCAGATCTTCTTCTGTTTTGTCAATTTTGGATAACATTGATTTATAATCGATCAAGCATCTTAACATAATTGTTAATGCTATAGCTCCAGCACTTGCTCCACTTATCCCGTCTACTATAATTTTTTTATAAGGTTTATTTTGAGCATCACGTCCATAGAGGATTAATAATTTTAAAGCTTCTGTAAGTGCCGATCCAGAAAAAGACCCTAAAGAAACACCGCCTCCCATTGCTAAACAAACACGCAAAGTTTTACCCATAACTAATTGATTTTATATGATTTACAATAACTTAAAGTTAAAACATTATTATATTGATTTAATGGGGGTTAACTAGTATTTATAGAGATGGTACTCTTTTTTAACATAAAATGTTAAGTTTTTTAGTTGGCTTATCGAAAACAGTATCTTTAAAATAAAATATTTTATGGTTCTACGTTTGTTCTTATTATGTGTCTGTTTATGCTTTAGTATACTTTCATTTGCTCAAAAAATGGATTTTGAAGCCTATGACCCACCTTCAACTTTAGTAGTACCAGAACATCAAATTACCAAAGCTAAATTTCCTTTTATCGATGTACATAATCATCAATTTAGAATGCCTACTCAAAACCTTAACGATCTAGTTGCAGAAATGGATAAACTTAATATGGCTGTAATGATTAATTTGTCTGGTAGAGGTCGTGGGTCAGAAAAGCATTTATTTGGTGCTCTGGATAATGTCAAAAAAACTGCACCTAATCGTTTTATTGTCTTTACTAATATTGATTTGAATGGAATTGATGATCCTAATTGGACAAAAAATACAGTAGCTCAAATTGAACGTGATGTTGCTAAAGGAGCTAACGGTTTAAAAATCTATAAAAGTCAAGGAATGGATAATACCGATAGTAAAGGTAATCGTATAAAAATTAGCGATCCTAGGATAGGTCCTGTTTGGGAAAAGTGTGGAGAGCTTGGCATTCCTGTATTAATTCATGCGGCAGACCCTAAACCATTTTGGGATGATCACGATCATAATAATGAGCGATGGCTAGAGTTAAAACTAAGACCTAGAAGAAAAAGAGATGCAAAAGTTACTGGTAGTTGGCAAACTATAATCGATGAGCAGCATACTATCTTTAGACGACATAAAAACACCAAGTTTATCAATGCGCATTTAGGTTGGTATGGTAATAATCTTAAAAAGCTTGGAGAATTAATGGACGAAATGCCTAATATGTATACCGAAATAGGTGCTGTAATTGCAGAATTAGGTAGGCAACCTCGCAATGCCAAACAATTTTTAACCAAATATCAAGATCGTGTAATGTTTGGTAAGGATTCATGGAAACCTAAAGAGTATTATACCTATTTTAGAGTATTAGAATCTAATGATGAATATTTCCCTTATTATAAACGTTATCACGCATTCTGGAAAATGTATGGTTTGGATTTAGATGATGAAGTCTTGCGTAAAATTTATTATAAAAATGCTTTAAAAGTGATTCCTAATATTGATAAGAGTTTATTTCCACAATAAAAGTTGTTATAATTAAATCTAATACATTCCTATAAGTGGTCAATTCTATTAATCTAGATGATTTCTTTAATCTATTTATAAGCCTTATATTGCATTAACAATTATCAACTTATGAAACAGCTTATCACTCTTTCTACTTGCGCTTTAATATTCATAGGATTATTTTCTTGTGGATCTGCTCAAAAAAAGGATGCCACTTCTCAAGATACTACCGAAATTAAGGAAACTGAACGTTCTATCTCTGGAATAGTGCAATCTATTGAAAATGGTAAAGATGGTTATACGGCTGTAGTCAAAACTGCTAATAACGAATTGTATACTGTTTTAATAAGTATTCCTAATTTAGGGAAAAACAATCAATATCGTAGGTTTAAAGTCAACGAAGAAATCGCTGTTAAAGGTGAATATTGGACTCTAGGAAACGAAAAACGTATAACTGTAAGAGAAATTTTAAATTTATTTTAAACACTCTTTTTGTTTAAACTTAATAATTAAAACTATATAAGACTATTGATAGAAAACAATAGTCTTTTTTATAAAATTGTTTTGCTTTAAAACTGCTCATTTTTTGCAAAAGACCAAATAACCCTCTTTACATCAACATATTATCTTATTTTTTCTGTACTATAAAAATACGGTTTAACCTTATATTTAAATACAGATAAAATATCTAAAAATACTATGACTATTGTCATCATTTTACTGCTCTTTTGATACTACTTTTAGTATAGAAATTAAAACCAGAGATCATGAAAAAAAGAGTTCCAGTTTCACAGATAATGACAACTGATTTGATTTTATTAAATCTTACAGATAGTCTAGAAAAAGCAGAAATACTATTTAAAAAACATAAAATACGACATATTCCTGTTGTAAGTGGTAGTTCTATCGTAGGAATTGTAAGTTATACAGACATACTACGTATAAGTTTTGCTGATGTAGTTGAAGAAAGTGATAGCGATGTTGAGACAGTTGTATACAATATGTTCAGTATTGCTCAAGTAATGGCAAAAACACCTATGACAGTATCTCCAAGCACTACTGTTAAAGAAGTTGTAGAAATATTAATAAAGCAAGAGTTTCACGCCTTGCCTGTAGTAGAAAATAATGAATTAGTAGGTATTGTAACGACTACTGATTTAATGAAATATTTATTAGAACAATATTAGTTTTAGGATTATCATTAGGTTTCAATTAAAAGGGCGCTTAACTGTAAATCAATATACATTGACACACATATTATTAATCATCAAAGAATTCATCTATTTCTGTGGCTAGTAAATCATTTAATTCTTTAATTAATAAAAAATATATTGTCTTTTAAGCGTTCTTTTAAAATCAAAAAATAAAGGGTAAGCATATATACTTACCCTTTACTCAATCAAATCAAACCAAAAAATAAAATAATCAATCAATCAAAAAACTACTATTAAATATCTTGTTGTTATCGTCTATAATACGATAGCTATAAAGTCCTCTAGCTAAGTTGTCATTTATAAAAGTAACTTGCTGTCCGTCTTCTTTTGTTTTTAATTCTTTATGGTATATTCTTCTTCCTAACATATCTACAACAGTAAGTGTAACATACCTTGAGCTATTAGGTAATTTTATTGTTGTTTTTCCTCTAAATGGATTAGGATAGTTATATACTTGTTCTTTTACTATTACAGTTTCTTCTGTTACAGATAAGGTTTCTTGCACGTCAAACGTTACATTATTCACTTCTAATTCAAATGAATTGAATGTACTATAGTCACCTTGTATAGAGAAGACCACGCTACGTATGTTTTGAATTTCTTCTGCTACATTATTGGCATTTAAAAATTCTTCAAAAAGGATAGTACGTCTCTCTGTCTCTTCATAAGCTGGTAGTGTATATCGTAACCTATTGTTCCAATCTTCAAGGTTTTCGGTTACCAAAATAACTTCTACAGGTCTTGTATTTTTTATATCAAAAGTAATCGCTTCATATTCACTCGCATCTAGTGTAAGGTCACCTGCCAAAATATTTCGGAATACATTGAATGTACCTTTAACCTCTCCTATAACTTCAATACCACGTTCAATTACATATGTATCAGTGTTTGCATTTATCACCTCATCTTGTGCCATAATGTCGATTACATCAACTATTGCTTCTTCATCCAAATGATCTACACCCCAAGGTCCATCTGCAAGATATAAAGCATCACTTCTATTAGAGTTCTCGGCTACAAGAGATAATCCTGCATCAAATAAATATCCTGTAGGTACTGTTACTGTTTGTGTCCATTCTCCATTAAGTGAAATTTCTTTTGAATAGTCTTCACGTTCAGAAAATTCTGTTCTAGCAATACTTGCATTAATATTTGCATAGGATGCATTAGATTTATTCGTTAGTACTAATTCTAATGTTCCATTTTGATATTTCCCTTCACTTATAAATACTGTAGGAACTCTATCTTCTACCACATCTGCTGTAACTACTTTTTCTTGCTGTAAAGTCCTTATTATTTCGTTTGCTAGCGTCGCCACTTGTCCTACAGAACATCCCCATAATTGAAAATTTATATAAGATCCAGCAGGATACTCTTCAATATTCCATCTACTGTGTAATTTGTATTCTTGAGGATTCTCTTGAATAGAGAAACTTACTGCATATTCAATATTTCCATTATCACGCTCTATTACTGCATAAATAACTTGATATCCTTGAATGTTTACGTTACGTACATCTTTTAGTTTTGAACCATTTAAACGATCACAAATCATTTTTGAATGATCATAAACACTGGTTGCTGTTCGTGTCGCTAATCCTGCTGATACTCTTTTATCTCCATTGTAATAATCTACAGCAAAAACTTCAGTTGCATTAGTGATTTCTAACAAGTCACCTGGGCTAGATACATAAGGCGTCTCGGTATAAAACATTCCTGTTTGTGGGAAATAATGATCCAATGTACTGGTTCCACTGCTACTCCTCCGATATGGAGTTTGCGAGGATTTTTTATTAAGTGCTGTATTGTTTTTTGCTCTTTTAAAATTTCGCTTAGCAATTAATGTAGCTAGATTTCCATTGCTTTCTAATCCTCCATTATTTGCAGAGTAGATATCTGTAGCAGAGTCAACATCTGCATAATTATTAGTTGTCATCGCACTATAAGGACTTGCTGTAATATAGAATACTGCATCATTAAAATCATTATCACAAGACCCATAATCTCTACGGATGTCCTCAAAACCTAATATCACTCTTTCATTTTCTGGGTCTTGCAATAATACATTATGGTATCTCAAATCTGGATTACTTTCTGGGTTGTAATCTGGGTTAGAATACAACTGCCAGTATCCTGATGTTACTTGCTGTCCATTCCAGGCATTGGCTAGTAAAACCCAGCCAATACCTGTTCCTGCTTCAAAATTTCCTATCTTAACTTTATTACCTGCTTCTAATCCTCCACCACTACCTAGTGCCGATACATTAGGAAAAATAATTGTTATATCTTCTGGATCTGGTACTGTAGGTGATGGATTATTTATATCATATGTATAAAATCCTAAAACATTTCTGTATCCTGCTCCTTCACTTACAAAAGTTACCCAGATATCGGCATCTTCTTGCAGCATAATATCCGTATCATATCCTGACGAAATATAATGTGGGTTATATTCTGGCACCGGGTAACTTTCTGGTAAAGAACTATCTATCAATTCTAGTGTTTCTACACTAACTATATCGTTATCATCTAAATATAATGGAGTTCCATTTGAAGTATAACTTCCTAAATAATTATAGTTTTGAGCACTTATTGTTGTTATGCTTAATATCGTAAGTAGTAGTAGGTATCTCATAACTTGTTCATTTTGGTTACCTCAAAACTACAGCAGAATACCTCTTTTTTATTTCATTTTTCGATGAATGAATCTTAAGTGTAGACGAATAGATTCATTTTTAAAACAAATCGTAACAAACAGAAATACAATATTTTAAAATCCTAAATAATCTTTTAAAGCATCTTTATACGATTTTCCTATAGGCAATTTCATCTTACCTATTTCTACAGTATTTCCTTCAATTGTTTTAATATTATTTAGTGCAATAATATAGGATCTATGGATTCTTAAAAATCTATTTTTAGGAAGTGTGTCTTCTAAATTTCTAAGCGTATTTAAACTCAAAATCTTTGTATTGTCATTGAGATAAAAACTCACATACTCAAGAGCCCCTTCTATATACAAAATGTCACTAAAAGCTATACGATGGATTTTCTTATCAGACTTAATGGTTATAAAGTCTTCAGTATTATCTAAATTATTTATGTGGTTATGTTTTACTTGATCAAAAGAATTATCATCATAAGCACTAGCTTTTCTTTTTATAGTTATTAATTCTTTAATCTTGTTGGCTGCTTGAATAAACCTAGGGAAAGATATAGGTTTAACGATATAATCATTCACATTAAGCTGGTAACCTTCTAGCGCATATTCTGGATATGCTGAGGTAATGACAGTACATGTTTTTTGCTCTATAGATTTTAAGAAATCAATCCCCGTAATTTCGGGCATTTGTATATCTAGAAAAAGAATATCAACATTACCATTTTCAATTAAAGAAAGGGCTTCTAGCGGAGACTCAAAAGAACCAATACATTTTAGATACGGAATGCGTTGTATATATTGTTCTAATAAATTTCTTGCCAAAACCTCATCATCTACAATAACACATTGTACATATTCTCCTATCATGTCAATTCAATTTTTAAAATTACTTTAAAAGTATCTTGATCTTGTATAGATAATTTATGTTTATCTGGGTAAATTAAATTTAATCGTTTTTTTACATTATCAAGTCCTATTCCTCCTTCTCCTACAAGCATATGCGCTCTGCTCATTTGTGGTTTACTATTTTCTATTTCAAAACTTAAAGATTTCGCTTCAAAATGCACTTTAATGTTTACAAATCCTGTTTTATCTTTTTCAATTAGGCTATGCTTAAAGCTGTTTTCGATAAACGGAATAAGAATCATTGGAGCTATCTTTATTTGTAGGTCTTTAGTTTCAGGAATATTATAACTTATATTTTGTTCATGTGTTGTTTTTATTTGCTGAAAAATTATATAATGCTCGATATAACTTAATTCTTTTATTAATGGTATGTAATCTTCTTTACAGTCATACAAGACAAACCGAAGCATATCTGATAATGATAAAATTTGATCTGGAGCGTTCTCATTACCAGAGTATGTTAGTGAATAAATGTTATTTAAAGCATTAAATAAGAAATGAGGATTAATTTGAGATTTTAAAAATTTAAGCTCATTATCTACGTTTTCTCTTTTAAGCTCTTCAAACTTCTTTTGTAATTTTATTTGATGCCGTTGTAAACCTATAGAAAGACTCACAAAAAAAGCTAGCCCCATTATAATAGAGTAAAAGAAATATCGTAAAATCCCATCTGGTTCATGATCATTTATATTATCTCCTTCATCTGCAAAAAAACCTTCTGGAATAAACAAACTATCTGTTAAGTATATCCCTAAAAGTATACTAAACCAGAATATAATAACGTATTTATAATATTTTTTTGAATTATTTTCATCATAATATCTAGGCAATAAAAACTCTAAATTACCGTAGAAAACAATCACTTGTAACCCTGTAAAAAACATAGCCACAGCAATTGGGTATTTATCATCTGTATTTAAGGAAACAAAGAAAAAGAATAGCCAAACTAAAATCCAGCCCCATATACTTCTTAAAATATTCATCATCTTGAAAGTAGTTGTTTTTACAATAAGCTCAGTTTTTTAATTATAGTAAAGCTATTTAATTTTAACCTTATATTTTCCTAAGGTATCTCTTTTTCTATTAACTGTTATTTTTATACTATTAATTTAAGCTTTTCGTCAATAAATTAAGTAATACTACGTTTCTTTACATTAATAGAGGGAAACCCTCATTTCATAGATTTTTTTTTTAATAACTATTCCTTTCAATCATTTTTGATTTGCTAAACTCTTCAAGATTACTATATGAAGCACTTAAGAATCATGTTATTTTTATGTATGATAGTTCCTTTGGCTATACATGCTCAACAGAAACATAGTATCAGTGGTACTATAAAAGACATCAATAATGGGGAAACACTCCTGGGAGCAACTGTTTATTTAAAAGATACCTCTATAGGTACTGTTACCAATGAGTACGGTTTCTTTTCTATTACTGCACCAGCAGGTTCCTACACTATTGTTATCAATTATATCGGGTATGATGATATTACAAAAACTATCACACTCGATAAAGATCAAAAATTAAACTTTGAATTGACTACTAGTGTTGCTCAATTAGATGAGGTGGTTGTTACTGCTGACGAAACTAAACGTATCAACATTAAAAAGCCAGAAATGAGTACAATTAAACTCAAAGCTGCACAGATTAAACAAATACCTGTAGCATTGGGTGAAGTAGATTTATTAAAATCCATTCAGTTATTACCTGGAGTTTCTAATGGTGGTGAAGGTACTGGTGGTTTTAATGTAAGAGGTGGTGCTGCCGATCAAAACCTTGTATTACTTGATGAAGCTATTATCTATAACACTTCTCACCTATTTGGATTCTTTTCAGTTTTTAATGCAGATGCAATTAAGGATTTAAAATTGTATAAAGGAGGGATTCCTGCTCAATTTGGTGGTCGTGCTTCTTCAGTTTTAGACGTACGTCAAAAAGATGGTAACAGTAAAAACTTTAAACTTACTGGAGGAATTGGATTGGTTTCAAGTCGATTGGCTATAGAGGGTCCTACCATTAAAGACAAAGGTTCTTTTTTACTAGCTGGTAGAGCTTCTTATGCACATTTATTTCTAAGTGATAATAGTGCTAATTTCTACGATATTAATTTTAAAACGAATTACGAATTCGATGAAAAAAATAAAGTATACTTATCCGGATATTTAGGTAGAGATGGATTAGAGTTCGGGAGTTCGTTTAATAATACTTATGGAAACTTTTCTGGAAACCTAAGGTGGAATCATATTTTTAATGATAAGCTTTTCTCAAATCTTTCATTGATTTATAGTAATTACGATTACAATTTAACCTTAGATTTTATTGGTCTGGATTGGAAATCTGACATCGCTAATTACAATCTTAAGTATGATATGAATTATTATATGAATAATAAACTTAAGTTTCGTATGGGGGTTAGTGGTATTTATTATGATTTCAATCCTGGAGAAGTTGCTCCTGCCAATGAGGAATCTAGTATTAATTACAGAAAACTAGATGATAAGACTGCTCTAGAAACTGGTATATACATTAGTGCCGAGCATAAAATTACTGATAAATTAACTGCATCTTATGGTTTACGCTATAGCAACTTTTTAAGATTAGGTGCTCAACCTTTAAGTGTTTATGCAAATGATTTACCAGTAATCTATAATGCAGATTTAGGTATTTATGAGCGTGCAGATGCTATAGGTGTTGTTGATTATGGTAGTGGTGAAACTATCGAAACTTTTGGTAATCTAGAGCCTCGTCTTGCTTTATCTTATCAATTAAATAGTTCATCATCGGTTAAGCTTAGTTACAATCGTATGGCACAGTATTTACATTTAATTTCTAATACGGCTTCTGTTACGCCTCTTGATGTTTGGGCACCTAGCGGAAAATATATAAAGCCTCAAATAGCTGATCAATATGCTGTAGGATATTTTAAAAACTTTAAAGACAATGTATATTCTCTAGAAGTCGAAGCTTATTATAAAACAATCGATAACCGCGTAGATTATATCGATGGTTCTGATATTATTGCTAATAATACGATAGAAACCGAAATCCTAAATGGTGAAGCGCGTTCTTATGGTTTAGAAATTTTGGCAAAAAAGAACACTGGTCGCCTTACAGGATGGTTAGCTTATACTTTATCAAAATCTGAACAACGTACATTGGGTGGTGCTTCTGGTGGTCCTGGAGTCAATAATGGAGATTGGTATAATACTGCTTATGACCGTACACATGATATTTCGCTTACTGCTAATTATAAATTAAATGAAAAATGGAGCGTAGGTACAAACTTTGTTTTTCAAACAGGAAGACCTGTTACCTATCCTAATGGGCAATTTGAATATCAAGGATTATCAATTCCTAGTTATGATAGTAGAAATGCAAACAGATTGCCTGCTTATCACAGGTTAGACATTTCTGCAACTTATAAGCCTAACAGGCGTCCTAATAAAAAATGGAAAGGCGAATGGGTTTTTGGTATCTATAACCTCTATAATCGAACAAATGCCAACTCAATATCTTTTGGACAAAATACCGATACTGGGCTTAATGAAGCTACTAAGACCTATATTTTTGGGATACTTCCTGCTATTACTTACAACTTTAAATTTTAGACTTATGACCACTATAGCAAAATATTTATTTCCAATAATCATTGTTGCTCTTACTTTGGTTTCTTGCGAAGAAACTGTAGATATTGATGTTCCAGAAGGAGCACCTCGATTAGTTATTGAAGCTGATATATTATGGGAAAAAGGAACTGTAGGTAATGAGCAAAATATAAAATTGAGTTTATCTACTCCATTTTTTGATACTACACCTGTACCTGTAACAGATGCTACTATAACGCTTACAAAAAATGATGACCAAAGTAGTATATCTTTTATTCATCAAAATGATGGTATCTATACCACTTCTAATTTTGTTCCTCAAATAGGACAAACTTATACGCTAGAAGTAGTTCATGATAATGAGACTTATATTGCTACTGAATCCATGATTACTGTACCCGAAATTAATAGAGTAGAACAAAGTCTTACTAATGAATTTGGCAGTGAACTTATAGAAATTAGTGCTTATTATGATGATCCTGCAGATGAAGATAATTTTTATAGCGCTCGATTTAGTGCTCAAGATGAATTGTTACCTACTATTTTTTCTCAAGATGATGAGTTTTCAAACGGAAATGAAATGTCTTTTGATTGGACTAATGAAGATGAGGATGAAAATGATGACTTAGAAGTTGGAGATATTGTAGCTATTGAAATTTCTGGTATTTCTGAACGCTACTATAACTATTTAGATTTATTATTAGAACAATCTGGAGGTGACGGAGGTCCTTTTGGTAGTACGCCCGCTGCTTTAAGAGGAAATTGCGTTAACCAAACAAATCCAGATCATTACCCCCAAGGTTATTTTAGGTTAAGTGAAGTTGTGAGAACAACTTATACGGTACAATAAAAGACACCTACCCTAGATTTTTAGAGTGCCCAAATTATAAAATCACTTTATATGTTTTTATAATTATAGGGTACTCTCAATCTTTTCTCCATTAAACTTAAAATTAAAAGTTCCTTTAATTTCAAATGGGCTACTGTATACTATGTCATCCTGAGGATACCATTTTTTCTTATTCTTATCTATTAAAATAAATAATCCTTCCTCATCTCCTAAGGCACAAAAGCGATCAAAACCATCATCAAAAATCGCTATTTCCTTTATTTTGTTGATTTCGCTATACAATAATTCTATATTGCTTGTCGGTATTCCTATCTCACTTACATTAAGTATTTGACTGCTATCAAATCGTTGTTTAGTTTCTTGTTTTAGATTTTTTCTTGCAATAAACTCAACTATATTATTTGCCTTATCATAAAAATAAATAGCTACTGCATTCCACGCTTTAAAATTTGCTATAGGTTTTCCTTCAACATCCATCACTACTACTCTTTCTTTTAACCAACATAAAGCTTCTTCTATTTTATTGGCTGGAATATTAAAAGCAAAATGATATGTTTTTGCGTTCTTATTATATTTAAAAGTCAATATAGAAGTTCCTGCTTTTATCGAGAAGCTAGTTGTTGATTTTTCTACTACTTTTAAATTCAATATCTGAGTATAAAATTCATATTGCTGCTCTATTGCAGTTGTTTCCAGTATTAATTCTTCTATTTTCATCATGCTAGTATTAAGGTATACTAAACTACTATTTATAAACAGTTTATTTTCATGATTTTAATAGCTATAAAAAAAGCAGCTATAAATTAGATTTATAACTGCTCATTAACACTTTAAAAATTATACTATCGTTTACCAAATCCTGTAATTAATTGGAATGTAACACCCCAATCTGCATTAGCATCTTTTTGATAGTTTACAAAATGGTTTAGTCTTAATCGAGTATGTGGTGATAACACATAAGAAAAACTATTTATCCATTGTCCATTTAAGGTATTAGCTAATCCTGAATCTTTAGGATTTGCAATTAATACTCCATTTGAAATATTAAATATGAATCTTCCTTTGAAATAATATTCGATATTACCTTGAAAATTATAATTTGTTTCATCTGATCGGTGATCAACTACCGTATTTCCTATAGCCGCTTGTCCTCCAATTTTCCAGCTCTCACTTATTTTTTTCATCAGATCAAATCCTATTCTATTAATTTGTCGAGTATCGTTTTCTGTATCTTCTAATCGCCCTGACATCGCTATAAGTCCATATTCAAAACTCTTAAAATTAGGTGTCCCTATACGTCCTGTAACTAACCATGTTCCTCTATATTCTGGTTCAATAACATTCCATTCGTCGCCTAAATCATTAGAAAACCACGCCAATGGTTTACTAATTGTTCCTCCAATAGTAGCTCCTATTTCTGCATCAAAATTTTTCGAAATTGGACTTCTAAAAAAGACTCCTGCATCTTGGTTAAATCCTATATCTTGTTTAGTCACATTAGCTGTAAAATTTGATACAGGATCTATCTTAGGGTTAAGTCCAAATCTCACCGAATTATATCCTACAAATAGCTTAGTTCGATCCCATTTTGTTTTAAAATTAAGTCCTAAATTTTGCAGTCTTAAACTATAAACATCTGCTCTAGTATTTTTATCACTAAAACCTCCGTTAAATTGTAATGATACTCTAGCTGCAAAATTATTTATAGCCATAAATGTGGTATATCCTTTTTGTAACTGTCTTTGATTCTTTGATAAGAATCGATATGTAATATTATTTGAAGGACCTACGTTTGAAAGATCAAAATAGTTTTCATCTCCTTCATTAAAATATCCAATATGAAAGTTTGTTTGTAAATAATGAAACTTTGTTTTTTGTTTATCTCTTTTTATTGATTGCTGTGCGTAAAATTTCGTTGGTAATGTAAAAAAAAGACATACCAATCCTATCATGAATGTTTTATTCATTTTTTTATTAATAATGTTTATGAAAAATGTGACTTGATAAAGTCTTTAGTAATTGTATAATTGTTTACGAATTCTGGCTTTTTCTCTTAATTCTTTAGGAAGCCTTACACTTGCCATCCACAAAGGAGCAATACGTTCGTAAGAAATTAAATAGATATCCAAAACATCCTTTTCTAGTGTATTAAAGGATAAATATACCTTACCTAAACCTTTATGGAAATTGTCAACCCATTTATTAGTTTTTGTATCGGTTAATAATACATAACGCTCATATGTTTTAGGCATTAAATCCTCGTCAAAAGTAATTGTTGGCTGTACAGGATTATATCTTCTTCCTTTAGGATATACATTAAACCCAAAATGTAATCCATACAATTTTTGTTCTTGAACAGTTGACAAGTCAAAATTACCTAATGTCACTGTAAATGGTGACCATTTACCTGTTAATTGTATCTGTACAAGGCAATCTGTTTCTGGTAAATCTACGCTCTCAATAATTACTTCATCAAGATGAGATAACCAATTCATATCAAAAGACAAAGCTGTTTTTGGTGAATAGAATCCTTCGTCTCTAAACTGAGCAAATTTTAATGGTTGTTTTTCTGGTTGAATTATAGAGTTATACGTTTCTTGTGCTAATGATGCTGTATCATAGTTTACAAAAAGTCCATAATCTATTTTATAGTGTTCTTCCATATCAAGTAACTCAATAGCCCGATTACTCTTATGTCCCACTTCGATCATCTCTGTCTTCCATCTTCTTTTAATCGGTCTTCTTAATTTTTCAAAATCAATAGTAACTTCTTTTGATCTATTGGATAATGTTTTATAATCAAAGTTTCCGTAATCAAAATCTGCTACATTAATTCCTCTATTTTTTTCTTGTACCAAAGTGCGATACAACTCTTTAGGTAATAAAAACCAGGTATGTGCTAATATTTTGTTTTGATTAAAATTTACAGGATTATGCACTCTTTCGTTAAAATCTGAATAATCTTCACTGGTTAAAGAGACTTCCCATTTCCCAGGATCTAGACATCCATTTACAATACTCATTCTATAAGTTCTATCCAAGGCTTTGTTATAAGCTTCAGAGTTTTGCTGAGATTTATTGATACTAAACTCTTTAAATTCTTTACGAAACCCTACTCCATAACGATTAAATTCTTCTAGTAATAATTCTGGATATAAATGGTCTCCTTCTGTATTTAGCGTTGGTATAATACGCATTACGTCAAAATCTTCTACGACAACTTCGTTTCCTTTCTTGTCCTTAAATTTAAAGTCAATTTGCACTTGCCCTTCTGGCATATGCTCATTAAGTGTCATTTCTACAGTATTAAAATGTAATGCTTCTTCGTCCTTTGCAAAAGTTTCGTCTTTTTCCCATGCATCATACTCATACGTTTCAGAAGGGCTAACTCCATTAACGACGATGGTATTATTGTTTTCTTCAAAAATCTTCTGAATTGCAGTAGGTGCTGCTGTCAAATCGTTTTTACTTTCGCCCCATTTATATGTATAACAGCTTGAGGTTAACATTAAACCTGCAAGAATCATACTGGACTTGACATAAAACCCTTTCCTTTTTTTGACGATGTTTTGTGTGATTGTTGTTTTCATCGATTTGTAAAAATTAGTTGTTGTTTATGAATTGAATTATAGTTGTTCATTTATTCTTATAGTAAAACCATTATTGGATTTACCTTTTCTAAACTTTTAATAAAATTGGAGGGGATAATTTTCTTCTTTACACATCAATAAAGTGAGGGCAATGCGTAATTTCAATGCGTCAAAATTATAGTATTATCATTTTTTTCTTTTAAAATTTACCACAATATAATTATGGCTATTCCTCATTTTTTTAAGGGGTTTTTATCCCTTATACACTTAGATAATCACCTATATCCTTTATAACAAACCCTTACAAACACAGCTATTACCTATCTTTTTACAGTGCTTTTAAAAACTGTTTATCAACTAGTTAAAAAAAAATTATTTTTTATCTAATACATGACTTATATCATAAAATATGTGGTTTTACTCGCCTTAAATTTGTATTAAACATTAAATGTTATGAGTATGAGCATATATAAAAAATGGACCGAAGAATTTAAAAATGGTGTTATAGGATATTCCTCAATTGCAATCATTCCGCAGAGTTGTTTAGGATCTATTGCAGCGATGTTTATTTTAATGAACGGGAATAATTTTGCCCAGATGATACAATTGTTTTTGGTAGTTGTAGCTTGTATGACTTTTAATGCAGCTGTATTATCACAACAAAAACCTAAAATGATTTTTAATCTGTTTATAATAAGTATAGTTACAAGTATTGTACTTACAATAATAAATCTCTTTTAATTCGTGAAACAGGACATTCAGAATCGTGATCATATTCATCACCTTATCACAGCTTTCTATACAAAAATAAGGAAGAGTCCAGATATTGGCTTCTTTTTTAATGATACGATTCTTGATTGGCCTGAACATTTAGAAAAGTTAACAGATTTCTGGGAGACACAACTTTTTATTGGTGGTACATATAGAGGAAATCCTCTTGCTGCACATGCCAAAGTTGATCACCAATTTCATCATAGTATTACACAAGAGCATTTTGGTTTATGGTTGAATCTATGGTTTGAAACTATAGATGAATTATATCAAGGCGCAACGGCCGAAATGGCGAAACGCAAAGCACAAAAAATGTCAACTATGATGTATATAAATATATACCAAGAAAGAGATTCCTTGGTTTAAAATACTAATTGCTATGATAAAAACATCTTTAACAGCGGAGCTTACTTTTGGGAAATCAAAACCCAATATTACTCCATTATTAGAAACTTCTTTTTCTAAAGAGATTCGTATAGTTTTTAAAAAAGGACAAGTCATGAAATCACATAAAACACCTTTTCCTATAGTTGTATCTATTTTTGAAGGAGCAATCACTTTTGGTGTTTCTGGAGAAGATTATGCTTTAAAACGCGGTGATGTAGTTTCGCTTGATCCAAATGTTGTTCATCATCTTGAAGCAAAAAGAGACAGTATTGTTAGACTTACGTTAGTAAAACAAGATACTATTGAACGTGTTAAAGACGTAGCATCCTAAATTTTGAGATTTCTTTCAATCTATTCTATATTCACTTAGATTACGCTTATGCATTAGTGTGTAAGCGTAATTTTATTTTTAAATTACCCCTGCGATGAGTTTTCAAGAAGTCTTTCAGCTTTTATACGACGGAATAGAAATGTCATTATCGTATTTTATCAATCCCAAAAAGCGTATCTATTTATTATATCTAGGCTCTTCTACGCTATTAGCTTATTATATTTATTACCGATCAAATAAATCAACTTCTTTTTTAAATTATATCTTTCATAAAAAAATCTGGTGTAGTACTTCTTCTTATATCGACTATATTCTCATCTTTTTCAATAGTTTTATTAAGCTACTCTTTATTGCTCCTTTTTTGATTTATGGTTTTTATTTGGCCTTTCATACGCACGAATTTTTATTAAATCATTTTGGTTATCCTTCAGAAAGTCTAACTGTCTTTCAAACCCTATTATTTTATACTATTGCGCTAACACTGTTAAACGATTTTGCAAGTTTTCTTACGCATTACCTAATGCATAAAATTCCGTTTTTATGGGAGTTTCATAAAGTACATCATTCTGCCACCACTTTAAACCCCATGACTCAGTATCGATTACACCCTATAGAGTTATGTATTAATAATATAAGAGGTATTGTCATTTTTGGGATTACAACTGGCTTTTTTGATTATTTATCAAAACATCAAATTGATAAGTTAACTTTTTTAGGCGTAAATGTTTTTAGTTTTATATTCTTATTCTTTGGTGCAAACCTTAGGCATTCTCATGTTCCTTTTAAATATCCTACTTTTTTAGAATACATCTTTATTAGCCCTTTCCAACATCAAATTCATCATAGTAATGCTCCTATACATTACAACAAAAATATGGGTGCCAAATTCGCACTTTGGGATTGGTTATTTGGAACGCTTGTATTGTCTAAATCTGTAAAAAAACTATCCTTTGGTTTAGGAGAAGATGACAAACATTTTAATACGTTTTTAAAAAATATGTATCAACCCTTTGTTGGTGCTTTTAGAGCTGTTTTTAACAGGAGAGACTAATCATAAATGTTAAGATGATTTATCAATAATTTGCAAATAAAGTTTCTGTAGAAACAAACAAAACACTGTATATCAATTTTTTATTTATTATAAAATTCTTATTTTAACAAAAAATACAAGTACTAGGTAATACTTGACTTATATTAAAAACTCAATAATTAATAGAATTTTAATCTAGAAAAATATCATAGTTGGTTAAAAGATAATATTTGAGACTAACCTTCTTACATGAGAAAAATGGAGGAAAATAAAAAAAGAAATAATAATGTTTTAATAAGAATTAAAAAATACTAAAAATGAAAAAAATAATTTTACTATTAGTTATAGCTGTAACTTTTTCTCAAAACATTGTAGCTCAAAAAAAAGATAATTCGATCTTTACTGTATTAAAAAACGCTTTTACTATTACAACAAATAGTCAAACTAATAATCTTCATAATGATTTTCAAGATGATTATGATTATATTATAGAATATAACCAAGGATATAGAGACGGAGTTAATTTAGCTAAGACCTGTGAAAGAAGTAGATTATACAGTGCTTTAAATACTCCTTCTACAGAGGCCTATAAACAAGGATTATCAACAGGATTTGAAACTGAATATAGACGAAGAGGTTGTAATACAGGCGGTGGAGGCTGTCAAACAGTTGGTGGAGAAACTGTCTGTCCTAATTGATTATAAAAATTCATTTAATATTATATAAAAGTAGCAAAGTAAAAAGATTGCTACTTTTTTTATTAGTTAAACTATATTTATACATGACGAAAACTAATGACATCGATTTTTCTCTCATTCTGCATCCACATGGTTGGAGTACTGCTTGGTTTTATATAAACGGTAAAAGGTTTGAATTTACAACTACACATGCTTTTGGAGAACCTTATTTTGATTTTATAAAATCTTTATCTCAACTTATTAATAAACAAATGGAATCAACGTTTTTTTGGTATAGTGAGCCTGGAGGAAATAAGATTGAGATAAAAAGAATTAAAGATCGACAACATATCCTCAACGTAAAAATAGCCGAGTTTAATAATTCTTTTGGTGAACAACTAAAAGAGTTTGAAGAGATTTTAGAATTTGAAATAAAGGAAAAGCACCTAATTACTGTAGCATATTACCAACTCAAAAAAATCGAAACTTTGCTTCAAGATAAATCATTCGCTCTTTATCGAAGTAACAACTTTCCCTTTCAGGATTTTATGTTATTTGAAAATAAAGTTACGACCTATTTAAAATTCATATAAAGTATATTTTTAAATCAACCTCAATCATAAAAAATGAAACTAAAACTAGCCGAATCAGATAATGAACTACAACAAATTTTGGAATTGCAAAATGCGAATCATTATAATAATGTCTCCTCTACATTACAAAAATCAGATGGTTTTGTAACAGTAAGTCATGATTTTGATTTATTGTCCAATATGAATAAAAAAGCAAAACAAATCATTGCTGTAGATAACGGAAAAGTCATAGGCTATGCATTGGTTATGCTTAAAGAGTTTAAAAATATGATTCCTGTACTTATTCCCATGTTTGATATGTTTCAAAACATAGCTTATCATGACATTAAACTTGATGATCTTAATTATTATGTTATGGGGCAAGTATGTATTGCTCAAGAATATCGAGGAAAAGGTATTTTTAAAAGTTTATATCAAAAACATAAAGAAGTGTATTCTCCTCAATTTGAGTTATGCTTAACAGAGGTAGCTTCTAACAATCTAAGATCAATGAAAGCACATCAAAAAATCGGCTTTAAAATACTACATACCTACAGCGACACTACCAATGAATGGAATATCTTATCTTGGGATTGGAAATAATGATTATAACCATTGCTTCTGTTTTTCATATTATTTTTACATTCTATTCCAACTTACAAACAAAAGCATTATATCTTATCCTTTTTTATGATTCATTAAGCGCCATTATAAAAGCTACTGGGAAACTATATTAACGATTGTTGATTTATTTTTTGATCCAAGATCAATTAATTTTGAACTATCCTTCCGATAGATCGTTAAAAGAATTATGACTATCTAATTATTGGATATAACAATCTTAGATAGTCTAAAAATAGTTTTCTATAAGCTACAGTATATAGTTTATATTGAGAATCCTTTTTAATTTTAGATTTAGCTTTTTACATTTTAGATTCAATCCAACTTATCCATCGTTGCTAATCACTCTTCTCTTATAAAAAACACAACAATTACTCTTGATTCATTATTAATTATCCTAAGGTTATTTATTTGATCTATATTTACCATTCTAGACATATTTATTAAAAATAAAACTGAATGATTAAACACATTGAATTCCCTTCAAAAAACGAATATCCTAGCTATGCAGAAATGTATATGAAATTAGTTAAAAAAGATGGTAGTCTTATTCAACAATTGAAATTGAGTTTGGAGAAAACTAAAGCTTTATTTAATACTTTATCTCAAGAAGAGTTAGATTATCGATACGAAAAGAATAAATGGTCTATTAAAGAAATCTTAGTACATATAATTGATGATGAAAGAATTTATGGATATAGAGCTCTTTCTTTTGCTAGAAACGATAAAACAAATCTTCCTGGATTTGAACAAGAAGATTATAATCATTATTCAGACACCTCAGCTAGAACAATTGAGAATATATTAGAAGAATATGAAGCTGTAAGGTTATCTACTATAGCCTTGTTTAATGGCTTATCTGATACTGCATTAAAACGTATAGGAACTGCAAACGGAAATCAAGCAAGTGCAAGAGCTTTGGGATATCATATTCTAGGACATGATTTACATCACATAAAAATAATTGAAGATTTGTATTTAAAAAATAGCAATGCCTAAATCAATATTTAATATTAGTAAGTACATAAATTAAATTCTCAATACAATTTGTTAAAACGAGCTATAATATTAACCATAATTTTTAATTCAATAATTCTAATTGGAATTCCAGCTGGTCATGGTTATGGAATCATGATATTATTCGAATTGATTAGTCTTCCTCATATTATCAAAAATGGAATCTATCTTCAGGAAGAATATCCTTTTCAAAGTAGTTTAATGCTAATGACGTTATTTTCATTTATTGGAAAATTGATTTCAATTATTACATTGTTTTCCAAAAATATATTAAGCAAAAAAAACTTGATTTATATCGGATTGATTTTAATGCTTATTTCATTTTTTGGAGTTAGCTATAAGACTTGGGACTATGACAACTTTTTATTTACTATAACATTTGGAAGTGGAATCCTGTTTTTAATATGCTCTGGAAGAGTTTTTTATCTAATCAATAAACTAAAATAAAAAAGTCTCAGAACATTTTGGCATTATGTTCTGAGGCTCTTTATAAAACAAACAGATAATTAATTATTTCACCACTACACTGGCAGTTGTATTTAATTGTGGTGTACTTTTATATATCCCTAATTCTGGGATAATCATGAAAGGTATGTTGATTGCAAAAGAATCTAACCTTACCTTGGTCTCTCTTGTAATGGTCTCTATAAAACTGTGTTGATAATTCAACATGATCAAGAGATATATTTGAAATTTATTTGCAAAATTTTCTATTGTATTAGAAACAGAATCTTCTTGAGCTTTAACAAGATGTACTTTATGTTTTGCCTCTTTAAAGTATCTTTTTAACATATTAAGATTAAACTGCTGAATTTCGGATAACTCGGGAGTAACCTGTACATGCAAAATCTTAACTGTTGCATCAAAAACACTAGCTGTCTCTATAATGGGTTCTATCATCGCTTCATTATAAAAACGTTTAAGATCAGTGGCAAAAACAATATCCTTTACCTCTTTATATTCATAATGCTGAGGTATAATTAATATGGGGCAATTTTTAATAGCTTTTACTATTCTTACTGCATTACTCCCCATACTAACATCCAACGAAGCTGTTGCTCCTTTGGCTCCCATAATAAGCATATCAATATTTTCAGATAATACGATATCTTTAATTTCGTCTACTATTAGACTAAATGAAGATATCGTTTTAAATTCATGTCTTGGATTCTTACTATAATCATAAATATCATAAAGTATTTTCTTTAATCCATTTTCTGAATCTGTTTGAGAATCTCCACTTTGCTTACTTCCTACATTTTTTTTGGCTAAAAAACGATTATGAACAATTGCAGGTGTATATGTATGAAGTATATA
This sequence comes from Aquimarina rhabdastrellae, assembly GCA_947387485.1. Classification (GTDB taxonomy): domain Bacteria; phylum Bacteroidota; class Bacteroidia; order Flavobacteriales; family Flavobacteriaceae; genus Aquimarina. The sequence goes on from CANDNT010000010.1 coordinate 34,422, forward strand.
AAATATACATTCTTCGTTTTTTAATAACGAAACCGCATACTTGATAGCATTCCATGAATTTTCTGAAAAGTCTGTAGGTAATAAAATCTTCTTTGTATGCATTACTATCTATAGTTATTTATAAAAAAACTAGTTTCTTAACATAGTAAATCTATAGACTTACTATAATTAAAATATATTTCGTGTATGATATTTGTTGTTAAGAAGAAACTATAGGCGTATTAGTATACCTATATTTGATTTATTAGTGTTAATACTCCTCGTTTAAAAACATTCTATCTCACATCAAAAGTCATTTCAAAAGTATAGTTATTCGCTCTTTAGAACTATGACTTATGTCAGTTTTTAAATAAAAACACTTAATTTAATCAATCAATTTTATAATGCATTAGCTATTTGATTCATTCCTTTAAGGTCTTCTACTTTAATTCTTTTTCCTTTAGTAGAAATTAATTTTTCTTTTTTAAGTTGTGATATTAATCTAATCGCCGATTCTGTAGCTGTACCTACTACATTAGCGATATCTTCACGAGATAGTACCAATGACAGATACCCTTCTTCGTCTGTACCAAAAGTATCCTGTAAATATAAAATCACCTCGACCAAGCGTTGCTTTACTGGCTTTTGAGACATATTTACAATTACATCGTCTGCCTCTTTTAATTCGTGAGCCATATGACGTAACATCTCTGATGTAAAATTAGGATTCTTATGTACACTATCCATAATAATGTCTTTAGGTACAAAACAAACCTCCATATCAGATACTGCGACAGCACTCAAATTTGTAGACTCTTCTACAACAACCGATCGCTGTCCTAGGATCTCCCCTTTAGTGGCAAATTTTACGATTTGATCTTTACCGTTACAACTCAATTTTGAAAGCTTAGAGATTCCATTACGTACGCAATACACTCCGTTAAGCTTTTCTCCTTCATCAAAAATGGCATCACCTTTTTTGACAACCTTAGTAGTTTTATTATCAGACACTTTCTTTAAATCCTCTTTGCTCATGGCTCTAAGTGAATTGAACTGTCTGATAATACAATTTTCACATCTGCTATTCATAATACAACAAAGATACAAGATAAACACCGACCAAAAACTGATAATTATCATATTTTATTCTATCATCCTGATAAACCTTTGCATAGGGATAAATGCAACTTAATTATGGAAAAATCTAGCTGTTTCCATTGCGGTGATATATGCACTTCGATTATCAATTTTGATGATAAAGAGTTTTGCTGTAATGGGTGTAAAACTGTTTACGAAATTTTTACACTAAGCAACTTAACAGACTACTATACTATAGAGAAAAAAGCTGGAGCAAAACCTCTAGAATCGTATAGTAAATACGATTTTCTGTCTGACGAAAAAATTGTTTCTCAATTATTAGATTTTGACGACAGTACTACGCAAATCATCACACTTTACATTCCGCATATTCATTGTAGTTCCTGTATTTGGATCTTAGAAAATTTACATAAACTTCAAGAAAACATAACAGCTTCTCAGGTTAATTTCCCTAAAAAAACTGTTAGAATATCGTATAAAGCATCTTCATATACACTTAAAGATTTAGTAATCTTATTAAGTTCCATAGGTTATGAACCTTATATTAGTCTAGATGATGTCGCTTCAGAAAAAAAGGGTGTTGATCGCAGTCTTATCTATAAATTAGGTATTGCAGGGTTCGCTTTTGGTAATGTGATGTTCTTATCTTTTCCAGAATATTTTGAAATGCAAGACTATTGGATAGAACGTTATAAGCACACCTTTAGGTGGTTGATGTTTTTCTTTTCCCTTCCAGTAGTTTTCTATGCGGCTCAATCCTATTTTATAGCTGCATATAGAGGTATTACATCAAGAATACTCAATATCGATATTCCTATTGCCTTAGGTATTTTGGTCCTTTTTATTAGAAGTGCTATCGAAATTATTTTTGACCTGGGTACAGGTTTCTTTGATAGTTTAACAGGTTTGGTTTTCTTTTTATTGTTAGGAAAGTTCTTTCAGCAAAAAACCTACAACTTCCTTTCTTTTGAAAGAGATTATAAATCCTACTTCCCTATAGCCGTAACAAAAATTAATTCTGATCAATCTGAAGCTACTGTTCAAGTCTATGACATTAAAAAAGGAGATCGCTTATTAATTCGTAATGGAGAATTGCTTCCTGTAGATGCCATTTTAATCAAAGGTAAAGCTACCATTGATTATAGTTTTGTAACCGGTGAATCTGAAGCCATACAAAAAAACTCTGGAGATAAACTCTTTGCAGGTGGTAAACAACTCGACGATGTTATTGAGGTTGAAGCGATAAAAACAGTTTCACAAAGTTATCTTACACAATTATGGAGTCATGAGGTCTTTCAACAAGAAACAGAAAATCCTTTTAGAACCATTACAGATACCATTAGTAAACGTTTTACTATAGCCGTACTAACCATCGCCACATTAGCAACTACATATTGGATGATTTATGATAGTAGCAAAGCACTTAATGTCTTCACTGCTGTATTAATCATTGCCTGCCCATGTGCTATCGCACTTGCTTCTCCTTTTACCTTAGGAAATTTGTTACGTATCTTGGGTAAAAAGAAGTTTTATCTTAAAAATGCAGCTGTCATAGAAAAAATGGCAACTATTGATACTGTTATATTTGATAAAACAGGGACTATTACTTCAAACGAACAAAGTACGATTACTTATGATGGTATACCGCTCACGCACAAAGAAGCGTCTATACTTAAAAGTACCCTAAGAGCTTCTAATCATCCCTTGAGTAGACGTTTATATGATCAATTAGCTCCTTTTGATATCCAACCCATTGATAGTTTTCAAGAACATTTAGGGCAAGGTATCGAAGCAAAAATCAATTCTAAATCTTTAAAAATTGGATCTGCTACTTTTGTAGGTGTACCTATACTATCAAAAAAGACATTACAAACTACAGTACATATCGCTAGTAACGATACTTATAAAGGATACTACGTTTTTCATAATACTTATAGAAAAGGATTAAAATCATTATTCCAGAAATTTCATAAAGAAATGAAAGTAGGTATTCTTTCTGGAGATAATGAAGGAGAAAAAGCTTACCTAGAAACACTACTTCCTAAAGGAATTCCATTACTGTTTAATCAAAAACCAGAAGACAAGCTTAACTACATTAAAGCCTTACAAGAACAAGGTCAAAAGGTATTAATGATCGGTGACGGTTTAAATGATGCAGGCGCTCTTGTTCAAAGCGATGTAGGTGTTGCTCTTTCAGAAAATATCAATGTCTTTTCTCCTGCCTGCGATGCTATTTTGGATGCTACAAAGTTTGAACAACTATATACCTATTTAAAAACAGCAAAAAAGGCTATGCGTATTATTAAAATGAGTTTTATACTCTCATTATTATACAATTTAATCGGACTTTATTTTGCTGTAACAGGGCAATTAAAACCTGTAATAGCTGCCATTTTAATGCCCTTGAGTTCTATTAGTATAGTGGTCTTTACTACCCTAGCAACAAACATTATCAATAAACAAACTAAATAATACGGTAAGACCATAAAACATGATATTTATCATTTTATAAGGTGCGGTATCACAGTACTTTTGGTCTATAAATTAACAGCGTTATGAATGTCATCTACTTACTTCTCACCATAAGTATTATCGTGGCTATTCTCTTTTTTGTCGCCTTTATTATATCGGTAAAAAAAGGGCAATATGATGATACTTATACTCCATCTGTTCGGATTCTGTTTGATGACGAGCTCGTAAAGGAAAAAACAACAACTCACGAATAACCAATACACGGATAATTAAATATATATGGAAATACAGCAGTTTTACTACGATAACAAAATCGTTAAAAAATTCATTTATGCGACGATGTTTTGGGGAATCATAGGAATGTCGGTAGGGTTATTACTAGCCTTTATGTTTCTATTTCCCAATTTAACAGACGGCATCTCTTGGTTAAGTTTTGGTAGATTAAGACCTTTACACACCAATGCCGTAATCTTTGCCTTTGTAGGTAATGCTATTTTTGCTGGAGTATACTACTCTACTCAGCGATTACTTAAAGCTAGAATGTTTAGTGATGCTTTAAGTAATTTTAACTTCTGGGGATGGCAACTTATCATTGTTGGTGCAGCAATTACGTTACCTCTGGGATACACTACTTCAAAAGAATATGCCGAGTTAGAGTGGCCTTTTGATATCGCTATTGCATTAGTTTGGGTAGCTTTTGGTTGGAACTTAATCGGTACTATTTTAAAACGTAGACAGCGACATCTTTATGTAGCTATCTGGTTTTATTTAGGAACTTTTGTAACCGTAGCTGTATTACATATTTTTAATAGTTTAGAATTACCTGTAAGTGCTTTAAAAAGTTATTCTGTTTATGCAGGTGTTCAAGATGCATTAGTACAATGGTGGTATGGTCATAATGCCGTAGCATTCTTCTTGACAACTCCGTTTTTAGGATTGATGTACTACTTTGTACCTAAAGCTGCTAATAGACCTGTATATTCTTATCGCTTATCGATAGTTCACTTCTGGTCATTAATCTTTATCTATATCTGGGCTGGTCCTCACCACTTATTATATACTTCATTACCTGATTGGGCACAAAACTTAGGTGTAGCTTTCTCTGTAATGTTAATTGCTCCATCTTGGGGAGGTATGATCAACGGTTTATTAACCTTGAGAGGTGCATGGGATAAAGTACGTATTGACCCAGTATTAAAATTTATGGTTGTTGCTATTACAGGTTATGGTATGGCAACCTTTGAAGGACCTATGCTATCACTTAAAAATGTAAATGCCATTGCGCACTTTAGTGACTGGATTATTGCTCACGTACACGTAGGTGCTTTAGCATGGAATGGATTCCTAACTTTTGGTATGGCATATTGGTTAGTACCTAAGTTATTCAAAACAAAATTATGGTCTACACAATTAGCCAATGTACACTTCTGGATAGGTACTTTAGGAATTATCATGTATGCCTTACCTATGTATGTAGCAGGTTTTGTTCAAGCTTCTATGTGGAAACAATTCAATCCAGATGGTACACTTACTTATGGTAACTTCTTAGAAACTGTAAATCAAATCATCCCTATGTATTGGATGAGAGCTATAGGTGGTACAATGTTTATCATCGGTATGTTTATCATGGTATATAATGTTGTAAAAACTATTCAATCTGGTCAAAAAGTTGAAGATGATTTAGCTGAAGCTCCTGCATTACAAAAAATATCAAAAAGACGTGTTAGAGGTGAAGGATGGCACACTTGGTTAGAGCGTAAACCAGTACAATTAACAATACTAGCTACACTTACTATTTTAATTGGAGGTATTATTCAAATTGTGCCTACTACTCTTGTTGACGAATATGTTCCAAAGATCACTAGTGTAAAACCATATACACCTTTAGAACTTGAAGGTAGGGATCTCTATATAAGAGAAAGCTGTAATGCTTGTCACTCTCAAATGGTAAGACCTTTCCGTAGTGAAGTTGAACGATATGGAGAGTATTCTAAAGCCGGAGAATTTGTTTATGATCATCCATTCTTATGGGGTAGTAAACGTACCGGACCAGATTTACATCGTATAGGTGGTAAGTACTCAGATAACTGGCACTTAAATCACTTCTATGATCCACAAAGTACATCTTCTGGTTCTATCATGCCTAGTTATAAGTGGTTAATCAAAAATAAACTTGATCGTTCTGATATTAAAACAAAAATGGAAGCTATGGTCACTTTAGGAGTACCTTATACTCCAGAAGAGATCGAACGTGCAGAACAATGGATGGATGAGCAAGCTTCTCAAATAGAGAAAAACTTATATAGCGATCCTGATTTTGCCAAGAGTTATAATGAGGACAAAAAATATGCTAAAGAAAATGGACTTGATTTCATTGAAATGAAAGATCGCGAAGTAGTTGCTTTAATCGCTTATATCCAGCGCTTGGGTACCGATATTAAAGTTGCTAAAAAAGATGAAGTTTCTCAAAACACAAAATAACAAGTCATGCTAAAATTTGTAAAAAATCATATGGAGAGTATCTCAGGGGTTGAAATATACCCTTTGATCTCCCTTCTTATTTTCTTTTTCTTCTTTGTAGCCTTATTCTGGTGGGTAGCTACAGCTAGAAAAGAACATATCACAGAAGTAAGTAATATTCCTTTAGAATCTGATAACAACAACACACTATGAATACTGTTTCTTCATATTTAAGAGTCTTTGGTTTTTTGACCTTGGCTTATATTATTCTAGAATTAACTATTGATTCTGGTACACAATGGGCTATCGAGAAATATCCTGCTTTATGGATTGTTTTATCTCTAGTACTACTTGTTTTGGTTGCTGTAGAAATTTGTCTAGCAGCCCTTCAAAAAATACTTTTCCAAACGTTAAAAGCAGATGCAAAAGAACGTTACCTAGAAGCTAAACGTCTTAGAAAAGAAAATAAATATGCTTGGCTAAAAGAAACTTATGCTAAGTTAACAAAGTCTAAGCCTATAGAAAAAGAAAGTGAAATCATTCTTGATCACAACTATGATGGTATTAAAGAATTAGATAATTCATTACCGCCATGGTGGGTATATAGTTTTTATGCTACTATCCTATTCGCTTTTATTTATATGGTAAGATTCCATGTGGTTAATGATTATACTCAAGACGAAGAATATCTAGCAGAGGTAGCCGCTGCTCAAAAAGCGATTGAAGAATACAAACGTACTGCAAAAGACCTTGTAGACTTCAATACTGTTGAATTATTGACAGAGGCTTCTGACTTAAAAGCTGGTGAAGGAATTTTTGGAGCAAACTGTGTTGCTTGCCATATGAAAGATGGTGGTGGTGGAATTGGTCCTAATCTAACTGATAAGTATTGGATTTTAGGTGGTGGAATCAAAAATGTTTTCAAAACAATTTCTGAAGGTGGTAGAGATGGTAAAGGGATGATTGCTTGGAAACAAAACCTAAAACCAGCACAAATTGCACAGGTAGCTAGTTATGTGTTATCGTTACAAGGTAGTACACCTGCAAACCCTAAGAAAGCCGAAGGTGATTTATGGACAGATCCTAATGCACCTCAAGAAGAAGCTCCTAAAACTAGTATTGACTCCACAGCAATTCAAACTCCTGCTGTAGATTCTACTAGTGTAGTAAGTACTCTTAAGAAATAACTTTATAAAGCTACTATATTGGAAACCCCCGAAAATGAACAATTCAGAGACTCTATCGGTACAATAAATACCGAGGGGAAACGCGCATGGGTTTATCCTAAAAAACCATGGGGTCGTTTATATGATTATCGTAAATGGGTGAGCTACGGGCTATTATTATTTTTATTTAGTTCACCCTTTATCAAAATCAACGGAAATCAATTTTTGATGTTCAACATCCTTGAGCGACGTTTTAACGTTTTCGGGTTTCCTTTTTGGCCACAAGACTTTCATCTGTTTGTAATCATCATGATTATAGGTGTAGTTTTTATCACCTTATTTACGGTTGCATTTGGTCGTATCTTTTGTGGCTGGATATGTCCACAAACCATTTTCATGGAAATGGTGTTTAGAAGAATAGAATATTGGATTGATGGAGATCGTGGAGCCCAAATTAGATTAGATAAAGCACCATGGAATGCCGAAAAAATACGTAAACGTGTTTTAAAATGGTTTGTATTCTTTTTGATCTCTTTTTTAATTGCTAATATTTTTCTTGCTTATTTTATAGGTAGTGATCGGTTGATTCAATATGTAGTAGATGGCCCAGCTTCGCATTTAAGCACGTTAATCTCTTTACTGATTTTTACTGGAGTATTCTACTTTATCTTTGCCTGGTTTAGAGAGCAAGTTTGTATTATCGTTTGCCCTTATGGTAGATTACAAGGTGCATTACTTGATACTAAGTCGATTGTTGTTGCTTATGATCATAAACGTGGAGAAGGTCAAAACGGTCGAGCAAAATTCAGAAAAAAAGAAGATCGTTCTGCATTAGGTAAAGGCGATTGTATTGATTGTAATCAATGTGTACAGGTTTGTCCTACTGGAATTGACATTCGTAATGGTACACAACTTGAATGTGTCAATTGTACTGCTTGTATCGATATTTGTAATCACATGATGGAAAAAGTGGATTTACCAAAAGGATTAATTCGCTATGCATCTGAAGATAATATCGAAAAGAAAGCCAAATTCAAATTTAACAATAGACTTAAAGGATATACTGCTGTACTTACCATCTTGATAGGTGTACTTACAGGAATGTTATTTTTAAGGAATGATGTCGAAGCTACTGTTTTAAGATTACCAGGGCAGTTATATGAACGTAAGGCAGATAACATCATTAGTAATGTATATACCTTTAAAGTAGTAAATAAAACTGTTGAAGATATAGCAGACATGCATTTTGAGTTATTATCTCATAAAGGTAAAATAGAATTAGTAACGCATAAAAACTTTACCGTTAAGGCACAAGATATTGCTGAAGGTACTCTATTTATCGAAATTAATGCTGCTGCTTTGGATAAAGATAAAACCAAATTAAACATTGGTGTATATCAACATGATAAACTTATAGAGACTACACAAGCAAACTTTTTAGGTCCTAGAAGTTATAATTAAAAACATATAAATTATGAAAATAAATTGGGGAACAGGAATTGTGATATGCTTTGTAGCTTTCATTAGTTTTATTTTATTTTTTGTAGTTCGCATGAGTACTCAAAAAGAATATGCGCATGATTTGGTTACCAAAGAATATTATAAAGCAGAATTAGCTTATCAAAAAGAAATCGACAGTGAAAAAAATAGCTTTTCACTATCAGAAAATATACAGACAAAAATAACTCCAGATGGTTTATTACTTATTTTCCCAAAAACCATAAAGGATAACGAAATAAAAGGAAAGATATTCCTTTACAGACCTTCTAATAAACTTTTAGATTTTGATACTGTACTATCGATATCTAATTCACAAATGCTCATACCAAAAAAACGTTTATTAGAGGGTCGATGGGATATCAAAATCTTCTGGAATTATCAAGATCAAGAATATCTTTTTAAAGAATCTTTACATTATAAATAAATGATCGCTACTGCATTTATATTAGGTTTATTAGGAAGCTTCCACTGTATTGGTATGTGTGGTCCCATAGCGTTAATGCTACCTGTTGATCGCACCAATGCAAAAAAGAAATTCTTCCAGATCACCTTATATCATAGCGGACGTTTATTAGCATACAGTGTTTTGGGGTTAGTATTTGGGTGGATAGGAAAAAGTTTGCATTTATTTGGTCTACAGCAATATTTATCTATCGGTATAGGAATTCTTATGATACTCGTCATACTACTCCCTCACACTGTTTTTAATCGTTATAACTTTTCAAAACCCATTGCTACAGCTATTATGAAAATTAAGAGTGCTTTGGGTAAAGAATTACAGAAAAAAACTACTGATACTTTTTTAACAATTGGTTTTTTAAATGGCTTTTTACCTTGTGGATTAATCTACATTGCCATTTTTGGAGCTATTGCTACAGGTAATCCTTTACAAAGCAGCGCATACATGTTATTGTTTGGATTAGGTACTATACCTTTATTATCTGTTATTATTTATGTGAGTGATTTGATTACTCAAAAAGTTAAGTATCGTATCCGTAAGATCATTCCTGTATTTGTTATACTTATGGGGTTACTATTCATCCTTAGGGGTATGGGATTAGGAATACCATATGTATCACCAAAACAAGAGTCAGAAATGATTTCTTCAAATATGAAATGCCATTAATAGTGCATTTTATCCCTTGTAAATAGGAATATTAACTATGTTTAATATTCCTATTTCATTTTTAGGTCGATAAAGTTCATTTTAAATACTATTTCATGCATTTTATCGATATTAACACAACATATTAGAAATAAGTGCTGTAAAAGTATATTTTTACTTTACAATACTATTTTATGAAGAATACTTTTCATTCAATCATTAATGCTGATATCCCTGTTTTAATTGATTTTCATGCCACTTGGTGTGGCCCTTGTAAAATGCTCGCTCCTATATTACAACAAGTAAAAGAAGAATTAGGTGATACGATCAAGATTGTAAAAATTGATGTAGATAAAAACCAAAAATTAGCTTCTCAATATCAAATTCGCAGTGTTCCTACCCTACTCTTATTTAAAGATGGAAAACAAATCTGGAAACAATCTGGTGTAGTACAAAAGGAGGATCTTATTAATTTGATTAAAACCATATAATTTAAATCCTTATATCACAATACGTATAATTAAGTATGCTTTTCTTTAATTTAGAGGAAAAGAAACTCCTATGGCAGTAGCTCCAGAAAACTGTTCTAAATCTGGGTGAAAATAATATGCAAATGCAAAATTAAAATTGTGTTTAGGCCCTAATTTTAATCCTAAAGTAAGTGGAATATGCATAAATACTCCGCTTTCATCTATATTAGTATAGGGTGTAACAGTTTCAAAAGAACCAAAAGAGGCTCCTATACCTATTTCTATATAAGGTGCTACCCACGGAATTGGTGCTGTAATTTGTGTTTTTCCTCCTATCAAAACAGCATTGGTGCTTAGCGTAGGTGTTGATGTAAAAGGAAAATCATCGTCTTCGTTATATTCTGTTAAGATTAATCCCACATATGGTCTTACATCCATCCATGTGGTAAGTTTATATGCATATTCCCCTTGTAGATAAAACCCTGTTGCTGTGATATCAATATCATCATAAGGGAGACTTAATCCATATCCTATAGCAACATCTATAGAGTTCTTATTAGCTTGTTGTCCATTAGTATATATTGATACTAAAATTAGCATCATTAGAGTCATCGTTTTTTTCATGATTTATGTTTTTTTATAGTATTAATGAATTGATTTTATTCTTACTGGAGTCTTAATTGTATCAAAACATTAGTGTATTTCTAAAAACCATTCTGAAGAGAAGCTTTAGAAACACACTAACTTATTATTATTAATTTTTCTTGAATATTTTATTTGATAAATGATTCTATCCTGGGCTATAGATCACTTTTTCTACATTTATAACTTTTGCTATATTCTCAGCTTCTTTATGGGCTAGCTCTTTATCTTTTAATTGCTTTAGTACTATCTTAGAATAATGATTTTCATTTAAGAGTGTAATTCTAAATACTAAATTTTTATTTGAATGTGCTACATTAGAGTTGCTATACATCGTTTGCTTTTCAGTAATTTCCAGTACTGTTATATATGGATAATGATTCAATGGTTCCCAACCTCCTAATTTAATCCAAAAAACACTAGTATACTCTTTTAATTTATTGTTTTCTTTATCTATTAAAACGCCAAATCGTGTAAAACTTAACCCTAAGCCAACTACGCAAAAAATAACTGTTTCTATTCCTTTAGTAAATAGTCCTATTATACCTATTAAGGTTATTATATGTCCTAAATACCTGCCCATAGTAGAGAAAAAATAAGTTGTTTTAAAATTGATGAATTTTTCCATTTTACTTTTTAAATAATTATTTGATGATCGCAAAATAATCAAAAAACATAAACTAAAAATGCCAACTTATATGATATAAATTGGCATTCTTAATCTATGTACTATTCAATTATTCTTTTATTAAAGCTAATTTAAATGTATTATCAATTTCTTTAACTTGCCATTTTGGATTTAATTCAAGCTCCCATCCATCTCCTTTAACAATCTTTGTTGTAATTTCTGTAGGTGCAGTCACTTTTACATTGCTCCAATCTGAAGCTAAAAGAGCATCATTATTTACAGTTAAATTCCCCCAATCATCGGTTACTTTCATATTAGGATATACTGTTCCTAAATTATCAAGTGGTGTGATGTTTCTTGGATCAAACGAAATATTCATATTTTTAAATGCTAATTCTAAAGTAGCATTTTCTAAGAATTTAACTTTAAGTCTTTTTATGTTCTCTAGTCTAGTATTTTCTCGTTTAGTTTCTTCTTCTTTAATTTCTAAATAATTGTACTTAAATTCTATTGCAATTTCTTCGCTACTTTTCTCAGTTTCTAGTGTCTCCTGAAATGATTTATTAAAATAATCGGTTAAGTTAGTAGTACTATCTATTGCTCTATGCCATTGTTTATTTTTTGATGCTAACATATATCCATAAAGAGGAATTGTTTGATATGCAAATGATCTAACAAATGTAGGATTAGTATAAAAATCTCTTTTCGATTGTGTAAAATGTGTTGTCATTTCTTGACCATCTCTACCACTTAACATAATTGCAGTATATTCTGCTAAGCCTTCATTAAGTTCTAATGAATTTTCTGCATTTTTAATCTCTTTATTTTCATGTCTTTTATTTCTAAAAATCAATGCATTTTGAACATGCTGCATTTTTATTTTTTTATCATTACTACTCAATGCTTTTTCTAGTGCTTCTAATTCTAGTTTTAGTAATAATCGGTCTCTATATGTATCTAAATGTTTATTGTCTAATTCTTTTATATTTCCAAAACCTATTTCAGGTTGAAGTCTGTGATATAATTCATGAATAATTAGATTGTTTCTAGTGTTTTTATCTTTTGGTAAAGGAAGCATTACCATAGACCATCTTTTATTATTCCAATTTATAGCTGTATTGGCAATAGTAATATTTGCAGGTAAACTATCACTAAATATTGTTCTTATTTGTTTAAAATCATTAGTTGGATTATTCTCATTTGAATAAAAGATTTTCGATATAGGGTCAACCAAAATTATACTTCCATAAAGTTGTTTTCCCCAGAAATTCCCATTATCACTTTTTAATAAACTATCGACTTCAGAAAAAGTTTGAATAATCTCCTTTTCTTCTACTGTTAAATTATCTATTTGTTTTTCGCTTTTCTTAGCATTGTCGTTGAGGCATGACGTAAAACAAATTAAGGCTAAAAAATAAAGTATTATTCTCATAAATAGGGGTTTTAATTATACTTGAAAGGTAGTACAACATTCCTTTTATTGTACTTATTTTGCTAGTAAAATCCTTTACCACATGCTAATTTATCTCTATTAAATATTCATCATATCATCAAGATTATTTATTTTTCCTTCTAGCTCTTTCCTAAAAGTTTTTTGCCTATTTTAATTGATAATTCGTGATCATTTAATATATCATCTAAGTATAACACAAATTTATTTTCAAAGACTTCAACTTTTTGTTCTGCTACTACTAAGGCTTCCTCTAAATCTTTTTTATTAACTTTTTCTATTATAGGTTCATAGTCCCCATATTCGGCAACTTCTTTGATTTCAATAACATTTTCATCTTCAGTTTTTCTCCCATACATTAACGCATGTCCCATTGATAAATTATACCAATCTGTAGATGCTATACTAGCTAATTCTTTCCAATAGTTAAGATCTCCTAAATTACAACAGCATTGAGGCATAACTACTATTTTATCATTTTCAAAGAGTACATAACCTCCTTCTAATGGAATAGTTTTCTCGTATATATCATTTATAGATAATCCATCATTGATAGCTATATTGGCTATTTTTTTAATTACCTCAACATCCTCTATTTGATTTATAGCTATGTTCAAAGAACCCGAATACACCGGGATAAGATTAATTGTTTTAAGAAAATTATCCCAATATTCTTTCCAACTATCTGTTCCTATGATTTTGTGAACTTTATCTCCTAGATAATCCCAAGGTTTAAGCTCAATTGTAGGTTCTAATCTTAACATTATTCTTCTTTTTTATTTATTAGCTTTTGAAGGATTTGTTCTAAATACATACGCAAAAAACAAAGCAAATACGGTGTATAATACTGCTAGAACAATAATTATTTCTGAATGTGTTTTTATTATAAAGAGCATCTTTATCAATGCTATTGCTCCTACACCAAAATGCATCAGATTTCCTATAGCAATTGGTCGGTTATATATCCCGCCTATTAATGTTCCTTTTGCCATCCAATTTAAAATTCCGAATCCTAAATACAAAGCACTTAACATTTTAAAAAAGAGAATTGTAATAGCATTTTGTTCGATATTTAAATATGTAGCTATTTCATTGGGTAAAAAAGAGAAAAGTATTCCTAATAATGCTAAAAAAATAGCACTTAAAGTCATTAATAATTTTGTTTTCATTTTGCTAAACTAGATTTGATATCAATCTATAAGTAGCCTAAGTATGGTCATTGTTACAACAAAACCCAATACTCGTTTTTCGTATTAAGCTAAGAGTCAAAATGTTCATTTAAAGCTATACTCTATCCATCATAGAGATTGTATTAAGTATCCCATGAGCAATAATCAATGGCCATAAATTACGCCCAAACTTTACATAAGCTATCCCCATAATCAGGCCTATGATACCAACTGTTATTGATCTAACAGATAAATCATAGGTATGTCTAAATCCAAAGATTAACGCTTGTAATAGTACTGCAATAACTGTAGCAAATGTTGTGGATGAAAAAAGACGTTCAAACCAATTAATTAAAAAACCTCTATCTAATAATTCTTCTAGCATAGATTCAATTAATACTACAGGCATAATACTGAAAAATAATAACCAATTTCCTTTTAATGCTCCAAACTTAGTTGCAGAATTTTCTGCATAATTATCTTCTCCCAAAGAAAACGGCAAATGATCTTTAATCAGATGAAAAAGTACAATCGATACCATTGTCACTACTAATATTCCTATCGAGATTGCAAGTGTTCTTTTATAACTTTTAGGTTTTACTAAACCTATATCTTTCCAACTCACTCCTCGTATTTTCATTCTCCATGTAGCTACTAATAAGGTAACACATGACCACATAAGTCCATTAATTAAAAAGCCAATTTCTTGAAAATATACTTCTCTAATTAAAAACATTATTGTGATGTAAATAATTAGATCTAATAAAAAACCTTTTGTATTGGGTAACGCAGTATTGTTGATTGTCTTATTCATGTTTTATAAGACTACTCTCATTTCTAAAAAGTTACATTCTTTAACGATTATTTTGATGACTTGGTCTAATCCAGAAAAAGGATTATTATGCCTTACTGTTGCTCCAGCAGTGTGTAATTCAATTTGCTTTTTTATTTTCTTATCCATTCTCTTCGAAAATTTATCTTCTTTCCTAATTTATACCCCTTCTCCAGAACACCTTAACAGTTTTATATAAAGCTAAAATCCAGATATATTCGCATCTTTTTATTTTTATCTAATGCTCTAGTATTTATTAGTATAATAACTATGTTTACTAAAACAGAAATCATCAATACAGGAAGTGTAAGCTTTATTCCTGATGAAAATATTCTACTAGCAAATGGACTAAGTATAAAAAGAATACTAGCAATAATCGTCCACATTATTTGAACCGAAACAATTTGTTTTGTCAATACATTCTTTTCTTTTTTTATATGTATCAGCAGTAGCGGAATAAGAATATTGGCTAACGGAATTACAACAAAAGGTAATGATGATAGGTTGATTAGTTTAATTAATTTTATGTTTAATTCTTTTTCATTTTTTGATTCTACAAGTTCGTCTATACTAACATTTAAAGCTTTAGCAATAACACTTAATGTATGTCCTTTAAGCTTTGCTCCAGCTTCAATTCTTTGAATTGTTCTTACTGATACACCTGCTTTTTCTGCAAGCTCTTGTTGGGTAAGATTAAACTTCTCTCTATAGAATATAATTTTAGACATGTTATTTTAAACGAGTTTTTATTGTGTTTTTAATTATGGAAAATATTAAATTCATCAAGGTTTTTAATTCCAGGAGCATTTTTACAAATCTTTACTCCCAATTCATCAGGTAAACCTATAAAAAGTGTTGCACTACCATCCCAACAAACTATTTCAAAAAGAGCATCCTCAAGTTGTTTTTGAGCAGAAGCTGTCCAAAAATCGGGATTTCCATCTGCATAAGGATTAGGGTTCAATTTAGGTTTGGTTCCTAATGGATATGCTGAAATTACCGCCCATACAAATTGATAATCGTACTCGTGAATTTTAGATTTCAATTCTTGCCCAGTAATCCAACTGGGATCTTGAATTCCCCAACCTCCTTCAATATCAGAAAAATGCCAATCATAATCAGAAAGTTCTATTTCCATCCATTTTTCAATAATTTTCAAACTTGTATAATATTCAACTTCTCGAGTATTTTCCAGAATTAGATTCATAGCTATTCATAACTTTAATTATTCATCAAAATATATTTTATTGATTTCTATCACTTTGATGCTATACCAACAAGGTTCGTATTCTGGTTCTTCTGTATTTTTTAAATCAACAAATTTCTTTGCCTCATCACCACTTGTATATATTTTTTCTGTTACTCTAGTTACTTGTCCAAAGCCTTCCATAAAATAACTCACTACATACAAAACAGCTTCTATTACTTTTTCATCCACATCTAACCACCTAGAAATATCCTTTAATATGATATCTTCATTCAAATTTACTTCTTTATAGGCTTGTTCATCCCATCTATCATTGTCTTTACAATACGCTATATATGCTTCTTTTGCTTTATTAGCAATTTCTATATTTTCAAATATCCCTAGAATTATGTTATGATGCGTATATTCTGATATTTCTCTTTCTATAATGATCATAGTTGTTGTAAGCTATTTATGTGATTTCATTATCACGAAATATAGAGATTAGTTTTTATGTTCACTCTATCTTCTTTAAAGATACTTGTTTTTTATATTTTACTCATATGCATATATTTCTGTATATTTCACATAAAAATAAATCATGCGTTCATCTATATTCGCTTTATTCTTAAGTACATTAAGCATATTTACTTATGCTCAATCTAATACAGAAGTTCATCTTTTTGATATACAGAAAAAAGATGGAAAGATTCATCTAACAAATCATATCAATGTTTCTAATAATGAGGGATATGATAATCAACCTTCTTTTTGGGATGATACTACACTTTTATATGCTGCGACTCGTAACGGACAAACAGATATTTTAAAATATGATATCGATACCAAAACTTCTACATGGATCACTGACACTCCTAATGGTAGCGAATATTCTCCTACTCGTATACTACAACAACAAAAAATATCGGCTATTCGCCTAGATGATAATGGTAGGCAATTTTTATATAGTTATCACCCTAAAAAAGGAACTTCAACTCCTATTGACCAACAACTTGTTATAGGATACCATACATGGGTTACTCCTAACCAATTAGTTTCTTTTGTATTAGGTGATTCTTCATCTTTAGTTGTTTCTGATCTTAAAAAACAACAACACGATACCATAGCTCAAAATATTGGTAGATCTTTACATAAGATCCCTAATACCGAATTGGTAAGCTATATTGATAAATCTAAAGAACAATGGAAAATACGCTCTTTGAACCCTAAGACCAAAGAGACCCAACAACTAATTGCTACATTACCTGAAGTAGAAGATATGTGTTGGACACCAGACGGAACAATTCTTATGGCCAAAGGACAAATGATTTTATCTTATATACCTAAAAAAGATCAGAACTGGTCTTCATATGCTTTTATACTAGATAAAAACATACAAAATATTACACGTATGGCTGTTAATCCTTCTGGAACAAAACTTGCTCTTGTTGCAGAAGTTTCACCAGAAGGCATCGTCCAGCAACAACTAGAGGCTTATAATAATAGAGATATTGACGCTTTTTTAAAAACCTATAGCAAAGATGTTAAAGTTTATAATTTTCCTAATACCTTAAATTATCAAGGTAAAAAGACTATGAAAGCTGCTTATGAAGGCTTTTTTAAAAATACTCCTGATTTGCATTGCAAAATCATTAAAAGAATAGTGCAAGGTAACAAAGTAATAGATGAAGAAATGGTCACTGCAAACGGAGCTACCTTTGGAGCTACTGCTATTTATGAAGTTGTTAATGGTAAAATTGCAAAGGTTACTTTTATTCGATAAACCTTTTATCTTATAATTACTAAACAAAAGGCTAGCTTTTATAAAAGCTAGCCTTTTTATCTTTATTGTTGTCCGTTTTGTTGTGGTGTATTGGGATTAGTCACTTTAAAAAGTTCTATAAACGACTTACCTATATTCTTTATAATATCTCTTGCCAATAATGCTTGATAACCTAATTCTTGAATAGCTAAATCTCCTGCGCTTCCGTGCAAATACACTGCAAAAACTGCTGCTTCTAGTGTATTATATCCTTGAGCAACTAATCCTGCAATCATTCCGGTAAGCACATCACCACTTCCTGCTGTAGCCATACCTGGGTTTCCTGTGGTATTTACAAAAATTTGATCTTTGTAAATTGTTAGGGTATTAGCCCCTTTAATGATCAAAATCAAATCATGAGTTGTAGAAAATGCTTTTGCTTTTTCAAGTTTATCAAAATCACCTTCCCAACTTCCTATTAATCGCATTAATTCTTTAGGATGAGGTGTTAGTACACTTCCTTTTGGAATAGATGAAATTAACTCCTTATCTGAAGCTATCATGTTTATTCCATCAGCATCAATAACCATAGGAGTCTCAACATCTTTTAATAGTTTTTTTAAACTTTCCTTAGTTTTATCATGAGTTCCCATACCTGGTCCCAAAGCTATTACAGAAGGTTTTATATCATACTTAATCTCTATAATATAATCATCCTCATCATCTGTAATTACCATTGCTTCTGGCACTGCTGTCTGTACTATATCATATCCGCATTCTGGAACATACGCAGTAGTTAAACCAGCTCCAATTCTTAATGCAGCTTCTGTAGTCAAGGTAATACTTCCTATTTTACCATAACTACCTCCTATCGCTAAAACATGTCCAAAATCACCTTTATGTGCGTATTTATGTCTAGGCCTATAAATAGGCATTACTTCATGTTTAGCGATCAATTGAGCTATACCTGGTGTTTGTTGTAAAAACATACTATCCAGACCTATATTTATCACTTCTAGCTCATGTGTATAAATTCCTGTCTCTGGTAAAAAGAACACTAGTTTAGGTAATTGAAATGTAATTGTTATAGAAGCATATATCACCGCTTCTCTATCTTCTGGCATCTTATCTGTATATAAACCAGAAGGTAAATCTACCGCAAGAGTAAAACATCTAGCAGCATTAATATGCTTTATTAATGTTTTTACCCAGTCTACAATAGGTCGATTAAGTCCTATACCAAAAATAGCATCAATGACTAAATCTTCTTTATTTAATTCAGGAAAATCATCTTCACATTTGATCTGACTAGGCCATTCTTTTGAAATCGCCTTTAATCGATCATAGTTAACCAAAAACTCCTTAGAACGCTTTTCGCTAAAGTTAACGATATGTGTATGTACATTGTATCCATACTCAACTAGTAGTCTAGAAATAACTAATCCATCTCCTCCATTCTTTCCTATTCCACAGAATACATGTATAGGTATTTGCGCTCCTTGTAATCGTTGATGAATTAAATTAAAAATTTGAGTAGCGGCATGCTCCATTAAATCTAATGAAGATATTTGGTTATTTTGAATTGTAACAGCATCTGCTGCACGCATTTGTTCTGCAGAAAATATTTTCACAGGTCTAGTTTTTAGTTATTTGCTATTTTTAAAGGCTTATTTTTATCGTATTAATAAAAGTTTCCCTTTTTTATCCGATTAATTTTTTCTAAAAATAAAAAATTATACATTTGATATTACATTATTAAGACTAAATGTATAAGACACAGTTCATATCAACTTCTTTTGCATCTGCTTGCTCTTTATTTGCAAGTATAGATACAATAGCTGTGTATACTTCTACCACTACTACATCTATCATTACTATTACCCCTTAGGGGTTATCTTATTACATATTATCACAACCTATATACTATTGTATCTATATATCATACAGTATTAATCAATTATTATATATTTTTAAACCACCACATTATGAACGTTCTAAAATTCGGAGGTTCGTCTGTTGCTAATGCACAAGCTATAGCACAAGTATTAACTATTATCAATCAAAAAGCTAGTGAGGATACAACTTATGTTGTTGTCTCTGCTCTAGGAGGTGTAACCGACCTTTTACTTGAAGCAGGAAAACAAGCTGCAATCAATGATGAATCTTACAAAAAAACACTTAAAATCATTGAACAACGTCACCTTGATTGTATTAAAGATTTGATTCCTATTACTGCTCAAAGTGCGATTTTAAGTAAAGTAAAAACAACACTCAATAAATTAGATGCTTTATGCGAAGGAATTGCTTTGCTTAATGAACTAACACCTAAAACCTCCTCTGTTCTAGCTAGTTTTGGTGAGCTATTATCTTCTTATATTATTGCCGAAGCTGCAATAGCTCAAGAATTTGATCTCATACTCAAAGATACTCGTGATTTTATCATTACTACTCCTACCGAAAAAGTGGCTATAGTCTATGAAGAAACTAATCATCGCCTACAAGTATTTGATAAAAACAATCTACATCGCATTGTTTTATGTCCTGGATTTATTGCTCGTGATATTAATGGTAATCCAACAACTCTAGGCAGAGGTGGGTCCGATTTTACAGCAGCTGTCATCGCTGCTGCATTACAAGCCAGTTCCCTAGAGATATGGACAGATGTAAGTGGTATGTATACTGCTAATCCAAAATTGGTAAAACAAGCAAAACCTATACCTCATATTTCTTATCAAGAGGCTATGGAATTATCTCATTTTGGAGCAAAAGTAGTGTATCCGCCTACAATACAACCTGTATTAGATCAAGCTATACCTATTTTTATTAAAAACACCTTTGCGCCAAAAGATCACGGTACTCTAATTTCAAAAAACGCTCCTAAAAAACCTAATATTGTTACGGGTATTAGTCATATTGACAATATTGCTCTTTTATCCTTAGAAGGTAGCGGAATGATTGGTATTCCTGGTTTTTCAAAACGTTTATTTGAAACCTTATTTCTTGAACACATCAATGTTATTTTAATTACTCAAGCCTCTTCTGAGCATTCTATTTGTCTTGTTGTCCAAAAAACACAAGCGCAACGAGCAAAAGAAGCTCTAGATACTGTTTTTGCTTACGAAATATCAAAACATAAAGTTGCTCCCGTACATATAGAAGACGATGTTGCTATTGTTGCACTTGTAGGTGATCAAATGTACAAACACCAAGGTTTAAGCGGAAAAATGTTTAGTACTTTGGGTAAAAACAATGTCAACGTACGCGCAATTGCTCAAGGATCTTCAGAAAAAAACATCTCTGTTGTCATTGCAAAAAAGAATGTAAAAAAAGCACTAAACACTTTACATGAACGCTTTTTTGAGGTTAAAACCAAACAACTTAACTTATTTATTACTGGTGTAGGTAATGTAGGTAGTAAGTTACTTGATCAATTACAACAGCAAAAAAAATATCTTAAGTCTAAATTACATTTAAAAATACGCGTGATTGGATTATCTAATTCAAGAACAATGCTATTTAATGAAAATGGTATCGATCTCGATCAATGGCAAGAATTGTTATCTCAAGGAGAAACAGCAGATCCTAAAGCGTTTTTTGAACATATAAAGCAATTGAATTTACGTAATAGCATCTTTATAGATAATACTGCTACCCCACTTATTGCAGGAATGTATAAGTATTATTTAAAGGAAAGTATCGCCGTAGTAACTTGTAATAAAATTGCTTGTGCAGATGTTCTTGAAAATTATCAAGAGCTTAAAACACTCGCTGCTACTTATAATGCTCCTTTTTTATATGAAACTAATGTGGGTGCAGGTTTACCTATTATTAACACTTTAAACAACTTGATTGCATCTGGGGATACTGTACATAAAATTCAAGCAGTACTTTCTGGAAGTCTTAACTTTGTTTTTAACCATTATTCTAAAGGAAAAAAGTTTAGCAATATTGTAAAGCAAGCGCAAGAAGAAGGATATACAGAACCTGATCCAAAAATTGATTTAAGCGGAATCGATGTAGCTCGTAAGTTATTAATATTGGCTAGAGAAAGTGAGTATACTCTAGAATTAAATGACATTGAAAACAATTCATTTCTACCAGAAGAAAGTTTAGCTACAACTACTGTAACTGATTTTTATGATTCTTTATCCAAACATGATAATCATTTTGATCAACTCATTACTACAGCCGAAGCTAATGATTGTAGATTAAAATACGTAGCACAATTTGAAAATGGTAAAGCATCTGTTGGACTACAACAAATCGACAAACATCATCCTTTTTATAATTTAGAAGGTAGTGATAATATTGTTTTATTTTTTACCGATCGTTATCCTGTTCAACCCTTGATCGTAAAAGGAGCTGGAGCTGGGGCTGATGTAACTGCTTCTGGAATTTTTGCAGATATTATTAGAGTAGGAAGAAATTAATTTTACATTTTAAGTCAATTATTATCATGAAATCAATACGTATTTTTGCTCCTGCTACTATAGCTAATTTATCTTGTGGCTTTGATGTTTTAGGGTGTTGTCTAGATACTATAGGTGACGAAATGACCTTAACTTTAACAGCATCAAACGAAATTAGAATCACAAAGATCACTGGTGCTCAATTACCACTAGAAACGACCAAAAATGTAGCCGGAGTAGCTGTCAATGCATTGGTAGCAGCTTTAAATCAACCTGTAGGAGTTGATATTGAAATCCATAAACGTATCAAAGCTGGAAGCGGTATTGGTAGTAGTGCGGCTAGTAGTGCTGGTGCTGTATGGGCTGTCAATCATTTATTAGGTAATCCATTTACTCCACATGAGTTAATCTCCTTCGCCATGGAAGGAGAACGACTTGCTAGCGGTAATGCACATGCAGATAATGTTGCTCCTGCGCTATTAGGTGGTTTTACTTTTGTACGTTCGTATGCTCCTTTGGATGTTTTAAAGTTACCTAGTCCAAAAGAACTTGTTGCAACGGTAATACATCCTCAAATTGAAATTAAAACAGCCGATGCTCGTGCCATTATCAAGCAAAATGTAGCACTTAAAAAAGCTATCACGCAATGGGGAAATCTTGGTGGATTTATTTCTGGTTTGTTTACAGAAGATTACAATCTTATAAGTCGTAGTCTTGACGATGTCATTATCGAACCCTTACGTTCCATATTAATTCCCGAATTTGAAACCGTTAAAGAAGTAGCATTATCAACTGGAGCCTTAGGTTGTGGAATCTCTGGCTCTGGCCCGTCTATTTTCACCTTAAATAGAGGCTATCAAACAGCCCAACAAGTAGCTCAAGCTATTAAAAATGTATACCAACATACCGGAATTGATTTTGAGATTCATATTTCTAAAATCAATACTCAAGGTATCAAAACTCTGTCCTCATGAAATATTATAGTTTACAACATAATTCTCCAAAAGTTTCTTTCGCGCAAGCTGTTATTAAAGGTATAGCTCCTGATAAAGGATTATACTTTCCTGAACAGATTACACCATTATCACCATTGTTTTTTGATGCAATTGAAACTATGAACAATAATACTATTGCTTATGAAGCAATAAAACAGTTTGTCGGCAATGAAATTCCAGAAAAAGATTTAAAGTCCATTCTTACAGAAGTCTTATCTTTTGATTTCCCTATAGTTGAGCTTAATGAAAATTTAGCTACACTTGAATTATTTCATGGTCCTACCATGGCTTTTAAAGATTTGGGTGCTCGATTTATGGCTCAATGTTTATCCTATTTTATCAAAGATCAAAAACAAGAGATTACAGTACTTGTAGCTACTTCTGGTGATACTGGTGGTGCCGTTGCCAAAGGTTTTTTAGGAGTTAAAGGCATTAATGTTGTTATTTTATATCCTTCCGGTAAAGTAAGTGCTATTCAAGAAAAACAGCTTACTACACTAGGTAATAATATCACTGCTCTTGAGGTCGAGGGAACTTTTGATGATTGTCAAGCTATGGTAAAACAAGCTTTTCTCGATACAGAAATTCAATCTCATCGACAACTCACTTCTGCAAACTCTATTAATGTAGCTAGGTGGCTTCCGCAATTGCTCTATTACTTTTTTGCTTACAAACAACTCAAGCATAAAAACAAGAAATTTGTTTTTTCTGTCCCTAGTGGAAATTTTGGGAATATCTGTGCTGGAATTGTAGCTAAAAAATTAGGACTACCTATTAATCATTTTATTGCTGCAACTAATAGCAATGATACGGTTCCTCAATTTTTAAAAACCAATAATTATATTCCTAAACCATCTGTGGCTACAATTTCTAATGCGATGGACGTAGGAGATCCTAGTAATTTTATTCGTATTTTAAACTTATATCATCAAGATGTTGCTAAGTTAAAACAAGAATTTTCTTCGTATAGTTTTGATGATACTTTGACAAAAAAGGCTATTCACAATCTTTTTTCAACTTATAAATATATAGCAGATCCTCATGGGGCTATAGGTTATTTAGGATTACAACATCACCATTTATCAAAGGAACACTATGGTGTATTTCTTGAAACTGCTCATCCTATTAAATTTAAGGATATTGTAGAACAAACTTTGAATACCACTATAGCAATACCTATACAAATACAAGAAGTATTACATAAAACTAAAAAGAGTATTGTTATAAATAACTATGCAGATTTAAAACATTATTTATGTTCATAAAAAGAAAAAACCCTAGGATTCCTAGGGTTTTTCTATCTCAACTAGTTTGAGTTTTTATTTTAAAAACTCTTTAAATACTTTGTATACTGTTTGTGTCGTAGAGGCTAGAAAATCAAAATTTACTGTCTCATATGCATCACCTCTGTGATTATGATATGGAGTAGTATCTCCTGAGCTAACTTCTTCTGTAACTCCTACAGTATTAAATCCAGCTTCAGTAAATATCTGACGAGCATCTTTATTTTGGTTATTCTTATATACCGTCATTTTAGACTCAACTCGATAAGCACTTTCAACTTCTAAATTAGGAGATTCTAACTCTATTGCTTGATCTCCATCTTTATCCCAACCAATTTGATCTATGATGTGTACAGAATGTACTTTTGCCTTATCACCTCTATCTTTGATTTTTTCGGCGAAAGCCATACTCCCTATAGATCCTTCTAATTCTTGATCTAAGAAAACAACAACAATATTTTTACTTCTATTCTCTATGTTTGCCAATTTTGGGGCAATAAATTGTACTAAAGCAACTCCTGTTGCATTATCATTTGCTCCTGGACTACCTTGAGCAGAGTCATAATGTGCTCCTAAAACAATATATTCGTCTGTTTTTTCTTGTGCATCGATTACTGCATAAATATTTATTCCTTTATAGGCAACGTCATTATGCTTAATTTTATACTCTTGCTTTTTTACGTCAAGATCATTTTCTTTTAAGTAGTCAAAAAGATACTCAGCAGCAATTTTTCTTTCTTCTTCAGAATTTCTACTACCAAGATCGATTTTTTTATTTATAGGCTCATATCCTGTTAATTTTCCTACAAAATGTTTTTCTGTAGATATTATTTCAGATAATGATGCTGGTTCATCTGACTGTGCTTCAGTCTTATTAGTAATCAACATCACACTTAATAATAGGGGGAATAAATAGTGTAATTTCATAATGATAATTAATGTGTTTTTCGTAATAACTTTGAGAACTAATTTTTAGTATATAAATTAATTAAAAAAACTATTCTTATAGTCGGAAATAATACGTTTTTTATACAAAAAAACAAAGAAACTATTAAATTCTTCTTCATTTTTTGATTTTAAAGTTCCTAATCTATTTATTTTGAGTAGTTATTCTTCTAAAAAAAGAATATCATTTTTACTTTTCTAGTATTGGTAAAACATAAAATTATTTAAAATACGTTCTGTTCTTGTATAAAATCATAAAGCCATTGGATAGCTACATAAAGTTTCATACATTCGGCAATCGTTATGATGGTCAACTAAAACTATACACTATACTAAAAAACTTTTAAACAAATGAAAAATACTGCATTAACAGAAACTCACGTCGCTTTGGGTGCAAAAATGGTTCCTTTTGCAGGATACAATATGCCTGTTTCTTATGAAGGAGTTAATATAGAACATGAAAACGTTCGTAAAGGTGTTGGTGTATTTGATGTTTCTCATATGGGAGAATTTTTTATCACTGGTCCTAATGCTTTGGATTTGATTCAGAAGGTAACTTCTAATGATGCTTCAAAACTTGTTGATGGTAAAGCGCAATACAGTTGTTTACCAAATGATAAAAATGGAATAGTTGACGACCTTATTG
This sequence comes from Aquimarina rhabdastrellae, assembly GCA_947387485.1. GTDB lineage: Bacteria > Bacteroidota > Bacteroidia > Flavobacteriales > Flavobacteriaceae > Aquimarina. The sequence goes on from CANDNT010000010.1 coordinate 60,619, forward strand.
TTTATAAAATTGCAGACGAAAATTATTTATTAGTTGTTAACGCTTCTAATATTGAAAAGGATTGGGATTGGATTAGTAGTCATAATACTATGGGGGCTACAATGCGCAATGCATCTGATGAGTATTCGTTATTGGCTATTCAAGGTCCTAAGGCTGCAGAAGCTATGCAATCGCTTACAGAAGTGGATCTTACTGCTATGAAATTTTATACTTTTGAAATTGCTAATTTTGCTGGTGTAGATGATATTATTATCTCAGCTACTGGTTATACTGGTAGTGGTGGTTTTGAAATTTATTGTAAGAATGAGCATATCCAACAAGTTTGGGCTAAAGTATTTGAAGCTGGTGCTGCTCATGATATTAAGCCTATAGGATTAGCTGCTCGTGATACTTTACGTCTTGAAATGGGATATTGCTTATATGGGAATGATATTAATGATACTACATCTCCTATCGAAGCTGGTTTAGGATGGATCACAAAATTCACTAAAGACTTTATTAATGCTGATGCTTTAAAAGCTCAAAAAGAAGCTGGTATTTCTCGTAAACTAATTGCTTTTGAATTGGACGAAAGAGGCATTCCTCGTCAAGATTATAATATCGTTGATGATGAAGGTAATGCTATTGGTGTAGTAACTTCTGGTACTATGTCACCTTCTTTGGGTAAAGGTATTGGTTTAGGTTATGTCCCTAAAGATTTATCTAGTGTAGGTTCAAAAATCAATATCCAAATACGTAAAAAAGCTATTCCTGCTACAGTTGTTAAATTGCCTTTTTATAAAGGTTAATTACTGTTAATTATATAACTTTTAATAAGCTAAATTTCAATATTATGTATTGAGGTTTAGCTTATCTTATCATATGTCATTTTTATTTTGAAAAGGATCTTAATTCTTGGTGCTAGTGGTTTTATAGGTAATGCGCTCTATAAAGAGCTTCATTCTTATTATGATACCTATGGTACTTATTATACTCCTACTCCACATCTTGATGACAATCAAAAATTCTTTTTATTTGATCAAGAAAAAGATACTATTCTTTCTATAATAGATACTATTAATCCTAGTATTATTATTGCATCTCTACGAGGTAATTTTGCTGCGCAAATCACCGTTCACTTGGATCTCATCGATTGGTGTAATCAAACTGGTGCACATCTTATCTTTTTGTCTAGTGCAAATGTTTTTGATTCGTTTATTAATTATCCTTCTTATGAGTATGATAAAACTTTTAGTGAAAGTGTTTATGGTCGTTTTAAAATAAAAATAGAGAACGCATTAATGCGTATGCCTAAACAAAATTATGTTATTGCTAGGATTCCTATGATTTTTGGAGCTACCAGTCCTCGTGTTTTACATCTTAAAAATGCGCATAAGTTTAATGCTCCTATAGAGGTTTTTCCTAATGTAATTATCAATGCTACTACAATCTCAAAACTAACACAACAATTACATTATATCATTAACAAAAACCTAACAGGTATTTATCACTTAGGTAGCACTAATCTTATACATCACTATGATCTTATTATTGAATTTTGCAATCAACTAATATTAGATTCTCCTATTTTTAAGCAGGTTTATAGTTCTAATAATGATCGATATCTCGCTGTATTGCCAAAAGATAACTTGTTACCTAATCATTTACAAATCACAATCGAAGAGGTTATTGATCAAGTTTTAATAAATAAGTTTTAATTATTTCTAAATACCATTTTTCATTTTCAAATTCATCTTATCTTTGTATGTATGAATACTAAAGGGAAACAAATTATATTATTTGACGGTGTTTGTAATTTATGTAATAATGCTGTCAACTTTATTATTAAACATGATAAGCATGATACCTTTAGATATGCTTCATTACAAAGTGATGTCGGCAAGCATTATATCAATAAGTTTAATATTGATACTCAATTATTAGATTCTATTTTACTTATTAAAGAAGATGCTGTTTATTATCATAAATCTTCGGCTGCGTTACATATTGCAAAAAAACTTTCTGGTGGTTATTCTCTTATGACTATATTTTTAATCATACCTAAACCTCTTAGGGATTTTGTATATGATTATATTGCTAAAAATAGATACAAATGGTTTGGCAAAAAAGAAAGTTGTATGTTACCTTCTCCTAAAACAAAGAATTTGTTTCTTGATCAGATTTAATTCTCTTTATAATTATTAATTGTAGTAATGTAGTTTAATTCTACACTTTTTACATTTTTATATTTCATCAATTTTTTAACCAATACTTTTTCTTTTCCTTTTGGTACTTTAAATATTCCTATTTTAAGATCATCTATTTCTGCAATCAGCTTTTCAAAACTTATTTTATATTCTTTCTCTATATTTTTGATCGTGTCTTTATAGTCTTCTAATGTCAAAAAAGAAACTATCAATTCTCCTTCTACATAATTATCCATGCTATTTTTGGGCAAAGCACTTGGTGTTTCTAATGGTGTTCTATCCTCTTTGGATGAAATTCCTTTTGCACATCCTATAAGTGTAAAAACACATATCCCTACAATAATTCTATACATCTTTGTTGCTTTTCTCTTCAAAAAATACAAAAATAATACCACACTAGATCTCATTCCAGTATTAAATCCACTAAAATGCTCTTTTTAGTTCTTACTTAGCCTAATCTGTACTCATTTAAAAAGTAAAAAGACTATTTAAACAATTTAAATAGTCTTTTCTTTGATCCCCATCAACCTAAAATGTAATACTTATGTAGTATACATTTTTTTTAGTTCATCATTTTTGAGCTATACTCTTGAATTAATTTAGCTTTTTCTGTCATATACTCTCCTAAACGTTTTGCATCTTCAGCACTAATATTTCCATTAATTTCTTGCGCTTTTGTAGCTAACTCTTGTCCTTTTTGTCCTAAAGCAGCAAAAGCAGACATATCTTTTTTCTCTGCAGCTTCTTTATACTCATTTAAATAAGCTTCATAAGCATTTACATACTCTTGAACTTCTTTACTGTCAAAACTAGGAACTCCATTGGCAGCCTTTGCTGTAGTTTTTTTCTCTTCTTTTTTTGCTTCTACTTTTTCTGTTTTTGTAGCAGTTGTTTCTTTTTCTGTTTTTGCTTCGTTCTTACATGAAACACCAATTGTCAATGTAGCGATTGCTAATGCACTTAAAACTATTTTTTTCATATTATAGTAAATTAGGTTGTTAATTTTACAGTACAAAAGTACATCATCGTACATCTTTTAAACAACCCTATAAAAGGTTAAAATATACTCCCTGAAAATGGGGATTCATTCATTTTTACTTTTATAAATCTATAAATACATATCAAAAACACTACTTTTTACTATTACACCATAACATCATTATGGCAATACCACAAATTTCAATAATTCACTAAAAATCTTTGCATTAGACACATTTTATATAGTATAAAATAGTACCTTTAAGGTAAGAAATGACAATTTAGAATCTTCCTCTTTCTTATAAAATAAACTGTCATCCTTAATACACCCGTAGGTATATTCTATACTTACTATGGGCATCCGCCCTATGTATTTTCAGTTTATTTATTTGGTAGAGTATTTTTTATCTTGTCGTGACTCGTTAATCTCTTTTTATATGTTTAAATCCTATAAGAACATATAAAAAGGTCAATCAATTAATTATTTAAATAAAAAATCAAAACATTATGGGATCATTTAGAGCTACATTAGAGTTTGCAGGAAAAGAATACGACGTCCTAGACTTAAAGACTTCTTTTAAAAGAGAAATTGACAGAAAAGGTAAAGTTTCTTCGAGTGTATCTTCTCCAGACGGAATTACTATTACTGTTGAATCTACTGAAAATACAGATATAGCTGAAGCTACATTAATTAGCCAGTTCAAGCCTGTTGACGGAAAGGTTATCTTTAAAAAGGTAGACCAAGATTCAAAAATGAAAGAATTAGAATGGAAAAATGGTTATATCGTTTATTACGAAGAGAATCTTAATGTAAATAACGAAGTACCTATGACCATTACTTTTACTGTATCTGCAGAAGAAGTTAGTCTAGGTAAAGCATCTATCAACTATCGTTGGCCTATTGCTTAATGATATAAAATATCAAAGGAGTAAAATTTTTACTCCTTTGATTTCTTTCTTCTATTTCATCTTATCATTTTTAAATAACAATACTTATTCTCTTTAGTTTAGAAAGTATTCCCAACATGAGCTTGTAAAAGTCACTGTCGAGTATAATCCTAAAGAAATAATAAAAACTGCATCAATATACCTACTTTTAAAAGGTTCACAACTAGAAGAAAATAAAGCTCCTATAACTGCAAATAATCCTGAAAAAAGAGGTATTAAGATAAAAAGTGTTGCATACATAGAAAAGCCTATTTCTTTATAAAAAATGCTTACTTCTCTATTTTGAGCGCACACAATGAGATGAAAACCTATAAGTAATAGGTTACAAAATAAGATTAGTTTTTTTAACATGGGGAATTAACTAACTATTTCTAGGTTTCCAAAGTATTATTTTTTCGTTATAAAATAAAATCTTTGATGAAAGCTTATTCCCACAAAACACACTACAATCTGTGTATCAAAAAATTACAACACTTCTTTTGTTCTCAATAGTTTCAATACTTCAATAACAACTATCAATATTGTCTCCTCATATATAGTAACAACTATTTCCATTTCAACAAAATTTATCAAATCTACAGAAATTAAAAGAGCTAGTACTGTATATTGTACTAGCCCACTACTCAATTTTAATCTCTAGATGAAAATCGAGATTTTCACAATGCTATTGTATTATCTAATTGGTTTTTATCTAATCTTGTTCCATAAGGATCTATACTTATATATTGAGGTTTTTCATCTACTATAAAACGTATTTCTTGTTCCTTTTGATGAATTCGTTTTGTATTCAGTATTATAATATCATCTTGGTCGGTAATTTCTTTAGGTTGCTTTTTAAACATACCCAATGTAATAGGTTCGTCTATTGCTATTGGTGATTTTTTTCCTTGCTTATCACTATAACGTTGTGCTTTTACAGTCAATCTTATTTCATATTTTCCATTCTTCATCTTTTTTATAGTCTTCTCTTTAATACTTAAATCATAAGTTATAACGCGTTTAAACCAATCATCAATAAGTTGATGATATTCTTGAGGAGTTACTTTATACACTTCATTAATAAACTCTAACGAAGTTGCTTTTAGTGCTGTAGTATCTCTATATCTAGTTATTAACTTTTTTAATACACCATTTACTTGTTCTTCTCCTATTAACTCTTTTAAGGCTAACATTACTGTATATGCTTTTCCGTAAGCCAAATAGTTTTCTCCTTCACTTAAATATAAAGGGGATTCTTCTTCATTACTATATGATTTCCCTCTAAAATAGCGATCTATTGCCGATCTACTCAATTGCCATATTGCTTTTTTACCATGAGTTTTTTCCATGATTACAGCTTCTGTATATTTAGCAAAACCTTCGATAAGCAAAGTTCCTCCTGGAGCTAATTTTGGTGCTAACATTCTTCCCCACCATTGATGCGCTACTTCATGAATCGTACGCTTAGAAACCACATCAAACCCCAAACTATCTTCTACATTTGTCAAGTACAATCGATCTTCGACCATACTTATCACTCCTGGATGTGCATATCCTCCAAAACTCCAATGTTTAGGTACCTCAACAAATCGAATATGAGATAATGGATATTCTCCATAATTAGTATCACAATACGCTAATGTTTTTTCTATTACTTCTTGCATGCGCTTAATATTTATCTCATGCGTTTTGTGATAATAGTTTTCTATAGTTATTCCTTCATAATTATTAATTTCTCGTTTATAATCTCCAGAAAAATATCCTATTGTTGGTACTATTGCTTCTTCTGCTTTAAATCGATAATAATTGCGTCCGTCTTGAGTCCATTGATCAATAAGTTTTCCTGTTGAAATTCCTACTTGATCTTCGCTTGTAGAGAAAGTCGTTTCAAAACTTAATTTATTATAACTCACTTCTTCTTTATCAAAATGTCCTATATCAACAGGTATTACTTCGCGTTTTGATAGTTCTCTTAACTGTCGTTCTTTATTATTTTTTAGTTCTCTATTTAAACTATATCCTAATTGTGGTGCTATTTCTAGAAATTGGATATAACTTCCGTTTTGTAATACTGTTCTATTGGTTTCATATCTGCCATATGTTTTCTTTATTTTAAAAGAAATGCTTACGGTTTCTTTAGGTAAAATAGGTTTATTCATTTTGAATAAAAAAGTACCTGTATTACTGTCTCTTTCAACCAATTTTCCATTTTGCAATGTTATATTTTCTATAGGAGCCTTTTCTGTAATAAACACCGTATCAATTATTTCTTCATGCTTATTTATAAGTTCGTAATTTATAGTGGCTTCATATTTATTTTGTTTTGGATATATCGCTATATCAGATTGAATTGAAATTGGATATAGCTGTGGTAATGCTTTATATTTTACATAGTTCTTTTCATATAAAGCTTGATTATCCCATCTTTCGCTCTGCGTATAAAATACATTCTTGATATGTAAATTATAATATATCCATCCTCCAGTAGTAAGATATAGCACTGTTACGGTAATTAGAGCATATCGTTTTTTACTGCTCCAATTAACTCCTATTGTTTTCCACAATTCTTTTGTTCCTTTTAAATTCCCTCTTTGCCATATGTGTAATGTTATTAACATGAGTATTCCTCCAAAAAAACTCCAATACACCCCATGATCTATAAAAGTATTTAGTCCTAATTCATATCCACTTATAGCACTGTATGAAGGCGGAACTATATTAGCTAATTTTATTAATGGATGTCCTAAACCAATAGAAGAACCTACTTGAGAGCCTAAAAGTGTTAACACTATTGCCATCACTCCCATACCTACATATTTATTGGTTACTATAGTCTGAAAGAAAAATGCTAGAAATGCATACACCAGATATAAAATTCCTTGATGAATATAGACTAAAAGGTATTGCTCAAGTTCGATATGAGTATATCCATTATATAATTGAAACCCTATACTTAATATTATTGCAGTTGTAATAATTGTAAAAGGAATACTCATTATAGCAATCAATTTTGTGCTATAAAAAACAGTGTTAGATATTGGTAATGTATCTATAATCTGATAAAAATTTTGATTGCGTTCTCTCCAAATCAGTTCTCCACTATAAAACACAATTAATAACAACATAAACTTAGGTAATGGATCTGTAAATAATTCTATTATTAAAGCTGTAGTAGGATACATACTGCTTTGATACTCTCCCCCTTGATGAATTCTTAAATAAACCTCGGTAATCACTATGACTATCCACAAAATAAACATGAATACGAATGACAAGCTCTTATAAATACTCAAGCAATTCATCTTAATAAGAGCTAAAATACTTCTCAAATAATGTCTGCTATCACATAACTGTTTTACACTATAATATTGATATATTGTTGTAGCATTAGTTATGACTTCTTCTTTTACGCTCTTTATTTTATGTTTTGTTATCTTAAATCGAAATAATGTATATGTTATCACCAATATCAGCACACTTAAAACCATCCATATCACACGATTAATCAATAAGTTACCACTCATACTTATTATTAAGTTACTTTTTTCATGGGGTGTCCAATATTGAGTTTGTTCAAAAAATGCATTTAATCCAAAAGGATCAAAAATTGCTCCCCAAAAGAGTGCTGAAGCGTCTACTTGACTTGAACTTGCCATTAATGGAGAATTAAATGCTACTGAGGTTATAAAATAAAGTGCATAAATGAGTATTGCACTTGTATATATAGCGATACTATTTCTTGACAGTATAGCGACACTTGTAATTATTGTAAAACAAATAAAGATATTGGGGATGATAAGAAATAACCAGCTACTTATATAGCTATTTATAGCCATAGGCATAACCATTTCTGGGTCGTGCATAGGTAATTCAAATCCTATCATAAGTCCCAATAAGAAAAAGGTCATACAACTTAAACTTGCTATGTAAATAGCTATACATCTACTTATAAAAAAATCGTATTTCTTGAGCTTTGTAGTATATATTAAAGTTTCCATTTGATATTCTTTATCTCTTAGTATTCCGCTAATCGCAAAAAACATGATAAAGAATACGCTTCCTAAAGTAAACACTCCACTTTTATAGGCAATTTGATATGGTGTATTTATAAAAAGACTTCCTGCCACAGCTCCTTTTGTAAACACTATACCTAGAAATAATATTATTAAAGAGCATGCCCAGAATAAACGTTGTTTGAATTGAAAAAACAACTCAAAGCGAATCAATTGTAATATTAGCATAGTGGTTTATAGTTGTGTTTGTGAAAAATAAAGGTCTTCTAGATTAGCTTTTTTAGGACTGAATCCTTTTTCTGGATTCTCATCACTTAATACGGTAATTTGTGTTTGTCCTGCAATCAACTTGGTTGCGATAACTTTATACTGTTCTTTGTATGAGATTAACTCTTCTTTGGTTATTAGTTTACTCCAAACTTTACTCTCTAGTGTCTTAACCAATTCTTGAGGTTTCCCTTTAAGTATAATTTGTCCTTGATCAAAAATTGCCATTTGGGTACACAAATCATATACATCATCTACTAAATGTGTAGACAGTATAACTATCACATGTTCTCCTATTTCACTTAATAAGTTCAAAAAGCGATTACGTTCTTCTGGATCTAATCCTGCTGTAGGTTCGTCTACCAATATTACTTTAGGATCTCCTAATAAAGCTTGTGCAATACCAAAACGTTGTTTCATACCACCAGAAAATGTTGCTACTGCTTTTTTGCGATATTGGTATAAATTGGTTTGATACAATAAACTTTCTACTTGTTTTCTCCTTTCTTTTACATTAATCACTCCTTTTAACACGGCTAAATGCTCTAGTAATTCTTGTGCAGAAACTTTGGGGTATACTCCAAATTCTTGTGGCAAATAGCCTAAACAATTCCGAATATCATTAGGGTGTTTAACAATATCTTTTTGGTTAAAATAAATAGTTCCAGAAGATGGTTTTTGAAGTGAGGCTATAGTTCTCATTAAAGAAGATTTACCTGCTCCATTAGCTCCTAATAAACCAAACATACCATCTTTTAGCGTAAGCGATACATTATTTAAAGCCAATACTCCATTAGCATATCTTTTGGTTAAGTTTTCAATCTGTAACGTGTTCATACGAATAGTTTTTATCACTACGAACCTACAGCGCTAATTAGTGTATCACTAATAAAAAGGATAAAACCAGACTCTTTTTATATAGAAGTATCTTGTATACTCTCCAACTAGTGTTCATCCAAAAAAACAGTTGTTTTGTATTCATTTGATATCGGTTTATCAAGTTAATTGTTTCAACCGTTCAATACCTTTAATTTTGCAATATGATTGCTTTATTAAAAAAATACAAAGGATTTCTTATTGGTCTAATCGTCACTAAGCTTCTAATTACTTATTTAATATCTATTGATCGTCTTCTTATAGATGAGTCAGAGCGTTTAATTAATATTATAGGTTTTCTCTTTTGGTGGTTGATTATTTCCATTCCTTTTCAATTTTTTTCTTTTTTTAAAAAACATCGCCTTGTCGTTTTTAAAATTTTAGGAATCCTTGCTATTTTTATTATGCTCATTGTAGTTGACTCTATTATGAATATCCCTGATAATCCTGCTACAATTTGCCTTTTAATTACTTTATTTTTTGCGATTACATATCTTATTACACCTAAGTTTTTTCATCAATATAAAACCTGGATGATCGTTATTTATGTATTGATTCTAGGATACTTTGTCAATGTGAGATTATTTTCAGAAAGTATGGATTATTATATAAATCAAAAGAAAAGCTTTGCACTTTCTCTGTTTTTTATTCCGCTTCCTTTTATCATGGCTTTATGGTTGTACGAACAATACAAATGGGTAAAGTCTATTCGTTCTGAAAAGACAAAAGCTGAGCTTGCGCTTTTAAAAAGTCAAGTAAATCCTCATTTCTTTTTTAATACACTTAATAATTTATATGCTCTTAGTGTCAAAAATTCACCTAAAGCTCCAGAAGTAATTTTAAAACTTTCAGACATGATGCGTTATACTATTTATGAAGGTAAAAAAGATTGGGTAACCCTTTCTGAAGAAATTGAATATCTACAAAACTATATTGAACTTCATCAAATTAGGTATCATCAAAAAATAGATATTTCTTTTATATACGAAGGTGATACCTCTCTAAAAGTCACTCCGCTTTTATTCATTATTTTGTTAGAAAATGCCTTTAAACATGGAGCCGAAACCTTGACAAAAGATGCTTTTATTCACCTCTCCTTATCTTCATCTGGTGATAAAATCATATTTAAAGTCATTAACAACTTTGATCCAGAGAGCACTTCTAAAACAGTTGGTATAGGATTACAAAATTTAAAGCATAGATTAGCTTTGGTTTACCCCAAAAAACATATATTAACTTTGGAGCAGCATAACGAAATTCATACTGCCATTTTAACTCTTGAAACTAATGCTTGATTATATTATTATAGATGATGAGCCTCTTGCGCATGAACTTATTGAAGGATATTGTGATATGTTACCGCAATTGAATTTAAAAAAGCATTGTTATAATGCTATGGAAGCTCTTGAATTCCTTAGTAAAGAAAGTGTTGATCTTATTTTCTTAGATCTAAATATGCCTAAACTAAAAGGGTTTGATTTTTTGAGAGCTTTACCTAATCCTCCCAAAGTTATTGTAACTACAGCTTATAAAGAGTTTGCTCTAGAGGGATATGAGCTTAATATTGTTGATTATTTATTAAAACCTTTTAGTTTTAATCGTTTTACAGCTGCTATAAACAAACTTACTCAAACAGAGGCTACAATTAAAGAGCATCAACCTACAAAAAGCACTCATATTTCTTCTTCTCGCTTTTTTATAAAAGGGGATAAAAAACAGCATCAAATACATATACCTGACATTTTATATATCGAAGCCTATGGTAATTATACCAAGATATTTTTAATTAATGAAATGCTAATTACTCATGAAAAAATATCCTATTTTGAGAACTTATTATCTTCTCACGATTTTTTAAGAGTACATAAATCTTTTATTGTGGCTGTAGCTCAAATTAAAGCTATTGAGGGTAATCGTATCGTAATAAACGATATAAAAATCCCTATAGGACAAACATACAAAAGTCAAGTTACTAAACTATATTAACTACTTAATTGAGATATACATCTTTCTCTGATTTCCCATAATGCTTTAAAACTATACGGACATTTATTTTCTATTATCCATTCTTTTAAAATGCTTGATGATATGTTACTTTAAAAGTATTAACCTGATCAGGCTGTATTTCGATTTCTTGAATAATATCGTTTTCTATTGCTGTAAAATCAGATTGTTTTGTAGTACTATCTATCGATTTTCCATTTATTTTTAAGTAGCAATGTGCTTCTGGAATATATGTCAATTTATATGTTTCTAATACACTTTTTATTTTTGGTGTATTGTTTGCATTCATTTTAAACATTCCTAATATTAATGCAACATCTTCTTGTTTCCATAATGTTGCTATTTGTTTTAATAAAGCATGTTTTGAACTACAAGTTCCTTTTTCTTGAGATAAAACTAAACTTAAATCATATCGATTACTATTTCTACCATAGGGTAAATTTTTAATATATTTTAATACTGTACTCCAATCTTTTATTCCTTTTTGATTGAGCAATTGTATTATTTTTTGTTCATCGTTATATTCTCTTGTCACCATGATTTATAGTAAGTTTTATTAAAAAAAAACACCCTATAAATATAGGGTGTTTTTAATGAATTTATTTTTTTGGTGCTTCCCAAAAAGCTTCTGGATTATTTGTTTTATAAATAACAAATTTAGTTCCGCTTTGAGATGCTATTTCCTCTTTATCTGGCTTTTGAGTAGGATAATCAAGAGGCGATAATGAGATATATTCTATGGTCTTTCCTTTCTCTTGAGTTTCTAAATTGTATCCACTATTTACAGGGGTTTCAAATCTATATAAATTTTTTGCCATGTATTCGTATAAATGATATTCTTTGGTTGTTGATGCTTTAAAATTCCAATTTGCATCTGGATTAAGGATTAATGGTTTATCGTTAATTAATCGCTCTCTAACTTCGTCAATTCCTAACAATTCTCCTTTTTCATTCATTACATAAGAATCATGTGTAGGATCAATCCATAGCCATTTCTTCAATTCTTCTGCATAAACCATATTAATCACATGACATTCTGTATCGTTAGGATCTTTAGGTAAGCAAGTCACAAATCTTGATTTAATTCCCATTGCAAGATAGCACTCATTAAGTACTGTTGCTAGACCTCTACAGTTTAATCCTCTTCCTTCTGCTTTACATACTTTCAACATATTCATAGCATTCTTTACTTGAGGGTTTCCATGTTGCCCATCATGAGGAATCACTCTATGCACCCAGTGTAAAAGGTTTAATATTTTTGATACTTCATTACCAGTACCTGCTATAGAATCAAGTTTTAACCCTTTTCTTAACGCTACAAGGTTGGGATCATTTTTATCTTGATATGTAAACTCTGGTATTTTTCTATTATCTGCCGAGTTAAATACATGTGCATTTTTAAGTGTTTCTATAAAAGGTGGTGCATATTTTATTTGAGTATATGCTTTCTTTGTACCGTTTAATAATATTATAAAATCAAATTGCGTATCTTCTTTTACATCTACTGTAATTGAATCTATATCAGTGTAAAAAGTAACTTTTTCATTCTTGGATCTAGTAACATACACATCAGGTTTTGCTTCTGGTACTATTGTCCAATTATTTTTATTAAAAACCTTTCCATCTCGGATACTAACTAAATTTGAGTTTGCTTTTATTACAGGAAGTTTTTCTTGTGCACATAATAGTTGTCCCATCATTACAACTATCATTAATACTGTCGTCGTTATTCTCATAATGTTGCTGTTTTGTTTTACGACGACACAATGATTAAAATGTAACATTCTAAAAAATAAAAAATACTTGTTTTATTCTATTTATTTATCTTTTTATCGCTTTAATTCCCATAAACGAAGGGAAATCATTTAGTTCTTCATAATGTTTAGCATCCAGTATTTTAAAAGCTTCAACAGGTTTAGGTTCTGTTAATTGATCAATATAAAATCCATTATTAACTATAGGTATAATATATTCTTGTAATGGTCTACGATAGGTATGCATTTCTATTGGTTTTCCAAAACCATTCCACACACAAGAAACATTTTCTAATGCAAAATATTGATCAGAAGTATAATATTGGTAATCAAAAAAGGGATGTTGTGTCGAGATCACAAGTTCTCCTTTGGGACGTAATACTCTACAAAATTCTTGTATCGTATTATCCCAGTTTTCAATATATCCCATCGCCAATGCACAAACAATTTTATCAAAACTAGCTGTTTTTATTGGTATAAATGGTTCGCTCAAATCTTGTATAAAAAAGGTTCCTTTTTCTGGATTACGTTTTTGAGCTAATTGAACCATTGTAGGACTCAAATCAAATCCTGTAACTCTCGCGCCTTGAGCAAGAAGGATTTCGGCATACTTACCTGGACCACACGCAGCATCTAGAACATCTTTATCTTTAACTTCTCCTAATAAAGCTAAGGTGCTAGGCCTATCATAATATGCATTATGAGGTTTGTGATCTATTAGATTATCATAATTATATGCAATGGTTTCGTAGGCTTCTAGAATTTTATGTTTCATGTCTATAGCGTTTTGTTTATTTAAATTACAAAAATGCTATATCATTGTTTAAGTATGACTTGATCCAGATCAAGAAATCACCATTCTTTACTAATTTTATTACGTATCCTGCTCAACGTTTCTGGAGTACTATTAAGATAAGAAGCAATCACTTTTTGAGGAAATTCTTGCATAAACTCTGGATGTATTTTTAATAACTCTTTATATCGTTCTAATACACTTATTTCTTTTCTTAATAACATACTTCTAAAACTAGGTTTCAAGAAAAATGTTCCCAATTGAAAAAAGCGTTGTGATTGACTAATTAAATTATGAATTTGATCCATATGGATAGCATATACTATGCTTTTTTCTCTAATCTTAATGTATGACGAACTGGGTCTTTGAGTAGTAAAACTTTGATAATCTATAATCCAATGATGTTTACTGTATAAATTTATGATTTGCTCCTCATTATTGGTATCGATTTCATATTGATATGCAGTTCCAGAAGCTAGTATATAAATGTTTTTACAAATTGCTCCTTCTTTTAATAAAAATTCATTCTTCAATAAAGTTTCGCTCCTAAAAGATTCTGCTAATAGAATTAACTCACTTTCTGTAAATAAACTTTCTCCAAATATCTGTTTAATAAAAGTCAACTTCATTATATAACAAAACTAATTGCTTTTACCATAAGATCATAATGTCATTATATGCTATGAATTAATAATCTCTAATTGTTTTATAATTTCTTCTTTGGTTACAGGATAAGGTTTTTCAGTTCTAATCGTAGCATATACATCGTCAAAAACAGACAGATACGATCCTCGTTTTGCCTGAATCTTTTCAACTGATTTTTTACCGTTTATAATAGTAGTTAATATGCCCTGTTGAGATTCGTCTTCTATACCAAATAGCACATCATTAATCGATACTCCTGTTCTTAGTTGTGTTTCTTGTACATCTGATCGATGCTTTATAAAAGAACCTGTTGTACCATGTAAGACAAATGCAGGTTGTGGATCTGCTACCAACATACTCATTGTTAAATATACCTGCATCCCATTAGGATAGGATAACTGTATTTGTGCATAATCATCGACTTCTGTATTGGGGCGAAACTTACCTAGTTGTTTAGACCATGTTTGAGGTTGTCCAAATAACGAAATTGCTCCATCGATAATATGAGGCCCTAAATCATATAATAAACCACTTCCAGCAATATCCTTTTTTTCTTTTACTGCCTTACTTCCTATTTCATATCGATATCTATCAAATCGAAAATGCACTTCAACAAAATCCCCTAACTTTCCTGAAGTTATTATTTCTTTAACCGATAAAAAATCACTGTCATATCTTCTATTTTGATACGCCAAAAGGTGTAATTGCTTTTCTTGTGCTAAATCAAAAAGCGTTATCACTTCATTTACAGAAACTGTAAAAGGTTTTTCCATCAAAACATGCTTACCAGCTTCTAGTGCTTGTTTAGCATATTCATAATGAGTTGCATTAGGTGTATTAACAATAACCAATTCTATCGCTGGATCCTCTAAAAGTGCCACTACCGAGGCATAACTTTTGATATCTGGATATGTCTCTTGTGCACGTTTTTTTGTACGCTCTACTACAGCATCTAGTTCAAATCCTTCGTGTTTATCAACAAAAGGAGCATGAAATACGCTACCCGAAAGTCCATAAGATAATATTCCTGTTGATATCGTTTTTTGTTTCATTCTTTAACATTGTGCTTACAATAGTATGGTATACATACTATTTTTAATGTTAATATACCTATAAATATTTCACTTTGATTAAAGTCTTTTGATACTTCTTATCTATTCTCAAAATCCACACTCTCACATCAACCCATAAAACACTAACAATCAAACAAAAGCAACCTTTAAAAAAAATAAGCATCTCACTAAAAAAAGAATCATAAAAATCAACTTACTTAGATGAAACGAATAGTACTATTACTACTTTTATTTAATACCATTATAATTAGTGCTCAATTCGCCGAAAACAATGCCATTTACTCAACAACAGCACTTAATTTTGGTAATTACTTTGGAACAGATATTAGTTTTAATTATATCTATAAAACAAAATATGCTTTCAAATTTGGATATACTGGAAATATACGAAAGCCTAAATCGTTACCAGAAGATTATCATACTGGTTTATTTAATGGTCTTTCTTTTGGCATATCTAATCCATATGATCAATTCGAAAATTATCATATTAGTTTTGGAAAAGTTTATAAACTGAATACCCGTGGAACCTTAAGAGTTCATATTTCTATTGGTTTAGGGTATAGTATAATCAAAGAACCTGAAAATTGGGTAAAGTTTGACTCCTCATTTTTAGTTCAAAATTACGTATGGACTTATAATGGCTATAAAACGCTAAGTTTAGTTTTAAATCCAAAAATAGAGCTACCATTCTCAAAAGTTTATGGATTCATACTCTCACCTATGCTACAAATAAACAAAGACAGAATATACTTAGGTATCTCTGTAGGACATATGTTTGGATTATTGAGAGGTGATAAAAAACAACACTAATCGTATATAAAACAGTAGTTAAGTAATTATCTATTTTTCCTTTTTATTACCAAAAATATTATAGTCAAGATCAAAATAACATAGATATTCTAGTCTTGTTAAAGTATCCTTAAACCAAAACTGTAAATCTTATATATTTCTATATTTGAAACTTTAGTATTAAAAAGTAAGAACAATCATGCGTAAATTACTTCTCGTAATCTTCATTAGTATAGTAACTCCATATACTATATTAGCTCAACAACCTAAAAAATTAAACGCTTCACAAATTCACGAGGCTATAAAGAAATTGAACTTCTTGGGATCTGTATTATATGTAGCAGCACATCCTGATGACGAAAATACTCGTATGATTTCATATATGGCCAATGAGGTAAAAGCTCGTACAGCTTACCTCTCTTTAACTCGTGGTGATGGTGGTCAAAATTTAATTGGTCCAGAGATTCGAGAATTATTGGGTGTGATTCGCACACAAGAATTATTGGCTGCTCGTCGCACAGATGGTGGTGAGCAAATGTTTACTCGTGCAAACGATTTTGGATATTCAAAACATCCAGATGAGACCTTATCGATCTGGGATAAAGATAAAGTGCTAAGTGATGTGGTTTGGGCTATACGTAAGTTTCAACCAGATGTAATCATTAACCGTTTTAATCATAGAACTCCAGGAACAACGCATGGACATCATACGACCTCTGCTATGTTAAGTGTAGAAGCTTTTGATTTGGTTAACCAAAAAAATCAATATCCAGATCAATTACAATATGTAGATACTTGGCAACCTAAACGTTTATTTTTTAATACCTCATGGTGGTTTTATGGAAGTAGAGAAAATTTCGCGAAAGCTGACAAATCTAATTTAATATCGTTTGACACTGGAACATACTATCCTTCTTCTGGTTTATCAAATACAGAAATTGCATCATTAAGTCGTAGCCAACACAAATCTCAAGGTTTTGGTAGTACTGGATCTCGTGGTAGTCAAGAAGAATATATCGAATTGATTAAAGGTGATATGCCTAAAGATAAAACCAATATTTTTGAAGGCATTGATACTTCTTGGAATCGTGTTAAAGGTGGAAAAGCTATTGGTGCTATTTTATATAAAGTTGAAAAAGAATTTGATTTTAAAAATCCTGCTGCAAGTTTGCCAGAATTGGTTAAGGCTTATCAATTAATCCAAAAACTTGAAAATAAACACTGGAAAGCAATCAAAACACAAGAAATCAAAGATATTATAGCAGCATCAACTGGGTTATATCTTGAAGCTGTTGCTACACAAGCTGCAATTGCTAGCGGACAAACAACTAAGCTAAAATTAGAAGCTATTAATCGTAGTAATGCCGCTATGCAGTTAAAAGAGATTGTATTTACTCCAGCAAAACAAAAAGAAACTCCTGCTATTGCTTTAAATCCAAATAAACGATGGAATAAAACTATAGATTATGCAATTGATTCATCGCAAGAAATTACTTCTTCTTATTGGTTAAACCAAAAAGGATCTTTAGGACTTTATAATGTACAAGATCGTTTATTAATAGGTAAACCTGAAACGCCTAGACCAAACAAAGCGACTTTTGTTGTAACTATCAGCGGAATTGATATTCCGTTTACCAAAGAAATTGTTTACAAAGAGAATGATCCTGTAAAAGGTGAAGTTTATAAACCATTTGAGGTAATTCCTGAAGTTTCTGTAGGTATAGAAGAAAAAGTAATCATTTATGCCGATGGTCAAGCCAAACAAATTCCGGTTAAGATTAAAGCTGGTCGATCAAATATCTCGGGTACAATACAATTGGACATTCCGCAAGGATGGCAAGTTTCACCTAAAACAGCTAACATTAATCTAGCACAACAAAGCGAAGAGCAGGTAATTTCTTTTACCCTTACTCCTCCTACTACACAAAGTGAAGGTTATATTATTCCTAAGGTAACTATCGGAAATAATACTTATAGTAAAGAAATAAAAACTATTGATTATAATCATATTCCGTATCAAACTGTAGTGCTTCCTGCTACTTCAAAAGTAGTACGTTTAGACATTAAGAAAAAAGGACACAACATAGGTTATATAGAAGGTGCTGGAGATGTTGTTCCAGAGAGTTTAACTCAGATTGGATATAAGGTTACTACTATTGATCCAGAACATATCACAGCAGCAACTTTGGCTAATTATGATGCTATCGTAGTAGGAATTAGAGCTTATAATACGGTAGAAACTTTGAAGTTTAAGCAAAAATTCTTACTAGATTATGTTAAAAATGGTGGTAATTTAGTTATTCAATACAATACAAGTCATCGTCTTAAAGTAAAAGAAGATTTAGCTCCTTATAAACTAAGTTTATCTAGAGACCGCGTTACCGACGAACATGCTTCTATCAAATTCTTAGCACCTAAACACGCTGTGTTAAATACACCAAATAAAATCACAGACAAAGATTTTGAAGGTTGGGTTCAAGAACGTGGTTTATATTTCCCTAACAAATGGGGTAAAGAATTTACACCTATCTTAGCGACATCTGACAAAGGTGAATCTACAAAAAAAGGTAGTTTACTTGTAGCACCTTACGGTAAAGGATATTATATCTATACAGGGTTGAGTTTCTTTAGAGAATTCCCTGCTGGAGTTTCAGGTGCATACCGTTTATTTGCTAATATATTATCTTTAGGCAATTAATACACTCAACATGGAAGAACAAAAAAACAATTTAAAGTGGAAACCTTTATATACAGCTGTACTCGTTGCAAATTTCTTGTATATTTTATTTTTCTATTTTATAACCTATAGTTATTCTTAAACTCCCTTTAATCAATTATTGAATAAAAAAAGTTATTTATGCAAACCTTAGATTGGATCATTCTTTCGGGAACTTTATTGTTTATTGTACTTTATGGTAGTTGGAAGACCCGAGGCAGTAAAAGCGTTCAAGATTATATTAAAGGTGGTAATGAAGCAAAATGGTGGACTATAGGATTATCGGTTATGGCTACACAAGCCAGTGCCATTACATTCTTATCAACTCCAGGACAAGCATATCACAGTGGTATGGGCTTTGTGCAATTCTATTTTGGATTGCCTATTGCTATGGTGATTATTTGTATGGTATTTATACCACTATATCACAAGTTAAAAGTATATACTGCTTATGAATATCTAGAATCGCGTTTTGATCTCAAAACGCGTACACTAGCTGCTATCTTATTCTTGATACAACGTGGTCTAGCTGCCGGAATTACTATTTTTGCTCCTGCAATTATTCTATCTGCTGTATTAGGATGGGATTTAAACATCTTAAATATTCTTATCGGTATTCTAGTAATCATCTATACGGTAACTGGTGGTACCAAAGCCGTAAGTGTTACTCAAAAACAGCAAATGGCGATCATCTTTTCTGGGATGTTTATTGCTTTTTTCTTAATCATTAGTTATTTACCTGAAGGTATTACCTTTTCTAAAGCACTTGACATTGCTGGTGCTAGTGGAAAGATGGAAGTTTTGGATTTTTCTTTTGATCTTAACAATAGATACACCTTCTGGAGCGGAATTATAGGTGGTACATTTTTGGCTTTATCATATTTTGGTACAGATCAAAGTCAAGTGCAACGTTATCTTTCTGGTAAATCGATTAAAGAAAGTCAGTTAGGTTTATTATTTAACGGATTACTTAAAGTACCTATGCAGTTCTTTATCTTATTGGTAGGTGTTATGGTTTTTGTATTCTATCAATTTAACGCTTCACCGCTAAACTTTAATCCTGCTACCAAAACAGCTGTAATGGATTCTGAATACTTACAAGAGTATAAAAAATTAGAACAAAAGCATGCCGAAATTACTTTTGCAAAACAAGAAGCAATCCAAGAATATGTTGCTCATCCAGAACAAGCAGCAACAAATAAATCCAAAATCTTTCAATTAAATCAAGATGAAAAAGAAAACCGTGAAGCTGCCAAAACTTTAATTAATAAA
This sequence comes from Aquimarina rhabdastrellae, assembly GCA_947387485.1. GTDB lineage: Bacteria > Bacteroidota > Bacteroidia > Flavobacteriales > Flavobacteriaceae > Aquimarina. The sequence continues at coordinate 80,912 of CANDNT010000010.1, forward strand.
GCAAATGATACGGTTGAAACTAACGATAAAGATTATGTTTTTATTCACTTTATACTAAATAACCTACCTAGAGGATTAATAGGTCTTCTATTGGCTGTTATTTTATCCGCTGCAATGTCATCTACTGCATCAGAGTTAAATGCACTAGCATCGACAACAGCTATCGATCTCTATAAACGTAACGTAGGAGAAAAATCTGAAAAGCATTTTGTAAATGTATCTAAACTCTTTACGCTTTTATGGGGTATTCTAGCCATTATTGTGGCTTGTTATGCTAATTTATTTGATAATTTAATCCAATTGGTAAATATTATCGGTTCTATATTTTATGGTAATGTTTTAGGGATTTTCTTATTAGCATTCTTCTTTAATTTTGTAAAAAGTAATGCTACATTTCTAGCTGCTCTTATTACACAAGCAGTAGTAATTTTAGGTTGGTGGCAAGATTGGATGCCTTATTTATGGTTAAATCTTTTTGGTTGTGTATTAGTTATTGTTTTAGCTATCCTATTACAACCTTTTATACCCACAAAACCTAAACCTGAAAACGTATAGTAGTTAGTTTTTCTATTATAATTTATTAAGACTAAAACACCCTGGTTTAAAAATAAACTAGGGTGTTTTTTTGTTTTTATTTATGCTACCTCTTAATCATATTTATTATTTTTAAATTTAATAAAGTATGATATTAAATTGTATTCAATAACCTCATAGAATTCTTATTTATAAAACAGAATGAATATTTACATATCTGAAATAATTAATAAAATCAAAAAATTTTCCAATAAACTTGAAAGTAATTCTAAACTTAAAGACAAATTTTGGGTATTAGTAGACGATTTAAAAAGTTCAAAAACAGTATATATTTTTAGAAATGAAAATCAATTATTAATTTCTAATAACGGAAAAGTAAAAAAAGTTCATTGGGATTATTTAGGTAATGATTCTATTTTAATCGAATCTAATGATAGTTCATTTTTTTATAGATTAGGTTTTTTAGATGAAAATTTTCTAATTCTAAATATTGATGGTACTGAAAATTATTTAACTTTAATGAATGAAGCTTTCATTATAAAAGAAATTCAAACATTAAAAAATGTTTTTGATTTTTTACAAAAAGAATATATCGAAGATATATCTACCGATGAATCAAAAAATGAAAAAAATGATTGGACCATTAAAGAATATTCTACGAAACATGGATTAATCAAAATCCATTGTTTGAATCCTAAGAGATATTTTATAGGAGATAAAGTTTTTGTTAATAATCAAATAGCAGAAGATGGAAGTTATGATTTAGACTGGTATTCTAAAATCAACGTAAAAGATGGTATTATCGCTGAAATTTAATTATAAATCAAATATTTCTCTAGTGTATCTCCATCTTATCAATTTTATCTCCTATAGAAAAAGCTTTTAAAGATTTATCTAACATCAAAATAATCCATGGAAAATTTGAATATGTAAAAGAATTTGATTGTTTAGTTAGTCCTGCAAATTCTTTTGGTCTAATGGACGGAGGAATTGATCTTGCTATTCGAAACTATTTTGGGATGAAAATCCAATATGCTGTTCAAAGAAGAATTCAAAAAGATTTTTATGGAGAACAGTCAATAGGAACATCTTTTATTGTATTTACAGAAAATGAATATCATCCATTTCTTGCTCATACACCTACCATGCGAGTTCCTTCTGACATATCTAAAACAGATAACGTTTATAATGCTTTCTTTGCTATGTTAACTGCCGTTACTAATTACAATAAAAACAATAATATTAGAATAGAGAAAGTACTTTGCCCTGGAATGGGTACTGCTACTGGAAAGATGAATGCTACAGAAGCAGCACGACAAATGTCTCTCGCCTATAAAAACTTTTTAAATCCAACAACAAATATGAATTGGAAAAATTTAAATAATCGCCATAAAGAAATAATAGGAAATAATTAATACAATTATTTATTCGTTTATGCTTTTATTCAATGTAAATCAAAAATTATATCTAATCTTAATTCTTCTATAGAATCCTAATTATTTTTAACATTTTTTATTCTGCTTAATACATTGTTATCTTGTTATATCGTGCTATTATATTAACAATCTCCTTGGTTTGGTTATATATAAAAAAATGATGTCCTGGTAAAATATTATTTTTAAAAGATGATATTGTAAATTGCTTCCAATTTTCGATTTGATCAGATGTTTTTTCTTGATCTCCCATAATAGCATGAATAGGAGTCTTTATTATCATCTCTTCTTCTATTCCTTCTTTTTCTTCTAATATTTGAAAGTCTGCTCTTATAATTGGATTAAAAAACTCATATAATTCTTCATTAGTTAAAACTTCTTCGGGTACTCCTCCTAATTCTCTCAAAACATCTTGGAAATCGTTATCTGGTAACAGATATCTTTTCTCTTTTTCAATAATTTTACCATTCTCATCCTTTTCTTTAGCTCCTGGACCTGCATTACCTGATACAATTAATTGTACTGGAGCATCTCCTTTTTCTTCCATTCTTTTTGTTACAGATAGCCCTAACGTAGCTCCCATGCTATGTCCATATATAATATAAGGTTCAGCATTTCTTAGCTTACATATCTGACTTACATAGTCTTCTATAGCTTCAATTTTGTCTGTGATTAAATCTTCGCCAAATCTTTTTCCTCTGCCTGGTAATTCTAGAGCATAAGTTTTAAAGGTATAACTTCCTATCTTCTTTCGTAAAAAATCATAGGAATAACAATTTCCTCCTGCAAAATGAAGTAAAAACAATTGCATAAATATCTTTATTATTAATTTATTCTTCTTTAAATAATTTACTATCGCTTTCTAAAAAACACAATCACTATTAATCCTAAAAACAATACATTACATACCATTATCTTTTTAATAATACCATTGGTATATTCAATATTGTAATTAATATTTTTATCTACTTTTAATTGCATTTGATTAATCTCATTTTGATAATGTTGATGTAGACTATCTATCTTTTTATACAATACAGAAACTTCATTACTCATTACTCTATTGTTGTTATTCTGCATCAAAAAGGAATACGAAATACCATTGAATTTTTCCTCTAGAGCAACATCTTCTCCATGTGCTACATACAGTTTTTTCATACTTGGTACTCTTTCTTCTATCGTTGAAATAGGCGGAGTCACTGTTGATAACTGATAATCTCTTTGCATTTTTACAAACAGATAAGTCATAATTAACACTAATAGCACTCCTATTCCTAAAAAAATACGATGTTTCCATTTTTTAAACGAAAACCCTTCTGGTTCTGGGTCTATATAAAAAGTTGTTATCTCTTCGTCATCATCTATAGCTGCAAATCTTGTTTTTAATTCTAAAAACTCATACCTGTCTAATGTATATTTATTGAGATATGTAGTTACTTTACGTTCTCTTACTAACCAATTTAATACTTCTTTTACATAGCGCTCTGTGATTTCTGGATTATCTATTTTCCATAAAATATCTTCTGGCGAAAGTGTTGCTGGCTTTTCTTTATCTTCAAAATACATGATCCTTAAGATCACCTCATGTATTGGTAAATCTGTTGTGGTACTCATAGCTATAAAATATCTTGGGTGCTTATGAAATAGTATTTTTCTCGACTTCCGTCTAAATAGATTTCGGTATTATCATCAACCAATTTTTCTTCTAATACTTCTATTTTTTTACGTAATGTTTTTATTACAATAGTAAATTCATCAAAAGATGATTTTACTCTGCGTTTTATATGTCTAATTTTTAATCTATGAAAAAGTTCATTCTGCACTGGTAAGCCTGTTTTTGCAAAAATTAATTCTGCAACAACTTCTCGCTTTCTCAAGCTTTTCTTCAGCATACTTTCATTGATCTTTTTAATATATGTTTTATACATTCTATAGACTACTCTTCGCTCTTTTCGTTTAAGGTTTTCTTTCGCAAAAAGCGGTATTAAAGCCTTATAATTGTCTATTAAATTTTCTAATTCTTTTTTATTAAGTAAGTATCCTGATCTTAAATCTGTATTGTCTGCTATACTCAACTGTTCGTCTTCATAATAACGTTCATACATAAAGTTCCTGGGCAAGAAATCAACTTTGTTATTGTATATAGAATCTTTAAGAATCATTGATGTAATCTGTTGTCCAGGTTTACTTCTTAAAAACCCTAATTCTGCAGCATAATGCTCTAATGATTTTATAAACGTATCGTTAAAAGCTATTGTTTTAGTAAGTACCGAATCTAATGTAGTATCAAAAGATGTAGGTAATAGACTTTTATTTATTTTAGGGAAAGCTATTCCTCCTTGATATGTACTGTGTTTGGGCGCATCATACACATAGATATTATCCTGTGCTGGAATATTAACAAACGTATTATTACTCTTGATCAAGTCATTATCTACTATATATGCTCTTATAAAATCGGCGTGTGATTTACCTACATTATTTAATATTGCCTTTGATTGTAAGATATATTCTTGATAAGTATCTGATGCTTTACTTTCTAATTGGTAAAAAATCAATCTAGAAGAGGTTTCTCCTAATTTATGTATTATTGGTGTTATATAGGATGGTGCATAATATTTTTTTGCTCCTGATACTAAGATTATTGTATTTGAAAAGCTTTTACTAGGAATACCTTCTAGTGCATAGTCAAAACATTGTGCAATTCCTTCTATATTACGCTTTTGTGTTTCTACAGTTTCATCTTCTAAAAAAACTTTTTGTAAATAATCAATCCAAGCCGAAAAGGATTCACTTTTGGGAAAGGTGTAAAATTTACCACAACCAAATGAACTTGCACTAAAGCTTATTTTATATCCTTTATATTTTTCACTTTCTGTAAGTGTCAACCATATACGCTGTAACGAAGTTAATATCATTAATTGTTTTCTTCTAATATCTTCACTACAATCAAATGCTAAATGGAAGTTAAGGACTTTATGCTCTTTTTTAATTCGTTCTATCTCTCGTATAAAAACATCTCCTCCATCGACATTTATCAATTTATTATCATAATGATTCCATACACTTAATGGAATTCCTATAGGAACTGTATCTTTTTCTTGTACTATTTGTGGATGATTTGCTTCTAAATTAAAGAGGTATTGTCCCTCTATAGCTCTAGTTTTTATGTATTTATTTTGAATACTATCTTCTGTAACAACTTGTATACTATCTGTATTATTTACTGCAAAAACCTGTTGTTGACCTATAGCTTTTACTAATGCACTAGGAACCCATCCTATTTTTTGTTTTAAAGAATCAAGTGGCATGATTTTCTTTGTATTAGAAACTAATGCTGCTGTCCTCTTTTCGTTATATTTATAAAGATACACGATCTGATTCATTAACATTTTTGAGCCTTGTTTTTCTTTAAACATAGGATCTTTATATATCGTTACCGAATCTTTTTTAACATGTTCTTTTATTTGATATAAGGTATTTAAATCTTGAATTCCTAAAACATATCTCTTAGGTCTATAGTTATACTCGCTAAGTTTAGGATGTCCAAAATGTAACAAATTATCTTTGTGTATCCATCCTACATACGGTACTGTTTTTGCATCAGAAAAAGTATATTTCCCACTAGATAAAAATGCAAATATTCCTTTAGGTTTCCCTATAATACTAGGATCTGCCTTTACTAATTCATAAAAATCATTTTCCTGATTAATAACATAATACGGTGATAAGAATTGTTGTTCTTCTCCTTTTTTTTGCGCATAAGCATCTAAATACACATTATTATGTGCCCTATCTGAATATACTTTATAAAACTCTTTATCTTTTTTTTGTCTTTTGTGAGGTTCATAGCTATCTAAAAAATTATATGTACTACGATCAACCTTATCTACCTTCTCATATTTCTTTACTTGTGCTTCTACTGTCGTAAAAAACAAAGCGTTTAATATAAATGCTGTTATAGTTATATAACATTTTTTTAACCCCAATATTCTATTATTATACTTTATATACGAAATCATTTATTTATAACGCTTTGTATTACTTCTATTCGTTTAAGACAGTTAAAAGTGTCTATAGCTACTTGATTTATCTCTAATGTCTTACTCCCTTTTCCTTCTAAGTAATGTAGTCCTTGACAGTAACTGTATAAATCATTATACCGATCTCCATTGACTACTACTACTACCTCATCTGCATCATTACAAGTATATCGTTGTTCTATATGCTTAAGGTTTCTGTAGTAAATCTTTTTTTCTTTGATTGTAGCATCTGCTATCGCTTGCAATCGCTTCTTGATATCATTCTGAGCAAGGGACAATGAATCTACTGGGTCAGAATCTGCTATGGCCTCAAACAAGGGTAAGATCTTTATATTATGATATACTGGATAGCGAGCTGTATTGGTTTTCAGCTTTACTATATAATCACCTGGTTCTTTATATACATAAACAACCTGACCTTCATAAGCATCTACTGTTCCTGTTTCTCCAAACTCCCAAAACCACGAGTCGACACCTGGTGCATATGAAGAAAACACTAACTCTTCTCCTACATACCCTACATCTATCCCATGTATCTTGGGTATAGAATCTATTGCTTTTTTTTGTGGTAAGGATATAATTTCTATATATTTTGAAACCTTATATTTATCATCAACCTCAAGGGTTATCATATATTTCCCTTTTTCATCAAAAGCATATTTAGCTTCTTTGGGTCTCATTAAAGTATCTCCATTACCAAAATACCATACAGTTTTTCTATCTCTAAACTCACTACTATCATTTACTACAAAAGCCAATTTCTCATTAATCTCGTAATGATAATTTAAATTTGAATCGTGTATATAGAAATCCAGATTGCTCATTTTACTCGCAAAAGGCATCCATATTGCAATCGCAGCAGCTATTATAATTAATAAGATAAATAAGGCTATGACTATTTTTCTATCTAATCTCATCTGTTTTTAAATATTTGCTTTACACTCATTGAGATTATCTACTATCACTTTCTTATTTCTAAGCAAAGAACTGTGCTCTTCTCTGGTATTAAAATAGATCTGAAGAATATTTGCCGATTGAATTCCGAACATATATTTTGAATTCATCTTATTATCCTTATAAACCGATCTTATGCCGAATATCTTTTTATTAATTTCGTCTTGCTTTTGAACTTGATGAATATCAAATTCCATGGCAGTAATCTCTTCATGAATTTCTTTAATTTTTACTGCATAATCTTTTTGTTTATCAATAATCACCTCATAGTCTTGAATAGCGTCTAACAATTCATTATTATCAACTACCGGGATTTTTAACATAAACTTGGTCTGTATGATATAAATCAAGATTACAGAAAGGGTAAACAGGAGTACATATTTAATCTTTCGCCAAAAAACTTCACTTAAATTGTCTAATTTCATGGGAGTAATGGATTGGTATTTGCTATTTTTTTGTTTTTAATTCTATCGCTCTATACTTTTCTCTACATTTCTCTAGTAGCTCTTTATTGTATAGATATTCTTCTGCTTCGTTTTCGTAATTATCGACCGTAGTTTGAATTTCTTTTATTTGAGCTAATAGTTCTTTATACAATTGAAACTGCTCTGCATCAATAAGTTCTTCGGTAATAATAATTTTAGTTTCTATATCTCTTCTTAGATTAGAAATCAACCCTTGAAACTGTTTGTGTTCGTTAAGCGTACGTTTTTTATTTTTTAACTGATATAACATTTTTATAATGTTATCCATATCAAAAGTTATCGCTGCTTGCTTTTCAAAAACCTCGTTATATTCTGCATGTTTTTTTTCTAAAACTTCGATTCCTTTTTTTCCTGTGTATAAGGAGACAAAACTACTCCAAAACACTACAAACAAACAGACTACAAAAACAATAACAAACTGTACAGTTGAGCGTTTTCTTTCTTTATAATTTAATGGTTTCATGAATTAAGCTTTAATCGATTATAGACCAAGATCTGCTCTTCTCTGGTTCTTTTATACTTATACTTTCTTCACTAATCACAATATTATCTTTACGCTGTCCTATATATTCTAAATCGCTTAAACGTTTCCATAAACGATCAATTATAGCTATAAAATAATCTACTGTATCTATCATTTTATTGATATCATTATGGTCGTATTGCAAACCAATTAAATCACCTAGAGTAGATTCAAAATCAGACGGTTTAACATCTATCCATTCATAATAATATTGCAATAACTTTTCTTTATCTACCTCTTCCATTATAGCTAAGGCTGTAGATAGATAATTAGCGAGTATAGATACTTTTTGAGCAATGTATATCGGTGGTTGTTCTTCGATCAATTGATTGAATTCAAACGTATGCTGACTCACAAAATCCATCACTTTATTTGTTAATGAAAATGTGTTGCGTACTAATGAATTGGTTTGATATTTTTCTTTATTCTTTTTCTGTATAATAATAGAATAATTGCGAAGGTTGATTAACACTTGTGCAATACGTTTACTAAACGCATGTAATGATTTATGATATCGTATTCTTGATACTGGCGGAATATATTTTTGATCTATAATAAAGCTTCCGTTCTTCCACTGAATTTTCCCAACTAATAAATAATATTTTTCAAAGAAATTGGTATTGAATTGATTTTCAGGAATAATATTCAAATTAATTTTAGGCAATACATATGGATGATGTAATGGTATTACTTCTGGATCTGGTTCTCCTATTGGCACTAATTCAAAAGGATTAACAGTAAGCATTAAATAAAATTCTAAATTACTATTTACATCTATATCTTTTGATTCTATTATAGCAGCTGGTAATTCTTCTCCATACATCATTGATGAAAACTCAATTCTACAACCTCCTGCTGTTACTGCATTACAATTTTGTAAACGTATTTCTAATCGTTCTTGGGTATGTGTATGTATTTCTAATTCTAGCGATGATGGTGCATTTTCTCTACTTTTTAATAAGCCATAATCATAGGTATGGATTTGAGCAGCTGTAGCTTCTCTTATATTTTCTACTGTATTAAAATAACTTTCTGTAAAATGGTCTTTAGTAATTTTAACCCCATCTGTCCAATTAATTGCATAATGATTTGTGTGTGCCATTCGTGTATTGTTTTGAGGGTTTGTTTGTTTTGATTTTATGATTCTTATTGATTAATTGTTCTGTACTTTATACTTTCTATATAATAGAATTATGCTTATACTTTTCTATTTACTATGCTGTTAGTTTTAACTTCTAATTTTGCTAAATCTTCCATAATCATCCTATAATTTGGTCAGTTCCTTCTTCTCCATTTTTTGATACTCTTCTCACATATAAAACTGCTTTGTTTTTTATTCGGTTAAAAATTACATCTTCTTCAAAATCGAGCATTCTTGTAAAAATTGGTATTGGTAACCATTTACTCGTATATAAGATCCATCCAAAACTTCCCTCTTCATCTTCTGTTTGAATAACATTATTAGGAAATCTAATGTTTTGGTCTTCTACAAATCGATTAAACCATTTTCCTAAGGTGACATCTTCGGGTAGCTTTACAGAAAATGATGCATATTGCTTAGATTCTGGCAAACGCTTGATTTTTACGGTTACTTGCATTAATCTAAAAGTGTCTACATTACTCCAGTACTCATCATCATTTACTTCTTTATCAATAATCCATAGCTTGTAAAATGGACTTGGAATTTGTAAAAACATACTGCGTGTAAACACGTAAAATGGAGGTACTAAGAACCATATTACAGTAAGCATAGCCCATATAGCATAGCCTAATTTATTAGCCCATGAGAATACCAAATAATATAACCACCCTGCTAATATTACTGTAATAAATAAGGCTAACATTATCAACCAAGGATGAGTGTCTTTAAGCCCTATAGATTTAAATGTTTTTGATTTTGAAAACCAATTAAACATCATCCCTAAGGTGATATAACATATAATATTAATGATTAATCCTCCCCAGACAAATTCGTATTTTAAAAAACCTAAAAGACTCGGTAAGGTTAATATAATGGCAGTTAGTAATACAAAAAAGATTAGCTTTCTTAATTTCAATACAGCAACCCCTTTTGACACATAGTTTAAAGCAAATGTTGCTACAACGATAATTATTGGTGCTAATAAGTATTTTAGAAAAAATGGTATTAGTGTGCTCATTTGTTTATCTATATAATTTTTTAAGCTATAGGTTCTAGAATATTGGTTTTACTTTTTTCTAGTGCTTCTATTGCTTCTTTAGTTTTATTATGTTTTATAGTTTTTCCACAAACAATCGTATCGTATCCTAAATAATTCATCCCCAAAGTCATTTCTTGACTAGAGATAAAACGATATTGAATCTTTATTTCTCGATAGGCCAAAACAAAGAACTCTAATATGCTTTGAATGATACGTTTATTTCTCTTTAACTCTTTATATGTCAATTGTTCTTCTAATAGAATTGTAGCATATATATCATCATATTCACTTACTACATTACCTTGAGTTCCTAGTGTATATCCTAAAATCCCTTCTCCTATTACTTTAAAAGGGCTCTTTTGTAATACACACGGTCTGTATTCTAACTTGATTGTTAATCCTATAATAGTTCTCAATAATTTCTCTAGCTCTGGTAAATTTTCTTTAAGAACTTCTGCATTACATAAGTTTAAGAACAGCTTATAAAATTGTGCTTTGGTAAGCGGAATCTCCTTATCTATGACATCCTTGGCTAGAGTAAACAAATTTTGTCTTGCATAAGCATCTGTAAAAATGTTGAGATGTCGATTACTAAGTTTTAATTTTTGTTCAAAAATTTGAGTATCAAATGGAATAAAGAAATGTATATTGGCTTCTTCTTTTCGTTTATTTTCTTTAATAGCTTCTACAACTTCTCTATTACTCATTGATGGATTACTAATCACAAGAGGGTGAAATAAAATCTCTGGTAATTGATGATAAATGCTATTACGACTTAAATGGATATAAATAGTATCTTGATGTAATTGCATACTCAAATAATCATAGTTGGTTGTATCTAACACATCTTTTGAATATGCTCTACTGTTCATTCCATGATTCTTAATCCATATCTGCTGATCCTCATAGTTTTCTCCTAAAATAAATTTTAGTTCTTCATAGAAAACTTCTGCTACATAGCCATTGATTTCACTCTTTTTTATGTCGTCTAAATAGCTTCCCATCTCTATAGCTTTTCCCAGATCAAACTTTCGTCTTTATAATCCACTAGTATACGATCTCCTGCTACAATACTTTCTGCTACTATCATTCTTGACACTGCTTTTTTAAGATATGTACGTATCACTCCTGCAATTGGTCTAGCTCCATATTTTTTTGAATATCCTTTACCTGATAGATATTTCAAAGCTTCATCTGATAGATTAATCTCAATATCTTTTTGTGTCTGCAATTGCTCTTTCAATCGTCTAAACTGTAATGTAAATATGAGTTGCGCTATCTGCTCATCTATTGGCGCAAATGGAACAACCTCTGTTAGTCTACCTAAAAACTCTGGTCTAAAATGATTACTCATCACTTCTATTAATTGATTTGAAGCTGGTATTTTTCCTTCATCAAACTGATCTGATATCCATTGGCTTCCTATATTTGAAGTAAAGATGATTATCGAATTAGAAAAGTCTCCTTCTCTTCCTAATTTATCATGAATTTGTCCTTCGTCCATAATCTGAAGAAACACATCATAAACAGAACTATGTGCCTTTTCTATCTCGTCAAATAATACTATTGCATATGGTTTTTGTCTAATTTTATTAACCAACATTCCTCCTTCTTCATATCCCACATATCCAGGAGGTGCTCCGTATAACAAAGCTGCTGAGTGTTCTTCTTTAAACTCTGACATATCAAATCGTATCATCGCATTTTCATCGTCAAAAAGAAGTTCTGCTAGTGATTTTGTCAATTCTGTTTTACCTGTACCTGTAGGTCCTAAAAAGAAAAATGATCCTATTGGTTGTTTAGGATTACTCAATCCACTTCGTGATTCAATAATAGCATCAGATAAGGTAGTAATTGCATGATTTTGTCCTTTAACACGTTCTTGCAAACGTTCTTCTATCATTAACAAACGTTCTTTTTCTTCGGCTTGAATCTTCCCTATCGGAATTCCTGTTAAATGTGCTACTAGTGCAGATACTTCGTGCGTTGTTATTTCTTTTATTGGTTCTTTGGCTATTACTGCAGCTTCTCGTAGGTATGCATTTAATTTTGTATCGAGTTCTTCTTCATTCTCTATTGCCAAAATCTCATAAGTATTCTTAATATTATTAAGTATTACTGGACTGATTCTATCTATTGCTAAACGGTATAAGAATTTTAATTCTGTAATTGTTTTATCCGTTTGTTTAGGTATAGCTTTTAATTGTTGTTGTAATGCCTCTATTTCTTTTTCGGCATTGGTATTACTCATTTTTACCGCAGCTAATGTTCTATCTAATAGATCAATTGCTCCATAGGGTAATTTATTTTCTTTAAAGTATCGTTTTGAATATTGTACTGCTTCGTCTATAGCTTTTTCTTCTATCTTTAATTGATAATATGCTGTAAGCTTGATTCTGTGATTTTCTAAACACTTTAATAACATTTCATGCTCTAACTCTTCTAATTCTATTAGTTCTAGCTTTCTATGTATAGCATGTTTTTCTATGATTTTACGATATGCATCTGGTGTTATCGTTGTAATCAAATTTATGCTTCCGTCATTTAATTGTGCTGAGATCAGGTTAGTTATCGTATTAGAGTTCCCTTGATTCCCTTCTAATAAAATTTCGATATTATCGATAATAAGAATACAATTATCTAACTTCTCTACTTTATCAAAAAGATCACTTAATTTCTTTGAAACCTCATTAACATTGGCACTATTAGCCAACAGTTTTGATGCATTAAGTCCTAATACTTGTTTTTCTGCTAGCATAGGATTTTTTGAAGCTGCAATATGTGTAATTAGTCCTTTTATGACTCCTGTTTTACCTACTCCAGAATCTCCTATGATAAGTATTCCTCTATTTTCTTGTCGTTCTAAACTTTCTAGAATACTACGAATTTCTTTATCTCTTCCTATAATAAGGTTTCCTTCATCTATATTTTTTTGAGTAATCAAACTACTACAATGCGATATAGATTCAATATATTCTGTACTTTCTTCTTCTGTTAAGCTTTTACTTGCATAAAGAGGCGAATCATATAAATTAAAAAACTCTTCTTCGGTAACTGTTAGTGTTTCTAATTGTTTATTACTATAGATTACTCCATTACGTAATATGGCTGTAAAAACACAAATCCCGTCAATATAATCTGTTCCTAATTTAAGTTTTGATCGTTCTGACTCTTCTAATACTTTTTCTACCTCATCATCTGGTATCATTTCTTTGGTATCATGCGATAGAGGTTCGTACATCTCTTTACGCATTTCAAACCACTCCTGAAGATAGTCTACATCTTTCCCCATACTCATCAATACATCACTTACTCCTGTAGGCTCATATAACACTCCCAAAGCAAGATGTGCCACACCATAAGAAGTATGTCCTGCTTGAGATGCTAATGATTTTGCTAGTCGTACTGCCGATAGTAAACTTGGACTAAAATTATTATCTATCATTATTTATTATATTATATTATATGAATACAGTATGGTGTATTATGTATTGATTTGTGTTCTAATTCTCGTTGTAAATAATGCTCTAACCGCTTCTTATTTTCACTAGTTAAATAGGTATCGTTATCCATTTCAATCTCAATATGAATGGTACGTATCAACCCTTGTTTTCTTTTATGCGAAATCGCTACTCCAGAGCTTATGGTTATCTTAGAGATAGTCTCTCCTATATTTTTTTTAATAAAAGCTTTGATATCTTCATTGGACACAATTCGATCTTTCGAAATTAATCCATATCTCAAGCTGTTTATTTTTTCTTTCTTTCCTGTTTTTATATTCCCTCCTACAGTATCTGTGAGTAGTTTTAAGCTATCTGCTTGTAATATCCCTGTTTGATATTGACTACATATTGTTCCTGATTTTATAGTATTTGCAAAAGTTCCTGTAGTTGTCCAATAATCACATTCATAAGTTTCTGATTCTTGATGTGGTATTGTTAATAAGTATAGCTTATCGCTACTTTCTGAAACATTTTTATATCTAAAATTCACTTTTTGCTCCAGTTCATTAAGTTTCTTATTAAGGTCTTCGAGGTAAGCATTTAGTAGATCATATCCTACAGCAGAGAACGAACTTCCTTCTTCTCTCACAGTTTGGATTACTTGATTTAGCACTGCTTTTGCATTTCTCTTATCAAATTGCTCAATGTCTCCAAAATATAAAGAGTATGATCCTGCCAAATCTGAAATATCATTTTCTAAAGCACTAGCATATTCGTTCCCCAAATTGTCTTTTAAGGATTCTATATTCAAGAAATATTCGGACTCATTGGCATGTAGCGAAACTATTTTACCATTTCTTTTGATTTGATGTTGTCGGTACTCTTTTTTCCTATTTACTATTGGGAACGTATTGAGATTAATCGCTACTTTATCAAGTTCTTCTTTGGTAAAAGGAACAGGAAATTTAAATGCTAACCAAAAAAGTGCTTTATCATAATCCTTTAATTCTTCGTTATTAAAAGTAGCTCCAAACTTCTGGATTATAGTTTGTTTTTTCTTTGTACTATTTTTTAAGTTAAGTGTATATAGGTTATCCTGATAAAAACGCATAACCGTCGCATAATAATGTTCTGGTCTAGATATTATTTCTTCTTGATCAAATTTTATTGCTACTTCATTATGTTCTATATCACATACTTTAAGCACTTTTAAATATGGTGTTAAGTTAGAATCTCTTAACAATACACTTACAGGTAATTCTTCTAGTGTTTCTAATATAGAATCGGCAATATCAATACCTATCCATATGGTTTGTTCTTCTATTCTATGCTCTCTTTTGCTAGAAATAAAAAAATCTGTATCTGTATCTAATACTAATTTTTCATCAAAGACTTTACAAGACACCCTTGCATCGATAAGCTTATGTTTTTTAATCGGAGTAAAAAACACATCTATGATTCCTTCTTGTGTGTGCTTTTGAAAATACAATTGTGTATGAGCATCAACTATTTCTATTTCTTCTAGAGGTCTCGCCTGTAATAATGCATGAGAAGGAATAGGTAAGGACCAGTTTTTATCTACAAGAATTTTTGCTAATCGTTCTAACAATTTAGCATCAGACAATTTAATTTCTTGGTGAATTTTGGACAATTCATAAGAAAAAACATCTAATAATAATTCTATGATAGGATCGACAAACTTATGGTCTTCTATACCCCATAACTCCATAGAACGCGTTTTCATGCGTTCTTTTATTTTTTTATAATGATTATCCACCATATCTCGGATTCTTATTGAGATAATGGACTCACATATACAGTAGTATTGAATTTAAAAACCTCTCCTGTATGTTCCATTATTCCTTTGACATCAATTATTGCTTTACGTCTTATGGCTGAGTAATGCTTAGAATCTACATCGGTATCTATCTCACTTAATGATACATTTACCTTGATATTTTTTAATCGTTTTTCATACTTAGTAATAGCTGTGAGTATCGATGTTTTTACACGTTCTTCCCACTCATATAATTTTACTAATTGATTAAATTCTAATTCCCATATATCAGAACCAAAATCGTGTCTTCCGGCTACTTCTCCATACCGACAAGTAATTTGCATCATGATGTATTGAGCAATGGATTCTTCTAGAGTACATTTCTGCCTTGGCTTACCTTTAAGCATATTAGAAAAGTCCAATGGCAATTTTAAGTAATTCATTTGCGCTATGATTTTGTAATTACCAAATATGATTATATCAAAATACTGCTATACTTTATAATATAGAGTATAGCTATAGTAGAGCACCCTTAAATTAAGGGTACTCTAATCATATTTTTACCTTATGGATTAGTGTTCCGGAATATTGTTAATTATTCTTGCTTGTATTCACTATGCCATACTGCATTTTCTGGTCCATCTCCTTTGTGACCATCTAATTGTATTACAAAACTTTTTGCAGGAAAATATGGTGTTATATGTATGTCTAATAAAACACGATCTTTTTGGTTTTTATCCTGTTCTATTTTCATTACTTTAAAACGTTCTATTAAGCTTGAAGGTCCTTGGATACTATCCAAAAACTTAACGATTTGACTTCTCAAATCTGCTTCAGTTCTTGTTGTCCAATTTTCAAAAGCTCTTCTGTTTAAGAAATCAAAAAGAACCTTAGTAATATGATCGAATACTCTTACTACAGAGTATGTTTGAAGTCCTAAATTATCTCCGTTAAATAAAGTCTTTGCAGAAAATGCCATTACTTTACTATACTCATTGACCATAGGTACTAATCCCATTTTTTCTAATTCTGAGATTTCGCTTTTCTTAAGATCAAAACGTACACTTTCTACTTCATTTATTCCACCGAATTTTTTACCAGCAACAACCTGAGACATTAATGTGCTGTAAATTTTACCTGCAAGTGCAGATGATGGTGGTACATATAGGTTTTCTTCTTCGCCTACAATATCATCTTTTGATCTACCTAATAACCAGTTACAAGTCATTAATGTATTTGATTTATATACATCTCCTCCTGTATGGTTTGCGTTAAAGAAAATATCTACTACATCATCTGGTGACTCTAAATCCTGAAAGTCAGTTACTAATATAGTTTTATTATCGTGTGCAATTTTTGACCATTTATCTAATACTGCATTTGAGCCTAAATATCCTGGAATATTTAAAATTCCGTAGTTATTTCTCAAGTCTAATCTATCAAAATTTTGTTTCAACTCATTTGAAACATAATCGATAAATAACGTATTATCTAAATCCTTTATCTGCTCAATATCAGCATTAAGGATAGTAATGTTTTTTACTTTATCAGACTCTGTATTTTTATAAAATAAGGCTACAGATCTATACGATCTTTCTAATTCTTCTGTAGCACTTAATGCTTTTCTTAAATTTACATTTAAGGTTTCTTCTGCTTTTTGAGAACGCTCTTTAGCTATATCACGCATTCCTTCTGCGTCCTTACCACTCTTTAATAATTCTAACCAAACATTAAGTCTGCTCGTAAGGTTTTTACGTTCAGTCTCCCATTGCTCGTCGTTTAAAAAGATATTACGTCTAGCTTTTCTCTTTGGATTAAGGTTTGAGAATCCATCTATTATATTTTCAACAAATGAGAATCCTCCGTATTCTGCCAATGCATCGACAGATGCTACTGCCTTTTTTGAAGTTTGTTTTTGCGTAGCAACTTGTTGTTCTTGAGCTTTTACCGCCATGATTTTTTTATGATTTAATGATGTAATGTAATTATTGAATTATTATGATTTTGCTCCTTCGATTTCTTTAACCGAATTTTCTAATAATTCTATAATAGCAGCTCTGGTATCTGGATTTTCTAACGCTTTTTTAAGTCCTCTATTCGATGTAAGTTGACGTATAATTTTAGCGTTTTGTTCTTTTTCAATATTAAGTTTGCTTAAAAACTCACTATTTTCTCTA
This sequence comes from Aquimarina rhabdastrellae, assembly GCA_947387485.1. Taxonomy (GTDB): domain Bacteria; phylum Bacteroidota; class Bacteroidia; order Flavobacteriales; family Flavobacteriaceae; genus Aquimarina. The sequence goes on from CANDNT010000010.1 coordinate 98,461, forward strand.
ATCGATTTTGATCCAAAATCTCCTAGATTCTTAAAAGCTAATGTTTCCTTAATATCTGTTCCATTTTCGTCTTGAAACTCTATGTTTACCTTAGGTTCAAATTTATCGAAAACTTCTTCTACAGTTTGTAGTCCTTTAACTCCTTCTGGACTTACTGGCGGTTCGTTCGTTAGTTTTTGAATCAACAAAGTTCTATTTGAAGGTATCTCAGCTATAGCTTCACTAGCATCAACTTTGACTTCATTACCCCCAATTCCGTAATTGTACATTGACATAGTTGTATATTGATTTTTATGATTAATTTGCTATTAAATTTACGGATTATTCAATGACTAGAACCCTATTTTTTTGAATTAATTATAAAAAAATTACAACAAGCTAAACTACAATTATTTATAAATAAGATTATTTAATTTTTCGCCACATTTTCCACACTTTTTTGGGGATTTTTCCCCCAATTTTTTCCACATCAAAAACAAACGCATCTTTTTACATATCAACAAATTACGCTTTAACCGTAATGATATTACTGTTTAATTTTACAGCTATAAAATCTACCATTTTTTTGAGCTTTATCGTATTCTTACTTCACTTACTCCATTATTCTTTTTGAGTACTTGAATTTGGGTTGGTATACGTTCTTTCAAGTTTTCTACATGAGAGATAATTCCTATCATTTTACCTTGCTCTTGTAATGTTTCTAATGTAGCAATTACAGTTTCTAATGTGTTTGTATCTAATGTTCCAAATCCTTCGTCAATAAACAACGATCCTATAGAAACATTATTACTTGATAAATCTGATAATCCTAATGCTAATGATAAACTGATTAAAAACTTTTCTCCACCACTACATGTATCTACTAATCTAGATTCATTTGCTTGATAATGGTCTATCAACATAAAATTAAGCTCTTCTCCTTTTTTATAAGTTTCATTCATCTGTAAAGAGTATCGCTTATTCAAATTAAATAAATGAAGATTCGCTAGATGAATTAAGTTTTGTAGCGTAAGTCGCTGCACATAAGTATTAAAAGCATCTTTTGACCCTCCTATTGTTTGTAGTAATCTAGTCCATTTTAAAACGTGTAGTTCTTGTTGTTTTATTTCTGCAACAACAGTTTCATTACGCTGTTTTATTTTTTGATCTAATTCAAACTTCTCTTTTATAGCTCCTACTTGTTTTAACATCTCATTCCTTCTCTCTGCAATAGTTTCATAAACTGCTTTAGCTTCTTCATGAGTTGTTTCAAATTTTCTAGCAGCTTCTTGTTTCTTTATATCACTTTCGCATTGTTCTTGTTGCGTCTTTAGCTTTAAGCTTTCATCTTCAAACTGTCTCTTTAAAATATTATATTCTTTTTCTAAAGTAACATCTAATAGATTAAACTTAAGCTTATCAATAGTCTCAAAAGAAGTTTGTTTCAGTTTTGAAGAAAGTTCAGTGGTTGCTTCAGTAACCTTATCCTTAAGAATTGTTCCTTCTTTTTGTAATCGTTCTTGAGTTTCTTTTTGAGCGGCTAATTCTTTTTGCGTTTCCTGTAATCTTAATTTACTTTTTTCAGCATTTATCTTGGTTTGTTCTATAACTGTTTGTAGCTCTTGTCTTTTTTGTACTGTAGTATATTCTTGTGGTAAAATTTCGTTTCGCTCTACGCTAAAGCGTTTTAAGCTTGTTATAAACTCTTGATCTTGTTCTTTATGTTGTGTATATATTTTAGTCTTTTCTATACGCTGTTGTTCTAGATTTTGAATAGCTAAATCTAGTTTTCCTCTATTATTTTCTAATTGAATAACTTGCTTCTCTTTTGTGCTATATGCAGTTACATTAGCTTGAAGATTATGAATAAACCTTGAAATATCATCTACTTGTTGTGGTATCTGTAATTGATATAAAGCTAATTCTTCTTGTAACTCATTTGTTTTGAGTTCTACTTGTTCTACCAGCTCATCCTTTTTCTCTTTACGTTCTTGAATCTCTGCTATAAACAATTCGCATTGCGTTTTAAGCTCTGTTATTTTTTGCTCTATCGCTACAACTTTTTCTTGCTCTTTGGCAAACAACGTTTGATTTCTCTCCTTGGTTGTAATCATCTGTTGAGTTTGATTAATCAACGTTGCTGTTTCTTGATACTTTGAAATTGTCTGAGTTACTATTTCTTGTAATTTGATTGTCTCATTAATAGTATATGTCAATTCTAATATGGCAAAACTAGTTTGTAACTCCTTTATTTTACTTTCTAATTCTAGTTGTTGTGCATTCTTATTTTTATAGCTTGTATCTAATGCTACTGCTGCTATTTCTTGTTTCTTTAATTCTTGTTCAAGCTGTTGAAGATGTTGTTGCCTAGTTTTAAACTCTTCTTCTGTTTTTGATACATTAAGATTATCATATTGTGATACATATGGATGTGTAGTTGACCCACATAACGGACAAGCTTCGTCTGCTACTAATTTCTTTCGTTCTTCTTCATAGTTCTTTACTGCTAATTCTAATTTCAAGATTTTTTCTGCATCATTGACTGCTACTACCGCTTTATCTATTTCACCTTTTAATGATTTTATGTGTTTACTTGTCGCTTCTAATCGTTCTAGTAAGGTTTTATTCTCTTTTGTTAAAGCTTCAAATTGCTTGTATGTTGTTACATATTCATCTGAAACTTGTACTGCTTGTTTATAAACTTCTTGTTCTTTCTGTAATTTTTGTTGCGATGCTAGCAATACTTCTAGATCATTGTCTTTTAATTTTTCATTTATTGCTGCTATATCCTGCTGCCTAACAGTAAGTAGTTCTCGTTCACTTTTTATTTGCTTTTCATGCTTTTGTAGTTGTGTTTGATACTTAAAAACTTCTGTATCTTTTTGCTTTATCAGTAATTCTTGTTCTTTAATCTGTAGAATCTGTTGTTTTCTTAACTGTAAAGCAGCATTCCAATTGCTAATTTCTTTTTCATATAATAATACAGTTTTATGATCTTCTAAGTATCGCTGTAATTCTTCTATGCTTTTTTGTTCAGACTCGTGCTGTTTTTGTTTTTCTTTTATAGTGTGTTCAAAAGCTATTTTCTCTTTTTCAACTGTAGTTAAAACAGTTTTTATTTCTTGCTGTTGTTGAACTATAGTTTTGATCTGCGTATCTAGTGCTGTAACCTTTTCTAATTTAGGCAACCATTGATTTTGAGTTGCTATAGCTACTTCATATTTTTTTTCTGTATCAACAGCTACAGTTTCAAATGTTTTATGATCGCTGTTAAGCTTATCTACAACTTGTTTTAAAACCCCATATTCTTTTCTGCGTTCTACAAGTTGTTCTTCTAATCGCTGTATGTCTTCAAGTGCTTTTTTATATGGCAAAGCTTCTTCATGACTTTCTAGCTTTTTTAATTCTTGATTATATTTTATTTTATTCTCTTGAAGTGTTTTTTGTTTTAGTATTAAAGTTTCTGCTTGTTGCTTTAACTGTTCTTCTTTAACATACCATTGTAAAATCTCTTCAAGTTTTTTTGTCTCTGGTGCTATTTGCTTTAATTGTTCGCTAAGCACTTCTTCTTCCTTCTTTAAGGCTTGAAAAGTGTCTACAGGAAGTAAATCTTCGGTATTGATTTTTGCTTTAATACCTTCAAGAATTTTATATTCTTCTCCTCTTCTATTTATAATAGCTTCTCCAATCTTCTTATAAATTTCTTCTCCTGTAATTTGCTCTAATAAGGTACCTTTTTCTTTTGCACTTGCCGATAAGAATGCTGCAAACTCTCCTTGTGCCAGCATTACAGAACGTAAAAACTGTTCGTATGAGAGCTGCGTGATTTCAATTATTTTTTGCTTAAACTCTTGTTTTTTTTCTGCTATGATTCTCGCTGTAGTAAGATTTTTTAATCTCACTTTTTCATCTGGAGTACTTAATGGCTTACCATTTTTTCCTATAATACGCATCGACCATTGCGCTTCAAATCGAGCTTCTTTATTTTCAAAAGTAACTCGGGCTAATGCTTCTCCTGCACCATAACTCACTACATCTCTTAATGTCGCTTTGATATTTGATTTTTGAAATCTAGGAACTTGATTGTATAATGCTATAGTAATAGCATCTAGAATCGTTGTTTTTCCTGCTCCAGTAGCTCCTGTAATTGCATATAAACCTACATCACAAAATTGTTCTCCTTCAAAATCTATCTCAATAGGTTTATCTGAAGTTAATGAATTGATATTTTGTAGCTCGATTTTTAAGATTTTCACGCCTGTCTTCCTTTAATTTATAGATTGATTCCTGACAATTACTGTTTTCTTGCAATTTGTAATGCTTCTTGAAAAGCATCTAATAATTCTCGATCTTTTTCTAAGTCAATTGCAGCTTCTTCACATCGTTTTTTAAAAACTTCTAGCGGTTCTAATTCCTTAATAGACTGAGACGTTTTTACCAATTGTTCTAATCCTTTTATAGATCGATCATTCTTGATCGTTATCTTTAATATTTTGACTTTGGCAGTTTCGGCTATTTGATGTATTTGATGATATCCTGTATTAATCACAGTTTCATCTTCTAGTATCACTTCTACCCATGGCGTAAGTGTTTCTTCTACATATTCTAGTTGTTGTAGTTTAAAAATACATTGCTCTACAGTACCTTTTATTCTTATTACTTTTCTAAAATTGGGTACTGTAATTTCGTCTATGGCTGTAACCTTTTTATCTGTTAACGTTATCGTGATTACTTTTTTATCATAATTAATTTCACTAAAGCTTAATACATTAGGAGAACCAGAATATCTTATATAGTCTTTACCACCTACTTTTTGTGGACGGTGCAAATGCCCTAAAGCTACATAATCAAATAACTCAGGAAAATCATCTGCTCCTATATGCCCTAAATTACCTACATAAATATTCAATTCACTATCAGACGTACTTCCGCCTACAGCAAAAAGATGTCCCATAGCGATTACTGGTGTTTCATCTGTTCTTATCGACTCGCAATGTTGTGCTACAGCGGTATAGTGATTTACTAATGCTGCTTTGTATCTATCGTTAATTTCATCAAATGATTCCCCAGCCACAGCTCTACGTATATCTTGATCTCTAAGGTATGGTACTGCTGCGATGATTACTTGTTCTCCATTAACTTCTAATTCAAATACTTCATCTTTAACATCCTCGGTTGCTTTTCCTACTACATGAATTGCTAGAGCCTCCAGTAATGCTTTGGGTGCATTAATGGTTCCTGGAGCATCGTGATTACCTCCTGTAATTACTACATGTTTACAGCTCGTTTCTCTAAGCTTTATTAAAAAATCGTAATACAATTTTTGACTTTGTGTAGCTGGTACTCCTGTATCATAAACATCCCCAGATAACAACACAATATCTATTTCTTCTTGTTTTATTGTATGAATCAACCATTCTAAAAACAAAGCTTGTTCTTCATGTTGGGATTGTTCATGTAATCGATGTCCTAAGTGCCAATCTGCAGTATGGAGAAGTTTCATGAGGTTCTATGTTTACGACTCAAAGATACTTCAATATTCTATAATCTTCATTGCAATTTTATACTCTTATAATCGCAAATAATCTTAATATTGTAATGCTACAAAGTCTTTATTTATGAAATCATATAAAGTTATTGGTTTAATGTCTGGAACATCCTTAGATGGATTAGACATTGCTTATTGTCATTTTGAATTTATTGATCAAAAATGGAATTATAGTATTTTACAAACTCAAAATGTTTCCTATAGTACTGCAATGAAAAATCGCTTACAGCAAAGCGTTTTATTAAGTGCTACTGAGCTTATTGCTTTTCATAACGAATATGGATCATGGTTAGGGTCACAAGTCAAAAATTTTATAGATAAGCATAAACTAAAAGTAGATTTTATAGCTAGCCATGGACATACTGTTTTTCATCAACCTCATTTGGGATTTACATATCAAATAGGTTCTGGTCAACATCTAGCCAATACTGCTCAACAAACTGTAATCTGTGATTTCAGAACTAATGATGTAGCTCTTGGTGGACAGGGTGCTCCTCTAGTACCTATAGGGGATCAATTGTTATTTTCTTCGTATGATTTTTGCCTGAACCTTGGTGGTTTTAGTAATTTTTCTTTTCAAGAAGGATCAAAACGTATTGCCTATGATATTTCTCCAGCCAATATGCCTCTTAATTATTTAGCTTCACAATTAGGAAAAACTTATGATGCCAATGGAGAAATTGCACAACAAGGTCATTTAAACACTTCCTTGTTACATCAACTTAATGCTATAGCATACTATCATCAAGCACCTCCTAAATCTTTAGGTTTTGAATGGTTTGAACAAGAAATGCTTCCTTTATTAAAAGAATCAAACGATACAACTGCCAATCTATTACATACCTTGGTACATCATATTGCCCAACAAATTTCAAAAACAATAAAACTTCATATAACCAAAAAACAACATACACTATTAATCACAGGTGGTGGTGCTAGAAATACTTTTTTAATCAATACCATAAAAGATTATACTGCTGATTTTTGTACGATTGAAATCCCAGATAATACACTTATCGACTATAAAGAGGCTCTAATTTTTGCTTTCATGGGCGTTTTAAAAAAACGTAACGAAATAAACTGCTTACAATCAGTAACTGGAGCACAAAAAGATTCTTCATCTGGAGTGATCTATTCACCATCTTAAAGAAATTTCTTTAATATTTGATTGCAATCCTTAAATTTGCCAAAAAACTCATTAAGGATGCTAATTATTGGTATAGCCGGTGGAACCGGTTGCGGAAAGACTACTGTGGTAAATCATATTGTTAATGAATTACCTGAAAATGAAGTTTGTGTGATCTCTCAGGATTCTTATTACAAGGATACGAGTCATCTTACATATGATGAGCGTGTGAAAATCAATTTTGATCATCCACAATCAATCGACTTTGAATTGCTTTGTGAGCATTTAAAAGCATTAAAAAATGGAGAAACTATTGAGCAACCTGTATATTCTTTTGTAGAACACAATAGAACGAAAGAAACGGTTACTACTTCTCCTAGCAAAGTAATCATTGTTGAAGGAATTTTAATTCTTACAAATCCTCAAATTCGAGATATGCTCGATATTAAAATCTACGTACATACTGATAGCGACGAACGCTTAATTCGTAGATTAAAACGTGATATTGCCGAGCGTGGTAGAGATATGCAAGAAGTTCTTGAGCGTTATCAAACTACATTAAAACCTATGCACCAACAGTTTATAGACCCTACAAAAGAGTATGCAGATCTTATTGTACCTAATAATATCTATAATAATGTTGCTGTAGATGTTTTACGTACGATTATAAAAGAGCGCTTAGATTAGTTTTTGTATCTTTAAACCTCTCAAAATTACCTTTAGAAGCTTGAAGAAAATAAAAAAGGTTTTACATATCATACAGAGCAATCCTATCTTTACCATAGTGATTCCTTTTCTACTCAATAAATATATATTGATTAGTCTTGGTTTTATTATCTGGATGCTCTTTATTGATACCAATTCATGGCTTATTCATAGAGAATTAGATCATGAAATTAGAGAACTACAAAATAACAAGATTTACTATCTTAAAGAGATTAAAAAAGATCAAGAAACGATCAAAAAACTCAAAGACAGTAATGAGCTAGAAAAGTTTGCTCGAGAAGAGTACTTTATGAAGAAGGATAATGAAGAAATTTATATAATAGAACACCAAGATAGTATCCAAAAATAAAACACAATAGTATGAGTACACCACTATTTGATATGTTTGATCCGATTTCTGCCAAACAATGGAAACAAAAAATCCAAGTAGATCTTAAAGGTGCCGATTATAACGAAACCTTGATTTACAAATCTCATGAAGGAATTGATATCAAACCTTTTTATAATAGTGAGGATACTCAACATATCGATCAACAAATTGATATGCCTTCTTCGTGGAATATAGCTCAACAAATCGTTATCGAGGATGTAGATCAAGCTAATACATTAGCTTTGCAAGCAGTTAAAGAAGGTGCTGAAAGTTTATTTTTTCATATTCCCAATGAGACTATTGATTTTAAAGCTGTTCTGGTAGGTATTCCTACTACTATTTCGCTTTATATATCCATGGATTTTATTTCGATTTCGCTTGCAGATATCTTAAATCAGGTAGCAAATAATGGATATACTATCTATGCTTTAAATGATATTATAGGTCATCTTGCTCAAGAAGGAAATTGGTTTGACTCGCTTACAAAGGATCATCAAAATCTAGAGCAGATTCTTCAAAACTCAACACTTAAAAGTTCTTTAAGTATTGATTTAGAACTCTATCAAAATGGAGGAGCTACAATTATTCAGCAATTAGCTTATAGTTTATCTCATGCAAACGAATATTTAAATCATCTAGAGAATAAGGACATTACCATATTACGTAATACGCCTATTATCTTTAATGTGGCTGTGGGAGGTAATTATTTTTTCGAAATCGCTAAACTTAGAGCACTACGTCTATTATGGGCTACTCTTGCAAAAGAATATGCGGTATCAGAAGAATGTCATTTAATCGTTAGTCCTTCTCATCGCAATAAAACCATACTAGATTATAATGTAAACATGCTTCGCTCTACTACAGAGTGCATGAGTGCTATTTTAGGGGGAGCTAATACGGTTTATAATTTACCATATGATACTATTTATAGCAACCCTAATGATTTTGGTAATCGTATTGCTATTAATCAATTGCATGTGCTTAAAAGCGAAAGCTATTTTGGTATGGTAGATAATCCTGCCGATGGTGTGTATTATATAGAAAGTTTAACTGCTCAATTTGCAGAAAAAGCTTTAGTTTTATTCAAAAACATTGAAGCTGGTGGCGGATTTTTACATCAACTTAAAGAAGGTACTATTCAGCGTAAGCTAAAAGAAAGTACAGATAGAGAACAAGAATTATTTGATACAAATAAGATTTCGTTAACAGGTACGAATACTTATCAAAATAAAGAAGAACAATTACCTTCTCTAGAGAAATCTCCTTTTATGGAAATACGTTCTCGTAAAACATTGATATCACCAATACTAAAAAGACGATTATCCGAAAAAATTGAAAAAGAATTCATAAAAAATTCGTAATTTTAGAACTCAAACCTATTTTCTACAAGGAAAATAGTTCTTTACTAATCAATACTAAGACAATCACTAGGTGAATTTTTTATCCCCCATATCTAAAATTTCATCACTGCTTACGCTATTCATTTTATTATGCATGAATAGTTTTTGTCAGGAAACCAAATTTTCGTGTATTCCAGATGCACATAGAAATTTAATACTTCAAGCTATCTCTTCATTTGAAAATGACTTAACAACTCATTATGAAATGGCTGAAAATGATCCTGAATTATATGCTACTTTTTTATCTCAAGTAGCAAGTTTATCTCTCGATTTACGCAAACTTCCGTCTAGTAAATCTATTGCTATTGCACGAGATTTTAAGCGTAAAAACATTGAAAATTTATTCTGGATTCCGTTAAGTGAGTACGAACTTGATAGTACTTCTGCTATTGATGATACTCCTAACACTACAGCTACTGCTCAAGAAGTATTGACTTTTAATTATAGAGGTGATTTAATGCAATGTTTAAAGAACAATACACAAAGCCTTGTATTGAAACAAATCATATCAGATTTAAGTGCTAATGCTAATATTAGTCCTTCTATTATTTCATCTCAATTAAAAAACTTAGAACCTCAAAGTGACCTCATAACTGAAGAAGTTAAAATGTTTATCGCGTTTGATATCTATTATTCAATTTTATTGATTATCGAAAACGCTTTTGAGTAGTCAATTAAAAAAGGTAACTTTGAGAACTATAGATAGTATGATCAATTTCTAACAATGACAAGAAGAAATCTTCAGCAATTACAATTAAAAAAGTTAGTTTCAACTTCAAAGGTTAAAGAACCTAGTACGTTTAAAAGCTCAGAAGGTATATCCATCTCTTCATCTTATAATAAAGAAGATGTAAAAGATAGTGAACATCTTGACTATGTAGCGGGTTTACCTCCTTTTTTAAGAGGTCCTTATTCAACTATGTATGTTCGTAGACCTTGGACTATTCGTCAATATGCAGGTTTTTCTACAGCAGAAGAAAGTAATGCTTTTTATAGACGTAATCTAGCTGCTGGTCAAAAAGGATTATCTGTAGCCTTTGACCTTGCTACGCACAGAGGATATGACAGTGATCACGAACGTGTATTTGGTGATGTAGGTATGGCTGGTGTGGCTATAGATACTGTCGAAGACATGAAAGTATTATTTGATCAGATACCGCTAGATAAAATGTCAGTATCCATGACCATGAATGGAGCTGTATTACCAATCATGGCCTTCTATATTGTAGCTGCCGAAGAACAAGGTGTAGATAAAAACTTATTAGCTGGTACTATACAAAATGATATTCTTAAAGAATTCATGGTACGTAATACGTATATCTATCCTCCTACTCCATCGATGCGAATTATTAGCGATATTTTTAAATATTGCTCTCAAAATATGCCTAAGTTTAATCCTATCAGTATTTCTGGATATCATATGCAAGAAGCAGGTGCTACTTGTGATATAGAATTAGCATATACACTAGCCGATGGTTTAGAATACATTCGTAAAGGAATAGAATCTGGATTAGATGTTGATTCCTTTGCACCTCGTTTGTCATTTTTCTGGGCAATTGGTATGAATCATTTTACCGAAATTGCAAAAATGAGAGCTGCTCGTATGCTATGGGCAAAATTGATTAAACAATTCAATCCTAAAAATCCAAAGTCTTTGATGTTGCGTACGCATTGTCAAACTAGTGGATGGAGTCTTACAGCTCAAGATCCTTTTAATAATGTTGCTCGTACATGTATAGAAGCTAGTGCAGCAGCTTTTGGAGGAACTCAAAGTTTGCATACCAACGCTCTAGATGAAGCAATTGCATTACCTACAGATTTTTCTGCTCGTATTGCACGTAATACTCAGATTTTCTTACAAGAAGAAACAAATATCACCAAAACTGTAGATCCATGGGCAGGTAGTTATTATGTTGAGAAATTAACTGAAGAAATTGCACATAAAGCATGGGATCTCATTCAAGAAGTTGAAGAGCTAGGCGGAATGACAAAAGCTATTGAAGCTGGAATTCCTAAAATGCGTATTGAAGAAGCCGCTGCGAGAAAACAAGCTCGTATTGATAGTGAACAAGATGTAATCGTTGGAGTTAATAAATATAAACTAGAACAAGAAGATGCGATAAGTACGCTTAAAGTAGATAATCAAGCGGTTAGAGCACAACAAATAGACAGTATCCAAAAAGTAAAAGCTTCTAGAGATGAAGAAGCTGTACAAAAAGCAATTAAGCAACTTACTGAAGCTGCAAAAGACGATAGTCAAAATCTTTTAGCACTTGCTGTAGAAGCTGCTAGATTAAGGGCTACTCTAGGAGAAATTAGTGATGCATTAGAAAGTGTATTCGGTAGATATAAAGCAGAAATCAAATCATTTACAGGTGTGTATGCCAAAGAAATAAAAAATGATGCATCTTTTGCCAAGGCTAGGGCTTTGGCCGAAGAATTTGCAAAAAATAATGGTCGTAGACCTAGAATTATGATTGCCAAAATGGGACAAGATGGTCATGATCGCGGAGCCAAAGTTGTTGCTACTAGTTATGCCGATGTAGGTTTTGATGTTGATATAGGTCCTTTATTTCAAACACCCGTTGAAGCAGCAAAACAAGCTGTAGAAAATGATGTTCATATTGTAGGTGTTTCTTCTTTGGCCGGAGGTCACACTACTTTGGTTCCTCAAATTATTGAAGAACTTAAAAAACACAATAGAGAAGATATTATGGTTATTGTAGGTGGTGTTATTCCACCAGATGACTATGAACATCTATTTAACTCTGGGGCTGTAGCTGTTTTTGGTCCTGGAACAAAAATTAGTGATGCAGCTATTACCCTCTTAGAGATTTTAAATACTGCTTTTGAATAAAATTTACAAATAGTAAATATATACTCATATAAATAGAAAAGGATGGTTAATAACCATCCTTTTCTATTTATAGTTTTAATATCTTATTTAACTCCAGATAATTTAACTAATAGATCATTTTTCTTTCCGTCAAAAGCTTCCATTAAAAAATCATTATTCACTCTAATGATTTTGCTCACTCTTAAATGCTCTAATCTAGCGTTTCTAATATCTCTACCTGTAAGCAATGGCTCTTTTTTTATTGTTCCTGTTGAATTATCTAATACAAATGCTGTTAAATACAAGAACTCTTTTTTTCCATCATAGTATTTTGTAGGAGTTTCTTTTAATTCTTTTTTAAGATTTGTAAAATCGTCTATAAATAACAAATAATATTTGTTTTTATATTCAAATGGATAATACGACATACTTCCTTTACCTCTCATTCCCATCTGGGATTTTGGCATTTTATAAAGCCATGTCATTTCTCCATTGGTACTAAGTTTAAATGCATAAATATCGTTATAATAACTTCTAAACATCATTCTCCCTCCAGAAGAACTAGAACTTGAATGACGCGTTACATATCGTTGTTCTGCCAAAACTATTTCACCACCATCCTGAGTAGAAAAAACAGCGTTGATCTTTAGATTTTCAAAATCTTGTTTATCTTTTTCTTTTTGAGTTCCTTCATTAATTCTTTCTGTTCTTTCTAATGCTAACTGTGATACTTTCTCCTCTGGAAATTTAATCATTTGAATAGCATCTTCGCTATCCTTAATATATTTCTTAAACATTCCTGTAGCAATAGCACTATTCTCTTTTGTTGTATATAAACCAATAACAGTCATTCCTTTTGCAGTATGATCAATAATTGCTTCTTGTACTAGATTAGCTCCTAGTTTGATAATTTGTGAGCTTAAATTTTGTTCTTCAGCATCAATCGTATATACCTTTGTTTTATAAATCTCTGTAGCTTTGTCTCTTTTCTTTACTTCTTCTGTAAAAATTGACGCGGTCATATAAAAGTTTCCTTGATTATCAACACTAAAATCTTCATTGGTAACTCTATCATCAACTACTTCGAGTACAAATTTCTTTTTCCATTCTAATTCTAATCGATTATTAAAAACCTGAACAGCTATTTTACTCTTTTCATCTTCTTTGGATTTTAATTTATATACGATAACAATTTTATCTCCATTAGCTGATTTTTTTATTCCAAACTTATGAATACGCCCTCCCGAATCGAATTTATATGTACTTTGAAAAGAATAATTTGATGATACTCCATTCTTTTCATTAATCAATTGAATAGGTGCTGTAATTGATTTATGAGATAACGAAATGAATTGTCCATATACTTTATTTTTATTGCTATAAAACAAAGCTGCCCTATTACCTATTTTAGTAATTGTTTCAAAATCTCCTTTATCTTCAATAGCTTGTCTTAATTTTATATCTTCTTTTAAATCTGACAGTTTAAAACGTTGAAAAACAAAACCTTTTTTTGTTTTTTTTACGGATAACATATGCTCTCCATGAGCAACATAATAACTATTCAATCCTTTTTGATGTTTATATTTTTCTCCCATAGAAAACATAAAATCTTCAGACAATACAGGTCTTTGAGCTATTAGGTTTATCGGTAATATTATTAACATTAAGACTATAAGAATCTTTCTCATTGGTTCACGTTTTTTAAAGCAATACAAATATAAGTTTTATATCATATGTACTATTTGCTTTTTGATTATGATACTGATTTTAAAACTATACATTTTATATTTTATTCTCATTCTTACCTATCTTTTTTCAATATTATACTATTGAAACAAAAAACATGTATATTTTTTCAAAAATTAAGAAACTGTATTTCAGAAAGTTTCAAAAAAAACACTTTAAAAAAAGAAAAAAAACCTTAAAAATGTTGCACAAAACGTCCTTGTATTCTATATTTGCACCCGCATTACGGCGATAAGTAATGCATCGTTCTTAAGAATACTAACGGAGAGGTGGCAGAGTGGTAATGCAGCAGCCTGCTAAGCTGTCATCCTTAGGGATGCCCGGGTTCGAATCCCGGTCTCTCCGCTTTTTATTTTACACTTCGGGGTGTAGCGTAGCCCGGTCATCGCGCCTGCTTTGGGAGCAGGAGGTCGCAGGTTCGAATCCTGCCACCCCGACAAATAAGATCTAATGGTCGCGTAGCTCAGCTGGATAGAGCATCTGCCTTCTAAGCAGACGGTCACAGGTTCGAATCCTGTCGCGATCACAAAGCAAAACCTACTGATTTCCAGTAGGTTTCTTTGTTTTTATACACTTTACATTTTTTACGCTTTTTTCAATTTGCCCGATTTTTGCCCGATTTTTTGTGCTTCATGTAAGTCTTTATAAGCTTATTTTAACATTAATTTTTTATATCATTTCTCCCATAACTTTTGGAATTGATCCTTGGTCCCTTTATTACTCACAAGAATTAAAAAACAATAAAATTGAATTATTTTCTGTTTTTACGGTTTTCCGTAAACAATTAAAATCATCATTTTTTACATTTATGATTTAATATTCTTTTTTATGGTTATAAAATTTCTACAAGCTTTTAATGGAGATTCGATATGGATCAACCTAAAAGAAAATAATCAATCGCTTAACATATTAATTGACGGAGGAACGTCCACAACCTATTCATATAAGAGTAAAAAAGATGGTAAAATAAAAGATGGAGATTTAAAAAAGCTCATCACTTTATTGAGAGATAAAAAGGAAAAATTAGATTTAGTTATCCTTACCCATATTGATGATGATCATATCGATGGTTTTTTAAAATGGTTTAGTAAAGATCAATATGCAATTAATTGTATTAAAGAAGTCTGGTTTAATTCAGGAAAAAATATAAAAAAATACTTGAATGATCAAAAGTCAAAAATTGATGCTCTTAAATTTAAAGAGAAATCTACATTAACAAGTGTAAAACAAGGAGTAAATTTTGAAAAATATATAAAAGACAAAGGTGTATGGAATGGTCGAATATTTAAACAAGAAGACATAATTCCATGGAATAATATCACATTCAGAGTTTTGTCACCAAATGACTCTAAACTTAATAAACTACTTGAAAAATGGGAGGAAAAAGCTCCTGATTCTTTATTAGATACATCTAGAAAAAATGATTATAAGAAAACATATAAAGAGCTAATCAAAAACGATGAATTTAAAGAAGATAAAAGTCCTTATAATGGAAGCTCAATAGCTTTTATTCTTAATTATAAAAATTCTAATTTCTTATTCTTAGGTGATGCACATCCAACAGTAATAGTTAATGAGCTTAAAAAATTAAAATATAGTGAAAGTAATAAATTAAAAGTTGATTTTGTCAAATTATCTCATCACGGTAGTCAAAAAAATACTTCAATAGAACTTCTTAAACTTATTGAGACTGAAAAGTATATAATCAGCACAAATGGAGATCTTCATAATCATCCAGATAAATTAACCCTAGCAAGGATAATTCAAAATAATTCTAAAGCAAAGTTATACTTCAATTATCCTCAACTGATTAAAAAAATAATTATGGAAGAAGATATGCAAGATTACCCTAATGTTGAATATTTAGATGTAAAAACGTTATAGGGTTATGGTTGACGAATTACAATTGTTTACTGTAAAAATTGCTAATGGGAGTGGTTGTCTATTTCAGCCATTAAGTGATAATTATAGTTATGTTTTAACAGCTAAACATGTTATAGAAGACGAGGAGAATTTAGAAATAATTAGACAATTTATAAATATAGAAGGACAACAAATAAATGAAGAAATAGATATACTTGAACCTCCATATTTACATAGCGACCCTAATAAAGATGCAGCAATAGTAAAAGTTAAAAAAGTTAAAAACTTAACACCTATCCTAAGAGTTGATTTAAACTCTATCGAAAAAAACAATTGGTATTTATGTGGGCATCCTGAATCAAGAGAGGAGAATAATTTTTCATATAGAAAGAATAAATTAGCTCTACTGAATCCAGTCAACAACTATATTGAGGCTGAAATAGAAAAGAATGTTAATCATTCTGAAATAGTAGGTCAATCTGGTGGAGGTATAATTAAAATAGAAAACTCATGTTTTCTATTAGCTGGAGTGCAAAAAAAAATGGCTGCTAAAGATGAACAAGAGTCTCTTTCTAGAATTCATTTCGCACCATTAACATTTTTCGATGAGATTGTAGAAAAAAATAAAGATAAACTATCTCAACTCTTCCCTCCTTATATTGGAACTTTCAATTTTTTATTAAAAGAAATTTTTCCCTTACCGAATCTCTTAGTAAAAGCTGACTTAATAAAACAAACTTTGAACTCAATTTCAAAGAAAGTTTGCGAAGGCGCTAAGCCTGAAAAAATAATCAATGATTACACTGGTGATTTCTTAGTAAAAGGAACCCCAAAACATATCATCTATCATAAAACCTTATGGAAGTCATTATTAGAATTTTTTACAATAATAAAATTGTATGAGGAAGATATAGCATTAAATGATTTAGCTAGTATTCACAAGAGAAGAAAGATGTTAATTGTAGATGCAGATAAATGGACAATGAAGTTAGAAGATATTTATAAATCAGATTTATCTGAAATAGAAAAAGGAGGCACTATAGTGGTATGCGCAACAAATGAAGTAGAAACCAATAAAACAGAAATACTACCAGATGAATTAGTTGTTATCGATATATCAACACCAATTGATGAAATGAATATTAGTAGTACTGTAGAAGACCCTTTTAGAGATTTAAGGCTAGTAAATATTTTTAAATTTCAAGATCATGTAATTAATAATGCATTTGAATTAGCTAGTATCAACAGTATTAATTCTAAGTCAAAAATTAAATTATTAACTGATGGAATCATTTAAGAAAATAAACCCCGAATCGGAAATAATTAAGGAGATACATAAAAGCTTTGACCTCGAAAATATAGTTATTGGAACTTTCAATTTTGGAGATGATATTCCAACTCTATTTGTACAATTCAAAAGTAATAATGACTTGGAAGCTAATTGGAAAGATTTTAACAATTTTATAACAGTTGAATACCTTTTAAAACTGAAAAACGAATTTTCAAAATGGAATACTTATCTATTCTATATTGTTAATCAAGCAATTCCGAAATCTGTTAAGTATAAAATAGAAAACAATAAGTTTAGCACAAGAAAAATTGTAGTTGAATGTGAAGACACTGAAATTAATTCTGAAACAATTCAGCAAATAATATCAGAGTACATTGTTAATGATAACATAGAATTTAAAGTAAAAAAGAAAGAAGTTGAAGATTTTATTAAGAACTCATTTATTAATTCAGCAATAGAGCAATCATCTATTAAAGAGTTAAAGAAAATAAAGGAAGAGAATTTAGTAGAAGTATTAAGTAAACTAGAAATAGAATTGAAAAATGAAGATTAAAAAAGTAGAAATACAGGCTTTTAGAGCTTATGATAAAGCAGAGCATGGAACTTTTGACTTTAAAATAAAAGAAGGTGAACAGTATGCCGATTTTATTTCGTTATACGCTCCAAATGGTTTTGGTAAAACTTCATTTTACGATGCAATTGAATATAGTTATACAAATAATATAGATAGATTATTAAAGAATTCTAATAATAAAGGCATAGCCAAATCAGAGAAAAATTTAAAAGATAAAAACAAACAATTTATACTTAGAAATAGGAAGTCAAGTTCAGAATTAAACAGTTACGTTAAATTATTTACAACAGATTCTAAAGAACCTATAATAGAAAAAGAAATAAAGGAACCAAGACTTGGAGGATCAGATTTTAAGTTCGATGATAAATTAACAAAGAATAAATATTTCCAGGAGGTTATTCTATCTCAAGATTGGATAAGTGGATTTTTGAAAGAAGATAAACCAGAAGATAGATATGAAACTTTTATTAAATACTTTGGAAATAAGGAATTAGATGAATACCGCAAGAATTTGGTTTTATTGAATCAACAGAATGAAAAAGAAATTAAGAAATTGACTGTTGAGTTAGATGGTGTTCAATTAGAGTTAAATTTTGATGGAGATCAAGAAATTCTATCGAAAATAAATGAAAAAATAAGTGAATTAAACTCAAAGACTACTTTATTTCAAACTATAGATAGACAAACATCTGAAACAGATATTTTAAATCTTTCAAATTCTATATCCGAACGCTTAAATACTATTCAATTTGAGAATAAAAAAAATGAAAAATTAATTTTAAGTTTTAGTGAGCTTATTAATGGTAATGATAAGCATTTAAGCTATCAGCAGTTTCTGATAAAATTAGAGGAGTTAGCAAGATTTTTGAATAGGAAAGAAGAACTAGTTTTTATATTAAATCAATTTAAAGATTTAAAAAAGAAAAGTATTGAATTAAACTCTATCAAGGAAAATAACAAACAAGTTTTAAAAGAAAAAGAACAGAAAGAGAAAATATTAAGTCTTTTTAATAAATATCAGGAAATTGTTGATCTTATTAAAAAGAAAAAAGCAAGTATTACACAATTAGATAATGATACTAATATTTTAGATGAAAAAATTAAAGATCAAAAGACTGAAGAATCAATACTGAATATTCAAATTGAAAATATTCAAAAAGAAATTGAAAATTTAACTAGTACTATAAATGAATTACCTTCAATTAAAGAAAATATTCTTAATACTAAAAATACAGTTCAGGCTTTAAGTAAGAAGATAAATACTAAATTAAAAGACTTAGAAACATTAACTGGCAATATTCAATTGTTAGACTTGGAAATAAATGATTTTAAAGAAGCTTTTAAAAATATTGAAGAAAATATATTTCCCTCAGAATATGATAAAAACTTTGAAAACTATTCGTATTTATTATCAGATAGAAAGAAATTTAAAAAGGATCTAGAAAAAGAAAATAAAAAGTTAAAAGAGAAAAATAAAAAATTTAGTGATCAAAATAATTTTCAAAAAGAGCTCGAAAATTTTATTGAAAAAGGTTTATTCATTATTAATAATAGAAAGGAAAATACTTGTCCTCTGTGTACTCAAGAATATGAATCGTATAATAGCTTAGCAGATAAAGTAATTAATAACTCTCTGTTATCTCAGAGATCCATTTCTCTCTTAAATGATATAAATGAAATAGAAAGTACTATAAGTAGTATATCTAAAGATTTAGAAAAAGTAACTTTAGATATCACTAAGACTGTTCAACAAGATATTTCTAAAAGAGTGTCAAAGCTTAATGATTTAAAAAAAGAAAAACTTGAAGTAGATAAGGGTAAAATTGAATTGGAGAACGAATTTAAAGAATCTTCAAAACATCTTACAAAACTAAATAGTTCAATATCAAATAAAACTATTGATGAGTATGAAAAATGGGCTAAAGAGCAAAAAGGTAAATTAAGTAAAAGAGAACAAGGTTTTCTAGAAAATTTATCCAAAATTAAAGAGAAGTTAAATGAAAATGGGGAGCAAAGTCTAATTATTAAAGAAAAGATTATGCTACTTAGAAAAGAAATAGAAGAATTAAATAAAATAGAAGAGTTTAATAAAGTCAAAGAATTTTATTTAGAAAATTATCCTAATAATGATGTTAATAGTAAGTTTATTCAAACGGATCTTGATAGATTATCTATAGATATTGAGAAAAACTCAAATAAAATTGATGTTTTAAAAGAAGAGATTAAGAATTTAGAAAAGGAATTATTAACTAAAGATGAAAGCATTAGTGAGGAAGAATTAAACAACCTTCAGGAATCAATTGATAAATTATCTAAACAACTTAATATTTATAAAGATCATGTTAAGCAAGTATCTAATATAGACTTAAATATATCTAAAAAAGAAAAATTTATAAATGATATCAATAAATTAAAAGAATCGAAGAAAAATAGTATAAATATTAACCTAGGAGAAGAGAAGAATCTTGAATTGTTGTCTAAATTAAAAGATAATGTGATTCCTTATTTAAAATTTAAAGAGTTTAAACAAAAGGAAGAAGATATTAAATCAAGAATACAATTCTTAAATTCTAAAGTCAAAAAAAACTTAACAGAAGAAAAAGTTAAAGTTTCTGAATATCTAGAAAAACAAATTAAATCTTTCTTCTTTGAAGATTTAATTAATGATCTATATAAGAGAATAGATCCACACCCAGATTATAAAAAAGTAAAATTTATACCAGACTTTAAAGATAGTAATAAACCAAAATTGAACGTTTGCGTGTATCAAGAGAAAGATAACACAAACTTTATTATACCAAATCTATACTTTAGTCAAGCACAGTTAAATATTTTAAGTTTATGTATTTTTCTAGCTAAAGCTTTAAATGCTAAGGATGATGATGATAAACCGATAGAATGCATCTTTATCGATGATCCAATTCAATCAATGGATAGTATTAATATTTTATCAACTATTGATCTATTAAGAAGTATTATTGTTAATCAGAAAAAACAAATAATACTATCAACTCATGATGAGAACTTCCATAATCTGTTAAAGAAAAAAATCCCATCTAATTTGTTTAAATCAAAATTTATGGAGTTGGAGACTTTTGGTAAAGTAAAAAGAGAATAAGTGCTAGCTTTCTTAAAAATGGGGAGTACTATATTTCTAAAACAATTTAACAACGGATCTGAGTTAACTCATTTTTTAGAAGAGCTTCATAAACGAGGAGTAGAAAAGATTTTAGAGGGAGAATTAGATGCACATTTAAATCATGAGAAGTACCAAAAGAGTATCAGCGGTAACGTTCGTAATGGTTATTCAAAAAAGAAATTAAGAACAACATTAGAAGAGACAGAAATACAAGTTCCTAGAGATAGAAAAGGTAGTTTTACTCCTATGCTTGTCAAAAAAAGAGAAAGCACTTCTGATGGGGTTGAAAACATTATTATCTCACTCTATGCCAAAGGTATGAGTGTAAGTGATATTGAAGAACAAATAGAAGAGCTATATGGCTTTACTATCTCTACATCTACCATATCACGTATTACTGATAAAATCACCAGTGATATTATAGCTTGGAAAAATAGACCTTTGGAGTCTACTTATTTAGTTGTCTGGATGGACGGCATAGTATTTAAGGTAAGGGATAATTCTAAGATGGTCAACAAAACCATCTATATAGCAGTAGGATTAAGAACAGATGGGAAGAAAGAAGTATTAGGATTATGGTTAGGTAAGAGTGAATCCTCAGCCTTTTGGATGACTGTCTTAACTGATATTAGGGCCAGAGGAACTCAAGATATATTAATAACTGCTACAGACAATTTAAATGGATTTACGGATACTATTAAAACAGTTTTTCCAAATTCAACTACTCAAACATTTGTAGTTCACCAAATTAGAAACTCCTGTAGATATGTGGTGTGGAAAGACAAAAAGGCCTTTTCCCTCGATATGAAGCAAATCTATACAGCTCCCACCAAAGAAGCTGCTAAAGCTGCTTTAAAAGACTTTAAAGTCAAGTAGAACTCTAAGTATTCGTATGCCATAAAAAGTTGGGAAAACAACTGGGATAAACTTACAGTATTCTTTGATTTTCCTATTGAAATAAGAACTATAATATACACTACTAATCTTATTGAAAATTTGAATGGAAAAATAAGAAATTACACCAAAAATAAACTCTCATACCCAACAGATGATGCCGTTGTAAAATCCGTATTTTTAGCCTTAAGAGAAAGTACTAAAAAATGGACAATGCCTGTTAGAAATTGAGGCGTTATACTTAATCAATTTTTAGCTATATTCGAAAACAGGATTAAATTATAATTACTTAACCCTGATATTTTAAACTTACACACTTTTTTGGATAGTGTCAATATATAATTTGTTTTAATTAATCATTTCTCAACATCCATAGCCAACCTAAATCCATAAACATCTAAATCATGTCCACCTCCATTATTTCTTACTGATATACGACATGACTGCGAATAATTCTCATAACATCCTCCTCTAAAAACAAGATAATACCTTCCTGAGGAATTATTTTTTGGATCAATTTCATGATCCCTCATTGTTAAATATCCATCCCACACGTCATACTCATCATTTACGTATTCCCATGCGTTTCCATTCATATCATATATGCCTAATTCATTAGGCTTCTTCTCTCCTACTGGATGTATTCTTTTAGAAGAGTTACCTCGATACCACGCAACTTTATCTATATCATTACTTCCTGCATACTTATACCCTTTACTATGATTTCCTCCTCTTGCAGCAAACTCCCATTCTGCTTCTGTAGGAAGTCTAAATTTCTTCCCTGTTAGTCTATTTAGCTTTCTTATAAATACTGGAACTGATTCTTCTGAATAATAATTATTCACTGGTAGGTTTTCTCCTTTTACAGCACTCGGATTTTTTCCCATAACGATCTTCCATAGTTTTTGTGTCACCTCAAACTTACCTATATAATAGTCTTTGGTTAAAGTTACTTTAAAACTAGGTTGTTCTGCTTCATAGCAATCTTTATCTTGTTCTTGTGTACATCCCATCATAAACGTTCCCTTCTCTACATGAATTAAATCAATAGCGTACCTATCTTTTTTTCCTGAAACTATTACTTTAATTTCTTTCATAAAATCTTCAACTTTTTCAACTGCATCTGTTATACTTTCGTCTTTTGTTACTTCTTTATTAACAAAAGAATTCGATATAGTATCTTTTAATGTATTCGTTACTGTTTTGTTTATTGAATCTTCTTTGTTTTTGGTAAGTGTATCTATATCAGCTATTAGTTCTTGCTGTTCTTCATCTGGTTTATAATTTTCAACTTTAGTATTGAGCGTATCCACAAATGTATTTATGACCTCTACTCCTTTTGTTTCTAAGAGAAACGATATCATTGAAGCTATAACAATACCTAAAATTGATTCTTTACGTGTTATAATCCGATAATTAAACCTATTCGTTTTTCTTATATGAACATTTATATTTTGCTCATTTTTATATTGTTTAGAATTATCTTGATGTTGAATCTTGGTTTTATTAATAGTGGTATTATTTGAATTATCCTGATGGCCTATATAGGTGTTATTGATTACCTGATGGTGTATTATTGGTTGTTTTTGTTCTTCGTGTTTTTCTTGTTTTGTTTCTGTTTTATTTTCTTCTTCAATCGATTCTTTTGAAGAGTTTTTGGGTATACCCTGATCTGCTAAGATGCGTTGTTTAACATAGTTATTCCATCCGTCATATTTCAAATAAAGTGAAAACAGATCTAATGGTCTATACTGGGAAGGTTTTAAATTCCTCTCTGTTACATAATGTGTTATATCTTGAAACTTATAATAGATTTCATCTTCTGAAGGCATCGCTTCATCTATGGTGATTTTCCCTAGTATGTAATCTATAAATTCCTGTGACGCTAATCCTAGTTTTTTTACCTCCTTGGTTCTTTTTGTATTTTTATAGGATTCTCCTTTTTCTGTACTGGATGGATATAGGTTATCAAATTCTTCTTTTTTCTGTTTTAAAATTGCTTTTACATCTTCTTTTATTTTATCCCAAATATTCTTCTCTTCATATGTATTCCTTTTTAGTGTTGTCTCAAAACGTTTTTTCTTTGCTTCTGCAAAGTCTTCTTGTAATCTTCGTATTCTTTCAATGGTCTTCGTTTCTCTTGCCACTCGTTAATCTTGACTTTTTATGATTAGTTTTTATAGTACAATTAATGAAAATACGAAATATTGAGGACAGATTCCATTATTTACCTAATCGAGAGCTTGGAAATTATTTGTTTGATGGTATTCCTCATGCTTCTAATCTTGTTTTGGATATCATTGGTGACGAAGGGATTGATTTTATTCATCAAAAGTTTCAACAATTTTTACTTGCTCGTAAAGAAATGTTTGGGGATGCTTTTGTTCCGTATTATGGTTTTGCTCCTCATCAACGATTTTATGACTTAAAAGAACGTATCACGATTGATGTAAAAGCTATTATTACTGATACTCCTTCTCAAAGCAATGATTATACATTGAGTATCTATGAGGATACTTCTTCTGGTTTAACTCATAAAAAAACAAATAAAGACAGGCTTCGTCTTGTAAAATCTGGCATTCTTTATCATGAGAATGATTCTTCTTTTCCTGGATCTTAAACTATTCTTAAATGCTTCATAAGGCTTTATTAGGATTCATAAACTATTCTTAGCTCCTTTTTTTCTCTTCCTCTTTTCTATCCTATTCTTGTATTGGCAAACTAAGTCATTCTAGATCAAGACTTAGCCTTTAGTTACTGTAATAATTACGGTAGCTTTTTATTGAATTGTTTCCTTAACTCTTTGGCGCCAAGGGTTATGTTTTTCATTTTTTAATCTTTTTCAAACATTTTATTATGACTAAAAAAATTAGAACTACTGGACAATCTACGTCCAAGATTTTTAGTAAACGACCTAAAATCCAAGCATTATTATCGAGCGAATGGAACAGTATTGTTCTTCTGATCATCGCGCTTTCTAATAGCTTTCTTAAACTTACTGCTCAAGCGCCTTTAAATCAGAAAGGGTTTGGTTTACTTATTCTTGAGAATGTTAAAGCTTCGTTTGACACGGGTTTAGCAAACCTTAAAGCTACTATGCATTCGGATATACTTCGTTTTAAAGAGTTACATCATCGTATTTTTAAACATCAAAATGAGCTGAATGATTTACTGCGTTTGGTACGTCATTCTGAGTTAACTAAGGCGGATGAGTTATACTCAAAAGAACGAGCTCGTGTAAGCTTTATTGAGGATGCTATTTCGACTTCGCAACTTCACGATGGGATTTCAATTTCTGCCTACGGTTCTTGGAAAGAGAAAAGTAGCTTCAAGGATATTGAATATTATCAGCGTTTGAATCGTGATCTTGATAAAGAGGCCTTGTTTCAAAGTGCTTCTGTTCGCGAAAAACTTAAGCATAGTTCTTTACTGAAACTTCCTAAGGTCAAAATTCCTCCTTTAGATTCTCCTAAAGCATACAATTTATTGTATTGGACTTCTAAAGCTGAACTGAAAATGGCCAAGATGTGTGCTTGGGTTGCCAAGTTTGCTGAAGGTGTCGTATGGTATAACGCCGCTAGATTTGTTATGAATCTTTCTAAACTCGAATCGTTTTTGATTGCTCTTGCGGTTCTTGCTTTTGTAACGCTTCTATGCAAAAAAGCAATGAAGGTTTTACTTCGATATTTGCGAAGTACTGCAAAGATTTCTAAGCGTTTGAAGTCTTTAATTATTTTGATCTATCTCATCGTTATGGTCTTTGGTGTCTTAACGGCTTATACCAATCTTGAGCATCGTGATTTGATACGTATGGAACAATTATTAGAGGAAAAGAATATCCTACAACAACAGTTGTTTTTTGAACCTGATAACGTGGAATTGCAACAGCAACAAATAAAACTAGATAATGCTATTGAAGCCTTTGATCAATCCATACCGCTTTATGTCAAGGTACTCTACCAAATTGTCTTTCTGTTTTTGGGTATTTGCTTTTTGTCTACCTCTGCTTTGCTTAGTGCTTATGTAATATTAGGTAAAAAAGTAATACAACTTCAAAATGCCATTGAAAATGATACGGCTGAATTAAACGCTTTGATTACTGGTTTTGAACTTCATAAAGAGCATTACCTCAAAGCTTATCCGCTACGTCATCAATTGGAGTATCTCATTGCCAAAAAACATATTGTTGAATCTTTATTGAATACGAATCCTAAGGATATGGATTACCGCTTATAAACTTTTAAATAATATCATTATGAAAACTTTTTTTAAATGCTTCCTATGCTTTTGCATAGTGGCTTTTTCCCAACTGCTTACAGCTCAAGATCTATCTTTTAATGTGGACAAGAGCGTTTCTATTGAACTAGATGAAAAGGCATTAGATGTCCTTTTAAAGAAAACTTTAATGACTCATACGGATAACGATGCTTTTTCTGTTAGAGTGCATTATATTCATGATAATACGGCTGCAATTCATAATGAAGATGCTTTTGTTTTTGCTCCTCCTAGTCCTACTAAAGCCTTAGTATCTGCTATAGATCAACGTAGACATCACAATGCTGTCATGAGCTATAGATATCGTTACATCACCGAGGTAATGAACGCGATAAAATTGGGTAAAGCTGATGCTTCTCAAACTCAGATTCTAGAGGCTCTACCTCGTTTGCTTCATAGTAAACAGTATACTCAGATCTTCTTTATTTCTGATATGTTGGAATCTTCTTCGCTAAGAGATTTTAAACATACGAAACTTACTCGGGATGCTGATGCTGTTGCGCTAGCTAAAAAAGATTTACTTCAATTAAGACAGCTTTATGATTTTCCTAAAGCTTTTGCTCCTAATGTTTCGGTTACGGTTTTATTACCTATTTCTAAGCAAACCAAACATCCTGTCTATCGTTTTATCAAGCCGTATTGGGATACTATTTTTTCTGAATTACAATTAAGTACAACCCCTAATTATATCAAACTATGAGCAAAGTAATTGTTTTTGAAGAGGAAGCTTTTTTTAAAATGCTTGAGGAAGTGGTTTCTTATGTTTCTAAGTTGAAACAGCTACAACCTAAACCTGAATGGATTTCTGAGGAGGAACTCAAACAACTCCTTAACATTCGTAGTAAAAGTCAAATTTGGAAACTGCGTACTGAGAATAAGATTGTGTATTCACAGCCTTCTAAGAAGTTGATTTTGTATTCACGTAAGAGTGTAGAAAAC
Source organism: Aquimarina rhabdastrellae (assembly GCA_947387485.1). GTDB lineage: Bacteria > Bacteroidota > Bacteroidia > Flavobacteriales > Flavobacteriaceae > Aquimarina. The sequence continues at coordinate 125,167 of CANDNT010000010.1, forward strand.
TATATTAATGAAGGTATTGTTAACGATTTTTGAGCCTTATGGATGTATTAGATCATATCGTTATGAACAGTTTTAATTTAGGTTATCAAATGTCTTCTTTATGGAATATAACTGATCGTGAGCATCCTATTTTTAAATTGTTTACACAGGAATTAAAAAAGAACAAAACTGTTCGGGTGGAATCTTTTTTAAAGGGTGTAGCTCAAGCACAAAAGGAACGCATCCCTCCTGTTCAAGAGTACCAACGCAAAGCATTTATTGAAGAACTTGATGCTTTGAAGAGGGAATATAATGCTAAACGGCAAACTCGAAAGCTACAAGATCGTTCTCGTTAATTTTTTCTGTTTTTTTTGATGGTTACCCACTACTAAGGGAGCTTTGGCTTCCTTGGTATGGTTCTTTTTGTCTTCAATTTTGAAGATTCTTCAAATGATGTTACTGATGATCTACTTCATTTATGCTAATGACTTTTGAATCTTATTTACGTTCTCATAATGCACTTGCTGCGAGTGATGCTGAAAAGGCTTTATTACATGCTCGTTTTTTACGGGAATACAAACAACGAAAAAATGCGGAACGTATACTGAAAAGTAAACGGGTGGAATTGTCCTTTTCTCTCGAAAATTATGCTGAGCTTAAAGCAGACGCGGATCAATTGAATTTATCCCTGGCTAAATACTTAAAAAAATTGATCGCTGCTTATCGCAATAAACGGTATTTATTAACCAAAGAGGAGACGTTACGTGAGCTAATTTTAGCATTAAATCCTATCGCAGATGGGGTCAATATGATGGTTCATACGGTCTTGAAGGATACACTTCAACAGCAACAGCTTACGGAGTTACAAAATTATCTGTTTAGCTTAGAGAATCTTATACTTTCTAAATGTGAACCGCATAGTATTGAATCTTTTTTGGAGGCTGAATACCGTCGTAATCCTCGTTATCTAGCGCATATTAGAAGCTTTTTGGATTATTTAGAGACTACTAATACCACAGAATCATGATTGTCAAGGAATTAGGGTATAATGGTTCTTTTGGGATTTTGTATGATTATTTGAATCGTGATGCTGACTTAACTTTTGAGGATAGTTTTACTTTATTTCATAATCTGGGGAGTGCTACAAATCGAAATGCTGTTTTAGCGCGTTTTATCCAGAATGATAGTCTTCGTTCTCGGGTACGCACTCGTGCTAGGCATATAGTGCTTTCTTTTAGCCCAAAAGATAGTGAGGCCATTACTCCTCAGGTATTATTTTCATTATGTCAGCATTTTATTAAGCTTCGTGCTCCTGAGGCTTTATTTTATGGTAGGGCACATTACGATAAAGAGCATTTACATGTACATTTAATGTGTAGCAATAATGTGTTGGGATTGGACAAAAGTATTTCTACTTCTCTTTCTCAATTTATGCAGATCCGTAAAGATTTGGAGGTATATCAACGTGAAATGCATCCTCAATTGGAACATTCGTTTGCTTATACCAAGGAACGTACTCGGGAGTTACAACCTTTTGAAAAAACGGCTCAACCGAGTTTGAAAAACGAGGCTATTTCACTACTGGAAGAGCTTGCGAATCAAGCGCAATCGATGGATGATTTTTATCAATTGATTGAACAGCATCCAGATGCTGAATTATACAGTGCATATAATAAGATCAATGGGATCATTTTTAAGCAACAAAAGAAGTTTCGTTTTAAACGGGCTATTCCTGATCGGTATGCTGCTCTAGAACGTATCCAGCGAATTCATCAGGAACTACATCAGAATCTATCTAGCGGTCATGATTTGACCGATTCTTTTTCTCTTTAATTTTTTATATCATGGGTTTATATTCTTTTTTCTTTGGTAAAAAATCTACGTTATATGGTAAGGCTGCTTTTCTTTCTCGTAGACAACGTCGTAAATTACTCACTCGTCAATCTAAGCATGGGGCTTTTTGTGTGGATGGTATACATCATCTACTACCGCATTTAGGACATCGTCATATTATGGTTCTTGGTAATACTGGTAGCGGAAAATCTCAACTATTGCTTACTGGTATTTTACGCAAAAAAGCAGATCATAGTTTTGTTTGTATTGATCCTAGTATGGAGCTTATTAATCATTCTAAAGCCTATCTTGAAAAGGTTGGCTTTAGAGTGCTTACCGTTAATTTTGAGGATGTTTCTCAAAGTTTACATTTTAATCCGTTCAATTATTTGGAGGGCGAAAATGCCTTACAAGAATTGATTGATGATTTAGTGGAAATTCAAATGGAAGGTAGTCATGGGGATGCATTTTGGAAGGATTCTTCTAAACATATTTTGGTGCTGTGTGCTCTTGCTTTATTGCATCCAAAACAGGCTGTTATCGAAAAAACCTTGTTTGGACTTAGTAAGCTTATTAATAAGTGTATGATCGGTGGGAATGAAATCCACGATTTTATGGGTTCTTATCTTTTGGATGACCAACTTGAGGAATACATTGCTTTTATGAAAACCGAAGAAAAAGTTCGTAGCTCTGTTTTGAGTACGGCACGTACGGTTTTATCAAAAATCAATAGTCCTTCTTTACGTACACTGCTTTCTGAGGATTCTTTAGAACTGCCTTTATTGCGTGAACAGCCTACTGCCCTATTCATCGTAGTGAATGAAAGTCGTATGAGTAAGCTTCGATTTCCGCTTTCCATTTTAAATAAAATGCTATTACAGCATGCTATGAAACCGAAGGAAGCAGGGATGAAATACTTGCCTCTGAGTTTTCTTCTGGATGAATTTTCTGCCTATCGTTTAGATCCTAATAGCTTTACGGATATTTTGGTTACCCTTAGAAAAAGAGCTGTCAGTTTAGTTCTTATTCTCCAGAGTTTATCACAATTGGAGGTGGTCTATGGTAAGGCTAAATCTAAGGTAATTGCTGGTAATACAGTAACTACTATTGTGCTTCCTGGTATCGATACTGAAACCGCTATGGCTATTGAACAACGAATCGGACATCAAACTCTTGAGGTACAGGGACGGCTTTTAGGTAGGCCTTTGCTTAGTAGTCAAGATATCCGTACGCTACCTAGCCGAAAGGCATTGCTTTTACATGGGAATTTAAATCCTGTGTTGTTATCTGTAAAACCTTGGTATTTGAATCGTTTTTTAAAGTCTCGTGCTACTATAACTTCTTAATTCTTATCGCTTATGTTTATGTATTTTGTTAGAACGCTTTTGAGTGTTCTTATTAATGGTATCGTCTTTTTAGGGGTGTTATTTTTCTGGCTTTGGGCTCTTAGTTTGTTTTTTCCTACGCTCCGTAAAAAACTGTTTCAAAGTGTATTTCCGTCACTAAAACGTTTTGTTTTTACTTCTTTTAAATGTAGTGCTAAAACTTTAGGTAAAGCACTTAAGATTGCTTTTAAGTGGTGCATATTCACTTTGGAAGAGGGTTATTTTTTCTTACTCACTATTCTTAAAAAACTCTTTCAATTGCTTAAGAATCCTGAGGCTTAAAATAGTTCTTTTCATCGAAAACGCTACTTTCTACTGAGTAGCGTTTTCTTATTATTCAATTTTAAAGAAAGCTTAACAGTCTCATTTACATGTATCTTCCTTTTTGTTTCTAAATTTAAGATACTTAACGTATTACCCTAGATATCATTATTCATAAACTAAAATCATTTATATTATGAGATTTATTTTTACGTTTTTTTGTTTATTCATTTTTGTAACTAAGACATTCTCTCAAATTCCTAATATCAGAGAGCGCAGTTCTAAAATCACTTCTGAAAATACACTGGATGATACCAGTAAAACCTTTATTGATGATTTTATTTTAAAAAAAATCTCTTCCTCCTCTGATGAAAAAAAACTTATTCCATCTGATCTAATTGATGCTTCTTATTATGACTATTTCTCCAAACAAATTAAACTAACTAAAAAGAATCTTAAGAAGGAAATTGAACAACAAAAAGCTTTTCTTAAAAAGAATAAAAACCTAGAAACATTATTAAACCAAAAAGTTGATAGTTTATCTTTATTCAAATCAAACATCACTAAAATCAAAGATTCTATCAAAGTTTTCAGATTAATAAAAAATAAAATTGCAAGAATAGCTCCATCAAGATCTTGGCTACCTACAATTAGTACCAGAGGAAGAGAAAATACATTTAATAGCTTATATTCTAAAGATGATGATGATGCATTATATTTTGCTAATGATGCTTCTCTATTAATTAATAATGATGGTGCTATTGTAAAATCAGAAATCACTTCTGCTTATTTAGGTCCTTTGCGAATCGGGTTTGGTACTATTATCACTAATTCTAATTCTGAGACTGATGATACTTCAAATGATAATGATGGTACTCAGGATAATGACAGTGATCAAAATGCTGCTTTCCAAAGACTCATTGCTGGTGGTGGTAATACTTTTCTCAACGTTGAATTACCTCTTTTCTTTTATAAAGACAATAGGTTTTTATTTTACTTAAATAGTAATGCAAGGTTCGCTTTAGAAATTTCTGAATTCAGTAATGATGTAGATACAACTACGGGTAATGGAAGTTTAAATTCAAACTTTTATGCAAGTGTTTCTACTGATGATGACAAATTTAATTTTTTCTTTTATGCTAATCTTGGATGGTATTTTGGAAGTAACGAATTTTATAATCGACTCAACATTGTTGATGAAAAAGCTTTTAGCTTTGGAGAATTAACTGCTGGAGTAACGATATCTAGAAATTTAAAATTCGCATTGACTTTTAATACTTTTGGATCTGAAGAAAATCTAAGAAGTGGTAATGTTTTAATTGGAGCTCAAATATTACCTGAGCTTTTTAGAAAAGATTAATATTGTTTTTAATTCTTTATTAAAATCTCCGTATAAAATTTATACGGAGATTTTTGTTTTTATTCCTTTTTTCGCGGGTCGAGGGTGCAACCCCGCAAGTATGGGCTTTTGGAGGAATCTCCGGAGAAAGCCTTACTTGCTCTTTCTCTATATCCTTTTTGTACTGCTTATTTATCTAGAGAGAAAGACACGTTTTACAATTATTTTTATCTCTTATTATTTATTCTACTTTTTGATAACCGTAAACGTATGTTTTTTATCGTTTGAGAATATTACTAAATGATAGACTCCATTACTTAAATGAGATATGTCCATCTGTATTTCTTTTTGATCGTTTGTATTACTTCGTATTAATTTCCCTTGAGGATCATACAACTTTGATACTGTAATGATTTCTTTAGCCTTAACACTTAACATCTTTGCTGTTGGATTGGGATACAGTTCTAATCCTGCAAAGGCTACTTCATCTGTACTAAGAGTTTCTACTGTTATTTGTTGCTGCGTTCTATTTCCTAATTCATCATAGGTATACGTAACTGTATTTGTTCCATCTGATGCTTCTATCAAACGGTTAAAGTTATCGTACCTTTTTGAGTGAACTATTGTTTGCGAAAAACTTTGTATTGTCATCAATACAAATATTATTTTTATAATGGTGTTCATTTTATTTTTGATTTACTACCTAATTTATAATGAATCTATTATTTAACTGTTTTTATTTTAGACAACATTATTTATTCACTATTTAATAACTATAGAGTCGTCTAACAATCTTGATACTCTCTTCTCATTAAAAAATTTTATTATGAAATTAACATTTGTATTAATACTTCTTGATTCGTTATATCTATTACTATCAAATTATAGTCATCATAATCATCAAATTTCAAATAATAATAACCATCAATCATAGTATTAAAATCTTTTTTTTCGATTCCTACTTCAAAATCATTAAATAATAAATCACCTCTTGAAGTTATATTATTCGGTTTTATCTTTATATATTTCTTTTTTGGTAAGTCTTGTAATATTCTATTAAATGCTTCTTTATCAAACTTCACTCGTACTAAAACAAATCCATCACCTGTAAATGAATACCGTTCTTCATATACTATAATTTTTGATGGTTGTGATATATCTAATCCTGTTGTTATTCTCATTCGTTTTAACACCGTCATAGGTGGTAAATGATCTTTGTAAAAAAACACAAATCCACTAATTATCAAAAAAAATAAAACGATAACAATACTTAGTTTTTTTTTCATTTATTTAAATTGTATACCATATTTTATTTTAAACGAAGAAGCTCCTTTGATATCTCCAATTATACTAACCCCTCTAGTTTTAAGTTCTGATCCAATAGATCTATCATTGTCTGAACAAAACAAGCAATTCCAATTAAAATCATATTCATCATAAAATCCGATTGGTTTATTATCTTCATTGTATACAATAGTAGCATTACCAAAAGCTAAATCATATTTAGTATTATAAAAATCATGAACTCTGGTAATAATAATATTTCCATCTGATTGTATTCTTCTTATAGGCTTCTGTGAATCAGTAATCTTAGATGTTCTCACTATATCAATAAATTCTTCTTCAGTTAAATTAACATCTCCTCTTGAAAACCAATAATTATCAAACATATCTTTACTGAAATCAGAATTTAATTTATTATGTATAAAGCTATATGAACCTATTAATAATACTTGTTTATTATAATATAAAATAGGTTCATACATTTTCCCTGAAGAATCAATATTCATCACAGGATTATTTCCTGCATACGGATAGAGATTTGTAGCCCAGATAGGGTCTTCTGTTAAAAAACGTCCAACATTAGGATTATAATACCTTGCTCTCATAAAGTAAAGGTCTTCTTCCTCATATTGGATTCCGTATACTCCTACATATCTATAAGGGTTAAAATTTGCTTCTTCTATTTGGAGAACTTTTCCAAAATCATCATAGGCGTATTTATGAGTAAGTTCTTCACTAGCATCTGTCATTGCTATTACGCTTCCTCTAAAATCGTCATGATAATAATGTGTAGTATTGTTCGTGTCTGTACGAGAAATCAACCCTAAACCATAGACATAATAGTTTTGATAGTTTCCGTTTTGATCAGTTTCGACTAGTACTCTACTTAATCCTAAAATATCTAATACAAAATGCTGAACAGTTCCATTTACTGTCTTTTCTCTACGGTTACCAAAAGCATCATATTTATATTCAGCACTATATCCTGCTTTAGATACTCCTACTAATCTATCATATACATCGTAGCTATACTGGGTGCCGCCTTTGGTAGTGGTGTTTCCATTACGATCATAAGCAAACATTGTGCTATTAGCTGTTAATAAACGATTTGTATCGTTATAGGTATAGCTTATCAGCTCTTCTTGTATAGGATTTACCGTAAAGGGTTCTGTTTTGATTTCTTGGATATGATTCCCTAAATCATCTAAATGGAAACTATAAGCATTAATAATGGTATTATCTGATTTCTTCCATGTTTTAGCTACCATACGACCTGCTCCATCGTATAGATACTTACAATGAGTTCCATTAGGATATAATACTCTTTCTAATAATCCATCATCTCTATAGTTATATGATGTTGTCTTATTATTCCAATCAACTACTGATCTTAAAAGATTATCATCACAATATTCATAAATAACTTGCTTTCCATCGGGATACCTAATACGGGTTACATTACTATTTTTATCATAGGTATATTGTATTGTGTTTCCATAATAATCTCTTGTTTGAATAATACGGTTTAATTCGTCATACGTAAAAGCAATTGTTCCGTTTTCATTAGTAACTGCATCTACTCTATTGAGATTATCGTAATTGTATTCTATGAATGTTCCTCCTCCTGTAACAGTTTTTAATAGATTTTGGTCATCATATGTATATGTAAATACAACTCCTTTTGGGTTGGTGTATGTTTTGATACTTCCGTCATCATAGTATGTATATCTATCTGTTGCTTCGCCAAAGTTTACAGAACTTAAAGTATCATCATCTGTATCATAAGCTAATGTAGTTGCTTTCTGTTTGGCATTGATAATCTTGATAAGATTATCATTATGATCAAATTCATAATTAGTTGCTTGACCATTGAATACTTCTCGCAATAGATTATCATTGGCATCATACTGGTATGTAATGGTTCTTCCATTAGGATTCGTATTGGAGGTTAAACGACTTAGTAAATCATAGGTAGCTCTTGAGGTGATTCCTTCTGGCGCATTGGTTTGTATAACATTTCCATAGTTATCGTATACAAATCCAACTGCTATATTTTCTGGGTTGGTAACTCGCGTAACTAAGCCCTGTGCATTCACAGCAAAAGTAGTTTCACCTCTTGGTGTTATTACTTTTGTTAGATTTCCATTCGTATTATACTGATAGCTGTATACGTTTCCTTTGGCATCTGTATAACGTTCTAAATCGTTCTTTTCATTATATTCATATTGCTGCACAATTCCCATAGGAAGCGTACTTCTTGTTATATTTCCTCTATCATCATACACTACAATACTCCCTTGCTCATTATAATTTATCTGAGTAGGATAATTTTTATGGGTTATACTATTGTATGTTAATAGTGTAGTACTTGTAGCTTGCTCTATTTTTATTGGATTCCCTAAATCATTATACGTTATACGTGCTGTTTTTCCTGTAGGATCTGTAATCGTCGTTTTATAACCACTATCATAAGTGTATTGTGTAGGTGTATTTCCGTTTGTCTTTGTACTTCTTAGCTTTTTATTCTCATATGTATTATTTATTACGTTTCCTTTAGGTAAGGTTATCCTTTTTAAAAACTCTTTTTCTTCTCCTGTACCATAATGATAATGTGTATTGAGATTTTTAGGATTTGTATACGTTCTTAAATAGCCTTCGTTGTCATACACAAAGTTGATATCTCTTCCTGATGGGTCTGTTACTCTTGCTAATAAGTCTGTACCTGTATGATATAAAAATCTAAGTTTCCTTCCTGCTGTTCCTATTACTTCTTTTATACGCCCGAAGTTTGATGTTTGTGCTGACTCATATGTAATAGTAAGTGTATTGTTATTTCTATCTCTAATTTGCGTAAGTACATATGGAGCATCCGCCGTATTAGAGTACTTTAAAAATGTGTAGACTATTTGAGATTTGGTTGTTAGGGTGTATTGTGTGGAGCTTACTTTTTCTAATTCGTCATAAATTCCTTCGGTTTCTGGTACATAATTTACACCTTGTTTTTTATAGATCTGAAATCCTCCATTAGGGAGTGTTATTCCTACTCTATAATATTCTGGGAAAGCTGCATCTGCTTCGAATTCTTGAATATAGCTATTAAATGAATGACTCCACATTTTACCTAAGGGCTGTATTGGTGTTAATTCTGAAGGCATATCTACTAGATAACTATTATAGGTATGGCTAAATATTAATGGAATACCTACACTCGCAATTCCAAAACTAGTCTTGGTATAGTGATTAAAATTACCACTATGCATACCTGAAAAATTATTCAGATTTTGAGGAGTATAATTCCCTGATCTATAAAAATCTGCATCGGTAATAATAGGTATAGGCTGTGGATATACTGTTAAAAGCCTATGAAGCATTACAAATACTTCTGCTCGAATTGTATTCTCATTAGGTCTAAAACTAGTTCCATTATCTATAATACCTAAATCTCTCGCTTTAAGTATGTAGTTATAAGCTTCGTGATTTGATGGTACATCTGTATAAGGATTATTGCCTGAATTTTGTGTTTCGTCTATATTCCAAGCTTCTAATAACACTTTTAATACATGTGCTCTGCTGATAGCTTTTGATGGATAAAAATTAAAATTCTTATCAAAAGGCGATACGCCATCGTTGAACTCTAAATACGCTAAATTTTTAGCAAATGAATGATACCAAACTGACTCATCTTGCAAATCTACAAACGGACTTGGATAACTATTGGCTATCGGGTTATTCCCTAATTCGATACTTAAATATGTAAGTTTTGCTAATTCTGCCCTATTAATAGTTATCTCAGGATCTGCTTCACCATCATCATCTATTAATCCTCGATTACATAAATCTTGTACTGCATCATAATACCAATCTGTTGGTTCTATATTTGAAAAAATGCAATCAGAGTTATTTTCTTGTGTAGTTGCATTGTATACTAACGAAAAATCACTACATGATTCTTCATTACTTGATTGGCAAATCTTTGCCTTATAATAATATGTAGTATTTTCTATTAATCCTCTATCTCTATACTCTAAGCTTTCTCCATGATATATTAATTGATAATTATCGTTTTCTTCTAACGATCTATATATTTCTATATGATCAAACCCATCGATAGCAGCGACCTCTAATTGTATCTCGGATGAATTGATAACCTCTGTAGCAATCCCAAATGGAGCAGGATATACAACTTCTACTTTGAATTTATATAAAATCGTTCCTCCATTTCGATCTTTTATTTCACCATTTTTAAGTCCTGTACTAAATGAAGAGGTAGCATAAAATACCTTTTCTGTATTATCTACTGAATTCTCTACACTACCATTCCCAAAATTCTCTATAAAATAAACTAAGTCATTCCTTAAATTTTCTCCTTTAATAAAAAACTTTTCTTCTGTTCCTAAAACAGTTTTATCAGGTCTTTGTAATAATGTTGGATATACTTGGTAAATAATGGGTAATCCGCTTTCTCCAAAAGTCTTTACCTCTATATAATTTGTTAATTCAGAACATGAATTGTCATTTGAGGCTTGGCAAGCTTTAATTTTGTAATAATAATTCGTATTAGACGATAATCTATCGTCTATCATTCTATTATTTCTCGTAGTTTTAATTAATTCATATTGTCCATTACCACTAGTAGATAGATATACTTCATAATCAAAGGCATCATTAACTATATCCCAGTTTAATTCTACTTGAGAAGAACTCATTGCTACTCCTGTAAAATTATCTGGTGTTGGAAAAGAAACATTTACACTAAAGTTATATAGAATAGATCCCCCACTCTGATCTTTAATCTCTCCATATTTTACTCCTGTATTATATACTGAGGTTACTTTAAATGTTTTGACTATCGTACTCGCGCTATATTCAACAGTTCCTGAACCAAAATCTGGTATATAATATACCATTTGATTGGTTAAGTTTTTTCCTGTTATGGTAAAAGTTATTTCTTGCCCTAATATAGCCGTACTAGGGGTAACGGTTTCTATTTCTGGAATTAATTCTTTTGTATTTACTTTCTCGTTTGCTCTAATGAAAAATGAGATTATACAACTAAAACACAATAATAAATAACGAATAAACACTTGCTTCATAGGCTTTGATTTTTTTGATTAGTTTTTTAAAGCTCTAAACAAAAAATGACATATCAAAGGTTTGTAAATCAGTAATTTCATTTATAAATTTATAAGAAGGTTTACAAATCTATCTAAACACCATCAACACTTATGTCACACATTTCTAACGAAGATTTATGGAAAGCATTAATTAATCGATTAAAAAACGATTGGAATGAAAAATACCAAGATTTTGGCTCTATTGAGAACATAAAGCATCAAACAAAATTTTGTAAAGTACTCTCTAAAGATATTTCTCAGACCCTAAATCACAATGAAATATTGATCACTTGGAATACACTTCACATTTACTTTAAACAAAATGGTTTTGGTATTTCTCCTCAAAAGAAAAAACTTGAAGTTATTAAAGATTATTTAGGAAGAGATCTGCTATTCCATTCTCAAACGAAAGAAAATAAACCTCTTATTAAAGAAGAGAAAAAGGAAATAAAATCGCTTTCACCAATATCAGAGACTCTTACAGAGGAAGATTCTTTTACTCTAAAAAATCAAACTTCTAATGCATTAAATAAGGATAATTCTTTTGCAAGAAAAAGTATTTATGTAGCTTTTGGTAGTCTATTATTGCTTCTCATATCTTCATTCTGGATTTATAGCCAACAAAACGAGCTTTCTGAATCAGAACTTCGTATGGAAAAAGAAAAAATCATTGCACTTATCGATCGTGCAAATGCTTTAGAATTTTCGCTTTATGCTGCTGTGCCTAATATCTCTGATACAATAAAACTTAATAAGTTCTATATTCCAGATAGTCAAAACAAAAAAGAAATCGTTCGTATCATTTCTAAGAATAAGGCTAAAGGGAATATATTAGATACTGAAAGTTCCTATAGAATGCTAAATAAACAAGCTATTATTTTTGATAGAATATCTAAAAGTTATGCCGAAGTAATTACCCTTGAAAGTTGGAATTTACAATGGCTACATGCTCTTGATAGTACCAAATATGCCGAATATAAAGTTGTCAACGAACAACGATATACATTGCAAAAACACAATGATAAATGGCTTATTTTAAAAAACGAATATGAAGGTCAAGCTACTTGGTTTGACGAATAAAGTCTCTAAATTTAGAGACTTTATTTAACTTTCATAAATTATATATAATACTTTTTACTGAGTATTATTTATTATTCATATCTATATATAATTACTGGTTCGCAATCATGCTCATTTGCATAGATACTTAATGGTGTTTTAATATCTATTCCTTCGAACAATGATTCTAAATCTATACGACTAAAAGCTTCATGTAATAATTGATATGTTTTATATACATGCATATCTTTAATTTGATAATACAACTCTGTAAATTCAATAGTATCTAAAACTCCTATTTCTTCTAAATACTCATTTAATACAATAGCATTCTTCCAAATCTCATTATAATTTATACTTCCTATTCCAGCATAAATTTCTTCTTGATAATTATAATCGAAATATGTTGGTTTATTTAATATAGGATAATCACCTTCTCCGTAACCACACAGTAATGAATATGGCTCATAGTCATGTTCGAGAAAGATAATTTGATTTTTATACTGCTGCTTATCTTTAATCTGGCTTTTAACTTCTCTATAACTCTCTTTTAAATCATTTACTAAAGCTTCAATAATTTCGTCTTCATTGATACTTATGTTTTTAGCTTTAGTAAATAACTCAATTGCTTTTTTATTCTTTAAAGTTTCGTTTTTTAGAATTATTACTTTTTCTACATCTTCATTTTTCGTAATTGAATGATAGTCCATATTGTATGCACTTTTAAGAAAATGTATACTGGCTTCAAATAAACTCTCAAGGGATAATTGTGCTATAGTACTTGAATATTCGCTAACATAATTGTTTAGAATATCTTTTATTTTTTCATTTACCTTAGACATCTAGTTACATTTTAACTCCTATTTCTTTATGATAGTCTTTTATTTCATTTCAAAATACTTCATAGCTTTCTGCTTTAATGGGCTTTGACTCCAATCCGTCCACTCATTAGTATAAGGATCATACCCACATTTCAAAGGTTTTGAATAATCATTTTCAGGTTCTTCCTTATACGCTCTACAATCTGTACAGATATATCTAAATTCACAATCTTTACAAACGGATATTTGATCTTTGGATATATTCCAATATTTTTTTAAATCTTTATGTCCTAATACTTCACTTAGTGATGTCTTATTAATATTACCAAAAATCTCTCGCATAGATGGGCAATTCTTTATATTCCCGTTTGCATCAATCGACATTTTTCGATTCAAACAAGAATTATGCTTTTGTGATTCTGTAAAATTTTCTATGCTAACATTAAAGAAATGAGGTTGTATTATTCCACAATGAGCAGATGATGTAATCTCTTGTTGTATACTCACAACAACACCAAAACCATTTTCATCTTCTTTTTGTAAAATAGCATTTTCTTTAGCCGAATGAATAGTAAGTGTTCTTACTTTTTTACTCTTTCTCACTAAGCTACATATCGTTTGGTTAGATACCCTTTGAGAATCTTTAATGATTATATCTATCGTTTTAACAAAGCTATTCTCAACCTGATCTAATATACTTTCTATGAACTCATAATCAAAAACATCAAAACAACGAACCTGTATATTTCTACAATTAGTAGGTATCAGAAAATCATCAAGTATATGTTTAAAGGAATGTTCAGATTCTTTATTAAAATCAATTATGAAATTAGAAATAGCAGCATGATAATCAAATTCCAAATCCATTGATGGATAACGCTTTAACTCATCTTTATTACATAAAAACACCAAATCATTATCATAAAGTAATTGTAAATACTCCTCAAAAATCTGTTTACTATCTATATCTAATTCTTTTTTTATAGCTTCTACATCTATCATTTGATTTTCATCAAATAAAGACACCAGACTCTTTGGTATTAATAAATATGTTAGTCTTTGTAGATCACAAATTACAGCACGATTATATCCCTCAACTATGTGACAATTGGTAAATAGTTTTAATAGTTTCTTCTTCATATTAATTTTGATAAATCTACTATTTTTGATATTGGTTTATAAAAAGGGATAGAATAAGGAGCATGAGTATTAAAATGTCCGAATTTAACTGCTATAATTTCTTCTTTAGATGGTTTATGTTCTTCTATCTTAACATCCCAAAACCTTGCTATAAAAGGATATTCTTTAGGGTTATTTTTTATATATTCTAACACTTCTTTTTTAATCTTCTCTTTCTCCATTTTTTAATATTTTCTCAGCTAATAAACGTTCTAAATAATAGTTACAATTTCTACTTACCCATTGAAATTGCCCTATAGGATTTACTTCTAAAAAATAGTATTCGTTTTCTGGAGTGCATATAACATCGAATGATCCACAATTAATATCAAGTTTTAGCATTAATTGATGTAACTTATTTTCTAATTCTTTTGGTAACTGATAAGGGATACAGCGATTAGGTCTACGTCGATCATAATTTCTATAATCAATTCTTGTTTTCTCATTTTGTTGGCTAAAAATAGCCATACTTTTAAAAACCCCATCAATATAAAAAGAACGTATTTCTACTTTCTTTTCTATATATTTTTGAAAAAAAGAAGGCATAAAACAGAATGATTCTTGAGGAATGTCATCCACAGTAATAAGCTTTGTATGAGTCAAAAAACGTATCTTATATTCTTTTGTATTATAGTTTATAAAAGGGTTTTTTATTGGTTTTGTAATCACCTTTTCATACTTTGATACAAAACCCATGAGTTTCGTTGAATCTCCTGTAATCAAAACAGGAGGTATATTTATATCCAATGCAATAGCGTATTTGAGCATATCCAATTTACTAGCAAAATTGTCTTTAAACGTATTTACTCGACGATGATATATACCACTATTAATAAATTCTTCTATTGGAAGAATGGTTTCATTATGCATTAGTTTTTGAAAATGAGTCCCTGATCTTATATTTTTGGGATAAGCTTTTAATTGCCCTCTGCGATACCAATAATTACTTTTCTTATTTATATTTATATCATTGATTACCCCTGATATTCCATTTTCATTAGACATTTCAAGAGAAACATCATCTATTTCATAATCATCAAATATTGTATCAACTTTTATATGAGAGTTTTTGTGATAGATCCACGACATCACATCATCTGTACTCAAATCATTACTCTCTGACTGAATTATAATTTGTTTATTCATAATCTATTACTATCTACAACCCCAAAAGCCCGAAAACAATTTGAATCCATGTTCTTTTTCATACAATTTCTTTTTAGCATCTACAATCATAGGTACGATAAAGAGCTCTTCTCTCATTTTTTCTGCAACAACTTTATCCATTTTCTTTGAGTAACTTATAAAAGGATGTACAAAATATGCAGCATTTTTTTTCATCCCTTTACACGATGGGATATTGCCATAATATCCATAAATATTATCATGTAATATAGCAACTTCTCTAGGGTGCATATTTCCTTTCTTTATTTCTTCTATAAACATATCTTTATACAGAAAATATGAGCAAGGATTATGAATAAATATAACTATCGGATGTTTAGCATTTAAATATTTTTCACCAGAAACCATATACGATAGCTTCTTGTATTTTTTTCTCTGATCATATAGATCCAAATGAGGTTTTCCTATTTCTTTAAAAATAGTACTATCTGATATACCAATAACTCTATCTCCTGGAAACCCTCTCTTTATTACTGAGTCTTTTATTCTCTCTGTAATATTATAAACTTGATCTCTATATTTTGATTGGTTTTTTGACTTATGTTTATTTAATTGATCTTTTATAGCTAGTTTATAGATTAAATCTAGATACTCAAAATCAATTTTCTTTAGATAATTTTTTCTCGCTTCCTTATAAACCTTTTGAAGAGTTTTGCTATCCTTATTTTTTTTATAATAATCATTAAATAATGGGTAGTTTTGTAGATGGCTTATTTTTAATCCTTGTTCAAATCCTTTTTCTATATATTTTTTATAAGGTTTCTTTGTATATACAGCTATTTGAGCCGCATTAATTAAATCTTTGAGAAAAATAAAGTCATATGTCTTAAATACCTTATCATAGTAATATAATGCACTATCTGTTTTTTGTTGAACAAAAAATAATTCTTCAGCTTTATTAATTTCTTTATGATAATGAGTGTAATTCTGTTCTTGCGCAAAAGAAAAAGTTATAAACAGATAAAAGAAAATTATTATACTATATACTTTCATTATTTTTTTTTAGAGAATAAGAGTGGAAAAATTTTCCACTCTTATATTTATAAAACACTATTATTTAGACTTTATTCTTCAGAATTAGTAATAGATTCCTTAGATCTCCAAAAATCCCATCGTGTTCCTGCTCCATCTTTATTACCATTATAAGTATCATAATCACGTACATCAGACCATCCTGCAATAGTTGTACCAACAGGATCTCCTCCGATAATATTCATAGCGTTAGTGATTTCATTCTTCTTGAATTTTTCAAACTTGTCTTTTTTTAAACTTTCTAATTTCATTATTTAAAATTTTAAAATAATGCCTACTCTTAAAGGTTTTCGGCTTTCCCTTTTCTAATTGCAATTAAACTTTTTATAGTTACTCTATATATTTTGTATACTGTTTAAATCAATACATCTTAGTTCAGTACCCCGATGTTTCTAAAAAGAAAAGAGATTAAAATTCTTGGATAGTAGAATTAAATTAATAGATGATTGATGACTTGATACAAAACTAGAATATATCAATGGATATTTAAATACGGTAAAACCGTATATATCTCTATCAATATTTTATCGTATTGAATATCTAATACTTGTATTTTGTTTTTCTAAAACTTTAACATTTATAAGAATTTCAAATCTACAACTATAGCCCTCTTTTTACTAGTTATTTTTAGTTTACACCGTGTTTGAATGAGTAAAACTGCCTTTTGATTGAGGGGTCATTTTTAAAAGCAGCTCTTTTCAGAACCGCTTTTCACTAAAAACTCAATTACCAATCATAAAAAAACTGAACTAGATTTCCGCTTACTTCTCTGTTGAGTCTTTTATAAGAAGAAATACTCCTAGAGTATGGGGGAAACTTCTAGGAGCTTCTTCACAATCAAATAAGTTGCGTTTACGCATACTTAAAAAGGGGCAATCATTATTACTAATCACACAAAACAACTTAATTGGTATTCTTTTCTATTTTTTTAGCCAAAAGGTGTATCAGTATACTATTCGTCTTTTCTAATACGATCAAAATCGCTTCCTCAATAGGAATGTTATCATTATACAGACACTCTATTGTTGTATTCAACTCTATCGTATATTGATCTGCTTGCTTTAGGTCTATCAAAAACTCTTTTACATCTGTATTGAGATAGGCTAATAGCTTCTCTTTATATGCATCTAAGGACATAATCATCATGATATTTCATTCTTTTTTCATTTCTACTACATCACACATATTTTTTGTAATAAATTCATACAGAGTATTTATGCGATCATCTGATATAGTTCTTTGTTCTCCTAAAAACTTTTGGATTACTCCCACATGAAACCCTAACTTGCGTTCTAAAGGTTTTACCTTGATAACATCTTTATTCTTTATAAGCCATTCTTCTACAAAGCTTCTTTTTGCTTTTTTTCTCATAGCCATTCGTCTTTATCTTATAGCACTTTTGTTTTCCCTCTATATATCCGTATATTGATTTTTTTATGGATATATATCTATTGAAAACGAAAAAAGTTGTTTATTTAAACACAAAACTAACGAAATAAATTGCATAAACAAATTAATAAGCAAAAAATGTCGTCTATAAAAGAAAGAATTCTGTACTTTATTGAAGAAAAAGGGATCAGTAAGTACAGGTTTTACGAAAATACAGGCATTACAAGAGGCGTATTAGACAAGAAAAGTGGTATAACTGAAGACAATATTCTAAAATTCATTGAATATTATAACGAGGTAAGTTTGGAATGGCTGATTCTTGGTAAAGGAGAAATGTATAAAAGTTCAATCTTAAAGGAGGATAAGGCAACACAGAATACTGAGGTTCAACCGAAAGATACTGAGCTTAAAAATACTATTATCGATCTCTTAACGCATGATGAGGATATACGTACAGCGTTTAGTCTTTTTGTAGGGAAAGAAATGAATACGTTTCTCTCTCAAAAATTATTGGAACTTATACAGGATGAAACATTTTTCGAAATGTTTCGAACGTATTTAAAACAGCGAAAAAAAGGAGATCATTAATTGATCTCCCTGAATGTTTATAATTTATCGTTAAATCCTTTTTTAGAAATTTGAGCTAGTTTCTTGATATCCTCGTAATCCGATGATTCCATTAAAATCCTCTTTAATTCTATTTCTATAAACCATTGTAGTGTTTCAGATTCTCTATATTCTTTTTCTAGTTTAGCAAGAAGTTTTTCTCTCTGATTTTGTATCATTTCTTTCTTCTTACTCATTCCCCAACTCTTTTTTAATATTCGATAAAGAGCCGTTTAATTGATCTCCAGTAACGTCAATCATAGCCTTGTAAGTAATAATATCTACATTATCAGACGGCATGATTTTGGCAATTTCGTTTACCTGTTTAATGTTATTGTCTAATTCTGGTATCTGCTTTTCTATTCTGTTAATACGCAAAAGATGATCGCTTATTTTTTTGAGTCCTTTAGAAACAATATAACTTCCAATAATAGAAAGAATAATAACTGCTGTATAATATATATAAGCGTGTAAATCTTGTTTATTCCAAAAAATCCAAATTAAAAAATAAAAAGCTACAGCTGTAAACATATACGAGCTAAATCGTATAATCTTTTTTAAATCTTTATTTTCTATAAAGTTAGATATAAATGATAAAAATAATGAGAGTACAAAAATAACAATAGGTTGACCGATAATATATAAAAAGACTCTGATATTCCTAAAACCAAAGAATTTATCTATTGAATCCTTGACGAAAAAAATATGCAAAAAAGGTGCTGTAATAGCTATTACAGCACCTACAATTAATATGATAGATGTAACTTTATTAATCCCTTTCGTCTGGTAATTGTACTTCGTCTTTATCAATGGCTTTGATTGATCCGCCATTTGGATCTTTTGCGTTTGATTCTGTGAGTTCATGTAAGCTTGATTCTTGTTCTAATGATTCTTTTTCACAACTTGTAAAAAGTGTAGCGCTTAAAAATAAGAAAAGAATCGAGACAAAAAACGTAGTGTATTTCATAGGGTGAATTTTATAGTTTTGTTTTCATTATGATGTTAAATAAGGGCTTTATTTAACCTATTGATTTATAAGTCAAAACTAACCTGATAATCGTAAAAAAACTATAGTGTATACCAATTATTTTCGCGGTACTTTTGTGCCATTTTTCTCAAAAAACACAGTGTTTTTCGGGTGCGATCGCACCCAATTTTTCTCTCAAAACGTCAGGTTTTGATGCATCACCCAAATAAAAATTTCATGTCGCGTATTGCTCACAAAAACATGATTATTTTTCAACCATAATAATACAATGGTTTAACCATAATTTACTCATACGAAAAATAAAAAAAAATCCCTTACGGTTTCCCATAAAGGATTCATTTTTGAGTTAAATTGGTTTAGAACTCAAATTCTAAAATCTGCTTTTCTAACTCATTTTTGCGTTGCTCTAATGTTGTCTGTAAGCCATTCGCCACAAGTTGTATCAGATTCGAATTGTTGGTCTTAAACTCTAATCCCGCAGAATCTCTCAACAAAAATGTAGATGAAAAGTCTTGGTTGAGATTAAAATTCGCAAGGCTCTCTAAGGTACTCACCAAGCGGTCTCTTTGGTTGTTTAGCCCTTGTAGTTTCTTAAACTTTGTGATTCTTTCATCTAGCGTTATTACTACTTCTTTTGACAGTTGTGGAGTTGCTTTTGGAGTTGTTCCTGCGGCTTCTTTCGCTAATTTTTCTTTCAATTGAGCGTTTGCCGTTGTTGCTTTTTTTGTACTTCCGTTTTTTACTACTGTTGCCATAATGGTCTTTTTAAAATGAAACTTAATTTTTATAAAATGGAGCGAGATTGATGTTGCTCCTATAACGGGCTTTTTGTAGCCGTAGAAAGGAAAAAGCAAGACAGACGCAATATTTTTTGCGGATGAAATCCAAAAAATATTGTGGCTCTCGCTTGGTCATGCTCGTGTAGAGGGGTATGGCTATCTTTGCCTGTGTATAGGAGGTGTCATATCTCGTTTTTTTTTTAGATCATTCTGTCTTGAAAAAGATCATGAAAACAGCATCTTTTGGAGAACAAAAAAGAGCTATAAATACCACAATTGAATGAAACTTTCTGTTTAACGTAGGAACAGTCCTTTCTTAAAATAGTACTCCACAAACTTCAAAAGTGTAATTCACTTAGATCACAAAATCTTCATGTAAAAAACTGGGGCATTACCATACTCCAAGCTTTTGTGCAATTTGGTAGGCCACATATTCGTATGCAAACCAAGCCATGTGATTTTTGTAGTCGTTCTCGGTATGTATCGGCGTACCTGTTTCGTGTTCGTAGGCTCGGCGAATTTCTTCTATCTGGGCATAATGAGCATCGTAAAATGCATGGGTATCGCAGTAGTAAACCAGTTCTGAGATCATTCCAGAAATGCATCCGTATTGGAGTAGGTCTTGAAAAAAGTTGCAAATATCGTCATCATCCAGATACGATAAAGCTGTTTGAGCAACGGCAGATTCGATACTGTTTGGGTTGTCGCTGATGATAGTTTCTAATTGATTTTGATACGAAGTGTCTTGTGAATTTTTCATCCGAAAAGTGTTATTAAATACACTCTGCGACACTTCCAGGAATCCAGAAAAAACAACGGAGGAACTCATAGGCAAATCCTTGTTTTTCTCTTGATGATGGAATAGCTTGGAGGGGATTTAAGAGCTTTGGATGAAAGGCACATGAAGTATCTTTTCTATAAAAACTTTACCCGAAGCGTAAACCTTTCTATAATAGAAGTATGGTACATATTGTTGTAGATTCTGATTTAAAACTTTCTAAAACACATTTCAAGAATTTTGATGAATTAAGACTTGAAATCTCTTTAGCAGAACAAAAGAATTATGTGATGCCCAAAGAACATAAAAGTTGAACTTAATATGAAACATGTTCAGAAATTGAATACATTTTGACTTTTACTGTTTCAATATATTAACTTTGTTATAGTTTCAAAGAACGCCCAAAACAATCAATCATAATAAACACATGAAAAAAATGACTTTAGAAAGTTTGTCACATTATTTACAGGTTTCTATAATTATTCTAACAGTTTTAGTAGCTTTACTTGGAGTTGCAAGCTATCTTGTTAATCTTGAAATTTCTAAAAAGAAAGATTTAGAAATACAGAACATGCAAGACGATTTAAAAGAAAAAGTTACTTATGAAGATAATTCCATACATAAAATACAAGCTTCTTTAGAATCTATAAAAAACCCTGAAACTAATAAATCTGGTTTTTCTGCATTAGAGCAAATTTTTGCTACATATGATAAAGAGAAATTTTTAAATCTATTAATTGAATTTTTAGAAACTGAATTAGTAAACATTCCTTATGAAGAGCTAAATCAATATATTGGCGATATGCATCAAACAAGTGTATTTGATATGGCTGTAAAGCGTCTAAGTAAATTTTTTAATAAAACTGGTAGAAATGAGAAGCTAGAAATCTTTATTCATAACGTTATCGACGACAAATATGGTTTTACAGAAAATCAAACTAGCTCTATTTTATCAAATTTTATCGGTATTTATTATGCTAAATACTATGAAGTAAAAGATAAAGAGATTATTCTGAAAATAATAAAGAAAGGTCACACTTTATATTTAAAAAATAACAAATTTCCTGAGTCAGTATCTTATACTGTAACTTTTATTGGTCAGTATTCAAACTATAATTATGTAAATTCTAACAAGTCTGCATTAGATTTTACGAATGATAAACTTTTTGTAGATGAGTTAATAAAAATAGACTTTCCTTCTAATTATTTAATATACTTACCCAAAAGGACGGGACATCCATTCATTGAAAGTAAATCTTTATTAGGAGACTTAATTTTAAAACAAAAAAGTAAATTGAAATTTACTCATAATCAATGAAGATCCTTATTTTTAATTTTTGTTGATCTACCAAATTGGATTATAACTGCGATCTAATTTGGTAGTAAGATTCTATATGCTTCTAGATCATTATATCGTGGGTTTTAAAAGGTATGCTTTATATGAGAAAGAGATTAATACGCGTACCGTCAAAGATATTATTAGTATTACTCATAAACTTTTTGACTTTGCTGATACCGATAGTTTAAAAAAACTTGATACTGCGTTAATTCGGGAATTTCTCTATACACAAAAAGAAAAGCGTTTATGGAGTGCTCGAACTTTTAGAAATAATCGACAATATCTTAAAACGTTCTTTGAATATTGTAGAACACATGGCTTTATTGATGAAAATCCTATTTCTAAAATTAATAAGCCTAAAATTCCAAAAGCATTACCTCGTTTTCTAACAAAAGAACAAGTTCATTCTATATTGTTTCATACCGAGTTTTTTGAGTGGAGATATCATATAGAAAAAACAAGAAATATAGCGATCATCGCTACCTTTGTTTTTACGGGTATGAGACTTAATGAATTAATCCATCTACGGATGGAAGATGTTAATTTAGAAACTAAAGAAATTATTATTCATTTTGGAAAAGGCCGCAAAGAAAGAATTGTACCTATTTACCCTAAATTAATGCCTATACTTCAAAAATATCTGACAGCTAAAAAATCTATAAAACAGCAATCGCCTTGGTTTTTCCAAAGCCTGCGTAAGCCCTCTAAAATTAGTAGTAAAACTATTCAAGGGTTCTGTAATAAAATAAGTAAAGCATCTGGTATTAAATTTAGCCCACACCCACTACGACATACGTTTGCTAGAAATGCTATTAATGCAGGTGTAGGGCTATATATGGTCAAAGAAATGCTAGGACACTCTTCGGTTTCTACTACAGAAATATATCTATCTGTTTCTAAGAAAAATCTGAAAGAAGTTTTTTGTGGGGCAAATCTACTATAGATCCTAATGGATGCTTATTGATTTGGTCTTTCAAATGCCTTGTTGTAATGGCTAAATATATAGTCGTTGTTTTAAGGTCACTATGCCCCATCATATTTGATAACGCATATAAATCACAATTCCCTTCTAACATTAAAGTAGCAAAAGTATGACGTAATTTATGAGGATATACATTCATAGCTAAATCAGATTTTAAACGATCAAAAATTCTACGAATAGTCATTGCACCAAGTTTATGATCTCTCCGTAATGAAGCAAAAAAATAAGGAGTTGTTTTCTTATTTTTCATTCTTGCCTTTAAGTACTCTTCTAAAATTACCATCAATTTTGCGTTTAATGGGATTAAACGATCTTTACCTCCTTTTCCGCATTCTATTCGAAGTACTTTATCTCTTATTCTTACATCTGATAATTTCAGATTAAGAAGTTCTGATTTTCTAATACCTGTATAAAGAAACATCGCTATAATTGCTCTACAGCGGATTCTATTAAAAGCATATCGAAAGGGCGCTATATATGTCCAATCTAATACTCGCATCGCATCTTCTTTCTCTAATGCTTTGGGCAATTTTTTATGTAGCTTAGGCATTGGGATTTCTCGAATAGGATTCTCTGTAAGATATCCTTCTTGTACACAATATTCTAAAAAGCTTTGTAAAGCTTGAATGTTATTTCGAGTTGTAGAAGGTTTCCAATTCTTCTTGATTCTTCTATCCATAATATATTGTTCAACCAAAGGCTTATTTATTTCATGGATATCCTCTAACTGAAGTTTTTCAACAAACTGTTTAATATTATAAAATTCTCCTTTAATGGTATTAGGAGAGTGTCCTTTAAAAGTAATACAAAAATTACTGTATTGATGGTGTAATCGAATGATAGAGTTCATTATTTCAAAGTAAGGAAGGGTAAAGCCTGACGAATTTGAAATAATTTTTACCTATCAAGGTATTTTGTTATCGCTTTCTAGCAAAGATATAAAAGGGTGTTAGTTTTGAACAGTGTCTTATCTGTCGGAACCACAACCCGGTGCTCTAACCAACTGAGCTAATCCCGCCGTGTTTTTTTAAGGTTTTTTCCCTTAATAATGAGCTTTGTCTAATAATTATGGAATGATTGGATTCAGAAAACAAGTAATTATACGTATAGGAAAGCCATAATCGTTTTTCTAGTTTTAACACAAACTATAAACCATTAAATAAACATGAAATCATTTTTCAATCTTACAATTATCATTCTTCTTTTTACAGGATGCTATTCAGCTCGTAATACTGCTAAAGTCAGAACAGGTGTAAATGCTGCCTATATTGCCCCTAAGGGTTTTAACTTAAATCAATCTAGTAACCATGAAAATGGTAAAATCAAAGATGCTCAATCAAAAGTTAATTTATCTAGTGGTGCTTATTTTTTTGATGGAAGCATGAGAATGGGTGTTTCAAATGTTATTTTGAAACAAAATGATACCAGTCAATATGAAGTTAAATATCTAGCAGAAGAACAACCAGATGTAGCTCGTGAATTTGTAAAAACTCTAACAGCTAAAGCTAATGCCGATATAAAGAAAGGCTCTGCTCCAGCTGTACAAGCAGAAGCTCAACTCATGACATCTTTAACTAGTAATATTCAAAAGCTAACTGAAAAATCTGCTTCATTAAATTTATCTAGAAGTATTTTATATAGATTAAATGAAAGTTATTATAATGGGGTTGATGAAGATAAAATCGAGTTATTTAAAGATATAGCTAATAAACTTATTGATTTACAAAAAAATGAGTTCGAATCTACCATGATAGTTGATAAGAAAAAACTCTTTACAGAATTTAACATTACATTAAAAAAACTAGATAGCCTGAAATTTAATAAATCAGAAATATTTAAACTAGTTCAAACTCTCACCAAGGATCATACTAAACCTATCAATAACTAATAACATATTATCAAACAAAAAGCTTAAGGAGATATTTAATTAATATTTTCCTTAAGTTTTTTACATTGCTATAGACTGCGTTACTGCATCTTTTTTGCTGGACTCAAAACTATCTAAATAGATTTGTGTGGTATCAATTGAATCATGCCCTAGCATCTCTGAAATATAGGCTATATCTACCCCTGAATGCTTTAATCCTGTAGCAAAAGAATGGCGTAATACATAAGTAGTGATATTTCCCTTCACACCACTTTTCTTTGCAATTTTATTTAGATTATCGTTAAAAACTTTCAATTGACTATCGTATAAGGTCGATTCCTTTTTTCCTTGTCCTAAGACTTCTTTTTTCAAGATTGGAAAGATAAGTTCGTTCTTCTTCTGAATTCTATCTCCTATGTAATATTGTAGTATCTCTTTTGATTTTCCTGCTATAACAACATCAAAATTCTTATGATTCTTTGCTCTACGATATTTAATGCGTTCATAATTCCCTACTATCTGACCAATTTTTAAATAGGCTAGATCTTTAAAGTTAATTCCATTGGTATTAAACATAAACACCGCTTGCTGTTGGGTATGCCACATACTACTTTCGTAATCTAAGTGGACTCCAAATATCTTACGAATTGATTCTAAATCAATAGCTCTTTTTTCTGTTTCTTGGGGTGTTCCAACTACAAAATATGCAAAACCATAATTCCCTTCTCTTGGTACTTTTCTCGCTTTGATTCCTTTATTAATGACAGCCCTTAATCCTCTTAAGTATGCATTATACGAAGTATCTTTCATTGGTCTATTCATCATTCGTATCTTCCAAGCTTCTAATACGTCTCCAGTGATTTCTGCAAAAGTTACTTCTTTCGTAAAATCTGTATAATTTAGAAAAGCACTCATAGCTTGTTTGTATGATTTGGCTCTTCCAAAGAGTTTATTTTTTTCACAATAGGCTATCAATTCTTTTCCGTATTCAAATAGTTTTACCGTTTTGATTCCATGATTTACATGTATTCCTTGTTGCTGCTTCTCTTTGTCTCGCTTTTTGCTTTTTTCTTCTAATAATCCTGACGCTATAAAATCTCTCAATTGACGACAACTCCATGTCCGTATTTCGTTTTCATAATCTTTGAGGATATTACCCGCCGTTACCTTGATTTCATTTAACTCATGGTTAACTCTTTTATAGTTTGGAAACTTGCTGTTTAATTTATCTTTTGTCCAAGCTTCAATTTTTGCATACTTTTTTAGGTTAATTGGCAAATGACTGCCTCCATGTTCAACTTTCATTTTTATAGGATACGTCCCATCTTTTCGCTGATTATTTTTCTTTTTATCTAAGATAATTGTTATTGTTGCCATAGCTAAAAATTGCCCGATTTTTGCCCGATTCCTAAAGTTTCTCATGAATTCAAATAAATTCAAAATCAACACAAATCCTTTATTTACAGTACTTAACAAAGATACAACTATATTTATTGAATCAAAAAAGTCTGCCTTCTAAGCAGACGGTCACAGGTTCGAATCCTGTCGCGATCACAAAGCAAAACCTACTGATATTCAGTAGGTTTCTTTGTTTTTAAAGCATTTCTAAATTATACTATTTTTATTAATTCCCCGAAAACTATCGATTTTCGTAATCTAAATAGTTTTATAAATCATATAACATTTAATATTGATTAGCATTCTATAAAATTATCATCCATTATAATGACTAAATACAAGTTTTATAAATAAACTTTAATACCTGTGTTTCATTTGAAAGAAGTCCTGTAAACGGCTAAATAATAGTAAATTTAAGTAACCACACTTTAATTCAAATACACTATGATTAACTTTTATGCATTTCAACTTGAATAGCTATTCTATTTTTTAATCGCTATACTTGATTATTGAAATAAAAAAACCTGCTATATTACTTTATTATAATATAACAGGTTTTACTACGCTAATGTATTACAGTCTATTAAAAAAATCTAGGGGATAATATTCTTCCTGCTTTTTTGTAAAGTTCAAAGCGTAATACCGCCTCAAAACTCCCTGAATTAAATTCTGTTTTTCCTAATTCCGTTACTTCTCTATCATATGCCAATCCTAAGAAAAACTGGTTTGATATTTGAAAACCTCCTATAAAATTTACTGAAGCTCCCCATCTGTATGATGCTCCAACTAAAAATCTATCATTAATTAAAAAGTTTGCTGATGTATCTAAATTTAGTGGTGCTCCTGATACTGCTTTTAATAATGCTGCTGGTTTAAATTTTAAATTAGGATTTATATCAAAAACATAGCCTGTCATCAAATAATAATTCACTCTCTCTTTGGCTATAAATGATGAAGAATCATTACTGTCTACGGTACTACTCTCATCAAAATGTTCGTTTTCTAGTAAATTAGGAGCACTTATTCCTACATAAAACTTGTTTACATAATAATATGCTCCTAATCCTAATTGGGGGCTAAATTTGTTATCTATATTTTCTTGAAAATTGGGGTCATTTATCTGAAATTGGGATAGCTTCTGAAAATTTACATCTAATAAATTCCCTCCTGCTTTTATTCCTAAGGCTAATTTCCCATTGACTGAAACTGGTATCGAATATGAAAAATCAACTCCGAATATAGTTTCATTTACTGGGCCTATCTTATCCTTGACAATAGACACTCCTAATCCTATTTGTCGTTTTACTCCCACAGGTGTATTTATTGTTAAGGTTTGTGTTTCTGGTGCTCCATCTATTCCTAACCATTGACTACGGTGTAAAAGTGCCGCACTAAATACGCCTTTGGATCCTGCATATGCTGGATTGATACTTGTGGTATTATACATGTATTGTGTGTACTGTGCATCTTGCTGTGCAACGATTTCACTTATTCCTAATAAGAGAATAGTACTTATGATTGTGATATATTGTTTTCTCATTTTTATTTCTTTTTAAAATCCCCATGAATCATGATCCATGGGGATCTATCAACATAACTATTTAATTAATGTATAAATAGCCAACTCTACTCTTATGCTCCCCGCTATTTAGAGCATATCTGAGTATGTAAAAATAAGTTCCTGTAGGTAGCTTTTTACTTCCTCTTAATGTGGCGTTTCCTTCTGATATTCCTTCAAAATAATTACCATTACGTCCATAATTTGAGGTCTCATAAACTTTAGCTCCCCATCTATTAAATATCTCTATGGTATTTTCTAAATTCTCTATACCTCGAATCATCAAGCGGTCGTTTATTCCATCTCCATTAGGTGATATTCCTGAGAACACTTCTATATCATCTTCTGCTTCTGGATTTCCATTATTAGGTTCTAAATAATCTGCGATTCCATCTCCATCTGTGTCAAATGCATCTTCTGGATTTCCATCTTGATTTTCATCTGGATTCTCTTCGGCTGTTAAAAGTCCATCTCCATCGTCATCTACATCTTGAAAATCATGTACTGCATCTCCATCGGTATCTATCACTATGTAATTCAATATTCCGTTATCATAATTCCCTACACTTTGAACTCCATTTGGTATTCCATCGTTACCTACAGCTCCTTGAATTACTCCATTACTAGAAATAGTCATTGTTGTTACATTTGCTCCTGATTCGTATACGTCATAAATTCCATCTCCATCAGCATCTAAATCCAATCGATCTACAATTCCATCCCCATCAGTATCCAGATCGACATCTCCGTTTTCTTCCTCTTCGTCTGTTATCCCATCATTATCATCATCTAGATCCACTATATCTGGTATACCATCTGAATCACTATCAAGGGACATATCTATCGCAATCATTACAACATTAGTAAAGGCACTACATACGCTACCGTTAAGTGTACTCGTATCTATTCTTCTAAACCAGGTATCCTGAGTTACTATGCCACTATCATAGGTAACTAAAGTTGCTCCTGCTATATCTGAAAACCCTATTGTTGCACTTGTTGTACTTATCTGCCATTGATAGCTTATCGTTCCTCCTGCTATGGTTGGTGTTACTTCTGTAAATGCTGCAGGATCATCAACTATTAAAATGGTTTGATCTCCTGCAATTATTCCTGCTTGCAATTCATTAATAACTATATCATGGCTTACCATAATACTATTTCCAGCTTCATCGGTAACACTATAGGTTCTTGTAATTATTTCTGGATTTGAGTTTCCATTGCTTACATCATTTACATGGGCTACTACTATATTTGCCACGGTACTACAATTATCTGATATATTGGTAATCAAACTTGTATCAGAATTAGGAATACTAGCTCCGCATGCTATAGTTATATCTACTGGATTACTAGCCGTTGGGTTGGTTGTATCATTTATAGTAATCGTTTGTATTACATTGATACTATTTCCTGCCTCGTCGGTTACACTATAAGTTCTGGTTATTACTTCTGGATTGGAGTTTCCATCGCTTACATCACTTACGTGCGCTACTGTTATGTTTGCTGCTGCCGAACAGTTATCTGCTTCGTCCGTTACTACAGTAATATCTACTGCTGGTACATCTGCTGAACATTCTACCGTTACATTCGCTGGATTACTAGCCGTTGGATCGGTTGTATCATTTACAGTAATCGTCTGGGTTACATTGATACTGTTTCCTGCTTCATCGGTAACACTATACGTTCTTGTAATTACCTCTGGATTTGAGTTTCCATCGCTTACATCACTTACGTGTGCTACTACAATGTTTGCTGCTGTACTACAGTTATCTGCTTCATCAGTTACTACACTAATATCTACTGCCGGTACATCTGCTGAACATTCTACTGTTACATTCGCTGGATTACTTGCTGTTGGGTTGGTTGTATCATTTACTGTAATCGTCTGTGTTACATTGATACTGTTTCCTGCTTCGTCTGTTACACTATACATTCTTGTAATTACTTCTGGATTGAAGTTTCCATCGCTTACATCACTTACATGTGCTACTACAATGTTTGCTGCTGTATTACAGTTATCTGCCTC
>CANDNT010000011.1 GCA_947387485.1 Aquimarina rhabdastrellae
GTTATTTACCAAACTAAGGGAGTTATTCAATAAACGACGGCATTGGGCAATAGAATGGATTGTTTGGAAACTGAACCTGAAAACAGAGTCTTTATTTGGTACGATTGTCAAACTTTGATGAAAGAAAATAGAGAGTTGTTTAGTGAAATATTTGAATGCATGATAGTAGCAGGATATTTGAACTCAATAGGAGAAGCTACTCATAATTATAAGGTGAATCAGAAGAACATATTTATGTTTCGTGAAACTAAATTGGAGGAATTAACTGAAATGATAAATAAAGAGTATTACACACCGAAAATCACTCTAAATGAAGAGTTTTATATGAAACATGATTTTGAAATATTAGAAATAAAATAAAGTAGATAACACTGTATATGAAATCATAGCCGCCTATCTGGAGATTATGCTTCATATATTAAACGTTGCCAGTGATTTAAAGAAACCTTTGAAAAGCATATTAAGCATAACACTAATAATATTCCTTGTCAGCTGCGGAACAGATTCTGGAAAAAATCGAATAGAAAACAAAAATTTTGATTTAACGGGGACTTGGCGCTTTCTGGAATCGACTGATAAATATATTACTGATGACCATCGAATTATAGTATTAGAAGATAGTACATATTATATCTTTTCAATAAGTAATGGTGGTGGATTAAGTGAAAAAGGAGTTTTATCAAAAAATGATTCACTTATAGATGAGCGCAATTTCAAATACAGATTAAAAAAAATAGATACTAATAAAATCGAGATAGAAAATCACTATAGTTTCTTTGGAGATTTCACGAATACTTACAAGAAAACTCATTATCGTAATTATAAAGATGAACTGAAAAAGTATTTAAAAATTGACTCAACGAGAAATAAAGTTCTTGGATGGTGGAAATTAAGCAAATCTAAATTGCCTATTAAACTAGTTAATTATTCAGGGAGATTTGACAAATTCACAATGCAAATAAGTAGAGATGGAACTGCAACTTTTTATTTAGAAAATTATTTGGATTCTATTGTCTATTATAGTTATCGAGTAAAAGAAAACGGAATTGACTTTATACGAGGAGATGTAATGGGTGGAGGAACTAAAATTTTCTTCGAATCAGACACGATAATGAAAATGCTGATGAATAAAAGAAGTTTAGACACATTAGAGTTAAAAAAAATATACAAAATCAAATAAAAACTATTCAACAAGTTATGAAAATGTATTAAAACGCATTTTATGTTTACCGTTGGTAACAAACAAGAGAACAGACAAATGAAATCTAATTATTTAATTATATCAATATTTTTGACTTTTAACTTTTGTAAAGCACAATCGACTAATATTACTCTTACAGATAAAAACTTTGAAAATGATTTTTTGAATTATAAACCCTTACAAAAAAAAGGGATTTCTGATAAAGACTATGAATGGGCACAGTTTGTGATTTCTGAAACTAAAAAATCTATACGAGAAAAAGACGGAAACTACAATGTTACTCATTATTGGAATATTATTTCCGCTTTTGATAAGCTTAACCTAGATAAAGTCACTTTAGAGATAGTATTTATTAAATTAGCAAATTCAAATGGAGGCTGTGATTACATCACATCTTTTAAAGATAAAGTTCAATTTGATGACAAAATTCCAAATCTATATAATCAATATTATGATCGTTGTCTAAATAAAGAAATTAAAACAAATCGTTTTAATATTGAAGACTATATACTCAAAAATAATCTGAACGGAAGTTTGTTGAAACTCATTAGTAAAATTGATTATGACGACCAAAAGTATAGAAGTTCTGATGAACAGACTTTTAAAACAAAACAACCAGCAGTAGACAAAAAAAATCAAATTCTTATAGACTCATTATATAATATTCACAAACAGTATATTGGAAAATCCTTAGTTGGAAAAAAGTTTGAATATGTTATGTGGTCAGTAATTCAGCATTCAAATCCTGAAATGATGGAAAAATACTTACCTATTGTTCACCAAGCTGTTGAAAATAACGAGTTAGACAAAACAACTTTAAAGATGTTAATTGACCGTTTTTATGGATTGAAATATGGATATCAGGTTTTTGGTTCTCAGATGGGAACAGATTATAAAATAGCTAATGAAAAAACTAGAAAAAAAATAATGAAAAAATACGGAATGAAATAAAAGCTAATTGCTAGTCGAATAGGAAAAGGAGAATTTTACTCCTAAACCTCTTCAATTCATACGACTTTCATTATGATTCAATTCCATTAGTTAGTAAAAGAGCCTATTATAATAATAAATATGTTGAGTATTTAGACCAGTTTGAACGAGTAGAAATACAAGATTAGAAACTAATTTAGTGTAAACACTTAATCTTTAACTTGTGTAAACTACGTATCTTAACGAACATGTAACAAAACAGTCCGCAATTCGTCATCCTTAAAGCTAATCTAAAGAGTAAATGAGGAAAACGTCATTAGAAACTAAAGAAACTTGGAAAACAATTTTTATTTTCTTAGCAATTGTTACAATTTTAAGTTCAATTTTTCACTATGCAATTGTTAATATATATCCTTCAAGGATATATATTGGCGGGCTTATGTGGTGTCCTTCAATTGCTACTATAATAACACTCAAACTAAAAGGACGTTCCATTTCTTCTCTAAATTGGAATTGGGGAAATTGGAAATATATTCGACTATCTTACTTTGTTCCTGCTCTATATGGTTTAATTAATTATATACTAATCTGGATTTTTGGGTTTGGAAATTTAGTAAATGAAGAAGTGATTATTGAATGGGCTAAAGAACTTGGTTTGGTCGGAATTGGAACATTAAATTCAACATCTATAATAATTATTGCTATAATCCTATTAGGAACTGTAGAAGTAATAAGGTCATCAGCCACAACATTAGGAGAAGAAATTGGGTGGAGAGGTTTTTTCATTTACGAATTAAGAAAAATTCTTTCTTTTACAAGTGTGTCAATTTTCAGTGGTGTTATTTGGGCATCTTGGCATTGGCCACTAATTGTTTATTATGGAAACAATGTAGTTTTGGAATTAACAACATTTTATATTGTCATTATATCAATGTCTTTTATGATGACTTATTACACTTTTAAATCTAAAAGTCTTTGGCCTGCAGTGATTTTTCACGCAGTGAGTAATGTATATATT
Source organism: Aquimarina rhabdastrellae (assembly GCA_947387485.1). Taxonomy (GTDB): domain Bacteria; phylum Bacteroidota; class Bacteroidia; order Flavobacteriales; family Flavobacteriaceae; genus Aquimarina. The sequence goes on from CANDNT010000011.1 coordinate 3,150, forward strand.
CAGAAGATATTACCTGAATTGACAATTAAAAATAAAGGAGCAGAGCATTGGCTCGGAGAATACGGAATTATGTTTGCAATCGTGACTTTCGTTTTTGGAGTTTACTATTGGAGAAAAGCTCTTAAGGAAAAAATATAACTAAAAAAGCAAAGTGGCCAATTGAGTAGACGAACCTCTTCTTTAAAGAAGAGATTGCACCTCTCATACCACCGTACGTACGAGTCTCATATACAGTGGTTCATTATATCAGAACTTTACTTTTTGAAAATATCCTAACATACTTTGACACCCTTTTTTCGTTAGGCGCTTTTCTGTTATTATCGTTCGTAAAATAGGACTTTGAGCTACTGTCCATCTTCGATAAATGAGTTTTAGTCTCTCTAAGCGTTCACTACTTATCGATATTGGTAAAGTTTTCTTGGTGATGTACATGCAATCAACAAAATTAGAAACTAATTTAGTGTGAACACCTAACCTTTAACTTGTATAAACTAGGTATCTTAACGAACATTTAAGAACTACATCAGAAAACCAAGTTAACTAATTGAAAAGTATGTTTTACTCATTATAGTTTTTAGAACTCAATACACCTTCATAGATTTGAAAACTACCAAGTAAATCCATAGAATGAAAAAGTATTATCTCTACATCTTAACCATTTTAATTTTGGCCTCTTGTTCATCATTAAAGAACAACACTTCTAACAAAAATGAAAAATTAGATATAATTACGTTTAATAAAGGTGTTACTATTTTTGAAATGGTCGATAAATTAAGTATTGATTGGGAATTAAAAAGACTTGATACTTTAAAACAAGACGAAAAAGTCAAGTACGATATTTTAAAAAATGAAAAGGAAGAAATTCTCGAATTAGCTCTTGACCAATTTGGAAAAGTTATACAAGATTATCGGAACTCTGAACTTTATCACAAAACTCTTTACAATCTTGCTCATATTAGTTCTTTGTTGGACTATGAAGAAGAAGAAATTAAATATCTTGAAATGATTTTAAGCAGTAATGCGAACGACAGAGAAAATAGCGGTAGAAGTGGAATAATGGCAAATCCATATGCAAACTTTAAAAATGAAGCAAGTAAAAGGCTCACCGAAATTTATATCAAAAAAAGAGATTATAAATCTGCTTTAGAATATAAAAAGCTCAATGAAAAATATCCATTACAACATTTTTGTGGAAATGCTTTTGCAGCCGATGAAATATACAATGCAAAACAGTATGCTAAAATCTATAATGGAATTGGAGAAAATAAAACAGCTTTAAACTATCTATTACCTCACATATTCAATAACGGTTTAGCAAATAATTCAGGATTAATCGATTTAACAATAGAATCATTGAAAAAAAACTTTGACCAATCTCTAGTAAAGAAAGATTTTGAAAAATCAATTAGTGAAATTTATTCAAAAATTGAGAAAGATGGGAAAGAAGAGTGGACAAGATATTTTATAAAATATTTTGATATTGAAATTGAAATACCAAGTTGGACTTTAAGTTTTGAAAGCGATAGTGAAAAAATAAAATCTGAATTAAGAAAATCAATTAGAGGATCTGAATTTTATAAGAAATTAAACAAATAAAAACGGCACACAACAGCGGTAACTATTGCACAAATCAATAATTATTAAATAAAAATATTTCTATGAAAAAAAATGAATACCCAGGTCTCTTTTTAAGAGTCAAATCAACTGTGATTGATAGTATCATTATAGTGATTTTTATGGTAATTACTACTGATATATTTTCAAATTTTGAGAATGTACCAAACTATATTATTTGAAGGATATCTGACAGTAACTGGAAAAACAAAAGCATTATATGGAATTAAACATTTAATGCAAATAGATAACGCCTATATTGGTCTAATTTCTTTGCTTCTTTCAATAATTTCGATTTTTAAAAAAGAAAAAGTAGAAACAATAATTTTGACCTTAAGTTTATCTATTTTATCAATATTGCTCTTAGTTTTAGAAATATGGAAGTTTTTCTTATAAGAAGCATTTTACAATAATATTTATGAGTATAATTGACCAGTGATAATAGATTGGTTCACGCATATTTACGATGGTATAGCAAATTTAATAGGGAATAAAATATAAAATCTGTGCATGAATGTTCAAAATCAGATAGCATTTTGAGCAACTACAAAGTATATGTTAGGAAAAATATCTGAGAAAATAAGAACAATCACAAGATTAGAAACTAATTTAGTCTAAACTATGTACCTTAACGAACAGCTGAATACAAAATGAAATTAATCTCGAAAATACAAGTTTGTAATAGTTTGGAAGATATTCCAGACTTCAAATCAATCAAATCACTTGATAGAGGAGTTAAATGGAAAATTGTTTTTGGAAACAAGATTAAATCCAAAAGAGAAAAGATTGGAAATCAATGGGAATTTGAACATCCTGAATTTCAAATAGCAGTTCACACTATAGAACCTGAAATTAATATTGTCAAATTAATTACAAACAAAGAAATTGATGAACACCAAGGCTTCTTTGAAAAATGTGCAAAAGATTATCGGAATTTAGCAACTGAATTGATAAACAGATTTGCTAAAAAGCATAATTTGGATATTGACTCTGATTATCCTATGAATAATTTAAATCCATCAGAACAGTTTGGTTATAAACAGGTCGGAAAAATGGATAATTGGCGTTATGCATTTCACGGATTTCACTGTGCATTTACTAACCTTAAAAGTGGGCAACATATAGAAGTTCCTCTTATGTGTGGACTGGAGTTTGGAGAATTAGATCCTTACTTTTTTTCGGGATTTATTAAATCAACGGAAGAATATAGACCAAGACCAATTGAAATTTATGATGATTATTCGGAAGGTAAGAGAATATTGGATAGAATGGTTGAATTAGGGAAATTTGAAGAGATACAATCTAATTGGCCAAATCGAAAAGGAATTGTTGTAACTGACAGAGATAAAGTTAAAGTAGAAATTTACAATCCAGAAATTGAATTAGAAAGGGATAGCTTACACAGAACAAAGTATAGAAATAATCGTGAGAGTGATTTCAAAACAAACATTAATAAAAACAAACTATGGTCTAAATTGAAAAATTTGTGGTCTTAAAGCTTCTATTATTCTTATACTAAACTGTTGTGCGTAATTTGAAAAAAATATGAGTCAATATTATAAAGTTGTTAATCTAGATAAAAAACAATTCTTTTCACCTGACATTTTTAATGATGGAGTGAAACTAGGAGCTATAATGAACGGAATACATCTTTATGTGATTGGGCGACTTTTATTGGCTAACTTTAACTTATCTTTAGAAAAGTTCCAGATAGGATATTGGTCTGGTGATAAAATTGCTATTGTAGGTGATGAAAGCACAAATGAATTTACTGACCGGCAAGAAGAATTTGAAAATATCGGAGCCGAACTATTATTCTCTTTTATTAGTGACGAGAACTTCCAAGAATTGATTTTAAACCAACTTAAAACTGACAATCAATATTATGCTCGAATTGGATTTTTAGTCCATAAATATCCTGATAAAACTAAGGTATTAAAAAGGTTTCTCATTAGGAATTTTGGTAATGATTGGGAGAAAAAAGCTAAAGAAGTTTGGGAAGATAAAAAAAATATATTTATCGAACTGAATGTATAAAAAACTATGTAAAAACATTAGTAACTATTGTACTTGTCATTAATTATAAAATATAAATAAGGAGAAAAGCCTTTTAAAGAACTAATCTCATCCATTAAAGATGATCAGACAATAAAATTAGTTAATTAAAAGAGGTACGATATATCCTTAATTCAACATATAGAAATTTATAAATAAGTATCTTGATTTTGACAATACTCTTTCACAATTTTTAGAGAATTTAAGGTGTTTTTTGAGATTATACACAATAGAGTAAGGTACTAATGTTTTACTAATCAAAGACAATAATTTTTGCTACTCCTATTAATTAGACTAATATTCTAAGAATACAGCTCTTGTTCAAGATTATAGTGCTTGAAACTTTTGAAATTACCATCTAACTATTAATAATCAAAAAGCCCCTTCCCTGACCGCTAATTATTCATTCACTTATTCATAGAGCAATATAGATTTAAGATATACTTATATTTTGATGAGACATGGTAGCATAAGCAACAGAAATTTATACACAAGTTTATCTAAATAATTTTAAATCAATTAGAAATCTACTAGATTTGGAAAAAATATAATGGAAATATGTGTTCCGGTACACATATTCAATTGTTGTAGCTAATTAAAAGATGACAATTAAAGAAATATTAAATACCTCTAATCATAGACCTTGGAAAATGCCTTCTAGTGAGTGGAAATTTTACCAAGAGTGGAATAATGCAATATTTCTTCATTACCAAGTTAACATTAAGGAGTTAAAAAAAATCGTTCCTAAAGAGTTAGAAATAGACCTTTATGAAGGTAAACCTTGGGTTTCAGTTGTGGCCTTTACAATGGAAAAAATACGGCCTAAAAATTTACCTGCATTTTCGCCAATTTCAGATTTTGATGAGATAAATATTCGGACTTACGTAAAATCAAATAATAAAACAGGAGTTTACTTTTTAAGCATTGAGGGTGGAAAAAGTTTGTCCTGTAAAATTGCAAAAGGAATTTCTGAACTTCCTTATAGACTTTCAAAAATTAAACGGACTGACAAAAGGTATCAATCTAAGAATCTTGAATTCAACGATAAACTTGAAATTGAATTCACAGTTGGAGAGAACGTGAAAGAAAAAACGGAATTGGACAAATGGTTGACTGAAAGATATGCTCTTTTCCAAGATACAAACAATTCAATTAACGAATTTGAAATCCATCATTTGGAATGGCCTATTGATGAAATTGACTTCAAAAAACTAGAGATTGACTATCCAAGATTTAAAAAACTCATTAACAAAAACCCCAATAAATCTCAATACTCAAAAGGAGTAAAAGTAATAGCTTGGGGAATGAATAAAAAAGAAAAAACTAGCGACAACACTAGTAACTGTTCCACAAGTCAATAATTATAAAATATAAAAAAGAAGAAAAGTTTTTCTTATTAGATTAGGATATTAAATTGATAAAATTAAAGCTCTTTAAAAGAGATAATATCAGGATCTGTAGTACTATAATGTGTTTTATTGCTTGTATAGCGACTTCTCTTATTATTGTAACCTTGACGTTGATTTTGATCTTTAGCCCATTTATTATTTCTAGCTGTTATACTATTTAATTCTTTGGTATTAGCTGTGATTGTTCTTTGCTGTTGAATAGCTTTATTTTTTTTAGCTTTTATGGGAGCTGAGTCTATGGCTTGAGTATGTCCGCTGACCATACCCTTGTCCACTCACAAGGTAAGTATATGAGTAAAGACTTGCTCAAAAACTGCTTCAGGAAAAGCTGTCGAGTGCGACTGATAGTAGAATGCCAAGGAAGCTGTTCATCTAGATCATAATCTAAAAAGTAAAGAATATCCAATCGCATGCTACAATGCTCGATAAGCTTGCGATCACTAATGATATTTTCTAAATAACCTACTAAACATAACTTAAAAAATACCACGGGATCAATACTTTTTTGACCACTATTACCATAAAACTTTTTAGTACTGTCATATAAAAAATCTAAGTGGATAACTTCTTTTAATCGACGATAGAAATTTGCTTTGGCTATACGGTCACTCAATTGAAAATGAGTGAATAGTTTTTTTTGATAAATCTTCTTGCCTTGCATACATCAATTTACGAAATAATACTATTTTATCTAATACTTGTGCAACAGGACACAGGTTATAATTCATTATGGCGGATTTTTCTAATCGAAAAATCCTTGTATATTTACAAAGATTGCTGCTATGGCAGAAAAACCTTGATGGTTTTCCCGTAACAAATCATACACAAATACATTAGCAAACATTATAACCAAGATTCATCTATTTAATTAACATTTTAAAATCAATACTATTATGAAAAAAAACAATTATCTAATCTTTCTTGTAGTCCTTACAATGATATTTTCTTGCGAAACAGATAATTCTGAATTTGAAAATACTCAATCCGAGGAAATTTTTACGATTGGAGAAATTAAAAGTTCAAATGCTAAAAGTAGTCGTGGTAACCAAATTGGAATCGGCATAGATTTACTTGATTGTGCGATAGCTGGACCAAAATGTGCTTCCAAAAACCAAACACTATCTTATACATATTTCTCACCAGATATTAATCCTACTATTATATGGACTGTAGATAGTAGTATTACAATAATTAGCGGTCAAGGAACTAACACATTAACTATCGCTACCGGAAATAACTTTAATGGAGGTCATATTTCAGTTGAAGGAGTTGGGCCGATAAATTGTGTTGCTTCTAGAAACATTCCTTTGTGCGGAGATCCTGTACCAGTTGACGATTGTGAATATTCTCTTGGAATACTTGATGAATATATTGATGGTACTCAAAGTGGTGCAAATGTAGTCTACCTAAATGCTGGAGGTAATTTTCCAACTGGAACAACATATGAATGGGAAATTAGACGACAAGATGGAACGACACAATTTTATTCACCTTCAACTAGTAACCCTCGATTGATTTCTGCCTCAATAAACAATAGAATAACTCGAGCTACTGTTACTGCCAAATTTGAAGACTGTGAAAAAACCGAAACTGAAACTTTTATGTGTGCCATTCCAAATGTTGATATCAATGGTAATTTGTTCCCAGAATGTGGAGAAAATGGAAACGGAGGTTTAGGCTTTAATTAACATTAACGTTTGCAAACAAAGTATATAAAAAATAGCAGTTTAGAGCTAAACTCAAGATTTTGTTCTTTTCTGCTATTTTTATTTCTTAACCAAAAATAAGCACATATAAACCTGCTACTTTCCATATACCAACACGTTGTGGTTAATTTAAAAAAATGGAATGAATAAAGAAAATATCTTATTAGTATTATGGATAATCTTCGGATTTGTGTTTGTTATTGCCGTTGAATTAAGGATAACTCCATTAGGATTATCAATAATTCAATACCCTATAACTTGCTAAGCATCCTATATCTGATACACTCTTTTGGTGTTCACCAGCATCTGTATGATTTTAAGCTATAGTACAATCTGTCACTTGCTAACCGATGTGATTATCTAGATATAGATATCACCTACATTGTTTTGTGATCTGATTGTTGCTTCTTGTTGAGATTTTTTATTTTTTACTTTTACTCTATTACTCCTATTTGATAAGGTACCTTGGCTTTAATTACAGCCAGTGTTCGACTTTGTAGCTTTTCAAGTTACCATTACGATTGCTTTTATTGTTCACTAGAATAATAAGTAATAGGATAAAACATCAATATTTTATTAATCAAAAAGCCCCTTCCCTAACCTATAACCATTCATTCACTTATTCAAAGAGCATTATGGATTTAAGATATATATCTAGATGGTTATTAATAATTTTAAGTTCATTAAAAATCCTTTAGATTTGTAGTTAATCACATAAAAATATTTGGTTACTCTGATAACTATATATTATTGTTATACACAAACATGAAAAAAATGAAAAATTCAAATAAAACAATTTTGATTACAGGCGTTAGCAAAGGGATTGGAAATGGTTTAGCAAAAGAGTTTATTCGTTTAGGCTATAATGTTATTGGGACAACAAGAGATAAAACGTCTATTAAAGGATTAAAAACCATTTATAAATTAGACATAAACGATAATAAAAGTATTAGTGATATAAAAGAATTATTAATTTTAAATAAAATAAAAATAGATATTCTTATAAATAATGCGGGTATAGGTTCAGATTATTATAGTGAATTAAGTCTAGAAAACAATTTTGAGATGAGATTTAGAACACATCTATTTGGCACTTTCTATTTTACCGAAACAATATTACCATTAATAAAAAACTCTGGAAAAATAATTAATATCAGTTCAAAACTTTCTTCATTTAATGAAATTGATAAGGTTGATAAAACAAAATTAACATCAACAAAGATGGCATACATTATCTCTAAATGTTCTTTAAATATGTACACTAAATTATTAGCCAATAGGCTCAAAGATGAAAACATTGAAGTATTGAGTATACATCCAGGTTGGGTGAAAACAAGTTTATCTAAAACTAATGAGCATGCACCTTTGAATATCGATGAATCAGTCATGGGAATAATTAAAATATTAAAAGAAAAAAGACCAAGTGGTACTTTTTGGGATGCAACAAATCAACTTCAATTAAATTGGTAGTATAAAAATATATGCATAAATAAAGAACTGAATTAAAAAACAAGAGATTAATTTAACATCTAGCGATTTATAAATAAGAATCTTGATTTTTGCAATACTCTTGATCAGATATTTTGAGATTATACTTAATAACAGAAAGCATCATCACTTTACTGATTTATTGTATACCTATAGTATGGATCTTTCTCAACTCCATAAATTGAGTTAGCTTTCAATAATTATTCTTCCTGCTTATATTTTTATTTGTTGTCAAAAGGCAATAATTATAAAAGAAGAAAAACTCTTAAAAAGAGCTTTTTGTAAGAATAAGAAAATTAGTTTATAAAATTAAATATTTTGAAGATTAGACTTTTAGATGTTTCTTATTTTTTTACTTCTTTAATTTGTCTGATTTTTGCAATCAAAATAGTTTTTTATCAATCACATAACATTTAATATTGATTAGCGTTTCATAAATTAAAACTTTCATTTTTTAACTAATCGTATAATTAATATATTTAAAGTAAAGAGAATCGTAATGGCTAAAATTATAGGTATTAAAACGTCTTAAGTTATGTTCTTAACGATAAGTTATATTAGTAGTGCTTCTGAAAAATTATCCATTGAAGATATTGAAACGCTTATGATGGATACCAAATTATTTAACAATCAAAATAATATTAAGGGGATACTCATATACGTAAATCAAACATTTTTTCAGGTTATAGAAGGTGAATATCATATAATCAAAGCTCTTTTTAAAAGAATCGAACAAGACTATAGACATTATAATATTTTAAAAATTTTAGAAAAAAAGTCTAGTGTTTCTCGATACGATAGGTTTAGTGGTAATTATATAACCTATTATAGTGAAAAAGCTTCTGAAGAACTTTTAAAATTTCTTGAACTGAATTGTGAAGATATGCCTGATCAAAAATTGCATGATTTTATCATATATCAATCTAAAGTCTTATTAAATACATATTGATTCTTATATATTTTTTACAAATGTCCTCTTAGTATTTTGCTCTTTTTTCTTTATGATTCTATTGTGAACAAATATTGTCTTAATGATGTTTTAGGAGATAGTTTTAACTTTATTCTTAAACGCTGTATGGCTTTTTTGACTCCGGCCATAGATATTCCCATAAAAAAGGAAATCTCTGAATTATTAAAATTCATTTTAAGAAAAGAAGCTAATTTGAGATCATTATGAGTTAACTTCTTATTAGTAGCTAATAATCTTTTAAAAAACATAGGATGTACTTCTTCAAAATGTGCTTGAAATAATTGATAATGATATCCTTTCCTTAAATTATGTTCAATCTTATCATTCAATTTTATTAACTGTTTTTGCACTTCTAACCTTGCTAGTTCACTTATTTGTTTTATTTGTTTTTGAGATGACTCTAAACATTCATTTTTTGCATCTAATACTAGGTAATTAGTTGATAATACTCTGTTCAATTGATTGTTTTCAATTAAAGCTTTATTTAATTTTTTCCAATATTTAACAGTTGACATAAGTAATTGAAGTATTGCATCTGAATCTTTATAATACGCTAACACATAATTTTTATCTCTACTGAGGAGCATCTCTTCTAATTTTATTTTATTTTGATTTAATACAATAATTGGGATTTCTTTATAAGCTTCATTTTCCTGAAGTAAAGCTAACTGTTTTTCCCAATCAGGATAACCCCTATTATCAATTATAATCGTATCTGGAATAGCTTCCCAAAAAACATCGTTATTAGGAAATATGTCAAACACATGAAATTTAAAATTATATGTAGATAATACCTTTATAAATTCTAATTGTAAATCTTTGGTAATTACAGCAACATTAATTTCTTCAGGAATATTAGTATATATTGCATCTGTATTAATCATTTACTAAATATTTTATTGCTGTTTCTTCATCTGTAAAGAATTTAATTTTGCTTCCAGTATAATTAATATAGATTTTCATGAGTAGCGATACAATACCTACAGAGCCTACCAAAGCTGATTTTTTTAGTTTAGGTTGTACCTGTTTTCCCAATTTTTTAATAGTTCTCATTGCCAAAGGACTTGTTTTTATCCCTTTGGCATTAACTAATGCTCTAACAGATTTATCTTGCCTTTGTAACCCCATCTCTGATGCTTCATGTACACACCTAATAATGTCTTCATCTGTTTGCAAGTTTCTAAAATCAATTTCGATATATTCTACATTTCTATAATGTTTCCATGTTGGTCGTATATATACTTCGTAAAAATCATCTATAATCATACTTGTTTAAATTCTTCATTCTTCTGTCTATCCTCTTTCTTTTCATTTAATCATATCACTCGAAATACGATTGAAATAGATAGCATAAAAATCCTATTAGACTTATTGCTAAATAACAATCTATAGCTCTAAAAAAGAAAAAAACAAGGGGGACAAGACGGGGGACAAAAACACAAAAAACTATGAATCAAAAAACTATGAATCAAAAAACTATAAAACCAATTATAGCCCATCAATTTTTATAATTTAAACAATCTTATAACGACCAAAGTCAAATTGATTTTAAATATTCTTCTAAATCTACTTCTTCAGATAGTTGCATTTTTTTACGTAAACGGTTTCTTGATTTCTTTACTGCATCTAATGACGTAAATCGTAATCGTGCAATTTCTTTTCGACTTAGCGACATACGAAGGTATGTACATATTTCTAGATCAGTTTTGGTTAAATTAGCATGAGTCATTTTAAGCTTTCTAGCAAATTCCTGATTCAACGCTTCGATATCATTTTTAATCAATATCAATTGAGAATCTTCTAACAATTCTGATCTAAGGTCTGCAATAAGATTTTGAATGGAAATAGAAGTATCATTAGATGCTACTTTTTTCATATTTTCAACTAGTTTTTCTTTGGACTTTAATTGTTGAAAAATTTCGGAACGTAGCTCAGTAATTTCTTCTTCTCTTTTGTTAATTCGATCAGACATAGTTTCAATATCTGAAGACAACTTAACCAATCGTTTCTCTGTTTGCAGTTGAATTCTATTATTCAAAATAATTTGAAAAGCAACATAAAATAAGAATCCATATGTAATTATATATGCTGTTTCTATAATCATCATCGCATTCAATAAATCATTTGCCAACAAGGTACATGTGATTCCCATACTAATCAACATTCCTTTTGCATATGGTTTTTTATCTCTTACCGCCAAGATCATTTGATAACATCCCATAATGATGACCAATAATCCAAATATTTGAAAAAAAGGAGCGCTATACGTACTATAAAATACAGGTGTAATGACTACATATAATACACCTAATATCGAAATCAGAACACTTGCTTGAATTATTTTTTTAGGTATGTACCCTGGAAACATTCTATCATGATACAAAATTACTGATGCTAAACCTCCATAATATCCTATGTATCTCATTTTTTGAACAATATCAAATGAGATTTCAGGAAAAAAATAATATACCAACCCTTCTCCTACAAATAATTGCCTTGAAACCCCCAATAAGCAGAACATCCCGAAATACAAAAAATAGGAATATTTAGGAAAACTAAAGAAATGTAAAATTTGGTATGCTCCAAAAAGTAAAATCAAAAATGTAACAACTCCTTCAATTAATATATTTGCTTTATTATGACGCATAAAATACGTCTTTTCTAGAAGCGCTGTCTTTATAGCAAAGCCTCCTCCTAATCTATGTTTATGATTCGATATCAAAAACATTATATCTAAATCACGTTCATTAGGTAATTCAAATCGTAAAGGGCGGCCATCAATTTCTTCGTCTTCTGCTATCTTAGAAATTTGTCCATGAGAATATATTTCTTTTCCATTAATCCAGATTTGTACGGCAGCAAGACTCCTCGCTATATTCAACATTACCGATTTCTGGGGATTTTTTCTTTTTATAAAAAACCTAAACGTTCCATAACCTTGTCCTTCTTTTATTTTTTGAGTCCATATTGCTGTTGGCCAAGTGATCGTATCAGCAATTTTTAATGCTTCAGGTTTAAAGTTTTTATGCTCATCTATAGGCCATTGTTTCCAATAAAAAAAACTCTCTCCTTGAACAGAAATCTCAGGATGTTGTCCAAAATTCCAATTAGTAAGATCTATAGTAGCATCTTTCATAATTAGACTTTCTTCTTCTGGAGTACATCCTATTTGAACAATTAAAAGAACACTAAAAAGTAATCTCCTTAATAGTTTTTTTATTAATACTATTCTTGATTTTTTTAATCGCTTCATTGAGTTAATAGAGTAATGCTTGTCCAAATATAATCCAAAATACTATTAAGGTTTTCATTTTAAATTACAATATATGAAACAATAAAAGCTTCATAAATTGAAGCTTTTATATTATAGTTTTGCTATTTATTACATTTATTCAATAATCATTTTTTTAGTATCTATCTTATGTCCATTTATAAATAATGTGTAAAAATAAACTCCAGATGCTAGTCCATCTCTATTAATATTTAATTCATTTTCTCCTCTTTTATCCAAAGATATTGAAGAAACAATCTGTCCAGAAGTATTACTAAAAACCATATCTGCTTGAGCTATTCCTATCGGGATATAATACTTAATAGCTGAAGTTCCATTAAAAGGATTAGGTATATTTTGATATAAAATCGCTTGATTAGGGGGATTAGTAGTCAAATCATCTACAGATAATGTACATGCACAATCCTCTAATACTTCTATACGACTAATTAAATCATTTATTTGTTGTTGTTGCGCTACTATCGTGTTTTGTTGATTTGTATTCATTTCAATAATAGCGGTCAACATAGGACTCAAATCTACAGATACAGAAGTTCCGTTTTCTATACCTATAGTAAGATCTGTATCTGATAAATTTGCAGATGTTAAATTTTGATCATCTGCACTTACATAAGAAGAAAAATCTATTGTATTTGTTCCTCCAGAAATACTTAATATATTATTAGAAAATGACAATTCCTGATTATCTGTATTGTCTAGATATCCTGATAAATCAACTGTTCCTACTCCTCCACTTATACCTAAAATATTTGTAGTCAAACTCAATTCTTGATTATCTGTATTGTCTAGATATCCTGATAAATCTACTGTTCCTGCTCCTCCACTTATACCTAAAGTATTTGTAGTCAAACTCAATTCCTGATTGTCTGTATTGTCTAGATATCCTGATAAATCTACTGTTCCTGTTCCTCCACTTATACCTAAAGTATTCGTAGTCAAACTCAATTCCTGATTGTCTGTATTGTCTAGATATCCTGATAAATCTACTGTTCCTGTTCCTCCACTTATACCTAAGGTATTTGTTGTTAATGATAATTCTTGATTATCTATTTGAGTAGTCCAAGATAAACTCCCTGCACCATCTGAAACTAACACTTGATTTGCTGCTCCATCTGTTATAGGGAATTCATAATTCCCACCTATATTAAGGCCACTAGCTAATTGCAATTTTCCTTTATTATCCAAAGCTGCAATAGGTCTTTCATTAGTTACTCCCCAAACCCATCCAGCTCCGGTACTAGAACTTGTATTAAATTTAACAATAGCGTGATTATTCCCAAAAGCATCTTTAACTGTTCCGTATTCATAAAGATAATTTCCTTTACGATCATCTACAGTTATACTAAAATCATTAGAATTAGAATTGAAATAGATCCCATTATAATTATCAGAATTCAGGTATATGTTCTTAATACTCGTAATATTTTTATTATTCATCCCCAAATTAGTTGTTGCCTTATGATTACCTAGATTATCTCCTGTAGAGGTTACTTGAGTCCAAGCATCTCCATTCCAAGTATATACCATATCATCTTCTGTATCATATACCATCAAACCTTCATTAGCTGAACCTGGTTTTAACGACGATCGTTGTGAGTTAGTTAATCTATTCAACAACAACCCTTTATCGGTATCTGCAAGCTCCAAAGATGCCTTATTACTAGGAGTATCTGTACCTATTCCTACACTTACAGGATTTACAACACCTCCTAGAACCATAGTATTAGAGTTCGTGGCTGTAGCTCCGTTTCCTATAGCAATAGCATTTTCTGCACTTACTACTGCGTTATAACCTATAGCTATATTATTGGTTGCATCTCCACTTGAATTATCATTTATATCATTTGATTGTGCTCCTGTTCCTATTACAATTGCTCCATTATTTTGAACAACTGTATTGGCTCCTATACCTATAGCTTCTATATTATCTATAGTTACATTACTTCCTATCCCTATAGAATATGATTGCGCTATATTCGCCTGATATCCCAGTCCTACCGAATAATCTGAATTATCTGTTGTTTCAAAGTTATGCCCTATAACAATTGCTCCAACAGCATTTTGCATATTTCCTTCATTCCCTATACCTATAGCATATTGTCCCTCGTTATAAGAATAATAACCCATAGTTATAACATCATTTTGAGCAGCTATAGCTTGTGATCCAAAAAATGTAGTTCTACTTCTATTTATATTTCCATTAAAATGTGTGAATTCATCATCCTCTGCAGTTGTACTGTTTGCTCGACCATATCCTGAATAAGCTCCAAAACCGGCATTATCTTCTCCATCTCTATTAGAAGCTCCTGACAAAAAACCTACGTATGTATTTCGATTAGCATTAGTTGTACTATTAGTTCTATTATTATCCCAACCAGCCATAGCACCAATAAAAGTATTAAAATCTGCATATTCTATAGCTACTCCAGCTGCTGCTCCAATCACTGTATTATATAATCCTTTACCTAAATCTATAGCAGATGAATCTCCCACTGCGGTATTATGATGTCCCTCATCAATATCTCGCAAAGATTTGTTCCCAACACCTGTATTACGGTAGCCCGTATCAGAATCAGAACCAGATTCATTACCTATAAAAGTATTTTTATACCCTGTTGTATTTTCTAAACCTGCATCCTCACCTATAAAAGTATTTTCATATCCTGTAGTATTCAAAGTTCCTGATTCTTCTCCATAAAATGTATTATCATATCCTGTAGTATTATTTTCGCCAGATTCTGCTCCTATAAAAGTATTATCTCCTCCATTTGTATTTAAACGACCTGCTTCCATTCCTATAAAGGTATTGTCAAATCCTGTCGTATTTGTATAACCAGTGTTGTAACCTATAAATACATTTTCTGATGCCCTATTATGTCTTCCTGCACGGTAACCAATCAACGTATTATAGTGTTGAGAAGTAACCGCTGTTCCTGTACTGTCACCAAACATGGTATTAAAATCACCTGTAGTAATATTTATTCCTGATCCAGTACCAGAAAGTTCATTTAAGGTTTGTCCATGAATTGCAAAAGAAATACTACATAAAAGCACAATTGCTAAGAATAGTTTTTTACTCATAATCTAATTAGGTTAAAGAATTCTTTTTTGGTTCTTTCAAAATTATGGTAACAATTCAGGATTTTTGCATCTTTAAGGGAGACTTCTAGGAGACTTAAAGGGGTACATTTAGGGTGACAAACACTTCTAATTTAAAGCCTCTTAAAATATCTTTTCATATGTCAATCATTTTATTAGGACTCAATTTACCATTGCATTTATTTAAGTATATTGCTAGATATTTAATCAATTATTTCTAATTATTATTCTGGAGTGATTCAAATAGGAAAAATATATCTTGAATTTCAACTCAATGCTATTACTGAGTTAGAATTAATTCATAAAGTCAAAGAATATATTGACACTACTAATAAGCGTTCTAATCTGTTGATAAAAATTATACGATTAAATACAAAAACTAAGGAACATCTTATAGCTCCTGAATTATTAAAAGAATTCATTGAGTTACATGTTGACAATTATATAAATCTAAGAGAACACTTTGCTTTAATCATCTTAAAAGAACATTGTGAGTTATTAATCAACAAACAAACTACTCCATACAAATTGTGGAGCATAACTAAATCTATCGAAGAACAATTTGATTTTCCAGAATGGTTAGGTGCATTATACGATGCATTAGATTGGTCTGAACCTGATACCCAAATAGAAAGCTATATGATTAAAGAAGCCCAACAAAGAGTCGCTGCAATTAATCATTTATTGTCTAGTCAATATATGAAGGTAGTTAAATAAAATATGAATATATATACAACATTACATATTGGTGAATTTCACACAAATCATTGTGAAGATTTTCTAATTGTTGAACAAATTGGAACAAATGAAAAATTAATTGCTGTTTTGGATGGTTGCACTATGGGTAAAGAATCCGTTTTTGCATCAATTCTTTTTGGGAAAATCTTACGGAATATAGCTAAAAAGAAATTTTATGAAGAGTTTGTTTCAAATACACCTATAACACTTGAAGAGGTTCTTAAGTTATTAATTAACGAAATTAAAATACTCAAAAACCATCTTGGACTTGAGACTAATGAACTACTTTCAACCTTGATTATTGGTATTATTAATAGTAATGAATCTCGTGCTGATTTTTTAACCATTGGAGATGGCTTAATTTGTATAGATGGAGAACTCACAGAATATGAACAAAATGATAAACCTGATTATTTGGGATATCACTTAACAGATGATTTTGATACTTGGTTTAATCATCAAAAACAAAAATTATCTATTTCTAGTTTTAAAGATTTATCCATTGCAACCGATGGAATCTTCACTTTTAAAAATTTTAAAGATAAGTCTAATCAGAAATCTGAATACGAAATCATTAAACATTTATTGATAGATAATGAAGGAACAGAATTTGATAATTTTCTCGATAGAAAAATCAATTTCTTAAAAGATCAAGAAAATCACATAGTCACAGATGATTTAGCAATAATTAGAGTTAAAAATGATATTTAATTTTGACAAAAAACAAGCCTCTATATCGTATTCCTACTCGATTTACAACTGTTCTTTATGAAACTAATCAATTGAGATTAGAACACGAATTTGAGTATACTTATCTTATAAATAAATCGAATAATCATATTTTGATGGAAGATGATTTCTATGGAGAACCTCAATGTTGTTTAATCGATAATAATAATACATGGGCTATTGTAGCTGGCATTCATTTGACCCTTTGGACGCCCAATTCAACACAAAAATATTATACAGATACTTTTAAATGGATACACGCTATTAGGCTTAAAAACAATTACACTGTTGAAATTCTAATTGATCCTTGGAGTTCATACGCTTCTATATGGGAACTTTGCTTACCTACTAAAAAGTTATCCAAAATTTCTAACTTTAAAAAATATCAAAACAAAATACATTCTGATATCATACATTGGTAAATTTAAAAACCACATATCTAACAATAATATATGAAAACACATCAATCATTAATACTATTTATTTTTATACTACTCAATCAAATAACGATCGCTCAAGAACATCACAAAACCACAACTGATACCATTCCGTTTGAACTAACAAAACATAATAATATAGCTATAAAAGCTATCTTAAACGGTACTGATAAGGTTAATTTGATGTTTCATACTGCAACTAGCGGAATTACATTGATAAAAGAAGTAACCGATAAATTTACTAGTATGCAATGGTCTCAAGGAGATCATGTAAAAAGTTGGGGAGGTGAGAATAAATCTAGATTTAGCAAAAACAATACACTACAAATAGGTAATTTTAAATGGTCTAACCTGTCTATTTGGGAAAACAAAAACTCTGGTCCTACAACAGATGGTAAATTTGGCCCTAATTTATTTAAAGACAGAATAATCGAAATCGATTTTGATAATCGTATCCTAATCCTTCATCAAACACTACCTAATAAAATAGCTGCTTATCAAAAACTAGCACTACAGTTTGAAAATGATTTTATGTTTATTAACGGAATAAGCAAGGTAGGCGATCAAAATTATCCTAACAAATTTTTAATTCATTCTGGTTTTGGAGGTACAATTCTATATGATGATGAGTTTGTACAGAAAACTAAAATTGGTAATCAAATAACAATAATAGACCAACAAGAATTAAAAGATTCTTATGGTAATGTTCTTAAAACTAAAAAGGGTATTTTATCACAATTTAAACTAGGAAAAGAAGCATTTGAAAATATCCCCGTAGGCTTTTTTGAAGGTGCCATTGGTAGACAAAAGATGAGTGTTATAGGTGGTAATTTATTAAAGCGATTTAATTTGATTATTGATGCTAAAAGAACTCATATTTATATCAAATCTAATCAGTTAAAAGATTCACCTTACAAAGGTTAGTGCTGTTTTTGTAATTTATATAATTGTAAACTTATAAGATCTCATGAAAGAAATCATAAATCAAAAATATCAAGAATTACTTGATTACTTCGATCCTAAACACTTAAAGATTGATGTTAAATATGAATCAATTAACGTATCAACTTCTGAAACAAAAGATAATACATCAGATAAAATACCTTATGCAAAAGTAAGAGTTACGCATTTACCTTCTGGAAAGGTAACTTTTGGAACGACTCATACCAGCCAAATCGATAATGCCATTGAAGCCTTAGAAAAATTAAAACATGAACTGATTTAACTAAAGGTTTTGATACTGAAAAATTAAACGAAGCAATACGTATTCTTAAAAGATTAAAATGAGTATAGATAAAGCATATAATTCTTGGGCTGGACAGTACGATACTAATGAGAATAAAACACGAGATTTAGATAAAACCTCAACTATTGAAACTTTATCTAAATATAATTTTAAAAATGTACTAGAATTAGGGTGCGGAACTGGTAAAAATACCGAATGGTTAATACCTAAAGCTAAGCGCATTATTGGATTAGATTTTTCTGTAGAAATGTTAGAAATTGCTAAAAAGAAAATATTAAACCCAAAAGTTAAATTTATAAAGGCTGATCTTACCAAAGATTGGGAAATCAAAAATCAATATGTCGATTTAATAACCTCAAGTTTAACTCTTGAACATATCGATGATTTAAATCATATATTCCATCAAGCAAATCAAAAACTCACAGATGAGGGTATCTTTTTTATAAGTGAATTGCATCCTTTTAAACAATATTCAGGAAGTAAAGCACGATATGAAACCGAAAATGGAATTGAAGAATTACAAGTTTTTACGCATCATATTTCTGATTATATAGAAAATGCCGAAAATAACGGATTCATTTTATTAGAAATTAAAGAATGGTTTGATCATAAATCAAAAAAAGAAATTCCGAGACTTATTTCCTTTGTTTTTCAAAAGAAGAAATAATAATCCTCAAAGAATGAGCATTGACTAGAACCTTAATACTTTACAACATCAACGCTTAATTTTCGTTATAACTATATAACTATCAACTTATTTTAGTACTACTCAATTGTAGTACAATTCTTTTATACTTAACTAAACCATACGATCATGTTTCCTAATAAAGTTATTTTCTTCTGTCTCGGTATTCTATTATGTTATAGTTCTTGTAAAAGTGATAATCAAACTGAAGAACCTACCAATGCTCCTAAATTGATCTTAAAATTTAAATTTGATCCTACTCAGGAACGATTGGGTAATTTTGGAGAACCTCAAACTATACCTGATGGTCATGCTGCTCAAACTCCAACATTTAATACTATGGGAGTTCATTTTATAGAGTTATCCAGAGCAAATGATATTCCTGCTTATAATGGTACTCAATTGTACGAAAGTCCTACCACTACTCAAGGAGGAGGAACTGCTATTGATTTTGATCAAGCTTTATATGGCGGTAATGGAGATACGTTTTTTGAAATACCACTTAATCAAATAACTCCTGATACCTATAAATATTTAAGAATATCGCTTTCTTATCAGAATTACACTATCGATTTTAGAGCACAAAACACCGACTTAAAAGGTACTATAGCTTCTTTTATAGGTGCTAATACTTACATCAATTCTTATAAAATCAAAAACGAATCTGTAATCGTCAACGGTAATAAGTTGCAAGGTTACTGGGGATTTGAAACTCACCCGCCTCATGTTCAAGTATCAGAAGGACAAGCTCCTCCTGGAGCTACTACTGTACCTAATCCTATTTTTGAGAACTCTCCTATTCCTGCTGGCTCTTGTCTTGTTACAGGAACATTCAATACTCCACTAGTAATACGTGGAAACGAAACCAGTGATATCGTTATTACATGCTCCATTTCTATTAATAAGAGCTTTGAATGGGAAGATCCTAATCAAAACGGAACTTATGAACCTCTAGAAGGTGATACAGTAGTAGATATGGGAGTACGTGGTCTAATACCCATTGTTCAATAACATTATATTAGTTTAATCCTTCTTTTTACGTTATCACTACTTAATGTAGTATGATGTTGATTATTCATATCTTTTATGTTTGCATTTTTTATCCCCTTTAAAGATAAACACAAACATATGGATACTAATGCAGCTTCATAATCTCCACCACTTATCTTTAGTCCGTTCATATTGGTAACTTCCCAAGTAATCGTTTTTGTTTCATTATAAATTAACTCATCTTTCACTGCCAATACCTCTTCTTCATATAAAGCTTCCAGTTTTATAAGCCTTCCTGCATGATTCGTAATCGTTATGGTTACTTTATCTACTACTTCAGGAAAACGAATATGCATTCCTGTAGGGGCAAATCCCAACTTAGTTTGGCCTTGTGGTGCTCCTAACTGAGTCGTAAACAACTTATCTTGAATTGGAGTAAATAATAAATTTTTATATTGAAATGCTGTTGTTATCTCTATTCTTGGACGCATGTCTGCGAAATCAATACAGGTTTCTTCACACTTAGTTGCTACACAATGCGGCTGAATCTGATATAAATGAGCTTCGTCCCAATAAATAGTATGTTTTACTGAAGAACGCTGTAATCCTCCTAAAAAAACTGTAATCTTTTCAGCTCTAGCTGTAGTTCTTACCGTAATATTATCCCATTGTAACTTTGGTTTTGCTTCTCTCCAAATTATAGAAGATGCATCGGGATCTGTACCTCCTAATGGATCTATACCTATTCTACTTACAGCTTCACTACGTATTGCTACATGAAAATTAGCAGTAAACTCATAATCCCATCCTTTATTAACTTCTATGTGTTGCATAATACCAACTTGTATAGCTCCTTGCATTGCTATCTTTTGAGAGCGTTGTCCTTCTGAAACTACACCTATTTCGTATTGGTATTCTAAATTTACTGATCCTTGATTAGGTTTATCTGGTATGCTTTCTACTAAAGCCGCAAAAGGAATCCAATGATTTGCTATAGTCAATAGTTGTTGATCTCTAGCTTCAACAGTATAGAAACCATCTTCAAAAAAATTATTCTTTAAATGATTTACCTTTATTAGCATCTGGTCTTGACCCATTCCTCCATCATCATCCGTTATGGTAAGTGCTGTTTGATATGTTCCACAATGCTCATATGCATGCGCTACTTTTGCAGTCCCTTTTGCTTTAGGAGAAGTATTTGTTTCTTCTATAAAAGCATTACGAATAGTACAATCTCCTAAGTCCCATTCTCCTGTATGTGTATCGCACCATCCCTGATCTTCAAAATATCCTTCTAGATGTATACATTGTCCTTGTAAAGTATACATTTTATCTTCGAGATAAACTACAGGAGCTACATTTTCTACAGTAATAGTCATTTCTCCTATACCTATTCCTCCTGCATCATCTCTCACTATAACTCGTACTTGATATTGTCCGTTATCACAATATGCATGACAGGCAAATAATTGTCCTTGTGCCTGTGGCGGATTATTAGTTTCTGTCACAACCAAATCTTCTGGAGCAGTGTTATCTCCCCAATAAATAGTTGCCGTATGAGTATCTAGCCAGTTATTATCTGTAAAACTTATCTGTAAGGGTATCTCCTCTCCTTCTTTGGCCGTAATATTAGAAGGCATAATAACTTGCGGAATCACATTTTTTATACTAACCTTAGTAAAATTACGTGTAGTAACTCCACCTTCTTCTTCAACCGCTATACGGAATTTAGCAATATATAATCCACTTTTCCCATAGATATGACTTGGACTTCTTAAGATAGATGAATTACCATCATCAAAATCCCAGAACAATTGAGATGTAGCATTTTCTATCCCACCATTAAACATTAAGGCTTGATTCCCTACTGCTAGATATGGTCCGTTTGCATTTGCAAAATCCTCTGTTGTCAAAGAATGCATACTTGTTATCAACATATTTCCAGAAAACATAATCCCTTGAGTATCGATAACTATAGGGTTTTCAAATCTTGCAGTAACTTCTCCTATAGCTGTTAATGTCTGTGGCCAAGCTCCAATACCTGTTAGCTGATCATTTACATCATCTTTAATAATCGAAGATCCTATACTTTCAGCTAGATTTTCTGCTAAGGTCATTACCACAGCTACAATAATGATTCCTACGATACCAAAAGTAATAAAGCCAATTAAAAATGAAAGTATCCATGCTAATAAAGATAAATCAACATCTGGTTCTCCTATAACAAAAGGTTCTATAATTTGTCCTCCTTCGGGTCCATCAATCCATTGTAATCCAGAATCTGCATCAAAATCTGCATCTACATCTATACTACCCAAAATAGCATCTACAACAGTTACATTTCCTTTTATATTTATAGCTCCATTTTTTAAACTAATATTCAAATCATTCAACTTCACTGTTTTGCCTTCAACTTTATCATCTAGAGTTGTTGGGAGATCACCAAATTCCTCATGTACAGCTTTATCTATTTCTTCTAATACTTTATTCCTAGATATAGCTGTTGCGAAATCTCTATCATTAGGAACAAAAAAACTTAATGCATCTGCATTAGCACTATCAGATTTATTCATAGCTATTGCCAAACCTTCATTAAGTGCCTTAATAGTTACATCTTCTATGGTCACATCTACTCCATCTGGTGGTGCTGGTTCCCATATCAAAATCTGCTTTCTAGTTGCTAATTCTTTACGAATTTCTTCTTCAATAAATGTTTCTATAGTCGTTATAGAAGGAACCATTTCTGATACATCTCCTATTTTTTGAAGTTCTGTTACCGCTATACTATTAAATCCAGAAACTATACTAGTTTCTACAAGTCCACCACTTACATTGTTCGTTAATGTATAATTAGCTCCTCCTTGTCCTGGTGCTGGTGTTATAGCTGTTAACTCCACATTTGCCTCACTTAATTTGGCTTCTACTATATCATTTTCAATTTTAAACGGTGCGATCATTTCTATGACTCCAAGTATCTCAATTGGTGAAGGTACTGGTACACCAGAAAACGTTCCTTGAATGTCATAAAAACTCATAAAACACGGTATAGCTACTTTTACTTTATTAGGTTCTGGGTAGCTAACTGTAGCTGTTTTTGATGGATTACTTTCATCATCATAAAGTTCTAATCGTCCTGTACCTGTAACTGTTCCAAAACCCAATGGAATATCATCATAAATTTTAGGAAAGAGCGGATCATGTCTCAACTTTTCATGAATATACTCTTCTACCATAGCTTCTGTAATAGGTCCTATGGGATCTCCACTTGTTATTGTTACTGCTATAGCATCTGCAGGAAGATTATCCAATTTAACTCCTACATTAATATCTCCATCTAGCGTTGTAACTGGTGTTTTAATAACTACATCTGCTGTAAGATCAAATAATGTTGCAGATGGTATAGGCGGATTATCTATTTCTACTTGAACAATGGTTCCTAATTTTATTTCAACACCATTTATGCTAGTTTCCATTTCTAATCCCAATTCTTCTTTGGGAATTTGTACTGTACCTTCTTTTACCTGATATGGTCCAAAAGCGAGTCCTGGTGGTATTTCAATTTTTTCTGGAATAACCCCTTCTCCACTATCATCATCTCCAGATTTCCAAGCTGCCCTAAGTAACTGTCTTAATACATCAACAGTGACTTCTGATACGATCTCAAATCCTTGTGTATTTGGCATGTCGTTAATTTTAATATTATCTATTTAAGCGGGGGTATAGGTATGGGGAGTCTTCTTGAATGCTAAAAAATTATTTATTTTGTTCAAGAAACAAATCCGCTACATCATATAGTTCAGAAGTATGATTTATATGGTAGGAATGAAAAGATCTTTTTCTAAAAGTTCTACTATTGCAGTACTATTCAGTTTTTATTTTTTATTTGGTATAATTATTACTAGGATACGCCGTGATTATGCGATTTTTCTTTTATTTCTATCTTGTAATCTAAACTTCACATTAGAAAACTTTATTCCTTTTGTATCAGTTGAATTTTTTAATATTTCATTAAATACTTTAATAGAAGCTAATGCTGGTATTCTTGCTTGTAAAGCACGGTACTCTAAAAGCATAGGAATTAGTTTATGGCTTTTTTCAAATCGTTGTAATGGATCTATTACTGACCCTTTCTTGTTAAAAAAAGCTATTGTTTTAGGTCTTTCTATTATACTTTTCTTCAATTCTGAAAAAGGGATTATTTTGTTATCTATTATAAGTTCTTCTTTTAATTCCTTTTTAAGAAAATTGGTAATTACCGTATTCGATTCTAAATCGAAATCTCTACCTGTCAATTTATTAACCTTTGTTTGTATTTTTTGAATCTTATCTCCTGTTTCGGTTCCAAAACGTGCTCGGCTCTCCACTTCTTCTGCAACTTTAGGTGTTAATTTTATCCCTATATGTTCTAATGCCAATATTGGGTTTGCCATTGCAGCTTTCACCAAATGTTGTTCTTCTCCATACTTTTCTAATAACCGAGGCATCATTTTTTGAAGCTCAGTTAAATTCTTTATAGTTTTTATATTTTCTGCCATTTTCTTACTTGGTATTTATATATTGTTTTTTAATATCTTTCCAGATATGGTCAGAAATTTTAATTCCGTTAGTCGTCAATCCCTGTAACCATTCTTTATATTCTTTAGGGTTTTCTTTTGCTTCTTTAATAATCTCTTTAACATGTGCTACTGTTGATTTACCTGTACTCATCCAGTGTTCTGGTCCTTTTAATACTTCTTTAGCTCCTTTTACGCCAAAATGCATAGCACCTTGTACTAGTGTTTTTGTAATAAATGCTGGGTGTACTGCCTTATTTGCAGGTTGCATTCCGGCCAGAATTCCTCCAGCTATTTCTGCATAAGATTTATCAATACGAGCTCTACTTACCATGATACTCAATAATTCCATCCAAAAAGGATTTAATTTCCGATTACGAATACATTGAATTATCATATTGCTTAAAGTGAGATCATAGGCTAATTCTTCTTCTATTTTCTTCTTATATGATGTTAATGATACTGTAGAAAAATCATCGTTTTGTACACTCGATATAATTGTATCTGCTGCCCATCTTGCACTAAGTAATGCATATTGAATTCCTTCTCCATTAAGAGAGTTAATCAATCCTGCAGCATCTCCTAATAATAACAAACGGTTTCCTATAATCTTCTTTTTTGCATTATACGTTGCCAAAGGCCATCCTTGAATTTTCCCTTTAATTTGTCCATTTCCAACTCGAGCAGAAAGGCTTTTGTCTTTTTGAATTAACGCAGTTAATAACTCTTTTAAATGGGTATCGTTTTGTGGTAGTGTCTTTAGCACCATACCTACACCTATATTTGCATTTCCGTTTCCTGTTGGAAACAACCAATAATACCCAGGAAAACTCTCTTCTGTAAAAAAAAGATCACATCTATCTTGAGGTCCTTCTATACCTTCGTAATATGCTCTTACTGCCAAAATACGATCAAAATCTGACGGTTTTTGTCCATGAAAAATTCTAGCTACTGTAGAACTACTACCATCTGCTCCTATAATCATCTTGGCAATAATCGTTTTACTTTTTCCATTTTGAGAAATCTCTGCAACTACTTTGTCTGGATAAACTGTATAGTTCTTTAACCTTGTTTTTTCTTTGGTTATCGCACCTTTTTTCTGTGCATACTCAAAAATCCAATGATCCAAAGTTATTCTTGGAATTACTCTTCCATAATATGGAATTCCTTCTAATCTCGGAATTGCTTGATTTATAATTTCTTCTCCATCAAGAAAAACAGATGCTTCATTAATTCTATTTGCCTTAGGAAAATCTTCTAATCCTGCTATACCTAATTTTTGTAATTCTGCTATCGCAACTGGTCCTACAAAATCTCCACAAACCTTATCTCTAGGAAATTCCTGGGATTCTATCAATATCGTGCAGATTCCATTTTGAGCTAATCTTCCTGCCAAAGCGCTACCTCCTGGTCCTGCTCCAATTATTAACACTTCACAATCATAATTAGGTATAGGTGATATTTTTATCATAACTTTTTAATAATCTCTGTTTACCATATACATTATAATAGACTCTAGTATGCTTTTGTCTTTTGATGCAGGAACTTCTCTAAATGCTGAGTAAAACTCTTTTAAAGCTGCTCCTGCCATATTCTTTGCTACATTACGTGTGTATTCTATACTCCCGTAATGTTCCATTCTTTCCATTACCCAATGTGCTGTTTCTAAACTTTCTTCTGCTCTACAGTTTTCTAGGTATTCTTCTAATCTTTTTCGCTCTTGAGCTGAGCAATTATTTAAAAGATGTATTAGCATTAATGTTCGCTTACCTTCTAGAATATCTCCTCCAATTTCTTTTCCATAAGCTTTTTCATCACCTACCAAGTTTAATATGTCATCTTGTATCTGGAAAGCTGTTCCCATAAAGTATCCAAATCGATTAAATCTATCTGGATTCACTTCTCCTTGACTACCTATAATTGCTCCTATTCTTATGGGATGTATCGTAGTATACCAACATGTTTTTTTTAAGATCATTCGCATATAATCATCGTCTGTAAGCGTACAACAATTTTCTTTACGCCATCCCAATTCCATAGCTTGTCCTTCTACAGATTGTCTAACCATATGCTCTATTTCTGAAAATACTTGCCAGGTTAGTTCTGGCCCTAGTACTTCCATATTCATCATAAGTGGTTTGATACTCAATACATTCATAGCATCCCCTACATTAATTGCAATACCTATATTATTGTATTCATGCATGGTAGGTTTATTGCGCCTAAATTCACTTCCATCTTCTATATCATCATGAACCAAAAAAGCATTGTGAAAAAGCTCTAATGAAGTTGCCGAGTTAATCACCATTTCTTCTGTACCTCCCCAAGCTTTACAGGCTGCTATACAAAGCCCTGGTCTAAATCCTTTTCCGCCTCTATTGGGATAATCCAAAACGAGATCATAAAGGTATTTTTTAGGCTCGCACTTAGGAGTATAATGATGGATTCCTTGTATTGCTAGATCTCTATATTCTAGCAATGCAGATTTTAATGATGCTGTTTTCACCTGTATTATTAATTAACTTCTACAGAAACCAGTGCTTGTAAATTTTCTATGGTTTTATCTTGTAATAATCCCGAATACTTCCCTGATTTTGTGTTTTGAGGAACTTTTATTTTAATCGTAACTGCTTTTTTCTCTCCCGGTTTAAGTGTTACCGTTTTAGGACTCACAGTAATATTTCTAGCGAGTATCTTACCTCCAGAAGGTGCAACCAAATCTGTATCAGAAAGTGCTACTTTCATTACATTCTCTTTATGATCATTTTGAAGTTGCATTTTTATTGCTGTTTCACTACCTGGATCTAGTGGCTTCTCTGCTTTAAGGACAGGCACTTGATAAGCTACTTCATCTTTATCATTTGAAGTATCTGGAATGATATTTACTACTTTATTAGATAATGTTTCTATCTGGGTAGAAGCTACGCTAACTACATCCATCAATATATCAACAATCTCATGTGCATCACTCCTAAAACGAGTAAAAATATGGTCTTTGTCTTTGTCTCTTACCTTGTCAACATCTATCACCTTTTTTTCTATCTCTTTGGCTGCTATAATACCAGCCGCAATTTCTTCTTCGAGAATATTAGTAGCTAAACCTACAATTCGTTGAGCCTCGCCAACAACTTTTTTAGGTGATAAATCTTTTAATCTTGATTTAGGTGTATTTGTTCTATCGTCAAATTTTTCTGAAGATTCTGTTGTATTTTCCATCTATGATTTGTGCTAAGTGAATTTTATTATTAGGGTACTGGATTTATAGGAGCTCTTTCATAACATACATCTACTAAAGCTGCTTCATTAGAACCTCCTTTTATTTCTATGGCCGAAAAGATTTTGTCTTCAATTTTAATCGATGTCGTCGTATTATTAATCATTTCGGATTGACTTACTACCATCATTGAATTTAAAAATCCATTGATTTGAATTACTGGATTTCCGAAATTTACTATAGTTAATTCTACATTTTTTACTGCAGTAGGAAAATCCAAACGAAGCCCTTCATTAGGGATACTCATTTTTAATTGATTTATAGGTGCTCCCATAGTGGTATAATCTATATGAGTTTGATCTCCTAAATATGTAAATTGAATTTTATCTATAGTTACTGGTTCTTTTGCTCCTTTGGGGTTTTGACCTATAAAATTAGTACACATACGTGGCACTGGATCATCATCTTTACAATGTGCTATTTTAGTTTTTCCTTTGAGTCTGATGTTTGCTATTGATTGTCCCAAAAATTCAATTCCCACAGAATAATCACTTACAGCACAGATAGGCTCGCAAATTTTTATACAAACAGGAATATCTTCTTTAGCTTTTAAATTCATATCCATATTGACATGAAAAGGACGCTCTTTTGAATTATTAATATTTAGATTAGCTGGTTTATCATCAAAGTGAATTGAAACTGGACATGGTTTATCTAATTGAAAATAATGTTCAAGTGTAGCCTTTTGCTTAGGCCAAGCTGTAATTTTGATTTCTTTTTGATCAGGCATAATAATTATTTTTTTGCCTTTTACCTATTGTTATATCAATAAAGAAAGATTTTGCAACAGGTATATAATAAAGACGGTTTAAAGAGTTTTTTAGATTACTATAAAAATAATTAAAAACCTACTAAACAACACATTACACCGTTTAAAAACATTAAAAAAAGGGGTTAAAACCCCTTAAAAAAGTACGATATTTAGTACATTAAAATTATTTTTTCTTTAAACTATCTCCATCTTATCTATTTTATCTCCTATAGAAAAAGTTTTCATTGCTGTTTCTAATTGATCAAAATCATCTTTTAAAACACTCTTGACAAATGTGCCTTCTTTTAATAAATGAATTTCGTCACATGTAGTTGCTAGTGTAGAAAAAATATGTGAAGAAATTAAAATTGTTTTTCCTAGCTCTTTTAATTTATTTATCAATTCAATGATCATTATATTACCTTGAATATCTACTCCATTAAAGGGTTCATCAAGAATAAAACAATCATTTTTCTGGATTAAAATTGCAGTCAATGCTAATTTTTTCTTCATTCCTGTAGAATAACTTGAAGCGTATTGATCTAATGGCAAATCAAAAATATTTTTGTCTTCAATATTATCTAATTTTACTTGTCTAGCATTAGCTAATAATTGAATATATTCCTTTCCTGTTATTTTATCCATTAAATATGGATTTGTCCATAACAATCCTAAATGATTCTTAAGTATATCAAAATTTGACGTAATACTTCCTTTAAAAGATTCTAAATCTGCAATACATCTAAACAAGGTCGTTTTTCCTGCTCCATTTTGTCCTACAATTCCGTAAACCTTACCTTTTTCAAAAGAAACGTTTATATCTTTTAAAACTTGTTTTTTACCATAGTTTTTGGAAAGTTCTTTAATATAAATCATTGTATATATATATTGAGTTTTTTAATGGCTTTTGCATAAAACCACGGAATGATTCCTGCTAAAATGGGAGGAAATAACACACTCATAATGATTAACACCATATGAGGTAAATTCATCTCTTTAGGATAATCTGCATATTTTGCAACAATTATTGTGATCAAATATACATAGCATAATAGATTAAAGAGTATTATCACTATCATTTGGTCATAAAAAAAGATACTCAATGCTATTAAAATAGGTAGGTTTAATCCCGTTAAATAGCGTATTCCTGTTTTTATCTTTTGCATTAAAAATGCTTTAGCCGACAGCCTAAAAGACCATACATAATATTCATCTTCTGGTCTACTGTAAAACGTTAATGTTACAACTGTGATTAACCCTATCGCAAAAACACCTAGGTTAAAGTTATCTACAGTAATCGCCATAAAAGTTAAAAAATACGCCAACGGAAAAACCAAATAGCCTTTTCTAAATCCTCTAGTAAACTCAAATGGTCTTTTCCCAAAAGGTGTCGGAATCGTTAAATAAAATCCTGTATTAAACTTTATAAAACTTATTATTATTGCTCCTACACTAATAGGTAGTAACATTAGAAACTCCTGCTTATACGTTAAAAAACAAACAAATGGGAATACTAAACCAAAGTTCTCTATCTCTCTTATTATTCGATATTGTTTTTTATTAAAAATAGTATTTAAAAAATCATTTCTATCCTGCGCACTTAATTTTAAAACAGATATTAACGCTAATGCTGTATATATATACACAGCATATGGTGTTCTAGAGAATATATAGACAGAAACACCTATAAACACTACTAATAGTAACGGATACCCTATTAATAGCGGTAATCCAAATGCAATTAATTTTCTATTAAGTATTTTAAATTGTAAAACGAAATATGCTTTCATCGCTTATTGTGATCTATTTTATATCACACTATATGATACGCTTAATTGCGTTATCTGTTACAAATTTAATCATACAAAAATACCTCGTAATATATACGAGGTATTTTTGTATGATTAACAAATTAATCTTATCTCATAGTTTTATCGAATCAAAAACAAAAAGATAAACGGAAAAACAAGTCCGATAGTGGCTAACCACCATCCTCGTTGTTTAAAGCTGTATTTTCCTTTAGAAATAAACATTCCCGATATTGCTATAACTAGCATTGCTACTCCAAAAATATCTGAGAACCATATCCACCATACATTGGTTGTTTTATGTAAAATTGTCATCTGTCCTAGTACCGGAATTGTTCTTACAAATTCTATTTCTCCTTTACCTGTTTTAGGATCTACACTTGCAAAAGCATCCTTATAATATAATCTGATACTATTTCCTCTTTTTCTAAAACCTCTATAGGTCTCCTCTGTAAATTGTTTTGAAGCTTCTCTAAAAAAATCATCATTCAACTCTTTTCCTTCCAATACGGGCAATTGAATAGCTTCTGTTTTTACTGTGTATTCCTGTGGATCAAAACTTGTACGATGATTTAATGCTATTCCAGATATAGAAAATGCAATAATCAATCCCACATAAAAATATCCAACATCTCTATGCCAGTTTCTAAATAAATTACGTGTACTTTTTTTCATTCTTCAGTTCTATTTTAAGCTTTTATTATACATACCCATTTAATGTTATAAGATGAAGTGCTCCTGAGTATCTAATGGGGGTTATATTTATGATGTTTTTGTTTTTGATACTCAGAATAACACTTCAAGCAATTATATACAAATGAGATAAAAGTTTATAATTTTCATATTAAAATCTTTTGTGTCCAGAAAATTCCATTGCCTCTCCTTTACCAAAACCATAACTAAATCCTAGTACTACAAATCTTCCGCTTTTTTGATAGTTTGTAATGTTAAAATCTAGTTGATCGTTAACACTTGAAAATCTTCTTGATGCAAATACGTCTCGTATACTCAGATTCAATACTCCACGCCCTTTTAATATTTTCTTTTTAACTCCTAAATCCATAAAAAAGTTATCTGCTATTACCGATTGCACAGTTTCTTGCTCTGATCGATACCTCATACTAATTTGTGTATCAAAATTCCACGGCAATTTAATTTTTGAAGTTGCTCTAGCAGTCCATTGATCACTACTAAAATCAAAACTTGTACCTTGATAGCTTCCTATACGGTCAAAATAAAACCAATTAAGATCTGTAGTTAATGTCATCCATGATAGTGGTTGATACTTAGCGTTTAGTTCTACTCCTGTACTGTTATTTTTTCCAATATTTTGAGGTGCATTGATGTATAAATCATTTTCAAATCGTACTACACGCTCAATCACATCTTTTGTTCTACGGTGATACACTCCCCAGTTTACTGAAGCTTTACCAATCTTATGTAATGAAGTAAGTTCAAAAGCATCTGTAAATTCTGGTTGTAAATTAGGGTTCCCTTCAGATCTATTAAAGTTATCACGTATCGATTGAAAAGGGTTTAAGTGCCATAATCTAGGTCTAAAAATTCGTCTAGAATATCCCATTTGCAATGAAAAATTTTCTGTGAATTTATAAGAAGTATGTGCGCTAGGAAACCAATTCACATAATCTTGATCATTAGTCTCGCTTGTATTTTCTAATTCTGTAGTTAAATCTGTGTGTTCTACTCTTAGCCCTCCCTTGATACCAAATTTATCTCCTTCATATCCATAAGTCATATATCCACCTAATACCTTTTGATTAAAAGAGAATATATTACTTAAATTCGGATCTACTTCAAATGCACTACCAGTAAAATTTTCTATTGCGTAATCATTAGAAATATCACTCAGTTCATATTTTGCTCCTGTTTCTATAATATGCTTTTCGCCAAAAGGATGTACATAATCTGCTTGAAATGTATTCTCTAGTTCTTCAAAATCAGTTCCTACACGTTGTAATGCTTCTGTAACATTTCCACTTATTCTTGAATCTTCAAATATTGATTCTTGATCTTTTCCAAAATAAGATCCTATAGCACTTATTAAGAAACTGTGATCTTCATGATCTTCAAAGTCTTTTTTGTATTGCAATTCATATTGCCATTTTGGATTTGTTGCTTCTGTATCTTCATTTCTCAACAAGCTGCTTACTAAATTTCCCGTAGCTTCTGTAGTATTAAAAGTAGCGTCAGAAGTTTCGTCTTCTATTTCATAGGCATAATGACCAGAAAGTGTTATTACATTAAGATCATTAATATGATAATCTGCTCCTAAAACCACATTATAAAACTGCTCTCTTTTTTCGCTATCTCCTACTCTATTGATCGTTGTAGCATCAATATTATTAGTAATTGATCGTCTAAAATCTTGAGGCATTTCTCTTATTCCTACTCCAAACTGACTAAATAAATTAAATTTTTCTGTTCGTTTATTTAAACTCAACCCAATACTATGATTGTCTGGTATACCTCCATTTAAGGTTACAGAACCATTTAAACCTCTTTTCTTATTTTTCTTTAAAACAATATTGATAATTCCTGAAGTTCCTTCTGCATCATATTTTGCCGATGGATTAGTGATTACTTCTACTTTTTCAATAGCTTCGGCAGTAATGGTACCTAAGGTATTACTTGTACCACTAGTCATTACAGATGGTTTTCCATTAATTAAAATCTGTACTCCTGCATTTCCTCTTAAACTCACTGCTCCTTCTATACTTACATCTACAGATGGTACATTATTTAATACTTCAAGAGCACTTGCTCCTGCTGTACTTAAATCTTTTCCTACATTAAAAACTCTTTTATCTAGTTTAAATTCTGTTTGTGATTTCTCTGCTCTAATTGTGATTTCATCAAGGCTTTCTAAATCTGGTTGTAGTGCTATTGTTCCTAAATCTATTTTTTCTCCCGCTACAGTATACTTTTCAATTCTTTTTTTCTGGAAACCTATAAAACTTACCTCAACATAAAAGTTTTGTTTTTTGGTAAACATACTAAAGCTTCCGTCTTGTATAGTAGTTGTTCCTGTAATTGCTTCACCACTTTCTTTATCTGCAATAAAAACCGTAGCAAACTCAATCGGATTCTTACTTTGTTGATCGACTACTTTTCCTGTAATTTCGATTTTAGATTGTCCTTGAACGGTACTTCCTATTGTACTCCATAAAATTAAGAAGAGTATAAAACATCCTTTGTATAGACTTTTCATTATTATGCTGCTTTTTTTAGTTGCAGGTCAAAAGTGCTTCTTTTACTAAAAAACGAAAAAAACAATCTGTAAACATCACAATTAATCTGGTCAACAGTAAATAAAGTTTTCTCCACTAAGTTTTGTTGTTCACCCAAGAAAAACTGTCGATGACAACTTTTATCCTCATTGCAATAATCTAATACTGTAATTTTACTTTATGATAAAAAATAAGTTTTCGTCAAACATCACTATTAAAGAATTACTTTTTCAAGTAATACTCACTGTATTGCTTTGTTTGGCTACTTGTCTAGATCGAAAGACTTATAGTATACACCTTACAAGTTCTATTTTTTTTCTTTCGTATACCTTAGCAGCATTATTTATCAATTACCATTTATTACCTCTTTACTTTTATAAGAAAAGATATTTTACTTTTTATAGCTTCACTTTTATTACCATTATACTTTTAATAATAGTAGAAGAGTTTATCTTAGAGCGTATTTTTTATCCCGATAGCAGAGGTAAGGATTATTCTGGATGCTTTTATGCCTTATTTAATATTATTCCTATCTTATTTATCTATGTAGGGTGCAAATTTGCATGGGATGCTCATCATAAACAACATGAATTAAATACTTTAAAGAATATTGCAAAAGAAAGTGAATTACAGTTTTTAAAGTCTCAGGTTAATCCTCATTTTCTTTTTAATAATCTCAATAATTTATATTCTTATGCCATTGCTAACTCGCCAAAAACACCTTCTATAATCCTAGAGTTATCTGCAGTATTACGATATATGCTTTATGAATGTCAAGAAGATAATGTTCCTTTATCCAAAGAATTTGCTCATCTTAAAAGTTTTATTGAGTTAAACTCTTTACAAATAGAAGACCGCGGTGTTATTGATTTTGATTTTGAATGTGACACTTCTCAGTTTACAATTGCACCGTTAATTCTTATTGTATTTATAGAAAATGCTTTTAAACATAGCACTGCCAGTCAATCTGATACCATTTCTATAAAAATTAACTTATCAGTTTCTAAAGATGGTTTACTCCAATTTGTATGTAAAAACAGTTATCAATCTGCTACTAATACAGACGACCTTAGTAAAGGTATTGGCCTCATAAATGTAAAAAAACGTTTACATTTGTTATATCCTGATACACATCAATTGACCCTTAATAAAACACCTTCTTTATACGAAGTTCATTTACAATTACAACTAAATCCTATATCACATGCATAGCTGTATTATAATAGAAGATCAACCACCTGCACAACGTATTTTACAAAAATACATCAGCGATATGGGAACCCTTGAACTCAAAAGTACGTTTGCCGATGCTTTATCTGCGTTGAGTTTTCTTAAATCAGAAAAAGTAGATATTATTTTTCTAGATGTACATTTGCCTAAAATTTCTGGTATAGATTTTTTATCTGTAATTCCTTATCAACCTAAGGTTATTCTTACTACAGCATTTTCAGATTACGCTTTACAAGGTTATGAATTAGATATCATAGACTATCTTTTAAAACCATTTTCTTTTCAACGTTTTGTAAAAGCTGTTTCTAAAGCTACTACAGCTATGATTTTACCAAAAGAAGAATCTACTACTACTACTATTACTCCTAAATCATCTCCTGAGGTTATTTTTATCAAATCAGGATACGATCATATTAAGATTGATTTATCTCAGGTTTGTTATATCAAATCAGAATCTGATTATACTGAGATTTATACTTTATCAAAAAAGCATTTGGCTTCGTATTCCTTAAAATATTGGTTAGGAAAATTAAGTGATTCTGATTTTTGCCAAATTCACAAATCTTATATTGTTAATGTACATTATATTAACAAAGTTTCTGGAAATCAAATTCATCTAGACAATCAAATTTGTCTTCCTATAGGTAGGGCTTATAAAGAAACTTTTAATGAACGTTATTTAAAAAGTCTTTAATACTCCAGTTTGCTATTCATCTTGAGGTACGCCACAAAGTAAAAGTTATGGTTTAGACTTTACTTTGGTATAGAATAATAGTATTTTTGTTGCTCGAACCATCAAAATCATTCCCCATGCCAATTGAAACTGATACACATATTATATCAGAGCAATTAGATTTTATATTTTTGGATCTAATCCAACAATACAAAAAACGTATTAGTATATACGGTTTGGGAAGTGAATTAGATAAATGGAATCTTATACAACAGTATAAAAACAAACCTGATCTTACTACCTATGATTTTGCCGAAGAATTGGGTACTATTAAATACAAAAGTTTTATCTATCATGGAGCAAAACAGGTTATAGATCATATCCTTAAAGAACAACCTGAAGCTTATAAGCAACATTTTCAGTTTCTGTTTGACGAATCCTATCCGCTTACAGAACGTATCAATAGTTTTGGTAATGATATTGCAAAACTCTATGGTCAACTTGAAGAAAAATACACACATCATCACGATGAACGTACTATAGCTACTTTTCTTGTATTTTATAATCCCGAAAAATATACACTTTATAAGAATTCTTTTTATAAAGAGTTATGTGATCGTGCAGGTATTACGCCCAAGCCTAAAGGGGAAAAATACGTGCATTATCTACAATTAATCGATGTTTTTATAAAACATTATATTATTAAGGATGAAGCACTATTAGCTTTAGTAGAACAAGTACTTCCGGTAGATGCTTATCAAGATCCTACACATACGCTTCTGGCACAGGATATTTTATACACGACTTTAGAAAAAGAAGAAACGCTTACACCATATACTCAAAATTTAGAGCCAGAACAGCTAGAAGAAACTACTTCTACATATACTTCTCCGCTCAATCAAATACTATATGGTCCTCCAGGTACTGGTAAAACTTATCATACCATCTATAAGGCTTTAAGTATTATTGAAGAAAAAGATGAAAGTGATTTAAAACATGAGGAAGAACATCTTATAAAACAACGTTTTGATACTTATACTACTCAAGAGCAAATTACTTTTACTACATTTCATCAAAGTATGAGTTATGAGGATTTTATAGAAGGAATCAAGCCCGTATTACATCAAGAAACCAAGCAACTCTCTTATATTATAGCTCAAGGAGTTTTTAAGCGTATTGCTACATTAGCTCATGAAAATACAGATCAATCTTATGTATTGATTATAGACGAAATCAATCGTGGAAATGTTTCTCAAATCTTTGGAGAACTCATTACTGCCATAGAAGCCGATAAACGTTTTGGTCATAAGGATGCATTATCCATTACCTTACCTTATTCAAAAGAAGCTTTTACAGTACCCAAAAACTTATATATCATAGGTACTATGAATACTGCCGATCGTTCTATTGAAGCATTGGATACAGCTTTGCGCAGACGTTTTGCTTTTATAGAAATGATGCCAGAATTAGCACCTATAGCACAAACTTCTACGCTTAGGTTTCAGCAAGATAAAACTTTGGCTGATGTATTAGATATCATGAATAAACGTATAGCGGTATTATTGGATCGCGATCATATGTTAGGTCATTCTTATCTTATGCATATTGAGACCACCGAAGCATTGGCGGCTACTTTTAAAAACAATATTATTCCTCTATTACAAGAATATTTTTATAATGACTACGGAAAAATAGGTCTTGTTTTAGGAAAAGGTTTTGTACAAAAAGTCACTTTACAACCTCATTTTTCTTTTGATTATGAAGGCAAGGAAGATTTTGATAAAACAGCATATACCCTTCAACCCATTCACTCAGAAATGATTATTCAAGCTATCAATTGGTTATTAGACTAAATGGCGATTATACAAAAATATGAGCACGATAAATTATTGATTAACGAAAGTGGCTTTACTCACGCTCACTGGAAAGCTTTTGTTAAACTCAATACGCTTCATGGTGGTAAATATTTTGAAGTCTTACATAACGGACTCAAGTTTAATCAATATGTTGGAGTCATTCAAGTAGATGATCTTTTGGTCGAAATCTGTCCAAAAGCTGATCGTCATGGTGATCATTCTAGATGGCAACATATGCTAATTCCTATGCTTAAAGCTTGTAATAAAATTAAAACTTATAGTCATGGTTTTGCTCAAGTAAGTCAGCAAAATCTTAATCTATTAGAGCTTTACTTTGAACTCTTTCTTAAAAATATAGAAAAACTACTTCGTTTAGGATTAATCAAAAAATATCATTTACATACACAAAATACTAAAGTATTAAAAGGTAAGTTACAATTTGCAAAACATCTACAACACAATCTAATACACCAAGAACGGTTTTATACTACACATCAAGTATATGACAATGAACACTTATTGCATCAAGTTCTTTATAAAGCACTTACTATTGTTAAACAATATACTCATGGTACTCGATTACATGCCTTGACACATCGTATTGCTATTGCTTTTCCTATTATTACATTAGAATCAACACTTAATGAAAAACTGTTCGATACATTTACATTTAATCGTAAAACAGCACCTTATCAAGATGCTTTTGAACTTGCAAAATTGATCATTCTTAACCATTCGCCAAACATCAAGGGAGGTAAAGAACGTATGATTTCTTTACTTTTTGATATGAATCAGTTATGGGAAGAATATATCTTCTTACAACTCAAAAAACATTTGGTTAACATTCCTGATTATAGTGTTAAACGTCAACCTTCTAAAGCTTTTTGGAAATCAAAAGTAGTACGTCCTGATATTGTTATTACCAACAATGCTCGGCAAACCACTTATATTATTGATACAAAATGGAAGCTTCCTATCCATCATAATGCTTCTATAGCAGATTTAAGGCAAATGTATAGCTATACTCGTTTATGGAATGCTCAAAAAGCATTATTACTCTATCCTGGAGAAGTTGCATCTAATTCATTTCATCCTTTTAAGCCCAAAGATATTTATACACATTATTGTAAAATAGGCTTTGCTACTGTTATGAATACTCAACAGCAATTAGATACTACTATAGCTGCACAAATTATGAATCAATTAGTTAGCTAAACACATTACAACTAACCCCTATTTCTTCTTTTATTTTTTTAAGCTCTTATTGATTTTTATTTATTTTCGCTCTACAAAATTGGATACTGTGGCTACGACTTCTCAAAACATTTTTTTGACAAAAAAAGAAAAACTTAAATGTTGTACTTGTGGGCGTTCTGTACCCAAAGGACATCCTTATGTAGCCGAAACAGAAAACCATAAAGGAACTTGTTTTTATTGTTCTCCTTTTACAAACTATACTTTACTAGCACCCGGAAATGCTGCAATGACACGTCGTTCAAAAAAACACTCAACACTTTGTGCTGTGTTATGGGAATGGAATGCACGTAGAAAACGTTTTCAACGCAAAGGGCAGTTTGTAGAAGATCAGGCTATAGAAAAAGCACGAATTGAGTGCGAACAAGATCAAGCCATTCGTGCCGAAAAAAATAAGAAAGCAGCCATTGTACGCGAACAAAAGGACAAAGAATATATAGTTCTTTTTGCTCATGCTATTCGCTATCGTTATCCTTATTGTCCAGAAAAAAGAGAATTTGAAATCGCATTACATGCATGCGAAAAATATAGTGGTCGTGTAGGACGCACTGCCAATGCAAAGGATTTTGATCCTAAAATGATAGATCTAGCAGTAGAAGCTCATATACGACATCTAGAGACAAATTATGATGATCAATTTGGAAAAGGAAAACGCAAAAAAGAAATCCGATCAGAAGTAAAAGGCGATATTTTACGTGTCCTAAAACAATGGAGAGGATTATAAAAAAGGGAATTGCTAAGCAATCCCCTTCTTTTAATATTTTAAAACTTATATCCCATAGAAAATTGTAGTATTTCATTTCTTCTTCCTTGTCCTAATTCAGGAATACGTGTATTATTACGGATATCATAAGTACTTGTACTAAATCTAGCTTGTACAAACATATTGTTTTTAAAATTATATGTTGCTCCTATATTAACACTCAAATCAAAATCATCATAATCTCTTTTTGAATCCCAAGAAAATGTTTCCGTCATTCCTTCATCATAAATTTTAGTTTCGTGATCAGCCCAAACCAAATACCCTAGTTCTGGTCCTAAATCTATACTTAATCGATTATTGAGATAAAACTTCAGTAATACAGGTAATTTTATATATCCTAAACGCTCCGTAAACTTATAGTTTACTTCATTTTCTACATTATTATAATGCCCTCTCCTTGCTTCTCTTTTACTTCCTATTTCTGTGTAAAACAATTCTGGTTGTAATGCGAATCGTTTACTTAGAGGTATCTCCATAACTCCTCCTACATGAAATCCAAATTTGGGAGATTCACTATCATAATTTTTTGAATCTGAAAATCTAGAAAAGTTAATTCCTCCTTTAACTCCAAAAGAAATTTTCTTGCTTTTTTGGGCATTAACAATTAGTCCCAGCATACAAAATGCCAGAAGACATACACATTTTTTTAAAGTAATCATTGATTGAATTTTTAGGTTTTTAAAATTGATTAATTACGAAACCTAGAGTACATAACAGTCTCATCTATGAAGGTGATATTGTACTTTATGATTCGTTCGTTTTTAATTCATGAAATAAAAAGAGTTATACTTCTTAAGAAAACTCAACATAAAAACTAGTAAAAAATATTGATGTTACATTCCTACTTAAAATTTATAAAAAGTAAACAACATCTTTTTTAAGAACTAGAAGTTTATAAACTAAAAGAGGAATTGCTAAGCAATTCCTCTTTATTATTCATTTTAAAATTTATATCCTGTAGAAAATTGTAATACCATATTTTTTCTTCCTGTTTCTATAACGTCAAAGAAATCATCATCAAAAATATCATAAGTACTCATACCAAATCTAGCTTGTATAAACATATTATTTTTAAAATTGTATGTAGCTCCGATGTTAGCACTTACATCAAAATCATCATACTGTCTTTTACCATTACCAGATCCACTTGCCATCAATTCTCCTGCATTAGATTCATATTTATAATCAGCCCAAACTAAATATCCAAGCTCTGGTCCCAAATCTATACTTAATCGATTATTGAGATAAAACTTCAGTAATACAGGTAATTTTATATATCCTAAACGCTCGTTAAATCTATGATTGATTTCATCTACATATCCTAAATTAAAATCAAAAATATTATAATTCGTGATATCACTTTTACTTCCTATTTCGGTATAAAACAATTCTGGTTGTAACGCAAATCGTTTACTTAAAGGTATTTCCATAATTCCTCCCATATGAAATCCAAATTTAGGAGATTCATTATCTCGATATTCTGCATCTGAAAATTTAGAAAGGTTGATTCCTGCTTTAATTCCAAAAGAAATTTTCTCGCTTTTTTGGGCATTAATAATTAGTCCTAACATACAAAATGCTAGAAGACATACACTTTTTTTTAATGTAATCATTGATTGAATTTTTAGGTTTTTAAAACTGATTGATTACGAAACCTAGAGTACATAACAGTTTCATCCAAGAAGATGATATTGTACTTTATGATTCGTTCGTTTTTTAATTCATGAAATAAAAAGAGTTATACTTCTTAAGAAAACTCAACATAAAAACTTGTAAAAAATATTAGTGTTGCATTTTTAATAAATCTTCTGTTGATGTTCTTTGTCAAAATTCATTACTTATTTTGTTTAAAAATTCTACTTTTGCGCCATAATTCTGTTATAATGGCCAAAGCTGGGAAACAAAAAAACACACAAAACAAAGCTAAACATGCCAAACTCATGGCACGTAAAAAGAATAAGATTCGTCGTGAGAAAGAAGAACGTGCTGCTCGTCTTAAAGCTTTAGTTCAAAAAATGCATCAACAACAAAAAGATCAAGAAAATGTCTAATACCAATTGCCCTTGTGGACGTGATAATTCATATACGGATTGTTGTGGTCGTATTCATACAGCTATACATAAAGCCATTACTGCCGAGGATTTAATGCGATCTCGTTATACTGCTTTTACACAAGCTAATGGCAATTATCTAATGAAAAGTCACCATACTAGTACACGACCTATACATGAGAAAAAAGAAATCGTTCGCTGGGCAAAAGCCGTACAATGGGTTAAATTAGAAGTTTTAGGTCATACTGCTGGTCAATCACAAGATAAAGAAGGTACTGTTGAATTTAAAGCTTTCTTTTTTGAAAACGGTCAGCTACAAGTCATTCATGAAAATTCTAAATTTGTAAAACAGCATAATCATTGGGTCTATATAGGTGAAGCTTGATTTTAATTAAATCCATTTTTAGCATAGTTTTTGATACTATAATGATAAAACACATTTTATGAAAAAACTGATACTTTCTTTTGCTTTTTGTTTTGTTGCTTTATATGCACACTCCCAATTTCACACTTTATCAAATACTTCTACAGTATTAAATCCTTTTTTACATCATACAAGTTCGAATACATCTTCATCACTTCAAGATATTGATACTTATATGAAATTGGTTAAATCAGCTTTTGAAGATCAACATACCCAAACAATTTCAAATGCGGGACAAGGTATTATCATCGGACAATCATTAAGTCGTACTAAACGTACTATATTAGTTTCTACAGTAGAGCTAAAATATTCTGAAAAGCTTTTGACGTTCCCTCCTGCAACTCCATTAAAAAATAATGCTTATAAAGAATTATGGGGTGGTACTATAGATCATCCTATATACTCACAACCCATCTACGAACAATAATAAAACTATAACCGTTCATTAATCATTTTTTCTTAGCAGAACTTTATTATTGAATTAACTTATGTTTTTTAATTAAAATTAATCCATAGATTAAACACGGTAATACTAATAGTACTACTATAACACTATTTGCTATAGACATAGGATCTGTTATTGTTTTTTCTATAGGTATTCCTGCCGAATCTAACTTGGCTACAAAATCAATAATTGCATGTATGATTATGATAGGATAAAGTCTTTTTGTTATTACTAATATCACACCAAACATGACTCCTATAAATGTTGCAAAAAAGACCTGTGATAATTCTCCGTAGATTCCTTTATCAAATTTAAACAGATGTAATATTCCAAAGAATAATGAAGATACTATTATTGATAATACTACATTCTTTTTTGTTGTTCCAAAAAACTTAATACTCCATGACTGTATAAAACCTCGTATACTCAATTCTTCTGCAAAACCAATAGAAATCACATACAATATTAGTAATATCATATTAGAATATAACTTATTAGTATCAATTTCATCAAGAAATAAGCCATTTAAAAGTGTTAAATACACTAATGGAAAAATTAAATATTTGATTCTATAAACACGTTTTCCTTTTAAGCCAGCGATCTCTAGAAGTCTATTTTTCTTGATATAAAATAAAGAAAGTACTATCAAAATAAGATTAGCTCCTATACCTACAAAAGTATGGTGTTGATATGAGTCTATATCCTTTTCTAGTAAGTAGTTTACTACATATTCCCTCAATAATAATACAGCTATTAATAAGATTATAAAACTGATAAGTTCTTTCCAAAATGTCGTTTTTCTCATGATGATTTTATTTAAAAATACAAGTCATTTATATATAAAGACGTAAAAAAGATCATTTTGGTTGCCTACCTAAAGTAAAACCTTTCTGTTTAATAATTTGAACCTGTCTATCATCTATAAAAGACATAAAAAACAAGTGAATTCTTATAAATATTTTAAAACCCCTATATTAATCGAGCTAAAACAATTAAAAAACAGCATATATTATGATCTATGCATTTGATACTTATTATACAGTAACTACTGCAAAAACTGTTTGTCTTGGATTTAAGAATTGGACAGATGAAACCCCTGTTATTTCGCTACATGAAACTATATCAGAAATTAATGATTATGAAAGCGGA
The DNA here is from genome assembly GCA_947387485.1 of Aquimarina rhabdastrellae. Lineage (GTDB taxonomy): Bacteria > Bacteroidota > Bacteroidia > Flavobacteriales > Flavobacteriaceae > Aquimarina. The sequence continues at coordinate 47,087 of CANDNT010000011.1, forward strand.
GCATTTTACAAACGTGAACTCCCTTGTATTTTGAGTATCCTTAAACAAGTAGTTTTACAAGACGGTGATATCTTAGTTATTGATGGCTATGTAGTTTTAGATGATCAAGCAAAATTAGGTTTAGGTGGCTATCTCTATCATGAGTTTAAGCAAAAATATCCTGTTATAGGTGTTGCCAAAAATAATTTTACAGCTATTACTACTTTAAAACGTGCCGTATTACGTGGCGAAAGTAAAAAAGCTTTATACATTACTGCTTTAGGAATAGACCTAGATATTGCATCGTAACAAATACAACATATGAAAGGTGATTATCGTATGCCTACACTTTTAAAACTTTTGGATTCTTTAAGTCGCAGTTAAAACAAAAACAGTCACAAGTTTATCTTGTAACTGTTTTTTTAGCAAATCATTAGAATCAAAAAATCATACAACTAATATATTAAAAGGCTTGTTAGGCTAGTGTGCCCTTATATTAGTTACTTATAAAGCTATAAAACCCTGTAGAAAATTCTCTAAAAATTGCCTCATAATACTTATGGCAAAAACCCTAATTTTTTAATCACATTGATTTTATTAATATGCCTTGATTTTTCTACAAAAACACTTATCAAAGTAATTCTTAACCTTAGCTATTGTAAGAAATAACTGTAATTTTTAATCTATTTTAACTTCTCTTATCTATTTTTTTTCTGTTTATACATCAATATTTTTTCAAAAAATAGTTTCTTCTCTACCTTCCCTTATCATCATTTTTAAGGATTATATATCATCAATATACCCGATACTCTGGTCTTTATAAGCAAACTACTTTTGTCATTAATCAAATATCATTAAAACAACCTATTATGACTTGGCTATACATTACATTATTTATACTCTTAATCATTATTATCGTTTTCGTCTCGTATCATCTAGATAAAGAAAAAAGAGAACGATTATTAAAAAAATATAAAGATCCTGATTTAGTCGAGCGTTTAATGCGTGGAGAATTTTGGATCGGTCAAACCGAAAGGCAATTATTAGATGCTTTAGGTACTCCAAAAGATATAAGCGAACAAGTTTTAAAAACTAAAACAAAAGAAACTTGGAAATACCATAAAACTGGAAATAACCGGTATGCTTTAAAAATCAAGCTAGAAAATAATCATGTTGTAGGTTGGGATAAGAAATAAGTACTTATCATCAATATCATTTTTTTAACATAACATTAATATAGTAATTACGGAAAACCGTAAAAAAAGATAAATCATTTCCAATAAGTTTAGTTATTGATAAAAATCAAAAACACTTAAAAACAAATTTCAAATATTATGTCAGGATCTTCAGGAGGAGGATATGTGCCTCCACAAAGCAATAGTTTCTTGGATTGTGAAACAGGAAAATTTAGTACATACGTATCATCAATTGATATTGATGTTCTAAAAAATCTAAATATTGGTGATATTCTTGAAGTTGAATTATTATCCAATAAAATAATATTATCAAACAGTAATGGTGAAAATTTGGGTTCCATAATAAATCAAAAAAACCAAAATCTTGAAAAATGTATTAATCAAGGTTTTGAATTTGAAGCAAAAATAATTTCCATTGACTCTCCAGCCTGTCAAGTTTTAATAAATTCTAAAAAATTATGATATCAATTATCGGAGGAACATATCAAGAAGTAAATTTAGAACATAATACTTTTGAGATATTTGGATCTGGTTTAAGAAGTTCCTATTTTTTTCTAGAAAATAAAATACCAGTTCATTTTCATACGTCTGGTAATTCTAAAATAAAAGATCTTTTAGAAGAATATAAAAAAGTCTATAACAATTTTAATTATTCCTTGAAAGAAAGTGATTTGATTACATTCAAATATGACTTTCCCATTGACAATCCAAGAATCTTACCAAATCCATTAACTATTGAAAAAACAGCTCCTATAAATGTTATTGATGAAAACATCTTATGTTTTGGGATGTTAGAATCATCTTTTAAACTTAAAGCTCAAAAAGCGATTTACGATCCTCAAACATCAATCAATCCCATAAAGTTTAGCCAATTTGCTCAAAGTAAATCACTAATATATATAGTTAATTATAATGAAGCTAAATCCATTTCAAATTCAGATAATCTTTCTGAAATAAAAAAATTCTTCTTTGAAAAAGAAAACGTTTATGCTTTAATCATAAAAAATGGTCCTTTTGGAGCCTTTCTATATTATAATAATGAGGAATTTAAAATACCTTCATATATAACAAATAAAGTTACTAAAATAGGTTCTGGAGATATTTTTACATCAAGCTTTGCTTATTATTGGATGGTCAAAAAAAATTCACTTGAACAATCAGCTATAAAAGCCTCAAAATCAACCGCTATTTTTTGTGATAAAAATTGTTTCATAGATATTGATCACTATGAAAGTTTTGAATATCAAGAAAAAAAACATAAAGATCTATCTAATAAACAAATATATTTAGCATCTCCATTTTTTAGTTTATCAGAAAAAATTCTTGTAGAAAAAATCAGAGATTCTTTTCTCAATCTCAAAGTTAAAGTGTTTTCTCCTATGCATGATGTAGGTATTGGTAACTCTATTGATATTGCTATACAAGACTTAGAAGCATTAAATAACTCTGATATTATTTTTTGTGTATTTGATGGTTTAGATTCAGGTACTTTAATTGAGGCAGGAGTTTCAATGATTAAAGGAAAAAAAATAATTGCCTATCATAGTAATATTAATCAAGAGTCATTATTAATGTTAAAACCATCGAATCTAAAATCTTTTAATGATTTAACAACTGCTATATATCACACTATATGGAATTTATGAAAAAAGCTATATTATTATCAGGTGGTATAGATTCAATATGTCTTGCTTACAATATTAAGCCTGATATAGCATATACAATTGACTATGGACAAAGACCTGCAAAAAGAGAAATTTATGTTTCCAAATATATTTGTGAAGAGCTTAAAATAAAACATGAGATTATTAGTATTAATTGTAATAAATTAGGTTTTGGTAGTTTAGCTGGGAATCAAATAAAAAACCATAATTCACCATCCGAAGAATGGTGGCCATACAGAAATCAGCTGATAATAACTCTTGCTCTTATGAAATGTATTCAAGATAAAGTAACTGAATTACATTTAGCATCAGTAAAATCTGATAATTTTCATAAAGATGGTACTAAAAAATTTTATCAGTTGATTAATGATTTAGTAAAATATCAAGAAGGTCATATAAAAATTAAATGTGAAACTACAGATTATTATAGTCATGAATTAGCTCAAATTTACTCAGTTCCAAAAAAGTTATTATTAATGGCTCATTCATGTCATATATCAAATACTTCTTGTGGTAAATGCTCTGGGTGTATAAAACAACAACGCGTTCGATACGAATTAAGCATAGAATAAGATATCAAAACATTAAAAAAAACTTTGTAAGTATTTAAAACATGCTACGACTATATAATCGCTATGAAAAAGATACTATAGTTAGTTTACTCTAAAACAACTATCTAACTATTTAAAATATAAGCAGTTTACTATATAACTGTTTGTTTTAATGAAAGAACTTTTAGTTTATTACTAAAGGTTCTTTTGTTTTATAATATGTCCTCTTCAAAAATTGATATTGCAATTTCAAAAATCAGTTTTACTTATTCAGCAATTGTATTTCATCCATTTTTTATCCACTTAATAGTTTTGTATCAGTGTTATAACATAAGACGTTACCTGAAAAGTCTAAATAGAGTAAGGATCATATCATTAAAATCAATAATCATGAAATCATTAAAAATCTTAGCATTATTAAGTCTTATTTTATGTTTTAGTTGTACAACAGAAAATGCTACAACAGATAGCATACAAAATACAATTGAAACAACTGATTTAAGTAAAGCCAACAAACCCAAAAAAGTACTTAAAATAGAAGTTCCTTTGGGTCGACCTAAACATGAATGTACTGGTTTTGGTATCTGTGCTTGGCCTACAATTTCTATAGGTTGTGTTGATGCTGAAGGTAATAGTATCCCTTGTGATACTGCCCAAGTTTCTCCTGCAGGAAATACTACAGCTACTACTACTGTTTTTTATACAGATCAAATAGGATATTATTTTGACTTAGCATTTGATGCTCCTGTGAGAGAATATGAACGTGAGGATTTAAATCTAGTTGTTGAAGAAAATTATACACTAGAAACAGAAGGAATTATTGGTCACGGACTTACTATAAAAAAGGCTCTTTATAAGTATAATTCTACTATAGGTAAGCATGGCGGAGTACGAGTACCGTTGGCTTATTAATATTTTTTAAAATTTTTGTAAGTATTTAAAAAACGGAACGACTACTTAAATGCTATGAAAAAGATGTTATAGTTAGCTTGCTATAAAACAACAAGCTAACTATTTAAAATTTAACCAGTTTAACATATAACTGTTTGTTTTTAATAAAAAAACCTTTAGTCTCCCTCACTAAAGGTTTCTTTATTTTAAGTAATTAATATACTACACATTACCTGTTTTTTAAAAATCAAGTATTAACTTAAAAGCGGTCAACCCTATTAAGGAATATATAAATATAATTCGCTTATAACTTTTGTTATTGATTCTTAATTATTCCTTTGTTGTTTTCACTAGGTTGTAATAAATCCCATTTATTTCCGTATAGATCTTCAAATACAGCAACTATACCATATTCAAATTCTTGTTGAGATCTAATAAACTTTATATTTCTTGCTTTAAGTTTTTTATAATCTCGCTCAAAATCATCGGTAAAAAGGATTAAAAAAACTCTTCCTCCTGCTTGATTTCCTATACTTTGTATTTCTTCTTCGCTTGTTGCTTTTGCTAATAAAAGACTAGTTTCTTTTGCACCTGGTGGTGCAATTGTCACCCATCTTTTATCTGCGCTTAATTGCGTATCTTCTAGTAATTGAAAATCTAACTTATTGGTATAAAATTCAATTGCTTCGTCATAATCTTTTACAACTAATGCTATATGGGCTATTCTTTGATACATTGTTTTTACAATAGTCTTTTAATATTAATGCCTGAATATAAATTATAGTAACTGATATTACTCTTTATGGCGTCTATCTTTCTTTAACTTTTGATTTACTTTATTGAAATGTATAATCTATCGTTTTTACTCCAGAGTTATTTTCGGTTATATTAAAAGTTGCTGTTTTTACCTTTTCGTTATTTACATAAATATTTAAAACAGCTTCATAATCTGTCCAACTTGTTTGTCCGTCTGAAGTGGCTATATATGAACCATCTTCTAGATAAGTTAGTTTAAGATATGTTCCATTGTTTACTTCTACCTGCGTTTTTGAAGTATCAAAAGGCAAATTATTAATAGTTTCTGTTTGTGTATCGTTATCGATAGTTGTAGTAATTATTGCTTCAGAATTTCGAGAAGTAGTCACTTCGTATTTAATGTTTACCGTTTGAGGATATTCACTCGTTTCTACAGGATTACTATCATCGTCTGATGAGCAAGACGCTACTATTAAGCTCGAAATTACAAATGCAAATAATACGATTTTTTTCATGTTGTTTTTAAGTTTTGAATTTATGATTTGATTAGATTTTGCTTTTTGCACCTATCTCAAATATACTTGTTTATTCTATTTAACCAAAAACATTTAAAACCTTTCTATTTCATTATATGCATTTTACCTTTTGCTTTTTTTGAATATTAAGCTTGATTTAATCGATCAAGTAATTGCCCTATTTTGTCTTTCTTTTTGACTAATTCGGCACCAGTAATGTTTACTGTACTTATGTTTGATAAATTAGGAAATGTTAATCGTCCATTAGTAAGCGAATACATCCATATCAAATCAAGATAATTAAGTGTAATATTTAGTTTTTCTGCAAAAGAGGTTTCTTTGATTCTAAATCCCATCTTTTTGACACTTCTCTCACTCAAAAAATAAGAACTTCCTCTAACAATAATAGTATCTGATAGTTTTTGCGTTTCTATATCTTCTATAATATTATAAAGTGCTTTTAGATAAAAGCTTAGCATTTTCTTTTTCCACGGTATTCCTCTTTTTACCTTAGACATTTCTAATAGATAATCAAATGAAGTCCCATTATGCAAGTCTATCACTCGTTTGTTATTACCAAATGTAACAACCATAGGTGCATAATAGGTATACCAGTTTAGTACAGTAAAAAGTGGTGTGATTAAAAATTGTATTAAAGGTACCATTATAAAAATAAGTAACACCCATATCTTGTTTTCACTCACTTGTTCAATCCACCAACTCATTATTATAATGAGTACTCCTAAAAATAGTATGGAGATAAGCCATTGAAATAGTATTGGTAACCTTTTAAATCGTTTCATTTTCCTGTTTTCTATATTGCAGACACTAAGACACATTATATTAGTATACTCGCCATCAAAAAAATCACAGATCAATTAAAAAGTTTTAATTATCCTAATTAATACGGAGCTTTTAATTCAAATAATACCCAGTTTCTATAACTACATTATTTTTATGCGTTTCATCATCCATATCAACTGCTAAGTACCACTCGATATAATCGTGATTACTAAAGTTTATATATAGTCTGTTGTTTGTGATATCAACTTCGAAGCTTTTATCCTGAATCATTTTTTCTAATGATGCATAATCTATTTCACTCAATATTCTTTTACTAATCCATCTACATTGTTCAAACCAATATGGTATCTCTTCTAGTGCATGTCCTGTTCTTTGTTGTATCCATTTCCCTGAGATTTCAAAGTGATCACAACCACCTCTTTTTAATAGGAGTTGTTCATTATTTTTAAGTAGAATGATGCCTGTTTTAGCCTTGTCGTCCCATTTATAATTTGAAAATTCTGGGATTCTTTTGATAAAATCGTCGGTTTGTGTCTTTAAATCAAAAATACATTCTTCTATATCTTCTATGGATTGCTTTGTTTGCTCATTGTTTAATTCTATAGAGGTTTCTTCTTTTGTTATTACCGGATCTTGCTCTATTACTATTTCCTCTTCATTTTTTATAGAAGAATTGCCACAACTTATAGTAACTGCTGCTAGGATTATTGTTTTAAGGAGTAATTTCATAATTGATATTATCTATTCTCATTACTTAATACGAATACTTCTTAATCTTTTTTTATCTTCATCAATACTACTTTAGAATCAACATTGAGCACTTGACTATTATTATCAAATTCTACTAGAGAATTTTCCCAAAAACAATGTCCACAGCATATTCTAGACATCTTTGCTTGCTCAATACATTTTCTTATTTTACCATTACCAATTTCATTAAATTTTGGAAAATCAGGTGTTTCATGAATAAGTATAAAATCTAATTCTTGCTTAGTTAATACAGTTAAACTATTTAAAAAATCAGACTCTTCTATTCTATTAGACTTATCAACTCTTCCTATTATTCCACTAATACCACCAATCGACAATCCATCAATTTCAACCTTTTCTTTATGAAGTAAATAAATATTCTTTTGTAATTCAAACCGTTTCTTCTCTAAATCACTGCCAAAAGTATCATGATTTCCGGCAACACCTACAACCCAATCAAAATACTTATTAAACATGTCCCAAACATTTCTAACATCTCCGCTAGAGCCTCTTTTTTCTAATGAAGTAAATAAATCTCCACACAGTAAAACTCCTATTTTTTTACATTCGGGAAATTCTATTTCAATCAAAGTTTTTAAAAAAGCAGGAAGTTTTTCTCCTAATAAATATTGATCTCCTTTTTCTTCTGCTATCCCTTGTAAATCTGAAGTTATTATCAATAAATCAACATTAGTATTTTTGTTTTCATATTCTGCTAGATAAACAGGAAGTTTTCTATGGAACACTTCTGGTGTATTATTTTGCCCTGTTATTCTGGATCCTACTTCTAAATATGGATATGTTTCTATACTATTATTATTAATTGATATTTTCATTTTCCTAACTTAAATCTGAAGTCTATCTATTTTATTCCTTTTTACAATCTCTAAAAACTCGTCGTTTATCAAATTTATTCCAAAACTCTTTTGATTCTTCTATAATTATATTTTCATCAATCAATTTAAGTTTGAGATTTCCTTCATTATTAATAAACTTCAATTCAATTTCATTACTATTTATATATATTACTTCTGCTTCTGTTGGCTTTTTCCATTCTCCAAAAGTATCAAAGAATATTCTGTTATTTTTTATTTCCATTTTTCTCCATTCAGACAACCTTATCCATTCATCATTTGAAGCTATTCTAATAGCATCTTTCTTTAAATATATCTCTATATATTTTCCTTTATGACAAGTTGAATAATTTCCCTCAAGACTTTTATTCTTTTGACAACCAACAAATAGTATTACTATCAAAAGTATATTTAGAATTATTTGCTTCATTTATATCAGTCTAAGGGTAAAATATAACTTTTTCTTCTCTATATTCATCTGGTTCTTGATATGGTATTGCTGCTTTATACTCATAATATATTTCTAATTTCTTATTTTTTAAAATTATATCTCCATCACCATAAATTACATGATCTTTACTAGTTTCAGGTATAGCTACTATAGTTATCAGTTTATTTTCTAATTCTTTACAAAATTTTGTTTTAGTTAACTTATATCTATCTAAATAAAAATCTATTGTCCTTAAGCTCCCAATCCAACTTGGTCCTATATCCGATGTAACTTCCCATTCAACATAAAACTCCATGCTTTCCATTTTATCTATAAGTTCTTCAAAGCTTTCTATAGTAATCGTTTTTTCGTTCATTATATTTTTTTAATAAAAGAGTTTCAGCTTCTCTTCTTTAACCACAAAAAAACGCACTTTAAGTGCGTTTTAATTTTTACTAATATACCTGTTTTTATGTTTTATTAATTTAAAACACGATATTCACTAGGAGTCATTCCTGTTTTAGCTTTAAACATTTTACTAAAATGTTGCGGGTATTCAAAACCTAAATCATATGCAATTTCACTTACGCTATGTTTACTATTTAACAACACGTTTTTTGCCCTTTCTATAAGATGTAAATTTATATGTTCTTTGGCTGTTTTTCCTGTTTCAGATTTTAGCAAATCACTTAAATATCCCGGTGATAGATTTACTTGATCCGCTATATATTTTACACTAGGCAATCCTTTCTTACTTAAATTTTCTTGACTGTAATATTCTTTAAGCAACGTCTCAACTCTAGATAATATATCTATATTTCTAGAGTGTCGGGTATTGAATTGTCTTTCGTAAAAACGATTACAAAAATTAAAGAAAAACTCCAATCCAGATGCTATTACTTCATTACTATGTTTATCAATACGTTCTTGAATTTCTTCATCGATCATATTAATACAATTAGTCACTGTATTTTGCTCTTGATCTGATAGATGTAATGCTTCATGAACATCATACTTAAAAAAGTTATAATGTTCCATTTTCTTCCCTAAAGTTGTATTGCGAATCAATTCTGGATGAAAAATAAGCATCCACCCATGTATCTTTTGATTGGGTTTTGTTGTGATTCCGTACACCTGATTAGGAGCTATAAAACTCATTACTCCTTCTTGAAAATCATATGTATTTCGACCATATTCAAGTCCGCAGCTTTCATCTTTTAACGTTATCGTATATAGCTCACTAGTATACCTATTATCAATCCATTCATCCTTAACCTTAAACTGTTCCATATCCATAATACTAATCAATGGATTCTTAGGTTTTTCTAGTCCTAATGCGGTATGAATTTGAGAAATAGATTCTATATGAATTTGCATCTTCTTTATCTAATTTATTAATAGAAAGTTACTAAAACTAATTTTATCTTATTAAAAAGCTGCTCAATATCTAATCTATCGAGTAGTTTTATTAAAACCTATACATGGCTATTACTCCACCAGAAATCTGAGAAGTACTTCCTGCCTCTACTACAGGGCTATCTGCTACATCTCCCAATAAAAGGGTATAACCTAATTGAGTACTAAGCATCCATTTTTGATTTAAAATATAGGTAAGGTTTACAGTTGTTCCTATATCTTTAAATCCACTTTCTATAGCGTATAGCGGTAAATTACTACTTCCTCTATTTGCTGTAGTTACACCAAAATAGGTTTCTAAATATCCTGCTGTAGCATATGAAGTACTTGTAGAGAAACGTGTTATAAGACGTTTATTTCTCAACGTATATCCTAATTCAAAAGCAGCTACTCCTCCATCATTTACTCCAGAAATATCATGTGTATACGCCGTTTTAATATCAAAACCTTTGGCAAATTTATAGCGAGCAAAAAGTCCTGCTGCTGTTGCAAATTCGATTTCTTCCATTGCACTTATCTCGCTGTCATCTACTATATCTTCATTACGTGCCAGTTTAAATCCTAGTTTAGGTCCAAACTCCCAATTAGCATCTGCCAAAACATTAGCTTCAATACCTAAACCTGATAACCTTATATATTGTCCTGTATTCCATTGAGCAGCAAAAGCTATTGCTGGCAATGCAAAAATATCACTAGCGCCTTCATATTGTGGTGTAAAGCCCAAACCTGCTCCTATAGTATAATTTACTTTTTTAGGGGTTGTTGTTTGTGCTATTGTATGGTGTATTGTAAAACCAAAACACACCAACATGATGATTAATTGTATCTTTTTCATTGTATTTTTTTTTTTAATTAAACCTGCGTTCTACTTCGGCTTTTAACTCACTATTAAAGGTTTGGTAATCCATTAGAAGTAAATTTGCCAGTCCTATTGCGGGTACATTTTCGTTATTCCCTACAAATTCATCTGTTTGGATAAATATAGTTTCACTACCGCAAGGTTCTATGGTATAAAAATGATTATCCACTATTCCTGGTAGCGTAAGAATTTCATCAGACCAACCAAAACGCAATCCTTCTTCATAAGTTAATTCATGCGGAAAACTAAGTACTTGTCCTTGATTTAAAAAGAGTGCGTTAATCTGTCCGCCATTTGTAATATCTCCCTCTAATCCTTGGAACGTTGAACTCCAATTAGGCATGGTTGTAAAATCCGTTAAAACTTCCCAAACTTGCCCTGGTGTAGCATTTATTACAATGGAGATATACACATGAGCTTCTGCATCGTTAATTGGAGTCACCGTTCCTGTTTCTAATATTGCAGTACAGGCAACAAAATCATTATTTTCTATCGTATCGTCATCATCACTACACGATACAATTAATACACTTATACTAACGGCAATAAACAATGTTCTAAATTTTCTTAGCATTTTTTTTCTTTTTTAAAGTTGAAATTGATTTTTAATATTTTGGATAAAAACATCTTCACCCATAGTCTTTCTAGCATCTAATAATTGATCTGTATCTTTGCTAATTCGTTAACTCATTTTATTTGTATTGTCTATGGCAGCATTGTAGATAACCTCGGCTACCACTTCTGGAATTGAAGCATTTTCACCAACACTCGCAAAGGCCTGAGGTACCTTTGTCACGATCTCTTGGTATTCGTACATAGTAGTGTCGCTTTGAAAATCAAAAGATCTTCCTATAAAAATTGTAGTTATCGTATTCCAATCTTGGGATTGAAATTTTTTGGCTGTAGTCTTGCCTATACCAGAACTTGTTCCTGTTGTACATAACGTTTTATTCATCCTCTTTCTTTACTATTTTTTCACATAGCAAAATTCTGAATGAATAGTTGTACGGATGTATATATTTTACGGAAGCTTGTATATATTTTGAAGAAAAGAGTTTTTTTGATAAGGTTTTTTACAGTATGTTATTTTATCTAATATAGTTAATTACTCTTTATACCATTTATCTTACCTCTAATAGCAAATTTATTACTGTTTAGTATCTTATCTATAATCTACATTAGATAATTCTTCAATTTTGAAATGTCAAAAAGCTAATTAGACACTAAAAAACAACCTAAATAACCATACGATTTTCATTTGATTAAGTAGCTACTTTCTTTGGTTATAAAGATGGAATCTAAATACTAATATTTAAAAAAAATAAAATTAATTATGGCAAAAGTTTTCACAACTCTTAATGAGCTCGGGGCAGAATACAGTTCTATTTATTATCTAGATACTGCTAGAAAATTACTTCTAAGATTTAAATATGCAAAAGGAAAAGTTTATGTAGAAGATAATCCCAATGTATTATTTTTTGAAGGTGTTGAGGAACGTTCTAAGAAACAACCTTCAACTAAGACGCATTACTACCGAAAATCATCTACAAATGGTGATTATGTTGCTTATTCTAAAGCAAAAACATCTTCTACTCCTAAAAAAGGAGCAAAAGTAATTGAAGTTGATCATAACGATTATGTTGTGCATCCAGGTCATAAGGTTGACCAAGTTGATATTTCATTAAATAATTTTGAAACTCCAGTTATCGAAACTTATAAAAGTAAAGGAGGTAACGGAATTATTACAATGAAAGATCTTAAATCTGGAAAGTCTTCTTTATCTAAAATCACAAGAGAAAATCAAAAAGGTGATCCTATCAAAAGATCTGATATCGTGAAAAATTAGATTCATTATACGTTATATTTATCATATTAATGCCTCTAGTTTATAGAGGCATTAGTTATTAAAATCTATTGTAAACACAGCTTTTTCTTCTTTGAGTATTGCCATAAATTGCTGTTTAAAAAAGTTATTCCATCTTTTTTCGTCTATATTCTTTTTACATAGATCTACTATGTTTTTAGCTTCTTTAGTCAATTCTTTTTTTACACAATATCTAAATACTTCTTCTTGTTTTAAGGTACCTTCTTTTGACATATGTAAAACGAATGAATTCGTATCTTTAATTGATTCAAAGTAACTCAACACATCATTGATCGATAATGTTATTTGTTTTTTTAAAGCTGCTAAATCAGTATCATGGTTAATCACAAATTTTTCCGAAGCATTATTAGATATACTTTCGATACGTTTCCTAAAATGACATTCGTATTCTTTGGGTTGTGTTATTGTTTCTTCTTTTAAGACTTCTTCTATGTTATTTGAATGGATACAACAATTGATATAAAAACCGAGTTCCTGACTTGTATTGCCGTGACTTTTTTGGATATTAATCAAATAGACTAAATCATTTTCATTTTTATAGAAACTCAGTGTTTTCTTCTTAAAACCAGCTGGTTTCATTATAGGTTTTACAACTTGGTTTATGATTTCTTTAAATGCATTTTCCATGATATATTATTCGTTTTTTGATTTTTGGATCAAGTCTTGTGTTCATTGCTAAGAATGCATTGTACTATCTCTTTTGCTCTAGCTAACTTAATTCCATTTTCTTGATCAAAAGTTAGTTGATGTCCTTCTTCTCCTATTTCTATTTTAACAATCGAACCTACATGTTGTTCTATTGCTCTAGATTTAATATTAATTGTATTCTCATATGTTGGAATCTGGTTTTGTAACCAACCAAAATATGGTTCATTCTCAATTCTTTTAGGATCATTCCAGTCCTCCTTTCTTTTTTCAAAGTTTTCTCGACTTATTGATGTCCAAATATCAAAACATAAATTCTCAGAATGATCTATTATAGGAATAGTTAATCTACCTCTATGAAAAAAATGTTTTTCATCTATAACACAGAGGCTTTTTTCAAGAATTATTCTTTCATCTCTTTCTTCAGGAGGAATTGAAAAATAATAATCAGGAAGAGTTGATCCAAAACACAATGGTATCTGATCATATTCAGTTCCACAACATTTACATTTAAACTTTTTCTTATTAAAAAAATTATTTAGTTTCATTTTATTTTCTTCCAATCAGGCTTGCCTTCATTTTTGTATTTTTCAAATGCTTCATTCCAATATTCTATCATACTATTGTCTGCAGGAACTTTAACTTTACTTCCATTCCAATCCATTGGTTCAATAAAACTTAACAAATCACTTATTTCTATTGTATTATTTGAAAGTTCATAATGCTTTTGTAAAAAATTCTTCATTACCCAAAAAGCATCTTCTACAGTTAAATTCTCTTTTTTAAACTCAATCATTATATCTCTCTTATTATATTTTATCTATTATCCTCAAAAACGCAAATATTTCATTTTTATGAATTTCACCACAATCAGTTGCAATCTCTTGTACTTTATTTAAAAAGTCTTGGGTAAAAAATAGATCAATGAGGTATTCTTTTTTACTGGTCATGAATACCCCTTTTAATTCTTCTTTATAAAATAGAGCATTGGTGACCTTGTCTCTTCCTGAAGTTACAAATCCAAAAGTAATTTTCTTAAGCGCTTCAAATGCTATTGCTATGGGTTCTGTTTTGATTATTTGGACTAACAATTCTAATTTTATTGCTATATAATCATCATCATTAAGATTGATTTGCCCTACGATAAGTGACTTTATATTAGTTGATTTATCCTTATAGTGCTGTTGTATTAGTTTCCAATCGTTTTTGGTAAACTTTTGAACTATTTTTTTGTCTATATCTTGAGCTGCCCATTCTGCCCAATGCATATCATCTGTTCCTTGATCTTCGTATTTTTCTAATGCAGTAAAAAATTGTTTAATGATTGAATTCATGTTTTTGATGATGATTGTGTTTATTTCACTAATATATCTAATTTAAAAATTACTATATCATCAAAAAGTATTTCAAGTTTAAAATCCTTTGTATATCTCATAAACCAACTACTTTGATTAAGGTCTTCACAAATCGCTTTTATATACTTTCCGATAACCATCATTAATACTACTTTTATTTCATTATGATAAATATCAAAATTCGAAAAAATTCCCTGCATATTCCATTCTGTATTTTCATCCTTAGTTACATCAGGTTTATATTTCATATTAATACTATTTCTATTTTTAGAATCATATATAACATCTATTAAAGCTTCATTAATATTAGTTTTGACATTAATTCTTGCTTTTTCGATGATTTCAGGCTCTTTTAAGAAAATAACCCCTCCAGCAAATGTATTTTGAATCAAATATCTTCCTTTAATTTTAAAGGACTCAAAATCATTTTTAATTAACAACTTATGATCTTCTTTTATTTCTTTCAAAATCAATTTTAATATCTCATCTAACGCTAAAAAAAGTGTTTCTTTATCTCGAGTTAAATCGATCTCTTTTATTTCATCAATTAATTTTTTCATAAACACATAAACTTCTCTATCTAATTTATAATCCAATGCATATAAAACTAATCAAACAACGCTTAACTATATTTTTATTAACATATTAATCCCTTATAAACGCTCTTTATTCATTCAACATATTCATCATTTTTCCCACCTTAATCCATTCATGTTTTATATTTTTCATCAAAAGCGCATTATCAAACTTTACTGACCCTTTGGGGAAAATATTTTCATTTTCAAAAAAACTCGATCGAACTGCTTTTACTTTTAATAATGATACATCCCAATTATAAGTTTTCAATTCTAAGCCTTCAAATCCATTTTTATCAGGAGAAAATCCTATTGAGCCATTTTCAAAAAACTCAGAAACACAATCTAAATTTTCAAATACACTTTCATTATTCCATTCATTAGTTTTAATTGCTTCTATAGCTAGAGAGGTATTATCATCACTTATAAACGAAACATTATATACCCCATTAGATTCCTTAACCGAAAAATTTGCTAAATGATGAATACCTGGAAAAACACTGCCACCAGCCAATGAGTTTAATTTTGACGACGTATCTCTCCTTGGAATATATACACCTTCTCTTAAAACTCCATTTTCTAACCATTCTACAGCTATCCTATGTGCCCCATTTTCTGATGATATTCCTATTTGTTTTGGCAAACCTTTAGGTCTAATTTCTTTTAACCTAATCAAACAAATTCCTGCTACTCCTTTTCCTTTAACTATTTTAGGCTTAAATGGCTTAGGCAAGTAATTTTCTAGAACTTCTTTTTCTATTTGATAATTGATTAAAATCCTTCGATCTATTATTCCCTTAATCTTAGGTATTTTCATTTTACGTATAGTATTACTAGTATCATAAAATTACTCAAATCTTTAATACCATCTCTTATCCCTACTTATTTTCTTTCTTTTCGATTAGCAATTCTGGATAATTTGCTAGCGTATTCATTAGATTTTTATCTGCGTTATTTAAATACTGATTAAAAAACGTCGTAATAAGTTTTGACGTAATTTCTATAGCTTTTTTAGGATTGATCGTTCCTGCTTCATTTAGCATAGACGAATTAATCATCAACGGAATATCCATAAAATTGGAATGTCCTGTTCCTTTTATTTTTACGATATACATATCATCAAGACTTCCTTTTTTGTATGCATAGGCATTAAAATCAGGATGCTCTTTAGGCCAGTCTGAAGAAACATATAAAAATGGTTTTGTAAACGGCAAATCCAATTTCTTTCCCCATTGTGTTCCGTCTAGATTAATCCCAGCACTGATTTTGGGATTATCCTCTAAAGCCAGACCTGCAGCAGCTCCTCCCTGTGAATGCCCCAACACTCCGATTTTTGTAATATCTATATGATTTGATAAAAATGTAGTCGCATTCCAATGTTCGATTTGATTTAGTACCATTTGGATATCATTTGCCCAACGTTCTGTGATAGTTGCTGCTATATAATTTTTTAAAGCATATGATACCGTAGCTTCTTTTTCTTTTTCGGTTATGGCATTCTTGTATTGCTGCATCGAAGTCCAAATCAATTGCGACATCTCCTTATTATTATGCTTTGCATTATATTCCCAATCATATAATTTAATCGCTCCTGAGGGAAATAATGAACCAACGCTCTCATATGTATGATTGATATTAAGTACGACAAATCCATGACTTACCACCTCTTCTATTAACGCATAATATCCCGTAGCATTAGCTTGATATCCATGAGAAAAGATCAGTATCGGAAACTTTCTGTTGGCTATAGCAGGTTTCACATAAGTATGAGTATCGACCTGATCTAAATAATTAAATAACCAAGACGGAATTCCGTATTTTGCAGCAAATCCTTTTCGCTCTCCTTCATCTAAATAGTATTCTTTTTTTTCATCCTTTATGTTAGCTGGATACCATACCTTGACCATGAGTTCTCGTTTGTCTGTAGGGTCAATTGTAATCGTTTCTTCTTGTTCTGATTTTATATAAAAATAAGTTGCTCCAACCTTATAATCTCCTTTGGGCACTGGTAACTCAAAAACAGCTAATGTATTGGCTAACAAAAATCCAAATCCTAGAAAGAGTACTAGAAAAATACCTTTTATAATTTTTAAATAGGTTTTTCCTTTAAAAAAACTAATACCTCTTAATAGCACTATGCAGATTGCTATACATATTATATATATTGAAAACATTTGCCATCTCAATCCTTCAAAAAGTATATGTAGCATTAAAATTCCTATGCTCCATATTAAAAGCCATAAGTTGTTTATTATTCTTTTTTTTGAGGTGTTTATAAAAGGTAAGAATACTCCTGATATGAGTAATACGATTTCAAAAAATCTCATGAATAAGCTTGCTTAAAGTTTAATACCTTAAAAATAAACTACCCTTATTCTGTCTTTAATTAATTGCGATTAACAAAATGATTATTGCGATAAATAACCGTTTTTATTCAGTATTCTGTTATTTATAGAATTCTAGATAACGAAGCTATATCTTATTTCTTTTTATTATTAGTTTTGGAAAGTATTACTGTAACCAAATCATTAAGCGGTGTCGCTATGTTATACATAGCTCCTAGCCTTGAAATAATCCCATTTTTAGCGCCTATTTCTATACTATTTCCGTTTAATCTATCAGTCAACATAGAACTTCCTTTTGTTTCTGGATAAGTACTGAGCTTAGTGATCATCTGTGCAATAAAATCAGTTTCAATTTTTGCCCCATCTGCTCGTGCTACGGCTAAAGATTCTTTCATTAAATTGATATAAAGTTCTTTGATTTTTTTGTCTTCAAAAACCCAACACGTTTCTCCGCTTAAACATAAAATAGCTCCTAGACTAGCACTCTCACATAGTTTTTTCCAACTCTCGGTTTTAAAATCCTTCTCTTGATTTATCTTGATATTCTCTTTATCAAATAAAGATTCAAATTCATTAGCTATCCCACTTTGTTGTAATGTTAGTACTGGCTTTTTTAGTTGCTGATAAAATCCATTTTGAACAGGTTGCGTAGGACAATCTATTGAGCATTCAACTATTTTAGATTCGTCTGTAAAAGGCAACAATGGCTCTTTTAAATTCAAACCATTTCTAATCACTACTACCTTGGTTTTGGAAGTTATTAAGGTCGAAAGTGTATCACTAGCTTCTTCAAATTGATGTTCTTTGATACAGATGATTAACCAATCTAATATAGGTACTTGATCTTCTATAGTATGAATACTAATCGGAATTTCAATCTTATCTTCTTCAGTAATTAACTTTATCGCTGTTCTAGATGATCTATTAAAATAATAAAGTTCGTTTAACGCATTCTTTTGTAATTCATACGCTATAGCGTTACCTATAGCGCCTATCCCAAATACTCCTATCTTCAACGACATCTTATTATTCTTTTATAAATGAATAACTTTATTACTTCTTTTTTCGGTCATATATCCCGAATACTCTAAGAAAATCCTGATAATCTTCGATCATCTTTTTACGAACTAATGCAGATCCTATTGTATTATTAAATCCTGTTATTATCCATTCTTTATTTTTATTCAATTCTAGATGAAAGATTCTATTTTCTTCATTATTCATTTTACATACTACCTTATTATCGGTAAACCTAGTATGACCTACCCAAGACTTATACAGTTTGCTTTTTCTTTCTATTTCTGATAAGGATTCTTGCGCTAAACTATAGGGTATGAATTCTTTTATAAAATCGATCACAGGCTTAGCACAATAGTCTTCTAGAATACTATAATTTTGTTCTTTATATAACCTGGTGATATCCCTTTTTAATCTCGTGATTTGCTTTAATACAGGACGCGACTTTAGTACATTTTCTGTGCTCTTTCTTTTCTCAATCAGTTGCTCCTTTCGTTCCTTAATAATTGCGTCTGTTATATATGTCCCATTTTCTCCGTGAACCAACCATTCTCCATCGGTTTTAACTAGATTTAATTCCATTATACTAAGGCTATTCATCTTACAAATTGCTGTATCTCCAGCGATTTTTATATCTGCTATAGTTGTTTCTTCATTAGATTTCACAAATCTTCTATTACTATAACCTTCGCTAAATAACAATGCTAATTCTTCTTTATAAATAGCATATAACTCGTCTAGTTTATCGCTATTTACAGTATTTAAAAGTGTTATATCTCCTGATCTAAATAAAGCAATACGACCTTTTATCCAAGTTTGACAAACAGTTCGTACCTCTTCTTCTTGAGCATATACATTACAAAGCTTTCCTAAAGAAAATACAATAACAACGATGGTTTTTAGACACTTCATTTTTGCTTTTTTATGAACGAAATCGTTTGTTTTATTTATTATTGATGAAACAATTTTGGTTTTCGTAGGTAAGCCGCAAAAACAGTACATATTCCTATAAGAATGACCACTTCATACGGTTTTCCTTTATACATATGTATCACAACAACACATGCCATGTATAATGCAAGAATAGCTGTTCCCCAGAGTACAGTCTTGTTTATTAAAAATAATAATGCTGAGATCAAAAGTATAATTCCCACACTCATAATTACCGTACTATTGGTAATTACTTTATCCAATTTATCGGCGTTCGCTATTTTATCTATAGCATTAGGAATATAAAACATTACGATGACTATCGATGGTAACCATGTTAGTATTGTCTTTGTTATTTTTTCTAGTTTCATCTTTTATTCGTTTTTATTGATTAATGTTAAGTTTAAACGGAAACAATTATGCTTTTATTTCGAGTTTCATCATGATGTCTGTTTGTTCATCATCACCTAACTTAAAAATATGTTTATCAAATGCTTTAAATCCATTTTTTTTATAAAAGCTAATGGCTCTATGGTTTTCTTCCCATACTCCTAACCATACATAATCAACCTTTTTTTGTTTTGCAATTGCAATTGCCTTTTCATACATTAATTGTCCGATTTTTTTTCCATAAAAATCTTTTAACACATAAATACGTTGTATCTCTAGCGTATTTTCATTTTGGATTTCGGTTTGAGCACGTCCAAGATTAACTTTTAGATATCCTATTACCTTGTTTTCTAATTCCACAAAATAGAATTCGGAATTCTTGTCTACTAGTTCTGTTTTAAGTTTATCTAAAGAAAATTCACGGTCTAGATATCGCTTCATATTTTCTTCTGTATTCATAGGCGAAAATGTATCAGAAAACGTTTGTATCCCTATTTTTTGTAATTGATCAACATCGTCTATGGTGAGTTTTCGTAGTTTAGTTTGCTCCATTATTTTAATCTCTAAATCCTAACTATTTTAGTTTATATCAATAATACTAGTAGGATAAAGTTAGTTAATATTTTAGAATCTAATTTTCTGAGTTGTTTTGAAGTACAAGTCCTCGTTCATTATCTAGTACTTTAAACACTTTTTTTTCTGATGCGTTCCAACTTTCTTGTGCTCTAAAATTAGTTCCTTTAGTCTTATAATTTACAGTGATCACATTTCCTGTAATTTCTAATTGAATCTCATCAAATGTATTTTGTACAGTAGCTGTATTAGGTATTCTAGGACAGTTTGAATTTTCTAATGTTTTTAAGACCTCTATATCAGTAGCAAAACTTTTCCTCAAAAAGCCTAAATGTTCAGCAGAACATTGACAACCTAATGCTAAGGCTGTGATTATTTTACATTCTAAATTTGTATACTCCTCATTAGGTTCATCATTTTTCCACCAGCAATCATTTCCTACAAACGTTGCTATATATCCTATAGCAGCTCGTTCTACATCTGTCATCGTTTTGATGTAGCTTTTATTGAGTACGATCTCGTTATATGTTCCATATAATGCCGAGTCATATTTCATTTCTCTCCATAGAAATCGCACCACAGTATCTTTTAATTTTACTGTCGAAAGATCTGGTGTAGTTCGTTTTTTAAATGTTGTTGTCTCTTCTTTACAAGCAGAAATAAGAGTTAGTAGTAAGATTGTCCAAACTATATTTTTCATTTTAATATGAAATTACATTTTACATTTACTTCCACCAATCTTTTGTTCCACTTATATTATAATCAGCCCATCCTTTTTCGTAGTATTTAGGATTAGGACTAAATTCTCCTGCTCCTATATCAAAATCTTGATTTGCATTAGGAACCCTAAAATCTGCCCAGTTACACATTTTTCCTTTATTAGTTTTATAACTTTTCCAAACACCTACAAATGCGTTATTAAAATACCCATCTGAAATAAGTTCTATATCATCATATTTAATTTGATTATTAGATGTCATATACCACCTAGAATATAATTTACCCGTAAAAAAGCCACTATGCTTTTGATTCTTATCTTCTTTAAAATCATATGAAGCAATAGCAACTCCTTGAGCTTTTATTCCTTTACTTTTGTATTCATCATCGATACCAAAATGAAACTCTTCTACTTCTTTAATTAATTTTAATTCTATTTTTCCTCTAAAATCACAAATTGTTCCTTTTACTAATGACTTGCCATAAACATCATATACATTTGGATCATTTGTATCTCTTTCAATTGAAATTATTTTTATTCTAATCCTCTGATGATTCTTGCCTATAATTCCTAATATATTATCATTCTTTGTATGCTTCCATAATGTTGAAAAATCAAACAAATTGTATGTTGTTAATACATTTTCATTTTTAAGCTGATCTCCGAGTAAAAACTCATTTAAAAACTTTTGATCATTTTGTCCTATTGATATCTTAGTTATTAATAAAACTATCCAAACTATACTTTTTACTTTCATATATTGCTTTTAATTGATGATTTATTTTTGAATTAATTCTTTTGTTTCTGTTCCCCAATTATTCATCGCTTCTAAAACTGGAATAATCGTTTTTCCAAATTCCGTTATCGAGTATTCTATCCGTAAAGGAACCTCTTTATAAATAGTCTTTTCAATGATACCATCTGCTTCCATTTCGCTTATCGTGTTGGATAGCATTTTATCACTAATATAAGGCAATACTTTTTTTAATTGATTGTATCTAACAACACCTTCATTTATTTTCCATAATACGGCAGGTTTCCATCTTTTTCCTATAAAACGTAAGGTCGTCATAAACGGACAATCATACTCAAGAAATTTTTCATTTTCAAAATTGGTAGATGTTAGTTTTCTCATAATAACCTTTTTGTTAGTTGCTTTCC
Organism: Aquimarina rhabdastrellae; assembly: GCA_947387485.1. GTDB lineage: Bacteria > Bacteroidota > Bacteroidia > Flavobacteriales > Flavobacteriaceae > Aquimarina. Next base: position 69,346 of record CANDNT010000011.1, read on the forward strand.
ATTTGGTAATCCATTTACAAACCTACAATTTTGCCTTGATTTTTAAACAATTAAATAGTATTAATATGAATATTAGTTTTATAGGTGCTGGTAATGTAGCATCTCGTCTAGGTACTTTATTTAGTAATGCTGGACATACTGTAAAATATGGTACGCAAATGCCAAAAAATAATGAGGCATCGCTTTCAGAGGCTTGTAATTTTGGTGATATTGTTTGTTTTGCTATTCCTTTTCAAGCAATGAAAAGCGTTTTAACCATGCATAAAGAGCGCTTAAATGGTAAAATTGTCGTTGACATTACCAATGCCATTAATCTAGAAGATTGGTCTCCTTTATTTTTGGGTGAAGATAGTGGCGGTGAACAAACATCACGTATGTTACCTAATTCAAAAGTAGTTAAGGCTTTTAATACCATTTTTGCTGATGTAATGTCCAAAGAACATCAAGAGTTTAACAGCCAAAAACTAACTGCTTTTATCGCTTCAGATCATACAGATGCTGCTACCACGGTTAAACAACTTGCTGAAGAAGCTGGTTTTCATGGGCTAATTGTTGGTGGTATAAAAAACGCTCGTCACTTAGAAGCTATGGCACATTTAAATATTGCTATTGCATTAGGTGGTGGCGGAACCGATGCTGGTTTTACGTATTTCCAAAGGTAAATACTCATGCACTCTTTTTTAATCTTAACAATTTTAACTTTCAATCTGATGATGGCTCAACAAACTCCCACTATGCAATCTTGGACAGACGCTTGGATGAAAGCCGAAGCCACAAGTTTTAAAGCAGTTTATGCTAAAAATGCTATACTTTTTCCGCCTAATAAACCAACAGTTCACGGAAATGATAATGTTCTAGAATTTATGAAAGGTGGATTAGGTAAAGTAGCTGTTTTATTTGAACCTACTACACTTGTTATGAGCGAAACACTAGCTTATGAGCAAGGTATTTTTAAAGATGTTGATCTTCTTACTAAAAAAACTTTGGGACAAGGAACTTATGCTGTTATTTGGATTCTGGAAGATGGGTTATGGAAAATTCAATGTCATACCTGGTCTATGCCTAGGAAATCTTAATTATATAAAAACCACATAATCATGTGGTTTTTGTTTTAAGCTTTTTATCTTTTATTTTTTCCAAAATATACTTTACAAAAAAGCTTTCTTTATCTCCTAATTTGTGAATAATCTGATAATGATTTAATTCTTCATAGGCATAATACGCTAGAGTTGCTATAGTTTTGTTTTTAGTGTATAATCTTTTAGATTCATGAATAAACAATTCAGTTTCTTTAGTTCCAACACTTAACAGTACTGGACACTTAATTACCGATAAATTTTTATTTATAACACTAAAACTTTCTACATCATTTTCACTTAAATCTAATACATCATTTAGGTAACTATCCTTTATAGGTTGCAAATCAAAAAGTCCACTTAAACTACACATAGCTTGTATATGTGGTCTTAATGTTTCATTCATTAAATAGGTCATCAATGTCAAATGACCACCTGCTGAATGTCCTGTAAGAATTATTTGATTCGAATCCCCATTATATGTAGCAGCTTCTTTTATAATCCAATGCATTGCACTTTTTATATCCAGCAAAACTGTTTCCATATTTACTTTTGGGATCAACCTATAATTCACAATACATACTGTAAAATTATGTTGTATATAAGGCTCTGCTATAAAACTATAACTCGATTTATCTAGTCCTCTCCAATACCCACCATGTATAAATATCAATATCGGAGCGTTTTTTACTTTTGACGGAAAAATATCTATCGTTTGTAATTCGTCCTCACCATATTTTTTATTCAAAAAACAGGTATAGGTATTACGTACTCTTTTAGATTCTTTTTCATTAAAATCTAAATAACGTTGGTATTCGGGATGACATTGTCTTAGGTTTAATTGTTTATGTGGAGTCATAACTTATACTATTATATAGCTCTTTAATTTTCAATCACAATATGCTATTATTCCTTCATTACATAAAATAGCCCTATCAAGAATCTTCTGTAAAACATCGATTTCATCACCTATAAGATTACTCTCCATTATTTTTGAATACATTTGCTGTATCATTTTGGTACTCCATCTAAAATCTGAATAATAATCAAACCTTGCAGCTATAATTCCTTTCTTAATAAGCTTATTAAAGCTAGTTTCGTCAACTCCTGATAAATACATCAAATCAGCTTGTTTAGGTGAGTTGGGTTTTGATTGATTGTCTTTTATTAAATAAAAATCAAGCATGTTGTAATTTTAAATTAAGCTTTTACATCATTTGTTATAATGCTTATGTTCTTATCAGTTTATTTACTTTAGACTGAATAAACTATATTCTAATCTAATTCATCGTAAACAAATATAACGATACTACATCAGCTAACAAACTTTGGTTATCGTTCAAAAAAGTAAGCCCATTTCTAAAACAAAAAAGACTACGTTATCAAAATGGTATACCTTTATTTATGATTGGTAGGTCTCTATCGCTCCAAAAAAATCACCTTTGCATTATCAAAAAAGTATAATACAATGAAAAAAATATTTTTATCCGTAATTGCTATAATTACCTTGTCGTCATGTATCATTTCGCAAAAAACAGATACAAAAAAAGTACGGCTTCAATTTATTAGAAATGCTACTTTAAAACTTGATTATAATGGTACTACATTTCTTGTAGATCCTTCTTTATCTCCCAAAAACAGTTTTATGTCTTTTGTAGTACCTAATAAAAACCTCAACCCTACCATTGATTTACCCTTGCCTATTGATAACATCACAAAAGGTGTAGATGCGCTATTGGTTACACATACTCATCTTGACCATTTTGACGAAGGTGCCAAAACCCAATTAAATCCCGAACTTCCGTTATTTGGACAAGCTTTTGATAAGAAAACTTTTGAAGAAAGCCCTTTTAAAAACATCACTTTAATTGATCATAAACAAACGTATAAAGGCACTACTATTATAAGAACCAAAGGGAAACACGGTCCAGATCAACTTATCGAAGCTCTTGGTGAGGTTTCTGGTTTTGTTTTACAAGCAGCAAACCATCCTACTGTATATATCGTTGGTGATTGTTTATTTGATGACGAAATTAAAAATACAATCAAGACCTATAATCCTGATATTATCGTCATGAATACTGGTGGTGCTCAATGGGGTGGTGCAAAAATCCTTATGGACGAAATGGATGCTATAGCTTTGGCTAAATTTGCTCCAGAAGCTCAAATCATTGCGGTACATATGGAAGCACTAGACCATTGTAAAACTACTCGTGAAGTTTTAAAGCAAAAAGCTAAAGAAGCTCATGTTGCTATAACAATTCCTAAAGATGGCGAAACCTTATCGTTATAACTCTTTATAAAAGAAGCTTTAGTACCTATTTTGGTTATCGTTAAAAATAGTTTATCTTAAATAAAAGTATAGAAAATGCATTATATCAAGTTTGATAAAACTGTTTGCGGAGTAAACTTTTTACTCAATGTTATTGATTTTCAGTCAGGTTGTGCTTTTGAATTTAACTCAGAAACGCAATCTGCCGATTACTTTCAAATTTACTTTATTAAAAAAGCTAGTGGTTTTCTAAAATTAAATGACGAAGTCATTACCCTAGAACCTAATACTGTTGTTTTTATCTCCAAGCATCAACATCATTCATGGCATGGTGATTTTTCAACTATAGAAGGACAACTTCTTGTATTTCAAGATGACTTCTTAAACAACTTTTTTTCTGATCAGTATTTTATTTTTAGATTACTCTATTTTTACCAAACAAAATATCCGTTAACCCTATCTATATCTGCATCTTACTTAAACGATACTTTAGTAAAACTAAAAGAAATAAAAAGAGAATTGGTTACACCCAAAAATGATAGCGTACATCTAATTCGTTCGCTTTTATATTATATTCTTATAGCCTTAAATCGTCATTATTCTGAAACAAATGCATTAAAAGAAGCTATTGCTTTGGATAATACGGCTTATCAATTCAGAAAATTGGTCGAAGAAAATATTTCTTGTCATCAACGGGTCGAAGATTATACTGCTTTAATGAATATTAGTCGAATTTCTATTAATAAAGCTGTCAAAGCGCAGTTTAATGTAACTGCTACAGAATTTATCAAATCGAGATTATTATTCGAAATTAAAATGAAGCTTATTCATTCTTCAAAAACCATATCCGAAATTGCACATGAATTTCATTTTTCTGAAGCCAATCACCTTTCTAGGTTTTTTAAACAAAAAACTGGGCTTACTCCTATAGCGTATCGATTAGATTATCAAAATGGTACATCTTAATAAAGAGTTGGTAGGCAGTTACTAGCGTAATCACAGCATCTTTGTAGTAACATTATAATTGATAAAATTTTAAATCAATGACACGTTTACAATACGCTTGTTTAATACTACTAACATTTTTTACCATGATGAATACATCTAACATACAAGGACAATCAAAAATGCATACAAAAGAAGCTATACGTCAAGCCATGGATCATCTTATAGATCGTGCCACCAATTTTGATATCGATGCACTAGATACGATTTATCACAACGATTTTCATACAACACTAGTAATGCCAGATGGAAAAGTAACTACCTATACTAAAGAGGAATTCAAAGCTCATTTTGCAAAGCAAGCTCAAGAAGGAAAAACACAACTTAACACCTGGGCAGATTGGCATGATTTCCACATATTGGGTAACTCGGCTGTTTGTGTATTGACTAGAAAACACAGCGGAATGAATGGTGAGGAAATGCTACTCTTATGCAATATAGAACTCCGTTTTGAAGATGATCGCTGGCAAGTGATACGTGAAGCTATTTTTTTAAGACCATTATCTGAATCTTAATATTGATTTTGATAGTTTTCTATTTCTTGGCTTTGGAATATCCTTATTAATTATAAAATACGGAGTTCCAAAGCCGGAATAGTTTTTATTAGTAATTGTTAGATTTTATATTTTTGATTGAATGTAGATTTAACCCAATCTTGAATTTCTTTAACTGATTCTTTTACCTTTTTTAAGAGAACTATTATTTAATAGCATAATATTTGATTTTATCTTTTGTTAACATTTTCTTTATTAAATAGAGGAGGTGTAGGCTTAAAAGTTTTTAATTCTTTCTGTTTAAAATATTCTTTTTCTTGAAAGTTTCTTAATTTATCAATGTCTATTGTTCCTGTAAGAACAGAACTTTTATTACCTCCTTTTAATCTCAAAATATCTTTATCATTTGAGTTTGTAGGCTGAATTATTCTACTATCTCCAATATCTGAAGTATTTGATTGAATATAATAACAATGTACATCTCTTGATATTGATTCAGCAATATTTGAAAAATATTTCCAATCTTTATTAAATTCAGAAGCAAAAATTGCATCTACTTTAGATACAAATAAGGATCTATCTTGAACAGAAGCTAATTCATAACAATTAAACACAGTAAAACTTAATCCTTTCCATTTAAAAAGATTATAAAAATTCATATTATTTGAAGGTACTCTATGTCTAATACTTTTAATTAATAAATCCTCTTCGGGAGAATAATAATTTTTTAATCTAGGTATAATAATACATTCCTTAACATTATTAATTTCTATAGGTAGAATAGTAATTAAATAATTATAACAATATCTATTAATTGAAAAATGTTCTAAACCACCAATAATAGCGCGTTGCTTCCTTCTAGACTCATCTGAAATTCTAATAAGCCATTTAAAGGGAACTGTTATTTCAGGTAGTAAAAGAATATCTGCTTTTTCTTCTTCTGTTTGATTTAATATTCTTACTAGATTATTTTTTTTAACATTTGAAAAAATAAGTTTATTCTTAATTGAATTTTCAATTTCTGTATTATGAATTTTATGATTAGCTACTGCTATTGAAAATCTATTTTTTGGTATAGATTTTAAATTAACTCCAATTATTCTTTCATTACCCTTATTATCAACAATTTCAAATAATTTTGATTTATGTTTCTCTTCAAAATCATTCGTTAAATCAGTTCTATGCTCATAATTGATTTTGTAATATAACTTATAACTTTCTTCTAAAAGATGTTGTGAAGAATTAGGTTCAATTTCATCTTTAGTTATGAGAGATGAGAAAAATTTATGAATATTGCATTCGAAAAAATTTATATATCTAGGTGAATACTCAGCTTTATGTTTATCTATAGTAATATTTTTAAGATTCAATTCTTTCTCTATTAATTTTATTTCATTCTTAAAAACTAATGGTTTATAAAATGGAGAATTAAATTCTGATGAATATCTAGTGAAATTCAATAATGGAAAACTAATATAATTATGTCTAATCAAATTGGATTCTCTCAATAAATTAGTTTTATTAATAAGATACTCAATAATATTCTTTTCAAAAATTAATTTGATCTTTTTCTCTAGATAGGAATCCTTTTCAAATAAAAAACTGGGTATTAATGCTACAGAAATTGAAATACAATATTTCAAATGATTCAATAAAAACTCTTTTACATCTTCTTTCCTATTTTCAATAAAAGATTCATCTATTGCTTTTTTACATAAATCTATAAACTTAAAAAACTCTTTCTTTTTGTAATTTATAACGAAATAAGTAGAAACTTTTTCCCATAACTGATAAAACTCTAAAGATAATTTACCCTTAAAAAAAGTTAATATTTGCTCGTCAGTTTTTTCATTAGGTTCCTCATCTGCTAATAGGCTACTTAAAATTCGTTTAGCAAGAAAAACAGAAGCTCCAAACTTACTAGGTAAAATATTATTTAAACTTCTTAATTTATTTATTGAATCTGTATAAATCAAATCATTAGCGCTTTTATCAAAATCTTGACTATCCTTCTCGTCTTCTGGCAATAACCAAAAAATAGAACTTGTCTCTTTTAATTTTTTTACAAAATTGTTTAATGCTGCGAAAGATTCCTTATGATTAAATTCAAGAATAGATAATTTATTTTCTTGAATATATAAATTATCAGTTTCAAGATCATTATTTTGACAAAATTTAAGTAAATACCCTTCTTTTTGAATAGGTTTAAACAAATCTTTGTCAATAAAATATTCCTTAATAAAATTATTTAAATCTTCATTTTCATCATGACCTCTTTGAATTTGCGTATTAGCTAAAACTATTATTATATCATCAACATATCTACCATAAAAAGCAGGAGATAGTTTTTTTGAAACTTTTTTATCAAAATTGTCTAGATGCCAATTACCCAGAATACCAGAGGAGAGTAATCCTATTGGTAAAGGATATAATTTTTCTTTTTTAGAGGAAAAATCTTGCGTTTTTAACTTGAGTAATTCAAAATATTTAATATGAATTTTTTCAAGTAATTCAGTAAAAAAAATATTCTTAGTTGAAATTTTTTCTTTTATATTATTAAAATCTAAAGAAACATTATGAAAATATTTTTTTACATCTAATTGAATTATTGTTACATCTTGCTTTTTTGTTAATAATGATTTTGCTGTTTCTATCGAGTTATCTCTCCATTTCTGATAATTATTAAAGTATTTATCGTATAATCTTAATCCTTTAGTTACTTCACCTCTATCATCTAAAGATAATTTATAACCATAATTATATCTATCATATGATTCTTGTAATTGATAACCTTCTTTTATAATCCATAAAATAGAAATTAAATGAATTTCAATTGGCGCATCTAAAATGAAATTCGTATCCTCTAGTTTAAATGGTAAATTTGCTGAACGATTAGAAATGATCTGATTATTTGTAGAATAAGTATATTTATTCCCATAAGACTTCGGAATCTCAATAACTTTCATTTCATTTAAGAATTCACTTATATCACCTTCAGTCGAACTGTTAAGTTTTTCTTGTAATCTAGTTAGTTTATTTTCTATACTTTCTTTATTCTCAAACTCAGCTAATTTTATTCTTACAAATGATGAAAAATTATCATAATAATAATAACTCTTCAACTTACGATAAGCTAATTTTAAATCTACAAGTTCTATTTTCATTCACTTTTTTATAATTATAAGTAAAGTAGTTAATGAATTCACATTCTTAAAATATGTTTATATCTCTTTACTTAAAGGTATGTCCCATACCTAAAATATTTTACATTAATAGTTTTAATAAAACTATTCCTTTCTAGACTCTCTATTTTACGGTTTTCCGTAAACACCTTATTTTTTTATGGATTTGTTGCCCAAACTGTAACGGTATTGACAAAACCTACATCGTTCATTGCTAACATCGATAATATGGTATGTGCTATTTCTGTAGGTTTTAGTTTGGTTTCGGGATTTTTTGTGGTATAGTCGATTTTTTCTAGAAAAGGAGTGATGACTTCACTAGGATTAACCTGCATGACACGTATATTGTGTTTTCTTAATTCGGCTTGCCAACTTTGTGTCATTCCGGATACGGCAAACTTACTTGAGGCATAACTTGTTCCTCCTGCAAATCCTTTTTGAGCGGCTGTAGATCCTATATTAATGATATTTCCATAGTTATGTTGGATAAAATGTTTTGCTGCATATTTGGCAACCAGAAAAGATCCTAAAACATTGGTTTGCCATACTTCTTTAAAATCGGCTATGGTAGTATCTGTCAAGGATGCCATTCTCCCTATTCCTGCGTTATTGATAATCACATTGAGTCCATCCATTTTTGCAATGGCTTCATCTATTAATCGCGCTACATCTTCTTCGTTTGAGACATCGGCTACAGTACCATAAACATTAAGTGTAGTTATTGCTTTTTCTAGAGATTGAGCTGTACGCGAACAAATAAAGACTGTTGCTCCGTTTTCTTTAAGTAATTTTGCAGTTTCATAACCTATTCCTGTACTTCCTCCAGTAATAAGTACTTTGGCTGTTTTGATTTCCATTAATGTAATTGCTATTTTGTTTTTATACTCTAATTTAGCAAATGCATCTTGTTTGGACACTTTCTTACAAAACTTTTTTACCAGTTTTTTTAATTACTTTTTCTTCATATTAAAAATCTGAGCCTGATATACTGCATTTCTATTATAATAACTAAAACCTCAAAAAAACCATACATCATCAAACTCAGATTCTTTTATGTTGTTTTTAATTCGATACTTAAAGTTACTCATTTCTTATGACATCTTATAGTGTATAAACCTTTGATTTTATACGGGATTTGTAGTTAGTGATAAGTCGTAATTAAAGAGTATTGAGTCTTCAGTGAAGAGTGGAGAGTGAAGAGTGATAGCCTTCGATAAACTCAGGCTACAATTATATTCGTTATCCAGTTTAGATTAAGAATCCTTTTAAATTTTAGATTTAGCGTTTTACATTTTTGATTCAACCCAACTTATCTCTCGTTACTAATCACTCTTAACTTATAAACTCATTAAAAAAGAAGAAGCAGTGCAAAACATACTTCTTCTTTTGGGAAAGGATTATGAAATAGCTATGTTTATTCTTTTGTTAGTTTTATTGTGTATAGGTATGTACACTGGTATTTGCTACTGGCAAATAATTAACGCCAAACCAGCATATAATTAAGACTACAAAGGCTAAAGCCAATATACGTATCGCTTGTTTGCTTTTATGCGGATGAAAATACCTATAGTGTATGTATATCAAATATCCCATCCAGGTTAAAAACGCCCAAACTTCTTTTGGATCCCAGGTCCAATAATGTCCCCAAGCTTCTTTTGCCCATAAGGCTCCAAAGAGTAATCCTAAAGTTAAAAAAGCAAATCCTATATAAACTAGATTGTCTGCAAGACGTAATGCATTCATAGAGAATGTACCTTTATACATATCCCACATTGCTTTAAGAGCTACTATACTAGATGCTGCTAATACTGCATAAGAGAATAAGTACACTAATACATGAGGGATAAACCATGGACTTTGTAATGCTGGCATTAAGGTTTTTGAATACGTCTCTGGATTGAGGTAATTGATAATCAAAAACATTCCTGCCATACCTATACTATAGCCTAAAAACCATTTGTATTTCCATCTATAATAAGTTACTACTCCTACCAAGGGTAAAAATACGGCATACCACAATCGAGTTTCGCCTAGAGTACGCATAGGTGGTCGTTGTAACTCTATCCATAATTCTTTTACAAAATATAATAATACTCCCCATCCTGCTACAAATGCAAGGATAGCTACAGTTGTTAATTGCTCTTTTTTATAACTAGTTGCCAAAAATACGAACCCAATAAACCATAGTAACACTATGATAATACTGTATAAAGGAAAATCTATCCAAGTCATAAGGCCTCTTCTTTATTAATTTTACTTCCTGTCCAAAACATATATACCGCTCCTATAATCATCATAAAAATTCCGATATAAATAACGGGTAACCACGGATCTCTTACCAGTTCGATCACACTTAAATTTGACCATTTACCCATGCGATCATCATAACTCAATTGATAGAGTTTATACCCTTGATATGCTAGTGGTTTGTTTACTTCGAGTACAGCTTCTTCTCTACTTCCATCCGGATTTAAGAGCGAAATATCCGATGCAAATTTCTTAGCTTCGGGTATGGTCATCACTACAGAGAGTTCGTCATTAATTTTTAAAGCTTCATAAGGATGTCTAAAACTTCCGCTACAAATCCATCCTGTTATTTCTTCTTTAGTTTGTTTATTGGTTACTTTAATTTGAGCCGAAGGAGGAGAACCTGCTTCATTTACAAATTGATACCCATTAGCAACTCTTCCAGACGAAGACAAAAACGTTAAAACTTCTATTTCGTATGTTTCAAAAGGATATGTAATTCCCTCTTCTATTAGGTATAAATTCTTTCCGTTATTGTGTACTATCTTTCCTTCTTCATTATCTACCAAAGCCAACTTAGGTAGGTATTCTTCCATTTTAAAATCTTTAAGATATACAGCAAAAGGCAATTCGACTTGTTTCCCGTCTATATCATAAGCAATTAAACTAGGTTTTCCTTCATACGTATCTAATGTTAATCGTTGTAAATCACCTGTACCTACCATTCCGGCTACTAGAGCTAGAAAAAGTCCTAAATGATTTAAAATAAACCCTGTATTCTTCCATTTAAATTGCAATACGCGTTTAATAGTTACCAATCCTAAACAGCTTAAAAACAACATTAGGATTAAAATAAAGCTCCAGTGTGTGGTGATATGGTTTAATCCTAAAGCAGTAATCCATTTATTTTCTGAGGGTACTTGCGGAAAAGTTCCCATGAGCATCACCATAACGGTGACTAAAACTATGCTGCTAATAGATGCTGGAACTTTAGTCATCCAGCGTACTAATTGTAGGTTTGAACACCATTTAAATGCAATAAACAAAATGGCAACATAACCTAAAACTGCATATAAATTATACGGAAATTTAAGTATTAAAGCATTATGAGTCGGGATCATCAGTTCCATTAAAAAACCCGTAAAGATCAGTCCTAAACCTATGATAAAGGATTCTGAGTATCCCCAAGGAGTTTCCCATAATGCTTTTTTATTATGGGGTAGTGTATTCATATTCAATAATTTCTTTCGTGTAATCTTAGTATCTCTTACAGCATTTATCATCTTCTTTCTTCAACTACACTATGCTATTCACTTCTTCTTTCTTTTAAAATATAGGGATTGTCACAGCGTTAAATAAACAATCCCTATATAAACTAGCTCCATTTAAATAAGCTAAACGGTCGTTAACCCACCAGAGTCCGTCTATGTCTTATTTGTCATAAGTAGCTTCCCTCTTTGCTGCTTCTGCAGTCCACTGAGGTAATAGTTCTTTTTTAAATTTTTCTTTCTCTGCTTCAAGTTTCTCCATAGGTAAGCCTATAAATTCTTGAGCTTCTTTTTTGGTTTTAATTGGTGGATAAGGTACCTCTCCTTCAAAACCAAGTGCTATTAATAATTTAGCTAATTTGATACGCCCTTCTTGTGTCACTTCGATACCTTTAGAAATCACACGTCCAATCTCAACTGGTGCATGAAACGAACCACCGTGTGATGCAGCAGCATAATCCCATCTCCATTGCCCGTGACGTATGTCTTGTAAAATGTCTTTCATCTGCTCTTCTGTAGCTCCTAGATCCCAACATTGTTTTGCTTCTACGTGAGCTCTTACTAATAATTCTTCAAGTTTATCTCTGTTTTCGATAATCTTATCTTGATTATCAAATACATTAGCCATCAAAGTTTCTGATTCTTCTCTATGACAAACCTGGCATGAATTTGCTACATTGTTTAATGGAGACTGGATGTGGTGATCTGTAAATTTTTGTCCACCTTCTGTCTTATATGGCATATGACAATCTGCACATGATACGCCACGTTTACCGTGTATACCCATTTTGTATACTTCATACCCTGGGTGTTGTGCTTTAAGCATTGGTGCTTTACTCAATTTGTGTGTCCAATCTACATGCTGGATACTATCGTAATATGCTTCCATAGCTTCTACATTCTGTCCTCCATCCCAAGGGAATACTAAGTATGGAGTACCTTTTTTACCAGGCAACTTCTTATCAAAATAGTACTCTACGTGACACTGTGCACATACTAGTGAACGCATTTCGTTATGAGAAGCTTTGGTGATATCTTTTCCTTGACGCTCAAAAGCTTCTATCAATGCAGGTCGTGTAATTTTTAAGTTCATTGTTTCAGCATCATGACAATCTGCACAACCTATAGGGTTTACAATCTCGCTACCTAATCGTGACCACTTTCCTTTGTAAAACTCTTCGATACCATGCTCATTCATTACTCTAGGTACATCTGGAGATTTACACGTCCAACATGTCGCTGGCATAGGGCCATCATCTGGCCCAGTAGGGCCTCCTGTACGTAATGAGTTTTGTAGATCTTCGATAGCATAATAGTGTCCTCTACCTTGGGTATAATCTTTGGAGAAACCATATCCTGCCCATAATACCACCAAACGTGGATCTATTTCTAGCATATCGATAACAGCATTACCATTGTATTTTGATCTAAAACTCGTATCTGCTGTTTTATAATACGATTGAAATTCTCTTGGGAAATTCTTTCCCCAAACTTCGTTTCTTGGTTCTAATTCATTAATTTCTACTTGAGGGGTATAGGCAAATTGAGCTTCCATTTTACGCTCAGTAATAGAAGATACCATTAACCCAAGTAAAAACACTACGACTAAGGAGACTAGGAACAACATCCAATTCATCCAGGGTTTTCTTTTACTACTCATGATCTTCTTGTTTCTGTTTATTAGTTTCAGTTTTCTGTTCTTTTTCTTCTTGCTCTTCGGTTAGCATATTGGTTAGCCATTCTGGTAACGTCTCTTGATGTTCTGAAGGTATCTTACCATAATACTTGGTAGAAGAAAGGCTATGTACACTACCATGTGGTACTTCTTGATGACACTCCCAGCATTTGCGAGTAGTTCTACTCTCTTTGTGATTGGCTACCCATCCAGATAGCTTTACATCAGTCACCTGATTTTGATGGCAACGAATGCAATTGTCTTGCACTACTTCATTTCCTGCTGCTTTCATCTTGATTACCTCTGGCTCATTGCGCAGTAAAAAAGCACTTGCATGATTAAATCCATCTTGGGCTTTAAAAGCGTATTTTTTTACAACATTATCTTGCGGTACATGACAATCGTTACAAGTTGCCCATTCTCTATGCGAACTATTACTCCATGTCGTGTACTGAGGTGTCATTACATGGCAATTAGCACAGGTCTTAGGATCATCTGATAAATACGATACCGCTTTGGATTCAATAAGCGTATAAATAGAAAGTCCGCAGAAAGCTCCTAATAATACAAAGGCTGGTACTCGCCATTGTTCTGGAGGGGTCAGAAATTTGATCAGCTTTCTCATATCAAACTATATTTTGTTACTATTCAAGTTCTGAATTTTAACAAGCGATAACTATACTATCTACTCCTATCCTCGCCTTCTTTATCGGTTTTCTTTGTTAAAATTTTATAGTACAAATGTTCACTTATATTCCCTCTTATAAAATGATATTTATCAATTGCTTAATTTTTTCTTAAAATTTTTAATGGTTAAAAAAATGGGAAATCCACAAGGTGATTACGCTTTTGTTATAGCTTAATTATCAATCCACTTACAAACAAAAACAATAACCTAAAAAACAGGTATTTATACGCTTATCCATGCTTAAGCTTTTTTGGATATTTGAGTAAGAAGCAAATCTCATACTCTTTTCTAATAAAGAAAAACTCTTATTATTATGTCAAAAAAAGGTAAACAAAAACCATTGTATGAGCAGGTAAAGGATATCTTAAATACTTTACAAGGTAAAAATGTACCTAGTTACCAAGGATTACATGCCTTCTGGCTTGATCCTGATACCTTTCAAACTGCTTATTTATATGGACAACGTTTAATCGCTCCCAAAGAGGATACAACCACAACACAAACTACAAGTTGTTGTGGTTCAAAAAACACGGCTCCACCTCAACCCACAACTCCTTCAAATTGTTGTGGTGAGGATACAGATGCTAATACGATACAGGCAGTTCCTATAGCTCCAGAAGGTATAGCTGCTAGTCCTAGATTATCGCAAAGTGATCCCAAAGATTGCTGGCCATCTGGTGGATCTGGAGGAAGTAGTACTCCTATAGAAACTTCAAAACGCAGTGATCGTTCTGCTATTATTAGAGGACTAAAAGGATTACCTCCTTTTGATGGTTCTATTTTCCCTAAGTTATTATGGGATGCTGCTTATGAAGCTACTCCTGATCAAATTGCAATAATAGCGAGTTGGATTGATGCAGATTGCCCTGTTGAGGAGGACAAAAGCAAAGACAAAGAAAAACAACAAATACAGATAAAAGCAGTACAACTTTCTAATCTTAAAGCGTCACTAGCTCGAGGCGAAAGTTTACATACGGTTTCTACCGAAAAAACTAATTTTAATACCCAACGTTGTAAAGATTTACACGTGCGTAAAGAAGTTAGTTCTCTTACCAAAGAGGAATTGGATACGCTTAGAGAAGCGATCAATTGTATGTATCAATACAACAACTTTTTACAAGACGAACGCAGTTATGATCATTGGGCTCGTATACACACCGATTCTTGTCAGCATGGTTGGGAACAATTTTTACCTTGGCATCGTTTGTATCTTTATTTCTTTGAACAAACATTACAAGATTATGATCCTAGTATTACCTTACCGTATTGGTCATGGACAGATTATAGTGATGTTAATCGTACTTCTTTTAATAATTTACAACCTGATCTTGGGGTCTTACCTGAAGCTTATGGTTGTTATTTAACACAAAAAGGCTTAGATACTCTAAAAGATGATCCTAATGCTAATCTTAATACCAAAGAGATTGCTGCCTTAGAAAAAATCGTTAAAAAAGGAACTATTTATAATTCTGGAATACGGTTTTTAAAGGCTGCAGGCATTCCATATGAAATCATTAATCTTAATGGTGTCGCTACGTGGAGTAATAAAATTAGAGCAATCTACAGAGTATTGAGAAAAACCAATCCATTGTGGTTTCCTAATCGATGGCCTGGTGCGATGATGTCTCCTACTCAATATCCTACTCCAGGAGATATAGATAATTTATTGGCTCTGGATAATTGGTCAGACTTTGGAGGTGGCCCAACTTATGATCACCATTTTGGCGCTTTAGAAAAAGTACATAATGGTATGCATAATTTTTCTGGTGGAACAAATCCATTTTTTCCTAATCCTAATGCGACTTTCGCTTCAGCAAAAGAATGGGTTGCAGTCTACGAAAAGTTAGGATTAAATCCGCCTAATCCACAAAGTATAGAAAATCCTCCTTTTGGATGGATGACTGATAATCGTATCACTGCTTTTGATCCTATTTTCTGGGCACATCACTCTAATGTGGATCGTTTATGGGCAAAATGGCAAGAGCGCCATAATGGTACTCCTCAACAAATGAATGGTGCATTGGCACCATGGTCACTTACGGTACAAGATACTATGAGTATACAGCAATTAGGATATACCTATATGAGAGATACTGTCTTTTATGATGTACATAATGATGTAGGTTTACAGAAATTTAATTCAGATAAAAAGACTTTTTCTTCAAATACTTTAGATTTACATCGCAAAGCCGAAATAAAAATTCACCGTGTACGTAGAGGTAATCTTCACAATGTATATATACGCATCTTCATTAACACCCCTGAAGCTTCAGTAGATACACCTACATTAAACAATCCAAATTTTGTTGAAGAACTCAGTACTTTTCACGGTACTTGCTATGGTGGTCCTGGTCATTGTGACCTTCCGTTAAGCAAAACAAGAGCCAACGATTTACGTCCATTACATCATCACGAACCTCGTAATTATAAAATTGATGCTACAGCTGCAGTAGCACGTGTTTTAAATGCTGGTGCCAAAGATATTACTATACAATTAGTTGTTATAGGTATCGACGGACAAGCTGTTGATAATGCTTTATATATAGATGGCGTATCCCTAACCTTTTTTGACTAAATATCATGAGTACACATAACACTACTTTTAAAATACATCCTAGTATAGGTATTGCTCGATTAGGTAATGCCCAAGATAATTTTTACTTAGCGCCAGAACAACCAGGAGCTCGCCCAATTGAATGTGACGAAATGGGACGCGAAACCTTTGATAAAGATGGTAATCCTGTGCGTGTTGCTAATTTTAAAGATGAAAATGATTTATCCAAAATAAGAAAACAAGCCGCTCGTTTTAAAATCTTTGCCTATAAAGATGAAAATGATACTGAAGGGACAGAGGTTTTAAAAGGACATACCTATAACTTTGTTAATATCTCTTCTATCACCGCTCCTACTACAGTTCAAGGGACTGTTACCGATATCAATTGGACTGTACATCTTGCCAACAAAAAGGCGTCTTGGTATGCGTTTAAACAAACTCAAGGATTACATGGCTATGCTCCTGATCATCCTTTACGAAATCCAGAAGTAACACAACCTGATCTTCGCAGACAACTTATTATTGATCCAGGTCCTTTAACAGTGAATTTGAAACATCATTTAGGGCATTTTGCTCGCTTTGATTCTGATCTTAAGCAAAAGGATAATAGTAAATTTCGTAAAGTTAGTTATCCGCAAACATTTCCGCCCAAAGACATCAAACCTAATCCTATTGATACACTAGGAAGCGTTATGGTTAACGAACAGGATAATCACATTCGTTTAATCGTATTGGGAGGTGAAGGTAATTCTGGTTCTACAAAACAACCTGTTATTACCAATTTTGTAAATAATGATGGTTGGTTTGACGATATTTCTGATGGTCCTGTAACCGCTTCTATTGAGTATGAATATGAAGAAACCATATTTGACGGTGATAAACCCATTGTCAAAAAACAAAAAGGAACTATGGATGTACAGGTTCCTGCGTGGGTAGTCGTAGGATATCCTAGGTATGCTCCAGAAATGGAAGACATGATTACTATGGACGAAAATATGTTTGACCTCTTTGTTAGAGAAATGGCTTATAGACCTACTATTTATGGAGTCGCTCCTTTTGACAAAAAATCGAATAGTCCTAGTAATCCAGAAGAGTTAAGGCTCTGGAAAAATCAAGCGCATTTTAATCCAGATTACTTTCCTAAATTTTATAGAGACATCTGGCCTATTTTCCGTAGACCTAATGATTATCGTTTTTCTTATGATTTTGATAATTTCTCTGGAAGTGATCCACATAACAGAGGTACTGGAGGTAATCTCAATGCTGCTGTTCTAGGGCAAGTACCTATAAACGGAAAAGATCCTTGTAAACGCTATAGAGAATTTGTTTATAGCATTATGAGACAAACACATCAACGCAATGTTTTTGAAGTACAAAACAATACCAATAAAAGCTTTAACAAACCTAGGTTAATGCCTATGCTCTGTGGTAATAACCCATTAGACAACACGGTGCCTGATAAGTTTTTATCGATGACTCCTACTCAACTTTTCTTTTTAAAGCAATGGGTAGATGGTAAGTTTGTTAATGAATGTGATGAATGGGGCGAAGAAAATCCTAATTGTAATAATCCTTGGGCATCTCCTCCTACTACTGGTGTAGGGATAGATCGTGGTGTTTTGGGCAATGTATTAGGTGGACCGTTTTGTCCTGGAGGTGAATTGTCATGGATTGTAAATAATCCCGCTATTTATAGCGAACCTTATCGCATCAATCACGCTAATTATATTCCTGGACAACTTAGTTTACCTATAGTCGTAGATCCTAATAACTCTCCTAATCTTGCTCAAGGCTTAGAACCTGGTGATTTAACAAAGTATATCGGTATTCCTTGGCAAGCAGATTTTCATGAGTGTACAGTACAAGATATCAATATCACTTATGATGATTGGGTTAATATTCATTTAGACTCTGTGGGAGATCCTGCTCAAGAAAAGATTGCGTACAACGTACCCTGGTGGCCTGCTCATAGACCTATAGTGGTATTTGAATCTCCTCAAGGTCCACAAGTATATTGGGCTTCTGGAATACCTGGGAATAATGCAGGGGATTTGCAAATGGTACAAGCATGGAAAGATCTTGGTTTTTTAACTACACAAGGAAGTGGTAATGATCGTGTCTTTTATCAAGTAGAACGCAATAATGAAGCTTTGGGGGAACCAGAACAGCCTGGTGATCGTATAAAAGGACATACGTTTAACGAAGAAAATTAAATTCTTATGAATACATCAAATATACAGGTTCCAGAAATCTTAGTGGGTAATTGGACATATCGCAGTTTTTTAAGTGATCCTGATCTTAAAACTGAGTTTAATGCTCTTGAGTTTGGTAAAGGTACTATCGAAATAAAACCTGAAGCAATGCAAACGCTAAGCGGACGAATCTATGGTCCTGGATGGGAATTAAATTTAAAAGGTAGTATCGCTTATGGTAATCCTTTTACGCTACAGTTTCAGGGCAAAGGTATCGTGGGTGGTGCACAATGGTTTTATAACTATCTAGGGTATTTTGTTCCTAATTGGGTAGATGGTGTTGAGCAACGTCCAGCATTAGTAGGGTCTATTGTACGTGTAATTCCACATCCTACAGGTGCTAATGGTAAATCTACAGCTCCTGCCGGAGTTGTCGCTCAATGGATAGCAGTAAAACAAGATGATATAGATGGATAAATCTTCTCATACATATGATGTAGTTATTATAGGGGGAGGCATAGCTGGTTGTGCCACAGCCATTGCGTTACAAAAACTAAAACCAAGTTTACAAATCGCAATTATTGAACGCAATACGATACATTCTAGCGCAACTGTTTTTCGTATAGGAGAAACCTTGCCTCCTCAATCATCATCTTTATTAAATACTCTAGGGCTATGGGATGATTTCTTAAACTGCAACTTTATCCGCTCTTATGGTACGGCTGCGGCTTGGGGATCTGCTACACTTAGACATAATGAATACCTATTTTCTACTGCTGGTTATGGTTGGCATCTAGATAGGGCTACTTTTGATCAATTTATGTATTTACAAGCTACTCGTAGAGGAATTACTTTTATTGAAGATACTACAATACTTAATAGTAATTATACAAATGATCAATGGCATTTACACTGTAATCGAGAGCGTAAATTGACTGCTCGATTTGTAGTTGATGCTACGGGTAAAAAAGCAGTTTTTGCATCACAACAACACATACAAAAAATAAAAGATGATCATCTAGTTGGTATACATCGTTTTTTTAGAATAAATACTGCTACGACTCCATTAGGAAAAGGAACTTGTGTAGAAACAGATATTCATGGTTGGTGGTATAGTGCTACTCTACCTAATCAAACCTTAGTAGTTTCATACATGACCGATGCAGATATAGCTAATCGCTTTTTATATAAAAAAAGTATCTTTTTTAATACTGCGTTGGAGAATACCAAATATACTTCTCAACGAATTTCTAATGCATCTCCGTTGACTCCGATCAAATTAGTTGCTGCCCATACACAACGACTCAGTTCGTGTATTGGTAAAAATTGGTTAGCTGTAGGTGACGCTTTATCTAGTTATGATCCCATTTCTTCTTTAGGAATATATAAAGCCTTGCATTCAAGCATTTATGCTTCTTATGCTATAATCGATCATTTTAAAGGCGACTCGATTGGTCTTCAAAAATACAAACAATTACATCAATTGCTTTTTGACAATTATTTACAGAAAAGACATGCTTATTACAAAGAAGAACAACGCTTTGTAGAAGCTCCCTTCTGGAAACGTCGACAGTTTGATCAAACAACAATTTCAAATCATAAAAAAACTCTAATTCATGAACTTTAAATTACATTATATACTCGCTGCTTTTCTATTATTAAATGTAGCTTGTAAAAAGACTCCTAAAGAAATAGCACAAAACAATGATGATGCTACTTATATAGAAATTCCTGCTCCTATTCGCATTTCTCCAGATATTCCTGTTGATGTGAATCCCGAATTACAAAAGAGTTTAAAAAAAGAAAACAATATTTTTGAGCTCAATCAAGAGTTTAATAAATATAGCTGGGAAGCTTTTCTTGCTATTAATTGGCCTACTGATGATCAAGGTAATCCTAAAAAGTATTTTTATGATAAAGGAATTCCTGCTTGGCAACAATGGAAAGAAGCTTTTCAAGTGTACCGAAAAAACGGAGAAGCACCTACTCCATGGGGCAGTACTCCTAGTTTATCTGATCAAGATTTCCCTAAAAATATAACAAACACTCAACGCGTAATAATACGAAACACTACACCTACTCATCCTGCTACTGTAGCAGATGAGGTTGATCAAGCTTTTGCTGGTAAGCTATTTGATCAATGGGGTAATGTCGTTGTTTATGAAGCTTTAATGAATAAACCTGAATTTGATTATATCGTTGAGAATGAATTGTACAATATCAACGGACAAATTGCTTATTACCAAAAAAATAAAAATACTGATGATGGGAATGTCAATTTCCCAAAAGGAGATTATGCTTCTAATACATTAGGTGCTATTGAGATAAAATTTGCATGGCGCGTTTTTCCAGAAAATTACCCTCATAAAGATCGTTATTATATAGAAGAGGGATATGTACAGGATAAAGATGGTAACTGGAAACTAACTGAATTAGGTATGATTGGTTTTCATATCAGTCAAAAAACGCCAACAGGAAAGCAATGGGTATGGTCTACTTTTGAACATATTGATAATCTAGATCAAAATATCATTACCAAAGAAGTTACTAAAGATGGTAAAAAAGCAACAGAAGTGACTGTAATTCACCCTACACTTACTGATCCTAATTGTGCGATTTGTCCGGTAAATGTAGATGTTTCTAACAATAACACCACATATACTCATCACAAAGGTGAACATGGTAACTATTGGACTATTTCTGGGGATTTAACCGATAAGTATTTTACCAATACCGATGTCATGAAAACTCAGGCTAAACGCATGGTTGATATTCCTATACGTGTACAACAGCTCAATACGCAAATGCAAGCTTATTTTAAAAAACATAATAGTGTTTGGCAATATTACCAGTTAATTGATACACAGTATCCGTTACATCAAAATGTCAAACCTGCCTCGCATCAAGAAGCGTCTTATCATTTACCGCAATCTGTACATAATAAATCTGGTGGACAACCTAATATTACTTTACTTACTAATATCACTATGGAAACTTTTTTTCAGGACGGTAATCAAAATGCATCTAACTTAATGGAAGATAATCCAGTAAGTGATCTTACCATTTTTGGTACAGAGAGTTGTATTGGTTGTCATTCTAGTGCTAGCGCTTATCAAAAATATTCTTTTGATCCTAATTCAAACAATTACAAACTCATATCTGGTGACCAACTTTCTGGAGATTTTAGTTGGCTATTAGGTAGAGCTTCATGGAAAGATAATAAACCATTGACCAATTTAAATTAATACCACAATACCTACTTGAGCTTAGTTTCAAGTAGGTTCTCTTTTCTTTTAACGCAACACTACATTATGAAAACATCTTGCTCTTGCCATAATTCGTCAAAACCTACACTAAAAAATAAAGGTTTAAGTGGTCTTAATATCATTTCTGCTATCGTATTCTTTTTATTTCCTAAATGTCCGATATGTTGGGCTGCTTATGCTTCTTTTTTTAGCTTTATAGGCTTGGATACACTGTCTTATAATCCTAGTTGGAAGTATGCATTATTTGCTATTTTTTCTATCGGTAGTCTTTTCCTATTGTGGAAACATTACAAACAACGTGCATGGATCAATATCATCGTTTATAGTAGTGGGTTAGCTATTTTTGCTATTACTTACCTTTTAAATACTTCTCAAAATTGGTGGTTGTATATCGTTGTTATTTTAATGTTATTGAGTAATCTATATTGGAATGCAAAATCTTTAAAATTATGGAGTCGTTTATGATTATAAAATAGGTTTATTCATCTTCTTTTAATCTCCATGGTGGATTCAGTCTATTTTCTCCTGCATAATATAAAATAAGCTTGTTATCGTCTTTATCTCTTAGTCTAGCTTCTCTCCAAAGCCATCTTTTATCATTTGGCATTTCGTCAAAAACAACTCCCTGATCTATTAATTCTTCTACTTTTTTATCTAAATCTTCACACTCAAAATATACAGTTATTCCTTCTCCATTAGAGAGTTCTTCAACTTCATGGATAGAAAACGTTGCTCCTCCATCTAAACATTCAAATCGAGCATAATGTGGTAATGCTTTGATAATTAATTTTAGTCCCAATTTTTTATAAAAATGAATTGCCTTTTCTACATTTAATGATGGAACAGTTATTTGATTTAAATTCATAAATATGAGTTATTATACTATTTAATTAATGTAGCGTTTTGTGATAAAATCTCTTTACCACTTTTATATACTATTAGATTAGCTGGCGGTGTATCACTTGTACCAAGTACATTGATATAACACTCATAATTGTATTTTCCATTTTTAAATACATACTTATGGTTTCCTCCTGATCCTTCTGGAACAAAAGTCCCATTATATAATATCAAAGAGGGTTTATCAGTCATTTTTGAGGTAATAGGCCATGAAGCATATCGATACTTACGATCTTTCAACTCATCAATCCTAACTCTAAATTTTGATGTTTCTAGAATCAAAACAGGTCTTTCAAAATTTTTTAATGTTTTATATACGCCTTCTTTATCTTGAGTTATTAATTTGTCTTCTATGTCTACTTCTACTTTTGTTTGATAATTCAACGCGATTAAGATTCCATCATAATCTAGCCATAGTTCTCCGTTATTAAACATTATTCCTCTCCATCCCACAGTCGACCAATCAGCATTTAAATCAGAATTGATAATTTTATTTTCTAAATCACTATCAAATAATTGCTTATAATTCTTAATAAAATCTTTTTCATCTTTAATTGCTGCAATTGGATATTTTCGCCTTAATGGATAGGTAACATTTTTGGCTATAGCATCAATATCTTTATTTTTAAAATTCTGAATAAAAGTCGTGACGTGTTCTTTTTGATTTGCATTTAATTCTTGAGCTTCAGTTACTTTTATATTACATACTAGTATCAGAATACAGAGTACAACTTTGATGTTTAAATACATATTTGTTTTGTTAGTTCTTTTATTCTTTTAAAGTCAAATATCGAGTTTTTAACTTATATCTTTTAATTAAAACAAAAGCCATGCCTATCTACATACTTCAATACAGCTCTATCTGAGATATATCGTCTTAAAATATTCACAAACAATAATCATATGCTCATCAAATTTATCTCCATAAGGTTCCATTTCTCTTTTATAATACGCCTCATGTACTCTTTTCCAATAAGCAAGAGATTTATCTCCTTCTCCTTCTGTTCTAGCAAAGTCAGCAGTGATTTTATTATAAGGTACTTGTTCTACTCTTGTTGTTTCGATAATAGCTTTGGCGTTACCATCCCAATCGGTTATTACATATTGATCTCCTATTCTAGGTAATGGCTCTTGATGTTTTTCATACCACCATAAAGAACTGGCTGTCGCCTGTTTTATACCCTCAACAACTAATGTAGCACACTCATCTGCATCCTTTTTATTATCACAGAAATAGAAAGATAATGGTATTTCTTTAATTTTATTATCAGGTGTTTTTTCTAGAAAATCATTCCATAATTTTTCTACTGACTTATAGTTTTTCTTAACTGTTTCCATATGTTTATCGTTACCAGATGTACAACTAGTAAATCCGCATATAACTATAAAAATGATTAGTTTCTTTAAGTATTCTTTCATGAGTAAAATTTAATTGTATTACTACGTACTCTAATTAAATTAATTGTTACCCAGTTTTTTGATTTTAGATAATGCCCTAATTTATTATTCCCTTTTCATTTCTAATTTCATTCCTGGAATAATGAAATATGTTTTTCCTTTTACCCTTTTAAAAAGAATATGCATTAATGTATACTCATCTTCTGGAGTTCCTATTTTTATTTGATTCTGCTCTACCTTCCAATTTTTATCATTTAGAAAGACCAATTCTTTCATAAAAAATGGTTGATCATATGGAAACTTGATATAAAACTTTCCATTTTCTCTAAAATCAAACTCAGATTTAAGAAAGCCTTTTTTTAATTCTTTTAGAACATTTTCGTCTTTTGATTTTGTGTTACCAAAATCAATTACTAAATCTTCTGTTATCCACTTACCTACTACTTCTCTCTTTTCTAAACTTTGCCCAAAACTCATAATGCACATTCCAAGCATTATCAATATCAAAACTGCTCTCATTTGCTTTATTATTTATTCTTTAGATAATTCTTTTTTAAACTTTTCTATTTGTCTTTGATGTCGTAATATATGCATAATTGCATGCTGCATTAGTTGTTCAACATCATATATTTGTCCCCATCTTACATATATTTTTTTAGATATATCATAGGTTACAAGTGCTATATCAGGATATTCAATAAATAATTGCTCTGTAAAATCGAACATATCATCCAAAGCCGATTTATAGGCTTTAACTGTAGTTAACCTCTTTTTTTCTTGATACACTATATCTTCTCCTAACCATTTTCTTATTTCAATTACATAAGTATATCCACTTTGAACAATATGCGTAAGAATTGTTTGTATAGACCTACAATCTTCATCATTTGTTTTTGTATCTATACTATTAATTAACTCTTGTTGGGATAGCCCTTCTATTGTATTTTTAAGCTCGTTTAATGATTTTTTATAGATATCTAGCAATGCTCCTATAACTCCATTCTCTCTATACATAATTGATGAATTCATGCTGTTTTATGTCTTATTTAGTATTATCTCCAATTATACGTATGGTAATAGGCATAAGTGTTACCTTAATTAATACTTTTTGACTTACAGATTGTATGCTTAACTATTAAATAATTTACTTTTTTTAATAGGTATTCCTTTATTAATCTTTGAAACTGCAAAAATGGAAGGTACGTCTGTTGTCCATTTTTTTAATTTGATTATTATCAAGTTTATTTCTATTCTCAATATTATCCCTAATATTATACAAACAAAAAATGGTATTTGACTTGTAGCGTTAAGAGTTAAATCAATTAAAAACCATAATAGTGAAATCGTCCAAAACTTAGCTAATATTGAATGTGTAGCAATTGTCTTTTTGAACTTAATGTAACTAATAACATAAGACATTAACTCTAATCCGATTACACTTCCTATCCAAAGCATATGTGCTAATACAAAATCAATTCTTAAATAGAAAACTGAAACGATAATCACAATCCAAAAAAATTGATCTACATTTGAATCCCATACACGAAGCTTCTCTGTCGAAATATTCATTCTTCTGGCTATAATTCCGTCAAAAATATCTGTAATTAATCCTAAAGACATTAATATTACAATCCATATTGGATAATTTTCAATTTTATAGATTGCTAATATTCCTATCAATATTCCAAATATTATTCTGTTATAAACAAGTAAAAAAGGTATGCTTCGCGTTTTCTATTATGAGGTTTTATAAACTATAATTACTTATTCACGATTATATTCGTGTATTCCAGCAATAACACCCAAAGCCATAAATACTTCATCTTGATTCGTTTTTTTATTCCAACCTTTATTTGCTAATTCAGCTCTAACTTCACTTTCCAATTTTCCCATTTCAAAAAGATAAATTGTGTATTCAAGCACTTTTTCTGGAACTTTTTTACGATGTAATTCATCACTATTCCTACTACTCTAGCTTGTGCTATCAAAAAAGAAAAAACAGTTTGAAATACCCAACTCAATGATAGTCCAATCCATCCCAAATTTGTTTCTTTTATTTCTAATCCGTTCTCTAGACTTAATAGTATAAAATCAAAAAAAACTAATCCAGAAATATTACTCTCTAGTATCACTATTAAGTATTGAGAAAATAGATTAGCCATCAGCATTACTAATATCATTCCTCCAAGAATATAGTTAATTGATTTAAGGTTAGTATAATTGGTTTTCTTTATAAGTTGACCAAAAAGATATCCCATACCTATACCTATTCCCAACTCATAAATTCCAATTATATACAGGAACTTCATTGTTATATAGCCAATTAGTATACCAAATACAATTGAAATTATTACTCCTCCAATAACTGTCTTTGTTATATCGGGCTTTTTATATTCTTTTGGTCTTGGTAAAGCTAAAGGAATCTCATAATCTGACCAACTACGATTTTTCTCCAACTCTTCTGCTAATTTGCCAAGTTCATCACTTTCTTTATATTCTTCAGCTAGTTTCTTAAATAATGTAATAAATAACCCCGTTCTTAAAGAGTTCTTCCCAAAGTCAAAGAAATTACCTTCAAGTGTTTTACTATGAACTTCTATTCTCCCAGATGCTTTTTGTCTAACTGTAATTTTTTCTGTTAGCTTATTTACATCACCTTTTCTTTTGGCTTCTATACTATTTTTAGAAATAAAAACAATTGGCCATTCTAATTCTTCAAAAACTTTTTTTGCCAAGGGAATAACCTGGCTAGCTGCTATTTCTATTTTAAATGATTCAGAGAATTCTGGTTTGTATTTAAAACTATATTGTCTTTTTATAGTTGACTGGAGATTTTCATATTTTATATGCATTGTTTGATTTGATTGTGAATTATTGGATAAATATTTTAAAATAAAAGCGAAACTCAATATATCGAATTTCGCCTACACTATTTTTTAGTTTATCAAAACTATTTTGATTCTAATTTTTCTAATCGTGATTGAAAACTAGAAAGCTTTTTATTTAGTATTTCTAATTCTTTATTTTTTTCTTCTAGCTTTTCTATCTTCTTTTCTTGCTGAATCGTATATAATGTTAATTCTTCGATTTTTTGAAGAAGCCTGGCATCCATTTTACCTAAGAATATTCCGTTTTCTTCAACATCTTTGGCACTAGGAATATCTTTTAAATGCCCTTTTTCTTCTATGTATCTTTCAACTTCTTCTAGTGTTGGTAATTGATAATCATCATAGAAAACAAAATCGGACCATCCTGTTTCTACCTTTATTTCTTTTGCTCTAATTTCACCATTTACAGCTAATTTCCAAGAACCAGGATTATTTGTACCTATACCCACATTTCCACTATTATAATATATTTTAGAGCTATTATGCTCCCATAAACTATTACCTGATGAAGAAGAGATTAAACCTTGATAAGGACTTACTGCTTCAGGATGAATAAATACTAATTCAGATACTCCTAATCTACCATTTGCTCCAACTGCCGAGTAAAATGTATATCTTAATTTTGTGTAAGCTCCCGGATTAGGAATCTTCTTAAAAAATTTTCTGCTAGTATAATCTTGTGTAGAATAATCAGCAATTACCCTCCAAGTATTAGCTGATTCATAAGTATCATATCCTTCAATTTTAAACCTACTAGCTTGCCAATATCTAGTAGTCCACCCAACCCATGCTCCTAATTGAGTATGTTGATAAGGTAAATTTTCTATCAAAATTACTGTTGGATCAGACGGCGTTGGTGCCGTTGTGGTATATGACGGTACATATCTACCATCAAATAATAGTCCTAAATCTAATCGTGCAGAACCTGTTTGTGTTACATTAAATGAATTATTTGCATTAAAAAGAACATTATGTTCCATTCCTACAGGAAATTCGTTACTTGTAAATGTTTGTGCGTTTGTTGTAAGGGAAATCGCTATCGTAAAGATAGTTAATAGTAGCTTCTTCATTGCTATTGTTAATTGATTTGACGAATTGTTATAAGATACAAAATCTAATAGATTACAAATATACGTTTTTACCATAATAATTAATACTATTCATTTTAATATTTAGCATACCCTATCATTATTCATCAATCCTATCTATTAATTCACATTATTTTGATATTTCTTTAAGAGTTAAAGCATAAAAAACTTTCGATATTTGGCAAAAAACTCTTGAAAACACTTTTTACAATTCTTTCATTTTTAGCTATTCAATTTGTTGTTGCCCAACAAATAGATGGTAAATTCATCGATCAAATCACGCAAATTCCCATCATTGATGTTACTCTTGTCAATACTACTACTCAAGATACCATACCAGTTTCTAATGGTTACTTTTCTATAAATAAAATAGAAGTTGAAACTACTTTTATTGCTAGCGCAAAAGGATATTATCCAAAAAGTTTTGTAGTTACCACTTCTCCATATCTTATCATCAGTTTACAACCACAATATCAACAATTAGAAGAAGTCGCTATACAACAAGCTACTATTCCTAAAAAAGTAAAACAAAGCGCTAAGGCTATTCACATACTTTCTGCAAGTGATTTACAACAAAACTCTGGTGTAGATTATGCTACTATCTTAAATACTGTTCCAGGTGTTTTTATGCAAAGT
Organism: Aquimarina rhabdastrellae; assembly: GCA_947387485.1. Taxonomy (GTDB): domain Bacteria; phylum Bacteroidota; class Bacteroidia; order Flavobacteriales; family Flavobacteriaceae; genus Aquimarina. Next base: position 98,175 of record CANDNT010000011.1, read on the forward strand.
GGTGCTTTAAATACGAATCGAATAAGTATACGTGGTATTGGGGCTCGTAATCTTTTTGGTACTGCTAATATACGTGCATATTTTGGTGATATTCCTTTAACCGATGGTAATGGTGCTTCGGCTATAGAAGATTTAGAATTGGAATCTATTTCGCAAATTCAGATTCATAAAGGTCCATCTTCTAGTAGTTTTGGTGTTGGTTTAGGAGGTACGATTTTGCTTTCGCCCAAAAAAACTTCATATCAAAATACTCAACTTTCTTCTACTTATACTATAGGTAGTTATGGCTTACAAAAAACTAGTTTAGGTTTTGCTACTCATAAAAACAATGCCGATTTCAATCTCCTATATAGTAATACGCATCAAGATGGTTATCGTGAAAACAATACCTACAATCGAAACACTTTTACAGGAAGCGGTACATTTAGCTTAAGTGAAAAAGATGAACTCACTTTTCTTGCTAGTTATATTGATCTTAAAGCTTTTATTCCCAGTTCGCTTAGCCAAGAAAACTTTGAAAACGATCCTAGATCTGCTGCTTTTACTTGGGGTCGAGCCAAAGGATTTGAAGATGCTCAAAATTTCTTATTAGGTAGTTCTTGGCAACATAAATTCAATGATAAACTCTCGGTATACACTAGTATATTTGGTCGACATCATAAGAATGACGAGCCTCGTCCTTTTAATATTCTTACAGAAGAAGCTACTTCTTATGGAATTCGTTCACGTATCTTAGGTAATCATAAACTTAAACAAATAAAGGTAAAGTGGACGGTTGGTGGTGAATTCTTTAATGAGCATTACAACGGACAAACATTTGAAAACTTATATCAAGATTTTCCTGTAGGAACTGGTAGTGTTCAAGGTACTATCTTATCAGACCTAGATGAAACCCGTAGTTATTATAATTTGTTTGCCGAAACTCAAATCCATCCACATTCACAATGGTATATTACTATAGGTACTCATCTTAATCAAACTCAATACACCATTACAAATCAACTGGCAAATACTCCCAAAACAACATTTGATTATGATCCTATCCTTTCTCCTAAACTAGGTGTTTCCTATATTTTGAATGACCAATTTAATTTTTATGGAACAATTGCTCACGGTTTTTCGACTCCTACAGCTAGTGAAACACTATTACCTGATGGTCTTTTTAATCCGGATTTAGCCCCTGAAACTGGATGGAATCTTGAATTTGGTAGCCGTTTTAATGCTCTAAATAAACAAGTTCAAGGTAGTTTTGCTATTTATCGTATGTGGGTAAATGATTTATTAGTAACTCGCCGTACTCCAGACGATAACTTCTTTGCTATTAATGCTGGAAAAACTATTCATGATGGTATTGAATTAGATCTTAATTACCTACTCATTCAAACAGATGACATAACACTAACAGCAAATATGAATACGGCTATTTATAATTATCGTTTTGACGAATTTATTGATGATGATGAGGATTTTTCTGGTAATGATCTTACAGGTGTTCCTGATTGGGTACGTAATTTTGGAGCATCTCTACAATACAAGAATTACTATGCAAACGCCAACTTTAGACAAGTAGGTCAAATTCCGGTTAACGATCAAAATTCATTGTATAGTGATGTTTATGAATTATTAAATGCCAAAATAGGTTATCGACATATCTTATTTAAACATTTTAATCTGAATGCTTTCTTTGGTGTAAATAATATTCTAGATAAACGTTATGCCTCTCAAATTCAAATTAATGCTAGAGGTTTTGGCGGTAATGCTCCACGCTATTTTTATCCTGGATTACCTATTCATGTTTATGGAGGTATTAACATAAATTATAATTTTTAATCTATAGATTCTTTGTATTTTTCTTTCGAAAAGGAAATACGTAAATAAATTATTTGATTATGAAATCTATTTTCTCTCTTGTTTTCTTGTCTATCATAGGGTTGAGTTCATGTGCTCAGCAACCTAAAGCTAATGATATTCCTGTTGAAAATGATCCAAAAAATTATACTACAGCATTAGTAGTATCAGACTTATCTATACCGTGGGGAATGACTTGGCTACCTGATGGTAGTATGCTTATTACTGAAAAAAGTGGTTCTTTGATTCATTTTAAAAATGGAAAAAAGATCGAAATCAGTAATGTACCTGAAGTATATTTACGTAATCAAGGTGGTTTACTTGATATAGAAATACATCCAGATTATAAAAAGAATGGATGGTTATATCTTACGTATTCCTCTAAAGAAGGTACTGAAAAAGGTGGAAATACTGCTTTGATTAGAGCTCAACTGAAAGATAATGCACTTGTTAATATAGAAACTTTATATAAAGGAAGTCCTAATACGACCAAAGGACATCATTTTGGTTCTCGTATCGAGTTTGACAATCAAGGGTATCTTTATTTTTCTATTGGAGATCGTGGTGCTCGTGATGTTAATCCACAAGATGTTACTCGTGATGGTGGAAAAATCTATCGTTTACATGATGACGGACGTATTCCTAAAGACAATCCTTTTGTTGCTACTCTTAATGCAAAAAAGGCTGTTTTTTCTTTTGGACATCGCAACCCTCAAGGAATGGCAAAAAATCCAAAAGATGGTACGATATGGGTTCATGAACATGGTCCTCGTGGTGGTGACGAAATCAATATTATCCAGAAAGGAAATAACTATGGTTGGCCTGTTATAACGTATGGTATAAACTATAGTGGTACCAAAATCACTGATGAAACCAAAAAACTTGGTATGCAACAACCGCTATATTATTGGGTTCCATCTATAGCTCCTAGCGGAATGGCTTTTATCTCTAGTGATCGTTACCCTCAGTGGGAAAATAGCTTAGTGGTAGGTTCTCTTAAATTTCAGTACTTAGAACTACTAACCTTAAAAAACAATACTGTAGTAAAGCGTCAAAAGTTATTAGAAGATATTGGTCGTGTGCGTAATGTTGCTCAGGGTCCTGATGGTTATTTATATGTAGCTGTTGAAGGTAAAGGTATTGTAAAAATCATTCCTAATTAATTTTTTTCATAATCTAGGTATTTTTATTTAACAACAACATTTATGAAATTTATTCTATTTATTTTTTCTACATTTTTTGGCTTTGCTTATTGGAATATCACTACTCCAACTACAACACAAACATATACCATAATAGATACACAAGATGTATTAAAAGAGAGTGTTGCACGTGGTGCCGAAGTCTATGCCGATTTTTGTATGCAATGCCATATGGCCGAAGGTGAAGGTGTTCCTAATTCTTTTCCTCCACTAGCTAAATCTGATTGGATAAAAAACAAAAGAAAAGCGAGCATACAGGCTATTAAATACGGTCTTAAAGGAGAAATTACTGTAAACGGAAAAACATATAACAATATCATGACTCCTATGGGGTTAGAAGACGAAGAGATTGCCGATGTTATGAACTACATCATGAATAACTGGGGTAATACTCAAAAAAACATAGTCACGCCAGCAGAAGTTGCAAAGGTTAAAAAGTCTTAAATCAATATATTATTCAGCAATAGTAGTGTGTTTATCTTTTCTATGATATTCAAACATTTCTATTGCTGTTTTTAACATTCCTATAAATCCAATACCTAATACAATTATACCTATAGATAATTCTTGAAGTTTAGCATTTGTCTCTCCTAGATAACCTATCATTCCATAAATAATAAATACAGCTGTCATTATTGACATAAAAATTAAGAATAATTTTCCTTTTGTAGGACTCTCCCATATTTTTCTAGAAAGCTTGTTCTGTGTTTTTGTCGTATCCTGAAGAGTAGAAAAGCTTATAGCTAACCCCATAAATATCAACATATTATTTAAACTCTTAAAAACCATATCAATACTTTCTTTGTCTCCTTCAATTCCCTCAAAATGAGGTTTAAATGCAAAGTATAAAGCAACTATCATTAATGGATATTGTAAATAACTGATATAATGGAAAAATAGTTTAATGTTCATTTTTTGAATTTTATATGCAGCTAAATATACTATTTATCTCATATTATCAAGTATTTAAAGATTAAAAAGACTCTTAACTACTATTGCCAAGAGTCTTTTTTGCTTTCCCCAAAAAGCATTCCCCCAAATATTTATTTTATTTAAAAGGATCAGACCACTTTTCGTTTATATATACATCTGTTCCTGATAGCGTTCTTAAAAAAGCGGTAAGTTGTTCCATTTCTTGAGTCGTCATATCCAGAAATTGAGGATTCCCTCCTGGTGTTAATCTTCTATCTAGATTAGTGTTTCCTGTTACTCTAGAAATACTATTGTAATGTTCTAAGGTAGCACTTAAATCTCCTCCTGTTTCCATTCCGTTATGAAACAATCCACCGTTTAATGTACCATCAATTTTCATGATATCTCTTAAACTAGGCGAACGTGTAACGTCTATATCTATTCCTATTCCTGTTAATGTTTCTACCATTCCGTTATTACGTGAATCTGGATCTATATCAAATTCTGGAGCACGATGACATACCATACAATTTACTCCTCCACTTGTTCTTCTCGATACAGTAACTCCATTAATTGTTGTAGTTTCAAATTCAAAATTTGTGCTAAACAATAATTTTCCAGCATTTTCATCGGCAGTAAAATTGGGGAAATCCTGTCTATGGTTATTTACTTGACTTCGTCCTATATCATATTTGGAATCAAAGGACTGAATACTTCTTATAAATTGTGCTAAAGCATTTTGAATTCTAGTTTCTGTAATCTCTTCATCTCCAAAAGCACTTCTAAATAATACTTCATAATAAGGAAGCTCTCCTAATTTTATAATCATATCAGTTAAATCTGGAGCGCCATCTGTACCACTAAAGCCCATCTCTGCATGATCTTGAATTGGCATGGTTGTTTGTTCTTCTAGTGTAGTAGCTCTTTCGTCCCAAAAGAATCTAGTTTCTTCTGCAAATCGCGTATTAATTAAACGCATAGAATGTCTTCCTGTCTGTCCATTAACACCTGTACTTGCTTGTGCTATATCTCCAAAAGCATTTGTTTGTTGATGGCAACTTGCACAAGAGATTGTATTATTTGTCGATAGGTTTTTATCATAAAAAAGGACTCTTCCTAATGTTGCTGCTTCATCTGTAATAATATTATTTGTAGTATTATCTTTGGTTATATATCCAGGTACAGTTTGATTTTCATAATTTAATAACTCACTCAAATCAATATTTAATACTTCGTCTATAATGTTTTGATCACTATTAATCTCTTCATTAGTTTCATCTATAGGAATATAATCGGTTGTTTCGTTGTCTGAGCATGAGAGTAATATAATTGTTATTAAGGCTAAAGCAAATCTTTTCATATAAAAGAATTTAGGAGTTATATAGCTTTAGACTTCAAAAATGTTAAAAAGTTTAACACCATCATAAAAAAAACAAAAATATTTTAGCCCAAAATAAACAAAAGCCCCTGTAAACTATAGATTTACAAGGGCTCAAAATTTTATAAAATAATTCTTTATTCTATACCTAAATATGGATTATATGTATAAGTTTTACTAAAATTACCCAAACCATTAAAATAAACATCCACAAGGTGAGCAGGATATTTTGCTAAACCACCGGCTAATAATCCTGTTCCTCCACCATCATTTTTATCATCCCAATTCCATGGTGCATTTGCTGTTCCTGAACCATATGATTTTCTAAATGAGTTGCAATTATTAAATAATCTACTATTGCAACGTTCCTCCCACATTCCTTCAGACTTGTATATATCAACCAATTGATACTGTACAAATCGATCGTATACATCGTTAGGCACTTCGCTTGTTGTTTTACTAGGGTAATAAATTACATAATCGCTACCTCTTGGTTTTAACTTTGAATATGCTTTTATTCCATGGCCTTTGGCTTCTGCTGCTGTCTCAAAACGCTGTACACCATCATATTGTTTTAATGATAATGTTCCATCTATATCCTCATTACCATCTCTTAATCCAGAATTTGGTGCTTTAAATGAGAAAAAATCACTGTGAAAAACAGTTACTATTCCTAACGCTTCTCCATATGTCGAGTTGTCTTTTTTTACAATTGTTAACACGCCTTCTAAATCATTTTCATGTTCATCTAATCGATATAAAAAGAAAATATCTGTCCAATCTCTAGGGTGAAAAAATGCGTAAATGATGAAATAGTGTGTTGTTGTTTCTACTACAGAATAATAACTCACAGCTTCTGCGGCTTTTGTTTTAATATTATCCCAATTATTGGTCGCATTTAAGTCACCATCAAAATCATATCTTGTGATATAATCTGCTTTTCCACTTAATCCATGCGAACCTGTTTTGTCTACATCTTGATAATGAATTGGAGCGTGGTGATAAGCTAAATCCAAATAGAATTGCTGTCTATTTTGTTGTTTTGTTGTCCTTGTTAATTCAAGCTGTTTGTGTTCTAATTCTTCATTTAATACATTATCTTCCTCACACCCCATTGCTATGATACTTATAAGCAATATTAGTAATAACTTTTTCATGTTTACGTTAATTTAGTTTTGAAATTTTATTTTGATTCTAGAATATTTGATTCATCTTTTAAAACCCAATTACTTCGTTTGGGTAATGCTATACTTATGATATAATTTTCTTTAATCTCACTTATGATTTGATACTGAGAAAAATTATTCATTAAAAAGTGATACTGGAAAATCTTATTTTTATTATACTATACTTTGGTGATTTCAAATAATTGAAAAGAGGTCATCAATCCTGTTTTTAGAACTTTGGAAATTGCTTCTTTGGCTGTCCATAATAATCCGTATCGAATATTTTCAGGTATAGATTGTGTTAAACTTAATTCTCTAAGTGTACATTGTTTAGCTACGACTTCATAATTTAATTTATCTCCATTAATTTCGATATCAATAGCCATAGGATGTCCTACTTCACAAACTACTACTGCTGCACAATCATTTTTATGACTTATACTAAGTTGAATCTGTTCGTAACTATTTAATTGTAACAAAGGCTGTCCAAAAACTCCTGATTTTACTTCTACAGCCTTGTAATCTATCTGACATAGGGTCTGTACAGCAATTTTTGAAGAATTCTACCTAAAAGAAATTGGTGTTGCTTATTTTTAATTTTATACGTGTCGTACTGTAATAATTCTGACGATGTTAAATATGTTTCTTTTACTATTTCGCAACTTTTAAAATCAGCTTGAAGCACTATAACTTTCGCTTTAAGTATAATTTCTTCTCTATATAAAACGAGATATTTTTGCTCTATTTTAAACACTTTATGTTTTTGAATACGATATTTTTCGTGTTTTTGCTTTAAGATTTCTTATTGATATTGCACTTGCAATTAACATTGCATATATCGCTACTAATACTATAAAATTAAGCATGCATGTTAGCGTTACTTGTTCGGATTTTACCATGCTTGTAATCCATAACTCTGAGATGTATGAGGATGGAACTATTTTTGCAATATATTGTGCCAAGACTGTCATATTATCTAATGGTAATATCAAATTACTCAACAAGATATCTGGAAGTATCATAACCATAATCTTTTGCAAACGCTTTTCTTTACTCTTGGTTTTAAAAAACATCAATCTGGTTATACATAAATTGACCAAAATAAATAACAACATTGTTCCTGATGCTACTACAAAATTCTGTTTCATTTGTAAAACACCTAGTATTTGTGCCAAGCCAGTATACATATAAAATAATATCAAGCTTACCATAAATGACAAAAGAAAGCTCTTTTTATGTTTTTTCGTTTTTTGATATATCCAGAAATATAAAAGCTTTGATAAGGTTCCTAAAAAAATAATTAAAAACCCACTCAACAGGTATTTTTGAAACCAATTTATAGCAGTTATTCCATAGACTGTTTTGCTCTTGTCTACTTCTTTTTTGACATAATCATCAAAAAGAAAAAATGATAACATATTATCTTTTTGAAACACTAACGTAACCTCTTCTTCTTTTTCTTGATGAGCATGTATTTCTGCCAAAAAAACTTTTTGTTCTATCTCATAATCTCCTGCTACATGCACCTTCAGTTTTTTTACTACCTCCTGAGCTTCTATATATTCACGGATATATTCTGTTTGATATTTTTTTTGAATAAATACATCTATAGGTTTTTCATATGATTTTCCTGCATTAGAAAATAACACTAGTAATAATGGAAAAATAAATAGCCAAAATCCATATTTTTTAATAATATATTTCATGAGTATCTTAAATATTATTTTGATTATTATATTTCAAAACATTCTTATCTTATACGTTTTGGAATCTTTGTAAGTTTATCAACTATCATTAAGCATTGTTAAATTCTTTTATTGATATATGAAATACTTCAATTAGATATTTTAAAAAGTTTCATTTCTCCGATCTATAGAACCAAATACAAATTAAAAATCTCTTTGTCAGGCTATCTGTTCTATAATTTAGAAAACATTTCACTTTTTTATTGCGATTTATGTCCTACTTTTTATTAGCTAACTCTCGTGATTTAAAAATGTAAATGCTATTTTTTAATGACAAACATAGTTTTTATCATATTCACATTTATTCATATAAAACGACTAATTAACAAACCTTTACATCTTATTCATTTATTATTGAATTAAAACTTTCATTTGTTTAATAATTAATCACCCTTTATCCTATTTTCAATTATGTTATTATTTAAAAATAAAAAACACATAATCGTTGCATAGAATATTCATGTTATTTATATTTGCACCCGCATTACGATAAGAGCAATGCCAAGTTCTGAAATTAATTATGGAGAGGTGGCAGAGTGGTAATGCAGCAGCCTGCTAAGCTGTCATCCTTAGGGATGCCCGGGTTCGAATCCCGGTCTCTCCGCTCTTTTATTTCACACCTCGGGGTGTAGCGTAGCCCGGTCATCGCGCCTGCTTTGGGAGCAGGAGGTCGCAGGTTCGAATCCTGCCACCCCGACAAAAATAAACCGTTCATTTTTAACTAAGAATGATCGGTTTTTTTATTTCTAGTATATTTATCTCTATATATTACATAAACTTAAAACTATAAAAGGAAAATTTCCATTCCTATCTAGTTTATGATACATTTGTTTTAGAACTATTAAAGCCATATAATATTAACCATATACCTAGAACTAACTCCAGTATTGCTGTTGGTATATTTAAAATTATGTACTCTGGTGTAATAATGTCAATACTTTGAAAGAGAATCAAGATACTAGCTATTCCCGAAAACAAAGTACCTAATAATCCCCAAATAGAGAGCCATATAGGTACTAGATTTGATTTTATCAATAATACATATAGCATAAGATTGCCTATACATAAAACCAAAACCATGAATACATGATTTATATAATCTCTCTTTATTTTTAGTACATTCCCTAAAGCTTTTAAATCCAAGGCACTCTGCGGTGAGTTATATACAAATTCATGACTTAGAGCTAAAATTGATAATAATAGTATAGTTCCAAAGATAACAAGTGTTGCTGCTATTATTCTAAAACTTAAAAAACCGATAGCTAAGCTACCATCAAATTTCTTGAGAATAGGATATAATAAAATAGCAACACCTAAATATGCAAGTGACATCATAAACTGAAAGAAAGCGTCTACTATTACATTGTTTGAATTAGCCGCAGCCTCAGTTAAATATTTTGTAGAATCAATTGATGGAGCTACACTTAAAATCCCTGCAATCATAGCTGCAATGAATAATAAGCCGGCATATCTTATTTTGAGTTGTCCTTGATACATAAGTCACTTTTTGTGGTAAAAACCTTTTTTATAAATAGAAAAAATTAATATTCCTACAAGTACAAATGACTATTCCCTTCTCAAAAAGCATATCAATTAATTACTAAATTATTTTTATTAAGAGATAATTAATAAAGTTTTGCTTTTAGTTCAAAATTAATGAATTAGCATCAATTTTAGATAACTTTTTTAGAGTAATTTCAACTTAACACACAACTATCTAGAAATAAAAGTTTTATATCTTTATATTTGATGTTGATACTATAAAAGAACTATTTTTCTTTAAGTTTTTTAACAAACAGAAAAGCAAGTTCTCCGAGATTATTAGCTTTATAAAATTCTTCAGCAGCTACATTTAATGACAGTTCTTCCTTCATTCTCGCTATTAATTCTGCACGTCCGATGGAATCCATTCCAAGAGGAGACAACATTGATGAATGTTTAATCGTTTCGAAATTTACATTTGTAGTAATATCGACTACATGTGTAACGATTAAATCAAAAATTTGATTTTCAGTTTTATTCATAATCATATATTTTAGTTTGAATTAGTTTTGAAGTAATATACTAACTAAAGAAGCTTAATAAAGACCTACTTTCGATAACTATATAGAGAAGATGGAAGAATACAGCAAACTCTATTATCTTACCATTTCTGGATTGTAAAAATTTACCTCGTGAATTTTATATGTAGCTATTACACTTGTAGTCAAGGATAAACTATATCCATCAATAAATTTAATATTATTAACAAACCACAATTTATCATCCAATAATACAGTATTATTTTTCACTTCCAACTTATCTAGAGGTACAAAAAAGCCTCGCCCATCAGCCTTAATAACACTTTCTTTTATTGTCCAATATTTGTAGAACGTTTTTATTGAACAACTTGAATTTTTAATTTCATCCCACTGATTCGAAGTCATTATATTTCGGAAATTATTAAAGTTTCTTTTTTGATTTTTTTCAATATCAATCCCTAGTTTCATATTTTTACCTATTGCACATATCACAAAATCTCCCGAATGTGATATATTAAAATCATACTCTTTTATCTTCAAATAAGGTCTTTTATAAGGTGTATAATCGATAAGACTCCAAATATCATTTTTTATTTGGTATCTTCTTAGTGCCTTATCTAGCAACAGTTTTCCTAACAAATGAGCATGTTTATCTTGCCAACGGATAAATTGTGAATTCTTTTTTCTTAAATCCGGAGGTAACCAAGATAAATATGTAGAGAAACAACTTTGTTCCAGTGGTTCTCTGAACGATGTTATAAAAATATCTACAGAATCCATTTTTATATCTTTTCAAATTTGGGAACTGGTACTACATTAAACAATTTGGAAAATACAATATCAAATATTTCATCAATTGCCCTAACTTTTACAAAATGTTGTGCTTCTTTACCCATAAAAATCAAAGGTACCTGATTTGTACTATGACCTCCAAAAGACAGATCCTCAATGTTTCCATGATCACTGGTAATCAATACGTGTATATTTTCTTGTTTATTATGGATAACCCCCTTAAAAAAATCATCCAGCATCTCTAAAAAAATAAGTGCTTTATTCATATCTTTACTATGTCCAATCATATCTGGCATAAAACATTCATAAACAACTAAATCATATTTTTTTGTAAGATTTCTTAAATTTTCTCCAGCTTTAAACGGGGTTATCAAAGGTATTTTGTTATCAGATTCATCTTGTAAAGTAAAATTCGTAATATCCCAGTGTACTGCTTTTCCTTCTTTTAGATCATTAAGAGTATTTAAGCTATTTTTGGCAGCCAATACACAACGTGTAGTTACACTATAATTCGTTGAGGCTATATCAAAAGATTTAAAAAAACCATCGGTATAAGAATTTGCAAATACGTTTTTAATACCATTTTCATTAGCATATTTGAAAATTGACCTTTTATTTATCATTGAAATCAATTGATCATTGGGATATGCCATCAAATGATATCCTAAAAATGCCTGAGCATTACACCCTGTAAATAAAGATGTTTGACCTGTCGCGCTTTGGGGAATTCCTTCTACCTCAAGACAAGCATCTATTCCTTTGATCAAAAAATCTTGCTTTACAATATTTGTAGTGTTGGTTAATTTTTCCCCAATCAGATTAAACATTGTTGGCATATTGGCTAGGGTAAATGGATTAAAACTCTCGTTTTTTCCTAATCCAATTCCATCCAAAAAAATAAATATTAATTTATTTTCCATTCAACAATTATTGAATAGCTTTTATTTCTCTCAAATCAAAATATCCATTATATCCTTTCATATACACTGCAGCACGATGTCCAAATAGAATTGTTGCCTCTGATCTGGTTTCCAGCTGATTTTCATAAAAATCTGAAACTACTTTTGTTCCTATCGGGTATTCATTATTCCATTGTTCAACTAGTTTTTTAGGGTCTAACAATATCGCTTTTGCTATTGTCTTTATCTTAGATTTGTCATTTTTCTCCGTTTTAATAGCTTCATCTGTACTTTTCGGTATTGTTTGAGTTTCTTTCTCCTGAATTGTTTCTACTTTTGACTCAGACTTAACATTAGTATTTCTTTCGTAATCCCGTTTAATGTATCTTGTTAATTTGGTAAGTACATCCCCTACTCCAAGTTCTTCTATCTTCATCTCTCCCTGATCTAACAGATATGTTATACTTTCTGACCATCTTACACTATTTGATAGTTGATCTACAAGGTGTTTAACTACATTTTTATGTTCATAAGGTTTCCCGGTGACATTAGCTATAACATCAATTTTTGGTTTATAAAACCTTGTTTTTTTTACAAATCCCTCAAATTCTTTAGCTGCTGCTATCATATGACGTGAATGAAATGCACCACTAGTATTTAAAGGAATAAACATAATATTTGCCTTTTCAAAAAATGGATGTGCTTTATTAATCTCATCTTTCAATCCTGAAATAACAATCTGAGAGGAAGCATTCAAATTAGCAATATCAATAGTATCTAATCCTGCCTCCTTCAATATTTTTTGAATTTTTTCTTCCGAAGAATTTAAAATTGCAGCCATTCCTCCATTTTTAGCCTGGCTCATTATTTCTCCTCTTTTTTTAACCAGCTTAAGGCCACTTTCAAAACCAAATACTCCTGCTGCATGTAATGCATTATATTCTCCTAAACTATGTCCCGCTAAAAAATCTGGTTGTCTTTCTCCTTCCTTAATTTTCTTTTTATACGATAAGGCATTCACAACGTATAAAGCAGGTTGTGTATATTGTGTTTGATTTAATTGTTTATGTGGATCTTCAAGACAAAGTTCTTTAATAGAATATCCTAATATCTTATCTACCTTTTTGATTAAAGTAGGAAATTCATCAAAAAGCTCTTTTCCCATTCCTTTTCTTTGAGACCCTTGTCCCGGAAACACATATGTTTTCTTCATTTTTATATTATTTTTTTATTAGTTATTTATTATTTTTATCTCTTTTTTAATACGATAGAAGTATTTATCCCTCCAAATCCAAAAGAATTACTCAATGCTATATCAATCTGATAATCAACATATTTTCCTCCACAAAATTGTAATTCATTACTAATTGGAGTTTCCAAGTTTTTATTTGGATGTAAAAACCCGTTTCTCATCTGTTCTACTGTAGCAATTGTCTCTACAACACCTGCAGAATACAAACAATGTCCTGTCAATCCTTTGGTAGAATTTAACCGCAAGTTCATAATATCCTTTTTAAATATCTTGGTAATAGCTTCTACCTCTGTTTTATCACCTAGAGGAGAAGAACTGCCATGAGTATTAATATAATCGATATCAGAAGATGATATTTTAGCTTGATTCATTGCTGAAAGCATAGCTTTTGCCTCACCATTTATATTTGGGTTAGCAGAACTATTACTATCTATATTAAACGAATAGCCTTTAATTTCTGCCAGAAACGGAACCTCTCGTTTAGAAGCACTTGTTTCTGATTCTAAAATTACACAAGCACTTGCTTGTCCATAAATAAATCCTTCATGCTTCTTATCGAAAGGGCGACAAGCTCTTTCTGGTTGATCAATAAATTTCTTACCTCCCATAGCTCCAATATTGATAAATCCCTGAATATCCATTGGAGAAAGATCAGCCACAACACCTACTACCAAACACACGTCAACCAAACCTGACTTAACAAGTTGATACCCTTTTATAACACCTACATTTCCAGTTGCAGATGCGCCTCCTACAACAAATCCTTCTCCTTCTATACCAAATAATTCACTTAAAACCCCTACTTGATTTGTTTCCAAAAATTCAAGCGCATATCTTGGAGAAAGATATTCTGGGTTCTTCATAAATTTTGAAATCAAATCGTATTGATAATTCTGAGTACTGTTTTGCCCAGCTACAATTACACCTATTCTTTCTGGTAAGGGTTTATTATAATGTAACCTGGCATTAAACCATGCTTCTAAGGCAGAAACAATAGACGTTTGAATGACAAAAGGAGCTCTTCTACCTAATCGTTTCGCATGTTGATATTTATCTTCTGATATTCCTTGAACATAATCTATAGAATCAACAAAAGAAAAATCTTCTATCCTAGCTGAAAGATCAACGGATATCTTAGGTTCTTTTAATATAGTAGCTTTCTTTATACCAGATTTTCCAGTTTTTAAGGAGTTACTAAATGATGGAATATCATTACCAATAGAAGAAACAATCCCCATGCCTGTAATTCCAACTTTATTTGTTATTAACATTCTTTATCGTTGTGATTAAATTAGTTTTTGGAAGAACCTATTGCTGTTAATATTAACTTTGAACAGACGTAACATAATTTTCAATCAATACATCTACTAACCCCTGTATATTACTTGCGTGAGCAAAACTCATTAAAGGTATTTTCATATTTAGTTCCTCCATTGACATGGTGACCACCTCCATTCTATCAATTGAGTTAGCGCCTAATTCTTTCAAACTTTTTTCTATTTGAATCTGATTCGAATCTAAATCTGGAAGTACTTCTATAATAACATTTTTCACTACTTCTAATACGTGTTCTTTTGACATAATTTTTCTTATTTAATTTAAATTTTATATTGTATGGTTCTTATTTTTCATGATGTAACCTATTGAAAATCGAAAAAACTTAGTTTATTCTGTCCTTTTCTTAATCGATAAGCAGTAAAATCATTTTTGTTTTTAAATTGTAGATAAATATTATTCTTCAATATTTGAGAAAATATTTGACCAGGAGATTTCCCATAACTATGTCCCGGAAAAATAAGAGTTTCTGGCATTATTTTTTTCTTAAGAAACTCTATACTATCATACATACTATGTGCTCCTTTTATATCAGGACATAAGCCACAACCTTCGGCAAATAATGTGTCTCCTGTAAACAGACTATTCCCTATTAAATAACACATACCACCTGGTGTATGTCCTGGAGTTAACAAGGGTTCAATTTGTATTTGACCAACTGACCAAGGTGTATTATCAATTCCTTTTAATTGTTGGTCATAAAAACCAGAATAAGTAATTTCTTCATTAGACATCCATATTGGACAATTATATTTTCTTGAAAGAGGTCTAGCTAAGTGAACATGATCTGGATGAGAATGTGTAAGTAAAATCCCACTTAAAATCGTTTTTGTTTTTTTCAAAGCTTGATCTACTTTTCTCATATCCCAAGCTGGATCTACAATCACTGCCTGATTATTAATATGGTCTACTATTAAATAACTATAGTTTACTATTGACATATAAGTCATTCTTAGAATAACAACTTGCACTACACCACTGTGATAAGCATCGGTATATCCGATATTCATTATTGCTTCTTCAAATTTCATTAATAAATTAATTATTACATTTTGGCATTTATAGAGGCGCCGAGTGGATTCGAACCACTGAAATAAAGGCTTTGCAGGCCCTTCCCTTTGACCACTTGGATACAGCGCCATTATTATACAAATCAGAGTAACTACCTTACTATACAATCATTATAAAGTTTTTGGAGGCGCCGAGTGGATTCGAACCACTGAAATAAAGGCTTTGCGAGCCCTTCCCTTTGACCACTTGGATACAGCGCCATTTCTTCTTTTTTTACAGATTAAATTTTTATAGATGTTATTTATAGGTATTGATTAACATAAACAGACTCTCAATTTCTGAATCACATTCAAATCTTTTCCAAATTGATTCATCATCTGCATTGAAATAGAATCAGAACCTGAAGGAAGTATATATTTAACAAAAGTTGATAACGTTCCACTAGGTCCGATATCTATAAAAGTATAATCTCCAGTCTCAACAATTCTTTCTATTGTTTGTTTAAAATTAACTGGATTACGAATAGCTTTCCATATATAGTCTGCACTCAATTCCTGCACTATTCCGTTTTTCAATGAAGATATTATAGGGGTTTTTGGAGACTCCAACTGTATACTTTCAAAAATTTTCTGGTAAGTATTTTTAATGGAATCTATATGTTTTGTATGGAATCCATACTTAACTGGTAATATCTGTGAGATAACATTTTCTTCATTCAATTTTCCATGAAGTTTCTCTATCACAGTTGGTAAGCCACTGACAACAAAATTATCTTGAAAGTTTTCTGCAGTAAGGTCGCAATTATTAAATAAATCCGAATAACGTCTCATTATTAATTTTGATCCTACAATTGCTAGCATCCCTATAAGTTGTGTACGTTCTTGAGTAAGTTTAGCTATTTCAACAGATATCTTGATGCCATCTTCAAGTGAAATCCCTTCTGAAACTACAGCTGCATGAAGTTCTCCCATGCTATATCCCAAAAGAAAATCTGGATGAATATTCATCTCTTTCAGTAACTTGAACATACTATATTGAATACTCAGTAAAGCTGGATTAGTATAAACAATATTATCAAAAGCCTCACTTTTTTTCTTTCCTCGATATAAAACATCAATTAATGAAATACCAATTAATGGATAAGCGATTTCACTACAATGATCCATCCAATTTCTAAATTTCTCATTATTCTCATAGAGTTCTTTACCCATCTCATAGTATTGTGATCCCTGACCAGAGAACATACATATAATTTGTTTATTCATTTGTTTTTTTGTTTGGTTCTTGAATTTCTATAATTAATTACAGTCTCTTATCACCAAATAATGTGTAAGTTATAAGCTTAACTTACTTTTTTAATAAGTTTTAAAACTGATATAAAATCCTAAAAGCTATTTGTTTTTGATCTCGATAAGGGTAAAGTCCACTTCTTACATCATCTACAATAGGAATAAGACTATCAAAATTCAAAGTAATATGATCGTTCCAATCATAGGAAGCTGATAATATGTTAAAGAAATTAGTATATGGCCCATTATACATAGAAGCCCAACTTAAAGACAAATCATCTTTCATCAATTGTTTACTTAAAGCCAATAATACTGTGTAGTTATTTCTTGGAATTCCCTGAATTTTATCAGACCAATCCATAACATGATAATTCACAGTTTCCAAACTTAATGTAAAAGTACTGCTAGGAGAATAATCAACTCCAAGCGAAGCATCAATAGCATTTTTTTTAATAATCTGAAAAGATGCATCATTATATGCTTTTTTAGATTTAATTGCTAATTCACCTCTAATTAATACATTATTAATTGCTCGATTAAAAGTAATTCCTGCCATGAAAAATCGTTCTTTTTGTTGAGTAATAAGAGTTGGCGTAACCATGCGTAAAGCATATTGATTATCTATCAAATTGGCGGCCATAATACTAATATCGCTTTTTCCAAAGGTTTTTCTCCACCGTAGACCATATTCAAGTAAATTTACATCTTGCTCATCTTTTTGATATTCTACTTTTCCCTCAAAAGGATCAAAATAATATCCAGTATCTCTTCTAGGTTGTTCGTTAAACTGAGGATAAGGTGAAAAAAACGCACTCCAATATCCAAATGACGAATATTGATCCACAGTTAACATAGGTTGTCCTATTCTTAAATCATCTATATTAAGACTCAGTGGTTCCCTATAGTCCAAACGACCAATTTCATTAGTAACAATAGCATAATCAGATTCCCCCCATACTAGTATCTGAATTCCAGCCTTAATACTTGTTTTATTAAAACTACTTTGTAGATATGCTTCTCGGGTTCTTCCTTCAAAGGTTACTATATCATCTTCATTTTTGAATCTATGATCTTCCTTTAAAAAAGTAAAAACCTTAGTATCCACATGTACCGAAAAATAATCCAAAAAAGTGTCAGCGTACTCTAACCTAAAAGATAACCGATTATTCATTACCCTATCTGGTTTTTCAACCTTATATGTAAATCCATATTGTACTCCTAATCTTGTAGCATTCCATATATCAGAAATCCAGAACGATTTTTCTTTTTCTTCTTCATCTACTTTAAGTTCCATGTCGATTGTATCAAAATCTTCAAACTCTATTATACTATCATTTTCTACAGGAATCTGGGCAGACAGATATGAAACACTGAATAATGAAATTATTATTCTAACTGTTCTATTAGCGTAAGAATTCAAATTGCTCTTCATTGTATTTTGCCAGCAAAGAATAATAAAAGGTGTAAGTTTCATAAAAATTACCTTTTTGAGGCTATCAAAAACTCTTTTTAGTTTTATTGGTTTCTGTTTATAAGAACTGGAATTAACAGTATCTAATAATTTATGAGGTATAATCCCATTCTGATTTGAATATACTTTTACAAAAAACTACAGAGGTAAACTCTAAATAAAAAAACAAAAGCATTTATATCTGATTACATTTTTTATCTAAACATTTTAAAAACCTTTTTTTCAGAAAATTCATATCAGAACGGGTATTATTAGCTCTCCCAGGGAAATTGTCCAGTTTTTACAAATCTTGCTATTTTGTCCAAATTTTCCTGGTCAGAAAACACTTCTAAATTTGCAGCCAAGGCATTTGGTTTAGCAACCTCTGTAAAATCACTAAGTTGAGTTATATAATTTTTATATCGAGTTACTCCTTTTTTCGATAGTAATCGAAGTCTCAATAAGTGTTTTCTAAGTAAGTTTTCACTATTTTCTGCATAAACATCCACTAACCCCCAATCCTGTGCTTGCTTAGCTGTTATAGGTTGGGTCATTAATGTTAAATAATGAGCTTTGGAAAAGCCAACTCTACGAATTAAAAAAGGTAATACACAAGCTGGCATCAATCCAAACAAAAGTTCTGACAAACTGAATACTGCTGTATCATTACACAATACAATATCGCATGCTGCAACAAAACCAATTCCGCCTGCATTAGCTTTCCCTCTTACATGTGCTATGGTGATGTACGGACCTGAAGTTAGTTTATTCCATAAATCATACATAGGTTCTGGATTTTGTTCCTCATGAAGTTTTCCGTCGTCCAGGCTTTGTTGAATCCCTTTAAAATCTGCCCCAAAACAAAATACTTCTTTAGAACCTTCTATGACAACAATCTTAACTTTATCTTTGCATTGATCAAGTACTGCTGTAAATTCCCTGATCATATCCTGGTTAATGGCATTATTAGCTTCTGGGCGATCAATTTTAATAAAACAAATATCTTCCTCAAATTTAACCTGTATAGTTTCGTATTCAGTTGCATTCATTATGACACCCATTCGTATTCTCTTTTAAATTCTTTGATTTCCTTTAAAAACAGTGTCTCTTTCTTTAATGCTTTTCTTGCTTGCGGAATAAAACCAGTATCCAACGTTACATTACGTGTTCCAAATTTTACTGCATTACTGCCTACCAATAGATTTTCATACTCATCCATTTGTAATTCATATCGTTTATCAAATTGTTCTTTGATACCAAATTTTTGAATACTCTTTTGGCTTTCTTTGTTTACAATACCGCTAAAAAACTCGGAACAACAACCTGACCCATAAGAAAAACAACCAATTCTTTGAGGTTCATTAAAAGAACCATTCTCGATTGTACTTGCTAATGACATCATAGCTGTTGCTCCCATAATATTACCAATGCGTTGACAATAGATCAATCCAGGTACAACACGATTTTCAAAATCTACATCAATGTCCTGAGTTTTGGCTTTAACTGTCTTTCTCATTAAATTACGATGGGCTCCTTTTACCATACCTCCAAAAGGAGTATGAAAAGCCAAATAACTAAAAGTCTTGGCATAATCCGCCTCTGGCACACGTTTTTTATATTCGTAAAATGCATTTTCACAACAATCCAGATAAGAAAGTAGTGATAAGTCTGAATCTCCAGCTTCTCCATCTGTAGTAGGTCTGCAAGTATCCATTACCTGATATCCATAATAGCCATTTGCTCCAATATCTACCTGGAAAACATATGGTTTTTCACTTACTAACATTGCAACTGCACCTGCCCCTCCGCTTGGTTCGGCAAAGGACCATTCCATTGTAAGAGCATCTCCTCCTTCTTCTATCATAAAACGGGATACATCTGTAGCGATTACAAGAGCCTTTGCTCCGGGAGAGGTTTGAGACAAAATAAAATTAATGGCCATTTGAAATCCTGCTACTCCAGAATAGCAGGCATTTTTTAATTCAAACAAGCGACAATTACGATTTAATCCTAATATCTCATGAAAATATGTGCTCATGGATTTTCCAAAATCAAAAGATGATTCTGTACATGAAATTACCAATTCGATACGATCTTTTTCTTCTGAACTAAGTGAATCTATAATAGGTTTGGCTGCATTTACACCAAATGTAACTGGATCTTCATAAGGTAATGCTACGGTTTTTTCTTTCATTAAGAGATTCTTAAATCTAGATGTATCAAGTTTACGATGTTTGGCAAGTTTTTCTACGTCTAAAAATGCTGTACCTGCAAAAACATTCATTGCTTCAATTCCTGCTATTCGCATATATATTTATAATATTAAATGGTTAAAAAATATTTTTTCTTGGTTTACTGTATTTTGATTACTTTAAAATCAATACTAAATCATTCTTATTGTAATAATAGATATACCTCTCAACTCAAAGAGATAATTATGCAGTAACTATTTGGTATATTTTCTTATTCAAAAAAATTAAGAAATCTATCTCATCTATTTGAAATATATCTATTCATAAGGTCAAACAGCTAAGAGCTATTTATACAGGTAATCTCTTATGTATTCTAACACAAGGATTATCAATTTATAAATGGAAATGTATTTATATTTATGAGTAGGATAAAACTAAAATTCTATACTTATTCTTCTACTTTGGTATCTTGAGTAAAACGGCAAACATTTGTAGTAGGCTTATCCACTCCATTTTAAACTATATAAATATGAATGATTGTTTTAAAAGTAATTTGGTTTAGAACTGAATTAGTTCTTTTGTTTATTATGCGTAGACTCTTTGAGCTGCTTTCTTAGAAAAATCATCAAGTTGCTTTTGAAAATCTGCCTCTGCTTTAGCATTTGCTTTCTTTTGTGCTCCACTAAGTTTTTCTTTATTTTGTTGGATCAATTTATGCAATACTTCAAGTAAAATATCTATATCTTCTTCTGTATTTTCTATTCCTAAACTAACCCTAACAACTCCTGGTAATTGAGTTTTTGGAGCTACTGTCAACACAACACGTTGTACCTGTTCGAGTACTGGGCTAATTCCTGTTATTTTTTTAACTAATAAATGAGAACAATGACAACCATATCTTACACCAATACCTCCTTTATGGAACATTTCTTCTGCTAATTTATTGTGCAAAATTCCTTTTGTCTCAAAAACAATTACCCCTATCCTATTGTCAAATTGAGAAGATTTTGGATCATTTACTCCAAAAACATCAAGACCTGGTATTTTAGCCATTCCTTCAAGTGCTCTTTTAGTCAAAGCCTGTTCATCTTCATGTACAACATCCATTCCTATACGCTGCAAAAGTATCAGAGCCTTACCTAATGAAGCTATCCCTCCTATATTCTCTTCTCCTGATGATTGAAGTCTCTTTATCTTATCCTTATTATAATTAAGTAATCCCTTTTTTACTACTAATACTCCAGTACCAAATGGCGCATAAACCTTATGAGCTGAGAAAGCCATAAAATCTATATCATCTTTTTCCATATCTACCTTTAGGTGAGCTACTACTTGGGCTCCATCAACCAAAATTTTTGCTCCATACCGATGCGCAATTTTAGAAATTTCTGTAACATCATTACAACTTCCCAAAACATTTGAAGCGCCACTAATAGCAATAATTTTTATACGTTTCTTTCCATACTTCTGTTCTTGATTATACTCCTTAAGATTATTTTCTAATTCTGCTAAATCTACAAACCCTTCACTATTTACATCTAATCTGATTAACGACTTTTTTGATACCATACGCCATGGCAAATCATTTGATGAATGTTCAAGTAAGGAAATTAATACTACTGGGTCTACATCATTTTTTGATGTTGTCATTAAACTTTCAGAGACAAGGTTTATTGATTCAGTAGTATTTTTGGTAAAAATTATATCGTATTTTTCTAAAGATGCTCCCAGAATTTCACTACATACAGTACTTACTTCTCTAACAACTTCCTCTCTTCTCTTTTTCGATAATCTCAAGGATTTACGAAAAGTATCCCATATTGGTATAAATGTAGGAGTACTTGCACTATTATCGAGATTAACGAATGGCTTTTCTCCCTCTAAGGTAGGTACAATAGATCCACGACCTATTAATGTTTTCCTAAGTTTTTTCAATAGTTCCACCCCAGAATATTCAATAAGCTTATCTTGATAAAGCAATTCATTTACTTCAATATTTATCGGAGATAATTCCTTAAAGATATTTTTTCCATATTTTTTCATCAATAATAGAGCCTTACTAAATGTAATCACATTTATAATTGCGGGAGTACCTGGTTCAAATTTATCTGGTCCAGTATTCCAAATAATCCAACTCGCAGCAACCAATCTTGCTGTACCTCCACCACACTCTGAAGGAGCTCCTGTTGGTAATGCTTTTTTATCAATAGCTAACGCAGTTATTCCTAACGGAATTCCTATATCTATACTTGTTAAAGTTTTATAGTTTCCAGGTTTAAGTTCCAAAATCAAATCTTTTGTACGTTTTGGAGAACAAAAGATTACGATATACTTATCCTTGTTCAAATTCATATATTCTATAGCTATATTTCTAGCTTGTTCGTATAAATATGAAGATACCATTGAATTGTGCCCACTTCCACGATGTACGTTGGAATAAGTCTCTAATGCAGCATATACACCACGCTCCAGCTCTTCAAATACTGCCTCTGATCCATTACTATTTTGAGTCCTTTTTTCATTTTTTTTGAGTTGGCGAATGTTTGATGCCTCATACTCATTGTACATGGTTGTTTCCATTTTGAACCTTGTTTTATTTGGTTTTTATTTAATTAGTATTCCCTTCCTATTACAAGATTTCTTACTTTTTTTGTGCTATAATTAAATACTGTCGCCCTCTTCGACGTATACATTCTGTTTTCAGAATTTTAAATTCCGTATTAAAAATTAATTCTTCTAATTCTGAAAGATTATAAATTCTCAAATTAGGAATTAATCCAATCTTACTTATTAAAGATAGAGACATTCCCATCAAAGATCTTTTACCTAAACAAGGAGTTACAGAAATAAATAATCCTCCAGGTTTTAACAATTCATGTATTCTTTTTAATATATTAGGTATATCATCAACCAAATGAAGCACATACATTCCTAAAATAACATCAAAACCTTCTTTCTTATATCTTGAATCAAATATCGTTGTATGTGTATATTCTACGTTTTGTATACCTTCTTTATTGGCTTTATCCCTTGCTATATTGATCATTTTTGATGATATATCCATCCCATATACCATTTTAACATGATGAGCAATTTCGTTTGCTAATAATCCTGTAGCACATCCAAAATCTAATACGCAGTCTTCTTTGTGGAGGTATTTTTTAGTTTTTTCCAAGATTTTAACTCTTCCTTCTCTATCTTTCATTTCCTCTTTATCATACCCTTTGGCACTTTTGTCCCAAAAACTTTCAGATTTATCTATTGTATGCATTTGGTTAATCGTATTTATTCAATTTATAAATTCTAGTTATATCAAGTGTATATATAAAAACATCAATCCTTTATTAAATCATTATCTAACATAAAGGGTTGTGCATTTTACTCTAGTAATTTAAGTATATAACTAGTTTTATACTAGTTAACATTGAAAAAATAGCTATATAAAATTCCCCTTTTTAAATTCATATCAATAAAACTAGATATTACAATCTAAGTTCTTGACTTTTTAATTTTATTACTGTTCCAGTTTCTTCTCTTTTTTTCTCCTCCAAATATTGCTTTAATACCTTTAATGTATATTTGATATGCTTGTACTTTGTATCATTACCAAAACTAATCCGAATAGATTCCTGAGCTTCCTTATCCGTCAATCCTATTGCTTTTAATACATGAGATGGTTTGTTTGAAGAAGAACTACAGGCTGAACCAGCTGAAACAGCTATTCCTTGATAATCTAATGCTCTCATTAATTCACCACTTGTAATTCCAGGAAAGGTTAAATTGATTGTATTTGTTAAACAATTATCCATTGGAGAATTAATAATAATATCGCTTTTTATAACTTTTAACTCATCAATAAAATGTTTTTTAAGAAATGTATTTTTTGATGTATTAGAAATAAGCTTTTTCACTTGTTTACAGGCCTCACCAAAACCAGCTATGTTGTGAATTGACTCGGTACCAGCACGCATTCCTTCTTCCTGATGTCCCCCATGAATATAAGACTCCAATGGGCTACTAATTCTGGAATACCATGCTCCTACTCCTTTAGGTCCATAAAGTTTATGAGCAGAAAATGTTGCATAATCAACACCAAGTTCTTTAACATTTATTGGTATTTTCCCTAAAGCTTGCACACAATCCGAAAAAACCAATGCATTTTTAACCTTGGCCAGTTTCGTTATTTTTTTTACATCCTGTATAGTACCTATTTCATTATTTGCCAACATACAACAAACCAAAAAGGTTTTGTCGTCTATCATATCTTCTAGATCTTTAAGTAAAACACGACCTGATTTATCTACTGGACAATATTGTACTTCAATTCCTAATTTACTTATATACTCTAGAGTACTCATCACAGATGGATGTTCTATTGGTGTAGAAATTATTTTATTTTTTTCTGGATAGAATATATTACTTACTGTTTTTAACAACGCATTATTTGATTCTGTGGCACAACTGGAAAAATATACTTCATGTGAATGTGCTCCTATCGCAGTTGCGACTTGTTCTCTGGCTTTTTCAATAATCTGTGCAGACATTTTCCCTTTAGCATAGCCAGAAGAAGGATTACCCCAATAAGATTTCAATACTTGATTCATAACACTTCTAACTTTTGGAGTGACCTTAGTAGTTGCATTATTATCAAAATAGACTCTGTTTTTACTCAATAACTGTTTTATCATGATAATAGTCTTTAAATTATAAAGCAGCTAGCGCTTCAATGATCTTTTGACAACCTCCTTTTTTGATATAATCAGAATGATCATCAATGTCTTTAAACTCTTTTTTGGTAATTTTACTACACAACACTTCTGAATCTGTCTGCATATAAAAAGCTCTCAACATTTTTTTGGTTTCCAAACTATCAAATGATGAAGGAGATTTGCCTGGATTCTTTTTTATCCAGTCCACCATCTTGTACCAAATTGCCGCACTTAGTGCCCCGCATTCTTTACCACTTAACCCAAGTCCTCCTGCATATCCTGCAACCATAAGCATTTCTTCTTCAGTAGCTCCCATCTTTCTAACCACTTCTGATGCACAACTTACTGATCCTGGACAGAAATTTACAGATTCATCTGACAAACCCTCATCTGCCGATTTAATTGCCTCAGGAGCCCATCTCCCTGCCAGCTTCATACACCCGAATGCTTTTCCTGTAAACAATACTTTAAGAGGCGCTAATTTACCTGTAAGATCCATATCTGTGATTTCCCGGCAACTGATTGTATTTGTTCTTTTTTTAAAAGACTCCATTAAGTGCTGTGTGGCTGTAATGGCCATTGCTATAGCCTCTCCAATATCTTCATTTCTACGATATGATTCTGCCCCTGCCGCCAAAACTGCACCTCCTATCATTCCACATTGATATCCTCTGTTTAGTAACCCTCCTGCAAAGGGAGATGCTGCTATTTCTGCTATTTCGTTTGGCACACCATATTCTGTATTGAGTAGAGAGCAAAATGCTGTACCACAAGTCCCTTTGGATAGTACCTTTAATCCTTCTTTGATAGCTTTCATAATGAAAATTTAAGTAAGTTTTAATTAAATATGTAATCAGAAAATCTTCTAGAAAATAGATGCCGATTGTTTAATTGAAATGAGTAGCTTATTTATAAAACTGATATAACAATCGCCTCAATCAACTTCAGTATTTCTGATTTTTATGTTACCCTTAACCATGTGAAAAACATATCATATCTGTTAAGGTTATTAAAATGATTGTTTGTGTTTAATGGAGTTTCGTATTACTCGGCGTTTTCTTAATTCAAATTATCTATCGACTATAGATATTCTATGCATTAATCTCTTCCAGCTGATCTACTGCTTTTCTATTCTGGTTTACATTTGATGTATTTAACGCTCTTACATAAAAATCTTTGATCCTAACCAGCACATCACCTTTATCATTAAGCATCTTTATTGTAAATTTTTTGATCCCTGTTTGAAGTCTTTCTTCATCAACCCCTGATGGTTCTACATATGCGTAACAGATATGAGATAATGGCCTTAAAATTTCAATTTCGTCAATAGCAAAAGGTAAGTGTGGAATTGAAGGTTCTTTTTGCCCCATTAGCCCTGCGACAGTTTGTAAAGCTCCATCAATTAAAGATGGATGTAATACATAGTGATCTGCATCTTTAATTAAACAATTAGAAAGCTTCAATTTTGATATAGCAAAAGAATTACCTATATAAAATTCTTGGATAGTTCTAAACGTTTTTCCATATGTAAAACCTACTTTATCAAAAACAGCATAATAATCTTCTGTATTTCGATTTACCGAACATTGCTCTTTCAGTTTTTGTATTGGTATATTTTCGATTCCATTAACAAAACTTCCTCCATTTTGAAAATATAATTTCCCTTCTGAATGTAGTAATGGTTCACCTTCATAATCAATTGAGGTAATTTTAAATTCTGTCCCTTCTCCAATTGATTTTAATGATGTTTGCACACATAGTGTTCCATTTTCAAAACTTAAAGGATGAGCCCATACGATATCTCTTATCTTACAAACCTTTTGCTCTCCTGCCAGAGATCCTGCAATATTTGCCATTTCAATAAATCCAGAACCAGGAAATATCTTAGTTCCATTTACCTGATGATCCAATGCATAAAATTCTTTATCCGACAACCACGAACTAAAACGAATTTCCTTTAGTGTAGATGAATTGTAGGAAATCAATGGGTGTAGCTGTTCCTTTTTTAAAGAGGATTCTGTTTTTTTATCTTCTCTTACCCGATCAGATACCCAATGTCTTTCTTTAGCAAAAGGGTAAGTAGGTAGCGAAATTTTAAGTGGTGTATGATTTTTGTACAAATCTCCCCAGTCAATCACTTCTCCTGTCACCCATAAATATGCCAGTTGATTAAGTCTTCCTTTTTCAAATAAATCTCTATGCGCTTTTTGTTTATCACCAAAGTTCTTTCTACCTTGACGAATAGTTACTTTTCCTTTATATAATTGAGCATTCTCTTCTTCACAATTCCAGTTTTCTAATTTATCCTTAAGATCTTCCTTATCTGAAACTATTATTGCTAATCTCTCAGACATGGCTTCACGCCCTACTTGTAAAGTAAAAGATAGATCCGTAAGATTGAGTTGATTCTCTTCTTTTAGATAATCATTCAACTGGTTGGTATATCTTTTTAAGGCTTCTTGATTCCTGGCCGAAAGAACAATCAAATGTGGCCCTTTCTTCTGGATTTCTTTCTGTTCATTTTTCTTTTCATACTCTTCTATTAGGAGGCAGGCATTTACTCCTCCTGCTCCAAACGAGTTAATCAACGCTCTTCTAGGATAATCCGATACTGGTTCCCATGGAGCTAACTGGTGTTGCAGGTAAAAAGGTGTTTCTTCGAAATTAATGTTAGGATTTATATCTTCAGAATTTATGGTGGGTACCAATTGCCTGTGTTTCATCTGCAGTAGAACTTTTGCTACTCCAGCTATACCAGCTGCAGACTCCGGGTGTCCAATATTTGCTTTAACCGATCCAATTGGTATATTTAACTTTTGATTAGTCTGTTTTTTGAAAGCATTGGTTAATGCTACTATTTCCAGGCTATCTCCTAATTGTGTTCCCGTACCATGCCCTTCTATATAACTAATCGTTTCGGGACTTATACTTGCTTTTTGAAATGTTTGTTCTATCAGATTAGCTTGTGCATTTGGGTTAGGAGCAGAATAACCATTAGATCTCCCACTATGATCATATGCACTTCCTTTCAGTGTTGCGTATATATGATCACCATCTTTGATAGCTTCGCTAAGTGGTTTAAGTAGAATAGATCCTATCCCTTCTCCTGGGATAAAACCATCTCCTCCAGCTCCATAGCTATGACATTTTCCTGCCTGAGATATCATTCTACTTTTACATAATGAATGGTATTTGGAAGGATGTAAGTATAAGTTTACTCCTCCGGCAACTGCAAGTTTACATTCTTCTTTTCTTAAACTCTCACAAGCAAGATGAATTGCTACCGAAGAGGAAGAGCATGCGGTATCTACAGGCATACTCGGCCCATTAAAATCGAATAAGTAAGAAACTCTGTTGGCTATTGACCACGGATGCGCACTCGGCACGGCATTCCCTTTACTCCATTCTTCTGATGCCAATAAATTATAGGTATTTGTGGTTACCCCTACAAAAACTCCAACATTAGCACTTTTGTCTTTAGGGTGTTGTCTTTTTAAGCTTTCTCTAGTATATCCTGCATCTTCGATTGTGGCCCAAACGGATTGCAGGAATAATCTTTCCTGAGGATCCATTATCTTTGCTTCTTCCTGAGAAATATTGAAAAACTGAGGATCGAATTTATCCACATCTGCTACAAATCCACCCCACTTGGCATAAATTTTTCCTTCTGTAGCTTTTTCAGGATCTTCATGATAGAAATCTTCATAATTCCACCTGTCTTTTGGAATAAATTCGGTTACATCCTTACCTTGTTTAAGGTTTTCCCAGTACTTATTCAAATCTCCTGACTGAGGATAGTGTCCATGTATCCCAATGATTGCGATAGACTCAGGTTCTTTATTAGTAATAGATTGAGTTACTTTACCGTTAAATTCCACATTATTTTCTTGAAGTGACACTTCCTTAATAATTACATTCTCTTGATCTACATTTGTATTTTGTAATTGGTTTTCATATGATTCTATATTCAGGAACCTAATTAATGTTTCCTGTTTTTCCTTAAGTAGATATAAAACCAATTCATCTATATTGGAATATTCATAAAACAAGGTTTTTGATAGAGCTCCTAGGTCTTTTTCTAAACTGGTATTTATCTGACTAATTATAATGGAATCTATACCAAATGACTCAAAATTCTCAAAAGAATCTATACGCTCTGGATCCAATTTGATTTCAGTTCCTATAATATCTTTTAAATATGTTTCTGTTTTTTTCAGAAGGATATCTTCTCCTATTTTACTGACTTTAAAAGATTCATTTTCTTCTGTAGATTCAGTTACCTGTCCCATATACTTTTTAATCCTGGACGCGAACCCATAAAGTGGTATACCTTGCAGCACATCTGATAAAAGGAATTCCTCCATAAATTCAATACCACTCGTTAATGGTATAGGACATAGACCTGACTGCTTTTGTATCAGCGCTACTTCTTCATCAGAAATATGCATACCTCCTTCTTCCCAGTAGGGCCAATTAATGGACAATGTTTTACCTTTTCGTTTGTTTTCTTGTACAAGATTTGCTCTTATTTTTGCATAAGAATCCTGGAAATGGTTACCATATGCATAATCCGATTGCCCTATATTACCTGTTACTCCCGCAATGGATGAGAACATTATAAAAATATCCAAGTCTTCATTCTTTGTGGCTATATCCAGATTAATAGTTCCATAAACTTTGGATGCCAATACCTGATTTATTTCTTCTTTGGTTTTTTTAATGATAAATGAGTCTTTATTAACTCCCGCACTATGCAGTACTCCGTTGATTTGCAAAAATTTAGCTTTTGCAGTTTCAACAACCGTTTGCATATCTTCTATTTTAGAAGCATCTGCTTTCAGGTAAAGAATTTTGGTACCATAAGCCCTAAGTTTGTTTAGTTTTTCTTCTTTTGCTTCATTTATGGTTGATCGACCAAAAAGAATAAGGTTACATCCATAATTTTTCACCAAGTATTCACTAAAAACCAATCCTAAACCGCCTAAACCTCCAGATACAATATAAACTCCATTTTGTTTTATTGGCAACTGATCTTTAGTATTCTTTATTGATTCAAGTTCTTTTAATTCTTTTGTATATCTATGATAAATTTGCTGTTCTTTTTTAAAACTATATTGTATTTCTTTATCGTTCCAATTTTCATCATTGAATTCGTTCTCAAGAATTTCAATTTTTTTGGCAACAGAAGGTTGATTATTTTCAATTCCTCCGAGAATTTCAATGGTTTTTGCCTGGTAGTATGGATTCTCCAAAGTCAATGTTTTGAAAAAACCGCTTAGCGCTTTATTAAACGGACTGGACATTTTGGTCATACTTGAAAAGATAGATATCACCTGGCATAGACTCTGCTTTTTTTGTTTCATTAATATTTTACACAAGTTAAAAAGTGCATATATGCCATTATTGAGTGTTGGAGTTACAATTTCTCCACATTCCTGATCTTCCAGAGCTTCTCCCTGATGTACTATACGGTAAGGCACTTGATCTTTTCTGCTAAGAATTTCTATCAATTGTTGGTAGTGTTCTTCTTCCTGGGGATTAATTGTATAAACAGACGGTTTTATCTCTTCAAAAGCCTCTCCCGGTTTCACCAAAATGTACTTATCCCTTTCTAAATGTCTTTCTTGCTCTTTTAAATTTAGAAACAGTTTTTCTGAAGTGTCTAGAATTATAACAACCCTTCCATTTGAAGATTTTGGATCAATCTTTTTAAGGGTACGTTCAACCCAGATCGGTGAGTAATATAATTTTGACTTAATCTCCTCTGTTATATTTGACAGATCATTGTCTTGTTTTATAGACGGATTAACATTGGGAGTTACAACTGGTTTATCTATCCAATAACGTTCTCTTGCAAAGGGATATGTTGGTAGTGAAATACGCTGAGGATATTGATTCTGGTATAACTGAGACCAATCTACCTCTGCTCCGGAAATCCAGAGTTTGGATAATTTTTCCAGGTTATGAGAATCCATTATAACTTTGAGATATGCTTTTCCTTCTTCCCCCTCTAATAAACTACTTGTATCAGAAGACGCATTTTTGATATTACCCTGGTATACTCCTTCAAATTCATCTTCTTCTATCTTTCCAGGTTCCTCTGTATTCTTTCTTTTTTGAGTATATACCCATTTCTCCAGTTTTTCAAGTAATTCACTAATACCAGAGCAGATAATAGCGAGGCGTTCGTTCATTGGGGTTCTACCCACCTGCAGGGTATATATGATTTCTATAAGTGATAAGCCTTCATTTTTTTTGAGGAAATCCACCATTCTTTCTGCATATTCCAATAACCTTTTTTGATTTTTTGCAGAAAGTGTAAACGCCTGCGGAGTTTCCTGATGATGTTCAAGTGATGGAGAATTCACAGGAATGTATTCTTCTATGATCACATGTGCATTTGCTCCTCCTGCTCCAAAGGAACTAATACCCGCTCGTCTTGGGTATTGATCCTGACTAGCCCAGGGTTCCAGTTTTTGCTGTACATAAAATGGCGATGTATTAAAATCGATATTAGGATTAAGATGAGTCGAGTGCAAAGAAGGTACTAGTTCTTGATGTTTCAGTTGTAACAATACTTTTGTTACTGCTGCTATCCCTGCTGCTGACTCCAGGTGTCCAATATTTGATTTAACAGATCCTATTGAGCATGACTGTTCTTTTATTTCAGATTCTCCAAAAGCCTTTTTCAATCCGGTAATTTCTATTGGATCTCCTAATGCAGTTCCTGTCCCGTGTGTTTCTAAATAGCTAAAGGTCTCGGGATCTATATTCGCTTTTTTGAGTGATTCTTTTATTAACTCCCCTTGTGCATTAGGATTGGGTACCGAATACCCATTAGTTTTTCCTCCATGATTAATAACACTGGATTTTACAACTCCATATATATGATCCCCATCTTCAATAGCTTTATCAAGTGATTTGAGCAAAACAGCCCCTACCCCTTCTCCTGCAACATATCCGTCTCCTCCTTCTCCAAAACTTCGACATCTCCCTTCACTGGCTGCAAAATTCCCTTGACTCAGAATCAGGTATTTGTGAGGATGTATTGATACATTGACTCCACCCGCTATAGCGGCTACTATTTCTCCTTTTCGAATTTCTTCACAGGCTTGATGAATAGCCGTAAGTGATGAAGAACACATCGTATCCAATGCTATACTTGGACCATGTAAATCCAAGAAATAAGAAACTCTATTTGCAATTGAAGCATATGATGATCCGGGAACCACACTATTACCAGCAAGCATAGCTTCAGCTCCGTAAAGTTGATATTGTCCGTACATTACTCCGACATATACCCCTACTTTTCCGAGAGAAGAGATTCCTTGTTTACTATAACCAGCATCTTCTATGGCTTGCCAAGCAGTTTCGATAAAAAGTCGTTCCTGAGGATCCATTAATTCAGCCTCTCTGGGCGAAATATTAAAAAACAACGGATCAAATTTATCTACGTCGGAAATAAACCCTCCCCACTTACTATAACTCTTTCCTGGCTGATTTCGTTGAGGATCAAAAAACTGATCTAAGTTCCATCTTTCGTTTGGTATTTCGGTAATACAATCTTTTCCATTTTTCAGGTTTTCCCAAAATGCTTCTACATTCTCCGAAAGTGGGTACTTTCCTCCCAAGCCTACAATAGCTACCTCTTTCTCTTTATATTTTTCTTTTGGAACGAAGCGATTATCTATTCGCAAAGGAGAAACTTGTTGTTTATCGTTTTTTAAGGTAACAGTTGGTAATTTTATAGATGAATTGACAGCTTGTTTTGCCCCTAGCTGCTTTTGAATAATTTCTGGATAGGTTTTAGCGAAAAAAGCTCCTAAACTTTTTATCGTTTGGTATTCAAAAAACAAAGTCTTGGAAAGAGATCCGAAGGTTTCTTCCAGCATGCTCGTTAATTTCATGGCCAGAATAGAATCAATACCATAATTTTCTAAAGCAGCTTTGGGATTCAGTTTGTGTACTGGAAGCTTTAAGACTCCTGCAAACTGCTTACGAAGATATTCTATAGTTTTGTCTAAAAGAATATTTTGGTCTACCAGTAAAGCTGTAGTTACTTCTTCGTTGATTTCATCTGGGGTCAATTTTGACTCATATTCCGCTTCTTTAACTCCATCCAATACAATAGTACGCATCTTATTGATCTCACCTTCCACCACTAGAACCTGACTGCTTTTTAAGGTCATACTTCTATAAAAGGCATCAATACCAGATTTGGTTTGCATCGGTACTATTCCTGTTAGTTGTTGCAACATATCAATATTATCCTGATCGATGGTGAGATGCCCTTCTTGCCATAATGGCCAATTGATAGACAACGTAAAACCACGTCTGAGATTTTGATCAACCAAATGATTTCTGTAATCTGCGTATTGATCCATAAAGGCATTTGCAGTAGCATAATCTGCTTGTCCCAAATTGCCCATTGCGGCAGATAATGAAGAAAATAAAACCATAAAATCAAGTTTTATGTCCTTACTTGCCTGATCTAAGTTATAAGTTCCTGTAACTTTTGGGATTAGTACTTTATTAAATTCTGCTTTAGTTTTCTTAAGGATATAATTATCAGCTATCATCCCGGCACTATGAATAATACCATTAAGCTGTTTATTCTCTTTTATGATAGTATTTAATAATGCTTTGACTTCATCCGAATTACTTACGTCCAGTTTTTTATAAATTACCTGATCTGTTCCATCAGATAGTTTATTAATTATTTCTTGTTTTTCTTTAGTAAGTTCTGAGCGACCTGTAACAATTATCTTAACTCCTTTAGTTTCTTCTAAAATTTCCTCAGCAAATATTCTTCCTAAGGCACCCAGTCCTCCTGTAATTAAATAAACACCTTGATCTTTAAATACTGGTGTAGAAATATCTCTGGTACTTTCTATTTCCTTCCATTGTAAAGTAAATGGGATATTGTTTTCATATCTGATACAAGATTCTTCCGGTATAGTTGCTGCTTTTTGTAATTGATCAATCAACTCTTCTGTTTGTATACCTGGTTTGGTAAGAACAATTTGCCCAAGTATCATAGGATTTTCCTGAGTTGCTGTCTTAAGTATACCTTGCAATCCTGAAAACAACTTATGTTCTTCATCATTGGTTATGACAATTTGGATAAGTTTCTTTTCTCCTGAATTTTCTTTTATTACATCTTTTACAAACTCAAAACATTGTAATGCAAATTCATTATAACGCTCTGCTACATTTTTTTGCGAAGTTTTCAACTTTTTACAATGGGTATTTGCTAATACCGTTTCAACCTGATCAACTTCTACTCCTGGTATTTCACATAAAATGATGTGTTTTTGTATAACCTCCTCAACTTGATTTGTATCCGATATTCGTGTTTTTTCATATGCTTCCCATGTAGGTTCGGCTAATAACGTTTTTACATCTTTATTAGTTTTTTCAATAGTGTTAACCGACAATTGCCTGGAAGACAATCCTCTCATTTCTATACACACATTGCCTTCCTGATCGTACCAATCAATATCCAGCTTGGTAATAGGACTATCTGGTTCAATTCCTTTGGAGTAGCGAATCCAAGCAAACATTTCTTCCGTACTCCCAGTAATGATACGTATTGAATCGAGAGAAAACGGGATAGAAGGTTGTAATGCAAGGTTATCCAG
Source organism: Aquimarina rhabdastrellae (assembly GCA_947387485.1). GTDB lineage: Bacteria > Bacteroidota > Bacteroidia > Flavobacteriales > Flavobacteriaceae > Aquimarina. The sequence goes on from CANDNT010000011.1 coordinate 133,017, forward strand.
ATCATCGATCAGACCTATCGCAGCTTGTAAAGCACTATCCAATATACTTGGATGTAGCAAGTAATCATTTTTATCTTCCTTTAAAACAGAAGGAAACTGTAATTGTGCCAAGAGTTGTCTTTCTCCTCTATGTATTTTTGTAACCCCTTTATAAGATTGGCCATAGACAAATCCCATACTTGTTAATTTGGCGTACAGATTTTCTGCCTCCAAATTGTCTTTGCCCATTTGTTCTTTGAGTTGTTTTATATCTATTTTCTGAGGCAAAGGATACTCAATGTAGCTAGCTATTCCCAGACAATGATTTATTTCTTGTTCATTATCAATACTATAAACTTCGTATTGTACCTGATTATCACCTTTAACTACGAGCTCGACATCTACTTGTCTATCTTCAGTTACAATAAGAGCCTGAGTCCAGGCAGTATTCCGAAATTCCCAAATACCTGTTTCAGCCTTAAAAGGAACTGCTTTTTCTACAGCAGCCCGAACCATCTCCAGATATGCTACCGCCGGCAGAACTTTATTCGTTAAATCTTTATTGATCTTTATCCGATGATCTGCCAGAAAAAACTCTTCGCCACTAAAAGTTGAACTATAACGCTGCCTACTTAGGTCCGATGTATTACTATGTAATAAAGGATGAAGAACAGATGTACTGCTATTTTTCAATGTACTTTTTCCATCCTTTTTATAATCAAGCCAATATCGGTCTTTCGCAAATGGATATACAGGTAAGCTTATTTTGTTAGGCCTGGTTTCAGTATAAAACTTGCTCCAATCCAGATTCCATCCTTTGGTCCAGAGATCTAACAGTTTAGCGTACTTTTTTTGGATGATCCATTTATCAACAGTATGTTCAAAATCTTCATCTGCACTAAACAGAGATAAAGTATCTTTATCCTCTGCATTATGATAACAATTTTCTATATCTTCTTTTCCTTCAATATAGGCTTGTAGTTTTTCAAGGAGTTCTTCAATAGAACTTACCATAAAACCTAATCGCATACCCATATTTTCTCTTCCTACTTGTAAGGTATATGCTATTTGGGTAAGTTCGACAGGTTTATTTTCCTTCTTTTCTTCTTCATTTACATCCTCAAGAAACTTAACCAGATCAAGAGCTTTTTGTTTGAGCTGATCTTTCGTCCTTGCGGACAAAGGAATAATAGCTTTTAAGTCAACTTCAGGAGTTACTGAAGAACCTACTGGCACATACTCCTGAATAAGCATATGTGCATTCGCTCCTCCAGCACCAAAAGATGAAATACCTGCTAATCTGGGCTGTTGTTTATTATCAATTATAGGTTGTTCCCAATCTTTTAATGTTTGATTAACTATAAATGGTGTATGTTGGAAATCTATATTCGGGTTTAATTTTTTAGAATGTAACGATGGGACTATTTTTTTGTGTTTTAACTGTAATAAAACTTTGGTTAACCCTGCAATACCTGCTGCTGATTCGCAATGTCCTATGTTAGACTTAGCAGATCCAATTAAACAAAAACCGGTTTCTGATGTTTTTTCCTGAAATGCCTTGCTTAAAGCTGCAATTTCAATAGGGTCTCCTAATTTGGTTCCTGTACCGTGTGCTTCTATATAGCTTACCTGTTTTGGGTGCGTATTTGTTTCTTTTAGTACGTTAGCAATAACATCGGATTGTGCTTTGGGATTAGGAACACTATATCCATTCGTTTTTCCTCCATGGTTAAGAGCACTTCCTGTGATAATTCCGTAGATATGATCTCCATCCCTTTCTGCATCAGATAGTCTTTTTAGTATTACTACTCCTACGCCTTCTCCCGGAATATAGCCTTCGCCTCCTTCACCAAAACTTTGACAATGACCATCACTAGATATATATTGTCCAGAGCTGATTACCAGGTATTTGTTAGGATGAATACTTATATTAACTCCTCCAGCTATCCCCATACTGGTTCTTCCCAATTTTAAGTCCTGACAAGCGAGATGAATTGCAGTAAGAGAAGATGAACACATAGAATCAACTGTCATACTTGGTCCGTGCAGGTTCAATGCATAAGAAACCCGATTAGCAATACTTGCATAACTCCCAGGGACTCCGATACGTTGACCATTGTTACTTGCTTCAATACCATACAATTGATATTCACTATACATCACTCCAGCATATACTCCTATTTGACCTGCTTGTCCAAATTTATCAGGAATTTGCAGAGTAGCCCTTGTATATCCTGCATCTTCCATAGCCATCCAAGCGTGTTGTAGAAATAATCGTTCCTGTGGATCCAAAATCTCTGCTTCCAATGGAGATATATTAAAAAATAAAGGATCAAATTCATCAACTCCTTCAATAAACCCTCCCCATTTACTATAATGATATCCACCTTTACTACGATCTTCATTATAAAATTCTCTCCAATCCCAGCGATCTTTTGGTACTTCTGTAATACAGTCCTTGCCGTTTCTTAATATATCCCAATATGCAGCAATATCCTCAGCTTCAGGATAACGTCCACTTAGACCTATAATAGCAATAGGATCGTTTTCGATTTTGTTATTATCATTTGACAAAGTTTTTGCGAATCGCTTACGCTCTATCATTTTGGAACGAATTGGTTTAACCGAAATGTCGTTTTCATATACTTTTGTCGATTGATTACTTTTTTTCTGGCCATTTTTTGAGTTCTCGGCTCCAAAAAGCTGTGTTAATTTTGTCGAGTGCGATTTTACAAAATAGCCTGTAAGTTCTTTAATCGTTTGATATTCAAAAAATAAAGTTTTGGGTAATGATCCAAAAGTTATTTCTAACTTATTGGTGAGTTCCATTGCCAGAATCGAATCAATACCATATTTTTCAAAAGGAGCTCGTGGATCTATTTTATGAGAAGGAAGCTTAAACAGCTCCGACAACTGCTTTTTAATATATTCCTGCGTTTTCTCTACTAAGTTACTACCATTCACTTTTATTTCAGGAGCTTCTATTTTTGGTGTAACATCAATAGGAGCTATGGTATTTTCAATATTTTTTATCAATAAAGATTTACGTAGTTTTACCAAATCTCCCTCTACAATTAGTAATTGATTTTGTGGTAATTCCAAACTACTATAAAATCCATGCATTCCATTCTTGGTATGCATTGGTTTCATACCAGTGTTTTCTTGTAATAATTTCAGCTTAGCTGAATCAATTTTCATTCCTCCTTCAGCCCATAAAGGCCAGTTAACAGCTATTGTTTTACCATATCGTCGTTTCTCTTGTCCTAAACGATTACGGTAAAGAGCGAACTGATCCATAAACCCATTGGCCACTGTATAATCCGATTGACCAATATTACCTGTAACGGATGAAATAGATGAAAACAAAACAAAGAAATCAAGATCCATATCTTTACTTGCTTCATCCAAGTTATATGTCCCTAGTACTTTAGGAGTTAATACATTAGTAAACTCTTCAGTAGTTTTTTTCAATATAAAATTGTCTGATACTACTCCCGCAGTATGGATAATACCATTAAGGTTTTTGTGTTCTTCTTTTATCGAAGTAATAATTTCTTTTACTTTAATTAGATTCGTAATATCTAACTGGTGATATACCAGTTGACCAGATCTAGCTTCTATATCATCAATTATTGTTTGTTTTTCGGGAGTAATTCCTGATCTCCCGGTCACAATAATTTTGGCATTGAAAGTTTGTTTCAGTATTTCATTTATAAGTAAAACTCCCAGGTTGCCAAGTCCTCCAGTAATTACATACACCCCATTATCCTTGAAGGTTATTCTTTGCTTGTTATGTTTAATCGAAATTTCCTCCCAACCTAAAACCTTACGAATGCCTTTTTCATATTTTATACAGGTATCCTGTATTCTGTTTCGATTTTGCTGTAATAATACAGCCAATTCTTTTTCTGATATACTTGAATGAGATATTATACATTGACCTGTTAAACCAGGGTTTTCAAGAGTTGTAGTTTTTAGTAAAGAAGAAAGTCCTAATAAAACAGATCCCTCCAGATTGCCTGGTATAACAATTTGTATATGTGTTTTATTCTTAGATTGATTAGTTAATATTTTACGAATTTGTTCAAAACAAACTTGCGCATATGCACTGAATCGCTCAGCTATATTCTTTTGATTATTTTCCTGAAAATAGATTACTTCACTATTTGGAAGTAGCATTTCTATTTGTCCCTTCTTTATCCCAGGTATTTCAAATAGAAAAATATATCGTTGATCTGGTGTATTCGTATTGAAGGTATTAATAGTATTAACATCAACTGTTTCTTGCCAAACAGGAGCAGCTAATAAAACGCCATTTTTGGTAACTGAAGCCTTATTACTATCAAAATCTTCGCGGATCAAACGAGAAGAAAATCCTCTCATTTGTATAGCTACATTACCATTTTGATCACATAAATCTATATCCAGCTTGATAATTTTATCAGTAGAGTTATTTTCTTCCGCATATCGTACCCAGGCATACATTTCTTTGGTACAATTCGAATAAATTCTCAACGATTCCATAGCAAATGGAATAGATGTTTGTTCGGGAATAACATCCAATTTTCCATACAGACCTATGGCAGCTTGTAAAGCACTATCTAATATCCCCGGATGTAACTGATAATCATTAAACTCTTTGCCAGCAACCTGAGATAAATCCAACTGAGCCAAAACTTCTTCATTACCCTGATAAATTGTTTTAATTCCCTGAAAATTTGAACCATAATCCAATCCTAATTTGGAATATGTGTTGTAAACTTCTTTAGGGGCTAACTTCCCTTTATTTGTTTTACTTTTAAGATGCTCTATATCTACCTTTACCGGCAATTGATTATCGATCCATACTGCCTCTCCCTGACAATGAATAACCTCCTTAACATCTCCTTTTTTACTAATTTCGGAACTATAAACTTCGTATTGTATCTGCTCTCTATCTAATTCATCTTTATCAGCAAATAGTGCTATAGTTACTTCTTTGGCTTCATTTACGATGATGGGTTGAGCCCATATTACATTATTCAACTCTATGGCTTTTCCTTTTATAAAAGGCATCGCTTTTCTGGTAGCTGCCTGAGCCATTTCCAAATACGCTACTCCTGGTAGCATTTTTTGTCCTTTAACTTTATGATCTTCCAAAAAGAATTCATTTCCATTAAAGGTAGTACTAAAACTTTGCTGACTTATATCAGACGTATTTACATGTAGTAAAGGATGTATCTCTCCGGAGTTATTCTGGTTTGTTGAACGATGACTGAATTGCCTGATAAGATCTAGGGCATTTACTTTTGATAGTCTCTTACTTTTTAATTCTAAAACGACATATTCTATGAAATCAATCATTATGGTGCTGGCTATGGATTATAGGTTTTAAGATGTTGTTGAAAACATTTTCAACTTTATTAGTGGAAGGTTGCTGAAGATATTGGATCTCCAACTTCGCAATGAGATAAAAATTTCTCTCGTTCTACTGTTTTTGTAAAATATATAACAGCCAATTGATCTGGCTTTGCTTTGAATACTACAGCAGCATCCAAAGGAAAAGCATTTTTGGCATCATACAGAGGTAAATGGAATAGTTGCTCACATCCTTTCAGTTCATGGCTTTCTTGAAAATCAGCCCAACTACTTATCAAGCTGAATCTGCTTTGTAAAGTTTCAAAAAACTTAGGAAGTGGTTTTGCAGTAGTTGGGACTGGTAATCCTCCCTGAAAAGCTTTTCTGATATTAACAGGTTGATAACCTGTGTCATCATCAAATAAAAGCCCTCCAGCATAATTACCTGCATGATCATTATCAATATCTTTTATCCAACTTCTTAAGTTAACAGCCATAATACAAATACGGGAATTCGTTACTTTTGCAAAACTTGAACTTAGGATATCGTTAGTTGAAATATAATCGACCCCTGATCCGGAATTTTCTTTTATTTGAGTTTTGACTTGATTGATTCTTTCAGGTTCTACAAAGAATCCATAACTTTTTGTTTTTTTGCCAAAAATAGCTCCTCCTACAAGGTTTAAAATAAAAGGTGCTGAATGAAAAAACTTAAACGATTTTTTCCCTACAATTTCCGTAACTCTATCGGCTGCATCTTGTTTTCTCCTTACTTCTAACAATTCTACAGGCTTATCTGTAAATAACTGATTAAATATTTTGTAATATGTATATCCATCTGCTACCACATGTGAAATAGAAAAAATAAGTGCAAATCCTTTTCCTGTAGAATGCATATCCGGAACTATTGTCAACCTACTAACAAGACCTTGTTTATTAACCAGCTTTCCGCCTTTTTCAACGATAGCCGGTTTAGCTGATTTGAACAATTCTTCATACGCAGTTTCCGAACCAATTTTAATATGGGCAGGACTATCAAAAAAAATACGATCTATTATATCATCAGATATGGGGGTAGATGGATAAGCTAGTTGTAAATTTTTATGTTTCCCATTTTTGACTAATCTCCCGACTAACCAGGTATTATGATTAACAATTTCGTGTAACCTTGAACGAATTGCTTTGGATGCTTGTTCTTTATCTCCTCGATAAAAAGTTATGGTGGTGATCCCATTTTCACCTTTTATGATTGTGGAAGATTCTTCTTTTAACAGAGGTATGATGGTTTCTTTTATATTTTGCATGATCTGTGTCTTTAAATTATTTAGTGAATACTATATTTTTTTAATAGGTCAATCCCTTGTTCTGTTTCTATACTTTCACTTTCGATCTGATCAATTAGGTTTTCGATAATTTCATAATTTCCATTTACCGGAATTGAAAGGTTTCCATTCACTTTTTCTGAAGTCGTTTTATTGATCCAGTATCGTTCCTGATCAAATGGATATTTAGGTAGATTCATAAACCTGGGGGTATTACTCGGGTATAGCATTTCCCAATTCAACTCTAAACCATTCACCCATAGTTCAAGTAACTTAGATAGTTTTTTACCTTCTATCCATTTATCAATAGTTCCTTGTAAATCCGTGTCAGCATTAAATAAAGAGATAGAGGTGTCATACGGGTTTACTTCTCCCTTATACACATTTTCAACACTTAGATTTTCATTCAGTAAACTTTCTAGTTTTTCGGTCAACTCTTCTATAGAACCAACAATTAGACCTAATCGAATTTTGAAAATCTCCCTGGTAATCTGTAATGAATAAGCAAGAGAAGCCAGATCTACATTTTTATTACGAGAATCTATAAGCTGTAAAAGATCTTGCTTTTTTTGTTTGAGCTGTTCTTCTGTTTTAGCTGATAATACTACAATTACCCTTGTATCATCTTGGGGATTATTGACTGATGTTTTATCTTCGGTTTTTTTCGAATTATATTCTTCAATAACTACGTGGGCATTTGTTCCACTCCTTCCAAAAGAACTTACTCCTCCCATCCTTGGTTTTCCTGGCTCTTTTATCCATTGGGTAGTTTTTTTATTGATATAGAATGGACTGTCTTCCCAATTTATATAGTCATTTTCTTCATCACAATTAATTGTTGCGGGTATTTTTTCATGTTCCAGCCCTTTTAATAAACCAATGACACTTACTAATCCTGACGCTGCCATTGTATGTCCTAAATTGCTTTTAATACTCGTTATTGCACAACTACCTTTTTTTGTTGGAGGTTGCTCTTTATTTAACTTTTTAAAAGCATCATTCAAGGCATTAAGTTCAATAGGATCTCCTAATTTTGTTCCTGTACCATGGGCTACAATATGAGAGATATCATTAGGGTTTATATCGTATTTGGCATAAGTGTTTTTAATCAGCTCTTCCTGACTTTTTCCATTAGGAGCCGTAACTCCATTTGTTTTACCATCGAAGTTAATTCCACTGGCTTTTATAGTTCCGTAAATTCGGTTACCATCCTGAACAGCTTTAGACAACGGTTTTAGCATCAGTACTGCCACCGCTTCACCCGCTCCAATACCATTGGCTTTTTTTGCAAAACTGTAACATTCACCATCCTGCGAAAGCATTCCTGCCTGGCTCATTTTTGTATAAAATTCAGGAGAAAGGATCAAAGAAGAAATCCCTGCTACCAAAGCAGATTCGCATTCTTCATTCCTTAAACTTAAAATAGCCTGATGCAGTGCTACTAAACCTGAAGAACAAGCTGTATTTGTGGAAATTGTAGGACCATGTAAATCCAGGAAATATGATAGTCTTGAAGATATCATTGCATTTCCACTATTTCCAACACCCTGTTCTCCTGAAACAAGTGAGTCATATTGACTTTCTTCCATCCCTACAAAAACTCCGGTTGATGTTCCTCTCAATGAAGATGGATTGATCTGAGCATCTTCTATTGCTTTATAGGCTTCCATCAAAAGCATCCTTTGCCCGGGATCCATGGCTTCTGCCTCTCTTGGTGTTATTTCGAAAAACAAGGGATCAAATCCTTCTATATTATTGATAAAACCTCCTTTGTTAGTATTGATTTTGTTATTTGTATTACCGGGATTTATAAAATAATCTCTCCAGTCCCATCGGGACAATGGAATTTGTTCTATACCACTTTCTCCGTTTTCTAACATAGACCAAAATTGATCTACATCATTGGCCTTCGGAAAACGCCCGGACATCCCAATGATAGCAATAGGTTCCCTTGACAAACCAAAAGTACCAGATGTATTATTGGATCTACTTTGTATGAAACGTTTCTTGAATCTGATCTTATCTCTTTCAAATTTGATTTTTTCTACGTGTTTTTTATCATTTATCAAATCTGATGGCTTACTATAAAACATTTCAAAATGACTATGATACTCATTAACCAGGTATTCACTTAACTTTTCAATAGTAGGATAGTTATAGAATATAGAAGGGGTTAAATTCAGTAAAAAATATTCATTCAACTGTTTGGCAAATGTTGTTAAGCTAATAGAATCAAATCCATAATCTACCAAATTGGTTATCCCATCTAATTTAGATACAGGTATTTTTAAACTTATGGATACTTGCTTGATCAGATCTGAGTATGCACATTTTCCCAAAGAAAAATCCTGATATTGTATGTTCCATCCTTTACCAGTATAAGGCAAAATATTTTGAACTTTTGAAGACGGTTCTTCTTCCTGATCCACGGTATATACCCTATCCATAAATTGCTTTGTACGATCCGGCTTTCCTTTAAGTACCATAGTTTGTAATTGATCGGTTTGAAGTAAATTCTTCCATATCTCAATTCCTTCTGCTGTATTCAGTACCTCCTGACCACTACTTTTCAGATAAAATTCAGCTTGTTCAGTATCTCTTTTGCCCATACCGCCTTCTTTCCAAAATGGCCAGTTGATTACCAGAGTTTTCCCTTTACCTAATTTCTTTTGCTGTCTATATTGTGCATACGCCATTAAAAAACGATTAGCTATAGCGTAATCACATGATCCGAAATCCCCTAATAAGGCAGCTGAAGATGAAAAATAGCATACAAAATCCAATGGTTGTCCTTCAAGAACTTCTTCTAAGAGTAAGGTTCCTTTGGATTTTGATCGAAGTACCTTATCAATACTTTTTATTTTTTTCTCATGGAAAATTTCCTCGCTTTCTACACCGGCTGCGTGAATAACTCCTGTAATACTAATCGGAAGGTTTTTCCCGAGAGATGTCATTGCTTTTTTATTGCTTATATCAAGAGAACTATAATGTACTTCTTGAGCTCCTTCCTGTTTTAACTGATCAACCTTTTTCTCTATTTCAGAGTTTAAAGAAGTCCTTCCTAACAATAATAGTTTTGCCTGATATTCTTTTGCCAGGAATTTTGCAAACTGAAAGCCCAGTTCGCCCATACCTCCGGTAATTAAATAACCACCATTTTTTTGCAATATGGATTCGTTTACAATATTGTCATTATCTATTAAATTATACGACAATATAAACCTTTGTTGATCTTTATATCGTATGATTCCGGAATGTTGTTTAATGTCTGTTAATTGATTAAGGGTACACGAATGAGTATTTGTATAAAGTATTGATACCTGGTTATTAGGCAATACCATTTTTAATGATCTTTCAAAACCTATCCAGGAGTAATCCCAACATGAATCCACGGATGTTGGCTCATAATGACCAACCAAAGTAACATCTATGTGATGGTTAGATTCCTTAACCGCCTTAAATAAATTAAATAACGCATGAACTCCTTTTTCTCCCTGATCTTTTGCCCACGTATAAATCAATTGAATAGGTTTTTTGCTTTTTCTCTCTACATCATTGAGTATTTTTTTAACATCTATGATGTTATTAAAACGACAATGGTAAATCTTGTTTGAAACTTCATTGTATTTCGAATTTTGATATACATAGATTGATTGAGCAAACTTTTCTTCATCATCTTCTTTTATCACTCTCTTTCTGAACTCCTCATCAGCAAAGATTACCAATTGCTTATTTTTAATGTACGATTCATCAAGTGTAAGAGGTTCTTCCTTCCAGTATTCTCTATAATATAGATGTTGAGATAACTCTTCCGGTTGTTTTATAATATTCTCTTGTTTTGTATCAATAATATTTTCTATTACTTCATCTACCTCTATCAGTGATTCTTCTTTATTAAATTCTTGTACAGACAATCCTTTTATTTGAACACTGATGTTACCCTTTTGATCCAGAATATCTATATCCAGTTTATGGTTCATTTCTCCCAAATCTTTACTTCGCGCCCAAACAACTATATCTCCTGTCAAAGCAGACCATACCTTTAAATAATCTAATGATACTGGGTATAATTCGGAAGATTTTAATTCGGGAAACAAGTTCTTACTGACTTGTAATATACTTTCCATACCTTCCGGATGAAGTATCAAATCCTCTTGATCTTCGTTTTCAAAAAATGATGTGGTTATTTCAGCCAATAACTGATCCTCTCCCAAGTAAATAGCTGTAACTGGATCTTTAGACAACTTATTATTGTCTTTAGTTCCTGAAAGAACTTTATTCATTTGAGATTTTAACTGTTCAAGGTCTTTTTTAGGTGTTTCTATGTTTTGACTATAAAATGTACTTCCTCTTAAAAATGTTAACTCTTCTTCGTTTTCGGCTATGTGGATTTCAAAATCTACTTTTTCTATTTCCACTCCCGAAGGACTACTTCCAAATAAGGTAGTCCTTACTTCTGTTTCTTTTTTTATCTCTACTGGATATCCCCAGGAAATATTAGACAACTCAATAACTTCTGATTCTTTTTGAGGGGGATTCGCTAAAAATACTGCTGCTCGAGCCATTTCCAGTAATGCCATTGATGAAATAAACTTATAACCTGGAAAGTCATCACTCTGTACAAAATATTTTTCCTCATTATATATAGTATTATAACATTGTTGTCGAAGGTCAGAAATATTTTTATGCACCAAAGGGTGTAATACTTCTATGTTTCTTTCTTTTTCTTTTATAGTATTACCTATCGTTTCTTCTATCCAGTATCGCTCTTTGGCAAAAGGGTATACCGGTAAACTTATACGTTTGGGTTTTGAACTATAAAGCTTGTTCCAATCAAACTCTAATCCTTTCACCCATAAATCAAGTAGTTTTGATAGTTTTTGTTGATCTATATATTTCTCTACAATAGTATCCCTCATCTCAACATCATGGCTTATGATGCGTAACCCTTCCTTATTTCGTTTTACCTGCCCTCGATATACACCAGAGATATTCTCTTTACCTTGAATATAATCCTGAAGTTTTTCTATCAATTCATTCTCCTCCCGTATCATCAAGCCTAGACGCTCTTCCATAGCTTCTCTACCCTCCTGAAGCGTATATCCCACCTCTATCAAGTCCAGGGATCCTTTTCTTTCTTCTATAAATCGCAACAAGTTTGATGCCTTTTGTTGTAATTGTTCTTCTGATCGGGCTGATAGAGGGATCATAAAAGCTCCGTTTTCCTTAACAACCTGAACCGGTTTTTGAGTTACTTTCCCGGAATCAGGAATATATTCCTGCAATACCAAATGAGCATTGGTACCACTAAATCCAAACGAACTGATTGCGGCTTGTCGTTGCTGACCTTCCTTGACCTTCCAATCTCTGAGCTTAGTATTTACATAAAATGGACTATCATCCAAATTAATATGTTCGTTTAGCTGCTCAAAATTTATAGTCGGTGGTAACTGTTGGTGTTTTAAGGATTGAACTACCTTAATAACCCCAGCTACCCCAGCTGCAGTTAAACAATGGCCTATATTACTCTTTACTGATCCTAAAGCACAATACTCTTTTTCCTGAGTATATTTTTTAAAGGTCTTACGTAATCCTTCTATCTCAATAGGGTCTCCTAATTTGGTACCCGTACCGTGTGCTTCTATCAACTGAATACTATTCGGGTCTATATCAAACTGATCATAGACTTGTTGCTCTAATTGGGTTTGTGATTCTGTATTTGGCGCTGTAATACCATTGGTCTTTCCATCTTGATTTACTCCCCATCCCCTGATCAATCCCAGGATATTGTCGCCGTCTTTTTCTGCATCTTCTACTCTTTTGAGCATTACCGCCCCCACTCCTTCACCAGGCACAAAACCATTGGCTTGCTGATCAAAAGTATGGCATTTACCATCTGGGGAAAGCATCCCGGATTGGGAACTCATTATATGCATTGAAGGTGTTGCCATAACATAAACCCCTCCTGCCAAAGCAGCATCAATACTACCTGATACCAGGGCATCACAAGCATTGGCAATAGCAACCAATGAAGAAGAACAAGCAGTATCCATAGAGATACAAGGACCTTGTAAATTTAAAAAGTAAGAAATACGGGCTGCCAATATAGAACCCGCAGCGCCTGTAAATCCTTGTGCACTTAACTGATGCTTTTTTGATTGTTGAAGATAATCCCCTGCAGCACATCCTACATATACCCCACATTTACTTCCTGAAAAACTATGTGGATTATATCCTGAGTTCTCCATAGTATGCCAACAGGACTGTAAAAACAAACGTTGTTGCGGATCCATACTCTCCGCCTCTACCGGGGATATATTAAAAAACATAGGATCAAACAGATCATATCCTTCCAGGGCACCCATCCATTTACTATAGGTTTTTCCTGGGGTTGCATCTCCAGCCTGATAGTAATGATCAATATCCCATCGATCTCCAGGGATTTCACTAATACAATCTCTGCCTTCAGCTATATTCTGCCAGAAAACGTCAACATCCCCTGCTTTGGGAAACTGACCTGACATACCTATAATGGCTATGCCTCCTATACTATCTTTTTCTCTATTTGAAGTAGTACGAAGTGAAGACCTTCCCTTGCGTATCGATGTAAGTACTCTTCGGGTAAACTGCTTTACCTGTACTGTTTTTTCTTTCTTAAGGGAATTAACAACTGGGGGATGTACCTCTTCTTCTTCAACTCCTAACTCTCCCTGTATATACTCACTTAATGATAAAAGAGTGGCATAACTATACACAATGGTAGCTTGTAATGTAATACCAAACTTCTCATTGATCTTACGGATAAAAGTAACCCCTACAATAGAATCAAGCCCCAGGTCAACAAATTGACTGTCTTCATCTATCTCTTCCTCCTCCAGATGTAACTCTGCTGCTAATAATCCTCTTAAATCTGATAATATATCTGACTGTTTTCTAATACCTGTAGTTACCACCTTTGTTGAAGCAATAGTAGATACGGGTTGCTCAACAAGTGCTACTTCCTCTTTTTCTTCTTGCCCGGTTTCTTCCAATACATAACTACTCAATGCGGAAAGGGTAGCGTAACTATATATAATCGTTGCTTGTAATGAAATACCAAACTTCTCATTGATCTTACGGATAAAGGTAACCCCTACAATGGAGTCCAGTCCCAGATCCACAAACTGGCTGTCTTCATCTATCTCTTCCTCCTCCAAGTGTAACTCCCCGGCCAATAATGTTTTAAGATCAGCAATGATCATAGGTAATGTATACTTACCTTGTGATACAGGTTCTGGTGTGGATACTACAGTATTAATAAGAGGTAATCTATCTTTTCTACTTGCAGATGTTGTATTAAAGTTACCTTCTATACGCTTCAGGGTATCCAAACTCCCTACAAAAGTCTTATCGTGCATAGATAACTCCTGTGCACAAATATCTTCTAAACGATCCTTGATATAACGCGTCATCTGATCCTTAAAAGCAATTAAACTACTTCGCGAATTACGAACCAGGTCTCTTACCAAGGTAAATGCAAACTCACTGATCTCCTTGCGGGATACTACCGGTAAGGATATTCTTTTTTCTTTTAATGTCTGACCTGCATATTCAACCCCTGTAAGCAAGGTACCACGTGCAAGATCATGTCCTATACGCTCCGGAAAAATCAAGGTTGCCCCTGCTCCCGGTGTAAAGCCATAGTTCATATAAGGACTTACATAATGACTCTCTTTACTCAAGATAGGAAAATCACTGAACATACCCATTGACCACCCTGCTCCAATTCCATGACCTTGCATCACTGCAATCACAGGAATATTACAATCCAAAGCTAGTTGAAAGATCCTGGTATCTGTAAACCTGGCTTTTCCTTCCTGGATCGCAACTAAACTCTCCTTAGTCCCTCCGGAAGCAAAATAACTATCATACCCGGTCAATACTACCACCTTATAGGTTGAAGATTCTGAAATATGATCAAAAACCTCTATCATACCTTCTATAAAGGCATCGGAAAACATATTCCTTGCCTCCCGGTCTTCCATAATGATCTCTACAATACCCTCAGGATGTAAAATAGCTTTGATTACTTCTGATTGTAAGGCTATTCTTGTTGGTTCATCTGGAAATGTTGTAACCTCTTCTTCCTTTATCGTCCATAAGGGTAATTCTTCTAATACAGATCTCAGCTCTGAAGCCTGAACCTTCTTCCAGTTTCTTATAACTTCTAAAGGAAGTGAAGACCAATACCCCGCCTGTTCCAAAACTTCTGTCATAGGATCTGATGAAACCAGTACGGAACCTGTATGTTCCTCTAAATCCGAACCACTATATTCTCTACCTGTAAGCAATATCTCCTGGGATAAAGAATATCCCAGGCCACGATTAAAAAACGGAAGAGATAACCTGCCTAATTCCGGGACTCCTACCAATTCAGAAGCACAATAAATCCCATCTGTATGGTAGATACAAACATCACAACTCTGAGCTATTAACCAACCCAGATCCCTGGCATTTCCTTCAAGGGTTGCAATCACAGGTACCGAAGCATTGATCAATATATCTTGAAGCTGTCTGATTTCTTCTAATGAAGTTGATAAATCAGATACTCGTAAAAACCCTTCATCTACACTACTAAGAATAATTACCTTGTAAACCGGTGTCTTTTCTACTTGATCCAGAACTTCTGATATTCCGGAAATCAACGTCTTTAACTTATAGTTTTTAGATCCCGTATCTATCTTAACAGTTAACACTCCTTCTATAGAAGTCTCCAGTTGTATATATTTTGAGCGAGTGGTTAACTTAGTTTCTAATCCAGCTAATGATTCCTCCGTCTTAAAAGTGTTAACCTGTTTTAATTCTGTTACCTGTTTTGCTATACCACGAATGAGATGTTGCTTTAATAAACGAAGCGAGTTTTGTGGTTTCTCACTCAAAGATCGAACAAGATCTTCTGTATAAGAACCTACTTGATCCAAAGTAACTATTGGAATGTTCCAACCTTTTCCTTTTAGATTAGCACCTGTTTCTGTTCCTATATTATATAAAAAAGATCTAGCTATATTAATTCCGAAACGCTCTTCAAACAGGAATTCTTCCTTTATAGTAGGAAACAATCCTTGTTTAGGGTTTGTATATTTATAACGAGAAGTTTCACTACATATCATAAAATCACATAAAGCGCCCAGTAAGAAACCTGCCCCCATTGCATCTCCCTGCATCTCTGCAATTACAGGGTAAGGAAAAGATGCTACTGTATGGTAAAGCCCTTGAGTTAAACACTCGTTATAAGAGTTACGATCTCCCTGAAGGAAAGTTTTATTCGTTCCTCTTACGATCAAAACTTTTAATCCCGGAAGATCTTTTACATAGTTAAGGCTATGTACTAAATCCCCTATAAGTTCTTCTGAAAGTAAATTATCCTGTTCTGTAGCTACCTCAAGGCTGTAAACACCTTCACCCTTATCATATAATTTTATATCAGAGACTATCTTTGAATCATTAGATCCTAAGTTCATTCTCAAAGAAGTCTGAAGAATAAACTGTGCTTTTGGTGCTACTGCTGACCCTATAACTGTGGTTGGTAAATCCTTTATTGGTTGTAATAAAATATTGGCAGGTTTGGATACCAGTACATTATCTAAATCTTTATCTGAAGAAATAACTGTATTATCCTTAGTATTTAAAACCCGTACAGGTATGGGAAGCTCCTTTGGCAACTTTATTACCTCTTTTGAAGGTAATGATACCTCAGATGTTTCTTGCCCTCTAACTGGTCTTTTCTCTAGTGTTTCAACTTCTTCTTCATAGCTTACTCCATAAGCTTGAACACATACTTCACCTTGTTTGTTACACAGGTCGATATCCAAAGTATCTGTTTGATTCGAAGGACGGATCCAAATAATCATCTCTCGAGAACAACTATCAATTACTTTTAAAGAAGCTATCTCTATCGGAATAAAAATTTGATGATCTCCTCCTGATAGTAATCGACCTCCCAACTGCAAAGCATTCTCAAACATGGTTGGGTCTAACCTATATATATCCTCTCCAGATATCAATGATTCCGGAAGGGTCAACGCTATCAATAATTCTTCCTTATTGTCGTATACACTCACAACCTCTGATAATGAAAGGTCATAAGCACTATTTATCCCTTCATTTCCGATTCGCCGCTTAAGTTCAACTATATCTAAAACAGCCTTTGAAGACCCTGTTGATATAACACTACTACCCTGGCAATACACTAACTCTTCTTCTCCTTCAGGATGATAAATCTCAAAATCTATAACCTCTTCCCTTTGAGGAAGCAAAGCAATAGCTACTCGTAAATCTTCTTTGATTCCAACAGGACCAGTCCACACAACATCCCTGAACTCAACAGTAATGAAGCTTTCTTTTTCTGGTAAAGAGTCTGCCAACGCTGCTTTGGCCATCTCTAAATACACAGGTACAGAAAGTTCATTCTTCCCAGAACCCAAAGTATAAAACTCATCTCCTATAAAAGTGGAACTATAAACCTGGTGGGATAGATCTGAAATATTACGGTGAAGCAATGGGTGAAGTACAGAAGTAACCTTACCCTTTATTGATTCTTTACTATCTACTATATCTATCCAGTATCGCTCCCTTGCAAATGGATATGTAGGAAGGCTCATTAGTTTGGGATGGGTATTTACATACAACCTCTGCCAGTCAATATCCTGACCTTTGCTCCACACCTCTATCAATGATGCATAATTACGATCTTTTATCCATTGACGAACCATTTGTTCCAAGTCCAATCCTCCAGTTGCATAACCTGAAAGCAAATCCCGGTCACGTTTAACCTGACCCCGATAAATATCTGTTATATCATCCGTACCCTTTAGATAAGATTCCAGTTTTTGAATTAACTCATCAATAGAGCTAACCACAAAACCAACACGTTCATCCATCGATTCACGACCTACCTGAAGCGTATAAGACATAGCTCTAAGCTCCAGGGAATCCTCCTCCTTGTTTGAAAAGCGAAGGAAATCCAATAAATCATTTACCTTCTGTTCTAATTGCAATGGCTTCTTTGCTGATAATGGGATCATAAACTCAGAGTTCGATCCGTTAAAGGAAGGTATCTCTGAACCAATATATTCTTCTATGATCAAGTGGGCATTTGATCCTCCTGCCCCAAAAGACGAAATACCGGCTATACGGGGTAGCTCCTTTCCATTCAACACAGGGGCATCCCAATCCCGGAGTTTCTGGTTGACAATAAATGGTGTTTTATCAAAATCTATATGGGGGTTTAAACGACTCGAGTGTAGCGAAGGAACTATCTGACGGTAACGCATCTGTAGCAATACCTTGGTAACACCAGCGATACCGGCTGCAGATTCGCAATGACCTATATTAGACTTGGCGGAACCTATCTGACAATAACCTGTTTTAATATCATCCGTAGCTCCCTCAAATGCTTTGGTAAGGGCGGATATCTCTATCGGATCCCCAAGTTTGGTTCCTGTACCGTGGGCTTCTATATAACTGATATGACGCGGGTCCGTACCCGACACTGCCAACGCCTGACGGATAGCATCCGCCTGGGCCTTAGGATTCGGAACACTATATCCATTGGTCTTACCTCCGTGATTTAAGGAACTTCCTTTGATGATACCATAAATATGGTTGCCATCTCTTTCCGCTTCGGAAAGACGCTTTAAGATAACGGTACCTACTCCTTCTCCAGGAATATAACCATCTCCCCCCTCTCCAAAACTCTGGCAATGACCATCACTGGAAATAAACTGACCCGTACTTAACATCAAGTACTTATTCGGGTGAACGCTAACATTAACACCTCCTGCTATTCCTAAATCCGTACGACCTTCTTTTAAATCCTGGCAGGCCAAATGGATCGCAGTCAAAGATGAAGAACACATCGTATCCAACGTCATACTGGGACCGTGTAAGTTTAGAAAATAGGACACACGATTGGCAATACTGGC
>CANDNT010000012.1 GCA_947387485.1 Aquimarina rhabdastrellae
GGAATAGCAACAATGAGTTTGAATACAACAGATTTTGATTGTAGTAATATTGGGACAAATACAGTAATGCTAACAGTGACTGATAATAACGGAAATACAGCAAGTGCAAATGCTAGAGTAACGATAGAAGATATGATGGCTCCTGTTTTTGATACAAATACATTACCTATTGATCAAGATGTAATTGTAAATAATGCCTCTGATGATGCTTATATCATAGAAGATTTTACAACAAGTATTAGCGCTCAAGATAATTGTAGTATGAATATGATAGTTCAATATCCAGCAGTTGGAACAGCCTTACCATTAGGAGATCACACTATCACTATAAAAGCTACAGATAATAATTCTAATGAGACTATAGCAACGTTTATGATTACCGTAAATACAGTACTAGGAGTAGCAGAAGAAGAATTTAAGAGTATTAAATTATTTCCTAATCCAGTTTCTAATAGTTTTGTTATTGATGGTATAAGAAAGTCAGTTGATTATATTCAAATATATGCTTTAGACGGAAAAATAGTTAAGGAAATTAAAGACTATACTTCAAGAGCTATTAATGTATCTGATTTTGAAGAAGGCATATACCTTGTTAGAATAATAGAAGGGAACTCCTTAAAAACATTAAAATTCTTAAAAAGAAAATAATTAAAATTCACTTTATCTAAAACCTAAAAGAAAGAGATTGTATAAGATATAAAGTGTGATGATAATAAAGAAAGTTTTATTAAGATATAGGTTGAAAATAGCATTATTAATTCTGTATATTTTAATAGTGTTGGGGCTATTAAAAGTGTTAAAAGGGGGATAATATATCGCGATAATGGGGAACGTGATATAATGAAAATATGCAGAGTATAAGGGGTTGCGATATTTCGCAACCCCAATATTTAATGCTAATTATGAATAAACCATAGTAAAACTATTTTTTGATGATTTTTTTAGTATAATTTCTATCGTGATTATCTTGAATTTGTATAAAATAAACACCAGAATTAAGCTTAGAAATATTAATAAGAGTTTCGTTAGTCGTTATAGAACCTTGAATAACTTTTGATCCTTGTAAGTTAATAACCGTATAGGTACCAGAGTTAAAACTCATATTCAAGTTGATGATATCATTTGATGGATTGGGATATATAATAAATTCATTTTGTTCTAAATTGTTATTTTTTCTATGAGTTCTATCACAATCATATTTCAAAGATTTTTTATAAGTAAAAGTACCAGTAAATCGACATTGTTCTCCATTTGCTAATTCAAAAAGAATAGTGACTTCATAAATACCTTCACCAAGAGATGTATCAAAAGAGCTTGTAAAGAGAGGTTGTCCCGCAATATGAGATCCGTTAAAAGACCAACTACTTATTCCAACTCCAGCAAGATTAGTTGGGAAATTAGCGATATAAATTTTTTGATTCTTACAATCATAAGCTAAACTTAAATCATCTGGACAACATTCTTTTATTTCGACACTAGTAGTTACGCCTCCTTTACATTCTTTATTGGATATTTCTACAGTGATAATTCCACTATCAAAAGAAGAAGTAAGTGTAGTGCCTCCTTGTTGTACAATAGTATCATTATAAAACCATGTAATTTCATAGTTGGTATTGTCAAAACCTTGACCAGCAATACTAATAAGATCACCTTTACAAATTTCACCATTTAAACCTAAAACTGGTTGAGGTAAGGGATTAAGAACTTCTATTGTATAAGTAGAAAAACTTCCATCTTCGTCTTCAATAACTAGAGTATAAGTTCCGTATTGATCTGGAGTATAACATTGATCATGAGGATTACTATTACTTACTAAATTTGATGTTTGTGTAACAGGATCATTGTAATACCAATTATAAGTTAAACCACAACCCATATTAGGAGGCCCGCATAATTCTACAAAATTTTTATTACAAATAGATAGTTGTTCTGGTAGGTACATGGGAGTTGAAGGAGAACTGATATTTTCGTACCAAGCAGCTCTTATTGAAGAACCATAAGAAGCCATAATATCCATATCTCCATCATTATCAATATCTCCTGCAGAAACATTAAACACTGCAAATGCTGATGAGTCTATAACTTGTGTAGCAGCAAATGTTCCAGAACAATTCAAGTTATTTTCATGCCATAAAATTTCATGAGGAGTTAAAGTAGATTGATGATAAGTTGATACTATATCTAGATCATTATCTCCATCTAGATCAACTAAAGCAATATCTTTTAACCCTATACCTTGATCATAAATGATTTGCTGTGATCCAAAATTACCTTGTCCATCCGTATTTTCATACCATGCAACACGATTATCTCCATAAGAACCAGATATAACATCCATATCTTGATCACCATCCATATCTGCAGCATAAACAATCAAAGCTTCATTTGCAGCAGTAGTAATAGTTTGTTGAGGTCCAAAATTACCTTGTCCATCTGTATTTTCATACCAAGCAATACGGTTATCATCACGAGAAGCAGATAATACGTCAAGATCTCCATCACCGTCAATGTCTGCAGCATATACATCACGCATGTGATTAGGTGAGGTGATAATAATTTGTTGAGGTCCAAAATTACCTTGCCCGTCTGTATTTTCATACCAGGCTATACGATTGTTGAGAAATGAGGCAGATAATACGTCAAGATCTCCATCATTATCAATATCTACTGCATAGACACTACTTGCTCCATATTCATTTGGAGCGATAATTTGAGGAGGGCCAAAGTTTCCTTGACCATTTAAATGTTCAAACCAATAAACATCTCCCGTACCTAAAGAAGCAGTAATAATATCCATGTTACCATCACCATTAAGATCTCCTATATAAATATCATTCATCCATAGATTGGTATTCATAATAATTTGTTGCGATCCATAAGCTCCTAAACCATCTATATTCTCAAGCCAAATGAATGAATTACTTGAACCACTGGGGTATGAAATGATCGCATCAAGATCACCATCATTATCCAAATCTGATAAATGAGACATAATAACAGAAGATATACCATTATTTAAAAAAATGTCTTGTTCTGGATTAGGAAAGTTTTGAGAGAATAATCTTGAAGGTAATACTAATATTAGCATTAGTAATAAAAATCGTGTCGTAATAATGTAAGAATTTGTTTCCATAAGTTGTGTTGTATTATTTACAGTTTGTCTCAGTTATGAATAAAACTACAACCTAAAAGAAGTACAAAAATGATGGAATTAATTTTTGAAGATTATGAGATTATAAATGTGGCACGAAAATTAATATGTGTTTTTTTGATTTAAGGTAATGTGTTGTAATTCAGTTTTGTGTGAAAAAATCTTGTCTATTTAATAACATGTTGTTTCTTATTCGACTGTCCAATAAGTGTAAATAATAAATGTATCTCCCATATCAAATAAATGAACATGATTATTCCAATCCTTACGCATTAAATAAATTTCTTTAATATCTTCTTCATTAAACCAATCTATTTCTTTTTTAATTTGAGCAGGCTCATGTGATAACTCATCAATTGACATAGGAATACATGCCCCATAAAAAGGATCAAACCATCCTTTTTCTGTAAAATAGCTTAGATCAGAGTATATCATTTTGGCATGGCAAACCCAAATCAAAAATGAAACCCAAAATCCAATCAAATCAATATGTTTATCTTTAGAACCAGAGTATAAATCAATTTGTAGATGGTCATAGTCACCTATACGCTCAATTATAGGTTTAGAAATATTGGGATTGATTTCTATCGTATCTATTCGTTGTTTAATCTTAAAAGGATCAATACTTCTACCAAATTCATCTATCTGATTAATTTCATAAGTATTAAGTGTCTCCAAATAATACCATAAATGTCCATTAATTTTGAAATAATCTGCTACTAATAGAACAAGTTGAGGGTATAGTGTGTTAGAAGAAGATTTCCAATTACTTGAAGATACAGTTATGATGAGTATATTATTATTAATTTCAAAATTAAGATCAAAAGTACATCCTAGTGAATCTGTAATGACATCTGATTGATAAACAATAGTATAATCTCTTTTTTTTAAATGCGTTCTTAACTGAGAATATATATAATCAATTTGACCAAGATAATTATCATTAAAGTGTTTTTTATAATATGTTTGTATTTGCCATTTCATGTTAGTTCACTTAAAGCCTTTATATAAGGATTAAAAAAATATTCATTTCTTATTAAGAATAACGTAGTTTATACTAAACAAAGAAAGCCCATATTAAGGACTTTCTTTATGTTAATTTCTAGTAGCTATACCACTACACATCTCATTGTCATTATTAGGATTTGAGTAGGAATATTGAATTGTATTTCCATCACTTTGTAAATTACCTGATCCAGTTATATTATCAGAATTTGAATCAAAAGTAAAACCTGTACCATTTACTGTAGCACTATAAACAGCATTTGTACCCGTAATGTTTTTAATAGCAATTTCATTGGGATTCCCACTAGTGGAGGCTGTAATTGTTATTTGTAATCCACCACCACTACCTGAACCAGTATCACTGCTACAGCTATACGTGTCAATAGTAAAAACACCTATAAAAGGATTGTTTTGAGTTTCATCATTTCCATCGTCATCACTACTGCAATTGGTAAATAGGATCATGGAAAGCATTAAAAATGTAAGTAATTTGATTTTTTTGATCATTAAAATGTGATTTTTGTTAGGCCTACTTTGTGTTTATAGTCTTTTTTCGGCTAATTCAGACTTATGCATTCTTTGTTAGAGAATAAATTACATGTAAATGTATATATTTTTTTAATGATTTAAAAGCCCGATCGTTATAGACCATTTATTACG
Source organism: Aquimarina rhabdastrellae (assembly GCA_947387485.1). Classification (GTDB taxonomy): domain Bacteria; phylum Bacteroidota; class Bacteroidia; order Flavobacteriales; family Flavobacteriaceae; genus Aquimarina. The sequence goes on from CANDNT010000012.1 coordinate 4,817, forward strand.
TATTTTATCCAATCCCAAATGATGTATACTTCCGATATGAGTATGTTTTTTCTCAGTATTAGGATTAAAAACACTACGAGCTACTTGTTCACTTATAGTTTGGTAAGCATCTCTAAAAGGAATCCCTTCAACGACCAAATTGTTAATGGCGTCTACCGTAAAAAGATCTTGATAGCATTTATTATCAGGTGAAATTTCTTTAACTTTAATTTGTTTGATGCTATATTCAAAAATGTCCAAAACAGTTTTGAGTTGTTCAATACCGTTAATCGTATTTTCTTTGAGTAATTGATAATCCCTGTGATAACCACTAGGTAGATTATTTGTTAGTAATAACATTTCATGCTGTTTTGTCTGAATTTGGTTGCATTTACCTCTAATCAACTCAAACACATCTGGATTCTTTTTATGTGGCATGATGCTACTACCCGTAGTGAGTTCGTCTGGAAAAGAAATAAAATCAAAGTTCTGACTCATATATAAACAGATATCCATAGCAAATTTTGAAAGTGTATTTGCTAAATTACCAAGAGCACTCATCAAAATACGTTCATTTTTTCCTCTAGACATTTGAGCAGCAACTACATTATATTTAAGTGTAGCAAAATCTAATTTTTCAGTCGTAAACGATCTATCAATAGGGAAGGAGCTACCGTAACCAGCAGCAGATCCCAGAGGATTTTGGTCAACTACCTTTAAACTAGCCAAAATCAACTCTACATCATCAATAAGAGATTCAGCATAACTAGAGAACCATAGTCCAAAAGATGAGGGCATCGCTATTTGTAAATGTGTATAACCAGGTAAAAAACAATTTTTATACTGATCTGCAAGTTGTAGCAAGGATTCAAATAGTTGTTCTGTTTTTTGTATGATAAGCTTTAATTCATGTTTGTAATATAATTGTAATGCAACTAGAACCTGATCATTTCTTGATCTAGCGGTATGAATCTTTTTACCAACAGCACCTAATTTTTGAACAAGCTCATATTCAATTTTAGAATGTATGTCTTCAAATTCCTTTTCGATGACAAAATCATTTTTTTCTATGCGTACTAATAAAAGATCTAGTTCCGTAATTAATTGGTTAGCCTCATCATCAGTTATCAGATGTACATGAGCTAGCATTTTGGCATGAGCTTTAGATGCTATAACATCATATTTAGCTATATGTAAATCAATTGTTCTATCATTACCAACAGTAAACTCTTCAATAAGTTTATCTAGTGTAACTTCTTTTTTCCAAAGTTTCATAAGGAGATTTTTTTAATTAAAACATGTGTTAATAATTGGATATAAATGACAATACCTTCTTTTATTTCATCGATATAGATAAATTCATCGGCGGTATGAGATCTTTTACTATCTCCAGGCCCTAATTTTAAAGACGGACAGCTTAATACTGCTTGATCTGATAGCGTAGGTGAACCATAAATGTTTCTACCCAAAGCTACTCCAGCTTGTACTAATTCATGCTGTATCGGAATCGAAGAAGAGTTTAATCTTAAACTACGTGGAATAAGCTCATCACAAGGTGCTTCATTTTTGAGTATGGTTGTAATTTCTTCATTGGTATATAATTCATTTACGCGAACATCAATAACCAAATTTACTTCAGAAGGAACAGCATTATGTTGTTGTCCAGCGTTAACTTGTGTAACCGTCATCTTAACCGCACCTAATGTTTTAGAAACTCTTTCAAATTGATATTGCTCAAACCATTGTAAAACATTACTTGTTTTGTAGATTGGATTATCATCATTATCATGTGCCGCATGACTTGGAGTTCCTTTTACTTTTGCATCAAAAACAATTAAGCCTTTTTCGGCTATAGCCAACTGCATTTGAGTAGGTTCGCCTACAATAGCTACATCAATTTCAGGAAGTAATGGCAACATACTATTTAGTCCGTTTTTGCCACTATTTTCTTCTTCGGCAGAAGCCACAAAAATCAAATTATATGCTAAATCTTGATGTGTATAGAAATAGGTAAAGGTAGCTAATAAGCTAACTAGCGCTCCGCCTGCATCATTGCTTCCTAGTCCATATAATTTACCATCTTGAATAATAGGAGTAAAAGGCTCTTTTGTATACCCTTTATTAGGAAAAACAGTATCATGATGTGAATTCAACATGAGTGTAGGTTTAGCAGCATCAAAATATTTGTTCTTTGCCCATATGTTATTTTTAGTACGTTGGTATTCGATATGATGAAGTTGAAACCAAGAAGCTAAAGTTTCTGCTGTTGTATCTTCTTCGGTTGAAAAGGATGGGGTTGCTATTAATTTTTTCAATAGATCAATAGCACTATATATAAGTTCTCTTTGTGTCATCAGTATTCAAATTTTGTATGTGAAATAGCAGTATCAAATGGAAATTCATAATTTCCTATAGCTACGTGTGCTACACCTTGTGCAATACTGTTAAAACAATTCGTTATTTTAGGAAGCATTCCTGCTGTAAAAGTTCCTGTTGATTCCAATTGTTGGCACCTCTCTGTATTCATTGTTGTGATCACGGAATTAGGAGCGTTAACATTTTCAAGAATACCGTTTTTATCAATACAGTAATACAACGAAACCTTATAATGAGTAGAAAAAGCTATGGCCAATTCGGCAGCAACTGTATCTGCGTTTGTATTCAATAATTGTCCGTTTGTATCATGTGTAATCGGGCAAAAAACTGGTGTAAGTCCGTTAGTGATCAACGGAATTAACCATTGATGATGTATAGATTGAATATCACCTACATAACCATAATCGATTTTGGAAATCGGTCTTTTGCTAGCAACAATAGTATTGCCATCAACACCAGAAAGCCCTATAGCATTGCAATTTTTGGCTTGAAGTTGTGCAACGAGATTCGTATTGATTGTGCCACTATATACCATAGTTACGATATCCAGAGTAGCTTTGTCTGTAACTCTTCGTCCCTCAATCATTTTTGACTCAAGCTGTAGTTTGCTGGACAAATCCGTAGCTAGTTTGCCACCTCCGTGAACCAAAATTTTTGGAGTTTTTAATGCTGCAAAATTCTCTAAAAATGAATCTAAAAGCGATTCATTATCTAATAGTGAACCCCCTATTTTAATGATCTTTAAGTTATTCATTTTTTGGAGTTTTTAAGAGTTGTTTTAAAACTGCTTGCGCAGCATAAGTTCTATTATTTGCTTGATTGATTACTAATGAAGCATCACTATCTAATACGGCATCTTCGACCACAACATTTCTCCTCACAGGGAGACAATGCATAAACTTTGCCTTTTGTAATTTTTCTTTGGTAAGCATCCATGTTGTATGAGATCCCAAAATTTTGCCATAAGATTCATAAGAGCTCCAGTTTTTGGTATAAACAAAATCAGCATCTTTTAGCGCTTCTTGCTGGTCATGTAATACAGTAGTGTCCTTAGTGATTTCTGAATTTAAATCATATCCTTTGGGATTTGTGATGACAAAATCCACTTCTGATTTTTGCATTATTTTAACAAATGAATTTGCTACAGCATGAGGTAAAGCTTTAGGATGAGGTGCCCACGACAACACTACTTTAGGTTTCTTTTTTGTAGTATGCTCCTGTAAAGTCAAAGCATCTGCCAATGCTTGTAAAGGATGTGCAGTAGCACTTTCTAGATTTAAAATAGGAACCGATGCATACTTAACAAAATTGTTTATAATAATTTCGGATTCATCTTTTTGTTTGTCCTTTAGCAAAGGAAATGCTCTAATGGCAATAATATCTGCATATTGTGATATCACTCGAGCAGCTTCTTTAACATGTTCTGAATTTGCTAAATGCATTACTTTACCATCTTCAAATTCAAGATTCCATGCATTGTTAATTTGTAACGAAATGACATACATACCAAGATTTTTTGCTGCTTTTTCTGTGCTTAATCGAGTTCTTAAGCTTTCATTAAAAAAGAGCATGACTAGTGTTTTGTTTTTTCCTATGTTTTTATCTTGAAAAGGGTTTTCTTTACAGTGTTTTACTTCTGTTATCAATTGTGATAACTCTTGTATATCACTTAGGTCTGTATATTTTTTCATTTTTATAATCGTCAATAGTTTTTATAAGGTTATGATAGTTAAGTAGCGCTTCAAATTTTTTTGAAGTTTTATTGTTACAAGGTGGCTTAACTACTACTTGATCACTGTCATTTTTCATATGTGTTAAAGTGTAGAAAGCTCTAATTGCAGGGCTTGGATAAAAATGTCTATATGTTGTTTTTGTAAAGTAAGAGGAGGTAAAATCCTTAATAAGTTAGGATCCTTTGAATTTCCTGTAAAGATGTGATGTTTGTATAACAATTCTTTACGTAATGCAGTGATCGGAAAGTCAAATTCGAGTCCCAACATAAGCCCTCTTCCTTTGAGTTGCTTTATAGCTATAATAGCAGCTAATTGTTTACGGAAGTATTTAGCTATCTCTTGTGTATGTACTAAAAGTTTGTCTTTTTCTAATACCTCTAAAACACTTAACGAAGCTGTACATGCTAGATGGTTTCCACCAAAAGTAGTTCCTAGCATTCCCAATGAAGCTTTGATTTTAGGGTGAATTAAAAGTCCGCCCATAGGAAAACCATTTCCCATACCTTTTGCCATTGTAATGATATCAGGTTTTATCTGGTGTTTTTGAAATGCAAAGAAATCACCAGTTCTTCCAAAACCAGATTGAATTTCATCTACAATGAGTAAAATATCATATTGCTGACATAATTGTGATAGCTCTTGATAGAAAGTGGTTGAAGCTTCACCTAGACCACCAACTCCTTGAATAATCTCGATAATAATAGCACAAACCTCTCCTTGAGATGCTATTTTTTCTACAGTTTCAAGATCACCTAAATCAATAAATTCAACTGGATGATGTGTATTGATAGGAGCTTTAATTTTGAGATTATCTGTAACAGCGACAGCTGCAGATGTTCTACCGTGAAACCCATTTTTAAAAGCGATTACCTTTGATTTTTGAGTATGAAAAGAAGCAAGTTTTAAGGCGTTTTCATTGGCCTCGGCTCCAGAGTTACACAAAAAGAGTTGATATTGAGAACAATCAGACATTGTACACAACTTATGAGCTAAAGTTTCTTGTAGTGTATTTTTGACCGAATTGCTATAAAAACCAAGTTGTTCCAATTGCTGCTGTAGGTTTTTTACATAGGTTGGATGAGAATGTCCTATCGAAATAACGGCATGCCCACCATATAAATCTAAATATTTGATTTGATGTTCATCATATAGATATACATCATTGGCATGTATTGGATTGATGTCAAATAACGGATATACATTGAATAAACTCATATTTGTTCTTTTTTAATGGTATTAATTTTATCGAAAGAAGCTACCATACCTTGAATCAAAGAAGAGCTTAGCCCTTTATGTTCCATATGATTTAAACCTTCAATTGTACAGCCTTTAGGTGTTGTTACTTTGTCAATTTCTTGCTCAGGGTGGTTTCCTGATGCTATAAGTAAACTAGCAGCACCTTGACTGGTAAACATGGCTAGCTCTTGAGCTTCTTTGGTATCAAATCCCAATTGAATGGCAGCTTGAGTTGTCGCTCTGATCAATCGCATCCAGAATGCAATTCCGCTTGCACAAACTACTGTTGCAGCCTGCATCAAATGTTCCTCGATATGTAGTGTATGTCCTAATGTTTTAAAGATAGCTTCTGCTATAGCTATTGATGCAACATCGTTTGTATTTGAAGCAATACAGGTCATAGATTTCCCCACAGCAATAGCAGTATTAGGCATAGCTCTAATAATAGTATGATGACCTCCAATTAGTTCTTGTATTTTTTGGATACTAAATCCTGTTATGGTTGAAATTAATACATGATCTTTTGTAAGTTCATCTTTGATTTCGTTTAGAATTTTAGTCAGTTGTTTTGGTTGTACTGCAAAAACGAGAATATTAGTATTTTTAACAGCTTCTATATTATTATCAGTTACAATAACTCCTTTTTGATCTGTAAAACCTGCTAAAGCTTTTATGTTTCTTTTGGTTAAATACAAACTTTCAAAAGTATCTTCTTGTACCAATCCTTTGGCGATAGATTTTCCTAGATTACCAGTTCCTATAATGGCTATTTTCATATTATTTTTTTAGAAATAGAATGATTTTAATTGTAAACCTTCAGTCTCATTAAAACCAAAATGTAAATTCATGTTCTGTACGGCTTGACCAGAAGCACCTTTTAATAAATTATCAATACAACTAGTGATCAATAATTGATTTTGATACTTGTGTAAATGAATCAAACAGTTATTCGTATTGACTACTTGTTTTAAATGCAAAGGTTGATCTACAATATGTGTATACGGTGCTTTGGCATAAAAGTCTGAGTATAATTGTTGAGCTTCAGATAAGTCACCTTCAAAATGAGTATACAAAGTCACAAAGATTCCTCTTGAAAAATTTCCTCGATTAGGAATAAAGAATAGTTGATGTTTAAAATCACTTTGTATTCCCTGAATCGTTTGCTGTATTTCGTCTAGATGTTGATGCTTAAAAGGTTTGTAATACGAATAATTTGCTGTTCGCCATGCAAAATGCGTAGTTGGAGAAGGCATAACACCTGCACCAGTAGCTCCTGTTACTGCATTTATATGCACATCACTTTTTAGCAAATTGTGATGAGCCAGAGGCAATAAAGCCAATTGAATAGCTGTTGCAAAACAACCTGGATTAGCAATAGCCGAAGCTGTTTTTATGGACGTTTTATGTATTTCGGGCAAACCATACACAAACGATTTGCCTTGAAATGTATGTTTTAATCTGAATTCATTACTAAGGTCAATAAAGATTGTATCTTCCGAAAATTGTTGTGTTGAGAGAAACTTTCCTGAATTGCCATGTCCTAAACAAAGAAATACGACGTCTACATTAGGATTGACAGTTTGTGTAAATTCTTGAGTTGTTTGATGAACCAAATCTTGATGAATCGAACTGATTTTTTTTCCATTATGAGAGGTACTGTATACAAAATCGATAGTAACTTTAGAATGATGTAATAATATTCTAATCAATTCACCTGCGGTATATCCCGATCCGCCTATAATGCCTACTTTAATCATAAGAATTGATGTTTTGAAAAATTGTAGTTTGATTTCCGTAAATTTTAATGAATCCTTTAGCTTCTTGGGCAGACCATAAGGTGTTCATTTCTCCATAACTACCAAATTTGGATTGCATAAGATCATGAGATGATTCAATACCGTCTAAAGTAAAGTGATAAGGCTTTAGCGTGATAAAAACACTACCACTTACATATTGTTGACTAGAACTAAGCATGGCTTCTAGGTCTTTCATTACAGGATCTAAGTACAAGCCTTCGTGTAAATGTGTTCCATACCAATTAGCGATATATTCTTTATGTTGTAATTGCCACTTGGTCAAAGTGTGTTTTTCTAATAAATGATGTGCTTTAATTAATATGAGAGCTGCTGCTGCTTCAAATCCAACTCTTCCTTTGATGCCTATAATAGTGTCGCCTACATGAATATCTCTACCAATTGCATATGCAGAGGCTAGAGTGTTTAATTCTTGTATCAATAGCACTGGCGAAAGTTGTTGATCGTTTATGGCAATAGGTTCTCCTTTTTGAAATGTTATTTTAAGAGATTCGGTTTTTGTTTTTTCTAAAGCAGAAGGATAGGCATCTTCTGGTAATGGTAAATGTGAAGTTAAGGTCTCATCACCACCAATGCTAGTACCCCATAAACCCTTATTGATAGAGTATTTTGCTTTCTCCCAAGTCAATTGTACTCCGTTCTTTTGTAGGTAATCTAATTCTTCTTGTCTACTCAATTGTAAATCTCTAATCGGAGTTATGATTTTAATTTCTGGTTCGAGTGTCTGAAAAATCAAATCAAAACGAATTTGATCGTTACCAGAACCCGTGCTACCATGAGCAATATGAGTAGCTCCTATAGATTTTGCATATTGTATGAGTGCTATCGCCTGAACAATTCTTTCGGCACTAACGGATAGGGGATAAGTGTTGTTTTTTAAGATGTTACCATAGATAAGGTACTTGATGACTTTTTGATAATATTCTTGAGTAGCATCTATATTCTTATAGGTTTTAATCCCTAATTGGTATGCCTTATTTTGAATGGTCTGAATTTCGGAAGCTGTAAAACCTCCAGTATTTACACTTAGGGCATGTACTTCAAAATGCTGTTCTTTGGATAAATAGAGTGCGCAATACGAAGTATCCAATCCTCCGCTATAAGCTAATACTAACTTTTTCATAGTTTATTTTTTATGGGAATTTTCTTTTTTCTTGTGAGTTGGTTCATAGAGCATGCCTGTACATAAGCACATTTTTTGTTGTGTTCTTTGTAGCACATCATAATTGATACAGGTTTGACAACCATCCCAGAAACTTTGATCTGTGGTTAATTCTGAAAAGGTTACAGGTGTATATCCCAGATCTGTATTGAGTTTCATGACTGCTAATCCCGTAGTAATACTAAAGATTTTTGCTTTTGGGAATTTAGCTCGAGAGTGTTTAAAAATTTTCTGTTTAATTTTTTTAGCCAATCCAATACCTCTGTAGTTAGGATGAACAATCAATCCTGAGTTGGCTACAAATTTGCCATGACTCCATGACTCGATATAGCAAAAACCCGCAAAGGTTTGTCCATCGAGAGCAATTACAGCATTACCTTGTGCTATTTTGGTAATGATATAAGCAGGATTTCTTTTAGCAATTCCAGTACCTCTGTCTTTTGCGGCATTGGCAATTGTATCACAGATGATTTGAGCAAAACAGATATGAGATCTATTTGCAATAACAATTTGCATTGTTTTGGATTTTAATTAGTAAATAAAAATGTGATGGGTTTTGAAGAAAGAACTGGACTCACCTAAGTTCCATAAATATGAATGACGCCTTTACAGGCGAGGGCGTAAAAATGGGCGTACAACAAAGCGGTTATCAATAAGGATAACTAAAGCTGTAAGTAGTATGTATATGAAGTTGTACAAAAAGATAAAAAATAAAAATTACGTATAGATATTCGATTACTGTTTAGTAGTTACAGCGACGTCGAATGGGAGCAGGGATGCTTGTACGTATTTTATTTTTTGTTATTGTCATGGGACAAATGTAGTAATTATTTTTAAATGAGAGTTGAAGAATAAATATTTAATGAACTATACAAAAGGATATGATTATACTAGATAATTACTTTCCAATCCTTGGTAGCCATAACCTAACAGACTTTTTATAGTGTAAATATTCGTCTCCAAACCGTTGAAACATATTTTTTTCTTCGATAGGACGTACAACAAAATGCCAAATAAGACCACCTATTAAAGTGTAAATAAAAATAGGTAATGAGGTATATAAAATACTAATAGCTAGTCCTTGTCCCAGTCCAGCTATTGCCATGGGATTTCTTACATACTTATAAGGACCTTTGATGACTAGGGTATTAGTTTGATCAAGTGGAAGAGGTGTTCCTTCACCATATCGAACAATGTAAAATGAACTCGATAAGCCTAGAAAGCTAAACAAACCGAAGAGTATATATGAGATTACACTGATAAATATCGAAGTGCTAATATGATTTTCGAATTGATTAATAAGAATCAGAGGAATTACAACCAAAGTTAAAAACCATACACAGATGATTTGTATAAAGGTTTTTATAGCATTGACAAAGAAATTTTTGGAGTTTGATTCTTGAAAAAACTTAGCATTATAAACTAGAAAAATGTTGTAAAACAATCCTAATGACATCAATAATGTGGGTAAATAACCACTGCTAGATAATATTGTAGCGTTTATACAATATAAAGCACCATATGCGAAACCACCTAGAATAATGAATTCAAAATCTTTAACTTTTTTATACGAACGGATAATTGATAGAACTGTAATGATAACTAAATCTGGAAAGAAAAAGGAATTAAAAGCCAGAGGTGAAATTTCAGGAAATTGAAATGCTTGATAAAAACGATCATTAAATAGTAACCCTAACCACCAAAGTGATACTATAGTTCCTTGAATTAAATAAGCAGTGTTTTTCACTCTTGATGAATTTATAAACAAATATAATCTTTAGAAGGTATGGAAGTTAACGAAGATGACATAATAATAGATAAGTTTTAGAATTTCATTTTCAATCTATCCCTTGAATTTGTAAAACAATCATTTTGGTATCTTCAATTTCAAAAATTAAATCAATACCTATTAATCGATATAAAGCATCACTTTTGGTTATTTTTAATTCGTAAATGGCATTAGCTTTTTTTACAAATTCTTTTTCGATTAAATGGATAAAAAAGGATATAGTTTCTTTAATACGAGAATTTAAATTTGATATGAGGTCATTACTAGAAGTTGTATCTGGATTTTGTGACTCCCTATCGAAATACAATTGTGATTGTAATTTTTCTTTCCAATTGGTACATTTATTTATTTCGAGTTCCCAATCATTAGGGTATACCCCAAAGAGTTCATAAGCATTACTTTGAATGGCATACGCGATATCGCCAGCAGAAAAGTTATATGCAAATAATTTATAATTCATAAAAATACCATTGGTAGAATTCAGTATTTCTAAAGCATTGAGATATCCATTAAGATAAGTCAATTTTGTTTGTAGGATTTGATCGTAGAGTTCTTCGTTTAACATCATTATAAATTTAGATGGATTAATGTGATTTAATTATTTTTTAGATAAAGCTATATAATTATCGCCATTCCAAATAAGAGTATCATTAAATTGCAAAACCAAATCATGAAAACCATTTGTTTTTGAAGATAAAACACCTATTCTTTTTGTCATTACATCAAAATCAATTTCTATATCGTCATTTCCAAATGTTATAGTACAGTCGGTCATTTTTCCCCATCTGGACCATAGATTACAACTAATAGAATCTAATTGATGATCTCCATTAAGATCGTAAACTAAAGAAGCAATGTCATTTTCACTTTCAAACATATCGGATCTTATCTCTTTAATAGCTGTTACTTTTTTCGCTACAAATTGTTCTTTAAGAATTAAAGAATCTTTAGAAACGATAAAGGTTTCATTTTTATAAAAAGGAGGTTCTGTGTTTATTCCTTCATTATCTGTTTCTACGATAAATTCATAATGTTTTTTGTCTTCGACTATATCAATACCGTCCCAATCCCAACCTTCTAAATTCAATAACGAAAAACCTTCTTCAGAGTAGGTGTAAATACGATAACTATTTCCACAACAATTACCACCACAACCATTACTGATTTCCAAAAGAACATCATTGTATCCATTTTGATCAAAGTCTGCTATTTTTTTTATGGAAAAACATTGTTTTGATTCTTTGGGAATTAATACAGTATCTTTTTCCTGTATTTTAACATGAAGTTCATGATGTAAATGGTGAACAACTTCTTCGCTATCCTCTAGAACATATTCGGGGAGGTTAGCATTAGGTTTTAAAACATTAAGATAATAATCAAAAACATAACCTGTTTCTTTAGTGTTTTTAATTTTGACTTTAACCCATTGTCCGTTTAGTTTTTTATTATTTTCGATTATAGATAATGGGATATCAGTTCTTTCTAAAGTTACAACTTCGGTACCTTGCGGAATAGTTGTTATTTTTTGAGCAGCTACCTTGGGATGTTCTCTAAGATTAAGCCCATTAGTTGCAGAAACAAATAAGCTTTTTTCATTAGTACAACTGGACAGGATTAACGTGATGATTATAAAGTAAGAGTATTTTTTTATCATATAAAAAGTTTTGATTGATCTAGCCTTAATAAGGGATTTATGATAGCTATTGACTAGTTTACGTTAGCTGATGTGATAAAAATGCTAAATTTTAATCACAATTAAAAAAACAGTAAGAAAAAATTAATAAGGAGAAGTAATTAAAACTATCCTTGATTATTTTAATTACTTGTTATATTGCGTTTAATAAATACATGAACTTCTTATTATTTGTGTAATGGATAAAGAAACAGTAATAGTCAAAGAAAAGCTTGTGGGGAAGTTTATCTCTAGGTTTAGCTTAGGAGATACTTGGGAATTGTTTATTGATGATTTTTGTCTTTCTGCTCATACAATCGAATTTAAAGAAGAAACTATGATTACAAAGTTAATTCAAGAACATTACGAAGCTTTTAATTATAGTATAGATAAAGAAGATATTTCTAAGGCTACATTAATGGCTTCAAATCTTAGAAAAATGATAAGTGCTATTAGTTTAGACGAGGATAAAAATCTAATTATTGATTTTGAAAAAGGATCAGCATTAAAAATAGCAACTAATACCACTATTGTTGATTGGCAGTGGTATATTAGTAAATCAGGAAAAGATCCATATATAGATTATGATATAGCTTGTTTTTGGGCAGGTGAATTAAAAATTAAGGAGTAACAATCAATAACGAATGTAATGTATCGAAAATCATTGCCTAAATGTGTAAAAAAAGGTTCATATGAGCCTGTATTATATGGACATCTGTGTTTTACAGGAGCAGTACCACATAAATGTTCTACTTGTATACATTTGTTTGAAGGAGAATGTACACGAGCTTTAGATAAATTAGATCATTTATTAAGACTTGATTATGAGTCTTGTCATATTGCTGGCTCGACTGAGCCTATTGCAATTGAAGTTATAAATGAGGATTCAGTTTTTGTACCTAAAAAATGTGTAAACTGTGAACATATTACTAAATCTGATATTTACGGATATTTTTGTAGTTATGAAAAAGATATATGGAAGGATTTTCCTAGAGATTTAGATTGGGGAGATTGGAAACCTGATTATCCATTGATAAGCATAAGAAGGTATCAAAAAAGGAAGACATCATTATTTGATTCAGGATTAGCTGTAATCAATAGAGAATTGATTTTATTATTACAAAATAAAGAGAAAATCAAAGCAATGAAGCTCTACAGAAGTCTAAATAAAATAGATACAATAAAAGAAACTATGGATGATATAAATGAAATGATGGAGAAATTGAATAATAATTAAAAACTTTTAAAAAGATTAAAAGTTACGATATTACTACTAACTCACCTTTTTCATTGGCGAGATGTGTACCCCAATCGTTAGTAACTTTAATAATAGTAATAAGATCATATGGTACATTAAAGGAATCTTTTTTCCTTGTGATATTTAACATAAAATTAGGTAATGTAAAACTTAATTTACGAACTAAGAAAACGCTATTAAATAGATCAATAAAATGCTTTGAAATAGTTTAAAAAAAATCTAATTAATGTATATTACCGGTCTATCAAAAGATGATGATTATGCAAGACAATAAAACAACTAACTATATAAAAAATGTATTAGCTAATATGCCATCTGATTGGCTAAGGCTAACTACACATAGACTTGATATTTATAACGAAGGATTAGCAAAAACTGAGTTTTTAGAGCAGTTAGAGCTATTATACAATGAGAATATTTTTGATCTTACCAGTTTGAGTAATTTACCGACAGCGTATGATTATATAAGATTAGGACATCCACTATCAAGTGTATTAGAATGGGGAATTGCTAAACTTCATAATTTAAATCCCAAGAGTGTTATTAGTTTTTCGTCTAAAACAGTACCTGTATTGGCGGTTCTGCGAAAGAATTTATTCGAAAATAAAAAGACACGTATCGTTCACATGGGATCTTTACCAGTTGCTTTTGATGCTGAGGTGATTAAAAAAGTATATGGATACGATTTTGAGATTGAACAAATAGATGCTGTAGAAAATATCTCCTCATTTGATGGAAGTACTATATGGATTACAGAACAAGATGATGTAGGTAATTTTGAAATACCATCTACAGTAGACTTTCTTATTGCGATTTATCCTGATTTTGGAAGTATTTTGTTGGCAAATGGAACAGCAAATGAAAGCTATGTTTCAGAAATTCAGCATGTGCGTAGGAGAGAAACCATAGCTATGACTCCGGCAAATTGTTTGGTAGTATTACAAACTTTGGTAGGAGATACTGTTGAGCATACAATAAGTGATCGACAAGCTAATAAAGCGAGTGTTATTGCTTCAATCAAAGAAATTACAAATGCAGATACAAAGGCTGTTGTAGGTTCTAGTGGACTTTCTATACAATATGCTATTATGATGGGGTTAGTACATAATGCACAAGAACATCATCCAGAGAAACCTATTCGATTTATTGTTCCACCTAACTGTTACGGAGGAACAAATGATCAGGCTAGGAGAGTTGCTGCATGTAATCCTAATATTGAAGTAATGGATTTACCAGTAGATGGAGGTCAAGATATGGTTAAGAGTGTCGATATTGTTTTAGATACTATTGCAAAAGAAGATGCAGTACCTTATATCATAGCCGAGATACCAACAAATCCAAGAGTTGAAGTTCCAGATCTAGATAAACTAAGAGAAGTCTTAAGTAGAGAACGAAAAACTAATGATGGAACAACAGCTATAGATCCTGTATTTATTTTGGATCAAACATTCTGCCCTAATGTGCATTTCTTAGGAGAGAACGATATATTATCTTCTGTACGCACTATCTCCTATGCTAGTGGATCTAAATTTCCAAGTGGAGGTTTGTGTACAGCGGGATATAGTATAGCAAACAAAAAAGCTGAAGCTTTGATGGATAATATAGAGTTTCACCTTGCGCTTTGTGATAATGAAGCAACTGCGTTACAATACGAAATTTTGGCAAAGCAGTTACCATCAATGAATCAAAGAATTAAAGATGCGTATGCTTATACACGTGAGTTTGTAACATTTGTAAGTAAGACGTTACCAGATGCAAAAATCAATTTTGTTTCAGAAGAGTTAGCTGCACAAGGATTTACTCCCTCAGTATTTTCATTAGACCTACCAACCAAAGGAGCTACAGAAGAAGAAAAAGAGACTTACAAAAGAGCATTGAATCTAAAATTAATCAATCTTATGATTAATGAAATTCCTAATGAGAGTAAGTTTTGTGTTAGCTATGGACAATTAAAAGGATGTTATTGGACCATCCCAGCTACATCGACACAAGGAACTACCAAAGAAGGAGATAAAGATTATATAGTTCGTGTAGCACTATCAGGTAGTATGGATTTAGAATTACATAAAAAGGTGTTTACAGATTTTGTTAACAGTCTGTAGTTTCAATAAAAAAAGAATAGTTGTATTAATACGACTATTCTTTTTTAAAACATAAATTTATCTTAAAAACATAAGATATTAGTTGTACATACAACTTTATGTTTTACCTTTGCAACAATAAAAGTTAATGGAAGATTCAAAAACTACATATCAAGAATGTTGTCTTTATTTTACATCTAATTCATTGTCACGATTCATCAATACAATGGCTGAAGATGCATTTAAAATAACAGGTTTATCACCATCATATGCTCACTTAATGATTTTATTACTAGAAGAACCTGGTTTGAGTCAGAATGAAATATGTAATAGAATGAATGTTAAAGCATCAACTATGACACGTTTTATAGATAAATTGCTTTATATGAACTATGTAGAAAGAAGGCAAGAAGGGAGAAAGGTTTATATATATGCAACAGAACAAGGAGAAAAACTTAGAGTAAAAATAGATGAAGCCATGACTATTTTGTTTGAAAATTATTGTAAAATCTTAGGGAGAGATTTTGCTGTAAAATTAACAGCAGATATTCATCAAGCAAATGAAATACTAAAAAAGAAAGGATAAAACTCTTTTAAAGGAGTTTAATTTTTTTTGAATAAAATAAATTGTATGTACAACTAAATAATAATGTAATGAAAACTTTAATCTTAGTTTCTCACCCTAATATTGAAAGGTCAATAGCTAATAAAACCATAATCAAACAGGCAGAAGAGAGAATAGAAACAATTGAAATCAGGCATTTAGAAAAATTATATCCTGATTTTAAAATAGATGTAGAAGCAGAACAAAAAGCTTTAGCAGCAGCAGATATTATCATATTACAACATCCATTTTATTGGTATAGTGTTCCCGCTATGTTAAAACAATGGTTTGATACCGTTTGGACTTGGGGTTTTGCATATGGTCAAGGAGGAGATAAACTAAAGGATAAACATTTAATTCAATCTATAACTGTAGGAGGACCGAAAGAAGCTTATACACCGCTTGGCTATAATCATTTTGAGATAGAAGAATTTTTGAGACCTGTACAACAATCAGTTTATTTGGCACAGTTAAAATATCATAAACCGATTTATTCGTTTCGTAATTTTTATGCAGAAAATATATGGAACTCCGTAACCGAAGTGCAGCATAATGCTAAAAAGCATGCTACAAGACTAATCTCTGTTATAGAGAATATTTCGAAAAGTAATACAGAAAAAGTAGAGAAGTTTATATATGAATGGTTTAAACATTTCGATATTTTAGACGAGAATGGATACTTTACACAATACTTAGATACTAATGTTTTGATGAAATTTCCAGAAAAAGGTGAATTTAATGGTCATGATGGTTTTCATAAATGGTATAACGAAACCAAAGCAGATTTTATAGGAAATACAACACATGATATTAATGGTCTAAATATAAAAGAAGTTGAAAAAGATACATTTCAAATTACAATGAACATCCAATTAGGAGCAACAACAATTGCTGAAGAAAAACTAAAACTTGATGCTAGAGAAAGTTGGATGTTAGTTTGGGATACCACCAGTGACAGACCAATTATTAAAGAATACTTTGTTAATACTAAATAATAGAAAGGAACATTATTTCATCAATATCTCTCATAGTCCTAATTAATTAGGGCTATTTTTTTTAATACAATTTGTAACCAATTATATAGAATTTACCTCTTAGAAAAATAAGAAATCAATTTATAAATATGAGGTTAATTAAAAAGATAATAATTGTAATTGGATTAATGTTGTTATGTATGAAAGCAAAGTCTAATGATATCACTGGCTTTTGTACCAATGAAATAGTTGATATTAAAGAAGTTGATCTTGTTATATCAAGAGCTAATATTAAAATAGGAGGAAGTTTAATGATTCCTACTCATAAAAAAACTAAAGCATTAGTAATTATGAGCTCGGGGAGTGGACCTCAAGACAGAGATGAAACGCTTGATGGATTTAAAGTTTTTAAAGAGTTAGTACAAGAGCTGGCATCTCAAGGAATAGCTTCGTTTAGATATGATGATAGAGGAATAGGAGAAAGTACTGGAGATTTTGTAAATAGTACACTTCAAGATCATTCGAACGATTTACGAAGCATCATCAGTTTTTTTAAAGAACATAAAAAATATCCTTTTAATGAGTTTATTTTATTAGGACATAGTCAAGGTGGAATTGTAACTGCAAATGTAGCTGTTGATAATAAAGATGTTAAACAACTTATACTGATGGGCGCTCCGGCAGTACCACTGATCGAAGTAGTTTTATATCAAGTTAGACAGGAGTATGAACAGAAAGAAATTGATAAGTCATATGTAGAAGACTTGGTCTCTGCACATAATAGATTAATGAGCGCGATTAAGAAGAATAAGAATATAGACAATGCACTTAAAATATTTAGGAGAAGTACTATAGCTATATTAACTAAGCTTGAAAAAGATAATGATGTTGAAATGTCTAAAATAACAAAAGTAGCAGATGATATCGCCAAAGAACATAGAATAATCTATGATTTACCATCACTAACATCTTTTTTATATCATGATCCATCAAGTGATTACGAAAAACTAAAAATACCTGTTTTAGGATTATTTGGAGGTAAGGACCTACAAGTGACTATTGCTCAAAACAAAGATCGTATGGAAAATGCGCTTTTAAAATCAGGTACTATATATGACTTTCTAACCTTTAATGAAGCTAATCATTATTTTCAAAAAGCTGTAACAGGACAAAAAGAAGAATACGGAACATTAGTTCCCAAATTTGTAGATAATTTTTCAAGAGCAATTTCTGCTTGGATTCTTAAGTAGAAATTAGTTTTTTAAATCACTTGAGATTAGTTATTGTTTTAGAATGAATTAATAATTTGAGAATAATTGTATGTTCTGCTAGACGAGATTAAATATTTTTATTTAGTATCTTGTAAATTCGGATTAATTTTTGATTGCGTTTAGTAGTAATGAAATTGCAAGAACACTTACAGTATATAGAGATAAATAAAGTATCCAATTTATTTAACAGTAAAATTGTTTTATCTAAGTTTAATCAATTTTCAAATAAAAAAAATGATTCTCCTTTATCTATTAAAATGGTATTAGAAGGAGAAGAATGTTATCAATTAAACAAGCAATATTATAGATTAAAAAAGAATAACTATATCATTGTAAATCAAGGAGAAAATTTTGAGGTGACTATAGATTCAAAACAAACTACAAATGGGTTGTGTATTTATCCTCCAATTGCGATAATTAATGATGTTTTTTCATCGTGTTTTTTAAATAGATATACTAATGTATTGGATAATGTTACTGATATTGAAAATTTATTTTTTACGACACATCGATATAATATAAATTATACTTCTTTTGGAAAATATATAAAAAGCCATCTATATCAAATTCTTAATGCTTATAAAAATGATGTTGATTTTCATGAATTCTATTGTGGTTTGGCAGAAAGTATGATTGGAGATCAAATAGAAGTAGAAAAAAAATTAATAGAACTTCAAGTATCAAAACGACAAACCAGAGAAGAATTGTTTAGACGCTTAAGTATTGTAAGAGAGTATATTCATGAAAATCAAGATGAGATATTCAGTTTAGAAAAATTAAGTCAGTTATCAAATCTATCTAAATATCATTTTACAAGAAGCTTTAAACAACTTTACAAAAAGAGTCCTTATCAATATGTATTAACCTTAAAGTTAATGAAAGCTCAACAGTTAAAAGAGAAAGGGTATTCTTTTAAAGAGATATCTGATAGTATTGGTTTTTCTGATGTTAAAAACCTTAAAAAGAAACTCAGAAATTTCTAATTAGCAATTTTTACCCCTTTATGAATATCAAATCTAGATACATTTGTTTTTAAACATTAGGAGCTATTTATCAAATAACTCTTTAAAATAAAAACGAATGATCTCTAGAATTCTATGTATAAGCTTTCTACTCTGTATTCAGAATGTAATAATCGCTCAGAAAAAGACATATGAAACTGAAGAAATACTAAATGTAAGTTATTATAATAATTCGACTAAAGATTCTATATATACAAAACTTAATATTGTTTTACCTAAAGGAATAGAAAATCCGCCTGTTCTTATGTGGCTTGGAGGTGGAGCATGGGCTTATGTAGATAGGCATAAACAAATGGATTTAAGTAGAAATCTTGCAAAGCAAGGAATAGCGGTTATATCTGTTGGACATAGATTAAGCCCAGCCTTATTAGAAGGAAGACCTAAAAGAGATAGTGGTGTTAAGCATCCAGAGCATATTAAAGATGTAGCAAAAGCATTTGCTTGGATTTATAAAAACGAAAAGAAATATAATTACGATACAAATAATATTTTTGTTGGAGGTTATTCTTGTGGAGCACACCTAAGTGCTTTGTTGGCTGCTGATAAAAAGTATGTAGAGGCTTTAGGTTTAAAAACAAACTTGATTAAAGGAATTATCCCAATAGCAGGAGCTTATAACATCCCTTTATATAAAAAGCTATTAGAAGAGGTAAATCCAAATTATATTACCAATCATATTAATCCAGTTTTTGGAAAATCGAATAGTGAACATATAGAAGCTTCACCATTAACTTATGTAGAGCATTTGACTATGCCAATTTTATTAATTAATGAAGGTCAAACATATATTTACAATGGCGATTTTGAAGAAAGAATCATTCAAAATGGTAATAAAAACTTTGAAGTAATCAATTTATATGATCAAACTCATCTAAGTTTATGGACAGAACTTTCTGAAAACCCGAATAGTATTAATAGGGATTTAATTACAGCATTTATAACTAAGCATGCGTCTAAATCATTAACACAATGGAACACTTTTGTAGGTAGATTTGTAGAAAGCTACAAAAGTTTTAATATTCCTATTTTAAAGGCTTCTTATATTGAAAATATTGAAGCAGTACAGCGTACAGAAGAACTTGATAAGCAAGAAAACTTCTTTAGAGGTATACAAAAAGAATTACCAAAATATGCTACAGTAAATTTATCTTCAAATGATTGGTTAGATTATCAATTAATAAATTATGAAACTGAATTAAATCTAGAGCGAATAGAAATAGAAAAACAATGGAGTAAATTAAAGCCAGATTCTATTTCTAAATTAGGGATCTATCATGTTCCATTAGCAAAAAAATGGTACCCATACTTCCTAAAGAAATGGATTGATATTGAAGTAAGCCCAGATGAGCTCTTCAATTTTGGATTAAAGGAAGTTGATCGTGTTACATCAAAAATTGAAGATATTCAAAAGAAGCTAGAAATGGATAATCTTACCTTCGAAAAACATATTTCTCAAGAATCTTTCTTTTATTCAAACGAAAGAGAAGTTCAAAAGGCTTTCGAAAAAAAACAAGAAATAGTAGATCAAAAAACAAAAGAACTTTTTCCATATTTAGAAGAAATAGATAAAGTAACCATATCCAAAGGAGAAAATCCAGCAATGGCTAAAGTACCAGCCTTTTATAATCCATTTAGTAAAGTCTTTTATTACAATTATTTTGATAAACCATATAATAAAAGACAAATAGGATGGACGTATATTCATGAAGGGATCCCTGGACATCATTATCAAATGAGTTTAGAGAAGATTTTGTCAAGATCAGAAGTTCAGAAATTATTTGAATATTTTGGTTATATAGAAGGTTATGCTGCTTATGTAGAAGAAATAGGATATGATTTAGAAGCGTATCAAACTATTTATGATGAGCTAGGTAAATGGGAATGGGACTTGATACGATCGGTGAGAGTACCTTTAGATATCGGAATTAATTATTATGGATGGGATGATACCAAAGCTTTAAAATTTTGGAAGCAACATATTCACGGAAAAGATGATATTGCGCTAAGAGAAATAAACCGAATAAAACAATGGCCTGCTCAAGTGATTACTTATAAATATGGAGCAGATAAATTATTACAGTTAAAACAATTAGCTGTAGAGGAAAAAGATTTTTCAATGAAAAAATTTCATACAAAAATACTTGAAAATGGAGTATTGCCGATATCTATTTTGAAGAAAATGTTCCATAAAAAACTAGCTGAAAAATGAAAAACATATTGATTCTAGGTGGGACAAATTTCATTGGACGTAACCTTATCCAGAAGCTTAAAAATTTAGGTGAATACAAAATAACTTTGTTTAATAGAGGGAAAACCAATGCTACGATTAATGATTCTTTTAATTTTATTAAAGGAGATCGACAAACAGCAGATATTGAAAAATTAGCAAATCAACATTGGGATTATATAATAGATTTGTCTTGTTATTATCCAGATTCGATTAGAAATATATTAAAGACAATAAACACTGATGTTGTTAAGTATATATTGATTTCAACTTGTTCGGTCTATGATTTGTCTATAGATCAATTTGATGGATATACAGAAGAAAGTCCGGTGCATAAATGTACTAAGGAAGAAAGAATTGATAATAGTATAGCTACTTACGGAAAACGAAAAGTAGCATGTGAAGAAGAGTTAAGAGAATCTGGAATATCTCATTTGATTTTAAGACCAGCATTGGTTTATGGAGCCTATGATCATACAGACAGATTTTATTATTGGCTTTATCAAGTATATCAAGAAAGAGAAATATTAGTACCTAATCAAAAAAATAGTTTAGTATCATTAACTTATGTAGATGATTTAGTAGCTATGATATGTAACGCTATTGATCATAATATAAAAGGAACTTATAATGTGGTTACAGAACCTAGTAGTTCAATTGCATCTATAATTGAATATGCAAGTGATATCTTAAAAAAGAAAAATAGGATAACCGAGGTATCCAATCATTTTTTACATGAGAAAAAAATTAAAGAATGGATAGATATTCCATTATGGCTAGATTCTGATAAAATGATTTTTAAAGCAAATAAACTAAAAAATACAGGTATATATATGCCTTCTGATTTTATAAATACTATAGCACATACTATTAAATATTATGATGCTAAAAATTGGTATATACCTACTTATGGTATTAGTGAATCATTAAAACAAAAACTTCTAAAAGAAAGTATTTCATGACAGTAAAAAAACATTATGACGAGCATTTGTCAAATTTCTATTCATGGATGATAGGAGATTTTGAGAAGAAACAAAAAGAGTTTCAAAGCTTTCTCAAAAAAAATAAAATACATCCATACCATACCAAAACTGCGATAGATTTAGGTGCAGGTCATGGTATTCAAAGTATATCTTTATCCAAAATAGGATTTAATGTTATAGCAATTGATTTTAATAAAAAACTTCTTGAAGAGCTAGAATTAAATTCAAGAAACGCTGCAATCAAAATAGTCAATGATGATATACGTAATGTTTCTACTTACAACAAAGAACATCCAGAACTTATTCTTTGCTGTGGAGATACGTTAACACACTTAGAGAGCAAAGAAGAAATACAAATGTTTATAAAGAATTGTATTACATCTCTGATACATAAGGGTAAAATGATACTGTCATTTAGAGATTATACGACTGAACTTATAGATCAAAAAAATTGTATTCCTGTAAAAAGTGATGAAAATCGAATTTTAACATGTATTCTTGATTATGAGCCAGAAAAAGTTAAAGTGACAGATTTACTGCATGAAAAAATAAACGACGAATGGAAACAAAAAGTAAGTTCTTATTATAAAGTTAGAGTCTCACCTTTTGAAATTGAAAAAATAATGAAGGATAACGGAATGAATATCATTTTTCATGAATCAATTCATCAAATGCATACCATAATAGCAGAAAAAGAATAAGTAAATATTTATGGTTTATCTAGTAGAGAATATAAATTAATGTTTGTATCTAATAATTTATATTTTCTATATAAATCATCTTGTTTATTCTAGATAATAAACTAAAACAGTCAATATTTTGTAACAGTACTTTTGTATTAAAATTGAATCTATAATTTTGTTAAAAAAATTAAGAGATGCACAATTTTATTCGTTTAGTGCTATTTCTTTTTTGTTGTAATTTAATAACAGCACAATCCAAAGATGATAAATCTTTGTTAGGTAGACTTAGTAGTTTTAGTAATGATGTTACACAAGAAGAAATTAGTTCAAAGCTTAAGAATTTACATACGATACCCAAAGACGAATTGGCTGATTTTTATATAGCTTTGGCTAACTACCAACAAGTAATCTTTAGAGATTATAAAAAAGCCAACGAAAATTATCATTTAGCATTAGCGCAATCTATAATAACAGAATACAACAAAGCAGACGCCTTAAACGGTATAGCAACTGTTTATAGTTATTATTTCCATAATGATTTGGCTATAAAAAATTATAAAAAAGCATTAGCAATAATCAAGAAAAATTATTCAGACTCTATAATAGATATAAATAGTATTTACAGTAATATTGGTCATGTATTTTCGAAAGAAAATCATGTAGATAGCGCTACATATTATTATAGAAAGGCAATTGATTTTGGAAAACTAAAAAATAAACCCGCATTAGGAGCATATTTTAATTTAGGTAATATTATAAAAAATCAAGATTCTGCATATTCTTATACTAAGCAAGCTTTGGCATCAACTATAGCGCTTAACAAAGAGTATTTATTGACTTTTTGTTATTTAAATCTAGGTAGTATAGAGGTTAATCGACATAATTTAAAAGAAGCTGATAGTCTGTTAATGCTTTCAAAAAATAACGCTATTAAGTTTAAACAAATTCCGTATATCAATGAAATAGAGATTCAAAGAGCCAGGAGTTTAATAGCTAATAATAAAATAACTGAAGGTATAGCTTTATTGAATTCTGTTAAGGATTATTTTGTAAAAGAGAATAATTACAAGCAACTTGAAATTATATATCTTAATTTAGAAAAAGCTTTTTTAAAGAATGGAAATTTCGAGGAAGCACACAAGGCCTTAAAAAAGTATTATCAAAATTTAGATAATAAAGAAAAAAGTAAGAAGCTTAAATATACAGAAGGTTTTGAGTTCTATAAGGAATGGAAACAACAATTAGATATCAAAAATAGAGAAAGGGCTAAAGACAAATTATTCTATGTAATAATCATTATAAGTTTGATTATATTAATAAGTTTTGTTGTAGTATTCTTTTTTAAATATCGAAAAGAGCAGAAAGCACAAAATGATATTATAACACATAAAAATGTAACACTTCATTCTAAAGTTGATACATTAAAAGATAAGCAACTTTTAAATCATCAGCAACTATTATTTAAAAACATATTGGTAGACGAAAAACAAAATTTTTTGAAACAATTATTAGAAGATCTTAAAGAAATTTCAAAAGATAGTAATGCTAATACAAGAAAGAAAATCCTTAGTCTACATCAAAAAATACAAATGAATATTAAAGATGATGTAAGTAAAGAATTTGAATATTATTTTGAAAAAGTTCATCCTACTTTTTATAAAACCATTAATGAGAAAGGTTTTACTTTAAGTAAAAATGAAATGCGATTAGCAGCCTTAATTAAGCTCAATTTTAATACTAAAGAGATATCAGATATAACAAAACAAACTACCAATACCATATATGTAGCCAAAAGTAGATTAAAAAATAAACTAGATTTAAGTAAAGAAGATTCACTTTATGATTTTTTTCAACGTATTTAAAAACAGTATGATATGTGGTTGTGTAATGATAATGTAAGTACGTTTTAATACATATACAGTTTTTGTAAGGTAGTGTTATTTATACAAGCATCGTTCAAGTTATAGTTTTACATTAAAAAAGAAAATATGCTAAAAAGATGTTTAATAATAACAAGTGTTTGTGGCTTGTTATTTAGTGCTTGTAGTAGTGATGATATTATAGTAAATGGAGCTACCGATGGTATTATTAATACAGATAATACAAACAATGAGGATTTTGAAGAGCTAAATCTTTCCGTAGGTTTAAATCAAAGTAATTTACCAACGCGTAAAGGTTTTGAAATGATTGAATTTGATGGTAAATATTGGTTTTTTGGAGGAGAAGAGCCATCTATTACTAGAAACAGTACTTATTACAATGATATATGGAACAGTACAGATGGAATAAACTGGAATAAAGTAGTAGATAATGCTGCATGGCAAGAACGCTCTAATTTTAATTTACTAGAATTTGATAATAAACTCTGGATTGTAGGGGGGGAGAACGAAAATAATGGTGCTGATGTTCTTAATGATGTATGGAATAGTACAGACGGAGTTACATGGAATCAAGTAACTCAGCACGGTCCTTGGGAGACTAGATATGCTATGTCTGTAAATGTGCATGACAATAAGCTTTATTTAATTGGTGGGCATACTTTAACCACTTGGCATTTATATCAAGATATTTGGGAATCATCAAATGGTGTAGATTGGGTGAAAGTTGGTAGCATAACAGATGAATTACTTGGTACTGAGCAAACAAGACAAGGAATAAATGAACACCATATTATTAAATTTAAAGATGAATACTTTCTATTTGCAGGACAGCTAGCTACGATATTCACTCCTTTAACTCGTGTTTTAAAAAGCCGTGATATGATTAATTGGGAAGTAGTTACAGAAAATACACCTTGGGCTGCATGGAAAGAGTTTGGATATAATCATTTTAGTAATTTACGCCCATTTGTTTATAAAGGAAACCTGATTATGGTTGTTGAAAGAGGAATCGAAATTTCGGGTAATTCTCCTAATCCTTTAGACAATATCATACCAGGAGCTCAGTTTGTTTTTAATTCTACAGATGGTGGCGTAACATGGGAAGAAGCTTTTGAATTAGAAAAAATACCATCAGCTACTGGCACGGGTAATCCTTTAGCTGTAGATAGTTATATGACTAACCCAAGATCACTATTAATTAATGGTGAAGTATTCCTTTATGGCTCATTAACTAGTGGTTTCTTACCTACAATGAGATATTTTAAGCTAACAAATAATTAATAACTATACCCCCATAGAACTAAACTTTCGATTTAGTAAACAGCCTGTTTTATAATTATCCCCTTATAATTTAACAGGTGTTGTGTATGACTTTCCCTAGTTTTTAACTAGGGGTAGTTGACACAATTTTAGGTAGAATTATGTATTTAATATATAAGTTTAATACTTATCTGATTTATTATAAAATGTATGATTCAATATGATTGCTATTTAATAGTATAACAGTATTTATTTGTCAAGCATTTTCATAAATTCATCTACATATCTTTCTTCATGATCATAAATTCCCATTATATGTTTACTATTGATATCCCAAAACGTAGTATTTTTTTTATTTGAAGCTTTAAATATTTTTTTTCCTAATTCATAAGGTACTTGCTTATCTGTTTTACTATGTAGAATTACAGTAGGAATAGTCAAATCTTTGATTTCATCTTCTGCAGGAAAATCATTATTCATAAGTATAGGGACTATCCATTTAAAATTTTCTAGATTAAGTACTTGAGCATAAACTTTTCCAATATCAGGGAAAGAACTAAAAGTTCCTTCTAATAGTAATCCTTTAATTTTTTCTTGCCGTTCTTTAGCAGTCATAGTAGCAAAAGCTCCACCTAGCGATTGCCCCCAAATAATAATTGGTTTATCAGTAATATTTTTAAGTTGACTCACTTTATCAAAAATAAATAAAGCATCATTCTTTAACGTCAAAGAACTGTCTGCTTGACCATTAGATTTTCCAAAGTTTCTTCGTTCAAAGCAAAAAACTTGAAATCCTTTTTTTAAAAGCGGTTTATAGGAGTTTTGAATAGAAGACATTAAATGCATTCCTTTTCCTGAATAATGAAAAATTGTACCTATTGTGGGAATAGAGTCAGGCTTAAAAAGAACAGCATGTAATTTTACATCTTTATCTACTTCAAAGTAAAATTCGTCATGGTTTAAATCAGAAGTAAACTCTGCATAATCTGTTCCATTCATTTGATAAATCATCTTATCAGAAAACCTTGAAAAACGAAGATATAAGATGGATAGGATTAAGAATGATAAAACTGTAATGAAAAACCATTTTAAAATTTTTAAAAATTTACTCATAAGTTACTTTTAGGTAAAATACCCGTTTAGTTAGTTTATAAATTTTGACGTGACAAAGACTAAAAAAACCTTTTAATACGTGGATTCTAAATGTTAATATGTTTTAAAAGTACAATATTTATGGATAAACAGTATGTTGTTTTTTAGTTTATTATAATATTTTATCCATAGGTAATGATAATTCCTTTACTATTTAAATTAGCATCATAAAATGCTTTATATAATTCAAAAAACTCTGAAACGACATGCTCTTTATGTCTAATACGTTCGTTCCAATAACCTTCAATATTGCTTATTCTTTCTACTATATTGGGTGTGTCAATTGAATTTTCAATGTTGCCTATGGAAATATTCTTTAATTCATTCCAAATCAGTTTTACTTCTTTCGAATAAAAAAAACGTATACGAGGATTCATAGCACTATCTTCAATCAATCTTTGATCATTTTTAAATTCACTTAATATGTTATTTTCAGAAGTATCTAAAATCTTCAAAAGATTGTACATTGGACTCCAACATTTTGTTGATGCTTCATATATAAAGACAACGTCTTCAAATTTATATTTTTTATCAAATGAACTTGAATCACGTTCATCTGCAAAACGTTCAAAATCAAATTCTTGTTTACGATAACTATTGATTATTTCATCTTTAATCACATAATTTATTGCTTCAACTCCCATTTGTATAGATTTAATCGTTTTTTTGTAAGCAATAATTTTTTGGATACTCATTTTCTATAAGTTCCAATATCTTTTTAACATTGGTTATTGCTGTTTGATAGTAGCTTATTTTATAGATTCTAAACCACAATATTTCAGACATTAAAAACTTAAATTCTTCATCTTTTTTCGATTTATCTTCATCCAAAGGAATATATCCTATTATTTGTTTTATACCGTTTCCAAAATCTCTAGAATAGGTGATTTTTAAAGAGTCTCCCAAATACAAATCATATTTAATATTTGGATTTCGGTTTATTTTAAAGTTCTTTTTAAAATAAGGCGTTAAGTAATTATTTATGTCTGGATGTAGGTTATTTCCTTTTTGTTTTATTATTCACAGCTTTTTTCAATATACCATCAAGCCATTTTTCATACCAATCTAAGAATAAACCTTCTTCAGCTATGTGTGGTTTATATTCCATTTCATTATACAAATAGATTACTTTTCCTCTATCTTTTCCATTAATAATTAATCCTTGATATTGAGAGCAGCCTCGGTGACCAATAATCATAATGCCTGATAACATTTCACCATATTTTAGTTCAAATTCATCATCTGTAATATTATCATCTAATGATTCATAATTTTCGTACCATTCGTCATCAGTAATTTTAGAAGAAAAGTAAGGTTCTTCTTTTAATTTTATTGAAGAATAATCATTAATGTAATTTATTCCAATTCCTAATTCAAATATACCATAACCAGGACCTGCTCCTGATTTAGAATTAATATAATTGGGATGTTCAATTCCGCCATTACCGATTTTAGTGATAAAAGATCTATAACCAGATGGGAGTATGATGTTATATGTATTCTCAAATTTAAGTAACTGTTCTGTTGTTACTGGTTTATTGAGTTGATACTTATGAGAACGAGCTCCAAATTCATTAAAATCAGGATCTGATATTTTTACTTTATCCAGCTTTAATTTAATTCGTTTTATTTGATTTAAATCACTCAAGTAGTCATTTTTATATTGTGGTAATTTAGGTATAAAAATAATATTAACATATTAAAAATCTAATTGAAGAAAATCAATTTATTTTAATTAAACAAAGGAGTATGATTATCCAACAAGACAACTCGTTATTTATATGCCATCAGTTTTTGAACTTCTCTTGTATTTTCTTCACCCGTTAATTTTTCTAAAATAAAATAAGCGATATCCAATGAAGATGTTGGTCCTTTACAACTAATGATATTTTTATCGTATTCTATGTTTGCAGCTGTGTAAATTGCTTTTCCTTTTTGTAGTCTTCCTATATTATCATGATATCTACTCAATCCATAAGTAGTAGCTTTAACGCCTTCAAGTAAACCAGAATCAGAAATAGGTAAAATTCCTACACACATAGTAACTATAAGTCTTTGGTTATCATGAATAATTTTAGCGATATCATGAATTTCTTTTGAATACGCCTCATCAAACCCTGCATCATGAAATCCTCCAGGAAGAATAAATGCATCATAATCATTAAAATCTGGACGTACTTTATTTAAATTATATGTAGGAGAAAATTCAACTCCAAATTTTCCACGGACTTTATCATGAAAAGCGACTGTTTCAAGAGTTATTGAGGTTAGATTACTTCTTAATTTGGTCCACCCAAAAACATCTATCATTGTTACTGCTTCTAAATCTTCGACACCTTGGCTCAGAAACATTACGACTTTCTTCATTGTAAATAAATTTTATATATACTGATTTATAAAATATGTAGTAAACTATTATATGAAAAAAAATGTTTACTTATGAATTAAAAAAGCTGTTTTGTCAATTAATTAACAAAACAGCTTTTTTAATGAAGTGTTATCCTTTGTACTGTAGCTGATCTAAACTTAAGATCCCATAAAACATGAATTCATCAATATATTTTGTATCATATAAATGATGTATCTTTTTAAAAGAAACCATTGTCATGTGCAAAATCTGCTTCATCAGGAATGGATTGAATAATATCCCAATGTTCTACAGCTTTTCCATCTTCATTTAACCTAAACATATCTATATTGGCATTATTAAAAGAAATAATATGATTAAAGGTAACAACAAGATCTCCTTCTGCAATGACTTGTTTTATGTCAAGATCTAGAGGGCCATTATTTGTAAGGAAATTTATCAATGCAGCTGTTCCATTAGGTATATTAGGATTATGCTGTATATAGGGTTCTTGAAAAAGTGTAGAAACTAAATCTAGTTGACCATTACCCAAAACACTATTAATTATAGTAGTAGCAGTATTAATATTTCGATTCAAATCTGAGCTAGAAATTTGGGCATCAGTATTTCCCTCTCCATCAATCATGGTATTATTATTAGCGATAGAAACAATAGGGTCAGGTTCTTGCTGAATAACATCCCAATGCTCCTTGATTTTTTGATTTTCTATTCTAAAAATATCACCAACAATTACAGAGTTTATAATATTTCCGTTTTGTATAAAATGTAATTTTGAATGTGTAAAAACGCGATCTCCTTGTGCTAAGACACGAGGCATTTCTCTTTGAATACGGATACCATTATCGATCATGTTTTGTATTGCTGCTATTAAACCAGCTTTTCCGTCTGCAATAAAAGGATTGTGTTGGATATATCCATCGGCATAATAAGTGTCTACAAGAGTTAGATTTTGTCCGTCGAAGACTTTTTCTATTGCTTCTAAAACAATTTGTTTGTTAATCCTTTTTTCTGAAGCAGTAGCCGTATTATCGTCATTACTACATGAAATAATTCCTATAAGTAAGCTTACCAAAGTAATTAATTTTAATAATTTCATTGTTATGTTTTTTAAGTATAGAACAAAGTTGACATAGCTATAGTTAAAAAACATTGAAGTAGTTCAAAAAACAATTTGATTTTGTTTTAACCAACTTCTTTAAAAATTCGTGATAATAATATGGATTGTACATTGAAGCTTTTATTGATGTGAATATTTTTCATGATGTTTTTGGCTACTATTTCCTAAAAACTCACGAATTATAATAATGTCTCCTAATTGTCTCCCGATTCCTCTTTTTGTTGATTACCAGATGAATTAGTATTGCATACAAATATTGTCCCCCTATGTGTACCCCCTTTATAATTGGTTTCTCATAAGGTAAGTTTTACTATTGTATAGAACAGGAATACAATCAAATTAAGAACAACTTTTTTAACTCTTTTAACCCTATGACAAAAAGATATTTTTTAATACTAATATTATTTTATTTGGGAATAGGCATAAATTATGCCCAATATACAAGTATTCCCGATGCTAATTTTGAGGCTGCTCTTGAAGATCTAGGTTATGATGATATTTCTCAAGATGGACAAGTGCCAACGACTAATATCAATAGAATAACCAAATTAGATATACGAAACAAACAAATCGCCGATCTTTCGGGTATTGAGGCTTTTGTAGATTTAGAAGAACTAATGGCTAATTTCAATAGTATTAATACAGTAGATTTGAGTCAAAATACAGCTTTAGAGACACTTTTTATAGGTGATAATAATTTAACTTCTTTAGATGTTTCTGCAAATATTAATCTAGAATATCTAGGCATAAGTAATCTTAATTTAGCTTCAGGAATTGATATTTCTCATAATATCAATTTAACAAGTCTAGGAGCAGAAAACGCAAATCTAAGTACTATTGATCTTTCTAATAATATTGATTTAGAATATGTAGTACTTAATGATAATGCATTAACTAGTTTAGATATAACCAATTTAGTAGCTCTAGAAAGTTTAAATATAGAAGATAATCGATTAACGGTCATAGATTTATCTAATAATGTTTTACTTGAAACTTTTAATTTTAAAAACAATAGTTTTCTAAGTCTTGATTTTTCAGGTCTTGTTAATCTAGAAGTTATTAATAGTACTACGGGTAACAATAATTTGTCAAGTATGAACTTGACGGGAGTTAGCTCCTTAGAAACTATTCAAATTATTAATGGTTCTTTAACATCAGTGGATCTCAGTGATGCAGTAAATTTACATTATTTAACTCTTGCTGATCATCAATTAGAAAGCCTCGATTTAAGTAATAATACCGATATCATCATTATTCAGGTATCTAGTAACAATTTAACAAGTATAGATTTACGTAATATTGATGTCACGCAGATCACCAATTTTAGTGTTTCTAATAATGATGACTTAGCTTGTATATCGGTAGATGATATCGCTTTGGCAGAGCAAAGCTTAGGTTCGAGTTTTTTCTATAGTAAAGGTTGTGATACCTATACTTATATCCCTGACGATAATTTTGAAACTGCACTTGCGGTATATGATGATTTCCCAGATGATAATTTTATTCCTACATCGAATATCGCTAGTATAGTGAACTTAGATATTTCTAATCTTAGTATCGTTGATTTAACAGGAATTGAAGATTTTACAGCATTAACAACATTAAATGCAAGTGTTAATGATATAGAAAAAGTTGATTTATCAAAAAACACAAATCTACAAAGCATTGACTTAAAAGAAAATTCATTAAAACTATTAGATGTTTCAGCTTTAGTTAATCTAACTAGTCTAGAGGTTAATAAAAATGAATTATTTCAATTGAATATTCGTAATGGGGCTAATTCAAATCTAACCACTTTTAATGCAACAGAAAATAGTGATCTTAATTGTATACAGGTTGATAGTGTGACAGATGCAACGAATGATTTTACTAATATAGATAATCATACCTCTTTTAGTGAAACTGATTGTACAGTATATGTTTCTATTCCTGATTCAAATTTTGAAGCAGCATTGGCTGCTTATGATGATATTAGTAATGATGGGCATATACCTTTAGCCAATATTTATTTTGTGACAACATTAAGTTTACGCAATGCAGGGATAACTAACATTACAGGAATAGAATCATTTAAATCATTAGAACAATTAGATTGTAGTGAGAACACGTTTACTTCTATAGATTTATCAAATAACACCAACTTGTTAAGATTAAATGTAGATGATAATCCGCAGTTAACAACTGTTAATATTAATGGGTGTACGTTACTTGAAGAAGTGATAGCCGATGATTGTAATATTAATACATTGGATTTAAGTACCAATACAAATTTAAAAAGTATTGACCTGGATAATAATAATCTATCGACATTAGATTTAAGCAGTAATCTCTTTTTAGAAGAAATTGATTTGAATAATTGTTTATTTACTTCAATAGATTTTAGTAATAATAGGCAATTAAAGGATGTAGATTTATCAGAAAATCAATTGACAAGCATAGATGTATCTGTAAATACGTTGTTAGAAGCGTTAAATCTAGAAAAGAATAATTTAACTGCAATTGATGTAAGTACGTTAACCAATATTGAATACTTGAATGTAGAAGAAAATGCATTTACTGCGATAGATCTTTCTAATAATAGAGCATTGATCAATGTAGATTTAGATGGTAATCAATTTACTCAAATTGATTTGAAAGTCAATACAAATCTTGAACGAGTGGACATAGATGAAAACCCGTTATTAACAGAGGTTATTTTTGGAAACTCACCTAATCTTGAATTTATTTATGCAGATGAGACAGGGCTTGAAACAATTGATGTTTCAGTACTTACAGGATTACTTACATTGGATTTAGGTGAGAGTAGTCTAAAAACACTAGACGTTTCGGCAAATGCTTCTTTACGAGATTTAAGAGTTGACAGTACAGCATTGGTAAGCTTGGATTTAAGAAACGGTAACAACAGTAATTTTACTCGTATGGATGCAACTGGAAACACAGGTCTTATCTGTATTATGGTAGATGATGCTGCGGCTGCGGTTACTGAATTTACAGATATAGACATGGGAGTAACTTTTAGTGAAACGACTTGTGGATATACTTTAATTCCTGATTCAAATTTTGAAGCGAGATTGAATAGGTTAGGGCATGATGATATAGCCAATGATGGCCAAATACCGACAGCGAATATAGAGGGTATTACTTTTCTTAATTTGGCAAATAGAAATATATCAGATCTAACAGGAATAGAAGATTTTAAAGCATTAGAAACTCTAATTGCAGTAGATAATAAATTAACAACTATAGATTTAACTAATAATGTAAATCTAATTGATGTAGATTTGTCTAGAAATGATATAGTTGACATTGATCTCTCCAAAAACACACTATTAACTACAATTGAACTTGGTAATAATAATATTTCTTCTATTGATCTTTCTTCTAATACTTTAGTTGAAGAATTAGATTTAAGTGGTAATGAGTTAAATAGTATTGATCTTTCAAACAATACGGAATTAGTCAGTTTATGGATATCAAATAATGAAATTACAAGTATTGATCTTTCTAATAGCACAAAGTTAGAGAGTATTGATGCAGAATCTTGTGAATTAGAAAACATTACGCTTACGGGGCTTACCTTGCTTGAGGATTTAGACTTAGAAGAAAATAATTTAGTAGCAATTGATTTAAGTGATAACATAAGCTTAATTGATGTTGATTTAAGTTATAATAGTCCGATTACTACTATTGATCTTAGTAATAATATTGATCTAGAGATTTTAAGTCTTTCAAATTGTGTTAATCTTGAATCTATTTTATTTGGTAATAGTCCAAATCTTGAGGAGGTAAGTTTAGGCGATACTGCACTTACAGCTATAGATGTAAGGCTATTAACTGGACTTGAAAATTTGAGTATAAGTAATACAGCTATAAAATTTTTAGATGTAACAAACAATGTACTCTTAGAACGTTTGTTTGCTAACAATGGACAATTAACAGGGATTAATTTACAAAATGGAGCCAATAATCTAATTACAACTTTGAATATTGCCAATAATCCAGATTTATACTGTGTAAAGGTAGATGATGTAGATTATGCCAATGCTACATTTACAGCAAAAGATGCACAAACAAGTTATAGCTTTGATTGTGAAACTTTATATATAGATGCAGTTGCGATTTTAGAAGGAGCTTTTGAAATAGGTTCATCAAATAGAATTATGAGAGATGATCTTAATGATAATGATTTATTACCTACAACATCGCCATATACTGATGCCGCTATTTTTGGTGGACAAACGTTTAATGGACCTGCTGATCGATCTATAGTTGATTGGGTAGAAGTTCAATTAAGAAACCCTGATGATGTTTCTGAAGTACTGTACAGACGATCAGCACTCTTGCAACAAGGAGGTAAAATAGTTGATATTAGAAATGGACAATCTAGTGTGGAAATAACAACACGATGGGCGGGTAATTA
The DNA here is from genome assembly GCA_947387485.1 of Aquimarina rhabdastrellae. GTDB lineage: Bacteria > Bacteroidota > Bacteroidia > Flavobacteriales > Flavobacteriaceae > Aquimarina. Next base: position 39,878 of record CANDNT010000012.1, read on the forward strand.
CTATGTTGCTGTTGCGCATCGAAACCATTTAACCATAGTATCTAGCACACCTCATTTAATAAATCAAGATGATCTAGAATTAGATTTAACCAATATATCAAATGTATTAGGAGGTAATAATGCAGTAAACGATATGGGTAATGGATACTACGCAATGCCTTCGGGTGATATGGATGGTAATGGAGAAGTACAAAACTCTGATATAGTCAATATTATTCAAAGATTAGGAAGAACAGGATATAATGATGCCGATTTGGATATGAATGGGCAAGTGCAAAATACTGATATCAACAATCAATTAAATCCAAATCTAGGAAAAGGCGAACAATTTTAAAACCTACACAAAATGATCACTATAGTAAATATGAAAAACACTATTAAAAGACAAATTATACTTGTGTCAATGATACTTTTGAGAATTATCTCAATGACAGCACAAGATATTACGTTCACTTTTGCTAATGCACAAATCACTAATGATGGTAGTGACGATTATTATGATGTAGATGTAATGTTGCAAAGTACTACGGATTTTAAATTAGGATCAGGACAATTATATTTAACGTATAATACAGCAGCTTTTGGAGATAATATTTCTGCAAATAATAATTTAATATATACACAGCCTACAGGATCGATCTTAGCAGAACATTACAGTACTTTTCCAGCGTATAAAAGTTTTATTCAAAATGATAATACAACATCCAGAGTTTCATTGGCCTTTCAACAGGGGTTAAGCGAAGGAGTAATTACCACAAATAATGTAATTACTACACCAAAAGTATTGTTACATGTTCGTATTAAATTTATCGATGTAACCCAAGATCCTATGATTGCTTTTGAAACTGGAGCAGTATACTTAGATCAGTTTTATACAGCATGTGGTTCTACGACTAATACCGGTTTAGCAGATTGTAGTGTAGCACCTGGAATACAGTTGCTAAATGATAGTTTTGATTCTTCAAATGCTGCAGATACAACTGCTCCTGTAATTGTTTTGGATGGAGATGATCCTCAGGAAATTATAATAGGTTCTGGATATACAGAATTGGGTGCATCTACAGATGATGGGTCAGATATCACTATTGATTCATCTGAGTTTATTGATGCTATTGGTAGTTATACAATTTATTATGATGCAACTGATATTGTAGGGAATGCTGCAACACAAGTAAGGAGAACTGTAAATGTAGTGGCTGTATTGAGTACTCCTAATCATACCATAGAGGATTTGTCTATATATCCTAATCCTACTAGAGGTAAAGTATTTATAACCGATGAAGTGAACAAAGTAATCATTTATAATATTTCTGGTCAACAAGTATTTGTTAGTAACGAAGAAGAATTAGATATCTCCGCTTTAGAAACAGGTATTTACTTTGCCCATATTTTTACAAATAAAGGAAGTGATATCATAAAAATAGTAAAAGAATAAACTATTAGTGCACTATCTGAACCTTCTTATGTTTCTTTTGGTTTTTGATAAGAAGGTTCATTTTAGAGTGTATTAGAAAAACTTATTACTATTTAATCAATAAAACCCCATTGAGATGAAAAAGAGAATTACCTATTTAATACGTAGTGCTACTAATGCTATTATATATATTAGGAGTAGTTATAAGATATTAACTGTTATAGCTTTTTTATGTTTTTTATTAAAATCAAACGCTCAGTACACAGCGATTCCAGATGCAAATTTTGAAACTGCATTAGCAGCATATGATGACATAGCTGGAGATCAACAAATACCTACGAATAATATTTCTTCGATAACTGCATTAGATGTTTCTAATAAAAACATTAGTGATTTAACAGGAATCAAAGATTTTCTGGCATTGCAATCACTTAATTGTAGTGATAATAATTTAACTAGTCTAGACTTGCAATTCAATGTGGCATTAACAAGTGTTAATGCCAAAGGGAATAATCTAGCTTATTTTTATGGAGAAAATCTTGAACTTCTTGAAAATCTTATTCTATACGAAAATGATTTAACCTCATTAGATGTAAGTGAAATGCTTGCACTTAAAGAGATTGATATTTATAGTAATCAAATTACTACGCTAGATTTTACTAAAAATATAAATATCCAAAAACTGTTTATCGATACCAATGATTTACAAACCATTGATTTAAGAAATGGAAATAATGTTATTATCACAGATATTGATATAAGTAATAATCCTAATTTGACTTGTGTTTTGGTAGATGATGTTGATTATTCGAATAATAATTGGAATACTTCAAATACAAATACATTTTTCTCTGAACAATATTGTGAATATACAGCTATTCCCGATACAGCGTTTGAAGCGTATCTTGAAACGATAATTACAGATGATATTTCTGGAGACGGACAAGTGCCTACAACATTGATTGAAGCTATAACTACGCTTCAATTTTCAAACTTAAATATAGCAGATTTATCAGGTATTGAGAGTTTTGTAAATCTTGAAAATTTAGATATTGCTAATGGTACTTTTACTACAATTGATTTAACAAATAATACGCTACTTCAAAATTTATTGATTACCAATACCAATGTTGCCCATTTGGATTTATCTGCTAATAATCAACTTCAAACAGTTGGAATTACAAATAACACTGATATAACAACTATAAATCTTAATAACGGAAATAATACAAATATTACTACAATTAATATTTCAGGAAATACTTTATTAGATTGTATAAAGGTAGATGATATTGACCATGCCACAAATAATTGGGGAAATGTACAATCTGTTACGTACTCAAATGTTGATTGTGGTTATATCGATATACCAGATGCTAATTTTGAAGCAGCATTAGAAGATTTAGGATATGATGATATTTCTGGTGATGGATTAATTCCTGAAAATCTGATAGAAAACATTTCGCAATTGATTCTTAATAATAGGAATATTTCTGATATCACAGGAATAGAACATTTTACAGAGTTGGTTTATTTGTCTGTGTTTAATAATAATTTAAGTGCTATTGATGTTTCTAATAATTTAAAGCTGACTTATCTCGATGTATCAAGCAATGACCTGAATGATTTAGATGTATCAATGCTTACTGATTTAGATAGTTTGGATTTAAGTAATAATGCGATATCAAGTATTGACTTATCAAATAATACATCACTTACTAGAGTTTTATGTACTAACAATCAATTTGCAAATTTAGATTTAACTGGTTTGGTAAATTTAGAATACTTGAATTGTCAGAATAATAATAATCTATCTAGTTTAATATTTACTGGAGTAGTTAACCTAACAGAAATATATGCTGGTTTTTGTGATTTAAATGCGATAGATGTTAGTGCTATGCCAAATCTAGACAATATATGGGTAAACAATAATAATATTAGTCAGATAGATCTGAGTAATAATCCTGTTTTAACAGATGTATTTATTAATGATAATAATCTTACAACTGTTGATTTAAGAAATGGGAATAATCAAATTATAGATTCTTTTAATTCAGAAAAGAATGATGACTTAACATGCATTGCCGTAAATGATATTGGATATGCAGCAAGTCAATTTGAAGTGGATGATCACACAACTTTTACTACAGATTGTAATACATATTCTTATATCAAAGACATAAATTTTGAAAATGCTTTGTATGCTTTAGGCTTAGACGATATTCAAAATGACAATCAGATACCTACCAATAATATTGAATTGCTTCAATCACTAGATGTTTCTAATGCTAATATTAATGACCTTAAAGGTATAGAAAGCTTTATATCATTAGTTACATTAAATGTTAGTAATAATAATCTTCAAACTATAGATTTAAGCAAGAATATATTACTTGAAAACTTAAATATAGAAGATAATCAATTAGGTGTATTAAACCTCTCATTTCTTCCTAATCTGGTAAATTTAAATGCTAGTGGAAATCAACTTTTTTCACTTAATGTTCAAAATGGCAATAACAATAATTTTATAAGCTTTGATGCTACTAATAATACAGAGTTAGTCTGTGTATTGGTAGATGATGACAGCAATGTGCCAAGTATTTTTACTAATAACGTTGATGTGCAAACGTCATTTAGTCATACTAATTGTACAATATATACAGCTATTCCTGATGCTAATTTTGAAAGTGCTTTATGGGATTTAGGTTATGATGACATAGCTGGAGATGGACAAGTGCCAAAAGATATGATACACGAAATTACTTCTTTAGAAATTTATCGAGAAAACATTACCAACTTATCAGGAATAGAGGACTTTACTTTATTAGAAACATTAGCATGTTATAACAATTTAATAACTACGGTAGATTTATCTCAAAACACCAAACTTAAGGAACTTAATATTAGTAATAATGAGCTCACGACTTTAGATCTAAGTGTAAATATAGCTTTAGAAGAAGTAACCTGTTATAGTAATAACTTGAATGATATAAATGTAGCAGGACTTACAAACCTTACATATCTTGAGAGTTATGGAAATCAACTTAATGCTATAGATATAAGTTCTAATATAGCATTAGAGTATTTGGACTTAGGTAATAATGATTTAACAATATTAGATGTATCAAATAATGGTAATCTTAAAAATCTGCGAGTATATAATAATTCATTTTTAACAAATATAGACCTTAGTAATAATGTCGAGTTAGAATACCTAAATCTTAATGAATGTAGATTTTCGAATATAGACTTAAGTCTTAATACCAAACTAGTTGAATTGGATTTGTCGGGTAATTTTCTCTCTTTAATAGATTTAACTAATAATACGTTGCTAATAGATTTAGATTTAGAAGATAATGATCTTATTGCTATAGATCTTTCTAAGAATACAGCATTAGAAGAAGTTAATATGGGAGAAAACAAGTTTACAAGTTTGCATTTTCCTGATAATATTAACTTGAGAGATATAGATGTAGAGGAAAATTCGCTTTTGACAAAAATAAGTTTTGGAACATTACCCAATATAGAGAAGATCGTTGCAGATGATTGTATTATTTCTAGTATTGATGTGTCGCATTTAAGTAATTTGAAGAAAATTGATATACGTGATAATCAATTGACCTATCTTGATTTATCAAATAATAGTGCATTAACAACTATTGTAGTTAATAGAAATAAACTCACATATTTAAATATTAAAAATGGAAATAATGCAAATGTTACCTCTTTGCTTGCTACAAATAATGATGATTTAAGGTGTATAATAGTAGATGATTTACAAAGTACGGCTAACTGGACGAATATTGATGCAGGAGTTACTTTTAGTACTACAACTTGTGGATATGTATTGGTACCTGATGCCAATTTTGAAACAGCATTAGATGCTTTAGGATATGATGATATTGCTAATGATGGGAAAATTCCTGTAGCATTAATAGAGAATATTACCTATTTAAATGTAGCTAATAAAAATATTACTGATGCAACCGGAATTGAAGGGTTTAAAGCTTTGGATGATCTGTATATTCATGATAATAATCTAACAAATTTAGATATAGATAGAAACAATGCTTTAAAATTTCTTTTTTGTCAAAACAACAATTTAGAAGCGTTAGATATTACTTCGAATAAAGTATTAGAAGTTGTTGGAGTTCAAAACAATAATTTAACAAGTATTGATGTAAGTAATAATACGGTATTAAAAACATTGTTTATTTCAGATAATCCAATAGCTAGAGTAGATGTTTTAAAAAATCCATTACTTATAGATTTCCAGGCGAATAATACCAATTTGGTTTATATGGATTTTACAATGAATACTGCTCTTGAAGAGATAGAGATTGAAAATACGCCGATTGTTTCTTTAAATTTAAAAAATGGAAACATTTCAAATATCTCCGATGTCAAATTGATCAATAACCCTAATTTAATTTGTGTATCGGTTGATGATGTGAATTATGCAATGAATAATTGGATGGATATTAGTGATTTTAGTATGTTTACTACTACAGCATGTACTTTTACAACTTACACTACAATTCCTGATTCATATTTTGAAGAACGTTTATATAATTTGGGATACGACGACATATTAGGAGATAATCAAGTGCCTACATTATTAATTGAAAGTATAACATCTTTAGATTTAAGTCAGTCAGGTATTACGGATATCACAGGTATCGAGGATTTTACTTCATTAGAAGTGTTAAGGATTAATAGTACATCGATTTCAGACCTTGACCTTAGTGGAAATTCAACCATAAAAGAATTGTATGCATATCATTCTATAAGCGGAACATTGAATTTGACTAATATGACTGCTTTAGAATATCTAGAATGTTATGAAACAAGTGTAAATAATCTCATACTTACAGGAGCAACAGCTTTAAAAGAAATGCAAGTATATCGTACAAACTTTACAGATTTAGATATTAGTACAAATACAGCATTAGAAAAATTAGTTTGTTATGAGTCTAGGTTAGCTAATATAAACACTACTGGAGCTATAAATATTAAGGAATTAATTATTTATAGAAATGATATTGAAGATTTAGATATCAGTACTAATATAGCATTAGAAAAAGTAGAATGTTATGAGCAGAATTTAAAAACTATAAATACCAGTGGAGTAGCAACACTAAAAGAATTATATGTTCAACGAACAAGTCTCACAAGCATAGATGTTTTATCTAATATCGGTTTAACAACTTTACATTGTTATGATAATGCAGGTATAACTGTTTTTGATATATCTACATTATCATTACTAGAAGATTTAGATGTAAGTGGATGTGACATTGCTACTTTGGATCTATCTTCAAATCCTAATTTAAAAGATATAAATGTACGATATAATGATTTGATTTCTTTGGATTTAAGAAATGGAAATAATGTTAATATTACTAGTTTTGATGCAACAGAAAATACAGATTTAAATTGTATTAAAGTAGACGACATTGATCATGCAGAAAGGAGTTTTGTAAATATTGATAGTGGCACTTTATTTACTACAGCATCTTGTGGATACACGTTAATTCCAGATCCTAATTTTGAAGCAGCATTAGCCTTTGCAGATGATATACCTGGTGATGGTAAAGTACCTACAGCTAAATTAGAGGTTGTAAATATTGTAAGGCTAGATGGAAAATCTATTTCTGATTTGACAGGTATTGAAGATTTTACAAACATGGAAAGTCTTTTATGTAGAAATAATAACCTTACAAGTTTAGATGTATCTAATAATGCTAATTTAGTATCATTGAGTTTAGACAATAATGGTTTTAATTCAATTGATATAAGTAGTAATGTCAACTTAAAATCTTTATCAATTAGCGGAAATAATTTAACAACTATTGATCTAAGTAATAATATAGTACTAGAAAATTTAAGTATTGACCGTAATAACAATCTTACAAGTTTGGATGTGTCTCAAAATACAGTATTAAAAAACTTATCTGCATATGATTGTTCATTATCACAAATAGATTTGTCTAATAATACGGGAATTATAGAAATTTACCTTGACCAAAATGAGCTGACAAATCTTGATTTATCAAATAATTCATTATTAGAAGACCTGTATATTTCATTTAATTTAATAGATACGTTAGACCTTAGCGGACTTACTAATCTCGAAGAATTTTATGCAGAAGGCTGTGCTTTAGAAGAGCTAAATATTAAAAATGGAAATAACGCTAGTATTACTTATTTTGATACAACTAATAATCCTAACCTAACATGTGTGTTAGTTGACAATGTTTCAGATGTCAATGGTAATTGGTATTATGATGTTCAAACATCATTTAATGAAGTAAGTTGTGATACAATTGATCCAATTGCAGTTTGTCAAAATATTACAATACAACTGGATAATACAGGTAACGCATCAATTACAGCACAAGATATAGATAATGGATCTACAGATAATGGAACTATTGTATCATGGGTAATTGATAATGATACATTTGATTGTAGTCATATTGGTGATAATACAGTGATCTTAACAATAACAGATACAGGAGGAAACAGTGATAGCTGTACAGCAATTGTTACTGTAGAAGATAATATAGCTCCAGAGTTTAATACAGCTACTTTACCTACAGATATTGATGTAGCTTTTAATAATAGTAATGATGACGCATATATACTTGAGGATTTTGTAAATAACATAACCTATACCGATAATTGTGATGTAGTAGGAGTAGGGGTTATCATTACTCAAGACCCAATAGCAGGTACCGAATTAATACAAGGAGATCATATAATTAGTGTTACAATTACAGATGATTATGGGAATGATGAAGTACATACTTTTACTATTACTGTAAACCCTACGCTAAGTATTGAAGATAATGTAATACAAGATGTTTTAATATACCCTAATCCTACCCACAATATGCTAAATATTAATGTGGAAGTGGAGCAGATGGTTTTCTATAATCTTAGAGGACAAAAAATAATGGAAACTACAGTGAATAAAGCAGATATATCACATTTTGAGTCTGGAGTATATTTTGTACATATTACCACACAAAAAGGGCGCATGGTAAAGCAAATAATTAAAAACTAATTGATACCAATCAAAGAATTTATAACAATTGTAATTTTTATACCATTATTTTACTGGATTTAATCAACTACTTAAAATTAGTTGCCTTTATAAATATTTATTGGGGAATAAAGGTCTATGATTAAATATATCAGTAATTAAGACTGCCTAATTTTTTAGGCAGTTTTTTATTAGCTTATAATTAAAAGGTGTTTTTTAAAAGGAACTAGTATTTTTGTTAAATTTTGAAATAAATTTCAACCTGATTCTTTTTAAACTAATACCTTTATAATAATTCAACTTATAGAATGAAGCTAGATAGATTCTTTTGGTATATCGTGATTTTTGGATTTTATTTTTCTTTTGCACAGCAAAAAGATTCCACGCTGGTTGTACTTAATAACGAAATAAAAAAAGCAACAACAGATTCTTTAAGAATAGAGGCATTACTACAATTAGGAGTATATCAATTAAAAAGAGATTTTAATACAGTAGAATCATATATGAATGAAGCTGATGAAATTCTCAAAAAAAAGAATATTTCCTATGATACAAGAGGTCAGCAAGCAGAAGTTTTTCAACAGCTAGGGATTTTAAATCGTAAAAGAGCTAAGTATATTCAAGCATTACAGCATTACTTAAATGCCCAAAAAATATTTTTAGAATTAAACGATTCATTAAATCTATCTTCTAATTATCATAATATAGCAACAGTATTTAGATATCAAAAAGAGTACAGAAAATCTGTCGAAAATTTTAAAAAAGCAATTAAGATTAATGAAAAACTAGATATACCCAAAAAAATTGGAGATAATTATGGCGGAATAGCAATAACTTATAAAAAGATAAATCAAATAGATTCTACATTATATAGTTATAACAAAGCATTACAAAAATATAAGCAGGCAGGATATGAAGAGGGGATATATCAAGTAAAATCTAATAAGTCTCAAATACTTAATAAACAAAAAAAATATCAAGAAGCACTTCAATTGCAATTGGAATATTTAACTTTTGCAGAAAAAGTAGGAAGAAAAGAAGCAATTGTAGTTACACATTTCAATTTAGCGGGTACATATAATCTTTTAAAGCAGTTTCCAAAAGCTTTATTTCATATTGATAAATCCATTAGAATAGCAAAAGAAGAAGGTTTAAAAGAACAATTGACTTCATCATATAAAAGAAAAAGTAAAACCTATTATATGATGAAGGAATATGAAGAGGCATTAGACTATTATCGAAAATATTCAAAAACAAAGGATAGTGTTTTTAATCTGGCTAAGGCTAAAGAAATTAGAGAAATTGAATTGCGTCATGAATTTAGCCAGCAAAAATTAAAGGATAGTATTCAATTTGCAGAAGAAAAGAAAGTAATCTTGGCACAAACAGAGACTCAAATAATTAGAAAAAAGTTGTATTTGGTTTTGTTTATTATTACGCTGATTTTATCATCAATTGTCGGGTATTATGGTATTAGATATTTTAAAATTCGTTGGGAAAAAGCAAGATTAGCAAAGGAAGAACTGGATGAATTATTAACCTTATCTACTCAAAAGAATGAACAACGAATGAGACAAGTTCGTGTTGAAATTGAAGATTTAGAAAAGGAAATAGAATATAAAAGAGAAGAAGTAGCTAAGTTGATGACAGAGTCGCTACAACATATACAGTCCAAAGAAAAGCTTATGGGGGACTTAAAAAAGATAGCGTCTAATGAAAATGAGATTTCGATCCAAAGCATAATAGCTGATCTTAGATCCGAAGTTATAGAAGACTCGAGATTAACAAGAATTAAAAATGACCTTGAAGAAATTAATTATGATTTTTTCAAAAGACTAAAAGCTAAACATCCTAATTTAACAAAAACAGATCTTGAAATATGTTCTTATTTAAAATTATCTTTAGGTAGAAAAGAAATAGCACGTCTACGTTTTACTTCATTAGAAGCTGTAAAAAAATCCAGAAGTCGTTTACGAAAAAGATTAAACCTTAAAGAAGAAGAAGACTTAGTAGTTTATATAAAAGCTATTTAATAGTGGTTTTATAGAAATTGAGATATTATAACTATAGAACTTGTACATTAATTATATTCAATAACTTTAAATATTATCCTTTTGAAAAGCTAAATATAATTAAACTCAAGTGTTTTTAATTCGGGGTTTTTAGCTATTTAAGACAAACCTTTTAACCTTATAGATACAATATGAAATAAGATTAACGATAATGTATTTAAGAAGTAAAAAGAAAAAGAGAAAGGGGTGATTCTACTATTAAAAATAACTAACCCAATATAGATAAGTAAGACCGATAATATTACTATAAATATCAAGTGATAAATATTTTTTCTTTCAGTTTGTTTCAAAAAATAAGTTAGAATTAGAGGAACAGAAAAAATTAAACTGACTATTAAATGAGGTATATCAAGTTGGGAAATAATTGCCGTAATAGCACTAATTAAAATACAAAAAACCGAGAATTTTGAGATATTATATAGATGTTTTTGAGTTTGTATTAAAAACTCTCTGTCATCATATTCATTAGCTTGACTTGAAAGCGTTTTCCCAAAAATTATTATTTTACAATATATGTTTGAGAGAACGATAAAAACCATAAGACTAGTGTTTGATATAATATCGTTACTTACGATTTGAAAATTTATAAAAGTTAAAGCTACTATTGAGATCAATCCAGCTCGATGAGAATATTTGACATTTTCTGGAGTTAAAACTTTGCCGAATCCAGTATACGATATGGTAATAAGGGCATATATTGAAGTGACAAATCCCAATATTGAAATTATTTGAATATGAGATAAATTATAATGTCTGTATGCTAAATATAAATAAACAACTATATTGATTATACTTAAAGCGATAAGTAAATAGCTTGCTTCTTTTTTATGGTAATTAATTTTCATTTATGCTTTATTTCTGATGATATAATATATGTCTTGCAGAGGGAAATGTCACTTAGTATTTTGATTTATTGTATTCGCTGCTAACCTTTATTTTTATTATACTATTGAATTCATCATGCAATAAAGATAAAAATTATTATTTCTAATTATAGTAAGCAAGTATAGAAGATGCTAATATGTGATATTTTAAAAAGAAGGACTTTTTTAAAGTGATATGACGATTTAAGAATCCCCCAGTACAAGAGTTCTACTGAGGGATATAAAGAGTTAAATATAATGATTATCGATATTATTTATTCAATATTTCGGATACATAATTTACCCATTTATACTTTTGAATTCCCTTATCAATATAATAATCTGGTTGTATTCCTTTATCGTCAATTGTCATTTCTGGTATTCTCATACTTTTTGATAAGCAATACCCTAATTTAAATTCATTACAAGGAGAATTAACAAAATACATATTGGATATATCAAGTACTCCAGCAGTTGTAGTTCCAAAAAGTTTTACTTTTTTACTTTGCTTTGCAGCGAGTAAGAATTGCTCAGTTGTACTACCATTATTTTCATTGATGATTATTCCAATATTCTTAGGATATTGATGAATGGTATCAAAAGTTGTTTCTGTAACAGGAGATTCTTTTAGCATCACAAATTCACCTATATGTTTTGATAATTTGTCATAAGATTCTTTCGCCCATTTTTTTCCTTTTTCGTCAAACCCGTATTCATCATTATTAATAAAATCTAACATTCTTTGATTATTCAAAAGAGTAGATTTAAACTGTACTCCTACAGTTCTTATTGAATTAGTGTATAAAAAAGGAAGTAATTCATGAAAGCTGTTATCACTACCACCTCCATTATTTCTAATGTCTATTATAAGGTTTTTAGTTTTTAAAATTTTTGCTTTATGCTCATTTATGACACTATCAATTTTCTTTTTTTCAGATCCCCAAAATCTTGGGATTCTTAAAAGAACAGTCTCATTATCAATTTCTTCAAAATATGGATTTGTTGCTTCAATTGTACTGAAATATTTTTCTATTTTAGAATTAGGAGTAACTTTCGGAAAAACTCTTTTAAGGGTAATAGATCCTATTTCTAGATAGTTATCTTCTAAAAGGTTAACCGATTTAAATTCTTGACCAGAATGGTTTCGAAAATAGAATACAGAAGAATTATCTTCTTTTATCCTTAATTTAATTTGACCTTTTGTCCAATAAACACCATCAGCTTCTATAATAAAGCCTAAGTATTCATTTCCAACTTTTTTTATACCTATTTTATAAGGTTCCGAAACCCAAATTCCTTCATAATCTTGCTTGTTTTTTGAAGAGAGGTATTTTTTGAATTCTTTTAAATTGACATCTATTTTATCCCAATCCTTAAAACTGTCTATGATATCCTGATTACTCTGTTTCTTTTCAGATTGAGATTGATTTTGGTTTATCATTTGGATAGAAACATGGCCAGAACGAAAAAAAGAAAGCCATTTAGAGATAACTTGAGTACACGCTTTAGGTTCTTCAATTTTTGAAACCTGATCTCTAAAAGTTTTATTATGCTGTTCATAAGCTTTTTCACCTTTGCGATCAATAACAAATTGAAATCCAGCATCATTTTCTTCAAATGTCTTTTTAACCCATTCAAAATTTGATGTACAATCACAATTTTGAGAAAAAGAGAATAGAGGTAGAAATAATAGTAATGTTAATATTGTTTTTTGCATTTGATATGTTTTTTTTAAAAGACAATTAACTATTAAATTTGTTACAGTTTGTTTACTAGTAAATAATGATTTTTTGCTAATGTCTTATAATTAATGAATATGTTTAAGTAATAAAACAAATTATCTTTTTTTGGGTATCTTAAAGACAATACAATAGAGTTTATTTATATAGTAGTATCATAATCCTATCCAGGAATTAAATGCAGCAGTGTTATTCTGACTTGTTTTTAGATTATGAGATTTTATTTGAATAGCAACAGTATTTTTTGTGTAGCGGCTAATTTTTTCGATATAGAACTTATTGATTAGTTCACTTCGGTTAATTTTAAAAAACACTTCTGGATTTAGTATTTCTTGGATTTCTTTTAACGAAGTTTGGTTTAGTAAGTGTTTTTTATTCGCAGTATCATAAGCAAAAATAACCCCATAATCAGATTGAATAAAAGTGATGTCGTTTACTTTTAAAAAATAAATTTCACTGTTAGATTTTATAGGAATATAATCTTTATAAATAGGTTTTGATTCTAATTTACGCTGATAATAATCATCTAGTATAGTATAAAGCTGTTTATTAGTTGTACTCATTTTGTTTTTAAGCGAAATATATTTATTCCAGGCTTTAACAAAACGATCATAAGAAAATGGCTTTAGTAAATATTCAATTCCACTAGTTTCAAAAGCATTCATCCAAAAATCATTATAAGCTGTAGCAAAAATAATAGGGAAGTTCATTGTGATTTTTTCGTAGGCTTCAAAAACATTACCGTCTCGCAGTTCAATATCAGAAAAGACCAAATCAACCTCTGGTACTGTTTTAAAATAGGATAGAGTTTCGCTAACAGTTTCGATTTCTTTTATAATCTCATACGGCTCACCTAATTTGTTTAAAAAACTTTTTAATTTTTTTCTAGCAGGAGCCTCGTCTTCTATAAGTACTACTTTAATCATTGTTGCTCATTTTGATAAAGGGTAAAGTAACTGTAAAATTATCATTAGTCTCATCAATACTAATAGGAGTGTTTGTTAGTAATTGAAATTGATCAGATAAGTTTTTTAAAGCCACACCATTTCCTTTTTTTGTTTGATGTTGAGCTACTTTATTATTAGATACTTTTAAACCATCTTCTAATAAAATAGTTATGTTTACTGGATTAGATATAGTACCCAGATTGTGAACAATTGCATTTTCAACCAATACTTGTAAGCAAAATGGAGGAACTATTATAGTTGAATTTTTAAGGTTTTCTTGAATAATTAAATGGTAATATCCTTGATATTTTTTTTCCATTAATTCAAAATAGTTTTGTGCAAATGTCAATTCTTCCTGTAATGTAGTAAGTTCCTTGTTTGCATTTTTAATAACATAACGATATAGTTCTGCAAACTGACTTAAAAAATCAGATGCTTTTTCTTGATCTTCTTCAATTAACTGATCCAATATATTTAAATTATTAAATAAAAAATGAGGATTTAACTGTGCTTTTAATTGTTGAATTTTACTTTTTGAATTACTGATTTCGTATGCGTTTATCTTCTTTTTATAAGCTATATTTTCTTGTGAATATAGATAGGCTAGAGAAAAACCACCGAAAATTATAAAATCTAAAATCTGACTAAAAACCCTATACGTAATTTGATATGATGTACCATAATTTCTTGAAACTGTATCAAAAATAACAGAAATCATAATGCCAAATAGATTCGCTACCACTACATAACCAATAAAACTTATCCCAAAAAACTTTAAATATGTCCATATAGAAGGAGAAGTCTGCGTAGTTCTTTTTTCAGTTTTTCTTTTTATAAAATCGGTGAAAATAAAAATTAAAAAACCTCCTATAAATACCCAAAAAGGAGCATCAGGATGAAAAACATAATTGTCCCATGAGCTTGCAACTCCAATCTTGTTTTTAAGGGTTAATACCCAACTGAATAAAAAAAGAAAAAGAATATAAGCTCGATTACTTTTAAGATATTGAGTTACTTTTTTCATAATAAATGAGTTGTAAATATATAGAATTAGTTAAGACAGTCTTTAAAGAAAACCATCTTAACTAAAATTCAGATACTATTATTTTGTTGGCCAGGAGTTTACCTTGTTTCCGTTTTGATCAAACATTTCTAAACGGACGTTATTTTCTGAATCTATACAAAACATAGCTCTCATTTTTCCTTGATCGTCATAAAGAAATAATCCGTTTGGACCTCCTTTACCACGATTTGCTAACTCCAATCTTTTGGTAATTCCTATTAATCCTTTCTTTTTATAGGCTAGATATTTATCTCTCTGTACTTTTTTATCAGTAATAGTATCTAATTCGGCCATTATTTTTGCAGTAGTAGCTTGTGTAGAATGTTCAGCCAGATCATTAAAAACTAGAGAGCTTCGTGTTCTTCTTTGTCCATTTCTTTCTAGATCTGTATTTAAAAGTTGCATAGCCTGATCACCATCATATTTATCATATGTAAAAGATAACCCAGAACTATGACCATTCTCTTTTTTATGCCCATCATAAATAAAACCTCCACATTCAATACCATCTTCATTAAAAAACAACATTCCAGAACGTTTTTTACGTTTCGCATTTGTTGGTCTATTGTTTATAGTATCATTTCCATTAGGAAATTCTGCTACATTAGTAATAATCATCTTTACGGTTCCGTCCTTCTCTACAATATTTATACGTTCTACGTCTATTGTACCAAATTTCTTGTTTCCAGAATGTTTAAAGGCTACAGATGCAAATGCAAAGATTCCTACAACTGTACTAATAGCAAACGTTCGTAAAAAATATAATTCCTTTTTAGTATGCTCCATGATAAATAAATTTAAGTGTTAATGATGCCACAAAACTATAGTGAGAGTAGTTTTTAATAAACCTATTTCTGATAAACGAAGGAATAATTAAATAGAATAAAGGAAAAATAAAGAAAATTAAGTTAGTCTAGAGTAGAGTAGTAGTTAATAGCAAAGAGTTAAATACAAAAAGGTTCGAATTTGCATCCGAACCGTTATTGCTTAATAGAATATCATATATTGACTTACTTTTTTGAATATAAACCTATTTTATTTCCTTCTGTATCTTGTAAAATAGACACAAAACCAAACTCTCCGATTGATGTTTTTGATTTTAAGACTTTTCCACCTGCATTTTCAACTCTACTTTCCTCTGTAATACAATCATTAGATGAAAAATACACCACAGTATTATTCTTATTAGCAACATAGTTTTCTTTTTCAACAAGAGCTCCTGTTGCATTCGATCCATCATTTTCAAATGGAAATGTGGATTGATTTCCCCACTCAATGGGCAAATCAGTTAGTTTTATATCAAAAACAGTTTCATAAAATTTTTTAGCTCGTTCTAATTTGGATACATTGATGTCAAACCAACAAACTGGATTTACAGTATTCATTTTTATAAATTTTAAGTTCTCTGCAAAGTTGAAGATTAGGTTTTACTCAAAATTGTAAAAATGGGACAGAGCTATTTTTTCGAATCAAAAATCAATGACATCTTTAAATTTTCTCCATAAAATTCTTTTGGTGTAATTCCTGTGAATTTTTTAAAGTCTTTGATAAAATGAGCTTGATCAAAATATTCATTCTCATAAGCCAAATCGGTTAATTTTGTTTTTTCTTTTTGTAACAAAGATTTTAGTGAAGTTTGCAATCGCACAATCTTTGAGAGTTGTTTTGGACTTAATCCTATATCTGAAGAAAATTTACGGGTTAGCATTCTACGATTCAAATTGACTTGTTTTGAAAGTTCATTAACAGTAAGTTGTCCTTTATATTTCAAAATTGTTTCTATTGTAGAATTTATGATTCGATCTTTTACCTCTTGGTCTTTTAATAACTCAAGTAAAAATGTTTCAGCGATATTTATCCGTTGCCTTGTAGTTTTAGCATTTAAAATTTCTTGCTCTAATTTTTCTCCTTTATCACCAAATAACTCCTTTAAAGGAGTAGGTTTATTTTCCATCTTTTTTATGGGAATGTTGGTAAAAGGTGAAAATCCATTTGGATGAAACCTAATAACAAAGGTTCCTGTTTTTCCAGTAGGTTCAACGATATAAGGTTTTGTTAATTGACCGATTAAAAAACATCTTGGTTGTAGAAAACTATTCTCATTTTCAGGATGGTGCCAATATAAATCTCCATAGTGAAAAATCAATTTCATAGTTCCATCTGGAACAATAGTGTTTCTTTTTGGTG
The DNA here is from genome assembly GCA_947387485.1 of Aquimarina rhabdastrellae. Taxonomy (GTDB): domain Bacteria; phylum Bacteroidota; class Bacteroidia; order Flavobacteriales; family Flavobacteriaceae; genus Aquimarina. The sequence continues at coordinate 57,211 of CANDNT010000012.1, forward strand.
TTTTTTCTATCGAACTTTCCAATGTCCAAAAACACTTTACAAAGTTTACTAAATCACTATTTGGTTTAAATATTTTTGGATTCACTAGGCGAATTTTCTGATGATATACTACAAAAATATAAAACATATATAGCATGTAAAGGCTATATATGTTTATTTACAAATCTAGGAGATTTCTAGTTCATTTAAAATTTATAATAATTTATCTTGTTTTGAATTATTGTGTTTTGCTAGATATATCTTTAAATAAAAAACAAATGTTTCAATAAGATAGCGGAGACTCTTTTATAGGTGGCTAGTTATTCTTATTTAAAGCTTGCATGTATAATTCAACTATTTGTAATAACTTTTTTCCTGTAGGACCAGAAGAAGCGTTAAGCGTTAAAACAATAGCAGATTTAAATTTTGGAATATAAACCGCCATTGAGCGAAAAGCATCAATTGCACCATCGTGACCATAAACAGTTAATCCGTTAAAATTATTTACAGAAATTCCCATTCCCATTTCTTCTTTTGGTGTAGTCATTAATTGTAAGCTTTTTTTCGAAAGCAATTTCCCTGTAAAAAGAGCATTGTAAAAGACACTTATATCTTTTGCATTAGATATAATGCCACCTGCACCCATTGTTCCTGTTAAATTTGTATGAAATGTGATAGGTTGCCATGCACCATTTTCTGGATAATAACACATTGCTTCGTTTTTAGTGAAATCAATATCTTTACCAAAATCAGTATTTGTTAAATCTAGCTTTGTAATAATTCTTTTTTGTACGATTTCTCGAAAAGTTTGTTTGTCTACATCTTCGGCTATATAAGACAATAATATATAATTAGAATTTGAATATTCGGTTTTAGAATCTGGTTTAAATAAACTTTTATACCCTTTAATTTTAGTTAACATTTCCTTTTTGCTTCTAGGCTTACTAATCCAGGCTTCAAAGTTATTCTCTGATGTAATATTATAAATTCCGCTTCTATGATATAACATATTAGAAATGGTAATTCTTTTTGAATTTGGGATTTCCGGAAAGTATTGATGTAAATAATTATCTAAGGATAATTTTCCTTCTTCTACTAATTGTAAAATAATGGTTGCAGTAAAGGTTTTACTGATAGAACCAATTCTGAATTTGGTTTCGACATTGTTTTTTTTGTTTAATTCGATATTAGAATATCCAATAGCTTTTGTAAAAAACTCATTACCATTTTTTAAAATTGAAACGGTTCCCATTGCTTCATTATCATTTTCATAATTGGATAGTAAATTATCCAAATTTTGATTTTGAGAATAATTGATAAAAGAATAAGTGATTACAAATAAGAATATAAATGCTTTTTTCATAGATAAATGAAATTTTTGAGTTAATACTTGAAAAGTTCAACTCAAAAGTGATGTTTTTATATGTCTAAATGATGAAAAAGCGATAGATAACAGAATCTTTAAGTTATTTGACTAAATGAGCAACTTATATAGATTTGCGAGTATGCAAAATAAGGAGAACATCTTTTGTAAGTTGTATTTTAATATAGTTTTATATTGTGAGGGTTGTTGTATGTTAGTGTTTTAATTTTTTTAGCTAGATATATGTCTAATCAAAATTCTTGTTAATATACCCACTTGATTATTTCAAATTTTATGATATAATAAACCTCTACTATTCATATATATTGAGAATTTAAGGCTTTTTTTATTGTAAATTGAGTTGCCAAGAGATTCCAAATTTATCTTCTACAAAACCAAATTTTTGACTGAAGCCATAGTTATTTAAAGGCATCATAATTTTTCCGTCTTCAGATAGTTTGGTAAATAATTTTTCTAGATCACTTTCGTTTACACATTCTACATAATTTGAAACTGCTGGAGTAAAATCCCAATCATGTATTGCTGGACTGTCGCTGCACATGAACAACTTACCATTTAAATCAAATATAGCATGCATTATAGTTCCTTCTTTTCCCGGACCTTCTTTTCCCCAACGCTTAATATTTATGATTTTAGAATTATCAAATAATCCAATATAAAAATTCATAGCCTGTTCTGCATTTTCTTTTTGAAATGTTAAGAATGTTGTGATCTGTCCTTTCATGTTATTTGGTTTTTTTGTTATTATTTTGTTTAAAGCCTGAACAATTTAAATTAGTAAAGTTGTGCATCTTTAATTGTTATGTGGTTATTTCAATTTACTGCAAATTTGCAGTTTGCACAACTTTTTATAAATGCACTACGGGTAATACTAAATCTTTTGATACATTCAAAACTAGAATTATATCTAAAATCACTACTTTGACTCCTGTTCAATATCTAAATCATTTTGTTTTAAATAAAAACTTGAAGAATATTCAAGTCAATTTATCTTAAATGCACTACGAATTACTTTAGTTTTTTATAGTTAGCAGAATTCCAATTGAATTCTATTATATCAATAGTAAGAACCCCGGGAGAACTATCACTTGTTTTTTTGCAAGCAATAATTTTTTGGATATTCATTTTCTATAAGTTCCAATATCTTTTTAACATTAGTTATTGCTGTTTGATAGTAGCTTATTTTATAGATTCTAAACCACAATATTTCAGACATTAAAAACTTAAATTCTTCGTCTTTTTTCAGTTTTTCTTCATCCAAAGGAATATATCCAATTATCTGTTTTATACCATTTCCAAAATCTCTAGGATAGGTGATTTTTAAAGAATCTCCTAAATACAAATTGTATTTAATGTTTGGATTTCGGTTTACTTTAAAGTTCTTTTTAAAATAAGGAGTTAAGTAATTATTTATGTCTGGATGTAGGTTATTTCCTTTTGATATTCTCGGAAAATAATTGTTATACACTAATGTAATTAAATCTCTTAATGAGTCATTTTGAATAATGCCCATTCCTGAGTTTTTTAAATTCTCAAAAGCTGATGTATTAGGAAAAATATATTCATCTTTTGTAGTCCAATAAAAATCCATCATTAAAGAATCTGCATGTATTTTACTTGAGTCAATAAATTGCTGTACTTTTAATTGACTTTTAAGAGCATTTCTATGGATTTCAATATCATTTTTTAAATCGATTAAATTGTCATTTAATTCAAAGTAAATCTGACAGATAATTTCTCTTTCAGTCTTTTTTTCTTTAATCTTTTCACCCCAATTGGTCAAATAAAATGCTATTAAAACACCGATTACTATGATTATGATTTCGATCAAATATTTATAGATATTCTTTTTTGTTGATGTATTCATTCTAATTATTGTCAATAAACTATAGTGCTGAATCGCAAATCTATAAGATTTTCAATGAACTTAAAATTATTAGAATCAATAAATAACCTCAAATAGTGTTGAACTCTTTGAGGATACTTTATAAGCTAATTTGTTTATATTTTACGAGTGATGACTTAAATAGATATTATCATGACCAGTCATTTTTTAAAACGATAAAGATCTATTTTGCTTTTTTAGTCTTAAATCCAATAAAAAGGCTATACCTATCAAAAGTATTGCTGTCAAGATTACTCCAGTTTTGATAGTAATAGCAATATTACTTTGAACTGTAAAACCAATAGCAAATGAAATCGCAAAACTTGATACCCATAGGGTATAAAAATTTGCAGGCATGAATCCTAAATTATTTTTTAGATACTTTTTGAACATTATTAATTTGCGTTTGAAAATTTCATTACTAAATGACGGAATTTTTTCAAGTTCCAGATATTGAATATAACTTTCAATAGCTTCTTTCTGTTCAGGAGCTAAGTCTTTTTGCTTTAGTTTTTCTAATATGGAGATAAATGCTTCAAAGGTTTTGATTTCTGTTTTTTTATTAGTTTTTGAAAGCTGTTTTTTGAGAAAGATTATAGTAGCTTTTAAATCATTTGTTTCAGCAATAGCATTGACACCTGTTAGTTCAGTTAAAGGTATGTCTAAGGCATGGGCTATTCTTTTGATAGTTTCTCCAGTTGGTTGGGATTCATTGTTTTCAATTCTTTGGATAGTCCTTAAACTTACTCTTGATTCTTCTGCCAGATATTCTTGAGACAGACCTCTTAAAGCTCTTAATTCTTTTAATCTTTTTGCTAAATCTTTTGTTTCCATGTTATAGTATTTATTGTTTTAGCAAATGTATACGGTAAACATATTTGTTCCCCACGTCATGCTGACGTCATCTTTGCGTCATTGTATATAAAAGTTTGTATATGAGTTGTTAAGAGTTTACAGGGGGACATAAGACACCTTAATAAGATTGTTTATTCTAGCTGATATTAGATATCATTTACGTTTGAAAAATGTTTAGTTGAATCTATCCAATTCCATTCTGATTTTCCAAAATTTCCTGAATCTTCAATGACTTTTAAATGAGTTTCATTGATTATTTCAATTTTAATTTCTCCATATAAACAATCTTTCCCAACTGGGATATCTGACCAAGTCAACTCGATAAAATTGTCTATTATTTTTCCAAACCCAACATGACACCAATTTACTGCTAAACCATATTCTATAGTTTTTTGATTCATACCTAACCAGTAAATAGAATCTTCTACAATATTTATCCAAAATGGATTTTTTCCTTTTGATTTCCAATATCCAGGTTTAACTTTCATGGAGTGTTTTTTTATTAGACGAACAACAAATTTATAAAGAATATGGTTACTTTATATTCTAATCATTAATCCTTTTATAACAATAAAGATATCTGGGTTTTCTTTTAACAAAAGAACACATACTATCAGGTTAAAAGAGAGGAAATGATTTATATATGAAAAAAGTTGAATGCCTTTTTCTAATTAAAATAGATAAACATAGAAAGCCTATAATCTTCAAATAACTCTATTTTATAGTGCAGTGTGAGATATTTCACTCTACACTATTTTTTTTGTTTAAAGTTAGTTTTTGCTTTATTAAAATAAATTATTAACGAAATTAAAAATAGTAATACAGCTATTAGAATAACACTATAACCACTTGTAGGATCAAACTGTAAAGCTAATTTTAAATTAGCACCATTAAGTTTGGGAAACAAGACTAAAATTGTTATTGAAAAAAGAAAGCCTGAGATTAATAATAAATTGGGAAATATTTTTCTAGACAGTTTTATTGGAAAAGATAAACGCTTCCATTTTTTGATTTGAAATAAGAAAATAGCGAATAAGAGTAATACTATAACTGGTAAATTTCTATAGTAACGAAAAGAAGAGGTATTATTATATTTTTGATCCATTAAGATACTTGCAATTCCATCTATAATTTCTGAACTTGGAGTTTGATTTGAATTTATTAAGACTACGATCGATTTATTAATAGAAGGTAACATATACATACTAGATTCAAAACTCTTATTGGTTCCATTATGATAAAATATATCATTAAAAATGCGCCAACCAAGCCCATAACCAGATTTATTATTTTGATTAGGGGTGAATAATTGTTTTGTAGTATTGGGGTTTAATATAGTATTAGTGTCATTATTATAACTATTCATTAATTGACGTAAATAAATAGCCATATCATTAGCAGTGCTTGAAATCAGACCTGAAGGAATTTCTTGATCGTGAAAACTTTTCTTGAATTTTAATATAGGATAGTATAAAAAATATTGATAGCTATCTATTAAGTTTGAACTTGAACTAGTCGATGTTTCGTTTAAATTCATAGGTTTGGTAATATAAGTATATAAGCAATCTTCAAATTTCATACCTGTAACATGCTCAATTACGAAGCCTAATAATCTATAATTAGCATTAGAATACATATAAGGTTGTTCTGATAAATCCTGTGGTTCAAGCTTTTTAAGTATTTGAGCATAATAATTTTTATAATTAAAGCTTGTATCATTTTCTATAAAAGTTTCACCTATAGAAGTACTTATACCTGAAGTATGTTGAAGTAAATTTTTTAGAGTAATCTTATCAGAAATATTTTTATTTTTATATTCAAACCAATCTAGGTATTTATTGACAGGATCATCAATACTTAATATTCCTTTTTCTTGTAATAAGAGTGTAAGTAAAGCCGTAAAAGACTTACTATTTGATCCAATTAAATATTTATCACCTTTTTGAGCATCTCCAAAATGTTTTAGATATATAGTATTATGTTGATCTGTTATAGCGACAGCAATACTGGGGGAGTTATAAAAAGCTTTTTTGTTTTCGACAAATTCAGTGATTTCATTAATTTTTTTAGTAGTAAGTATGGAATCATTTTGAGCTGAGATTGATATGTAAGTGAAGAGCAAAATGAATAATAAAGTTGTTCTCATAAAGTTGTTTTTTTATAACGTAATCAGTTTAGTGTCTTAACTTTTTATAGTTAAAACATGATTTTTGAATGTTAAATCCGTGATTTTAGATTAGATTATTTTTTAGTAATAATTAGTACAGAGGTTATAGTACTATTAGTAAGCAAGGCGTTTATTTATCTAATTTTTTAAGCCTTTCTTGAGCAGCTATATTACCATCTATTTTGATAGCTTTTTTATAATATGCGATTGCTTCTTTTTTGTTACTTTCTTTTTCATGAAATTTTCCCATAGCAAAATAACTTCTAGAATCATTAGGATAAAAATGAAGATTGATTTCAAGAAAAGCTTTTGCTTTTTTGGGTAAATCATGAGTTTCTAGAATAAAGAATGCAACATCATTTACAAATTGCCAATCAGGTTTCATCTCTCTCTTAAAGTGTGTACTCAAGGTTTTAAAATGAGAATAATAAGGATCTGTAAGTTCTTTTGCCGTATAACCCTTAGGAGTATTAAACAGCCATCTTGCATTAAATTTATACCAGCTAAATAAGTTTTTTATTCCAGAATACATAGAAGGAATAATAAGACTTCTATGATCGTCATTAGGATAATATTCCCAAGTAACGTCAAGGTGTTTTTTATGTTTTACCAGAATGTCATGAAAGTTAAGGTTTGATCTTAAATGTTGAGTATGTCTATCATTCATTCTCCTAACTCTTACACTATCTACAGAGGTACTATTTGCGACAGCAACATAAAGTGATTTATCTTGATAGATATTTTTTTGAAGTAGTTTTTCAGAAGTGTCAACTAAAACCTGATTATCCCATGAAATAGATGGGTCAATAGCTAGATATTTGTCGAATATGCGTGGATGAGAAACATAAGTGTTTAATACAAAAAGACCTGCAAGAGAATATCCTACTAGAGTACTCATTTCATCTATTGGATATTTATTTTTAAGGTAGGGAGCTAATTCACATTCCATAAAATTCATGAAATTATCATAACCTCCAGAGTTTTTATAAGGCTCTCCACGTGAGGGCGGAACAACAGTAGGAGTGAAATCTCTAGTTCTATCTTTATTGGGAATTCCTACAATAATAGTTTTTGGCATATCCCACCTTTCTAGATGCCTTACGATACCTGTGATTGGATAAAACTGTTCTGAAGCATCTAATATATATAGGACAGGATATTTTTTCCCTTTTTCAACTTTATCAGGAAGATGTACCCAAACTTCTCGATATTCCTTAAGAGATCTTGAGTACATAGAATCTACAGTAGCAATAGTAATCTCTTTATTTCCGTTTTTAGAAAATTGTGAATTTGCTTGAAAATGTATGCTTATAATGACAATTATTAAAAGTATATTTTTCATTTAAAAGTGATTTTTGATGATTGTTTAACACGTTTATCTTAACGTAAATGTACATTCAAAAAAACTTAGAATTACAAGCAGAATAAGGGTTTGGTATAAAAAACACCTATTAGGGACGAAAATTATAAGGCTAAAACAACATCTTTGTATTTTTTAGAAATAGTGACTTCCATTTGGGTTACATAAATCGTGTTTTGATTTTTCCAAGATTTAAAATGAGAAGGATTTATTAAGTGAGATCGATGCACTTGTATTAAAAAAGGAACGGTTTGATAAATGTTTTTTAGTGAAGATCTTATTAGTTTTGAATTCAAAGTATTATTATCTAAAAAGAAAATCTCAACATAGTTTTGTGAACTTGAGACAGCGATTACATCAGATGGATATACTTTGAGGATGTCTAATTTATTATCACCCTTTATAGTGAGTAGACTTTCTTTATGAGGAATTAATTTTACCACATATATTCTAGCAAGTATTAAAATAGGAGTTAGAACGATAGAAATCCTTGCCATTAAAAATGAGAAATAGGTAAAACTATAAGCAGAATTTATCAAATCACTTTTTGAGTAAACATACAGTACAATTGTAAAAAGTAAACAGAAAAATACAATAGTTATAATTTCAAATGATACATTCCATCTTGAAAGCTTTTGATAAACTATTGCTTGTAACACAGCAACTATAGCATAGCAAAAGAAGCTTAATAAACCAAATCCAACACTTATAGGTACCCACTCATAATCAAACATAGGATCATCAAAAGGCCTAATAAAAAATCCAAAACAGAAAATCCAAAAACCTATAAATAATCCAACAAATAAGTGATGTTTTATAGATGGATTAAGTTTATTCATATATTGATAGTTTTTGATTTTTAAAATATTCTCAATAAATCTACTCAAAAATACAACTCTGATTAATATAAATTTTAAAGCGTTTTATAGACAGTTAAGATACGTTTTTATTCAAATTTAATATGCTCATGAAACATCTTGATTTCTTTTCATTTTTTGAAATCCATGTACTTTTTCCAGACTTTATTTCATTGCTCATTTTAAATATGTTTTAGTTTATTGTTTAATTCTTGCGAAATTTCGTCATAAGATTTTCCAAGATCATCAATGAATCCGTGTTTAATTCCAAAAGCTAGTTCATTAATTAGTTCTTTCTCGATTTCGGTTAAAGGAATGCGTTTTTTACTCAAAGAATCTATCGCGTTGGTTTCAAAAAAAAAGATACTATTTAAAAAGGGAATAAATGTTAATTCATTAGTATTAAAAGCTTTTATTCCGCCATATTTTTCTTCATAAACTAAGAAGTTATGGAATCTGTTGAGCACATATTTAGCTGCTTTAATATCAGCGATTAAGACATAACCTCTAAAATACTTTGTACTTGAAGTTCCGTAAACTATTTTAAGTTTTTCTTCCCAATCGTTTATATCAACTTTAAGCTTGTCATATTTTTCAACTACATCAATTTCATTGCCATTACATACTACATACCAATAGTTTGATTTAATACCTAATGAAGGATTAAATCCTTGTGTATTATAACCTTGCTGAGTCCATCCCATTTTAAGTTACTGTAAGTGGTTTTTTATATGATTATAATCCTTGTTTTGCAGAGCAGTTATAAAATCAAACAAATACATTTTATTCATATCTTGAAACAAAGCAATACGCGAACTTATTATTCTTGTCATAAGCTTTTTCTGACCTTAGTAGACCATTATCATAATATTCATAATAGGTCGTTAACCATATTTTACCATACCTATCATATTTAATAGATTTAATTAAAATATCATTATCATATATTTCTTCTTCGACATCTTTCCATTTCTTATCTCTTAAAGATCTTTCAATTAGAATTGTTTTTTTTCCTTTAGAATATTTGTATTCTGTTTTATAAATATTAGTTGTTCCATCATTACTATAGATTTGATTGTTAGTTTGAGTAATCAAACCTTTAGCATCATAGAAAAACTCCTTTATTTTTTTAGTGACATAACTGATTTTAATATTAGGTCTATTCAATATTCTAGGTTCATAGACTTTGATTTCTTTTACTTTTTTCCCCTCATCATTATATATTAAAGATTTTGTCCATTCAAGATTTCCTCTTTTTGACCATGGATAGTATTTGATTAAGGATAGATTACCTTTATCAAAAAACTTAATTCTTGTTGTAGTATCTATACTTATAAACTTATTTGGTTCTTCAAAAGCACTATCAATTTCTAAAGTTTTTAAGGAATCTTTAAAGTATTCGTAAATGATTTTTTTTTGGATATAATATACATCACTTATATATCCTATTTCCTTAATTTTTTTACCTGTTTTAGCATTAAAATGGATGCTTTTTAATTCTTTGAAAGGTAATCTATAATTATTTGAAGAAGAATCTAATGTAATAGTTAACCTTTTTATATTATATGTTGTAATTTCCTTGTCTGATATTGAAACTTTAGGGCTTTGTGAGTATAAATTCAGTGATGTTATTATTGAGAAAAGAAGAATAATTAAGAATTTCATTTATTTTTTGACTAATGATTGTTATAAATACGAATTTAAAAATGGTGACATTTAATTTTATTCGATATGGCTTAAACTTGGAATGTTACTTTTATCGAATAATGGTTTATAATGATCAAAAAAGCTTTTAAATTTTTCTTGATCAACAGTAATGTTTAAGAATTGTATAGCATCTAGAAGTAGATCAGTAAAAATTGCTTTTGAGCTTAACGTATCTTCAAGTAAATATGTTAGAAACGTATTTTTTGTACTGTATTTAGTTTAGGAATGTCATATCCTTCGATACCCCACTGACCAGAAAGACTACCAGATCTAGCTGCAAGCAAGAATAATGTTTGGTCGCAAATCTTCCACTTGTTGAGTAATAATTCGATGAAGAAGGATTCGTATACTTCATGATTTAAATCAAAAGTTCTTAAAACAGTAACGAAATCGAAAATGTAGCGCTTATCGTGAAAAGCAAGAGCAAAAACAATACTAAGACCCATAGGTATTTCCTCATTCATCCAAACGGGTTCAATACTGTTTCTATGAATAACTATTTGAGTGATTTTTTTTAATTTCTCAATACTACCGCTAGTTTTAATGACTTTTAAATAAAAAGCGAGCTCACTATAATTAGGTATTTTTGGATGTATTGAATTTTCTAAGACTATTAAGTTTCCTGTCAATTGATCATAAAACTCAATTCCTGAATTTTCAAAACTATCTCTGGCTATATGCTCATAATTATTAAATATATGATCAAGTGTATCTAAGATACTTTGATCTGAAGAAAGGTCTACATGTATTATATGATTTATTTTTGTGATGCAATTTAATTAGAGATAAGAATCAGCGTGTTTTTATATAATGCTGAGGTATATGTTAATCTTCTTTAGCTTCAGTAGGAGTGAACTCCCATTTATCCCATGGTTCAAAGACTTCGAGAATATTATCAAAATTTCTATTATCCCACATACTTACGATGAATGAACTTAAGTTTTCAGTTATTTCTTTCCACGTGACATTTTGAAAAACACCAATCTGATAATGACTACGATCCCAAGTGCCTATCATTTCCAAATCGGGTAAATACATTAATATTCCCAGAGGAGTGTAATATTCAGAATCTTTTATGAAGTTAATGGCTCTTCCTGTATAAATGCCATGATCTTTTTTTGGGTCTTTTCCTTTTGGGGAAAAATATGCTCTTTCGTCATCTAAACCATAACTATATATTTTAGGATAAAACTCTTGAACCTCATCTGCCTTACATAATGTGAATTTCCCTTGACTGGTTTCAACTTCAATATTCTTGTTTCCCAAAAATGACTTTATTTCTTCTAATGATACCATATTAAATAATTAATATTCCTGATTTTGTGATAAATAACAATAATCCTATGAAAGAGTATAGGTAAGTTTTATTATATATGTATTTAAACCAATTGATATTGAATTTCCAATGTTTTGTAAAGCTAAAACAAAATTTTTACATGTACTTACTGTTTGAGAATTTGTTAAGATAAATAAATGGCTTTAGTAGCATTTTCCGTTTAGTTTAATGTAAATATCTTGAATTTTTATAGTTAAGATCATATCCAAAACTAAGAAATAGCATTACCATGCGCGTATTTTTCCTTGATGCCAAAAATTACCGCTTTCAGGAATGTTACTTAATAAATTTTTAATATCATTAGCAACTTCTTGAGGTTTTCTTGTTGCATCTGTACCTCCCATATCAGTTTGAGTCCATCCTGGATCAAAAGAAGAGACAATTATATTTTGATTTTCAAGTCTTTTTGCCAATAATTTAGTATACATATTTAAGGCAGCTTTAGACATTTTATAATGTGGTTGAAATTCATCAAAATTCTTTTCGCTAAAAGAACCCCAATCTGAAGTAATATTGATTATTTGTCCATTTTTATTAAAATTAGGAATAAGCTTTTCGGTTAGCTCAATTGTTCCAAATAAATTTACATTAAAGGTTTGCCTTAAGTATTCGAGATTTATTGCAGATTCGTTCCAGTTTTCTAGTAAAATGCCTGCATTATTAACAAGAAAATCAATCTTTGTATTCCCAATAAGATTAGCAAAATCATTTATAGATTTACTTTTAGAAAGATTTAAAGGAAAACATTCAAAATTTGATTTTGTGATAGCGCAATTCCCAGTTGTAGAAGTGCCTATAATTTTCATGTTTTCATTTTCTGTTAGCAAATCAACTGTAGCAAAACCAATTCCTCTGCTACAACCAGTTATTATTCCTGTTTTCATTTTTATTAGATTTTAATGAGCTATATAGTGCTCTAAACTATCGAGAAAGTAAGAGTTAGGAGTGAACTTATTCAACTCTGATTTTACAAATATTATATATAAGTCTAGTATTTTGCTTAGGAAGTTATTTTAGTTCAAATGTAAATTTTTCATGGGTATTTATAAACTGCTCCCTTTTATAAAATCGATGTGAATCAGTTCGTTTTTTGTTTGAAGTGACTTCTAATTGTGCGATTCCGTTTTGTTTAGCAATACGTTTTAGTTCGTCAATTAACTTTTTTCCGATGCCCATTTTTCTGTTTTCTGGATTTACATACATTTCTTGAATTTCGGCTATCTTTTGTCCAGAATGATGTAACAAATATTGAGCATGACAACTTATAAAACCAACTGGTTCTTTATTTAATTCAGCAATCAAATAAATGAAATTTGTATTCTTTATATTCAGTTCAAAAGCTTTTTTTATGGTATTAATTTCGAAAACTTCACCTTCTAATTCATTCACAAATTGATAAATCGCAATAAAATCAGTTTCATTTGCTTGTCTGACAGTAATTTCAACTTCCATTTTAACTGAATCCATAATTTTTATTTAATGAAGCTTTTAGTTTGCACACAAATTGGAGAATATTATACACTATTGTTAAATCATCATAATCTATTACATTCCGTTGTGTTATGTAAATCAAATGTAATAGATTATTGAATAGTAACTATTATTTATGTCAATATATGATTAGAATTCTATTTATTTATCAGTTCTAGTGCAAAATTCATTTGAGTATCTACATTGTTTAAAAAATCTTCAAAAGTCTGTGTTATAGTATAATCAGGAATGATTCCTCTATTGTAGAATTGATTAGATTTTTTAGGAACATCTTGTTCTATATTATCTATAGAAAATTCGGTTACAATTTTTGATTTTGGTAAAACATATTCAAATCCTGTGTGTCCGTTATGTCCATAATATCCTCCATTAGTCTCTTCACCAATTGTAGTGGTATTTTCATTTCCTGCTAGCATAGCTGCAAATAAACTACCAGCCGAAGCAACTTTTGGGCTAATCAATAGGTATATATTTTGAGTAAAAGCATTCTTGTTAGGTGTTCTAACTTTCATTTCATTCGTTTCTTTACTTATAAAATATTTACCATTCTTTTCGTTTGGGAATCTTTTTTGGAAATAACGATTGAATTTTCCAACTCCAAATGGTCGTAAAAAAGTAGGGATTGAAGAATTGTAATATCTCAATAATGGTATTTTATTAAAACTAATCCAAACTTTTTTACTTTCTTGAAACTTTCTCGAAGTCAAATATGAATATGTTATGACATCATTAGGATCAGTACCACCGCCATTATTGCGAACATCTACGATTAAATTTTTAATAGTAGTTTTTTTAATGTTTACAAAGATACTGTCTAACCATTTTTTATATAGATTATGTTCTATTGATTTTTCATTGTCTCCGATACTAAAAGAATTTATAGTTAGAATCCCAGTATTTTTGTTTATTTGATTATAAGTGTAGATTTCATTTTTATTAGGCCTATTATATTGCAATCGGTCAAAAACTTTAGAATGTCTATTTTTGAAATTCTTTAGATAGTCAGAATATCCCACACTTTTTACTACAACAGATTTTTTTACATCTGAATCTTTAGTTTTATAGGTTATTTTAAAATCGTTTTCAAGACCATATAGGTATCTATAGTATTTGCTGAAAGAACGATTAATTCCGATTTGCTTTCCCGTTTTATTAATTCCATCTGTTGTATAGAACTTGTACATATTAGGAATGATATCTGTGATTTTTTGATTGTTAATTGAAATTATTTCGGCCCCTAGTGGGATGTTGTCAATTTGAAAATTCAGATAAACTTTATGAGCTATAATTTTTACTGGAAACGGAAAGTATCCTGATTTTTCTGTTTTCACAGTTTCAAATCTTTTTTGTGGAAAGAGAGTATTGTTATGTAAACTTCCTTCGTAGTCTGTAAGAATCGAAATCAGATTATAAAAATCTCTATAAGTCGAAAGATTATTAATTTCTTGTTCTGCCCAAGAATAAATGCTATCGATTTGTTTTTTAGTTCGGTATTTATAAAGTCCAGAGTTTGCTTTTAGGCGAATTTCTTTAAAAACTTTTAAATCTTTCCACATTTTCTTTTGCGAAAAATTTGCATCGATAGATTGTGAAAAAGGAGTATTAGATATAATTGAAAATATAAAAAATAAATAGAGTGTTTTTTTCATCTGAGCGTTGTTTTTTCAAATGTAAGTACACAATAAAAAGAAAGCTTGTATAATATTGGCAATTATTAAAGTTTAGTATATCTTGATTGATATTCTTTTGGCGAAATACCCATATAACGTTTAAAGGTTTTGGAAAAATGAGCTAAGTCAGAAAAATTGTATTGATATGCTAAATCAGTAAGCCCAGCATTTAGGGTGATTTGCTTTTTAGAAGAAAATACTTTTTTCATCAAAATATAGTTCATGGGAGTTAATCCAGTAGAAGCTTTAAATTTTTTTACAAATCCATATTTATTAATGTTAGCCATTTTTGAAAGCTCATCTAGAGAAAACTTATCGCAGATGTTATTGTCTATGTAACATTTTATTTCTGCAAAATCGTAAGAATACTTTTCGTCGTATTCGTTTTTGTTTTCTTCAGAGAGGAGTTTTAATGTATTTGCAAATTGCTTTAGGAACAGTTCAATAGTTTTTGAATTCTTTGAATCAATAGCCTCGATAAGTTCTATAAAGGATTGATTTACGTTTTCATTATTGATTTTTCGGTTATTAAACCTAATGTTTTTTCCATTAAATAAATATTTCATTAAGTCATTTGATAAATATAGAGTATCAAACTTTAAAGAACTATTTTTATCTACTAGAGGATTTGCATGTATTTCGTATGGATTGGTAATCGAAATACTTCCGTTTTCACTAAAAATACTTTGATGTTCAAAATCAAGTTGTTCAACTCCACTATGTATTAATGAAATACAAAATGTTTCATGAAAATGTTTAGGAAAATCAATAGTTTGATTTTCTATACTTATATATTCTAAATTATCAAATAACATATTTGTTTATTAGAGGTAGCATTAGATTTAATCTGATTGTTGTGTATAATTTCGTTACATGTTTCGTTAAAGTTAGAAAATAAATCAGAGATTGAAAGTCTGAAGAGATATTCATAAATAAGCAAATACAAGCAATGAGATATATATAATGTAGCTGTTGCACAGGTATTAGATAAGAATAGTATTCTTTGAGAAGTTAATGTATTTAAAATAAACTAAGAATTAGTTTGAAGATATTGAATTAATATATGCTTTTGGACTCATACCTGTTTTCTTTTTAAAGAGTTTGCTGAAGCTTTGACGTTGTTCAAATCCTAAATCATAAGCTATTTCACTTATCGAATCTGATGAATTCAATAATAAATTTTTTGCTTTTTCAATCAGGAAGTAATGAATATGATCAATAGCACTCTTACCAGTTTCCTGTTTTAATAAATCACCAAGATAATTAGATGACAAGTGTAATTGTTCAGCACAATATTTGACAGATGGCAATCCATTGTTTTTGACAAGATCTGACTCAAAATAATCAAATAATATTTTTTCAAATCGAGCTACAATTCCTTTGCTATGATGACTACGGGTGATAAATTGCCTACCATAATAGCGATTACAATAATTAAGTAAGACTTCAATATTTGAAGCAATTAAATCATGACTATAAGGATCTAACTTATCGCTAAATTCTTCTTGAATAGTTTGAAGTATAGAAAATAAAGTATTTTTTTCTTTATCAGATAAATGAAGTGCTTCATTCATATTGTATGAAAAGAATGTGTACTTCTTAATATTAGCGTTTAACGGACTGGATCGAATTAAATCAGGATGAAAATACAATCCCCAGCCTTCCATAAATGCATCTTTTTCAATATCTGTTACGATACTTAATTGCTCAGGAGCCATACATAAAAGTGAAGCTTCAGAGAAATCATAATCCTTTCTTCCATAGATAACACCAGCGCCTTTAACTTTTTTTAATGCAATTGAATAAAAACCAAAAATTTTGCGGGTACCACTTTTAATCGCATGTATATTTATTTTCGAAAAATCTATAAACGTAATCAGGGGATGAGTTGGTTTTTCAGGATATCCGAAAAACTCATGAAGTTTACTGGTAGAATTTATTTTAACGATCTCGCTCATAATGGAACTTTTCTAATATCAAAGTTAAGGTTTTAGTTTTAAGAAATCATGAAGTGTGGTAGCAATAGATTCATCAAGGGGTTTTTATGATTAACCTATTTGATTTACATTAAAAACCCGTTCTTATCTGCTTCAATTGGATCAGGTATATCTTTATCGTTTATCATTTCTCGAATATCTATTTCTATTGTTCTAGAAATAGCTGTAATTGGTACGTCATTATAAGTTCCTTCAAAAGGATTTTCTGATGAATTCCCGATTTTTTCCATTAATATAAATACCCATATAACCAGAGCACTTAAAACAGGACATAACCAAATCCAAACTTCTTTTTCACTCATAACATCCATTAATCCAAAGGGAACCAAAGTGCAAAAAACAAGTGTAATCCATTCTCCTATTGATGTGTATTGCCTAGGAAGAGGAAAATTCTTTATCCTTTCTGATTTACCCTGATCTTCATAAAAAGATGTTATTAATTGATGCAATTCCATTTGCCTGAAATCTTCAAAATAGTTCATGTCTCTAAGCCCTTGTAATCTCTGAGATTGCAATTTGAGGATTTGTGTTGCTTTATTGGAATTGTTCTTAATATCATTGAGTTCTTTTTCAGAAATATATAAAGCCAATTCAGTATCTAATTTTGTATTATAGTCTTCACTTATAGTTGGAGCATATAATCCATTTAGCCTATCATTGATATGCTCCCATGGTCTACTTACACGCAGTTGATGTCTTAATGCTGTTATCCAGGCAATATGTCTATAAATTAATTCTTTCTTGATTTCGTCTTGATTATCACCTTGAACAAATGAAACCACAGGAGCACTAAAAGTTCGACTATTGTTTACGATACTTCCCCAAATTTTCCGAGCTTCCCAAATTCTATCATAAGAACTATTATTTTTAAATCCTAGATAGAATGCTACTGCAATACCTATTAAACCCAATGGAGACCAAGGAATAGACATCTTAAATTCTAATAAATACGAGATAAAGCATAAAGTACCACTATATATCACACCAATAATGAAAGGCCATTTTGACCAACTAATTACTCGCCAAAGACTGACTCGTTTTTTTACATACATTTTTGAACTTTTAAAATTATTAGTATAAAGAATCTGAGTTATATGGCCATTAGATATTCTAGATACCTGAACATTATAATAGTGATGATCCTTATTCAATGCACTAAAACATTACATTTTTTCTAGATTAAGTTCAATTTTGAAGCTCTTAAATACTGTTTTAAGCATTTAAGATTAACCAATTTTAGAATAGATAAATTTTCACTGCCATAATTTTTAAATTAAAGCAGTGAAAAACGTTTTAGAAATACAGATTTATCCTAAAAAATTTGGTTGACCGTTTGAAGCCATAACTCCTCCGTCAACTGGTAGGATAGCTCCAGTAATAAAGCTTGCATCCTCACTTAAAAGAAAAGCTATAGGAGCAGCAATTTCATCTGGTCTAGCAGCTCGACCTAAAGGCATACGATTTTTAACCTTAGCCATCATTTCTTCACTTCCAGTTACAAAGGAAGCCATATCGGTATCTGTTAAACTAGGTGCTACTGCGTTAATACGTACTCCTTGTGATCCTAATTCTAGAGCTAAAGAGTGAGTGAAGTTAGTCACGGCTCCTTTGGAAGCACAATAAGGACTAAATGTCCAATCTCCACGAACACCTGAAACAGAAGAAACATTAACAATGGATCCTTTTACTTTTTTCAAATGATCGATAGACATATTAATAGTATTAAAAACCCCTTCTACGTTAATAGCCATTACTTTTTGCCAATCCTCAATAGTTACATCACCAATTGAACCGCCAACAACTACTGCTGCATTATTAATAAGTCCATCTAATCGACCAAATTTCTTAAGGTGAGCAGTGATTAATGTATTAACATCCTCACGATTTGTAACATCTCCTGGTATAGCAAGAGTTTGATCAGGTTGCGCTATATCAGCAAGAACCTCTTCAAGTTTACCTTGTCGACGTCCAAAAATAGTTACTGACCAACCATCTTTCACTAATCTTTTAGCTGTAGCAGCACCCATTCCTGTACCACCACCTGTAATAATTGCTGATTTCTTTAATTCAGTCATAATTTTTCCTTTTTATTAAACGTTGAATAAGCCAAATGACTTATATAATATTTTCTGTAGGACTATGTTTAATAGCTTCATTTATTGCGTATTAAACTTGTGTGATAATCATCTTTAATTACCATTACAAAATTAGATTGAAAGGTGTTTTTGTATGAAGCCATTTTACAGAAATGGGAAGTCATATTACAGATGCTTTATTAAAATTTGAATGCCATTTAGAGTAATAGTAGTTTTTATTAGAAAGAGGTTATCTTCTTTGTAAGCTCATACAACAGTTATTTTATTAGCTTTAATTCCACTTTGAATTAAGCTGTCAATTTGATTTACTATTCCAATTGGAGATTAGTAGGCAATTATATTTCCGTTTTTTTTACTTATAGTTTTATCTCATTAGGATTAAATTTCTCTAAGATCTCTTTGTATTTTGTTAGATCAAATTTATGATGTATTTCATTTAGTTCATGAGTTTCTAGTAACCGATTATGAAGAAAGAAAATAAATCGTTCATCAGTATTTTCTTGGCAAGCAAAAAGTGTTGAACAAAAAAGAATTCCAATGAAGAGACTTATTTATAGCTATTGTTATTCACTTAATTTTTGAATCATTTTTTTAGAGCGATTAACAAGGCGCTGTTCATTAGGGGGATTTAATTCAACTACTTTTTTATAGTTTTCTATAGCCAACTTTTTATCCTCAGTTTTATAAGCATAATATTGTCCTAAACCATAATAACCGCCAAAATAATTTGGGAATTCAGTTTTAATTAATTCGAATACTTTTTGTGATTTTTCAGGTTCACTATTAAAATAACTAAAACCTAATCTAATCAAACCCTCTGTATAGATATCATATTTATGTTTATTGCCTTTTATTTGGTTAAATTTAGTGAAGATATTATCTATTCCGTTATCTTTTATATCTTTTTCAAGTACAATTTCTGCAGGCATAGGTATTTCACCATCAGAAAAGTAACTTGCTAGAAATAAGGCTTTTCTTTTTAGCCCACCTGAATTCCCGTTATTTGTAAAAATTGCAACAGTGATTTTTTCTGAAGGAATTCTTAATGTGGTATTTAAAAAACCAGTAGAACTTCCTCCATGTAATAAATATTTTTTACCTTTTTTTTCGTCGATTTGCCAACCAAATCCATAGCCTTTTCCATTGGTTTTACCATTTTCATCCCAGTTTGAAAAAGCATCATTTATTAAATCTTTGCTTATAAGCGTGCCGTCATACAAACTCTTATCCCATTTGGCATAATCGTTTACTGAAGAATAAACTCCACCATCACCTTGAATAGCCGACCACTTATTTTGATCTTTGTTTTGATACTTCTTTTTAATTAATTTATAACCATATGCACGATTTTTAATTTTTAAATCACTTAAGTATACGCTACTATTAGTCATTCCTAATTTTTTAAAAACCTCATCATCCATGAACGTTTTAAAAGTTTTACCAGAAATCCTTTCTATGATAGTTGACAAAACAGCATATCCAGAATTACTGTATTTGAATTTAGAATTAGCAGGAAACAACAAACTATCTTGCTTTATTAAAAGATTAAGTACATCTTTATCAACAAGCTGTTTCTTCCAATCTTTTGGGTATAGTTTTGCATATGATTGTAAGCCAGATCTATGTGTCAATAGGTTTTTAATAGTGATTTCTTTTCCGTATTCTGGAAATTCTGGGATTACATCTGTCAATTTAGTATCGTAGTTTAATTTCCCTTGATCGATTAAAATCAAAATACCCATTGCGGTAAACTGTTTTGTTACAGAAGCAAGTCTGTAATTAGTTTCGCAATTAGCTAGAATTTTATTTTCCAAATCAGCATACCCAAAACTTTGACATTCTTTTAATTTACCATCCTTTATAACAATAAAGCTTGCACTTGGTTTTTCTCCTATATAATCTTGAAATAGAAAATTTATTAAATCTTGGTCTGAGTTAGTTTCTTTATGGGTTATTATTTTTTGTGAAGGTTTACATCCACTGAGTATTAATAAAAGAACTAAAGTTAAAAGCTTGTATTTCATTTTCTTAATTGTGTCCAATAGTTTTGTGTAACTGCTATTTACTTGTTTTATGTACTAAATATCGAAAAAAACATTAGATTAACAATACTGAATTTACGTTAGTTAATCTAGAGTGTAATAGAGGAGAAGCTTAACTCATAGTAATCGTACTATAAAGTAATATACTATACTATGCCTTCTAATAGCACAATAATCCAGTGAATTAATACATTTATTTATAGCTATTTATCCAATGTATAATTCCCATTTGCCCATTTAATAGTGGGTTCAATCCATACTTTTAAAGATTTAAATAAAAATCCATGTCTCATTCCTGTATTTAGTTCTATTTCTTTAAAGTTATTAATATGGCAAGTCGAATTGTTTTTTCGTTCAATTGCAGAAACACCAAAAGGATCAGACTTATCGTAAATAGTTAATATATTTCCGCAATAATTGATTTCAGGAATATTTTGAATATCAGAATTTCTATAGCACGCAATAAATACAAAATTTAAATCAGGATTATTGGCTAAAGTAGAAACATATTGTGCAATGTAACCTCCTTTTGAAGTTCCAACAACAGTTATTTTGTTTGCTTTAACTCCACTTTGAATTAAGCTATCAATTTGATTTACTATCCCAATTGCATATTCACGAGCATTTACATTTCCATTTCTTTTTTCGCTGATAACGTTTAGTCCGCTAGTTTCAAACTCTGCTAAAATCTCTTTGTATTCTGTTCGACCAAATTCAGGATGTATTTCATTTAATTCATGGGTTTCTAAAAACCGATTATGAAGAAAGAAAATAAATCGTTCATCAGTATTTTCTTGATAAGCAAAAAGTGTTGAACAAAAAAGAATTCCAATGAAGAAACTTATTTTCATTTATTTTTAGTGTTTTTTATTCAATTCTTTAAATTTAAAATAATTTATTATTATGCTGTAGTAATACTTTTGAAGTTACTAGTTGTTTATTCAAGCCATTTTCTAAAGTCACTAGTAGTAGCAGCACTTGTAATCAAGTGTTGTTTATGATTTTTTATGGAAATAGCTAGCCTATCACCAAAATAAGGTTCTATTTTTTCGATATAATTAATATTTACAATTTCGCCTCGGTTTATCTGAAAAAACTCTTTTGGATTAAGTTCTTTAATTAAATCTGATAATTTATAGCGAAACTCATTTTCTTTTCCATTTTCATCAATGGCGATACATTTACCAGAATTAGATAAGATAGCACCTGTGTTTTTTACACTTAGGATTTTAATTTCCGTTTTGGTTTTGATGATAATTCGTTCTTTATAATTGAAGTTTAGTTTATGAATAGTTTCTGATATTTTCATCCAATCTACTTCTTTATTTTGTAAGCTTTCAAACTTTTCCATTGCCTTACTAAACTTGTTAAAACTGATTGGTTTCAGCAGGTATGCTATTCCGTTAACATCAAAAGCATCTTGGTAAAAAGTATTATAGGCGGTTGTAAAAATAATTGGAGATTTTACAATATTGGTTTTCAGAAGAGAAAATACATTTCCGTCTAACAATTCGATGTCAGAAAAAACCAAGTCAACCTGTTCATTGGTCTGATACCATTTTTCAACTTCTTCCTTACTTTGTAATGAAGCTATTATTTCGATTTTGTCATTGTAACGAAGAATATGATCTGAAATAATTTCAGTGTTAATAGCCTCATCTTCTATAATTAATACTTTCATATTTCTGAAATTAAAGGGATTTCGACAATAAAATCATTATCTGTTTCTTTGTAAATAACGTCTTTGTTAAAGTTGAGTTGGTATTGACGTTTTAAATACTCATTTCCAGTCCCTGTTCCGAGTGTAAAATCCACTTTATTTAGTTTGTTTTTTATTACAATTGTATCCTCTTTCCGAGAAAGCGAAATCAATAGTGGATTCTCCTGATTCCCTTTATTGTGTTTTATTGCATTTTCTACACATAGTTGTATAGAACACGGAATGATAAAACCAGCTGCATTTTCAATATTGTTTTCAATTTGATAAGCGTTACCAAAGCGTTTTTCTATCAAATTCATATAGCTTTTTAAGAATGATAATTCATTTTTTAAATCGACTAATTGTTGTTTTCCATGCTGAAGATAATAACGATATACCTCAGAAAAATCATCAATAAAATCTTCTATTTGATCAGGTTTCTTTTTTGCTAATCCTGCTAATACACTCAAATTATTGAATAAGAAATGAGGTTCTAAATTCTTTTGTAGCATTTGTGATTGTAATGTTGTCTTTTCTTTTTCAGTCAATTCTAATTCTAATGCTGTTTTTTGAGATTGTCTGAAATATAAAAATGCAGAAGTAAGCGCAAAAATATCAACGAGTATAAAAGCAACTGTCATTGTATTTATAAATCTAATTATAAAATCATAATTACTATTATTCATTATAATACCTAAAAGGACATAGTCAACAATAGCTCCTATGATAATAAAGATTAAAAATGATAACATATAAACTTTTACAAATTTTAGAATTGTATTTGTAGTGTCTATTTTATTAATGAATTTCCAGGCAATTAGAACTGATATTACCGCAACTGCAGAGAATAAGAAAACAGAGATGTGGTCAAAATAATCATAAAAACTAATATCACTTTTAGTTCGTAAACTATATAACAGATAAATTTTACCAGCATTTCCTAGGAGTAATAGTACAATGACTATTAAAACCTGTTTTAAATTTATTTGTTGATTGAAAACCTTCATTTCTCAGTGTTGTTTTAGATTTACAAAATACATTTTTAGTTTATAATGTATTAATTATTTTTTGCTCTGTTTTGTTCTTCTTGGTTTCCAGAGTTACGTTGCTTAACTTTTATCTTTTTATTACCAAAGCTATAGTTTAAACTAATTTTAAAATTTCTAGTGTCAAAATAATTATAGTAGGTTTGATCTATTCCATTGGTTTTGGTATTTACGCTCGTTGCTTTACGTTTTAAAATATCGTTTAGAGCTACAGTACAATTTAGTTTTTTATCAAGTAACGAAAACTTTAATCCTAAATCAAGACTAACCATTTCTGATATCGAAAAATACATCAACTTTTGAGGTAAAGCATAAATTAATGTTGTTTCTGCTTGTATTGTTTTTGCTGCGTTTAAATTAAATGTATTTCTGTTATAAAATTGAAAGTTCCATCCACTTAATAATTCTGCATCTAAGCTAAATCCATCTTTATAACGAGTATCCATTTTTGATAAGGTAGCTTGAGTTGTTGTATTCCACCATTTTGTTGGGTTATAGATAAAAGTTTCAGTTAATCCATAAGTATAAGCCGTATAAAAATTGTCAAATGTTACTACTATTCTCTGTTGCGCTTCGTCTTCTGCTTTAATGATATTGAAATAACCATCATCAATATAACTTACAAATGCTTTACTAATGAGTTTTCCTTTGTAAATATGTTTTAATTCTAAATTATCAGAAATTAGAGGTCTCAAAAATGGATTTCCTTCTTGGTATGAAATTGAATTAATATAAAAGCGAAATGGATTTAAGCGTTCAAAACTAGGACGTTTAATTCTTCTACTATAGCTTAAATTAAACCTGTTTTTATTATTTGGATTATATCCTAAAAATAGAGATGGAAATAGTTTGTTATATGAATTTACATCAGTTTGATTATTGGTTTTTGAAACTCCTTTTGTTTGCGTATTTTCAAAACGAAGTCCAATTTTTGTTTGCCATTTTTTACCTAATGGTTTAGACATGTCTGCATATACAGCATTAATATTTTCAGAATACATAAACTCATTACTTTGCGTTGGGTCAAAAACAGGTATCCCTGTAGTAGTATTGTGAAAAGTTACATCATTATCTGTTTTTGTAATGGTAGTTTTGACTCCATAAGAAAAGTTAGCCCATTTACTAGGGTGTTCCATATCTATTCGTCCACTATAATTTTTTATGTTTTGATGAGTGCTATTTTCTGCTTCAAAAAAGTTTGGGTTTGTTATAAACTGTTCACTACTAAAATTTCTAGTATTAGAATTGTTGAAATCAAAATAATCAACATCAATAGCTAATTTTCTACCAAGTGTATCTAATTTTTGAATATAATGTGCATTTACTGAATGGTTTTTATTTGTTGTTTTGGCATTACCTTGATTGATTGTAAATGTTCCATTTCCATCATTTGTCAATGTTCTACCATTATCATGGATACCTTTATCTTGAAATGAACCTGTATATAAAATGCCAACTGTAGCATTAGCTGTTAATTTGTAATCTAAGCCCAATCTACCAGAAATCATATTTTCTTTATTTTTCATATCAAGAGTTGTAGCTGTAGCTGCTGAAGGATAAATAATATCAAATTCATTGAATTGAGCGATATTTCCTTGAGTAGTGTTCAAGCTTGCAATTAGACTTACTTTATCTTTGTTATAATTAAAAGTATTTCCAAAATTGAATAACGAATATGTTGCTTGTGTGTATGAAGTTCTTATTTGATTATTCCAACTGTTTTCTTTTGATTTTTTTAAAACGATATTGATAAGACCACTATCTCCTTGAGCATCATATTTTGATGGAGGTGTTGTAATAACTTCAATATTTTTAATGTCATCTGATGCAATTGTATTTAAATAAGCATACAATTCATTTCCTGATAATTGTACGATTCTATCGTTAATCATTACTCTAACATTTCCTTTTCCTATAATAGCTAAATTGTCTGTATCTACATTTACACTTGGTGTAACTTTTAAAGCATCTAGAGCAGTTCCGCCTGTACCAGCAACTGTGTTTTCAACATTAAAAACTAATCGGTCTACTTTTTGTTGAATGAGTTTTTTATGTGCTGTAATGATAACCTCTTGTAGTTGCTGACCTTCTTTTTCTAAAACAATTGTTCCTATATTAGATTGAGTAGGAGTTATTTTTTTAGTGGTAAACCCAACAAAACTAATTTCTAAATAGATATGCTCTTGGTTTGCTTTAATTGAAAACATTCCGCTGTTATCAGAAATAACTCCTGTAATTAGCGAGTTATCGTTTGTGCTTTTTGCAACTATATTGGCAAATGGAATGGGGTGATTTTGTTTGTCTATTATTTTACCTATAAAAGTTTGCCCAAAACTAATTGAACAAATGAGAAGGGTTATAAATGTAGTTATAGTTTTCATAGTTTATAATATTTCAAGTTTAATAACAGATCAAAAGTATCTCGAGAGTGTGTTTTTTGAAATGGCTATAAAATGAATTGAGGGAAAAGTGAAATGAATTAGCTGAAAACAAAAAAGGTGTTCAATTAAACTATTGAACACCTTTTTTATTAGATATATTAGTAAGCGGTTATTGACGTATTTTTTTAAGAAGTTAAGGGGCAATCGAAACTCATTAATTAGCTATTTCTGATAAAAGAGCCTTAGCAGCTTGACTTAGTTCTCCATTATGACCTAAAGCAATTGTTTTATGGAGTAATTCTTTTGCTTTTTGGGTATTACCTAATTGTAAATATGATTGACTTAAATTTTTATAAGTAATTGCCGAATTAGGAAAAAGCTTTGCGATCATTGAAAATACTTGAACTGAGGCTTGAATTTGAGGTTTACGACCTGTTTGTAATAAAATGTTTCCAACTTTGTTTAATTCGGTTTCAAAGTCAAAAAAAGCATATCTTGGGTCTTTGATCATTTTATCAAGTTCTGTTATCATTTTTTGTGTTTGTCCAGATATAAATAAATCTACAATATATCGCATTGGCTTAGGTTCAAATCCTTCTGCATTAAAATTTAGCGCAGCTTCTAAGACAGGATCTTCATTATTTATATATTGATCAAAACTCATAGAAACAGGAATACTAGGTGTGGTCCAATCTGCATTTTCTAAAGCAGGCATATCCTGCCACCATAAATAGGATAAATAAGCTGTAATCTTACTATTTGGTAGTTCTACTGGTCGTGCGTCTCCATAGAAATTGATATTTTCTGAAGTAGGCTCACCTACCAAAATAGCTTCTGTATATCTTGTAATTTCATTGGTTAAATTTTGACATGCCGAATAAGTTTCGCGCCCGATAATAAGATAAAAACTTCCTTTTTTATTAATTTTTGGTCTAGCTATCAAGCCTTTTATTAATGGAAGATTGTTGTAATTATTACCTCCCCCATTTAAGCGAACATCATAGACTAGCTTTTCTACATTGTGTGTATCAATAAATTTAAACAAGCGTTTATAAAATTGTTTCAAGGTTTCATTAGCATCATCAAATACTGAACTTTGTCTTACATAGAGTGTTTTTAACTCTTCTAGATATTCAAAATAAAACAGTTTTTCATCAAAATGTTTTAGATATAGGGGAGTGGTTTCTGTATTTCGTGCAGTAAGCCATTCTTTTGTTGGTAATGTAAAATTGAAAGTTCTAGGTTTATCTTTTATATCGATAGTTTTAAAGTTATGTGTAAAAACTTTTCCTTCTTTTTCTAGAGTTAATGTAACCGTTTCTGTAAGTTCTGGAATAACACCTTGGGTGTGTAATACTTCTGGTGATAATAAAAAACGTAGTCCATATGCCTTAAAATATTGTTCGTTTTCAACAGGAACTACAGGATAGATTAATGTTAAAGCTTTATCTATAGGGGTATCGCCTATCTTCAAGATTTTTGCTCCTAAAGCCTTTTTTTGATCTTTTTGAACACCTTCAATATAGATGTCATCATCAAATTGATATAGGTTGATTGGTAAAATTCCATTCTTAACCGTTGTGCTATAGGGAATCTGTGTATGTCCATATTTAAATTGAGATACGATGCGTGTTAATCCCACACGTATTTGATGTGTTTTTAAGTTAGGAATGTTATTATAAAGTGTTTCAACTTGATTATCAAAATCTTGTTTTGTTGTTTTTACAAAAAGATGTGAATAGTCTTTATGTATTATTTTTTGTAAATAGTGTAGATCTTCTTGCCATTGTTTTGAAGTTAATTTTTCCTGTGCAAAGAATGTTGAAGCTACGAATAATAAAGAAATAAAAAGTATATTTTTCATAAGACATAGTATTTTAGATTAATAACATGCCAAAAATATCTTGAGGGTAGAATTTTAGAAATAGCTATAAAATGAATTGAGGGAAAAATGAAATGAATTAACTAAAAACAAAAAAGACCTTAAACAAATTGACGATGGCTATTTGAGTATTTATAGTTGTTGTTTTGATAGTATTTTATTTCAATAAGAGTGTGATATATCTTAAAATTGTATGGCTTTTTGAGAAAGGAGTAGTAGATGGAAACCTTAGTTAAGTAGTAGTTATAGATTTGAGGGTAGTATCTCATAAACTGTGTAAGTTATAAAAATATCACTCATCTTCATTTGTTACTAAAATTTTGAATAAACAATCCGTTTAATATTATTTATTCTTTGTTATAATTAGTTTTTAATTCGCTTGTAAATAACAATTATCTTTTAGTTGGATTTTCTCTCCATCATAAAAGTCTATTTCTTCTTTTAAATCTTCTATAAATTTCATTTCATCTATTGGACAAATTTTTAGAAATCTTTTGTTTATGATTAATTCCCCTGTGTTATAATCGTAAATTGAAATTTGAGCATTGTTTTTATGATTGTGAATGGAATTGATTAAAAACCAATTTAATTTATCTTCTTTTCCAGCCAAAAATGCATTTTCTGGAATTACAGGAACTCTTTTTACATTTTTTTCTGTATGAGAATTATCTGAATTTAATTGATTTAAGTATTGACAAGAAATTAAAGTTAAAAATAGTAATCCGAATATTAACAGTTTTCTCATTTTGAAAATTACTTATAGCTATTAATTTAAGAATCGTAGCCAATAGTTTGTGATAAATCAATGCTAAAATTTATGATCAGAGCAAAGTAAAGAAATAATACTGAATTAATTTGATTATATATGTTAGCATATGTTTTTTACTATGTTTTCAATTCTAAAAATATCGACTGTATTGATAAATTTTGTATTTTTAATGAATAAGTTATTCTCAAAAAACTCTATTTCTAAGCCTTTTTCGTTTTCAATTTTTTTCAAGATGTTAGTTAAAAGGATTATATTTTCTGTTTTCTTAAATGTGAATAATTCATAATTGTTCAATTTGAAATTATCATCACTATTTATTAACTCAAATATTTTTTCAGTTTTAGATTTTTCTCTCAAGTAATAATGTCCTAAATCAATATTAAGTTTTAACCAAAACATAATTTGAGATTCATGATAATCATTTTCATAATAACTATGTCCATTTAATCTAACGGCAGGAAGAAATATAAAACCATCGCAATATGTTATTTTAAATGAATTCGAATAACTCCAATCATCATATTTTGATAAGATTTTAGTTTTTTCTAAAATTTGAATCTGGTGATCATTCAAATTTTGTTTTCTATATTCGATTTGTTCCTTAAGATAGTTAATTCCTCTTTCAGCATTTTTTTGTTCTTCTGTAAATAATTTATCTATTTCGTATTCTGAGATAGTATTAAATTCGTTATCGTGAGCTATCCAATGTCCAGATTCTGCTTGCTCCAATGTGAGTTTTGCTCCAGTTTCGGGGTCAATTATAAATTCATCGGCTAAGCTTTCTTTTAATTTCTTGTGATACTCTTGTTCTTCGTTGGTTCCTTTAAAAATGAATCTATGGAGCTTTGAAAAAACATAAAAAACAAATAATCCAATAACTGTATAAAATACTATTTCTCCAAATGCCATTTAACTATTGATTTGTTTTTATATATGTGATTATCGTTGTTGAGTTTCATTTTTATTTCTTTTCTAGTTTGATAATCTTCTCTTTTAAGAATGAATCATCTTTTATTGAAATTACTTTTGTGCATAATTAGTAAAAGATATCTATTAATAAACGTTTGATATAGTCAATTTTAATCAATCTTTCCATTTTTTGCATTAATAAGCCCTTTTTGCATTTTTTCTTCAAACTGTGAGTTTGGATATTTTGTAAGACCTGCTTTAAAGTATTTAATGGCATTTTTATAATCATTATGCTTTAAATAAAATTGACCGAAACGATTTTGCCAATAAGCTGAAGCATATCTTTGTGTTGTTAAAACATCTTCAAATTCTGTCATAAAATGCGTAAAATACTTAAAGTTGTTTCTTTTCCAGGCTAACCAGATTAAAGCATCTTTTGTGCTGTTGTCTATTTGCTTATCCATACCAAATCGTTCTGACCGTTTTTCAAAATAGTTGGTTAAGTAATTCATTCCACCTAAATCAATATACTGTTGTATGCTTTCAAATACTGGAGAATTATAATTGTGATAAAAATATTTCAATCCTTTATAAAGAGCCAGATGACCAAGAGATTCGTGCACTTCGTCATTAAATAAACTATAGTTCCAAATAAGATTTTGTGGAGCGTTATCTTTAAGCACTTTGTTAAACGCATCTGTAGAATTAATATAGTAAATATCCTTTTTAGAATTGGCCATGAATAGGTATACATCTTTTTGTGATGTAAATCCTTTTACTTTGTCCTCTGAAGCATAACCTCCATCGGTTATGATGACTCCATCAAAAATTTCACTTTGTTGTAGTATTAAATTACTTAAATAATAAGCCGCGGATTCCCATCCAAAAACAACACGATGGTTATTTGTTCTGTAGTTTGAATCTATATAATGAATAACTTCATTAACTAAAAAATTAGTAAACTTTTTGTTTTCATCGCCAAATAATCTTCTCCTTAATGGATTACTAGTATTAATACCTACAACAATCATTTCTGGAATAGATCGAGGCGTTTTCATCGCGGTATGAACTGCTACACCACTTAAGAAATACCATTGTCCATCCAAAATATATAGTACAGGATATTCTTGTGTGGAATCAGAATAACTATCGGGTACATAAATTTGAATCGTTCTATCTTGATTTAGTATTGAAGACTGAATTGTATGATTAATTCCTATACTAATAGAATTGTTCTCCTGTGCTATAGATAATCCTATACTTATAAAACATAGCGTAATGAAAATAAATGTTTTTGTTAAGAAGTGTCTTTTTTTCATGATGATTTTTAATATTTTAAAGTGGATTGATGTAAGAATAGAGTGTTTTGGCATAAAACAAATTTTTACAATAAAATCCTGAGTGTACTAAGGCTAGAATTCTTTTAAGTGGAATTAAAAATAACAAATATTATTACAAGTTATAGTTTGTTTTTATTTCGATAATAAAGTATAGCGATTAAAAAAATAAAATAGCTATTCAAGTTGAAATACAGAAAAAGTTGTTTCACCTTTAATTTTGGTCACTTCATTATAAATCCCAAAAAGAGCTTTGTATTGCTAAATACATTTGTAGTGTAGAAAGTAAAAAAAGCTAAAAATGAAAGCAATACAGTTAATAAGAATAATGAGTGTTATAGGAATTATGATGATAACACAAATAACAGAAGCACAAAGAAGAGTTGTAGTAAGAACTCCCCATAGAACGGTGGTGAGAACAACAGGACCAGCAGTAGTTTATAGAAGACCCGTTCCTGTAGTAAGAGCAGTAAGAGTACTGCCAGCTACAACAGTCGTAATCAAAAGAAATGGATTAAACTATCATTACTATAATGGTGTTTATTATAGATATTATGGAGGGAAATATGTAGTGGTAACAGCTCCTAGAGGAATAAGAGTAGCCGTATTGCCTATAGGATATAGAAGAATTATAATAGCAGGAACACCATATTTTTATTATAACGGAACATATTATATCGAAATAGATAATGGATATAAAGTAGTTGAAGCACCAGATAATATCATAGTATATGACTTGCCAGAAGAAGCAGAACAAGTAGATATAGACAATGAGAGTTATTATGAATATGATGATAAATTATATAAAGTAGTCATTACACCAGAAGGAAAAGCATTTAAAGTTGTAGGTGATATAAAAGAATAAACAGATGAAGAATATAGTTATGATAATGATGTTCTTGATAGGTATAACAGCAATAGCTCAAGAAAAAAACATTACTGCAGAACAAAAACAACAAGCAGAAGAACAATTAAAAATATATTTTGAAAAATTAAATCTTACAGATGAACAAAAAACGGTATATGAAACTACTGTAAAGGATCACGCTAATCAAATGAAGATGATCAAAGATAGCGGATTGTCTAAAGCAGATAAAATTAGAGAAATTCAAAAGATTCAGCATAGTAAGGATACAAGATTACAGCAAGTATTATCAAAAGAACAATACGAGGTTTATTTAGAATTTAAAAAGGAAAGACAACAAGTAGTCAAAGCAAATTATACTGGTGAATTTTCGGAATACATAGAACGATTAGCCTTAGAAGAACATCAAAGAGATCCATTTTTTGAGATATCCAAAAAATATGGAACGCAACTAAGAAGCTTAAAAAATAGTTCACAATCGAGATTTAGTAAATATAGAGCATATAAAGAGATACAAAAGAATAAGAATAGAGAAATGAAAACGCTATTGTCTTCTCATCAATATGAAGTATATTTAGATATACAAAAAGAAGTCCAAAAGAAGATGAAAGAACAACGTAAAAAGAAAAATTAAATAAATAAAAAAAGAAGCTTGCTATGCAAGCTTTTCTGCTTATGAATAACAATAAACTTATTACAATTGTATCAATAAGCTTTTCTTTATTGGTAAATATACCTCGAATAGTATTCCTATTTGGGAATACTGACATGGTGGTAAATATATTTTTAGAAATATCGATAACAGACACCATATTTAGAATTATATCACTTTTTGGATTTTGTTTTATTATACTCAAAGTAAATATAGAATGGGGACAAAATTGGTTTAAAAAGCGAATTTTTATCAAATCTTGCGCAATAAGCATTTTAATGGTCTTTTTGTGGGTAACAGGATTTAGAATATTTGATGTAATTGTTAATTCGGGAGGGTCATCAACCTTATACCCTAGATTAAACATCTTTGTACATCTCTTTATCATGATCATGTTACTAGTTATAAGTACAACAATTAAGCTTAATAATCAAGCAAAATTAGATGCTATAGAAAAAGAGCAACTCAAACAACAAAACCTACAAAACGAGTTACAAGTATTAAAAAATCAATTGAATCCACATTTTTTATTCAATTCATTAAATTCCTTGAGTTTGTTAGTTAGAGAAGATCAAAAAGCAGCAGGGAAATTTATCAATAAACTCTCAGTGCTTTATCGGTATATATTGCAGAGTAAAGAAAGAGATCTTGTAAGTATAGAAGAAGAATTAAAGTTTTTAGAAAGTTATGTTTATTTGATAGAGCAGCGATATCGAGAGAACTTTAAAATAAATATAGCAATAGATAAAATTTTATTTCAAAAGAAAATTCCGTCATTGGCTTTACAACTATTGGTAGAAAATGCAGTAAAACACAATGAAATTTCATCAAATAAACCTTTAGTAGTAACTATATATAACGACGAACGTAATCTTATTGTAAAAAATAAAATACAAGAGAAGATAGGACAAATACAAAGTACCCATACTGGATTAAGTAACTTAAATAACAGGTTTAAATTAGTATTAAATAAAGAAATTACTCTTAAAAAAGACGAAGATTGTTTCATTGTTAAACTACCAATATCATGAAAGTACTTATCATAGAAGATGAACAAGCTGCTGCAGAAAATTTAAGTTATTTCCTAAAAAGCATTGATACCTCTATCGAAATTGTCAAGGTTATTGATACTATAAAAGAAGCCGTAGCTTTTTTTAAAGAAGAAATAGTAATAGAATTAGTATTTATGGATATCCATCTGGCAGATGGTATTTCTTTTGAAATATTTGAGCAAGTTCAAGTACAAACACCTGTGATATTTACTACAGCATATGATCAATATGCAATCAAAGCATTTAAAGTAAATAGTGTTGATTACTTATTAAAACCCATAGACGAAGACGAACTTAAACAGGCTATTGATAAATATAAAGGAACTCAGCAAGAAGAACCAGTAGCAGTACAGTTTCAAGAAATGCTTAAGCTTTTAAAAGGAGAACAAAAAAACTATAAAAATGCATACTTAGTACAACAAAGAGATACTTTAATTCCGTTACAAGTAAGCGAAATTGCCTATGCTACAATTGATTCAGGTATAGTAAAAGTAGTAACCAAAGCGAATAAGAGTTATATTCTGGATAAGAAATTAGAAGAGCTCGAAAGCGAATTAAATCCAGCACATTTCTTTAGAGCCAATAGACAATTTATAATAGGACGAGAGGCAATAGAAAATTTACAATTGTATTTTAACGGAAAATTGATTCTCAACATAAATCCTAAGCCCAAAGAACAGATTGTAATTAGTAAAGCAAAAGCTCCACAGCTTAAAAGTTGGATGAATGATTTTTAGTTGAGTTAAAGCCAAAGACATTTCACCTATCAATTAGGACGCTTAACATTCATTATTACAGAAACAGCTGATATCTACAATACTTTTGAAATGTAAATCAAAGAAAAGTATTATGGATACAGCATACGGCGAACTATTTTTTATCATATTTATCAGTCTCATTTTTATAGAGATCATCTGGTCGATACTAACCAAAACAGGAAGCTATAACCTCAAAGATTCTATTTCAAATTTCATAATCATTATTATAGGAAGAATACTAAAACCAATTTCTATAGCATGGGGATTGTTTTTATTTGAAATGGTCGAACCGATTAAAATATTTACGATTCCTACCAATGTCTATACAGTAATACTTACATTCTTAATTGTAGAAATGGTGTACTATTGGTATCATAGATGGAGTCATGAGATTCCCTTTTTATGGGCAATTCATCATACACATCACTCTAGTATGTGGTTTAATCTTACTGCAGCAGGACGTTTAAATTGGATCGGGAAATTCACTAGTGTGTTGTTTTACATTCCATTAGTCATTTTAGGTTTTTCTCCTATTATCATATCAATGAGTTTGGCGATAAGCTTAATATACCAATTTATATTGCATACAGAGGCTATAGGGAAATTAGGATTCTTAGAAGGTTTGTTTTTAAATACACCATCTGCACATAGAGTACATCACGGTTCTAATCAAGAATATCTAGATAAAAATTATGGAGGAATGCTCATTCTATGGGATAGAGTTTTTGGAACCTATGTACCAGAAACAAAGAAAGTGCAATACGGAGTTACAACAGGATTTATAGGACACAATCCGTTGGTAATCATTTTTAAACCTATAATAGAATATTCAAAAACAATACTTAAGAAATAAAAAGATGAAATCACTTACAATAATTTTAACAATGAGCATATGGTGTATAGGAACAACACTTATGGCTCAAAATACAAAAGAAATAAGACAAGATCGAAATCAGATAAGAATAGATAAAGCTTTGTTAGATCGAGATACCAAAGAATTAGCAGTATTTAGAGTTAATGCCGAAGCGCTGAAAACAGCGTTAGATAATCGAAATGATAAAGAAGTAAAAAGATTAAAGACAAAGTTGGTAGCTAGTATGAAGAGAGAACTTTGGCAAACAGAAGCAAAACTACATAGTGCTAAAATTGAAGTAAAACAAAGCGAACAAGAAATTAGAACAGATCGCCGCGAAAATCGAAGAAACAGAAGACAATACACAGGAAGTGATGATGACCATAAAGATATAGCTAGAGATAGACATAATACTAGAGATGATAGAAGAGATAAAAGAGATGATCAGCGAGATCTAGAAGAAATAAATAGAAGGCTTACTAACCAAAGAGCATTATATGAAAGATTAAAAATAACAAGTATAAATGTTGTAGATAAGGATCTTAAAAAAGAAATTAATAAAAATATTGTGGCAAAATTTATAGCGACTATGGTGGCTGATATTGATGAAACTAGAGAAGAATTAAGAGAAGATAAAAGAGAAAAAAGAGAAGACAAAAGAGAGCGTAGAGACGATAGAAGAGAACGTTATGAAAAGTTCTAAAAAAGAAAGAAATAGTGTAATGTTAGGTTAATTAGATAAGAACGGAGTTAAGTTGTAAAACTTAGCTCTGTTTTTCTATGCTCAAAAATATGTCGAGTTCAAACATAAAAAAGATGTGTAACTAGAGTATTACAAGTAATTTGAAATCTATTAAAAACCAATTAGTTTTGTAAATATCATAAGAATCAGTTAAATAATATTATGAAAAAAATATTTTTAGTCATATTCCTTACGGTATCAATGAGCAATTTAATGGCTCAAGAATACAGTAAAAAAGAATTAAAAAATATCAAAACATATCTTCAGGAAATTCAAGCAGCTAGTTTAGCAAAGGATCCAATTCAATTAACAAAACTGATATATCCTATTCAAACAAAAGATGGAAAAGATTATAGAAAACGAATTGTAGCTAGAATTTTAGAAAACAATACCATTAACGGAGGAGATTTTGCATACTCTGATAAAGCATTTAAAATGATTGTAGATTCTTTATATCAAAAATTTAAACCTATTCCAGAAGAGTTATATCTTAGCTTATCAAGAAAAACCGAATATGACATTTTAAAAAAAATAAAGAGAGAAGATATTTTGATCTTTGATTATAAAAACGTTCACATTATTTTAATTAGATATAAAGGCAAACTTCAATTGCTATTTTGGGAGAATATGAATAAATTATCAAAACCAATCAAAACATGAAACAGCTTATAATATTTTGGACTTTATTATTCATAATCACAGTGTCATATGGACAAGGAATACCTCATAAAATTAGTGAAACTGAATTTTCAATAGGTAAGACCATTACAATTAAATCAGAAATATTAAACGAAAACAGAACGTTAAATGTTTATTTACCGCTGAGTTATACTAAAGAAAAATCCAAAAAATACCCAGTGATTTATGTATTAGATGGTTCTAAAGATGAGGATTTTATACATATATCTGGAATAGTTCAATTTGGCTCTTTTTCTTGGATAAACATGCTTCCAGAATCTATTGTTGTTGGAATTGCTAATGTAGATCGAAAAAGAGATTTTACGTACCCTTCTCAATATAAACGAGATCAAGAAGAATTTCCGACTTCGGGAAAATCAGCACATTTTATAAACTTTATCAAGAACGAGTTACAACCATTTATAGATACAACATATAGAATAACTACAACCAAAACTATTATCGGACAATCATTTGGAGGATTATTAGTAACAGAAATACTTTTTAAAAAACCAGATCTTTTTGACAATTATATCATTGTAAGTCCTAGTTTATGGTGGGATGAAGAAAAGTTATTAGATATAGAATTGAGCACATATCATACTAAAAAAGCTATATACATAGCAGGTGGAAAAGAAGGTGAAGTAATGGAAAGAACTGCCAAAGAATTGTACAATAAGCTAAAAGAAAATAAAAAAGAGAATACTAAGTTGTTTTATGAGTTTATGGAAGATAAAACTCATGGAGATGCTTTACATATAGCTGTATATAATGCTTTTGAAAAAATATTTAAGTCCAAAAAGAAAAAACAGAAATAAAGCAGCTGTATTAATCAAAATTAAATATTGATGTTTATAAAAAATTTGTTCTTAAAAATATGGATATGGAGGTTATTCTTGATCAATAAGAATAAGTTACCTACAACATCAAAAATCGAGAATCCAAAAATGGAATATGAAGTGCTCTCAGGAGCATTTATATGGGAAGATGAAGGATTATGGGGAGCTAAGCATAGTTTTGCTAGTGCATTTAACTATGTAATTCATCATAGGATGAAATTAGTTGTAGGGCCTACAAATGATGTTGGATTTATACACTCTAAAAATTTTGATAAACAGATTTTTAAAATGGCTAAAAAATATTTTCCTAATTGGATAGGGTTTGATAAAGCTAGATGTTCATACAATCCAGAATTAGCTGATAGAATGATAAGAATCAGAAAAGTTGCAGACTGGAGGTTGCAAAAATCATTAAATGAAGAATACTAAAAAATGAATAATGATTAAAAGAAATGTAAAATCACATAATGGATTTAAATATGGGGTTATAAGTTTTTTGATGATTTTAGTATTAATAATGATTACTGCTGTTATAAATACACTGAAGTTTTCTTTTTCATTATTATTAATTGGATTTCTGACGATACTAATAGGTTATATGGGAATAATTGGGTTAATAAAATCTCTAAAAGGAATAAAAGAGCCTAATACATCAAAAAAAATAATAGGATTAATATTAAATATTGGAATAGTAAGTCTTTTTATCTCATTGATTATCGCTAATTTTTTGGATATATATAAAGCTTTTAATTAAAAACAATATTAGATTTTATATCAAAAATGAATAATAATATTAGAATAGTTCCAGAAACCTATGCAGGAGAAATTGATACTAGGGTTTTAGATTGGATAGAAAAACATAAAAACGAATTGGATACATCCTTTCTGAGTTTTATAAAAAAATATCATGGAACGATCCCTATAGCTTTAGAATTTAAATCTGAAAAAGGGAACGTATATAAAATTGGACGCTTTTTGACTATCGTAGATGAAAAATCACAATTACCATTACCGATAATTCAATCAAAGTTCAATGATAGAGACGCTAGAATTGATAGTAGTATCTATACTTTAATTGATGAAGATAGTATTACGTTAAGAAGTTTTATAGATGGAGAAAGATTGATTCCGTTTGCATCTTTATATTATGGCAGTCACCATCCGGACGAAATGGAGCTTTCAAAGGCTAATGTTGATTTACTTTGTTTTTTCTATATACCAGGTGAATCAAGACCTCAAATAGTTGTTTGGAGCGGGCAAAAAGCGATGAAAGAAAGCTTCAGAATGGAAGAAGTATTAGAGGAAAATGAAGACATAACAGACGAAGAATATTATAAAACTATTAGATATGAATGCTTCATAGAATTAGTTAGTCAAAATTTTGATGATTTTCTCAAAAAGATATATCAAAATAAAATTTGATGAAGTATTTTAAGTTTATGTGTTAACCAATAACAAAAGCTAAAAAATATATGAATAAAGTTATCCTAGGGATTCTTTGTAGTCTAATTGTTTTTTCGTGTAAAAAATCAAATTCAGATAACGAAAAAACAACCCATAATTTGACGATAGCTAGATTTGGAGATTTTAACCTCAAATCCATGAAGATC
Source organism: Aquimarina rhabdastrellae (assembly GCA_947387485.1). Lineage (GTDB taxonomy): Bacteria > Bacteroidota > Bacteroidia > Flavobacteriales > Flavobacteriaceae > Aquimarina. The sequence continues at coordinate 96,109 of CANDNT010000012.1, forward strand.
GATAAAACGCATCAATATAGTAGTGGAGATTATGAAGGTACCATAACCAAATATACAACAGTAGAAAAAGCCGTAGTAATCGATTCAAGTTCGTATGGTGAATATGGATATACCCATACCTGTTATTTGTTAGATCAAGATAATGGTATCCAAAAAGTATATCAATCACAATGGGAATCTTTGAACGGAAATCATGATAATTTTATATATGTAGTAACAGAAAAAGTATTTGATTTTAAAAACGATCCACCGATTCAATTAAAAAGAAAAGACACTATAGCAGAGCATTATATGTTTAGTAAACAATATCCAGAGCCGCTGGATAAAACATACAATCAAGTAAATATTGGTGACAAAGATTTAAAATATTGGAATAAAGAACTTTCAGAAAGTTGGATAAGAGAATACAATACAGAGTACTAATCAAAAAAGAGTTGAAAACTTTTTAGCCATACAATTCCATACAAAACAATCCATAGAATATAAGTATCTTTAAGTAGTGTACAGTTAAAGGGAAAACAAAATGAAAGTAACAAAAGAGCATAACGAACGAATAGCAAAGATGATCTTTGGATCTATATATCCGCACTATCTAAATAGAATTGTTAAAAACGGAAGAACCAAAGAAGAACTCCATCAGGTGATCGAATGGTTGACTGGATATGACGAAAGCCGAATCCAAGAATTAATCGAACAAAAAGTGACGTTTAAAACCTTTTTTGAACAAGCAACTTTGCATCCTAACGCACAGTTAATCAGGGGAGTTATCTGTGGCTACCGAATCGAAGAGATCGATAACGAACTTACACGACAAACACGCTATCTAGACAAATTGATTGACGAATTGGCCAAAGGGCGCAAAATGGACAAAATCTTAAGAGTCGAAAAGAAATAAACCATTAAAAGAACACGAACAAGACCACTTAACAATTCTGTTGAGTGGTCTTGTTGATTTCTATATGTTAAAGATAAATTATAAACTCATTAAACAAAGAATATTAGCAGTACCCAAAACAAGTTCGAATACAATACCCTGTGTAATTTGCTTACTAGGAGTTCCGTCTGCTTTTAAACTTATCAATCTACCAATGGCAAAACCTAAAAAGATAAGTGCAGCAACTACATGAGAGGTAAAAGTTAACGGGGTGAATACAATTCCTAATAATGCAAGAATACCCGCACTCAGCATTACAGCACTCATACCTCTAATTTCGTTAAGTAAACTAGCATCTTTGGACAAAGTAATACCAGAGTTTTTTAAATACGTTTTCATAGGATTGCTCAGTCGCATTAGTCCTACATAGATTAATAAAAGACTTGATAACGATAAGATTACGATTTTGATAATTTCCATTGTAATTGTTTTAATGAATAACAATGCAAATCTAGAAGTGGCGTGAGACAAAGGTATGTCAGGGGTGTTTTTGATCCTTAATATATTTTTCAAAATACTCCTTGATCGTCATATGATGAGGCGGAAAAGTCTCTTCTAAAGGCTGTAGCTTTTTGATAAAGTCAATTCTAAAATTTCTAAATTCATTACGCAATCGACAAAAAGCGACCAATAAGAAATTGCCGTGAATGCTATAAATAGCAAAAGGTTCAATAGTACGTACAGTCTCTTGTTCTTGAGAAGACAGATAGTTGATTTCTACTACTTGATATTGAGTAATAGCCGACTGTATCTTCATTAAGTTATTGCTTGTTTTCTCTTCCTTATTATTGCCACCAAAATAGATCCGATCCGCCAACAAATCGGCATTTCCTTTTTGGGAATAGCGTAGAATCGCTTTGATTTTTTCTAAAGCACTAGACACATTTTCGACCAAAGACTGATCCTTATTTTTAAGAACCAATTGCTCAATGGTAATCAAAGCATTTGCTTCATCCTCAGAAAAAACAACAGGAGGGAGATGATACCCTTCCATAATAGCATAGCCTTTACCTTCTTCGATGATGATCGGAATACCAGATTTTTCAAGCGTACGAATATCACGATAAATAGTTCGAACACTTACCTCATGCCGCTTAGCAAGTTGTTTAGCAGTAACAATTCTTTTGGATTGTAATTGCGTCAATATCGCCGTTAATCTCGCAAGTCTTGGTTTTTCCTTTTCTTCCATTTAACAAGAATTATGTACGATTTTAGCGTTTTGTTGATTGCAAACTTAAGTAATATTCTCAATATGTATAACAAACAGTTATTGAATAGAAAGTAAAGTTCTTACCCCATAAATCATAATCATAGAAGCTTTTCCTGTTTCTATAAAATACTTGAAATCACGACCATCTTTAAGTGTAATAGAACCAAAAGTAAACTCTTTTTGAGTAGCTTTAAAAAGTCCATATCCTTTATCTTTAGCATCAATCAGATTTCCAATGGAAATTTGACCATCAATACGAGTAACTAACTTTTGAGTGGTCAAAATGCTATAATTCTGCCTATCGATAATAGTAGCACAAATGATCAATTCGTTTTCTGATAATGATAGGACTATATCAGCATGTAAAAACTCAATATTTGCTTCATAAAACCGTGTTAGTTTATAATCATAAGGTTTAAAAGTACTCCTTTTAATAGCCGCTATACAGAGATGATGTTTTGATTGATCGGTTTTCATTGTTTTTGGTTGAAGGTTTGGTTTATGAGTTTTTAATTAAATCTTTTAATCGAGTTATACAAACAGTCCATAATTCAGAATCTGGAGCTGATGATTTTAAACGTTTTCTATATTCCTTTAAAACTTCTATCATTGCTAATAAAAATGCATTTGCTTGAATTATTTTGGAATTATTTGAAATCTGTAATAGACTAGAAGAAGTATCTCTTCTAATTCTCCATGACTTTCTTGTCTCTCCATTATGAAGTATTCCACATCTTACATAACTGTAAAATTCCTTAGGAATTCCTTTTCCTTTATTTCTAAAGTTAGTAGATAGATCAATATATTGTTCAGGTTTTAATCCTCCACTTGCGAAAACACTAAATTTTGATTCTGTAACAAAAAAATATCCAAAACATCTTTCACTTTTATTATGAGTATTGATAAACTCTTTTACTGTAAAAGAAATATAAGTCTCAATTAATAAACAACAATTTGCCATTATAGCAAATCCATTTTTATAATTTTTCGTATAATCTAGATTTTTAAAGTCAAATGGTTTTAAGTATCTATTAAAAAGTCTAAAATATACCATATCAGCAATTTTTTCTTTATTCAACTCAATATCTTGTATCCATTTTTCAAGAGTTTCAATATCAATTTCTTTATTATTAGAATCAGTACCTATTATTAAACTTTTATCGTTCATTTTTAATTTATTTTATAATTACTATTAAAAGTTGGATTATTAAAGAATGGGAGTATAAAATTTATGATAACCCTATAAATTAAAATTATCTACATTATCATTGTAATTTAACAATAATAAATCTACTTGTACCGTAACCGTCTTTAGAAATTTTCAAAAAAATACCTTCTTTTTATTCAAGTAAAACCTCCTTGTTAAAAAATAGCTACCTAATATTAAAACAAACTATATTTTGATACCTTTGAGAGAAAATACAGATAAGAAACAATGGCAATTCACACACATAAAATCCCCGTAACCATCATCACTGGTTTTTTAGGGTCAGGAAAAACTACATTAATACATCAAATTGCAAAAAATGCTAACGGAAGACGTTTAGCCATCATCGTTAACGAGTTTGGTGAGCTAGGCATGGATGGAGAAATCCTTAAAGGAAATGATTGTGGATGCGATGAAGAAAATATATTAGAACTTAGCAATGGATGTCTGTGTTGTACAGTACAAGAGGAGTTTTTACCTACCATGCTAGAATTGATGGAGCGTAAAGATCAGATAGATCATATCATCATAGAAACTTCTGGTTTGGCATTGCCTAAACCATTAGTAAAAGCGTTTAATTGGCCAGATCTTAAACCGCAAATTACTGTAGATGCTGTAGTAACGGTGGTAGACAGTGTAGGACAAGCAACTGGTGAGATTTGTGATCGAGCACGTGTACAAGCACAACGTTTAGAAGATGATAGCCTAGATCATGAATCGTCTATCGAAGAGTTATTTGAAGATCAATTGTCATGCGCAGATTTAATCATCATGACGAAGTCAGATTTAATCGACGAAGAAAAATACAAAGAAGTAAGTGGTATTATTCAAAATAAAGTAGGATCACAAATCAAATTGATTTCGGCTGTAAAAGGAGATATTCCTGTAGATGTTTTATTAGGAATAGGAGCCAAGTCTGAAGATTATATAGATCAAAAACACTCACACCACGAAGCACATCACCATCATCATCATCATCATGATCACGACCATGACCACGATCACCCGCACGATCATGACCATGACGAAACCATTAATTCTATCGTGATCACTGTAGAAGCACCACATACTCCTAAAGCATTGATCAAAGTTTTAGAAAAAATGGTAGCCGATTTTGAAGTATACAGAATAAAGGGAATCATAGAAGTACCAGGAAAACCTATGCGTATGATTGTACAAGGAGTTGCCAATCGATTCGAAAACTATTTTGATAGAAAATGGAAAGAAGGAGAATTACGAGCTACACGCTTGGTGATTATCGGTGAAAAATTAGAAGAAGCAAGCATCCTTAAGTATATAGAAGCGCAATTAACCGTTACGGCATAATCGCGTATTAAGAATTCAAAATCAGTATTGAGATGAAAATATATACAAGAAAAGGAGATACCGGAAAAACAGGAGTTTTTGGAGGTAAAAGAGACTACAAAGATTCTCCTAGAATAGAATGTATCGGAACTTTGGACGAAGTGAATTCTACGATAGGATTGCTAAGAGCAAAATTAGGAGAAACACACGAATGGCAAGCCAACTTACACCGTATCCAAAAAGACATGATGGATATGATGTCGCATTTAGCTAGACCCTCAGATTCCAAAAAAGAAAACACAAATCCTAAACCTATAGACGGTGCCGAGTTTTGCGAAAAATGGTTAGACGAATTAGAAGATAATATCAGTTCGCCTTCAGATTATTTTATCTTACCGGGAGGAAACGAAATATCGGCTTTATGTCACGTATGTAGAACACAGATAAGAAGAGGAGAACGTACATTAGTAACCTTAATGCGACACGATCCAGAAAGTGTAGAAGACTATGTGATGGCATATATCAACAGATTATCAGATCTGTTTTTTACCATGTCACGAGCAGAAATGGATAAAAAAGGAGTTGCAGAAGAAAAATGGCAATTGTTTTTATACAAACGTAAAAAGAAAAAAAGTTAAGCATTGTGCATAAAATTTATGGAGTAGCATTAGGGCCAGGTGATCCAGAATTGATGACCCTAAAAGCCTTACGTATCCTTAAAGAATCCGATGTGATTTTCTATCCAGGATCGATTAACAAAGGCATCAAAAAAAGCTACGTATATCCACTATTGCAGCACCACCAATTAGAAGATAAAGATTTGATTGGGTTCTATCTAGAAATGTCAACAGATAGAACCCAAGTCAATCAAATCTATAAAGATACGGTGGCTCAAATCAAGACCTTGCACGAGCAAGGCAAAAAAATAAGCATCGTTTGCGAAGGAGATATCAGTTTATATGCTTCATTTTCATATATTCTAGCACAACTGCAAGAAGAAGCATTACCCGTAAGTTTAATTCCGGGAATCAATTCCTTTAGTTTGGGAAGTGCACAGCATCAAATTTCGTTGAGTTTATGGAATGAGAAGTTAGCCATATTACCTAGAGTTTCTTCAGTGGCCGAAATACAAACACATTTCGATACATTTGATACCTTAATTCTAATGAAAATTAGAACAAGATGGAAAAAAATGTACGAAGAATTGAAGCAACAGCAATGGAATTTTTATTATTGCGAACGATTAGGAACAACAGAAGAATATATCACTACAGATTTGCATGAAATAGCAGAAAGAGAGATACCATATTTTTCGTTATTGATTATTAAAAAGTAAGCGCATGATTAAAGTTGTTGGTCTAGGACCAGGACATCAAGACTATATAATTCCTATGGCATCCCAAGCCATTACAGAAGCTACGGTGATCATAGGATATCATTATTATTTCCAGTTTATAGAACACTTAATCACGCCAGATATAGTATGTATTGGTAAAGAATTGAGCCAGGAGGAGAAAAGAGCAGAAATCGCTATAGAACACGCCTCTAGAGGAGAAAATGTAGTCGTGATCGGTTCTGGAGATGCAAGTATCTATGCCATGGCTTCGATTGTATATCAAAAAGTAGCAGAACAAGACTTAGACATACCAGTAGAAACCGTTCCAGGAATTTCAGCATTTATAACAGCAGGGAGCAAATTAGGCGCCATCTTAGGACATGATTTCTGTTGTATTTCTTTATCCGATTTAATGACTCCGTGGACAACGATCGAAAAGCGTATTACAGCAGCTGCTCAAGGAGACTTTGTAACAGGATTGTACAATCCAAAAAGTAAAAAGAGATATTGGCAGTTACAAGCCTTAAAAGACATATACTTAAAGCATAGAGGAGGAACGACACCAGTAGCCATCTGTAAGCAGTTAGGGCGTACAGAAGAGCAAATTACGATAACGACTTTGGCAGATCTAGATCCAGAGCAAGTAGATATGTTTAGTGTGGTATTGATTGGTAATAGTCAAACTTTTAGATACAAAGACAATTTAATTACACCTAGAGGATATTTGGATCGAAAACCACATACAGGCATCGAAATCCAAGAAGCGAGTTTTAAAGAAATCTTAGCCGATTTACCAGCACATCAGCTAGAAAAAGACCAACTATGGGCAGCGATTCGCTGTATCCATACATCGGGAGATAAAGAGTATATCAAGTATGTAGAAACAACTAAAAATGCCATCAAAACATGGCATGAATACTTGAGTAAAGGCGGAACGATTGTTACTGATGTAACGATGGTACAATCAGGAATTACCAAAACTTTTGTAAAAGCCTATGGGAATAAAGTAGTATGTATGCTCAATGATGAAGCTACTTTGCAATTGGCGAAAGAAGAAAACCTAACGAGATCTCAAGCAGGCATCAAACTAGCAGCACAACAATATCCCGAAGCCTTGTTTGTGATAGGAAATGCACCAACAGCCTTGATCGAAATTGCAGATCAAGTATATGAAGGAACGCTAAATCCAATCGGAATCATAGGTGCTCCAGTAGGATTTATCAATGTAATAGAATCCAAAGAACGCTTAAAGATGTTAGCCAATACGCCGTATGCGATCGTTAAAGAACGCAGAGGAGGAAGTAATTTTGCAGCCGCATTGGTCAATGCAGCATTTACATGGGGAGAAGCAGAAACCTTAGAATTGTAATCAAATGAGTGGAGAAGAACAACGTGTTTTTACAACAGACGAACAACAATTATTAGAAGAAATATTGTTGCATCGTAGAGATGTAAGAGGAAATAGATTTCTAAAAACACCAGTAACTGATGAAGTGATTGAAAAGATATTGCAAGCAGCACTATCTGCACCTTCTGTAGGGTTTTCCCAACCTTGGGAGTTTGTGTTGATAAAAGATGAAGCGACCAAACAAGCTGTAAAAGCTACGTTTTCTGAAGAAACCCAAAAAGCAGTCGTTCAATTTGCAGACGAAAAACAAAAAGAATACATACAATTAAAATTAGAAGGTATTGTAGAGGCGCCTATTAATATTGCGGTCTTTTATAAACCTAAAAACGAACCCGTATTAGGACAAACAAGTATGCCTAATATGGGAAAATATAGCGTAGTCTGTGCCATACAAAATATGTGGCTTATGGCGCGTGCTCTCAATGTAGGACTGGGCTGGGTAAGTATACTCGACCCTCAAAAAGTAAAACAAATCCTTAATGCTCCAGCAGAAAATGAATTGATAGGCTATTTGTGTCTGGGATATACCGATATGTTTTATAACCAACCCGAATTGGAAATCAAAAAATGGGAACAACGCAAACAAGCCGATGAGGTAATTATACAAGAAAAGTATTAGATGACGTTTTACGTACTAGGCATACCTAATAAAACTCCTGAGCTTTCTAAAGAACAAGAAGCTTTGATCGCCAACACTAAGGTTTTTAGTGGAGGAGAACGTCACTATCGCTTAGTGAAAGAGCTCTTGCCTGAAGCACACGAATGGATTTCGATTTCTGGAGGAATGAATGCAGTATATGCAGCCTATAAAGAACAAAACACACCTATCGTTGTTTTTGCTTCGGGAAATCCATTGTTTTATGGGATTTCAAATACTTTACAAAAGAAGTTTCCTCAAGCAAAAATATATAGTTATCCAGCATTTAGTGCTATTCAAGTTTTGGCCAATGCCACCAATACCAATAGTAACGAATTGGTAACAGTGAGTGTGCACGGTAGAACATGGGAAGCCTTGGATAAAGCCATCATAGCACAATTACCCTTAATCGGAGTGCTTACGGATGGTCATAAAAATCCTAAAACCATAGCCGAGCGATTGTTACACTATGGATATGATAATTACGAAATCACTATAGGCGAAGATTTAGGAGGAAGTCAAGAATGTATTCAACGCTTGACTTTAGCAGAAGCTACAACAAAAGAGTTCTATAAACTAAACTGTATACTATTACATAAAATAACACATAGACATATTCCTTTTGGCATACCAGACCAATCTTTTAAAGGATTAGACGGAAGACCCAATATGATTACCAAATTACCGATCAGACTCACTACCTTACATCTATTAGAAATTGAGCGAACAAAAGTATTTTGGGATATTGGTTTTTGTACAGGAGCAGTAAGCATAGAAGCAAAACTTAGAAATCCATCCTTAGCAGTTGTTGCTTTTGAAAAAAGAACAGTATGTGAGGAAATTATAGAGACCAATCAGAAACGTTTTGGAGTACCCGGAATAACGAAGTTGATGGGAGATTTCTTTACGCAAGAGGTAGAAGTATTACCCATGCCAGATGCTGTTTTTATAGGAGGGCATGGAGGCAAACTAGAAGAATTATTAAATAAAATAGACCAATTGGTAGCTTCAGGAACTCGTATGGTGATCAATGCTGTACAAGAACAAAGCTATCGAACTTTTAAGAAGGTAAGTGCTACTTTAGGATGGCAACTAGAAGAAGAAATGACGATGGTACTCAATATGCACAATCCTATTAGACTCTTAAAAGCCATAAAACCATAAACGATATTTGGTAACGAATATCCATTATAAAATAAAAGAAAAAATAAGAGGGATTGTATCTTTGTTTGTCTATTGATAAGACCTAAAAGATAGCAGTACCGACCCTAAAAAAATAAATTGTGAAAGAAGCTGTATTAAAAATTGCCATTATAAGTTTTACAGACAATGGACTTACTATTGCGAAAACACTGCAAAGCGAATTTTATAGAAGTCGAATCTTTACGACAAGAACTATCGAAGAACAAAAAGATGTACGACATATAACTTCCGTAAATGAACTATTAGCAGATAATTTTCAGAAATACGATGCATGGATTTTTATAGGAGCCTTAGGTATTTGTGTACGTAGCATAGCTTCTTTTATCAACGACAAACATACTGACCCTGCGGTGATCAATATAGATGAACAAGGTAAGTTTGCTCAATCTGTATTGAGCGGACATATAGGGCAAGCCAACGAATTAACGGTGCAAATAAGTAGAATACTACAATTACAAGCTGTGATTTCTACTTCGAGTGATTTACAGCAACTATGGAGTTTGGATACTCTGGCAACAAAATATAATTGGAAACAAAACGCATCTATTACGTTAAACCAAATCATTTCACTATTTGTAAATAGAAAACCAACAGCTTTGGTCTTAAAAGTAAAGGACAAAGGAACCGAAATGATGGAAAAAACACTTCCAGATTTTGTTACAATACATTATGACATAGATACTGTCGATACCGCTGAATACGAATTGATAATTTATATAGGATACGAAAAAATCAGTACGATAATCCCTGTGTTGAGTTTTTACCCACCATGTATTGCAATTGGTAGTGGTTGTTCGCGTGATATTCCTTCAGAAGTATTTGAAAATGAATTATTAAAATGTTTAGAGAAAGAAGGTATTGCTTTCGAAAGTGTATTTGCGCTAGGGTCTGCAAATATCAAAAAAGACGAAACAGCTTATCTTGATTTTACCAACAAATACAAGCGTACTTTTCATACTTTTACAGCAGATGAACTGAATAGTATTCAAGTAGCGAATCCATCAGAAATCGTTAAGAAAAAAGTAGGAGTCTATGGCGTAGCAGAAGCATCGGCTGCCTTGTTGACCAACGCAACTTCATGGTTAGCCGAAAAAACTAAAATACATACCGATTCGGGTAAGAAATTTACCTATGCGATAGCACTTTCATCTACATATGAACGTAAAGCAAGTATTGCAATAGTAGGAGCAGGTTCTGGAGATCCAGAATTACTCACACTCAAAGGACAAGCCTTGTTAGAAGAGGCAGACTGTATTTTATATGCAGGAAGTTTAGTACCCGAAGCCTTAACGCATATGGCAAAAGAAGGAGCATTGGTACGTAACTCGGCTTCTATGACACTAGAAGAGCAAATACAAATCATGGACGATTTCTATGCTCAAGGAAAAAAGATAGTAAGATTACACTCAGGTGATCCATCGATATATGGAGCCATCCAAGAACAGATGACTATTTTTGATGCCAAAGGATATGACTATTTTATCGTTCCGGGAATCTCATCGTTTCAAGCAGCAGCTGCATACCTTAAATCAGAATTTACCATTCCGGAGGTAGCACAGACTATTGTTTTAACTAGGGGAGAAGGAAATACACCGACACCAGAGCACGAAAAGATTGCAGATATGGCAAAACTAAGAGCGACCATGTGTATTTTTTTAAGTGCTGGAATTGCTAAAAAAGTTCAAGGAGAACTATTAGAACATTATCCAGAAGATACACCATTAGCAGTACTGTATCGTGTAAGCTGGGAAGATGAGCAAGTTTGGACAGGAAAACTTACAGAATTGTCTAGTATTATCAAAGAAAACAAATTGACCAGAACAGTTCTAATTGTTGTAGGAGAAGCAGTAGGGGCTAGAAAAAATAGGTCTTGGTTATACGACGATAATTGGCATCATATCTTTAGAAAGAAAGAAAAAGTGGCACTAAAATCTTAAACAATGATTTTAGTTTTCGGAGGAACTACAGAAGGGAAACAAGTTGCCAAAACCTTAGACGAATTAGGAAAGCAATATACCTATTCAACCAAAACACCTGTTCGTTTTGAAGGAAATGGAATAGCGATTTCTGGTGCTATGCAAGCTCAGGAAATCGAAGAGTTTTGTGTAGCAAACAAGGTGACACAGATTATCAATGCAGCCCATCCTTTTGCAGTTAATCTACATAGAACCATTGCAGCACTTCGTATAGAGATTCCGTTGATTCGATTCGAACGTGCTTTTCCAAAGCGAAAAGAACATCCGTTGATTACGTATGTGTCAGATTTTGAAATAGCAATCACTCATTTTGAGGTTGATAGTTACCAAAGTTTATTAGCCTTATCAGGAGTACAGACCATAGTGAAATTAAAATCGTATTGGGAAAAGAACCAAACTTGGTTTCGTATTTTGGATAGAGAAGTATCTAGAACAATAGCAGCAAATGCAGGATTTCCTAAAGAACAATTGCTATATGGATTACCACAGCTAGCCGAAAAAGAAATCGAACTCATAGAAAAACTACGACCAGAAGTTATGCTTACCAAAGAAAGCGGAATTAATGGGAAATTAGAAGAAAAGATAAAAGCCGCCTTACAAACGCAAACACCTTTGGTCATTATCAAAAGACCAGAAATTTCAAAACGATATCTTTGTATCCAGACCATACCTCAATTGATAGAGGTGTTAAACTAGATTACTGTTGAGTGAATTACAAGACATACCTGATAAACCTTTACGCAGCGGCTACACTACAGGAGCTTGTGCAACGGCAAGTACCAAAGCAGCTTTATTGGCGTTGGTACATCAGCAAAACATCCCAAAAGTGGAGATCACCTTACCGATAGGTAAAACTGCCGAATTTGAATTAAAATCATGTGTTTTCAATAGCAAAGAAAGCACGTGTTCGGTGATTAAAGATGCAGGAGATGATCCAGATGTAACACACAATGCAGAAATTAGTGCAACCGTGAGTTTAAATGATTTGGGAACTATCGTTTTTAAAAGAGGAGATGGCGTAGGTTTGGTTACGTTACCTGGTTTGGATATCGCTGTAGGAGAACCTGCAATCAATCCGGTACCTAGAAAAATGATGGAGACGATATGCAAAAAAATACTAGCCAATCATAATCTCGAAAAACGAGGCGTTACCATCACCATAAGTGTAAAAGACGGAGCAAAAATTGCCAAACGCACTCTAAACAGTCGATTAGGGATTCTAGAAGGCATTTCAATCTTAGGAACTACAGGAATTGTTACTCCGTTTTCGGCCGCCTCTTATATAGCAAGTATACAACAAGGAATAGATGTAGCAGTAGCCAATAAGCATCAAGAATTATTGATCAATTCTGGAGGAAGAAGTGAAAAAGCATTAAAGCAACTTTTTCCAGAGATACCAGAGTCAGCATGTATACATTACGGAAATTGGATACAAGAAACTTTTGAAAAAATACAAGCAACACCACAGATAAAAAGCGTGGCAATGGGGATCATGTTGGGGAAAGCTTCCAAGCTAGCACAAGGCTATACCAATACCCATAGTAATAAGACCACATGGAACAAAGAATTTATTCATCAATTAGCCTTAGAAGCAGGTTATGAAAAAGCAATTGCCGATCGTGTTTTAAGTTTAAATATGGCAGGTAGATTGCGGGAAATTTTTATTTTTGGTGACGAAGAACCGTTCTATCAGAAATTACTTCAAAAATGTTTTGAGCACTGTCATAAAATTGCTCCAAACATACAACTTAGGTTGTATTTAATCAATAATGATAATCGCATTATAAACTATAAAACATGAGTTTTATAAACTTTACAAGACCTCTTATTGCAGGTATATTACATTCTTTTGAGCCTGATCATATTTCGGCAGTTTCAGTATTGGCAGCAGATAATGCCATTAACAAAAAAAAGGTAAACTTTAAGACAGTCTTTATCGCTTCGCAATGGGCATTTGGGCATTCGGTTACGTTATTGCTTTTTGGAGGAATAGCTTTATTCTTCAGAACTGTTTTAATGGCTTTTGTAGAAAACATTTCCTTTTTCGCAGAACTCATCGTAGGGCCAATTATGATTTGGTTAGGAATTGTAGCCATTCGCCGAAATCATAAATTGAAAGCCTTAATGCAAGATCATAAAAAGATAGAACCGCATGAGCATGATATCAATAATATGATCCATTTACATGGGAAATCAGGAGAAGAAATCGCTATGAATCCAGTAAACCGATCTTTCTGGGTAGGAATGTTGCACGGTTTGGCAGGAACAGGAGGTGCTTTAACTTCTGCATTAATTATTAGTGCAAGTACCGTAACTGAAGCTATATGGATTCTAGTGATTGAGTCAATCGGAGTGATCGCAGCCATGGCAGTATATAGTTATGTACTTATTTTTACGATGAGTCGTTTTATAGAACGCAATATGACTATTTTTAAATGGATGAATGCTTTAGTAGGAATCATCTCGATAGTCGTAGGTACGATGTTATTTTATAATACAGTAGCAGCTTAGTATGCAACACAAAATAAACTTTCCATTTACAGCAATTGTTGGTCAAGATGATTTTAAATTATGCTTGATACTCAATACTATTGATCCCAGTATTGGTGGCGTTTTGGCAACAGGAGACAAAGGAACAGGAAAAACAACAACGGTAAGAGCGTTGAGTCAGTTAATGGGAACAAGTACTCCTTTTGTTAACTTACCTATAGGTGCTACAGAAGATAGGGTATTGGGAAGTGTCAATCTAGAAGCACTGATCAAAGAACAAAAAGCTATTGTAGAAAAAGGATTGTTAGCCAAGGCGCATCAAGGGTTTTTGTATATAGATGAGGTCAACCTATTGAATGATTATTTAATGGATGTCTTATTAGATGCTTCAGCTTCTGGAGGCTATTATCTAGAGAGGGAAGGTATCTCTCAATGGCTTGATAGTCGTTTTTGTTTAGTAGGAACGATGAATCCTGAAGAAGGTGCTTTACGTCCACAGCTATTAGATAGATTTGGACTTAATGTGATTATACAAACGCCAAAGGAAGTAGCAACACGTAAACAGATAGCGAGTCAACGACTTAGTTTTGATACCGATCAAGATTCTTTTTACACAGTTTTTGAAACATCAGAAAAGGAATTAAAAGAGACTATAGCACAAGCAAGAAAGACTTTAAATGTGATCCAAATTCCCGATGAGGTAAAGGAATATTGCGCACAATTGACGATTGAGAATGAAGTTGAGGGAATGAGAGCAGATATTTTGTTGCTCAAAACAGCTAGAGCATATGCAGCATATCTGGGAGAACGTATAGTAACTACAGCAATAGTAGCATATATAGCACCTTTTGTATTACAACATAGAGCAAAGAATTATACACCACCATCTGATAATGAGGATCAGCATAATGAAGAACCCAATACTGAAAACGAGAATGATGCTCAGCAAAATGAAAGCGAAGCAAACAATGGTTCTAATAGTAAGTTTCAGTTGCCAGAAAACATACGTGGTGCTTTAAAATTTAATAGTGAAAGTAGCAAGCAACAAAAAATAGATGTAGCAGAGATCAAAGGTATCGTCAAAGAAGCAATACCTACCAATCAAGAAAAATCTATAGCTATTTTTAAAACTATAAAGCAGTATCTTATCACAGATAAAATTACACCTGTATATCAATACCAATCAACAAAAACGATGATGCGTATCGTATTTTTGATAGATACTAGTGCCTCCATGGCAATAGGAAAACAAATGGGCTATCTAAAAGGAATTGTATTAAAGACCTTAAAAGCAAATCCATTAAAGAAAATACAATATGCTATTGTGGGATTAGAAGGTACACAAGCAAAAATCATTCAGCCGTTTACAACTAATATCGAGCAGTTGTCAGAGATAAGCTATCAGCTGAAAACACAAGGGAAAACAAACTTAACCAATGCTTTTTTTAAGGTTTTTGAATTATTAAAATCGATTAATAAAAAGACGGTGCAATTGTTTGTTTTTACAGATGGTAAAGCCAATGTAGGAGGAAAAAATCCTTTTGCAGAAGCTATAGAAACCTATAAGAAATATTTATCAGGATTATCAAATACCACAGTCATAGATACCGAAAGTGGTTTTGTAAAATTAGGCAGAGCAAAGAAAATGTCTGAGGTATTACAACTAAAATACCTTTCGCTCTCCTCCTTAAACGCATAAAATATGTCGACATCTTTTTTAATAGGAGCTCCATGGAGTAATTCAGGAAAAACGACAGTTACTTTAGGACTAATTCGCTATCTAAAAAATAAAGGATATACAGTACAATCTTTTAAATGTGGACCCGATTATATAGATACGATACATCACAGTACTGCCGCTGGAAATCCCAGTATCAATTTGGACAGTATCATGATGTCCGAAACCCATTTAAAAGAAACATTCTATACCTATCAAAACAAAGCTGATATATGTATTGTAGAAGGTGTGATGGGCTTGTTTGATGGCGCTGTAAAAGATAAAGGAAGTTCTGCCGAAATTGCAAAAATACTAGACATTCCAGTAATTTTGGTAGTGAATGCGCAATCGATGGCATATAGTATTGCGCCGATTTTGGCTGGATTGAAAAATTTTGATCCTAAAGTCAAAATAGCAGGAGTACTCTTCAATTTTGTACGAACAGTATCGCATTATGCTTTTCTCAAGGAAGCTTGCGAACAAGTAGGTCTAAAAAGCTTAGGATATATTCCGCCTAATGACGACATAGCGATTCCATCAAGACATCTGGGCTTGCATATAGATGCTTCTTTTGAAGAAGTGATCGAAAAAGCAGCTGCTCATATAAGTGAGCATATTGCTATAGAAGAACTCTTGAAATTAGGAAAACAAGTTGAAGAAAAAGCAATTACTAAGCTTAAAAGTACTATAATAAACACGTATCGAATTGCTATTGCCAAAGACGAAGCCTTTTCATTTACCTATACACAGAATTTAGCATATCTAAAAACCTTAGGAGAAGTCCTCTTTTTTAGTCCGTTGCATGATGAAGAACTACCCGAAGCAGATTTTATCTATTTGGCAGGTGGTTATCCTGAATTGTATTTGGAACAATTAAGTGGCAACACAAAAATGAAAGCAGCCATTAAAGCACATGCGGATAATGGAGGCAAAATCTTAGCCGAATGTGGTGGAATGATGTATTTAGGAAATTCGATTACAGACGAAAACGGAGTAACATTCCCTATGGTCAGTATTTTTCCGTATCAAACCTCTATGGAAAACAAAAGATTACATTTGGGCTATAGAAGAATTAGTATGGATACAGAGCAACTATGGGGGCACGAATTTCATTACTCGTCTATACAACATAATGAAGCAGCGCATACCGATGCAAAAGTATATACAGCGAGAAACAAGGAGATAGATACGCGATTTTATACCTATAAAAAAGTGCTAGCAAGTTATATCCATTTGTATTGGGGAGCAGGAAATTTCAAGTGGTTAGAAAAGCACTAAAAAAATAAAAATAAGCAGAAAAAGAAAAGACTATGCATTTAATCGCTACCATACCGGGAGGTTGGAATCCTAATGACGACGGCGTTTTTTATATAGAACAAGAACCTGGAGATATCGTTTTTTTAAGTGCAAGCGATACCGAAATTCATACGATGAATGAAGCTTATAAAACACTTCATGAAGAAGCTACGTATGAATTACCCAGTTTGAGGATGACCAATTTGGTGTACCTAAAACAAGAATTGACAATAGATACCTATGCCGAAGATGTTTTAGAGAAAGCCAAAGTGATTGTATGTAGCCTGCTAGGAGGTATGAATTATTACAAATACCTTATAGAAACGCTTATAGCATTACAAGAAGAAACCGATTGTGTATTGCTCTTTATTCCGGCGCACGAGCCTGATTACGAATTGATGAGTCGATCTACAGAAACGATTGAAGTAGTACATCAGTGTAGACAATATCTTCAACAAGGTGGAAAAGACAATACCATTGCTTTACTGCAATACCTATATAAAAACTTTTTTGAATTACCTGTTACTGTGACTCCACCTAAAAGTTTGGAAGTACTGTTTTTATACAAAGGAGGTTTAGGAATTATAAGTCAGGAAGAATTAAGTTCCACTCTAGATACTTCAAAAGCAAATGCGGTAATCTTAGCATATAGAGCTCATTATTTAGCAGATAATTTAGAGCCGATACATGTACTTAGCGAAAATCTAGAAAAACGTAATATCAATGCAATTGTTGTTTTTGCGAATAACTTAAGAGAGCAAGGCGTATTACAGCAATTAGAAAAATTAATGACCAATGATGGGACGCGAAAGATTGATGTATTGCTTAACACGACTGGATTTACAATTAAATCTACAGAAGATTCCGATTTTATCTTTGAGAATTTAAACATTCCTGTATTACAAACAATATTTTCGACGAGTAATAAAACAGTATGGGAAGAAGGAATGTTTGGACTTCCGCCTACAGATATTGCCATGAATATTGCCTTGCCCGAAATTGATGGACGTATCATAGGAAGAGCAGTTTCCTTCAAAAAGGAAATCAGTAAAGATCCGTTGACCGATAGTGCGATTATCAAATATGAAGCCTATCAACCTGCTTGCGAATTCATGTCAGAAATGGCAGAAAATTGGGTAAAGCTACAGCGAAAAGAAAATAAAGAGAAAAAGGTAGCCGTGATTCTACCTAACTATCCTAATAAAGACAGCCGATTGGCAAATGGAGTAGGATTGGATACTCCAGAAAGCTGTATTGTGTTACTTCATAAATTACAAGAAGAAGGTTATGATTTAGGATCGCAATTACCAGAAAGCGGAACTGCCTTAATGCATTGGTTAACACAATTAACAACCAATGCTATTGATACAACACAAACGCGACCACATAGTATTGCGTATGATAAAGAAGCTTTCGCGAAAAAATTAGCAGCCTTATCACCAGAACTACGAGAAAAAATAAGAGAACAATGGGGACAGCCTGAAGAAGATCCATTTTATAATGGAACAGGATATATTTTTCCAGGTTTTTTATTAGGAAATGTATTTGTAAGTATCCAACCTTCTAGAGGATACAATCAAGATCCACAAGCAATTTACCATTCACCAGATTTACCGCCTACCTATCAATATTTAGCTTATTATTTCTGGTTACAAGATAGCTATGATGCAGATGCAGTAATTCATTTAGGAAAACACGGAAATCTAGAATGGTTACCTGGTAAAAGTGTTTCTCTAGACAATGCCTCTTGTTTTCCGGCGGCTGTTTTTGGTGCATTACCTCATTTTTATCCTTTTATTATTAATGATCCAGGAGAAGGAACGCAGGCAAAGAGAAGAAATCAAGCGATTATTATCGATCATTTGATTCCGCCAATGACCAGAGCCGAAAATCACGGTAGTTTATTGACTTTAGAAAATCTGGTAGATGAATATTATGAAGCTTCTAATTTAGATCCTAAACGAAGTAGAATTCTTGAAAAAGAAATTGCTGATTTAGTTAAAGAAACGCAATTGAATGTTGATTTAGGGATTCAGTCGGATGATGTAGATGAGTTATTGGTAAAACTTGATGGATATTTATGTGAACTTAAAGAAGCACAAATCAGAGATGGACTGCATATTTTTGGAACGCCACCAGTAGAAGAACAGTTGATTGATTTATTGATAGCATTACACCGATCAGGGAACTATCAAAGTTTAGGAATCACACAGGCATTTGCCAAAGATTTTGGGATAGAAGATGATATTTTGCAATTAGACTATACAGAACCTTTAGTGGTAACTATAGGCGAAAATATATGTAAAAACGTAGGACAGGTTGTAGCTGCTTTAGAAGGATTAAGTAAAACTTTACTTATACGTTATCTAAAAGAAGATACTCTAGACACAACATATAGTTATGGGAATAAAGTCTTAAAAGAAATTAAGGATAAAACTTTGATAGCGGTTCAACATACTACAGACGAACTTCATTATATCATAGAAGGGTTGAATGGAGCTTATGTACCTTCAGGACCATCGGGTGCACCTACTAGAGGAAGAAGAGATTTATTACCAACAGGTAGAAATTTTTATTCAGTTGATGTACGTACCATTCCGACCGAAATTGCGTATAGACTCGGAGAGAAAAGTGCTAATTTGATCATCGAACGCTATTTGCAAGAAGAAGGAGACTATCCTGAAACTATTGGGATCTCAGTATGGGGAACTGCTACGATGCGAACAGGAGGTGATGATATAGCCCAAACCTTGGCATTGATGGGAGTGCGACCTATTTGGAAAAATGTGAATAGACGTGTAACTGATTTTGAAATCATTCCGATTGTATCTTTAGGAAGACCAAGAGTTGATGTTACCTTAAGAATTTCAGGTTTTTTTAGAGATGCTTTCCCAGATGTGATCAATTTGTTTAATGCAGCTGTTAAAAAAGTAACACAGTTAGACGAGCCTTTAGAAGACAATCCTATTCGAAAGCGTTTTTTAAAAGAACAAGAAGCTTGGAAGAAAAAAGGATTGTCAGAAAATGAAAGTGAACAAAGAGCTTTATATCGTGTTTTTGGTTCAAAACCTGGAGCGTATGGAGCTGGATTACAAGGTGTAATTGATGAAAAGAATTGGAAGACACGAGAAGATCTAGCCAAGGTTTATATGAATTGGAGTGGATATGCTTATGGAAGTTCAAAAGAAGGAATCTCTGCCCATGAGTCCTTTCAATTTCGATTAAAAGCCATGCAAATCGTCATGCAAAATCAAGATAATAGAGAACACGATATTTTAGATAGTGATGATTATTACCAATTCCAAGGAGGATTAGCCAATGCAGTACAAACGGTAAGTGAAAAAGAGCCTTCGATTTATTTTGGAGACCATTCTCGACCAGAAACACCTAAAGTAAAAACCTTAAAAGAAGAATTGCTAAAAGTGTACCGTTCTAGAGTGATCAATCCTAAATGGATAGCAGGAGTACAACGACATGGCTACAAGGGAGCTTTTGAAATGGCGGCGACTCTAGATTATTTATTTGCCTATGATGCGACAACGAATCTGGTAGATGATTTTATGTATGAAGGAATTACAGAAAGTTATTTATTAGAAGCTAAGAATAAAGAGTTTATCAAAGAACACAATCCTTGGGCATTAAAAGATATGAGTGAACGATTGTTAGAAGCTATTCAGCGTGGAATGTGGGCGTCACCAAGTCAAGAAATTAAAGAAAAACTAGAAGCATTATATTTAGAAGGAGAGGGGATTGTAGAGTAATACTACAACCCCAATAACTTCTTAATTTTTTTACCAACAGAATTGGTTACTTCGCCAGGTTTTTCGTCTTCTTCAAATAAGATACCTTTAACGTTGAGGTGGTGACCAATTTGTTCTTTACCCATGTCTTGTTCAAAACCAACAACTTGTTTTCTGTATTTGCACAATTGACAATTCATATGAGCGGTTCCATTTTTAGCTTCATCTAGACGTTCGTCAAAAGCTTTTAAAATCAGTTCATCTGCTCCAAAAGGATCGGTATAGATATACTCACTTTGTACGCTTGTATCCATATCAGCTACTTGTTTGTAGATACGTTCTAGCAATACTCCAGTAAAGAAGAAAAACGGAATGACAATAGTACGTTTAAAACCTAATTTATGGGTCATAGATAAACATTCTTGTACATTAGGATAGGCTGTTCCGCTATATCCAGTAGTTGCAAAGCCAAATCCTAATCCTTCCCATAGCATGCTAGTGAGTTTAGCCACATCACTATTAGCATCTGGATCAGTGGTTCCCCTCCCTACAACAACTAAACAAGTTTCTTTGCGATCTTTTTTAGAAAAACCGTGCTTTAATTCAGTTTCTTCAATACGCTTTACCGCTAAATCCAATAAAAATGAACTTACCCCAATATGTTTTCCCATATTAATACTTAGATCCTCATGGTAGGTTTGTAAGGTATTGAGTTCATACGGAATATCATTTTTTGCGTGAGAACCTGCAAAAAGAATCACAGGAAGCGCATATATTTTTCGTACACCATTTAAGTACATACGTTCTACAGCAGCTTCATAAGTAGGATGATTAAATTCTAAAAAACCATAGTCAACTTCATAACTATCTTCATAGCGAGCTTTAAGAATACGAACTAATTCTTTAAAAGCAGCGACACCAGCCGCTCTTCTAGTTCCGTGTCCACAAAGTAAAATTCCTTCTTTCATTTTTTTAGTTTAAGCATTATTGAATTGGAGTAGCTCCAATAATAAAAACAACAGGCATAGGCAGATCACTAGCCGCAATTTTTTGTTCGATAGTTCCTAATGTTGCTGTAACGATTTGTTGTTGTTCTCTTGATACATTAGAAATTGCATTCACGGGAATATTCTTATCATTACACACTTCAAGTAGTTTAGGAACAATTTTATATAGACTTTTTAAGCCCATATAGATAGCAATGGTATTTCCTGCTTTGAGCATATGAGCAATACCGTTGAGTTGTTCAAAAGAATAATCGGCAGTATGAGCTGTACAGATGAGCATAGCATTAGAATGATGCCGTTCTGTAATAGGAATATTATAAATATTAGCAGCAGCAATTGCAGCAGATATTCCTGGGATCACTTCGAAGTTGGCTTGTTTTTCGGTTAAATAACGTGCTTCTTCCGCAGCTCTACCATAGATATAAGGATCACCAGATTTTAAACGTACTACTTTCTTACCTTGTTTTTGGTGTGCATAAAGTAATTCATTGATACGTTGTTGGCGATCTAATTGATTTGTAGTGTCTCCAAACTTACGACCTACATAAATCTTTTCTGCATATGTATTAATAGATAGAATAGCCTCAGAAACCAAGTTGTCATGCAAAATAACATCGGCTTCTTGTATTTTTTGATATGCTTTTACGGTTAATAAATCTGGATCACCCGGTCCAGCACCTATGATGGCTATACTATGCATATTAAATCAATTTTAAAGGATCAGGATATTTATAAGTATACTTCAATACTTCTTTACTCTTTGTATTGCTAATTTTTTTAAAAGCAATAGTATCTGAATCCAAAAACGTTGGTGGTTCCATTTGTATGCGCTTAGCTGCTAAAGAGTAAAAAACTTCTCTTAGCGGATGTTCGTCTGCGCAACCATTAAGCACCACTCCTGTACAATTTGTAGTAACAATACAATCAATCAATCCAATACAGTCATCTCTATGTATGATATTGATAGGTGCTTTACCATTAGCTACATTTTTTTTGTTAGCCAAAAATCTTCCAGGAAGTCTATCATATCCGATTAAACCAGCAAATCTTAAAATTGTTAACCGATCTTGTAAAGTAGCTTTCAATAGATTTTCGACAGCAAAAACAGCTTTTCCAGATGCTTTTTCGGGTTGCGGAGCTAATGTTTCTGTAACCCAATCATTGGTATTTTGATACACAGAAGTAGAACTAACAAAGAGTACTTTTTGCGTAGGATTGATATAAGGCAAAATAGCTTTGATCTGGTCAGAATAAATAGTCTCAATATCAGGAATCCTTTTCGGTGGAAAATTGATGATTAACCATTCACTATCTTTCAAAAAATCTTGGAGAAGACTGGTTTCAGTCTTTTCTCCTAGTTTAAAGATATAAGGTACCATTCCTTGTTCGGTCAAAGTTGCTTTCTTTTCTATAGAAGTAGAAGAAGCTTTTACAGTGTGACCTAAAGACAAAAAATGCTGCGCTAGGGGAGTACCTAACCAACCTGAACCGATAATGCTAATTTGTTTATTTTTCAATTGTATGTTAGTTTAAGACAATTCTAGGATTTGCTATGTCCATACCTAAGTAAACACTAAGAATATATTCCCAAAGAGCTGTATTGTCTTTTGGAATTAAAAATGTAATTAAGTGTTTTCCTTTTCTATTTTTTAGACGAATAGCTCCAACAAATGTACTATTTTCTTTGGTCCAAATAACCTCGGCAACACCAACTTTTCGTTCTAAAACGTCTGCATCAACTTCTTTTTCGATAGCTTTAGTAATTGGTCCTATCGCAAGTTTTAACTCAAGGTTTGTTCCTATGATGTCCACATCAAAAGCATCTGCATAAGAAACTTTATGATGGTTCTCTATATGAATAAGTTGATGTTTATGATCTATGGTAAAAGGGAAAAAAGTAGTGAATAACTTCTTGAATACAGGATACAAATATTGATCTGAAGCGGATGCTCGGGCAACTAAAGCTTGACCAAAATCTACATCGTTTTTTTCTTTGAATACTATTGGAGCTATCGTTTTTTCGTTATCAGAACGTACAGCTTCATCACCTTTCTGAAATAATAAATATTCGGGTAGAGGAGTACCATTTTGAGTATGTGAATGAACGATTTCTTCAGCCTTTTCAGGAGTTACATTTTTGTACCAATAATTTCCGGGTTGAACAATCCAAGTAGGTGCGTCTTCGCACCTACCATTACAACGAGTTCTAATGCTATGAGTAGTATCCCATAACTGTTCATTTCTTAGATATGCTCTAGCTTCTCTTACTGCTAATTCGCTTTTAGCCTTTCTGCAAGAACCACCATCACAAAATTCAAATGTCGTATTTATTTTAGTAAGATCTTTTCCCATGGTCTAAAAGAAATAAGTGAAACTTAGTTTTGCTAAAAAAGGAGTACCTGGTGTAAAATGAACATCATCTACAGGTGCTGCTTCTCCTTGTAATTGAGAAGAATCATAGAAGACAGCTTCTCTCCATTTTTGATCAAAAATGTTTTCTATGGATAAACCAATCTCATAAGAAGGTTTTCTATAATTGATGACTGCATCCATGATAAAATAATCTTGAGCAGTTACAGATTCATCCTCAATAAGTGGACGTTCTCCTAGGTAACGGTAACGTAAAGAACCACGAATACCATTTTCTAGACGTACTGTAGCACCACCTGTAGAACTAAATCGAGGTGCACTCGGAATTTTATTTTCGTTATCTGGAGCGTCTAATAAAGTTCCGTAACTATAATTAAGATCAGTATCTAACCAAAAATATGGAAGTGGTTGGTATCTAAAAGAAGCTTCACCACCGATACGTTCTGAACGTCCTTTGTCTTCAAATTCGAAACCATCAGAACCAAACACAAATTCGGCATCACTTTGTAAATACCAAGCAGTAATGTTTCCTACAAGACTTTTACCAATCTTAAATTCGGTTCCAAGGTCATATCCTGTTGCTTTTGGTAATGGATTTACAGCGCTGTTTCTTACAGCTGCCTGTGTATAATTTGAATGGAAACCAGAACTGGCTTTTGCATACAATTGTACTTTTGGACTGATATCATAAAACAAACTCAATTTAGGGCTCCATTGGATCGCATCACGATCGCTTCGCGTATTACTAGGTACAATTTCATTTTGATCAAACGTAAAATAATCTGTACGCAATCCAGCCAAGGCAGTTAATTTAGGAGCAATTTTAATTCGTTCTTTAAGATATAAACTATAACTCGTTTCTTTGATGTCAAAAATATTTACAACACTTAATAAATCTCTTCCTATAGCGTTATTAAGTCCTATGGTATTATCGTGATGTTGGATTGTCCATCCAATAGTAGTTTTACTTTTAGGAATTCCTAAAAAGTCTTTCATTCCAATACTACCGTTATATGCAAAGATATTTCGATCTTCATACTGGTGAATCATGTCTCCGTTTACAGGATTGTTTTGGAAGAAAGTAAAGTTTGAAAACAGATTATATGTATTAGAAACATAATACAATTGATTCTTTAAGGTTGTATTTTCTGAAAGTTCAGAAGTTAATTGTGTATTGATATGAATCCTTTCGGTATCACCACCTTCTTGATCATCGATAGCTCCAAACCTGTCAATCAGCCCTGATTCTACAGCTCTCAACGGAATTTGCCCCGAAGCATTCCAATCACTATGAAAAGTAGATACAGAAGTAATCAAAGTATTGGTTTGATTGATATCGATAGCATATTTTGTAAAGGTGTTTAATCTTCGTAAATCTTGATCGCTCTCGAAGAAACTTCTATTAAAAGTACCTTCTATAGCGATATAAGCACTCTCATCATTTTTGGTTAAAAAGTTCTTTTCGTCCAAAATAGAAATCATTGCCAAGGCTCTGATAAAATCATATTGACCATATTCTAACTTAACTAGATTAGAACTTAGGCGATTTTTTGTAGTATAATTAGCAGCTCCAGAAACCGCAAAGTTTCCTAGAGAAGCTTCGTGAGGGCCTTTGTAATAGTTAGCATCCTTAACGGTTTCAGGAATCAAGAAATGCAAATCGGCGTATCCTTGACCATGAGCATGCGAACTTAAATTCACAGGAATGTCATCTACATTCACGGCAAAATCAGTTCCGTGATCATTATCAAAACCTCTTAAAAAAATTTGTTCTGCTTTTCCACCACCTGCATGTTGCGCTATAAATAGTCCAGGGACAGTTTTTAAAAGGTCATGAGCACTTTTGATGGGACTCAGTTGTAAGGTGATTTTAGAAACGTTGTTAGCACCTAAATTTTCATCTTGATGATCTGCGCTGATCACAATTTCGGAAAGCTCAGTAGCTTTTTCTTCTAATGAAATTTCGATAGGTTTTGTATACGAACTGATAGTCAGAGAATGTTCGAAATACCCAGAACGCGAAAATGTCAAAACCGTAGGAAGTGTTGTACTGAAACTAAATTTACCGCTTTCGTCAGAAATGATAGTTTGAGCATTACTAGAATTGGTAATGGTGACGGTAGGAATTGTATTTCCTGTGTTTAGGTTTCGTATGATACCTTGTAGTGTTACAGTATCTTGTGCTTGACTCATAAAAGAAATGATCAACCACACACTGCATAAAATCAATTTTTTCATTTATAAAAAATGATGTTAAGCAGGTAAGGATAGAAAAAGGTAGCCCATAAAACTCCATATTCTAACTCTTTACCCGAGAGTTAATAAAATGATTCATTAAATGGCAGGTCTCCTGACTTAACTCGGTTTTCATATACCTTCCCATGATTATTACCACAGTGGTTTTTAATGTATGAAACCTTAAATGAGTCTTACAGTTGCGGGAACAGTTTTGGACTTTCACCAAATTCCCTTTTAATTTTTGCACAAGCAAAAAACCATTTAAGCGATGCGAATATAGGCGATTATTTTATATTCTTCAAAATATAAGAGACTCTATTGGACACGGTGTCTTTTTCTAAAAGATTGATATTGAAACCTAATTGAAGATAAGTTTCAAGAAGTAGATCTTGAAGTTTTCTAGCTTCTTCAAAGCTTTGCAAACGTTGTGGATCTTGTTTATAAATAGTTTTCCATAGTGGAAGTAGGAATACCGTATCGTGATAGTATTTTTTATAATTGAAATCAAGAAAGTTATTTGGTATTGCCTTTTTATGCAACTTCAAATACGCCATATTATCGGGTAAACCACGATCTACAAAGGTTATTTGAGAATCATCTATAGCCAATTCTTTTACAGTTTGTGTATACACTAATTGCGTAAAACCTGAGACATCTTCCCAAGGAGTTTTATTTCCATTGACCTGTTGCTGTGCTATAATAACACGTCTAGAAACTTCTTCTTTGCAATGAAATCCTTGTTGAGATAAGGATTGTATCAAGGTAGTTTTACCAGTGCTTGGGGCTCCAGTAATAATATATCGTTTAGGTAAACTCATAGAATAAGAAACAAAGCTATGATAAATATCCAAACCAAAGTAACAAGGTGATTGATTGTAGCTACATTTTTGATTTCGGAATCTTTTAGGGCTCTATCATGAGTACCTATGTATGGCTTGTCTACGAGTTTTCCATGATAATAATTAGGACCTCCAAATCGACAATTGAGTATCATAGCTAACGCAGCTTCTGGATAACCCGCATTGGGACTCGAATGACGTTTTCCATGCACAAAGACTAAAGGTAATTTATGAAGTTTGAAACTCACTAAAAGCATTAATACCGCAGTGATTCTAGCAGGAATATAATTGAGTACATCGTCCAATTTGGCTGCAAATTTCCCAAAATTAAAATAGCGATCATTTTTATAACCTATCATAGAATCCAAGGTATTCACCATTTTGTATAACATAGCACCTGGTACTCCCAAAATCATATAGAAGAATAAAGGAGCGATGACTCCGTCACTTAAATTTTCTGAAAGTGTTTCAAATACCGCTGTTTTGATTTGTTGTGGATTAAGTTGAGAAGTATCTCTACCTACGATCCAAGAAAGTCGTGATCTTCCTTGTGGAATTCCTTCTTTTAACGCAGTAAAAACAGCGCGACCTTCTTCAATCAGACTTTTATTGGCTATCGCATAAAATAGAAATAGTGTTTCAAAAAGAAATGACAGAATAGGATAAGGTTTTAAAATTACTAAAGTAAGATAAAAGAATGCATAGGTTGCTGTTACCAAAAGTAATGTTAATAGCAGTCCTTTTAAGAAACGATGTTTTGTATGATTTAATGTTCGTTCACCCAAAGCGATTAAATTTCCAAACAAACGAATAGGATGGGGAAGCCATCGAGGATCACCTAATAACAGATCAAGTAGATAAGCCGTTACTAAAGGAAGTACAGGGATTAAGAATTCCATTGTTGTAAAGCTTTGATAAGAGCATTATTTTTCTCTGGTGATTGACTAGCAATACGGATATAATATTGATCCAAAGTTCTAAAGTTTGAGGCATCTCGTATTAATAACTGGTGTTCTCGTACTAAATATTCTTTTAAGGCTTTGGATTCAGGTTTTTGCAGTTTTACCAAAAAATAATTGGTATTAGATGGCAAGACTTCAAAACTATCTAATGTATTAAGTTGTTGTTTTAATAAGGAGGTATGCTCAAAACATTGTTGCATATCTGGGAATAACTCTTGATAATGCTCAAAGATATAGGAACCTGCATGTAACGCTAAACTATTGACATTCCAAGGTATTTTGTATGTTACTAGAGTCGAAATAGTTTCGAGATGTGCTAATAGATACCCTAATCGTAGCCCAGGAATGCAAAAGACTTTGGTAAGTGATTTAACGATAATAACATTCTTAAACTTTTGGACTAATGAAAGAGCAGAAATATCAGAAGGAGTAAAATCAATATAAGCTTCATCGATCACAAAACAAGTTTCAGGATAGGAGCGAACGAGTTTACTTAATTCTTCAACAGTATTTTCAAATCCATCTGGATTATTAGGATTACAAATAAAAGCTAAAGGTGTATCGAAATGGTGTTGTGTAACAACTGCTCTGTTAACATAAGTAATATCA
This sequence comes from Aquimarina rhabdastrellae, assembly GCA_947387485.1. GTDB lineage: Bacteria > Bacteroidota > Bacteroidia > Flavobacteriales > Flavobacteriaceae > Aquimarina. The sequence continues at coordinate 124,593 of CANDNT010000012.1, forward strand.
AGATTATGAACTTTTGATGCCAATTCATATTCAGAAAAAGTAGGAGTGCAAATGGTGACTGAACTATTCTGAAATGCGTGAGCAATTAAATAAAAAGCCTCTGTAGCGCCATTAGTCACTATAGCCGAATTAGGTAATAAATGATGGTGTGTGGCGATTTGTTGAACTAAGGTTTCGGCACTAGGTGCAGGATAACTCTCGATCGTGGATAATTGTTGTTGTAAATGATCTAATAACCTTTGCGGAGTTCCTTCATACCAAACATTAGAGCTAAAGTTTGCTCGAATCTTAATATCTTTATACCTGTAAAGGTCGTCACCATGACCGTAATCAATACTCATAATTATGCTGTAACAGAAGTTGTCATATCGTTTAGAATAGTTTCTATATCGATATGTTGTTTTAAATGTGCCGCCAATTTATTATAATTTTCTTCTTTATAAGCTTGATAATCGAAAGTTTCTGTTGTGTTATCGATATCAAAATGCGAAAGCAATTCGTCTATCACAACAGCATTGTCAAAAATACCATGCATATAGGTTCCCCAACAATTTTGGGCACTATAGCCTTCTTGACCATTACTAGTAGTGTTTAAGTAATTAGGGTGATCAAAAGTAGTAATTCCCATATGGATCTCATAACCAGAACATGTAGTCTCATAGTGTTGAAACTGAAAATCACATTGTTTAGTGGTTTTTTTGGTGGCTAATACTGTATGCGCAGGAATCACTCCCAATCCCGGAATGCTGTGAATTTCATTTTCTACATGAGCAGGATCAGCAATAGAAGTACCTAAAATCTGAAAACCACCACAAATTCCGATCACAAAAGTACCAGTTGCATGAGATTGAAGGATGACTTCGGCTAACTGTGCATCTCGTAAAAATTGCAAATCAGCTATTGTATTCTTACTTCCCGGGATGATGATTACATCTGCTTTTTTCAATTCGGAAGCTGAACGTGTGTAAAATAAATGAACACGATCATCCTTTTCTAAGTTATTAAAATCGGTAAAATTGGAAATAAAAGGTAATAGTACAACAGCTATATTTACTTTGTTTGTACTACTAGAAGTGTTTTTCTTTTCCAAACCTAAAGAATCTTCTTCTTCTATATAGATGTCCTTTGCGTAAGGTACAACCCCTAGTACAGGAACATTGGTAAGTGATTCCAATAATTTTTTTCCTTCTTCAAATAAAGAAATATCACCTCTAAACTTATTAATAATAACACCCTTTATGAGTTTACGTTCGTCATCATCAAGTAAGGCAATGCTACCATAAACACTAGCAAATACACCACCTCTGTCGATATCAGCAATGAGATACACATGAGCCTTGGCAGCTTTGGCCATACGCATATTAACGATATCTCTATGTTTAAGATTAAGTTCGCTAATACTTCCGGCTCCTTCTAGAACAATGGGATTGAATTGTTGAGATAATTTATGGAAAGCTATTTGAACTTCTTTAAAAAGATGTTGTTTATTATTGCCTAAAAAATAAGATTTAGCCGTCTGATCTCCTATAGGCTTACCATGTAAAATCACCTGCGATTTATGTTGCCCAGAAGGTTTTAGCAATACAGGATTCATTTCGGTAGTACAATCAATACCAGCAGCTTCGGCTTGTACAGCCTGAGCACGACCAAGCTCTAATCCATCTTTGGTTACATAACTATTGAGAGACATGTTTTGTGCCTTAAATGGAGCGGGTGTATGTCCTAATTGTTTTAGAATTCTACAGATACCAGTAACAATAAGGCTTTTACCTACATCTGAGCCAGTACCCACAAACATAATAGGATTTAGTTTTTGTGCCATAGCGGTGTTGAATAGTGATGCTAAAATACAGTAAAACTATAAAGTGAAAAATAAGTCGCTTGTAAAAAGGGGTAGGAGATTGAATTTAATTTGTTTTTTGGTGGAAGTAGATTTGTTAATCTAATAGAGTATTATTGATATATAATCTCAGCTATTTTTTCTTTTCAGAGCTTTTAAATTTGTAAGATTTGCATCGAAATCAAAATTTTCGACAGTTGGGCTAACAAGTCCTTCCTGAATAGCATTTCTCAAAGCAAGGGTTTTACTTTCTTCATTTTCTAAAAGACGAAGACCAGCTCTAATTACTTCACTAACATTTTTATATCGCCCAGTAAATATTTGGCTTTTTACAAATTGATCAAAATAATCTCCAAGAGCTATAGATGTATTTTTAATGATTGTTTCTTTTTATAAAGTTATAAGAGTTTTATAGATAAGTCTGAATGAATTATTATATGTTTATAAACCATTTTGAATAAATTAAAAACATAGTAATTAAGTGAAAGATACGTTTATTGGATATAAAGTAAAACTAATAGATTCTAGTAAAACAGGTATTGTTTTTAAGCTGAATTCTCAAGTTATAAATCAAAGTCTAGATAAATATATTGTTTCTTTTGATAATGAAATTAGAATTGAACAATTAACTGAAGAAAAACTTCATTTTGAAGAAGAAATATCTAAAACTATTTTATTTAAACGATTGATAAGAGATATTAGATCTTTTGAGATAAAAACAAGAGAGGTTGTATCATTATTACTTTGTGATTTTATTGAGATAGAGGTGACAGATTTTGATTTAGAGGTTTTAAAGGATGGAGTCGAACAAATGATTCAACAAATAAAAGAGGAAAAAAATATAAATATAGAACAGAAACTTGTTGAAGGAGTGTTTGAATTTATATGGCATAAAAAAATGTCAAAAAACGAAGAAATAGAATTATTAGAACGATTGACTGAAATTGATAAATATTATGTTTGGAGTTATTTAGGTGATGAATTAGATGATGATATCACTAAATATTCATCTAATAAACTGAATAATTATTATTCAGAAAACATACATAAATGGAACGAAAAAGATAGAGAAATATATGGAAAAGAGAAAATAGAGAGATACTATAATAAATAAAATCAAAAATGTGGATAATAGAAGTTAATAATGAAATAAAGAGTTTTCTTGTAATAGAACCATCTTTTTATGATGAATTAGATCTTTGTGATGATTTTACGATGAAATGCCTAGAGGTATTAAGAAGAGAACTACCTTCGTACTTTAATACTTTTCCTAATGGGACAACATATGGACTTATACGATACGGTGACTTTTTGGGGAATCAATATCCTGCAATAGGTATTCAATGCAAAAATCAAGAAGATTATGATAAAATACCAGATTTTATAGATCTTTATAATGGGGTTGAAATTTTGATCAATGAAATTGGTCTTGAAGAAATAAAAGAAGAAGCTAAATTTGTTGATACCATTACATGGAATGATTTAAAAGAAATAGGATGGTATTTTGAAAAATATGTCTCAGAATAGAAGTATCAATCAATAATAACATCTAATGTTTAAGAAACTATTTAAAAAGAAAACTATTGAAATTGACTTTGATACAATAGGATTTAAATTATCAGATCAAGGAAAAGAATCTATTAAGAAATTTTGTGGTAGAACAGCTGAAGAGAGGATGGGAGATATAATGTATCTAGGTAATAAAGGAAATCCTAACTTTTTTTATTTAATATATTACGCAATATTATTCGATAGAGATTTGAATGTACGTTTCGCAGCTTTAAAGAGAGCCTCAAAATTTAAAGAAGCTCCGAATTTTGATATGTTACTTGATAAGCTTGATAAATTACGTATTGGAGAAAGTTTAGAACCATATTATTCAATGATGCTTTATGAATTAAGAGAAATTTCCTTAGAGGAATTTAAGAAGAGAATGAATGGTAATTAATAAACGAAGATTCGTGCCCAAATTACACCTATAAACTTTATGAATATCTTAGTTATAGACATAAAATGTTAACATAGAAAACATCAAAAAGCAGTATAAACCATAATTAACACTGCTTTTTGATATCTATTTAATTAAAAGAAGCTCTTCGTTGCCAAAATTTAGAAGAAGGCCATCTTTTTTCCATTTGATAATATTCAGCTCTAATTTTAAGATAGTGATTGAAGTTTTGTATGATATCCTCTTGTAATACATCAATCGTAGACCTATTTTCTTCAAGTTCGTTAGCGATATGTTTGGCTGCAAAACAAGCTGAACTTATAGAAAAACCAATTCCCATAGAAGAAATAGGATCAAAAGACACCGCAGCGTCTCCGATAGCTACAAAGCGTTCTATAGACCTAGGATCACAGAGTTGAGTTTGCGCATTTCTAACCCATAATTTATCAGAAAGCGCCCGTGCGTCATGAATCAAATGTTTGATATGTTTACTCTTTTGTAATATCTGATTCCATGACTCAAGCTGATGTAATTTATGCTCTGAGATGATATCAGCATCTGTAAAAAGAGTCATAACCATTTTGTTATTAGGAAGACAAGCAGCATACCACCATCCTAACTCTACGGATTCTAATGTTTGTTCAAATTTTTTGGAGTTATTTCCAAGTTCTAGAAATAGCCCAATACCCATTAAACTATCGATTTTTTTAGAAGGAACGTTTACTTTTCTGCATACATTACTTTCTCTACCAGTAGCATCCACTAAATAATTGGCTTTGATGATAAATTTACCTTCAGAAGGGTGAGTCAAGGAAACTTGCCAAGTCTTATCTTCTAATTGGGTATATGCTACGCATTTTGTTCTTGGGTAAATAGTAGCACCTCTTTTTGCTGCTACTTCGATTAATTTGAAGTCAAATTTTTCTCGATCCATCTGGAAAGTAGCTTCATCAGTAGTGAATATAGCATTGGTTGTACTAACTTCATCACTACCCCAATAAGTTTTGCTTGCAAAAGAGGGAATAAAACTATCTTTTTCAAAGTCACTTTTATTTAGTTGTAAATAATGAATCAAATCAAAGATGCTAGAAGAAACATGTTCGCCAACTCGTGTTTGACTAAAGTCTGATTGTTCAACAATAGTTACATCACATGTAGAATAATTTAATAAGCTTAATGCGGCAGAGGCTCCGCTTGGGCCTCCACCTACAATAAGTACATCAGTTTGTTGCATAGTTGTTATCATTAGCGTCTCATTCTTGTACCAGAACGTGGTAATCCAAGTCCTTCACTACTAATTTTAATTTTTTTGAAAGTACGTCGTTCAAGAAAAGCGACTAATTTTCTAGCTTTTTCGCTTTTTTCTCCGATGCTCTTTAAATCTTCGTCAATATAAAAAATAGGTACAGTTGTTTCGTTGTCTGCATCATTACCAGTTACTTGTCCAATGCCTAATTCTTTAAATGAAAAAAGTTCATGGGTACGTTCAGTTTCTGTGAAGTAAGGAAATCCTTTATCTTGCGAATTTACATTTCTTATAAAAGCCATAGCAGACCAGTGTTCTACCATTTGAACAAAACTATTGATACCACGAGCATAATTTACTTGTTGTCCAGATGGTAAATGAGAATGCATTTGTCCTTCTAGAGTAGTTTCACCATTTAGCACATCCCATGGACTTTGAGGTGGCCACCAATATGAATAATAGGTAGGTGGTAGTGGTTCTTTATGAGAATTTTCATAGATTCTAGTATTTTCTTCAGTTTTAGATTGAACAATCTCGTGTAATGATTTTTCATCTGGATTTGTCCACGTTTTATTTGTTGTTGTTCTTACTGTATCTATAGTTGTAACATTAGCTTTATTGAAATCTGGATTTGTAAAATTCACAGGCTGTACGGTACATTGAAAGAAATCTGCTTGCCATGGACATGCCATTCTTTTGGTTAAATCACCTGGTTGGCAACCTCCTCCTTCAGTTTCATCCCTTGAAGGTGTCAATCCTGTTTTATTATAACCTCCTAGACCTTTTTGATCTGCAATAATATAGGAGGTTTCATAAATATTGGGGTTTTGTAAACTCCAAGTAACTTCTATACCGGGACACATTGGCAATCCTACACAATTCCCTACACTCGCTTGATCTTCTTTACTTATGGTAAACGGTTGGTAATCTGTGTTGTTTTCAAAATCACCATTAGCCCATTGTTCAAGCATAAAATATTGTGTGTCGTTCAAAGCTAAAAACTTTACGATATTTACATTACTTACAGAATTGCTACCTGAGTTTAGAGGCATCATTGGAAACATGTTATCTCCATCTTTTTTAAATAATTCAGATTGTGGTTGATTTGAAGATGTATCTGATTTATCATTTGGACGCCTGAAATATGCAAAATAGTTTTGTCTATTCGCTTTATTATCATCACTGGGATCGGATAGGTCGAATACGTTGGCTGAAAATGTCATCATAGATTGTACATTGGCAACCCATTGGTATGCAGCAAAACGTTTTACAATAGGTAAAATATCTCTTTGATAATTTACCTTGTATGATTTATCAAATTGCCCATCTTTACACATTTCTGGAACGAGATTGAAACATCTTACACCTACGTCAAACATAGTGTCACTTAAATTAGAGATATTGACTATTTCTGGAGCGAAATCTGGAGAACCAACAATCACCCAAGCATTCAAAGTAATAGGTTCTGTATTGTCTTTGAACGTAATAGTGCAATACACAGGACCATCAGAAATATCATCGTGCCAAGTATTAGAACCACCGTAACTTGTTAAAGGTTCATCACCTCCTGCATGACCATATCCACCTAAAACTATAAGACGTCCATCATCATCTGTTTTTAAATCCCCTAAGGTTAATATTTCAGTTCCGTATTTAACACCTTTAGGATCGTCTGGTGTTCTAAGTCTTAGAGTTCCGTTTTTTTCAAATACGTAATCAGAAGGAAATTGAGCTGGATAGCCATTGGGAACATTGTTTTTATCAAAACTGATACTTTGTTTAGCACCTGAGACCGTTCTAGGTCCTGGATCAACGATTAAAGCTTGTCTGGCTTCGTCTTTAACAGAAGGATTCCTTAGGTCTACATCTTGATTTTCATAACTGTTTTCAGGACCGAATAAAAGGTTTCCTTTTAATTCACTAAATTGATACCAAGCAGCTTTTTTATTCGCTAAGTGTACAGTCCATTCCATGGACTCAATATTAGGCGAATCTATAGTTATTTCATTCCCGTTTTCGTCTACTATTTTAAAGACTTGTCCTTGTCGTCTTACTTGACTTTCATCGTCTTTAAAATTTTTAACAGGTCCCAATTTGTTTCCAAATTGATCTGCTTCAAAAGGAAGCCCACCGATTGTGTCAGGAGAAAGACAAAATTGTTTTTGACTATTACCTAATCTTGCTACTCCTACTGAAGGACTAATTTTTAAATTCATTATGTTTGATTTAAAGGTTTAACTATATGTTTTTTATAGTATCCCGAGTAGCGATTATAGATGTGAAACTTGTTAGTTTTACTCGATAATAATCTTTTTTAATACAGATTGATTTGTGCTACCCCAAAAGCAAAGTCAAAATGTACTAATGATTACAATTATTCTCTTACAATATAATGATTATAATTATCTGATAATTAGCTTTTTTGTTAAGAGCAAGTTACTTTATGTTGATTTTCTATATATGGGTAGTTATACGTGATTTTATAGGATTATAATATGTTTTATGGAGTTCTTGTCGAAAATTATAGATGAATACGAATGCGTATAGCAAAAGAATATAGATAAAAAGGTATAGTTATTAATGAGAAAAATAAATAATTGATATTAAGTGTTTTGGGATGTTTTCAGGACTATTAATAAGTATTGTATTGACAGTAATGTCGTTTGTATTAAGAATTAATATGATTTATATAGAATTATTAGGTAAAACTCATATTTACTTAGGTTTAATTCCAATAGTTTTAACTTGTTTGATTGTGCTTTTTGATAGAATAATGAAAAAAAAGCTATCTATACATTTATTTCAATTCAAAATTTTTATGGAATATAAAATGTTGTCCTGAAAATTATAAATCTGATTATGAGTGGAATGCTACAGTAAGACTCAGTTGGATTTTTAATTTACCGCTAGCATTCATTATAACCATTATTCAAGGGTATATATTAGATATAGTTAAAGAGATAAATATCAATAAAATACTATTTTAGCTATTATAATTATAGTGACAATTTTAATACAATGAAACAATATGTTAAGTTTTGGGAAATAGATGAAGATTCAGAAGAAGTTGAAGAATATATCTATCGTCCAGTTATTTCAGGTGAAATAGAATTAGAAAATATTTCAGAAGAAATTAATATTCTTAAGATTTATTTCAGAAAGATTAGTGTTTTAAATGAACCTCTAGAACTTTTTGAAGATAGTCTTGAAATTATGTTATCTAATTATCCTATCAAAATTAATAAATTGAATGAGTTAGATAATTTTAGAATAGAAATAAAAAAAGGATGGACAGATTCACAATTGTTTACGATGTTAAGTGTTAGAGATGGCGAACCCATTAATAACTTAACAATTGATTTTACATTAAATGAAGATAAAAGTATTCATATAAAATGGACTGGAACTTATCCAGATTATCAATCGAGTGAAGATATTGGGAAATTTGAATTAGATATTATTGCTTTTGAAAAAGAAAATATAATAACTCCAATATGTAGTAATAAAGAAAAATTACTAGAAGTACTGAATAAATAAAATAATAACTATAGAATAAAGTATAAAAGAAAACAAACTCTTAAATGAGTTTGTTTTCTGTAAAATATTCTGAGAAACTAATTGCTTGTAATTTTTAGTTTGTTAAATATTAATATTATGTGTGGATTTACCCATTTAAAACATTTTCTATTGATTTTGCAGTATCCAAAACCATTTTTTCAAAAGCAATAGGTTTCCAATTAAAAGTTTTTATGGTATCGCTAATGTCTCCAGAATATGTTTTACCTACATAAGGTAACATCCCTTTCATTTCATTATTAAAATTGGCTAAGAGTTTTATCATAAAATTAGGAGCTACTTTTGAACTAACTTTTTCATAACCGTTATACCTTAGTGTTGTTGTTAATTCTTGGTATGCATAAGCTCTTTCTGAAGCTACGATAAAACGTTTACCATTTGCAGATTTATTTTCTAATGCCATGACATGTATTTTTGCAACATCTCTCACATCAGACATATTGATACGAGCTTTTAGCATTCTAGGAATTTTACCGAGAAGTATATTTTTAAAAGTTGTCATAGATTCTCCTGACAAGTTATTGGATAATGTAGGTCCATATACTGGACCAGGATGAATGGTTACTAATTCGAGTTTCTCTTCATCGTTTTGATCGTTTATAAATTTCCAAGCACGTTTTTCTGCAAGAGTTTTACTTTTTAGATAAGCAGTAGCATTTTTAGCATTAATATTTGTCCAGCTATTGTGATTGATATTTTTATCTCCTACAATATCTCCTAACATGGCAACCATAGAAGAAGTTAGTACTACTCGTTTGATTCCTGTTTTCTTTGCAGCTGTTAAGACTCTTAATGTACCTTCAACGGCAGGTTTTATCAATTCGTTTTCATCTTTTGGAATTTTCGAAATGAAAGGAGAAGCCACATGCATAACAAAATCACAATCTTTCATAGCTTGCTCCCAACCATCATCCTTTAGTAAGTCTAATTGACAAAATTCTAAATTTCCATTAGGAGTAATCTCCTTTTGGATAGCTTTGGTAATAGCGTCTACTTTAGATAAATTTCGTAATGAACCTTTAACCGAATAGCCATTTTTTAACAATTCTACAGCACAGTGTTGCCCAATAAATCCAGAAATACCAGTTAATAATACTTTTTTCATACCTACAAATGAATTACTTTTGTTTTGCAAGTAAAGTTATTGTTTTACTTTTAATTTGCAAGTAATAATTTTAAATATTTTTATGAAAACTACTTTTCGTTGTAACTGTCCTATCACATCAGCCTTAGATATTATTGGCGATAAATGGTCTTTAGTCATTATAAAGCAGATGCTTTTTGAAGGAAAAAGCACATTTAAAGATTTTGTAGAAAGTACAGAAGCTATAGCAACAAACATTTTGTCATCAAGATTGAAAATGCTAGAAGAGTTTGATGTTGTCAAAAAAGAAAAGCTTCCAGGAAATAAGAAGACCAATGTATATATATTGACAGAAAAAGGGCTTTCGTTGACGCCTATTCTTATTGAGTTGACATTATGGAGTAAGCATAATATTCAAGATGTTCATCCGTATTTGAATTTAAATAAGGAATTAGAATATGTTGAAATGAATAAAGAAGAGTCGTTTAAAAAAATTATGGAAAATTATAGAAATAGGTTTGAGTAGAAATCTTTTGATAGACTGATAAAAGAATGTCGAATAACGAATATCCAATATAGAAATCTTAAATAATTTGAAAATTAACTAAAACGAACTCATAAATACAAAAAAATCAGGGAGTTTTCGGGGGGAGAAAAATAGTATAATTTAAGGATAGCCTAAAAACAAAGAAACCTACTGAAAATCAGTAGGTTTTGCTTTGTGATCGCGACAGGATTCGAACCTGTGACCGTCTGCTTAGAAGGCAGATGCTCTATCCAGCTGAGCTACGCGACCATTAAATTTTATTCATAGAGAGACAATTCTCTAGTTTGCTATTCACTCAATGTTTGAGTGCATTCAGCGCGGCAAATATACAACTCATCTAGATTTCTGCAAGTATATCAAGAGTTTTTTTCGATTATTTTTTTCGATTCATTTTGTTTTATAGATTTCTATTGGTTATCATATTTATAGAATAATTGAAAATTAACTGTTTAACTATTGGTTTAAAAATCATACTAGTATTAATTTAACCCGTGGTGCATTTAGGCAATATTAATTTTAAGATTGTTGATATTTCTTTGAAATAGAAACTTATTGATGTATTGA
>CANDNT010000013.1 GCA_947387485.1 Aquimarina rhabdastrellae
AGACCGAGTAGCTCAGTTGGTAGAGCATCTCCCTTTTAAGGAGAGGGTCCTGGGTTCGAGCCCCAGCTCGGTCACTTATTCTATTAGTGATTTTACTTCTATATACGGTCACTATTAGCCCAGATGCTGGAATTGGTAGACAGGCATGGTTGAGGGCCATGTGTCCATTAGGGCGTGTGGGTTCGACTCCCACTCTGGGCACATTTAAATTTCTTTTTTCAAATTACATTTCAATCATTTTTTATCATTAATAAGATTATATTCTTATTTATAGTATTTAATAATTAATTTTAAGGTATTGATTTGAGCTTTTCTATATAAAAACCACTACACATATACTTTATCATTAAATAGTTGCTTATATGCGCTAATACGGTAATAAAAAAGGTATAACTAATTGTCATACCTTTTCATTTTTATCTTTTTGGTTTATTTAATAGCTGTTTTTATTTTCTTACTATTCTTTTATTAGTTTATCTAATAGTTCTCGCGTACTACTACTATTCCAATCAGCTGCACCAATCTTGTCTACAATAATAGTCCCTTCTTTATCTATAACATAAGTTGTTGGCAATGATTTTCCGTTTAGAGGTTTTGGTGCACTGGTTAAAGCTCTGTATATAGGAAAATCATATTTCTTATCATTCATAAATTTATTCAGCTCTGGATCATCATCTGTAGTTACAAATAAAAACACAACCTCATCTTTATAATCATTATATACCTTTTGAAGTGATGGCATCTCAGCAATACAAGGAGGACACCATGTTGCCCAATAATTGATTAATATTACTTTTCCTTCTGTCTCTTTAAAATTTATAGATGGGGTATTAACACCATGCAGTTTCCAATGATATCCTTCAATTTTGGTTCTATCTTCTACTGCTACTACACTTGGACTAAAAGAAAATATTCTTGTTAAAAAAATTTGCATTAAACCTCTTGTATTAGGTATAAGGAATAATACTATAAAGATTGCAAATACAATATTTGAGATTTTGTTTTTATCAAGTTTCATTTAGGTATATTAAAAATTAGGTTTTATAAAAAAAACGAAGCGCGATCAAGGATCACGCTTCAAAACTAACAAAAAAACAACAATGAACTATCTTGAGACACTTCCTGATGGAAATGAGTCTATATTTAGTTCTAATGTATTTGTATCTGGCAAACTATTAGCGGCTGTTCCTGCTAATGGTTTCAGAGTAAATGGCGCTGGTGAGTTGTCTGGAAACGGTTCTACAGTAATTACTACTGTTCTGTTTCTAATATCTAATGGAAATGTAAATCCATTAGGTGCATTTCTGAAAAAGTCTTCTCCTGGTAATTGTGGTCCCATTGAAGCTGTTTCACTAAATCCATCTTGTGCTCCTGCATTATCATCACTTGTATCAAATGCCGTAAAAGTTCCTGTTGATAATGGTCCATCTTGAGTTACTACCCATCCTTCATATTTCCATCCTTCGCTTAATGTAGGTAACATTAAACTTGCAGCGGGTGGCATTCCTGGAGTTCCAAACCATACTCCATATTGATCGTTACCGTTATTAGGTGTACCTGGAGCTTCATCTGTAGGAGTTCTTAAGAAAAATGTTCCTGTAGAACCAGTAAATCCATCTGCCGCTACTGGCATAAGATCTACAGTTGCTGTGTTATTTCCAGCTTCAAAAGGTGCTCTTAAATATTTTGTTGCTGCTGGTGCTGGGTCTGGATCTGGTACTGGTTCTATAGTTAAGACAAAAGCTGTTGCTGCTTCTAAGTTTGAACTTAAAACCTCAAAAGATGTTTGTGATAAAGTTCCTGAAGCATTTACATTAAATGTTCCTGTAGAAACAGGTGCTCCATTGACAATCACCCATCCTTCATAAGTATAATCACTTCCTAAATCTTCTAATCCTGATAAGTTTAATGTAAGATTTGAGTTGTTAATTACATTTCCTGCATCATCATCACTACTACATGATGCCACTATTAATCCAAGTGACAAACATCCTGCTAAAATTCCTTTTTTTATCATTGCTTTTTTATTTTGATTATGCAGGATAAAATTACTGTACAGGATTTAATTAAAATGTTAGCTAGCTAACATTAGCTGTTTTTAGCATTCTAAGCTCTCTTCTATTAAAGTCTATTTGATTCTGTTCTTTTAATTCATTCATGATAATATTAAGCGTAGGTCTTGAGGTACCTATAAGCGTAGCTATATCTTTTTGTGTATATGGATGCCTTATAATGACATCTCCTGTGTTTTCGCAGGATCGACCATAATCTTCTTTTAATTCATCCAAAAATTCAAGTAATCTAGTCTTTGTATCTTTAAATAATAACAAATGTAGTCTACGTTCTAATCGTTTAAATCGCATACCAATAAATTTGTAAATACGTAAACTAAACGATTCATTATCTCTCATCAATTCGTGCATGGTATCTACACCTATCGGACAAATTGAAGTTGTGTTATCTATGGATTGAGCAAACTCTGTTCGCTTATGTTCTCCTAGTATAGCTTTTTCTCCAAAGATTTCTCCTTTGGTTAAAATAGCTTTTATTATTTCATCTCCTTCTTCGGAATAATATCCGATTTTCACCTTCCCTTTTTCTATTAAATAAATCTTATTAGAGGAATCTTCTTCAAAATAAATGTAATCGCTTTTCCTGTAGGCTTCAAATTCATGATTTTCTTGATATGCTCTAAATTTATGGGGGCACAAGAGCTTAAAAAGATTAGAATCCTCAAAGAACCAAATCGAATTCATAATCAATGTGTTAACTTGTTAGTACTATTATGTCGTTTTTTTTAACATATCCTTACATTTTTTTTATGATTATTTATTGCGTACTCTGTATCTCTATTTTATAGTTTTTATACTGTATTAATTCTAATTCTTTTAATGATTTCATAGCTGTATTTAATCTTGTTCTGGATGTTCTTATCAGGTTAGCCAAATCATTTTGTTTATACGGATGTTCTATTATTAATGCTTTAGTTTCGATATCACAATAAGAGAGATGATGTTTCTGTAATTCTTCAAAAATTAACCACAGCCTAGTTCTTATATCATTATATCTCAATATATGTAATCTTTTTTCTAATCGTGAAAAACGATTATATATAATGTGATTAACTTCTTGTTTTATCACTTGTTCGTTTTTCATTATTTCTACAATTTCGTTAGTCGAAAAACTTATTAATTCTACAGTACTATCTGCTTTGGCAAATTCTGTTCTTGTCGAAATTCTAAGTATTGATTTTTCGCCAAAAAAATGTCCTTTTTCGATAATATATTTTAAAATTTCATCTCCTTTTTCTGCATAGTTTCCTATTCTTATTTTTCCTTGCAAAATAAAATACATCCTTCTTGAAGCTTCATTCTCACGATATATATATTCATTCTTATCATATATCCTGTTTTTTCCTCTTTTTAAATAAGCTTCAAATCTATTAGTTTGAGAAAATATACTCATTTTTAATTTTATAGTCAACTTATAAAATCATGAGCTATAGTATCTCATAAGCATTTTCTATCTAAGTATAGATAAAATCATGTAGTAATCATATATGAGGTAGTTATGCAGCTTTACTACATTTGTTTACACGAGTGTTTTCCCTTTTTCACCTTACGTGTTTATTATATAAACGAAAAATAAAGGTTTTATATTGTTTTTGTCAGATACTTGAAATCATTCTTACTCCTTATATAGTTGTTTCTTTTTGTATATTATTTCTTACTTCTTTTAAGGATGTTTCTCTTATCAGTTTTCCGTTCTTGAAGACAGTTTTTAATATCCCCTCTTTTTCTTCTGCTATTGAGCATTCATCTTTAAGTACAATCTTATTATTCTCCCTTTTAAGTTGTATTAATCCTTTTGCAGATTTTTTTGTTCCATCATCAGTAATTGGATCTTTAAATATAGCTCTTCCTTCTCCATTAATTTCTACGTATGTAGCTTTCATGGCAAATCCAAAAGTATCTCTTGTATTATATTGATATGTAAAACTACCTATACCCAAAACTACATTGGTCGTTGCAAAACCCTTTTGTTTTAATTGTTCACAGATCTGTTGTGCTCTTTCTAAGGTAATACTATCTCCATAAATTGCTCCTATTTTAGGGTTCAATACTTTATATCCTTGTTCATTAACATATCCTCCAAACTCATCCCATAGGAGTTCTATAACGCCTTTGGCTATTATAGCATTTTCATGATCACACCCACATAAAATTGCTACAGGATCACCAGAATCAGGTCGAATTACCAATTTCCCATCTCTGTTTAAAATTTCTTCTTTAAGCTCTGGTAAATATTGAGTAAGTACTTTCCATAAATCCCAAGTATCTGACACCACTGACAAAATTCCGTTAGGATATGTTTTTAATAACCTTTTAAACGTTTCTATTTCATCGTCTTTACTACCAGCGCACATAACGCTATGTTCTGTAGCATTAACACTACCTATAACAACTTCTTTAAAGATATCTGCATTATAATATTCTTCTAGTGTTTTACTTACCATCAAAGTATCACTACCAGAAAAAGCCAATGCATGTCCCATTCCGCTAAGGATAGCTGATTCTGTTCCCGACATTCCTCTCATCGAAAAATCATGTCCTTGCCATTGTACAAAATCGATATTGTCTTTATCTGTTTCTAAAGCAAATTGTTTTAATATCTTTAAGTACTCTAAAGCTATTGTTGCCGACGTACAGGATTGCCATATGATATTTGATATCAATGTTTCTATATAATTTGTCAACCAAAAAAACTCTGGTTTGGTATTTACTATAGTAAACATAGGAACTCTAATCGGTACAATACTACCTTCTGGTAATGCTTTTATCTCAATAGGCAAATATCCTAAATCATGTAAATCTTCTATATGTTTTACATCATAATCTACTCCTAGATATTGATCTACATAACGCTTATATTCTGTTGTTACTAAAGCTTTAGGTTGTTGAAAAAACGCAGTATCAAATTGTTTTATTAAATATTCTTTTATAAAGTATTGTAATCCAAAAAATACCACTTCATTTATACCTTTTATTCTACTTTTTCTCGGTGTCCAATTTGAATATACTTTGGTTGTTCCTTGAGGATATTGTTCTTTATGTCCTAATTTATAACCGTCTGTCAAAAGTAATGGATTCATGTTATTTTATTTTGCGTTATTTATACGCAAATATAATTTATTTTTAGAATTATCACTTATTATTATCAAATTTTAACATTAGGATTAGTATTAATTCCTTCCTTTTTCGCGAGGATAAAGCTCTCTTACAATATCACTTTGCCAATACTCTTTTGTATCAACATCAAGAATGGTAAGCCTACCTGTAAAACCTGCACCTGTATCTATATTCCATAGCTTATAGGCTTGAATTGGTGTTGTTGTATTATAATTTGTTGTAGCGGTATGACCAATAAAAATCTCATGATAATGGCTAAAACGTTGTGGTTTTATTTGGTCATCTTCAAGTTTATTATCTTCGACTTTATGAGCTAATAAAGCGGTTTCCCATAATCTTCTATCCCAATAATAATTAGATTCATATTCTTCTTGTAATACGCCATGCATAGAAGTAAAACCCGCATGTATAAATAATCTATTTTGTTGATCTATGTAGTAATTTTTTAACTGCTTAAAAAATTGCTTATGACTTGGTGCAGTTATTAAGCCTGATTTAATATAGCTTTCTATTGTAGCTTCTCCTCCGTGAGCTAACCAAATAGGATTAGTCTTTCCTTCCTCTAGCCATGAACCACACCATACATCATGATTTCCCTTAATAAAAATGCAATTGTACTCTTCGTTTAATTCGATTAAATACGTTATAGTTTCTGCAGCTTCACTCCATCCATCAACATAATCTCCCAAAAAAATTAAAGTATCTGTAGGGTTTAATTGAACTCGTGTTATTATCTGATCCAAAGCTTTATATCCCCCATGAATATCGCCTATAACTAATGTTCTCATTCTTTTATTCTTTCTCCTAAAATAATTCCAATTTATTTTTACTCGGAGTTTTATGATTTAAACCTATATTAAATTTTAATATACAGTGATGGTACATGATCTGTAAGCCAAACACCATTTTGAGAACGATAAAATTTAATATCAGATTCATGCATTTTTTTTGCATCTATAGTTAATATTACAGGCTTCCCTCTTCTTGATCCTACCTTGGTAGCTGTTTCTATATCTTCGCTTAAATGCACATGATGCCTTTGCATTTTCAATAACCCTTGTTCTTGTATCACTGGAAGAAATTTTGCTATAGTTCCGTGATATAAAATCGCAGGTGGTTTTTGCTCTTGGTATCCTAAATCTACTTTGACCGAATGTCCTTGACTTGCTCTAATCAAGGTTTTATCTTCGTTTAAACTAAATCTTTTTTTATCATTTTGTGCTACAACTTGATATAAAATTTCTCTATTCAATCCAGGAAAACGTTTATTTGCTTTTTGAAGTAATATATCTATTGATGTCCATCCTTCTTTATCCAATTGGATTCCTATTGTTTGTGGTTTGTGCCTAAGTATTAGGCTTAAAAATTTACTGATTTTAATGTGATTGTGTTTCATTTCGTTTTTGATTGATTAACTGTTTTAATCTATTGTTTTCTGGATATTTAAATTGTTCTCCAAAATATGCTTTGGTAATTTTTATCTCTCCAATTATATTATTATTGAATTCCTGAAGTTCCTCCGAAGGAATCCATAGTTCATCATGAATTTTCCCTCCTACATTTTCTACTTTATATTTTTTTATAAACGTTTTATTTATATTAAACTGTGTAACAAACCCCGAATAACCTGATCCAGCATCATCTAAATTCCATTTAGTAGCTATCTCTATAGCATAAGCTTCGTTTAATACAGGATAAAAAATAGGTTGCCAATCTAATCGAGGTGGAAATTCTGTATAATTGGATTGATGTATTAATTCTAATTCAAATAGTCCTACAGGTCTATATAATACTGTTCATTTTTTGATTGATACTTTTTTAACTTTTTAAAATCTCTTTATATAAATTATAATTTTCTTCGTCAAAGCATACAAATAGTACTTTTTCGATCTCGTTTATATTTTCAAAATTTTGTACAGTAGCTATAGCTATCTTTGCTGCTTTATCCTTAGGAAATCTATATGTCCCCGTACTTATATTAGGAAACGCTATGGTTTTAACACTATGTTTAACAGCTAAATGTAACGCGTTTGTATAGCAATTAGCTAGTAAATCTTTTTCTTTACGTTCTTTCTCTCCTCCATTATAAATAGGTCCTACAGTATGAATTACATAATTCGCATCTAAGTTTCCTGCTGTAGTAATTACAGCTTCTCCTATTTTACATTTTCCTTGTGTATTTCTAATTTTTTGACAAGCTTCTAATATTGCTTTTCCTCCTCTTCTATGAATTGCACCATCTACTCCTCCACCTCCTAATAATGAAGAATTTGCTGCATTAACAATAGCATCTACAGCAACTTTTGTTATATCTCCTTTTAATAGTTCTATTTTCATGTTATCTGTAGAAATGTTTTTAGTTCTTGATCTTCTATTAAAAAAGGTTTTTCGTGAGGTAATGTTAGTTTATCCAACTCATTATTCATCACAAATTTCCTCTGTTCTTCTACATAGGCAGATATATCTTCTATTTCTATAATATCCTTCTTTGCATAACTTTTAATAAATTCATTTCGTAATCCTATTTGAATCGCTCTTCTCTCTAATTTATCTCCATATGGATTATGATCTGGATCCCATTGTAATCTTACATCTGATTCTTTTATTGCTTTCTGCCAATTTTCTCTACTATCATATAGAGATGCCTTATATGATGAATATACCGCATGTTTTAAGTATTTTAAAAAAGCTTTTTTATTTAAATGAATAGCTAAAACCACTTCTTGTCCATGTTTGGTTCCCCAACTATTTCGATACATCATCCATAAAAAATTAGGTTTGACCCATGTCATTCGATCTAAACTAAATGCTCCTCCAAAATATTGATTTATTACTGCAAAACCCCCTATTTCTTTTCTATAAGATTGATATACTATAATTTTTTCTTCATCATATTGCGCCATAATATGATGTCCACTTGATGGCCATACTTTTTCCTGTTCTTTGTAGTTTTTTAATTGAATCTTCATTATTTTTTATGTTATCTCATCTCTCACTTCCATTAATGCAAATCCTAATAAATTCTCTCCTCTCCATTGTAATGGATTGATTGCATCTTTATGATCTTGCGCTATTCCTATTCCCCATATAGCATCCATAGGACTTGCCTCTACTAAAATTCTATCTTTTGTTTGCTTTAAAAATATTTTCAATGCTGTATTTTGGGAAAACTTGTATTTATTGGCTTCTTTTACAATCTCATATTTATGTTTATCCCAAATTGCAGTATCAAAGTTTTTAACCTTTCGTCCTAATTTTTTAGCTTCATTGGGATGTTCACTATTAATGACTTCCTTAGTAATCTTAAGGTCATTGAATAATTCTGCTTTCTTTGCCATCATATAATGTTCTGCTGTTTTATAAATTACACCTTTGATTTCAAATTTTGCTGGATACCATTGACTAAAACAACTTTTATCTATTATTCCTTTTACTTTGGGAGTATGTCCCCAAAAAAAGAGGTATTTTAATTTTTTATCTTCTTGAAATTGATTTTGTATCTTATCTAAAGTATATTTCATTTTTTATGTTCTAAACTTTTTGAAAACCGCTCTATCAACTGTTCTATATCTTCATTTCTCAACAATTGAGATTTCCATTTTTCTGGAATCTGATCATTTCCATAATATAATCCAGCTAATCCTCCGGCAATTGCAGCTATAGTATCAGTATCATCTCCTAAATTAGCTGCTTTTAACACTGTTTCTTCATAACTGTTTGATGTTAAAAAACACCATAATGAAGCTTCTAAAGTATCAAGTACATAACCACTACTTTTTATATCTTCTCTTTTAAAACCCTGAATATTACTTTTTAAAACTTTACTAAATAATGTAATTTCTTCAGGATTAAAACCTTGATTATAAGCATACTCTATCATCAGCATTTTAATTTTATCTAATACCTCAAACTTATCAAAACCAGTAATCAAAAGTCTAGCATATTCAACATATATAAAACAAGCAAAAACAGCTCTAAAATGTGCATGAGTTATAGTTGATACTTCTTTTATTATCGTATATCTTTTATCAATATCATCTTCTTTGTATAAATAATATGCTAATGGTAAAATTCTCATTAGTGATCCATTTCCATTAGAATATTCATCAAAACCACCCGTGACCTCTGGGCTTTCTCCTTGTTTTAGTAACTCAATAGATTTTCTTGTGGTTATTCCTATATCAAAAACATGTCCTCTTGGTGTCCATAGTCCTTTATCATACCAATCCTTAAATTTTTCAGCTATATCTAGTAAATTAAATCCTTTACATAAACTATCCATTGTACATAAAGTCATCGAACTATCATCTGACCATGTTCCTGGAGGTTGATTATGTGTTCCAAATCCAATCATATCAGTAATCGGATTTTTATCTAATTCGGTTCTATACTTAAACTCAACAGGTACACCTAATGCATCTCCTACAATCAAGCCTAAAATTCCACTTTTTACTTTTTCTAACATAACTGTTCGTTTTTATAATTTGATTTGTTGTATTTTTTGGTCTTCTATATCCCTAAAGGAATTTGTTGTGATGATATGGCCAAAATGTTCACTCAATGCTTCATATCCTCTACTAAAAATTCCGTGACTAACAATTAAACTAATCTCTTTTGCTCCTTTCTTTTTTAATTCTTTTGCTAATCCCAAAAAAGTTCCTCCTCCATCACAGATATCATCTACAATTACACAATGTTTTCCTTCTAGGCTATCTTCATATACTTTAAACCCTGACAATTCACCTGTTTTTACATCTCTTTGTTTAGAGCATTCTATTACTTCTATTTCGCCGATACTCTGAGCTACTTTGTATATCTTTTTTAAAGCTCCACCATCTGGTGAAATCAAAACTCGGTTTCCATCAAGTTGCTTTATTGCTTGTTTTACAAACTCATGATTGTCTATAACTTTTACATTATTTAATAAAGCAGGAGTTACTTCGCTATGCGGATCAAAAATCGTTACACAATCATATCCTTGTGCATTTATTATATCTGCATATACTTTAACACTTAATGCTTCTCCTTTAGTCATTATCCTATCTTGTCTAGCTGCTGGAAAATATGGAATGAATAACTCAATTTTCTTTACTCCCATTCTTTGCAAAGCATCTGTAGCTATTAAAATTAATCCTACATCATTAAATGATTGTATTCTATGTGTAATACATATATGATCACTTAATACTTCTTCTAAAATTTTGATATGCGGTTCTCCTCCATTAAAAACAAAATGTTCAAAATTTATTGAAGTTTTAAATGGCGTAAAATCTGAATCTAAATGTAGGTATTGCATAATTGTGTTATTTATACGCAAAACTATAATGATTATTTCTATCTACAAAATATTTTGCGTCTTTTTTACATTAATTATTAAAACCATAAAAAAAGCTATACAAATTATGTATAGCTCTTATGTTTTATAATTGACGTATTTTTATTTAATATCAAAAAGAAATCCTTCTTCTTTTAATTTAAAATACTCTTTCTTTTTAAATTGAAACAAATTAGCTGGTCTACCTCTTCCTTCTGATACTTTTTCTTCTAATTCTTTTAGTATATTGAAACTTAATATTTTCTTTCTAAAGTTACGTCGATCTATACTTTTTTCTAATATAGTCGTATATAGTTTTTCTAAATCTGAGAATAAAAATTTATCTGCCAACAAATCAAAACCTATAGGCTCATATGTTAATTTATTTTTTAATCTCTTTTTGGCAATTTCTAATATATGTAAATGGTCAAAAGCTAATTCTGGTAATCTATCTATAGTAAACCAGGCTACATCTTCTGCATCAGTATCTGCTTTTATCTCGTAATTTTCTGGTTTAACCAGAGCAAAATAAGTAATACTGACTACTCTATTACGGGGATCTCTATCTGGTTTACCAAACGAATATAACTGCTCTAGATAATTAACTTTTACATTAGTCTCTTCATGCAATTCTCGTACTACAGCTTCTTCTAGGCTTTCATGCTCTAAGACTAATCCTCCTGGTAATGCCCATGAATTCTTAAATGGTGCTACTTTTCTTTTAATCAGTAACACATTCAATTGTTTGTCTTTATATCCAAAAACTACTGCGTCTACCGCAACTTTAATTTGTTGTTGTATCATTATTGCAAAATTAAAAAATAGAATGAATTGTTTCTCTATTTCTTAGTCTATTATATTGCATAACAAAAACCTCTTTTAGCATAGCCAAAAGAGGTTTTATTTTTTTATTTAAAATAATAAGTATTATCTCAAATTGTTATGATTAAGCATTTTGCTTCTTTATTAAGTTTAATGCAGATCCTTCTTTAAACCATTCGATTTGCGGTGCATTATACGTATGGTTTAATTTGATTGTATCTGTAGCACCATCAGCATGAACTATTTCTAGTGTTAATTGCTTTTCTGGTGCAAACTCGTTAAGATCTACAAAGTTAAATGTATCATCTTCTTGGATTAAGTCATAATCATTTTCGTTTGCAAATGTTAATCCTAACATCCCTTGTTTCTTAAGGTTAGTTTCATGGATACGTGCAAAAGATTTAACGATTACAGCTCTTACCCCTAAGTGACGAGGCTCCATTGCAGCATGCTCACGAGAAGATCCTTCTCCATAGTTATGATCTCCAACTACTACAGTAGGAATTCCCTCTGCTTTGTACTGTCTTTGTACTGTAGGTACTCCATCATAATCCCCTGTTAATTGATTTTTCACGAAGTTAGTCTTCATGTTATATGCATTTACAGCACCAATTAAACAGTTATTAGAAATATTATCTAAATGTCCACGGTAACGTAACCAAGGTCCAGCCATAGAGATATGATCGGTAGTACATTTTCCATGAGCTTTTATTAATAATTTTGCTCCAGTAATGTTCTCACCATTCCATGGCTCAAACGGAGTTAATAATTCTAAACGTTCTGAATCTGACGCTACTTTTACCTCTACTCCAGAACCGTCTTCTTCTGGTGCAATATATCCAGCATCTTCTACCGCAAAACCTTTTGATGGTAATTCCCATCCTGTAGGCTCATCAAGCATTACTTCTTCTCCGTTTTCGTTAATTAACTTATCTGTTAACGGGTTAAAGTCTAAACGTCCTGAGATTGCTACAGCTGCTACCATTTCTGGAGAAGCTACAAAGGCATGCGTATTAGGGTTACCATCTGCACGCTTAGCAAAGTTACGGTTGAATGAGTGAATGATAGAGTTCTTCTCTTCTTTATCTGCTCCTTCTCTAGCCCATTGACCAATACATGGTCCACAAGCATTTGTAAAGATTTTTGCATCTAATTTTTCGAAGATATTTAAGATTCCATCTCTTTCTGCTGTATAGCGTACTTGCTCAGACCCAGGGTTGATTCCAAATTCTGCTTTTGTTTTCAATCCTTTGTCTATCGCTTGTTGAGCAATTGAAGCTGCACGAGATAAATCTTCATAAGAAGAGTTTGTACAAGATCCAATTAATCCCCACTCTACTTTTAATGGCCAATCGTTTGCTTTAGCTTTTTCTGTCATTGTTCCTACAGGAGTAGCTAAATCTGGTGTAAATGGTCCGTTTAAGTGTGGTAATAATTCTGATAAGTTAATTTCGATTACTTGATCAAAATATTGCTCTGGATTAGCATATACTTCATCATCTCCTGTTAAGTATTCTTTGATTTCGTTTGCTGCATCAGCTACTCCATCACGTCCTGTAGCACGTAAATAACGTTCCATAGACTCATCATATCCAAAAGTAGATGTTGTTGCTCCTATTTCTGCTCCCATGTTACAGATAGTTCCTTTACCTGTACATGACATAGAAGTAGCTCCTGGTCCAAAATATTCTACGATAGCTCCTGTTCCTCCTTTTGCAGAAACGATTCCAGCTACTTTAAGAATAACATCTTTAGGTGCTGTCCATCCAGATAATTTTCCTGTAAGCTTAACTCCTATTAATTTAGGGAATTTAAGCTCCCACGGCATTCCAGCCATTACATCAACAGCATCTGCTCCACCTACTCCTACAGCTACCATTCCTAATCCTCCTGCATTTACTGTATGAGAATCAGTACCAATCATCATCCCTCCTGGGAAAGCATAGTTTTCTAATACAACCTGGTGAATAATTCCTGCTCCTGGTTTCCAGAATCCGATTCCGTATTTATTAGATACAGATTCTAAGAAATTAAATACTTCGTTACTTGTATTTAATGCTGATTGTAAATCTTTATCTGCACCTACTTTTGCTTGAATTAAGTGATCACAGTGTACTGTTGTTGGTACTGCTACTTTATTTTTTCCAGCTTGCATAAATTGCAATAAAGCCATTTGTGCTGTGGCGTCCTGACATGCGATACGGTCTGGTGCAAAATCTACATAATCTTTTCCTCTTTTGAATGCTTTGTCGGCTTTACCTTCCCACAAATGAGCGTATAAAATCTTTTCTGCTAATGTTAAAGGTCTTCCAGTGATTTCACGTGCTACATCAACACGTTCTTTCATCTGACTATAGACCTTTTTTATCATATCGATATCAAATGCCATAAACTATTTTTTTTAGTATTGAAAGTTTTGCGAAAATACGAATTTTTGACTATTATATTAAATGTGTAGCTAGTTTGTAATGAGTCTACATTTTTTTATTTCATTGAAAAAAACACCCTCCTTATTTTTTGAATAATGCATTTTAACCTATCCTAAAATATCATTTTGATAAAATTCATTCGTCTCTCTTTACCTTCTTCATTATCATTTTCCTAAAAATCCATTCAAATTTTAACATTTTTTATAAAAAAAGTGGAACCAATCGCTTGATTCCACCTTCAATAATGATTCCCCAACACACTATTATTCTTTATTTTTCTTATGCTTTCTTTTTGAGTATTGTTTATGCTCTTTAATCTTCTTATACTGTTTTAATTGTTCTTCTGTTAATGTACTTTCGAATTTTTCTGATCTAGCTTTCATTTCTTTTTTATGCGCATCAACCATAGCCTTCTGCTCTGAAGTATACGAAGCTTTTAATGCTTTTTTCTTTCCTGTTCTTGAAAGGTCTTCATTCTTCATGATTGCTTTTTGCTCAACACTCAAAGTTGCTTTAAATGCTTTTCTATGCTCTTTTCTAAATTCTCTATTCTCTTTAAGTACTGCTTGCTGATCTTCGTTTAAACTTTGATAAAATTCTTTATGTACTTTGCGTTTGTGATATGCTTTTCCTTTTTGCGCTGTTGCATAGGTTGTACTTATTAAGACCATTACAACCATCACTATTATTTTTTTCATTGTATTCTTCATATTATATTTTTTTCTGTTTTTATCTTGTCTTGTTATTATGAACGTTCTTTTCTAAGACTATTCTTTTTTAAAAAGGTTTAATCTGTTTTTAAAAAAAGTATATTTTTAAAGGTCATAATCTAATTAAGAAATAAAAAAAGCTCCAACTTAATTAAGTTGGAGCTTTTTTTATTTCTTGTATTTCTTTTATCTAGAATAAGCTTTTTATTATATCTTCTATACTTATTCCTTCTGCTTCGGCTTTATAGTTTTTAATCATTCTATGTCTTAATATTCCTATACTTACCGCTTGAACATCTTCTATATCTGGAGAAAATTTGCCTTTAATTGCTGCATGTGCTTTGGCTGCTAAAATTAAATTTTGCGAAGCTCTAGGCCCAGCTCCCCAATCTATATATTTCTTTACTTGTTCTCCTGCTGTATCTTCTTTTGGTCTTGTTTTTCCTACTAAACCTACAGCATATTCAATCACATTATCTGCTACAGGGATTCTTCTTATCAATTGCTGAAATGCTATAATTTCTTCTCCTGTAAATAATGGATTAACCTCTTCTGTTTTATCTCCTGTTGTGCTTTTTACTACTTCTACTTCTTCTTTAAAAGTAGGGTATTTTAACTCTATAGAGAACATAAAACGGTCTAATTGTGCTTCTGGTAAAGGATACGTTCCTTCTTGCTCAATAGGGTTTTGTGTTGCTAATACAAAATATGGTAAATCTAATTTATAGTGATTCCCTGCTACAGTAACCGAACGTTCTTGCATTGCTTCAAGCAAAGCCGCTTGAGTTTTAGGTGGTGTACGGTTAATCTCATCTGCCAAAATGATATTTGAAAATACAGGCCCTTTTATAAATTTAAAATGTCTCGTTTCATCCAGTATTTCACTTCCTAATATATCACTAGGCATTAAGTCTGGTGTAAATTGAATTCTTTTAAAGTTTAAACCTAATGCTTTAGAAATTGTATTTACCATTAAGGTCTTGGCTAATCCAGGAACTCCTACTAATAAGGCATGTCCTCCAGAAAATATAGATAATAAAATTTGATCTACAACTGCTTCTTGACCAATAATGATTTTTGCTATTTCTTTTTTAAGTTTTTGATGTTTACTTACCAGATTTTCTACTGCTGCAACGTCTGACATATTTTTATTTTTCTTTTTTTAACCAATTTCCATTGTAATCGCAATTTCTGTATTCTCCGTTGACTTTGATATATGTTTCATTAATTTTTTCTTCTTGCCATTTTGTTATGGCATCAATCTGCTTCTTACGCAATGCTAATTCTTGAATCTTAGTATAATCTTTAACGTAATCTGCTATATGCTCATCATGACGATCTAAAACAGTAATGATTTTAAACTTTTGCTGTCCTTGACGATCTTCATCAGTGATCACTAATGACACTTCACCTTTTTTCAACTTTGATACTTGATCATACAATATAGGGTCTATTTTGGTAAGTTCAAAACGTGTATCTCCTGTTGTAGGGTTAATTAATTGACCTCCATCTTCTTTAGTTTCTTTTTCGTCACTAAACTCTCTAGCTGCTTCTTTAAAATCTAATTCGTTTGCAACTATTCTTGCTCTAATCGAGTCAATCATTTTCTTTGCTTCTCCTATACTTTTTGTTGTAGGTTCTGGCTTTAATAAGATATGTCTTACATCTACTTCTTGTCCTCTAATCTTTTCTACCATTAAGATGTGATATCCAAAAGTAGTTTTAAAAGGCTCACTTATTTCTCCTTCTTGTAGACTAAATGCTGCATCTTTAAATTCTTTTACAAAGGGATCTGTACGTTTTAAAGTATATTTCCCTCCATTAGGTCTTGATCCATAATCTTGAGTATACAATACTGCCTTTGTAGCAAAACTACTTCCGTTTTCTAGTACATCTGTTCTGTATTGATTCAATCTATCTAATACTTCTTGTACATTTTCTTCTGGAACTTCTGGTTCTATTACAATTTGAGCTAACTCTAATTCTGTTCCGAATTGTGGTAATGAATCTTTAGGAATATTATCAAAATATTGACGTACTTCTTCTGGTGTAATTTCTACACTTTCTACAATTTTAGAACGCATTCTATCAGATAATACATTTGATTTATTGATATCAAAAAGTTCTCTTCTAAATTCTACCATATTATCTTTTTTGTAGAATTTTAAAACTTTTTCTGTTGTTCCTAATTGTTGTGTCATTACAGAGATTTGCTGATCTACTCTTGCATCAATTTCGGCATCTGCTATAATGATACTATCTTGAACGGCATGGTGCGCATATAATTTATTTTCAAAAAGACTTCCTGCTAATTGACATCTTGATACACTTTCTACAGAAACTCCTTCGCTCTTTAATTGCTCATAAGCGATATCTATATCACTGTCTAACAAAACGTGTTCTCCTATTACTGCCGCTACTCCGTCTATTTTTTTTCGCTCAAAAGGTTTTACTTCTTGAACTACTGGTTCTTGTGGTGTAATGGAATCTTGAGTTGCAACTGCTTTTTCATTTACATCTTCTATAGCTGGTGATTCTTGTGCTGTCATTGGTATTATTGAACACAATAATACGATCAAACTACATATTTTATATTTAGTTATAGATTTCAAATTGTTTGTTTTTAATTGCATCTTTTGTTATATCCTTTTCTAATTTTCTTACTAATTCTTGCTTTCGTTTATTGATTATAATCTCCTCTATAGTAGGTTTTATGTACTCTAAAGGCGCTATATCGTTACGATAAAGAACTTTATTAATTTTGACCAAATATACACCTAAGGTGTCATCTATTTGTATTGTTTTTTGTTTTTTTAATATTTCTCGTTTCTTAAAGGTTTTTAGTTTAGGAATCTTAGTTACCATTTGATCCCATTTTACCCATAACGAATCTGCTAATGTGTGGCTAATGTATTGCAACTTATTTTCTGACAATTGCATTTTATCTTCTTCATTAAATCGCTCTAATTGCTCTTTTACACTATCCACATTTACATGATCTGTGGGTAATTGTACATATCTTAACTGTACTATAGTATCTTTAAGTTTAAAATTCTCTCGTTGTGCAATATAGTATGCTAGCAACTCTTCTGGCGAAACCTTTTTACTTATTGCCTTTGAGATTACTGCATTTTTATATCCATTGGTATATAAGGTGTTTTTATAGTCTTTGACTAAATTATCGTATTGATCCATCTCGTCCTGACTCAAATTCAATTTTGCTCTATCTAGAAATAACTGCTTTGTTGCCCACCTATTAATATAATTTTGTACTAGCGTAATACTGTCTTCTTTAGTGACGTTTTTAGGTATTTTTTTTACTATTTCATCCTTATATAAATACGATGTATTTACTCTGGCCACCACTTCTCGTGATTCCTTTTCTGAAAATGTATTACATCCCCAAATCCCCAAACATATTACTACTATATATATAATGAATCTTTTGTGCATTTAGCCTTGTAACTCTTTCTTTATCTTTTTTAACACTCGCTTATGAATGGTCACTGGATATTTTTTATGTAATCCTTTTAACCAGTTCTCTTCTATCTTCACTTGATAATCATTTAAAACTTTTCCTTTAACCTCATCAAGTGTTTTGTTTCTCGATTTATATACTTCTTCTATTTTAATCAGTGTATAATAACTGTTATCTTCTATTAATTCAACTATTCCCTTTTCTCCTTTAAAACCCTCTGGTAAGATTGCATTATCTTTACTAATCTTCTCTGAGGTTACTATTATTTTATTAGCGTTTTCTTTATTAATAGCTGTTTTTATTTCTTCTATATTTTTCCCTTCACTCAGTAATGTTTTTACTTCTTGAATAGCCACTCTATCTGTAGATGAAACTTTGATGATCTCATAACTCTCTTTTTCTTTATAATTGGTTTTATGAGATTCAAAATATTGTTTTAATCCTAAAGAGTCTTCTTTTGCTTTATTCCATATCTGAGTTTCCATTAAATCAAACAGCAATAACCCATCTCTATATTCATTGTAAACTTGAGCAAATTCTTCGTTATCATCTTCTAGATGCGCTTCATAATACTCAAGTATTTTATTTCTTTCAAATATTTTAAATGTTTCTGCTACTAAAGTATTAATATCTTTAAACCTGTTTCTTCTAAGACTTCTGTCCTGAAGGAATGTTGCAAAATCTTTATAGGTATATTGTTTTTTATCAATTCTTAAAAATTCCTTTTCAACTAGTAATTCTTTTGACATTTCTTTTTTACCTGACAACAATGTTTCTGGTGTTTTTTCTTTAAACTCTTTGATTGCCTCAGTATTAGATACTATCTGGTATTTCTTTTTTAAACCATTAATAAACGATGTTGTTACTAATTGTGATCTACTATCTCTTTTTACTTTTTTTGCCAATTCGCTTTTCTGACTTTCAAAAGATGGTAATGGATGTTTTTCTAATAGTTTTATGATATGCCATCCATAGGTAGTTCTTATTGGCTTTGATACTTCTCCTTTCGCTTTAAGCGAAAAAGCTGCTTTCTCAAAATCAACCGAGTTTAAAGCTCCTTTTCCAAATCGATTAATTTTTCCTCCATTTACAGCAGTATTACGATCATCACTAAATTGTTTTGCTAGAGCTTCAAAAGATGCTCCTTGAGCTAACTGTGTTTCTATTTCTTTAATCTTATCTTCTGCTTCCTTAAAGGTTCTCTTATCATTTTTTGATACCATGATATGAGCTACAGTTACTTCTCCTTCAAGTTTTTCTTTGGCATTAACTTTTAAAATATGATATCCAAACTGAGTTCTAAATGGCATTGTCACTTCACCTACAGCAGTTTTAAACGCTGCATCTTCAAATGGGTATACCATTCTAAAAGCCGAAAACCAACCCAAATCTCCGTTATTTCTCTTTGCTGATGGGTCTTCGCTAAATTGCTTTGCTATTGTTTTAAAATTTGCTCCATTAATAATCTTGGTTCTAAGATCTATGATTTTTTGATACGCTTTTAAGGTATCCTCTGGAGCAGCATTTTTATTTACTTTTATTAATATATGACTTGCATTTACTCGTGCTTGAGAACGATCATAAGCCTCTTTAATCAAAGCTTCTGTAGCTTGAGTATCTGTTAAATAATTTGCTGCCAATTGCTTTTTATATCCAGCTAATTCATTTTTATGGCTTTCTTTTTGATCCAAACCTACTGCTATCGCTTCTTGCAATTTTAATTTATAATTGATAAACAAGTCTAGGTATTCATCTATGTCTTTTTGGGTGTCATCTTTGACTAAATCTATATTTTTTAAATATACACGCTTAAATTCTGATGTGTATACTGGTCTATCAGCTATTGTTAGTAATACTTTATCTTTTTGTTGTGCCTGAAGCATTACAGTGCACATTAAAATTGCTATAAAAAATCTCTTACCCATAGTTATGTTGATGATATCTGTGTATTTGGACAAAAATAATAATATTAACACTTTTCGCAAGTGCTTATATCAACGAAACTTGGACTATAGTTCGTATATAAAACCATTTCTTTATATACTTTTTTCTTCCCCTGCATTTTATTTAGTATCTTTAATAGTATCATTTAAGGGCTTATTGTATTCAAATAATTTATCTCATGAAATATACTCATGCAATCGAACTTGAACTTTCTAGAGATCAAGTTTTACAAAAATTTGAAGACGAAAACACAATGAAACATTGGCAGAAAGGTTTCATTAGTATCACTCATATCTCTGGCAATAAAGGAAAAACTGGTGCTGTTAGTACTTTACAATACAAAATGGGTAAACGTGTTGTGGATATGGTTGAGACGATTACTCACGAAAATTTGCCAGACGAAATTCACTTTACTTTCGACACAAAAAATGTTTATAATATACAGCAGAACTTCTTTAAAGTACTCCCTAATGGTCATACCAAATGGATTGCTAAAAATGAATTCAAATTTGGTGGTTTTATGAAAATTATTGGATTCTTATTTCCCAATGCTTTTAAAAAACAATCCTATGCTTATATGAGCGCTTTTAAAACTTATATAGAAGATGGTATTAGTGTTCAAGACACTAATGCATCTTGCTAAATCTTATACATTTTTTTGAATCTTCTTTATTAGTATTGTTTTCACTTTAATTTCTTTTTATAGTTTTGAAACTCTTTTAAATAATCATTATGGGAAGAAAGATTAAGTTGATTTGGGATTTTAGAGGTCCTGCTGCAGAAAAAACTGCCATACATCATGTCATTCACCTTAAAGAGTTTATAGTTGCAGAAAAAATAACCTTAGACATTACCGGTCATCAAGTACTTAATGACATGCATAGCATTGCGTATATGGTAGTTACCGAAGAAACTATGAAACCTATAAGAGATGCTTTGAAACCGCATCGCGGACAACTCTACCAAGAATAACTTTTAAAGCTATGGTATAGATATTGTAATGGATATTCTATATTTGCAACGTTCGAAATTTATTTTCGTTATACAAACATAAAATACGAATCACTAAGGTAGTTTTATAAAACGTACCTTCCATTTAATTTTACATTCATGAAAAAAATTGTATTATCTATCGCGTTTGTATGCATTAGTATTCTTTCTTTTGCTCAAACTAAAACAGGAACATTTGATACTGACTTTGTATTATCAAAAATGCCTGAGTTAGCAAAAGTTCAAGAAGATTTAAAAGCATATAACACTACACTTGAGGCCGATCTTAAAGCTAAAGTTGATGCATATCAAGCGCTAATAAAAGAGTACCAAGCTAAAGAAGCTACGCTAAATGATGCTGATAAAAAAACAAAACAACAAGAAATTTTAACAGCAGAGAGCGATATTGCTAAGTTTAGACAAAACGGTGCTGGTCTTGTACAATTAAAACAAGAAGAATTATTACGCCCTTTATATCAAAAAATTGGTGCGGCTTTAAATGAAATTGCCAAAGCTCAAGGGTATTCTCAAGTATTTACTATCGGAAATAACCTAGCATATATTGACCCTAAGTTTGATCTTACAGAAGCAGTACTTACTAAATTAGGTATCAAATTAGAAAAAAAATAAATCTTTATCGATTTAATTAAAAAAGCTGTTTTGATATCAAAACAGCTTTTTTTTTATGCTTACCGCTACGTATACTATAGTTATTATGTATTTTCTATATATTTAATAATTGTTGTTTTTAACGACATCATAATCCAAAATGAAAAACGTTAAGAGGTTTTAGTTTGTTAGTTTTTGAGTACAAAAATCAACAATCATTATTCGATATCAATAAATATAATTCGCACTCAACTTTTAGGATTGATCTCTTTTAATTCTTCTAACTTATCTTCTACTTGCATTAAATAAATCTCATTATAAGCTTCTTTATAAGGATCTTTCTTTTTATATCCTTGCAAAATAAGTTTTCTAGCTTCTTCTATACATACTATAGCTTTTTCTTTTTCTCCTAATCCCCATAGCGATAATCCTTTGTAATAATATGCCATCGAACCTTTATCATATAGTTTTAATGATTGGTCATAATCTGCTATAGCCTTTTTATATTCTCCTATAGCAGCATAACTAATACCTCTATACACAATTGCATATACATCTACATAAGCAATTCCTTCTTCTGTTATAGCTTTGCTAAATTCTACTATAGCTTCATGATGCTTTTCTGTTGCTTGTAATATTTCTCCTTTTAAAAAGTTGACATTATTTCCCCAAGCATAATCTGCTTTATCAGGGGTCATCGTATCATATTGTTCTAAGTATTTTAAGGCTCGATCATAATCCTTATATAAATCGGTCATTAGCCATGATAGATAATATAAGGTCTCATCTGGATTTAACGCTAAGGCTTTTTCTAATAACGGAAATGCTTTGTGATAATCTCCTATTTTACTTAATCCTATTGATTTTCCATGATAATATTTTGCTACTTCTGGATGTAACAGAATTAAAGAATCTGCATATTTTTGCTCTTTAAGTGATCCTTGTAAAGACATTCCTCTTTCTATCGCATAATGATTTGTTAACTTCTCTTTTTCTTTAGCAGTAAGCTTACTAAAATCTTTAGGTTGTTCTTTACACGAAATCAAGATACTTATTACAAATACATTAAGGAGATATACGTATAATCTTTCCATCTTTTATTCTAAAATTTATATAGATATAGGTATCAATAGGTAATTGTGTTTGTTGATTTTTCCCAGGAATCCAATCTTGTAATCCTTTTACAATTGTAAGCAATTGCTTGCTTATCTCTGCATCAAAATCAATTAAGTTATAATCATAATCAAATGCCTGTGTTTCAAACATTCCTGCTTTTCCTTCACAATTAACCACAAATCGTACTTGAAAAATCCCTGTTGCTGTGCTTTGCTCTGGAGCGATATAATGTTCTTTGACTATTTTTCTTATATGATATAATCCTCCTTTAAATCTCGTTCCTTTATAATAATATCGATCGTATCTATTATTTTTATTGATATACTTATTACACAATTGAAATGTTTCTCGCTTTGCAATATGTCTTTCTTTGGGTTTTGCTGTATAACTATGTGTTGTAAATTTTCCGTTTTCAAATCTAAATACTTTCAGAGTATCTCCAGTAAACGAAAGTATTTGTTCTGCAAATTGATAATCTCTATTACACGCTAACTGATTTCCTTTTTTTATTAAAAAATATGCTTGGTGATATGATTTAAACTCATAACAATATTGTTTATAGCTTTCGTTTACTTCATTATACAATTTAAATTTATTATCAGTAGTAAATTGAAAAACACCTTCATTATCTTTCCAATCATTGTTAAGTAAAACCTCTCTAAGTTTAATTGTATCTAGTGGTTTTGTTTCTACTATACGATGTGCTTTAAACTGTATAAAGTCTAGCTGATTTTCATTAAGTTTCACTTTACGTTTATCATACTTAAAAGAATCAATTACTACAGCATCTTTTTGGAAAAGAAGTCTACTTTTTTTTAAAATATCTCCTTTCATACTTTCATAATAAACGCTGTCTTTCTTAAATCTTAAAATTAGAGCAGAAGGTTTATAAAAATCTATATCCATTTCTACTCCAGCAATTAACCATGCTCCTTCAAGCTCTTCTTGGTTAAGCTCTTTATACGAACCTTGACACCTTATCAAGAGTAATAATCCTAAGAAGAAACTTATATAGTAGATTTTCACAATAATGTTATTTTGATACTAAATTTATATTCCATTTTTTAAAGCCTCAATAGCATATACCATCGGAATTTTATTTCCTAAATGCGCTATTCTATATTTACCAGTTTCAAACTCAACTGTATTATCAAAACAGTCATATGGTGAATAATCATATTCATTCATAAGTTTTATTTGTAAACCATTTTCAATTAACGCATTTATAACTTCGCTCAAGCCATGATTCCACATTACATATTCTTGCGTTATAGCTGCTTCTTTATCTGCATAGGTTCCTTGTTCTGTTTCTACTATAGCTTCTACATTAAAATAATTATATGCAATAGATTTAAAATCATCATCAAACATCCACACCACAGGATGGAATTCTACAAAAACAAATTTCCCGTTAGGCTTTAAATATTCACTTATTATTTGTGCCCATTTATCTAGATTGGGTAACCATCCTATCGTACCGTAACTGGTATAAACAATATCAAAACTTTCTTCTAGATATTGCGGCAAATCATAGATATCACAACATATAAATTTTGCTTCGGTTTTAGTTTTTTGTACTAATTCTTTTGCGGTAGCAATAGCTTTATCAGATAAATCTACTCCTGTCACTTCTGCTCCCATTCGTGCTAGCGAAATAGTATCTTGACCAAAATGACATTGCAAATGCAGTATTTTTTTATCTTTTATATCACCCAATAACTCAAGTTCAATACTATTAAGAGATGTTTTTCCTTTTAAAAAACCTTCTACATCATAAAATGTAGATGTTAAATGTGCATCGACTTTATTATTCCACGAGGCTTTATTAATTGATAAATAATTTTCTTCTGGTTTCATTTTTCTAATATACTAAAAGTGAAATTCATCACATCGCTGTAATCCAGTCACATATTTTCTGTATTCCTGATACAACTTTTGGACAATCTCTATTTAGGTCAAATTCTTTTCCTATTCCTGGAGTTTCAAAATCTACAAAAGCTAATCTAGCTGCAAGATATTTTTCTTCAAAACCAAATGCAGTGGCTGGTAATATAGCAACACCTGTATCTTTTAATAGTTGCTCACACAACTGTATAGATGTTAGTATTCCTTTTTTAGCTAAGGCTTCTTTATGTGTAGAGAAATCAGGAAAAATGTAAAATCCTCCCTGTGGTTCATGTACTTTTATATTAGAAGCATTTAATTTTTCTGTACAAAATATCCCTATCTTATATAATATCTCGTTTTGATATGTTAAATACGATTTTATCAATTCAAAATCTTTATATGCCGTTCTTGCTGCTATTTGAACCGGAGTTGGTGCACATGAATACGTCTCTGAAGCAATCCCTATCAATGCTTTTTTAAACTCAGGAGCTACTGTATCATACAGCATGGCCACTCCTAAACGCCAACCACCTGCTCCACACCATTTTGAAAGCCCTGTTGTTGTGATTGTTTTTTCTGGATAATATTTTGCAAAAGAATGATGATCACCGCTATAGGTTAATAAACCATATATCTCGTCTGATATGACTAAAATATCCATTTCTCTTGCAACCTTAGCGATCTCTATTAACTCTTGTTCTGTATATGTAAGTCCATCTGGATTCCCTGGGTAATTGAGAATCATTATGGTAGTTTTATGTTCTTTTCTCTTAGTAGCTTCTCTTATAGTAGCTGATGTTACTCTCCATCTTTCTTCATATTTTGTTGCTAAATGTATACTGTTATGTCCTGCTAATTTTGTTTGAGGTTCATAAGAAACCCAGGCTGGAGCTGGTATCAAAACATCTGCTTTTTCAAAAGCCATTAAAATCGAAAAAAGTAATATTTTAGATCCTGGAGCTATTAATATATTCTCTGGTTTAATTACTAATCCATTATGTTTCTCATGAAACTTTGAAATGTTTTCTCTTAATTGTGCATCACCTTGTACAGATGAATATTCTTTATGATATGTAGCTTTAGTTAAACTATCTATAACAAATTCTGGTGGTAAAAAAGGGGATTGCCCAAATCCAAACTTGATGATTTCTTTTTTTTGAGCTTCTAAAACTTGTGATTGTGTATTGATTAATAAAGTTTGTGATTCTTCTATGTGTCGATACATATTTTATTTTGATTTCTTTTATGATTATGTTCTAATATAATTCAATAATTTGAAATCTTTCTTACAAGTGGTATTTTCTTAATCAAAAACATATTATTTTATCTCAAAACGAGGCAAAACAAAAAGGTAAAAAAAAATTAATATTCTTTGCTCTCGTACTACAACATCCGAGAAGTGATGTATATGATAGGACATCGCTATATCTCCTCAACAGAACGATACCTACATGAAAACCTAGAAACCCTCCATTACATGATAGAAAATTTGCATCTGATTGGGTAAAAGAATTAAAAATGCTTTTACAATGTTAACATTTTCGGGCTTTTTTATGTTAAAATTTAAAAATGGAAAGTTTAATTAACTGAGAGAAGCTAAAACCATACATGAGTAATCAAAATAAAAGTTTTGAGGAGTTATGTTATCAGTTAGTTTTTGAAGAATATTCATCAAAAGGTCAATTAACATCGATTGATGATAGTCATGGTGGAGACGGGGTTGAATTTTATTTAAAACTTACACAGTTTATGAGATACTGCCTTATAAAGAAACCTTCTGAAGGATTTCTTTTTTATTTTAATGTCTTATTTAGATCTTTAAAAACTTCTTTAATTTCTTAGGATTTTCCTTGTTATTCCAGAAAAGTAAAAGTTCTATAATTTTAAGATCTTCATGAACATCAAAATATAAAGTAGTTTGTCTAGAGATAACAAAAGATCTCATGTTATTTTTTGTTGATATGTTTCCTTGGATAAGTCCATTTTCGAGATTTTTAACAAAATCATCAACTAAATCCATAAACTCTATAACTTCATTAATAGACCAATTTTCGTTAATGTTTTCGAGTTCTTTTGCGTAAGATAATTCAGCGTTAGGTGTCCAAACTACTTTCATTAAGTAGGATTAGATATATTATACTTTTGCCTAAACTCTGCCATAACTTCTTTGTGAGAACGAACATTTCCCATTTGAGCTTGAGCTCTGCTCTCCAAAAGTATTTCTTGAATTTCAGAAGGAGATTCTGTAAAAAAATCACCTTCTTGCTTCTCGTAGTAACTTTTATGTAGCGCATTAACCATACGTAAAAAACGTTCGTCAGAGGAGTTAATGATGTCAATTAGTTTATTTCTCAAGTCTAATGTTCCCATAGTATTTGCGAATTACATAAACAAAGATACGAAAAACAGAGGAGTGCATAAGAAATTGAAGTAAACCTGAAAATAAACTTAAAAACCTTCTAAGTCAAAATGTGCCAAATATGTAGATTTAGAAGGAAGAAGGTTCTTTGAAAATAGGTTTTTAAAAAAGGATGAAAAAGCTCAAAAAAATGGCTGTAGCTACTATATCTTTCTATTTAATACAAGAACTGCTCTCTTTTTGATATTATCACCATTACGGAATTAATAATACTTTACTCGAACTTTTACCGCTCTCTAAGAAATCGTGTGCTTTTTTACCTTCTTCTAATTTAAATTGAACTGGTGTTTTTATTTTCACTTTTCCTTCTGCTATCCAATCAAAAAGTCGTTGTGCTCTTGTCCTTCTTTCTTCTTTCGAAGTTAGATAACTCCATAAATCTCCTCCAGTTAATGTTTTACTTGTATCCATTAACATTCTAGGATCTACATGAACAGGATCTCCTCCGCTCATTCCATAAAATACTACATGACCTCTTTCTTTGGTTACTTCAAAACTATCCATCAAAGTACTACCTACACTGTCATATACAATATCTACACCTCTTTGTTGTGTTATCTCTAGAACTTTTTCTTTCCAATTATCATCTAATAAAACAGCATAATCTGCTTTACAACCTTTTATTGTTTCTAATTTGGAGTTATTTCTTGTTAATCCTATAACTATTGCTCCTTTTGCTTTACATATTTGGGTTAAGATTTGTCCTACTCCACCAGATGCTGCATGAATTAAAACCACTTCTCCTGCTTTGACCTTATGACTATCTTCTGCCAAATATTGTGCTGTCAATCCTTGTAATAAAACCGAAGCTCCTAATGTAAAATCTGTATGCTCAGGAATAGGTATTGCATGTGTTTCTGGTACAACAACATATGCAGCATTAGCATAAGGTACGTCTGCAAATGCTATCCTTTCTCCTATTTGAATATTCTTAGTTTTAGATTCAACCACTACACCAGAACCTTCGTAACCGGCTATAAATGGTGGTTCTCCTTTTAAATGATAATTCCCTTTACGTCTGTAAATATCGGCATAGTTTAATCCTATTGCTTCCATTTTTAATAATACCTCACCTTCTTTTATATCAGGTTTAGGTAAATCTCCATATACTAAAACATCTGAGTTACCAAACTCAGAGAACATCAGTGCTTTCATTTTCTCTTTACTCATAATTCAATGCTATTCATAAAAAAATAAAGGATGTTGAAAGCTACAACATCCTTTATTTATAACTTATTAATCTTCTTTTTATCTCGAATAATTAGGTGCTTCTTTTGTAATTGTAACATCATGTGGATGACTTTCATTTATTCCACTTGCTGTTATTTTAACAAAACGCCCAGTTTCTTTTAATGTAGTTATATCCTTAGCTCCACAGTACCCCATACCTGCTCTTAATCCCCCTACAAATTGATGAATACTTTCATACAACTCTCCTTTATAGGCTACACGACCTACAATACCTTCTGGTACTAATTTTTTAATGTCATCTTCTACATCTTGGAAATAACGATCTTTAGAACCTTTTTTCATAGCTTCTACAGATCCCATTCCTCTATATGATTTAAACTTTCTTCCTTCGTAAATAATAGTTTCTCCTGGAGATTCTTTTGTACCTGCCAGTAATGATCCTAACATTACAGAATCTGCTCCAGCAGCAATAGCTTTAGGAATATCACCTGTATATCGTATACCTCCATCTGCAATTACTGGTACTCCGCTTCCTTTTATTGCTGCTGCAACTTCTAATACTGCAGAGAATTGAGGGAATCCTACTCCTGCGACTACTCTAGTCGTACAGATAGAACCTGGCCCAATTCCTACTTTAACCGCATCTGCTCCAGCTTCGACAAGATATTTAGCGGCTTCGGCTGTTGCTATATTTCCTACCACAACATCTAATTGTGGAAATTGTGATTTCACTTCTTTTAATACTTTTACCACTCCTTGAGTATGACCATGAGCTGTATCAATAATTATTGCATCAACACCTGCATTTACTAATGCGGCAGCACGATCTACAGCATCTCCTGTTACTCCTACAGCTGCTGCTACACGTAGTCTACCATACTCATCTTTGTTTGCTATAGGTTTTAAAGTTAATTTAGTAATGTCTCTAAACGTGATTAATCCTACCAAGACATAAGCTTCATTTACTACAGGTAATTTTTCTATCTTGTTTTCTTGTAAAATCTCTTCGGCATCTGCCAATGAGGTTCCTTCGCTTACAGTAACCAGCTTTTCGCTCGTCATTACTTCTGCAATAGGACGATCATCATTTTTCTCAAAACGCAAATCACGGTTTGTTACTATACCTAATAATTTACCTTCATCATCAACAATAGGAATACCACCTATGCTGTATTCTTTCATATTATTCTTAGCATCTCTAACTGTAGAATTTAAAGGCAACGTAACTGGATCGATAATCATTCCGCTTTCTGCACGTTTTACTTTACGTACTTTAAGCGCTTGCTCTTCTATTGTCATATTCTTGTGCAGCACTCCTATTCCTCCTTCTTGTGCCATTGCTATAGCCATTCTACTCTCTGTAACTGTATCCATAGCTGCAGATATCACAGGTACATTGAGTTTAATGTTTCTAGTAAATTGAGTTTGAATATTTACTTCTCTAGGAAGTACTTCTGAATAGGCTGGTACTAAAAGTACATCGTCGTAGGTAAGTCCCTCTCCAACGATTTTTGCGTCGTGTGCTGTCATTGCAATTAGTGATTTAATTGCACGCAAATATAATCGTTTTTACATTAAC
The DNA here is from genome assembly GCA_947387485.1 of Aquimarina rhabdastrellae. Classification (GTDB taxonomy): domain Bacteria; phylum Bacteroidota; class Bacteroidia; order Flavobacteriales; family Flavobacteriaceae; genus Aquimarina. Next base: position 29,678 of record CANDNT010000013.1, read on the forward strand.
CTTAAGTAGTTTATTGACATTTTTGGAGTAAAATGACCTTTTTAGTATCATTTAACAATTTGATAACGTTTTATGTAGTCATTGGTATTGATGTTCTTTTCTTTAACAAAGCATATATAGCTACAATAATAGAAATAAGCTGCATCGTCATAAAAAAGTGTTGTTCTTTTTGATATGCAAATACAGCCATAAATGCATGTGATATTCCCATTATAATCCATCCTAATTTCCATCGATGCACTGCAAGCGAATGAATTGCTAATATAAAACCAATAGACACTATAAATTCTAATATGTGAACCTCATCCATAGTAAACAGCATTCCTAACATGGTAAGAATCATTATTGCATAAATAAAAATATTATTCTTTTGAGATGCTTTATGGTTTTTTAATCCATATAACATCAATGCAAAAAAACCTGCTTCTAGTATTAATAATAAATATACTTTAATGGAGATAAAATAAAGCATAGCAGTAGCCGAAGCTAATGCCCCAATAATCCATCCTGTACGTTTTTCTATACTTAGAAAAATTTTATTAGTGAAATACAATAAGGAAACTATAATCTCTAACATCAATAATTCTCACTTGATTTTATAAGGTGTCAAATATAATTTTTAATCTCAATTTACTATTCATTCTTTATTGTTTTAAGCTTTTTTTATGCTTCAGTCATTCTTTTATATTCAATTTTAAACATCCAATATTTAGTATTTTTAAAAAAAGTTATAGTTGTTTGTCCAAATTTCTCAAACACAAACGTCATATCATTATAAAAACGATATTATGACTTATACCATAAAACACCTTTTTCATATAGATACCTCAAAAACGTATGTTTATAAAGCACTCACTACTCTTGAGGGCTTATCTAGTTGGTGGACTGTAGAGACAAACGGTAATCCTTCTCTTGTTGATAATACAGTTTCTTTCAATTTTGGGACTATACAGGGGCCTACTATGAAAATAGTAGAACTCATTCCTGATCAAAAAGTTACTTGGGAATGTATTGAAAGTGCTCATGGTTGGGTAGGACATAAACTTACTTTTTTACTTGATGAAAATGATGATAAAATACGCTTGCGTTTCACTCACGAAGGTTGGGATACTCAAGATGATTTTTATGCTATTTGTAATTTTTCATGGGGTCGTTATATGGAAAGTTTACGTCAACACTGCCAATATGATTTAGGTGCGCCTTATGGAAGTAAAAATTATAAATAACTTTAATAACAATAATACCTTTTAACTCATGAAACAATATATGTATATTATTAGAGGTGGTGAAGAAATGGAAAACAATGCCTCTCCTGAAGAAATGCAAGAACACATGGAAAAGTGGCAAGAATGGATGGGTGATTTGGCTCAAAAAGATCAATTAATTGGTGGTGAACCTTTAATGAATGAAGCTAGGTCACTTACTCAAAAAGGACAACATATCACTGATAGACCTCTAGCCGAAGGAAAAGAATTAGTAGGTGGTTATATCATTGTAAAAGCTAATTCTCTTGATGAAGCTACAGCTTTAGCCAAAGGTTGTCCTGGTTTTGAACATGATTGTACTATAGAAGTACGTGAAATTAGATTAATGGATTAATATCATTGAATAATCATCATCTTATACAGGATACTTTAAATCATCTTTTCAGACAAGAATCTGGAAAGATGATTGCTGTTTTGATTAAAATTTTTGGAACAGCACATATTACCATAGCAGAAGATGTACTTCAAGATACTTTAATAAGTGCTCTTGAAACATGGAAGTTTAAAGGGATTCCTGATAATCCCAAAGCTTGGCTTTATCGCGTAGCTCGTAATAAAGCTATAGATATCATTAGAAAAAATAAACACACTCAACACATTGATTTTTCTGATACTAATAGTAATCGCGTTTTATTAACATCTGAATATACCTTGACTACTACTATGGATACCTATTGGGAAGATCAACACATCAATGACGATTTTTTGGCTATGATGTTTGCTTGTTGTCATCCTAAAATCAATCAAGAACATCAAATTACTTTTATTCTTAAAACTTTATGCGGTTTTAGTACCAAAGAAATTGCGCGTGCTTTTCTGACTTCTCAAGATACCATTTCTAAGAGAATTTACCGTACCAAAGAGTTTTTTAGAACTCAAAAAATTAAACCTAAAATACCCGAAAAGCATCAACTACAATCTCACCTTGACACAATTTTATATACCATTTATTTATTGTTTAATGAAGGATATAACGCCACTCATACAGACGAATTAATTAGAAAAGACGTTGTCGATCAAGCATTATATTTATGTCATTGTTTGGTACAACACAAACAAACACAATTACCTCAAGTTTATGCTTTAATGGCACTCATGTGTTTTCATACTGCTAGATTAGAAAGCAGAATTTCTATTCATGGTAATCTTATTTTACTCAAAGATCAACAACGAGAAAAATGGGATCAAGAATTAATCGCTACAGCTAATTATTATCTCAATAAAGCTGCTTTTGGGAGTCACCTAAGCTCATATCATCTTGAAGCAGCCATCGCTTATCAACATTGTATAGCAAAATCTTATCAAGAAACTAATTGGGCTATGATTCTTACATATTATGATTTATTGTATCAGCAACAACAGGATCCTATTATTTTTTTAAATCGCTGTTTGGTTATTTTAGAATTGCAAGGTCCTTTAATAGCGTTAAAAACCGTACAAAAATTATCTTCTTCAAAGCAAATAAAAGCTTATTATCTATATCATGCTATTCTAGGTGAAATCTACCATCGATTACAACAACAAGCCAAAGCTTCAACGGCTTATCAAAAAGCATTAAGCTTAACACAATCAAAAATTGAAAAAGCATTTCTTAAAGAGAAAATCGAAAAACTTTAATTTATAAATGTCATTCTATTATTTAAATCTAAAAGCATTCTATTATCTTTGCTTAATAATATAAATTCAATCAAAAAATGAAGAATATACTTTTTTCTCTAGGCATTTTCATGCTTAGCTTTACTAGCATTGCTCAATCATTATCAGAAAAACAAATGCAAAATGCAAGAGCTACAGGATATGCTATTGTAGCTGCAAAAAATCCCAATGTAAATTTTTCTATCTATATGATTAAATGGGATGGTGTTAATTCCTTAGAAGAGAACGCTCAAACTCAAATTAATGTTAATTGGCATGCTCAAGCAGTAATTAAAGGTAATTACTTTAGTCAAGCTTTTGATGGAGCAGATTTCACCAAATATAGCTCTGTATTAGTAAGCCAAGAATCTTTTGATTTACATAAAAATACTGGAACTGAATGGTGGATTGTTTGTAGTACACTTCCTCCTTTTAGTGAAGATGCTTATTTCAAAAATAATGTAGGTATTGGAACTAAATCTCTAAATCATAAATTAGCTATTTCAGATAATGATCCAGAAGTATTAATACAAGATAATGAAAGTACTACACACTCTGCTTCTATAAAACTAGCTACTTCTAGTGGAAATTGGAAACTCTCTAACCAAGGTGACTTCCATTTAGAAACAGATAAAAAATTATTAACAGTTAATCGAACAGGTTTTGTTGGAATAGGTACAGAAAATCCTATAACTAGATTGCATATCTATGGAAAAAATCCAACAACTAATAATGAGTATAATACTTTTTTTGATAGCAATTCTTTAAATTTTTCAACCCCTTCAAATGGTGATTCCTTCATTAATAAAAAAGATCATGGCGCTATTCGTTTTAGATTTGGCCCCGATTACACAACTAGAGTAACTATTAATAACATTGGAATAGGTATAGGAGTTAATAATACTCAAGGATATAAACTAGCAGTAGCTGGTAAAGCTGTTGTTGAAGAAATAAAAGTTGCACTACAATCAAATTGGCCCGATTACGTTTTTAATAAAGATTATAAGCTTTCCACTCTTAAAGAAGTAGAAAATCACATTAAATTAAATGGTCACCTAAAAGGTATTCCTAAAGCTAAAGAAGTTGAAAAAAATGGTATTTATCTAGGCCAAATGGATGCTAAGTTATTACAAAAAATAGAAGAATTAACTTTATATACTATTCAGCAACAAAAAGAAATCGATAAAATAAAAACCGAGAATTTACAATTAAAATCCTTAGTTGAGAGACTATCCAAATTAGAAAAAATTTTAGAAACGAAATAATACAGAAAAGAGCTATTAGATAAATAGCTCTTTTTTAATATTTAAAAGTCATAATTCAAAACTCGAAATAGCTTACCAAATAGTATTCCTTCTTTCTATTTTTACATAGCTATTGCAACTTTTACTTGAATATCCCGTTATTATCTTAAATTCTTATTAATAAAATACAAGTGAGTCCATTTTATCATTACGATCTAATGAAATATTGGTCTGCATTATCTATATTTTAGTTAAATGACAATTGAGTAGATCCTATATGTGCTCATCAGAAATAAGTGTTATAAAATCCTGAGTCATTTAATAAAGAGATCGTTTAGTAATTAAACGATCTCTTATTTTTTATATAACCACCTCATTCTATACTAATTACAAAATCCCATAAATCAATTTTCTTTTTTCTACATTTCTTTTATTTAAAATTAATCTAAATAAAATTTGTTTTATCCTTCTTCACTTCTATATTTGCACTTTATTTAGATTTAGTCTACATAAACAAAACATCATGTGGATATTTGTATTATTTTTCTTTAGCATAACGTTTTGCTATACTGTTCTTAATCTTTCTTTGGTTACCTCAAAAAAAGTATATGGTATTGCTTTAGCCATAACATTATTAATTCCTTTCAGTCTATATCAACTTTCGGCTCAACAAACTAATCAAACATTAGAATGGATTAGCAATCAGCCTAATTTAGTTTCAGGCATTGCTATGCTTCAAGTATTTGAAAGTTTTTTAATGCTTTTCTTTACTGTGATTCAATTAAAAGCGCATTATACCACAAAACCAAAAGTTTGGACTACATGGATAGCAAATATTCCTTCAGGTATATTCTTAATAGGAATTTTCTTTTTACAAACTTATTTATTCTTAGCTATAGATAATATCAACTATATCATATTAGCTTTTTCATTAGCTATTGGTATAGGTATACTCCTCTTTTTATCTAGTTTTTTTATCAAAAAACTGTTTAAAGACTGGGGAATTAGAGCAGAAATCAAAGCTTTAATTGCAGTTTTTCAACTCCTAGCGGCTATGTTTCTTCCGCTTATTGCCAAAGGGCACAAAGTAACTTTTACTCAAATTACAATAGAATTAACCCCCATCCTATTTACAGTCATAGTGATTTCTGCTTTGGCTGGTATAGGTTATCTAATATATAAACGTAAAAACAATTCGATTTTATGAATAGTGTAACTAATATTTTATACTGGATTTCTACAGGTTTACTCATTCCTGTAATTGCCCTTTTGTTATTCGGTTTTATACGATCATTAATGCTTCTAGGAGGTTTTTTTGGAATGTATATCAATCGTTTAAAATACGAAAACAAACAACAAGAATTCATTGCTCAAATAGAGCATACAGATATCGTTACGGATGTACATCAACAATTAAAAGGTAATAAACTTTTTAACACGCATGTGAAACGTCTTTTGGTTACAAAAGAAGATCATATTATAGATCATATCTTATCCGACTTTGAATTGGCTTCAGAAAAAGACTTAAGTAATTCTAAATCTTTGGCAAAACTAGGACCTATGATCGGATTAATGGGAACGCTAATTCCTATGGGACCTGCTCTGGTAGGTTTAGCTCAAGGTGATATCGCTTCTATGGCTCAAAACATGCAAGTTGCCTTTTCTACTACAGTAGTAGGATTATTTGCTGGGGCTATTGGATATGTTACTCAACTGGTTAAACAACGCTGGTACATTGCCGATCTTAATAAACTTGAATTCATTGCTAAGTGTATTCAACACAAAAAACAACAACATGCGTAGAGGTCATTTTTTAAAGTCAGATCACGATGATGATCCCATGTCTGGAATGGCCAATTTGTTTGACCTAGCTATGGTTTTTGCCGTTGCACTAATGGTAGCATTAGTTACTCGTTTCCAGATGACCGAAATGATAGCCGATGAGGATTTTACGGTAGTAAAAAATCCAGGTAAAGCCAATATGGAAATCATTAAGAAAAAAGGAAAAACTATTGAAAAATATAAAGGAACTCAAGGAAAATCTTCTAAAGGTAAAGGTAAAAAAGTAGGTACTGCTTATCAACTTGAAAATGGTGAAATCATCTATATCCCAGAAGAATAATCCTTTGCTCAATTAAATATAGTTCTCATGAAAAAAAATACCTTCATAAAAATAATACTAGCACTACTCCTTATTGTTCTAGGAGGATATTTCTGGTATCAATCACAAATTACAACCATAGGATTAATCAATTTTAGGGATTCTCAAATGGCAGAAATTGTTAAAGCAAACAACAATCGCTTTATCAAAACTGTACAAATTGATCCTAAAACTAACGACTTTTCTGAGCTCACCTCTTATCCTGTAATCTATTTGTTTCACATTAGCATTCTAACAGAAGAACAGCGAAACAATCTAAAAAAAGCAATGGATAATGGTAGTAAAGTTCATGTATTATTAGCTACCAGTAAAGAGAATGACTTTAGTAATATTACTGGAGATGATTTAAAATATATCAAAGATTGTTTTGACAACGAAGGTGTAGCTAATATTAAACGCTTTTTAAATTACTCTCGTAAAGTTTTTGATAATCGTTCTTTATTTGTAGAAGATATAACACCTCCAAAAGTTTTTCCTAAAGATCTATTTTTTAGAATAGGTACTGCAGATTACTTTGAAACTCCCGAAGCATATTGGGATTATTACAAAAAACAAGGTCTTTATAAAGAAGGTAAACCTAAGATTGTTATCATGAGTGCAAATAGCGGATCACAATCTCAATTCCGCTCATATATGGACAAGATGATTCTCAATCTTGAACAACGTGGGTTTAACGTAGTAGCTCTCGAAGGATTTAAAAAGAAACTTGCTAACTTAAAAAAGTTACAACCAGATATGGTCATTAACTTCCCTCACGGAAGAATTTCTTTTGGAGAAGAAGCCGTTGATTGGTTAAAACAAGAAAATATCCTATATCTAACCCCTCAATTAGTTTATCAAAAAGAAGAAGCTTGGAAAAATGACCAACAGGGTATTTCGGGCGGAATCATGGGACAAAATATTGTTGTTCCAGAACTTGATGGAGCAATTCATCCTTTTGCTGTAGCTGCCGAGTATATTAACGAAAGTGGTTATCACTCTTATCAACCTATTCCTGGTAGAATAGAACGTTTTTGCGAAACAGCAGAACGTTGGTTAAATTTAAGAGCAAAGCAAAATGCCGATAAAAAATTAGTCATTTATTACTACAAAGGAAATGGTAAAAATGCACTTGTTGCTGGTGGACTTGAAGTTGGTAATTCTATTTTTAGCGTATTACATCATCTTAAAAAAGAAGGGTATAATTTGGGAGATTTGTCAGATGATTTTGATCATTTCATGAATCGTATCCATACAGAAGGTCCTCTACTTGGGGATTATGCATTGGGAACTCTAAACAATTTTGTTAAAACTGGATCTCCAGAGTTAATCCCTACTGCAACATATGAGTCTTGGTTATCTTCAGAGTTGCATCCTGATAGTTATAAACAAGTGGTAGATAGTTATGGTAAAGCTCCAGGTACCTATATGGTCACTCAAAAAAACAATACTCCCCATCTTGTTATTCCTCGAGTTCAATTTGGTAATGTGGTATTAATGCCTGTTCTTGCTGCCGCTCTAGGCGAAAATGAATTTAAACTAGCTCACGGTGTTCCTAAAGCACCTCCTCATGCCTATATCGCATCTTATTTATGGGCTCGCAAAGGATTTAATGCAGATGTTGTTGCACATTTTGGAGCGCACGGTAGTGTCGAGTTTACCCCTTGGAAGCAGTTATTGCTTTCGCTAAAAGATTGGCCAGAAGCATTAATCGCTCCTGTTCCTCATTTGTATGTTTATTCTATTGACAACATAGGTGAAGCTATGATGGCAAAACGTAGAACTTATGCTACAATGTTATCTCATCTTACGCCTCCTTATTCTGATGCACAGCTTTATGGAGATTTAAAAAACATTTCTGAAGTATTACATAAGTATGGCGAAGTTCAAAATCCAGCAATTAAAGCGCAACTCAAAAAACAAATTCTTACCGTTATAGACTCTTTATCTCTAGACAAAGATTTAGAACTAAGTAAAGAGCAAATAACTGCTTTGGATAAAGAAACCATAGCCGATATTCATCATTACCTGCATGAGGTAGAACGTGAAAAAATTATCATGGGATTACATACCTATGGTGTTTCTCAAACTCCAGAAGAGCGTAATGAAACGGTAAGAATGATGGCCATTGATCCTATTGCTTCTAGTCTAGAAGAATTAGCTACTTTACAACATAAAGTAATCAAGCCCAAAAAGAAAAAGCATCATCATAAGCACAGTCATGATCATAAACATAAAGTACATGAAAAAACATATCATTCGCTAGACGAAATCGCCTCAGATGATTATGAAGCTCAAGCTAGTTTTATGATTAAAAAAATTCTATTAGAAAATGAAGAGCCGTTGCATTTCTTTGGTCAAGAAAGAGAGCAACTATTACAAGAACTAGAAAAAACATATGGATCTCTAGAAGAAAGTCCTATTTCCGCATATTATGGTGGGAGTTATGCTAGAAAGAAGAAAGAAAAAAAGAAAAAAGCTAAGGATTCAAAAGAAGAACTGGTTTATGATATTAAAACGCATAAAATGGTTCCGAAATCTAGTTTGCAAAAAGAAGAAATGACACTTAAAAAAGCTGAAGGTTTATTTGTTCACCTTTCGGCTAATCGCAAAACAGCCAAAGGAATTAATCACCTTATGTCTCCCGAAGGTTTTAATGAACTCTCTGGTTTACTTGATAATAAAAGCTTCAAACAATTTGAGACTACTGCTAACTTTAACAAAGACGTAGCATGGAAAGTACAGGTTTTAAAAGATAAATATTTTAAACAATTATTAGAATTCATACAAGATAGCACACAAAAAGTTACCGTTTTAGCACTAGCTAATGATAACGCTATCCAAAAAAGAATTGAATCTTATCATTCAAAAATTGATCAAGGGATTATAAAAAAGGCTAACGAAAATGATCGTCTACAAAGTTTCCTTAACCTTTATAAAATCTCAGAAGAAGCCTTATCTAAACAACTTAAATTAGATGAAAAAGCAACTGTTTTAGCACAACAAAAAACATTAGATTTTTATTTAGAAAACATCGACGCTATTACTGAAACTACACTAGAAGGTCAAAATGACTTATTCGCTGTTCAAGCTATACTAAAAAGTACTAAAGGAACCGAAATTCTTCAACGTAAAAAACAGCTAATCGCAAAACAATGGGTTCGTATTCAAACTAAAGAAAAACAAATACTTGCAGCTTTATTACAGCTAAGAGAGAATTTACTAGATATTCCTAATTATCGTGAAGGAATTAATAGTTCTCCATCACTAGAATTAGATGCTTTTGTTAATGGTATGAATGGTGGTTATATAGCTCCTTCATCTGGTGGTGATCCTGTTTCTAATCCATTGGCTGTACCTACTGGAAAGAATTTATATTCGATTAACGAACAAGTAACTCCTACCAAAGAAGCTTTTGAAGCTGGACAGATTCTAGCACAACAAGTTTTACAAAAACATATTGCTAAACATGGACAATATCCTAAAAAAATAGCCTATTCTTTATGGGGTGGTGAGTTTATTCGTAATCAAGGATTAAACATCGGACAAATATTCTATATGCTTGGAGTTGAACCGGTACGCAATTCTTATGGACGTGTACACGATGTTAAATTAATTCCGATAGAAGAACTTAAACGTCCGCGTATAGATGTTTTAGTGCAAACTTCTGGACAGTTTAGAGATTTAGCTGCTTCTCGTATTAACTTAATCCATAAAGCTATTCAAATTGCTGCAGATGCAGAGGATAATGGTGCTTACGAAAATTATGTCAAAGAAGGATCTGCGCTTGCCGAACGTCAAATGAAAGAAAAAGGATTCTCTCCAGAAGAAGCTCAAAAATTCTCTAAAATCAGAGTCTTCGGAGGGCTTAACGGAAACTATGGAACAGCAATCATGGGATTAGTAGAGCAAGGTGATAAATGGGAAACCGAAGAAGAAATCGCTGCTACTTATACCAAAAACATGGGGGCTATGTATGCAGATGGAAATTGGGCTTCGTATAAAGAAGGTTTATTTGAAACCATGATGACCAATACCGAAATTGTAATGCATCCTCGCTCATCAAACGAGACGGGACCTATTTCTCTAGATCACGTATATGAGTTTATGGGTGGATTAACAGCTAGTATTCGAGTGGCTACTGGGAAAGATCCTGATGGATATTTTAACGACTATAGAAATCGATACAATCCAAAAGTACAAGGATTAAAAGAAGCAATATGGACAGAAACCAGAACCAATCTTTTTAATCCTAAATATATAAAAGCACAAATGCAAGAAGGCGAAAGTGCTGCTGAAGGTTTTGCAGAAAACTTTAGAGATACTTATGGTTGGAATGTGATGAAACCCGATGCGATTGATAAAGAAATCTGGGAAGGATATTATGACATTTATGTTAAGGATAAACAGGAATTAGGTACCATAGAATTCTTTAAAAACACTAATCCTTATGCCTTACAAGAAATGACAGCTGTAATGCTAGAAACAATTAGAAAAGGATATTGGAAACCTAATGAAACTGTAGTTAAAGACATCGCTCAAATGCATGCTTCTTTAATCAAGGATCATAAAGCTGGTTGTAGCGGGTTTGTTTGTGATAATACTAAATTAAAAGAAATGATTACCGAGTTACTTGCTGGCTCAAGTTTACAAGAAATATATACCAGAGAAATCGCTACTGTAAGAGAGGGTGATGCTCAAAATCAAGAAACTGAAGAAGGTATGGTACTTGAAAAAGAACAAATTACCTTGGATAATATCACTCAATTAATAAAAGAAAACCTTTCTACGCTTATTCTACTCATTTTATTACTAGGTGGAGCAATCACTTGGGGAGTTATTAAGCGCAAAAAAGAACACGAAGATTAACGTTCTCATTATATAATTAGTTATCCCCTTAGTTTAAGTTGATATACTATACTAAGGGGATTAACCTCATAACGATCCTCTACTACATTAGTCAAACTAATGTATATCCTATATCCCACTTATAGGATATAGTTCTTAAATCTTACCTCTATATAAATCTGATTATCAAATTAAAAAAATGTTGTTTTTATTAAGTCTAAATAATAATAAATAATATATTTGCATCACAATACTTTTTATTAAGAATGATTCTAAACAAAATACATATTATATTCCCCTTCTTGTTACTATCTAATGTAATTTTATGGGCACAAGAATCCAAAGTAGCCAATGACTCTACACAAACAAATATCTTAGAAGAAGTTATTATTAGTGCTACTCGTACAAAAAGACAATTATCTTCTTTACCCCTACCCGCACAGATCATTAATAAAAAAGAACTTAAAAGTTCTAATTCTTTACGCCTAAGTGATATTTTAAACGAGCAAACAGGCATCATCACTGTGAGCGATTTTGGTGGTGGAGAAGGAGTTCAATTACAAGGACTAGATTCTCAATATACTTTAGTTTTAATTGATGGTGTTCCTATTATAGGTCGTTCTGCTGGGACTTTGGACTTAAGTAGAATTACTGTAGGGAACATAAAACAAATTGAAGTTGTAAAAGGTCCTTCTTCTAGTCTTTATGGATCTGAAGCTATTGGTGGCGTGATCAATATCATTACAGAAACACCTGAATTAGGATTCAATGGGAATCTAGATTATAGATTTGGTTCTTTTAATACTCATGATGTTAATCTTGATGCCTCTTATAGCAAAAAAAAGCTTGCCATTAGTGCTCATGTTAATAGATATAGTAGCGATGGATATGATCTTATTGATGATTCAGAAAATATCAATACTCCTAATCTTTTTAGTAGCCAACCTAAAACTGTAGAACCTTTTGTTAACTATACATTTAACCCTAAGATCAAATACGATTTTAATGACAATACTTCGGCTGTGTTATCATATCGCCATTATTTACAAGATCAAGATAATGTGGCTATTTCTGGAGGAAATATTTTAAGTGGTGATGCAAAGCTTAGAGAATGGAATACTCATTTTAAATTAGACCATCAATTTAATTCAAAATGGAAAAGTTATCTAGAGTTTTATGCTACACGTTACAAAGCTGAAAGTGATTTATTTGAACTTAACAGTGGAGCTCTTTTTGACGAATCTTATTTTAATCAATTTTTATTAAGACCTGAATTAAGAACGACTTACGAAGCTAATGAAAATCATTCTTTTATAGGTGGTATAGGTTGGACTAACGAGAGTTTAGAACGTACATCATTTTCTACAAATCCTGAGTTTAATTCTCAATATGTATACCTACAATACGATGGTCATTACTTTGATAAGCTAAATGTTATTCTAGGAGCTCGCTTTGATAATCATAGTGAATACGAATCTCAATTCAGTCCTAAATTAGCCTTACGTTACAAAATCAATGATCAGGTAGCGGTAAAAGGATCTATAGGATACGGATTTAAAGCACCCGATTTCAGACAATTATATTTTGATTTTACAAACTCTACAGTAGGCTATACTGTTCTAGGATACAATGAAGTACCAAGAAGGCTCGCTGAATTAGATAATTTAAATCAAATTACCGCAGTAACAGTTCCGCTTTCAACTTTTGATTCAGAATTAAAACCAGAGAGTTCTGTAGGATACAATTTAGGTTTTCAATACAAACCTTTAAATCGTTTACAATTAGAAGTTAATCTCTTTAGAAATGACATAAAGAACTTAATAGATACAAGAGTAATTGCTAGAAAAACTAACGGTCAAAATGTTTTTAGTTATTACAATGTAAATAAAGTTTTCACTCAAGGTATCGAATTTAATGCCAATTGGAAACCTATCAATACACTTAGCATAAGTGGAGGGTATCAATACTTACTTGCAAAAGATAAAGATGTTATTGACAACCTAGAAAACAACGTCAACAATTTTGCTCGTGATCCTAATACACAAGAGACTATCGAACTTGAAAAAGAAGATTATTTCGGGCTTTACAATCGTTCTCGTCATATGGCTAATCTAAAAATATATTATGCTATTCCACAATGGGGATTAGATGCTAATATTAGAACCACATACCGAAGTAAATATGGAATCTTTGATTCAAACGGAAACGATTATCTAGACAAGTTTGACTCCTTTGTAGATGGCTATACAATCATTGATTTTGCTATCAATAAAAAACTATACAAACATTTTGAAATAGGTGCTGGTATCGATAACGTATTTGATTTTACCGATACCGAAAATATCAGCAATATCGCTGGTAGCCTTATTTACGGAACCTTAAAAATAAACTATTAAAAAACACAGTAACCCTTATATATAATAAAAATGAAAAAAGTAATTTACCGTAATGCATTAGTTGCCTTTATAGCAATTTTAGGATTAATATCGTGTAGTAATGATGATGATGATGCAGGAGATATATCACAACCTCTAGTATCTACAAGAGCAGAAAATATTCCAGCTCCACAAACAGGTGGTGGCGGACAACCTGCTGGAGGTCCATTTACAAAGTTTAGTTTTGAAACTGGTACTGTAGTAGCAGAAGATAGTAATGATTGGGATATCGCTTTTAGAGGAACAACTATAGCTATTAATGGTGGTGATGCAACTGGAACTACAGACGAACCTAATCGTAGTGGTGATGTAGGTGTACAAATAGTTGATGGTACTTTTGCTAGTGTAACTACTGCACCAGCTTCTGGATATGATCAAGATGGGGCTAATGGTTTTGCTATAACTACAGGAAGTGGTAATGGATGGTATACATATACAGGGCCACCAAGTCATCTTATCTTACCTATTCCTGGAAAAATCTTAGTATTTAAGACTTCTAGTGGAAATTATGCAAAAGTCGAAATCTTAAGTTATTATAGAGATGCTCCTGCACAACCAGATGGTTCAAATTCTAGAGAGTATACATTTAATTATACGTATAATCCTAATGTAGGAGATCTCAATTTCTAATCTTATTCTATAGCGTTCTATTTTTTTTACTATTCATAATCAGAACAAAATTTTATAATTAAAAACCATAAACTATTTAGTAATACATCTATGTTATAAAATTTTGTTGTTGTTAAGATCGATAGATTTTTATTAGGAGTTTTTTTAATCTATTTATCTTTTTATTAAAGGCTTGTTTTTAAATAAAAACAAGCCTTTTTTTTCTCAAAAAAAGATTGTATTTTTTATATATTATATACTTTTTTTCTATCATATATCACTATGTTTTTACCGCAAAAAGTATGCTTTTTTAGAATACTGTAAACTCCGTATAATTTTCTAATTTTAATCAAGTTCGGTATCATCTCATAATTAAGGCATATTTCTTTTCCTCTTCAAAACACCTTATAATCATTTGATTATCGAATAGTAATCTATTAAAAGCTTTAATTATTTTTTAATAGTATAGTTTATCTATGATTAAATTAAACATGTTTATCAATATAAATTGTTAAACTTAAAAATTAGGTTTTATGGCGATTGTTAAAAACACCTCCACTGACGAAATCATAGTTTTGCATTCGCAGCATCTCTTTGGTAGAAATCAGCAATTAAGTAACACGCATATTTCTGAATCTGATATTTCTCAATCGCATGCTACTATTTTTTGGAAATGTGATTGTTGGTATCTTAAAGATCATAGTAGAAATGGAACTCTTGTTAACGGAAAATTTATAAGTCAATCTACTCATAAATTACAAAATAAAGACACCATACAATTTGGCCAAGCAACCTCAACAAAATGGCAATTAATCGAAAATAATGCCCCTTCTTCGTATTTACAATCATTAACTCACAAACATAAAATTTATGCGCTTCCTTTTTCTTTAGATATGTTACATACACTATATCAAGATGTTCATATTTATAAATCTGTAGATCAACGATGGAATGCCAAAATAAAAAACAATACCATAGCACTGATCCATGGTACTACTATAGCTTTCAATAATGATACCTGGATTTTTATAGAAAATAAAAATTTTGAAGAGACTATTGATCATGGTCAGATTTTAAAACAAGCATACTATCAATTTACTTTAAGTCAAGATGAAGAACATATAGATTTAAAGATCATTTCTAATAAACTTATGTTAGACTTAGGATCAAGAGTATATAACTATCTTTTATTAACTCTAGCCAGAAAACGTTTATTAGATGCTAATGCCTCCTACTCCATCATAGATCAAGGATGGATTGCAATTGAAGATTTGATTTCGGATTTAAGTAAAGAATTTGTAAAAGATATTGATGCATATTATATCAATTTGCAAATTTATCGCATTAGAAAAAACTTATCGGCAATAGAACCTTATGGGTATCTATTTATAAACATTATTGAACGTAAAAACGGATTTATACGATTTGCTCACCCGTATTTTAAAATCATTAAAGAAACTCAAGTTATAGGCGAATTGCCCGTAAAATTATAAAACAACAAACGCTACCCTTAGATTTTTTTATAATTCAGATGATAGATTCTACAACCATTGTTGCTACTCCAGTACACCCTAATTATGCTTTACTAGAAAAAATTGGTGAAGGTAGTTATGGTATTATTTATAAAGCAAAGCAATTAAGTACTGGACAAATCGTAGCTATTAAAATTTTAAAAACATCAGCTAATTCAGATACCGTTTATGATAAAAAAGTAGCTCGATTCGAACGTGAAACGCGACTTTGTTCGCAAATAAACCATCCTCACATTGTAAAACTAATAGACAAAGGTTTTACTCAAAACCGAGAACCTTTTGCTGCTTTTGAGTTTGTAGATGGTATTACTTTAAAAGAATACATTTTACAACACGGTAGCTTAACCATTCAAGAAACTGTAGCACTGATGAGTCAGGTACTCGAAGCTTTAATCTATGCTCATAAAAAGGGAATTATCCATCGCGATTTGAAACCTCAAAATATTATGATTGCAAATTTTAGTACAAAAGCTTACGCCAAAGTTTTGGATTTTGGCATTGCAGCATTTACTAATAATTATAATACTCCGCAATCTGTAAATATCACGCTTACTCAAGAAATTATAGGCACTCCTATGTATAGTGCTCCAGAACAATTAAGAGGTGAACCTGCTACTGTAAAATCAGATATTTTTGCTTGGGGTCTTATTTTTATTGAATGCATAACGGGTTGTCCTGTATTTCAAGGAGACACTCTTGCTTCAATATTTCAGCAACAGTTAAATGGTGGTAATATCCCCATTCCTTCGGCTATAGCTGGTCATCCTCTTGCTACCATTTTATCTCGTGTACTTCAAAAAAAAGTTATGAATCGGATTGCTAATCCGCAATTCATTTATGACGAATTAAACGAGGTCAATATCAATACACTTATTAATACTCCAGTTACTTCAAGTTTTGCTCCTCAAAACGTACTCGAAACCACTCAAGTTAATCATTTAGTTTGGAATACCGCTCAAGGCGAAAAAAGGCAAGTCACCGCTTTATGTATTAAACTTAATCTTTTACTACATAAACAATCTTTATTAGATTTAGAGACTCAAGATACTATACAAAAAGATCAACTGAATCTATGTAAAGACACCATTATACGTTATGGTGGATATATAGGAGGGCAATTAGCCGATACTATTTTGGTCTATTTTGGTTATCCACAAACTAAAGATACTGATGCTCGAAGAGCAGGAAGAGCTGCATTAGAACTCATTAATGAGGTGCAAAAACGTAGCGCTTTATTATATAAACAGCATCATATAGAACTCGATATTAGAATTAGTATACATTCTGGTAAAGTCATCTCATCAGAACATCATGTTCCTGAAGGAATAGTTCCTAATACAGCTATAAATTTACTTGCTGTTACTCCTAAACAAAGTATACTTGTAAGTAAGGAAGCTCAGCAATTATTGATTTCGTATTTAGAATTTGAAAAAGCAACTACTATTACACTTCCTAATCTTGCAGAACCTATTATTGTTGCTCAACTAATAGGTGAACGCTCTTCTGAAGCTTTCTCATTTTTACGTTCACGAAGTTCTTCACAAACCATTATTGGACGTGAAAAAGAACTTCAGACAATTTCTAATTTTATTACTCAAAAAAAGATTCCTCTTTTATTAATTCAAGGACAAGCTGGAATTGGAAAATCAAAACTCATTTATGAGTATAAAAAAAGATATGCAAACGAGAGTTTAAATTTTATAGAGTGTTTTGGAAATCCAGAATATCAAAACAACGCATTATATCCTTTTATACGTTTATTAAAAAAAGTATTCAAACTTCAAGATGAACTTAATACTACTGTTGCTTTCAATCAAATTGAAACACATCTTAAAACTTACAACACTATTGATAGTACTTTAGCTATACCTATTTTATGTTCATGGTTATCTATTGATTTTTCTAGTGACTATACCTTAGATAATCTCAATGCTCAACAGCAAAAAGAGATCATCTTTGATATTTTAAAAACAGTATTATTCACATCACACCATACTACTACAGTAGTATTAATAGAAGATATACATTGGATTGATTCTTTAAGTATCGATTTCTTAAATACCTTAACGACTATTCATTGTATTGCTACAACTAGACCATTATCATCTATCCCTTTTAAAGAATATCAACTCCTTAATTTAGAAACCTTATCTACAGATAATAGTACTCAATTTATCAATCATATTGTAGCTAATATTCCATTACAACCTAATGCACTTGAATATATAATTAAGCGTACAGATGGTATTCCGCTTTTTATAGAGGAATTGACATTGATGTTACTAGAAAACAAATATTTAACACAAATAAACAATTGCTATCATTTAATAGATGAACTAGACGAAAAAGAAATTCCGGTAACACTAAAAGAATTACTTCTAGCAAAACTTGATCGACTTGAATTTGCCAAAGAAACAGCTCAAATTGCAGCTGCAATAGGACGAGCATTTGATTATACTTTACTCGTTCATTCTTCATTAAAAGATGAAGCTATAATTCAAAATGATCTGGAGCAGCTCATCAATTCTAACATCATTTACAAACAGCGCAAAGTAGATGAAAACAGTTATATTTTTCGACATGCACTAATACGCGATGCTGCTTATGACAGTATGGTTGTTTCTTATCAAAAAGAAGTGCATACTCGTATCGCTCACCAATTAGAACAAGAATATTTAACTCATAAACAACAAAGCGATATCCTTTCTTTTCATTATGCTCAAGCCGAACTTTTTGACAAAGCGTCTTTTTATGGTTTAATGGCTACAGAGGATTCCCTGAAAAAATCATCTTATGCAGCTTGTTTAACTCAAGCAAATCAAGCCATTTTGTGGAGTAAAAAAATACCTCATCAACTCCAACAAATCGAACGTGAATTGCGTATTAATCAAAACTTGGTTCAAGCGATGATTGCCTTAAAAGGTTTTGGCCATTATGAAGTAAAACGAGCCAACGACCGATCAGAAGAATTGAGTTTACAGCTTCCGGATAGTTCTGACTGGCTTTTACAAATTTTATGGAATCACATTCAATACCATTTAATGTCTGCTGATTTTAAGAAATTTGATCAATTATGGAAAAAAGCGATCAAGGATGCTAATACTTTACAAGATTATAGTTTTATGGCAGCGCTATATGGTCTTAATGGATATAAAAACTGGATAGCAGGTGATTTTATCACTGCAGAGCAGCAGGCACTACTTTCTATAGAAGCTTATAATTATATATCGGATAATCAAATCATAAAAAAGTTTGGTTTAGATTTTAAAGCTTATAGTTATGTTACCTTGGCAAACGTATATGCTTTTACTGGCAATTTTGATCAGAGTAATCAATATTTACAAAAAACCTCGGATACTTTAGCATCTTTAGATAGTGCATTAACTAAAGCTTTTACACTTGTTCTTAGAATTTCGTTAGGTTATTATAAAAATCAACCACAAGAAATTCAAGAGATCATTGATGAAACTCAATCTTTTTTTAAGGATCATTCTCTCGAAATTTTCCAACATTTATTTGACCTGTTAGAAGGGTATCTTACTCAAAATAGAGCTATGGCGTTAACACATCAAGAAGCTTTATTAACTATAGGTAATGTACCATTAACTTATTATTCTTTAATTGTTGCGCAATTAGATTACGACCTAGGCAATTATATACTAGCTGTAGAACGAATCAAAAAAGAAATAGCTTATGCATTAGAGAAACAAGAGTTTTTTGTACTTCCAGAATTATACCGTCTTCTTGCTATGTGTTACATCAAAACAGGAAAGTCCGCTATAGCAAACGAGTATTTTATAAAAGCTATTGATGATGCCAAAGATCGAATCAATCTTCTATATCTAAGTAAAATCCTCGTGGATTGTTACCTCCATACTACAGATCGCAAATTAAAAAAACAATGTCTACAAGATATGACATGGCTTTCTTCTACACTTAACTTACAACATGATCAAAAAGTTTTAACCCCTATGTTATCAATTCTTAAAAAATCACAATAATAAACTTTACATTATGGAAACCACTTATGAACAACATCACACAGCTTCACAAGAACTTACACTTGAAGAAAGAAAAAAGTTACTCACTCAAATTGATGCAAACTTTTTTAATCTCTGCTTAAATTGTACATATTCTTTAGACTTTTATAATAAATTTTTAGAAAATAAAGTAGCATTTCTTACCACTGGTTATACAGACGATGATATTGTATGGATGGGATGTGGATTAAAAATCCCTGAATATACTTATGTAAATCTAAATGCACGTATCGCATGGCCTATATTGTATTTAAAGGATAAAAAAGATCATAAAAACATTGCTGTTATAAGAGAAAACCCTAGAGAAGTGTATGAAGAAATTAAAAAGAAAGATTACACTTTAAGGTTAAGGCATGAAACTGTAAAATATGCCGATCTAGAAATCCGTATACAAGAAAAACTTAAGGATGATAATATTGAAGCTTATCTAGATTTTCCTTTTTTCTTGGTTGCAAATGATATGTTAATGAATGTTGAGATTGAAGATCAATCTGAGATTATTTTAACTTGTTGTTAAATCATAAACTAGCCTACTTATTATTCTCGATACTACTTAAGTAGGCTTTTACTATTCTTTATGTTATACGATATACTCAATCAGTTTCAGCTAGCACCCAAATATACTCGGTATGCTATTAATGAATTGCATACGCTTTTGGTTGCAGAACACGATAGCCGTATTATTACTGCTCCTATCGCTATTAAAATCCTGTATTATTTGACTACAGCTAATCAAGAGGTCTCCATATTTGATGATTTTTCTACTAACGAAATCTTATTACAACTAAAACAATTAGAAGTAAAAGGTATCATTACAAAAAAAACTTCGATATTCTCCAAAGAGCAAGAAGCCTTTTGGCAAGAGTTAGGTTATGACACATCACGTTTGAGCAAACTATTTCAACAAAAGACGTTAAAAATAATAAGTTTAGGATCTACTGATATTTCTGAATTCACTTCTCTATGTAAAACAACTGGATTATCTTTTTCTGAAACACCCGACATTTATATTGTTTTAACCGATTCTTATATCCATCCAGAATTAGAAACCCTTAATCAATCTTTTATAGAAAAACAGCAACAGTGGTTGCTCATAAAATTAACCGGAGCTACGCCTTATATCGGTCCTTTGTTTTCTCCCACTGTGTCCAATATGCCTTGTTGGTCATGTTTACAACATCGTTTATTATTACACGATCGAGAAAATGCGTTATATCAAACACTTCATAAAACGTTAAAAAATATTCAGAGACCCTTAGTTACACATCAATTAGCACAACAAATAGTTATTTCAAGAGCTTTATTACTTTTAGTTGAATTTTTGTACACAGTTCATGATACTCATGTTTTACAAAATCATATCCACTCCATCAATACAAAAACAGGCGAAATCACAAAACATCAAGTTATAAAACGTCCTCAATGTTCTCATTGTGGTACTCCCAAAATATTAACACAACATCCAAAACCTATTACTTTACAACGAGAAACTTCTTTAGCAACTCATCATGGCGGTTATCGCATTTATGATGCAGAAACCACTTATAATAACTATAAACATCACATTAGTTCTATTACAGGACTAGTTCCCTATGTAAAACCATATCACAAATCAAAAGACATTCCTATTTTCAATTATGGTTCTGGAAAAAATATTGCCATGCAAAGTACCTCTATGTTTTGGCTTAATTTACATTTAAGAAGCGCTAACGGTGGTAAAGGAAAAACTGATATTCAAGCAAAAACAGGTGCCTTATGCGAAGCTATTGAACGCTATTGTTTAATGTTTCCTGGTGCAACATATACTATATCTAATACTTTTAGTGCACTCGATCGTGCAATACATCCTAATTCATGTATGCTTTTTAGTAAACAACAATATAATGATCGTATAAAAATCAATGCTTCAAGCACCAAATTTTATTCTTTAATTCCTGATTATTTATCAAAAGACCAAGCTCTTGATTGGTCTCCTGTTTATAATCTTACCAAAAAGCATTTTAACTATTTACCTACAGCTTTTTGTTATGCACAATATCAAACTGAAGCAGCTACCAAATCAAAAATATATGCATATCCCGATTCAAATGGAGCTGCTGCCGGAAATACCATAGAAGAAGCTATACTACAAGGCTTATTTGAATTAATAGAACGAGATGCGGCTGCTATATGGTGGTATAATCGTATTCCTCGTCCAGCAATTAATCTTGATACACTTCAAAATTCGTATATAGATCAAATGCAGGCTCATTATAAAAGTCTGGATCGTAGCCTTTATGTTCTCGAACTAACCGTTGATACACAAATACCTGTTTATGCAGCTATAAGTTATTGTTTAAAAACCAAGCGGAAAATACTATATGCTTTTGGGGCTCATATTGATCCTACAATTGCTATTGAACGTGCTATTATTGAGCTTAATCAATTATTACCTATAGTTACCTCTTCTTCAACTTATTTAACAAAAGATAAAACATTTATACAATGGTTAGATACTCAAATTATTACACAACATTCATTTTTGCAACCTGAAGCTATAATCGATTTTACAGTTAAACAAGACATTCCTACTACTATTTATGATAGTATTAATTATAGTATCAAACATTTAGCAAACCTAGGACTAGATGTATTGATATTTAATCTAACTCAACCAGATATTGGTATGCCAGTAGTTAAAGTCATTGTACCTGGCCTTCGTCATTTCTGGAGGCGCACAGCTCCAGGAAGGCTATTTGACGTTCCTGTAAAATTAGGTTGGTTACAACAACCGTATACCGAAGAACAATTGAATCCTATAAGTATTTTTATCTAATCCACTATCATCATGAAATTTGTTTCTTATAATCAACTCTCTTTTAAAAACACGCCTTATTACAATCGTTTGCCTTCAAACGAAAAAGAGGTTTTTGATATACTCACAAGCATTTTTCATTTTAAAGTGAATACGTATGTTTTAGATCATTTAATCCATTGGGATACGATTCCTAATGATCCTATCTATAAATTAGTTTTTCCTAGAAAAGAAATGCTATCACCTATAGACTATAACCATTTAAAAACCTTATATCATAATGGCTTAAAATCAAAAGACATTATTCCGTTTGTACAGCATATAAAACAAAAAATGCATCCAGAGGTCAAACATCATTCGACTAGTATACCCAAAGAAAATGGTCAAGTAATTAAAGGCCTGTATAGCAATTTTAAAACCATAGTGAGTTTATTTCCAGATCCTATGGTAAAAACCTGTCATTCTTATTGTTCTTATTGTTTTAGATGGGTTGCATTTAATAACTTTGAGGCACAACACAACGCCTCTTATAAAGATCCGCTAACTCCAGTAGCCTTCCTTAAAAACAACCCTCAGATCACAGATGTGTTATTTACAGGCGCTGATCCTCTGGTACTAAAAGCTGAGGTCTTAAAAAAGTATATCGATCCTATTTTAGCGATTGATAGCGTAAAAGTCATACGTATCAGTTCAAAATCCTTAGCTTGGTGGCCCTATCGTTTTACTACAGATAAGGATGCTGATGCTCTTATAGCATTCTTTGATTATATTATTGCTAGTGGCAAACACCTTAATTTTTGCGCACATTTTACACACCCTAGAGAACTAGATCATCCAGAGGTAAAAAAGGCCATACAACGCATACAAAATACGGGAACTGTTATCCGTTGTCAAGGACCTCTAGTTAAAGATATTAATGATGATCCTATTATCTGGAGTCAGTTATGGACTAAACAAATACAATTAAGTATGATTCCTTATTATATGTTTATAGAAGCAAATCACAATAGCGAGAATTGCTTTAGGATTCCTTTGGCTGAAGCTTTACACATTTTTCAAGAAGCGCAACAGCAAACTACGGGTCTAGCCAGAACAGTAAGAGGTCCTGTTTTTATGAACGATCTTAATCGTATACTTCTAGATGGTATTACCGAAATTAATGGAAACACTTATTTTGTGCTTAAAAGTCTTCAGGCGCCACCTGAAACCTCTAGCGAAGGTGCTATAAAACTAATTCCCTATAATAAAGATCTAAAAGATTTAGGCGATTTATTCGTTCTTTTTAATGCTCCTACTCCTGTTCTTATTTAAAGTCACCCAAAACATTTGCATTTTAGAATCATTCAGGTAATCATAAAAAATCTAAATCATTCTTAATCATGTTAATCATTAAACACGTCTTTTTTTATCCTTTAAACGTCATTTTCTTCATCGAGTAGCTTCTATTTTTGCATACATCTTATTTAGACCAAGTAAAAATAAACTTAATGTTAACCCACACAACTATACTCGACCCCGTTGTAGATACAACACTATTATTTGATGGTCATTCTAAGGAATTATATCAAGATAGTCTTCAAAAAGCTATCGAATATGTAAAAGCGTTTTTAGACAATGATTCTTTTTATAGCGGAATTTCTATTGATGAATTACGTCAGAAAACTGACGCTTTATCTGTACAAAATGACCAAACACTATCTCTTGATCATGCCTTAGCTCAAATAAAAGATTTGTATCTAGACAATGCTATCTCTTTTCATAATACTTCTTATGTAGCTCATTTAAATTGCCCTGTATTAATTCCTGCTTTAGTAGCCGAATTAATTTCAAATTCGGTTAACACCGCAGTAGAAACATGGGATCAAAGTACCTCTGCTACATTAATCGAACAAGAAGTTATCAACTGGATTACTACTGCTTTTGGTTTACCTAAAACTGCAGATGGTGTATTTACCAGTGGTGGAACTCAATCCAATTTTATGGCATTGATGATTGCTAGAGATCATTATGCTTTCAAACATTACGGAATCAATATCAAAGAAAATGGCTTAAATGATATTGTTAAACGTTTTAGAATTTTCTGTTCAGAAAAATCACATTTCAGTATTAAAAAGAATGCCGCCTTATTAGGTTTAGGATACAATTCGGTTATTCCTATTCCAACAAATGAGCGTTTTGAAATGGAGCCTGAAGCATTGGTTCTAGCCATTGAAAAAGAAAAACAAAAAGGCAATATTCCTATTGCTGTTGTAGCTACTACTGGAACTACTGATTATGGTAGTTTTGATCCTGTAGAAACAATTAATGCTATTGCAAAAGAATATGATATCTGGTTACATGTTGATGGTGCTTATGGTGGATGTTATGTACTTACAGATACTCATAAACATCTTTTAAAAGATGCTCAATATGCAGATTCTATCACTATAGATTTCCATAAAACTTTATTCCAGCCTGTTTGTTCTAGTGCTTTCTTACTGGCAAATGATGATCATTTTAAATATGTTTCGCATTATGCAGATTATCTAAATCCAATAGAAAACAAGGATAATGAGTTCCCCGATTTAATTGTAAAATCTATACAAACTACACGTAGATTTGATGCATTAAAACTATGGTTTACATTAAAGGTAGCTGGAGAAAAAACACTAGCCGAATATCTAGAAACTGTTCATTATAGAGCACTTGATGTTTATGATATTTTAAAAAACGATATCTATTTTGAAACTGTACATCAACCCGCTTTGAGTACCATAGTATTTAGATTTAAAGCTTTAGGTATTGACAACGAATCGGTACATGATACCATTAATTTATATATAAAAAACTCCCTATTTAATTCTGGAACAGCCTCTGTTGCTAGTACCAAACTCAATGGTAAAGTCTATCTCAAATTCACTTTATTAAATCCTGCAATAACCGTAGATAAGTTACAGGATATCATTGGTTGGATCAAAGAAAAAGGCTTGACTTACCAGAATATTAATTAAGAAAAAACACATATCATGAATACAAAAATATATGACTTTGTAGCTGTTGGAATTGGTCCTTTCAATCTTGGTTTAGCTTGTTTAACTGCTCCTATAGAAGATCTAGATGGTATCTTCTTAGACAAGAGCACTGGTTTTAATTGGCATCCTGGTATGCTTTTACAAGATACTACGTTACAAATCCCATTTATGGCAGATCTTGTTACTCTTGCTGATCCTACTAGTCCTTATAGTTTTTTAAATTATATAAAAAAACAAGGTCGTATGTATTCTTTTTATATCAAAGAGAACTTCTTGTTACTTAGAAATGAATACAATCAATATTGTCAATGGGTTATTCAACAATTAAATAATCTGCACTTTAACACAGAGGTAACGCATACTGATTATAGTGATCAAGAACAATGTTATATCATCACTACAACTAATCACGTTACAAACGAAACTGTTATTTATAAAGCTAAAAAGATTATTCTAGGAACAGGAACCTCTCCATATGTACCTAAACAATGTCAACATCTTGAAGGAAAAGCTATTCACTCTTCTAGTTATCTAAATAACAAAGAAGCATTACAACAAAAAAAGGCTATTACTATTGTTGGTAGTGGACAAAGTGCTGCCGAAATCTATTATGATTTACTACAAGAGATTGAAACAAAAGGTTATGAACTTAACTGGATAACACGTTCTCCTCGTTTCTTCCCTCTAGAATATAGTAAACTCACATTAGAGATGACTTCTCCAGAATATGTTGATTATTTCTATAATCTACCTTCTCGAAAGAGAGATCATTTAATTAAAAATCAAAAACACCTTTATAAAGGAATCAATCAAGATCTTATTGGTGACATTTTTGATTTATTATATGCAAAAAATATCACCAACGAAATTAAGGCTAATTTACGTACAAACTCAGAATTGCTTAAAGCAGATTATAATGACGAGCAAGCAACTTTTGATTTATACTTCCATCAAAACGAACAGGATAAATCATATAAACATACTACAGAAGCATTAGTATTAGCTACTGGTTATGGGTATCAAATGCCACAGTTTATAGAAGGTATTTCAAACAGAATTCTATGGGATGAACAAAGTCGTTTTGACGTACAACGCAATTATAGTATTGATCAAAATCACAACGAAATTTTTGTTCAAAACGTAGAATTACATACTCATGGTTTTGTAACTCCAGATTTAGGTATGGCTTGTTATCGCAATTCTTACATCATTAAAGAAATGACGGGTAAAGAATATTATCCTATCGAAAAGAGAATTGCTTTTCAACAATTTGAAGTAACAAAAGACGAAGAGGTTGTTCTTGAACACACATCAACACTCGTTTAATTTTATAAAAACACTCTAGTGAATCTTAGATTTTTTCTTATTCTCATGACTTTGATAGCTGTAATAAGTGACTATTTATTACATCCTTTCTATCCTCAATATTTTGAGCTTAGGTTTGGTATCACAGATCCCAAAGCTGTAGGTTATTATTTTGCAGCTATCTGTTTTATGGTCATGATTTCATTTCCATTTTGGGCTTTTGTTGCCAAAAAAATTGCAGAACTTAAGATTCTCGTTTATACTCAACTTGTTGCAGGTATATTAGCTTTGTATTGTTTTTATACAGATAACTATTTGTATTTCTGGATCATCTCGTTAACAATGATTCTATTCAAAGCTAGTTATTTATTAGTCTATCCTTATATTTTAAGAATAGTTAAAAAAGAAGAGCATACACATACCATAGGTATTCTTTCTGTAGTAGTACATTTAGGTGGTATTCTAGGTGCTATAATTGGTGGATTAGTTGTCGATATTATCAATGCCAATTATATTTTTTTGATCATGGCTTTAGGAGATTTCATACAAATGTTTATGAGTTTATATCTCTTAAAAAACAAAAAGATATCGCTGCAACATCAAGAAAACAATACTATTACTACAAAGAAAAAAAGTTTTATTTCTAATCAATTGATCTTAAAACTCGGTTTAGTTACCTGCATCTTATATTTCAGTGATTTTATCACACGCCCGTTTTTTTCCATGTTTTGGGAAACCATTTCGGGATTACAGAGTAAAATCATATCAGGAAGTATTTATGCCATCCCAGGTATTATCGCCTTAATTGCCTTATGGATAAATTCAAAAAATAAAACAGCACAAAACTCTCCTTATGCAGGTCTAGTTCCTATATTATGTATGGGGTTATTAGGTCTAGCTTTACAAGGAATTGCCATTCCGTGGATACTTATCATAGGGCGTTGTATTTATGGTTGGGCAATTTTTCAAGGAGTAGTTCGATTTGATGTCCTCTTATTTGAACTTAGCACTCCTGATGATTATGCCATAGATTATAGTAAAGTCCATTTTTTCCAAAACTTGGGAGTGCTTCTTAGTTCATTATTTGTAGGTATTGTAGTCGATATTTATGGATTACATATTCCTTTTGTTATCGCCTTTTTAGGTTTTTTAATTACGCTTCTACTCTACCTTCTATTCTTTAGAACAGAGTTAAAAGCATTAAAAAAAATAATTCAAACTTAAATTTCAACTTAACTCATTAATCGACGGGGCTTGTTTTCTTAAATAATTAATCGACCTCTATTTAGATACTAGCAAGTCCTGCGGTTTTTGAATTTAAACATAAACTCATGAATGTTACATCCCTAATCACCCAAGTATCTAAAACTTCGTATGAGTTCTCTAGTACTTTTCCTGATTTTGGAGCTATTCATTTTCGCCTATTTGATCTTGAGCAAGATATACCGTTACTTCATCAATGGGTCAATCTAGATTATGCCGAGTTTTGGGGGTTACAACAAACGTCACTCAACGAAGTTAAAGAAGAATATACACGTCTATCTCAACAAGAAGGTTATGAAATCTATATAGGGTTGTATAACGATCATCCTATTTTCTTACTAGAACGATATGTTCCTCAAAAAGATCTTATAGGGAATTATTACCCTGCAAAAAAGATGGATTATGGTGTACACATACTTGTAGCTCCGCCACCATCTACTCCTATTCCTAATTTTACCTGGTATATTTTTAAAGCTATAATGCAGTTTACGTTTAAAGCAAAAAATGCTACACGTATTCTTGTAGAGCCTGATATACGTAATAAAAAAATGTTTGCCATCTGTGAACGTATTGGTTTTACTTTAGACAAAATAGTAACACTACCACATAAAACCGCTCAGTTAGCCTTTCTTACTAAAGAACGTTTTGAGCAAATTCACAATACACATAAAATTATCAAAAGAAGCGCAATGAACACTATAAATAATACTGTTTCACCTCAACAAGCTATTGCTCATATTCAACCAGAAGTATGGAAAAAAGCCAATCGCTTATTAATTAAAAAGTCTATTTGTGAATTTTCTCACGAATTACTTATTACTCCAGAGATCATTTCATCAAATGGAGTATGGAATTCTTATATTCTTCATACAGAAACAGCTGATATACACTATACATTTGAAGCAAAACTTTTAGCATTAAATCATCTTTATATAAAAACAGATACTATCACAAAATTTGCTTCAGATAAAGAGATTGAGCTTGATGCTATTTTATTTATCAAAGAATTTAGAAATGCTTTAGGAATTGAAGATGCTACAATGCCTACCTATTTAGAAGAAATTATTAGTACACTTTACGGTAGTGCTTATAAACTTCTAAAAGGTAATCCTGTTGCCAAAGATTTGGCTATAGCTGACTTTCAAACTATAGAACAATCTATGATGGAAGGTCATCCTGGTTTTGTAGCTAATAATGGTCGTGTAGGTTTTGATAGTAGTGATTATAGATCTTATGCTCCAGAATCTGGAAATACATTTTCTTTACTTTGGTTAGCAGGACACAAAGAGCATACAGTTTATGCTGCTATCGAAGATTTACCATATCAAAAGTTAATCACACAAGAATTAGGTGAAGAAGTAGTCACAGCATTTAATACACAAATTAGCGATTTAGGATTTTCTCCCGAAGATTATTTCTTTATTCCTATGCATCCTTGGCAATGGTTTAATAAACTAGCTAATATTTATGCACCTCAAATTGCTACTGGTAAATTAATTTGTTTAGGATATAGCCCAGATCAATACAATGCACAACAATCTATCCGTACATTGTTTAATGTATCTAATCCTCATAAACTCTATACCAAGACGGCTTTATCTATCCTCAATATGGGATTCATGAGAGGATTGCCACTTTATTATTTAGGTACAGCACCCAAAATGGCAAAATGGCTAGAACACTTATTATATACTGACACTTATATTCAAGAAACTGGATTTAAAATGTTAGGCGAAATCGCATCTGTAAGTTTCGTTAACACATATTACGAAGAGTTTGGAACACATAATGATTATAATAAGATGTTGGCTTCTTTATGGAGAGAAAGCCCTTTCAACGCCATTCAAGCAAATCAACGCTTAATGACTATGGCTGCTTTCTTACACGTAGATCAACACGGCGATGCTTTATTACCAGAATTGATAAAAGCCTCTGGTGTTACTATTGATACGTGGTTACAACATTATTTTAAAGCTTACCTAAGTCCCTTATTACATTGTTTCTATCAATATGATCTTGTATTTATGCCTCATGGCGAAAACCTTATTATGGTTATAGAAGATCACTTACCTGTAAGTGTTTTTCTTAAAGATATCACAGAAGAAGCTGTAATTCTAAATCCAGAAGTAGCATTACCTGAACCCCTGAAACGCATGTATGCTCCAGTTCCAGAAGATGTAAAACTCTTATCGATCTTTACAGATATTTTTGATGGATTCTTTAGGTTTATGGCTCATATTCTAGAGGAGCATGCACAATATGCCGAAAAAGATTTCTGGAAACAAGTAGCACAATGTATTCTGGATTATCAAGCTGCTTTCCCTCAATTACAAGAAAAGTTTGAACAATATGATCTCTTTGCTACAGATTTTCATTTGTCGTGTTTAAATCGTTTACAACTAAATAATAATAAGCAAATGATTGACTTAGATGATCCTGTAGCTTTATTGCAATTTGCAGGAAAACTTGACAATCCTATTGCTACTTATAAACCTGTTTCTTCTGCTGTTTAATTATCATCTTATGAATTCTACTCAAACTATTGTTTATTCTAGAGTTATTAAAGGTTTAGGTTGTATTCAACTTAGGCCATTAGACATGGATACAGATATCACTGTGATTCACGATTGGGTAAATAAACCTTATGCAAAATATTGGGGTATGCAGGATACTTCTTTGGCTTATGTAAAAGAACAATATCAAGAAATTGAAGACAATCCGTATCACGATACTTTTATAGGTGTTTTAAACGATACGCCTATCTTTTTAATGGAACGCTATAAAGCTTCTCAAGATCTTATCGCGCAATATTACGACGCTCAAGATGGAGATTATGGTATGCATATCTTAGTAGGTCCTCCAGATAATTATATCCCAAAATTTACCTGGCATGTTTTTACTACTATTATGTTTTTCTTATTTGATAATAAAACAACACAACGCGTTGTTGTAGAACCCGATATTAATAATCAAAAAATTCATCTACTTAATACTAAAGCTGGCTTTGTTTATCAAAAAGAAATTAAGCTTCCTCATAAAACCGCGCATTTAGCTTTTTGTACTTCAGAAAATTTCGCAAAAGCTTTTGACAAAGCACAAACTATTTAATTGATTAGCATATTCACAAATGGATCCCCACATTATTCAACATATAC
The DNA here is from genome assembly GCA_947387485.1 of Aquimarina rhabdastrellae. Lineage (GTDB taxonomy): Bacteria > Bacteroidota > Bacteroidia > Flavobacteriales > Flavobacteriaceae > Aquimarina. The sequence goes on from CANDNT010000013.1 coordinate 60,954, forward strand.
AACCAGAAGCTTGGAATTATAGTAATCGTATACACCTTTGTAAAGCTATAAGTGAATTCACACACGAATTACTTTTTGATCCTGTTGTTCTTAAAAAAGAAACACTCTGGACTACTTATACTCTAGAAGTACCTAATACTACTATAATTTATCAATTTAATGCCCGTAGATTATTTCTTGATCACTGGCATATTGATCCTTCAAGTCTAATTAAATTAGATGATACAACAGAACTTCCTTTAAGTTCTATAGATTTTATTATAGAATTTAAAGAATCTTTAGGTATTCCAGAGGCTTTACTTCCCACTTATCTTGAAGAAATAACGAGTACTTTATATAGTGCTGCATATAAATATCAAAACGAAAAATTTGATGTAAACGCACTGACTCAAGCTTCTTTTCAAGATATAGAACATGCCATGACCGATGGACATCCTTGTTTTGTTGCTAATAATGGTCGTATAGGCTTCAATGCACAAGATTATTTACAATATACTCCAGAAGCTGATACTACATTTCAACTTGTGTGGATAGCTGCTCATAAAGATCGTGCTGCTTATACTGCTATAGAATCATTACCTTATCAAACGCTTTTACAACAAGAGTTGGGTGATGAACTTATACAAGAGTTTCAACAAAAAATTAAAGATTTAAATCTAGAAGTAAGTAATTATATTTTTATGCCTGTACATCCCTGGCAATGGTATAATAAGATCATTCGCATCTTTGCTGCAGATATTGCTACGCAAAAGATGATTTATTTGGGATTAGGTGACGATCATTTTAGTCCTCAACAATCTATACGTACCTTATTTAATGCTTCTCATCCAGAAAAATTATATACAAAAACTGCCTTATCCATTCTCAATATGGGATTCATGAGAGGATTATCACCATATTATATGAGGAGTACTCCTAGCATTACTTCGTGGATTACAGACTTATTTCAAGAAGATTCCTATCTTAATGAATGCGGTTTTACTATGCTTGGCGAGATCGCTACAATAGGATATCGCAATCTTAATTATGAACCTTTAGGTAGAAGTGTTGCTCATAATAAAATGCTGGCTACGCTGTGGAGAGAAAGCCCTATTCATCTTTTAAAAGAAGGGCAACATTTAATGACTATGGCAGCCTTCTTACATCTTGATAGTCAAGGTAAGGCTTTGTTACCAGAACTTATTAAAGCTTCTGGGATTAGTACAGACGAATGGGTTCAACGTTATCTCAAATGTTATTTCAGTCCATTAATTCACTGTTTTTATGCTTATGAATTGGTTTTTATGCCTCATGGCGAAAACTTAATCATGTTAATGGAACACAATATTCCTGTAAAGGCTATTATGAAAGATATTACCGAAGAGGTTATTGTGTTTAATGAGGCTTTGGAGCTTCCAGAACATGTACAACGTTTATATACCAAAGCTACAGACGAGACTAAAACCTTATCGATCCTTACCGATGTATTTGATTGTTTCTTCCGTTTTATGGGAAGCATTTTTGAAACACAATCTACTTATACTCAAGAGCGATTCTGGTATCAAGTAGCCCAATGCATTTTGGATTATCAAAAACAACATCCAGAATTTGAAACCAAATATGAGCATTATGATCTTTTTGCTACAAGCTTTAAACGTTGTTGCTTAAATAGATTACAACTCAAAAATAATATGCAAATGCTTGATCTAGCAGATCCTATAGAAAGTTTGCAATTTATAGGAGCATTAGAGAATCCTATTGCTCAATACCAACCTAAACCGCATATACATCATGCTTGATATTTCAGCTTTGATTCGCAATCGTAAAACTGTATATGCGGATTCTTATATTGATAAAGAGATTCCTAAAACACTAATCGAAGAGTTGATTACTAATGCGCTTTGGGCTCCCACTCATAAACATACCGAACCATGGCGATTTATTGTTTTAGGTACATCTCATCGCAAAGCTTTTGGCAAGTATATGCTCGAATTTTATAAAGATAAACTACCTATCAATAAGTATCCTCCATCTCGTTATGAAGGTACTTTACAATATCCTAAAAATGCTACTATGATTGCTATTATCATGAATCGCAGTCAACGTATCGAGATACCAGAATGGGAAGAAATAGCGGCTGTTTCTTGTGCTGTACAAAACTTATGGCTTTCGTGCACTGCTCATCAAATCGGTTGTTATTGGGATAGTTGTGAAGCTGCTATTGCATATGGAAATCAACTTGACTTAAAACCTTCTGAACGTTGCTTAGGTATTTTTTATATGGGATATTATAACGAAATACAAACGCCTACAAAACGTAAACGTAGAAGCCTACAAAAAAAATTGAGTTGGGATAATGACTCTTTAATTACATATCAGAATAAAAAAACACATTTATAACTTCATTATGAATACTAATCGAATTTTAGCCATTGATTTCGGAAGAGGCTTTAGTGTTTCTCTACTTGCTGTGGTACATACCTTATGGATGTATGCAGATTTAAATACTCAAGAGCATTCAGCACTAGGACACTTTGTTCATTTTATGGGACGGGGGACTCCTGTTTTTCTAGTTACTATGGGGGTTTCTTTTATGATTTCTAGAAACCAAAGTATGTTAAGCGCTATTAAACGTGGTGGTATCATTCTCGCTGCTGCTTTTTTTATGAACTTCTTAAAGTTCATCTTCCCCATTTTATTAGGTTTTATGCCTGATTCTTTTATCAAAGCGTATGGCTGGGATCCTTCAATACCACTTAATGCTGGACAATATTGGTATCTTTTACAAACAGGTGATATTTTACAACTTGCAGGTGTTTCTTTAATCTTTATGGGACTAATCCGCGGTTTAGTCAAAAATAAATATATCCTTTTCCTTATTGCTCTACTTATTGCTGCTGTTTCTAGAGAAGTTAGTGGTTTGAGATTAGGCATTGAAGGTTTAGATTATTTATTGGATTTATTATGGGGTAGTCAATACAATGTATATTTCCCTGTTTTTCCTTGGTTATCGTTTATTCTTATGGGAATGTTTTTTGGTAAAATTTATTTAGAAAACAACCAAGATCAAAATGCTCTTTTTAAATCCATGTTTTTGTGGGGGGTATTATTGATTGCTGCTGGAGCCCCATTAGTCTATACTAATGAAGCTTATCACTTTAATGATTTTTTCCATATGGGTCCTGGAGGCGTTATTTATTTTGCAGGTTGGAATTTTACAGTTATTAGCTTTTTTCATGTTTTAGTTACTAAACTACCCGACAATCCCATCTTTAGGTTTTATAATTATTGTAGTAAACATGTTACTTCTATCTATATCATTCAATGGGTACTTATATGCTGGGGTATGGGAATATTTGGTTTTCAAAACGCTAATCAATCTACCGTATTGATGTTAATGATTGTCTTTTTAACCCTAACTTTTTTAACGCGTTATACTATTGACAAAATTTTAATTTTCTTTAAAAATCGGAATAAGAAATCCCGCTTAGCTGTGGGATAGTTTATATTCAATTCAGTTCTATTTATTACTCAGGAAAGGATAAAGCGATAACGTTTTATCCTTTCTTATTATATAATCTCTATTTATTATTTGAACTAGTTCAATTTTTTCTCATTCATAAACTAGCACCTTTGTCATCATAAAACAATTACCCATTTAAAGCCTTATTACAATGAATAAAATATCATTTATGATACTCATAGCAATTTCTTTTATTGGGTGTCAACCTCAACATGACCATATGAATTTAGAAATCATAAAAAGCACCTATGAAGGTAAAAATTCTGCCGAAAATGCAAAAAACTTAATGTCACATCTTGCTGATACAGCTTCATGGACAGAAGCTGCAGGTTTTCCTTATGCAGGGACATATATAGGTGCTACAGAAATTAAAAAAAATGTTTTTGATCGTATCGCTCAAGATTGGACAGATTACATTTTTAAAGTAGAAGGTTATGTTGCTCAAGGTGATACTATTGTTGCTTATGGAACCTATACTGCTACTTATAAAAAAACAGGTAAGTTTTTTAAAGCACGAGTTGCTCACTTATGGAAACTTAAAAATGGAAAAATCACAAGTTTTGAGCAATTTGTCGATAGTAAGATGGTTACAGATGCTATGGACTAGTAATTGCTATGATACTATTGTAGGTATTTAATTTAGACTTATTCAAACTCCGGTCGTCAAAAAACGATCCATTACTACCTACATTAAAAAAGGAGTATTTTTAAGAATACTCCTTTTGTATTATCTTATTTAAATTCCTTCTATCTTACATATTACAGTTCCTACTGGCACATTTTCTTGACAAGGTAATAGATATACTACTTTACCTGTATAAAAAGCCTCAAACTCCATTGTAACCTTATCTGTACTTACTTCAACTATAATATCTCCATATTGTACAATATCTCCTACTTTTATTAGCCATTTATCTATACTAACTGTAGACTTTTTTTCATCAAATTGTGGTATAGTTATTTCTGCTATTTCACCTGTTGACAAAATACTTTCTGGTGGAACTTCTTCCTTTTTTAATGGTTTAGGAGGATACTCATCGTATTCTCTATCTATTTTTATAAAAAATTCAGAGATACTTTTTAGTACTTTTCGTATCATTTTGATTGATTTTTTGCTAATATAATCAATCAAATTGAGGTTGATGAGCAAATGATTTACGATACGCTTTGGGAGTAAGATTCATTTTCTTTTTAAATGCAGCCGTAAAATGTGTAGAGTTTTTATATCCTACTATTTCAGAGATTTCATAGATAGGTTTGGTACTGTGTTTCAATAACTTTTTGGCCTTATCCATTCTTAAGTCTGTAGTATATTCGAATATAGTTTTCCCAAAAATTCTTTTAAATTCTTTTTTTAGAGCAAAATCATTAATTCCTGTTATTCTAGATAATTGAATTATTGAAAATTGGGCTGTAAGATCCGACGCTATAATGCTCTCAACTTCGTATATTTTCTTGACCATATGATCCGTTCTAAACAACTCTTCTCTTCTAGTTGTGGCATTATCCATTTTTAAAGCTAATAATTCTAAGACCTTAGATTCAAGAAATAATCGCTTTGATAATCCATTATAGTTCTCTGATAACAATTCTGTCAAGATATCTTGTGTTTTTGAACAATAGGGTTTTATAAATTCTTTTTGTAAATGTTGTAATGCGTAACGATTAGTTAAATATGTATTTTCTTTAAGTTTATGTTTTTTCATAAACTTTTCGTCCATTCTAATACGGATTTCCTTTATCGGTTTATTTTTATGATAACAGAAATCACCAACAATATCCTGTAGATAAACCAAATAACTTTCTTGACTTTCAAAAATAACATCTGTAGTTCTGTCAGAAAGTTTAATAATTTGTTCTCCTTCTATTAAAAACGAAAGTTCTAATATATCTTCTTTATTCCTTCCTTTTATACACAAGTCATCTATTAAGTGTACATCTATGACCCCTATATATAACCCATCAAAATAATAATACTGATAGGTACCATTACCATATTTTGGATCAAAATTAAATTCTTTGGTATGTACCCCATCATGTTCAAATGAGCGAATCAGATTTGTTTCTTTATCAAGAAAACCTTTATCTGCTGTTACCTCTTTAGAATCAATTCTATATATATTACCATCAGCATTATCTTTCATTTTTAAGTCCTCTCTTTTATCACTAAAAAATTATTTTATTTAGACCAAATATAAATAATGATTTATAATTACGTACTTCCCTCATCTCATCTTATCTAGTTAATACTTCAATTAAAAAACACAAATGTGCTATATAACAAGCCTTTGTAATTATCGCTATATGGCATTACCGTAAATCAAAATTCAAATTGCGTCTTTTTTTATCCTATTCACGTCATTTTATTTTGGATTTAGCCAGTACTTTTGCCTTGTTTATTTAGATCAAATATAAATAATTTTTACTATCATAAATCGATCAAATGATTTTATTTACTAAGAAGACATGCTTCGTCTTCATAGCTTTTTTTTGGAGTGTGTTACTCCATTCGCAGAATACGGTTTCAGGAATAATTTTGGATACTTCTTCTACTCCTTTAGTAGGAGCAACAATTACTGTAAAAGAACTTAAAAGTGCAGGTAGTGTTACTGATTTTAATGGTAAATACCAATTAACACTTCCTGATGGTACTTATACTATTAGTATTTCTTATATAGGTTTTAAAACTTTTAATACTACTATTCATTTAAAAGATGGAGAACAACGTACACTTAATGCTACACTTAAAGAAGATCTTAACCAATTAAGTGATGTCGTCATTATAAGCAAATCGGCTTCGCAAATTACAAGAGAACAAGCCTATGCTGTACAGAGTATTTCTACAGAAGATTTAAAAAATACCAGTGTAGATTTAAGTCAAATTCTTAATACCTCTTCTGGTGTTAATGTACGCCAAGCAGGTGGTCTGGGATCAGATACTCAGCTTTCGTTAAATGGATTATCTGGTAATCAGGTTCGTATTTTTATTGATGGTGTTCCTATGGATTATTTTGGTTCTTCACTATCCTTAAATAATTTTCCTGCAAACCTAGTAAGTTCTATCGATACGTTTAAAGGTGTTGTTCCTATTCATTTATCATCTGATGCTCTAGGTGGTGCTATTAATATTGTAACTAATAAGACTGCAAAAGATTTCTTAGATGCTTCATATACTTATGGTTCATTTAATACTCATAGAGCTGCCGTTAATGGACAATATAGAGATGAACAATCAGGTTTTATGGTTCGTTTAAAATCTTTCTATAACTATTCTGATAATAACTATAAAAATCGTGTTAAGCTATTTGATATAGATAGTGGTAAAGAAGATGATTTTTATACAGAAGTTGAGCGTTTTCATGATGCCTATGAATCAAAAATGCTTTGGTTAGAAACTGGATTGGTAAAAACCAAAAATATAGATGAGTTAATCATCGGAGTGTTATATTCTGATAATTATAAAGAAATTCAACAAAATCCTTCGGCGCTTGGTACTTCAAAAACACCTTTTGGAGAAGTCACATCCGAAGATGAAAAATGGATTGGAAATCTTTCCTTTAAGAAGAATAATCTCTTTACAGAAAACTTAAACTTATCTTCATATTTTACAGTTGTTAATGCCAAAGAAACCTATACAGATATAGGTAATGATCGTTACTTCTGGGATGGTACATTTGAAGAAGATGTATACATTGGTCGTGGTGAGTTAGATACCAATAAATCGTTATTTGAATTGGATCGTCTTAACCTATTGGCCAATGTAAATACAGAGTACCAAATCACTCCACATCACAATATTGCTGTAAACTACTCTTTAAATCAAGTACGTTTAGAAGGTGAAGATCTTTTTAGTGATGCTAAAAATGCACAATTTGGTGAACCTAGTACTGTGAGAAAACAAGTTGCTGGTTTTTCTTATACCAATGCTGCTTTTGACCAAAAGCTTAAAACTACCGCTTTTATCAAAAATTATTTCTATAACCTAAAAGCATATACCGCTAATCAATTCACTGGAGATAATCGTGAAGAGTTTACCGATAATCAAACGCATTTTGGGTATGGTATCGCTTCTACATATTTCTTTTCAGGAAATGCTCAAGTGAAATTATCTTTTGAAAAAACGTATCGTTTACCTGAAGCTGTAGAATTGTTCGGTGATGGTTTATCTATTTTTCCTGCTATAGATCTAAGACCTGAAGAAAGTAATAATTTTAACCTAGGAAGTCGTGTAGATTTTAACTTAGGAGCTACTTCTTCTCATGAGTTAAAAACAGATCTTAATTTGTTTTTAAGAGATTCAAAAAACTTTATTCGACTTGAACGTCGTGGAGCAAGAGGTTTTTATCAAAATCAACAAAGTGTACTTACCAAAGGAATCGATTTTGGTATTCAATACAATTATGATAAACATTACTTCTTAAGTGTAAACGGTACTTATCTAGATCAAAGAAATAACAACGATAGTGCAAAAGGTCAAGGAGGTCAAGAAGATTTTCAAAATGGTCAACGTATTCCTAACCAACCTTACTTATTTGGAAGTGCTATTGCTACCTATAGAACAAAAGAATTATTCAATTCTCATGATTCATTCTCGGTATCCTTAATCAATAATTATACTCATGAATTCTCTTTTAACTATGAGAATACAGGAGATAGCAATAAACCTATAATTCCATCACAATTCACTAATGACTTTGAATTAGTGTATGGATTATATAATGGAAAGTACAATCTTTCTTTTAATGTCGTAAATGTTTTTGACAAACTTGTTTATGACAATTTAAATCAACAAAAAGCCGGAAGGGCATTCTATATCAAAGCCCGATATTTTATAAATTAAATTAACACCCGATATGATTAATCTAAAAAAAGTTTTATTCACAGCTTTACTTGCTACAAGTTCGCTATTTATTGCTTGTAGTAGTGATGACGATTCTGGTAGTGAACCACAAGTCATTGACAATTCTCCAAAATTCTTTGTTGGAGTTGAAGGAACAGATGGAAAAGATGTATTAGCTCCTGCAGAAAGCTTAACCGAAGGAGTTATCACTCCTATTAACAACGGAATTGTACAACCTGCATGGATGACTTTTGTGAATTTAGGAGACGCTATTGTTGCTCAAGGGTTTTCTTCTGACAACGAAATGAAGCTTTACAAAAAAGTTAATGGTGAACTGCAAAATACGGATAACTTATTCACAACATTGGCTCCATTTGCAATGGCTGACGCAGGTGATAATAATTTTATTGCAGTAGCTTCTGCTAGAGAAGGAAACTCTGATAGAGAAATTTATTTAATTGACAAATCAAGTTTTGCGATAACAAAAACTGTTCAAACAAAAATTGATGAGATTACAGCCGAAGATTTAATTGCTTTCCCTACTGGTGTTGCTGTAAACGGAAATAAATTATTCATCACATATTACTTTATTTCTACTGGTACAGGAGGTTCTAGTGCAGCTATAGCTAAAGAAGCTAAGATTGCAGTATACTCTTATCCTGAATTAAATTTTGAAAAAATAATTACAGATGATAGATCTCCATCTTTAGGAGTTTATGCTGGAACTGGAGCTCTTATCAAAGCTGATAATGGTGATCTTTATACTTACTCTAGTGCATCTTCTATTTGTGGGTTTATCCCTGCTCCTGCATCACCGTCTAGTATTTTAAGAATTAAAAATGGTACTTCAGATTTTGATACTTCTTACCATTTTGATTTCCAAACTGTAAGTGGTGGATATAAAATCAACGATATGTTATATGCTGGAAATGGTAAAGCTATTGTACGTATGTTCCAGGAACCACCAGTTGTTCCTCAAGAATATTTCTGGGCTGCTTATGCTCCTACTATTGATCAAAATGTAGCTGCTTTAACTTTAGGTGTTGTTGATTTAGAAGCAAAAACTGTTACTCCTATAGATGGTATTCCTGCTCATGGTGGAGCTTGGGGAATTGCTAACTTAGTAAGAGACGGAAAAGTATATATCAATATCAGTCACTCAAACGAAGCTGCTGTATACGTAATAGACCCAGAAACTGCAACTGCTGAAAAAGGTGCAACTATTCAAGGTAATTATGCTAAAGGAATCTTCTATTTAGATTAATGTTTAATCTATATCTTTTCAAAACATCTTATATTAATTATAGGATGTTTTTTTTATTTCATGCTTTTAATAAATGTGATATAAAATTAATCAAACATAAAAAAGGAGTACTTCATCAAGTTAATGAAGTACTCCTTTTTTATAGTTTTTATCAGTATTACTTTTTATAATTTAGGACACCTTTTACAATTAGTTTTTCCTTTCTTTTTGTATTTCTTACAACATTTTTTCTTTTTATCTCCACACTGCATTGCACATCCCGAATCAACAATAATACAAGGTGTCGCTACTTCATTTTGAAATGTAATCATACTTATTCTTATTTATACCAATTATAAACAGGGGCAAATATATAAAAAAAAGGTTCTAAAATATTATTTAGAACCTTTTTAATTAAAATAAATTTCTTTGTACTAGTTATTCTCTTCTGCTGGTAGCATTTTATTGATATCTCTATCAAACATATAATGTCCAGACTTATCGTCTCCTATAATTTTTAACTTGTCTAATAAGGTACGAGCAGATGCTTCTTCCTCTAATTGTTCAGCAACATACCATTGCATAAAATTATGCACATTATAATCTTTGTGTTCTAAACACTGAAAGATAACATTATTGATTTGTTGCGTTACAAACTCCTCGCTACTTAAAAAAGTTTCAAACAACTCCATTAAAGAATGGAAATCATCTTTTGGTTTTTCTATGGCTGGTATGACTGCTTTCCCTCCTCTTTCATTGATAAACTTAACAAGCTTAGTCATATGTACACGTTCTTCTTCAGACTGCGTATAAAAAAATTCTGCGATTCCGTTATACCCATTAACATCTGCCCAACATGCCATTGATAAATACTGTGCTGAAGCTTTTGCTTCATGTTGTATTTGATCATTCAGTGATTTTTCTATTTCAGGTATCATACTATATTTTTCTATTTTCATTTTCTCCATCTAAAAGTACATAAATTCTCCATGAGAGGGTTTATTTTTATTCGTATTCTATGAGTTTTTAGCTTAATTTATAGTCAGACTATTTAAGCCTTAACTAAGTTTTTGTCTTTAATTTCTTCTATTTCTTTTTTAATAGCTGTTACCCAGGTTTCTAATCGGTTTGCAGTAAGATCAGATTCATTATCTTCATCCAATGCTAGACCGTAAAAGAAATCTTTATTTTTTAAAGCCTTTGATTCAGAAAAATCATAACCTTTGGTAGACCATTCTCCTATGATATGTCCTCCATTATTTAAAATCTCTTCGGCTAGAATTCCTATTCCGTCTACAAAATATTCACCATAACCTATTTGATCTCCTAGCCCATATATTGCTACTGTCTTACCTGTAAAATCAATTGTTTTAAAATCGTCAAAGAAGTCTTCCCAATCACTCTGTAAATCTCCATCATACCATGTAGACAATCCTAAAATTAAAAAATCAAATTCTTTAAAATCAGCCTTAGTTAATTGATTACATTCGATTACTTTAACTTCTCCACTCTCCCAATATTCAACCAACTCATGTGTTACTTCTTCTGTACAACCTGTATCAGAGCCATAAAAAATTCCTATATATGGATTCATTTTAATCTTTCTTTCAAAGATATAATTTTTATTTAGAATTAATAAAAATAATTTATTTTTGTAGTCAAATAAAAAAGATATGCTAAATCAAGTTCATACTATATATAAAAATACCATAGGGATGTCTTATCAATGGAATTCATTTTTTGATCCTTCATTACCTATTCAATTAAAAATCGCTGAAGTTTCTTTTGAAGTCTCTATTTATGATCTTAAAGACTTTTTAAATGCATTACAAAATACTTCAAGTCTCAATTGTAAATGTACTACATGTGATCGTAACTCTAGATGTAAGGCCATTCAATTTAAGCAAGGACAAACCGAAATTAAAATTCGTGTAAATGCTAATGAACTCAATGATATCTGTGACCTAATTCAAGGTACATTATTTCAGTTAGAACTAACGGATCTTTTATCTACACTCGAATTACATTAATTAGTTTCAAAAACCAGTAAGTTTTTAGGATTAAAACCTATCGTTAATGTTTCTTGTTTATATTTTTTAGGAGCATGTATCATAAATTGATTACCATTTGAAGTGATTACTTCTATTTGATAATATTCTCCCATAAACTGTACTCTTTTTAGTTGTACCTCAAGTTGATATTTTGTAGTTTTTTCAATCTTGATATCTTGGGCTCTTAAAGCATAATGCTTATTAGTTTCTGGAGTAAAACCAAACTCTTCTAGTACATTATTTTTTAACTCTATGATCGTACCAAATAAAGAAGCTACATAAGGTGTATCTGGTTTTTTATAGAGTGCTTTTGCTTTATCTTTTTGGATTAGTTTTCCTTTTTTTAATACCATAATTCGATCAGATACAGCTAAAGCATCCTCGGTATCATGTGTAACAAAAATGGCGGTAATTGCTGTTTTTTTTATAATCTCAAAAATCTCATTACGCAATTGTTCTCGCAACATGGTATCAAGATTACTAAATGGTTCATCAAGAATCAATAACTCTGGTTGTGGTGCTATCGCTCTAGCCAAAGCTACACGTTGTTGTTGTCCTCCTGATAATTGATGTGGATATCTTTTTTCATATCCAGCTAGTCCTACTAAGTTTAATACCTCTGCAATTCTTGCTTCTTTCATTGTTTTATCCTTGATCCCATATCCTACATTTGCTGCGACAGTAAGATGTGGAAATAAGGCATAATCTTGAAAAACTAATCCTACATTTCTTTTTTCTGGAGGTACCATTGTTTCTAATGATGATATTACCTCTCCTTTTAATTTAATAACTCCATAATCAGGAGTTTCTAATCCTGAAATTAAACGAATTAAAGTAGTTTTTGCACTTCCGCTTTCTCCTACAATAGCAATTACTTTTCCTTGCTTAATTGTAAAAGAAACTTGATCCAAAGCCATTGTTTTTCCTTGATCAAATGATTTGCTCAACGTAGTAACTTCTAATAAATTCATTTATTTAGTTATTAATTTATTCAAAAAAATCACAGGAAGAATTCCTGTAATAATAATCAATAATGATGGTAATGCCGCTTCCGCAATTAATTCATCACTTGCATATTCATATGCTTTAACAGCTAGAGTAGATACATCATAAGGCTTTAATATCAATGTCAATGGTAATTCTTTCATTACATCAACAAAAACCAATAATAATCCGCTTATTACTCCTTTTTGTATCAAAGGAAAATTGATTTTAAAAAAAGTTTTAATATTACTCTTTCCTAAAATCCTAGAAGACTCAGCTAATCGATCTCCTATTTTTAATGCATTCGCCTCTATGGGATTATATCCTACAGCAAGAAACCTCACCATATAAGCATAGGTAAGTCCTATTATCGTTCCATTAATAACTAATCCTATATTATGATCAAATGCAGCAGCAATCATTCTATTTAACCATTTGTCTATTATCAAGGTCGGAATCATCACTCCTACTGCAATTACAGCTCCCGGAATTGCATATCCTAAAATACTAATCTTAGTAAGATTTTTAATCAACTTTAATTTATTCCATTTTGACATATAAATCAATCCTAGAGCAAATCCTACGGTAAGTACTGCTGCTAATAATGCTATACTTAAGCTTTGTAATGAGATACTCATAAAATCCCAAGAGAATACTGTTGTAAAAGTCAAGCTTGCCCAATATAACAGTTGTAGTACAGGAATGATAAATCCTAATACAGCAGGAATACTAGCTAAAAAGAATAATAGCCATCGTTTTTTCTTGGTCGTGTTTTTTCTTTTTAAAATCACATTATTCTTGATATCATTATGATAACCTATTTTACGGCGTTGCCATTTTTCGATCATAATCAATCCAAAAATAATAGTTACCAAGATCGCAGATAGGTAAACAGCTGTTTCTGGTTCTTCTAAAGCAAACCATGCTCTAAAAATTCCTGTAGTAAATGTACTTACCCCATAATATTTGGCAGCCCCATAGTCGTTAAGCACTTCCATTAAAACCAAAATCAGACCACCTATTATTGCTGGCCTAGCTAATGGTAATATTAATTTAAAAAAAGTTTTAAACTCTCCTACACCTAGCAGTTTTGATGCTTCGATAAGATTATTGGCCTGTGTAAGAAAAACGGTTCTTGCACTTACGTATACATATGGATATAATGATAAACTCAAGATAAGAATCAATCCTGATACATTCATTATATCTATTTTAGGCAATGTAGTTCCTACGGTTCTAAAGAGTAATTCTAATGTACCTCCATAATCAAAAACTCCAGCATAACTATATGCTGTAATATATGATGGAATTGCTAGAGGTAATATGAGTAGCCATTCTAATTGTTTTCTATACGGGAATTCATATCTAGAAACTATCCATGCAGCACTTACTCCCATAAGTAATACTAAAGTTGTACAACCTATGATGAGAAGACTGGTGTTAGTAAGGTATTTTGGTAATAGGTTTTTAACTATATGATCCCATGTTTCACCTGGACCAGAAAATAGTTTAAAAAATATGGTAAGTATGGGTATTGCTATAATAAAAACAATGGTCAATGTAGTTATTGACCATTGATTTATATCTCTTTTAAAGCGTTTGATACTATTCGAAACCGAATAGATTGTATTTTTATTGCCAGCCTGCTTCGTCAAAAGTAATTACTGCTTTTTTATTGTTTTCTCCTAATTTTGCCAAAGGTAAAACATCTTCTTTAAATGCTCCCCAAGAAGTTAATAATTCAGATGCTTTTACTTCTGGATTTACAGGATATTCATAATTTGCAGTTGCAAACACTTCTTGAGCTGCTTTACTACTTAAAAACTCAATAAACTTAATTGCATTTTCTTTATTAGGTGCATATTTTGCAACACCAGCTCCACTCACATTAATATGTGTTCCTCTACCATCTTGATTAGGGAAGAAAATACCAACTCCTTCTCCTGCTTTTACTTCTTCAGGATTCTTTGAGTTTAATAATTTTCCTATATAATACGTATTAACTACAGCTATATCACCTTCTCCACCTACAACAGCTTTTACTTGATCTCTATCATTTCCTTTTGGAGTTCTAGCCATATTAGCTACCATTCCTTCTGCCCAAGCTTTTGCTTTCTCTACACCATCATGTGCGATGATAGAAGCTAGTAATGATTGATTATAAATATTGCTCGAAGATCTAATCAATATTTTCTTTTTCCATTTATCTGAAGTTAATTCTTCATAAGTAGATAATGCTTCAGGCTTTACTCTATCCTTTGCATACACGATTACACGAGCTCTCTTTGTTAATGCAAACCATGCATTATCTGTATCTCTTAAATGAGCAGGAATATTTTTATCTAAGGTAGTAGAAGTTACCCCTTGTAATAAACCTTTATCTTTTGCTCTTACCAAACGTCCAGCATCTACCGTAATTAAAACATCTGCAGGTGATTGTTCTCCTTCTGATGTCATTTTTTGCATTAGCTCATCTGCCTTTGCATTTACTACATTCACTTTGATACCTGTTTCTTTTTCAAACTGAGCAAACAACTCTTGATCAGCAGCATAATGTCTATGTGTATATACATTTACTTCTTGAGTTTTTGTTACTACTGGAGCTTCTTCTTTTACTTCAGTTTTCTTATCTGTCTTGCATGATATCGCCATAAAAAAGACGCTTACCAATACTAAATACTTCGTTATTGACATTCTGTTATAGTTTTTATGTTTGCAAATATAATTATTTATAACAATTCTAAATAGCTATATTTTTCTTAAAATTTAAATTGTAAAGTCGTATACCATGTTAAAGGTTCTGCCGGAATGATCCCCGGTCCTGGATATCCTGTCGCTCTACGAGTGAAATATGTATTGTCTAAAACATTATTTACACCTGTTTCTAATTTCCATTTTTTGTAGGTATACGATAAAGAAACATCCATTATATCATATGCAGGAATCTCCCCTTCTATTCCTGATTGTGATCGTGGTTCTGCATCCGCATTACTTGCATCTGTAAATTGCTCTGATAAATAGGTATATTGAATACTCCCTAAAAAGTTTTTATATCCAAATTTAATTCCTGTTTTGATATTTACATTGGGAATAAATTCTACTTTATTACCATCAATATTGTTACTTTCATTTTTAGAATTTGTGTATTCTGAGTCTGTAATTGCTGTATTAAGATAATAGTTAAGCTTTAATCCATCATTTTCATAAAAGAATGTATTCTTTATATTCCAATCCACAAATCCCTCAAAACCATAAATAATTGCATCTCCTGTATTGGTTCTAAATTGTACTAGATTAGCTGTTTCTATTTCTTCTCCTTGCGAATTAAAACCTCTTTCTGGTTGTAAAATAGTACCTATACGATCATTATACGCCAAAGCAAAAACATCTGCATCAAAAGATAATATATTATTTAGTTTTCCTCTTACCCCTAAATCTGCAGTAAATCCTTCTTCATCAGTAATATCTGGATCAATTTGTAATGATGGATTGGTCACACGTATATCACTAAATGTTATTGATCTGTAGTTTTGTGAGATATTACCATAAAACTCTAATCCATTATCTTTTTTATAGCTTGCTCCTAACCCCAATAAGACAAACGAACGCTCAAAAGTTCTGTTATCACTAAGCGATTCATCTAGAATCACATCATCTGGAGAAAGTCCTGTAAGGATTCTTCTATAATCCCCTTCACTTTCTGTTTTTATATATTCAAACCGCACTCCTGGTGTTACAGAAAAAGCATCTGAAAGATTAAAAATATTTTCTCCAAAAACAGCTACATTAGTATTAGGAAACTCAAACTCTGATTGTCTATTAAATGCAGGGAATTGCTCTTCTGCAAAACTAAAATCAGCATCTGTTCCAGCTGTTCCTGGCCCTTGTTTTGAATCATTTTTAGTTTGATAATATTTACTTCCAATTAAAAACACAGCATCTTTACTACCGATCTTATATTTTGATAATAATCTAGCTTCTGCTCCCCAGTTTGTAAAATTATCGATCAATAATTCTCTTACTGTTGGCTCTAGTAAAAACGGATCTTCTTGACTTACCCTATTCTCTCTATACCCTAATGCTTTTCTTGACGCGTCTAATCCAAATAAGTTTAAACTAAAATCTGTTTTCTCAGAAAATTTATGTTCTAATTTTAATGCATATAATTTCCAATCTACTTCAAACCAGTTACGACTACGGTTACTAAAAGTGGGATCTTCTTCAAATTGACTATCCGTTAATCCTCCTGCTTGTTGCGCTAGATAATCTAAATATGTAAACTCAAAACTCAGTTTTGTCTTATCAGTAAATTGATATCCTATATGTCCAAAATAATTTTTTGAATCAAATTCAGAATTAGGTCTAAATCCATCTCCAGATTTATAATTGAAATACGTATAATAACTAAATTTACCTACCGTACCACTCAAACTATTAAAACTCGTAAACAATCCATATGATCCTAAAGTCTGTCTTGTGATTAACTCTATATTTTTATTAGGATTAGGCTTTTTAAATTTAAAATTAATGAGTCCTCCAAATTGAGGTCCGTATTGAAGTGAAGCCGCTCCTCGTATTACTTGGATTTCGCTTAAAGCTTCTGCTGGAGGAGTATAATAGTTTTCTGGATAACCCAAAGCATCTGCACTGATATCATATCCATTTTGTCTGGTATTAAAATTTGCCGTACGATTAGGATCTAATCCTCTTCCTCCTATATTTAATTGCAATCCAGCATCTCCATTTTCATAGATATTAAGCCCTACTACTTGTGAGTAAATTTGTCGTGGACTATTTGCCGCTAGATTACCTGTAATTTGATCTACCAATACAACTTCTGTTTTCTTACCTGCATAAATAGCTGTTCCTTCAACAGGTTTAAGACGTTGTAACCCGAATAGTTTTTCTCGTCGTTGAATCAAAACTACTTCGGACAACTCTTCTCCTAATGGTTCTAGAGCTATAGTTATCTGAGTATCTCCAGAAACTGCAACTTGTTTTTCTTTTACATTATATTCAAATGTAAATACTGCTAATGTATAATTACCAACTTCTACATCTTCAAATATAAATGCTCCGTCTTGATCTGTAATTTTAATTTCTCCTGTATTCTTATTATAAACCTCTGCGTTTGGGATAGGTTTATTTTCGTTTGAAGTAATTTTCCCCTTAATACTGTATTGAGCTTGAATAATTCCGGTGATTAACACCAAAACTAAACATAAACTAAAGTCCCTTAATTTCATCCTTAAATGGTACGATCCAGTCTTTGTGACAGAAAGATTCTTTTTTAGTTAATAAATTTACTGTAGGATCTATGTATCGTGTACTCCTTCTTCCGTTAAGTGTTACATAGCTATCTACATATATTTCAATATTCTCTACGCCTTGAGCGGTAAAATGTTTTGCCAGATATTGTGCGTATTCCAACATAAAATCTGGTTGTGTTGCCATTTGTTTTTCTTGAAAAGTGGTCAAAAACTCTTTATTATCAACATAGAATTGTTCTTTGGTCACGCCATTGACAATTTTAAATTCTGTGTATCCCACTTTTTCCATCAACATCACTCTCCACGAAAAACGATATCCTTCTTCTGTCCAAAACAGTTCTCCTGGATATCCTAAATAACGCCACGGCAAAAGTAATTGAATCCCTATAAAAACAGGCAATATTACTCCGTAAATTTTACGGGTAATAGGCTGTAGTTGAAAGTTCTTTTTATTATCAAAATAAGATTTATTTATTCTGAAAACATCAGCTATTTTTTTGAGTATACTATGATGTAATGAGGCATTAAAAAAGATAAGTGTACTCACTATCATGATATACGGAAACATCCCTATAGGAAATAACACTCTAGTGATCACATGGAAAAACACTACTGCAATAAAGCCCAGTATTCTTGTTTTTCTATATAATAATAAAAACGGAATGGTTAGATCATATAATGCACCTCCCCAACTGAATCCATAATGAATCCATTCTTGTTGCATTAAATCTCCTATTAACGGAATATCATATTTTGAAGGCAACCACAATTTAAGAGGCATTGCTCTATATAACCAATCAGAATTAAGTTTGGCCAAGCCTGCATAAAAATATACGATCCCTAATAAAATTTTAATACTATCAATTGCCCAATTAGGTACTTGTTGCTTTGCTAAATCCTTATTTCTATATGCATCTACAGAAAAATATATTTGTGCTGGTAAAAAAAGCATAGCAAAACTCACTACCGAAATAAAGTAATAATGGTTTAGATACGTAGTTTTATCCATTAATTCGATATAGGTAAAACTCAGGAAAAAAAGCAATATGGATATTCTATACTTATATCCTATCATTACCATCAATGCTGCAAGTGCACAAATCAAGAAAATAACATACGTATAATTTCCTATAGGTTTTGCCCATTCAAATCCATAATATGAAAAAAAGAATTTCGGTTGAATATAAAGACTATCTATCCAGCCTTTACTCCAAAACCTGACAATGCTCATAAACATCATTGCCCCAAATAAAATACGAAAGACCGCCAATGGGGCAGCCTCTGTATTTGTATTTAAATATTTTTTAATTCTTGTAATCATATAATATCACAATATTAGTCTCCGTCATTATCTTGGAAGATAATATTGATGTTTAATGCAGATACCATATCACTTTTAAACAGCACTACTACTTTTTGTAGTTCATCAAATGTTTGTAATAAAACTGTTTTATCATCTGTTAATTGCGTAACAAAGTTATTATTCAATTGTGATGCTTTTTGTTCTATTGCATCAAACTGATTATTTATTGCTGTTGCTATATTATCTCCTCCTGCAATACCATGGATATAATTTAGGTAACTAGCTAAACTTTCTCCAGTTGTAGTAGAAGTCACATGACGCCCATTAAAGAAGCTATTTGAAGCTAAAAGTGCTTCATTAAATAATTGTTTTGATACATCTTCTTTATAAAAAGCTTCTACGTTTTGAGGTAATACTGTTCCTGTTCTAGCTCCAGACGGAATTGCAATTTTACCTTCTCTTAAATATCTTTCGAAATATTCTATATAAACATTAACCATAACGTTTACAGATCCTGCAGAAGTATTTGCTATATTGGATACAAAAGTATCCCTATACCCTCCATTCCAATCTGCAACAACTTGGTTTGTCAAACTTACCATTCTCGTCACTACATCTGATAAATAGCTTTTATAATTTGCTGCTACAGCATCTGTAGTATATTTTTCTAAAATAACAGCATCAGTATCTCCTAAACCATTAATTAAATAGTCCAAAGCTGGAAAACCTTGCTCATTATTTGATGAAGGTAATTCTAAATTATACGTTCCAGAAGCTATCTTACTATCTATCTCGGCAACATCTGCTCTGTAAATATTTGTCCAGTTTCTTAATGCTAACTCATCTGCTTTTCCTATCTCAAACATTGATACTCTTTGCCATGAAACATATGCTGCTAACCATGCTGTACGCAATGCTTCTAAATTTGTTTGATCTGGTGTCGTTGTAAATGTATTTGTTGCTGCTTCTAGCGCAGTAAGTGTATTTTGATATGCTTCATAAGACGGAATGATAATGTTATCTGCCCAATTGGCAAGCATCGCTCCTCTATCAAAATTGTCAGTTGTATTACCACCTCCTGAGTTGTCATCACTAGAACCGCAGGCACTAGCTAGTACTAATACAAAAAGTGCATAAATAATCTTTTTCATCCTTACAATTTTTATTTATTCTTAATTAAAGTCATGCAAAAATAAAAAAAGTAGCCGAAATATTACATTATCAGCTACTTTATTCTTATGCTTTAATTATTTTAAAACCTTAATTATTCAGCAGCTTGAGCAACAGTAAAGTCAAACTTAGCTGCGATAGCATTAGATATAGCGTCTAATGTTGCTGGAGTTACATCCCAAAGTCCGTTTGCTCCATCACTCATCAAGTCATTGATAAATCCATCAACTTCTGCTCTTGTAAAATAACTTGTTCCAGTCGTAGGATTTTGTGTAAAACGTAATGAATATACAAATCCATATCCTTCAGATAAATCGTGGAATGCTGCTCCCATATCTGCAGGGGTTAAGTTACCTTTACCTTGCTGTAAGTAATATACAGCACGGATTGCTATAACTTCAGATATTTTTTGCTTAATGATATCAGCTTGAGCATCTCTTACATCATAATTCTTAGCTACGATTGCTGCTCTACCTAGTTTGAATGCATTCCAGATATCTGCTGCAATTCCTTCAAAGTCAGAATCTCCTTCTACTCTACCTATATATTTATTTAAGAAGCTA
Organism: Aquimarina rhabdastrellae; assembly: GCA_947387485.1. Classification (GTDB taxonomy): domain Bacteria; phylum Bacteroidota; class Bacteroidia; order Flavobacteriales; family Flavobacteriaceae; genus Aquimarina. The sequence goes on from CANDNT010000013.1 coordinate 81,880, forward strand.
TCTCCACTACCGATTGTAGGATTAGGGTTTTCTCTATCTGCTGCAGTACCATAAAGGTATCCATAAGCTTCATCCCATTTATGCTCCATTGTAGTATAAGTTTTACCTTCTGCTACAGTTCCGTTATTGTTATCTTCTCTGTTTGTACCTTCGTCTAATACTGCAGTACCTAAGTAGTTATTTAAAGCTTGATCAGCCATCAATGCTCCGATCAATCCTTTATTAAACGCTTGGTTTAACTCAAGTCCTTTTTCGTTGATATAACGTGGCGTTGTATCATCTAAAATCTGACCTGCAACACCTGCTGAAGCTGGTTCACCCCATCTTGGGAATACATTGTTTACTTGATCAGCAATATATCCATCAAAAGTCTCTTTGATTTGAGTAGCTTCAGTAGTATTTGTAGAAAAATAATCTCTAGATGCAGCTGTTTTACTTCTTGCATTTTTACCAGATGCATTTAAATCTGCTTCAGCAAAATCGTTAGCTCCTTCTTGGTGGTTAAACATAGCATCAATAACTGCTTCTGTTTTTGTTTCATCTTTTAAGGCACTGATTATTTCTTCTGCCATTTGAATACGCGTAGTTTGTCCACTGAAACTTACTGTTGATTCTCCATTTCTTTGGAATACATAAGTAGCAGGTGCTTCAACGTTAACAGTTCCCGAATCATCATCAGATGAACAAGATGCTAAAACTAATCCAGCTAGGGCAAGAGTATAAATAGATTTTTTCATTGCTTTTTATTTAGACTTACTTTAAATAATTAATCGATTGCAAACGTAATACACATTTTGCAATTACACAAGCTTATCTATACTAAATCTAAATTAAAAAAGCGTTTTTTTAATTTTATATGATAATTATCACTTAATTAATGGTATACAGAAAATATTTTAGTAGCTTCATTATGAGAAGATTCAAAACTCATCGTTCTTATATTGGTATCTGCTTTTTCAGCAGTAAAATATGACAACATTTTTTCGGTAGGCATATTTCCTGTTAAATCATCCTTTGCCATAGGGCATCCTCCAAAACCTTGTATAGCACCATCAAATCGACGACATCCTGCTTTATATGCAGCATCTACTTTTTCATGCCAGTATAACGGGTTGGTATGTAAATGTGCTCCAAATTCAATATCAGGATATTTAGGAATAAGATTACTATATAAATACGTAATTATTTCTGGAGTCGAAGATCCTACTGTATCTGACAAGGATAGTATTTTAACTCCCATACTATTCAGTTTTTCTGTCCACTCTCCTACAATCTCAACATTCCATGGATCTCCATAAGGGTTTCCAAACCCCATAGACAAATACGCTACTACTTCTTTATGAGCTTGATCTGCTATATTTAAAATTTCTCGTAAAGTTTCAACAGATTGCGCAATCGTCTTATGTGTATTACGCATTTGAAAGTTTTCTGAAATAGAAAAAGGGTATCCTAAATATTGGATTTCTTTATGTTGCACAGCATCTTTGGCACCTCTTACATTGGCTATAATTGCTAATAATTTACTTTGCGTTTGTGAGAGGTCTAGTTGGGCTAATACTTCGGCAGTATCAACCATTTGAGGTATTGCTTTGGGCGATACAAAACTTCCGAAATCTATAGTATCAAAACCACAGCGTAATAATGATTGAATGTATTGTACTTTTTTCTCTGTAGGAATAAACATTTTTATTCCTTGCATAGCATCTCTAGGGCATTCAATTATTTTTACTTTTTCCATGAACTTGAATCACATTATTACAAAATTCTCAGTAAACAGTTTTTTTTCTGCTTATTCAGTAAAAATACTATTATTTTCTTGAAAGTCTATTTGTATTCTATTTAAAAAAATCTCAAATTTTTACTTGATATACTTCAGTTTTTCAAAACGTATTGATTTTCATTATTCTGGCAATAATATATAGAGTCCTATTCCTATAAAAACTACAATCTGAAACCATTTGAGAACCAAGGTAGCTTTTGCATTATTTTTTAAAAACACATTAAGCATTCCTGCTAATAAAGCTATAGCTCCAAAAATCAAAAATGCTTGTGCCATAAAGGCTATACCTAGCATATAAATTTGCCCCATCACATTTCCTTGTTCTTCTTTAATAAATGCTGGAAAAAACGCCAAAAAGAAAATGGTTACTTTAGGGTTTAAAACATTCATGATAAACCCTTGCTTAAACAAAGCCCAACTTGTTTTCTTTTGTACTGTTCCAGAATCCAAATCTATTTGATGAGGCGCTTTGAATACTTTATACGCCAAATATAAAAGGTAACCTGCTCCTAGTATTTTTATCCCTAAAAAAATATACTCAGATTCCTTAATAATAGTTGATACTCCTAATGCAATTAAAGTCGTATGAATTAAAATCCCAGATACCAATCCCGCAGTGGTTGCTATTCCATCTTTTTTTCCATGACTTATACTTTGCATTAACACATAAATATTATCTGGTCCTGGAGAGATGGTTAAAATCATTGAGGCAACCAGAAATGGTATCAACTGTTCTATCATATTTATTTTCTTTTTAAAATAGCTTTATTAATATCTTTAATCAATTGTGGTCCTTCATAAATAAATCCTGTATACAATTGTACTAGACTTGCTCCTGCATCTAACTTTTCCAGTGCATCTTTGGCTGAATGAATCCCTCCTACTCCTATAATAGGAAACGCTTTGTTACTTTTTTCTGATAAAAATCTAATTACTTCTGTAGATCGATGTGTTAATGGTTTACCGCTTAAACCACCCATCTCTTTAGTAACTTCTTCGTTACTTTTAAGGTTTTTACGTTCAATAGTAGTATTAGTCGCGATGATTCCCGCTATCTTGGTTTCCTTTACTATTGTAATAATATCTAGTAATTGATCATTATTTAAATCTGGAGCTATCTTTAAGAGAATAGGTTTTGAATTTCCTTTTTCTTTATTCTTCTCTTGTAATGTATTTAATAATGCTGTTAAAGGTTCTTTATCTTGAAGTGCTCTTAAATTAGGAGTGTTAGGCGAACTTACATTTACCACAAAATAATCTACATAATCAAACAATGCATCAAAACAAATTTTATAATCTTCTACGGCTTGTTCATTAGGAGTAACTTTATTCTTTCCTATATTTCCACCTATTAATACTCCTTTATTTTTCTTTAAACGTTCTACTGTAGCTTCTACACCCTCATTATTAAATCCCATTCTATTAATAATAGCCTGATCTGCTTTTAACCTAAATAAACGCTTTTTGGGATTACCATCTTGTGGTTTAGGTGTTACAGTTCCTATCTCTATAAAACCAAAGCCAAAATCACTTAGCTCATTGTATAGCTTTGCATCTTTGTCAAATCCTGCTGCTAATCCTACTGGATTTTTGAATGTTAATCCAAAAACTTCTCTTTCCAATCTAGGATCATTTACTCCATATATATTTTTAATAATTGATCTCGTTAGTGGTATTTTACATAAAGATCGTACCATTTTAAATGTCAAATGGTGTATACGTTCTGGATCGTATTGAAATAGTATCGGGCGCAGTATAGATTTATACATTGTGTTGTGTTGTTTTAGTTTGCGCAAAAATACGTGTTTATCCCATTTTTAAATCAATTTACCTTAATAAAATTTGTATTATAAAAAAGCCTCAAATTGTATACAATTTGAGGCTCTTCTTGATATGTGAAATATCTTATAGTTTTATTAACTTCTTACAGTTCTGTAAAAGTATAGCTAACTGCTCCTGTTCCTGCGTCTGTAGCTTTTTCAAATGTTAAAGGAAATCCTGATAATACTACTTCTTTATTGTAAGTAGCAAAACCTGCATCAGAAACATCTGGATGGATTACTAATACTTCATATGGAATATTATCTCCTGTTGCTGGAGTAAAGAATCCATTGAACTCTACTATTTCTACAGAATATGCTCCATCTGCTGCTGTACCTGGGAATGTTACTGTCTCAGAACCAGTAACTCCTTCGCTAGATACAATTGTGAATCCATTAGTATCTGATTCTCCAGTTTTCACAAATAAATCTAAATCATAAGCATTACCATCAAAAGTAATTCCTATAAACGGGCTATCTGCATCTTCTGGTCCTCCTATAATTCTTGTTGTATTATTGTCTACATCAATATCAAAATCTGCGTCATATAATACTTCGATATCATTTAACACTACCTCATTGATTTGACCTAATGCATTCGTGATCATGATATCGTATGTTGCTACTCCAGCGTTAACTGTTTCATTAAAAACAGTACCATTAACGGTATAAGTTAATAATGCATCTTGAGTAAGCGTTGTTCCTAAATCTACTGTAACAGGATGTTCTGTAGTTGCTACAGAAACAATCACATCTCCTGTTGTAGCCAATTTTACTTCGTTAATATTTCTAGGTGTAAATATTACATCATCATCTGTATTACAAGATGTAAATGCAAACATAGTGAGTACTGTAAGTACTAATATATATCTAAAATTCTTCATCTGTCTAAATCTTTAATTTATTAATTCGTCTGTGCTAATGTATACGTTATAGTACCATCACTATTGATTACTTTATCTACTAATAAAACGAATCCGTTTTCTGTAATCGTACGTGTATACACTTCTTCACTTCCGTCAGGGAAAGTTATTGTTAAGGTATAATCCAATGGAAATGCACCATTAAACTCTTGTACAAAAAGTGAGAATCTACCTTCGTCTGTAGAACTTGCCCAAGTAAACTCTTCTGGATTTGCAAAAGTAACTCCCGATCCAACTAATAAATCGTTATCTATAACTCTATCTGTATAGAATAATCCAAAATCTGCATCAAGTGCTAAGGGGAAATCTAATCTAAATGCTACATCTCCATCTGCTACGGTAACAACTCTTGGTAATTCGTCTACTACATTAACTTCTTTTGTTAAATTTTCTCCTACAAGATATGTTTCTATAGAAGATCCTTGTGTAACAAAATCTTTGATTTTTAAAGTATATACCTCACTAAAATCATCAATATTATCATTTACAAAAGAGAAATCTGCTGTTACTGTTGTTGTTCCTGCCGGAACTGTAACTGATTGCGGAATTGAAACTTCTGTAATCACAGAATCATCTGCTGCGATAGTTTCTATAGAACCATCTGAAGACGTTGCTTCAAAAACTAATTCTCCATCAAATGGTAATGCTTCAGATAATACAATCTCTACACTTGCTACTCCTCCATCTTCTAATACTACATCTTGTGTATCTGTATTCGTAAAACCTACAGTTACTTTGTGAGGAGTCACAACTAATTCTTCGTTTGCTACATCATCGTCAGAATCACATGAAACTATACATGTTGCTGCAAATAAACTAAGGGTATATAATATATATTTTTTCATCTTTCTCTTTTTATTTTAATACGAAGTTCAATCTAGCGAATAAGAATCTACCACCAATACCAAATTGTTGTGCTCTTCTTGACCAATCAAATCGTCCACTACTTCTATTATTTTGAATTCCTGCTACATCAGGATTTAGATCTGTAGTAGAAGCTCTATCTGGATAAATATCAAAGATATTATTAGCTCCTACTGTTATTGTAAAGTTCTCTGTTGCTTTAAATCCAAAAGATAAATCTGTTACTACCTTACCACCAAACTCATCTTGTAAACGTGGATCATTATTTGCTCCTGTTACTTCTCCAAAATATACATTACGTAAGAAAGCATTAAAACGTCCCATATTCAATGCATTTGTTAAGTTTACTTTTGTACGTGGTACAGACTCTTCTAAATATATTCTTGATGTTTCATCAAAGAATGTATCTATCTGTCCTGATTGCGCTAATACTTCTGAAGCTTTTGTAGCTCCAACTTTTCTTGTTTGAGAGAAGGTACCTGCCAAATCAGATTTTAATCTCCATCCATTTGCAAAGTTTGCTTGATGAGTAATTACAACATCTAATCCTTTTGATTCTGTATCTATAGCATTAGCAAAAAATGCAGCTTTCTCTGCCGAAGAAGATATTTCGCTAGGTACATCAAACTGTCCTGTCAATACCACTCTGTCTTCTATCGCTACAAAATATGCATCTGCAGTAATACTAATATTTGCCGAAGGAATTTTTGCTGTAAATCCAGCACTAATACTTTGAGAAGTTTCTTCTTTTAATTCTGGAATTCCTAAACGATTTGCAATATCAGAATCATTTGAGAATGTTCCTACTTCTACTGGCTCTCCATCATCACCAAATAACGTCGATACAGAGTTAAAGTTTAACTGGTGTAATGATGGTGCTCTAAATCCAGTATTAACTGCTGATCTAATGTTGAAGTTTTCTCCTATTTTATATCTAGAAGCTAACTTAAAGTTGATTGTTGATCCAAAATCACTGTAGTTTTCAAATCTACTTGCTGCACTTACTAACCATTTTGTAGTAATATCTGCTTCAAGATCAATATAAGCTGCTACACTACTTCTATTTCTAGACAATTCATTTTGTGGGCTAAACCCAGGAAATACCTGTGATCCTAATGGTCTAGCATTCCCAAAGAAATCTGTAGGTACAGTTTGAGAAACACTAGTTACAGGGTTTCCTTCTACATCATATAATGTATAAGAAGCTTCTTCTCCTGCAATAATATCATATGCTTCGTATCTGTGCTCCCCTCCAAATGCTACATTAAATCCACTTAATACATCTTCATAATATTTACGTACATCTAAGTTTGTAGTGTTTTGAGTAAAAGAAAATCCTCCTGCATCAAAAGTAGTTGGAGATGCAGTTCCTAATGAAGCATTAGAAGTATTAGAAATTACAAATAAGAAAGAGTTTCTTCCCCATGTATTACTAAAATCAACATCCCAGTCACCTATCTTACCTTTAATTCCTGCAGAAATTGATTGATCTTTAATGTTTGAATTAATTTCTGGTAAGAAACCATTAATATATAAAGGAGTATATGCTCTTGCTTGATTTGGTAATCTATAGAATCCTGCAGAGTTTCCTTTACGTGTACTTAATCCTGCAAATGAGTATAACTCTGTTCCTTTATCATCTAATGGTAAAGACATATTAGCAAAGAAACGTCCTCCTCTTAACTCTGATTGTCCAACTCTCATGTTATAATCAGAACGCTCTTGTCCTCTTACTAATAATTCTTCTTCTGTAGTATCAAAGTTTAATAATGATTGTAATGCACTTACATCAGACGCATTATTAATTTGATCTTTTAATCCTATATCAAAGTGAGTTACCCCTCTTGAGAAGAACTTAATTTGATCTATACTTAGGTTACTGATATCAGCACCACTTTGAGCAGCCACCCATTCAATAGAATTATATCCATTAAATATTTGACCTTCCCATTCTTGCATACGGCTATACGCTTCTCTATAATCAAAGTCTCCCGTAAAATTGATGAATCCTCCATTTTTTCCTAATGGTAATCCATAACTAGCAGAAATATTTACAGTTTCTCCATCTACTCCTCCTTCTTGCTCATTTGCATTTCTAGAGAAATTTGCACCAGTAGTTACTGCTACGTTTAATTCGTTTGTTGAATCATTTAATACAATATTAATTACCCCTGCAATTGCATCTGATCCATATTGTGCTGCTGCACCATCTCTTAGTACTTCTATTCTTTTTATCGCAGCTGCTGGAATAGCATTTAAATCTGTTCCAACATTACCACGACCAAATGTTCCATTTACATTTACTAAAGAAGAAGTATGTCTTCTTTTCCCGTTGATTAAAACCAATACTTGATCAGGTCCTAATCCTCTTAATGATGCTGGATCAATATGATCTGTACCATCAGAAATAGTTTGTGTGTTTGAAGAAAAAGAAGGCGCCACATAATTTAAAATTTGATTTAAGTTAACTTGTGGAGATGCCTCTGCAATTTCTTTAACATCGATAACATCAATAGGTACAACAGATTCTACAACAGTTCTGTTTGCACTTCTTGATCCTACAAGAACGATCTCGTCCAATGCTACTCCAGATTCCATAGTTACATCTACTACAGTCCCCGAAACGGTTACTTCTTGTGTTTTAAATCCTACAAAAGAAAATACCAATATCGCTCCTTGGTCAGCTTTAATTGCATATTTTCCGTCATAATCTGTTACAGTTCCCGAATCGCTCCCTTTAACAATTACAGAAACTCCTGGTAAAGGCTGTGATTGATCGTCAAGAACAGTCCCAGAAATGTCTTGAGCCGATACTGCTGCTGTTAGCCCCAAAGAAAACAGCAACAAAAAGATGTAATGTTTAAACATATAATAATAATTTTTTAATTTGGCCAAAGGTAATTGTATTTATATTCAAATGTTACATTATCATCAATATTTTATGAAAATATGTGGTAAAACCGTAAACATAATATCAAAAACAATACATTTACCACAAAACATATACTTTTTTAACACAAAAAATTCATTTTAAGATGATTTCAAAACAAAATCTCATCGATCGATTTGTAAGTTATGTTACTGTAGATACCGAAAGTGATCCTAATAGTATGACTACTCCTAGTTCAAAAAAACAATGGGATCTAGCACATCAACTCGTAAAAGAACTAAAAGCTATTGGTCTTGAAGATGTTACTATAGATGAGAATGCTTATATCATGGCTACTTTACCTTCTAATGTTTCTCATGATGTACCTACTATAGGCTTTATTTCTCATTTTGATACTACTCCAGATTTTACTGGAGCTAATGTCAAACCTCAAATCATCAAAAATTATGATGGAAAGGATATTGTATTAAACGCAGAACAAAACATAGTTTTATCACCTGATTATTTTGAAGACCTATTATTATATAAAGGACAAACATTAATCACTACCGATGGAACTACACTACTAGGTGCCGATGATAAAGCCGGAATTGCAGAAATTATTTCTGCAATGGAATATTTAGTTCAACATCCAGAAATCAAACACGGGAAGATACGTGTTGGTTTTACTCCAGATGAAGAAATAGGTAGAGGTGCTCATAAGTTTGATGTAGAAAAATTTGGAGCTGATTGGGCTTATACGATGGATGGTAGCGAAATTGGCGAACTTGAATATGAAAACTTTAATGCCGCAGGAGCTGTTGTTACTATTAAAGGTAAAATCGTTCACCCTGGTTATGCAAAAGGGAAAATGATTAACAGTATGTATATCGCTCAAGAATACATCAATGCCTTACCTAGAGAAGAAACTCCAGAACAGACTAGTGGTCGTGAAGGCTTCTATCATTTATATAGTATTAAAGGTGAAGTCGATCATACTACTTTACAATATATTATAAGAGATCACGATCGTACTCACTTTGAAGAGCGTAAACAATTTATGAAGAATATAGCTGATGATATCAACAAAAAGCTAGGTGTCGATACTGTTGAGATTGAGATTAAAGATCAATATTTTAATATGAGAGAAAAGGTTGAACCAGTGATGCATATTGTTGATATTGCAGAAGAAGCTATTAAAGAAGCTGGTATTACTCCTATTATTAAACCTATTAGAGGTGGTACTGATGGTTCTCAACTTAGTTTTATGGGATTACCTTGTCCTAATATCTTTGCTGGTGGTCATAATTTTCATGGAAGATATGAATATGTTCCTGTAGAAAGCATGCAAAAAGCCATAGAAGTAATTGTTAATATTGCTCAAATTACTGCAAAACGTAATGCATAAATAAACCTTCTCTATATAAACAAGCAGGTCATTAAGACCTGCTTTTCTTTTTTCTTATGGTATTATTTTACTCAAAAACTACAATTATATATTTACCATAATCACACCACCATAAAACCATAACAAACACATTTACAACACAATAAAACAAAACCATTATTCTTTTCCTTTAAATAAAACTGTAACTTGTATTGCTAATAATCAAACTAAAGCTTTTTATTATGCAAAACACTACAAGTCAAGTATTAGATTCTACAGTTGCTGCTACTACAGCTACAGGAACTACTATTATGGATTCTTTGAGCGGCTTTTACTATTCTATTCAAGCAGGTATAGGTCAATATGGTCTAAAAATTCTAGGAGGTATACTTGCTCTAATCATTGGTTTATGGATCATTAAAATGGTTATGAAAGCTATTACCAAAGCGTTTGACAAAAGTAAAATCGATCACACGTTAAAACCTTTCCTTGTTACACTTGTAAATTTTTTACTAAAAGTATTATTATTCATTTCCATTGCTGGAATAGTAGGTATTCCTACTGCCACCTTTGCCGCTTTACTTGCTGCTATAGGTTTAGCTATAGGTGGCGCTTTTAATGGATCACTAGGACATATGGCTGCTGGAGTAATGCTATTAATTTTTAGACCTTTTAAAGTTGGTGATCTTATCGAAACTGGTGGTAAATTGGGGTTTGTTAAAGAAATCTCTGTCTTTGTAACTATCCTTGAAACCTTTCAAAATAAAACAGAAATCATACCTAATGGTGCTATTACTTCTGGCACGATTACAAATCTAACTACTATAGGAAATTTAAGAGTAGATATGCCTTTCGGGATTCAATATGGTGCAGATATTAAGAAGGCAAAACAAATTGTACTGGATGTTTTATCAAATGATCCTAATGTATTAAAAGAACCAGCTCCTCGAGTTGCCGTTAATAATTTAGGTGCAAATGGGATTGAGTTATTAGCGTTGCCTTATGCTAGTTGCGAAACCTATTGGGATGTATACTGGGATACTCGTCAACAAATTGTTGAAGCTTTGGGAGCTGCTAGTTATGATGCTCCACTACCACAACGTATTGTTACTATGAAAAGTTAAATCCTTTTATTGATATACAAAAAGAGCGATAATTATAAATTATCGCTCTTTTTATCTTTTGTAGCTACAGCTTATTTTTTCTTTTCTGGAGCTGGAGCATTTAATTTTTGACTCATCTCCATTGATATAGCAGATTTATCAAAAGTTAATTTTCCTGATCCAGTCTCAATAATTACTGTATTATTTTTTTCGCTAAGATCAAAAATCTTACCATGTAATCCACTTTTAGTTATTACACGATCACCTTTTTTTAATGCGTTAGCAAATTCTTTTTCCTTTTTAGCTTTTTGCATTTGTGGACGTATCATAAAAAAATACAATACCACAAACATTAAGACAAAAGGAAGTAAACTTTGAATATCCATATATTATTAGTGAGCTGCTGGTGCTCCTGCTGCTGGATTAGCTTTAGGAGTTACTAATGCTTTAATTTTGATCGTTTCTTTACCTTTTTCAGTGTTTGCTACGATAGTAACAGTCTTAGTTTGAGCGTTAGGTTTTCCATTAGAGTTAAATTTAACTAACATCTCTCCTGTTGCTCCTGGTGCTACTGGTTGTTTTGGCCATTCTGGAACTGTACATCCACAGCTTCCTTTTGCACTTACAATCACTAATGGAGATTTTCCTGTGTTTGTAAATGAGAATTTGTGCTCAACAACATCTCCCTCGTTAATTGTTCCAAAGTCATGCTCAACTTCAGCAAAAGTCATTACTGGGAAATTAGCTTCTTTTGCATCACGTTCTGCTGCACTAGCTACATTTTCTTCTTTTACTTTTTCTGCTGCATTTTCTTTACATGATGTGAATGCAAAAGCAATAACACCGGCTAGAATTAAGATTCCTTTTTTCATTACTTGAGTTTTTAATTTTTGAAAGGGTTAAATTTACTACTTTTTTTAAATTACATGAGTCCACGACCCATTTTATTTAATTTATTACTTTGTTTGTATTCTTTGGAAATTTTGTCCAATATACCGTTGATAAATATACTACTTTTAGGTGTACTATATTCTTTAGAAAGTTCTAAATATTCGTTAATAGTTACTTTTACTGGTATTGACGGGAATTTTAAGAACTCACAAATTGCCATTTTTATATTGATTTTATCCAATTCGGCAATTCTATCTTTATCCCAATTTGGTGTCTTTCCTTCTATTTCTGCTTCAAATTCTACACTATTTAATGCTGTTTTTCTGAAAAGATCTAACGCAAATTGTTTGTCTTCAAAATCCTTGAAAAGTTTTGGCAATGGCATATGCTCATCACTACTTTCTTCAATTTTACGTAAAAACTTAACTATAGTCGTATTGATTACTGGTACGTCATCAACCCAAGTTAAACGCTTATCTTCTATATAATCGTATAATTTATCATTAGGAGCGATTATTTCTTTGAAGATTTCGATAACAAATTCCTTATCTTCTTGAAAAGAACTTTCATTAGTACTCATGTATTTTTTATAAATATCACTTTCCTTAATTTCATTCCAAAGAATAACTATATACTCATTGTCAAGCTCCCAATAATTCAATTTCTTACGTTCAACTTGTTCTTTTAAAGGAAAATTATCTTCCAATAATTGAAAAACGTCGTTTGTGATAAATTTTTGGTTTGGATTTTTCTCTTCTGTAGTCGCTAGAAATTTGTTTTGACTTTTAGTAATAAAGTCTTCTACGTGTTTACGAATCTCTACTAATAATTGCAGGTTAACTAGAAGTAGGTCATACATTTGATCCATACTGTGTAGTAGGAACTTTCTCTCTTTATCAAGGTTGTCACTATTAGCTTGCTCCATAGCATAGAGCGATTGCATTACTTTTACTCGAATATGTCTTCTGGTTAACATAAATTACAAAGAACCGTTTTTAAAATTAAAAGAGCGAAAGTATTGTACTTTCGCTCTGCAAAAATAAAATTATTTTTTATCTCTTCTAGCTTAATGTTTCTTTTTTTCTAGCTGCTATTCTTTCTTCAGCTTTACGTAAAGAAGCGGCATGAGTTGTAATTCCTTCTTCTTTAGCTTTATTTAAAATATCTAATGTTGTATTGTAGATATTTTCTGTTCTCTTCATGATTTCTTCTCTACCGTACCCTTCGATCTCTGCATATACATTAATGATTCCTCCTGCATTAATTAAGAAATCTGGTGCATACACAATACCTTTTTGTTGTAATAAAGGTCCGTGGATATTCTCATTTGCTAATTGGTTATTTGCAGCTCCAGCAATAATTTGAGCTTTTAATTTACCAATAGTAGCATCGTTTACAGTAGCTCCTAGAGCACATGGCGCATAAATATCCATATCTGCTGTATAGATATCTTCTCCTGTGTAAATTTCTACACCATATTTAGAACTTACTTCTTCTAGACGCTCTTGATTGATATCAGTGATGATAACCTTTGCTCCTTCTTCTGCTGTAAGACGTACTAATTCTTCTCCTACATGTCCTATACCTTGAACAACAACACGCTTACCTTCTAGTTTATTAGTTCCATATTTAAACTCGGCAGCAGCTTTCATTCCCATATACACACCGTATGCAGTTACAGGAGATGGGTTTCCTGCTCCACCTTTAGCTTCAGAAATTCCTGTTACATAAGGAGTCACTTCTCTTACTGTATCCATATCAGATGTTTCCATCCCTACATCTTCTGCAGTATAGTACTTTCCTCCTAAAGTATGAACAAACTCACCAAAACGCTTCATTAATTCTGGCGTTTTTTGTGTTTTAGCGTCTCCGATAATTACAGCTTTACCTCCACCAAGGTTTAATCCTGTAATCGCAGACTTATATGTCATTCCACGTGATAAACGCAATACATCATTTAATGCATCCCATTCTGTACTATAATTATACATTCTAGTTCCTCCTAAAGCTGGACCTAAAACCGTATTATGCACCCCAATTATTGCTTTTAAACCTGTATCTTTGTCGTGACAAAAAACTACTTGCTCATGATTATCAAAAGATAACTGACCGAATACGGGTGCTTCTTTTTTTAATTGTTCTGCTGTTAGTACATCTGTGGCCATTATTTATATTATTTTAATATGTTAGAAATTATATAATTACCAAAATCGGTGCGTAAAAATACACTTATTTTATTAATTTACGATTTTTTATTGACGATTTATAGGAATATACTAAGACAAACCTTTTAATACTTAATACTTTATGCGTGCTTTACGCCATCTTAATAAATACTTTTTTAAATACAGATACCGCCTTCTTATAGGTATTATCATCACCATAACTGCTAGAATTTTCACAATTGCTGTACCTAAATTTGTAGGGGATTCTGTTGATATTGTAGGTCGTTACATCAATAACGAAGTAACAGATATAGCTATTGTAAAGAGTAAATTGATTCTTAATATCTTTTTAATTCTTGGATCTGTTCTTGTAGCTGCCTTTTTCACTTTTTTAATGCGACAAACTTTTATTGTAGTATCTCGTTATATTGAGTTTGATCTAAAGAATGAAGTATACCAACACTATCAAAAACTGTGTCTTACTTTTTACAAAAACAATAGAACTGGTGATCTTATGAATCGCATAAGCGAAGATGTCTCTAAAGTTCGTATGTATTTAGGACCTGCTATTATGTATAGTATTAATACACTCACCTTATTTGTTATAGTTATAAGTTATATGATAAGTATAGCTCCTACATTAACATTATATACATTAGCTCCTTTACCTGTTTTATCTTTTTCTATTTATAAACTTAGCGTTGCCATACATCAACGCAGTACCATAGTACAAGAATACCTATCAAAGCTTACTACTTACACTCAAGAAACCTTTAGCGGCATCTCAGTAATCAAAGCTTATCATATAGAACCTAGCATAAGTACAGAATTTGCCACTTTATCTGAAGAAAGTCGAAATAAGAATATAGATTTAGCAAAAGTACAAGCGCTATTCTTTCCTTTAATGGTTCTTCTTATCGGAGTAAGTAATATTATGGTTATTTATATAGGTGGTAAACAATATACAGAAGGAGTTATTGAAGATCTGGGAGTCATTGTGGAGTTTATTATTTTTGTTAATATGCTTACTTGGCCTGTAGCAACTGTAGGTTGGGTTACTTCTATTGTACAACAAGCCGAAGTCTCTCAACAACGTATTAATGAGTTCTTAAAACAAGAACCTCATGTAGTAAATACCATAACTACTCATACTCCTGTAACAGGAAATATTCGTTTTAAAAATGTCTCTTATCGTTATGATGATACACAAATCACAGCGCTAAAAAATATCTCTTTTGAAGTATCTCCTGGAGAAACTATTGCTATTATAGGAAAAACTGGTTCTGGTAAGTCTACAATTTTAGACCTCATTGGACGTTTATATAATGTGAGTTCTGGAGAAATTTGCATTGATGGTACTCCAATTGATCAACTCAATCTATATGATCTAAGAGATAGTATAGGTTATGTTCCTCAAGATGCATTTTTATTTAGTGATACAATCATGAACAATATTAAATTTGGTAAAGAACATGCTACAGATGAAGAAGTTTATGCTGCTGCCCAAAATGCTGTTGTTCACCAAAACATTGCTAATTTTAATAAAGGTTACGATACGATTTTAGGAGAAAGAGGGATTACCTTATCTGGAGGTCAGAAACAAAGAGTTTCTATTGCACGAGCATTAATCAAAGAACCTGCTATATTTTTGTTTGACGATTGTCTGTCTGCTGTAGATACTGAAACTGAAGAAGAAATTTTAACAAATATTAACAAATTAGCCAAAAATAAGACCACTTTTATTGTAAGTCACAGAGTGTCATCGGTTAAAAATGCCGATAAAATCATTGTTTTAGAAAACGGTCAAATCATCCAACAAGGCACTCATAATCAACTTATAAACAAAGAAGGTCACTATAAAGATTTATACTTAAAACAGCTAAATGAGAAAGAATTATAATTTTTTAGTTGTTTGGATAATATTTTTTTTAGATTTTTGAATCAAACATTACGAACTAATTAATTAAGAAGACGGAATTATGAGCGATAATGAATTGATGGAGAAAGAAGAAATTTTCTCAAAAGTTTTAAGAGCAGGTAGAAGAACTTATTTTTTTGATGTACGTGCAACAAAAGCTGGTGACTATTATTTAACAATCACAGAGAGCAAAAAGTTCACTAATGATGATGGATCTTTTCATTATAAAAAACATAAAATCTATCTATACAAAGAAGACTTCGCTGGTTTCACTGAAATCCTAAATGAAATGACTGATTATATCATTAATGAAAAAGGTGAAGAAGTAATTAGCGAACGTCACCAAAAAGATTTCCAAAAGAATTACAATCAAGATTCTCACGAAACTGTAGGTGCTTCTACAGGAAGTTTCACTGATGTAAGCTTTGACGATATTTAATCTAAAACATTTAGATTAGTTAAATTTATGCAAACCGCTCCTCTTAGATGGAGCGGTTTTTTTATATTTCAAAAAGAATCTTAATCACTATACAATGAAATACTTTTATGCATTTCTTCTTATTCTAATTCAAAATATAGTCGTTGCTCAAAACGATATATCTATAGAATATTATTTACCCAAAGATGTTACTTATAACCAAGATATCCCTACACCTCAAGATGTTTTGGGTTATGTTCCTGGTAAATGGCATGTAAGCCATGATCAATTGGTGACTTATATGAAAGCACTTGCCAAAGCTTCACCAAGGATTACTCTTGAAGATCGTGGAAAAACATTTGAAGATCGTCCGTTACTGTTATTGACCATTACTTCTGAAGCTAATCATGCTAATCTTGAAACGATTAGAAAACAACATATCTCTAATGTAGAAAGTGATCAATCTTCAAATCATGCATCTATGCCTATTGTTGTTTATCAAGGTTTTTCTATTCATGGTAATGAACCTAGTGGTTCTAATTCTTCATTAGTTTCTGCATACTATTTGGCTGCAGCCCAAGGACAAAAAATAGACGATTTATTAAATCACACTGTTATTTTATTTGATCCTTCTCTAAATCCAGATGGATTACAGCGCTTCTCTTATTGGGCAAATACAAATAAAAGTAAAAATATAAGTACAGATCCTCAAGATCGTGAATACAGTGAAGTATGGCCTGGTGGTAGAACTAATCACTATTGGTTTGATATGAACCGTGATTGGTTACCTGTACAGCTACCAGAATCAAGAGCTCGTATTACTACTTTTCATAAATGGTATCCCAATATCTTAACAGATCATCATGAGATGGGTTCTCATAGTACTTTTTTCTTTCAACCTGGAGTACAATCACGTACACATCCTCTAACACCTAAATTAAATCAAGAATTGACTAAAGCTATTGGTAATTTTCATGTAAAAGCTTTAGATAAAATTGGTTCTTTATATTATACAGAAGAGAACTTTGATGATTTTTATTATGGTAAAGGTTCTACTTTCCCTGATATTAATGGTGGTATTGGTATTTTATTTGAGCAAGGTAGTTCAAGAGGTCATGCTCAAGAAACGGATAATGGTATTCTTAGATTTCCTTTTACTATCAGAAATCAATTTACAGCTACACTTTCCACATTGGAGGCAGCAAAGAATATGCGTTCTGAGATTTTAAAGTATCAAAACGATTTTTATAAAAATGCTAAGAAGGAAGTAGAAAAAACTAAAGATGCTTATATTTTTGGTAATCATAAAGATGCCGCTAGTACTTATCACCTTGCAGAAATCCTTAAACGTCATCAAATTCGTTTTCATGAATTAAAAAATGATATGACTATAGATGGAAAAAAATATACCAAATCACATAGTTATATCGTTCCTAAAAATCAACGTCAAAGCCGATTGATTAAAGCTATTTTTGAACGTAGAACAAGTTTTCAAGATAGTTTATTTTATGATGTATCTGCTTGGACTTTTCCTCTAGCTTTTAATATGGATCATGCTACAAATGTAGCTATGAGTAATGCTGGTAACGAAGTCAATAACTTATCTTTCTTTACCCCTAAAATTGTTTCAAAAAGTGACTATGCGTATCTTATGGAATGGCATGAGTACTACAGTCCTAAAGCTTTATATCAAATCTTAGATAAAGGTTTACGTGCAAAAGTAGGAATGCGTCCTTTTACTCTAGAAGGAAAATCATATGATTATGGAACTATTATGATTCCTGTTCAAAATCAAGCTTTAGATACTCCTCAGCTTGCTGCTTTTTTACAAAAAGTAGCGCAAGAAAATCATATCACTATTACTCCAGTAAATACAGGATTAACCCAGGGTATTGATTTAGGAAGTAATCAGTTTAGAGCATTAACAAAACCTCATATCGGTCTTATTGTAGGTAATGGTATTACTTCTTATGACGCTGGAGAAGTATGGCATCTTATGGATCAACGTTATAATATTCCTATTACAAAATTGGATACTGACCGTTTTACTCAAAAAGATCTTTCTAGATATACACATATCATTTTGGTAAACAATTACTCACCGTTTCAGAAAAATGAAGTTGAGCATTTAAATCAGTGGGTATTGAATGGTGGTACATTGATAGGTTATAGAAATTCTGCTCGTTTCTTTAACGAACATAAGTTTATGAATCTAGACTTTTCTACTGCAAAAAGAACTGCAAAAAATATTTCTTTCGAACAAAAAAGAGATTATTTTGGAGCTCAAGTAATCGGTGGTGCTATATTTAATGCACGTATTGATCGCTCACATCCTATCAACTTTGGATATAAAAACGAGCATATCGCTTTATTTAGAAATACTTCTTTATTTATAAAAGCCAGCGATCAAAGTTATAACAATCCTATACAATATACAGATGCTCCTTTATTGAGCGGATATATTAGTTCGTCTAACTTAGACCTACTTAAAAATACTGTTCCTTTTAAAGTAAAAAGACATGGTAGAGGACATGCTATTCTATTTACTGATAACACCAACTTTAGAGCTTTTTGGTATGGTACCAATAAATTACTGATGAATGCTATTTATTTTGGCAAACAAATGTAATTTCTAATATATTAACAATGGAAATCCTCTTTATATCTTAATAAAGAGGATTTTTTTTATCTATCATTTTTTAATACTAAATAATTGTGCTATTACCCAAGCAGGGCCTATCAATAAAAACTGTAAATCTTGTAAAAATGATGGCTTTGCTCCTTCAAGTTTATGTCCATAAAACTGTCCTGCCCAAGCAATAATAAACACGGTTAAAGAAAATAGTCCTAAAGATACTTGAGTCCCTATCCAGTGATTAATGAGTATACAACCAACACTAAACACAAAAATTTTTAAACTCATACTCAACGATAATCTCAAGTAAAAAAACATAATTACTATTAAAGCAATCACGGCCCAATTAACATAAAGTGCATTAGAGATTCCGGTAATCGATATCAACGATGCATTAGGAATACTCATTAATAATCCTACTATCGAGAAAAAAATTGCAGGCACACATACATAATGAATCTTTTTATTTATAGGATGTTGATGACTTACAGCATATTCATCAAACCAATCTTGTAAACTTTTCATTTTAATATAAATTATGATCTTATTAAGATACATAAAATGTTGTTAAGTCCTCTTTCTTCTTTTATCAGTTGGGCTTATTATCGTAATTTTGATTAAAAATTCAATTTATAATTATGGCTAGAACACCTTCAAATATGTTACCTCTAGGCACTATTGCGCCAGATTTTAATCTTGTTAATACTTTAACCGATACTGATATAACATTGCAAGAATGTAAAGGTGATAAAGGAACTGTGGTAATGTTTATCTGTAATCACTGTCCTTTTGTTATTCATGTAAACTCAGAAATCGCAAAACTTGCTAAGGATTATCAATCTCAAGGAATTGGTTTTGTTGCTATAAGTAGTAATGATGTTGTAAATTATCCTCAAGATTCACCTCATCTTATGAAAACAACAGCTCAAGAGAATGCCTATAGTTTTCCGTACTTATATGATGAAACTCAAGAAGTAGCCAAAGCTTATGACGCTGCTTGTACTCCTGATTTTTATCTCTTTGACGCTGATTTAAAACTGGTATATAGAGGTCAATTAGATGATTCTCGACCTGGTAACGGAATTCCTGTGACTGGAAAAGATTTAAGAGCTGCTTTAGATGCTGTTCTTCATGATACCGTAATCGACACAATACAAAAGCCTAGTATTGGTTGTAATATCAAATGGAAATAATATCTTTATAAAAGATGACTATAAAAAAACCTCTAGAAGAAATCTTCTAGAGGTTTTATATTTTATACTGTTCTACAGTCTTACTTTACATCCATTAATTCTACATCAAAAATTAATGTAGCGTTAGGTGGGATTACTCCTCCTGCTCCACTTGCTCCATATCCAATATGTGGTGGAATTACAAAACGAGCTTTATCTCCTACTTGTAATAATGCGATACCTTCATCCCATCCAGCAATTACATGTCCCATTCCTAATGGAAAATCGATAGGTTGATTACGCTTATACGAAGAATCAAAAACAGTTCCATCTGGTAAACTCCCTTTATAGTGTACAGAAACTGTTTTTCCTTTTTCTGCTTGTACACCATTACCTTCTTGGAATTTTTTATAACGTAATCCGCTTTCTGTCTTATCGAAACCAGCTGCTAATTCTTCTAATAATTCCTCCGACTTTTTTTTTGCTGCAGCTTCACGTTCTGCTCTAGCACCATTAAATTGTCTGAAAGATTCTACTGCATTAAACTTTTCTGCTTCTGCACCTACTCTTACAATTTCTATAGAATCAATAGCATCTCCTTGTTGAACAGCATTTACTATATCTTGTCCTTCTACTACCTTACCAAAAACAGTATGTTTACCGTCTAACCATGGTGTTTCTACGTGAGTAATAAAGAACTGACTTCCGTTTGTTCCTGGTCCTGCATTAGCCATAGATAACACTCCTGGTCCATCATGTTTTAAATCTGGATGAATCTCATCATCAAATTTATATCCTGGTCCACCAGCTCCAGATCCTTGAGGATCTCCTCCTTGAATCATAAAATCAGCTATTACTCTATGGAATTTTAATCCATTGTAATATGGTTTTCCTTGAGGAATTGCATCGTTCTCAATTTGTCCTTCTGCTAATCCTACAAAGTTTCCTACTGTACCTGGTGTTTTTTGATATTCTAGGTTTATTAAAATACTACCTTTTGTAGTATTGAATTTTGCGTATATTCCGTCTTGCATTGCAACGTATTTTTTATGTCCATTTATTGAAGTGACAAAGATATAAAATTGTATGTTGAAATCGTTGTCTATATATGTTTATTATACATCAAGAATATAAGGTAGATACACTGTTACTTTTATACCGCCTTCTTCTTTTTCTTCTATTGTATATCTCGCTTTTTTATGCATTGATTTTGCATATATCTTTAAACGATCTTTTAATATATCTCCAGAATAAGATGCTTCTTTTTCTATAAATTGTTTTTCTTTTTTGCCTTTAAATCCTTCTCCATTGTCTTCGATAGTACATGTCAATAGTTTTTGCTTTTGATCCAGTATCATATCAACATGTATTTTTCCATCTTCTTTATTTATGATTCCGTGATTAATAGCATTCTCTACAAAGGGTTGTACAAACATAGGAGGTACCAATACCTCTTCTGTATCAATAGTTTCTTGTATTGCTAATTGGTATTGGAACTTTTGTGAAAAATTAGATTGTAATTCTAGATAATCTTCTACTGCTCTCACCTCATCTGCTACACTTACAAATTCTTCTCTAGAGTTCTTTAATACCAAGCGTATTAAATTCCCAAGCTTTACAATATACGGTACTGTTTGTTCAGATTTTTGATGTGCTAACCCACTTACTGTATTTAAGGCATTAAAGATAAAATGTGGATTTAATTGTGAACGTAATAAACGCTGTTCGAGATTTGCTGTTTCGTATTTGGTTTGTAGTTTTCGTTGTCTAAAAAATAAAATCCCTATTCCTAATAATAGTACTAAACCACCTCCTAAAGCCAATGTAATGATAGTGCGTTCACGTATTACTGCTTCTTGTTCTTGACTTTTTTGTTCTAGTTTTTGAATAGATGCTTCTTTTTCTTTGGTTTTATATGCGATATCTAATTCTTGCATTTGTTCTTTTAGTACATCTTTATAATAAGATGCTGTATACTTATTCATCTTTTCTAAAACTTCTATAGCCTTATCATATTCTTTTATGGCTTTGTAATTCATAACCAAATCACGACATACTTCTATTTTAAGATCATATACTACTTCACTATTTCTTTTTTTAATATAACTATCATTAACAATTCTTCTTAAAATAGTAATAGACTCATTTATTTTTCCTTCATAAAATAAAATCAAGGCATTATGTTTTTCTGTCCATTTACGACTAACTCGATCACCTTCTTTAGGGTTTTCTATATATTCTTTTCTTGCTTTTTTATAATAATAAACAGTTGAGTCTCTATTTTTTCTAACTCTAAAATAGTTACCAAGGTTTGAATATGCCATTCTTTTATATGCCTTAACATTATACTTCAATGCATATTTTAAACATTTATGATGATAATAATAAGATGAATCTTCTTTATCAATTCCATCTAACTGTTTTTGATCTATTGACTCTTCTAATTTATGGTGATATGCTCCTAGTTTATTATAAATCTTTGCTCTTTCTAAATGCGATTTCACATATATAGTATCTTTCAATATTTTCAATCTATAATACAATCCTTTATTTATACTACCTGTTTTAGCATACATACTTGATAAATTACTATATATAAATCTATTGAGTTCTTTTTTATATTCAGGATACTCTTTACTAATTTCCTCTGCTTTTAGAAGGTATTCCATGGATTCCCCATACTCATTTCTCCTAGACAGTAATATTCCCTTATTAATATAAACCCGTGGTGCATTTGAAGAAAGTTGTGCAAACTACTAAATAGCAGTAAATTGAAGTAACGACACTTTAATTTATATGCACAACTTTAGCGCAAATTTCGAGAAAATAATGGGTGTTTTGAAAAAATTGGAGGTA
>CANDNT010000014.1 GCA_947387485.1 Aquimarina rhabdastrellae
ACATCTGCTGAACATTGAACATTCACTGCCGCTGGATTACTCGCTGTTGGATTGGTTGTATCATTTACTGTAATCGTCTGTGTTACATTGATACTGTTTCCAGCTTCGTCAGTAACACTATAGGTTCTGGTAATGACTTCTGGATTGGAATTTCCATCGCTTACATCACTTACATGCACTACAGTTATGTTTGCTGCTGCCGAACAGTTATCTGCTTCGTCCGTTATTACAGTAATATCTACTGCTGGTACATCTGTTAAACATTCTACCGTTACATTTGTTGGATTACTTGCTGTTGGATCCGTAATATCATTTATCGTAATCGTTTGTGTTACATTAATACTATTTCCTGCTTCGTCTGTTACACTATAAGTTCTAGTGATTACTTCTGGATTTAAATTTCCATCGCTTACATCACTTACGTGAGTTACTGTAATATTTGCAGCCGTTGAGCAGTTATCTGCTTCGTCTGTTACTACACTAATATCTACTACTGGTACATCTGATGAACATTCTACTGTGACATTCGCTGGATTACTTGCTGTTGGATCCGTAATATCATTAACAGTAATCGTCTGGGTTACATTGATACTGTTTCCTGCTTCATCAGTAACACTATAAGTTCTGGTAATGATTTCTGGATTGGAATTTCCATCGCTTACATCACTTACGTGGGCTACGGTAATATTTGCTGCTGCCGAACAGTTATCTGCTTCGTCTGTTACCACACTAATATCTACGGCAGGTATATCTGCTGAACATTCTACCGTTACATTTGCTGGATTACTAGCTGTTGGATTGGTTGTATCATTTACAGTAATCGTTTGTGTTACATTGATACTGTTTCCTGCTTCATCAGTAACACTATAGGTTCTGGTAATGACTTCTGGATTTGAATTTCCATCGCTTACATCACTTACGTGTGCTACTGTAATATTTGCTGCTGCCGAACAGTTATCTGCTTCGTCGGTTACCACCGTAATATCTACTGCTGGTACGTCTGCTGAACATTCTACTGTGACATTCGCTGGATTACTTGCTGTTGGATTGATAGTATCATTTATAGTAATCATTTGGGTTACATTGATACTGTTTCCTGCTTCATCAGTAACACTATAAGTTCTGGTAATTACCTCTGGATTTGAATTTCCATCGCTTACATCACTTACGTGTGCTACTGTAATATTTGCAGCCGTTGAACAGTTATCTGCTTCGTCGGTTACCACACTAATATCTACTGCTGGTACATCTGCTGAACATTCTACTGTGACATTTGCTGGATTACTAGCCGTTGGATTCGTAGTATCATTAACCGTAATCGTTTGTGTTACATTAATACTGTTTCCAGCCTCGTCGGTTACACTATAGGTTCTAGTGATTACTTCTGGATTTGAATTTCCATCGCTTACATCACTTACGTGCGCTACAGTTATGTTTGCTGCTGTCGAACAGTTATCTGCCTCATCTGTTACTACACTAATATCTACTGCTGGTACATCTGATGAACATTCTACTGTAACATTCGTTGGATTACTAGCCGTTGGGTTAGTTGTATCATTAACTGTAATCGTCTGGATTACATTGATACTGTTTCCTGCCTCATCGGTTACACTATAGGTTCTGGTAATGACTTCTGGATTGGAATTTCCATCGCTTACATCACTTACGTGGGCTACAGTTATGTTAGCTGCCGCACTACAGTTATCTGCTTCGTCAGTTACTACACTAATATCTACTGCTGGTACATCTGCTGAACATTCTACTGTGACATTCGCTGGATTACTAGCCGTTGGATTCGTAGTATCATTAACCGTAATCGTTCGTGTTACATTAATACTGTTTCCTGCTTCATCAGTAACACTATAAGTTCTGGTAATTACTTCTGGATTTGAGTTCCCATCGCTTACATCATTTACGTGGGCTACGGTAATATTAGCAACCGCTGAACAATTATCTGCCTCATCTGTTACTACACTAATATCTACTGCTGGTACATCTGCTGAACATTCTACTGTGACATTTGCTGGATTACTTGCTGTTGGATCTACTGTATCTTCAACAGTTACTGTAATGACATTTGTATCTTCTGTACACTCAACACCATTTAATGTATTTTTATCAACTCTTTTAAAATAAGTAGTTTGTGATAAATTTCCATGGCTATAAGTCTCTGAAGTTGCTCCAGAAATATCAGAGAATCCTGCTGAGGTACTTGTAGTACTTAATTGCCATTGATAACTTAGAACACCATCACCAGAAGCAGCTGTACTTTGTGTAAAAGTCGCTGGGCTTGTATCTGGACAAATACTTTGATCTCCTGCAATTACTCCTACAACTATCTGGCAATTGTCTCTAAAAGATAAATCACTATCCAAAGCAACTGGTGTTGGTGCTGCATCATTATCTAAATCACCATAAATACCTTGAAGGTCTGCTATTGTTCCCGTAGTTACGGCGTCATTTACATCCCAAACAGTAGCATTATTTACAGAGTCAAATAAATCATCGATTCCATCTCCATCGGCATCGGCAAATGTGGTAATGCTATTATCTGTATCTCCATTTTCTTGAATGTCTAAAATGGTATCATCATCTGCATCTGTATCTAAATAATCCGGAGCATTTTCACCAACATTTCCATCGGTATCTACTGGTGCTAATCCTGGTCCTCCAGCGTTGGTCGTTAAGTATGCATTGTTGACACCGTTATTGGTCACATATTGTGCTTCTGTAGTCGTCACAGGAATACTATAGGCTCCTGTTGCTTGGGCTTCTACATTATCTGAAATACCATCATTATCTGCATCTAAATCTAAATGATTTGGAACTCCATCTCCGTCGATATCAAATCCTGCTTCGATAACTGTATTAGCGTTACCTATAGTATCTAAACTGTCATCATCATCTAAATATAAAGGAACATTATCACCATCAGCATCCGTTAATGGGTCATTTCCTCCAGATTCTACAGTGTCTAAAATTCCATCATTATCATCATCTATATCTAAACTATTCGCTACTGTATCTCCATCGGTATCTTCAAAGGCTGTAGCCAAAGTGAATATTCTATTATTGCTAATATCTAAAGCGGTAGTAGTTTCCCAAATATCTCCTGATACATTGGTTAAACTAATCGGAATTTCATCTGATAAATCTTGATCTCCATCACTATCATATATCAAGTGATAAGCATTTCCACCTAAAAGAATTGGCACATCGAATTCCGCATCTTCCACATCAAACTGTATTTTTACAGCTCCTACCGTTCCTGTTTCTTGAATTCTCCATTGACGTGCTAAAATTCTATAATCACTAGGCGCACTTGTTACTGTCCAAGTTGCTGCTCCATTGTTATTTCCCCAAATAAAGAAAGAAGCATCATTTGCTAAAGCTGTTGGGACTGAAATATCACTATGCCCAATGGTTACTATAGCATCTGTATGCAATGATTTTGACTTTATTTGTGATAAACCTTGGTTATCTTCTCTACCAATACCTGCAACGTCGTTCGCAAAACCATTACTCGTATCAAAAATAGTAGTTGCTGTTGCCGAAACATAATTGTTTTCTAAGGTAATTCCGTATTTAATAGCTAAATACGATTCTATACGTTGTAATTCATCATTAGGTAAGGCTCTGTCATAAACAATTACCTCAGCAATGTTACCATTTAAAGTATTATTAAACGCTCCTTCTCCTTGATCGGCACCAATCTGTGTTCCTAAATCATTAAAACTTTGTACAGTGGTATTAGTCACTGGGCTCGTTTCTGCATTAATACGTAACATATTCGACTCAGTTCCTCCTGCTCCATAACGTAATGCTGCTATATAATAAGTATTTAAATCAGCTGCATTAGTAGATGCAATATAATCTCCACCAATATTTCCATCATTACTTCCGTGAAAACCTCTTAAATCATTAGCATTAGGCTGTCCTAAATCTGGTTGATAATAAAATCCATGTATGCTTTGTGTATTATCTGTCCCTGCAGAAGCAACTAATGCATTTGGACTAGTACTACTTGTTCTACGATATACAACAAACTTACTATATGCATTGTCGTTTCCTATAAATTGCTCTGAAGTTTCAAAATAGGCTCCTCCTGGAAATGTTAATTCATCATTAAAGTTTAAGGTTTCTGAAGCTACCGTTACTTCTTCGGTTCCTGATAAATCCATCGCTATAACACTTCCTGGATTGGATACATTATCCCATTGTGTTACTTCACTTCCCGAAAGGGTTACTCCTGTATCTGCTTTTAACCATAATTGCAAGTTATTGGCAATAGTTCCTGGCGCTAAAGCGGAAGATGCAATCGTAAAATGATCTCCATGTGACAGATCAACTGCATTAAATCTAAGTATACCATTAGTAAAAGAATCTGGTGCTATAGTGGTTACTCCTGATGAAAAGTCAGCATCCGCATTTTTTATGATTAAAGAAAAATCACTAGCATCTTGTCCTATAATGGTAGTACTATTTAAATCGAACTCTATTACTACCGCTCCAATGTCTCCTCCTGCTCCATTTTCTGAAGCCCTCCATATTCTCTCTAATCGTTGTTGATTACCTCCTGTAGTATACGCTATTGTATTGGTATTCCCTCCATCATTTCCTATGACTAAGAACTGAAAATCTGATGTAAAAGTGTTGGTATTGGCTGCATTGGTCGCTTCAATATTTCCTAATCCCATACGAACAATTGCTCCTGTATTTACAGATTTGGCTTGACGCTTTTCTAAATCTGACTGATCATCTCTTCCTATTAAAATAATATCATTAGCATAACTAGCAAAACTTCCATCTATATCAAAAATCACATTATCATCACTTGATACATAATTATGATTTAATGTTATTCCATATTTTCCTGCTAAATAAGAAGCAACTTTTAAATCATCTTGCGTATTTAATACTACTCCATATAGAACAACTTCGGCTACATCTCCTACAAGAGCATTTGAAGCTGTACCATCTTGTTGATGTCTATATCCCAAAGACATTTGATCTAGTACTGCTTCTAACTCTCCTGTAAATGTGGTGGTGTTTACTGCACTTCCATTTCTAAAGTTGGTTAATTCCCAATTAAAACTTCCTGTATCAGCTCTTTTGGCTACTATTAAAGAAGGTTTTGTTACATCTAATCCTCCACTAAGCGTTTCGGTTGCTCCTGCTATAGTACGTTGAGCTACTGCTCCATCTATAGTAAACTCTGGATTTATACCTTCTTCGGGTAAAGTTAAATCTGCTTCATGAGCTAATACGGTACCATCAGACGTTCCTTTTACTATCATCCAAATGGTGAGCAGGTTATTTGGAAACAGAATATTTCGATCACTTTCAAACAACCCTTGTGTTCCGTCAAAAGATATTACTGGTTGATAGCTGAATAAGGCATCTGAATCTGTATTTAACGTAGGTCCTCCATTAATTCCTGTTGCTAGACCAGTATTTTCAAAATCAACCCCAGATCCTGATTGATCTTTCCATAAGTTAACTTCACTTCCAGAGGTGGTTACATCTTTATCTGCTTTAATCCATAATTTAATACTTGATGCAACTCCTCCAGGAGCAATAGAAGTTCCTAAGGCATAGGAACCTACTATTGCACTTACTTCTGCTTCATAATAATAGGTAGTGTTACTTATTTCTGTAGCAATTCCTGAATTTATTCTTGATTGTTGTTCAAAGTTAAGCCCTGCTGCCGGTGTAACTCCAGCATCATATCTATATAAGGATAGTGATCCTAAAAATTCTTCATCTGTATTTCCCGTTTTATTAGCAGCTATTTTTAAGCTTTGTAATTCGGCTTGACTTAAAAAGAGTTTAATTCTCGCTTTACCATTTGCTCCAGTATTTGTGATATTCCATCGTCTTGTTAAAAACGCAAATGGATTAATCGTAATATGGGTAGGATCTATGATAGTACTGACTGTTACATCTCCTAGTATTTCTGTATCTGTATCACTCAATCCATCTTGAATAGCTACTTGAGGTAATCTAGATTCAAAAGCAACTTGATTACTACGATCGCCACCATTCATTACATAAACATGTCCTTGTATATTATTAAAGGTATAGGTTTCTGTATCACCGTTAACAGCTAAGCTTTTTCCTAGAAGTGATGGAACTTTAATGGGGGTTACATCATCTAATACTGTTCCATCATTATATCCTCCTGGGCAATCAAAATATCTAAAATTGGTAATTTCTACATCTGTAGTTTCTGTTGCTGTAAATATAAATACGCCATTTGTCGTATCTCCATCTGATAAGTCGTCTTGAGTTACTGGTCCAGTAGGCGTAGTAAATTCTATTTGATATGGTCCTGTATTATTTAATGTAATCTGATATCCTGTAGCTACCTCATCTCCTACATTATGGTGAAGGTCTACCGCATCGGTCATAGTAATCTGAGCTGGAGTTGAGGCTGCAGTAAAATCCCAACTTGTTCCTACAGGTGGAGCAGCTGTAGCTCCTGCTAAACCATTATAAGTACTTACATTATTAGTTTTAAAAGGAACTCCAGTCGCTTGAATATCTTGAACATTAATATTACAAACAAATATGTTTCCACCACTAGCCTTTACAAAATTATGTAAACTCCCATTCAGTCCAGACTGCATATTTAAAAAGGCGTTTAGATCTCCGTTTTTTTCTAGATTCCCATCTGGAAGAATCGTAGTAGTTTCTCCCTGTTTAAATACATGGTTTCGATCAGTTTTTAAGTTTAAAAAATTCACAGAAAAACTATCATTTGCATTAAGTATTCCTTCAACTGTTAAACGTCCGCTTACGATATTAGAATCATTAAGTTCAAAAGTTCTACTTTGTCCTATATCTGTTGATATAAATGTAACATCATTGTATGTAAGTCCTCCTCCAAAAAAGAAGTTTCCTCCTGAATTATTATTACCTGTATTAGTTCTTACCTCAATTAAAGATGATTCACTATTAAAATCTATACTAGTTCCATCTTGGACTCGCCAAGAAGCTCGTGGTTGATTACTACTTCCTAATCTTCTAATATTTTTTAAAATTATCGTTGAATTGGATATATTAATTTTTTTAGGAGTTGTAGATAACAACCAAAATGTACCTGCTTCAATATTATTACCATTTGTATGTAGCTCTCCATCATTGATAGCTACATGAGCTCCTCCAGTAAAACTATCTTTTATTGAAGCTATTCCTCCATTAAAGTTTATAAAACCATTTATAGCTTTGTCTTTAAAATTAACATGAATAGAATCAGTACTACTAAAATTTATTTGGCTCGCTGCATTTATATTAGTATTCATTTGATTAGCCAACTTAACTCTACTCGAAATATTAAGTCTGGCAGTATTGTCCATTTGAAAGGTCATATTCGTAGGAATTGCTTCCGCCCCCGTTTCTACCCATTCTATAGCTTTAACCGATTGATTTGTATTGATAATTACATTCATAGGTGATCCATTACCCGATTTATTATCAAATACAACAGAATCCAGAGCTGTTGGAATACAACCTCCTGCTGCAGCTTGTCCAAAATCATCAGATTTGTTTATAGCCCAATATTTAGGATTGGTCCAATTACCTGTATAAGAGTTATCGTCAGGATTAGGACGCCAATAAAAGGTTTTTGCTGTAGCCGAACCAATAATAACATTGGTATTATTCCCTCCATCTATTACATTTTGTATCGATAAATCTAATGGATTAGTATCTCCTATATAATTAATATCAGATATAGTTGCAAAGTCTAATTTAGTATTACTATTGTTAGGAGTATTTAAATCAAATTGTACTCCATTATCACTTTTTATTGTTGGTGCAGATCCACAACCAGTACCTGCTGCATCTAAACCTCCAACCGTTACCGTTGTAGCATTATTAAACGTATGAGTATCGTCTGATAAGATTAGATTTCCTGTAACATTAACCGCTCCAGGAGAAGTTATTAATCTACCATTAATGGTTGCATCTCCATCTACTCTAAGATTACTATTCCCTGCACTACCATTAATAACAAAATCTATATTAGGATTTGTTTGTATAAAGGTCGGAAACTGTGTAGGAGAAAAACGGTGTTGAAAATTTCCTGTAGCTTCTGCTCTATAAACAGAATTACTATTATAAATTAAAACGATACGATAATAAATTGCTAATCCTGATGCTTCATTAACTATGGTAGCATCTTCCATATTAATGGTTCCTGGAAATTGAATTCCTCCTGTACCAAAACGTAATTCTCTATTATTTCCACCAATATTATAACTTCTTTGGACATCACGAGACATATGGAATCTTTTAATATATACTTTATCTGAATCCTGATTATATGTAGCTCTGAAACCAAATGAAAAAAAAGTATTAGACATCGCCCTATTATCTGCTCCATTTTTAAAATCTAATCTTCCATCTACTTGATCTAATAATATTATAGTTTTATCATAAGATATGGTACTTTTCATATTCTTATCTAAAATAAGATTTCCTCCAAGGTTTAGGTTATGAGTTCCCACCCAATCAATATCTACTTGATCAAGACCATCCCAAGTCATATTATTACAATAAGCAGTATTTCCTAATATATTCATGACTTGCCCGTCTCCATCAAAAGAGTTTTCATCAAAGAATACATTGTCTTCAATTCTTGGAGCACAATCAATACCATCAACTAAAGGAGTTCCTCCAGAAGTTAAAGACCAATTACTAACGGTATGCCAACTACCTGTATTTCCAATCCAAAACAAATCTCTTGCAACTGCATTTTCATTAATCACCCAATTTTGGTTTCCTCCATCATCTCTTCCTTCATTTACTACAATACTTGGACTCGCTGATACTCCGTTTACTCGAGCAATAATCCCTTCTAACCATAAGCGTTCAAAACTAGTAGGATGACTAGTAAAATCGATTATAGCAGTTGGATATGAAGTTGAAACAAAAGCATGTTTTAAACATGAAGAACCTGTAATATTAATTTGATCAACTTCTAATGTATTTCTTGATAAATTGGAGTTAAAACCATATTCTAAATTTAAAGTCCCAATCCTCATACGTTTTGAAGCTCCAGATTGTAAACTAATGGACTTGGCTGTATAGGTATTAATTTTTACGTTTCCTATAATATCAACAACAGCTGCACTTGTATTAGGTACATTTACCTCAGTATACTCTATATTATGAGGTGAGGTACTTGGCATTTGATGCCTAAATGTCATTAATGACGTTCTATTTAAATTTACCGTGGGTGATCCTGATAACTCAACGTATTCTCCTAATATTGACCAACTTCGTTGAGCTATATTAAAGGTAGCATTTCCAAATTTTAAGCTTCTATCAATAGTAGTACTTCCTCCAGCGCTAAAATTAAAATTTATATTAAAGGTTTGACTATTAAAATCTACACTTCCTCCAGAAACAACTAAGTTACGAGAACTTATAGTAGTTAATCCACTATTAAAAATCCATTCTCCACCATTACCATTAAATGTAATATGAGATGGAATTTTTTGATCGCTAAAATTTAAGGTATTTCCTATTGTTGTTGCTCTAAAGGTTATACCTCCTGTATGACTATAATTTAAACCTGTTGATTCTGCTAATAAATTTATTCCTCCGAATAATGTAAGCTCTCCATTACCATTAATTAGTACAGAAGTAGCGTTTCCTTTATCATTAAATAAAAATGATCTAGCCTGCACAGCCGAATTTAAAGTGATAGTATACGCTTGTGCATTTTGAAAACTTCCTGCGTTAAAAATAACATCATTTGCTGCTGAAGGTGGAGATAAACTAGTTGTAATGGATGCTGTTGGATCTGTTGTACTCCAGTTATTTGCATTAGTCCAATTGTTATCAGCTCCTTGTCCACTCCACCATAAAGTCTGAGCAGTCATACCAGATAAGCCAAACACAATGAAGACTATAAATAAAATTTGTTTAGTAATTTTTTTCATGGCATCTTAATTAATTTAATTATGTTGTTATTTGGGGTATTAAGAGTTGTTCTATTCATTACTTATTCGCAAACAATAACAGTGGTATCTCCTTCATTTTAGGATGTAGTTATCCTGTTCGCTCATTTTTATGTCTTTTATAGATGGCGAAATTTGTAGTATCTCAATATATGGTATAAATCACCTTATAGTTCTTGATACGATATCAACTATTGTTTATTAGTTTTTTGTATGTGAGTTGGGTATGTACTGTTGTTTAGAATTGAATTGTTTTCTAAGTGATACGATTATCTTTTCTATATTCTCTATCTTTTATCAAAAAAGCAGCTTATACCAATGGTATATTTCTTTTTTAATAATTGCTACATTAAAACAACTTACGTTGTTCTTTTTTTATCATTTCTTTCTATTCTTCTGACTTCTGTTTTGAGTTTAAGAAAGCCAAAAAATATCATGATTTTAATTAATAAGTGTTTTGGTTGTGAAGGTATAAGAGTAGCGTAGTTTTTTGATTCCATAAGTAATAATGTTTTATAATATAGGTTTGATTTGTTGTTCTATTTTTTTAGGTGTTTTAATTATTGTTATTTACACCATTCTAGAACTTTTGGGTTACCTAAAATTGTGTATTTAGTCTGGTAAATCCAAAAAAAAACACTCTACTTTTTCTCTACATACCGTAAAATAAAAAATACAAAAACTTAAAAATCAACAAACTACAATTGTTATTAAAAAATACAGAAAACAATTACTTTTTAACTTAAAAACATACTTTTTGTCTATAAAAAAGTGTTTTACATCGATATTTTCGTTACAAAAAACAGCATAAAAATGTAATTTTAAATGATTAAAACTTCTTACTTATAGTATTTTATAAATTCTTTTCTTCTTCTATAAAACCATACTGATTTCCAAAAAAAGCAACCTCTATTTATGTCTTATTTTAGAGTTTTAAACCTCTCTTCATTAAAAACATTTTCTTCCTAAAATAAACTTCTAAAACTTTATTTTTTGACACTTTACTATAATACTTTTTGATTTTTTAAATAGTATGCTTCTTTTCTTAATTATGCTTAGCTTTTAATGGCTTTTTCCCTAATTTATGCTAAAGCTCTTTTTATGGTATTTATATTGTGATCTTTATTTTATACATCTGTTCACGACACATAAAACAAACACTTTTATTTATTACTATTTTTTAATTGTATGGAAAGATTATTTATTCAATATTTAGCTAAAAAAGTGTCTAGATCTTCTTCTATATTTAATTTCTTTTTTAATCTATAACGGCTTTGGTGTACAGAACTTGGGTTTATATTTTGAAGTATTGCTATTTCATTATTCCCAATACCCAGACGAATCATGGCACATAATTTTATATCTGCTTTGGTAAGTTTAGGGAATTCTTTTTCTAGTTTTTTATAAAATTCATCGCTTAGCTGTGCTACTCTTTGATTAAATTCTTGAGTACTTTGGTTTTCTTGGAGATGTGTGGATACTTCCTGTTCTATAGCTTCTAAAATACTTGCTCGTTCTCTACCCTGTGTTAGTTGTATTTTTTTGATTTTACCGGCTAAAGTTTTTATCCATTTTTGATTTTGAGAGAGTTGAGTTACTGCATCTGTTAAGTCATTCTTTTTTAATGCTATATCTTTATTCAACAATTCATTATTAAGCTCTAATAACGAAGCTTCTTGTTCTGCTATATATTTTGCTTTTTCTTCTTCTTTTATTTTTTGTTGATATCTAATAAAAAGGTATAATAATATAAGTGTTATTATTGCCAATATTCCTACAAAAACACCTAATTTTAATCGTTCTTCTGCCTCTATTTGTTGTTTTTCTAATTGTTTGGCTTCTATATTCTTTTTAATTCGTCTTATACTTATCTGCTGTAGCTTATCATTCCAAGTAGCTATTTCTGATTTCTTTTCTCTACTTATACTATCTATTAAATTTTGTTTTTTTAAGGCGTATTGATATGCTTTTTTATGGTTTCTTTTTATCGTATAAAAATGTTCCATATCTCTTAAGTATCGTAATCTAATGGATGATTTTTCTAAAAAAGTATATTGCTTAATTTTGGTGTTTATTTCATCAAATATTCTTTTTGCCTTTTCTGTGTAACCTAATTTTAGATTTGTTTCTCCTATTTGTAATCCTGCTCTTAACCATCGTTCATAATCTGGTGCTAATGCATAGCTCTTAGGACTATAGAATGTATAATTTTGTTTAAATAATTCATTCGCTTTTTCATATTTACCTTCTTCTAAATATACATTAGCTATATTATCTCTAATACTACCTAAAAATGTTCTTCTTTTTTTATCTGATTCTTTTAACATTATTTCTTGAGCTCTAGAGAAATAGCTCATAGCGGAATCTTTTTTATTTAAGTTTTCAAAAAAATGTATCCCTATATTATTTAATGCTGTTGCCTCGTGTGCTAAATCTGTGTAATATTTTCTAGTGAATTGTAATGCATTTTTATAATGCATCATAGCCTTGTTCATTTTATTAAGCCGTGTATAATTCTTGGCTAAATCTACATATCCCAAATACGCATGTAAAAGACAAAAATCATCAAGTTCTCCCTTTATTTGATAGAAATAGGAATAACTCAATTCCATGTTTTTATTGGCTTCATTCAATAAATCCAATAACATAAAGTCTCCTCCTCTAAACTTATACATAAAGAATTTTAATCTTTCTTCTCCTTCTATTTTATCTAAAATCTCAATTTCTTTATAATACAGTTGGATCAACTCTTCTATTTCATTCTGATTTAAGGTATGTATTTTATCTACATTAAAATTTTGATGTACAATACTGTCTATTTGATGAAATTCTTTTAAATAGTCTTCTTGAGTTCGTTCTTTTTGCGCTGTACAAAATTGCGAACTAAAAAAACTGATAACTATTATATATACTTTAAATTTCATCATACTCATTTCTATATATTTATAAGAAAAGTATCCAAGTCTTCTTCAATATTTAGCTTCTTTTTTAACCTATATCGACTTTGATGTACAGAGTGTGGGTCGATATGTTGTAGCATTGCTATCTTTTTGTTGTCAAATCCTAATCGTATCATTGTACATAACTTGATTTCTGCTCTACTTAATGTAGCATTACGTTCTTTCAATTTTTGATAAAACTCATTGCTTAGTTTATCTATTTTCTCATAAAAATCCTTTGTACTTTCATCAAACTGAATTTTACTACGTATCTCTTGTTCTAATTCATTTAACGACTTTGTTCTTGCTCTTCCTCGAGATGCCTTTACTTTTATAATTTGCTCATAAAACTCTTTTATCCACTCGTTATTTTGTGAAGTATTGATAGCAAAATCAGTAAGATCTCTCTTTTTTATTTCTGCTTTTTTCTGCAATACCTCATTTTGTAAATCTAGAAGTTTTACGTTTTGTTCTGCTATATGTTTATCTTTTTGATTTAGAAATCTTCTTTTCTTATATAAATTAAAAATCAAACCTAAAACCCCAATACCTATTATTAACAACATCATGACTAAGACTAATCTATTTTGCTTCTTTTGTGCATTAATATGTTGTCTTAATTCTTCTAATTCTAGATCTTCTTTCATTTTGGTAATGGCTGTATTTTTAAGTGTTACATTCCATAAACCCTCTTTTGCTTTTTTAGCTCTATCCATACTATCAGATATCTCTTTACTTCTAAGAGTATACTCATAAGCTTTTTTGTATTCTCCTTTTAATAGATGTAATGTATTTCTCGCTTGTAGGTATCGGTGTTTAATCTTTCCTTTTTCTCTAAAATTATATCTAGATAGCAATACAGCTACACTATCTAATATAGTTTCGGCTTCAGGAATTTCTTCTAGTTTAATAGACATTTCTGCCATTTGTATTCCTGATCTTACCCATCTATAATGATCATGATATTTTTGAGGATGCTTTTTTGGATTAAAAAATGAGAAGTTTACCTTATATAATTCTTTTGCATTTTGTAATTGCTCTAATCCTACATACGTATTTGCGATATTGTCTCTAATACTTCCTTCAAAAAGTTTGAATTCTGGATCTGCTATATTTCCCATTTCATGTTGGGCTTCTTTAAGATAAAACAAAGCAGAATCATATTGTTTTATTGTTTCAGAGAAGTGAATCCCCATGTTGTTATAAGCAGAAGCTCTTAAAATTTTTCTCTTTATGTTAGCTTGGCTAAACGCTATTCCTCTTCTATATTGTATCCCTACACTATCTATTTGATTCAAATCTCTATAATTATCTGCCATTTCTCCATAAGTACCAAAAGCATTATCGATAATTGTTTGTGGTAATCCTCCTTCTATTCTATTATAGTATTCGATTGATTTATAAAAATTCTTATTTGACTCTTTAAGTATTTTTATTTTTTTAAATAATTGTCCTCTCTGTTTATAAAACTTAAATTTTAATATTTCTTTTCCTTCAATTTCTTTTAATAGACTTAGTTGTTCGTAATACAAACTAAAAACCTCTTCTATTTTTTCTTTTCCAAAACTGTTGAAATTAGGATCGTAAAATTGTAGTTGTGCTAGACTATCTAGCTCATGATATCTTTGTAATAATTCTTTTTGAGTAGTATACTGTTGAGCATTTCCTGTGTATATTCCTATACACAAGCATAAACAAAGGCTATATCTTAAAATTGAAGTTTTCAGAACTTAGTATTTATATGGCTATCATAGATCTATTTATTATCTATGAATAAAAATTATTTCCTAAATAAAATATTATGGCTATCACTATTAAATTTAAAACAAAAGCTATTGTATAGTTTTTCTTTTTTAAATTTTGCTCTTCTTCAGCTTTTATCAGTTTATTCCAATTTTTATTATTTAATATCAAACTCAATAGTATAAATAAAAAATGTGGTATCACAGTATAAAATAAGGTCGCTATTAGAATTGCAACTAGTGGTACTATTTCTTTATATGTTTCATTATCTATTTTTCTAAAAAACTCATAAGATGATCCTTGTTGCCCTGGTTCATACGAATAATGATCAACTGTATGGTGCACTGTTGTATTAAAAAATAATTCGTTGGGATATTCAATTAATCGAGTAAAGATTAACCCTATAACACATATAGTTGTAAAAACAATAAAATATTGTTTCCCTGCTAGTATTATATAATGCTTAAAAAAAATCATATAATTATTGTTATCACTTCTTATGAATAGTAATAATTTCCTAAACAAAAGGTAAATCCTATGATCAAAACGATTATGGTATACGCCAATAGATGTTCTTTCCTACTAAATCTTTCTTTTTGTTTATGCTCTTTTTTATTATCCTCTTTAATTCTTTGAATTCTATTCCATTTTTCTTCATTGGTTTTTAATGTCAACAATAGAAAAACCAATGACAAAATACCTGTGTAAAATAATGTTGGTATAATAATCGCTACTATCGTAGGTATTTTAACTACTGCTTCTCCTTTAACTCTAAAAAACTCAAAAGTTGTTCCTCTTGTTGTTCCATAAGAATAAGAATTGGCTTCATGAGTAACTCGTTTCCAAAAAAAATCTCATTAGGAAATTCTATAATACTTCTAAATAGCACACCTAATATGGCTATTGCTATTAGAAATATAAACATTTTACCTAGGAACATTTTTAACCAAAAGAGTAAGAATTTCATCGTTTATTTATTGGGGTATTAGTCTATAAAGCTATTGAAATTTCTTATCTCTTCAAAGTTTTTAAGCCTCTCTGCTTATAGTTTTTTTATTTATTTTAATAGTACTTTTCTGTAATTCATTACTCTTGATATGCATGAATAAGCTTTTGTCTTATTTCATTTTTAACTTCTTCTGTAGTAAATGCATGTCTTATCGCTTCAAGATTACACTTTAAAAAATGTGCTTTTGTCCAGTTAAAATTGTTTTCTAATTCTTGATATTCTTTAGCTAGTGTTGTATTAGAAATTGTACGTGCATCTGTATTAATACTTAACGAAACTTCTGTATTGTATATCTCATGTATTTTATGACCTTTAATTTCTTGATATACATTAGTTTGTATATTACTAGTTGGGCAGATTTCTAAGTGTATATCTCTTTCTTTTAAAAATGTTATTAATTTCTCATCTTCATAACTTCTCACACCGTGTCCTATCCTTAATGGATTAAAATTTGTTATTGTTTCCCACACACTTTCTGTTCCTTTTGCTTCTCCTGCATGAGCAGTACATTTTATATGGTGTGTTTTTGCATAGTTAAATGCTTTAACATGATTATCTATAGGAAAACCAGCCTCGTCTGCTGCTATATCAAATCCTACTATATTGGTGTCTTTAAATCGATCTACAAGTGTTACTGTTTGCATACTTTGTGATGCTGTAAAATGTCGTAATGTACATAGTATAAGCCCTGCTTTTACACCTGTTTGCTTTATACCTAAACTCATGGCTTCGTTTACTGTTGCTACAACTTCTTCTGGTGTTAGTCCTTTCTCGAGATGTATTAATGGTGCAAATCGAATTTCTGCATACAGTACATTATCTGCTTTTAATTGCTTAAACAAATCTAAGGTCACCAATCTTAATTGTTCTTTGGTTTGCATTAATTGTACGCCACTTAATGCTCTAGTTATATAATCTGCTAAGTCTGTACATTTGGGCGGTGCTATAAAAGCTTTTTCATACTCCTCTTGGGTTATCGTAGGGTTTAATTGATAAACTACATCATAACTTAATGAACAATCTAAGTGTAAGTGCAATTCTACTTTGGGCATTTGAGTATATTCCATCGGTTTTATTTGGTGTATATGACCTCAACATTAATATAAAGCAAAAAATTATATATTATTAAATTTTATCTTCGTCAATTATCAATGTCTTTATCACGATATTAATTTATATTTTTATTTGTATAATATAAACTTACGTCAAGGACAATTGTCCTAACTAATTTACCATGATTAAAACCAATTCTTCTTTATTGAATTATACGGATGCTTTATATGCCACGCATCGTTTTAAAGATCGTATCGTAAAGAAAAGTTTTTATAAAAACGATATTTTACTCTATAAAGATGATCGTATTGATTATGTATATATCATCATTAATGGGTTATCAAAATGTTTTATTACTGAAGAGAACGGTAAGGACTATGTATTAGAATTTTTAGGAAAGGGTGAAATCATAGGTGAAGTCG
Source organism: Aquimarina rhabdastrellae (assembly GCA_947387485.1). Lineage (GTDB taxonomy): Bacteria > Bacteroidota > Bacteroidia > Flavobacteriales > Flavobacteriaceae > Aquimarina. The sequence continues at coordinate 17,135 of CANDNT010000014.1, forward strand.
AATTCTTATTAAATCAATCAACTTTATCTACTATTGAAGCTATTTCTGATGTGGAGGTTTATTGTATCACACAAGATTTATTTTCATCTCTTCTTTATACTGAGAAGGAGTTTACTTCTATCATTTTAAAAACCTTGGCTCATAGGGTTTATAGCACGGCTTCTAAAGCTTCTTATCAACAACTTTATCCTTTAAAATATTCGGTTATCAAAATCATATTGGAACTAACCGCTATCAATGAGCAATTTTCTAAGTATGATTTAGCGAGTTATTTGGGTATTTCAATTAGAGTATTGAATCGTATTATTAAAGAGTTAATTGATACCGATATGATCTTATTACAACATAAAAATATTCTTGTCAAAGATGTTACTAAGTTGAAAGAACTCTTAATTTCTTTTCATTAGAAATCAAAAAAGTTTGACATCAAAGAATCAAGAATAGTATCCTCTCTTCTTCAATATCAAACTTATTACAACCCTAGTTCTTGTTATTTCTACTTTAACAATGTTCCAGATAATAACATTAATTGTAACTCTGCATTTTTTGCTTCGTATTTTGCTTTACTCAATTCAAATATGGCATTGAGTTGATTATTTTGTGCTTGCCTAAAATCAATAGACGTTACTTGCCCTAACTTAAATAATTCGTTAGTACGTTCAAAATTATGTGCATTAGTTTCTACATTACTTTCTTGAACTTTTAATGTAAATAATGCGTTTTGATAGGTTTCCCAAGCATTGGCAACATCTCTTTTAAGTTGTTCTTCTTGTTGTTCTTTTTTTATTTCTTGAGTATCTATGGTTATTTTTGCATTATTAACTCTAGTTTTTGTTTTTCCTCCATCAAAAATATTCCACGACATATTTACTCCTGCATTTATACCATATTGCGTTGATCCTGTTGCACTAAATTGATTAAGAGCATCATTATCACTTTTACTCCATGTATATGAACTAGAAAGGCTAACATTGGGTAACCAACCTGCTTTATTTATTTTTATATCATAATTACTCAAGTTTATATTTTTTTCTGTTTGTAATAATGCTACATTATTTTCTAAAGCATTTTTCATAAGCTTATCCAATACCAATTCTTGCTCATACGTTATCGTTGTATCGACTATTGTTTCGGTTTTAATATCTCTACCTAAAATCACATTCAGATTACGTTTTGCATTGGCTAATTGACGGTTAACATCTAAGTAGGCAATACTATCATTATTTACATCTACTTGAGCGTTTAATACATTCAATTTTGTATTTTGCCCATATTCAAAAGCGTATTTTGCTCTTTTTAATCGCTCTTTAGAAATCGATAAACTTCCTTTTTGATTTTTTTCATTTTCTGTCAATCGTGCTACTTCGTGATAATGTGTATACAATGTTACTATTGTATTTTCTACAACTTGTCTTACTTGAAGCTCTGTTAATTTATATTGCTCTTTAAATTTTTGATAGGTATATTTCCTATTAAATCCATCAAATAGTGTATAGTTTACCCCTATAGAAGCATTATAACTCTTTGAGGTATATCCATCTATTTCATTGACTGTACCATCTGGAAATTCGGACTCAGAATTCCCTTTATTATAATTTGCTCCAGATGATCCTGTTATCGTCGGCAAATATCCACTATTAAGTATACCTTTATTATTATCTGCAACCTCTAGGTCATTCTTAGCTATTTGTATATCATAATTATGTTGCAGTGCTATTTCTATAGCTTTTTCTTTGGTCAAAAGTTCTTGTGCATTACAGGAAAAACTGTAAACTACGATTCCTATTGTTATATATATATGTTTTAAATTCATTGTATTAGCCTTCTAATTCTTCATGCTCTGCTTGTTTCTCTATAATCGCTCTTTCTACTTCTTCTCTTGTAGGTTTAGTTCTACTTAGTCCCCACTTGACATACACTTTTAATTGATTAGATATCGCTAGTAATATGGGTAAGACAATCAATGTTAATACCGTAGCTATAGTAATACCATATACAATTGAAATAGCCATAGGAATTAAAAACTGGGCTTGTCTACTCGTTTCTAATAGTAAAGGAACAAGTCCTGCTACTGTAGTAATTGTAGTTAAGAAAATAGCTCTAAATCTGGATTTCCCTGCTTGAAACAATGCTTTTTCAAAACTCATTCCTTCTTTCAAATAATTATTTAGTTTACTAATTAAGACCAATCCATCATTAACCATAATACCTATCAAAGCTACAATCCCTAATAAGGATAAAATATTAATAGGAAAACCATGAATCCAATGTCCCCAAGCTACTCCTATAAAACTCAACGGTACCATACTCAATAACATCAACGGTTGTCCATATGATCTAAATGTAAATACCATAACAATATAGATCAGTAATAGAATTATGGGTACGACAACTTTTGCTGAATCTCCTACTTTTTGAGCTTCTCTATTTTGTCCTTCGTATAAGGCATTAACCGATGGATATTTAGCTTTTATCTCTGGCATGATACGCTTTTTTATATCTGTTAAGATAGCTGTAGCACTAGCTTGAGCGTCTTTCATATCTGCTTCAATTCTTATTTCTCTCAATCCATTGATATGCTGTATAGACACCTCACCTCTTTCGATTTTATAAGTTGCGATTTCAGACAATGGAACACTATCTCCAGTAGGAGTTTGTATATACATATCATCTAAGTATTTAATAGATGTACGTTCTCTTTTATCATAGCGAACCCATACTCTAATCTCATCTTGTCCTCTCTGAAAACGTTGCGCTTGCCTCCCAAAAAAACCACTTCGCACTTGACTCATCACTCCGTTTAAAGTGAGTCCTAATTGATATGCATTATCTTTAAGTTGTATTTTAATTTCTTTAATTCCTTGTGGATCACTATCCACAACATCTTTTATTTGATTATTTTTAATCAACTCTTCTTTTAACGCTATTTTGGCAGCTTTAAGTTCTGCTATATTATCACTCAATAATGATACTGATACTGGGCTTCCTCCAAAATTAGATCCAGAGCTAAATGTTAAACTTTCAACACCATAAACTTCACCTACTTCTTCTCGTATAGCATTGGCTATTTCTCTGGCGCTAAAACTTCTTTCTTCACCTGGTAATAAGTTTATTTTTAAGTTTGCTTTAGAAGATCCGTTTCCTATTTGTTTTAATACATTTTCTATAACAGATTCTCCATCCGTACTATATTTCTCTGTAAATTCTTGAGCAACTTTCCTTGTTTTAGTTTCTATATCAGAAATAATGCTATCTGTGATTTTTTCATTTGTTCCTTGAGGCATGGTCAATGTTACTACTACTCTATCACTTGCCATTGTCGGAAAAAATGTTCCTTTTATAATACCTCCACTAAAAGCACCTATAGTAATAATTAGAATGGCTATAGGTAAAGCTAGACTGAAAAACTTATTCTTTAAAGCAAAATCAAGTACTGGTTCATATAACTTATTTCTCATATATTCCATTACCTTTTCTGCATATACATTGAACTTATACAGTTTTTGCTTAGGTTTCATTGCTTTTGAATGTGCAATATGAGCAGGTAGAATAATTAATGCTTCTATCAATGAAACTGACAGTGTTAAAGCTACTACTGTTGCTACTTCTCCAAAAAACTGTCCTATATCTCCATCTAAAAAAAAGAAGGTAGCAAAGGCTAAAATCGTTGTAACTATTGCCGAAATAATAGGAGGAATCACCTCTATTGTTCCGTCTATTGCTGCTCTAATAGGTGCTTTACCTTTTTCATAATGATGGTATATATTTTCTGCTATTACAATTCCATCGTCAACCAAAATACCTATAACCACTATCATCCCAAATAAAGACAATACGTTAATCGTGATATTAAAATATCCTGCTAACATAAACATCCCAAAGAAAGCAACAGGTAATCCTGCAGCTACCCAAAATGCAAGTCTAGGTCGTAAAAACAAGGATAAAAACAGTACTACTAACAGCATTCCTTGCCATGCATTTTCAAATAATAATGCTGTTCTTTGTTTTAAAGTTATAGAAGCATCTCTAGTGATTGCTATTTGTACATTATTATACTGTGTATTAAACTTCTCTATGTACTCATTGATTTGATCTGCAGAAGAAATTAAATCTTCACTATTAGTATTACTTACTTGTATACGTACTGCTAGTTTATTGTTATGATATATCTTATTAGGATCTTCATCAAATTGATCTCTTATCGTTGCAACATCTTTTAATCTTATGATACTCCCATTTGTAGTTGTTTTAACAATTAGGTTATCCAATTCATTACCATAATACTGTCGATTATTTGCTCTTATCAAATATTCTTCGGCTTCGGTTTTTATACTTCCTCCTGTTGTAATAATATTTGAATTGGCCACAACATCTGCTAATTGTTGAAATGTTATATCATATGCTTTTAATTCATTTTCTCTTACTGCTATTTCTATTTCTTCATCTGGAAATCCAGAAATAGTCACTTGTGAAATTCCATCTAATCTTAATAAGTCATTTTCTATAGTTCTAGCTATGTCTTTTAAGCTTTTTAAAGAAACCTCCTTACCTGTTATTACAAAACTTATCGTTTCTGAAATATTTTCAATTTTTGATACTACAGGAGGTTCCATACCTACAGGAAAGTTAGGTACTTTATCTACTGCATTTTTAACGTCGGCTAATACCGTATTAATATCATACTCTGATAAAGTTTCTACTGTAATGCTAGCTGTATTCTCTGATGATGTAGAAGTTACTCTGTCTACACCTACTATTCCTTTAAGATTATTTTCTATCTTTAAAACTACGCCTTCTTCTATCTCTTGTGGTGATGCCCCAGGGTAATTGATATTAATCGCTATACGTTTGGATTCTGTAAGAGGAAAAAACGATGACCTTAAATTTGTAAATCCTATAAATCCTAATACAACAAACCCTATAATAATAATATTTACGGCTACTGGATACTTAATAAAATATGAAATGATCTTTTTCATTATCGCATTACTTTTCTTCAATTACATTTACCGACATTCCTTCATAAGCACCTATAATAGGTTTTGATACCATATTTGCTCCGTTTGCCAATCCTTTGATTATTACTGTTTTTTCTGTAAAATATACAGGTGTAACTTTGACTAAGTCTAATTGTCTATTTTTTACGATGTATACCGCTTCATTTTCTATTAAAAGTTTTCGATCTATTTCTATCGCATTAGGTTCTTCTTTTGCCAATAATGCCGCTTGTAAAAACATACCTTCTTTTAATTGAGTTCCTTTAAGCTTAATAAATGCTTGTATCGTCTGTGAAGTTGTTTCTATTTTTCCGTTAACTCTTGTTACTTCTCCTATCCACGACTGTGTCTTTGTTAAATTTTCTACAGTAACTTTACTTCCTGTTACTATACGATTTGCATATGCTGCATTAACAGCTATTTCAAGTTCATATGCACTAGTATCAATAAACTCTCCCAGTTTTTGTCCTGATCTCACCAAGGTTCCTTGAGTTACCATAGTTTCTGTAATAACACCTTTAAACGGTGCTCTTATTCTATATTTATCAAGCCTAGATTCTAAATTTTTAATAGAATAATACGTGTTATAAATATTCTTTGCTGTGACAAAGTATTTTTCCTGATCTGACAATGGTTTTGGTAATTCTTTTATATGGTTATTGACATCAAATTCGCTTAAATATGAATTCCAATTTTTATATGATTCTGGATAATCTAGTCTCATATCTGGCATCATTGAGACTATTAAATTTTGTAACGAGCTACGTTGTGCTTGAATTGATGCATAATATTCTTCTGCATTAAGCTGCAAAAGTGTTTCTCCTTTATTAAAAACATTCCCTTCTTTAAACTCTTTATTACTAAACTTTAAGACCCCTTGAACCTCTGCATAAAGTTCAATTTTATTCTTTGCTTTTAAATTTCCATTTGCTGTTATTACAATTGGTATTGTCTTATTTTCAACTCTTTGTACAAAAGCTGTTTTTTCAACTTTTGCTACTTCTTGTTTAGCTACTTTTTTATTATTTCTTAAAAAATTAGCACATAAGATTGCTCCCAATAGGAGTAATATTCCTATCAGTATTATTATTATTTTTCGCATGTTTCTTTGATTAAAAAGTACTGTGGTATTTGTTAAAACGTCTTTATTTACAGCAATACCTGCTTTATTATTTCGTTTTTAACCACTCTTTCATTTTTAAATTAATTTCTTCTTTCCCTGTATCATTATACAGTTTCATTTGCTCTGCTGTAAGAATGGCTTCAAGTTTTACAGTTTCTTCTTCTTTTATAGGTTTTAAAGCTCCTCTTATGCTAAATTTCGAAGTATTCTCAAAAATGTCTTTTCGTTTTACAGCTATCTCTTCGTTTAGCTTCTGAGTCTCTATTATTTGATCTTCTGAAAGATGTAAAACTTCTTTCATTATAGCTGTCTTTTTTTCTGCTACTTCTGTTGCAGGAGTTTCTTTTAATGCTTTAAAGATTGCCCTTTGTGCATTAACCGAGAAATGACATGTTAACATAATTATCAAACATCCTATAATTCTTATTTTCTTCATCCTTTATTTTTTTACTCTTCTAATATTCCTACTACTTTAAATGCTTTTCCATCTGGTGTCAATACCACTTTATATAATGTATCATTTGATTCATAGTATGTTTTACCATCGATAACAACTTCTTCTGTATCTTCTGGTAAAATATATACTAAAGCTTCTTGAGGTGCTTCTACTCTCTCGTACTCATTGGTATCTGGAATGGATATATAGTAGATTCCTTGATAATAATAGTAGGTACTACCTCCTATAATAACTGAGGTGTAGCCTACTGGTAAAACATTAATTCTAATACCTATTGGTGGCGTTACAACTATGTACTTTCCATTATTATATCTATAATATCTACCTGATTTATAATGAAAACTCACACCACCATAACTTACAACTACAGCGTTACGAGGTCTAGTTCTTACTACTGTAACTCGTGGAGCTCTTGATTTATAAACAACTTTTGTTCTAGGGGTTCTAGTTACAGTTACCTTTCTATTATTCTTTTTAACTACAACTTTTTTATTATTCTTTTTTTTCTTGACAGTAACTTGTTGAGCATTGAGATCTACACTCAGACACATGATTGTCAAAACACTAAATACATATCTTATTGCGTTCATTACATCTTTTGTTTTTAACATTCAGTGTCAAAATTAGTTACACCATAATGCTTAAAAAAAAGAGATATACAAACTCACAAAATGTATAGACAAACCAGTATTAAAAACAGATTAGACTATTGTATATTATTATTGATTTCCATGTATTATAGCACAAGAGATGTCTCTCACAAAATATTGATATACAAACACCTTAATCAAGGTTTAATTTTAAATGCACTGTAAATTTATTCCTATTTTCATCAAGAAAAAGTTCATATTTATTAGGAAAGATTAGCTCTAATTGTTCTTTGGTATTTTGTAGCCCTATACCAGAATTATCTGTATGTTTCTTTTTATATCCTATGCTATTTTCGCATTTAAACTCTAAGAAGTTATCTTGAATCTCAATAGTTATATTGATGTTTGTTTTTCCTGAAATATCTGTTCCGTATTTAAAGGCATTTTCTATAAAGGAAATAAGTAGTAATGGTGATATTTTTTGATCACGAATTTCGCCTTTAATAGTTAATTTCACATTTTCATCATTAGCAATACGCAAACGCTGAAGGTTTACATAATTCTCTATATACGAAAGCTCATTTTCTAATAGCACCCATTTCTTATCTGTTTCATATAACATATATCGCATTAGCTCTGATAGCATGATTACAGATGCTGAAGCCTCTTTTGATTGCTTTACAGTTAAAGAATAAATACTATTTAATGAATTGAATAAAAAATGTGGATTTACTTGATTTTTTAGTGCTTTTAATTCAGATGATTTTTTTTGTGCTTCTATTCGTTTTTTTTGTGCTTCACTCTTGTTCCATTCAAAATACATTTTTGAAATAGCACCTATTACAATCAAAACACTATTAAATAATACACTAATTGCATATGTAATTCTTATTCTCCCTTGTTTTTGTATATTCTCGTAATAAAAAGGTAAATTTAGTTGGTGGTGTATATATGTAACTCCAGTTACTAGTAAAGCAGCAACTAGCATATATAAAAATAGTTTTCTCTTTAATAATAGTTTAGGTACTAGTATTAAATAATTTATATAAAAAAGAAAAATCCCTATCCATATTCGTATTAAAAATTGTTTAGGAATTTGATTTTTATCCAAATACAATTGTAATGTAACAGCTGCAATAAATAGAAACCATACTAAGAAGTGAATAAAAAACTGTTTACTATTTTTTGTCATTGCAATCTAGATAACTATACACAAATGTATATCATTTATCTTTTTCTTTGGCACGTTTTTGTTTAATTTTACTCGAGATATCATACGAGACTCCTACAGAAAAAAACAGTCTTGAATCTAGGTCAAAATCATAGATTTCATTTTTATCTATATCCAAAAGTTTATATTCATTGTGGATCGAATATCCTGCATTAAAATCTAATTTCCAAAGATCTGTTAATCCATAAGTATATTTTAAATTAGCTGCAAAATTTCTAAACTGTGCTTTTTCTGCTACAATACCATCAATAGTCGGAGCATTGTTTCCAGTGATATTCCCATAAAATCCTTGAGTTTTTAATCCTACAGTAAAGTCATGTTTTTTGTTTAAACGATATTTAACAAAAGTGTTGGGAAATCCTAATCCATATGATATTTGCTCATTTATTATATGTCTAAAATTGATAAATGGTATTACACCTGGTTTTCCAGAAAGTGTTACATAAGCTAGTCCAAATGTCAAATTAGAGCCAGACTTTAATGTTCCCCATCTCTTTGAAGCATAAACTCCACCTGTGATTAAAACATCTTCACTTTCTAGACTTCCTCCTAAATTTGAGGATATTCCTGAACTTAATCTAGCCGTTATTCCCCATCCTTTATTTAAAGGATAACTATATCCCAATGAATAATTTATTTGATAAAAACGATCTATTTCTGAAGTATTAAAATCGTGTTCTTGATTATAAGTTAAAATACTTTGATTAAACCCTATAGTATTTATAAGGAATCCTTTTCCTAATTTTAAAGGAAGATTAATTTTAACGTCTGTAGCATTATAATCTAAACTCTCTTCGTTTGCAGAATATGTATGTTCTACATGCAAAAGATCTCTTGAAAATTGTCCAAAACTCTCTCCTCCTATCATTATAACGATCAATATAACTAACAACTTTTTCACCGTATCTTCTTTTTTTATTGATTTTCAAAGTTCAAAAGTATCTTTAACGATGATCTTACTGAAGCATTTTATACCGATCTGCAAAGAATATAGACCAACATTGTTTTTTTATATATAAAACCTCTTCATCCTTTATTAAACAAAGAGGCTTCTTTTATTATTCTGTATTGATTTAATTCCAGTTTATTAAAGCTATTAGATAAGGTACTATACTTGTATTCATAATCAACAATATAGATCAATATGTTGCTAAATTGACTATATAAATAGCTAGAATTACTGTTCTTTTATTTTCAATTTTATATCTATTCCTAAAAAACTGTATTGAAAATGGTTATAGTGTTCCATAATTCATAAATTCTTGAAACTTTTCTAAATATTGTGAAATATGTATTCCATCAATCAAACCATGATGTACATTTATTGCTATAGGTAAATACATTTTATGTCCTTGAACATATTCTTTGCCAAAAACAATTTTAGGTACGCTGTATAATTTATCAAACTTTCTAGGGTGTGTTATACTTGTAATTGCACTCCATGGTAATGTTGAATAATGTATAGTATCCACTCTTTCTGCTTCTTTATTAAATCGTAATCCATTTAAACTTTGAGTAATGACTATTTCTTTTTGTAGGTTTAAATTGAATTTGTTGAAATCTGAAGCAAATTCAATAAATGAAAATCCAAAAGTTCCATCTTCTCTCGCTATCGTAGCCCCAGCATTAATCTTATCAAATTCTACAATTTTATGATTAATTATTCTGTATTTAAACTCAGGGATTTCATTAATTGCTAAACTGGATTTATATAGGTAATAAGCAAAAAAAGGTACTTGCTCTTTCTTTGCTATATGATAAGCTTTTGTGCATTCTATTTCAGATACAATCCCGAAGAATGGATCATCATAATCTGAAAAAAAATTATAGTGCTCTTTTCTATTCCATTGTGCTATATCTAAAACTTTCATCATTATCATTTACTTTTACCTAATACTATTTCTATGCTATTGCTTTTTATTATCTTAAATATGCAGCACACTATCATATTTCTTTTTATTGTCCACTTATATACTTATTAAAGCATTAGTTCCTCTTATCATTGCTTGTTCTTGTAGAATCAAGAGTTCTTTTTCTAATGAAAATAGAAACGTATAGTTTTTAATGATCTGTTTTATCGCTTCTTTATCTATTTCTACTATGATGTTAACTCTTTTGGAATCCAGACTTATTTAATTTTTGATCATTAGGTGTTTTTCAAACTAACTTTTCGTATTTCTCAGATACTTTATTCCAATCAATTACTTCAAAAAATGCATTGATATAATCTGGTCTTAAATTCTGATATTTTAAATAGTAGGCATGTTCCCATATATCAATTCCTAATATAGGTTCTCCTTCTAATTCAATTCCCATAATAGGATTATCTTGATTAGGAGTAGCTCCTACATAAAGTTCTCCATTATGTACATATAACCATGCCCATCCCGATCCAAATTGTGTTGCAGCAGCAGCAATAAATTCTGCTTTAAAAACTTCAAAAGATCCAAACGTATTATCTATTGCTTTCTTGAGTTTTGTAGAGACATTTTTATTACCAGAAGGTGTCATTATTTCCCAAAATAAATTATGATTATAATAACCTCCTGCATTATTACGAATTGCTGGTATATCCTTAGCGTTTTTAAGAATTTCTTCTATACTCAATCCTTCGAAACTGGTTCCTTCTATAGCCGAATTAAGCTTATTAGTATATCCTGCATGATGTTTACCGTGATGGATTTCCATTGTACGTGCATCTATATGTGGTTCTAATGCATCATAATTATAGGCTAATTCTGTAAACTCAAATTTCATATCATTTATATTTTTTATTTATTAATGATACAAAATTACTTCAGGCAACACCTATTAAAAAGGTTAGTCTCATGGTCTTTATGGTAAAATTTTAGGTTATTTCTTATATTGTTTGGGAGTTACACCTGTTTGTTTTTTAAAATACTTTACAAAATTTGAATTATCTTCAAAACCAAGAGCATATGCTATCTCTGCTATAGATTCATTAGATTGTTTAAGAAGAGATTTTGCTTCCAAAACCAAATATTCATTGATGATTTGTTTTGCTGTTTTTGAAGTTACTTTCTTAACACATTCTGCTAAATAAATCGGACTAATATTAAGCTTTTCTGCATAGTATTTTATAGGTTGATGCTTATGTTTTGTCTTCTTTATTAAATTCTCAAAATTATAAGTTATCTCTTGACTTCTACTTTTAAGGTAACTTACGCCATCACTATATTCTAATTCTCTTTTGGCATTAAACAAAAGAATATTTAGATATGATTTTATAATTTCAAAACTACTTTCAGAATTAAGTTGGTATTCTCTATAAATGTCTCCTAAATAAGTGATAAACATCTTTTTTTGTGCAGCAGTAAGTTTAAAGCTCGATAGGGTATTATTATTAAAATACGGGAAGGTTTCATAAATACTAAACACATCATTTGCAAAAGGCAAAAACTCTGGTTTAAATAAGATTATATAACTTAAAGGCTTATTTTGTATTTCATTCAATTGCCATTTAGTTATTTGACCTGGTGAGACAAATGATAAGTTATATTCCAGAGCATTAGCTTTTCTTTCACCTATATACACATCTGCATCATATCCTATTGTAAAAGATATATCAAAATATTCATGACTTGTTGCACATTCTGGGTTATTTATATTATAATTATGATCTTCAAATTTGGCTATATAGAAATTTTTATTCTTTATCAACGGTAATCCCATTGCGCTTAAAAAATCATTAATATTATCGTAATGTTTTAGCATCATTATTTTTTATTTCCCCTTCATAAATAACTCATCCAAAGATACTTACAACACAACACTATTTTCAAGGTATATTTTAATGTTTTTATGGTAAAAAACAATGTTTTAAAAATTTCAAACGTAAAAATCTCCGGAGCAAGCTCACGGAGCATTCAAAGGATTTCTCGTTTTCAAACTGTTTACGTTTTACTGGCGAGGCAAGTCTCGGGGTATTAACCCTCCTAGAATAAAAAAAGAGATACTTAATAGTATCTCTTTTAGTTTAATTTTAGTATTCTTAAGGGGCAATCACAAGAGTTATAGGAGAATTATATTTATGAATATCGAATGTAAATCAACGATTTTTGGTTCTATATTTTACTATAAGATTACTTAATTGGTTATACTTTCGATATATCGATTTTTGAATTAAAAATTTATATTCAAAAAACTCATTGACTCATATACTCAATAACTAAACTTCTATTAGATTCAATCCAACTTACCCTTCATCGCTAATCGCTCCTGACAGATAAATACATAACCATTACTCTTGATCCATTCTTAAGGCTCTTGTCTTGTAGCCGCAAGTACTATTTCTCTAATATTCACTCCTTGTGGTTGGTTATAAGCATACCACATAGCATTGGCTATATCTCGAGGTGCTAGCACTCCCCCCATAGCATCTTTCCATGATTCATATCCTTCTATTATCTCGTTTGATGTAGTATGTGAAAGTAATTCTGTTTCTACTGCTCCTGGTGCAATTGTTACCATTCTTACATTAAAAGCCGCAGCTTCTTCTCTTGCGTTTTCTGTTATGGCATGAACACCAAATTTAGTTCCACAATAAGCTGCGTGATTAGGAAACGTTTTTCTCCCAGCAATGGAGCTTGTATTAATAATTGTTCCTCGTTTATTTTCTTTCATCTTAGGTAATACCGCATGCATACCATTAAGTACTCCAAGAATATTAACATCAAACATTTTTTTCCACTCTTCTGGATTTTGTGTAGCGATATCACCCAATAGCATAATTCCTGCATTATTAATGATACAATCTACATCTCCATATAAGGCTTCTGCTTCTGTAATAGCATCTTTAATTGCTATTATATCAGTCACATCTACTTTTTTACAAAGTGTATTAGGTAATTTAAGCGCTTCTATTTTTTCTATCCTTCTAGCCAGTAACAATAATGGATGACCTTGAGAAGAAAATATCTTTGCTGTAGCTGCTCCAATTCCAGAACTTGCTCCCGTAATAACGATTAACTTTTTAGTTTCCATATTTTATTTTGTTATAAAAATTATTAATGATAATTTCACTCTTAAAATGATATTTTGATCATATCATCTAAGGTTATGCAAAGTTACGAGCAGAACAAAGGGTATCAAAATACTATTTTTTTATATTAATCATAACTATTTATTATGGATGGTAGGCTTCTTAAATTTTTTATTGCGGTTTACGAACAAAAAAACTTAACTCGTGCTGCAGAACAATGTTTTGTTTCGCAACCTAATATTTCTAATGGTATCAAACAATTAGAAAATGAACTGGGTAAATCACTATTTGATCGTCATAAAAAGGGAGTTACTTTAAGAAATGAAGCTCATTACTTATATCCTATTGCCAAAAGACTTGTAGGAGAAATCAACGCTTTAAGTGGTCTTTTTAATGATCGTATATTTCAAGATACAATAAAGATTGGAGTTTCAGAAAGTCTTCCACAAGAGCATAAACAACAATTCTTTAGAACAACTTCTAGCTTATGTTCTTCTGTAGAATGGACCGTAAATCCTATAGGTAGAGAAAACGAAATCAATTTATTGGTTCGAGAGTGGAAACATGAAGAAGATTTATTTTTACCGCTTTGGAAAGAAGATTATGTACTATGCATTCCAAATGGCCATCCTCTTTTAAAAAAAGATAGTGTTGAATTAACTGATCTAGAAAAAGAGACTTTTATTCATTGCCCGCCATGCGAAGCTCATAAGCAATGTTTGTCGATCTTGAATAATGAGACTAATAAAATGCTTACTGTAGCTAATTGTGCTACAAAAACAGAAACACTTACAATGCTCATGGCTGGTCTAGGAATCACTTTTTTGCCTGAAGCTTTTGTAGATGGTTGGTACGGTTTTGAAATTAGACCTTTTAATGGTCCTCGTTATTTTAGAGAAGTAGGTCTAGCTTATCCTAGAAAAAGCCTTAGTAATCCTGCAATTGCAAAAATCATTGCTTATTTTTCTAAAAATGAATTGAAAACAAATAAGTTTAACGAGTTTGGGTATTATCATAAAAAATAACACTCATTCTATCTATTTACGTATTAAGTTACATTTGTTTATTATTTTTTATTCAACCACCATAAGATTGGTTTTTTAAATCGTCTTGACCAATCTAATTCACAATGCCTACCTAAATCATCTTTAACTACTATTATCTTTTCTTCTTTTACTCCTTGAATATTTTTTAAATACCCTTCTAACGCTTCTATTTTTGCATAATCACCATATTCCATTTTTCCCATATCAAAATAGATCTTAGTGTCATTGTTATTATGCCCTTGTTTTGTTTTAAGATATGTAAACAAAGTATTTTCACCTGCTTTATTTTCTACTGCTAATCCAGGAGAAAAAGCAGCTATAAATCCAAAAGTATCACTATGCGCTATTCCTGCATACAATGCCATTGAACCTCCTAGAGAACTACCTCCAATCCCTGTAAATTCACTATTTGCAATCGTTCTATAATTTGTGTTTATATATGGAATTAGAGTTTCTTTAATAAACATAAATGTTTCTTCACCTTGACCTTGTTGCTCATCACCATTCCAATCTTTAAAATCCCAAGGATTATATTCACTCCATCTATTTTTACCATTTGGAATTGCGACTACTATAAGACCATCAATCATTTTTTTTACAGTCAATTCTTCTATAGTTTCATCAACCTTCCATTCGTCACTAAAAGCTGTATATGTATCAAAGACATTTTGCCCATCAAGCATATATAAAACAGGATAATTCTTTTCTGGATGATTATCATATCCATGTGGAAGATAAATTGCAATATCTCCTACACGTTTTAAGGGCGACATATCAAAATCTTTTATATACGTAATATTTCTAGTTAAGGTATGAGGTGGTTTCTGTATTGCTTTTTCACCAGTCCAAGCATCAATAGTAATGTGTATTTCTTTTTTATTGGATATTTGATAGATATAATCACATTTTTTCTTTCCTGCTAAAGTTGCTGCTGTGCTTCCATAGTTTTTGTTTTTTGAAAAATTAAAAAATATAGGAGCTTCTGTAATCGGAATTTGAACCGTTAACTCATTATTAGCCGTTGTTTTTAATATATAGGTATCCTTTTGTAAATCCCAATCATTAAAACTTCCGTAAATGCTTATGGTATCTTTATTAATGTGTCCTACAGGTGGTGTTACGGTAATCGTTAAGACATTTTCTTTATGTTTTTTACAGCTTAAAAGTATTATCGCCGCGAGAACTATTATACAATGTTTCATAAAAAGTAATTGAATCTCAAATTTGCACAATATCAATTAGCTTACAAAATGGATTAACACTTTTACTTTCTTATTTTTATCATTTATAAAGGTTATAACATTAATGAAACACTTAGAGTTTATTAAAGATAAGTATGGTTTTGAACTATTAATGGACGCTTATCAATTTGAGAAAAATCCAAAATTATTCTTTATTAGTGATTATCACACAACTAATTTTTATGAAATCATGTTTTTTAAAAAAGGAGATGGTCGAATCGAAATTCACGATCAAACCATTCCGATTCAAGATAATTCTCTATTTTTCTTTTCCCCTGGTCAACCCAAAAGGTGTTTTATAAAAACAACATCTGTAATTGGATTTCATTTAGTTTTTCAAAATGAGTTTTTAGGTCACTTTTTTTCCGATAAACTATTTACTTATCGTCTACAATACTTTCATACAATTACTAAGCCTTTTCACTTATATTTATCTCAACATACTTTTTCTTTTTTAAGTACACTATTACATGAAGTATTATTAGAAATTAAAGATTATAAAAAGGATAGTGAACATATTTTAAGGTCGCTACTTTATTATATGCTTATACGATGTAATAGAGAATATTCTTTGCAAAATGATATTTCTTACAGTGTTGAAGGGAACTATAAAGCTTATGAGTTTAAAAAATTAATAGAAACTCATATTACAAAATTGAACAAAGTAAAAGAATATGCCAATTTAATGGACGTTAGTAGAGTTTACCTCAATAACATTGTAAAGAAACAATATGGCATCACTGCTTCTACTATGGTTGCTAATCGTTTGTTATTAGAAATTAAATCTAG
Organism: Aquimarina rhabdastrellae; assembly: GCA_947387485.1. GTDB lineage: Bacteria > Bacteroidota > Bacteroidia > Flavobacteriales > Flavobacteriaceae > Aquimarina. The sequence goes on from CANDNT010000014.1 coordinate 33,611, forward strand.
ATTATTACACACTACTCAAGATATTGCAGAAATAGCTTATGATTTAAATATTAGCGAACCTAATAATCTTACTCGCTTTTTTAAATCACATACTGGTTTATCTCCTAATCAATTTCGTAACAGTTATCCATTTGATAGGAATGTAAACTAATTGATAGTTGTTCATTGTGTACGTATCTTAATTTTGTACCAAGGTTATTCTCTTTGAGCGATAATTAAAAATACTATAATCATGAACTATACTTTCATTTTTTATCTATTCTTATTATGTTTTACTCATCAAGGTATCTCACAACACAAGAAAACTTTTCTACCTTTAACACAAGATGCATGGGAGTTTCCTAAAAATAATCCTCCAAAGTTTGAATTCTATAACGGAAAACAAGCCATGTTTCTTAATTCTAAAGCTTTTTTAAAAGATTTTGAATTTAAAAATGGGACTATAGAAGTTGCTATAGCAGCCAATAAAAAAAGAAGTTTTGCGGGTTTTATTTTTAGAAAAAACAAACGTCACGGAGAAGAAGTTTATTTAAGGATGCATAAATCTAGAATGCCTGATGGATTACAATATACTCCTATTTTTAACAATGAATCAAACTGGCAATTATATCATCAACTACAACAAACTACAGTTCTTAAAGATACCGAATGGAATACACTTAAAATTGTGGTATATGAACAACAAGCTATTGTTTTTGTAAATGAAACCAAGCTTCTGGACATAGCTGAATTAAGATCTGGAAATCTCATAGGTAGATTAGGGTTCTTTGCTCTTTTCGGTAATTGGTTTGCTGATCTTACCTATACTCCAGGTGTTGATACCTCATTATTCCCAGTACAAACTAAAAAGAGCGTAATCGATAAAAGTTTAATTCAGTCTTGGCAATTGTCTAAAGTTTATCCTACAACTATATTACAGCAACAATCGCTACTACAGTTAGCAAATGAATCCTCTTTTACAAGTTTTAAAACTGAAACTAATGGATTGCTTCCTATTTCAAAATATCGCAGTAAAATTTCTTCTGGAGCTTTTGAAAGGAATAAAGAAGAGTTTGTGATAGCTAAACTCATTATACATTCTGATAAAAAACAGATTAAAAAAATCAATATAGATTTTAGCGATAAGCTTCATTTTTATCTAAATAAAGAACTACTATTTGAGGGAGATAATTCTTTTAGATCAAAAGGTCCTCAATATATGGGACATTTGGGACTTAAAAACAATACTTTGATTCTTAATCTAGAAAAAGGATCTAATGAGATTCTCTGTGTCGTAACCGAAAAAGCTAACGGTTGGGGATTACTAGCTAAGTTCGATAATTTAGATTTTATCCAATTGATGCCTTAAATTAAAATGAATGTTGAGATGAATCATCACCTCAACATTCTTCATTTTTAGGCTAATTCATAATCCTCTTCAAAATCAAATTCATCTACTTCTCCAAAATAATTAAAGTCGTTATCCAACACTGCATATTGTGATTCCATCATATCGTATCCTCTTACTTTCATTACTTCAAAATCTGGAGTACTAAACAATCTACTTTTTATTTTGGACACTCTAAATAATGGTGTTAGCCCTTTTTCGCATATCAATTCTGTAGCTATTCCTCTTGAGAATTTAACTCCCAAACCTAACTCGGCATCTGCTATATCTAATGATCTACTCCCTATATCTGCATTTGCGGTTAGATCAATATTACTATTCTTTTCGCAAGAAATTAAGATCGTAGAACTCTCTGCCTCAACAAGCTCTGTAATTATCACATAATCTTTGTCCCATTTTCCTAGTTTATATAAATTAAGAATTTGACCTCCTAACTTTATCTGATCTTTGATCGTGTGGTTATAGGTGTTTTTTGCCTTAAAATGAATCGCATTCTTTTTTGAAAATGCTACATTAAACCCTGCATCTAATTCGGTAAGTGTACTATTTGTTGGTGGAACTGTTCCGGATATTTTGGACGTAACAGAAACCGATCCTTCAGAACTATATTTTATGTCTGATGGTGTTGTATCTTTTTTGATCTCAAAATCAAGTTGGTACTTTTCATCTTTAAGGTTTCCAATTCTTATAAATTGCTTTCCTTTCATGATTCCTATATCTCCTAGGGACAAAGGAGTACCAGGTAACCATGCTGCAAAATATTTAAATTGTCTAAATAATTCTCGAGTATACTTTTTACTCGTTTTCATATGTATTTATGTTTTAGTTTTAAGTACACTAAAACTATAAAGTCAAGTCTCTTAAAGGAATACCCAGTATTGGTGATTTTTAATTTTTAACAAAATATAATCCACATATCTCATATATTTAATTAAATTTTTAACAAAAAGGTAACACTACAACATTTACTAGTCATTTTAATTAAAGTAAGTTTATAGTAATTACACATTAATTTTTCTTAAATGGACGATAAACTTTATAATCAGATTTTTTTAAAACCGAGATTTCAATTAGATATCCAGATGAATGCTAGTGATTTATTGCAAAAAATCAATCACAAAATCAATGAAGAAGCTGCTTATAAAATGAAGTTAATTGACAATCATCTTTTTATAGATATTTCTGATAAAGAAAGTCATTATTGGTCGCCCCAACTACAAATAGAAGTAGAAAGTTTAACTGAAAATACTTCTAAAATAAGAGGCCTATTCGGCCCTAAACCTCAAGTCTGGACCATGTTTATGTTTATGCATTTTGCAGTAGCTACAGCTTTTTTAATTTTTGTAATAATGGCTTATAGTTATTGGTCTCTTGATAAGGATATTTTTTTTCCTATGACCATGGTTATTGTATTACCTATCTTATGGATTACACTTTATTTTTTGGGCAGAATTGGGAAATCTACAGGACAAGAACAAATGGATAACCTTAAAGACTTTTTTAAAAAACTTTTAAGATCAGTTAATAGTTGATACTGTTCACTATTTTATATCATATCCTCAATACGATGAAAAAGGTAATTGGTTAAAAAAACATACTTACTTTATAAATCAGCCTTTAATTAGAAATCTTATATATAAGAGTTATAGAAAAATAGAATATCACGATTAAATACTATTTATGAACGCCCCCATTTTAAAAGAAAATGAATATTCAGTTCTTTCGGCAGAATTTAATACTGGAATTGTTTTGACTACCAATTTTCAAAGATATACTGGAACTGGTGAAGTTTTTCATATTTTTCAATCTTATGACTTAGCCATAACTTTTATTAATACTAAACTAATAGAAAACTCGAATTACGAGTTTTCTATTTATAACAATAAAGGAGTTTATTTATCGACAAAAAGAATGAATGAATAGCTATATTCTATCATTATGTTGAAAAAAATAATACTGTATAATATATACTATTTTCTAATTTTCTTCTACAAGTTTATATGCAACTAATTTATGTTGTAGCATAACTGGTACTAAAACCATTTTTAATTCTGGTATATACGTGATATCTGCTGCATTAGCTTTTTCTTTTGTTGTATCCAATAACAATTTCTTATCTCCGTTTTTAGATACATAATGAATCTTTCCTTCCCAACTTGATATCAAATAATCTCCATTACCGATTGCAACTATTCCATCTGGATTTGATATTTCTCTTACAAATGTCTTAGTTGTTTTATCTTTCAAATTATATTTACTAATTGTTTTATCTCCTAATCCTATTAGTATCGTATGATCTTCATAAAGTAGGCCATTTGGCCAATTTAAATCCGTCTTTAATATAGTTACTTTACCATCTTTTAAAGAAAATAGTTTACCGCTTTTTGTACCACTTCCGTAAATAGTTCCATCTTCACTACTTGTTAAATCATTAATACGCTCTACTCTTGCTACTTTATGCTTTTTTATAATTTTTGATGTATTCCTATCTATTTCTATTATGGTATTAAAATCGGCAACAAATAACTTATCCTTATACAAAGTTGTACCTGTTGGTCCGTCTATATCTTGTACCCATTTGTGTTTTAGAATAGCTCCATTAGTATCAATTTTGCTTATAAACCCTTTGCCATTAGGTTTTAACCAATGTCCATGAATATTAGTAACATATATAACCTTATTTTTCTTATCATATATAGCAGATTCAATATCATTTAAAACAGTATCTGTTTCCCATAGTTTCACAAGTTTTGGCTGATTAAGTGGTTTTGTAAAACCTGCTTTTTGTGAAATACATGATGGTGTAAAAAATATAGTCATCAAGATAACAGTTAAAATAATCTTTACTTTCTTTTTGTCCTTTCTTTGGAATTCTTCGTCTCGTTGAAATACTTTTTTTTCTTTATCAAACATTTGATTACTTTGAAAAGTTTCTGTTTTTAATTGTAATGAATCGTTCATCTCATTATAATTTTTTATACCTATAATCGGCCTTAATCAATTCGGCTAATTTTTTTTTACACTTAAAGACTCTTTGAAAAGCTACATTTTCTGAGCTATATGAAAACTTCTTTACAATCTCTTCATATAACACTTTATCAAAATAATCTTTCAATAATTGCTTACAATTCTCTGAAAGTAAATCTATTTTTTCTTCAAAAAGATCCCATCTTTTTTGGTTTTCTATAGCTTCTAATAATTCTTCGTTTTTATCTTTCAGTTCAAAAATCCCATTATTTCTTACCTCTTTTTGTCTTTTATTCAATTCTTTTAACCATAAATTTTTACAGGCTATAAAAATGTACGGTTCCAAAGATGTTTTTATCTCAATATGTTGTGCCTTTGCTCTAGCTATAATTTGATACAATGCATCATGAAAAACTTCTTCTGCATCTGTTTGCTCTCCATTATTCTTTTTAACATAATGAATGATTTTAGGCAATAATCTTTCATACAGTAATAAAATAAACTCCCTATCCCCAGAAATAAGTTTATCAAGCCCTAAATGAATATTTTTTTGTTCCATTTTAATAACTTAGAAATAGCATTCATAATTATATACAGTTCATATACTCTGCAAGCTAGCATACACTTATATTCAATTATCAAAAAAAGGATTAACTCTAAGTTTATGTATATTAAAACTCATAAAACGAATTCATAATTTGTTTTTATCTATTCGTATTCATCTTTTTCTTGTTTGTCCTCAAACTAAATTGAATATTGTACTTTACTATAAATTTGAAAGCAGAAAAATGAACAGTTACTTTGTTATATCAAATAAGCCTATCTATAAGCACATCTTATTTTGGATTATTGTGTTTTTATTCTATACAACATCTGCCAGAGAACGCTTTGACTCTGTTGAAGAAGTTGTAATAACATACTTTTTTCATATTGTATTTCAGCTAATAATTGCTTACACAATTTTATACTTCATACTACCTGATTATAAGCGAAACAATAATATCATTAAAACCGTTCTTGTGATAGGCTTACTCTTTTTTATCATCAATATTTTATATGTCTCTATACGAATGTTTTTCCTCGAAAAAGCATATCCTAATTGTTATGAAACCTTTTTAGAAAAACATGGACATCTTACTTATGAAGAGCGTATTTTCAACTTAAAAGCTATTTTCTTTCACTTACCAATATTTTATTTGCAACCATTATTCTTTTTGATTGCTCTTACTTTTTATGAACGTCAGTATAAAATCTCTAAGACAAACGAACAACGAAAAATGGTAGAGTTAAAAGCTTTAAAACAGCAATTAAACCCGCATTTTTTATTCAATACCTTAAACAATCTCTATGCTTTAGCTGTAGAAAAATCAGATAAAGCTCCAGAAGTCATAGAAAAACTATCTAATATCTTAGATTATATGCTTTATGGTAGTGATAAAAAATTTGTTTCTATCCAAAAAGAAGTTGATCTTATCGAGAACTATTTGGCATTAGAACAAGTGCGTTATGATGATCGCGTTTTAGTTTCTTTTAAAAATTCAATTACAGAAAACCTTACTATTGCCCCTTTATTACTCTTAACTTTTGTCGAAAATGCTTTTAAACACGGTGTTAGTCAAGAATTAAAACTAGCTACTATTAAAATCAACTTAGCTACCGAAAAAGAAAATATTATATTTAATATTTTTAATACAAAACCATCTACAAACATTCAGAAAAAGTCAGCTTCAAAAAAAACTATAGGATTGATAAATATTGAACAACAACTTGAGTTATTATATCCTAATACACATGATTTAAAAATAGAAGAAACACCTGAAAGTTTTTCGGTACAACTAAAACTAAAAAAACAGCAAGATGTATAAATGTTTGATTATTGACGATGAAAAATTAGCTAGACAACTTATCGTTAATCATCTTGATAAAATAGATGATTTTGAAATTATTGCTTCATGTAAAAGTGCTATAGAAGCTACCAAGATATTAAATACACAACATATCGATTTACTCTTTTTAGACGTAGAAATGCCTGTTTTACTCGGTACTGATTTCTATAAAAACTTAGTTCAAAAACCTAAAGTCATTTTTACTACCGCTTATAGAGATTATGCTGTTGAAGGTTTTGAACTTAATGCTGTGGATTATTTGGTTAAACCCATAACTTTTAGTCGTTTTTTAAAAGGCATAGAAAAGTTTCTAACTACTCAACAACATCATATCAATATATCACATCCTACAAATTCATTACCAAATAAAGAGTATATTTTTGTAACCGAGGATAGAAAACAGGTCAAGATTCTATTTAATGATATCTTATATGTTGAAAGTGTAAAAAACTACATTAAAATTAAAACACCCTCAAAAACACATATTGTTAAATACAGCATTTCATCTTTTGAAAAGATCTTGGATGCTCGTTTTCTTCGTGTACATCGTTCTTATATAATTAATAAAGATAAAATCACTGCTTATACTAAACAAGATATTGAATTGGATTCTTTAGAAATTCCTATTGGAGATAGTTATCGTGACAAAATCCTAAAATCTTTTTTTGATTAATATATAAATTTAAGCTACTTCTCCAGAAATACTATCCATAGATATTTAAATCACCAATAATACTATTTCTACAATAAAACTGATTATTCTTATTTTCATTAGTATATCATAAATCAAAACGATAATTAACTTTTAATGCTACTCCCCAATTAGTTCTTGTAATGTATTTATTAAAATTGTCCGTCACTACTATATAAACATAAGATAAAGGTTCATATTCCCACTGTAGTCTACTATTAATATTGAAATTATTAAACTGAGTATTGTATTGAACATAAGTTGTCCAATTGAGTCGATTATTAAAAAAAACTTCTCCTGTAAAACGTGATAAATGAAAAGTTTCATTTCCTAGATTTTCTAAATCAATATGGTTTAATGAATAATTGAGATTTACTTGAGCAAATGGTAACATTCTATAACCTACTTCGGTTTCAAATCCGCTTCGATTTCCGTTAAAACACTCCCCATAAAAAACTTCTGAAACATAATAGAAATTTTCATTAGTAGAGCGATTATCATAGCCTAAAACAGCATTTACTGTATTATAAATAGCTGGTTGAATAGGTTTTCCATTATTCAAAATATCGAAACCATATTTTAAATCAAGATAGTTATGTTGAATATTAAAATAAAGTGAAGCTAAATTCTTTTTAAACCAAACAGAATTTCCTAAAACAGTAGTCATTTCGCTTAGTGTTTCATCCTCATCCCAAAAAGCATCATTAGTAATAGATAAGTAACGATATCGATCTATAGTTTTTGAAGCTGTAGGATAGTATGTTTTTTGAAAAACCAAATATGAATCTAAATAGGATTCTCGTATGGTTTGATTATTCAATGCATCATAATTATATAATCTTGGTGTAAAGCCAACATCTGTAATAAAGTTTTTTTCTACTGATTTAAAAGCTCCTTTTATAAAAGTTTTTCGAGTATTATATTGCCCTTCAATATTGAAAAAATTATTGTTTGAGCTTATGTTATTGCTAAAGCTTTTTCCATAATTTGCTTGTCCAGACCACAAATTATTCTTCGATTTATAGTTAAGATTTAATCCAAAAACTCGGTTATAATTATTTTTAAAATCAAATCCATCAGTTTCTTGCTTGTTTACACAATATGCGGTTGTAGTAAATGCTTCCGATAATTTTTGACGCCCAACTACAACTGCATAGTTTTGTGCATTGTTGTTTTCTTCTTTTTCGGTTTGTGCATTTAAAATCCCTATTCTGGTGGTTGAAGTAACATTTCCCGAAAGTTTTATTCCAAATTGCATATCGGTTGTTCCTCCAATAATTCTTGAATAAAATGGGTTTACACCAAAAGTTCCTAGATTATTAAACAAATCACTGTTTTCTAAAAAGAAGTTTCTTCGCTCAGGAAAATTAACAGCGAACCGTGTAAGATTAACTACTTGCTGATCGACATCAACTTGTGAAAAATCAGGATTTATAGTAACATCTATTCGTAACGATGATGTGATATTATACTGCACATCTAAACTAGGTTTAACAGTAGATTCATTGGTTTTGTCTGTAACATCATTTCCATAATTATAAGTAATAGATGGAGTTACTGTAAATCTAGAAGTATTTTTTTGAGGCAAATTTTCAACCTTCACATCTTCTGTAAATCGTAAATCAAACTGAAAAAAATTACGAGACATATCGGTATAAGTCATCCACGAATTGGTTTTAAAGTCTCTATAAAAAAATTGAATTCCCCAAGTATCATTAGTTATATCAAAATTTAATGATTTAAATGGAATTGCGATTTCATAAACTTTTTTATTGCCTTCTGTTGTTGTTTCTGATTGCCATACAGCATTCCAACTTTCATTAAAACTGTAATCGGTTCCATTAAAATCAATGAGTGCATCTTGCTGGGTGTTTCCTATATTTATGGTAAAATAATACCCATTATTTTCTTTATTGAAGGGATCTAAAACAATCCCAAATGCATCACTACCAACCACAGCATCACCATGGTTATCTCTTTTAAGTGTACTTATCTTATTTTCTGAAGTAGTATCGAAATACACTACTCCGATATATATATATTTAGCATCATGAAATACCCGTACTTCAGTTTTGTTTTGAGCTTTTCCTTCATCATTTGGAAAGTAATTATTAAAATCTGAAAATATTTCTGTCTGTTGCCAAATTTCTTCATTTAATATTCCATCTACTTTTATTTTTTCTTCTATAAATGGAATCTTTTTATTTTGAGAAAGTCCTGTTATTGAGAAATAAAAAATCCCTACTATTAGTATAATATTATTTCTCATCGATAAGTCTGTTAGCAATTAATTTATGTTTTAACATAGCTGATGCTAGCAATATTTTTTCAGTATAGATGTATGTAATATCAATAGCACTGACTCTTTGTTTTATGGCAAAAAATCGCTGTATTACAATTAGAAATAAAACTTTTCTCATTTTGATATTTAATTTTAATTACATCAAAACTAAAAAGTCAAGCAACCTAGTTTTTTAAAAGTATACTAATTGCCTTTTATTGGATATATAAAGTTATATTTAGTTTAATAACTTATTAATGTAAATTCGTATTTGTTTTTCTGGTATTTGTAATCAAAAACATTTATCTCTCACTTTAAAATGTACTTTTTCAAGTTAATATGAGTGACTTTTTAAAATATACACAAATCTATTTATACCTATATTCATCTTATTCTAGACTGTGTTTTTATTTTATATAGCATTAGCTATAAAACAATTCGATATTACTGAAGAAGTAACTGTCGCCTACGTTTGCTTATCGTTTTTCAAATAATGTGTTGTACAGTAATTGCGACTATACATTATTTGTAAAGGCTTTTATTTTATTATTCCGAATCGTTGATTTTTGTAATCAATAACAATAGTGTTCTTATTCTCAATAAATATTCTGTTTCCTATAATCGCTAAAATATTATTATCATAAAGATATTTAGAAGTATTATTGTCTTTAAAAAAATAGCCTTCCATATTTTTAAATTCTTTTCCTGCTATAGTAACCGTTTTATTAAGCGTTGTTTTATAGAAATAATCTTTTTTACCCCAAGAAGAAACTTCAACAGAGTCTAATTTTATTTCGGTATTACCTAAAATTTCATTGAACTTACTTTCTCCTGTAATAATAGTCCATGAACTTGAACCTGTGTCAAATAAAACATTGTGGTTTGTATCGTCTATTTTTATTTTAAACACTGTTTGCTCTATATTGGTCTTCTCAAAATTTGTAAAGCTAATTTTCTTTAATAATCTCACTGATAAAGAATCTGTAATACCTATTTTTTTACTGTCATAATCGATAATAACATATTTGTTTTCAAAAACATCTAACCCAATTGTCCCGATATGTGGAACATCAGACTTTTTTGTTGAACCATAATTTTTTAATAAGCTCGGAGCAAGATTTTGAAATCTATACGTATTTGAAGAAATATCTAAATCTTTTATCTTATAAGATTCTATTCCAGCAAATTTCTCTTTATCAGACCAATTCACTTTAAAGGGATATTGTAAAGAATCTTTTATTATGTTTTTTAGCGGATTTTCATAAATGACACTATTTGTTGCACCTAAATCAAATTGCATTCCCAATTTTTGATCTATCCCTTTTATGGTTGTTAGGATTTCTATAGAACCATATTTTAAAGTATCTTTCCCTACGTATGATTCCTTCCATTCAAACGGAATCCAATTTATATTCTTGAATAAGTTTGCTTCTGTTTTTGATTTACCACAGCTTATTAGTATCAATACAATAAATAAGTTTAAGTACTTTTTCTTGAGTATCATTCTTTAGATTTAATAGTTACCATTATTTTTTATACTCTGGTTTCTACTAAAGGTTACATGTATTTTTAAATTTTTCTTTAATAATCCATCTTATCTTGAATTTTAAAAATACTTTAAACTGAAAAATGATGACAAACAATTATTTATAGTTATCTGCTAGGTAGTGTTTTTAATTCGTTATTTATTATATCATATAATTCGTTTTCCCAATCGATTTTCTCAATTTTTGGGTAGTTAGAATTGACTCTAAAATCTCTCGGACTGATAATTACTTTAATAGTATTATTCATTGCTTTTTGTGTTAATAAAAACACTTCTTCTATAGCCTCGTCTCCAATCGGAATACAGCCAATTGTTGCAGATTTTCCGTGTATAAAAATATCTCCACCCATTTCTGATACATTCGTAAACTCAGTTTTTGATTTGTCAAACTCATTTGGGTAACTTACTTTTATGGATAGGTAGTATGAACTGTTTGGGTTTAAATACTCTACTTTATAAATTCCCTCAGGAATCTGTTTATCTCCTTCTTTGAGTTTTGGCCCTAATTCACCACTAAAAGCTGTAAATGGATATTCTTTTATTAGTTTAATTCCGTTATAATCTTTTGAAAAAACTTGCAGTATTCTTTCTTCTTTAAAGGCTGCAAGAATTATCTCTTTTGGATAATCCATTTTATAACCTGCTTGCTCCAAATCTTTTTCAAGTCGATTCCAAACGTTTTCTTGAATATTATCTATTCTTGATTCAACAGTTTCCTTTCCTCTTATTTTATTTACCATTGGCATATAAATCGATCTTCCTAATTTTAGAAAAACCATTATAATAATTATTAAACCTAATATAAAAATCAGTTTTCTGGTCATTTTTTAAAAGCTACTTAGTGTTGTGCGTATGAGTCGTTAATTATAAAAAAATAGTAGATCATTTCAGTTTAAGTCCAAACTATATATTGTTTTTTCCTTTATTAATCAAATATATAATTCTACCGTAATACATTAAGAATGGAATTCCACTTCCTAATGTTATTACAAATAGAAAATTGTCATAATCCCCAGTTTTATAACAAACAGAGAGAAACGAAATCAACATTAAAGCCAGTCCAATTTTAATCCAGATTTTAGAATTAAATATTTTTTTGAAAAATAGAGAAGATAATAATATTAGTTTCCCAATTAGCGAAATAAAAATAGCTACTTCAAGCTTATTTTCATGAAAACTAATCTTTTGAATATCTATACTGTTTTCAATAATTTCAGGAATAAGGAATATTTCAAACAGAATCATTATTCCTCCACCGTGTCCTTCTGGAACTAAAACAATAATTATTGAGTTCAGAATTATGGTTATTATTAATGCTTTTCTCATCAATTTATGTACGTATAACGGTTCCTGATAGCAGTAATTCACAGGTAAATCTTAGTGATTATTTTTAAACTAAATACTAATCTTTCTAATTCCTAGTAAATTTTAATCTGTGTTTATCCCCGTTGAAAAATAATCAAATCCACTTTAATTATTAATATATTTTGTCTGTTAAGTTTTTTGATTCAACATGAATTCGATAAACTCTTCCATACAGTAATTTGTAATCGAATATAGATTCCATTTGAATTCATTTTTTTCAAATAATTCTATCAGTAAAATATATCCGAGTAATTCTGAATAATAAAAAAAACTTTTCGTTATTTCTCTAATATATCTATTCATATTGAAATTAACTTCTTTAGAGTTTAATATATTCGGTAATATATTATCATTACTATATAAACCTGTTTTAGGTATTCTAATATAGACTTCTTCCTCTTTCCTTGTAAGAATTATTTCTTTTCCTTTATGAATAATAGAATCTCTTATTGTCTTAATTTCATCTAAATAAGGTTCTATATCTAAAAGGAAGTCCTGAATTCTTTTAGGCAATTTTTCCTTATTGTTTACTTTTTTCGAAAAATTGATTAACTTATTTAATGAATCTTTTTCTGGATATGATTTCAATTGTTTATCATTTAATGCAATTTTCACAAAATGAAAAAGGAAGTCATAAAGACTTCTAATATTAGTAAAATAATTTTCAAGTAATAAACAAATATATAAATCTGCTTTATGTTCTTTTATCCTTACATTTTCCAATGTTTCTTTTAGTAAACAATAATTAATTGAAAGATTATGTAAATCGTTGGTAAAGCCATAAATCCCTCCTTTAATTTTTCCAAACTTTCTAATTTTCCAATCCTCAATATCTATATTTAGTTTATCTTGTGATGTGAAGTTATTTGATTTCCAACTATTAATTACGGAAAGTAATATTGACGAATATGTATCTTTTCCTACAAACCATTTTTCACCACAATTTAAAATAGTACCTTTTATTATTAATCTTTCTTTCAAGTTATATTTTATATTTCAGGAAACGATCACGTATTATCCTTAAATTAAACATTAAATCACTAATAATCTTCAATTAAATATTTGCATTAGTAATTTCGATTAGATTCATCTGTAGTGAGTTTATTATAATTACTATCTATATTATCAATTTTGTTTTTATATAAATGCAGCTCCAGTCAACCACTCTAATTTATTTGTATAATCAACTATTTTTGATGGACATTTTTCACAAATCGCAATCATTCCCACTTCTTTTATACGAGAATCAAATGTATTTAATTTGGAATTACAAACTGCGCAACGGCCTACTTCTGTTAGGTTGTTTATTCCGCTCAATATTCTAATTTCAGATATAATTTTATCTGTAATTTCATTTATGGAAATACTATTTTCTTTAAAATGCTTTTCTGAAAATACTTTTAGCTTCACACATTCTAATTCCATTCTTTCAAATGTCTTTTTTCTATTTTCAAAATCTTGCTTTATATATATTCGACACAATTCTTTGATTCGGTTTATATAGCCTAAAGATTCAAAAACAAAATCAGAATTCGGGTGATTTATATCAATCATTTTAAATTATCAAATGGATCTTATTATTTTTCTGCTTCTACTACGATTGTATAATTATCTATTGTATCAAAAGTAATGTTATCTTTTCCTTGTTGGAAAACTATATTATGAAGCTTTAATCGTTCTCTTAGCTCATCTAAATTCCCTGAAAAATTGATCGTTTGCAATCCAGTTTGTTCCGTATTCTCTAAATTAAAATTACTATCGTATTCACTATTCCAGAAATGTTGAATCTCAATAAATAAATGACTTTGTTGATACATCCATTCTCTGTTTTCTATTGCATCTATATCAGGATGGGGGGCTTGTAGATTTTTATCTCCTAAAAAGTACAATGTAAAGCCTTTACCTCTGTTTACATACATACGTACAAAGAGTTTCATATCCAAAACTTCTTCGTAAAGTTTAATGATTTTAATTGGATCTTTTGTTCTAATTGTTATAAGCCCTAATGCTATTGGTTCATTAGTATTTAATGTATCATGCTGCTTAAATGTTTTTTGAATATATTCTATCTTATGATTTTCTGTATCAGCAGTATGGGCTAAATAACCAATATCTCCAAACTGAAACGGCTCTCCTATTTTAAAATCATGCGTTGATATATTATGACATGCATCTTGAATATCATCTACAAACAAACTGTATTTCCAATAATTATCAGTAGCTTTTTCCTGATATAGTGTAGGTTGAAGTAAAGGATTGTATTTTAACCTGATATAATAATTGGGATTGTTAAATCTTAAATCGTAGTAGATTATCCCACCTTCAGAAAATTCATTTACTAAAGAAAATCCTAATACCTTTGTATAAAAATCAAGTGTTTTTTCTGGATTATAAATTTGTAATGAGAAGCTACGTAGTTTCATTTTTAATATATCTAAAATTATTTAGTTATTTTATTAAACAGTATTCATAAAGAACTAATACGTTTACTCAAATATAAAAAAACTCCGCAGTAAATCTCTCTCTATAAACCTGTATGAATAAACACAGTCATAATCTTATTTGTATATAAAAAGTGAGCTTATTCATTATTGTTTTTTTAAACGCTATGAATCTAGTTTATCTGCAAAAGAATAATCTTTCTTTTGCTAAATTTTCTTTATGAGATTTCTTTAAACTAAAAATCCACTTGACAGTGGATTCTTTATGTAACAGATTCAGGGTACTATTAATGTAACTCTTCAATAAAATTATTATTCTTTATTACTGTGTTTATAATTTTGGCAGAAATATTACTCGTACTTTCTATTCTTAATATATTATCACAGTCTTCAAAGTCAAAATTAATTCTTTCTATTTCTTTAAAATCTGATAAAACTCTTCTTATCTGTTTTTCTTGTTTTTCTTCAATATTCGTTTTAAATACTAAAACCATTTTATAATTTTTAAAAAATATACATTAAGATATTCGTCTTAATGTGTTATCTATTATTTGTTGCCAATCATTTTGGGTAACTTCAATTGCTTTATTACCAAAAGGACCAACACCTACACTAGGCATAACAACATCTACTTCTAGTTTTCTTAGTTCTAGAAGACTCTCTTTTAATGTTAAATAATCACCTCCATCATTACTCATTACTAGAATGTTCCAATCACCATTATCTAAATAAATAGTATCACCAACAAACAAATATTTTTTACCATAAGGAGACTTATAATACAAGCAAATGTTATTATCAGTATGGCCAGGAGTGTATATTATTTTTATACCAGATGAAAATTGCGTAGTTTTTTCTAAAGTAATTAAATCCTTTATTGGACGGTTTAAATATTTTACGGATTTTTCATGAGTATATAACGTTGCCTGAAAATCATTCAAATTTTCAAACATTGCTGGAGTAAATTCATGGTGATGGCTTATAAATTGATAGTCAATCTTGCCTAATTCTTTTATTTGATCTACTTCATTTTTATCATCAGAATAATAAATCACCACATTAGCTTCAGGCGTTTGAAGTACATACGTTTTCATACTCATTCCAAAATGAGTTCCTTTTTCTGACTGCCATAAGTCTGGATATACTTGTTTCATAATTGAGTCTTCTTTAATTTTGTAAAGTTTCCTTACTAATTTGAGGTTGTTTTCTTGAAGTTTTTTCTACAAAAACAAAAGTTAACAATGATAGAATACCACATACTGCAAAGCCTACAAATAACGGAAGCGATGTTGTTTTTATATAACTACCTACAAACACCCCAATAGGAACTGCTATAAGTGTAGAAAGAAAACCTGTAATAGCTGCTCCAATACCCGCAATATGACCAATAGATTCCATTGAAATTGCTCTAACATTACCAAATAACAACCCCATTGCTAAAAATTGAAACGCGATAAAAAACAATAAAATATATAATGATGGATTATTAGAATTCAGAAATAACAAAACATAACTTCCTGAAATAACACAAAATAAGGTTAAGCCTATAAAAGTTAATTTTCTCATACCAAAACGCATCACTAGCATACCATTTAAAAAAGTAGCTACTCCTATAGTTAGTGCAATACCAGCAAAAATGTAAGGAAATTCTTTTTGTAAACCATACTGGTTTACAAAAATATGTTGTGCTGCACCTAAATAAACCATAAATGCACCACTAAGATACCCTGTTATTATGGTATATGCTATTGCGCTTTTCTGTTTAAAAAACTCTGTAAGTCCATATTTATATGATTTTAGATTAAACGAACTTCTATATTCTTCTTTTAATGTTTCTGGTTGACGCCTCCAGAGCCAAAATGAAATGATAACTCCAAATATTAATTGAAAATAAAATATAGATTTCCAATCAAATACATTTAATATTACTTGTCCAAGAGCTGGTGCTATTACAGGCACCAAAATAAAAATCACCATAACAAAGGACATAATTTTAGCTAAAGCATCTCCTTTATAAGAATCTCGTACTATAGAAACACTAATCGAATATGGTGCAGCCAAGCCTATTCCTTGCAATACTCTACCAAGTATCATCATTTCAAGAGAGCTAGACATAACACAAATGATACTCGCAATACTATAAATCGCCAAACCTATATAAATGATCGGTTTTCGTCCAAAAGTGTCTGATAATGGTCCAAACAATAATTGTCCGATACCCAAACCAAGAAAAATCATTGAAACAAGTAGCTGTAGACTTACTGAATCTTTAACTGAAATCGCTAAACCAATATCTGAAAGTGCAGGTAAAAGTGCATCAATAGATAATGCGACAATAGACATCAAGGATGCCATTAAAGCTACAAATTCAATATTTATTTTATTAGAATTATTCTCATTCATACTTTTTATTGCTTATTATTTTTCATATCAAAGTTTCTTTATTCCCATTCTTGTCAGTATACCTAAATCAATATCAATTTTAGGTTATCTAAAATTTTTATGGGGCTTTAAAATCTTAAAAGATTTTAAAGCCCTTATTTTAATTGTCAAATTGACCAGATATAAAAGTATACCTATTCTCTACTATTTTTGATATCTTTCAAGATCAACTGGTAAAATTCCTTCTGTAGCAAAAGTAAAGTTTGGCTTTATTCTATCTGTTCTCAAATGTTTAATTTTTTGATATTCTTCTGAATTCCAAAACTCTAGCAAAGCTTCCATAGTAGGAAATTTAAATACTGTAAATGCCGCATCTTTATTCCAATTCCCCTCTAAATGATGCATAATTTGTTTAGAACTACCTGCAATAATAGTTTCACCTCCAGCAGCTTCTAATGGTGGATGAGCTGCATGATAATAATCATCCAATGCAGGATGTCCTTCAGGCATAAATGAACTAGCTATCAAATAAGCAGATCTTATATTAGTATTTGATTCTTCTTCGGATTCATTTTCTTCTTTTGAAGAGATATTATCAGTATCATCTAAATAGTTTTCCATATCTGCCATTATAAATCCTCTTGTTGCAAAAGTAAAATTAGGCGGAACTATATCGGTTCTTAAATGTTTTACTTTTTGATATTCTTCAGAATTCCAAAACCCTAATAAGGCTTCCATAGAAGGAAATTTGAATATCGTAAAAGCAGCCCCTTCATTCCATTCTCCTTCAAAATGATGTCTTACTTGTCCAGAATGTCCTGCAATTATAGTTTCTCCACCAGCAGCTTCAAGAAGCTTATGAGCAGTATCATAATATGGTTTTAAAGAAGCATGTCCTTCTGGTATGAATGAACTAGCTACTAAATAAGCTGGTACACCTTTTTCTTCTTCTTGAATGATCTCTGTAGTCTGCGATGTTTCATTTATCATTTTATCTTCTTTTTTTTCTTGTTTTTTGCGGCACGATAGTATTGAACTAGCTACAAAAACTATTATTATTATTTTTTTCATGTTTATTCTTTTAAGTATTTATTACAAACTTTGATATTATACACAGGGTTTTATGATATATCTGATTAAAAGCGGTATTGTACCCCAAAAACCATTTCACCATCAAACTTGTTGTAAATAGATGGCGCAAAATTGTTATAGGCTGCTTCATATGAAGCAGTAAAACCAAATCCTTTTGCCAGAGAAAATGTTGATTTAATAACAGCTGCAATTCCCCAAACATTTGTATCTTCTGTACTAATAAACCCTGTAGTTTCACCCGTTATATTTATCTTGTTTTCAAATAATGGAAACATAGTTCGAATAAGTCCTAATGGAGCAAATGATCTGTCCTGTTCAAATCCAGTATATTTATAGCTTACATAACTTCCATACAAATGAACTTGAAAAAACTTTCTCACATCCATTTCTATAAGATTGGTTCCTATCCCTGGACCTACTTTGGCGATATGATCAATTCTAAAAGATTCTGGAAAACCAATATTTCCTCTTGCAGTAAAAAAGAATGGCTTTTTATAATTCAACATATATAGACCACTGATCCATAAATCACTTTTAAATCTAGTTCCCTCATTTGATATAATATGATAACGAGTGGCTAATTGTGCAAAATGCTTTGAATTATAAACATTTAAAACAACTCCAGGTTGAAAAGCGAACTGGTTAAAGTTTCCTCTTTGCCATCTTCCTACAATACTTACATTTCCATTCAACTGGAAACTATCTTTTACTTTATTTTCTGGATTATCTTGGGCTAATCCTGTATATATACAACATATAGTTATAGCTATTATTCCTAAGAGTTTTCGCATAATTCTTTTTTTAATCTTTAATTTTTATGCAAAACTACTATGCTAAAACTATAAGATACAGACGTATAATCATGTAAAAACGGTTAATTATTAGGTTTTTTGACTTTATACTATAGTAAAAGAGAAGGGAATTGATTAATGATAAATTATTACTAGCTATTTGAGTTGTAGTACTGTTTGAAGATATAAGCCTATAATATTATATCTAGAAATAATAACTTCTAGGTATGGAATAAAATTACGATCAAATAATAGATTAATCTGTTATAGAATTTACTTTATATTGTCTAGGAGTAACACCCGTTTTATTTTTAAAGTATTTTACAAAATTAGAATTATCATCAAAACCTAAAGAAAAAGCTATTTCTGTTATTGAATCTGTTGATTGTTTAAGTAGTGATTTTGCTTCTAACACTAAATATTCATCAATAATTTGTTTTGCCGTTTTACCAGTTGTTTTTTTAATACATTCTGATAAATATATAGAACTGATATTAAGATTATAAGCATAATATTTTAAAGGTTTACGCTTATGTTTAGTCTGTTTTATTAGATTTTCAAAATTATAAGTTATCTCTTGCGCTCTAGTCTTTAAATAACTTACTCTTTGACTAAAATGTAATTCTCTCTTAATTTTTAATAAAAAGATATTTAGATAGTATTTTATAATTTCAAAACTATCTTCAGATTTTTCTTTATATTCTTTATTAATTTCTTCTAAGTATTTTCGAAAAAGCTTTATTTGAGAATTATTTAGCTTATAACTCGATAATGTATAATTATTGAAGAACGAAAAATTTTCATAGATATCAAAAACATTAGAAGCTAATGGTAAAAACTCTGGTTTAAAAAGTAATACATAACTTGCTGTTTCTTTCTTTATATCTTTTAAATCCCATGTTACAATTTGACCTGGAGAAACAAACGAAATATTAAAGTCCAAAGCGTTAGTGGTCTTATCGTTTATTGAAACTTGAACATCGTATCCAATTGAGAAAGATATCTCAAAATACCCATGTTTATACGAAAAAGGTTTAGGAGAAACTTTAAAATCATAATCCTCGAACTTAGCGATATAGAAATCCTTATTTTTTAAAAAAGGTATCCCTAGTTCATAAAAAAAATCATTTATATTTTTAAACTCCTTAATTCCCATTAATAATACACGTTGAATTAATTTGATGCTAATTAAGTAAAATTAAACTTAAAAATGTAGCTAAAGTTTATTTGTTGTTAGAAAAAATAGATTTCTTATTAGATAGTTTTTAAAATCATTGTGTCGAACTATTTTTCGTAATCCTTGTAAGTGTCTACACTAAATTTTTATATGGTTTTCTTCTTTTGAAAAGTCATAAAGATTGCTTTCTTCTTTTGAGCTAATTTTATTAGATAAAATACTGATCCCTTAACATATATAAGAGATCAGTGTTTATTCTTTTTATTTTATACCACCACCTACAGCTCTATAAATTGTTGTTGTCGTTTGCATATTTTGTGAGAGTACTTGATTGTACTGCAACTGTGTGTTTAATAGGTTTTCTTGAGCATTTAATACTTCTAGATAATTTGCTAATCCTGCTTTTAATAACTCTTTTGAATCGCTAAATGATTTATCTAATAATTGTTTTTGCGTTTTTAATTCTTTGAGGTTATTACGTTGTGTGTTGTACTGATTGAGTACATCACTTACTTCTATACTTGCTTCTAATACTCTTTTTTGAAACCTAAGTAGGCTTTGCTCCATTTGGATCTTTGAAACTTCCTTCTGTGTTCTTAATTGTCTTCCATTAATTATTGGTGCTGTTATTCCTCCTACTAGTGTATTGAAGAAAGAGTTTGATTTGAACCATGACGAGGTTTCTAAACTCTGAAATCCAATATTTGCGGTTAGCTTCACACTAGGGTATATTGATGCTTTTGCTATGTTATAGTTTTCGAATAAGCTTTTAAATTCTAATTCGGCTTCTTTAACGTCTGGTCTGTTACTTAGTATTTCTAATGGTAAGTCTAATTGAAACTCTGTTAGTATATTTTGTTCTTCTAATGAATTTCTTTTGATAGTATTCATAGGTTTACCTATAAGCATACTCAAAGCATTTTCTAAGGTGAAGATTTGATTTTCTGTATCATTTAATAATATTCTAGCTTGTACTAACTGTGCTTTTGCTTGACTTACTGCTAAGGCGTTGCTGTATCCTGATGTTTTTAATTGTTTGAGTGTTTCAAAACTTTCTAATCTTATCTGTACAGTCTCTGCTAATATTTGCTTTCGTTTATCCGCTTCTAATATACTATAATAGGTATTGGCTACATTTGCTATTAGTTCTGTTTGCAATAACTTTTGTGCCGTTATCGATTTTTCAAACTGAGCTTTTGCCATTAATTTTTGGCTTGTTATTTTTCCCCATAAATCTAATTCCCATGTGAGATTACTCGATGCTGTGTATTGGGTCATGATACCATTGGCAAAACTACCAAACTGCGTATTTTTGGACTGTTGTTGTCGTTGAACATCAGTATTTATATCAACTGTGGGTAAGTATCCGGCTCTTCTTCTTTTAAATTGAGCTTTAAACAATTCTATATTTTTTAATGTAATATTGTTATCTTGATTGTTTATTAAAGCTTCTTTTATATATTCTTTTAATAGTTTGTCTTTAAAAAAGTTTTGCCAATCTAAATCTGTTAATTTTTCTCCTTTTTTATTTAGTCGATCTAATCTAAATAGATATTTATTTTCTATTGTTGGTTCTGTATATCTTTTTGTTGCTATACAGGAATTTAGGAGTACGGATAATGAAATGAGTACTCCTAATCTATACATTTTTAATCTACGCATTTTTGACATCTTTTTTTGTTGAAATTTTTTCGTCTAACCACTGGAATACTACATAAAGTACAGGTATTACAAATACTCCTATTAGAGTTCCAATTAGTAATCCTCCTGCAGCTCCTGTTCCTATAGATCTATTTCCTGTTGCTCCAACACCTCCTGCAAATACTAATGGTAAAAGTCCTAGGATAAATGAAAATGCTGTCATAAGAATTGGGCGTAAACGTTCTTTTGCTCCTTCTATAGCCGCTTGTGTTATTGATAAACCTTCTTCTCGACGTTGTTTTGAAAATTCTACGATAAGTATGGCATTTTTTGCTAATAATCCTATAAGCATTACTAGGGCTATCTGGAAGTATATATTGTTTTCTAATCCAGCTGCCCAAGTTGAAAGGAAAGCACCTGCTATTCCTATTGGTAATGAGAATAATACCGAGAATGGTAGCATAAAGCTTTCGTATTGTGCTGCTAAGAAGAAATATGCAAACAAAATACTTAATGCTAAAATGAATGGTGCTTGTCCAGCACTGCTTATTTCTTCTTTGGTAATTCCACTATATTCGATGGCATAATTTTTTGGTAAAGATTTAGCTTGACTGTCTATTGCCTTGATTGCTGCTCCAGAACTGTAACCTGTCATAGCATTTCCGTTTATAGATACTGAATTGTATAGGTTAAAACGACTCAAGGTTTGTGGTCCATTAATACTTTTTAATTTTACAAAAGCACTAATTGGTGTCATTTGCCCTGTATTATTTTTTACAAAAATCTTGGATAGATCTTTTTCATCTTTGCGATATTCTGGTGAAGCTTGTAAAAATACTTTATAAGGCTTACCAAATTTATTAAAGTCAGTAACATATAGTCCTCCATAATACCCTTGCATAGCACTTAATATACTAATTACACTAACTCCTGTTCTTTTTGCCAATGGTACATCCATTTCTATTTCGTATTGAGGATATCCTGTATTTAAAGAGTTTGAGGCAAACATGATTTCATCCCTTGCTATAAGCCCACCAAGAAATTCTTGAGTAACATTGTTTAAATCTTCAATAGTTCCTGCACTTTTGTCTATTAGTCTAAATTCGAACCCATCTGCATTACCATATCCTGGTACACTTGGTGGTGCAAAAAATAGAATATTTGCATCTTTGACAGCTTCTGCTCTTGCGTATAGTTTTGCTAATACATCATCTATACTTGAGTTTTCTTCTTTTCTATCTTTCCAGTCTTTTAAAACTATAAATCCAAGTGCATTTGAACTTGCTGCTCCTGAGAAGAAATTAGATCCTGCGGTATAACTAAAATCTGATATTTCGTCAATATCTGTAATAGCCTCATTTAATTGATCTAAGGCTGCCATTGTTCTTCCTAATGATGCGCCTGGTGGTAACTCCATATTAAGAAATAGTACTGCCCTATCTTCTGATGGTACAAACCCTTGTGGTGTTTTTACATTTGAGTACCAAATTGCTACCAATGATAGTCCTAGTATAAGTATAGTTGTCCATTTATGTTTTACCATGTTTTGTAACACATTTTTATATCTTTCTTTGGCGACATCAAATGCTGTATTGAATGCTATAAAGAATCTGTTTAAAAAACCTTTCTTTTCTTTATCGTTATGCACTGGTTTTAAAAAGATAGCACATAATGCAGGAGATAATGTTAAAGCATTTAAAGCAGATATAAATATGGCTACTACTAGAGTAATCCCAAATTGTTTATAGAATACTCCTGATGGTCCTTGTATAAATGTGATGGGTATAAATACGGCTGCCATAATTAATGTTATGGAAATAATTGCTCCACTTATTTCTGACATCGCACTTTTTGAAGCTTCTGCTGCATTAGCTATTCCTTTTTCCATTTTGGCATGTACTGCTTCTACTACTACAATGGCATCATCTACTACTATTCCTATCCCTAGAATTAAAGCAAAAAGCGTTAATAGATTCATTGAGAATCCAAAAAGGTTTAAGAAAAAGAAAGCTCCGATAATCGATACTGGTACTGCGATGGCTGGAATAATTGTTGACCTTAAGTCTTGTAAGAAGATAAATACGACTATAAATACTAATATGAATGCTTCTATTAATGTTTTAGTTACTTTATTTATAGATGCTTCAAGAAAGTTATTGGTATTGTAGTTCATGATGAAGTAAATTCCTTCCGGAAAATCTTTTTTCAACTCTTCGATTTTCTCTAGTAATGCATCGTTAATAGCCTGGGCATTAGTGTTTGGTAATTGGTATACACCAAATGTAACGGAGGGATCTCCTTGTGATTTTGATGCAGAAGCATAGGATAGCGCATCTAGTTCAATTTTTGCTACATCTTTTAAATATAGATTTGTTCCATCTGCTGCTGTTCTTAAAAGGATGTTTTCATAACTTTTTACGTCTTTAAATCTACCTTGATATTTTATAACATATTCAAATGATTGCCCAGAATTTTGTCCCAATGCACCTGGAGCAGCTTCTGTACTTTGTTCTTGAATGGCAAAACTAACATCTGAAGGTTCTAAATTGTATGACGCCATTTTAATTGGGTCTAACCAGATACGCATAGCATAATCTTTACCACCATATATATCTATTTTACTTACTCCATTTACACGTTGTAATTCTGGTATAATATTTAATCGGATATAGTTTTGAAGGTATGTTTCATTGTACTCTTCAGACTTCGATGCTATGGATGCAAACATCAGTGCCGAGTTTTGCGTTTTTTGTGTACTAATTCCGTTACGGATTACATCAGCTGGCAATACTGCATTTGCTCTAGAAACACGATTTTGCACGTTTACAGCAGCTATATCTGGATCGATATCTTGATTAAAAACAATAGTTATCTTGGCAGAACCATCATTACTAGCTGTAGAAGTAATATATTTCATACCTTCTACACCATTAACTTGTTCTTCTATAGGTGTGATGACACTCTCTATTACTGTTTGTGCATTCGCTCCAGGAAAGGATGCTGTAATTTCTACCGTTGGGGGTGCTATTTCTGGGTATTCCGATACAGGAATAGCCGTTATTCCGATAATTCCCAATATAACAGTCATTATAGCAATCACTGTTGATAATATGGGTCTTTCTATAAATTTCTGTAACATCTGGTCTTATTTAAATACGGTTTGAAATGAATTTGCAATACTGTCCATTGAGGCTAATTGAGGTGCAATAACCGTGTTTGGGTATACCTTACTAACTCCTAATCCTAATACTTTATCTCCTATATTAAGACCAGATTTAACAATGTAATATCTACCTACTTTATCTTCTATTTGAATGGTTTTCCCTTTGAGTGTATCTCCTTGTGATAATACATATACCATTTTTTTTCCTTGTATCTCAAAAGTTGATAGTGCAGGAACTGCTATGGCATCAGTGTATATATTAGGAATTAATATAGTTCCATTACTACCACTTAATAATTGCCTGTTTGGGTTGTTAAATTTTGCTCTTAATTGAATGGCTCCTGTTATAGGGTTTATTTTTCCGGTAGAGGCTTCTAATTTACCAGATAATTTATATACTGTTTTATTAGCTAACTGAAGTTTTACTTCTGGAATATTTTTTAAATTTTGGGCTAAACTATTTCCTTTGAATTTTTCTGTTAATGTTATTAGCTCTTGCTCACTTACAGAAAAGTATGCGTATATTTCTTTGGTATTAGAAACTGTGGTCAATGGAGTTATATCTGCTGGCCCTACTAGAGATCCTTTTCTATAATTTATTTTTCCGATATATCCATCTATTGGACTTTTTATTGCTGTGTATGCTACATTAGCAACATTTCCTTGATACAGACTATTTGCTTGATTTAATTGTGCCTGGGCAGATAGTAGATTTGCTTTGGCTGTTTCTAATTGCACTGGGCTTACTATATTTTTTTCTACAAGAGGTCTTAGTCTATCCACCTCAATTTGAGCTGTATTCACATTTGCTTCTGCTGTTTTAATTGCGGCTCCTGCTGCATTTGCACTTTGATTAATATCATTAGCTTCTAATTTGATCAAGATTTGTCCTTTTTTTACATAAGCACCTTCATCTACAAATATTTCTTGAATATATCCACCTACTTTTGCTCTAATTTCTATATCTTGAATTCCTTCTAATCTAGTAGAATAGGTATTGTATCCTGTATATTCTTTTTTGTCTACTTTAAATACTGGATAAGATGGTGTTTGATTCCATTGGTTTCCTTCTTCTTTTTTACATGAGTTTAATGAAAGTGATATACTTAATATAAGTAATGGTAAATATTTTATACCAATTGCTGTAGCAAAGTCTTTTGACTTTATGGCATTAGTTTTATACATAATTCTGTGGTTTTAAAAGGCTTACTGCCTATAATTGAAATATCACACAAAACTACTCTCGCTAAGACCTATTCAAAAGGTTGTTTCTATTGTAAAAATGGTAAAAATCTATGCCTGCATTTTTAAGAGCGTAGTCACTAAAAAATAGTTCATCCTTGCTGCTCTTCAGCCTTTTATTTAATTTAAATAAAACTTCTTCTTTATCCTTTTTGTATGATCAAGTTGATATTATGCTGGATTTTTAGTCTTGATTTGGCTTGAATCATTCCAAGCATTTTTTGAAGAGGTATTATATCAAGATTGATCATGTTTACATTAAAAGTTCCTCCCTCCTTAAATGTTTTACTTTTTATAAAAAAACAGTGTTCTTAATAGTACAAAAATAAAAGATCCTCGTATTTTGTTACGAGAACCTTTTCATTCCAATTAAAAAAATGAGGGTTATTTATTCATGAATAGTTTTAAATCACTGATTCAAATGTTAGTGGAGATCTCCCTAGCAATTGTTCTATCTCATTGGTATTGTGCTCCATGTATCCGTTTTTTGCCATACTATTAAGCATAACCAGGTAATCTGCAGAGCTTTCTAAAAGTCCGTTTTCCATAGCCCCTGATTTCATTTCATTTGCTGTAATGGATATATAGTTTATTTTTTTACCTAGTTTTTCTGTAAATATATCAGCTACTTCTTTATGAGATAGGGCTTGTCCTCCTGTTAAGTTGTATTCTTTGCCTATGTGTTTTTCGTCATTGATAGTTGCTGTGACAACTCCTGCTATATCTTTTACCGATATAAAGGTTATTTTTCCATCACCTGCATTGGCTATTATGGCATTTTTATGTTTTATTAAATCAGCTACAAAACTAGATGTAAAGTTTTCTACAAAAAAATTTGGTCTGACTATGGTATAATCAAATTCCTTATCTATAAAAGAACGCTCAACTTTTCTAAGAGGTGCTTCTTCGTTATGATTAACTCCTAATGCTGAGTTTAATACTACTCTTTTTATTCCTTTTTGTTTTAACGTATTAATGAATGGAGTCATTCTTTGACTAGCGAATGCATCTAATGGCGGCGCCTGAACAAAAACTTTATCAACATTTTCTAAGGCTTTTTCAAAAGTTTGTGGGTCATCATAGTTAAATGCTACAATCTCTTCATTATACTTTATATTATGCTTTTCTGGTGTTCTATATCCCGCCTTGACTGATGTCGTTTTACTTAACTGTTTTAGTACTTCTTTTCCTAAATTTCCATTAGCTCCAATAATTAATGTTTTCATATTTATTATATCTATGTTTTGTTGTGTTTTTATTTGAGTAATTTCTTTCTTATTCACCCTCTTTTATTTCTGTATATGAAATAGCTCCCGAAGGGCACTTGTCTATAGTTTTCTTTAATACTTCTATCGACGCATTTTTGACAGCAATCCACGGACGTTCATTGGGTCTAAATACTTCAGGTAAATGTTTTACACATTCTGCTGCATGGGTACATTTTACTGGTTCCCAAAGGATCTTTAAATCTCCTTTATTATAATTCTTAGTGATATTCTTCTTTTTCATTACACTCTTTTTTTGTGATTTAGTTCTTTTCTCAAATACACTCCTGTTACTAGGGTAGAAAGTAAATCGGCTATAGGAAAAGCTATCCAAACACCTATAAGTCCAAAATATATAGGAAGGGTTAATATCAAGGGAATTAAGAAAAAACCTTGCTTAGTCAGTGTCAATAATAAAGCTGGTTTAACTTTTCCTATAGACTGAAAATATGCAGATCCTATTAATTGTACAGCAATCAATGGTGTAACTGCAAATATTATCCTTAACGCATTGGGCGTGTTTTCTAGAACATTTGTATCGTTTGTGAATATCATTACTATTTCTAATGGAAATATCACGATGACTATAAATATTAAAAGAGCAATCATTGATCCATAGAGAATAGATTTTTTAACGGTTTCTTGTAATCTCTCGTAATTATTTGCCCCATAATTATATCCTACAATAGGCATGAAACCTTGGGTAATTCCTTGAATAGGAAATAAGGCAAAAGATAATACTCTACTAATTATACCGTAAACTGCAATAGACAATTCTCCTCCATATGTGAATAACGTGTGATTTAATACTATGGAAAGTGCACTTACAACTCCTTGTCTTGCAAGCGTAACTCCTCCTATAGCTGAAATTTCTTTTATAATAGAGAATTGTAATTGTATACATTTTAAATTAACTCGTAGTCGTGTATATTTTGATCTAAAAAACCAAAAGGTATACGCAAAAGAAATTATATAGGATAAGGTAGTCGCCCATGCTGCTCCTACCATCCCAAAATCATAGTAATAAATAAGTAAAGTATCTAGTATGATGTTTGCTACAGCTGGTAATATCATTGCAACCATCGAAAATTTAGGTTTCCCTTCTGCTCTTATCACGGGATTTCCTGTCATGGCTAATGCCAAAAAAGGAGATCCAAACATTAGAATTGTATAATAGCCTTCTGCTGTTTGGATTATTCCTCCTTTAGCTCCAAAAATGAATAAAATATCATTTCTAAATATTAAGCCTAGGGTCAAAAGAATCATACTTATACCAAACGACATAGCGATCTGGTTCCCGCAAATGTCTAATGCTTTTTTCCTATTATCAGAACCTAAAGCCCTTGAAATCATTGATGATCCTCCTATACCAATGGCCATTCCTACAGATGATATAAGAAAAATAATGGGTAATACTACAGTAATAGCTGCTATAGCCGTTGTACCAATCCAATTTCCTACAAAAATGGTATCTACCAACATGTTTAATGACATCACCAAAATACCTATGGCCGCGGGTACTGATTGCTCAATAATTAATTTACCAACGGGTTTTGTACCGAACTCTTCTACTTTACTTTTTGTCATCTAATTTTTGAGAACTTGTTTTAATAGTTTTTCTTTTATAGAAATCCCTTAAGGAGGTTATCAATAATAATGTGCTATTGTTCTTGATTAATTTCCAAAGCATCATGCATTCCTACCTTTTACATTTGACAAGATTACATCTACTTTTATTTTTTTTGATCTATTAATTTATCAATTACTTCAACCCATTCTTTATTAGTCACCTCTCCATAAGGTTCATTCCCAAGAAAACCACTACTCAAAACCACATCAGGTTTTAGTTTTCTAAGTTTTTGTAAAGATGTCATCATATCTTGATTCGTTCCTCCAAAACCTTTGATTACAAATGTGCTCCATCTTCCGTCCCATTTAAAAATGGTATCACCTGAAAAAAGATATGATTTACCGTAAGGAGATTCATAATAATAGCATATACTACCATTTGTGTGTCCTGGAGTAAAAAATACTTTAACATTTTCTATTTCCGTATCCTGATTATCAAACTCAATATCTGTGGTTACATGTTTTTTTGCATACAATGCTTCAAGTTTCCCAATTCCCATCATTGGAGAAAATTCATTTTTGATTCTCTTAAGAGAAGCCCCCACTTCATCTCTATGAGTCAATAATTGATATTTAATTCCCCCTAACTCTGCTATTTTATCCAGATCTTTTCTATTGCCTGTGTTATAGAACAATATATTACCTTCTGGACGGGTTAATAAATAAGCATGTGTATTTAACATTCCTGAGCTATATATTTTACTCTGCCATAAATCTGGATATATCTGTTTCATATCTGAGTTTTTTAATGTTTTATATAGTATCTCTGATTGTCTGTGGTTGTTTTTTCTACTATAACAAAAGTGAACTATAATATTGCTACATAGATATTAATGATATCATTAGGGCTACAAACTCGATATTTATTTTATCGGAATCGCTTTTACTTATCTCCCCCCTTTCTTGTTTAATATTTTTTATACCTTAACTTTTCAATCATTTCTGGTGAGAGTGCTTCCGAATAAATCCCGTATGCATCTAGTATTGTACCTTTATTTCCATCTTCTGTTTCTAGAGCGTATAGTATTGACTCACTTCCTGGATCTGACATATCTTCGAAGCGATACATTTCGATAATCGTAAATTCTTGTATCGCACACTCTTGTTTTAATGCATTACAGATAATCGTGTTTTCCTTTATATTGTAGTCATGTATATAGCCTCTTTCGTATAAATCCTCTAGAGCTTCGACTAAATTATTATATGCTTTCATTGGATTCGTTTTTAAAGGCTATTGCATCTATCTCTATAAGCATACCATCTAATGCTAATCTCGGTACAGGAATCAATGTACTTGTTGGATACTTTTCACCCCAAGCATTTAAAAGTTCTTCTGATAATATCTCTAAGCGTTCATTTGAATGATCAACAACTAATACTGTAATTTTTATAATATCATCAATAGAAGATTCATTTGCTTCTAGTGCAAGACTCAGGTTTTTTAAAGTTGTTTTTACTTGTGTTCTAAAATCATTAGAAATTTCTAGTGCTGCATTTTCATCTCCAAATTGACCAGAAACAAAAATGTATCTCCCATTAGTTGGGGTACTTATTGTTTGGCAAAAGCCATATGGAGAAGGATCAAAAAGCGTTTTTGGGTTTTTCCTTATTACTTGCATTGCGCTTGTTTTTAATTTATTAATCCTTTATCCTAGATATGAAGAATACATCCAGATACTTTTTTCTTGCTCTCTTATGTAATCACTCATTAAAGCATTGGTACCTTCATCTGCTGAACCTTCAGAAATTGATAATATCTCACGCTCTAATGGTAGAAGTTTGGCATACGCTTTTAGGATATTCTTGATCGCTTCTTTACCTAAAGTGACATTTCTATCTTGGTCTATTTTTGCATGACCTATATAATCTGAAAAAGTATGTAGCGGGGTATGTCCTAAAGTAAGTACTCTTTCTGCTATTTCATCTATTTTTACTAGGGAGTCATTATATAACTCTTCAAACTTAAGATGCAATTCGAAAAAATTGTCTCCTTTGATGTTCCAATGATATCCTCTTGTATTCATATAAAAAACCTGATAATTGGCTAATAGTTCGTTTAAACGTTCTGCTAAAATTTTGGTTTTTTGCGGATCCAGACCTATTTGATTTTTTGTAATCATTGTGTTTCTTTTTTATTTGATCTTTCTATAATACAGCTTCATATTTCTGAGAAACTTTTTCCCAATCGATTACTTCAAAAAAGGCATTGATGTAATCCGGCCTTAGGTTTTGATATTTTAGGTAATAGGCATGTTCCCATACATCTATTCCTATTATTGGTATCCTTTTAATACCTGTTTCCATTAGTAGATAAGAAGCTTCAAATATTCTTTTAATGATGCGCGCCTTTTTGTATTATAAAGCTCGTAATGAGGTAAGCTGTCTTTTCTTTTTTTGTAATGGTCTCTACATTTTATGCCTTTACATTTATAACTTCTTATTTATTCTTATCTGTCTTTCCTTTTTTATCTTATTGACTCTTATCTTTTCTTGTTTTGCAGGAAATTATTCTTCCTATAATCGTTATTTAATTCAATGTTATTTTTATCTCTTTGTTCTCTTATTCTGCATACAAATTTAGTCGTGACAAGACAGATTTAAAAAGTTGATTTTATTGTTTTTATGGTTAAAAACTATGTTTTTAATAGCCACCTACTAATTATGGAGTTGTACTTATACTAATAAGTATATGAATTGTCATCTTTTATTTTGAAAATAATCTAAACTGTAGCTTTCGTCAAGCTAATAATTTGATAAAAAGACTGCTAAATAAAATCATGTAAGACGTATGGAAGATAAAATAGGAAGTATTCTGTAGTTCATAAATGCATTAAGATTATATATTAAAAAAGCATAAAAAAAGTCCAGTACTTTATTATTTCCTTTTTGAAATAATATGTACTGAACTCAATGATTTATAATTTATTTAAAAGAAGTTTTAGTCTTCTAGCAACTGGATATTTTTTGAAATGATTATTGGAGGTTTCATTTTTATTACTTCTATAATTTCTAAAGCAATTTTATTTCCTTGATCAACTTCTATATAATTACCGTTAGGAATACTTATTATGGTAGTAAAAACTTCATTCTTATCGTTTTTAAGAAATAACATTTGTCCATCTTTTTCTTGTTCAATTTTTGTTATTAAAAACTCTAGACGTTTTTCCTTTATACTACATCCTATTGTAAAAATGACAATAAAAAGGAATACTATTAGATTTTTCACCATGATATTTTTGTTTTCTCTATTCTTAAAATTTATGTCTTGTTTGATAAGTTCTTGTATTGTCTTGGTGTAAGGTCTGTTTGTTTTTTAAAATATTTCACAAAATTAGAATTGTCATCAAATCCTAATAAAAACCCAATTTCTGCTATTGAGTTAGTTGACTGTTTCAACATGGATTTTGCTTCTAATACTAAATATTCATTAATTACCTGTTTGGCAGTTTTACCAGTGGTCTTTTTTATGCATTCAGATAAATAAATAGTACTTATATTTAACTTTTCTGCGTAGTATTTAATAGGTTTATGTTTGTGTTTTGTTTTCTTAATGACATTTTCAAAATTATAGGTTATCTCCTGACTTCTGGATTTTAAATAACTTACTCCTTTAGAAAACTCCAATTCTCTTTTTGCTTTTATCAAGAAAATACTCAAATAGGCCTTGATAACTTCGAAATTACCATCTAAATTACTATTGTATTCCTTTTTAATTTTTTTAAATAGGCTAACGAATTTTTTTATTTGTTTATCGTTAAGCTGAAAACTTGATATAGTATTATTATTGAAATATGGAAAATTCTCATAAATATTAAAAACATCTATTGCTATTGGCAAAAACTCTGGTTTAAAGAGCATTATATAGCTCATTGTTTCTGGTTGAACATCATTTAGCTCCCAAGTAACAATTTGACCTGGTGATACAAACGATAAATTATAATCCAGTGCATTAGTTGTATTCTCATTAATTGACACATTAGCATCGTATCCCATAGAAAAAGAGATCTCAAAATAATCATGTGCATATGTAATTTCTGAATTCCCTATAATTTGATCATAATCATAATCTTCAAATTTTGCTATGTAAAATCCCTTACTCTTTAGCATAGGTATACCGATATCTTTTAGAAAATCGTTAATGTTATGGTAATGCTTAACGGTCATTTATTGAGATCTACGGATTATAAAATACAAATATACATCTTGAACATCATAGCAAAATGGTTCAATATCATGCAATCATGGTTAAATATTATGTTTTAGTATTAAAAAATAATATTTTAATGAAATCTAGTTCAAAAGTTAGAGGAGAATTATATTTATGAATAGCCAATGTAGATTAACAATTCCTGTGTATTATA
Source organism: Aquimarina rhabdastrellae (assembly GCA_947387485.1). GTDB lineage: Bacteria > Bacteroidota > Bacteroidia > Flavobacteriales > Flavobacteriaceae > Aquimarina. The sequence continues at coordinate 66,918 of CANDNT010000014.1, forward strand.
TATCCTTCTTTGCTAATTAATCTTCACTTATAAAAAATACAACAATTGCTAGATCAACCCCAATTGGGATCAGTCTCAAAAGTTGTGTGTGAATTAAAATATAATAATGAATGTCGAATATATAGTTAAGATTAACGATAGTTGATTTTAGATTAATTCGATCGCGGAGTCGAAGTAACGAATTTCACTCAAAACTAACCAATTTATTATTATTCATTTATCACTCAAAAAAACATTTTAGATTTATTAAGCTTATTCTTTTTCCCATTGCCACAAAAAGAATCAAAAAAGTCTAGGCTTACGAAACTATAGCTAAATTTATTATTCGGAAGCTAAACTTAAGACAAACTCGCTTGCGCTCAAACAGTCCAAAGTTTTTAACGCTTCTTTCATTGCAAATTTTACGCTATACTTTCGATAGGCCAATTGATAGCTAATGAATATCGAATGTAGAATAACAAATTTTGATTTTAGATTTACTTATCACAGGGCTTGTCTGGTCATTAGCACAGTCGAAGTTACAGTACTCAAAAACTACATAACTAACCAACTCCACATCAAAAAACCTTTTGAATTTTAGATTCAATCCCACTCATCTCTCATCACTAATCATTCGTCACTTATGCAAAAATACAACAATTGCTAGATCAACCCCAATTGCTTTTGATTCGAGTTAAACTATTTTAGCATCAATTCTTATGATGGTCTAAAAACAAAAAAACCTGTAAATCATAAGATCTACAGGTTTTATTTTTGTCGGGGTGGCAGGATTCGAACCTGCGACCTCCTGCTCCCAAAGCAGGCGCGATGACCGGGCTACGCTACACCCCGTTGCAATCATTGTTTTGCGGGTGCAAATATAAACAAATCTTACAATCTTACAAGATTTTTTTAAATCTTTTTTATTTTTAATTATCGTACTTGATGGAATCTTATTTTTAATTCCCTTTCGATTTCTCTTATCTTACTTATTTCTTGTCTTACTATTAAAGCTAAAGATAGTCCTTTATTACCTGCCCTAGCGGTTCTACCACTTCTATGTGTATAATATTCTAATTGATCTGGTAATTGATAATGTACAACAAAAGCCAAATTAGCTACATCAATTCCTCTTGCAGCAACATCTGTGGAGATCAATAATGGTATTGTTTTATTTTTAAAGGCTCTCATGACTTTATCTCTATCTTTTTGAGTCATATCACCTTCTAGCAATCCTAATTCGTAATTCTTAGCCTTAAGTTGCTTATACAGTGTTCTTGCTGCAACTTTGGTCTTAGTAAAAATAATTCCTCTACTCTCTTTTTCTGTTTTTAAGAAATAGGTAAGTGTATCCAACTTATTTGCTTCTTCTCCCACCACAAATTGATGTTCGATATTACGGTTTACAGTATTATTCTTATCTATCGTAATTCTAGCAGCATTTTTTGATACATATTTTTCTATAATTTCATGTAATGACTTAGGAATTGTAGCAGAAAATAACCATACATTTCTTTTTCCTTTTGTCGCATGCAATATGGTATCTAGATCTTTTTTAAAACCCATACTCAACATTTCGTCAGCTTCGTCTAATATTACAGTCTTAATCTTCGAAATGTTTATAGCATTCTTTTCGATAAGTTCTACTAATCTACCTGGAGTTGCTACAACTATATGTGTAGGTCTTTTTAGTCTTGATATCTGTACTCCTATCTTTTCTCCTCCATATACGGCTTCAGTAAAAATCTTATCTGTATATTTTGTAAACTTAAATAACTGTTTTGCTATCTGTTGTCCTAATTCTCGTGTAGGAGCTAGAATCAATCCTTGGATTTCTTTTTTATTAGCATCTATTTGTGATAATAATGGCAATCCAAATGCTGCAGTTTTTCCTGTACCTGTTTGTGCTTTACCTACAAAATCAATTTTACTTTCTAATAAAACTGGAATGGCTTGTTCTTGTATTTTTGTTGGCGTTACAATCCCCATATCCTTCAAGCCTTTGTTTAAAGCTTTGGATACTCCTAATTCTGTAAAGGTCATCATTCAATATATTAAGTTGCAAAAATACTTTATTAAATTGATTGCACAAAAACATTATGTTATACTAAAAATTTCTAAAATAAATCCAAAGTTGCTTGACCTGATTCTCCTGGAATAGTTAATGTAGTACCTAATTCACTATTCAATTTCTTAATGATATATTTTGATAACAATGGAGACTCAACTTCTAAGTTTTGATGTACAAAAAAATTGATTTCATTGATTCCTTGTGCTTTCCATTGCTTTATACGCTCAAACCAATCCTCTAATCTTGTATAATCAGTAGAATGATTAGCTCCTACATATCTCACAAAAGCAGTTCCATTTGTTAATCGCATATGTAATAAATCTCTTCTTCCTGCTGTATCAGTTATAATATTGGCTACATTATAAGTTTCTAATAATTGATAAAGTTCTTGAGCCACTATCGGATCATTAAACCAATCTGTATGTCTAAACTCTATTGCTAATTTTATATCTCTAGGCCAATACTCAAGAAATTTGACTACCCTATCCATATATTTAGGAGAAAAATTACTGTGCATTTGTAGAAAAATAGTATGTAATTTCTCTTTTAAATGTATGGCATTAGTTAAATATTGATCCACATAAGGTCTTACATCATCATTTAATCGTTTTAGGTGAGAAATGTTCTGTACAAGTTTAGGGAAAAATCTAAAATCATCTGGTGTCTTATCATACCATTTCTTAAACTGATCTTCACCAAAGATTCTATAAAAGGTTGCATTTAATTCAATAGCATTAAACTGATTTGCATAGTATTTTAATTCATCCTTAGTTCCTCTGGGATAAAATCCTTTTAAATCTTGCTTATTCCATTTTGCACAACCTATATGAATTTCAAAAGTTTCTTTTTTAGCTTTATTAAGAATTTCTTTTGTTCCACTGTGATCTTTAGGGAATGTAAAATCAATATGTTCGGGATGTTGTACTTTACCAAATTGCATTTTATAAACTTACTTATTTATACGCTCTTTACAAACTCATATCATAAAAATAACCTTTATAAAAAGCTTAAAAACCACTTATAAAACTATATTTCAATTGTTTAAAAAAAGTTAACAACTCTTTTTTACTGTCTTAAAAAGCACTTTTTTTAAGTTGTATCTTTAATAAACCACTATATGATATGATGGATAGAAGAAGTAATTTATTAAAAATGCGTCCTCAAATATTATCCGCTAGGATTCATAATAACATGAGCGACGACGAACGTTTCCAAAATGAAACTTTACGCCCTATTATTAAACTCCAAAATGATTTATTCATTGAGGTTTTTAAGAATTACATCCGAAAAAGAAAGAATCTATTCTATGATTTATCTCCTGAAGCAAAGCATAACTACATAGAAAATGCTATTCAAAAAGATATGAAATTTAGAAATAGTTTGAAAGGAATGATTATCGGACAATTTACTGTTGAAGAATATGCAACTTACATCCAGAACTCATCTGCTCTTAATAAAAGAATGATGAATATTGTTATCCAGCGATTACAAGCTAGTTTACAATTATTCGAATTAAGTACTTGTCCAGTATAACCAAATTTTAAAGCATAAAAAAACTGGAATTAAATTAATTCCAGTTTTTAAATTTATAAGAAAACTCTTCTTATTTATTTTCTAATGCTTTTAATTTTTCTTTCATGATATCCGCTTTAGGATCATCTAATTGATAGAAAATATTCATTAATGTACGTACAGCTTCTACATTTTCTGGGTTAGCTTTTAAAGCTCCTTCTAAATATGGTACTGCACTTTTATATACATTGTTACGCTCTTTCTTTAATACATCATATCTAGCATAATCTTTTGAAGAAGTTCCTAAACCATTCATTTCTTCTACAATTTTCCCTTCTTTGCTTAAGATGATAGCTGCAATATTAATTTGAGCAGATCCATAATTAGGATTCAATTCTATAGCTTTTTTATAGTATTCTAATGCTTCATCATTCTCTCCTAATTTAGAAGCACTTACTCCTAAGTTATAATATAAATCAGCATTATTAGGATCATTAGCTATAATCTCTTTCATTAATTCTTTATACTTAGCCAAGTTTCCTAATTTGTACTGGATATCAGCTTCTGCTTGTAATAATCCATTATCGTTAGGATTCTCTTTTTTAGCATCTTCCATAGCTTTAATAGCTTCTTCATTTTTACCTTGACTCATGTAAATCAATGCAATATTCTTTGCTATCTCACCTTTTTTAGAAGCAGACTGACGTTGCTTAGGTACAATATATTCTCCAGCTTTTACTAATAAATCACGCTCAGACTTTGTAGAAAAAACTTTTTCTTTACCCGTTTTCTTTTCTGTAGCAACATACTCAGTTTGAGAACCGTCAAAGTTAAGTCCTTTTAACTCATTGTAATACTTTAACGCTGCATCATAATCTTTACCGTTAACTGCATTTGCAGCTGCATAATATAAGTAAATAGTATCTGCTTTGTTCGTTGTATATCCTAAATATAATTTGTCTGCAGCTCCTTTGTAATTTTTACCTGTTTGGTCTTTTACTGCACTGTTAATTAAAGCGTTTCTTACTGCTCCAATTCCTGTTTCAGCTTTAGGAGAAAACTTTACTTTTCCAGAAGTCTTTTCTACTTCTATAGTTTTATTATATGCATTAGCAGCTGTTTCATAATCTGCTAATGTAGCATTTGCTCCTGCAGCTGCATAGGCTTGTCCCTTCAAAAAGTAAAACTGAGCTTTTGTCTTACCATCAGCTGCTCCTAATTGCCCTTCTGCTGCCTTAAGTGCTTCTTTAGCTACATCTATCTTTCCTGATTTTAAAGCTTTTTGAGCTGACTTGATTGCTTGTTTTTGAGAAAAACCTACAGCACTAGCCGCGAAGCATAACGCCATAAAAAATTTAATTTTCATTCTTGTGTGTGTTTAAAAATTATTGGGGTTTTATTATACGTTGTTTTAATCTTTATCAATTTCTGTGCCATTATCTGAATCGTCAGTATTTACAGTAGTTTCATCTGTAATTAAATCTTCTTCATCGTCTACATTTTCATCATCATTGACCACTTTTGCCACAGCTGCAATAGCATCTTTCCCTTTAAGGTTAATTAAACGTACTCCTTGAGTTGCACGTCCCATTACTCTTAATTCTTCTACAGCTAATCGAATAGCAATTCCAGATTTATTAATGATCATTAAATCATCTGCATCTGTTACGTTCTTTATTGCTACTAATTCTCCTGTTTTATCGGTAATCGAAATCGTTTTAACTCCTTTTCCACCTCTATTAGTTACGCGATAATCATCTAGTTTAGAACGTTTACCATAACCATTTTCTGATACTACTAAGATATTACTATCCATATCATTCATAGTTACCATTCCTATAACTTCGTCATTCTCACTAGCCATACGAATACCTCTTACTCCTGAAGCACCACGCCCCATCGGACGTGTTTTTTCTTCTTCAAAACGAATAGCTTTTCCAGACTTTAACGCTAACATCACATGACTTTTTCCATCTGTTAATTTAGCTTCTAGTAACTCATCGTTATCTTTAATAGTAATCGCATTGATACCATTTGTTCTAGGACGAGAATATTGTTCTAATGAAGTTTTTTTAACTTGACCTTTACGAGTAGCCATAATGACATAATGACTATTAATGTATTCTTCGTCTTTTAGATCTTGAGTACAGATGAACGCTTTTACTTTGTCATCGTTTTCAATATTGATCAAGTTCTGTATTGCTCTTCCTTTTGATGTTTTATTTCCTTCTGGTATTTCAAAAACACGCATCCAGAAACACTTACCTTTTTGAGTAAAGAACAACATGTATTGGTGATTTGTTCCTACAAAAAGATGCTCTAAGAAATCTTGATTACGAGTAGTACTTCCTTTTTGTCCTACTCCTCCTCTATTTTGTTTCTTATATTCTGTAAGAGATGTACGTTTAATATATCCCGCATGAGAGATTGTAATTACAACCTTATCATTAGGAATCATATCTTCTATACTAAAGTTTCCTCCAGCATATTCTATTTGAGAACGTCTCTCATCTCCATACTTATCTTTTACCTCTATCAATTCATCCTTGATGATATTCATTCTACGCTCTTTTCTAGCTAGAATATCTTTCAAGTCTTCGATAGTTTTCATGATTTCTTCAAACTCAGCACGCAACTTATCTTGTTCTAGTCCTGTAAGTTGACGAAGTCTCATTTCGACTATCGCTCTGGCTTGAATTTCAGATAAATTAAAACGTTCTATTAATTTTGTTCTAGCCTCTTCTGCGTTTTTAGATCCACGAATAAGTGCTATAACTTCATCAATATTATCTGAAGCAATAATTAATCCTTCTAATATATGTGCTCTTTCTTCTGCTTTCTTTAATTCATATTGCGTACGACGTACCACAACTTCATGTCTATGTTCAACAAAATGATGAATCATATCCTTTATATTAAGTAACTGTGGTCTTCCGTTTACTAGAGCAATATTATTTACACTAAAAGAAGATTGAAGTGCTGTATATTTAAATAAGAGATTCATTACAATATTAGGAATTGCATCTCTCTTTAATATATATACTATACGCATTCCTTTTCTATCAGATTCATCTCTGATACTAGAAATACCTTCTATTTTTTTATCATTTACAAGCTCGGCTGTTTTCTTAATCATATCAGCCTTATTCACTTGATATGGAATTTCAGTAACTATGATACATTCTCTACCATTTACTTCTTCAAAATTGGCTTTGGCACGCATTACTATACGTCCTTTCCCAGTCTTAAAAGCCTCTCTTACACCATCATAACCATAAATAATACCTCCTGTAGGAAAATCAGGAGCTTTGATATGAGTCATTAACTCATCAATCTCTATATCGTTATTATCTATATAGGCTATTGTACCATCTACAACTTCACTTAAATTATGTGGTGGCATATTTGTTGCCATACCTACTGCAATTCCCGAAGCTCCATTAATTAATAATCCTGGTACACGTGTAGGTAAAACTGTAGGTTCTTTAAGTGTATCGTCAAAGTTTAATGTATGGTCAACGGTATCTTTTTCTATATCTGCAAGCATATCCTCAGATATCTTACGCATTCTAGCCTCTGTATAACGCATTGCTGCTGGGCTATCTCCATCTACAGATCCGAAGTTTCCTTGTCCATCTACAAGCATATATCTCAAACTCCATTCTTGAGCCATACGCACCATTGTATCGTATACAGAGGTATCTCCATGTGGGTGATACTTTCCTAATACTTCTCCTACAATTCTTGCAGATTTCTTATGAGCACTAGTCGCTTTTACACCTAACTCATACATACCATAGAGAACACGTCTATGTACGGGCTTTAATCCATCTCTTACATCTGGCAATGCACGTGACACAATGACTGACATCGAATAATCGATGTAAGCTGACTTCATTTCATCCTCTATATTGATAGGTATTAGCTTTTCTCCTTCAGCCATAAAAAATTATTTAATTATTTATTTAACGCGCTAATTTAAGCAAATCCACGTAGTTTTCATGATTTTCTTTACCGTAAAATTTGTAATTTATTAACAACTTTTCCTTAAAACCCACTAATATCTCTAAGTCTTAATCCATTCTAGAAAAAATATTTTTTCTCACTTTCTTTTTCGTGTTATATGAAGTTCTTTTTATTTTTACAACATAGAGTTTTATGAATCAACATTTTAAACTTATTATTCTTTTTTAAATGGTAATTATTTAAATATTCTTTATAATTTAATAACATACGAAAAGGAATAGTTTTTGTATTAATCAAATTAAAAATTACTATTTTAGATAAAAAGAAAGGAAGGAAAGCGTATGGATGATAATTTTTCGCCGAAAGTAAAAGATATTATAGCCTTTAGTAAAGAAGAGGCTTTGCGTTTAGGTCACGACTATATAGGTACAGAACATCTAATCTTAGGGCTATTAAGAGATGGTAATAGTAAAGCTATTGATATTCTCAACGCTCTAGAGATAGATTTAACACATTTGAGAAGAAAAGTAGAGATTCTTAGTCCTGCTAATCCTAATGTAGCTATTAGTGCTAATGAGAAGAAGAATTTACATCTTACTCGTCAATCTGAGCGTGCTTTAAAAACAACATTTTTAGAAGCTAAACTTTTTCAAAGTACTATTATAAATTCTGCACATTTATTATTGTGCATTTTACGAAATGAAAATGACCCCACAACTAAACTATTAAATCGCCTTAAGTTAAGTTACAATAGAATAAAAGAACAATTCAAATATATGTTAACAAGCGAAGATGATTACATAGATACACCTCAAGCTGAGTCTTTTTCTGATGAAGACGATACTTCTGGTGAAATCCCTAAGGACAACCCTTTTAACCCTCCTTCTGGCAGTAAAGTATCAAAGAAGTCTAAAACTCCTGTTCTAGATAACTTTGGACGTGATCTTACAGCTATGGCAGAAGAAGGTAAACTTGATCCTGTAGTGGGAAGAGCAAAAGAAATTGAACGTGTTTCTCAAATTTTAAGTAGACGTAAAAAGAACAATCCGCTACTTATAGGAGAACCGGGTGTAGGTAAATCGGCTATAGCTGAAGGTTTAGCTTTACGTATCGTAAAGCGTAAAGTTTCTAGAATCTTATTTGATAAACGTGTTGTTACTTTGGACCTTGCTAGCTTAGTCGCTGGAACTAAATATAGAGGCCAGTTTGAAGAACGTATGAAAGCGGTTATGAATGAGCTTGAAAAGAATGATGATATCATCCTTTTTATTGATGAAATTCATACCATCGTTGGTGCTGGTGGAGCAACTGGTAGTTTAGACGCTTCAAATATGTTTAAACCTGCTTTAGCTCGAGGCGAAATTCAATGTATAGGTGCTACTACACTTGATGAATATCGCCAGTATATTGAAAAAGATGGTGCTTTAGAACGTCGTTTTCAAAAAGTAATCGTTGAGCCTACTAATATTGAAGAAACCATTGAGATTCTCGAAAATATTAAAGAAAAATATGAAGAGCATCACAATGTAATATATACTGAAAAAGCGATAGAAGCTTGTGTAAAACTTACTAATCGTTATATGACAGACAGATTCTTACCAGACAAAGCTATTGATGCATTGGATGAAGCAGGTTCTCGTGTTCATATTACTAATATTGATGTTCCTAAAAAGATTTTGGATTTAGAACGTCAGCTTGAAGAAGTAAGAGAGCTAAAGAATACTGTAGTTAAGAAGCAAAAATATGAAGAAGCTGCAAAACTTAGAGATGACGAAAAAAGCATCGAAAAAGAGTTAACTATTGCTCAAGAGCAATGGGAAAATGACGCTAAGCTTCATAAAGAAACTGTTACCGAAGAAAATGTTGCCGATGTAATCTCTATGATGACAGGTATTCCTGTAAATCGTATTGCGCAAACAGAAAGTAACAAATTAGCAGAATTACCTGAATTAATTAAAGGTAAGGTAATTGGTCAAGATGATGCTGTTGCAAAAGTTGTTAAAGCTATCCAACGTAACCGTGCTGGTCTTAAAGATCCAAATAAACCTATTGGTTCGTTTATCTTTTTAGGTCAAACTGGTGTAGGAAAAACACAATTAGCAAAAGTATTATCCAAAGAACTTTTTGATAGCCTAGACTCTTTGATTCGTATCGATATGAGTGAGTATATGGAGAAGTTTGCTGTATCAAGACTGATTGGTGCACCTCCAGGGTATGTAGGTTATGAAGAAGGTGGTCAATTGACTGAGAAAGTTCGTAGAAAACCTTATTCTGTAGTACTATTAGATGAGATAGAAAAAGCACATCCTGATGTATTTAATATGATGCTTCAAGTACTTGATGATGGATATCTTACGGATAGCTTAGGTCGTAAAATTGATTTTAGAAATACAATCATCATTATGACTTCAAATATTGGAGCTCGTAAACTTAAAGATTTTGGACAAGGTGTTGGTTTTGGTACTTCTGCCAAAAAGTCACAAGCAGACGATCATGCTAAGGGAATTATTGAGAATGCACTTAAAAAGGCATTTGCTCCAGAATTTTTAAATCGTGTTGATGATGTTATCGTCTTTAATACTTTAGAGCGTGAGCACATTCATAAGATCATCGATATCGAATTGAGTAAGCTATATGCTAGAATCAAAACTATAGGCTATGATCTTAAACTTAGTGATAAAGCCAAAGATTATATCACGGAGAAAGGATTTGACAAGCAATATGGTGCTAGACCTCTTAAACGTGCTATTCAAAAGTATATTGAAGATGCTCTTGCAGAAGAAATCATTACTTCAAAACTTGAAGAAGGAGATCAAATCTTTATGGATCTTGATGAAAACACTAGTGAACTTACTATCAAAATCGATAAACCTGAAGAATCTACAGAATCTTAATTTTTAACAGATTCTTTATCATAACAGAAAGCCAGCTTTAATAGCTGGCTTTTCTTATATTTATCTATAATAAAAGTATCATTATTTATATCGTACTCTAGTCATAATAGGATAATGATCTGAGAGTTTAACATCATAGTTTTCAAAATCTACAATATCAAATTCTTTAGAGACCAGAATAAAATCTATTCGGATTGGGAAAAAGTTAAAATCAAAAGTTTGTCCAAATCCTTTTCCTATGTCTTTAAAGGTGTCAACAACATTTTCCTGCACTATTTTATTATAGATATAAGAATATGCCGTATTATTAAAATCTCCGCTTATAATCACTTTATACGGTGATGTATTTAAATGCTCAATGAATCGCTCTGTTTGGTGTTGTTGCATTTTAAATGTAGAACCTATACGTCCTAATAGCTTCTCTGAATCTTCTTCTTTTAATTTCTCTACTTGCGGAGAAATTTTCAATGATTCTAAATGTACATTATACACCCTAATCGTATCACGGTCAACTACTATATCTATATAAATGATATTGTTTCCAGTATTTTCAAAATCTAATGATCCTTTATTAATTATAGGGTATTGAGAAAATATAGCTTGTCCTGATTTACTTTTTCCTTTTTTAAGTTTTACATATTTGTATTTAAAATTTGTAAAATTAAGTTGTTTATTATCATAATATTCTTGAACACAAAATATAGCAGGATCTTCTTTGTTAACAAAGGTCATGATTTCTTCTCCTACACTTTCTGATGCTATCCATTTATAATGATTAAACATTCTTACATTATAATTGAGTACAGAAATATCTCTTTCGCTATGATTTTTTCTAGTATTGCTTCCTAAATTATATAATGATGTAATATGCGATGTCCCTATTAACAACACCAATAATGACAATAAGAATTGTTTTTTTAGTTTTATTATCCAGTAGGCCAAAAACAATACATTAACTATAATTAATAAAGGAACCGTAAGACTAAATACAGACAATACGGGAAATGTATCTGGCGAGATATAGGGTAAGATGTACGAAAATAATAGTGTACAAGCTACTACCGAATTCATCAAAAAGATAAACTTATCAAGTAGCTTTAAATTTTTCATTAGTGATGATATATTTTAATAGTGGTTATTAATTATTCTTTCCTGATTTAAACAGGAAATCCTTTTCTTGTTTTGTCAAACTATCGTACCCACTCTTACTTATTTTATCTAAAATTTTATCGATCTGCTCTTGTTGTTGAGATTTAGTATTTTTAGATACAGAAGTATTTGTTGTTTTATACTTCTTCTTTTTAAAATCTTCTGCTTTATATACTGTTTTTAACGGACTTCTAGGTTTAAACGAAAACAATGCAATTAACTTATCCATCATATTTTCAAAACCACTACCTATATTCTTTTCTTTTTTAGCTTGTATAGCATACCAATACCCAAAAATAGCTCCTCCTAAATGCGCTATATGTCCTCCTGCATTACTCACAGGTATTCTCGCTATATCCATAAAAACAAAAAAAGCTGCAATCCACCAGAACTTAACTGTTCCTAAAAACATAAGTCGTACTCCCATATTAGGTATATAAGTCGCTATAGCAATCAAAATCGCCATTACAGCTGCCGATGCACCTATCATAGGTAAGCTACTTACATTAGTAAATGCAGGAAATAGATTAAATGAAAGCATAAACAGTAAAGCTCCACTTATTGCACCTAAAAGATAAACTGTGAGTGCTCTTCTACCAGAGAAATAATTAATGAAAAAGTTACCCGAAAAATATAGGATAATCATATTTGACAAAATATGCCATAAGTCTGCATGTACAAATGCATAGGTTATGATTGTCCATGGTTTAACTAGAAATGCCATTAATTCTTTAGGAAAACCTAGCCATTTTATTAAGGTTACCGGAGGTAATCCAAAAAGAAAAAATAAAGTTTTTAATAGAAAAGCTACCACATTGATAGCTATTAGTTTTTCTATTATTGAAAAGTTCTTGTATTTAAGTTTTAAATCCTCGTATATACTCATCTGTCCCAACGATGTTTATTAAACGAATTCTTTTTCCAGTACCACATCATAATAAACCCAAATAAAGCACCTCCTAGATGGGCTAAATACGCTGTATTAGACGGACTAAAAATAGATACTCCTGTCAATACCGAAAACAAATCCATAAGGATAATTGCAGGAATAAAATATTTAGCTTTTATCGGTATAGGTAGAAAAATCAGCATCAATTTATGATTAGGGAATAACATCCCAAAAGCTACCAACACTCCCATAATTGCTCCAGAAGCTCCAACTAAAACAGTTAAAAAATTACTTACAAAAGTATCTAGTGTATCTTGATTTATTACAGATAACCAGCGTGTATCATATTTACCTTCATTTAATAACGCTAATATTTGCGATTTATCATATCCAGATTCAATTAATGTATTTAATATTGAATTAAACTGAAAATAATTATATCCTGCATGAATAAACAAAGCTCCTAAACCTGCTGATAAGTAGAAAAATATAAATTTCTTCTTTCCTAATTGTTGTTCTACTGGCGTTCCAAACATCCATAAGGCAAACATATTAAATAAAATATGTTGAAAATACACCGTACTACCTCCTGCTGTAGGTACATATGAGGCATGCATAAACATATGAGTAAGTACTTGCCATGGCTTGAACATATCATTTTGTGGAGCATGAAATGCAAATAAATTGGTAAAAATAGTACCTCCTTGTCCTATCGTAAGTGTCCCTATCCAAAAAAGAACATTTATAATCAGTAAATGTTTTACTGTATCTGAAATTCCTCTCATTTCTTAAAATTTCTTATCAATTTCGTCTACGGTCAGTGTTATAAATGTTGGTTTATTATCTGGCGTAATTGTAGGTTCTGTACAAGCAAAAAGACTATTTACTAGATGCTGTTGTTGCATTTGATCTAATAATACTCCTGTTTTAACGGCCACACTTTTTGCCATTGATCTAGCCAAGATATCTGTTTGAGAAAATCCTTTTTCTGGAACTTCATTTTCAAGATCACTTAACAATTGTTCTAATAATACAGATACTTCACTTTCTGTGATTACAGTAGGTATTCCCATGATCTCAATTTCTTCATCTTTAAAAGCGCCAAAAACAAAACCTGTATTCTCTAATTGCTCTTTTACACTTTTTAAAATCACCATTTCTTGTACAGAAAAAGATAACATTAGCGGAAATAGCAATTGCTGACTTACCGCATTTGCCATAGTAATATTCTTCAGCATTTCTTCATACAAAACTCTCTCATGAGCTCTATGTTGATTCAATATAATCATACCACTTTTTATAGTCGTAATGATATATTTTCGCTGTAATTGATATGTATCTTTCTTTTCTAAAGTAGAAGTGTCCTTCTCATCGAATAAAGAACCTGTAACCTCTGTACTTTCAAATTGGATAGATGAAAATGTTTCTTCTTCCTCTTCTTCATCTAATTCTCTTTGTTTACTAATCTCTTGCATAGAAGATTCTAGTCCCACATATAGGTTTTCCCAACTACCAGTAGTATCTTTTCTCTGTTTTGAAAACGTCTCTCCTTTTCCAAAGTTTGTATTTGATAACGACCTATCTGATCGTATAGAACTACTCTCTTCTTTAAATGGATTAAAGGTACGATCAACTTCTATAGTAGGTGTAAATGCAGATTTATTTTTATACTCATAAGGAGTATCCATACTAGAATCCCTATCAAAATCTAAAACAGGTGCTACATTAAATTGCCCTAGACTATGTTTAATTGTTGATCTTAACATCGCATATAATGAATGTTCATCATCAAACTTAATTTCGGTTTTAGTAGGATGTATATTAATATCTATACATTTTGGATCAACTTTGAGGTACAAAAAATAGCTAGGATGTGTTTTCTCTTTTAACAATCCCTCAAAAGCCGAATTTACTGCATGATTTAAATACGCACTTTTAATAAAGCGATCATTAACAAAGAAAAATTGTTCTCCTCTACTCTTTTTGGCAAATTCTGGTTTACCAACAAAACCACTTATAGTAACCAGATCTGTTTCTTCATCAACCGGAACTAATTTTTCATTGGTTTTTCCTCCAAAAATATTTACTATACGTTGTCTATAATTACTTCCTGGAAGATTAAATACTTCGTTCCCATTATGGAACATTTCGAACCGTATATTAGGATGTGCCATTGCTACACGATGAAATTCATCAAGTATATGACGTAGCTCTACAGTATTGGATTTTAAAAAATTGCGTCTTGCAGGAATATTATAAAAAAGATTTTTAACACTAATTGAAGTTCCTTTTGGTGTTACACACACTTCTTGAGAACTAATCTCACTTCCTTCAATTCTAATCTCTGTACCAACTTCGTCTTTTTCTTGACGTGTTTTTAGTTCTACATGTGCTATCGCAGCAATAGAAGCCAAAGCTTCTCCACGAAATCCTTTAGTATTTAGTTTAAATAAATCGTCTGCACTTTTAATTTTCGAAGTAGCGTGACGTTCAAAACATAAACGTGCGTCAGTCACACTCATTCCTTTTCCATCATCAATGACTTGAACAAGTGTTTTTCCAGCTTCTTTTATGATTAGTTTTATAGTGGTTGCATCTGCATCAATAGCATTTTCCATAAGCTCCTTTACAACAGAAGCTGGACGTTGCACCACTTCACCAGCAGCAATTTGATTTGCTACATGATCTGGTAATAATTGTATTATATCTGACATTTATCGACCTGCAGTAAATATGGATAAATCAAAGTCTATTATATACAGAAATATAAAAATTAAAAGCATTGCAATAAAGATCACTCGCTTGTTTATTTCTCTATTTCCACGAGTTCGACTACTCTTTCTTGCTTCGGCCCAATGAGATCCAAAATCAATAGCATTTGTCGTCTCTCTATATTTTTCTATTCTACTTCCCATCTCATAGACATTACCTACATCTTTCCCCTTGTAATATCTTGGGGTGTAGTTAAATCGTCTATTTGTCTTCTTTTTAAGAATATTAACTTTCACGGCCTTCTCCTTTCTTTATTTCTGATACTCAAATATACTCAAAATAGGGCGTACTATAAAGCATTTTTTATAGCTTCCCTTTATCTACTTGTATAGCAAGGATAATGCCGTAATTGTATATTATGACTTTTTTGCTTAGTTCTACTATTTAAAACTTAGCGTCTTTGCGTAGTTGCGCCATTTTTATAGCTGCAATAGCTGCTTCTGTTCCTTTATTTCCGTGTTTACCTCCAGATCGATCAATAGATTGTTGTCTGTTATTATCGGTTAATACACAAAAAATTACAGGAATATCACTTTGTATATTTAAGTCTTTGATTCCTTGAGTAACACCTTCGCATACAAAATCAAAATGTTTGGTTTCTCCTTGAATGACATTTCCTATTGCGATTACAACATCTAGCATGTCATAACTTTGTTGCATTTTTTTACATCCATAAATTAATTCGAAACTCCCAGGAACATTCCATCTTACAATATTCTCTTTTAATGTTCCGCAATCAATTAAGGCATCAAAAGCTCCTTGAAAAAGCCCTTCTGTTATTTCTTCATTCCATTCTGAAACAACAATCCCAAATCGAAAGTCTTTCGCATTTGGGATTGTAGCTTTATCGTATTGTGATAAATTTTTATTTTCTGTAGCCATATATTGCTATCTATTATTTCATTGCTTTAGCTTGTCCTAAATATACATCTGCTTGGTTAGCTTCAGTTGTTTTAGAGTATTCTTCTTTAATACGCTCTAAATATTTAATCGCCACATCAGCTTTACCTAAACTGATAGCAGTTACTCCAGCTTTTAGTAAAAATTTAGGTGTAGTAAATTCATTTGTTTGGCTAGTAGCTGCCTTTTCATAATACTTTAAAGCATCTTCCATCTGGTTTAATTGAGCAAAAGCATCACCAATTCCTCCAGCTGCTAAAGGTCCTAATATTTCATCACCACCATTAAATTTCTCTAAATGAGCAATTGCCTCTTGGTATTTATTTGTATTTAAATACGCAAAACCTGCATAGTACTCAGCTAAATTAGCCGCTTTTGTACCTCCGTAATTTTCTATAATTTCTAAGAAACCATATTTACCATTACCTCCTGTTAATGCAAGGTTGTATAAAGAATCACTTACCTTTTCATTTCCATTCAACGCATTGTCAAAATACTCTTGAGCTTGGAACATTTCATTAGTAGCATCTATCTCTTTAGGCTCTTGGATAAATTTCTGGAATCCTAAGTATCCCATAACTGCCACTACTATAATTCCTATTACAATAAAGATATATTTCTGATTAGCAGCAACCCACTCTTCAGTTTTTGATGCACCTTCATCTAGCTTGTCAAATACCTCTGCAGTTGTTGAATCTTCTACTGCGATATCTTCAACAACATCCTCTATAATTTCTGCTTTCTTTTTAGGTTTATATCCTCTTTTCTTATAAGTTGCCATAAATTGAATTTAATGTGATGGTGCGCAAAAATAAAATTTTTATTGAAATCTGAAAGATAAAATATTTGTTATTTTTCAATAATTTGCACTTTCAAATATAGACTTCTTATAAAAAAGAACGGTACCAGAGGGGATTTTATTTTATGATTTTAAAAAAGCTTTCATTAATCAACTATAAGAATTTTGAGTCTTTTAGTGTAGACTTTGATCACAAAATCAATTGTTTTGTAGGTCATAACGGTGTAGGTAAAACCAATGTCTTAGATGCTATATACCATTTATCTTTTGGCAAAAGCTATTTTAACCCTATCACTAGTCAAAATATTAATCATAATGCCGATTTTTTTGTAATTGATGGTTTATATGATAAACTCGAACGTGAAGAAAAAGTAATTATCAGTGCTAAAAAAGGACAGAAAAAAGTTATTAAACGTAATGGGAAAGCTTATGATACTTTTAGTGAACATATAGGTTTTTTACCTCTAGTTATTATTTCTCCTGCAGATCGTGATTTAATTACCGAAGGAAGTAGTATGCGCCGCAAGTTTATTGACGGTGTAATTTCTCAAAGTGATGCTTCCTATTTATCTGCTCTTTTAAACTACACAAAGGTTGTTACACAGCGTAATTCTTTACTTAAATATTTTGCAGCTAATAGTACTTTTGATCCTACTACATTAGAGATTTACAATCAGCAAATGGAGGACTATGGAACTGTAATTCATCAAAAACGCAAAGCTTTTTTAGATATTTTCATTCCTATTTTTATAGCTCGATATGAAGCAATTAGTTCTGGTAGAGAAAAAGTATCTTTACGTTATCAAAGTAAACTAACGGATACTTCTTTAACAACTCTTCTCGAAGAAAGCTTACAAAAGGATCGCGTATTACAATATACTAGTGTAGGTATACACAAAGATGATTTAAGTTTTGAAATTGATGGTTTCCCTATCAAAAAATTTGGAAGTCAAGGGCAACAAAAATCTTTCTTGATTGCTTTAAAACTTGCACAATTTGATTTTATCAAAGAACAGAATCAGGTTCATCCAATTTTACTTTTGGATGATATTTTTGATAAACTTGACGAAAAACGTGTAGAACATATCATCAAACTCGTAGATGATAAAAATTTTGGTCAATTATTTATTAGTGATACTCATGCTGATCGAACAGAAAGTGTTGTTAAAAAGATTTCTCAATCATACAAAATTATTAAACTCTAAAGTTCTTCTTTTTTTTAAACTTTTTTAATCCGAAATTTGCATCTTGAATATGCAACCTAACACGCTTATGCTTTACAGAAGTTTATTTTTACTTTTTATATGTTTATCTTTTGCTAATTGTACTAGTCCTAAACCTGAAACATTCATACCTTTTTTTGAAGGTTATTGGGAAATTGATCATGTAGTTATGGGAGATGGTTCAAAAAAAGCGTATAAATTCAACCCTATTATAGATTTTTTTGAAGTAAAGGATAGCATTGGTATTCGTAAAAAATTACAGCCTAAACTTGATGGTACATTTATTTCTACAAATGATAGCGAACATTTTACATTTAAAATAGAAAATGATAGTTTATATATGTATTATAAAACTCCTCAAGCTTCATGGAAAGAAACTGTTTTAAATGCTAGTAAAACAGTATTAATAGTAAAAAATCAAACTGGAAACATTTATCATTATAGACCTTATCAAAAAATCGAACTCTAATGGCTAGACGTGAAAATAACAACCTTTCTTTAAGCGATTTATTAAAAACTTTTGTCGCTGATAATAATTTACAAAAAGGACTTGATAAGGTTCAAGTACAACAAGTTTGGGAACAAGTAATGGGTCCTGCTATTATGAGATATACTCAAAACATTGCTTTAAAAAATGATGTGCTTTATGTACAGTTAAGTTCTTCTGTTTTACGTGAAGAATTAAGCTATGGTGTACAAAAAATCATAAGAAATCTCAATGAAACCTTAGGAAAAGAATTAATTAAAAAATTAGTTTTAAGGTAATAAAAAAACAATGATACCTTTTATAGGCATCATTGTTTTTTTATCATTACTTCTTTTAATTAATTTAAGTCACTAACTAAAATATCCCATTCTTTGAATTCTGCGTTGTTTCTTAATAAATCATTATCACTATAAAGAATATACATTTTATTATCAAGTATTTTCATTTGGTGAATAGTTTTATATCCGCTATTATTTTCTATATCTGTTTCTAATTCTCGATACGAATTATCTAAAGTATTATATACTCCTATTACAAAATCTCTACTTATAATATTTCCATCATTATTATAATTTTGACTCTGTCCTGCTACATAAATCAAATTGTTTAATCGTTGTACAAACGTATGACGTATACCTCTATCCATATAGAAAGTTTCTATGTTCGTAGGATTATTTAAATCAATTTTATAAACTGTATTTTTCTCAGGAGTATTCAAACTAAATACTTCCCTTCCACCAAATACATATAAATAATTATTAATTATTGTTCCTCTAGCTCCAAATCTTTTTTCAGGTAAAGTAGCAAATTCTATTAATGTTTCAGTCTCTATATCCCATTTATAAATTTTATTAGATTGTTCTCTATAATTAAAATCTCCACCTATAATATAAATAGTATTATCTATATAGGCTGTTCCAAATCTTGAAAAAACCTTATTATGAGGAACATAAATAGGTTCTTCTATTATATCAAGTTCATAAGTATTTACATCAAATCCAGCTACAACATATAATTTATCGTCAATAATATGTAATTGCTTTGTACTAAAACCACTTCTGGAGACTCTTTCAATTTGATTATTGTTATCTAAATTATGCTTTATTATTTTTTCTGAGAAATAATTATTCGGATCATTAATCTCATTTTCTCTAATTCCTATATATATACTATTTTCTTGATATGAGCCCCTCATTCCTGGATCACCTATGCTCGAGGCATATATAGTAAAAGCTTCTGTAAAATGTAGTTCTGAAGATGGCGGAGAGGAATAATGTTCTAATAATTTTTGATTAAGAACAAAAATTAATGATCCTCCAGATTCAGTATTAATTCTAATATTAGCCGTAGTAGTATTAACTACATCTATTTCTATACCCTCTACATTAGAGGCTAATATTGTACTATTCTCATCTTGATATGTTAATATAGTTTCCTTTTTGGAAATATAACTATCAGAAAAAGTCTCTTTAACAGTTGATGCATCTGTTTTAATATCATATCCTCTATTCCAAACTAATGCTATTTCATCATTATCTGTTTCAGAAAATACAAACTCATCATCAATTACATTATAGTTTCCTGTAAGATTCAATGTTTCATTGCCATTATGCAATTTAGCATCTACAACATACCATGTTTTAGAATTTCCAGCAGTAAGTGTTTCTATTGTTTGTTCTCTAATCTCTTCTGTTGATAATTCTTCTTCTACTTGAGTGTCATTATCACTTTGACAGGCTGTTATAAATAATGCAGCCAAGATTACTTTGATTGATAAATTTCTTTTTTTCATTTATATAATAATTTAATGCTACAAAGAACATCAAATACTAATAAATAGCCAAAACATTTTTAATCAGAACTCACATAAAAATTAGATTTATAAAACATTATTTTTGTTTAAAACGAACGCCTGTACTAGTGGTTGTATCAGCCCATTTATAGGTGAGTTGATGATATTTAAAATCTAAAGCTGTTTTTTGTTCTTCTAATATGTCTGATTGAAAACTTCGTTGTAAAATATCTTCTATCCAATAATCTTCTTCTATTTCAAGAGGATTATATTTACGTTTTAAAGAAATATCAAAAAGGCTAGCTGTGCTATTATACCAAAAAGCACTCCATCCACTCCTATATTGTTTTACAAGATCAAACATTGTTTTACCTGTTTGTCTATGAACAAGTTTAACTAATATTTGCCCCTCTGTTCGTGTCATTTTCTTTAACTCGGCAGTAAATTCTCCTTCTATATATTTTTGAACACGTTTTATATACCTCCTTCTTGCTCCTTTAGACTTTATTTTTTCTAAACGCTCGTTCAATTTTGTTAATCGATCAGCTGCTAATTTTGCATACGGATATACTTTACGTGTTTTTCTTCTTAAAATCAAATATCTCCTACGCTCATACTTGTCTTTAAAATGTAGTTTACCTAAAATAATAACTTCATCTAATCCAATAGCATCTTTAGGGATCGTATCACCTTCAATAACATAATATTGTACATACCGGTCTATAGAGTCTTTTTGTTTTTCAACTTGACAGAACCCTAGATTATAAAAAATGAATATTATAATGTAAACAACTTTCTTTAGCATATATACTTAATAGTAACTAAAATCGCTTCAAAATTAACAATTAACCATTTGTAAAATGTAAAATCTTTGTGAATATTATTAAATTGGTCAAAAAATAACAAACATGGCTAAAGACAGTATTTTAAATAAAAAGTCGTTAGACTTTCTCGAAAAATACCTAAACAACGCATCTCCAACAGGATACGAATGGGAGGGACAAAAAATATGGATGGATTATCTTAAACCTTATGTTGATGAGTTTATTACCGATACTTATGGTACTGCTGTAGGTGTAATTAATCCAGAAGCAAAATATAAGGTTGTTATAGAAGGTCATTCTGACGAAATCTCATGGTATGTGAACTATATTACTGATAATGGTTTAATTTACGTTATTAGAAATGGTGGTAGTGATCATCAAATCGCCACATCAAAACGTGTAAATATCCATACTAAAAACGGTATTGTAAAAGGTGTTTTTGGATGGCCTGCTATACATACCCGTAAATCTGGAAAAGAGCAAGCTCCTACTTTAGAAAATATCTGTATTGATGTAGGTTGTACTACAAAAGAAGAAGTTCTTGCTTTAGGGGTTCATGTAGGTTGTGTTATTACTTATCCAGATGAGTTTTTTGTTTTAAACGAAAATAAATTTGTTTGTAGAGCCCTTGATAATCGTATAGGTGGTTTTATGATTGCCGAAGTAGCTCGTTTATTAAAAGAAAATGATCAAAAGCTTCCTTTTGGTCTATACATTACAAATTCTGTTCAAGAAGAAATCGGTTTACGCGGTGCAGAAATGATTACTCATACCATTAAACCAGATGTTGCTATAGTTACTGATGTTTGTCATGATACCACAACTCCTATGATCGAAAAGAAAGTTCAAGGAGAGACAAAAATTGGTGATGGCCCTGTAATTTCTTATGCCCCTGCGGTTCAAAATAAACTACGTGAATTATTAATTGAAACTGCAGAAAAGAACGAAATTCCATTCCAACGTATGGCTTCAAGTCGTTTTACAGGTACAGATACAGATGCTTTTGCTTATAGTAATGGTGGTGTTGCTTCTGCTTTAATTTCACTACCATTGAGATATATGCATACTACAGTTGAAATGGTTCACAGAGAAGATGTAGAAAACGTTATACAATTAATCTACAATTCCTTATTAAATATTAAAGAAGGAGAAACTTTTAGTTATTTTGACTAAAAAAGTTCTGATATAGCACATAATTTTTAAAAAATTATGTGCTATATTAATTATCTCAATATCTATATAAAAAACTATTATTAGTTTTAAAGGTATTCATTAATAAACTATAATAATTTTGTATAAAAATCAAATAACTGATAAAAAAAAATTATAATGAATACACACCAAAACACAGTAGACGCACTTAATGTTTTATTAGCAGATTACCACCTTCACTATCAAAAACTTCGTAATTTTCATTGGAATGTAAAAGGACAAAACTTCTTCCAATTACATGAAAAATTTGAAGAGTTATATGAAGACGCTAAGCTTAAAATTGATGAGATTGCTGAACGTATTCTTACACTTAGAGCACAACCTGTAAGCAATTTTAGTGATTATTTACAGCTATCTAATATCAAAGAAGCTAGTTCTGATCTAGTTGATCATGATATGGTATCTGCGATACTGTCTGATTACGAAATTTTATTAAATCAACTTAATACTGTTACCAAATTAGCCGAAGATACCGAAGATAATGGTACTCTAGACATTACTGGAACTTATATCGGTGAACTTGAAAAAACCAGTTGGATGCTTCACGCTTGGAATCAAAAAAAATAAGATCATATGCACAAACTCTCTTTCTTGATTATTGCTTTTAATGTTTTTATAAGTTGTCAAAGTCAAAAAGATTCTAAACTACAGAAAGTAGCTACGTTACCATCAACTTTGGATGAAATCTCAGGTATCAATTATACACATAAGACTAAAACCTTATATGCTATTAATGATTCTGGTAACGCTAATACATTATTTCAATTAAATCTCGAAGGAGAACTTGTACATCAAAATACATTACCTACATCGATTACTAATGTAGATTGGGAAGATTTAGCTTATGATCATAATGGAAACATCTTTATAGGAGATTTTGGAAATAATGATAATAAGCGTAAAGATTTAGTCATTTATAAAGTAAATTCTAGCGATACATCAAAAATAAGCGCTACTCATTTTAGCCTTGAAGATCAGAAAGATTTTCCTCCTAAAAAATCTAAACGCAATTTTGACATTGAAGCTTTTATTTATCACAATGACTATTTCTATCTTTTTACAAAAAATAGAAGTTCTAAGTTTAATGGTATTACTAAACTTTATAAGCTTCCTGCTAAAGAAGGGAGTTTTAAAGCCAAACTTCTTACAACTTATAGTATAGGTAACGATTCTAGAGATTGTTTTATTACTGCTGCAGCTATAAATACAAATGGTGATAAAATAGCTTTATTAACCTATAATAAAATATACTTATTATCTAATTTTGAAGGAGATCATTTATTTGATGGTGATGTTCAAAAAATAAAGCTTAAACATTTTTCTCAAAAAGAAGGCATTACTTTTATTGATGATAATACACTTTATATTAGCAATGAAACCAGTAAAAGAAGTGCTGCTAGTTTATATCAATATTCGTTAAATTAGAATATTCTTTATAAAATAAAAAGACCAGTATAAATACTTGAATTATACTGGTCTTTTTTATGTTTAAGAAATAGTATCTAGTAATTTACTGCTGGACAATTACAATCATAACGTTCTTTTCGTTTTCCGAAATCATATCCTAATGTTAATTGATGGTAACTCTTATCGATTACAATATCATTTGTTTGATAACTATATGTGTATCCTAACATCCACTTCTTGTAATTAACTCCTACAAATGGGGTGATATATTGTAAGTTTTGTCCCTCTATAGTCGATGCACC
>CANDNT010000015.1 GCA_947387485.1 Aquimarina rhabdastrellae
GACGATGACAATGACGGGATACCAGATACAGTAGAGACAGGTGGAGTAGACCCAACGACAGATGCAGACGGAGACGGAGTACCATTATACCTGGATGATGACGATGGAGATGCAGGAGTTGGAGACGATAACAATGCAGTGGAATCAATCTATGATTACGATGGAGACGGCGTAGCGAATCACTTAGACATAGATAGTGATAATGACGGAATCGTGGATGTAATCGAAGCAGGCGGGACAGATCCAGATGGAGACGGAGTAATAGGTACAGGAGCGATTACGGATGCAGATGGCGATGGGTTATCAGATGATGTAGATAATATCGATAGCGGAAGCGGCGTAGGCGAAGTAACCAGCGGAAGCCCATTAGCAGTACCAAACACAGATGGGACAGGAGGAGTAGACTACTTAGACATAGATGCAGACGATGACGGAATTGTAGATAATATTGAAGGACAAAGTACAACTGGTTATATAGCACCGAGCGGAAATGATACAGATGGAGACGGTTTGGACGATAGCTATGATGTAGACTGTATACCTTGTGGAGCGATTACAGGGCAACCTATAACACCAGTGAATACAGATGCAACGAATTTAAATAGCGATACAGCTCCGGATTATATAGATACTGATTCTGATGGAGATGGAGAAGATGATGCTATTGAAGCATATGATACCGATGACGATGGAGTTGCAGATACGGTTCCTTCAGGAAGTGATGCAGATGGAGATGGATTAGATGATAATTATGATACAGATGATGCGAATCCAGATGTTACAAATGGAGGACAAACAGCAGGTAATCCATTCCCAGATACAGATATAGTAGGAGGAGAACCTAACTGGAGAGAAGATAGAGTAGCATTACAACTTACAAAAACAATAACGACTTCTCAAACAGAAGTAGGACAGGTTATTACCTATGATATAGAAGTACGTAATACAGGAAATGTTGCTTTGACTAATATAGAAGTGACTGATCCTAATGCAGATGGAGGTATTGTAACAGGTAGTCCTATAGCGAATTTAGCAGTAGGAGGAACAACAATAGTGACAGTATCACAAACTATAACACAGGCAGATGTAGATGCTGGATATATAGAGAATAGTGCTACAGCTACAGGAGATTCATCTATAGGAGTAGATACTGTAACAGATGTATCTGATGCAGGAGATGAAGCAGTAGAGACTGCAAATGGAGATGGAACTACAGATGGTGATCCTACAAATGACCCTACAGTAACTGTAATACCTGCAACACCAGAATTAGATGTAGTGAAAACAGTAAGTAGTATTACAGATAATGGAGATGCTGTTGTTGGAGTTGGAGATGTTATCAATTATGAAATCACAGTAACCAATACAGGAAATGTGACAATTAGTAGTGTAAGCTTGAATGATGTCTTAACAGATGCAAACGGAAATCCATTAACATTAACGTCAGGACCTATTTATCAAGATCCAGGAACAGGTACTGTAGAGGGAACGATAGAAGTTGGGACAACAGCGACTTATATAGCTACTTATACATTAACTCAAAGTGATGTAGATGCAGGAGGAGTAGAGAATAGTGTGATAGCAACAGGAACTGCACCAGATGGTACTACGACAGTTACAGATACCAGTGATGATGGTGATGATAGTGATGGTAATACCGAAGATGATGTTACAGAGACTGTAATAGTACCAGATCCAGAATTAAAAGCTGTTAAAACAATAGCAAGTATTACAGATGATGGAGACGGAGAAGTAGGAGTAGGAGATATCATTAATTATTCGATTAAAATTACGAATACAGGAAATGTTACAATAAATAATATAACCTTAAATGATATTTTAACAGATGCCAATGGAAATGTATTAACCTTAACATCAGGACCTACCTATCAAGATCCAGGAACAGGTGCTATAGAAGGTACTATTGAAGTTTTAGACACAGCTTTATATGATGCTACCTATATTATTACACAAAGTGATGTAGATGCAGGAGGTGTTAATAACACTGTAGTAGTAACAGGTTCAACCCCAGCAGGAGGAGCGGTAACAGATATGAGTGATGATGGCGATGACACTGATGGAAATAATGAAGATGATCCTACAGAGCTTATAATAACACCAGATCCAGAATTAGATGTAGTGAAAACAGTAAGTAGTATTACAGATGAAGGAGATGGAGAATTAGGAGTAGGAGATACAATCAATTATGAAATCACAGTAACTAATACAGGAAATGTAACTATAGATAATGTAAGCTTGAATGATGTCTTAATAGATGCAAATGGAAATGTATTAACCTTAACGTCAGGACCTACTTATCAAGATCCAGGAACAGGAGCTGTAGAAGGAACGGTAGAAGTAGGAACAATAGCTACGTATATAGCTACTTATGTGTTAACTCAGAGTGATGTAGATGCAAGAGGAGTTCAAAATAGTGTGATAACTAACGGAACAGCACCAGATGGTACTACAACAGTAACAGATACCAGTGACGATGGAGATGATAGTGATGGTAATACCGAAGACGATACTACCGATACTTTAATAACACCAGATCCAGAATTAGATGTAGTGAAAACAGTAAGTAGTATTACAGATGAAGGAGATGGAGAATTAGGAGTAGGAGATACAATCAATTATGAAATCACAGTAACTAATACAGGAAATGTAACTATAGATAATGTAAGCTTGAATGATGTCTTAATAGATGCAAATGGAAATGTATTAACCTTAACGTCAGGACCTACTTATCAAGATCCAGGAACAGGAGCTGTAGAAGGAACGGTAGAAGTAGGAACAATAGCTACGTATATAGCTACTTATGTGTTAACTCAGAGTGATGTAGATGCAAGAGGAGTTCAAAATAGTGTGATAACTAACGGAACAGCACCAGATGGTACTACAACAGTAACAGATACCAGTGACGATGGAGATGATAGTGATGGTAATACCGAAGACGATACTACCGATACTTTAATAACACCAGATCCAGAATTAGATGTAGTGAAAACAGTAAGTAGTATTACAGATGAAGGAGATGGAGAATTAGGAGTAGGAGATACAATTAACTATGAAATCACAGTTACCAATACAGGAAACGTGACTATAGATAATGTAAACTTGAATGATGTCTTAACAGATGCAAATGGAAATGTATTAACCTTAACATCAGGACCTATTTATCAAGATCCAGGAACAGGAGCTATAGAAGGAATGGTAGAAGTAGGAACAATAGCTACGTATATAGCTACTTATGTATTAACTCAGAGTGATGTAGATGCAGGAGGAGTTCAAAATAGTGTAATAGTTACAGGTACAGCACCAGATGGAACTACGACAGTTACAGATACCAGTGATGATGGTGATGATAGCGATGGTAATAGCGAAGATGACACTACTGATACAGAGATAACAAGAGTACCAGGAATCGAGAGTCAAAAAGTAGTAAGTAGTATCACAGACAATGGAGATGGAACATTAGGAGTGGGAGATACTATTAACTATGAAATTACAGTAACCAATACAGGAAATGTAACCTTGACTAATGTAGATGTAACAGATACACTTCTAGATAATAATGGAAATGTATTAACCTTAACATCAGGACTTACCTATCAAGATCCAGGAACAGGAGCTATAGAAGGAACGATAGAAGTTGGAACAACAGCTACATATGTAGCAACGTATGTGTTAACTCAGAGTGATGTAGATGCAGGAGGAGTGCAAAATAGTGTGTTAAGTAGTGGAGATAGTCCAGATGGAACAGAAGTTACAGATACCAGTGATGATGGTGATGATAGTGATGGTAATACCGAAGACGATACTACTGATACCGAAATAACAAGAGTACCAGGAATCGAGAGTCAAAAAGTAGTGAGTAGTATCACAGACAATGGAGATGGGACATTAGGAGTAGGAGATACTGTTAACTATGAAATTATAGTAACTAATACAGGAAATGTAACCTTGACCAATGTAGATGTAACAGATACACTCACAGATAATGACGGAACTGTATTGACTTTAACATCAGGACCTACCTATCAAGATCCAGGAACAGGAGCTGTAGAAGGAACGATAGAAGTTGGAACAACAGCTACATATATAGCAACATATGTGTTAACTCAGAGTGATGTAGATGCAGGAGGAGTACAAAATAGTGTGCTAAGTAGTGGAGATAGTCCAGATGGAACAGAAGTTACAGATACCAGTGATGATGGTGATGATAGTGATGGTAATACCGAAGACGATACTACTGATACTATAATTATAGCAACTCCAGAATTAACATTAACCAAAACAGGCGCATATATAGATCAAGATGGAGATGGAAGTACTAATCCAGGAGATATTATCAGATTCACATTTACTGTAGAAAATACAGGAGAACTTACTGTAAATAACCTTACTATAGATGATCCGATAATAGGAATAACAGGAATAGCTGTAACACCCGCAATACTTGCTCCTAATGAAATAGGAACGGCTACAGTTGATTATGTTATTACACAAGATGATATCGATAACGAACGATTTATAAACAGTGCTACTGTAACAGGTCAAGATCCAGATGGAGTTGATGTGATAGATGTATCAGATGATGGAGATGAACTTACAGATAGTGATGAAGATCCAGACAGTGATCCTACAAATGATCCAACAGTAACAAGCTTAGCATCACCTAACCTTGAGTTGACCAAAATGGGAATGTATGTAGATATCAATAATGATGGATTGCCTAATGCAGGAGATATTATTGAATATACATTCACTATAGAAAATACAGGGAATGTGGCAATTACTAATATAATAATTACCGATCCATTACCAGGTATAGAAATGAACGGAGGACCAATAGACTTGTTACCAGGAGAGAGAGACGAAACAACATTTACAGCTATTTACACATTAACAACAACAGATGTGTTTAACGGAAGTGTTAGCAACTCTGCAACAGCAACAGGACAAGATCCAGGAGGAAATGATGTTTCAGATGTTTCAGATGATCCTACAGATCCTACAGATGTAGATACCGATAATGATGGAGATGGAGAAGATGAAACAGTAACAGATATTATTAATAATGAAGAAGATGGTATTGTTATCTACAATGGTATAACACCAAATGGAGATGGAACTAATGATAACTTTAGAATAGTAGGTCTAGAAGAATTCCCTAATAATACATTAAGAATCTATAACAGATGGGGAGTTCTAGTGTTTGATGCTCAAGGGTACGAACAAGCAGGAACTAGGTATTTTGAAGGAATTTCAGAAGGACGAACAACTATTCGAGAAAGCGAAATGTTACCAGTAGGAACATATTACTACATCTTAGAATATGAAACCGAATCTGGAGTAGGAAAAAGTAGATCAGGATACTTATACATAAACAGATAAACAACATCAACAAAATCTCACAGATGATTTTTCATCTGTGAGACTTAAAAAAAGCCAATTATGAAAACATTAAAAACAATTAAAATAGTTGCCGTGTTGAGTTGTCTATTTTCGGTAATGGCATATGGACAACAAGATGCACAATATACACAGTACATGTATAATACTATAGCAATTAATCCAGCCTATGCCGGAAGTAGAGGAGTGATGAGTATAACAGGATTGCATAGAAGTCAGTGGGTAGGTCTAGATGGAGCACCGCGATCAATAACCTTATCAGGAAATACACCATTAGGAAAACGAAATCAAGTAGGATTAGGAGTATCTATAGTAAGGGATGAAATAGGACCTACAGAAGAAACTTATTTTGATATTGATTTTTCATATACGATTAGAACATCAAGAAAAGGAAAACTAAGTTTAGGATTAAAAGCAGGTGGACATTTATTAGATGTAGACTTTGATAAATTAACCAAGTTTGATATCAATGATCCTAATTTTCAGAACTCTATAGAAAATAAATTTAGTCCTAATGTAGGAATAGGATTTTACTATCATACAGATAAGTTCTATGCAGGTATAAGTGCTCCTAATTTATTAGAAACAGATCACTTTGACGAAAGCGCAACTGTAGGGCAAAACAACGCTTCGAGCTTTATTGCTAGAGAACGAATCAATTATTATTTCATTACAGGATATGCATTTGATTTGAGTACAGAGATAAAACTAAAACCAGCAGTATTAGTTAAAGCAGTATCAGGAGCACCATTACAAGTAGATCTATCGGCAAGTTTTATGTTCTATAATAGATTTATTGTAGGAGGAGCATATCGATGGGATGCAGCATTTAGTGGCTTGTTAGGGTTTCAAGTATCTAATTCTATGTTGATAGGTTTGGCATATGATAGAGAAACTACAGAGCTTGGTAATACTAGTTTTAATGATGGAAGTTATGAAGTACTAGTACGATTCGAATTATTCAAAACATATAATAGAATTATTACACCTAGATTCTTTTAATACTAAACAAATTGATTTATGAAAACAAAAAGATTAATAAGTACGGTCTTGATGATCTTAGTTACTTGTTTAGTAATAGCACAAGAAAAAAGATTAGCCAAGGCAGATAAAAACTTTGAAAAATACGCATATATAGATGCTAGGAAGGTATATCTAGAAGTAGCCGAAAAAGGATATAAATCACAATCTCTATACGAAAAACTGGGAGACTCGTATTATTTCAATAGTGATTTTGAAGAAGCAGGGAAATGGTATCATGAATTGATAAATGATTATGAAAATGAAGTAGGAGCAGAATACCTTTTTAGATATGCGCAATGCTTAAAGAGTATAGAGAGATATAACGAAGCAGATAAAGTGATGGAGCAATTTAATGCAGTTGTAAACTCTGATGATAGAGGAAAAGTCTTTATGAAAACCAGAGATTATATGCATTTTATCGATGTGCAGTCGGGTAAATTTGATATTTCTTCAATGAATATAAACTCAAAACAATCAGATTATGCACCAAGCTTTCATAAAGATGCTATTGTTTTTGCATCCTCTAGAGATGGAGGTACAGCAAAGAGGATTGTACATGAATGGAACGAAATGCCGTTTTTAGACTTATATACGATAACTCCTGATGGAGAAGATAAAGAACCAGAAGGATTAAGAGGAAATATTAATACTAAATTTCATGAATCCTCTGCTGCGTTTAATGCTACAGGAGATACTATGTATTTTACTAGAAATAATTATACAAAAAGTGTCTTAAAAGAAAACAAAGCAGGAACAGCTTTATTAAAACTATATAGGGCGGTAGCTTCAGGAGACAAATGGAAAAAAATAGAAGAATTACCATTTAATAGTGATGAATATTCAGTATCTCATCCTAGTTTATCTAGAGATGGAAGATGGTTATACTTTGCGAGTGATATGCCAGGAACAAGAGGGCAATCAGATATTTTT
The DNA here is from genome assembly GCA_947387485.1 of Aquimarina rhabdastrellae. GTDB lineage: Bacteria > Bacteroidota > Bacteroidia > Flavobacteriales > Flavobacteriaceae > Aquimarina. The sequence goes on from CANDNT010000015.1 coordinate 7,372, forward strand.
GTAGTAGAAGTTTTACCTAACGGAAATTTTGGAACACCAAAAAACTTAGGAGAAACAATTAATACAGAAGGAAGAGAAACATTTCCATTTATTACGTCTTCAGGAAAATTATTTTTTGCAAGTGATGGGCATACAGGTCTAGGAGGACTAGATGTTTTTGTAGCAGAAAGAGAAGAAGATACCTTTTTAACTCCGTTTAATGTAGGGCGTCCAATAAATAGCCCAGAAGATGACTTTACATTTATTATAGATGAAGATTCAAAAACAGGATATTTTGCAAGTAATAGAAAAGGAGGAGAAGGAAGTGATGATATCTATAAGTTTGTACAAACAGAACCATTAATAACTAAATGTCAGCAATATATAAGTGGGGTAGTCACAGATAAAAACTCAGGAGAAATATTAGCCAATACTATAGTCACCTTAGTAGATGAAAATAATCAAGAATTAGAAAAAATAGAAACAACAGCTACAGGAAGGTATAGATTCAATATAGATTGTAGTAAAGAATATATCGTACGTGCAAGTAAGATTAATTATGGTTTTACAGAAGCACAAGTGACATCAAGCGAGATACTTGAATATGATTTTGATGTTCCTTTAGCACTAGAACGAGATGATTTAGTTAATAAAGAAGTAGGGCCAGGAGATGACCTATTTAAGGTATTGAAATTGGAACCTATATATTTTGATTTAGATAAATATTATATCAGAGCAGATGCAGAAGTAGAACTACAGAAAATTATAGCTGCATTAAGACAATATCCAGAACTTAAGATAGATGTAAGATCACATACAGATAGCCGATCAAGTCGCTGGTATAATAAAAGATTAAGCGAACGAAGAGCACAGAGTACCATTAAATATATAATAAAAAAAGGAGGTATTGCCAAAGATCGAATAACTGGGCGAGGATACGGAGAATACGAACTACTTAATAAATGTAAAGATGGAGTAAAATGTAGTGAAGCAGAGCATCAATTAAATCGTAGAAGTGAATTTATCATAATGAAATAATTAACTAAAACTAACTAACCATTAAAACCATTAACTATGAAAAGATTATTAATAATAGCTACTGTATTAGGAATGAGTAGTTATATGCAAGGACAAGACTTACCTCAAAATCCTAAGCCAGGAGAATGTTACATTCGTTGTACAACACCAGATGTATACGAAAACAAAGAAGAACAAGTAGAGGTTACACCTGCCTATAAAAAAATAAAAACATATCCAGCTACATATGAAACAGTAACAGAAAGGGTATTAGTAAAAGAAGCTTCAAAAAAATTAAGAGTAATACCTGCAGTATACGAAACTACTACGGTTACCTATATTAAAAAGCAAAGTGCATCGACATTAAAGGTAATACCAGCAGTATTAGGAAATGGATCAGAAGTAGTTGAGACTAAACCAGCATATGCACAGTGGGAATTAGGATCACCAGCACCAGATTGTGAGTCTAGTAATCCAGATGATTGTAGATATTGGTGTTATAAAGGATATCCAGCAGAATATGTTTCTATTCCTACTCGAGTATTAAAACAAGATGCAAATACAGAACGTAATCCGATAAACGAAAAAAAAGCTACCTATAAAAAACTAGTAGTAAAAGAACCTGCACGAGTAGTAGAAGAAGAAATTCCAGCAGAATATGCAACTGTAAAGAAAACGGTATTAGTAAAAGATGCTTATACAGAAGAAATATCTGTACCAGCAACATATAAAACAGTATCAAAAGAGGTATTAGTTAAAAAAGGAGGATTGACAGAGTGGAAAGCAGTAGAATGTGCTCTAGTAGAATACTCGGCATTACCGATCAATTGGAATTTAGGAAGTGCAACATTAACAGCGCAAGCAAGAAAATTAATTGATACTCGATTAATGCCTGTATTGGCCAATAATCCAGGAACTAAAATGGAAATTGCATCTCATACAGATTCTAGAGGATCAAAAACAAGTAACCAAGAACTTTCAGAAAGAAGAGCACAAGCTGTAGTTAATTATTTAATTACAAAAGGAGTCAATAATAGTCGATTAGTAGCTAATGGATATGGAGAAAAGCAATTAAAAAACAGATGTGCAGATGGTGTATCATGTACAGAAAGAGAACATGCAGTAAACCGTAGAACAGAGTTTAGATTAATAAATAATTAAAAGATAGAGTTTTAGATTAATTATGAACAGAGGAAAGAATCTGCAAGGATTCTTTAGGAAAGAGCAGTTTATCTGCTCTTTTTTAATTTAAAAATGTTAAAGTTTGTTAAAAAATGTGATAAAATGGTTAATGAAATACAATATAGTATCATTTTTTTAGAGGTTTTGTAGTAAAAAAATGAGATATAGAAGAAAATAATAGTAAAAAATAAATCGTTAAAATGTAGTGTTTTATAATAGTATAAGTATGGTATAACAATACTGCAAAAAATGAAATATAGAAATAATAAATCATGACAGAAAAAAAATTAAAGTTTTATAAAAGTAAAAAATAATGGTTTTCTAGTAAAAAGAATGAGTTTTGAACATAATATGATATTGTTTGGTGTGTAATTTATTGGTAATCAGTATTTTTTGTATATTGAATACAACATAAAACTCAAAACTTTTACATATGAAAAGAATGTATACAATGGTCTTCCTAGCCATGTTTTTAGGAACGACAATGTTTGCTCAAAACATGAGAAGTGTAGTTCAAAATCATTTGGACAAAACACAAAAAAGTTCGAGACTTACCTCTGGAGATGTCTCAGAATGGAAAATTAAAGATGTAGTACCATCGCTTAATCCAGAAATTCAACACATATATGTAAGTCAATATCATCAAGGAATTGAAATACAAGATGCGGTTTATAAACTTACCGTAAAGAATAATGAAGTAACGTGGGAGATTAATAAGTTTATTGATGATATTTCATCAAAAATTACGCAAACAAAAGCCTCGTTAACTCCAGAAGCAGCCATTCAAAAAGTAGTAGCAGATCATCAATTAGCCTCTCCTAGATTGGTAGCAACAAAAGCTAAGAATGGAGATAAGCTTATTTATGAAAATTCGGGAATTACATTAGAACCTATCGAAGTAAAAAAAGTTTATCAAAAAGTAGGAGATGAATTAAAATTAGCTTGGAATGTAAGCTTGTATGAAAAAAGTGGAGAACACTGGTGGAATGTAAACGTAGATGCAGCTACAGGAAAAGTTTTAGAAACAGAAGATTGGGTATTACACTGTAATTTTGGAGGTGGAGATCATGCAAATCATAAGCATGAGACTATAGCCAAAGAAGAAAACGTTAACCTATTTAAGAACCAACCTATAGAAGTGCCAGCAATTCCTACAGCAGCAGCATTAGTAGGAGGAGGAAGCTATAATGTATATCCAGTACCTATTGAGAGCCCTGCTCATGGTAGTAGAACGATTGTTACAGATCCAGCAAATGCTACAGCTTCTCCATATGGATGGCATGATACAAATGGTGTAGCAGGAGCAGAATACACAATTACAAGAGGTAATAATGTATGGGCGCAAGATGATATCAATGGAAATAACGGAACAGGATCATCTCCAGATGGAGGAACTTCTTTAGATTTCGATTTCCCGATTGATTTTAGTCAGCAACCAGGAACGTACTTAGATGCAGCAACTACAAACTTATTCTATTGGAATAATATTATGCATGATGTATGGTATCAATATGGATTTAATGAAGCTAGTGGAAACTTCCAAGAAAATAACTATGGAAATGGTGGAATAGGAAGTGATTCTGTAAATGCAGATGCACAAGATGGAGCAGGAACAAACAATGCAAATTTCTCTACACCAGCAGATGGAGGAAATCCAAGAATGCAAATGTTCTTATGGACAACAGCAAATCCAAGATTAGATGGAGATTTAGATAACGTAATTATAGCACATGAATATGGTCACGGTATCTCGATTAGATTAGTAGGTGGACCTTCTACAAATGGTTTAGGAGGATCAGAGCAAATGGGAGAAGGATGGTCAGATTGGTTTGGATTAATGTTAACGATGAAAGCTGGTGACACAGGAACAGCTTCTAGAGGAGTTGGTAGCTATGCTTTAGGACAAGGAGCAAATGGAGGAGGAATTCGTCCTACACCATATTCTACAGATACTTCGGTAAACGGAACAGATTATAGCGACATCAATTCATTAGCTGTACCACATGGAGTAGGATATGCTTTTGCTACAATATTATGGGATTTAACATGGGCATTAGTAGATCAAGAAGGATTTGATTCTGATTTCTATAATGGAACAGGAGGAAATAACATAGCAATGGCTTTAGTTATTGAAGGATTAAAGAATACGGTAAATAATCCAGGATTCGTTTCAGGAAGAGATGGTATTCTTCAAGCAGATCAAGACTTATATAATGGACAATACAACTGTTTAATCTGGAGTGTATTCTCTGCAAGAGGAGTAGGTTTAGGTGCAAACGAAAATAACAACGGAGGATCAAATACAAATAGTGATCAAACAGTTTCATTTGTGAATGGATGTAACAATAATGGAGGTTGTACTAATACGGTAGCAAGCTTCCCATATAATGAAGGATTTGAAGGATCTACAGGAGATTGGACACAAGAAGCAGGAGATGATTTAGATTGGACAGTAGATTCAAATGGTACGCCTTCTAGTGGAACAGGACCAAGCAGTGCTGCAGAAGGTAATTCATATATCTATGTAGAAGCATCAGGAAATGGAACAGGATACCCTAATAAACGTGCAATTTTAAACTCACCATGTCTAGATTTAAGTAATGTATCTTCAGCAAGTCTTGGTTTCCAATATCATATGCAAGGTAATGCTGTAGGAACATTAGCTGTAGAAGCAAGAACAGATAATGATGGAGCATGGACATCAATCTTTAATATTTCTGGAGATCAAGGTGCAGATTGGAATACTGCCAATGTTAGCTTAGGAGCTTATGTAGGTAACGCAAGTGTACAATTGAGATTAAATGTATTGACAGGATCAAGCTGGCAAGGAGACATCACTATAGATGATTTAAGTATAACAGAAGGAGGAGCACCGTCTGGTTGTTCTGGAGGAGTATCAAGTTATCCTTATGCTCAAGGATTTGAAAATACACTAGGATTATGGACTCAAGGATCAGGAGATGATTTAGATTGGACAATAGACGCAAATGGAACACCTTCTAGTGGAACAGGACCAAGCAGTGCTGCAGAAGGTAATTCATATATCTATGTAGAAGCATCAGGAAACGGAACAGGATATCCTAATAAACAAGCGATTTTAAACTCGCCATGTTTTGATCTTACAGCGATGAGTGCTGCTAGTTTAAGTTTCCAATATCATATGTTAGGTAATGCAGTAGGGACATTAAATGTCGAAGCAAGTACTAATAATGGATCATCTTGGACATCAATCTTTAGTCTTTCGGGATCTCAAGGATCAAACTGGAACACAGCAGATATTGATTTGGCAGCTTATGTAGGAAATTCTGTACAACTGCGCTTAAATGTAGTAACAGGATCAAGTTGGCAAGGAGATATTACTATTGATGATTTAAGAATAGCAGATAGTAATGTTGTAGAATCTACAGATATATGTGATGGAGTAGATCCTTATAGTGGATCAACAAGCTACTTACCAGGAGATCGTGTAACATATAATGGTACGCTATATGAAAGAACAAATACTGGATGGACTATATTAGGACAATGTGGTACTTCTGCATTGGCAAGCTCATTTGGAGGTGTAGAAGAAGTAGCAAGTTTAGGAGAAGATCTTCAAATAAGATTATATCCTAACCCTGTTAAAAAAGGAGAAACACTTCATATTAGTATCTTAAATGGAGCTGCAAATACTTCTTATGAAGTAGTAAACCTTGTAGGACAAACTGTGCAAAAAGGTAAGGTAGAGAATAACCTTATTCAAGTAAACGAACTACAATCAGGAATGTATATACTTAAAATACAAAACCAAGAACAAAGTGTGATTAAGCGATTTGTAATGGAATAATTTTAAGTAAATAAAATGAATAAAAGAGCGGCTATTGTGTAAACAATAGCCGCTCTTAAGTTTATATAAAAGTGAGTGTTAGCATAAAAAAAACGTTTTAACATATACTTTTTGCAAGTAATTTAAAAAATGATCGACTTAGAATTCAGTAAGTTATAATTTGGAGATTAAATAAAGAGTATAAAATTTAATGCTATATAGTAATAAAGATTTAGGGGATCTTTATTAGGATAAAGTATTGCTTTTGATTCCCCAAGATTAAGAGCAGGAAAGCATAGAGGTTATATTCATTGACAAAGACGTAAACAATGAATTTTAAACGGTATGTGTATACAATAATACTAGTTTTGCTGGTGAGTATAGGATATGCTCAGCAACAACAATTAAAGAAAGCAAACGAAGCATTTGAATCTTTAGCATATATAAAAGCAAGAAAGATCTATAAAAAATTGATCAAAGATGGGGTTCATTCTATAGAAATTTATCAGCGAATAGGGGATACATACTATCAAAATGCAGCATTTAAAGAAGCCGCATATTGGTATAAAAAAATGATAGATACATATAAAACAAAAGTTACTTCAGAATACCTGTTTAAATATGTATTGAGTTTAAAAGGATTAGGGGAATATCAAGAAGCAGATGAAATTGTAGAAGATATACAACAAAAGAAAGATGCTATATCTCAATTACAAAAAACCGAAACATATTTAAATAATATAAATGCACGATCAGGAAAATTTACAATAGATACATTGTCTATTAATTCGATTTACTCAGAATATGCACCTAGTTTTTACAAAGGAGAAATAGTATTTGCCTCTTCAAGAAAAAAAGGAGGAGGGTTTAATTATATCCATCAATGGAATGAAGAACCATTTTTAGATTTGTATAAAGCAGATACAACAGGAAAAATTGTACCTCTTAAAGGAAGAATAAATACAAAACTACATGAATCTTCGACTACCTTTTCAAAAGATGGAAACACAGTATATTTTACAAGAAATAATTATACCAAAAGAAGAGTACAAGAAAATAAAAAAGGAACGATCTTATTAAAAATATACAAAGCAACTTTTGATGGGAAACGATGGAAGAATATAGAAGAATTGCCATTCAATAGTGACGAATATTCTATATCACATCCATCCTTATCAAAAGATGGAAAATACCTTTATTTTGCTAGCGATATGCCTGGAGGATTTGGCCAATCAGATCTTTATAGAGTAGCGATATATGAAGACGGAAGTTATGGAGAACCAATGAACTTAGGAGATAAAGTAAACTCTAAAGGAAGAGAAACATTTCCGTTTATAAGTGATAAAGGGAGATTGTTTTTTGCAAGTGATGGACATGAAGGATTAGGAGGATTAGATGTATTTATGATCGCACCAAATCAAAAAGGAGATTTAATGCCATATAATTTAGGTAAACCTATTAATAGCTCAGAAGATGACTTTACATTTATCATAAACGAAGAAGATAAAATGGGATATTTTTCTAGTAACCGTAAAGGAGGTAAAGGAGGAGATGATATTTATATCTTTAAACAAATAGCGCCATTACGTACGGATTTTATGCCTATAAGAGGAGAAAGAAAACTTAAAAAACATCTAGAAGTTAAATCTAATCCAGAAAGTTTTTAGATTAAAAAGTTTACAACAACTAGTATGATCCATACTAAATAAATTAATATGTTTGTGAGGTGGATCATAAAGAAAAGATAATGTCATTAGTAGATACGCTAGAACAAGGTTTTTTTGGTATAGGAATACAAAATGGTAAAACCCCAGAAAACTTGGGAGTATTGTGGAGATCAGCTCAAAATATGGGAGCTAGCTTTATTTTTACGATAGGAAATAGATATGCAAAACAAGCATGTGATACACATAAAGCTGTAGGAGCAATGCCGTATTTTCATTATGCCACTTTTGAAGACTTCTATGAACACCTACCCAAAGGAGCTATGTTAGTAGGAGTAGAATTAACAGAGGATGCAGTACCGTTAGAAACATTTCATCATCCACGAAGATGTGTTTATTTATTAGGCGCAGAAGATCACGGACTTTCTAAAAAAGCAATAGAAAAATCACATCATCTTATTAAATTTCAATCTACATTAAGTCTCAATGTAGCTGTAGCAGGAAGTATAGTAATGTATGATAGAGGTATAGCAAAACCTAGATCATAATTAATCTAGTTACTACATTAAACTTGATAGTCTACGGTAATAATTTATTTGCCCTAAGTGATAATTGAGATGAGCCAATAAATGAGATAACATAAAGGCATTAGACACAATACCAGGATTAGACGCCGAAGGTGATTCAAGAGGATAATCAGATAAAAATTCACTCTCGATAAGATTATTAAGGGTAGTATGTACTATAGAATGTGTCTCATTTACCAGACGTAAAAGTTCTTCTTTAGAAAGATTGCGAGTAGAAAATTCAAGGTCTCGCTGTCTAATATATCCAGTCTTACCTAATACAGCTCCAATAAAATGATTTAGATTACCTACAAGATGGAGACATAATGTTCCTGCAGAATTAGTAACATCTGCTTTTATAACCCATAGAGATTCATCATTAGGAAAAAGAGTTATTTCATTACTTAAATTTTGTAGCGCCCGATCATAAAGGATAATCATTGTGTTTTTCATCTATTTGAGTTTTTTAAGGTTTAATAATAAAATGAGGAAATTAAAATAAACTGTAATAATTAAGATTGACCTCATTTTATAATTCGCAATCTTTCCCCTTAAGTTAATACTTTTTTGACAAATGAGTTAACTATGCCAGATAGTCAAGATAAGGGATTAAATATTTTAACACACAACCGTAATAATATTACGGTAAAACCATAAAGAAAATCAAATAAAACTTTAGATATTGCTAGTTGTAAACAAAACAGTTTATTTTATAATTGAAATTGTTTGTTTTGTAAGTGTAGGGAGAAGACAAGATAGCAATAAAAAAACGGATAAAGTTATGGGAATAAAGAGTTTAAAAGAAGCCATTTTATTAAATGATTTTAGAAAAGAATTAACCCCAGAAGAACGAAAAATTATAAGAGAAGAAATATTAAAAGAGTCCAAAGTAATAATTGAAACAATATTAAATGATGTAAAAATAGCTCAAGAAGAAGAATGAAAAACAAGAGCATTTACTAAAGAAATTTAATTTCTATATAGTAAATGCAGTATATTAATTTTCTTCAGAAGATTTTTTTTGAGAGGTAATAAGTTGTTGTAATAAATCTAGAATAGTATCCTGATTAACAAGAGATCTAGTTTGAGCTTCAGTAATTACTTGAATATAGTCTTCTGTAGAATTTAATTTTTTAAAGATTTCTTCAGAAACCATACCTAAAATATCAGAAGTAACAGCTTTTGAAGCTTTAGAAGTATCCTCATCAGGATTTAAATAATTTTTGATAAAAAAATCATTATCAAGTTCATCTAGGAAATAATAAATACTTTGATTGATAGCTTTGGCTACCTTTAAGAGAAAACTAACCTTGATGTCTTTAGATTTAAGTTTACTCTCTAAGCTTTGAGGAGAAATACCAAGTTTGGCAGCTACCTCTACTTGTTGAAAGCCCGAACTTTTGATTTTTTCTTTAAGGAACTCGCCGGTCATGGGATTGATATTTTATGAATAATAATGAGATTTGTGGTGCTATTTGTTTTTGAGTACGCAAACAAAGAAAAAACATTTTTAAGCAGTAAGCAAATAAAATGAATTGATAAAGAGGAAGAAGTAGGGAAAAATTGACAAAAATTAAAGCTATTTTTTTTGAGTTGCTAGTAGAATTTGGTCAAGCTTTTCTAATATCTCATCTTGATTAAGTAGCGTACGAGTTTGGGCTTGAGTGACTACTTGTATGTGATTTTCTGCAAGATCTAACTTTTTAACAAGTTCCTCAGATACCATTTCACTCACAGGAGTATCAGGGATAACAGGATCAGATGTCATACTATTATCAGAAGAGTTATTATAGTCTTTTATATAGTATTGTTGTTGAAGTTCATCAAGAAAAAAATAAATGTTTTTGTTTAAAGCACGAGCGACCTCAAGTAGAAAGCTAACTTTAATATCCTTGGATTTAAGTTTACTTTCAAGGCTTTGAGGAGTGATTCCTAACCTAGAAGCGACTTCTACTTGTTGAAAACCTGTGCTTTTAATTTTTTCTTTAAGAAACTCACCTGTCATTATTTTTATAAATAGATTTGTTTATAATAAATAAAAATGTTTATATTTGTTTTTGAGTACACAAACAAAGTAAATGCTTTTTTTATGAGTAAACAAATAAAAAGCAAGGAGCTACCAGCTGAAACGAAACAAATAAAGGAAGATTATTTCTATGGAATAGGGTCATTGATTGCTCAAAAGTTAAACCTGTCAAAAACATACGTAAGAGATGTATTGAGAAACAAATACCCAGAAAGGAAAACAAAGAATACAAGGGAGATTATAGAATTGGCAAATAAATTAATGGAAGATCATATTAAAAATCATTAAAGATAACTAAGAGGATCTTCTCTAATAAGCTGAACATAATCTTATGGCTACGAATGAGGAAAATAGCACAAACAAGGAAAAATTTACTAGAGAAGTTATTAATGGATTAAACATTGATTGGCATAGCTTTACAAAAGGAGTTGCTAATAATATGCGATATGAAACAATGTTGAATAATTGGATTCAAAAATTATATCAAAAAAAGTTTCCAAAAAAAGAAGCACTTATTCTTATCAACAAAGCAAGACGCTTTTACTATATCCAATCAAGTAACATGAGTACAGATGTCTAATTATTAAAAGAGTACGAAGAGTAAATGAAATTTAAAACAACAAATGAAAGAAGAGAAAAAGTAGAAAATTGGCTGCATAGGCATAGAGATATTATTAATACTCACGCTATTGATAGAGAAATAGGCGTGGCAGAAGGTAGTATCCAAAAGTTTTTAAAATATAATAGAAGAATTAATGATCAACGTATCGATGCACTATACCTTATGATAGATAGAATGAATTCTTAATAAAGAAATAAAAAGAATTTTGTTAAGATGAGGTATAGACGTCAAAGAGATTTTTATATCTTTAAAATATAGATAGAACTTAACAAGAAACTAACATCATTTGAATTCATTTATAAATTACGTAAAACACTATATAGCACTTTCTCAAGAAGCAGAACAAGCTTTGATTGCATTAATAAAAGAAGAGCAATTTGATAAGGGTGATCAAATTCTAGAAATAGGGAAAACCTGTAAGCGACTATATTATATCACTTCAGGAACCATGCGTACCTTTTATTATAAAAATGGAAAAGATATAACCAATTGGATTTATCCAGAACATACAATGGTAACTTCATGGCATAGTTATATTTTACGTAAACCTTCATCAGAATATCTTGAAGTTATAGAAGATCAAACTAATGTCTTGTCATTAACCTATGATCAATGGCAAGAATTGTATCAAGAATATCCAGAATTAGAACGTTTTGGAAGGATTATTCTAGAAGAACAAATGGCGCTTATTGATGATTATTATAAAGGCTATTATTTTATGACAGCCAAAGAAAAATATGATCTATTATTAGAGTTTTTTCCAGATGTCACATTAAGAGCCAATTTAGGACATATAGCTTCTATGTTAGGAATGTCTCAAGAAACACTAAGTAGAATACGAGGGAAGTAAAATAGGATGAAAGGAATTACCACAGTCATCAATAGTGTTCTATTATTCCTTATAAGTGTATTAGGGATTACGTTATATATGCTTAATAAAAATAAGCAAAACGTAAAAAAAACAGAAGAATATGTAGTTCCTATAGTAGTAAAGAAACCTATAATCTTAACAAAAGAAGAACAAGAGGGAAAAGAAGTTTATGAAGAAAACTGCTCGATGTGCCATAAAATGTTTAAAAAGGATGGCCATTTTGAAGATATATTAGAAAGATATCCAGTAGATTTTATTATAACGTTTACTAGACAAGAAGATTCTCTATTACAAATTAAGGATCCAGTTACTGTAACAATTAATGAGGAATATAATCGGAACTTAGCCGAACATCAATATAAAGAATTGTCTGCAGATGAGATAAGGAATATGCTTGATTATATCAGAAAAGTATATTGAAAACCAAATTATTTCCATTGTTTTTGTTGCGCAGGAGTTAAGAATGTCCACGCCACAAAACGAGTAACCTTATTACCTTGATGCATAGTTATAGTATGAACTTGAGTAGCACCTAGTTTTTTAAGTGAAGTATACATACTTTTTAAGTTTTCTTTTTTAGAAACAAGAATAGTAAACCAGAAACAATTGGTCTTATATAGAGAACTCTCATATAAATAAGTATGTAAAAAAGCTTTTTCACCACCTTTATACCATAATTCATTAGACGTACCAGAAAAATTGCGATTCCCAGTAACTTTTTTTAAACCTTGTTGTTTTCTGTCATTGGCCTGTTGTGCTTCTTTGGCAGAACCGTAAAAAGGGGGATTACATAAGGTAGCCATAAAACGATCAGAAGGAGTAATGATGCCGTTAAAAATCTGTGATATATTGTTTTGGTGTCGTAAAGAAATATTGGATTGAAGTGAATTCTTTTTTATAATCTTTTTTGCATGAGTCAAAGAAGCTTTATCAACATCTGTAGCGGTAAAATTCCATTGATAAGAAGCATTACCTAATAGAGGATAAATACAACTAGCTCCAGTACCTATATCCAAAAGATGAGGTGTTTGCGAAGACTGAGTTTTTTTAATTAAATCCGCAAGATGATGAATATAATCAACTCTACTAGGGATAGGGGGGCAGAGGTGAACATCTGGAAAATCCCAAAAATTGAGATTATAATAGGTAAATAAAAGTGCCCTATTAAGCTTTTTAACTGCTTTTGGGTTTGCAAAATCAATTGTAGTTGTCCCATATTGGTTAACAAAAACAAACTTATGCAAAGGAGGATATTGGGTGCATAATAATTCTAGATCATATCCAGATTGATGTAGATTCTTATGATGAAAAGAAGATTTTGACATAAATAATAGCAGTATAGAGGTGCAAAAATATCAAAAAGCTAAATCTTTTAAATAACATTAACGCATTATAATAAGAATTATCTTTGCCTCATGACAAAGAATATCAAGAATCAGAAAGCTATACTAGAAAAATTAAAGATAGAACGTCTTAATCCTATGCAAGAAGAAGTGCAACATGCCATTCATGCGTATCCAGAAACTGTAGTATTATCACCTACAGGAACAGGAAAAACGTTAGCCTTTTTGTTACCTATATTAGCGCAATTAGAACAAGACCTTATACAAGTGCAAGCTATGATTATTGTTCCGTCAAGAGAATTGGCGATACAAATAGAACAAGTCGCAAGAGAGATGGGGACAGGTTTTAAGATTAATACAGTATATGGTGGGCGAGCTTTTGCGAAAGATAAAGAAGATATAAAACATCCTCCAGCGCTTTTGATAGGAACACCAGGACGTATAGCAGACCACATGCGTAGAGAGACAATGGATATGAGTGCAGTAAAGATTTTGGTACTTGACGAATTTGATAAATCCTTAGAGGTAGGTTTTGAAAAAGAAATGAAAGAAATTGTTCAAGCATTACCTGCTATAAATAAAAAAGTCTTGACTTCGGCAACTCAGGGAGTTGAAATTCCAAGTTTTTTAGGAATAACTGAGACTCAAGAAGTAAATTATTTAGGAGATAAAAATGAAAATTTAACCATAAAAACAGTTATAGCTTCAGAGAAAGATAAATTAGAAGCCTTAAAGAACACACTGTATCATATAGGAAATAAGCCCGGAATAATTTTTTGCAATTTTAAGAATACGATTCAATATGTAAGTACGTATTTAAAATCAATAGGGATTGATCATGGATGTTTTTATGGAGGTATAGAACAAAAAGATAGAGAACGAGCACTGATTAAATTTAGAAACGGAACATATCAAATTCTTTTAGCAACAGATCTTGCGGCAAGAGGAATAGACATACCAGAATTGCAATTTATTATCCATTATCAATTACCCATACATAAAGAAGAATTTACTCATCGTAATGGACGCACAGCTAGAATGCATAAATCAGGAACAGCTTATGTATTACAGTGGGAAAATGAAAATGCACCAGAGTTTATTACATCAGCAGAAATTATAGAACCACAAGAAAATAAACCATTAAACCCATCACCATGGAAAACTCTTTTTATATCAGGAGGTAGAAAAGACAAAATATCAAAAGGAGATATAGCTGGATTATTTTGTAAACAAGGAGGATTAGATAATGAGAGTTTAGGCATTATAGAACTTAAAAAAGACTGCGCTTTTGTAGCTGTGAAAACGACAGAAATATCTCAATTATTACAAAAAGTTGATAATAATAGACTTAAAAAGAAAAAAGTAAGAGTTAGAGAGATCTAGAGAAATAAGATCTCAAGATGTTGATATTTAGCGCTATTCCGTAAGAGTGGCACTTTTTTTATAGAAAAAAAACAACTCTACATTTGTAGAATTAAAAAGTTTTGTTCTATATTTGTAGAGTAAGATTTACAAATGTAGAATACTATGCAATTATCAAAAGCCGAAGAACAGTTGATGAAATACCTCTGGAGACAAGAGAAAGCCTTTATGAAAGATCTATTAGAAGCTTATCCAGAGCCTAAACCCGCAACGACTACCATAGCCACATTGTTAAAAAGAATGGCAGATAAAGGATTTATCGCATACAATGTTTATGGTAAATCGAGAGAATACTATCCGTTAGTTAAAAAGACAGATTATTTTTCAAAACATGTAAACGGATTGATTAAGAACTTCTTTAATAATTCTGCGTCACAATTTGCTTCATTTTTTACATCAGAAACAAATTTAACAGAGATAGAGTTAGAAGAATTAAGAGCTATTGTAGATCAAGAACTTCAAAAGAAAAAGAAATGATACCATATCTCATAAAATCAACAATATGCATAGCTGTATTTTTAGGATTCTATAAGCTATTTCTAGAAAAAGAAAACATGCATAAAATCAAAAGGTTTTACTTACTAGGAAGTTTGATTTTTGCAGGAATAATACCTCTTATAACTTTAACATATACAAAAATAGTAGAGATTCCAGTAACAGCACAAGAGGTAAGTCAGCAAATAACACAAGATAACCCTTTAATAACACAAACAGTAATAAATGAAACACCATATTGGCACTATATATTATGGGGTATTTATGGAATAGGAGTGGTCGTGTTTTTATTTCGTTTTCTGTTGAATTTAAGGCGAATAAAAAATGAAGTTGATGCTAATGAGAAGGAAATTAAACCTTCACATACAAGAGTATTGTTATCAAAACCAATAGTACCGCACTCATTTTGGAATTACATTTTTATACCCAAAAAGGCATATAAAACCCAACAAATACCAGAAGAAGTCCTATTGCATGAGCAAGCACATGTAAAACAAAAACATACATTAGATATCGTATTACTTGAATTATTACAAATTATATTCTGGTTTAATCCTCTTTGGTACTTGATGAAAAAAGCGGTAAAACTCAATCATGAATTTCTCGCAGATCAAGAAGTTTTAGCACAAAAAATAGAAGTAAAGAAATATCAAAAATTACTTATAGAATATCCACAAGATTTTAATTATACAGCATTATCGAGTGCAGTTAATTATTCATTAACAAAAAAACGTTTATATATGATGACAACACACTTTTCAAAAAAACGCACTGCTATAAAATTAGCAATGTTAATACCAGTGATTGGCTTTAGCGCATTAGCGTTTAATCATGGTATAGAAGCCAAAGAAGAATTCGTTTTCTTAAAAGAAAATATAGCAATAGAAGAACTAGATCAAGAAAAAAGAGCACATCAAATTATGATCTATGTTAAAGGAGAAAAAGAAATCTTTATTAATGGAAAATTAGCCAAAGGAAATATTACAAAGCTGCTTAAAAAAGAAGCTGAAGTATATAGAAAAAAAGGAATAAAAAATGTAAAAGCTATAGTCTATGGCGAAAATGGTATAGATCATAAAAAAGCAGAAAAAACAGTAGCGACATACCTTAAAAAAGCTAATGTAGAATTATTACAATATAATGATTTAAGTACTGCACAAGTTGCAAGTTTACCAGATACACCACCACCGCCGCCACCAGTTCCAGCTCAAGATCTTAAAGGAGATCTTGCACCGCCACCACCTCCAGCGCCTACTTTAAGAGATGTACTTACAGGAAAGGTAAGAGTAGTAAGAGATGGAGAAGAAATTCATGTAAAAGAAACTCGATTACACAAAGAACATCGTCATGAAGCACCAGAAGAAGCTGCTATAGAAACTGTAGAAGAAGTAGAAATTGTAGAAGATATAGCACCTATCGAAGAACATTATGAGATAGTAGAAATCGAAGAAGAACTAATTGAAGAAGCTATTGCAGATGCAGAAGCAGCAGCTCATAGAGCAGTAGAAGAAGCTATGCTGGTAAAAGAAAGACTTCATATCACTGAAGAACAAGCGAGAATTATAGCAGAAAGAGCTCAAGTTAAGGCTGAAGAAAGTGCTAGGAGAGCACTAGAGAGAGCAGAAGTTGCAAGAGTAAGAGCAGAAGAAAGGAGAGAAATAGCTGTTGAAAGAGCGAGAGAACACCAAATAAGAGCACATGAGCAAGCAGAAAGAACTAGGGCACATCGAGTAAAAGCTCACGAACAAGCAGAAAGAGCCAGAATGATTGCTAGAGAAGAAATGGAAAAACAACGTGAGGTGATGAGAAAAGTGAGAGAAGAAATGCGAGAAGATCGAGAGCGTATACATAGAAAATATGAAAAAGAAAGAGAAGCGTTGCAAAAAGAACGAATGAAAGAAATGAAAAGAACTATGAAGAAAATGGAAAAGAAGGCACGTAGAGTAGAAAGAAAAGCAGAAAAGGAAGCCGAAAAAATGATGAAAGAGATAGAAGAACAAATGAAAAATAAGCATTAATTAGCAACGATAAAATATAGTACAAAAAGAAAACCTATAATAGACAAATGTTTGTTATAGGTTTTTGAATTTCATGTAGAGAATAAAAAGTAATAGTGTTTCTTAAAGAGAAAAAAATAATGTAACAAAAAAGAAAAGCTTACGTTTTATAAATACTAAAGGGAATAAAAACAAGGGAGAACATGCTTAAACGATTTTTTATATTATGCTCTGGAGCAGATAAAGAACTTATTGCTCAAAGCTCAAATGGAGAACAAAATAAATATGCAGGAATAGGAGGAACTATATTCTTTACTGCTATGATGGCAACTATAGCAGCATCATATGCGCTATATACAGTATTTGATAATTATTATACGGCAATTTTTTTCGGACTTATTTGGGGATTATTGATTTTTAACTTAGATCGTTTTATAGTAGCAACGATAAAGAAAAAAGATCAGCGATATAAAGAGGTATTGCAAGCATTACCAAGATTGGTTTTAGCAGTAATTATAGCAATTGTAATTTCTAAACCACTTGAGTTAAAAATATTTGAAAAAGAGATCGATAGAGTCTTATTAGAAGAGAAGAACGATTATACATTAGCGAATAAAGAACAAATAGCAACGCAATATTCACCAGAACTTACTACCATAGATAGTGGGATTTCAAATCTTAAAAAAGAAATTCAGGAAAAAGAAACCGAAGTTAATGCACTATACCTAACTTATATCGCAGAAGCTGAAGGAACATCTGGAACAAAAAAGTTAGGAAAAGGACCAGTATATAAAGAAAAAAGAGAAAAACACGATGCTGCACAAGCAGAATTAATGGCTTTAAAAAAAATAAATACAGAAAAAATAGCATTATTAGAAAAAGAGAAATTGGCATTAACTGAGCGATTTGAAGAACAGCTTAGTACCTCTCAACCTATCATAGATAACTTTGATGGTTTAATGGCAAGGATTAATGCATTAGACAAATTACCGTGGTTGCCATCCTTTTTTATTTTCTTATTATTCTTAGCCATAGAAACAGCTCCAATTTTATCAAAACTAATGTCTCCTAAAGGAGAATATGATTATCGATTAGAAACTCAAGAGGAGGAAATAAAAAGTTGGACAAAGCAACAAAAAACACAAAGAGATATAGTTGTAGAAACCGATCATATCATAAATGATAAAGTATATCAAGATATGGCCGAAGAGGAAGAATTGTATGCTTATAAAAAGAAAGTCGCTAGAGAATTAATGCAAAAGCAACAAGACGCATTTTATAAAAGGCAAACAGATATTTTATAAAAATAGAAGAAACAATAAAGCTGCACGAATATAAGTGCAGCTTTACTGTTATGGTTTATAATATAAGATTAAAAATACGCTATTTTACTTCGACAGAAGTAAATTTAAATGTACCTCCATCAAATAACCCTTTGTCACTTAACTTTAAAGCAGGAATGACCAGAAGCGCCATAAAAGATAAAGTCATATAAGGAGCACGTAGTTTGCTTCCCATTGTTTTAGCCATAGTATCTAATTGCGCATACGCTTCACCAATAATAGCCCCAGGTTGATCGCTCATTATACCTGCTACAGGTAATGCAACAACTTTTTCTTCATGAGCATTGACAGCACAGATCCCGCCTTTATTTTCTATTAACAAATTAACAGCGCGACAAATAGTTTCATCAGTTGTTCCTACAGCAATGATATTGTGAGAATCATGCCCTACAGACGATGCAATAGCACCTTCTTTAAGACCGAAATTTTTAATGAAAGCAATAGAAGGATCCTGATTTTCATAACGATTAACAACAGTCATTTTAAGAACATCATTATCAACGTTAGAAACCAGGTTACCATCAATAATCAAACTATCAGTTTCAATTTCGTTAGTAACTAATTCTCCATCTAGAGCTTCAATTACACGAATGCGCTCTGCGGCAGAATGAAATTCAAAATCAGAGACTACCTTTTTATCCGTATTAAAATTATTTAAGCACTCAAAAGGAACCGAATCAATTTTTGATATACCTTTTTCTGCAACTAATTCCCCATTGATGTATGTAGCTAAACATTTAAAATTCACTAAATCTTCTAAAATGATAAAATCTGCAGGATCACCATTTTGTAATAAACCCACATCAAGATTATAATGTTGTACAGGGTTTATACAAGCTGCTAGAAGTACCTTAAAGATGTCAATACCTTTAGCAACAGCTCTTGCACATAACTTATTAATATGATCGATCAATAAATCATCAGGATGTTTATCATCAGAACAAAACATCATGTTTTCATAATGATCTGGTAAAAGATCGATAAGAGCTTCAAAATTTTTGGCAGCACTACCTTCTCTTATGATAACTTTCATTCCTTTTTGTAACTTTTCTAAAGCTTCATCATATGTAAAACATTCATGATCTGTAGACATACCAGCAGCAATATAGGTAGTGATATCATCACCACGTAATCCAGGTGCATGCCCATCTATAGGTTTATTATAATGTTTTGCCCATTCAATTTTTTTCATGACTTCTTCATCCTTAAAGAGAACTCCAGGATAATTCATCATTTCGGCAAGATATTTAATATCAGGATTAGCTAATAAAGCTTTAATATCATTAGAATTAATGATAGCCCCAGCACTTTCAAATGATGTAGCAGGAACACAAGAAGGAGCTCCAAAATTAAACTTAAAAGGAACTTTCTTACCATTATCAATCATAAATTCGACACCAGGAACCCCTAAGACATTAGCTATTTCATGAGGATCAGAAACAGTAGCAACTGTACCGTGTAAAACTGCGAGTTTCGCAAATTCAGAAGGTACAAGCATTGAACTTTCTATATGAATATGAGCATCGACAAAACCGGGTAAAATATATTGTTGTATGTCATGTTCTTTCGGAATAATAGAAGTGATGATTCCGTTAATAACAGTCACTTCTCCACTATAGATATTCTTATTTTGAATATCGACAATTTGACCTTGTATTTTCATAAGGTAAAATTAAGGAGAAATAGGATAAAAAAAGAGGTTATTGTTAACAATAACCTCAAAAAATAAGAAAGAATATTTTTTAAATATTGTAATAACCTCCATGACCATCACAAACACCAGGACAATGAGAAGGCCCACAATCAGTGCCTCTAGGGGCAGTACGACATACAACATCACAAGAACGTGGTATTAATACAGGTACACCTCCCATAAATTCTTTTTGATCATTTTTTGATAATTCTTGAACACCAGATACATTTAGAATGTTTTTTAACATAATTGAAAATTTTAGATTTGTATGATTGTTAATTAATTGTTTATGAGGTTTCAAGATAGTGAAAGTAGTATTAAACCGTATATGGTAAAAACATACATTTTTTATTGTAAATACGTTGTTTATTGAAGCTGGAAGAATTCTATTGAAAAGTGAAGTAAAAAATAATAGAGGAAGAGAAAAAAAAGAGTTGTATAATAAATGATTTTGATAAATAAATTCTTTTGAAGAATGTGTATTTTATAAAATAAAAAAGATCTAAATATTAAATGTATTAATATAGAAAGAAGTCCAATAGGTAAAATGATAAAAAGAAAGAACAAAAGTAAAATTGCAGGAAAAGAACTTGGACCGGGCAAAAACATATAATCTAATTGATGATGAAAAAATAATGACTACTTCTTTATATTTGAAGAAGCAGTCATTATTTAATGATTAAAATAGGATATTAATTTTTTAGCCAATTTTCTAGAGTATTCATGATTTTTTGTTGATCAGCTTCAGGAAAATCTTTAATTCGTGTACTATGAGAACCTTTAGGTAAGACCATCATTAAAGCATCAAGATGAGGTTGAGGAGAAGGTCTACATGAAGCCCAAGTGTCGTATTCACCATAAATATATAGAATTTGATTACCTTTTTGCTCAGCATAATTACGAACCTTTTTGATATAGTTAGGATTATAAGTAAGGTCAACACCTTTTGGCGCAAAACGTAAATTAGAACTACTTTTTACAGCTTTTAGTAAATCTTTTACAGGAGTAAAATCAAATCCATAATAACCTAATTCTCGAGC
Source organism: Aquimarina rhabdastrellae (assembly GCA_947387485.1). Taxonomy (GTDB): domain Bacteria; phylum Bacteroidota; class Bacteroidia; order Flavobacteriales; family Flavobacteriaceae; genus Aquimarina. The sequence continues at coordinate 28,437 of CANDNT010000015.1, forward strand.
ATGTTGATAAAAAGAAGGAAGATAGCGATGATATGATGCATCACTATAAAAACTAATACCTACTACCTTATTTATATAATCAAATAAAACTTTTGGAGTAGCAGAAGCTTCTGGTATTTCTTCACATTTTTCACCCCATTGCCAGAATGAAAAAGAGAATTCTAAAGCAGCATATTCTAGTGCTTCTTCCATAGAAACTTCTGTAAAAGACAATTGTTTTTCGGTAACATGTTTTTTGATCTCAGATAATAGTGCAATTCTGTTCTCTAATAAAGCACGTTGAAAAGCCTTTATCTTATCACGACATTCTTGAGTTCCTACAGTATTGATATGGGTGGTTGTTCTCGGATCTTCTTGAGTATTAATTAATGGGGCTACATAAGGCACAGCGATATCAATATCTTTTGGATATTTTGATTTATAAATAAGGACAGTTTCACCACCCTTACTAATACCTGTAGAAATAAACTTTCCAGAATAAAGTAACTTTAATTTTTTGATGATTTGATGATAATCTTCGATAGCTTGATCATTAGTTAAATAGTTCCAAGGAATAGGAGTCGGACGTGATTTTCCATAAAAACGATATTCAACCTGTACTTGATTAGCCGATAATCTAGAGCTTAATTCATACGTTTGAGGTCGAGCGCTATAACCTTCGGTAATAAAAACAGTAGGTTTTTGATAACCACTATGAGAAATATAGATATAATGATCAAAATGACCAGCTTTTGGATTATGATGATCTAAAGGTTGTGAAAGTATTACTTGGTAAGAATCAGTAAAGTGATCTTTGATTGTTATCTCACTAATTTTAGCATTAGGAAATAAAGTTGATAATTGTTGTTTAAAAGATAAACCTTCAAACTGAATTCTTTTTGAAGCACAAGAAGAGAAAACTAAAAAAATAAATAAGAGTGATAATGAGGATATAGATTTCATAAAATCGCAAGCATAAAATTAATAAGGGAATATCTGAAAAATTGAGAAATAGGGAAAGCTTAATGTGATATAAAATTATCCATATGTAATATGATTTTATTTAAATGAGATTAAAATCGGTTTAAAAAAAGCAAAACTTATATTTTTATAAAGAAAAGGCGATAATATTTTCTCGTATTAGCGATAAACATTATTACCATTAAAAAGAGATAATATAATTATGGAACCGATTATACAGATAAGTGATACCTTTATAAATGAACATACAGATTTTAATGAATTGGTAACAGTAATTAAAGAAGGGTTTCTTTCTAAAGAATTACAAATACCCATGAGACATCATCATGACTTTGCAAATCCAGAAGTTGATGCAGATTCTACTTTATTGTTAATGCCAGCATGGAATCCTAGTAAAGATGCAGGAGTAAAAATAGTAACTGTGAGTCCAGAAAATGGAAGGTTTGATTTACCATCGATACAAGGAACGTATATCTATTTAGACGCTACCAAAGGATCTATAAAAGCTATACTAGAAGCAAAAGCGTTAACTGCAAAACGAACTGCAGCAACATCAGCATTGGCTTCGAGTTATTTATCAAGAACAGATGCATCATCCTTATTAATGATAGGTACAGGAGCATTATCTATTAATCTTATTTTAGCACATACGGCAGTAAGACCGATTACAGAAGTGTATGTTTGGGGACGTAATATAGAGAAAGCACAAGTGATTTGTGACCAATTATCTAAAGAGAAATTTACTATAAAAGCTGTAACAGCAATAGAAAAAGTGATAAGTAAAGTAGATATTATCTCATGTGCAACATTATCTAAAACACCATTGATATTAGGTGAATATCTTACAAAAGGACAACATATAGATTTAGTAGGAGCATACAAGAAAGATATGAGAGAAGCAGATAACGGTACAGTGCAAAAAGCAAATGTGTATCTAGATACATATCAAGGAGGATTAAAAGAAAGTGGCGATATAGTAATACCAATTCAAGAAGGAGTATTAAAAGAAGAAGACATTAAAGCTGATCTATTTGAATTGTGTGAAGGAAAAAAAGAAGGAAGAATAGACGACGATCAAATTACAATGTTTAAATCAGTAGGGCACGCTCTTGAAGATCTGGCTGCGGCAACGTATTATTATAAAAAACATGAAACTTTAGTAACAGCATAAAGATTACTAAGAATAAAAGTAAAACTATGACGACGACAACACAATTAAATACATATCAACGAATATTAGAAAACACAGATTTTAATATACCAAAAGATTGGTTGCAAATCAAAACTATTGATATGCATACAGGAGGGGAACCATTAAGAGTAATCGTAGATGGTTTTCCAGAGTTAAAAGGGAATTCTGTACTAGAGTATCGTAGATATTGTAAAGAAAATTATGATTATTTACGTACAGCATTGATGTTTGAACCCAGAGGACATGCAGATATGTATGGTTGTATTTTGTTACCACCTAATGATGAAGAAGGAGATTTTGGAATCATTTTTTTACATAATGAAGGATATAGTACTATGTGCGGGCATGCTATAATTGCAATTTCGACTTTAGCTGTAGAAATGAATTGGATTACAGTACAAGAAGGTGATAATATTTTAAAGATAGACGCTCCTTGTGGAAGAATAACTTCATATACTAATGTGAAAAATGGGAAAGTAACTGGAGTTCGTTTTCATTGTGTACCAAGTTTTGTAGTAGGATTAGATCGAAATGTAGAAGTAGAAGGCTTAGGAACAGTAACCTATGATTTGGCTTATGGAGGTGCTTTTTATGCATACGTAAATATGGATAAAAATAATTTTGATTTTGATCTTACACCAAATTCATATCGTTCGATAATAGCAAAAGGAATGGATATAAAGCATGCCGTAATGCAGGCAGATAAAGAAATATTACATCCTTATGAAGAAGATCTAAGTTTTTTATACGGGACAATTTTTATAGGTGATGCAGTGACTAATCCAGTAGATAGCCGTAATGTTTGTGTTTTTGCCGAAGGGGAAGTAGACCGTTGCCCTACAGGATCGGGAGTATCAGGGAGAGTAGCAATTCATCGTGCTAGAAAAGAAGTTGATTTTGGAGAAACATTTACAGTAGAAAGTATTACAGGATCAGTTTTTAAAGGTTCATTAGTAACCGAAGAAGATTTTGGACCATTTAAAGCAGTAATCCCTCAAGTTGAAGGAACAGCACATATAACAGGAATGCAAACCTTTGTAATTGATCCGGATGATCCAATGAAAGATGGATTTATTTTAAGATAGAAAAAAGAAAAGAGCAACTAAGACTTTTTTAGTTGCTCTTTGGTTTTATAAAACTCGTATATCCTTAAGAAGCTTGCGTTTGGGCTTCTTGAATAATATTAAGACCACTTATAATTAAGTGTCGTATGTTTGGTTTAGCAACTTTTAAGGCTTCAAGATGATTTAATACTTGTTGAGTAAAAGCGAGATCAAGATCATAAACTAATTCATAAATTTCTAGAGCTAATAGCCAATCTTCTTGATGAGTGCCTTTTAAAATATCAAATACGCCTTCGAGAGAAAAAGTACTGTTTTTACCTTCTCTAATATTTCGTACTGCAGCATAAAGATCATTTAACTCCTGTTGTTCAGGAGTAAGTGTTACTTTGATAGTAGTAGAAGAAGGAATATGGTTAACCAAATCAAAAGAAGTATCATCAGCTGGACCAGAGAAAGCAGAAACTATATGCTTACCTACAGCTAGATCAAAAGTACCCCATTCTGGTTTGAAAAGATATTCGTCTTTATATTTGATAGTACAATCTTCAAAGCGAATAATAATTAATTCACCTTTAATATTACGCATTCCAGTAACATTTAATCCTTCTACAGTAATACCACTTTCAAATTCGAAAGCAATACGTTTACCATCATAAAAGTTATATGCTTTAAGATCTCTAGGAGACATATTTTCAATCGCGAGATTGATACCTTTTAATTTACCAAGAGGAGAACCAAAACCATCTGGATGAGTAGCTATACCGTGACCAGTAATTTCTTTTTCTCTATAAGATAAAGCAGTAGGACCTGTCGTTTGAAAATAAATAACCTCGTTATCTTCATTCTTGATCATACGAGTAAAAACTCCAGAAATCTGTAATCCGGTACTCAATTCAATAGTACCTAGATTTTCTGATTCGACAAGTTTTGCTAACCCTTTATGACCTCCAGTACGCAGAGCCATAGTATTTGCAAACTCTTCAAGTACTTGAGAAAGATATGCAAAATCTGGTGTTACATAAAGTTGAGGTTGAGGTTTGGTAATATCAAAATCTTGATACGCAGCCTCTGGAGAATACGGTAATTTCTTTACATTATCTGTCATACACCACTCGCTTTCGCCTATAGAAGAAAGTAAACCTGCACCATAGATTTTTGGATCTTCGACACTACCTATAAGACCATATTCTACAGTCCACCAATGAAGGTTACGTATTAATGACATCTCAGAAAATTCTTGAGGTTCATTTTGTAAACGTTCAACCTCAGCTTCAGCCTCAGCTATTTCTTCAGGAGTAGAGGTAGGTGCTTCTTTTAAGATAGAGAGAAGGCGTACCGCTTCATACATTTCATAATCTTTTTTAGACGAAATAGCTTTACTACCTATTTTACCAAAACGTCTTAAGTATTCAGCATAATCAGGATTAGCAATAATAGGAGCATGACCAGCACCTTCATGAATGATATCAGGAGCAGGAGTATATTCTATATTTTCGAGCTGCCTAATATCCGATGCGATAACTAAAATATTATAAGCTTGAAATTCCATAAAAGCATTAGGTGGGATAAACCCATCCACTGCTACGGCAGCCCATCCTATTTTTTGTAAAATACGATTCATACCATACATACTAGGGATGTGATCTATAGAAATCCCTGTTTGTTCCAATCCATTAAGATAAGACTCATGGGCAACTTTACTCAACCAAACAATGTTTTTACGCATGACATAACGCCATACAGCTTGATTAATAGGAGTGTAATCCTCATAGTTTTGAGGTTTGATATATTGCTTTAAATGATCAGGTAATTTATCTATTAAAGGATTAGTAACGATCGTATCAGACATGAGTTAAATAGGATAAAATATAAAAGGCGAAAAATAAGAGTTTTATTTAAATTATAACCTAAAGAATGTACTACAAAACTGTTAAAAAAGTGATATAAAGAAATTGATAAAATGTAAGAAAAGAGCTTTTTTAGTAAAACGCTAACATTTATTATCAGTATTTCCTTGTACATTGTAAGAGATAAAAAAACAATATAAAATCAAATCAATTATGATTACAAAAATTTCAAAACTAGAAGGAGTTAAAACATTAGCAAAAACAACACAAAAAGAAATTAAAGGAGGATTCGTTTTTGAAGAAGTATGTGGGCCAGAAGATCTAGCTTGTATAGGATTTGATATCCTTAAATGTGTAGATGGTCGATGGAGATGTGTAGCAAATCCTAACGATCCAAATAATCCACAAGAATCTTAATTCGATAATAATCTTTTATTAAGAATAAAATCAAAAGACTATGATGTTTAATCATGGTCTTTTGATTTTTTAACTAGATATGTGTTAAAAAATTATCTATAAATCATGTTATTTATTAGTTTTGTAGATTAGTTCATTAAAATCTTAATAATTATGAAAATAAAACTATTACTATTATTACTACTAGTTACTTTTGGTATTCAAGCCCAAATAACGAATGAGGGAGAACCAAAAAGTTGGTCATTAGCAGCGAAAAAAAATACACAGCCGATAATGATGCCAGAATTTAATCTAGAAGAAGTACAAAAAGAAGATGAAATTAATGATTTAGACGAATCTAAACCATGGAGATTTGGATATGAATATAAAGTAGATCTAGGTTTAAACAATTCAGGAGTATGGGATGAGTTATCTAATGGAGATAGAATATGGAGAATAAATATTATCTCTAAGGGAGCAAAAACAATGAATTTTGTTTTTGATAAATATCAAGTTCCAACTGGGGCTACAGTATACTTATATAATAATGACAGAAGTGATTTGTTAGGAGCATATACTAATGTAATGAATAATGAAGATGAAATGCTAGGAACATGGATGGTTGAAGGTGAAAATGTATGGATAGAGTATCATGAACCAGCTAAAGTAAAAGGACAAGGGAAATTAAATTTAACTAGAGTGGTGCACGGATATAGATCAATAACAGATGCTGAAGTACAACAAAAAGCTTTGAATAGTTCTGGGAGTTGTAATTTAGATGTAGATTGTTCAATAGGAAGTGATTTTGATCCATTAAAAGAACGATTAAAGCATTCAGTTGCTTTTATTATTATGCAAGGATTTGTATGTACAGGAACTTTAGTTAACAATACAAATAATGATAAAACACCTTATTTTTTAACAGCTAACCATTGTAATGCTGGAGCTGAGTCAACATGGTCATTTAGATTTAATTGGATTAGTCCGAATCCATCTTGTGCTACTACAGCTAATAGTACAGATGCAACCGTTAATCAAACAACAAGTGGAGCAACTAGATTAGCAACTAATTCTAATACTGATGTTAGATTATTACAATTAAACAGCATAGATGATTCTTGGGATTTAGAATGGGCTGGATGGGATAGAACAGATGATTTTCCATCATACGTAGTAGGTATACATCACCCATCTGCAGACATCATGAAAGTATGTAGAGACGATTCAGCTGTAATAAAAAGAACAAATACAATAAGTGGGTCTTCAGCAGAGACGTGGGAGATCACAAGTACTGGAGATGGATGGGAATTAGGTGTAACTGAAGGAGGATCTTCTGGTTCAGCATTATTTAATGAAAATGGGCATGTAATTGGGCAATTATATGGAGGAGCAGCAGCTTGTGCTGGAACAGTAGATAATGATGCTAGAGATTTTTACGGAAGATTTGCACTTTCATGGAACGAAAATAATTTTGCAACATGGTTAGATCCAGCAGGAACAGGGCAAACAACTTTAGATATGTTAACACAAACATTAAGTGTAGAAGATAGAGTTTTAGCAGATAATATACAGTTGTATCCAAATCCATCTAATGGAAGGTTAAATATTAATAATACTTCTGGTAATAAAATAATTTATACAGTGTATAGTATTTTAGGACAAGAAATTAATAAAGGAGAATTAGCTTTCGGTAATGAAGAAATTGATCTGTCTTCACATAGAAACGGAATGTATTTTGTATCATTAGAAGATACAACTACAGGAGGAAAGATTACAGAAAAAATATTATTGAATAAATAATAATACTCAAAACAGCAATAAAAAAGAGCCTTCTAATTTTTAGAAGGCTCTTTTTTATTAGTTTATTTTTTTTCCAATTATAGCTAAAACGCCATCATTTTTATATAATAATAATTTGCCAGATTGTATTTCTTTGGTAGTAATAGTATTTAAAGTATTCAAAAATAGTTGTTCATATTTCATATCACTAGGACAAAACTTTTTAGTAGTGGTTTGCTGAGAAAAAGAAATATTTTTTTTATCCGAAGAATATTTTGAAGAATAAGAATTGCATGAGGCATTACCACTTGCGATATGTTCTATATCATTAAAAGAAATAGTGATTTTTTTGCTAGTTACATCTTCATTTAATAAAGAAATAACCTGATAAGAACCGTTTAAACTGTTTTCAGATGTAATTGTTGATTTTTGTGTACTTGTACAACTTAAAATGCAGCATAAAAGCAGAGAATAATAAAACTTCATGATTTTGAAAATTAAAATTTAAATCAAAGATAAGACAGTATAATAGAATTTAAAGCTATTTTTGAAAGCTTATAGAAAACAATTAATGAGAGTAGAAAACAGAAGAGAAGAAATCATAAAAGAAGCGGCAATTCTTTTTAAAGAAAGAGGATATAGTGCTGTAACCATGAGAGATTTAGCCAAAGCTATGGGGATCAAAGCAGCAAGTCTATACAATCATATACAATCCAAACAAGAGATTCTATCAACGATCATTATCAGTCTAGCCGAAGAGTTTACAAACGGAATGAATGAAATCGTAAAAACACGACTAGATACCATCCAGAAACTAGAACGTATTATCGATTTACACATAGATGTAACATTACGTAATGCAGACGGTTTGGCGGCGTTGAATAATGATTGGATGCATCTGGAAGAAAAAAATCTACAGTATTTTGAAAGAATGCGAATCGATTACGAAGAAAACTTTAAAAAGATTGTTCGTCAAGGAGTAGAATTAAAAGAAATCAAACCCTACAATATTGAGATCATGGTGTTTTCTACATTATCTACCTTAAGAACCTTGTATTTATGGTATCCTAAAAAAGAAAAAATAGATGCCGAAATCCTAAAGAAAGATATGATTTCTGTCCTGTTAAAAGGAATTATTTAAAGCCACATAATACATATAAGGAGAAAAGATAAATAGAAACGGTCTTTTTAAAATAATCCAAAGTTCTTCATAAGTACTTTAACAAATCTTTATTTGCAAATAAAACTAACAATCGTTAGTTTAGCAAAACTATAACGTTATAGTTTTGCATAAATGAACGATTTTTATCCTATAAAAGTTAGCCAAATCCAAAAGGAGACAAAGACATGCTCCTCGGTAACTTTTGATATTCCACAAGAATTACAAGAAACATTTTCATATAAACAAGGACAATATCTCACGCTTAAAACAGCAATTGACGGAGAAGATGTAAGAAGATCCTATTCGCTGTGCTCTAGTCCTGTAGAAAACAAATGGCAAGTTGCAATTAAGCAAATCGAAGGCGGAAAATTTTCTACCTATGCCAATACAGAACTCAAAGTAGGAGATGTATTAGATATAATGCCTCCAAGCGGAAATTTCTATACAGAAGTAGAAACTACACAAGCCAAAGAATATATAGTATTTGCAGCAGGAAGCGGAATTACACCGATTCTTTCTATTATAAAAACGCATCTAGCGCTAGAGCCTAACAGTAGATTCAAGCTGTTTTACTTGAATCGCAACGCAAAATCCATTATCTTTAAAGAAGAAATAGAAGCACTGCGTAATACCTATTTTGGTAGATTCGAGATATTTTATTTCTTAACCAAAGAACAAAGAGATATTCCGTTATTAAACGGACGATTTACTGCAGAAAAAATACAAGAACTAACCCAAAAAATAATTCACATTCCTTCTGTGAGCGAATGTTTCATTTGCGGTCCAGAAGAAATGATCTTTTTAATCAGAGACGAACTAGAAACTGCTGGATTATCCAAAGAGAAAATTCATTATGAACTCTTCTTCTCAGGACAATCCGAAGAAGATAAAAAACGAGCTGCTTTGGCCATAGAACATAAGTTTGATGGAACAGAAGTAACTATTATCGATGGAGGAAAGGAGTTTCATTTCGGAATGGAAGATGATTATGATAATATTCTTGATGGGGCCTTAGCAGCAGGAGCAGATTTACCGTATGCTTGCAAAGGTGGTGTGTGTAGTACCTGTAAGTGCAAGGTGGTCGAAGGAAAAGTAGAGATGAAAATTAATTATGCGTTAGAAGAAGACGAACTTACAAAAGGAATTGTACTCTCGTGTCAAGCCGTACCAACGACAGAAAAAGTGGTGGTAGATTTTGATATTTAGGACGTTTCCCTTCGGGTCAGGCTTTCGGCAGTCGCTCTCTAACGAGGAGCTTCAACAAAGCCTCAATCCTTAACGCAAAACAATTCAATAAGAATAAAACCTATGCTGCAAAGCATAACAAAATAGAAAACGATGAGCGAGAAAGAAATCAAAAGTTTAGAGGAAATCTTTGAGCAGCGAATCGCACGCGATGAGAAAATCGAGCCCAAAGACTGGATGCCAGAAAAGTATCGCAAAACGCATATCAGGCAAATATCACAGCATGCCCATTCCGAAATTGTAGGAATGCTACCAGAAGGAAATTGGATAACTAGAGCTCCTTCATTAAGGCGTAAAGTTGCGTTGTTAGCCAAAGTACAAGACGAAGCAGGACATGGGTTATACCTATACAGTGCTTGCGAGACTTTAGGGATTTCTAGAGACGAATTGTATGAACAATTACATACTGGGAAAGCAAAATATTCAAGTATATTCAATTACCCAACCTTAACATGGGCAGATATAGGAGCTATAGGTTGGTTAGTAGATGGAGCAGCTATTATTAACCAAGTGCCGCTGTGTAATACTTCTTATGGACCTTATGCAAGAGCCATGGTTAGAGTGTGTAAAGAAGAAAGTTTCCACCAGAGACAAGGATACGAAATCATGCTTAAACTAGCCAAGGGAACACCAGAACAAAAAGCCATGGCACAAGATGCCTTAAACCGTTGGTGGTGGCCATCCTTAATGATGTTTGGACCTACAGATGCAGAGTCTGTGCACACTGCACAATCCATGAAATGGAAATTAAAACGTAAAACAAATGATGAATTACGTCAACAATTTATAGATCAAACAATACCACAAGCAGAATTAATAGGACTAACAGTTCCTGATCCAGATTTAAAATGGAATGAAGAACGTAAATCGTATGATTTTGGACCTATAGATTGGGATGAATTCTGGAGAGTAGTCAAAGGTCACGGACCATGCAACAAACAACGTCTAAGCGCTAGAGTCAATGCGTGGAATAATGGAGAATGGGTAAGAGATGCAGCAATGGCCTACGCAGAAAAACAACAAGATAAAAAAACTAAAAAAGCAGTATAAGATTCTTTTTAAGAAAGAAACTTTTATAAAAATATAGATATGGAAAAAAATTGGCCTTTATGGGAAGTTTTTGTGAGAAGCAAGAATGGACTAGAACACCGTCATTTTGGAAGCCTACACGCAGCAGATGCAGAAATGGCATTAGAAAATGCAAGAGACGTTTACACGAGACGTAATGAAGGTGTAAGTATATGGGTAGTAGAATCAAAACATATCACAGCTTCTAACCCAAAAGATAATGGCGAATTATTTGAGCCAGCACAAGACAAAGTGTATCGTCATCCTACTTTCTATGATTTACCAGACGAAGTAAAGCATATGTAAAGGATAAAAATAGAAGTAATGAACAAAGAAAACTTAATACAATACATATACAGTATTGCCGATAATAGCTTGATTCTAGGACAACGTATGTCGGAGTTATGCGGGCATGGACCAAGTCTAGAAACAGATATCGCATGTACCAATATGGCTTTGGACCTTTTAGGACAAACAAGAAGCTATTATCAGTATGTAGCAACATTATTAGGAGAAGGAAAAACTGAGGATGATGTCGCTTATTTACGTACCGAGAGAGAATACAAAAATGTCTTATTAGTAGAACAACCCAATACACATTTTGGATATGTAATAGCGAGACAATTTTTCTATGATACCTTTCATTTATTGCTCTTAGAAAAATTGCAATTCAGTACAGATGAAACATTAGCAGCTATTGCTAAAAAGGGAATCAAAGAAGTGAGTTATCACAAAAGATTCTCATCAGATTGGATCAAAAGATTAGGTGATGGAACCGCAGAGAGCCATCAAAAAATCCAAGAAGCTATTACAGATTTATGGGCATATACAGGAGAATTATTCGATATGCTACCAGAAGATCAAGAAGCAGTAGAGGCAGGAATTGGAGTAGATGTGACTACTTTAAAAGAGAAATACCAAGAACAAATCAAAAATGTATTAGACGAAGCAACTTTAAGTGTACCAGAATTACAATGGTTTCAACGAGGAGGCAAACAAGGAATACATTCAGAACATATGGGATTTTTATTAGCAGATTTACAATATATGCAGAGAACATATCCTAATATGAAATGGTAAATGATAAACGATACTCTAGTTTTCATGTAGGAGCTAGAGTATTTTATATAACATAGAAAATGATAGACCATACCCTCATAACAATATTAGAAAAGGTGTCAGATCCAGAGATACCCGTCTTATCTATTATGGATATGGGAGTAGTACGCAGTGCACAATGGAAAGAGAATAAAGTAGAAGTTTCTATAACACCTACCTATAGTGGATGCCCAGCAATGGATGTACTAGCAGAAGATATCAAAGCAGCCTTTAATGAAAAAGGTATAATATCCGAAGTAAAATTAGTCTTAGCCCCAGCTTGGACTACAGATTGGATCACAGCAAGAGGACGCAAAGCCTTAGAAGATTACGGAATCGCAGCACCTTTAGACGCAGAAGCAGACAAAGAAGCGTTACTCGGAAATAAGAAAATAATCAAATGTCCTCAATGCGGATCTACAGAAACAAAAATGATAAGTCAGTTTGGATCCACAGCATGTAAAGCCTTATTTCAATGCGAAACATGTCAAGAACCATTTGATTATTTTAAGTGTTTAAAATAGAATAGAAAAATAATAAGGAATACATTAATGATGTACACTGAGCTTGTCGAAGTGTTAATTGTCAAAAAAAGTTCCTAATCACATATAAAAATGAGTGTAATACTAGAAAGAATAGAAGGAAATGTAGCATACATAACCTTAAACAGACCAGAAGCATTCAATAGTTTTACCAGAGAAATGGCGCTGAGCTTACAAGATCGATTAGATGCTTGCGAAGCAGATGAAAACATTAGAGCCATTGTACTTTCAGGAGCAGGAAAAGCCTTTTGTGCAGGGCAAGACCTGAAAGAAGTAACTTCTCCAGAACACAATCCAGGGTTCAAGAAGATTTTAGAAGAACACTACAACCCAATCGTAAGACGAATTAGAGCTATCGAAAAACCTATCATAGCAGCAGTAAATGGAGTAGCTGCTGGAGCAGGAGCAAACATTGCATTGGCTTGTGATATAGTAGTAGCACACGAAAAAGTAAGTTTTATACAAGCTTTCAGCAAAATAGGATTGATACCAGATAGCGCAGGAACCTTTTTCTTGCCAAGATTAATAGGATTCCAAAAAGCATCGGCATTAATGATGTTAGGAGACAAAGTAGATGCAGTAGAAGCAGAACGCTTAGGTATGATCTATAAAGTAATTCCTTTAGAAAACTTTGAAGAAGAAGTAACAAAGTTGGCTTCAAAAATGGGAGCAATGCCAACGCAAGCATTAGGTTATACCAAAAGACTTCTTAATAAAGCATTGACCAATGATCTAGAACAACAATTAGCTTTAGAATCAGAATTACAAATAGCATCTTCAGAAACAGAAGATTACCAAGAAGGCGTAAATGCGTTTATCGAAAAGCGCAAACCAGAATTTAAAGGAAAATAGGAAATAAGGATTAGACGATAAAAGTGTGAAACATTGAAAGATTTGCCTTTTGAGTTTTACATTTTAGATTTAAAATTGATATGATAAAAACTGTAGGCATCATAGGATCAGGTACCATGGGAAGCGGAATAGCTCAAGTAGCAGCAACTGCAGGATGTACCGTAAAAGTATATGACACCAATCAAGCCGCTTTAGAAAAAAGTAAAGCTAGCTTAGAAAAAATATTAACTCGATTAATAGAAAAAGGAAGAATAGATGCAGCAGAAAAATCGAGAATTCAAGAAAATATTACACACGTTCAAGTATTAGCAGATTTAGCCGATGCTGACTTAACCATAGAAGCCATAGTAGAAAACTTAGAAATAAAACAAAAAGTTTTCAAAGAGTTAGAAACCTATATTTCAGAAAACGCGATTATAGCTTCGAACACATCATCATTATCCATAGCCTCTATAGCTTCCGCTTTACAAAAACCAGAAAGATGTATCGGAATTCATTTTTTCAATCCAGCGCCACTCATGAAGTTGGTTGAGGTAATTCCAGCAGTGCAAACATCAAACGAAGTTTTAGAAACAGCCGTACAAACAATTGCAGATTGGAAAAAAGTAGTCGCTGTAGCCAAAGACACACCAGGATTTATTGTCAATAGAGTAGCTAGACCGTTTTACGGAGAATCTTTACGTATCTATGAAGAAGGAGTCGCTGATTTTGCAACAATAGATTGGAGTTTAAAAACAATAGGAGGTTTCCGTATGGGACCATTTGAGTTAATGGATTTTATAGGAAATGATGTAAACTATACAGTGACAGAAACAGTATTCAAGGCATTCTATTACGATCCAAGATACAGACCGTCATTTACACAAAAGAGATTATCAGAAGCAGGATACTTAGGGAGGAAAACTGGTAAAGGATATTATAGTTATACAGAAGACGCAGAAAAGCCAACTCCAACAGAAGATAAAGTACTAGCGCAACAAATATTTGATAGAGTCTTGGTGATGTTGATCAATGAAGCTGCAGACGCACTATTCTTAAACATTGCCTCAGCAGCAGATATTGACAATGCAATGACCAAAGGAGTAAATTATCCTAAAGGACTTTTAAGCTGGGCAGACGAAAAAGGAATTGCCTGGTGTGTAGAAAAGTTAGATACGTTGTATGATGAATATCACGAAGATAGATACAGATGCAGTCCGTTATTGCGTAAAATGAATAAAGAAAATAAGACCTTTTTTTAGAAAAATTGAGAGCATATAAATTGAAAAACTCAAAAACTAATTAACTAAAACACTAATAAACGAAATATGACCCCAGAACAAATTCCACATAAAATGCTAAGCCTAGATCCATACAGTACATGGTTGGGAATTGAAATTTTAGAATGTGAGTTAGGAAGATGTAAAGTAGGAATGACTATTCGCAAAGAAATGTTGAATAGCATGGGTAAAGCACATGGAGGAATTAGTTATTCTTTGGCAGATACAGCCTTTGGATTTGCTGCAAATACACATGGCAAATATGCAGTATCTATAGAAACTTCTATTAATCATATAGAAGCTCTAGAAGAAGGAGATTATATCACAGCAGAATCAGTAATCGAAAAAGTAAAAACAAAAGTAGGATTCAATGTGATCGAAGTAAAAAGAGGAGACGAATTGGTAGCTCTTTTTAAAGGAGTAGTATATAGAACAAAAAAAGACTGGGAAGAATAAAAAATATAAAAGTCAAAATGTAAAATGATAAATGAAAAGTCGAAAAAATATGATTTACAAGAACGATTAGTAAAGTTTTCGGCTAGGATTATCAAAAGTATTCCTTCCTTAAAAAAAGGATATGCTTCAGAACATTTACAAAAACAATTGATAAGATCGAGTACTTCTTCAGCATTAAATTATGGAGAAGCACAAGGCGCAGAATCAAAAAAAGACTTTATGCATAAAATGAGACTTTGCCTTAAAGAGCTTAGAGAAACTCAAGTGAATCTAAGTATTTTAGAAGAGGCAGAGTTAGTCAAAGAAGATAGAATATTTGAAGAAATAAAAAGAGAATGTAAAGAGTTGATCGCAATATTTACAGCAAGTGTAAAGAAAATGAGCTGATTATATATTTACATTTTACATTTAAAATTTTAGATTGTGAAAGAGTCATACATAATAGACGGAGTAAGAACTCCTGTAGGAAAATATAAAGGGACCTTATCTGTAGTGCGTACAGATGATTTAGGAGCATTAGTGATAAAAGAAATAGCAGAACGTAATGCAAATATTCCTCAAGAAGCTTATGACGATGTGATTATAGGTTGTGCTAATCAAGCTGGAGAAGACAACCGCAATGTAGCACGTATGTCATCCTTATTAGCCGGATTACCATACAGTGTACCAGGAGAAACAGTCAATAGATTGTGTAGCTCTGGGTTATCGGCTATTATTCATGCCAATCGTGCGATCAAAGCAGGAGACGGAGATGTATTTATTGCTGGAGGAGTAGAAAATATGACTCGTGGACCATATGCTATAGCAAAACCGTCAAGTGCTTTTGGAACGGATGCAAAAATGTATGATACAAGTTTTGGATGGCGTTTTGTGAATCCAAAAATGCATGAAATGTATGGAACAGACGGAATGGGAATGACTGCAGAGAATTTGGTAGAAAAATACAATATCTCTCGCGAAGATCAAGATGCTTTTGCATACCGTAGTCAAATGAAAGCAACCAAGGCACAAGAATCAGGACGATTAGCAAAAGAATTGGTGACAGTCGAAATTCCACAACGCAAAAAAGATCCAATACAATTCAATCAAGATGAGTTTATAAAACCAACAACTACTCCAGAAATCTTAGGAAAATTAAGAGCAGCATTCAAAGCAGACGGAAGTGTAACTGCTGGAAATGCTTCAGGATTAAATGATGGAGCGGCTGCAACAATTATAGCCTCAGAAGATGCAGTAAAAAAATACAACCTAAAACCAATGGCTAGAATTGTTAGCTCGGCAGTAGTAGGAGTAGAACCGCGTATCATGGGAATTGGACCTGTTAAGGCATCTAATAAAGCTTTAGAAAAAGCAGGATTAACAATGAATGATATAGATGTGATCGAACTCAACGAAGCTTTTGCAGCGCAAAGTCTAGCATGTATAAGAGAATGGGGATTAGCAGATGATGACCCAAGAATTAATCCTAATGGAGGAGCGATAGCTATAGGACATCCACTAGGAATGACAGGAACTCGTATAGCCTATTCAGCAGCTTTAGAATTACAAGAAACAGGAAAACGATATGCATTAGTAACAATGTGTATAGGAGTAGGACAAGGATATGCGGCTGTAATAGAGCGAGTTTAAAGAAAATAAATATAGAATAGAAAAAAATAAAAACCGAAATGAAATTAGAAAGCTATATCAACGGTAAATGGGTAGCAGGAACAGGAGAAGGAACTCCAATGTTTGATGCTGTAACCGGAGAAACTATCGGATATGCAACTACCGAAGGATTAGATATTCCTGCTGCATTAGCTTACGGAAGAACCAAAGGTGGCGAGAAGTTACGTAAAATGACATTTCAGGAACGAGGTAATATGATCAAAAAATTAGCCTTGTACCTTAACAAAAGAAAAGAGCAATTTTATGAAATAAGCTACCGCACAGGAGCAACACGTATCGATAGTTGGATTGATATAGAAGGAGGTTTCGGGAATTTATTTGCCAATGCATCCTTAAGAAAATTATTTCCTAATCAACCGTACCATGTAGAAGGAGATCCAATTGATTTATCAAGAGGAGGACGTTTTATGGCACACCATATTTTAGTGCCAAAGCAAGGAGTTGCAGTACATATTAATGCTTTTAATTTCCCAGTATGGGGAATGCTAGAAAAATGTGCAGTAAACTGGATGGCAGGAATGTCAGCAGTTGTTTTACCTGCACCACAAACAGCATATTTAACAGAAGCGGTTGTACGTGAGATTGTAAACTCAGGGATTCTTCCAGAAGGAGCTATACAACTGCTAAGTGGTATGACAAAGACTATCTTGGATACGGTAACATCACAAGATGTGGTGACATTTACAGGATCAGCACATACAGGGAGATTGTTAAAAGCACATCCTAGATTGACACAAGAAGCAGTACCATTTACGATGGAGGCAGATTCTTTGAACTGTTCGGTTTTAGGAAAAGATGCAGTACCAGGAACACCAGAATTTGATTTGTTTATCAAAGAGGTAAGAAAAGAAATGACGGTGAAGACGGGGCAGAAATGTACGGCTATACGTAGAATTATTGTACCAGAAAACTTAGTAGAAGATGTACAAATTGCTTTAGGAAAACAATTGGCAAAAGTAACTGTTGGAGACCCTCGATTAAAAGAGGTGAGAATGGGAGCTTTGATCAATAAAACACAAGTTGAAACGGTGAAAAACCAAGTAAGCAAGTTAGCGCAAACGGCGCAAATTGTTTACGGAAGTTTAGACACCATAGAAACTATAGGTGCAGATGCAGAAAAAGGAGCTTTTATGAGTCCTATCTTGTTGAGAGAAGATAATCCTTTTACAAATACAGCAGTACATGAGATAGAAGCTTTTGGACCAGTAAGTACAATTTTACCATACAAAGATATGAATGAAGCTATTCAATTATCTCAAATGGGTAAAGGGTCGTTAGTATCTTCGATCTTCACGTATGATGATGCTATAGCGAAAGAATATATCGTAGGAGCAGCATCACATCATGGAAGAATCTTGGTAGGAAACCGTGAAAATGCAAGACAAAGTACAGGACATGGATCTCCATTACCATTATTAGTACATGGAGGACCGGGTAGAGCTGGTGGAGGAGAAGAAATGGGAGGAATGCGTGGTATCAAGCACTATATGCAACGATGTGCGATTCAAGGAACTCCAACAACAATTACAGAAGTTACGGGGATTTATCAGCCTAATGCAAAATATAAAGAAGCAGAAAAACATCCATTTGCATATCATTGGGAAGATATAGAAGCAGGAATGTCAATCAAAACCCATAAGCGTACCATAACAGATACCGATATTATCAATTTCGGAAATTTAACTTGGGATCATTTCTATGCGCATACAGATATCACTTCTTTAGACGGAAGTATTTTTGAAAAGAGAACAGCACATGGGTACTTTATCATTTCGGCAGCAGCAGGGTTATTTGTATATCCAAACAAAGGACCAGTAGCAGCAAATTATGGACTAGAAGAATGCAGGTTCCTAAGACCGATATATCATAATGATACTATTTATGTACGATTAACATGCAAAGAAAAAGTAGAGCGTGATTCAAGAGGTCGAGAGTTACCAAGCGGAATCGTAAAGTGGTTTGTAGAAGTTTTCGATCAAGAAGATGAATTAGTGGCAGTAGCAACAATTTTAACGATGGTTCAAAAAAAGAATCCATTCGTTCAGATCAATCGAAATAATATCCAAAACTACTTATATAAGCTAAAGGAAGATACTAAGCCAAGCTGGGGAATCATGACGGCACAACATATGGTAGAACATATCGAAATGCAATTTAGAATGGCAACTGGAGAAATCAATGATTTCGAAATCACAACGCCAGAAGAGTATATCGAGAAAGTGGTTGAAATATTATACAACCATAAACCAATGCCAAAAGAACACAAGCATCCGTTATTAAAAACAGATGAGGTAGAAGAACTAGTACATACAAATCTTGAAGAAGCTAAAGCAAAATTATTAGAAGCTTATGATGCATATGAAGCTTACTTTAAAGAAAACCCAGATACAGCAACTAAAAATACAGTATTCGGAATGTTAAGCAAATTCGAATGGGATTTATTAAGTGTTAAACATCTGAATCATCACTTCAAACAGTTTAATCTATTGTAATAGAATAAACTGTTTGAAACTCCTACGAAAGTAGGAGTCTATAACAAGACGCTACAATGATATATTGGTCAGTTTATATGATAACAAATAAAAAGCAAGGAGTCTTGTATATAGGTGTAACAAAAGATTTAAAAAGAAGAATACAACAACATAAAAGAAAAGTGCATCCAACAACTTTTTCAGCAAGGTATAACTTAAACAAGTTGATATATTTTGAAAGATATTCAACAAAGGAAGAAGCGTATTTGAGAGAAAGGCAAATGAAAAAATGGAAGAGAAGTTGGAAAATAGAGTTAATAGAAAAAGAGAATCCGTCTTGGGAAGAAATTAATTTAGACAAGGATTCTTAAATCAATAAAAGAAAATGACAGCACCATACGTAAAACAACATATAGAAAATGGAGTAGGAACCATAGAGTTTTTTCATCCAGCACATAACTCATTACCAGGAGATATCTTGGCACAGTTAGCAGATACAATTACTGCAGCAGGAATAAATGAGGATATTAAAGTGATTGTATTAAAGAGTGGAGGAGATCGAACTTTTTGTGCAGGAGCAAGTTTTAAGGAGCTTATAAATATCAATGATGCAGCAACAGGAAAAGTATTCTTTTCTGGATTTGCTAATGTAATCAACGCTATGCGTAAATGTCCAAAGTTTATCATTGGACGCGTACAAGGTAAAACAGTAGGAGGTGGAGTTGGTCTTGCATCTGCTACAGATTATTGTATGGCAACAAAATTTGCGGCTATCAAATTGAGTGAATTAAATGTAGGAATAGGACCTTTTGTTGTGGGGCCAGCAGTACAACGTAAATTAGGATTAACAGGAATGTCTCAGATCGCAATTGATGCGAATACATTTTATAGTGCAGAATGGGCGCAAGCCAAAGGACTATATACACAAGTATACGAAAGTACAGAAGCATTAGATGAGGCTGTTCAGGCATTTGCAGAAAACCTATGTACCTATAATCCAGAAGCTATGGCAGAAATGAAAAAGATCTTTTGGGAAGGAACAGACCACTGGGATACATTGCTAACAGAAAGAGCAGAAATTAGTGGAAGGTTAGTCTTATCAGAATTCACAAAAGAAACGCTAAAACGATTTAAATAAAATATAGTGTAGCCTGAGTATATCGAAGGCTACATTTTTATGATTGTAAATATAATAACACATGATATACAGTTTTAAAGGTTTTATTCCCGTAGTGCATGAAAGCAGCTATGTACATCCCTTAGCAGCGGTTACAGGAAATGTAATCATAGGTAAAAACTGTTATATAGGACCTGGAGCGGCTATTAGAGGTGATTGGGGAGAAATCATACTTGAAGATGGTGTTAACGTACAAGAAAACTGTACAGTACATATGTTTCCAGGGAAATCTATAGTACTTAAAGAAAGTGCACATGTAGGGCATGGAGCAGTGATTCATGGAGCTAATTTGGGTAGAAATTGCTTGATAGGAATGAATAGTGTCATTATGGATGATGCTGTGATCGGAGATGAAAGTATCGTTGGTGCTATGGCATTTGTCAAAGCAAATACAATAATTCCTAACCGAAGTTTGGTAGTGGGAAACCCAGCCAAAATAGTAAAAGAAGTAACAGACGAAATGATCGCTTGGAAAACCAAAGGAACACAATTGTACCAACAGTTACCAGCAGATTGTCACGAAACGATGAGAGCTGTAGAACCTTTGAGAACAATCCCAAAAGATAGACCTACTCAAGAAGCGTTTTACAAGACTTTAGAAGAATTTAGAAAGAAATAACAAAGATAAAATCTAGTAATCAATGTTTTATGGTTTTAAAACTAACAAACATTTGTTAACTTGGTATAAGTTTTTGAAAATAAATAGAATAGATTAAGAATCAATGGCAGCAATAGAATTGAAAATGCCCAAAATGGGAGAAAGTATTTCAGAGGCTACCATCATCAATTGGTTAAAGCAAGAAGGAGATGTAGTATCACTAGACGAAACTATTTTAGAAGTAGCCACAGATAAAGTAGATAGTGAAGTGCCAGCCCCATGTGATGGAGTAATAACAAAAATACTATGTCAACCCAATGAGGTGGTTGCTGTAGGAACTGTAATGGCATTGATAGAAGCTTCAGAAGGGACTACAGTCTCGATAGTAAAAAATGAAGCAGTTGTCAAAGAAGAAAGCAATACAGTAGCGGTAAAAGAAGAAACGGTAGTAAAGGAATTCAAATTACAGAATTCACCAAATCCAGATGCTTTTTTATCACCATTAGTTATTAGTATAGCAAAAAAAGAAAACCTTTCTATAGAAGAAGTACAGAGTATACCAGGTTCAGGAACAGACGGGCGCATACGCAAAAGTGATGTAATGCACTATTTAAAACATAGAAAATATCCATTACAAAGCAAACCTAATACAGTAGCGAATACATCAAAGTTCACCTATAATGCACCTCCAATTGCTTTTGTAGAAGGAAAAGATCGCATAGTAGAAATGGATAGAATGCGCAAGATGATTGCAGATCATATGGTGTATTCAAAACATACTTCGCCTCACGTAACTAGTTATATCGAAGTAGATGTAACGAATATGGTGAACTGGAGGAATAGTGTTAAAGCAGATTTTCTAGAAAAATACGGAGAGAAATTAACCTTTACGCCAATTTTTGTAGAAGCAGTAGCCAAGGCAATTCAAGAATATCCAATGATTAATGTTTCTGTAGATGATAGTAAAATTGTGGTACATAAAGACATTAATATAGGAATGGCAACAGCTTTACCAAGTGGAAACTTAATTGTACCCGTGGTAAAGAATGCAGATGAAAAGAATTTATTAGGCTTGGCAAAAAATGTAAATCACTTAGCACAACATGCTAGAGATAACAAATTAAAGCCAGACGAAATTCAAGGGAGTACATTTACCATTTCTAATGTAGGAACTTTTGGGAGTTTGATGGGAACCCCAATCATTAATCAACCAGAAGTTGCAATTCTAGCCTTAGGAATTATCAAGAAACGCCCAGAAGTCATCACAACAGATCAAGGAGATGAAATAGCCATTCGTAGTATGATGTATCTATCATTATCCTTTGATCATAGAGTAGTAGATGGATTTTTAGGAGGATCATTTTTAAGAAAAATAGGAGACGAGTTAGAAGCTTTTGATCCTAATAGAAAAATATAAGTCTATCTAGTGAATTTAGTTCGAGTTTTCGAATTATAAAAAAGAAAGAGAAGGCAAATAAACTAAACAACATGGCATACGCAATCACTATAAATACAACAGAAAAATCTAAAGTAGACAGTTTAGATTTTAACAACATACCGTTAGGAAAAACCTTTACAGATCACATGTTTGTATGTGACTACGAAAATGGAGAATGGACGAACCCAAGAATCGAACCTTTAGAATTAATTCCTACGCATCCAGCAGCAATGGCGTTGCATTACGGACAAGCTATTTTTGAAGGAATGAAAGCTACTGTAGGCAAAGATGGATCACCATTATTATTCAGGCCAGAACAAAATGCAAGAAGATTAAATGAAAGTGCAGTACGTATGGGAATGCCTACAGTGCCAGAAGAATTGTTCTTAGAAGCTTTGGATAAAATTGTAGCAACAGAAAAAGGATGGATTCCGCCACAAGAAGGAAGCGCATTATACTTGCGTCCATTTATGTATGCAGATGAGCCTTTTATAGGAATGCGTGCTGCGACACATTATAAATTTATTGTGATTTGCTCACCTGCAGGGCCCTTCTTTACAAAAAAGATACGTCTATATGCAGAGACAGAATATATTAGAGCCGCACATGGAGGAACAGGAGAAGCAAAAGCAGCAGGGAATTATGCCGCAGCGATCTTACCAACTGAAAAAGCAAAAGCAAAAGGATTTGATCAAGTATTATGGCTAGATGCCAATGAATTTAAATATATCCAGGAAGTAGGAACGATGAATATTTTCTTCAAAATTGATGGGAAATTCATTACACCAAAAACAGATGGAGCTATCTTAAAAGGAATCACTAGAGATAGTGTGATAACTTTATTAAAAAGTAAAGGTTTTGAAGTAGAAGAAAGACCGATTACTATAGATGAAATTATTCAATTTTCGAAAGAAGGAAAACTTGAAGAAGCTTTTGGTACAGGAACAGCGGTAGCCATAGCTATGATAGAATCTATTGGATATAAAGACATCACTATAGAATTGCCAGAGGCAAATCCAGTAAGTCAAGATGTGATGCAAACGATCAACGAGATCAAAACACAAAAACAAGAAGACCCATTCGGATGGATAGTTCCTGTAAAAGGATAATTCTTATAGATAAAGAATAAGAAGATGATTGAAGAAAAAACGATAACAAAAGAACTACTACAACAAGCTTTTACAACACTTTGTACTGCAAAATCTATGGCAGAGTTGTATGAAGAAAATTTTAAAGTAGTATCCAAATACGTACATGCAACATCAAGAGGTCATGAAGCAATTCAGATCGCAACCGCAATGCAATTATTGCCACAGGATTTTGCTTTTCCGTACTATCGAGATGACGCCATGTTACTCGGAATCGGAATGCGACCTTATGATCTAATGTTGCAATTGTTGGCCAAAAAGAATGATCCATTCTCTGGAGGAAGAACTTATTATTCTCATCCGAGTTTAAAAGATGATGATAAACCTAAAATTCCACATCAATCATCTGCAACAGGAATGCAAGCCATTCCGTCTACAGGAGTTGCCATGGGATTACAATACAAAGAATTGGTAGGCTTAGATGATGCTTCGTTACAAGAGAAACCACTAGTGGTTTGTTCGTTAGGAGATGCCTCTGTAACAGAAGGAGAAGTCGCAGAAGCGTTCCAGATGGCAGCCTTAAAGCAATTACCAGTTTTGTATTTAATTCAGGATAACGGATGGGATATATCGGCAAATGCAGCAGAAACCAGAGCACAAAATGCAGCAGAATATGCACGAGGATTTAATGGATTAGAAGCGATAAGCATTGATGGCGCTAATTTTATAGAAAGTTATTTAGCAGTACAAAAAGCAATCCGAATCATACGAGAAGAGCGTAGACCGGTATTAGTACATGCTAAAGTTCCATTATTGAATCACCATACTTCTGGTGTGCGTATGGAATGGTATCGAGATGATCTAGAAGAAGCACGTACTAGAGATCCATATCCAGTATTGCGTCAGCAATTATTAGATAATGGATTCACGACAGAAGAAATTGAAACTATAGAAGCAGCAGCAAGAAAACAAGTTGCTGCAGATTTAGAAGAAGCTTTACAACAAGAAGATCCTTCACCAGAAGATTTATATACACACGATTTTGCACCTACACCCATTACAACAGAAGTAGGAGAGCGAGCTCCAGCTGATAAAGATGAGGTGGTGATGGTAGACTGTGCCTTATTTGCAGTAGAAGAGTTAATGAGAACCAATAAGGAATGTTTGTTATATGGGCAAGATGTTGGTGGACGATTAGGAGGTGTATTTAGAGAAGCAGCAACCTTAGCGCAGAAATTTGGAGACGAACGTGTATTCAATACACCGATTCAAGAAGCTTTTATTATAGGATCTACAGTGGGAATGTCGGCAGTGGGATTAAAACCAATAGTCGAAGTTCAATTTGCAGATTATATCTGGCCAGGACTGAATCAATTATTTACAGAAGTAAGTAGATCTTGTTATTTATCAAATGGTAAATGGCCAGTTTCGATGATTTTACGTGTACCTATAGGTGCTTACGGAAGCGGAGGTCCATATCATTCGTCTTCGGTAGAATCTGTGGTGACAAATATACGAGGGGTTAAAATTGCATATCCAAGTAATGGAGCAGATTTAAAGGGATTGATGAAAGCAGCATATCACGATCCTAATCCAGTAGTAATTTTTGAGCATAAAGGATTGTATTGGTCAAAAGTAAAAGGGACAGAAACTGCTCGTACTATAGAACCGTCAGAGGATTATGCATTGCCTTTCGGGAAAGCGAATGTAGTTCAAAAAATCTGGCAGCAAGACGATAAAGAAACCTTAACTATTGTTACTTACGGAATGGGAGTTCATTGGGCATTAAATGCTACCAAAGACATGAAGGATACGGTAGAAATTATTGATCTACGTACCTTATATCCTCTAGATGAAGCAACCATTATGGAATCGGTGAAGAAGCATAAAAAATGTTTAGTAGTAACTGAAGAACCTACGAATAACTCATTTGCAAGAAGTTTAAGCGGAAGAATTCAGGAAGAATGCTTCAGGTATTTAGATGCTCCTGTAATGACTATAGGATCAGAAAATGTACCTGCAATACCATTAAACAGTACATTAGAACAAACAATGATTCCTTCGGCAGAAAAAGTAAAAGCAAAAATAGAAGCGCTTTTGGCGTATTAATAAAAAATGAAGTAGATCGATGAAGATTTAAAATAGCTTTTGATGAACAAACATAAAGTCCAACTACAAATACTGTAGTTGGATTTTGTTTTAAAGAGGCCATTCTTGTTCGATCCAATTCCGTATATTTTCTTGACTTCTTATATTAGTAGGAGCTTTTTGAATTAAATCTTCTAATTTTTTAACATCAGTTAAAGATGATAAAAAAGTATGTTTTTTTAAAAAGGAGTTGATGAAATAAAGTATTTCGTATCCTTCATTTCGATTTAATAGAGTACTATCAATTTTTCCTGTAACTTTTGGATCATCACCTCCATAGGCAGACCAAGAATAATCTAGAGTTAAATTGTCAATTGAAATCTGTAACATAAAAAAGTTTTTAGAAATTAGGGTTTAAAAATAGACGTTCTTAATGATTTTTTTTTACGGGAAACCATAATGAGAAGTTTCTTTTGGTAATTTTCCGTACCTTTTTATAGAAAACAAACAAGTGATTTTACGTATAGTAAAGCTATTGGGATACTTCTATTTTCGTAAAAAATAAATCAAAATAGTACCTATGAAAATCTTAACTCGCAAACGAATCATAACGTTGCTTATCGTGCTGGGAATTGTCATTGCATGGCAGACCTATTTATTACCTACGCTCAAAGTAGCTACTGGATATGCTGCAAAATATGCATGTTCGCATCAATTTTTGAGTAATATATCCAAAGCCAATGTAGACGCCTCTTTGGATTTTTTTCCAACGAACTTGGCGACAAGAAAAATAGATGAAGCGAATAAAAAAGTGGAAGTTTCATTTTTTGGATTTTTAGCAAAACAGACTGCTAATTTTTATCGCAATGGAGATTCTTGTGGATGTGTTTTAGGCGATTATAAAGGAGATAAATTAGACAAGCGAACAAGCTTTCAAAAAGTTCCAGCACCTAATACAACCCAAATTTGGCCAGAAGGAGATGTTTTAAGAGATTCAATACCTGAGTATATCAATGCAATTGCAATTGATGAGGTTTTAAAAAGCACATTAGAAGCCAATAAAGGGGCTTATGCAATTTTAGTAGCTTATAAAAACTGGTTGGTAGCCGAAGAATACCAAGAAGGAGTACAACAAGATTCTAGAATCTTAGGATGGTCTATGACCAAAAGTGTAGGGAATGCATTTTTTGGTATTATGGAAAAAGACCAAAAAGTAAATATTAAAGATGTTACAAGGTTTTCTACATGGGCAAATGATGATCGAAAAACCATTACAGTGAGTGATCTTTTACGTATGAATAGCGGATTAAAATGGAGCGAGAATTACGGAAGTTTATCCGATGTGACTCGTATGTTATATTTAGAAAAAGATTTTCCTGCTTTTGCAAAGCAATCACCTTTAGCGGAAGCTCCGGGAACGAAATGGTTATACTCCTCAGGAACCTCAAATTTGTTATCAAAAGTAATGAGAAATAGTGTGACAGGATTTGAAAACTATAATGCATTTCCGAAACAACGATTGTTTGATCCTATAGGAATGAAAAGTGCAGTAATCGAAACGGATAATGTGTCTAATTATGTATTGTCATCTTATTGTTGGGCTACTGCAAGAGATTGGACGCGTTTTGGATTGTTGTATTTGTATAAAGGAAACTGGTTTGGGAAACAGATTTTTACTGAAGAATGGGTAGATTATAGTACCACTCCAGTAGCAGACTCGGATGGATTGTATGGAGCACAAATATGGTTAAATGCTACTCAAAAAAGAATTCCATCGGCACCTAAGGATGCTTTTTTTGAAAATGGATTTGGAGGACAACGCATTTTAATTATTCCGTCTAAAGATTTAGTGATTACTGTAATGAGCGGAAAAGCCGATGATTTTGACTTTGATGAATTATATACACAGATTTTTAAGCATATAAAACAGTAAAAGATGAATCCCTCAATAATTGATTTATTGAGGGATTTTAGATTTAATTATAAACTCTCTCTTTTTCTAGATTTAGATATTGATCAAAAGCTTTTTGTATAAAAAGATGAGTTGGGAGTTGTTTTATAACTGAATCATAACTGTTGCCATTAACACGTAAAATAGTACCGAAAAACTGTTCATTTGTTGATCCTTTGCTATCAATACGATATTCAACATTAAAGGTTTGCTTATTAAGATGAATTGAAAATGTATGAATATAACTAGGTTGATTTAAGTTAGAGTGAGATAAATGTTTATGATGATTTAGAAAGGATATTATAAAGAAATCTAATTGTTGAATAGATATGTCGTTTTCGGGTAATTTATTTAAGAGTATTTTTAAGTTTATAGAAGAACCTAAAAGAATAGATAAAAAATCAAAAATGAGTACTATTGGAAAAGCATAATGAGGTATATCCTTAGTATCAATAACAAAAAAATAGTTGTCAATAGGATAATGATTATTGGTATTAAATTTTAATAAGGAACGAAGATTCAATAAATCCTTTTGTATGAAAATTACTAAAAGATTAGTGATTATTTTTGATAAAGGATTTTTCTGTTTAAGATTAAGAATCTTATCTAAATTATTAAAATCATGAGAAAGCTTAATTTTTTTTAATATCTCTTCAACATTCCGTTTAATAATAGCTTTATTGTTGTAATAAAAGATTTCATGATTATAAAATTTATCCAGATATCCATTAAAATCTACACCAACTCCATAGCGATGGTGAAAGATTTTGCGAATATTATCCATATCACAGACCAAAATGATTTTATCTAAGTTAAATTTATTATCATCGTTAGTATCTAAATCAAAATGGCAAGCAAAAATATTAAGAATCCTAAAAATATGATCAGGATCCAAACGATCTAGATCATCGATTATCAATACCGTTTGTTTAGTTATTTTTTCTTCATTATCAATGTTTTTAGAAGCATTTATTAATTGACCAACTAATTGAGTTATCATATCTTCTTCATAAATAGAACCGTTTTGATCTTTAATTTGTTCTAGAAATTCAATAATTTTCTTTTCGTCGTTTATTGACTGCTCGTTTTGATAAGCCTCTACCTTTTCTTTAAACTCTTTGGTAGATTCGGCTATCGTTGCAATTGATTTTCCTATTTTACCTAAACCTTTAGCTAAGATAGATATAGCTTCAAGAGCATTATTTTTTATATAATATTCAGTGGCAACAATTTTGGAAATATCTAATTTTTCAAAGTCGATATCTTTTCCTAAGAGTTGAAAGGCAAGGTCATATTTGATATAGTTAATAACATCATCATTAGAAGATATAGAGTAATTAACAGGTGAGATTGTAAAGACTTCGTACTCATCACGGTCTTTAAAAAAATCTTTAAGAAAATAAGTTTTGCCAATTCCAAAAATTCCAGAGAAAATAATATGGTCGTTACCCTCAATAAGGAGATGTTCATTAAAACGCTCTGCTTCAACAGTAATATCTAATTGCATAATGTAGTATTCAAAGTTTTGCTAAAATTAACGATAAATACTAGAATGATTTTACGGATAGTCGTAAAACAAATGCCTTTCTTAACTCAATAAGAAAGGCATGATAAATTTATGTATAAACTAAAAAAGAAGTACTAAGACTTCGATTTTAATTAAAACCATAAGCAAAATCTTCCGTTACATCTTCCGTAGTCACAGTCTCTAGGATCTGGAGAAGTACAACACATAGGCCCGCGTTGAATACAACCTTCGCGACCTGCAGCTCCGTTAAGACTTTTTTGATCGTTTTTTGATAAGATTTGAATTCCTTTTAATGATTTGATGTTTTTCATGATTAGAGTTTTAAATATTAATAAATTATTGAGTTTAGATAATTCTTGTTGTATTGTTTTTGAACAGATTTTTTGAGATGATTAATTTTTGTAACCTCACTAATTTAGTGTAAAATAAAAAGTTACGGTTGAGGTATAGGCATAAAATAATTATGGTTAAAATAGAACAAACAGTTTTGTAAAATAGTAAAGCCTTTCTTAACCCCAAACGTAAGAAAGGCTCTACAAACTAATTATAATTAAAAAAGAAGAATTAATAATGAAATTTAAAAACTCTTAATACCAAAGACAGGAATAGCCATTATTGCATATACCATAATCACAAAAGATTTCGCCATTATAATTAACACAGCATTGTCTACCTCTTTGGGTACAAGAACGTCTTACAGCTCCTGAAATTTCTTGTTGTTCTATTTTACTAAGTCTTTTAAGACCTGTTATGTATTTAAGTTTTTTCATGACTATTAATTAAGAAGGATTAATACCAAGCGCAAAAACGTCCATTGATACATTCTCCATAATCACATAAGTAATTTCCTGAACCAAAATTACGACAACATTTACTCCCTTGTTGATAACAACCAGAAGGTGCAACACCCGCTCCAGAGATGTTTTTTTGTTCAGTTTTACTTAAGTGAGAGATACCTTTAATTGAATTAAGTTTTTTCATGATTAGAGTGATTTATAAAATTAAAATTAATAGAAAAATTCGTTGATTGTGTTGAGGAGTAACCTCAAAATGATTATAGTAAATAGCGTGATTATGCTGTATAAACGTTTATGACCACAAGCAAAAAGAATTTTGGAAACATTGACCTGGAGCACATTCTAAATATGAACCTGTTCGTTCGCAACATTGTTGTCCTCTTTGTTGACAAGGATGAGTCCATCCTCCACCATCAATACTACGTTGGTCGTTTTTTGACAAGATTTTAATACCAGAAATTAGCACTAAAGCTTTCATAAGATGATCATTTTGTGATCTGTCTAATGTATTGCAAAATAATGTATTATGAAGACTGTAATACCACCAAATATATATGGAAAAGCATCCTTAAAAAGATCGAGAGAAAAATCTCAATCTTTTTAAAGTGGTTAATTTCATTTGGGGTAAAATCAAAAAAGGATGCAAAAATGAGTTATATGTTTAGTATAGCTCGAAAATGATTTAAAAAAAACAAACTTTAATATTTTATAAATCCGGGCAAAAGTAAAAGATACAACGTTAAGTTGTATACGGAAGAACCTCAAAAGATATAAGGTTTATAAATGGAAATAGAAGGTGTGAGTTGATTAGTTGTTGTTAGTTAGTGAGTTATGGTTTGGAAGATTAAAATAAATAAAGGATATAATAACCTAAATTTAATTTAGAAAAACTAGTATATAAAAAAGGAAGAGCAATTTACTCTTCCTTTAAAACTTTATTTATAGATAATGTAATTGACTTTATCTACACCAGTATTACCTGTTCTGGAATCATATGCATAAACGGTAAGCTCATAATTACCAGGGGTATAAATAGTAGTTTCTCCTTCAAATAAATTAGAGCTAACAGAGGCTAACGTAAGCTCCTTTAAAAAAGCATCATCTTTTTTTAAGATACCTTTTACTTCCATAGCTTTGACATCCCATAGCCCATCATTTTTAATAGTACAACCACACATCATAACCATATTAGCTTGAATTTTAAAAGGTTTATTCTTTACATCGTCTAAAGCCATATAATGATGTGTTCTAGGAGAAAGAATATCAATAATAAATCCAGAGATTTCTAAGATAATACCATCACCTAAAATATGTTTTCCCGGAATGAGCCATAAAGAGGTACTAGCAGATACTCTAGCCTGTTTATTGTTTATAGGAGAAATAGCTTCTATGGTAACAAAGGTTGCCTCTTTAAGATCAATAGAAGTTTCAAACTTGGCGGTGTTATCATCAGTAATAGGAGTATAACGCTCTTTAGGAGTTTTCATAATTAACGTAGTATTACCTGTACTACCTGTAGTTTTACCTTGCGCTAAAATTTCGTTAGTCATTTGATTACGAATAATGATATAAGCACCACCTAGTGAGCTTCCTATAAATTTAGCGTCTTTTGCTTTAGCCCTTACAATGATTTTGGTATCGGTAGCATGAACAAAAGAAAGCATAAAACATGCTAGTAATAGCAAAATGATTTTTTTCATAATAATTATTTAAGTTGTTGAAAATGTTGTAGTAATCGATGTTTAAAAGATTGTTGTTTTAAATTTTGATCAATGGTATCAAGATATTGGATAATGATTTTATCTTGATTAAGGATATCTAATAAAGATTGTTCACAACTTTCCCATACTTTTTCAAATAGGGGTAAATTAGTTACGGCTTTATCTGTAAGTTGTAAAAGTTGTTTACGTTGATCTTTAGGATCTTTGATAGAAAAGATATAGCCACGGCCAATCATTTTTTTTATAATCACAACAATGGTAGGATGTGCATAACCAGTATATTCAGCAATTTGAACCATGGTTATGGTTTTGTGTTGTTGTAATAGTTTAAAAATTAAATACCAATTGGGTTCAATATCCAAGTTTAGTTCACGATAACATTGACGAACTTCGTGACCTATTTTGTCACTAATGCGTTTAAACCTACTGTCAAGTGCTTTGTATCCTAGTTCTTTGATAACATCCATAATCTTAAAACTGTTTATATGATGTAAAAATAAAATAAAACACAGTTAACTATATAGTCGACTATATAAATAAAAAGTTAAAATTCAATTAAACGAAATGTGTAACTTATAGTCTAATGAGTATAAACGTTTGATTATGAAATTAAAACATGTCTATCATTTATATAATAGAGCAGGATTTGGTATAGGGTACGAAGAGGCGCAAGAGCTAGAGAAACTTACCAAAAAAGAAGTTGTAGATAAGTTGTTTGAAGCCAGTAAGAAGATAGATTATCTAGATTTAGATATTAAAGAGTTAAAACAAGAGATAAGGTTAATAGTACAAAATACTTCGGGAAAACGAGAAATAAGGAAGCAAGTAGCTTCAGTATTAAAAGAAAATAAAGGAAAGTTAAAAGAATTAAATAAAGCATGGGTAGAACGATTGCAAACAACTGATGCTGTATTGAGAGAACGAATGACTTTATTTTGGGCAAACCATTTTGTATGTCATGATAAAAACATCATCTATTTTAAACGGTATCAAGAAGTATTAAGAACGAATGCATTGGGGAATTTTAAGGATTTTGTAATTAGTATTTCTAAAGAACCATCTATGCAGAAGTATTTGAATTTAAGACAAAACAAAAAGTCGAGTCCTAATGAAAACTTTGCTAGAGAATTAATGGAGCTATTTACATTAGGGAGAGATCAATTATATACAGAAAAAGATATTAAAGAAGCAGCTAAGGCTTTTACAGGATGGAGTCATGATTTACAAGGGGATTTTAAATTACGAAATAGACAACACGATATAGGAGAAAAGATTTTTATTGGAAAAAAAGGAAATTGGGATGGAGAAGATATCATAGAGATGATCACAACACATAAAGAATGTGCACGATTTATCTGTAAAAAACTATATACCTATTTTGTTAATGATAAGCCTAACGAAACTCATATAACAGAAATGATAGCAGTGTTTTATCCATCATATGATATAGAGAAAGTGATGAAACATATTTTTTTATCCTCATGGTTTTATCAAGATGAAAATATAGGAGTAAAGATAAAATCACCCATAGATGTTCTTGTAGGAATAGGGAGAACAATCCCTATAGCATATCAAAAACCCAAAGAGTTGATGTATCTACAAAAATTATTAGGACAAGTATTATTGTTTCCGCCTAATGTAGCAGGATGGAGTGGAGGGCAAGATTGGATTAATGCAAATACCTTGATGTTACGATTAAAACTTCCGGCATTATTACTTAATCAAGGTGTTATTGCGCTAGAAGAAAAAAGAGCTTTTGAAGATGATTTTGAAAAGTTCAATAAAAAAAAGAATAGGAATAAGAGGTTGCATGTAGAGGCTAATTGGGAAGCATTTGAAAAAATTTATAGCAATAAGCATAGACAGTATATACAAGAAATGTTACTACCTCAAAAGTTGTCGTCAGCAACTCAAAAACATATATCAAGCTTGACCACAACTGATTTGAAATCGTTTTGTATTCAATTAATGTCGATACCAGAATATCAAATGTGTTAACCTAAAAGAAGAAACTATGAAACGTAGAGATTTTATAAAACAAACAACATTAATTAGTGGAAGTCTTTTGGTACCGCAATTTTTAACAGCATTACCTACTATAGTAGATAAAACAAATCACAAGCGATTAGTAATTATTCAATTATCAGGAGGTAATGATGGGTTAAATACAATAATTCCATATAGCAATGATATCTATTATAGAGAACGAAATGGTATAGCAATTAATGCAAATAATATGTATAAGCTTACAGACGAGGTAGGCTTACATCATAAGATGCCCACACATAAAGAATTGTATGATCAAGGGCAGCTTACTATAATTAACAATGTAGGATATCCTAATCCTAATCGATCACATTTTAGAGCTACAGATATATGGCATTCTGCTAGTGATGCAAAAGAATATGAAACAACAGGATGGATAGGAAGATGGA
The DNA here is from genome assembly GCA_947387485.1 of Aquimarina rhabdastrellae. Lineage (GTDB taxonomy): Bacteria > Bacteroidota > Bacteroidia > Flavobacteriales > Flavobacteriaceae > Aquimarina. Next base: position 62,317 of record CANDNT010000015.1, read on the forward strand.
TGCAAGAACAACAAAAAGCTAATACGGCAGCTATTGAAATTGATGATTCTTTATCATTGCTATTAAAGGGGGAAACAACTAGTGGTTTGGCAGTTAGTAATGAAAAAGTGTTATATAGAACAGCTAGTGATCCATATTTTAAATCATTATTAAAGCAACATACAGCTACGCATTTAAGCGAACATAATTTGGGATATCTATATAAAACTATGGTAGAAGCTACTAGTTCTGCTCAATATATCCATGAAACAACTAAACTTAAACTAGCAAATACGTCAATAAGTTATCCCAAGACCATATTTGGAAAACAGTTGAGTACTATAGCGAGATTTATCAATTCGGGTTTACATACTGAGGTGTATTATGCTTCATTAGGAGGATTTGATACTCATGCTAATCAAGTAGCTAGACAGCAACGCTTACTAAAAGTATATGATGAGGGAATAAAAACTTTTGTTAAAGATTTAAAACAACAAAATACCTTTAAAGATACCTTGATTATGGTATTTTCTGAATTTGGACGTAGAGTAAAACAAAATGCAGCGAGAGGTACTGATCATGGAACAGCAAATCAAGTATATCTTATTGGAGATAATTTAAAGACGAAAGGGTTATATAATGCTATGCCAGATTTAAGAAACCTAGATCATAATGGAGATTTAAAATATCAAATTGATTTTAGAAGTATTTATAAAAACGTATTAGAGGAATGGTTAAAAATGGATAGTCAATTAGTCCTAAAAGGTGATTTTAAGGGATTAACACTAGTATAATCCAAAAAAGAAGAATAAACGAGTACAATATTGGGGGTTTTTACGCTATTGTAATTGCACAATAATAATGAACTTTGAGAATGTCTAAAAAATCAAAGCCATGAGTGTAATAGAAACAACATTAGCAAAAGAAACTATCGATTTCAGAACATCACAAGATGCGATAGCATTTATCTCTCAACAAAGAGAACGTAATGAACATAACTTTATTGCTTTATTAGAAGAATCTTTACAAAAAGCAAAATCTATTGCAGAATCAATTATGAATAAAGCACTATTTAGAGCTTTAGATTGGCCAGAAGATATTATTAGTTATATAAAGTATTTAAAAGCATTTTCAAGTTGGATTCCGCGTCAAAGTGGAGACGAAGCGTGGAAAGATCCTGAAACAGGACATAGTCAAGAAGTTTATGATAGATTATGTCATTTCTACTTTTTAATAGATCAAAAAGTAGGAACTAATGATAATGTCATAGTACAAGAAATCCCTTGGTTTAGTCAATGGTTAGTAGGATATGCTAATTTATGGGGGAGTTTTTTAAATACAACAGAATCAATAACAGAAGAATCATTAAACTCGTTTATTAAATATTCACCAGAATATAGAGTAGAAGACTCTATGATCGATGGTAAACCTAATAATCCTAGTGGATGGTTAACGTTTAATCAATTTTTTGCAAGAGAGCTTAATCCAGGATTACGTCCTATTGCAGATCCTACAAGTAATCAAGTGGTAACGATGCCTGCAGACTGTACTTTTAGAAAAAAGTATGATATCAATGCAGACTCTGCTATAGAAGAAATTACGGTAAAACATACTCATAAGTTTGCAAATATTAAAGACTTATTAAAAGGAAGTCAATATGCAGATGCTTTTGCCAACGGAACATTTGTGCACTACTTTTTAGGGCCATATTCTTATCATCGCTTTCATACACCAGTAGCAGGTGTTGTAAAAGAAAGTTATGCAATACAAGGAAAAGTGTATCTAGAAGTTAATTTAGAGAATGGAGAAGGAGGAGCACAATTTGATGCACCAGATAATGCAGAAGGAGGATATGAGTTTAATCAAGCACGTGGTGTATTAACCATAGATACTTCTAGTTCTCCTTATGGAGATATGGGAATTGTAGCTGTAATTCCTATCGGAATGTGTCAAGTTTCATCGGTAAATATGATAGCAACTCCAGATCGTGTTTTTCAAAAAGGAGATGAGTTTGGATATTTTCTTTTTGGAGGGTCAGATATTATAGTGTTATTTCAAGAAGGGAAAGCACCAATAATAGATGAAACAACAGGATATCGTTATTACGGTACTTCAATGAGTGTGCCTGTTGATTGTCCGAAATAATATAATAAGAAGCATAAAGAAAGCCTTGAATAGCATATCATTCAAGGCTTTTTATTTTTACTGCAAGAATTATTTGCCAAGCATTAATAATTCGCTACAAATTACTTCGGTAACATATCGTTTTTCTCCTTCGGCAGTTTCATAAGCGCGATGTGTGAGTTTTCCCTCAATAGCGATCTCTTGTCCTTTAACAACATAATTCTCTATGATTTCTGCTACTTTTCCCCAAGCGACAACATTGTGCCATTGTGTAGAGGTGATTTTTTCTCCTTGTGTATTTTTATAGGTGTCATTTGTAGCCAAAGAAAGCTTGGCTAGTTTACTTCCTGAAGGTAATGTTATAATTTCTGGATCCATTCCTAAGTTTCCTATTAACTGTACTTTGTTTCTAAGCGTGTTCATAAATATTAATTTTAAGGTTAAACAGTTAAAACTATTGATGAATAGTGTTATGAATCATCAACAAGGCAAAACTAAGAACGGTGTTTTATAATAAACGGTTAATAAATATTTGTATCCATTTGTAAACGATTGTAGTCGTTTGTAAATGGATAAGAATGTTTTTTAAATTTAATATATTCGACAATCAGAGATTAAAAAATAACAAGATATGTTTTGGAAAAAGAAAATAAAACTTCCAATTACTTTAGAAGATAAAGAATGGATAGATGAAGATTTAAAATGGTTGAAAACTAATTTTGGAGAAGTTCATTTTAATGAGATTCGAACAATAACACCTACTAAAGATTTTTATAATATTGATTTTACAGGAAAAGAAGAAGATGCGCAAAGGGTATTAGAAAGAACAAAGGAATTAATGGCTATTAAAGATGTGGATATTAAGCTTGATTTTTTTTCTGATCAACCTGTTTATATGGATGATGGATCTATATTAAGTTCTCCTGCAGATGTTTCGGGAGCTTGGTCTAGTGCAACAGGAATATATCAGAATAAAGATGGGGAAATCAAGATTAGTATTGAACGAGAAATGCTTAGAAAACCAATAGCATTAATAGCAACTATAGCACATGAATTAGCACACCAAATTTTATTAGGAGAAAATAGAATAGAAGAAAATGATGAGTTTTTAACAGATTTGACGGCTATTGTATATGGATTTGGGATTTTTATAGGTAATTCAAGATTTAATTTTTCCTCATTTAGCACGAATAAAGGCAATGGATGGAGCATGAGTAATCAAGGCTATTTACCAGAGCAAATAATAGCATATGCAATTGCAAAATTGTCTATAGAAAGAAAAGAAGAAATCGAATATGTTGAATATTTTAATGAAACGATGAAAAAGTTTTTTTTACAGAGTATAACATATCTTGAACAAGAAGAACTTAAGAAGTAGTTAATAACTGTTCTATGTCGGTAGCTTTATAAATAGGAGTTTGTTTATAAACCAATTTCCAATCCAAAGCATTAGTCAAAATAAAAAGCTTTTGCAGTTCGCTAATTAAGCGATTTTGCGCATTTACTTTTAGCGAAGATTTTTCAATCTTTAGACGTAATTGCTTTATAACTTCGGTATTAATTTTATTGTGATCTGTTGTAGTAAAAGGATTTAAATAATCTTGCTCTAAATCATGATAGGTAATATCGGGAGCAATAGTGATTTCGGCTTCAGGGATATCGGTGAGTATAATTGTTTTGGACTCTTGATCAACACGATATTGTATTTGATGAAGATCATAGGCAATCGTAGCTTTTGCATTTACAACAATTAACGCTTTCTTTTCTGCAGTAAAGAAATCCCAATAGAATTTTTTGGCATCTTTATAAGTGATAACATCAGAAAAATGTCCTTCGGTAACGATTAGTTTTCCTACATTTTCAATATGATCAAAAACCATTTCAGAAACCTTTAATTCAGTTTCTTGAGTATGTTTACTTTTTTGAAAATACAAATACCCAAGAACAACAGTTGAGGTAATAAAAATTCCCAGAATAAAATTGCGCATATATTAATGTTTAATGTAAAAATACATAAAAAAAAGAGTCCCTGTTTATAAAACAAAGACTCCTATATAAAAGAAATTATATGTTTACTTTGAGGTAGTAGGAGGGTATTTTTCAAGAATAGCAGTTACAATCTTGTTGATACGTTCTTGTTTATGTTCTATATTTTGTGTTAAAGCAGCTGTCCCCATACCTTGCCAAATCAATTCTTTTTTTGAGGCGTCAATCAAATCAATATATAGGGTTCCTTCTGTAGTACGAGAAACGGTATTAAAACCTGAATTCCAGAACCAAGGGTTCCATCCCCATCCATAACCAAAACCAAAGTTGTTTTGATACACGTTTACATTCTCCTTTGTTTTAGTAAAAATACTGATCAGCATATCTGGAGATTGAGACTTGGTAAAACCTTTGGCAACAAGATTAGCTTCAATAGATCTAAGAATACGTTTTTTATCAAGATCACTAACATCTGCTTTATCAATGCCAGGTTTATAAAAAGCAAAAGTTTTTAAATTAGAAAAGTTGGCTTCACGATCATAATCAGCAGCAACACGAACACTTGAACACGAGGTCAAGAATAGAATAGCTACCAAGGAAAAAAGAGAAAGTATTTTCATAGCAGAGTATTTTAATTAGTTTAACAATAGATAAAATAAACCACAATAATCATACCAGATAATCAGTGTGTTATTAGCTGTTTTTAGCGGTATTGGTTTGTCTTTTTATTATAACCATAAGGACAATGCCTGCAACCACTTTCGCAACAATAACCTCTTTTAAGATGGTATTGCTCCGTAAAACAACGATACCCTTCTGGAGTTAGATAATAATCACCTTCTTCTGGTTTTATATTTTTGCGTGTGTTCATATCTACAAAAATAGTATCTTGCAAGCATATGCCAATAGTTGTTAGCAAATATTTAATCGGAAGAAAGTTTGTAGGGCTTGCTCTATGGCCTTTTATTATAGTAAAAAGCCATAGGTTAAAAGAAGATACTACTTTTGTTAATCACGAAGAAATTCATTTGACTCAGCAAAGAGAACTATTAGTACTCCCTTTTTATATTTGGTATGGTATAGAATATTTGATACGATTGATTCAGTATAGAGATGCAAATCGTGCCTATCGTAATATTTCGTTTGAAAGAGAAGCTTATTGTAATGAAGATGATCTTTTTTACTTGAAATATCGTAAAATGTGGAGTTTTCTAAGATATCTCTAAACAATTGTTTGTAGCCCTTTGTATCCAAAAAAAGTACAATGTCTTTTATTAATCCCGAAATAACTAAAATTCCTAATCAGGATATACAACATTCCATTCTTGAGTTAAATAACGTAACATTATCTCTTAAAAGAGAAGATCAAATTCATACAGAAGTATCGGGAAATAAGTTTAGAAAACTCAAGTATAATATGATGGCTGCCCAAGATCAAATGATCACTAAAGTACTTACCTTTGGTGGAGCATATAGTAATCATATAGCAGCTACTGCTGCAGCTGCAAAAGAGTTAGGATTACAAAGTATAGGTATAATTAGAGGAGATGAATTAGGAAAAGATATAAAGAAAACACTAGCACAAAATGAAACACTTCGATTTGCAGTAGAAAACGAGATGCAACTAAAGTTTGTTTCTAGAGAAGTTTATCGAAAAAAAACAGATGCAATTTTTTTGGAAAGTTTAAAACAAGAGTTTGGTGACTTTTACTTAGTTCCAGAAGGAGGAACAAATGATCTTGCTGTAAAAGGATGCGAAGAAATCTTGACTACAACTGATCAAGATTTTGACGTTATATGTACAGCGGTAGGGACAGGAGGAACTATCTCAGGAATCATTAATAGTGCGGTAGAACACCAAAAAGTATTAGGTTTTCCAGCTTTAAAAGGTGATTTTTTAAAAGAAGAAATAGAGCATTATTCAAGCAAAACGAATTGGGAACTTATTACGGCATATCATTTTGGAGGATATGGTAAAGTAAAATCAGAATTGATTGATTTTATAAATAGTTTTAAAAAAGAACAACAAATACAATTAGATCCAGTTTATACAGGTAAAATGATGTATGGACTTTTTGATATGATCAAGAACGGGTATTTTAGAAAAAATACTCGTATTTTAGCGATTCATACTGGTGGATTACAGGGAATTGCCGGAATGAATCAAACTTTAATTAAAAAGAGATTACCCCTTATCGAAATTTAATATGAATTTACGCGCCATTTTTCTTATCCTAAGTGTATCCACAATATTATTTTCATGTGGAGGAAGTAAAAAAGTAGTCAAAACGGCTCCTAAAAAGCCGACGAGAACTAGAGTAATTACAAGATCGGTTAAAAAAGTTACTCCAGAAAAGAAAGAAGAAACCAAACCTAAGGTTGTTCGACCATATAAAGAAAGAGTACAATACTATATTTATGAATATGCAAGTATTGCAAAAAATGAAATGCAGGAGTATGGAATTCCAGCAAGTATTACTTTGGCTCAAGGGATTTTAGAGTCTGGTGCTGGAGCAGGAGATTTGACACAACGAGCAAATAATCATTTCGGGATTAAATGTCATGATTGGACAGGAGAACGAGTATACCATGATGATGATCGTGCTCAAGAATGTTTCCGTAAATATGACGAAGCCAAAACATCGTTTAGAGATCACTCCTTATTTTTGGCCAATAGAAAACGTTATGCAGGCTTATTTACATTGAAAAAAGATGATTATAAAGGATGGGCAAAAGGATTGAGAAAAGCGGGTTATGCTACAGATGTTAAATATCCGACCAAGTTGATTAGTATTATAGAACGCTATCAGTTATATAAATATGATGATGAGGTTTTAGGGAAATCAACTCCGACTAAAGTTATAACAGAAGAAACTGTAACAACAAAAATTAAGCAAAAACCAGGGCAACATATCGTAGAAGAAGGAGATACATTATATTCAATCTCTAGACGATATAAACTTAAGGTTACAGATTTAAAGAAATATAATAGTCTCACAGATAATAATATTAGAGTAGGGCAGGTTTTAAAAACGAAAGCAGGTACTAGTCAGCAAAAAACTGAAGAGACAGAAGAAGATACAAACGAATTTTAATTCATGATGATTTATAAAAGAAGTAGCGCTCTTTTTACAGAGGCTCAAAAAGTAATTCCAGGTGGTGTAAACTCACCAGTAAGAGCATTTAAAGCCGTAGGAGGTGACCCTATTTTTGTTAAAGAAGCCAAAGGAGCTTATCTGTATGATGTAGATGGAAACCGTTTAATTGATTATATCAACTCATGGGGACCAATGATTTTGGGACATGCACATCCACCTGTGGTTGAAGCGGTAGTAGAAAAAGCAAAAAAAGGAACTAGTTTTGGGATGCCTACAGAAATAGAAACTGAAATAGCAGAATTGGCTGTAGCAATGGTTCCTAATATTGATAAAATTCGCTTTGTTAATTCGGGTACAGAAGCATGTATGAGTGCTGTACGTCTAGCTAGAGGATTTACTAAGCGAGATAAAATCATAAAATTTGCTGGATGTTATCACGGACATAGTGATTCTTTTTTAATTCAAGCAGGAAGTGGAGCTATTACTTTTGGAAGCCCTAATAGCCCAGGAGTTACAGCAGGAACTGCAAAAGATACTTTATTAGCACAGTATAATAATCTGGAAAATGTAAAAGAAATTATAACATCTAATCCAGACGAGATAGCATGTATCATTATAGAACCTATAGCAGGTAATATGGGATGTATACCACCTGTAGAAGGGTTCTTAGAAGGATTACGTGAATTATGTGATCAACACGGAATCTTATTGGTTTTTGATGAAGTGATGACTGGTTTTAGATTAGCTAGAGGTGGGGCTCAAGAACTTACAGGAGTAAATGCAGATATAGTAACTTTTGGGAAAGTTATAGGAGGAGGATTACCAGTAGGAGCGTTTGCAGCACGTAAAGAAATTATGGATTACTTAGCGCCAGTAGGACCAGTATATCAAGCAGGAACACTTAGTGGAAATCCATTGGCTATGGCTGCAGGTTTAGCGATGCTAACAGAACTTAATGAACATCCAGAAATTTTTGAAAGCATCAATAAAAAGACAGCTTATTTACATAAAGGTATTGCAGAGGTATTAGAAAAATATGATGTAACACATACAATTAATAGAAGAGGTTCTATGATTTCTGTACATTTTGCAAAAGATGCAGTAGTAGATTTTGAAAGTGCTGCTAATGGAAATAATGATACATTTAAGAAATTTTTCCACGGAATGCTAGAACAGGGTATATACATTGCTCCTAGTGCTTTTGAAACATGGTTTATCACAGAAGCTTTATCATATGAAGATTTAGATGCTACAATTGCAGCTGTAGATAAAGTAGCAGTTACCTTATAAAAAAACATATAAGTACATAAAAAAAGCCTTAGTTAATTAAACTAAGGCTTTTTTTATATAATATAATTAATTCGATCTTTCTGGACCTCTAAGTTTCCTTGTATAAGCATTATATTGTTCAGGGGTAAGAATTTCTTTTAATCTAGCAGTTACGGTTTCCATAACTTCTTTTCCACTTGCAGTACTTGGTATAGAAGCATACATATCTGTAAGTTGCTTCTTTTGATCCTCATTTAACTTTAAGAATTCATCTAATTTTTGAATGTAAGAATTAGTTCTTTTAGTTTTAGCTTGTTTTTGTTGAGGTGTTTCTTGTGCTATAGCTTGTGAAGAAACTATAAGGAATAAGCCTAATAGAATTGTAAAAACAGTTTTGTTCATGATGGAGCATTTTAATTCATAAACTATTTATATAAATAGCTTTGTAAAATAGATTTAGAGGTTAAAGATACTATTTTTTGTAAAGACATAAAAAAACCTCCTGAAGAGGAGGCTTTTCTATAGTTATAATTAAAATTATTTAGGATCTAGTATGGTAGAGATTCGCTCTACTATATCTTGTAAATGATAACGTGTCATACGATTTCCTGTTCTTCCTATAGCACTTTGAGCATTACGACGAATAGTGTTAAGTTCGGCTCTTACTACTGCGCGAATATCACTTTGTGAAACATTTACATTAGTTCTATTTGCAAAGAATCTAGCAAATCCAGTTAATGGAGCTTGCTTTTGAGTCATTAAAAACTCAAGACGATCGATATATGCACGTTGTAAATTACGACGATACACATCGATAGTTGTACCGCGATTTAATTCACTCCAAACACCTTTTCTCAAATCAGTCATCATCTCTAATAGGGTATAAGCATCATTGGTATTAATCGCTTCATTTTCGATTAAACGAGCCATTCTACCAAAATCTAATAACGAATTCAACGTACGAACTTGATAGCGACGTAAACGCTCAATGGCTCCAGCAGATTCTATTTTATTAAAGATTTGAGTATCTAATAACCATGTAGGTGTTTCAAATAATTGTTGTTGTAAAAAGGCAAGAGCTTCTTTTTGTTTTGCTTTGGCTACATGAGTGTATACAGCACCTTCTTGGTCATAAGTTTTATAGTATTCATAAACACCACCAACATTTGCAGTAACATGTCCCATATAACGATTAAACTGATTTAAAACCTGAGTATACATAGTTTCTAAATCGTCATAGTTTTTACCATCTTCAGCTGTCCATTTAATTAAATTAGGAACGATACGTTTTAGGTTCTTGATTCCGTAAAAACTAGCTTTCATAGCATCATCGCCAAGGTCTTCTGTCTGTGAACTAGGATCGATAACTCCAAATTGTTGTCTACCAAACCTGTACATAGGATCATTTGCATGTTGAAGAATCCATTGATCCAGAGTTTTCTTTTCACCTAAAGCATCAGTATCTAAAATTGGACGATATCCCCAATTAATAGCATATTTATCATAAATACCAATGTTAGGCATTAGTGCTACATCACCATCTTCTGGTTGCGCTACATAATTAAAACGAGCATAATCCATAATAGATGGAGCTGTACCATATTTTTTTGTAAACTCTGGAGAACGTAAAGATTCTACAGGATAAGCAACACTGCTTCCCATATTATGAGGTAATCCTAGCGTATGTCCTACCTCATGAGCAGAAACAAAACGGATTAAACGTCCCATGATTTCATCTTTAAAAGCCACTCCTTGTGCCTCTGGATTAATAGCAGCAGTTTGTACAAAGAACCAGTTACGTAAAAGTGTCATTACATTATGATACCAATTGATATCACTTTCTAAAATTTCTCCAGAACGTGGATCACTTACGTGAGGACCATTTGCATTAGGAATAGGAGAAGCAAGATATCGTACTACAGAGTAACGTACATCTTCTGGACTCCAATCTGGATCTTCTTCTTTGCTAGGAGGATCTTTGGCTATAATGGCATCTTTAAAACCGGCAGCTTCAAAAGCTACTTGCCAATCTTCGATTCCTTGCTTGATATATTTTCTCCATTTTTTTGGTGTAGCGCGATCTATATAATATACAATTTGTTTTTTAGGAACAACAAGCTCACCTCTTTTAAATTTTTCGATATCTTCATCTTTTACTTCTAAGCGCCAACGATCAAGATAACGAACAGTTTTACTTTCTTGATTGTCCAATCCATAATCTGTTTGACCTCTAGAAAACCATCCAACGCGTTGATCAAAATAACGACGTTTCATAGGTTCTTTTGGTAATAAAATCATAGAATTACTCATTTCTATAGAGATAGAACCCGTACTTGCATTAGAAGGTGGAGAACCTGCATTATAAGTTTTTACGTGACGTGTTTCAATATTTAAAGGATAACTACGTATTGTATCTATATACGAACGTTTATCGTCTAGTCTTGATATTTTATATTGTTTACGACTACGGTCTGGAAATCCTATCGCTTTTACATCTTTTGTAAATAATTCGGTTACATCAATTACCGTAGCATTATTGATAGAATCCTTATGAAAAGCTTTTATAGGGAAGGAATAAAGAATAGGTTCAAAATTAGAATTAACTACAGCCTCGTGTATAGGTAATGAATCTGCTGCATAAATCTGATGAGAAACAACTCTTAATAAAACTTTTTTGTTTTTCTTTTCCCAGCGCAATACTTGCGTATTTTGCTTACCTCCACCAAAACCGATTCCGGTAGCGGTTTTAGCTATACGAGTGACCATTAACATTTCTCGATTAAAGAGAGAATCAGGAATTTCGTAGAAATATTTATCACTTAGATGATGTACATCAAATAATCCTTTGTCAGTTTTGGCTTTGCTAGTAATAACCTTATTATAAGGTTTAATAGCATTTTTATCTTTAGGCCCTTTTTGCTGTGAACTAGCTACAGAAGCTTTTGTCTTTTTAGGTTGCAAAATAGAGCAACTTGAAAGCGTCGTTAATGATAACAACACCGAAGAATAGAATAATAGTTTACGCATGTATAAATGTTTAAGCGGTCGAATTTAAATAAAAGACCAAGTCAAATTTGTGAAAGCTTAGTTAAAGGTTTACTAAGTAGACGTTAGAAAAGAGGTTAGATTAAGATTCTGTGTTAAAAGAAGTTAATTTTAGAATAGTTTTATAGACATCCTGCTTGGTTATTTTGGCTTTAAGCCAAGCGAAAAAACTAATGATAAAAACATCTGTAGTGGTCAAATTTAATTGAGAAAGAGTGCTTTCGAATTTATTAATGAGGACAGTAGAGTCACTCGAAACTCCCTTTTGATGATAAAGTGATATTAATTTAATGAAATCTAAAATATGATATTCTTTATTTTTTTTGAGATAAGGAGTATACTTTCGCTTAAAACTTTGAAGCCTTGAAGAAACCAAATCAATATGTTCTAATTCTATATGTAATAAGATTTCTACCAGATTTTTTTGAATAACCCAAGACAGGTCCGTTTTTTTAAGATACCAAGTATCACTATGAATAAATGTAGTAAACAGACGATATGCTTTTTTTATTTCAAGTTGTTGAGAAAGAAAAACTATGAAAACTAGTCGTAAATCTAAAACATAGGCAGTTTGATTTTTATATTTTGCATAAGGAAAATCTTCTAACAATTGAATGGCTAATTGAGGTTGATTGGTATAATTAAAGATTAAAGACTGTAATAAAACATATTGTGGATAAAAATGAGTGTAATATTTTTTCTGCTGTAACTTAATATAGGATAATACTTCATCTAGATAATATTGAGCAGTATTATAAGCTCTATTTCTAAAGTTGGCATTAGCAACATAGTATAAGATTTGAATATGATAAAACAGCTGATGATCTTTGGGATCATTTTTTAAAGAAAGCTGTGTATATGTTGCCATGATAAACGGAAAAACTTGATGATAATTACGTGTAAGATGAGCTGTATTTGAAGTAATCTCTAGAATTTTATACAAAGAACGATAAGTAAGATCCTTATCGATAATCAAATCAAAATCTTTTAAAGCACGATTAATGGTATGATGAATATCTTGATCAGGAATACGTAATTGTTCTTGTAACTTTGCATAAAATAAATTGAGTTGTTCTTCTTGATGCAAGGCTTTTTTATTGTCTTTAAACTGTAGTATTAAATGGTCAAGGATAATAGTATTATCTAAATGTGCATATTGTATTTGAGTGTAATAAATTTCATTAAGTATACTATAACTATCGTGATATTTAGCTTTTTGCTCGGCTTTACGCAAAGTTTTAAACGCTATTTTAAATTGTTTATGTTCAAATAAAATACGACTAGCCATTAGTAACTTTAAAATGGCTAATTGATCAGAGGTTTCGCCTTCAAGATTCTTAGTAGCAATAAAATCAATAAGACTGTCCTGTAATCTTTTACATAAAGCATGATAAGCACCCTTTGAAGATTTACCATATAAAATATGATCGGGATTATCAATAACATGAGAAGTGTCTAAAAGTTTGAAAAGCTGAATGTTTTTTGAATCATTTCTCTTGTTCTTTTGCTTTAGCACAGCGATGAATTCTTGTTTTTCTTCTTTTGAGAGAATGAGAATTATTTTAGAAATATCATGCATTTAATCGTAATATAAATATGTATAAAAATACTATAAATACTGTGTTTTTAAAATGAAATTATATAAATATATCGTAAGTTTTTTTGAGAATTAGGATTTTTTTTGAACTAGGGATCATGCAAATTTGTAGCAACAAACAAAACAAATAATCATCAAAATTAAAGAACATGAATTACGAATTTAATAAGGACACAACAGAAGAAGTTCAAGTAGAGAAAAAAACAAAACCAGTAAATGAAGTATTGCAGAAACAAAAGCCTACAGCTGCATTTATATCTGCATCATGGGCAGCTCTAGCTATAGGGATGGTTTCTTATTGTATAGGATTATGGAATGCAGCTATGGAACTTAATGAAAAAGGATATTATTTTACTGTATTATTATTAGGATTATTCTCTGCTGTTTCTGTACAGAAAAGTGTGAGAGATCGATTAGAAGGAATAAAAGTGACAGAAATATATTATGGAATTAGTTGGTTTACCACTATAGTTTCGTTGATTTTATTAATAGTAGGATTAAGAAATGCAGATATGCTGTTGAGTGAAAAAGGATTTTATGGTATGGCATTTACACTTAGTCTTTTTGCAGCTATAGCTGTACAGAAAAACACGAGAGATAAAAAATATGTAGAAGAATTAGCATAGAAGAATCAAAAGAAGGCATATCACATGCCTTGTTTTGATGATCATTTGAGGCAGTTGTATTGTTTCAACTGCCTTTAACGTATCTTTAGAAATAACAAAATCATAAAAATAACTAGAGTTATGGATTCAAAACTAAGAAAAGAAATAACACTTTTGGTTAAAGAAAAAGTGATCTCTGCAGAAGTTGGTGAAAAAATAACAGCATATTATCAATCACAATCATCAGGAAAAACGAATAGATTAATGTTGCTTTTTGGAGTTTTTGGCGCATTATTAATAGGGTCAGGAATTCTCTTGATGCTAGCACATAATTGGGATCAATTATCCAAAATGATAAAAACCATAATAGCGTTTGTTCCGTTGTTGATAGGACAACTTGCAGTAGGATTTTCATTAATTAAAAATAAAAGCCGTGCTTGGAAAGAGAGCTCTGGAACCTTTCTGTTTTTTGCTGTAGGAATTAGTATGAGTCTGATTAGTCAGATATATCATATAGAGGGAGAGCTTAGTGGTTTTTTACTCACTTGGATACTATTGTGTTTACCCTTGATATATATATTAAAATCACATGCAGTTACGCTTTTGATACTTTGCATAAGCACATTTTATGCATTTGATATAGGATGGGAAAAACCTTTTAAAAACTCATGGACTTATGTCGTGATATTTCTAGCAATAATGCCTCATTATATTCAAACTGCAATACAGCAAACAAAAAGTAACATCATGACCATATATAATTGGGCGATACCTATAATAATGAGTGTGGTAATGATAAGCTTTGTAAAGCGTTTTGAAGGAAACCTTGTTTTTATGTATATCGCTCTGTTTGGTGTTTTTTATAGTATAGGAACCTTATGGAAGTATTATAGTGAACAGCGAACATTAAGAAATGGGTATTTGATAATAGGATCTTTGGGTACTGTAATCACATTTATGATATTATCTTTTGAAGAAGTATGGAAAGATATTTCACATTTTAAAGGGGATGAGATGGCAGATATGATAATGAGTTGGGGATTATTTGCAGTAGGAATAGCTCTTGTAGTTTTCATTGCATACAAGAAGAAGATAAACTTGTTTCATTTGGCCAGTTTAAGTTATGTTGTATTACAGGTATTTCCTAGCTCAATAGCGTTATTACTACTTAATTTATTTGTTTTAGCATTAGGTATTAATGCTATATGGCTAGGAGTACAAAAAATGAATTTCGGAATTCTCAATTACGGAATGTTAATTATAGCGGTATTGATCAGTTGTCGTTTTTTTGATAATGAGATTAGTTTTATAGTAAGAGGAATTGTATTTATACTAATAGGGATAAGCTTTTTTATAGCAAATTATAAAATGAGTAAACTTAAAAAATAACAAGACATGAAAAGAAATATAAAATATAGCATAGTCCTGTTTTTTATTATAGGAGTTTTACAATGGATAGTACCTATGCAAATGGTTTTTAAGAGCGAAAATATCTTAAAAAAAGGAACTGCATATAAATTTAAAACTAGACCTATAGATCCTACAGATCCGTTAAGAGGAAAATATATTACATTAAACTATGAATTAGACTATATAAAGACAGCTGACAGTAGTTTTGTATGGAATCAAGAAGCTTACTTAGAAATAGAAAATGATACTTTAGGATATGTAAAAGGAAAAACTATTTCGCATCAACCTTTTACAGGTAATAAAGACTATATAAGAGTAAAAGTAAAAAGGTATAATAAAGGCTCACAAAAATTGTATTTTGATATGATTAATGATCGTTTTTATATGGATGAAAATAAAGCCTATGATGCCGAGTTAGCATATAGAAAAGTAACCAGAGATAGTTTAAAAACAGCTTATGCTTTAATATATGTATACAATGGGGAAGGAATAATAGATCAAGTTATATTAGACGGAGTGCCAATAGAAGATTATGTAGAATAAAGTCTGTTAAAAACAAAAGTGGATCATATTAAATACACAATCCACTTTTGATAAACAACATCAATCTTTTGCTCATAATTCTACTTTCGGGGAGAAAAGTATAAAGATGAACCACTGATATGAGATAGAATGAGTGTGTTTACAATAGTAAGCTTAGTTGAGATAGTTTTTATTGTATGGGGGTTCTCAAATAGTTTTTTATTAACTATATATTCTATATGTCATATCTGATAGCGAATCTACGTAAGAATAATAAACTGTTAAATGACATGGATCACAATGTGTACTTTGTCACAAAAATAGAACATGAAGAAAGTAAAAAGAATGAGCTATAGTTTTTGGTATAAGTTTTTGATTTATAGTAGTGTTAATAGAAGAGTTATAACAAAAACCTTAAAATATAATTAATCAATATTAACAAATGATTAACTAAAAAAGAATAAATATTTAACAATTAAAAAAACGCTTGAGTATATCCAAGCGTTTTTTTGATAATAATTAAGTGAAATATAACTTAACCTATATGTTCAACAAAAAGACCATCATCAGTCTTTTCAACTTTAGCAAGTTTATTTTTAGTAAGACCTTTTATGGTTTTATCCCATTTTTTATTGCTTAAACCAGATTGAGATTTAAGTTCATTAAGATCCATACGATTATTTGATTTAAGAATAGCTAGAACTGCTTTTTCTTCATCAGTTAATGCTATTTGTTTGCGTTCAGGCTTCATTTGAGGGAAGAATAAAACTTCTTGAATAGAAGGATTATTCGTTAAGAACATAATCAAACGATCCATTCCTATTCCAAGTCCAGAAGTAGGAGGCATACCATATTCTAAAGCG
Source organism: Aquimarina rhabdastrellae (assembly GCA_947387485.1). Lineage (GTDB taxonomy): Bacteria > Bacteroidota > Bacteroidia > Flavobacteriales > Flavobacteriaceae > Aquimarina. The sequence goes on from CANDNT010000015.1 coordinate 78,815, forward strand.
CGTAAGAAATCATGATCGATAAACATAGCTTCGTCATCACCTCTATCAGCTAGTGCTAATTGAGCTTCAAAACGCTCACGTTGATCAATAGGATCATTTAACTCAGAATAAGCATTGGCAATTTCTTTACCACAAACCATAAGCTCAAAACGCTCAGTAAGTTCTGGATGTTCTCTATGTTCTTTAGTTAAAGGACTCATCTCTTTAGGATAATCAGTGATAAAAGTAGGTTGGATATAATTACCCTCACATTTTTCACCAAAGATTTCGTCAATTAATTTTCCTTTACCCATAGTATCGTCAACTTCGATTCCCATACCTTTTGCAGCTTCACGAAGTTCTTCTTCAGATTTACCAGTTATATCAAAACCTGTAAATTCTTTGATAGCATCGGTCATAGTCACTCTACGATAAGGAGCTTTAAAATCAATATCATGATCTCCAAAAGTAGCTTTTGTAGTTCCATTTACAGCAATAGCGCAATGCTCTAATAACTGCTCTGTAAACTCCATCATCCAATTGTAGTCTTTATACGCAACATAAATTTCCATTGCTGTAAACTCTGGATTATGAGTACGGTCCATTCCTTCATTACGGAAGTTTTTAGAAAACTCATATACACCATCAAATCCACCTACAATCAAGCGCTTTAAATATAACTCATTTGCGATACGCATGTATAATGGAATGTTTAAAGAATTGTGATGTGTAACAAAAGGTCTTGCAGCAGCACCTCCTGGTATAGGTTGTAATACAGGAGTTTCTACTTCAAAATATTCACGGTCATTAAAGAATTGACGCATAGCGTTAAATAACTTAGTACGCTTTACAAAAATATCTTTAACATGAGGATTTACAACCAAATCGGCATAACGTTGTCTGTAACGTAATTCTGGATCATTGAATTCGTCATAAGTATTTCCGTCTTTATCTGTTTTAGGTAAAGGAAGCGGTTTAAGTGACTTACTTAAAAGCGTAAAATCTTTTACCATTACAGTAATTTCACCAACTTTTGTAGTAAATAACTCTCCTTCAATACCAATGATATCACCGATGTCTAATAATTTTTTATAAACATCATTATATTTAGATTTATCCTCAGCAGTACAAATTTCATCTCTATTAAAGTAAACTTGTATACGTCCTTCAGCATCTTGTAACTCAGCAAAAGAAGCAGAACCTTGAATACGTCTAGACATTAATCTACCCGCAATAACTACCTGTTTACCTTCTTTATAATCCTGTTTAATCTGTTTAGAATTAGTGTCCACCGGATATAAAGCGGCTGGATAAGGATTGATACCTAAATCTCTTAATGAAGATAGTTTTTCTCTGCGTATTAGCTCTTGTTCTGATAGCTGCATAATTACTTTATTTTTTAAGCGAGCAAAGATACAAAGTAAGTCGCAATGATTCAAGAAAGAAGGAAGCTTAACATAAGCTTATTTTTATAAGCATGTTATGTTTTAACAAAAGAAACTGATTGTAACAAAATAAAACAAAAATATACCTATATAATAGAAACTATTGCATAGTGCAAGTAGTAGATTAATTATATATTTGTAAGTAAAATAAAATGAGTTTTTGGAGAGTAATATTAGCGATTTTTTTTCCGCCATTAGCAGTACTAGATAAAGGGTGTGGATCTGTATTAATAGTTTTATTATTAACATTATGTGGTTGGATTCCTGGAGTAATAGCAGCTTTGGTGATTTTAAATAATCCAGATAGATAAAGATAAGTCATATTAAAATCAAAAAATAGAATACGTTAAATCATGAAAAAGTTTGTAATACATATTATATCAGTTTTGGTAACTATAGTTACGTTCACAAGTTGCGAAATTGTACAGGAAGTTAAGTTTGAAGAAAACGGAAGCGGGACATACAGTCTAGGGTTTGATATGAGTGAGATGATGAAGATGGGAGCAAACAAACCTTCAGAAAAAGAAGAATATAAAAAACAAATAGATACGCTGATAGATTTTGAAGAATATATCATAGAGAAAAAAGATAGTATTCAAAAATTAAGCAAAGAAGAGCAAAAGAAGATTGAAAATCTAAAAGACTTCAAATTGTATTTAAAATCAGATACGCTTACGAATCAATTAGTAATGAAAATAGCCTATGATTTTAAAAATATAGAGGATATAAAAGATTTCAGTAAGAAATTAGGAAATCAAAACATAAAAGAACTACAATTATTCACAAAACAGATACAAGGAAACCAAGGACAGCAAAAATCACCATTACCAGATTTTAATGAAGTTTTTGAAACTAAATTTTCCAAGACTACTTTTTCTAGTAAAATAACACAGAAATCACTTGAAGATGCCCAGAAGAAGAAGGATACTACGATGACAAAAGATAATCCCATGGCAAACCTTATACGATTTAAACAACGTTTTGTTTTTCCGTATAAAATAAAAAAAGTGAGTAATGAAAATGTTCGAATTTTGCCAGATTTTAAAGGAGTAGAAATAGAGGCTAATATGTACGAAATGAATAATAACCCTAAGTTTTTTGATATCGCGATAGAATTTGAAAATGAATAAAGAAATAATATTAGAAGAATTAGGTCTTAAAGACTATAAAGAAACTTGGGAGTATCAAGAATCTTTGTTTAAAAATATACTTGATATTAAAGTAAAAAATAGAAGAGAAGATGCAGGACTAGAAACGCCTAACCATTTTCTTTTTGTAGAACATCCGCATGTCTATACACTTGGTAAAAGTGGAAATATGAGCAATTTGTTACTTAACGAACAACAATTAACAGAAAAAGGAGCTACTTTTTATAAAATAAATAGAGGAGGAGATATTACATATCACGGACCTGGACAAATTGTGGGATATCCTATTTTAGACCTAGATAACTTTTTTACAGACATACATAAGTACTTGCGCTTTCTAGAAGAAATGGTAATTAGTACCTTAAAAGAGTATGGGCTTCAAGCAGTACGTAGTGAAGGAGAAACAGGAGTGTGGTTAGATGTAGGAACACCGTTTGCACGAAAAATATGTGCAATGGGAGTAAGAGCTAGTCGATGGGTAACCATGCATGGTTTTGCACTTAATGTTAATGCAGATTTAGGATATTTTGATAATATAATTCCGTGTGGAATAAAAGGGAAAGCAGTGACTTCACTTAATGTAGAGTTAGGAGTAAAAGAAGTACCTATAGAAGAAGTAAAACAAAAACTACTTAAGCATTTTGAACGTTTATTTGAAGCTGAATTTATAAAATAAAATCAGTAATAAAAATATAAAATCACCCCTTAAAGAGGTGATTTTTTTTGATAAAAGAAATTTATGAAATTAAACAATATTCCTTGTAAGATATTTCTGCAATGTTTTTATCAGTAATAAAAAAAACATAAATTTATAGAGGTATAATATCATAGCGATAATCGATATTTTTCTTAATCAAAAAAATAAGGTTACTCTAATCACGTAGTCTAAAGATTATGATCATAGATATGATATGGACTAAATAAAAAATCAAAACTTAAATCAAAATTATAATGGTTTCAGCAAAGCTATTTGTGCTAAAGCAAGAAAGAGAACTTTTATGGATTGATACAAATTATTACAGAGAAATTAGCCATGTAAGCGGTAGACCAGCTACAGAAGTAATGGGTGGTTTGCTTAGGTGTAGTTTCACTCCAGAAAGAGGCGATGATATTTTTTTGAATTGGATGCTAAAAGATTCTACAGATGATTCCGGTCAAGAAAAAGATAAAATGGAAGAAGGTAAAATCTGTTTTTACGAAAAAGGATTTGATTATCCAGCAACCAAAACTTACAAATTTAATGATGCCTTTTTAATAGCATATGAAGAAACGTTTTCTACTATATATGGGATGCAAGCAGTACTTACAATTTCACCAGGAATTCAAGACTACGGAGCATACTTTTTAAAACGATGGAACGTAAGCCACGTCTCAAAAGAAAACGAACCATATGCTCCACAAGAAGAAAAGAAACCAGAAGTCTTAAAGTGTTATTATACAGATCTAGAAGGAAATAAAAAAGCCAGTCCAATAACTGGAGAAGAAATCTATGTAGTACTTGAAACAAGAAATGCCATAGGAGAAACTATTGATATTGATTTGAGTAATCATACCAAGGATTTTATTTACAACAATGAAATAATTGAAAATGATATAATTAAAGATTATATCGTTAATAGCAATGTAGAAAAAATTAAGGTAAGGGTTATTGCTCAGCAAGAAGGAGATAGAGATTCTATAAAAAATTAAAACTATGGCAACATTAGCAACAAAACCAAGTAACATATTAAGTATAAAATATCAAAAAGTTACAAAAGCATATTTAGCCGAAAAAGAAATTACTGGATCAGAAAAATCAGGAGAACATCATTCTTATACATTTAAAGGAAATAATAATACGGCGGATACTGCTAGAAAAAAAAGAATAGCTAAAATTATATACGATAATATAAAACCTACACTAGATAAACAAAATCAAGCTACAACAAAAGAAGAAGTAGAAAAGGCATTAACACAAGATAGTTATAAGAAAGGAGATTGTGTAGAAATACCATTGATAAAACCAATAGTAAAGTTTAATAAATTAACTACAGCAAATCTGGGGAAAGAGGTATATATAGTGATTCAGACAGAACACATGCAAGAGCGAGAAATAAAAATGAACCTAAAACAGGGTAAAGAAAAAGTATTTACCGATGTAGAAGAACCTATATATGTTACTCAAGATGGACAAGCAAAATTTAAATTTACAGCGGTAGTAGGAGAATTTAGTAAAGAAAAAACGGTAGCCAATGCAGATGATTTTATAGACTACGCAATTGCAAAAATCAAGCTAGGATCTACTAATTCAGATAAAAATAAAGAATATGAAAATGCATTAAAGAAAACTAAAGAAGGAAAAACATATTTATTTATAGCAATGGATGCAGAACCAGAAGATCAAAATTGGTTTGAGGTAAAATATGAAGAAATTTTTGACAATAGACCTAATCTTTGGTATTACGGAGAAGGAAATTGGTTTGAAATAGAGAAAGCAGGATTATTATTTCCATTTAAATCCATACCACTAAATCATCCAGAAGGATTTAAAAATGATAATTATAAGCCATACGATTATACACTTCATGAAACAAAAGCACCAACATTTGGATATAAGAGAGGTTCTAGTAGAATTCATGCAGCTAGAGATTTGTATTATGAAATAGGAGAACCTATTTATGCAATAGATGATGGTGTTGTTAAAAATGTATATAGTTTTTACTACGATACATGGGCAATAGAGATCGAACATGAATATGAATATAAATCTGGATATAAGTTATATGTTAGATATGGTGAAGTAAGTAAAAATAATATAAAAGTTAAAAAAGGAGATATAGTTAAAAAAGGGGATAAAATAGCAGAGATAGGACTACTTGTACCTAATATTATGCAACCAGGAACAGATAAAAGGGGAATGTTGCATATTGAAATGTATACAGGAGAAGCAAAGGGTAATTTAACTAATAAAACGATTAAGTATAGTGAAATGATGTATGCTAAGTCATCTAAGTATTCAAAAAATAGAAGTTTTCAAAGAAGAAAAGATTTGATAGATCCTCTACCGTTATTAAAAGAAATGTTTAACAATTCTAAAGCCAAAAAGATTATTAAATAAAAGCATGAAAGAAATAGTATATATCATTTTTACAATAATAGTATTTATTAGTTGTAAACAAACAATTCAACAAGAAGTTGTTAAGGTAGAAAAAGAAGAAGCAAAAGTTGAAAAGGAAATAAAAATTGAAGAAAAACAAGATGAAGTAGTTGTTGAAGTAGAAAGAGATCTTAACTATAAAGAGCTTTTGAATAAAAATATGATAGGGATATTGGCTATAGATCAAAAAGAAGAGTTGTCAAAAAAATATAGTCTGGACGTGTCTAGTGCTTGTTACTCCTGTGATATGGCAAATCTTACTTTTACAGATAAGAAAATAGTATTAGAAAATGTATGTGAATCGTCAGCAAAAATATCTTTTACTATAGATAATATGCGACAAGAAGGGAACATATGCAAAATAAGTTTTAAGCAACAAGAAGAACTTGTGATTATGAGTATTTCTAAGCTAGAAGATATTTCTGTTTATAGTATTCAACTAAGTAATAATTTCAAACAAATAGATGATTTATATATCAAGAGTATATATACTAATAAAGAAACATTAAAAACATTCGAAATACACGATTGCGGCGAATTTGAAGGGTAATATAAAATAAGGATATTATAAAATAAAGAATTGAGCATTTAACACAATATTGTTAAGTGCTCAAAATTTATCTACTAGATAAATTATTTACCAAAGAACAAAAATTAGTAATAGGAAAAAAACTAACAGAAATATAATATAACCCGTGGTGCATTTGAAGAAAGTTGTGCAAACTACTAAATAGCAGTAAATTGAAGTAACGACACTTTAATTTATATGCACAACTTTAGCGTAAATTTCGAGAAAATAATGGGTGTTTTGAAAAAATTGGAGGTA
>CANDNT010000016.1 GCA_947387485.1 Aquimarina rhabdastrellae
TAATACGACCATTAATGCTTGACTATTTATTTTTTCTCTAGATATTGCTTGTTTTGTGTCGTTAGGATTTACAACACTTTTTTGAAGTATCATTTCTTTCATTGTTCGTTAATTGATTTTGATTGATGTTTTTATTTTTTGAATCTGCGAATATAAGTATTTTTATGGGAATACCTTAATTAACTCGTTGTAATAAAATAGTACATTGTAAATATTTTTTATTTGTTCTATAATTCTTTTTTCGATTAAAATCTATATTTACAACATTTCCAAAACTATATTGCTGTTCTAAAGCATATAACGTTTCTATTATTCCTTTATATCCTCCTTCTATAGTAAAATCATAAGTTGTAGTTATCTTATTAGTCGCTTCTTCTGTATATTGATGTGGTTCTTTAAATTCAATAATTTTATAATTATGAATTTCTGATAAGGTATTTAACACCTTAAGAATATTGTTTTGTAAGGAGTTTCCTCTGACATTATTTTTTGTTAAAATCTCATCAAATTGCTTCTCTTGTTGCTTTAACTTAGCCAATTGTTTTGGTGCTGATCGATAGCTTTTTCCTTGAGCTTCTAACTTACTTATTTCACTTTGTAAATTAAATGTTTTTGAAAAGCTAAACTGATATGCTATTATAAACAATAATACCAGCCCTACAACTAACATTATATTTTTACGACGCTGTGTCATGCTCTTTAATTTTTATTAGAACCTCAAAATCATCTCCTTTTTGATTATTTCCATAATTCAAAATAGTAATATCCACTATAAACTTAAGTTCTTCTAGTTGTCTTAACCAATCATTAAAGTCTACTTTACTTAATGTTTCTCCTTTAATTTTTATTTGATCACTATGCAATTGGATTGCTTTATCTTTTCTTACAGATCTCTTTAATGGTTGATATGTATAATTCTCAAGAGTAATGGTTGTAGGCATTTTTTTTACAATCTCACTTAAATACCATGAACTCTTAGAAAATCCCGTATTTAAAATACTCATCACAATTGCTTCTTTTTGAGCTACCTCTTCTTTTTTTTGTAAAATCTGTTCTCGTTGAGAGCTATACAATTGAACTTCTTCTTCTAATAATTGCCACTTTTTATATGCATTATTAAAAACTAAAAAGTTTATAATCAATAAGAATAATAATCCTCCTATGCCATAAGTCAATGTTTTTTTAAAAAACACTGTTTCTTTATATTGCTTTTTTAAGAAAACCTCTTCTTTATCATAGGTAGTACTTAATACTGTAGAACCTATTATCTCATTACATATTGCTGCTAGCGGAATCAAATAGTCTTGTGATACTTTTGCATCTCCAATACTATATTCTTTATTCTCTGTTTCAGTTGTAGGCTCAAATGTTATTATCTTATCCGCTTCACATATTACCAACTCATTTCTAGTCTCAAAAGATTCTTTTATAAAAGAAGTTACGCTAGAAAGTATCAATTTCCCTATTGAAAAACTTATTACCCAAACGTTTTCTTTCTTAAATGTTTCTATAATTCCTTCTATATATGATTTTCTGCAAATTGATACAAAAGCTTGATGATCTACTTTTAAAATTTGAACAAAGAAATCGTCTATATTTAAATTAGGAAAAGCCTGCGATATAAGTTCGTTATCGGTTTCAGCATCATATGCTAGTTGTTTTCGTATTACATTTTTCCCCGTTACAATAAGATGAATAGCATTTCCTTTTCCTATTTTATCGATTATTGCTTCTTGGGTATTCTCTTGAAATTTATCAATAATCTCAAATTCATCTTTGCTTTTTTCTACAGTAACTCCCCAAAAAGACAACTTTTCTTCATCTGTATATTCTAAAGCGTGTATTTTATGTTTAAACATTGTGTGTTACTTTTTATTTAATAAAATACTGTAGGCTTAATAATTACATTAAGTTTTCTTTTACTGTCTTGACGAGTTCGTTTACTAAACAACCATTTAAGCACTGGGATTCTTGATAATATAGGGACACCTGACCCTGAATCATTTTTTACTTTTTCTTCTATACCTCCCAAAATCGCAACATCATTTGATTGCATACGAAGAATAGACGAGAATCTTCTACTATTGATATCTGGTGGGGCATTTTCTGCTATACGTACTCCACTAAAACTTGATTGAATTACTTGAATATCTAATGTTATCTGCCCATCACCTGCTACATACGGTTTAAACTCTAATGCTAATTCGGCATCAATAGGTTGGAAATTTGTAATTTCTGATGTTTGTGGATTTTGAGATCCTATAATGTTCTGACTTGTTACCGCATAATATGTTGTTTGTCCACTTGACAAATATGCTTTGTGCCCATTAAGCGTACTTAATTTAGGTGTCGATAAAATTTTCACATTACCATTGGATTCCATCGCTTTAATATTCAAATAGAAATTAGGCAATACATTTCCTAAATTCAAAGATCCAAATCCATCAAATCCACCTATGATTCTATTAATAGTTTCTGCTCCTAACGTAATATTAGCATTAGGAAAAGTCGTTCCTGTAGTTACACGTTCTTCTTCTCCTAATCCAAATTCTACTCCTGTTTCTACCGTAGCATTTCTACTCACTTCTAGAATCATCACTTCTATTAAGACTAAAGGAACCGGTCTATCTATATATCGAACAAATTGTTTAAACTTTTCTACTTTGGTACTAGGGCCACTTACCACAAAACTGTTGAGTTCTACATCAATTTTTATTTCTAAATCTTGAGTAATAGTTTCTGGAAATAGCTCTATAATTGATCCTGCATCTGTAGTTGAATTTCTCGAAAAAGAATTAGCACTTGAAAATGACGATTGATTATTTCTATTAGTCGAAGAATTAAATCCTCCTCTTTGTTGAGTATTTGATCCATTTTGTTGGTTTCCTACATAATTTGTTCCTCCAGTCACAAAATTATTCCCACCATAATTTCCTCCTCCAAAACTAGCATCTCCTAACATAGCTATAGATCTGTGCATCATTTGTACACTTTCTATTCGTTTTAACGTAAGCTGAGTTCCTGTTCCAAAATAATAAACATTAGCCTCTCTTTTAAATGTAAAATGTTGTCCTTGTCCAGTAGCTAAACTTGAAGTATTCTGTCCGTTTCTATTGCTTCTAGAACTCGATGTATTATTTGAAGAATTATTATTAGAGCTAGTACTAGTTGTATTACTTTCAAAGATTTTGGTTAATAAATCATCAAATTGTATTCTATCCGCTTTTACAGTTACAGTTCCTGCACTTTCTAGAGGACTAGCTGTAAAGATATTTAGGTTTAAATCTTCTCCTACTTCATTTATAAACTTTGAGATAGGTGTATTTTTTAAATTCACCTCTAATATTCCATTTACAGTATCCAATACACTATATCCTAACCTTGAGGTTCTTCTACTTTTACCGGATAAACGTCTACTAGATTGATTAGGGTTCTCTTGTTGCTGAAAAGTATAAAATCCATCTGACGTTACTTCTAATTCTAAACCATTAGCTTCGGCTAACTTTTGAAGAGCAATGTCAATAGGAACTCTTGTAACATATAACGACAATGCTTTATCTTTTAATGTTGGAGCATAAACTATATTTCTACCTGTAACATCTATTACTTTTCTAAAAACCTTATGCAATGCATCATTATTAAGATCCATTGTAATCGCCTTTGTAGGTACATCATATAATACAGAAATCTCTTTTTCTTTTGGTAATTCTTGAGGCTTATTATACTTATGTATAGATATGATATTACCTGTTATTTCTATATCTAATAGATATTCTTTACTCAAAAAAATGATTAAATCTTTTATAGATACATCATTAAATCCATTCACAATAGAAATACCATTTAATTCATTAGTTACATTAATATTAACTTTATGAATTCTCGATATTGCTCTAAAAAAATTAGGCAAGGTTGTATTCGTTATATTGATATTTACTTTCTCTAAGAGATTAGGAATAGTAGTCTCTGCTAATGCTAATTTCCGCTCTATTTTTTGTATTCGTTCTTCTTCTGCATTCTGAAATTGTTGTGCATTTACAATGCTTATAACACACAACATTATAATCATAACATATTTTTTCACTCGTTCTTGATTTTAATTAAATTATTGATTTCCTAGTAATGAATATACCTCTTCTACAGAAGTGATTCTCTCTCTTACTAATCTCAAAGCATTTGTTTGCAATGTTTGTATATCATGCTTTTCAATATATTCATCTATTTGTAATTCATTTCTCTTTATCGCATATTCCAATTCTTTCGTTATTGGTAATAGCTCATATACTGCTTTTCTTCCTAAATATCCTGTATGATAACATTCGTTACATCCTACTGCTTCTGCATATGTTTCTAAATCCTCTGGAATATTAAATCCTATAGGAAAATCTTGAGAAGATGCCTTCTTTTCTTTTTTACAGTGTGGACACAATTTTCTTACCAATCGCTGTGCTATACTCATTGTTAAAGTACTTGCTAATAAAAAAGAAGGTACATTCATATCGATCAACCTAGAAATAGTAGCCCATGCAGAGTTTGTATGTATTGTCGATAATACCAGATGCCCTGTAAGTGCTGCTTTTATAGCCATTGCTGCAGTTTTATCGTCTCTAATTTCTCCTACCATGATAATATCTGGATCTTGACGTAAAAAAGCTCTTAATGCTGCGGGAAAATCAAACTCTATATCTTCTCTTAATTGAACTTGATTAATTCCTTCGAGAGTATATTCTATAGGATCTTCTATTGTTAATATATTAGACGCTTCTTTATTTAATTCTTTTAAGGTGGCATAAAGTGTTGTTGTTTTTCCTGACCCTGTTGGTCCTGAAATCAATATAATCCCCTGTGGTTTTTTGGTCGCCTCTCTATAAAGCGTTAATTCTTGTTGAGTAAAACCTAATTCTTTTAAAAAAATATCTTGCGTATTTCTACTTAGTAATCTTAAAACAATCTTTTCTCCATGAAGTGTAGGCATAGTAGATACCCTTATATCAAATTCTTCTTTATTCACTTTAAAAGTGATTCTACCATCCTGGGCTAATCGCTTCTGCGAAATATCTAACCCAGATTGTATTTTTATCTGATTGACTAATTGTGGATATTCTTTTATATTTATTGTGTATTGTTCTTTTAACTTTCCATCTAATCGAAACCTCACTCTACATGTTTTTTCATACGGTTCCATATGAATATCACTACTTCCAAAACTCTTTGCTGTACTAATTAGTTTTTGTAAAAAATTATCAGCATATTTTAACTTTTCTTGAGCACCAACATTAGTTTTTCTATAATTATAGGACAAATAGTTTTGTATTGTTTCTTCATCTTCAAATAACAACTTAATCTCCTGATTAAGTATTATTTTCAATTCTTGTTCAAGTGTTTTAAGTTCTTTATTATCTGTTTTAAACATTAGCATACCATTCTCCTCTGCTACAGGAATAATCCTGTAGTGAAAAGCTTGATCTGATGTAATTTTTTGTTTTAAAACTACTGGTATTTCAAAAGAATTATTCTTCATTTAAATCAAATACAAATTTACAGGTTTATAACATTTATCAACGATAAATATAACAGCAAAGAAAAGAGACATATACCCAGCTAATGGTACTGTCATATTTTGTTTTTTCAGCCTCAAGATAACCGAAATAATTAATGCAAAAATCAATGCACAAACAAAGCTTATTACAAATGTCATCATTGGAAAACCTACTCCTAATGCAAAAAACAAAAACATATCTCCTATACCAAAAGCTTCTTCAAGAAAACTCTTTTTCATTTTCCATTTAGCATATATATACAATACTGAAAGAATCGTAAGAATAAGTACTATATTCATAGAGATAGAAAAGATAAAATAATTAAACTGTGTGTGAATATAATGCTCATATCCTAAAAGTATTCCTAAAACAGGAAACCAAAACCAATACACAGCTCTTTCTTTTATATCTTCATAACATATTCTTAAAAGAATTACAACACATAATATTGGTATAATACTTTGCCACCACATTAATCCTTTACAGTTTGTATTGGTGCTCCTTTTTCATCTATCTCCCATACATTGAATACACCATCCCCATCAAAATCTACAACTGCTGTAGCTCTTACTTTGAAATTAGTAGTTGTAGCTTCGATAATCTCATAACTATAATTAGCTAATCCACCTTTTTCAATACTTAATGGGGCTTCATAGTCTAATTCATTAAAATCTAAAGAGTATTTAGAATATAGATGACGATATTGAGTTTGCATATTGCTAATATGCTTCAATTGAAGTTTTGCTTCTTGTGATTTGGCTTGAACAATTAAGGGAAGAACATTAGGCAAAGCTATTAATAGTAGTATTCCTATTAAAGCTAATACCAATAACATCTCTTGTAAATTAAATGCCTTTAATTTATGATATTTCAGCTTCATTTATTCCTTTTTTGATTATGAATGTATTCCTTACTTTATTTTATTTTCGCTCTTTTCAGAAGAAAAATATTTACAAAAATATATTTTTTAAAATTATTCTTTCTTATATATTTTTTAAAAAACATCAATTTGTTTTATCAAAACTAAATAACACTCCCCCAAAAAACATTATTTTTGACCAGACCAATTCTTTTAAATTATGAAAGCAAACTACTTTTTACCGGTACTATTTTCCGTCTTTTTTATTGCATTGCAAACAAATGCACAACACCTTGACGAAAATGCTAGTACATGGGATATGTTAAAACATGATGGTGTATCTGTTTTTGGTGGTGTAAAACATGCTTATACTCGACCATTTCACTGGAAAAAGAAAGATTTCATTGCTTTGGGTGGTGTCGTTGCTGGTACAGCATTACTATATACATTAGATGAGCGTGCTGATCCTATTTTTCAAAAACAAGGTGATGGAGTTCCTCATATTATTAAAGAATTTGGGTTTCGTTTCGGTAAACCTTTATTTAATTATGGTTTAACTACAGGTATTTATTCTTTTGGATTATTGACAAAAAATGAAAAAGTACGTAGAACAGGTGTTTTATTAATTGCATCTGCTACAGCTGGTGGTATTTTACAAACTGCAGTCAAAACTTTAGCAGGACGTGCTAGACCTATTGCCGGATTAGGTAATGATACTTATGATCCTTTTAACAGCGAAGCTAATTATCATTCTTTTCCATCTGGACATGCTATACTTGCTATGACTACAGCTCACGCTATTGCTAAACAATTCGATAATATTTATATTAAAAGTGGTATTTATGCTATTGGATTGGTTACTCCTATTTCTCGATTATGGGCTGGAGCGCATTGGCTTACAGATGTAGCGCTTGGTGTTGCTATTGGTATTGTAGTTGTAGAAAGCATTGATCGTTATCTTACAGTAAGTGAACGTTATGCATATACCCCTAAGAAAAATAAAATCAAATGGGATCTTAAACTCGGCGCTGGTCAATTAGGTATTGTCGGTCGATTTTAAAAAAGGAAAAGCTGTAAGATGATTAGTCATTTTACAGCTTTTCCTTTTTTATACTACTATAAGTTTTACTATTTAGTAGACTCTCTGTGTATTAATGTTGTTTTTACAATTTCTGTTTTCGGAATATATTTTTTGGTAACATCATTATGTTCCAAACGTTCTATTAAACTCTCTACAGCTATTCTTCCTAAACTTTCGGCATGTTGAGACACACTACTTAACTTAGGAAATGAATGCTTGGACAACAACCCATCTGCAAAACCTATTACTGATAATTCTTGCGGAATATTATATCCTAACTTTTTTGCCATATTAATGGTTATTGAAGCTGCTGTTTCATCCAAACTTATTACTCCATCAATTTCATTCTCTTTCAGGAAGTTTTCAATAGCATATTCTGCAGTCTCTGGATCTTGAATTAACAACTCTTTTAATGTTACTCCGTTTTGATTTAGCATCGCATCCTGTACTCCTTCTAATCTTAATTTACCCACACTCAAAGCTGGTATTGTAGATATCACAGCTAATTGCTTACATTCTGTATCTATAAGGTGTTGCAAAGCTGTCTGCGCTGCTTTTTTATCATCCACAATAACTTTATCACAAGACACCTCTTCACTCACACGATCAAACATCACTACAGGAATATTATCCTTTACCAAGTCTTTAAAGTGATCTACTTTATCTAGAACCTGTGTTTCTTGACTCAATGCAACAATAAACCCATCAACACTATTAAAAGATAACATTTCTACATATTCTAACTCTTTTTTATAAGATTCATTAGTAATACATGTCACTATCTTATATCCTTTTTTTGTAGCCTCTTGTTCTATTCCGAAAAGTGTTTTAGCAAAAAAGTGATTTAAAATATCTGGCAATAAAACTCCTATAGTATGCGTTTTACTACTCTTTAAACTCACTGCTAAAGGGTTGGGTTTATAATTATAAAAATTAGCCAATTCATGTACTCTATCAATTGTTTTTTGGCTTATTTCGGGATCGTTCTTTAACGATTTGGATACCGTAGATATTGACAAATTTAGCTCTTTTGCCAATTGTTTGAGGGTTACTTTTTTCTTCATAAAACTATCAATCAATCAATTAACCACAATTAAATTTGTAGCAAAATCAAAAATACAAATCATTTTTACAATAACAACCTCATCTTTTCTTTTAACATTCTTCTTTATTTCGTTACTATTTTATCATTTTTTAACACTTTTCTTGTAATAAAGTTCTTTTTCTTACGACTGAATTCTAATTCTTAATGACTCTATATAATTTGTTTTTCATTTTCGTCTAACGAATAACTATTATATTTAGCAAAACAGAAAAAACAACATATTATGTCAAAAACATATTACGATCCAGCCGATTTAAGAAAATTTGGAAAAATCACTGAATGGAGTGAAGAATTAGGAACTAAATTCTTTGAGTATTACGGAAAAGTATTTGAAGAAGGTGCTCTTTCTGCTAGAGAAAAATCTTTAATCGCATTAGCTGTTTCTCATGTAGTCAAATGTCCTTATTGTATTGATGCTTACACCAAAGATGGCTTACAAAAAGGAATCACAAAAGAAGAAATGATGGAAGCTGTACATGCTGGTGCTGCTATCGAAAGTGGTGCAACTCTAGTTCACGGTGTTCAAATGATGAATAAATACAATAAATTGAGCATGTAATAGCGTTCAAATTTTAAGCTATGGCTACAAAATCCCTTTTAAAAAGAAATAACGAGTTAGCAAATGCTCAAAAACAATTGAGTTTTCTCAATGGTGGAATTTTTGCAGATGGTGAATTACCTACATTTGCCGATAAAATCAAGGAAATCAATCAATTTCCTTTACGCCCTAAAAAACTTGAAATCCTACAAATAAATGTAGGATATATGTGTAATCAAGTTTGTGAGCATTGTCATGTTGATGCTGGTCCTGATAGAAAAGAAATCATGACAGTTGAAACCATGAAACAATGTCTCGAAGTTATTAAAAATACAGGTGCTCATACATTAGACTTAACTGGTGGTGCGCCAGAAATGAATCCTAATTTTAGGTGGTTTGTAGAAGAAGCTAGTAAAGCTGGGATTAAGGATTTTATTGTACGTTCTAATCTTACCATTATTAGAGCCAATAAAAAGTATCATGACTTACCTGAATTCTTTAAAAAATACAATGTACACGTAGTTTCATCTATGCCTCATTACACTAGAGGAAAAACTGATAAGCAACGTGGTAATGGTGTTTTTGATAAGTCTATCCAAGCACTCAAGGATTTAAATGCTGTAGGTTATGGTATGCCAGACAGTAATCTTAAACTTGATCTTGTTTATAATCCATCTGGTGCTTTCTTACCTGGAGATCAAATGGCTTTGGAAAAAGATTTTAAAAAAGCATTGCTTGAAGATTTCAATATTTCATTTCACAATCTTTTTGCTATAACTAATTTACCTATAAGTCGTTTCTTAGATTATCTAATCGCATCAGAAAATTATGAAGATTATATGTATGCTTTAGTAGAGGCTTATAATCCTTCTGCAGTAGCTAATGTTATGTGTACAAATACTATTTCGGTAAGTTGGGATGGTTGGCTATACGATTGTGATTTTAATCAAATGCTAGGTTTAAAAGTTGATAGCAAGATTAAACATATTAGTGACTATAATGAAGACATCTTAAATGATCGAAATATCCTTATTTCACAGCATTGTTTTGGATGTACTGCTGGTGCAGGGAGTAGTTGTCAAGGTACAGTTGCATAAACTCAAAAAAGGTTTTAATTTTAAATACATTAAAAAATAAATATCTATAAAATGGCTTAAGCATATGATATGAAACAACAACAAACTGCCATATTAATTTTTGCTAATTCTTCTCAAGAAGAAATAAAGCGTAAAGCTATTGAAAAAGGTCAATCCTTATTTCAGCAGCTTAATCAACAGATCATACGTACTGTTGAAAAAACTACGCTACCTTATTTCCTCTTTACAGAAGATCGTCAAAAAGGTCTATCTTTTGGTGAGCGCTTTGTAAATGCTCTTCAAAATGTCTTTGATATGGGGTTTGACAATGTGATCATGATCGGTAATGATTCACCTCAATTATCTACTCAATTATTACATAAAAGCGAACAACTATTAAAGCAAAACAAAGTAGTATTGGGACCTAATCACGATGGAGGTTTTTATCTTATCGGACTTCATAAATCACAATTTCATAAGGCTTATTTCCTGAATTTACCTTGGCAAACGCATCGAATATCTCAATGTATTACTTCTCATTTTAAAGCTACTAATACTGTAGTTTTATTACCTACATTAATTGATATAGATACTGTTGCTGATTTAAAAAAGCTACACAATTATTATAAAAGTATTTCGGTAATCTTATTACATTATATTACTCAAATACTTTCTACTACATACCGTGTTTGGAATCACGTACAAAAACATTCTCAAAATTTATTTTTACACAATTCATACAACAAAGGGTCCCCTCTACTACACTAAACATTTATCCTGTTTGTTTTTTAATCTATAATCTTAAAACTCAATTTATCATTGAGCTTTGATGTATTAGTGTATGAATAAAATATTTTATGTATTTCTTTTGGTTTCTTTTTCATTATGGAGCCAATCACCTTTAGAACAGCTATTAGCAAAATATAATGACGAAACTGTACCTTATCTTTCTATTAAAGAATTGCGTGCTGAAAACTTTGAAGATATAGTGTTATTAGATGCTCGAGAGCCTAAAGAATATAATGTTAGTCATATCAAGAATGCTCATCATATCGGTTATAATAAATTTGATATCAAAGCATTCCGAAAACTAAACATTCCAAAAAACAAAAAGATTATAGTGTATTGCAGTTTAGGTATTAGATCCGAAGATATTGCATCAAAAATTCAAGCTATAGGATATACTAATGTTTACAATTTATTTGGAGGCATTTTTGAATGGAAAAATAATAATTTACCTGTGGTAGATACTCAAAATCAACTTACGGATAATGTACATACTTTTTCTAAGTCATGGGAAAAATGGCTTACTAAAGGAATTAAAATACACTAATAAAAATAATGTCGTTGGAATCTAAAAACCTGTTATTAATTTTTACCCGCAATCCCGAATTAGGAAAATGTAAAACGCGTTTGGCAGCAACTGTTGGCGATCAAACGGCTCTGGATATTTATACTTTTTTATTAGAACATACTGTAAACATTACTCAAAATCTTGCAGTTGATAAACAAGTACATTATTCGGTTAAAGTACGTTCAAATGATTTATGGAGTGAAGATGCCTATCACAAACTTCGTCAAGAAGGGGATGATTTAGGAATCAGAATGGAAAATGCTTTTAAGAATGGATTTGCTCAAGGGTATGAAAATATCATCATCATAGGTAGTGATATGTATGATTTAAGTCAAAAGGATCTTGAACAAGCTTTTGAAGCTTTATATGCTCATGATTATGTTGTAGGTCCAGCGCTAGATGGTGGATATTATTTATTAGGAATGAAAAAACTACATACTAATATTTTCAAAAATAAAGTATGGGGTACTTCAACTGTATTAGAAGATACACTAAAAGATTTACACGGTTTTTCTGTAAAGAAATTAGAAGAGCGTAACGATATTGATTTTTATGAAGATCTTAAAGATATTCCTGCTTTTCGTCAATTTTTAACACCAATCAATTTATAAACTCAAAGAAATGAAACAACAAATTGAAGAAACAACTTCTTTTTTAAAAAATAAAGGATTCAACACTCCAGAAATTGGTATTATTCTAGGTACTGGACTAGGGCAATTGATTAATGAAATCGAAATTATTGAAGAAGTTAATTATAATGAAATCCCCAACTTCCCCACAGCTACTGTAGAATTCCATAAAGGGAAATTAATTTATGGAAAACTTGAAGGTAAGAATGTTGTTGTTATGCAAGGGAGATTTCATTTATACGAAGGATATTCTCTTCAAGAGATTACTTACCCTGTTCGCATTATGCATCAATTAGGAATTAAGACTTTGTTAGTTTCTAATGCTTCTGGTGCTATCAATTTAAAATTTAAAAAAGGCGAATTAATGCTTATCGATGATCATATCAATCTACAAGGAGGCTCTCCTCTAGCTTTTAAAGGTGTAGAAGAACTAGGGTCTCGATTTACAGATATGAGTGCACCATATAATCCTGCAATTAATACTAAACTTGAGACTATTGCTCAAGATCAAGGAATTCAACTTCATAAAGGAGTTTATGCTTCTGTAGTGGGACCTCAATTAGAAACTAGAGCAGAATATCGTTATTTAAGTATTATCGGCGCAGATGCTGTAGGAATGAGTACTGTTCCAGAAGTAATTGTTGCGAATCATTTAGAGCTACCTGTTGCAGCTGTATCTGTTTTAACAGATGAATGTGATCCAGATAATTTGGCTCCTGTAAATATTCAAGAAATCATCGCCATGGCTGCCAAAGCAGAACCAAACATGATTAAACTTTTTAAAGAATTAATAAAAACACTATAACCCCAGAATCGTGATTTCTTATCACGACTTTAAAAACATAAGAAAGATGAGTTATTTAGAGACAACGCACGATGTTTATAAAGAAGCAGCATTGACACCAGATGTAGGATTATGCTGTACAACTAACCCTATATGGGAACTTCCTGGTTTAAAAATCCCTAAAATAATGCAGGAAATGAATTACGGTTGCGGAAGCACTGTAAACGCTAGAGATTTAACAAACAATCCTAAAATCCTTTATGTAGGTGTTGGTGGAGGTATGGAATTATTACAATTCTCATATTTTTCTCGTCAAAAAGGTGGTGTTGTAGGTGTAGATGTTGTTCAAGAAATGCTTGATGCTTCAAAAAATAATTTCAAAATAGCCGAAGAACAAAACGATTGGTTCAAAAGTGAGTTTGTAGATCTTAAATATGGAGATGCTTTAAACCTTCCTGTAGCAGATAATAGTATTGATGTAGCTGCTCAAAACTGCTTATTCAATATTTTTAAAGCCGAGGATCTAAAAAAAGCTATTGAAGAAATGTATCGTGTACTTAAACCTCACGGACGTTTAGTAATGAGTGATCCTACTTGTGAGCAACCTATGAATGATGCTTTACGTAATGATGAACGCTTAAGAGCATTATGTTTAAGTGGTAGTTTACCAATTGCCGAGTATGTTAAAGCTTTGACAGATGTAGGATTTGGTACAATTGAAATCCGTGCACGTAAACCGTATCGTATTCTTGATCCTAAAAATTATGATACAGAAGAATTAATCTATATCGAGTCTATAGAAGTTGCTGCAATTAAAGATCCTATGCCAGAAGATGGGCCGTGTATCTTTACTGGTAAAGCTGCAATTTACTTTGGTGACAATGATTATTTTGATGATAAAAAAGGGCACGTTCTATTAAAGAATCAGCCTCTTGCTATCTGTGATAAAACTGCAAACGCCATAGCGGCTTTAGAAAGAGATGATATTTATATTAGTGAGTCTACATTCCATTATGATGGAGGAGGATGTTGCTAATATTAATACTTATCAATTCAACGAGTTTGCACTTTTAAACGAATATGAGTAAGCTCGTTGAATTTTACTAATTACCCCCATTATTTATGATTTTAATCCTACTTTTTATTGCTGCTTGTTTTTTAGCGTATAGCAATGGTGCAAATGACAACTTTAAAGGTGTAGCAACTCTTTTTGGGAGTGGTATCACCACCTATAAAAACGCTATTAATTGGGCTACTATTACCACATTTGCTGGAGCTATCGCAGCTATTTTTCTTGCAGAAGAACTCGTTAAAAACTTCTCTGGAAAAGGTTTAGTCCCTAACGAATTAATCCTTTCTCCTACATTTGCAATCTCAATCGCATTAGGTGCAGCAATCACCGTATTTCTTGCTACCAAAATCGGAATGCCTATTTCTACAACACATGGATTAGTAGGTGCACTCTTTGGTGCTGGAGTCATGGCTGTAGGAAGTGAATTTAATTTTGCTAAACTTGGTAAAACTTTTCTTATGCCTTTAATTGTAAGCCCGCTTATGGCTGCTACATTAAGTTTAGTTGCTTATGTAATTTTACGTTTTCTACGAAAAAAAATTGGTAAATCTCGTTCTTATGAAGAGACTTATGCTTTAAAAATAGGAGGCTTATCATTACAACGCATTATCAATGGCTTACATTATTTAAGTTCTGGAATTGTTAGTTTTGCTAGAGGACTTAACGATACTCCTAAAATTGTAGGTTTACTATTAATTATCAATGCTCTTGATATCAAATGGGGTATGATTGCTATAGCAATCACTATGGCCTTAGGTGGCTTAATTAATGCTAAAAAAGTAGGTGTTACTATGAGTAAAAAAATAACTCCTATGAATTCTGGTCAAGGCTTTACTGCCAATACTATTACTGGTATTTTGGTTACAACAGCTAGTATTCACGGATTACCTGTTTCTACAACTCATGTTTCTGTAGGATCTATTTTTGGAATTGGTACAGCCACAAAAAAAGCTGACCTTAAAATGATTTCAAAAATAGTTTTATCATGGGTACTTACTTTACCTATTGCAGCTATAATTAGTGCTTTACTTTTTAAATTATTACAATTACTTTAAATCTTATTGATTTTGGAAAAATATAGTAACATTATTAAAGATTCGTATTTAGGGTATTGGAATTACCTTAAAAACGAAATTATCTATCCTAATCATTGGGATAACTTTTTCTATGGGTTAATCCTTATCTCTATTCTAGTTTTTATACTTGAATTACTTTTCCCTTGGCGAAAAAATCAACCGCTATTTAGAAAAGATTTTTGGTTAGATACCTTTTATATGTTCTTTAATTTTTTCTTTTTAAATCTCATTATTCTCATTGCCTTATCAAATACTACTGCTTCTATATTTGATGATATCTTGAGTTTTATAGAGCTATCGATTAGCGATTTTCAAATTTTTGATGTAGATCAATTACCTAAGTTTTTAGGTTTACTTATCTTCTTTTTGGTAAGTGATTTTGTTCAATGGAATACTCATCGATTACTACATCGTATTGATTTTTTATGGAACTTTCACAAATTACATCACTCTGTAAAACAAATGGGATTCTCTGCTCATCTTAGATATCATTGGATGGAGCCCATAGTATATAAATCTTTGCTTTATATCCCTATGGCTATTATAGGAGGATTCGATGCTCAAGATGTTGCTATAGTGCACTTTTTTGCTCTAGTTGTAGGCCATTTAAATCATGCTAATCTAGGTTGGGATTACGGTATTTTTAAATACATTTTTAACAACCCAAAAATGCATATCTGGCATCATTCTAAGGAGCTCCCTGTAAAGTTTGGTGTAAATTTTGGACTAACGCTTAGTATCTGGGATTACCTTTTTAAAACAAATTATATCCCTAAAAGTGGTCGTGATATAGAATTAGGTTTTGAAGGCGATGAAACATTCCCCAATTCGTTTATTAAACAAGAACTTTATCCTTTAAAATTAAAACAATGAAAAAACTTTTTTTACTACTATTTATAACTGCCTTTACTTTCTCTGGTAAAGCACAACAACAGCTTATGAATCATCAAGTTTGGGATGGTTTATTACAAAAACATGTTAGCGCTGACGGAAAAGTAAACTACATGGGGTTTATGAAAGATAGTGCTCTTTTATATGAGTATTTTTTACAACTTTCTGAAAACATGCCTCAAGAAAATTGGAGTAAAAATGATAAGCTTGCATACTGGATCAATACCTATAATGCTTATACCATCAAACTTATTATAGATAATTATCCTATTAAAAGTATCAAGGATATAAAAGATCCATGGGACAAACAATTTTTTAAAATTGGTGATGAGTGGTATAGTCTTAATCAGGTAGAACATAAAATTCTACGTAAATTCGGAGACCCTAGAATCCATTTTGCCATTAACTGTGCTTCTTTTTCATGCCCATTATTACTTAATAAAGCCTACACAGGTAGCATGATTCAAGAAACATTAGAAAAACAAGCTTACGATTTTATTAACGATCCTATTAGAAATACAATTACAGCAGACGAGGTGAGTGTTTCTAAAATATTTTCTTGGTTCAAAAAAGATTTTAAAGTTGATGGTGGTGATGTAAAAGATTATATCAATCGCTTTGCTAAAATTAAAATCAAAGATCAACCTAAAAAAGGATACAAAAAATATGATTGGAGTTTAAATGAATAGTTCTATTTTGCAATCCTAAATTTTAGTATTTAAAAATTTACAGTATTGAAGATATCTATCATCATTCCTATATTAAATGAAGCAGCTACTATACGTAAGCTGCTTCAACATTTGCAAGACTCTTATACTCAAGAGTACATTGCAGAAGTTATGGTAATAGATGGTGGTAGTACAGATGGCTCTCAAGAAATTATTAATCAGTTTGATCACGTCACATTGATCCCTTCATGTAAAGGTCGTGCCAAACAAATGAATTTAGGGAGTAGACATGCTACTGGTGATATTTTATATTTCTTACATGCAGATAGCTTCCCCCCTAAAAACTTTGATACTTATATCATTAATGAAGTACAAAAACATAATTATGCAGGTTGTTTTTGTATGAAATTCGATAGTACTCACTGGTGGTTACGCCTTGCTGGATGGCTTACCAAGTTTAAAAGTAGAGCTTGTCGCGGCGGAGATCAAAGTCAATTTATTACTAAAGAGCTTTTTGAAGAACTTCAAGGCTATGACGAATCCTATATTATTTATGAAGATAATATTCTTATTAGTCAGTTATATGAACGTAAAGAGTTTGTCGTCATTCAACAATGGCTTACAACTTCGGCTCGTCGTTATGAAATAAACGGTATCTGGCGACTACAATATCACTTTTGGGCAATACATTTAAGGAAATTAATGGGTGCTTCGGCAGATGAGTTATACCAATATTATAAAAAGCATATTATTTCGTAAACGCTCTTTATTAAAAATACTGTCCAATCCCAAAGACAATACCATTAGTAGCATCCTTAGTTACTCCATATCCATAATCTATTCTAAATACTGCATTAAAAATACGCTTATGCATAAATCTTAATCCTACTCCTGGATAAACTCTAAAGTTCTGACTGTTTCCAAAATCTCCAAAATCACCTCCTGGATTTCTCCATGTACCTCCATCTACAAAAGCATTCCCTTGTAAAATAAACCAGTTCTTTTCATATAAAGTATGTCTATATTCTGTATTCAATACAATTACTCCTGTACCTCTATCAATTGTATTTCCTACTCCTCTTATATTTAAATTATTATCTACTGCAAAAGGAGCAAAAGGAGAATCGTCATTTGTAGCCAAGCCTAAACGTAAACGACTTGCCCAGTTTCCTTTCTTTCCTATTCTTTTAAAATAAGAAAAATCTGCCCATCCAATAAGGAAATCAGGTAATACTTCTTCCGTACTAATGACATATTGAAAATTAGAGTTTACTCTTAATCCAGATACATATTGGAAATGATAGTTTAAATTATTGTATTCATAAATTAACTTAAACAGTAGTTTGTTTACATCAAAATCTCTAGGTACATTTTCATTAGTAACACCCTGCTTATATTCATAATCCTCATTAAAATAATTAACCCCTAGCTCTACTCTGTTTCTAAAATTGATTTCGTATAGTCCTAATACTTCATATGATGTATTGGTATATTTATAATCTGCCGTTCCTTCTTCTAAAAAAACAGGTTCTTGAGTAGTCAAACTTTGATGATTAAACGCAAAACCAAACTTATTACTAAACGCATATGGTGCTCTTATACTTGCTCCATATGAATTGTATATATCTCTTTGAAAAAAACCACCTACTGCTACATTTTGTCCAAAAAGGTTAAATTCTGTGGCAGCGACTCTAAAAGCAAATTCATCATCGTTTGTAGTATATATATTTAAGGAAGGTATAATTGTAAAATTTTCTTCTATAGTGTAAAATACATTATATGCATTTTCATCAGATTTAAATACTTGAAAATATGCATGAGCTATAGAAGGTAATCGTTTTAATCGTTTTATGTCTTCTTCTAAAACTATAGAGTCTAATATTGCTCCTTTTTTAGCTTTAGCTATTTTTTTAATAAAACTTGTTTTAGTTCTTTTATTTCCTTGAACTTTTATATCTGCTATTAAAGCATCTTGAGCAATACCACCAAAATGGAATAGCAAAACTAATACAATAATGATTCTTTTCATGTTAGCAATTTTTATACTATAAATACTTCTGCTATTAAGGTTATGCTTCTGTATTTACTTGCTTTTTTCTAGCACAATTTTATCGTTTTGATGTTCATCAAAAAATAGATTTCACTGACATTCAATACTCATCAGGATCTCTTTTTATTGCTTAGTCGTATAACTATGGGTAATCACAACATTTTATTTCAAAAAAATCATTGCTTATCTATTGATATTTATATTATTAGGTGATGAGTAGCTATTCTCTAATCTAAAATTCAACTTTAATACTTCTCAAAATATGATCTAATCACCTTTTCTACTGGTTTATTTTGAGGCGTAAACCTAGTGTTTTCTGTCCCACCTGAATTTTCATAATCGAGAAACCATTTCCAAACAAAACCACCAGCAAACCATTCTTCTTTCCAGAATTCTTCAAATAAAGCTTCAGTAGCTTGTGTTTGTGCAGCAAGATTTACTTGCGTCATACTGTAATCAGATTTCCACGGTTCTTTTGCTGTATAATCTACACTACGATATCCAAACTCTGTAAACAGGACTTGTTTTTGGTGTCGTTCTGCTACTTGCTTTATTTCTGGTTTCCATTTTTGCCATCCTTCTCGGCATTCTTCAATCGTAGGTGTCTTTGTTGTAGCTACTGGATAGTATCCATCAATTCCTATATAATCTAGAGCTCCCCAAAATGGAGTTCTTTTATATTCATCCCAATTAGCAGCATACGTTAATTTACCTTTATAAATTTGCTTTATCTCTTTTATAAGGTTTTTCCAATATTGTGGTCGATGCGCTACAAATTGCTCTAATTCTGTTCCTATACATAAAATCTCTGCATCTACCTCTGCTGCAACTTCGGCATATAATAAAATAAATCTTCTGTAATCACTTTCTAATTGCTGCCATTGCGCTTCACTTTCCATCTTCAAAAACCCAGTATAAACGCCTTTGGCAATCCATATTTGAGGCTTCATCATGATCTTTATATTATTCTTTTGAAGCATCTGCATATATTGCTTTACGCCTTCTTTTCTCTCACCAAACCATTGCCGTTTTTCGTTAAAAAATAATTTAGGGTCTGAGATGCTTCTTATAAAACCAAAAGGCATTACTGCAGCATAATTTGCTTTTAATTCTATTAATGGATCTACATTTTTCTGTGTAACTGCTTTTCCTGAAGATACAAAACTCACTCCGTTAATTTTTTGAGACTGTCCTGTACAGGAATACATTATTAATATTAAGGCACCTAAAACGTATTTTACACTTTTCATTACTTTTTTTGCTTACTAAGCTATCGATTATTAAATCAAAAACCTACTAACAAAATGTTATTAGTAGGTTCTTGATTTATTTTACTATTGTAATTTCTGATCTTAAAAGAGCGCTCTTAATCCTAAACTAAAGGTATGCCCTAAACCTTGAAAGTTATTTCCTCTTACTATCTTTCCATACGAAGCTTCTAGGTTTAATACATTTGTTAATTGATATTTCCCTCCAAATCCTAATTGGGTATAATTTTGAGCAAAATCATTCCCTAAATCTAATAAGAAAGCTTGTTGTCCATTAACAAATATAGTTGACTTACTACTTGGGAAATAGCTTAAAAATGCGCTTAATGGTAGAAATAAACTGTTATTAGCAAAGCGTTCTCCTACATTTGATGTAGTAGGATCTGCATCTGAGCTTTTCTCTCCAAAGTTAAATCCAAAATCTGCCTCTGTAAAAATTTGCCAATCTCCACCACCAAAGGTCTTATCATAAAAGAATTTAGTTTCCCAAAAAATACTACGCTTATCTAAATAAGGTCCTGGCTTGTCTTCAAAAACTGGAAAATATACAGAACTGGTAAATGAGAAATTACTTATATTTTTAAATGGCTGTACTCTAATCGACGGTGCAATTGTAGTTACACCACTTCTTGCGTCAACACCATTATCTTCAAATTGAAATACATCTAAAGCACCTTGCCCTTCTAAAGTATTAGATCGTACTTGCACGATTAAACCTACATTCACTCTTGAAGAATTACTTACTCCAGTATAAATTTCTGTAGTATTAGTAAAGAAAGTTTGACGATCTATATCTACAGACGAACTTCTCGCATCTGTTTGTTCTGTTTGAGTATATAAACTATTAAAAAACTTAATATCCCATTGCCCTTTTTTCAAGAGTTTTGAAGGTGTATATTCTTGAACATTAGACAAAGTTGATTCGTCTTCTTGTGCAATACCTGAATATGCACTTAATAAAGCCACAAATAGCGCAGTAGCAATTCTATTCTTTTTCATAATTGTTTTCCTTTTTCTTTTTCTAGCAATTTTTTATTTCAATATATTCAATCTCCAATCGTATGGATAGTATGATACTTTAGCTTTTGTAGAGATAGGTTCTTTTCTAAATTTATTGATATAATCAATCTCTGATCCTTTCTTTGTAAAATCTCCTTTATACCATTCAAAAATTTGTGATATCTGAACTTTCTTTCCTTTTACTTTTATAAAATTGGGATTGTTTAACGATTTTTTAGTCTGTCTATCTAATTGAGCATTCAATGTGCTAGGCAAATATGCTTCAGCTATTATAGGAGGACACCCTAATCCTGCACATACTAATACAAAATGAAAACGTGCTTCTGATGGGAATTTTGCTCTAAGTAATTTGTTTTCCAAATCGTTTAATGTTGTCTTTTTTCCTCCTAACACATATGTTTTTTTATCAAAAAATCCTTTTACATCTAATGGAGATTTCAACGGGAAATTCTGAACGATTCCTTTGATTACTGCTAGATTGTATGCATTTATATAAAATGCTTGGTATGTTTTAGGTTTACTCGTACTTACTGAAGTTTTGGCTGCAAGACTTAATAATTCGTCTAAAGCTTGTGGCGTTTTTTTTATAGTTTTATAGTCTACTCTACCATTTTTTACATGCGTTTTAAAAAAAGTGTTTGCCTTTGTAAAAAATTGATCTACTTGAGCATATCCAGATGTTACACTCAGTACTATAATTGCTAATGCTAATATCTTTTTCATTCTTTTTTTTTAATTTATAATAAGATTTGTGTGTATCTTAATCATTGCAAATAATTATTGCTTAAGTCGATCTCAATAGATTGTACTTACAGTAAGTTTTGATTTCTATTGATATTATCCTAATATACAACAGAATACTCTAGTATTATATTATTTGTAGGTTATGCTATTTTAAAGATTAGCACTAGTTTAAATCTATGATTTTGGATTAATCCATTACATTTTTGCAGCTACTAAACCACATACATTATATAAAACCATAACACTTCGTCAATCATGAAATCTTATTTACAATCTATTAAGCAACACTTTTTATTATTATGTATTAAAATAATACTACTAAGTATATTCATATATTGCATAGTTAGAGGGATTAATAATTTCTTGTTTTATTCAGAAATAAACATATCATACTCATTATAGGATAGTTTTTTTTCATCTTTTTTATTTTTACCGGCAACGTCTCTTCTTATACCTATCATTGGTGTTTTTATCAATAAGAAAATAGGTTGGGTCTTTATACTATCCTATTTTTACCTTCTCCTTATAAATTTAACTTTTCCTACTCCTTACTATAGCTTCTCCGAAAATTCAATTTTACAAGTACTAATATTTTTGATTGTAATTATATTTATACTTACCATTATCCTTATGATGAACACTTCAAAAATCAGTTATAGCACTTATGGCATTTTAAAACGAAACTTATTCTATTACAACATAATTGCTTTTACTCTGGGCATGTTAATTTCTATCTTCCAACTCTTAGCAAAAAACGAACTCTTATAATCAACCCTGTGTTTCCTTAGGTTTAAAAACAACCGTACCCTACCCCTTTTGTTTTTAGATTCATTCTAAATTATTCCTGCTTCTTAAGTTCTTACCTTTATATACGACAGAAGGGGAAACATTCTGTATTAATAACACCCAAATTGATGCTATGGAACATATCGTAATAATAGGTAATGGGATTTCTGGAGTTACAGCTGCTAGACATATCAGAAAATTATCTGACAAAAAAATCACTATTATCTCTGGTGAAACTGACTATTTTTTTTCGCGTACAGCTTTAATGTATGTCTATATGGGACATATGAAGTTTGAACACACACAACCATATGAAAGTTGGTTTTGGAAAAAAAATAGAATTGAATTAAAAAAAGGTTTTGTTTCTAAGGTTAATCACGAACAAAATGAATTAGTTTTTCAAAACGGTGAAACCTTGTCTTATGATAAGTTAATCCTTGCTGTAGGGTCAAAACCTAATAAATTTGGATGGCCTGGTCAAGATTTGGATGGTGTTATGGGAATGTATCATAAACAAGACCTTCAAAACTTAGAAAAATACGCTCCAGATAACACTGCTTGTAAACGAGCT
This sequence comes from Aquimarina rhabdastrellae, assembly GCA_947387485.1. Taxonomy (GTDB): domain Bacteria; phylum Bacteroidota; class Bacteroidia; order Flavobacteriales; family Flavobacteriaceae; genus Aquimarina. The sequence goes on from CANDNT010000016.1 coordinate 23,113, forward strand.
GTAATTGTAGGTGGTGGTTTAATTGGTATAGAATTGGCAGAAATGCTTCACTCTAGACATATACCAGTTACGTTTCTAGTACGTGAATCAAGTTTCTGGAACGGTGTATTACCTGCCGGAGAATCGGCAATGATCAATCGTGAAATTCTTGATAATCATATCGATCTTCGTTTAGGTGTTAATCTTAAAGAAATTGTAGCAGACGAAAACGGAAAGGCAAAAGGAATTGTCATTGCAGAAACAGACGAATTTATTGAATGTGATGTAGTAGGCTTGACTGCTGGTGTTTCTCCTAACGTTGACTTTTTAAGAGAATCTGGTATTGAACTAGGTCGTGGTATAAAAGTTAATCGCTATTTAGAAACTAACATTCCCAATATCTATGCTATAGGTGATTGTGCAGAACAACACGAAGCTATTGGTAGTCGTCGTCCTATTGAAGCAGTATGGTATACAGGAAGAATGATGGGTGAAACTGTAGCACAAACAATTTGTGGAAATCGTATCCAATACAAACCTGGACACTGGTTTAACAGTGCTAAATTTATTGATATAGAATACCAAACTTATGGTTGGGTATGGGCTAAACCCAAAGAAGGCACTTCACAATTCTATTGGGAGCATCCTAACGGAAAAAAATGTATCCATTTAAACTATGAAACGGATAGTAGAAAGTTTATAGGTATCAATACTTTCGGAATCCGCATGCGACACGAAATTTTTGATCGCTGGCTTAACGAAGAGCAAACTGTCGAACATATATTAGAGCATTTAAAAGATGCCAATTTTGATCCTGAGTTTTATAAACAATATGAAAGTGAAATTGTTTCTAAGTTTAATCAAGAAAATAACACTTCTATAAAAGTAAAAGCAAAAAGCTGGAAACGCATTTTCAGTAGAGTATAACATTTTTTTTCAATTAAATTATCTATTAATATCATACATCTTTAATTAGATGTTCTATATAAAATAACATTATGAAAGCAATAAAATATACAGGATTGGTATTGTTTCTAGCTGGTCTAGCTATTTTTACCTCCTTGCTTTTTTTAGGAAAATATGAAGTTACTACTGAAGCCTTTGATGCTTTTACAACTTCTAAAGGAATCAAAAGTGAACTTTTTATTAACTCGTTTAAACAACGTATTACAGATAAAGAATACACTAGTCAGTTTACACTGTCTTCAGACATTCTTGAAATATTAGATTCTTCAAACGAAATACATAAAAAAAATCAAGAATGGGATAAAGTAATATGGGATAAGCCTCATAATTTTGCCTATGATCTCATAAAACCTGCAGGTAAGGGTAGTATCGTTGAGCATAAAGGAATGTATTGGTGGCTTACTTTTGGTCTGGGTATCATAGGTTCGTTAATGTTCATCTTACCTAATATCATTTTACTTGGTGCTCCAGGAATCAAAAACAATGGTATTTTTCTTAATGCTGCGACAAATAGAGGATGGATAGGTATCGGTGCTTTTGTCTACCTAGTAGCATTTTATATACTACTATATTTCCGTCCAGAATATATTGTAAATTGGACTTATGTCTTAGATCCAATTAGTTCTGGTCTTAGTGGTAATTTGGCTAGTCAATGGTTCTTATATGGATTCTTATATTGTGTTGTTATGATTGTAATGGGTATACGTATGTATATCAAATATCGTCACAATATGTATCAAATTATACGTACTACGGCTGTATTATTTTTTCAAATAGCTTTTGCCTTTTTAATTCCAGAAATCTTAGTTCGTTTTAACAAACCTTATTTTGATTTCAAAAACGCCTTCCCTCTTGATTATGATTTCTTCTTTGATTGGAATATCAATAACTTAATCAATAGCGGTAACTTAGGTTTATTCATGCTTGTATGGGGAATCGCTCTTACTGTTATTATTGTTCCTGTAATGGTATACTTTTTTGGTAAAAGATGGTATTGTTCATGGGTTTGTGGATGTGGAGGTCTTGCCGAAACTTTAGGTGACCCATATCGTCAATTATCAAGTAAAAGACTAGTCGCATGGAAAGTTGAAAGATGGTTAATTCATGGTGTATTAATATTTTCTTTGGTTATGACTGCTTTCACCTTATATAGCTACTTTACTACAGAAGCTACTGTTTTAGGTATCAAAACTCAAGATATTCAATTTTACTATGGATTCTTAATTGGATCTTGGTTCTCTGGAGTTATTGGTACTGGTTTCTATCCTATTATGGGTAATCGTACTTGGTGCCGTTTTGGTTGTCCTCTTGCTGCATACATGGGATTAGTACAACGTTTTAAATCAAGATTCAGAATTACTACTAATGGTGGTCAATGTATCTCTTGTGGTAACTGTTCTACATATTGTGAGCAAGGAATTGATGTTCGTGCTTATGCTCAAAAAGGAGAAAACATTGTACGTGCAAGTTGTGTAGGTTGTGGTGTTTGTTCTGCAGTATGTCCTAGAGGTGTATTAAAATTAGAAAATGGTCCAGAAGCTGGTCGTATTAACCCTACAGATGTATTACTAGGTAATGATATTGATCTTATGAATTTTGTAAACAAAAAATAATCTTAGTTCACTATATTAAATACTAAACAATCAATCCAAAGGAGCTCTTTTTATAATTCCTTTGGATTTTTTGTTAGCTTAAAGCATTAATTACGTCTAACCCTTAAGTTTTTTATATCCATTATGTTATACAGAATTATATTTACATTAATTTTCACATTGATCGTTGGTTCTGGACAGTATACAATGTATGCTAAAGAATATCATAAAGAATATTATCCTAATGGAGAAATAAAAGCTGAAGGTTGGATTATGGATGGTATTAAAATGGATTTTTGGATTTATTATCACCCTAATGGTGTCATTGCTCAAAAAGGGCATTTTAAGAATAATCGTAAAAACGGATATTGGTTTTTCTATTCTTCAAAAAATACTTTACTCAAAGAAGGACATTATATTAATGATAAAGCAGAAAAATGGTGGGTTATTTATGACTCATTTAAATCCATCATTAAAAAATGTCAATATAAAAATGATAGAAAAAATGGTTTTTGTTTACTTTACAAGAAAAATAAACTTTTTAAAGCAGAGCGTTTTATGGATGATTTAAAAATTGGTGAATGGACTGATGTATTGAGCTTTAAAAAAGATAACCCAAACGCTTTTCTATAATGCCTCCTAGTATAAAAGTTATTATTCCTGCCTACAACGAAGAGGAATCTATAAAGCATGTTATTGCAGAAATTCCTGATATCGTTTCAGAGATTATTGTAGTCAACAATAATTCGTCTGATAATACCGTAGCTGTTGCTCAAAATGCTGGTGCTACAGTATTAACCGAAAATCGTAGAGGCTATGGATATGCATGTTTAAAAGGTCTTGAATATATTGCACAACATCCATCACCAGACATTGTAGTCTTTTTGGATGGTGATTATAGTGATTACCCTCAAGAACTTATCAAAATAGTAGCACCTATTCTTAATCAAGATATAGATTTTGTTATTGGTGCTCGTGACAAAGCCCTTAGAGAGGATGGTTCTATGACATTTCCTCAAATCTTTGGCAATTGGTTAGCAACAACACTTATGAAACTATTTTTCAATGCTACGTTTACCGATTTAGGTCCTTTTAGGGCTATCAAATACGATAAGCTTCTAGCATTAAACATGGAAGATAAAACCTATGGATGGACCGTAGAAATGCAGTTGAAAGCCCTGAAAAAGAAGTATTCATACACAGAAATCCCTGTTTCTTATAAAAGAAGAATAGGTGTCTCAAAAGTTTCAGGAACCATAAAAGGTGCTATCTTTGCAGGCGTTAAGATATTAAGTTGGATTTTTAAATATAGTTTTAAATAATGGACATTGCCATTATCAGCATTTACACTCTCGCGTTATTAATTATTTTCTTTTATAGTTTAGCGCAATTGAATCTATTGTTCAATTACCTTAAATCAAGAAAACAACCCGATAATAGTCCAACTTTTGACTTTTCTAAAGAAGAAGAGATTCCATTAGTTACTATACAACTGCCTGTTTATAACGAGCTTTATGTTATGGGACGTCTTCTTGATAATATTGCTCTATTAGAGTATCCCAAAGATAAATTAGAGATTCAAGTACTTGACGATTCTACAGACGAATCTGTTTCTACTACAGCTGCTCATATTGAGCGTTTACAGAAAACTGGTTTGGATATTAAGCATATCAGACGTACCGATCGCTCTGGTTTTAAAGCGGGTGCTTTAAAAGAAGGGCTCAAGATTGCCAAAGGAGAATTTGTTGCCATCTTTGATGCCGATTTCTTACCTGGCAAAAAATGGTTACTCCAGACTATTCCTTATTTTAAAGATGAAAATATTGGTGTGGTTCAAACACGTTGGGGGCATATCAATAGAAACTATTCTATGTTGACCAAAATTCAAGCATTTGCTCTTGATTTTCATTTTACAATGGAACAAGTTGGTCGTAATTATAGAGATCATTTTATCAATTTTAACGGTACTGCTGGAGTATGGCGTAAAACCTGTATTGAAGATGCCGGAAATTGGGAAGGTGATACCCTAACAGAAGATTTAGATTTAAGCTATAGAGCACAATTAAAAAAATGGAAGTTTAAATATCTTGAAGGTGTTGAAACTCCCGCAGAATTACCTGTTGTTATTAGTGCTGCTCGCTCGCAACAATTTAGATGGAATAAAGGTGCTGCTGAAAACTTCCAGAAATTGTTTTGGAAATTATTAAAAGATAAAACGGTTCCTTTAAAAACTAAATTTCATAGTTTTTTCCATTTATTGAATAGTAGCATGTTCTTACTTGTTTTACTAGTTGCCATTTTAAGTGTTCCTGTAATGTACATTAAAAATAGTAACCCTATGTTTAGTTGGTATTTTAATGTAATTGCATTTTTTGCTTCAAGTACACTTATTTTCTTTATTTGCTATTGGTATACTTTTAAACGAATTCATGGTGGCGGATTCTGGAATTTCTTAGAATACGTTAAACTATTCTTTACTTTCTTCTCTGTAGCTATGGGATTCTCTGTACATAATTCTATGGCTGTACTTGAAGGACATCTTGGAAAGAAAAGTGAATTTGTACGTACTCCAAAATTCAATATTAACTCATTGAAAGATTCTTGGAAAGGAAATAAATACATTAACAAAAATATTTCTGGAAATACATTTATCGAAGCATTATTAGTAGGTTATTTTGGCTTTGCTTTATACAGTGCTTTTACCCTACAAGATTTTGGTTTATTTGTATTTCATGTCATGCTTTTCTTAGGTTTTTCATTTGTTTTTATTAAATCAATTACCTCAAAATTGTGATTCAAGAGTTATGGAAATATAACCGCATTACTATACTCCTTGCACTTACTACAGTAGCATTTTATATTAGCTTTGCCTTCACATCTCGTACAGATGTTATAAAAATTATAGGATTATGGAGTGCTTTATTTTATCTTTCATATAAACTCATTAAAATAAATGCAAGCCAAACTAGCTTACTAGCTGGTTTGGCTTTACTTTTTAGAATTCTATTTCTTGTAGCTATACCCAATCTCTCACAAGATTTTTATCGATTTATATGGGATGGTCGTATGCTTATTAGCGGTTTTAACCCCTATTTGTACCTTCCTAAAGATCTTATTGCTCAAAATACTGCGCCTATAGCAGAGGCTCTTGAACTGTATGACGGCATGGGACAACTCAATGCCAGCCATTACACCAATTATCCTCCTATTAGTCAATTATGCTATAGTATCGCTGGTTTAATATCAAACACAAATATTTTAGGCGCCGTAGTGACACTAAGAATTTTAATCATTCTTGCAGATATTGGTACATTTATATATGGTCATAAATTATTAAAAGATTTAGGCTTACCAGAACATCGTATTTTCTGGTACATACTTAATCCTTTTATCATACTAGAGTTAACTGCCAACCTACATTTTGAAGGTGTTATGGTATTTTTTATCATTTGGTCTCTTTATTTATTACATAAAGGATATTGGTATTGGGCAGCAATAGCGTTAGGGTTATCTGTATCTGTAAAGCTTATTCCCTTATTATTTCTTCCTTTATTTTTTAAAAAGTTTATTATTCAGAATCAAAAAATTTCTCCTTTTAAAGGAGGGTTAAAGCTTGTAGGCTTTTATAGTCTTGTATTATTAACTGTGGTAGTTTCTTTTGCTCCTTTTTTATCTGAGGCTTTTCTTCAGAATTTTACTAAAACTATAAGTTTATGGTTTCAAAATTTCGAATTTAATGCTAGTATTTATTATATCGTTAGATGGGTAGGTTATCAAGTTGTAGGTTGGAATATTATTGGTACTGCAGGTAAGATTTTACCATTAATTGTTATCGGAATCCTTTTAGGACTTACATTCTTTAGAAAAAACACTACTACACCACAATTAATCACTGTACTTGTATTAGGTATTTGTAGTTATTATTTTTTATCTACAACTGTACATCCATGGTATATAGCTGTACCGCTTTCACTATGCATTTTTACACGCTATCGTTTTCCTTTAATCTGGTCAGCGGTTATCATATTGAGTTATACTGCGTACATTCATCCTGAGTTTAGAGAAAATTTATGGATGGTTGCATTAGAATATTCCATTGTCTTTTCTATTTTTATTTTCGAAATTATAAAAAGCTTTTCTCAACCACATAAACCAACAATTTTTGAGCATAAATTTTAAAAAAATTGGACGCAGATTATTACGAATTATTATTAGTCTATTCGTTTTATTTCTACTCTTTTTAACCTTTTTATATTTTAGACAAGAACGTTTTTATTTCAATCCAAAAGTTCTGGATAAATCATATATCTATTCTTTTGAACAATCATTTGAAGAAATTGATATTCCTGTAGCCAAAGACGTCTCTCTAAATGCTTTATTATTTAAAACGGATTCCATACGTAAAGGTGTTATCTTATATTTCCATGGTAATGCTGGAGCAATTCACGACTGGGGAAAACGTGCTCCTTTATATACAGAAAATGGGTATGATATCTTATTTGTAGACTATAGAGGTTATGGTAAAAGCGATAGTTTTTATAACGAAGAATCTCAACTTTATAACGATGCTCAAAAAGTCTATGATTATCTCAAAACACGCTATCAAGAACATGAGATTACAGTTTTAGGTTTTTCATTAGGCTCTGGATTAGCTGCTTATACCGCTTCTAAAAACAATCCTAAACTGTTAATATTAGAAGCTCCATACTATGCTTGGAACGAGCTAATTCACAGCATTTCGTCTGTTCCTATGTTTATGATTAATTATGAAATCCCATCTTATAAATTTTTGGCAGACGTAAAGTGTAAGATTAACATTCTACATGGTACTCGTGACTTTTTAATCAAACCAGAAGAAAACTCATTACGTTTAAAAGCATTATATCCTAATAAAATAGAGTATACAGCTATTGAAGGCGCTGGACACAATGGTATCTATATTACCAAACAATATTATGATCAATTAAAAATCATTTTACAATAAAAAAACCCGAAGTTTACAGCTTCGGGTTTTTCTTATTTATTTTTAATCTTATTATTTGTCAAGGTTTAGTGCATTGATATTTTTTCCTATTTTATATCCTTGCTCTAATCCTAGATCTATAGCTTCTCTAAAATGTATTCCTCCATACAATCTAGAAATAGCTGCTTCTTCTGCCATCTCATAAAAGCTAGCAAATCTACGCGGAATTCCATTTATATCTTTTCTGTGTTCATGTGTTCTATCAACAAACGGTTTATTTTTTCCAAATAAATCAGTCATGATTTCTGCCAATGCTCCTGATTGTACCGAATGTCCAGATGTATATTCTGGAAATGGAGGTGTCGCTAATACTGGCTTCCATTTTTCATCAATATATGCGTTGATATATGTAATAGGTCTAGGATATACAGTCCTGTATTTAGTACTCCAGCATGAAATAAATGCATCAGAGATTCCTATTCCTAATTTTGCAAAAGCTTCGGCTGCTTTATCAAGTTTTACATTATCTCTATTTATTACTTGATTTAAAATCGAAATCGAGTGTCCTGGTGGTGTAGCTGAAGATGTAGGATCGTCTGACCAAAATTCTGCAATTACTACTTCTTCTGGTTTGATGTATTTTACAGTTTTATATACTTCTTCTGCAGCTTTGTAAAATGGTGAGTCCATTTGTATAGAGAACGGAGTAGGATCTTTAGGCTGTGTTTCTGTTACATTTGCTGTAATAAAAGGTCTATTCGTTCCCCAATATGGCTGAAGTGCTGGTTGATACTTAGGTGCTGTAGGCTCCCAATATTGATCTCCTTTTGGAGAAGTGTATTCTCGTGGAAAATTATGTAATGATCCATCTCTACCTCCGTCATTACCTGACCACTGAATAATTTGTTCTGCTGTTCGCTTAGCTAAGTCATGCGAATCTGCATAGATTTCTTCTGAAGTCAATGCAATAAAGCGATCTTCATATTTTTGTTCTAGTGCTTCTATTGCTCTTAATCTTTTTCCACTCGTATGCTTATAAAAATAACGTGTCATTTCTGCTAGCACACAATTGGCTACGGCTGGCCAATAATAAATCTTGTCTTTATCTAATGTCGTTTCAACTTTTAAGTCATTTAGCAACCCAGACATCGATCTTTTATTAGGCATCCCTTCTACCAAAGATTCGTATAATGCTACTCCAGTATAGCCAAAAGCTCTTGCTGCTACTGGTGGTGTATACCCTTTGGTTTTTGTAGTTAATGTCTTAATTAAGTTATACCATTCGACTACTACTCCAGACGAATGTGCATTAACTGTTGTTTGTCGTAAAACTTTTTTGTCAGTATTTTTCTTCTCTGTAAACGAAGAAAATAACAAGATTACACAAAATGCTTTTACAGCATACCTCATTGTTAGTTTAGTACTTTTTCTATTCATATTTACCCTTTTTAATGCATTCCTAAAGATAGCACCCACATACTATCTCTTAAGTGACCTTAGTCACACATATAAGGGTAACTTACATTCTCATTTTTATTTTTTTTTACATTTTCTTGCTACCTCAACTCTTAAAACCCTACTAATCCACTATACTTCAAAAGTTTATACTTTAAATTCACCTCCCCAAAAAAACTTCAAAAAAATTAACATTTGTTCTAAAGCTTTAACATTTTTTAAGATTATTTAAGTTTTTCACGCTTTTAATTAACATTTATTTTATTGTCAATTTTTCCTTGTCATATTTATTAATTAACTGCATAAAAAAACAGGTCAAATTTGACCTGTTTATTACTTTCTTATCTTATTAAAACTTATCTCTTAAGAGTTCTTAAGATTAATAATTTCTTGATTTGTCAAGCTTCTCCACCTTCCTCTAGGTAAATCCTTTTTTGTTAATCCACCAAAAATAACTCTATCTTGACGAATCACATTATAATTTAAATGCTCCATCACTTTACGAATGATTTCGTTTTTTGAAGATTTAATTTGAATACCTATCTCTCTTTTACTTGCTCCTTCTACATAAGAAACCTCATCTGGTTGAATAAATCCTTCTTTTAATAAAACTCCGCTTTCAAGTTTCTTTAAATCTTCTAATTTGAAGTTTTTATCCAATTCTACATGATAGATCTTACGTACACCATGTTTATGATGGGTAAGTTTTTTTGTTAAATCATCATCATTTGTAAACAGCAATAATCCTGTTGTATTACGTTCTAATCTCCCTACAGGTCTCAATTGTACTCGTGATGCATTGGCTATCAATTGCATTACTGTTTTATTTTTCTCTGGACTTGTAGTTGTAACGTAACCTTTAGGCTTATTTAATAAAATATATTCTTTCTTTTCTGGCGTGATTAGCCTACCATCAAAACGTACTTCGTCTGTAAGTTTTACTTTATATCCCATTTCTGTAACAGGTTTACCATTAACCCATACACTTCCTGTTTGGATATATAAATCAGCATCTCTTCTAGAACATACTCCTGAATTTGCTACAAACTTATTCAGTCTAATTTCATCTGGATTTGATGCTTTTTGGGGAGTCGCTTTCTTTCTTACTTCTTCCTTCCCTTTGGGATAAAACTTCTTATTTTTAGTATTTCCGCTTTTTTTCCCTCTTGAATTTCCTCCTCGATTCATGTATTATTTTTTTGCAAAGATAGTTGTTTCCAATTGATATTAATACAATCTGCTTTTTTGTTTATTCTTTTAAAACGGTAATCTGCTTAAATCTACATTTCCTCCAGAAAAAATAACTCCTACTTTTTTATTTTTAAATCGCGTTTTATCTTTTAAAACCGCAGCAAAAGCTACTGCACTAGATGGTTCTATAACTATTTTAAGTCGCTCCCATATTAATTTCATAGCAGCTACTATTTCATCTTCTTCTACTCTAATAATAGTTTTTATATGTTTTTTTATAATCGGAAAATTAATTTCTCCTAATTGCGTTTTTAAACCATCTGCAATAGTACGTATTGTAGTATTGGTTTCTATCTTACCACTTAATAATGATCTATATGCATCATCTACAGCAAAAGGTTCTCCTCCTATTACTTCACATTTTTCACTAAACGCATTTGCTGCCAGTACTGTTCCTGCTATTAATCCACCACCACCTACTGGTGTTACTATAGTATCCAAATCGGTATATTCTTGTAATAATTCTACAGCTGCTGTACCTTGACCTATAATTACATCTAGATTATCTGATGGATGCAAAAATGTAGCTCCTTTTTCTTGTGCTATTTTTGAAGCAGTTCTTTCTCTAGCTTGTAAAGTAGGTTCGCACTCAATTAATTCTCCTCCGTATCCTATTACAGCTTCTTTTTTTACCTGAGGTGCACTAGTAGGCATAACAATATATGCTTTAACTCCTAAACTCTTTGCTGCTAAGGATACTGCTTGAGCAAAATTACCCGAAGAATGTGTCACAACTCCTTTTGCTCTTTGCTCCTCTGATAAATTTAAAATTGCATATGTAGCACCTCGCATTTTAAAAGCTCCCATTTTCTGGAAATTTTCGCATTTAAAATACAGTTCACATCCAGCTATCTCGTTTAACAAAGTAGACGTAAGTACAGGTGTTTGGTGTATATATGGTTTAATTTTTTCTATATCATTAAAGTATGACATCTATATATTAATTAAATTTTACTGTAGTTTGTCGCTCTCTATTCACAGTCAATTGCGTCACATCTGGACGAGAATAATGTCCTACTGGATCAAAATTTTGTCGTTCTTGTAATACTCTATTATAATCAATAGTATGAATAATCAATCCTTCTTTATATAATACAGGTTCTATTTCCCATTCTCCATCTGGCCCAGCAATACATGATCCTCCATTACCTAAAACAGCTGGTGCTTTTGCTAATATTTTATCTAAATGCGGTGTATTTTCTGGGAAATCTTCTACTCTCATTAAACTAGAGACTGAAATTACATACGATCTTGATTCTCTAGCAATAAATCGCGTGATGTCTTTTGTATTAAAATCATTTCCAGGCCATACAGCTATGTGCAAATTTTCGCCTTGAGCATACAACGCTGTTCGAGGTAATGGCATCCAATTTTCCCAACAATTAAGTCCTCCTACAGTAAAAGATTTAAGTGCATGCGTTTGCAATCCGTTTCCATCTCCTGGAGACCAAGTTAGACGTTCTTCGTAGGTAGGTTGAAGTTTGCGATGTACCGATTGTATCTCTCCTTCTTCATTTATATATACTAATGATGCATATAAACTATGTCCACCTCTATCTGTAGGTCTTTCTATGATACCTAAATAAATAGCAATATGATGTTCTTTTGCCAGTTTACAGATTTCGTCTAAGTCACCTTGCTCAATTATCACAGCATTTTGTGCATAATGTGCATGTATTTCTTTTTGAACATCACTATTGAATTTTGCTCCATTAGTAAGTTCTACCCAAAAAGGATATCCTGGCAATAATGATTCTCCAAAAACGATAAGCTCAACCTCTTCTTTGGCTGCTTCCTTTATATTCTTTTTGATTTTCTCTAATGTTTCCTTTTTATTTAACCAAACTGGAGCAATTTGGGCTAGCGCAATTTTTAATTTCGAATTCATTTTTCTTTAAAAAGCAATATATTAACACACTGTTTTTCAATACATAAACATCATCTCTTAATCTTATAGTAACACTATCAATAGCTTTAAATTTGATAAACTATATTTTTTAATGCCTATTATTAAAAGATTCGCAATTCTTGTTTTTATGGTATTGAATTATTCGTAAATATACATGGTATATCAAAAAGAATATCTTAAAGTTTAGTCAAAGTTATCTATGCTATAAATTAATCTAAGCATAACTATAGTAACTCATTATCATAACTTTATAAATGACACTCAACGTTATCCCTATAGTATCTTTACAGCGTAAAACAAAACAAACAATTTATCTAAAAAAGATCAAAATTTTAAAAAATGAAAACGTTAAAAGTATTTATTCTTGCATTTGTAATCGGTACAGCTATGTACGGTAACAACAATCCTGTTGAAACACCTGTTCAAAAATTAAGAAATGAAATTTCTACTTTACTTAAGAATCCTAGAATAGAAATAGACAACGAAGCTATCAATGCAACGGTTGAATTTACTTTAAATAATAAAGGAGAAATTGTTGTATTAACAGTAGACTCTGATAGCACATCTGTTGAATCATTTGTAAAATCAAAATTAAACTATCAAAAAGTTGATTCTCGTATTAATAAGAATGGTAAAGTTTTTAAGCTAAGACTTAAAATATTAAATCCATTCTCTTAATCATTATTACAATAAGTCTACTAATTACAATTATAGATTACTTATAACAAATTAACTATATATCTAAAGCGTTGAGAATTCATTTATAAAGCAGCTGTTTTTCAGTTGCTTTATTTTTTTAAATAGCATCTAGTATTTTTAAAATAATACGTTCTATATCAATAAGTATAATACTAAACACACCTGCTACTATGATTAACTTAAGTATGTTATGTAACCATAGGTAATGAATATGCTTTCTTGTTTGATAAATGATAATTGCAAATACAGTAAGAAATAATGGCATTATATAAAAATAGAACTTCATATAACCTATTTCATAGCGATATAGTAATAGATATAGCGGAACAATAGTTATTAAAATTAACGCAATCAAAAGACGTTTTGACATTTGCTCTCCATATACCACTGGTATAGTTTTATAATTATTTGCCATATCACCTTTTATATTTTCTAAATCTTTGACCATTTCTCTCATGGTCAATATCAAGAATAAAAAAATTGCATGAACAAAAATGACTTTTTCAAAGTTTTTGTAGTACACAAAAATGGCAAAAAATGGAGCAATTGCTAACGATGCTGCAGTTACATTGGCTATAAATGGTATTTTTTTAAGCTTATGAGAATAAAACCATATAGCAAATATGTATAATGAAAAAAAGACTACTGCTTTAAACGATACATAGCTTGCAAATATTACTGCTATAAAATTAAGTACAAAATACCCTGTAAGTTTTGTTTGCTGACTAACTAAGCGATCCAACATGGTTTTTTGCGGACGATTAATCAAGTCTTTTTCACTATCATAAAAACTATTAATAATATATCCTGCTGCAATAACAATCGAAGAGGCAAAAATGATAACAAATAAGTCTATATCAAAGATTACTTCTCTTATACTAAGCTTTGGTGCTAATATAAATATAGAAGTTAGATATTGTGCAAAAACAATAATCCAGATATTATATCCTCTAACTACAGAAAACAAGCTCAATAACTTGATAAAAAAAAGCTTGTTCTTTCTGCTAAGCATATGGTTATACTGTTTTCCTTAGAAATTATATACAACCTCTAATGGGTAATCTTTTAAGGCTTTTTTTGCTTTTTCAAAATCTTGTGTAAATCCTAAAATGTATCCACCACCACCAGATCCACAAAGTTTTAAATAGTACTCATTTGTTTCGATTCCTTTTTTCCAAAGTGTATGAAATTGCTGAGGAATCATTGGCTTGAAGTTATCTAATACCACATGAGATAATTGCTTAATATTTGAGAATAATGATTTAATATCCCCTTTTAAGAAATCTTCTACACAGGCATCTGTATGCTTGACAAATTGATTTTTAAGCATATTACGGAATCCCTCTTGCTTCATTTTCTCCATAAATATACTTACCATAGGTGCAGTTTCACCTATAATTCCACTATCTAATAAAAATACAGCTCCTTTATTTTTTTCTGTACTTTGAGAAGGTATTCCTGTAGGCTCTATATTATCTTTTGAATTAATTAATATTGGTAAACTAAGATAACTGTTTAATGGGTCTAAACCAGAACTATTTCCATGGAAAAAAGATTCCATAAGACCAAAAATCTCTTTTAATCTCAATAGTTTCTCTCTAGTAAGGTTCTCTAATACTGTTATTTTATCTTCTGCATATTTATCATAGATAGCGGCAACTAATGCACCACTACTTCCTACGCCATACCCTTGTGGTATACTACTATCAAAGTACATTCCTGCTGCTATATCTGCCTGCATTGCTTCAAGATCAAACTTAACAACATTTTTATCTTCTATTTCAGTAAGGTATGTAGCAAAAGCTTTTAAACTTTTATTAGAGGCCAAGGCTTCCTCATTAGGTTCTTCAGATACCTTTAATGCTCCTTTAAAAAAGTTATAAGGTATTGATAGTCCTTTTGAATCTTTAATGATTCCGTATTCTCCAAATAATAATATTTTAGAATAGAAAAGAGGTCCTTTCATAATAGTTGTTTTTGTTTCCCAATAAGCACATTACACCAACTGTGCTCCTAATCCTACTTTATCACAAATATACTGTCCTTTCTGACAATATCCAACTAACTCGCTTTTAATGAATTCTATTACTTGTTCTTTTTCCGTTTCAGGATATAATACATGTACGTTTGCTCCTGCATCAAGTGTAAAACAGATTTTTGAATCCGTTTCTTTTCTATATTCCCAAATTTTCTGAATAATCGAAAGCGTATTAGGTTTCATTAATATAAAATATGGTAATGAAGTCATCATCATTGCATGCAATGTTAACGCTTCACTTTCTACTACCTCGATAAAGGCATTTAAATCACCTGACTTAAAAATAGTTATTAAACGGCTTATATTTTCTGATGCTTGTTCAAATCTACGTTGTGCAAAAGGATGTCCATGCATTAAGTCATGTCCTACCGTACTACTCACTTGCTTTTCTCCTTTATCAACCAATAAAATGGTATCACAATAATTTTTAAAATTATCATGTACTTCAAAGGGATAAGAAACTGCATAATCGTCTGAACTTATCTCAATAGCTTCATGTTTACCCCATACTGTTATTGGGCCTTCAAGACTTCTACAAGCACTTCCTGATCCTAATCTTGCTAAGAATGAAGCCTTCTTAAGCATATCTTCTTTCGTCAGTTCTGGGTTAATTTCCTTTTCTAATTTCATTACTACATATGCCAGTGCACTCATTCCACTTGCAGATGAGGCGATACCACTACTATGAGGAAAGGTATTTCTAGAATCTATTACAAAATCATAATATCGTATAAACGGTACATATTTTTCTATACGTTCAAAGAATTTTTGAATCTTTGGTCGAAAGCTTTCTTTACGTTCTCCTTCAAAATAAAACTCAAAACTAAATTCGGTTGCTTTTGTTTCTCGCTTTTGATATGTTAAACTCGTTATCGTATGACATTCATCTAATGTAAAACTTATCGATGGATTCTCTGGAAGTTGTACAGGTCTCTTTCCCCAATACTTTACTAATGCTATATTACTTGGGGATTTGCACGTAATATTTCCCGATGTTGGTAAGTTACTTTCCAATTTTGAGACAAATGATTCAGAAAGATTCATAATATAATATTAATTTGGGTAAAGATACATCGAATTAGATTGTTTAACTAATTAAATAAATTGCTATTTTAGTATGTGACTAACAAGCTTAAATGAAGACAAAAATCCAACGTATTAGTATTGCGGTGGTATGCTCTATTTTCATAGGTTTTTTGAGCGTTATAGCTTCTCAAAATTCTGCCGAGATATGGTATACCTCTATCAATACTCCAGTATATTCTCCATCATATAATATCTTAATGATGTTATGGGTTTTAATGCATGGAATTACTGGTATTGCGGCAGGTATTGTGTGGAGTCATGGTTTTTATCATAAATGGGTAAAAGTGGCTTTATATCATTTTGGATTTCAATTGATACTTCAAACAGCTTGGTCTATATTTTTATTTGGTTTACACACTCCTTTAATTGCATTATTAAATATTGTAGCTCTGCTTTTTTTATTGTTCTTTACCTTCAAATGGTTTAAAATAGTAAATAACACCGCTGCTTTTTTACTTACCCCACATATTATATTTATAACCTTTGCTACAATTTTAAGTTACCAAATATGGTTACTTAATTAAAAACTAATAGGGAAAACAACTAAATTAAGAACTTACGACATATTCATTTATGAGTAAAAAATCTATTGTATTACAAACTACACTTGAGTTAGTTACAGCTCAAGGGGTAGCTGCCACATCACTATCACAAATCATCAAAGAATCCGGGGTGGCAAATGGAACCGTCTATCATCATTTTAAAAATAAAGATGAGATTATCGCTGAACTTTATCTTATGTTGGCTCAAGATTTTGGAACTGTTATTATGAAAAACACTCCGCAGGCTAATATCAAGAAACAGTTTCCTATCATGTGGAAAAATATGTTTTATTATTTTATTAATAATCCTTTGGCTTTTGTTTTTTATGAGCAAATCGCTAAATCTTGTGATATTCCTCAAGATTTAAAAGATGAAGCAAAAAAATATATTCTTGACATTGATAACTTTTTTAGAGAAGCTATTAAAGAAAAAATCTTTAAACCTTATACTGTTTCTTTAATGGAAGAACTTTTTTTTGGTAGTGTTGTAACTATGGTCAAACTGTATAATGCAAACAATTCAAAAGTATTAGAAAGGCATATTAATCAAGCTGTTGAAATCTCCTGGAAAGGTTTCTTAAAATAATTACTATAAAAAAAAGCTTCTCATTTTAATAAAATGAGGAGCTTTTTCTGTATTAAAATCTTTAACGCTTAGTTAAATAAGATTTCTAAACATGATTCTTTATATAAATCTTTTAAAGCCATTTCTACAGCTTCTCTAGAATCTTGTGTTGTTCCTACAATAATACCTTTGTACTTTAATTCTCCAGAGTCTTTATCCCAATCAAATTCATTATTATCAGATTTGATAATTCTTTTACCATCTCTAGTTGTTACTCTGAAAGCTTCAAATTCTTGTCCGTATTCTACTCCAGCAGGGAAATATACTTCTGTAACGTATTTTGTAGCTCCTTTTGCATATACATAACATACACATCTTCCTACATCTTTAGCTTCAGAAACTCTTACTGTATTGTTCTGGATAATTTGCCATCTTCCATCAATCATAGATCCTACAAGGTTCATTAAAATTGTTCCTTTTTCTGCTACTTTTCCTTCTATAGAAGATTCAAAGTTTACTAACGCAGAAATTGTTCCTGCTCTTTCTTTTAAGCTATTATAAAGAACTTCTTTTAATGTTAATTTAAATTTATAGTTATTAGCACCTAGAATATCATCTAATTGCACTGATAAATCACTTTTCTTTGAAGTAGTTCTACTAATATGTCCAGATAATTTCACATATGCTGTATGACCTACATAACGATCATTAAACAATTGAAGTACTTCTTCTTTTTGAGAAGAATCTCCCATAGTGTTCATCGCACTAATATAATCTGTTAGTAATTTCTTTATAGGATCTCCTTGGGCAAACCCCTGTCCTAATGAAAATACTAAAAATAAGATGGTTAAAGTTAGTTTAGTTTTTTTCATAATAAAATTTGGGATAAAATTTAATTTTTAACATTCGCTAAGATAGTAAACTTTGCAGAATTCTTTTGATGATTTTTATTTCTCAATTTTAATTTTTCATTGTATTAAGCTTAATAATTTTTGCATCGTTTTAAGATTACGAGTAGTTATTGCTTGCTTTAATTTTCTTTCTAAACTATTAGTATGTATTTTACTTTTATGGTAATTATTAGGACAATAAATATAGATCACTTTGTGTCCTATTTTATAGTCTTCTTCTCCGCTAGCTAATTGCTCTAATAACACTATTTGCTCTTGAGTTACCTCTTTACTCAAAAGCGAGAAATAAACTTTTGATAATATAATACCCTCATCCTCTTTATTAAAAGGACAATTTTTCAAGATGGCTTCAAATTCATTTTTAGGAATTACAATTGTAGGAACTTCAAACTCATATGTATCTAAAATAGCTTGCTCAATCGCTGCGCTTAAAGCTCTTGCTTCTTTATTCGATTGAAAAATAATATTACCACTTTGTATATATGTTTGTACATTATGATACCCTAAATCTTCAAGCATTATTCTTAAAGATTCCATTTTTATTTTCCGTTTACCACCTACATTAATACCTCTTAATAATGCTACATACGTTTTCATAAACACATTTTATGTTGTCATTGCTTGTGATGCTATATATGCTCCAGTCCATGCATTTTGAAAGTTAAATCCCCCTGTAATAGCGTCTATATTCAAAACTTCTCCTGCTAGATAAAGATTGGTTTGTTTTTTACTTTCAAAAGTTTTAAAGTTAACTTCTTTTAAGTTTACTCCTCCTGCAGTAACAAACTCTTCTTTAAACGTACTTTTACCATCAATCTTAAAAACACTCTGCGTTAATTCTACAGCTAATTGCTGTATTTTCTTTTTAGGTAAATCTGCCCATCTAGCGTCAAGCGAAATCTCAGCTGCTTCTACTAAACTACGCCATAATCTCTTAGGCAAATTAAATTGTGCATACTTACCTATTTGTTGTTTTTTATGTGTGTACTTTAGCTCATCTATTAAATCCACAGCCTCATCTGTTGCATAATCCTTAAGCCAGTTTACTTTGATTTCAAATTTATATTGTCTTGCCTCTAGTGCTCTTGCACCCCAAGCTGAAAGTTTTAATATCGCTGGACCACTCATTCCCCAATGGGTAATCAATAATGGACCTTCACTTTTTAATTTATCACTTTGAATCTTGACAGCTGCATTAGCTACAACCCCTGGTAGCTCTTTTATACGTTTGTCATCACAATTAAAAGTAAATAAAGAAGGAACTGGATCAACAATAGTATGTCCTAAATCTTCAAGTAATTTCCATATTTTAGGATTACTTCCTGTAGCTACCATGATCTTTTCGGCTTCAAAAACATCTTGATTTGTAGCAATCTCCCAGTCATTACTTTCTTTCTTAATAGATTTTACACTATGATTGGTAAGAATTTCGATTCCTAACTTATTTGCTTCATTTAAAAAACAATTAATAATTGAAGAAGAAGAATCAGATTCTGGAAATACTCTACCATCTTCTTCTATTTTTAAAGCGACCCCTCTTTGTTCAAACCACTCCATCGTATCTCCTGTCATAAAAGTATGAAAAGGCCCTTTAAGTTCTCGTTCTCCTCTAGGGTAGTTTTTGGCTAATTCGTTAGGGATAAACTCACCATGCGTCACATTACACCTTCCTCCTCCTGAGATTCTTACTTTAGACAACACTTCTTTTCCTCTTTCTAAAATTGCTATTCTCAGATCCGTATTCTTAGTAGCTGCGTTTATTGCTGTAAAAAAACCTGCAGCTCCTCCTCCTATTATTATAATATCATATCGCATACCGCAAAACTAATAGTTATTTCCTAAAAAATATAGTTTACATAATATCAATAATACGCATTGTAATACACAAAAAAAGCATCTTGGTTTTTCAAGATGCTTCTATATTTTATTTCAGAATATATTTCTTATTTAAATGCAGAAATTCCGGTTATATCATATCCTGTAATCAATAAATGAATATCATGTGTTCCTTCATAAGTAATCACACTCTCTAAGTTCATCATATGACGCATAATACTATATTCTCCAGAAATACCCATACCACCTAATACTTGTCTTGCTTCTCTAGCTATATTAATTGCCATTTCTACATTGTTACGCTTTGCCATAGATATTTGAGCAGAAGTTGCTCTACCTTCATTACGCAAAACTCCCAATCTCCAAGTCAATAATTGAGCTTTGGTGATTTCGGTAATCATTTCTGCTAATTTCTTTTGTTGCAATTGTGTTCCTGCTATAGGCTTATCAAACTGTATACGTTCTTGTGCATAGCGTAAAGCAGTATCATAACAGTCCATTGCTGCTCCTATTGCTCCCCATGCTATTCCATATCTAGCAGAATCTAAACATCCTAGTGGTGCTCCTAATCCATTCTTTCCTGGTAATAAGTTTTCTTTAGGTACTTTTACATTATCAAAAATCAATTCTCCAGTAGCAGATGCTCTTAAAGACCACTTATTATGTGTTTCTGGTGTTGTGAACCCCTCCATTCCACGCTCCACAATTAAACCATGAATACGCCCTTCTTCATTCTTAGCCCATACGACTGCTACATCTGCAAAAGGAGCATTAGAAATCCACATTTTAGCACCATTTAACAGGTAATGATCTCCTTTGTCTTTAAAATTAGTCACCATACCTCCTGGATTTGATCCATGATCTGGCTCTGTAAGTCCAAAACATCCTAAATATTCTCCAGAAGCTAATTTTGGTAAATATTTATTACGTTGCTCTTCAGAACCATATTTCCAGATAGGATACATCACTAACGAAGATTGTACAGAAGCTGTAGATCGCACTCCCGAATCACCCCTTTCTATTTCTTGCATGATCAACCCATAACTTATCTGATCTAAACCTGCACCTCCATATTGCTCTGGAATGTATGGTCCAAATGCACCTATTCCTGCTAATCCATCTATGATTTGTTTAGGGAACTCTGCACGTTGTGCATATTCTTCAATAATAGGAGATACATCTCTCTTTACCCACTCACGTGCTGCATCTCTTACCATTTTATGTTCATCACTAAGTAAATCATCTAATTGATAGTAATCTGGTGCCTGAAATAAGTCTGGTTTCATGTTGTATTGTATTTATTAAAATTCTTAAAAACTGAAAAGGTATTCCATCGCATCCTTGAAGAAGTACATATTACTTAAATCGATAAGAATACCCTATTAGGTATTTACCTTCTCACAAATGTACTTAATGCAAAACGAGTAGCCAATTTTTTAAGTTGATAATTCTAATCTTAAAAATTGGATTATAATTCAACACTTCTACTATTAATAGTATTACATTTTAAGATAAAAGTCCTGCGTTAATGCTGTGTATTCTGGAGTATATTGATGTCTATCAATTTCTATAATTAATACTTCCTTTTTGATCTCGGTTTCATTAAAACTAAACTCGATAAGACTTCTCTTTTCTTCTGTTTGAGGTGTTCCTTTTACTCTTGTAATTCTATTAGGATATAAACCTACTTGTTTTCCTATAGCAATTAAATGCTCTTCTTCTGTTTTAGGGATGATTACAGCAAACTTTCCTTCTTCAGAAAGCAATTGCCCTACTCCATACATCAAATGTTCAAAAGGTAACGCATCAGAAAATCTAGCCTTTTGCCTAGACTCAGGCATTTGCTCTTCACTTACCTGAGCTGGTTGAAAAAAGGGTGGATTACTAATAATTAAATCGTATTGATCATCAATCTCTTGAAAAAACTCTTGAAAAGAAGCATGATAACAAAATAATCGATCTCCCCAAGGAGATGCTTCAAAGTTTTCTACAGCCTGTTCATAAGCATCTGTATCAATCTCTAAAGCATCGATAACTTCTGCAGCACTTCTTTGAGCCATCATTAATGCAATAACTCCTGTTCCAGCTCCTACGTCCAATATAGAGAATGTTTGTTCTGGAATAGTTATCCAACTACCCAATAAAACACTATCTGTTCCTATTTTCATAGCACATCTATCTTGTGCTACTTCAAATTGCTTAAATTTAAACGGCTTATTAGACATTCTTTTAATATTATTCTAGATATAATTCTATTAACCCTTCTGGAGCTTCAACTATAAATTGTTGTTCTTCTCTTTTAAGTTCAAGAATAATATCATCGTTCATCGGAATTAAAATTTCGACTCCTTCTCTATCAATCTCAAATAGTGTTTGCGAAGAACTATCATTAATTGCTTTAATAACTCCTACTTCTCCAAACTTAATATCGATTACTTTAAAACCGATAACTTCGTGATAATAAAATTTATTTCCTTCTAACTTAGGTAATAATGTAAGTGGTAAATATAGTTCACTTTTCATGATATCATCTGCATCCTCTTCTGTATCGATGTCTTCAAATTTGACACGCAATAGATCACTTTTATGCAGAGAACATCTCTCTATAAAAAAAGGAACCAGTTGTTTGTTCAATTGAACAAAAACTGATTCCAAATTTTGATAACTTTGAGGTTCATCGGTATCCAATTTAATCAATACCTCACCTTTGAAACTAAATTTACTTACGATTTTGCCTAGATAGAAACAATCTTTCTTTTGCATATCGCAGTATTTTAAAATTAATTAAGCTTCTGCCTCGTCAGTTGTTTCTTCTGTAGCTGCTTCTCCAGCTGCCTCAGCTTCAGCTGCTGCTTTAGCGTCTGCCGCTGCTGCTGCACGCTTTTCGTTAACTTCTTTTTCAGCGGCTAACGTAGCTGCTTTTTGATCTGCTTTAGCTTGAGCTAAACCATCTTTCTTAGCAGTAATCTTTCCTTCTTTTTCTTCTAACCAAGCTTGGAATTTTGCTTCCGCTTGCTCTTCAGTTAAAGCTCCTTTTCTTACTCCACCAGCTAAGTGGTTTTTAAGCATAACACCTTTGTAAGATAAAATGTTTCTAGCAGTGTCAGTAGGTTGCGCTCCATTTTGTAACCACTTCACAGATGCATCAACGTTTAAGTCGATTGTCGCTGGATTAGTGTTTGGATTGTACGTTCCTAACTTTTCAAGAAATTTACCATCTCTTTTTGCTCTAGCATCAGCTGCTACTACCCAGTAAAAAGGCTTTCCTTTTTTACCGTGTCTCTGTAATCTAATTTTAACAGGCATAAAAATTAATGTTTAAGGGTTCGCGACCCTAGATTATAATTAAGGGTGCAAAGATACGCTATTTTTCTATATATCAAGGATAATCACTATCTATTTTTAAAACATCTTAAACCTTGGTTTTTTACATGTTTTAAAACCTCACATCACACTACTAAAAATCATCAAAAAACATCAAAAAAACGTATTTCAACCTGCCAAAAACGCCTTTCATCGATGTTTTTTTTACATTTTTACCGTAAAAAATTTGTGGTTACTATAGTTTTTTTTACTTTTACTTCCGTTTTCATAACCCCCTGAATTTAAGAACAAAACCCCAAATCTTAATGTTATCAATTAACCGACTATTTTTTGTATTTCTCTTAATGCTCACATTTACCTCATGTGTGACAGATACAGAAATTAACACTCCGGCACTGCAAGCAGCAAAAAATGATGCTTTATTTAAAACAGACTTACATAAAGCAATACTTAATACTGATGGATCTTTAACAATTACAGGATCCTCTCTTTCTGAAGCTATTAATATCACTATTGAATCTAATGCATCAGGAAGTTATAACCTAGGTTCATCTGTAACCAACATTGCTACTTTTTTAGATAATTCACAAAACTTCTATACTACAGGTACTAATGGTGAAGGAGTTATTGAAGTAACAGATATTAGTGATAATACTATTTCTGGAAACTTTAGATTTCGTGCTTTAAAAAATGGTAGTGAAGATCCTATAAACTTTCAAAAAGGATGGTTTTATAGACTACCAATAGAAAATGCTTCTGAGCCTGATAATAATAGACCTTGCGAACTAAGTTCTATTACAGCAATGATTGATTCTCACAGTTTAACTACAGATACCAATATTGCTCAAAATTTAGGTAACTTTTTATTAGTTAAAGGTACTACACCCGAAGAAGAGATTACAATTTTTTTCCCTATCAACATAGAAACTGGAGATTATCCACTTTCTACTAGCGGGAACTATAGTGCAACTTATGAAGTTAATAATGATAGAGCCTCTGCTGTATCTGGAACTTTAAGTATCACTTATCACGATAAAGAGAATCGATGTATTACAGGCGATTTTAATTACGTTACAACAACTAGTGTTAATGTTAAAAATGGACACTTTGAAATAGGATATTAGTCACTTTTCCCCAATATTTTCTATACCCCATAAGGCACTCATATATTTTATAATGAGTGCTTTATTTTTTATCACCATTATTCACCTTAATCTTTTCTCTTGATAGCTCTGTTATTCTTCATATCTTTAGAGGCTATTTAGAGCTAAAGGAAAAATTACACTGCTAAAGTATCGAGAACTATGTATTTAATATTTGATACCGAAACTACGGGATTACCGCGAGATTTCAACGCTCCCATTACGGATACAGACAACTGGCCAAGATGTATACAAATTGCTTGGCAATTACACGATGAAATGGGTAACTGTATTGAGCATCAAGATTATCTCGTTCAACCCGATGGCTTTAATATTCCTTATGATGCAGAAAAAATTCACGGTATTTCTACTGAACTTGCCGCACAAGACGGAATTACGCTCGAAAGCACTTTAGAAAAGTTTAATATTGCACTTTCTAAAGCTAAATTTATAGTAGGTCAAAATGTTGGTTTTGACGTAAAAGTTATGGGTTGTGAGTTTCATCGTTTAGGTGTTTCTAACGATTTACAAGAACTTCCAGTACTTGACACCTGTACAGAAATTACTGCTCAATTATGTCAAATTCCTGGAGGACGTGGAGGAAAATTTAAATTACCAACACTTACTGAGTTACATCAGCATTTATTTGGTACTGGATTTGGCGAAGCCCATAATGCAACTGCCGATGTTGAAGCAACTACACGTTGTTTTTTAGAATTAGTTCGTAAACAACAATATACCATAGAGCAACTTGATGTTGCTCCAGATTATTTTGAGCGCTTTAATGAAGCTAATCCTATGCCTATTCAGGTTATTGGATTAAAACATATTAACCTCAAACAAGCTTCTGATGAGATTAGAAAACGTCTTTCTAAAGATGAAGGCGAAACCACTACCATCTCTGAAGAAGTTCTTGAACAACTTAAAACAGCAGAGTTTGCTCATTTACACAATCATTCACAGTTCTCAGTATTACAATCTACGATAAGCATAAAAGACCTTGTTAAAGCTGCCATAAAGCACAACATGCCTGCTGTAGCACTAACCGATCACGCTAACATGATGGGAGCATTCCATTTTGTTAACGAAATATCTGGACATAATAAAGGTGTAAAAAGTAGAAACGAAGAACTCCTTGATCGATATAATCGAACTCAAGAAGGCACATTACAAGAAGGTGAAGAGCCTATAGAAGCATATCCTTCTTTAGAAAAAGAAATTAAGCCTATTATTGGTTGTGAATTCTTTGTTTGTGATGATCATAAAGATAAATCCAGAAAAAATAATGGTTATCAGGTTGTTCTAATTGCCAAAAACAAAAACGGATATCACAACTTAGCAAAAATGTCATCTATTGGTTTTGTTAATGGTTTCTATTATGTACCTCGTATTGATAAAGAGGTAATCAAACAATATAAAGAAGATATTCTTGTACTTACAGGAAATTTATATGGTGAAGTACCTAGTAAAGTATTAAATATTGGTGAAAAACAAGCCGAAGAAGCTTTACTGTGGTGGAAAGAAGAATTTGGCGATGACTTGTATATCGAACTTATGCGTCATGGTCAAGAAGATGAAGATCGCGTTAATCAAGTTTTAATCAGTTTTGCTCAAAAACACAATGTAAAACTTATTGCCTCTAATAATACTTATTATTGTGATCAAAAAGATGCCAATGCGCACGACATTCTTTTATGTGTAAAGGATGGAGAAAAACAAGCTACGCCTATTGGTCGTGGTCGTGGTTATCGTTTTGGACTTCCTAATCAAGAATATTATTTTAAGTCTGGAGACGAAATGAAGGAGATTTTCAAAAATCTTCCTGAAGCTATCATAAATATTCAAGAAATTATAGATAAGATAGAACCTTTTATCTTAGCTAGAGATGTATTACTTCCCGCATTCGATATTCCAGAAGAATTCCAAGATGAACGAGATAAAGATGATGGTGGTAAACGAGGAGAGAATAACTTCTTAAGACACCTAACTTATGAGGGAGCAAAAATTCGTTATGACGAAATTACCCCTGAAATTGATGAGCGTCTTGATTTCGAACTTAAAGTAATCGAAAAAACAGGATATCCAGGATACTTCCTTATTGTAGAGGATTTTATAAGAGCTGCTAGAGATATGGGAGTTTCTGTAGGTCCTGGTCGTGGTTCTGCAGCAGGGTCTGCCGTTGCATATTGCTTGTGGATTACCAACCTTGATCCTATTAAATACGATTTACTTTTTGAGCGTTTTCTTAATCCTGATCGTGTAAGTATGCCCGATATTGATATCGACTTTGATGATGAAGGTCGTGGTCGTGTAATGGATTATGTAATCGATAAATATGGTGCAAATCAGGTAGCTCAAATTATTACCTATGGTACTATGGCTGCAAAATCTTCTATTAGAGATACAGCCCGTGTACTGGATTTACCATTAGGTGATGCCGATAGAATCGCTAAGCTGATTCCTAATATGTCTAAGCTTGGAAAGATTTTTGGTGTTGATGAAGCTACGCTTAGAAAAAAGTTTAGAAGTGAAGAAATCGAAAAGATTAATGAACTTTTAGCTATAGCAGAAGGTACTGATCTCGAAGCTGAAACACTAAACCAAGCTCGAATTCTTGAAGGATCTGTACGTAACACTGGAATTCATGCCTGTGGAGTTATTATTACTCCAGATGATATCACCAAGTTCGTTCCTGTTGCCTTAGCCAAGGATTCTGATATGTACTGTACACAATTTGATAACTCTGTTGTGGAAAGTGCTGGATTACTAAAAATGGATTTCTTGGGGTTAAAAACATTAACCTTAATTAAGGACACCGTTAAAATCGTTAAAGCTGTTCATGGAGTTGAATTAGATCCAGAAAATTTCCCACTTGATGATGTTAAGACATACGAACTTTTCCAACGTGGTGAAACGGTAGGAGTTTTCCAATATGAATCTCCTGGGATGCAGAAATACATGAAGGAATTAAAGCCTACTGTGTTTGCCGATCTTATTGCAATGAACGCATTATATCGTCCTGGGCCACTAGAATATATACCTAGTTTTATTGATCGTAAACACGGAAACGAAGAAATCATATACGATCTTGAAGCCTGTGAAGAATACTTACAAGAAACTTATGGTATTACGGTATATCAAGAGCAAGTAATGCTTTTATCTCAAAAGTTAGCCGATTTTACAAAAGGTGAGGCCGATGTACTTCGTAAAGCAATGGGTAAAAAGCAAAAGGCCGTACTTGATAAAATGAAGCCTAAGTTTATTTCTCAAGCTTCTGCCAAAGGACATGCCGAAGATCGTCTTGAAAAAATATGGAAAGACTGGGAAGCATTTGCAGCCTATGCCTTCAATAAATCACACTCTACTTGTTATGCTTGGGTAGCCTATCAAACAGCTTATTTAAAAGCGCATTATCCAGCAGAATACATGGCTTCGGTATTATCAAACAACATGAATGATATCAAGCAAATTACATTCTTTATGGAAGAATGTAAACGTATGAAGCTTGAAGTATTAGGTCCTGATGTTAATGAATCTTTCCGTAAATTCTCTGTAAACAAAGATGGGGCGATTCGTTTTGGTATGGGAGCTATTAAAGGTGTAGGTACAGGTGCCGTAGCGACTATTGTTGAAAACAGAAAAGATGGTCATTATAAATCCATCTTTGATTTAGCAAAGCGTATCGATTTAAGAGCTGCCAATAAAAAAGCCTTTGAAAGTTTAGCCTTGGCTGGTGGATTTGATTCTTTTAGTGATACACATCGTGGACAATATTTTCACTCAGATAACGATAGCGTAACTTTTCTTGAAAAAGCAGTAAAATACGGAGCCAAATTTCAAGAAAACGAAAACTCTTCTCAAGTAAGTCTATTTGGAGAAAGTAGCGATGTTCAAATCCCTGAACCTATAATTCCTCCTTGCGAAGAATGGGGTACTATGGAAAAATTAGCTCGTGAAAAAGAAGTTGTAGGAATCTATTTATCTGGACATCCTCTTGATGATTTTAAATATGAATTAAAGTATTTCTGTAATGCTACTTTGGCTCATTTTGCAGACATGCATAACAATGTAAATCGCGAACTCGCTTTTGGTGGTGTGATTTCTAATGTAGAGCATCGTACCTCAAAAAATGGTAAAGGATGGGCTACTTTTATTATAGAAGATTACAATACCGCTCATGAATTTAGAATTTTTGGTGAAGAATATTTAAAACATCGTCCGTTCTTAGTAAACAACACTTTTGTTTATGCAAAAGCATACATTAAAGAAGGTTGGACCAATAAAGATACTGGTAAAAAAGGTGATCCTAGAATACAGTTTAACAGTTTCCAGTTACTTCATGATGTTTTAGAAACTTATGCAAAAAAACTAACCATACAATTAGATATTAACGAGTTAAACGATCCTAGAATTGAGTTTTTAAAACAAACATTATCTACGCACGACGGAAGTCATATTCTCAATTTTGTAGTATATGAAATGAAAGAAAAACTTAAGTTACATATGCCTAGTAGAACACAAAAAATCGGTATCTCGGCAGATTTACTAAAAGCATTAGAAGAAGAATCTATCTATTATAAACTTAATTAATGTATGATTAAGAGGTTGAATATTGGTTATTAATCAAAAAAAGTTAATGCCCAATCTTCGGCCTCTGC
This sequence comes from Aquimarina rhabdastrellae, assembly GCA_947387485.1. GTDB lineage: Bacteria > Bacteroidota > Bacteroidia > Flavobacteriales > Flavobacteriaceae > Aquimarina. The sequence continues at coordinate 52,029 of CANDNT010000016.1, forward strand.
TACATTTGTAAAAAACGCAAAAGAATTATTCCATAAAGATTGTTCTTGCATTGCTCGCTCAATTTCTTTTGCTTCACTAGAAACTACAGCTATCCCTTTCATATTCTTCATGGTTTTATTCTTATAAATCGAAAGGTCAATTTTATGATTATTTCTACGATCTGTAATCAGGATAAAGTCTCTATCCTTATAATAATCATACAGATGTTTCCTTATTTCCATAACCACGTCCATAGATATTCTTGTCCCACTATGCATCATTAAGATCGCATGTGTTTTCTTTAAAGTCAATTCACAAAACTTTAAATGAAGCGTGGTCATCTAGTTGGCTTAATAAGGTTTAATTGTCAAATATAGGCATTTCTATTTGCATCTATAATACTTATTAATCCCTTTATAATCAAAACTAATCGATCTTTTGTAAGCTTTAGAAGAAATATTGACTAATTTTGTACATTATAGAACTTTAAAAACAGAATTCATTAAAAATAAAACTTGAATATAATATGGCACTAGAAATAACAGATGCGACTTTTGAAGAAACAGTACTTAAAAGTGATAAGCCTGTATTAGTAGATTTTTGGGCTGCATGGTGTGGTCCTTGTAGAATGGTAGGTCCTATCATTGAGCAAATAAGCGATGAGTATGATGGTAAAGCTATCGTAGGAAAAGTTGATGTTGATGCTAATCAAGAATTTGCTGCAAAGTATGGAGTACGTAATATCCCTACTGTTTTAGTTTTCCAAAACGGAGAAGTAGTAGGTCGCCAAGTAGGTGTTGCACCTAAAAACGTTTATACTGAAGCTATTGATTCTCTTTTATAATCAATTTGCATAATTTTATATATTAAAGGTTTGGCTATACGTCAAACCTTTTTTATTTTTCAAGTTCAACTAATCTTTTTATTATGAATTTTCAGAAAGAAATACAACACACAAACGGTTTTACTAATATAGAATTACTAGCTAATCAAGTTGTTGAAGGTTTCATTTCTGGAATGCACAAGAGTCCATTTCATGGGTTTTCTGCTGAGTTTGCAGAACATAAGGTATATAATAATGGAGAAAGTACTAAACACATAGATTGGAAGCTGTATGCCAAAACAGATAAGCTATATACCAAACGCTATGAAGAAGAAACTAATTTGAGATGTCATATCGTTATCGACAATTCTTCTTCTATGCATTATCCTATACGCAAAGAGCATCATATAAACTCTTTAAACAAGATTAGTTTTTCTGCGCTAGCCACAGCATGTATCATGAATATCCTTAAAAAACAACGTGATGCCGTAGGTCTTAGTATTTATAGTGATCATTATGAGTTTTATGCCCCAGAAAAAGGTAGCGAACGTCATCATCAAATGCTATTGCATAAACTTAATGATGTGATAACAACTCCTTCTTCTCAAAAACAAACAGATACCTATACATTTTTACATCAAATCGCCGAAAATATCCATCGCAGATCGCTTATTTTTGTTTTTACAGATATGTTTCAAGCTAGTACTCACCAAGAACAATTATTTGAAGCATTGCAACACCTCAAATACAACAAACATCAAGTTGTTTTATTTCATACCTATCAAGAAGATACAGAAGTAGCTTTTGACTTTGAAAATCAGCCTACACAATTTACAGATATAGAGACTGGAGATTCTATCAATGTATATGCTGATAATATTAAAGAAAATTATCAAAAAGCAGTAAAACAATATTTTTATGATTTAAAAATGAAATGCTCTCAATATAAAATAAAATACGTTCCTTCCGATATCACTCAGGATTTCAACACTATACTAACGACTTTTATGATTGAAAGTCAAAAGATGAAATAATTTTTATAAAAAAAATCAAAAAAACTCTTGCATAAACAAAAAAGGGTTGTATATTTGCCCTCGCAATAAAGCAATGGTCTGGTAGTTCAGCTGGTTAGAATACATGCCTGTCACGCATGGGGTCGCGGGTTCGAGTCCCGTCCAGACCGCAAAATCCAAAAAAGCTTCAATTTTCTTGAAGTTTTTTTTTGCGAATTAAAGAAGTTGTGTTGTCTCATAACAGAAGTGTTATGAGTGGTTTAGTAGTAAACCAATGAGAAGCTTTTCCATATCTGGAGAGGCTTTTTGCTTTTATAAACTTTTCTAATTGTTTTTTATAAGTGAAGAGTGATTAGTAACAAGGAATAAGTTGGATTGAATTAAAAATGCAAAACGCTAAATCTAAAATTTAAAAGGATTCTTTACATAAATTATATAACCGTAGCCTGTAGAAGGCTATTTTTCAAACTATTTAAGGTTTTTATATTTAATATCCGACATTCTTTTATCGGTTTATCGAAAGTATAGCATAAAATTAATTAGTCTTGTAGTAAATCAATAATTGTTAATTTACATTCACTATTCATAAATATAATTCATTCACAATAGTTGTGATTGCCCCATAAAGACCGAAGTTATCTTCAGTCTTTATTTATTTTATTTTAAAATCTTCTATCTGGATGGTATGCAGATATATCTAGTGTTGTCTTTCTTCCAGAAATAACCTCAGCAATTAATTTACCTGTTGCAGGTCCTAAACTCCATCCCATCATAGCATGCCCTGAAGCAATGCATAGATTTCTATACTTTGACGTTCTTCCTATATAGGGTAATCCATCTGGCGAAACTGGTCTCAAACCACAAGCAGCTCCCGATTTTTCAGATTCTTTAACCTCTAAACCTTTGTAATATGCAGATGCTGCATTAGCTATAGCTTCTACACGTACAGGATTGATCTCATGATTAATTCCTCCGATCTCCATAGTTCCTGCAAATCGCGTAAATCCATTCATAGGTGTTACCGCTACTTTTGCTTCTAATAAAATTGCTGGAATTGAAATTCCTGTTGGTCGTTCAACATTGATACGATATCCTTTCCCTGCTTGTGTAGGTATTTTAATTCCCAAACTCTTAGTTAATGTTGGACTCCACGAACCTGCTGCCACTATAAATTCGTCTGCGGTTAATCTGCGTTTATCTGTTTTTACCGTTGCAATCTTCTCATCTTGACTCCAGATATCCAACACTTTTTCATTTGTATAAAAAGTTACTCCTTGTTCCTTTAAAAAAGAATATAGTGCCTTCATATATTGTCCCGGTGTCATATGTGCATCGGTATCATAAAAAACAGCTCCTTTAATATCCAAATTAGCCTCTGGTTCTAATAGATCAACTTCTTCTTTGGTAAGATTAGCTACTCCCAACCCTAAAGCTTTACCTCTTTGTCCTACTTCCCACTCTTCTTCTCCCGCTTCATCGGTTTTATAGCACATCAACAATCCTTTTCTTTCAAACTGAAACTCAAAGTCTCCAGAGTTTTTAATTTCTTGATATAATTCCCTACTTAGAATATTAATGTCTTTAATCAAAGGTATTGATCGTTCTACTTTTTGACGTGTCGAGCTTTTTTTAAAGGCCCAAGACCATTGTAAAAAGTCTGAATCTAATCTAGGTTTCACATAAAACGGACTAGAGGCATCAAACATCCATTTGATTCCTTTAGAAATCATTCCTGGTGCAGCTAATGGTATTATATGACTAGGTGTAATATATCCTGCATTTACAAAAGATGCTCCTGACGTTATATCCGACTGATCGATTACTGTCACTTGATGACCTTCTTTTATCAAATAATACGCTGTAGATAATCCTATAATACCTCCACCTATGATGACACAACTTTTCATGTCTTTAGCTTTTTATTTTCTTAATTTTTATTCTTTTCTTATTTCTAGATTACCTGAAATCCATGTGCATATGGATCATCTTGATCATCTATAATAATATTGTTATATCCATAAACTTTTGCCCATCCTTGTATACTAGGTACTATTGCTTTTTTACCGTCTAATGTAGTTTCTTCTTCTATACGTCCTGTAAACTTAGATCCGATAAAACTTTCATGGATATATTCGTCTCCCGGTTTTAATGTGCCTTTTGCATATAATTGTGCCATACGCGCAGAAGTACCAGTACCACATGGTGAACGATCAATTGCTTTATCGCCATAGAATACAGCATTTCTACCAGAAGATGTTGGATCTAATGGATCTCCAGTCCATAACATATGACTTACATCTCTTATAGTGTCATTTTCTGGATGGATAAACATATTTGGATACTTTTCGTTGATACGTTCTCTCACTACTTGCGAGTATTGTATAAGTTTACTTGCCGTAAAATTATGCATCCCACTAAAATTTTCTTGAGGATCAACAATAGCATAATAGTTTCCGCCATAAGCTACGTCAAAAGTTATCTCTCCCAGTTCTGGACATTCTACAGTTAATCCTTCTGCTGCCAAATAAGATTTTACATTAGTAAGCTTTACCCATTCTACTTTTTTTCCATCCTGCTTATATGATATATCTACTAAGCCTGCTGGTGCTTCCATTCTTATTTTACCAGGTGTTTTAGGTGTTATCAACCCTTCTTCTATAGCTATTGTTATAGTTCCTATAGTACCATGACCACACATAGGTAAACATCCTGATGTTTCTATAAACAAAATCCCAAAGTCATTAGCCTCATCATGAGGAGGATATAAGATGCTTCCGCTCATCATATCATGCCCTCTAGGTTCAAACATCAATCCTTTGCGAATCCAATCATATTCTTTAAGAAAATGTTGTCGCTTTTCACTCATATTTTCTCCTTCTAAGTTTGGACCTCCTCCTGCTACAACTCTAACAGGATTTCCACATGTATGCGCATCTACACAAAAAAAAGTCTTTCTACTCATGCTTATTTTTTTCGATATATTCTTTTATTCTTTCTTCAAGTATTGGTAAGGTTACTGTTCCTTGTTCTAAGATTACTTCATGAAAAGCTCTGATATCAAACTTTTCTTTCAATTCTTTTTCGGCTTCTTTTCTTAGCTCTCTTATTTTTATTTCTCCTATTTTATAGGATAATGCTTGTCCTGGCCATGAGATGTATCGATCTACTTCTGTATTGATATTATGAAGTGATAATGCCGAGTTAGATGCCATAAAAGAAACTGCTTGTTCTCTTGTCCATCCTTGTGTATGTATTCCTGTATCTACTACTAATCTACAAGCTCTCCACATCTCGTATGTCAATTTACCAAATCGCTCATATGGTGTACTGTAAATTCCCATCTCATCTGCTAAAAACTCACAATACAATCCCCATCCTTCTCCATATGCAGAGAGGTATGTATTTTTTCTAAAATTAGGTATACTATCTCCTAACTCTTTATTTAAACTCCCTTGCAAGTGATGCCCTGGAACAGCTTCATGAACTGTAAGTGCTGGTAAAACATATAATGGTCTACTTTTAAGATTATAAGTATTCACCCAGTAATATCCTGGATCTGTACTGTTTTTATCTGTTCCTATATAGCGTCCTGTAGTATATTTTGGTGCTATAGCATCAGGTACAGGTGCTACTCCATATGGTTTACGCGATAATGTGATAAAATATCTAGGTAATTGTTCGTCTACTTTTTTGGCTATATTTCTTGCTTCTTTCAGCAAATCTTCTGCTGTTTCTGCATAAAACTGATCATCTGTACGTAAAAAAGTTAAAAATTCTTCAAAGGTTCCTTTAAACTCAACTTCTTCTATAATTTGCTTCATTTCTTTACGAATACGAGCTACTTCTTCTTGACCTATTTGATAAATGGTCTTTGCATCTAAATCTAAAGTGGTATAATACTTTATACGACTTTTATAATACGCATCTCCATTAGGTGTTTGCGATACCCCTATAACTTTTCTTGTATTAGGTAAATACTCTGTTTCAAAGAACTGTTTGATTTTTTTAAATTCAGGAATTACATTTTTTTGAATTGCGTTTTTTGCTGCTTCAATTACCGAGTCTTTTTGAACTGTAGTTAGTGTTTCTGGTAGTTTTTTGAATGGCGAATAGTAGTAATTTTCTTCTACAGTTGCTGTGATATGTGTATCATATGTTGATTCATATCCTTTAAATATGATTTGCGGTTGGGTAATTCCTTCTTCTAATCCTTTTCTTAATAATACTAAATGCTGTGATACGTATGCTGGAATTGCATTAAGTGTATTTAAATACTTCTTAACCTGTGCATAATTGGTTAATGGTCTTACTTGATATGTTAAGCTATTATGGAATCCCGAATCTGATAATAACGGATTTAAATACGCTTTAAATTCATGGTGTTTTATTACTTCTTCTAGTCTAAAGGCTAGTAAAGTTGCTGAAATATATTCTGTCTCGGATAAGTTTTCTTTTGAAATCTCTTTTAATTCTTTTAATAGCTCTTTGGCGAAAGCTGTTTCACTAGCATAGTATTCTTCTGTAAAAAGTCCTAAAGGATATTTCTCTTTATCATATCCTTCATGTTTCTCATATTTTTCTATAATTCGCTGAAGAACAAGAGAAGATGAATTTTCCGTTTTTTTATCATTGTTATCTTTACAATTTACAAATACGGTAATAAAAATTAGTATTAATAGTGGTTTTATAAAATTCATCTTCTCTTTATTTATAAGTTTATTGCTTATAAATATACTTTTATATTATTATACTAGGAATAGTTTATTAGCTTAAGCTAGTAACTGCTTCCTGAATTTCTTGTTGTGTATATTGATTATCTACTAATCTTAAAATACCCAATGGATTTTCATTCTTTAATTCGTCTGGCAATAGGTTATTAGGCCAGTTTTGAAAACTAAATGGTCTTGCAAAACGTTTAATAGAATTTACTCCTACTGCAGTAAACCTACTATCTGTAGATGCTGGATATGGTCCTCCATGTTGCATAGAAGGACATACTTCTACTCCTGTAGGCACACCATTAAAGATGATACGTCCTACTCTATTTTGTAATGCACTTACTATTTGCGGGTGTTGCTCGATCTCTTTATCCTCTGCTATTATAGTTCCTGTTAATTGCCCTTCTATCTTAGCTACTATTTGCTCTAATTGTCCAGTATTTTCACATTGTACAATCATAGAATATGGACCAAATACTTCGTGATGAAGCGTAGGATTACTTAAAAAAGTATCTCCAGATACAGTGGTTACTGTTTGTCTACCATAATTTGAAGCTACCTCTTGTTGATAATCTGCCTTAACCTCTACACCTTCTTGAGCAAGCATGCGTTCTTTATTCTCCTGGAAATTGCGTGCTATATTAGGATGTAACATACAATTAGGATCTATTTTTACAATTTCTTCAGATAATTGATTTGTGAAATTATCCAATGCTTCTCCTTTAACTCCTAAAATCAATCCAGGATTAGTACAGAATTGTCCTGCTCCTAATGTTATTGATCCTGCATATGTTTTTGCTAAAGATTCACTTCTTTCTGCTGCTGCTTTAGGTAAAATAACAACTGGATTAATACTTCCCATTTCTGCAAAAACAGGTATAGGTTCTTCTCTTTGTGCTGCTAAATCATATAAGGCTCTTCCTCCTTTTATACTTCCTGTAAATCCAACTGCTTTTACATTTTGATCTTTAACCAAAGCTGCTCCTACTTCTATTCCGCTACTATTAAGGTTAGAGAATACTCCATTAGGCATTCCTGTACGTTCTGCAGCACGTATTACTGCTCCAGCCACAAGTTCTCCTGTACCCGCATGCATTGGGTGTGATTTTACTATTACAGGACATCCTGATGCTAGTGCTGCTGCAGTATCTCCTCCTGCTGTAGAGAATGCTAATGGGAAATTACTTGCTCCAAAAACCACTACTGGCCCTAACGGAACTAGCATTTTACGTAAATCTACTTTAGGTAATGGAGTACGTTCTGGTTGTGCGGTATCTATCGTTGCTTCTACCCAGGTACCATTAGCTATATGATCTGCAAATGCTCTTAATTGCCCTACAGTACGCCCTCTTTCTCCTTGTGCTCTTCCTTCTGGCAGTCCAGATTCAGATGTGTATACATCTATTAATGTTTGGTCTAGCGCTAAAATCTCATCTGCTATAGCGTTTAAAAACTCAGCTTTTTTAGCTCCAGAAATTTGCTTATATGTTTGATATGCTTCTGTAGCTAATTGAGTAGCCTGCTGTATTTCTTCTTGAGAAGCTTCAACAAATTGTTGTGCGTTCTCTTTATTTTCTTTTGGATTAAACGTAGTAAACGTTTTGTCTCCTTTGGCTGATAGGGTATTTCCTATTTGGTTTTTTCCTGTAATCATTTTATATTTTTTTTAATCTTACGATGATTTTCAGTTATCAAAAAAGCAGAACCACATCAAATGTATAATACATTTGACATGGTCTTAATTCGCCCCCTTCAATATAGTTTAAGCAATAGCTTCTAATGCTTTATATTCTGGTAATTTTGGTCTTGTTTTTAAACCTCTTTCTATGATTTCCAAAACCTGCTTACGTTCTTCTCCTTTAAGTGGTAAACGTGGTGCTCTTACATTTTCTGTTCCTATTCCAGTAGCGACTTCGGCCAATTTGATATTTTGTACTAAATGTGCATTAATATCTAATTCTAATAACGGTAGGAACCATCTGTAAATTGCTATAGCTTCGTCTATTCTTCCTGCTTTTGCTAATGTATAAATAGCTACTGTTTCTTCTGGAAAAGCATCTACTAATCCTGCTACCCATCCATCTGCTCCCATCAATAAGCTCTCTAATGCCAGTGTATCTACTCCTGAAAGTATTGCTAAACGATCTCCAAATCTATTTTTGATACGTGTTACATTAGAAATATCTCTTGTTGATTCTTTTACAGCTTGGATATTAGGGCATTCATTTAACAATTCTTCAAACATATCTAGCGTTACTTCGATACCATAATCTACAGGATTATTATATACCATAATTGGCAATTCTGTACTGTTAGCTACAGCTTTATAATACGCTACTGTTTCTTCGTCATTAGCTTTATATCGCATAGGTGGTAGCATCATTAATCCCGAAGCTCCATCTTCTTTGGCTTGTTGGGCTGCTTTTATGGCTCCTCTTGTCGTTTGCTCTGCGATATTAATAATTACAGGCACTTTTCCTTCTACTAGTTTAACCGTTTCCCTTACTAGAGTTCTCTTCTCTTCATCAGACAGTGTACTGGCTTCTCCTAATGTTCCTCCTAGGATAATACCATGAACACCAGCTTCTAATTGAGCTTTAATGTTTACAGCAAATGTTTCTAAGTCTAATTGATCATCATCTGTAAATTTTGTCGTGACTGCTGGCATTACACCTTTCCATTGTATTTTCATAAAAATAGCTTTCTTCGTTTTAAACATTCCAAAATTAATTCAAATGCAACCTACCCAATGGTGACTTATTATCCTTTAGCTATAAAATATTATCCAAAATACATAAATGTTAAGGTTTTATGAATAGTATTTGCGTATATTTAATACCAGATTGCTTTAATTAATAGTTGTTTATCTCTCTATATAAAGTATCTATTATTAAAATAATTAACTAAAATCACACAAATTCAGCGCATCTTAACCACTATGAAAGTACTTCCTTTTAAAATTCCGAAACCTAAGGGTGATGCCTTAGTTTTTCAAGAAGATTATGAAACTGTTCTTTATGACAAATTACATCAACACGAAGAAATTCAAATTAGTATTGTGCTCCATGGAGAAGGTACTTTGATTGTAGGAGGGACTATCAACCACTATAAATCTGGAGATATTTTAGTAATAGGAAGTAATATTCCTCATGTTTTTAAAAGTAATCCCCCCGAGGATATGTCTAAATCTCATATGCTTTCTGTCTTCTTTACTACATCTTCTTTTGGAGAAGATTTTTTTAACCTACATGAACTCTCTACTTTAAGTTCTTTTTTCAAAAGATCTGAAGCAGGTTTTAAAGTCACTTCTTCTAAAAGTAAAATCAAAGATTTATTTCTAAAAATTAAATCTTCAACAAAAATTGACCGCTTTTTATATTTCTTTAAACTGCTTAAAAAATTATCAAAAACAGAGTATACTTCTCTTTCTTCTTTTATATATGAAAAGAAATATACTGATGTTGAAGGTAAACGTATGAGTAATGTTTTTGAATATACTATAGAAAACTTTAATCAACGTATCACTCTTGATACCATTGCTATGGTAGCTACAATGAGTCAAAATGCATTTTGTAAATACTTTAAAAAGCGTACTAATAAGACTTATTTTCAGTTTTTAAGCGAAGTTAGAATCGAACATGCTTGTAAACTTCTAGAAGAAAACAAAGATTTGTCGATTACTGAAATTGCAGAAAAATCTGGATTCAATAATATTTCAAATTTTAATCGAAAGTTTAAGAAAATTAAAGAGCGTACTCCTAAGGAGTATCGTAATTTCTTTAGATAATTTCCATTTTGGTTAATAAAAATGATGCATTCATATTTTGACAAATCCCATCTTTAAAAGTATAATCAAAGTATAATTCGTCATTAATTATTTGAGCATCAAAATATCGATTTTTAACCGATGGAATTTCTTCTGCAATTTCGCATAAACTTAGATCATGGGTTGCAATAATCCCTGTTGCTGTAGCTTTTACAAGCTTTTCAACAAATTTACGTGACCCTTCTGCTTTATCTTTACTATTCGTTCCTTTTAAAATTTCGTCTAATATAATAAAGTATTCTTCTGTTTTTAATGCATCTACAATACGTTTTAATTGTGTTAATTCTGAAAAGAAATATGAAGAATCATCACTTAACGAATCTGTAGTTCGCATACTTGTATAGAGTTTTATCGGTCTATACTTACACATTTCTGCACAAACTGGAAGTCCGCTATTCGCCATAATAATTTGCAATGAAATTGTACGTAAAAAAGTACTTTTCCCTGCCATATTTGCTCCTGTTATAATAAAAAATTGTTCTTTATCAATTTTTACATCATTGTCTACCCGTTTCTCTGGATTAAGCATAGGATGTCCTAATGCTTTTGCTTCTATCACGGTTTTTCCTTCTGTAATTTCTGGATAACAATATGATGGACGATTAAATGCATAATTTGCCAAAGAATTATACGCATCAAAAAATGCTATTACATCAAACCAAGCTTCAACATCTTCGTCATATTTTTCTATCCATCTTTCTATACGATAACATTGGTATACATCCCATAATAAAAATCCATTCCCCAAAAAACCAAATAACATATTATTACGTTGATCTAGTGCATTGAGTATAGAAGCTAATTCCTTTACTATCTTTGAGGCTTTTTGTTGCTCATTATATATTATCGCTCGTTTTTCTTTTAACAAACTTGATGTAAATGTTGTTTCTTCTATATTCTCTATAAGTCTGTGATATTGATCAAAGGTATCTTTACTTTTTCCTATATAATTATATAATACATTGATTTTTTTCAAGTACGTTCCTGTAATCGTCAATCCTACAAATAACCATATAACTAACAGGCTCATAGGTGCTAGTTCTGTAAAAACTAAAAAGAGTAATGTTACAGATATTATCGTGACTATTATTGGTATATATTTCGTTTTTGCTGTTGTAAATGATTTATAATTTTGCAACCAATCTTTGATAACTTGTATAGAAGTAGTAGTTTTTACTAATGCTGCTATAGCACTAAATTCTTGACGCCATACTGCTCGATCTTTTAAATCTTGTATTGCTTCTTGCTTTTCCTTTATTCTAGTGGTATCATTTGCTCCTAAGAGCTGAGCCAGCTTTTGTTTACCCGATGCAATTGCTGTTCTGTTAATATGCTGAAAAAAAGAACGTTCTCCATATAAATCTACATCTTGTGCAAAGGGATGTAGTGGATCAATAAATTCTTCCCCAGAGGCTAATGTTACTTCTTTACCATCAAGAATATCTAGCTCTAATTGATTAATTGCTATTAGTTTTTGATATTTATCTCTATGATAACTAAGTTTACTATGTCTTGTTATTAAAAATAAGAATAGTGCTATTCCTATTAGAATACTTCCTATAATAATTTGAGTACTTTCATACCCAAAATATATCCCTGCAATAATTGCTATAAATACTGCTAACCTCATCATACTTGAGGTAACTAGTTTTTGTCTAAGCTTTTTTAATTGAGTTGTATGTAAATTTATTTGCGAAGTATAAAAATCCCTAGGCTGGGTCATAGTCTATGTTTTATTATAAAATAATCTTATAAAGCGTCTAATGCTACTCTTACTTTTTTAGGCAATCCTTTAACTACTAAATCATAAGAGTGGTCTATTAAAGCTGTCATTAGATTTGTCGGTAAACCTCCAGAAAAGTTAACAGTATTCCAGTGTTTTTTGTTCATATGATATCCTGGTGCTACTTCTGGGTATTGTTCTCTTAATTCTAATGCATATTCTGGATCACATTTTAAGTTTACACTAAAAGGAATTTTATCCAATCCAGTTAACGCAAATACTTTTCCCATTACTTTAAATACAAGTGTAGATTCGTCAAAAGGAAATTCTTCTGTCACTCCTTTTTTAGCCAAACAATACGTTCTAAATTCTTCAATATGCATATCTCTAAGTAAGTTTTTTGGTTGATGTTTGTGTTCCAGTTTCTAATGCTGTATAATCTAGTGTCCATCCTATAGATTCTGCCAAAGCTTCCATTAAAGCAATAGCATTTAATGCTTCTTTTTGCGCTTCTTGTATCAATCCGCTTTCTGGTATTTTATCTACAATAAATTGCTTTGCTTCTCTGTTAATTTCTGTAAGATCTTTGGTAGTAAAAGGGTTTAACCAACCTTCTTTTTTATCATAATATTTATAATCTGTCTCTATAGTTAATAATTCTGGTTGCGGAAAATGAGACAGTATGATTTTTTTATTCTTAGTATCACTTTCTAATTTAACTCTAGATAAATCATATCCTACATGTGCTTTTGCATCAATAAGAATCAAAGCTTTCTTACGTCCTGTTATGAGATTAAAAAACTTTTCTTTTACACTTTCATAATGATAGATTTCTGCAAAATCTCCTTCAACTGTAACGAGCTTACAGACGTTACGAATCTTCTCGATAAGTATTGTGGATTGTAATTGAATATTTGCCTGTTTTTTGACGGCATTAAATCTTGAAAAAATAAAATATGAGATTATGGCTCCTATGATAAGCCCTACAAAGAGTAATTCCATACACTAAAGATACTTATTTAATATAGTTGATACAAAATAGGTTTACTAGGTGATGCGTCATTTTCAAATGATGCAATTTGTAAATTAAGTAGATAACTACCATCACTGATATGATCTGCTACATATATCATTTCTGTAATCGTCGCTTCAAAACGAATAGCATTAGGGTAATTCCAAAAGGCTTTATGTGCTACTAATTTCCCTTCATCTTTTTCTTTATCTACAGATGGTAAATCTATTAATAGATGTTTGATACCTATAGATCGCAAAAAGAGTGCCGCATCTGCAGTTATATATGGCCAATTGGTATGTGAATATTGTTTTTCTTTTTTGGTTTCTGGATTAGGCATTGTACGAATAACAATAGCTTCTGGGGTTTTATTTTTTAATTTTTCCTGTATCATTTCTCGAGTAATCACCTCATCTACTCCTTCTTTTTCTGGAGTTACAGTGATTAATTCTGCCTCAAAGAAATATTGTTTTAAGGTATCTTGTATACTATAAAACTCAGGGGTAATATGTCCTACACACTCTGTATGCGTCCCGTGTGCATGTGGATTAAATACAATGGTATTAAAATTCGTCGATGCTCCTTCTGATACTTTACCTACCCAATCTCCATCTGTAACAGGATAAATTTCTGGTGCTCCTATATACCATGCATTTACATTATGTTGAGAAGCTTTAAGTGGTATCGAAATATCCATCCCTTTGGATAAATCCACAGTATATTCTTTATGTTGAATCGTTATTAACGCTTTCATTATTTCATTTTTAATCTACAAAAAACAGGTCTGCTGCTATTCCATCACTTAAAAACTTTCCTTTTTTGGTAATCGTTAAAATGTTTTTATCTAAGTTTAGTACTTTTTCTTTTAAATGGTGTTGCATTTGAACACTAATATATTCTTGGTATTTTATTCCAAATTCATCTTTTATTCTGGTCAAAGAAACACCCCATTTTGTTCTCAACCCTGTCATGACATATTCGTTATAACGATCCTCCGTAGTTAGTTCTTCTATCTCACTAGGCAATTCGTTTTCTGTTATAGCCTTGATATATTTTATATTATTATTGATATTCCAGCTTCGATCTTTTCCATTATATGAATGTGCAGATGGCCCTATTCCTATATATTTTTTACCTAACCAATATGCTGTATTGTTTTTACTGTAATACTCAGATTGTCCAAAATTTGAAAACTCATAATGCTCAAATCCTTCTTTTTCTAATGCTTCTATAAGATACTCAAAATGCGCCAAGGCCAATGAATCTTTTACAGGGGCTACACGTCCTTTTTCTATGAGTTTTTCTAATGCTGTTTGTGGTTCTACCGTTAGCGCATAGCATGATATATGTGGGATTTTATGAGCTAATGCATATTCAATATTTTGCTGCCATCGTTCCATGCTCATCCCTGGAATTCCGTAAATCAAATCTATCGTAATATTATCAAAATACTGTTTTGCTATTGTTAAGCATAGTTGTGCTTCTTTTGCATTATGAGCACGGTTCATCATTTCTAAATCTTCTTCAAAAAACGACTGTATTCCTATACTTAATCGATTTACAGGTGATTTTGATAATGCGATAATCTTTTCTTCTGTTAGATCATCTGGATTAGCTTCCAACGTAATTTCTGGCGTAGCTATAACTTTATATTCTTGATATACTACTGCTATTATTTTTTGTAGTTCTTCTAAGCTTAAAAGACTAGGTGTTCCGCCTCCAAAATAAATTGTTTCAACTGTTACTCCGCTAAATTCATCTTTACGTAAAACCAATTCTTTACATAAAACTTCTACCATAGCTTCTTTGTATTTTAAAGAAGTAGAAAAATGAAAATCACAATAATGACATGCTTTTTTACAGAATGGAATATGGATATAAATTCCGGCCATGACCTCTATTATTTTTTTATACGTCCTTCATTCTGTTTTACAAAAGCTCCCCATCCAGAATAGCTTTTACCTACAATCTCTGCCCTTCCCATATTATAAAAATGACATACTGCTGCTGCTAATCCATCTGTAGAATCTAGATTTTTTGGTAATGTTTTTATACCCAAAAGATTTTGTAACATTTTAGCCACTTGCTCCTTACTTGCGTTTCCATTACCTGTAATAGCCATTTTTATTTTCTTTGGAGAATATTCTGTAATAGGTACTTCTCTACTAAGTCCTGCCGCAATAGCTACTCCTTGTGCTCTACCTAACTTTAGCATTGACTGTACATTTTTACCAAAAAAAGGTGCTTCTATAGCAATCTCATCTGGGTGATAGGTATCTATTAACTCTATAGTACGATCAAAAATATGTTTTAGCTTAATATATGGATCATTATATTTACCTAATTGTAACTCATTAAGTTGCAAAAAAGACATCTTTTTATTGACCACTTTTATCAATCCAAACCCCATAATAATGGTTCCTGGATCTATTCCTAAAATAATTTTTTCTTTACTCAAAAGGTTTTTGTATTTATACAAAATTACATAAATACTACTTGCCTTTCTCTCTAGAATTAATTTATCTTGAGTATTACTGGTAGTTTATATCTTGTCGAAGTAGGTTGATTACGTACATATGGAGGTTGTACTTCTGGTAAACTTATAATGCTTTCTTCTAACCAAGTTTTAATTTTTGGGATGCTACGTTGCACACTATCTGATACCGAAATACTTTCTATAGATACCTTACCTATATTGTTAATCAAAACTTGCATCCAGATGGTATCGTGTAGTTTTTCTGTTACTACTGCCGTTTTATTCTCCAAATAGGTATTAATATGATTAGAAAATGTAGCTTCAAAACACTCTCTCAACTCTTCTTCGCTTAGTGTTTCGCATTTCTTAAACAATGGTGGTCTTACCTCATTAAGTTGTATAGGGGAATTATCAACCTCTACAGGTTGTTGTGTTTTAAATCCCAAATAATCGCAAGAATACAATGCCAATACGACAAGCCCTATACCCCAATGTTTACCACTCATGATACAGTAAATTTAGGTTGCTAAACTACATATTTTTTTTCAGAGTATAGTGATATTGCGTCTTTGATTGGCATCTACAGATTATATGTTTTTATTTGATACTATATACTTATTATACAAGCTTTTTTAATACTACAACCGTTAAAATTAAAATCCTTATAATTAGTGAAGATATTAAACAACCAAAACCGAAGGCAAAACCCCGGCTTTATTGATTGAATATATACTAAAAAAACAGTATATATTTGATGATGAATATTTTTTAAATTTAATTCTTAGCTTTTCTTATCAGCATTTACCTGAAAAGCAATAGGTAATGAATACAATACATTTACTTTTTTTCCTTTTTGCTCTCCTGGGATTACTCTAGGAAAAGTAGATATTACTCTTTTTGCTTCATTTTCTAATTCTTTTGATGGTCCTCGTGATTCGATCTCTACAATATCTCCTGATTTATTTATTTTAAATCTCACATAAATACGATTAACTCCAGGTTTTGCATATTGCTCTACACCTTTGGTATTAAAGTTTTGATTTACAAATTTTTGTATTTCCTTAGAAAAACATTTTCTTATTACTTTACTATCTGTGCTTTCTTTACAAGCTTCTGTGCGTGGCGGTAGATCAATTTTTGCAAAAGGAATATCTTTTATATCAGTAATTTCCTCTATTTCTACTTTCTCTGTAGTCTGTGCCGAAATTTCGTTTAAACAAGAAGATATGATTAACATTCCTATCAACATAGGTAATGTAATTGCATACTTCCATTTTGCTTTTGTTTGTACTGTTTTTTGTAACATAAGGATTCTGTTTTTAGTTAACGATTCATTAAAAAAATAATTTACAAATTGAACGTCTTGTGTATTAAAAGTTGCATTCAATAAGTGTTGTATATACTGTCTTTTGTCTATACTATTAACTGTATGTTCATCTGCTATATATTCATGAATCAATACAATTCTTTTTTGATACGCATAAATCAATGGGTTAAACCAACAGATAATTTTAAGCATCTCTAATCCCATAATATCTAGAGAATGTCGTTCTTTTATATGTATCTCTTCATGAAGGATTATTTGTGTTCTTTCTTCTTCAGATATTTGATCTCCTATAAATATTGTTTTCCAGAAAGAAAATGCTTTTCTACTATTTTGTAGATCTACTATTTTATATGTCTTGTTTTTATTGGTCTTGTTTTTATTAGCCGAAAATAACTTCCTTAAAACAAGTGCCTTTCTTATAAATCTCAATAAGACCACTCCTGCAACAATTCCATATATGATCATCCATATATTATATCCAAAATCTTGATTTGCTATTACTTTATCATTTTGAGAATTAATTATCAATTCAGGAAGCGTTATACTTGACTCGGCTATAAGTGTTTCAAATTTTGGAATCGAAATAAGCGGTATAATAAATGAAATCATTAATGCACTCATTAAGTATATTCTATTCAAATGAAACGATTTCTCTTTCTTTAAGATCACTTCGTAAACCATTAAAAAAACGGCTTGAAATAATACTACTTGAATTAAATAATACCACATAATTATTCTTTTTCTTCGTTATCTATATTCTTTAGTATCTCTTGTAAATCATTCACACTCATATCATTTTTCTTCACAAAAAATGAAACCAGGTTGCTAAAGGATCCATTAAAATAACCATTCATCAATTTGTTTAATGATTGCCCACTGTACTCTTCTTTAGATATTATAGGAAAATAGATATATCCTTTCCCCTTTTTTCTATGTGATACAAAACCTTTATTTTCTAATATTCTAATAATTGTTGATACTGTATTGTATGCAGGTTTTGGCTCTTTCATTTCTTCTATCAAAGCATTAACATTTGCCTCACTTAACTGCCATAATAGTTGCATTATTTCTTCTTCAGCTTTTGTCAATTGTTTCATAAATCAACTAATTTTTTAGTTATTACACTTCAAATATAACTATATTTTTAGTTTAAACTAATTTTTTAGTTAAAAAATTGTAACAAAATACCTTTTCAAACGTCATATCATCAAAAATCATATATGGATATTACATTGACAATCATAGGTTTTCTCTGTTGTCTATTAGGAATTGTAGGTAGCTTTTTACCTGTATTGCCTGGACCTTTAACCTCATGGGTAGGCTTACTATTACTTCATTTTTGTAAAGTAATTCCTCAAAACTGGACGTTTTTAGGTATTACTTTAGCTATAGCTATACTAGTTTGGTTTTTGGATTATATAGTTCCTGCTATGGGTACCAAAAAGTTTGGAGGTACAAAATATGGGATGATTGGTAGTTCTGTAGGATTACTTATTGGTATTTTCTTCTTGGGACCTTTAGGAATCATTATTGGTCCATTTGTAGGTGCTTTTGTAGGTGAGCTTTTAAAAGATAATGATGCTACAAAGGCATTAAAAGCTGCCTTTGGTTCTTTTATAGGATTTTTGACAGGCACTTTAATTAAGTTTATTGTTTCTATAGTTTTTATTTTTCTCTATTGTTCAAAAGTTTGGGAATATAAATCTGTACTTTTTTGATATAAAAAAACCCGAAAGCATATACTTTCGGGTTTTATGGTTGGTTTAGTTATGGGTTATCGCTTGATAAAGCGAGTATTAATTTTTGATGATGATCCTATCAATTCAATAAGATACATACCTCCTTCTAGTTGAGATACATCAACTTGCTCAGTAAACTTTCCTTCTTTTACTGTTTGACCTATCATATTATAAATTCTGTATGAATTCATTGTAGCTCCTTTATAAGCTACATGAAGTATTCCTCGATCTTGAACTGGATTAGGATAAATCTTAAAGCTATCATCTTCAAGTGCTATAGTATTTTCTCCATCTGGTCCTGCAACACTATTTCCTATAGTAATACTATAATCTTCAGTTTCTCCTGTATATGCTATCTCACATGGTTCTGGTTCTGCAAAATAATACGATACTCTTACTCTCATTACAGTTGTGCCTGCTACTGCATTAAGCGGTACATTTATTGTCTGAGTTCCTCCTTCAGCCGTTGTATTAAATACTAGTTCCCCTGCATCTTCAAAATCTCCATCTTTATTCCAGTCGATAAAAGCATATACCTTATTCTGCTCCCAAGTAGTAGAAATAGTCACAGACATACTCTCACTTGTTCCTGGAGTTAAGGTTGTTGTCTGACTTGTGTAATCACTATATCCATTTGCATTTGCCAAAACTGAAGAATTATTTATAGCTCCTAAACTTACATTTTCGATATAATAATAATCTAGTGCATCTGTAGTATGAGTATCACAATAATCTGCTATAGTTTCTTCTAAAGTTGTTACTGTAATACTATTACTATTTCCAGAAGTGTTTCCAGCTGCATCTTTTGCTTTTACATAAAATGTATATGTAGTATTAGCTGTAAGTCCAGCTATCTCATGAGATGTTGTTGTTACAGTTGTTACTAGAGTATCATCTTGATAAATTTCATATCCTTCTACTCCTATATTATCTACAGAAGCATCCCATGACAAGCTTGTTGTCGTCGTTGTTGTACCAGATGCCACTAAATTTTGTGGTGTTGTAGGAGCTTCTGTATCTGTGTTTCCACCAAAACTTACAGGATAATCTTCTACTTCTCCAGAATCGAATACTCCACAACTACTAATTTGAGATCCATAATTGATTGCAATACGCATTCTAGTATTTCCTGAAGCATCAGATGGTACTGTTATCGTTCCTGTAACTGCTCTTGAGTCACTTCTACTGAAAACTAACTCTCCTGCATCTTCAAAATCTCCATCGCTATTATAATCTATCCATACATTCCAATTCTCTGTATAATGCTCATTTTGTCTAAAGCCTGGAGTTAATATAAAGTCCTCATTTCCTCCTGGAGTTAATGTAACTACTTGATCGCTATAAAAAGTATATGGAGCACCTTCACTTACATTATTAACACCTCCTATATTTACTCCTGCTATCCATTCGTATGTTTGATAGTTCCCTGATAAGGTACAGTACTCTTGTTCACTCATTGTAGTAATTGTAACGGTATTACTAGCCTCAGAAATATTACCTGCTTCATCTTTTGCTTTTACATAAAAAGAGTATTGTGTTTCTGCTGTTAAACCTGTTACTTCTGTTTGTGTAGTACTAACTGTTTGTATAATAGTATTTCCTTGATACACATCATAAGCTACTACTCCTACATTATCTGTTGCTGCATCCCATGATAAGTTTGTTGTCGTTGTTGTCGTACCAGATGCTACCAAATTTTGCGGTGCTGTAGGAGCTTCTGTATCTCCATTATCTATGATCTCTGTTTGTCCTGCTAAAATTGTTCCATATGGTTCAGTTGTATAAGCATAATCTAGTAACGTATAAGAACTTCCTGAGTTACTTACCTGAAAACGTAACCATCCATAAAACTCTTTGTTATTTTTCTTAAACCTAAATCCAGCATATGCTATTTGTCCATTCCATGCGCTATAACTATTGGTACTAATATCATGTAAATCTGGATATGCTCCTCCATCTACCCAATTACTTGCTGTATTAATTGGAGTGTTTAACGGTAATACTGCTACATTAAGAGAACTTCCTCCTGTAGTTACCATAGCTTCTGTATAGGTCTCAAATTGTAATGCTGGTTGACCACTTGGATGTCCTGACGCATGGTAAAATAATCCTCCATAATTTGTTCCTCCTCCTAACGATGGGATATTCTCATCGGTAAAAGGTTCCCATGCATTTGATGAATTTACTGTTAAGTCTGTATTATTCACATAAATTATTTGGTATGGATCTATAAACTCATAAGTAATCGATACTGTAGGATCATCAACTGTTACCGCTTGACCTGTAAATGTTATCGTTCCAGTTACGCTATCACTTGCCGTATGAGAAGCTGCATTACCTGAATATGTTACTGTAGCTATTGTTCCATCTCCATTTACTTCGATACTCACTCCTATACCAGATGGAACATTCGTAGTATAATGTGTACCTTCTGTCAATACCCCCGTTACATTAAAAGTTGTATTATATGCTTCTATTACAGAATTACCCTCAAGTGCCCCATTATTTGAAGCCGCTTCTGTTACCGTTGGAGATTGTACTGATAATTGCGGATCTGTAGTTTGTCTTTGTCCTGCTAATATTTCTCCAAAAGGTTCTGTATTATATGCATAATCTAATAAAGTATATTCACTACCATCAGCATTTACCTGAAAATGTAACCATCCATAAAATTCTCTATCTCCTTTTTTAAATCTAAATCCTGCATAAGACGTTTGTCCATTCCATGTCGTATAATTAACCGTACTGATATCGTGTAAATCTGGATATGCTCCTCCATCTACCCAATTACTTGCTGTATTAATTGGTGTATTTAATGGTAATACTGCTACATTAAGAGAACTATTTCCTGTCGTTACCATTGCAGCTGTATATGTTTCAAATTGTAATGCTGGTTGACCACTTGGATGCCCTGATGCATGATAAAATAATCCTCCATAATTTGTTCCTCCTCCTAGTGATGGAATATTCTCATCTGTAAAAGGCTCCCATGCATTTGCAGCATCAACTGTCAAGTTTGGATTATTTACATATATAATTTGATATGGGTCTGAAAATTCAAAATTAAGTAATATCACATTAGAACTTGCTTCTATAGCTTCATTTGTGAACGTGATATTTCCTTCTGTACTGTCATTTGCAATATGTGAAGTCGCATTTCCTGTATAAGTAACCATAGCTGATTCACCATCTGCACTCACCACAATAGTAGCTCCTAATCCATTAGGAAAGTTTGTCGTGTAATGAACTCCTTCTGTTAATGTTCCTGTTACTTTAAATGTAGTATTAAAAGCAGATATTACAGATGTTCCTTCTATACTACCATCATTTGCGATATCTTCTATCAAATCTGATCCATCTATAGAAATAGCAGCAGCTCCATCATCTGTTCCTGTATCAATTAAATTACCTGGTTGCCATAATGGTTTTCTTGATGGATGTTCTAAAGCAGCCAAAACTCTATCTATTTGTCCCTGCGTAAACATTTTATAACATCCACTTGCTCCATTATATCCCATATAATTTTCATAATTGATCTCTTCGTTTAAACAATTACGAGATCTCACACATCCAGCTCCTCCTGCTGTATCTTCTTGTGGTGTATCACTTACAAAATCGGTTCCACCACATCCTCCATCATGTGTATGTACTAAATTTACCCAGTGCCCAAACTCATGTGTCAATACCGAAGCAAACTCTTGTGAAGTATTTCCCGTTAAATATTGTCCATTATAAACAATACGAGCCACATTAGCATTAGAATCTGTTACACTTGGATACCAAGCAACACCCGAGCTAGTCGTACTACCATCATTATATAAATCAGCTTGGATATAAACATTCATATATTTATAGTTATCCCATGCATCTTGAGCAATCAAAGCTCTTGTTCCACCATCATTATTCCCATATCCTCCTCTAAACGGATGAAAAACAACTCCATTTGTTGCATTACCATCTGGATCAATCTTTGCCAATTTAAATTCAATATTCAAAGAAGATTTTATACCATCAAACAGCGCATCTACAGTATTAAAATCTGCATTTAATCCTTGAAACTCTTCATTTACCTGATCTACAGAATTTTCTATTGTATTTACGCTAATTGAAGCTCCGTTTTGCACATTCCCATAAACATGAAAGACTACAGGGATTATATACTTATCAGCATTTTTTTCTCCTTGTAGTCTTCTCTGCTCTGCAAATCTTGTGCTAAACTCATTAAACTCAATAAATTCTTGATACGCTTCTGGGTGTTCTTCCCAGTATTCTTTCATGACCTGATCGGTCTTACAGCCCATTTCTTGTTGCCCCCTAATAAAGCCCGAAATAAGCACGACGATTAAAAATAAGTTGTACTTCATAATTCAGTTAAGATTTGTGTGTATTCAAATTTAACTGTTAAAAAGAATTAAAATCCTTAACATTTTATCCCATACACATACAATATTATCAATAAATTAGTTTTTATGTTAAAAAATAATCATTAACAAACAAAACATATAAACATAAAAAAACCAGAAGTTTAGCTTCTGGTTTAAAAAATAATTTTTTTAATAAAAACAAATCAACTTAACTTAATCTTCTAATATTAGTTGAGTACGTTTTTACTGAAAGGGTACACCTAAATATATCATCATTAGAGTTTTATATTATGGAGCCTAAAACTTTATTTAAAAGCTATTTTCCCTTTAAACTTCAGTAAACTCAATACAAAATCTAATATTATTTCTTTATAATTTTTTTGATACCTATTTCTTTATTTTGGTCGAGAACTTTCATAAAATATACTCCAGAAGTTCTTAAGGCATTTGTTATCTTTATTTGTTGTTCAGTTATATTCTCTTCTACATAGACTTTTGCTCCTAAAATATTATATATCTCTATAGTGATTTTTCCATTTTCTGACTGTGGAAGGTTCACTGTAATTTCTTCTTCAAAAGGATTAGGATAAACTCCAATTTTAGCAGCTGGATTTGTTTCAAAATCACGATTTGATAATACTTGTTGTCCTGTCATAATTTCTCCAAAAGGCTCAGTACTATATGCATAATCTAATAAAGTATATGCATTACCTTGAGCATTTACCTGAAACTGGAACCATCCATAATATTCTCTAGTTCCTTTTGTAAATCTAAATCCTGCATAAGCTGTTTGCCCATTCCATGCACTATAACTATTTGTACTAATATCATGTAAATCTGGATAAGGTCCACCATCTACCCAATTACTTGAACTGTTAATTGCTGTGTTTTCTGGTAATACGGCCACATTTCTAGAGTTTCCACCAGTAGTTACCATCGCCTCTGTATAGGTTTCAAATTGTAATACAGGTTGCCCACTAGGATGTCCTGATGCATTATAGAATAACCCTCCATAGTTCGTTCCTCCACCTAATGATGGTATATCTGCATCTGTAAAAGGCTCCCATACATTTGATGATGTTACCTGTAAATCATTGTTGTCTACATAAATAATTTGATACGGGTCAGAAAACTCAAAATTAATCCCTACAGTTAAAGAGTTAGAACTTACTACACTTGAATCAAATGTAATTGATCCTTGTGTACTATTACTTTCTCCGTGATTTGTTGCATTACCTGTATAATTTATTGTAGCACTAGATCCATCTCCACTTACTACAATTTGAACGCCTAATCCATTAGGAAGACTTGTTGTATAATGAGTTCCTTCTGTTAATGTCCCTGTTACATTAAAAGTTGTGTTTAATGTAACTATAGAAGACGATCCTTCTATACTTCCGTCATTTGCTATAGCTTCTAATACATTAGGTGACTCGATTGCTATAGAAGCACCTCCATCTGTTCCTGTATCTTCTAAGTTACTTGTTTGCCATAATGGTTTTCTTGAAGGGTGTTGTAATGCCGCTAAAACTCTATCTATTTGACCTTGAGTAAACATCTTATAACATCCAGATGCCCCATTATATCCCATATAGTTTTCATGGTTAATATATTGGTTAAAACAGTTACGAGAACGTGCACATCCAGGACCTCCAGCAGTATTTTCTTGAGGTGTATCGCTTACTTGATCTGTTCCGTTACATCCACCATCATGTGTGTGAATCAAGTTAACCCAGTGTCCAAATTCATGCGTTAAAACTGATGCAAATTCTTCTGATGTATTTCCTGTTAAATATTGTCCATTATATACAATACGTGCTACATCTGCATTTGAATCTGTAGTATTAGGATACCACGCTACTCCAGAGTTTGTTGTTGTTCCATCATTATATAAATCTGCCTGGATATAAACATTCATATACTTATAGTTATCCCAAGCATCTTGAGCGATTAGAGATCTTGTACCTCCGTCATTGTTTCCATACCCTCCTCTTGGTTGGTGAAATACAACTCCATTAGTAGCATTTCCATCTGGATCAATTGTCGCCAATTTAAACTCGATATCCAATGATGCTTTAATTGGATCAAAAAGTGCATCAACTGTATTAAAATCTGCATTTAATCCTTGAAACTCTTCGTTTACTTGATTAAGTGAGTTAACGATAGTATTGTAATCTACCGTTGTTCCATTTTGCGAAGTTCCATAGACATGGAATACGATCGGAATTGTGTACGTAGCATTTCTAGATTGCCTAAGATTTGCTTCATCTTTAATAAATTCCTCTGTGAATTTGTTGAATTCTAAATACTCTTCATAAGCCTCTGGAGATTGTTCCCAATGAGTTTTCATTGCCTCTGTTGTTTTACATGGGTTTTGCCCATACAATACGGTACTGCCTAATAGCAATAGCGTTGCTAGATGTTGGGGTAATTTCATTTTAATAATTTTTACGATTTGTGTGTGTTTCAAAATTATGCACCCTTTACGGCTTTTCTTGCCAACATCTTATCCATTATCTATATTTTATTATCATTATTACAGTTAGTTAACATTTTTTTTTACTTTTCTTCATCAAATTTCACGAAATTCAACATATGAGATACGATACAATACCCAATAATTTATTCATAAAAAACCGAATTAACTTTAGTAACTTAATGATTTCTAACACCATTGCTGTTTTATCATCAAATGATATTAAACATACCAATGCAGATGATGTTATGGGATTCGCACAAAACAATGATCTATTTTACCTTTCAGGAATTGATCAAGAAGACACCTTATTATTAGTATATCCTGATGCTTATAAAACTGAAAATCGCGAAATTCTCTTTATTAAAGAAACCAATGAGCATATTAAAATATGGGAAGGTGATAAATTAACCAAAGAACAAGCTTCTGCCATTTCAGGTATCCAAAGAGTCGAATGGATTCATGATTTTGAAAAGATTGTACAACTTATGGCTTTTGAAGCTGATGGTTTTTATTTGGGACATAACGAGCATATTAAACGTGTTACATATAACCAGCAAACACAACAAGATCGCTACATACAATGGTTTAAAGAAAAATATCCACTTCATCAATACCATAGAGTTGCAAAAATCACTCGTCAATTACGCCCTATCAAATCCGAAGAAGAAGTTAAACTCCTTCAAAAAGCAGCAGATATAAGTATAAAAGGATTTCATAGATTACTAAAAAATGTACGTCCTGATTGTATGGAATATGAACTTGAATCCGAATTAACTTATGAGTTGATAAAAAATGGAGGTACTCGACATGCTTTTAAACCTATCATAGCTTCTGGTGCCAATGCATGTGCTTTACACTATAATACCAATCATAATAGCTGTAAAGATGGAGATATGATTCTAATAGATTTTGGAGTATGTTATGCTAATTATAATAGTGATACAACACGTTGCATTCCTGTAAACGGAAAATTTTCTACTCGCCAAAAAGAAGTCTATACAGCTGTTTTACATTGCTTAAAAGAAGGTTCGAAATTATTAAAACCAGGAACTATTCATGCCGAATATGAAAAACAAATGGCTTCTTTGGTTGAAGAACAATTAATTCAATTGGGATTATTAGATGCTCATGCCATTGCTAATCAAGATCCCAACAAGCCTTTATATAAAAAATACTTTATGCATGGTACTGCACATCATTTAGGCTTAGATGTTCATGATGTAGGACTGTATTCTAGAACAATAGAAGAAGGAATGGTCTTTACCTGTGAACCTGGAATTTATATTCCAGAAGAAGGTATCGGTTGTCGTCTAGAAAATGATTACCTTATCACTGCTACTGGAAACATTAATCTTACCGCTCAAATGCCTATTGAGATTGATGAAATAGAACAATTAATGCATTCTTAAAATAATATTCTCACCATGAAAACATATGGAATTGGAGGTTCAACTATTCAACAAGAGTTAGATGCTATACAACCTCTTGCTCATCTCGCTCAACCTATACAAAAAGATGAATTTAAATCTCGTATAGCCAAAGCCGCTACTTTATTAAACAAACACAGTTTTCAAGCACTTTATGTTAATGCTGGTACTAATCTTTTTTATTTTACTGGTCTAAAATGGAATGCCAGTGAACGTTTAGTTGGTGCACTTATTTTGCCTAATGGCGAAATTCACTATATCGCACCTCAATTTGAGAAGGGTACTATTTATGATTTTATGTTACTTGAAGGAACTGTACATTGTTGGGAAGAACATGAAAGTCCTTATGCATTAGTCATTGAGATTCTCAAGAAAAATAATATAACGCAAGGTACTATTGCAATCGATGAAGCTACACCATTCTTTATCTCTGATGGTATTCAACAAGTAACCTCTTCTTATACGTTAATAAACGCAAAACCTATTACTGCTGGATGCAGAATGATTAAGTCTAAAAATGAAATAGCAATCATTCAAGCAGCTATGAATATCACATTAGAAGTGCAAAAAGCTGCTGCACGAATTTTATATCCAGGTATTAGTGCCAAAGAGGTAGTTGATTTTATACACAAAGCTCATATTAAATATGGTATCCCTACAGGTTCCTATTTTTGTATTGTTCTTTTTGGTGTAGACTCCTCTTTTCCTCATGGTGTAAAATCACCAAAAAATTTAGCCGAAAATGATATTGTCTTAATAGACACTGGTTGTGTCCTACATGATTACATATCAGATATCACACGTACCTATGTTTATGGTGAAGCAAACGAGAAACAACGTACTATATGGAATCTTGAGAAAGAAACACAATTAGCAGCGTTCAATGCGGCAAAATTAGGTCAAGCTTGCGCTGTAATCGATAATGCTTCTAGAGTCACACTAGAAGCTAGTGGTTTAGGACCAGACTATACCTTACCTGGTTTACCACATCGTACTGGTCACGGTATAGGTTTGGATATTCATGAATGGCCTTATATTGTAAGAAATGAACAAACCTTATTAGCTTCAGGGATGTGTTTTAGTAATGAACCTATGATTTGTGTTCCTGATCAATTTGGTATACGTCTCGAAGATCATATCTATATGACAGAAAACGGTCCTCAATGGTTCACACAACCTGCACACAGCATAGAAGATCCTTTTGGGGTTTCTTTAGCAGTTACTGCTTAAACCCTTTCGCTCCAATGTAGTTTTACATTGGAGCTTTTTTATGTAACATTGTATTCTATTATATAATGTTTTATGGATTCGTTAACTCAAATTGTATTAGGAGCAGCTGTAGGTGAAGCAGTGTTAGGAAAAAAAGTAGGTAATAAAGCTATGCTCTATGGCGCTATTGCTGGTACCATCCCTGACTTTGATACTTTTGCTAGTCATTTTACAGATACTGTTACAGCCATAGAATTACACAGAGGCTTTACTCATTCCTTGATTTTTAGTATTTGTTTCGCTTCCATTTTTGGTTGGCTTATACATAAAATTGAACATAAGAATGTAGCTTCGATAAAAGATTGGTCTTGGCTTATGTTTTGGGGATTTGTTACTCATCCCCTATTAGATGCACATACCACATGGGGAACTCAATTATTCTGGCCTTTTGATCTTAGAATTGCATATAAAAATATTTTTGTCATAGATCCTTTATACACTCTACCTTTTCTAATTTTTCTTCTTTTAGCTTTTTTTAGTAAAAAAGGTACTCAAAAGAGAACAAACTACAATCATTTAGGATTAATTATAAGTAGCATTTATATGCTTATCACTATTGGTTTGAAAGGATATACTTATTTTAAATTTAAAGAAGCTCTAAATACACAAAAAATCGATTATTCAGCAATCGAAACTAAACCAACTCCTTTCAATAGTTTTCTTTGGACCGCAAATATCGATACAAAAAATGCATATCTTATAGGTGACTATTCTATTTTTGATACACAACCTATTCTATTCAAAAGTTATCCTAAAAATCATCATTTATTAGGAGAATTAGCTTATAACGATAAAATCAAACGATTAAAAAACATCAGTAATAATTGGTTTACTATATCAAAAAACAACGATACTTTAACCTTTAATGATCTTCGATTCGGGATACTTCCTTCAAACACGAATACAACTACTTTTGCTTTTAGCTATAGCCTAATCCAAAGTAATGACGATATCATAGTAACTGAAATCCCAAAAAACAGAAAACAAGCAAAGCAATTAGTTACTATTCTATGGGATCGTATTTGGGGTAATTAGAATGTGTTTAATTTTATAACAATGCTTTTAACGATTCTAAACTAAGTCTTTACTGTAATTTGAATTCTTTCGCTATGCTATCATATTCAAAGATCAATTGGATAGATGCCATCTTTTTAGAAAACGTATTAATCGTATGACCTGTAAAAACTGCTTCTATCATTCCATCCTCATCAGTATCTTCAAAAGTTAAAGGCAATACATTAGGTTCATAATCATGATGTGCATCTTTTCTTCCTATAGTCTGAATTGACCATCCTTTAGTATCCAAATAATCTTTAAGATTTCCTTTTTCTAAACCATAAAAATGATGAATTCCATTATTTTTAACTGTTATTTCAGTTACTACCAAAAAAGGTTTTTGATTTGAGAATATAGTTTCTAAAGAATATTCATTACCCAAAACTTCAAGAATAACTTTATCAGATTTGTCTAAAGCAAAATATTTTTTTCCAGCATAGTCAATCAATGAGTTGGATGTAAAATTTGTTTCTATAAATACAATCGGTTCATCACTTCCATAAAGATTCATTTCTAACGAAGATTTTATTTTTAAATCTTCTAAAGTCTCAAAATCATCAACATGTAGTTTCTTTAATAACGCCAACGAATCTTGAACTATACCCCTATCAATAAGGATATCTTCTTTTTTCTCAATAACAGGCATCTTTTCTTCATGTTTTTTACATCCTACAATTATTAAACATAATAAAAAACCTAATGCTATCTTTTTCATATACTCTTGTTTCTTTTTTAATATTATTCCAAAATGTCTTAGCATAAACTATGCCTTAAATCAATGAATATTCTAACTATTAAAAAGTATCTTATTTAACCTTTTATAAATAAGCTGAGGCAGAAGTATGCTTGAGTGTAGTTATTGGCTTAAATAAGCTTATTTTATTCTTCTTGTTTGAGATTCTTTCTATGAAGTATTATCTTATTCCAAACCCAAATATTTATAAAACAAAAAAACCCTTCACAAATGTTGTGAAGGGTTCAAAAAAGGCGGCGACCTACTCTCCCACGATCGCAGTACCATCGGCGCTATCGGGCTTAACTTCTCTGTTCGGAATGG
>CANDNT010000017.1 GCA_947387485.1 Aquimarina rhabdastrellae
TACCTCCAATTTTTTCAAAACACCCATTATTTTCTCGAAATTTGCGCTAAAGTTGTGCATATAAATTAAAGTGTCGTTACTTCAATTTACTGCTATTTAGTAGTTTGCACAACTTTCTTCAAATGCACCACGGGTATTTAGTATTTTCGTTTTATCTATGAAAGCGCTATCTGTAAAAGAAATCAAAACAGAACTTAATCAACGATCACAAAGTGAATTAGTTGAATTATGTTTACACTTATCAAAATTTAAAAAAGAAAATAAAGAGTTACTTACATATTTACTTTTTGAATCTGATCATGAAGAAGGATATATCCAATCAGTAAAAGAAGAAATAGATCTTTTATTTGAAGAGATCAACACTCAATCTTTCTATTTTATAAAGAAAAGTATTCGTAAAATTCTAAGACGGCTTAAAACCTACATTCGCTATTCTAAGCAAAAAGAAACCGAAGTTGAATTACTCTTATATTTTTGTACAAAACTTAAACATTTTTCTCCCTCTATAAAAAAGAGTACCATATTAAAAAACTTATATCATAGAGAGTTATTAGCCATACAAAAAAAGGTTACCAAATTACATGAAGATTTACAATACGATTATCAATTAGAAATAGTAAAATTAGAATCACTTTAATATTATTTTCTAGTCTTATTAGCTGACAAAATTTCTCCTTTTCAATATCTTTGTTTACGTACTAATTGATGCGTCATATTATCATTAAATTAAATAGACTCTATAGTTAATATCATATTTTTTTCATCAAAAAAATGATTATTATCATAGTTTTCACTTGCTAGTTAGCCTAATATTGCCATCGCTTAAATTTCATCTATGAATCTTTCAACTTATATCGATCATACTATACTCAAAGCTACAGCCACTGTACAAGACATAAAAAACTTGTGTAAAGAAGCTAAAACTTATAATTTTTATGCTGTTTGTGTCAATGGCGCTTATGTAACTCTTGCTGTAAACGAATTAAAAGATACCGATATAAAAGTAGCTGCTGTTGTAGGATTTCCTCTTGGAGCAAATACTACAGCATCAAAAGTTTTTGAAGCACAAGATGCTATAGAAAATGGAGCTACAGAGATCGATATGGTTATCAATATTGGACTCTTAAAATCTGAAGAAATACAAGCTATCACAGATGAAATTAAAGCTATAAAAAAAGTAATTGGTCATCATACCTTAAAAGTAATCTTAGAAAATTGCTATCTCACCGATCAAGAGAAACGCATAGCTAGTAATGCTGCTCTTGAAGCTGGTGCAGATTTTATAAAAACCTCAACAGGTTTTGGTACAGGTGGCGCCACCCCAGAGGATATTGCCCTGATGAAGAGTGAAGTAAAAGATGCCCTACAGATCAAAGCTTCAGGAGGAATTAGAGATACCGATACGGCTAACAGTTATATTTCATTAGGTGTATCTCGTATTGGTACCTCCTCTGGTATTTCTATAGTTAAAAATAGTTAGTCATGAGTTTACATATCAATGCAAAACAAGGGACTATTGCCGAAACAGTTTTACTCCCAGGCGATCCCATGCGTGCCAAATGGATTGCAGAAACTTTTCTAGAGCAATCCGAATGTTACAATACGGTAAGAGGAATGTATGGATATACAGGAACATATCAAGGTAAACGTATTTCTGTACAAGGAACAGGAATGGGAATTCCCTCTACACTTATCTATTGTCATGAATTGATTACACAATATGGAGTCAAAAATTTGATTAGAGTAGGTTCGGCAGGATCCTATCAACAAGAAGTAACATTAAGAGATATTGTTATCGCCATGGCTGCGTCTACTACTTCGAGTATTAATAGTAACCGTTTTCCTAACGCTTATTATGCCCCTACTGCAAATTTTGAGCTATTTCAAAAAGCATTACAATACGCACAAAAAAATGACATTGCTATAAAAGCTGGAAACGTTTTGTCTGCAGATGTATTTTATGAAGATCAGTTTGAAAATTATAAAAAATGGAGTGCTATGGGAGTCTTGTGTGTTGAAATGGAAACAGCTGGACTGTATTCTATTGCAGCAAAACACAATGTAAATGCTTTAAGTATTCTTACTATTTCAGATTCATTAGTTACTGGTGAACAAACTACAGCTCAAGAACGTGAATCTTCTTTTAAGCCAATGATAGAAATAGCCCTATCATTAGCTTAACTATTAAAGAATTTACTCATTATATAATAATATACAAGCATATATTAAAAAAGAGACCGAGAATAATATCAATTATTTTCGGTCTCTTTAATTATTTTATTTCTAAAATATTCTTAGCTATTTCCTTTTTTGTAATCTGCCAAGAATTTTTCTAATCCTATATCAGTAAGAGGGTGTTTTAATAAACCTTCTATAGATGATAATGGTCCAGTCATTACATCAGAACCGATTTTTGCACATTCTAATACGTGCATAGTATGACGTACAGATGCTGCTAAAATTTCAGTTTCAAAATTATAGTTATCATAAATCAATCTTATCTCTGCAATAAGGTTTAGACCATCAGTAGAGATATCATCTAACCTTCCTATAAATGGAGATACATAAGTCGCTCCTGCTTTGGCAGCTAATAACGCTTGTCCTGCAGAAAATACTAAGGTACAGTTTGTTTTGATTCCTTTATCACTAAAGTATTTAATTGCTTTCACTCCATCTTTGATCATTGGTATCTTAACTACAATACGCTCATGAAGTGCCGCCAACTCTTCTCCTTCTTTGATCATTCCTTCATAATCTGTAGCAATTACCTCTGCACTAACATCTCCTGTAGCTATTTCACAGATTTTTTTATAGTGATTCAAGATATTTTCTCTTCCAGTAATTCCCTCTTTGGCCATTAAAGATGGGTTTGTTGTAACTCCATCTAATACTCCTAAATCTTGGGCTTCTTTGATTTGATCAAGATTTGCGGTATCTATAAAAAATTTCATAGTGCTCTGTTTATATATTAAATACTATTTTTTGTTCTTTTTTGAAAGTTCAAAATTACAACTTATAATGATTCATTAATAATTTCTCATACATTTTATCCGGAAGTATTCTTTTTAATACAATAGAAAACTTCTGCATAAATTCTCCTACTTTATAATGAACTTTAGGCTTAGGTCTTTTAATAATAGCTAGTACTGCTTTTGCCATCTCTAAAGGATCTTTTCCTGCATCTACATGTTCATCCATTAATTCTAAAGTATTCCCATAGACTTCTTCATATGGCGAGTCTTTTATAATCGGTGCATGAAATCTTCCTGCTGCTATATTGGTAGCAAAATCTCCAGGAGCTACATTAGTCATTTCTATATTAAAAGGCTTTAACTCCATACGCCATGCTTCTGTGGTAATCTCCAAAGCTGCCTTAGAAGCACTATAAATCCCTCTATATGGTAATCCCATATATCCTGCTATAGAAGTAATATTAATGATAAGTCCTTTTTTTTGAGATCTCATTAAAGGCAATGCGCTTTTAATAACGTTAAGCGGACCAAAATAATTAGTATCAAAATTTTTCTGAATTTCTTCTTCAGGTATTTCTTCTATAGGTCCTGTAATTCCAGCACCTGCATTATTAATTAGAATATCTAATCTTCCTTCTTTTTCTTTAATAGTTGCTATAGCATTATTTATACTTGCTACCTTAGTAACATCTAACGCTATCAAAGGGATGATCGAATCACTATAGCGATCTGGATTACGACTGGTACCATAAACGATATACCCGTGCTGTAATAAATATTCTCCTATAGATTTTCCTATTCCCGAAGAACCTCCTGTTATTAAAACTACTTCTGATTTAGATTGCTTACTCATACCACAAATATCAGTTTTTTTTAAACGTATGCATAATTCTTATTAAAAAACTAAACCTATCTCAAAAGTAAAATCTTTCTCTTGAAATATCTTCTTACTAAACACCTCTCAAAAGAGCTGATTTCACTTATATAAATCATAATTTCAAAAAAGAAAAATAAAATTTTATATACAAGTAACACTAAATAATTTGAGAACTCATTAAAGTCTATTATATTAGTATACAACATTTAAGAAACATTCTTTTATAGAGTAACTTATTACTCTACTCAATACTCTAACTAACAACATTGACTAATTAATAATCCTATGACTGCTACCGAAATTATAAGTAAAGTATTTTTACCATTATCTCTTGCTATCATTATGCTTGGGATGGGAATGACTTTAGTTCCTGCCGATTTTACTAGAATTATAAAATATCCCAAAGCAATTTTAATTGGTCTAACCAATCAACTTATCCTTTTACCAATTATTGGTTTTTCATTAGCCGTAGTCTTTAACTTAAGCCCAATAATGGCTGTTGGATTAATGATTTTGGCAGCCTGCCCAGGAGGTGCTACTAGTAATTTGATAACCCAAGTTAGTAGGGGAAATATTGCTTTGTCGGTTTCATTAACAGCTATAACAAGTTTTGTTAGTATCGTTACAATTCCATTTATTTTGTCTTATTCAATTGATTATTTTGGCGCTGATACCGATAGCATAATAAAATTACCCATATTAGATACCATATTACAAATAATGGTCATTACAGTTATACCTATATCTATAGGTATGTTTATTCGAAAGCTTAAACCAAATTTTGCCAATCGAATGGAAAAACCAATGCGTCTTGCTTCAACTGTAATTTTTATTATTGTTTTTATTGCTGTAATAGTCGCTAATCTAAATATAATAGGTAAGGCAATGAAAGATGTAGGCCTAGTTACGCTTTTATTAAATCTATTAACAATGGGATTAGGTTATTTAACCTCAAGGTTTTTTAAATTAGATTTAAGAAATGCTATTTCTATTACTATTGAGAGCGGAATACAAAACGGAACACTTGCCATTGTTATTGCTACAACCATATTAAACAATATAGAAATGGGAATTCCTACTGGAGCATACGCTATATGGATGTTCCTTACTGGAGGAATTTTAATGTGGCAGCTCGGAAAAAGATCTAACGTAGATTAGAAATAGAAAGAATTAATTTCAATTAGAAAAATGAACTACTTATTGGTTTTAATTTTAGCCATATTCTAAACTTGAGAAAGAAATTCCTATTATTTAAACTATAAATATCTTTTTAGATTATGCCTCCTAAATAAAGAATATTAACTCCTATTGTAACATTCTATAGTAAGTATCATCTATCATGATAAAAATATATCAATGAAACGACTATCTTTTCTAATCAACATCTTAATTACTTTAATAATTCTTGGATGTAAAGAAAAACAACCGAATAAAGAATTAACAACAGAAAACCTTATTAATAACAAAGTTGTTTTTAAAATTGATGAACGAACAGAATTTTTTCGAACAATTTTTAACCTTGCAGTACAAGATGTTTTACCAGAAGATATTAGACCTTGTCAAACAGCTTATTTAAAAAGAGTTAACGAACACTTTTTACCATTTAAAAAACACCCTCTTATTGAATGGGTATATGAAGACGAAAACATAGGAATTGATTTCTCGACTATTGGGCTGATGTATAAAAGCTTAGAAAATTTTGAATTTGACAGTACTTATGAAAAAAAACTCAAATCTTATGGTTTAAAAAAAGAGACACTTGATTCTATACAACCTTTGATGCTCGACTTTTATCAAAAGTCAGGATTCCATAAGTTTTTTGAGAACAATAAAGAATATTATCAAAATGCCATTTCAAAAATTGAAAATGAAGTTTCTGAAGAAAATCTTTTCGGAAAAGTAATGGATTTTTACCAAGAGAAACAAGACGGATTAGAACTAGTTGTATTTGTAGAACTCACTAATAATGCGAATAATAAAGCTATAGATTTCTATGACAATTACAATTCAAATAAAAGAGCGCTTATTTTGATAAATTATTGTGATGATTATATAAAGCCAAATGAAACAAACGAATCTATGGTTTTAAACAATTCGATTAGAGGTATTTTATATCATGAAACCTCTCATCTTTTTACAACAAAATTATTAAAAAAACATATCGGAGATTTAACTCAATATAAATCAATTTGTGAAGACTGTAGTGATACTCAAATAATGAATAAAGTTGATCATATGATTGTGTTTCCACTTCAAGCTGCGATGATGAAAAGATTTGATAATAATAACGGAGGTCATGATTTTTATGTAAACAAATGTGAAGATGTAAGAAAAGAAATTTACAAACGCTTAAGCGATTATCAACCAGAAAATAAAATTCCGTTTGAAAGCATCTATGTAGAATGTATTAATCTCATTAAAGAAGCTTCTAAATCAAAACACAAATAGTCTATATTAATAAAAAATCAGATGTAATAAATAATTCAAAATGTCTGGTATATAACAATCCATTAAAAGTATTTTAGTTTCTTTATAGAAAAAAACCTATTCATATCTGAATAGGTTTTCTATGATTAGTTCTTTTTAGTATTCACAAACTCCAAAATATGGAGGTCTATACATCATACAAATACCTACTTCTAAAACTTGTCCATTATCATCTCTTACAATACAGTCACGATGTGTTCTACAACTTTGCCTTCCTGCAAAGATTTGCTTTTGTTCATGTCTATTTAATTTGATTACCCCTTCTAGATTGAAAATTTTTTCTTTCATGATTATAAGATTTTAAGATTAGATTGTATTTACAAGTTTAATCAATTATTCTCTATTATGTATTCTGAAAAACCACAAAATAAGTAAGGTATTCTACTAATTAACAATTATTTAAATCGACACACTTTAAACTTTTTTCAATATTAAAAATGAATTAAAAAAGGGAATGATTTGTATTGACTTTCAAAGTCAAGAAGGTAACTTTATTGCATAAAAAAAGGCAAGCTACCTACATCACACCGCTACAACCGTTTACCTTTGCTGCGTTCCCGCCCTGGAGGATTCAACAGGAGCTAGTTGTGTAGGACTTGCCGGGTGCAAATATACAACCTTTCTTTAGTTCTGCAAGCATTTTTTTACTCGAATTAAAATAAATATCTTGCTCAAAAATTAAATCTGAGTCATGAAAATACATAAATTATTAACATTCACTATATTATCTTTAACACTTATTTCATGCGGAAGTAATACAGGAAAGAAAAAAAATTTCTTTTCTGCCGAAATTCCTAATAAACAGACCAAATTTAAGCTAGGAGAAACCTTAAATATCGGTATAAAGAATCCAAAAAATAAAGTAATCGATTCTGTAACCTATACTTTTCAAGGTAAAAAAACAGCGCTTACTACAAATGCAACTTCTTTTTCAGAAAAATTTGATACAGAAAAACTAGGAAACCATACTGTAGCTATAGAAGTATTCTTTGAAAACACATCACAAAAATTAGATAAGAAGATCACTTTACTTAATAATAAAGCACCACAATTATATAAATTCAATATCATTGCTTCTTATCCTCATGATCAAAAAGCATTTACACAAGGATTAGAGTTTGTAGGTGATACCTTATATGAGAGTACTGGCCAAAATGGATTTTCTTCATTAAGAAAAGTTGACTATAAAACAGGGAAAGTATTACTCAAAAAAGATGTTCCTCAACAGTATTTTGCAGAAGGAATTACTATACTTAATAATAAGATTTATCAACTAACTTGGTTAGCAAAACAAGGTTTTGTATATGATTTGGCTTCTTTAGAAAAAACAGGAAACTTCTCTTATGGACAAAGTAAACAAGGATGGGGACTATGTAATGATGGTACTACAATCTATAAAAGTGATGGTTCAAATAAAATATGGTTATTAGATGCTGAAACTTTAGCCGAAAAAGGAGCTATCCAGATTACCACAAATAAAAGTGTAAAATCTAATTTCAACGAATTAGAATGGGTTAATGGTAAAATCTATGCCAATACCTGGCCTAAAAATGGAGCTACAGATAAAAGTAAATTGAAAGAAAGTATCTCTATTATTAATCCTAAAAATGGAGCACTTGAAGCTGTAATTGATTTAAGAAGTCTTCGCACTCATGTTACACAACATGAAGAATTAGATGTTTTAAATGGTATTGCTTATAAATCTGATTCAAATCAACTGTTTGTAACAGGGAAAAATTGGGATAAAATATTTGAAATCGAAGTTGTAAAACCCAATTAAAAATAATACACTCATATACAAATAGTTATACATTTTATTGAAACATTATAATAAATAGACAGTTATTATTGTATAATCATAATAAAATGTACCTTTGCGGCTTTATTTTAAGTATATGAACAAATTTGAAGAGTTAGGGTTAGGAGAAGCTATAATTAAGGCCGTAGATGCTATGGGCTTTACAGAACCCAGTGACATACAAGCAAAGGCCATTCCGATTTTATTAGAAGAGGATACAGATATTGTAGCATTGGCGCAAACGGGTACAGGAAAAACCGCAGCTTTTGGTTTTCCTTTGATAGAAAAGATTGATGTAAATAGCCGTACTACACAAGGATTAATCTTATCTCCTACTCGCGAACTTTGTTTACAGATTGCTAATGAATTAAAAAATTATTCAAAATTCATTAAAGGCCTACACACCGTGGCTATTTATGGAGGAGCTAGTATTCAAGAACAAGCTAGAGATATTAAACGTGGAGCACATATTATTGTAGCTACTCCAGGTCGTATGCAAGATATGATTAACCGTAAAATGGTTAATATATCTAATATCGAGTATTGTGTTCTTGACGAAGCAGATGAAATGTTAAACATGGGATTCTATGAAGATATCAATACCATTTTATCACATACTCCAGAAGAGAAAAGCACATGGTTATTCTCTGCTACTATGCCTAGAGAAGTAGCTTCTATAGCAAAACGCTTTATGAAAACTCCAGTAGAAATTACTGTAGGACATAAAAACACTGGATCAAAAAATGTTTCTCATGAATACTACTTGGTAAATTCTAGAGATCGTTATTTGGCTTTAAAAAGATTAGCCGATGCTAATCCCGATATCTTTTCTGTAATTTTTTG
Organism: Aquimarina rhabdastrellae; assembly: GCA_947387485.1. Classification (GTDB taxonomy): domain Bacteria; phylum Bacteroidota; class Bacteroidia; order Flavobacteriales; family Flavobacteriaceae; genus Aquimarina. Next base: position 8,978 of record CANDNT010000017.1, read on the forward strand.
TCGTACCAAAAGAGATACTCAAAAAGTTGCTGAAAATTTAATCGAAGATGGTTATAATGCTGCTGCTTTACACGGGGATTTAAGTCAGAATCAACGTGATTTGGTAATGAAGAGTTTTAGAAATCGTCAAATACAAATGCTTGTTGCTACTGATGTTGCAGCAAGAGGTATAGATGTTGATGATGTAACACACGTTATTAATTATCAATTACCTGACGAAATAGAAACGTATACACACCGTAGTGGTCGTACAGGTCGTGCTGGTAAAAACGGTACTTCTATGGTTATTGTTTCTAAGAGTGAAGTGCGCAAGATCAAATCTATTGAGCGTATTATCAAAAATTCTTTCGAAAGAAAAGAAATCCCTAGTGGTGATGAAATATGTCAAGTACAATTATTTCATTTAGCTAATGATATTAAAACTTCGGAAATCAATCATGAAATTGATAGTTATTTACCATCTATTAACGAAGTGCTTGAAGAATTTACAAAAGAAGAATTAATTAAAAAATTCTTCTCTGTTGAGTTCTCTCGTTTCCATAATTATTATAAAAATGCCAAAGATCTTAACTCTGTTAATGATCAAGATGGTGGAAGATCTCATAATGGATCTATTCGTTACTTTATCAATATCGGACAAAAGGATGGTTTTGATTGGATGTCTTTAAAAGACTTCTTAAAAGAAACATTAAGTCTAGGTAGAGATGGTGTGAGTAGAGTTGATGTAAAAGAAAACTTCTCTTTCTTTAACACTGCTCCAGAAGAGCAAGACAAAGTACTTTCTATCTTTGAGAATTTCAAACTTGAAGGAAGAAGTGTTAATGTAGAAATCTCTAAAAACTCAGGAGGCCGTAGAGATCGTGGCGGAAGACGTCGTGGAGATAATAGAGGTGGTTTTAAAGGAAATCGTCGTAGTGATGATTTTAAACCTAGAAGAAGAGGTGATAGAGATCATAAAAACAATGATAACAAAAGAAGAGATCGTAGAAGACGTAGTGATCGCAACTAATTAATTTTTATAAAAAAGTAATATAGTTTATATACGTTTAATATGTTAACTTCTGTAAATTTATACGTCTTATATATGTACATGAAAAGAACTTTATTAATTATATTACTTTTTTTAACTGCTTTTTCTTCGTTTGCTCAAGAAAACACTTCAGAAACTACTCAAAAAGATGTTATTTCTGGAAAGGTATTGAATGCTGCAAATGATGTAAAACTACAAAACGTACACATTCTTAACCTAAGTCAAGTAGTAGGTACTATTACTGATAACGAAGGTGATTTTAATATCCCTGCAAAAGTAAATGATACTTTATATTTTAGCTATATAGGTTTTAAACCCTTAAAAGTTCGTGTTACAAACGATTGGTTAAAATTTGGAGATGTTAAAATTAAAATGACAGAATTAGGAATTGCTCTAGAAGAAGTAACCGTTTCTGAAATTCCGCTTACAGGATACTTAGAAATCGATGCAAAAAAGATTCCGATCTATGATAACTACAGATACAGTATTTCTGGTTTAAATACTGGTTATGAAGGTGGTAACAAACAACCTAGTGCAGTAACCAAAACCTTAAATGCTATTTTTAATCCTGCTGATTTCTTATATAATACGTTTAGTAAACGTGGAAAAGAGTTACGTAAGCTACGTAAGATGAAACAGGATGATAAGATTAAAAGTCTTCTTGAAAGTAAATTTGATAGAGAAGCTTTAATGGCTTTATTAAAAGTTGATCGTATTGATGTAGACGAGATTTTAAGGCATTGTAACTACTCTGAAGATTTTATCAAATTTGCTAATGATTTACAGATTCTTGATGCTATTAGTGGGTGTTATGAAGAACATAAATTACTTCAACGTAAGTAATTAAAAATATATCAAAAAAATAAGCCTCGTTTAAAAACGAGGCTTATTTTTTATTGATTATCTACATTAATCAAAATACGAACTCCAGAGAATTCTTTTATTATAGCAAACTTATTCAGTATTTTATGTATTGCTAATTTAGTTTGTTTAATAGATTGTCCTTGTGGTATCTTAATTAAAATGTGCTTATGGTATTGATTTCTTATTCTCGCTACTGGTGGGTATTCTGGACCTAATACAAATTCTTTAAACAAGCTTCTCATACTTTTGGCTAACCATAAAGAACCATCATTTACTTTTTGATAATCTTTATGTTTACAAGTGATCTTAATCAATCGATAAAACGGTGGGTATTTATATTGATGTCTTTCTTCTATTTGATCTTTATACATCGATTGATAATCATTAACCGATACTTGTTGTAAGATTTGATGATGTGGATTATAAGTCTGTATGAGTACTTTTCCTCTTTTTAAACTTCTTCCTGCTCTTCCTGCTACTTGTTGTATTAATTGAAAACTACGCTCATGAGCTCTAAAATCAGGAAAATTGAGCATATTATCTGCATTTAAAACACCTACTAAACTTACATTTTTAAAATCCAAACCTTTGGTTAACATTTGTGTTCCTACCAAGATATCAATTTCTCCTTGTTCTAATGCTGTGATAATTTTTGCGTGTCCATTTTTACCCCTAGTAGTATCCTGGTCCATACGGCCTATTTTATGCTCAGGAAACAATTCTAATAACTCTTTTTCGATTTGCTCTGTACCAAAACCTTTGGTCGTTAATGCTGTACTACCACATGCGTGACACTGTTGCATCATAGCTATATGGTATCCGCAATAATGACATCTCAATTGGTTACGGTATTGGTGATATGTCAAACTCACATCACAATTAGGGCATTGAGGAGAATGACCACAAGTTGTACATTCTGTAACTGGAGAAAAACCTCTTCTATTTTGAAATAAGATCACTTGATCTCCTTCTTTTAACGTCTCCTCCATTTGCTTTAAAAGCGTATCGCTAAAATGTCCTTTCATTCTTTTTTTACGATACTTTTCTTTGATATCTACCAAAGAAATATCAGGCATCAATACATTACCATGTCTTCTAGTTAATTCCACCAAGCCATATTTTTGTCGCTTTGCATTATAATAAGTTTCTATCGCTGGTGTAGCTGATCCTAATACTATTTTTGCTTTAAACAAGTTTCCTAAAACAATAGCCGTATCTCTTGCATGATATCTAGGTGCTGGATCAAACTGTTTAAAAGTTGTTTCATGCTCTTCGTCTACAACAATTAAACCTAAATCTTGAAATGGTAAAAATATTGCTGATCGCGCTCCTATAATTACTTGAGCTTTTGATTTATTTTTTAAAACATTATTCCAGACTTCTACTCGCTCATGTATAGAATATTTTGAATGATACACTCCTAGCCTATCTCCAAAATGCTTTTGTAATCTCCATATTAACTGAGTAGTAAGTGCTATTTCTGGTAACAAATACAAGACTTGCATCCCTTGATTCAGGACATCTTCTATTAACTTGATGTATATCTCTGTTTTACCAGAAGAAGTCACTCCATGTAATAAACAAACATCTTTGGTTTCAAAAGTTTCTTTAATTTGTGCTAAAGCCGTTTCTTGATAAGGATTTAAGGATGAAGTTTCTTCAACTGCTTTTCCGTCATATGCTATTCTATCAGTCTGTAAATGATATTCTTCAAATATTTCTTTTTTCACAAGACCTTTTACAACGGCTGCTGTTGAGTTTGCAACTTGAATTAAGTCTTTTACTTTTATACCTTTTTTGCTTGATGCTTGTAATGTAAAATATTTTAGAAGTACTTCTTTCTGTTTAGGTGCTCTACTTACTTTTTCTAATAATTTTTGTAGTGCATTATCTCCTTCGTGTTGTGGATGTAATCGTATAAATCTAACTAATTTGGGTTTATACTGCTCATAGATTTCCTCTTGTACCGTTATTACTCCTTTTTCGAGTAATCGTTTGATTACAGGTAAAACCTTTTTCTTGTTAACAATACTCATTACTTCTTGCACTTTAAGCAAACTTTGGTATTGTAATGCTTCATAAACTAGATATTCATCTTCTTTTAAAGTCTCAATATCTATTGTCTCTTTATCATTCTTAAGAATAATAGTTTCACTCTCTAACAAAAAGGCATTAGGTAAAGCCGTTCTTTCAATTTCTCCTATAGATGCCATATAATATGAAGCCATCCAATTCCATAATACTAACTGCTTTTCTGTAACGATAGGTTCTTCGTCAAGAATATGATCGATTTCCTTGGCTTCGTATAATTGAGGTTCAGACTGATGTATTTTTGTTACAATTCCTGCATACATTTTAGTTTTTCCAAAAGGAACTGCTACCCGCATTCCTGGTTTTAAAAAACCTGCTTCGTCTTTGTTTACACTATAGGTAAATTCTTTGTGCAACGGAACTGGTAAAATAACATCTATAAAATAATCCATAAAAGATAAAACTGTGTCTACATATCGGGAGTATATCTCATCCCTTCTTATTTAAGATAAGGACAAAAATACAGTTTTTGTATCGCATTGTTTTTATATCTAAAGAATAATCCTCTTCAAATAAAAAGCGATATAAGATTGCTCCTATACCGCTTTTATCTCAAGTAATAAATATTGTTATTTTTGAATTCCTAACATTCCGTTTTTAATTAGTGCACAAGCTGGCTCATCACCTAACCAAATTTTAAATAATGCATATTTAAAATCTCTACCTTTGATTTCGCCTATAAACTCTCCGTTTTTATATGTCTTTAAATTTCCACCTTTAATATAAACAAAATCAAAGAAATCATTTACATTAATAGCAGCTCCAAATATTTTTAAAAATTCATCTATACGTGTTTGCAATGTTTCTGTATTGCCATACATAGCGTCATCAAATCCTTTTTTAAATACTTTTGTCATACGTTTATTAGTTACTCTTTTTGAAACTATATTTAAACGTATAGCCATACTTTCGTCAGAATCTAATACTTCTTTAGGATCGTTATACTTATTTTGTGTGTATAGTCCTCCAGAGTAGGTATCTACACTAAGTACACTACGCATTCCCGCTCCATTTAAGGTTAATTCTTCTCCTTCAAAACTTAATTTATAAGGAAGTACTACATTACCTATACGGATTTGAGAAAACCCCATAGCACTAATGGCTATAAGCATACAAAATAGAATTGTTTTTTTCATGGTTGTTGTTTTTTACAGATATGACTATTGAGTCTATTTAGATAAAAAAACCTGACAAAAAAAATGTTAAATTATGCTTAATTCTCACGTATTTAGGATTCAATTCTAATTATACTTTAATCCATTGTTGAGTTCTAAATAAGAATGCTATATATCCTCTTACATTAAGTCGTTGTGGATCATCTTCGTCAACCCATATCTTACATCTATATACTTTTCCATTTTTGGGATCTGTGATTGTTCCTCCACTATATTCTTCTCCATCTTTAGATAAAGCTTTGATAATTACCATACCTTTTACTGGTTTGTTATAATCTTCCCCGTCACATTCTGTACAAAGCTTATCTTCTTCAGCTTTATTCATTAGTTCTAAAATTTTGCCGTAATATTTACCATCATTATCCTTATAAATTTCAACAATTGACTTGGCTTCACCAGTATTATCATCTATCGTTTTCCATTTACCTATTACTGATTGCGATGTCATGCTAATGCTAAATAATATAGCACATAAAAAAAACATAGTTTTGGAATTACTCCACATATTGATTCGAATTAATTTGTTAATAGTCTCTTAATATACTAAAATCTATGCAAAAAAAAACAGCCTTAAGATTTTCTTAAGACTGTTCTGGATAAGCTTATAATTGAGTTTATTATTGCAAACCTAGCATTCCTTCTTTAACACTTTCACTAGCAGGCTCTTCCCCAAGCCAAATTTTAAAAAGTGCATATTTAAAGTCTCTACCTTTAATGATACCTAATTCTTTATCATTCTTGTAAACTTTAACTCCTTCATCTTTAATATATGCAATATCAAAAATGTCATTCTTTACTATTGGCTCTGAAAAGAATCCAATAAATTCTTGAATTCTTTCATCTAAAGCTGCTGTATTTCCAAATGTAGCTTTCTGAAATCCTTCACGCACAGCGTTAATCATTTTTTGCTGTGTAATAAATTTTGATACAATATTCAATTTAATCGACATTGTTTCATCTGCATCTAAAATAGCTTTTGGATCTTTACTTCTGTTTTGTAAATACAATCCTCCTGCATATAAGTCGATCCATAATAATTGACGCATTCCTGCTCCATTCAATTTTAAGTTAACGTCTCCCCTATTTTCTTCGTAAGGCAAAATAGCTTTTCCAATTCTAATTTGAGCTGTAGCTGTTGTCAACGAAATTAGGGCTACTAATACTAAAAAAATTCTCCTCATTACTTCTGTTATTTTTTTGCTGGACAAAATTTTATCACCGAACAAAGATAATTAAAATTGCTATGCATGCACAATAAAACGTTAAAAAACAGTTAATTTTTAACGTTTTACATTTCCTATCATCTCAATAGGGTGGTATTTAATCCTATTTGTTTGTTTTCCTACACTATAGTAGTAATCCAACAATAAAAATTACAAAGAAGTGTGATTCTGATCACAAAAAAATTACTGTATAATCTCTTTTCAAGTACTGAAAAACCTCATTATCAACAACTTTCTTTTTTAATATTTTTTTAACTTATTTTTTATTTTTGAATTTCAAAAAAGTAAGGCTATCGTATTCATTTTAGCATTTCAAAAAAAGTAAAATTGTCTTTTTGGGCAATTATTATTTCTTATTTTGACTTATTCTTTTTTTTATTTTTTAACATATTTATCTTTTAAAAACTATACATGAAATCGTTTTTTAATAGTTTTATGTTAAAACAAATTACATCTTTTTCTTAGTTTTTCTTTTTCAGTTTATTTAAAGATGCATTTAGTTCAAAGCCTAATAAGAGAAGATTTGCATTAAGCCATATATAAAGCATTAATATTAATAATGCTCCAATTGAACCATATAATTTATTGTATGTAGAGAAATTGTCTATGTAGATTCCAAACAAATATGTCGTAATAATAATAAGAATGGTAGTCATTATAGCTCCAGGTGAGAAAAAACGACTATCTCTACCTTCTGTTACTCCAAAATAAAACAGAATAGAAACGGTAAAAAAGATCATTAAAACCCAAATAACATATTTACCTATCATTAACCAAAAAATCGAATCATCAACAACTCCCATGTTATTGAGGTTACTTACGAGATAAGAAAAATATAACGTAAACACTACTGTCGTTAATAGTAACATTGCTATGACCAAAGAAACTCCTAACGCAACAGCATATTGCTTTATAAAATTGCGATTTAAGGTCACATGATAAGAATATTCAAATCCAGAAAAAACAGCATTGACTCCATTTGACATTAAAAAAATTGACAAAATAAAAGTTGTTGATAATAAGGTTCCTCTAGGGTTTATAGCAACATCTTTTATGATTTGTTCAAAAAATTCCCATGTGTGAGAAGGTAATATTTCTTTTATAAATGCTAGAAATCCTTCTTGAAAGTTTGTTATAGGAATATATGGGATTAAGTTTAAAGTAAATAGTAAAAAAGGAAATATCGCTATAAAAAAGCTCCAAGAAATAGCACTTGCTCTAGCAGAAAAAGTTCCTTTAATGATCCCTAATAAATAACTTTCTACTAAATCATATAATGATAAGCCTACAAATCCTGGTAAAACAATCTTTTTACCAAGTTTTACCAGAATTGATAGGACAGGTATCTTTAAAAGTTTTTCTTCTAGCTGTCTAGGCATCTGTAAAATCTTATACGGCTTTAAGGCTTAAATCTAGATTATATACAGAATGTGTTAATGCTCCACTACTGATATAATCCACACCACATTCTGCATAATGTCGTATGGTATCTTCATTTATTCCTCCACTTGATTCTGTAAGACAAGTATCACCTATCATAGCCACCGCTTTACGTGTATCTTCATAATTAAAATTATCTATCAAGATACGATATACTCCTGGTGTTTTTAATATCTCTTCTATCTCTTCTAGGTTTCTCGCTTCTACGATAATTTTAAGGTCTCGATTTGTTTCCTTTAAATAGTTCTTAGTCTTTTCTATGGCTTTGGTTATTCCGCCTGCAAAATCAATATGGTTATCCTTTAACATAATCATATCGTATAAAGCAAAACGATGATTTTCTCCTCCACCTATCTTGACAGCCCATTTTTCTAAGGCTCTTATCCCAGGTGTCGTTTTTCTAGTATCCAAAACTTTGGTTGCTGTTCCTTCTAATAACGTTACAAACGAATTTGTCTTGGTAGCAATAGCACTCATACGTTGCATTGCATTAAGTACTAAGCGCTCGGCTTTTAGAATTGACAAAGAACTTCCTGATACATAAAATGCTATATCTCCATATTTTACAGGCGTTCCATCTTCTATTAATACTTCTACTTCTAGATTAGCATCTACATAAGCAAACACTTTTTTTGCAAAATCAACACCTGCTAATATTCCTTCATCCTTTACTAATAGTTTAGCTTTTCCTGTTGTAGTATCTGGAATACAAGCTAAAGAACTATGATCTCCATCACCAACATCTTCTCTAATAGCATTGGCAATTATCAAATCAATCTCTTTGTCAAATTGTGCTTTACTTATCATTTCTAAACGTTATTTTTGCTAATGTAAAAAAGTAATTCCTAACTTTTAAACTATGATGATAAAATTAGTTGCTATTGGTAAAACTGATAGTAAAGATTTACAAAAATTGATTGATGAGTATACTAAACGCCTAGGTTTTTATATCAAATTTAAATTGGAGATTATTCCTGATTTAAAAAAAACCAAGAATTTAAGTGAAGCGCAACAAAAAGAAAAAGAAGGTGAACTAATTCTTACTCATGTCTCTACTGCAGATACTTTAATCTTATTAGATGAGAATGGTAAACAATATGATTCTGTTGCTTTCTCTGAAGTTTTACAAAAACATATGAATAGTGGTATCAAACAATTAATTTTTGTAATTGGTGGTCCTTATGGTTTTAGTCCTAGCATCTACAACCGTGCCAACGGAAAATTATCTTTATCAAAAATGACATTTTCTCATCAAATGGTACGTCTATTTTTTATTGAGCAATTGTATCGAGGTTTTACCATTTTACGTAATGAGCCATATCATCATCGCTAAACAAATAAAAAAAGCTATCGATTATCCTGTATCAATAGCTTTTTCTTTTGTATCTATTTTTAGTTTATCCACTAATTACATCTCGTAATTCTTGTCCTAACATTTCAATTTTTTCAGCAAAATCATCAGAAACTAACTCTTTATCTACATATATTTTTAGACTTCCTTTTGCTAATTTACAGTAAAAGGCTTTTTCTCCATTTTTGACTTTACTCCAAGTTATTATTCCTTCTTCTTTTTTATTCTTTACTCCAAGTTCGTTATTAAGTATCTCTTTAAGTTCTGTCGTCAATTCTTTGGCATATCTAGCTCTAAATTTATACATATCACTAGTGTTGTTAATCGATATAGAACTGCTGCTACTTCTCCTTTTTTTATTATCACTCGAATACGAAGTACTATGTGATATACTACTTGAAGTATATGATGAACTTGAAGTTGCTGGAGGTTCTGGCGTTGCTGGTGGTGTTATCTGCCCTTGTACTGATATACTAATTATACTTAAAACGATCGCTGTTATTATTGTTTTCATCTTGTCTTTTTTTATTTATTTGATTTTAAATTCTAGTCCTATACCTCGTATACTTTCTAAAGAGATATTAGGATCTAATGCAAAGTATTTACGTAACCTAGATATAAACACATCCATACTTCTACCCGAAAAGAAATCGTCATTTCCCCAAACAGCAGTTAGAACCTGTTCTCTTTTTATTAATGTGTTTTTATGCGCATAAAAAAACGCTATTAATGTTGCTTCTTTCTCTGTTACTCTTTTAGAGAATTCGCTATGTTCTAACAAAAAACTCTTAGTATTAAATTTATATGTTCCTATTTGTAATGTTTCTTCACTTTTTTGTTCTTGAATCACGCGTTGACTACGCTTGATTATATTTTGTATTCTCAATACAAGCTCGTCTGCTTCAAAAGGTTTTACGATATAATCGTCTGCTCCTAATTTGAGTCCTTTAATTTTATCTTCTTTTTGTCCTCTAGCTGTTAAAAAAATAAACGGCATTTCTGGTGTTATGGCTATGATTTCTTCTGCCAATGCAAAGCCATCTTTTTTAGGCATCATTACATCAAGTACACATATAGCAGGTTCTATTTTATGAAACATTGCTATTGCTTCTTCTCCATCTTTTGCCCATTCTACAACAAATCCATGCAATTCTAAATATTGTTTTAAAATGCTTCCAAAATCAAAATCATCTTCGGCTAATAATACTTTTTGTATTGTCATATTGGTAATTTGATACTTATTGTTGTTCCCTCGTTTTCTTTACTTTTTATACTAATACTTCCTTCATGCGCCATTATAATTTGCTTGACATAATAGAGTCCTAAACCTAATCCTTTTACATCATGCCTAGCTCCTGTGGGAACTCTATAAAATTTCTCAAATATTTTCTTCTGTGCAGTAGTAGAAATACCAATTCCGTTATCTCGTATTATAATTTGATAATACTTCCCTACGTTTTCTGTTTTGAGTTCTATTACAGTTCCTCCATATTTTACTGCATTGTCTATTATATTCGTTATCGCAGTATTAAAATGAAACTTGTCTATTGCTAATACATTTTTCCCTATTGAAAAATCCGTATTTAATGTTGCTCCGTTTGCTTTCAGCTTAAAGTCTTCAATTATATTCAATATCAAAGCATTAACTTCTACTTCTTCTTTGTTCAAATCTTTAGCAGTAACACCTATAGCATTATTCATTACTTGATATAGTAATCGCTGTAATCTTTTATTTTGTCTATCAATTGTTTCTACAGTGGTAAGATAGCTATCACTTCCTGCTAATAACTTTTTATTTTGTAATGTTTTAGTTGCTATATTAAGTACTGCCAAAGGCGTATTAAATTCATGTGTTATATTATTTATAAAATCAGTTTTTATATCGGCTATCTTTTTTTGTTTAATGTACAATCGTACAGCATATATAAATAAAATGCATACAGTAAGTATAGATCCTATAGCTAGTGATAGAAGCATCCCCATTCTACGTAACACAATTGCATTCCATTCTGCTACTTCCATAAAACGATTAGTCTTCATTTTTAATACGATGTGATCCTCTGGAAGATATTCATCGCTTGCTTCATCTTTTGAACCTGATTCTGTCTCCCAAGTACCTATATTGATATTGATTCTATTCGTTTTGGATAACAATTCTCCAAATAATAATATCCCATTATCTTTTGTTTTAAATATGGTATCCATTGCTCCATTTCGAACTAAGAATAATTCACTCATCTCATCTTGAATCCCTATCTGATACGGAATATTTTTATGACTCATTTTTGACTTATAATAAGTTAAAAATGTTTTATTTAAGGAATCTGACTTTATTTGAAATTGATTCAACAACTCCTTCTTTGTAATTTTTTCTGCTTTATATTCAAATAAGAGTGTTACCATTTCTTTTTTATACATATCATCCCAAGTCTCGATATGCTTATCATCATCTATAAACTTTAATTCATTTTTTACTTCTTTTATAAAAGCTTTTTTTTCAAGCTTAAAAGTATTTTGAATAAGGTAATATTGAATACTTGATAAAACAACAATAGCGATTAATGATGCTATTACGAGTATCCCTATTTTTGTTTTTATAATCATATTCTTATTATTACTATAAGTGTATTTTAATTATTGTTATTTGTGTTTTTGTTTTTTCGTCTTCTCAAAAGTACTAACAAATCAACTGTTTTTAAGTTAAAAACACTTCGTTAACCTTGCATTAACCGTTAACATCATATAATAGCTTTGTTAGTCGACGCTAAGTCGTATTAGCCTGTTTTCTATTAACTAATCCCTTTTTACATTAACCTCTCATTAACCTCTGGTTAACCTATTAAACTAGTGAGTTTATAAATCTTTGCCTTGCGAATTTATAATATCATAGCACATGAAACTTTACTCATTTTTATTCTTACTTATAATGACCATTGCTTTACAAGCACAACATACAATCAAAGGAACGATTACAGATACCTCAAATGGCATTATTCCTTTTGCAAACGTGACTTTATCCAAAGAAGGGCAACAAGAGCACTTTAAAGGAACGACTTCTAATCAAGATGGTTTTTTTGAGTTGCAAAATATCCCTACAGGAGATTATCAATTACAGGTTAGTTTTATTGGCTTTAAATCTCATACATCTTCTATTTCAATTACTAAAAACACCCAGTTACCATCTATCATTTTATATGAAGAAAGTGAAGCTTTGAGCGAAGTGGTTATCACAGCAAAAAAGCCTACTGTAGCTCGTAAAGTTGATCGATTAGTTTTTAATGTTGCTAATACTACTTTATCGAGTGGAAACGCATGGGAAATTCTTAAAAATACCCCTGGGGTAGTGATTCGACAGGATGCACTATCCATAAAAAATAGTACCAATATTATTGTTTTGATTAATGATAAGCGTACTTATCTATCCTCTACAGAACTTAAAGATTTACTAGAAGGTACTTCTGGTAACGAGATAACTGCGGTAGAAGTTATTACAAACCCTCCAGCAAAATACGAAGCAGAAGGTAGTGCTGTTTTAAATATTAAAATGAAAAATAATCGTGTAGAAGGTTATAAAGGAACTATTAGTAGTAGATTTCAACAAGCTGTTTTTCCTAAATGGTTATTGGGTACATCTCACTATTATAAAACCAAAAAGATAAACTTATATGCAAATTATACTTATAGCCATAGAAAGGATAACCGAGTAGAAGATGAATTTATCATGTTTACTAATCCAGAACAACAATTTGAATCTCACTTAGATCGAAACTCATGGTCTAGATCACATAATTTTAAAATAAATACAGATATTTCCTTATCTAAAAAAAGTACTTTAACATTAGCTTCTCAATTATATTATTCTCCAAATTGGAGTGCAAAAAATACAACTCGTTCTAATGTATTTGATGCTAATCAAGTCTTAACCTCATCTTTTGATACTTTTAATGAAGCTAATAATTTTACTAAAAACTTAGGGCTTGATCTTGACTATACGCTAAAACTTAAAGAAGAAGGTGAAAAGTTAACGGTAAAAGCGCATTATACTGATTATGATAAAAACGGAAATCAAGAAGTAACTACTTTATTCTTCTCTCCTGAAGGCAATTTTGAATCTGCTTCAGGTTTTACTACTTTTTCTGATCAAAAAACTAACATTTATAGTGGGCAATTAGATTATGTATTACCATTCTCTGAAACCGCAAAATTTGAAGCTGGCGTTAAATATGCTTCTGTTAACTCTGAAAGCGATTTATCTCATTTCAACATTCTTGATGATAGTCCTATAATTGATCTTACAAAATCTAATTCTTTTTTATATGACGAAAAAAATATAGCTTCCTATTTAAGTTATGAAACAACTTTGGGTAAGTTTAATATAAAAAGTGGTATACGTGCAGAATATACCGATCTTAAAGGTACTTCTTTAACACTAGACCAAACCAATACTTCTAATTATCTAAAAGTATTTCCTACGTTTTATATACAATATTCTCCTAATGATATGCATCAACTAGGGGTTTCTTATGGAAAACGTATTCGTAGACCTCAATACTCTTCTTTGAATCCTTTTAAATTCTATTTTGGGAACTATTCTTTTTATGAAGGAAATCCTACACTACGCCCTACTATTATCCACAATATTGATCTACAATATACAATAGCTAATAAATATAATTTTGATCTTTATTATAGTTATCACGATGATTATATTACCGAAACTAACTTTCAAGATAATACCGAAAATACGCTACGTTTCACCAATATTAATGTCGCTAAGAAAATAGGTTACGGAATTAATTTTAACACCAATATTAATATAACTGATCGCTGGTCTATTTATACAGTACATTCTGCTTTTTATAATGAAGATGTTTTTAATGCACTTGAAAATAATAATACATTGGTTACCAACAGTCGTTGGGGGTATTATGGATATTTATCTAGTAATTATCAGTTTTTAAAAGATAAAAGTCTAACAGCAGAAATCAGCGGATATGTAGTTACTCCTGGCATTCAAGGTGCTTTGGTAGTCGAAGGTAGTCAAGATCTTTCTATAGGAATCACCAAAAAATTATTGACTGATAAATTAACCTTATCGATTAGAGCTACTGATCTTTTAAATTCTCAAATAGTCAAAATACAAACGCAATATCTAGATCAAAATAATTTCTTTATCGATAATCAAGAAACACAAACAATCCAAATAGGCTTACGATACAATTTTGGGAATCAATCCTTAAAAAAAGGCAAACAAAGTTCAAAAACTGCTGAACAAAAAAGATTGTGATTATATAACTATTCCTTTTAAGGTTAATAAAGATAACTTTAAAAGGAATATTAGTTTTAAAGTTAATTTCATTTAGATTTCAAAGTATATATCAATTCTTTTAAATCTTCCTCATCTAAAAAAAACCATTCACCCCTTTTTCTTTTATGACTATAAGTTTCGTGTAATGCCTTTTCTATTGCTCCAGCTATCTTTCTGTTAATATACTTTTTTGCCGCAATAATTTTAATTTTTGGTTGCTCACTTTGTAATGTTTTTTCTCTTATTTTTGGATTCTTCGATATCCCAATTTTATAAGCTTTATTCCTTAAATCTAACATTAGATATACATAGCAATACTCTTCAGTTTTCTTGTTTAATGTTATTTCATTTTGTAATTCATTAGATAAATGACAACAAATATCTTTCCAATCCGATTCATTATTAAATCTTTTATAGAATAAACTTGGAATTTCTGACCACCTTATCTTGTGACTTTGTTCGATTCCATTTACTGTAGGTCGAAGCTTATTAATCGCCCAATCAGATTGTATTGGTAATTTATTATATTCTGTCAATGTTTTTCTAGCTAAAAATCCCCAGTCAATTAAAATCTGATTCATATCTGATTTTTCAGAAGAAAACCTTGTGGGTTTATCTCCTGCTAAAATTTGAAGCTTAGACCATGTATTTCCTCCCTCAAATGCTTTACTCAATTTCCTTTTAGAAAATTTCTTGTAGAATATTGTAGAAGATGGTTTTTTACCTAATTCTTCTTTAAGTTTTCTATATAACTCAAGGGCTTCTTGTCTAATATCCTCCATTTCATTTCTTTATTCTACATATATAATTTAATAACATGTTCATTTATTTCTAAATATACTAGTTTTATTTTTTTAAGTTCAATATATATTTTTATTACAAAACCTTCATTAATTTTTTAGGATCCATATATTCAAAAAAACGCTGCTTAACTGTAAAATTCTCATTAAGAATTACAATAGCTGGTAATGAAAATGGTTTATCCTTACGACTAGCTAATAATAATGGTATATCGTGATATGCTCTTCTTTGTGATAAGTGCTCTTTATTTACAAATTGCTGTTGGCCAAAAACAATAGTATCTGTAGTTTCTACATCCATTTTAACAGCATAATATTCTTCTTTTATTTTATTGATTACTTGTTCTTTTTTAAAAGCAACTCTATCCATCTTCTTACAGTACACACACCAATCTGCATAAAAATCTATAAAAACCTTTTTAGGTTTTACGCTCAAAGAATCTTCCAGTTGTTCAAATGTAATCCATTGAATTTCTTTTGACTCTTGTGCTTCTATCACATGAGTCATCAACATCCCGATCATTAGTATTCCTAAAAAGGCTTTTATTTTCATTTTATGTTATTATTTAGTGCATTTTACCTAATTTGATTCCTATAAAAAATGATCTAGGAGCATTAGGCCCATAAATATAATCTGAATCTCTTCCTGCTCCTATATCAAAATCATCTTGATAACTATTAAAAAGGTTCTTTACTCCTCCAGAAAATGTTACTTGAAAATTTTCTGTAAAATCCACGTGTGATTCTAATTTAATATTTAGATCAAAAAAGGAATCTACATTATTTAGTTGTAAAAAACCTGTATCACTTACAACTCTAGGAACTGTCATTCCTCCTGTATACGTACCTGTTACATCAACATTAAATATCTCTCCTGGTATCCAACTTGCATTAAAATAACCATAGACATTAGGGTTACGTACAAATTCGTCTACAGCTATATTAGTTTCTCCAGCTACTGTTCCATCTGTTTCAAATAACAATTGAGGTTCATCATACTTTGATTCTTGAATTGTTCCTCCTAATTGAAATTGCCACTTTTTTGATGGAGAAATACCTATCTCGATATTCGCTCCATAAACTTTTGCTCCAGAACCATTACGAACTTCTTCTAATATTGATCCGTTTGATAATGGACTTCCTGTACTTATTATTGTAAAAGGATCTTCTAGTGTGGTATAAAAACTTTCTAATAAAAAATCTGTTTGTACCTTTTTAAAATTCTTTGAATAATTTAGTGATGCTGTATATGCATTTGAATATTCTGTTTCAAGTTGCTCTGATAAAATCACAAATTGAGGTTCTCCTCCTACAGAAGAGATATGTAAATCTTCATTAAATGCTTGTGGCGCTCTAAATCCTCTTGCATATCCTCCTCTAAATTTTAATTCGTCTGTAAATTTATATGCGATTGTTAATCGTGGACTAAATGCTGATTGATTTATGGATACATTACGTGATATATCTCCTACTTGATAAGCTCCAGAAACATCTACATTATCAAAACGAGCACCTATAAGTGTAGTAAACTTATCTGTTGGTTTCCATTCGTATTGTGCGTATGCTCCTATAGTATTTACACTTTGATCAATTAATCTATTATATCCTAAAATTTCATCTTTGGTATCACTGTGATTGTATTCAATTCCTGTAGTAAGAACATCTTCATTTTTAAAATTCTTAGTGTATTGTGCTCCATTAACCCAAGCTAAATCTTTGGTATTTCCAAAAGAATTATTTGCTAAAATACTATCCTGTGCTGTACGACCACCACCTAATCCTCCATAGTAACTCAAACGCTTAGTATATGAAGCCGAAGTATACACTGCAAAAGCATTAGAGAGGTCTTTACTTTGAATTTCGTATTCTGCTCCTCCCAAAAAGGTATCGTGATCTAATTGTTCTGTTATATCTGTAAATTGCGGGGATAAATCTAACCGATCTCCTCCTCGTCTAAACTCCTTTATTGCTGTTGCATTAACAGTAACTTTACTTCTATCATTAGGTTTAATAAAGGCTTTTGCCCCTACAGTATTATTCGTTAACTTAGTTATTTCAGAAAACCCATCCTCATTAGCATCAAAACTATCTCTATTGCGATATGTACCAAACAATGTAACTCCACTGTTAAGATCATCTGCTACAATAGAAGCGTTAAAAGTTAAGTTTCTATCTGGTGTTTTCCCATCTATAAACGTAAAGTTAGATCCTATTTCCCACGTATTTAATACTGGGTCTTTTGTAATTACATTAACAGTTCCTGCTATAGCACTTGAACCAAAAAGTGCTGATCCTCCACTGCGTACTACTTCTACTTGTTCTATAATATTGGTAGGAATTTGCTCTAATCCATAAACTCCAACTAACGAAGTAAAAATTGCTCGACTATTGACTAATACTTGTGTATATGCTCCATCTAATCCATTAAGTCTCACTTGTGTAAATCCACAATTTTGACAATTAGTTTCTACACGTACTCCTGGAGAGTAATTTAACCCGTCTGCTAAGGAGATGGATTGTGTCGCAGTTAATAATTTTGGACTCAATGTGGATACTACTACTGGTGCTTTTTTACGGTTAACACGATTACGTGTTGCACTTACCACAACTTGATCTAGGTTTAATCTATCTTCTTGTAAATCGTAATCTTTATTTATAGTTTGATTCTCTTTTATTTCTACCTTTTCTGAAACAGATTGATATCCCATCAAATAGATACTTAATTGATAAATACCTATAGGTAGTTTCTCTAATTTATATACTCCATTTTCGTCTGATGTAGCACCTGTGGATAACTCTTTATTTTCTACTTTAACAGTAGTATATGGTAACGAAACTCCTTTTGCTGTAATTTTTCCAGTTAAAATTCCTTCTTGACTATATCCTACAAAGGCACTTAAAAATAGCCCTAGTATTACTATATATGATTTCATTTGTAATTCTTGAATTAGTAATTGCAAATATAAAAAGTAAGCCTAGACTAACAAATTTTTCAAACCAAAACAAACATAATTCAAAACACTAAAAATCAATCCTTTTTCACAATAATCATATTCACTCTTATTAATATTTTTTAATTTAAAAACAGATTAATTTTGTATTTTAACACTTACAATCATTTTTTCAACTAATCATATAAATTCAATGAAACAACTATCCTTAATACTGTTTTTATTTTTTCTTTTTAGTTATACTACTACAACCGCTCAAAGTTATAGTGGTAATAAAGAAGACATTAATTCAATTTTAACTAACCTTTCTAATTTCTCTAAAGCTGTGATGGCTTCAGATTATCAAAAAATAGGAAATGCATATACTATAGACGCTAAAATTTTCCCAAATAATAAAAACATTATTAAAGGGAAAAATGCAATCATTACATATTGGACTTTACCCGAAGGTATAAAAACTAAATATCATAAGATTAATCCAGAAGAGATTAAAATAATTGGTAACGAAGCTTATGATTATGGTTACTATGAAGGAATTACCTTAAAAACAGACGGGAAAGAAATTTCCTGGAAAGGAAAATATGTGATCGTTTGGAAAAAGATAAATCAAGAATGGAAAATTTATCTCGATATCTGGAATAATATTCGCGATTAGAAATCACGCTATAAAAGAGACCAAGAGCAAGATACTCTTGGTCTTTTATTTTTTAAAATAAATTTCGTCTATCAGTAATCAATTGCGTATTATCAAAATGACCATTATCAAAGTCAATTTTATCTGCTTTTACTGCTATAGGGAAATAATTATTGGTGTTTGAAACCATTTTTAAAGTATGATCATTATCAATAGCAAAGTTGAGTTTACCATCTGCTATACCGTTTAATTTTGCTGTTAAATCTGCATTTAAAGTAAAATCTGTTTCTATTTCTACAACAAGATTCTTTGCTGATAAAATACCCGAAATCACAATAATATTATTTCTATTTGCATTTTTTAATAAAGCTCTATTAGCATGGTTAAAATCAGCATCAGACAGATATGTTTGTATTTCGCCAATAGGCACTTCTATCGTTTTAGAATTATCATAACTAATAGTTACTTTTTTACCTGATTTAATTTCTGATGATACTTCAAAAGTTCCTAAACCTAGAGATTTAAGTAACTCCTCTAGTAATGTTATTCCTAGATTAAACTTATATTCATTTTTCATTGTTGCATTAACATTTAATGCGTCATTTTCAATTTTATCAAGTGTTACATCACTTTTAAAAGCATGATCAATACTTGAATAATACAATTCAATATCGCTAAAAGGTCGTTTTAACCATAATTGTAAAAGTTTTTGATTCCTTATAGGTCCTCCTATAAGATCATACCCTTGATTTCTAAGCGTTTTTGTGAGATTCATATCTATAAATTTAAAACTGTTTCTTGATCGTTATTCCTTATTTTCTTTATCTCCAAAACAAGTTTCCTTATCTCACTAATTTACAACATGAATACGAGATATTGTTACGGTTTAACCGCGCTATTTTAAACCTATTTTTTATTTATTTAAATAGTACTCTTATAATCATAAACAATACATCTATCCAAAATGAGTTTATATGCTATCAAAAGCGTTCTTAATTTACAAGTTCGTTTTCTATTCAGATTGTTTACATTTGCGACAGAATCCAATACCTAAACCTATGATAGCCTACTTAAAACTAATTAAAATCGATAATCTTATCCTTATCGCTTTGGCCCAACTAGCCATTAAATATGGTTTATTCGAACCTTTTGATATTTCCATTACGCTTAATGGATTAGGAATTACTTTATTGGTTTTGGCTTCGATATGTATTGCTGCAGCAGGAAATATTATGTTAGAAATGCATACAACATCAACTAATTCTTTATTACAGCAATATCAAATCTCTGAAAAAACAGCTGAGCGTTTTTTTATAGGTTTTTCTGTAATTGGAGTTGCTCTTGGTTTTTATATGGCCAATTTAATTAATAGGCCTGGCTTTGCCGCTTTGTTTATTATTACCTCTGGAATCTATTATTTATATGCTACATATCTTAAAGAAATGTTAATTGTCAAAAACTTAATCATTGGTTTACTAATGGCTTTGGCAATTCTAGTTGTAGTAATCTTTGATCTTCTTCCTGCTATCACACCTCAAAATCAGGCATCACAATCCGTATTCTTTTCTATTTTATTAGATTATGCATTTTTAGGTTTTGTTATTGTCATTATTCGTGAGATTATAAAAGATATTCTTTCAATGGATGCAGATCACAATGCACAATTAAAAACAATTCCGTTACTTTTAGGGCGTGAACGAGCTGCTAAACTTTGCGGAATCTTAGCTATTATTCCTATAGCAGCTTTAGTTTATTATATCTATACCTATTTATTTAATAATACAAATGCTGTATTATTTGCCTTAGTTTTATTAATCGGCCCTCTATTGATTTTCTTAATCAAATCATGGACAGCATCTTCTACTAAGGATTTTAATATTTTGAGTTTATTACTTAAAATTGTTTTAATTACTACTGCAGTTTCTTTAATGGCTTATCAATTTGTATTATCATAATTATCATGCTAGCAACACTTTTACAAGATTATAATATCATATTAGCCTCAGGTTCCCCAAGACGTCATCAGTTTTTTAAAGATTTAGGACTTAACTTTACTATTCAGCTTAAAGATACAGAAGAGGTTTATCCAGAAGAATTAGAACATCACGAAATATCAGATTATCTCGCTGTATTAAAAGCTAATGCTTTTAATGATTTACAAGAAAAAGATATTTTAATAACCAGTGATACTATTGTTTGGCATCACGATATTGCTTTAGGAAAACCAAAATCGTTAGAGCATGCCAAAGAAATGATTGCCTCTTTATCTGGTACTACTCATGATGTTATTACCTCTGTATGCTTTAAAACTGCTACAAGTGAACATGTTGTACATCATACGACTAGAGTAACGTTTAAAGAATTAACACCTGAAGAAATTGAGTATTATGTATCTACTTATAAACCATTAGACAAAGCAGGAGCTTATGGTATACAAGAATGGATTGGACTAATTGGGATTACTCATATCGAAGGTAGTTATTTTAATGTTATGGGATTACCAACTCATATGGTGTACAAAGTGCTATCAGATATTGCTTCGGTTTAAATTTTAGTTACGTTTGATAGTACAAAATTTCTAGTTTTATCGTATTTTCATAGTATTAATTTAGAACATAGTATTACTATATCTATACTTTTTTGACTATGAAAACATTTAAAATTTTAGGCAGTATTGCGCTACTGAGTATTGCAATTATTACCGCTTGTAGTAATGCGGTATCTAACCCAGAAAAAGCTACTACGACTACCTCAACAGAACCCAAACCAGCAGCCAAGCCTCTTAGCGAAGCTTTTAAAAAATACTGGTATAACGGTCAAGCCGAAATCACTTCATATCAATTATCACAAGCTCGATATGGAGAATTACGAGAAGGTAAAGCAGTTTTAATCTATGTTACCGAAGATTTTTTATCCAAAGCTCAAGTAAAAGCAGATAATCAACATCCAGATAACATTCCTGTACTCAAATTAAACGCTACAAAGAAATTTGCTACTGGAATTTATCCTTATTCTGTAATGCAAAGTTCTTTTTATCCCGTTGCTAATAACCAACATGCCATCAAGGTTTCTGGTTCTATGCAAGAATGGTGTGGCCATATGTATGCTCAAATTAACAATAGAAAAAGTTTTGAATATACCGCTCATTCATATTTTGAAGATCAAGCAGATGAGGCTTTTACTCTTGATAAAGCTATTCTAGAAAATGAATTATGGAATCAAATTCGTATAGCCCCTAATTCACTACCTATAGGAGCTCAAAATATTATTCCTGCTATAGAATATATTAGACTAAAACATGTGAAGACAAAAGCATATACTGCTCAAATCACAAAAGAAACAAACGACACTACTACAACTTATAGCATTACTTATCCCGAATTACAACGTTCACTAGCTATCACTTATACCAATGATTTTCCTCATAGTATAGAACAATGGACAGAAACCTTTAAAAGTGGATTTGGTGCAAATGCAAAAACATTAACTACTACTGCCACAAAACTAAAAAGTATACGCTCTGTATATTGGGGTAAAAACAGTAATCGAGATACCCATCTTAGAGATAGTTTGCAATTAGCAAACCAATTTTAGTCCATCATATAAAAAGCGAGTGTTACCTAATTGAGGTAACACTCGTTTTCTTTCTTTCAATAACTAATTACAGTAGATATGATCTAACTGTATATTAATTGGTTTTAAGACCACATTCTATAAAGCACCATAATCATCCCTATCAAAATACTTCCTACTATAAGACTGTGCTTATACGCTTCTTTTTTCTTTTGTGCCTCAAACCTTAGTTTAAAAGCTTGCATTTCCTTTTCTGGAAATTCAAAATGAGAAAAGTTTTTACTGGAAATAATAGCCTTTTTTAATTGGCCATGATTCTTGGTAGATGACTTTGCAATAGCCGTGATTGTACTCATATTTGTGTGATAATTTATGATAAACTGGTTAGTATACAAATATAACATTTTACTAGTCAATAACATAATGTAATCTCGATAGAAACTGATACATTTTTATCCTAAAAATATCTTCACTTTTATAGCTACTAATAATTATCTTTGAACAAAAGAACACCTTCTTATGTACAATGAACTGCTTATTTTATTTACAGCTATTTTTTCACTAGGTCTAGGTTTTTTATTAGGTAAATACATTGCTAACCTGCAATACAAAACAAAAAACAACGCCTTAGCAGAAAAAACAAATCGATTACAGTTCCAGTTGGATGAACATAAGAAAACTGCACAAAACAATATCACTCAAATTGCTAAACAATTGACTGATATACAAAATGACACAGATAAAAAAATATCATCATTAACTAGAGAACGCGAAGAAATACGTAGAGAAAAGGATTTTTTAAATACGACTTTAACCAGACGTAATACTGAATATGAAAATTTAAAACATCAATTAAATCAACAAAAATCTGAATCTGAAGCACTCCAAGTCAAATTCACCAAAGAGTTTGAAAATCTTGCAAATAAGATTCTAGAAGAAAAATCATCAAAATTCACCTCTCAAAACCAAGAAAATCTTAAAAACATTTTAACGCCATTACAAGAACGCATCAATCTATTTGAAAAAAAGATCGAAGATTCTCATAAACAAAGTATCGATTATCACGCTGCTTTACGTCAGCAAATTATCGGACTTAAAGATCTTAATGAGCAAATGAGTAGAGAGGCTATTAATCTTACCAAAGCTTTAAAAGGTGACACCAAAACACAAGGTAACTGGGGCGAATTGGTATTAGAACGCGTATTAGAAAAATCTGGATTAGAAAAAAATAGAGAATATTTTGTTCAACAGAGTTTTACTACCATAGAAGGTAACCGTGTTTTACCTGATGTTATTATCCATTTACCTGATGATAAAAAAATGGTGATAGATTCCAAAGTTACTCTGGTAGCTTACGAACGTTATATTAATGAAGAAGATGAAACAAAAAAAGCAATCCATCTTAAAGAACATTTATTAGCTCTTAAACGTCATGTAGATCAACTTTCTTCAAAAAATTATCAGGATTTATATGCTGTCGATTCTCCTGATTTTGTGCTATTATTTGTTCCCATAGAACCTGCTTTTGCAATTGCTTTAAATGAAGATACAAATCTATACAATCAAGCTTTTGAAAAAAATATTGTTATTGTAACTCCTACGACACTATTAGCTACTTTACGTACCATCGATACTATGTGGAATAATGAAAAACAACAACGTCATGCTATAGATATTGCTAGACAGGCAGGTGCACTTTATGATAAGTTTGAAGGTTTTGTAAAAGATCTTCATGGTATAGGAAAACGCCTTAACGATACTCAAAAAGAGTATGATGCAGCTATGAACAAATTAATTGATGGTAGAGGAAATTTGATTTCTCGAGTAGAAAAGCTAAAAAAAATGGGAGCCGATGCAAAAAAAGCCCTACCTGAAGAGCTTATACATCGTGCAGATACTAATGATCATTAATTTTATTGATGAGTACATCAATTCACTTCTAATCTTATTGATTCGCAATTGATACGGATTGTTTTTTCGTTTTCAAAACTAAAAATAATATCATCATTCTCTTGAGGTAAACCATCTTTCCTATCTATATATGCATCATTAATATCACGCTCACGTTTTGGGAAAAAAGTTATATAACTCAAAATATTTTCATCTTCTGGATATATACTATTATCTCCTTCTTCATAATAAAAATAAGAAGTATTTGTACAGATAAAAACTAATGTTTTAAATTCATCTTCTTCTACCCAATGACCATCTGATCGTTTGAAAAAAACTTTAATACAATCATTTTCTTCTATATACTTATTAAATAAAAAATTATTGTGCAAATCAATATGTCGTCCATGATATAAAACTGCACAATTCTCTGAAATTTTAAAGTTTACTTTCATATTATCAAAACTAGTTTTTTTACATTTTTTAACCTTACTTTTAAAATAAATTCTAAGTCTTTGAGTTTTTAACATTTGTTAAAATAGTTTAAGGTATAGACTTATATATTTACCCTTTCATTCTAAAAAAGAAATCTATGAACATTACATTAGCTCAAGCAGAACAAGCTATAGCTGCAGCAAAAGAAAAAGCAACCACAATTGAAACCTTAATGGACATTGCTATTGTTGATACAGGAAGTAACTTGGTTGCTTTTGCTCGTATGGATGGTGCTTGGTTAGGCTCCATCGATATTGCGATCAAAAAAGCAAAAACTTCTAGTCTATTTCATAAAGAAACAGGTGTACTAGGCGAATTATCTCAACCCGGCGGTCCATTATTTAATATAGAGCACTCTAATCAAGGCTTAATTACTTTTCCTGGTGGTGTCCCTATCAAAAATAAAGAAGGTGTTGTTATCGGTGCTATAGGAGTAAGTGGTAGTACCATCGAGAATGATCATACTGTAGCTCAAGCTGGAGCAGAGGTTGTATTATCGCTTTAAAAACAATATACTTTTCCTTATGTAAAGATAGCTTTTCATTTAAAAGGCTATCTTTACAGCATTAACACAATTACCTTTTAAAACCTCATGAAAAAGATATTATTCCTTTTTATCACTGCTGTTGTTTTATTAGCTGCCTTATGGTATGCTTTTGTTTATTTTGTTTCATATAGCGAAGGTACACGTAGTGGTGAATTAATTAAATTTAGCCATAAAGGTTTCGTTTTTAAAACTTGGGAAGGAGAGATTAGTCAAGGAATCTCTGGTGCTCAAATCTTTTCTTTTTCTGTAGAGAGTAATGATAAAGATGTTATCAAAAAAATGGAAGATTTACAAGGACACTATGTTAAACTTGTTTATTTTGAACGTTTTAGTACTTTACCTTGGTTAGGAGATACTAAATACTTTGTTACTGATGTTGTAAAAGAGCAATCACCTCATCAATAATTGAAATCATTAAAATACTATTGCGACTACTATAAGTACACTTTAATACCCATTACATGAAAACTTTTAAGCGCTCTATAGAATCTCAAGTTGTACTTTCTGAACTCATGCTTCCATCCCATTCTAATTTTAGTGGAAAAATTCATGGAGGATATATTCTTTCCTTAATGGATCAAATTGCATTTGCATGTGCTTCAAAACACTCTGGACTCTATTGTGTAACAGCTAGTGTAGATAAGGTTGATTTTTTAAAACCTATAGAAGTTGGCGAATTAGTCACGCTTAAAGCTTCTGTAAATCATGTAGGAAATACGTCTATGGTAGTAGGGGTACGTATTGAAGCCGAAAATATCCAAACTGGAGTCATTAAACATTGTAACTCTAGCTATTTTACTATGATTGCCAAAGATAATCAAGGTAAAAATGTTCCTGTTCCTGGGTTGATTTTAGAATGCGAAACTACTGTTCGTAGATTTGTAAGAAGTATTATTAGAAAAGAAGAAAGTAAAGCTCGTAGAGATCGTTTTAAAGAATCTAAATTTGATATGAACGAGCATCTAGATCGATTAGATGGTTATAATGTCAAAATTGAGCTTAAAAAATGATAAATATATAAAGGGCGTATTAATAATACGCCCTTTATATATTTATCATTCAAACAACTGTATTTCTCTTCCGTTAAGTGGTTGTTCTATTCTATAATTGTGCATAGGCATAATTTTTTGTAAAATCCTTACTTGTTCTAGAGATACTGTTATAGGTTCTTGAAATACAAACCACTTTACACCTTCTGTACAAGGTGGTGTGGTAAATGATCCTGTATAATGATAATATGATTTATTTTGGGGTAAATTAAGATTGACATTAAAGGCTTTATTAATAGCTTTCTTTTCTCCTATTTTAATAGGCAAATACTTTTCTAAAAATTCAAAAGGTTTACTACTCAATCCCTCTTCTACTAAAACTCCCAAAACTGCATACTCTTTTTGATTATTTGCATGTACCATATGTATTTCCATGGGATAACGAATACCATTAATGGTATGCTCTGATGCTTCGTGAAAATGAATCTGTTTTAGATCAAATCGCTTTCCTTCAACAAGGATATAATCTCCTTTCTCAAAGTTATATTGAATGGTATGTCCATTATTAATTACCTCATGGATCTTTGTATTTTCTCCATAATGAATTGCTAATAGATTTTTATCTGTAGCTTTTACAGCTGTGGTCTTAATGATGTTAATTGGTGATTGAAAACGTTCTCCACAATCTGCATTTATTTTGGTATCTGCCCAATGTTCTGGTCCCATTTCTCCTTCATATTCCCAAGTAAGATGTGAGCTATCTTTATGTGATTGTTTTTCATTTTCATATTTATCCTTCCCTTCTTGACCTTGTTGTTTACACGATATACTTAATAAACTTAATACTGTAACGATTATCAGGTATTTTTTCATTCTCAATCTACTTTAAATTAACGCACATTCATAAAAAACTACAAATCAAATAAATACACTTAACAAAGCAGTCGATATGATTTCTATTTTCTTACATTTCTTTCTTATTTTTTTACAATTTTTTATGCATTAATAACCTTATATTATTCCATAAAAAAATCCTGCTTTTTAAGCAGGATTTTCAATATTATTAGAATTTATTTTATTTACTTAAATACATTTTTCTTCTCGAATATAAGTCATAAAACTCGTCTTCTTTTAAACTATCTATAAATAGAATGCTTTCACCTGTACTCTTCATCTCTGGTCCTAACTTTTTGTTTACATTAGGAAATTTATTGAAAGAGAACACTGGTTGCTTAATCGCATAACCTTCTAATTCTGGATTAAAATCAAAATCTGTTACTTTCTTTTCACCTAGCATTACCTTAGTCGCATAATTTACATAAGGTTCTCCATAAGCTTTTGCGATAAATGGTACTGTTCTTGAAGCTCTTGGATTTGCTTCAATGATATATACCATATCATCTTTAATAGCAAATTGAATATTAATTAATCCTTTAGTATTTAAGGCTAAAGCAATCTTCTTAGTATGATCTTTAATTTGTTGCATTACAAATTCACCTAAGTTAAACGGCGGTAAAGTTGCATTTGAATCTCCAGAGTGTATTCCACAAGGTTCTATATGCTCCATAATCCCTATGATATATACATTCTCTCCATCACAAATAGCATCTGCCTCAGCTTCTATTGCTCCATCTAGATAGTGATCTAATAAAAGTTTATTATTAGGAATCTTACGCAGTAAATCTACTACATGCTCTTCTAATTCTTTTTTATTGATGACAATCTTCATTCCTTGACCTCCTAATACATAAGATGGTCTTACTAGAATAGGAAAGTTTAATCGGTCTGCTACTGCTAAGGCCTCTGCTGCAGTTTCAGCTGTATCGAACTCTGGATAAGGGATATTATTTTCTTTTAAGATATTAGAGAAACTTCCTCTATCTTCTGCTAAGTCAAGTGATTCAAAACTAGTACCTAAAATCTTGATACCGTAACGCTCTAGTTTTTCTGCTAGTTTTAAAGCTGTTTGTCCTCCTAATTGAACAATAACTCCTTCAGGTTTTTCGTGACGAATAATATCATAAATATGCTCCCAAAAAACAGGCTCAAAGTATAATTTATCAGCTGTATCAAAATCTGTTGAAACTGTTTCTGGATTACAATTAATCATAACTGTTTCATACCCACATTCTGCAGCAGCTAATACTCCGTGTACACAACAGTAATCAAACTCAATTCCTTGTCCGATTCGGTTGGGTCCTGATCCTAAAACGACAACTTTTTTCTTATCACTTACTTTGCTTTCGTTAGCTATATATCTTTCGCCTTGAGCGGTTTCTACTTCAGCTTCAAAAGTTGAGTAATAATATGGTGTTTGTGCTTTAAATTCTGCTGCACAAGTATCTACTAATTTATAAACACGTTTAACACCTAATTCTTCACGTTTTTTATATACTTCGCTTTCATAGCATCCTAACATATGTGCTATCTGACGATCCGCAAACCCTTTTTGTTTAGCTTCTAATAATAAATCTTTGCCTAAAGAGGCTATAGTATATGTAGAAATTTCTTTCTCTAAATGATAGAGTTCTCTATATTGCTTTAAGAACCACATATCAATTTTGGTAATCTCATGAATTCTGCTAAGCGGAATTCCCATTTGAATCGCATCATAGATTACAAAAACACGATCCCAACTCGCATAAGTTAATTTCTCTATGATCTGATCATAATCTTTATATCCTTTTCCATCGGCACCTAAACCATTACGTTTAATTTCTAAAGATTGTGTTGCTTTATGTAATGCTTCTTGAAATGATCGTCCAATACCCATTACTTCTCCCACAGATTTCATCTGTAATCCTAAAGTACGATCTGATCCTTCGAATTTATCAAAATTCCATCTCGGTATCTTTACAATTACATAGTCTAATGTAGGCTCAAATAATGCAGATGTTGATTTAGTAATTTGGTTATCTAATTCATCTAATGTATATCCTATAGCCAACTTACTTGCTATTTTCGCAATAGGATATCCTGTAGCTTTAGATGCTAATGCCGAAGATCTAGATACTCTAGGGTTAATCTCTATAGCAATAATATCTTCTTTTTCATCAGGACTTACTGCAAATTGTACATTACATCCTCCTGCAAAATCTCCTATACTACGCATCATATGGATTGCCATATCACGCATGCGCTGGAATGTTTTATCGCTTAATGTCATTGCTGGGGCTACAGTGATAGAATCTCCAGTATGGATTCCCATAGGGTCCATATTCTCGATAGTACAAATAATGACTACGTTATCATTCTTATCTCTTAATAACTCAAGCTCGTATTCTTTCCATCCTAATAAAGCTTTATCTATCATTACCTCATGAATAGGAGAAACTTCTAATCCACGAGTTAATAATTTATCAAAGTCCTCTTCTTTATGTACAAAAGAAGCTCCTGCTCCACCTAATGTATATGAAGCTCTAATTACTAAAGGAAATCCAAATTCTTGAGCTATTTCTTTCCCTTTTAGGTATGAAGTAGCCGTTGCTTGAGGAGCCATAGGAATTCCGATATCCAGCATTAATTCTCTAAATTTCTCACGATCTTCAGTAATATTAATTGCGTCTATATCTACTCCTATAATTTCTACATCAAAATCTTCCCAAATTCCTTTCTCATCCGCTTCTATACACAAGTTCAATGCTGTTTGTCCTCCCATAGTAGGCAATACTGCATCGATATTAGGGTGTTTCTTTAAAATCTCGATTATAGATTTTGTATTCAACGGTTTTAAATAAACATGATCCGCCATTGATGGATCTGTCATTATAGTCGCTGGATTAGAATTTATCAAAATGGTCTCTATTCCATCTTCTCTTAATGAGCGTAAGGCTTGCGTTCCAGAATAGTCAAATTCACAAGCTTGACCAATGATTATAGGCCCCGAACCTATAATTAAAATACTATTAAGACTTTTATTTTTAGGCATTTAGAAAAATTATTATGGTAGTTTATGTAAATTTAATGTAATTAAAGGGTACAAAAAAAGGCGTTACCTATAAAAGATAACACCTTGGATATATTGTCTATAAACAAATCATGTTTTAGTACTTATGTCTTGTTTCAGAAGATACCGATAATTTCTTTCTTCCTTTAGCTCTTCTACGAGCAAGTACTTTTCTTCCGTTTACAGAAGCCATACGCTCTCTAAAACCGTGTTTATTTTTTCTCTTTCTCTTCGATGGTTGAAACGTTCTCTTACTCATTACTAAATATCTTTATAAATCTGTATGCTTGATAAATCTTTTTTATATAATACGTTTTGTTCTCTCAAAACCGAGCGCAAATATATGTATATTTTTTACACTGACAAACCCAAAATTAAAAAATTTTCACATAATATTTATCTTTTGGATATCATTTTATAACACGAATATACTATATATATAATATTAAGATTTATTTATTGATAAAACACACATAATCAATCATATTCTTTCTTATATAATACGTCTTTTATCTACATTATACTTGTATCACTATTATAGTCATATCAAGCGTTCTTCTATTATAAAAAGTTATAAGTTTAATCGTACATCAGTAATTGTTTTATTACCTTTGCCAACTGATTAAAATTTTTATTCATGTACAACAAAAATATAAAATTAATAATAGCCGGACTTATTGTGGCTGTAGCAATTTGGCAAATGATAGAAAGTTATATCGGTAACGGAATCATGTTACTGCTTCTTGCTAGTGTTTTTGTCTTTTTATATTTTAAAAATGAATTTATTCTTCTTGCGTTTTTAAAATTGCGTAAACAAGATTTCCCTAGGGCTCAAAGTTGGTTAGCCAAAATTAAAGATCCTGAAGCTGCACTTACTGCTAAGCAACAAGGGTATTATAACTATCTTCAAGGAATCATGTTATCTCAAACAAATATCACTCAAGCTGAAAAATATTTAAAGAAAGCAATCAAACTTGGTTTAAATATGGATCAGGATTTGGCTGTTGCTAAATTAAACTTAGCTGGTATTGCAATGACTAAACGTAGAAAGAGAGAAGCTCAAATCTTGTTGAACGAGGCAAAAAAGCTTGATAAGCACAACATGCTTAAAGATCAAATTGCCATGATGAAACAACAAATGAAACGTATTTAGTATTTAAAGCTTTATTGTAGGTTCACATACTATTCTTATAGGTTTACCGTTAATCTTCTATATATTTGTGTTACAGTGTGTTTTTTGCTCAATGTAATTATTTGAAGATTATACGGACATAAATATCATAAAGGTTTAGAAGTTATCATATCCATGAGAAATATATTAATAGTATTTATCCTATTATTAGGATTCAATTTTATTTCTGCTCAAGAGCGACAAATTGATTTTTCTACTGCTATAGCTATTCACTTAAAAAAATACAATAAAAGAATTAATAAAGCTTATCGCGAAAAAGATCATGAACGTGGTACATTCTTATTTGATTCTTTGGTCGACAATCACCTTAAGGGAACTTATATTGATAATTTCAAGATAAAGCCACTTAAAGGACGTGCTATAGAGTTTAGTGAATTTGAAAAACCCATGTTTTTAATCACTATGTCATCATGGTACGCTCCTGCTATAGGAGAAATTCCAGCACTTAATGATTTAGCCGATAAATTTCATGATCTTATTGATTTTGTTGTTTTGTATTTTGATAGAAAAGATAAGGTTAAAGAAAAATCAAGAGATTATAGTCACCATGTACAAATAATGTATGTGGATGAAAGCACTAATAGAGATTCTCATATTATCAATAGTTATAAGCATGCTTTAGGTGTACCATTAACATATTTGACTAATGCTGATAAGAGAATTCTTGACATACGAAAATTAGCTACACATCACTCTAGTGAAACTTTAAGCAATTCATATACTATTTATTATAATGCTTTTTCAAAAAACGTTTCGCTATTAGTTGCAGATTTAGATGCTGTAAAAGAAAACACTCAACAAATCGACATATATCAACAAAAAGAAATATATGACGAAGAAGATTTAGACGAAGAAGGGAATGATTAATCATTCCCTTTCTTTTTATTATTCATTATGTTTTTAATCTCCTCCACAAGAAGAACATGAGGAACAAGATGAGCATGAAGAACATGAGCTACAACTACTCCAGCTAGAATCGCTATCTCCTCCCGTACTGTCAAAATCAAACCAGTCAGAAAAGAATGAGTTATTGTCTTCACTATTACCACTCATTGTACCATCAAATATATTTTCTGTATTTTCTGCTTCAGCATCAAAATAATCTGAAGACGTATCTACTTCTTCTTTAAAACCTAATGACTCACCATTTTCATTTTCAAAATGAGTATCTTTTACCGTCATATGATGAGAATGACACATACTTGACCACAGCATACTGTAAAATACATAATCTCCAAATCCGTAATACACTTCTCCCCCAGTACTTGGCGCTCCTCCATATACAGTACCTCTTTTTGAAGTTTCTTTTTCTTGAGGTACGATCATTTTTGTTTTTACATCTATAGTCACATCATCTACATGCAGATATTTGGTTATATCCATTTTTAATGCTTCCAAAAATGCAGTAAATCGCTTTTCTTGCTTAAATGTATATGCATCATAAGTTTCTTGACTTTGCATAACTTCTTCCATCTTTTTCTTCATCAATTCATCTTCTTCATCACTACTAGAAAAGTCTTTCAAATAACCACAAACTTCTACTTCTATGGGATATTCTCCTACCTTATGTACTCTATTGATATGTATTTTTAATAGATATTTAAAATCATCATCTAAATATTCTAATACCATCAATATCTTCTCAAAATGAGTTGCCATAGATTCGTCTATACGAATATCATAGGTATCCATAGCTTCTTTAAGGTCATCTTCTTTCCCTTCGTGATCTAAATAAAAGTTGATGTCATCATGAGCTAATTGAATAATATTAGTGATTTTATTTGCTCTTAATACAGCATTCAATTGCTGGAGGATAGATAAGCTAGTAAAAGTCTCTCTTTCTTGTTTATCTGTGACGTTACCCAAAGTCATATAGTAAAACATTTTCTTAAAGACTTTGGTCGGTTTTACCCTATCAATTTTTGTCAATTGAGATGGGTCAATAGTTAGTTTTCCTTCAAAAAACATATGGTATAGTGATTATTAAGAACTACAAGCGCCACATTGTGCTTCACTCCATTCTTCATAAGCCCAATCTCCCCATATTTTTTTATCAGGTGCTCCAAAATGCAAAATGTATAACTTAATAGTTTGTTTAAAATTTGATTGATTATTTAAAGTATTATCGTCTGGTGTATGGTGTATATATCTACCCAAATATTGAGTGCAATAATGATGATACAACCTCGTACATAAAATAAACTCATGCCAAGCTTGATCTACCCAGTATGATGGACTCAATGTTTGTTTATATACTGTAACTAGATATAAAAACTTTAATACTTCTTCTAATAGTGCTTCTTCTTTTATAGGTTCTTGTTCTAACGCAATGCTAATTTTCTTTTTTAATATTGGTGTTTCTTCAATAATCTTTAGAACTTCTTCACGTATTATATGAGTATCTATTAGACGTTCTTGATGTTTTAATATCATTGCCCCACAGTCGTATAAATTCCTTTTTCTGGGATATCAATATAATATTCCTTTTTTGAAGCATTATTAAGATGAGCTTCTCTTAACCATGGATTGTGTAATTTCAAAATTTTATAGTTTATTCCGAAATGCTCTGCAAATTTTGAGAAATCTGTCACTACAGAGTCTACCTTAACTTTGTATGTAGGAATATGTTTATACAAATCTTCATCTTTCATATTAAACCCATATTTTTCTGGGTGAGATAATATTTCTTTTAATGCGATTATTCTAAAAACATACCTTCCTGTTTCTTGTCCTAAAAGAAGATCGTAATAATTGGTTACATTTTGCCTTTTTAATTGCTTATTTATTCCTCCATTACCAGCATTGTAAGCAGCAGCAGCCAAAGTCCAACTACCAAAACGTTCTTTAGACTTTTTTAAATACTTACATGCTACTTCTGTTGCTTTTTCTATATGATATCTTTCATCAACATTTTGATTCACCTCTAATCCATATTCTCTCCCTGTATTCTTTAGAATTTGCCAAAATCCAGCTGCTCTAGCTGGTGATAATGCTTGTGTAAGTCCACTTTCTATCACCGCCAAGTATTTAAAATCCTCAGGGATTCCATGTTTTTCCAAAATTGGCTCTATGATAGGAAAATACTTATGCGCTCTTTTAAATAACAATAACCCATTTGATTGCCAATATGTATTTACTAGCAATTCACGATCCATACGTTCTCTAATATCTGGATTTTCTATAGGCACTACTTCTCCTGCTAGATTTAATTTTTCTGGAATTGGTAATGCATATACATTATAATCGTTTAAAAGCTTTTGCTCTATTTTCTCAATAGCAATATTACTTTCTTTTTTTTCAACCTGAGTAGCATTAATAAATGTACCGCAAACAAATACTCCACCCAAGAGCATTAATACTTTTTGTAATCCCTTCATCTTCTATCGCTTTAAAATTGTTTATATATTTTTTATTTCCCTCTAATTATTTTAGGAAGATTTTCGTTAAACCATCTTGCTCTATTAACTATCATTACATGAGTTCCTCCCGCAAGCTTAATATAACTATTTATATTTACTTCTGGAAATACAATATCTTTATCTCCATGAATATGGACTATTCCTTCTGGAGCTTCTTCTTGATCCCAACATACCATATTCTCTATCGCCCAGTCTAAATATCCTTTATCTCTCACTGATAAATATCGTTTATACATCTCTGCTCTTTTTTTTGCAAAATCACCAAAAGCAAAACGTTCCCAATTATCTATTTTTGAAACAATTGATGTAGGTAGTAATTTATACGACCTAGTTTTACGTGCAATTTTCATACGATTGGGCAATTCATGTTTACTTTTAACACTAGAAATAATAATTAGTTTTTTAAGTTTAACATGCTTACTCATTTCTTGAACCATCACTCCACCAAAAGAAACACCTATTAATACTGGATTATCATGTTTTATGTCTTCACACATCCTTTTTGCATAATCAGATATATGTTCTTTGGGTTTTGGCATTTTCCAAGGAATCACATGTACCCTAAATTGATCTTCTGGTAATTTAATATATTCAAAAATAGAAGTGCTTGCAGCCATCCCTGGCACAAAATACACATCTGTAACTTGCTCAATCATAAGTAATTTAACACTGTTTATAGGGAAATAACGATACAAAATCCGTATCTTTGATGTATAAAATTACTGTTTTCTTTTTCATTAGAAAAGAAATACTGAATCTATTTTTCATTAGCTAAACCCCAATATTCATAGCTAAAACACTTAACATTTTGCATATAAACACAAATTTGATATTCATCTCATAACCCCAATTATGAATAAAACAAAGAAGTCATGAATGATGTAGCATTAGAAATTACTGATAATGAATTTTTAAGACAATTTGAAACGACCATTAATGGTGAAAAAGTACTCATAGAGTATTCACAACAAGAGCGAAAAATATTCCTTACTAAGCTTATAA
Source organism: Aquimarina rhabdastrellae (assembly GCA_947387485.1). Taxonomy (GTDB): domain Bacteria; phylum Bacteroidota; class Bacteroidia; order Flavobacteriales; family Flavobacteriaceae; genus Aquimarina. The sequence continues at coordinate 44,898 of CANDNT010000017.1, forward strand.
TGAGTGATTCTTTAATAGAACAAGGATTTCACGAGGATTTTATGAAAGCTGTTTTTAACTTGATTCAGGAACGCAATACACGTTTAGTTCCTACAAGTCCTACTATAGCAAAGTTTGTTCGTAAAAATAAACGAAAATATAAAGATTTACTTCCTGTAGGAATTGCGATATAACACAAAAGCGGCTTTAAAGCCGCTTTTTTATTTTTTAACATAGGATTTAATAAGCCCATCTAGTTTATAGCAATTCAAACCTTACCATACCATCTTCATCAATATCAGTAAGTTTTACCTTATGCAATGTATTCATATATTCTGGATTCCAAGGCATTTTTACTTTTACATAATTTTCGGTAAACCCATGGATATACCCTTCTTTATTTTCTGATTCAAAAAGCACTGTACGCTCTGTACCTAATTGACTTTCATAAAATGCTCTACGTTTTTTAACAGATAATCCTCTAAGCATCTTACTACGCTTCTTTCTTACATCATGAGGAACCACACCATCTAGCTCTGCTGCAATAGTATTTTCTCTTTCTGAATATGTAAATACATGCAAATACGAAATATCAAGATTTGCTAAAAAGTTATAAGTATCTAAGAAATGATCATCTGTTTCTCCTGGGAATCCTACGATAACATCAACACCTATACAAGCATGAGGCATCACTTCTCTTATTCTCTTTACTCGATCAACATATAAATCACTCATATAGCGACGTCTCATCAATCTAAGAATTGTATCACTACCTGATTGCAATGGAATGTGAAAATGAGGAACAAAGGTTCTAGATTGTGAAACAAAATCTATAGTTTCATTCTTAAGTAAATTAGGTTCTATTGAAGAAATTCGTAATCGCTCTATACCCTCTACTTCGTCAAGTGCTTGTACTAACTCAAAAAAGGTATGTTCATGCTTTTTATTTCCAAACTCTCCTTTACCGTAATCTCCTATATTTACTCCCGTAAGTACAATTTCCTTAATTCCTTTTTCAGAAATTTCTTTGGCATTTTTTAATACATTTTCAAGAGTATCACTTCTTGAAATTCCTCTCGCTAATGGAATAGTACAATACGTACACTTATAATCACATCCATCTTGTACTTTAAGAAAAGCTCTTGTACGATCCCCTATAGAATAGCTTCCTACATAAAAATCTGCATCTTCAATTTCACAGGAATGTACCTCTCCAAATTCATTCTTAGATAAATCGTTAATATAATCAGTTATTTTAAACTTCTCTGTAGCTCCTAATACTAAATCTACACCATCTACAGCAGCTAACTCTTCTGGTTTTAATTGTGCATAACATCCTACAGCTGCTACAAAAGCATCTGGATTTACCTTTTGAGCTTGTTTCACTATCGTTTTAAAGCGCTTATCTGCATTTTCTGTAACAGAACAAGTATTGATTACATAAATATCTGCAGTTTCAGAAAAATCAACTCTATCAAAACCTTCTTTGTTAAAATCACGAGCAATTGTTGACGTTTCTGAAAAATTTAATTTACATCCAAGTGTATAAAAAGCTACTTTTTTTCTTTTTTCCATAAAGCTATCCTCTACTTGTTTCAGGATCTTATTATATTTACCCTTATCTCTATTAAAAGAGATTCGTTTTTTACGAACGTGCAAAGATACCAACAATAATTTTTTTAATAAAATTGAAAACCAATCATTTCTTTACAATAAGCCATTACTTTTCAATTATTTGCAGTTTTTTGCTTCTTTTATCTTGTTCTTCAAACCTATATGAAGATAAAGATCATCTAGTTTTTAGATATAACGAACATGGTAATATTTCTTCTCTAGATCCTGCTTTTGCAAGAAACCCTCAAAATATATGGCCTACAAATCAATTATTCAATGGATTAGTACAATTAGATGATGAGTTAAATATTCAACCAGATATAGCTCATACTTGGTATGTTTCTACTGATGCTCTTTCTTATACTTTTCATTTACGAAAAGATGTTAAATTTCATAAACACGCTCTATTTAATACTACAGATAGCACACGTAATGTAACTGCTCAAGATTTTGTATATAGTTTTGATCGTTTAAAAGATCCCAAAATAGCTTCTCCCGGAATATGGGTTTTAAAAAATGTTGCCAATTATACTGCGGTCAATGATTCTACATTTAATATCAATTTAAAAAAACCTTTTCCTGCTTTTTTAGGCCTTCTTAGTATGCGTTATTGTTCTGTTGTGCCTCAAGAGATAGTGAATTATTATGGTACTGATTTTAGAGCTAATCCTATAGGAACTGGTCCTTTTAAATTCAAACGTTGGGAAGAAAATGTAAAATTAGTTTTAAGACGAAACGAATTGTATTATGAAAAAGATGAGCAAGGAAAACAGTTACCTTATCTCGAAGCTGTTGCAATCACATTTTTACCCGATAAACAAAGTGAATTTTTACAGTTTGCACAAGGGAATTTAGATTTCTTAAACAGTCTAGATGCTTCTTATAAAGACGAATTACTTACTCCTTCTGGAAAATTAAGAACTAAATATCGCTATAAAATTAATATCAATACTGGTCCTTATTTAAATACAGAATATCTAGGTTTCTTTATGGAATCTAAGAATAACATCATTAAATCCGAAAAATTAAGAAAGGCTGTTAATTATGGTTTTGACAGAGAAAAAATGATTACGTATTTAAGAAACGGAATCGGTACTCCTGCACAACATGGTTTTATCCCTAAAGGCTTACCTAGTTTTGATAATATAAAAGGCTATTCTTACAATCCTGAAAAAGCAACACAACTTATTCAAGAATATATAGCTGAGACAGGTAATCATAAACCCACAATCTCAATTGGTACAGACAACAATTACTTAGACATCTGTGAATATATACAACGCGAACTTGAAAAAATAGGACTAAAAGTAACTATAAATGTCATGCCAGCTTCTACATTACGTAAATCAAAATCTAGTGGAAAATTAGATATTTTTAGAGCCAGCTGGATAGCAGATTATCCTGATGCCGAAAATTACCTATCCTTATATTACAGTAAAAACTTTGCACCTAATGGTCCTAACTATACACATTTTAGAGATGTTTATTATGATAAACTTTACGAACAAAGTTTATCTATCACGAATATAGATCAACGTAAAATAGTATATCAACAAATGGATTCTATTTTAATACAGAAAGCACCAATGGTTCCTCTTTACTATGATCAAGTTGTTCGCTTTACTCAAAAAAATGTAAAAGGTTTAAAGAATAATCCGCAGAATTTCCTTGTACTAAAAAAAGTTTGGAAAGAAAAAAAGTAATTTCATCTTTAAAACTTATATTTTTGCTTGTCAAAAATCTTAACTCATTTATTAACTCAATCATATAATCATGAAAAAAATCAATCTTTTATTTTCTATCTTATTCTTAGCTTTATGCATATCATCATGTGGGAATGATGATGATACAGGTAATGGTCCAGAAACTGTAGAAGTTGACCCTACAGAAGAAACAATTCTTGATCCTTCTAGTGTTTCCCAAAATATTACTATTAGTAATGCTGAAAGAAAGAATGGTAATCCTCCTACTCCAACAGGAAATATTGCATTTACTTATGCAAACCCTCCTGCTTCAGCTTTTGTAGACTCAGAGAATTCACTTACGTTTTCTGTTCCAGATAATTTTACTGGGGCTTATATTCAAATTAGATCTACAAATGGTAATGCTGCACCAGAATATTTTGATGTTACTAATGTTGATACTTATGACAATATTGCTGAGATCGGTGTACAGATTAACGAAAATCAAACAGCTGGTCAGTTTTGTTATGTAATTTGTATTTATGACGATAACGGAAATATAAGTGACCCTCAAGAGGTTTGTGTTCAAATCGAAAACTGGGGAGGTAACCCTAATGCAGTAGGAACTTGGAATTATACAAAGATGATCAGAAATGGTGAAACTATACCTGTTGGAACTCCTGATCATTGTGGTGAAGTACGTATTTTATGTGAAAACGCTACAGATAGTTTTACTGTAGAAGATGCAGAATGTGAAGCTATTTCTTCTTCAACTCTTACTATCAATGCTGATGGAACTTACTTTTTTAGTGACACTATAGTTTATACGAATAGAGTTAACATTGCTGAAAGCGAAGCTACATGTTCTCCTGTTTTTATCGATGGAGATGAAGAGTCTACTTCAACGTCTAAAGGTAAGTGGGCTTATAATGAAGAAGATAATATTTTAACACTTATTGAGTTTGAATATACAGAGGATCAATATTCTGGAACATTAGATCCAGGTGAAGTTTATACTACAGGGATAACAACTATTACCTCTAATTCTTTTATTTATTTAACAGATTATGAGCAAGATGGAGAAACTATAGAAATACACTTCGAAAAATAGACTCAAAATTTGATTTATATATTATAAAATCAAAAGGTATTCTAGATAATCTAGAATACCTTTTTTATAGAAAAACATATTATTTGTAAGATTATTCTCTCTCAATTAAAATTTTAACAGTTTAAAAAACACTTTTAAACTGTTTTTTAACTACTTTTATCTTCGAAATTTTAAAGTTCTTTAATTTGTTTTTTTAATTGATTATCAGACATCAAGCTATAAAACTCTTATTAAAGAAACAGAATTATCCCAAAAATATAGAAGTTCAACTTCTTTATACAACTAAACTCATCTTAAAAACATTATGTGCTAATTATTTAGCATTTCTGTCGTGTGCACTATTATAACACAAAATCAATCGCTTATGTATAAAATTTACTTAACAGCTTTATTATTACTTGTTATCTTCTTCCAATCTTGTAAAAAAGATGACTCATTTCAAGAATTTATTGCCAGTGATCCACAAGAAGAAGCAATCCTGAATGAAAATACTGTTTCTGATAATCTCGTTATCATAGAAAGTTCAAGAATATCAGAGCCGCTCCCTGAGCCTAGAGGGACAATCGATTTTCCTGAAATAGCAACCAGTCAATATGCTTATCTCAAACATGGTTTTACAATCTTATTGCCTACAGGAGATTACTCAGGAGCTTATATTCAAGTAAAATCTTTAACTGGAAATTTAGCACCTAATTATCATGATGTACCTATCACAAATAGATCTAATGTAAACTCTTCTAGTATCAAATCTAGTCTTTTTACTACTACCAATATAGATGGTCCCAATATCCCTGTTCACTTTAAAAGAACTATGACTCCAGGTAAATTTTGTTTTCTAATTAGTGTATATGATAATGAAGGTAATGTAAGTCAACCTCAAGAAGTATGCATAAATATTGAAGCTTGGGGAGGTAATCCTAATTTGGTTTCTCACTGGAAATTTGATCATGTCCTCGATAATGGACTTACTGTTTTGGCTGGTGAGGATCACTCATGCTCAAAAGACAACTCTTATACTTGCAATAATCAAGAAACCTTAGAGATTTTACAAGCTTCATGTGAAGCCACATCTACGTTAAACTTTACCATAAGAGAAGATGGTACTTATTCGCTTACCGAAATTTATAAAAAAACAAAAAAACTCAATATAGAAGATTCAACATTAAACTGTGAAGCTAGATTTGATGAAGATTCTGATGATATTGCTTTTAGATCTCATGGAAAATGGGCTTTTGATGAAGAAAATGGGACTCTTACGCTTGTTCAATTTGCAAAAAATGATCCTTTTGAACTTGATTACGGAAAAATAATTTCGACAAATGCTATCGATGTTACAGCGACATCTCTTTCTATAAATGAAAACCAACAAGAAGAAGCTGGAGTTATCACTATTCCTGCTATTACATATAATTTAATACGATAAAAATTACTCTTAATAAAAACAACAACTAACTTCAACCAAAAAAGCATCGCATAGTATTTTGCGATGCTTTTTATATTTCAAGTAAAAATTATCTTTTTATCTAATCATAACTTTTTCTCCATTGCTGAGTGATCTCAAAAACATGTTCTAATATTTTTGCATCTTGATCTGTAAATTCAACATTACGTCTAGCCATTACTACCTTGGCTACCTCAAATGCTTTTCTGGTTAAATATGTAACAAAACCATTACTTCCTCCCCAGCTATAACTAGGTACAAAATTACGAGGGAATCCACTACCAAAAATATTAGCATTAACCCCTATCACTGTTCCTGTATTGAACATGGTGTTAATACCACACTTAGAATGATCTCCCATCATCAATCCACAAAATTGTAATCCTGTTTTGGCAAAACCTTCAGTTTCATAACTCCATAAACGCACAGGTGCATAATTGTTTTTCAAGTTCGATGTATTCGTATCAGCTCCTAAATTACACCATTCTCCTATTACAGAATTTCCTAAAAATCCATCATGCCCTTTATTTGAATATCCAAAAATAACCGAATTACTTATTTCTCCTCCTACTTTTGCATAAGGTCCTATAGTTGTTCCTCCATAAATCTTAGCTCCCATCTTAACCACAGCATGATCTCCCAAAACAAAAGGTCCTCTAATTAAGCTTCCTTCCATAATCTCTGCATCTTTTCCTATATATATAGGTCCTTTAGCTGCATTTAGAGTAGCTGCAAACACTGTTGCTCCTTCTTCTATAAAAATTTGCTCTTTATTGATACATTGAACGCTTTCTGGTATAGGTTGAGATGTACGATCTCTAGTCAATAGCTCAAAATCTTCTGCTATGGCACGTTCATTTTTAGAGAAAATATCCCAAGTGTTTCCTATTTTTAATACATCAAAATCATAAGGGATTACATCATATACATCAAAATTAACTTCCTCATCTTCTTTTACATAAAATGCAATAGGCTCATCTTTATAAAAAATAGCTTGGGCAGAAGTCATATTTTTTATCATCTTTACAAGATTAGTCGTAGGTAAGAATGATGCATTAATCATAATGTTCTCTTCTAATTCTACCATCGGGAATTTTTCACTTAAATACTCTTCTGTAACAGTAGAGGTAGTAGTTTCTAGATATTTTTCCCATTTTTCTCTAATAGTTAAGATACCTATTCTAATATCTGCAACTGGTCTAGTATATGTAAAAGGTAATAAAGCATCTCTTGAAGCTCCATCAAAAAGGATATAATTCATACAGAAAACTCTTTTATAATAAATCGTTATAAAAATACATTGAAAATAGCAGTAGTACTATTTTTTAAAAATAAAAAAAGCCTTTCGATATGAAAGGCTCTTCTTTTATATTATTATCTAAATTACTTTTTGAATTTAGCATATTTATTTTTGAACTTGTCAATACGTCCTGCTGTATCGATAAGTTTTGCTTTTCCAGTATAGAAAGGGTGTGAAGTTCTTGAAATTTCTAACTTTACAACCGGATACTCAACACCATCAACTTCGATAGTTTCTTTAGTATTCGCGGTAGATTTAGTTATAAAAACCTCATCATTTGACATATCTTTGAAGGCTACTAACCTATAATTTTCTGGGTGAATACCTTGTTTCATCGTAATAATCTTTTCATTTTTTCGAGCTGCAAATTTAAGAAACATATATAATATAACAACAATTATTTCAAAAAAAATGCAAATTATTTCGAAATTTTATTTAATTCTCGATTACTTGTAACGTTTTAGTATATTTGTTTACTGATAGGTTATACTAATAACCAAAAATCATGTACTTATGGAGAATGTAAAACCTTCTGCTAAAAAATTTATTCTTAACTACGGTCTAATCCTTGGTATTGTAAGTGTATTACTAGGTGTAATACTATATGTTACAGACAATCACGTTCAACCGCATTGGGCATTCTCAATCATAGGATTGATTATCATTACTGTAGCTATCATCATGGGAATTAAAGCCTATAAAAATGAAAACAATAGCTATCTTACTATAGGAGAAGCCATTAAAATAGGTTTAGGAATTGCTCTTATCTCAGGAATTATAGGAGGAGTTTGGTCTCTACTAGTTTCTAATGTATTAGATCCAGATTTTTTAGCGAAGTCTATAGAACTTCAAAGAGAACAAGCTTTACAAATGAATCCTAATTTAACGGATGAACAACTTGAACAAGCTGCCGAGATAGGTAAAAAATTCAGTTCTCCTTTTATTGTTTTTGCAATTGGATTGGTAGTAAATATCTTTTTAGGTTTTATTATCTCTCTTATAGGAGGTGCAGTAATGCAGAAAAAAGAAAATATATATTAATATATGGATATATCTGTGGTTATACCGCTGCTCAATGAGCAGGAATCACTTAACGAACTATACAATTGGATTGCAAAAGTTATGCAATCCAATTCTTTTTCTTACGAAATTCTTTTTATCGATGATGGAAGTACAGATGACTCTTGGAATACTATCCAGGAATTATCAGAAAAAGATCCTCGAGTAAAAGGAATTCGTTTTTTACGTAATTATGGTAAATCTCAGGCTTTACATGCTGGTTTTGAAGCTGTATCTGGAGATGTCATCATTACAATGGATGCAGATTTACAAGACAATCCAGAAGAAATTCCTGAATTATTTGACATGATTCAAAATCAAGGCTACGATCTAGTTTCTGGTTGGAAAAAGAAACGCTACGACTCTATCATAGCTAAAAATTTGCCTTCCAAATTATTTAACGCCGCTGCTCGTAAAACTTCTGGAGTAAAATTAAATGACTTTAATTGTGGATTAAAGGCTTACAAACAAATAGTAGTTAAAAACATTGATGTCTATGGCGAAATGCATCGTTACATTCCTGTTCTTGCAAAAAATGCAGGATTCTCAAAAATTGGAGAAAAAGTAGTTAAACATCAAGCTAGAAAATACGGAACCACAAAATTTGGTATAGATCGCTTTGTTAATGGTTTTTTAGATCTAATTACAATATGGTTTATGTCAAGATTTGCCAAAAGACCTATGCACTTTTTTGGCTTAATTGGTACCTTGTTATTTTTTGCTGGTTTTTGTTTTTCTGTATATATGGGTATCGACAAACTATATATTGATACACAAGGAAGATTGATTACACAACGTCCCGAATTCTATATAGCACTTATTTGTATGGTATTAGGAACACAATTCTTCTTAGCCGGTTTTATAGGAGAAATCATTATAATTACCAAAAGAGATAAAAAACGATATAAAGTAGCAGAAAAAATAAAGGTTTAACTATAAATTTTAGTTCTTTTAAAAGACTTGAAGTATCTTAATTAAATCTTATTTTTGTCCACCTAAATATATTTAACCTATGGCAGTAATTGATACTACAATAGCTTCACAAGTTAGCGAATGGCTAACTCCTATATTTGACAACACAACACAACAAAAAATACAAGACCTAATTGATAATCATCCAGAAGAACTTAAAGAGAGTTTTTATAAAAATCTAGAGTTTGGTACTGGTGGTATGAGAGGTATTATGGGTGTTGGTACAAATCGTATCAATAAATATACCTTAGGTAAAAATACACAAGGATTAAGTAATTATATCCACAAACAATTCCCAAATGAACAACCTAAAGTAGTTATTGCTTATGATTGTAGACATAATAGCAATACGTTAGCAAAAATTGTTGCCGATGTATTTTCTGCAAACGGAATTAAAGTATTTTTATTCTCTGAGCTACGCCCTACTCCAGAATTATCTTTTGCTGTAAAAGAATTAGGATGTCATTGTGGTATAGTACTTACAGCTAGTCATAACCCACCAGAGTACAATGGATATAAAGTGTACTGGCAAGATGGCGGACAACTAGTTCCACCTCAAGATAAAGAAATTATTGCAGAGATTAATTCACTTAATTATGCTGATATCAACTTTGACGCAAATGAAGAATTAATCCAAATGATTGATAAAGAAATTGATACTGTTTTTATTGAAAATAGTGTCAAAAAAGGAAGTTTTGCAGCCTCTCAAGAAGCAAAAGACGATATTACTATTGTATTTACTTCGTTACATGGTACTTCTATTAAAGCAATACCAGAAACGCTTCAAAAAGCTGGATATAAAAATGTTCATATTGTCCAAGAACAAGCAGAACCTAATGGAGATTTCCCAACAGTAAAATCTCCTAATCCAGAAGAACCTGAAGCATTAACTATGGCTATGGAATTAGCAAAAGAAGTTAATGCAGATATAGTTATTGGTACAGACCCTGATTGTGACCGATTAGGAATTGCCGTTCGTAACTTAGATGGAGAACTTGAATTATTGAACGGTAATCAAACTATGGTTCTCATGACTTGGTTTTTACTTGATCATTATAAAAAACAAGGCTTAAAAGGAAATGAGTTTATCGCTTCTACTATCGTTTCAACTCCTATGATGCGTAGTCTTGCTGATGCTTTTGGCGTTACATACAAAGAAGTACTTACCGGTTTTAAATGGATTGCCAAATTAATCAAAGATTTTCCTCAAGATCATTTTATAGGAGGCGGTGAAGAAAGTTTTGGTTTTATGGTAGGCGACTTTGTTCGTGATAAAGATGCCGTAACTTCTACCTTATTAGCTTGTGAAATTGTAGCGTATACAAAAGCTAACGGAAGTTCATTCTACAGACAACTTATTGAGCTATATACCTCTCATGGTTTTTATAAAGAATCTTTAGTTTCTCTAGTTAAAAAAGGAATCGAAGGAGCTACTCAAATTAAACAAACTATGGTTGATTTACGCAATACTCCACCTCAATATATCAACGAAGAAAAAGTAGTATTAATAGAAGATTATGATAAAAGTATTGCTTACAATACACAAGATCATACAGAAACAACTATTGATGTACCTAAATCTAATGTATTAATTTTTTATACCGAAGAAGGTAGTAAAATTGCAGCACGCCCTAGTGGTACCGAACCAAAAATTAAATTTTATATAAGTGTTCAACAACCACTAGCTTCTGTCGATGATTTTGAAACCATACAAAATGAACTAGATCATAAAATTCTAGCCATCAAAAAAGATTTACAATTAACTTAAATAAAATTGCCCTTTTGGGGCAATTTTCACTTTTATTAAATGGAATACTTTAAACAAATTTTGCGTTATGCAAAACCTTATAAAATATATGCAATACTCAATATTATTGCCAATATATTTTATGCATTATTTGGTACATTAGCAATGGTATCCTTATTTCCTATGCTTAATGTACTTTTTGGGAAAACAGAAAGAATTCGTACCGAACCTAAATGGGACGGTATTTTCAATGCCAAAGATTATATCGAAAATTACCTTAATTATTTTGTAACTACAAAACAAGACGAAGGTCATAGCGATGTTTTAATCTTTATGATAGCATTAATCATCTTCATGTTCTTTATGAAGAATATCTTTAATTATCTAGCCATGTATTTCATTACTTTCTTAAGAAATGGTGTTCTAAAAGATATTAGAAATGAACTTTATCAAAAAACAATTGATTTACCTTTATCTTTCTTCTCAGAAAAAAGAAAAGGTGATACTATAGCTCGTATTTCTACAGACGTATTAGAAATACAACACTCATTCTTATCTATTTTAGAGCTAATCGTTAGAGAACCACTTACTATCTTATTTGCAATAGGAGCTATGATTATGATTAGCCCTCAACTAACAATATTTGTATTTATTTTTATCCCCATTTCTGGATTCGTAATTTCATTAATTGGGAAAAAATTAAAGAAACATTCTGATGATGTTCAAAAAGAACAAGGTTTCTTCCTTTCTATTGTAGAAGAAACATTGGGAGGACTTAAAGTTGTTAAAGGTTTTAACGCTCAAAAGATTTTTAATTCAAAATTTCAAGAATCAACTTCACGTTTCTATAATTTTTCAAATAGTCTTTTAAATCGTCAAAATTTAGCCTCCCCAACAAGTGAGTTTCTAGGGATTACCGTTATTGCTATTTTATTGTGGTATGGAGGACAAATGGTATTAGTTGACAAGGTATTAGATCCAGGGTTATTTATCGTGTACATGGGATTAGCATATCAAATCCTTACACCTGCAAAAGCAATATCAAAAGCTACTTATGGTGTAAAACGTGGTAATGCTGCTGCCGAGCGTGTTTTAGAAATTCTAAATACCGAATCTCCTCTTAAGGATAAACCAAATGCTATTGATAAAAAAGAATTTGATACAGCTATCGAAATAGATACTATTTCTTTTAAATACGAAGACGATTATGTGCTTAAAGATTTTTCATTACAAGTTCCTAAAGGGTCTTCTGTAGCTTTAGTAGGTCAATCTGGAAGTGGAAAATCTACAATTGCAAATTTAGTAACTCGTTTTTATGACATTAACAAAGGAGATATTAAAATCGATGGTATTAATATCAAAGATTTAAGTAAGCATTCTTTAAGAAACATGCTAGGATTAGTTACTCAAAAATCTATCCTATTCCACGATACCATAAAAAACAATTTGCTTATTGGTAAAGAAGATGCTACTGATGAAGAAATTATTGAAGCACTTAAAATAGCAAATGCATGGGAATTTGTAAAAGATAAACCCCAAGGTATTCATACTGTTGTAGGTGATAGCGGAGATAAATTGAGTGGTGGACAACAGCAACGCCTTTCTATTGCACGAGCTGTTCTTAAAAATCCACCAATAATGATCCTTGATGAAGCAACTTCTGCTCTAGATACAGAAAGTGAACGTCTAGTTCAAGCTGCTTTAGAAAATATGATGAAAAACAGAACTAGTATCGTTATTGCTCACCGTTTATCTACAATTCAAAATTCTGATCTTATTGTTGTCATGCAACAAGGTAGAATTGTAGAACAAGGAAAACATGATGAATTAATTGCAAAAAATGGCGTTTATAATAAATTAGTCTCTATGCAATCTTTTGACTAATCTTTTGACTACAAGATAATCACACCTTATAGTTCTATGGTAGAGTTTTCTCTTTATCAGGAAATTATAAGGTGTTTTTGCGTAAAAAAACTTACAAATAAAAAAAGAGTGCTCACGCACTCTTTTTAATCACACAAATCATCTTAAATTTAGGGGCTTATTCTAAAATTAAAATTCACTCTTAAAACTATTATTTTCGGGGGAATAATAATAGTTATCTCTTTATTATTACACTGTAAATATACAACTATTTTTGAATTAAAAAACTAAAACAATGTTTTTTGACTAAAAAAAATGCTTTTTGGCTTATATTTTAACTTTTATTCTTACATTTTCCTACAAACAAAGTGTTTTATTTATTTTTTTTGACTTCTAATTAAACCTTTTTAACTTCATACAGTCTTAATATTGAAAGTTATAAGATGACACGTAGATAATAAAATCAGCTATTTGGATACACAAGAAGAACATTTAATACAAGCCTTACATTCTGAAAGTCAATTTGAACAAGCTTTTAGTCAACTGGTACATCTATATAAGAAAAGATTGTACTGGCATATCAGGAATATGGTTAAAAATCATGACGATACAGATGATATCTTACAAAATGTATTCATCAAAGTATATAAGAATGTGAAAAAATTTAAAGGAGATAGTAAATTATACTCTTGGTTATATCGTATAGCCACAAATGAAGCTATAACCTTTTTAAATCAAAAAGCTAAAAAATATCAGATTAGTAATGAAGAATTACAACAACATCTTGTAGAAAGTTTAAAAGCAGATGTTTATTATCAAGGTGATGAAATTCAATTAAAGTTACAACAAGCAATAGCTACTTTACCACAAAAGCAACAACAAGTATTTAATATGAAATACTTTCAAGATTTAAAATATAAAGAAATTGCTAACATTTTGGAAACTAGCGAAGGGGCATTAAAAGCTTCATATCATATTGCTAGCAAAAAAATTGAAGCCTTTATTAAAGCACTATAATCATGAAAAAGTCTAAACATAATCAAGAATTTAATATTCCTGAAGGATATTTTGAGTCATTCGAAATAAGACTTCAACAAAAAATTCAACAAGAAAATACTGTGCTACCTAATACTCAAGAATCAGGTTTTACTATTCCCGAAGATTATTTTGACACTTTTGAAAGTCAATTGAATCAAAAAATTCAATCACAAAAACACTCGTCAAAAGTAATTGATTTATTTTCTGTACGTAGATTAATATACATCAGTAGTATTGCTGCTGCTATTACACTTCTTATTGTATTTTTACCCACAACAAGTAGCGAGACTAGCTATACCACTTTTGATACTTCTACTATAGATATCATGGATATCGAAAACTATATAAATGACGGAACATTAGAAGTCTCAGATAATGATATCGCACAATTATTTGATGATATAGAATTTTCTATTGCAGAACATAGTATAGAAAAACTTAATGACGATACTGTAATAGAATACTTTTCTGAAGAAGAAATTCAATTAGATTATCTTGACCCCGAAAATTTTTAAAATAAACATATTTCGTATTAAAATATATTGCAATGAAAAAAATATTATTTCTTATCCTGTGTATTACTAGTTTTTCACTAGTAGCTCAACATCCACCCAAAAAAGGGCATAGAGAACGTGTTAATGCCTATAAAATAGCTTACTTAACAGATGAGTTAAACTTAACCACAAAAGAAGCTCAAGGATTTTGGCCATTGTATAATGACCACCAAAAGCAGTTAAACGCTATAAATAAAAAAGAACGAGATCTCATTCATAAATACCGAAAGAAAAATCGTGGTAAAGAAACCATTGAAAATATTTCGGAAAATGACGCAACCCTTTTCATAACACATCATCTAGAGATAGAAAAGCAGAAATTTGAATCAAAAAATAGTTTCATTATAGCTTTAAAAGAAGTGTTACCTAGCAAAAAAATCATACATTATATCAAAGCTGAAAAAGATTTTAGGCGACAACTCATGAAAATATTTAGGGAAAAAAGAAAGAAACAAAAGCATTAAAGATTGTTTGCATAATTGTCCGTTCCTCTATTATCGATTACACTACCCTTCTCATCGAGAGGAACGGCTTTTATTTTAATTACTAATTAAAAATTAGTTTAGCTATTCTATTTTTTCCGGCAGCATATGCAGTAGTCTCATTTACAAAACGTAATGTATAAAACGATTCAGAACTGATTTGTTTCCAATGCTTTCCTCCATCATTAGAAATTGAAATACCTGTAAAACCTACAGTTACAAGTTGCTTTCCTTTACTATTAGGAACAAAGCGTACACAACTCTTATAATTCGCTCCAGAATCATTATCTGCTATTAATTGCCAAGTTTTACCACCATCTTGAGTTATTGCTTTATTTGATTTAGTCTCATTAGGCAATAAATAATCCCCTCCATAAACTATACCTAATTTCTCATTATAGAAATGCCCAGAATAAGTTCCTGTAGTTGCTTTACCATTAATCATAGGAGTATCAAAAACTTTCCAATCTTTACCTTTATTAGGCGAATACCAAACTCTAGACACTTTTCCCCCAGAGAAAATCCATGTATGATTTCCAATAATAGAAATATTACCATTACTCGCAGCAAAAGCTGCTTCTCCTCCTTTGATTTTTGGTAATTCGTCACAAGTTAATTTCTGCCATGTCTCTCCCCCATCTCTTGTTATAATTATCGATAAACAATCTGTTATAGGATCTCCCATCGCAATCCCTTCTTGATCATTCCAAAATAAAATAGCATCATAAAATACCTTTTCATGCACCTCTTCATATACCTTTTTTATTGCTCCATTTTGTTTATCTATTTTAAATAACACCGCTGGATTAGCTATACTTAATAAGAAAAAGTGAGTTTTGGTAGTACCTACAGCCCTAAAACTAGGTTTCTTTCCATCATATGCTATAATTTCATCTTTTTTAACAGCAATATCTCCATCTTCATTAAATTCATATATACCGTATTTCCCATTACTTCCTGCATACATTAAATGATTTTTATCTACCGCTATAGCTCGTATGCTTACAGAGTCTTTATGGATAACTTCAACCTCAACCTTGGATATTTTTTTCTGACTAAAACTATTGGTAGTAAAACAAATACTTATCAATAAACTAATTAAAAAACTGTACTTAAGAGAATTCATAAATTTAATTTCTAAAGAAACTAAAATACAGATATCTCTTTCCATAACCTAATTATATATTGTAAGCCTATCTCCTCTTTTTATTCTTATCTCATTATTTTTAAGGCATTACCATAATATTTCACATAAAAAATCGATAAAATTATCATGTAAACACTTACCTTTGCAGCCCTAAAAAAACATAATATGCGCCTACACAGGAATTTAGTATTTGCCGTTATCGATGGATTACATCTAATTTTTAATGAAGAAGAATATGCTGATAAAGTAGTACAAAAACTACTAAAAAGAGATAAAAGATGGGGATCTAGAGATCGTGGTTTTGTTGCTGAAACTACCTACGAAATTGTAAGATGGAAACGTTTATATGAAGAAATAGCAGAAGTTAAACAACCTTACTCTCGCGAAAACCTTTGGCGTATCTTTTCTGTATGGGCTACATTAAGAGGAATCTCTTTACCTGATTGGAAACAAATAGGTCAAGTTCCTACACGACGTATTAAAGGACGTTTTGACGAATTAAGTAAAATCAGAAAATTTAGAGAAGCTATTCCTGATTGGTTAGACGAATTAGGAGCGCAAGAACTTGGTGATGATACGTGGACACAAGAGCTTAAAGCACTTAATGAGCAAGCGCCTGTAGTGCTTCGTACCAATACATTAAAAACTAATCGTAAGGCATTACAAAACACGTTAAGAGAACAAAACATTCTTACAGAAACTATAAAAGGATATCCTGATGCATTGCAACTTACAGAACGTGCCAATGTTTTCTCTACTGAAGCATTCAAAAATGGGCTTTTTGAAGTGCAAGATGCCTCTTCTCAATTAGTAGCTCGTTATGCCGATATAAAACCTGGTCAACGCATCATTGATACTTGTGCTGGTGCTGGTGGTAAAACATTGCATATAGCTGCTTTAATGGAAAACAAAGGGCAAATCATTGCCATGGATATTTATGCTAATAAGCTTAAAGAATTGAAACGTAGAGCACGTCGCGCAGGTGCTCATAATATAGAACCTAGACCAATCGATAGTACCAAAGTAATTAAAAAATTACACGGTAAGGCCGATCGTATTATTATTGATGCTCCATGTAGTGGTTTAGGAGTTTTAAGTCGTAATCCTGATGCGAAATGGAAATTACAACCTGAATTTCTTGATACTATCAGAGCTACTCAAGCCAAAATTCTTGTAGATTATTCAAAAATGTTGAAATCTGGAGGTAAAATGGTTTATGCTACTTGTTCTATTTTACCATCAGAAAATCAACATCAAGTACAAAACTTTTTAAATTCTGAAGCTGGAAAAGACTTTACTTTCATCAAAGACAAAAAAGTATTATCTTGTAAATCAGGATTTGACGGGTTCTATATGGCTTTATTAGAGAAAAAATAACCCTCATATAAACTATACTAAATGAAAACACAACTACTTATTGTTTCACTTTTTATAAGTGTACTTGGTTTTTCTCAAATACCTGCTAATTATTACGATTCGGCAGATGGATTAACTGGTTATGCTTTAAAAACTGAGCTAAAAAATATTATTTCTAATGGTCATGTAGATCAAGGATATGGAGCCTTATACACAGCTTATCAAACTACAGATTCTGATAACTATTATGAGAATGATGGCTCAGTATTAGATATGTATACAGAAAAACCAAACGCTGCAGATTCATTTAACTTTGACCATGATACAGACGGAGGTTCTGGAACTGGAGATGCTTGTGGTAGCTCTGGAACTACTAATGCTGTTGAAGGAGGCTGTTATAATAGAGAACACTTATTTCCTCAAGGTTTTTTTAACGAAAGGTTTCCTATGCGTTCAGATGTACATCATGTAGTTCCATCTGATGCGTATGTTAATAATCAAAGAGGAAATTTCCCTTTTGGAGAAGTAACCAGTCCTACTAATACCTATTCAAATGGATCTAAATTAGGACCTAGCGCTACTGCTGGGTACAATGGTACTGTATTTGAGCCTATAGATGAATTTAAAGGAGATATAGCTCGTGCATTATTGTATTTTGCAACACGATATGAAGATAATGTAACTGATGCTACTTGGGATAATCATGATAGTACTCAAGAAAACCCACTTGACGGAAGTAATGATCAAGTATATGAAACTTGGTATATAGCATTATTAGTAAGTTGGCATATTGCAGATCCTGTATCTCAAAGAGAAACAGATAGAAATAATGCGGCTTATAATTTTCAAGGAAATGCAAATCCGTTTATAAGTCATCCAGAATATGTACAAAGAATCTGGAATGTAACTGCAGATACTGAAGCACCTTCTGTTCCTACAGGCCTTACAGTAACTGGTACAACAGCTACTACAGCCAATCTATCTTGGACTGCTGCTACAGATAATGTAGGCGTAACTGAATATGATATCTATGTTGATGGAACATTAAATACTTCTGTAAGTACTACTACAGCTTCTGTATCTGGATTATCTCCAGAAACTACTTATACTTTTACGGTAGCTGCAAAAGATGCAGCAGGTAATACATCTGCACAAAGTACAGCTGCTAACGGAACAACTACAGCTAATACTTCTTCTGGTAATGAACTTTTTATTTCTGAATATGTAGAAGGTAGTAGTAATAATAAAGCTATAGAAATTGCAAACTTTACAGGAAATAGTGTTGATCTTTCTATATATTCTCTTAAACGTCAAGTTAACGGATCTGGTAATTGGTCAGATGCTTTAATACTTTCAGGTTCTTTAAATACAGATGATGTATATGTAATTGCTAATAGTCAAGCAAGTGATGCTATCAAAAATATTGCTGATCTTGAAACTGGGCATACAGCTGTTTCTTTTAATGGTAATGATCCTATAGGTTTATTTAAAAATGATGTCCTTATTGATATAGTTGGTGTTTTTAATGGTGGTAGTGCTGACTTTGCAGAAAACGTTACACTTATTCGTAAATCTAGTGTAAATACTCCTAACACTTCTTTTTCATATGATCCTTCTGGAACTAGTGGAGAATGGGATACCAATGCCAATGATGATATTAGCGATTTAGGAACTCACACTTTAGATCCATTATCTACAAATGACTTTGATATTTCAAAATTTAATATGTATCCTAATCCATCTTTAGATGGTTCTATAAACATTATTCTAGGTACAAGTTCAAAAGCTACTGTAGCTATTTATAATATTTTAGGAAAATTAGTTTATCAAAAAAATAACGTTTCAGAACACTTGCAAGTTTCTAACCTGCCTTCTGGAATTTTATTACTTCAAGTCACTTCACCCGAAAGAAAGATTACAAAAAAATTAATCGTACGATAATATTATAAGAGATTACTAATAAAAAAGCAATACGAAAATAATTTCATATTGCTTTTTTTATTAGTAATTAATCACCTTACTACTTGCTCTTCTAATCTTTCTTTATTAGTTTTCTTATCAGCATTACTTAGTAAAAGAATTACGCCTCCTATTCCTATAGCTATACCTCCTAAAAGTTTTAATGTAGAAACTTTTTTCCTTTTCATTTCTACAATTTCTTCTTTAGGTATTTTAACATTGTTTTGATTGATCTTAAACATTATAGAATCACCTTTAATTCCTCTATATTTAGTCTCAATATCTAAACCTTTTTTTAGCTTTATTGCATACGTTTTTCCTTCTTTTAAATCTTCAAAAGAAGCAGGTTTATAGGTATAACAACTTTGAAATAGTACAGAGAATACTGTAATATAAATGATTTTTTTCATGATGAAATATTAATGAATGGTTTTTATTTAAAACGGTACAAAAGTAATACATCATTTTAAACAAAACTATTTTATACAAGTTATTATTTATTATCAAACCATTTAATAACTCGTGAATAACTCTTAAATCATATTTTGTGATTTAATCAGTATAACTAAGGAAAAATAGTATTTTTGCAGCAATACTAAAAACAACACAAATACACGAAGCATGATTCATTTCTTCGGAACAAAAAACAATACGGTTTACGCATTACAATCTAATGCAGAACTTACTACTGAAACCATCTCAAAATTAAACTGGCTTTTCGGAAACGCACATAAAATTAATGAACCATCTCTTGATGGTTTTTTTATTGGCCCACGTGCTACAATGATTTCTCCTTGGAGTACCAATGCAGTAGAAATCACACAAAACATGGCTATCGAAGGTATTCTTCGTATAGAAGAATTTTCAAAAGTCAATCAAGATTTTACAGATTTCGACCCTATGTTATCACAAAAATATCAAGGATTACATCAAGATATTTTTACTATAGCCATACAACCAGAGCCAATTCTAGAAATCGAAGATATTGCTGCATATAATACTCAAGAGGGACTGGCGCTAAGTGACGAAGAGGTTTTATATTTAGAAAATATAGCTAAAAAAATAGGTCGTAAACTTACTGATTCAGAAGTTTTTGGTTTTTCTCAAGTCAACTCAGAACATTGTCGTCATAAAATTTTTAATGGCACATTTGTTATTGATGGTAAAGAACAACCTACTTCTTTATTTAAGCTTATCAAAAAAACTTCAGAAATACATCCAAACGAAATTGTTTCTGCATATAAAGATAATGTCGCTTTTGTCAAAGGACCTAAAGTAACTCAATTTGCTCCTAAACGAGCTGATCAACCAGACTTTTACGAAGAAAAAGAGTTCGAGAGTGTGCTTTCGCTTAAAGCGGAAACACATAACTTCCCTACAACAGTAGAACCCTTTAATGGTGCTGCTACTGGTTCTGGCGGTGAAATTAGAGATCGTCTTGCTGGAGGAAAAGGTTCTTTACCTCTTGCTGGAACAGCAGTTTATATGACTTCGTATTCTAGATTAGAAGAAAATCGTCCTTGGGAACATGCTATGGATGAAAGAGATTGGTTATATCAAACTCCGATGGATATTTTGATCAAAGCTTCAAATGGAGCTTCTGATTTTGGTAATAAATTTGGTCAACCTCTTATTACAGGTTCTGTACTTACATTTGAGCATGAAGAAGATGCTCGTAAACTTGGTTTTGATAAAGTAATCATGCAAGCTGGAGGTATTGGATACGGAAAAACGAATCAAGCTTTAAAAGATACTCCTCAAAACGGTGATAAAATCGTTATTCTAGGTGGAGAAAACTATCGTATCGGTATGGGAGGAGCTGCAGTATCTTCTGCCGACACTGGTGAGTTTAGCAGTGGGATTGAATTAAATGCAATCCAGCGTTCTAATCCAGAAATGCAAAAACGTGCTGCAAATGCCATAAGAGGTATGGTAGAAAGTGAACAAAATACTATTGTTTCTATACACGATCATGGTGCAGGTGGCCATCTTAATTGTTTATCTGAATTAGTTGAAGAAACTGGAGGTCATATCAACCTTGATAAACTTCCTGTAGGTGATCCTACACTTTCTGCAAAAGAAATTATAGGTAACGAATCTCAAGAACGTATGGGATTGGTTATTGGTCAAAAAGACATAGCTACTTTAGAAAAAATAGCTGAGCGAGAACGCTCCCCTATGTATACTGTAGGTGATGTAACAGGAGATCATCGCTTTACTTTTGAATCAACTGTTAAAGGAGATAAACCTATGGACATGGAATTAGATGATATGTTTGGTAATTCTCCTAAAACAATATTAACCGATTCTACTGTAATTCCTAACTATACTCCTATTGCTTATGAATTACAAAATTTTCATGAGTATTTAGAACAAGTATTACAACTTGAAGCAGTTGCTTGTAAAGATTGGTTAACGAATAAAGTGGATCGTTGTGTAGGCGGTAAAGTTGCTAAACAACAATGTGTAGGTCCTCTACAATTACCGCTAAATAATTGTGGAGTAATGGCACTAGATTACACCAGTACAGAGGGAGTTGCTACATCTATCGGACACGCTCCAATTAGTGGTTTAATAGATCCAAAAGCTGGAAGTAGAAACGCTATAGCAGAAGCACTAACTAATCTCATCTGGGCACCACTTAAAGATGGATTACAATCGGTATCGCTTTCTGCAAACTGGATGTGGCCTTGTAAAAATAAAGGCGAAGATGCTCGTTTATATGAAGCAGTTGAAGCTGTTTCCAATTTCGCCATAGCATTAGGAATTAATATTCCTACAGGAAAAGATTCTTTATCAATGAAACAAAAATATCCAAATGACGAAGTTATTGCTCCTGGTACTGTAGTGATCTCTTCTATTGGAAATTGTATAGATATCAATAAAGTTATTGAACCTGTCTTTAAAAAAGATGGTGGACAAATCTTTTATATCAATCTTTCTAATGATGCTTATAAATTAGGTGGTTCTTCTTTTGCCCAAATCAATAATAAAATAGGTAATGAAACACCTACTATTATTGATGGTAAAGCCTTTTCCAAAACATTTGACGTAATACAACAACTTATTAAAGAAGATCATATCCTTGCAGGGCATGATATCGCTTCTGGAGGTTTAATCACTACACTATTAGAACTGTGTTTTGCAGATACTAATTTAGGTGCAACATTAGACCTTACAGCTCTTAACGAACCTGATATTATTAAAGTATTATTTGCAGAAAATGCAGGTATTGTATTCCAAGCCTCAAACACAGCTACTGTAGAACAAATACTTAATACAAATCAAGTTGACTATGCCATTATAGGTGAAGTTACTCAAAGTGAAATGCTCGAAATCAAGAACAATGGTATAGAAATCGGGCTTAATATTCCTTCTTTAAGAGATACTTGGTATAAAACTTCTTTCTTATTAGATCAAAAACAAACTGCTAATGGATTAGCAGAAACTCGTTATAATAACTATAATCAACAACCATTACAATATAAATTCCCATCTCATTTTACAGGAAAAAAACCAATTGTCGATTTCAATGCTCCTAGACCTAAAGCTGCTATCATAAGAGAAAAAGGAAGTAATTCTGAACGTGAAATGGCTCATGCCATGTATCTAGCAGGTTTTGATGTTAAAGATGTTCATATGACTGATTTAATTTCTGGTCGAGAAACATTAGAAGACATCCAGTTTATTGGTGCTGTAGGAGGATTTTCTAATAGTGATGTATTAGGTTCTGCTAAAGGTTGGGCAGGAGCCTTTTTATATAACGAAAAAGCTAAAACAGCTCTAGAAAACTTCTTTAAAAGAGAAGATACACTTTCTATCGGAATTTGTAACGGTTGTCAATTATTCATCGAATTAGGACTTATCAATCCTGAAGATGATACCAAACCTAAAATGCTTCATAATGATTCTCAAAAACACGAAAGTGCTTTTACTTCTGTGACTATTGAAGAGAATAATTCTATAATGCTATCTAGCTTAGCTGGAAGTACCTTAGGGGTTTGGATTTCTCATGGAGAAGGTAAATTCAATCTACCATTAGAAGAAAATCACTATAATATAGTAGCAAAATATGGATATGACTCATACCCATCAAATCCTAATGGATCTGATTATAATACTGCAATGCTTACTGATGCTACAGGAAGGCATTTGGTTATGATGCCTCATATTGAACGTTCTATTTTTCAATGGAATTGGGCTAACTATCCTAATGGTCGTAAAGATGAAGTTTCTCCTTGGATAGAAGCTTTTATTAACGCTAGAAAATGGTTACTTAAATAAGATTGATATTCCTAAAAATAACGTTAAATTTTAATAGAATATATCACCTTTACTTGTATTAAAAGCAAAAAAGGTAATATATTCTATTTTTTTTTAGTAAAATTACACCGTTAATTTCTTTAATCAAGAAGTAGACATTATTTTGATGCCTAATATTTTTTTGGCTTGTACTCATCATATACTTCTCCCCCTTCAATATATTGAGTATTTAGCTGATACTGTTTAACACATCTTAACTCTAATCTATGAAAAAAATCACCCTCTTCATCCTAATGATTACTTCCTTATTGGGATTTGCTCAAACAAAATACAGTAAAGCAAAAATCATATACAATTCTCCAGAAAATTTCAAAAAGTTAGCCAATGCTGGGATTCCTATGGATCATGGAAATCACAAACGAGGCGTTTTTATCATTTCTGATTTTTCTAAAACAGAAATCGAAATTGCTCAAAATTTAGGTTTTGAGGTAGAAATTCTTATTGAAGATGCCGAAGCTGATTTCCTAAAAAGAAATGCTCTAGTAAAAACTCAAAGTAATATAGTAAACCCTATTTGTACTACAAGTAGTGGTACTATAAACTACCCTACTCCATCAAATTTCTCATTAGGTTCTATGGGAGGATTCTTTACCTATCAAGAGATTTTAGATCACCTTGATGCTATGCATGCTCAATATCCAAGGTTAATTTCTAGTAGAGCAAATATTGGTTCTTTTGTCACAAACGGAACTCCAGATAATTCGGTAACACCTAATATAGGAGGGAATCCGCTACAATGGGTTAAAATATCTGATAATCCAGATAGTGATGAAAATGAACCTGAAGTTTTATATGATGCAATCCATCATGCCAGAGAACCTGCTAGTGTATCTCAGTTAATTTATTATATGTGGTACTTATTAGAAAATTATGATTCTGATCCTGCAATCAAGCAAATCGTCGATAATACTGAGCTTTATTTTGTTCCTGTAGTAAACCCAGACGGATATCTTTATAATCAAAAAACAAATCCTAATGGTGGTGGATTATGGAGAAAAAACAGATTTAATACGCACGGTGTTGACTTAAATCGAAATTATGATTACCATATTAATGGAAATCCTTCAAATGGTGTATGGGGAGGTCAAGGAACCTCAGGAAGTACAAACTCTGATGTTTATCACGGTGCAACTCCCTTTTCTGAAGTTGAAACACAAGCTATGAAATGGTTTGTAGAACAACATAATTTCGTTTTTGCTTTAAACAACCATACTCATGGAAATCTCTTATTATATCCATATGGATATACAAATAATACACCTACTCCAGAAAACTCTTTATACGAAACAATTTCTGAAGAAATGGTAGCTCAAAACGGGTTTAATAATATAATCTCATCTGGACTATATCCAGCTGCAGGAGATAGTGATGACTTTATGTATGGTACTGTAGGTACTCATGACAAAATTTATGCCTTTACTCCTGAGATTGGAAATGGATTTTGGCCAACTTCTAATCAGATTGATGGAATATGTAAAAGCATGATGTATCTCAATTTAATGGTGGCAAAAATGTCTCACAATTATGCTACTGTTCAAAGCACTGGAACAACATTTATAGGGACTAACCATTCTTTTGATGCCTCTTATCAATTGAAACGCTTAGGAGTTTCTGGTAATGGAATTTTTACGGTAAGTATCATTCCTGTTAGTAATAACATAACTCGAGTAGAGGGTTCAAAAAACTACATTATCAATAGTATAGGACCAATAATAGAAGATGCTATCACCATAAACTTGAACAATACTATTAATATCGGTGATGACATCGTTTATAATATCGTTATTAATGGTGGTTTATTTACAGAAACCGTACAAGTAACTCAAAAATACGGTGAAACTCAAACCATAATTGATAATAATGCAAACAATTTAAATGCATTTACACATCAAAATTGGGGAACCACAACAAGTACATTTGTATCTTCAAATGCTTCTATTACAGATTCACCTAATGGAAATTATGGCCCTAATCAAAACAAGACTATCGTTCTTGATGAAGAAATTGATCTTACAACTGCTGCCGTTGCAAACGTTCAATTCTATGCCAAATGGGATATAGAAGCTTCTTGGGATTATGTACAATTTGAAGTTTCTACTGATAATGGAGTTACATGGATAGCGCAATGTGGTAAATACACAAAGCCTGGTAGTTCTAATCAAGTCTCTGGTGAGCCTTTGTATGATGGTGTACAAAATGACTGGGTTTTAGAACAAATAGATTTAAGTGACTATTTAGATCAAACTATAAAAATACGTTTTCAATTTGTTTCTGATAGAGGACAAGAACAAGATGGTTTTTATTTTGATGATTTAAAAGTTAATATCCTTGATAATTCTGTACTCTCTGTTAATGATGAAATACTTTCGCAAATACGTGTTTTTCCTAATCCTGTAAAAAATACATTAAAAATTGCATCCTCATACACAAGTGATTATAATTTCAAAATACATAATATCTTCGGACAAGAAGTATTATCTCAAAACGACCTAAACGGTTATCAAGAATTAAACGTAAACAATTTAGCCTCTGGATTGTACTTCATTTCAATCACATTAGAAGATACAACAAAGACCATTAAATTTATTAAACAATAATATTTTCAACTATCACAAAATAAAAGAGATCAATTTAAAAATTGATCTCTTTTATTTTACAATTTGTCCATTAAAAACAACAATTGAGTAATTTTAAATATTCAAAATATATTCCTTAATATAAATTTCATAGCTTCATATAAAAATATACTCATGAAAATTAAAGTTACTGCTACTCTCTTTTTTTTATTCCTTTGTATTACTACCTCTGTATTTTCACAAACAGCAACGTCATCTATCACAATAGAAGTTAAAAACATTACTTCAAACAAAGGAACTATACTTATCGGGTTATATAATGCCAAAACCAATTTCTTAAAATCACCCTATAAAAGTGCTATTTGTACAGCTAATATAAAAGGAGTAGTACATACTTTTAAAAATATTCCAGAGGGAACTTATGCTATATCTTTGTTTCATGATGAAGATAACAATAGTAAACTCAATACTTTTATGAAAATCCCTACAGAAGATTATGGTACTAGTAACGATGCTCCTGCTCATTTTGGTCCTCCAAAATGGGAAGATGCTAAATTTGAATTAGGAACTCAAATGATTACACAAAAAATCAAACTTCATTAACCTAATCATTCAAATTACAATTCATACTTAAAAACCAACAGTTCGGTCATATAGAATTCTATAATCATTGGTAATTAGTGAATTTTACACTGTAATAAAAAAATAACACCAATGAAAACAGTATTAACGATATTAACGCTTTTAACGATAACTATTTCATCTGCACAAAGTATTTATGAAAAAGGAATGGAAAAAGCATTTGATTTATGGAAAAACAAACAAACTGAAGAAGCATCTAATCTATTTGAACGCATTGCAAAAGCAGAAAAGGATAATTGGTTACCTTATTATTACGTAGCCCAAATCAATATCATTAAGACTTTTGGAAATAAAGATGCTAAAGAAGTTGAACAACGATTAGCCAAAGCTCAAGAACTTTTAAATGAAGCTAAAACCTTTTCAAAAGGTAATGCAGAAATATTAATCATGGAAGCGTTATTAAATACTGCTTGGGTTGCCTATAATCCTTCTGTTTATGGAATGACTCATTCTTCCAAAGTAGAAACGCTTTATAACAAAGCTAAAGAAATAGAACCTCATAATCCAAGAGCTATACTTTATCATGCCGAATGGAAAATGGGTGCCGCACAATTCTTTGGACAAGATCCTAAAGCTTTTTGTCCAGAAATAGATAAAGCCATAGCGTATTTTGAAAAAGAACAATCAACAATTCCTTTCTACCCTAAATGGGGAAAGAATGAAGTCAAAAGAGTTCAGAAGAACTGTAACTAAGCCTATTTTTCAATAAATAAAAATTAATAATTAACTTGAGTTCTCTTGTAAAGCAAAACATATATAGATGAAAGATTTTAAATCTACTTTAATAGCCTCTATTCTAATTTCTATAGGACTCTCTATCTTTACTTTTATAGGTAATGGATGGGATTTACAACAATTACTTAGTCTTAAATGGTGGTCTATTGCCTTTACCTATAGTTTTACTTTATCATATTTGAATATCTTTTATTTTAGATATATCAATAAACTAGATTGGAAAAATCAGGGTTTAAAACGAGTTTTTATTGGAGCTACAGGATCTGTGATTATCACTTTGATAGGTTATTTCCTTTGCGAGTTGATCTTTTCAGTTATTGTTTTGCAAAAACAAACATTTGATGAGTTTATTGAATCACAATCATTTAGCAATTATCTATATCCAATCCTATTAACCTCAATCATTTCTCTTTTCTTTCATGTTATCTATTTTTATAAAGCATTACAAGAAAAGAAAGTAACCGAGCAAAAAATTATAGCAGGAACTGCTTCAGCAAAATTTGCTGCACTTAAAAATCAATTAGACCCACATTTTTTATTCAACAGCTTAAATGTTTTAACCTCTCTAATTGAAGAAAACCCAAGGATGGCTCAAAAATTCACAACCTCCTTATCAAAAGTATACCGCTATGTATTAGAACAAAAAGACAAAGAATTAGTCACTGTTGAAGAAGAGTTAAAATTTGCTAAAACGTATATGACGTTACTCAAATTAAGATTTGAAGATAGTATCATATTTGAAATGCCCGAAAAGATTACTGATCCTGAAGCTAAAGTCGTACCGTTATCCTTGCAAATTTTATTAGAAAACACTGTAAAACATAATGTAGTAATGCCTACAAAACCATTGCATATTAAAATATATGAAGAAGATAATTCTTTATTTGTAGAGAATAATCTTCAACCAAAACAAGTAATAAAACAAAGCAGTGGTGTTGGTCTAGGTAATGTAAAACAACGTTATGCTTTATTAACAAAAAGACCTTTTACGGTATATAAAACCGATGATGCATTTATTGCCAAGCTACCTATTTTAACAAAAAAGATCACCGTATCTACCACTATGACAACAACAGAATCTTATCATACAACACAAAATTTAAAATACCAACGAGCACAAGAAAAAGTAAAAAAGATGAAAGAATTTCATATCAATTTACTTACATACTGTATTGTGATACCTTTTCTTGCATTTCTTAATTTTAAAACTACAGGTTTTGATTTTCCTTGGGTTTTATTTCCAATGTTCGGTTGGGGAATTGGAGTGTTATTTCACTATATGGATGCTTATGACTATCATCCCATTTTAGGTAAAGACTGGGAATCTA
This sequence comes from Aquimarina rhabdastrellae, assembly GCA_947387485.1. GTDB lineage: Bacteria > Bacteroidota > Bacteroidia > Flavobacteriales > Flavobacteriaceae > Aquimarina. Next base: position 73,806 of record CANDNT010000017.1, read on the forward strand.
AAAAAATCAAAAAATATATGAACGAATATAATAGAAGAAACCATGACAACATATAACGATAATAATACCAAAGAAAGTACTGCATATAAAAGAGCAAAAAAAAGAGTTGATGACGAAAAAGGATTCTACACACATTTAGTTGTTTATATAGTCATCAATACCGTACTATTATTTGTGAATTCAGATTTTTTAGATGATGGTTTAAAAAACTGGTCCAGTTGGCACTTATTTATTACTCCTTTTTTCTGGGGAATAGGATTACTTATCCATGCTTTACGTGTATTTTCTAAGATTTCACTTTTTGGAAAAGATTGGGAAGAACGAAAAATAAAAGAGCTCATGGATAAAGATTCTTTTTAAATCATTATCACCATCACTAATTAACACTAAAACCTATGAAAACTAATAATAATGACCATAAAGCATATGAACGTGCAAAAGAACGCGTTGATGAATTAAAGAAATTTTACAACAATCTATTTTCTTATCTCGTTTTTATATGTTTTTTAGCAGGGCTAAATTACTATGTTAATGAATTACGTAATCCGTGGTTTTTATGGGCAGCTTTTGGATGGGGAATAGGAATTGTTTTTCACGCTATAAAAGCTTATCGTATAAATCCTATGTTTGATAAAGATTGGGAAGAACGAAAGATTCGAAAATACATGGAAGAAGAAAGTGAAGAACAACAACGTTGGGAATAAGAATTGTATTTCAATACTACATAATTCAAGCACTCTTTATTTTTTTAGTATAAAAACAGTATACCTAATTATGAACATTTTAAAAAAGTCTTTTTATTTAATTCTTTGCCTATATAGCACTATCAATATTGCTCAAGAACGCTTTCTAATAAAAAATGTAACCTTATTTAACGGAGAAAAAATCATTCCTAATACCTCTATTCTTATTCAAGATGATAAAATTTTAAAAATAGGAAACAACATAAGCAAAGTAACTACAATTATTGACGGTACGGGTAAATTTCTAATGCCTGCTATGATTAATGCTCATGTACACGCATGGTCTTCTGTCTCATTAAAACAAGCAGCTCAATCTGGAGTTCTAAATGTACTCGATATGCATGGTGTAGAACCTATGCAAAAACAAATGAAAAGTACTAATGACTCAACAAATTATGCTCGTTATTATGTTGCTGGCTATGCTGCAACCGCACCAGAAGGTCATGGAACTCAATTTGGTTTTCCATTACCTACATTAAAAGAGCCCAAAGATGCCGTATCTTTTGTGCAAGGTCGTGTAAATGCTGGCGTAGATTATATCAAAATCATAGTTGAACCATGGAAACCTACAATCTCACATGAAACAGCTAAAGCATTAATTGATGAAGCTCATAAACATCATAAAAAAGCAGTAGTCCATGTTTCCAGAGTTGAAGATGGTTATCAAGTATTAAAAAATAATGCAGATGGTTTAGTCCATATATGGGATGATGCTCCTATAACAGAAGAGCGTTTACAAGAGTTATCAAAAAACAAAGACTTTTTTGTTATTCCGACATTACTAACGATAACAAAAATCAAACGATTATATATCAAAAAAACTGAAGATGAATTTAAGACTTTTGATAAGTTTTTAATTAATGAAGTAAAAAGATTATATAATGCTGGAATTACTATTCTAGCAGGAACAGATCCTCCTAACGCTAATATCAATTATGGAACTGATCTTTTTAAAGAATTAGAACTATTGAGTCAAGCAAGCTTACCTAATATTGAAATTCTTAAAGCTGCTACAGCTAATACAGCAGATCGATTTGGATTAGAGAACATAGGTTATATAAAAGAAGGCTTCAAAGCAGATCTAGTTTTATTAGATAAAAATCCAATAGAAGATATAAAACATATTTCAAGTATCAATACGGTATGGAAAGCCGGACAAAAAGTGCAACTCAAATAAAAAAAGATGAACGTTATTATCATTGAAGACGAAAAACCAGCTGCTAGACGCTTAAACAGGATGTTAAATGATTTAAACATTCAAGTATCTACTATGTTACATTCTGTTCAAGAAGCAATAGAATGGTTCCAGACAAACGAGCATCCAGATCTCATCTTTTTAGACATTCAATTAAGTGATGGATTATCTTTTGAAATTTTTGACACTATACAAATCAAAAGTGCCATCATTTTCACGACAGCTTATGACGAATATGCTTTAAAGGCCTTTAAATTAAATAGTATAGATTATTTATTAAAACCTATAGATGATGATGAACTAGAAGTTGCCATCAATAAATATAAAGAAAACTATCCTCAACAAAAACCTATTCAAGTTGATTTTGATGATATAAAAAAACTCCTGATCAATCCACTTGATAGAGTGTATAAAAAACGATTTACAGCAAGAGTTGGACAACATTTAAAGATCTTTACAGTAGAAGATATCGAATGTTTTTATTCTGAGAATAAAGGGACTTATTTACATACAACTGATAATCGAAACTATCTAATAGATTCAACTCTTGAAACACTGGAAGAAGAACTAGATCCAAATCAATTCTACCGAGTAAGTAGAAAATTCTATATCAATATTAATGCTATTAAAGATATCATTTCTTATACAAACTCAAGATTACAACTCAAGCTAAACACTTTTAACGAACAAGATGTTATTGTAAGCAGAGAACGCGTAAAAGATTTCAAAAATTGGTTAGAAAAATAAATCTTTAATAATATTTCGATATAAAATCAAAGCCTATTCTAATTCTTGAATAGGCTTTGATCTTATCGTATCATACTTGTGTTTTTATTTTTATCAAATCTAAATAAATTATATTTTTGTTTAAAAAATAATCATAAAAACAACTTACCTCAATGAATCAAGTTTTAGAACTACTTTTCAGTAAAATATCAGATACTTTTGGCTTAATTGTACTCGCCTTAATTACTATAGAATGGATTATTTTATGGATAACACATAAAATAGAAAGTCATAAAGAAGGATGGATTAACCTTTTATCATATGCTTTAGAAAGTCTTCCTTATATTTTTTTAGGACGAATAGTAATTTTTGGTATAATGTTGTTCACATATCAATATAGAATTATAACATTAAGTACTGCTTGGTATATTTGGGTTTTAGCATATTTTCTATATGATTTCATGTTCTATGCAGTACATTATCTCGGACATCAAGTACGCTTTTTTTGGTGTATACATGGTGTACATCATACAGCCAAAGAAATGAAATTTACTGTTGCTATTAGAGGATCTTTTCTAGGATTTATACATTCACCACATACAGTCATTTGGTTACCTTTACTAGGATTTGATCCTTATATGATATTTATTGTAGAGGCCATAGCTCGATTATACGGTTTATATGAACACGCCAGCGAAAAAATAATAGGGAAGCAACATTGGATGGAATTATTCTTCATTTCTCCATCAGCACATCGTGTTCATCATGCAAAAAATCATATCTATTTAGATCGTAATTATGGAGAAACATTTTCTATCTGGGATAGACTGTTTGGGACTTTTCAAAAGGAATTACCAGAAGTAAAACCTAAATACGGTATTATGGATGATAAAATTGATAGCGAAAACATCTTTCAAGTTCAATTCAGTTTATGGAAAGATTTATGGCATGACATGAAAAATGCACCTAAATTTATAGATAAGATAAAGTATATTATCATGCCTCCTGGCTGGAATCATATAGATGGAGGAAAAATGGCACATTCTTTTAGAGAAGAAGCTAAAGGTAAACTTAAATCTTATTCTAATTAATTCAATTTCTATAGTAAATTAAAATTTAATAATTATACAGCTCAGTAAAATATTTACTGAGTTTTTTTGTCTTATATAGAAACACCATTTACATCCACAGTACTAAGTTCTATTATATTATAAACATATTCTTAACTATTAAAATGAATGTTATTTAATCTTTTATAAATAAGCTAAAGCAGAAGTATGCTCGTGTGTAATTATTGGCTTAAATCGGCTTGTTCTATAGTTATTATTGTGTTTATTCAAATAAAATGAACAAGTTATATTTATAAATAGTAAACACCCAATATAGAAACATCGAATAGTTTAAAAAGTAGCATCTATAGGGTATAGTTATATTTACTATAAGTTTAACTGAGATTCCTTTTAAATTTTGGATTTAGCATTTTACATTTTAGATTTAATTCCACTTATCCCTCATTGTAAATAACTCTTCCTTCATAAAAAACGCAGTAATTGCTTATAATTAGTCTTCTTTACTGTAGAGTCTTATCCTAACCTCAAAAATTTATAAACATATACAAAACAAAAAACCCTTCACAGATATTGTGAAGGGTTCAAAAAAGGCGGCGACCTACTCTCCCACGAGCGCAGTACCATCGGCGCTATCGGGCTTAACTTCTCTGTTCGGAATGG
>CANDNT010000018.1 GCA_947387485.1 Aquimarina rhabdastrellae
TACCTCCAATTTTTTCAAAACACCCATTATTTTCTCGAAATTTGCGCTAAAGTTGTGCATATAAATTAAAGTGTCGTTACTTCAATTTACTGCTATTTAGTAGTTTGCACAACTTTCTTCAAATGCACCACGGGTGCATTCTATTATATTCTATTCAAAAACAAGTATTTTTACGTGTTGCCCATAATATCATTAGGGTTGTATCTTGAAACCCAATCAATAATCATATGTGCTCATCTAAAAAAAAGAAATTTTTAAAAATCATTCCAGGCATTGTTATTACTATTATTCTTGTTGCCTTAATTATGAATATCTATCTACTTATATATTTTTTAAACTTATAACAATTACATTCCTGTTCTAATAGCTTCTACAGGATCCAATCTAGATGCCGAAATAGCTGGTATTATTCCCGAAATCAATCCTATTACTGCCGAGATTATAGTTCCTATAAACATATTCCACGGGGATAATATAAATTCAAAATCTCCTGTAAACATAGAAGCTACATAAGACATTATCCATACAAGAACCAGTCCTATTAAACCTCCAATAATAGAAAGAACTATCGCCTCAAATAAAAACTGAAATAAGATAAATCTATTTTTGGCTCCTAGTGATTTTTGTATTCCGATAAGGTTTGTACGTTCCTTTACACTTACAAACATGATATTTGCAATCCCGAATCCTCCTACTAATAATGAAAAACCACTAATAATCAATCCAATAAAATTCATTTGTGTAGTAATATTATCTATAAAATCTGATAAACCTTGTAACTGATTTAAGAAAAACGTACTTACTTCTCCTGGTTTAATCCCTCTAAACGATCTAAGTTTTTGATCTAGATTTGCTTTAAATTCTGCTACATCTACACCTTCTTCAGGTTTAACTACAATTTGAGGAAAAGAAGATCTATTGTTATCACCATAAATTCTTCTTACCATATTCACAGGTAAAAACACCGCACTATCTTTAGAATTCCCAAAAAGTCCTGCCCCTTCTTTTTTCAATACTCCGATTACCGAAAATTTACGTCCATATAATCTTATCTTTTTACCCAATGGATTTTGTTCTCCAAAAAGACCTTTAGCCACCTCATCACCTAATACAATCACAGGTGTTCCACTTACCGATTCAGATTCATTAAAAAAACGTCCTTCTTCAATTTGTAATGCTTCTATATCATAATATTCATGAGATACTGCTCCTATGGCCACATCAGCAACTGTTTGGTCTTCATATTTCACAGCTTCATTCTTAACATTCAGTGCATACGAAGCTGCTTCTAAGTCGGGTAAAGTCCTACTTATATGCTGATATTCTTCAAAAGTAACATCTGGAAATTGTTCTCTCTTCCATTGTGGTATATTAGATGGCCCAAAAGAAAAACGCATAATAATTATAGTACTATTGTCTAAACCACTTATGCTTCCTTTAATTTCTTTTTCTAAGGAATCTACCGCTGCTAATACTGCTATAATTGAAAAAATTCCAATAGTCACTCCTAATAAGGATAAAAAGGTACGAAGCTTATTATTTCTTAATGCATTAATTGCAAAATTAAAGCTCTCTTTTAAGACTCTAAGGTAAATGAGCATATCTAGATTCTTTTAGTTAAGATTATCGATCAATAAAGATAGGACGTTTTCGTCATAGTTTCGTTACACATTTTAACTCGGTTTCTTTTATTAAGCCTATTCTTCACTCTTACCTCCTCTCTTATTTCGCTTCATTTAATAATTTTTTAGTCTCTTATTTTTTACCCTTTATATATTTACCTGTATTCTCTATTATTTTCAAAATTAAATTTGCGTTCATCGTTTTAAACTGATTTCTAAATTGCTACTTTTGCGGTTTATTAACTAAATACACTCATGAACACAACAAAAACGGCAAAATCTGCCTTAATTTCTGTATTTAATAAAGATGGTTTAGCTCCTATTGTTCAACAATTAAATGCATTGGGAGTGACTATCTATTCTACAGGTGGTACCGAAAAATTCATTAAAGATCTAGGTATCGATGTTATTCCTGTCGAAGACATCACTTCGTATCCTTCCATATTAGGAGGTCGTGTAAAAACACTACACCCTAAAGTATTTGGAGGAATCTTAAACCGTCAAAATAATGATAGTGATATTGCCGAATTAGAAACTTATGAAATTCCGCAAATTGATATCGTTATTGTTGACTTGTATCCTTTTGAAAAAACTGTTGCTTCTGGTGCTGATGCTCAAGATATCATCGAAAAAGTTGATATCGGAGGTATTTCTTTAATTAGAGCTGCTGCAAAAAACTTTGCAGATGTAACCTGTGTTTCTTCTGTAGAAGATTATGAAGAGTTTTTACAGGTGATCACAAACGGTAAAGGAGCCATTACTATTGAAGAGCGTAAACGTTTTGCAACTAAAGCTTTTAAAGTATCTTCTCATTATGATACTGCTATCTTTAATTATTTTAATAGTGATAATGAAGAAAAAGCATATAAAGCGAGCTTTACTGAAGGCAAGGTTTTACGTTATGGCGAAAATCCTCATCAAGAAGGTTCTTTTTATGGAGCATTTAATGATATGTTTGATAAACTTCATGGTAAAGAACTTTCTTACAACAATTTATTAGATGTAGATGCTGCCGTAAATTTAATGTTAGAGTTTAAAAATGAAGCTCCTACATTTGCTATTTTAAAACACAACAATGCTTGTGGATTAGCTCAACGAGCAACTGTACATCAAGCTTATGTAGATGCTTTGGCTGGTGATCCTGTTTCGGCTTTTGGCGGAATCTTAATTAGTAATACTGAAATCGATGCTACTACTGCCGAAGAAATTCATAAATTATTCTGTGAAGTAGTTATTGCTCCATCATATACAGAAGAAGCTTTAACAATATTAAAAGGGAAAAAGAATCGTATTATTCTGATTCAAAAAGAAATTGAATTACCTCAACAACAAGTACGTACATGTTTAAACGGGGTACTTGTTCAAGATAAAGACTCAAAAACAGATACTGCAGCAGATTTAAAAACTGTAACTACTGTAGCCCCTACTGCAACACAAATAGAAGATTTATTGTTTGCTTCAAAAATTTGTAAACACACAAAATCAAATACCATTGTATTCTCAAAAGGAAAACAATTACTTGCTAGTGGTACAGGGCAAACTTCTAGAGTAGATGCATTAAAACAAGCTGTAGAAAAAGCAAAAGCTTTTAATTTTGACCTTAATGACGCTGTAATGGCCAGTGACGCTTTCTTCCCATTCCCTGATTGTGTGGAACTTGCACATAAAGCAGGAATTAAAGCTGTCATTCAACCAGGCGGTTCTATAAAGGATCAATTAAGTATAGATTACTGTAATGAAAATGATTTAGCAATGGTTATGACCGGAACTCGTCATTTTAAACATTAATTTTACTAACTTTACCGAATTGTAACCCTATTAACTATAATTGCACCCATGGGATTTTTTGACTTCTTGACCGAAGAGATCGCAATAGACTTAGGTACTGCGAACACATTGATTATACACAACGACAAAGTTGTCGTTGATAGTCCATCTATAGTAGCTAGAGATAGAACCACTGGTAAAATTACTCATGTGGGAAAAGAAGCTGCTATGATGCAGGGAAAAACCCATGAAAATATTAAGACTATTCGTCCGCTTAAAGACGGAGTAATAGCCGATTTTGATGCTAGTGAAAAAATGATCAGTATGTTCATTAAAGACATTCCTGCATTAAAAAAGAAATGGATTACTCCATCGCTACGAATGGTTATCTGTATTCCTTCTGGAATTACAGAGGTTGAGATGCGTGCTGTAAAAGAAAGTGCAGAACGTGTAAATGGTAAAGAGGTTTACCTTATACACGAGCCCATGGCTGCAGCTATAGGTATTGGGGTTGATATCATGCAACCTAAAGGAAATATGATTGTAGATATAGGTGGTGGTACTACCGAGATTGCAGTTATTGCCTTAGGAGGTATCGTTTGCGACAAATCTGTTAAAGTTGCAGGTGATGTTTTTACAAATGATATCATTTATTATATGCGTACGCAACATAACTTATATGTAGGAGAACGTACTGCTGAGAAAATTAAAATCCAAATTGGTGCTGCTACAGAAGATCTTGAATTACCACCAGATGATATGAGTGTTCAAGGACGAGATCTTTTGACAGGAAAACCAAAACAAGTTCAAATCTCTTATCGTGAAATTGCAAAAGCTTTAGATAAATCTATTTTAAGAATAGAAGATGCTGTTATGGAGACTTTATCTCAAACTCCGCCAGAGCTTGCTGCTGACATTTATAATACGGGTATTTATCTTGCTGGAGGTGGTTCTATGTTACGTGGTTTGGATAAACGTTTGTCTCAAAAAACTGATCTTCCTGTTTATATAGCCGAAGATCCATTAAGAGCTGTAGTAAGAGGTACAGGTATTACTCTTAAAAATATTAATCGCTATAAAGGAGTATTGATTAAATAATCCTAAAAGATGCAGCAGATTGTAAACTTTTTTATTAGGAATAAAAACTTCCTATTGTTTCTGCTTCTACTTTTTATTTCTTTGGTCTTAACGATACAGTCACATTCGTATCATAAGAGTAAATTTATTAGTTCTACTAATTTTTTAAGTGGAGGAGTATACGATTGGAGCTATAACATAACTAAGTATTTTAAACTGGCAGACTATAACAAGAGACTGCTAAGTGAAAATGCTTATTTACGTAATCAATTACACCTTCTTGATACCGATACTGTACAACAATATATAGATACCGCTTCTTTTGGCCGTCCATTTACGTTTTCAAAAGCACTGGTAATTCGTAATGATTACAATAAAATAGATAATTACATCCTTATCGATAAAGGGAAAAAAGACAGCGTTCATGCAGATATGGGGGTTGTTACAGATAAGGGAATTATAGGTATTGTAGAGCAAACTTCAAATCACTATTCAAGAGTTATTTCAATTCTTAATAGCAATTCTGAAATCAATGCTGGTTTAAAAAAAACCAATCATTATGGTACTTTAACTTGGGATGGAAAAGATCCTAATATTGTACAATTAGAAGCAATACCTAGACAAGCTCCTATAAAAAAGGGAGATAGTATTATTACAGCTGGGTATTCTACAATTTTTCCTAAAGGAATTGGAATAGGAATTATTGAAGATTTTGATTTAGATCAAAACAATAGTTATTACAACATCAATGTCAAACTACATAATGATATGACAAACATTGGTTTTGTATATACTATTAAAAATAATAATCGAAAAGAGATTGAATCTCTATTAATTGAAGGGGAAACAAATTAATGAATTTAGACATAGCACTTAATCTTGGTAGGTTTATTACATTACTACTGATTCAAGTAATGGTATTAAATCACGTTGATTTTCTGGGGTATCTTGACCCCTATCTTTATATTATATTTATTCTACTTTTCCCTTTAAACGCAAACAGAAGTTTATTTTTATTACTTAGTTTTATATACGGACTTATTTTAGATATGTTTGGAGATTCTGGTGGTATCCATGCAGCTGCATGTGTTACTATTGCTTTTGCTAGGCCTTTAATTCTAAGATCAACTTTTGGTGTTAGTTATGAGTTTCAAACAATCAAATTAGCTAATGTAAGTTTTCTTCAACAATTAGTGTATGTATCTCTTATGGTTATCATACATCATTTTGTTCTTTTTTCTTTAGAGATATTTAACCTATCACATATACTATTATTTGCTAAAAAAGCGTTATTCACTAGCGTTTTCACTATAATACTTAGTATGCTCGTTTTAGTTTTATTTCGAAGAAAAAATTCATGAGGAAATTATTGCTTTATCTTATTATTGTTGTCATTGGAATTGTATTCATTTCTAGGTTATTCTACCTTCAAATTTATAATACTTCTTATGCTGCTTTGTCTGAAGATAATGCGGTAAAAGTTATAAATGACTATCCCGAACGCGGAGCTATATATGATCGCAATGGAACTTTATTAGTTTCTAATCAGCCTTCGTATGATGTGATGGCTATTCCTAGAGAATTAAAACCCTTTGATACCTTAGAGTTTTGTTCTTTATTAAACATTTCTAAAGAACGTTTAATCAAACAAATCGATAAAGCTAAACGTTATTCTTATAGAGTTGGTTCTGTAATTGTTCCTCAACTTACTAAAGATGAGTATGCGTATCTGCAAGAAAAAATGCACAAGTTCAATGGTTTTTATATCCAGAAAAGATCATTACGTGACTATCATACTGATCATGGTGCTAATGTATTAGGGTTTATAGGCGAAGTAAACAATGCTGCTATAAAAAAAGATAATTATTATATCTCTGGAGATTTAATGGGTATACGTGGTGTTGAAAAACAATACGAAAAAATACTACGTGGTAATAAAGGTGTTAAACGTATTTTACAGGATCGATTCAATCGAGCTATAGGACCTTATAAAGGTGGTACTATGGATACACTTCCTGTTCCTGGAAAAGATTTAACACTCACCATAGATAACGAACTCCAAAAATATGGAGAACAGCTGATGGTAAACAAAAGAGGAGGTATTGTTGTTATCGAACCTGCTACAGGAGAAATTCTAGCTTTAATTACAGCTCCTCATTATAAACCAGATTTATTGGTAGGAAGAAAACGTTCTCCCAATTTTACCAAACTGTATAACGATACTATCGCAAAACCTTTATTTGATCGCGGAGTTCAAGGATCTTATCCTCCAGGTTCTCCTTTTAAGACATTAACTGCTTTAATTGGCTTACAAGAAGGTGTTATTGATGATCGTTCGACTTTATTTTGTAGTGGTGCCTATAAATATGGTAAAAAAGCTAAAATGGGTTGTCACTGTGGTACAGGAAGACATAATCTTACTAGTGCCGTTGCTAAATCTTGTAACACTTATTTTGCAACTACATATCGCGGTTTTATAGAAAAATATGACTCTCCTAAAGATGGTATTGATAATTGGAAAGCTCATGCCGCAAGTTTTGGACTTGGTAACTTCTTGAACAATGACCTTTCTTCTGGAAGTAAGGGCTTAATTCCTGATGGAGCATTCTACGATCGTTATTATCCCGGAAATCGTTGGAGAGCTACAACTACACTTTCTAATGCCATAGGACAAGGAGAAGTAAGCACTACTCCTATTCAATTAGCAAATATGACTGCAGCCATAGCTAATAGAGGTTTCTTTTTTACACCTCACATAGTAAAAGCTATTGATAGTATATCTCTTAAAGATGAAAATTATACTGTTCCTAAATTAACTACCATAGACAAAAAACATTTTGCTCCAGTAATTGAAGGAATGCATAGAGTATACACTCATGGTACAGCAAGAGCTTTACAAGTACCCGGTATTGAGATCTGCGGAAAAACTGGTACTTCAGAAAATTATACTAAGATCAATGGCGAAAGAACTCAACTTACAGATCATTCTATCTTTACAGCATTTGCACCTAAAGAGAATCCTAAAATTGCAATAGCTGTTTTTATCGAAAATGGTTATTGGGGATCAAGATCAGCTGGGCGAATTGCTAGTTTAATGATTGAAAAACATATCAAAGGTCATATTACTCGTACTGATTTAGAAAAATGGGTTTTGGAACACAGTCTTGAAGAAGAATATGCAAAACCGTTAAGTGGCGAACCTTTTGAAATTAATAAATAATTCTAGATGGCAAAATCAAGTGTAGCTGCAATAGACTGGCTAACCGTTTTAATTTTTATTTTACTAATTGGTTTTGGATGGGGAAATATCTATTCTGCTTCTTTCAATGAAGACACTATTTCTTTTACAGATCTAAGTCTTTCTTATGTAAAACAAGGATTATGGATTGGACTAAGTCTACTTTTAGTTATTATCATACTCTCTATTGAAGCTAAGTTTTATGAACGCTTTTCTAGTGTCATTTATTTAGCCTCTTTGCTTTCCTTATTAGGTTTATTTGTTTTAGGTAAAAATATTTCTGGAGCTACTTCTTGGTATGTATTTGGCCCTGCAAGTATTCAACCATCAGAATTTGCTAAAGCAGCTACGGCGCTCGCTTTGGCTAAATACCTTAGCGACTTACATACTAATATCAAATACTTTAAACATCAACTTAATGCATTCTTGATCATAATTTTACCTGCATTAATTATCATTCCGCAACCAGATCCTGGAAGTGCCCTGGTATATGCAGCTTTCTTTTTCCCTTTATATAGAGAGGGGTTACCCGCTTTATATTTAATTATAGGGATATCCACTGTGGTTTTATTTGTCCTCACATTGCTATTTGGACCAACTTGGGTTGTTGCTATTAGTGTATTTTTAATTTTTGGGTTATTGTTTATGAATCGTAATCAAAAGCCCAAATACTCAAGATATTTCTTGACTGCTGCTACTATAACTTTATTTTGCTTTTCTGTTAATTATATTTTCAATAATATTTTTGAACAACGACATAGAGATCGTTTTAATATCGTTTTAGGAAAAGAAATTGATACTAAAGGTATTGGTTACAACACTAACCAAAGCGAAATTGCAATTGGTAATGGTAGTTGGTTTGGAAAAGGCTGGAAAGAAGGAACACAAACCAAAGGTGACTTTGTACCTGCTCAGGATACCGATTATATCTTTAGTACTGTAGGTGAAGAATGGGGGTTTGTAGGAGCAACTTTTATCATCCTTCTTTTTGTTATCTTATTACTACGTCTATTACACCTTGCAGAAAGGCAAAAAAATCAATTTAGCCGTGTTTATGGCTACAGTGTCGTAGGTATTTTATTTATTCATTTTACTGTAAATATAGGTATGGTTACAGGTTTATTACCTACTGTAGGAATACCGTTACCTTTCTTTAGTTATGGTGGTTCTAGTTTATGGGGTTTTACAATACTCCTATTTATTTTTATAAAATTAGATGCGAACAGAGTGAATGAATGGTAAATACTCTATTCTAAAACTTCCAAACGCTGGGATATACTTGATTTTCTAATCGAGTTTCTATTTCATCATCAAGTTTAGGGTAGAAATCTATTCCTGTTAACTTTTCTATTTGATCAACTGGTACAATAAAATCTTTTAGCGGTTTGTTTGAATCTTTATGTGGCATCAAAAAACCTATCATTTTTGGATTTGTTGAATTGTTATCCAAAATTACTTTATAAAAATATTCCGGAACAGCCACGTTTTCTTCTCCTATATTTTTTAGATTTTTATGTAATACTCCTCCCGTAACAACATATACTCCATTATATCGCTTTGCCCAATATCTCACTTTCTTTTCTAACTTATTCCATATTCCGCTATTAAATGCATGTTCTTGTGGACTAATATTAGAGGTTAAAAAAGTTTCTTCAAAGGCATCATAAGAAAATCTTCTATCTCCTGCTGGACATAAATGCCCCTTATCATATCCAGATTTTTTATAATTTCTCCAATGAGCAGAAGATGACTTTACCTTTTTATCTTCTTGAAAATATGGCCTTTTAAATTCATTCTTGGATAAATGGTCAGCTTTAAGTTCATAAGCTACCCATTCTGCCTGTTCATAAGCTTCGGCATAAGATAACGTATAGTTATCATGTGTAATAATACTACCCGTAGTAGATGTAGGTAAATAAAAGAAATTTTGTGTTTTTACAACTTCATCTATTTGAGGAGTCTTATCTATATACTCTTCTGCGTATTTAAAGATAGCTGCGACAATAAGAATAAGAATTGGATAAATTAATCTACGGTTAATTTTCATGGTATAGGCTATTTGATGCAAAAATAACAAAACTCTCTATCTTCCTATACCCTCTTTTTATTTCAACATTTACAAAATACGGTTTAAGCGTATTTATTTTATCAATTTACCTCATTACACCGTAACTTATTTATATCTAATTTTAATAACGTTATTTTTTTTAGAATTCAATCATCGTTTCTCCCCCGAATCTAGATATGAAATTCATCCTATGCTAATAGTATTTAATTCAAATTAAACCTATTAATAATTCAGATATATTACATGAAAAACAACATTGAAAGTATTGTTGAAAATGTGTTAATTCATAATGGAATTAACGATTACGACAAGCAAGATTTAGAATTACAATTACAAATCCATCCCAATTACCCTAGTTTCAATGCTATTACCGATACATTAGATTATTTTAATATAGATAATATTGCTGTCGAGGTTCCAAAAGAAGCTTTGGATCAACTACCTGATAGTTATATCTCTTTGGTAACCTCTAGTGAGGATGATCAAGAAATTGTTTCTGTATTAAGAAAAAAGGATACTATTCACATTAAATATCCTGATCAAAAATCTGAAAAAATTTCTATCTCTGAATTTGAAAAAAGATGGATTCCTAAAGTTATTGCAGTAGAACATAATGGCTCTTCTGATTTTACTTCTTCTAGATCTCAATTAAACACACTTTTGATAGCTGGTTTTGCTTTAAGCATAATAGCTCTGACTTTCTTTAAGAATTGGGATATTCAAGCTATTAGCTTTTTAGGTCTTTCTATTATAGGTGGAATTTTTGGTTATTTCGCCGTAAGGGAAAGCTTAGGTTTACAATCACAAACTATGCATCAATTTTGTACTACAGTAGGAAATACAAACTGTGGTGATGTAATCAATAGTGCCAATGGTAAGTTATTTAACAATTTCGGGATTGCAGATGCTAGTTTTGTTTACTTTACTGGTTTAGCAATTTATCAGTTCTTTTTTGGATTCACTTCTGTTTTAGTTTTCCCTTCTTTATTAAGTATTCCTATTATTTTTTATGCATTATATACTCAAGCATTTAAAATCAAAAAATGGTGTGCTATTTGTCTTGCAATTAGCGCCATAACGATTACAATGTCAACTATTGCTATTATTTCATTACCTATAACTTTTGATCTTTTAATTACAGCTCAATTTGTAGCCTTATTGAGTTTAATTACGCTAGGTTATATTCAGGTTAAAGAAAAATTAGTTGAAAATAAAAAGCAAAAAAACGAGAACATCACCCTTAATCGCTTTAAAAGAGATGGTCAAATTTTTAATCATTTATTTTCACAATCAGATCGTATTGAAAATATAAATAGCATTCCTAATGAGATTATTATCGGTAATCCTAATGCTAATTTTAAAATTATAAGTGTAACCAATCCTATGTGCGGGTATTGTAAAGATGCTTTTAAAGCATATGCTAGAGTTGCAAAAAGCTTAGGCGATTCTGTACAAATTGCAATTAGACTCAGTGTACAACATGACAATTTAGATCATCCTGCCACGCAGATCAGTCTTCGTTTAATCGAGATTTATCATCAACAAGGGCAACAAGGTTTTATTAACGCTTATAGCGAATGGTTTGACGATCGTACTCCTACTACATGGATTCAAAAATATGGTAAACATAGTACTGACGAAAAATTCACTACTGTATTGCAAAAACAAGCTGAATGGACTCAAGAAAACAATCTTTTCTACACACCTGCATCATTAATTAATGGTCAGTTTTATCCTAAGAAATATAGTTATGATGAGTTCTATCACTTTGTAAGTATTTTACATGATAGTTATCAATCTGAAGCTTATACTGGAACTCCCGCTAGTTTAGAAATCGTATAATTTAATCTCCATTAATAAAATCAAAATCATGCAAAAACAAATTAAAACTATAAAAGGCATCTCTATAATAGAGAAAATCGACCAACAATATATAATAGGTAGTACCCGTCATACTTTGGAAGCTTTATGCAATACAGATGATGATTGTATAAGTCCTGGAGGGTGTATTGATGGAGCTTGCTTTTAATATAAGTTTTTAACTCACAAATCATTTTATTCTAATCATAAAAAATCAAAATCATGCTAAAGCAAATTCAATTTATTCAAGGGGTAACTTTAATTAAAAAAACTTCTCAACAACAAATTTCAGGTGGTCAAGGACCAAGAGTAGGTTGCAATACAGACGATGATTGTTATGGAGATGCTGTATGTTTAGGAGGTGCTTGCTTTTTATAACCTCTCTCTCTTGTAAATCATTTTACTCTAATCATAAAAATCAAAATCATATTAATACAAGTTTCTAGACAAGGAAAGACATTAACTAAACTGTTTCTACAAACTTTCGATGGTGAGTTGAATACTTGTATGCACAAAAGGTAAAATCGTATGTTCAAAAGGAGAAGAATATAGATAGTCCGGTATTTATCCTGAACAACCTTATACTTGTTAATTGTTATAGGTCTAAATCTTGTTAAATATTAATCTTTAAAAACAGCTTATATCATTATGAAAGAAATTAGAAAAATTAAAACTGCTTCTTTATTAACTAAAAAGGAGCAACAATCTATTCAAGGTGGTATAGGGATCCTAGATACACGAGAAGCTTGTGCTTGTATTGTATTAGGACCTAGAGGGTATCTCGAAATTGTACCTGTAGACTGTGATAGTTTATGTCCAGATGGATCTCAATCCATTTCTGGTCTTGCATATTAATATTAATTTTTAAAACAGCTTATATCATTATGAAAGAAATCAAAAAAATCAAAGATGCTTCTTTATTAACAAAAAAAGAACAACAATCTATCCAAGGAGGAAACCTTCAATTCCCTATTCCTTGCAGATCAAGAAGGGATTGTTTTCTAGCTATAGGGGAACTTGATTGGGCATGTGTATCTCAACCACATTCACCATTCAGTTATTGTCAACCACTATAATTTAATCAAACATTAATCTATAAAGATGCTTATTATGTCTAAAGACCTTTTAAAAACAGCTACTCCATTAACTAAATCTGAGCAGAAAAAAATAAATGGAGGTCAATATACTCCTATTTTATGTAGAACTCGTAGAGATTGTTTTGATGCTACGGGGGAATATGCTTGGGCATGTTCTGCTAGTCCAGGATTTTATGGATACTGCATCCCCTTATAAATTAATTAATCTCAAAAATCAAACATCATGCTTAAAAACATTCTAAACACCAACAAGGTAACAGTTTTACAGAAATCACAACAAAAAAATATCAATGGAGGAGGAGGTTTAAATTCATTTTGCCACAACGATAGTGAGTGTGATCGCGGATTAGTCTGTGCTGGTTGCTTTTGCCGTCCAATAGGTGGACCAGTATAATAAAATAAAGTTAACTTTTTCATAACGATCCAAAATCACTATTACTAGTGATTTTGGATTACTTTTAAATCATCATAAATATATAATCATGAGTCAATTAAAAAAAATCAAAGACATTGTTATTTTAAACAAAAACGAACAAAAAAATATCAATGGAGCTATGTTATCACCTTTTTGTGCAGGAACAGGAACAGGAGGAGTTTCTTCACCTGGGTATTCACAAGCTTGTTTAGGTCGTACAGGAAAATGTATGATTAACGGATATTTAGCTGCTTGTAATCCTAACGGTTCTTTCTGGTTTTACTAATCAATATTAATCATTAAATAAATTACTCTAATCATGTCAAAATTATCAAACATCAAAGGAATTAAAACCTTAGATAAAAGCTCTCAAAAAAATATTGCTGGAGGAGGTCCTCAAGGAGAATTCTCTTGCTATTGTAATGGGACTTACGTTGGAGAAGTTAGCAGCATAGCTGAATGCTGGAATGCTTGCTAATTAAATTCAGTATAAGATTATATTTGAAATTCCATTAATTCTAGAGTTAATGGAATTTCTTTTTACGTTTTTATATCTAAAGCATCTCTTAATGCATTCCCTATTAACATAAATGCCATCACTAAACTCATTATTGCCATCCCTGGTATAATTGCTAGATAGGCTTTTCCTAAAATAATATATGAATAGTGATCTTTTATCATTGCACCCCAACTAGGCATAGGTGGTTGTGCTCCTATTCCTAAAAAGCTCAATCCACTTTCTATCAAAATTGCTCCAGCAAAATTAGCTGCTGAAATTACAATTACTGGCGCAAAACTATTAGGCAATATATGCTTCAGTATAATTCTAAAATTGGTATATCCTAATGCTTTTGCCGCAGTTACATATTGCTGCTGTTTTACGCTCATTACCTGCCCTCTAACTATTCTAGCCACTTCTACCCACATTGTTAATCCTACCGCTATAAAAACTTGCCAAAAGCCTTTTCCTAAAGCTAATGTAATTGCTATAACTAACAATAATGTTGGAATCGACCATGTCACATTAATTAACCACATTATAGCTGCGTCTAATCGCCCTCCATAAAAACCAGCTAAAGCTCCTAAAGGAATTCCTATCAATAAAGATATAAGTACTGCCACAAAACCTATAGCAAACGAAATTCTCGTTCCTATAATCATTCTACTCAATAGGTCTCTACCGTATTTATCTGTACCTAAAACAAATGTTTTAGTCTTTATATATTTTTTTTCAATTTGTTCTAGCGAATATTCTTTAGGAAATTTACTTTTAGATATCCATTTGGTCATCCCATCTTCTTCCCCTTCTCTATAAGGAGTGATCTCGATACCGTCATTTTTAATACTATAACTAGTAATAGGAAGTTCTGTAGCTGTATTTTCTTTTCCAAAAAACAATCGATTTAATGATGATTGCTCTGCTTTATGTCTAGATGGTAGAGTAAGCATCTGAACTGTAAATCCAGGTGCTTTAGAATGAATAGATAAATGCATTTGATTTGCATTTACAGAATTATCTGGAGCTAGTATATATCCAAACAGCGCTATGACTCCACATGCTATAACAAACCAAAAACTCAAAACGCCCCAAAAATTCTTTTTGAATTTTTGGAGCGCTAATTTATTTAGTGATTTAGAAGATTTCTCTTGCACTTTAGTTCTTTATAGTCAACGAATTTGTTTTTGCGTTACGAAGGTTATTAAGCTTCATATCTTCTAATACATTAAGAGCTTCTTCCATATAAACATCTTTGCTTAAGCTTTTATGCCATCTCTTACGCTTCTCTCCTAAAATCGTATCATTTTTAATCAAATCTAACTCGTATGGTAAAGATTTATACTTTAAATCTGTTTTATACTCAGAAATAGCATCAAATCGCTTCGCTTCTTCTTCACCATCTTTGATATTTTTACTGTACTTCTTAAAGTTAAGAGAATATTCATTCACATCTCTTTTATCTTTTACCCATTTTGCATTTTCTCCTATCAATTGCAATTGAGTATTTTTTGACATACGTTCTTTACTATTTGCTATAGTTTTATCAAAATCAATATATCCATCCCAAATCTCATAATCAGCTGCTTTTATTTTATCCCATGGTAATGGATTTTCTTGATCTTTCTCTCCTACATCAATATAACTGTAACGGTCTTTTACTACTACATCACTTTTTACTCCTTCTAATTGAGTAGATCCGCCATTTACACGGTAAAACTTTTGTGTAGTTAATTTTAATGCTCCTAAATCACCTTCATCATTATTACGTACCCATCTGTTTAGGTCCATTACATTTTGAACAGTTCCTTTTCCATAGGTTTGTTTGCTTCCTATAATAATAGCTCTTTTATAATCTTGCATTGCCGCTGCCAATATTTCTGAAGCAGATGCAGACAATTCATTTACTAATAAAACTAATGGGCCATCCCATAAAATATTATGATCTCTATCTGTTAATATCTCTGGAGATTCTCCTCTTCCTTTAACCTGTACTATAGGCCCTTTTTTAATAAATAATCCAGCTATATCAACTACTGTTTGTAATGATCCTCCTCCATTATTTCTAAGATCAATTACTAATCCTTGCATGTCTTGTTTTTTCAGCCTTATGATCTCTTTTTTGATATCACTAGCTGCATTGCGT
This sequence comes from Aquimarina rhabdastrellae, assembly GCA_947387485.1. Taxonomy (GTDB): domain Bacteria; phylum Bacteroidota; class Bacteroidia; order Flavobacteriales; family Flavobacteriaceae; genus Aquimarina. The sequence goes on from CANDNT010000018.1 coordinate 15,787, forward strand.
TGATTATAATCTTGAAGATTAAAATAGAATTTTGGTAAGTTAATTACTCCATATGTTCTTTCGTTTTTCTTTACAACAGAAGATTTTGCATATGTTTCTTCTAATTCTACAACATCTCTTACTATAGAAATATCTTCTATAGTACCGTCTACTTTCTTTATTGTTAATGTTACTGTTGTTCCTTTTGGTCCTTTAATCAAACTTACGGCATCATCTAGTCTCATTCCTACTACACTTACTGGTTCTTCTTCATCTTCTTGTTTTACTTTAAGAATCAAATCACCAACCTCTACTTCTTCACCTCTCCAAGCTGGTCCACCTGATATAATCTCAATAATTTTAACATTATTATTCTTCTTTTGTAAACGAGCTCCAATTCCTTCTAATTTTCCTGACATTGCTATGTCAAAACGATCTTTATCTTGTGGTGCAAAATAATATGTATGTGGATCAAACTCCTCTACTATAGCATTTACATAAATTGCGAACCAGTCTTTACGCTGTAAATCATCAGAAAATTCAAAATACTCTTTTAACGTATTCTTAGTATCTTCTCTAGCTTCTTTTTCTAATTCTTTTAATGATTTTGATTCTTTCTTCTCTTTATCTTCTTCTTGTTCTTCAACTTTATCATAATAATTAGAAAGCGTATTAAACTTTAATTGTTTTCTCCATCTGTTACGCATTTCTTTTTTGCTAGAAACATACTTTAGTTTATCATAATCTGTATTGATATTTTCTTCTTTATCATAATTAAAAGGAGTATCCAAAATTTCTTTATACAATACCCTAGATTCTGCCATACGCTCTTGCAAACGATCATACGTAAGATTAAAGAATGTCAAATCTTTATTTATAATCTGATCATCAATCAATGTTTCATAAGCTTTAAAATCTTCTATATCACTCGCGTAAAAATAACGTTTTAACGGATCTAAAGCATCTACATAGTCTTTATAAACTTCTTTTGAGAAATCATCATTAACGTCCTTTGCATCATAATGTAACTTATTGAGAACATAGCTAATTAAATCAATCAACAGTTTATCTTTATCTGTATCTCCTTCAAACTTCTTTGAAGTGAAACTACAAGATGCACCTGCTAAAATAACAGCCAACATCACTACTAAAAAACTCTTCTTCATATATGTATTTTATATTCTTAATTGGTTCAGGCAAATTACATTAAAAACTATGCCAAGAATAAGTAATAATACTAAATTTTTCTTAAATGAACTAATGGGTTATCTGCAATACTGTTAATTATTTCTAATCATCACATATCTGCCTTTACCTAATTCATTATATACTAGGATATCTATAGTTTTCTCTACTTTTTTTATTTCACAAGCTATACTTCTAATTCCTGTAAAAAACGTAGTTTTACAGCTATAAACTTATAGCTTATGAACTCTGAAAGACCTCTTATTTTAGTCACTAATGATGACGGAATTACAGCTCCAGGTATTCGCGCATTAATTGAAGTCATGAACGAAATCGGTGATGTATATGTAGTTGCGCCTGATAGTCCTCAAAGCGCCATGGGACATGCTATAACAATTAATAATACGTTATACTGTGATAAAATCATTATTGATGCTGATGCGCCTCAAAAAGAATTCAGTTGTTCTGGAACTCCAGTAGATTGTGTAAAAATAGCTACTCATGAGATTTTAACTCGCAAACCTGATTTGTGTGTAAGCGGTATTAACCATGGTTCAAATTCTGCTATAAATGTAATTTATTCTGGAACTATGAGTGCTGCCGTAGAAGCTGGTATTGAAGGAATTCCTGCTATTGGCTTTTCTCTACTAGATTTCTCTATGAATGCAAATTTTGAACCTACAAAACCTTTTATTAAACGTATTGTTGCTAATGTACTTCAAAATGGTTTACCTAAAGGTGTTGTGCTCAATGTAAATTTCCCTAAACTTGAAGAAGATCAAATTAAAGGAATGAAAATATGTAGACAAGCAAATGCACATTGGGAAGAAGAGTTTGATAAGCGAACTAATCCTATGGGTCGTGATTATTATTGGTTATCAGGAAAGTTTGTGAATTCGGATAAAGGAGAAGATACCGATGAATGGGCTTTGGCTAATGGCTATGTTTCTATTGTACCCACTCAATTTGATCTAACCGCCCATCATTATATTCAAGAATTAAATTCTTGGGAATTATAACTTATTATTTTATGAAGGTTAAAGAAATTTTAATTGGTTTTACAGTTGGTCTTATTGCAAACGCTTTGGGAATCGCTCTTTATATTTTAATGTTTTCTAAAATAAGTATTAAAGAAACACTTAAAGCTGCAATGGAACAAGGTTTTTTAGGAAGTCTCATCGCGCTAGGTGCTATCTTAAACTTGGTTGCTTTTTTCTTATTTTTAAAACAGAATAAAACCTTTCGCGCCCGTGGGGTGTTACTTGCTACTGTTATAGCTGCCGTAGTTATTGCATTAAGCAAAATGTATTAAACGTCTATTACAGACAATCTAATTTTATTGTTATATGAAATATTACTTAATCGCAGGAGAAGCTTCTGGAGATTTACATGGATCAAATCTTATGAAAGCTATCCTCAAAAAAGATCCTAATGCAGAGTTCAGGTTCTGGGGTGGTGATTTAATGCAGGAAGTAGGAGGTGTTTTGGTAAAGCATTATCGAGAATTAGCCTTTATGGGCTTTATCGAAGTATTATTTAATCTTTTTACCATTTTAAAAAATATTAAAATGTGTAAACAAGATATTATTGACTTTAATCCAGATGCTATTATTTTTATTGATTATCCCGGTTTTAATATGCGAATTGCAAAATGGGCAAAACCTCTTGGATATAAAACACTCTATTATATCTCTCCACAAATCTGGGCATGGAAAGAAGGTAGAATTAAAGATATTAAACGTGATGTAGATCAAATGTATGTTATTCTTCCTTTTGAAAAATCTTTTTATGAAGACAAGCATAACTACCCTGTTCATTTTGTAGGACATCCATTACTTGATGCTATTGATAATCGCAAAGTAATCTCTCTAGATGATTTTAAAGAAAAAAATCAATTAGACGATCGCCCTATCATTGCTTTATTACCTGGTAGTAGAAAGCAAGAAATCACAAAAATGCTTAATGTAATGCTAAGTGTTACAGATGACTTTAAAGCCTATCAATTTGTTATCGCAGGAGCGCCTAGTCAAGATATTTCTTTTTACAACACATTTGTGCAGCAAAAAAATGTAAATATTATCACCAATCAAACTTATGATTTATTAAGTCATGCTCATGCTGCTTTAGTAACTTCTGGAACAGCAACTCTAGAAACGGCTCTTTTTAAAGTTCCTGAAGTTGTTTGTTACAAAGGCAGTTCTATTTCTTATGAAATTGCTAAACGTATCATTAAACTAGATTATATTTCTCTTGTTAATCTTATTATGGATCGCTCTGTTGTTACAGAGTTAATTCAACATGAGTTCAATCACACTCAATTAAAACAAGAATTAGCCCAAATTCTAGATGGTGAACGCAGACAAGCTATACTTGCAGATTACAATGATCTCGAGCAAAAATTAGGCGGCAAAGGAGCAAGTGATAATGCTGCTCAACTCATTATTGATTTTTTAAACTAATTTAATTTACATATGCTAAGACTACTCCCCTACCTACTATTTATTATCCTACTTGCGTCATGTGGTTCATCCAAACGTGTTCATCAATCATCAAAAAAAACAACTACTAAAACTAAAAAAGTTACATCTACTTCAAGTAAATCCACCTCAAAAAAAACTAAAGCAACAGCAAAATCGACTTCAAAAAAGAAGATTAAAAGCATTATTAATTATGCTGAAACTTTTAAAGGCACACGATATAAATTTGGTGGTACTACAAAAAAAGGAATGGATTGTTCTGGTTTAGTATATACTTCTTTTAAAAAAGAAAACATCACCTTACCTAGAACTTCTAGAGCAATGTCTGTAAAAGGAAAAAAGATCTCACTAAGTAAAGTAGCTCCAGGTGACTTAGTATTCTTTAAAACGAATAAAAATAAAAATGTAATCAACCATGTAGGTTTGGTTATTAGTACCAAAGGTAAGGTACAATTTATACATGCTTCTACTTCCAGAGGAGTAATGGTTTCTAGTTTAAGCGAACGCTATTGGAGAAGTAATTTTGTAAGTGTACGTAGAATCGTCCCCTAATTCATTTATCACAAAAGCTATGTAATCTCATAAGAATTAAGCGTCTAACTTATATATACTATGCTTAATTTTTATGAGATTATTAAATTTACCACTTCTATTTATTACTATAGGACTGTGTTTAGGCATTGGTTTAGGCTATTATTTACCTACAATTAATTTCATTCATTATCTATTCTATATTTTATCTAGCATATTCCTATTATTAGTAATTGGACATAAAATTGCTTCATTTTACACTGCTTTTTCTTCTCTTTTCTTTAAAATTTCAATTTTTATAGTTTTTACTATTCTTGGATATACCTTACTCCATCTTCAAGATGATCGCATATCGACTTTACACTACACTCATCACCAAAATCTAACTACTGATCATACTTTTGTCTACCATATAACAGAACAGTTAAAGCCGAGTTCTTTTTATAAAAAATATAAAATATCATTACAACAGATTGACAGTGATGCTTATCATGGAACGCTATTACTGCGTATACCTAGAGATAAAAACATTCCTGATTTAGTTATTGATTCTTCTTATGTTTCTTTTCTTAAGTTAGCACCAATTCCTAGTACTAAAAATCCTTCTCAATTTAATTACAAAAGCTACTTAAAACGACAACAAATATTCCATCAAGCTACTTTAAATAATACGCCTATATATTCTTTTTTAAGAACCGATTTGTCTTTATTGGATTATGCTTATAAGCTACGTGATCATCTTAAACAAAAATTAAAAGCTACTCATCTATCTCAAGAAACTTTAGCTATTACTTATGCTTTGTTATTAGGACAACGTCAAGATATTGATCAAAAGACACTCACTACATATTCTAGAGCAGGCGCCATCCATATCCTTGCACTATCAGGATTACATATTGGTGTTTTACTCTTTTTCGGAAAGTTTCTTCTTTCTTTTCTATTGACCTTTAAACATGGTAAACTTATAAGGGTTATCTTATTAATGATTTTCTTGTGGTCATTTGCTTTTTTAACTGGATTTTCTCCATCGATCCTCAGAGCAACAACCATGTTTACATTTCTTATGATTGGTCAATACACACCTTCAAGAACCAATTCTTTTAATGCCTTACTTACTTCGTTCTTTATATTGTTATGTTTTAATCCTCTTTTTTTATTTGATGTAGGTTTTCAGTTAAGTTATATAGCAGTTTTTTCCATTCTATGGATACAACCATTACTTGCTTCAGTTTACAAGCCTAAGTCACGGTTTATTCGCTTTTATTGGGATACTTTTACTGTTACTATTGCTGCTCAACTAGGGTTATTACCGCTTTCGTTATTTTACTTCCATCAATTCCCAGCATTATTTATGCTCACTAATCTTGTTATCATTCCTCTATTAGGTATCATATTAGGCCTTGGATTATTGGTTTTACTTTCAAGTCAATTTGATCTAGTATCATTTGACTTTTTGACTTCCTCTTATGATTACAGCATACAAACTATGAATGCATTTATACATTGGATAAGTCAACAAGAAGCTTTTTTATTTTCTAATATCACATTTTCTGGAAAAGCCATGATAATTTGGTATTTGGTTCTCATTTTAAGCATTTCTCTTATTAAAAGATTTCATCCAAAAAAAGTATATGCATTAGGAGTGAGTTTATCTTTATTACTATTTATATATACTTATGAAATTCATATTGCTAATAAAGAACAACGTTTTATAGTCTACCATCAATTAAAAAACAGCATTATTGGTATTCATAAACATCGTCATTTATCTATTTTAAAGTCGAAAGAGATTCCTTCTTCTACATTTAATTATCTATTTAATAATTATCTTATTGAAAAAGACCTCACAGGAATTACTACTAAAACTCTGAAAAATAGCTATCAATTTAATGATAATACCATTCTCATTATTGATAGTACAGCTGTATATCCCAAACATCATTTTGATATTCTTATATTAAATCATTCTCCCAAGGTAAACTTAACTAGATTACTTCATGATATTACCCCAAAACTTGTCATTGCCGATGGTAGTAATTATTCTTCATATATTTCTCGATGGGAACAAACATGTAATAAAACAAAAATCCCTTTTCATCGTACTGACAAAAAGGGAGCTTTTATTTTAGATCTTAAATCTTATTAGTTAATCATTTGAAAATGTACCTACAAAAGAAGATTCATATTCATTCCATGCTTTTTCGGTCTTAATATTCTTATAGGCATCTGTAGCTACCATTTTAAGGTAAATCTCTAATTGCTGTGGTGTTCTATACCCTACTACAGGTGCAATTACGTTTCCTTCTTCATCAAAGAAAACCATACTTGGATATCCTGATATTTTTAAAGCATTGGCAAAAAAGTGTTGGCTATTTCTACCTTTTTTACCTGGTTGATAATTAGGATTTGTATATGTAAAATCATTGTAAACTATTTCCTCTGTTCCTTCAGCATTAAACTTAACAGGATAGAAGTTTTTATTTACATAAGTTACTACATCTTTATTACGAAACGTTTTCTTATCTAATAATTTACATGGTCCACACCAATCTGTATAGGCATCCATAAAAATCTTTTTAGGATCTTTTTTCTGAGCAGCCAAAGCTTCGTTCATAGTCATCCATTCTATCTCTTGAGCCTGCATTGACATTGTGCCTACAACTGCAAGAAATAAGGCTATTATTATTTTTTTCATAAGTAGTATATTATTCGGGTATTAAAGGTAAAAAAAATGCTTTTATTTATTCTTTATATGTCGTTAAAACCTTATATGCTTACTAACAAAAAGCGTTCCTAAAAATTAGGAACGCTTTTTTATACCTTACAAACATAAAAATTATGTTTGTTATTATTTTACTCCGTGCATTAATTTTTTCAATATAGGATTTAATAAAATCATGATTAAACCTGCTATAGCAGGAACTACTGTAAAGATCAAGAAGAAAGTTGTTAATGAATATTCTTTTGTGATTGAATCAATCATTCCTCCTAATTTTCCTGCAGAGAAATTACCTATAAAAATTGCCAAATACCAGATACCAAACATTAATCCGATTAATTTAGCTGGAACCAGTTTACTTACATAAGACAATCCTACAGGTGATAAGAATAGTTCTCCTAGTGTATGAAATAAATATGCTAGAATTAACCATGCCATACTTACTGCTGCAGTTTCTGCTCCTTGTGGTATAGATGACGCTCCAAAGGCTAATATCCCGAATCCAAATCCTAATAAGATTAATCCTATTCCAAATTTAACGGCTGCTGATGGATTGTATTTACTCTCCCAAAGTTTTGAAAACATAGGAGCAAATGATATAATAAATAATGAATTTAATATACCAAACCAAGAAGCTGGTACTTCTGCTGCATCTGCACTAAATTCTCTATATAATTTCCATCCAACAATTCCCCAAATAATAGCAAAACTAAATCCTAATATAATATTTGATAAGGAGATTTTCTTAAATGTTTGTACAAATAATTTATATAAAACCCATGTTATAATCAACAATGGAACTACAGTAATTAACGTATCTACAATTTTAAATATCATTGCAGCATTACCTTCTAACAATCTATTAGTGTATTTACTAGCAAAAATTGTCATTGATCCTCCTGCTTGCTCAAATGCAGCCCAAAAGAATATGGTAAAAAATGCCAAAACTCCTACTACAATATAACGATCTCTTTGTACTCCAGAACTCGTTTTAACTTCTTCAATAGTATCTTCAACTTTGTCTTCTATAACATCGTCAATATCATCAAGCTCAACAGTTTCGTTAGGTGGTAATCCTACATTACCTAAAATACTTCTACCAAACCAGAATTGTAACATCCCCAAGAACATAAAAATTCCTGCAAGACCAAATCCCCAGCTCCAGCTTACTTTTTCTCCTACATATCCACATAACATAATCCCGATAAAAGCACCTGCATTTACTCCCATGTAATAGATAGTATATGCACCATCTTTCTTCTCTTGATGCTTTTCATATAATCCACTTACTATCGAAGTTAAATTAGGTTTAAATAAACCATTACCTATAATCAAACAGGCTAAACCTATATATAAAAACGTTGGTGTTTCTAATGCCATAGAAGCATGTCCCATAGTCATTACAAGAGCACCTAATGCTACAGCTTTTCTATATCCTAATAGTTTATCTGCTATAAAACCACCAAAAATTGGTGTAAGATATACTAAACCTGTATATATTCCGTAAAGTTCAAGAGCATCTTCATTACTCCAACCCCAACCACCTTTGGCTAGTTCTGAAGTTAAAAATAATACAAAGAGTGCACGCATTCCATAATATGAAAAACGCTCCCACATCTCTGTAAAGAAAACCATAAATAAGGATGGTTTATGCCCTAATAAACTAAATACTTTTGAGTCGTCTTGAGTAGTCGTCATACGTAATTATCTTTTCTTTTAGTTATACCTTTATTTAGTCCTCTATTAGCTCTCTTTCGTTATCTTCAGCTCCATGCGTTAGACGCTTTAAAGGCTTTAATAAGGCTATTACTAAGATTCCGAAAACTACTGTAAAAATTGTAATCCCAGCAAAAATTGAATATTCTCCAAAGTCTGAAGCTTTTTCTCCTAATATACCTGCTACTTTGTTTCCTAAACCAGTAGCTGCAAAATATACTCCCATCATTAATGATGCATATTTTACTGGAGCTAACTTCGTAATAAAAGATAATGCAACTGGAGATGAACATAATTCACCTATAGTATGGAATAAATATGCTAAAACTAACCAAATCATACTAGAGCTTCCTCCGCTTTGAAATTCAGAAACAGCAATAATCATAAATACAAAACCAAGTCCCATGATTATTGTTCCTATTGCCATTTTAAATAAAGATGATGCCTCACCTCCTTTAAGTTTTCTTTTTGCCCAAAAACCTGCTATTCCAGTAGCTAAAAGAATAATAAACCCAGCATTTAAACCTTGAAACCAAGTTGCTGGTATTTCCCATCCAAATAACATTCTATCTGTTTTTGTTTTAGTATAGATACTCATCAATCCTCCAGCTTGTTCAAAAGCTCCCCAGAAAACAATTACTATTAAAAAAGAAAGTAATAAGACTAAGAATCTATCTTTTAAAATTTGTGTTTCTAAACTTTTGTAAATCATCATCATGATCCCTGCTACAAAAGCTATAAATATATAAAGTGCTGTATATCCCCAACTATCAACTCCAGCATAAGATAATCCTGCATAAACTGCATATCCTATAATTAATACGACGATACCTAATTGTAATGGTGATTTGAATAATTCTTTAATTAATACTCCTAGAGAAACGTCTTCTTTTTTATCTTCATCAGTAGGTTTATTACCAACATGTATTAAATATTTTTGCCCGTAAAGATATACTCCTAAACCAAACAACATTGCTATACCTGCTAAACCAAACCCATAATGCCATCCTATTTGTTCTCCAACATATCCAACAATGAACGTAGCTAATAAAGATCCTAAATTTATTCCTATGTAGAAAATACTGAATCCCTTATCTCTACGGATATCTCCTTGCTTATATAATCCACCAACCATGGTAGATATATTAGGTTTAAGCAATCCTACTCCAAGTATAATCAATATTAACCCTGTAAAGAAAGCCCACATCTCTTCTACAGCTAAAATTCCATGTCCTGCAACAAGAACTAATGCTCCATATAAAACGGCTTTTTTCTGACCTAAAATCTTATCAGCAATCATTCCTCCTGGAATTGACATTACATATACTAACATGGTATACCATCCATATAACATTATGGATTCAGAATCTGCCCATCCTAATCCTGCATTTGGATCAGTTGTTTTTTGTACTAAGTACAATGTTAATAATGCACGCATCCCATAGTATGAAAAACGTTCCCACATTTCAGTAAAGAACAATATATACAGTCCCACTGGATGTCCAAAAAGCTCTTTTTTATGAGCTGGTAATGTTGCCGACATATGAAAATTATTAAGTTAGTATTCTTTTTTTATATCTTATAAATTCGATTTTACAAAGTTGTGCATTTTAGTATATAAATGTAACCTTGTATTTCCTCCGTAAATTCCGTGATTTTTATCTGGATAGATTGCCCAGTCAAATTGTTTATTAGCTTGAATCAATGCTTCTACCATACGCATTGTATGTTGTACATGCACATTATCATCTCCAGATCCATGTACTAATAAATATTTCCCTTTTAATAATTCTGGGTAATTAAATGGCGAATTATCATCATATCCATTTGGATTTTCCTGCGGAGTCCTCATATAGCGTTCTGTATAAATCGTATCATAGAATCTCCAGCTTGTTACTGGTGCAACAGCTATTGCCATTTTAAATACATCACTTCCTTTTAACAAACAGTTTGTAGACATGTGTCCTCCAAAACTCCATCCCCAAATACCTATTCTATTTTTATCTATAAATGGTAAATCTCCTAACTTTTTTGCGGCAGCTATTTGATCTTCTGTCTCTAATTTTACTAGATTTAAGTATGTAGCTTTTTTAAACTTAGCTCCTTTAAATCCAGTTCCTCTTCCGTCTACACAAGCAACAATATATCCTTGTTGTGCAAGCATATGATACCAATAATCATTTGATCTATTCCATGTATTTGCTACAGATTGTGATCCTGGTCCTGAGTATTGATACATTAACAATGGATATTTTTTTGATGGATCAAAATCTTTAGGCTTGATCATCCACATATTTAAATCTTCTCCATTAACTGCTATCGTAGAGAATTCTTTTGTAGCCATATCATATGTAGCCAAAAGTTCTTCTACTTCCTCATTATCTTTGATATTGCGAACTACCTTTCCATCTTTTGCACTATTCAATGTAAATTCTGGAGCAGTAGCTGCACTAGAAAACTGATTGATATAATATGTAAAGTTTGTACTAAATGATGCGTTATTTGTTCCTTCTTTACTACTTAATCTCTTTTTACTTTTACCATTAAGCTTAATAGAATATACATCTCTGTTAATACTTCCGTTTTCTACACTCTGATAAAAAATTCTTTTACTCTTACTATCATAACCATAATAAGAAGTTACATCCCAAGTTCCTTTGGTTACTTGATTGATTAGTTTTCCATCTTTTGCATAGTGATAGATATGATTGTACCCATCTTTTTCACTAGTCCAGATAAAACTATTATCATTTAAAAATGTAAGATCATCTGTTACATCAACATATGCCGCATCTTTTTCGTTAAGAATTACACTTGCTTTATTTGTCTTATTATCTATAAATAATAAATCCAGATTATTTTGGTGACGATTAATTACTTGAGCACTCAAAATATCTGGATTTTCTGTCCATTCTATTCTTGGAATATAAAAATCTTGATAATCTCCTAATTTGATTTCTGTAGTTGCATTTTTTTCAAGATTAGTAATATGTAATGAAACTATCGCATTTTTTTCTCCAGCTTTAGGATATTTAAATACATCTTGTTGTGGATATAATTGCTTACCGTAAACATCCATTGAGAATTCAGGTACTTTTCTTTCGTCAAATCTAATATGAGCGATATGAGTTCCTGTTTTATTCCAATCAAAAGCTCTTACAAAAGCAAATTCTTCTTCATATACCCAGTCAGTTAATCCATTTATAATTTTATTTTTCTTTCCATCTGTAGTAATCTGCTGTGTTTTTCCTGTTTTTAAATCTAATACATAGATATTGTTAGCAAATACATAAGCTACTTTTGATCCATCTGGCGAAAATGTAGGTTCTTGTATTTTATCTTCTCTTACCTTAGTTAGCTTCTTTGTAGAAGTATCATAAACATGAAAAATCCCTCTTGACGAACGTCTATAAATTGCCTCAACATCACTTGATAACAATAGTTTCTTCTCGTCTGCACTAAATTCGTATCCTGAAAAATAAGGTAAAGTGGCTAGGTCTCCACTATTAACAAGTGTTTTTGATTTTTTTGCTGTTGCATAATCATAAACATCTACCATCGTTGTTCTCGCCTTACGGTCAACATTCAATACCGAGTATTGTTGTCCGTTATTCATAGAGTGTAATGACTCTAATGCTGAAGTTCTAAAAGTTCCTCCCCAAATATCTTCAAGGGTAAATTGTTTGTCTTGTGCTGTTACCAACGTACTTAAAAAAAGCACTGCAGCAGTAAACAATTGTGTGATTTTCATTAATACCAGTTTTTAATGCTATTAATTATAAATAGCGAATTCTTCTTTTCTCTTTAACAAACGTAGATTATAAACCATTATTTTTTACTAGGTTTTAATGGTTTCAAAAAATCTAACGTCAAGAATACTAAAAATTATGTGAAAAATATAACATTTGCTGTTAAATAGCGTAAAAATCGTTTCTATTTTCTTGTTTTAATTATCAATATTACAATTCGATATCTTTTCCCTTTCTTAATCTACTGATACCTAAAGTACTATTACTAAGCATGCTCTTATTCTTTAAATAGTACAAATAGTCATTGATAATGCTATCTTTGTGCACTTATTATTATCAGTATATATTATGATACCACCTATTTCAGGTTTTTCTAAACTTTCTAAAACTGAAAAAATTGAATGGCTTGCTCAGCATCATTTTGACAACAGTGATGCCGCAATAACTGTGCTAAAAACATATTGGAACTCTGATCAACAATTGCAACAATTGCATGATGAGTTTACAGAAAATACCGTTTCTAATTACTATCTACCTTTTGGTATTGCTCCCAATTTTACTATTAATGGGCAACGTTATACCATCCCAATGGCAATTGAAGAAAGTTCTGTTGTTGCAGCAGCTAGTAAAGCTGCCAAGTTTTGGGAATCAAGAGGTGGCTTTAAAGCTTCGGTTATAAGTACTACAAAAATAGGTCAAGTACATTTTAGCTATACTGGTGATTATAAAAAGTTAGAAACCTTTTTTAACTATATAAAACCACAGTTAATTAGCGAAGCTTACCCTATCACAAAGAATATGGAAAAACGTGGTGGTGGTATTTCTAATATTGAATTAAGAGATAAAACTTCTGATCTTGAAAATTATTACCAATTGCATTGTTCTTTTGAAACTGTTGATGCAATGGGAGCTAATTTTATTAATTCTTGTTTAGAGCAATTTGCGCTTACGCTAAAGAATGCCGCATTACAATTTGAAGCATTCAATGATGAAGAAAAGAATATTGAAATCATCATGAGTATTCTGTCCAATTATGTTCCAGAATGTCTTGTACGTGCCGAGGTTTCTTGCTCGATTAATGAATTACCAAATACCAACGATTTAACTGCACAGCAATATGCTGAAAAGTTTGTTCGTGCTATTACTATTGCTCAAATTGAACCATATAGAGCTGTAACTCATAACAAAGGAATCATGAACGGTATTGATGCCGTGGTATTGGCTACTGGTAATGATTTTAGAGCTATTGAAGCTGGAGCACATGCTTATGCTTCAAAAAACGGAAAATATGCTAGTCTTACTCATGCTGAAATCAAAAATGACGCACTTCATTTTAGTATTGAAATTCCATTGGCTTTAGGTACCGTAGGAGGATTAACAAGTTTACATCCGCTTGTAAAATTAGCATTACAAATGTTAAGTTTCCCTAATGCCAAAGAGTTAATGATGATTACTGCTGTAGCTGGTCTAGCTCAAAATTTTGCAGCAGTTAATTCTTTAATCACTACAGGTATTCAACAAGGGCATATGAAAATGCATTTGATGAATATTTTAAATCAATTTAATGCTACCGATACAGAAAAAACATTCCTTGTAGATTATTTTAAATCTCACACGGTAACACATAGTGAAGTGGTTACTCAAATAGAAAAACTACGCAGCTAATGAAACATACCTTTTACAGTCATGGAAAACTCTTATTAACTGGAGAATATCTTGTATTAGATAATACTAATGCATTGGCTTTGCCTACAAAAAAAGGGCAATCCATGACTGTAGAAGAAACCAATGCTAATAGCATTATCAACTGGAGAAGTTATGATGTACATCAAAAATGCTGGTTCGCTTTTGATTTCTCATATAGTGATTTATCTAAATTGCTAGGTATTACAAAATCAGATAAAATTCAACATACTCTTCTTCATCTTTTGTATACAGCACAACAATTAAATCCTAGTTTTCTATCCTCTCAAAAAGGTTTTAAAGTAACTACTTTTTTAGAATTTGAACGTTTATGGGGTTTAGGTTCTTCTTCTACTTTAATTAACAATATTGCTCAATGGGCAAATGTTAATCCTTTTGAACTTTTATATAAAGGTTTTGGTGGTAGCGGATATGATATTGCCTGTGCTCAACACAATTACCCTATTCTTTATAACAGAAATAACAACAATCCTACAGTCAATAAAGTAGATTTTAATCCCATTTTTAAAACACAGTTATTTTTTGTTTATCTCAATCAAAAACAAGACAGCAAAAAATCTATACAACATTATAGATCTTTACCTTCAACTGATCTTGATCTTGCTAAAAAACGTATCGAAGAGCTCACTTCCAAATTATTAATTTGTGATTCACTTCAAGAATTTAATGCTCTTATTGATCTTCACGAAGAAATTATTGCAACCATTATAAAAACTCCTACTGTTAAATCTCGACTATTTTCAGATTATACCGGAAGTATTAAAAGTCTCGGTGGTTGGGGAGGTGATTTTATCATGGTTACTGCTGCATCTCCAGAGCAATTATCATATTTCAAACAAAAAGGTTTTGATACTATTATTCCTTATCAAGAAATGATTTTATAAGATAATGGCGGTTAGTCTTATCGTTTTTGAGTTTATGAACTAAAATATGATTTGATATTTAATAAAAAACCGCTTAAAACGAATTTTAAGCGGCTTATTTTTTATTTAAAAAAGGTATTATAGCTCTAACGCCTTATTAACATTGTTATCCATTAATAACTCTACAGGATTTTCTAGCGCTTCTTTTACCGCTACTAAGAATCCTACAGACTCTCTACCATCAATAATTCTGTGATCGTATGAAAGTGCCACATACATAATAGGAGCAACAACAATTTGTCCATCTCTTACGATAGGACGCTCAACGATGTTGTGCATTCCTAAAATAGCACTTTGCGGAGGATTAATAATAGGTGTTGATAACATACTACCAAATACACCACCATTAGTAATAGTAAATGTACCTCCAGTCATTTCATCAACTGTAATCTGCCCGTCACGTGCTCTAATTGCCAAACGCTTAATTTCTGCTTCAACTCCTCTAAAACTTAAGTTCTCTGCATTACGCACTACAGGTACCATTAATCCTTTAGGTCCAGATACTGCAATACTGATATCTTGGAAATCATAAGATATTTTATAATCTCCATCAATCATTGAATTTACATCTGGGTATAATTGTAATGCTCTTGTTACTGCTTTAGTGAAGAAAGACATAAAACCTAAACTTACACCATGCTTAGCTTTGAAAGCTTCTTTATGTGCTGCACGAAGGTCAAATATTGGTTGCATATCAATCTCGTTAAATGTAGTCAACATTGCTGTTTCATTTTTTACAGCAACTAGACGTTGTGCTACCTTACGACGTAACATTGATAACTTCTTACGTTCTTCTCCTCTGCTTCCTGGTCCAGGAGTTCCCATAGATGGCTTTGCATTTACCGCATCTGCTTTTGTAATACGACCATCACGTCCCGTACCTGTAACTTGAGTAGCATCTATACCACGTTCTGCCAAAACTTTCTTTGCTGCTGGAGATGCTGTTCCTGTAGCATAAGTTTTTGCTGGAGCAGCTGGTGCAGGAGCTGGAGTTTCAACTTTCTTTTCTTCAGCTTTAGGTGCTTCTGCTTTAGCTTCGCTACCTTCAGGTTTAGCTGCATCAGTATCTATTAAACATACTACTTGCCCTACTGCCACTGCATCACCTTCTTCGGCTTTTAGGGTTATAATTCCACTGGCTTCTGCCGGTAATTCTAGTGTAGCTTTATCACTATCTACTTCAGCAATTGCTTGATCTTTTTCTACATAATCACCGTCTTCAACAAGCCATTGTGCTATTTCAACTTCTGTAATTGATTCTCCCGGTGATGGGACTTTCATTTCTAAAGCCATTATTTTACTTTTTAGTTGTATTTATATTTCTGTGGCGTTTTATTAACGCTGATTATTTTTTGTTTTATCGAAAACATAGTCGATTACCTCTGCATGACGTCTTTTAGATCGTGTAGCACTACCTGCTGCTGGTGCTCCATAAGGCCTTCTACTTGCAAATCTAAAGCTTTTTGCTTCATCTAGATGCATCAACATATGACTTAATGCTCCCATGTTGCGAGGCTCTTCTTGTGCCCATACTACATCCTCTGCATTATATTTTGTCATTGCAGTTCTAATCTCCTCTGCTGGTAACGGGAATAATTGCTCTACTCTTACTAGTGCTACATCTTCTCTTTCTGTAGTTTCTTTACGCTCTAATAAATCATAGTAGAACTTTCCTGTACAGAATACTAATGTTTTTACTTTTGTTGGTTCTGCAACTGGATCATCTATGGTCGGCATGAAACTTCCGTTTGCAAAATCGTCAACAGATGAAACTACTTTAGGATGACGTAATAAACTCTTAGGAGTAAACACTACTAAAGGTTTTCTATAATTCGCTTTCATTTGTCTACGTAACAAATGGAACATATTTGCTGGTGTAGTAACATCTGCAATAAACATATTATCTTTTGCACATAATTGCAGGTAACGTTCCATACGTGCCGAAGAGTGCTCTGCTCCTTGCCCCTCATATCCATGAGGTAATAACATTACAATACCATTTTGTAATTTCCATTTATCTTCTGCAGAAGATATATATTGGTCAATCATAATTTGTGCTCCATTACTGAAGTCTCCAAACTGTGCTTCCCATATAGTTAAGGTTTTAGGACTTGCCATCGCATATCCATAATCAAAACCTAGTACTCCATACTCTGATAAGAATGAATTATATACATAGAAATCCCCTTGTTCTCCTTTTAGGTTATTCAACAAGATTACTTCTTCTTCACTTTCTTCTACTTTAATAACTGCATGACGGTGAGAGAATGTTCCACGCTCTACATCTTGACCACTTAAACGTACATCATACCCTTCTTTTAATAAAGATCCATAGGCCAACATTTCTCCCATAGCCCAGTCTAATTGGTCTTTCTCAAAGAATTGTGCATTACGATCTTTAATTAAACGCTCTATTTTACGCAAGAACTTTTTATCAGAAGGTAAGTTAGTTACAGCTTCTGCTATTTCTGTAAGTTTATCTTTAGGATACGAAGTATCAACAGTTTCCATCATTCTGTCTTCTTGAACACGATCAAAACCAGACCATTCGTCTTCCATAAACGGAGTAATAACCGTTTTATCTTGTTGACGAGAAACTTCTAATTCTTCTTCTAGAGAAGCTTTATATTCTTTTTCTAATTGCTTTACATAATTTTCGTCAATAATACCTTCTGCAATCAATTTTGTTGCATAGATATCTCTTGCGTTTTTATGTTTTGCAATTGCTTTATATAATTTAGGTTGTGTAAAACGAGGTTCATCTCCTTCGTTATGACCGTATTTACGGTATCCTAATAAATCTATAAATACATCACGTTTAAATTTCATTCTAAAATCTAAAGCAAATTGCATTGCATGTACTACTGCTTCTGCATCGTCTGCATTTACATGCAATACTGGAGACAATGTGATCTTTGCAACATCTGTACAATATGTAGATGAACGTGCATCTAGATAATTTGTAGTAAATCCTATTTGATTATTTACTACAATATGGATAGTTCCTCCAGTTTTATAACCGTCTAATTGTGCCATTTGCACAATCTCATAAACTAAACCTTGTCCAGCTACAGCTGCATCTCCATGAACTACAATAGGTAATACATCACAAGTATTCTCGGCATAATGGCGATCTTGTTTTGCTCTTGTAATCCCTTCTACAACTGCACCTACAGTTTCTAAGTGAGATGGGTTAGGCGCAATATTCATATTAATTGCCTTACCAGAATCAGTACTACGTTTTGACGTCCATCCTAAATGGTATTTTACATCTCCATCAAAGATTGCTTCTTCATAATCTTTTCCGTCAAACTCACTAAAAATATCCTTTGCACTTTTACCAAAGATATTTGTTAAAGTACTTAATCGTCCACGGTGAGCCATACCCATAACGAATTCTTTTACTCCTTGATCGGCTGCTTTTTCTATTAAAGCATCTAAAGCTGGAATTAAAGATTCTCCACCTTCTAGAGAGAAACGTTTTTGTCCAACATATTTGGTATGTAAGAAACTCTCAAAAGAAACTGCTTGATTCAATTTCTTAAGAATATGTTTTTTCTCTTCGGCAGTAAACTTAGTATGATTATCGTTTACATTAAGTTTATTTTGTATCCATGCAATTTCTTCTGGATTACGGATATACATATATTCTACTCCAATAGCATCGCAGTAAATATTTTCTAAGTGTACTACAATATTGCTTAAAGTAGTTGCTCCTAATCCTAGAATTTCTCCTGCACTAAATACTGTATTTAAATCTGCTTGACTAAGTCCAAAGTTTTCTAAAGCAAGTGTTGGAGTATATTTTCTACGCTCACGTACAGGATTTGTCTTTGTAAAAAGGTGACCTCTTGTTCTATAGCCATCGATCAACTTAACTACTTGAAATTCTTTTTGTAGATTTTCTGGAACTGCTATTTTTTCTCCAGAACCAGGTGTTTCTACATAAATAGTTTCGGTTTCTGCACTTTCAAGTCCAAAATCAAACCCTTGAAAAAATGCACGCCAACTTGGTTCTACACTATCAGGGTTTTGCAGATATTTATCATATAAATCTGCAAAAAATGCGGTATGAGCCGCATTTAAAAATGAATATCTATCCATAATTATGGTTACAATGTTCTTTTAATAACAAAACGCAACAAAAATACAATAAATACGCTATACTAAACACGCAATTAATCATATTTATCTAGCAATCTTTTATAACTTTAACATCTATTGTTATTTCTTTATCACCTTTTTATTGCTTTGGGATTAGTATCTTCAATTTTTGATTCCTTACATTGAAGACTTTTCTTATCCCATAACGGTACTTTATTTTTAAAATTATACCGTTCTATTCATTAAGTCTTGACCAAAACTTTTTAGTAATGTCTTGGCATCATCTTTAATTTTTAATTCTTCTAATACAGCGAAAGCCTCTTCGGTATATTTTTGAATTTCTTTTCGTGTACGTTCTTTTGATCCTGTACCTTCAAATATCATCTTTACAGTTGCTATCTTCTCTGTAGGATCTTCTGGGTTTAATGTAAACAAGCTTTTTAATTGTTTAGCTTCTTCTTCATTAGCATATTCTAGTGCCTTGAGATATAAAAAAGTCTTTTTATTCTCGATTATATCTCCTCCCACTTGCTTCCCAAATGTCTCTGGATCACCAAAAGCATCTAGATAATCATCTTGCAATTGAAATGCAACTCCTAACAACCTACCAAAATCATAAATCTTCTTTTTGCAATCTTCTGTAGCATTTGCAACTATAGCTCCCATCTGCATTGCTGCCCCCACAAGAACAGCAGTTTTATATTCTATCATTTTGAGATACTCAGGAAGTGTTACATCATCTCTAGTTTCAAAATCTATATCATATTGTTGTCCTTCACAAACTTCTATAGCTGTTTTGGTAAACAACATGGCTAACTGTCTAAATGTATCACTTTCGTAATTTTCAAACAATTGATACGCATTAATCAACATTGCATCACCAGAAAGAATACCTGTATTTATATCCCATTTTTCATGAACAGTTTCTTTTCCTCTTCTTAATGGGGCTTTATCCATAATATCATCATGAACCAAAGAAAAATTATGAAAAACCTCAACTGCTAATGCTGCATCTAAAGCCTTTTTGTAATCTTCCCCAAAAATCTCGGCCGTCATCAATACCAATACCGGTCTTAATCGTTTTCCTCCTAAATTGAGAATATATGAAATAGGCTCATATAAATTCTTAGGTTCTTTATTTATCGTCTTTTGAGTTAAGTATTCTAAAAAATAGTGTTGATAATCAAGTATTGTATTCACTTCAAAAAATTTTATGCTAATGTAAACGAATTCCGCAAAATTGTGGTACAACTTTGATAGAATATTATTTTAACACAAAACTTTGGAAACTTTTTTTGTTTAGAAAGTTTCCGTGTTATAAATTTGCACAAAAAACTCAACTATGTCAATGAAACAAAAAATAATAGAGACTGCATCAGAGATGTTCTTGTCATATGGATTTAAGAGTGTCACTATGGATGATCTAGCTTCTAATATTGGTATTTCTAAAAAAACGATATATGCTCATTTTAGTAATAAAACCAAATTAGTGGAAGCTACAACACAACATAGTTTTGATACTGTTTGTTCAAAAATAGATATCATCATTGATGCAGATTTAAATCCTATTGAAGAATTATATACGATAAAAGCAGAAGTAATAAAGCATTTGAAGTATGAAAAAAATTCACCTTCTTTTCAATTACAAAAGTATTATCCAAAAATATATCAAGAATTTAGAACAAAGCAATTTAAGATAATGCAAGAATGTATTCTCAACAATTTGGATCGCGGAATTGCATCTGGCATTTTTAGAAAAGAAATTGATACACAAATCATATCACGTATTTACTTTATGGGAATGACAGGTATCAAAGATCAAGACTTATTTCCATTATCAGATTTTTCGGTGACTCAGCTTATGGCGCACTATTTAGAATATCATGTAAGGGGAATTTCAACAGAAAAAGGACTCACCATACTTAAAAATTTTACAAACAATTAACTTATGAGAAACAACCTTTGGTTATTCATGATTTGCTGTTTCTTCTCTACAGCAATTATGGCACAACAACCGACCTCGAGCAAGTATAGCTTTTCATTGCAAGAAGCTATTGACTTTGCTCTTGAGCATAGTTACACAAGTCTTAATGCAAGACGTGATGTAGCCAAGGCACTACAAAGGAAATGGGAAACAACGGCAACTGGTTTACCACAAATCAATGCTAAAGTCGACTATCAAAATCAATTAAAACAGCCTGTGTCATTTTTACCAGCAGCTGCTTTTGATCCATTTAGTCAAATCAGAAATCTTGAGGATTATTATAATGTAACACCTAATCCTAATAACCCTGTTCCAGATGTACCTGACGGATTTATTCCTATTGTCTTTAGCCCAAAACAACAAGTAACAGCTACTGCAACTTTAACACAGTTGATCTTTGACGGTTCATACTTAGTAGGGTTAAAAGCAGCAAAAAGCTTTTTGAACTATACTTATACTAGTGAAGAAAAAACGCAACTAGATGTACGTAAAGGAATCATTAATGCTTATGGTAGTGTTTTATTGGCTAAAGAAATTGTAGCTGTAACTACAAATAATAAAGAAACTTTAGAAAAAAACCTTTCAGATATTACTCAAGTATTTGAAAACGGTCTAGAGGAAGAAGAAAGTGTTGAGCAATTGCAAATTACATTGGCTCAAATCGAAAGTCAACTTAACAATGCAAAACGTACTGAAGCAATCGCGATTCAAATGCTTAATCTTGCTTTGGGATTAGATGTAGAAACACAACTTAGTTTAACAGATGAACTAGAGACACTTACTCAACAAAATATGGATATAGCAATTACAAAATCTACATTTTCTATTGAAAATAATATAGATTATAAACTTGCTTATCTATTAACAGAGCAACGTAGTCTTGAATTAAAATTAGAAAAGAGTAGAGCTTTACCTACTGTTTCTGCTTTTGTAAATTATGGAACAAATTCTTCTGGAGATAAGTTTACATTTTTTGATAGCGATCAAAGATGGTTTCAATCATCAATTTTTGGAGCATCTGTCAACATTCCTATTTTCAGCTCATTAGGAAGAGCTTCTAAAACGAAGCAAGCAAAAATTGCGCTAGAACAAGCTAATACACAATTTACAGAAGTACAACAACAAATAAAATTAGGTATCAATCGTGCTAAGAGTGATTTTCAGTTTGCAGTTGAGAACTACTCTACTTCAAAAAAGAATCTAACTCTTGCCGAACGCATTGAAAATAAAAATCAAATAAAGTTTAAAGAAGGACTTGCTACAAGTTTTGAATTAAGACAAGCACAATTACAATTGTATTCTGCCCAACAAGAGAGTTTAAGTGCTATGCTTGATATCATTCTTAAAAAAGCCGAATTAGAAACGATTTTAAATACACCATCTAAATAAAAATATCATTTATAATGAAAAAAATATTTTCAATATTCACTATATCTCTTCTTGTAGTCTCTTGTGGAGACAATAAGGCTCCATCTGTCGAGGCTGTTATCGAAAGTAACAACCTTAACGCTATACGATCTAAGAGAACAGAAATTGTTGCTCAACAACAAGAAATCGCAAATCAAATTAAAGAATTAGATCTTGCCATTTCTAAATTGGATACCCTTAAAAAATTACCTCTTGTAACAACTATAGTTGCCAAGGATTCTTTATTTAATCATTATCTAGAATTACAAGGTAATGTTGATACTAAACAAAATATTGTAATCGTTGCTGAGGCTCCTGGTATCATCAATCGTGTTTATGTAAAAGAAGGACAACGTGTAAGTAAAGGACAATTACTAGCTTCTATAGATGATGGTGGATTAAGCCAAAACTTAGCTCAATTAGAAGTTCAAGCAGAATTAGCTAAAACTACTTATGACAGACAAAAAAGGTTATGGGATCAAAAAATTGGTTCCGAAATTCAATACCTTCAAGCAAAAACCACTTATGAAGCTCAACAAAATGCTATTGGTCAATTAAAGAAGCAAATTGCCAAAACGCAAATCACAGCTCCATTCAGTGGTGTATTAGATGATGTTATCTCAGAACAAGGAAGTATTGTTTCTCCTGGTGCTTCTGTATTTAGAATTGTGAACTTAAACAATATGTACATTCAAGCTGATGTACCAGAAAGTTATATCAGTAATGTTACTAAAGGTAAAGCTGTAGAAGTATTCCTTCCTATTTTAGGAAAAACAATTCAAAGTAAAGTTAGACAAGCTGGTAACTACATTCACCCTAGCAACCGTACGTTTACTGTAGAAATAGCAGTACCAAATGAGAAATCTTTGGTTAAACCAAATCTTACTGCTAAAATCAAAATTAACGACTATACAAATCCTAAAGCGATCTTAATACCTCAAAGTATCATTTCTGAAAATGCAGAAGGTGTACAATATGTATATGTTACTACAGGTAAAGACGCAAACAAAGAAGCTACTGCAAAAAGAGCATTTGTAAAGACTGGAAAAACACAAGGAGATTTAATAGAAATTCTAGAAGGAATTAATAATGGTGACGCTATTATCCTAGAAGGAGCTCGAAGTGTAAAAGATGGTCAAAAAGTAAAAATCTTAAACTAAGCATTCTATGCAAGTAAATGATAAAAAAGTAAACAAAGAGTTTGGACTCTCCTCTTGGGCCATAGACAATAAGACTACGATCTATGTGATGATGGGACTCTTTTTAGTTCTTGGTCTTTCGGCTTATTTTTCGATGCCTAGAGAAAATTTTCCAGAAATTAAAGAGACTAAAATATATATCAGTACACTCTATCCAGGGAATACTGCCGAAGATATCGAACGTTTAATTATTGATCCTTTGGAGGATAAATTAAAAAACGTAAGTAATGTTGTAGAAATTGAGTCTACTGCTCAAGAAGATTACGGAATCATTACTATTGAATTTGATGAGGAACTTACCGTTGCCGAAGCCAAACAAAAAGTAAAAGACGAAGTTGATAGTGAAAAAGCTAATGAAGACTGGCCAACTTTTAATGATGCAAAAGTTGAACCTAACGTTTTTGATCTAAGTATCTCTGAGGAGACTCCGATTATGAATATCAATATCTCTGGAGATTATCCTGTAGAAAAACTTAAAGAATATGCAGAATATCTTGAAGACGAAATCGAGGATTTACCAGAAATCAAGAAAGCTGATATTCGTGGTGCACAAGACAAAGAAGTCGAAGTTGCTGTAGATATCTATAAAATGATGGCTGCTCAAGTGAGTTTTGACAATGTTCTTAATGCGATTAGAAATGGTAATGTTACTATGTCTGCAGGTAATTTAATAACTAGTGGACAACGCCGTACTTTACGTATCTTGGGAGAGATTGATCAACCTATAGAATTAAATGATTTTGTAGTAAAATCACAAGGTGGTCCTGTATATCTTAAAGATATTGCTAAGGTTTCTTTTAAAGAAGAAGAAAAAACTACGTATGCACGCGAGTTTGGTCATAGTGTAGTTATGCTTGATGTTAAGAAGCGATCTGGTAAAAACATGGTTGAAGCTGTTGAGAAAATTAATGTTATTCTAGAAAATGCTAAAAAAGATATTTTCCCAACCGATCTTTCTGTTACTGTTGCAAATGATCAATCTGCAAAAACAATTAACCAAGTAAATGACTTAGTAAACAATATCATATTTGGTATTATCTTAGTTGTAGGAGTATTAATGTTCTTTTTAGGATTTAGAAATGCCTTGTTTGTAGGATTTGCAATTCCTATGTCTATGTTCATGTCCTTTATGATTCTATCCGCGCTAGGATATACAATGAATACCATGATTCTTTTTGCTTTAATCATGGGATTAGGGATGCTTGTAGATAATGGTATTGTGGTAGTAGAAAACGTATATCGCTTGATGGACGAAGAAGGAATGTCTCGTCTTGAAGCTTCAAAAAAGGGTATTGGTGAAATTGCCTTCCCTATCATTATTTCTACAGCAACTACTGTTGCTGCTTTTATTCCTTTAGGAATGTGGCCTGGAGTTATGGGACAATTTATGATCTATTTCCCTATCA
The DNA here is from genome assembly GCA_947387485.1 of Aquimarina rhabdastrellae. Classification (GTDB taxonomy): domain Bacteria; phylum Bacteroidota; class Bacteroidia; order Flavobacteriales; family Flavobacteriaceae; genus Aquimarina. The sequence goes on from CANDNT010000018.1 coordinate 40,870, forward strand.
CTTTATCTGTAGTACTTGGATCTTCATTATTCGTTGCCATCTTTATCAACTCTATGTTGGTATCTCAATTTATGGAAGTAGGGCAACGTGTATTGACCACTAAACAATTAATTAGATTAAGTATTCTCTTAGGTGGATTCGGAATTTTAATCTTAATCATTGGAGATGAAGTACGAGGTCTTGGTAGTGTTATGATTTTTACTGCTATTATGTTCTGGTTATACAAATATGTATTAAAGAAAATGGCAAACTTTTTCCAAAGTAGAATTCTTACTTGGTTAGAAAATAAATATCAAAATTTCTTAAGCTTTGCGCTAAAAGGGTGGAGACCTTATCTATTCTCATTCGGTACTTTTGTTTTACTTATTGTTGTATTTATGGCCTTTGGTGCATCTATAGGAAGTAAGCGCACTAGTGTTGAATTCTTTCCTGATAATAAGCCGAACCAGATTACAGTATATATAGAGTATCCTCAAGGTACTGATATCGAAAAGACCAATCTTATTACCAAAGAGATTGAACAACGTGTATATGATGTAGTTAACGCTCCAGAATATACTGAAGCAGATGGATATAATTTCTTAGTAGAATCTGCAGTTTCTCAAGTTGGTGAAGGAGCTGGTAACCCTCAAACTGATGGTGGTAGTAATGCAGAAATGCCTCACCGTGGTAAGATTACAGCTACTATGAGAGAATATAAATATCGTAAAGGTAAAGACAGTGAAATTCTAAGACAAAAAGTACAAGAAGCTTTAAAAGGAATTTATCCTGGAGTGGCTATCTCTGTAGAAAAAGATCCTGTTGGACCTCCTGCTGGTTATCCGATCAACATAGAAATTGAAGGTGATGATTATGATGAATTAATTGTTGTTGCCGAAAAAATGCGTGACTTTATCAATACCAAAAACATTGCTGGTATTGAAGAATTAAAAATTGACGTAAACAAAGGTAAACCTTCAATGCAAGTAGTAGTTGATCGTCAAAAAGCAGGTGAGCTAGGCGTTGCTGCAGGACAAGTAGGAAACCAATTAAGACGTTCTATTTTTGGAGATAAAGGTGGTGTTTATAAAAAAGATGGTGAAGACTATGATATCTATGTTCGTTTTGATAAAGATATTAGATACAATTCAAGTGCTTTATTTAATCAAAATATCATTTTTAGAGATCCTACTGGCCAGATTAAAGAGATTCCAGTTTCTGCTTTAGCAAATCAAAAGAATACTTCTTCGTTTAGTGCTATTAAACACAAAGACACAAAACGTGTGGTTACTGTTTATTCTGCATTACAACCTGGATATACAGATGCTGGTGCGATTGTAGCACAGATTCAAACAGAAATGGCAAACTTTGAGGGACAACCAAAAGGTGTTAAAATTGATTATACTGGACAAATTGAAGAGCAAGCAAAACAAATGTCTTTCTTGATGGGTGCATTCTTTGCTGGTTTAGGTTTAATCATGTTGATCTTGATTTTCCAATTCAGTTCTATTTCTAAACCTACCATTATCATGATTGCTATTTTCTTGAGTTTTATCGGTGTATTTGGTGGTATATTAATTACAGGAGCATCTTTTGTAATCATGATGACTATGATGGGTATTATATCTCTCGCAGGTATCGTGGTAAATAACGGGGTGGTATTACTAGATTATACACAATTATTAATTGATCGTAAGAAAGTAGAATTAAACATTCCAGAGAATGAATTATTATCTAATGACGAGGTAATGAAATTAGTCGTAAAAGGAGGTAAAGCGCGTTTACGTCCAGTATTATTAACAGCTATTACTACAGTTTTAGGGTTAATTCCATTAGCAATAGGATTCAATATTGATTTCTTCTCTTTATTTACGGAGTTCGATCCTAAAATATATATGGGTGGAGATAACGTAATTTTCTGGGGACCTCTTGCATGGACTGTGATCTATGGATTAATTATTGCCACATTCTTGACATTAATTATTGTTCCTGCTCTATTCTTTATTGTTAATCGCTTTAAAGTATGGATAAGATCAAAAAGAAAACCTTCTATTGCTTAATTAGAAGAACTTTAAACTAAATAAAAACAACGGTTGTAATATATCAATTACAACCGTTGTTTTTATTTATAGCACTCTTTAAATTGAATGTAATTAGAATTTAATCGATTCTCGTTACAACTATACAAATTCTATAACTTAATAACTAATCCTGATCAACTCTTTATTTTTTCTTTTAGAAATCATAGTATATAAAAAGAGGCTTGAAAATATCAAGCCTCTTTTTATCACAAAAATTAAATAAATATTAATTACTTACTAAACGCTTTGAGTTTTCCCAACTCGTTACTTCAGTAATTTGGTTTGAAGCATAGTCTACTTCAGTTAATTTTTTCTCATTCCAGAAAAACCACTTTCCAGTTTTCTTTCCGTTAAGGTATTGTCCCATTGCGATTTTTTCACCTTCCGCATTATATGAAATCCACTCACCATCTAATTTACCTTGTTTGTTGTAATATCCTGATTGGCGAACTGTCCCATTATCGTGAAAAAAGGTTCCTTTTATTTTTTCTCCTTCTTTTTCAAAGGTAGGCTTATCGTTTTGCGCCATTAAAGCTACTGAACAAAACATCATCGCCATCATTACTGCATTTTTCATATGTAGGATTGTTTTAGGTTCTTTTAAATCAATATATTAACAAATCTAACATTAATTTTACTTTTAAACAACAATTACATAACAATAAATTAACATACAAACCGTAAAAATATTACTGTCAACACTTTAAAACACAAAAAGCAGCACAAAATGCTGCTTTTCAGATAATTTAAGTTCTTTTTTTATTGATTCTCATTTGCTGGTATAGGAAATTGAGAAAATGTTGCATCTCCTGCTCTATCAATTGGTAAATCTCCAAGCCTATCAAATCTTCTTAAATCAATCCATCTATGTCCACCTTCTGCAAACAAAGAGTATCTTCTTTGATTTAAGATTTCGTCAACCAATTCTGCTGCAGTATTTCCTCCAGAATAATTAGGTAAACCCGCTGCATTTCTAATAACATTTATAGCATTAACTGCTTCTGTAGGATTAGAAATATGATTAGCTTCAGCATAAAGAAGTATTAACTCTTCGTTTCTAATAATCGGTACAGAAGCTACATTACTATCATAAATAAACACATCATATTCTCCTGTCAAGTTTGATTGTGTTAAAGGTTGATCTCTTAACACCACTTTATTAAGTCTAGTATCCCCTACTTCAGCATCTGTGATAAAAGACGGATGTGCTATCCTAGCATTTGCCCCAGTTGAGTTTAATGCAAAAAATAGTGGGTTTGCTATATCTGCTCCAGTTAGACTAAAAGTCATATTTACTCCTGTATTTAAATCTCCTCCCATACTCATAAATGAATCTTGTAAAAAGGAATTTGCAGCATTATAATCTCCTCTATATACTTCAACTCTAGCCGCTAATGCATTTACAAAAGTCATAAAAGAAGAAGGTTCATTTACTAAATCAAAACCTGAAGGTATTGCAAAAGGGAAACTATTTCCACCATTAGCTAAATCTGTTAATGAAGAGGTTAATAACCCCATAATTGTTGTCAATGCTTGATCATAGCTTTCAAAAGCCCCTAGGTTATCTGGGTCAGCAACATCTGTTCTTATTCCATTTTGATATTGTAGATTCAATACCATTAACAATTCATGTGCTTTAATCGCATTAGCAAAACCTCTAGTAGCAGCTGCTTCTTCATCTGTAAATCCAGCAGTTGAATTTGAAAGCCCTTCTAATAACAAATTAATGTTTTTTATAGTCGCATATCTAGAAGCATATGGTGCTGTTGTATAAAAAGTATTGTTATCCAAAGTTCCTGTTAACAAATCTGCAGTCCATCTAGGGTCAGAACTCTGGAATCTCCAGTATTCTCTACCAGCTACAGCCTGAGCATCAATTTGTGTTCCTAGTCTATCTCTCATATCAGATAAGACTCCCGCCATTGTTTGTATTAATTCTGCTCTAGAAAGATCTTCGGCTATAGAGCTTGTTGTTGGTCCATTCAAATTTTCTCCATCTTCTACATCACATGATATCATGAAAATTGAAGAAAAAACTATTATTAAAAATGTTCTTAATATTTTCATTTCTTTATTTTTTTGTATTAAAAATCAACTGCTAAGTGAAATAAATATCGTTTTGAAGATGGAAATGGTGTTACTTCAACTCCAGTTGATAATCCATTTGATCCAAAGTTTGACACTTCTGGATCATAACTATTGTAGTCAAAAATGTTGATTAAATTATTTCCTGAGAATCCTAATTTCACATTAGAAACATATCCTCTAAATACTCCTTTTAAAAATTTATCTGGTAAATTATAATATAGTCCTATTTCTCTTAATCTTAAATAAGAAGCATCCTCTACAAAAGGCGTCGCATTTCCATTTCTAAATGCATTAACTCTAAAAGGCCCATTTCCTAATTGTCCTGTAGGGTCTAATTCTATATCATCATAATCTGCACTTGTACCTCCAAAATCTGTTAATAGATTCGTTAAATTAACATTATCTCCACCTTGTTTCCAATGCCACAAAAATGATAATGTGAAATCTTTATATCTTATATTATTTGTGAATGTAACCTGAAAATCAGGTTCTGCATCACCTAATACAACTAAGTCACCATCGGCATTATTTCCAACAATTTGAGTAGCACTTTTTCCTTCTTCTATTCTAAATGTTCCTAATCCAGCTCCAAATCCACCTAAATTAAAAGCAGGAACATCTAATTCTGTAATTTCTGATTTATTCTTAAAAAACAAGATACCAGAGTTCCATTCAAAATCTTCTCCTTTGAACACATCTGCATTTAACGAAACTTCCACCCCTCTATTGGCCAAATTTCCTGCATTAGCAAATCTTGATGTAAAACCTGATGAAGGTTCCGTATTTGCTTCTAGAATAAGATCATCTACTGTTTTATTATAGTAAGAGAATTCTAAATTTATTCTATTGTTAAAGAATCCAGAATCAAAACCTATTTCAAATTCTTTTTGTCTCTCTGGAGAAATAGAAGGATCACCTAAAGTAACAGGTACTACAATTCCTACATTTCCATCAATTAATGAATTAGTGTATGCAGTAAACAATGCACCATTAGGAGCAAAGTTTCCAGCCTCTCCATAAGCTGCACGTACTTTCATTTGATTTAAGAATCCAACTTTCCAAAAATCAAACTTGTGCAAATTAACTGCTGCTGAAGCTTTTGGATAATAAAACAATTTATTAGCATCTCCATTATTACTTGATTTATCCCCTCTTATCCCTATTGTTCCTATAACTTTATCTTGATAATTGATTTCTTCTTGTATAAAGAATCCTGCATCTTCTTGTTCTTGTCTAAATTGGGTTACACTTACATTTGCTCCTTGATCCAAATTTGTTTGAGTTGCTATTAAATCTGAAGTTATATTTCTAACGGTATTTCTAGAAAATGTCTGCTTAGTTAAACCTCCCTGAGTTGTAAAACTCAACTCATTATTGGTATTATAATTATGTACTAAAAATGCCGAGTAATTTGCGTCTTTATTCTCTGTTGTACCTAAAGCCGAAACTCCATTTAACCCTTGAGGTGGTCTTTGAAATTGCAGTGTTTCAGGAAAAATAGCTGTTGTAATTAATTCATAATAATCAACTCCTCCTCTAAGTATTAATTTTAAATTAGATTTCTCACTTTCAAATAATCTAACATCCAAAGTACCTCCAGTAATAAATCTATTTACATCTTCTCTATTTGTAATCAAATCTCTTGTTTGTAGTGGATTTGATGCTGCATATGGATTGTCCGGATATACGCCATTTTCATCTGGGAATAAATCTGCCCAAGGTAATGTTGAAGTTAAAGCAACTCCGATTGTTGTTCCTGTATTATCATTATTAAAGAAACCTCTATCTGAAGATGAATTAATATAATTACTAGTCAATGTTAACTTTGCCCTATTTTCCCAAAAATTATGCCCTATATTAAACCTAATCGATTTCTTATCATATCCTGTATTCTTTACAATTCCATCTTCAGAATTATTAGAGAATCCTGCATAAAAAGAAGTATTTTCACTTCCTCCAGAAACACTAACATTAGTATTGGTAATAAATCCTTCTTCACCAAAAATTTCTCTTTCATAGTCCACTAATCTACCATTATCTCTAGCGTCTCTAAAGAGTGCTACTTGTGCATTAGCAGCATCTCTAGATTCCTGTTCTTCAACAGGGTCACTACTTGGATTAAAAAAGAAATCAAATACTCTATCTTCAGTAAAATTTCTTTGTCCTCTAAAGTTAATGATAGTATTAAAACCTACATCTTGAGAAAATGACACTTTTGTTCTTCCTTTTTTACCTCTTTTAGTCGTAATTATAATCACCCCTGCTGCTGCTCTAGCTCCATATATAGCCGCTGCAGACGCTCCTTTTAGTACTTCTAGACTTTCAATATCCTCAGGATTAATATCTGCTATCCTGTTTGATGGGTTATCTTGATTAGAAGCATTTCCTCCACTCGCTGCTCCAGAAACAGCATTTAATCCTGCTCCAGCTATACTATTATTATTAACGTATACTCCATCAACAATATATAATGGCTGAGAATTACCATTAATCGAAGTAACTCCTCTTAATTTTACTGAGATACCTCCTCCTGGTGCTCCAGAATTTTTAGTAACCAAAGCTCCTGCAAATTTTCCTGCTAATGCTCCATCTAAAGTAACTGGCGGAGTATTTCCTGCCAATTCCTCAGCTGTAATTGAAGCTACTGCATTTGCAGCATTACTTCGTTTAACCGAAGATGCTAATCCTGTTACAACAACTTCTTCTAATGCTGCTGCAGATTCTTGTAGCACAACATTTACTGTTCTGTTACTTTCTACTGTGATTTCTTGTGTTTCAAAACCTAAAGATGAATACACCAGAGTCACAGGAAACCCTCCTACTCTTATCGAGTAATTACCATCAATATCACTTGTTGTTCCATTGGAGGTTCCTTTTTCTATAATGTTTACAAATGGTATAGCTTCCCCCGAAGATCCATCTGTTATTTTCCCTAAAATGGTTTCTTGCGCCCACAAGACCACTGGAAAAAAAATAAATAATAGCAATAATAAATTGCTATAGCCCGCTTGTTTTTTCATAATGATTCGCTTAAATATTTCTTTAAAGCTATCAAAGATTGTCTAAAAAAAATGTTAACAAATAGCTAATCCTTGTAAATAACCATCAAATAAAAACACAAAAAACTATTTATTTAATTAAAAAAATCAATACTAATCATTAAAAAAGTTAATTTGATAACAATTTAATTTCTATTGATACTTCTCAATTTTTAGTACAAACTTCTTACTTTTGCATCTTCAAATATTAAAGACATCATCATGTATAGATCGCATACTTGTGGCGAATTGAATGCTACACATATTAATACTACTGTAACGCTTTCTGGTTGGGTTCAAAAAAGCCGTGACAAAGGGTTTATGATTTGGGTTGATTTACGTGATCGTTATGGAATCACTCAACTTATATTTGACACAGAAAGAACACCAAAAGATGTTGTTGAAAAAGCAAAAACATTAGGTCGTGAATTTGTTATTCAAGTTAAGGGATCTGTGATCGAACGTGAATCTAAAAATCCTAATATAGCTACTGGAGATATTGAAATTCTTGTAGAAGAATTAATTGTACTTAACGAAGCATTATTACCTCCTTTTACAATTGAAGACAATACTGATGGTGGAGAGGATATTCGTATGAAATATCGTTATCTAGACATTCGTCGTAATCCTGTTAAAAATAGTTTGATGTTCCGTCATCAAGTGGGTATGCAAGTGAGAAATTACTTATCAAATCAAGGATTTATCGAAGTAGAAACTCCTTATTTGATTAAATCTACACCAGAAGGTGCTAGAGATTTTGTAGTTCCTTCAAGAATGAACGAAGGGCAATTCTATGCATTACCTCAATCTCCTCAAACTTTTAAACAACTATTAATGGTCGGTGGAATGGACAAATATTTCCAGATCGTAAAATGTTTTAGAGATGAGGATTTACGTGCAGATAGACAACCTGAATTCACTCAGATTGACTGCGAAATGGCTTTTGTAAATCAAGAAGACATTCTTTCAATTTTTGAAGGTATGACACGTCATCTTTTAAAAGAAATTAAAGATGTTGCTATAAATAAATTCCCTCGTATGACTTATGACGAGGCTATGCGTACTTATGGTAATGATAAACCAGATATTCGTTTTGACATGAAATTTGGTGAATTAAATGCTGTTGCACAACATAAAGAATTCAAAGTTTTTAATGATGCTGAATTGGTAGTAGGAATTGCTGTTCCTGGAGCTGCTTCTTATACAAGAAAAGAAATCGATAAACTTATTGATTGGGTAAAGCGCCCTCAAGTTGGTGCTTTGGGAATGGTTTATGTTAAGTGTAACGAGGATGGCTCTTATAAATCTTCTGTAGATAAATTCTATGACCAAGACGATTTAGCAAAATGGGCTGAGGCAACAGGTGCCAAAGCTGGAGATTTAATCTGTGTGCTTTCTGGTCAAACTAATAAAGTTAGAGCTCAATTAAGTGCATTACGTATGGAAATGGCAGAGCGTTTAGGATTACGTAATCCTGAAGAATTTGCTCCTTTATGGGTAGTTGATTTTCCTTTATTAGAATGGGATGAAGAAACTGAACGTTACCATGCTATGCATCACCCATTTACTTCTCCTAAACCAGAGGATATTCCTTTATTAGAAACTGATCCTGGTAAGGTTAGAGCAAATGCTTATGACCTTGTTCTTAACGGTAATGAAATTGGTGGAGGGTCTATTCGTATTCACGATAAAAATACACAAGCATTAATGTTTGATCATTTAGGATTTACTCCAGAAGAAGCCAAAGCTCAGTTTGGATTCTTAATGGATGCATTCCAATATGGTGCTCCTCCACATGGTGGTTTAGCATTTGGTTTTGACAGACTAGTTGCTATCTTAGGTGGCCAAGAGACTATTAGAGATTTTATTGCTTTCCCTAAAAACAATAGTGGTCGTGATGTTATGATTGATGCTCCTGCTGCTATTGATAATGATCAATTACAAGAATTAAGTATTCAACTTTCTATTCAAGAATAATATACTTATATCATATACACTAAAAAGAGCTCTATAATAGAGCTCTTTTTATATCCTTTAAACATATCGTATCTTTGCTAAAATTCATTTCAAATGAAATATGTTATTCGCATCTTATTTTTTGCTTTATTAATTTCTGGAAGTATTGGGTTCTATATTAAATCTCAAGATCCAATTGTAGGAAATCGCATTATAGGTATTACTGTTTTGGCTACTTCTTTTATTTTAATGCCTTTATTTATTTATCACCGCTGGAAAGGAAAAAATGTAAAAGATTATTTGCTTACTGATGATAATCTTAAAAAAATGAAAGATTTTAATAATAGTAAGGAAAAAAACAACACTAATTCACTGTAATAATTTACATTTATTTAACAAACCCTTTTTTTTTAACACTTACCTTTGTTATATTAAATTACATTATTACGTTATTACAATGGAAGGAACAGTTAAGTTTTTTAATGAATCTAAAGGTTATGGATTCATTGTGAATGATCAAACAGGAAGAGACATTTTCGTTCACGCAAGCGGTTTAAACGGTGAAGTTTTAGCCAAAGGAGATAAAGTAGAATATCAAGAAGAAGAAGGTAGAAAAGGGGTTATTGCCTCTAGAGTACGCGTTCTTTAAAACATATATATTCAAAATATTTCGAGGAAAGAGGCTGTTGATATCAAAACAACCTCTTTTTTTGTTAATTCGTTTTTCTTCTTTCTTTAAAAAATCGTTGTAATAACTCACTACATTCTCTTTCCATTACTCCTCCATTAAGTATTGTTTTGGGATGCAATTTGGTTCCTAAAGCAATGCAGCCTCTTTGTTCATCTCTTGCTCCATAGACAATACGACCTATTTGGCTCCAAAATAATGCTCCCCCACACATTTGACAAGGTTCTATAGTCACATACAATGTGCAATCTTTTAAGTATTTTCCTCCTATAAAATTTGCTGCCGAAGTAATTGCTTGCATTTCTGCATGTGCCGTTACATCATTTAATCGCTCTGTAAGATTATGTGCTCTTGCGATTATTCTATCCGCTACTACAATCACTGCTCCAATAGGAATTTCGCCTTCTTCAAAAGCTAATTCTGCTTCTTGATAAGCTTTACGCATAAAATACGCATCGTCAAAAGGTGTTATCATCTAATTATTATCATCGATTATACTGCAAAAATACGATTTCAAAATAGTATTTTTGTTTTCGCTATAGCTTTATATATTGTAAGCAAAGCTTTAATTATTTTTTTATGAAAGCATCCTTACTTTCTAATATTACCTACCCAGAAGATCTTCGGAAATTAAAACCAGAAGAATTACCTTTTTTAGCTAAAGAATTACGTGATTTTATTATCAATATAATAGCTACCAAAGAGGGGCATCTAGGTGCTAGTTTGGGTGTTATTGAATTAACTATTGCTTTACATTATGTCTTTAATACGCCTGAAGATTTACTTGTGTGGGATGTAGGGCATCAAGCTTATCCCCATAAAATTCTTACTGGTCGTAAGGCTATTTTTCATACGAATAGGCAGCTTAATGGTCTTAGTGGCTTTCCTAAACGTAGCGAAAGTATTTATGATACTTTTGGAGTAGGTCATTCGTCTACTTCTATCTCGGCTATACTAGGTATGGCAATTGCTTCAAAATTATCTGGTCATCACCATAAACAACACATCGCTGTGATAGGCGACGCATCAATTGCTAGCGGTATGGCTTTTGAAGGTTTGAATCATGCTGGAGTCACTGATACAAACCTTTTAATCATTCTTAACGATAATGCCATCGGAATTGATCCTAGCGTAGGTGCTTTAAAGGAGTATCTCACCAAAGCTCTAATTGGAATTAAGCCTCATCATGATAATATTATTGAAGCCTTAAACTTTAATTATTTTGGTCCTATCGATGGTCATGATTTTAATAGTTTATTGGACACTTTAGAAAAACTAAAGAATACTCCCGGACCTAAACTACTTCATATCATTACAACAAAAGGAAAAGGATTAAAAAAAGCCGAGGAAAATCAAGTAAAATATCACGCTCCAGGTAAGTTTAATAAACATACGGGTGAGTTATTACCTAAGCCAGATACGCCACAACCACCCAAATATCAAGATGTTTTTGGTCATACCTTAGTTGACTTAGCAAAGCAAAATGAAAAAATCATAGGAATCACTCCTGCTATGCCTACAGGAAGTTCTTTAAAATATATGATGGAAGCATTTCCTGATCGGGCATTTGATGTAGGTATAGCTGAGCAACATGCTGTAACTTTAGCTGCAGGTATGGCTACTCAAGGTTTAATCCCTTTTTGTACCATTTATTCTACATTTTTACAACGTGCTTATGATCAAATTATTCACGATGTAGCCTTGCAAAATCTTCCTGTAATTTTTTGTATAGATAGAGCTGGATTAGTAGGTGCAGATGGCGCTACACATCACGGTATTTTTGATATCGCTTATTTACGTTGTATTCCTAATATGGTAATAGCAGCACCTGCAAACGAAATTGAACTTAGAAACCTACTCTATACGGCTTCTCTTGGCATTTCATATCCATTAGCTATCCGTTATCCTAGAGGTAGAGGGACTATCTTAGATTGGAAAAAACCATTTAAGGCTATTACATCTTATAAAGCTAAGTTAGTACATCAAGGATCACAACTTGCCATATTATCTACAGGCACTATTACAAAAAATGTAAAAGAAGCTCTTCAACAGCATGTTTCGCCTCATTTAATAGCGCATTATGAGTTTTGTTTTATCAAGCCTTTAGATTTAGATACATTACATACTATTTTTAAAAGTTTTAAAACCATTATTACTATTGAAGATGGTTGTATTACAGGTGGGTTTAGTTCAAGCATATTAGAATTTGCTAATCAGCATCATTTTACTGCTCACCATATTGATGTTTTAGGAGTTCCTGATGAGTTTATACATCAAGGCACTACCGAAGAGCTTTATGATTTATGTGGTATCTCTCCTAAAGCTATTTTATCAAAAATAAATTCGTATTTATCATAAATTAAAAAAGCCTGAGAGCATATGTTCTCAGGCTTTTTTAATATCATATCTTAGTCTTATTGCACAACTAATTTTGATGTAGTAACCGCTGAGCCATCTTCTGCCTCAATTCTCAATACATATACTCCTGCATTAAGATCTGCACTTACTTGATATACGTTTTCTAATTGCGCATTTTGCTTAAATACTGTTCTACCATTAAGGTCATAAATAGTGATTGCACTATTACCAATATTTTGCTTCACTCTAATGTTAAATACTCCATTAGAAGGATTAGGTTCTATAATGAATACTCCTTCATTAAAATCATCTGTACCTAATGTTTGACAATCAAGCTCTGATGCTGGTGGCATATCAAAAGCTACTGTTTGATCTGTTCTATTATTTGAGGATCCTTGATCTGCGCTATATCCAACTCCTCTTCTTGCAAAAACTTCCCAAATTAAACATTTGTTAGCTTCGCTATTTGGTAATTGATCTGCTGCTGCCAGGATACCATCTCTACCGTCAACAAAACCTGGACTACAGCTTTGTAACTTCATTCCGTCCATTACTAATTGCATAGCCAAGTTATTTCCTCCATTTCCGTTATAAAGATCGGCATCAAAACCATCTCTTTCTATAAATGCCCATGATAAATCCCAAAGGATAGCTGCCCAAATTGATCCTATTCCGTGAGGTCTAGTAAATTGTGCTTCGTTAGCAACATCTTCATAAGTAACTGGATTTACAGTCATATCTGTACTGTATGGGAAAGGCCTGATTCCTCCTCCTGTAGTAGGCTGACCAATAGCAAAAGTTCCTATTCCTCTTGCATCTGTTCCTTGATCCCCAGGTTCTATCGTCATCATTAAAGCTACCCAGTCTGACCAACCTTCACCCATTTGCTCAACATTTCCTAAACAGCTTGCATTAGCTGGTCCTCCTGTTAATCTATTTGAGATTCCATGACCGTACTCATGTGCTATAATTCCGTTATCAAAAGATCCGTCTTCTGCTACATAATCTTCAATTCTTACTCTACCAATAGTAGCATTCATTGATTCTGACGATAGCGCTGAGATAATTGTCTCTCCATCTGTTCTATTGATACTCATTGCTGGGATAGTAATAGCTCCATCGCCACCTCCCATTGTTATGTTTCCATCTTGATTATTTACCACTAATACAGCAACTGCTCCTGCATTTTGACAAGCTATTACTTTTGCTGTAAAGTTACAGGAACCTCTTCTTACTACTGCTATTTTACCATCAAGCTCAGCTCCATTTGTAATTGCACTACAAGCATCATTAGGATCTGGATCTGCATTGTCATCTATAGCTAAGGCAACATCTGCAGTAATTCCAGCTGGTAATAAAGGTGGTTGTACATTTCCTGGGAAAAAGTTGTTATCTATCGCTCCATAATTTCCTGCAATAGAAGTATTGTTTATAGTAAAACGAACTACTTCATCCGGGTTCCATACAAACATCGACATCACTGGATTAAATCCATCTGGTGGTGTTCCAAAAGTTGCATTATTTAATCCTGATCCGTCTTGAGCATCTGCTAAAACGTGATCGTTTCCTGTTCCTCCTTTTCCGTAGTTATTAGTCTGGAAGTTACCTGATTCTTCATCAAATCCATACTTATACCATACATCGTGAATTACATTATTCACATAGAATAAATTTGTTATTGATGCGTCTTCATAATCTGCTATTCTATCTGATGCATCATAATCATAATCAAAAATTAAATCTGCACCTCCGTCAGGTCTATGCCCAACCCCATTATTTCCGTTTCTATCTTCTGTAGCTAAAACATTGTTTCCTGTAGTAGTTGTATGCTCTGCTCCAGCAACACCATTTGTATCGTGCCACCCAAAAGGAGAAGCTTCATTATCTTCTTGACCAGAAACTAACTGTCTTGCTCCATGGTTAGGACTTTCTACATATGGTAATGGAAATACTCTATATGATGGATTCATCACCATATTTGCACTTTCTGCTTTAGATTCTAATACAGAAGTAGTGTTTATCTCTTTTGACTTTACTTGAGCATGTCCATGATTTTCGAAAGTACATTCTAATATCCAATCATTTTTTTCTAAGAGTTTTCCGTCTTTAGCATCAACTCTTACGCTATACCAGTTTTTACCATCTACTGTATGGATACTTAAATCCCATGATAGTATTAAACGGTCGTCTTTTTGCTGATACATTAAACGTACAGGGATATTATCTACAGATACATCTCCTCCAGAAAATAAAATATCATTTCCTGATTTTCTTTCAATAACATCAAGCCCTCCTGCATTTCCAAGCTCTAAGGCAGCTACTGCTTTTCTTATAGCTTCTTCTGCATTAATTTCTGGGTTAATTCTATTAACCTTTGTTGCTAAGTCATTAATGTATTTTCCTGCAAAGTGAACAACTTCGCCATTTTTAATTGCAAAGCTACCTACAGCATTATGTACAGGAATGTTCTTATATTCCTGTATTGCATAGACATTAATAACTTTAGACTTTTTTGAATTTGACATAGATTGGATTTTTAATCCTTCTACGTCTGCATTACGCATTCCTGAATTTCTTAAATAATCTTTTAGAATTTCGCCATCGACGTTTTGTGCTGAACAAAGATTTATCCCTAACACAAACATCATTAGTTTGAGGTAAAATCGTTTCATAAGTAATAAAATTGAGTTTTAAGTTAATTGTGTGATATTTTGCAATTTATTAAAAAACATTTTATTACAAAAACTGTTTTTTACCTCTTTAATCTACAAGTGTAATATTATTTACACTTTTAATCCTTTAATTTTTTGAAACTTCATTAATGCATTTCCATCCGTTAAACTCGCTACATACTTGCAAATACTGATTAATCTCGTATAAATATCAAGACTTTTATAGTCAAAATGCTCGCCTTCAGCTTTTAGGATTAAAGTATCATAATTGGATAATTTATTATCATTATATCGATCTGCTGCTCCGCAGTATTTATCTAATAATGTCGCTAATATCTCATAACCAGCTATTTCCTTTTCCACAACTTCTCTACTCTGATATATTTTTGAGACACATAATTTTATAATATCATTAATTTGTGCTTCATATTTACTTTTATCGATTAATGCAGCATCAAATGTTCCTAATAATATCTTTTCTTCGTTCGCTACAAAAATAGCGGCAGCTTCTTGTATAAGTGTATTAATAGCTAATGCTCTTAAATAACTTAATCGATCTGCTGTAGTTGATAAGCTATGATATTTTGAAGTATTTATAGATTCTTTAACCAAATTGATTAAATATTCTAGCGCGTATTCTTCTTGAATCAATCCTAAATTAATTCCATCTTCAAAATCTATAATGGTATAACATATATCGTCTGCGGCTTCAACTAATAAGGATAACGGATGACGACTATAAGTCATTTCTCCATTAATAATATTAGGTATCAAACCTACTTCTTCTGCTATATCTTTAAAAAACGCTTTTTCACTTTGAAAATATCCAAACTTTTTATGTGCTACAT
Organism: Aquimarina rhabdastrellae; assembly: GCA_947387485.1. Lineage (GTDB taxonomy): Bacteria > Bacteroidota > Bacteroidia > Flavobacteriales > Flavobacteriaceae > Aquimarina. The sequence goes on from CANDNT010000018.1 coordinate 56,578, forward strand.
GAGCTGTTGGTTTTTTGGGTAACGATTCTTTAGGATATTTCATAAAAGCTCCCAAAGTTGCATAAGAGAGTCTTAATCCTCCTTCTATTCCTTTTCTAGATTCTGTTAATATTTTAAATCCGTTAGCATTTCCTTCAAAATCTATCAAGTCTTGATATTGTTTAGGAGTCAAATACTCTTTATAAGCTAATCCTTTTCCTGTTTTAAAATATTCTCCTATAGCTTTTTCTCCAGAATGTCCATAAGGAGGGTTTCCTATATCATGTGCAAGGGCTGCTGCTGCTACAATAGCTCCAAAATCATTAAAATGATATCCGTGAACTTCGGCTAAATGAGGATGTTTTTCTATAATTTTCTTTCCTACTACTCTTCCTAACGAACGTCCGACAACTGATACCTCTAGACTGTGTGTTAATCGTGTATGAACAAAGCTTGTTTTGGATAAGGGTATTACTTGTGTTTTATCTTGTAAACTTCTAAAGGCTGACGAAAATATTACACGGTCATAATCTACTTCGAATCCTAATCGTGTTTCGTCTTGTTCTATACGTAATCGTTTATTTGTATCTCCAAATCTTTTAAGTGACAGGAGTCTTTCCCAGTTCATCATCTATTTTAATATATAAAAATACTGTTGCTTCTATTTTGCTTCAAAAATAACTAAAAAGAGAAGCATACAAACGTAGCTTCTCTTTTAATATTGCGTTTAATAATTTTTATTAGGGTTAAGAACCACACATTAAACAATCATCTCCCTCACTTTCTTTTGATTGTTGTATTATTGCTTTTAGTTCTTCTGGTGTTAATGCACTTCCTTCTACAGATACTGGTTGCGTATTCATCATAGGTTTTGGTTTTGATTCCATCACCTGAGCTGCCGCTGCTGCTACCTGTTTTGTTTGAGGAGTTTCTTTTTTATCATTACTCAATGTAAACTTAATAGCATCTACTGCAGATTTTGTTCTTAAGTAATACATTCCTGTTTTTAATCCACTTTTCCATGCATAAAAGTGCATCGATGTAAGTTTTGCCATCGTTGCTCCTTCCATAAATAGGTTCAACGATTGTGATTGATCTATAAAGTATCCTCTATGTCTAGACATGTCTATAATATCTTTCATACTCATCTCCCATACTGTCTTATATAAATCTTTTAATTCTTGTGGAATGATATCTATTCCTTGAATTGACCCATTAGCTCTCATGATCGCATCTTTAAGTTCATCACTCCATAGATTTAAACTTACCAAGTCTTCTAGTAAATGTTTATTTACAACAATAAATTCACCTGATAATACTCTACGTGTATAGATATTACTTGTGTATGGTTCAAAGGCTTCGTTATTTCCTAATATCTGAGAAGTTGATGCAGTAGGCATTGGTGCTACTAATAAAGAGTTTCTTACTCCATTTTTAAGCACTTGTTCTCTTAGGTTTTTCCAATCCCAGCGACCGCTTAATTCATCATCTTTAATCCCCCACAAATTGTATTGAAATTCTCCTTTAGAAATCGGCGAACCTTCATAAGATTGATATGGTCCGTCTACAACCGCTTCTTCCATAGATGCTGTTACTGCTGCAAAGTATAATGTCTCAAAAATCTCCTGATTCAATTTCTTTGCACTATCACTAGTAAATGGCATTCTAAGTTTAATAAAAGTATCTGCCAATCCTTGTACTCCTAATCCAACTGGTCTGTGACGAAAGTTTGAGTTTTCTGCTTCTTTTACTGGGTAATAGTTGCGATCTATTACTCTGTTTAGGTTTTTGGTAACTCGTTTTGTAATTCTGTATAATTCTTGGTGATCAAAAGCTCCATCTTTGATAAACATAGGTAACGCTATAGAAGCCAAATTACATACTGCTACCTCATCTGGACTTGTATATTCAAGAATCTCTGTACATAAATTTGAAGAACGGATAGTTCCTAAATTTTGTTGGTTTGATTTTCTATTAGCTGCATCTTTATATAACATATAAGGAGTACCTGTTTCTATTTGAGATTCAAGTATTTTCTCCCATAATTCACGAGCTTTAATCGTTCTACGTCCTTTTCCTGCTTCTTCATATTTAAGGTACATATTTTCAAAGCTTTCGCTATGAACATCAAAAAGACCTGGACACTCATTAGGACACATTAATGTCCAATGTCCATCTTCTTCTACACGCTTCATGAATAAATCAGGAATCCACATTGCATAGAATAAATCTCTTGCTCTCATTTCTTCTTTTCCGTGATTCTTTTTAAGATCTAGAAAATCAAAAATATCTGCATGCCATGGTTCTATATATATTGCAAATGAACCTTTACGTTTTCCTCCTCCTTGATCTACATATCTCGCTGTATCATTAAATACTCTAAGCATAGGTACAATTCCGTTTGAAGTTCCATTAGTACCTGCTATATAAGACCCTGTAGCTCTAACATTATGAATAGATAATCCTATTCCTCCTGCCGATTGTGAAATCTTTGCAGTTTGTTTTAAGGTATCGTAAATCCCATCAATACTATCATCTTTTGTTGTTATTAAAAAACAAGATGACATTTGAGGTTTTGGTGTTCCTGAATTAAATAGTGTAGGTGTAGCGTGTGTAAAGTATTTTTTTGACATTAACTCATAGGTCTCAATAGCAGCATCTAGGTCATTTAAATGAATACCTATAGAAACCCTCATTAACATATGTTGTGGTCTCTCGGCTATCTTACCGTTAATCTTCAATAAATACGATCGCTCTAAGGTTTTGAATCCAAAATAATCATATCCAAAATCACGATTATAAATAATTGTAGAATCTAATCGATCTTTGTTAGCCATAATTACTTCATATACATCATCTGCAATTAATGGCGCTTCTTTATTAGTTCTAGGGTTTACATAAGCATACAAATCCTTTACTACCTCTGAGAAAGTTTTCTTTGTATTTTTATGTAAGTTAGATACCGAGATACGCGCTGCAAGTTTTGCATAATCTGGATGCGTAATGGTCATTGTAGCTGCAATTTCGGCTGCAAGATTATCCAATTCGCTCGTCGTTACTCCATCATATAAACCTTCTATCACCCTCATAGCCACCTTAACTGGGTCTACAAGTTCATTCAATCCATAACACAATTTTCTTACCCTTGAGGTAATTTTGTCGAACATAATTGGCTCTTTACGGCCGTCCCTTTTTACTACATACATACGCTATTATGGTTTTATATTTTTCTAAAAAGTTAATACAGTATACCCTCTGCACTTTTTAGAAAAATGAGTTAAGTTAATACCAACACTTTGTTTATATAACAAAGTATCTACCTAATTTTTTAAATGTCTATTGTTTTCCTTTTATCCCCTTTCTACAACCACCTTAAATGAGGTAGCTTACTGATTTATCAGTATTTAATAGAAGTAGTTATCTTTTACTCTGATTAAAAATCGGCGTCAAAGCTAATTTTATTATCGTCTGCATCTTTATTTAATACTCCCGCTTTTTGATATTCTGAAACTCTTTTTTCAAAGAAGTTTGTTTTCCCCTGTAACGAAATCATATCCATAAAATCAAATGGATTAGCGGTACCGTATTCTTTTTCACATTCTAATTCGACTAGTAATCTATCTGTTACAAACTCTAAATATTGTGTCATTAGGTTTGCGTTCATACCAATCAAACTTACAGGTAATGACTCTGTAATAAATTCACGTTCTATATCTAAAGCGTTCACGATAATCTCTCTAATACGTTCTTTAGGAACTTTATTTATCAAGTGTTTATTGTGAAGGTGAACTGCAAAATCACAGTGTACTCCTTCGTCTCTAGATATTAATTCATTAGAAAAAGTTAACCCAGGCATTAATCCTCGTTTCTTTAACCAATATATAGAACAGAACGCTCCCGAGAAGAAAATACCTTCTACTGCAGCAAATGCAATTAAACGTTCTGCAAATGAATCTGATTCAATCCATTTTAATGCCCAATCTGCTTTTTTCTTAATTGCAGGAAAAATCTCTATTGCTCTAAACAATTGATCTTTTTCTTTTTCGTCTTTAACATAGGTATCAATAAGAAGTGAATAGGTTTCTGAATGGATATTCTCCATCATAATTTGAAATCCATAGAAAAATTTAGCTTCACTATATTGCACTTCATTAACAAAGTTTTCGGCCAAATTTTCATTCACAATACCATCTGATGCCGCAAAAAAGGCTAGGATATGTTTTATAAAATAACGCTCATCATCATTGAGCTTTGTTTTCCAATCTGTAATATCTTGGTGTAAATCTATTTCTTCTGCTGTCCAGAAGCTAGCTTCCATCTTCTTATACCAATCCCATATATCATGATGTTTAATAGGAAATATCACGAATCTATCTTTATTCTCTTGTAAGATCGGTTCAACTACGCTCATGCTCTTTAATTCTAAATTTTGTGCGATTAATTTTGTCGTCATCATTGACTAGAACAAAGATCAGAAAATACCTCAAATCTATCTCTTAAAAAAGCGAAACGTTTTCAACAAAGTTTTCAACACAGATGTAATTTCTTACAAATCAGTCACAACCAACAAAACATACATAAACAACTATTTATCAGGTGTTTAAAATTCACAAAAAAAGATATAAACATCCTTGTTAGCAACTCTCGGAGCGCTTATATTTTCGCTTGTTAAGCGCATTTCTAAGCTTACATTTTTGGCACTATTCAACACTTTTAAAACACCTATATTTTTATATTAATAACTCCTAAAAAAACATTCTTTTTTTAAGTTTAAATACCATCTAATTTTATTCTATATCTATTTATAAACAAAAAAAGCAGTCTAAATTTTCATTTAAACTGCTTTGCGATCTTTTGCTATTTTCTTATTATTTCTTCTTAAAAGTTTCAGCCATTTTTTCTAATTCCATATACCAATCTTCACCAAACTTTCTAACTAAAGCTTCTTTTACAAATTTATAGACTGGCACTTGTAATTCTTTTCCCAATGAACATGCATCATCGCATATCTGCCAATGATGATAATTTACTGCCGCAAACTCTGTGTAATCTTGAACTCTAATAGGATATAAGTGACACGAAACTGGTTTTTTCCAGGAAACTTCGCCTTTATTATAAGCCTCTTCTATTGCACAAAGAGCTGTTCCTTTATCATCAAAAATCACATATGCGCATTCTTTTCCATCTATCAATGGTGTTTCTAACTCTCCTTTATCTGTTTTAATCGACGTACCTTGTGTTTGGATTGCAGCTCTACCTTCTTCTCTTAAATAGCCTTTAACTATAGGATAAATTTCTTCTAATATTTCTACTTCTGATTCCTCTAGTGGCGCGCCGGCATCTCCTTCTACACAACAAATCCCTTTACAAGCATTAAGATTACATACAAAATCCTTTTGTATTACATCTTCTGATATTATAGTTTTTCCTAATTGAAACATGTCGCAAAGATACTTCTTATCATCAATAATTTTTATACTTAATTCGTCTTTTTATTTTACTTTTATAAAAAGTATATCTATACTTTTGTTTATTTTTTTAACTATAAAAGAGCTTTGTTATGAATTTTAATTTCAAGGAAATAATCACCGCTAGTATGATTCTTTTTGCTGTTATCGATATAATAGGGAGTATTCCTATTATCATTGATTTACGTAAACGTGTAGGTCATATTCAAAGTGAAAAAGCATCTATCGTTGCTGCTATTTTAATGATTCTCTTTTTATTCCTAGGAAAAGAGATTCTTAATCTTATAGGGATTGATGTAAACTCTTTTGCTGTCGCAGGTTCTTTTATTTTATTCTTTATTGCTCTTGAAATGATTTTGGGTATTCAGCTTTATAAAGATGATGAACCTGAAACAGCAGCTATTGTTCCTCTCGCTTTCCCTCTTATTGCTGGTGCAGGAACCATGACTTCTATTTTATCGTTAAGAGCCGAATATCACACTTCTAATATCATTGTTGCTATTTTAATCAACATCCTTTTTGTTTATATTGTTTTAAAATCATCAGGAAAAATCGAAAAAGTATTAGGAAAACAAGGAATTGGTGTGATTCGTAAAATATTTGGTGTAATTTTGCTTGCAATAGCAGTTAAGCTATTTACTACCAATATTAAAGGTCTTTTTTAATGAAATTATTTATTTATTTTTTAATTGTAGCAGCATTTGGCTTATTAATTTATAATACTACTTTACTTAATTTTAGTAATCTTCTTGATGGAGATAGTGGTGTAGCGCTTATAGGTGTATTAGCCTCATTATGTGTTATTGCTCTTATGCTTATCCTACTAGTTTCTAGAGCTATTGCTGAGAAAAAAGGAAGGTAACTATAGCTATATAAATCTATTTTAATAAGATAAAAAAACTTATAATCACGATAGGAATAAGCACTACTGTAAGCATCATAAATACATTATGTAATCGCCTAAAGACTAGTGCTTTTTTCAATCTTCTTTTTACTTCTGGATCTTGAGTAGTTTTTATATGTTGTTTAATCAGTTTAACTGAAGCATATGAAGAGTCTATTATAATCTCTTTACTCAAAAAAATTGCAGTACTATTATCCAATAACCTAAAGGTTACTGCTATAATAAACATTATCAATGGAGAGCAAACAGCTATTGCTATTAAATATTCTTTAAATGCTGACATGGGGTAGCCTGTTTTTTACTTACATTAGTTCTTTAATGATAGTACTCTTTGTATCATTTTATTGCTTTGATTAATATATCTTTCAAATTCACTTGTCCCAAATAATTGTTGTGCCATGGTTGCTTTTATATACCTTTTCATTTGTGATTCATAATCTTCAAGATTTAAAACAATTTTTCGTTCTTTATTATATTGAATAAAATCTTTGATCATTTCATCATCTATTTGTACTTCATTATCAAACTCTTCTAATGTCAATCCATTATAATAGACTCTATTTTCATCCATTTTTTCAAATACAAATCTCGCAATAAAACCTGACCTCAACATATAATCCAATGTTTCTCCTACTCTAGTAGTATCTTTACTCACAAAAATATCGGGTATGATACCTCCTCCTCCATAGACGATCTTTCCTTTAGGCGTTTTAAATTTTAGAGAATCTACTACTTGAATACTATCTACATGCTGTAATTCTCCATTTTTATAGCGTTCTAAATATTCATTAAAATATTCTTCATTCCCTCCTTTATACGAACGTTGAATTGATCTTCCTGTTGGTGTATAATATCTAGAAATAGTCAATCGTATAGCACTACCATCTCCTAAAGACATTTCTCGTTGCACTAATCCTTTACCATAAGACCTTCTTCCTATGATTAATCCTCTATCATTATCTTGTATCGCTCCTGCAAAAATCTCACTAGCCGATGCCGAATTTTCATTAAGTAATACATATAATTTACCTTTTTCAAAACTTCCATCCTCCGTAGCGTAATTTTCTTCTACAGCTCCTTTTTTATTTTTGGTAAACATGATTAATGTTTCATCTTCTAGAAACTCATCTGCCATTTTTAATGCTGGTGCTATAAAACCACCTCCATTATCTCTTAAATCAACAATTAATTCTTTTACTCCTTCTTCTTGAAGTTTATCCAAAGCTTTTTTAAATTCTCTATAGGTAGTTTCTGCAAACCTATTTACCTTGATATATCCTATAGAATCATTTACCATATAAGAAGCATCTACACTATATAATGGTACATGTCCTCTCTTAACAGTTACATCAAAAACTCCTTTTCCTTTTCTATAAACTTTTAATAATACTTTACTATTGACTTCACCTTTTAATCGATCTGCTAATCGTTCGCTTTCTAACCGTTCTCCATAAAGCGTATCTTTATCGGCCATCAAAATACGATCTCCAGCTATAATTCCAGATAACTCACTCGGTCCCCCCTTTATCGTATTGATTACAGAAATTGTATCCTTATAAGGATAATAGGTCACTCCTATCCCTATAAAATCTCCTTGCATACTCTCTGTAATACCCTCAAGCTCTTCTGGTGGAATATAAATAGAATGTGGATCTAGGTTCTCTAATATTTTATTTACGGTAACCTCTACTATACTATCTGTATTGATTTCATCAACATATTCATAGTCGATATAATCAATAAGTCTGTTTAGTTTTTCTTTCTTTTTATTATAGGAAAACAGTGTAGTTGAAGCGTCATTAAAATCCAATTTACTTCCCAAAAAAACACCTAGCCCTAGGGTCAATCCGATTAAAAATGGCCAGTATTTCCTTGTGTCTCCCATATTTTTTTCTTAATCTAAGTCTGTTATTTGCTCTATTTCTACCCCTGCCTTTTTCAAAAAAGCTAAGCCTGAATCATCTTTATATTTATCAAAATATACAATACGTTTAATTCCTGCTTGATGTATTAGTTTACTACATTCTCTACATGGAGATAATGTAATATATAAGGTTGCATCTCTACAAGACTGTGTTGAAGAAGCTACTTTTAAAATCGCATTGGCTTCTGCATGTAACACATACCATTTTGTGTAACCTTCTTCATCTTCACAATAATTCTCAAATCCAGTAGGTGTACCGTTAAAACCATCGGATATTATCATACGATCTTTAACAATAACTGCGCCAACTTGTTTTCTTTCACAATGAGAAAGTTTCCCCCATTCTCTTGCAATACGCAAATACGCTTTATCGTATTTAAGCTGCTTCTTTTTTGACATAAAATGTATGCTATTACCCTATCTGTATAACCAAGATACAAATATATTTTTGCTAAAGTCTAATTTGGTTTAAAGAAGATTGATTTTTACCATATTTTATTTCTAAGTAACATTGGTATTACCATACCTATTACTATTGAAGAAACTACTAAAACCCAATCTCTTCTCGAAAATCTGAATATAGTTTGAATTACAAAACTGATAATTAAAAGTAAAAAAACAACGATTAATTGTGCTGCTTCGATTCCTAATGCAAATTCTAGTAGCGGAATTATTTTTGAACTTGTATTACTACTTATCGCTCTAAAATAGTTTGAAAATCCTAGCCCATGTATAAGTCCAAAAAACAAAGTTGAAAACAATAGCATTCCCATTTTTGTCCCTTTAGGGTTTTTACCTGCTGTAAATACATTAAATAGTGCTGTAATCAATATTGTTACTGGTATCAAAAACTCTACTAGATTAGCATTAACATGAACAATATTATATGTTGCTAATATTAAAGATAATGTATGACCTATAGTAAATACTGTCACTAATCCCAATATTCGTTTCCAATGCTCAAAAGAATATGCTACGGTTAATACTATTAAAAATAAGACATGATCATATGCTTGCCAATCTAGGACATGGGTAATTCCTAATTTAAAATAAAGCCAAAATTCTGACATAGTAATCGGTTTAGAGGTCGGGCTAATGTACAAATTAATAGGAGAATTAAGAAATAGCTTTTTGCTTCTTATTATGCTTTTTAAAGAACAAAAATTCCTTTTATCGATTTTCTTCTAAAAAAAGATGCCTTTATGCTTTTTTATCCTCTTTCCTACTATAATTTTGCAAACTCAACTAATATCAAATTAAATACCGCTTAAAATTATGGAGAATTTGGATGTTCAAAAATGGATGGACAAAGGAATTGACTTTGCTTCTTCTTATGGATTAAAAGTAATTGGAGCTATTGCTATCTGGATCATAGGATCATGGGTAATCAAGAAGTTAATGAAAGGAATCACTGCTTTAATGCTTAAAAGAAATTATGACGAAAGCTTACAAAAGTTTTTAGTAAATCTTTTAGGATGGGTTTTTAAAATCTTATTAATCTTAGCTGTATTAGCTAATTTAGGTGTAGAAACTACTTCGTTTGCTGCTATTATTGCTGCTGCTGGTCTTGCTATTGGTATGGCTTTACAAGGATCTCTATCTAACTTTGCCGGTGGTGTTTTAATTATGGTTTTCAAACCTTTTAAAATAGGTGATGTAATCGAAGCTCAAGGTGTTATTGGTAAAGTAAAAGAAATTGAAATTTTTACCACAAAAATTCTTACGCCTCAAAATCGCGAAGCTATTGTTCCTAATGGTACTTTATCTAATGGTAATATCATTAATTATACTGCCGAAGGTACTTTACGTGTAGATATGAATATCGGTATTGGTTATGGAGATGATATCAAAAAAGCAAAGGATGTTCTTATGAGTCTTTTAGAAAACAATCCTAAAGTATTAAAAGACCCAGCTCCTACGGTTGCTGTTAGTGAATTAGGTGATAATGCTATTAATCTAGTTGTACGTCCATTTACTAATGCAGAACACTATTGGGATGTTCATTTTGAAACTTTAGAAACTGCTAAAAATGCACTAGATGAGGCTGGAATTTCTATCCCTTTTCCTCAACGCGATGTGCATATTCATAACGTGCAATAACCAACTTAACCATTAACTATATTGAAAGCGGTATACATTTTTGTATATCGCTTTTTTGTTATTTCTATTTTATATTCTTCTTATTTTTGCTGCCATTATTAATTTGTGATTATGAATACTAGGATTGATTTTATAGAAAAAGAACTTTCTCCTTTAAGAGAGTCATTAACTCAACACCCATTATATAACCATCTTCATTCTATGGATGACATCCGTATATTTATGGAACATCACGTGTTTGCTGTTTGGGATTTTATGTCGCTTCTTAAAGCTTTACAACAACATTTAACCTGTACTTCAATACCATGGATTCCTACTAGTAATCCTACTATTGCTCGTTTTATTAATGAGATTGTTCATGGAGAAGAAAGTGATCTCAATGAGAAAGGTGAACCTAAAAGTCATTTTGAAATGTATCGAGACGCTATGATTCAAGTCGATGCAAGCACTCTTATTATTGATAATTTTATTCGAGATATTATCTCGTCTCAAGATGTTTACACTACTATACAACATATTAATATTGCTGATGCTGTAAAGAATTTTGTGAAATTTAGTTTTGATTGTATTTATACAAAACAACCTCATATCATCGCTGCAGCTTTTACTTTTGGGAGAGAAGATTTGATCCCAGATATGTTTATAGAAATTATAAAAAAATCTAACAAAGAGGAAGATTATAATAAATTAACTTATTATCTAGAACGTCATATCGAACTGGATGGTGACGAGCATGGGCCTCTGTCATTACAGATGATTACTGAATTATGTGATAACGATAGTCAAAAATGGGAAGAGGTATTAGCTATTAGTAAAAATGCATTACAACATCGTATTTTACTATGGGATGCTATTTATCAAGCCATCACTCTTACACATACTCCTTCTTTATCTGAAGCTTAATATCATTCTACATAAAAAAAGAGATCATAATATGATCTCTTTTTACTTATATCATAAAATTCGCTTTTTCAGAAACACAAACACCTCATTAACAGAAACACAACAACAAATCAAAACAAACAAGAATACTTAATCTTTTTAACCCTAATATCTTCTATATTTCATTTTTTTAATAAAATTCATGCAATTATATTAAAAATAATGATTGATTTACACAATTATATATCGTTTTTGTTCAAATAGTTCTTTTATAATTTTTCTATTTTTAGCTAGTCTACAAATATTCTTTATTCTATAATAATTATGTAGATAGGGAAAGACATCATCAATAAAAAAATACATGTATTCTATGGACAGTACTCCCCATGTCCCTTCTTTTTCTACAGAAGAGTTTCGTTCTAATTTCTTTTTAAAAAATAAGAGTGTTGATCAATTATTCAAAGCTGAATATGAACATTTTTTGATAGCAAAATTTTGTGATTTTAAATCATTTATAAAGATTCCTACTTCATTTTATAAACGTAGTGTCGCTCAACTTTTCTTTATTACTAAAGGTCATATGCTTAAAGGTTGTAACCTAGAAAAAGTAACCATCGGTGCTAATCAAATTCATTTATGGCTTCCTCATCAAGTCGCAACTATAGAGCATTTTTCTGATGATATTGAAGGTTTTTATTGTCATTTTGACCTTGACCTTTTAGAACATTATAGTTCTCCTTATTTTATCAATGAGTTATATACCTTACAAGATTATATGCATTATAGTGCTGTAAATTTACCTCAAGATGCAGTTCTCTCTATAGAAAACATATGCACTCGTTTATACCAAATCTATCATAATCAATCAAATAAAGATTTAACAAGTTCTTATCTCTATATTCTTTTAAACGAAATCAAGCGCAATACACCTATAATTTCTATTGAAAGTACCTCTAATAATCGAGCTACAGAATTAACTAAAGCCTTTAAAAAATTATTATTTCAAAATATTGAAAAAGAACAAAACTTACACTTTTATGCTAATCAATTGTGTATTACTCAAAACCACCTTAACAAATCCATAAAACAAATTACTGGAAAAACGGCTAGTACTTGGCTTTATGATATTCTAATTCTAGAAGCCAAAGTACAATTAAATCAAGGCAATTTATCAATTGGAGATGTTGCTTTCTCTTTAGGTTTTGAGAGTCAATCCTATTTTTCCAAGTTCTTTAAAAAACATACAGGCATACTACCTTCACAGTTTAGAAAAAATATGTCAAAACCTCCTTTAAATAATATATAATACTATTACCTATATTTTCAGTTAATTGAAGGGTTAAAGATTATGAGTCGTCCTAAAATAGGTTGACAGTTTTTAAATAAGATATAGATTAAACCAGAGAAGTTAACTTCGCTGGTTTTTTGTTGTGTATAAAATTAGGTGTTTTCATATTAAGAGCCATATGAGGTCTTAGATT
>CANDNT010000019.1 GCA_947387485.1 Aquimarina rhabdastrellae
AATTGATTAGAAAACTAAAGCTACAAAATTTAACCAAATCCTTACGGTGATATACAGGTAAAATATATGGTTATTATTCCAAGTAAACAGTTAAAAAGTATAACGGTCACTTTAATCTTTGATATTCTATCTTATTAGATTTTACCGTTGAGAATACCATCAATATCAAGTAATAAGTAATAAGTAATAAGTAATTAGTAATTAGTGATGAGTAAAGAGTATAACTCAAGATCAAATCGTTAAGACAAAATCACTTTAAACTTCGATATTTTACATTCGGTATTCTTACTTCTTGTCGTTGTGACTACCATCCAAAGTGAGGTTACTCCCAAGACCAGGTAGGAAAATCCATTCTGTAATTAAGTTGTGAATACCATCAATATCAAGTAATAAGTAATTAGTGATGAGTATAGAGTGTAACTCAAGATCATCGATATAAAATCACTTTAAACTTTGACATTCTACCTTATTACTTCTTGTCGTTGTGACTACCATCCAAAATGAGGTTACTCCCAACGGAAGAATACCTTCAATTTTCACAAGGACGTTGTGAATACCTTCCAAAGTGAGGTTACTCCCAACAGTATTCAATTTCATTACGGAGATCATAAAGTTGTGAATACCATCCAAAGTGAGGTTACTCCCAACTCAAAAACAGGTACCGATACCTTTAACGTAGTTGTGAATGCCTTCCAAAATGAGACTACTACCAACGGGGGTAGAATCGGTAGATTTTAACACTAGTTGTGAATACCATCAATATCAAGTAATAAGTAATTAGTGATGAGTAAATAGTATAACTCAAGGACAAATCATTAATACAAAATCACTTTAAACTTCGATATTTTACATTCTACATTTTTACTTCTTGTCGTTGCGAATACCATCCAAAGTGAGGTTACTCCCAACACAGTAATTGATATGCACTTAGATTCTTTCGTTGTGAATACCATCCAAAGTGAGGTTACTCCCAACCATGGCATATTATATCAGACAAATCAAAGAGTTGTGAATACCATCCAAAGTGAGGTTACTCCCAACGTAACACTGTTTTTAAAAGGGATAAACCCTTATAAAACCTATGATTTCTATAAAGAATAGGATTAAAAAAACAGTTAGTAACTACTATTCTCATGTTAACAAAGATACATTTTTTCAATCCTAATAAAAACTAAGAAAAGTTATGATTGCTTTAGGGCAATTAATACTAAAAAAATATCCCCTAGATAATCTCTAAGGGATGATGTTTTTTAAGAGACATTAGAGAAACTAACAACATCTTGTAGGGCTTTATCTGTAGCAGAATGGTCAAAATAACGTTGATAACCCATAGTAACATTAATATCAGAATGACGATAAAGTTTTTGTAAACTTCTCATCGATATTTTATTTCCAGCAATAGTACCAAAAGTATGCCTAGCAATATGACAACTGACGTTTTTTTCGATTCCAGCTTTTTTACCAATGATTTTTAGATGATAGTTCATAAGGTTTTTTGTTGATTTGATTTTTTGATATATAGCTTTTTTGTTTTTAGGATCAATTCCTTTAAGGAAAGGAAATATATAATCATCATGGCTTGTCTTTAAAGGCTTAAGATGCTCTAGAATTATAAACGCTTCTTCTGGTATTTGTAAAGAGTCTCTTTTTTGATTTTTACCCATTTCATAATATAAACGACCATCATGAATAACATTCCATTTCATTTTGATAACATCAGAAACACGTATACCTGCTAAATAAAAAGAAAATAGAAAACATTGTTGAGTAAGCCAACGAGTTTTCATATATGGGATTTCAACGGTAGCAAAACGTATTAATTCATCTTCAACTAATCCAATGCGATTAGGAGATTCTCCTTTGATCTTATATTTATACGTTGTACCAAAAGGATAGCAATCTCTAGGAATAACTTTATCTCTAATGGCAATATTGAAGATTTTACGAATGTAAGAAAGATTGGATTTGATGACACTTTTTTTATAATCGTTCATTTCTAAATAAGCTATAAAATCTTTGATAAGTTTTGGTTGAATTTCATGAAAACCTATATCTTCATTTCTAATATATTTTTTGAATCTTTTATTATTACAATCGTTATCAATATGAGTTGCAAATTCTTCTCTTTTTAACAAGGTTTCTACCTGTTCATTAGATACATCAAAAAAAGAAACATTAACGCGATTGTTTTTAACACGTTTAACTAAAGTATCAATATCTAGAACTCTATTTTCGATATTATGCTCGGTGATGATTTTTTGAGCTAAAGCGTGTTTTTGTTTTGCAAGTGAATTTAGATTTTCGGCAAAAGGATGAGAACGGCGAACTTCACTTTTTTTAGCATTCCAGTATTTTTCCTCTAGCCATTCGATATGGATATATTTAGGTTTACCATCTTTGGTAATTCTTAAAGCAAAGGAAAATTGACCATGTTTGTTTTTGTTACTTTTGTACAATAGAATTTTAAGAGTTGCCATAAAATGTTTGTTGTTTGATGAATTATAAAACGGGCAATCTAATATTAAATATCTATTAAAAAAATAATGAAATCACATACATTCTAATGAATTCTTTGAAGTTTCTATAAAGGTGTGTTTCCTTGTTTTATCAGTGTTTAAGCGCTTTTTTGTGTATCTCAATACATATTTATTCTTTTTGCGGCAATGGGAAAAAGAATAAGCTTAATAAGTCTAAAATGTTTTTTGAGTGATAAATGAATAATAATAAATTGGTTAGTTTTGAGTGAAATTCGTTACTTCGACTCCGCGATCGAATTAATCTAAATCAACTATCGATAATCTTAACTCTGTATTCGACATTCATTATTCAACATTCATTGACCAGCTTGTCGATGAATTCTTCTTAAATCAAACTCGTAGCCTGAGTCTGTCGAAGGCTAATCCCATAAAGCAAAAATGCTAGTTTCACAAAAAAGCTAACCAAGCTATTTCTTCAACCATAACTTACTAAATAATTATAAAATAACCCTACGGTAAAAAGACAAAAGATAGGGGGATTGCACGCAGACAAAAAAGTATAAGAACTACGTAGTTTAGTGTATCAAAAATACGGTAGAACGATATCAACATAAACTATACAATGCAGTAAAAAAATAAGATATCATCTATAAGATTAAGAAATCTATTGTTCATCTCATTGATAAAAAAAGGATTATAAAACACTATTACTTAGTAAATATTAATTAATTCTATAATCACACTAAATTATGTCACAAAACAATCCGTTGGTAAAAATTACCAACTCGTTGTCATATGCTATAGATGTATATGATGTGTTTAATCCTGCTACAAATGGAGAAACTAAGCCGTACACTTACACTAAGCTAACAACACTAGCTGCCGGAGAAACTCAAGAGGTACAAACGATTAGATTAGCCTCACAATTGCAAGCGATGTATACAGGAAAAATCACTAAGCTTAATGATTTTTACTTTCATCAGTTTCCTATTAAAATAATGTCGGCAGTGCAATTCTCTTTTGGTACCCCACCACCAATAGAGTATACTGTAGCATCTACAGATGAGGATGCGATGGTACAGTCGTTCTTATTTCACAGATTTGCTATGGCAAACCCTAACTCGGCATTGACCAAGAATTTGTATGCAGCCTTAAAAGAAGGGAGCGTAGATAAAGTAAATCAATTCTTTGCAGGAACAAAAAACTTTAAATCATGTACGCTAAGCTCTTGGAATGCGGTAATGACGTGGTTACAGATGTTTACCTCTGGATGGCAAGGCCCATATTACCTGTATGAAAAAGCACCTAACCCAGCGCCACAAGGATATGTACCCGTATTGGTAGCAACGATGAATATTGTATCTACAGCTACAGAAAATACGGCGATCCTTAAGATGTGTACAGAAGATTCAAAAGGAAATCCAGTCTATGCATCAAACCCACAAACCACAACCATTATCATGAATGGCGACGGTACTATGGTCGATAGCAATCCAGGACAAGACGTATCTGTTAGCCTAACTCCAGTATGGATGAATGTGATCCAGACCAGTATGAAAGATGGCGTACCAGTATCTAGTTATATCTCTGGCCCTACAGTAACAGGTACAATAGCAGGTAAAGAAGTAGTGTCTTCTCAAACAGCGAGACAATTACCAGAAAAGCCAGCAAACAAAAGCAAAGAGTCATCGTTTGATGCAGGATTTAACAAGCTGTGTCAAAGCGTAGGACTGATCGTGGGGTTATTGATGCTAGGAGATTTTGGAAAAAAAATGTTCACATCTGCAAAGGATAAAATCACGTCCAAAAAAGAAAAAGCGAAATCCAAAGAAGAGTTCGAAAAAGAAGAAAAAACTATAGATGCTACACCTAACGAGGATATCGTAAATGAGGCTACAGCCAAAGAATCCACATTTAATAGTGATGCTTCTGATATTGCTAGTAATTATTCTGATATCTCTGAATCCTTACAAGAAAATATAATGACAGAGAGTATGAATAATACCATGACAGATATCCAAAGCGAAATTACAGAGCAATTACAAGATGGATTAACACCTACAACAAATTATGAAGAAGCGGTAAGTGATCTTAATAATTCGTTTACAGATGTACAGCAAAAAATCAATGATGGAGATTTAAGTGCAGCAAATAAAGAAATGAATACTGCCGCAGAAAATATCGAGACCACGATAAAAGAGAACGGTAATAGTATGGAGCAATGGGAAAGTGAATCTCTAGAAAAATCTGCCGATACGGTAAAAAATGCTTCAGAAGAATCTAATTCACTTGACGAAGCTCAAAAAGAATATGATAACGAAATAGAAAACGAAACAAACGATTCTGGTTTTAACGAAGACGGAGATTTTGCAGAAACAGAACCTATAGAATCTTTTGAAGCAGCAGTATAAAAAAATAAATCACACACTTTTAAAACCCAAAACAAATGATTATTACATGGTATACAGATCCATCAAAAGGATCTTTTACAGAAGGGAGTACAAAATTCTCATCATATTATCAGTTTGATACCGTATCACAAAAATTTGTACGCATCCGTTTAGAATTAGGGAGATCACCTTCTTCTTCTGGAGGAGACCAAGGGGATACAGGAGCTTTTTTTAAATCAAAAAGATATGTAGGCTTTAGCAACGACCCTACAGTACGTTCTTCTCAACCAGCAAAATGGAGTATTAATAAAGAAGGACAACTTTGTTTTGATGGCAAAGCTTTGCAAACCACACCTAGCAAAGGATTAAATACATACGATACCTCGTCTAATGTGTTTAACGATTCAACGTTTATTCACAAAGGCAATAAAATAACCGAAGAGCCTAACCTACCAGAAGACATAGCGCCTAAGCATTTGAGTTTGATAGCAAATGATGCCGTGATTAAAGGCGGAGGTGTAAACCTTACCGCTGCAAATGCTAGTGGAACAGATTTGGCTACAGCCTTAAAGACAAAAGTAGGAAGTATCGTAGGTAAAGATTTTAAAGATATTACAGACAATGATTTACTGGCAAAACTTAAAGAACAGATTTCGACCATCAAAACCAACGAAATTCAGCCATCCAAAGCCTCTCTTGATACAGCACTAGAAGACGTAAATAAATTACTTACAGAAATCAAGACACAGATAGAAGAGGGAATGTTGATTCCTAATCAAAATCTAGAAAAGGCAGCACTGGATTTAAATGCAAAAATCGAAGCAGCGCAAAAAGCCTCTACATCTGGCGAGGGAATCAAAGAAGCTATTGCAAATCTTGCCAAGTCAAAAACGGCATTAAATACACAGGTAGAAGCAGTAGAGTCAAAATCGTATGAAGCATTAAAGAATCAAGTAGAACAGTCTGATGCAGCGGTAAAAACAGCACAGGCAGATAGTGAACGATGGGAGAATATCGATACAGAATATGCAAATGCAGAAAAGGCAAAAACGATTAATGAATACGAAGAAAGTATAGGAATTGCAGAAACCGAAACGGTATAAATTAATGTTTAGAAATCAAATTCTATGAGTACTACGTATCCTAAGATTACTATAAAGAACTCATTAAAGAAAGGTATCGTGATTTACGATGCCTTTCAAAATGATGAGCAAGATAAAAGTGTCGCTAATTATTTTGGGACATTGACGGCTATCACCACTGTAGCAGCTGGTGAAGAACATACTTTTACACCTATACATGGGCCTATTTCTACCTATATTATTTTTGATACCGATAACAAACCCATTACGCGAGAGTTTTCGATAGGAATGAGTCCAGAAACGTTTACCATTACTCAAGTAGCAGTTGATGTAATGGATTGTACAGAAGCATTTTTAAAACTCATTCAAGATTCACCTACTAATGCAACGGTAGTACAATTTCAGCGTTTGATACAACATGGTAAAGCATCTGCTCAAGAGGTAAATCAATTTTTTCAAAAAACAGAAGACTATAATACGGTAACGTTTATCTCGTATATGCTGGCTGTAGTAGCACTGGCACGTACCCCTAAAACCATAGATAAACCACCACAAGAACAAGAATATAGTTTAAGTACGCTAGCAACATATATGGGATTTGATTGGCCATCGAGTATACCCGATGTAACCCTTTCTCATGTACATTGCTCAGAAACCAGCGAGGCTGTTAAAGTAGGAGGAGAACTCAACATCAATAATGTCACCTTTGCAGATGGCGTACTAGCACATATACTATCCTTTTTACCAGAACCTACTATTAACTTTGCTATTGAGTTTATTTATAATGATGGCTTGTCTACAGGAGTAACCTGTTTAACCTTTGGGTTAGATGAAATTGAGATTCCGATAACAAAGAATAAAGCCTTTTCTATCGAAAAACCAACCATGCTATTGACCTTAAACCCATTGTTTAAGTTTGTAGTATTTGAGATTAAAGCAACCATCCCGTTTAACATTTTTAATAGCCCTACTATTGACGCAAACATTGCGATGACAATAGACAATGTAGAAGCTGAGATAGGAGTAGAACTCACTGGTAATTCGTCTACGCTATTAACACCACCAGGAATAAAAGGATTGCACTTTGACTCTTTTGGGATAGGTATGGGATTAATCTTTGAACCTGCTGGTTTTGCAATAGGATTAGAAGGAACATTTCATATAGGTAATCAAGGACAAGTAGCATTAACAGACGATAAGTTTGCGATTATATGTGAGATGGAAGATGAGGTGCCTAATCCATTATACCTTGCCTTTTATGTTCCTAAGTTGGATTTAAGCGAAGTGATTACACTGTTTACCAATACAACAGTAGATATAGATATACCTGTGACTTTTGAACAGTTATCCTTCCGTTGGGCAGAAAATCCTATGGAACCTGTAATCCTGCCAGATGGTTCTCTAGCACCTATGGGATATGGTTTTAGTGGATATATGAATGTATTTGGTTTAAAGTTTTATGGCTATCTAGAAATAGATATGAATACTGGGATACATGGAACCATTACCATGAGCAAACTAGCTTTTGGAAATTTATTAACTATATCAGGTGATGGTAAAGGAGTAACTATAAAAGAAATTAATGGTAATGCAGTACCTAATAATACCATCCCGAAAACAGCTGCTGATCAAAAAGCAATAAAAGAAGCCACAACCAAGCAATTGATTACTGCTGGAGGACCAGAAATGACCATAAGTACATCATCATCACCATATTTTACAATGGATGCAAAAATAAGTTTGTTTGATTTGGTAAACGAAAAAATTGATGCATCGATAAGTAATAATGGTATTGCTTTTGAACTGGATTATGGCGCAGTACTACAGACCAAAATGTCTTGTGTGTTAAAAGATTATCATAATTTTTCTGGTAACTTTTCTTATGGTATAGATATCAATGTACCATTACCTACTATAGCAGGATTTAGTTTAGGATCGATTCACCTAGATACAGCTTGTTCAGTAAAGTTTGCAATAAGTACTTCTACAGCAGCAATCAAATTTGCCATACAAGGAGCATTTAAATTTGAAGGGGCACATTTACATTTTGGTCCTTTTGAAGCTGCTATTGATATTAGTAAAATTACAGAGGTAATATCTGCTATAGGAGCATATATAGTGGCTCATGCCAAAGATATTTTTGCCGATTTTATTCAAGAAGCACAAAAATGGGCTGGATATGTTAAAGATGCTGTTATCCATGGCGTAACAGATGTAGCCAAAGGATTAAAAGAAGCCTATAATAAAACAGCTACAGAAACCGCATCGATTATGAACTCGGTAGGATATACGGCAACAGATATAGCTTCGGGTATTGGTAGCGCTTATAACTATTCTGCAACACAAATTGCCAAAGCGATGGAAGCAGGTTTTGGTGCTACAGATCAAGTAGTGGCAGATGCTTTTAAAGGTATAGGCATAGGAGCAAAAGCTACAGCAGAAGCGTTACATGATGTCTTTGAATTAGATCCAAAAGATGTGAAAAATGTAATGATAGCAGCACAATACTCAGAAGATGCAGTAAAAGATGCTTTTGAAAGTATAGGAGGCGCATTTAAAGATGCCGCAGATAAAATATGGGGAGCGGTGAGCCATTGGGATCATTGGTAATACTCCTTATAAAATACTATCCAGTAGTGTGATGCTACTGGATATGTTTTTTGGAAATTAAAAGCATTAAAAATGAAAGAAATAATAGCACCAACCACAACATCTTCTTCTTTTTCTGTTTTACAGCGGCTTTATGATAAGGGGCAAAAACATATCATGGAATGGTCTATACAGTTAACTGCCGAGACCGTGCAAGTGCGATATAAGCCTACTGTATATGTATATCCTAGACCTGATTTAAAAGTATATCAAAGTGTATACAATTGTTTACAAGAACTCCAGTGTCCAGAATCAATACTAGCACTACAACAAACAACTCATAAAACAGCCATGTATCAAGGTTTGAGAATACCAGAAGAATCCCATATACCTAAATGTTTGTTTATTCATGAAACAGAGCAAAACTTTATTCATGCTTATCGCTGGCAAACCAAAACAAGTTATGATCAATGTTATTATCACTATCAAAATACAGGGAAAATAGCAGCAAATACCACACGTATTCATAAAACATTGCAGCCATTTTTAAAAGCTATAACGACAGGAGAGGAATTTTATAAGTTTTATGGGATATGGACTCAAGAATTTGAAGGACAGAAGAAAGAAGTATACCTTTCGTTTCCATCACGACCACAATTTAAATGGGTATTACAGGCTATACAACCATTAGTATGTAAAACTGTATATGAACAATTAAAAACATTTGCTCAATTACCGTTTAAAAATATAGGATTTGATACCGTAGTACATCAAGAAAATCCCGTGATGACGATTTATTTTACATATATCCTTGATAAGACATTTCCTGCTAATTATAAAGAAATGCAGCAGTTGAGTTATGATCCCATAGAGGTAATATAGTTTTTGGGTTATTCTTAATTCGATTTTTATCGAAAGTCGGAATATGTATTACGATAGATATGACAATTTCTTTTGTTTAGTTTTCTTTAGATAAACTGTTTAACGAAAACTAATCAACTCATTACTAATCACTCGTCACTTAATAAAAAAACTTAAAACTTTAGTTTACTAAACAAATCCCATAAGACTACACCAGCACTTACAGAAATGTTAAGAGAATGTTTTGTACCGTATTGGGGGATTTCGATTACCGCATCACTTGAAGAAACAATAGCTTGTTGAACCCCTTTAACTTCGTTACCAAAAACTACAGCATAAGTAGTATCTGGTTGAGGTTTAAGGTCTTGAAGCATTACGGCATCTTCGGCTTGCTCGATAGCAAGAACTTGAACTCCGTCTTTTTGTAATGCATCAACGAGTGCAATGCTATCTTCTACATGTTCCCATACAACAGTATCGGTTGCACCTAACGCAGTTTTCTGGATATCTTTATGAGGCGGTGTCGCAGTGATACCACAGAGGTATATTTTCTGGATTAGAAAAGCATCAGAAGTACGAAATACAGAACCTATATTATTAAGACTTCTAATATTATCAAGAATCACAATGATAGGCGTTTTGGCAGTAGCCTTAAATTCGTCTACCGTAATACGATTAAGTTCGCTATTCTTTAATTTTCTGTTCTTATCCATAGCCGCAAAAATATAAAAACTATTGAGTAGGACTATAGTTTTTTTGAGATCAAGACTAATTGTTGTGTTTTTGTATAAGTGACGAGTGATTAGCGATGAGAGATGAGTGAGATTGAATCTATAATTTAAAAGGTTTTTTGTTGTGAAATTGGTTAGTTAGGTAGTTTTTGAGTGCTGTCATCTCGACAAGCTCGATGACCAGACAAGCTCGATGACCAGACAAGCTCCATGACCAGACAAGCCCTGTGATAAGTATAAATCTAAAATTAAAACTCGTTAAGCTACATTCGATATTCATTAGTTATCAATTGGTCTATCGAAAGTATAGCGTAAAATTTGAAATGAGATAAGGCGATGACTAAAAGAACTCTTAAACAATTTCAAAAACGGAAATAGAATGATTATTTTAGCAGCTGATAAAAAATTGATTACCATTGACTGCAAAAAAAGCTAAAAAAGCAAAGAAGGAAACCCCATTAATGAAGCAATACAATAGCATCAAAGCCAAATATCCAGATGCATTGCTACTATTTAGGGTAGGAGATTTTTATGAAACTTTTGGACAAGATGCAATAAAGACAGCAGAGATTCTCAATATCATTTTGACCAAAAAAGGAGCAGGAACAGAAGGAGAAACAGAACTAGCAGGTTTTCCGCATCACTCCTTAAATACTTATTTGCCTAAGCTTGTTAAAGCAGGAGAACGTGTAGCGATTTGTGATCAATTAGAAGATCCTAAACAAACCAAAACTATCGTAAAGCGAGGTGTAACAGAATTGGTAACACCAGGAGTTGCACTTAATGATGAGGTACTACAAAGTAAGAATAACAATTTTTTATGCGCAGTACATTATGGAAAGAAACAATTGGGTGTGGCTTTTCTAGACGTGTCTACGGGAGAGTTCTTAACAACTCAAGGAGACGAAGCTTATATCGATAAGTTATTACAAAATTTCGCGCCAAGCGAAATCTTAATTGTTAAGCAAAAGAAACAAACGTTTTTTAAAGATTTTGGAGAAGATTTTCATACGTTTTTTCTTGAAGATTGGGTGTTTAAAGCAGATTATGCAGAGGAGACTTTAAATACACACTTTGAGACGAGTTCGCTTAAAGGATTTGGGATAGCACACCTACAAGAAGGAATCATTGCTGCAGGAGTAGTGTTACATTATTTGGGCGAAACACAACACCATAAACTACAACACATCACTCGTATTAATCGCATTGCAGAGGATGAATATATCTGGATGGATCGTTTTACGATTCGTAACCTAGAATTATATCACTCGGTATCTAATAATGCAGTAACTTTATTAGACGTGATTGATAAAACGATTTCGCCTATGGGAGGTCGTTTGCTTAAAAGATGGTTAGCATTACCTTTAAAAAATGCTGTAAGCATACATAAGCGACACGAGGTGGTACAGTACTTTTTGGATAATACAGGATTGCATCAAGAAGTACAGCAGCACATCAAGCAGATAGGGGATTTAGAACGTTTAATTTCTAAAGTAGCTACAGGAAAAGTAAACCCTAGAGAAGTGATACAATTAAAAAACTCTCTAGAAGCGATAGTACCTATTAAAGCAGCAGCATTACAAAGTGGTAATGAAGCCTTAAAAATAATAGGAGATACACTACATGATTGTGAGTTGTTACGTCAAAAAATTACAGCTACACTTAATGAAGAAGCTCCAGTTAATATCCTTAAAGGAAATAGTATTGCAAGCGGTGTTATAGAAGAACTAGATGAATTGCGTTCGATAGCTTTTTCTGGGAAAGATTACTTAGATAAGATGCTAGAACGAGAAATGGAAGAAACAGGAATTACATCACTTAAAATAGCATCTAATAATGTATTTGGATACTATATAGAAGTACGTAATACACATAAAGATAAAGTACCCGATACATGGATTCGTAAACAAACTCTAGTAAGTGCAGAACGCTATATCACCGAAGAGTTAAAAGAATACGAAGCTAAGATTCTAGGAGCAGAAGAAAAAATACTGATACTAGAGCAGCAAATCTTTGCTGATTTAATTACATGGATGAACGAATATATCCAACCAGTACAGCTTAATGCAGGATTGATAGGGCAGCTAGATTGTTTAGGATCGTTTGCACAACTAGCGGTAGAAAATCGCTATGTACGACCAGTAATTGAAGAGAGTTATGACTTAGAAATTAAAAATGGTCGCCATCCTGTAATCGAAAAACAGTTGCCTATAGGAGAAGAATACATCGCAAACGATGTTTTTTTGGATAGAGATCGCCAACAGATGATTATGATCACAGGACCTAATATGAGTGGTAAATCGGCGATACTAAGACAAACAGCTTTGATTGTATTGCTAGCGCAAATGGGATGTTTTGTTCCAGCCGATAGTGCTAGAGTGGGTATTGTAGATAAGATTTTTACACGTGTAGGAGCGAGTGATAATATCTCTATGGGAGAATCAACCTTTATGGTCGAGATGAATGAAACGGCAAGTATCTTGAATAATATCTCTGATCGAAGTCTGGTTTTACTAGATGAAATAGGTAGAGGAACGAGTACGTATGATGGGATTTCGATAGCATGGGCAATAAGTGAATTTTTGCATGAACATCCTACAAGACCTAAAACACTATTTGCAACGCACTATCATGAATTAAATGAGATGTGTGAAACCTTTGGGCGAATCAAGAATTATAATGTAGCGGTAAAAGAACTTAAAGATACCGTATTATTCTTGCGTAAGTTAGTTCCAGGAGGAAGTGAACACAGTTTTGGGATTCATGTAGCAAAGATGGCAGGAATGCCACAGCAAGTAATACATCGCGCAAATAAGATGTTAAAGAAGTTAGAAAAATCACATAGTAGTGACGAACTAGCCGAAAAGATAAAAGATGTACAAGAAGATGACGAAATGCAATTGAGTTTCTTCAATCTTGATGATCCTTTATTAGAAGAAATCAAAGAAGAAATACTACATACAGACATAGATACCTTAACTCCAGTAGAAGCATTGATGAAATTAAATGAGATTAAACGTATGTTAATCAGGAAGAAAGGGGTTAAAGCGTAAATTTTTTTAATTTTTTTCTTGAAAAAGCTTTGTAGAACGTAGAAATGTTCTATCTTTGCATCCGCAATCACGATTGCTCGTTCATACAAAGAATGCGAAAGTAGCTCAGGGGTAGAGCATCACCTTGCCAAGGTGAGGGTCGCGGGTTCAAATCCCGTCTTTCGCTCTGAGTACGCACTAACACGCTGAAGTGGTGGAATTGGTAGACACGTTGGACTTAAAATCCAATGACCATTTAGGTCGTGCGGGTTCAAGTCCCGCCTTCAGTACTGAAAGGGAAAGATCATTAGAGATAGGATCTTTCCCTTTTTTATTTTCACTAGTATTCTTTGAGATTGAGGGAATTAGCATAAATAAAGAGTTCACTCTTAAGGTTCGATAACAGTCATTTTCATAATCAAATAGAATACCTTCAGGAAATACAATATGTTGAATAGTTTTTTTAAGCGGTAGATTTCCTAACTCCCACGTTTTTGACAAGTTAAGAGACATATGTAAAGCTATATTAATCGATTTGTTAAGGTTCGATAAATTAACAGGTTTTTTAGCAGCAGCAATATGTAATTCCTCAATTTGTGAATCCAAACGAGATTTAAATTTATCAAATTGTTCTCTTGAAATTTCTTCAAAAACATAACGTTCTTCAAGACGATCAATCTTTTGTTGTAGCTCTAGAATTTTGTTTTGTCCTTTTTCAGCTTGCTCAATTTCATATTGAAATTCTTGTACAAAAGCATTTTTAATAATTTCACGATAAGGAACAATTAAACGCTTATCAGCTAATTGATATTTTTGAAGCTCAGCAATAAATTTTTGATGCATGATTTTGGCACTGCGATTTTCCTTACTACCACGACGATTATTTTTATAATAATACAATCCTTTTTTCTTCACGAGATAGCCTGTGTAATTCGTACCACAAGAAGCAGCCTTTATAAACTGTTTAAGCGGCAGATTTTCATCATCACCATGATGTGATACTCCATAGTTACCATTACGGTTAACAATCTTATTAACGCGAAGAAAAAGCGATTTAGAAACTAGGGGAGGATGTTTTCCTTCAATTACCTCATTTGGGAGGTGAGAAGAAACAATTAAGCCACAATAAAAAGGATTCCTAAGAATGACTCCAATGCGTTTAGGAGTTAATTCAAGCCCTTTTTCTTTTAACTGTCTAGAGATTTCAGCCATGGATAAATCAAGATTAGCCTTTAGCTCAAAAGCAATTTTTAGTAATTCACCATCCTCATTAATTACAATGTTTTGTTCTTTGTGCTTTCCAGCTCCTAAATTGGTATAGCCAATAGGGACATTACCCATCCAATAGCCTCTGCGAAGTTTTTCCTTAATCCCAGTAACAATTTTATCACGACGAAGCTCATTATCAAATTGACTAAAGATATAATATAGATTTTGTTGAAAAGCTCCAGCAGAAGTAGAGGTGTCAACTTCTTGAGTAGCAGAAAGGGTTTTAATTCCTTGTTTCTTTAACTGTTCACTGATAGAAGCTCCATTAGCTCCAGTACGAGAAAAACGATCATAAGAATAGACAATGATATAGGCGACATTTTTATGCCGTTTTACATAGGAAAGCATTCGTTGAAACTCCACACGTTCATCACTACGAGCAGACTCATAAGTACCACCAAAATATTCAACTATAGTATACCCTTTGCGTTTGGCAAAGAGTTCACAATATTTACGCTGAGTATCTAAACTAGCGTTATTATCAGCTTGTTCTTTAGTAGAGACTCTAGTATAGATCACTGCATTGGTATTAGAGCGCATTTGATCATGAGTACTCGTTTTTGCAAATTGTTTAAAAATAGATAAATCGTTCATAAAGAAGTGTTGTAATAATTAAGCAGAAATAAAGATTAAGTGTCACGTAAACTACTGACAATAGCCTTAGCAATAGTTTCCATTTGATGAATTAACTCTTGAGCTTGTTGATTAGAATAATGTTCTAAACCTTCAAAACTTTTTAAACGTTTAGGAGTCATAGGCTCAACAGGATTAAAAATATTAAAATTATTTAAGTCATTGGTACATTTTTTAGATGACATAAAAAGAAAGAAGTGCTTAGCAATCAGAGGTCTTACTGAGGGATAAGCGATTTTCACTGTAAACACAGGTCTTAGTGTTTAAAAATATATAAAAATGAAAATTATCAAGAATAAAACAGATTAAGTTTTTGTATTGATAATATCATTTAACTTATGAAACATTTCTCCTTGCATGCGATACGCATTTTGGAGTTCGACTTGTTGGGCATTGCATTTGGCTGTCAAAGCTTCCATTTGTTTGCGGAGATTAGCTTTTTCAGTAATTTGCTGTACAATAAGTCCGAGAATGGTCGTATTAGAATCTGATAACTCAGTTGAGAGTTCACGACCAAAAACAAGTTTTTCATTAGCAAGAAGATAAGCATAGACTTCTTGTTTGATATCAAGAGCCATATCTTGATGTTGCTCCATGAATTTATCGATAAGTTTAAGAACTTGATCTCTTCTTAAAATAGCTTCAACTTCAGGCGCAATAACTTCTTCGGCAGAAAAAGAGACATCTTCTTTAAAGAAATAATTTGCATCCAGGTTATAGTTCTGAATAAAATGAGCTAAAGACTTTAAAGGAACACCGCTAGATTTCTTTTGCATTAAAGAGATAAAGATTCTATTGGTGGGATTAAGTTCAATAGCGAGCCCATTAAGACTATGAGGTTCTTTTCCCTCTTTTCTATTATGAGCAATAACATATTTAGCAGCCTCTAAGAAACGTTCATAGACGCGTACAAGCGTAGGGTCATCCCAATTTTTCATTTTTAGACGATTCAATTGAACATGATTTTGATATAACAATGATAGTTAAAAAATAACAAAAAATGAAAAGATTGTCTTTTAAATTGATTTTTTAATTATTTTTGAAGTTGTAAATACAAAAGACTTACGATCTCTAATCGATGATCAATTACTTTCCCAAAAATCGATAGTAAGTCTAAACTATGCCCAAAAAGGGTATAGCCTGATATATGTTCAATTGAAAAACACAGCAATAAAATGGAAAAGCAAAAAATAGAAAGAAAACCTGTTGCATCTAATTTTAAAGAACTAAAAAAGAAATTAGATAAATACAGATCTCTGAAATTAAAAAAACGTCCAACAACGATCTATAGAGCCTCACTAGAATCTTAAAATACAATACTATGTATTATTTGAATTATACCCATACGCTAAGAGCGTTAGATGGTTATGTTGCGGTGCATAATAAAGAAAAGACGAATTACAAGGAAAGAGTGCGACCAGCAATGGTCGCAACAGCACAACAGTTATTAAAAATCTATGGAATAGCCCTAGCTAAAGCCTATAAAAGAAAGGCGTTTACCAAAGAGGAATTACCAGCACTACGTACCAATAATGTGCAATTAGCAAAACTGACACATGCCAGTACACGAACTGTACAAAGACACCTAGTGCGATTACAAGCAGCAGGAATCATAACCAAAAAGAAATGGAATGGATCAAAAGCACCATTTGAGCTATGGTTTACGGCTAAAGTATTGTCCTTAAAACTACCAGAAATGCCAGCAGCAGTAACAGCAGCTACACTATTAGATAAAGAAACGGTTGTTAATAACCCTGTGGAAAAGCCTGTTAATAAGCTAAAAAACGAAGTAGATTACAACTTTTTGTCGTATACTGATAATCAGTGTTTTAAAAATAAAAATACGACAATAGGTCGCCATACAGATACTAGTAACACTACTAGTAACATAAATAACAGAATAATAAGGGTTAATAAGTTATTAACCCCCATAGAGAAAATTCAAAATTTAAGTAAAAGGTTAACAGGATACACAGGACAAGAGCGGACTCCGTTACCGCTACGACCTAGTTTGCGAACAGGATACACAACTGGAAACACACAAGAAAAAGCCCTGCAAAAAAACAAAGTACAGGAAAAAGTTGTCTCGTGGGAGGATAAGCCGTCAGAACAGGACAAAAAAATAGAAAGGCAAACTGCCCGCGAGTCACTCCTGCAAAGCTATGCTGAGAAATTATGGGAGGAGGCAAAAAAGAAACTCTACAGAAAGACGCATTTGAGCATGACCCAAGAAGAAATCGCAAAAGAACTCCTGTATGAGTGGTATGCTCCAGTCTCTAATGAAAAATTAGCACAGGTACATGGGGTCTATACCAAACGGATAGAGCTAGTTAGACGATATGTGAATCTAGCCCCTGATGTGCGATATGTACAATTACCCTATTTGTTTTTTGATCCAGAAAATCCAAATGGATTTACACGAACAAAAACATGGGTACATCAAGATTCGGCATATCAAAAGCGCAAACGCATCCAACGGAAATTCTTTGCTATACTGAATTATTTCAAGAGTAATGAAACAGCAGAAAGTAGCAAAGCTATTCCACGATTAGAATGCTTTAAACGCTGTGAAGCAGCTATAAAAACACTAAAGCGACCAGAATTATTACAGGAGTTTTATAAAATCTCGTATCAAATAGTACAACCCGAATCTTCATAAAAAGAAAAACCTCTAATGACAATGTTAGAGGTTAATTCTTTAAATATAACAGTAATTCAAACAATACCCTGGTTAATTTGAGATTATGTGGAAATTTTTGAATGGTGTATTTTAATAAAAACTTCTCGAAACAAAAGTAATCAAGGAGACTATCAGGTAGCTAAACCTGATGTTATTTAAAAGTTATATTGTGGTAAAACCATAATTTATAAGATAATGCAATAGTTTTTGTTGTTAAAAAACATATAAAAAATTATTTGATGTTAAAATAAATAAATGATATTTCATATCTTTGAAAAACTAAAGATGATCTCTAACCATAGACTAAGACCTGTGTATGGAGTCTAATTAAGAATTTTTATAGTACAAAAAACGTTATAAGACCTTAACGCAATATAAAAAGTAATTAGCATGATTGGAGGAAAATAAACAACTAAGACCTGTTGTTGTTTTCTTTGTGAAAGCTTCACAAATTAATCTTATCTAAAGTAAAGAAGACGCTAAGTCCTGCGCTTCCTACTTCCAAAAAATAGAGTTATAAATGCACTTTTTTTAAGAGCCAATATTATTATGCCTTGTAGAAGGGAAAGCTACAAGAAGTATATTCATATACAGGAACTTTAAGAAATGGTCATAAGAACATCAATGTATTATTTATAAGTTGATGATGTTTTCATAGTTGTTTAGTGCGCACATCAACTATGAGAATATAAAATCATTTATAGATAAGCTATAAACTAAAAAGAATTTAATGGTAGAGTAGAAGGGGAAGTCTTGCTATTACTGGTTCGGGAGAGATTGGTTCTTTTCCCGAAAAAGTTGCTATTATTTCTGAGGAGAAAATTCTATAGAGCTGGGAAAAAGTAGAGGATCTTCGGGAAGCCTTGTTATTACTGGTTCGGGAGAGATTGATACTTTTCCTGAAAAAGTTGCTATTATTTCTGGGGAAGAAAATTCCCTAGAGCTGGGGAAAAGTAGAGAATCTTCGGAAAGCCTTGCTATTACAGGTTCGGGAGAGGTTGGAACTTTTTCCGAAAAAGTTGGTGCTATTTCTGGGGAAGAAAAATCCCTAGAGCTGGGGAAAAGTAGAGAATCTTCGGGAAGCCTTGTTATTACTGATCGCGGAAGAATTGACACTTTTCCCGAAAAAGTTGCTATTATTTCTGAGGAGAAAATTCCCTAGAGCTGGGGAAAAGTAGAGAATCTTCGGGAAGCCTTGATATTACTGGTTCGGGAGAGATTGACATTTTTCCCGAAAAAGTTGATGCTATTTCTGGGGAAGAAAATTTACTAAAGCTGGAGAAAAGTGAAGCATCATTGGAAAGCCATGTTATTACTGGTTCGGGAGAGGTTGGAACTTTTCCAAAAAAGTTGATGCTATCTCTGAGGCAGAAAATTTCTTAGAGCTGGAAAAAAGTACTGATTCTTTGGAAAGCCTTGCTATTACTGGTTCGGAAGAGGTTGGTGTTTTTCCCGAAAAAGTTGGTGCTATTTCTGGGGAAGAAAAATCCCTAGAGCTGGGGAAAAGTAGAGATTCTTCGGGAAACCTTACTATTACTGGTTCGGAAGAGATTGCTACTTGTCCCAAAAAAGTTGCTGTTATTTCTGGGGAAGAAAATTCCCTAGAGCTGGGGAAAAGTGAAGCATCTTTGAAAAGCCACGTTATTACTGGTTCGGGAGAGATTGACACTTTTTCTGTAAAAGTTGATGCTACCTCTAGGGAAGAAAATTCCCTAGAGCTGGGGAAAAGTACAGATTCTTTGGAAAGCCTTGTTATTACTGGTTCGGAAGAGATTGCTACTTTTTCCGAAAAAGTAATGATACTCTTCAGGAGAATTTTTGAACTGAAATAGTTTAAGCCTCAAAAAATACAGTCGATATTGTAAAGAAAGATATTCTCAATTCTAGAAAATCATGTTATTTTTTAAATGTAAACCATAAAATAAATATGCTTAAACCATAGTTGTATTTCATTTGTACTTAGATGTCAATCCATTGTAAAATACCTTAGTTTTTAGTCATAAAAAAAGATGTAATACGTGTAATGTTACATCGACTAACGATTCGCTAAGAAAAAGAAATTAACCGTTAGTTTATCTAATCATTATAAACTAACATAAACAATACAACAGTTTCATAATATACTGTTCGTTTTTTGATTGATGAATGAGCCTCTAGTATCCCTCACTAGAGGTCTTCATTTTTTATAGGGTAATAGCATGGCATGAATACTTCTTTGTTTTGGTTAAAGAATAAGAGACGAGTAGAGCATTCGTATTTTGCTTTAAGCAAAAGTTATACAACCTTAGATGCTTTTATAACAATGATTAGGTAAGAGGTTGTTTTTAAATAACTTTTTATGACTTATATTTCTTTGGTTATAACCATATCCAATAGTTTAGTTGCTATTCTTTTTTATCGTTCGATTTAAAACATAGCCGGAAATCCCCCCTAATAATGTCCCAAGAACCTCTCCTGTAATCATTTTGGCTAATCCTAAAATCAAGATAGTTGTCGTTAATAAAAATACTGTAGCTACGTCTAATAAGGTCTTTTTATTAAGAATCTTTGGAGCATCTTTTCCTTTTTTATATGCCCAATATGAGGGAACTAAAAACAATACTAAAATGGTAATACAAAATGCAGGGATTCCAAACCAAATGGCAATTCTATGAATGCTATTATTTTCTTGTTTCTTATCATAAATACTCATGATATTTCTTTCTATAACAGCAACCTCTTTTTGGAGTATAAGGAGTCTTTTTCGTACTTCTGTTAAGGCATTATCAATACTTGAAATAACCTTTTGTTGATCTGCTTTGATTTTTTCTATAGCAAACGTATTGAGAATTCGTTGTTCTTCTTTATCCGATAATCCTATAAGAATACTATTGTTTTGAAGACTTATACTTTTTGGATATTGCGCTTTTGTATTTAATAAAAAGTGTTTTGGAGCAATTTCATGTATCTCGGCTATATTGATGGTTGAACGTAAACTCAAGGCGTTTTCAATCTCATCAATTAGTTCATCTATGGTGATTTCTTCAGCCGTATATTGTTGCCATACTTTTTCTATTTGTGTTAAAGAAATCTGCTTGATTTGAGATAATTCATCAACTAGAATAGTTTGTACTAATTTCCAATCTTTTTGTTCGTTATGTATCGTCGTAATTTCCTCTTCGAGTTTGTTGATTAAACGAATTTGTTGAAACTCACTCTCTGGTACTACAAATTTAGTGTCTTGAGCAAAGAAGAATGAATTGTTAAAAAATATAAGTACAAAAAGTAGGCGATACATGATAGCTGTTATTTTATAAAAATCAAAAGCCCTCCTTCTTTATAGAGAGCTCTTAAATGCATTATATTGTAATGTAAAATACTAATTATTATGTAAATAAAAAGATTTAGTCTGTGGAATATAAACGATCTGTGCAGCACAAATGGTTGCGCATCCTCCTTGTTTTAAACATCGGTTAATTAAAATGGTACAAGAATTACTTCCAGAACATGTTCTTGTCCAACTGTTATTTCCATTTTCACATTCTATGGTATATCTTCCTGTAGAAGATCCTAATGCTTTTTCTTCTGAAGTAATATCTAATACTATGGATAATTGTTCTTGTTTGATGTTGTCTATGACCATTAACTCACCTGTTTCATTCCAGTGATAATCTACATAAACTGCTACATCGTCTTCTGTGGTTAGAGAGGTGATTTTAGAAAAGAAATCTGTTGGTGTTAATGCTTCTTGGGTGGTAGTTGTGATTTCATCTTTAGAACATGACCATATACTCATTGCAATACAGATTACAATCAGCATAGAGTCTTTGATAGTAAAAAATTTCATGATTTTTCAGTAGTTTTTGATTTTTAGGCTTGATTAAAATTGGTTTTATGTTTGTTTTGATGTTAGTAGTTTTAATCCTCTGGTTTTACAAATATAGCTGATAACGTGGTTTTTACGATATGGTTTTACCATATATCTACTATGGAAGTTCTCGGTGATTTTATAACTATTTTATGCTAAACCTCAGTGTTTAAGGGAGTTTTGAAATACTGAAACTAACGTATTTAACCCGATTAAAATACACTTAAATATATGAAAATCATTAGTTTTGATGAATATTACACAAGGTTTTTTACTTTAAAATAACTTTTTATTTATAGAATTCCTTGATTTTTGAGTATGCAGGCTAACTGAAACATAGTTTTAGCTTTGGTATGATCTCTAAGTTTTTTTAATTGTTTTTCTACGGCACTCTTACTGGATGGTGTAAATCCTCTTTGTTCTAAATAAAGAGCGATTTCGATTTGTGTATATCCTTTTGCTAATAAACGGACAATACGTTTTTCTTCACGACTTAGTCGCAAAGGGGGTGTTGATGATTTCATGTAATGTGGCTAGTTTTTAACTCTAAGATAATGACTTTATACTTAGTTTTAATGTTAATAGCTTGTGAGATTACCTAGAAAGATATGCTATAGATAAAACAGAAAAGAATAATAGATAAATTGATAAAAACATTAATTTCCTAAGAACTAAAATTCTTTTTAATTGCTTTTTTAAAGCTGAGTTATTTGTGCTATTGATGACTTCTTTTATATATTTAATACTGATATACACGTTTTTAGTTTCAAAACCATGTCTTTTAAATAATTTAGCACTATTGTCTTTATATAATAAATATACAATTGCTGTAAAGAGTATAATAGGTATCAACTTAAATGGCTTATGATAAAGACTTATTTGTTTTTAGATATATTAGGAAATCACGAAATTCTATGATAGTTTCTCTTTTTTAAATTAGAATCTAGTAAAATAAAAGGCAAGTTTTTATAAAAAACTTGCCTTTCGATCAATTATATAATTAAAAAATTATTTTTGCATTTCTTTAAAGGAGTATTGATTTCCATCAATCGAATATTTTTTCTCCATTAAATCTAACAAACTTTTATCTATATTTTTGGATTCATCAAAAGATTTTGTCTCATAAAATTTATTATCTATATCAGAAAAATATATATATTTTTTCCATCCAGTACTTGAATCATAATATTCAAAAAACAACTCATTCTTTTTCGAAAAAGCAAAAGAAAAATCTTCTTCTTCAATGGAATATATCTTTTGAAGAGCTATTATCTTATCTTCAAGAGTGATATAAAAGATATTAATTACTGGATCCACTTTAAAATTGCTTCCAATTTTATTATTATATTCTAATTTAAGTATATGATAAATATAATTTTCATTTTTAAATTCTTTATTCGATAAAATCCCTTTTTCAGGATAATCTTTTCCTATTATATCATAGTGCTTTAAAAGCCGTAATTCGTTCACTTCACTACTTAATGCTTTATCTCTATAATATTTAGTTATTTGTTTATCTTTATTTAATTGCTCGTTTGTATTTTCAATAATTAATGTATTATTCTTGTTTTTACATGAAATAATAAATAAACAAAAACACATTAATTTAATTACTAAATTCAACTCCTTTAAGTAATTCATTTCTTTTTTTATTTGATATTAATTTTTCTCCATCATTTCCATTTGAAGACGTACTTTTAAAATCTTGAAAATTTAATATAATATTTCCATCTTCATCTTTTGAAATTCGTACAATTCCTTTAATACTTTGATTACCATCTTCATCTTGACTTTTAAAAAATACATCTTTATAAGCTACGTTTGCATCTAATAAAGATGACTTTTTTATGAAAGGACTACCATTCCACCTTAATTCTTTACCTATTTCGAAATGTAGATGTTCATTAGCACCAGATAAACCACTTGCATTACCTGATGTACCAGATAAACCTATTTCTTGCCCTGCCTTGACGATATCACCTTTTTCTACATTAGTTGATTGTAAATGTGCATAAAAATGATAATATATATCTGTAACTTCTTCTATGATCTTATCTTTACCATTATAACCGACTACTTTTGTATAGGTATGAGTTGTTTTTATAGTAACATAATTTCCATAAGAAGAACTCTCTCCTTCAGCAACAACTTCTCCTTCCATAGAGGATCTAACACTTGTTCCTGAAGCTGCATATAAATCATGCCCTGCATGCCATTTTGTTCCATTATTCCTTGTATATCCAGCTCCTAAATTACTTGCTCTATTAACTCTCATTCGTTCCATATCAGGAAGGACATTCTCACAAGGGATACCTGGTGGACAAGGGGAATTGCCATCAGGGTCGATGAAATAAATAGGGTTATTAAATGAATACCCATATGGATTTTTATCTAATTGAATCAATTCATCTGCTAATAGATCAATATTCATCCATCTTCCTAAAGTAGCATCATAATTTCGAACACCAAAGTCATACCAATCTAACCCTAATTCTGCATTTTCTTCTTTGTTAACAAAACCATAATTATGCTTTCTTCCTATTACAAGATTATTATATCCCTTTTGTATCATTCCAAAAGGATAATAATGCTTTTCTTCTTTAATCTCTGTATTTTGATATATAGTACCATTGTTATCCATATCCTGATATGATAATCTAATATTCCCTAGATGGTCTTTATATTGGTAAATATAATCAAAAGTTTCATCTCCTTTAGGTTCTATATAGCCTTCTGCATGATTAAAGAACTCTAATACTCCGTTTTTATAGATAAAATTGCCAGCGTACTCGGTTATAGTGCTATTACTACCTTCGGTTGCAATTTTCTTTTGCTTAATTCCTGTGGCATCGTATACATAGGTAATGTTTCCGTTATGTTCGGTATTAGCAATGTTTACTCCTGTAGGTAGGTTTAAGTGGTTATAGCTGATATTCGTAATTCCTTTGTTACGGTCAATTACCATATTTCCATTTACATCATACTCATAATCATTTCCTGAGTGGGCATATTTTTTAAATCCAAAGGGTTGTGTTACGGCATCGTTTACACTTAATAGTTTGTTTCCTGCATCATAGCTATAGGTTAGGTTATCCATCATTCCAAAGCTTGTTGCGGCTTCGTTTAGGTGTCCTTTTCGCTCTAGACTCAAGATGTTCCCCATCTTGTCATAGCTTACACTACTTAAATCATAGCGTCCGCTATTGCTTATGGCTGCTGTGATTCTGTTTAAGGCATCATAGCTGTAGGTATAATGTCTTAAGGTGTTATCATTAGCTGTTTTCCAATGCGTCTCACTGATATTTCCGTTAAATAAGGCTGTTGCGCCTTGTTCTGGAGTATCATAGTTGAGTCTAAACCCAAACAGATCTGTTCCCAGATTCTGAGTATCATTGATCTGTTTTAACCATCCGCGTACGTTATAGCTATAGTCTACACTTTGTAATGCTGCTGTTGCGGTTGTTTTTCCTCCTACATCTTTTCTGATCAGCTGTCCTAATTCGTCATAGTGGTTGCTTAGGATACGTTCTGTAGGTAGTTCATTGATCTGTTGTTCTTGTGTCAATAAGCGTCCCATATGATCGTAAGTAAACACATCTGTTGTACATAGGATTTTTCCGTCCTTGATATGCTTGGTAAAGGTCTTTAATGGTTTTCCTACAAAGTCTAACTGCGTTAGTGTCCATGTATCTGTGCCTAGGTATTCATTCTTTACTAGGTTCTCCCATAAGCGTCCTTTTTCGTCATAATAATTAGTCGTCGTTATCCATTTATCGGTATCGAGTACGCGTACTTGTCCTACTGTTAGTAATCCTTTTACCGCTGTTGTGGCTGTCATTCCTTCCCAAGTTATGTTGGTTGTTCCTGGATCTAATGGTGGAATGCTTCCTAATGCATAATCATCGTAATAGTTAATCGTCAGTAGTGTCATTCCTGTAGTTGGGAACGCATTCTGGGTATAGTAAAAACTAAGTCCTTCTACTTGCTGTACAGTTGTACGTGCTTCCCATAGGGTAGTGCTTTGGTTCACTACTGTTTGTAAGGTTACTCTATTACGACTATCATTGATCTTTCCTGTATACACTATACGTCCTAAGGCATCGTATTTGGTAAATAACCAAACGCCTTGTGCTTTTAGATTCGCATCTTGGCTTAATACGGGTTGGTCTAGTTTGTTATATACGATAGTTTCCCATCCTTTTCCGGGTACTTTCTTTTCGATCAATCGATTTCTATAATCGTATTTGTATTGATAACAAAGTTCGGCAAGCTCACTTTGACTTACGCCATCTGCTGTTGTTACTTTTGGTGGTACTACATAGGTTAGGTTTCCATACAGATCGTATACATAATAGGTATTGTGTGCGATCTCGTTATTATAGGTACGTTTTAGGATTATTCGTCCTAATTCGTTGGTATATTCTTCGGTGGTATGGTCTTTTCCTGTTGTCCAGTTTTCATCTTTGGTAATGGTTTTATGTAGGCGTTCTGCTGCATAATTCCCTTCTTTAACTAGGCTTGCTACTCCTGCTGTTATCGCTACTTTAAAGTGTACTACTTGATCGGCTATGGTATTGGTTTCCCATCCTGATTTAATAGTATGGTCTGCACTATCGTCTGTACTGGCTTTCCATTGTTTTCCTGGTGCTGCTTGTTTTAGTACTCGGTTTAATGGTGAGGGTTCAAAGATACTTTCGCTATAGGCATTCACCTCGTTTACTGCCATTGCATTAAAGTCGGCTGCATATTTGTTTTGATAATAGCTTTGGATATCCTGTTCAACATTTACGGTTGTATAGCTTCCGTTTGGTGTTTGGGCTTCATATGGTAAATATTGCTTGGATTGTCTTCCGATAGCATCATAGGCTAGATGGGTGATGATGTCTTTTTTATTTGGACTGTTTTTGATGCCTATTTGTTGTTTGGCTCTTCCTAGTCCATCGTAATAGGCTACGGTTTCGATCACATCGCGATTTTGTCTTAGTTCATCGGCTGCTTCTAATTCGCGTTGGTATACTCGTGTATACACATAGTTTTCGTCACTTAAGCTTGGTGCGATATAATAGTCTTCTAGACATCCTTGCTCAGTTCCTGCTATAGTAGGACAGTTGTCATCGGCATTGGCTACATATCCTGTAGGTTGTTCACAGGCTTGTTGGCTAGTATTGGCATCTCCAAATCCATCTCCATCTACATCGGCATACCATGTAGGGATAGTTCCTATGGCATATTGTATCGCTCTGGCTGTACTCCAGCATCCATCGCTACTTCTTGCTCTTAGGTAATATTGTGTTCCACTGGTTAAGCTTATTGTAGTAGTGCTATTGGCACTGCTTGTTCCAGTGGCACTTGTTTGCCAATAATAGGTCACTCCGCTTGGTGGATTACTTCTGGTTAGTACACTTTGCCCACATTCGTTGCTTATGTTTACTGTAGGCGGGGTTGCTGGTACTGTCTTTACATTATAATTAATGGTTCTTGCTGTACTCCAACAGCCTTGACTATTTCTTGCTCTTAGGTAATAAGTAGTCCCACTTGTCCTAGTAATACTATTGGTGCTATTAGCACTGCTTGTACCTGTTGCGGTATTTTGCCAATAATAGGTTACCCCACTTGGTGGATTGTTTCTGGTTAGTTTAGTACTTCCACAATCTTGGGTGATACTTGGTGCTGGTGGGATTGCTGGTACGGCTTTGATCGTATAATTGATAGTTCGTGCCGTACTCCAACAGCCTTGACTACTTCTTGCTCTTAGGTAATAGGTTGTACCACTTGTTCGTGTTATTGTAGCATTAGTACTAGCGGTACTAGTCCCTGTTGCGGTATTTTGCCAATAGTATGTTACCCCACTTGGTGGGTTGTTTCTAGTTAGTATACTACTTCCACAGTTATTGTTTACACTTACTGCTGGTGGGGTATTGGGTACAGTTTTTATGATATAGTTCACTACTCTTGCTGCGCTCCAACAGCCACTGCTATTGTTTCTGGCTCTTAAATAATGTTTGTTCCCTCCAGTTGCTGTCCATGTAGTTCCTGCTAGCAAAGTTGATGTGCTTGTTCCTGTTGCTGACGATTGCCAGTAATAGGTTACTCCACTTGGTGGATTGGCTCTGGTTAAGGTTGTACTTCCACAGTTTTGGGTAATGCTTGGCATCGGTGGGCTTGTAGGTACTGCTTTTACGGTATAGAATACTGAGGTTGCTGTACTCCAACAGCCTTGACTGCTTCTGGCTCTTAGGTAATACTGTGTCCCACTGGTTCTAGTCAGGATTGTGCCACTACTAGCTGTACTTGTTCCGCTAGCACTACTTTGCCAATAATAGGTTACTCCACTTGGTGGATTGCTTCTGGTTAGTATAGTACTTCCACAGTTTTGGGTAGTACTTGGTCTTGGTGGTGCGCTAGGTACTGTTTTGATACTGTAATTTACTGTTCTTGCTGCTCCCCAACAACCTTGACTGCTTCGTCCTCTTAGGTAATAGGTACTACCACTTGTTCTGGTAAGAGTTGTTCCACTACTAGCTGTACTGGTTCCTGTTGCTGTATTTTGCCAATAATAGGTTACTCCACTTGGTGGATTACTTCTGGTTAATACACTATTTCCGCAGTTGTTACTTACGCTTACTACTGGTGGGGTACTTGGTACCGTTTTGATACTATAATTTACTGTTCTTGCCGTACTCCAACAGCCTGTACTATTGTTTCTTGCTCTTAAGTAATAGGTGCTACCACTTGTTCTGGTAAGGGTTGTTCCACTACTAGCTGTGCTAGTTCCATTAGGGTTACTTTGCCAATAATAGCTTATCCCACTTGGTGGTGCTGTTCTTGTTAGTTTGGTATTCCCACAGTTTTGGGTAATACTTGGTGTTGGTGGGGGTGTTGGAAACGCTTTTATGCTATAGTTAATTCTAATGGCTTGACTCCAGCATCCTCCTTGATTGTTTCTTGCTCTTAAATAATAGGTATTCCCACTAGTTCTGGTGATACTTACACTACTATTTGCTGTACTTCTTCCTGTGGTGCTACTTTGCCAATACCAAGTTTCTTCACTTGTTGGATTTCCTCTGGTTAGTATCGATTGTCCGCATTGATTGTTTACTGTGGCGGTAGGGATGGTACTGCCTACATAGTCTTCGTCTATCTGTCCATCGCAATCATTGTCTATCCCATCACATACATCTGAGGCATTGGGATGTAGGGATGCATTGCTATCATCACAATCTAAAGCATTGGCTACATATCCATTGGGAATATGGCAAATACTAAATGGTCCTTGTGCATTAGGATCTCCATAGCCATCCCCATCGGCATCTCTCCAATATTGTTTATTGGGTTTAT
Organism: Aquimarina rhabdastrellae; assembly: GCA_947387485.1. Classification (GTDB taxonomy): domain Bacteria; phylum Bacteroidota; class Bacteroidia; order Flavobacteriales; family Flavobacteriaceae; genus Aquimarina. The sequence goes on from CANDNT010000019.1 coordinate 28,930, forward strand.
TAGCATTGCTATCATTACAATCTCGATCGTTGTCTACATAACCTGAGGGCTTGGTTGCACTACATCTGGTTTGTGAGGCATCTCCTAATCCATCCCCATCGGCATCTTTATACCAGATTTTTCCTCCTGGTATATCACAGGGATCGTTACTGCCGCCTCCTGAACTTAATTGGGCATAGCCTATACTACTGCATAAGCATAGCCAGAGTATATATATGTATTTTTGCATGTCTTTTGATTTGATGTTATTCTTGGGTTTTATAGTGGTATTGATTTTCGGATACCAATTTGCCTGCTGCGTCTTTTACCTGTAGTAGCCTATTGTGTTTATCATACTCATAATAGATCGTATACCCTTTTGGATCGGTAATACTGGTTACGCCTATTAATGGATCATAGGTATAGGTGGTTACTAAGGCTTCGGGATGTGCTGCTCGCAATTCGTTTAGCTTTTCGCGTAAAGCGCCCTCTTTTCCTACGTCACCTATGGTACGGTCATCATCCTTATTAGACAATTCTCTTACTATGGCATTGATGTCTATCGTTGGTGATTCTGTATCAAGCTGTTCAAAGTTTTGGATTTGTGCAATGATATAGCGATCTCCATATCCCCATAGGTATTGCGTTTTAGTACCATCAGTCTGTTGTTGTCTAATTGGACGTCCTACTTGATTGTAAGTAAATTCTGCACGTTGTTCTAATGGATCTTCGCCTTTGGCAGTATAAACACGATAGGGTACAGTTTTGCTATAACTTTGTTTATAAGTACTACGCTGCATCCCGATACGTACTCCATCTTGATAGGTCTCTGTCTGGATTGGTGTGCTCACTCGATTGGCTGCTATTAAGGCTTGGATTCCGGCTACTTCTTCTGTTTCAAATTCTCCTCCAGATATGCTTGTTCCATTCTCGATGTCTTTTGGATAACGGTAGGTCATCTTTTGTAGAATACCTTCGCCTTGTTGGGTTGTTTGGTTTCGTAATACATAATCCACCGTTGGGTCATATTCATACTGGGTTGTCGTGGTGATTTGCTGGTCTCCATAATAGCTTGTTGCTCGGGTCTCTATCAAATGTCCTGAGGATATGCTTGCTACATTGACACGTCCATTAAGCGAGGTATAACGTTTGTTTATACATCCTACGATGTTCATATGTGGATAGTCCTCTGGTCGGTTACAAACTAATGGTCTTCCTGGTTTTAAGGCACATAATGATCCGATACAACTCCATTTTGGCTCTAGGTGTTCTATACTGATGGTTCCATCTTCATTGGCTCTAAAGGCTACATATTTTTGCTCTGTATTTTCTACCGTGACCACACTCATCCCTGGTACGGCATCGATATTATAATCTCTATATATGGATTGTTCGCGACTTAGGGTATCTCCGCTGGTGGTATAGCGTAATACTTCTTTGCTTTTTCCTGCTTTAAAATCTGCTCTAAAGTTATTGTAATATGGGGCTGTAGCTACGGCTACTAATCCTGATTTTCCTCCGTAAAACTGATACTCGGTATATCCGTTTTTCATCCCTTGTAGCTCTACTAGTGAAGGGATGTTTCCGCCTTCATCTTCGCCTTCGCCTTGCGGGTCATTATCTACCACAGCTACTGGAGCTACGTTGATTTCTCCATCAATCTCAAATACGTTTTTATAGCCTATATGTACGCCACTTCCTGCTCGTGCTACGCTGCTTCTGCTTATCGTAGTGGTATAGACAAAGGTTTCTCCATCGTGAGATTTTGAGGTGGAACTGCTATAGAGTTTAGGTTCATAGATATTTGATGCCGAGGAATAATCGCTGTCTATAGTCTCTGTATAGCGGTAGTTTTTTATGGTACTGATCTTATTGCTTTCACTATAGTTGGTACGTTTTTTTAGGCGAATTCCTGGATGAACTTTATGGGTCACCACATTGGTCTTATAATGCTTGGTTATTTTTAATCCTACACTAGCTTGTACTGGATTAGGATCTGTTATCACATCTGGATCAGAAACCACCGTTGGAGATCCTGCTACGGCTATGGTTAATTGATACAAGCCTGCCTCGAGTTCTACATTACGGTCTAGTTCACTGCCTCCGCTTTGTTTATACCATACTACTGGAGCTGGGTGATTATCAAAATTTCCGCCATAGCCTACAAAGTCTTCGTATGCTATTTCTCCGCTTGGTCTACTGATTAAAAAGACTCCGAATTGTGAGGAACTTTGTGGGTTGCTAAAGTCTAATTCGTATTTCCCTGTACTTGGGATACGGATGATTCTTGAGACAATCTTTGGGGGTGTTCCATATTTATCCCTACAGTTTCCTAAACATCCTGTGCCATCGCCTTGGTCTCCTCTTACGGTTAATGTCGCTATCGTTTCTGAGGGACGTGCTTTATAGGAAGAACTTTGGTGTGATTCGTATTCAAATACCGTCTTTCCGCCTGTAGGATAGGTGATTGCTGTTAAGGTTCCTATTCTTGCTGTTAATGGATTGGGGTCTCTTTTTGCTCCTGTAAAGTGGGCATTTCCTAATTGTAATTCTGGGTATAAGTCGGTGTTTCCTGTTGCGCCATTATTATAGCCTAAATAGTCTTGTCCTTTGCTTTTTAATGATGGAACTTTTTCTGGTTGTTCATAGGCAAATCGATAACTGTTTTTATAGGTCTCTTCTTGTCCGTAATAGTGTAAGGCGTCTAGCTTTAATCGAATCTCGTCTGGATCACTGTTCTCTGCTGTTTCACTTGCGTTTAATCCAAAGTAACTGTGTTCAAATACTACTTTTTGTAGTGCTATAGCTGTTTGTGGATCAAAAACACTGATAGAGGCAATTCCTGATTTAACATTAGTTGCTTCTATTCCTCCTGAGCCTGCAATCTCATAGGTTCTATCGTATCGCTTTTTATATGCTAGATTCACAATGGTTTTGCTATTGTGCTTGATACTTGATAAAAATACTTCTTGGTTATGGCTTATCGGTTGAAAGGTGGAATAGCTATCTACTCCTGTATAGTTCTCTTCAAAATCTTTGATGGTATTGGTTACCGTCACTGCCTCATGTAAGAACTGTGGGCCTGTAAAGCTTCCATAATCTGTATAGATAAAGTCATAGGTATCTAAACCATTTGGGGAAATCATCTTGGTTAGTCTCCAACTCGCATTATAGTCTTTTTCTATATTATGGGTTCCTAAAGTAGCATCATTTCCTAGAGAATATACTCTTTCTGCTTTTTCAAAATAAAACCTTGTCCCATCTTCGTTAGTGATAATCCATGAGTTTACATCTCCATCTTGATAGGCTATATCTGCTTCTGCTTTGATTCTTGGGTTATTTAAGACTCTTGGTCTAAAGTTATCTCGATAGTCTAAAACGATATGGGCATTAAGTCCAAAGGCATTTACACTAAAATAGTCTGGATGGGTATCTATCGCATTTCTATTGATATGATCTAAGTATTGATAATAGTCTATAGCTACTTCTACTGAAGCAAAGCGGGTACGGTTCTCGATATATTGCTCGGTTTGTGCTCTGGTTAATGCCGAATGCATTAATCCTCCTATGGTGTTATCTGGTAGTCCGTTAACCACTCTACTTACTGCGCCTCCCATGCTTAGGTTCCATCCTAATCCTGAGGGTGTCGAGGGTTGATTGACTTTGATTCCTGAGGCATCATAGGTTAGTCCTATTGGGATGTCCATCTCTAAGCCTTTGTAACTAACTATAGGGATGTCTATCTGTGGGGTTCCTGTATAATGATTGGCAGGGATCTCTCCGTACTTTTGAAAGGCGGCTGCTTCGGGGGCTAATGGCAAACTAAAACTACGCTCCATCTGTGCTAGATAGTCTGGGCCTTCTTCGCCTTCACCATTACCATCGTCTCCGATTTGGGCATAACTGATACTGCTTATGATACACACCAATAGCGTGCACCACAGCTTGCTGTAGTGTTTCATACTCGTTCGTTTTTTGAATTTTTGATTAATTTTTTTAACGCTACAAATTTACGGGTTAACTGTAATATGGGCAAATCTTGCCTCAGGGGATTTTTCCCCTTTTTTATGGAATTTTCTCGCATATATTTCGATTTATGATTATTTACTTATTGTTCGTGACTTTAAATACAATTGGCTTGCTCGACTGATTAATTCTTGTGCTTTGGGTATGGATAATTTGGAATCATAGCATCGATACATCCATAGATATAGGATTATTTCATAGGGTTGATCTTTAAAGAGTCGATGCATAAAGCGATCAAATGGGATATCTAAATGTTTTAGAATTGCACAGAGATAATTCCCCTCGGCTATGGCTGCTTCTTGTTTGGCTTGATAACTGCTTGTCATTACTTTGATATTTGAATTTATGATATGATAGAAAGGCACACTCCTTATAATTAAGGAGCATGGCTCTTTCTGGGCTATTGATGGAATAGACCTCCGTTATTTTCTTTGCTGTTTTTATAAAGAGGTCATTAGTTAGAAAATGACCTCTTTGATTGCACTAACTGAACTTTACCCTATAGTCAATGTTAGATTTTTGGAATGTCGCGCTCTATCGGGGAGGTAATAAGCTAGCGACATTCCTTGTCGCTGGGGTAGCGTTATTTTCTTTGATTTGAAGCCAAGCGTAGCCTAACCCCATGTCTCGTACTACACTTGGGCTTCTTCTTCAATCAAACTATATTGTGCTGTTATTTTATTTTTAATTACTTATCCAGATAGCTTTGTCTTTAGGATGGTAAAACATCTTAAATGTTGTCATATCTGTAAGTAACTCGGATAGACAATTAGATATAAGGGGGATACTGCTTGTTGTATCTTTACTGTATTCTTCCCAATGTTCTGCCAGATCACAGGTCACAGTATATAGGTTTTTATCTGCTTTTTCTGGTAATTCTAAATATATCCTTAGTTCTTTTTGAGCTGTGTGTAGTATTGTGATTTCTTGTTTTTGAGCATTCCACTCACAATGATATTCATAATAATGTGTGGCATCTATTAAAGGTAACTTTTCTATTTCTTTCTGGAATACTGTTATAGGGATTGCTTTATGGAAGTTTTCTTCTGGCGTTGTTGTACTACAACTTAAAAAAAATAGTCCTAGTAATACTATTACATAATTATTAGTGTATTTCATAACTGATTATTATTTTGATTAATATGATATGATTTTGTTATTTTTTTTAAACGTTGTGTTTTTCCTCACCATATCGGTATAACCTAGAAATAAGTTATACCGAGAATTACATGGTGGGAATCCTTAATCATAAAAAAACTATTACCAACTACACATTACTTATCTTGCCTAGTCTTTTTTAACAAAGAGCCTGCCTTAGTCTTACAGACTCTTTGTTTAACACAAACTCAACGTATCGAAATGCTACATTTTAAAACTTAATAATGGGTAGGGAATTTACTTAAAAAGGTATGCTTGTAGATTACTTAATACCTAAACAAATAGTTACCCCAAATGCTCCGCTACCCATATATTTATCAATCAATTAAAAAGTATCTGTTCATATCTACTCTTTATTCTTACATACTTGCTTGTATGTGTACCATTTGTTGAATCATCGTTATGACTTCTCTATTTGCTTTTGAGAGTACTTTTATTATAGATTCTTGTAATGGTATTTTTTCTTTGTAGAGCTTTTCTATTTCTTGATTGAGTATGGTATATCGTAAACTCTTTCCTTGTTCTTTATTAAAATGCTCATACTCTATATTGAGGTATTCTAATATTCTCTTTTTGTAAGCTTGTAGTGTCATGATTTGTTTCAATTGATTATGATTTAATTTCTAAATGATTAATTTTATTACAATTTTACATATAAAAAATGAATAATTCAATTTTAATATGAATTTTATATCGAAAAATATTCTGTTTTTAGTTAAAGAAGAAAATATAAGTAAAGATGCTTTTGGAAAATTATTCAATTTAAAGAGAGGTAACATAAGCTCTTATATAAATGGTAAAGCAATGCCTAAACTTGAAACTCTAATAAAAATCTCAAGTAAATATGATATTCTTATTGATGATTTAATACATATTGATTTATCCAAAAATCAGAAGCAAAACAAAAATGTAAATGTTAGTTTACATGATTTTTCTCAAGAAGAAATCATAAAACATTTATATATAAAAGATGAGGAGTTCTCTAAAAACCCTCTATTATGGATGTATATAAAAATGAAATTATTGGATGATAAGATCGGGAAAGAAGAAGATTTAATCTATAAAATAAAGTCTAAACAAGCTGAAAGTCTGGATAATGTTAAAAATAAAAAGTAGCACCAATGAAATCATTGATGCCATAATATTAATCTCTGTCATCAGGATCTGGTTCTTCTTCTTTATCAGATAAAAAAACGTCATTTGAAACCCCTAACTCATCAATAATTATAGGGTTTTCATTAATCTGGTTTTCATTTAAATTATCTTTTTCACAGCTAATAAAGCTAATTGATAAGAATAGAATAGTGATAGTGAATATAGTTCTCATAATAATTCATTAAAGTTGTAATGAATTAAATTTAGTTTAAACGAATTATTTAGCCAATTAGATATTTTGTTATATTGCTTAGAAGTAATAAAATCAAATCTCTGGATTCAGATTTTATCTGATACTATCAATTTTAAGTCGATTAACTAGTTTTTTAATGATTTTTATATCTAAAAACATAAAATATTTACTTCAAAAAGAAGGTTTGGGAAAAGATGCCTTTGGAAAATTATTTGGGTTAAATAGAGGAACTATCGGCTCTTATATAGAAGGAAAATCAAATCCAAAAATTGAGACTATACAAAAAATAGCAAATCGATATAATTTATTAATAGATGATGTAGTTAATCGTGATTTAGCAAATCAAGATTTAACATTAAAACCTAAGACATCTCTTAATGACTTTTCTCATGAAGAAATAATAAAGTATTTGTATACAGAAGATGAGGAATTATCGAAAAATCCTCTCTTGTGGATGTATCTGAAAATGAAATTTATGGATGAAAGAATCAAGCAAGAAGAATCAAAGGTTAAAGATTTAGAAGAACATATTAAAACCCTTCAATTAGAGAGTCAAAATAAGAAATCATAAATCTTTATATTTTTTAATATCAATTCCACATTTGATCAATTCTCTTCTTAGGATTAATTGATTTAATTTTTGTTCTTTTTTCTTTAATTCTCTTTCAAATAATTCTTCTAAAGATGTTTTAAGTATTTCCTTATCTTCTTCTTTTAGAATGTCTTTTTCTAGCAATTCTTTGAGTAATTGTTCTCTATCTTTTTTTGAAGCCATAATTTATCTATCATTAACTTTCTTAAGAGTATGAAACAATTCATCATCATAATCCTTTATATCTTGTTTTATCTTTTCTTGGTTATTAGGATCAGTTATAGCCGACTCTACAGCAAGCTCTAAATATTTTTTTCTAGTTACTTTGATAAAACTAATTAAAGTTCTGATTTTAAATTTTAAACTATTAAATATATCTATATAATGTTTAATTAAATAAATAGACAGAAAAGATGATAATATTGATAGAAGACCTATCATTAAATAGTAAATTTCAGAATCAAAATCTTGTCGAGGTATTAAAAACCAAGCCACAATAAAAAAAGAAATAAGAAAACTTATGTTATAAAGCATTTTTACAGCTATATATAAATTTCGATCTTTTTTCAGTTTTTTCTTGTTATACAAGAAAAGTCCTAATATAGATAATGAAAAAAACAGATACGGTAATCTGATTCCAAACCCAATCAAAAAAACTCTTTTAGTCCTAAAACCAAACATTCTATTATCAGCTACATTTTTTTGTAATTCTTTTCTAAGTTCTGATAGCGTTCTTTGTTTTTCATTATTTAACAAATCTAGCTTTATAATATAATTCTCAGCACTAATTCTTTTATCATCATATAGTGATCTTAGTTTTTTTGTCTTACTAAGGTGTTTTGAAGTGAGTTCAGATATTTTCTGTTCTAATATGATTACACTTTTTTCTTTCTTAGGGAAATTAATATGAATAAAGGGAGCTATGGATATTACTATACAGCTTATTATTGTTATTAAGTGTATTGTGATATGACTGATTTTTGTCTTTTTCATGGAATAATGTATTCAGAAATAATCTGTATTTTTTTTGATAAAAATATATATTTAAAGATTAATTTCATTACGGTTTAACCACCTATTTTTTTTGTGTAAAATAGATTTTTGCTTTTATATCTTTTCTATTTTATTAAACTGTATAAATTCCCTTTCATCGTCTAAAATGTTATAATCTTAATCTAAAAGGAGCTAAAACCTATAAGTCATTTGTTAATCAGATAATTGTAACGTGTATTTTATAAATGTTATAGTACTAGTTCTTTACATTAAGTAAAATCTCACATTATTCAAGGGGTGTTTATGTTTCAAAAAGATTAAAAAATAAGTTTGAGAATGCTAATATAACAGGAGTTAGCTTTGTTAAATATAAAAAACAGGAAAAGAACTGGAATCCTCATTTCCCTTATAATTGAGTTTGAAAAATGATAACCTCTTCATTATTATGATTTTTGTAATTACGCTTATAAATTAAGGAAAGTATATTCTTACAGTCAGAAAAAAGCCACGGTTACTTATCGATTTTTGAGTATTATAATCTTTTGTAATGAGTTAATTAATTAAATTAAAAACTTATGAAATAGATATATATGAAGTATAAAGGGCATATATCTTTTTACATATTAAACGTAGGCAGTTATTAGAAAAGCCTGTCATTCTGTACAAATTTGAACCTGACATAAAAAAATAAGATAATATGAATTTAGATTTTGTATTTAAATCTCCAGACCATATAAGATATGAAAATGGTAATCACGTTTCGGGCCCTCACGGTGGAGCAGGACGAGCTGTAAAAGTAGAACCAAACATTAATGGATGTGAAGGATATAATGTTAGGTATGGTGATGGTTTTATTGTAACAGTATTTAGTTTGGACGAGAATCACCCAGTTTGGCAAAACAATATTCAAATGACACCAAAACCAATGCGTATTGTAAGTCAAACTGCTGATAAAATAGTTTTGAGAGGATTTCCAGTTCAGGCTCAGTCACCATTTGGTTGGGTGGACTTCAACGGAGAAGATTATGGATTGACTGTAAAAATGAAAAACGGTGAAGTAGAAAACTGCATTTTACATATGCATGACAGAAATATTGATATTGAGTATCTGAAAGAAGATAATCAGCAAACTTCTAATGAACCTGAAATAGTATCGTTAGCCAAAAGAGCAAATGCACAATATCAACAAGAGAGCGTAACAGATGCCCGTCAATTGCTTATGCAGATTTATCGCTCTGTAAAATCAAATCCAGGACAATTAAAAGAAGTAAACGATTTTTCAGCTCTTGGCACAGTATTTTTAATGATGCTTGACCAAAATCTATCAGATGACATAGATACTCAACAAATGATGGCAAGTGTGAGCTATTTGTGTATTAGTAAGGCTATTGAGAAAGATAGTTCTAATCTAAATTTATATAAAGACAGATTATTGATGTTACGAATTGGTCACGAACCATTTAGTTATACTGTTATGAACGGATTGAATATTAATGCAAATCCATTTAGTGTAATGGGTTCAATGGCTACTTATTCATCAAGAGATGCAATTTACAAAATGGAAATAGCAGATCTTGAATTGAACTCAGAACTATATAATCAAGTACCTTTTTTTAAAGAAAGGAAAGATGAATTTGATGAAATGATTGGAAGAGATTTTTTTATGCCTGAAAAAACACTTGAAAATGTAATTAAATCAGGAATTGAAAATCACAAAAAGCTCCTCGAATATCTTGAAAATAGAGTTATGAATGAGGAAGATGTTGATTTTTAAAATAACGAACCGCCAATAACTAAGACTTCGGACTGCTCTCAGAGCAAAGTCTGAAGTTATTATGTATGCCCAGCATGGGCATAACGTCTTTTGTATATTCCGTTTGCCTGCCGAGGGCAGCATATGTTATATACAAGGAACGTTGTGCATAATTCCCTATATCAGTTACAGTCATGAAATAGAGTGATAAAATCTATTAGACTCACATTTTATCAACAATAAAAAAAGAAGTAACAAATGCCATTAAATACAGCACATGAAGGATACGAATATCAGGATTTACTTACTGCGTTTTTTGTTTTGGAAGAATTATTAAACGAGAATGATAGCGTATTTACAATTGATAGCAAAGAACATTCTGACGATAAATTTGACGATTTAACAATATCGAATTCTAATGGTGTATTCAAAAAACAAATAAAGTATAGTAATGAACTGTCCGACCACACAGCAACAAAAGACGATTTTGCCACATCGAATAATTATGACTTAGCTTTTTATGATTTGTTTCGTAGTTGGAATAGTAATCGAGCATATAATTACAGGACTTGTTTAGCATGGAATGAACCAACTGATAAATTGATCGATTTTTTAAAAGTATCATCAAAACCAAAAACATTTGAAAATAATATAACAAAGGTCTTTGAAATAGATATTGATAAACTCTGGCCGACTGGAAATGAGCCAGAAAGTTCTTGGCGAAAATTTAGAACTGAAAGTTCATCAATTAATAGAACAGATTTCGAACTCTTTTGTAATGATTTCATCATTGAAACTAACTTCCCTAAACAAAGTTTAAATACAGATTTTTCGGGAGAACTTGAAGCCATTATATCAAATCAAATCTCAAGATTGGGTATTGGGACATATCCAAATGAACATTACAACATAAAGTCATTTGCATTAGAACTACTAAAACTTATAACAAGAAGCCGTAGTAGAGGATTAGGAATTAGAACAAACGATATTTTTATCAAATTTAATATCAAAACTGACTTTGGTTCAATTGAGCAAATTTTTCCGATTGACAGCCAACGGAATATTAAAACTGAAGACAACATAAATTCCTTTATTACTCAACTGGAAAGAACTAATAAAATAATACTTCAAGGAGAGCCAGGCAGCGGAAAATCATGGTTCGTCCAAAACCTGCAATCTAGATTAAAAGAGAAAGGCTTTCATGTTGTACGACATTATTGTTATACCGAATTAAAAGACAGATTTTCAACGGAAAGAATTACATTAAATGTTTTCTATGGCAATTTGATAAAAGAAATATTAGATGCTTTTCCGCATTTGAAAGACACAAAACATAAAAGGTATGCAAGCAACCTTTATGAATTAAATCAATTGCTTCAAAATATTGATAAGGATACATTGGTAATAATTGATGGCTTGGATCACATCGAAAGAGTTTTTTCCTATAAGCAAGCAGAACTAACATTAAATGACATTGCAATTATTGATGCCATAAATAATTTGAATGTTTCAGACAATATCAAAATTCTTCTTGTATCTCAGCCAATTCATGAACTCAACACCTTAAATGGATATGAGACATTAAATATACCTAAATGGACAGATACAGAGACATTAGATTATTTTGCTAAAAATCAAATCTCTGATATTGAACTGCAGGACGAGAAAAAGCTTCATGAATTACTAACCATAAAGAGTAATGGAAATCCATTGTATTTAAACTATTTGGTAGAAGAGATTAAAACAATTCAAGTATTAACTACTCAAAAAATAAATTTACTTCCTGCCTATAACTACAACCTGAAAGATTACTATCAATACTTATTGGACAAGTTAAATTTAGATAAAACAGTTCCACAAATATTATCAGGTGCAAATTTTAGCCTTACTAAGTTAGAGTTAAGGGAAATAACACATCAAGGAAAAAATGTGGATAAGGCGCTAACTGCGCTAAAACCAATACTCAATGAAAAGTTAACAAATGGTGGTGTTATAATTTACCATGAGAGTTTCCGTCGTTTTATCCTTGAAAAGTTAGAAGAAGACGAAATAGATATTAACCGTGCCATTTTTAAACCAATAATTGATTGGTTTAAAGAAAAAGACTTCTTTAACTATACAAAAGCCTATCGTTTTTATTTTCAGCTACTCTTTGATACCGGTGATTATGATAGCGTATTAGGCTATCTTACAACTGATTTCATAATTCAAAGCATATACAATGGGCATTCATTTGACGCAGTTAAGAATAATTATTACTTTATGGCAAAATCAGCCATAAAAAATGTGGATTTTCCTAACATAATTCTTGCAAATGAATTAAATAAAGTTTTAAGTTCTACTGAAGATGTTTATTATGACGATTTTCATTTATACTTTTCAGCTCTTGGGCATTTAAAAGGTTTTAAATCGGTTTCCGAACATTTAGCTTTTGAGGAGAAGCCTACCTTACCTTTACTTACGGGTTTAGAAGCTTGTTATTTATGTGACCAGAATAATGAACCTTCACCTTGGCATTTGTATTATGACGACTATTTTGCAAATCGAAAAGAAATCTCAATTAGCGAGTTTAGATATTTTATTAGAGGTTTATTGGTTTTGAGAGAAACTCAAAAGTTAGCTAAGATAGCCACAGATGTTTTAGAAAAACATAAAAGATATGTCTCCGTTTTTGCAAATGAACTTGAGATTTATAGCGATAGTGATTATTTGCAAGAATTATATGAGTACGATGATGTTTTATCTAAAATATGTAACTATACTAAGCCTATAGCAAAAACTGAAAAAGATTTATTAACCCTTGCAAATGAAATATTAAGTTTTAATAATCTTTTTGATAGAGAAATATCTACAATTGACTTGTTTTTTAATCAAATAGATGTAAATATTGAGGATGAAAATACAATTAACAATGTTTTAAAATTATTTACGGCAAAAAATTGGTTTTATAATTGGATTGTCTATTACATAAAACTTAAAAAAGCTATATCTAAAAAAGAGGGTGTAGATTACTCAAAAATTGAAGAAGCCTTTAAGTTTCTAATTTACGATACAGAGCCATTTAAAGGAAATCCGAGAACAAGTGACTTGCATTCTTTGGGTGACTATTTATATAATTCATTTAGTGACGGACTAAAGCATTTAAAAACTGAACTTGAATGGAAAGTAATAATAGAAATACTTGTTGAAATTAGTCATAAAACTACTACTGAGATTCAAAAAAATATCGGAGGGCCATTACCTACCGACAAATTATTTCAACTACTTGAGGAATACTCAAACGATACCAATAGAACATTAATAATCAATGAATTTGTAAATCTTATTAATGAAAAAGAAAAATACCAACTTCATTCATATCTTGCAGGATATTGCTTTAGGCTTACAAAACAATATGCTTTAAATAATGATAAAGGAAAGGCGGATAAATATTTTCAAAAGGGATTGAAATTCTTTATCGGCTACACTTTTCGCAGAGATAGAACGATTGAAGACCTACTATATTCTATCGAGAGTTATTCAAACATAAACGAAGTATCAGGTAATGAGTATATCAAAAAAATAAAATCCCTAATAAATGCAGTAACTGACCATACAGACGGTAAGAACACAAAGTGGTTTCCTGTAGAATGGTATCAAAAATACTTTAGAGTTAATCATGAAGAAGCAAGCTTTTACTTACTATCGCAGATTAAAAGGTCATACTATTGGATATATGAAAGGCAACTTCAAGACTTATTAATTTACTCAGATACTAATATTAACCCGACCGTTGAAGCTTTTCTTTTTCTTACGTTTCCAGTAGATGCTGATGAAGACTTTTTGTTGTATGGATTAAACCTAATTGAAAAGTTAAAAAACGGTAACCACATATTAGCAAAGACTTTAACAGAGAATATAATTCAAAAATTAACTAATAGAAAGAATAATGGTTTTAATAACTCATTCATTGAAAAACTGAATTCTATCCTAAAGCACTTTGAATTAGAAAGCTTTAATGCAAAGGGTGCTTTACCTGAGAAAAAGACTTATCCTTACACGATAAACTTATTAGATACATTTAAAGCTCAGAGTATATCTCGTAAACAATTTTCTGAGATGTCTGCTTCAGAAATGATTGAACACTTTTCTGAAAATGAAATAAAGGATACAGACCTTATTTCGCTATGTTATTACTTTGATGATTTGGAGTTTTTGACACCTGAAATCGAAGAATTAGTTGATACAATAGTCCGAGAACATGAGAAATACCGGAAAAACCCAAACGTTGAATTATCTATTATTTTTGATAATGATAATGACATTTCAGCTCATTACTGGATTTCTCAATTTGTATACGAACAGGATGGTTCGTACAACAGCTTTAAGAACAAACAAGCTTTTGAAAAGGCATTTTATATAAACAAAGATATTGCTATTAAATCTTTAACTAATCAAATTGAAAAATTTACGCAAATAGGAGGTTACAATCGTTCAGTATCAAGTGGTCTAATAAATAATTTGATAGGAGTAGGTTACAACAAAGATATTATAGAAAAGATGTGGTCTAACCTCTATAAAGCTACTGATTTTAGACTTCCTGTACAAAAAACAATTTATTGGAATGAAATCCTAAAAGATGAACTGAACCTGAACATTGAAGAAGTTTTCATTTGCCTTTTATTTACACGCTTAGTATCAAATACAACAGAAAGACATCACTGGGTATTTTCGGGATTATGTTATTTATATGAACACCACGCGAACAAAATGGTTAAACCAACAAAGTGGTTTCTGCAAAATCATAAGTTCTTTTTAACAAGTAATCTAATTATAGTTCTTGAAATATTATTTGACATTAGTTCTTCTTCAAAGGAGTATGTTCAAAATTTTAGAGACGAATTAGATGAACTCGTGCCATCGAAGTTTTATTTAGTCAATCTGATAGTAACATACTTATTAGACAAGAGATTTATTACAGATTTAAATGGTCACAAGCTGTTCTATTCTGCCCAAAATGACGCGGTCAGTTTTTTTGCGAATATAAATTATCGAAATAATACAATTAGTAGAAAAGGATTTAGTTTTGATAATGTTGTAGGTAAATATTTGAGTTCTTTTGACAGAGAATTTCAGAAAGAATATCAATTCTTAGGTAACCGAATGATAAATCGATTTGTAAATAATATTTACTCACCAAATTATCAAATTGAGCTTATCAATACACAGTTATATCAGGAATTTGAAAGCTATCCAGACCAACCTGACCTATACGATTTTTTAAAAATTGATTATAAAACCATTATTGCTCAAAATCAATCATATACCAAACGCCCAGATTTACCCAGACCTTCTCAGATTGAGAATAAGTGGGCAAGAAAAAATGTTGACCTAAATGATTGGGTTCGGGTTGGTTATTACGAGTATGAGTTGTTTGAAGTAAAATATGGTAAAAGCAAAGAGTATCGAGTTTTTGAAGGAGTTGTTTTTAACCCTAACCTTGCGGAAAATATTCCATTTTCACAATATAGAATATATCCACCTCACCTGTGGGAAGAAATGGACATGAACGGAATTGATGAATTACTTTGTGTATCATTAATTCAGCAATTAGATATGCTAGAAAACTATAAGGTATTATGGTTAAATACCAAGCTTGTTTTTTGGTTGAACTTACAAATTGATAAATATACGAATGGATTAGCGGCAAAGAATGAATTAGGAGAGATTGTTTTAAAACTAAATCGCTGGTCAGCAGACTATGTAGGTAATGGTGCTATTGCAGGAATTTCAGATGAGATACCAAGATTAGAAGGAGTTGAATTAGTTTGTCGTAAAGACTATTTTGAAAAAATTTGCGATTTCTTTAGTCATGAAAAACCATATTCATATAGATTGAAACTATAAAAAACTACACACAACATTTGTAGCTATTGAACAAGTCAATAATTATAAAATATAAAAGAAGAGAATAAATCTTATTAAAGAGCTACTTTATCGATTAAGAATAAATTAATAAAATTAAAGATCCTTAAAAGAGATATAATACGTCCCCAATTTAACATATAGAGAATTACAAATAAGAGTCTTGATTTTAGCAATACTCTTGCTCAGGTTTTTAGAGAATTTTAGGTATTTTTGAGATTATACGTAATAGCATAAAGCATCATCACCTTACTATCTTGTTGTATATCTATAGTTATTGATCTTTCTCCATCTTATAAATTAGATTAGCGTTCCAAAGACAGGTTCAATTGTACTTTGTCTTTTTCGCTTCATGTATTTCCCCGTATTGCTATGTATTCTAGTTTTATTTTGTTCATAGACTCTTAAATAAACTAAAACTTTTGAGTGGACAGTTATTTAACTGAGAAAGAATAAAAAAAACTCATCAAATCATTCTTTTTCAATATACCTTAGTTTTGGAAATAATATTATTTTAGCTATTACTTGTATAACATTTCTTAATTAAATATAACCAAGAAGAAATGATTACAAAAATATCAAAAAACGATACAATAGTTATAATAATATGAACGAGAATACAATAGAAGATTTACGTGAGGCATTAAAATATTCGCCTGACAATATTCCATTACAACTTTTATTAGCTGAAACCTTAGTCACTTTAAACAGATTAGAAGAAGCAGAAATTGAATATTCTAATATTCTATCAAAATCCAATGATATAAAAGCTAAAATCGGACTTGCAACCGTATATTTTAAAAAAGGTAACTATTCTACTTGTAATGTGATTTTAGAAGAACTTATAGATAACGGAACGAAAGAGATAAATATTTTTATACTTTATGCAAAAGGTCTTTTAAAAGAAGAGTTAATAGCCAAAGCAATTGAAGCGTATCAAAAAGCACTTGCTATAGACCCCGATTATTTTGATGAAGAGTTGGATAGTCAACTACGTCAAAAAGAAGTTATCGAAGTTATAGCAACTGAAGAAGAATTTGATAATCGATTTCTAGAAAAACCCAATATCAATTTTGATGATGTTGGTGGTATGGAAACTGTAAAAAAAGAAATCGAATTAAAAATTATTAAACCACTTCTTCATCCAGAGCTATATAAAGCTTATGGAAAAAAAATTGGCGGGGGTATTTTACTTTATGGACCGCCTGGTTGTGGTAAAACATATATAGCCAAAGCAACAGCTGGACAGGTGAATGCCAAATTTATAAGTGTTAGTTTAAATGATATTCTTGATATGTGGATTGGGAATAGCGAAAAAAACCTACATGAAATATTTGATTTGGCTAGAAATAATACTCCATGTGTTTTATTTATTGACGAAATAGATGCTTTAGGAGCAAGTAGAAGTGACATGAAACAATCTAGTAGTCGACACTTGATCAATCAATTTTTGCAAGAATTAGATGGAATTAATAATTCTAATGAAGGTATATTAATTATAGGAGCAACCAATACACCATGGAATTTAGATCCGGCATTTAGGCGTCCCGGAAGATTTGATAGAATTGTTTTTGTTTCACCTCCAGATATCATAACGAGAGCATCAATTTTAAAACTAAAACTTAGTGATAAACCCATAGGTACTATTGATGTTCAAACTATAGCCAAAAAAACACAACAATATTCTGGTGCAGACATCGATGCTATTATAGATATTGCAATAGAACAAAAACTTGAAGATTCATTTAGTGATGGAATTCCGAAACCACTCGAAACAAAAGATTTAATTAGCGCTGTAAAAAAGCATAAACCAAGTACTCAAGAGTGGTTTACTACAGCAAAAAACTTTGCAATGTTCGCGAATGATTCAGGGCTTTATGATGATATTCTAACTTATATGAAAATAAAGAAATAATATGGTTAGAGATAATAGATTGTCAAAAGTTGAAATTCTTATTCAACAGAAAAAGTTTTCGGCAGCCGAAAAGATTCTTGCAGATTTACTTATAGAAGATCCAAATAATATTCATTTCTTATCTCAACTGTCAGAGATATACCTGCAACAAGATAAGTTTGAAAAAGCAAATACAATAATAGATAGTGCCATAAGTATATCACCTGACGAGTCTTATTTATTCTACATAAAATCTCGTGTCAAAATTCATCAAGATGAATTGAACGAAGCAGAAAGGTATATTAATCAGGCAATAGAAATAGATCCATATGATGCAGATTATTTAGGACTATTAGCACATATCAAATTAGAACGTAAACAGTTTCACACTGCACTTAATACAGCTAATAATGCATTAGAAATAAATGCTGAAAATTTATTAGCATTAAACACAAGGAGTACAGCTTTAAACAAGCTCAATAGAAACGAAGAGTCTTTTGAAACGATAGAAGGTGCTTTGCGAGAAGACCCGAATAATTCTTATACTCATACAAACTATGGGTGGAATTTGTTAGAAACAGGAAATCATAAAAAAGCGCTTAATCATTTTAAAGAAGCTCTTTCTAGTGATCCTAATTTTTATTATGCTCAATCAGGAATGCTTGAAGCGCTTAAGGCTTCAAACCCTATCTACCGTATGTTTTTGAAATATTCATTTTGGATAGGAAATTTAACATCGAAGTATCAATGGGCAGTTCTTATAGGTTTTTATATTGGTTTTAGAGTTTTAAGGAGTATAGCTCGTAATAATGAGACGTTACAGCCGTATCTAACCCCTTTGATAATAGCGCTTGCTTTAATTGCATTTTCTACATGGGTAATTACACCAATAAGTAATTTGTTTTTACGATTTAATAAATATGGGCAATTGCTACTGGATAAAAAGGGAAAAATGAGTTCAAACCTTGTTGCGATAAGTTTTATAACATTTATAATAGGGGTATTTCTATACTTTATTTTATCAGATGATAAGATGTTAGCTATTGCAGTTTTTGGTTTTACAATGATGCTTCCATTAAGTACTATATTCTCATTATCAAAAAACAAATATGGACTTTTAATTTATACTATTGCTTTAGCTGTGATAGGTTTGAATGCAATCGTATATACTTTTCTGAACGATAAATTAGTTAACTCGATGACCATAGTATTTATTTTTGGATTTGTAGCATTTCAATGGATAGCAAATTATATGTTAATCAAAGAAGATAATCAATAAAATGATACTTAAGAGATATTTTAAGTTTGCAATATAAAGCAATCTTAACCTTCATATAAAGAGATAGAGGTGTCGACTGACACCTCTTTTTTAAATAATAAGAGTTTAATTCACGATACATTTTTCTAAAAACTCCATGATACTTTTTCTAGAATAAACAGTAATGTTACCGTGTTTAGCGTAAGTTATAAAACCATCATTACGTAACCTTAATAATTTACCAGTGCTTTTAATTCGTAAAACTTCTTTAGCTTCTTTAGGGGTTAACCATTCATCTTCATCTTTCAATTTTTTAGTGTCAATTAAAGGCTTTACTTCTGCCATAATATTTTGAGTTACTTGATTAATTAGTTTATGAAAAGCTTTAGTTTTCATCATAATGTATTTTACTTTCATAATTGTATAAAAATTTTAGTTTACAAAATAAATTTCAACAAGTATAATCAAGTAATACCCTATAATGAGTTAAGAATTTATGATGAAAAGATTTCCTTTTAGTGATAAATGTTAAATTAAATTTATGTCAAATAGCAAACTTAAAGCATAATCAATCCTTTTGATTTACTAAGAATTACCTCGGCATTATTTTCTAAAAAGATCGATATTTTGTCTTTTACTAGTGCAAAAGTCTTACAAACATTTGTCTGTAAGGCTTTTTTTATTTGTAGTATTATGTGAATGATTGATTTTTATTGTTTTGAGGTTCGATAATTGAAAAAAAGCTTGTTTAGTATATGTAGGTAAATTCGGATTAAAATAAGATGGTTATGTATTAAAAAAGAATTCTACGTTTCTTAGATCTCTAAATTGTGATCTAAAGGCTTTTATTTTAGCATTAAAAGATTCTGCTGCTGCATTTGTACTTCGATTATCAAAATAATTAAGTATAGATTGATAATTTAAACTGATAGAGTTTGCTACAATAGTAAAAGCTTTAAAGAAGAAAAAGAAAGAGCTTCATTTTTTTAATTCTAATTTAAATCTATTTTCTTTTAACTTATTTTAGGAAATAAAAAGTTTCATTTTCAGAAGTAAATATTAAATCTTTTCTGAAAGGTTGTTTATAATTTAATTTTTTTTAAATAAATCTGATTTAAAGTCACTTTTTATCTTGAACAATGTCGATGTCATATGTGCCAAAAAAAACACTTTTAATAGTTTTCTTACCATAATTATTGAGACTAGTACACTTTCTTTAATTACTCCTACTATTAATGTTCTTTTGTATAAATATGAATGCCGATTTTTACCAAAAAAATATTTTCTCAATATAAATAGATCAAGTGTTTTGATCAAAATCTGTTTAATCTTCTTTTCTGCCTAAATTAAAATTTTTCTTAAGCAAAATTCTACTTAAACACTCATTTTATGATAAATGATTTTTTATTGAATATTTCTAACTCTTGAGTCATACAATTCATTAAACCACATATTTTTAAACATAGTGTTTATCTTATCTTCTGTCATTTTGTTGTAAAACTCTAGTTTCTTATCAATAAAGTTTAAAAGCTCAGAATCTATTTCTTCATTAAACTTATCTTTAATATTATCTCTAGAGTTTACATTATTAAAGAAGGACATCAACTCCTCATTGGCATATATATTTTCCTTCATTTTCTTAAACTCAACCTTATCTTCTTCGGTTAAATCAATACCATAAGTATCGTTTAATACTTTGATTATCTTGGTAAGGAAATCATATTCATCTTCTGTATTAGATGATGCGCCACCAGGATTTAACCTTAGGTGTTCTCCATCTTTAGATTCTAATTGTAAATGTTGTGTATATTTATATTGTATTTTATAACTATCGAGCTCTACATCGTTTACCACATGAAGCGGGAGATTAGATTTCGCATATGGTAATACTTTTATAAGAGCTGTTAAGAAAATATACACCTTTTCTAGCTCAACATCTTTATAGGTGATTATTTGACTTAAGAATCGATACAGTTTAACATAAGATCTCGCTGCACTTTTAAAATCAGCTTGTTCTTCATCATTAAATTGATCTTCAAAACGATGAACTACTTCTCTTAAAATAGGTTGTAATTCCTCAAAATTATCTGAGCCTTTAAAAAATATTTCAGCAAAAGCTTCTATTTCTTGTGGATAGTACAGCTCAAATTTTTCAACTAGATTTAAGCTGTCATAAATTGCATCTAGTTCAGTTAGGTTTTCCTTTGTTATATAATTCTTTCCATAATATTGTTGAAAATCAGCTTGTACATCCTCTGGTTCATTGACAAAATCTAAAACCATGGTAGAATCTTTCCCTAGTGCTTTTCTATTTAGCCTAGATAGAGTTTGAACTGTGCTCGTTCCTCCAAGTTTTTTATCAACAAACATCGTATGCATCATTGGTTCATCAAACCCTGTCTGAAATTTATTCGCTACAATTAAAATTCTATATTTAGGTAATTTCAAAGCATCTGGTATACTTATTCTACCTCTTAAATCATTCATTTTAGACTCTGTATATTCTTCACCTGTTTCATCATCTTTCACTGTACCAGAAAAAGCAACTAAACATTCATAAGGCAATTTCATCTCTCGCATTATATCGTCGAACTTTCGTTTGAAACGTACGGCATGTAAACGAGATTTAGTTACCAACATAGCTCTTGCCTTACCTTGTATTTGGTTTTGAGTTTCGGTTGCAAAATGTTCTAGAATAATACGTGCTTTCTTCTCAATGGCATGATCTTGTAAATCTACATAGTTACCTAAAACACGAACTGTCTTCTTTTTTTCATATTCCTTATCATCTATATCACTACGTTTTATAAGTTTATAATAACGTTTAAACGACATATAATTTTCTAAAACATCCAAAATAAAGCCCTCTTTAATGGCTTGTTCCATGGTATATGAATCAAAAGGCTTCTTATCGCCATCCGAAGCTTGTACAGATCCAAACAATTCTAGAGTTTTAGGCTTTGGTGTTGCTGTAAAAGCAAATTGAGAAATATTAGGTTGCTGTCCCTTTTTGCTTATTTCATCTGTGATAACTTCATCTAAGTCTTTTTCTACCGTATCCTTTTTTGCAGCTTCTTCTAAACTTAAAGCTTTTCGCATATGTCTCGATGTTTCCCCAGACTGTGAACTATGAGCTTCATCGATAATTATAGCATAATTTCTATTTGGAAATTCAGAGGTTGCATCAGATATAATTGGAAACTTTTGAATGGTGGTAATTATAATTCGTTTCCCTTCTTTTATGGCTTGTTTTAAATCTTGTGCTGTTTTTTTCTCATCAACATACTCAACCATTCCTGGAATATTATCTATCTGACGTATATTTTCCTGAATCTGTGTATTTAAAACACGCCTATCGGTAACCACAATAATAGAATCAAACAAGGCCTTTGTGTCTGTATAACTTTGGTAAAAATTTGCCAAACGGTATGCCAACCATGTTATGGTATTCGATTTACCCGATCCTGCTGAATGCTGTATTAAATAGTTTTTTCCTGTTCCATCGGTTTTTAATTGTTCTAATAAACGTCTTACAGCTTTTAACTGATGAAATCTAGGAAAAAGTAGTTTGATAGATTTCTTTTCTACAACCGTTTTGGTCTTTTCATCATATATTTTATCAGTATCTTCTTGAAGGTTAATATAATTTTGTACCAAATCTAATACTGAGTCTTTTCTTAAAATATCCTCCCAAATATATGAGGTTGCAAACCCTGAATTGTTTTCGTTTCTTACCCCTTTGTTAAACGGTAAAAAGAAGGTTGACTTACCACTTAAACGCGTAGTCATAAAGATTTTTTCGGTGCCTATAGCAAAATGAACTAAACAACGCTGAAACTCCAATAATGGTTCGCCTTTAGGGTCTCTGTCTTGCATATATTGCTTAATGGCATTGTGATGATTTTGCCCTGTTAAAGCATTTTTTAATTCGGCTGTGACAACAGGAATACCATTAATAAAAAAACAAAGGTCTAACTCATTATTGTTTTTTGTTGAATAGGCCAATTGCCTAATAACAGACAATTTATTTTTACGATACCAATCTTCGTGTTCTGGTGTTTTATTATTCGATGGTTTAAAATACACCAAATCTAAACGCTCTCCAGCTATACGTAGTTTATTACGAAGGGTTTTTAAGGTTTTGTTATTGCGTAAACTTTTGGCTACAACTTCAATGATTTTATCATCGGTTTGTTCAGCAAAATGTTGTTCTATTTTTTGATACTTGGCAAGCTGGCTTTCTTTTATAAATTGAAGAACATCGTAGGATATTAAACATAGCTGTTTATCGTAATTATTTTTATGCACCAAAGTGTAATCATTTACCTTTTGAGTTAAATAATTTACTATATGATCTTCAAAATGTATTTCTTTAGTTCCTCCTGCCATTATTAAAATTTTATTGTTTAGGTGCTACCCAATCTCTAACATCTATTTTACCTGTTACTGCTTCTGAAATTAAAGATTGACGATATTCTTTAAGTTTTTGGATTGAAGTTTGAATTTTCACGATACTATGAGCAAATTGGTCAACTTTAGATTTAATAAAATCTTCTATTTTATTTTGCTCATCTAAAGGTGGTACTGTTAATAATAATTCTTTCGTTTTAGATTGATTTAATATTGCCATTGTTGACGAATTTGATTCATTTTTTATAACCTCTTTAATAGAATCTAAAAAAAATAAACCGAAAAAAGGACTTAATACATCCTCTTTAAATTGAATAGAATTAATTTGCTGATTAGAAAAACATTCTTCCACAACTATAGCAACCTTTCCAAGGGTTGCACCAATTCCAATGAGAAGAACTGTATTTTTAGGATATAGCTTAATATTTAATTCTTTAACTGCTAGTTTAGTTATTTTTTTATTAGATTTAATTAAAAAAAGTGAAATAAAATCTCCTGGTGAAAACCAATTTATACTCCCTTTATCAAAATAAAGCTTATTATTAGTTGGTGGTGTTTTTCCCGTATCTACAGAATCTGTAAGGTGCTTCAATCTTACAACCTCCCAATGCTCAGGTATTTCACCCAACCATTCAATACCACTGTCTTTAAGCTTAACCTCTTTATTTAAACCTTTTGTGACGGCTTCATTAATAATAGCTTGTCGTTGCTCTTTTAGTTTTTCTATTAAAGCTTCTTTTTTTGCAATTAATCGGTCTATTTTGTTGGTGTGGTAGTCTAGGTATGATACTATTTGGACTTGTTCATAATCACTGGGACATAATATAAAAGTATCTTTTAAAATCCTATTGGTTATACTATAGACTTTTACCCCTTTAACCAACCTTTGAATTTGTGACCTATAATAAATTGAATCAAATAAATATGCAAAAAATCTATTTTGACAAACTTGATTTGGACGAATAACTATAGTATGATAACCAGCAAAAGTGTCAACATCTGAATTAAGATATGTGAAGTTTCCAGAACCTTTTAAATCTTCTGATGTGTCTGCAAATACAAAATCGCCTTTTTTTAACAAGGCATTACTATTATTTATTAAATAATTCTCAGAAACAGATTTCAGATTATGGATTTCAGGAATTAATTCAAAACCAAATTTAGAATGGATATCTCCATAGCTTACACATGGAATTCCTTTATCTAGTAAGTTAGATTTCGTTATACTTAATCCTTTAAAATTGGTGAAAAAATATTTAAATCTTGAAACTTGCCAATCTGTAGGTATTCTTCCATAACTACTAACCCCACTATCTTTATATGTAATGTATGCCTTTCCCATTACTTAAATAGATCTTTTAACAGCTTAGCTATATCACTTTCTAAAACTTTGATTTCGGTCTTTATTTCACTAGAAAGTCGTAAAGGTTTATAGTTATAAAAATATTTGGTAAAATTAATTTCATAACCAATACGAGTTTTATCAAAGGCAATCCAAGCATTCGGCACATGAGGTTTTACCTCCTGTTCAAAATAGTTTTCTACATCTTCGGTTAAAGACACATTTTCAGTATCTCTTTTCTTTGGGTCGGCTTTAGGCTGTCCTTTTTTGTCAACAATGGATTTACCAGCTTCATCAACTTTAGGTTGTTCTATGGTTAATTGATAATATCCAAAATCATCATTGTTAAATATCTTAGAATGTTCGCCATCTTCAAAGCTTTGATAAAGGTTTAACAATTTAGATATGTGATCTTTGGTGATTTCATTACGCTTATTCCCTAAACTCTTTTTGTTGGGCTGGCAAAACAGGTGTTGCTCTTTGTCTTTACCGGTACCTTCTGTCTTAATGATTTCTTTAGCATCACCATTAATTAACTGTACTTTACCTTTACGGTGTGGAGCTTTATTATTGGTTAAAAACCAGATATAGGTATTTATACCTGTGTTATAGAACAAATCTTTAGGTAGGGCAACTATACACTCTAACCAGTCGTTTTCTATTATCCATTTTCTAATATCGCTTTCTCCACTACCAGCATTACCAGTAAATAAAGGAGAACCATTGGTAACTACACCTATTCTAGAACCTTCGTGCTCCATTTTAGAAAGCATATGTTGCAAGAAAAGTAATTGCCCATCACTAACTCTTGGTGTACCTGCATAAAAACGACCAGAAGGGTTTAAAGCTTCGTTTTCTATAAATTTTCGGTCTTTTTTCCAAGTTACACCATAGGGTGGATTAGCCATCATATAGTGAAAGGATTTACCAGGGAACTGATCTTCACTAAACGAGTTACCATGCTTAATATTATTAGCTTCTTCACCAGTAATTAAAGCTTCTGATTTAGCAATTGCAAAAGATTGTTCGTTTAATTCCTGACCGTAAGTAACAATAGTTGGTTTATGTTTACTGTTGGCACAAACCTTGTTTAAAATATACTTTTTACCCAAGTTTACCATACCCCCAGTACCACATGCAGGATCAAAGATTGTACGGATCACCCCTGGTTGAGCAAGTTTATCTTCTTCGCCAGCAAATAAGAAACTATTCATTATCTCAATAACATCTCTTGGGGTAAAATGCTCACCAGCTGTTTCGTTAGATTGTTCGTTTGATATTCTGATCAACTCTTCAAAAACATACCCCATTCCATGATTGTCTATAGCCTCGGTATGTAAATCTATTTTACAAATGGCATCAATCATTTCATAGAGTAACTTGTTTTTAATTAAGCGCGCTACTATTTTATCGAATTGAAAACTTTCTAATATCTGCTGAACTTCAGGATTAAAACTATTTAAATAATTGTTAAAGTTAATCTCTATGTACTGAGGCTCATCTTTTAAAGAATGTAATGTATGCTGAGAAGTATTATAGAACTTTAATCCACCAGCAGCTTTACGCAAAACAGGTACTAGCTTCTCTGAAGATAATTTATCCTTAAAGCGTTCAAAGGTTTCTCTTACGTTAGTATTAACAGGCTCTAAAATACAATCTAACCTTCTGATAACCACAAAAGGTAATACGACATCACCAATTTCATTTTTTTTGAAGGCATCTCGTAATACATCATCGGTTATTTGCCAAATAAATCCAACGTCTACTTTAGTATTTTTATCGCTCATGTAAAGGCTTTAATTCTGCTAATAATTTGTTTTGCAAATATGCGAATATTGTGGAGGAATATAAAAGATTAGAACTTCAAGAAACCAGATTTTCTATCACCTATTATATAATCTGTATTGTTTTCTTTTAAAAAATCTAATATTTCTTGAAAGTCTTTTACCCTTTGATTAGCATACTTTAAATTCTCCTTATCACCTAGACTTTCATAATTCAATTCCTTTCCTTTTGATATAAGTAGACCGCTATCATTCCAATAAGTGAATGAATCCCCGGAATTAATTCTTTTATAATTTGTCAAAATAGTCCGATCATGTTCATTGTTCGTTTTTACAATTGTAACATTGCACTTTTTATTTGTGGAGTTTTTTAATCTTTTACTTAATTCTGTTTTCACAAAATCTATTTCGTAATCTACTGCATCGGGCTTAACAAACAAAACTAAACTAACTTTATTCATTGATACTTTTGTAAGTAATTCGATTATTCCGTAGAGGTTATGAATCGTTTCATCACCGTTTTTCTTTGACAAAATATAAGGATCACAAATTATTATTTCTGTTAACGGAAGGGTATATTCCTTTAAATCTTCCCATTTTAAGAATCCTTCTTCTCCTATTCTCCACCTTTTCTTAAAAACATACCCGTCTTGATTAAGAAATATTTTCTTCGTCTCATTAATTTCGTGTCCAGGTAAAGCCATTAAAACAGCACCTGAGTTAAATAGTTTTTCTCCTCCTTCGTCATCGAGCCAATAGATCGATGATAATTGATTGGAGTCAAAACTTATAGTGGTATTGGTTTTTAATGGTCTCTCAGGAAAACTATTATCAAATGTTGTATTTGTATGTTCAACGCCACTTGTTAAAAGTGGAATTAATGAAGAAAGGTTTTTATTTTCTTTTAAAGTTTCTTTCGAAAAGTTAAAGTGAATATTAAGTTGTTCCTTTAATAGTTTTAAAATATTATCAAAAAAAGGATCTTCATTCTGTCCTAAGAAAGATTCCAAGTTGGTTTTATCAATATAAATATTCATCTACTACAATATTTTAAACGCTAATTCTGTATTTACATCAAAAAAACCACTATCAAAATCATTTTTGAATTTACCATCCTCACGGTATATTATTTCATATGGTTGAGTATTGGAATCCTTTGAAAAATAATAAACTTTAAAAGGATTTGGGTTTAACGATTTACTTTCACCATATTTATTTTCATTTGTATAAACCTGTGATTTTCTGATCATATACTCCGAATGTGTTTCTAGAATAAAATTGAAACCATATTTGTCATGTATCTCATAAAAGAAGTCTGTTAATTTAGATTGTAAAGCTGGATGTAGGTTTAATTCAGGCTCTTCAATAAGAATGGTTAATTGTTTATTATGCTTTTTATTTAACCTAATTAGACTTGCTATTTTTAATATAAGCATCATAGCCTGTAAAGACCCCATTCCTTTATCAGAGAGCGATTCAGGTTTAGTTACTCCTTTTTCAAAAACACTGAATTCATAGGCTTCACCTGCTCTCATGTTTATCTTAAAACTATCTCCAATGTCAAAACCTAAAGCCTGTCCATTTTTGTCTGATTCGGAAGACATCCATTTCTCAACAAATATCCACTCTTCTTCACCCTCTTCAATACCTAATTGATGAAATTGATGAATTGCCTGAGACAGAATATTGTTTGTATCTCTTAAATAAAATAAAGCAGATTGCTTTGTAGGATTTGCAGGTATATAATGAAAATCCTGTTGGTTTAATACATTTATTATTCTTGAAGAAAAATCGTTCAAATGTTTATTGTTTCTACTTAGAGCTAATACATTTTGCTGTTCATTTTTAGATAACTTTTCTTTTGGTTTATTTTTAGATTCTATATCATTAACCCAAATAAATTCATCAATAAGATTCTTAATAAAATTTTCAGATTGAATTTTATCTTTATTCTGTTCTAAAATAAATGAAACAGGGTATTGTAATGTATATTCACCATCACCTTTCTTTTTTATGTCTTTATTAAAAAATCTTTTAGCTGCCTTTAACTTTTCAGAGGTAGTAACCAGAGCATGTTGAAGTTTCAGAGCCTCTGGAGAACCTTCTTCTTTAATTTTTTCTCGCTCAATTCGTAATTCAGCAACTGCCTTTTCCAGCTCTTGGATTACATTACTTCTTTTACTATCTAATTCTCCTTCTTCTACAACTTTTTTATTTATTGTGATATTATCATTTAAGTAGTCTATTATTAATCGTATTCCATTTATAGAATCTTTTATACTAAATAAGTTTACTTTTGCTTTTGTATCATTTTCATTACCTGAAATAACAATCTCAAAATGAAACTCATTTATTTGATATTCAAAAGAAACTAATGGCTCTTCAGATTTATTATTTTTAGCTCTACCGAAGGTTACAATATTAGCATCTTCTAAAACTTTGTTATCAAATGCAAATGTATCAGATAGTTGGTTTTGTAGGTAATCATTAATCAATAGTATTGCTTTTACCATGGTAGATTTACCAGAATTGTTACGTCCTACCATATAGGTTATGTTTCCAAGTTCTAATTTTGGAAAGTCCTTAAATCGTCTAAAGTTTTTAAAAGATATTGTTTTAGCTCTATGATTCATTAGTTGAGAATGATTTTTATGATTTAAAGATTAAAATTAATTAATATGAAAGAATTTTAATTGAAAAAACTAGTCAATATTTATGTCAAATAGAAAATTTAAAGCATAATCAATCCCTTTGATTTACTAAGAATTAACTCGGCATCATTTTCTAAAAAGTTCGATATTTGCCCTGTCTTCAGTACAAAAGCCTTATAAACAACTGTTTATAAGGCTTTTTTTGTTTCGATGTTTTTTGTAAGTCTTTGGTTTTTATTGTTTTGAGGTTCGATAAGTGAGAAGTTACTTGTTTAGTATGTGTAGGATAATTCTTGTTTTATTTGAGAGATAATATGAGTCTTTAAATAGTTATGAAAATTAAATATTATAGAATAAAGCAAGGGGGAGAGGTTTTTTTTGTGTCAGGATATATAATAAATGAACTCATATTCTTGAGAAAATTATAGAGTGATTAATTATAATAACTGATGGTAATATCTTAAAAAATCCAATTATGAATCAAAATAATATTGACTTTTTTAACCAGAATATATATAAACAAGATTTTAAATTAGAATTATTAAAGAAGGGAAAAAAAACTAAATATAGACCTAATGATATAGTTACTTCATCGAATAATTTAGTTCCTTATGTTGGATTGATTACAGATGGGGTTATTAAAGTAACAATGCATATATCAAATAAAGAGTTTTTTCTGTATTATCTTAATGCTAAAAATAATTTTATAATTGATGATATGAATATGATATCAGGTAACCCTATGAATATTATATATACAACAATGACTAATGCTGAAATTCATTGGGTGCCTAAATATATAATTGATAAATGGCAGACAAAATAT
This sequence comes from Aquimarina rhabdastrellae, assembly GCA_947387485.1. GTDB lineage: Bacteria > Bacteroidota > Bacteroidia > Flavobacteriales > Flavobacteriaceae > Aquimarina. Next base: position 58,848 of record CANDNT010000019.1, read on the forward strand.
CCTAAATTTGAAAAAGCTTATTTTTTAACAATGCAAATCAATTTAGATTTAATATTAATGAATTTGAATACAATACAGTCTAATGTATTAAAAGATAGATTATTCTCGTTTTTAAAAGAAACAGCTATACAGCTAGAAACTTCTATATTTGAAATTGATATAAAAACGCTATCAAATGATATGAATACCAGTATTAGAGCTATTTTTAAAGCATTAAGAGAATTAGAAAAAGAATGTAAAATAAAACGTTTAGCTAAGGATATTGTGATTTGCGAATAAAAGAATAGCGTTTTATAAGTTTTAGCTCCTCTTTTGATTTATAAAACGATTAAACAATAAGAACAGTATTGAGTTATAATTATCCTTAATATTGTCTCTAAGTATTTTGAAGGCTTTAGTTATATGATTCTCTACTGTTTTTATTGAAATACTTAGATATTCAGAAATTTCATTATGAGTTAACCCTTCTTGTTTACTAAGAATAAAAACTTTTTTACACTTTGGAGGTAAATTCTGTATCTCTTGATTAATAATATTAATTTTCTTTTCTAATGAATTATCCTTTTCTTCAACAATAATATTATCAATTGCTTTTATATGTTCTTTCTCAAGTGAAGATAACTCTCTTGCTCCTCGGATAGAATTTAAGAACTCATTGTATACAGATTTATAGAGATAAGATTTTATAGAAAGTATATATTCAATATCCATCCTTTTATTCCACAATTTTATAAAAACTGTTTGGACGATATCTTTAGATTCATCAGGATTTTTAGTTAAGCTATTAGCATAAGTACATAATTGATGGTGGTATTTTTCCATTAAAAATGTAAAAGCTTTCTCATTTCCGGATTTTAACTCGTTTAATAATAGGTTTTTATGTTTAAATTTAGATTCCAAGAGGTGTTTGTTTGGAGTAAAATTAAAAAAATAAAAATAAAATAGGGGTAAAGGGTTTTTACTGTGTCATAATAATAGAAACTATTGTTTGATAGATGAGCATAGAAAAGAAAAAAGAGAAATTAATAATTAAATATCTGACAAATCCGTCAAATATGACAGATAAAGAATTGAATGATGTAATCGAATGGCTCAGAAATGAATCAAATAAAAAATATTTTAAAGAATATGTTAAGGTTAATTATTTGATCGATTATGCTACAATTAATTTTGATACGAATGAAGCGAAAAAACATTTAATAAGATATATAAAAAATAATCCTAAGCATAGAAAAAGAAAATGGAAACATTTTGTGTATGCAGCACTTTTTGTTGGTGTAATTGTTTCGATATCAGTTCTTTTTAAGGGTAAAGAGAATTTTTATAAAGAGACGGAGTTTACTCAAACAAATATTTCAACAGGTAGTTACAAGGCAATTTTAACATTGAATAATGGAAATGAGATTAATCTGAAAGAAGGAGAAACCTTTATGAATGATATCGTTGATAGTAATGGAGAGGGATTATTTTATAGTAATGCAATAGGTAATGATAAGTATGAATCAGAATACAATGTTCTATCAGTACCTAGAGGAGGTCATTTCTTTGTTCAGCTAATTGATGGAACTAAAATATGGCTTAATTCTGATTCAAGAATAAAATACCCAGTAAGCTTTATTAGAGGAGAATCAAGGACTGTTGAATTATTATATGGAGAAGCTTATTTTGATGTTACTTCGAGTACAGAATATGGGGGGGCAAGTTTTAGTGTTCTTCATGAAAGCCAGAAAATTAATGTAATAGGAACAGAATTTAATGTAAAAGCTTATAAAGAAGAAAAATATGCTTATACGACTCTAGTAGAAGGAACTGTAGATATAAGTACTTCTAATATTAAAAAGACTCTGAAACCAAATCAGCAATCTATAGTTTCGAAATTAGATAGAAAGGATATCACCGTTAAACCAATATCAGTTTATAATGAAATATCATGGAAAGAAGGTGTGTTTAGTTTTAAAAACAAATCGCTAAAAGAAATAATGAAGGTTTTATCAAGATGGTATGATGTCGATATAATATTTAAAGATGAAAAAATAGCAGAACTTAAGTTTACAGGAACATTAAATAAAAATCAAAAGATAGAAGATATTTTGATGACTATAAAAAGCGCGAAGTATATAAATGAATATGAAATAAATTCAAAGACAATAATAATAAAATAAAAAAGGGAACGAAGTCAAACTTTCCACGGCAGGACACCATTCCCCATAAACTAAAGAGTTTACACAAAGCTATGAAAAATAATCTTATTGCATTTTTTTATACAAAAAGAAAGAAAACAATATTTAATATTATGAGAGCAATACTATTCTTGTTTTGTACAACTCTTTTTAGTTTCACTCCTAACACGCTTTTTTCTCAGAATTATGAAATTGAGATCGATCAGGATAAGGAGATATCTGTTGATGAAATTTTTGATCTCATTAGGAAACAAACAGATTACACATTTATTTATCAATCAGATTTATTTAATAAGACTCCCAAAGTATTTTTGAATAAAGGCAAAATAAAAATAAGTGACTTACTTAAAAAAAGTCTTTCTTATGACGATTTTACGTTTAGGTTTTCAAAAAATGGATTGATTCATTTATTAAAAAAGACAATTGAAAAGAATATCAATCGACTACAAGAAGAAATAAAAGGAATAGTAACCGATCAACATGGAATCCCGTTGCCAGGGGTAAATATTATCATTAAAGGAAGACAAAAGGGAGTTCAGACTGATTTTGAAGGTTTATATTCAATTGAAGCAGTAAAAGGAGATGTTTTAGTTTTTAGTTATTTGGGAATGAGAACTAAAGAAATTTCTATTGAGAATGATAAAGAAATAAATGTAAAGTTATTAGAGGATGCTGCAATATTAGAAGAGGTTGTAGTAACGGGTGTTCCTGTTGCAATATCAAAGAAGAAGATAGGGTATACAATAGCTTCTGTAGATGAAAGTTTACTTCAAAATGCTCCTGCAACTAATATAGGTACAGCTTTAGCAGGTAAAATATCAGGTATAAATATACAGCCTAGTGGAACACCAGGAGAAGATCCGCAAATATTATTAAGAGGTATTACATCGCTTACTAGTGGAATCAATGCAGAAGCCTCTAAACCATTGATTATTATAGATGGTATTATTATTGAAAATGATCTAGGTACAAGTTTCGAGTCTAGCGGTTTTGGGGAGTCAAGTAGAGGAATAGGAAGTTCTGTTTTATCTGATATTAATTTACAAGATGTAGAAAAAATAGAGGTTGTAAAAGGTGCAGCAGCAGCTTCATTATATGGATCAAGAGCAGCTAATGGTGTTATAAATATAATCACAAAAAGAGGAGATAAAATAAAAGAAGGGCATATTTCGGTAACAATTCGTCAAGAATATGGATTTGAACAATTAATAAAATCAAGAATCCCTAAAAGAAGCAAGACACATTCTTCTTTAACTAATTCGGATGGAAGTTTACTTATAAATTTTAATAAGATAGATACAAGAAATGCAAACTCTTTAGGACGTCATGGAACATTTGGTGATGGTAGTGGTGTAGGTAGAGATTATAGTGTATATCAACCTTTTTTAAGTCCAGATGATGGGATTAGTAATAATCCATTCATTGAAAATAATAATCAAATAGAAGATTTTTTTACAGGATCAGATTTTCAAACTCAATATATATCAGTTCAAGGTAAGCATAGAACAGGTAATTATAGTACATCTTTTGAACATCAAAATACAGGAGGAGGAATTCGTAATCATAAAGGTAGTCAGCGATATAATTTCCGATTGAATTTAGATCAAAAGATGTCAGAGAAAATAAAACTTTCAAGCTCTATTTTATATTCACAATCAGAAACTGATTTACGATCAAGAAGAGTAAGAGAAGTATTATTGATGGATCCAGAAGCAGATTTATTTGGAATAAATCAAGAAGATGGTACTCCGTTTGATTTTAATCCATCTGCATTTAATTTTATCGATAGAGATGCTAATCTTGGAGTGTTGTATAATCCTTTATATGTATTAAATAATGAAGATAATACTTTAAAAAGAAACAGAATACTTGGTAATGTTTCTGGAAAATATAATATATCTAAAGGGTTGAACTTTGATGTGAAAATGAGTTATGATTTTTGGAGAGAAAAAGAAAAGCTATTTACAGATATAGGTTATTTAGCAGAAACTAATAGAGACGGATCTGTAGGGAATGGAACTTTATTTAGAAGTACTAGAGAACAACGTTCAATAATCAGTTCAGGAAGACTTACATATGTAAATAGTTTTAAGGGATTTAATCTAAGATCTAATTTACTTTATCAATATGAACAGTCAGACAATCAGGGGTTTGCTACTACAGGTGCTAATTTGGGAATACCTGGAATACAAAGTTTTGATAATATATTGCGTTTTCCACACACAGTATTAGATGATAATGGAACACCTACAGGGGCAGATGATACTGTTACAGATACTTTTAGGGACATACAATCATTCAATCAAGAAAATCAAAGGATTATAACTAAATCAGTTGCTTTAGGTTTATCAGTTGATTATAAAGATAAAATTATTATTGATGGAGTTATTAGAAACGATGCATCTTCATTATTTGGAGATAATAATAGAAACAATATTTTCGGAAGAGCATCCTTAGCATATAGATTAACAAAAGATATAAAAATTAAAGGTATTCAAGAATTGAAGTTTGCAACTTCTTATGGTACAGCAGGAACTAGACCATTATTTTTGGATAAGTTTGATATTGCACAGATAACTGATGGAGAGGTTAGTATACCGAGCAGAGCTAATAATCTTAATTTAAAGCCTAGCGTAACAAGAGAATTAGAGTTCTTATTAGAAACTAGTTTTCTAAATAAATTTGACTTACAAGCATCGTATTCTATTCAAAATAATATTGATCAAATACTTGAAGTTCCCTTGGCAGTAACTCAGAGTGGAGGATTTAGTACCATAAGAGCTAATGCAGGAGCTTTTTCATCGAATAATTTAGAATTTACATTGAATTATAACGCTCTTAAAAGCAAGAATTCGATATTGACTTTTGGATTAAATTTTTTTAAGGGATCTACTAAGCTAACAGAATATAATGGAGTAACTCAGCAATCAGGTTTGATACGTTGGTCAAGAGAATTTATAGGGAGCTCTTTAACTAACTTTTATGGAAATAGATTTGCTAAATCTCCTTCAGATTTGACAGTAAATGAAAATGGTTATGTACTTTTTAGTGAAGATCCAACAGGAAATGGATTACAATTGACTCCAGAAGATTTTGTGGTTAATTCTGAAGGATATGTAATTAGAACTGGAACCGAAAATACTCCAAGAGAAAGAGCAGAACTAATATATAGTTTAGAGGATGAAGCTCCAAAAAATGATTTTGTTTTAGGGAATTCTCAGCCAGATTTTTTTATGTCATTCATCACTAATTTTAATTATAAAGGATTCAATTTTTATACTCTAATTGAGCATCAACAAGGAGGAAATATATTGAATCTAGGTGCAGTGGATTTATGGGATAATCAATTACATCCCGTTTTTGATCAATCAAATAGACCAGAAGGCCAGCAAAAATACGATGTGTATTACAACAATATATTGAACGATGGTGATGTGAATAGTGATGTTTTTGTTGAAGATGCTACTCATTTAAGATTGAGAGAAGTAGCGATAGGTTATAAATTAAATAAGAACTTTTTAAAATCTATAGGAATAAAAGCAATAGAAGAAATAGAGTTCAATATTATAGGAAGGAATCTATTTATTATAACTGATTATACAGGATTCGATCCTTCTTCTGGGAGTATATTGTCAAGGAGAGGAACCTTAAATACACCAGCAATAAGAACATTTAGTTCTTCTTTGAGTATTAACTTTTAAAGAGATTTGATAATGAAGAAATTTTTATACATAAGCACTTTAATAATGATTTTTTCGAGTTGTTTAGGGTGCGAGAGTTTAGAAACTGAAGATTTGAATAATGGAGATTTAAGTACAGTGTTTGGAGATCCATCTCTTTATCAAGGAATTTTAGCTACTAGTTTTAATGAATGGATCAAAGCTGTGCATAATGTAGCTCCTGGAGGTATTTTATGGGGAACAGATGTTATTACAAGCAATTCTGATTTAACTTTTACGGGATTAAGCTTATCTCAAGTACCTAGAACTTCCATACCTGAGATTGGAATAGAATTTCCAAGAACAATTGTAGAACCTTTTCAACAATTGCATGGAGTTTATGGTACCGTATATCAATTACTAAGAGCTGTAGATGATGAGCTTGGAGGAGAAGTTATTGACCCTATAAATGGAACAAATATTACAAATAATATAAAAGCAAATGCAAAAGCATTGCAAGGTCTTAGTTTAGGATATTTAAGCATGATATATGATCGCTCAGCTATTTACGACGAGAGCATTTCTCCTTCAGAATTATCTTCTTTTTATCCTGAGAATTATACAATAGTACGTGATTCTGCTGTTTCAAAAATAAAAGATGCAGCTGAAATATTTGACTTAGAATCTTCGATTCAATTATTAAATACAGCAGGAATACCTAATTTGTCAGGTAGTAATGCTGCTGTTTTTTTAAGAAATTTTGCTGCTTCGTTTATTGCGCATTCAGCAAGAACATCTCAAGAAGCAAATAATTTAGATTGGAATGAAATTAAAAGATTAAGCAGTCAAAGAATCAATGAAGATATTATCGCCACAGATGTATTTAATTTTAGATTATTATTTATTCAAAGAGGTTTTAGAGGAGCAAGAGTTCATCAAAGAATTATAAATATGATGGAGGGAGGTAGCTCTGGGCCAGATGCTTTGGGATCTGGAAAAGATATTTCTCATCCAACAGCACCATATCCTTTTCCTGATGGAATTAATCAATTACCCGAAATCGTAACACCAAGAGATAGAAGATTGAATACTTTATTTCGATATAATGAAGAAAATGTTCCTTTTAATGAAGTTTTGGGGACGTACCGTTTTTCAATGTATGAATTAGACGTGATCAATGGAGATAGCCAATTTGATGCGAGAATAGCATTTAAAAATCAATTTGCCTTAGTCCATGCAGAAGCTTTAGTAAGAACAGGAGATTCTAAAATTGATGCAGCAAATATTATAAATGAGACTAGAGTTAATAATGGAGGACTTCCTGCCTTGACAGGAGAAGAAACAGAAGAAGAATTATTAAAAGCAATTTATTATGAAAAGCTTGTTGAATACAGTTGGTTTTTACCTGCACATAGTTTAGCCTATAGACGAATGACACCTATTTTAACCCAACAATTAGAGCCAGGAACGCCAAGACATTTTCCAATTCCTAAAGCAGAACAAGAATTATTAAATCTTACTCCTTATAATTTTGGAGGGATAGGGAACGAACAATAAAGAGTACAAAAGAAAAATATTATGATAATGAGATGTTTATTATGTTATTTATTGTGCACAATGATCTTTTTTTCATGTGATAAAAAAGTTGAAAATCACGTAAAGATCGATATGACTATTACAAGTGATAGTAATGATGAAATTATTATTGACTCAAAGTCTAATAAATATAAGAAAGTTTTATTTGAGAAAACTGAAAATCATTTTGTTGATACATTAAAGATTTTTTCAGGTATTTATAATCTAAGGAAAGGTAAAACTAAGACTAAAATTTACTTAGAAAACACTTATGCATTAGAAATTAGTTTAAAAGGAAATAATCTCGATAGCATTGTTTATGAAGGAGAAGGGGCTAAACAAAATAACTATTTACTTAAAAGCGAAAGACTAAATAATAAATTTTATCAAGATACAGCTATTTTTAATTTAGATAGGCAATCTTTTGATAATCAATTAGAAAAGTATGAAAAAGAGCTTAATAAGTTAATAAATGAAAATCAAATTAAAGATACTATTCTTATTCAAGAAAATAAAAGAAAAATAGCTAGACTTAAAAGGTATTTTAATGTATTATATGATAAGAAAGAATATGTAAAAACAGTATTAGCTAAGGGAGCTATAGCACCAGCATTTGAAAATTTTGAAAATTATAACAGTGGCTTCAATTCCTTGAAAGATTACAAAGGAAAATATGTATATATAGATATATGGGCAACATGGTGTAAACCCTGTTTAAAAGAATTTCCTGCACTAAAGAAAATAAAGAAACAATTTAAGAATAAAAACATAGAATTTGTTGGGATTTCTATAGACGAACCTAAGCATTATAACATGTGGAGAATGCTAATAAAAAAATACAAGTTAGAAGGTGATCAATTATATATTGGAACCGATACAGTTTTTAAACGAGCATATAGAATTAATGCAATACCTAGATTTTTATTAATAGATCCAAAAGGTAAAATTGTTTCAGCAGATGCACCTAGACCATCAAATTTAGAACTTAAAAAGATATTAGATCAAATAGTTAACTAACCCTTTAATACCATATAAACTCTTACTGTATAGTTGCTCCATTTGAAGCAGCTCTAGGGAACTTATGTTTTAATTTAAAAAAACACACAGATAGTTAAGCTTTTATAGGATAATATAAATAAGGATAGATTTTGAAAATTTTTAGAATAATTTAAATAAATAATAATATGAAAACGATTAAATTTTTTTTACTACTTACATTTTTAATGACAGTATCATTCTCTTGCTCTAATGATGATACTATAGACACCGAAGAAGAAGTTTTATTAGATGACACTGATGACACTGATGACACTGATGACACTGATGACACTGATGACACTGATGACACTGATGACACTGATGA
>CANDNT010000020.1 GCA_947387485.1 Aquimarina rhabdastrellae
TGCATATTCTAATAAGACTTTAAAATCTTCATCTACCTCATCATTTACAACCTCTGGAATTCTAAATCTAAAATCTAACTCATTATTATCACCTCCATTTACTACCCAATCGTCTGCTGGTAAATCTGGTTCAATCTCACTTATACAAGCACCACTAAAATGCGCTGTCAAAAATATTTCATGGAAAGGCACTACACCAACTTCTTCATATTCATCTACTCTATAAGCTTGGTATACCCCTCGCTCACATTCTGTAAAAATCTGAATACCTAAATCTTCATAAGAAATATTTTCTGGTGCATCTAATCCTCTAGCAATACGCAATTGTGCTGTAATCTCTTGTGTATAACCTGTAGGTGAACTTGAATCTGGTCCAAAAACAAATTCTGATCGTGTAGTAGGTTCAAAAATAGGCGATTCGTTCAAGAAAATTTGTGCTCCTTCATTATTACTAGCAGCATTTATCCCTACAAAAACTCTATTATTGGTATTTAATACATCTGATCTTCTTGTATTACGTAGGGTTAAAGTGTATAAAATAGATTCATCTCCTGTACCAAAACCTACAGTTTTATCCACATCTAACTGTACTCCATCAATAGGCACTGTTCCTGATTCAAATGGACAACGGCTATCTCCTGCTACCGTTAAAAACATAGGGGTATCATATACAGGATCTCTACGTACTCTTACATTAAAATTATCTCCTGCATCATCATCTGTTAAGGTAAAACTATCAACTCTTGTATTTTCATTTTCTGTACCATCACTACCACCTACTACTCCTGTAATAGATAAGTTTGTGGTTAAACCTACTGTGGCTCCTAGTATATTATGTCTAGTTCTAAACTCTGTATTTACTCCTCCACTTACATTTCCTGAGTTTTGCTCACTATCGTTTACAGCTCTAGTTAATTCATAAGTAATTGATGTTCCTGACGAAAAGGAAATTTCGCTATCTATATCAGGAACATTACCTGCTGCATTAGACACTCTTCTTATATCACTAGTCGTATCTTCAAAAGTATCTCCATCATTAAATTGATTTAGAAATTCTGATCTACTAGGCCTTCTAATGATTTCTTGCCATTCTTGAGCTTCTATAAAATATCGTACTAGATCTACATCTGCATCTTCTGGACTAGGATCAAAATTAAATCCATCGATAGTTAACTGCAAATCAATTGTATTTCTTGCCGCTACACTTTCTGCTGTAGGAGGAAATAACTCATCATGTCGCTCTATAAATAAACGTTGTAAATCTGGTATAATATCATCTTCTATTTGCTGTCTCGTAAAAGCAAATGGAGTGGCTTCATCTGCTGTCATCGCCATTCTATCTGTATCGATATCTACAGTACAATTAGTCACCGTTAAGGTACGTCCTGTTCCAAAAGTTAATACTTGCGAAGTACCTATAAATACATCTGCATCCTGCCCCACATAAGTATCAAATGTAGGAGTAGAGATACTTCTTGATACAGATACACTATTACCGTTTCCTGTTGTTCTTCGATAGGTTGAATTTACACTACCCCCAATAGAAAAACCTGTTTCACTCTCTACAAACCTAGAAGACACTCCTGTCGCTAACCCAGCTCCTGCAGGTGCTACAACTGCTAAGTTGATCTGTGATGTCTCTAAAGAAACTCCTGCTGGCATACCTACAACACTAGTTGCCGTATCAAATCCTCCTTCTACTGTTTTTGAATACGTATAGGTAGCTCCCTCTGAAATAGTAGCTGAACTACCATCCCCTGGTGGATCATGTAATACATATCCTACAGTAGGATCTATTAATGTAAAATCACTATTCCCTCGTTGCGAACCTGTCACATATGCTCTTTCATTTGCATTTATATTTCGTCCATCATGAGATACCGCTACAGTAAGTTTGTTAAGATATGGAGCTACAAAATTTGGGATATTTGTAGTCGTCGTTGCAAAGTTTGCAAATCCTAAATCATTTGAATTGATACTTAGATTTCCTGACAGCATACTTCCTCCTATAGCTACTGTTGCGTCTTCAACAGGACAAGTATTTGATCCATATCGTTCAAATACATTAACTGTAAATATCATCCCTACTCCTGCTGGAACCGTATAAATAACTCCATCGTCATCGCTACATGAAGCGGTTACTAATCGCTCATCCAGTTGTGCTTGAGTCAACATTAACGTTTCTCCAATGATCTGTGCTAATTCTCCTTCTCTTAATTGATAAAAAGTAGTTTCTACTTCAATAGGATTTCTAAATTGGAAATCATAACTTAGATTACCTCTTCTCAAATCCAAAATTGGAGACTGTACTTGTCTTCCTGTATCTTCATTTGTTAAACTTACAGTATATTGCCCTGGTACTAAATCATGTACTTCAAAAACAGTATTATCTCCATTAAAGTTACTTCTATCAATCACTCTTTCATATGTAGGAAAAGCAATATCTGTACGTGTGATTGTTCCGCTCCATTCTCCTACTCCATAATTACATGGTACTACAATATTCCCTACAAAAGATCTTCGTGTTGTATTTTCAAAATTAACACTAGATACAGCATCTGTTACATTAAACACATATTGACTATCATTTATAGGATCTATTAAAGGAGCTACTTCACCTTCTCCTATCGCTCTATATCCATATTCAAATCTTCTAAAGTATCCTGAAGTTGACATATTATCAAAAAATGCGCCCCCTTGTAATACCAAAAATTCATTATCTCCAGACCCTTCATTTACAGCCAAATTAACTGCTCTTTCTCCTCTTTCATGCTCAAAAGAATACGATAAGGTTAATTCATCATCATCTGTAAGTACATCTCCATTTCTAATAGCTTCTAATATTCCAGGACTATAAGCATCTGTTCTATATTCTAAAATATCCATATTAGCTCTAGAGAAATTAATTCTAGGTTCAGTTCCTGTACCTACATTTTGTGCTCCTAGATATACCTTATCATTAATCATCAAGCCATTGTATAATGCAGTACGATAGTTATTATTTACTTTTAATGCTACCGTATTGGTATTAGGGTCTGCACTTATAGCAAAAAAGGCATATCTAGAATTACGCTCTATTGTTGCATTTAATATATCTGTGTCATTAATTACTAGATATACATGTTCATTATTTCTAAGTTCTAATCGTAACGCTCCCCAATGTAATATGGTTTGTATTGGGTTAAATGTTTCTCCTATACTTTCTTCTACTAGATCTGGTAATACAAAACCTGACCATGTAAAGCTATCGGTATCATTTAATACAATATTAGAACTACTTTCTACATAACCTGTACTTCCATCAAAATCTAAACTTGTTTGATCTGCATTTGTAGCATCATCATCTAAATCTGAAATTATATTTTGTGCTACTCGTATAGTACGTCTTCCTGGCGTAGCTGTGATTACATACACTCCATCTGCATTAGTTCGTACTTGTGCATTCGGATCTGTACTTGTTACTAAATTACCATTCACCTCTATACCTGTACCTTGTAATGAAGGAATATCAAATAGTTCTGCTGGATTATCAGTATCTGGAACACGGTATACGATACGTCCTGAAATTGGTAATGCCGAATTATCTGTAAAATTAGCCTGCTTATCCTCTGGTGTTAATGATCGCTCTATTTCTCGTACTTCATTTTCTGGCATAAAATCACCATTAGGTCTTGACGGAGTAATTCTATAGAATAATCCATTTCCAATTCCATCTATACCTTGCCTTCCTGCATTGATAGTAGTTATCCCATAACGTCCATCCATATCGGTATATGCTCCATAGGTAATTGGTGCTTGAGCTGCTGCTGCTAAACGTATTAATTCTCCTCTGCTACCATCTGCTAATAATCTTACACCACCTGATAACCTTCCTCTGGTTGTAATTGCCTGATTATATATAGTAGTAGCATCCGGTAAATCTAATCGATAATACGCTAATAAATTCTCTTCTTCCCCTGTAATGATCAAATTCTTATATCTTCCTATTTCAATAGTTGATCGTCTTCCTTTCCATATACGGATTTCATCTAACTGATAGGTATTATTTACAGCTGCATTAAAAGAAAATTCAGAACTTCTATTTAATCCTACTACAAATGGATTTGTTGTAGTCACATTTGCTGTAAACTCACTTGCCCCATTAGTTGGAGCAATTCCTCCATCAATATATAAAGCTCCTCCTTCTGGACTAAACGTAAATGCATAATGATGCCAATCGGTATCATCTGGTTTCGTTGTGGTTAAATACGTAATTGTATTCGCAGGATTAGTAGGATTTAACGATTGCACATTAATTGATGTATTGGTAATACGTATTTCTCCTACATCTAATTTAAATACAATATTTTCTCCAGAGCTAGAAGTTAGGGTTCTATACCAAAACTCTATAGTACCTCTTCCTGCTGCTTGCTCAAAAATAGTTACATCGTTAATTCCTATTGGTGAAGATGTATTGGGTCTAAACTCTAAAGCACTTCCTGGAGTATCTCCTGTTACTGGTACTGCTGTTACTAATGCATTTTGAGTAGCTACACTAAGAGGCGTTTGGATTTCACCTTCTACTACACCATTTGCAAAGACTAATCCATTATCTACTCCTGGATTACCTCCTTGGTCTGGTGTTACTGTATACTCATATAATTCATTTGGTAATACATTATCATCAAAAAAAGGTACAAAAGTCGATACTGGAAAATTTGCAGCTACCTCTTTTGTAGCTATTCTACTAGGTAAACTATTAGGATCTGCTAGATTTCTTCTTTCGATCGTATAACTAGTAATATCTCTAAGATGCGGCCAACGTAAGGTGATTCCATCTCTTCCTCCTGATACTGCAGTAAAATCTGCTCCATTTCCATCTGTTGCTTGTAACAATACATCATCCAAACCAAAAATAGGATGATCTGCCATAGTCGTTAACTCGGCTAAACGAACTCCACTAGTTCCAAATACTCTACTTGATACACGTGCACTTTGTGTTTGTATTACTGGATTAGTTACTAGTGTCATTCTATTCGTCCACGTTGTAGCTTCTAATTGAGGTAAATTATTTAATGGCGCTTCTACAAAACTATCATCTACATAAGCAATTACTAATCCTGCATTTGCTAAAGTATTTAAGTTTGTAGCATTTTCATTAAAAAAGGAACGAAAACGATTTTCTTCTATTTGTATTTGTGTTCGTCTACGATTCCAGGCTCTAAACTCTGCTATACTCAATTGATCGTGAGCCGCTATGGTAAAATATAAATACTCAGGTTGAATACTCGCTTCATACTGCATTACTGTTTGCTGTATACCGTCTATATAAATACGTAAGTTTTGTTGCGTTTGAGTCGCTCCTGGAGCAAAAGTCAATGCTATATGGTGCCATTCATTATCTTCTAAGCGAGAAGAAGCAGCTAATTCAATATCTGGAATTACAGCATTTCCTATTGTTAATTGTAATTGATCTCTTGATCCCATTACAGTAAACTCATCACTTCCTTTTTTTAAATTGGATAATCGCCATGGTTCATAAGTCTCATCTGTATCTTCTGCCCCTTTTGATGCCATGACCCAAAACTCTATCGTAGCTTGTCTAGCTATTCCCCCATTAAGCAATTCTGAGGTTAATTGTGTTTTAGTATCAAAATGAGTAGTATATCCATTTCCTCCATTAAGCATTAGTACTGGAGGCCTTTTTACTTGGGCATGAATATTAGTTAAACCCATATATATTGTCATAACCCATAACAATATATACTGTATATAATTCTTTTTCATATATTGTTATTTAGAATACATTAGTTACTCGTTGTAATCTATATTTAAATCTTCCTGCTACGGTTTCATTATCTATCACCCTAGTTAATCTTTGTCCAGAAGTATTTCTAAAAAATGTAACTGTAGGAGTTGTACCATCTATTGGAGTTTGTAATCCAAATTGTCTAAAATTCCCTACTTCTATAGATATAATCTCTGTATCTTCTTCATCTTGCATTACAAGCTCCCAACAATATAACCGTATATCATCTTCTGAAGTCAACTTTTCAAACGTTACTGGTTCATTTACATTTGCTGGAGCAAAAGTTGGATTTCCAGCTCTTTTCAAAAAATAATTTGGAGCTTTTGCAGATGCAATCAATACTATCCCTGTTCTACCTTCTATAGGCTGTAGTATAAATGATTGCAAAAAGCCATCTGTACTATTTAACTCTTCATTAGAAATAGGAGTTAATTCTGCTGCATTTGTTTCTAGATTATGATGTAACACATACGTATTACCATCACTTTGATCCTGACAGACAAATCTATATAGATAGGTCTCATTATTTTCTTGTGCTACTACACTAGTACATCCCAGTAATAATAACACCATAAATTGATATATTCTTTTCATTTTTTATTTTATTTACCTTAGATAAAGACAACAGTTATTCTGCCCATTGTTTATTTCTTTTTAAAACAATGAGAAGACCTACTAATTTAATCGTCTTATTCTATAGGATATTGATGTTCGATATATTATATTCTCGATATAATTGTCTCGTTTAAAAAAGCGAAACAATCACTCGAACTGACAAATCAAACATTCTTTTTTGATTTTTATTTATTCATTGCTGCTTCTAACGCTTCAATCTTTTTCATCAATTGTTCAATCTTTTTTTCTTGATTGATCGTATGTAATGTCAATTCTTCTACTTTTTCTACTAAAACGGTATTGATTTGGCCTACGTTCATTCCTTCTGCTACTACTTCTGCCTCAGTAGGCATATTAGGTAAGTGTTTATTTGCTTTAATATATTGTGCTACTTCTTTAAGCGGCATTAACTTATAATCTTTTGCAAATACATAATCAGGGAATGTTGTTACATTTAAACGTACTTGATCTGTTGTAATCACACCATCTTGAATACGAGTCATTTCATTTCCCCTTTGATTTAAGAACACAATTCTATCATCACCTGTATTGTTATTATCAGGTTGAAATCTTAGCATTCCGTTAGAGCTAATCAATCCTCCATCACTTCCAGAGCGACGTAAAAATAACTCTCCATCTTGAACTTTTGCCATTTCTTCATTCGATGAATTTCTAAAGCTAATTTTATCTTCTGCCTCGTTATTTACACCTGGACGTAATTCTAATGCACCTGAACTTCTATATCTTCCACTAGCAACATAAATAGCTCTTCCCCCATTAATTTCTATACCTCCTCTAGCTTGTGATCCACTTCGACCTCCTACATATAAATTTCCTGTAACAGATAATTCATTAGAAAAACGTGAAGGTCTTAATACCTCTAATCCATCATCATACGACATATTAGCTATAGTTCTTGTACTATTATTTTTACTCACCCTAAAACGGATAGGTTCGTTTGTATTATTTCTATCACTGTTTGAATGTATATCTAATCCTCTAATACTATGTAAATTTGCATAATCAGCATTATTTAATCCTCTAATTTGTAAACCTGCTCTATTAAATTCTGCAGTATAACTTCCTGCGGAGTTATTATCTAATCGTCCTATTACAAATCGTATAGCTTCTTGATTTCTATCATTATTATTATCAGCTCTAATAATCACTCCATCATTTTGGTTAATATCTTGTCCCCAACTTGGACTATTATTAACTTGACTTCCTTCTGCCGAATACGATCCTGATTGTGCATGTAAACCTAGGCCTCCTAGACCTAACATTAAACATGTTAATGCTGTGATTTGTTTCTTTTTCATTTTTTTTAGATTTTTTAAATTATTTAATCTCTCTATTTTTTTGAGATAGTGCGCTAAATTCAAAAAAAAAGATGGGTAAAAACCCGATCTAAATCACATTGGAAACTTATTTAAAGTTTTTTCATTTGAAAAAATCAAGCTGATTAACTGCTAAAAAACAACACCTTATATTTTATATACAAAACTCATTATTCTTATTTTTTAACGTTTTGTATTGTTTTCTTTAACAATTCATTTATATTTATGCAAATCCTTTTTATTTAATCACTTATAACTTTTGACTATTTTATAAGGCTTATTTAATTTTATTGAAAATTTTGTTAATCATTTAAGCAACAATTTCTTATCATTTATAAAATCATGCTATGAATTTATTATCTATACACATACTTTTACATACCATTACTTGACAACTTAATTTGATACTTATATAGTCCTAACTTTTTATCTAATACCCTCCATAACACAACAAAATAGTTCAAGCCCTTATAGAAAATATACTCTATGGTACTTTTTTCATATAAACATAGGCATATCATTTTTCTATGTACTAAGAAATGAATTGCTAAACCTTGCTTGTTTTTATTTAATCAATCATTTAGCATTAAGCTTTATTAAATTTTATGGATAACTCTACTGTAACACTCTTCAATCATATTGCTATCGAACAAGGTTTTAATTCTGCTTTGTTACAGCATGGAAATAAACAATATTTTAAGCCTAATGATGTTGTATTATCATCTGCTACATCTTCATCTTATATTGGTTTTATTACAAAAGGTCTTGTAAAAGTTACCCTTCAGGCTTCAGAAAAGCAATTCTTTTTATTTTACCTCAATGCAAAAAATAATTTTATCATCAATGATATTGACATCATGCTAGGGACGCCTATCCTTACATCTTATATAGCTATGACTGATGTTGAAATTTATTGGGTATCAAAATCTATTGTTGATAGGTGGTACGTTGACTATCCCATGTTTAAAGATTTTTCTTTTTTAACCATGCAAATCAATATGGACTCAATATTGTCCAAATTAGCAACTATTAATTCTCTTGTATTAAAAGATCGCTTATTTAATTTTTTAAGAGAATCTGCATTGCAACTAGAATCAGATACTTTTAAAGTTTTAATAAACACACTTGCCAGTGATTTAAATGCTAGTGTACAAGCTATATCTAGGGCTCTTAATCAATTAGAAAAAGAATTTAAAATAAATCGAAATCATAAATACATCACTATTTGTAATTATTATTAATATCATGCCTACTTATTTCCCCCCTTTGTTTCCTGATGAGTTAATTAAGAAATTAATTTCTATGGGGCATTGTAAATCTTATGCTCCCGGAGAAATTATTCTTACTGGTAAGCAAAAACAAAACTTAAACTATTTTATGATTGATGGTCTCGTTAAGGTCTATCTAGAAAAAAATGGTAAGAAATTCTTTATTTCTTATCAAAAAGATTCTGATTTTAGATTACTTAACACGATTTCGGCGATCTCTAATCGTGCTGAGAATTTTTCTTTTAAAGTAGTACATCCTTCAGAAATTCTCATTTTATCGAAAAAGCAAGTCTTTGAGTCTTTTCATGATTATCCCTCTTTTAAAAAACACATTTTTGATTGTTATCAAAAAGAATATCAAATGATCATAGATAATTTAAAATTCACTTTAAGTTCCTCTTTAATCGATCGCCTATATGATTATCTCAAAGTAAAAGCTGCTTTTCTTAATGATTATAAAGTCCCATACACTACTCAAGAAATTGCTGAAGATTTACAGTTTTCAAGACAATCTATTACTAAAGGATTAATGGAACTTGAACAGCAACAAAAAATTATCCGTAATATTAATACTATTATCATGCTATAGTTTATGGCTTATAAAAAAAGAAGCTTACATTAATAGTAAGCCTCTTTTTAAACCGTTTCTTATCATATCTTTTCTCTATCTCCATTATCAAGAATTCTATAATACTTCTCATTTTCTATAAGTAATCCTTCAGATCTTCCTTTAGGCCATTCATGTTGATAATCTTTAGGATGCTTTACATCTATTCCTATTATTTTTCCGTTATAGCTTCTTTTTACTTTCGATTGTATCGTGTGTCCTACTACTATTGTTTTTGCTTTAAATGATGTTATAATTTCATCTATCTGTTCTTGATCTAATTCATCTTTAAAATATCCTCTATACCAACAAATTCCTTTACGATTAGAGGTTATCAATTGTGTCAAGTTTTTGTCTCCTGTAGGATAATACACTTTATCATAATATGCACTATTAATTGCATTAATTTTTTCTATATCAACAGTAAATGCAGCTATTTCTGGATGGATTCCTCCATGAGTAAAAATGTTACCGTTAATAACTTCTATCGTATTTTTACTCACTAGCCATTTTCCTAAAAATGATGTTGCATTATACAATTCATGATGTTGTTTGCCCAAAATAGCTGCTGCTGCATAATACTTTTGGGATGCTGCTCCAAACATATCTTGCATATTCTTTAATTCATGATTCCCTAAAATATAATGCACTACACCTCCATGCTTTTTTGCTTCTTGTTCTAATTTATAGATAAACCACAATACCTGTGTTGTTGAATTCCCTCTATCCACAAAATCTCCTACTAATACTAAATGTCCTTTCTCAAAAATCCAATTCAACTCTTTATCTATAACTTTATTATAAATCAAAAAATCTCTAAAAGCTTTAAACCCACTTTCTATATCTGATACTGCTATGATAGGATTATCATCATTATAAATAGCTTTAGGTTTTTCTATTTTTGACGTAATGGTTATATCAAATGTTGATTTTTCTAAAGGGAAATAACATTGTGCCTTTATGTCTTCTTTTATATTATATTTTTCTTTTTCGATATAGAATCCATCGTTTTTATTTCCTCGAATATAATTCACACTTAAAATACTATCATTTTGATAAAACACATATGGACCATCTTTATCCAAAATCCTCATTTTAGGATCATCACTATAATGTATTGCTCCTCCTATATTTACTATAACTATAAGTCCTATGCTCATTAAAATAAAAACAGTTGCTAATACATGTTTTATATATCGTAAGATTCTTTTTTTCATGATATAAATTTTCTTATTAAAATACAGGGCAAACGTATCCTTATCCTTCTTTTTATTTTAATATTTGTGATCTATGTCTTTCTATATGAGATACACTTATACTTATTTTATGTGAACTACTTTTATCCCAGTTAAATTAATTTTAATCCCGCTGTTACGGTTGTTCGTCAACATATTTTGTCAACTTTATTTCTCCTCTTAATTTTGTTGTATGATTTCAAGTATTCTAAAAAACAAAAAACAAATCCTACTTACTATTGTTTTAATTTCTGCGATGATTCCTGTAGGTATTACTAGTTATGAAATAATCACCACAGACAAAAATTCTGTACGATTCTTTGAAGGCTATCCCACTGCTATTAGTATTACCATCTTTTCGTATTACCTTTTACTAATTCTCATTGGATTAATCTGGTTGGTGCGATATCTAATTTCTTTTTTTAGATTAAGGAATGAAATTGTTAAAAACGAATTACGTCATTTACAGAATCAAGTAAATCCTCACTTTTTTTTCAATATACTCAATAGCTTATATGGCTTAGTAGACAAAGACACCGACAAGGCTAAACAGCTTATCATTAAATTATCTGATATGATGCGTTATAGTATTTATGACGGTCAACAAGATACCGTGACAATTGCTCAAGAAATTGATTATTTAAAAAATTATGTTGCACTTCATCAAATGAGGTATCATAAAGCTGTAAATACTGCTTTTGATATTACAGTAGAAAATGATCAATTAAAAATAATGCCTTTAATGTTTATCATCCTTGTAGAGAATGCTTTTAAACACGGTGTAGAGCATTTGAGAAAAGATGCTTTTATTACTATCAAATTGCATGCTACTCAAAATTCATTATCTTTTGAAGTTGAAAATAATTTTGACAAAGAGGAAGTCTCTTCACAAAACGGACTTGGCTTATCTAATTTAAAGAGAAGATTAGATTTAGTATATCCTAAGAAGCATTCTTTATCTTCTAGTAGTACCAAAAATATTTACAAAGCACATTTAACGCTACAATTATTATGATTACTTATTTAATTATTGATGACGAGCATATCGCTCATGATATTATAAAAGGATATGCTGATCTGTTACTTAATTTAAAACTAGAAAAGCATTGTTATGATGCTATTGAAGCTATTGAATATCTAAATAATCATACTGTAGATTTAATTTTTTTAGATCTTAATATGCCTAAATTAAAAGGGTTTGATTTTTTGAAGTCTTTATCTTCTCCTCCCAAAATTATCGTTACTACTGCTTATAAAGAACATGCTCTCGAAGGTTATGAATTAAATGTTATCGACTACCTTTTAAAACCTTTTAGTTTTGAACGCTTTGTAAAAGCTGTTAATAAACTTTCTAATGTATCAGAGAAAACAACTTCTATTATATCTAATGAAGTAACACCTGATCAAAAAACTATATTTATTTACACTAATAAAAAGTATATTCAAATAACTCTTGATGCTTTATTGTATATTGAAGCTGCTGGTAATTATGTCAAAATATTTATGGATGATCAGACAATTACCATTCGTGAAAAAATATCGGATATTTTGTCTGTTCTAGACAGTTCTGATCTTATACAAGTGCACAAATCTTTTGCTGTATCAAAAAAGCATATTAATAGTATTGAAGGTAACCGTATTTATATCAATGGAAGTGTTATTCCTATCGGGAAAACCTATAAAATGCACCTTATCCAATTATTAAAATAACGATTACCCCAATACTACATATCGAACCAATTATCATGAATTATTATATCCTTTTATTTTTCACCTATTAATTGCATCCATCGATGTATAAAATAGAGTTCATCCTCCTTCTTGTAGGGTTGAAATCCTGTCATTAAGCCTCCATTTATCTCTGCATTTAAAAAAGAAGAAATCACCGTTCTAACTTGAGTTCTGCAATTTGTTAAATTAAACCAGTTTTTTAAAGACATTTCAAAATCTGTAACTGATTTGCCTATGACTTTAATACCTAGCTTTTCAAATGTTGTTGTTAATTCTAATAGATTTCGTTTTCTTGTATGCGATGGATCTCTTAATGTTTCTAATTTATCATTGAGTTCTCTAGAAAGTTCTGGAGCAGCTTCTAAATCTATGATTATTAATCTTCCTCCTTTTTTAAGAATCCTATACATCTCTGCAAGTGGTTCTTCTATAGTTGTAAAATGATGAAATGATAATCTTGTAATCACTACATCAAAGGTATTATCTATAAAAGGCATTTCTGTTACTTGACCTTTTATAAAACTAATATTATCAATTTTTTCTTTTTCTGCTTCTTTCCTTCCCTCTGCTAGCATCTCTGGAGTTAAATCATATGCAACCACTTTCTTAACATATGGTGCAATCATTCTACTACATACACCTGTTCCTGCAGCTACTTCAATAACACTTTCGTTATTATCAAGATTCAATTTTTTAATGACTTGTTGCATATACTCTAATTTATCTACTCCCGAAATATAGGAACTAAACTCCTGGGATTGATCAGAGAATGATGCTAATACTTTTTCTTTATTTTCTTTTTCTATATTCATTTTTTAATTTCTCTATATTCTATTCATTCACTTTTTTTAATTTTTATTACGATGATTCCACATCACTAGGTATTGACCTGTAGCCATTTTTCGAGCTGCATTTTTGGCCCGTATTGCTAGTTCGCCTACAAACAATTCGTCTATAGTTTCAAACCATAATTGTAGCCATTTCCCAAAATGAATCTGATCTATACTATGGTTCATATTTTTATCGACATTGATATGTTTTTGACTTGGATTTCCTTTAAATCGTGCTACTCCAAAAAGATTTGTTTCCCAAAAATCAGTGAGTTTTTCAAGATGAGCTGGCCAATGTGATTCTGGTATATGGCTATTAAAAATGTCTCCCAACATATCATCCTTCCTTATTTTGGCATAAAAACTAGTCACCAAAACTTTTATATCTTCTCTTGTTGTTATTGTTTTCATCGGTATATAACCATCCTCAATCTTTTAAATAGTTAAAATCAAGGATGGTTGTTATAAAGTATTTAGGTCAAGAGGTTTATTTTTTATTCTTAATACAGTAGATTGTTTCTTTAACAACAAACCAACAGAAATAAACAATACCTATAGAGAATACTATATCTCCTATCATTCTAAGCCATTTAAATGTTTGTACTGTTGGATCATATAATAACTCGGCATCTCTTGCAAACGAATATCCTTGAGTTATTGAGGTATAGGCCTGAATTACTCCTATAGGAAGTAAACTCAATACTACCATTAATATCAATCCTATATTTAAGAACCAAAATGCTCTTTTTACTAGTTTTTCATTCCATAATCGGTCAGAATATAAGCGTAAACAAATAAGGATGAACCCCATACCTAACATTCCATATACTCCAAAAAGTGCTGTATGTGCATGTACTGCTGTAGTATTTAATCCTTGAATATAATACAGTGCAATCGGTGGATTAATAAGGAATCCAAATACTCCTGCTCCTATCATATTCCAGAATGCTACTGCGATAAAGAAAAATATAGGCCATTTGTATCGCTGAATCCATTGATTGACTTTAAGTAAATTCCAATGTTCTCTAATTTCAAATCCCATTAAGGTAAGTGGTACGACTTCTAATGCACTAAATGTAGCTCCTAATGCTATCGCTTGTACAGGTGTTCCTGAATAATACAAGTGATGTAGTGTTCCTATAATTCCTCCTGCCAAAAAGATACTTGCCGAAGCTATTGATGCTTTTCCTGCTGTTTTCATAGAAATTATCTTCATTCTTGAAAAGATATACGCTATTACTACAGTAGCAAATACTTCAAAAAATCCTTCTACCCATAAGTGAACCAGCCACCATCTCCAGTAATTGATTACAGGTAAAGAGCTATTTTCTCCATACATCAATCCAGAGAAAAAGAACATTCCTATTGCCATTACAGCCACTAACAGTATAGTTAACAAATGCTTTGCTTCATCTTTTTTCTTTATCGCAAACAATACATGTCTACCTACCATTATCATCCATAAAATAAGTCCTACTCCTAAAAGGATTTGCCAGAATCTACCTAAATCCATATACTCATATCCTTGATGTCCAAAGAAGAAATTGGTTGTTAAATCTAAAAATTGGTGAATACCTAACCATTCTCCTAGCATAGATCCCAATACAATAATCAAAAGCGCTACAAATAAGAAATTGATTCCGAATACCTGGTATTTCATTTCTTTACCACTAATCATAGGTGCTAAGAATAGTCCTGTAGCTAACCATGTTGCTGCTATCCAGAATACTGCTAATTGTGTATGCCACGTTCTACTAACTGAGTATGGTAAAAATTCTGATAAATTAAATCCAAAAAAGGCTTGCCCTTCTACCGTATAGTGTACTGTAATAATCCCTAATACAATCTGTAATACAATTAATAATGAGATGATTAAAAAATATTTTAATACTGCTTTTTGAGATCTAAATAGTACTAGTTTTTTTAATGGATCGACTTCGGGATTAGTAACAGCTTCTCCTTTTTCATGATTTCTTATGTAATAGTATGCCAATATCCCGATAAACAGTAATAATAAGATAATCGAAAATCCTGACCATATCTGAGAGTCTGCTGTTATCGTATTTTCAATCAATGGCTCATGAGGCCAATTTGAGGTATACGTATATTCTTGATCTGGTCTATTAGTCGATGCTGCCCAAGAAGTCCAAAATAAAAACGCATTGAATTTACCTAGTTTTTCTTTATCTGTTAAAGCTCCTTTGGGAATTGCATATTCTTCATGTCCATCGGCAAATATCGTCGAATAATGAATTACATTTTCTTGAATCGCTTTTAAGCGTGCAGCAGATATAGTTACTTTTTTAGTTGACGCATCATACGTATTGGTTCTTATATCTTTAACCAATCTCGCTTTTAAGGCTGCTTGTTGCTCATTATTTAATTCGTTATAACTTGTGTTATATTCTTTTTTTGCCCAAAAATCTAATAAAAATACGGCTTCTTTATGTATCCAATCAGCAGTCCAGTCTGGCGCAACATAGCTTCCATGTCCCCATATAGATCCTACTTCCATCCCTCCTATCGATTCCCATATATTTTGCCCTTCTTGTATATCTTGTTTAGTATATACTACTTCATTAGTTTCTGCTACAACTACAGCTTCGGGTATTGGGGGTTGTGTTTGATAAATTTCGGTTCCTACCCATATCAATGTGATAAATGATAGTACTACTACACTTATAAATCCTATCCAAATTTTCTTCATTATTATAAATTATTTAGTTCGGTTTCGGTTTTTATGGCGTTTTTAAACAGAATGTTATTTTCTAAATGAATGTGCTTGTGGAGATCTTCTTCAAATTCTTTTAAGAGTGCAAATGCTACTTTGTAAGAATTACAAGCATCTTGTGGTGGCGTATAATTATTAGATAATTTTGCAATTTTTCTAAATCGTTCTCCTTCATTATCGTGTTCCTCGTGCATCATTGCTATTGGATTTTGCACGGTTCCAAAAGGTGGTTGAACTAGTGCTTCTTTATTATTTTTTGCTTTTGCAAGTTTTTTTATAAATGGAAACAAAATGAGTTCCTCTTTTTTCATATGCATTGCCAAATCGCCCGAACATTCTTTAAATAATGTCTTTATTTCTACTAATTCAGGATGTTTTTCTCCATGTACATTAGCTATTTTATCTAAATAATACATGATCTCTGGAATCTGCTTTTCTACATATAAATGATGGTTGTTATAAATATGATCTACGATATGTTCTAACGACCAGTTTTGATAATCTTCTGCTTCGCTTTTATGTTCATCCATCATTACAATTTCTGCAATCAATTCGTTCACTTCAATTGCTTTCTCTAGCGAAACCTGAGTTAAGCTTCGATTTCCGTTACAACAAAAATCTATATGGTAATCTTTAAAAATTGTAGCTGTCTTATAATTATAAGCTACAACATCGCTTACTAATGTGTCCTTATTAATGTTCATCTCTATTTTCAATTTTATGTTGTTTCTATAAAATATAAAAAGATCTTTTTATCCTTTATATAATCAAAAAAATATTATCGTTTTAACCAGAAGGTATTCTTCACTTCATCTGTATACAAGATATCATATAGCGTGTTTCCTTCAAGCATCTCTCTTAATCGTTCTCTAATTTCTATAAATTTATAATGCAAGGGACATGGTGAATTTTCATCACATTGCTTTAGTCCTAAACCGCAACCTGTATAAATACTATCACCATCTAATACACTTACAATATCACTTAATTTAATTTTCTTTAATCTAGATTCTTCAATCATAAATCCACCATAGGGTCCCTTAATAGAAGTTACTATGTTATTTTTTGTGAGAGATTGTAAAACTTTGGCCGTAAATGCTTCAGGAGAGTCTATTGCTTTTGCAATAACTTTGAGCCCAACCTTGTTTTCCATACTAGATTGCTCTGCTATAAAAATAGCTGCTCTTAATCCATATTCACACGATTTTGAAAACATATCTTTGATTTACGCTTCAAAGGTAAGAAGTGTTTTTATAAAAGACAAAAATATCCGCTATAAAATTATTCGATCTATTATTTAGTAGTATTTAAATATTCTTTTAATCTGTTTTTTATAAAATAATTCCATCCAGCTAGACAGCTTTCTCTTTTAAATTCTGGAATATCATCTGCAAAGTCTTCTATAACTGTAGCTGTTACGGTTAGTGTTGTTTGATGTTCAATTTCGATTAAATCGAAAGTAACAATAGAAACTCCATTATATCCCTCATATCTCCAATCATAAGTTATGTTTTGTAATGGAATTACTTTTGTGAGTTTCCATACATGAGGGTATATTCTATCTTCTACTTGAATAGTAAACGTTGTTTCAAACCCTTCTTTTGCTTCAAATGTAGGTATATTTTCAAAAAACCATACTTTCATCTCTTCTAGTTCACTAATAGCGTTCCATACTTTTGCTATCGGTAACGTAAAGGTTTCTATTACTATCACTGCTTCATCTGTTCTTTTCATAGTAGTAGTTTTTTTCTTTTAAAGCAGTAATATACTTATTTTATCTTTGCTCGTCTAAAGGGATTTAAAACAATCTTTAGGATACCACCTTATTTTTTTATTTTCTCCAATAACTCTATAAAGGTCTAATTTTTCTTCTATAACATAATATTTATTATTTGCTATTAACGCATCAGGATATACTGAAGCTTCTTTGCAAATTACAACTTTTGGATATTCTAGTTTATTAAAATAACTGTTATCATCTCTTTTAAAAAAACCTATCACTTCTTCTTTTTCATTCGTATCAAAAAACAAAACCTCATCATCTTTAGTTTTTTGTGTATAGTTTAATGCTATCTCAAGAGTACTTATTTGCTTATATGTTCCATGACCATTACAAAACCATTTTCTGCCCATGCATACATGATAATATGAAGAAAATGCTTCTTTTATTGCTATTTTATATTTGATATACCCCTTGCGATATACGCCCAGTATTTTAAATAAAGTATCATCTAATGTTTGCAAATCCTTATCAATATAATACTCTTCAAAATTCATTCTAATCTTATTTATGACTTCTTATGAAATAGAAATTGAATCTACTCTTCTTCCATTTTAGATATTAGTTTATCTACATTAGGCATATTTTCTAGATGGGTTTTGACTTTGGTATACAACTGTTCAAACGTTGCCTCATAATTCAATACTTTTAAAGCATATTCATAAGGGTATAACGACAACACAATTCCATTTTTATTATATTTCAAAGTCATTGAACGCAATGGATATTCTGGTTCATGATCTCTATATGATTTAAAATCAAAACTTGTTTTCATAAATTCACTGAATGCAGTAGCCAACATCCCTATTATCATAGTGTCTTCCATCTCAAATGCTTTACAATACAGCTGAAATCCCATACCATCATCTACTACCTGATCTAGATTAAGAGGATGATTAATCAGGGTTTTAACTTTTTTGTCTATTTTATTATCTATAAAATAGCTTGTTATCATTTTTAAGCTACCATCTATGATGGAGTGATTTTCTTGCTCTTCTGTATATCGTTCATCAAAATATTCTTGAGTATCAACTCCTATTTTATTTTTTTGTGTTGAGTTTTTATGTTTTGATGAAAATAATCTTTTTAAAAATTTCATTTTGATTTTTTAGGATTATAGTTGAGGAAAATAATTATTCTTATTCTCTTAAATCATTATTATAAGCCCCCTCGATTGACGATAGATCGAAATCATTTTCTGTAATAAAATCAACCGACGCCATAGTTATTGAAGGTAACTTAAGATCTTCTTGAGTCAACCCATTGTCTGCAAAATCGTCTTCACTTATGATTGCCATAAATTCTTCTTCATTTCTTGCTATCGACAGAAAGATAAAACCTGAATATATTGTAGTTGCATATCTCAATTGTTGTAAATTCATCATTCCATACTTTTCATATAGAACAACTCCTTCTGGTAACCCTTGTAGTTCTCCTATAAGCTTTGGTTTTACATACTCATGTTTATGTTCTACATATTTTTTAAGTAATAGTGCTATCTTGTTTCTTAGAATTTCTTCTGCCTTATTTTCTTGATTTTGATTTGCGTTATTATAACTAGGTCGATTGGCTCGTATTAATAAAAATTTATCCTTATTTAATCGATATAAACAGAATACTTTTAGCATTGTTTTTATTATAAAATGGGACAGGTTTTAGGTATTAACTGCTCATAATCAAAGGCATTAAAATCTTCTTTAGTACGTTCTATGATTTCTGAGTCTACAAATTCTATAATTTTTTGTTCTTTTTTTAATAGCGAAACATATTCCCCATCAAACATTACTTCTTCATCCCCATCTGCAAAACTTAATATACAATTATGTTGTATAATCTCTTTTGTGCCATTACCGTCTAGATCGATAATCCAACTCTCTAAACCATCATAACTCATATCAAGATAATTTCTAGAAGCTATAGGTATAATTCTCTTTATTTTATTTGTTTTTTCGTTGACTAAAACTAGTGTAAATGGAGTATCTATATCTTGTGTATTATCGCCTAGATCTACCTCTATATTTTTTATAAGAATATATGCTGTGTATATATTATTTAGTTTTGTTTTACCATAATAATATAGTTTATCAACAATTGCTCTATCCTGATACAATACCTGTAAAAACTCTGGCAGTTTTTTCTTTGAGAGTCGTTGTTTTGTTATGGTATCTAAGTCTACCTTACCGCTAAAAAAACTAACCTTTGGGTCATTATCAATTTCTGGAAATAAGTTTTTAAAATCCTGTAATAATGCTGAATATTCTTGATTTTCTATAAGAAAATGATCAAAAACATACCCTTCTCCTTGTTTTGTTTTTACTTTTAGCCATTCTCCTCTTATTTCTTTACTTTCTATGTTAAGGGTATCCATAGTAGTTATTTGTAAAACTTCTACCGTCGCTAAACAAGGAAGTAACGCTATAGTTTTTGCTTCTTGAGATGGTTTTTCTTTTAATCTTGTCCCTTTAATTGCCTGAACTATATGAGTTGCATTAATATCTACTTCTTTTTTCTGTTCTAATCTTTCTTCTTGTTTTTTAACCTCTTGATTCTCTTTTTTACAAGAACTATACATTAGAAGTAACAACACGAAAATTATTTCTACATATTTCATCTTAACCTGCAAAACCAAAATTTGTAATTAAAATTTGTTCATCTTTAAAACTGAACGTTATCATTATAGTATGTTCTGCTCTATGAAATCCCTCATCAATAGCTATAATTTCAAAAGAATTAAAAGACACGTTTATGCTTCCACATTGTTGTTCATCTTTATTATAATCATAATCCACTTCTGTTACCTTAAAGGCTTCTTTTAATATATCCAGTATTCTAGCATCTGTATATGTATTGCGAATTTCTGAGCTTACTTTTTTCATAATTGCAACTTCATCATTTGTATTAAGCCATTGCCTTAATTGTGCTACTTCTTTCTTTACTACAACGATATCTTTTTCTGATAAGCACTGTGGTTGTTGGCAAGAAATAGCTAATAGCATCACTATTATAGGTATGATATATCTCATATTTTTTTATTTTAATCTAAAAATGTAATTAATTCACTATTCATCTTTATTAACTGTTTCAATTAAATGATCTGAAATCTCAGTTTTCTTATAGTAAACTTCTCTCCACCACTTTACATAATCATCATCTGTTTTACCATTAATCAAATGATCACAGGTTCTTTTATTTTGAATAATACATATTGCCCAATAAAACGGCATTTCTACATTAATAAACATTACATCATCATGATCTTCTAAAGTATTTAAGAAATTCACAAAGTACTCATGAAAATCATTCATTATTAGTTCTTCTTCAAAAAAATCAGTAATGATTGCACATATTTCTTCATAGTATGCACGTCTTAAAAAGATACTTTCTTTACCATAACCATTTAGAAACTCAAACTTTTCTTCTGTAATTATATTATTCCTTGTCTTTTTCATACCCCAAACACATTATTAAGTTACCTATTAAATTCCAACTACTTATAACTTCTTTATTACTCCTAGTCCAAAAGTAATTGTCTTAATTTTAAAATCTGATTCTTTATAAAAATTTGTTATTCCGTTATAATAATTTACGCCTAATTGATTTGCTATTTTTTCACTTATATTGTGTGCTATTCCGCTTCCTAACTTAATTCCTAGTGCATAGGTATTTTCAACTGTATCATTATTTAATGCAAAAAAATTATTCATACCTCCCTCTATAAATAATCAAATTTTACCTGGTAACATATAATATCTTAATGTTATCGGTATCTCTATAAATCGATAATCTATATTCATAAATTCTGATGGAAAAAGTGTATTACAGGTTTCACAAAAGAATCTTCCTTTAAAGTCTTTATTAGAATATTCAACTGCTGTTATTATCGAAAGATTTTCTTTTAACGCATAAGCTAAACTAACTCCAATTCTATAATTAGTTTTATCATAATGAGTTGCATATTCACCATGTCGATCAAAATTAATTCGTTCACTACTTAGATTTTCTTCAATACTAGTGGTTAACCCTATGCTTAACTTACTTAAATTATTTTGTGCCTTAACTTCTTTTCCACAAATCAATGCTATAGCAAAAGTTATTACTATTCTTTTCATTTTTAAAATATGTTGTTCATCACTATATAGTTCTCAAAACCTTGACTTCTTACCTGCATTTTTTTTTTAGTGCAAGTACATCAAAACCCTTACTTATCTAACTACATACGCATTATCCCTCATCATAAAGAAGAGTTTCTTCTTTCCTTTTATAAATAATAAAGCCTCTCTAAAATTAGAGAGGCTTTATCTGGTCAAAATCTATCAAAAATTTAATTATTCAATTACCAACTTACGTTGTAATTCTTGACCTTCATAATTTAGTTTATATACATAGATACCACTTGATAACACATGTTTTTCTGCAATACCATTCCAATCAACAGTATGTAATACATTCCCTTTTACTATATCTGATACAAAAGTGTATACTTTTTGTCCTAATACATTATATAAGCTAATGTTTACATGTCCGTCTTCTGGGATACTATAACTAATCTGTGTAACATCGGTCATAGGGTTAGGTATATTTTGTCCTAAACTTAATCCTAATACACCGTTTAACACTACTTCTTCAGTTTCGCTATTAGGCGTATAATTTAACACATATGGTGTTTTCATCGTACCTAATGATACTGAGGTATCAAAATCCTCTACATTATCCAAAGTCACTATCTTCTCTCCATCAAATAACTTGAATGTAATCTCTTCATTTGATGAGCTACCTCCTATACCGATAAAGTAGTGATATTTACCTTTTACTAATTGTGTTTTTGATACTCCTCGTAGCTCTTCTCCTGCAAATGCTGCTATCATATACTCTTTTGAGGTATCTAATTGTGCTGCATTTACTACCGCTGTCATATACATAAACCTTAAGTAATCTCCTCGATCTACTTTCCAGTTTAATTGTGTTGCTGCATCTATAGTTGATAAACTTGCTTCACTCATTTTTGAAGCTTCGCTTGCTCTATCTATTAATCCACTGTAGTTTAATGTCATTGCATTTGTTACATCCATTGTATATCCATGTCCTGGTAATAAATGCGTCAAAGCTCCTACCCAACCATCTTCTGCTGTATATTCTGCTCTAAGTCCTCTACCTTCTATACGATCACCTATACTTATTCTTGATGATGATGTCAATGATCGTAATGCAAAAGCTGGTCGTTGTAATTCACTTGGTAGAAAGGCTACTGCTGTAAGTTCTTTCTCTGTTATATTTCCATCTCCTTCTGCATCACCCTTTAAAGCTATATTCGTATTAACATCTACTGGAGCTCCTGATACTATTAAGGTTATTTGATCTCTGCTTGATCGCTGTAATACATATGATTTACGTATATCTATAGTATTTGGATAACTTCCTTGCGCTATCAATATTCCATTGGCATCTGCTATAGCTATCGGGTTTAAATCATCTAGCGTCTCTGCATCTATCAATTTAGCTCCTGCAGATAATCCTTCTATAGCATCTAATGATAACGTATGTACCATAGGATTATCACTTACATTAAAACTGATATCAAAGTTTCTACCACTCACCACAATTCTACGAGTTAGCGTACTCCCTACAGTAAAAGTTACAGGCACAGTTTGATTACCTATATTTCCTCTAAAGTCAAAATCATAGCGTTCAACAATATTCTCATACTCTGTACATTCTGAAGCATTCCAGACTCTAAAACTTAGTCTCTTTCCATTGTCACTTCTATCACCAAATACAGATAATTCTACTAACCCTCTTGAATTTACATTTGTTGATCCTCTAAACTCTCCATCTATATATGCCGCTACAATATCGTTTATATCTGTAGATTGCTCTCCACCGATCATTAAACGACTCGTGAAATCAGTAGACCCTAAGAAATCCCTAGCATCAAATCCATTATCATAATCTGGTACCACACAATTGGTAGTAATCTCTAGTGTAAAACTTTCTATTCCTAAAGATTTCCCTGTAGTCGTCGGATTTGATGAATTATCAAATACCTCTGCATATACTGTTGTATTATGCATTCCTGGCGTTAAAAACGGTGCTACTACAAATTCTAAATTACGTTCTGTAGCTTGAGCTGCAAGCGATAATCTATCTCTATCAGCTCTTATATTTCTAATAGTTCCTCCATTATTCTCTCTTACCGATAACCATACAGGTAATCGTCTAAAGCGATATTCTACTGGAATTCCACCTTGGCTATTATCAAAATCAACATCATCTATAATCAGTTCTTGTCCTTCTATTTGTGTACGATCAACATCATTTTGACTCCATCGTATTGCATTTAAGTTGACAATAAAACTTCTTGAAGCACCTTCTATATTATTATCTGTAACATCTCTTAATCCTCCATCTGTTATCAGCAATGTTAATCGCGCTCCTTCTAGATTTGCCAATGAACTTAATGGTCTAATATTAAGTACTGTTCCGCCGGAAGACACATTGTGTTCAAATTCTAAGCTTGTTACCATTCTACTTACGTCAAGTGGTGCGGCTTCACCGCTATCATCATGGAAAATCTCTCCAACTTTGGTTGTAGCTCTTGCATTTCCTGTATAATCTCTAACAACTTCTTGAATACCATCAACTTCTAAGGCAATATTATCTAATACAAAGTATGCTACCAAATCAGTCTCGTTTCCTAGCAATTGACCATCTAGGTTTTGTACTATCTCTATTGGTGTTCTTGCATCTGTCCATATACGTACATCATCGATACCTCCTACATAAGATTGTCCTCCTACTTCTGGAGAAATCATTATAGATGCTGTATTAGTAACTCCTATAGTATATGATCCTGAGCCTACTGGTTCTCCATTAAAATAGATCTGTATAGCATTGCTACCATCATATACTGCTGCAACATGTGTCCATATTGATGGCTGAATTGTTTGAGTAGAACGTACCTGATCGTTGATCTCTATATGTCCTGATGGTGTTAATGCTACCTTATAATTATTCCCTTTTTGTAAGATTGGCACTGCTGTTTCTGATGGAATAGCACTAGGATTAACCCACATCTCTACTGTAAAAGCTTCTGGCGCATTAAATACAGGACGATGTGGAATTTCAACTTCTACTTCTGGTGTTCTTAATTCTGCAGAAACCAGCGCTCTTGGTAATCCTCCTAAGATTCCTCTTAAGGCTACAGAATTTAAATTAACTGTTGCTGGGTTTATAGGCCCTGAGAACGTTGCCGAAATTGATCCCGAAGTATAAATCCCATTATTTGCTGGATTTGTACTCACTAAAACGGCTGCTGTTTTGTTAATAGTTCCTGAAATAAACTCTGTAGGATTATTTCTTGCATTCGGGTTATTACTCAGCGGATCACATATAGGTACTAAACGTACGCTATAATCTCCATTAGCTAAATCCATCTCTGCAGTATATGTCACAAATCCATCTGTTTGTAAATTTGCTCTTAGCACTGCCGCGTCTAGAGTTACTAATTCTATTCCTGTATTATTTCCTGTTATAGCATATTCTATCGCTACCTGAAAATCACTAGTCTCTACAAAATCTTCTGGCTCTGTACCCTCTGGAATTTCTCCTATAATATCTAATAATCCTGGAATTCTAAACCTAAAATCCAACTGATTATTGCTATTATTGTTAATCACCCAATCTTTGATAGGTTTTGCTACTTCAGTATTATCTACACAAGGCGCGCTAAAATCGGCTGTAAAAGTAATCTCTTGTACTGGTCTTATACCACTATTAAAAGTCTCTGGTGCATTTGCTCCTGCTCCTATTAATCGATATTCATCTTGACGATAGGATTGATATAAGAATCCTTCTCCTCCTTGTTCACAGTCTGCAAAGAAACGTAATCGTATATCTTCGTATTTAACATTTTGACCAGCATCAGCAGGATTACGCTTTACTACCATACGAACTGGTGCATCTAATTCTTGTTGAACTCCTACTGGAGAATTCTCATCTAGTCCAAAAGAAAATGATGCTCGATTCCCTGCTACACTATTAAGATCTACTCCTCCTACTTCTACTTGAGCTCCATTTAAATTTGAAGAATTTATCAATTGTACATAATACACTTTACGGGTATTATCTTCTGCTAACTGTGTATTACGTAAGGTCAGTTCATATTCTATAAAATCATTTCCTCCGTTAAACCCTGTGGCATTATCTATTCTGATTTCTACTGCTTGACGTGGTTGAGTACCTGCTTCAAATGGACACATACTACGTCCTGAATAGACTCCAAACATAGGGGATCCAAATTCTGGATCTGGAACAACTGCTGTAAAGAATTGATCTCCATCATCATCATCATTAAAGGTAAAACTCTCTGTTACAGCATTACTAAAGCTATTATTTTCTGTATTTGTTCGTGTTCCTATCACTTTAGCACTAGCTCCATAAGAGAACGTTCCTCCTGCAATATTATTGGTATAACTTCCACTAAATCCTGCTCCTGCTCCACCTCCAAAGTTAGAACCATTATCTTCTGTTATAGTTCTAGTAAAAGAATAATTAACTGTTGGTCCTGCACTAAATACAAACCCACTTTGTCCTAATCTTGTAAACTGATCTAAATTATTAAGTGTTGCTGGGATTTCGTTTTCTTTATCTTCAAGTACTCTAACATTATTAATTAAGTCTTGATACGTTGTTCTATCCCTTTCTAGAACTTGATCGCTTTGAATCTTATATACTAGATTGTCTCTCTTTTTCTTATTATTAGCTACATGGTCTTTCCATATTTGGACTTGGCTTTTTAGATCATTTATATTTAAACCTTCGGTTTGATTTGCTATCTCTTTTTCTAAACCAGGAATGATCACATCTAAAATCTGTTGTTGTGTTATAACAAAAGGGGTTTGTTCTGTGATAGCAGGGACTCTAGTTTGCTCTTTTACCACTCGACAACTCTCTATCTTAATTTCATTTCCTGTACTTACAGAAACCACATCTGTAGTTCCTATAAAAACATCTGCATCTTGACCTACATAAGTATCAAAAGAAGGTGTTGTTATACTTCTATTTACAGTCACACTTCTTCCATTTCCTCCTGTATTTCGATATGAAAAACTAGCTTCTGCTGTCGCTGCTAGATCAACAACACTTCCTACTACTGTATTTTCTATTTCTAATGTAGCTCCAGCTCCTACTCCTACAAACGTTCCAGTAGACATTTTTACTTGAAAATCAAGTCCAGCTCCTATAAACGCAGATGCTGTGATATCTGTTCCTTCAGAAAAGGTATATGCCGTAGAGAATGAAGTTCCTTCATGTAAGGTTGCGGTACTATTATCTCCTGGCGGATCATGTAATACATGGAGTATAGTAGGATTAGTTAATGTAAAATCTGCATTTCCTTGTTGTACTCCCGTCACTATTGCAGCTGTAGTAAATGTCTTTGTTTCTCTAGCACTGGAAATCCCTCGTTGTGCCGTTGCAGTAAAATTACGCAAAAAGCTTTCTGATGGATCCGCAGCTACTATAAAATTAGCGCTATTAACTTCAAATTGTAATATAGCATTCCCCATTTTATTAGTAATTACTTTTTGAATACCATCACCTAACCCTCTAATTAAATCTCCATTAATATTAACTGTAATATCTTCTAGTGTACAACGTACACCATTATATTCTTCAAATACAGTAGTTACTGCTACTATTTGATCAAATTGTTTAAATACATAACGATTAGTACAACTAGGATCTATTACTATTTCATCTCCTAATTCCGTTTCTCCTTGATCATTTTGAGTATCGCTTAACTTATAAAACCTAGTTTCTACTTGCATTTCATTACGATACTCAACATCTTCAATAGCGTTTCCTTGTCGTAAATCTACGGTAGTATTTACTGTATATGTTGGATTTTGTGTACTTGTCAATGATAGTTCATAGGTTCCTGGAATTAATCCATTTACTGTAAATACTTTTAACTCATCATTAAAGTTAGCAGCGCTAATAGTACGAACAAATGACGGTTCTCTAA
This sequence comes from Aquimarina rhabdastrellae, assembly GCA_947387485.1. Taxonomy (GTDB): domain Bacteria; phylum Bacteroidota; class Bacteroidia; order Flavobacteriales; family Flavobacteriaceae; genus Aquimarina. Next base: position 27,944 of record CANDNT010000020.1, read on the forward strand.
CATCGGCTCTTGTAATCGTTCCTGTCCATTCTCCTACATTGTTATCACAAGGAATCACGATATTCCCTATTAAACTATGTCTAGTTAAATTTACAAAGTCTAATTCTGTAATCGCTTCATCTACATTGAGTGTATACGTATCTCCTTCTGGGTTATATCGTTCATTTGAGGCTATATATTCAAAATGAACATTACGCTGTAAGGGAGCTCTTGCACTATCATCAAAGCTTGCATCTCCAAAAACTCCGAAATAATTATTATTCGTTGCCCCTTCTTCTACAATCGTATTTACTGCTCTAAAACTATTCTTACTATGTTCAAAGGTATATCTTAGACTTAATCCGCTCGATACATCATCATTATTATCTTCTGCAATATTATCTCCATCAGCAATCATTCTTAACAAGGCTTCTGAGTATGCTCCTATACGATATTCTAATTCATCAATATGTCCTGCATAAAAATCTGTTTTTGAATCAGTTTCTGCTGATGCATTTTCTATATGAGTTGCTCCCAAATAAGCTTTGGTATTAAAATCTAAAGTTCCTACACCTGATGGTAAAGGGATCACATCATAATTCCCATCAAAAAGTACACGTATACTATTATCGGCTTCATTTATAGCTACAGCAAAAAACTCAAAATCATTTTCTTCTATTCCTGGTAAAGTTACTTGCTTTACTTCTTGATCATTTAAACGTACCGAAAATACTGCCTCATCTATCAACTGAACTTTTAAACTTCCATGATGTAATATAGTTTGCGTAGTTCTTACAGTTGCATTTGGGTCATTATCGATTGTTCTTCTATAAAACCCAGTCCATGTCAATTGATTTTCAGTAGTAACAAGGGATTCTTTTAACGCTGCATATCCTGTTGTTCCTTCAAAGAAAATACTGGTCTCATTTTGTTGGTCATTCTCATTTGCATTTATATGTGTGCTTTGCAATATCGTTGGATGAATAGAGAATGTTTGCCTTCCTTGTGGGCTATCAAATCTAAACGATCCATTTGAATTAGTTCCTATAGCTTCTCCTGTCTCATTATTTCTTAATACACCTCCATTTACTTCTATAGCAGTACCTGTTAATACAGGATACACTGTCTCTCCATTTCCATTATCAATTATATATTGTACTCTTCCTTGAATCTCAAAAGTCGAGATATCTACAAATTGATCGATACTACTCTCAGCTTCTGTAAATGTTAATTGTTCTGCAACTTGCTTAAATCTAGTCTCTGGACTAAATTCACGATTAGGTAAACTTGGTGTAAATGTATACCCATAATCACTATCTGTAGTTAAACCTCCTGGTAATGTAGCAAAGCTATAATTCCCGTTTTGATCTGTTACCACTCCATATGTAATTGGTGGAATATCATTATCTTGTGTTGTAAATGCACTTGATGATCTTCCTACTAATCTTCCTCTAGTACCTATTGCTTGATTATAAATCTCATGATCTCCTGTCAAATCAAAACGATAATATGCTATTAAATTAGTATCATCTGCTCCTAAGATAAGGTCTTTATACGTAAAAACTTCTTCTGGAGTACGTGTTGTTTTCCAGATACGCAGTTCATCTAATAAATAGTTATTATGTACCTCATGATTAAAAGAAAATTGAGATACTCGATTTAATCCCACTATAAAAGGTGTTGTCGTTATAGCATCTGCTCTTCTTGAGTTCTCTAAATCTGGTGCTAACCCACCATCAACATATAATGCTCCTCCTGTAGGGCTTACTGATAAGGCATAATGATGCCAGTCTGTAGCATCTCCTTTAATAGGTGCTTCTAAATATACAGCACTACCTAAATACACCTGAATCTTATCCTTATTGATTCGAATCTCTCCTGTATCTAATTTAAATACAGTATTAACATCTGTACTACTCGTTGGTGTTTTATACCAAAATTCTATTGTAGCTACTCCTCTTGCTTCTTCAAATACCTGCACATTATTGATAAATATTGGAGCGCCACTGCCTCTTACATATAGTACACTATTATTAGGTTGTGCAATAGTTCCATCATTTAATACGGCTTCAACTTTTACACCTTGTACTCCGCTTTGCCCTTCGGTTACGACTCTACCGTTTACTTCTCCATTATGGAATACAAACCCTGTATCTATTCCTTCTATAGTTTCTCCATCATTCATAGTTCCTATCACCGTGTATTCATAGATATGTCCTGGCACTATTCCTGAATCAAACTCTTCAAAAAACTCTGATACATTTGTTCTCGCTATTTCTTCTGGAGTTATCTCTATATCACTTACTACGCTAGATTCAGCACCTCCTCCAAGTTCTCTTCTTCTAACCTCATACGAAGTTGCTCCAGCTACATGAGGCCAACGTAAACGCACACTATGTGTTCCATCGATTCTAATATCCGCACCATTTCCATCACTTGCTTGTAATAAAATAGCATCTAAATTAAATATAGGATGATCTGCCATAGTATTAACATGAGCAAATTGTGTTTCCCCTTGATCTCTTCTTACTTTGGTACGTATGCTTGAATAGGATAATAACGGAATGGCTTCTGTAGGATTCTCTACCGTACTTAATGCATTATACCATCTCGCTTCTTTTAATTGTGGAAAATTTGCTACCGACACATCCTCATCTGCTTCTACATAAGCTATTACTAACCCTAAACGATTAAAATCTCTAAGCATAACCTCACTAGCATTAAACAGCGTACGAAATCTGTTATCTTCTAATTGCGCTTTAGTTCTGGCTCGGTTCCACGCTCTATATTCGGCTAGAAGCATATGATCTGTCCGCCCTGCAGTGATATATAAATCTTCTGCAGATACCGTAAAGTTTTGTAATGAAACTCTACGAACCCCATCAATATAAATACTAAATCGATTCCCAGTTTCAAAAACTAATCCAAAATGATACCACGTATCATTTTCTAATACGGCATTACCAGATAAACTAATCTCTGGAATTACAACATTACCATTAGTAATACTAATAGTTGTAGGGGTTACTCCTACTTTAAACTCGTTACTCCCATCTAATAAATTTGTAAGTTCAAACTTTTCAAATGGATTTCCATTTTCTTTTTCTAATCGTACCCAAAACTCTAGTGTTCCTTCTCCTGCTTTACCTGCATTAATAAGGTTTGTTTGCAATCGTGTTTGGGTATCATAATACGATTTATACCCTCCATCTGCTAATAACTGTGCTACATAAGGTCGCGGTGCTACATCGTCTTGTGCTATGGCTAAAAGGCTAAAGCATAGCATCCATAAATACAATAATTGTGTTTTTATTTTTTTCATATGCTTTATTTTTTAAAAAGTATTTGTAATTCGCTGCATTACAAAACGATAATCATCATTAACTTCTCTTCTTTCTAAGGTTCCATTAATGGAAGTATTATCTGTATTTCTACCTCTTTCGAGTAAAAATTCAACACGACCTCCTCTAAAACTTCCAAAAACACGATTATGTGTACTTCTGATATAAAACCTTCTTACTACAGAACTTTGTATAGAAACAATATTAGCATCATTTTCTGCATTTATATTGCCTTCTTTTTGTAATACAATATGCCATCTAAATGCATTGTTATTTTTTGCATTATTATTTTTTTCAAAAGTCACAAGTTCTTGTCTTTCTCCTGATAGAATTAAATTACCTCTCTTTAATAAATACTCTGGTTTTTTTGCTGAAGCAATCAATACTTCTCCAGGCTTCTCTTCTATCGGAATGATGATAAAAGTATCTCCATAATCTTTATTTTCGTCTAGAGTTCTTCTCGTGATATCTCTTAATACTGCTACATTTTGTTTTACATCATGAGAAAGTACTTGTGTCGAATTAGGAGAACCTTCATCTCCTTTAACACTAATAAATCGATACAAATAGGTGTCATTTTCTTGTGCTACCACACTAGAAATCCCTAGTAGTAATATCACCATAAATTGATATATTTTTTTCATTTTTTTGTTTTTATTTACCTTAGATAAAGACAAAAGGTATCCTGTTCATTGTTTAATTTTTTTTTAACAATGAGAGAACATACTAATCTAATAGTCTTATATCTAAAGGGATATTGATGTTTGATACGTTATTGTTTTCGGTACAATTTTATGTCGCTTCGCTTTATAAAATCACTCAAACTAACAACTCAAACATTTTTGTTGGATTTTTATTTATTCATTGCAGCTTCTAAAGCTTCAATTTTTTTCATTAATTGTTCAATCTTTTCTTCTTGATTGATCGTATGCAATGTCAACTCTTCGACTTTCTCTACCAGAATGGTATTGATTTGTCCTATATTCATCCCTTCTGCTATCACTTGTGCTTCTGTAGGCATATGAGGTAAATGTTTATTTGCTTTGATATAAGTTGCAACTTCTTTAAGTGGCATTAAATCATAATCTTTTGCAAATACATAATCTGGAAAAGATGTTACATTTAATCGTACTTGATCTGTTGTAATCACTCCATCTTGCATACGCACCATTTCTTGATTTTCTCCATTATAAAAAGCAATAACATCGTTTGTACCATTATTATCTGCCTCAGGTTTAAACTTTAATGGTCCATTAGATCTAATTTCTCCTCCGCCATGATTACCTCTTATCAATAAATCAATATTTCCGTCTTGTATAATAACCATTTCTTCATTTGATGAATTTCTAAACTCAATAGAATCATCTCCAGAATTATCTACATCTGCATGTAAAACTAAAGGTCCCCAACTTTGATATTGACCATTATCTACTCTAACATTTCCTGCATACACATGAATTCTTTCTTGTGGGCTACTTGTTCCTAACCCCACATTACCTTGAAATTCTGTGTTAGTTTTTAATGTCGTTAAAGTCCTCTGGATAAGTAATTTTTCTGATGTCCCTATTTTAAATCTAAAATCATCAGCTGCATGAGCTCCATTATTACCTCCATTGTCAGAATCCGCAATAAAAGTCAACCTTCCAGAAGTATTTATTTCTGAGAAAGGTTGTAATAAAAAATTGATTTTTGTTCCACTAAGAAAATCAATCCCTGTTTTATTAATTTCTGCAACATATCTATTCGTATAATTTCCACCTCCAGGATATGATTGAGCTCTATCCTCACCTACCTGAAATCTAATATTTTCGGGACCTCCATCTAGATTTACATTATCCAAATTTGATCTAATGTAAACTCCTTGATTTGAGTCCAACGAATAATAATAATGTGCTCCAATAGCGGGTCTAAATTGAGCTTCTGCTTCTTGCATACAAAATACAATTCCAATTGCAATTAAAATTTTTTTCATTTCCTTCTTTTATTTATTAAACATTTTTTATTGTTTTTCTTTTAAAACTATATCGAATACCTACAGCTATTCCCAAAAGCTATATTTAACTTAGTACAGACAGTTTTTAGAGATTAAATTCCTTTGCTATTAATAATACTAGCTTATCAAAACTTGGTATCTTCTTTAAAAATCGACTTTATTTATATAAGGAAAGATATAATCACATCTCCTTGCCTTTACAGCAATACATTTTATTCTATATGATTTGATATTAGCTTAATAATAATTGTAGTGAATCTTTAATAAGGTGTTTGGATAGCTATTATTAAACTTAAGGAAGAACTTATTTGCTAATTTTTTCTTTTAATTGTTCAATAATTTCTTTCATTTGCTGAACTTCATTTTTAAGTACTCTAAGTCCTTTAAGTTCTTTTTCTTGTTTTATGGTGTAAAGTGTTAATTCTTCGACTTTCTCTACCAATAATGAATTGATTTTTGAAACATTCATACCATTTTTCACCACATGCGCTTCAGTTGGCATTTTAGGTAAATGCTTATATTTTTGTATATACATATCCACTTCTTCTAATGGAAGTAAATCATAATCTTTTGCAAAGACATAATCTGGAAATGAGGTTACATTTAATCGCACTTGATCTGCTGTAATCACTCCATCTTGTATACGTACCATTACTTGATCTTCTCCATTATAAAAAGCAATAACATCGTTCGTACCATTATTATCTGCCTCAGGTTTAAACTTTAATGCCCCATTAGATCTAATTTCTCCTCCTCCATGGTTACCTCTTATCAATAAATCAATATTTCCATCTTGTATAATAACCATTTCTTCATTTGATGAATTTCTAAACTCAATAGAATCATCTCCGTTATTATCTACATCTGCACGTAAAACTACAGGTCCCCAACTTTGATATTGACCACTATCTACTCTAATATTTCCTGAATGCACATGAACTCTTTCTTGAGGTCTATTAGTTCCTATTCCTATAAAGTTATTTGCGATAAGATCAGCGTTAAATATAGATCTACTCGCTAGTTCAAGTCCACCACTTAATGTTGTCATACCTGCTACATTAAGACTCCCATTTAGTGTTGCGCTATTGGTTACTTCAAGACCACCATTTAATGTTGCTTTTCCAGAAAACTCACTAGCTTGATGAACTGAGAATCTATTTCTAACTGTAGTCACATTTCTATTTATCGTAAAAGCAGTTTGACTTCCCATCTCAAAAAAGAATCCTTCTACTCCAGGTGATGAAGTATCTGCATCAGCTCTAAGCAATACAGATCTACCACTGTTTACTAATAAGTCAAAGCTTTGAGCACGGGCAGTGAAGGCCCCCAACCCTAATACTATACACGATAAAATTTTAATAGTTTTTCTTTTCATGATTTTTTAGATTTTACATTATATTTTAATTTGAAAGTTCAAATCTCTTTAAAAACCATTATTTTTTTAATGATCGAAATCACGATAAAAAAGCAATCACATTGTATTTCTAGTCACCCTGTTTATCAGTAAACAAGTCAAACAACTATAAACAAATACGTTATATTTTTCTTGTTCTAATCTTCTATTTTGTTAAAAGTGTATTTTTTTATTTTTTAACATTTCTTTACTTCTTTATTCTTTTTTGATATCACAGTTTTTACTAATTATTAGATTTTAATTCTTCTATAACAACTGTGAATTTGTAGTTTAAATACTATTGTTTTATAAAAAAGAGGTGTCATCTATGATAACTCATCTAGATTTGCATAGCCTTTTATTGTTAATAAAAATCATTCAAAAGTTATGAATATAGAGGCTATGATGCTACAGTACTATTTCTCTAAAAAAACAAACCCCATTATTCATTGTTATATTAATGAATAATGGGGTTTGTTTTTATGCTTTTTAAACAACTATAGATATAATTGATAATGTACCTATAGTTTAAAGTTTTATTATTTTTATACTAAAGTTATTTTGGCTTTTTAAAAGTCATTAAACTAGGCATAATTTCAATATATCCTATACGTATAATGAGCTTTCTTTCTTCTTCTAGATTTTTCAACAGCTTATAAAGTGTCACCCTAGACATTCCTAAATCTGAATACATTTCTGTTCTTGAAAGGTCTATCTTATTAGTATTCAAAATCTCAACTTGATCTTTAAGATAACAAATCAGTTTAGTTTTAAAATCTAATCTGAAAAAGTTAGAAATATTTTCTAATAATTTTTGACTTATAAAATGATAATACATGGTCATCATCTTATTAACATTCATATTGTGGAACTTTTCTAAATTACTTAACTCCTTACTCTCTACCCAAATTACCTCACAGCTTGTTAAAGAAGATATTGCAATTTTTGCTTTTTTATTTTTAAAAGCATTCATATTAGCTATTATATTATCTTTTTTTAAATAATATAGAAGAGATTTATTGTCTATTTCGTCAAATGATACTTTAAAAACCCCATCTGTAATGAATGTTATTGTGAATGTTTATTTATCTTACTCAAGATTTTGACTTTTTCATCTTGATCATGCTCATTTTTCTTGGATGATTAAGAATTATCGCACAAATGTATATTCGGTAAAAAGAAGGTAAAAAGGATTATGGTTCGATATGAGTATTATAGACCTATTATTCTTTTTCAAAAAGACAACACACTCAAAAACAAAAAAATAACGATCATAAAAAAGTAATATGATGTAAGTTCAAAATACGTATTTTGAACTTTTGAAGTAATAACTATACGTATTATGGTCATTTATACCTGATTATTTTCAAAAACTATGACCTTATTATTATAACTTAAGCTTGCCAAAAATTTTCTTCTATAGGTAAAACAAAACCATTTTATTTTACTGCGATATACCAATATATAAAAGTCAGTTGTATTCTACAACACTATGATAAGTGTCGTAAAAAAATTACCATTAGTTTAACATTTATATTGCCATAAATTTTCAACAAATCATCTACTACTTCTAAATTCATTTTTTTATTAAAACTATTCAAACTATTTTTTATAGTATTTTAGCCCTTATACTAATAGTAGCAGGTGATTATTTATGTTAACAACAATTCAAATTATAGCTCTAATTCAAGGTGTTTTTCTACTAATTGTTCTTTTTGCCAAAAAGGATAATTATAAACGTCTTAATTTCTGGTTATTATTTGTAACCATCGCATCACTACTGCTTCATATTATAGGAGATGATGACTTTAATTTAATACAACCTGAAGCCAATTGGTACTTCTTCCATTCTCCATTAATAATTACACTTTTCTATTTACTAATTAGATACCACAACTCTAACAACAATACGTTTCAAATAAAAGATTTGTTACTTTTTATACCTTATTTTATTTATGTAATACTCCAGTCTTTTGAGAATACTCCTGGTATCAAAAACAATGCTGTTTTTGTTATTTCTGAAGGGATTATAACAACTATAATGCTATTTTATTTATCATTTATAATCCTTGATATTAAGAAAAATAAAAAAGAACAATGGATGTTATTCTTTATTGTTCCATATTTTATTGTGTATCTAGTTGATTCTGTTCCGTATTATTTTACTGGGGAACACGACGCTATACCTTTCTTAGAAAGTTATGGAATTATTGGTTTATCTGCTTTATTACTTTACATCATATTATTTAAGTTAGTAGTTTCTCCCAAAACAGTATTACCTAATAGAGAACTTAAAAAATATAAAACATCTAGTCTAAATGAACATAAGGTTCATACTTATATTAAAGAATTCCTTAGACTCATGGATGAAGAGAAACTCTTTATGGATAATTCTATTACGGTTAATCAGGTGGCAAAAAGAATGGGAATACCTAGACAACACCTTTCTGAAATATTAAACATACACATAAAATCTAACTTTCAAGATTTTATAAACAAACGCAGAGTAGAAGAATTCGTTACTTATCTACAAAATGATAAATACGCTAATTATACCATTATGGGTATTGCCAATGAAGTAGGATTTAAATCCAAATCTTCGTTTAATACTACCTTCAAAAAAATACATGGTATAACACCAAGTCAGTATAAAAAATCATTAACCTCTCCCTCTTAGTTTTATTATTCTTTTCTCTTAAAAAGTTCAAAATACGCATTTTGAACTTCAAAAACACTTATAAAAAACACTACGAAAGACATTAAAAAACAGCTATTTACAACCTAAAACACATGTAATATGTCTTTAATACTCATGTAGAACCTTCTTCATTTTTTGATTTTCTTTAGCGGCTATACATTTGAATGAAAATACTTGATAACTCAGACCAAAACCATGAGTTATTAATGTAAAAATTTCACAAATGGATTTTATAAAACTATTCCTTATTACAAATAAGAAAACATCTAAAGCGGTCACTAATAGTTGTAAAAATAAAACTAATAAAATAGGTTTCCACAAAGGCCTCTCTTTAGGTCAAGTTTTTACTATGGTATCATATAAAAAATATCATAGTACACTAATCCCTTTTTTTAATAGCCAATCTCTCTTAACTAATTCCCCTTATACATTTTAATGCCTGTGAATAAAGAAAATTACTTAAAGATTAAAATTTAATAGGCATGAAAAAATATTTTGAGTTAGTGATAGTAATCCCAGCATTTAACGAGGAGAAAAGAATAACTCTAAAAAAATACTTTGATTTTTTAAACATGCATAAAGATGTTATGCTGTGTTTTGTTAATGATGGATCTACAGATCAAACAAAAAAATTATTACATAATATAGAACTTTCATCTCATAAAAATGTAAAAATAATTGAACACAAAAAGAATCTTGGTAAGGCTACAGCAGTATTAACTGGATTTCAATTTTGTAATAAAAATATCAATTATAGTAAAATAGCTTATCTAGATGCTGACCTCTCTACTTCTCTTGAAGAATGTTACGAAATCAGCAAAAATATTGATACTACAACATCTTTTGTTTTTGGATCAAGAATCAGAAAACTAGATTCATTTATTAGAAGAAAATCATATAGATTTTTTATTGGTCGTTTTATAGCAACTCTAATATCCAAACAGTTAAAGCTACCCGTTTATGATACACAATGTGGTTGCAAGATTTTTTCTAATCTGTTAGCACACGAAATTTTTCAACAAAAATTTGTCTCTGCATGGCTATTTGATGTAGAAATTTTTCACAGAATCCAAAACATTTATGGAAAACAAGGTCTAATCAGAATCTCAAAAGAAATACCATTACGTTCATGGATTGATAAAAATCACTCAAAAGTAAGTCTCTTCTATTTCTTTAAAATTTGGTTTGAATTACTAATGATTAAAAGGATTTACACGATTAAAGAAATTAATAAAACACAAGAAATCTTAAGTGAAACTATCGTTTAAAACATATAATCAATATAACTGTATAGTCATTGTAGTTATTTTATTACTAGCTTTCAGGCTATTTTTAAACGGTATAGTTCCGTTAATGGATAAAACTGAAGCTCGTTATGCAGAAATAGCCCGGTTAATGGTAGAAACCAATAACTGGATAGTTCTTCAGATAGATTATGGTATTCCTTTTTGGGCAAAACCCCCTCTGTCCACCTGGCTTTCAGCAATTAGCTTTAAGCTTTTCGGAATCAATGAATTTTCTGCTAGACTACCTTATTTTCTGCTTTCAGTACTTATAGCACTAATGACTGGAAAATATGCCAAAAGACAAAACCTATCCTTTTGGTTACCAGCATTAGTTCTATTCACAATACCTCAATTCTTTTTACATGCAGGTGTTGTATCTACAGATACGGCACTAACATTTAGTATAACCCTTATCATGCTTTCATTTTGGGAAACGATGTCTGGAAATCGCTATTGGTACTGGAAATATTTATTTTTTATCGGAATTGCTTTAGGATTATTAGCTAAAGGCCCTCTTGTATTAATTCTTACAATTCCTCCTTTATTTTTATGGACATGGATTAATAAATATTTTAAACGAGCTTGGGTTTTATTTCCTTGGACTACTGGCGTTTTCATTGTTATCCTATTAGCACTACCTTGGTATTATCTAACAGAAAAACAATCTCCTGGTTTTATAGATTACTTTATTATTGGCGAACATTTTAAACGTTTTTTTGATTCCAATTGGAGTGGTGATAAATATGGATTTCCTAAATCACAACCTATCGGAATGATTTGGATCTTCTTACTATTATTTGCTCTACCTTGGATTCAATTTGCTATTGTCAAAATCATTAAGAATAAAAAGTTTGTGCTTAAAAATAAATGGACAAGTTTCTTAATTCTTTGGTTATTATGGACACCTTTATTCTTTACAACTTCAAAGAGTTTAATTCATCCTTATATAATGCCTGTTATGGTTCCATTGGCATTACTTATTATTTTTTGGTGGAAAGAATTTAAAAATAAAAAAAGTGCTCTTATCATAGCTTTATCATTGCCCCTAATTGCTTTAGGAGGATATGGTTATCTGTATATAACAAATCAAGTAGCATTCTATGCAAATTCAGATAAGCAATTTGTTCAAAACACACAGGATTTAGCAACACCACTATTTCATTACAGAAAAAAGAGTTATTCAGGACAATTCTATTCAAAAGGAAAAATAGAAGCAATTCAATTAGACGAAATTCAAGAACAACTCCATAATAAGATTCCTTTTACACTTATAATAAAACATAAAGATACCTCAAGAATCCCTCATACTTTATTAAAAAATTTAACCCCCATTAGTACAAACAATAAGAAAAAATGTTATGGCTTTCTCGCTAAAGACAATAACTCCTTAATAAAAATGAATAATGAAAGTAACTAGATTTATTTTTTACATCCTATTTTTTAGTGTCTCATTGGTATATGGTAAGGCTAAATTTACAGTAAAAGGACAAGTACTCGAAAAGGCAACCTCGATGCCATTAGGCTATGCTACCGTTTCTTTTACTTCTATCGGAGAACAATCCCCAAAATACGGCGGCATATCAAGTGAAAATGGAGAATTCTCATTTGAAGTAGAAACTGGAATTTATACTATTAAAGTTGAGTTTATTGGTTTTAAGCCTATTGTACTCAACAATCAACACATACTTAAAGATATCGATCTGGGACAACTATATCTCATTGAAGATACCGAACAACTCTCTGAAGTAATAGTAAAAGGTGAAAAAAAATTGTTTGAAACAAAACTTGACAAAAAAATATATAACATCAGTCAAGACTTAACAGCTCAAAGTTCTAATGCATTACAAGCCTTAAATAATGTCCCATCTGTAGCAGTTTCTGTAGACGGAAATATAACCCTTAGAGGGAATAGCAATATACGTATTCTGGTAAATGGAAAGCCTTCTGGGTTAATAGGCATTAGTAATACTCAAGGCTTAGAGCGCCTATCATCAAACGCCATAGAATCTATAGAAGTTATTACAAATCCATCTGCCCGATATGATGCAGAAGGAGCCTCTGGTATTATCAATATTATTCTTAAAAAAGGAAAAGCTTTAGGTTTTAATGGTTCTGTTCAAGCCATAGTAGGTACTCCAGAAAATTATGGTATCACCACTAATCTCAATTATAGAACAAAAAACTTTAATGTTTTTACAAATGCTAGTTTTAATTATGCAAAACGCCCCGGAAATCAATTAGTAAATACCACCTACTTTGATGAAACAACAGGAGTTACTACAGGTTTTTTAAATCAAAAACAAGATATCATCCGTGGTGGTCCCGAGTATACTATTGCTCTTGGTGCTGATTATTATTTTAATGATAAAAACACCTTAACTTTTATGGGGCTTTATGCAGCCGAAGACAATGACAATAATGGTACTTTAATATTTGATACTTTTGATAGAGATCATACATTAATTAGTACTCGATTACGAGACGAAAATGAGTTAGAAAAAGACAATAGCGACGAATATACTTTGACTTATAAATCGGTTTTTGATGAGGCAGAAGAACATCTATTAGTAGTCGAAGCTAAATATGATTCTAATACCGAAATAGAAACTGCAACTTTTAATGACACTTACACTTTTGGTAATTTCCCTGATGAACGAGATAGGACAGGTACCAATGAAAAGCAACGAAACTTATTATTGCAAGCCGATTATATATTTCCATTCTCAGAAAACGGGCAATTTGAAGCAGGATTGAGAGGTAACTTTCGTACAATAAAATATAATTCTACGGTAGAAGAATTTAATACGACTGCTAATGTTTGGGAACTAAATACCAATCTTAGTAATCGAATGGATTATGACGAGAATATTAGTGCACTTTACATACAATATGCAAATGTGTTTGGAAAATTCAATGTACTTACAGGATTGCGTTTAGAACAGACTAATATTGATGTTCTACAATTTACTTCTGCTATTAACTTTAATAAAAACTATAGCAATCTCTTTCCTTCATTTCATTTAGGATATGAGTTCACAGAAAGTAGCGAACTGAAAGCTAGTTATGGTAGAAGAATACGAAGACCAGATTTTAGAGAGTTAAATCCATTTTCAGGTTTTTCAGATGATTTAAATCTATTCTCTGGAAATCCAGATTTAGATCCTATTTTCACTAATTTATTTGAATTAGGTTATTTAAAAAACTGGAATACTATTTCTCTTGAAACCACTGGGTATTTTCAATACTCTGAAGATATCGTTCAAAGAATAACAACAAATTCTGGTCTCGTATCAGATAATAATATTCCTATTTTAATTACAAGACCTTTAAATATAGGAGACGAAAACAGGTTTGGTATAGAATTATCTTCTTTATTCCGTCCTATAAACTGGCTACATATCAATGGTACTTTTAATTGGTATCATTTTAAACAAAACGGAAGCTTTGAAAATACTATTTTGGATCCTATAAATCCAACAAACCTCATCACTCAAACCCAATCTTTAAATACTTCGTCATCAAGTTGGTTTACACGTCTATCTTCTAAAATAAAAATTCCTAAAGATATTGATTTACAAATTGCTATTCAATATGATGCTCCTTTTAAAGAAGTTAACACAACAAGACGAGATATTTTTGTAACCAATGTATCTATAAACAAAGAACTTTTTAACGGTCGCGGCGCTATTAACTTAAATGCTTCAGATCTATTTAATTCAAGAGTAAGACGTCGAGATGCGTTTAATACAACTTTTCAATCTTATTCAGAATACCAAAGGTTTGAAAGACAATTTAATCTAACATTCACGTATCGATTTAAAGATTTTAAAGAAAATAAAAATGATGAAGAGTATGACGATGACAATGATGATTTGTAAAAAGAATATCTTAAAAATGAAAAATAGAATACAAAAACTATTACTCCACTTAGTACTATTAATAGTAGTCTTTTCATGTAAGACTCCAGATTTAGTTTTATCAGAAAACTTAAATCAAAACACCACTGTATATGACGTTAAAGGACGACAAGGCTGGCACTTTAACCAAACTATTAGGTATGGCGGGTATACAACTTCTAAAGTTAAAAGAGGATGGAACTTAGGATATAATTTTCCGTTTGCAATTAGCTTTAAAGGCGCAAAAGAAAAGTTAAACTACACTCAAAGCATTCCATCTGGAAAGAGTGCAAATGTACTTTGTATCGGAAAATTTAGCGCTACAGAAATTCCTTTGATTAATGACTTCTTTGCGATTACCCTAAAACGCGAAGACTATTTTGCTGGGAGTATCAAAAATGAAACTATCAATTGGGACTTTATTGTTTATGAACCCGATGGTAACTCATTAGAGGGTATTACTTCTGGTCTTATAGTCAATCAAAACAATAAAGCTGAAAAGATAACTATACGAGCTGTAAAAAAAATAAAAGGACAAGCCAATTGGATAAACATTGATGTAAATGGATATGAATTTATTCAAAATGATAAGGCTATTGGGGCAACTTCATTACTTAATAGTGGTAGAGTCTGGATAAGCAACGATATTAATGATGAAATACGATTAGTTCTATCCTCTGTCATGACTGGTTTAATAGTAAGGCATAGCCAATCCGAAAGTTTAAACGAATAATTTTTAGCACATAAAATAAATAACAAAATGAAAAAACAAGTAACACAAACATTATCATTTATACTCTTATTTTTTGCAATTATAGCTTGCAAAAATGAAAAACAAATTGAAAAAGTAACTACAGAAACCCCTCAAATACAATTAACATATAATACTGTAGAAACTGTTGATATAGCAAAAAGCACAATTATCTGGAAAGGATACAAACTACTGGGTAATCATACAGGAGCTATTTCACTTAAACAAGGGAAATTAAATTTTGACAACGATGAGCTAACTGGTGGTAGTTTTATAGCTGATATGAACTCTATCAGAGCTACAGAATTAATGCAAGACAATGATGATGAAGAGGAAGAAGAAGAGGAAGGTGATGGAGAAGAAGGACATGATGATAGAGATGATCTAGCTAATCATTTAAAAGATGATGACTTTTTTGATACAAAAACTTATCCTGAATCAAAGTTTGTTATTACATCTATTAACAAACAAGCAAATAACTATATGATCAAAGGAGATATGACAATAAAAGATGTAACTAATACGATCTCTTTTCCTGCACAAATTGTCGATGGTTTATTTAAGGCTACTGTAAAAATTGATAGAACCGCATTCGGAATTAAATATGGTTCTGGGTCATTCTTTGACAATCTTGGAGATAATGTCATCAAAAATGATTTTGAATTAATCCTAGCGCTTAAGTTTAAGTGAAAATCGTTTAAAAATTGAAAAACTATGAAAAGATTCTGTTTGATTTAACTTTATCAATTGAAGCTATTGAAAATAAAATTCATGATACTATAGATCGAGCAGAAAAAGGTATTCAAATTTCATCAGACGTTCTTACAACTATACATATCAACAATGATGGATTTAAAAATAACAAACAAGGGATGGAGTTCTTCAGAGTTATTAAACCCAAAATTCACAGTTGGTTAATTTATTATACAAAACTGTTTAATATTGAAAGTGAACGTCCTAAAAGTATTAATAGAATACAAATACAATATCTTAATAATTATATACAATCATTGTATGTTTACTTTAATGAGCATCAAGATTTTTATAGTTATTATGAGAAAAGAGCTTTTATTTTTAATGAAGAATATTTTATAAAGGGAAAAGCTGATATAAGGCTCTTCCCTGATTCTTTTCATTTTTTTACAGATGATCAGTTTTCTACAAATCATGATATCACAGTAGCACATATAATGGCTTATGAAAGGTTGATTGTTTATTTAAAAAAAGAGATTGACAAATTAGATCATAATTCTAATGCTTTAATTCCTCAAAACTTTCAAAAATAATCTTAATGCCGCTTAGTAAAGTATCTTATTAGTTTAATTAATTCAACTCTTATACAATTCAAAAAAAAACCACAATCTACTCTAGAACATATCATTACAATGCGTTATATATAAGTTTTTAAATCTTTGATTTATTCAAAAAATTTCAAAAGGATATGATAGTTAAAACAGCTCAATACTGCTCAGAATTACTTAAGAAGTCAAGATGTCGATTATATGCTTTTCATAATTTAAATCATACTAGAGAAGTAGTCGAAAATGTAAAAGAGATTTCAAAATGGCAAAATATAAGCGATAATCATACAGAAATGATACAAATTGCTGCTTGGTTTCACGATACTGGATTTTCTGAAGTTTATACTGGTCATGAAGAAGCTAGTAAAAAAATAGCTACTCGCTTTTTAGAAAAGCATAAGTTTGATCAAAACAAAATCGAAATAATCTGCAATTTAATTGACGCCACAAAAATGCCTCAAACCCCAAAGAACGAATACGAACAAATACTATGTGATGCAGATTTAATGCATATTAGTACGCCTAATTTCTTTTATAAAAAATTGTTTTTAAGAAGAGAATGGGAACTATTTTGTGATTTAAAAATGTCTGATATCGAATGGCACAAAACAAATGCAGATTTTTTAAGGACACATTCTTTTAAAACAGATTATGGAAAAAAAGTATTAGAAATCAGGAAACAAGATAACCTAAAAAAAATAAACGAAATCCTAAAGTATTTTCATTAAACCCTTCTCTTCCTCATTTTCTTTGGCTCCGAAAAAGAGACAGTCCTTTAATTTATATTCTTAAAAAAGATTTATTTATTCTATCTCAAAGAATACTAGTAAAAATAAAAAAGGGAAAGATCATATCTCTAATGATCCTTCCCTTTCAGTACTGAATACAGGGCAAATATCGAACTTTTTAGAAAATGATGCGGAGCTAATTCTTAGTAAATCAAAGGGATTGATTATCCTTTAATTTTTCTATTTGACATAATAAATAAAGCCTCTCTAAAATTAGAGAGGCTTTATCTGGTCAAAATCTATCAAAAACTTAATTATTCAATTACCAACTTACGTTGTAGTTCTTGACCTTCGTAATTCAGTTTATATACATAGATACCACTTGATAATACATGTTCTTCTGTAATACCATTCCAATCAACAGTATGTAATACATTTCCTTTTACCGTATCTGATACAAAGGTGTATAACTTTTGTCCTAATACATTATATAAACTAATGTCTACATGTCCATCTTCTGGAATACTATAACTAATCTGTGTAGCATCGGTCATAGGATTAGGTATATTTTGTCCTAAACTCAACCCTAATACACCATTTAATACTACTTCTTCAGCTTCATTATCAGGGGTGTAACTCAACACATAAGGTGCTTTCATTGCTCCTAATAATACTGTATGATCAAAAGCTTCTTCATTATCTAATGTAACTACTTTCTCTCCATCAAATAATTTAAATATAACCTCTGCACTCTCATTGGCTCCTATCCCCATAAAATAGTGATATTGTCCATCAATTAGTTGTGGTTTGGCTACACCTCTTACTTCATCTCCTATAAATGCTGCAATAGTATATTCTCTAGAAGCATCTAATTGCGCTGCATCTACTACCGCTGTCATATACATGAATCGCGCATAGGCATTAGGATTCATTTCCCATCCTAATATATGTGCCTTATCTAGGTATGAGATTTCAACTTCTCCATTACTATTCGCTTGTCTTGCAGCACTAGCACTATTTGAGGCTACTCCGCTATAGTTTAATATACCATCATTTGTTGCCGTATAGAGATATCCTAATCCTGGTGTTAAATGTGTTAAATTTCCTACCCAACCATCGTCTTCAGTATATTCTGCACTCAATCCTCTTCGTTCTATGCGATCTCCTTCACTTATTGTTGTAGTTGTCATTGTTGTCGCAGAGGTTAATGATCGAAGCGCTACTGGTACTCTTAATAATTCATTTGGTAAATACCCTATACCGTTAAAGACATTACTACCTGCTATAGCTATATTAGTATCTACTGGTACTGGTATACCTTGAATTTGTATCATACTATTAGAAGTTTGAGTAGATCTAATGGTATATGCTTTTCTTACATCTAAACTTGTTGTATTTGGATCTGTAAAAATATACGTTCCATCTGAATCTACTGTAGCAATAATTGATTCATCAACTGCATCTGAAATTTCATCTCCACTAACTAATCCTGTGATTGAAGTAATGGATAATTTATTTGATGATGCATTATCTCTTACATTAAAACTCAATTCCTGGAATCCTGGTACTATTGGAATCCTTCTACTCAAACGTTCTCCTACGGTAAAGCTTATAGGAATTATTCTTGATCCGAATCGCCCTCTAAAACTATATGGGTATTCTTCTACAATTCCCTCATACTCTGTACACTCTGATGCATCCCAGATTCTAAAACTTAAATTACCTGATTCACCTGTATTACCAAATACAGCCAAGTTCACTAATCCATTACTGTCTACATTAGCAGATCCTCTAAATTCGCTATTAAGATACGCTGCTACTATATCTCCTTCGTCCATAGACTGAATACCTCGTCCTTCTATAAACAATTCTCCTGTAAAACTCATATTTCCTCTAAATAATCCAGAATTAAATCCTGAGCTATATGCTGGTGCTGTACAGAATACATCTACTTCTAACTGGAATACTTCTGTTCCTAAAGGTAATCCTGTTGTAGCATTAAAGGTTTCTATAAATACATTAGTTGTATGTATTCCGGGATTAAGGAATGGTGCTACTACAAATTCTAGATCTCGCTCTACTTGTAACGCTTCTATACGTTGTGTATTTCCTGCTTGTATTTCTGTAGTACCTGTACCATTTCTTTGTTCTACACTTAACCATGCTGGTAAGTTTGCAAAACGATATGTAATTGCTACTCCTCCTTCTGAATTATCTAAATCTATCGTAGTTACTCTAGAAGAGGTTCCTTGTTCTTGTCTAATTCGTATATTATTTTGACTCCAAGCCAAGGTATTACGATTGACTACAAAATCCCATGAAGCTCCTCTTACTCTGTTTCCTGACGGATCTTCTACTCTATTAGTTATCATTGCAGTTAAACTAGCTCCCTCTATTTCTTGAGGCGTAAACACAGGTATAATATTTACAGTGGTATCATTATTTGATACTTCTATATTAAACTGTAAATCTTGAACCATTCTAGTTATATCTAATGGTGCTGCTACTCCTTCACCTGTAACAAAGGTTAATCCAGTTGCTGTAGTTCCTATGGCATGTCCCGTAAAATCCCTAATAGCTTCATCTGGTGCTCCATCTTCTCCTTCTAATGCATTGTCATCAAATACAAAATACGCCATAAAATTCACTTCATTTCCTACAAGCTGACGATCCATATTTGTTACAATTTCTAAAGGTGATCGCAACTCTGTCCATATACGTACTTCATCTAATAATCCTACATACGAGTCTTCATTACTAACTCCTGCGATTTGAATTGGCTCAGAATTAGTTACTAATCCCGTAGTAAAGTTTCCTGATCCCACAGAAGCTCCATTATAATATACGGTAATGGTATTTACTCCATCATAAACTACCGCTACATGTGTCCACTCAAGTGATGATAAGGAAACCGTCGAAGTTACCTGATCATTTACTCTAATTCTTCCTTCTGAAGTTAATTCTACTTTATAGTTTCCTCCTTTTTTAAGAATTGGTACCGTTCCTGTATTTGGAAATCGCGATGGATTCACCCACATTTCTATGGTAAACGCTTCTGTAATATTAAATTCTGGTTGATGAGGAATCGTCACTTCATCTGAAATTTCTGCAAATTCTCCCGATTTTAATTCCGCTGGTACTCCTCCTAAAATTCCTCTTAAGGATACCGTACTGCTATTGACTGTAACTGGATTAATAGCACTACTAAACGTAGCCGAAATCTGTCCGCTTTCTAATATTCCTCCACTAGTAGGCGTCGTACTTACTACATTTGGTGCAGATCTAGTAATTGTTCCTGTAACATATGCTGTTGGATTCGTTCTACTAGAGGGAATATTTGAACCACCATCATCACAGAATGGGGTAATTCTAAATCTATACATTCCATCAACTAGTGCTGATACATCTGCTGTATACTCTACAAAACCAGTTCCACGACGGTCCATATGCTCTTTTAACTGATTTAAGGTTAATTCTTTTAATACAAATGAATTGTTATTTCCTGGTATTGCATATTCTAATAAGACTTTAAAATCATCATCGATCTCATCATTTACAACCTCTGGAATTCTAAATCTAAAATCTAATTCATTATCATCACTACCGTTTACTACCCAATCATCTGTTGGTAAATCTGCTTCAATCTCATTTATACAAGCCCCACTAAAATGTGCTGTCAAAAATATTTCATGAAAAGGTACTACACCAACTTCTTCATATTCATCTACTCTATAGGCTTGGTATACCCCTCGCTCACATTCTGAAAAAATTTGAATTCCTAAATCTTTATACGAAATATTTTCTGGTGCATCTAATCCTCTAGCGATGCGCAGTTGTGCTGTAATTTCTTGTGTATAACCTGTAGGTGAACTTGGATCTGGTCCAAAAACAAACTCTGATCGTGTAGTAGGTTCAAAAATAGGTGATTCGTTCAAGAAAATTTGTGCTCCTTCATTATTACTAGCTGCATTAATCCCTACAAAATATCTATTATTAGTATTTAAAGCATCAGATCTTCTTGTATTACGTAGGGTTAACGTATATAAAATAGATTCATCTCCTGTACCAAAACCTACTGTTTTGTCTACAACTAACTGTACTCCATCAATAGGCACCGTTCCAGATTCAAAAGGACAACGACTATCTCCTGCTGCAGTAAAAAACATAGGCGTATCATAGACTGGATCTCTACGTATTCTTACATTAAAGTTATCTCCTGCGTCATCATCTGTTAAAGTAATACTATCAACTCTAGTATTTTCATTTTCTGTACCATCACTACCACCTACTACCCCTGAAATAGATAAGCTTGTGGTTAAACCTACTGTGGCTCCTAGTATATTATGCCTTGTTGTAAACTGTGTATCTACTCCTCCACTTACATTTCCTGAGTTTTGCTCACTATTATTTACAGATCTAGTTAATTCATAGGTAATTGTTGTTCCTGACGAAAAGGAAAACTCACTATCTATATCAGGAACATTACCGGCTTCTCCAGGTCTTAGATTATTAGTTGTATCCTCAAAAGTAGCTCCTCTATTAAACTGATCTAGAAACTCTGCTCTACTCGGTCTTTTAACAATTTCCTGCCATCTTTGAGCTTCTATAAAATATCGTACTAAATCCTCATCTGCATCTGCTGGACTTGGGTCAAAATTAAATCCATCTATAGTTAACTGTAAATCAATTGTATTTCTTGCTGCTACACTTTCTGCTGCAGGAGGAAATAATTCATCATGTCGCTCTATAAATAAACGTTGTAAATCTGGTATAATATCATCTTCTATCTGTTGTCTTGTAAAAGCAAATGGAGTAGCTTCATCTGCAGTCATCGCCATTCTATCTGTATCAATATCTACAGTACAATTAGTCACCGTTAAGGTACGCCCTGTACCAAAAGTTAATACTTGTGAAGTACCTATAAACACATCTGCATCTTGACCTACATACGTATCAAATGTAGGAGTAGAGATACTTCTTGATACTGATACACTATTACCGTTTCCTGTTGTTCTTCTATAGGTTGAATTTATATTACCTCCAATAGAAAAACCTGTTTCACTCTCTACAAACCTTGAAGACACCCCTGTCGCTAACCCAGCTCCTGCAGGTGCTACAACTGCTAAGTTGATCTGTGATGTTTCTAAAGAAATTCCTGCTGGCATACCTACAACACTAGTTGCCGTATCAAATCCACCTTCAACTGTTTTTGAATACGTATACGTAGCTCCCTCTGAAATAGTAGTTGAACTTCCATCTCCTGGTGGATCATGTAATACATATCCTATAGTAGGATCTATTAATGTAAAATCATTATTACCTCGTTGCGAACCTGTTACATATGCTCTTTCGTTTGCATTTTTATTTCGTCCTTCATGAGACACCGCTACAGTAAGACTATTAAGATATGGTGCTATAAAATTTGGGATATTTGTAGTCGTCGTTGCAAAGTTTGCAAATCCTAAATCATTTGAATCCATACTTAAGTTTCCTGAAAGCATACTTCCTCCTATAGCTACCGCTGCGCCTTCTACCGGACAAACATTTGATCCATATCGCTCAAATACATTAATTGTAAATATCATTCCTACTCCAGCTGGAGTTGTATAAATAACCCCATCATCATCACTACATGAAGCGGTTACTAATCGCTCATCAAGTTGTGCTTGGGTCATCATTAATGTTCCGCCTATGATCTGTGCTAATTCTCCTTCTCTTAATTGATAAAAAGTAGTTTCAACTTCAATAGGATTTCTAAATTGAAAATCATAACTTAGATTACCTCTTCTTAAATCCAAAATTGGAGATTGTACTTGTCTTCCTGTATCTTCGTTTGTTAAACTCACAGTATATTGTCCTGGTACCAAATCATGTACTTCAAAAACCGTATTTTCTCCATTAAAGTTACTTCTATCAATTACTCTTTCATATGTAGGAAAAGCAATATCTGTACGTGTGATTGTTCCAGTCCATTCTCCTACTCCATAATTACACGGTACTACAATATTCCCTACAAAAGATCTTCTTGTTGTATTTTCAAAATTGACACTAGACACAGCTTCTATTACATCAAATACATATTGACTATCATTTGTAGGATCTATTAAAGGAGCAACTGCATCTTTTCCTATCGCTCTATAACTATATTCAAACCTTCTAAAGTATCCTGAAGTTGACATATTATCAAAAAATGCCCCTCCTTGTAATATTAAAAATTCATTATCTCCAGACCCTTCATTTACAGCTAAATTAACTGCTCTTTCTCCTCTTTCATGTTCAAAAGAATACGATAAAGTCAACGCATCATCATCTGTAAGTACTTCTCCATTTCTAATATCTTCTAATATTCCAGGACTATAAGCATCTGTTCTATATTCTAAAATATCCATATTAGCTCTAGAGAAATTAATTCTAGGTTCAGTTCCTGTACCTACATTTTGTGCTCCTAGATATACCTTATCATTAATCATCAAGCCATTGTATAATGCAGTACGATAGTTATTATTTACTTTTAATGCTACCGTATTGGTATTAGGGTCTGCACTTATAGCAAAAAAGGCATATCTAGAATTACGCTCTATTGTTGCATTTAATATATCTGTGTCATTAATTACTAGATATACATGTTCATTATTTCTAAGTTCTAATCGTAACGCTCCCCAATGTAATATGGTTTGTATTGGGTTAAATGTTTCTCCTATTCCTTCTTCTATTAGATCTGGTAATACAAAACCTGACCATGTAAAGCTATCTGTATCATTTAATACAATATTAGAACTACTTTCTACATAACCTGTGGTTCCATCAAAATCCAAACTTATTTTATCTGCATTTGTATTATCATCATCTAAATCTGAAATTATGTTTTGTGCTACTCGTATAGTACGTCTTCCTGGCGTAGCTGTGATTACATATACTCCATCTGCATTAGTTCGTACTTGTGCATTAGGATCTGTACTCGTTACTAAATTACCATTTACCTCTATACCTGTACCTTGTAATGAAGGAATATCAAACAATTCTGCTGGATTATCTGTATCTGGAACACGGTATACTATACGTCCTGAAATTGGTAATGCCGAATTATCCGTAAAATTAGCCTGCTTATCCTCTGGTGTTAATGATCGTTCTATTTCTCGTATTACATTTTCAGGCATAAAATCACTATTAGGTCTTGATGGAGTTATTCTGTAGGACAATCCATTACCTTGTCTTCCTGCATTGATAGTAGTAATCTCATAACGTCCATCCATATCTGTATATGCTCCATAGGTAATTGGTGCCTGATCACTTGAACTTAATCGTATTAAATTATTTATACTACTACCTGATAATCTTCCTCTAGTTGTAAAAGCCTGATTGTATATAGTAGTCGCATCTGGTAAATCAAAACGATAATACGCTAATAAATTCTCTTCTTCTCCTGTGATGATCAAATTCTTATATCGTCCTATCTCAATTGTTGAGCGTCTTCCTTTCCAAATACGGATTTCATCTAACTGATAGGTATTATTTACAGCTGCATTAAATGAAAATTGAGAACTTCTATTTAATCCTACTACAAATGGATTTGTCGTAGTTACATTTGCTGTAAACTCCCTTGCGCCATTAGTTGGAGCAATTCCTCCATCAATATATAAAGCTCCTCCATCTGGGCTAAACGTAAGTGCATAATGATGCCAATCGGTATCATCTGGTTTTGTAGTGGTTAAATACGTAATTGTATTTTCTGGGTTTGTAGGATTTAACGATTGTACACTAATTGTTGTATTGGTAATTCGTATTTCTCCTACATCTAATTTAAATACCGTGTTTTCTCCAGCGTTAGAACTTGGGGTTCTATACCAAAACTCTATTGTTCCTCTTCCTGCTGCTTGCTCAAAAATAGTTACATCATTAATCCCTATGGGTGTAGATGTATTGGGTCTAAACTCTAAAGCACTTCCAGGAGTATCTCCTGATTCTGGTACTGCTGTTACTAATGCATTTTGAGTAGCAACACTAAGAGGAGTTTGGATTTCTCCTTCTACTACACCATTTGCAAAGACTAATCCATTATCTATTCCTGGATTACCACCTTGATTTGGTGTTACTGTATATTCATACAATTCATTTGGTAACACCTTGTCATCAAAAAAAGATACAAAAGTTGATATTGGAAAATCTGCAGCTACTTCTTTTGTTTCTATTCTACTAGGTAGGCTATTAGGATCTGCTAAATCTCTTCTTGAGATGGTATAACTAGTGATATCTCTAAGATGCGGCCATCGTAAAGTGATCCCATCTCTTCCTCCTGATACTGCAGTAAAATCTGCTCCATTTCCATCTGTTGCTTGTAACAATACATCATCCAAACCAAAAATAGGATGATCTGCCATAGTCGTTAACTCGGCTAAACGAACTCCACTAGTTCCAAATACTCTACTTGATACACGTGCACTTTGTGTTTGTATTACTGGATTAGTTACTAGTGTCATTCTATTCGTCCACGTTGTAGCTTCTAATTGAGGTAAATTATTTAATGGTGCTTCTACAAAACTATTATCTACATAAGCAATTACTAATCCTGCATTTGCTAAAGTATTTAGGTTTGTAGCATTTTCATTAAAAAAGGAACGAAAGCGATTTTCTTCTATTTGCAATTGTGTTCGTCTACGATTCCAGGCTCTAAACTCTGCTATACTCAATTGATCGTGAGCTGCTATGGTAAAATATAAATACTCGGGTTGAATACTCGCTTCGTACTGCATTACTGTTTGCTGTATACCATCTATATATATACGTAAGCTTTGTTGCGTTTGCATAGCACCAGGAGCAAAAGTCAAGGCTATATGATGCCATTCATTATCTTCTAAACGAGAAGAAGCAGCTAATTCAATATCCGGAATTACAGCATTTCCTATTGTTAATTGTAATTGATCTCTTGATCCCATTACGGTAAACTCATCACTTCCTTTTTTTAAATTGGATAATCGCCATGGTTCATAAGTCTCATCTGGATCTTCTGGTCCTTTTGATCCCATGACCCAAAACTCTATCGTAGCTTGTCTGTCTATTCCTCCATTAAGCAATTCTGAGGTTAATTGTGTTTTGGTATCAAAATGAGTAGTATATCCATTTCCTCCATTAAGCATTAATACTGGAGGTCTTTCTACTTGGGCATGGATATTAGTTAAGCCCATACATATTGTCATAACCCATAACAATATATAGCGTATATAATTCTTTTTCATATATTGTTATTTAGAATACGTTCTTTATTTTTTGTAATCTATACTTAAATCTTCCTGCTACAGTTTCATCATCTATCACTCTGGTTAATCTTTGCCCAGAAGTATTTCTAAAAAATGTAACTTCAGGTACTGTACCATCTATTGGTGTATGTAATCCAAACTGTCTAAATTGTCTAAGACCTCCTACTTCTATAGATATAATTTCTGGATCTTCTTCATCTTGCAATACGATCTCCCAACTGTATAATCGCACATCATCTTCTTGAGTAAGTGTCTCAAACATTACTGGTTCACCTCCAGTTCTTGGAGCAGCAAAAGGAACTCCTGCTCTTTTTAAAAAATAATTTGGTGCCTTTGCTGATGCTATTAGTACAGCTCCTCTTCTACCTTCTATAGGCTGTAGTATAAATGATTGTAAAAAACCATCTGTATGATTTAACTCTTCACTAGAAATAGGGGTTAATTCTGCTGCATTTGTTTCTAGATTATGATGCAATACATAAGTTGTCCCATCACTTTGATCTTGACAGACAAATCTATATAGATAGGTCTCATTATTTTCTTGTGCTACTACACTAGTACATCCCAGTAATAATAACACCATAAATTGATATATTTTTTTCATATTTTTACTTTTATTCTCCTTACATAAAGACAAGAGTTGTCCTACTCATTGCTTTTTTCTTTTTAAACAATGAGAAGACCTACTAATTTAATCGTCTTATCTTAAGGGATATTGATGTTTGATATGTTATGTTCTCGATATAATTGTCTCGTTTAAAAAAACGAAACAATCACTCAAACTGACAACTCAAACATTCTTTTGGGTTTTTATTTATTCATTGCTGCTTCTAGCGCTTCAATCTTTTTCATCAATTGCTCAATCTTTTCTTCTTGATTGATCGTATGTAATGTCAATTCTTCTACTTTTTCAACTAAAACGGTATTGATTTGGCCTACATTCATTCCTTCTGCTACTACTTCTGCCTCAGTAGGCATATTAGGTAAGTGTTTATTAGTCTTAATGTATTGCGCTACTTCTTTAAGTGGCATCAACTTATAATCTTTAGCAAATACATAATCTGGGAAGGTAGTTACATTTAATTGTACTTGATCTGTGGTAATCACGCCATCTTGAATATGCACCATTACATCTCCACTTTGATTTAAAAATAAAACTCTATCATCTCCTGTGTCGTCATTATCAGGTTGAAATTTTAACTCTGCATTAGAGCTAATCAATCCTCCTTTAGTCCCTCTTCTATGTAAACGCAATTCACCATCTTGGACTTTTGCCATTTCTTCATTCGATGAATTTCTAAATTCGATACTATCATCTCCCGTTCCATCTACATCTGGATGTAATATTATTGAACCATGACTTTGATATTGTCCTCCATCAACTCTAATATTACCATTATTTATATGAATCTTCTCAGAAGGAATACTAGTTCCTATTCCTAATTGTCCATGCACTATTAAATTCCTTGTTACTGTTGCTGCACCTTCAAATATAGCTCGTTTAAAAACATAAAACTCATTGAATGACATTCTTACTATATCATTAAAGCTAGAATTATTACCTACTCTAAATAAGATAGGTTCAGCAGCATTGTTCTTATCTGAATTAGATGTGATTCTTAATCCCCTATTACTTTCAAATTCTGCATAATCAGATCCAGACAAGCCTCTCAGCAAAAATCCTTTTCTATTAATCTCGGCATTAAAATTACTTTCATTTCCACCTCCAATCACAAATCTAAAAGACTCTCGATTTCTATCATTATCACTATCAGCCCTAAAATAGATACCCGATTCTCTACTATTTACCAAATCAAAACCAGGAGCTCTATCTCTACTTGATGAAGTAGTTCCAACTCCCCCTCCTTGTGCCTGCAAACCTATGCTAGCCAAGCCTAACATTAAACCAGTTATAAGTGTAATTTTGTTTTTCTTTTTCATTTTATCTTATTTTTAATTACTAATTATTTCGATAAAACTAGATCAAAAGAAAACACTATATAACGACGTTTATCACATTGGTAACTTGTTCAGTAAATACTTTTTTATGAATAGCGTATTTTTATCTATTATTTCTAATATCATGTATAGAGCCTTAAAAAACTAAAATTCAAAACCCTACATTTTTCAAAACTATCCTCTATATATTCTATTATTATAGACCTATTATTTTTAGTTTTTTGTCTTTTATAATTATTTTTTATTAAAATTTTAATAGTATTCAAATTTCTAAATAAACAGTTCTTTAATAAGGCTGTTTTATATCACTTTCTCTGTACAGAATACACTATCTATTGTCTAATAAAAGGTTTTGTTAAAGTTTATTTTAAATCGTTAATTTTTAAGTTTTCAAATTTATTCTCTTAAAATTAAAAACACCAAAGCTTTATCAGTCTATACCCTCTAATCTTCTTTTAACTAAAGTTATATGAACAAAGTTCCTAGGTGATTTATGTAATAGTATTCTCTTATGTTTTGAAATATTTTAGATCATTGAACTAAAAAATAATATAATGAAGAAAACATCATTCCCACTAAGTTTATTTGCTATACTAGGTATGGCTTTTATCACATCATGTTCTAGTGATTTAGATCTTAATGAGCCTGTTCAATTAGACAAATCTATAGAAGTCACGGAGCACAGCAAAAACTCTCAAAACAACACTTTTGAATTCGATGGTAAACAGTACGATGCTAACGTAATGGTTATTCAACAAAGAAGTTCTATTTTTGGAGATATTACCTCAACAATTAGTTTTGGTA
Organism: Aquimarina rhabdastrellae; assembly: GCA_947387485.1. Classification (GTDB taxonomy): domain Bacteria; phylum Bacteroidota; class Bacteroidia; order Flavobacteriales; family Flavobacteriaceae; genus Aquimarina. The sequence continues at coordinate 57,327 of CANDNT010000020.1, forward strand.
ACACTCATTCTTTCTATTCTACAGGAGCTACCTCCTTAAGTGAATTATCACTTACGACTTCTGAAATTGGTCCAAATTTAAATGAACTATCAGGAACAGAAATTACTAATTTTGAGCATTATCGTTTCTTAAGAGATGCAAACATTGGATTTTTGCAAGTTTTTAATGGTGTATCAGAAATCACTAGTAGTCCAGGAGATCAATTTGAAACTCTTAGAGCTTCTGATCTTTCTCTTAAAGTTAGAGAAATTGACACTAATGCCAAAACTATAAAAGTAGAATTCACTGTAACAAGAGTTGATGGTGAAGTTTTAATTGGTAATTATACAGGAGCATATAATCTATCTGCTTTTTAATTTCTATGTCTGTTTTACTGGGATAAATGTATCATCGTTGTAAACGGTTTAATTAGGTTTAGGATAAAACAGGGGGTTTAAAATAGATAGACCTCCTGTTTTTTATCGTTTTAATATTATACAAATACTAAACCACTCTGCACTAAAAGTGCAGAGGTTTGATCTTATTAGGGACTAAAGTCCCTATACCTCATTCCAATATGAAATTGGAATTATCACTATCATCTTTTCTATGGTGCTCCAAATATTCATTGACCATCTTGTCAGTAATATTACCTGTACTCCACACTCCATAACCACTTGCCCAAAAATGCTTCCCCCAATAACGATAACCCAATTGTCTGAACTCTTGTTGCAACTTCCGTGATGTCCTTCCTTTCAATTGCTTTACTATATAACTAACACTCAACTTAGGAGCATATTCTATGTGCATATGAACGTGGTCAGAACTTACAACTCCTTTCAATATATCAATATCCTCAGCTTCTCATATTTGGATCAGCAACTCTCTACATCGAAATTGAACATCTCCTTTCAAAACTTTTTAACGATACTTGCTGCACCAAACTATATGACAGCTCAAACGACTTGTGGTATGAGAACCTTTTCTTATATACGAATTCATCATACCGAAAATATAGATTTTTTCGCATTACTAAAGTGCTGCAATGAATTTGCAGGGTTTTCACCCTAATTTGAGACCAACAAATACTATTTGTTATAAACAAAATCTTATTGATTTTTTCATTATTTTCTACAATAAGTAACCACTCCTAAATCCCACATTAACAACCAATTAATCCTTAACATATTAATTATAACTAAAGTGATGATTATTTAATATAAAAAAAAGCCATACATACTTGTATGACTTTTAAAAAACACTTTGGCATTATTATAATGCCTCTATCTATCGCTTAAGTGTAAAATGACCTTTAATGGTTTGTCCGTTGATACGTTCTACTTTAAACCAATAATCTGTAGCAGGCATTTGTTTGCCGTTATAAGTTCCATCCCAACCAATATCTCCTTGTGTGAAATTAGTCAGTAATTTTCCGTAACGATCAAAGATGTATATTCTATTTTCAGGTTCTCTATCAGGGTTAAGAATTTGCCACACTTCATTAAATCCATCTCCATTAGGTGTAAAGAATAGCGGATAACCCAAGACATAGAATTCTTTAGATAAAATTACACATTGTCCTTTATCTCTAACAAAAGCAGTATAATCTCCTGGTTCTACATTGGTAAATACATTGCTTTCCTGAAATGAGGAACCATCTATAGAGTATTCAAAATCCCCATCACCTGCTGCTATAACTTTGATATTGTTTTGTGATGCAGGTTTAAAATCCACTACAATCACATCTATGGACTGAGGTACAATAGATGCAGTTACCATAAACGTTTTGGTTGTTGTACAGTTTATAGCATTGTAATTTGCGGTTACAGTTACACTATATTCTCCTGGAGTTGTGATATCAATACTTTCTGTAGTTTCGCCAGTAGACCATTCATAGTCATCATATCCAGCATCGGCAGTAACGGTTAAAGTTTCTCCAGGACAAATAAACACCTCATCTGCGATAGTTAATACTGGAGATTCTCTTTTTAGGATATTAAACGACGTGGTTTGATAACAAATAGTGTTACCTATATTCTCTATACGTGCAAAAACTGTAGTACTGGTTTCTGATGTTTCTTGATTTAAGTCTAATTCATTTGTTCTAGCATCTGCATCTGCTTGTGAGGTATAAAAACTGATATCAAATAAAGCCGCATCTTGTGTTCCTAAAATCTCTGGGAAACTAAAACTTAAATCATAGTTAATAATATTTGCATTAGCATCGCATAATTCTAAATCAGTCACTATTCCTGCTGTAGGAATTTCAAACACATTTAAAATAAAACTATCGGTAGCAAAACACGCTGTATTGGTATTGCTTTCTATACGAATAAAGATTTCTTCTCCATCTTGTTGACTCGTATAGTTCTCTGGAGCAGCGATAGCATTGGTATTATTCATAGCATCATCACTTGAAGTATGATAAGTTATAGTCACCGCTGTAGCGGATTGATTACCTAATATGTCATCATTATTTTCTATTAAATCAAAAGCAGCTACTCCCATAGTTCCGCAATTATCCAATGCTAAAGAAGTCGAAGCAATTATTGGAGTAGGAGAAACTGTTAAATTAAAAGAAGATTGATTAAAACAATCAACATCATTGATAGGGTATATTCTTACAAAGATTTGTTCTTGAGCTTGTGTGTTTTGATAATCAGAAGGTAGTGCGTTAGCATTATTATCTAAATCAGTTTGAGAAGCAAAATATAAAACTTGGTAAACTGTAGGGTCTTGACCATCTAATGCTTCACTATCTTTAGAAGATAGATCAAAAGTAACAGTACCATCATTGTTGTCATCACAAAGAATAACATCGGTCAAAGTACCTATAGAAGGACTATTATTAACAATCAACGTTAGCGTGGTATTGATATAGCAATCAGTATTTAAATTATTTTCAATGCGGTAAACAATTTGTTCCCTGTTGTTTGTAGTAGAAAAAGCATCAGGAAGTGGATTTTGATCAGCATCAGCATCATTTTCATTAGCATGGTAAGTGACAGTAAAATCAGCAGGATTTTGAGAACCTAGAATTTCAAGAACATAATCAGAAAGATCGATAGTTACAGTATTATTAACAGTAGGATCTTTACACACAATAACATCTTGAGGATTTACTGAAAAAGGAGAGTAACTAACACCAATCATGAACGAAGTTTGTTCAACGCAGTTAGGATTAGAAGTATTCTCAATTTTAGCAAATATTTGCTGTTGTGGTTGCGTATTTTGATATATAGCAGGCAATGAGTTAGTGTTGTTATCTAGGTCATTTTGCGAAGCAAAGAGCGTTACCGAAAAAACATTAGGATCTTGCCCATTCAAAATATCACTAATGGTAGTTGTAAAATCAAAAGATTCCACCCCATCATTAGTATTATCATCACAAACTATAATATCGTTAGGTGTGGTAACTGTAGGCGCTTGGGAAACAATAAGATTAAAACTAGTGGTATCAAACTGAGTAGGATCACTAATAGCCTCTAATCGTACAAAGATAGGAAGTGGCATGGAAGTATCAGTATATGGATAAGGCGATGTTAAAGGATTAACATTATTATCAGCATTGTCCTGAGATAAATGATAAGAGATATTAAAATCAGCAGGATTTTGTCCATCAAGAACTTCATCATTCTTAGAATCCAGATCAAAAGTAGCAGTATTAGGCGTTAAGCTACAGATGGAAAAATCAGAAACATTACTTATGGAAGTTCCTTGAGTAACTTCTAATAAGAACGTAGTTATAGCATAACATTCTACATTATTACTATTGGAAATTCTAGCATAAATAGTCTGAGGATTTGATATATTCGTATATAAATTTGGTAAAGAATTCGTCGCATTATCTGCATCATCTTGAGTTATATAGTAACTTACATTAAACTCTGTTGCTGATTGAGTTCCTAAAATTTCATTATTTTTTGTCATCAAATCAAATTCAGCAATCCCATCAAAAGGATTTTCCTCTAATATATAATTTGTAACAGTATTACTTTGAGGGGCTTCATATATCTCAATTTCAATTTCTTCTTCTATAGTTCGTCCACCTGATGTGATTGAAGCTATTACAGTATATACACCAGAGTTTTGGTATATGTGAGTTGGTGCTATTTCTGTAGATATCATTCCATCACCAAAATCCCATGATATAGCATCAATAGTTACCATTGAATTAGCCATAAATTGAGTTTCTTCACCTAAACAAAAATTTTCAGCATCCAAAATACTTACGAAAAATGATTGAATATAATTTGGTAATCCTAAAGTTGACTTCCCTGGAGCTAAGTTTATTCCTTGGCAGTCATACTCTGGGTTTGATGTATTAGAATGTCTTATAACTCCTAAATAATCATATCCAGAAAACCCAATAGTATGAGCCACATATATATTACCATCTGGTGCTAATTGCAAAGCTCCCATTACAGGATTATTTGTGCATGTAGTCACGCTTATTATTTCTTGTTGAGAATTTTCTATCATTACAGCATCTGCTAAAGACACATTATATTGATACATAGATGAGACCTCATCTGTAACATTTGCAATTGTTATATATAGATATCTTCCATTAGGTGAAAATTCAATACCATAAGGTGTATCTTCTGGAGGTGCAGGAAGAGAAATTCGAATATTATTAGTTAATCTACCTGAGCTTATATCAAAATCAAAAATTTCTAAAGTCTCACTAATCGCTGCTGCTATTTTTTTACCATTTGGTGAAATTTTTAAATATCCAACTTCATCTCTCGAGTTATACGAAGCTCCTATCGAACTAACAACAGGAGTTGTACTAATCCCTGCGTTGGTCACCAAATAACTTTTAAAAACATTATTTTCTCTTTCATGTGCTACAATCCAATAATCAATTCCATTAGCATGACCTACAGCTGTTAATTTTTCTGTAGAAGACTCTTGTAGTAAAATGTTTTTTTCGACAATAGAACCTAAACCTCCATTTGAACTCATATCTAAAAGAGTATATCTTAAACCTCTGTCTGCACCACTTATAGCATCTGTCGTTAACAAATAATACAAATCATTATTTTCTGGATACGGCACACCTATTGAAGACTGAGTACTTGAAAAGTTTCCAAATAAATTTGAGCCATCTTGGATAACTCTATGTCGTTTATTCCAAACAGTTCGTCCATCTGAATAGAATAATAAATTACCATCCTTATCTGAAATTGTACAGACACCTTCAATAGTCTGTAAGGCTCCATCATTCACAACTTGAGGGATACCATTATCAAATGTTATTCCTCCATTTATTCCAAAATACCAATTATTAGCCTCTCCTTGAGAGAACACATTACTTGAATAAATTAATATTAATAAATAGACTATATTCTTATACATTGGGGGATATTTATCTTTTTAATTAGAAAACTGTAATTAATAGTATCTTTTATATTTATATCAGGAATTCCATCCTCTTCAAAAATGATCATTAATACAGTTTTATCTATGTGACATTTATATCTATAATATTTATTCTACGCTGAATTCTATTTTCTTTTTCAAGCTTAATTAATGCCTTATTTATAGACTGTCTAGAGTATTGTAAATCTTCTGCTATTTCTGTAGTAGAGTATGGAATTTCTTGTGTATTTAATACGGATGCTTTCGTTTCTAAATAATTCCATAAATGTTCACTTAAAGTAGCGTTCAAATGAAATCCTAATTTATCAAGAGTAATCTTATATTCTTTTTGATAACAGTCAAAAACATGACTTCTAAAAGCTGGATATCTTAAAAAAAAATCAGATACGTGTTGATTAGACAAAATGAGGAAATCTGTTGATTTTAAAATATTATAATAAAATGTATTAACGTGTTTCGATATTGTTGAAATAGCATTTAACATTCTAAAATCCGAACCATTGTGATAAGAAAGAAACATGTTCTTATCATCTTTATTTAAGTATACTTTTACAAGTCCACTTAACATAAAATAATTCTGATTTAGTCGTTTTTTATTTTTAAAAATAGTTTTTCCTTCTTCATAGGAAATAAAGTCTCCTACTGTATTTATTTCTTGAATTAATTCTTTAGGAAATAAAAGAGGAAAATATGAGTTTTTCATTGTTAAACTTTTGAATAAAAAAGAACAACTTTGTAATAGACTTGATTTATAATTAACACCTATATTACTATACAATATCATAGAGAGTTATTTAAATATTAGTTATATAGGTGTTATGTATTTATAAATTGATTCAAATTCCAGTTTGGATCTGAAAAAGGTTATTATTATTCTACTTCTGTTTCTTCATAAGAACCAGAATAATTCCCTTCAATAGTTTCTCCTTCTGTAGTTGTTAATGAAAACTCTACTGAAATTTCTTTATTAACTGTATCTACTGTTTTAATTGAAAAGTGAAGACTTTGTGCTAATTTATCAGCTGTATTAGAATTTAGGATAAGGTCACCATTGTATACTTGTAACGGAGCTACTTCTGCATCTAATAATACTTCATAATAATTTACATCATTTACATTATTGTATTCTAATGTTTGTAATTGATCTCCATCAAAACCAAATACAACTTGATTTAATTTATCATCTCCTGTTAAGAAAAAAGGACTTGTATTACCGAAACCAAGTAATATAGTATTATCTCTTCTATTAAATTGAGCATGAACTATCTTAATTTCAAAATCTTGATCTAAATACGAAAAATCATTTGTAAACATATCATTTCCAGTATCATCAGTATCATCAGTGTCATCAGTGTCATCAGTGTCATCAGTGTCATCAGTGTCATCAGTGTCATCAGTGTCATCAGTGTCATC
>CANDNT010000021.1 GCA_947387485.1 Aquimarina rhabdastrellae
TCAATACATCAATAAGTTTCTATTTCAAAGAAATATCAACAATCTTAAAATTAATATTGCCTAAATGCACCACGGGTTAATATAAATACCTTTTAAATCTCGTTTTTCTAGAGGTTCTTTATATTTTAAATTATTATAATAATTAATAGCCTTATCAAAATAAAAAAGGGCTGAATCTATATGTTCTTTACCTTTATCTTTTAAATGATAAGTTCCTCGTTTTCTATAATATCGTACCCAACCTTTTAATTTTGGATTACTTTCCAGCATTTTTTTATATGTCGCTATAATTGGTAAAGTTAATCGTGGTGGATCCATATCGAATGCATCTATCTCTTCTTGAGTATATATTCGATTTTGTGATTTACCAATACAAATCCACATAAAAAACAGCAACAGTAAACAGTTTCTCATAAATTATTTTTATACTTATCCTGTAATTAAATCTATTACTAATGCCTCATACACTTTCTTGTTTTATTATTGAAAATGATCCTTCAATACAAAACTATTTGCAATCCTTTTTAAATTCACAATTCCCCTCTATCCATATAGGCGGAATTTACGATTCAGCTCAAAAAGCTATTATCAATTTAGCTAAATCTTCCCCAGATTTGGTTATCATGGATATTGAATTAAATAACGGTACTGCTTTTGATATCTTGGATACACTTGTAGAATATGATTTCGAAATTATATTTATCTCTGGTTATGAAAAGCATGTATCAAAAGCTATGGAATATTACAATCTCAACTTTTTGCATAAACCTATAGATCTTTCTCAGCTTACATTAACAATTCAGCGATATTTAAAGTTGAATGAGCGCATTTTTTCTAAACACAAATATACACTATTAAAAGAGTTTTTGGCTGAGTCTAAAATACTTATTAATACAGGAAATCAACACATTTCTCTAGAAGCTAAAAATATTTTAAAATGTGAAGCGGATAGTAATTACACTTATTTTTTCACTTTAAAAGGCGAGAAATATCTTGCTTCTAAACATTTAAAATATTACGATGAATTATTAAGTCCTAAAGGATTTTTTAGAGCAAATCGTTCTACTCTAATAAACATCAATCACATTCAATCGATCTATAAAAAAGAAACTATTATTTTAAGTAATAAAGACAAAATTTCCGTTTCTGTTAGAAATAAAACTAAGCTAAATGATCTTATCAAAGTATTATCATAAAGCTACGGATCAATCCCAAAAGTTGTGTGAATCCTATTTATTTATGAATGTCGAATACAGAATTAAGAATAACGATTGCAGATTTTGATTCTATGTATATCCCTAAATAGGGTTGACCGCTTTTAAGTTAATACTTGATTGTTAAAAATATAGAAATAGCCATCGACAGACTCAGGTTACAGGTATGATAATCATCCAGCTTACGATCACTGAGTTTACCGAAGTAACACTTCATCTATCAAACCCAAAGATTAATCAACTCAAGAACTATAATACTTTTAAATTTTAGATGAATCTAACCCTTCCCTCGTCACTAATAACTCTTCACTTATAATAAACATAACAATTGCTCTTGATTTGGAATGATCCAAAGTTACGCTTATTTATAAATCAATAACACTTATTATATCGTATTTATACATCATCAAAAAAACACGTTTGATATAAAGAAAATAAAATATTTTCGCTTAAGAATAATTTGAAATATCATTATGAGGCTTGGTATTTCATAATCCAAAGAGCTGTATTAATAGTACAGCATCTTTTTTATTCTAAATTCCTTTTCGTTATAAGATACATTCCTAAATACACCTTTTTAATTATATCACCGCAAATAACACTTATTTAAATTTCATCTACGTTTATCATTTTATTCTTAGCTATAATCAATTAACAATACTATTAAAGCCCTGGTCACAATATATTTGTAATCACAATAGATAGATCAATTAAACGAACAATTATGTTTTGCAACTAAACAAAAAAAGAGCCTTTTTGGGCTCTTTTTTTATACTATTTAAAATCTTCTTAATTAGCCACTTCGCTAATAAATTTAATTCTATAAAGACGTAATTCTTCATCGTCATAATCTCCGTCAAATTCTTCTAATGCTAATTCGATTTTATCACTTTCAGATTCTAAGAAATATTCATGTATTTCTTCTTGTTGATCTTCGTCTAGAATTTCATCTACCCAATAACTGATATTAAGCTTAGTACCACTATAAACAATAGCTTCCATTTCTTTAATAAACTCAGGCATTTCCATTCCTTTTGCAGAAGCGATATCATCTAAAGGAAGTTTGCGGTCAACATTTTGAATAATATACAATTTAAGACCACTATTAGCTCCTGTAGTTTTTACTACAAAATCATCTGGTCTTATAATATCATTTTCTTCAACATAACGACCTATAAGGGCAACAAATTCTTTTCCGTACTTCTTAGCTTTTCCTTCTCCTACTCCATGTACATTACTCATCTCATCAAGACTGATAGGATATTTTAATGCCATATCTTCTAAAGAAGGATCTTGAAATACTACAAAAGGTGGTACACCTAATTTCTTAGCCACCTTCTTTCTTAAATCTTTCAGCATTCCAATCAGTTTCTCATCTGTTCCTCCACCAGATTTGGCTGCTGTAATTATAGTATCATCATGTACTTCATCATATACATGATCTTCTGTCATCATAAAACTCGTAGGATTTTCGATATACGTTTTACCTTCTTCTGTAAGTTTTATAACACCATATGTTTCTATATCTTTTCTTAAATATCCTGCGACCAATACTTGACGTATTAAAGCCATCCAATATTTATCTTCTTTATCTTTTCCTATTCCAAAGAAAGTTTGTTCGTTGGTCTTATGCGATAAGATAAGTGCGTTACTTTTACCTATAATGGTATTTACAACTTCTTTTGATTTATATATCGCACCAGTATTTTGAACCACTTTTAATAAGGTCAATACTTCTTCTTGAGCTTCGTGTTTCTTCTTAGGATTACGAATATTATCATCCATGTCTGCTCCTTCTCCATTCACATCATCAAACTCTTCTCCGAAATAATGCAAGATAAACTTACGTCGAGATATCGAAGTCTCTGCAAAAGCAACTACTTCTTGTAATAACGCATGTCCTATCTCTTGTTCTGCAACAGGCTTACCACTCATGAATTTTTCTAGCTTCTCTATATCTTTATACGAATAGTATGCTAGACAATGTCCTTCTCCTCCATCACGTCCTGCTCTACCAGTTTCCTGATAATAGCTTTCTATACTTTTAGGAATATCATGATGAATTACAAAACGCACATCTGGTTTATCAATTCCCATTCCAAAAGCAATCGTTGCAACTACCACGTCTACGTCTTCCATCAAGAACATATCTTGATGTTTTGCTCGTGTTTTTGCATCTAATCCAGCGTGATATGGTACTGCTTTTACTCCGTTTACCTCAAGAAACTGAGCTAATTCTTCTACACGTTTTCTACTTAAACAATATACGATTCCGCTCTTTCCTGTGTTTTGCTTAACAAAACGAATAATATCAGTATCGACATTCTTAGTCTTAGGGCGGATTTCATAAAATAAATTAGGACGGTTAAACGATGCCTTAAAAGTATTGGCATCATTCATTCCTAAATTTTTAATAATATCTTCTTGTACTTTAGGAGTTGCAGTAGCTGTTAGCCCTATAATTGGGATATTCTCTCCTATACGTTTTATAATATTGCGTAAGTTTCTATACTCAGGTCTAAAATCATGTCCCCATTCACTAATACAGTGTGCTTCATCTATCGCAAAAAACGATATAGTTACTGTACGTAAAAAATCTACATATTCATCTTTTGTAAGGGATTCTGGTGCTACATACAATAGTTTTGTAACCCCATTTGTAATGTCATCCTTTACCTTTTTAATTTCAGACTTATTTAATGAAGAATTCAACACGTGAGCTATTCCTTCTTCAGAGGAAATACTTCGTATAGCGTCTACTTGATTTTTCATTAGTGCTATGAGGGGTGATACTACAATCGCAGTACCCTCGCTCATCAAGGCTGGTAATTGATAACATAATGATTTTCCTCCACCTGTAGGCATAATAACAAAAGTATCTCTGTTATTAAGTATACTGGTGATCACTTTCTCCTGTAGTCCTCTAAACTGACTAAAACCAAAATGCTTCTTTAAAGCACTTTGCAAGTCGATCTCTTTCAAACCCATTAAGTTTAAATTTATATACCAAAAAAATTTTTCTACATCTTAAACTTTTTCCCCAAAATTAAGTTTAGCGCATGTAACCGACGAATATAAAAAATGTTAATAATATTAACAAACTTTTTCTTCTTAAAGCTTTTTAATTCTAGTATTTAAAAATCATTTCGTATTACATACCTTTGTACTTATATTAAAGATATAAAATCTTTATAAAAAAACTTACAAATATTCTAAATTTTGAAGAATCTAGAGTCTATTATTTCTTTTGCAAAAGAGATTGTTGCATCTGAAGCTAGGGCTATTGCTAACCTAGAACAATTTATTGATAATGAATTTGCTGAAATAGTTAATATCATTCATAACTCTAAAGGTAGAGTAGTTATTACTGGTATTGGGAAAAGCGCTATTATCGCTTCCAAAATTGTAGCTACTATGAATTCTACTGGTACTCCTGCTGTTTTTATGCATGCTGCAGACGCCATTCATGGAGACTTAGGTACGATCTTAAAAGATGATGTAGTGATATGTATTTCAAAAAGTGGAAATACTCCAGAGATAAAAGTCTTGGTTCCTCTTATCAAAAATTTCAAAAATACGTTGATAGGACTTACTGCTAATAAGGATTCTTTTCTAGGACAACAAGCAGACTATGTTTTAAATGCTTATGTAGAAAAAGAAGCTTGCCCTAATAATCTAGCTCCTACAACTAGTACTACAGCTCAATTAGTTATAGGTGACGCACTTGCTGTATGTCTATTAGATATGCAAGGTTTTTCTAGTAGAGATTTTGCCAAATATCATCCTGGAGGAGCTTTAGGTAAAAAATTATATTTAAGAGTAAACGATATAACTTCAAAGCATCCTAAACCTCAAGTATCATTATCTGCTACAGTAAGAGAAGTAATCGTAGAAATATCAGAAAAAAGATTAGGTGCTACTGTAGTGATTGATAGTAATAAGGTTGTAGGTATTATTACCGATGGAGATTTAAGAAGAATGCTAGCTAGTACTCCTTCTTTTGATAATTTGACGGCAAAAGATATCATGTCTCCTAATCCTAAAACCATTGCAAACGATGCTATGGCTGTAGATGCACATGAATTACTTGAAGCTAATCAAATTTCGCAACTGATAGCAGAAGATAATGGTACTTATGCTGGTATGCTTCATATTCACGATCTTATGAAAGAAGGTATTCTATAATAATTATGGCTAAACGAAATACAAAAGACCCCCAAGCCATGTCTTTTCTAGATCATCTAGAAGAATTAAGATGGCATCTAATAAGAGCTACACTTGCTGTATTGGTAGCAGGTACGGTAGCTTTTATCGCAAAAGATTTTATTTTTGATGTAATCCTTTTTGGACCTAAAAAAGCTTCTTTTTGGACCTATAAAGTATTGTGTAACATTTCGCAAACCTTTGGTTTGGATCAAACATTATGTACACAAGACCTTCCTTTTAAGGTACAAAGTAGAACTATGGCTGGGCAATTCTCTGCTCACATCTGGACTTCTATCACTGCTGGTTTTATTATTTCATTTCCATATGTGATTTATGAATTCTGGAAATTTATAGCTCCTGCTATGCGTGATAATGAAAAAAGAAATGCCAAAGGCTTTATTTTTATCTCGTCATTATTATTCTTTTTAGGAGTTTTATTTGGGTATTATATCATAACTCCGCTGTCGCTTAATTTCTTAGCAAATTATACAGTAACCAAAGAAATTCATAATGATATAGATATTAGTAGTTATATAGGATTAGTTCGTGCCTCGGTATTGGCTTGTGGAATAATTTTTGAGCTACCTATAATCATGTATTTCTTGACCAAAATAGGTTTAGTTACACCTGAGTTTTTACGTAAGTATCGCAAATATGCTTTAGTCATCGTATTAATTCTTTCGGCTGTAATTACACCACCAGATATTGCTAGTCAAATTGTAGTTGCTATACCAGTACTTATTCTTTACGAAGTAAGTATTATTATATCAAGAATTGTTATAAAGAAACAGAATAGAAAAATTAAACCCGTTGCGTAATGAGTGATATTGTAAATGAGTTTAATGCGTATAGAGAGCGCATGAATGAAAAAATCTTAGGTGATAATAATAAGATTATTAAAAGAATTTTTAATCTAGATACTAATGCCTTTATGGAAGGTGCTCTAGATGTAAAAACTAAAGAGTTACTAGGTTTAGTTGCCTCGGCTGTATTAAGATGCGACGATTGTGTACGCTATCATCTAGAAACTTGCCACAAAGAAGGGCTTACAAAAGAGCAAGTAATGGAATCCTTGAGTATAGCTACACTTGTAGGTGGTACTATTGTTATTCCTCATTTGAGAAGAGCATACGAATTCTGGGAAGCTTTAGAAAATAAAAACTAATCATTTTTGTTTAGTATATTGCGCAAAACTTAAGATCACTATAAAAGACGATAGCTCTATGACTAATCGCTATAGAGCCTTAAAATTATAAGCTACATGAAATTAAAAGCAGACAATTTAATGAAATCATATAAGGGGCGTAAAGTCGTTAAAGGCATCTCTCTTGAGGTAAATCAAGGAGAGATTGTAGGGCTTTTAGGACCTAACGGAGCCGGTAAAACCACTTCTTTTTATATGATTGTAGGTCTAGTTAAACCTAATGGTGGTAGCATTTTTCTTGACAATACAGATATTACTAAATTCCCGATGTATAAACGTGCTCAAAATGGTATTGGATACCTTGCACAAGAAGCCTCTGTTTTTAGAAAATTGAGTATTGAAGAAAATATTTTAAGTGTTCTACAATTAACCAAACTATCAAAAAAAGAGCAACTCCATAAAATGGAAGCTTTGATTGAAGAGTTTAGCTTAGGACATATCCGTAAAAACCGTGGTGATTTATTAAGTGGTGGAGAACGTCGTCGTACAGAGATTGCTCGTGCATTGGCAACAGATCCTAATTTTATTTTATTAGATGAACCTTTTGCTGGAGTAGATCCTGTTGCGGTAGAAGATATCCAACGTATTGTAGCCCAATTGAAAAATAAAAACATCGGTATTCTAATTACTGACCATAATGTTCAAGAAACACTTGCTATTACCGATCGTACTTATCTAATGTTTGAAGGTAGTATTCTTAAAGCTGGTGTTCCAGAAGAATTAGCTGCAGACGAAATGGTACGTAAAGTATATCTAGGACAAAACTTTGAATTAAGAAAAACTAAGATTGATTTTAATCAATCTCCAAAATAAGATATATTAATTTCAAGAAAGAAAGGCTTCCATAATTATACGGAAGCCTTTTTCTTTTATACTATTAATTAAAAAATCATTGCTGTTTTTCTGTAAAAATCATCGATAATATTACATACAAAAAGATGATTATCGGTATTGCTATAAAATGTAATCCCACTAATAATGCTATTGTTAACATAATAAAGGTATATCTTAACTTGTTGCTAGCAAAATCCCAAGTTTTAAATTTTAATGCAAACAAACCTATCTCTGCATTTAGTAGATACGAACATACTAGTGTTAATACAATCAAAAACCACTGATTAAGAATCAACGTCTCTGCCCATGTTACATCTTGATACGTTAATATCAAAGGTAAACTAATAATAAGTAAGGTATTGGCTGGTGTAGGCACTCCTATAAACGATGTTGTTTGCCTAGTATCTATATTAAATTTTGCCAATCGATATGCCGAAGCTAAAATAACAATCAGTCCAATAAACGGTATATATGAACTTATCGTTAAACCAGAAGCTGTATCAATGATATTTTCAAAAACATTTTTAAACCCTAAGGCTTTATGAAATAATTGAAATAGTATCAATCCTGGTACTACTCCACTAGTTACCATATCTGCAAGAGAATCTAATTGTAAACCTAATTCACTCTGCACTTTTAATACCCTTGCTGCAAGTCCATCAAAAAAATCAAAAAAGATACCTATTACCACAAATAAAGCAGCTAGTTCTAATTGATCCATCATTGCAAAAATCACTGCAATACACCCAGCAAAAAGATTGCATAAAGTGATAAGATTAGGAATATGTTTTTTGATATACATGTTAAGTCGTTTTGGGCAAAAATAGCAAACTATTTATACATCTCTATCCTATCTCACAATAAGCTTTTATTTTTAGAGTTTTACTTTTAATACCTATTATTGTAGTATGTTTTGTTAAAAGCAAATAGGTTTTGTATTAAAAAAAAGCGAACTGCTCTCTTTTTTGTTACCTTGCAAAACAAATTGATAATCCTATAAAAGACACTACGTTCTTTTGTATAAAAATATTGATATTGAAAAAGATAATTTTGGCTGTAGTCTTTCTAATTGTTACTGCCTCAGTTTCGGCTCAAGCTGTTAGAAAATATTCAAACGAATTTTTAAATATAGGTGTTGACGCTGCTGCTTTAGGAATGTCTAATGCCGTTGTAGCTAGTACTAAAGATGTAAATGCAGGTTATTGGAATCCAGCGGGATTAACTTTATTAGAAAACAAACAAGTTTCTTTAATGCATGCGCAGTATTTTGCTGGTATTGCAAATTATAACTACGGTGCTTATGCTGCTCCTATTGATGAAAAAAGTGCCTTTGCTATTTATATCATCCGATTTGGAGTTGATGATATCTTAGATACCACACAATTAATTGATGCAAATGGGGATATTGATTACAACCGTATCAACCTCTTCTCTACTGCAGACTGGGCTTTTTCTTTTTCTTATGCTAGAGAAACTGCTATCGAAGGATTGCGTTATGGTGCTACTGCAAAAGTTGTTCGTCGTATTATTGGAGATTTTGCATCTTCATGGGGATTTGGTTTTGATTTAGGTGTACAATACGATCGCAATAACTGGCATTTTGGAGTACTTGCAAGAGATATTACAACTACTTTTAATGCTTGGACTATTGAAGATGATGCAGTAGAACGTATACAACAAGCAACTCCTATAGATGGACGTAATCAAGAATTGCCAGAGACGACTGAGATCACCTTGCCTAAATTACAATTAGGAATCTCTAGAGATTTTGACTTAGGAAAGAATTTTTTACTGAATACAGAAGTGGATATGAATATTCGTTTTGCAGAAACAAACGACATTATCTCCTCTTCTTCTATAAGTGCTACACCTGCTTTTGGATTTGAATTAGGTTATGATAATCTTGTATTTTTAAGAGGTGGTGTAGGTAATTTTCAAGATATCGAGCAACCTAACGGCTCTTCAGATTTAGGTTTTCAGCCTAATTTTGGTGTAGGTTTTCAGTACAAAGGAATTCATATTGATTATGCCTTGACTGATATTGGAGATCAAAGTGCCGCTATTTATTCTAATGTATTTTCATTGAAAATAGATTGGAGTGTTTTTAAATAATATATTCAGATACAAAATTGTAATCGAGTGAAAAAACTATTATTTGCTGCTCTTACCGGAATCTTATTATCCATAGCTTGGCCTACTTATGGATTCCCTTTATTTTTATTTTTTGCCTTTGTTCCGTTATTATTAACAGAATATCATATGCGCCATAAACCTAAAAGTAAAAGGCGTTTTTTTGGTTTAGCATATCTGGCATTTTTTATTTGGAACATTATCACTACTTGGTGGATTTATAATTCTTCGGGCTTCGGGATGTGGTTTGCTGTATGTGTAAACTCATTATTGATGACCTTAGTGTTTTTTATCTATCATATACTTGCCAAAAGACTAACTTTTGGGTTAAGCATGCTATTCTTAGTAACATTTTGGATTAGTTTTGAATACTTACACCTTAACTGGGATTTCTCTTTTCCGTGGTTAAATCTAGGTAATGGTTTTGCTACTTTCACTTCGTGGATTCAATGGTATGAATACACAGGAACTTTTGGTGGTACACTATGGGTATGGTTAGTTAATATTCTTATTTTTAAAGCCATTCTTTTATATCAAGAACATAAAGATAAAGTTATATTATATCGAGCTGGAGTTAAAAGTTTACTGCTTATAAGTATCCCGATTATTATTTCTATTATTATTCTTAATACTTATACACAACCTGAAAAAACAGTAGCTGTAGCTATTTTACAACCTAATATTGACCCTTATACAGAGAAATACAATACCAATGATAAAGCGATTAGCAAACTATTAGATTCCTTAATCTTATCTAAGATAACTGCCAATACTGATTTTATTATTGCACCAGAAACTGTATTTGCCGATAATACACCCTTAAAACGTTTTCCTGTTTCTATTGCAAATCGTACTGCAAGAAACATTATACAACAGTATCCTAAAGTTCATTTTTTAAGCGGTATCTCTATGTATGATCGATTTAGTGATCCGTCTAGAGTACATAAGCAAACAAATTATATACGTCCAAATGATTTTTATGATGATTACAACTCTGCTTTCTTTGTAAGACCTAATAATTCTACAGAATTATATCACAAAACCAAGCTTGTTGTAGGTGTAGAAAATTTTCCTTATCAAAATGTACTAAAACCTATTCTAGGTGATGTTATGCTTGATTTAGGTGGTACAGTTGCCAAAAAAACAACTCAAGAAGATCGCGAAGTTTTCTTTACCAAAGATAGTATTGGTGTAGCTCCTATCATTTGTTATGAAAGTATTTATGGTGAATTTGTCACTGGATATACTCGAAATAAAGCAGATTTTTTTGCTATTATCACTAATGATGCATGGTGGGGTAATACTGAAGGACATCGTCAACATTTAAATTATGCTCGTTTAAGAGCTATTGAGAATCGTAAGAGCATTGCTAGAAGTGCCAATACGGGAATTTCTGCCATTATAGATCCTACTGGAAAAATCCTTGACACGCTTCCATATGAGAGTCGTGGAGTACTTTCTGGTAAAATCGCTTTGGATACTCAGGTTACTTTTTATGCCATGTCAGGAAATTATATCGCGAGAATATCTTCTTTTCTAGCAGTACTTACCTTACTTTTTGCTATTGGTAAGCGTAGAAAAAAAGTATAAATACCATATTCTAAATTTTATTGTCGTTATTTTTGCCAAAGTGCTGGTGAATTCGATTAACAGTCATAAATCATATATTAATTAAAAGTAGTCGCTCTATACACGTGAATTTTGCATCTATAGAAAATATTGGAAAATCCTTTGGAGAACGTGTTTTATTTAAAAACATCTCTTTTGGAATTAATGAAGGTCAAAAAATAGGTTTTGTTGCCAAAAATGGAACTGGAAAAACTTCTATGCTTAATATCATTGCTGGAGGAGAACTTCCTGATGAAGGGCAAGTTATTTACAGAAAGAACCTCAAAGTATCTTTTTTACCTCAAGAGCCTAATCTCGATCCAGAATTAACAGTAGAGCAAACTATTTTTGCATCTGATAATGAGATTTTAAAAATAATTAATAATTATGAGCACGCGCTTCAAAACCCTGATGATACAGAAGCTTATCAAAAAGCTTTTGAACAAATGGATGTTCATCAAGCTTGGGATTTTGAAACACAATACAAACAAATTCTTTTCAAATTAAAATTAGATATTCTCGACAGAAAGGTAGGAATGCTTTCTGGAGGCCAAAAAAAGCGATTAGCACTTGCTAATATTTTATTAAGTAAACCTGATTTACTTTTTCTAGATGAGCCTACCAACCATTTAGATCTTGAAATGATCGAATGGTTAGAAGCATATTTTGCAAAAGAGAGTTTGACACTTTTTATGGTTACCCATGATCGCTATTTCTTAGAAAATGTTTGTAATGAAATTATCGAACTAGATCATGGACAACTCTATAGCTACAAAGGTAATTATGCATATTACCTCGATCAAAAAGAAGCTAGAATTACAAACGAACAAATTGCTACCGATAAAGCAAAACAACTTTATAAAAAAGAATTGGACTGGATGCGTAGGCAACCTAAAGCACGTACTACTAAATCCAAATCAAGAATTGACGATTTTTTTGAAATTAAATCTAGAGCACATAAACGCAGACAAGATCATCAAGTGCAACTTGAGATTAATATGGAACGTTTGGGTAGTAAGATATTAGAGTTACATAATGTATCCAAGAGTTTTGATAATCTAGTTATGCTTGACAAGTTTGAGTATGTATTTAAAAAAGGAGAACGCATCGGTATAATTGGTAAAAACGGTACCGGAAAATCTACTTTCTTAAATATGTTAACCAACGGCATTCAACCTGATCAAGGTAAAATTGTTGTTGGTGAAACTGTTAAGTTTGGGTATTACACTCAAAAAGGTATTGAGATCAAGCCTCAACAAAAGGTTATTGAAGTTATACGCGAATTTGGAGATTATATTCCTTTAAAAAAGGGAAGACAAATCTCTGCTCAACAATTATTAGAACGCTTTTTATTTGACCGTAAAAAACAATATGACTTTGTAGAAAAATTAAGTGGAGGTGAACGTAAACGATTGTATTTATGTACTGTTTTAATTCAGAATCCTAATTTCTTAATTCTCGATGAGCCTACAAACGATTTGGATATCGTAACGCTTAATGTTTTAGAAAACTTCTTATTAGATTTCCCTGGATGTCTACTGGTAGTATCTCATGACCGTTATTTTATGGATAAAATTGTAGATCACCTTTTTGTCTTTAAAGGACAAGGAATTATAGACGATTTCCCTGGTAATTATACTGATTATCGTATTTATGAAAGTAGTAAAGAACCCGAAAAAACTACTACTGAAGTTACTCCCAAAGAAAAGAAAAACTGGAAAAAAGAAAGTAAACCTACTTTATCATACAACGAACAAAAGGAGTACAATAAAATTGAGCGTGATTTAAAAAAATTAGAACGTGATAAAAAAGAAATTGAAGCTCTTTTTGTTGATGGTAATTTAGACAATGACGCGATAAACGAAAACTCTCAAAAGCTTCAAAAAATTATAGCTTCTATAGAAGAAAAAGAAATGAGATGGTTTGAACTCTCTGAAAAACTAGAGGAATAATTTTTTATTCTTCTATAAAATAAAATACAAAACCTCAAGAGTTATTAGAATCTTGAGGTTTTGTAGTCTTAACTTTAAATTTTAATTACGAGAATAATTTTGCAAAAAGACCTCTTGGTTTTTCATCCTTTTCCTCTATTGCTGGAACTGTTTCTTTCATAAAACAAATATCCTCTATATATTCATCATAAGTCATACCTTGTTCTTCTAGAAAACCGATTAAATATCGTTCTGATACTTCAACACTTTGTGCTTGTTCTATAGCTAATAATTTTTTATATAAATCTTTTATTGATGCTATAGTCATTCTAGGAGGTGTTCGTCTTCTAGCTACAATTGAAGCTACTTCATTCATATCATTGAGTTTTACTTCAAAATCAGTGATCACCCAATAATAACGTCCGTCTTTTGCTAAATTCTTAATAATGGCATGCATATTCTTTTTCTCTTGTAATCTCCTCCATAACCATTTAAAAATTACTTTGGGCATATCTGGATGTCTTATCACATTATGAGGTTGCCCTATCAACTCTTGTTCTTCATATCCACTAATTGTCATAAAATAATCATTTGCATATTCTATCACTCCTCGTGGATTAGTTTTACTCATAAGTGCTCTTTCCGGGTCGAGAATAATCTCCTCATTCACCGCTATAGGTCGTTTAAATGTTGCCATGTTTTGCTTGCTTTTTTACGATTAGTATTATAAATCTAACCATAAAAAATGACAAAAATCAGCTTTATAGTATCAAAAAAATGCAAAAATATGACAAAAGTCAGTTTATTATTTTTAAACAATATTCTTGCTATGGTTATCCCCTATTCTCTCTTGGTATATTTTTTCGTTTATCTAAAAAAAGCGTGTTTTATCATAAAAACACGCTTAAATTATCTTTATAACAAAAAGTTTCTATCCGAATAATCTTACAAAAAAACCTCTTTTTTTATGTACCTGTTCTTCATCTCCATCCTCTTTTTCTTTATTCATAAAACAAATATCTTCGATATATTCGTCATAAGTCATTCCTTGCTCTTCTAGAAAACCGATCAAGTATTTTTCTGACACATCTACGCCTTGGGCTTCTTCAATCGCTAATAGTTTTTGATATAGATCTTTAATAATTGCTATGGTAGTTCTAGGCGGTGCTTTTCGTCTAGCAAAAAAAGAAACTGCATTTCCCTTTTCATCCAATTTTACTTCAAAATCTGTAATCACCCAATAATATCTCCCATCTTTGGCAAGGTTTTTTACTATAGCATGAATATTCTTTTTCTCTTGTAATCTCCTCCATAACCATTTAAAAATTACTTTAGGCATATCTGGATGTCTTATCACATTATGAGGTTGCCCTATCAACTCTTGCTCTTCATACCGGCAAATACGCATAAAATAGTCATTTGCATATTCAATAATTCCTCTAGGATTGGTTTTACTCATAATAGTCTTCTGGGGATCAAGAAGAATCTCTTCGTCTACGGGGGTAGGTTTTCTAAAAACTGCCATTTTTTTGTTCTGTTTTGTATTTATTATTAAAAATACTCCTCCTTTGGTCTAGAAAAAATGACATATATCAGTTATTTGCATTAAATACTTGTTAAAAATGATTGTTATCATTTAAAAACGGTGTTTTTTGTGGCTTAACCATAATTTTAAATACTCTTATTTTTGACTTTATTCTAAAAAAATATTTTTATTGAAATTCTTTGTAACAACTTCACCTACTTAACGTCATATACATGATTCTATTTATAGAATTATTATCTAATTTTAGTTATTGATCTTCTATTATGTTTTTAAGATTAATACTATTATATTTTCAAAACACAATTAAGCTGTTATTCTATGGATAATGTAATCGAAATTCGAGGTATTATAAGAGATTTTAAATTAGGTCAAGAAACTGTTCATGTATTAAAAGGTATAGA
Source organism: Aquimarina rhabdastrellae (assembly GCA_947387485.1). GTDB lineage: Bacteria > Bacteroidota > Bacteroidia > Flavobacteriales > Flavobacteriaceae > Aquimarina. The sequence goes on from CANDNT010000021.1 coordinate 15,075, forward strand.
TCTTGAGATCGAAAGAGGTGAATACGTTGCCATAATGGGACCATCTGGATCTGGTAAATCTACTTTAATGAATCTTTTAGGGTGTCTTGATACTCCTACTGGTGGTAGTTATATTCTTAATGGATCAGATGTAAGTACGATGACAGATGATGAACTTGCCGAAATCAGAAACAAAGAAATTGGCTTTGTATTTCAAACCTTTAATTTACTTCCTAGAACTACAGCACTAGATAATGTTGCTTTGCCTATGATTTATGCAGGTACATCAAAAGCAAATCGCAATAAACGTGCTGCCGAAGTACTTACCGATGTAGGTCTTGCAGATCGTATGGATCATAAACCTAATCAATTGTCTGGAGGGCAACGTCAACGTGTAGCGGTAGGACGAGCTTTGGTTAATAAACCATCTATCATTCTTGCCGATGAGCCTACAGGAAACTTAGATTCTAAGACTTCTGTAGAAATTATGAGTCTCTTTGATGATATTCACGCTTCTGGTAACACAGTAATTTTGGTTACACATGAAGAAGATATTGCAGCGCATGCTCATCGTATTATTAGATTACGTGATGGAATTATCGAAAGTGATATTAAACGATAAAAACAACTTCCTTTAAAATAAAAAAACGCCTTATCATTTAGAGTGATAAGGCGTTTTTGATTGTATCATTGTTGTATTAACAAGAAGTTAACTGACAGTTATTAAAACATATTGCTAACTCTGCTCTATCTGCCGAAGTACGTACACAATCGTCAAAACAAGCTGCACAAGTTTCAAAATCTACTCCTCCTTGAATTTCTTGTTGTTCTTTTTTAGTTAATTTGCTTCCTAAATTTTGAATTGATTCTAACATGATTTTATTTTTAAAAATTAGTAATAATAAGCCTATTAGTAATTACTAGAATTCGCAAACTTCTATAAAGCATCGCTCAACACATCGTCTATATTCTACACTATGTTGTGGATCATTATATCTACATTGCCTAGTACATTCTATACAAGAGTCATCTATAGTATTTCCTCCTTGAATTTTTTGTTGCTCGCTTTTTGTTAATAGGTTACCTAAATTTTGAATTGATTTTAGCATGATTGTTTCTTTAAATTATTTAAAAATGATTTGCGTTATATATTAAAAATGACAAAATTCCAGTTGACAAGCGTCAAAACATAATGCTAATTCTTCTCTTTGAAGTGATAATTGTCTGCATTCTCTAAAACACGCTAGACATTCTTCTATACCACCTCCTTGAACTTCTTGTTGTTCCTTTTTAGTAAGCACCTTTCCTAAATTCTGGATTGATTTTAACATGATTGTATTTTTAAAAATTGATAATTATTAATATTACAATTTTTATCCCATTTATAATTATGGTTAATACATCATAAATTTACTGCTATAACTTATTAAGAATAGCTTCTTTACTATAATACTTTATATATTGAGATCTAGTATATATTACTATCAATATCAAGACACTTATTTCTGTAATTGGTCTCACCCACCATATACCATTAAGCCCCCAGTTATTTATTGCTGGAAGGATATTTATATAAAGAATAACAAATCCTAATCCTTTCATGATATTAAAAAATGTAGCCAGTTTTGATTTCCCAATACTCTGTAAATACATAACCAAAACATAATTAGGTCCTGCAACAAAGAACAATGCAAAGTAAATCATCAATGAGGTTCTAGCTAATTCATTAAATGTTATTGTTTTATCATTTGAGAAAATACGTATTAAAATATCTGGAAAGAAATAACCTATCCCAAAAACTATTGCACCTAATACAATAGTAAATTGTAATGTATATTTTAATATCGCTAATACGCGCTCTGGTTGTTTTGCCCCTATGTTAAAAGAGATTATAGGTTGCATGGCAAGCATAGCCGCAGTAAACAGTCGTAAAAAACTAAAACTAATATAATTAATCAATCCAAAAGCTGCCACAGCTAAAGCTCCGTAATCTAATAAATACTTATTAATAACTAAAAAGCCTAATGCGAAGCATAATTCTGATATACATGAAGGGAATCCATAAGCTAGTAACTCCTTCCATTCTTCATATTGAACTCTAAATTTGAAATTCTTCACAGAAAAACTACTCTTTCCACTATAGATATAAACAAACACATATAATACCGCCGAAAAAATTGCTATAGCTGTTGCTATAGAAGCTCCTGCCATGCCAAAAGGAAATACAATTACCAACAATATATCTAAAATGATATTTACTCCAGCTGCTAGAATAGAAGCATTACGAGCTATTTTAGGTGCATTATCATTATTGAGCAATCCTCCCCATACAATACGTACTAGAAAAAATGGTAATCCTATAAAACTCCAAAACATATAGACTTCGGTATTTTCATATAAGGCCATATTTTCATTTCCTGCTAGCATCATTGCTATTTCTTCTGTAAAAAATATAGCTATACTAGATACCACTATACCTATTAAAATGGCAATTGTTGTAGTAAACTCAAAAACATGTTGAACTTTACTGTAATCTTTTGCTCCTATATTTTTTGAAACCATAATCCCTCCACCTATCATAACTGCAAGACAAAATGCTATAAAAACAATCAACACTGGTGCATAAATACCTATCGCTGCTATGCCTTCTTTTCCTACTTTTTGTCCCAAAATAATACCATCGACAATTTGATGTATAGTTATGGACAATAAACTCATTAAAATAGGTTTATAATACGCAAAGAATAAAGACTTAACATCTTCTTTTCCTAGATCCTTAGAAGTTTCCATAAAATACTATATTTTGAGTTGTTTATTTTATAATCAAATCCATTATTCTCATCAATGTATAAACATTAAATTTTAAGAATAACTCAAGGTACCATCTTTGATTCCCATCACATGTTAAAAGATTATAATTCTGAAACAACTTTCTATTCTTTGCTAGAAGAGGTTATATAAAGAATATATATCAGGTAGTTTTTGTAAAATAAAAAAAGCCTCAATTTACATTGAGACTTTTCTTGAGCCGATAGAGGGACTCGAACCCACGACCTGCTGATTACAAATCAGCTGCTCTAGCCAGCTGAGCTATATCGGCATTGCGGCTGCAAATATAATATCATTTTTTATATCTGCAAAATGCTTTTACAAAATTTCAAAAAAAAATCTCAACTTATCTTGAGATTTTGCTGAGCCGATAGAGGGACTCGAACCCACGACCTGCTGATTACAAATCAGCTGCTCTAGCCAGCTGAGCTATATCGGCATTGCGGTTGCAAATATAATATCATTTTTTATATCTGCAAAATGCTTTTACAAAATTTCAAAAAAAAATCTCAACTTATCTTGAGATTTTGCTGAGCCGATAGAGGGACTCGAACCCACGACCTGCTGATTACAAATCAGCTGCTCTAGCCAGCTGAGCTATATCGGCATTGCGGCTGCAAATATAATATCATTTTTTATATCTGCAAAATGCTTTTACAAAATTTCAAAAAAAAATCTCAACTTATCTTGAGATTTTGCTGAGCCGATAGAGGGACTCGAACCCACGACCTGCTGATTACAAATCAGCTGCTCTAGCCAGCTGAGCTATATCGGCATTGCGGTTGCAAATATAATATCATTTTTTATATCTGCAAGCACTTTTTCATTTTTTACAATGCGTTTACTTTTTCTATTAAAGCAGTAGCTACATTTTCTAAATCTTGGTTGATTCCTTTAAAATGTGTAGCTGCATTATCATAATCTCTTACGTTAACTCTAGAGATAAATCCATCAAAAGCTTCAATTGCCTCATCTATAATTGCTTCACCAGCTGCTACGTCTTTTCCAGAATTGCTAATTTGCCATGCATATACCATTTCAATAATACTTCCGAATACGTAATTGATGTCTTTCTTTAAATCTCTTTTATTTGCCATGTCTAAATAATTTTGTGCAAAATTAATTCTTTATATTTAATTAATCATAGAAAACCCTACAATCTATAGTTAAATTATAGTATTCTCTTCATCTTAATTTCTTTGCTTTTTGTAAAACGCTTTAGTTTTACACGTATACTTGTAATAATTTACCTTTTGTACCTTTTACAGTTACATTGTTTATTGATGCAGGCACTAATACAGTTTCTCCTTGTTTTATAGTAAATTCATTTTCTATCGAAGAAATAGTCACTTCTCCTTTAACACACATATAAATCACAAAAGAATCATACGTCTCGTGATTTAAACTCAATTCTTGCGCTACTTCGATTACATTGGTAGTGAAATGCTCACATTTTACCATAGAAGCAAGCTCATTGGGTTGTGTATTATACTGTACTTTATATTCTTTTTCTGTAGTAAAATCTATTGCTTCTAAAGCTTCTTCTTGATGTAACTCTCTTGAATTTCCGTTAGCATCTGTACGATCCCAATCATATACTCTATAGGTAATATCTGAGGTCTGCTGAATTTCGGCCAACATTACTCCTTTTCCTATAGCATGAATCAACCCAGAATACACAAAAAAAGTATCTCCTTCTGTTACTGGTTCATAATTAAGTATAGCTGTAATATCTTTTTCTGTTACATGTTTTTGATATACTTCTTGATTCACTTTTTGATTGAATCCTATGATGATATTAGCATTAGGGTCCGCTTGAACGATATGCCACATTTCGGTTTTACCTAAAGAATTATGTTTCTTTTTGGCTATAATGTCATCAGGATGTAATTGAACAGAAAGGTCTTCTTTGGCATCTATAAATTTGATTAGTAACGGAAATTTATTTCCAAAACGAGTGTAATTCTTTTTTCCTACTAAGGTTTCACCAAACTGTTCTAACAATTCTTTTAACGTCTTTCCTTTAAAAGGTCCAGAATTAACGACAGAATAATCTCCTTCTACATCACTAATTTCCCAGCTTTCTCCTATATTAGGATTCTCTGAAGCTTTATTTAATACCTTATGTAACTTGGTTCCTCCCCAAATTTTTTCTTTTAAAATGGGTTCAAACTTTAATATATGTGATAAGGCTTTATGCTCCATAACTGATCTCTTTTATGATGGTTAATGCTTTTGCTACGTGTTGTGTAGCATTCATACTATTAAACTTCAATCTAATCTTTCCTCTAGCATCTACAACAAAGGTTTCTCTTCCTGGTAATAACCCAAAAAGATTTGCTTTTATGCCAAACATTTTTCTAATTTCTCCTTTGGTATCTGCCAAAAAAGTAAATGGTAATTCGTATTTTTCTTTAAACTTCTGATGAGATCTTACACTATCAGAACTCACTCCTATTATACGTGCTCCAGCATCTAAAAATTCTTGATGAACATCCCTAAAAGCACAAGCTTCTTTGGTACATCCAGGTGTAAAATTCTTAGGATAAAAGTATATTACTGTTGCTTGTTCTTTTAATTCTTTTTTACTGTTAAATACGATTCCTTCGTCTGTTTTTAAATTAAATTCTGGAATCTCATCTCCTACTTTTAACATGCTTTATTCTCCGTTATAGACTACAAAATTGCGTGGCGTTTCATATAGTGTTACTTCTATATCATATGTTGTATCTATTTTCTTTCTCAGTTTCTTCCAGATAACTATCGCAATATTCTCTGCAGTAGGGTTTAATTCTTTAAACTCCACTACTTCTTCATTCAAGTTTTTGTGATCAAAGGCTTCTTCTATTTCTGATTTTATATAATCTTTAAGCTTCTTTAAATCTATTACAAAACCTGTTTCTGGATCAACTTCTCCTGTTACCCCTACAATTAACTCATAATTATGACCATGATAATTAGGGTTACTGCATTTTCCAAAAATAGCTACATTTTGTTCATCACTCCAATCTTTACGATATAATCGATGTGCTGCATTAAAATGTGCACGTCTACATACTTTCATTCTCATAAGGCTATATGCGAATAAAATTTCTCAAAAATAATCTTGAACCACACTGTATATGCATCTGGATCTTTTTCAATATCCATTTTTACTGCTTCAATATCCATCCATTTCCAATCTGCTACCTCATCTGGATTAATCACTGGAGATTCATTATAACTCCCCACTAAAATATGATCGTATTCATGTTCTGTTAATCCATTATCAAACGGAGCTTTATATATAAATGATGTTGTTTCTTTTAAAGCAACAGAAAAGCCCATTTCTTCTTGTAATCTTCGTTTTCCCGCGGCTATATTAGACTCTCCATCTCGCTGGTGGCTACAGCATGTATTTGTCCATAATCCCGGTGAATGATATTTATGCATTGCTCGTTGCTGGAGCATTAATTCATTTTTATCGTTAATGATGAATACCGAAAATGCTCTATGTAATAATGCTTTTTCATGAGCTTCCATTTTAGGCATTAAACCTATAGGTTCATCTTGTTCATTAACTAAAATAACTTTTTCTTCTTCCATTCTTTTGTATTGCTTCAAAATTACGAAATAGCCTCTGCTTTTCATAATCCGATAAAAGTAATAAAAATACTGCTAAACCCTACTTTATAGATTTTCTATTATTTGTCTATTTGTTTAGATGTTAACGTATAACAAGATAATTGAGGGCTTTAAATATTATATATATTAAAACTCGTAGCACACTCACAAAAAACAAACAAACAAACAAACAAACCACTAAATATCAAACAATTGCACACATAAAACATACAACTTTACTACAAATTACGAGATGATTTTAGAAGTATTAAACCAAATAGGCATACAATCCAGTTTTTTGAAACAAATACGTATACCAAAACTTTCAGATAAAGAACTAATAGCAATAAATCTTACAGCAGAATATATGGTATTGACAGTGAATATCAACCCTTTAGAGTATTATCTAAATCTATTTTATCCTTAATAGAGCGTAACGTCTATAATCGAAGAAAACACAAGTTATTTTCTTTTATCAATCTGATTAGGGAACAGCTATCTGAAAAATTCAACGCTTATGAAGATTATTATATCGTTGATAGTATGCCCTTAGAAATATGTAAGCTCTCCAGAAGTTCTCGTTCAAAGATTTGTAAAGAAAATAACTATAGTGCTCCTAACCAAGGTTATTGTGCCTCACAAAAATCAACATATTATGGCTACAAATTACATGCAGTGTGTTCTGTCAAAGGAGTATTTAAGAGTTTAGCCCTGCATCAGTACATGATATCATTATTTAAAAGATATTAAAGCTCAGATGAAAAACTTTACATTAATTGCTGATAAAGGGTATCTACCTACTAAATGGCTGCTTGATCTTTTCAATAGCTGTAATATCACATTAGATACTTCAATGAGAAACAATCAAAAACAGTATAAGAAACAAGCCTATGTCTTTAGAAAATCCAGAAAAAGAATTGAAACCTTATTCTCTCAACTATGTGATCAGTTTATGATAAGACGTAATTATGTTAAATCTTTTGATGGATTCAAAACCAGAATCCTCTCTAAAATTGCTGCCTTAACTGTTATTCAATATTTAAACTATTTTGTATTAAAGAGAAATTTGAACAATATTAAAATCAATTTACCCTAAATGCACTACGGGTATATTAAAACTTTGTCTTACTAATTTTCTTATTATGTTGAGTTCTATTCCATCAATATGCATTAAAAATTCTCATTTTAAAATACCATTGATACTTTTTGTTCTTACATTCTAATAAGGATCATCTTGTTCTGTCATACTACATTTTATATTGTTTGTAATCAATACCTTTTGATATTAATGATTATTTAGAATTCCTTCTATTTTTGACAGTTTGTTTTAATGCTTAAATAAAACTATTCGCTTCTAAAGTGTTAGAGACATAGAATCCCTTATTTTTTAGAATAAGTGCCAGTAATCATTGATTAGTAGATAGGTTTCCTGTTTCTACCTAGTCTCTATATAAGTAATATACGCTATCAAATTTTATATTTTCTAAAATGATGATATAAGTTGTTAGTTATATAATACCTCTTCTTAGATTTAGGTATGCATATGATTAGTTTTTAGAGTGAAAATAATCAATCTCTTCCAATTCCTAACCCTTGTAATGGTTCCTTTAAGATATCGTAGAGTTTTCTTATTCCAATACGAGACTGCTCTAAACGAACAATTCTCACTAATTCAAAAATTTTTCCTGCTACATTTTGTTGTTTAATTTTTGAAGTAAATGCTCTATAATATACTTGTCTGCTGATCCCAAGTAATTCACAGATGGATGAGATACTCTTATATTATTTAAATCTAAACATGATAATTACGTGAGTACGTAGTTTTTCTAAGTAAGAATATTAAATTCCTTTTCTATTAAGTATATCATCATATCAAACAATACAACTTTCTTGTCAGATTGTTATACTCATTTCTCCCGAAAAGCTTTTTGTTTTTCTAATAAACGAACCTTTCCCTCCAATTCTAATAGTTTTTGCATAGGCGTTTTATCATAGTAGAAGGTGTTTGGTTTTCTCAATCAAAGTTACCATATTTTCTAAACCAACTTAAAATTAAAACACATTCTATAGCTTATTCTATTAATTTTCCCATTTATAGTATTTTCTTTTATTATTAGATGATCTTAATGAATACATAGTTTCTATTCTGTTTGGATACCCTTCTATATCAAAATCATATGCATAATTTATTGTAGCAGAGCCATCCACTGTACTATACCACTCTATTACAGAAGGGTAATTAGTACTATTATCAACTATTTTTTCTATATAAGAATCTAATGATGTCGAAATATTGGTTAAAATAGCTTTATATGGAAATATTTTTATTATAGGATGTTTTATTGTACAATGATATGATATCCTAATATCTATATTTTCGGTAATTGAATTATTAGTTATTGTACCTATACCAGAAATAGCATTATTATTAGAGTCATATTCAAAACTAATATTCCCCCTACTATCATTATTAAATAAGCTTAAAGTTTCAATATTATCATTATCATTTAATCCAATAATCATTTTATTTCCATCAAGGTCAGAGTTACATATAATTAAGTTATCTTCATAGGTATAACTAATCTTTCTTAGAAGAATAGTATCTACATCAGGCGTATTTTCGTTTATGTAACCTCCATTAGTTCTATATTTTGAATATTTATATTCTATTAATTCTCCATTTACATTATACTTATATTCTTTAATTTCTCCACCAAATCTTGTGCGATCACTCCATCCTTCATCTTCTATTATAAGTTGGTTATTTTCATCATACTCAAAATCTGTCCCCTTTGGATAAGGATAATCTCTGTCTAATAAATATTTACTTATTAAATTCCCATTTATATCGTAGCTATAAACATATCTTGAAAACGGATTCTCATCAGGATAAGAAGAAGTAAATTCTAGTCTCTTATTATTTAAATTATCACATACTAAATCAGTTTCGATGTGATTGTCGTCTGAACAACTTATGAAATTTAATATAATTATTATTACTACTAATGTTTTTTTCATAATTGATACACTTTTTGATTGTGATTTTAAAATAAAGTTCAAAGCTATTTTTTTTCTCTAAAAAAAACAATAAAACTTTAATATTAACTCGTAGTGCATTTATAAAAAGTTGTGCAAACTGCAAAGTTGCAGTAAGTTGTAATAACCACGAAACAATTAAAGATGCATAACTTTACTACAAATTACGAGATAATTTAGAAGTATTAAACCAAATAGGGATACAATCCAGTTTTTTGAAACAAATACGTATACCCAAGCTTTCAGATAAAGAACTAATAGCAATAAATCTTACAGCAGAATATATGGGTATTGATAACGAGTATCAACTCTTTAGAGCATTACCTAAGTCTATTTTATCCTTAATAGAGCGTAGCATCTATAATAGAAGGAAGCGCAAGTTATTTTCTTTTATCAATCAGATTAGAAGAAAACTAGCTGATAAGTTTAATAGTGATAAAGAGTACTTTACTGTTGACAAAGGATATTTATCAACTAAACGACAGCTTGATTTTTTCAATACCTGTAATATCAAATTAAATACTCTCTATATGAATTAATCAAAAACTATATAGAAAACAAACCTATATGTTTAAAAAATCTAGAAAAAGAATTGAAACATTATTCTCTTAACTATATAATCAGTTTATGATACGACATAATTACGCTAAATATTTATACTAATATATAACTCTATTTATCTTCAAAATCCCAAATAGGTTGTTGCTCTAATAAATGTTCTACAAAGTAGTTCCATCGCTTTTTTCTAAAATATGCTCTATGTTTTCCTCTGTAACCATGATGTTGACTAGGCATAATAAGTAAATCAAAATCTTTATTAGCTTTTATCAATGCTTCGGCAAGTTTAAAAGTGGCAGATGGATTTACATTTTCATCTATTCCGCCATGAACTAATAGCAGCTTTCCTTTTAAATTCTTTGCCATAGTTACATTAGATTGATTGTGATATACACTATCTACAGGCCATCCCATATACATCTCTGGCCACCAAGCTTTTTCCATTCTATGATCGTGATCTGCAGAACTGGAAACTGCAACTTTATAAAACTCTGGAAATTGTAACAATGCATGAGCCGCATCATATCCTCCTGCTGAGTGTCCAAAAATTCCAATGCGTTCTTGATCTATAAAGCTATGTTTTTTTGCTAGTTGTTCTATAGCTCTCTTATGATCTTCTAGGTTACCTCCTAAGTTTTTATAAGAATAGTTATGAAATGCTTTTGAACGGCTTGAAGATCCTAGCCCATCAATCATTACTACTATAAAACCTAATTCTGCTATAGCTTGATTTTCTAAACTAATTGCTCTACCAAAACTTCTTGGAAACATTTGAGTATGAGGTCCTGTATAAGTATGATCTATAACTGGATATTTCTTATTAGGATCAAAATTAGATGGCACCCAATAGGCTCCATAAATTGTTGTCTTGTTATCTCTTGCTAATGCTGTAAATGTTTGAGCAGACTGCCATCCGGTTGCTTTAATTTTTTCTATATCAGCTTTAGACATAGTTGTTATTATTTTTCCAGTTTTTGCTTCCCTCAATACAGTTACTGTAGGTTGTTGAGCGGTAGAATAATTATCTATAAAATAATTATTATCTGGTGAAAATAAAGCTTGATGATGTGCTTTTTCTGGAGTTAATAATACTGTCTTTCTTTGATCTAGATCAACTTTATAGACATGACTATAATATGGGTTTATATCTTCTTTTCCGTTTGCTACAAAATAAATTATTCCTCTTTCTTCATCTATAGATAGGATATCATCTATATAATAGGTTCCTTGTGTTAATGGTTTTTCTTCTCCTGTTGTTAAATTTATTGTATACAACTGTTGCCATCCACTTTTCTCTGAAGCTACAATAGCAGTATTTCGTTTTTCTATCAACCAATATTCAAATCTATCTATATTTGTGGTACTTGTTTCTTTATATAAAACTTGCTTCTTTCCTGTATCGACATCCACTTTTAATAAGTGTACATCTTGATATCCTCTATTTTGATAATCTGCATATAACACATTTTTGTTTGTATCTGACCATCTAAGGGATACAGCATTGATATGTGTATTTGTAGGGAGTTCTGGGTGAATTTCTTTTTTTGATGTAATATCAAATACTACAGGTTTCATATGAACCATAGTCGTATCTCCTGGTGATCCTCTATAATATGATAATAATTTAGGGCGATATAGCGAATCTATACTCCAATCTAATAAATACATTTTATCAGCTTGGCGTAAGTCGCAAATATTTGTCTGAATCCATTTAGAATCTGGAGACCAATTCACATAAAAATGAGAAGGACGTTCTCCATTTTCTCCTTCCATCAAATCATACCATCCATAATAACTTGCATACTCATAATTCTTTTTACCTGCTGTACTTAATTGATGTTCTGTACCATCTTCAGTAGAGCGTATAAACAAATTATAATCTCTTGTAAATGCTATCCATTTACCATCAGGTGAAATGGTTTCAAACTCATTATTTTTTTCTTCTTTTTTATTTTCGCTTAAGCTATATGATTTTAAATCTAAAATATACTCCTTTCTATCTACTGTAAATAAAATCTCTTTTTTATTCTTATAATTAATCCGATTAAAGGGTAACGTAAATTCCGAATACTCTTTATTGAGTTTTTTATTTATTAGCGTTGCTACTTTTTGATGATCGAACAATGAAGTTTTTTTCTTATTTTTAAATGTAATTTTCTTAAAATATTTCCCTTTTTCATCTCTTGTTATAAATGCAATTCCTGAATTATCTTCTGCCCAATATGGTCGTATATAGGTGTTAAATACTTTGTTATTATTCAGGTTTTCCCAAAGAAATGATGTCGCTCGTTGATAATCTTTTTTTGTAGTCTTTTTTTGTGAGTAGCCTATTAATGAAACTAATAGTCCTAGTATTAAAACTATATTCCTTTTACAATACATATCATTTTTTATTTATGATTTAAGATATTGCATTTTACGGCTTTACAGTAGTATAAAATTATCTAATAGTAAGTTTAAATTTGCCAATTTTACTTGTTATTGTTAATGAAATCTTTTCTTTATGTTAAAGAAAACATAAGTCAAAAAAATTATCATTTCTAATAAAAGAGTTATTGTAGATTCATTCAATTTATCACCTGCAGATCATAATATCACCATACTAATATTGACTATTATTATTTGTTTTGGATTTAAACTTAAACAACCACAATCTAAGAGAATATCTATTTGAAAATCAAAACTTAAATCCGGATAAATTAATATCTTTTTATCCCATAATTACATAGTGCAAAAGATACTATGATTTATGGACAGATTCATGATAACATGTTAAATACCAAACAATTTCCTAAAAACACCGTTTATATCCATATAAAAAACGAATTAAGTTTTGCTTGATTAAAGAAAGAATAACTTATTTACTGGTTCCTCCAGAAAAATGGTGTCAATAATATCAAGACTGTAAATAACTCTAAACGTCCTATTAGCATTAAAAACGAACACCACCATTTACCTATCATAGGTAAACCATTAAAGTTATCTACTGGGCTCAACTGACCAAAAGCTGGCCCTACATTACCCAATGATGATGCGGCTCCACCAATAGCGGTTTCAAAATCTAATCCTAATGCGCCTAATACAACAGCCCCTATGATAAAAGCTAGCATATAAAGTATAAAAAATCCTAAAATATTAAATACAATTTCTTGTGACACCGATTTTTTATTGTAGCGCACTGGTAAAATTGCATTAGGATGTAATGTACGTTTAAACTCCATAATTCCGTTACGAATCATAATAAGATGCCGTACCACTTTTACTCCTCCTGAAGTTGATCCTGCTGATCCACCTAGAAACATCATTCCGAAAAATAATACCGTCAAGAACATCGTCCACATTGTAAAATCTGCCGATACAAATCCTGTAGTTGTAATCACTGCTAATACTTGAAATAATGCATGTCTAAAAGCTCCTTCGGCTTCCCCCCAAACTAATGGATGTGCTATTGATGAAGCAGTTACATCTGCCTCAAAATAAATAATCACAGCTGCAATCAATGTAAACGACAATACAAAAACGCTATACCATATAAACTCTTGGTCTTTAAGTATTTTTTGTACTTTTCCTTTAAAACCAAAATAACTCAATACAAAATTGGTTCCTGCTAAATACATAAATACAATAATGATGTACTGAATTATAGGTTGATCATTCCAATAGGCTACACTAGCATTTTTTGTAGAAAACCCTCCTGTTGACAAGGTACTTAATGCATGATTGATCGCATCAAAAAAGCTCATTCCAGCAACGGTAAGTAATAGTGTTTCTATAGCTGTATACCCCACATAAATCAACCATAATCTTTTTGCTGTATCAGTAATTCTAGGGTGTAATTTATCTGCACTAGGTCCTGGTGCTTCTGCAGCAAAAAGCTGCATTCCTCCTATTCCTAGTAATGGTAAAATAGCAATCGCTAATACAATAATTCCCATTCCTCCAATCCAATGTGTAAGACTACGCCAGAATAATACACCATGTGGTAATATCTCTATATCTTCTAGAATAGTTGAACCTGTAGTCGTATATCCCGACATAGTTTCAAAAAAGGCATTGGTAAAATTGGGTATTGCATCAGTGAACATATAAGGTAATGTACCACTTAGCGACATAAAAATCCATCCAAAAGTAACTACGATATACCCTTCTCTCTTGTTAATTTCTTTTTTATGTTTACGTGTAATAAACATAAACGAAATCCCGATAAACATCGTAGTTAATGAAGCCAACATGATTTGTAATGTTACTCCATCTTTGTATGCCCAACTCATTATCGTTGCTAGCATCATAAACCCTCCATTACAAAGCAATAAAAGCCCCATAATGTGAAATATTATCTTGTAATTCAATTTAGGCATTACAAAAATAGTTTTTCAATTTTTTTGATTGATTTAGGTAAACAACATACCACAATACGATCTCCTGCTTTGATATAAAAATCTCCCAAAGGAATCGCTCCTATTCCATCTCTAATAACTCCTGCAATTATGGCTGATCTCGGAAAATCTAAATCTTTAATTCTATTCTCACTTACTTCTGAAGTTGGTTTAACTTCAAACTCAAGTAATTCAGCATTCATATTATTAAGCTTAGTCATTGCTACGACTTCTCCTCTACGTATAAACCTAAATATATTATTTGCTGCTAATAATTTTTTATTGATCAATGTATCTATTCCTATAGAATGAGATAACTGTAAATAATCCATATTCTCTACTAAGGCAATAGTTTTTCTTACACCTTTAGATTTTGCAACAAGACATGATATAATATTGGTTTCAGAATCTCCTGTAACTGCAATAAAAGCATCCATATCATGAATATTTTCTTCTTCTAGCAATTCCACATTACGACCATCACCATTAATAATCAAAGCATTAGGAATCTCATCTGCTAAATCAAATGCTTTTTCACGATCTTTTTCGATTAATTTTACTTTGAATTTATTGTCGCATAAAAAACAAGAACTCTTTAATCCTATTTTGCTTCCACCTAAGATCATCACTTTTTTGATGTCTTCTTTTTCTTTTCCTGTAAGCTTATATAATTCTTCTACACCACCTTTAGACGTTACAAAATAAACTTGATCTCCTTCTCTAAATTTAGTATCACCTCTAGGTATAATAGTGTATTGTGTTCCTTTTCGTTGGATCGCTATAGGCATAAAATGCAGCTCTGAAAACATTTCGGCTGCTTCTCTAACCGATTTACCAACAAAAGTTGCATCTCCAGATAGGTTAGTTCCTACCATTGTTAATGCTCCATTTTCAAACTCATACCCATCATTAAAAGCTGATTGATTAAGTAATAATTCGATTTCACTAGCTGCCAATGCTTCTGGAGAAATCAGCTCATCAATCCCAAATTTAATAAATCCGACTTCTTCTTTATTCTCTATAAACTCGGTATTCGATATTCTTGCTATTGTTCTTTTGGCTCCCATTTGTTTAGCCAAAACACAGATAGTAATATTAGTAGTTTCGCTGGATGTTACACTTATCACTAAGTCTACATCATCAACCTGCGCTTCTTTTAGTATACTTATAGATGTAGCATCTCCTTTAAGAACTCGTATATCTAAATGTGTATCTGCGTAGTTAATTCTCTCTTTACTAGGATCAATAAGCGTGATATCTTGGGATTCAAAGGACAATAGTTTGGCTAGGTGAAAACCAACTTCTCCTGCTCCAGCGATAATAATTTTCATATAATTTTCTCTATTGAAAAGCACACAAAGATAACAGATTTTACATTATTGTTAAAATCTAAGTTGTACTATGCTTTATCAAATCATATCACAAAACTTATACCACACTAATAAACAACACTTTAAAACAACAATACCTTATATTATTATAATATTCATTTTGCAATACATCAGATCTGTACTATTATCTTTTGGCTATTATCAGACTATGATACACTTCTAAAGTCGTATTATTTATAAACTATTTTTCTGTTATATATTTATCTTCTTATCATTAACATCTATATCAAAACATAAATTCTTATCAAGTTTTGTAGAATATTACCTATTCAAAACTGTATATTTGTCTCAAAATTTTTTTGAATGTCAGGGAAAATAACACCTTATAACGATACTTCTCGTAGTAAAAAAGAACAAGTTGCAGAAATGTTTGATACAATTTCTCAAAACTATGATGGCTTAAATCGTGTGATCTCTTTTGGAATTGATGTTAAATGGCGAAAAAAAGTTGTCAACATTGTAAGTAATACTAAACCAGAACGTGTTTTGGATATTGCTACCGGTACAGGTGATTTAGCAATTAACTTGGCACAATCAAAAGCCAAAGAAATTATTGGTTTAGATATATCTGCTGGAATGCTTGAAGTAGGTAAACAAAAAATCAAAGCAAAAAATCTTGACACTGTAATTTCTATGGTTCAAGCCGATAGTGAGAATTTACCGTATGAAGATAATTACTTTGATGCTATTACTGTTGCTTTTGGAGTGCGAAACTTTGAACATTTAGAAAAAGGGTTAGCAGAAATCTATCGCGTGTTAAAACCTGGTGGTGTTTTTGTTGTTTTGGAAACTTCTATTCCCACAAAAACTCCTTATAAACAAGGATATAAGTTTTATTCTTCGTATATTTTACCTACTATAGGAAAATTGTTTTCTAAAGATAAATCTGCTTATTCATATCTTAGTGAAAGCGCTGCTGCTTTCCCTTATGGAGAAGCGTTCAACAATATTTTGAAGAAAATTGGGTTTATAGAAGTTCAAGATGCTCCACAAACTCTGGGAGTTGCAACAATTTATACTGCTACAAAATAATATGATGAAAAAAGTTTTTATTGTCTTTACTGTTTTATTATTTACACAGACTATACAAGCTCAATTGTTTTCTAAAGAACGTGTACAAAATATTCCAAGTATAGACAAACCTAGATTAAGTTGGGGATATATCCTAGGTTTTAATAGCTACGATTTTAACTTTGATTATCGATCAAATAATCCTGATGAGGATATATTAGTCGAACGTACTACAGGGTTTAATGTAGGTCTTCTAGGTAATATGCGTATCAATGAATATCTTGATTTACGCCTTGAACCTATGGTTGTCTTTACACAGCGAAACCTTACTTTTCCTAATCTTACAGAACGTAATCTTAGAGAGGTTAAATCTACTTATGTACATGTACCTTTATTACTAAAAGTTTCAACTAAACGTTTAAATAACTTTAAACCTTTTATTGTAGGTGGTATTTCTACTTCGTTAAACTTATCTAGTAATGAGAATAATCCAGATGATAATAGTGTAGGACAATTTAGAACTAAAACCAATACTAATTATTTTGAATTAGGATTCGGAATTGATTTCTATTTGTATTATTTCAAATTTACACCTTCTATAAGAGGAGTTTTTGCAATGTCTGACGAATTAGTTCCTGATGAAGACCCTAATAGTCCTTATACATCAAATATTGATAAAATGTCAACAAGAGGTGTTTTTATCAACTTTACATTTCAATAAGAAAATCTATATATAATAGAAAAGCAGGTAAAATACCTGCTTTTTTTATTTATGCAAAAGAGCGTTTAAATTCACTCAATAATATAGATGTTGCCATAGCAACATTTAAGCTTTCTGTCTCTTGTATAGGTCCAAATCGTGGTATTGTTAATCGTTTATTTACCAAACACTCTATTTCATTAGATATACCATTTGCTTCATTACCCATAATAATGATTCCTTTTTCTGGTAAAGTAGTTTTGTATAGATTTTCACCTTTCATAAAAGTACCAAACACTGGCAAAGAAGTTGCTTGTTCTGCTATATAATTTGGTAAATCCACATAACGAATTGCTACTCTTGAAATAGACCCCATAGTAGCCTGAATTACTTTAGGATTATAACAATCTACAGTTGTCTTAGAGCATATCAATTCTTTTACTCCAAACCAATCACATAATCTAATAATAGTACCTAGATTACCCGGATCTCTTATATCATCTAATGCTACAATAAGGCCATCATTTAACGATTCTTCACCTATAGGAATTTCAAAAATAGCCAGTGCCTTTTGTGGTGTTGTCAAAAAACTTATCTGTTTTAATGCTGTTTCTTCTACAATTATTTGTTGATCTCTTGCAACATTCTTAAATTCAACACCGTTACTACAATACAAAGATTTTAGCTTAAGCTTAGCATCTATCAATTCTTGTATCACTTTTATACCCTCTGCTACAAAGAGTCGATGTTGTTTTCTGTATTTTTTTTGAGCTAAACTCTTGATTAATTTTTTTTGGTTTTTACTAACCATACAAATAATGTATTTTTGACCTCATTAATTCAGGCCATTTGAAACAATTTTTGACAAAAATATTACTTATTCTTATACTGGGAGTATTTTTTATCTCATGTAATGCAGTTAAGAGAGTTAATGAAGACGAATATCTTTTAATAGATAATAAAATTCTAGTTGATGAAAAAAAATCAAAAGAAGAAGCTTTAACCAATCAATTATTACAAAAGCCTAATTCTACATTATTTGGTACTCCTTTTAGATTACACATATATAATTTGGCAAAAGAACATCCTGATTCTTCATTTACAAACTGGTTATACAAAAAACCTAAGCGTTATGACCGTTTGGTAAATTTCTTATCAAAAAAGCAAGTTAATCGTTTAGGAACTTCGTATACTAATTTTAATAATTGGCTTAAAGAAACTGGAGAAGCTCCTGTTATTATCAATGAAGCCAAAGCCAAAAGATCTGCAAAACGTCTTCAAGCTTATTATTTTCACAATGGATGGTTTAACGTTTCTACTGATTATAAAATCGTTCCTCAAAAAAATAAAAAGGCAAAAATTGAATATTCTATTACTCCTAAGAAACCTTATTTCATAGATTCTATAGGTACTCGTATTGCATCTACAGTAGTTGATTCTTTATATAATGTTCATAAAAATAATTCTCCTATTGTTAAGGGTGAACAATACAAAACTTCAAATATAGAATCCGAAAGAAATCGTCTTACTTCTTTGTTTAGAAATTCTGGATTATATCATTTTGAAAAAGAATTTATAAAATTTGATGCTGATACGGTTAATACCAATCATAAGGTCAATTTAAACGTTCTTATTTCTGACCGACAAATTACAGAAGGACATGAATCTTATAAAGTACCGTTTAAAGTACACAAAATAAGTCGTGTAAATATTTTTACTGACTATACCTATAAGAATAAAGATAATCCTATTAAAGATAGTACAAATTATAAAGGATATCATCTCTATAGCTATGATAAAATTCGTTTTAATCGCAAAGCACTTACAAATGCAGTATTAATAACTCCTGGAGATATTTTTAAAGATAGTGATCGCACGCTCACATATAACCAAATAAACAATTTACGTACATTTAAATATCCTAATATTAGATACGAATTAGATCCTAAAGATTCAACTCAAACTAGTCTTATTGCTAATGTATTATTAACACCAAGAAAAAAATATAGTGCTAATTTTGAGTTTGATGTTTCTACATCTACAATTCAAAATTTCGGAATTGGTTTTGGTGGTTCTTTTACGTTTAGAAATTTATTTCACGGTGCAGAAACTTTAGAAATATCTGCAAGAGGAAGTGTCGGTTCTTCAAGAGATGCAACACTAAGTGACAGTCGCTTTTTTAATATTTCAGAAATTGGTACCGACTTAAAACTTACGTTTCCTAAGATCTTGTTTCCTATAAATACAAACAATCTTATTCCTAAACATTCTTCTCCCAAAACCAGTCTTACTGTAGGTATTAGTACACAGCAAAATATTGGTTTGGACAAGCAAAATGCTTCTGGAATTTTCAGTTATAAATGGACACCTAGTAAAGCTATTACTAATCAGTTTGATATTATTAATGCGCAATACGTTAGAAACTTAAACACTAGTAATTATTTTAATGTATATAATAATTCTTATTCACGTTTAAACTCTATTGCTTTAAACCTACCTTCAAACCAACTTAATGATGCTTTTCTTGACGATAACGGAAATTTATCAATTCCTAGAGGAGCTAATAGCTTTATCATTGATGCACTAGGTAACAATCCTCCTGAGGCATTAACAGCCGATGATTTATTTCAAATTAGCAGTATTAACGAACGTAAAAATAGATTGACAGAAGACAATTTAATTTTTGCCTCTAATTATACTTTTATTCATAATAATCGAGAAAATATTTATGATGAAAATTTCTCTAGATTTCGCGTTAAGCTAGAGTTAGCTGGTAATGTATTATCAGGTATTGCAAATCTTACAAGTTTACAAAGAAACGATAATGATCGTTATGAAATTTTTGGTGTTGAGTTTTCTCAATATGCAAAAACAGAAATCGATTATATCAAACATTGGGATTTAGGTAAACGAAAAGTTCTAGCTTTTAGAGCATCTGGGGGTATTGCCATTCCTTATGGAAATGCCAATAATATACCTTTTACTCGAAGTTTCTTTGGAGGTGGTCCTAACGATAATCGTGCTTGGGTTGCTTATGAGTTAGGTCCAGGTAGTAGTGGCGGACTTAATGAATTTAATGAAGCTAATCTAAAAATTGCTGCAAATCTAGAATACCGTTATAATTTATTAGGATCTCTTCACGGAGCATTTTTTGTCGATGCAGGAAACATCTGGAATGTATTAGACAATGTAGAAGAAGAAAGCGCCACCTTTACAAAACTAGATGATATTCAAGAAATTGCTGTAGGAAGTGGTCTAGGTTTACGTTATGATTTTAACTTCTTTGTAATACGATTTGATGTAGGTTTTAAAACGTTTAATCCAGCAAATAACGAAGATCAACGCTGGTTTAAAGGCTATAATTTATCAAAAGCTGTATATAATGTAGGGATCAACTACCCATTTTAAAAATCAAGCAATGCATTTATTATGCATACATAGCAATTCCTGTGTTTTTCAAGGGAATTAATATCTTTTATAAAATCCATTACATTAAATTTTATTATTTTTGTGAGCTTATAAACCAAAACTAAATTATGAGTCACAACATCAAACCAGGAGTTGCAACAGGAGATGAAGTACAAGCTATCTTTAATTATGCCAAAGAAAAAGGATTTGCTTTACCTGCTGTTAATGTAATTGGATCTAATTCTATCAACGCCGTATTAGAAACTGCCGCTGAGATTAATTCGCCAGTTATCATTCAATTTTCTAATGGAGGTGCGCAATTCAATGCCGGTAAAGGATTATCAAACGATGGACAAAAAGCAGCTATTGCAGGAGCTGTAGCTGGAGCTAAACACGTTCATTTAATGGCCGAAGCTTATAGTGTTCCTGTTATTTTACATACAGATCACTGTGCAAAAAAATTACTTCCTTGGATTGATGGATTATTAGATGCTGGAGAAGCATTTTACAAAGAAACAGGTAAACCATTATACAGTTCTCATATGATAGATCTTTCTGAAGAGTCTTTAGAAGAAAATATCGAGATCTGTAAAGAGTATTTAACTCGAATGAGCAAAATGGGTATGACTTTGGAGATCGAACTAGGAATCACAGGTGGTGAAGAAGATGGTGTAGACAATAGTGATGTAGACGATTCAAAATTATATACACAACCAGAAGAAGTTGCTTATGCTTATGAAGAATTAAGTAAAGTAAGTGATAAATTTACTATCGCTGCTGCTTTTGGAAATGTTCACGGAGTATACAAACCAGGAAACGTAAAATTAACTCCAAAAATCCTTAAAAATTCTCAAGAATTTATTTCAGAAAAATATAATGTTGGTCCTAACCACATCGACTTTGTATTTCATGGAGGAAGCGGTTCTTCATTAGAAGAAATCAGAGAATCTATAGGTTATGGAGTTATTAAAATGAATATCGATACCGATTTACAATTTGCTTTCAATGAAGGAATTCGTGATTATATGACTTCAAAAATTGAATATCTTAAAACGCAGATCGGAAATCCTGAAGGTAGCGATGAACCTAATAAGAAATATTACGATCCTAGAAAATGGTTACGTGAAGGAGAACTTACTTTTAAAAGTCGCTTAAAAAAGGCTTTTGAAGATTTAAATAACGTAAACACATTATAAAATAAGAACAACCAAGCTGGAACTTATCAAAAAAGACTAACCACTTTTAAGTTTCAGCTTTTTTAATAGTATGATTTATGGCTTGGTTTAAAAGAAAACAAAAAGGTATACAAACTGCTACAGAGGACAAAAAAGATGTTCCTAAAGGGCTATGGTATAAATCTCCAACAGGTAAAATTGTTGATGCAGAAGAATTAGAGAAAAATTTCTACGTAAGTCCTGAAGACGGTTACCATGTTCGAATTGGTAGTGCAGAGTATTTTAAAATTCTGTTTGACAATAATGAATTTGAAGAGCTTGATGCTGACCTAACTTCTATTGATCCGCTTAATTTTAAGGATACAAAAAAATATACTGATCGTTTAAAACAAGCTCAAGAAAAAACTAATCTTAAAGACGCTGTTCGTACTGCCGTAGGGAAATCTAACGGTAATGATTTAGTTATTGCTTGTATGGATTTTGCCTTTATTGGAGGGTCAATGGGAAGTGTTGTAGGTGAAAAAATTGCTCGTGCAGCAGATTATTCTCTAAAAAACAACATCCCGTTAATGATCATTTCAAAATCTGGAGGTGCTCGTATGATGGAAGCTGCTATATCTTTAATGCAGCTAGCCAAAACTTCGGCTAGATTAGCTCAATTAGCAGATGCAGGTATTCCATACATTTCATTATGTACAGATCCAACTACTGGAGGAACTACAGCTTCTTTTGCAATGTTAGGTGATATTAATATTTCTGAGCCAGGTGCTTTAATTGGTTTTGCAGGTCCTCGTGTTGTAAGAGACACCACAGGTAAAGAATTACCTGAAGGATTCCAAACTGCAGAATTCTTAAAAGAACACGGTTTCCTTGATTTTATTTCTCCTAGACAAGATTTAAAACAAAAAGTAAACTTATACTTAGACCTTATCCTTAACCGTCCGTTATCGATAGCGCAATAAGTTTGAGTTATATGATATTAAAAACCCGATTACAAATTATAGTAATCGGGTTTTTACTTTAAAAAAATCTCAATAGCAAAAAGGAAATTATTACATCAATAATACCTATAATTCTCTATACTTAATAGTTTATCACAATATTGCTTTTATTCTTAATATTCTAACTGTTATTACTAACAGTATCAATCTAAAAATTAACAACTTATAAAACTGTGAAAGAGTTTTATATTTTTTGTAATAAAAGTGATTTATTCTTTCAAAAAACAATATATTTGCAGCTTTATTACGATATGTAATACATAAAAATCATTTAAAATAATATTGGAATGTATTTAACAAAAGAAATTAAAGAAGAAATTTTCGCAAAACACGGTAAAGGAAAGAACGATTCTGGATCTGCAGAAGGACAAATCGCTTTATTCACTTTCAGAATTTCACACTTAACAGAGCACTTAAAAAAGAATCGTAAAGATTATAATACAGAGCGTTCTCTAGTAAAGTTAGTTGGTAAGCGTAGAGATTTACTTGACTACTTAAAGAACAAGGATATCATGAGATACCGTGCTATCGTAAAAGAATTAGGATTAAGAAAATAATTTTCGAGGGGCTTTGTGCCCCTTTTTTATTTCAATATTAGAAAGATAAAACAAAGTCATTAACAATATATCACCCTAAATGGTAAACTAGGGTAGTTTTTCATTGGTCATACCACTACAACAACACAACGACCATTGTATAATTAGAAAAAAAATATATGATTCCACAAACTTTCAATGAAGTTATTGAGTTAGGAGATGGAAGAACAATCTCACTCGAAACTGGAAAACTAGCAAAACAAGCAGATGGTTCTGTTGTTGTAAGAATGGGAGATGCTATGCTACTTGCTACAGTAGTTTCAGCTAGATCTGCAAGCCCAGGAATTGATTTTTTACCACTTACGGTAGATTATCGCGAAAAATTTGCAGCTGCAGGAAGATTTCCTGGTGGTTTCTTTAAGAGGGAAGCTCGTCCTAGTACTGAAGAGATTTTAACAATGCGTCTTGTAGATCGTGTACTACGTCCTCTTTTCCCAAAAGATTATCATGCAGAAACACAAATCATGATTCAATTAATGTCTCATGATCCTAATGTAATGCCTGATGCGTTAGCTGGTTTAGCAGCTTCTGCAGCACTTCAATTATCAGATATCCCATTTGAATCTCCAATCTCTGAGGTAAGAGTAGCAAGAGTTGATGGTGAGTTTATCGTTAATCCAAGTTTTGAGCAACTTGAAAATGCTGATATGGATTTAATGGTAGGTGCTTCTGCTGATTCTGTTGCTATGGTAGAAGGAGAAATGGATGAAGTTTCTGAAGAAGAAATGGTAGCTGCTATCAAAGTTGCTCACGACGCTATCAAAATTCAATGTGAAGCGCAAGTACGTCTTGCTGAAGCTGTAGGTAAAAAAGAAACTCGCGAATATGAACCAGAAGAAAAAGACGAAGATCTTGAAACTAAGGTTCGCGAAATGGCTTATGACAAATGTTATGCTATAGCCAAAGCTGGGTCATCAAAAAAAGAAC
Source organism: Aquimarina rhabdastrellae (assembly GCA_947387485.1). Lineage (GTDB taxonomy): Bacteria > Bacteroidota > Bacteroidia > Flavobacteriales > Flavobacteriaceae > Aquimarina. Next base: position 39,665 of record CANDNT010000021.1, read on the forward strand.
GTGGTGAAGCTTTCTCTCTTGTAAAAGAAGAAATTCAAGCTACTTTTACTGAAGAAGAATTAGAAGAAAAAGGAGATTTAATCTCTAAATATTTTAGCGCAGCACATAAAGCTGCTGTACGTGATTTAGTATTAAATGAAGGATTACGTCTTGATAGTCGTAAAACTACAGATATAAGACCAATCTGGTGTGAAGTAGATTACTTACCTTCTACTCACGGATCTTCTATCTTTACTCGTGGGGAAACTCAAGCCTTAGCAACTGTTACTCTTGGTACATCAAGAGAAGCTAATGTTATTGATTTACCTACACAACAAGGAGAAGAAACTTTCTATTTACACTATAACTTCCCTCCTTTCTCAACTGGAGAAGCTAGACCTTTACGTGGTACTTCTCGTCGTGAAATCGGTCACGGAAACCTAGCACAACGTGCCTTAAAAGGAATGATTCCTGATGATTGTCCATATACTGTACGTGTAGTAGCTGAAGTATTAGAATCAAATGGTTCTTCTTCTATGGCTACAGTATGTTCTGGTACTATGGCATTAATGGATGCTGGTGTACAATTAAAGAAACCTGTATCTGGAATCGCTATGGGATTAATTTCTGATGGTGAGCGTTATGCTGTATTATCTGATATTTTAGGAGATGAAGATCACTTAGGTGATATGGACTTTAAAGTAACAGGTACAGAAGATGGTATTACTGCTTGTCAAATGGATATTAAAATCAAAGGTCTTTCTTATGAAATTCTTGTAAATGCATTACAACAAGCTCGTGACGGTCGTTTACATATTCTAGGAAAACTTACTGATACGATTCAAACTCCTAACGAAGCGGTTAAACCTCATGCTCCTAAGATTATTACTACAACAATCCCAGAAGATTTCATTGGTGCTTTAATCGGTCCTGGAGGAAAGAATATCCAAGAATTACAAAAAGAAACAGAAACTACTATCGTAATTACTGAAGCAGAGGGTGTAGGTGTCGTTGAAATTCTTGGAAATAATCAAGATGGTATCGATACTGTGTTAACAAGAGTAGCTGCACTTACTTTTAAGCCAGAAAAAGGGAGCGTTTATGAAGTTAAAGTCACTAAGCTTCTTGATTTTGGTGCTGTAGTAGAGTATACCGAAGCTCCTGGGAATGAAGTTTTATTACACATCTCTGAGTTGGCTTGGGAACGTACAAATAATGTAACCGATGTAGTTAATCTAGGTGATGTTATTGATGTAAAGTATTTTGGTGTTGATCCTAAAACTAGAAAAGAAAAAGTTTCTAGAAAGGCTTTATTACCACGTCCACCACGTGAAGATAAACCAAGAAAAAATTCGCAACCAAAAGAAACTAAAAAAGAAAATTAAAAAACTTTTTTATCATAATTCTCAAAAGCACTTTCTAATAGAAAGTGCTTTTTTTTATTACTATTTGAAAAATAATTCATTTATACGCAACCTTTTTAAAATCATAAGACTATAGGGTAAATCAAAACTTTTAGTTTCAACCCTGAATATCACACATTTAACATAAAACACAACTCATCAAATATTCCTTAATTGAATTTAAATCAACTCATAAAAGCTTGTAAAAAGAATAATGCGAAAGCGCAGAGTGATTTGTATCAAAAATATAAGGATACGTTATATGTTTTATGTCTAAAGTATTGCCGTAATACAGAGGAAGCGGAAGATAATCTACATGATACTTTCATAGAAATATTTAAATCAATTTCAAAATATAAAGGCAAAGGCTCTTTTGAAGGATGGATGAAACGTATAGCTATTAATAAGGCAATTACAAAATATAATAAGGGTAGTTTTTCTAATATAGTTATCAAAGATGAACTTTTATCTGATACTTCTGTAGATGCAGAATCTATGCAAATTCCCTTACATACTATATTAAATTTAATACAGCAGCTACCTGATCAATATAGACTTGTTTTTAATTTATACGAACTGGATGATTATTCTCATAAAGAAATTGCTTCTCTATTATCAATCTCTGAAAGCACCTCTAAATCAAATCTACATAGAGCAAAATCAATCTTAAAGAAAAAATTAAGAGAAGAAACAACTTTAAAAACCTATTCAAATTCGATTGCATGAAAAATAAAAAAGATATAGGGTTAGTTTTTAAAGAACAGTTACAAGAGTATACTTTGTCACCCGACAATCAAGTATGGGATAAAATAGTTGCTGAATTACCACAACAGAAAAACAAAAAAAATCGAATCCTTTTATGGGTTTTATTGGGATCTAGTGCTCTTTTATTTTCATTATTTATTTTTAAAAATTTCTTTCAACAAGGAACTACCACTACATTTATGTCTCTAGAAAATTCAAATATTCCTTGTACTACTAATCAACAAATAAATAATGTAATCACAAGTACAGATACATTATTATTAACAAAGTCAGAAATTTTAGATTCATCATCTATTCAATACTCAAATATATCTACAATACAAAAGAAAAAAACTTCTATTCAAAATAATGTAACTCAAAGAACAGCTTTCAATCATTCTAAAAACACCACTCTACTTCCACAAACAAGGAACATTTCAAACATTACTTCTATAAAGCCTATTGACTCTATTCTTTTTACTTCGATAAACCTAAAAACTATAGAAGTAATAAAACCATTAGAAATTATTATTGATACAATTCCTATACCAACCAAAAAACAAAGTAAATGGAGTATCTACCTACAAAGTAATTTAACTCATAACAATATACTTAATACAGATAGCAATTTAGATACTCGTCTTAATACTTATCATATCAAGAATCAAACTTCTTTTAATTATGGATTATATCTTAATTATAATGCTTCATCTCGTATTATTTTTAGAATAGGTATTCATCGTTTATTAACAACAAAGACATATAACGACATTGACCTTAGTAGCATTACTATTTCTTCATTATCCAATGCTACACTACAAAACAATGCTTTATTAAATAATAATTCAACGATAGATTTAAATCAAGAAATAACTTATTTAGAAATACCATTAGAAGTAAAGTATACATTCATCAATAAAAGAATTAAAGCCTCACTTATTGGTGGTTTTAGCTATTTAACATTAAAAGAAAATGAATTAAGAATTCTAAATAACGAAAATTTATCAATCACAGGAACTCAAAATAATCTAACAAAAAAGAGTATACTTTTCAATATAGGGTTAAGCCTACAAACTAAACTATTTCATCGTTTTTATTTCAATTTTGATCCTATTTTAAAACTTAACGCGCAACCTACAAACAACACAAATACAAACAATTACTTATTACAGCTACAATCTGGAATTGAATACAGATTTTAATTTTTCACATAATCCTTATTCTTCACTTTATAGACCGTTCTATGCTGTTTCTTGCATAGAATGGTTTTAGTCTTATACATGTTATTTTTAATAAAAAAGAAATAATTATCATGTTTTTTGTAACATTTAAATCAAAATCTACGTATAACCTATTGTAAGCATATAAATGTTTATGAAATATAAAACTTTAGGAGGAGATAGATGAGACAACTAAAAATTACGAAGCAGGTAACCAATCGTGAAACAGCATCGCTTGATAAATATCTACAAGAGATAGGAAAAGTAGATCTGATTACTGCAGACGAAGAAGTAGAATTAGCTCAACGTATTAAAGCTGGAGATGAGAGAGCTCTAGAAAAGTTGACTAAAGCCAATTTAAGATTCGTAGTTTCTGTTGCAAAACAATATCAAAATCAAGGATTAACACTTCCTGATTTAATTAACGAAGGAAACTTAGGATTAATTAAAGCTGCTAAGCGTTTTGATGAGACTAGAGGATTTAAATTTATCTCTTATGCCGTATGGTGGATTCGTCAATCTATCTTACAAGCATTGGCAGAGCAATCTCGTATTGTTCGTTTACCATTAAACAAAATTGGTTCTATTAATAAAATTAATAAGACTTATGCTTTTCTTGAACAATCTCATGAACGTCCGCCTAGTGCTGAGGAGATTGCAAAAGAACTAGATATGACTATTAATGATGTAAAAGAGTCAATGAAAAACTCTGGTCGTCATGTTAGTATGGATGCACCTCTTGTAGAAGGTGAAGATTCAAACTTATATGATGTATTACGTTCTGGTGAATCACCAAACCCTGATCGTGAATTATTACACGAATCATTACGTACAGAGATTGAGCGTGCTTTAGAAACATTAACACCACGTGAAGCTGATGTTATTCGCTTATATTTTGGATTAGGAGATCAACACCCTATGACATTAGAAGAAATAGGTGAAACATTTGATTTAACTCGTGAGCGTGTACGTCAAATTAAAGAAAAAGCTATACGTAGATTAAAACATACATCTCGTAGTAAAATATTGAAAACATATTTAGGATAAGCCTAAATAACAATTGCAAACAGTTTCATAACATAACTGTTCGTTTTTTGATTGATGAATGAACCTTCGGCTAATTACCGAAGGTTTTCATTTTTATATTCCTTTTAGTTCTTCTATTCCATTTTAAATAGCATAGTTTTTTAGTCATTTTTAGATTTTTATTAATTATTACCTCTTAATTTTTTCATAAAATAAAAACGCAACAATTATTAAGCACATAATTTAACTCTCTGATTTTAAAACAAGTAAAACACATTAAGGTTTATTTTTTTTACAATTAATTATCCTTTGTTTTCAAAAAAAATATAAATTTTTCAAAAAAAATACCATTTTACGGTTTTCACACATACAACAAACAATTATTTTTTTATATATTTGTATCACAATAATGAAACAAACAAAGCATTATATTAAATGCTTTCAAAATATACTTTTAATTAAGTAACGATTGCAAACAGTTTCATAACATAACTGTTCGTTTTTTGATTGATGAATGGACCTCCGGCTGATTACCGGAGGTTTTCATTTTTATATACTTTATCATCTTCTCCCACTTAATCAAATCAAAAGCAATTATTGTGTTTTTTATACATGAAGAATGATTAGTTACAAGAGATAAGCGTAATAGTATTTAAAATGTAAAACGCTAAACCTAAAATATAAAAGGATTCTGGATCAAGACTAATTATTGTGTTTTTGTATGAGTGATGAGTGATTAGCGATGAGTGGGATTGAATCTAAAATCTAAAAGGTTTTTTGTTGTGGAGTTGGTTAGTTAGTTTTAAGTACTATCACTTCGACTGAGCCAGTGACCAGACAAGCCCTATGATATGTATAAATCTAAAATCAACTATCGTTAATCTTAACTCTATATTCGACATTCATTATTATATTTTAATTCACCCCACAACTTTTGAGACTGATCCCTATTTTTCTAGCTATCTAAAATTTCTATATTCAATATTGGATAATCATTAATCTACATTTACTATTCATAATTATAATTCACAAACAACTTTTGAGATTGATCCATTAATTTTCTTCTATAATTACATTCAAAAGCTGTATAAATAATACGGTCTACGCGTAATAAAAAAATATAACTTTTTAATACCTTTAATGTCAACAAATCATCACCAATGACAAAAGTTATTAGTTTTGTTAGTAATGCTACTTCGCTTGATAATTCCGAAATAAAATCTCTTTTACAATCGATACAGCAATACAACAATCAAAATAATATAAAAGGGGGCATTGTGTATATTAATAATACCTTTTTCCAGATACTAGAAGGATCCCCTTCTCTAGTAGAAACCTTATATCAAAAAATTTGCACTGATAAAAGACACTATAACGTGATTAAGATCTATGATCAACCTCTTAATGAAAATAGTTATTTTAATCAGTTTGACATTAACATCATCACCAAAAACAAAACAATAGCATTTCAAGAGTTACAACGCATCCTAGATTTTAATGCAGTTAATATTCCTCAGTTATACACTTTCATATCATATCAAGCAATAAAACTCCTTAATTTTACACCTTCATATTAAGAGATAAATACCTACTTTTGCCACACAAATAACAACACAATTTTTTATGGCTTCAAAACGTATAGCTCCTTCAGTATTGGCTGCAGATTTTGCCAATTTACAACGTGACATCGAGATGATCAACCAGAGTGAGGCAGACTGGTTTCACATTGATATTATGGATGGTGTTTTTGTCCCTAATATCTCTTTTGGTATGCCTGTATTAAGAGACATAGCTAAACATGCAAATAAAACAATAGATGTACATTTAATGATTGTTGATCCTGATAGATACATCAAAACGTTTGCCGATTTAGGTAGTGATATCTTAACAGTACACTATGAAGCTTGTACTCATTTACACAGAACTTTACAGGCCATTAAAGCCGAAGGCATGAAAGCTGGTGTAGCAATCAATCCTCATACTCCTGTAAGCTTATTAGAAGATGTAATTAATGATATTGATCTAGTTTGTATCATGAGTGTAAACCCTGGTTTTGGAGGTCAATCATTTATCGAAAATACGTATAAAAAAGTAAGTGCTCTTAAAGAAATTATCATCCGTAATAATGCTAATACATTAATCGAAATCGATGGTGGAGTTTCTAATAAAAACGCAAAACAGCTTGTAGATGCGGGTGCCGATGTATTAGTTGCAGGAAGTTATGTTTTTAAAAGCGATGATCAAATAGCTACAATTAAAGATCTTAGAGCAATTGCAAATTCGTAATATCAACTTATATAAATACTAAAAGCGTTATATAATTTTTATAACGCTTTTTTTAATCTATTTATTTATCACTTTTTTCATGCTTTAAGATTCGCTACCTATCAATTCTTTGTCTTAAATTCTGGGTTATAAATCAATCCTATTATATTTCCCCAAGGGTCTTTTATAGTTGCTGTTTTAATCTCTCCTCCTACATTGGTCGGCTTCTCATGCTCTGTTGCCCCCATATCAATACACTTCTTATATACTTTTTCTATATCATTTACTCCCCAATAACTTAATACATTTGCTGTTTTTACACTCTTAGAAGGCTCTTCTGGCAACAATCCTAGTTCATACCCTCCTATAGTAAATCCTACATAATACACTTCTTTAAAATATGGTTTTGTGTTAAAAACCTTAGTATACCATACTGTAGCTTTTTCTAGATCAGACACTTTATAGATAGTAGTACGTAATCCCAAAATATCAGAATCATCTTCTACAGGATTCTTCACTTGCGAAAAGCTTAATTGAGCAATTATGATAAAGGTTGCTAAACTTAATATTTTTCTCATTTTTAAAATTTAAAAACTTAGTTCCCTAAATATAATCATCATCAATTAATATTAAATAAAAAAGTCGTTGCAATAATGCAACGACTCTGTTTTATCTCAACTAAAGTTTTATTAAGCTTCTACAGCTACTTCTTCTTTAGGTTCTTCTTTTATTTTAAGACCAACTTTATTAATTGTATCAAACATTACAGGTGTTGCAATGAATAATGAAGAGTATGTTCCCACTAATACCCCAACAATTAATGCAAACATTAATCCTTGAATTGATTCACCTCCAAAAATAAAGATTGATAATAATACAATCAATGTTGTTAAAGAGGTATTCAATGTACGGCTTAATGTACTATTTAATGCTCCATTAACCATTTTTGCTAATGGCCAATCAGAATGTTCTTTAAAGAACTCACGAATTCTATCAAATACTACCACGGTATCATTTAATGAATATCCAATTACCGTAAGGATAGCCGCGATAAATGCTTGATCGATTTCCATGTTAAATGGCATGAATTTCCAAGTTAAAGAGAAAATTCCTAATACGATTAATACATCATGGAATACTGCAGCTACAGCTCCTAAACTAAATTGCCATCTTCTAAATCTTAATAAGATATATAAGAATACCACTATTAATGATCCTAATACTGCCCATACAGAAGATTGTTTGATATCATCAGCAATTGTAGGTCCAACTTCCATAGAAGCCATAATTCCTACTTGCTTACCATCTTTACCATTAACAAACTCATCATAAGTTAATCCTTCTGTCAATTGAGGTTTCAATGCATTGTATAATTTATTTGTTATCTCTGCATCTACATCTTGCCCAGATTCTCCTACTTTGTATGTAGTAGTAATTTTTAATTGATTATCTGCTCCATAAGTTTTTGCTTGTGCGCTTCCAAATACAGTTTGTAAATCAGCTGCTACTTGAGTAGGATTAGCATCTCCTGCAAAACGAACAATATAGTCTCTACCTCCTTTAAAATCTACTCCTTGGTTTAATCCAGATCCAAATAATAATGATCCTAAACCAATAACAATAAATATACCTGAAACGATATAAGCTAATTTACGCTTACCTAAGAAATCTACATTGATTGTACGGAATAAGTTTTTAGTCATTCCTGTAGCAAATTCTAGAGATTTACCGTTTTTACCATATCCATCAATAAATAATCTTGTAACAAAGATTGCCGTGAATAAAGATGTACCAATACCGATTAATAATGTAGTTGCAAAACCTTTAATTGGTCCTGTTCCTAATACAAATAAAATTAATGCAGTTAATCCTGTAGTAATGTTGGCATCAAGAATTGACGATAATGCATTACTAAATCCATCCTTAATAGCATCACTTTGTGATTTTCCTTTTGAAAGCTCTTCTCTAATACGCTCAAAGATAAGTACGTTTGCATCAACCGACATACCTATCGTTAATACGATACCTGCTATACCAGGTAAAGTTAATACCGCTTTCAATCCTGCTAATACTCCAAAGATAAATAAGATGTTTACTACTAATGCGATATCTGCAAATAAACCAGCTTTACCATAGTAGAAAATCATCCATACTAATACTAATGCTAATGCAATTAAGAAAGAATTGATACCACTATCAATAGCTTCTTGACCTAAAGATGGTCCTACAACAGCACTTTGAATAATATCTGCAGAAGCTGGTAATTTACCTGCTCTTAATACGTTTGCTAAATCTTGTCCTTCTTCTACTGTAAAATCTCCAGAGATTTCACTTCTTCCTCCAGAAATTGCTCCTCTAGAAACTCCAGGAGCAGAATATACTACGTCATCAAGAACAATAGCAATATTACTTTGGTTTTGGAATGCTTTTCCAGTCATTTCTTCCCAGATTCTAGCTCCTTTACCATCCATTTGCATAGATACAGCAACTCTATTTCCTATCTGCTCATAAGTCTGTTGTGCATCTACGATTACGTTTCCACTTAATTGTGGTTTGTTTTCTCTATTTCCTTTTAAAGCATAAAGATCTACAAGTTCGCTATCTTTTACAGGCTTACTCCATACAAATTTTGCATAACGTTGCTCTGTTGGTAATAAACTACGTACTGCAGGATCTCTTAAATATGCATTAAACTGTGCCGTATCTTTAAGTGCTACTGTTGCTAAAATTGCTCCACCAGCTCTAGATTGAGGTGAGAATAATTCAAATATAGGATTAGCTTCACCTACTTGTGTAGAATCCTGAGCTTCTTCTAAAAGATCATTTACATCTGTTCCTTCACTAGCAGTAGAATCTTTTTTAGGAGCTGCAGCTTCTTTAGCTTTTCTAGCTTTTTCTTTTAATACATTATTTGCAGCAAATAAGAAAGTTCCCATTTCTGATGTTTTATAAACATCCCAAAACTCTAATTGTGCTGTACTTTGTAATAACTTCTTAACACGATCTACATCTTTTGCTCCAGGAAGTTCTACAAGAATACGACCAGATTCTCCTAAACGCTGAATATTTGGTTGTGTTACCCCAAATTTATCGATACGCTTACGTAATACTTCAAAAGCAGAAGTAATAGACTCATCGATTTTCTTTCTTAATATTGGTTTAACTTCAGCATTAGTCATTTCAAAGTTAATGACATCACTTAATTCTTTGTTTGCAAAAATATCAGGAGAAGCTAATTTTGCATCTGGAATACTTTCAAATGCTGTAAAGAAATCTTCTACATACGTATTTTGTCCATCTTTTTGAGCTTCATCTGCCTTGTCTAAAGCTTGATGAAAAGCAGGATCTTTAGTTTGATTTGCTAACCCTTTTAAGATGTCTTTTACAGAAATTTGAAGAATCACATTGATTCCTCCTCTAAGGTCAAGTCCTTTGTTTAATTCTTTGGCCTTAGCATCTCTATAAGTAATTCCAGCGAAAATCTCGTTCTTTCCGATAGAATCCAAATAGTTACGTTCTGCTGCTTCTCTTAATTTAGAGCTGCTATCATCAGGAAATTTATTCCTTGCATAAATCTCAGCTTCTTTTTCCTTAGTATAAGTCAAATATGTGTAGGATAACTGATAAATACATACCAGACCAAACAATATTGCAAATACTCTAACAAGTCCTTTATTCTGCATTATTTTTAATTAAAATTAAATTGGTCATTTTTATAAAACGGACAAATATAGGATTTCAAAAACTAATTATCAATTACTTTTTGAATAAAAAAAGACCGCCTCATGAGCGATCTTTTCAATTTTATAAAAAATTCTTAATGATTTCGTTAAAAGAATAGGATTGTTCTTACAATTCTAATAAACCATTAGTCTTTTTAACTCCTTCTGCGCTCTCTTGTAATTTTGCTTTTTCAGCATCACTCAATTCGATTTCAACAATACGCTCAATTCCATTTTTACCTAAAACAACTGGTACTCCAATAGATAAATCATTTAATCCATACTCTCCTTCTAATAAAGCTGAACATGGGAAGATTTTCTTTTGGTCACATGCAATTGCTTGAACTAGACCTGATACAGCTGCTCCTGGAGCATACCAAGCACTTGTTCCTAATAATTTTGTTAATGTAGCTCCTCCTACTTTAGTATCTGCAGCTACTTGCTCTAATCTCTCTTCTGAAATAAAAGCTGATACTGGTACACTATTTCTTGTAGCTAAGCGAGTTAAAGGAACCATCCCCTTATCACTGTGACCACCGATTACCATTCCATCTACATCAGAGATAGGAGCTTCTAAAGCTTCTGCTAATCTATATTTGAAACGTGCACTATCTAATGCTCCACCCATACCAATGATTCTGTTCTTTGGTAATCCAGTTGTCTTATGCACTAAATATGTCATCGTATCCATTGGGTTACTTACTACGATCATAATAGCATTTGGAGAGTGCTCTATCAAGCTTGCTGATACTGACTTAACAATTCCTGCATTGATTCCGATTAATTCTTCACGAGTCATTCCTGGTTTACGAGGAATTCCACTTGTAATTACAACGATATCACTTCCTGCAGTTTTTGTATAATCATTTGTAGTACCAACGATTTTTGTATCAAAACCATTTAAAGAAGCAGTTTGCATTAAGTCCATTGCTTTTCCTTCTGCAAATCCTTCCTTAATATCTAAGATTACTACTTCTGATGCGAAATTCTTGATAGCGATGTACTCAGCGCAACTTGCACCTACAGCACCTGCTCCTACTATGGTTACTTTCATGTATATATTTTTTAAATGATTTGATTAAATTTTATTTTTCACTGCGAAAATACGAATTCTTCATTGATTTCTTTTCTCAACAAAAGGTTAATTATCAATCCTCTTAAAACCCGAAATTTAAACCTATTGCTAAGTTGTTATATTTTTGAAAACTGTAATCGGCATTAATGCCAAAGAATCCTAATTTTAATTTTGTTCCTACAGTTGCTTTTACTCCTGAATTATTATGAGAAACACTAATAGGATCTACAAGTGTTTGATTTATCAAGCTTCCTCTTTGTATTTCATATGTCCCTTTTAAATCAGTAGTACTTTCTCCTGTAACATATCCTATTCCGCCATAAAAATTAATTACTGGAAGCTTAGTCGAAATTACTGCCGAAAATAACCAAGAATTTGCATCAAATTCAATTTCTTGCCCTGATCCTGAGATCACACTATCTTCACTAAAATCATAACTTCCTTTTAAATTGGTATATCCTATTACTCCTGAAATACGTATGGGTAACACATCCCATCCTGGAATCCAGTTTGTCAATTCGTGTTGAACCCCTATACCATACAGTTCAAATGTTGTATCGTCTGTTTTAACTTTAGGTAAAAATCTAGCTTTTACTTCGAACCCTTTAGGTAATCCCATACTTGCTTGTAGAAATCCAGTAGGTATAAAATTAATCCCTGTATCTCCTATTCCGTCTGGTAAGGTAATTTCAAACTCTCCTAATTGTCCTTCATTTACGACTACTGTCACATCTGATTCATTCTCTCCAAAAACTGTAGCGACCGTAGCACTAGTTGTTCCATTTCTAAAACTTAAATCTTCATATTCATTAATGTTTAATTCAAAAGATTGTTCTTCGTCTGCAACAAAAGATAAGTTCCCTACAACTCCTACTTCGAATCTAAATAATTTCTTTGCTTTTCCAGAGTTATACCATCCGTTAGAGATTCCATCGATTACACCTTCTCCTACAGGAGCAAAGTATGACTCACTAAATCGTTGTGCATTTCCTATTCCGGTTTCTAATAATTGGTCAATATTTACTTGTGCCGAAGTTATTCCTACCATAAAAAGCATAGGAATCATTAATAATTTCTTCATTTATAGATTTGGTATTTGATTTGTTTGGGATCAAAATTACACCTTTTTAGACATAAAAAAAGAGGTTGTTATCGCGATAACAACCTCTTTTCTTTCTTTATTATATTAACCTACGCATCGATATTTGCGTAAATCGCATTGTCTTCTATAAACTTTCTACGTGGTGGCACTTCGTCTCCCATTAACATAGAGAATACATGATCTGCTTCAGCTAAGTTATCTATTGTTACTCTACGCAACGTACGATATTCTGGATTCATTGTAGTATCCCATAACTGCTCTGCATTCATCTCTCCAAGACCTTTGTATCGCTGGATTTTTGAATTTTCTCCAAACTCTCTAACGATTTGATCTCGTTGATCATCATTCCATGCGTATTGCTTTTTGGCTCCTTTTTTCACCAAGTATAATGGTGGTGCAGCAATATATACGTGTCCATTCTCAATCAATTCTTTCATATATCTAAAGAAGAATGTCAAAATCAATGTTGAAATATGACTACCATCGACATCGGCATCACACATGATTACAATCTTATGATAACGTAATTTTGAAAGGTTAAGCGCTTTACTATCTTCTTCTGTACCAATTGTAACTCCTAAAGCAGTAAAGATATTTTTGATTTCTTCGTTTTCAAAAACCTTATGATTCATAGCCTTTTCAACATTCAAAATCTTACCTCTTAATGGTAGTATTGCTTGGAAATTTCTATCACGTCCTTGTTTTGCAGTTCCACCTGCCGAATCTCCCTCGACAAGGAATACTTCACATAAAGCAGGATCTTGTTCTGAGCAATCAGATAGTTTTCCAGGTAACCCTCCTATACTCATTACAGTTTTACGCTGTACCATTTCACGAGCTTTTTTAGCCGCGTGACGTGCTTGAGCTGCAAGGATTACTTTTTGGATAATCGTTTTGGCATCATTAGGATTTTCTTCTAAATAGTTTTCAAGCATTTCTGATACTGCTTGAGATACTGCCGAAGTAACTTCTCTATTTCCTAACTTAGTTTTAGTCTGTCCTTCAAATTGAGGTTCTCCTACTTTTACAGAAACAATTGCTGTTAATCCTTCTCTAAAGTCATCACCTGCAATTTCGAACTTCAACTTATCTAACATACCTGAGGAATCTGCATATTTTTTCAATGTAGATGTTAATCCTCTTCTAAATCCTGATAAGTGTGTTCCTCCTTCGTGTGTATTAATATTATTTACATAAGAATGTAAATTTTCTACATAGGAGTCATTATATATCATCGCTACTTCTACTGGGATATTATTTTTTTCTCCCTCCATAGCAATTACATGTCCGATAATCGAATTACGATTTCCGTCCAAGTATTTTACAAATTCTTTTAGACCTTCTTCAGAATGAAAAACTTCGCTGATAAACTCTCCTTTATCATCTTTATTTCTACGGTCTGTAAGTGTTATTTTGATTCCTTTATTAAGGTATGCTAACTCACGCATACGACTTGCCAAAGTATCATAATTATATTCTGTTGTTTGCTGGAATATACTTTTATCTGGTAAGAAAGTAACTATTGTTCCTGTTTGATCTGTATCTCCTACAGCTTTAACTGGATACAATGTTTTACCTCTTTCGTATTCCTGCTCCCATATTTTACCGTCTCTGTAAACTGTAGCTTTTAATGAATCTGATAATGCATTAACACAAGATACACCTACCCCGTGAAGACCTCCTGAAACTTTATAAGAATCTTTATCGAATTTACCTCCTGCACCAATCTTAGTCATTACAACTTCTAATGCAGAAACACCTTCTTTTTTATGAATTCCTACAGGGATTCCTCTACCATTATCTCGTGTAGTAATAGAGTTATCCTCGTTAATAGTAACCTCAATCGTATCACAATGTCCTGCCAATGCTTCATCAATTGAGTTATCTACCACCTCATATACTAAGTGGTGTAAACCTCTCACTCCTACATCTCCAATATACATTGATGGACGCATACGTACATGCTCCATTCCTTCAAGCGCTTGGATACTATCTGCTGAATACTGCTTGTTATTTACTTCTTCACTCATAAATCTTAATTGTGTTTAAACAATTTTCGTAACAAGCAAATATAACAAAAGCAAGCTATTATCATAATATATCACCAAAATAGAATACATAAGTTATTAACAAAATCCTTTAGTTTCTATCTATAATCTTTTTCTTTCTACTGATTTTCAAACACATAAAAAAGCATCACTAAAAGGTGATGCTTTTTTGAAATATTCTTATTTATTGTTAATCTTTTCATTAATATGCATCTACATGCACTTGAGCTATTGCTCTACCCGATGGTTCATTTAAATTTTTAAACGCTTCATCCCATTCTAAGGCGATTTTTGTACTGCATGCTACAGACGGTTCTTGAGGCACACATAAAGCAGCAGCTGTAGATGGGAAATGCTCTGCAAAAATTGATCTATAATAGAATTCTTCTTTGGTTGTTGGCGTTTGATCTGGGAATTTATATTTAGCATTAGCTAGTTGTTCGTCTGTTACCTGTTCGTTTACCACTTCTTTTAAGGTATCTATCCAACTATAACCAACACCGTCTGAGAATTGTTCTTTTTGTCTCCATGCTACACTTTCTGGTAAGTAAGATTCGAATGCTTTTCTAATCACCCATTTTTCCATGCGTTCTCCATTAATCATTTTATCTTGTGGGTTAATTCGCATTGCTACATCCATAAATTCTTTATCCAAAAACGGTACTCGTCCTTCTATTCCCCAAGCTGCTAATGATTTATTAGCTCTTAGACAATCATACATATGTAGTTTATCTAATTTACGCACTGTTTCTTCATGAAATTCTTGCGCATTTGGTGCTTTATGGAAATATAAATATCCTCCGAATAATTCATCTGCACCTTCTCCAGAAAGTACCATTTTTACTCCCATAGATTTAATCACCCTTGCCATTAAATACATAGGCGTAGAAGCTCTTATGGTAGTAATATCATAAGTTTCTAGATGATAAATTACATCTTTGATCGCATCAAGTCCTTCTTGAATTGTAAATTTAATTTCGTGATGTACCGTACCTATATGATCAGCTACTTTTTGTGCAGCTGCCAAATCTGGTGATCCTTCTAATCCTATAGAGAAAGAATGTAATCTAGGCCACCATGCTTCGGCAGTATCTCCCGACTCGATACGTTTCTCTGCATATTTTTTTGCTATAGCCGAAGTAACCGAAGAGTCTAATCCTCCTGAAAGTAATACGCCATAAGGTACATCTGACATTAGCTGTCTGTGAACTGCAGCCTCTAAGGCTTCTCTTACTTCGTCTATACTTGTTTGATTATCTTTTACCGCTTCATAATCACTCCAATCTCTTACATACCATTTCTTTAATTTTCCATCCTTACTTGACAAATAATGTCCTGGTGGAAACAATTCTATTTTGGTACAAACACCTTCTAAAGCTTTTAACTCAGAAGCTATATAAAAGGTTCCGTTAGCATCCCAACCCATATATAATGGTATGATTCCCATATGGTCTCTAGCTACTAAATATTCATCCTTTTCTACGTCATATACGGCAAAGCCAAAAATTCCGTTAAGTTCATCTATAAAACTAGCACCTTTTTCTTTGTATAAAGCCAAAATCACTTCGCAATCAGATGCAGTTTTAAAATCATACTTTCCTTCAAATTGCTTGCGTAATTCCTGATGGTTGTAAATCTCTCCATTGGCAGCTAACACTAATTTCTTATCTTGACTAAACAAAGGCTGCTTACCTGAAGCTGGATCTACAATAGCCAAACGCTCATGTGCCATAATAGCATTATCATTATGAAATATCCCACTCCAATCTGGACCTCTATGTCTAATCTTCTTTGACATTTCTAATAATTGAGGTCTCAATACTTCTGCTTTCTCCTTTAATTCAAATGCACATACTATTCCACACATTGTTTTCTATTTTTATATTAATTGATAGGTCAAAATTGCATATATAGTTACATTATTAAAACAAAAAACATTAATATACTTTCATTTTAAAACACAAAACATCAAAAAACATATAAAAATAAATGTTTAAGTAACTATAGTTGATTTTCTACTAACAGTCTGTTACTTTCTCTTTTTTTAACATAGAATAGTATTATCTTAACATTTAAATTGTAAGTTCTACTGTACTTTTACAACAATAAAACATATAAACTAAATGCAGATTATCATGAAAAAAATTTTATTTGCTGCTTTGATAGCTTTAATTAGTATGACTACTTCTGTGCAAGCACAAGATTTTGCAGGTCTACAAAAAAGTCCAACAGATATAGTATATGCTAAGCCTGGTAGAAGAGCTGCCCCGCATATTAAAGTAATCTACAGCAGACCTCAGAAAAAAGGACGTACTATCTTTGGTGAGTTAGTTCCTTATGGAAAAGTATGGAGAACTGGAGCAGATGAGGCTACAGAAATTAAACTTTTTCAAGATATGAAAATTGGCGGTAAAGATATTAAGGCTGGAACTTATTCTTTATTTACAATTCCTGGTGACAAAGAATGGACAGTGATTTTAAGTAATCAATTAGATATTTGGGGAGCTTATAGCTATGATCAAAGTAAGGATGCAGTAAGAATTAAAGTTCCTGCTGCCAAAGGATCAGAATTAGAAGTTTTCTCTATAGGATTTAAAAATATTGATAAAGGTTATGGCTTAGTTTTAGGTTGGGATACTTCTCGTGTAGAAATTCCTTTTACGCTTAAATAAAGAATAACATTTCAATAGTTATAATATTAAGAGAGCTCACTTAAAAGTGAGCTCTTTATTTTTTCAAGAAATTTAGAGATTTTTCAATCTTTCTTTACCTTCATTATTCTAGACAATTATTACTCATACTTTTTAGTATCAATCATATTACTGTTTGGGGAATAATTAATATGACGTTGTGCTATGATTAATACTGCAAATTAGTATGGTAATACTACTATCTATGAATCGCATGACTTGATGCGCTTGGTAATTCTTTTAAAAAGTCCATTACGACTTTAAAAGTTAACTTAAATTTAGTGTAAAATAACCCCATAACGTATTTATTATTAATTAGTTATACAAATATAACACTCTCTACTGTTTATTGAAATAGTTTTAACATTACGGTTTTAACCTTTTAGACATACAGTCTTTTTTTATCGACAAAGAACACATTTACAATATCTTATCTCTATTTCTATACAAAATTATCCTACAGTATTTTGCTATTATTTTGGGGGCATTTCCCCTAAGCCCAATAAAATCAATAATTATCGTTGATTTTTAAGTGATTAACATATCACTTTTTACATGTTTTTATACAATGTCACATTTTGCAATGATATCAATTACATTTTTGCGTATTTTTCCTTAAAAAGCATACTGTTTACACACATATTGATTACCATATATTTACCTTAAAATTGTTATAATAAATACAACTCTTAAAATCTTATTATTAATCATGTTTTTTTGTTTTTTCCCCTCTATACAAGTTCTTCTAATTCTTTATAAAAAAGCATTACAAATTAGCGCACAATAAACGGTAGCTGAAAAGTCTTTATTGGAGTAGGCAAAATCACAAAAAACAAAACAATGTCATACAAATCAATTGTATCAATCAAAAGCTACTATGTAGTATTAGCATCTTTATTATTTATTATATCTTTTCAAAAAGATGAAGTAGTTATATCTACTCTAGAACAAGATGTTGAAAATACAGCTAATGAAGAAATTATTTAGGTTCCTATAAATCCTATTACTAATGAACCTGAAGTTCAAGGTATAGATTTTACAGATGCTATAATCATTGCTAATGAATCTATACAAAAGCAAGTAGGTGGTCAAATCATAGATGATCAAGAAATTCGTTTAGGAACTACATCTAATTCAGGTCTTGAAGTTGACGGACGTCTTCCTGCTGGTTATGTATTAACAGGTATTGGTGGTAGAGCAAAAGGTGGAGAAATTACAACTTTAGTTCTAGAAGGTAGGTATTTATACAGCAACGGTACTCTAGGTACACGAAGACAATATAAATTTGGGTCAGCACCAAATCATAGTTTAGAATTTTGGTATGCGGCACCTTATAATCAAATCATTACTGGTTTAGGCTTTAGAATCAAAGATGGTAATATTACTACATGTCGTATTACTCGCAGACAAATCTATAGCAATAGAAGACTATCTCAAAGAACTTATGTGAGTAGAGTTGGTTCTGTTCCTAACAACGGACTTGAAGTAGAATATACTGCTCAAAATGAATTTTTAAATATTACTAGAACAGCGATTACTCGTGTAGGACAAAGACAGGATAACTAACCTTTGTGTATGGCTAATGGTTCAGTTTCAAAAGTTGTGGGTGAATTAAAATATAATAATGAATGTCGAATACAGAGTTAAGATTAACGATAGTTGATTTTAGATTAATTCGATCGCGGAGTCGAAGTAACGAATTTCACTCAAAACTAATTAATTTATTATTATTCATTTATCACTCAAAAAAACATTTTAGCCTTATTAAGCTTATTCTTTTTCCCATTGCCGTAAAAGGAATAAATATGTATTGAGATACACAAAAAAGCTCTTAAACACTGATAAAACAAGAAAATATACCTTTACAAAAACTTCAAAGAATTCATTTGAATGTATGTAATTTCATTATTTTTTTAATAGATATTTAATATTAGATTGCCCGTTTTATAATTCATCAAACAACAAACATTTTATGGCAACCCTTAAAATTCTATTGTACAAAAGTAACAAAAACAAACATGGTCAGTTTTCCTTAGCGTTAAGAATTACCAAAGATGGCAAACCTAAATATATCCATATCGAATGGCTAGAAGAAAAATACTGGAATGCTAAAAAAAGTGAAGTTCGTCGCTCTCATCCTTTTGCCGAAAATCTAAATTCACTCGCAAAACAAAAACACGCTTTAACTCAAAAAATCATCACCGAGCATAATATCGAAAATAGAGTTCTAGATATTGATACTTTAGTTAAACGTGTTAAAAACAATCGCGTCAATGTTTCTTTTTTTGATGTATCTAATGAACAGGTCGAAACCTTGTTAAAAAGAGAAGAATTTGCAACTCATATTGATAACGATTGTAATAATAAAAGATTCAAAAAATATATTGGCAATGAAGACATAGGTTTTCATGAAATTCAACCAAAACTTATCAAAGACTTCATCGCTTATTTAGAAATGAACGATTATAAAAAAAGTGTCATCAAATCCAATCTTTCTTACATTCGTAAAATCTTCAATATTGCCATCAGGGATAAAGTTATTCCTAGAGATTGCTATCCTTTTGGTACAACGTATAAATATAAAATTAAAGGAGAATCTCCTAATCGCATTGGATTAGTTGAAGATGAATTAATGCGTTTTGCCTCCGTTGAAATCCCTTATATGAAGACTCGTTGGCTTACTCAACAATGTTTTCTATTTTCTTTTTACTTAGCAGGTATACGTGTCTCTGATGTTATCAAAATGAAATGGAATGTTATTCATGATGGTCGTTTATATTATGAAATGGGTAAAAATCAAAAAAGAGACTCTTTACAAATACCCGAAGAAGTACTTAGAATATTAGAACATCTTAAGCCTTTAAAAACATGCCATGATGATTATATATTTCCTTTCCTTAAAGGAATTGATACTAAAAACAAAAAAGCTATATATCAAAAAATAAAATCAACAAAAAACCTTATGAACTATCATCTAAAGATTATAGGTAAAAAAGCTGGAATCGAAAAAAACGTCAGTTGCCATATTGCTAGGCATACTTTTGGAACTATTGCTGGAAATAAAATCTCAATGAGAAGTTTACAAAAACTCTATCGTCATTCTGATATTAATGTTACTATGGGTTATCAACGTTATTTTGACCATTCTACTACAGATAAAGCTCTACAAGATGTTGTTAGTTTCTCTAATGCCTCTTAAAAAACATCATCCCTTAGAGATTATCTAGGGGATATTTTTTAGCATTAATTGTAAAGAATCATTATAGATTTTCTTGGTTTTTATTAGGATTGAAAAAATGTATCTTTGTTATCATGAGAATAGTAGTTACTAACTGTTTTTTTAATCCTATTCTTTATAGAAATCATAGGGTTTATAAGGGGTTATCCCCTTTAAAAACAGTGTTACGTTGGGAGTAACCTCATTTTGGATGGTATTCACAACGATAAAAAGTAAAAATGTAGAATGTAAAATATCGAAGTTTAAAGTGATTTTGTATTAATGATATGATCTTGAGCTATACTCTTTACTCATCACTAATTACTTATTACTTGATATTGATGGTATTCACAACTGCATTTCAAAATGGTTCGCATCCCATCTCGTTGGGAGTAACCTCATTTTGGATGGTATTCACAACTAGATAGCAATGTAGGACGAACATATCCATTGTTGGGAGTAACCTCATTTTGGATGGTATTCACAACCGTCCTTATCGTAGCTCATTTCATAACCAGGTTGGGAGTAACCTCATTTTGGATGGTATTCACAACACCGTTACGAATGTATCTCCAGAAGCTAAAGTTGGGAGTAACCTCATTTTGGATGGTATTCACAACGATAAGAAGTAAAAATGTAGAATGTAAAATATCGAAGTTTAAAATGATTTTGTATTAATGATATGATCTTGAGCTATACTCTTTACTCCTCACTAATTACTTATTACTTGATATTGATGGTATTCACAACAACTTAATTCTAGTAGTATCTTCTAATAGTGTTGGGAGTAACCTCATTTTGGATGGTAGTCTCAATGGCAAAAAGTAAAAATGTAGAATGTAAAACAGTAAAGTTTAATGTGATCTTGTATTGATGATCCTGAGTTATACTCTTTACTCATCACTAACTACTTATCACTTAATATTAATGGTATTCACAACGACAAGAAGTAATAAGGTAAAATGTCAAAGATTAAAGTGATCGTTATACTTTTAACTCTTTACTACCACTTGATATAATAACCATATATTTTACCTGTATATCACCGTAAGGATTTGGTTAAATTTTGTAGCTTTAGTTTTCTAATCAATT
>CANDNT010000022.1 GCA_947387485.1 Aquimarina rhabdastrellae
AAGTGACCGAGCTGGGGCTCGAACCCAGGACCCTCTCCTTAAAAGGGAGATGCTCTACCAACTGAGCTACTCGGTCTTTTATACTGTTATAATAAATTAAATATTTTTAAGAACTTTTGTGACCGAGCTGGGGCTCGAACCCAGGACCCTCTCCTTAAAAGGGAGATGCTCTACCAACTGAGCTACTCGGTCAATAAGATATTTCCTTATTGCGGGTGCAAATATACTACCTATTTTTAATTATACAAGAGAAAAAACATATAAATTTACATTTTATTTTAAAATTATTTAGAACAGTTTATAAACCAAATAGATATAATAATGAATATAGTTTTAATTGGTTATATGGGAAGTGGAAAATCACATATAAGTAAAGCTTTATCCCAAAAAATAAATAAGTCTGCAATAGATTTAGACGATTATATAGAAGCAAAAGAAGAAAAGACAATTGCAGAAATTTTTTCTACCAAAGGAGAAATTTATTTTAGAAAAAAAGAAAGCGAATATTTAAAAGAATGTTTAAAAACACAGGAGAACGCTATAATTTCATTAGGAGGAGGAACACCATGCTTTGGAAATAATCTAGCAATAATAAAAGATGCTACCAATACAATTACAATATATCTTAATACTACTGTAGGTGGATTAACCAAAAGATTGATTCTAGAAAAATCGAAAAGACCTCTAATAGCACATTTAGAATCTGAAACAGCATTAGAAGATTTTATTAGAAAACATTTGTTTGAAAGGTCATATTATTATAATCAAGCAGATCATAATATTAAAACAGATAATAAAAATATTGAAGAAATTACCGAAGAAATTATATCGCTATTGTAAAATAGCGATATCTTCTGTAGCCGAAAAAGTAACTTTTACATGCTCATGTAAGGATGTAGAAAGAGAAATTCCTTTAAAATCGGCTTTAACAGGATATTTCTTATGATTTCTATTTACTAAAACAGCAGTTTTAAATCGAGAAAGAGGAACATCTAAAAAATGCTTAACACCATAAATTAACGTAGTACCAGAATTGAGAACATCATCTGTTAAAACTAAAGATTTATTTTCTAGTTCTGACAAAGGAATAGAGGTTTGAACAGTATTTTGAGGTGACTCTTTATCGATGATTACTTTACATAAAGAAACTGATAAATCTGAAATAGAAGTTAGCATATCACAAAGACGTTGCGCAAAAATATAACCGTTATCAGCAATACCAGCAATAACAAGTTCTTTTTCATCGACATTGGTTTCATAAATTTGATACGCAATTCTTCTTATCTTATCTTGAATTTGTTGATGTGTGAGTATAATGTTTGTTAATTGCTGTTGCATTGTCATAAGGATATATCGTTAGGTGAAAATAAAAAGATACTATTTTAGATTTTCAAATATAAAAAAGAGTTCATTATGATGCCTTGGCGAAATTGAATTATAACAAAGAGCTAAAGTTTTTATTTTAAAAAATGGAGCAAATAAAGAAAGATATTCCTCTTTAGTTCCTCCAAAAGGAGGACCAGTTTGTTCAAAAACTTTATTAAACAGTAGCCCGACTAGTTTACCATTAGGTTTTAACAGAGACTTTATTTTTAAAACATAATCTTCACGTCGATGAGGAGCTAAAGCACAAAAGAATGTTTGCTCAAATATAAGATCATAAGCACCTGTATGAGAAAAAAAATCTTTACACAAAAGATGTTTATCTGGATATAAAGGAACTCTCGATTTTAGAGTATGTAATGCTTCGGGAACAAAATCTAACACATCAACATGCTGAAAGCCATTTTTTAATAAATATTCAGCTTCATAACTGTTTCCACTACCAGGAATTAAAATACGTAATTCTTGATGGGGTAATTGATCTATATAAGCAGCTATAGGAGGTGATACATGACCGATATCCCATTTTGTTTGATGGTTTACATATCTATAGTTCCAATAGTCTTTATCCATCTAATTATTCTTCTTCAAAGTTTTTCTCAACTTCAAACCATTCATCAATATCGCGTCTATCCTTTTTAGTAGGGCGACCCGTTCCTTTTTTACGATAATAATCTTTAGAATATTTGAGTAAATCAAGTTTTTGCAACGCTTCTTGTGGAGTAACGTCTTTACGATAGAGATCAACTAGTTTTGCACCTACTCGACTTGGAGGAAGATCTAAGACGACAAGCTCATAATCTATTTGATTTTTGCGTACTTGAACGGTATCTGTAGGATATACATCACGAGAAGGCTTAATAAGGTCTCCGTTAACACGAACTTTACCTTGTTTACAAGCAGCTGTAGCTATACTTCTAGTTTTAAAATAACGAATACACCATAGATATTTGTCAATACGCATATATGATAACTTAAAAAAATGAGTTTATATTAAATAATTATAAAACAAAAGTACAAGAAAATCGTATCTTGCAGCACTTAAAAAAGCAATTAGATGAATTTTAAAAAGTATATCCTTATAGCAGGCGCTGGTTTATTGGCATTATATGCTTGTAAAAATAATGATGATAATGATATTATAGCAGTTCCATTAAGAGATCGCGGGGAGCAAGCAATAGAAGATGATGCTACTTTACGAGAATATCTAGAGACGCATTTTTATAACTATGAAGAGTTTGCTAATCCACCTGCTGATTTTGATTATAAAATTGTAATTGATACAATAGAAGGTGCTAATGAAAATAAAACACCATTATTGAATCAAGTTGAAACTAAGGTAGTAAATAGAGAAGGTGTAGATCAAAACTTATATATTTTAAAAGTAAGAGAAGGAGAGCGTGAAGATATCACGTTTGCTGATTCAACTTTTGTAACATATAGAGGTTATTTGATCGATAATGAGCCTTTTGATAGTGCAATTACTCCTTTATGGTTTGATTTACCAGCAACAGTAGATGGTTTTTCTCAAGCAATGGTAGAATTTAAAGGAGGAACAGCAACAGGGATAGGTGTTGATGGTACGTTAACATATGATGATGATTATGGTATTGGAGCTGTTTTTATGCCTAGTGGAT
The DNA here is from genome assembly GCA_947387485.1 of Aquimarina rhabdastrellae. Lineage (GTDB taxonomy): Bacteria > Bacteroidota > Bacteroidia > Flavobacteriales > Flavobacteriaceae > Aquimarina. Next base: position 3,021 of record CANDNT010000022.1, read on the forward strand.
TAGGTTATTTTGCAAATTCACCATTAGGTGTTATTGATCCATATGATCCATTAATATTTCTTTTTGAAGTATATGATGTTAATGATGAAACTGATCATGATAGGGACGGAGTTTTATCATTACTTGAAGATGTAAATAACAATCAAGATCTTAATGATGATGATACAGATGATGATGGTATTGTTAATTATCTTGATGTAGATGATGATAATGATGGTGTAGCAACAATAAACGAAGATTTAGAGCCAGATACAGATTTGACTGTAGATAGAGATGGAGACGGAGACCCTACTAATGATATAGGAGATGGAGATCCTACTAATGATGATACTGATGGGGATGGAATACCTAATTATTTAGATACTGACGATACAGGATCTAGATTAGATTCATAATTAGATTCTCAATTAAGCATATAAAAAATCCCAGTCTAAACAGACTGGGATTTTTTATATATGAAATGCAATTGTAATTAGAATTGCTCTCTTCCAGCAAAATGAAATGCTCCTTCTATAGCAGCGTTTTCATCACTATCACTTCCGTGAATAGCGTTTTCACCAATAGATTTAGCATATTTTTTACGGATAGTTCCTTCAGCAGCTTCTTCTGGGTTAGTAGCTCCAATTAAAGTTCTGAAATCCTCAACAGCATTTTCCTTTTCAAGGATAGCAGCTACGATAGGACCACTAGTCATATATTCAACTAATTCTCCGTAGAATGGACGCTCACTGTGTACAGCATAAAAAGCTTTAGCATCAGCAGTAGTTAATTGCGTTAATTTCATTGCTACGATTCTAAAACCAGAAGCTGTGATTTGTTCAAGTATAGCACCGATGTGTCCATCTTTTACAGCATCAGGCTTAAGCATAGTAAATGTTCTATTTGTTGCCATTTTTAAGATATTATAATTAATAAAGAGTATTACACTCAGATAATAATTAGTGTTAAATTTTGTGCAAAAGTATATATAATCAAATCAAAAACAAGCATTACTCTAAGAAAGTATTTAGAATCTCTTAAATAGCCTTCAATACAAGCTATTTTTTAATGTAGTTTTGAAGATGATTTTGAAAGATTAAACCATTTTCTCCTCTCATTTCAAAAAGAACATTTTTTTCTTTTAAATTAAATCGTAAAATACCAAAACTAGGTTTAGCAACAACATTTCCAAAACGATAAACATTAGGTTCTTTTTTGAATTTTGTATAGGCGTGAGTCAAACCGCTAGAGGTAAAATCTATTAAAGGATTATCTAATTGTTTAAGGGTGATTTGTGAAAACTCAGAAATATGTCGATCACCGCTTAATAAAATAACTCGTTTTGCTTTAGAAGCTATAATGAGTTCCTGTAATTTAAGTACTTCGTTGGGGAAATTCCCCCAAGATTCAAAACCATGTTCGGCAGATAAAAATTGAATACTACTTACAATAATATTAAAATCAGCAGTACTAGTCTGTAGTTCGTTTTCTAGCCATGACCATTGTTGTTCTCCAAGAATGGTTCCAGTAGCACTAGTTGTATATCGTTTATTAGGAGAATCACTTTTTTGAAGAGGACTTCTAAAATAACGCGTATCTAATATGATAATTTTTATATCACCTGTTTTAGTATTAAAAGTTTGAGAAGTATAAATACCTTTTTGATACCTTCTAGGGTGCTCTTTTGGAATATCGATAAAATCAAGAAATAATTGCTGACTTTCTTCTTTCATTTTCCATTCGGATCCAGCATCATTTTTACCATAGTCATGGTCATCCCATGTAGCCAAAATAGGAGTTTGTTGAATAAGTGATTGATAGTGTGGATTGTTTTTTTGAGAAGCATAATCATCGGCTAATTTTCGCATATTATCAGTATCTGCATAAATATTGTCTCCTCCCCAAATAAAAACGTCAGGATTAAGAGCTATAATCTCTTTCCAGAAAGGTTGAGGTCGATATTGTTTATTGCAGCTTCCAAACGCAATAGTAAAATCATAAGAAGCTTCTTGAGCATAAATAGGAGAAACTAAACAAGAAGAAAAGAAAATAATAGTTATAAGTTTCCAAAAAACGAATTTCATGATAAAGATGATTTGATGAACCATAAAATTACAATAATAAGATGAGCTAAAATAGTATTAAGTTGTATATTCGTGACCTTATGAGTACATCTGAAATAAGAGAGATAAAAGAGTTACTTAAAACTCCTAAGAAGATAGTGATTGTTCCGCATAGAAATCCAGATGGAGATGCGATAGGATCAACAACAGCATTACACCAATATTTGACAGGATTAGGGCATGAATCAGTTATTATAGCACCTAATGATTATCCTAATTTTTTAAAATGGATACCTACAGAATCTTCAATTATCAAGTATGAAAATGAAGTTGAGAAGGCTAAAGAAATTATAGCAGCAGCAGATATTATTTTCACTTTGGATTTTAACCATTTTTCTAGAACAGGAATGATGGAAGAAGCATTAAAAGAAGCTAAAGGAATGTATATTATGATAGATCATCATCAAGCACCAGATGATTATGCAGCATATACATATAGTGATACTTCAATGAGTTCAACATGTCAAATGGTATATCATTTTATTGAGAAATTAGATGATTTAGCATGTATTACTCCAGAGATGGCTACGAGTATTTATGTAGGAATAATGACCGATACAGGTTCTTTTAGATTTAGATCAACAACAAGTACAACACATAGAGTGATTGCAGATTTAATAGATAGAGGAGCAGATAATACGCAGATACATCAAAATATATACGATACAAATACATACTCTAGATTACAATTACAAGGAGTAGCATTAAAGAACTTAAAAGTGCTACCAGAGTATAGAACAGCCTATATTACATTATCTCAAGAAGAATTAGATAGTCACGACTTTAAAAAAGGAGATACAGAAGGTTTTGTCAATTTTGGGTTGTCGCTAGAAGGAATTATTTTTGCTGCAATTTTCATTGAAAATAAAGGAGAAGGTATTATTAAAATTTCATTGAGATCAAAAGGTGATTTTTCTGTAAATGAATTTTCTAGAGCACATTTTTCTGGTGGTGGACATAACAACGCTGCTGGTGGAAAAAGTGAGTTATCTATAGAAGAGACCGTTGATAAATTTATTAGTATCTTACCGACCTATAAAACACAACTGAGCAAATGAGACATTTTGGTATCCTAATCATACTTTTTATAGCTGTAACAAATGGAGCGTGTCAAACGCCAAAAGCAAGAAAACCTATTGACGTTTTCTCAGGATCTTTTATAAAAGATTCGGCTAAGCGTAATAAAGAGTTATTGACAAAAGAACAGACTTATATAGAAGGACTGATAAAAAAGGATACGTTACATCAATATATAACTTCTGAAGGAGGTTTTTGGTATTATTATACAACAAAGGATACAATAAGTAGTGCAAAACCTAAGTTTGGAGATATAGTGAATTTTGATTACGATATTTCTTCATTAAGAGATCAGGTGATTTATACAAAAGAAGAATTAAAGAATCAAAATTACCCAATTGATAAAGACGAGTTATTTCACGGATTAAGAGAAGGGTTAAAGTTGATGCAAATAGGAGAAGAAATAACGTTTATATTTCCATCGTATTTAGCATTTGGATATTATGGAGATAACGATAAAATAGGTACAAATGTGCCGATAAAAGTGAACGTAAAACTAAATAACATAAAGAAAGTAGATTAATTAATAAAAAAATGAGAAAACTAAGCTTTTTATTACTAGCTATTGTAGCCACTGTTTTAAGCAGTTGTAATGATAAATACCCAGATCTTAAAGATGGTATATATGCAGAAATTATAACAAATAAAGGAACTGTTGTAGCAGAATTATTTTATAAGCAAACCCCAATGACTATTGCAAACTTTGTATCGCTTGCAGAGGGAACAAATACTATGGTAGATAGTATCTATAAAGGGAAAAAATATTATAACGGAATTACATTTCATAGAGTTATCAAAGACTTTATGATTCAAACAGGAGATCCTAAAGGTAATGGAGCTGGAGGACCAGGATATAAATTTCCAGATGAAATCGTGGATTCTTTGACGCATAAATCAAAAGGAGTATTATCTATGGCTAATGCTGGACCAGGTACTAATGGAAGTCAGTTCTTTATTACTTTAAAAGAAACACCATGGTTAAATGGTAAGCATACTGTATTTGGAGAAGTAGTTTTAGGACAAGATGTAGTAGATAGTATAGGTGTAGCTGAAGTTGATGGGAGTAAGCCAAAATCTCCTATTACAATGACTGAGGTGAATATTATTCGTAAAGGGAAAGAAGCAAAAGCTTTTGACGCAGTTGCTGCCTTTGAAGGAAAATTAAAAGAAGAAGAAGAAAAGAAAGCTGAAGCTGCTCGTAAAGCAAAAGAACTTAAAGAGCAAACTGCTAAGAAATATGCAGATATGAAATCTAAAGCTAAAAAACTGGATAGCGGATTAGAAATCGTAATGCTTAACGAAGGTGATGGAGAAAAGCCAAAAGTAAGCGATATGGTAGGAGTACATTACGCAGGATTCTTAGCAGATGGAACTATTTTTGATACGAGTATAGAAGCATTAGCAAAAAAGACAGGTACATATAATGCAAGAAGAGCAGCAGCTAATGGATATGCACCTTTAGTAATGCCTTACTCTCCAGAAGCGCAAATGATTCCAGGATTTAAAGAAGGAGTACAACAATTAAAAGTTGGAGAAAAAGCAGTATTATTTATCCCAGCTCACTTAGGATATGGAGAGCGTCAAGTAGGACCAATACCTGCAAATGCTGATCTTATCTTTGAAGTTGAGTTAACTCATATTCAAGGAAAAGAAGCTGCAAAATAAAAGAGAATATAATAGTATAAATATTCATAAAAAAGCCTCTCAAACATAGTTTGAGAGGCTTTTTTATATTAGTAGTAGAAAAAAGAAATTATATACAAGATTAAAAAAAATACTGAAAAGACAGAAAAGTACGGTTTTACCATATGTATAATTCAGGCAAGAAACTCTACTTTTGAGCCAGAAATTCATTAATAAAAAAAACAAGTATATTTTATGAAGAACAAATCTAGAGTATGGCTATACTTTTTAATCATTGCAACAGGACTTATTATAATGAGTTGTCAAAGAGAAGAAGTTACTACTTCGGTAGTAGAAGAATCAATAATTGATAAGAATGTGCAATTAGCAATGGCTAGTTCAGAAAGTGTTTTAAAAGCAATTGAGTATGTATCGAAAACTACAGGAAAAAACATTACTAAAGATCAAGGAGGTAATTCATCTTTTTTAGAAACAGAATTTGGAGTAGTAGAATTATTTAATGTGGTAGAAAGTACTTCTCCACAAGGATTTCAATCCTATACATTCCCATTGTAAGCTTTTGAATCAGAAGAGAACACTTTTTATAATTTAATAGTAAATATCGATCAAGATGGAGAACAATCTAGTGCAGTAATGCGTTATGAAATGACTCCTGAATTTGCAGATGATTATTATAGAGGAATTAAACCTATAAAAAATTTCTCGGGTAAGATTCAGCGTTATGAGTTAGATTTTGTATTACAACGAAATAGCAGTTCAGCACCTTGTTTAGAACAAGTAGTAGAAGATTTAGAAGATACAAATAATGATCCAGATGATAATATATCTGGAGGAGGATCTACTGGAGATGTTATCAATGGAGGAGGAATAGATATAGGGGGAAATGATGGTCCTGGAGACGGAGGATTTGCTAATTGTGTTATCCATGTAGAAGTAGAATGTCCATCGACAGATAGACCTATACCACCAAGATTTGATAATGGAGGGTGTGAAGTAGTGACTTATGTCATTAATTGTGTAGATAATGATTCAAAATCTGCAAACAGAAATTTATGTGATGGCACAGAAGATGAGGTTATAGTGATTAATCCATTAAATGCTATTACGGCTATTCGTTTAAATTTACAGATACGTACTGGTACAGCAGAGGCAAATTGGTTATCAAATACAGCTAATTATACAAAGATGACCCAGATATATTTGTTTGGGGTAAGAAACAACTGGAGTGCTGAAGCTTTGACTCAAATACGAGAAATGCTTGAAGCTAGTATAGATGGTACAGCAATTAGCTTAGCTCCTTTTGTTAAGATAAAATATCCTATAAATGCAGAAACTGGAGAATCCGAAGGAGAAGATGATTATCCGTTAATTACGAGTGTTTTGAGAGACGAATTACCTAATATGGCTAATGATCAATTTCTTGTTAATGCGCTAATGGAATATGGAAGTTTAACAGAAGAACAAATAAAAGATGCTTTAACATGGGGAAAAGGACCAATTATTGAATTAGGTAATACTAATCCAGGTTGGGGTAAGTTTAGTAATGGCGAAGATGATTCTGATACAAATATTATTAGTTTGCACTGGGATTTAGAAGAAATCTTTAATGTTTATCCTGATGTAAGTAAAGATGCTTTAAAATTTTTTATTGCAATTACTGTTTTACATGAGTTAACCCATTATGGAGATTATCATTATAATGGTAATATGTATATTTCTGATAGTGGAGATGCCGATGCCGAAGGGTATGATTTTGATATGGAAGTTATAGGAGAAACTATGCAAGATCCTGATACAGGAGGAGATTTATATCAGACATATATTTTAAGACGGAGAAATTAAATCAAAATATTATGAGATTACTAATAATTCTAAGTTTCTTTTTTTATTTAAAAGGATATACTCAAAATTGGTATACAGATGGCAATAGAGATTATAGCTCAATTGAAAAGATTTTAAATGAATCATTCTTTATTAAAGAAAATAAAGAAGATACTTTATACCTTAAAATAGATGATATATCGAGTAACTTTAGTTATGGAATAAACAGAAGTAATTTAAAAAAAGATAAACAAGAGATAATGTTTATTAATCAAAAACAGCTATATAATAAGCTTATAGATGATTATTATGATATCACTTATTTCTTTATTGATTATAATATAGCGAGATTACAGTATATAAACCGAAAAAAGAATAAAGTCTATCAGTTTTTATATACGAGAAAAATATCAGGAGAATGGAAATTATTAGAAAAAAAAATATTTATATCTCGTTTAATGAATAATGATTATTTATGGCATTTGATTAGAAAAAAGAAGGAAAAAAAGAGAAATTAATTTGATGAAACACATAATATTTTTTTCTATCTTTTATATTATTAATGTATCTAGTTATTCACAGTATAATACCACTATAAAAGATAAAGATATCTATACGGTCTTATTAAAATCTTTGCAAATTGATGAAATAAAAGATTCTATTGTTACTGTAAGATTGAATGCTATTACATCTCCAATAAAGAATAAACAAAGTTTCAAAAAATCTAATATACGCTTTATGAGAGATAGTGATTTATATAAAAATACTATATACGATTATGTAGATTTTAATTTAATTCAAGTCTCTCCTAATATAGCTTATATTAAATATATAAAAAGATCCAAGGTGTTGGCTATTCATTTAGTATTTCATAAAAAAATAACAGGCGGATGGGAAATAGTAGATAAAAATATATGGAGTGAAATGAAATTTAAGTTTGACGATTTTCTTTATGACAGCATAAAAGAAGAGTTAATATTAGATGGTAAGTGGTAATACGCTATAAACAAATATGTGATTTATATTTTATTTTAACATTATAGGAGAAACTTTACAGCATTAGATTAGAAAAAAAAGAAATTCATTATGAATTATAAATGGCTTTTATTTTTTATTCTGACAATTAATATAAATGCTCAAGAAAAAGAAATAAAAAAGGAGAATCTACCGGTAGATATATTAAATGTGTTTTTTACTGAAGCTTTAAGCTTAAATCATATTGGATATTTTCTTAATGAAGAAGAAAAGCAAAATGGGATGAGTATTGTTATTAATGAATCAATAAAACCATATTATAAAAAGCTTTCTTTAAAAATGTTTAATAAAGAAATTAAATTCAAAAACCATAAAGAATTATATAAAGCAAATGACCCATTTTTTCTAGAATTTATTGAATTAAATCAAAAAGAAGATATAATTCATTTGATATATGCATTTAGAAAAGAAAAATATATCGTTGATGCAAAATTTAAAAAAAAGGAAGATCAATGGATATTGGAAACAAAGAATTTATTACATAAACCTAAGGCTATATATAATATAAGAAGAACCAAAGAACATTGTTTATTATATGCCATTTTATATCCAGATAAAATTATAGATAAATGTTTGGAATATGATTTTTTTTACTAAAAAAAGAGAGTAGTTAAGTAGTTGATATAGTTTTATTGGACTAAGATATTATGGTATACCTCAAAACTCTAATTTATGAGAATCATTTATATAATAATTTTTCTATTTAGTGTTCTTTTTTTAAATGCTCAAGATATAGAAAAAGATGATTTGCCTAGATATAAAGAAGCAAAAGAGCGTTTAGAAATAGATAGGATTTTTAATCACTGTTTTAAAGATATAGCAGTAAAAAATATAGAAGTCTTAAAATTAGAAGAAAAATATGCTATAGAACTATGCTCACTAGCATCTGTTGTTTTATTATATACTTATGCTAACGATTTAGAGTTAGACCCAAAACAAATAAAAGCATTAGAACAATTATTTTTAGGCTTTTCAGATAAATTTATAGAAATAGGTAAACCAATAATTATTAGCAATAGTTCAAGAGGAACAAAAATTATTAGAGTATATTTAAGAGGGGTTATTTCTTGGACTATAGTGGACAATAGAGTTCCAGAATGGATAGCTAAAAACGATAAGATAAAAGAAGTTATAGAACAGTTTAATAAAAACAGTATGAATAGTATGTAATGATCATTTATGATAGTTTTTATTTAGATAAAATACAAAGACAAAATTGATTTTATGAAAAAAATCCTTATATATACAATAATGAGTTTTTGCTGTATAAATAGTTTTGCTCAATATCATATTACAATAGATAAAAATGATATAATTGAAATCATAAATCAATCGTTATCAATAAAAGAAATAACTCAGGATAGTGTGATAATTCGTCTTAATAATGTAGCGGCAGCTGTTTCTTTAAAAACGATATTTAATTCTCATAAGTCAAAAAGAAAAATAAAGGTTTTAAGAGAAAAAGAAATATATCAAAATAAGGTTAGAGATTTTATAGATTTCTTTTTAATAGATATAGATACTAATATAGCTTACATAAAATATATGGAACGTTATAAAGGAATAATAGCACACCTTGTATTTAAGAAAAATATTTTTGGAAAATGGATTCTTATAGATAGAAATGTTTGGAATTCTTTTCATATACGATATGACGATTTTCTTTATGACAGTATAAAGGAAGAGTTAATATTAGATGGTAAGTGGTAATACGCTATAAGCAAATATGTGATTTATATTTTATTTTAACATTATAGGAGAAACTTTATATCATTAGATTAGAAAAAAAGAAATTCATTATGAATTATAAATGGCTTTTATTTTTTATTCTGACAATTAATATAAATGCTCAAAATTTTAAAAAAAGTAACTTTTCTAAATATAAAGAAAGTAAAAATCTCTATGATATAGATAAAATATTTCAAAGATGTTTTGATAACATGAATACTTACAATAAAATAATACAAGAAATAGAACAAAAGTATTCCATAAAATTATGTTCTATAGCATCAGTATTATTGCTATATACTTATTCGAGAGATTTGACATTAAAAGAAGAAGAATTAGAAGCACTGGAGAAAATGTTTATAGGCTTTTCAGATAAATTTATAGAAATAGATAAACCAATAATTATTGGAGGAAGAAAAAGAAATAGTAAAGGAGCTAAAATTATAAAAGTATTTTTAAGAGGTATGACCTTGACAACTATATTAGATAAAAGAATTAACAGTAAAATAAAGAAAAATACAAGGATTCAGGTTTTAATAGATAAATTTAATGAAAATACGTATTCGGGTTTTTAAGAGCTATAGTTAAACTCTTTTTTTGAATTGATAACTCTCATGTTAATAGCTGTATCAAGAAAATGAATAAATGAGAATTATATTCATAATAACATTTCTACTTAGTGTTCTTTTTTTAAATGCTCAAGATATAGAGAAAGATGATTTTCCTAAATATAAAGAAGCAAAAGATCGTTTAGAAATAGATGGAATTTTTAATCACTGTTTTAAAGATATAGCAGTGAAAAATATAGAAGTCTTAAAATTAGAAGAAAAATACGCTGTAGAATTATGTTCACTAGCATCTGTTGTTTTATTATATACATATGCTAATGATTTAGAGTTGGACCCAAAACAAATAAAAGCATTAGAGCAATTATTTTTGGGTTTTTCAGATAAATTTATTGAAATAAATAAACCAATAATTTTGCGGAAAAGTGAAAATAAAACAAGTTTAGGAAGAATGTTTTTAAGAGGGGAAACTTTGAATATTATTATAGATAATAGAATTTCTAAATGGATAGCTAAAAACGATAAGATAAAAGAAGTTATAGAACAGTTTAATAAAAATAGCTTGAATAGTATGTAAGATAAGTATTTAAGAATATTAATAAACAGGTAATAAATAAACTAAAAGCCGAAGTAAATCATAATTACTTCGGCTTTGGTATAGTATTTTATTTATTAGGTATATTCTTAAGAATTTCTAAAACAAAATCCCAGTATTTTTGAGCAGAAGAAATACTAGCACGCTCATCTGGAGAATGTGCTCCTTTGATTGTAGGGCCAAAAGAAATCATATCCATATTAGGATAGTTTTGTCCTAAAATACCACATTCTAAACCAGCATGACAAGCAGCTACATTAGCCTTTTCGCCATTATTCATTTGTTGGTATAAATTATCTAGAACACGTAAAATTTCAGAATCTGTATTAGGTGTCCATCCAGGGTACGATCCACTGGCTTCAACATCACAACCAATCAACTCAAACGTAGCTCTTAGTTTATTAGTGAGATCCATTTTTGAAGACTCAACACTACTACGAGTTAAACACTGTACAGTTAAAGAACCGTTAGCAATAGTAATTTTTGCGATATTATTTGAAGTTTCTACCAGATCAGGAATAGAAGCACTCATCGTATAAACGCCATTATGTGCTGCATATAGTGCTTTTATGATACCTTCTTGCACTCCTAATTCCATTACAGTTTCAGGAAGTATAGTGGTAGTAACAGCTATAGAAAGGTGAGGTTCTGTTACAGCAAGTTCTTTTTTTATAGTAGCAATCAATTCGTTAATTTCGTATTCAAAAGCTTCTTGATGCACACTATCAATAACTATAGAAGCAAAACTTTCTCTAGGGATAGCATTTCTTAAACTACCTCCATTGATAGTAGCAATACGAAGACCAAAGTTTTCGAATCCATCAAATAATAAACGATTCATTAACTTATTAGCATTACCTAATCCCTTGTCGATATCCATACCAGAATGACCTCCATTAAGCCCTGTAATCGCAATTTGATAAGCTGTTTTTCCTTCAGGAGTTTGTTCTTCTATATAAGAACGAGTTGCAGTAATATCGATTCCTCCAGCACAACCTATACCTATCTCATCATCTTCTTCGGTATCAAGGTTTAATAAGATGTTTCCTTCTAGCCATCCACCTTTAAGTCCCATAGCACCAGTCATACCAGTTTCTTCATCTATAGTAAATAATGCTTCAATAGCTGGATGAGCAATAGTATCTGATTCAAGAATAGCCATAATAGTAGCAACTCCTAAACCATTATCAGCACCTAGTGTAGTACCTTTGGCACGTACCCAATCACCATCAATATACATTTCAATTCCTTGAGAATCAAAATCAAAATCAGTGTCAGCATTTTTTTGATGAACCATATCCAGATGTGATTGCATAACCACAGTTTTTTTATTTTCGTGACCTGGAGTTGCAGGTTTTTTGATCAATACATTCCCTACAGCATCAATCTCTGTTGTTAATCCTAGAGAAGCTCCAAAATCTTTCATAAACGCAATTACACGTTCTTCTTTTTTTGAAGGTCTAGGAACAGCATTAAGATCGGCAAATTTATTCCATAATGCTTTAGGCTCTAATTCTCTTATTTCGGCACTCATAAACGTATCTTTATTTTGCAAACGAAGATAAGAAATCCAACCCTTTTTAGCTTATAGAGATTAGCATGAAATTGAGTTATTTTTTTTAAATCAATAAACTTGTATTTTTACGATGTGAAAAAGAAAACAAAAGTATACCTTACTTATCTATTACCCATACAGATTGTTGTGGTAAAAGTACTATCGTATTTCCCCGAAATAATTGAATACTATTATAGTAATGGATTTTATCAATATAGTTCCAAAGCATTACGTTTTGTTTTTGGAGTACTTCCGTTTTCGGTAGGAGATATTGGATATGTCTGTTTGATTGGACTATTAATACGATTTATAGTTAAGAGTATTAAAAATAAAAACTGGAAAAGTATAGGTTTAGATATAACAAGTACCATAAGTATAGTATATGCTTGTTTTCATATTTTTTGGGGATTCAATTATTATCGACAGCCATTACATAAAGTATTACAAATAGAAGATGAGTATACTACAGAAGAACTAATAAAAGTTACAGAAGTATTGGTTGCCAAAGCAAATAAATACCATAAAGAAATTGCTGTGCATGATACTTTAGCTGTAGTATTTCCATATACCAAATCAACAATATTTGAAGAAACACCTAGAGTATATCAAAACCTATCAAAAACATATCCAGAGTTAACATATAGACCTAAAAGTGTGAAGAAATCATTATTGAGTTTACCGTTAACGTATATGGGATTCAGTGGATACTTAAATCCAATAACAAATGAAGCTCAGGTAAATGGTTTGATTTTAGATTATAAAAGTCCTACAACCATATGTCATGAAGAGGCTCATCAATTAGGATTTGCAAAAGAAAATGAAGCTAATTTTATTGCAGCTATAGCAACTATGCAATATGATGATATATATTATAAATATAGCGGAACAACCTTTGCTTTAAAATTTTGCCTCAATGACCTCTATTTTAGAGACGAAGAAAAAGCTATATGTTTACTAGAAAAATTAAACTTAGGTATACGAAAAAACTATTGGGAGGTTACTGCATTCTGGGAACAATATCAAAACCCATTAGAACCTATTTTTAAATCTACATATGATAGTTACCTCAAAGCAAATAACCAACCCAAAGGCATAGAAACGTATAGCTATGTAGTTGCTCTTTTGGTGAATTATTTAAAATAAACATAAAATATGTGTTAAATAATTCACAATAGGTAAGAACATCAGCCTAACAACCTATAATTTTAAAACGAACAACTTATATAAACAAATCAATGAAGAAAATACTCTTATCTCTAGCAGTATTTTGGGGCGGTTATTTGGCAAATGCACAAGAATACTTTCCTAAAAATGATGGAGTACACACAGTGAATTCTAATTATACTGTATTAAAAAATGCCGTAGTACATACAACTCCAGGCAAAAAGATAAAAAAAGGAACAGTAGTAATTCATAAAGGAAAAATTACTGCGGTAGGAACATCTGTAACTATACCAAAAAATAGTGTGGTAATAGATGTAGAAGGAAAACATATATATCCATCATTCATAGATGTATACACAAGTTTTGGGATAGAAAAACCTAAAGGTAAAGGAGGAAGTCCTTTTGGTGGGAATCCTCAATATGGAGCATCAAGAGAAGGATATTATTGGAATGATCATATAAGACCGGAGACCAATGCTTTGGCTTCTTTTAAGTATGATAATAAAAAAGCAAAAGAACTTCTTGGACAAGGATTTGGTGTAGTTAATACACATGTACCTGATGGAATAGCTAGAGGTACAGGGCTTTTGGTAGCTTTAAATAATGAAGCTAAAGAAAGCGAACGTTTATTAAGCGACCGTTCTGCACAATTTTTCTCATTTGAAAAGAGTAAAAAAAGTAGACAATTATACCCAACTTCATTAATGGGTTCTATTGCGTTATTAAGACAAATGTATCACGATGTTTCATGGTATGAAAGCGGAAATGCAGCTACAAAAGATTTAGCTCTAGAAGCTTTAAATAGAAATAAATCCTTACCACAAATTTTTGAAGCAGGTAGTCGAATTAACACATTTAGAGCCGATAAGGTAGGAGATCAATTTAATATTCAATATGTTCTTGTAGGTGGAGGGGACGAATACGCTAGAATTGCTAATGTAAAAGCAACTAATGCTACCTATGTATTACCACTAAACTTTCCAGATGCATATGATGTATCAGATCCATATCAAGCAGGATTAGTAAGTTTGGGAGATATGCGCCATTGGAATCAAGCACCAACCAACCCTGCAGTATTAAAAAAGAACGGAGTACCATTCTCCTTAAGTACAATTAAACTTAAAAAGGCAAATAGCTTTTTGGCTAAAGTAAAAAAAGCAATCCAATATGGATTAGATAAAGAAACTGCTTTGGCTGCTTTAACAACAGTTCCTGCAAAAATTTTAGGACGTACTAAAGATTTAGGAGAAATTAAAACAGGAGCATATGCAAACTTTTTAATTACTAGCGGAGAGTTATTTGCAGATGATAATATTATCTATGAAAACTGGGTGCAAGGTAAAAAGCATACAGTAAAAGAAATGGGAATTAAGGATATAAGCGGAATTTATGATTTAGCAATAGAAGGAACAACTTATAACTTAGATATATCTGGAAAAAGTGAAGCTCCTAAAGTAGCAGTTAAATCTGGAGAAATTACTTTGGGAAGCAAAATTACTTATAAAGAAGGATGGGTATCAATTTTATTTACAGATAAAGATGCAGCAATATCAAAATATACACGCCTTATAGCTGCAGTTACTCCTGATAAAAATATCACAGGTAAAGCTATTTTGCCAGATGGTACAGAAACTACTTTTACAGCGAGATTTAAAGAAGCAAAGAAGAAGGAAAAAGAAACTAAGAAAAAAGATAAAAAAGAAACTCCAGAAATTGTAGATGTAAGTTATCCTAATATCGCTTATGGTAATGAGAGTTTACCAAAGCAAGAAGATATCTTGTTTAAGAATGCAACGGTATGGACAAATGAAGCAGAAGGAGTATTATCAACAACAGATGTATTAATTAAAGGAGGCAAAATTGTTGCAATAGGAAAGAATTTAAGTCCTAGAGGAGCAAAGGTTATAGATGCAACAGGTAAACATCTTACTTCTGGAATTATTGATGAACATTCACATATTGCAGCAGCTGCAATAAATGAAGCAGGACATAACTCATCAGCAGAGGTTACGATAGAAGATGTAGTTTCTCCAGATGATATAGATATTTATAGAAACTTAGCAGGAGGGGTAACTTCTATTCAGATTTTACATGGTTCTGCTAATCCTATAGGAGGGCGATCAGCTATTTTAAAATTAAAATGGGGAGAGAGTGCAGAACACTTAATTTATGATAAAACACCTAAGTTTATCAAGTTTGCATTAGGAGAAAATGTAAAACAAAGTAACTGGCCTAGTTATAGTCGTTTTCCTCAAACACGTATGGGAGTAGAACAACTATACATGGATTATTTTACTAGAGCAAAAGAATATGACCAACTTAAAAAAAGTGGGAAACCTTATCGTAGAGATGATGAAATGGAAACTTTGGCTGAGATTTTAAATGGAGAACGTTTTATTAGTTGTCACTCATATGTTCAAAGTGAGATTAATATGTTGATGAAAGTGGCAGAAAAGTTTGATTTCAGAGTAAATACATTTACACATATTCTTGAAGGATATAAAGTGGCAGATAAAATGGCTGCACATGGTGTAGGTGGTTCAACATTCTCAGATTGGTGGGCATATAAGTATGAAGTTAATGATGCGATTCCGTATAATGCAGCTATAATGCATAATCAAGGAGTAACTGTAGCGATCAATAGTGATGATGCAGAGATGTCTAGAAGATTAAATCAAGAAGCAGCAAAATCTGTTAAGTACGGAGGAGTAAGTGAAGAAGACGCATGGAAATTTGTAACACTTAATCCAGCAAAATTGTTACATATAGATGATCGAGTAGGAAGTATTAAAGTAGGTAAAGATGCAGATGTAGTATTATGGTCTGATCATCCATTATCAATTTATACCAAGGCAGAAAAAACGATCATTGAAGGAAAAGTGTATTTTGATATCGAAAAGGATATTCAAAAAAGAAAAGATATCAAAGCAGAGAAAAACAAGTTAATAGCAATGATGTTAAAGGCTAAAAATAAAGGCTTAAAAACACAACCAGCTAAGAAGAAAGAAAAACAACATTTTGAGTGTGAAACACTAGAATCTGTACACCAATAAAAAGATTTATAGATGAAAAATATAATAGTAATCATATTGATGTTGTTTGTTTCTATACACATCAATGCACAACAAACTCCCGCAGATACTCAAAAAGAAGCGGTAACCATAGAAGGTGCTACAGCACATATAGGAAATGGTGAAGTAATAGAAAATAGTGTGATTATTTTTGAAAATGGAAAAATTACTGCCGTTGCTAAGCAAGGTAGCGTTACTCCAAAAGGGAAAGTAATCAAAGCAATAGGAAAACACGTATATCCAGGATTTATAGCTCCTAATTCAACATTAGGATTAGTAGAAATAGGAGCAGTAAGAGCTTCAAACGACGAAGAGGAAATAGGAAGCTTTAATCCACATATCCGTAGTATCATAGCATATAATGCAGAGAGTAAAATTGTAGAAAGCATGAGACCAAACGGAGTGTTGATGAGTCAGATTACGCCTAGAGGTGGACGTATTTCTGGAACTTCATCAATCGTACAATTAGATGCATGGAATTGGGAAGATGCTACTATAAAAGGAGATGATGGAATTCACCTTAACTGGCCAAGTACATTTACACGAGGACGCTGGTGGTTAGGAGAAGATCCTGGTTATAAAGCTAACAAAAAGTATGCTGAGCAAATAAGTAAATTAGATGAGTTTTTTGTTAATGCAGTAGCAAATAATTCTGATGCAGCGACAATTCAAAATTTACCATATCATGCTATGAAAGGACTATTTAATGGAAAACAAACATTATTTGTTCATGTGGATACCGAAAAAGGAATTTTGGATGCTATTCGATTTGCTTCAAAACATAAGGTTAATAAGATGGTAATTGTAGGAGGAAGTGAAGCTTATAAAGTTGCAAAAACACTAAAAGAAAACAATATTGGTGTTTTAGTAAATAGAACACATAGTCTACCTGACTTTGAAGACGAAGATTATGATCAACCGTATAAAAATGCAAAATTATTAGTAGATGCAGGAGTATTAGTAGCATTACAAAATAGTGGAGATATGGAAAGAGCAAATGCAAGAAACCTTCCATTTCAAGCAGGAACTGTTGCAGCACATGGCTTAGACAAAGAAAAAGCTGTACAATTGATAACAGGAAATGCTGCAAAGATTTTAGGTGTTGCAGATCAAGTAGGAACATTGGCAGTGGGTAAGGATGCAACTTTATTTATTAGTGAAGGTGATGCCTTAGATATGCGAACTAATTTACTAAGCGAAGCATTTATACAAGGTAGAGCAATTAGTTTAGAAAGTCATCAAACTAAATTATGGAAGCGATACAGTAAAAAATATAGTAAATAAACTTAGTAAGTAATAATACTAAAGATAAATTAAAAGCCGATGAAAATATTTTCATCGGCTTTTTGCATTGTAAAATCAGATTATGAAGAATATAAATAATATTTTTACGGCGTGATAGTTGTATTAAAGAGAATTAAAAAACATAAACTAAGAAAATATATAGTGCAGATGAAAGCAGTATTAATGTTAACAACTTTATTATTAACAATAGTTTCTCAAGCGCAAAAAATCAATCAATTTGATGAAAATGGTGAGCGTCATGGTAAATGGATGAAACGATATGATAATAGTCCTCAAATAAGATATGAAGGAACTTTTGAACATGGAAAAGAAATAGGGGAATTTAAGTTTTATAAACCCAAAAGTGGAAAACAGCCTACCGCAATTAAAATTTTTAGCAAGAATACAGATTCTGTAACGGTAACGTATTATACACAAAAAGGTGTAGTAATAAGTAAAGGTAAAATGATAGCGAAGAATAGAGAAGGACTATGGACGTATTATCATTTAGGCGGAAAAAAAGTGATGATGACAGAAATTTATAAAGAAGGAAAACTTAACGGTCCACAAGAAACCTTTTTTACAAATGGAAAACCTACAGAAAAAGTAACATATATAAATGGTAAACGAGAAGGAAAGAAATATATTTATTCTGATGAGGGAGTAGTATTAAAAGAATTTACTTATGAAAGCGATAAGTTAAACGGAATTACCAAGTATTATAATTCTGAAGGAGTAGTAACTATAGAGGGAACGTATAGAAATGATAAAAAACATGGAATTTGGAATTACTATAAAAACGGAAAGCTTACAGAACAGAAACTTTTTCCGTTAAAGAAGAAAGGACATTAAAGCAATAAGATTAGAAAATTACAGTATAGATAAATCCTAAAAGCAATGTTCAAACATTGCTTTTTTATTTTATACTTTTGCATATTAATTACTTGAATACAGTAATATATTCTCATAAGGAGAATCATTAAAAAAAAGAAAAAGAAAACTAAAAGCACTAGGGAAATAAAATAAACATGAAAAGAGTAATAGTTGGTTTATCAGGAGGAGTAGATTCAAGTGTAGCAGCTTACCTTTTAAAAGAACAAGGATATGAAGTGATAGGGTTGTTTATGAAAAACTGGCATGACGACTCGGTAACTATCTCTAATGAATGCCCATGGTTAGATGATAGTAATGATGCACTTTTGGTTGCAGAAAAATTAGGAATACCATTTCAAACAGTTGATTTAAGTGAGCAATATAAAGAGCGTATTGTCGATTATATGTTTAATGAGTACGAAAGAGGAAGAACTCCTAATCCAGATGTACTTTGTAATAGAGAAATTAAGTTTGATGTATTTATGAAAATAGCAATGTCTTTAGGTGCAGATTATGTGGCTACAGGACATTATTGTCGTAAAGAAACCATTGTAGAAAATGGTAAAGAAGTACATAGATTATTAGCAGGAAAAGATCCTAATAAAGATCAATCCTATTTCTTATGTCAATTATCACAAGAACAACTGGCAAAAACGTTATTTCCTGTAGGAGAATTATTAAAACCTGAAGTAAGGGAAATTGCAAAAGAGCAAGATTTGATTACTGCAGATAAAAAAGACTCTCAAGGATTATGTTTTATCGGTAAAGTGAGATTACCAGAATTTTTACAACAAAAATTAAAACCTAAACAAGGAAAAATAGTAGAAATAGCTAAAGGTGATCATAGTTACCAAAGAGAAATACCAGAGTTTGCTTCAAAAGAAGATGAACTGGTTTTTATGGCTTCAAAATATACTTATGAACCTACACAAGGAAAAGTTGTAGGAGAACATCAAGGAGCACACTATTTTACAAAAGGACAACGTAAAGGTTTAGCTGTTGGAGGTACACCAGAACCACTTTTTGTAATTGAAACAGATGTAGAAACAAATACCATATATACAGGACAGGGAAAAGATCATCCAGGTTTAAATAGAACAACCTTATTTATCCAAAATGATGAGGTACATTGGGTGAGAGAGGATTTAAAACTAGAAATAGGAGCATCTTTAGAAGTAGAAGCGAGAATTAGATACCGTCAACAATTAGAAAAAGCTACTGTATATCAGGTAGAAAACGGAGCATATGTTCAATTTGAAAAACCTCAAAGTGCAATTACAGAAGGACAATTTGTAGCGTGGTATAAAAATGAAGAGTTAATAGGCTCTGGGGTTATCTCATAAAAGCTGTATCTTGTAAAGGATAATATAAAACGATTTACGTGAACAAAATAACTGAGCTATTTAAAATAAAATATCCTATTGTTCAAGGTGGGATGATATGGGCAAGTGGATGGAAACTTGCTAGTGCAGTAAGTAATGCAGGAGGATTAGGTTTGATTGGAGCAGGATCTATGTATCCAGAAGTGTTAAGAGAACATATCCAAAAATGTAAAAAAGCTACAACAAAGCCATTTGGAGTAAACATTCCGATGCTATATCCTAATATAGAAGAGATCATGAAAATAGTGGTCGAAGAAGGGGTGAAAATAGTATTTACTTCGGCAGGTAATCCTAAAACATGGACTACACACTTAAAAGAACAAGGAATCACTGTAGTGCATGTAGTAAGTAGTGTGAAGTTTGCACTAAAAGCAGAACAAGCAGGAGTAGATGCTGTAGTAGCTGAAGGATTTGAAGCTGGAGGACATAACGGAAGGGATGAGACGACTACATTAACTCTAATACCTATGGTAAGAGAAAAAATCTCAATTCCGTTAATAGCAGCAGGAGGGATTGCAACAGGAAATGCCATGTATGCTGTGATGGCTTTGGGAGCAGATGGAGTACAAATGGGAAGTAGATTTGTAGCTAGTGAAGAAGCTTCTTCTCATCCTGATTTTAAGCAAAAAGTAGTTGAAGCAGGAGAGGGAGATACGCATTTAACGTTGAAAGAATTAGCACCTGTACGTCTATTAAAGAACAAATTCTATGACGATGTAACTCAATTATATACAAAAGGACCAACTATTGACGAATTAAAAGAATTGTTAGGTAGAGCGAGAGCAAAAAGAGGAATGTTTGAAGGCGATTTAGTAGAAGGAGAATTAGAAATAGGACAAGTATCAGGATTAATTCATGATATAAAACCAGCAGCTACTATAGTGCAACAAATAGTAGAAGAGTTTAGTGAGACAAAAACTCAAATGAGTACAACACTATTTTAGTAAGAATATAAGATTGTGGATACAAAGAGAAACATGTTTAATAAAATGACTAACCGTAAATTATATATGATTTATGGGATTATTTTTGGATTCATGTTTCCATTACTAGCTTATGCGATAGAAGTAGTACGATTAGGACTTAACTTCTCTTTAGAAAGTTATGTTTTTATACATAAAACGATTCCGGTTCATTATATTATAGATACAGCCCCATTTTTTTTGGGGCTCTTTGCTTATATAGCAGGATATCATTTGGATAAAGTAGAAGATTCAAATGATAAGCTTAAAAAGGCTTCTAAGTACAAAGAAATTTTCTTTACTAATATGAGTCATGAAATAAGAACTCCTATGCAGGGTATTATTGGAATGATAGACATATTGATAAAAGATGAGAATTTAAATAGTGATCAAAAACAATATATTCAAACCATAGAACAATCTTCTAAAGATTTATTAGCAATCCTAAATGATATTTTGGACTTGTCTAAACTTGAAGCAGATCAAATGCGTATCTATAATAAACCTATGAATTTAAAAAATACATTATTAAAGATTCATAGATTGTTTTCTGCTATAATGAAGCAAAAGGGAATCACATTTATAATGAATTACGATGACAAAATTCCTCAAAATATTATAGCGGATCCATTGAGAATTACTCAGATTATTAGTAATCTAGTGGGAAATGCAGTTAAGTTTACAGAAAAAGGTGAAATAGCATTAGATGTTGTTTTACATAAAAGTGAGCCAGATCTTAACATAAGAATAGATGTTAAAGATGAAGGAAAAGGAATTAGTGAACAAGACCAGAAATATATCTTTGATTCGTTTAAACAAGCTAAAAGTAACTTTAATACGATTCAAGGAACAGGATTAGGCTTGACCATCTCTCAAAAATTAGCACGATTAATGGGAGGTGCGATAGAAGTGAAAAGTATATTAGAAAAAGGAAGTACTTTTTCATTTAGATTTAAAGCTCAAAAATTGATTTGTCCAGAAGGGTCTATTGAGAATGAGGATGATATTTTTGACTTTAACAAACGAGTATTACTAGTGGATGATAGTAAGATTAATCAAAAAGTGATTGGTTTATTACTACAAAAATTAGGATGTACTGTTATTTTGGCAAGCGATGGAGTTGAAGCATTTAATAAAGTCAAAACAGAAGATTTTGATATGGTGTTTATGGATATTAATATGCCTAGATTAAATGGTTATGAAGCGGCTAAATTAATTAAAGAACATAAAGAAAATGCTCCGATAGTTATAGGATTGAGTGCAAATGTAATGACTCCAGAAGAACATCAAGAAAACCAAAATTATCTTGATGATTATTTAACCAAACCTCTTACCATAAAAATATTGTCTAAAAAACTAGAAAAATGGTTTAAAGACTAATATCAATAAATAAAATAGTATAAAAAACTTGTAATGAATTCAAGAGAAGAACAATTAAAAGCCTTTGATCGCTTATTAACTATAATGGACGAACTTAGGGAACAATGTCCTTGGGATAAGAAGCAAACACTACAATCGTTAAGACATTTAACTATCGAAGAGACTTATGAGTTAGGAGATGCTATTTTGGATAATGATATTAACGAAATAAAGAAAGAATTAGGTGACATTTTATTACATATTGTTTTTTATTCAAAAATAGGAAGCGAAACAGGAGATTTTGACATTGCAGATGTCGCAAATACTATTTGCGACAAATTAATACATAGACATCCGCATGTTTATGGAGATATAAAAGTGGCTAGTGAAGAAGATGTAAAACAAAACTGGGAAAACCTAAAGTTAAAAGAAGGCAATAAAAGTGTTTTACAAGGAGTTCCAAAATCTTTACCAGCATTGGTTAAAGCAAACCGTATTCAAGATAAAGTAGCTGCTGTAGGATTTGATTGGGAAGAACCTTATCAGGTTTTTAATAAGGTTAAAGAAGAGCTAGAAGAACTTCAAGATGAGGTAGAAAATAATGACAAAGATAAAATTGAAGCAGAGTTTGGAGATGTATTATTTTCAATGATAAATTATGCGAGATTTTTGAATGTTAATCCAGAAAATGCATTAGAAAGGACTAATAAAAAATTCATAAAAAGATTTCAGTACATAGAACAAAAGGCAAGAGAAAATAATACAAAAATTGACAAAATGTCTCTTGACGAACTCAATGTTTACTGGGATGAAGCAAAAAAGTAATGCTTTTTTATGTTATAAATAATACTATATTATTCTTGTTAAATTGGAATTGTTTTAAATAATGTGTTAAAAATGTGAAAAAGTGTTAAACTTTATTTGTAAACTTAAAAGAGACGAATTAAGGTTTTTCCTTATTTAATTGGGGGTGTAAAGACTTTTTTAGATTTCCTTAACATCAAATGACCTTAAAACGATAACGCTTGTTAGCTATAAACCCATTGAAATTATGATAAACAAATCGTACTTTTAATGTAAGGATTATGGCTAATTTTTTATCAAATAATAAGCGATTATTAATACTATATTTTGTGTTAATAGCTAGCTTGCCTATGCTTGCTATATCAAAATATACAAATAGAATTGACGTAAAAGATCAAATCAAAAAAGATTCTATTACGTTGTATAAAGACATGGCTATACATCATGCAGAATTAGGCAATCCCGAAGTAGCTTCTCAGTTTTTAAAAAAGTATATAAAAATTACTCTAGACAGGTCAATTTTAAATGATAAAGGTTTAAATAGAATTAAGAATACGACATATTATTTGGAATTAAAGAAACAATATTTATATAATATTAATCCTTGGGGACTATTTTATCTTTATGCAGCTTTTGTAGGATTCTTTATAGCATTTGTCATTAATATGACAAAAGAATCGGATAGAAAAGCAAATTTTTTAATAAGCTTATATGTATTTATCCATTCGGTATTTATTATTCATAACTGTATAGAAGTAACAAATTATAATTATGATATTCCAGATTCACTATTAATGTCTACGTCATTTTCATTTTTATATGGACCATTATTGTATTTTTATTTTAGAAGAGTCTCAGAAGAATATCAATTTAAATTAAAAGATGGTTTACATTTATTACCGTCCATAGGTATTACAATTTTACTCATTCCTGTATATTCATTACCGTATCTAGAAAAACTTCAGATCATGTTTGGTGTTAGTGATTTTAATATAAAAATCTATATTAATGCAATAACCATAACCAAATTTATCTCCTTAGTTATATATGGAATATTGATTTTTAAGAGTTATAAAAAACAAATAAAAAAAGATTTCAATTATTGGAAAACACCATCCATGAAGTGGATTAAGAATATATTAATATTCAATATTATCTATATAGTTAGTTATTTTATTTATGGAACGTTGATAATTCAAGGATTGTACAGTGGATTTTTATATCATATACAAGTGATATGTATGTCTTCTTTGGTATTATATATAGGTTACATGGCCTATGTAAAACCTAAAGTATTAGGAACAAAAGCACAACCTATATCATCTAGCAATAAAAAAGAAGGAAGTGTTATTGAAAGAGAAATTCTATTTAAATACAAAAAATCAGGGTTAACAGAAGGGTTATCTTTAGAATTGAAAAAGAAATTATTGTATTTGTTAAACGAGAAAAAAATATATAAAAATAATAATCTAAATCTAGCTATTCTAGCCGAAGAACTAGAAACTAGTAGACATAATGCGTCACAACTTATTAATGAACATTTTGGTTTAAACTTTTTTGAACTGATTAATAAATACAGGGTTTATGAAGCAATGGATATTTTAAGGAATGATTATCACAAAAACCTTAATATTATAGATGTAGCTTATGAAGTAGGGTTTAATAATAAGGTTACATTTAATAAATCTTTCAAAAAAGAAAATAATATAACTCCCACTGCATATATTAAATATTATAGAGAAAACTGCACAGAATCTCTTGCTAAAGCTTAAGGTAAAAGTATGCCCTTTTTAGTTTTGTAGATATCTAGTATAATATTTTAATTCCTAAAATCTTCGAATTACTACAAAGAATCAATTATTATCCAATTCTCTTTCTTTTTCCTTCTGAATTTATGAGATTGGGAATAACTCTTTCGATATTGGATATACTATTGTAATTTTTTTTCTAATGATTTTGTCATAAAAATGATATTTTTAGAAATGATAGGTATTAACTTAAAAAGAACTAATACTAGCTTTTCTTATTGATGAAAATTTTTAGAATTAAACTAAAATAATAATAAAAAGTGTTTATCAAAGGTGACTTTTTGATTATTGAAAATGGGATAAAATAACAATAAGAAATAGGAGTCTAATGAGATATTACTACTCTCAAAAAACTAACTTATTTACATAGTAAAAATTAAGTAAAAACTAATCGGGAAACGTAAGATATTATCGGGATTCCCTTTAAACACTATTGTTTTGGGTTATTTAGTGATGCGTAAACTCAATCGAAAAAGGTTAAGTGAGATAACAAGAAATAATGCAATTGACCGTTAAATAACTCAATTTTATAATTTAATTAGCCATACTTCACAATCTCATTTGACTCTTTTTGATTGATAAACAATCAATAAAATAATTTTAGAAAAATTAGATCTATGAAAACAAATTATTGTAAGTATTTGTTATTTCTAGTCTTCATTTTTGGTATTGTATCAATGAATGCTCAAGGAAAAACAATAATTGGAAAAGTAACAGATGATACTGGAGGACCTTTGCCTGGTGTTAATGTAATTGTAAAATCAACATCAATTGGAAATCAAACTGATTTTGATGGTAATTATAGTATTAATGCTGAATCAAATGATGTGCTAGTATTTAGTTATGTAGGGTTTAAAACACAAGAAATAAAAGTTGGTAATAGAAAAACTATTAATGTCCAATTGATAACAGATGCAGCCGAACTAGAAGAAGTTGTAGTAGAAGCTTATAGAACTACGAAAAAGGCAACATCTAATATTTCTTCTATAACGATAGGCGCTCAAAATATAGAAGCAAGACCTAATGCATCTTTTGTTCAAACATTACAAGGGCAAGTAGCTGGTTTAAATATTACTACTAGTAGTGGACAACCAGGAGCCAATAGTGTGATTAATTTAAGGGGGGTTTCTTCGTTAAATGGTAATACAGAACCTTTATTTGTTATAGATGGAATACCTGTAGATGAAGATAACTTTCGTAGTTTAAACCCTAATGAAATTGAATCTGTAACAACCTTAAAAGATATTGGAGCTACAGCTATTTATGGTAATAGAGGAGCAAATGGTGTTATTGTAATTAAAACGAAAAAAGGAGGATACGACTCTAAATTGAAGATTAATTATACAGGATTAACTAGTTTTTCTAAGCTACAAAGAGCTTCGTATGATTTACAGAATTCTCAAGAAGCATTAGCTCTAGAAAGAAGTTTTGGTCAAGGAAGAGGGTTCTCTGGTGGAATAGATGATAATGGGCAAACTAGACCTTTAACAGATGCAGAAATAGCGGCGGCGGCGAATACAGACTGGTTAAATTTCTTTTTTAGAACAGCAATAACACAAAACCATACATTAACATTAAGTAGTGGTAGTAAAAATTTAAGTTCTTTTACTTCTTTAGGATATTTTGATCAAGAAGGAATTTTAAAACAAAGTAGTTTAAAGCGTTTTAATGTTAGAAATAATTTGAATGGTAAGTCTGAAAATGAGAAATTTACATATGCTTCTAACATTAGTATTAACTATTCAAGATCTGATGAACCTAATAATATTGGTTCTGGAGCTGTAAATAGAAACTTAGTTTTTGGGGCATATCAGTCATTGCCATATGTAACACCTCAAGATTATACGAGTGGACGAGAACTAGCTCAAGATTTTAATTTCCCTAATACTCCATTATATCTAATAGATAGACTAGCAACATTTACAAGAGTAGATGAGGAGTTGAAAATTTTGGCAAGTTTAAATACTAGTTATAAATTAACAAATGATTTAATCATAAATTCAGTTTTAGGAGCAGATTATACAGATGAAGACTTTTTAACAGCCGAAGGACCTGAGTCGCGAAATGCTATCCGTTTTGCAAATGATGAAGATCCAGATACTCCAGGTAGACAAGTAACTACTCCAGGAAGTCAAAACCAACAATCGACTAGAGTTTTTTCTTTTAATTCTTTAACATCATTAAATTATCATAAGACCTTTTGGGACAAACATACTATAGATGCTGCTGCATATTTAGAATATTTTAAAGCACATTATCGCAATTTTGGTTTTTTTCAAAGTGGACTTAACCCTAGAACTTTTGTACCAGGAGATGGAGATGGTTTTGTAGATGATAATGGAAATAACGACTTTTTTGTAGATGTAGCCAATGCAGAAGTATTGAATGCAGGGCTTTTCTCATATTTTGGACAGTTAGATTATGATTATGATGAGAAGTATGGATTAGCCGGAACTATAAGAAGAGATGCATCCTATAGATTTGCGGCAAGTAATCGTTGGGGAACATTCTATTCAGTAGCAGCAAGATGGAATATTTATAAAGAAAGTTTTATGGAAAATTCTGTTTTTGATGTCTTAAAATTGAGAATGTCATATGGAACTGCAGGAAATCAAAGGATTAGAGATGCAGGTAATTTATTTCAATATTTTACAGCTGCTGATTTAACTTTAGATTTATATGAATTCGGAAGTGGTTATGGTAGACGAAACTCTATATTTTTGACACAAATTGCCAATCCTAATTTAAAATGGGAAACATTAACTTCTTTTAATATAGGGGCAGATTTTGAAGTCTTTAATAAAAGATTAAGAGGTACTTTAGAATACTATATAAGAGATACGTCAGCTCTTTTCCAACCAGTTGGACAATCAGCTATAACAGGAACTACAAGTATAGACTCAAATTTTGGAGAATTAAGAAACTCTGGATTTGATTTAAATTTAGCTTATGATTTAATAAAAGGGAATGGTGAAGACTTAAATGTAACATTAAATTTTGTAACTAATTATAATAAACAAGAAGTGGTAGATATACCTACACCTAATGGAGAAGATCGAGATAGTGGACTTAGAGAGGGAGGAATTATTAATGAATATCTAGCAGTACGATATGCTGGAGTTAACCCTGCTAATGGAAATTTATTATTTTATGATATAGATGGTAATTTGACAGAAAATCCTGATCCTGATACAGATGCAGTGTGGTTGGATAAGAATATTTATCCGGATTTTCAAGGTAGTTTTGGTTTTAATATAGATTATAAAAATTTCTTTTTACAAGCAAACTTTAATTATACTTTGGGCGTTTATCGATTTGACAACCAGGCAGCAGGATTCTTAGATCCAGATTCTATAGGTAATTTTAGTACTTCAAGAGATTTGTTGAGGGCTTGGACTCCAGATAATAGGATAACTGATGTGCCATCATTAAGAGCTACAAATAAGGATATTTTTAGTGATCGATTTTTGAGAGATTCAGACTATTTACGTTTACGATTTGCGTCACTTGGATACAATGTTCCTGCTAGATATTTAAAAAACACAGGTTTTTCAAATATAAAAGCATTTGTTAATGCAGAAAACATATTCACCTTATCTGAATGGGAAGGTTTTGATGCAGAAAGATTAGTTAATGATGCTAATGGCTATCCTACCCCTAGAACATTTTCTGTAGGATTTGAGTTTAGCTTTTAATTATAAAAGAGAATAAAAATGAAAAATATTATAAATATAATAATAAGAAGAGTAATAGTATTACTAGTACTTATTACAGTATCATGTCAAGATGCAATAGATATAGATCAACCAGGACGTTTAATAAGTGATGTTACATTTCAAACAATAAATGATTTAGAAGCAGGTTTATTTGGAATTTATGCTAGCTATGATACTACTGTAGAAATACGTTTCAATGCTATTTTTACAGATGAAGGAGCTAGAGGTAAAGATAATGGAGGGCAAGCTTCAGATTTGTTTAATCATATTTTAAATTCAGCGTCAGGAACACCTAATGCTATTTGGGTTCAGCATTATATAACTATATCAAATATTAATAAAATACTTGCTGCAGCAGAAAATATTGAAAGAGTAGATGATCCTGAAACTGGAATTGACGAAACTGAGTTATATGACTCTGTTTTAGGACAATTATATGCATTGAGAGCGTATTCTCATTTTACGTTACAAGCTTATTTTTCAACAGATTATACAGATGATAGTGCTCTAGGAGTTATATTACTTGATTTTGTGGCTGTATTAGGAGAGACAAGATCTAGGAGTACTAATGGAGAAGTATTTAGTTTTATAAACGAAGATTTAGATAGAGCAGAAGGATTATTACCAGTAGGAAATAGTGACCCTACTTTTGTATCTAGTGATTTTATTACTGCACTTAGAGCTAGAATGGCTGCATATAGACAACAATATACTCAAGCAGATACATATGCATCAGATATTTTATCTAGATATTCTATAGCAACGAGAGCTCAGTATTTTAGTATGTATCAAGATACAAATAATACAGAAGTGATTTTTAAACTAGAAAGAGAACCTGGAGATGCTTATGATGGACAAGGAACAGGAGGGGGAGGAACTGCTGGAAGTTTATTTGCTTTTACCAATAGTTCTCCAGCAGGAGGTCCATTTATCGAGATAGGAAGAGATGTATTTAATCAATTAGACCCTACAGATATTAGGTATGATGTTAATGTACATCCTAATTCTTTAATTGATCCAGATTATCAATCAAGTGCAGATTATTTAAATACAGATGTTTTAGCAATTAATAAATATTCAGGATCAGGAGGGGTTGATTTACTTAATGATTTAAAAATATTTAGAATAGCAGAGATGTTGTTGATTAGAGCTGAGGCACTTGCCGCATCAGGTGATTTTAATGGAGCTACTAATTCTACTGCTGCATTGATTAAACAATTAAGAGATGCTCGATTTGGTTCTGATCAATCTTTACCAGTTTTTAATAATCAAGAAGAAGCTTTTGGAGCAATTATAGATGAAAGAAGACTAGAATTAATATATGAAGGGCATAGGTGGTTGGATTTGAAGAGATTAGGTGCGAGAGGAAATAGAACAATAAGAAGAGCAGCTAGAGATTGTGAAGCTACTGGTGCATGTTCATTAAGTGCAACAGATTTTAGATTTACTTTACCAATTCCATTAAGTGAGCTTAATGTAAATCAAGATATTAGAAGTCAACAGAACCCTGGCTATTAAAAGAATAAAAAATTATGAAAACAATTAAAAAAATATTTATAAGTGCTTTAGCTATAATTTCTTTTATATCATGTGATAAAGGTGGAGAAGAAGTTATTTTTGATGGAAATAATGGGCAGACTTTGATTTCGTTTAGAAAGACAGTTGAAGATTTACCTATTGTAATTGATGATGAAGGAAGTGTAGAAATTATTTTGGATGTAACTACAAGATCATCATCAGATAGAACATTTGAAGTTGAAATTTTGAGTGATGAAAGTACAGCTAATCCAGATTCATACAGTTTTAATTCAACAGTAACAATTCCAGCGAATGAATATAATGCTATTTTAACGATTAATGGAGTTGATAATGATGTTGAAATAACTCCTGAAACTTTAGTATTACGAATAATTGAACAGGATAGTTTTATTACTACTTCTAATAATAATACTACTACAGTAAATGTTTTTCAAATATGTCCAGTAGAAGATACATTGTTTGTTGGTAATTATTTGATCGAACAGATAACACCATTTATTGCAGGACCTACATTAAGTTCGGGCACTGTTGTTGAACTAATTGTAGAGGAGGGTTCAACACCTGCTAGAAAGTTTAATACGTTGAATTATCCAAATTTTTGTTCTGTAAATAATCCTTTTACACTTAATTTAGTTTGTAATGAGGTAGTTGTGCCTCGTCAAGAAGGAAATTGTTCTTGTGATGGAAATTATTTCTTTGATGTAGCGTCTGTTAATGCAGTTTATGATCTAAATGATGATTCTGAGTTTTTGATGACTTTTACAGATGATTCAGATAGTGATTGTGGTTCTCCAGTTCAAACTACATATAGATTTACAAAACAGTAAAAAGATATATTTTAAATAAAAAATCCATAAAATTTTAATTAAAATTTTATGGATTTTTTATTTTTTAAAACTAAGCAGTGGAAATATGTTGTTGTTTTTAGGTGTTTTGTTGTTGTTTTTGTAATTTTAATTTTCAACAATAAACATCATCAATCATTATTTCCTTTCTTATTAGGATCTATGAGGATCATTTTTTAATTGTATAATTTATAATTTTTTTCATTTGAAAATACTATTAAAATACATAGTGATTTTAATATGTTGTTCTTCTTTTGATGCTTTTGGTAGTGCTTTATTTTTACAATCGGACTTAGCTTCTGGATTGAATAAATCATTACAAAGAACATTAAATAAAGAACGAATAGATTCTATTCATAAATACGAGAAATTAGCTTTCGAGAGTTTAACAGAAAATAATGTTGAAAAAACTACTTTTTATATTCAAAAATATATTGAAAAAAGTTTAGATATAACATTTATTGAGCATAGTAAGTTTGTAAGTATTCATGATACTGATGCGTATCAAAAATTAAAAGAAAAATACCTTTTTAAGGTTGATTCTTGGACTGTATTTTATATCTATACGGCATTTATAGGCTTCTTTATAGCATTAGTTTTAAATCTTAAAAGTGATGTGGATAGAATAGCTACTTTGTTGATTAGTGGATATGTCTTTATACATTCATTTTTTATTTCCCATATCTGTGTACAATTAACAAATTTAAATTTCAAAGCACCAGATACTTTCTTAATGTCTACATCATTTTCATTTTTATATGGACCATTATTGTATTTCTATTTTAAAAGAATTAAAGAGAAATACTTATTTAAATGGAGCGATGTTCTACATTTAATCCCGTCTGCAATTATTACAATATGTTTAATACCTATATATACGTTGACAAAGGAAGAAAAAATGGAAATTATGTTAGGTATCAGTGATATAGATACTAGTCCATATTTGTATTATATCACATTAACCAAGTTTATATCATTGTTTTTTTATATGTATCTAGTTTATAACGTATATAAAAAAGAAAGTATTATGTTATATAAACATGATTTAGCACATAAGAATTGGCAAAAAAGAATATTAATATTTAATGTGATTTATGTAATTTCTTATGCTATTTATGGAATACTGATTGTTCAACGAGTTTTTAGTGGATTTTTGTTTCACGTGCAGGTGACATCAATGGCATTACTGGTGTTTTATGTAGGCTGTACTTCTTATATTCATCCTATACTATTCAAGAAACGAAAGCTTTTAAATAGTGAAAATTCAGAAAATGAAAATAAAGTCGTTATTGCTTCAAGCATAAAAAATGAGAATGTAGAGAATATTAAATATCAAAAATCAGGGTTAACCGAAGATTTATCCAAAGAACTAAAAGAAAAATTGAATAAGCTCTTAGAAGAAGATAAAGTGTATAGATTAAATAATGTGAGCTTAGCTATAATAGCGGATAAATTGGGGACAAGTAGACATAATACTTCACAGATTATTAATGAGCATTTTGGGCTTAATTTTTTTGAACTCATAAATAGCTATAGAATAAAGGAAGCTATGGATATAATAAAGAATAATCAAACTCAAAAACTGAGTATAATAGAAATAGCTTACGAAGTTGGATTTAATAATAAGGTGACTTTTAATAAATCTTTTAAGAAAGAAAATGATATGACTCCTAGCGAATATATGCGATATATAAGGAATGCTCAATTGATATAATATTAAATAGAAATTTAAAAAGCCTCTTGATTATGATTAATCAAGAGGCTTTTTTTGAATTAATGATAGTAACGCGACTACATTAATTGTTTTAATTTATTTAATTTATCTTTCCACGTATCCAAAGCATCATTATGTTTAGCAATGTTTTTACGTACTTCTTTTACTAGAGGATTATCATCTTTAGCATTTTTAAAGAATAATAAGTTATTTTCTAACTGACGAATTTCACCTTTAACTTCATCAATCTTTTTACGAATGAAATTTTGTTCGTTACGCAATGCTCTATCATCACCTTGGTTAGTCATAGAATTAACCTTGTTTTCAAACTTAACCATCTCAGTTTCTTTACGACTCATGTTAAGTTTTTCAAATAAACTATCAAGAACTTTATTGTAATCAGTTTCGATAGAACGTTTATTATAAGGTACTCTTCCTAATGATTTCCATGTATTGATATTACTTTTAATAACGTCTATATCAACTTTAGGATCACCGCTTAATTCTAACTCTTTTAAAGCGCTAAGATGATTTTGCTTTTTAGTATAAGCTTCTTCTTCTTCTTTATTTAATTCATTGCGTTGTGCATGGATTTTATCAAAATAAGAATTACAAGCATCTTTAAAACGTTTCCATATTTTATCACTTTCTTTTCTAGGAACGTGACCAATCTTTCTCCAATCTGCTTGAATTTTTTTCATTAATGGAGTAACAACTTCAAAGTCATCACTGTCTTTATTTTCTTCGGCGATGCGAATAAGCTCTAGTTTTTTATTTAAATTTTCGAACTGATCCTTTTTGAGATTTTTATAGAACGCATTTTTATTGCGGTTAAAATCACGAACTGCAGTTTTAAATTCACTCCATGTTTGTTCGTTAACTTTAGAAGGTACTTTTCCAGCATTAAAGAAAGATTCTCTTAAAGCTTCTATTTCTTTAATTTTGTTTTGCCAGTCTTTATGGTTGTTAGGTTGGTCTTTACTAACTTCTATAATATTAGCAATAATACCTCTTTTTACATCAAGATTTTGCTCATAAACTTTATCAATTTCTTTATAGTATTGCTGGCGATTATCGTGTATTTGTTTTGTTAATTCACTAAATTTTTGCCAGATCAATTCTCTGTGCTCTTTAGCAACAGGACCTAAATCCTCTTTCCACATTTTATGAAGTAATTGTAACTCTCTAAATGCACGATTTACATCTGTTTCTTGAGCTAATTCTGTAGCACGATCAATGATCTTTAATTTTTGTTCAAGATTATGTTTAAAATCTAAATCTCTAAAATCTCTATTAAGATGTAAGAAATCATAGAAGTTTTCTGTATGATGATGATAAGTATTCCATACAGTATTGTAACGATCTCTAGGTATAGGACCAGCATTACGCCAACGCTCTTGAATTTCTTTAAAGTGATTATATGTAGAGCTAATGTTTTCATCTAAATTTAATAAACCTTTTAGCTCTTCAATAATCTCTAATCGCTTATTTAAATTAGATTGTAGATCTTTCTTTAAATTCTGGTAATAATTATTTCTTTTTTCTTTATAATCAAAGTAAACTGAGTTGAATTCCTTTTTAATAGGAGTTGAATAGTAGAAATCTATAATATTTCCTCCTTCAGCAAGAAATTCTTCTTTTTTTTGTTCAAGCTCTTCATTAAACTTAGCATTGAATTCGTATTTGATTTCTTCAACATGTTCTTTTATCGCTTGAACTTTATGAGAATTCAGTAAGTTTTTGAACTCAGAAACCAAGGCATCTTTGCTCATGGCATGATAATCTTTCTTTTCAATGTCAAAACGTTCGGCAGCAGTTTCATCTTCACTATCTTCTGCTACAGCTTCGTCCATCTGATTCTGGATATGATCTTGATCAGATGTAGCATTGTTTTGCTCTTCTGTGGTAGCATTTATGATTGTTTCTTCTTTTTCCTTGCTGTTTCCATCTGCTTGTTGCAGGTTATCCTGTGTTGACATTTTATTAAATGTTTTAGTTTACTGATAATTAATATATGCGTAAGATACTAACATCTTACAAAAACTCAAAAGAGAATAATGAGTTTTGAAGCTAACATATATTATTTAATCAAAATATGTTAATTTTATATAAGAAAATTATGTGTTTTTTATGAGTTCCAAATCTCCCAAGCTTTTTCTGCTTGTAAAATCAGCATTTTTAACCCATTGATAATTGTAGCTCCTTTTTCTTTTCCTTTTTTTAGAAATGTAGTGGTTTCTGGATTATAAATTAAATCATATAGAATATGAGAGGTAGTGAGATATTCATAAGGAATATCTGGGTAATGATCTGTATTAGGATGTGTACCTATAGGAGTACAATTAATAATTAATTTGTAATCATGAATAATATCTTGATCTAGTTGATGATAAGCTAATTGATCTTCATCTGGGTTTCTAGAAACAAAGGTATATTGTATACCTAAAGACTCTAAAGCATAGGCTATGGCCTTTGATGCTCCACCAGTTCCTAATATCAAAGCTTTTTTGATATTAGAATGTAAATGAGGTGTTAGTGAATTTTTAAAACCATAATAATCACTATTATAACCAATTCGATTACCATTAGGATCAAACTTGATAACATTTACAGCTCCAATTTTCTTTGCAATTGGATCTAAACTATCAAGATATGGAATAATCTGTTCTTTATACGGAATGGTTACATTTAATCCTCCTATTTCGGTATTTGATAAAACAGTTTGAATATCAGCTATCACAGGAATATCAAAATTTACATAAGTCGAAGCAATAGCTTCTTTAGAGAATTTATCTGAAAAATATCCTCTTGAGAAAGAATAACTAATTTGTTTACCTACTAATCCGTATGTTTTCACAATGTATGTATTTTAATAATAAATATATAGAAGAATTTAATGTGGCTTTTTTATCCTACTTTTTCCGTACCATTCTAATCCTAAAACAATTCCTAACCCTAAAATTATATAAAGTATTGCTATATAAGTTTGTCCTAAACTTAAATCAGGAAAAAAACGATCATAATTATCCAAAATAGGATTTCCTTTTGTATCGTATAAGGTATTCCCTAAAACATCTAATTTAAAAACTTTAGTTTTCCAGGGCCATACGACTCCCAATGAACCTGCAATAAAACCTATGATTAGAGCAAAAGTAATGTTTTTGTAATGTTTTAATAAATAGCCCAATGCATGTGATAAGATTACCAGACCAGATGCAGATCCTAGAGTAAATACAACTAATACTTTTAATAAACGAATACGTTCTGGATTATCGATAAAAGAATAATCTCCTTGAATACAATTAGAAATAGTATCGTATAAAGCATTTACAGAATCCACTAATAAAAGAACATAATTACCTAAAAGAATAAGAATAAAAGACCCTGATAGACCAGGTAAAGTCATTCCTGAAACACTTATGATTCCACAAAAAAATACAAACCATAGGTTATCATTTTCTGTGGCAGGATTTAATAAACTTATGCTTACACCTGCAAGAATACCTAATATGAGAACAGTGATATTGCGAACGCTCCAATCATTAAAATCCTTTAAGATATATAAAATTGAACCTATGATCATCCCAAAAAAAGTAGACCATACATAAAGTTCATAATGAATAATCAAATAATCCAGTAGTTTAGAAACACTAAAGTAACTAATAAGCATTCCTAGAATAAGAAAGCCTAGAAATTTACCATTGATATATCTCCAAAAACTAGAAAACCTTAAATTAATCAACAATTTAAAAGCCTTGCCATTCATTTTTTGAAGAGAATAGATAAACTCTTCATAAAAGCCTGCAACAAAAGCAACAACACCACCAGAAACACCAGGAACTTTGTTTGCAGCTCCCATAGCAATTCCTTTAATAATTAATAAAAGTTTATCGCTTATCGTTCTCGTGTTATGTGGCATATATTATTTTCCTTTTTGTGCAGCTATACGTTCTAAACTAAAAATTAATAAGAACCCAATAATGATAAATATAATAACCATCATAATTTGTGGGTCATTTTTATATTGGTCGGGGAAAATACTTTTTTCTAATAAAGGAACTTTTTCTTGATGGGAATTTAACCTCCAGCTTAATACTTTTTTCCATGGCCATAATTTGTTAAGTGAACCAATCATAAATCCAGTTAATAAGGCTAAGGTCGTATTTTTATGATTTTTAAACATCCAGTTTAATGCTTTTGAAAAAAGTTTTAAACCTAAAACAGCACCAACAGCTATAATTAAAACTTTAACTATAGCATTCCATAAAAGGTCTAGGTCAAATTTAAAAATACCATCTCTCAATTGATTAAGAATATCGATGAATGTTTGATAAGCACCTAGAAGTAAAAGAATAAATGCACCAGACACCCCTGGTAGAATCATAGCAATAATAGCAATAAATCCGCAAAATAATAAATAGAGATTACTATCTGGAGAAGCTATCGGTTCTACAATAGTAATAAAATAGGAGAGGACAGATGCTATTAATAAAGGAATAATAGTTTTAATATTCCATGAAGTTATCTGTTTTCCTATATAAATAATACTAGCTAACACTAAGCCAAAGAAAAAAGCCCATAGCAATAGTGGTTGATTAAATAATAACCATTTAATAATTTTTGCTAGAGATAAGATGCTTATAGCAATTCCGCAGAAAAGAGCTAAAAGAAAAGATAGATTATAAGAATTCCATGCGGATTTAAAACCTTCTTTTTTCCAAGCCTTAAAAAAGCCTAGATCAAGTTTATTGATAGTTTCTATTAGTTCTTCATAAATACCAGAAATAAAAGCAATAGTACCTCCTGAAACACCAGGAACTACATCTGCAGCTCCCATTGCTAAACCTTTAATAGCAATAAAGAAATAGTCCTTTAGACTTTTTTGCATAAGTATCGTTTTTTACAAATGAGTAAATTCGAGATATTAATATCACCAAGTCATTACTAATAACAAATGTAGGTAATTTTAAATGGAATTACCTAAGCAAAAGATGACGATCTTGTTATGTATAAACTTAAAATTTAAAGATAAGTTTTAATGATATTCTGTACTATTGATAAGGTATACACACGAGGAAATAGTTCTTCTAAAATAATATGATATTCAGTGTCTATAGATAGCGCTTGCTTTAAGAAATTCTCACCTTTTTCAAAGTTTTGAGTTTCATAAAATAAACCTGCAAGACGATAGAGTATCTCTACATTTTCTGGATAAAATTCTATAGCTTGAAAAAGATTGTGTCTCGCGGCCTCATATTCACCTAGAAATTTTAAGATATCTGAACGAGAAAGCCAGGTTTCTAATTCATAATTTCCTAGTTCCAAAGCTTTTCTATAACCTCTTTCTGCTTCTTCAAAAAAAGATAAACGATTGTTTATAGTGGCATAACGTTTCCAGTATAATACGTTTTCACTATCAATGCTTATGGCTTTATTGATATAGTATAAAGCTTTTTGAAAATTTTTCTTTCGCATATAAAAATCAGTAATAGCAATCCACCCTTTGTCTAATAGAGGATCTTCATGTACTGTGCGTGAAAAATATTGAATAGCAAGGTCATATTGACCTAATTGCTCATAACATTTACCAATACGTAACAAAGCAAAAGAAGTAGGATCATCTAATTCTAGAGTGATCTTATAATTTTCTATAGCTTCAGGATAACGCTTTAATTTCTCTAATACTTTACCTTTTTCTAGATAAGCACCAATAAAATATTCGTCACTTATGATAGCAAAATCAAAAGAAGTAAGTGCCTTTTTATACAATTCAAGATCGTAATATTGTTTACCTACTTGATGCCAAGCAACTTCACAATAAGGATTTTTGTCCAAGAAAGCATTTAAATATTTAATAGCTTCGGTATGCTGTTCTAATATATCAAAGCAATAAATAATATTGTAAAGAGAAGAATAATCTTCAGGATCATTCTCTAGACAATACATAAAATTAATTTTTGCATGCTCATAATCATCAAGAAACAAATATTCCATTCCTAATAAAGAATAAACATCAGCTGGATCTTTGGTATAACCCAAAGCCATTTTTAATAATTGAATAGCTTTTTTATGATCGTGCTGTTTAGAAAGTATATTTGCTTTTTGAATATAGACTTCTTCGTTTTTAGGTTCAATAGCATGTAATTCTGCCAAGAGATCATCGGCTTTATCAAGCTGATTTTCAAAAACCATAACTTCTACACGTAATAAGCGTAGACTTATAGAGGAAGGATGTTGAGATAATCCTAGAGATAAAGCTTTTTTTGCCTTAGCAATTTTTCCATTTTCGATGTAATAATCAATAATCGATTCAAACTCATTTGAATCAAAGAATTTCACATCGTTTGACTTCAACATGGATTCAAAACGATTGAGTGAAAGACTTGCTTCTTCTTCTTCATGGTTATAGTTCATGCACGTTTGATTATGATATTAAACATTGTTTTTGGAGCGAAGTAAAAATAGACATTTATGTTACACCTTCTAGATATAGTTATGAACAACACAACCCAGTGTAAATATAAATAATAGAAAACAGGATTTTTAATTCGCTTTCCCGAGTACATAAATTAGATATTACTGATTTCTACTATTCTAAATTTACGAATGAAAACTAGAAATGTTAACCTATGCAATCAATTGTTGTTAACAAACTAATTAACAAAATATGTACCATGAGTAGTTTTTATGCCTCAATTTGATCCAAAACGGATAAAATTATACGGCAACCTTCTTTTATTTCTTCTTCAGAGATAGTTAACGGAGGAGTAATACGTACTGCTTTAGGTTCAAAAAGTAACCAAAACAGGATTAAACCTTGATCTTGACACTTCAAAATGACTTGATTAGTGATTTCGGCAGAAGGAGTCATAAAGGCCAACATTAATCCTTCACCTCGTATTTCTGTAATTAAAGGGTGAATTAATAAGGATCTAAATAATTGCTCTTTTTGCAGAGTAGCTGCCATTAAGTCACTCTCTGTAATTTCCTGTAATGTTGCCAGACAAGCTGAAGCAATGACAGGGTTTCCACCAAAAGTTGTAATATGACCTAACTTGGGATTATCTTGCAATTGATCCATTAATTGAGGTGAAGTAGTAAAAGCACCTACAGGAAGTCCTCCTCCCATACCTTTACCCATAACTACAATATCTGGAACAACATTGTATTTTTGAAAACCAAATAGAGTTCCAATGCGTCCAAAACCAGGTTGGATTTCATCCAAAATCATTACAGCACCAACTTCGTCACAGCGTTTACGTACTTTTTGTAAATAATTATCAGAAGGTATTATAAAACCAGCCCCACCTTGGATAGTTTCAAGAATAACTCCAGCTGTTTTTTCTGTGATAAAATTTAAATCATCTTCATTATTAAACTCAATAAAAGAAACATCGGGTAGTAAAGGTCTGAAAGCTTGTTTACGTTCTTCATACCCCATAACACTCATTGATCCCATAGTATTACCATGGTAAGCTAATTTTGCAGCAATAATTTCGCTTCTTCCTGTAACTCTTCTAGCGAGTTTTAGCGAACCTTCAATCGCTTCTGTTCCCGAAT
The DNA here is from genome assembly GCA_947387485.1 of Aquimarina rhabdastrellae. Classification (GTDB taxonomy): domain Bacteria; phylum Bacteroidota; class Bacteroidia; order Flavobacteriales; family Flavobacteriaceae; genus Aquimarina. The sequence goes on from CANDNT010000022.1 coordinate 43,225, forward strand.
TGGTTAAATAAGTCTTTTCTAAAGGAGCAGGTAAGTGCTGAGCTAATAATTTTGTTAGTGCTACTGCAGGTTCTTGGATATATTCACCATAAACCATTACATGCAAATATTTATCTAATTGCTCTTTTACAGCTTGTATAACTCTAGGATGTTTATGACCTAAACTGCAAGCAGAAACACCAGCTACAAAATCTAAATATTTTGAACCATCTTTTGCGTAAATATAACTACCTTCTGCATGAGAAATTTCCATAGCAAGAGGATGAGGAGATGTTTGCGCTTGATATTGAAAAAAATCGTCTTTTAAGGGCATTGGTAAAGAGCAATAAGTTATTCGTTAATCTTCTTAGGTGATTTTTTATCTAAAGAGAGTGGTTTTTTCTCTTTCTTTTTTAAATTTTGATCAGCATCTTTATAATCCTTGGATTGTAATCGCGATTTATCCGAAGTATTTTCTTCTAATCGTTTTACGGTTTCTTCATCAAAGAAATCTGCCTCATCTTTTGGTAGCGGTAAGCCTTTTATTTTAATTAATTTAGGAGGTGCTTCACCTTTAAATAAATCGGCTTTGGATAAAATTTCTTCATCCCCTCTCCAATGAAACCCAGAAAGTTCTCTGGCATTTTCAGGTAAATCTTGCTCTCTATAAAGTGTTCCGTCTACATTTTGATAATAATAAATATCTTCGATATCTCTATTTTTAAGTAAGAGTTTTATTGAACTGGATAACACTTTATTAATACCAATTAGTTTTAAATCACCTTCACTCTCACGTTGATAAAATATAGTTTCGGTATTTTTATCAATATCAACTTGATATAACTCATTGTCTTTAAAGAGTCCATATAGAGCTTGACCTTTTACTTGATTATAACCCGCTTTTAGAGTGTCTTCTTGAGCAATAAAAGCATTAGGATAAACATGTAAAGAATCTAATTTTTCTGTTTTTGTATTAGATATAAGCGTTATAGTATCTCCGGTCATTTGGTTTCCCTGAGCCCATAATATCGGATTACCTAAAAGCTTGGTATATCCCGTTATCTGATTTACATTAATAGAGTCACTTTTTCCGCTCATATTCTTTTTATAGATACGAACATCTCTAAAACCATTCATAATACGTTGGTTAGGTTTACCTGTAACCATTAGAGTATCACTATGTATAAAAATAGAATCTTTTTCTTGTAAAGTAGCTGCAAGAGCTCTTTTAGTAATGAAGACAGAATCTTTATCTTTAAAAACTTCGGCATAATGCCCCGTTATAATACTATTGTTAGCAGTATCAATAACTTTAATGTTATTTGTAGCAGAAGCAAAATTAGTTGTACTGTTAAAATACAAGCTGTCTCCTTTTACAGTTCTATTATCATAATCTATTCTAGCTTTTTTTATAGCATAGCCAATACTAGTTTTAGAGTTATAAAATCCTCTTTCACAATAAACAGTACTTTCTTTACCTTTAATAGTTGTAGGTCCATAAACATAGATATGACCATTTTCTGAAAAATAATCTAAACGATCAGAATTTACTTTATTTTCTGGATCAATTACTTCTACATCTGAGTAAAAAGAATATTGTTTACGATCCATAAAATAACGACCAATAACACTTGTTAATGTTTTTGTTGAATCCTTAACTATACCACCGCTTCTATAATAAGCCTGTTGTTTGATACGATCAAAAAATAAGGTGTCAGTTTTTAAAGTATTATTAGGTGTCTCAAGAAAAACATCATCACTAGCAAAAGCAAATTTGGTATTTCCGTTATACTCGGCATATTTACTTTTCATAGAGATAGTATCTCCTTGTTTCATTTTTACATTACCAGAAGCTTTTACAAATTTACTTTGGTCATAATAAATGGCTTGATCACACCAGATTTCAACACCATCATGTTCCATATAAATTTGTTTGTCTATAGAAACCAAGATAGTCGCACCAGGATATTTCTCTTCATCTTTGATAGTCCTGTCTGATGTAATATTGATTTTTTTTACTTCTTGAGCGATTCCTAAATTGTGAAATAGGAATATGGCACATATAATTAGAAAAATATTTTTCAAGCTAATTGTATTTGTGTGCAAAATAACGAAAAATGTATCAAATGATTGTGTTGTATATAGAAATATAAGAGTGCTTAAATTAAAATATTTATAAAGAAAAATGCATTAACAAATGATAACTGTCAAATTAGATCTACATAAAAATTTTAATTTATAAAATGATTTAAAATAGGAGTATATAGCTTTATAAAATGACAATTATGGTAAATAAAGTAGTAAAAAATGTCAATTTGATATAAAATAATTTATTGGATGAGTTTCTAAAAAGTGATTATATAATAAGATGTATTTTAGCTTTTGAATTATGGTTTTACCGTAAAATGTATCCGTAAATCTTATCAGAAAGATTGTAAATATTTAGACAAGATGATAAAAAAACTATTCTTTTTAATATTGGTATGTGGACAATTAGGTTATGCTCAGATAGATGAGAATAGTGTATTAGGCTTGCCTGTTGCAACGACAGCAGAAATGCTAGCTGTAACAAGAGCTAATGAAGGAGCGGTGGTCTATAATACAGATGATAAGAATGTTTATAGATGGAACGGTACTATTTGGGAAGCCATAGGAAATGGCTCATCTGGAGATATAACAGGAGATATTAAATATAGTGTTCGTAATACAGATCATAATGGCTGGTATGTTTTAAATGGTAGAGCGATAAATACGTTGCCCACAAATGCAAGAACAGCAGCTATAGATTTGGGATTTACATCGAGTCTGCCCAATGCTAGTGATAGAGTATTAAAACATCCTAGAGGAGGAGAAACTATAGGTGATGTTGGAGGGCAAGCAACAACAACATTGACACGAGCGAACTTACCTGATATTAATTTTAACGGGACTACTACAACTGGAGGAAATCATAGACATTCAATAAGTGGAATCTTCCAGAACTTTCAGTTGATTAACAGAGCTGATAATTTTTTGAATGTAATGAGATCAGGAGGAAATACTAATACTTCTAGAACAGGAAATCACAGTCATAATGTGACTGTCAATAGTGGAGGAGGTGATCAGGCTTTTGAAAGATATCAGCCATTTCTGGTAATTAATAGTTTTATTTATTTAGGAGAATAGATTTTTTAAGTAAAACACTTTAGAAATGTTAAAATAACTATAAATCAGTATTTTTTTAACAAGTAAAAGAAGTTGATTATTTAGTTTTAGTACAACACAAACTAAATACAACTTATATGAAATTAAAACTTACCTTGATACTACTATTATGTTGTGTCATTACGTATTCACAATCTTTTGTTGAAGTCCAATTACCCATACCTGAGCGAGTAAGTTCTTTATTTATAGGGCCAATAACAAAATCTACAATTCATTTTGGAGCTAAACCTCCTAATTATAACGGGAAGGTAATCCTTTTTAATCATGGATATATAGATCTTAATCAAACACAGTTTTTATTTAATAATTCATTTTATGAAGAAACCTATAAAGAAGGTTATCAAGCAGTATTTGTAGCAACAACTAGAGGAGAAGGATTCTGGAAAAATGGAGAGTTACTAGCAGAATCTATAGATAGAATTACAACAAAATACCATGTTACAGATGTATATATTGTAGCGCATAGTAATGGAGGAAAAGCTGCCGAAGCAGCAATGTATCATTATGGAAAGAAAGATAAAGTGAAAAAGGTTTTTGCGTTAGGAACTCCTTTTTGGGGAACGTATTTAGCTAATATTGCAGAATTTCCGTTACTAAATTGGGCATGGAGACTTACTGGTTTGAGTGAAGGATCTAGAACATCTACTACATACTATTGCGAAGATGTAGTTAGGCCATATTTTGATAATCATCCAGATAATGAACCTGAGAAATTTGTAGTATTAGGAACCTCAGGTTTTTATAACGGATCTACATTAGCAGCTCCAATAATGTTAGCTACAGGAGGTGTTTTAAGAGCAGCTCAAGGAGTTAATGATGGTGTTGCACCATATGATAGTACATTAAGACCAGGAGCAACCTATGTATATAGTAAGAATGATTCAAGAGCAATTCATGATCATGTAGATGTAGCTTTGGGACAGTTTAGTTGGTCGTATATTAAAACATTTTTAGATAACGATAATAGAAGTAATAGTAATCTAGAATATAAGAAAGCTCAAAAGCATAAACAGATAGAAAGTGATTATTATATAATAACTTCTTCAGGCGAAAATAAGAACATTGTTTTGGACGAGAAAAGCCAAAATGGAGTTTTATATCTGTTACACGAAAACGAACAAGCCGATTTTACTGTATATAATGATTTTAATGAGAAAATAGAAGATCAAAAAAAGTATAGAAAAGGTTTAAATGAAACAGTAATTCCTATTCAAAAAGGTATGTCTAGAATAGAAGGAGATACTAGATATCTAGGAATATTGAAACAAATCAATGATGTCAAGATGACTTTTGAGCATAAAATAAATGAAATAGTAGAAATTGATTTCAAAAAAGAAGAGAAAAACCTTGATATAACTTCAGTTAATGTTTCAGCAATATTAATTAGAAAATCAACTTTAACAGGAGAAAACGTTGAAGAAAATTATAAACGAGTTGAATTTGAAGAGAAAAATGGAAAGTATAGCTATGATATAAGCCAATTAGAAGATGGAGTTTATAGTATGTTTTTAAATGCTGAAAAAGATAATAGTTTTAAAAGATCATTAATCTCAGGTTTTGCTAAAGGACAGTTAAACAAGGAAGATTTTACTCAGAGAAATAGTTTATTAGAAGATAAAAAACAACAAAAAGCTATATTATATCCTACAGTAATAAAAAATAAAGCAAGTTTGAAGTTTGTATCTCAAGAAGTTTTTAAACAAATCAAAATATACGATTATTCAGGACGCTTAATTACGTTATTTGATATAGAAGAAAATCAGCAGGATAATGATGAAATAGATATATCTCACCAATTAGGACTTTTAAAAAGCGGAATATATTTGATGACATTAGACGAAGAACAAACAATTAAGTTTATTAAAGAATAAGAAAAAAGGAGGTCGATAGACCTCCTTTACTATTTTAAAACTAGAAAAATTATTTTTTAATAGTTTGTTTTCTATCTGGACCTACAGAAACAATAGTGATAGGAGTTTCAAGCTCTTTTTCTAAAAAGGCTATATAATCATTCATTTCTTTAGGTAATTGAGAAGCCTCAGTCATTTGTGTAAGATCCTCTTTCCAACCTTTCATCTCAGTATAAATAGGTTCAAGGTTTTGAGGCTCTATATTATATGGTAAATGAGTAATTGTCTCTCCATTGTAATTATATGCAGTACATATTTTGATAGTTTCAAAACCACTCAAAACATCACCTTTCATCATCATTAATTGAGTAACACCATTTACTTGAATAGCATATTTTAAAGCTACAAGGTCAAGCCAACCACATCTACGTGGTCTACCTGTAGTAGCTCCAAACTCATGACCTACACGAGCCATAGTTTCTCCATCATTGTCAAATAGCTCTGTAGGGAAAGGTCCACTACCAACACGAGTAGTGTAAGCTTTAAAAATCCCAAAAACCTCTTTGATTTTATTAGGAGCAATACCTAAACCAGTACAAGCTCCAGCTGCAGTAGTATTTGACGAAGTTACAAATGGATATGTCCCAAAATCGATATCTAATAAAGAACCTTGAGCCCCTTCTGCAAGAATAGATTTACCTTCTTTTTGAGCTTGAAAAAGATATTCCTCACTATCGATAAACGTTAATGTTTTTAAAGTTTCAATAGCTTCAAAGAATTCTTCTTCTAGTTCTTTTAAATTGTATTCTATTTTAGCATTATAAAAATCAATCATAGCCTCATGTTTATCTGCTAAAGAACGATAGCGATCTTTCCAATCACTAAGTTCTAAGTCACCTATACGAATACCGTTTCTACCCGTTTTATCCATATAAGTAGGACCTATACCTTTAAGTGTTGATCCTATTTTTGCTTTACCTTTTGAGGCTTCAGAAGCTGCATCAAGAATGCGATGTGTAGGAAGTATTAAGTGTGCTTTTCTAGAAATCAATAATTTAGATTTATAATCAATATTGTATTTTTCAAGATTGTCTAATTCTTTCTTGAAAATCACAGGATCGATTACAACTCCGTTTCCTACTAGATTAATTGCTTTTTCATGAAATATACCGCTAGGTATAGTGTGTAAAACATGCTTAATACCGTCAAATTCTAAAGTATGCCCTGCATTAGGACCACCTTGAAATCGAGCAATGATGTCATAATTTTGAGTAAGAACATCTACAATCTTACCTTTACCTTCGTCTCCCCATTGAAGACCAAGTAATAAATTTACAGCCATTAGTGTGTTTTAGTTTGTTGGTTGCTTTTTGGTTCCGTAAAAATATAATGAGTGATTAGTGATTTCAACATCAAAAATCTCTTCTATAGTTTTCTTAATAGATTGTATACGTGGATCACAGAATTCCATTACTTCTCCTGTGTCTGTCAAAATTAAATGATCGTGTTGCCTGTCAAAATATGACTTTTCATATTGTGCTTGAGTTTGCCCAAACTGATGTTTACGCACTAGTTTACAATCCATTAATAATTCAATAGTATTGTAAAGTGTAGCACGGCTTACACGATAATTTTTGTTTTTCATTTTAATATATAAAGATTCTATATCAAAATGATCGTCACTATCATATATCTCTTGAAGTATAGCATAACGTTCTGGAGTTTTTCTATGACCATTTTCTTCTAAGAATTTGGTAAATACTCCTTTTACTATCTCTTGATCGTCTTGTGAAGTGTTCTGTGTGCTCATACGCTTAAAAAAGCAAATTTACATTATTTTTTATTGTCTTGTAACTTTATCGATACCGTTTATTTTAGATAAATTTTGAATAACAGTTTTTAAGGTGTTATTATTTTTTACCCCAACAGTGATTTTTCCAGTAAATACGCCATCATTAGTATCAAAATTCATATTGTAAATAGCAAGGTGCATATTGTTTGAAATAATTTGAGTTACTTCATTAACAACACCAATATTATCAATACCATTTAATTTAATTACGGCTCTAAACTCTTCTTGAGTAGAATCTATCCATTTTGCACTCATAATGCGATAAGCATAATTACTTTGTAGTTGAAGTGCATTAGGGCAGTTCTTTTTATGAACCTTAATACCTTCGTTTACAGTAATAAAACCAAAAACATCATCGCCAGGGATAGGATTACAACAATTAGCGAGTTTATATTCTAATTTTTCACTTTCTTTTCCAAATACTAATAAATCGTATTTTGAAGTGATTTCTTCTTTATGAACCTCTTCGGTATTGCCTTTACGAATTTTATTTTTGATAAAATTCATAAATACATTACTACGTGTAGTAGCAAACTCCTTTATTTTTTGATTATCGATAGTACCAATACCTACACGATAAAATAGGTCTAGACTAGTTTTTAATTTAAAATAGAGAACGAGTTCGTTTACTACTTTTTCATTAAGAGTGATTTTTTGCGAACGCAATTTACGTTTAAGTATAACTTTTCCTTCCTCGGCAATTTGTTTCTTTTCTTCTTTTAACGAAGATTTAATTTTTGCACGAGCTCTAGCAGTTGTAGCATAATCTAACCAGTTTGAAGTAGGCTTAGATTTATCTGAAGTAATGATTTCTACTTGATCACCACTTTTTAAAACATGACTTAAGGGGACTAATTTACCATTGACGCGTGCCCCTCTTGTACGTAAACCTACCTCGGTATGTACACTAAAACCAAAGTCTAAAGCAGTAGCGCCTTTAGGTAATGATTTTAAATCACCATTAGGTGTAAAGACAAAAATCTCTTTTGCATATAGATTAAGTTTAAATTCTTCAACAAAATCAACAGCATTTGTTTCAGAGTTTTCTAGAGCCTCTTGCAAACGATTAAGCCATCCATCTAGACCTTGATCTTGTTTCTCGTTAGTATTTTTGTACTTATAGTGAGCAGCATATCCTTTTTCTGCTATTTCATGCATACGTTCACTACGTATTTGTACTTCTACCCATTTGCCATCAGGTCCTATTACAGTAATATGTAAAGCTTCATATCCTGTGGATTTGGGTTGTGAAATCCAATCACGTAAACGAATCGGATTAGGACGGTAGTAATCAGTAACTATAGTATAAATTTTCCATGCAATAAATTTCTCATTAGCACGGTCACTACGATATATAATACGAATGGCAAACTTATCATAAACTTCATCAAAGCTTACATTCTGTTTGACCATTTTTCTGCGTATAGAATAGATAGATTTAGGTCTCCCTTTAATATCATATGACAAGCCTTCTTTATCTAGACCTTCACATATTTTGTCAGAAAAGCGTTTGATATAGGCATCTTGCTCTTCTTTACTATCTTTTATTTTTTCTAAAATATCTTTATATACATCAGGTTCGGTGTATTTTAATCCTAGATCTTCTAGTTCTGTTTTGATATTGTATAAACCAATACGATGAGCCAGAGGTGCGTAGATATAAAGTGTTTCTGATGCAATTTTAACCTGCTTATCAGGACGCATTGAGTCCATCGTTTGCATATTGTGTAAACGATCAGCAATTTTGATAATGATTACTCGTACATCATCATTAAGCGTGAGTAACATTTTTCTAAAGTTCTCAGCCTGTAATGAAATGTCTTTATCCTTATTGAGATAAGAAATCTTTGTTAAACCATCAACAATTCTGGCAATAACCTCTCCAAACATTTGTTCAATGTCCTCAAGAGTATAATCAGTATCTTCTACAACATCATGAAGTAAAGCTGCAGCAATAGAAGTGGCATCAAGACCTATTTCGCTTGCTACAATTTTAGCTACAGCTATAGGGTGGAAAATATAAGCTTCTCCACTTTTTCTTCGTTGTTCTTTATGGGCGTCAACAGCAACATCAAAAGCTTGACGAATTAATTTTTTATCGTCAGTACTTAGGTCGCGATAACTTATCCGAAGCAGTTCTTTGTATTCCTTCGCAATTTTTTTGTTTTCTTCTTCTATTTCTGTTTCCGTCATCAAATAAAAATACAATTAAGAATTGTAAGAAACAAGTGATAGGCTTATTCGTTATTGTTCTAAATTTTTAATTCGTTGTAACAGAGTAGGGTGTGAGTAATGCATAAAAACATATGCTGGATGAGGAGTTAAATTGCTTAAGCTATTTTTTGATAATTTTTTTAAACTACGAATTAATGCAGGAGCATTAAAAGTGTTTTTTGCATAGTTGTCTGCTTGATATTCAAATGTTCTAGATACCATATTCATAAACAAGCCAGTAATTTCTGTAATAGGGGTATATAAAATACCAAAAGCAATTAAACCAATATGAAATGAAGGTTGAGAAACTCCCAAAGCTTCAGCTAATAAAGGAGAATTAATAAATATGGATAATAACCACAAAGTGAATCCAGTCAATAAAATAGAAAGTATTAAATTATAAATGATATGGCGTTTCTTATAATGACCAACTTCATGAGCTAATACAGCAACTATTTCATCAACTTCTAAATCTTTAATCAATGTATCGTATAATGTAATACGTTTTTCACTTCCTAGACCAGAGAAATAAGCATTGGCTTTTGTACTGCGTTTTGAACCATCAATAACAAAGATGTTGTTAAGTTTAAAACCAACTTTTTCTGCATAAACTTGAATATGAGTTCTAAGTTCACCTTCCTCAAGAGGAGTTTGTTTGTTGAATAAAGGAACAATAAATCTGGCATAGAACATATTCATTAATAAACTAAAAATTATAACAAGTCCCCATGCATACAACCAAAAAGAAGGGCCTGTAAAATTATAAAACCAAATAATAGCTGCTAAAATACTTCCTCCTAATAACATTAGCATGAGAAGGTTTTTTAGTTTATCTACAAAAAAGGTTTTAAGTGACATTTTATTAAAACCAAATTGTTCTTCGATTACAAAAATTTGATAATAAGAAGAGGGGAGAGAAATGATTTCACCACCGATTATGATAAAACCAAAAAATAATAGTCCTACAAGAATATCATTATTAGAAAAAGTTCGTACAAAATTGTCGAGCAAGGCAAAACCATCAAAAGCTAAAAAAGCCAACATGGTAAATAATGAAATAGAAGAAGTGATTAATTTAAATTTAAAATTAACCTTTTTATAAGCTATAGATTTTTGATATTCATCTTTTGGATATACATCTGCGAGTTCATGAGGAATTTTTTTAGAGAAATGTTTAGCATTAAAAACGTCAAGAATAGAATCTATAAAATGAACGATAATGATAATAATTAATAATATATAAAAAAGGGTAGATGCGCTCATGATAGGATGTTAGTCTAGATGTTTTTAAAAAGTAAAATTACGTTGTCGCTTGGCTTCAAAAATTAAAATCCCAGCAGCCACAGAAACATTCATAGAATCAATAGCACCACTCATTGGGATAATAATATTTTGAGTAGTGTTGTCTATCCATTTAGAACTGAGTCCAGTAGCTTCTGTACCAACGACAATTGCGGTAGGTTTAGTATAATCAAGAGTATGATATGCTACAGATGCTTGAAGTGCAGCACCGTAAATATTAATATTATGACCTTTTAAATAATCCAATATTTCTTCTGTAGTTCCTACAGCAATTGGAGTAGTAAACAAGCAACCTACACTAGAACGTATAATATTAGGGTTATACATATCTGTTTTAGGATTGGCGATACATACCAAATCGACATTAGCTGCATCTGCAGTACGTAATAAAGCTCCTATGTTACCAGGTTTTTCTGGAGCTTCAGCAACTAGAATTAACGGCTTTTTAGTTGATAATTCAACCGAAGAAATATGAAGTTCTTTAGTTTTGGCAACGGCCAAAATACCCTCTGTAGTACCTCTAAAAGCTAATTTTTGATAAACTTCATTTGAAATTATAACTTTCTCGATAGAAGAATGAGAATCTACTAAGAGCGCATTAAGATCTTCGATCGAGATCAAATCATCGCAAAAAAATAGTTGAGTGATTTCATAACCACCTTTTAATGCTAAACTTAATTCTCGTTGTCCTTCAATTAGAAATAATCCTTCTTTTTTTCTAATTCGTGATTTTTCTTTTAAAGTAGAAAGAAATTTTATGTGAGAATTTTGAGTACTGTTAATCTGTTTATACATAGGGTGCAAAGATAAAAAATCCGCTCAATTGAGCGGATTTCTATATAAGTGAGATAATTATTGTTGTTATAAAAAATTACTTTACTTTCTCTACAATCGCTTTAAAAGCTTCAGGATTGTTCATAGCTAAGTCAGCAAGAACCTTACGGTTTAACTCGATGTCATTAGCTTTAACTTTTCCCATAAATTGAGAGTAAGACATACCGTGTAAACGAGCACCTGCGTTAATACGAGTGATCCATAAAGCACGGAAAGTTCTTTTTTTGTTTCTACGATCTCTATAAGCATATGACATTGCTTTATCAACCGCATTTTTTGCTACTGTCCAAACGTTTTTACGACGTCCAAAGTAACCTTTAGCTTGCTTAAGAACTTTTTTTCTTCTAGCTCTTTTTGCAACAGAATTTACTGATCTAGGCATAATTTAAATTTTTTAGTAGTAGGCGATCTCTTATAATTAATTTAAGATACTTTAATTGAGCCTAACTCCTGGGTTTACAATAATTTTAACCGAAAATCGGTATCAAAAATAGAATTACTTTAAACGTAATTGTTGTTTGATACTGTTTTCATCACTCTCATGTACTAATGTAGCATGAGTTAAAGCTAATTTACGCTTCTTAGACTTCTTTGTTAAGATGTGACTTTTAAAAGCGTGCTTTCTTTTAATTTTACCAGTACCAGTAAGCTTAAAACGCTTCTTTGCACTGGATTTAGTTTTCATTTTAGGCATTGTGTGCTCTGTATTTAGATAAAAATCTCACTCATCTATTGTTAGTGATTATACTATTTTACCTTTTTAGGTGCAATAAACATAATCATCCTTTTACCTTCTAGTTTAGGCATTTGCTCAACTTTACCATATTCTTCTAGCTCTTGTGCTAGTCTAAGAAGTAAAATTTGCCCTTGATCTTTATAAATTATAGAACGACCTTTAAAGAAAACATAAGCTTTTAATTTTGCACCTTCTTGCAAAAATTTAATAGCATGTTTCTTTTTGAATTCATAATCATGATCATCTGTATTAGGACCAAAACGAATTTCTTTAACAACTACTTTACTAGCTTTAGATTTAAGAACTTTTTCTCTCTTTTTTTGTTCGTAAAGGAATTTTTTATAATCCATAATTTTACAAACAGGAGGTACCGCCTTAGGAGAGATCTCTACTAAATCTAATTCTTGCTCTTCTGCAAGAGCTAATGCTTTTCTTGTAGGGTAAATACCTACTTCTATATTATCACCTACTAATCTCACCTCGTCTACGCGAATTTTTTGATTAATTCTGTGCGGATCTTCTTTTACCTGTCTTATAGGTTTCCGGCTTTTTTTTCTTCTTATTGCTATGGCTATAAAATTTTAGTTAAACGTATTTAATTATCTAAATGATTTAAGTGTACTGTTAATTTCGTTTTTAATTAATTCTGAAAACTCTTCCACTGAAATCGATCCTATATTTTCACCTCCGTGTTTACGTACAGAGATAGTGTTATCTTTTTCTTCTTGTTCCCCTACAATTATAATATAAGGAAATTTATTGATTTCTGCCTCTCTAATCTTCTTACCTACAGTCTCATTCCTATGATCTGTAAGGGCGCGAATTTCGTCATTTTCTAGCAAATTTAAAACTTTTTCGGCGTATTTTTCATATTTCTCGCTGAGAGAGAGAATAATAGCCTGCTCAGGCATTAACCATAACGGGAAATTACCACCTGTATGTTCTAGTAAAATAGCTATAAAACGCTCCATACTTCCAAAAGGTGCACGGTGAATCATTACAGGTCTGTGTGACTCATTATCAGCGCCTTTATAAGTAAGGTCAAAACGTTCTGGTAAATTGTAATCTACTTGTATAGTCCCTAATTGCCAACTTCTTCCTAAAGCATCTTTCACCATGAAATCAAGTTTTGGACCATAAAAAGCAGCTTCGCCAGATTCGATAACATAATCTAACCCTTTCTCTTTGGCAGCATTGATAATAGCATTTTCTGCTTTTTCCCAGTTTTCAGCATCACCAATATATTTTTCTGGTTTAGATAGATCTCTAACAGATACTTGAGCTGTAAAGTTATCAAACCCTAATGATCCAAAAACATATAATACAAGGTCAATAACCTTTTTAAATTCTTCGTCTAATTGATCTGGAGTACAGAAAATATGTGCGTCATCTTGAGTAAAACCTCTTACACGTGTTAATCCGTGTAACTCTCCACTTTGCTCATAACGATAAACAGTACCAAACTCGGCAAAACGTTTTGGTAAATCTCGATAAGACCAAGGCCCACTCTTATATATTTCACAGTGATGAGGACAGTTCATAGGTTTCAATAAAAACTCTTCACCTTCTGCAGGAGTATTTATTGGTTGGAAACTATCTTCTCCATACTTAGCATAATGACCAGAAGTAACATATAACTCTTTTTGACCAATATGAGGCGTTACTACCATTTCGTAACCAGCTTTTTTCTGAGCTTTTTTCAAAAATTGCTCTAAGCGATCACGTAAAGCAGCACCTTTAGGTAACCATAACGGAAGTCCTTGACCTACTCTTTGAGAAAATGTAAAAAGACCTAGTTCTTTACCTAATTTTCTGTGATCACGTTTTTTAGCCTCTTCTAGAAGTGCTAAATATTCTTTTAATTCTTTCTGTTTAGGAAAAGAAGTACCATAGATACGAGTTAATTGAGGCTTATTTTCGTCTCCTCTCCAATATGCACCTGCTACACTCATAATCTTAACGGCTTTGATCAAGCCTGTATTAGGGATATGTCCACCACGACATAAATCTGTAAAAGTATCGTGATCACAAAAAGTAATAGTGCCGTCTTCTAGATTCTCAATAAGTTCTACTTTGAACTCGTTATCTTGATCTTTATATAATTGTAAAGCCTCTGCTTTTGTAACAGAACGCATTTTGAAATCATGTTTTCCTCTAGCAATTTCTAACATTTTATCCTCAATACGCTTAAAATCTTTATCAGATATAGAGTGTTCACCTAAATCTACATCATAATAAAAACCATTTTCAATTGCAGGGCCTATAGTAAGTTTAACACCAGGGTATAATTCTTCAAGGGCTTGCGCCAAAACATGAGATGAAGAATGTCTGAAGGCAGTTTTACCCTCATCATCTTTCCATGTATATAAAACAAGATTACCATCGGTGGTAAGTTGGGTAGAGGTTTCAATGGTTGTATCGTTGAATTTTGCAGATATTACATTTCTAGCGAAACCTTCGCTGATATCTTTTGCTACATCCATAGCGGTAACACCACTATTGTACTCTCTTACCGAATTGTCAGGTAATGTTATTTTTATCATAAGAATTAATAAATAAATTTAAGTAGCAAATATAATACGATAAAGAAACCCGTACAATAGAATAATGTAAATTAATTTATAAGATACCTTAATATATAGCTGAATTACCAAAAAATGAATGATTTTATATGACCTAGAATGGATTGATTAAAAAGATGAATAATTTCACCTCTAATTACTTATGCGAGTTTGTGATAAATAAATATAGTATGACAGTATAAAAAAGGTGGTGTTAACGTAAACATCGAATATATAGAAAAGCTACTTTTGCGCGCTCTTCCCCTAGGTTTAAAGATTACGTGATGAGAACGTAAATTTTTAATTTAATAAAACCCCAAGTTATGAGAAAAATGAATTCAATATTCATGTTTCTGTGTGCAGTATTAATAAATCTAACAGCACACGCGCAGTATAAAATGACCAAAATTCTAGATAATGGTTCTCCAGAAGAACTATACAATTTGGTTGTAGTAGCCGAAGCCTTTACAGAAAATGAACTTCCTAAGTTTGAAGAGCTAGTAAAACAAATACCAGAAGTATTAAAATTAAACCCTACTTATGCCAAAGTACTAGATAAGATAAATATTTATGCACTACATACACCTTCTGTAGATAATAGTATAAGTCTTAAAATAGCAAGTCCATCAGCTAATGATCCTATTAAAGAAGAAGATTTAAAGGATACTTTTTTCGGGATTTATTTTCAAAATTCTTATAGAGCTTATTTTTTAGATAAAAGCATATCTCTCAAAGCACGAAAAACAGCAGCTACACAACTTCCGTTTACAGATAATGTCATTATTATGGTAAATGGCTTTCAAGGACAACCTATTAGTGGTAGAGCTTCATCTCAAGAAGGAGTATCGGTTTTAGGGTTAAATAGCAATTTTGAAAGTGAATGGGAAAAGTATTTATTAATTCATGAATTAGCACATGCTTTGGCAGGATTATCAGATGGTTATTCTAATTCTAAAGAAGAAGGATTTAATAAGTCAATAATAAATGACCCAGAAACAATAAGGTGGAAAGAAGATTTATCTCATGACGATGTAAGTATTACAAAAGCAAGTGAAGATAATGAAGTATATATACCTAATTTTGAGTGTGTAATGACTTATGGGAAATATGATTATTTCTGCCCAGTTTGTAGTAATAGATTAGAAAACGTAGTGAATACTTCAAAATATGATAGAATTAATGAAATAAGAAAAGTAAATAGAACAGTTATTAATGATCAAGAATATGTATTTAAATTAGATTGGGAAGAAGTCCCGGAAGCAACTTCATATGAGATAGCATACACTAGTAATTATTATGATGAGCAGCAAAATTGGAAAAAAGAAATACAGATAAAAACAGTTTCAGAACCAAGTGTGATATTTAATTTAGAAAACTTTTATAAAAACTTTACAGATAATATTACGATTCGAGCTTATAATGATAAGACAAGTACTAATTTTAAAAATCTGCATATTAGTTTATATGACTATGTAGATAAGGTTACAATAGCTTCACCAGAAATAACTGTTGAAGAAGTGACAGAGACAAGTTGTAAGTTGTTATGGACTACTTCTAAGTATACAAAAGCAACAACAATTAGATTAAGAAATCACAATGGGGCTTTATCAGAGTTTGTAGTAGAGGGAGATAATATAGAATTGTTTAACTTGGAGAGTGGAGCTACATATACTATAGAAATGATAGCATTGGTAAACGATGATTATAGATACCTATATAATACGAGTGAATTATCTGAAGTAATAGAGATTAATTTATTGGAAACTACAGATGATAAACCTAAGATGACATTATACCCTAATCCTACATCAGAATATATAATGATTCAAAATGATGAATCGTTATATGATATGACAAAGTTTCAAATTTATGATGATGAAGGAAACTTAATAAGAAAGAATGGAAAGTATAGGTTAGGGAAGAAGATATATATAAGGAAGCTGAAATCGGGTAAATACTTTTTAAAGTTTGAAAATGGTACTTCATTCCAGTTTGATAAGCAATAATGATATATTAATATTATAGAGAAGCGAGTTCATTGTAACTCGCTTTTTCTTTTTTATCAAAAACCTTTAAAAAAACTTTTGTGTATAAAGCGCTGTAGTATAGGTGTGTAAGGATGTAGGTGAAAAAACTTTAGAAAAAAGATAGGAAAAAGGCTTGTAGAAGTAAAAAAGGGTTGTATATTTGCACCCGCAAAACGGCTAAAGGAAACGA
>CANDNT010000023.1 GCA_947387485.1 Aquimarina rhabdastrellae
GGTGCATCGACTATAGAGGGACAAAACTTACAATATATCACCCCATTTGTAGGAGTTAATTACAAGAAGTGGATGTTGGGATATACATATAGTTATCAAACAAATGATATTGTAATCGATAAGAGTTACCATCAATTAACATTAGGATATGATTTTGGGAAACGAAAAGAACGTTATGATTGTAATTGTCCTGCAGTAAATTAATAGGCGTTATTTTTTAAACATAAAAAAAGACCAGTATAATTCAAGTATTTATACTGGTCTTTTTATTTTGTATATTAGGTATTTTAGTGCATTATAATCAGCATAATCTATGTCTACAAAAACGACTTCTTTAGATATTCAATCATTATCTCAAAAATTAATTAATCCATCAACTTCGTTTAACGAAGCTAAAGATATTCTCAATACATTATACAATCATTTTGATACCTTAATAGCCTTATCGAGTTATCAAAATGATATTCGATATCTAGCAGCTGTACCAACTGCGAGTGGTATGGCGCTTTCGTTACAACATGCTGCTGCTTGTTTTTTAGACTATCAAAGAACAACTTTATTTTTACGCGGATTTGTTCAAGCTATAAAAGACAAACAACAAGAATATCCTAATCAACCTATTCATGTTTTTTATGCTGGATGCGGTCCTTTGGCTCCTTTTATCTCTTTAGTAGCTCCTTTATTTTCTAATAAGGATATACGTTTTACCGTTTTAGAGATCAATACACATTCTTTAGCTATTGCTAAAAAACTTCTCAATGTACTAGCACTTGATGATTATGTAGATACTTATTATGAAGCTGATGCTGTAACATTTAAAATCCCTAAACCAGAGAAATTCCATATCCTTTTTAGTGAAACACTAGATGCTTTACTTTATAGAGAATCTTATGTTCCTATTTTACAAAATATGCAACCTCAATTCTCATCTGGAATCACTGTAATCCCTGAAAACGTAACCATACATTTATCTTTACATACTCACGATCACCAAGAAGTTTATCAAGGTATAGTTATGGATACACAACAAAATATAACAACTATCACATCTAATACGACTTTACCTAAAACCTTACCACCTCATAACGTTACAATAGAAGATTCTTCTTTATACAAAGGAATGTTACTTGATACTATTGTTCATATTTATAATGATTATCATTTAACAAGAGGTATTTCTTCTTTAACTATTCCTTATGAAATGTTATTTGACTCTACATCAGTTTTTAAAACGCTACAGTTTACTTATCAACTTTCTCCTCAAGTAGAGTTAAAATGTTCTTTTAACTAATCTTTTTTAATCATTTCGGTCATTATAAAAACAAAAACACCTGATATTATTTTAAATCAGGTGCTTATATATTTTGTATAAAAGGTTATCTTCTAATATACTGCGTCAAAATCATAACTGAAGCCTATAGAAAACGTATCATATCTTCTTCCTAAACTTTTTAAATTAAGTTCTGCAAAAATATGCAATGGTATTGCTACTTGATGTAAAGCTCTAATTTTTACCTGAGCTCCGTGGTTAAAATTTCCTGTTTTAAAAGCCAAATTAGCTTCATCTTCTATAGCTTCAAATTCTTTAGAATTATTACCTACATATCCTATACCTCCAGTAATTGTTGTAGGATGCCAATTAAACAAAATTAAATTTACTCCTAATGCAAATTCATTAAAAGCTTCATCATCTTCTCCTCCAATTGCAAATTGCCTACTAAACTCTCCCATATAGGTTGTATAACAATTATATGCATACTCTATACGCCCTCCTACAGCTATTTCTTTTTCTGAACCAAATCCTTTGGTTGCTGTAATTCCAAAATTAAAAGCTCCTGGGTCATATTGAGCATAAGTTTGGCATGCTACAAAGCAGCAAATAGTGAATAAAATTTTCTTGATCATAGTATTATTTAGCTGCGAAAAGTTTCACATCGTCTTCGCTAACTTCTTTTCCTCCTAGAATGATTAAACGCTCTATTACGTTGCGCAATTCACGTATATTACCTGTCCAATCATACTCTTGAAGTTTAGCTATAGCTTGTGCAGAGAAATTCTTAATTGGAGCTCCTTGTTCTTGCGAGATTTTCTTTGCAAAATGAGCTACCAAATCAGGAATATCTTCTCTACGGTCATTTAATGCTGGAACCTTTACTAAGATTACTGCCAAACGATGATATAAATCTTCTCTAAATTTATTATCTGCAATTTCTTTCTTTAGATCTTTATTAGTCGCAGCAACTACTCTAACATTAACTTTAATGTCTTTATCACTACCTACTCGTTGAATCTTATTCTCTTGTAAGGCCCTTAATACTTTTGCTTGAGCCGATAAACTCATATCACCTATCTCATCTAAGAAAATGGTTCCGCCGTTTGCAGCTTCAAACTTTCCTGCACGATCTTTATTTGCCGATGTAAACGCTCCTTTTACGTGTCCAAATAACTCACTCTCTATCAATTCACCAGGTATTGCTGCACAATTTACTTCTATCATAGGGCCTTTGGCTCTATCACTTTTTTGATGAATCCAGTGTGCTACTAATTCTTTTCCTGTTCCGTTGGGTCCTGTAATCAAAACTCTGGCATCTGTAGGAGCTACTTTTTCGATCATATCTTTGATTCCAACAATAGCTTCAGATTTTCCAATCATTTCATAATTCTTGGATACTTTCTTTTTCAGGCGCTTGTTTTCTACCACTAATTCTTTACGATCTAACGCATTGCGCACCGTATTTAACAATCTATTTAAATCTGGTGGTTTTGATATATAATCAAATGCTCCTAGACGCATTGTATTAACTGCAGTATCTAGATCTCCATGACCAGAAATCATTACAATAGGTGTTTCTGGTTTTATTTTCTTTACAGCTTCTAGTACCTCAACACCATCCATTTTTGGCATCTTGATGTCGCATAGCACTAGATCATACTCTTCGTTTTTTATTTTTTCAATTCCTATTAATCCGTCTTCGGCTTCTTCTACTTGATAAGCCTCATTTTCTTCGGATAAAATTTTGGACAACACTCTACGTATTGCCGCTTCATCTTCTATGATTAGTATTTTGGCCATTATATCTTAAATTTAATTCCGCCTTGAGCGAAAAATGAATTTGAATTATTTATGGTATATACATCGTTACGATTTTCGTCTCTTAATCTCAAATCATTATTCAATGTATGTCCGGCATACAGGTATAACAATAAGTGTTCCGTTATTGCGTATTCATATCCCAATCCTCCTACAATTCTCAAACTTGAAATATTTGCAATTTGAGAACTTCCATCTGCTTCTCCAAGAAAGTTTCTATTTTTCTGCACATTAGTATAAAATCGATCTACCAAAGCGTAGGCTTGTATTGTATTTCTCTTATCAAAATGATATTTTAAATTCGTTTTGGGAGTTCCTATATTAAAAGACCATCGTTCATGAAATTTCTTATAATAATTGATAATCGGTAACGGAAAATTGAGTGTTCCTGGGTTTGAATATTGCATTCCCAATACTATACGCCATGGTTTGTCTATTTCTTTTTTACTTTTTACAAAAACAAAATCTCCACTATATCTAAAGTCATCACTTACAATACTTGTTTCAAAATTTGAAGAAATCCTCGCTCCTAATCTAATGGCAAATCTCCAATCATTTTTAAGCTTAAAACTATATCCCGCATTTACACCATACATTTGATAATGCTCAAGATTTGTTATGGCAAAAGGAACTTCTTCTTTTAATCCAATATTAATATTGCGATATTCAAGTCCTATGACTAAATAGGTTCCTTTTTTATCTAACTTAAATGGAATATTTGCCGCTATTTTTAATCGCTCAAAATGCGTAGCCTTTCCTCCTTCTGGCAAGTAAGTATATTCAATCTTAGCCAAGTCTTGTGCTTGCGTATGCAAGCAAAAAAACAATGTGACTATTACTAAACTCCATGTATTTTTACAATCCCAAAGAGTTTTCTTCTTTATCCTTATTTTATTTTTGATCGCTTATGAGTTTATAACTGTTACTTCTCTTTGTGGGAACGGAATCTTTATATCTCGCTCCTTAAATAAACGATCAATTTCGAATCGTATTTCACTTTTAGGTATGATAGCATTAAAACTATCATTAACTGTAAACACTAATTGAAATATTAATGCACTATCTGCAAAGTCATTAAAAAGTACTAATGGTTCAGGTTTTTTAAGCACATATTTGTTTTGTAATGCTGCCTGTAATAATAATTCTTTAACCAACTGAGTATCGCTTCCGTATGCTACTCCTATAGTAATAGATTCTCTAGTATTTTTTCCATTTTGAGTCCAATTATATAAACTCGATGTTAGGTATTTATGATTAGGAATAATCATCACCTTATTTTCTATAGTCACTGCACGAGTACTTCTTAATTTTATTTCTTCTACTCGTCCTACTTTTCCATCTAACTCGATAACATCTCCTACATACACTGTTTTATCCAATATGATAAAAATTCCGGATAATATGTCTTGAAAAAATGTTTGTAAGGCTAAACCAACACCTACTAATAAAGCTGCAGAAGTTGCAAAAATTGCAGTAATATCAAATCCTACAGTATCTAAAGCAATAAAGAATACAATGATATACACAAAGTACTTTAAAAAAGAAAAAATAGATTCAAAAGTAGCCTTATCACTATTTTCAAATTTACTCGAGATAATTCTTCTCAAAAATCTAAGTACTCTTGACGTTAAAAAGAAAACTACTATAAAAGCTATTAATAATCCTACAGTAAGAATTACAGGGTTTTTATCACTTCCAATATTTAGGATTTTATAATCCAATACATATTGGATATTCCCCCATATATCTTCTGTAATAACTTCTTTTACTTTTTCTTTTACTTGCATAAGATCAGTTTAATATTTTAACCACTTGAATAGCTCTTTGTAGGTAGGTTTTTTACCGTACATCAAAATACCGATGCGATAAATTTTTGCAGCAAACCAAATAATTCCAAAAATAGTTCCTAGCAAAATCAATATAGAAATAGCTATTTCCCACCAAGGAACTCCAAACGGAATACGCATTAACATAACTATAGGTGATGTAAGAGGTATCATTGAAAAGACAGTAGCTACTGTTCCGTGTGGATTTTCTATAACCGAAAAGAATCCTACATAAATCCCTAACATTAACGGAAGGATAATCGGTAACATAAATTGTTGAGAATCTGTCTCGCTATCAACTGCTGCTCCTATTGCTGCATAAATTGCGCTATATAAAAAATATCCGCCTATGAAATAAACCAAAAATGATATGATCAAACTCGTAAGCGGTAATGCCCAAATATCACTAAGGATCAATCGTATCTGATCCATATTGTCTGTCTCTATTTCTTGCATTGCTTCTTGAGATGCAGCAATTTGTTGTGGATCTATATCTATCATCGTCGTTAACACAGTCATCAATATCCCTCCTAAGATTACCCATATAATAAATTGGACTATTCCGGCTAAAGATGTACCTAATATTTTACCCATCATTAATTGCATAGGTTTAACAGAGGAAATGATAATTTCTATTATACGATTTGCTTTTTCTTCTATCACAGATCGCATAACCATATTACCGTAAATAATGATAAACATCATCAATAAATATCCTGCTACACCTCCAAAAAACATTTTTATATAATTGGATAATTTTGAAGTTTTCTTACCAGAAAAGTTTTCTATTTGCAGTGCAACTTTAGCTTTGGCAGCTTTGATCGTTGCTACATCTAACCCTTCTTTTTCATAATTCAACTTTGTTAGTCGTTTAGACACTATATCTTCTATAGCTTCTATTATTCCCAAATTAGGAGAATCCTCTGTATAAAACTCTATATTCTTTTCTAGTTGACTTATTGTTTTAGGAATAAACAGTAATCCTTCATATTTATTCTTTTTTACAGAATCTTTAGCTCTTTCTAATGTATACTGACTATAATTAATATATTCTAAAGTTTCACCGTCTTTAAATTCTGAAGCAAACAAATCGCTTTGATCTATAAAAGCAACTTTGTGTACTTCTTCGTTATTCATAGTCGTAAGCCAAACGATTAATGAGATCATCCCTACAAAAATCAACGGACTCAAGAACGTCATTATCACAAACGTTTTATTACGTACACGAGCTATAAACTCACGTTGCATCACTAGTTTTAAATTACTCATTTTCTGTAATGGATTTAATGAATATTTCGTTTACGCTAGGTATCACCTCTACAAATCTTTGTACTTGCGCTTTTTGAGTTAAGTATTGTAATAAATCATTAGAAGATTCTTGTGCTCCTAATGTTATATTAAGCTTTAATTGATCTTCTAAGCTTTTAAAATGTGCTGGACTTACTTTAAATCGTTGTGCTAGTTCTTCTCTTAGATTATTTTCTTGTGGAGCTAATAAGCCTACTTCGAATGTATTGGTTTTAAACTGCTTCTTAACCTCGGTTACTTTTCCTTCAAGTAATTTTTGAGATTTATTAATTAATGCGATATGATCACAAAGTTCTTCTACACTTTCCATTCTATGAGTCGAAAAAATAACAGTTGCTCCTTCGTCTCTTAATTGTAAAATTTCATCTTTTATAAGGTTTGCATTAATAGGATCAAATCCACTAAAAGGTTCATCAAATATTAGCAATTTAGGTCTATGCAATACAGTGACGATAAACTGTACTTTCTGCGCCATACCTTTGGATAGTTCTTGGATTTTCTTGTCCCACCAATTTCCTATTTCGAACTTATCAAACCAGTATTTTAATCGTTCTTTGGCCTCTTTTTTTGACAAACCTTTTAATTGAGCAAGATATAAAGCTTGCTCTCCTACTTTCATCGACTTATACAGTCCTCTTTCTTCTGGTAAATAGCCTATGTCTTTGATATGATGTTCTTGTAAAGAAGCTCCATCTAACGTTACACTACCTTGATCTGGATAGGTAATTTGATTAATAATTCTTATTAATGTTGTTTTACCTGCACCATTAGGTCCTAATAACCCAAAAATACTTCCTTTAGGAACATTAATTGATACATCATTTAATGCTGTAAAACTCCCAAAGCGTTTTACTACATTACTTACCTCAAGAAGATTATCCATACTTTTTTAGTCGTTTCTTTTGAATACCGAATAATACAAAATCTTAAAAACTTATACTAATCTTTTAAGATTTGATCAACTGCTATTTATCTATTATCGTTTTAATATTAGGTTTAAAGTAGTTAGGCCCTTTAAGTACTTTTCCATCTTCTCGATAAATTGGTTCTCCATCTTCTCCTAATTTACTCATATTACTACGATGTATCTCCTCAAAAACTTCTTCGATCTTATGTTGCATTCCATGTTCGATAATAGTTCCACATAAAATATATAGCATATCTCCTAGCGCATCTGCAATCTCAACCATATCTCCATTTTGAGCGGCCTCAAGATATTCTTCATTTTCTTCTTTCATTAAATTAAAGCGTAACAGGTTTTTATCTTTACCCAAATCTGCTGTAAGTTCTTCTTTATACCCTAGTTTATACGCTGTATGAAATGCCTGAACTGCTTTAATTTTATTCTTCATCAATCTATTTATTTATGATTTCTATTCTGGATCAACTATAGGCAATAATACTTATTATTTTAGTTTCTGTTTTCAATTTTCTTTTTTTCTTAACGTATTCTTACCTATAGAACTCTTTGTTAATTATTAGGATTATATGTTCTCGCATTTTATCTTTGCCTAAAAATTATTTTTATGTTTAGCCAAGGTCAATTATTGTTTGCAGGTGGTTTTGTGATAGCGTTTATTATTATTATGATTTTCAGCTATCGTAAAGATCTTAGATTACACCGCAAATACTATAAAGGAAGTCTTTTTATTTTGGCTGGTTTTATTGTTTTTGTAGGGTTACTTTTTGTCTTGAAAAAGTATTTACATCCGTAATTTATTCTTTTTTTATTTCTCTTCTATTTAAATAAATAGCTATATTCCCATTACTGGGTATGTTTTCTATATACATAATTATAGAGTTTTGGTGTATATCAAAACACTTTTAATTATGATTGATTTTACATTTAAAACCGAAGAAAAGGCTATTGAAGCTTTAGAAAGTTCTATCTGTTATGATTTTATAAAAAATCATAACAGTATTAGGTATTTAGCTGTTGTTAAAGAAGATTCAAATAGCTTTAAAATAGAAATAGGGAAAAAAGAAAATACTCAGGAAGATTTATATAAAAAATTAATTAATTTATTAATTCAGCGCTCGGATAGTCTTCCTTCCTCTGATTTTAAAAATTTTTGCCTTAATTGTCGAGATCATTCTTTAGAAGATATAAAGCTTCTTTTTAAATTAAAAAATGTCGAGAGATTTACTTCAGAATACTCTACCCAGAACGATCGCCCCTTTTCGTTTAGTAAAGAATTAAAAGGAGGTATTTCTATTAGTCATGAAAACAGTGGCTCAGTAGGTACTTTAGGAGGCCTATTTAAATTAAATGATTACCCTAATACTCTTTTTGGTATTACAAATTGGCACGTAGCTAGTGGAGCAGGAATTGATTTAGGAAAAAAAATTATT
Source organism: Aquimarina rhabdastrellae (assembly GCA_947387485.1). Lineage (GTDB taxonomy): Bacteria > Bacteroidota > Bacteroidia > Flavobacteriales > Flavobacteriaceae > Aquimarina. The sequence goes on from CANDNT010000023.1 coordinate 8,578, forward strand.
CATCCTGCATTTAGTACTTTCAATAGTTCAAAATCTGTCCCTAACTATATCTGCGGTCAATTATCATGGCATTGTTTAGATGACTATCGAGAAGCTGCTATTATTCAGTTTTATGATTTAAAGGAAACTCAATTCGAAAAAACATCTTCTACAAATACTTGTGGATATGCTATCAAATCTATTGAAAAGCCTAGTTTTGATTCTAAAGTAAAAATCTGTGGATATAAATCTGGATGTAATAAAAATGACAATGAGTGCACTCCTTACTCCATACATTCTACAAATGCAACAATTAAAGTACATAATTCAAATTATGGAAATGCTTCAAATGGTTATAATGATACTATCCTATTTAAAAAGCAAATCTTAGTCAAGGATATTTCTACTGATGGTGATTCTGGTTCTTTATTAGTCAATGAACAAAATAACGCCATAGGTCTCATTTTTGCAAAGACAACTACAGTAAAAAATATAGCCAATATATGTGTCGCTAATAATATTAATACCATCTTTAATTCTACTATTATTTTTCCTGATACTTATTCACAAATCAAGATTCATCAAAATACAGGATATACAAAAAAACTATTATTAGAAAAATTCATTTAATATTAATTCATTACATTATGAGAAAACAAAACCTAAACATCGCCTTTTTAAATTGTACTAATAGACCTACTAACGAGTTCATATTCTTTGAAGATGACGATCTATTAATAACAACTTCTATTTCATGGTCTGGATCTGCCATAAAAGAAGCTACTTTTAAACTTGATGCAAAAAGAGTTTTTAAATATAAAATATTAGATATTCAATATTGCAATAAAAGTAGTACTTATAGTGATGCCTTTATCATTCACTTATATAAAAGTGAAGATCTTCAAGATAACTTAGTTTTTAAATCAAATCTAAATAATATAAAACTCAATTCAAGAAATGATCATATCTTATTTCTTTTCAAAGTTCATGATACTAAACTACTTAATCTATTAGAAAAAGACTTAAATTGTAATTTAAACGAAGGTACTCCTGAATCCAAAGATGGTAGTATTATTATTGGAATATAATGATTAGTCAACACAACAAAATAGTATCTCTACTGTTACCAGTTTGCTTTTTGCTTACTGGTTTCGGTTTTTCTCAACAATCTCAATTAAATAAAGCAGAATCATTCCTCAAAGAAAAAAAATTAGATTCTGCTACTATTATTTTAAAAGCAATAGATACTCTAAGTTTAGAACCTTATCAAAATGCTTATTATCATTTTCATATCGCAGAACTTCATTTCTTAAATGATAATCATCATAAAGCTTTTCATAATTTTTTAATGGCAAAAAGAATATTTACAGCTTCTGACAGTATAGAACAAGCTATTAATGTAAACCTAAAAATTATTGCTACTTTAAATCATTTTAAACATCACCAAATAGACGATTCTTCATATCTAGCAGAATACATTGCTTATGCTAAAAATAAAAACGATGCTAAGATTCTTCAAAAAGCTTATACTCGAATTGCTGTGACGTATCTCAATAATGATAATGGAAAACAGGCTATTAATAATTTTGATAAGGCTATACAGTTAGCCCAACAAAACCTCGATACATTAGGTATAGCAAAACTTAATTTTAATAAAGGAACCACATATCGCACAGAATTTCATAAACCTAAAATAGCATTAGAAATATATCGAAAAACTATACCTACATTTCAAAAATATAATCAAAACACCTTAGTTTCTTATGCTTATAACAATATAGCTCGTTGTTATGCTAATTTAAAAGAATATCAATTAGCATTAATGTATTATGGAAAAGCTATGGATATTAATTTATCCAAACATGTCCCTAAAACAAAAATCATCTATTATGATAACTTAAGACTCTTATATGATTCTTTACGTGACTATAAAAATGCTTATATCTATAGCCAAAAAATAAAAAAACTAGAAGATAGTATTAACGAGGTTTCTCAAATCAATGCTATTGCAAAATATAATACACAATACGAAACTGAAAAAAAAGAAAAAGAAAACATACTCCTTCAATATGAAATAGATACGCGTAGAAGACAACAACGTAATTTATGGATAGGAGCTCTATTAACATTACTTGGTACTATTTCTATTTCACTCTTACTTTATAAAAATACTAAACGTAAACAACGTATAGCTGAACAAGAAAAGCAGCTCGAAACAAATAAAGTAGAAAAAATATTAAAAGAGCAAGAATTGACTACTATTGATGCTATGTTATCTGGACAAGAGAAAGAGCGACAACGTTTGGCTAATGATCTACACGATAGCCTAGGCAGTACCTTAACGACTATTAAACTCTATTTTGATCATTTAAAACGTAATCGATCCAAGCCTGAATTCATTAATGATGATGCTTTTTATGTCAAGACAACTACACTTATCGATGAAGCGTATCAAAAGGTTCGTGCTATTGCTCATGAAAAAAATAGTGGTGTCATGGCACAGCAAGGGTTATTGCCCGCTATTAAAAACCTAGCTAAAAAAATATCTTCATCAAATCAATTAAAGATTACCGTCCAGGATTATGGTTTTAATCAACGTCTTGATAACACTTTAGAAATCTCATTATTTAGAATCATACAAGAACTCATCACTAATATTGTGAAACATGCTCAGGCTACAGAAGCTACTATTTCTTTAACACATCACGACACCTCCTTAAATATCATTATCGAAGACAATGGAATAGGTTTTAATGCTGTGAAACTACCTCAAAAAGAAGGAATGGGATTACATTCTATAGAAAAACGTATAGAACACCTAGAAGGTGATTTTGAAATCGACTCTACCCCAGAAAAAGGAACAAACATTTTAATTGATATACCATTATGATTACTGTTGCTATTGCTGAAGATCATCAATCTTTAATTGATGGTATTCATTTACTCTTAAAATATGAAGAAGAAATCTCTATTATAGGAATGGTCAATGATGGCGAAGCCTTATTAGAATTAGTAAGAAAAAAACAACCTAAAGTTATTCTTACTGATATACGCATGCCCAAAATTGACGGTATAGCTGTCACCAAAATAATCAAACAGGAATTCTCTCATATCAAAATCATTGCTTTTTCTATGTATGATCAAGACAATGCTATTAAACAAATGATTGATGCAGGTGCTTCTGGGTATTTATTAAAAAATTCTCCACTAGAAGAAGTATTACAGGCAATTCAAGAAGTAGCTAAAGGAAATACTTACTTTGATGCTGCTATCGATATAGCTGCTATTATAGACTCTCCTTCTTCTACTACTAAAAAATCTTTATTAACTAAAAGCGAAAGAGAAATTTTAAACCTTATCGGACAAGGAAAAACTTCTTCTGAAATTGCTGCTTTTCGTTTTACATCAGTTTCAACCGTAGAGAAACATCGAAAAAATATGATTCGTAAATTGGGGTTACATGGTAAAGGTGAATTATTGCGCTATGCTATAGAGAAAAAATATGACTTCTAATTTTCCTTAGTTCTTAAATCTCCCCTTTATTGGGTATATCTTCCCTTTATTTCATAAAGTAGTTTTATACTATAAATCAAAACTACTTATCATGAGAACGCTACTCTCCATTTTCGCATTTCTATTAATACATGGACCTACTTTTAGTCAAAAGAAAAAAAACGACTCCACATCCACTAAAACGCAATTAATAATCTTAGAAAACAATCAAAAAAAACTACAAAATTCTATTGATTCTTTATTTAAGAAATTAAAAACTGAAATAAACACAAAAAATGACTTAAGCACAAGTCAACAAGATAAACTTATCAAAACTGCTTCTCAAAAAGCTATTGATTCTTTTACAAAAAAACTAAGTGCTAATTTTGATGTTGATAAAAAAGAGCTAGTTGGTACATTTAGATTAATAAAGGATAGTCTTAATAATATTAAAGTATATAAACAAAAGGGCATTAGAATCGATAGATCAGAACAAAATGATTCTCTTATTAAAAGAAACGTAAATATCACTAAAGTATTAATCGAAATACGAGATGGTGTTCTCTTTAACATTAAAGCTTTTACTGATAATCCCAAAGAAGTTTTCACCAATTCTTCTTCTACAAATATTTTTAGTTTTGATAGAAACAGTAAAGCCACTTTAAGAAGTAATTTAACTCCTCGCCACTACATTCGTTTAGTTGATTTTTTAACCTATGATTATGAAGTTGATAAGTATTATATTATTGAGAAGGAATATATCAAACTTTCAACACATCAAGATTCTCTCAATCATAAAATTTTTATTCAAAATAATTTAAGATCTTTTATTGATTTTAGAGCATATTCTGATTTCTTAGGCTTAATTGATGAATCTGCAAATGGCATCATTAGTTTTGAAGGAAACAGTACGTTCTATTTAAATCCTTTTAACATAGCTAGATTCCATTATTTATTTAAAAAATTCAAGGCAGGAGTAAGTTATTCCAGATTTGATAATGATGATCGAACCATCCCCATAACTGCTATAGAAAATAATCCTTTGGACATGATCCAAAAATCTTTTTTAACGGCAGGAACACAATTAGATATTTATGAAACACGTATTGGTAAAAAATTCCCCTATAAGATTTTATTAAAATCTAAAGGGAACCTTTTTTTTACCGAAGTTCAAGGAAATAGTAGCGATACAAAAGAGAATACAACCACTTTAGGACTAGGAATTGGTGCTGGAATTGAAGTAGAACGTTTTTCAAATTTTGGTATCAATGCTAGCCTTTATTTAAATCGTTATCAAAACAATAATATTATAGAAAACCAAATTTTAAACTTCAATACATTTTCTATTCATTCTGAAGCCTATTTCTATACTAACAATGATAAAGATGATGCTTTTTTCTTACGTCTTAAATATGAAGAGGGAAGATTCAATCTTCATCCTAGTCGTAATTTTTTCAATATCCAATTCGGTTATAAAGCTGTTCTTAATTTTAACAGCAAAAAAGAATAATCAAAAAGGCACTATCAAGTATTTGATAGTGCCTTTTATATATTTTCAATTCAAGTATAAGATTAGTTTACCTGTGGTAAGAAACCATAGTTCTTTGCATAGAACAACATTTGCTCTTCAAATGTTTTAGGTTGGTATACTTCAAATCCTGTAATTTCTCCTGCTTCATCCTTTTTAGGTTGTAATACAGGGTTAACAAATCCGCTATATGGTGCAGATTTAAATTTAGAATTACGGTCTAAGATCTCTTTGTGTAATGTTTGATCTACTTTCACTCCATATCCTTCTACTAATGCTTCTGCTGCTGCAAAATCACCTTCTGATTTGATACGTTGCGTTTCTCTTAATAAACGTCCAAAAATCTCACGTAATTTCTTATAATCTTTAATATCATAATACGTTTTTCCTTCACGAGTAACTTTTTCGATCACTCCATCTTTCTTTCCTTGTTCAAAAGACCAAGCACTTACCCACTGACGGTTACGCATATGTGCTTCTTCTACATCATCTCCTACATTTAAACGAATTAACTGTGTCATTAATCCATTACGGATATATCCATCATAAGCAGCTTTACCTACTTTTTCCCAATCAGGAACTAATCCTAATTCTTGTAGTTTTGGATCCATTAAATAGTATAATCCTACAAGATCAGCTCTACCTTCTTCCATAGTAGATGCATAATTCTTAAGCGTCTCTTTTGTTTCTCCTACTCCTGGGTTTAATTGTCCCGATGCATGCCCTATTACTTCGTGAAGTGCAGTATGTAATTTATCTCCTAATTGTCCGTATTCTTTTTCTAACTTATACTCTTCTTCATCATGTACAAACTCTTTTAAACGCCCAGAACTTCCAGCATTATTATACGAATTAATAATATTTCCTAAAGATACAGATTTAGATCCTACAGCAGCTCTAATCCAGTTTGCATTAGGTAAGTTTACTCCAATTGGCGTACTAGGAGATGCATCTCCAGCTTCACCAGCAACAGCAACAACTTTATAAGTAACTCCTACTACACTATCTTTTTTATGCTCATCCATTAATGGTGAATTATCTTCAAACCACTGTGCATTTTCAGATAAAACCGCCATTTTTTTAGACATATCAAAATCCTTGATTTGTACAATAGTTTCATAAGATCCTCTGTAACCTAATGGGTCATTATACACTTCAATAAAACTATTGATATAATCGATATTTCCTTCTGTAGCTGCAGTCCATGCTACATTATAATCATCCCAAGTTTGTAAATCTCCTGTTTGGTAATACTTGATTAATAAACCTAAAGCATCACCTTGCGCTTTATTTTCTGCTACACTTTGTGCTTTTTCTAACCATTTGATGATTTCGTCAATAGCAGCTCCGTATAAACCTCCAGATTTATATACACGTTCTTTTAACGCTCCATTTTCTTTTACTAATTGAGAGTTTAATCCATATGATAATGGTTTTTCTGGATTAGGCGACTTTTTAGTCTTATAGAATTCTTCTACATCTTTATTTGTCACTCCTTCTCCGTAGAAGTTTACTGCAGAAGCAGCTACATTATCAATTCCTTTGGCTAAGTTTACTTTTTTAGCATCTTTATCATTAAAAATCACTTCATAAACTTCTTTTGGTAATTCTGTAGCTGTAGCAGCTAATAAACTACTTAAATAATCCTGACTAAATTCAGGTTTAATTTTATCATTACTATAATGATGGTGTATCCCGTTTGAAAACCAAACTCTTTTTAAATAAGTTTCAAAAGCTTTCCAATCATCACTTGTTTTATCACCAGTATACGTTGTATATACTTTTTCTAAAGCATGTCTAATAACTAAGTTATGACGATAGTTTTGATCCCACATGATATCTCTACCGCTCAATCCTGCTTGTGTCAAATAATATACTAACTTTTGCTCTTTTAAACTTAAGTTTTCCCATCCTGGAATTTGATAACGTAAAATCTTTAAATCGGCAAATTGCCCTACTACATAATCAAACTCTTCTGTAGGTTTTACTACAGTTTCTTTTTCTTCTGTAGCAACAGGTGTTTCTACTTTTGGCTCATTTTTACACGCCATAAATAGTGTACCAGCTGCTATACAAGCTAATACTGTTTTAAGCTTCATAATTTGGTGTTAATTGTTTCTACAAATGTAACAAATTAAAGAATGTTAAATTTGATTATATTAGCACAACTAATAACCTAAACTAACTTAAATGAAAATCGTCAAATACTTATTCTTATTACTATTGATTGTTATTATAGGAGGCGCTACTTATATCGCTACTATCAATGGTAAATATGATATAGCTGAGAGTAAAGTTATCACTGCTCCAGATGAATTACTTTTTACCACTGTAAACGAATATAAAACATGGGAAACATGGGGTCCTTGGATGGATTTATCTAATGATTTTGTAATGAGTTATCCTACTCAAACCAGTGGTGAAGGTGCTAGTTATAGCTGGACTAGCGCATCTCAAGGTGACGGTCATATGAAAACAGTAGCAACAGCTCCTTTTTCTAGTATAGATCAAAAACTCACTTTTATCACACCTATGGGCGAAAGTATAAGTGATGTTTATTGGACTCTTGAAGCTACTGCAGAAGGAACTAAGATTACTTGGGGAATGAAAGGTGATCAATCCTTTTTCGATAAAGCGTATTGGGCTACTCAAGATATTTCTATGGAAGAAAGTTTAAGACCTATGTTAAAAAATGGATTAGAAAAACTAGCTACATATACTCAAACGCAAATGCAAAAATACGCTATTAATGTCGATGGTATTACAGAACATGGTGGTGGTTTTTATGTATATAGCTCAGCTGCTTCTACTATCGCTACTTTACCTCAAAAAATGGAACAAATGATACCTGCTTTAAAAGCATATGTACATACTAATAAATTACCTCAAACAGGAATGCCCTTTACTTTATTTAATGAATTTAACGCTGAAGCTGGTACTACTATATTTTCTATTGGTATACCTGTTCGTGAAAAAATAGAAGTTCCTGAAGAGAGTTCAATTTTATGTAACTTTCTTCCTAAGCAAAAAGTAGTAAAAACAACACTTACTGGAGATTATAAAAACCTAAAAGAAGCTTGGGCTGTTGCGCAACAATACATTACTGATAATGGATTAGAATTAAATCCTGAATCTCCTCCATTTGAAGTGTATAGAACTCAACCAGATATTCAACAAAATCCTGCCAATTGGATTACCGAAATTTATATTCCGATTCTATAACTCATAAAAAAAGGACTTTAAAAAGTCCTTTTTTTATATCTTAATTTTATTATAGCTTATGTCTTTTAAAGCTTTTTACTCCTACTGGTATTTCTATTTCTAAATGATTCTCTTCTGGAGGAATTGGGCACGAATATTTATTATTATAAGCACAATAAGGATTATATGCTTTATTAAAATCTATTATAATAGTTTGTTTCTCTGGGATTTCAAGATCAATAAATCTACCTCCTCCATAAGTAGTTTTTCCATTAGTTAAATCGGTAAATGGTAAAAACAAATAATTTTTATATTCTTCTTGCTCAATCAATGCTTGATTTTGATAGACATTTAAGATATACTTCTTTTTATTTAATCTAAAATGTACTTCTCCATATTTTACATATATAGGCTCTCTATTTGTAGTAGTTTGCATAATAAAAGGAGTTTCATAAGGTGTTCTTATAAAATCAGCTTTTATTCTATAATGCATATTAATAGCAAAGAACTCATGTGTTGTAAAAACTTCTAAATCTTCTGAAGTTAACGGAGTGGTTTCTGCTATTACAAATTTCTTATTTAATGCTTCTTGAAAGTCCCTGATTTCTTTAATAGCTGTTGTTTTTTGGGCTATTAAATTTACGCAAGACAATAGGAGTACGATTAAACAATGTTTCACTTTGATTTTTTTTGCAAAAATACAAACCTTGAATAATTATTAATGCTAAACTTAATAAAAAAACAAGGTAAATCTGCTTTAAAAAGCTAATTTTGGTGTAAAATCTTATAACATCAAACAAAAAACAACTTGAAAAGCCTATTTTTTAATTATTTCAATTCCTTTTCTGGTTTATCAAAAGAGGTCTGGTGGCTCTCCTTAATTACGTTAATTAATCGAGCTGGAACAATGGTTATTCCGTTTTTATCTTTATACCTTACTAAAGATTTACAATTATCGTTAATAGAAATCGGATGGATTATGACTTGTTTTGGAACTGGTTCTTTATTAGGGTCATGGTTAGGAGGAAAACTTACCGACAAAATTGGGTATTATAAAGTCATGTATTCTAGTTTAATCGCTACTGGATTTGGCTTTATTATTTTACAATTTCTAGATACTTTTTTATCTTTTAGTATTGGTATCTTCATTATTATGATTCTTGCAGATACTTTTAGACCTGCTACATTTGTTGCTTTAAATAGTTATAGCAAACCTGAAAACAAAACTAGATCTGTCACTTTAATTAGATTAGCCATTAATCTGGGGTTTTCTGCAGGTCCTGCTGTAGGTGGTATAATCATTACAACAATAGGATATCAAGGTTTATTTTGGATAGATGGTATTACTTGCTTATTAGCTAGTGTATTATTATTGTATACACTAAATCCAAAAACCACAAAAACTATAGATAATCATATTGTAAAAAACCCTGTTTCTGTATATAGAGATAAAACTTTTTGGATTTTCTTTTTTGCTATGGTTTTATTTGGCATTTCATTTTTACAATTCTTTTCTACGGTACCTTTATTCTATAAAGAAATACATGCTTTATCCGAATTTGATATTGGGTTAATTTTGGGATTGAATGGATTAGTTATTTTTATTTTTGAAATGCCTCTAGTTAAATATTTAGAGGATTCATCTTTCTCTATGGTAAAACTCATATTGATCGGTGCTATATTAACTGCATTAAGCTTTGCGGTTTTTAACTTTACTTCTTGGACAGGTATTGTTATTATTAGTATGCTGTTAATGACTATAGGAGAAATGATTTCTTTTCCTTTTTCAAATGCTTTTGCTTTACAAAGATCTCAAAAAGGAAATCCTGGCGAATACATGGCTTTATATAGCATTTCATTTTCTGTTTCTCATATCATAGGACATAATTCTGGTATGCAACTGGTATCTTATATAGGCTATACTTATACTTGGTATATCATTATAGCTTTATTAACTATTTGCATTTTTTTATTATATATCTTACAACTGCGACTTACAAAAGAAGCTACAGTTTAAATTTATTTATTATGATTTCATTTTTTTCTACTACTCGATTTAAATATATATTACTATGCACAGTTCTATTTGTAGCTAGTTGCTCTCAAAAACAACCTCAAGCTGAAATAAAAGTTACTCCTTCTACTCAAGAAAAACATTTTCCTATTCTAGCACCTAATCGCTATAATGTTGCATTCTTAATTATGGATGGAACTTACAATACTGAGTTTACAGCTCCTTTTGATATTTTTCAGCATACTCAATATCGTAAAAATATTAAAGCGATGAACGTTTTTACAGTTGCTAATACAGATAATTACATTACAACATTTGAAGGGGTTAAAATCATTCCCGATTATAACTATTTAAAAGATAAACTTCCTCAAATCGATATTTTAGTAATTCCTAGTGCAGAACATCATTTGGATTCAGATTTAAATGATCTAGATATGCTAAATTTTGTAAAAAAGGTTGATGAAAATGCTTTATATATGACTTCGCACTGCGACGGGGCTTTTGTATTAGCCAAAACTGGTCTATTAGATAAAAAAGTATCTACTACATTCCCTGGGGATATCGAACTTATGCAAAAAACATTTCCTGATTTAGACATTCGTAAGGATTTACTTTTTGTTCATGACGGAAAATATATTACTTCTGCTGGTGGTGCCAAAAGTTTTGAAGCTGCACTATATTTATGTGAAGTATTATACGGTAAAGAAATCACCCACTCTCTTGCAAAAGGATTGGTTATAGATTGGAATTTAGACAATGTCAAACACCTTGTCATTGAATAACAATTAACATAAAAAAAGCGCCCCAAATCGCAAAAAGGGCGCTTTCTCACTACTTAGGGGAATTGAGTATTTTTATTTCTTCTTCATTTCTTATTTTCCTCATCCAATCTCGAAACTCAATCTTTCCCATTCAAAAAAACCAAAACCAAATTGTAAAAAAACTAATGTGTTACTATTATAACTCTTGTTCATTACAAATGTAAGGTTAATACATAATTTTCCTACTTAATTTATGTTAACATACTTATTTATACCGTTGAAAAGCAACATACTATAGACGAATTAACAAAAATATTATATATCCAACAGCAATTTTGTAAGAAAAAAATATAATTCCTATAGATTTCACAAAAATGTATTGTTTTTAATGTAAAAAAGTATCAATTATTACCATAATTATCATAAACACGAGCTATTTCATTCTTCTTTTTGATTTTTATAGGTCAAGATTAACGTATTTTCACTTTGATACATTATTAAAGTTATTTATGTATGCATTACACGTAATTCATTATTAAGTGTCGTTATTTCAAACTATAATAAAATGACTTTTTAACGGTCTAGTTTAAGAAAAGATTATTTTCAAAATACTATTAATAGTAAAAGTGGCGAAGAAGTATATACAGTGTTTACTATTTTTAAATACAAATAACTGGATCAGTCTCAAAAGTTGTGGGTGAATTAAAATATAATAATGAATGTCGAATACAGAGTTAAGATTAACGATAGTTGATTTTAGATTAATTCATCGTGGAGTCGAAGTAACGAATTCCACTCAAAACTAACCAATTTATTATTATTCATTTATCACTCAAAAAAACATTTTAGATTTATACTTATCACAGAGCTTGTCTGGTCATCGAGCTTGTCTGGTCATCGAGCTTGTCTGGTCATCGAGCTTGTCTGGTCATCGAGCTTGTCGAGATGACAGTACTCAAAAACTACCTAACGAACCAACTCCATATCAAAAAACTTTTAAATTTTAGATTCAATCTCACTCATCTCTCATCGGCTAATCACTCGTCACTTATACAAAACCACAACAATTAGTCTTGATCCAAATAACTTATTATCTTAGTTAAATTATAAATTATTCATGACAATATTATTATAAACAGCAAAAGCGCTCCATTGCTGGAGCGCTCTCAGTTTTTTGGTAAAAAAATCATATAAATCACTTTCTGGGTAATCAGTCCAAAAAGCTTAATGATTTATACTCTCAAATTACCCTAATCATAAAAAATCAAAACTTTTGTGCTTACATTATTACGGTTTAAAAGTAATAAAATTTATGGTTATACCGTAAATAATTTTCAAAAAAAATAACATTAAAGTAACAATCCTTTGTATACAAAGGGATTGCATGTTATATTTTTTTCATTATGAAGCATTGTCTTTTATGATAAAATATTTTTAAACTTGTACAAAACAGTATTATCTTCCTATTTTTCCTAGTTCGATACCCTCAGAATATGCTACCTGAATCTCATTTTGATTAAAAGCTTCTTTAATGTTTTTATGAGCAAGAAAAGTAACTTCCCAAAAATCATCTGGTCTCACATAAGGTCTCACTGCTATAATTATACTATGAGAATCAAAACTCTCAATCCCAATAGTTGTACTTGGGTTTTCTAAGATTTTGTTTATTGGATTTAAGGCTTCAGTAATAATTTCTTTTACTTTAGGAAAATCTTCGGCATAAGGCATTGTTACATTCAGTTCTAATCGCACTACTCCTTTTTTTGAGTAATTTGTAACTACATCGTCTGTAATTTTGGAATTAGGAATTATAAGTACTTTATTTCCTGGTGTGATTACTGTAGTATTAAAAATTCCTATTTCTTCTACTTTTCCAAATTTATCTCCTACTTCTATCCAATCATCTACTTGATACGGTTTGAGAAACAAAATAAGAATTCCTGATGCAAAATTTCCTAGACTTCCTTGAAGCGACAGTCCTATTGCAAAACTAACTGCTGCCAAAATAGCTACTAACCCTGATAAATCTGCTCCTAGAATTGAAACTACTGTAAATAAAATAGCTACTTTTAATACTATAGAAATTATTGATAATAAAAATGGACGGACAGTTTCTGATGTTTGAACTCTCTTGAGTGTTTTATCCAATAGTTTTTCAATCTTCTTTATAAGTTTGAATCCTATCCAGATAATTAAAATTCCGATAAGTATACGAGGTGCAAAAAAGATGATTTTCTCAATCATCAATTCGTAATATTTTTCAAAGTTTTCCATAATCTAATATAAAAAACTTCTGCTGAAAAATTCTTAATCAAATTCTCTTATTAAAATCGACAGCAGATCTTACATAATGCCTTCTCTTTTATTTCCCCTACTAACTTTCCTTCTTTATTTAATTTATAATCACAACAATCCATATATCCTTTAATAATTAATTTCCTTCCTCGTTGTATTTGTGATTTAACTGTTGCTAATGGTAGGTTTAATTGTTCTGCAATCGTACTTTGTTTCAGTCCTTCTATATCTGACAAATACAATGGAATCCTATATTTTTCTGGTAAATTTTTAATAAGTCCTGGTAAGCAATCTTTTTCTGTATGTGTTTCTTCTTCCTCTATTGTCGTATCGGTTTCTAGATATTGTTCGTCTAGAGCTATTGCTTTTTTAGATTTTTTCAGAAAATCATACGTAATATTTCTTGCTATACTAAATAACCATGATTTTAACTTAGCTTCATCTTGAAGTTGTTCTTTATGTAAATGTACTTTAGTAAATACTTCTTGTACAATATCTTTGGTGATATCTGAATCTTTGATTTTACTATAAATAAAACGTTCTATATCTTCTTTATATATATTCCAAATATCATCTGTATTCATATACCTATATTATTACAAAATCGAGACATATTCATATCTCGATTTTTAATTATGCTATGAGTTACAACTCATTAATTCTTTACATTCTTTATGCACAATTGCACCCAGAAGATTCACAACTGATATTTGAACAGTTTGCACAGTTTCCTTCTAAACAACTTGGACAGGTACAATTACACCCTTTATTTAAAATCATAATATCATTTTTTTACGTTAATACATCTATAAGACTTTCAATTGCCAAAAAAGATGCATAATTTCTTTATAAATTTACGAAAAAAACATCCTTGTTATACTGTTTTAACTACCAAATAATAACAATGAGTTTAAATGATATCCTTTTAAATTTCTCTTATCGGAGCTTCTTCTATTACATTAGATAATACTATATGGGTTTTGGTTTCACCATAGGCTATTAATTTGTCTATAAGATGTTCTAAATGTAATTGATCTCTTAATACCACTTCTAAAACGATATTTTCGTGACCCGTAATTCTATAACAATTAATTACTTCTTTTAAGGATGTAACCATAGTTAAAAAAGGTTTCAATTTTCCCATAAAAGCTCTTAAAGTAATAATTGCTTTAAGCTGGTATCCTACTGGAGTATACGCAATTTGGGCTTTGTATCCATTAATAATTCCGTAATCTTCCATTTTTTTTATACGCTCAGCTACAGCAGGTGAACTTAATCCTATTTTTCTTCCAATCTCTGCATTAGATTGTCTTGCATTTTTTTGTAAAAGATTTAATATTTTCCAACCCAGTTCATCAACCTTCATTATTAATGTTTTTATAGTATATACCTTATTATTTATCCTAAAATAATCTTTTCACTTTAAATAATAAAGTTAATAAAGATGAAATGTTGTTAATTTTGAAACATAACTCAACACTCAATATACTCTATCGATATGATAGGTTATTATCATGAATAACTATAATTTATATAAAGAAGAATCTTCTCAAGATGTCACAAAACTTCCTTTATACATGAAAGCTTTGGATATCTTTAAACTAAATAGAAGTTTGGTTGCTGCTACTTCAGAAGTTCGCTCTCTTGATGAATTAGATCATACTGCGTCTAGAATGAATAGAAGATTAAGTAATTTAATCACTACAGGTTTATTATTAATTAAACATATAGCTCTAGCCGAAACTTCTAGAAATACTCATACTAAAGCGCAATATATAGCTAGCGTTGAATTTTATATATCAAGTATTGAGGCTGATTATTATGCTTTAAAACAAGCTCTAATTCACAGAGAACCTAAAATAACAAAACTTCTAACCTCAGAGATTAAAAGTTTAAAAGAGTTGCATTGGACATGGTCCAAACGCTATAAAAAAATCTAATTTTAATTATTACATTTTTCTCAGGTTTCTAATTAAATGTTCCAATCCATTGCATTTAATTTCATAAATCGTTTGCAATTGTTGGCCTAAAACACCTTTAGGAAATCCTTTTTGCTGGTACCAAACTATATAATGTTCTGGTAAGTCAATCAAATCATAATCTTTATACTTACCGTAAGGCATTTTGGCTTTAGCCAATTTTAACAAAAAATCCTTTTGAGGTTTTACATCCATAGTATCTCACTACACTTCAATATTATCGTCTTCTTCTTACTCTTTTTTCAAATTTCTGGTAGTATACTAAAAGGTTTTTCACTTTTTTCTCCCACTTTTTCTGGGCTTCTTCATTTTTAGAATGATCTGTTTCTTCATCGTATTGTTCTTGCATTTCACTACGTAAACGCTCTACGATTTTATACATTCTTTTAAGATCTTTCTTTATATCTTTTTCTTTTTCTACTTGATATTCACTTAACCGTTTTCTCATGATTCTTGCATGAAGCTCAGAAATATCAAAATGCAATTGCTCATGTGCCAAAAGGTATTCATTCTTTTCATTTTCTTTTACCCATGATAATAATGGATAGCAAAAGCTATCTACATCATATGTAAAATCAGGAACACCACCTTCTTTATTATAAGACCAATGATATGTAACTCCAGTATTTACGCTAGCAGCAAAAGAACTATTTCTTTTGGGTTTACCTCTAAAGTCACTCCACTCTAAAGTACTTTTTTCACTATACGAGAATTTTTCATAAGATTCTTTATTTGTAAACAATATTACGCTAAGTAAAATAATAAGTTTATTCATAATTATCTCAATTATGGCCAATTTACGGTTAAGTTCTTCTTTTTATAAGAATAATTAAAAACTGGGTATTGTTTCAATTATCCTTTTTTGATTTACTGGAAGATTGCATTAATGCCTTAATTGATTTAAATACTCTTAACGAGAACTTACTTTCTCGATAGCCTTTAAAACTTTGATTTCTCCCAAATCTTTTTTTATTATTAAGAATAAAAATCCATAGTCAGTTTTACTTTTTTTTAAAAGTAATCTTACCATTTCATTAAAATTCCTAATATGTTCTTCTTATTTTATTCTTGCCCCCTATGATGAAATATACAACATTTATACGATTTATTATTCTACAACTGTAAGTTTTAGATTTTCATCATATTTTACAATATACATTGCTTTGTTATAATATCCTCCTAATAATTTTTTTGAGTAACAAAACTTATTTTCTACATATTCTGTAGTTCCCCCATAAGCACTTGCTTCAAATAAATTATTAGCTGTTCCTAATCTCATTAATATATCATACATGATATCAAATCCTCTTACAGCAAACTGATTAGGAATATTACCATTATTTTCTTTTTTATAGCGCTCTATAAAATTCTTCATCAATGTACCATCATATTCTCTATCTATTGATGGATAATGAAAACGTAATCTCAATAAATCTTGATTACTTATATTATCATTTTCAAAAGCTCTATTCTTATTTGTTGTAAATAATGTTACTTTATGCGTTTCTGCTTTAGCATTAAGGTATGTTATTACATTACTTACATAAGCTACATCATTTGATTCTAAAAATACCCAATTAGGTCTATTCTTATCCAAAACTTTAACAACATCTGTTGCATACAAGAAGCCTCCTTTACGCATTTCTATAACTTTAGCTTCTGGAAACTTAGCTTTAAGTTTATTTTTTATTTCTTCATGCTTCTTATCTGCAATAATAATCATATTTTTTGACAATGAATCTTTTGCTGCATATGATATTATTTTATCTTGAAGCATTACATCTGTCGGACGAGTTTGGAAAAAATTACTATAAAGTTTTGATTCTTTTTTAGATATAGGCGAAACAACAGGTATATCGTACTTTTTTAATTCTCCTGCAACAAATTCTACATTCTTCTGATATAATGGTCCTATTACAACATCTATCTCACTAAAATCATTGGTATTGATAATTCTTCTTAAATTATCTTCATCATTATTTTTATGTGTATCAAAGATTTGTATTTCTGTACTAATTCCTTTCTGCTTAGCTGAATCTAACGCTATCAATACTCCGCTATAAAAATCTAACGCAATACGTAAATTTCTTTTACTTTTAAGAGTAGCTTCTGCTTCTTCTGTTATTGAAGCATCAAAAGCATTTAGTCCAAAAGGAAGCATTAGAGCAACCTTTTTTGTTCTAAAATTATATAGTTTTTCTTCTAAGTTTACTTTTTGACCTTCTTCAAAAACAAAGGCTAATGAATCTGCACTCTTAGGTATCGTTAATACCATCCCCTCTTTTAATCCTTCTTTAAGATGTGGGTTTATTTGTAATAGAGAATCCGAAGAAATATTTAATCTCTTTAATAAACTATACATCGTATCTTTAGGCGGTACTTGATACAACTCAAATCCTTCTGGTATTACATCTGGTGTAACTTCTGGAACTGTTATTTCCATTCCTATAGGTAAAGTTTCCCCCATTTCTGGATTCAACTTTTCTAATTCTTGAGTTGTAATTCTATGCTGCCTAGCAATACTAAATTTAGTTTCGCCTGGTTGTATTGTATATTTCTTAAATGTAGGTGTGCTTTGTCCTTCACCCGCTGCTACATTTTTATAAATCGGAATTTTAATTTCTTCTCTTTTGCGTATTTTTCTAGAATACAACTCTCTATTGTATTTCTTAATATCATCAATACTCACATTATACAATTGTGAGATACTGAATAATGTCTCTTTACGTCTTACTTTATGAATCTTAAATTCTGGTTCAACTTGTGCAGTTGAAATATTTTCTGCAAAATCAAAGCTATTTATGATAGTATCTACCTCATCTTGAACTTTTTCTTCTTTAGTCATTTTAGCTACGCGTAGTACCTGTCCTAACTGTATTCCGTTTTTAGTTTCAGGATTCAGTTCATAAATAGCTTCGACAGTAGTATTGTAGCGTTTAGCAATATTATAGACCGTATCACCAGCTGCAACTACATGGGTCTTATAACTAATTTCTGGCGTTTTATCTAATTCTACTATAAGAGGTATTGTTAATACTTCTCCTAATTGAATACTTTCTTTAGCATTTGGATTTAACGCATAGATTGCACCTTTGGTTACATTATACTTCTCTGCTAATGTAAATACTGTTTCGCCTTCGGCTACTGTATGTTTTACAAATTTTTGCTGTGCATTAGCAATTGATATTATGTTTAAAAAAAATAAAAAAGATACAAAAATACGTTTCATGCTGTCTAGTTTAATTATTGATGCTACCAAAAACAAGCTTTTATTTATTATTTATTCCCACTCTATAGTTGCTGGTGGTTTAGAGCTGATATCGTATACTACTCTATTAACGCCTTTTACTTTATTTATTATATCATTTGATACTTTTTGTAAAAACTCGTAAGGTAAGTTTACCCAATCAGCTGTCATTCCGTCTGTACTTTCTACAGCTCTTAACGCCACACATTTTTCATAAGTACGTTCATCTCCCATTACTCCTACACTATTAACTGGTAATAGTATTGCTCCTGCTTGCCATACCTTATTATACAATCCGTTTTCTTTAAGAGCATTAATAAAAACTGCATCTACTTCTTGCAAAATACCTACTTTTTCTGGAGTAATATCTCCTAAGATACGAATTGCTAATCCTGGACCAGGAAATGGATGTCGTCCTAACAATTCTGGATCTATTCCCATAGAAGCACCTACTCGTCTTACTTCATCTTTAAATAACATACGCAAAGGCTCTACCACTTTTAATTTCATATAATCTGGCAATCCTCCTACATTATGATGTGATTTTATAGTTACCGATGGTCCATTTACAGAAACTGATTCTATCACATCTGGATAGATTGTTCCTTGAGCTAACCATTTTGCATCTTCAATCTGACTTGATTCATCATCAAAAACATCTATAAAAACACGTCCTATTGCTTTACGCTTTTTTTCAGGATCACTTTCTCCTGCTAGAGCTTCCAAAAAGCGTGCCGAAGCATCAACTCCTTTAACGTTAAGCCCCATGCCTTCATATTGTGTTAAAACACTTTCAAATTCATTTTTGCGTAATAATCCATTATTTACAAAAATACAGTGTAAATTCTTTCCTATAGCTTTATGCAGTAAGATTGCTGCTACAGTAGAGTCAACTCCTCCGCTCAAGCCTAAAACAACCTTATCTTTACCTATTTTCTCTTTTAATTCTTGCACTGTAGCTTCAACAAAAGAATTTGGAGTCCAATTAGGTGTTATAGCTGCTATTTTTATTAAAAAGTTTTCTAATAATAATTTTCCATCTGTTGAGTGATATACCTCTGGGTGAAATTGAATAGCATAGGTAGTTTCTCCTTCTATTCTATACGCTGCATTTGCCACGTCATGTGTACTTGCTAATTGCACACCTCCTGTAGGTAATGTTTTAATTGTATCACTATGGCTCATCCATACTTGAGAACCTTGATTAATGCCTTCAAAAAACACTTCTCCTTCTTTTACAAAAGAAAGATTTGCTCTACCGTATTCTCTTGTATTAGATGGTGCTACTTCTCCACCACTAAAATGTGCTAGATATTGAGCTCCATAACATACAGCTAAAAGAGGTTTCTTTCCCCTTATTTCTGATAGATCAGGATGAGGCGCATCTTCACTTCTTACAGAAAATGGTGATCCTGATAGAATTACGGCTTTAAAGGTTGATAAATTGTCTGGTATCTTGTGATACGGATGTATTTCACAATAGATATTAAGCTCTCGAACACGTCTTGCTATGAGTTGTGTGTATTGAGATCCGAAGTCGAGAATTAGTACATTGTTTTGCATAAGCAAAAATAGTATTTAATTGAAAACTCAAAAATCCAAAGGTGATATTTTTTAGGGATTTTTTAAACACTATTCTTAACAAGAAAAGGAATAAAAAAAGGTTCGATAAAAATGATTTTACCGAACCTCTTCACTCGTTTATATTTTACAGCTTATTTGGCAATATTTACTGCTCTTGTTTCTCGTATTACAGTAATTTTAACTTGCCCAGGATAAGTCATATCAGTTTGAATTTTCTGAGAAATCTCAAATGATAGTGTTGCAGCCTTTTCATCGCTTACTTTTTCGCTTTCAACAATTACACGCAGTTCTCTACCAGCCTGAATTGCATATGCTTTTTTCACTCCGCTAAAACCAAATGCAATTTCTTCAAGATCTTTTAAACGTTGGATATACGAATCTAACACTTGTCTTCTTGCTCCAGGTCTTGCTCCACTAATCGCATCACAAACTTGTACAATAGGAGATAATAATGATGTCATCTCTATCTCATCATGGTGTGCTCCAATAGCGTTACAAACTTCTGCTTTTTCACCATATTTTTCTGCCCATTGCATACCTAAGATAGCGTGAGGAACCTCAGTTTCTGTTTCAGGAACTTTTCCTATATCGTGTAATAATCCAGCTCTCTTGGCTAATTTAGGATTCAATCCAAGTTCTGCTGCCATTACACCACATAATTTAGCAACCTCTCTAGAGTGTTGTAGTAGGTTTTGTCCATAAGAAGAACGATATTTCATTCTACCTATTGTTTTAATTAATTCTGGATGTACTCCATGAATTCCTAAATCAATAACAGTACGCTTACCTACTTCTATAATTTCTTCTTCAATCTGTTTACGAGTTT
This sequence comes from Aquimarina rhabdastrellae, assembly GCA_947387485.1. Taxonomy (GTDB): domain Bacteria; phylum Bacteroidota; class Bacteroidia; order Flavobacteriales; family Flavobacteriaceae; genus Aquimarina. Next base: position 29,484 of record CANDNT010000023.1, read on the forward strand.
TACGAACCACCTCTTCAATTCTTGCAGGGTGAATACGACCATCTGTCACTAATTTGTGTAAAGATAATCTAGCAATCTCTCTACGTACAGCATCAAAACAAGAAAGGATAATTGCTTCTGGAGTATCGTCTACGATAATTTCTACTCCTGTCGCAGCTTCAATTGCTCTAATGTTTCTACCTTCACGACCAATAATACGCCCTTTTACATCATCACTCTCTATATTGAATACAGATACACAATTCTCTATAGCTTCTTCTGTACCTATACGTTGAATCGTATTGATAATTACTTTTTTTGCTTCTTGCTGTGCTGTAAGCTTAGCTTCTTCAATAGTACTTTGGATATGCCCCATTGCATCCGCTTTTGCCTGCTCTTTTAGCGATTCTACTAATTGCTCTCTAGCTTCTTCTGCAGATAATCCTGAAATCACTTCGAGTTGCTCTACTTTACTACGGTGAAGTTTTTTTATTTCAGCCTGCTTTTTTTCTAGAAATTCGTTTCTATGTTCGTAATCTTTTATTTTATCATCTAAAGCAGCATTTAATTTTTTATTCTTAGATAATTCGCTAGAAACTTGAGACTCTTTATCACGAGTTCTCTTCTCGGCATCTGCCATCTTTTTATCTCTACCTAAGATTACTTTTTCATGCTCAGCTTTAAGCTCTATAAATTTTTCTTTGGCTTGTAAGATTTTATCTTTTTTGATACTCTCTCCTTCATTTTTAGCATCTCTAATAATAGTCGACGCCGTTTTTTGAGCATCTTTAATCATCTCTGAAGCTTTATTTTTCTCCAAAATTTTGGCTATCGTAAATCCAATCGCTAATCCAGCTATCAATGCTATAACCAAAAACACAATGTTCTCCATAATTGTTAGTTTGTCTATAAAAAAAGCCTGTACTAGTTGTGGTTTGTATAAACTCTGTAAAAACAGGTTTAGGGCTAACCAGCTGCTTGAAAATCCGTAACGGAGACGGCACGCTCTTACAACTAAAACTCACCCTTTTTAAATAATTCTTGTTGAGTTTATCAAAAAAATAACCAGTACAGGCAGTAACCTTTGTTTATATTAATGAACGTTTATGACAAATTCTTGTCTAACAAATCATTCAAATAATTGAGTTTTTTTGTTAGATCAATTTCATCACTATTTTTATCTATCACTCTTTGTTCTGCTTGAGAGGCAAACTGTAAAGCGCACATCGCTAATACATCTTGTTTATCTCTTACAGCATAACTTTGCTCATATTGCTTAATCATATTATCAATCTTCTTTGCTGCTTTACGCAATCCTTCTTCTTGTTCTGGTTGTATCGTTAATGGATACACTCTATCTGCTATTGATAATTTAATCCTAAGCTTTTCTGCCATATATATGTTACTCTGAGAGTTGTGCTATACACAAATCTATTTCTTTTATTAAGGCGTTTATCTTGAGCTTTGTTTCTCTTTTATATTCGTCACTGCCAAGCATTGCGTTTGCATTTTTAAGTGCACTAAACTTTTCTTCCCAGTGTCTTATTTGCTCTGTTTTAAGATCAGAATGTGATTTTACAGTTTTCAATTCTTTTACCAATAGCATATTCTGTTGTTCAAGTTTTTTTTGCTTGTACAACAGTTTTTTTATCCTATCTTCAAGAGCGTCAACTATTTTTATCAAATCACTCATCACTTTATTTCACAATACTTCCGCTCACAAAGTTAACATACCTATTGTAAAAACCCAATAGTTTTTACACTAATTTTATTTTACTTTACAACTCTTTAATTTATAAGGTTTTATTTTTTTAGGGATTTGTAGGTCTCTTTTTAATTCTAAAATATTTACATTTACAGCCTATGCGTACACTTATTTTTTTATTAGTTTTTATACCTTATTGGAGCGTATTTTCGCAAAGTAAAATCCCAGTAAATGACTTTAAAAATCCATTGGATATTTCGTTAGTACTTTCTGGAACATTTGGAGAGTTACGATCTAATCATTTCCACTCTGGATTGGATATTAAAACACAACAACGCCAGGGGTTAAAAGTTTATGCTTCTGCTACAGGATATGTAAGTCGTATCAAAATATCTCATTTTGGTTATGGCAAAGCGCTTTATGTAAAACATCCTAATGGCTATACTACTGTATATGCTCATTTAAAAAAGTTCTCTCCCGAGATCGAAGCTTATGTAAAGAAAAGACAGTATGCTAAAGAATCTTATGAGATCGAACTCTTCCCTAAAAGTAGTGACCTAAAAGTTACTCAAGGAACTGTAATTGCTTATAGTGGTAATAGTGGTGGTAGTGGCGGACCTCACCTTCATTTTGAAATTAGAGATGGTGCTTCTAGACCTATGAATCCTATGCAGTTTGGTATAGATATTAAAGATACAAAAAAGCCTATCATCGGAGCTATTTGGGGATATTCCTTAAGTGATAGTGCTCATATCAACCAAAATCAAAAACCACAAAAACTTAGGCTTATTCCACAAAAAGATGGTACGTATAAAACAGCTCCTATCAAAGCTTGCGGAAGAATAGGTTTTGGAATTGTAACTTCTGACCAGCAAGATTTAGCTTATAATAAAAATGGTATTTATACCATTACTACCGATATTAATGGAGAAAAGAATTTTGAGCTCAATATGAAGCGTTTTTCTTTTTCTGAGACTAGATATATCAATCGTATGATTGATTACTCTTTTTTTAAACGGTATAAAAGCAGAATAACTAAACTTTTTGTACAAGAGAATAATCCTCTTAGCATTTATTCTAATACTGTCGATGATGGTATTATTACTGTTGCCGACTCTTTATCCTATACTATATGTGTTACTGTTAAAGATTATAAAGGAAATACAACTCTTGTTAAGATTCCTATTCAGGGAGAATCTCCTAAAAATCTTATCAAGGAAAAAGTTGAAAAAACTAACTACTGGGCAAGAGCTGATCAGAACTTTGTTTATAATGAAGGTATCGTTGACGTGTTTATCCCTAAAGGAAGTTTATATGACAATGAGTACTTAAATATTAGTACCACTGGCGAAACTTTAAAATTACATAATAATCGTACTCCTTTACATAAAAACATAACCATAGCTTTTGATGTTTCTAAATATAGTGCTAAACATAAAAAGCAATTATACATAGCTAGATTAGGGTTTAAAAAAGAGCCTTTATATAGTAAAACTAAAAAAAGAGCTAACCGCTTTACTACGCATACCAGAAATTTTGGTACTTACTCTCTATTTGTAGATAGCATACCGCCTATAATCAAACCTATTAATGTGACTCCAAAAAAATGGATGTCAAAATCCAAAACACTCAAAGTGAAGATAGATGATAGTGATTCTGGTATTAAAAGTTATCGTGCTACTATTAATGGTAAGTTTATTTTAATGGAGTATGATTACAAAACTGGACTATTAGTTTATGATTTTAATGATAAGATTATAGCCGAGTCAGAAAATAATTTTAAACTTATCGTGTTAGATAATGTAGGAAATAATAGTACATTTGAGACTACTTTTTTTAGAAAACAATAAAACTCGACTTACTTGAAAAAATCATATACCCTTCTGTTTCTTAGTTTTTTATTTTCATGTTACGTTGCCATAGGCCAAACTGCCATTGTAAAAGGTGTCGTTCTTGATGAAAACAAAGTACCTGTTCCTGCTGTAAATGTTTCTACTACGACATTGGGAACTCAAACTAACGAAAACGGAGTGTATATATTAGAAATTCCTTCTGATACTGATGTAATTATAAAAATTTCTCACTTAGGATTTAAGGATTTTGTTTTTACTATTAATTTAAAAAATCAACAGCAATACGAGCTTAATCCTATTTTAAAAACTGATATTCAACAAATAAGCGAAGTTGTTATTACTGGTAGAGAACGTAAAACTATAGAAGGAATTACTACGCTTGACCCAGAAACAATACGTCTTACTCCTTCTGCTAATCCTGGTGTAGAAGGTTTATTAAAAACATTACCTGGTGTAAGTTCTAATAACGAATTGAGTACACAGTATACTGTACGTGGAGGGAATTATGATGAAAACTTAGTATATGTAAATGAAATCGAAGTTTATCGTCCTTTTTTAATTCGTTCTGGTCAACAAGAAGGTTTAAGTTTTGTCAATACAGATCTAGTTCGTAATGTAAATTTCTCTGCTGGTGGATTTCAAGCAAAATATGGAGATAAGCTTTCTTCTGTTCTTGACATCACCTATAGAAGACCTACTCGATTAGAAGCAGGTGCTAATCTAAGTTTATTAGGCGGAAGTGTTTATGCTGGAGGAATTACAAAAGATAAAAAATTAACGGCTGTAGTTGGAGCCCGTTATAGAGATAATAGCTTACTAGTTGATGCAAGGCAAACTGAATCTAATTTCCAGCCTGTTTTTGCAGATATTCAAACTTATTTATCTTATAATTTCTCAAAAAAATTCGAATTAGGATTCTTAGGTAATTTGGCTATTAATCGTTATGATTATGAACCTCTCACTAGACAAACAAATTTTGGTACTTTACAAAACCCTATCGCTTTAATCGTTTTTTATGAAGGTCAAGAAAAAGATCGTTATGACACTTATTTTGGAGCCTTAAAAGGCACATATCAAGTTAATGAAAATCTTACCTTAAAATTAATTGCTTCTGGATACCAAACTCAAGAACAGGAATACTTTGACATCTTAGCACAATATCGTTTAGGAACTGTCAATACCAATATCGGAGATGAAAACCTTGGAGAAGTAGAATTTAGTGAAGGGATAGGATCTCAATTAACACATGCAAGAAATGACCTTGATGCTTTAATTTTTAATGCTGAGCATAAAGGAACTTATACTGCTGGTGATCATCAAATAGATTGGGGTGTTAAATACACAGTTGAAGACATTAGAGATCGTATTCAAGAATTTGAAGTTATTGACTCTGCAGGTTTTTCTATTCGTCCACCATTTCCTGATTTAATAAATGACCAACCGTATAACCCTAATATTAGTCCTATTGTTCCTTTTACTAGTGTAAGAGCTATTAATAAAGTTAAAATTGATCGTGTTTCGGGTTATGGACAATACAGTTATAAAACCGAATTTAACGATAATAAACTATGGGTTAATGCAGGTGCACGTGTGCATAATTGGTCTGTAAGTGGTGACAATATAGCTCCTAGTTCTAGTCAAACTACTATAAGTCCTAGAGCTCAAATTGCTTATAAACCTAATTGGGAAAAAGATATGATTTTCCGTTTGGCTGGAGGATTCTATCACCAACCTCCTTTTTATAGAGAATTACGAGACTCTTTAGGAATAGTAAGACCTAATGTCAAAGCGCAACAATCTACTCACATAGTTCTAGGTAATGATTATAGCTTCAAATTATGGAATCGTCCATTTAAATTAGTGTCTGAAGCGTATTATAAAAAACTAACGGATGTAAATCCTTATACTATAGAAAATGTACGTATACGCTACCGTGCACGTAATAATGCCGAAGCTTATGCCTATGGTTTAGACATGCGTTTAAATGGTGAATTTGTACCTGGTACAGAAAGTTGGGTAAGTTTTGGTTACCTTAAAACTGAAGAAAACATTGATGATCGTGGGTATATTTCTAGACCTACTGATCAACGATTAAAATTTGGAGTTCTTTTTCAAGATTATGTACCTACTATTCCTAATTTAAAAATGTATTTAAATCTTGTTTATAATACAGGTGTTCCTGGTGGTTCTCCTAGTTATGCAGACCCTTATAATTATCAAACGCGTTTGCCTGATTATCGTAGAGCCGATCTAGGAATCTCTTATGTGATTGTAGATCAAAATAATCGTAAAAAAGAAGGTAGTTTCTTTAACAATTTTAGAGAATTAAATTTAGGATTCGAAATTTTCAATCTATTTGATAATCAAAATTCGATCACCAATACCTTTGTTAGAGATGCTTCTAGTAAAGTACAATATGCAATTCCTAACTTTTTAACTTCTCGTGTATTTAATGTACGATTAGGAATGAAGTTTTAACCATAATTTTAACACGGCTTAAACACAAGATTTGCTGCTTTTTTTAGAATATTGAAAACTCTAGTGACTTAATAGATTTTTTGATGATTCTTTTAGACAAACCTTTTGTTTCAGATTTTTTTAAACAAACTATACTAACTCATAAGCTGCCTGTTGTTCAAACAGCTATTGCAGAAGATATATTGGCCGAGTACTCAGATATTAATTTTATTTCTGAAACAAATGCTATTGAGTTGATAAAGAAGTATCCTGAGACACGTGTCTATACAAACTCTGAGAATGCTATTGGTTGGGTAGAAAATCACCTCCCTTTTTCTGTATTACCTCATCGCTTAAAACTCTTTAAAGATAAGGTTGCTTTTAGGGATTTAATAGCTCCGCTATTCCCTAATTATTTCTATAAAAAAATTGCTATTAATCTCTTAGATTCTTTAAATCCTAGTAGTATATCATATCCATTTATTATTAAACCTACAGTGGGTTTTGCTAGTATAGGTGTTTATAAGATAAATTCTCTCGAAGATTGGCAAAACACTTTACCTTATCTATATAAAGATCTAGAAACCAACAAAAACTTATATCCAAAAGAAGTTATAGATCATACTGATTTTATCATAGAAGAATGCATAGATGGAAAAGAATATGCGATAGATTGTTATTTTGATGCTCAAGGAGATGTAGTTATTCTTAATATCATGCATCATTTATTTGGGTCTGAAAAAGATGTAAGCGATCGTATTTATATTACTTCAAAAGCTATTATTGAAGAATTACTTACTCCTATGGAAACTTTCTTAAAAAAAATGGGAGTCCTAGCCTCTCTTAAGAATTTTGTATTACATATAGAGGTTAGAGTTACACCTAATGGAGAAATTATCCCTATCGAAGTTAATCCTATGCGTTTTGGAGGATGGTGTACAACAGCCGATACTGCTTATCATGCTTACGGTATTAATTTATATGAATATTATTTACACAATAAACGTCCAGATTGGGATGCTTTATTAGCTAATAAAGAGGATTTAATTTATAGCTTAATTGTATTGGATAATAATTCTGGAATTTCAGGTAATAAGATTGCTAGTTTTGATTACAAGGCCTTGGCTTCAGATTTTCATAAACCATTAGAAATAAGAAAGGTTAATTATTCCAAATTCCCTTTATTTGGTTTTCTTTTTACAGAAACACCTCAAGATAACATGGAAGAATTAACCTCTATTTTAACTTCCGATTTACGGAAATATATTCAAATTAATTAGCCATAAAGTCTTTTAAAACTTTTACAACATAATCAACTTCTTCTTTGGTATTATACTTACTAAAAGAAAAACGGATTGAAGGTTTCTTTAAATCTTCTTCTGATAGGATTTGATTTAATACATGAGACCCTGTAGTACTTCCACTTTGACAAGCACTACCTTTTGAACATGCTATTCCGTTTATGTCTAAATGAAACAATGCTATAGCTGCCTTTTCTGGTGGAATCGGTAATGCTACATTTATCAAGGTATAAGTACTATGCTCTTCGTCACAACAATTTGCATTAAACTTAACTCTTGGAATTTCGTTTTTTAACTGTGTAACAAAATAGCTCTTTATTTCTTTTACATAAGTTTTATCTTCTTCTAGATGCTCATATGCAAGACGCAATGCTTCTTCCATTCCTACTATGTTATGAACGCCTTCTGTTCCTCCTCTATATCCTCTTTCTTGTTCACCACCATAAATAAGTGGTTTTATTCCAGAATTCTTTTTAATGTAAGCAAACCCTACGCCTTTAGGTCCGTGAAATTTATGTGCACTTACAGCTGTAAAATCTACATTTAATGTTGATAAATCAACTTCTAGATGTCCTATAGACTGTACCATGTCACTATGGAATAACATCTCATATTTTTTACACAAATTACCTACACGCTCAATATCAAGAATAACTCCTACTTCATTATTAACATGCATTAAACTTACTAAAGTTTTCTCTTGAGCTTCGCTCATTAATTGCTCTAGATGTTCATAATCCACACCTCCACAATCTTTGATACGAACATAGCTTACTTTTATATTAAAGGCTGTTTCTAATTCATGTATTGTATGCAATACTGCATGGTGTTCAACTTGAGAAGATATGATATGTTTAACTCCTAAGTCTCTTACCGCACTATTTAATGCTAAATTGTCTGCTTCTGTTCCTCCAGAAGTAAATACTATTTCTGACGCCTTAACACCTAAACTTTTGGCAATGTTTTTACGTGATTGCTCTATCAGATTTTTTGCTGATCTACCAAAACCATGACTCGATGAAGGGTTACCGTAATGCTCTTGCAACACCTGAGTCATCTTCTCGATTACTTCTGGTCGTAATTGCGTTGTAGCGGCACTATCAAAATATACTTTGTTCATAAAATTTGTAGTCTGTACTTATTAATTAGGGGTATATTATTTTTTAGGTTTTCCTTAACATTAAGAGGAGTTTACCTCGACAAATCTAATTCAAATAAAATTATTTTCCATATCTTATGTTATAATCTTGCTTTTCTTTTAATTTTGTCCAAAAGCACCTATTTTGATGTACAGATTTTTATTTATTTTTTCTCTTCTTATAGGATTATATTCTTGTGATGATGGAGATATTATTGTTACAGAGTTTGATTTTGATGATATTGATCTAGAACGCTGTAATGGAGCTGGAGTAGATGAACATGTTTTTTATAAAATCAATACTTCCCTTAATGAAGCTATTGCTCTAAATTTTACTAGTCCATTTTCTGAAACACCTGTCCTTACCTTAAATGAGGTAATTACTATCACACTTTCATTATCTGAGACTACAAATCAATTGTTGTACAGAAAGTTTACAGATGCTGTGAGTGATTCTTATTTCTGCGGAAGTGTTCCTCCTAGTGATGTAACTGTTACTCAAGAACTACTTAGTACACAAGGAGAAGCTACAATAGAAACTCGTATTGCTATTATTGATGATAATGACGGAATCCCTAGTGAAGAAGAAGATCTAAATGGTAATGGAAATCTTGAAGATGACGATACAGATGGTGATGGATTACCTAATTATAGAGATCCTGACGATGATAATGACAATATCTTAACGAGTAATGAAATTCCTAACGGTATCCCTAATAATGACAATCCACGAGATACTGACGAAGATGGAATTCCAGATTACTTAGAAGCTGATGATGACAATGATGGCGTTTTAACAATTAACGAAGATATCTCTGGATCAAATAATCCTAGAGATCCATCTAATGATGAAGATGGAGATAATATTCTTAATTATCTAGATAACGATTCCAGTCCAGCTACTCCTGTATCAAACTCACCTGCACTATCAAATGCAGTAAGAATTACATATAGAACTACAGTAACTATTATTAATCTAGAATTTAATAGTACCAATAATAATTTTAATCAGAACTCATTTATTCTAGGTACAAAAGATGCTTCGGCTACAAGAACGATCACAAATTAATATTTAAACCATTTATAATGAAAATTCAATTTTCAAAAATCATATTTCCACTTTTATTCCTTAATTTATTTATATTCTTTTCTTGTAGTGAAGGAGACGTTATAGAAACTGATATTAATTTTGAAGAGCAAACCTTAATGTATTGCAATATAGAAAATAAACATGTCTTTTATAAATTACAGAATAACAATACTGAGGTATTATTCATAGAATTTAGTAGTTCCAATTTTGATCCAAGCCCTACTACTCTCCCTTCACCTCGTAATATCACCTTTAATTCAACAACAAACAGAGTTGTATATAGATCTTTTTCTGAAGCTATAGATCCAGATACTTATTTTTGTTCTAACATTCCTCCTAGTCAAGTTAATGTGCAAAATGAATTAATTAGTACTACAGGAACTGCTACTATAGCTATTACTCAAGAAACTGTAAATGGTGTAATGATTCATAGAAATACGGTAACCTTAAATGATATTACCCTAGAAAATGAGGGATCATCTTTTAGACAAGATATTCTTCTTTTAGGCACCTATGATGAATAGTTGTTTTTTACTATTTGGGATTTTGTACAATATATACTTCTGTTGCTCCCATTCCATATTTTCTGTAATTCCCTTCAGAAATACTTAGGTTGTCATATTGTCTAAAAAGATATTTCAATTCTTCTTTTAGTACTCCTTGTCCAACCCCATGTATAAAAACCACTCTAGGAATTTTCTTTTGTATTGCAAAATCAAGTTGTCGTTTTGCTACATCTGTTTGCAATAATACAATATCATACTTTGCCATTCCTTTGGTTGATTTCACTAATTTCTCAATATGCAAATCAACCTCCATTGGCGGGATTTCTTTTTGTCTTGGTTTCTTTATTGATGATCGCTTGGGATTTTTCTTAAAAATCTCTTTCTCTTGCAGATTCTTTTGTACTTCGGTATACGAAGGGTTCATTAATGTTGTCGATTCTATTTTTACGATCTCATTTATTCCAAAAGACATATCAAACCCGTCTTCACTCTCTATAGTAACTTTATCGTTTTGAATACTAATCACCTTACCTGTAATAGGTTCGTCTATTACAGCTATTATATCTCCCTCATTTATTTTCATTTTATGCTTCCTCTTTATGATCCTCTATTTCTGTTATCTCTGTTCTCTTTTTCGTTTTAAGACTTAACATATATACTCCTAGCATCAAAAGCACTATACCTATACTTTGTATATAATAATTTTTTACAGTAACTGCCATTTGAGCAATTAACATTCCTGCTCCTATAATTATTAATAGTATAGTTATTATTCTCATTACTTTTGATTATATATTTCTTTAATTAGAATCTACAAGCTTATACTTGCTTTTATATTTTTTTATGAGGTAAAGGTAATAAATTATGATTTTTATTTATTAAACTTAAGAACCGTATATCATATCTAACAGTTATGGACATCCTTGAAAATTTTATGATTCCTTGTCTAAACAAAAAGTTTTTTGGTATTGATTGCTTAGGTTGTGGCGCTCAAAGAGCATTGTTTTTATTGTTAAAAGGGGAATTTTCTAAAGCTTTCTATATGTATCCAGCGATCTATCCTATACTAATTACTTTAGTTTATCTGGGGTTTAGTAGTTTCTTTAATATAAATTTTGACAAGTATATAAAAATAACATTAATCACTTTAAGTATTTTCACTGCTATAATTAGTTATATAATAAAATGGAAATAATTACTTAATACTCGTATAAAGAAACTAAAAACCAATATTTTATATTACATTAGCATTATACAATTCATTTTTCAATATATATTTTGTTAAAAATAAACAACATTAAACTCAATCCTGTTTCTTGCCATCGAATGCCTTCTCGATCTTTTTTCTGGAAAGGCAAACAGTTTCCTGTGTGTGCAAGATGTACTGGAATTCACTTAGGATATTTATCATTTCCTTTATTTACTTTTGATATCATTACTCTAGATTTATTCTGGACAATACTATTCATCATACCTACTTATCTCGATGGTTTAATTCAAGCTTTTTTTGAAATCGAAAGCAATAATGCTCGTAGATTCATTACAGGTCTTATGGCAGGTATAGGATCTATGTCTTTAGTCGCTATCATCGGAAAATTTATAGGTAATCAAATATTAACATTATTAACTTAAATTTCTATATTATAATGAGTGATCAAAATCTATCTAACCAACATCATGATTCTCAAGAAGAATTACACACTGGATTAAAAATAGTTTCGTTTTGTTTTCCTATAGTTGGAGCTATTTTATATTTTGTTAATAAAGACAAATATCCTAAAAAAGCTAAGTCTGCTTGTACTTTAGCTTTATGGGGATTCGGTATCGGTATATTAATCAATATTATTTTTACAATATTAGGAGGTGCAGCTGCTTTTCTAGGTGGTGGTTACTAAAATAATATTATATAATATCATTAAAAAGAGCTGCTAGAATATGGCAGTTCTTTTTCATTTTTAATTATACTAGTGGAACAGTTTATACATTTTTTAAAAGAACATTTACTACAATGCCCTATAAAAAGTACTATTGGTATGAATTGCTTAGGATGTGGTTTACAACGTAGTTTTCTCCTTCTTCTAGAAGGAAATCTATCAGCTTCTTTTGTTATGTATCCAGCTTTAATCCCTATGATATTGATGTTAGGTTTTTTATTATTGCATATTATATACAATTTTAAAAAAGGAGCGAAAATATTGAAGTTTTTCTACATCCTAAATAGCATTATTATCGTTATCAATTATATCATTAAATTCTAATTCATCTTTTATATGGAAGAATTCAAACAACAACTTCCTAATGCTACAACTGTTTTAGTGTTAGGTATATTATCTATTGTAACTTGTATCTGTTATGGTGTTATAGGTATCATATTAGGAATCATAGCTTTAGTTCTAGCTAAAAAGGATTCGCAATTATATCGCCATAATCCAGAAATGTATACAGGGTATGAAAATTTAAAAGCTGGTAAAATTTGTGCTATAGTAGGACTTTCTTTAGGTTCTTTATATGTTTTATTACTCATCATCTATTTCATTTTTATAGGGATGATGATGCCTTTATCCGAATTAAATTTATAATTATATATAAAGGTTGTTTTTCATGCAAAAGCAACCTTTTTTACTACCAAAACATCCTAAAACTAAAATTAGGTGTAATCCCTAGTGATTGAACTTCTCTACTAATAAAACGTTGTTCTAATGAAGCTGTTGTTCTAAATTCTTTATTAAGAATATTTTTTTCATTGTATAGGTTCAAAACCGAAACACCTACTTGATATTTAATATTATTGTTTTGGTTTAACTTAAAATCATATAATGCAGAAAAATCCATACGATGGTACACAGGAAGATTATAGGCATTAATTTGATCAAACTTTAATACAGGAATACCATCTTCTATATCTACGGCTTCTACTTCTGTAAAAGGTTTTCCAGTATGCCATAACCATCCTAATGATAATTTAAGGTTCTTATAGGTATAGGATTGTGTCCATTTTAAAGTATGTCTTATATTCCAATTTCCTGGAAAGAAAGTATCACTATTTATCGTTTCAAATTTATTTCTTGCATTTATAAAAGAATAGCTTAACCACGTTTTATATGCATTAATCTCTTTTTTAACAAAAAAATCTAATCCATATATTTTACTTTCTCCTATATGAAATTCATTATCAACTGGGTTAATAAAACCAGATGTTAAGGTAGTAATTCCATGTATATGCTTATAATATCCATCTATATCAAAATACCATGTTTTCTTTTTATAGCTTGCGCCTAAAGTCACTTGCGCACTATTTACCACAGGGAAACTATCGCCATTAGTCAATCTCCAAACTTCATTTTCTAATGTAAGATCGCTAATAACAGACTCTCTAATTTGATTAATAGCCTGACTTTTAAATTCTGCTGAAGCTTTGACCAAAAAGTTCTTTGTGAAATTTTTAGTCATATATAAACGCGGCTCAACATATGTTTTATTTATTTCTTCATATCGATTTACACGCATCCCAAATGAGACATACATCTGCTGCGGATTTGTATATTGATACTCTGCATATAAAGCATGGCTATTAAGTTTTCTAGAATCTTCATCCAAGATTAATGTCAAATTAGGAGTCTTTGATCGAAAACCATATTCGACAAAATTATTTGATAAGTGGTATCCTGCGATAAGTTTTCTATAATTATTAAAATTATATTCCCAATCAACTTCTACACCGTAATCCCTAATTCTATTTAATTTACTATTCTCTTCTGTATCATCAAAAACAGGAACTGTAATAAACTTATAGCTTAATAAATACTTTGAGTAATACCCCTTAACACTATGACTCATTTTATCATTCCAGACTCTACTCCACTCTACACTCAATCCTTCATTTTCAGTTTTTAATTGATCTCTTAATAAAAGTTCATCATTTACAACATTGAAATCTAGATCATTCATTGCATAAATGGAATTAAATCTAATCTTATCTTTCTTTCCTAACTTTCCTATCATATTGATATTATAATCTGAAAAGAAAAAATCATTTTCACTTTGTTCTAGAGCATCACTTTCTTCAATTTTGGTATTTTGAAAAACGTTTTTTGATAATTGATCATAGGTTATCGTTTGAAAAAAATCGGTATATGATCTTCTTCCAGAGACTTGTAATGACAATTTATCTTTAATAAGTGGTATTCCTAAAGAAATATCACCATTAAGCATATTAATTCCTACTCCTCCAGTAAATTTAGAAATTACTTCATCATCTGTTTTTATGTCAATTATACTAGCTATACGATCTCCATAACGTGCACTAGAACCACTTTTAATAAAATTAGCTTCTTTTGCCACATATGGATTAAATGCAGATAATACTCCAAAAAAATGCCCTTGACTATATGTTTTTATTCCATTCCATAATACTAAGTTTTGATGGGGCACACTTCCTCTCACATAAATACCTGAAGCTGTTTCAAAAGGAGTGTTAATTCCTGGTGATAACTGAACACTACGTAATATATCTGGTTCTGTAAGCCCTGGTAAAATCCCTAATTCTCTTAATTTGATACGAATGGATCTATTGGTAAGTATAATTCCTTTGGCTATGTATTCTTTTATAAAGATTTCGTCAAGTGTTTCAATATTTTCTATTAGATATATTGGTTTACACGTTTCCTTTTTAAATAAAGATTTAGCTTCAACTTCATATGTTTTTGTTCCTAAACCTTTAAAATATAATATAGCTTTAAAAGAGATTTTTTTTAGTTCAAAAAAACCATTTTCATCAAGTTTAACAGTAATATTATCACCTTCTGATAATAGTGATACTTCTTTAAATGGTTGTTCATAAGCATCTAATATATAACCACAAATAGTTATTTTATCTTCAGCATTATAATCTCTTATAACAACAAACTGTCCTTCCACAATTTCAAAACGAAGTTGTGTATCTCTTTCTAATTTCTTTAAAAGTGTAGGTAATGGTAATGCAGTATCATATTTTGTGTTAACTTCTTTATGTTTTATTATTTCATCTACATAAGAAAATTTAACGCCATAATGATCTTCTAACGTTTTTAAAACGTTTCGTAATGATTTTTGAGTATACACATCCTTATGAGCCTTTTCTTGAGAAAAGACACATATATTCCATAAGAATATAGCCACCCAAAATATTCTATTCATTAATTATAACTAGATCACTTTAATACCAACGTTTTTTTGTCTTCTGACAATGTGTATGTTACATCTAAGGTACTAAAAACTGTTTTTAATGCAACATCAAGATTATCATTAGGAAACGTTCCTGTATATATAATAGTATTATCTAGGGGTTTATTCTTTATTTTAAGGTTGTATTGTTCTTCTATTTCTTGTAGTACATAACTAATAGGGACACTATGAAACGAACTCGTATTATTAATCCATGAAGGAGCTTCTACATTTTCATTCCATTGTTCTTGCTCTGCTTCTATACGTCTAAAAGCCTCTCCTCTAGTTAAAATCTCTGTATGTTTTCTAGAAGAAACACTTACTTTTCCTTCATAACAAACTACTTGAAATAGTTCATCTTGAGATGTTACATTAAATTGTGTTCCTAAAACGGTAACATCTCCATTAGCTGTTTTTACAGAAAATTTGCTTCCTTTTTTTACTTTAAAGTATGCTTCTCCATCTAGATTCACCAAACGATTATCTGACCAATCTTTATCATACTTTGCAGAAGATTTAGCATTAAGTATCATTTCTGACCCATCTGGTAATGTCACAACTTTTTGTTCTCCAAAACCTGTATCATGAGATATTTTTGAAGTATTAAAAATAAAAAGTCCCACAAGTATTGCTATAGATGCTGCTACAGAAAGTGTTGCTAATAAAGGAATCACTTTTCTCTCTTTTTGTTTTAGTGTTCCTTCATTATTATTTTTAACTGTTTGCAGCGCTTTATCCACATCATATGCTTTTATTCTTAAAGCATCTGTTTCTGCAATAATCTTCTTATATTCTTTATATTCGGGATGAGCTTCAAATTCTGCTAATTCTTCAGGGGTTAATTCATTATTAAGCCACCTTGATAGAAAAGCTCCTTCTGCATCATCTCTTAATTTTTCTAACATAACATTTTATCCTCTATAATTGTATAACGCATATTTTATAAAGTACCCTACCTAATTTTTAAGCAGTACCTATTTCTTTTCTCATTTTAACCAATGCTTTATGCATTAGTTTTTCTATTGCTTTAATTGAAACACCAGATAATTCTGCTATTTCTCTATAAGTTTTCTTTTCTATTCTACTTAATAAATAAACTTCTCGTTGTCGTTCTGGTAAACTTGCTATAGCTCGTTTTAGTTTTTCATGATACTCTTTTTCAAGCATTAGAAACTCTGGTGATTCTTGCGTAGCTTCACTTTTACTTCCTAAAATATAATTTTTATATTTAAATTTCACTTGGTTATGTCGCATCATACTAATACCCTTATTCACTGCTACCGTATATAAATAACTTTTAGCTTTCTCTAAAACCACTTTACTACAGTTGTTCCATAATTTAATAAAAGCCTCCTGCACAATATCTTCTGCTTGATCAAGATCACCGAACTTAAAATATAAATAATTTCTTAACGGAGTCGCTTGTTCTTTAAAAAAGGTATCAAAAACCTCTTCTTTGCAAATATTATTTTTATCCAAATCCAAACTCATAGAAAGTCAAAGCTATTGCATTTTTATCGTTAATCAAAAAAAACATTTTTTTTTATCATTATAAAAAATACAGGGTAGGGTAATCTAAAATGCATACGTTTTAAAGATGTAATTGGAGTTCATACATTTTAATTTGATTATCGAATGACACCATTACATCAACAAATGATTTTCTTATCTCCGTCTTGGAATAATTTATTTATTCTACTGGGGTAATTAGATAGAGATTATTAAGATTATTATTTGTTCATTATTTTAGAAGAGCAATTAAAAAAATTGGTTAGTTTTAATTACATCAATTATTATCACTCATCATAATTGATCGTTATTGCCTAAAAATAGTAGCCGGATTTTTAGGCAATGCTCTCTAATATTTTTTGAATATTAACTTTTTTAATTATTTTGAAACCATATATTTAACTTTTTTACCCTTAGAAAGATTTTTATCGTGAAGCAGAAGCGTATACATAAAATATTTGTTTTGTTAATTCTTGTATGTTTAGGAATGACATACTCATGTGTAAGTGATGAAACAATTGTTAGTAATCAAAACCTTGTAGCCACAAATACCCAGAGTGCATCCCTTATGGCTATTCTTAATAGAGTTTCTAATAGTTCCTCTAGTTCAGATTCAGATCCTCTACCATGCTTTGATTTTGTTTATCCTATAACATTAGGATTTAATACATCTGCTACTGTTATTATACAAAATGACGAAGCTTTATTAGATGTCATTGAATCTCAAACATCTAACCTATATATTGATAGTGTTCAATTTCCTATTCAAGTCACTTTTGAAAACACTAACACTACAATGACTTTGAATAACGAAACTGATCTTATTGATTTATTATTAGAATGTGAATACGATACCATACGTACAATTTTTGATAGTACCTATGGTGTATGCTTTGACTTTATATATCCAGTATCAATGTTAGATAATGCTGGCAATCATACAACCATTAATTCTTCTAGTGAGTTATCTCAATTCATAGACTCTCAAGGGCAAAATTATCAACCTAATTTTGTATTTCCGATACGAGTACTTGATAGTACACTACAACAATCTTATATTTTACATTCTTATTTTGATTTCTTTTATATCATTAATGATTGTAATCGGTGCCCATCAACTAGTGATTTTATAGTCGAAGTCACCAATCCACATAGTTTAGTTTTTAGAATTAAACCTATCAACATCCCACCAGATGTTGATCGCATTTTTTTCACATACCCAGATGGATCAATCATGCCTTATGAACGAACAAATGGAGAATGGCTACCTTTTACGATTTCATCATCTGGTCCAGTTCAATTTCAACTTTGCCAAAGCTATACTCATCCAAATTGTCCCAATGAAACTCATCAGAATTGTAATACTATTGTTGCTGAAGAATTATGTGCCGATTTAGATTTTTCTGTAGAACAATTATCTGGCACTACAGACTATGTATTTACAGCAAATTTTGAAGATCGAGATTTAATTGATTATAATTGGGTCATTAATGATAGTGTTGTAGGAAATAGTGATAATTTTCCTAACCATACCTTTCCTGTAACTTTATCTCCAGGTACTGTAGTTGAAGCTTGTATTAAATATACATCTGAAGCTTGTCTAGAAGGAGTATCTGTATGTAAAACTATTGAAGTACCTTATATATGTCCAGAGGTTGATTTTTCTTATATGAATAATGGAGATAATTCTTATACCTTCTCTGCTAATTTTGATGCTATGAATTCTATTGTTTATGGATGGTATGTAGATGGAAATCTTATAGAAACAGATGGAGCTGGTGGTGATAATCAATTGACTTTTCAATTTAGTCAAGGCGGAATTCACAATGTTTGCATTATCACTAGTGAATCTCATTCTTGCCCAAATGGAACATCATTCTGTAAAACAATAACGATATAAAAAATTAATTGATATTTCGTGGGTATTATATCAGTTAAAAGTTAGACTCTTTATGCTAACAAATTGCTATGAAAAAAGAAGAGAGTTATGTATTACACATAACTCTCTTCTATATTTATATAGATATATCATTACACTCTCTAGTGTGCCGCTTCTTTTTGATCTTTAGTAGTTTCTTCTGGTTTGCTAAAAGTTTTTTCGTCAAGTTTCTCTTGACTTGCAGAGGCACTTCCAAAATTAACTTCACTTCTTACATCTCCTACTTTCCCTTCTTCAAACACTCTCCATTTTAATGTTTTAGGTAATTTTAATCCATCAACATCTTCCCAAGCAACATATTCAATTAAACTTACTTTATCACTAACTTCTTTACTAAAATAAGTTACTGTATACCCTAAGTACTTCATTTCATGAGTAGCTTTGTCATAGTATAAAAAGTAATTATCTTTTGAAGAATCTCCTACTCCATCTGCGTAGCTAATTTTAATACCAGCATAACTATCTTCACCTACTTTTAAATCATCTACTTTTTCATATGTAATTCCATCATCTCCTAATACAAAAGGCATTGCATAGAAATAGAACATTAAGTTATGGTAAAAACGTGGATTTCCTTTAAAATATGTAGAATCTTGAACGATCCATGCTTCTTTACCATCATATCCTAATGCAAATTTATCTGTCTCGATTTTTGCATGACGGCTCTTTAGATCTGTAGTATGCTTTTCATTACCTTCTGGCTTTATAATCTCAAAAACCAAAGTATTTTTTTCATCAAAAGCTTTAATTCCTCCATGTGCTTTAAATACCTGAGCTACGTCTGTAGGAAAATTTGAAGAACGATCAGGAGTTTCCTGTACTTGTTCAACAACAGGAGTTTCCTGAACCTCTTCTGTTGTTTTCACTTCTTTTTTACAAGCTACAAAGGTTGCCATTGCAGCTGTAATTAACATTACTTTTTTCATGGTTATTATAGGGTTGATTTTTACTATTAACTAGTTTAGTCTAATTTTAAAAATCACCTTACATTTATAACTGCTTGAAAAAGTTAAATCTATCTTAATATTATGTTTTTTGCTTTTTCTTCTTAGCAGCAGGAAATAATACATTGTTAAGAATCAAACGATACCCTGGCGAATTAGGATGTAGCTCTAATTCAGTTTTTGGATCTCCTACTCTATGCTGATAATCTTCTGGATCATGCCCTCCATAAAATGTAAAAAAACCTTTTCCTTTAATTCCATGAATATATCTAGCTTCTTGATTTGTTTTATTACTCCCCATGATAAGTACATTAGATTTTATTAATCTATGATTATAAGAAGTTGTTTGCCCCATAAAACCTTTAACCAAACGTGTATGATTTTGATTTAACATTGTAGGAATAGGATCCCATTTTGCAGAATAATCCATCAATGTAAAATAATCTGTTTCTTTTCTTATTCGTCTTTTTGAAGTCATATCTATAGAAGAAAACTCATAAACAGAAGGATTTCTTTCTAATTTAAAATCTTTAAATGCAAAAGTTTTAGCATAATCAATTTTTGATTGATAACCTGACTCACTTGGATCGCCATCAAACATCGCTTCGCATATATCAACTCCTTCTGCAGCCAATGCTATTTCAAAACTATCTGTTGCACTACACATAGCAAACATAAATCCACCTCCTACTACATAATCTCTAATTTTTAGAGCTACAGCCAACTTTTCTTCAGATACCTTATTGTATCCTAATTCTTGGGCAAATTTTTCTGCTTGAGCTTTATTTTTTATATACCAAGATGCAGCCCTATATGCTCCATAAAATTTTCCGTACTGTCCTGTAAAGTCTTCATGATGCAAATGCAACCAATCATACAAAATCAAATTATCTTCTAGAACTTCTTTATCATATATTGTCTTATATGGAATTTCTGCATAAGTAAGTACCATAGTCACTGCATCGTCCCAAGGTTGATTTCCATCTGGAGAATATACTGCTATTTTAGGTGCTTTTTCTAGCACTATAGCTTCCATATTTTGCGAAGGACTACTAATTTCTTCTAGAATAGTTGTTGTTTTGGCATTGCTTAAAATTTCATAAGAAACACCTCTTATCTTACATTCTTTTTGAATTTCTGCAGTATCTGGTAATAAAAAAGAACCTCCTCTATAATTAAGTAACCATTTTACTTTTTGATTATTATCCAAAGTCCAATACGTAATTCCGTATGCCTTTAAATGGTCTTTTTGAGATTCTGCATCCATAGGAATCAATATATAGGATGCATAAGAAGGTAATGTGAGTATAAAGAAAATAAAAGCTATCACACTCTTCATATTTTTTAGTGTGATAGCTTTTTGTATTTTAAAAAGGAACGTCGTTATCATCATTTGAGTCATTAAAGCTACTCCCAAAAGCTTCATTCGCACTAGGTAAATGACCAGGATTAAACGGATCTTCGTCTTCATCTCCATTCATTTTTGAGTGAAACTCTGTAGGAATACCAAAATCATCATCTAAGTTATCAAATTTACCTAAGTGTCCTATAAATTTTAACCTAATATTTTCTAATCCACCATTACGGTGCTTAGCTACAATAAATTCTCCTTGTCCTTGAGTAGGAGATCTTTCTTCATCATCCCATTCTTCAATTTTATAATATTCTGGACGATAAATAAACGATACAATATCTGCATCCTGCTCAATTGCTCCAGATTCACGAAGGTCACTCAATAATGGTCGTTTACTTCCTCCACGCGATTCTACAGCACGAGATAACTGAGATAAGGCAATTACAGGTATGTATAATTCTTTTGCCAATGCCTTAAGGTTACGTGAAATAGTCGAAATCTCTTGTTCACGGTTACCATTCTTTCCTGTTCCTCCAGCTGTCATTAACTGCAAATAATCAATAATGATCATTTTAATCCCGTGTTGAGAAGCTAAACGTCTTGCTTTTGCACGTAAATCAAAAATTGATAGCGATGGAGTATCATCAATAAATAATGGTGCTTTTTCTAAATCCTTAACTTTAACATTTAACTGTTCCCATTCGTGTTTTTCGAGCTTACCTGTACGTAATTTCTCTGAAGACAATCCAGTTTCAGAAGAAATCAAACGCGTAATCAGCTGTACAGATGCCATCTCCAGAGAGAAAAACGCTACTGGAATTCCCTGACCTACGGCTATATTTCTTGCCATCGATAAGGTTAGGGCCGTTTTACCCATACCAGGACGGGCTGCTACAATAATTAAATCACTGGGCTGCCATCCTGAAGTTAATTTATCTAATTTATCAAATCCAGAAGGAACTCCACTCATCCCTTCCTGATTTGAAATCTCTTGAATTTTCTTTTTTGCTTGAATTACTAAACTCTGTGCACTTTCAGAAGATCTTTTTATATTTCCCTGAGTTACTTCATATAATTTTGATTCTGCCGAGTCTAATAAATCAAAAACATCTGTAGTTTCATCATATGCTTCTTCTATAATTTCATTTGATAACTTGATCAAACTACGTTGAATAAATTTCTGCTGTATAATACGAGCATGAAATTCTATGTGAGCAGACGATGCTACTTTTTGTGTTAATTGTATAAGATAATAATCTCCACCTGCAATTTCTAGTCTTCCATCTTTTTTTAATTGGGTAGATACCGTTAACAGGTCAATTGGTTCTGAGTTTTCAAAAAGCTTAAATATAGCTTCAAAAATATATTGATGAGCCTCTCTATAAAATACTTCAGGACTCAATATATCAATAACTTCATCAACTCCTTTTTTATCGATCATCATTGCCCCTAACACCACTTCTTCTAAGTCTACTGCCTGTGGTGGTAACTTTCCCTTTTCTAAAGAAATTACATTCCCCTTCTTGAAATTTCTCTTTTGATTTTGTTGTGCGTTTTCCATACAACTAATGTAAGCAAATTGTTATGAGTTCTTCTTCCCTATTCCTAATGGAATGTTAACTATTCATAAACAAATATACTGTTGATAAATTCTTTTTATTGTTAATAAGCAAAAAAAATCTGAAGTTCGAAAACTTCAGATTTTCTCAACAAGTGATTTTATCTATCTTATCCTTTAAAGACTCCCATATTAGCATATTTGTCCATACGCTTTTGGATCATTTCTTCTTTTGATAAGTTTTTAAGTTCTTCATAAGAACTCAAAATAGTATCTCTTACAGTTTCAAAAGTTTTTTCACGATTTCTATGTGCTCCTCCTAGAGGCTCTTTTATAATAGAATCAACAACTTTTATTTCTAAGCTATCTTCTGCCGTTAATTTTAATGCATCTGCAGCAATTTCTTTTTGCTCCCAGCTTCTCCATAAAATAGAAGAACAGTTTTCTGGAGAGATTACAGAGTACCATGCATTTTCTAGCATCAATACTTTATCTCCTACTCCTATTCCTAATGCACCTCCACTAGCACCTTCTCCTATAATAATAACAATTACAGGTACTTTAAGGCGTGTCATTTCAAGAATATTACGAGCAATAGCTTCTCCTTGTCCTCTTTCTTCGGCTTCTAATCCAGGATATGCACCAGGAGTATCAACAAAAGTTACTACAGGAAGGTTAAACTTCTCTGCACTTTTCATTAATCTAAGCGCTTTACGATATCCTTCTGGATTAGCCATTCCAAAATTACGATACTGTCTTGTTTTAGTATTGTAACCTTTTTGTTGACCGATAAACATAAAACTTTGATCTCCAATTTTACCTAAACCACCGATCATAGCCTTATCATCTTTTACATTTCTATCTCCGTGTAATTCTAAAAACGAATCTCCACAGATCGCATTGATGTAATCCAATGTATACGGTCTAGACGGATGTCTTGATAATTGCACTCTTTGCCAAGAAGTTAAATTTTTATAAATCTTCTTTTTAGTGTCTTCCAGCTTTTTTTCAATTTGCTTGCAGGTATCAGATACATCTACTTCACTCTCCTGTCCAATTTCACAAGCTTTTTGATATTGCTCTTCGAGCTCCTTAATAGGTAATTCAAATTCTAAATATTCCATATTCTAGAATTACAGTTATACTTTGCGATAGTTAGCAGACAAATATATAAACTTTAGCGATTAAGTGTTATTAATCTTCTTTCTTTTTATTGTTTTCCTATTTTTAAGAACTCCATTTAATACCACGGTTGCAAGTATAACAAGGGCTCCGTAGTAAAATTGCGTATTCATTTTTTCTTGTTCTCCAAAGATTAAAAACGCCAAAATAATACCATATACAGGCTCCATATTAATAGTAAGCATTACAGTATAAGGGCTCAAATACTTCATAACTTTTACAGATGCTATAAATGCATATGCAGTACAAATAGAAGCCAAAATGGCTAAATATATCCAATCTGTAGTTTGTAGTTTAAAGAATTCTGAGTTAAACCCACCTTCACCTTCTCCCCAAAAAGTTAATCCAATTAAGTATAATGTTAACACTCCTACTCCACTCATTAACTCATAAAACGAGATTAAAGTTGGATTGTATTGCTGAGCTATTTTTCCGTTTAATAACGAAAATACAGCCGATAAAAATGCAGAAATTAGAGCATAAAAAATCCCTGTAGTATATCTTGACTCTACATCAAAAATTAAGTACAGTCCTCCTATAACGATAAGTCCAAATAAGATTTCATACCCAATAACTTTTCTTTTATAAAAAATAGGTTCTAATATGGAAGTAAAAAATGCTCCTGTAGACATTAATGCTAGAGTAATAGAAACATTTGAAACTTTTACTGCTGTAAAAAAAGTTATCCAGTGTAACGCTATTACTATACCTGAAATACATAAAATATAAAACAGTTTTTTAGAAACTTTAAGCGAAACTTTTCTCCATAATATAAATAGGTAAATAAACCCCGAAGCCAATAGCATGCGGTACCATACTAGAGGTAAAGCCTCTATAGTAATTAAATCACCTAAAATGGCTGTGAAGCCAAAAATAAAAACAATAAAATGTAGGTGAATTAAATTCTTTGTTCTAGCGCTTTGCATTGTATAATAAATAGATCGCCAAAATACCAAAACTTACATTAGGAAACCATACCGCAACAACAGGTGGAAAACTTGATTGGTTTGCCATTGTACCTAAAACTTTATCAAAAAATATAAAAATAAAGGCTAATGATATTCCCACAGCTAAGTTTATTCCCATACCTCCTCTACGTTTCATAGAGGATACTGCTACCCCTATTAAAGTCAAAATAAATGCTGAGATAGGAATACTCCATCTTTTATAAGCAACTACTTTATATCTATTTACATCAGAAGATCCTCTTTTGCTTTCTTTCTCTATAAAATCATTCAACTCCATATAGTTTAAGGTCTCTGCCACATATGTTACTGGAGTGAATTCATCTATATTAAAAGGTAATAAGGTATCTTTTTTTGATGCCTTCTCTATAATATCATTATCTTCAAGAATAGTACGCTTTACATAATCTCTTAACTCATAAATACTATCCTTGTAAGTTACCTTTCTAGCTGAAATCTTATATTTTAAAACATTTCCTTCAAAATGCTCTAAAGTAAATTTTGATACAGTTCTTTGTTTAGGATTATAATTACTCGCATAGATATAATCATTCTCGTTTAATTGACGATAAATATTCGTTGTTTGCTGAACTTTACGTCCTTTTTTTAAATACGCATATTTAAACTCATTAAACCCTTTACTTGCTCTAGGCGCTAAAAACATTCCCATCATCAAAGCTGCAACACAAATAATTACAGCACCTATCATATAAGGTCTTAAAAAACGCCAAAAAGAAACTCCAGAACTTAAAAAAGCAATGATTTCTGTTTTATTAGCAAGTTTTGAGGTAAACCATATAACAGATAAGAATACAAATAGCGGGAATAGTAGATTGGCAAAATAAATCGTAAAATCCAGATAATATTGTAATACCACATTAAATGGCACCTCATTCTCGAGTATATCATCTACTTTTTCTGAAAGATCTACTATTATTCCTATCGGAATAAACATCAATATCATGGCAGAAAAAGTACCTAGATATCGCTTTAATATATACCAATCTAAAATTTTCAAACTATAATCTTTTATCCATTTGTTTAACCATCATATTCTTCCACTCATAAAAATCTCCTGCTAATATATGCTTTCTTGCTTCACGAACCAACCACATATAAAATCCTAGATTGTGAATAGTAGCTATTTGTTTTCCTAGTAATTCGTTTACAGAGAATAAGTGTCTTAAATATGCTTTAGAATATTCGGTATCAACAAAAGTTATGCCCATCTCGTCTATAGGAGAAAAATCTTCTGCCCATTTTCTATTCTTAATATTGATTGTACCATGAGCTGTAAATAACATTCCGTTTCTTGCATTACGCGTAGGCATAACACAATCAAACATATCTACTCCTAATGCAATATTTTCTAAGATGTTAATAGGTGTACCTACTCCCATTAAATAACGAGGTTTATCTTCTGGTAAAACACTATTTACCACCTCTGTCATTGCATACATCTCTTCGGCTGGCTCTCCTACAGAAAGTCCTCCTATTGCATTTCCTAAAGCACCTCTACTGGCTATATACTCTGCAGATTGTAATCTCAAATCTTTATATGTACTTCCTTGTACAATAGGAAATAATGTTTGGTTATAACCATATTTTGGAGGTACTTTTCCTAAGTGAGCTATACATCTATCTAGCCATCTATGTGTCATATGCATACTACGTTTTG
This sequence comes from Aquimarina rhabdastrellae, assembly GCA_947387485.1. Lineage (GTDB taxonomy): Bacteria > Bacteroidota > Bacteroidia > Flavobacteriales > Flavobacteriaceae > Aquimarina. The sequence continues at coordinate 55,844 of CANDNT010000023.1, forward strand.
CATATTGATAGTCACAAGGATATGGTGTACACTCATCAAACGCCATAATAATATCTGCTCCTATACTTCTCTGTATCTCCATTACATTTTCTGGAGTAAAGAAATGATAAGATCCATCAATATGAGATTTAAATTTTACCCCCTCTTCTTTTATTTTTCGGTTTGCTGATAATGAATATACTTGATATCCACCACTATCCGTTAAGATATTGCGATCCCAATTCATAAATTTGTGCAACCCTCCAGCTTTTTCAAGTATATCGGTTTGCGGACGTAAATATAAATGGTATGTATTACCTAGTATGATATCTGGATTAATATCATTTTTTAATTCTCTCTGGTGCACTCCTTTTACAGAAGCTACTGTACCTACGGGCATAAAAATCGGAGTCTCTATCACTCCGTGATCAGTAGTTACTTTCCCTGCTCTAGCCTTACTGGCTTCATCTGTTTTTAATAGATCAAATGTCATCTTGTAGACAAATTACAATTTTACACAAAATACTGTGGATTTCTTTTTTAGAAAAATCTTCTTAAAAAGAAACCGAGCGCAAAGATAGTCAACTAAAACGATCTATTACAAAGCTCTATTTCTAAAATTGTTACTATTTGTGTTATTTAATCAATAAAAGGGTGTTTGATATTTTGCAGGCGGTTACAAATCTTTTATTTTTGGAGACTTAAAAACAATACGTTAATACAGCATCACAATGCCAAACACAAAACATTTAGAAGATTTTGTTACTCAAGTACGTAGAGATATTTTACGTCAAGTACATAAAGTAAGTTCTGGACACCCAGGTGGTTCTCTGGGATGTGCAGAATTTTTTGTAGCACTCTATCAAGAAATCATGGATCGCAAAGAAGGATTTGACATGGATGGTATAGGAGAAGATCTTTTCTTCTTATCAAATGGTCACATCTCTCCTGTGTATTACAGTGTTCTTGCTCGTAGTGGTTATTTTCCTGTAGAAGAATTAAACACGTTTAGGTTAATCAACACACGTTTACAGGGACATCCTACTACTCACGAAGGGCTACCAGGTATACGTATTGCATCTGGTTCTTTAGGTCAAGGAATGTCTGTCGCTATTGGTGCAGCAGAAACAAAAAAATTAAACAACGATAATCACCTTGTATTTAGTTTACATGGAGATGGTGAGTTACAAGAAGGTCAAATCTGGGAAGCTGCAATGTATGCTGCTGGTAAAAAAGTAGACAACCTTATCGCTACTGTAGATTATAATGGACAACAAATAGATGGTGCTACAGATGATGTATTACCACTTGGTGATCTTAAAGCTAAATTTGAGGCTTTTGGTTGGGATGTTTTAGAAATCAAAGAAGGAAATAACATTAGTGCTGTAGTCGATGGATTAAATGAAGCCAAAAACAGAACAGGAAAAGGAAAACCTGTTTGTGTGTTACTACATACTGTTATGGGTAATGGTGTTGATTTTATGATGCATACTCACGCTTGGCACGGTAAAGCTCCTAATGATGAGCAATTAGCAAATGGTTTAGCTCAAAACCCTGAAACCTTAGGAGACTATTAATCACTTTTTTGAAGCATATTATGAAAAAATATATAGACACAGGTAAAAAAGATACACGTTCTGGTTTTGGTGCTGGACTTGAAGAATTAGGGAAAACAAATGAGAATGTAGTTGCTTTATGTGCAGATCTTATAGGCTCATTAAAAATGGATGCTTTTAAAGCCAATCATCCAGAAAGATTTTTCCAAATAGGTATTGCAGAAGCTAATATGATTGGAATTGCTGCTGGTATGACTATCGGAGGTAAAATTCCTTTTACTGGTACTTTTGCTAACTTCTCTACTGGTCGTGTATACGATCAAATTCGTCAATCTGTTGCTTATAGTGATAAAAATGTAAAAATCTGTGCTTCTCATGCTGGATTAACACTAGGAGAAGACGGAGCAACACATCAAATCCTTGAAGATATCGGGTTAATGAAAATGTTACCTGGTATGACGGTAATCAATACTTGTGATTACAACCAAACAAAGGCTGCAACTATTGCTATTGCAGAACACCATGGCCCTGTTTATTTACGTTTTGGTCGTCCTAAAGTAGCTAATTTTACTCCAGAAAATCAAAAATTTGAAATAGGAAAAGCAGTTCAACTTCAAGAAGGTAATGATGTTACTATTGTAGCTACAGGACACTTAGTATGGGAAGCCTTACAAGCTGCCGAAGAATTGCATGAGCAAGGTATTTCTGCAGATGTAATTAACATCCATACAATTAAACCTCTTGACGAAGAAGCTATTATTAAATCTGTACAAAAAACAGGTTGTATTGTAACAGCCGAAGAACATAATCATCTAGGTGGTTTAGGAGAAAGTGTTGCTAGAGCTTTATCTCAACATTGCCCTACTCCTCAAGAGTTTATTGCTACAAACGATACTTTTGGAGAAAGCGGAACTCCAGATCAACTTATGGAAAAATACGGTTTAAATGCTGCTGCAATTGCAAAAGCAGCTCATAAAGTAATCGCTAGAAAATAATTTATTCTACCATATTTACTAAAGAAGTCTCCTAAAATATTAGGAGACTTTTTTATCTTTGTAAAAATATTTAATTCATTTTTACGTTTTAATAGCACTAGTTTAAACACTATACTATTCTACATTTTTATCTTACCACATTAATACATTCATCACCTTAACTTTTTTAATAAAAACAAAACATCACAATGAAAAAAGTAGTAATCTTAGCAATGCTTTTATGTACGACAGTACTTATGGCACAAAACAAACAGATTAATTTTGGAGTAAAAGCTGGTCTTAACTATGGAGACAATGGTAAAATTGAGATCAATGATCTTACTAATGCTGGTCAAAACATTTTGACTGAAGATGCTGATAGTAGAGTTGGATTTCATATCGGAGCTTTTATTCGAGCGAACTTGACTGAAAATTTTTATATCAAACCAGAATTACAATTTACACAAACTAAAAGTCGCTATAATATCGCTAATAGTAAAGTAGATTATGATATTAGCAAATTAGACTTACCTATTCTTGCTGGAGTAAAAATCATAGGACCGTTACACGTTTTTGGTGGACCTGCATTACAATATATAGTAAACAACGATCTTGATGATGTGACTATAGGTGATGTTGAAAATGATTTTACAGTAGGTGTGCAATTTGGTGCAGGAATTCAATTAGGGAGAATCAATGCAGATATTCGTTATGAAAGAGGATTAAGCGAAAACAATGCGCAAACTATTGTAGATAACATTGGTCAAGAAATACGTGTAGATTCTAGAGCTAATCAATTTATTTTGAGTTTAGGTTTAGATTTCTAAAACCGATATATGATGATATAAAAAAATCCCGCAAAATTGCGGGATTTTTTTTATATCATTGTCACGTCCTGAAATAAGTTGATACAAAATCGACTTATATTATGGATCACAAGAGTATCAAGAGAAAGCGTACCCAACGGGATTATAACTTAGGCTTTAAACTGGCTGTAGTATCCCAAGTAGAAAAAGGTGAAC
>CANDNT010000024.1 GCA_947387485.1 Aquimarina rhabdastrellae
TTATGAGGAATCTGTAAACTGGAACGGGTATACCCCGCATCCTCTATTGCCATCCAAACGTGTTGTAAAAACAATCGCTCCTGCGGATCAATATTGGAAGCTTCTCTCGGTGATATGTTAAAAAATCTTGGATCAAACTCATCTACTCCTGCTATAAATCCTCCCCATTTACTATAATGACGGCCTGCTTCTGTGCGATCATCACTATAGTAATCACGCCAATCCCATCGATCTTTTGGTACTTCTGTAATACAATCCTTTCCTTCACGAAGGTTATTCCAGTACGCATCAATATTTTCTGACTTAGGGTAACGACCACTTAACCCCACTATCGCAATCGGATCTGATGCTATTGATTTACTAGTTTCTTTTGGAATTACAATTCTACGTTTGCGATTTAATCGTATTTTACGATCACTTCTTATCTCTTGTTTAGATGCTTCTTTTACTACTTTTTCCTCAATTTTCTTTTCCGGTATAATAAGCTTTGATAATTGGGAAGTGTGAAACTTTAAAAAGTATTCTGCTAACTCCTGAATATTTTGATACTCAAAAAATAGCGTTTTAGGTAAAGAACCAAAGGTCTTTTCCAATTGATCAGTCAAACTCATGGCTAAAATGGAGTCTATACCATATTTCTCCAATGGTGCATCAGGATCTATTCTATGGGAAGCTAGTTTTAATGAAACTGCAAATTGATCGCACAAGTATTTTTCTGTTTTTTCTTGAAGACTTTCTGTATTTATTGTCTTAACCACCTGTTGCTCAGCACTAGTGAATTCTGATATAGGTTTTGCTGCTTTTTCTTGATTTTCGAGAAATGCTTTCTTTATTTGGGTTAAATTACCTCCTACCACCAAAGCTTGTCCATAACCTAACTCCAAAATTTTATAAAATGCATCTATTCCTGAATTTGCAGGCATAGGATACATTCCAAATTTTCTACGTAATGACTCCTGATTCTCTTCATCTATTTGCATTCCTCCTTCTTCCCATAATGGCCAGCTAATGGATACAGTATGTCCCTTGCGGTATCCTTTTGTAACCTGTTGATTACGATATATGGCAAACTCATCCATAAAACCATTTGCAGCTGCATAGTCCGATTGTCCAACATTTCCTAATTGGGAAGCTACCGAAGAGAATAATACCATAAAATCCAAATCTATATCCTTACTGGATTGATCCAAATTATACGTACCAATTACTTTGGGTGTCAATACACTCGAAAATTCCTCTACTGTCTTTTTTATAATAAAATTATCAGAGGTCATCCCTGCACAATGTAGAATACCTTGTAATCCTCCTTTTTCTTTAACTATACCGGAGATAACCTTAGTAACTTCTTTTACATTGTCAAGTTCTAATTGTTGGTATTCTACTTTGTTTTCACGAACAGGAAGTTTTTCCAAAAGTGCCTTCTTTTCCCGAGTCAATGCGGATCGACCTGTCAATATGATTTGGGAACGAGTAGTTTGCTTAAGAATTTCTTTGGTAAACAAAAGCCCAAGACCTCCCAAACCACCCGTGATCAGATAAACACCTTGATCTTTGAAAACTATTTTAGGATATACTTGTGTAGCCTCTATTTCTTCTCTTTTTAGAACATAACGGATACCTTGATCATACTTTATTATTTCGTCATTTGGATTCGATTGGTTATCCTTCAATTGTACTACAAGATCATTAGCAGCAACTTTTGGATCAACTAATATAACCTGAGGAACCAGTAACGGGTTTTCTAAAGCTGCTGTTTTTAACAACCCGGAAAGCCCTGCTAAAATTATACTTTCCTCTTCATTAGGTACTACCAACTGGATCAGTACTTTTCCTTCTGGTTTATCGGTAAGTATATTCTGAATCTGTTCAAAACAGGACAAAGCATATGCCTGAAATCTATCTGAAATGTGTTGCTTTTGATCTACCAGTAGCTTCCAAACTTTACTTGTTGAGCGTGATCTATTTATATGTTTTTCTGTTAATTGTGATATCTCACACAAAAGCAAATGATATTGTTCATACTCTATTTTATCACCAGAAGAAACATTCAATACTTTTGGCACCCAATCGGATTTTGCCAACAGTATACCTTCGGTTTCTCTCAGATCCTGCTGTTTTACAGTTTTGATTTTTTCTAATGCTTCTTTTTGTGTCAGCTTCCCACTGGAAACATCCTTATATATGTTTAATAATTCAAAGTTCACTCGTCTAAATTTTATTAATTAATTAGAAATAAGAACATTACAAAACAGAAATCATTACTACTGTTTCGCTCTCGCATTACATGTTATTAATTGTTCTTTTTGAGGTGAAGTAACTCTAAAAAATTCCTCTGCACTTGTGTATTATCTCCAAGATCAATTTAGCTTTGTAGCTTCTTCTATTGAGATTTCATTATTCAAAACTTTCTCAATTACATCGTTATAAAAATTATCATCAAAGTATTGACTTTGTATAGTATCCTGAGAAGTACTCTCTATTTTTTCTTCCAAAATTCTGGATGAGAATCCAAGCATTTGTACACATACATTCCCTTCTTGATCGCACAGATCCAAATCTAATTTAATAACTCTATCTCCCAGTTTACAATCCTGAGCATAACGTACCCAAACATACATCTCGGAAGTACACTTAGAAATTATACGTACGGATTCCAAAGCAAAAGGCAGTAATGGTCTGACCGGTAAGTTGTTTATATCAATCATTAAACCAATACATGCCTGAAGCGCACTATCCATTATACCCGGATGTAATATAAATTGATTAGAGCCATCTTTTGTTTCTATTGGTAATGTAAGTTTTGCCAAAAGTTGCTCATCTCCCATATAAATAATAGATACCCCCTGATGGGAAAGACCGTAATCCATTCCTATTTGTTTAAAGCTAGAATAAATCGTATGATACTCAATACTATCACCTTGCATTTGTGTTTTGAGTTGATTTATATCTCGCTTAATTGAAGTTTCATTATATATTAAAACTGCTTGTCCCTGGCAATATATCTCCTCTTGTTGATTTTGTATTTTAGTATCAATACTATAAATTTCAAAATCGATTTTTTCTTCTGCATTATTTCTTTCTTCACTAGTAAACAAGCTAATAGAAGTTTGTTTATTCGTATTAACATACATTGGTTTTAGCCAGACTACATTTTGTAGTTCTACAATACATTTTTCCTCATAAATTGCTAAGGCATTATAAAATGCTGCTCTTGCCATTTCCAGATACGCTACTGCGGGTAATACTTTATATCCATTAACCTTATGATCTTTTAAGAAGAACTCCTGACCATTAAAAGTGGTAATATAGCATTGCTGGTTTAAATCAGAAGTATTTTGATGTAATAAAGGGTGTATCCTTGAAACCATTCCTTCTTCTGAGACCTTTGCACTTTCTTTATTTTCTAAAGTATTTAACCAATACCTTTCTTTAGCAAAAGGGTATGAAGGCAAAGGGATTCGATTGACTTTTTCTCCTTTATATAATCTATACCAATCCAGTTTCAGACCTTTAACCCATAGCTCTATTAAGCCTGACAACTTATTTTCAATAATCCATTTATCGATAATTTGTTGTAGATCTGCATCAACGCCAAACAGGTTTTGAATATCATTATCTTGTTTAACTCTTCCGATCCAGGTATTCGTAATGGTACGTTCTCCATTGATAAAGGCCTCCAGCTTTTTAACTAATTCTTCTATAGAATCTACAATGAATCCTAAACGTTCTTCCATTGCTTCCCTACCTACCTGTAGAGTATATGCTAATTCAGCTAGATTTATAATTTCGGTTGTCTGGTTCTTTTCTTTTTGATAACTAATAAACTTTAACAAGTCGGTAGTTCTTTGCAATAATTGCTCATGGGTTCTGGCAGAAATTGGAATAATAACAGGATTATTCTTTCTGATTATTTTTTGCTCTTCAGGATACATATATTCCTTTACTACGATATGTGCATTGGTTCCACTATGCCCAAAAGAATTTATAGCTGCCATCCGAGGTGTTCCTTCCAATGGCCTCCAATCAAGAACTTCTGTATTGATATAAAAAGGTGAATCTGTAAATTCAATCAGGGGATTTATAGTATTAAAATTCAACAACTTAGGAATCTTATTCTTTTGTAAGGACAACAAAACCTTTATTAAACCAATAACACCTGCCGCCGCCGCCGCGTGACCAACATAAGATTTGGCACTACCAACAGCACAAAATTCTTTTTTCTCCGTAAAGTTCCTAAAGGCTCTTACCAAAGCATTTGTTTCTATAGGATCTCCCAGCTTAGTTCCGGTACCATGTGCTTCTACATAATTGATTTTTTCCGGATCGATATTAAATTTGTTATAAACATCTACGATAAGTTTTTCCTGCGCAGCTCCATTAGGTGCTGTTATACCATTACTTGCTCCATCCTGATTAATTCCTGACCCTGAAATAATTCCATAAATTTTATCTCCAGATTTCACTGCATCTTCCAGACGTTTCAATACAACAATACCAACTCCTTCAGACATAATAGTACCATCGGCAGTCTGATCAAAGGTAAAACATCGACCTTTTGGTGATAGCATCTCTATTTTATCAAGTCGGATTAATACGTTCTGATCCAAACAAGCATTTACTCCTCCTGCCAATGCCAAATCCGTTTCCCTATTTCTTAAGCTTTCGCATGCCAAATGCAAGGCTACTGCAGAAGATGAACAACCAGTATTAACAACAAAAGAAGGACCATTCAGATTTAAAATATAGGATAATCGAGAAGCTATAATAGCATCAGAATATCCTGTAAAAGTATCTCCCGTATATCCAGTGGGTTCAGCACCTATATATATTCCTGTTTGAGTTTCTGAAAAATCCCGAGGATTGTACCCTGCATTTTCAATTGCTTTCCAGCTTTCTTGCAGAACCAATCGTTGATGAGGATTCATAGATTCTGCTTCTTTAGGAGAAATATTGAAAAACAACGGATCAAAACAATCTCTTTCTCCTAAGATTCCTCCCCATTTACATCGAGTTTTACCTGGCTGTTTTGTGGTACTAAAATAATTACTTTGATCCAGATAAAAATCCGGAAGCTCACTCACACCATCAATTCCATTCTCCAAATTGTGCCAAAATTCCTCAATGTTATCTGCTTTAGGAAACATTCCGGAGATTCCTACCACTGCAATCTCAGATAAGTTTGATGTTGTTTGTCCCAAAGATAATTCTGAAAAAGAGTTTTTATTAATTTGGAATCTATTTCCTGTCAAATTAAAAGGTATAATATTTTCCTTATTATTATGAATTTTTGATAGTTCTTCCGAATCTTCTATGGCTAAAACATCTTGTTGTTCTGCCACAGGTAATTTTATTTTTTGCTTATATGTATTGACAATATGTTTCTCTAAGCGGTTTACCGAAGAGTGCTCAAAGATGATTGCTGTATTTAAGGTAATAGCAAGAGTTTTATTAATTTGATTGATAAAACTTACTCCAAGTATTGAATCTATTCCATAGTCTGAAAAAGCTATATTGTGATCGATACTTGTTAGAGAAATTTTCAAAGTTTTTGACAGACTATCCAAAATTACCCCTCGAGTATATTCTGAAATATTTTGTGAAGGTTTTGAATTTAAACTAGAGCTTTTTAAAGATCTTGATATCTTCTTTTCAGGTTTTTCCGATTTGTTTTTTCTCGAAACAGGTATATGAGAAAGTTCTTTCTGTTTTTGTATTTTGAGTGTTTTACGTCTTACTACACCATTACTTTGAGCCAAAACTATCTGTTGCCCCAGATGATGTGCTTCCTCGACTGGAAAAATAACCTTTTGGAAACCTTCTTCTTCCAAAATTTTCTGCCATCCTTCAGGTGTTACTCCAGGGCTTCCTTCCATCCTTACCTCAGCATCTTTGAAAAGCCACCATCCATCCAATAATCCGAAAGTAAGATGATTAAAAAGTGCCGGAGTACTTAATTCATTCATAAATAAATATCCATCAGAATTCAGTATAGCTTTTGCATTACATAAGGTTTGTCGGATGTCACTTGTTGCATGCAACACATTAGTTGCTATTACAAGGTCATATGAACCTGCTTCAATTCCTTGATCTTCTATTGATTGTTCTATATCTAATCGCTGACAACGTATGTAAGGATTGTCTGGTATATATTTTTCTTCTGCATGAAAAAAGAAAACCTTTGAAAGATCTGTATAGCAATATTCATCTATAGAAGTTTTGAAGGGCTTTAATTTTGAAAAAACTACCGATGATGTTCCTCCCGTTCCAGCTCCAATCTCCAGTATTTTTATTTTTGCTTCTGGATCAAATTCTAATTTTTGTTGTACATACGTAGCAACTGCATTAGCTATTATTTCATTAAAGGTATCTGATTTTAAGTTGTTTTTATATACTCCTTCAACTTTTTCCATAGAAGCATTTGGAAATATTATATCTGTCGCTAAAACTTTACCAGTTAAAATCTCTGGTAATCCTTCCAGACAATTATCAACAAGTGTTATCCATGCTCTCTGATCAGGGTTTTGTAAGTACTTTTCTTTTTCTTCTTCCCACTTATTCGATACTTCCTCTACATTCGTCTTTTTCAGATCACTGATAGTTCCATTTTTAAACTTAACATATCCGTTTTGATTAAACCTCTTAAAGCAGTTATCCCACCAAAAAGCATACTTATCTATAATTCCACATTTTTTCCTTACATCAGAAATTTTAAAGTTTTTTTCCTGATTATTTGATTCTATCAACTGTTCTATTTGACAATATAACATTTGAAGTAACCTATCTTCGAGTTCGCTTTTTTCTTCAGTCGCTTTTAATTGATTTATTTTTTCTTGTGGAATTTCAATGTCATGTGTAGACAGTTTTATTGAAGGTACTTCTGATTTTTCTTCATAAGAAATGAACTCTTTTTGATTGCAATTCATTAATTCCTTAATAGGTTCTGATGCTTTCATGCATAAAACCTGGTGAATTCTTCCATTACACAGTTCCGTGATAAATTGTTCGAAACATGTGAAACCTTCATCGTCTTCAAGAGTTTTAAAATTATCTGTCAAAATTTCCTCATTACCTTCTTTCATTGTATCCAATGAGGATTTCCAGAATCCCCAGTTTATAATTCCTATCGGAAATTTTGACTCTTTTCTTACTGATTGCACCAGACTATCGGCATATGTTATTCCACTAGCATAAGCAGACAGTTTGGATGCTCCTGAAAAAGAATAGGCTTGTCCTGATGAAAAATAACACATAAAATCCAGTGCCTCTTTTTTCAAGACTGTATAGAAAACCCAACTCCCCTGAGCTTTCAGATCAAAAATGGAACTAAATTCTTTTTCTGTAGTTTGATCCAAGGAATTTTCAAAATTGAAAACCATTCCTGAAAAAATAGCTCCATTAATAGTAGTGTATTTTTGTTTTATGGAGGACACGACTTCCTTCATAGCTTCTAGGTTTGTTACATCTGCTTGCAAGTATTCTAAATTACCTTTGTATTCATCGAAGGATTGCATAGCAGTTTTCACCTTTTCGGAAGTTATTTCGCTTCTTCCTATCCATACTACAGAAGCTTCATATTTTTCTATCAATTGATGAGTAAGAATCTTTCCTACAGTACCACTCCCTCCAATAATCAGATAGACACCATTTTGACGAATTGCAGTTATATCCTGTTTATTCCAGTTTAACTTATATAGTTTCTGTTGGTATCTTTTTCCAGATCTGATCTTAAATACTTCTCCTCTATCCGAAGGAGGTTCTTGTAGAATCATTTGCAATAATTGAGCCTGATCTTTTGCTGTCTCTAAATCTTTTGTTGATACATCTAAGTTTCTAATACGGAATTGATAACTCCCTTGTGCAAGAGAATAGGCTAAACCTGTAATTCCTGCCCCAGTAAATTGATTTACCTCTGTATGATGGATCTTATGTGTATCTAATGTTAACACATAGGTTTCAATTTTTTCGTTAATGCTATTTTCCTGTTTAAGGAATTTGATAAGGCGTAAAAACTGGATCTCTTGTGCTTCGTAATTTTGCCTTAATTCTGTTTGATTAATTGGTTCAGAAAATTTCTTTTCAAGAGAAAGGAAATACAAAGTATCAATCACCCCCATATTTTGTAAACAGATTTGAAAACCTTTAGGATCATGTATTCCACATTGCCATTCTTTATCTGACACCTGTACTGTTTTATCTGAAATCCTAATAACAAAAACTTCGCTTCCCTTCTTCTGGCTATAATATTTTTGTATTTCTTCTTCAAATCCTGAGGTCTTCCCACTATATACAACCAATATATTTTTATGAGTTGTTTCAATTTTTGATGGTTCAATAGGTTGTTCTTCCCATTGCGGTTCATAACTAAGACCATCCCAATTCAGGCCATCTGCTATCATACATGTCTTGTTATAAAGAGATAAAAACTCAGCAGTTTTTATCAACTCTAAACCTCTCATAATAACAATAGCATTACCGTTTGCATCACATAGATCAATATCTAGTTTTATAAAATTGTTTTGGGACTCTTCTTTTGAGGCTATTCTAATCCAGGCAAATATTTCCTCTGTATAAGGAGCTATCACCATCAGAGTTTCCAGGGTTAGAGGCATGAATGCTTTTGTTCCTGAAGATAGCATTGTACTCGCTTGTAAAACACCTTCAATTATCCTCGGGTGTAAGACATATTTTTTATGTTCTGTAAATGGTAATACAAGTTTTGTCAATATTTGTCCATCCTCAAAGTAAATTTCATCAAGAACTTGAAAAGATTTCTCATAATTTACTTCATCCTTTTTTAAAGCATTATATATACTGGAAATTTCTATCTCTTCTGTTTTGATTTGTTTTTTAAGTTCAGAAATATTCAATTTTGGGATTTCAGGTTTTGTTATTACTGTTGCATTTCCAACACAATAAGTTTCCTGAGTTTCTTTCTCTTGATTTTTTATTTCATATAGAATTCTGTTATCATTGGTTACCGATAATGAAATCCCTATATTTTTATCTTTATCAATCAGACACGGCACTCCCCATTCTATATTATTTAATTCTATAACCATAGAGTTTTCTATAGAAGGTACAGCCTCTTCGACCGCTGTTCTTGCCATTTCCAGGTATACTCCTGCTGTAATTATTGTATTCTCTTGATATCGATACCCTGCAATAATCGGTTGTTCTACACTAAAAGTTGAACTATAACTTTGTTCAATAAAATTCGAGGTATTATGATGTATTAATGGATGGATACTATTACCAGCTATTTTCGAATACTTTTGAGAAATATCCGTCCAATAACGATCTTGTGCAAAAGGGTAAGCTGGTAAAGCAATACGCTTGGGTAGGTTTTCTCCATAGAATTTTTTCCAATCGATACTCAAACCTTTCACCCATAACTCCATCAGTTTGTACAATTTTCTTCTGACTATCCATTTTTCAATTGCCTCTTTCATATCATCATCTCCATTGATGATATTCATATCTTCTTGATCATGTTTTACTTTACTGAAAAAGACTCCTTCTATTATTTGCGAATCTTCTAAGTATGCTTCAAGTTTTTCGATTAATTGATGTTTAGTATTTACCAAAATCCCAAGTCTTACATCAAACTCTTCTTTACAAACCTGGAGACTATATGCTAAATCTGGTAATTCAAAAGTGTCTGTAGATATTAAGATCATATCTAGCAAATCCCGAGTTTTTTGATGCAACTGCTCTTCTGTTCTTGCAGAGAGTAGAATCATTACTTTTTCGTCATTTATCTCTGTAGGAGAAGTGTATTTACTCTCTTCAGAAACCAAAAATTCTTCTATTACCACATGCGCATTGGTACCACTTCTTCCAAATGAACTGACAGCTCCCATATAAGGATTACTTCGATCTCTGTTCCATTCTCTTGTCTCTTTGTTGATAAAGAACGGGCTATCTTTCCAGTTTATATAATCGTTTTCTTCTGTACAGTTGAGACTTGCAGGTATTTGACGATGTTGCATTGCTTTCAATAAGTTAACTACACTCACCAATCCCGATGCTGCCAATGTATGCCCTATGTTACTTTTGCAACTAGTTAAGGCACAACACTCTGGTTTTGTAATGGTTTTTTGGTTTGCTTTTAGTTTTTTGAAAGCTTTGGTCAATGCGTTTATTTCAACTGGATCACCTAACTTAGTTCCAGTACCGTGAGTAACAATGTATGAGAGATCATTTATGTTGATTTGATGATCTGTATAGATTTTTTCAATTAATGCCGCTTGTCTATCTCCATTTGGAGCCGTAACCCCATTTGTCTTTCCATCAAAGTTAACTCCACTAGCTTTGATAGTACCATAAATCGTATCATTTTCTGTAATAGCAGCGGATAGTGGTTTCAGCATTAGAACTACCACAGATTCTCCTACTCCAATACCTTTGGCATTTTTTGAAAACGTATGACAACGTCCATCTTCCGAGAGCATACCCGCTTCACTCATCATTACATAACTTTCTGGAGAAAGTAATAATGAAACTCCGGCAACAATAGCTGCTTTACATTCTCCTAAACGTAAACTGGAAACTGCCTGATGGAGTGCTACTAATCCTGAAGAGCAAGCTGTATTTGTAGCTATGGTAGGCCCTTGAAGATCCAAAAAGTAAGAAAGTCTTGAGCTAATCATTGCATTACCGGTAGTAGTTATTCCCTGCTTCCCGGTAATTTGATCGTATTGTCCCTCTTCCATTCCTACAAAAACTCCTATTTTTTCTCCTTTAATATTTTTTGGGGATATTCTAGCATCTTCAATAGCTTTGTAGGTTTCTATCAGTAACAAACGTTCTGCCGGATCCATATACTCAGCTTCACGAGGTGAAATTCCAAAAAACAAAGGATCAAACTCATCAACTCCTGGAATAAAACCTCCTTTATTAGTTGTTATCTTATTATTTTTATTTCCCTTAGCTATGTAATAATCACTCCAATCCCATCTGTTTGCAGGTATTTCTGTAATCGCATCTTTACCTTCTACAAGTATTGACCATAGTTGATCTACCGTTTGTGCTTGTGGAAAACGTCCTGACATTCCCACTACGGCAATAGGTTCGCTATCAGATATAACTGAGTGTTTAGGATAAAAATTCGAAGAAAATGACTCATCAATTGTCTGTTTAATACTTTTTAACCTTGTTGCGTCAATTGTTTTATTAATTTCCTTTTCATCCTTGGTAGTAGATTCAGTACTATAGAAGTTGTTAATCTCAGTAGAATACTCCTCCAAAATATAGTTTGTTAATTTTTGAATCGTAGTTGCACTAAAGAACACTGCTGGTGTTATTTCTACTCCAAAATAAGTAGTTAATCCGGAAGCAAGTCTACCTAAGCTAATGGAATCGAAACCATAGTCGGTAAGATTTTTATCTACTTTTAATTGACCTAGGTTAATTTTAGTGAGATTTGCTATTTGTTGTTTTAGATCATTGGTTACATACTCTTTTATAGAAGTTCTATGATCGTAAAATTTCTTTTTATTTTCTCTAAAGTCGTTTGTGTTATCCAATACATTTTCTCTACTGTGTAGTTGCTCTGTATCATACAAACGCTTTAAAACTTGTTCTATCCTTGATGGTTTACCTAACATAACCAAGGTTTGCAGTCTATCTGTTTTTAAAAGTTCCTGCCATAAAGCTATTCCCTGAGATGTTTTTAAAGATTCCTGTCCACTACTTTTTAAATAAAAAGACGCCTGTTCTACATCACTGGTTCCCATTCCTCCTTCTTCCCATAATGGCCAATTGATCACCATGGTCTTACTTCTTATTCCTTCTTTTTGCTCTCTATAAAAACTATACGCCATTTGGAAACGACTTGCAATAGAATAATCACAAGATCCAAAATCTCCTAAGAAAGCTGATACAGAAGAAAAATAACAGATAAAATCCAAAGAAGATTGATCTAATATCTCATCGAGTATAATAGTTCCTAAGGTTTTAGGATAAAGTATAGTTTTAATATCTTCTATTGATCTCTGATTAAACGGTTGGGAAGAAGCTACTCCTGCCGCATGAATAATCCCTGAAATCTTAAAAGGTAATTGTGATCGCAATGTTAACATTGCTTCTTCATTACTTACGTCAACCGAACGATAATATACCTGTCCTGCTCCCGCATTTTTTATTATTTTCATTTGCTCTTCAATTACTGAAGATATTGGAGATCTACCAATCAACAGTAAATTTGCTTGGTAATTTTCTGCCAAAAAATGAGCGAATTGTAAACCTAGTTTTCCACATCCTCCAGTAATTAAATAATTTCCTTTTTGTTTAAGAACTGATTCGTTGGTTATTTTGCCAGGTTCGAAAGATCGTAAAGACAACCTATGTCTTTGATTATTTTTATACCATACTATCCCATCACTCTGTAATGCTTCAGTCATTAATTCAAATGGATCAATTGGTGAATTGATATAAAACAGTGATAATTCAGTATTTGGTAAAAGGAATTTTAAGGATCTTTCAAATCCAATCCAAGAATAATCCCAACAGGTACTTATTTCCTGTGTATCATAATGTCCAACAAGTGTTATTTTATCAACCGGTAAAGCAGATGATTTGATTATTTTAAACAGATCAAATAATCTATAAACACCTTCTTCTCCCATGTCTTTTGCCCATAAATAAAGAATGTGTATTGACTTGTGCTCCTGATGGTTTATAACAGTAAGTATTTTTTCTATATCTGTTGTATTCTCTGGGCTACATTTATATAATTGAGGTGAAACGCTTTCATAGCTATTAGACTGTTCTACAACTATAACTTCGAATTCGTTTCCTGGTATTTCTTTTACCTGCATTTTGCTGAACTCCTTGTCAGCAAAAATTATAGTTGAGCGATTTTCTTTCTTTAATGGAGCAATTGTATGTTTTTCTTTTTCCCAATATTCATCAAAAAAGAGTGTTTGAGTTATCTCTTTTTCCGTTATTGATTCTATGCTGTTTTTGCTCTCATTCTCCTCAATCCAATATCGTTCTTTGGTAAAAGGGTAGAGTGGTAATTCAATACGCCTGGGTTTAATTTCTTCATATAATTTATTCCAATCCAAGCTATATCCCTGAACCCATAAATTAACCAAATTGGATAACTTTTTCTGTTGTATCCATTTATCTATTGTTTCTTGTAAATCTGTATCTTTTGAAAATAATGAAATTGTATTTTCATTATTTTTTGTTCTTCCTACAAATACATCCAGAACCTGTTTTTTGTCATCAATAAACTCTTTCAGTTTTTCTATCAATTGATCCTTAGTATTTGATATCACTCCCAAACGGTATTCCATTTCCATCCTTCCAACCTGCATCGTATAGGCTATACGATCCAGCTCACAAGATTGATTTTGTTTATTGAGATATTGAAGCATGTCAACAGCTTTTTGTGTTAACTGTTCTTCTGTTTTTGCAGATAACGGAAAAATATAGTTTGTATGACTATTTTTTGAATTTAGTGTATTTGTTTCTCCAGAATTATATTCAGATATAACCATATGAGCATTAGTACCACTAAATCCAAATGAACTAATTGCCGCTTGTCGTTGTTGCTTTTGTTCTATGGACCAATCTTTGAGTTGAGTATTAACATAAAAGGGACTGTTTTCTATATTGATGTGCTCATTCAGGTTTTCAAAATTAATGGTTGGAGGTAACTTTTTATATTTTAATGACATTAAGAGTTTTATTACACCTGCAACTCCTGCAGCCATTAAACAATGACCTATATTACTTTTGACAGAACCAATTGCACAATATTCTCTTTCTAAGGTATAATTCTTAAAAGATTCTACTAAAGCTTCTACTTCAATTGGATCTCCCAGCTTAGTCCCTGTTCCGTGTGCCTCAACTAATTGAATAGAAGATGGGTCTATTTTGTATTTATCGTATACTTCTTGTTGTAATTTAGCCTGAGCTTGAGTATTCGGTGCTGTAATTCCATTAGTTTTACCATCCTGATTAATACCCCAACCTTTGATCACTCCTAGTATATTATCTCCATCTCTTTCTGCATCTTCAAGTCGTTTTAGCATAACAACTCCTACTCCTTCACCTGGAACAAAACCATTAGCTTTTTGATCGAATGTATGGCATTTACCATCTACTGATAACATCCCCATTTGCGAAGTCTTGATATGCATATCTGCTCCTGCCCCAACGTATACTCCTCCTGCCAACATAAGATCACTCTGACCAAGAATTAATGAATCACAAGCATTTGCAATTGCTACCAATGAGGAAGAACACGCTGTATCAATAGTCAAACAAGGCCCTTGTAAGTTTAGAAAATATGATATTCGTGCTGCTAATATTGAATTATCTCCTCCAGTAAAACCGTAAGCACTTGTTCTCATTTTATCGGATAATAAATGATAATCTCCTTGCCCGCAACCTACAAATACACCACATTTGCTTTTTCCTAATGTTTGAGCATTATAACCTGCATTTTCTATAGTATGCCAGCAAGTTTGTAAAAACAGTCTTTGTTGCGGATCCATACACTCCGCTTCAGACGGTGATATATTAAAAAATAAAGGGTCAAAAAGATCATATTCTTCCAGTGCCCCCATCCATTTACTATAGGTTTTTCCAGGAATAGCTTCTCCATCTTGATAATATTTTTCAATATTCCATCGTCGTTGGGAAATTTCACTTATACAATTCTTTCCTTCTGCTATATTACTCCAAAAAGTTTCCACATCATTTGCCATAGGAAACTGACCTGCCATACCTATAATGGCTATGGATTGTAGTTGATCGTAGGATTTTGTTCCTTGTTTTGTTATAGATACTTCTCGTTTTGATGTAATTTCTCTTTGGTTTGATGATAAAACATCTATATCATGAGGTTTTATTAATGTATCAGTAACAGCTATTGCTTCCTTCTGAACAGGCAACAACACCCCTAACTTCTTCATTTCCTCTTTGACAAAACGACTAAATTCTATAAGGTTTGGATAGCTATAAATTTTGGTTGCGTTAATAGAAATTTTAAATTTCTCATTGATCTTTCTAATCCAGGTTACTCCAATGATTGAATCTAAACCAAGATCTACAAACTGACTATCTTCTTCAATCTCGTCTTCTTCCATATGTAGTTCCTGAGCCAACAAGATTTTGAGTTTGGTTTTAATCATTGGTAATACATCAACAGATTGCTGTTGTTTTTCAGCAATCGTTAAAACAGGTTTTTCTTCAAGGGATATATATTCCTGAACATCATCTGATGTATTATTGAAATTGCCCTCAATACGCTCCAAGGTGTCTGATCGTCCAACAAAAGTCTCTTCGTGCATAGACAACTCCCTTGCGTACGTATCTTCCAAGCGTTCCTTGACATAACATGTCATTTGATTCTTGAACGCAATTAAACTATTTCTCGAATTACGTGTTAGCTCTTTTGCCAATGTAAATGCAAACTCAATTATCTCTTTACGTGATACTACAGGTAAGGGTATTCCTTTTTCTTTTAATATCTGACCAGAGTATTCTATACCTGTAAGCAAGGTATCTCGAGTAAGGTCATAGCCTATACGACTAGGAAAAATCAATGTCGAACCTGCTCCAGGAGTAAATCCATATATCATATATGGGCTCACATAATGACTTTCTTTGCTTAAAATTGGGAAATCACTAAACATTCCCATAGACCATCCTGCTCCAATCCCATGACCTTGCATCGCAGCAATTACAGGAATATCGCAATTCATGGCTAAGTGATATATTTCAGTGTCAGTAAATTTAATTTTACCTTCCTGAATATCTAGTAACATTTCTTTTGTTCCTCCCGAAATAAAATAACTATCATATCCTGTAATTATAACAACCTTATAGATTGAAGAATCTGCTATATGATCAAAAGCCTCTATCATTCCTTCCATAAAAGCATCTGAAAACATATTCCTAGCCTCTCGATCTTCCATCTTGATCATGACAATACCTCCGGGATGTAAAGTCGCTTTTATTACTTCTGATTTTAACTCTATTCTTACTGGTTCATTTGGGAATGTCACGGCTTTTTCATCATTTGCCGACCACAATGGTAATTTGTCTAATAAAGCTCTTAGTTTTATTTCTTGATTTTTTTTCCAGCTCCGTATAACTTTCTTAGGAAGTGATGACCAATATCCTGCCTGATCCAAGGCATCTGTCATTGGATCTGGTGAAATCAATACTGAATTAACATACTCTTGTAAATCCAAGCCACTATACTCCCTAGCTGTAAGTAATATTTCCTGCGTCATATAAAACCCAAAATTCCTAACAAAAAACGGAAGGCATAATCTACCTATCTCTGAAACATCCATAAGACCTGAAGCACAATATATACCTTCGCTATGATAGATACAAACGTCACTACATTGACCAATAAGCCATCCTATATCTTTAGCATTTCTTTCCAAAACTGAAATGATAGGTACTGAAGCATTGATTAATAATCTCTGAAGCGCTCTAATTTCTTCTACTCTACTTGATAAATCAGATACTTTTAAGAACTCTTCATCTGTACTATTAAGAATAATAACTTTATAAGTCGATGTGTTTTTTACCTGCTTTAAAACTTCTTCTATTTCAGAAATTAAAGACTTTAATTTATATTTTTTTGTTCTGATATCTATACTAACAGTTAATACTCCTTCTATAGAACTCTCCAATCTTATGTATTTTGATTGAACAAACAACTCTTTATCGGCACCTATTAATTCATCTTCTATAATAAAAGCTTTCGTCTGTTTTAATCCTTCCACTCGCTTTGCTATATCTCGACCAAGATGTTGTTTTAATAATCGAAGTGAAGTCTGTGGTTTTTCACTTAAAGATCGTATAAGATTTTCTGTATAGGAATTTACTTTATCAAAAGTAACTATCGGAGTACTCCACCCTCTCTCTTTCAAAGCATTACCTCTCGATACTCCAAAACGGTATAAAAAATCTCGGGATAATACAACTCCAAAACGTTCTTCAAATAGAGATTCTTCTTCTGTAGTAGGAAATAAACCTCCTTTTACATCTGTATAGCCATATCTAGATTCCTCACTTAAAACCATAAAATCACATAAAGCCCCTAATAAAAAACCTGAGCCTATTGCTTCTCCCTCCATTTCTGCAATTACTGGATAAGGAAAAGATGTTATCGATTGATATAGTCCTTGGATCAAACACTCATTATAAGAATTACGATCTCCTTGAAGAAAGGTTTTATTTGTTCCTCTTATTATTAAAATTTTTAATCCTGAAAAATCTTTTAGATAGTTAAGGCTCTGTATTAAAGTCTCAATCAAATCTCTTGAAAGAAAATTATTATGTTCTGTAGCTATCTCAAGACTGTAAACACCTTGTCCTCTATCTAATAATCTTATATCGGAGTCTTTCTTTGATTTATTAAGAGATCTTGCTCCTGTTGTAGCCAAACTAAACTGGACTTTAGGTTCTAACCTATTTTGTATTACATTTTCTTGTATTTTATTTAAACTTTGTAATGAAATATTGGCAGGTTTTGGCAATAATACTTTATCAAAATCTTTATTTGTTGAAATAACATTATTATCTCTTGTATTAAAAAATTGTATAGGAATCGGAATTTCTAAAGTATTATCTTTTTCTTGAAGTTTTAAAGGAGTTATTTTAGAATACTTTATTTCAAAATCTTGTTGCTTTTTATAAGTAGCCCAATATCCTTTTTTGTGATCAAAAGGATATGTTGGAACCTCTAGAGTTTTGATTCTTAAAGGATATAACTTTATCCAATCTATATTTTTACCCAAACACCATTGCTCTGCTATATACTTTAAATCAAAACTATCAATACTAACTTTATTATTTTCTAGTTCATCGAGTTTTGATTTTTTAATATGTCCTAAATAAATATTAGATTGAGAAGTTCCTTCCAAAAAGTTTTTCAAGCATCTTTTGATATCTTCCAGGGTATGATATGGAAAAGCCAATCTATGTCCCATTTCCTCTTTGGTAGTATGTAAAGTATATGCTAATTGATATGGAGCTATAGCTGGGTTCTGTATCACATAATCTAATATGTTTTTTGCATAAACCTTCAGTATTTCTTCACGTCTTGCCGATAATAAGAATAAATGTGGACCATCAATTACTTTGGTATTCTCTTTCTCAATATTTTCATACGACTCAACAACTACATGTGCATTTGCTCCACCAATACCAAAACTACTTACTCCTGCAATTACAGTTGTTTCATTTTCATTAGGTAACCATTCCATCCCTTTTTCTAGGATATGAAAAGGCTTTTTCTCTATTTCAATTTTGTTATTTATGTTTTTAAAATTCTGGGTTGCTGGCAAATAATTATGTCTCATTGCCATAACTACCTTGAGTAGTCCAGCAATTCCAGATGCTGCTTCTAAATGACCTATATTGGTTTTTATAGATCCTATTCCACACCAAGGTATATCTTCTTTATCTTTTTGATCTTGTAATGATTGAAAAGCTTTAGTCAACCCTAAAATTTCTATAGGATCTCCCAAACTAGTTCCTGTACCATGTGCTTCTATATATGATACGTTTTTTATATCTATTTTTGCTTTTCTGTAAGCTTCTTCAATGAGTTGTTTTTGTTTATTTGGATTAGGAACTGTTACTCCTCCAGAATAACCTCCGTGATTAACCGCTGTACTTTTAATTAATCCTAGTACATTATCATTATCGAATATTGCTTTTGATAACGGTTTTAAAAGAAGTAATACTGCTCCTTCACCTCGTACATATCCATTAGCTCTTTCATCAAAAGTATAGCATCTACCATCTACACTAAGCATATTGGATTCTTTGTATGCGATAGACTTTGTTGGTTCACACATAAGATGAATTCCACCAACTATAGCTTGTTCACATTGGTTTTGCTGAATCGCTACTACTGCATTATTAATAGCCACCAAAGATGAAGAACAAGCTGTATCAATAGTTATACTTGGACCATCAAGGTCATAAAAATATGAAATTCTGTTTGAGAGCATTGCCATCGCCGTTCCTGTAGCCGAAAACTCCTTGATTTCAGAATTTTTATGTAATAAAGTTTCATAGTCACTACCGCTAGCACCTATAAAAACACCTGTTTTACTCTTTTTTAGTAATGAAGGTTTATATCCTGAGTTTTCTATTAATTCCCAAGTTAATTCAAGAAGAATTCTTTGCTGAGGATCTATTAATTTTGCTTCACGAGGAGATATTTCGAAAAAAGATGCATCAAATTTATCGATACCTTTTATATATCCTCCATAATTGATTCCTTTATGAATACCATTTATATCAATATTTTCTGGCCAATCCCACCTTTCTTTAGGAGTCTTTGTGATATGTGTATTTCCATTCACCAAATTTTCCCAAAATTCTTCTTTATTATTGGCTCCAGGAACTTTTAATGAAACTCCTATAATAGCTATGTCCTCAGAATTGGAAAAACTTTCTTCTTTTTTTATAATTTTGTTATTTTCTTTTTGATTATGTGAATCATTATCCGAAAGTATATATGACGTAATATCTTCTACCGAAAATAACCCATAAAACATACTTGGGTTCGTTTTTAAATCATATTCCAGATTGAGATACTCCGAAAGTTCTGTATAAACAATTGATTCTACTCCATGTTTTCTAAGATCAGTATGTAACGTTATCTCATTATTTTCTAAAATCTTGGAAAAAAAGTTAATTATACCTTGGCCTAATTGTTCTTTACTAACATTACTTGCAATTATAATATTTTGAGTTGGTATCAGAGAGTTTTCTTGAGGTATAGATACTGTCTTTTCATAAGTAATATTTTTATTAGTAGATTTTATTTCTCCTGACCTTTTTATATCTCTTTCACTTCCTATTATTAATGGTTTTAATACTTTTTTGATTGTAAATATTTTTGCCATCAACATTCCGTCTTTTTCTCGTACTAAGGAAGAACTTAGTTTAACTGTATTCTTATCCAAGAAAGAAAAATGGTCCAGATTATATATTAATTGTTCATCTGCATTTGCATTTGCAAAATAATGTATATCTCTGGCAATGGTAAAACTATCTTTTGCCCAATTATAATTATCTATTTCTCCAATGTATTTTTCATGAATAAAATTCAATTCACATTTATCACTTATTTTAGGGTATGAAGCAAAATATAAAAGTCCAACACCATTAATATCTTCATAAGAATCTATCTGATATCTTTTTTGAAATAAAGGTTTGTCATCCAAAATAATATCAAATGATTCTTTATTTAATGTTATTTTGGATCCTTCTTTATTCTCCTCATTTTTATCAGATTGAAAAAAACAGGATTTTACTTTAAAAAAATCTTTTGCAACTTTAGGAAGTTTATCGTGAACGATGATGTTTTTATGATTTACATTTAGAGGTGCTCCTTTTTCCAATTTTTGGTTATTTCCAGAATTTCTAGAGGAAAAAACAGTCATCAACTCTGTTCTCATTTTTTTATCATCTCCTAACACTTGTCCTTTACTAAAAAACATCTTATTACCATACCTAGATAATTCACTTTCAATCTTTAATTCCTCATTTTCAGTAAATTTACCTAAACAACTATCGGATTCCCATTTTATTCGAACAAAGCTAGCGTATAGTCTATTTCCATTGCTATCAAACAATTGCCCCGATTCTGCACCTAACCCTTTTGATATCATTGTCCAATGTACGTCTCCCAATTCTTTCATTAGCCAGTTTTCGGACAGACCATCCCATAGCATATGTGGTAAGTTTAAGCTATACGTTCGGTTTTCAGATACTTTATTCATTATATTAAAATCATTAAATTTTGGAAAATAAGCTTTCTGGCCTGACCGGAAATAACTTCTGTTAATTGAGTATAACAAAGCGTCTATGGTAGGCTTCAATAATTATTATATTATCTAGGAAACATATTAAGGTATCAATAACCTTAATACCAAACTATCCAGAAAAGGATTATTAGAATTCTTAATGTTAGTCTTATTTAATTTACAGGTTATGTTACTTCTTCTACGCCATTATTTCTGCATGTTCCTCTACTTCAAGAACGTAATCAACCTGGGCATCACGATACTTTTCTTTATTTAATATTTTCGGCATTTTTGCAAACGCATAAGGTAGCATACTTGGGATCAACCAATTGGCTAAAGCATAAGGAAAATAACCTCCTGGATCAACAGCATCGTAAATAAACTCATATTCAACCTCTCCATTTTCCAAAGGTGTATATCTCCATTTGTTATGCATTTTAGTGACTCTATGATAACGTTTGTCAATTGGAAGTTTATCAGGTACACCAACAAAATTAAATTTCATTTCTTTACTTATTGGATCTTGTGAAAACTCGGACCTTACAACAAATTCTCGATGTTTAAAAGGAGGAAATAGCTTTTGCTTGAAAGTATAATAAACCAATTTTGGATCTATACCATCCTTTACTGGATCTGACCCCTCAAGATAATGTGAATCAAACATTCCTACATCTGCAGCAGCATCAGGGTTACGCATAAGTGTTAAAATACTTGCCAATCTAGCACTTAATCTTCCTATAATTTTAATTTTTAACCAAGTCTCTCCAGGTACTTTTAAGGTATACACTTTCATTTGTTTTTTATCTGATTTTAATTTCCATTGACCAGATCCAGATTTTTTCCAAAGAGAATGTATCGAAAGTAAAATAAATATCAGTAAGAATACTTCAGTCAAAACCAAAGTTATAATCCTTGATTGCCCATCTATAAATTTATTCCATATAAAAGGAGCTGCAACTCCAAATGCGATGCCTAAAAGCGTTAATACCAATAAAAAACCATTGGTCTTATTTTTATTAGAATTTTCCATTTTATTTATTTTTTTATGGTATATCTCAAAACTGTTAGTTTTGAGCTTATTTAGTTGTTTTTTTAAGAAGCTATCAAATGCCTAGAAAGATATTTTGCTAGACATACTAAAGTAAGAGTTGGTGTTACCCTATCATTATCAGGTAAAACTGAACCATCGCATACATATAAGTTATTATATTCAGTTTGAAGATTTTCATCTATATGCCTATTGATTTTAATCGTTCCTAAGGCTCCTCCTGATATAAGGCTTGTTTTAAAGATTTTTCTAGCTCCAGTATTCTTTAAAATTTCATTAGCAGTTTCAAGTCCTTTATTCAGTTTCCTATGATCCTCTTCAGTAAGATTTTTAATATACTTTCCATTTTCTGTAAGTTGTCCTCCTACAGGTTCATTAACTTTTACTGTTATACCTATATGTTTTGAGTAAGATGGTATTCGTAAAGGTTTAGCAGAAACCATCATCCCAACATTAAAGAGAAAACGATGGAAATTAGCATCTAACAGTTCTATTTCATCATTTATTTTACTTCCCATGCAACCACAAAAATTTTCTCCTGAGGAAAGTCCTGGAACAGAACCTATCAAACCAATACTAGGATTAATATAAAAACCATGATCTACTACATTTTTGACTCCACTATTCTTCAAAATAATTGGAGTTGCCAAAGAACCTGCTGAAAGAATTATTTTTTCTCCATAGGCTTTATATATTTTCTTTTTTTTACCTAAGGTATATTCTACACCAATAGCCTTGTTACCTTTATAAATAACCTTTTCAACCATTGCTTGATTAGTCAGCTTAGCTCCATTTTTTAGAGCTTCTTCGATATATGATCTAGCTTTCCATTTTACTTCGTAATAATTTTTCTGGTTAAACCTAGATTGATCTATCATCATTAGTTTCTTTTTCCAATCATATCCCAATTGTCTTGCACTTTCTCCAAGCCTTTTTGCCTGCTTTCCTATAAGTCCATCTTTTATCTCAGCAATTGGAATCTCTTTTTGTACCTGTGCAAAATCTTTGGTAAGATTTATCCCCAGATTTTGAAAAGTTTCTAATGGTGGTGGATCAGCTACAGCAAGATACATTGCAGTAGTTCCTCCAGTGGTAAAGGCACGCAAGTCCTTTAGTTTATCCGTTACCTTAATTTCATTAGAAATTTTGGCATACCCCATCAATGATTCTTTGAGAGGTGCGTTTCCTCCTCGTTCAAGAATTAGTACCTTTTTATTTTGAGCACTCAACTCTCTTGCTAGTGTGGCTCCACAAGTCCCAGAACCAACGACAATAGCATCAAACTGCTCCTCATTGTTTGAATATTTCACACGTTTAAATTTTAGTAATTAATAATGAGAGAATTACAAACAAAGAATCAGAGTTTATCCTTTGTTCTTTTCTTAGTTCCGATAATGGAAGTTTATAATAAAAAGCTTAAAATCATAGCGTTATAATCATCTATATAGCGTCTATCCTATACAAAATTTATTTTATGGAACTTGTTTATTACTCTTTCTTCTTGTTGTTTTATAGTATTTGATTATAAAATTGAGTGAACTAGTAGTAATTTTTTGTATACTCTTTTTTATAGCCAAAGTACGCTTACTTTAAATTATTTCTTAATCTTGTTAGGTTGCGCTCCCTAAAAGTATAATCTTCTAAAGTTCTAGGTGTTAAAAATTCATCAGAAACTTCCTGATTAAATGCTACTGATACCATTTTCATAATACTTATTGTTTTAGTATCAAGGTTATTCATAGTTAACTTTCTTGCCACCCAAACATCATCAATTTTTTCAACTTTAGACATTGTTAATTGTTTATAGTGGTCTCCTCTGACATATAAATTTTTCTTTAAACTAATGTATCTCTCTTTATCTATCCAGGATACTGTTTTACTGTATTTTGATTTTTTTGCTCTTTCAGCTGTTGGAATATATTCAATTACCCATGTATCACGCCCTTTATAATTTTCTTCTCCTAAAATCTTGAACGTATATTCATCAATTTTCAGATCTTCCATATCTTCCAGAGAAAATTCAGATCCAAAAAAACTACCACCATTATCATTACTATCTTTATTTGAAGCCAGTCGTTTAACTTTACTCAGCTCGGGTAAATAAATCCAACTGTCATTATCTTTTCCTAACTCTCCATATTCATAAGTTAACATTCCAACTCCTTGCTCTTTTTTGGGATCGATTATAATAGAAACCGAACGACTATCTTGGTCATTATCTCCATAATTTTTAGCAATACTTTCTAATAACTTATTTCTAGCTTCTTCTTTACATACAATTCTTTTATTTGATACTGTATACTTACAAGAGGACAGTTTTATTCTTTGTATAGAAGTACTAAAAGATTCTTTGGCTACCTTTTTCACCTTTACCATAATATCTTTTGCAGATTGAGATAATGATATTTCTGTTGAAAATGAGGATACAAAGACGGTTATAATAACCAATAAAACAATTTGATTTTTTTTCATTATTTATTCGTTTAAGTTGAAACAAATTTATTTTGGATGGAAATTTTGGTTAGTATTAATCAATCTTATACAATTAATCTCAAATAGTTAAATCTAATCTATCAGAGTAAGGCATTGTTATTTTTTTATTCCCTTTGAACAAAAGCCATAAGAAAAAGGAAATTTCTCCAATAAATGATATCAAAAGTAACATCGAGATGATAACAGATAATATCTCATTGTGAATTAAATGGATATTACTAAAACTTTCCATTAAATGACCTACACATCCTATCATTATTAACACTCCGAAAATTTGAGGAACAACTTTTGACTTAAATATTAAGTATCCTAACAGAATCAAGTGGATTCCAAAAAAAATACTCCATATATATTCTCCATGTTTATGTATATCTATAAAGAGCATAATCAATTCACCTAAATAATCTGTACCTAATTTATCCTGATATTGCTCTTTAGTCAACAAGATTAAAATCAAAATGTAGTTTAAAAGGTTAACCGCCATAATGCATGACATCATTATTCTGTATATAGCCATCATCATAGAGAGTACCTGATTTACTTGTCTAAAAAGTTTATATAGAAGTACCGCAAGCCCTGTTTCACATAAAAAAACAATTGTATCGCAAAACAAGCCTACACGGAATAATACATTAAATTCTCTAAGGTTATCAATTATTATTATCGCATTTTGGCTGGTAAAAACTTTAGATGGAACATATAGGATACTGAAAATCCCACAAATAACAATTATAATATATAAAATACCAGCTGTTTTACTTGTTCTTCTGTTTATCAATTGACCAAAATGATTTTCCATTCATACTTACTTAATATGGAATTACACTATTGTAATGTTACGGTATTGAGATGTTGATTATATTACACAGCCATTTTTCTTTGAAGTTTTTCTTTCTTCTGAAATTTTGGTTTGAAAACCAGGATTAATGCTGGTAACAAAAAAAGATCACACATCAAAGCTGAAAAGATTGCTAATGAACCGAATTTCCCTACATTAGCGGTTCCTTCCATTGCAGAAAAGGATAATATTCCGAAGCCAAGTCCCAAAATCAAACTCGTAAATGTGACAGCCTGTCCCACTTCTTTGATGGTATGATATAAAGCCTTTTTTATATCTCCATCTAATCTTACTTTATCACGATAATGACTTATAAAATGTACCGTATCATCTACAGAAATACCCACAACTACTGGAAGTAACAATAAAATATCTATATCTACAGAACGCCCTGTTAAACCTAATAATCCTAAAGTCAACATTGATGGAATAAGATTAGGAATAATTGCTATTAATCCTCCTTGCATAGATCCAAAAACAAAAATTAGTACTATCGTTACTACAATTAAAACCATTATAATATCTTGCAAACCATTACTTGCTATAACCTGTACAAATCTCATATTCATTGGAAGCGCACCTGTTATAGACACTTTTGTATCCGGGTATTCTTGTTTGAGAATTGATACCATCTCATCTATATCTTTTTGCATATTTTCGTAAATCCCTAAGTATTTGAGAGAGCCTACATTATATAATTGTACAGAAATGTGAGATTTGCTATAGTTATCAGAAACTTGTTTTCTACGATCTTCAGGATTTGCAAGATTAAAAAGAAAAAGGGTCTGAGATAAAGCACTCTGACTTTTCGGGATAGTATACATATCCTCTCTCTCTTCATTCAATGTTTTATTAGCTTTTTTCACAACTTCTACTAGAGATGATGTTCTAACTACAACATCTTCATATTTTGTTTCTAACTTCCGTTGTAACTTATCAATCGTATTCAAAACTGATGGATTTTCAAAAGCATTGGTTTTAGATAGATCTAAAAAAATCTCCATATTAAGACTTCCCATTAACTTCTTATCAATAATATTAGCAGATTCTCTATATGGATTACCTTCAACAAATTGATTAGCAATATTAGTATCTACCTTAAGTATCGTTACACCATAAATATTTATTCCTAAGACCAATAGAAATAACATAATAATACTAATAGGATTCTTTTGTACTAATGATAAAACATTACTTAATTTTTTTTGTAGTAAAAGAGAAAAATTAGGTAAATATTTACCTGTAGATAATCTGAACTTCTTTTTTTGTTCAGTATTTTCTCTTCCAGGTGCCCATACATCCAATAATAATGGTAAAAAGAATATGGTAAGAATACAGGCAAAAGCTACTCCTGCTGCTGACATAATACCAAAGACCTGAATACGAGGGATTGGAATTAGGAAACAGGCTAGCATACCAATTATATTGGTAAATGCCGTTAAAACTATAGCTTTATTTGTAGATTTAAACACCTTTTGTATGGATGTTTTTCTATCATTACCTTCATTACGAAAATATACATAACCCGAAAATATATGTGCGGCATCACATACTCCCACAGTTAAAATCAACATAATCGTTAACATTAAAAAGACCGTTACTTCGATTCCCATCCAGCCTGCCAAACCAATAGTCCATACCGCACTTATAATCACAATCAAAAGTGACCATACTACAGCACTGAATGAGCGAATAAAAAACCATAATAAAACAGATATTATCAACAAGAGTCCTATATAAATAGGACCTGCTTCTTTCAAAGCTATTGATTGTTGTTCATAAGCAAGAGGTGCATTTCCTACTGCGTAATATTCGAAATGCTTCTTATATTCAGGTTTATCAAGTATGGTATTGATTTCTTCCATAAAAGGTACCAACTCATTTAGGTTTGCTCTCTTAAAACGAGGTCTTTGCTCATTTTTTTGAATTTCAGTCATATCAACTTCAACCATCTCATCCATATCGATTAAATCTTCAATCTCTTCTTCGTCGATATCTGATTCTTCTTCTAAGGGTTCCGTTCCAAAATCGGTTTGAATGAGTATTCCTCCATATTTCATATCTTTTGAAAAGAAAAGTAACGGAAATGATTTTTGAGATTGTGCTAGCTTACGAATATTTTCAATCTCTTCCTTCGTCGTTGGAATATTATCTCCTACAAGTTTTCTAGAAACCAATACATCTCCTTCTGCTTTTAAAACCGAAGCATTTACAAGTGTATTAACTTTAACAATATGCTTCAATGTAGTAGAATCATTATTGTTTTTTACATCCAGGATATCTTCTCGTATTTTCTTGATTATCTCTAAGGATTTAGCTGAAAACACATCTCCATCTATAGGCTTATATCCTATATAAACTCCTTCATTACTTCCAAATTCGGATTTAAATTCATCCATCGCTACCAATACTGGGTCATCTTCTGGAAACCAACCTTCTATGGTCATATCAAATTTGGTCTTTGATATTCCAAAAAATGTAAATACTGTCATAGCTATAAAAGTTAACCAAACGATCAGTCGTTTTTTTAGAACTAGCTGTGTAACATTACCTAAAAAACCTATTTTAAATTTTGGCTCGTTGTTCATAATTGGGTTTATAACATTTTTAAACAATAAACAATTTCTTAATCCTTTATTTATACCAGTAATAAATTATCATTATAGTATTTATTTTAATATTCACTAGTCCTTTTAAAGTACTTGTAAGCTTTCTAAAGATTCTTTTGGTACTTTCTTATTGATAAAATCATTTATTCTTTTAGCAATTATTTTGCTATTACTTTGATCAATTATTGAGAAATGATCCGCTTTAATCGGATCCGTAAAAACCGGTTTCTGAAGCAATTCATTCCAACCATAATCTTCTGGAGCATTTTTATATTCATCCATATAACCATCTGTTGCTTTAAGAAGTAATACATCTACTTCTTTTGGTAGTTTTTCAGGTTCATATGCTCGACAAAATCTATCATTGGCAATAGTTGTATAAATACTTGTTGCCAGCTGTTCTTTTGGAAAGTTAAACCCTAAATCTTTGATGTTTTCGTATATGTAATCTACAATTTCGTTTTCGGGAACTTCTTTCAATTGGTCAGCATCTAGTATAACATTATCACCAGATGAATTTATAAAGATAGATTTAATCCCTTCTACCAGATCATCAATCATATGTCCATTTTCAACTGTAGGAGCCATACAATCCACGAAGATTAAAGTTTCTAATGTTTCTTTTTTATTCAATAAAATCCTTGCCATTTCATATACAATTGTACCTCCATTAGAAAATCCAAGTAAACGATAAGGTCCTTTGGGCTGTATTTCTTGAATAGCCTCTATATTAGCTTTAGCAATAGCTTCAACACTATCAAAAATGGGATTTTCTCCTACAATCCCAACAGACTCCAGCCCATAAAATGGTTGTGTTTCTCCTAAGGCAGAAATCAAATGCTGCAACGTAATCACATTACCATCTGCTCCAGGGACTGCAAAAATCGGTCTATTTGTTCCTTTTTCTTGCATAGGAACCAATGTTTTACGTTTAAATGCAGTTGTATCTACATTTGTTTTTTTAGAGGTAAGATTTCTTTCTGAAATACTTTTTTCTATGATTTCCTTATCATTAGTCACCCGTATCTTTTCTACCTTTTCTATATGGCTTTCTATTAAAAACTTAGTCAGGGTTTTTACATCAGAATTATTGAATAATATTGCTGGAGAAATATTAATTTCTAATAATGCATTAACCTGTGCGATCATGGTTATCAACCCTATAGAATTCATCCCGAGATCTAAAAAATTAATATTCTCTGATATTTTTTCTATTGGTTTTTTTATTTGCAGAGCTATCTCCTGCTTCAAAAAAAGATTAATGATTTCTGTTGGCTTTAGGGTTTTATTTTTATTTACTTTACTTTCATCTACATAAAAAAACCATTCGACTTGTACATCTTGATCATTTACAGGTTGGTTAATTGCTTTTTCATTATTACCTGATATCTCTTCTGTTTCGGGATTTGATTTTTCTATGGAATTAATATCGACCCAATATCTTTCCTTTGCAAAAGGATAATCTGGTAGAGATATAGGTTTTGTGTTTTTGTTTTTCCAGACTATAGCCCAATCAATCGTAAGGCCACTGATCCACAATTGGGCAAGTTGCTGCCATTGCGAAGCTTCAAGGCTTTGATTGACCATGGTATCTATCATATATTTTGTTAATATCTTAATTATACCGTTTTCTTTATGAAGATTGATGTTTCCATAAAAAATACCTTCTTCTTCTAACCCTGCTTTTTTATCAGAATTTTTGACTACCATCAATTTTTCGAGTAAATCCTGATGAGAGGAAGCTGTTATTGCCAATCTTTCTTCCAGAGCATCGCGACCTACCTGTAACGTATAGATCAAATTTTCAAAAGGTTTATTCGTTTTTTTGTTAGATAGGTAATCTATATAAGTATCAATGTATTCATTCAAACGTTCTTCATCTTTGGCAGAAAGAATAAATAAT
The DNA here is from genome assembly GCA_947387485.1 of Aquimarina rhabdastrellae. Classification (GTDB taxonomy): domain Bacteria; phylum Bacteroidota; class Bacteroidia; order Flavobacteriales; family Flavobacteriaceae; genus Aquimarina. Next base: position 29,693 of record CANDNT010000024.1, read on the forward strand.
TGCGTTGCTATTTCTGTTTTGGGTACTTGTTCTTTAACCAGATACTCTTCCAAAACGATATGTAAATTCACCCCACTATCAGCAAAAGAATTAAGTCCTGCTCTGATTGGAGTATCTTTCTGTTTGCGTAATGTGTCAAACGTTAACTCCTTATTAGCAATATATAATGGATGAGAAGGGTTATCGATATCCAGAAAAGTATTTATTTTTTTTCCTGATATGGTCCTCGGAAACTTTTTATGATATAAAGAAAGTGTAAGTTTGATAAAACTAGCCAATCCACTAACAGCCTCCAGGTTTCCGATATTTCCTTTTACACTACCTAAAGCACATTTTTTTTCATTTGATTTATATTCTTTAAATACATTTTTAATTCCTTCGTACTCAAATGAATCCCCCCATTTTGTTGCATATCCATCAACTTCAATATAGTTTATTGATTCTGGATCTATTGAGGCTTTTTGATAACTCTTAGTTATAACATTAGTAATTGCTTCATGTTTTACTTCTGATAAAAATCTGGCATTACCTCTATTACTTTGATGACTCGTCTTAATAACACCATAAATTCTGTTATTATCTCTTTTGGCATCATCCAATCTTTTTAAGACAACTGCTGCAACTCCTTCTCCACGTGTAAAACCATTAGCTTCATCATCAAAAACATCACAAGTTCCTGTTGGTGATAACATACCATATTGTGACAATGAAACGTAATCATCTGCAAATAAATTTAGAGATGCACCTCCTACAACAGCCGTATTACACTCATTGTTAAGTAATGAATAATAGGCTCTATTGATTGCTACTGCAGATCCCGCACAATTTACATTTATGGATTCACTGGGACCATAAAAGTCAAACAAAAATGAGAGTCTGTTTGCCAGATAATACGTAGGGCTTGAAGAACTGAAAATCGGTCCATATTTACCTACAGGTATTTTATTTATGTTTTTTCTTAAGTAATTTTCATATTCTGAATACTCGTATGCAACATACACTGCAGTATCAGATCCAGCCATTTTTTTGGATCCTATACCTGCATCCTGAAATGCTTTATAAACTTCTTGTATTAATAATCTTTCCTGAGGATCAATCAATGCTGCTTCTTCTGGCTCAATGTCAAAAAATCTCGGATCAAAACGATCAATATCATTGATCATTGCTCCCCATTTTGATACTGTTTTTCCAGGAGATACTGACTCCTGATAATAATCTTCCCAGTTCCATCTTGACTTTGAAATTTCTTTAATACTATTTTTCCCATCAACAAGGTTTTTCCAAAATGTTTGAACATTGGGAGCATCTGGGAAATTACAGCTAAGACCTACAATTGCCACATCACAGGATTGAGATGACGGTCTAATTGTATTTTCTTTTTCAAGGATACTACGCTCATTATTTTGATCAACATTATTATAATAATGTATCAAGTCATCAGTATGATCGAATAATAAAACATCAATAATTTCATCAATCGATCTAAACGAACGTTTTGACAGATCTATATTATATTTTTGATCTATAAAATGTAATAACCTATCATAAGATTCTCTGGTAGACCTTCTCCCTTTGGACGTACGTCTTCTAGTAGAATTAACCTGTCTGTTTTTTTCGATTACCTGGTTTTGGATTTTTATTTTTTTCTTCGTTTCTGAAAAATTATTTGTATTCGGTGTATTGTTAATTGTATCCTCCTTAACACTAACCATTTCCTCTTCCAACAAATCGGCTAGTTCTTTTGTTGTATTAACATTGACAAATTTTGAAGGGGATAGCGTAATATTAAATTTTCTGGATATTTTATTTATCAATTCCATTGAAATTATAGAATCAATACCAAAATCCTCAAAATTAGCATTTGGATCTAATTTCCCAGCAGGGAGTCTTAATGTTATTTCAAAGATAGTTATGATCTCTTGTAATACATTTTGAGTTGTTGCTACTGTCATATCGTTACTCCTTTTTCTTGAAAATTATTCAAATCGGCTATAATTAATTCTCTTAATTTTTCTATTTGATCATATTTTTGAAGCTCTTCCTCCTGTTCTTTATCATCGAACTGGTTATCAAATGTTTTTAAAATAATTTCTTCTTCTAATTTATCCTCCTGGCTACTATCATCAACATAAAAGAAGTTTTGCTTTAATAGTGTATCGATGCTTTTCTTTATAATTCTAATTATGGATTTAATATCTTTTTCAGAATGAGCTAATGTTAAAAAACAATTCCCCGAAGGACTGGTTTCAACACCATTCATTCTCATCAAAATAAAAACCAGTTCTCTTACTACTCCGTTTGGATCATCCAAAAATTTGAATCTGAATAATGAGCTGAAATATTCAATAATCAATGGTACATTTTTGGTCTTAAAAAAAGAATTCAGTTCTTCGCACATATGTCTCGTCTTTTCATTCAATTCATGTAAGAAATCTGAATTTGACTCGTCAATTTTATTTTCTGAAGTTGAGTTCCTTTTTTTGAATTCAAGGAGTATTGCTAGTGTTGCTGCCAGTTTGATTGGGTTTCTTGTATGAGTTCCAGCCATAAGTGTCTTTTTAACACTTGGCATCGAATCATCATCATAGTCAAATGCTCCTCCGTCTACATAATTCATATATTTGGTAAACCCTGCAATCATTCCTGAAGGTGTTCCTCCTGCGGGAACTTTTCCATAAGTAGCAAGGTCTCCTTTAATCTTCCATAGCTCCTGTACTCCACCACTTGAAGCCCTAAATCCTGTAATCATTTCATCCATTATCAACAGAATGTTTTTCTCAAGAGTTAACTTACGTACCTCTTTTAGGAATTCAATAGGCTGATTACTTGGATTTCTGGATTGTACGGGTTCCACTAGAATTCCAGCAATTTCGTGCGCTCTATCTTCTATGATATTGAGCGCTTCCATATTACCATAATCCAAAACAATTAACTCTTCAGCAAATTCCTGAACCATTCCCAATCCCATTGCTATACTATTACCAAACTGATCTTTGGCTGCTAATACCGCATCTGATAACCCATGATATGCTCCTTCAAAAATTACTATCTTTTTCTTTTGGGTAGCTGCACGTGCTATCCGTACTGCCCACATAACTGCCTCAGTACCAGATTGGGTAAAAAGAACCCTTTCATGTCCTGTAAGTTCACTAAAAAGTTTGGTCACTTGTGCAAGTTCTTCTGTATAACCTACTAATGGATATCCTTTTTCTAGCCGTTTTGTTATAGCCTCTTTTATGAAGCTTGGTTGATGACCAAATAAGTTAACACCGTTATCACCAGCTATATCAATATATTTATTTCCATCAATATCATAAAGATATGCCCCATCACCTTTACTGTAAGTTAACTGAAATTGTAAACATTTTAACGCTTTTTTCAATCCTCCAGTTCTTCTTTGATCTACAAAATATGTTTGACATTCAGATGCATTTTCTTTGGACTTTGGTGCTAATTTTTCCAGCTTCTGCGCAATCTGATCAATAAAATTTTTATGTTCTTCATTTAACTGAAGTTCGGTCACTGCTTTGAGTACCTTTTCTTTTTTATCAGAAACATTATTATCAAAGGGGTTTACTTTACTTGATAAATGTGCTTTTAGTTTAGAAACCAAATAACTTTTCTCATTTTCGGGTAATTCTTCAAAGAACTTTAAAGCTTCTTTTTTTTCTATTTTCTTCGAAACAATTTTTTCTAATATATTGTCGATTGCTATCATGACTTTATTTTTCCTTTAGTAAACATCCTTTAATAATTGATCAAAACTAATATTAGTATCTTCTATTTCTCTATATACTACCTCGTTTGAATTATTGTTTTGTATAGCGTTTATAAGCATTTCAAAATCCTTATAAGATTCCTTGATTGATTGCTTATGTGCAGTAGTGTTGAATATCAGAGATTTTATTTTAATACATACCTCTCCTGATACTTTGGTAAGATCAATATCTATATTCACTATATCATCTTCTGGTTTGCTTCCTTTTGAATATCGTACCCAGGCATACATTTCTTTTTGACAAGGAGAATATAATTTCAAAGCTCCTAACTGAACCGGTATTATGGGTTCGTTAAGTTGTGGATTCAAATCAGTCAACAAACTTATTGCCAATTGTAATGAGTTTTCCAGAAGACCAGGATGAAGGGTATAATCTTCGATAGTTTCAGGAAAACTTAATTCAGCCAAAATCTGATCGTCTCCTTTATAAAAGTTTTTTATTCCTTTAAGACTGGATCCATAACCCATATCCATGCGTTCCAAAACCTGATAAACCTCTTCTGAATTAATTGGTTCACTTGCAAAATGATTTTTGAGTTGAGCTATATCCATTGTTGTCGAAGTTTGATTTTCTTTTACTGTAACTTCTCCATGGCAATGAATTATTTCTTTTTCTTCTTCTACACTATAAATCTCAAAGTCAACCGCATTATTCTTATTTTCATAGAGAGATATATGGACTTCTTTATCATCTTTTATAGTAAGTAAATGTTCCCAAGAAGTATTTTGTATTTCTAAAGAAGTATTTTCACTAAGTTCCGGCATTGCATTGTTTACTGCTGCATATGCCATTTCTAAATAAGAAGTAAAAGGCATAACATTTTGCTCTTGTATCTTATGATCTTTTACAAAAATTTCCTTATTACTGAAAACAGACGTATAACACTGCTGACTCAATGTCGAAGAATTATAGTGCAACAATGGGTGCAGTTTTTCAAACTCTCCCTGAGATTTTGATTTTTCGCTATCTGCCAAATTAAACCAGTATCTCTCCCTGGCAAAAGGATATGTTGGTAAACTAATTCGTCTTGGGTCTACCTCATGGTAAAGTTGTACCCAATCTATATTGCCACCCACTACCCAAGCTTCTGCCAGCCTACTATAATTCTTATCATTAATGTACTTATCTATTTGTTTTTCTGAGAATTCGATATCCTCTTTAGTATCAACAGCTGCTGCACTATTTTTTTTAACTTTACTATAGAAAACATCTTTTATATTTTCTTTTTGACTCAGGTAATCCGAAAGTTTCTCTTTAAGTTCTTCTCTTGAATTTATTACGAGTCCTAATCGTTCCTCCATCTCATCTCTTCCTACCTGAAGTGTAAAAGCAAGGTCTACAAGATTAACATTATGTTTTTCTATATGGTTATATAATAATTGAGCATAGGCTTTTAGTTGATCTTCCGTTTTTGCTGAAAGTACAATGATATGCGGTTTATCTGATTGAATTTCGGTATGATTTTCTTTTGGAATGTATTCTTCCAAAACGATATGTGAGTTTGCTCCTCCAAAACCAAACGAACTTACTCCCGCTCTTCGTGGCAATGGGTTGTTGTCATTGTCTTTTACAGTCTCCCAATCCTGTGTTTTATCTACAATATATAGAGGACTGTCTTTAAGGTTTATATATGGATTAAGTTCTTTAAAATGAAGTGTTGCTGGTATTTTTTTATGTTTTAGAGATAACAATACTTTGAGCACTCCAGCAATTCCTGCTGCTGTTTCCAGGTGACCAATATTAGTTTTTACAGAGGATAATCCACAATGAGGAATTTTTGCAGGAGTTTTATTATATTTTTTATATAATTCTGAAAACGTTTTGTTCAAAGCTTGAATTTCTATTGGATCTCCTAAACTAGTACCAGTACCATGGCATTCAATATATCCTACAGTTGAAGGGTCAATATGAGCTTTTTGATAAGCCTCTACAAGTAAGTCTGTTTGAGCAACTGGGTTAGGAGCTGTAAGCATGGTAACTTTTCCTCCATGATTTTCTGTAGTAGCTTTAATAACTGCATAAATATGATCTCTATCAGCTTCTGCTTTATCTAGAGGCTTAAGAAATATAGCTCCTGAACCTTCTCCTCTTACATATCCATTTGCATTTTTGTCAAAAGTTTTACATTTACCATCACCACTTAACATACCTGCCATCCCAAATGAAACATATGCTGCGGGTGTAAGCATTAATTGAACTCCTCCAACTATCGCCATATCGCTACTTCCTGTATGTATAGATTCTATTGCTCTATGAATTGCGATTAATGAGCTGGAACATGCTGTATCTAGTGGAGCACTTGGCCCTCTAAGATTTAATAGGAAAGAAACTCGATTAACCAATACAGAATGGGAGTTTCCTGAGGCAGTATATCCATCTAACGGAATTTGATTATCAACTAATGAATCTGCATAATCTCTTGTTGCAACTCCAACAAACAATCCTGTTTTGGTTCCTGATAAATCAGAAATTTTATGTCCTGAATCCTCTATGGTTTTCCATACGGTTTCTAAAAATATTCGCTGCTGAGGATCCATCATTTCAGCTTCTCTTGGTGAAATCCCAAAAAACGAAGGGTCAAATTTATCTATATCGCTCATAAATCCTCCCCACTTAGAATTAGTTTTATTCTTTTCTGTAAAAGGATCTCCATCATAATCTTCCCAATTCCATCGATCTTCAGGAATTACAGTAATTAAGTTCTTTTCATTTTCAAGATTTTCCCAGAATTTTTCCAGATTTTCAGATCCTGGCATCACCCCACTCATCCCGACAATTGCGATGGGTTGATTTATAAAACGGTTTTCTGTTGATAGTTCTACTTTTGATATCTGAGATTGTGAATCTAAGTCGCTTATATTCCACCCTTTATTAATACTATATATATCTTTTTCCGAATCCCTATGTTGCTCTTTTCCTTTTGTAGGTTGACTAACTTCTTTACTTGTTTGGGAAGAAGAATCACTTCCTGAAACTTTATGCGTTCTCTGTACTTCATTTTTATGTTCTCTGGAAAGGAATCCTGCTATTTCTTTAAGAGAGGGATATTCAAAAAATAATACTGGTGTTATATCTAATTCATAAAGTTCATTGATCCGGTTGGCATAAGTTGTCAACCCTATAGAATCAAACCCTAAATCCAATAATATTTTATCATATGAAATATCTTCTGGATCTACTTTCAACAGCTCCATAACGATTTCGGATAGTGCGTTGCGAACTATCGTAAATAATTCTTTATCTGCTTGTTGATCTATTTGATTTTCAGTATTCGATGAGTTTTCGGAGTTGATTGATTCAGATTCCTGATTTTCATTAATCCCCCAGGCTCTTTCTATCTTCTCCTGTATCCCTTCTAATACTACGTATTGAGTTTTTCCTGTATGAAGTCCCTTTTCAAATGCTTCTAGACCTGTTTCTATACTTAAAGGCTTTATCCCTAGATTCTTTTTAAAGAAAATTTCAGTTTGTTCATCCAACTTCATTCCTCCATCTGCCCATAATGACCAATTAAGACTTAACGTTACCCCTGATCTTTCTCCTTTTTCTTGTAATACTTTGCGTTTTTCTGCAAAGGAATCCATAAAGTGATTTGCAAATGAATAATCACACTGACCGGCATTTCCTCCAACTGCTGCGAGAGATGAAAATGTTACAAAAAAGTCCAGTTCCTCATCTTTTGTTAACTTATCCAAGTTAAGTGTTCCATATACTTTAGGAGCAAAAACCGCTTCCATTTCTTCTCGTGTTTTATTCCTTATATATGAATCTCTTAAAACACCTGCACTATGAATAATTCCGTTAATTTTTCCAAACTTTGATTTCGTTTCATTAATCAGATTTTCAACATCCGTTGCTATAGAAACATCTGCAGGGATATACAAAACTTCTGCTCCTTTTCTTGTTAATATATCCAACTTTGCTTTACGGTCATCAGAGAGTTTCGATCTTCCTGTAAGTACCAATCGTGCTTTGCACTGCGTGGCTAAATATTCTGCAAATATCAATCCTAATCCTCCAGCTCCACCGGTAATAATGTAGACTCCCTTTTCTTTTAAACCAAAATTTGTGGTATCAGAATCTTTTGCCTGAAGTAGAGAGAACTCTTTTACTTTTCTGGTATACCGTTCTTCTTCCTGATAACGGACTGTTGCACTGTTGGATATGTTAGCATGTAATTCGGTTAAGGCTACATCCAGAATTTTATCATAAGATTTCTTTGATTGTTGGACTTCCAAAATCTTGCACTGCAATCTTGGATGCTCCATCTGAAGGGTTTTGACAAACCCATTTATAGCTTCATGATGGGGTTGAACTTCATTTATTTGTCCTAAATACAGATATAACAATTGGACATTATCAAGCTTTTGCTCTATTAATGACTGGCATAGGAAAAGGAAAGAATATATGCTATTGGTAAAAGATTTTTCAATAAAATCTTTGTTATAGTCTTCTTCTTTTAACTCAATATTTATTGGCCAGGCGAAACATATTTTTTTAATAGCATCTTTATTCAAAGCATCAAAAAGCTTCTTAAAATCTGCTGGGTTTTGAGGATTGATTTTATAGCTATGGTTTTCAAGTTTCTTATAAGCATCTCCAGGTTCGATCAATATAATATCCTCATCTTTCTTATACCTCTCTTTATAAATCTTTTGGAGTTTTTCATCTTGTCCAAAAAGTAAAATAGGATCAGATCCATTAGACAACATTTTTTCTTGATCTAAAAGAGATTTTTCCCATTCATGTGAGTAGTATAATTTTGAATATTGCTCTTCCTCTTTAATTTGATCTGGTTTTTCGTGTACACTTACCAATGGAACTCCAATGGATTCTCTAATTTTCACGAGTATTAAACCATTTTCATCTACAATAAAGACATTTACTTTAGAAACCTTTGATCCAGGATCGTCTACTTTTTGGATGTAACTAAAACATTTTTGTTTTAGCGGTTGTAAAATCTCAACTTCACCTATAGAATATGGAACAAACATTTCTCCTGATTGTTCTCCCAGTTGCGCGGCCATACCTGCCTGGAAAGAACCATCAACTAGTGAAGGGTGTAGCAAATATTCATTAAAATCATTATTCCTTATATCCGGAATAAGGAGTTCTCCCAATATTTCTTCATCATTTTTAAAAATATCCTGAAGTACCTGAAAGCTAGGCCCTAAATCTAATCCCAATGACTTAAAAAGTGGATAGGCCTCTTTTCCATGTGTTGCTTTTGAACATCTAGTACGAATTTCTTCTAAATCAATATATTCGGCTTCGGCATTTAGCTCTTCCTGTGTTGCATATAAAAGTTTTCCCTGCGAATATACCTGTTTTGCATTATCCTTTTCCAGGCTAAACACTTCAAAATTCACGGATTTCCCGTTTGGTTTCAATTCTATAAAAACTTCCCTGGGATTAGAATCTATTACTGTAAGAGGACTTAACCAAAGGATATTTTTAATCATTTGAACCTTCCTTCCTGCAGCTAGCTCACCTGCTTTTCTGGCGAAATCCAGATAAGCGACTCCTGGTAAAGTTGGAATCTCTGATACCAAATGATCGTATATAAAGAAATCCCTGTCATGAAAAGTTTTCTTAAACACTTGTTTTTCAAATGTAGACTCATTAGAATCAATTAATGGATGGAGTGCTGTAGTAGAATGCATGGTTATATTAGATGATTCTGTCATATCAGATATCCAATGTCTTTTATCTGCAAAAGGGTAAGTCGGTAAAGAAATTTTCACTCCTTTTTCCAATGCTTGTATTCCTTGCCAATCCGCAAGAAAGCCAACACTCCACAATTCGGCTAACTTACTTAAATCACCACTCTGAGATAAAACCTTAACAAACTCTTCTTTTTCTTTACGACTTAATAAACGAGTAATATTTTGGTTATTTTCTACTTCACCAACCAGAATACTATTATCTTTTTTACCTTCAACAAATAGTGTTAGTTTCTGAACCAGTTCTTTTTTAGTTTTTGCAATAATAACCACTCGACGATCAAAGGATCTTCTGCCTATTTGTAGTGTATGTGCTATATCTTTACAACTAAGTCTATCTTCTCCTAACAGATCTTTTTGAATGAACAAGAATAATCTATTCGCTGTTTCACGAAGTTGATTTTCATTTCTTGCTGAAAGGGGAAATATGTATTCTTCAAATTTTTGAGTTTGATCTTTTTGTTGTTCGATTGGAGTAGCGTATTCTTCTATAATTACATGCGCATTAGCTCCTCCTGCTCCAAAAGAACTAATTCCTGCTCTCAGGGGCTGTTGTATACCATCAATTATCTTTGGTTTCCATTCTTTTACTGATTGCTCAACATAAAAAGGAGAGTTTTTAAAATCAATAAAAGGATTTAACTCCGAAGAATGTAATGAAGGAACATGTTTTCTATATTTCATTTGCAACAGTACCTTATGTAATCCTACAATACCTGCTGCAGCTTCAAGATGTCCTATATTAGTTTTTACCGAACCTATCGGACATTCCTGTTTATCTACATTATATTCTTCAAAAGCACTGGTCAAACCAGAAATCTCAATAGGATCACCCAGTTCAGTTCCTGTTCCATGGGCTTCTACATACCCTATACTTCTGGCATCAACTTTTGCATTCTTTAATGCTTCTTTAATTACTTTTGCTTGTGATTTGGGGCTAGGTACCATGAAACCACTGGTTTTTCCTCCGTGATTAATGGCTGTTCCTTTAATTACACCATAAATATTATCTCCGTCATTTACTGCCTTATCAAGAGGTTTTATAAAGACTGCTCCAACACCTTCTCCAGCAACATAACCATTAGCTCCCTTACCAAAAGTACGGCAAACTCCATCTTCTGAAAGTGCTCCACCACCTTTGTTAATATCTATTTTACTTTGATGCACATCAAGGTTAACTCCTCCTACTATTGCCCCGGAACATTCTCCTCTATAGATCGCTTCACAAGCCAGGTGGAGCGCACTTAAACTGGAAGAACACGCAGTATCTATTGGCAAACTGGGTCCGGAAAGATTAAAAGCATATGATACCCGATTGGCAATACCCCATAAATGTGAACTAGGACTTACAAGATTCCCTTTTAATTTTTCTTCTGTACCAAGTACCTGATAAAGCGTCCATACAGCTCCTACATAGACTCCAATATTACGAGGAGTATTTTCTTCTACCAATGTTTCCGGATAATACCCTGCGTCTTCTATAGTTTCCCAGGCTACTTCCAGAAAAAGTCTTTCCTGAGGATCAAGATATTCTGCTTCTCTGGGTGAGATATTAAAAAACAGTGAATCAAACTTGTCAATATCATCTATGAATCCTCCTCTATATTTTTCAGAAAATTTATTCTGAGAACGTTGTCCAAAACGAGTATCTGGTATATCTTCTATACAATCTCTTCCTTGAATCAAGTTACTCCAGAAATCGTCCATATTTTTAGCCTTGGGGTAACGTCCAGCCATACCGACAATAGCGATATCTCGATTTTGTAAAAGTTTAGTACTTTTTACATCGCTACCCACTTCAACTTCGCTTTTCTCTAAGTCAGCATTTATTTCATTAAGTTGTTTATCCGTTATTCCATTATCAGTATTAAGTATTGTTGAAACTACTTTTCTGGAAACATTATGATATTTTTTAAGTTTAAAATTGGTATGTATATTACCAAAGGTTTCCGGTTGATTGTTTTCTGGTAAGATTTCGGAAATATTGCTTTTTTCTTTGAAGGCCTCAACTAATTTATCAGCAATTACTTGTGCTTCTTCGGTTCTTAAACCAACTGGAATGGCCAAACGTACAAGATCATTTATCTCTGTATCCTTTTGCATTCCTACATTATGAGCCCCTGCACGAATACCTGTTGTTAAATACAACCAGGATATAAATGAGGCTACAGAATAATCAAAAGATTTAAATTCTGTAATCTGTTTAACATCAATTAGTATACAATGTCCAACTGCTGGTTCTACAACCGGAATCCCGTGTTGTTTTAGTTTTTTCCAGATGGTTTGTACCGATTGTAATCTCTTACTCACCAAAGTTTGGATCTTGTTTTTATTATAAAGGGATAGCGCTATAATTTTTTTATCTATTACATCCAATCCGAGGCTTTCTTCCTGAATGAAACTTTGAATTTTATTATAAAGTTTAACATCATTCGTACCAATTAGTCCTCCCTTATCTACACAAAAATTCTTAGCAAGACTTGCTATTATTGCATCGGCATAAGAGGTCATTTCTTTAATAACATCCCATACATTTTTTCCAGTAAATTCATTTTCATTTTCCAGAATAAATAAAGCGTTTTCTACGATTCGAGTACTATCAAATACGAGAGGTATTTTATATTCTGAAAGAAAAGTTTTGACTTTCTTAATATGTTCTAAAGAAACAGGAGTTCCTCCACCAGCATTGTTATTAGTTTCAATAAAAACAAAGGCTATGGATGAAGAATCATTTTCTACTTGTGTTTTAAGATTTTCCCAATTTAGATTTCCTTTATATAATTCGGTCGAATCCAATTTGAATACTTCCGGATGTGGTAACTCTATGGGAGTATATTCATTTTCTATCTGATTAAAAATCATAGTAGGAAAAAGTAAATTCTGAAGTACTTTTCCTTTTTTACTCCACGATTTACAAAAAGCACGTTCTGCAGTTCTACCTGCTGTAGTTAGAGAAAAATATGAAAAAGGGAAAATTCTTTTTAATTCTTCATTCAGGTCTACCGCTTGTTGTAATTGAGCATATAAAAAACTTGATTGATTTTGAATAGCAGGCAATTCTAATTGTGCCCAGGAATCCGTTTTCAAATCATAAGTCACATTGTTATTAGGAATATTTAAAGGATTATAACCATGGCGCAATAATGTTTCTGATCTTTCTTTTCCTTCTATTATCCATCCGGATTTGTCTAATCCATGATTTTGGTTAATCAAATTAGATTCTTGATTACTATTTGATATATTCTTTTTGCTCAAGTTTAGTTCTTGAGTAATATCATCAATTAAAGTATGATTCTCTTTATCCGAAGTTTGCATCTTTGTTGGATCTGCAATCATCATTATAATGTCTGTAACATTATCAGGGTTACTTTTTACAGATCTTGAAAGGAACACAGTAATATGTTCTGGCCTAAATTTGTTTTTGAATTGCAAATTTCCTTCATCATTAAAAATATTTTGTTCTCGCAAATAATCCAATGTTTTGTCTAATTCGAGGTCTGCATTTGATGAAGGAGCCAATTTACAACCATAGGTACCTCCTAAACTTAGCGTTTCATGTCCTTCCTCTTTTAAAATTTTGAGAATCTCAACAATTGCAAACTCTAATCCTCCCAAAGGCATTTCTTTTGGGTAGAATTCCAAATCCATTAAATACCCGTTCTCTTCTGATGATAACCTAGAAATAAGAATAACATTCTGAAGAACATCATCAAGGTAGGTTAAAAAAAGTCTATGCTCAGCACTTAAATTGCCTGACAAAATTTCCTCTTTAACCATATAAATTAATGGATTAACCATTGTACGAGGAGCACACCATTCATCAATAATTTTGGCTATATTTTCATCTGTGTTTTGATCTGAACCATTTTGATATTCTTCGGTTCGGCACTTTCCTGTTCTTTCGAATTTTGATACCTGATAACGTAAACGACGCATTTTACTTCCCTGAAGCGTAAAATCTTTTACATTTACTCTGGATAAAACACCAAACGGTGTAGCAGAAAATGGAACTCCTCCAATCGTTTCGATTAGATCAACCGTGAAAAGATTAAGTTCAAAATTACGATCACTACAATATTGATATATCTCTTCTGTGATAACAGGTAAGTAATCTTTGGGTCCCGTATAGCTATATACTAATATGATGTCTTTGCATCTACTATAATTAAAATAACCTTTTTTTTCTGTACCTATAAAGAGATTTGGAGCTATATTTCTAGTTCCTCTTGAAGAAGAACCTTCGTTCTTATACTGGTTAAATAATTCTTTTACTAGTATCTCTAACTCAGGATTTTTATGAATTTCTTTTTCTAATATTAGAATAGGTGTTTTTTGTAAAGCGTCATTTAACTCGTTATTTTCTTTTTTAGAGATTGCTTTGACTGAATGTACTGATTCCTTTCTAGAAACTGTAATTGTATGGCTCTCTTTCTCTTCATTTACTTTCTTAAACTTCTTCCTTAATACCTCTTCATGCTTATCTACGAAATAATAACTCAAATCACCAATATTAAAGTTTTCAAAAAGTAGAGTTTTTGGTAAAGTTCCGAAATCTTCTTCCAACTTTTTGATAATCTGAAGAATACGAAATGAATCAATTCCTAACTCTTGAAATGGAGTAGCCACACAATTATCTCCAATTGGTACTTGACTAAATTGAGATATAAGAGACTTAAGATAAGACTCTGCTGATTCTAATAGTATTTCTTTATCTATCATTTTCTTTACAATTATTATGAAGAAGTATTTAATGATTCACGTTTGGTTGATTTTACAGCATCACACTTATTGAGCATTCAACAAAACTCATTGATATTTCTAATAAAATTTAGTTCTATATATTCCTTAACATTCTATCTTTTATTCATTTTCAAATCATTCAAAACACAAAACAATTAGTTTATTACACTAGTAAAATAACAGGTAAAATGTTTTATCATTTGGAAAGGAATAGGGTTAGTTTTAAACTAAAGAATAAGAAGTATTTACTTTCTGTAAAATACTAGTACAAACATTAACAAACACTGCCTGGTTTATTTCATTAAGGTGAATTCCAAATCTAGTTTTACCTTTTTGTTCTATCAAAATCCCCTCGTGTCCTACTAATGGGCCTTTAATAATTTTGACTCGTTCTCCTTCATAAAAAGTAGTTTCTACCGAAACTTCTTGTTCTAATAATAACATTTTTTTAATTGTTGCAATATCATTTGGTGGAATGACTGAAGGTTTTTGCCCGCATCTAATAAATGTCGCTATTTTAGGAATTCTTGATATATCATAAATTTCATTAAGCCTAGTGTTGACAAAAATATAACTCGGAAAAAGTGGAGATTCTATAATTTTTTTCTGTCTATTTTTCCAAACTTTTAATGTTTTAGTTAATGGTAAAAAAGCATCATAATCTCTAGCCAAAAGATCCTTGTATACTACTTTTTCTGCTCGAGGTGAAGTATAAAAAATATACCAGTTTTTCTCATTCTTTTTTCTTTTTCTCTCCAGTATCACCCCTGGACAAATGTTTTGATTAAGTTTAGTTGTATTCATTTATTTTGGTTAGTGTTTTAAAAGTTGATAAATATCCTTAATCCATAGTCTTAATTAAATAATATAATTTTTAGACAAGTGGTCTTAGATATTAATATTTTACAATTGGGCATAATTGTTGCTAGTCAATTAGCATTTTCTAATTAACCGAATTCATGTTAATTCAAAAAATCAGATTAGTTTTGGCTTATTCATTTGTTAAGCCAGCATTAAAAAAACGATAAATATTCGCTCTATGATCATCTAAAAAATTAAGAAGTAAACTGATCTTAGGTTTTTGATTGGGAATATTTATACTTTAAAATTGGGCATAACCATATCTGGTCAATTAGTTTTTCTCCAATCAACTGTTTTTCAATACTTATAAATCTATTTAGGTTTTATCCGCAGTCATTATTTAAAGTTAGGTTTTAAGAGTTAATAATTGTTTTTAAGCCATTAAGATTATTTACAAGGGATATTTGTATATAGATTAATCTTAGGTTTGCAATTATAAATACATCTTTTGCTATTGGACATGCTCTGAGTTGGTCAATTAGCATATACCAATTAACTAATTTTAATTATTAATAAAGGGACTAACGGTAATATTAGGGGGGTATTATTATAAAGATCCGAATAGCTTCGAAAATACGCCAAAGGTTGGTCAGTTAGCAACAAAATGCTTTTGACCTCATTTCAACTTAAAAAATTTCTTACTCTCAAATTAAAGAAATAAGAAAATATTTGTAAAACTTAACCTTGCTCATTTACAACGTTTGTTTCACCAGTAAAATTATAATGACTTTTTATATATACTCTTAAAATTATGTTAATTTTATTTTAGAATCAATCCAATTATCGAATGACTAAATCCTTAAGAAAAGTAACTCATTATTTATTTGTAATCCCAATAAATACTGGGTATAATCATATAAATTATGATTATATAAAAAAACCGATTGACTTATTTGTTACAAAATCTTTAAGATA
This sequence comes from Aquimarina rhabdastrellae, assembly GCA_947387485.1. Lineage (GTDB taxonomy): Bacteria > Bacteroidota > Bacteroidia > Flavobacteriales > Flavobacteriaceae > Aquimarina. The sequence goes on from CANDNT010000024.1 coordinate 45,711, forward strand.
ATATCAATCCTATTATTCCTTACTTAAAAAAGGTAAAAACACTATATTTATCGAGTAAGATCACTTCAATATAGTACGGTTATCAATTATTCTTTTTTTATAAAAAGTGAACATCCTAAAACTTTTATTAAAATTAAATGCAAAAAGCATTACAATTATTAACTTTATCATAATAATTAATCTTTCCTATAGTGTATTTATAAGAGTTGTGCAAACTGCAAAATAGCAGTAAATTGAAGTAATAACATAACAATTAAAGACACGTAACTTAAATGTATTTTTGAGATAATTTTAAAAGTATTAAAAATAGGGCTACAATCAAGTTATTTAAGACAAATACGTATACCTAAACTTTCTCGACAAAAAGCTCATAACTGTAAAATTTACTGCAGAATATATAGGTACTAATAGCCAATATCAATTCTTTAGAATATTACCTAAATCTATTTTGTCCTTAATAGAGCATAGCGTATATAAAGGAAGCGTAAGTTATTACTTTTATAGTTGATAATATTCCTTTAGAAACAAGTAAACTCTCAACAAGTTTTCACTCAATCTTTTACAAATAACATAGCTATAGTGCTTCTTAAAAAGTTATTGTGCTTCACAAAAGCAACATATTCTGATTATAAATTACATGTCGTATGCTCAATTAAAGGTGTGGTTATTAGTCTTGCATTAATACATGATGTTCATTATTTGAAAGATATTATGGTTCAAAATGAATAACTGTACTTTAACTGCTTACAAAAGATATTTATCAGCTCAAATAGCTGCTTAGTCTATTAAAATATTAAATTAGATACCCTAATGAGAAACAATCAAGAGAGAATATTGAAACATTATTCTCTCTACTATATAATCTGTTTATGATACGACGCAATTATGCTAATCTTTTGATTGATTCAAAACTATAATTATACCTAAAATCACTGTTTTGACTCTTGCTCATTATCTAAACTATTTTATCCTCAAAAGAAATTCGAATAATATTTAAGCTAATTTATCTTTAAATATATTACGAATTTTATAAATATTATTTCTTCTTCTAAATCTCCTTAGCTTTTGGATAAGATTAAGAATAATGAGATAAATTTTATATAAATTAACCCGTGGTGCATTTGAAGAAAGTTGTGCAAACTACTAAATAGCAGTAAATTGAAGTGACGACACTTTAATTTATATGCACAACTTTAGCGCAAATTTCGAGAAAATAATGGGTGTTTTGAAAAAATTGGAGGTA
>CANDNT010000025.1 GCA_947387485.1 Aquimarina rhabdastrellae
TAATACGATCATTAATGCTTGACTATTTATTTTTTCTCTAGATATTGCTTGTTTTGTGTCGTTAGGATTTACAACACCTTTTTGAAGTACCGTTTCTTTCATTGTTCGTTAATTGATTTTGATTGATGTGTTTATATCATTGATTTTACAAATATAAATATTTTTTTGCTGTAGCAAAAAACATTATGGTTTTACAGTACAAAAAAACCTCAAGTTTTCACTCGAGGTTTTATCTTATATTATCTCATAGCTCTTAATTAAGCATATATATGTGCTATGGTTTCTTTATATTTTTCTTTAATAATCTTACGGCGTAATTTTAATGTTGGTGTAAGATGTCCTGCTTCTATAGTCCATGGATCTGGGGTTAACTCAAACTTTTTAATTTGTTCCCATTTCCCTAATTGATCATTAAAACGATCTAGTTCTCTTTGTATTCTAGCTATGATACGTTGATCGGTATGAAATTCTTCTACTTGGTATCCGTGTTTTTTTATCCAATCTTGAACAAATTCATAGTTAAGTTGTATCAAGGCAGCAGGCATTTTTTGTCCTTCTCCTATTACCATAATCTGTTCTATAAAACCAGATTGTTTTAGTTTATTTTCTATTACAGCTGGAGCGATATATTTTCCTCCAGAAGTTTTAAACATTTCTTTTTTACGATCTGTAATCTTTAAAAATCCATCGCTATCAATTTCTCCTATATCTCCTGTATGCAAATAGCCATTTTTAATTGCTTTTGCAGTTTCTTCTGGTGCTTTATAGTATCCTAACATTACATTAGGCCCTTTGACTAATATTTCTCCGTCTTCTGCTATCTTCACTTCTATTTCGTCAGGAATTTGTCCTACTGTTCCTATTCGTAATCCATAATCGTGTTCGTGATTTAACGAAATTAATGGTGAAGTTTCTGTCATTCCATAACCTTCAAAAATTGGCATTCCTGCTGCTGTAAAAATCTGAATCAATCTCGCTTGTAATGGTGCGCTACCTGAAACCATAAATAAAATTTCATTACCCATAGCCGCTCTCCACTTACTAAAGATTAGTTTATCTGCGATCTTTAATTTTTGTTTATACCACCATCCATTTTGTCCATACGGTAAGTACTGTTCTCCTAATCCTACTGCCCAAAAGAATAATGCTTTTTTAACTCCTGTAAGTTCTTGACCTTTGGCTATAATTTTATCGTATACCTTTTCTAATAATCGAGGTACTATAGGAATAAAATGTGGTTGTACTTCTCTTATATTATCCCCTAGTTGTTCTATAGATTCGGCAAAATATACACTGAATCCCATAAATTGATAATAGTAGGTAGTGAATCGTTCAAAAATATGACTAATTGGTAAATAGCTTAATACTCTAACTGCTGTAGGTTCTAGTTTAAGTAAATGGGTACTCATCTCAATATTCTTAATAATATTTTGATGTGAGATCATTACTCCTTTTGGTGTTCCTGTAGTTCCCGAAGTATAGATAATTGTAGCCAAATCATTAGATTGTATTGTTTTTTTACGAGTATCTACTTCGGTTTGACTGGCATCATCTTCGCCTAAAGCTAAAAAACTATCCCAATTTGTAGTCGAGATAGTAGTATCAAATGTATATATATCTTTTAGTTGCGTCTCCTCTTTTACCTCAACTACTTTTTCTAATAAATCTGAATCACTTACAAAACAATATTGTGCATCAGAATGATTTAAGATATAACCGTAATCTTTTGAAGATAATGTTGCATATAATGGCACATTAATAGCTCCTATTTGCATTAATGCCATATCCAAAACATGCCATTCATATCGATTATTACTTACAATAACCGCTACTTTATCTTGTGGTTTAATACCTAACTGTAATAATGCTCTACTTGCTGTATTTATTTCTTTGATATATTCCTGAATACTAACGGCTTTCCATTGATTATTGATTTTGGTTGAGAACACATTTTCCTGTGGGTATTTTTTTAATTGATAATACGGGATGTCAAATAATCTCTGGATACTTGTATTCATAAAATATGTTTTAGTTGTTTTCCTTACTTATGTAAGGTACATATAATTTTATGAACTTGTATAGGTCTTAAAAATTTTGTTAAAAACTTCTACCTTTTGTCCTTCTATGGTTTCTGATAAGAATACGGCTCTATCACGTATATGTTCGTTTTTTGAAACTTCTTCAATTGTTAAAATAGGCGAAAGACATACATCATATCCCTTGGACAATGTAGTCCATTCTTCTTGTGTTTTTGTTTTAAAAAGGCTTATTAATTTTTCTTTATCAAAAATCCCATCGATCAACTGAGTATCTTTGGTTGCTTTCCATGTGGGTTGTGCTACCATTTCACAAAAAGAATTCCAAAACTTTAATTCTAAAGCTCCTAATGCTATCCATTTTTGATCTTTACATTCATAAACATTATAATTGACTAACATTCCGCTTAAAATCGGAGTTTGTTTATATGATGCGTTTCCTTGATGCATTCCTTGTGCAATAGCACCAAGCGGAACCGTAGCATCTAATAATGACACATCTATATATTGTGCTTTTTGCTGGATGCGTTGTGCTAATAATCCACTAGTACATGCAGAAACCAACATATAGGAACCTCCTGCTATATCTGCAATTTGAAACCCTGGTATGATTGGTTTTCCTTTTTCATCACGATTTAAATCTAATAATCCTGAGGTTGCCATATAGTTAAGGTCATGTCCAGCTTTTGCATTATACATTCCTGTTTGTCCATAACCTGTAACCGAAATATACACTATATTAGGGTTGATTTTTTTTACCTCATCAAAAGATAATTTAAACTCTTTCATTGCTCCTGGTCTAAATTGCTCTACCAGCACATCTACATCTTTTATAATGTCGACTATTTCTTGATATCCTTCTTGACTTTCATAATCAATCATCAACTGCTTTTTGGTATGATTCATTGTATGAAACATTGCAGAAGTATCTCCTATTTTAGGTTCATAAAATCGCGTATAATCCATACGCTTCGGACTTTCGATTTTAATTACTTCTGCACCTAATTGGCTTAATAAATGTGTACCTAAAGGACCTGGTAATAATCGTGTAAAGTCTATTATTTTAATCCCTTCTAAAGGTTGTATTTCTTTCATTACTGTAGCTGTTGAATTTTTATGATATATCTACCTGATTGAGATATTTGGATATAAAAAAGAATCGAAGTTTCCTCCGATTCTAGGTTGTTTAAAACGAAGTTATAAAGCTATGCTTTTTGCATCTTTTGTTTTGCTCTTGCTTTCATCTCTTGAAACATTTCTTTGAATAAGCCTCGTGCAATTAATAACTTCATAATTTCGTTTGTTCCTGCATAGATTCTTGCTACTCTGTTATCTGCATACATACGAGCAATAGGATATTCCCACATATACCCATACCCGCCAAATAACTGTAAGCATTCATCTACCACTTTCCCATGCATATCACTAGCCGAATATTTTGCCATGGATGCACTTTCTGGTGTTAATTTATGTTCTGCTAATAACGCAACACAACGATCTACAAAAGTTTGATGTATTTGTAATTGTGTAGCACATTCTGCTAATTTGAATTGTGTGTTTTGAAATCCTGCAATCGGACTCTTAAATGCTCTACGCGTAGTAGTATATTCTATTGTATCTTCTAACGCTCCTTTTGCTCCTCCTATTGCAGAAATAGCTACCGACATGCGTTCCCTAGCCAATTCGGTCATCATCATTTTAAAGCCCATTCCTTCTTGACCTAATAAATTCTCTTTAGGTACTTTAACATCATCAAAGAATAACTCACAAGTATCTTGAGCTTTCATTCCGATTTTCTTAAAAGGCACTCCTTTTTCAAATCCATCCCAAGCACTTTCCATGATTAATAATGAAATTCCTTCTTGTGGTGTTCCTGGATTGGTTTTTACAGCTACAATAGACATATCACTCATATATCCATTGGTAATAAATGTTTTTTGTCCGTTTACTAGATAATGATCTCCTTTATCTACAGCTGTAGTTCTTAAGGCTTGTAAATCACTACCACAATCGGGTTCTGTCATCCCTATTGCTGTAATCATTTCTCCTGTAGCCATCAACGGTAAATATTTTTTCTTTTGCGCTTCTGTACCGTATTTTAAAATATATGGCGCTACTATATCAGAGTGTAAGGAGAATCCTGGTCCGCTAATACCTTTACGTCCCAATTCTTCCATAAATAATGCACTAAAACTAAAATCTAAACCAGCACCTCCATATGCTTCTGGCATATCGATACAAAGTAATCCCAGTTCTCCTGCACGCTCCCAGATCGCTCTACTCACCATTCCGTCTTTCTCCCATTGTTCCATTTGTGGAGCCACTTCATTTTTAATGAAATCTCTTATCATTTGTTGCATCATCTGATGTTCTTCTGATGCATATATTTCTCTTTTAATTAATACGTCTTGCAACATGGTCTTGTTCTTTAATTTTACTGATTAATTCTTATAAAATATACGATTATTTTCGCTCTTCTGTATGCGCTCTTTTAAGCTTTGTGGTAATTCAAATCGTTCTCCATATTTTTGAGCTAGTCTTTCGCTATAGCTTTCAAACTCTTTAGCGCCTAGGTAATCTACATACGATAAAACACCTCCTGTATATATAGGGAAACCTAATCCTAATATAGATCCTACATCGGCATCTTGTGGTGCTTTAATTACTCCCGCATCTAGACATTTGTAGGAATCAATAACCATGGCAAATAAAAGACGTTTACCTACTTCTTCTTCGTTATAATCAAGACTAACAGGGAAAATATTTGCCCACTCTTTCCAGATGTATTTTTTTCCGCCCTCTGGATATTCATAAAATCCTTTTCCTTCTTTTTTCCCTGTTCGTCCAAACTCAGAAACAATTTTGGCTATAGTTTTTTCTAATCCTTTTTCAAATTCTGATAAATTAGGATCCTCTCCCATGATATCTAACATTAGCTTCATATTTACTTCATCAGATATGGCTAATGGTCCTACTGGCATTCCTATTTTTTTAGCTACATTCTCGATAACTGCTGGAGGAATTCCTTCGGCAAGCATACTAATTCCTTCGTTAACAAACTTCCCAAAAACTCTAGAAGTAAAGAATCCTCTACCATCGTTTACTACGATAGGAACTTTACGTATTTTGGTTACATAGTCTATGGCTGCTGCCAAAGTTTCATCACTAGTTTCTTTTCCTACAATAACCTCAACCAATGGCATCTTATCTACCGGTGAAAAGAAATGCAAGCCTATATATTTATCTGGTTTTGAAGATGCCTTGGCTAGAGTTGTTATTGGTATAGTTGATGTATTCGAAGCATATACAACTTCTTCTCGTATCACTGCTTCGGTTTCTTGTGTTACAGTATTTTTTAGTTTTTCGTTTTCAAATACAGCTTCGATGATCAAATCACAATCTTTAAGATCTTCTACTTGATCTGTAGGCTGTATTTTATGAAGTAATGCTTCAACTTTTTCTGTTGTTGTTCTTCCTTTTGCTAGTTTTTTAGCTTCAATTTGTTGAGCGTATCCTTTTCCTCTCTCTGCTCCTGCTACACTCACATCTTTTAAGACTACATCAAGTCCAGCTTTTGCAGTTACATAAGCAATTCCTGCTCCCATCATTCCTGCTCCTAAAACTCCTATTTTTTTGTAAGTAGCTTTTTCGTACCCTTTTGGTTTTGCCTTTCCTTTAGATGCATCACCTATAAAAACAAATGATGATCTAATAATATTTTTAGTCTCTTTTGTAAATAAGGTATCTACAAAATATCTCGATTCTACTTCAAGCGCTCGATCGATATGACATGATGCTCCGTGATAAATTGCACTTAGAACATTTTTAATATGTGGCATATTACCATGTGTGGTTTTATATGCCATAGCATTTGATACACTAAAGAATTCTGTTACTCCAGATACTTGTCCTACACCCACTGGAGTTCCTGGAATTTGAAATCTTTTCTGATCCCATGGCTGTCCTACTTCTTCTTGTTTTAGTATCCATGCTTTTGCCAATGCATTGATATCATCTTCTGGAGTACATACTTGATCAACTAACTTATTTTTTAATGCTTGACCAGCTGTAAGTTTTTTTGATTGTGTAATATATTCGATAGTTTTTTGTGGTCCTAAGATTCTTAAGAATCGTTGCGTCCCTCCTGCTCCTGGAAATAAACCTACAGAACATTCTACCAAGCCCATTTTTGTCTTTGGGGCTTCTACCATAATTCTATGATGACATGCTAGTGCTAATTCACATCCACCTCCCAGAGCTAATCCATTGATGGCTGCTACAAAAGGTTTTCCGCAAGTTTCCATTTGACGCATCTTTTTATGCGTATCCATCAAAAGATTAAAACAATCTTCTTTGGATTTATCATAATTTAGAAACCACTTTAGGTCTCCTCCTGCTATAAAATCGTTTTTAGCCGAGTTAATGACTACTCCTTTTACAGTATCGTTATTAATCGCTTCGTCTACTCTAGCAAAAAATGCTGCCATAGTAGTTTCGTTCATAATATTTACAGGGGAATTTGCCACATCCCAAGTGATAAAAGCAATTCCGTCGTTATCTATATTGAATTTAATATGTTCCATGCTGTACTTTGATTCTTTTGTGTGATTAAACGCGTTCAATAATGGTTGCAATTCCCATTCCTCCTCCAACACATAACGTGGCTAATGCTGTGCTTTTATCTCTTCGCTCTAGCTCGTCCAAAGCGGTTCCTAAAATCATACATCCTGTAGCTCCTAATGGATGCCCCATCGCAATAGCACCTCCGTTTACGTTTACTATAGAATGATCAACTTTTAAGTTCTCCATTAATCGCATAGGTACAACCGCAAAAGCTTCGTTTACTTCAAACAAATCAATGTCAGTTGCTTTCATTCCGGCTTTTTTCAGTGCTTTTTTTGTTGCTGGAGTAGGTCCTTCAAGCATGATTAAAGGTTCTGATCCTATAATCGTTCCCATTTTGATTATCGCTCGTGGTTTAAGTCCTAGTTGTTCTCCTATTTCTTTTGAACCTATAAGCATAACCCCTGCTCCATCTACCAATCCAGAAGAGTTTCCTGCATGATGTACGTGATTAATACGTTCTACTTCAACGTATTTATCCAGTGCTGTTTGATCAAACAGCATCTCTCCCATTTGTTTAAATGAAGGTTTTAATCCAGCTAGTGCTTCTAGTGTTGTATTAGGGCGTATATATTCGTCTTGTCCTAGGTGTAAAAATCCGTTAACATCGTGCACTGGAATAATGGATTTATCAAAATAACCATTAGCTCTTGCTTGAGTTGCTCTTTGTTGCGATGTCAATGCAAACTGATCTACATCTGCTCTTGTATATCCATATTTTGAAGCAATCAAATCTGCTGAAATTCCTTGAGGTACAAATTTTCCGAAAGCAGCATCCGGTTCCATCACCCATGCTGTACCATCTATACCCATAGGAACTCTAGACATTGATTCTACTCCTCCTGCAATAATTAAATCTGACCATCCTGATCGTACTCTAGCTGCTGCTTGATTTACTGCTTCTAATCCAGAAGCGCAATATCTATTGAGTGATACCGCAGCCAAATGATCTCCATATCCAGCACATTGTGCAGCTACTTTGGCTATATTTCCACCTTGCTCTCCGGCTTGTGTTACACAACCTAACACTACATCTTCTACTAATGAAGTATCTAAATTGTTACGCTCTTTTAAAGCTTTTAATAATGTAGTTACCAATTGCACCGGACTCACTTGTGCTAATGCACCGTTTTTCTTTCCGATACCACGAGGAGTTCTTATTGAATCATAAATATATGCTTCCATTGTTTTGATTATATTTTTATAAGTTACCAACTAGTAACATTAATTGTAAAAAAAATGTGACCGATGAGTTACAAATTTAAACAAATAATTATCTTTACAAAAAATTATCGCAATTTTTAATCCCAAAACATGCGATAATGCTAATATAAAAGATAGAATATTATCATTATGACAACATATACAGCAGAAAATTCAAATTTTGATTATTCACACCTCCATATTCAACAGTTATTACATACTGTAAGTCCAGATTACAAAACTTTATCTGATAAGGATTTTGCTATAAAAGCCTATTTATATGTAAGAGATACTTGGGATTATTTTCCTTATCGTTTTAGTCTATTTGAAAAAGATTGGAAAGCTTCAAAAATCTGTCAATTAGAAAAAGGACACTGTCTTGATAAGGCTATCATCATGATTAGTTTATTAAGAGCTCGTAATATTCCTGCTCGTCTTGGTCTAGCCAAAGTAAAAAATCATATTGGTGTAGATGAAATTGTTAAAAAATTTGGAAACGATGTCTTAGTACCTCATGGTTATGTAGAAGTGTTTTTAAATAATAAATGGGTTAAGGCTACTCCTGCTTTTAATGCTTCTCTATGTGAAAAATTAGGTGTAGATGTCCTAGAGTTTGATGGCGAAAATGATTCTTTATTTCAGCCTTTTGATCAAAGTGGATCTCATTCTTTTATGGAATATTTAGAAGATTATGGTACTTTTGACCATGTTCCTCTCCCCTATATGCTTGAATTAATGAAAGAAACGTATCCTCCATTACAAAAAAATGATGTAAAATTGGGGGTTGTTTTGGACTTAAATAGATTGTAAATGAAAAAAAATAGAGCTGCTACTGAAGAAAAAATCTATGAAGCCTTCTTATCTATATTAAAAGAAAAAGGACCTCAAGGTGTGGGTATTAATGCTATAGCAAAAGAGGCTGGAGTATCAAAAGAATTGATCTACCGCTATTTTGGCGGAATGAAGGGATTATTACTTCAGTTTGCACAAAAAGGAGATTTCTTTAAATCACTTTTATTTATCGATGATAAATCGACTAGCTCTGTAGCCGATTTAAAACATTTTGCAAAAGAAGGTACCAAAGAATTACGAGAAAATAAATTAACTCAAGAAATTCTTCGCTGGCAGCTAATCGAAAATAATGAGATCACTAAGGATCTTTTTAAATTTACTAATTCACAGATCGGAAAGATTTTTGCCATTAATGACAAAGACACTTCTTTAAATCACGCTTTTCAGTTAATGATAGGTGGTTATGTCTATTTTACACTATTATCAAAGTTTAATAAACGTTTTATTACAACTGATCTCACTGATGATGAAACCTGGAAGAATTTTGATGATGCTTTAGAAAAAACCATTGAGTTATTTAATAAAGAGTAATTTTTCTTATCCATCATATCATTGCTCCTAATATTAAAAAGTACAAGTCTTGATTCCTTTTTTGTAGCGTTTTTTGTTTAAACTCTAGACATCTTTGTATCAACTTTTTTAATCAAAATTTGATATCATGAAATTACGTTTTATATCTCCTACGTTACACGGAGTTGCAGATTATTCTGCTGGTTTAGGTTTAATTATAGCTCCTTTTGCACTATCCTTAGGTGAAACTACTCCTATAGCTTTATGGTTTTCTGTCATTACAGGAATAGCTGTATTGGCAGCTAGTGCTCTTACTAATTATAAATTAGGCCTTTTAAGAACTATTCCTTTTCAAGGACATCTTGCCATTGATTTATTGGTAGCAGTTACCTTTATGATTTTACCTTTTGTCATGGGATTCACTGGTATTGATGCACATTACTACTGGATCAACGCAGCTGTTGTATTTTTAGTAGTAGCGCTCAGTGCTACTGAGTAACACTTTATTTTTCAGAGTATTTTATATAGCAATTTTTTACATCAATTTTCTATTCGACTAGATCCTTGTTAAATTATAACTTGGATCTAGTTTTGCATTCATCAAAAAATAATCCGCGTTGGTCAAAATATGTTTAGTGTTACTTTTTTCTAAGTATACCTTAGTGGTATCAATAAAAAAATTATATCATGTTACGACTAGCATTCTTCATTCTTATACTATTATTTTCGCAAGCAAAGCAACTTTTTGCTCAAGATAAACTTACCATAGATTCTACTGTTCATACTACCATTGCAAATGATTCTTTAGTAAAGCTATTTCAAGAAAAACTAACTGTTTATCCTAATCAAACTGAGCTTGCAATAGCCTTAATTGATCAAAATGAAACACAATATTGGGGTTTACGTAAAGACAAAAACACACTAAAATCAATTACTAACCAAGATGCTATTTTTGAAATAGGTTCTATTTCTAAAGTCTTTACCGCAACCTTACTTTCTCATCTTGTAACTGATAAAAAAGTTACTCTTGATCAATCTATTGTTTCTCTTTTACCGTTTACACTTTCAAATCCACCTGAAGCAAGTACAAAAATCACTTTACAAATGTTGTCTAATCACACTTCTGGATTGCCTAGATTACCTCAAAATTTAATAGATCTATTGGCTACACATGCCCAAGATCCTTATGCAGTTTATACTAGAGATCTTTTACATGATTATCTCAAAACTGATTTTAAAACTACTACAGCACCTGGTAAAACTTATGCTTATTCTAATTTAGGCGCAGGACTTCTAGGAGATCTTTTAGCTTCTTATACCAATCAATCTTATGAATCTTTATTACAGGATTATATTTTTAAGCCTTTACAAATGCATACATCCTCATCTGTTTATGAACAATTAGATAAGACTAAGCTAGTAAATGGATTACAACCTGATGGTACTATAGCGAGTCCTTGGCGTTTTAAAGCACTTGCTAGTGCTGGTGCTATTCGTTCTACTATAAAAGATCTTTCTCTTTTTGCACAACAACAATGGAAAAACAATCCTGTATATCAACAAACGCAACAAGAAACCTTTACCGTCAATAATCGATTATCTATGGGATTAGGTTGGCATTTATTACATCAAAAAAATAAAACACTTTTATTTCATAATGGCGGAACAGGTGGCTTTACTTCTTGTATGATTATAGATATTCAAGCTAAAAAAGCCGTGGTTGTATTAAGTAATATTTCTGCTTTTCATCCTAATGCACGCCAGATTGATGGATTGTATAACAGTATTCTTAAAAGTTTATACTAAAAGATTTATTCCATGTTCTTAAGGTTTTTATCTCTATTTACAATTCTTATTGTTTGTCTAAGCTGTTCTCCTTATTCAAAAACGAAAACTCAGCCAGAAAATGCTATGACAACAACTCTGGATACTTATTTTGAAGCTTTAACTCAATTAAAACAATTTAATGGCGCTGTTTTAATACAAAAAAACGATACTACTCTTTTACGCAAAGCCTATACCTTTACTCAGGATAGTAGTCATAGTTTATATATTACTCTCGATCATCAATTTGATTTAAGATCTGTTGCCAAGCTTTTTGCTAAACTTAGTATACTACAATTAGAACAGGATGGTAAGCTTAATCGATCTGATCTATTATCTCAATACCTCCCTGATTTCCCTAGAGCAAAAGAAATTACAATTCAGCAGTTGCTAGATCATCAAGCTGGTTTTCCTAGAGAGTTTAAAAACTACACTGGTAGTTATTTAAAACTAACCTCAAAAGAGATTCTTAACAAGATACAACAAGAAGTATTAGAATTTGAACCTGGCACAGACAGAAGATATTCAAATTTAGGATACCAACTTGTATTTCATATCATTTCCACAGCTTCAGGTAAATCTTATGCGCAATACCTTCAAGACACTTTTTTTACTCCTCTAGGTATGAGTAACTCGGGTGCACATTTTTATAGTCACAATTTAGAACGTTATGCCTATGGACATATTCAAAAAAAGGATAGCATCATTGCTCTTACTAATTATCAAGAAGATGAATTTAAAATTGGTAATTTATATGCCACAGTTGATGATTTATTAATGTTCACAAACTATTTAAAAACGCTTCCTTTTAAACAAGAACTCATCAAAGATAATCGCATTAGTCATGCTGGAGGTACAGAAGGAAAACGTGCTTACATACAACATCATATGAATAAACATTATACGATAATTTTTCTTGCTAATATAGAAGAACTTCCCATGCAACACATGATTAAAGACATTGAAGCTATTCTTGATCAAAAACCTGTAAAAATGCCCAAAGCTGTACATCGAAAAGCAATAGCAGTGGATACTTCTATTTTAAAACGATATGTGGGTACGTATGATTTTGCCGAAATCAATCATATTCAACTCACTTTTACTATAGAAAACAATCAATTAGTTTGTTATCAAGACAATAAATTGACAGGAACTTTTAAAGCTGAAAATGACAGTACTTTTTTTGAAAATCCTACATCTTCTGAATCTATTCAATTTATAAAGAATGAAGAGCATTCTTATACTGCTTATATGGATTGGAAAGGCATGAGATGGAAAGGAACTTTTATTCCTCGGCAATAAATTGTAGTATTACCTTTCGTTAGAATTATATTTTAAAATAATAATAAACCGTTTACTGTGGATAGTCCTGTAAAAAAAAGCATACTTATTCTTTGTCATATGTTATTCTGGGGAATTCAATTTTACTTGATATTCTTTGCGTATGAAAATTTATCTTGGAATGGTTTTTCTACAGAAAACGGTTTATTGCATTGGGCTTCTTTTTACGGAATTTTAACCAATATGGTTATTTTCTATATTCAATATAGCTGGCTTAACCCTAAGTTTTTTATTGCCAAAAGATATACTTCATATCTTATTTTAAGTACACTCTTTTTTCTTCTCGTTACCGGTATTGAAAGTTTTATTGATTATAAAGTTATAGTAACAAATGATATTCATACTATTGAAGAGACTTCGCTTTTTGGATTAGTACTTTCATGGATTTTCTCAAATGCTATTCTTAATTTATTGTTTGGCGTTTTTGGTTTTTTATCTCGTTTTCAATTAGAATATGTTAAGTCTGAAAAAATGAAACACGAATTACTTAAAACGACTCATGCTACCGAATTAAAATATCTTAAAGCGCAGTTGAATCCACATTTTTTGTTTAACGGAATTAATAGTGTTTATCACCTCATCGGAAAGAATAATCCACTTGCAAAAAATACATTATTACAATTTTCAAACCTATTACGATATCAATTGTACGAAAGTAATACTACTCAAATTTCGCTCTCCAAAGAACTAGATTATATCACACAATACATAGAAATCGAAAAAATACGTAAAGGTGACGACATCACACTCTCTTACAGCATAACTATGGAAAATGGAGAGCTACTTATTGCTCCGTTAATGCTAATTCCTTTTGTAGAAAATGCTTTTAAACACGTAAGTAATGCTGATAAATCAGAGGATAATCAAATCACTATACAAATTGCAGAAAAAGAAGGAATGCTTCATTGCATTATAGAAAATACGTTTGATGATTTTAAATCCCACACTAATTATGGAGGCATAGGTCTACAAAATATCAAGCGTCGTTTGGCAATATTATATCCTAATAGACATCGCTTAACTATCCAACATGAAGATAGCTATCGCGTAACACTTCAAATCAAATTGTAATCATGCAAAAATTAAACTGTTTAATCGTTGATGATGAACCCTTGGCCAGAGAAGCTATAGCAGATTATTGCCAGAAGGTTTCTTTTCTGTCTGTAGTGGCTATTTGTAAAAACATGCTACAAGTAGAAGCTTTTCTTAAAGAAAATACTGTAGATCTATTATTTTTAGACATTCAAATGCCTAGAATTACAGGGATAGAATGGCTACAAAAACAGGAAAAAACTCCGTTAACAATAATGACTACTGCTTATTCTGAATATGCTTTGGAAAGTTATAATTACAATGTGATAGATTATTTGGTTAAACCCATTTCATTTGAACGTTTTGTACAAGCTGTAGAAAAAGCACAACGTCTTTTACCTCAATCTGAAGCTCAATCTACTATCTTTTTAAAAGATGGTAAATCAACTCGAAAAGTTCATTTTAATGATATTCTCTTTATAGAAGCACAACAAAATTACATCAAAGTTGTTACCACTACAGCTAGTTTTATTACGCATCAAACTTTAAAAACCATGAAATCATTGTTACCTCAAGATGATTTTATACAACCTCATAAATCTTATATTGTTGCTGTTTCAAAAATTGATCAAATCGTGGGGTATCAACTACATATTAATTCTTATCAAATTCCTCTGAGCACACGTTTAAAAAAAGAGGTCTTAGAACGCTTGAAGCTTTAGTTTTTTGCTTTTTTACTTGTTTTTCTTTATATTAATCTAGACATCAATCAAAAAATAGCTATTATGACAAAAATGCAAACAATTTTAAGTTTGATCAGTATTTTCTATGTTCCATATACTATTATTGGACAATTACGAATCATAAAAACTGTTTCTCTCTCAAAAATTCAAAAAATATATCATTCTGCTGCAATTTGGTTTATCCCATTTTTTTGGTTATTTCTATTAAAAGATCGTTTAAAATCCAATAGAAAGGTGATGACAAAAAATACTCGAGATCGTTTATTAAGAGCTCAAGGATCTATTGATAGAAATGCATAACGTTTTTAATTAATTTTAATACTTTTACCTGTACAATCATAAAGAATACTCTAACTCATGCTGCAAAAAGTATTTTCTATTTGTCTTTTTGTTCTTTTTATTAGCTGTACCGGAGATCAATCAGATACTGGATTACTCCAAAAAGATCGTAAAGCTCTGGTCGAAAGTTTAGATTCTCAAAAAGTATTATCGTACAAATTCGCAAAAATTTGCTTACGTGCTACAGCTACAGAAGATACGATATCTGAAGAATTTCAAGATCTTAAACACCGTATGCATAACGTTAGTCAGAAAATTGCTCAGTTTAACAAAAACCAGCAATTATCGATCATGGATTATATCTCTATTTATAAAGAATATCGTGCTATGAGTTCTTTTATTGAAGCTACAGACGAAGATGTTTTCCCTACTACGGTTGAAGCTTTAGAACGTATCTTAGCCATTCGAGATACTACTGCAACATTTAGTCCTTTATTAAAAGGAAATCAAAAAATCAAAGCACAAAATATGGAGCATGCTGTTTTAAGTGCTTTGGTCATTTTAAGTAAAGATTTAGGTAAAGAAATTTCGCTATACGAATGTGCAAAAACAACTCCTGAAGCCTTACCTGATGGAGAACTCAAATCATTACTTCACTTTTTTAGAGGTTTCTTATTTTTTGAAAAAAAATTATACTACCTCTCCGAAGATGAAATTACTCAAAACATTAACTGGCTTGAACAACATCCTACAGTAGCACTTCCATTTGCAAAATCATTTTTTAAATGGCAAACCTTAAATAATCAACAAACCTATACCGCATACCATTCTTTGCAATACTTATTTAGAGGTTTTGACCGTCTTATGATGGATCGTGATGTTGATGAACAACGTGCTCTTAACGACTTTGAAATCTTTCTTCAAGATTCAAAAAAGCTAGGTTTAGAAAACGAAATTATCTGGAGTATAGAAACTTATTTATATCTTAAAAACGAGGAACACGAAAAAGCCATTGCGGCATTGAGCAAACTAAATTCGAGTCCATTACTTTCAAAATCTGAAAAAGAATCTATCTCCGAAACCATTACATATCTTAAAGATAGAGATACCGAAGCTTTATTAAATGGAGTTTATGATAAGTACTTTTTAAGCAAAATAGCTGTAAAATATATGTATAACCTCTTGAGTCAGGTAGATTGGAAAAGACTCTTAAAAGAACATGATGTTCCTTATACTGATGAAATTTTTGAACTCTTATACAACTTTCAGCAAATCGCCACGCAACTTGAAAAACAACTCAATGGTGAATCTTTAAAAGAAACTGGAAAATTACTAAAAGATCAAGGAAGTAAACTTTGGGAAAAGAGCAAAGAACTTATTGGTTCTTAAGCATACTCTTGTCCATTTTTAACTCCATTGGTTGCATTTTGTTTATTTCATAAACAACTTTTAAGGATTTACTTTTAAACCTAATGGGCTTTTAGTATCTTCCCGATTCATCTAATGATATTCTTATGAAAGAGATCAAAGTAATTGCCTTTGATGCAGACGATACCTTATGGGTTAACGAACCTTTATTTCAACAAGTAGAGCATAAATTTTGTGATATGCTTGAGGATTTCTTGCCTCATCACTCTCTTTCTAAGGAGTTATTTACTGTTGAAATTCAAAACCTTAAACATTACGGTTATGGGGTTAAAGGATATATTTTATCTATGATAGAAGCCGCTATTAAGATTTCTGGACGAACTCTTAATATTGATGCCGTAGAACGTATTCTTGAATTAGGTAAAGATATGATTAATGCTCCTGTAGAACTTATCGATGGCGTTGAAGATGTGTTAAAAGCATTACAAGGTAAATATCGATTAGTAATGGCTACCAAAGGAGATTTGCTAGACCAAGAACGTAAACTTATCAAGTCTGGACTCGCTGATTATTTTCATCATACAGAAATAGTTTCTGAAAAAAATGAAACCGAATATACCAAACTGGTAAAACATCTTGATATTCCACCTCATCAATTTTTAATGATTGGTAACTCTTTAAAATCAGATGTATTGCCTGTACTTAATATTGGAGGACATGCTTTTCACGTTCCTTTTCATACTACTTGGGAACATGAGAAAGTACATCACGAAATTGTGCATCCAAAGTTTAGAGAATTATCTACTATCACTGATGTCTTACAATACACTTTATGATTAAAAATCTTAGCCATACTCCTTTATCAACCATTGTAGCTAGTATAGCTGAAGCTTTTACTGGTTATTTTGTAAAAATGCCCGAGGATATTTCTTTTTGGGAACAAAAGTTTAAGGGAGCTCAAGTAGATTTTAACTATTCTTATGGCTATTTTGATAACGGAGAGTTGATTGCTTTTATCATTCATGGCATAGAAGAGTTTCGAGGCTTACAAACAGCTTATAACGCTGGTACAGGTGTTGTTCCCTCTTATCGAGGACAACGTTTAATAGATCGCTTATATGCTCATGCTATTCCAGAACTTAAAGCTCATGGTATATCTCAAATTCTTCTTGAAGTTATACAAGAGAATCACGCTGCTATTAAAACGTATAAACGTATTGGTTTTTCTATTCAACGTAACCTATTATGTTATCAAGGGTCTTTACAGTTTCCAGTAAAAGATGTTCGTCTTCACAAATGTACTTTAGCGGATATTACTAATACACCTTTATATTATACTTGGGAGCATACCAGTACGGCTATTACTCGTTTATCATCTATATATGAAACCTATCAAGTTTTTGATAAAGATACTCTAATAGGCTATTTTTCTATTAAGCCAGAAAGCGGTTATTTGGCACAATTTGAATCTTATGTAGAAGATTTATCTTTTTTATATAGTGGAATCTATCTTATATCAAAAACAATCAAATGTAATAATGTTGATGATTCTAGAACAAAACATATTTCTTTTTTTAAGACTTATGGTCTCTCTAATCCTATCAATCAGTACGAAATGTTATTTAAAATTTAATGGACATTCTACAGCAATTTTTTAAGCACTTACACATTCATGAAGAAGCGTTACAAAAGGAGATTACAAAATACGCTACCATTACTTCTCATAAAAAAGGGGAACATCTTATTGTACTTCATGAATATATCAAAGTACTCAAAATTGTATTAAAAGGGAAGGTACGTGTTTATCAAGAGAGTGAAGATCGAGAAATCTTGATTTATTACCTCAATACTATGGAAACATGTACCTTATCACTATCTGCTTGTTTTGATGATTGCAAAAGTACAGTCAATGCTATTGTAGAAGAAGAAAGCTTAGTTTTAAACATTCCTGTACGTTATGTAAATGATTGGTGTTATCGTTACAAATCATGGAATACGTTTACGATTAAAACTTTTAGAGATAGTTATCTTATTTTAATGGATAGTTATTCTAAACTAGCCTTTAAAACACTAAAAGAACGTATTCTTGACTATTTACTTGCCGAAGCTAACGAACAAAATCATTGTACTCTAACAATGTCTCATCAGCAAATCGCAAACGAGTTTGGAACTACTAGAGAAGTAGTTTCTAGACTATTAAAAAAACTAGAAAAAGAAAACTTAATCCACCTAGGACAAAAATCTGTGCAAGTAATTCGTTAATCTTTTTTGAAGTTGTGCCTTAAGTCACAGGTTTCTTTTTTAATGCAAATTTATTTTTACACCCTGTAAATTTAAAATTGAAAAAGATGAATACTAACACTGCGCTAATCGTTATTGATTTACAAAACGATTATTATGAAGGAGGTAAAAACACCTTATCAGAGGTTGATGCAGCTACACAAAATGCTCGATTATTACTCGATAAATTTAGAGCTGATCAATTACCTATTTTTCATGTACAACATGTCTTCGCTTCAGACGAAGCTCCATTTTTCTGTCCTAATACTTCAGGATCAGAAATACACCCTAAAGTACAACCTCTAGAAGGAGAAAAACTTATTGTTAAGCAATATGTAAACGCATTTAAAGACACTACTTTATTAAATGATTTGAGAATTGCTGGAATCCAAAACCTTATCATTTGTGGTGCTATGAGTCATATGTGTGTTGCTGGTACGACAAGAGCTGCATCTGATTTAGGCTTTAATTGTACTGTAATTGAAGATGCTTGTGCTACTCTTGATCAAGAGTTTGATGGAATGACTGTTCCTGCAACACATGTACATGCTACAGCTATGGCTACTTTGGCTTTTGCATATGCAAAAATCACTACTACTAAAGATTTTTTATCTTAATATATTAACCTCTAACAAAAATCATCATGAGACTATTTTCTCTATTTGTATCCTTATGCTTATTTATTGCTTGTCAACCAAAATCAAAGGACAAGACATCAGAAGAAGCTCCAGTACAACAAACTGTACAATCTTATATTTCACATAAACCGCTAGCGCATCATAAAATTGCATTAGAAGTATTAGTAGCAAGTAAACAATGGATTTCATCCTTTAATGCTGGTAACAGTGAGTATTGTGTAGCCGCATATCAAAAAGATGCTGTTATGAGAGCTACTCCTTTTGGGCTTAGTAACGGAACTGCTGAGATTAGCGAATTCTGGACTCCATTTATAGCATCTGGTGCTACAAACCTTATTTATACTAATGTAAGTATAGAAGTTGTAAATGCTAATACAGCTTTACTCGCTGCACATTGGTCTATGAATATAGGAGATGGTATTATCTATCAAGAGAAATGGGTTAAAGAAAATGATACTTGGAAATTAGCTTATGATGATTTTGAAGTATTACATAAATACGATACTCCAAAAAAACGAGAACTTAATCCCGTAGCTAGTCATGAAGTATTAGAAGAAGTTATTAAATCTTCTATGGAATGGACTACTGGTTTTAATACACAAAACAGTGTAATTTGTAGAAATGGGTATACTTCTAATGCTACTATGAACGCTATCCCTTTTGCTAAGTTAAACGATCAAAAATCAATAGGTTCATTCTGGGAAAAACTTATCAAAGATGGTGCAAAAAACTTGACGTACCATACACCTAAATTTGAAGTCATCTCTAATACTACAGTTAAATTATCTTCGCAATGGTCTATGAATATTGGAGAAGGTAAAATTTATCAAGAAAAATGGGTTAAAAAGGATTCTTTATGGTTATTAGACTATGATGAATTTGAAGTATTAAAAAAGTATTAGTTATGATAATTAATCCCTCTCTAGTAAAATAGAGAGGGATTAATATATTTTATTGCTTGATGATCTTTTTTATTGCTATTATCTTATCGTTTTTCTTTATTCTCAAAAGGTATATTCCTTCATTCATATCTTCTACATCGATTAGTTGTTTCTCATTTTTTATATATCCTTCAGCTACTTTTATTCCGTATATATTATATACGCTATAACTGATATTTTCGTATTTCTCTGTTTGTATAAAAAATCTACTTTCGACTAGTGTAGGATATATTTGTATTTCTTCGTTAATATCTTGAGTTGATACTTTGGTTAAGTTATTTGTTCCTGTATATTCATAAGCTCCTGCATCTGCAAACGAACCTACAATTCTTATATTTCCATCAAAATCTATAGTTTCTGTTGGATTTCTAGCAAAATCAATAGCAGGTGATAACGAAGTGAGTTTGAAGTTTTCTTGCGAAATATCTTCAAAATATATTATTGCTTCATTATGCTCCAAAATATTATGTGCTATCGTAAAATTATTTGCTTGATTCACTTTAATAAAAGATGAGGTTGTTGCATCGCTAAATATGTTATTAGAAACAATACAATTATTCGTTGCATTATTCCCAACAACCACATGAACACCATAGGCTCCAAAATCCACTACCGTATTAAATTGAACATCTATTACATTACCAAAAGCAGCCCCATTAGCCTGTTGAAACGGAAATTTAATAGCACTATAATTTCCGTTTTCCCCAGTATCATAAAACACATTTGTATATAGTTTTGCTGTACCACTACCTGTATTTCTAAACCCTTCTTTACCGGTACGTTTAATACTGTTTCTACGCAATGTAACATTCGAATGCGTACCTGCATAAATTCCTACACTATGTATCGTATCTAATATGTTTTCTTCTATTACCGCATTATCACAACCATATAGATTTATACCATCACCTCCTTTGATATTAGTCAAACTAAGTCTCTTTAGATTTAAATTCTTTATTTGATATGGATATAGCATTTTTGCCACTCCATCACAAGTAGTACTCTTACCTAGAGCATAACGTGGATGTCCTATCTGAATTCCTCTCTTACTATCTTTAATAACTATATCTTCAAAACTCACATCTTGCATTACAAAATTGTCTTTATTGGCGGTAAGATCACATCTAGGATCGTCTTTGCTATATATACCATAATTCTTAGCATTTTCTATCCACACATGATCTATTTTAAAAGCTGTGCTTAAGTCATTTACTGTAAATGCATTTGAACTCGAATTAAGCACTTTAAATCCATATAGTTCATTAGTAATTCCTGTACCTGTAAATCGTATGTTTTTTACATTATCAAGGTTGATACTACCTCCATTAGCTATAGTTACCACATCACCACAATTAACAATCTCAATAGGTGTATTAGCTGTTCCTTGAATATTTTTTAATTCTAATTTATTACGTACTCCTCCTTCTATACATATTTTCTCTCCTGGTAAAAAATTATAATTTTCTCCATCGATTTTTTCAATACCTATAGTGATTACATGATCACATTGACATGCATTTGCTGGAAATGGATCTAATACTGTAGCTTGATTTGTATTTTCAAAAGCTCCTATATCATATCCATTACCTTGTGGTCTATTTTGATAATCAAAATCTTCGGTTAAACCTATAATGGTTTCTCCTGCATCGGTAAGAAAAGATGTTGATTGTAACCTATAATCATCTTGTGCTGCATCTACAAACTTTGGAGCAATTAAATCTTGTCCAAAATAATTTCCTTTTTGCGCTACATATTTTGGATATTCTATATACATCGCCGCATTGTACTTTACATTAGAAAAAGCTCCCCCAGCTTTAAGTATAAGATTGTTTTTATATTCATGCATTGCAACGCCTTCATTTTTTCCATACATATAGATACCATTTGCTCTAGGATTGATTATGGTATTATTTACAATACGATAAGATGTTCCACTTAACATGTTTTTATCATGAAGATTTATTCCTGCAGGTGGATTAAATCCAGTCCATGTTTCGTCTATATTAGGATTAGTACTTCCTGAATTAATAATTACATTATTAGCTATAGTTGTATTTTCTAACGCTGTTATTGTTAATCCATGTCCAAAACCATCTTTTATCACATTATTTCTAAAAATCCCCGCACAACCTTGTCCTAATTGGACTGCATTTTGATGAGAGTTTAATTGTTCCATACCATAATTAGTAATGGTATTATCATAAATTTCGTAATTGCGTACACAACCTATTTGTATTCCTTCTCTACCTGTATCATATATAGTATTGTTCCAAATTTTTAAATTCATGATTTCATGTGGTAAGACTGTTGTTTCTTTACCATTACTTTCATCATTATCACAATCTCTTTGTACTTCATAATATGTAGAATAGCCTATATACATAGCTTCTCCGCCGGTATCATAAATTTTATTATCGTGAATCTTTATATAATCAATCTGGAAGTTTCCTCTTTGTGTAGCTGGATCACATGTAGGATCTGTTTTAATCATTATTCCTGCAAAATCTACTCTATGAATCTCAAGGTGATCTATTTCTATATTTTTACAAAAACTCCCCATCCCCACTCCATTACCTACACTATTAAGGTCTGGACTTTTTACTTCTATTCCATAAGTTTCATTAGGATCTCCTGTACCGGTTACTCTTATATAACTACAATAACGAAATGAAAAAGTAAAATAATCTCCTCCAGCAACTACAGCTTTCCCGTTTTGATTCTTAATAATTATAGGATTTGCTGCTGTACCATTAAAGTTCTTCATGACAAGTGAAGGATACTCTCCTGCTTCTAATAATACAATATCTCCTGGAGCTACATTCATTTTTGCTCCATCTGCAACTTTAGTTCCCTCTGGAATTACGTGTATAGTTTGACTAAAACTATTGGTAAGACCAAAGAAAAACACAACTAGTATTAATGTAATTTGTTTCATAATATATTGGTTTTGATTTATACATTTTTAATGTTCCCCTCTTTATGATGCTCCCAATATATCTATGCTTTATAATCTCATTATTCTTGTTTATCTTTAAGTATTCCTCTTCTTATAAAAATAACATTTAAAAATCATATATTATGACAACAATCAATCCTTATTTAACGTTCAACGGTAATTGTGAAGAAGCTTTTACTTTTTATAAATCAGTATTTGGCGGTGAGTTTGCTTATCTAGGTCGTTTTAACGAAATGCCTAGTGATCCTAATATGCCTCCGCTATCAGAAGCTGAATTAAATCAAATCATGCATGTGGCTTTGCCTATAAGTAGTGAAACTATTTTAATGGGCAGTGATACTTCTTCTGCTTTTGGTCCAAGTGCGACAGCAGGAACTAATTTTTCAATTTCGGTAAATACAGCTACTAAAGCGGAGACTGATCGTATTTTTAATAGTTTATCTGAAGGTGGGGATATAAAAATGCCTCTCAATGACACTTTTTGGGGTTCTTATTTTGGAATGTTTACAGACCGCTTTGGGATTCACTGGATGGTAAGTTGTGATATTAAAGAATAATTTTATAATAAAAAAACAGCACTACTATAAGTGCCGTTTTTTTTAGTTCTTAACGATTTCTTTTTGTTCCATTTTCCACGCTGTAATGCCTCCTTCTAGATCATAGATCTTTTTGAAGCCTGCATTTTTCATAAGTTTTGCAGATTGTCTACTTCTTCCTCCTCTTGCACAGTATACAATTACAGGTTTTGAAGTATCGACTTTAGTAATTAATGTACTAAAATCATCATCCTTATAATTAATATTAACTGCTCCCTTAATATGTCCTTGTGCATACTCTTCTGGAGTTCTCACATCTATTAATTGTACTTCTTTATTATCCAATAAAGTTTCCATTTGAGGAATAGTAATCAATTGTACGGTTCCTTTTACATGAGTGTCTTTTTGTTTTGGAGTACAACTTAAAAGACTACAACAAACAAAAAGTGCTATTACAATATTCTTTATCATGATGTTGAAGTTGCTTATTCTACAACTTCACCTTCCCATTCTAAAATACCTCCTAAAAGGTTATATGTAGTTTCAAATCCCATTTGAGACATTAAAGCACAAGCTTGTGCACTTCTTGCTCCTGATCTACAATACACATAGTAATTTTTACTTTTATCCAATTCTTGAACCATATCAAGAAAACCTTGTCCTTGACGAATATCAATATTGATCATATTAGGTATATGTCCCTCTTCTACTTCTTCTTCAGAACGCACATCAAGTATTACTGCATTTTCATCATTTGCAATTAGTTCTTCCCATTGCTGTTGAGTGATATTTTCTCCCATTGCTATATTTTTTCGGTATTATTATATCGTATTTAAAGCTCTAAAACTAACGAAATATCTTTGGATTACCTAAAACATATTATTAAGTTATATCCTCTTTTACAAATCATGCTTTTATACTACAACCAATTGCTTTTGTATGTTTTATTTTTACTTCTCTTCCTTCTAATAATGCATCTACAGCATCTTCTACATATTTTTTTGAAGCTAGTTTTTCATCCTTATAGTTACTATCAATAGTACCTATATAACGTACAACATTCCCTTTATCGGTTTTTTGTAAAATATAGATATGAGGTGTTTTTTTGGCTCCGTATTGCGGATATATTTTTTGTCCATCATCATATAGATACGGAAAAGTAAATCCTTTTTCTTTTGCTCTAATTTTCATATTCTCAAAGCTATCTTCGGGATATGCTCTAGGGTTATTCGGGTTAATAGCAATCACTGGATACCCCAATGCTTTGTATTTTTTATCTAGAGCTATAATTCTATCTTCATATGCCACAGAATATGGACAATGATTACATGTAAATGTTATAATAAAACCTTTTGCATCTCTATAGTGGGATAACGAAACATATTTACCATCGATATTTTTTAACCTAAAATCTGTAGCTATATCTCCAATATCATATCCATCTCCTCCTTTTTTTGTCAAAACCTTATCTACTGCAAATGCACTTACAGCTATAACCAACGCTAATACTGCTAAAATTTTTAATGTTTTCATATCATTATCTTTTGTCCAACATTATTGATATTATTCTACAATAAGTTTTAGAATACTTTTTTCAGCTCTTTTTCTAGATCGTGGTATGTAAATGATCTCTCATAAAAATTACCTGTACTTCCTTTATAAATAATGGTCGCTGGAATTGCACCAGACCATTCTTCATTAACTTTAGGAATCCATTGATTAGCATTAGGGTCATCTAATAAAATTACCCTACTACGAATACGTTGTTTCTCTAAAAAAGGAATTAATTTGGTTTCTACTTGAGAAGGTAAATCTAAACTTACCAAAATAACCTCAACATTCTTTGCTGTATAACGGTCATTAATCAATTCGAAATAAGGTAATTCTCGCACACAAGGTTTGCACCATGTTGCCCAAAAATTAATTACCCTTACTTTATCATCGTCTATATGAAGTAAAGCTTCAAAATTTTCAAAGTCATATACGGGAACTTCTATCCCTTTACTTTCAAAAACCTTGGTTGCTGTTATTGCAGTCACCTGTCGCTCTCCTTTACATCCTGTAAAAAAAATTAACAGCATGAACCCCATACAAATTATTCTACACATCATTCCCCGAAAATATTAAAAGCGCATAATTAAGAAAAATAAATTAACAATCATTAGGTTTATTATTCCTCTTTTTGCATATCCTTAACAAAACTCATTCTGGATAAACAAGTTATATCCAAAAATCATGACTACAAATAATATTAACAAAAAATTAATTTTGTTTATTCTTCTTAATTAATAAATTTGTACCTACAAATATCATCAAGACAACAATATGATTCATGGTATAGAAAAAGAAACAATAGTTAACCTTATTAAAACATATAATAAGGTTACTGATACTGTAGCTGAAACCTTGAAGGAATTTGATCTTACTTTACCCCAATTCAATATTCTTAGAATATTAAGAGGTCAAAAAGGTGCACCAGTAACTCTTGCTACTATACACCAACAAATGATCTCAAGAATGAGTAATACTACACGACTTGTAGATAAGTTACTCACAAAACAGTTAGTCAATAGACAAATTTGCCCTCATAATCGTAGAAAGGTAGATATCACAATTACAGCACTTGGGCTTGATCTTTTGGCAAAAATTGATCCTATCATTTATAAAACGGATCAAAAATTGATGTCTGATCTGTCTCATGAAGAAATGATACAACTCAATGAATTATTAAATAAAATACGACAATAAAAAACTTACAATTAACTTAAATACAAATAACAATGAAAATTAAAAATTTGATCTTAGTCGCTGCTTTAGCTTTAACAACTACTGTTACTTTTGCACAAAAAAAAGTTCTTAATGCTAAAAATAGTTCTATAGAATGGGTAGGTAAAAAAGTTACTGGTGCTCATAATGGTACTTTACAATTTACATCAGGATCTCTTACATTAGACGGTGATCGTATTACTGCTGGAGAGTTTGTAGTTGATATGACTTCTATTACAGTAACTGATCTTGAAGGTAACGGAAAAACAAATCTAGAAGGACATTTAAAATCAACTGACTTCTTTGGTACCGACAATCATAAAACAGCTAAACTAGTAATTAAGAAAGCTAAAAAAGATGGTGATGTTTATAAAGTTTCTGGTGACTTAACTATTAAAGATAAAACAAACCCTATTACTTTTGAATTAGCACTAAACGGAAATAAAGCTACATCTTCTTTAAAAGTAGATCGTACAAAATATGGTATCCGTTACGGGTCTGGTAGTTTCTTTGAAAACTTAGGTGATAAAGCTATCAACAATGAATTTGAATTAAATGTTAACATAAATTTTTAATTTAGGATTTGTTCCTAATCATTTAAAATTTATATATTTGACCACAACAAATAGAAAAAATGAATTTAATCTTAACAAATACTTGGTGGTGGAGCTCTCAGAACCTTAGGTCGTGAGGAGGCTACTGCTATATTGTTAAGTAAAGAACATATATTAAAAGGCTTGTCATCACGACAAGCCTTTTTTTGTTGTCAAAAAATAACCATTGTAAGCTTAAAAAAAGAAAAATAAAAATGAGTTTCACACTAACAACCCATTTCAAAAAGATCATTGCAGACACTATTACACCAGTAAGTGTCTATCTTAAAATTAGAGATCGTTTTCCTAATAGTTTACTATTAGAAAGTAGTGATTATCGCGGTAATGAAAATAGTTTTTCTTATATCTGCAGTAACCCTATCGCAAGTATTAAAATTGCCAATGAAACCATCACGCAAACCTTACCTAATGGAGAGATCATTACTACTCCTATTACAGATGAGGTTAATATTCCTGATGTAATTCAAGAATTCGGACAACAATTCAAAGCAACTAATAATGATTTTAAGTTCATCAACAACGGCCTTTTTGGTTATATTTCATATGATGCTGTTCGTTATTTTGAAGACATTTCTATTGCCAAAAAAGAAGGTGGATTAAATATTCCTGATATGTATTATGCGGTATATCAAAATATCATTGCTATCAATCATTTTAATAACGAAGCCTATATTTTTGCACATTGTTATGATCAAGAAAATAATATTGATCAAATTGAATCTTTGTTAAAAGTTAAAAACTTTGCCTCGTATAATTTCGAGACTACTGGCGAAACCACTTCGAATCTTAATGACGAAGAATACAAAGCTCATGTAGCACTTGCAAAAAAACATTGTCAACGCGGAGATGTATTTCAACTAGTACTCTCAAAACGTTTTACTCGAGGATTTAAAGGAGATGAATTTAATGTCTACCGTGCATTAAGAAGTATCAATCCTTCTCCTTATTTATTCTATTTTGATTACGGAGATTTTAAAATCTTTGGTAGCTCACCTGAAGCGCAATTAGTTGTTAAAGAAGATACTGCCGAGATTCATCCTATAGCAGGTACGTTTAAACGAACTGGTAATGATGAACAAGATGCTGAATTAGCAAAAAAACTAGCCAAAGATGAAAAAGAAAATGCAGAACATGTGATGTTAGTTGACTTAGCTAGAAACGATTTAAGCCGTCACGGAAGTCAAGTTACTGTAGATACGTATAGAGAAGTACAATTCTTTTCTCATGTTATTCACCTTGT
Source organism: Aquimarina rhabdastrellae (assembly GCA_947387485.1). Classification (GTDB taxonomy): domain Bacteria; phylum Bacteroidota; class Bacteroidia; order Flavobacteriales; family Flavobacteriaceae; genus Aquimarina. Next base: position 27,783 of record CANDNT010000025.1, read on the forward strand.
TAGTAAGGTTACTGCCAAAAAACATACACATACTCCAACTATGCAAGTCGTAGCAGATACATTTCCTGCAGGAACACTTAGCGGTGCTCCTAAGCATATGGCAATGCAACTTATTGAAAAACACGAAACTGTTAACCGTGATTTTTATGGTGGAGCTATAGGTTTTATGGATTTTAAAGGAAACTTTAACCATGCCATTATGATCCGTACTTTTTTAAGTAAAAACCATCAATTGCATTGGCAAGCTGGAGCTGGACTAGTTAATGAGTCTAATGAAGAAAGTGAATTACAAGAAGTATATAATAAATTAGGTGCCTTAAATAAAGCACTACAACTTGCAGAAGAGATCTAATAACTGTATTAAAATAAACAACTTATGACAAAAGTATTAGTAATAGACAATTATGATTCATTTGTATACAACTTAGTGCATTATTTAGAAGATCTAGGTTGTGAGGTTACTGTAAAGCGTAATGATCAATTACAGCTTGACGAAATAGCTCCTTTTCATAAAATTTTATTATCTCCGGGTCCTGGAATTCCTGACGAAGCAGGCTTATTAAAAGAGATCATTAAAACATATGCATCTACAAAAAGTATTTTTGGAGTATGTCTAGGGCAACAAGCTATAGGTGAAGTTTTTGGCGGAAGCTTAGAAAATCTTGATCAAGTATATCACGGCGTAGCCACACAAGTTGCTACCACTGTTGATGACGAATTTTTATTTAATGGTATCACCAAAGAATTTCCTGTAGGAAGATATCACTCTTGGGTTGTAGCCAATCAATTACCTGATTGTCTTGAAGCTACCTCTTATGATCAAAACGGTCAAGTGATGTCTTTACGCCATAAAGAATTAGATATTAGAGGAGTACAATTTCATCCAGAATCTGTACTTACTCCAGATGGGAAGAAAATGCTAGAAAACTGGATTCAGAATTAAACAGAGTTGATCATCCATTGAAAAAGAAAAAGAAATGAAAAAATTACTAAATAGATTAATCAATCACGAAACTATCTCTAAAGAAGAAGCAAAAAATGTGCTTGTTAATATTTCTAAAGGGGCATATAATCAAAGCCAAATAGCTTCTTTTCTTACTGTTTATATGATGCGCAGTATTACAGTAGAAGAGTTAGAAGGTTTTAGAGATGCCTTATTAGAACTTTGTATTCCTGTTAATCTAAGTCAATATAATCCTATTGATTTATGTGGTACAGGAGGTGATGGTAAAGATACATTTAACATCTCTACTTTATCATCTTTTGTTGCAGCCGGAGCAGGTATAAAAGTAACTAAACACGGTAATTACGGAGTATCATCTACCTGTGGTAGTTCTAATGTTATGGAACATTTAGGGATTAAATTCAGTAATGATCAAGATTTTCTAGAACGCAGTATTGATCAAACAGGAATTTGTGTGTTACACGCACCGTTATTTCACCCTGCAATGAAAAACGTTGCTCCTATACGTAAAGAATTAGGCGTAAAAACCTTTTTTAATATGTTAGGACCTATGGTTAATCCAGCTTTTCCTCCTAATCAAATTGTAGGTGTTTTTAATCTTGAACTAGCTAGAATGTACGGATATCTATATCAAAATACCGATAAGAATTTTACGATCATTCATGCCCTAGATGGTTATGATGAGATTTCTTTAACAGGAAACACAAAAACAATAGCAAATGCTACAGAAAGCATGCTTACGCCAAATGATTTTGGAGTGCAAGCACTACGTCAAGAGGACATTCAAGGTGGTACTACCATCGAAGCTTCTGCTAAAATATTCATGGATATTTTAAGTGGAAACGGAACCGAAGCACAAAATAACGTAGTTTCGGCCAATGCTGGTATGGCCATCGCTACTGTAAAAGGTTTAACTCCTAAAGAAGGATTTGAGATTGCAAAAGAATCTTTATTATCTGGAAAAGGACTAAACACACTTCAAAAAGTTCAAGAACTAAGTAAATCTGCTTAAAAACATGAATATACTTGATAAAATAATAGCGGATAAACGTATAGAAGTTGACTTAAAAAAAGAGATTATTCCTATCACACAATTAGAACAATCTGTTTTATTTGATAGCACTACGGTATCGCTTGCCAATAATTTATGTCAAAGTAATACCGGAATTATTGCAGAACATAAAAGACGTTCTCCTTCAAAAGCTGTAATTAACCAAAAAGTAAGTGTTCAAGATGTTGCTAGAGGTTATGAACAAGCTGGCGTATGCGGAATGTCTGTTCTTACCGATGGTAAATATTTTGGAGGTTCTTTAGATGATCTCATCTTAGCACGAGCTGCAGTACAATTACCATTATTACGTAAAGATTTTATTATAGACGAATACCAAATTCTAGAAGCTAAAGCTCATGGAGCTGATGTTATTTTACTTATCGCAGCAGTACTGAGTAAAGCTCAAATTAAAAGCTTATCTGAGTTTGCAAAAAGTCTATCTCTTGAAGTTTTATTAGAAGTTCACAATCACGAAGAATTAGAAAAGTCTATTATGCCTTCTTTAGACATGTTAGGCGTTAATAATCGAAACTTAAAAACTTTTGAAGTAAGCACGCAAATCAGTAAAGACTTAAGCACTCTTATTCCAGACGATTTTGTTAAAGTTTCTGAAAGTGGAATCAGTAGTATTGAAGCTATTAAAGAATTACAACCTTATGGTTATAAAGGTTTCTTGATTGGTGAAAATTTCATGAAAACTGAAACTCCTGGAAAAAGTGCAGTTGATTTTATTAATAGCTTAGCAAATTAATGTTATGCAAAATATCAAACTTAAAATATGCGGAATGAAACATCCTGATAATATTATGGATGTAGCTAGTTTACAGCCAGATTATTTAGGATTCATTTTCTATGAAAAATCCGCTCGTAATTTTGATAACGAAATACCCTCAATTCCAGAAAAAATAAAAAAAGTAGGCGTTTTTGTAGATGCTTCTATCTCTTTTATTATGGAAAAAGTAACACAATACGATCTCAAAGTAGTACAACTTCATGGCAATGAAAGTCCTGACTTCTGTAATGCATTGCATAAAGACTTAGAATATGATGTTGCGTTATGGAAAGTGTTTAGTATCAAAGACGAATTTAATTTTGATACACTTAAACCATATGAAGCATTTGTAGATTGTTTCTTATTTGATACCAAAGGAAAGCTTAAAGGTGGTAATGGATACACTTTTGATTGGACAGTTTTAAAAAGATATAACTCTCCTATACCCTTTATTTTAAGTGGTGGAATCGGTCTCGATGAACTCGAAAATTTAAAAGAAATTCTCACAACAGATTTACCTATTCAAGTTATTGATGTCAATAGTAAATTTGAAATTGAACCAGGATTAAAGAATCTAGCAGATTTAAAAACATTTACACAATCTTTATCCATACTTTAATATGAATCAAAAAGAAGCTTCAGATTGCAATAATATGAACGAGATAAGGCATGAAATTGACTTAATTGATCACGAGATTGTTCAATTAATTGCAAAAAGAGCTCTTTATGTTTATAAAGCTGCCGAGTTTAAAAAGGATGAAACTGCTGTTCGTGATCAAAAACGGGTAAAAGCTGTTATTGAATCAAAAAAGCAATTGGCAAAGCTATATAAACTTTCGCCTACACTTATTGAAAACATATATACTGTGATGATTCAACATTTTATTAATGAAGAAATATCATTAGTCAACAACTAAAAACAACTCTTGATGTCGTGAGTATTATACCTCATAACATTGCCAATATAATTGTAAAAGAAATGAAAAGTTATCACGTAGATGAAAATGGATATTATGGAGATTTTGGGGGAGCATATATCCCTGAGATGCTATATCCTAACGTAGAAGAATTACGTACTCAGTATCTAGAGATTATGAACGAACCTTCTTTTAAAGAAGAGTTTGAACAATTGCTAAAAGACTATGTAGGTCGCCCTACTCCATTGTATTATGCAAAACGTCTTTCAGAAAAATACAATACAAAAGTATATTTAAAGCGTGAAGACCTTAATCATACTGGAGCTCATAAGGTAAATAATACTATAGGTCAAATCTTAATGGCAAAAAAACTCGGTAAAAACCGAATTATTGCGGAGACTGGTGCTGGTCAACACGGTGTTGCTACAGCTACTGTATGCGCTTTAATGGGACTTGAATGTATTGTGTATATGGGCGAAATTGATATTAAACGTCAAGCTCCTAATGTTGCTCGTATGAAAATGCTTGGTGCAACTGTTGTTCCTGCTACTTCTGGTAGTAAAACACTTAAAGATGCTACTAACGAAGCTATTAGGGATTGGATCAATAACCCTATAGATACACATTATATTATAGGTTCTGTTGTAGGACCTCATCCATATCCTGATATGGTAGCTAGATTTCAATCCATCATATCAGAAGAAATCAAATGGCAATTACAACAAAAAGAAGGTAGAGAAAATCCTGATTATGTAATTGCGTGTGTAGGTGGTGGTAGTAATGCTGCTGGTGCATTTTATCATTATCTTGATCAACCTAATGTAAATATTATTGCTGTAGAAGCTGCAGGTAAAGGAATTGACACTGGAGAAAGTGCCGCTACCTCTGCTTTGGGTAAAGAAGGTATTATACATGGAAGCAAAACTTTATTAATGCAAACACCAGATGGACAAATTACCGAACCTTATTCTATTTCTGCTGGTTTAGATTATCCTGGTGTTGGTCCTATGCATGCACACTTATTTAAAAGTGGTCGTGCCGAGTTTGTTTCTATCACAGATGCAGATGCTATGAGTGCTGGATTAGAATTATGTAAACAAGAAGGCATCATTCCTGCTATAGAAAGTTCGCATGCACTTGCCATTTTTGATAAAAAACAATTTAACCCTGATGATATAGTAGTAATCAATCTCTCTGGACGTGGAGACAAAGATTTGAATACCTATATAGATTACTTCAACCTATAAGCTATAGTCATGAACAGAATACAACAAAAACTACAAGAAGATAAAAAATTACTTTCTATATATTTTACTGCAGGATATCCATCAATAAATGATACCTTACAAATCATCAAAGATTTAGAAAAAAACGGTGTTGATATGATCGAAATTGGATTACCTTTTAGCGATCCATTAGCAGATGGCCCTACAATTCAAGCGAGTTCTACTCAAGCTTTAAAAAATGGAATGACGACCGAATTACTTTTTGAACAATTAAAAGATATTCGTAAAACTGTATCTATTCCGTTAATCATTATGGGCTATTTTAATCCTATGATGCAATATGGAGTCGAAGCTTTTTGTGCAAAATGCGCAGAAATAGGTATTGATGGTTTAATTATTCCAGACCTTCCAGTTGATGAATACCATCAACATTATCAAACTATCTTTGATCAATATGGATTAATCAATACGTTCTTAATCACACCTCAAACTTCAGAAAAACGTATTCGCTTTATCGATAACATTTCTAATGGTTTTATTTATATGGTGAGTTCCGCTAGTACTACAGGTGCAAAAAGCACTTTTGGGAGTACACAAGCATCCTATTTTGAACGTATTGCAGCCATGCAACTTAAAGCTCCTCAAATTGTAGGTTTTGGTATTAGTAATGCTGCTACTTTTGAGCAAGCAACAACCACTGCAAAAGGTGCTATTATCGGTTCTGCATTTATCAAACACCTTAGTAATTACGGTATTAACGCAATTGGCGAATTTATACAAACTATTAGATAATTTTATATCATTAGTCTTCTGTAAGTTACTATATCTTGCACAGCAAATGACACATCATAATTACCTTGAAAAAAGCATGTAATACTAGTCTCACATGCTTTTTTCTTTTTTAACATCCTTATAAACAACGTTATTACCACCATATCTCGTCAGGAATTTCCCTTATAAACGACAAAAATGAAAAATGCCTACGCGATTATTTCTATGTTTAAGCATGTTCTTTTTTGTATCATTAGGAATTGCTCAACAAAATTTAACACTAGTACAGCGTGCCGAACAATCTGAAATTGCTCACTTTATTCATTTACTGCATACTACAGATGATAACGCTATTAATAGTTCTCTAACTTATATAAAAAAGCATTGGAAACCTGAATTTGAGATTATGTTTCTAGAAACATTTTATTTTTCTCATTCTAACGCTGCTTTATCGCTACGACTAATGGCTTTTTTACAACAACAAACACAACAGCAATTTGGTTTTGATTATAATGCATGGTATGAATATATCTGGAAAAAACCTCAACAATTACATCCTGATTATCATTTATTCAAAGCCTTATTACATCAATATATAGACCCTAAATTTGCTACTTACTTTAAAGATAGACAACAACAAGCTTTAATACGTTTTGACGAAATTAGATGGGGAGGTGTTCCTCAAGATGGTATTCCTCCCTTACATAACCCTAAAATGATTCCTGCTAATACAGCTTCTTATTTACATAAAAATGATGTTGTTTTTGGTATCGTTATTAATGGAGAAGCACGTGCCTATCCTAAACGTATCTTAGCTTGGCACGAACTATTCTCTGACACTATCAAAGGGACTTCAATCACTGGTGTTTATTGTACTTTATGTGGTACTGTTATTGCTTATAACAATACTGTAAATGGTATAACTCATAAACTTGGCACTAGTGGTTTTTTATACCGATCAAATAAATTAATGTATGATACGGCTACACAATCTTTATGGAATACACTTTGGGGAACTCCAGTAGTTGGTCCTTTAGCAAATAAAGGAATTCAGTTATCTTATCAAAGTGTCATTACTACCACTTGGGGTACATGGAAAAAAAGACATCCTCAAACACTAGTATTATCACTGGATACAGGACATCAAAGAGATTATAACGAAGGGGTTGCTTATCAAGATTACTTTGCTACACATCAATTGATGTTTAACACTCCTATTAAAAATACTGAGTTAAAAAATAAACAATCTATTCTAGCTATTAAACTGGAGCAATATCCAAATCAACCTCTGGCTATATCTACAAAGTTTCTTAAACGTAATCCTATTTATTCTTATACGATAGGAACTATTCCTATGGTAATACTCACCGACAAAACCATGGCTAATCGAGTATATAACTCTCAAGACATAATCTTTATATCTTATAACCAAAAAGAACATACTGTAACAGATAGTCTTAATGAGATTTGGACGATATACGAAGATCGACTAGAACATTCTAGTGGTAAAACACTATTGAGAATCCCTACTTTTAATGCGTTTTGGTTTGGGTGGAAAGCCTCATACCCCAATACGATACTTATTAAATAATATATTTAGTAACCCGTGGTGCATTTAGGCAATATTAATTTTAAGATTGTTGATATTTCTTTGAAATAGAAACTTATTGATGTATTGA
>CANDNT010000026.1 GCA_947387485.1 Aquimarina rhabdastrellae
TACCTCCAATTTTTTCAAAACACCCATTATTTTCTCGAAATTTGCGCTAAAGTTGTGCATATAAATTAAAGTGTCGTTACTTCAATTTACTGCTATTTAGTAGTTTGCACAACTTTCTTCAAATGCACCACGGGTTATATATAATAAAAAATGCAACCATAGAGCTACCCCTAACCCTATAATTGCATTTTTCAATTTTTCGCTAAAATTTAAGTATTCCCCTTACTTTTTTAGCCCTCTTCGACGGTGTTAGATTTAGTGTAAATTACGATTTCATTACCTCATCAACTGCTTCTGGAAGTATTGTTTTCAATCTTATAAGCTGTGTTGATCTAAACCTAAACTCTGTATAAAATAACCCATCGTCTTTTGATTATCGATTACATAAGCAAAGATACATCAAGATGGCTTTCATGCGTAAAAACCGTAATAGCTCTTTTTTATTTTTTCTATAAAAAACATTATAAAATCGACATAAAACACAAAACATACACTAAACACTAAAATCAGAAGTCTTTTTCCTACTTAATGTTTTCGGTTTTATGGGGAAATTCCCCCCTTTTTCATAGAAACACACTCAAATACATTTTAATATCTTGAATATAAATCTCATATCTCTCTTCTTATTTAATACAAAATAAAAATGGTCATCATTTCTTCAAAATATATCATACATTCTTGAATGCATTTAATAAAAAATATTAAATACAAAGAAGTCATATTTGTTAAAAGCTTTACTACTTTATTTTTCCCTATCAGATAGTAATTATTCAGGTAGTTATATAACGACCAATGCATTCATAAAGCCATACCCCATTTGACTTTACAAACACATTGATCATATGCTAAAATTTAAGTATTCCCCATATACTTTTCATCTAGCTTTGTAAAAAAACACATTTGTTATTTCTTAATAACTTAACTTTTACATTGTAGCAATCTTACCCCTGATAGATTGCTTTGTTTTTCTTTGACAAAGATACAGCACTACTCTTCTTTAGGTTTAAAATAGAAAATGGTTATTTTCATTTTTTATATAAAAAAGCTCAAAAAATCGAACAAAAACACAAAAACAATCATTAAACATTTTAATTAGTAAGTTTTTTCTTTCAAAGTTACTCTTTAATTTTAGGGGCTTTTCCCCACTAATTTTAGAACACATCCTATTTTACCAAGGATCAATCTCAAAAATTGTGTGAATACTATTTATTAATAGTCATCCACAAGCTACCATTATATTCACTATATAATTTATCTTGAGAATCCTTTTAAATTTTAGATTCAATCCAATTTATCTCTCATCTCTAATCATTCTTTATTTATAAAAACACAATAATTACTCTTGTTTATTCATTAGTTCAAGTATAGTTACAAAAAAAGCCTTTGTAAAATCACAAAGGCTTTATATTCTATTTCATTTAGCAGAAATGCTATGGTATATTTAAATACTTATGTGTTTGTAATGATACTTTCCATTTAGGATTGTTCATCACATAATCAACAATCAGTGGTACCATTTTATCTCTCACACTCCATTCTGGTTGTAAATATAGTATGCAATCTTTATTTACCTTGGCAGCTTGTTCTTCGGCAAATTTAAAATCACTCTTGTTATATACAATCATTTTTAACTCATGTGCCTTATCATAAATTCCTTCATGTGGTAGCTTGACTTTCTTAGGTGATAAACATACCCAATCCCAAGTTCCCGTCATGGGATAAGCTCCAGAAGTTTCTATATGCGTTTTGGCTCCTTTACTTCTAAGGGTTTCTGTTAAAATTGTCAAATCCCACGTTAAAGGTTCTCCTCCTGTAACTACGACTACATCACTATATTTTACAGCATTATCTACAATAATGTTAGTTGCAGTAGGTGGATGCAGATTTGCATCCCAACTTTCTTTAACATCACACCAGTGACATCCTACATCACATCCTCCTATTCTAACAAAATAAGCTGCAGTACCTTTATAATATCCTTCTCCCTGAATCGTGTAGAACTCTTCCATCAAAGGAAGCATTTTTCCCTCTTCTACTAATTTTTGTATACTCTCTTGCATAAGTTTGCAAAGGTAATCAACAATACATAACTTTCAATAAGTTATCCTTAATTATTTTGAGCGTGCAGCCACGCATTCTATTTCTATTTTTGCACCTCTTGCCAATCCTTTGGCAGCAAAAGTGGTTCTTGCAGGTTTTTGTGGAAAATATGTTTTGTAAATTTCATTAAACGTTTTAAAATCGTTTATATCTGCCAAAATCACTGTTGACTTTACTACATCTTTCATTTCTAGATCATGATGTTTCAACACAGCTTTTATATTTTCTAGAGTCTGTTTAGTCTCTGCTTCAATACCTCCTGTGACTAATTCTCTTGTACTGTGATCCATTCCTATCTGTCCAGATAAAAAGTAGATATCTCCTACTTGTACTGCATCAGAGAAAGGTGCACTTTGTTTTTTTGATTCATGCGATTCGTGAAAAGTAACTTCGTTTGTACTTCCAGTACAACTCATTATGATTACGCTCAAGGCTAACAAAATTCCGTAACTAATTTTCATAGATTCTTTTTTTAAATTAATACTACAGTCTCTTTTTAATGGTAATATTTACACTTTATCGATCATTATCATTAAAATCAATTCATTATTTCAATACCACGACTAAGATTCTTATTTTTATCCAAATTTATTATACATATGAGTAAAGATCAAGCATTTTTGGATCATATCAATTCTGGTTATCAAACTAAAGGAGAGTTTATCACTTTGGGAGCAGCTATGCATGAAGGAAAAACTATTACAGATGCACATGTAAAAGTTCCTTTAAAAACATTAAACCGTCACGGCTTAATTGCTGGAGCTACTGGTACCGGAAAAACAAAAACACTTCAAGTTCTTGCCGAAAACTTAAGTAATCAAGGTATCCCTGTATTGTTAATGGATTTAAAAGGTGACCTCAGTGGTCTTGCTGCTGCAAGCGAAGGTCATCCAAAAATTGATGAACGTCATGAGAAAATCGGAATTCCTTATGCTCCTAAAAAGTTTCCTGTAGAAATATTATCTCTATCAGAGCAAGATGGAGTGAGATTAAGAGCTACTATAAGTGAATTTGGTCCTGTGTTATTGTCCAGAATTCTCGATCTTACTGCTACTCAATCTGGAATCATTGCTATTATTTTTAAATATTGTGATGATAATAAGCTGCCTTTATTAGATTTAAAAGACCTAAAAAAAGTAATTCAATACATTACAAAAGAAGGTAAGAAAGAAATCGAAGAAGCTTATGGTCGAGTATCTACAGCTTCTACAGGTGCTATTCTTCGTAAAATCATCGAACTAGAACAACAAGGTGCTGATCGTTTTTTTGGAGAGCGCTCTTTTGAAGTGTCAGATCTACAACGCATAGACGAAAACGGCAATGGTTTTATCAATATCATACGATTAACAGATATTCAAGGTAAACCTAAATTGTTTTCTACTTTTATGCTTAGCTTATTAGCAGAAATCTATAATACTTTTCCAGAACAAGGAGATAGTGATCGCCCAGAATTGGTATTATTTATAGACGAAGCACATTTGATTTTTAAGAAAGCTTCTGACGCATTATTAGAAGAAATCGAAAGTATAGTTAAATTAATTCGTTCAAAAGGTGTAGGATTATACTTTGTTACTCAAAACCCATCTGATGTTCCTACAGAAGTTTTAGGTCAATTAGGTTTAAAAGTTCAACATGCTTTAAGGGCTTTTACAGCCAAAGATCGAAAAGCAATTAAACTTACTGCAGAGAATTATCCTATTTCAGAATATTATGATACAGCAGAAACTTTGACTTCTCTTGGTATAGGTGAAGCTTTGGTATCTGCTCTTGACGAAAAAGGTCGACCAACTCCATTAGCTGCAACGATGCTTAGAGCTCCAATGAGTAGAATGGATGTATTAACGCCTAACGAACTCGAAAACTTGATCACTAATTCTGAATTGATCAAAAAATACAATGAAGAGGTTGATCGTGAAAGTGCTTATGAATTGTTGAATCAAAAAATAGAAAAAGCTGAAGCCGAAGAAGCTAAAGCTGCTGCAAAAAAAGAACGTGAAAAAATAGAACGTTCCTCTACTAGAAAAAGTTCTCGTTCAAGAAGTTCGTCTAGCACAACAGAAAAAGCTATTGTAAAAGTTTTAACTAGTGCAACATTTATTAGGGGTGCTTTAGGAATATTAAATAAATTATTACGTTAATCGTATAGCTATTATAATTAAACCATCAACATGAAATACATTTTTTCAATACTCACTGTAGCTACACTATTGGTGAGCTGCCAGAAAGAAAACAACCTAAAAAACGATCCCTTTTTAATTGCGCAACACAAAATAGGGAAACTAACTAATACGGTTCAATTATATCAATTAGATTCTATATACAAACAAGATTCTATTGTAAAGAGAATTGCTGGTGATGAATTTTTAAACACTAGCAATCAGATCGATATTTATGATAAAGCTGGTAACAAATTACTTGTTCTTGAAGCAGAACATGAATTTGATTCTACTTCTACTATTAAAAATATTGAGGTAATTGATACTCGTTTTCATACTGAAGGTGATCTTAAACCTAAAGGATATTTTATCGATATTAAAAAGAACTATCCTATTTCAAAAATCAATAACACATTAAGCTCTGCTGTAGTGTTTGTTGATAGCATAGGCGCTTATTTTACTATCGACAAAAAAGAATTATCTAGTGAATATAAGTTTGATACCGATATTAAAATCGAAGCTGATAAAATCCCAGATTCTGCTCGTATCAAAAACTTTTGGATCACTTGGGATAAAAACCATTAAGAACAAATGGCTATTAAGAAATATACAATTCAAGATTCTCCTTTTGTAGTACCTACTACAGACGGAAAAACTATTAAAGAACATTTTGGTAGTGCTACAGATGGTAATACCCAAATTAGTATTGCTCATATGATTGCTCCTCCTGGGTGGAGTGAACCTCATCAGACTCCAGAATTTGATGAATATACATTTATCATTAAAGGAAAAAAAAGTATTGAGATTGATGGTGAACTCGTCGAAGTTTCAGCAGGGCAATCGATCAAGATAGAAAAAAACACACGTGTACGTTATGCTAATCCATTTGAAGAAACTTGTGAGTATTTAGCTATTTGCTTACCTGCTTTTTCTATTGATAAAGTACATAGAGAATAAATTCTTCTGTTTATGAAAGAATTAATGAAAAAATACCTTCCACTACTCGTCGGGAGGTATTTAACTGTTTTACACAAATTATTTCCAGAAAAAGCCTTAAAAATGGCTCTTTATCTTTTTTGTACACCTCAAAAAGGAAAAACTACCGAAATACAGAATGAATACCTCATTCCGTTAAAGGATTTGTATATAGATTTTAAAGATATCAAATTGCAATCTTATCGGTGGGAAGGTGAAAAAGAAACTGTTCTTTTAATACACGGATGGGAAAGTAATTCGCATCGTTGGAAAACCTTGGCCGAAAAGCTTAATACCATAGGCTACAATGTTATTGCTGTTGATGCTCCTGCTCATGGCAATTCTACTGGAAAACAAATCGATATGCCTCTTTATACAGATTGTATAGAACATTTGATTTCTATTTATAAACCTGCTATCATTATAGGACATTCTATGGGTGGTATGGCTACTTTATATCACCAATATAAATACAATAATGCTTCTGTAAATAAGATCATTGCTCTAGCTGCTCCTGCAGAACTAGAAGGTCTTATGCAACGTTATCAAAACATACTGGGATTCTCTTCTACTTTTATGCAGGATTTAGAAGCTCATTTTATGGCTATTTATGGTTTTAGATTCACCGATTTTTCTATTCCAAAATTTATCCAACAACTATCCTTAAAAGGTTTAATTGTTCATGACATAGAAGATGATATTATCCCGTATCAAGCAGCTATAGCTATTTCACAGGCATGGAAAGATGCTATTTTAATTACAACTCAAGGGCAAGGTCATTCTTTATTTGCTCCTCAAGTCGATGAGGATATTATATCGTTTATACAAGAGTAATTAGTACTTCTCGATATAAAATTATAGCACTTCGACAAGACTCAGTGCCTTGAATTTTATAAGAATCGTACTTTCAATATGAATTATTTTTTTCGTTTTGATTGTTACAAATCGATTCTTTTTAATGTACTTACTCTTCTATTATTCCCACTCGTGTTTTAAAATCGAGTAAATAGCGACATCTATAGGTTTCCCCTCTTTGATTTCACATGCTCGCATGGTTCCTTCGTGTGTAAAATTGATTTTGGACAATGCATTTCTGCATTTGGTATTATCACTTACTACATAACCTTCTATACGGTTAAGTCCTAATACAGAAAATCCATATTCAAATAGTTTAGGCATGACTTCTTTCATAATCCCTCTACCCCAAAATTCTTCTAGTAACCAGAAACCAATTTCTGCTTTTTGATGTTCTTTTTCTCTTCCGTTAAAACCACCTGCTCCACAAAACTGATTTGTTTCTTTATCTACTATACTCCACCATATCCCAGTTTCTTCTTTAATCAAACTAGCATACCAATCCATTTGCTCTTGTGTAGCTTCTAGTGTAGGAAAATGTACATCATAGTACTTTGTTATTGCAGGATTAGAAAGTCCTTTATGTATGTTTTTAATATCAGATGCTTCAATTTCTTTTAAAATAAATCTATTCGTTTCCATTATATATTGATGTATTCTCTAATTTCAAAATAAGGATATTATATATATTACTAATAGAATGATTCCACATGTAGGAAAAACATAATTCACTATTACTCTTGAATATTCTTTATTATCCTTTTTAAACTTGTTAAGTTTAGTTTTTTTATTCGATCTTATATTTTTTTTAACTGAACTATATAACCTCTTTTTCAATTGATAAACTAATTCTTCACGTTTAGCATATAATAAAGTTTCTATATCAATACTATTCTTTTCTGTTTTTAAGCTTATTATTTCATAAAAAGAAAAATTATTAGTTGTAGCTATATCTGTAGATCCTTCTTTAATATCTTTCCACTTTAAAAGTATTTCTCTCTTGAAAAAATATTTTATTAAAAGATGTTCCTTTGTTACTATAATATTAGATATATTTCTAAATGCAAAATAGCTCCATAAAATACTTAAAGGCAAGCATATTATTGCCTTTATACTAAACAAGAAATAGCTCACATATAGAAATATTAATATTCCTATCAAATTTAATCCTACATAAGAATAATTTAATTTACTTTTATATACAATCTTTCTTCTATTAGTATTCAATCTTTACTATGCTTTTTTAAATTTTCTTACCATTAATGCGAGTAATACCAATCCTATTCCCACTCCGGTAAAAATTCCTTTAAAAAAATCTGGTAAGCTTATGTATTTCGATAATATTTGGGTCAATGCAATTCCTAAAATTCCAAAGACCACTAATTTAAGTTGTGTTTTTCTTTTAGTAGTCATATCAAAAATATTAAAGTATTGTATTGATAAGTATCTTATTTACTGTTTTTGTTACCATAAAACTACTATTTTTAGTGAAGAGTGGAAAGTTATTAGTAATACTATGATACTTTTAATCTTTCAGATTTTCTACTTAAAATGTAGTTCTTTTTTTGTTTTTAAAACAAATACTTGTATTAAACCATCTATTTTTATATTTATTTCATTTTTTTTAACATATATTTATACATGTTAAAAACAATAAATAGTTAGTCATGAAAAAACAATTATCAACATTAAAAAACTTTAAAAAATTATCAAATACTGAACAAAAACAAATAAATGGTGGAATTAACTTCCCTTACATAGATGTTTGTCATGTAACTTCATCTGTAAGAGCCACGCTTGATGCTCAAGAAGGAGGTTATGATGAAGTTACTAGAAATACTCTATACAATGAGTATTATAGTGAATGTATTCATGGATAATTGATTATTCAATTTAGTAATGATATCTCCAAAGAAGTACTTTTTAATACTTCTTTGGAGATTAATTTTTATTTCTCAATCATTGCTGAGTCTACTAATTCTTTTGATAATTCATTCTTATTTTTAATTCCAAGATTCTTTAATTTTGTTGCTTGTAAAACTAAATTATCATTTCCTGTAGACATTTGTTTATATGCTTCATTATATTTCCCATGAGCTTTTTCTATGTATGAGCCAACTGACTCTAAGTTTTTCACAAAACCTGTAAATTTATCATACAACTTAGCTCCTCTATTTGCAATTTCTATAGCATTTTGGTTTTGATACTCTCGTTTCCATAAATCTACTATTAACTTTAATGCAGTTATCAAATTAGTAGGATTCATCAATAAAACTCTCTTATCGTAAGCAAAATTCCATAAATTAGAATCTCCTTGCATTGCTGCTATATACGCAGGTTCACTTGGTATAAACATTAATACAAAATCAAGTGCTTTATCATAATCATCATAAACTTTGATTCGATCCAGTATTGAGAATCTCATCCTTATTACTAGCTATTTTTCGTAATAAAGTAGTAGCTTTGCCCTTTATTAGTACAATTAACAGCATGTCGGATATACAACTTACAAGACTCAATAAATATTTAAGCGAAGTAGGCTATTGTTCTCGTAGAGAGGCAGACAAACTTATCGATCAAGGTCGAGTGACTATTAACGGTGTTGTACCCGAAATGGGAACCAAAGTTGCTCCCGATGATATCGTAGCTGTTGATGGTGTAGTTGTTACACCGCCTAAAGAAGAACATGTATATCTTGCTTTTCACAAACCTGTAGGGATTGTATGTACTACAGCTCAAAACGAAAAGGATAATATTATTGATTATATCAATTATCCTAAACGTATCTTCCCTATTGGTCGATTAGATAAACCTAGCGAAGGGTTGATTTTTTTGACTAGTGATGGTGATATCGTTAATAAAATTTTACGTGCTCGTAATAATCACGAAAAAGAATATATCGTAACGGTTAACAAATTGATCAATCCAGATTTTATTCGTAGAATGGGAAATGGGATTCCGATCTTGGGTACTATAACCAAAAAATGTGAAGTTGAACAATTAAATAAGTACGATTTTAGAATTGTACTTACACAAGGGCTTAACCGACAAATTCGTCGTATGTGTGAGTATTTAGGATTTGAAGTAGTTCGCCTAAAACGTATCCGTATTATGAATATTTCACTTGACGTTCCTGTTGGTGAATGGCGTTATTTTACAGAAGAAGAATTAGATACCATCAATAGTAATACTGCAGATTCTGATAAAACAGAAAATGCTTCAAAAACCACTTCGGGTAGAGCTTCTAGAACTCCTAGAAATGCTAATCGTTCTACAACTCGAAAAACGAATACAAGAGGTAAATCACAAAGAAATTCACGCGGTTCTAATACTTCTAGAAAAAGAAACAATCGCTAAGATTCTTCACTACTACATATAGATCGCTTTATCCTTATGGGTAAAGCTTTTTTGTTTTGTAATATGTAAATAGCACAAAGTCACGACTATCGTGGTATGGCAAAAAACAAATCGTTAATTTAATTATAATTAGCATGTTGTCTTTGCATAATGTTTTCTAAATACAGTAATTTTAGATTGCTATACTTAGAAAAATATTATTATGAATACTCAATTATCACCTTTTCATCTAGCTATTCCTGTACATAATCTCGAAATAGCACGTCGTTTTTATACCGATATTTTAGAACTTAAAGAAGGTCGTAGTAGTGAACATTGGGTAGATTTTGATTTTTATGGACATCAATTGGTCATCCACGAACAAGAAAAATCTGAAAGCTCAACAGTGCATCATGCTGCTGTAGATCAAAAACAAGTCCCTATTCCGCATTTTGGACTTGTATTACCTTGGAACTATTGGGCTGATTTTGTAGCGATGCTTACTTCAAAAAATGTTTCTTTTGAGATAGCTCCTTATATTCGTTTTAAAGGTAAACCTGGTGAGCAAGCCACCCTGTTTTTTTATGATCCTAGCGGGAATGCATTAGAATTTAAATCCTTTAAAAATCCAGGATCGCTCTTTGACAAATAGCACCCAAAACTACTAGTAAACAAATAGTTAAGAGTTTTTATTATATTTAGTATCACACAACAAACTTAATTTTTGTGTGATGCTATCATTTTTTCACCCCATAATATTGATTCTTATGAAAAAAAGCTCACTATTTTTTTACATCCTTTTTATTGCCCTCTTTACCCATTGTGGTGTTCCTCAAGCCGATTATGATCAACTAAAAACCGAAAACGAAAAACTAAAACAAGAAATTGCTAATTGTAATCTTACTCCTAAGCAATTACTAGAACAAGCAACTTCGTATTTTGATGCTTTAGAGTATGATAATAGTAAGGAACGTCTAAGCTTTTTAATTGATAAATATCCAAATACTCGAGAAGCTAAACAAGCTAAATCTTTTTTAAAGAAAGTAGAAAAAGAAGCTTTTGAAGCTACAGAAAAAGAGATCACAACCGAAGATCACAATAAAAAATATGCCGAAGCACTTACTAAGATGAGAAAGCGTTATGATATCGATAAAAAAATCACTTGGTATTATGATAAGACTTCGCCTAAATTTAATAACGAAAATGGTTTTTATGCCTATCTAGGTAAAAAAGAAAAACACAAACCATGGTTAGGTTTTGCTATCAATCATTTTTCTAAAAAATGGCTCTTTATCGAGCGTATAGAAATTACTGCCGATGGTAAATCTTTTATTATTGAAGAAGAAAAACCAGGTGAGTTTAAAGCTAATGAAGAAAATGATGGTAATCGCGAATGGATTGATCGTATCATTAAAAAAGACCAAATGGAACTATTTAATACGATTGCCAAAAGTAAATCTGCAAAACTCAAGTTTATAGGGAAAAACGCTTCTACAACAAAAACGATTACTACTGCTCAAAAAAAGGCTTTTGCAAATATTCTAGAACTTTATAAAATGATGGGAGGTTCTATGTAATCTCAATTTTCTTAATGATATTACTAAATAACCGAAAAAATAACTAGTTGTTTTTTTCGGTTATTTATTTCTTTCCTAAGTTAATTTTGTATTTTATTGCTCTTATGATTTTTGATATGGAATACGCAACAATTATAGCGCAACAACGCTCTTTTTTTAATACTCATGCTACAAAAAAGGTTTCTTTTAGAATTCAACAGCTTAAAAAATTAAAAGCTTGTATACAACATAACGAAACGCTACTCTTTGATGCGATCTACAAAGATTTTAAAAAATCTGATTACGAAACTTATGTTTCAGAACTTTCTCTCATTTATCATGAGATTGATTTGGCTATTGCCAAAGTTAAAAAATGGAGTAAACGCAAACGGGTTCTTTCTAGTCTTGCTAATTTCCCTTCAAAAAGCTATATCATTCCAGAGCCTTTGGGATCTACTCTTATTATAGGTGCATGGAATTACCCTTATCAACTTTCTTTGGGTCCTGTTGTAGGTGCCATGGCTGCTGGATGTACAATTATTTTAAAGCCAAGCGAAATTGCAATGCACAGTGCTCAAGCAATGCAACATATTATCAATACTACTTTTGATCCAGAATATTGTACAGTAATTCTAGGTGGTATAGCTGAAACCTCTGCTTTACTTGAACATAAATTTGACAAAATCTTTTTTACAGGAAGCACTCATGTAGGAAAAATTATTTATCAAGCTGCTGCAAAACACCTTACTCCTGTTACATTAGAATTGGGTGGTAAAAGTCCTGCTATAGTTACACCGCAATGTGATATCGCCATGACTGCAAAGAGATTAGTTTGGGCCAAGTTTCTCAATGCTGGTCAAACTTGTATTGCTCCAGATTATATCATGGTTCATGAAGATGTACATGATGCCTTATTAGAGGCACTGATTACACATATCAAAAAAGCTCAATATACCATTGCCAATAAAAACTATACCCAGATCATTAATGATCGTAATTTTGATCGTTTGATTCAATATATAGATGCTTCTAAAGTTGCTTTTGGTGGGTCTTATGATCAAAAAGAACGTACTATAACTCCTACCTTACTTACTGCTATTACTTTTGATGATACGGTTATGCAAGAAGAAATCTTTGGTCCTATTTTACCTATATTAAAATATACATCTATAGATACCGCTATACAACAAATACGCACTCTAGATAAACCATTATCTTGTTATGTTTTCACAAAGAATACTGCTTTAAAGAATAAAATTCTTAACGAAATTTCTTTTGGAGGTGGTGCTATTAATGACGCTGTAATGCACATCACAGAATCTCGATTACCTTTTGGAGGTGTGGGTAATAGCGGAATGGGGAACTATCATGGCGAAGCTGGGTTTGAATCTTTTTCGCACTATAAAGGAATTTTACAAAAACCTTTTTGGCTAGAACCTAATTTAAAATATGCACCTTATAATTCGACAAAACTAAACATCATAAAAAAACTCTTAGGTTAAGACTAAGAGTTTTTTTATGCTATTTTATGCTTCTAGCATTGCTAGGATTTTCTGCTCTACAGCTTCACTATTCCAGCAATTTTCTATGTTGTCCATTTTCATGATTTCATCCATAATTCTCGCTTGCTCATCTCCTATATTTAAAGCTTCGCTATATGGTTGATGAGAGAAGGTTACTCTAGAATATAATGGCAACCATTTCTTTGGATATTTATCTGCAAAATGCTTTTCTATTTTCTTTCTCAATAAAAATTTATGGTCAGCAGTTTTACTACTCATTTCCATAAAATTGCGATAAGAAAGTTCGGCTATTGCATCTGCATTAGGTTTACGTTCTTCTTGGTATTTTTTAAAGATTACTTCCCAATCTTCGCCTTCGTATTTTTCTAGTAATTCGATTAATATCGAAATATCTTCAAAACCAGCATTCATTCCTTGTCCATAAAACGGAACAATTGCATGGGCAGAATCTCCTACAAGTGCCACTTTATTCCAATATGTCCATGGGAAACATTTAATTGTCACCAAAGCACTTGTTGGATTATTTGTAAAATCTTCTACTAATGTAGGCATTAGTGTTAACGTATCTGGGAAATATTTTTGCCAGAAAGCCATTAATTTTGTTTCGTCTGTTAATTGCTCAAAAGAGTGTTCACCTTCATGAGGCATAAATAAGGTACAGGTAAATGTTCCATCAAGATTAGGTAGCGCAATTAACATAAACTCTCCTCTAGGCCAGATATGTAATGAGTTCTTATTGAGTTTATGTGTACCATCTTCGTTTGCTGGTATACTTAATTCTTTATATCCAGTATTTAAGAATTTTTGTTCATAGTCAAATCGACTACGTCTTTGCATCTTATGCCTTACTCTAGAAAAAGCACCATCACACCCAAAGATATGATCAAACTGGTATTCTTTCCATTCTCCTTTTTCGGTTTCTCCCGTATATAACTTAGCTTCTGGAAGGTTGATATCCCAAACTTTTTCTTCAAAACGGAATTCTACACCAGCTTCTTCGGCTAGGGTAATCATTTTTCTGTTTAAAACCCCTCTAGAGATAGAATATATTGCTTCACCTTCTTCTCCATAATATTGGTAATATTCTTCTTTACCATTTACATGCATTGCTCTTTTATCCATTGCAATGGCAATAGATCTAACTTCTTCACCTATTCCTATCGCATCTAAGGCTCTCCAACCTCTAACGGACATTGCTAAATTTATAGATCTTCCGCTAAATTTTATATTTCTAATATCCGGTCTTCTATCAAATACCGTAACTGTATACTCTTTTTTACGTAAGTAAATAGCCAGCAACGATCCTACAAGTCCACTACCTACAATGGCTATATTTTTTTTGTGCATAGTATATATAAGCTTAGCTGTGATTAATGCTTAGTAATCACTCTGCTAAATTTTGTTTCTAAATTATTTGGGGAAGCTAATTTAATGATTAAATCTCAATCTACATGGGTTCTAGCCCTATAAGTCTATAAAGACCTCATCTCCCAAATATTTTTCATATCTTAATGTTAGTTCAATTATAAAAATTCGACTGTTAAAACATGGTTAAAGAGTTTAAAGAATTTTCGACTAATGCCGTTTTTATAGCGGGTACAGAAGTTATTTTGGATGGTTATACTTCGTCTAAAGAATTAGGGCTATATACCTTTATTAGAACGACTACCGTAGCTGCTCAAGTAATTATTGATGGAGTGCCTATAACTCTTTCTCCTAATCAAATAGTTTCACTTACTCCTAATCAATATTTTCAATTTGTAACAGGAGAAAAATTAGTGGTCTATCAATTTAACCGAGAATTTTATTGTATTAAAGATCACGATAAAGAAGTGAGTTGTGTAGGTATTCTCTTTTTTGGAAATACCGCTATCTCTTCTGTAATACTAACAGAAAACGAAGCTCATAAGTTTTGTTTGCTTCACGAAATCATAGTTGAAGAATTAGATACTGTTGATACTATTCAAGCAGAAATGCTTAGAATTTTATTAAAGCGTTTTATTATTAAAACTACTCGACTTATTAAAGAACAAACTCAGGTCGACCATATTTATAGCGATAAATTAGATGTATTGCGCAATTATAATTTTTTGGTGGAGACACATTTTAGAAAAGAACACAGTGTAACTTTTTATGCACAGCAATTAAATAAATCTCCCAAGACATTATCGAATAGCTTTTCTGAATATAAAAAAGGGCCACTACAAATAATTCACGATCGTATTATATTAGAAGCAAAACGTTTATTAACCTATACTGATAAGTCGGCCAAAGAGATTTCTTATGAATTAGGTTTTGAAGATGCTTCCCATCTAAGTCGTCTATTTAAAAAACATACAGGAGTTTCACCTTCTGCATTTAAAAAGAGTATACATAATTTTTAAAAAACTAACATAAAAACAATAATACCATGAAAAAATATCTACCTCTGATCTTGCGTATTGCAGTTGCTATAATTTTAATACAGACTTTACGCTTTAAATTTACAGCTCACCCAGATAGTGTTTATATCTTTAGTAAAGTAGGTCTTGAACCTGTGGGAAGAATTGGTATAGGTATCGCCGAGCTTATTGCAGGTATTCTTCTTCTAATCCCTAGAACAGTATGGTTAGGAGCTACACTTACTTTAGGAATTATAGGTGGTGCTATCATGATGCACTTAACGCAATTAGGTATAGAAATAAAAGGTGATGGCGGTGTACTTTTTTATACTGCTGTTGTAACTTTTCTACTTAGTGCCATTATCTTATGGTTATACAGAACTTCAATTCCGATTATTGGAAAACGTTTTTAAAATTTTAGATTCATATCATATTTCGCAAAAGCCTTCAAATAATGAAGGCTTTTTACTTATATACAACCTTTCATTTCTTCTGTTTTATCAAAAAACCACAAAAAGGGAAAAATCGACAAGCCTAAAGGAAAAAGCATCATTCTTAAACAGTTACTACGATCGTAATTTTACACCGTTGATTAAAACAATCACTACTAAATAAAAAACATGACGATAATGGAAAATAGTATTGAGAAAAATTTAAAGCATGTACATGAATTATTAGCAAAGGGAGCTTTCATTGAAGCTATGGACTTATACTTACATGATCAAGTAGAATTAAGAGAAGCTAATGGCGAACCTAAACAAGGAAAAGCCTTTAACTTAAAGTTTGAGCAAGATTTTATCGATAACAAGTTAGAAGAGTTTGTTCGCTATGACGTAAACAATTATGCTGTTAATGGTAATCATTCTTTTTATGACGCTGTAATGGAATTAAAGTTAAAAGATGGTAGTACTATGCTTTCTGAACAATCTGTTGTTACAGAATGGAAAGATGGTAAAATCTATAGAGAACGCTATTATCACGCCTAGTTTTTTACTACTAAAGAAAAATTGACAAGTGCTCGGGAAAAAATGGCATTTTAAGCATAAAACATCCTTCTGATATTTGCACTGTCATTAATTGATAAACATACAACACAACAGATCACACAGAAAAAAATAATTAAACACAACATTATTATGAGTAGAATAAATGTACCAACAAAAGCAGAAGTTTCTGCTAAGAATCAAGAGATATTTGACAATCTAGAAAAAGGATTAGGATTTGTACCTAATTTATATGCGACTTATGCGCATAGTGATACTGCTTTAGAAAACTATTTAGCATTTAGCGGAGCAAAGACTTCGTTATCTACAAAAGAAAAAGAAGTAGTAAACTTAGCTGTAAGTCAAGTAAACAACTGTATTTATTGTTTATCTGCGCACACTGCTATCGGAAAAATGAATGGATTTAATGATGAGCAAATCCTTGAATTGCGTGCAGGGAAAGCTTCTTTTGACAATAAATTTGATGCTTTGGCTAGATTAGCAAAAAACATTACAGAAAATAGAGGTAAGACAGATCAAGATGTTCTAGATAACTTCTTTAACGCTGGATATAATAAGGCTAATTTAATTGACACAATTTCATTAGTAGGAGATAAAACAATCTCAAACTATATCCATAGTACAACTCAAGTGCCTGTAGATTTTCCAGAAGCACAACCACTTTAAACATTAACAATTTTATTAAATATTATTTTAAACATTAACTTAAAGAAATCATGAAAAAAGTAATCGCATTATTTGTATTGGTATTAGGATTCTCATTAGCTAGTTCGGCTCAATCTAAAGTAGTTACTTTAGAGCAAACTAAAGGAGAGTTTACTCAAAAATCAATTACATTATCTGAAGGAACTTACACTTTTGAAATTTCAAATAACGCTGTAGGTCATGATATCGGGTTTGTTTTAGTACAAAAAGGAAAAGATATTTCTAATCCAGCAAACCACATTAAAAATGCTTATGTAACTAAACCTGTTGGAAACAATTCTAAAGGTACTTCTAAGCAAGTAAAACTTAAGAAAGGTGAATACGTATACTTTTGTCCATTGAATCCAACATCTACGGACAATACTCTTATTGTAAAGTAATCTCCTTTACAATTATTAACTTACTATTAAAAGACTATTCTTAGGAATAGTCTTTTTTTATGCCTATTATTTATTCTAAAGTCTTCTTAATTAACTGTTACTGTGCTTCGCTTTTTACTATGTTTGCGGATACTAAAAAAAGTATCCAACCTATGAAAAAATTATTATTTATCTGTAGTTTATCCTTGTTATGTGCTGCATGTAATACAACTATCAAAAAAGAAGAGAAAATTGTAACTCCTACTCCTAATATCAAAGAATTAACTATTCCAGAAAAAATTGCTAAAGCCAATGGTTTTGACCAATGGAAAAATGTAACCGAAATTCAGTTTGCATTTAATGTAGACCGTTCTGGAAAACATTATTCTAGATTATGGAAATGGAAACCTAAAACAAATGATGTTACGTTAATTACAGAAAAAGACACTACTGCATACAATCGCAATCAAATAGATAGTCTTGCATTACAAGCAGATCGTGGTTTTATCAATGATCGTTATTGGTTGTTAACTCCTTTTAATCTTGTTTGGGATCAAGGAACAACTATTACTACAGAAAAAGTGGCTACAACTCCTATAAGTAAAAAAGAAATGCACAAGCTTACATTAACCTATGGTAATGAAGGTGGATATACTCCCGGAGATGCATATGATTTTTATTATAATGATCAATTTATTATCCAGGAATGGGTATTTAGAAAAGGGAATCAACCTGAAGCTTCTTTAACAACTACTTGGGAAAATTATCAAGATTTTAATGGTATTAAGATTTCGCTATCACGTAAAACGGCTGATCAAAAATTCCATTTATTCTTTACTGATGTAAAAGTTATAACTACACCATAAAAAAAGGGCTTATTGCCCTTTTTCTTTTTATTTACTTAAAATTCCTTTTTTGAGTATCTGTCCAAAATGATACATATCTTCATAAGAACAATACAATGACGCTGGTGCTAATCGTATTACATTAGGTTCTCTCCAATCTGTTATCACTCCGTTTTTCATCAAATATTCAAAGAGTTCTCTACCTTCTCCATGAAGAAACACTGATAATTGTGTTCCTCTCTCGTCTTCATTACTAGGTGTAATTACCTCAAATGTACTATCAACTTCTTTATCTATTTCTGATAAAATAAATTCTAAATAGGCTACTATTTTTTTTCTTTTGGCTACAATAGCATCCATTCCCACCTCGTCAAAAAGTTGTAAAGAGGCTAAATAAGGTGCAATAGATAATATAGGTGCATTACTCAATTGCCATGCTTCTGCATTAGCCATAGGTTCAAACTCAGGTTTCATCAAGAAACGAGTTTCCTTTTTTGTTCCCCACCAACCTTCAAATCTCGGAATATCTTTCTGGTTATGGAATCGTTCATGTACAAAATACCCTGAAACATTTCCTGGTCCGCTATTCATATATTTATAACTGCACCATGCTGCAAAATCAACATCCCAATCATGTAATTCTAGTTTGATATTTCCTGCTGCATGTGCTAAATCCCATCCCACAAAAGCACCAACATCATGTCCTGCTTTTGTGATTGTTTTCATATCAAAAACTTGTCCTGTATAATAGTTTACACCACCTATAAGTACTAATGCACACTCCTCTCCTACTTGAGCTATAGTATCAAGAATATCTTCTTTTCTAAAATTATGTTCACCTGGACGTTTTTTTATTTCAATTATAGCATCCTTAGGATCATAGCCATGAAACCTCACTTGGCTCTGCAACATATATTGATCACTAGGAAAAGCTTTTTCTTCACAGATAATTTTATATCGGTTTCCTTTTGGCCTATAAAAAGATACCATTAATAAATGTAAGTTTACAGTTAGCGTACTCATTACACTTACTTCTGATGGTTTTGCTCCTACAATTTTACTTAAAGGCTCTGCTAAACGTTCGTGATAATCCCACCAAGGTTTCTCTGCATAAAAATGTCCTTCTACAGCCATTTCTGCCCAATCTTTCATCACTTCATCTACATAGATTTGCGTATTCTTCGGTTGTAAACCCAATGAGTTTCCTGTAAAGTAAATAACTTGTTTATCATTTACTTTTGGGAAAAGGAATTCATCTCTATATCGATTTAATGCATCTGCTGCATCTAATTCTTTAGCAAAAGCTTCAGTATTTTTAAATTGCATAGGTATAATTTCGTCCAAAATATTCACTCAAATGTAATCATTACTTAAGGTATCTCGCAAATATCTATATTATTTTACGCAAATCGTTGTAATAATTTCGTGACAATATCCTTGTTCACTTTCATCTTTTACAATAAACTTTTTATCCTTAAAAAGGAACTCTTTTAATAAGAGTTGTCTTCTTTTTTTAATTGTTGATAAGAAAACTTTTCTACTAATTTCATTTTGTAAGTCTATTACTAATTCATTGTCATCATCTGCAATTACGATATATTGAGGAATATTATTTTCTTTAATCCAAGTATCTAAATCTTGTACGATTTTTTGAATTTCATTTTTGTTGATATTCCAATGCGCGACAGAGAGAATTACATTCTTGTAAGAAATTCTTGGAATATATCTATAATTAGTATAGCTCCCTAAACTTAAAGTCAAAGCTCCATATAAGTTTTGCACTTGTAGACTACCTAAAAAATTATATATCGGTAATGATTTGCCATGAGAAAAGTGATGTGCATTAGAGAGGTATGGAACAATTTCTTTATTCAACTTTTTTGAGAATATTACAATACGATCATTATCCAACTTGATATACAAATCATCTATAGGTAATTGTTTATCTACAGGTAATGTACTAAATGCTAAATATGGTATTTCATATTCACGTTGATTCTCTCTTATGGTGATATTTCCTAATCTATCTTGAGGTAAATGGGCTATTTCGGCATTTATTTTGGTTTCATCTTGCTCTTTTTCAAAAATAGCTTGTATAAGTGAATGGAATTCTTCGTCTACATGTCCAAATCTTCCCATTAGTAATGATGCTGTAGGTCCTGCAAATAGGTCCATAAATATTTGTGGTTCATCAGATTCATCAAGGACTTTTATCATTCCTGCCATTGTCTTCGGGAACTCTTCCCAACTCTCTTCAAGTCCTTCTAGAATTTCATCTGTGATTACAATTTCATCTTTGTTATTTTTTAATGCTTCTAAGTACAGATGCTGTAAAATAAGTTCTGGTCGATTATCTTCAGGATGTTTTTCATTCTTATTACTAAACATTATTTCAAAACCTTCAGTCAATGGAGATATGTCATAATAACTAGCATCTACGTTTTTGTCAGAAAATCCTATACCACTTTCTACATCAAGTGCTAATGATAATGGTATCAATCGATCTTCGTATCTGTTATAAAATCTTTTCTTAAATTCTGTAAGTCTATCATTAGGTCTTTTAAATTTCAACTTATTTAAAACACTTAAACCTTTCTTTATGCTATCTAGTACTTTTGAATCTATATGATTAGTAGAAGTTGTCACAACTAAATCACTTTGTAGTAAGTATTTTTCGTTAAACTGAACTTGGTTTGCCTTAAGGTTCTCATGCAGTTCATTATAAATGATTAAATCATTATTAAATGTATTTTTATCTAATGATTTTAAAGTCGTTTCAAGATCATACAACCATTCGTACTTTTTTATTCCTCCTATTTTACTTAGTACCCGATTAAAATAATCTACTCCAGTTACTGTTGGAGATAATTCACTTATCAAAATCTGATTATCTATCAATTCGTGTATAAATTCGGTAGCATTTTCTTCTGTAATCTCATCATCAATAATCAAAGTAACCAATTCTTTAATAGATGCTCCATTTTTTGCTGTCTTAATTATCTCTTCTAGATAAGGATTTACTTCTACTGAAGATAAATAATGTGTTCTATCATTATTATTGTATTTATACTCTATATATCTATAGTCGTACCCTATTTTTGATAAACTACTATTTGCATAATACTTTATATGTGTTCTTATTTGATCATCATGATCAACATTTTTGATTAAAGAACAAATAAAGTTCATATCAAACCTACTTTTTCTTTTATACGCTGTTGATGGTTTTAATGCTATCGAAGTATTATCTGAAAATGTACCTATACTGCATCCACTAAAAAGTCCAAATGGGGTACTTCTAGATGCCATTCTGATCACATATTTTGCTAAAGAAATTATTAATTTTTCTTCTATGTCTTCATTCTTTTTATTTTCAAAATTCCTTTTTAGCTCTCGATAAAACTCTGGAGAAGATAAATAAATAGCTTCTTGAATTTCTTTTTTATCGAATATTTCACGTAATTTATTTACGGTCAAACCATCTGTTTTTAAATAATTTAACAGTGGAATTCTCAATATATAGCGGTCTAAAAATTCGTAGTTTTTTATATTTTTCATTATATATTTACTAGTAATTATTGTTCAAATATATTTTTTTTACATATTTTTGGGAAAAATAATTGATATTCTTTTGTATGAAAAGATCTTTTTTTTTGGGCAGTGAGTGGTTATATTACAAAATATATTCTGGACCGATTACTTCAGATATTATATTAAAAGATCATCTTTATCCCTTAGCCAAAGATGCTTTAAATTCCAATTTAATTTCAAAATGGTTTTTTATTCGTTATAAAGATGATGACTTACATATACGTGTACGATTTCGATTAATAGATATTAAAAATATTGGAGTATTAATTGATAAAATACATACAACATTAGCTCCTTTATTAGAAAACAATTTAATTTCTAAAATCACAAACGATACTTATCATAGAGAATTAGAACGTTATGGTACGACTTGTATCGAACATACAGAAACATTATTCTCTCACAATAGTAATATTATTTTATGGATGTTATCGAATATAAATCCAGAGCATCAATGGATATATGGAATGAGAGTTGTGGATACTATTCTAGACTTATTTGAATATAACCCTGAAGAAAAAAAGGAGTTTATAGGAATGCTTAATCATTATTTTGGTCAAGAATTTAACGTTGATAAATGGAAAAAGAAACATCTAAGCTCTAAATATAGACAACATAAAAAACTTATAGAACAAGCATTTAATCAAAAAGGTCATACGACAGCATTTGAAGAAGTTTTAACTCATTTTAAAAACAGCTGTAGTGATACAGTTCAACAAATATTAGCTCTTTTAGAAAGAGATAAACTTGAAGTAGACAATTATTTGGCCAGCTTGGTACACATGCATTGTAATAGATTGTTTAGATCAAATCAAAGGTTAAACGAATGGTTTTTTCATGATCTATTATTCCAATACTACAGAAGTCATCTAGCTAGGCAAAAATCAAAACAAAAATTAAATGCTTAACTAATTAAATCATTCATATTACAAATCAAAAATAAATTCATCAGTGCAAAACCCTACTACAGTAAATACTATTAAAAGAATCCCCTTTCTTTTAATTCCCTATATAAAAATTGAATAAAAAGCTATCGATAGAGGAGTATATCGAAAATCCTTAATAGAGTAGATAAAACTTTAAAAATTTAAATCATGTCAAAACTAAAATTAAACAAAAAAACACTTTCTATCTTAGACAAAAACCAATTAGATGGTGTTAACGGAGGACAGGCAAGACTAGAAGCAGAAGCAGGTCAATTTACTTCTTTATTCAGTTGTAAAAGAACAAGAAGAAACTGTTGTGATAGACCTGATTATACATCAGGATGTCTTACTTGCTAATCTCAATTAAAAAGAATCTAACTCTTTAATAAGAGTTAGATTCTCTAAGCTTATTATTTTTACAAAATGAATATACATTATTATGAAAAAATAGATACTTATCTATATAATAGCGCCTATAAAATGGCAT
The DNA here is from genome assembly GCA_947387485.1 of Aquimarina rhabdastrellae. Classification (GTDB taxonomy): domain Bacteria; phylum Bacteroidota; class Bacteroidia; order Flavobacteriales; family Flavobacteriaceae; genus Aquimarina. The sequence goes on from CANDNT010000026.1 coordinate 22,800, forward strand.
CCCCAACATTCAATAATGATCTAGGAATTGTAATTTACTTTGCATCAAGATATAAACATTCAAAAGATAACTCTTTAAAAGAAAAAGCTATTACTTTATTAGATAAATTCATTGAACAATTTGGTGAATATGATTTTCATAAAGGTATATTAACCGGTTTTGAAGGTGTTTTTTGGTCTATAGCATATCTAGAAGAATGCGGTATTATCGAAAATGCCGATGATTATCTTTCTGATCTAGAGCAAGAATTAATAACTTCTATTATATATGATATCAAATCTGATAATTTTGAATTATACTATGGATTTACCGGAAAGTTACAATATTTTCTTAATTCAAAGCATTTATCAAATGAAACTATTGTTACCTTAATCAATTCTGCTATTGCTTCTTTATGGAATAGCAAAATAGAACATGAAGGGCAATTTTATTGGTTAGATCCCGAGAGAAAGGAAGAACAAGAAATAGTAGATTTAGGTATTGCTCATGGAATTGTAGGTGTATTAACTTTTTTAACACGTTTAAAGGAATTAAACTTTAAGAACGATCATATTTCACCATTACTTTCTGGTATCTTAAAAACAATTTTAAACGCTACACATACAACAAAGGGAGATTGTGCTTTTCCAAGTATTTATAGTATTAAAAAAGAAAATCAATATCTTAATGTTTTTGATTCTAGATTAGGTTTTTGCAATGGTGATTTACCTATTGCCTATGGGTTATATTATTACGGTGTTACCTTTAAAGATGATTTTATTATAAAAAAAGCTCAAAAAGTTACTGATAGAATTATCTGTAGAGACATCACAAACTCTTCTTTATTACATCTCGCTGATCATGACTTCTTTGATATAGGTTTTTGTCATGGAATTAGTAGTATTTGTTTTATATTATCAAGAATTAGTCAATGGTATAAACAACAACCTATATTAACAACTCGTTTACAATACTGGAATAACGAATTACATAGAAACACTTTAAAAGTCATCGATACTAATAAACCTGTCACTTATTATAGTAGATTTGTTAAGCACGATTCAAAATTTAAACTTGACACTACTTCTTTTTTAGAAGGAGTAACTAGTACAGGATTAGTTAATTTAGCCATTGAAAATAACGATTATAGTATTGGTAATTTTCTAGGATTATATTAGTTTTTTATCATGTAACAACGCTATATAATATTTATTATTATTTTATCTACTATCAATAAAATTATTTATAAAAAGAGTCTGCCAAAATTATTAAATGAGTAGACTCTGATTATAACTAAATACTTTCAACTCTAATTAAATACATTTAAGTTTACCTCTCTATAGAATTGTAAAAGAACTAGAATAAACTGTTGTGCTAGTATAACTATTTGTAATATGATGAAATAGTAAAAACCGATGTAATCCTCATATATCGTTAATTTTAATTTTCTTAATAATTTTTACTCTAGCTAAAAAACAAATAGCTTTGCAAAAATTTTTTTATGCATTTTATTCCTGAAGCTTTAGACGATTATGTTGTTGAGCATTCTGAAAAAGAACCTAAATTACTCCAACAACTCACACGAGAAACATATCAAAAAATATTACAACCTCGTATGCTTAGTGGTCATTATCAAGGTCGTATTTTAAGTATTTTGTCTAAATTAATTCGCCCAAAAAATATTTTGGAAATTGGTACCTATACAGGATACTCTGCATTATGTTTAGCCGAAGGGATGACCAAAGATGGGCAATTGCATACTATAGATATTAATGAAGAACTTTATGATTTTCAGCGTAAATATTTTGACTTATCTGACTATAGTTCACAAATTCATCAACATCTAGGTGATGCTACTCAAATCATTCCTGATTTGGGTGTAAATTTTGATTTGGTTTTTATCGATGCTGACAAACCTAATTACCCTACTTATTTTGATATCATCATAGATAAAATGAATCCTGGAGGAGTAATTCTTTCTGATAATGTTTTATGGAGTGGAAAAGTAATTCAAGAACTCAAAAAAGATGACATTTCTACCGAAGCTTTATTACGTTATAATAAACTTTTGGCCAATGATCCTAGAATAGAAACTGTTTTATTACCTGTTAGAGACGGATTAACTATTTCTAGAGTATTATAAAAACATAAGGCGTAGTATTTAACTACGCCTTTCTTTTATGTTGTTCACTCCTATTCTTTTATTATTATTTTACCGCTTTTAATGCATCAATATTACCATATCCATAACTTCCGTCTTTGTTAGGGTAAAACTCTCCTGCGGTTTTTAATTTATTTAATACTTGAGAACGACTCCAAGTAGGGTTTCTAGACCATACTAAGGCTGCTATACCTGCTGTAGTTGCTGTCGCTATAGAAGAACCACCTACATAACTTCTAGTTCCTGTACGGAATCCTAATACTGGTACTGTACGGCTATTGTTACTATTTCTTTGCATCACAATAGTAAAATCAATTTTGCTTCCGCTATGACATACATCACAACGATCGTATTTTCCGTTATCTTTAATTCCTGTTACAGCTACAGTTTCACTCATATTAGCAGGAAATATTACACCAAACCAATTTGTAAATGATGTAGACGTACCTCCAGCTGCAATGATTAATTTTCCTCTACTATATGCATATTTAACTGCATCTTTAATATTTCCTATAGACCATGGATATCCTATAGACATAGAAATAATCTTAACATTACTATTATTTCCTAAACCTCTTAAAGCATTACTTACTCCTCTGCGCTCATCAGATCCATTTAACACTACATCTGAAGTTGCTCTATATACAATCAAATTACTGTTGTAAGCTACTCCTAAAGGCATTGCATCATCATTACGTGGCGAAGCTATTACAGATGACATAGATGTACCATGTCCACACTTATCATTTACACCATCGTTATTAAATGTTCCAAAACGTTGTACAGTACGCCCATTTGAATATCCATCATTAAAATCGCTATTCATTAAACGTTGATCTCCAGATAATCCTGTATCTATAACTCCCACTGTAATACCAGATCCAGTACTATATCCCCATGCACTAGGAATATTGTGTTTGTCAAAACTCCACGGCACCCATGAGTTAGGAGTAATTATTCTATAATCTGCTCCATTTATAGTCTGGTTACTTTCTCCGCAACCTGCCGAAGATCTAGTTTGATCATTTTCTAAATAAAAAGAGTATCCATTAGGCTCTATATAACGAATACCTTCTGTTTTTTGTAATGCAGCTATTGTTTCATATTTTGATATAGCTACCATCATATAATTTAATATTTCATCATCTTTTACAGTCATATCAGAACTCTTTATTTGCTCTTGATCTGCTATAACAGTTAAGATTTGATTTTTTGTATTTCTTAATTCTGGGGTTCTTTCTAAAGAAAAGCTTTCTCCTTCATTCCCAAAACCTATAGTTACATCATCTTTACTATGTACTATCGCACTCCATAATACCTGCGTAGGAGCTGTTGTCCAATCAACATCTCCTGTATTTTTTAGGCTTTCTTCTATAAATTTATTAACTTCATCTATAGATAAAAGTTTTTGTGTGTTTTGTACAATTTCTTGTTGATTTTCAATTCCTGAAACTTCATCCTGAGAACATGAAGCACATACCATAGCTAACCCTATGGCAAATAATCCTATTTTCTTCATTTAAATATAAATTTTGAGTTTGTGTTACCTAATAGTCACAAAGTGAGCGAAGTGAACTTATAATTTTACTACTTTTCAACTACGGCATGGCAATATAGTTAAGAGAAGGTTATTAATTTGTTAAAAAAATGTGAAATATTTACACACTACATAAAAAAACACATTAAATTATGTGAAAAACGTAATTTATTAACGTAAATACATAAAAAGAGAGGGGACAACATATGTTGTCCCCTCTCTTTTTATATCTTATAAGCTATTTACTTTTTACGCTTTACAGAACCCGAAAACTCTTCTATATCGTCTTTTACTTGTTTAATTTCACGTTGAAATTGTTCTGTAACATCCGAAGTTAGATTCGTATCTATTCCATGCTGTTCTGCACTCTTAGTAATTTCATGCTTGATTTCATTGGTAGCATTTCTTACCGTACGCATACCTTTACCTAACCCTCTTGCTATCTCTGGAATTTTATCTGCTCCAAAAACCATCACAAGAATAAATACTATAAAGGCTATCTCACCTCCACTAATGAATATAGGAATAAATGTTATCATATTATTGCAAATATACATACAATTTTAGCTATAAAAAAAGCCGACATCATGTCGGCTTTACTTTTTTAATTCATTATCTATTTCTATAATATTACTATAAAACCTTATTGAAACTTATATTTATTAATTCCAGATCGAATACATCTTAAGGGAGGCAGTATATAAAACAAAATAATATTCTTAAACTACCTTGTTTTATGTATGATTATTTATGGCGTTACAGACCTATATTATAATAATTTATAAAACCAATATAATAGCAATATTAAATATAAAGAATACAGTATATAAAATACAATTCTAGCTTTTGCACTACATAGTACCCCTCTAATCTTCTTATTCATTTCCATCGTTACAATTTTCATTTAACTTACTTTTCTTCTCCTTTTGTTTAATCGATTGTATGGGGTAATCGTTTATTATTATTTCCTATATTTTTCTTTTTTCCTAAATACCATATTCACTCTAAAACTTCCTTCTCCTCCATCTAGCTCATCAAAAAGAACATCTACATCATCCTTACCTATACTAGGGGTTACTGTAGAGGCATTATATGCATTAACATACTCAAATCCTAATACAGCCATTGCATTAAGTAAATCTGTTTGATTTCGCACTCTTAATTTATCTCCATCCTGCAGCAACTCCTCTAATTCTCGAAGCTGCTGCTTGTATAGAGACTTCTTGTAATCGATAATTATATTAATTCCTCCTAGTAGTTTAGTATTTTGTGATGTTATAATCACATATTCTGGTAATTCATCTACAGATATACTTGATGCTTTTACTACAGCTAATTGTTGTCCGTAACTGTATTGTTGTGATACCATCAATAGTACCGAAATAACCATTATTAATTTGAACTTCTTCATTTGTTTTATGATTTGAATTGATTTTAATTTGGATTTATTGTCTCAAAGCAAACCATAGTTTTAAATCATAAAACTATGGTCTAGAACTTTGATCTGTGCAAGCTTAACCTTTATTCCCTCTATGAGTCTTCCCCAAGTTCTCATACTTAACCCAAGCTTGATTGAGTTTGCAAACATAACAGGGTTCTAGTTCTGATTTAAGATTATCAACCACTTAGAAGTACTAAGTCAGGATTTAGTACTCTTTTCTTAAATCAGAACTTTGCTTATTTTTACTTAAACCTGTTCAAGTTTATATTTTGCAGGGGTCATTGCTACTATATCTTTAAATGCATTGTAGAAAGCACTTTTTGACTTAAAACCAGATTCTAATCCAATTCCTTCTATTGATAATTTGATTTCTGGATCTTTTAGTAGTGTTTTTGCTTTTTCAATTCTAAACTTATTTATATATCTATTAAAGTTTATCTCCAATTTTGAATTGATTGCATTAGAAATCTTTTTAGGATGAATATCTATCGCTTCCGATAAGTCTATAATGGTTAAATCTGTTTTGGTATAGATTTTTGAAGTCTCTATAAATGTCGTAGCTATCTCTATAATTTTCGTTTGCTCTTCTTCTAAATCACTTTCGTCATCTTTAACAACTAACTTTTTATCATCTTCAATTACACCTGATGGTTTTATTTCTTCAGTTATTTTCTGAGGTATAATCGAATATATTTTTTCTTGAAATAACCCTTGAATCCCTACCCAATACACTAAAATTAAATCAATGATTGAAAATATTACTTCTACCCATAAGTATTCTTTAAACAATATACTTTCAAAAGCCACCAAAATACTATACGTAAAAAAAATAATTAAAAAATTGCGAGTCCATATCAATTGCTTATTGAGTAAATCTGAATATTGATTTTCAAGTTTTTTTATATGTCTATTAAGTCCCTTAAGTACTTTATAAATAATAAACATATTGTAAAATATCCCGAAATACAAGAAAAGAATATAGCCTAATGAGTCTAATATGGCTACTTTTATTTCATCTGACTGGAAGTATATAAAAATACCTAAAAGTATCTCGACAAAACCTGGAATTAAGTATCTATATTCAATTTTTTCTTCATCAAGAATAGAAATCTTCTTTACATAAATATAAAATAATGGTGTCATTAAATATGTAAACGTAAGAGGTACTACATAAAGGTATCCATCTTCTGGTCTCCATATATACTCCATTGTAAAACATAAAGTTTCTACCCCATTGCAAATAAGAAAGAGAGCTAAAAATAGTGTTGGTTTTTTCTTTATAAAATAGAGATATAACATTATTCCTCCAAAGACAAAACTTTGAAAAAAATCGCTATAAGTAAGAAATTCGTAAATGTGTTGAGCTATGTTCAATCTATATTAAGATTTAAACACAAAAGTATATTTTTTTTTCATTTTTCCTTTATCATTTCTTCATATCCAGCACCTAACTCTTTCTTCTTAATCGTAATGTAATGTGCTGCCTTTTCTTGAAAAAACTCTAATAAATTTAATTTTTTATCACGACTCAATAGTTTACTATAATGAACATCATCTGTACAATAATAAACAAAATCAGTAATAAGCTCTTCTGGGATTTTTAATTCTTTAGTAAAAAATAATGAATCAAAAGCATGTTCTCCTTGATATACTTTTTGATCTAAAATTTCTAATTCTCTCATCTTTTTCAATCGCTTCAATCTTCCCGAAATCATATTTATTACTAAATCCAAAGGAACTAAGCCATTACTAGATCTTGCTGTATATAATCGACGCTGTGCTTGAGTTAATGGTTTCTTCTTAGATTGAGGTAACCCTAAATCCGTAGCTTGTAAAAATGGTTTAGGTTTAACACTTAAAATATCTTTATCTAGATTACCTGTTAACTTGATATTACTTATGGTTACTTCTTCTAATTCATTGACCTTTGGTAACAATACAATTTTAACTTCTTCTTTCTTTAAGTCTGCTTCCTTTACTTCTTTTTCATAAGCTTCAAATTGTACTGAAGAAAAATAAAGGTGATCTCCTATTGAAACTTTGAGTTCAAAATACCCCATTTCATCATTAACCGTTCCGATTCCTTTATCTAAATTTACAATGTTGATAGCAGCACCTTGAAGAGAATCAACCACAATTTTCCCTTTTAACAATTGTGTTTGTCCAAAAGACTGAAGTGCTAGTAAAAAAAATAATCCTAGTAATTTTTTATCCATCCCCTATCTAATTTATTTTCCTTTAATATTAAATACATACCATGATATCTGTTTAGAAAAACAGTATCATGATTATTAAAAAAAATAAATCTCCGGATGATTTACCAGATTTATTTAAACCACTTATAACTATTAGTTACATTAAATAAACCTTACTTATGATATAGCACAAAAAAAACACGAGCTACATTTTATAGACCGTGTTTAATATTCTTTGTTGCATTTAAGCAACTTATTTCTTTTTATATCGCTGACTTTGCTCTACTAAGAATTCTAATAACCTTAATTCATTTCCATCTTCTAAATAAGTTGCATCTAATCCATTACCTTCTGCAAAAAAGATAAATTCGTCTATTTTATCACTTTTAATTTTTAAGTTTTCTTTAAAAAAATGATCATTGTATAGATTTCTTATTTTACTATCAATATCCTGATTTTTCAGCTCTTTTTTAGCTTTACTCTTCTTCGATTTAACTACCAATTTAAATAAATTCACAAAGTTGATTCCATTAATCATATCATCTTTATCTAATATGATATTTTCCAGTGTTGGGTTATCACCTAATGCCCATTGGTCAATTCCTATTTGACGTTCATCAAGGTCTGGTTTAATCAAAGGATCAATTTTTATTTTTTGAATATCAACAGCTACATTACCTAATAAATCATAAGGTCTTACTACTACCTCTTCTAATTCATTAATAGTCTCATTTAAGAAAATGGTTATTCGTCTATTATCAATAATACTCTTATCTACAGCAATGGTTACTTTTTCATATTGCACCGCTATAATTTCTAATTTATCTCCTTCGGCCGCACTTATTTTAAACTCACCTTTTGCATTAGTTACTGTTCCTTTTTTCGAACTAATATTTAAAACAACAATACCTTCTACAATATCATCAATAGCAGCATTTACTTTACCATCAATTAGTACTCGTGATAAAGATTGAGCTTGTCCTATTGTTATAAAGAGAATCAGAAAAATATTTAATATTATGGTTTTCATGGTCGGGGATTTTTTTATTAAAAATACAATATTCTAACGTTAAAAAGAAAAGGTTCTATTATTTTTACATCAATTATTGATAATATATTACACACTAAAATTTGCACTAATGAAAAATTGTATCATTGCTAGTACTTCTACTATTCATGGAAGTGGTTATCTTGAATACTTATTAAACACACTTTCAGATTTTTACAAAAACATTTCTGAAATCATTTTCATTCCGTATGCTAGACCTAGTGGAATTTCTCATGATGAATATACTGAAATTGCGGCTAAAGCTTTTTCTAAAATAGATAAAAAAATTATTGGTTTACATACTTTTGAAAACCCTGTTGAAGCTATACAAAATGCACAAGCACTTTTTACAGGTGGAGGCAATACTTTTTTATTAGTTGACCAATTATATAGAAATGAATTAATTCCTGTTTTACAAGATCGCATCAAAAATGGAACACCTTATTTAGGTACTAGTGCTGGGAGCAATATATGTGGACTATCTATGAAAACTACTAATGATATGCCTATCATTTATCCCCCAAGTTTTAATACATTAGGCGTTGTTCCTTTTAACATCAATCCTCATTATCTAGATCCAGATCCTAATTCAACACATAAAGGAGAAACTAGAGAAACACGTATCAAAGAGTTTCATAAATTTAACACTATACCTGTAGTAGGTTTAAGAGAAGGTAGTTGGCTCGAAGTTAAGGAAAATGAGATTTTACTTAAAGGTAATCTTACTGCTCGAATTTTTGAACAACACAAATCTCCTTACGAAATTGATCCTAATTCATCTTTAGCACAACTTAATTAGTTTTTTATTTATGGATTATAGTAAAATCCTTGATACTATACAGCTTAAATTAAAAAATCATATTCCTACAGGAAAAGTGGCTACCTATATTCCCGAATTAGCAAAAATACCTGGAGACAAACTAGGTATGCATTTATATTGTATTAATTCTGGTCATTATAATTTTGGAGATGCACATGAGCGTTTTTCTATCCAAAGTATTTCTAAAGTTTTTAGTTTAACATTAGCTATGAATACCATCGGTAATGACGTTTTTAAAAGAGTAGATGTAGAGCCTTCTGGTAATCCATTTAACTCATTAATTCAATTAGAATATGAAAACGGAATTCCAAGAAACCCCTTTATTAACGCAGGAGCGCTGTTAATTGCTGATATTCTAGTCTCCCATTTAAAAAATCCTAAACAAGAATTATTGCAATTCATTCGCACTATCTCAGGTATTGATTCTATTACTTCTAATTCAACTGTAGCTAGCTCTGAAAAAAAGCACAGTAATAGAAACGCAGCTCTGCTACACCTCATGAAATCATTTGGAAATATAGAAAATGATATTGATAAAGTCTTAGACTTATATGTCTTCCAATGTGCTATTGAAATGTCTTGTCAAGAACTTGCTCAAGCTTTTATGCTCTATGCTAATGAAGGTGTTTCAATTCAAAACCAACAACAAATAATCGCAAAAAGAACTGTAAAACGTATTAATGCTATCATGCAGACATGTGGTTTCTATGATGAAGCTGGCGAATTCAGTTTCAGAGTTGGATTGCCTGGCAAAAGTGGTGTTGGCGGTGGTATCGTTGCTATCCACCCTAATCAATATAGTACAGCTGTATGGAGTCCTAAATTAAATCCTAAAGGAAATTCTGAATTAGGGATGATGGCTCTAGAAGAATTAACTACTCTTACAGGTTTATCTATATTTTAAAAATCAACTATATTATTAAATAAAAAAAGCTTCACTAAAATGTGAAGCTTTTGAGCGGGAGACCGGGTTCGAACCGGCGACATTCAGCTTGGAAGGCTGACGCTCTACCAACTGAGCTACTCCCGCGTTTGGTATTGCGGTTGCAAATATAATTGTATTTTGTTTATAAATCCAAGCTTTTTTAAAGTTTTTTATCGCAAAAACAACAATTAACTAACATTCAAATACTTAAACTTTTCAACGTTAATAACAAAGTCATTCGTCTTAATAAAAATGTAATTCATCGAAAGTTTCTATCATATTATCCGACCATTTCAATAGCAATGTACTATATTTTTATATCTTTACACTGTATTTTTAATACCCTAAAACCCAAAGGATAAAAGCCCTCAAAAGTTTTAAAATACGACAATGTACACCGAAACCCATTATGATATGAAATTAAATTTACTTTCAATTTTGTTCATTCTCATTGTAGCTTATACCTCACAAGCTCAAGTAAAAGTTGGCGAAAACCCAGATCAAATACACAATTCTTCTTTGTTAGAATTAGAAAGTGCTGATAAAGTTTTTGTACTATCTAGAGTTAATGACAATCAAATGAATCAAATTTCCCCTTTAGCTGGAGGTATGGTTTATAACACAGACCAAAATTGTGTTTTTCAATATAATGGTACCAATTGGGTATCACTTTGTAGTAATACAAATCCTAACGAAACCATAACATTTATATTGGATAATAATGATGGAACTTTTAGTTATACAAATGAAAATGGTGATACAACTATTATTGATAAAGCACAGTTAGTAGACAATAACAATGGTACTTTTACATTTATAAATGGAGCTACCTCTACTAACATTACTTTTAATGGTACTGATGATCAGCAATTAACGCTGGCTGCTGGAAATGTGCTTACTCTTGAAGATGGGGGAACGGTGAACTTAACGCCTTTCCTTGATAATACTGATGACCAAGCTATCACTGCTTCTTTAGATAATACTACTAATATCTTAACCATTACACTGGAAGATGGTGGAACACAAACTGTAGATTTCTCTACTATTCTTGCTGCTGCTGGTACTGATGATCAGCAATTAACGCTGGCTGCTGGAAATGTACTTACTCTTGAAGATGGGGGAACGGTGAACTTAACGCCTTTCCTTGATAATACTGATGACCAAGCTATCACTGCTTCTTTAGATAATACTACTAATATCTTAACTATTACTCTGGAAGATGGTGGAACGCAAACCATAGACTTCTCTACTGTGCTTGCTGCTGCGGGTACTGATGATCAAACTGTAGATCAATTCCAGTTTGATAATACTACTAGCGAGCTTTCTATCTCCGTTGAAGATGATGGCGT
>CANDNT010000027.1 GCA_947387485.1 Aquimarina rhabdastrellae
GCTGCCACTATCGATGCTGCTAATGTTTTAACTATCGCTATCGAAGATGGAAATCCTGTGACTGTTGATCTTTCGGCTTTCCTTGATAATACTGATGATCAAAATCTTACTTCTGCTTCTATCGATGCTGCTAATGTATTGACTATTGCTATCGAAGATGGAAACCCTGTGACTGTCGATCTTTCGGCTTTCCTTGATAATACTGATGATCAAACTGTAGATCAATTCCAATTTGATAATACTACTAACGAACTTTCTATCTCCGTTGAAGATGATGGCGTAGCTCCGCTTACCGTTGATCTTTCTGCGCTTAATAATGCGGGTACTGATGATCAAAATTTAACGGCTGCCACTATCGATGCTGCTAATGTTTTAACTATCGCTATCGAAGATGGAAATCCTGTGACTGTTGATCTTTCGGCTTTCCTTGATAATACTGATGATCAAAATCTTACTTCTGCTTCTATCGATGCTGCTAATGTATTGACTATTGCTATCGAAGATGGAAACCCTGTGACTGTCGATCTTTCGGCTTTCCTTGATAATACTGATGATCAAACTGTAGATCAATTCCAGTTTGATAATACTACTAACGAACTTTCGATCTCCGTTGAAGATGATGGCGTAGCTCCGCTTACTGTTGATCTTTCTGCGCTTGATAATGCTGGTACTGATGATCAAAATTTAACCTCGGCTACTATCGATGCTGCTAATGTTTTAACTATCGCTATCGAAGATGGAAATCCTGTGACTGTTGATCTTTCGGCTTTCCTTGATAATACTGATGATCAAAATCTTACTTCTGCTTCTATCGATGCTGCTAATGTATTGACTATTGCTATCGAAGATGGAAACCCTGTGACGGTAGACCTTTCTGCTTTCCTTGATAATACTGATGATCAAACGGTGGATCAATTCCAATTTGATAATGCTACTAACGAACTTTCGATCTCTGTTGAAGATGATGGCGTGGCTCCGCTTACCGTTGATCTTTCTGCTCTTGAGAACACTGATGATGTATCTACTGTAACTACAACAGCTCCTACAGGAGGTTTATCAGGAAGAACTATAGCAACTCATGATGCTGGTGGAACAACTAGTACTATTGAAGAATCTGTAACAACATTAACTCAAAATGATGCGAGTGCAACTGGAGAAATCACTTATACAAACGAAGCCGGAACTGCTAGTACTGCACAAGTAGTTAGTGCTGACACTAATAATAGTATTACTTCTGGATCAGACGGAGGAGCTTTCTTTATGAGTCCTGTAAAAGCAATGGGGAAAGTTGCTGGTAATGGTACTGCACTTAAAATCTTAAATGCAACTGTAAGTAGAATTAATGAAGGTGATTATCAGATAACATTTAATTCTCCTATGCCAGATGCTAATTATATCATCCAATTAGCTACTATCGATTGTGGTGGAGACTGCCCTGGTAACTCAGGTGCTGATTATGATGATCCAGGTATCACATATTATAATCAAACTACAACTGGTTTTAGAATTAATATTGGTGATAGTGATAATGGTACAAATCCTAAAGATGATATAGATTTAGAATTTATGTTTACTGTTTTAGACTTTTAAACTATGAAATTATATAATTCACTAGTAATACTATTGTTATTCAAGATTTCTTTTGTGTATTCACAAATAGATAATAATACTATTATGAGAATTCCTAATGTTACTACTAGTGAACGTAACAGCATAACTACCCCACATGAGGGTAGTTTTGTTTATGATACAAATCAAAATAGATTATATCAATATACAGATACTGGATGGTTACAACTTTCTACAAATAGAGGAAATGTATATGTAGGCGCCTTTCAAATTTCAAGTGCTGGATCATTAACAATTTCTGACCTTCCTTTTCAACCTTCTTCCATTACATTTTCGGCTGCAGCAAATGTAGAATCGTTTAACTTAGATAATGATAATGGAACTGGTAATAATGATAGAGGTATTAGAAATTCGTTTGGATCAATGACAGGTTTTGCTCGAAATGATTCAGGTACTATTACGCAACAAGTGATTTTTATAGGAGCCCATGGTAATTCCATAAATGATATTTCTCGATATGCTTCAAATACCAATGCTATAGGTATTAGATATGGAGATCAAAACGGAAATTCATTAGGAAGAATCACAGCATCCTTAACATCCTTTAACACTAATGGATTTACGTTAAATGTAGTCTATACTAATGGAACTGTTTCTAATACTGGATTAAATGTAAATCCAACTGATATTAATAACGAAGGGTTAATTGTTTTATATACTGCTTATCGATAACAAAAAAATAGCTTTATGAAAAGGGGAATTATTTTAATGGTCATATGTGTTTTATTTTATTTAAACCCTCTACGGCTTTTTGCACAAATTGATGCAAATTCAGTAATGGGTATACCTCAAGTGATTAACAATACCGAGATGTTTGGTATAATCGGAGCCAATGAAGGTTCTATGGTTTATAACGTACAACAAAAAGGGTTATTTATTTTTAATGGAACAACTTGGGTTTCTTCCAGTAATAATAATTGGTTAATTAATGGTAACTCAGGTACAACGACAGCTGATTTTTTAGGGACAATAGACGATGTCAGAATGCAAATTCGTTCAAATAACCTTCCCTTATTAGAATTTGGAAGAAGACAGACCTTAGGTCTTGTTCAAAGTTTTCCAGATTATACCGATAATGATCAACCATTAATTCACCTCAACGGAGACGGAAATGTTGCTGCACTACAATTTGCAGCTGCTGGAGCTAGTTTTTATAAACCTATGTTTTTTACTACTCCTAATGGTAGTTTTAGATTAAAAGGAAGTACTGGAGGAACAGATTTATTTGAAATAGGTTCTGGTGGTCCTTCTAATGATGGTAGATTAGAATTTATCATTGGTGATGATGGTGCAGAGCCTATTATTTTTAAGCGATATGATTTTAGAAATGGACAATTTCATCAAGAGTTTTTTAGGGTTCAAGGGAGTAACAATACTGCTGGTGCCAAAACAAGATTTGGTATCAATATCAATACTAATCAAGTTCCTATTGATAGTGATTATGATGATAGCCAAGCTGCGTTTAATATAGCTAATTCTACACTTCAAATTGAAGGATCTGTTTCTAAATCCATTTTAAGACTTACTGGAAGTGGTTCTTTTACTTTAACTGAAGATCATCATACTATTATACTAGCTTCAAACAGAAATATTACTCTTCCTTCAGCAAGTTCATGTACTGGTCGAATGTATATTATTAAAAATATTTCTGGTGGAAATAGAACTGTTTCAACTTATAGAAATCAAAATAATGATAATAGGACTACTATAAATAATAATAGAACTTTATGGCTACAAAGTGATGGTACAGAATGGCATCAACTCTTCCGTTTCTAAAGCTTACTATATAAGATAAAATTAAATATCTAATTAACTTTCCATAAAAAATGAAAGTTAATTAGATATTTTTTATAGTTTCTACAGAAACTTCATTTTAATTCTTAACTATTTTTTCAAAATATACTTCTTCATTTTCTAATGTTACCTTCAACATATATAACCCACTTTTTAAATCAGAAACATTCATATCAATAACTTTTTGATACTGTTCTTTTGCTTGAGCTATTATTCTTCCTCTTTTTGTTATTATGTTTATTTCTTTAATTGGAACAACACTTTCTATTCTTAAGTAATCCGTTACTGGATTAGGATAAAAAGTAACTTTACTTTGAACAACAGATTCTTTATCTTGAATTGCTATATTTTTTTTACTTTCTATGTTTTCTCTTGACCATACTTTTACTTCTCCTAGATTTAATCTTCCATGATCAGTTCTATAAATACGTACATATCTCCCTCTAGCATTTACAGGAACTTCTAAAATATTTCTTCCCCATGAATCAATATATCCATCTATCACAATATTATTAGTATCATCTATTACTTGATTATAATCATTAGATAATGGTTGCTCAGATACTACTACTTTATAGTTTCCATTTCTTAATTTGCTCTCTTGCTTATATATACTCACATGACTAATTTGTTTAATAGACTTTAAATCTATCATCCACCAAGCTTTATTTTCTGGATCAGTTTCACTAAAAGATCTACCATTGCTAGAAGCATATGTATCACCATCATTTGCTCTATCTGCAATTGCTTTTACTCCACTATGAGTAGAAGATTGAGATGCATTTCCTAATAAAGCTACATTTTTAAGATTTTTAGTATTAATAAATGTTCTAGGATTTTCTTCAAATACAGCTAATTCACTATAATCATCACTACTATCAAAATTAAATCTTATGTATTTATAGGCATCTTGATTTTCTATTGAATATACCCACCATGTAGTTCGATAATCATTATAATATTTAGTTTCTCTAGAATATGTCAATCGGTTCCAATTTCTGCCATCATTAGACCCATATACATCATTATCTCCTATTACAGTATGAGAACCATAACCTGCAACTGCAAAACCTCTTACTACAGTTGGTTCTTTAAACTTCCATTTAGATTCTGATTCGCTAGTCCAAGTCGATACATCATCATCTAATAATTTTTTATAAGTAGTTTTACTATTAGTTTTATACTCTGCCGTCAATAATTTATTAGGTAAATTAACTGGACGTTTAGACCAATAATGTCTTCCTACTTTAGTAAAATCCCATCCATTTCTTTCATAATTTAATCGATTAGCTACATTAACTATGTTTAATTGGCGAGATAAAGAGCTGTTATTAACAATAAGACCAGGTTTTTGATAATAATCAACATCTAATGCATTTACTACAGGAAAAACTCCTCTTTTATTGGATGTAGACAATTTTTGATATTCAAATTTCATTCTAGATTCCATGCTCTTTGCTGCCTGATACACTCTATAACCAGAATTTGAATATCTTGTTTCTCCTTCATCTATAGCTGGACAACCATCATCTTTGGCAAAAAAAGCTCTTTTCCATGGTTTTCTAACATCCCTACCATCTTTAAGGTTTTTAGTTTCAAATGTACTTCTAGATTCTGTTTCAGACATCAAGGTATAATTAGAAATTCCAGGTCCCATGATATAAACACGATTGTTAGATTCTATCATTTGTCTCAAAGTTGGCCAATTATCTCGTTTATTATAATCGAACTTTTTATATTTAGGCCAATTGTAATTATAATCTCCGATACGATGTCCATCACTACCTGCAAATTCGTGTAACCAATCTCCATATACATCTTCTTTATCTTCCCAAAAATTAGCAACTCTAACATCTGTAGCTTTGATAATTAGTATCATAAATGGATTTTTCTTTAACGCATCTAACATATCATCATGTACATCATCCCAAGATGCCATACCTGCTCCATATCCATGTCTATACACATTACTTGAATGAGGATCCAATTCTAATACCCTTATTCCATTTCTTAATTGGTCTTTAATACTAAAATCTTGATTTTGTTCTATACATGTTGAAAAAGGAATAAATGCATCATTATCGTTTGCATATGCATTATGACTAGAAGGCCATGTAATTTCATTAATTTTTTTATCTAACATCCCACATGTTATGATAAACCCTCCTGCATCATCTAAAATATAATCATCTGATTTCCCTATACACTCATCACAAACTGAAGATTGTGTGTATCCCCATTGGGTAAAAAAAATACATATTAAAATAAGAGATTGCATGAGCAACCTATTAGTGCAATACTGCTTAACATAAGCACTAGCACTTATGTTGACATTAACTAAAATTGGATTCATAATAAATGTAATTAAAAGTTTATTTAACACTTCCCTATTCCTCTAATTATCAAGTCGAAATATATTTTTATAACTAATTTTCAAACAGGAAAGCTTCCAAAAATAAATTCTCTTCCAATTTTTAATATCATAACAAGATCACAATCAATCATTTTTTAACAAAAAAATAACAAAATCTACTTGCAAATTTCAAGCTTTATATAGCAATATTCTACTATATTAATACGCTAATTCGTTGTAATACACATAAAACACTCACTTACAATAGTTACGGTTTAACCTTTGTCACATTTCGTCGACAGAAAAAGTTAATTTCTTTGTAAGTTACTAAACCGTTTATCGACAAAAAAGCGTATTTCAGCGACACCGAGTAGCATTATCGCTTAAAATAAAGTTGCTTAACTCATATTATTAGTTAAATTTGCCTCATATTAATTACTTGAAAACCACAAGAATAAACAAAATAGAATTATGAAGTTTTTTTCTCACATATTAGTTTTTGTTTTTACTGCAACTTTTTCGATTTATGCACAAGAATTAGCTTTTCATAATTTTGGAAATGTACAAATTCATGATGGTGCTACAGTTGGATTCCATTCTGATGTGATTAACGATGGAACTTTTGATCAAAACTTAGGAAAAGTAGGATTCTACAGTAATGAAAGTATTGCTATATCAGGAAATAACAAACCTATTTTTCATGATATGGAAGTTGATGTTGCTCAAAATATATTTTTGCAAGTAGCAGTAGGAATCACAAACTTTCATGAGTTTATAAATGGTAAAGCAATAACTCCAAGAGATTTAAATACACAAACAAGAGATGAAATTGTAAGTTTACATTTCATTGATGACGCCCCATATTTAGGAGAAGATAACGATAGACATGTTGATGGTTATGCGTCTCATACAGGTTCTTTAGATTTTACATTCCCTATCGGTGATGATTTTAGATTAAGACCTCTAAGTGTTGAAAGTTTAGCTTCTGTAAATACTACTAGAGCTGCATACTTTTTTGAAAACCCAAACTTCCCTAATACTTTCCCAGAAGTTTTTGATACTTCAAACATTGATGAAAACTTATTTAGAGTTAGTTTATTCGAATTTTGGGATCTTGATGGAGATACTGAAACTGAAGTAACTTTAACATGGGATGATAATAGTAATATTCCTTTCTTAGTTGAAGGAAATGATAACATCAATAATCTTAGAGTTGTAGGTTGGGATAGTGAGTTAGAGCAATGGGTAAACTTAGGAATGACAGAAATCTCTGGAGATATGGACTCTGGTTCTGTTAAATCAGAAAGTTTTATTCCAAATAGATATACGGCTTTAACTATTGGTGCTACTACAGAAATACTTGAAGGTGATTTTCAAATCTATAATGGTGTATCTGCAAATGGTGATGGATTCAATGATTTCTTTACTATAGAAGATATTGACCAACACCCAAACAATGAATTATTTATCTACAATAGATGGGGAGTTGAAGTATACCATACAAGAGGATACAATAACACATGGAACGGAATTTCTGAAGGTAGAGCTACAATAGCTAAAGGAGAAGAATTACCTGTAGGAACTTATTTCTACATTCTTAAAATCGATGGTCAGAGAAATCATTCAGGATATTTATATTTATCAAGATAATGAATCTCTTAGGATATCATTTTACAAACCCTTCTTTACAAAATGATATCCTAAAATATTATATCCTTCGTTTAAATAAAATTTATGTGACGGATGGTTTGAAACATAACTATCTAATTCAGATGCTTCACATCCTCTCTTTTTTGCATAAGCATAAATCCAAGAAAACAGTTGTTTACCTATTCCCATACTACGAAACTCTTCTTTAATAAAAACATGATCTGGTTGACATGATCGTCCTGCATAATGTCTAGTCATAAACCATAATCCAAAAACACCTATCATTTCTCCTTGATAAAAAATCCCTCTACACTCATAGTTTTGATCAAACATTTCAGAAAAACGTTCTATCAAAATCTCATCACTATATTGATTCCCCATCAACTCTTGGATAAAGGGAATAATTATCTCTAAATCTTTTTTATCAATTAATTCAAAGCTTAATTCCATTTTCTTTTTCTGCTAAAATAATTATAATTTAACACTACACTTTTAAAGCTTTCTTAAAATAAAACAGCATCTTTGTCTAATTAAATGATTATATTCTCGATATATGCAGCGTCGTGATTTTTTAAAACAAACTTCCTTAAGCATACTTTCTCTTCCATTTTTAGGAGCTTTTACCTCTTATATTCCCGAGTTTTCAAAAAATGATTTATTAGGAAAAAGTACACCTTTACTCTATGGAAAAGGATATCGTTTACAAAAAGAAGCGCATAAAGCTTTTTTAAAAATGAAAAAAGCTGCAGCAAAAGAAGGTATTAATCTTCAGGTAGTTTCAAGTTATCGCAGTTATGCTCATCAAAAAAGAATATGGGAACGTAAATATAAACGCTTTACAAAGCAAGGCTTATCCCCTATTCAAGCTATAGAAAAAATCATTCAATATTCTACTATTCCTGGTACATCAAGACACCACTGGGGCACTGATCTTGATATTATAGACGGAAATCAAAAACGCCCAAAAAGCTCCTTACTTCAAGAAAATTTTGAATCTAAAGGAGTTTATTATAAACAGAAAATATGGATGGATAAACATGCACAATCTTATGGCTTTTATCTCGTTTATACTTCAGAATTAACTCGAAAAGGTTTTAAATATGAGCCTTGGCATTATACCTATGCACCGTTATCAATACCTATGCTCAAAGCTTATCAAAATATAGACATCCATCAAGAATTACAACAAAATAACGTATTAGGAAGTCAATATTTTTCGGAAGAGTTCATAAAAAAATATATCTTTGAAAATATACTAGACATTAACCCTAGTCTAATATAACCCTAAATTTTAATTATACACCCAAATAATTATACTTATGAGACCCCCTATTATTAAATTCCTATTCTTTATTGTTTTAAGTGCTAATCTTATTGCTTGTTCTAAAGACGATGACAGTACAAATACTGGTAGTACAGATGATACACAACAAGTTGATGATAATGAACAAGTAGGAGAAAATGGTTATAAACAAATCGTTCTAGAAATCCATAGATTGGTTAATGAACATAGAACAAGTATTAATTTAAATACATTAGAGCTTAACGAAGTTGCTTCAGAGCTTTCTGTAGATCATTGTGAATATATGATTCAGCAAGGTACTATTAGTCATGATAACTTTGGTACTAGATCTGATGAATTAAACCAAAGAGTCGGTGCTGTTTCTACAGGAGAAAATGTTGCTGCTTTTCAACGATCTGCAGAGCAAGTGATGAACGATTGGTTAAATAGCCCTGGACATAGAAGAAATATCGAAGGTAATTTCACTCATATTGGAATCGCTGCAGAAAAAGATGCTGATGGTAGATATTATTTTACACAGTTCTTTTATAGATAAACATTCTCTATAGAAAATATTTTTACGCTTGTATATAATTATATACAAGCGTTTTTTATTTCTTAAATTTGTTATTCAACTAAAAACCAATATATGAGAAGAGGTGGATCTAAAATAAGAATCTTAATAGGTATCGCTATAGTTGCCTTTGCTTTTATAAAAAAATGCAATAACAAATCTTTAAACCCTTATACCGATAGGGTTCAAAATATAAATATGAGTGCCGATCAAGAGATAGCTATTGGAATCCAGAGTGCACCTGATATGGCCAAACAATACGGTGGATTATACCCTGATCAAAAACTACAAAACTATATTGATCTAGTTGGAAACAAACTCATTAATGCATCAATAGCTAAACAAACACCATATAAATATGATTTTCATTTATTAGCAGACAATACTACTGTAAATGCATTTGCTTTACCTGGTGGTCAAATTTTTATCACTTATGCCCTTTTTTCTCGTTTACAGAATGAAGATCAAGTCGCAGGGGTATTAGGTCATGAAATCGGACATGTTTTAGGTAGGCATTCTGCCGAACGTATTGCAGAACATGATTTCTGGAAAACCATCGCCACTGGAGCTTCAGTTGGAGCCGATGCTGGTAATCTAGTTAATAGTATAGGTCAAAATGTTCTCTTAAAAAATGGTCGTGGCGATGAGCTAGAAAGTGATAACTTGGGAATACGTTTTATGATAAGAGCTGGTTATGACCCTTATCAAATGATTGAAGTAATGCAAATTCTAAAAGCTGCTGCAGGCCCAAATCGCGTTCCAGAGTTTCAAAGTTCACATCCAGATCCCGATAATCGAATTCAAAAAATCAAAGAAGCCATTCAAGAATATCAAGGCGTATCATAATTCAAAAAAACCGATTGAAATTCAATCGGTTTTTTTGGTTTTTCTTCTTATTTAAGTGCTCTTCTCCTCTAATATTGTATTTTTGCATCTTGCCAGTAACTAAGGCAACACCCAATTTAACCAACTTTTAAAGTTTATAACGTAATGCAAAAAAAAGTTATTCTTATGATTCTTGACGGATGGGGAATGTCTCCTGATCCAAAAGTTTCTGCTATAGATCAAGCAAAAACTCCATTCATCGACGAATTATATACAAAATACCCCAATGCTTCACTTCGTACAGATGGACTACATGTTGGACTTCCTGAAGGTCAAATGGGTAATAGCGAAGTTGGACATATGAATCTTGGTGCAGGTAGAATTGTATATCAAGATCTTGCAAAAATCAATATCGCGGTAGAAAATAATACGCTTAAAGACGAAAAAGTATTACAAAATGCTTTTGCTTATGCCAAAGCAAATAATAAAAACATACATCTTTTAGGTTTAGTAAGTGATGGTGGTGTGCACTCTCATATCAATCACCTCAAAGGATTATTAGATACGGCTCATAGTAATGGATTAAATAATGTTTTCGTACATGCATTTACAGATGGTCGTGATGTAGATCCTAAATCTGGTATCGATCATATAGCAAACCTTCAAGAGCATATGTCAAAATCCACTGGTCAACTAGCTTCAATAATTGGACGTTATTATGCCATGGATAGAGATAAAAGATGGGAGAGAGTACAATTAGCCTATGACCTACTTGTAAATGGTAAAGGAAAACAAAGTAGTAATGCGATACAAAGCATACAAGAAAGTTATGATGCTGGTATTACAGATGAGTTTATCGAGCCTATTGTAATGACTCAAAATGATACCCCTATTACTACAATCCAAAAAGATGATGTAGTTATCTTCTTTAACTTTAGAACTGATCGCGGTAGAGAGTTAACCGAAATGCTTTCTCAAAATGATATGCCAGATTATGGCACTCATAAACTTCCGTTACATTATGTAACTATGACTAATTATGATGATAATTTTAACGGAATTGAAGTAATTTATGATAAAGATAATATTACTTCTACGCTAGGTGAAGTACTTGAAAAAGCAGAAAAAACTCAAATCCGAATTGCCGAGACTGAAAAATATCCTCATGTAACATTCTTTTTCTCTGGTGGTCGTGAAGAACCTTTTGAAGGTGAATATAGAATCTTACGTAACTCACCAAAAGTGGCTACCTATGATTTACAGCCAGAAATGAGTGCTTATGAATTAAGAGATGCTTTGGTTCCTGAGTTGCAAAAAGGTGAAGTAGATTTTGTTTGCCTAAATTTTGCCAATGGTGATATGGTAGGTCATACAGGTGTTATGGAAGCTGCAATCAAAGCTTGTGAAGCTGTAGACGAATGTGTAAAAGATATCGTCATTAATGGATTAGATAATCAATACACTACTATCTTAATCGCAGATCACGGTAATTGTGAAACCATGATCAATCCAGACGGTTCACCACATACAGCACACACAACTAATCCTGTTCCTGTTATCTTGATTGATAACGAACCTATTTTAATAAAAGATGGAATATTAGGTGATATTGCTCCTACTATTCTTGACTTAATGGGAGTAGAAAAACCTGAAGTGATGACTCGAGAATCTCTAGTTATTCATAACGAAGATTAATTCCTAATTATAAAATACAATATCCTGTAATCACTTGTGATTACAGGATATTCTTTATCCCTGTCAAGTTGTTAAACTCTATTTAATTCTTACAGGTATATTCTTGATTTGTAATATATTTAAAGCATTACAAAAACAACAATGATGAAATTATTTATTTATTTAGGGCTGATTGTATCTTTAATCGCATGTAAAAGTACTACTACAGCAACAGCCTCTTCGCATGAAGAAAACATTCAACAAACAAAACAAAAAACTCCTAGTGGCATGCTTGTAGGTAAACAAGATAGAGCCGCTCTAGAACAACAACCTTTTGGATCTTGGTTTAACAAAAACTTCAAAAATTATAAGGTTGATACCAAAACTGTTGCAGAAATCAAACCACTTCTAGAAGGAGTTACAATTAAAGCTTTTATGGGAACTTGGTGTGGTGATAGCAAACGAGAAACTCCTACTTTTTATAAAATTCTAGATGCTGCCGATTTTAATTATGATGATTTTCAACTTATTACAGTAAGTCGCAATAAAACTACTCCAGGCGGTTTAGAAAAAAATATGGATATTATTCGTGTGCCTACCTTTATTTTCTATAAAGAAGGAAAAGAATTAGGACGCTATGTAGAATATCCTAGAACTTCTTTAGAAAAAGATATGCTAGCTATTTTATCTGGTGCTGGATATAAACACTCATATGAGAACTAAAATTATTTTCCTAATGTACTTATCGTGATGTAAAAACATAAAAAAGCTATAATAAGTATATGTTTCTATTGAATGTCACCGTACAGAATAGTATAATCTTTGTAAATTTGTTCCTTAAACATAAAGACATCAAATATTAATATCACCTATGATCATAACCAAGACACGTGAAGAAATTGAATTAATGCGAGAAAGCGCACTAATTGTATCCAAAACTTTAGGAATGCTTGCTTCAGAAGTAAAACCAGGAGTTACTTCATTACAATTAGATAAATTAGCTGAAGAGTTTATACGAGATCACGGTGCTATTCCAGGTTTTTTAGGATTATATGATTTTCCTAATACCCTTTGTATGAGTCCTAATGAACAAGTAGTTCATGGTATACCTAATAATACTCCTTTAAAAGAAGGAGATATTATTTCTATCGACTGTGGTGCTATTAAAAATGATTTTTATGGAGATCATGCATATACATTTCCTGTAGGGGAAGTTAGCTCAGAAGTTAGACGTTTATTAGATGTCACTAGAGCTTCGCTTTATGTAGGTATAGCCGAGTTTAAAGCAAACAACCGTGTAGGTGATGTAGGTTATGCTATTCAAAAATTCACAGAAGATGCCGGTTATGGTGTTGTACGTGAATTAGTAGGTCATGGATTAGGTCGTACTATGCATGAAGATCCAGAAATGCCTAATTATGGTCGTAGAGGAAAAGGAAAAAAGTTTATAGAAGGTATGGTTGTTGCTATTGAGCCTATGACTAATATGGGGACTCATCGCATCAAACAACATAGAGATGGATGGACAATTACTACAAAAGATGGAAAACCAAGTGCACACTTTGAGCATGATGTTGCTATTGTTGATGGTAAGCCAGAAATCTTATCTACTTTTAAATATGTTCATAAAGCATTAGGAATAGAGACAGATGAAGAAGATGCTTTTAGACAAGAATTATTGGTAGTATAATTGATCTAAAAAATACTTAGTAATAGATAACGGACACTAAGTATTCATTGGTGTCCGTTAATATTTAAAAGACCTTAATTGTTTTGATAACCTCATGAAAAAACTTTTCAAATTTGTTTTAAACACGATCCCAAGACCGCTATTGATTCGTATGAGTTATATCGCTCGACCTATCATTGCTTTATCTTTAAAAGGTGATCGTTTTACAGATCCTATTGATAATAAAAGTTTTGCTAAGTTTTTACCCTATGGTTATGAAAACCCTAGAGATAATGTACTCTCACCGTCTACCCTATCTCTAGAACGTCATCGTTTATTATGGTTATATCTTAAAGATCAAACAGATTTTTTCACAAAACCATCAAAAGTATTACACTTTGCTCCAGAGCAAGCTTTTTATAAACGATTTAAAGCTTTAAAACATTTAGAATATACAACCACAGATCTCCATTCGCCTTTAGCCGATGTTAAAGCTGATATATGTGATTTGCCATTTGAAGATAATACCTATGATATTATCTTTTGTAATCATGTATTAGAACATATACCAGATGACACAAAAGCTATGCAAGAACTCCTACGAGTACTTAAACCGGGTGGAATGGCTATTTTGCAGATTCCTCAAGAATTAGATAGAGAAACTACTTTTGAAGATGATAGTATAACAGATCCTAAAGAACGAGCTCGTATTTTTGGACAGTATGATCACGTACGTATCTATGGACGCGATTATTTTAATAAATTACGTAACATAGGTTTCAAAGTTGACGAAATAGATTATACACAATTACTTTCTAATGAAGATGTAAAGCGATTTGGTTTAGCTCAGGGCGAAATCCTTCCTGTATGTTATAAACCTTAATTTTTCTATCAACTTATTTTGATTCATTCAACTCACAAGTTTGCCCATTAGATAAGGTTATACCTCTTCCCCAAGTACAAATTTGTTGTAAAATAGGAAGCAATTCTTTTCCTCTTTCTGTTAAAGAATACTCTACTCGCGGCGGAATCTCTGCAAAAGATTCTCTTTGTATAACACCACTTTGTTCAAGATCTTTCAACTGTTCTGTCAATACCTTTCTACTAATATTTCCGATATAACTTACCAGTTGCCCAAATCTTAATTTTCTTTCGCCCAATATATATATAATTATAGGAGTCCATTTATTACCAATAATATTCATTGCATGAACCATTGGACAATGATTTGGATTTTCGATTAATTTTCTTCCCATGAATTATTAAATTTTAGTTAAATCTACATATTAGTTACGTAGAGGTTACCACTTTTTATTCGTACAAAAATACAATTGTTTCTTTAAAAAACTATTATTAGTTACTTTTATAAACCACAAAATAAAAAAGAAAAATAATGACTGTATTTGAACCTTACACTTTAGGAAATCTTACATTAAAAAATAAAATTGTTATGGCTCCTATGACGCGTAGTAGAGCTATAGATAATATCCCTAATGATTTAATGGTAACTTATTATGAACAACGATCAGATGCTGGGTTGATTATTTCTGAAGGAGTTTCTCCTTCGATCAACGGTACTGGATATGCTAGAATCCCAGGTGCTTATACTGAAGCTCAAATTCAAGGTTGGGAAAAAATTGCCTCAGCTATTCATGCAAAAGAAAGTAAACTTTTTGTTCAATTAATGCATTGCGGAAGATCCTCTGCTAAAGTAAATCAACCAGAAGGTGCCAGAACTATCGCACCTTCTAGCGTACAATTAGAGGGTGAGATATATACTGATCAAGGTATGGCTCCTTATGATATTCCTGAAGCAATGTCTATCGAGGATATTAAGACAACACAAAATGATTTTGTTCAAGCTGCTGCAAAATTAATTAAAGCTGGTGTTGACGGTATCGAATTACACAGTGCCAATGGATATTTATTAGACCAATTCTTGAATCCAGTTACTAATCAACGTACAGATGACTATGGTGGGGATTATAAAAACCGTGTTCGCTTTGTTCTAGAAACAGTGCAGCAAACTGTCGAAGCAATCGGGGCGAATAAAATAGGAGTTCGTATTTCTCCGCATGGAGCATTTAATAGCATGGCACATGAATACGAAGATTTGGTAGCTATGTATAGTTATTTTGCAGAGGAACTTAATAAACTACAAATTGCATATTTACATATAGTAGATCATAGACCTATGGGTGCTCCAGATTTTTCTACAGATGTTTTAGCGCGTCTACGCAATATTTTTAAAGGAACTATTATTTCAGGTGGAGGTGTAACATCTGCTCAACAAGCTCAAGATTACCTCAACAAAGGAAATGATCTGGTATATATAGGTCGTCCTTATATTTCTAATCCTAACCTTGTAGAAAAATTAAAACAAGAGCGTGAATTAACGCCTCCTAATATGGATACTTTCTATACTCCTGGAGTACTTGGATATACAGATTATGCCTTATTTTAATTTTTATCAAAAAATGTAATTATAAAAAAAGAGTTCTAAGGTTAATTTCTTAGAACTCTTTTTATCTTTTATAATTTATATTTAAGTGGTAAATGCACCACTTTTTTTGTTTCATAAAATTCTTCTTCAAAGAAATCTGATAAATCGTATTGTGTAGCTTTAGGAAATTGAGCTAATTCTTCTGTTAAATCTCCCCCCTTAAGGTATAAGATTCCATTTGATAATTCATGTTGTGATTTTTTTGTCACATTCTTTCTTACCCATTTTACAAAATCAGGCATATTGGTAACTGCACGACTTACGATAAAATCAAAACGTTCTTCAAATGTTCCTGCCCTTCTTTGTTCTGCTTTTAAATTTTTCAGTTTTAAGGCTGTAGCTACTTCATTAACCACACGTATCTTCTTTGCGATAACATCAACCAAATAAAAATCTGTCTCTGGAAATAGAATTGCTAAAGGAATCCCAGGGAAACCTCCACCAGTCCCTACATCCATCACCTTACTACCTGGTAAAAATGATTGTACTTTTGCTATTCCTAAAGAATGCAATACATGTCGCTCATACAATGCTTCAATATCTTTACGTGAAATCACATTAATCTTTGCATTCCAATCTGTATATAATGCCTTTAAGGCTTCAAACTTTTCTTTTTGTTCCTCTGTAAGTTCAGGAAAATATTTTAAAAGAATATCCATGTATCAAATTTAGATTACAAAAGTACAATGTTAATCTTTCACTTTTTTATCTTTTTTAAAAGCAATAGAAAATTTTAAATAAGTACCTTTACCAGAGTTTTTTATTAAAACCTCTTTTTGATTTAAATTATAATATATGACGTCGCCCCAAGTACGATTTAGTAGAGTGGATTCTACAAAGTTTTTTAGAACATTAAACAAACGTGTTAATCAATATTTCAAAGAGAATAATATAAAAAGAACTGGAAACTGGCAATTACATTTAAAAACTGCCATAATGTTTTCTATGTTCCTTACCCCTTATTTTTTAATTCTTACTCTAGATATTTCTCAATGGTGGATGTTATTACTTACTGCTATTATGGGAGTAGGTATGGCTGGAGTAGGTATGAACGTAATGCATGATGGTAATCACGGATCATACTCATCAAAGAAATGGGTTAATAAATTAATGGGAAATAGTATCTATATCCTTGCTGGTAATGTTTATAATTGGCAAGTACAACACAATGTACTACATCATACTTATACAAATATACACGGTCATGATGAGGATTTAGACGCAGGTAGAATTATTCGTTTTACAAAACATGCAAAATGGCATCGTTTTCATAGATTTCAACATTATTACTCTATCTTTTTATATGGTTTACTTACTTTTAACTGGGCATTAACTACCGATTTTAAGCAAACAAAACGCTATTTGGCACGTAAACTTGCCTATGGTAAACTACCTAGTCCTGTAAAACAATGGAGCTCTTTGGTGATTTCTAAAATGATTTATTTATTAATTTGGATCATTGTCCCTATGTTAATTCTTTCTATTTCATGGTGGAAAATATTAATAGGATTCTTTGTCATGCACTATGTTGCAGGATTAATTTTGAGTGTTATTTTTCAATTAGCTCATGTTGTTGAAGAAACTGAAATGCCATTACCAGACGAATCTGGAAATATGAAAAACACTTGGGCAATTCATCAATTGTTTACTACAGTGAATTTCTCTACAAAAAACCGAATTCTTAATTGGTTTACAGGTGGTTTAAATCATCAAGTAGAGCATCATATTTTTCCTAATATAAGCCATATTCACTATACTAAGATTTCTAAAATCGTTAAACAAACTGCTAGTGAGTTTAATTTACCGTATAAAGAATACAAAACCACTCGTAAAGCTATTATTGCTCATTTCAAACATTTAAAAGAAATGGGAATGAAACCAGCTTTACAATCTTAATTTATTTATTACTTTTTTAAGATGACTAATACGCAATTATCTGACAGAATTAACAAATTAGCAACATCTGCTACATTAGCTATGGCTGCAAAAGCCAGAGAACTAAGAGCCGAAGGTAAAGACATTATCGGTCTTAGTCTTGGAGAACCAGATTTTAACACTCCAGATTTTATCAAGGATGCTGCTATCAATGCGATTAACGAAAACTATAATTCTTATACTCCTGTTGATGGATATGCAGAATTAAAAAACGCTATTATCACCAAGTTTAAACGTGATAATAATTTATCGTATGATCCTTCTCAGATCGTTGTATCTACTGGAGCAAAACAAGCATTATACAATGTAGCACAAGTGATGATCAATCCTGAAGATGAAGTGATTCTTCCTTGTCCTTACTGGGTGAGTTATAGTGACATCATTAAACTAGCTGGAGGAGTACCTGTAGAAGTGACAACTTCTATCGAAAATGATTTTAAAATGACTCCCGCTCAACTTGAAGCTGCAATCACTCCAAAAACTAAAATGTTATGGTATAGTTCTCCATGTAATCCTAGTGGTTCTATTTATAGCAAAGAAGAATTAAGAGCTCTTGCAGATGTACTTCAAAAATATCCTAACATAGTTGTTGTTAGTGACGAAATCTATGAGCACATTAATTATTTAGGAGAAGGAACTCACGCTTCAATGGCACAATTTGATGACATGTTTGAACGTACTGTTACAGTTAATGGTGTAGCCAAAGCTTTTGCCATGACTGGATGGCGTATAGGATATATCGGAGCGCCTACTTATATCGCTAGAGCTTGTAATAAGATACAAGGTCAAGTGACTAGTGGAGCCAACTGTATTGCACAACGTGCTGTAATTACTGCATTAGAAGCTCCTGTGAGTAATATTAAATACATGATAGATGAATTTAAGAACAGACGCACTCTGATCTTGGATTTATTAAACAGTATTGAAGGATTTAATTGTAATGAACCAGAAGGTGCTTTTTATGTATTCCCTGATATTTCTCATTATTTTGGAAAAACTATCAAAGGACATACCATTAACAATGCTACTGATTTTTCTATGTTTTTATTAGAAGAAGCTCTAGTTGCTACTGTTACAGGAGATGCTTTTGGTAATCCATCATGTATCCGTATTTCTTATGCAGCAAGCGAAGAACAAATTAAAGAAGCTTTGCAACGTATAAAAAATGCTATAACCGAATAATATTTGATTCGATATATTAATATCATATAAAAGAGCTTGCAAATGCAAGCTCTTTCTTTCTAAAAATCAAATAACGCAACCATTTCATCATTGCCTTGCATTTTAGCATGATCATATGCTGTATTACCTCTATTATCTTTAATATTAGGATCTGCCTTATGAGTCAACAATATCTTTACTAATTCTTTTTGTCCAAATGTACTCGCAAAGATTAAAGCTGTAGCTCCATTATAATTGGTCGTATTAGGATTAGCACCATACTTCAATAATATATCTGCAATAACATTATTCCCTTTAAAAGCTACTCCCATCAATGCTGTATTACCCGAAGTATCTGCTATTTCTGGATCAGCTCCATTTGTAATCAAATACTTCACCATATCAATTTGATCATTATAACTCGCCAAAATCAATGGTGTAAATCCTTTATGATCTTGTGCATTAATTAAGCGTTTATCTTTTTTTATTAAGACTTTCATATTCTTGATATCTCCGTTACGAGCACTATCAAAAACATCTTGTGCCTGTGACAAGTTTATAAAACCTATCAAAAAAAATAGTATCAAGATTTTTTTCATCATCATTCAAATTATAAAACTGAGTCTGACTTACCATTTAATCGAGCTTTCCTAGGTTTGCATTGGGTATTGTGGGTATAAACATTGCAGTACTACTCGATTGTAATTTTACATACTCAAATGATCTTGCTCTTCTTAATTCTTCTTTTGAAATCGCAGCCAGTGTCAAACTCAGTTTATTGTTATTATCTAAAATCTTTCATAGAAAACTTCAAAGCCTTGGCAATTCGTTTACCAAAATCGCTATCAGCTCTATAGAAATAAGAAATCATTTTCTTTTGGATATTCTTATCGGTTACCTGTCCTAAATCTCCTACCAAGTTACTAACAAGGTTATCTTGATCTTGTTTAGAAAGGCTTCTATAAAAATCACCTGCTTGAGCAAAATCATTTGTCTTAGTTATTTTCTTTTGAGTAATCGTTACATTTTTAAGCTTAGTTTCACTCAACTTATATGTCGCCTTATCTGTCACTTTACTTTTACTACTAGGTTGATAATTTACATCTGGATTATCAAAAGCGCTATTTCTACTACTATTCCAACTATCAGAATTATAATTTACCGGTTGTTTTTTAGGTTGATTTACACGGATTTGTTGAAAATTAGGTCCTACTCTATGACGTTGTGTATCAAAATAAGAGAATAGTCTACCTTGCAATAATTTGTCTTCAGATGGTTCTACACCTGGTACCAAAGATCCAGGAGAAAAGGCTATACTCTCTACTTCTTCAAAATAGTTTACTGGGTTTCTATTTAAAGTCATCGTTCCAATTTTTACTTTCGGAATCAATTTCTCTGGCCAATCCTTAGTAGCATCTAATGGCCAAAAATCAAACGAGTGCATTTTATCTGGCGAAATCATTTGTACATATAAATCCCATTGTGGGTATTGCTTATTAGCAATATCTTTACGTAAAGAAACTGTAGCGTGTTGCCAATCTTTACCTTGTTGTTCTTGGGCTTGAGCTGCGGTAAGATTTTTTTCTCCTTGCTTGCTTACCCATGTATATTTTACATAAGTAACTTCTCCTTTTGCATTAACCCATTTAAATCCATGTACACTACTTCCATTCATATATTGGTACCCTTGAGGGATTCCATAATCAGAATATACACGTGTTAACATATGTGTAGCTTCTGGAATGTGCGAAAAGAAATCAAAGAAACGATTAGGATCTTGCTTATTTGTTTCTGGCGAAGGTTTTAACGAATGTACCATATCTGGAAACTTGATCGCATCTCTAATAAAGAATACCGGAAGATTATTTCCTACGATATCATAATTCCCCTCTTCTGTATAAAATTTTACTGCAAAACCTCTAGGATCTCTTGCTGTTTCTGGAGATCCTTTTCCATGAATTACTGTAGAAAAACGTACTGCCAAATCTGTCTTCTTTCCTTTTTTTGAAAATAATGTAGCTCTAGTATATTTAGACATATCTGCTGTAGTTTCAAAATATCCAAATGCCCCTGCTCCTCTAGCATGTACTACCCTTTCTGGAATACGTTCGCGATCAAAAGCTGCTAACTTTTCTATCAAATGAATATCTTCTAGTAATACCGAACCGTATTCTCCTACAGTTTTCGAATTTTGATTGTCACCCACAGGAGCTCCTCCATTAGTCGTCATGACTGTTTGGCCATGCATCATAGCAGCTCCCGAGACGAGACAAGCGGTTAACATTAACTTAATTTTCTTTTTCATAGCTTCTATTAATTTGATTTATGTCAATTTTTTATTATGTCTAGTGATGCTTCTACAGTCATCGTATAATTTTCTTCTATCATGCTATTGCAAATTTCAGTTACTACGACTAATCATTCAAATCAATAATACATAGCTTCGTATAATCAAAACTTATAATACATGACACTCCAACAACTCGAATACATTATTGCACTTGATAATTACCGTCATTATGTAACTGCAGCCGAAAAATGTTTTGTTTCTCAACCTAATCTTACTATGCAAATCAAAAAGCTTGAAGAAGAGATTGGGATTAAGATTTTTGAACGAAATAAAAAACCTTTACGCCCCACTGTAAAAGGACAACAAATCTTATTAAAAGCGAGACAAATACTACGTGAGGTTAATCAACTTAAAGAATTTGTTTCTACAGAAAAAGAATCGCTAGAAGGTAATTTCACCATAGGTATTATCCCTACACTAGCACCATATCTTTTACCTTTATTTTTAAAGTCATTTGTAAAAGAACATCCTAATACTCATCTCAATATATTAGAATTACAAACCGAAGAGATTATACGTCGATTACATAATGGTATATTAGATATTGGCATTTTGGTAACACCTCTTGTTGAAAAACATATTAGAGAAGTTCCATTATTTCAAGAGCCTTTTCTACTTTTTGCTCCTAAGGAGCATCAATTGATGCAGTTTCAACATATCACTCCTGAACTACTTGACCCCAAAGAAGTATTGTTACTGGATAAAGGACATTGTTTTAGAGAACAAACACTAGCCATTTGTAATGAAGAACATCATCACTCTAATCTAGGATTTAATTACGAAAGTGGTTCTATCGAAGCTTTAAAACAATTAGTTAAACAAGGGGTGAGTTATACCCTTGTTCCAGAATTATCAGTACAACCGCTTGACGAAGATTACCTTAAACGTTTTGATGTACCTCAACCTACTCGAGAAGTAAGTATCGCCGTACATAATAGTTTCACCAAAGAAGCCTTAATAGAGCATTTACATACTGCTATACTTAATACCATACCTGATAGTTTTAAAAAAATCCCTCAATACCGTAGAGTAAAATGGAGGTAATTTAATATTTCTAATATGTAGTAAATCTAGAAAGAATGGTTTTTCCCTAGATTTACTGCATACACATAGACTCCTTACTACAATACCTCGTTTTTTTAAGCTTCACTTATTTTTCTCAAAAGATAGAATTATATTGTCATTAACTACAAGTAACCTAACACACAACACAATGACTATGTTCTAATCTTTTATAGCATTAGTATATACACTATCTTCTATGTGTTATACTGGGAGCTATGTATTCGTTTGCTCTCTTACTCAAAACGAACCAGCAAATCATGTAAATCTTAAAAATCAATCTTTCAATGAAAACTTCAATACAATTCTTTCCTTAACTGTTTCCATTTTTAATTCATTTAAAACAGTTCTTAAAATAATGCAATAATTATTCTATTGGGTTATTTTCTCGCAACAATCATCTAAAAAATCAACCCTTATATTATTCTAAATAAAATGAAAAATATATTTCTTTTTATAGGGATACTTATATCCCTATCTATCAACGCACAACATATTGAAAATACAACAAGAGGACCTCAACCTGATGGTCATGATGGTACTCCTCAATTTGGTGATCTGAAAATAAAAGAACGCTTTGACTTGGTTTATCGTCATTTATATGATGATCCATCAAAATACATATGGAATGCTCAGGGATTATATAGTAGTAACTCTAGTGTATCTTTAGCTCATCAAAATGTTTTAGGAAGTTCTCGATCTGGTTCTCTTATTGCATTATTAGTAATGTATGAAGCTACTTGTGATCAAGATTATTTGCTAGAATTTATGTCACATGCTACAAAAATCATGAATGCAAGAGCTGATAAAGTAGGCTATTCTACTTTACCATATTGGTTTAAAGATCAAGTGCCTTGGCATGGTCGTATCTTACTTCCATTATCAAAATTCGTCCATATTGTATATGATAGACATGCTACTTTATACAATCAAGCTATAGTTAATCCTCATAATTTTGGAGGTCATAATACAATCGGAAAGTTTGCCGATTGGGTTAATCAAAGTAATAAAGAAGTTATGGATTATTTGCTTTCTAGGCACTGGAGAGCTAATGACGAGTGCATGTGTAGACCTAGTAAAGTATGGGACTATTGTACAAATAGTCAAAGTTCTACTAGTAAAAGCATAAGTGAATTAAATTATCAAGCTCCTTATGGAAGTGCTTTAATTTATATGTATTTAGCCAATTATAATCGCTTAGATTATGGAGTAAAAGCAGTAGAAATGGCTAGAGCTTATCTTACTACTCGTAATGGTATACTAAGTTATAACGGCACTCATAATGCTTATTATTGGTATCATGATGGTTGGCAACAACAAAAAAAGTGGTGGCAAAATAATTCTAGCTGGGAAAGAAAAAAAGAGCATAAAGAAGATTTAGGTCATGGTGGCTGGGATATCATGTTCCCTATTTTATTTAATCAACATTTTGATCATTTTTACCCACGAATTACTGGTGGTCGTTATTTTGAAGATTATCAAATGGTAAGATTTAAAAATATGTTCTCGCGCTTAGTATTTAATTATGACGAATATCCTCCATTAACCTATGCCAACAAAACTACTTTTAGCTGTACTGTTGATGGTTCTTGTTATGGATACTATAATGCTAGTAATTTCCCTCAATCTGCTATGCAATCAAGAGCTAAGCTTTTTACTGAATTATACTTATATGATAATGTAAGTGGTAGCATAGGAGATGATGTATATGAAATTATGATGCGTTATTACACTGCCGAAGAGGATGTAGCTCCTATAGATGATAATAATTATGGTGGTTTATTAATAAAAGGATTAGCAGATATGGTTGCTGCTAATTATAAAAAAGCAGGAATTAATAGTGGTTGTTCTGCTAATCGTGCTACAGCAGCTATACAAGAAACTAAAGAAAGTTTAACGGCTAGTATTTTCCCTAATCCAGCTAAACATAACATCTCAATTCAAACCAATAAACAAAAGAGTTCTTCTATCCAGGTAAGCATTCATCATTTACTTACTGGCAAATTAGCATTGAGTACACAACAAGTTCAAAATATTAATATTGCTAATTTACCTGCAGGAATTTATTTGGTTAAAATTATTCAAGATAAAGAAACTGTTCATAAACAACTTATCATAGAATAATCAATTTTTATTGACTATTCTTTATCAACAAAAAGCCTATATTTCTTAAAACGAAATATAGGCTTTTATACTACAACTATTTTAAAAAGTAATTTATATAGGATTAATACTCATCAATACTGGCTCACCTTCTAATGGTTGATGTATCACTACTGTAGCTTCCCACATTATTGGATTGTCAGGATTTTTGGGTTGTACAGAGCATTTGTATTTATAATTGATTCCGGCTACCACCTGTGTTGCTACTTCATATGGTTCATATATAAGATTACCATGTAATCCATCAGGGAATACTTCGTTAAATATTTTTTGAGCTTCTGGTGTAACAGGACCATACTTTGTATATCCTCCAACAATTGTTGTTGCTTGAGTTACTGTATTTGACATCGTAATAAAGTTTTGATTATTTCCTTACTATTTTAGGCTGTAAGTTTTGCCTTGATTTAAATACTAATAGCGCTACTTTTATATTTCTAAAGGTCTTAAATTATTTGTAGAAAAAATATTTCATTATATTTCAAATCATCTCTTAGAGGTAAAAACTGATCTCTTTATTTTAGAAAAGAGTTCTTATTATAACAGTAAAAAATCATTAGCTTCTATCCTTGACATGAAGTCAAAAAAGCTAAAAAGATATTATTCATCTTTAAAAATACTTAATCACTTTTTATGAATCCCTCTACATCTCATAATCTATTCCTTCCTATCCATAAAGCAAGAACAATTAAATCATTAACCATACAGTTTACTGATTATGAAATTAGTACTTGTGGTTCTCAGTTTTTAAATTTCACCACACTAAAACATCTTTTTATTCAATCTGAAGTTTTTAAATTTGATATGCTACCTGAAGAAATTGGGCAGCTTCATACCTTAAAAAGATTAGAAATATTGAATTTCAATTATACCTCTTTTCCCGAATGGATTTTAAAGCTAGAAAACCTAGAACATTTATTATTAAGAGGAAACGATATTACTCAAATACCTATTGAAATTATCCGTTTAAAAAAGCTTAAAACACTACGTATTGAAAATTGTAAACTTCAATATTTACCAGCTACATTTCATCAATTTAACTCTTTAACAAAGTTGTCTTTAGTAGATAATTTTCATTTACAAGACATTGATCAAAATCATCTACCAAAAAGTTTAACAAGTTTAAAGCTCAATCCATCTAATCTAGCTCCAGAAGTCATAACAGAAATAAACGCTACTATTAATACTAATAAATCATTAAAAGATAAAGTACTGAAACAACTAAGAAACCTTAGATTAAGGAAAAGATCTATATCATAACCGATACTGATCTTGATCTATTAAAATGGATTTTTATCATTCATAAATGGACTGTCAAAAGTTGTCCAATCGGTCTTTTTCAATGATTTCCCATCTATATTCATTGCTGTAAACCTTACTTTATACTTTCCTTTTCTTTTAAATTCAAATGCACCAGAACACATACCGTGCCCTACGTTTAATGTTCCATTACTTTCTTTTATATAGTAAACAACTTTCTTATGAGTCTTCATCTCTATAACTTCTGTTTTGTACCAAACTTCAGCCTCAGGTTTGTTTTTTATTTTGAAAATGGCATATGCTTCTGGACCACAACCATAGTGTTCAACCTCAGTTCTTTCAAATTCAAGAGCAAGGTTAGGGTTTAGTTCATCAACTGAAGTTTTATCTGTAGTTTTCCAAAACACTTTTTCATTTCTTTCTCCATTATACCTCATCATTTCCTTGATTTCATCTTCAGTTTGATCTGTATATTTTAGAGAATAAATTGTATTAGGTTTTAATATCGAAACTGGATTAAAAATTGCTTGTGTTATTAGCATTTCACCTTTTAAAATTTCTTGAAGCTTTAACTCAATTAATTCCCCCTGTTCACTTTCGAGATAAACCGTTCTATGTTTAAAGCTATTAACGGTCTTTTCACTATCTGCATAACCTTGAATGATAAACATCGAATTTAAGCTGATTTCTTTTTTTGAAGGAAAGAATTTCATCCCTCTACTTGTACACTCTGCAAATACAGTTTGTATACCAAAAGTCATTAGTAAAAGAAAAATGATTTTTTTCATAATATCCATTTGCTACAACTTATCAAATATCATTCCGTCATTATTATGAATAACTCGTATCTATATAAAAACTTCTATCTATTAATTTTTCTCACACCATTCTAAAAAATCCTTTAGAACCAAATTCCATTTTTCAACATAGTATTCCTTTTCTGAAGATGGAGCCAATCCAAATGAATGGTCTAAATTAGGATATACTTTAAAGGTTAAATTATTTTTCTTCTTCCTTATAAATTCAACCGGAATTAAATATGCTGATTCAATAGGTACAGCTTTATCTTTTGCTCCATGAGCTACATAAATAGGGATATCAATTTTTAAGAGATTATCTATTGAAGGTTCTACCGATGAACTCCATTTTTTATACGAATGCCCCAAAAACTTTTTATCTAAACTGTTTGGATAACGATAGACGTCTTTTACCTCATTAAATAATTTTTCTATTTCTTCTATAGCTTCTTCCTCTGTCATTTCTCCACGTTGCACATATTTTCTAATATCGAGGACAAAGTCATAGTACTGCGCATTACCTCCACCCGCAAAATAGCCAATATTTGAAATCTTATCATTGATGGTTCCCAATTTGGCAACGACCTCTGTTCCTTCAGAATGTCCCATGACAATCATCTTCTTTTTTAAAATATTTGCTGTTATATAGTTTACAACTTCATTAGCCTGCCAAACTCTGTAATCTAAATTGTCATTTTCATAAAATGATTTTGGAACTTCAAAATCGTTTCCAAATAGTTCAAAAGGAATGTTTTTTTTGGATATAACGGCCAACAAATAATCCTCTGAAAAACTTTCTAAATCAATAGGTATTATCCTATTTACTACGAAATATGTTTTTATTTCTGGAGTTTCATTTTCTGAAGTTTTGATGGTATCTGCCTGTTTAATTAATCGATACATCGGATCACTTCCAGATCCATGAAGATATAACAAAACTCCTTTTTTTGAAGAAAGGTCTCCATTAGCATATGTATGAAAATTAATGGTATCCTTATTTTTTATTATTGAGTAATGTTTAAACTTATTTTCAAAATATTTTTTTTGACTAAATCCTTGAGCAGTCAAAATAAAACATAGTAGTACAGAAAGAATTAATCTCATTTTCACCTATTTCTTATAGAGACAGGTTATTTTTTCTAATGTTGCATTTTAATACTTGTTTAAAACAATGTGTAGTTGACTATTATCTTTTAGAAAATTAATTAAGGTTTTTTTCTTTAATACATGTTTGTAAAGACTAAAACATCACTTCAATACAATATAAATCACCCCATTATTCTTATTTCTTTAACCTTTCATATTTATTAGTTCTTATTTACTAATCGTAATTATCTTGTTCAATATTCTATTTTTCATAAATCATTCCTCCATTATTTTCACTAGGATCATTCCCTTCTGTAGGTAAAAATAGCGTAATGACATATTTATTGTTTTCAGTTTGTATTATTGATGGGTTGGCAAAAGATATAGAATTAGCTGGTGTAGAAACCAAAACCTCTGTAAAAAAACCATTTAACCCCAACATTATTTTCCACGTACTCCAATCTCCTTTGATTAATCTAGCTTCTTGTAAAGTCAAATCTGTATTACTATATCGAAATCCTTTTCTACTTCCTATATTCCCTTTAAAATTCATTTCTCTTAAATTATATTCAGACAAAGCATCTTTCCAAGCTTTCCAATAATTTCCATTTTTTAATATTCCCATTGCTAATCTATCTACATCTCCGTCATAATAATGAAACCCAATTTGTATATTTCCATTCTGTGGTGAGCTTCCAGAAACCTTTCTTATGTCAGGTGTTCCTTCAACACCAAAACTATCTAGGGATGTGTTAATACTTTTTATATAAGAACTATTATTTAAAATTAAATCTTGATAACTGTCATAATACCTCAGAGCAATATTATTTTTCCCTTGTTGTTTATCTTCTTCATATGCGATAAGATATCCTTGATTCCATTTTATTATATCTCCCTGATGAGCATCTTGATCTATTTCTTTAATAAAATTCCAATTGAATAAATCATTTGAACCCGCTAGTTGAAGGTTGAAGTTATCAAAAGAAGTTCGTATGTGATAAACTCCTAGATATTTGTATGCATTACTTGAAAATTCATTCGTTTTAACAATCTTTAATACATCCATACTTCTTTCCATATCATCTTTTAATTTAAATTTATATGGAGTAGTAATTTTTGATATTTTCCCATTATTATAGTTTATCAATGAGTTATAAGTAATCGGTAAATACCAACTATAACCTAATTGAACTAGTTTTTCTGTAGATAATTTTTGAAGTCCTCTAATATTTTGATTTCCTAAGTTGTTGGCATTTTCAATAATTAAAGTATTTCTTAAATCTCCAAGAGTCATATTCTTTAATTCAGATTCTGTACGTATTGATGCAGTTTTTAGAAAAGTGTATAACAAACTGTAAACAGATAATTCTAAATTAGATTGTGTTTGTAAATATGAAATATTCTCATTGGTTCTATTGTTTAACTCTACAATTAAAGTATTTCTAATATTTTCATCTGACATATTCATAATAGAATTAAAGTCTCTCCATTGAGTATTTAATATTGTAGGTATAAGGATTTCTTTATCATTTTCATAATTAATTTGATTTGTTAATCTACTAGATTTTGAAAAAGAGATATCCTGCTTAATTTCATTAGTTTCAATATCTTCTTGACAACTTATTAAACTAAACAATAAAAAAAGAATAGATAGTTTTAAAAGTTTCATTTTGCTATTAATTTGTTATAATAATAGCATAAAGAACATTTATCCTTTATATGCTATATGCTTATTTTACACGTCTTTGAATTTAGTTAATCTCCTTGTATAAAGCTTTATAAAATTTAAAAACTCGATAAATGACCGTAGCTTATTTTTAGACTTGTAAGATTTTACTGTCTCTATTTTTATATGTTATTTTAATAGTTACAAAAGTAGTTGTGGCAGATGGATATTTTTATCCTATGTAGTGATGGTTTTTATCGTCGGTATTGGGGATAAAAACTATGAGTATAGATTGTTAATTTTCTCAAAGATGTTATGGCTAATGTAGCCTTCGACATGGCTCAGGCTACGGGTATGATCATAAGTAAGCTAAGACTATCATCATCGAGCTTGTCTGGTCATCGAGCTTGTCTGGTCATCGAGCTTGTCTGGTCATCGAGCTTGTCTGGTCATCGAGCTTGTCGAGATGACAAATTTTATAACTCATCTCTCGTAACTAATCACTCTTTACTTAAAAAAACATTTTAGTTTTTTTACTTATAGGTAATCATAATAAATCAATATCATTACCAGTGTATTATAAAAGCCATGGCAAATAATTGAATACCACAAATTTCTTTTGAAATATAAGAATAGAGCAAGGTATCCTGTTCCAACTATTAACGCATTAATAACTCCCAAAGTACCGAGCTGAATATGATACACACCAAAAATAACAGATGTTATAATAAAGCTTATATGAGTTGAATACTTTCCTTTAATTATCTTTTCCAAACGTGTAAAGATGAATCCATGAAAAACAATTTCTTCATAAATCCCTCCTATAAGCCACCCCATAATAACCATTATAAAGAATTGTAAACTCCCACCTTGAATAGTATCATTTAATCCTGCATCTTTATATTCTAAAGACACAAAAAAATCCAAAACAGGATGAAAGATTAGCTGCATAAACGCTAATATGAGAGCCGCAACAGCACCTCCTATTAAAATAGATTTTGGATTGAATTGCTTAAAACTAAGGCCTATATTAGAAAAAGTCTCATTGGAATATTTTAAAACGAGCCATGTAAAAATTAATATAGGGATACTGTATCCAAAAAATGGAATTAACTCAGCGTGTGGCAAAAAAATAATTGTAGCTATAGCAATAACACTTAGAATTGTTTTGTATATATTCATCTCTAATTAAGTATATCTATGAACTATAGGTCTCATAACAGCTTAAAATGTTAGCTTTTATATTGCATTTTCTACACATTGGTTACAAACTTTTCCATTAAACAGGCATTTCGTCTTATCTAAAATATATCAACCATTCGATTGATTACTTAGCTGTTCTGATCTCATATATGGTATTCTAACCTGTTCTATATCTGTCTTGTGATTGCTTCTTGCCTTTGTCTACTGCATATATTCAATTTTGGAAAACTAGCTACAATTGTTATGTTCTTTTTTAATTTATTTTATGAATAAAATTATTATTAGTCAAGTGACTTAACATTTACCCCAAGTTTTTCCTTCAATTTTAAAAACTTTTTTTCTATGTTCTACTCCCCAGCGATAAAGCTCACTCATCACAGATTCACACGTTCTCCCGTATTCTGTAATACTGTATGATACAGTTATTGGACGAGTATCTTCCACTTTTCTCGTTATCAACAAATTCTCTTCAAGATACTTTAATTCTTTAGACAACATTTTTGGTGTAATCCCTTCCACAATTGTTTCCAATTCTTTAAAACCACAAGTTTCATAAAAGTTAAGTGCTGTTATGATAGGTATTTTCCATTTGCCACTAAAAACATCTAGTGAATCACGAATAGGAACAATAAAATTACCGAAATGTTCCTTCAGAGGGATTTTTATGTCTCCTTTTTCCTTGTTTTTCATACTACTATACTTTTGTATATCAATATATTTTATATAGTTACTTTTCAAAATAAA
The DNA here is from genome assembly GCA_947387485.1 of Aquimarina rhabdastrellae. Classification (GTDB taxonomy): domain Bacteria; phylum Bacteroidota; class Bacteroidia; order Flavobacteriales; family Flavobacteriaceae; genus Aquimarina. The sequence continues at coordinate 31,378 of CANDNT010000027.1, forward strand.
CCAATCTAATTATGTTTGTCAAGCAAAAACACAAATAAAATTAATGATGAAAAATAGAGATTTAATAATTTATAGAGTGGTAACTGGTTTATTCAGTTTGATAATTCTTATGGGAGCTATAATGTATTTTATTCAATTTGATATGGTAAGTGAAATGTTTATCAGCTTAGGTGTTCCAACTGAGATAATATATCCTTTAGCATTTGCAAAAATACTGGGAATAATTGCAATTTTATTTATTAATAATACTCTCCTTAAAAATTTAGCCTACTTGGGATTCGCTATTGATTTAGTATTGGCAATAATTGCGCATTTAAACGCAGGTGATGGAGGAGCTTTTGGAGCTGCTGTTCCTCTTGTTTTATTAGCTATCTCTTTTTTCTTTAAAAGAAAGTTACAAGCTAAAGCAAATACAATCAACTAATACCTTCTGCTTGTAGTTTATTATACCAAATCACAATAGGAATTCAGTTAGTTTTAGAGATAGGGATGATGATTTCTGGTTTTGCTCAAAGACGTTATGGCTAATGTAGCCTTCGACATGGCTCAGGCTACGGGTATATCATAGGTAAACTAACGATATCGTCATCGAGCTTGTCTGGTCATCGAGCTTGTCTGGTCATCGAGCTTGTCTGGTCATCGAGCTTGTCTGGTCATCGAG
>CANDNT010000028.1 GCA_947387485.1 Aquimarina rhabdastrellae
GAGCTTGTCTGGTCATCGAGCTTGTCTGGTCATCGAGCTTGTCTGGTCATCGAGCTTGTCTGGTCATCGAGCTTGTCGAGATGACAAATTTTATAACTCACCTCTCGTAACCAATCATTCTCGCTCATTTATAATCAACTTATACCCCACTCCTCTGATATTTATGATTTTTATAGTAGTATCATTCGCTAATTTCTTACGTAATTTTGAGATATAGACATCTAATGTCCTTCCTATATAATCGCCCTCGTCTCCCCAAACTTCTTTAAGTAACACTTCTCTTTCTACAGTCTTATTAACCGAGCTATGTAATAGAACCAATAAATCGGTTTCTTTGCTAGTGAGTTCTGTATGTTGATCTTTATACTGTAATTTCATATTTTGTTTATCAAATTCATATGCTCCTATAGTTATCTTATAAATCTCATTTTTCTCGACTCGTTTTTTCTTTTTTATCCAAAATCCACTTCCTATCAGACATACTACCAAAGTCACTCCTACTATGGTATATTCCCAATACCTATTTCCTTGATTAGAAATCGTAGTAGTTTTTCTAGGGCTCGATTTCATAGTTGATACTAATTCTTCGGTTCGTTTTTCATTATCAAGAATAGTCAATAAGATTTGATAACATGCTTTAGGCATTTCTCTAGTTAAACACGGTATGATATCTTTTTTAGTTACTGTTGCTATTTCATAACTATATACGATCTCTTTAGACATACAATCTTCTAACTCTACGATATAATGATTGGCTATTTGGGTCGTTTGTATAACATGATCTATTGTTTTCACTATTATTTCTGGACGAAATTGAAACTCGGTATCAAATGATATTTCATAGGTATTCATCGATTTTTGAGTTATAGGTAATATTCGAGAAGTACTATCTTTTGCTGCCAATAATAATTCGTGACCAATCATACGCATGGCTACTTTGATATGTTGTTCTTCGGTTCTTTGTCCATAGCTATTGGCTAAAGCAAAAAACGCACCTATAAAGACGACAAAAATATTTCGGAAATAGTGAGTATTCATAAATACAAATCTATTTGATTATCTCATCAACTGAAACTCTTTTAAGCTGTTTTACATTGATTTTACATTAATTTACATTGGTTTTAGGTTACTAAAAAGGTTAGGCTTTACTTTTATTTATCTAAATCTAAAATCATGATAAAACATTTTTCACTTGCCTTTAAATTAGGAATCTTATTATCTGTTCTTTTCGTTTTTGATGCTTGCACAGATATAAAATCAGAATCAAAAAAAGAAGCCAACATTCCCATAATACATAGAGATTCCCCAACAGAGGATATAGCCGTCGTTTACCCTAAATTAAATGCATTATATCAAACCGAAAAAATATTGCGTTTTAAAAGTAGTATACGTGCTATATTTCAAGATCGTAAAGGTAATTTCTGGTTTGGTTCGCAAAACGAAGGTGTTTGTCGTTTTGATGGTACACACTTCACTTATTTTACCAAAAAGGATGGTTTAAGTCATAACCAAATAAAGTCTATACAAGAAGATGAGAATGGTAATATTTGGTTTGACACTGGTAAAGGTATTTGTTATTTCAACGGAGAGCAATTTATCACTGCTCATCCTGAAATCTCTCATGGTCCAATTCAGGATATAAAAATCATCTGGAAAGAGGATTCCTCGAAAGCTTTATGGTTTGGTGCTGGTCGAGAAAATGGTGTTTATCGTTATCTTAATAATAAGCTGGTTTACTTACCTATTCCAGTTCTTAAAAGTGATTCCTTACCTAATCATGTTCATGGTAGTGCCTATGAGGTTCATCATATTTTTACACATGCTACTACTACATGGTTTAGTACTCTTGCTAGAGGAGTTATTGGTTTTAATGGAGATTCTTTTATTTATCCCGAAGCTAATCAGTCCAAAAGTTCACTACTAAAAAAAGTTTTTCAAGAGTCTTCTCATGAGCTTTTTACTACATCTACTTTTACCGATCAACTAGATAGCATAATTCGTTTCTGGGTTATGGAACAAGATCAAGAAGGTGCGCTATGGTTAGGCACTTTGGATACTGGTCTTTGGTATTATAATGGTACGTCTTTACTTAATTACACCATAAATGATGGTTTATCTAGTAATACAATCACTTCGATTCATAAAGATCAAAAAGGCAATTTATGGATTGGAACGGCAGACGGAAAAGTTTGTATTTATAACGGTAAATCTTTTACCTCATTCGGTACTGATAAGTGTTAAATAACAATTACTAAAACTTAAAAAGTCATGATTATTAAGTAATCATGACTTTTTAATGTGAATAGGGTTATTTTTTAAGATTCATATCTGCTATGCTTTTTATCTTATTTCGTTCTAAGAAAGCATCTATAGTTTCAAAATGCTCAATCACACGCTGATCTTTGAATTCAAATACTTTTTTGGATAATCCTTGTAAGAAATCTCTATCATGAGAAACCAAAATTAACGTTCCGTCAAATGCTAATAAGGCTTCTTTAAGTACATCTTTGGATTTTAAATCCAAATGGTTTGTAGGCTCATCAAGAATCAACAGGTTAACAGGTTCTAATAACAACTTAACCATCGCTAATCTAGTTTTTTCTCCTCCAGATAATACACCTACTTTTTTATCGATATCATCACCACTAAACATGAATCGTCCAAGGATATTCTTTATTTGTGTACGTACATCTCCAAAAGCCACCTCATCTACTGTTTGAAAAATGGTTAAATCCGGATCTAATAAAGAAGCTTGATTTTGGGCAAAGTATCCTACTTTTACATTATGCCCTAATTCACATATTCCTTCTACATCAACCTCTCCCATAATCGCTTTAATCATGGTTGACTTTCCTTCTCCATTTCGCCCTACAAAACATACTTTTTCTCCTCTTGCTATAGACATGCTGGCATTTTTAAACACTACCTGATCTCCATAAGACTTAGATACTTCTTTTGCTGTTACTGGATAATCTCCAGAACGAGGTGCTGGTGGAAATCTTAGTTTTAAAGATGAATTATCAACTTCATCTATTTCAATGATATCTAGTTTTTCAAGCATACGTTCTCGAGACGCTACTTGATTTGTTTTGGAATAGGTTCCTTTAAAGCGTTCTATAAAAGCTTTGGTATCTGCTATAAATTTTTGTTGCTCTTGGTATGCTTTAATTTGGTGAGCTCTACGCTCTTCTCTTAACTGTAAATAATGCGAATAATTAGCCTTATAATCATAAATACGCCCCATAGTCACTTCTATCGTACGGTTGGTAATATTATCAATAAAAGCTTTGTCGTGTGATATTACCATTACTGCATTGGCTTTGTTTACCAAAAAGTCTTCTAACCACATTACAGATTCTATATCAATATGGTTGGTAGGCTCATCAAGTAGTATCAAATCTGGCTTTTGTAATAAAATTTTTGCCAATTCTATTCGCATACGCCATCCACCACTATATTCGTTGGTAGGTCTTGTAAAATCTTCTTGTTTAAAACCTAATCCTTTTAATGCCTTTTCAACTTCTGCATCGTAGTTTACGTCTTCTAAAGCATAATACTTTTCTCCTAGATCAGCTACTTTTTCAATAATGCCCATATACTCATCACTTTCATAATCAGTTCTGGTTTCTAAGGCTTTATTAAGTTCTTCTATTTCATCTCGCATAGCAAATATATGCGTAAATGCTTTAGATGCTTCTTCAAAAACAGTACAATTATCTTCGGTTAATAAATGCTGTGGTAAATATGCAATTACAGTATCTTTGGGTGCACTCACATTTCCACGTGTTGCTTTTTGGATACCCGCCACGATTTTCATCATAGTTGATTTTCCTGCACCATTCTTTCCCATTAAAGCTATTTTATCTGTGGGATTAATTACAAAAGATACTCCGCTAAATAAGGTTGTACCACTAAATTCTACCGTTAAATTATCAACTGAAATCATCGCTTGTTTTTTAAAGCTGCAAAACTACAAAAAGAGTTTTAGTAATGCTTTCTTTTAAGCTGAACTTCTATAAGTTTAGTACTTCTGTTTTTTTCTGCTAGATGCATTTATTGAACTTGTTCAATTTTTTAGATCACAAGGCTATATACTTTTGTATCAACAAAATATTATAAACCAAAATGAAAAATATATCAACTGTTTTAACAACTTTAATTTTTTTTACTGTTATGACTACCACTGCACAACAACTCAATTATAAAGTGTATAGAGCTAATGCTCATAGTTTTCACGTAGCTTCTACTTTGATTTATGGACAAGAAGAAGCTGTTTTAATCGATGCTCAATTTACACGTGCCGATGCTTATCGTGTTGTAGCTGATATTATCGAAAGTGGTAAATCGCTTTCTACTATCTATGTTAGCCATGGTGATCCTGATTATTACTTTGGTCTAGAGGTTTTTAAAAGTGTTTTTCCTGATGTTACCGTATACGCAACTCCACAAACTATAGCGCATATCAAAAAAACATATCAAAAGAAGTTAGATTTTTGGGGTCCAAAATTAGGATCAAATGGTTCACAAAACATTGTGTTACCTCAAGTACTTCAAGGTAACACGATTAAGTTAGAAGAACATTCACTAGAGATAAAAGGCTTAAATGGTCCTACTCCTGAACGTACTTATGTATGGATTCCAACTATAAAAACTGTTGTAGGTGGAGTTAATGTCTATGATAATTTACATTTATGGATTGCTGATGCTGGTACTCCTAAGGAGCGAAAAGCTTGGTTAGAAATTTTAAGTGATATTGAAAATTTAAAACCTGAAGTTGTGATTGCTGCTCATGCTCTTGATAATAGTAACCTAAATATAAACGCTGTTACTTTCTCTAAAAAATACTTATTAGCTTATGAAAAAGAAGCAAAAAAAGCTAAAAACTCTGAAGAATTAATTGCTGCTATGCAAAAACTTTATCCTAAAGCAGGACTTAGTATTGCTTTAGATATAGGTTCAAAAGTTGCTAAAGGTGAAATGAAATGGTAATACCGTCCCTGTTTTTAATATAGTTTCTTATTACTATAATAGTATAAAGTGGTTTATAAAAAGATTTATAAACCACTTTATTTTTATCTACATGCTTAACTATTTTTTCGCTGTAATCCTTTCTATTTTTTGAGCATAGATATATGATACAATTACAGCACTGAGTATGATTAATACTATTGCATATTTATCTATACTATCTCCCACAACAATATGACAATACGTAGCTCCTATAAAATAGAAAAACAATCCTGCATAGGCTCCTTCTTTTAATCGTTTTAAGGCTGGAATCACTATTGTTAAACTTCCTAATAGTTTTAACACTCCAAAAAATGGAATAACATATAGCGGAAATCCTATAGCTGTTATGCTTTGTTTTATCGCATCTATTTGTAATAGATCTGCTATACTACCTAATCCTACAAATAAAAGGACGATAATTGTTGCAATCCAATAAATGATTTTGTTACTTTTCATGTATTTTGTGGTTTTATTTCTGAAACAAAAATAACCAGCTACTTAGTAGCTTTTTAAACAGTATCCTTTTGGATATTGGTATCCAAAAGGATACTAACACTTAATTTTTTATCTATGATACCTCCAGAAAATTCTTGCTCTAAACATCAGGATTGTAATAAACATTTGATTCCTCTTATGGATACCATGGAACTGTTAAGTGGTAAGTGGAAAATTATTATTCTTTCGGCTTTATGGATTGGTGGTCCTATGCGTTTTAATGAATTAAAGAAAACGCTTCCTAAAATCACCCCTAAGATTCTTTCTAAAGAGTTAAAGTTTCTTGAAGAAAATCTCATCATTACTCGAACGGTAAAAGATACTACTCCTATCACCGTTATTTATGAATTATCTGCTTATGGAAAGACTCTAGATTCTGTATTAAAAGCGCTTAGTGATTGGGGCGTTACTCACAGAAAACGTATTATCGAACGTATGTAACTGTTATTTTAACACTATCTATGGTACATAAAGTTTCATCGGTCAATCTTAAAAGAAAAATCAGTCATCAAGATGTGCTCTCTCTTATTACTCGTGAATCAGGTATGATTCTTTTACAAAAACCATCTCAATCTTCTTTTATAAAAACATTCTTACAACATTCTTTTCTATTCTTTTGGATATTTTACTTAGTCCATCAACAACGAGATTACCTTATCATAACTCCTCAAAGAATACTCTTAGTGATTAACAATACAATAGTTAAACAGTATAGTTCTACTACTCTACATGCTATAAATTTTAATGGTTCTAACGACTCCCTTGAATTTAAGGATCAATCAGAACATTCCTATATTTCTTTACAGTCCTTATTTCTTACTTATACAGAGATTCACCAATTAAAAAAGAACTTGTCTCTATACAAAAAAGAAAGGTGCTCTATATAATAGAACACCTCCTTCACCTTATCAAGGTCATCTTAGCATTAAAATGATTTTTGGGGAAATCATTTATTAAGGATTGGGGAAAAATTGTTATTAGTTAGTCTTCGCTTTTTCTGTTGCAGCTTCTTTAATGATAATAAATTCACTTCTTCTGTTAAGTTGGTGTTCTTCTTCTTTACAGTTTACACCATCTCCACATTTATTCGTTAATTCTGATTCTCCTAAACCTCTTCCAGAAATTCTTTCTTTGGTAATTCCTTTATTTATGATATAGGTAGCTGTTGCTTTGGCTCTTTTATCAGAGAGTTTCAGGTTATATGTTGTTGTTCCTTGACTATCTGTATGTGAACGTACTTCTATAACCAATTCTGGATATTTTTGCATAGCTGCTACTACCTTATCTAATTCTATAGCGGCATCATCTCGTATTTTGGCTTGATCAAAATCAAAATAAATAGGTTTCAGAGCTAATAGCTTACCTAGATCAACTTCTTCTGGTATTAGTTCTAATTCTAATGGTACTTCTATAGTTTCAGTTCCGTCTGGCGTTGTTACCACTTCTGTAGTTGTCTTGTATTTTTCTTTACTTGCTTTGATAGTATATGTAGCTTTACATTTTACATCAAAACTATATTTACCTTCTGATCCTGTAGTTATCGAGTTTAATTCTTGTTCGTCTTTATCAAAAATCACCACTAAAGTTCCTGGTAAAATCTCTTTCGTTTTCTTGTCTTTTACTACTCCAGTAATCGTTATTTTACACGGATCTTTTAATGGTTCTAATTCTACAAAAGTGTAGATATCATCACTTCCTTTTCCTCCATCTCGATTTGATGAGAAATATCCTCTCTTTGTTCGAGTATCAAATACATATGCAAAATCATCTTTAGAACTATTTGCAGGTTCTCCTATATTAAGTACTCGTCCTTCTTCTTCATTTTTGGGGTTTAACGGAGTTACATAAATATCAAATCCTCCTAATCCTATATGTCCGTTTGAAGCAAAGTACAATTCATCTTTATCCGATACATATGGAAAACTATCTCTACCTTCTGTATTTATGCGGTCTCCTAAATTTACAGGTTCTCCAAAGCTTCCATCTGCATTAATAGCTACTTTATAAATATCTGATAATCCATATCCTCCTGGCATATCTGATGTAAAATACAATGTTTTTTCATCAGCACTTAATGCTGGATGTGCTGTAGAAAACTCATCACTAGTAAATGATAAAGGGATTGGTGTTGTCCAACGACCTTTTTCATCTTTGGTAGTTTTGTAAATCTTAAGTTTATTAGTTCCATCTTCGGCTTCTCGATATTTTCTTTTGGTATAATTATTTCGTGTAAAATACATTGTATTTCCATCACTTGTAAACACAGAGGTAGACTCGTGATATTTAGTATTTACTTTTTTATTCAGTTTATCAAGATTAGAAAGCTCTCCTGTTTCTTCTTCTATATCTGCACTGTATAGGTCCAAAAATGATTTATCATTCCATTGATGTAAATTACGACTAAACACTAAAGTATCTCTAGCCGAGCTAAATACTATTTTATCTTGATAAAATGATGGTCCAAAATCTGAAAACGGAGAGTTTATCGCTAAATTAATTACTTCATATCTTCCTGATTGAAACTTAATCTTCTTCAAATAATCTGGAATATCATTATACACTTTGGCTCTGTGATCTTCTGCATTTTTTGAAGCTAATAGCTTCATATATTTATCAGATTCATCATATTGTTTCAATGCTTTTAAAGATTGTGCATATCTAAAATAATATTCTGCTTCTATCTCGTCTGGATATTCTGTAATTAATGTTTTATACCACTTTGCAGCATCTTCATATTGACTATTGAAGTAATATGTGTTTCCTAATTTTTGATATATATCTGCGCTTTTTTCTCCTTTTTCTATAAGGTGTAAATAGCGTTCTTGTGCTTCTACATATTCATATTGTTGATAGGCTTCTTCTGCTTTAAGAAGTTTACGCTCTTGCGAAAAAGTAGCCGTAACAACGCATAGACCTATCAGAAATAATATATTTTTAAACGTTATCTTCATAATTGATTTGTGTTTGTGTGTTAAAAGAATCTTGGCGTAACTATTTTGTGATACTTCTTAAATAATTCGAACCTTAAAAAGATCTCATAACTTCCTTGTGTAAATTCTGTTTTACCTAACTCTGTAGTCTCCTTATCATAAGCAACTCCTACTAGTAAGCCATCTGATATTTGAAATCCTGCCATTCCTGTAAAAGCTGCATCCCATCTATAGCCTACTCCTAATATTAATTTCTTATACAATAGACTATTTAAGGAAACATCAACTTGTAATGGCGCTCCAAAAACTGCTTTGGTTAACATTGTAGGTTTCAATACAAAGTCTGGACTGATGTCAAAAGCATATCCAGCAATCAAATAATAATTGATACGTTCTTTGGCTGTAAAGCTAGCCTGATCTGTACTATTCAAATTTGTACTACTATCAAAATGTTCTGTTTCTAATAGGTTAGGCACACTTAATCCCACATAGAATTTTTGAGTATGATAATATACTCCTGCACCTACATTAGGGCTAAACTTATTGTCTATAAAATCCTGAAAATATGGATCTGCTTCGTCTTCTAATCGCAATCGTGTAAAATCAACATCTAATAATTGACCTCCTGCTTTTAACCCAAAACTTAATTTTCCTGTTTGCGAAGTTTTAATGGTGTAAGAAAAGTCAATATCGATATACGTTTCTTGTGCTGGTCCTATTTCATCCCTTACTAGAGATACTCCTAGCCCCACGGGACTACCTAGTCCCATTGGAGCATTTGCAGATAGTGTAAAAGTACGAGGAGCTCCATCGAGTCCAACCCATTGACTGCGATGTAATCCTGTTATACTTAAAACTCCTCTACTTCCTGCATATGCAGGGTTAACACTTATTGTATTATACATATATTGGGTATACTGTGCATCTTGCTGACCAAAGACTACAGACGACAATCCCATACATATGATCGTTATAATTATTAGTTTTTTCATCTGATTCAATTGTTTTTATTACGTCTGTTATCTATTAATGTACAGGTATCCTGCTATACTGTGTTCTTCGCCATTATTAGTTTTATACTCCAGTACATAATAATAAGTTCCTGCTGGAAGTTTCTTATCTACTTGAATTGTAGCTCTTCCGTCTGATGTACCATCAAAACGTGTTGTTGTAGGTTGCTCATACGACCTAGTTTCAAAAACTAATATTCCCCATCTATTATAGATTTTAACTGTATTATTAGGGTATCGTTCTAATCCCGCTATGGTAAAAGTATCATTAGAACCGTCTTCATTTGGTGAAATTCCTGTGTAGATAATAATACCTTCATCTTCTGGCAACTCTGTTATGGTATCATCTTCACCATCACCATCACCATCTAAATCGATATCTGTTAAATCTTCTGGATCATCTGATACATCTGTGATATCATTATTATTGACATCTTGTCCAATTGCTGTTGCACTATTAATCACTTCTCCATTAAGAATATCTGCATTTGTAATTGGGTAAGTTGCTGTAAATGTAGTAGCATCTGTTTCTCCTGGTTGTAAATCTATCGGACCTCCACTAATTACTATACCTGGTAATGGATCTGTGATTACTAAATTTGTAATCGGCATATTACCTGTATTTGTTATTACAAAAGTGTATGCTATAATATCGCCTACATTCACTAATCCATCATTATTTTCGTCTACATATACACCTGTTTTAGTTAGTGCCAAATTAGGAGCAGCTAACTCTACTATAGTAGGATCATTTGTAGGATCTGTATCTGGATCTTCTCCATCTTCTAATTCATTTCCATTATCTGATACATCTATTACATCAACTCCATCTGGATCTTGCCCAGTTACTACTGCACTATTTACAACACGTCTATCATCTATGTCTTCTTGTGTGATTACATATTCTACTTCTGCCACTCCAGCTTCTCCTGGTGCTAATATAGATGGTGTAACTTCTAATTGACTTATACCTATTCTATCATCATCTATCATTAGGTTTTCTACTGTCAATTCTCCTGTATTAACTACTGTAAATCGATATGTAATTATATCTCCTACTCTAGCTATACCATCTCTACTTCCGCTAGAAAGAATACCAATTTTTGTCAGTGTTAATTCAGGAATTGCAATTAACTGTGTTACTGTAGGGTCATTAGTACTATTACCATCGACATTACCGTTACCATCTGCTGTTTCTACATTTTCATTATCAGCTATAGGATTTCCACTACTATCTACATCGGTATCTGAAGTATCACTTACATCATCTGTTCCTGTAGGACTATCTCCTGTAGCGATGACACTATTTTCTATATATCCTAGATCTACATCTTCTTGAGTGATGGTATAAGTCACTTCGTATGTTAAACTTCCATCTGGTAATAATGCTGTTGGGTCACCACTTACTAATATCGGAGTTAGCGTTCCTGTTCCTGTTCCGTTAATAAATATATCGGCTAACTCAATATTTGATACGGTAACTGTCCCCGTATTGACAACGGTAATCTCATATTTTACTTCATCTCCCACACCTAATCCTGATGGTGCATTATCTGTAATTTCAAAACTTTTTGTTACTCTTAGTTCTGAATCGGTATCAAAAGTTGTCACCGTAGGATCATTAGTACTATCTCCATCTGTATTTCCTTCTCCATCTGCTGTTTCTACATTTTCATTATCAGGTATTGCATTTCCGTTTCTGTCTACATCGGTATCTGAAGTATCTGTTACATTATCTGTTCCTGTAGGGCTGCTTCCTGTTGCTACTACACTGTTTTCTATATATCCTAAATTAACGTCTTCTTGAGTTACTGTATAAGTTACTTCATAAACTAAGTTTTCGCCCAAACCTAACGAAGTAGGATCTCCACTTACTAATACAGGCGTTAATGTTGATGTTCCTGCTCCATTAATAAATGTATCTACTAAACTGATATCTGAAATCACCACTGACCCAGTATTCTCTACTGTAATCAAATATTTTATTTCATCTCCAACACCAGTACCTGTTGGTACATTATCTGTTATCTCTGCTGTTTTTGTTACTGTTAATTCAGGAGTAGACGGCGTTACTGTTAATGTCCCATCTGTATATTCATGTACTGGACATAAAAACAATGGGTTGCTAACTTCTACTCTATATTTATAACCGTCCAGTTCTACCGTTGCTAGATCAATGGTCAACGTATTTGTTCCTTCTCCACTATATATTGAAGGTGGTGTAAAATCGATATCTCCCCAAGTATTTCCATCATCACTACTGTATTGCCAAATAATATCTAGATTGTTTACATCTACATCTGTATCAAATGTAAATACTGCTATATGTTCTCCTTCTACTGTTACATCTTGCATTTCTACAGAGAATACTATAGGTTGCATCGCTTCTTGAAAATCATAGACATCATTATTATCATTATCTAGTGGTATCTCATATCCTCCTTGATTTAGCACCACTCCATCTGTATCTACTGTAACAAGCGATGCTCCTAGAAGACCATCTCCATCTGGATCTGTAAAACCTGCTTCTACTGTATCATAACACGTATCATTGTCACTATCAAGATCTAAATGATCGTATACAGTATCACCATCTGTATCATTAGGTATCGTACCTGTTCCTGCTGTATCTGGGATACCATCATTATTATCTGGATCTCCATCTAAATCATCTGCATGTCCGTCATTATCTAAATCAATACCACCAGATTCACGTACATCATAAATTCCGTCATTATCAGAATCTAAATCTAAAAAGTCTACAATACCATCATTATCAGTATCAGTACATTTAGAATTAGAAAATCTAAATCCTTCTAATACGCCACCTCTTACTGCATTAATTCTAATACTTGTAGCTCCTCTAGGGAAAACAATATGCCATCTAAGCTCTTCATTAAGTATAGGACCATCTCCAACTTGAGTAAATGAACTCCCGTTAGTTAAGAAACTCCCATCATCCTCAACAAGTTGATTTAAAGGATCTCTAATTACAGCATTTCCGTCCCCTCCTACCCATGATATGGTATATGTATTAAATCTAGATTGAAAATTTCCTACACCAGTTTGTCCGTATAAAACCAATGAATTTTCAGTTGTATTTGTAGGGACATTAAATGTAGCATCTAGTGACCAAAAACCATCACCAGGACCTCTACCTTCATAAATAAAATATATACCTCCTAATGGTGAAACTCCCTGGTCTTCTACAAAATCAAATCCTGAAGCTGTAATATCCCAAACACCAGAACCTTGACCATTAAAATCATATGTTCCATTTTCTGTTCCATTTTGGTTATCACTAGTTATCGTAAACGAAGCATTAATCAAAGAACATTCATCCGCATCTGTAATTCCATCATCATCAGAATCTAAATCCGCTTTTGGGTCAACCGTTAATATTCCTTCTGAATATTCAAACAACGGACATAAAAACAATGGGTTACTCACTGCGGCTCTATAGATCCAGCCATTCATTGCTACCGACACTGGATTTATAGTCAATACATTGTCTTGAATAGTATAAATAGGATCTGCATTATCAATATCTTCCCATGTAGTACCCACATCTGTACTTACTTGCCAATTAATATCAAGATCTGCTAAATCAAAATCGGTATCAAATGTGAACGTAATCTCCTCTCCGTCGATAATAATTTGATCCTCTAATTCTACTGTAAAGTTTATTGGTTCTGGAACTTCTTTAAAATCATATATTCCATTATTATTACTATCTAATGGAATTGTATATCCCCCTTGATTGATCACCAACCCATCACTATCTTCTTCTACAGGAGAAGTTCCTAAAATTCCGTCTCCATCAGGATCTGTGTGCCCAGCTTCTATAGTATCAAAACATCCATCTCCATCACTATCCAGATCCAAATAATCTGGTACACCATCTCCATCTGTATCTGGACATTCTACTGGTTCTATAACTGTAAGTTGTACATCATCAATAAAATTACCTATCGTAGGGTTATTTGCTGCACTTGATATTGATACAAAGGCAAATGTAGTACTCTCTTGATCGATTGGTATGGTATAACTCCCGCTATAATATCCCCATCCAGAAGTTCCATCACTCATCACTACTTGAGTTGTAGCTGTCGTTACATCGCTACCTATACGTACCTCGGCAACATCAACTCCTGTTCGTCCTCTATGCCTTACTGACCACTCTAAGATCGTTCCTGGTGTAATACACAAATCTTGATATAAAGTTGAAATTTGATTTGCGTTAAGTTCTGCAAATTGTCTTCCTTCAAAAGCAGTTACGCCTTGAAAGCCACTTCCCCATAACTCAATTCTACCATCTGTTGCTGTTGTTTGCCAGCCTGGTACATCACCTTCTCTTAAAAATGCAATGCTATTAAGGCTAATTCTTGGTTCTTCAAAATTACCATTTACTGCTGGTTCTTCACATGCTGCAAAACCACATTCTATAGCATTAGTGATACCATCATTGTCAGCATCCAAATCATCATCTGGCATTAGCTTTTGTTTTCGTGTACTTGTCTTTTGATGCTCTTTTGCCGAAGAGTTGGTTTTAGGAATCTGTAATTGAGATGTAGAAGCAATTTGGTACTCTTGTATTCCTGCTGTAACGATTCCCATTTTTGCAAGAAAAAACAACAGTAGTAAAAATTTACCATAATGCATGCTCCTAAACTTAAGCATAGTAACTTTACTCATTTGGGTTGGTTTTAATAGTGTTAACTTGTGTGAAATAAATTTTCAATTATTTCATCAACACTTTTAAAAATTACAGGGCATGCAAATTTTATACTCTTGACAACGTTATTATTTTCTTAATATTTCATTCCTTATTTTACATGTACTTAACTAATAATCAACTTAAGTCGTTTATCATTTAACATTAATTTAAACTTGTAAAACTTTAAATTTTCTCAATAAAATATATCTTTTGATCATGGCTAAAACACTAGATATAGAAATCAAAGAAGATATTACAGAATTACTTTCTTTATTACACAAGCAGCATACTATATTAAAACGTAGTAGAATTAAAGCTTTGGTATTAATCAAACAAGGAAAAGTAACTTATAGTAAGGATCTTTCTAAGAAGCTAAAATATGATCGTAGAACTATTTATAATTGGCTAAAATTGTACGAGGATAAAGGTATTGAAGGATTAATTTCTGTAAAAAGTGGAGGAAATAATACGCCCCTTATTCTTGATAAAACCAAGCGTGCAATTATCGATAAACTAAATGATCCTGATACCTCTCCTATCAATTATGTAGATTTACTAAAATGGGTTCAAGAAAATCATCAAGAAAATATTTCTTACGGAGCATTATATAAATTTTGTAAAACTCACAATAACTACATTGACGGTGATTTGTAACATATAATATAAGTTTAAATACAATTTTGTATTGTTTTTTTGGGAAATTTCATAGTTTAACCAATTATTATACAACACCATACAATTTAACAACCTTATACTTACAACAACAATAATTACATTTTAACCATAAAAATATTGTGTTAAAAACGTATAAAAAATTTAAAATTCATACAATTTCCTATTAAAGAAAAGTTACTTAATCTTATAAAAATCATAATATTATTCTTGATTTCAACTTTTACACAATAGAAAATCCCCTTTACTACGATGGTTTTTCATCATAATAAAGGGGATTTAATAATTACAAAAATAAGTTTTACTTAGCTTCTTCTATGATAATAAATTCACTTCGTCTATTCGCTTGATAATCCGATTTTTTACAACGTGAACCATCTTTACAATCATTAACAGGTTGTGTTTCTCCAAAACCTCTACCAGAAATTCTTGCTGCTGCTATACCTCTTTCTATAATATACGCCGCAGTTGCTTTGGCTCTCTTATCTGATAATTCTAAATTATAATTAGCATCTCCATGGCTATCTGTATGAGATCTTACTTCTATTACTAATTCTGGATATTTATTCATTGCAGCAACTACTTTGTCTAATTCTACTGCTGCATCTTTACGAATATACCACTGATCAAAATCAAAATAAATTGGATTTAATGCTAATATCTTACCTAAATCTTTTCCTTCTTCAATCTCTTTCTCTACTATTAACTCAACTTGAATTGTTTCAATTTTATTAGGTGTTGTTACAGCTTCTTCTGCAGTGCTATATTTTTCTTTATTTCCTTTTATTGTGTAGTTTGATTTACACTTTACCTCAAAAGAATATGTCCCATCTGCTTTAGTTGTTACAGAATCAATCTCTTGTCCTTCTTCATCAAATATAACCACTAACGCATCTGCTAGTACTTCTTGCGTTTTCTTATCCTTTACAACTCCTGTAATCATAATTTTACAAGGATCTCTTAAAGGTTCTTTTTCTACAAAAGCGTAGATATCATCACTTCCTTTTCCATCGTTACGATTTGACGAAAAATATCCTTTTTTAGCTTCTTTATCAAAAACAAAAGCAAAGTCATCTTTTGATCCATTAACAGGCTTTCCTATGTTTACCACCTTTCTTTCTTCGTCTGATGCTGCATTTAGTTTAACTACATAAACATCAAAACCTCCTAAACCTATATGTCCATTTGAAGCAAAATACAATTCGTCATTTCCTGAAACAAACGGAAAACTATCTCTTCCTTCTGTATTGATACGATCACCAAGATTTTCTGGTTCACCAAAAGTTCCATCATCATTAATGACTACTTTATAGATATCGGATAGTCCATATCCTCCAGGCATATCTGAAGAAAAATATAATGTCTTTCCATCTTCACTTAAGGTAGGATGTGCTGTAGAATATTCATCACTTGTAAAACTTAATGGAAAAGGAGTTGTCCATTTTCCGTTGGCTTTTCTTGTTGTCTTATATATTTTCAGTTTATTCGTTCCTTCTTGTGAAGCTTTATACTTTCTATTTGTATAATTATTTCTAGTAAAATACATGGTATTTCCATCCTTACTAAATACCGAAGTTGATTCATGGAATTTTGTGTTTATTTTTCTATCCATTTTATCTACTTCTGATAATTCACCTGTAGCTTCATCTTTGTTTGCCACATATAAATCTAGAAAAGATTGGTTATTCCATTCATGGATACTTTTAGTCATTAATAAAGTATCTCTTGCCGAGCTAAATACTATTTTATCCTTATAGAAAGAAGTTCCAAAATCTGAAAAAACTGAATTAACTGCAAGATTAATAATATCATATCTACCTGATTGGTATTCGATTTTTTCAAGGTAATCTGGAATTTCTGTATAGATCTTAGCTCTTTGATCATCTTTACTCAATTCTGCAAGAGTCTTCATGTATTTATCTGACTCTTCATATTTTTCCATTGCTTTTAATGCTTGAGCACATCTAAAATAGTACTCAGGGCTTACTTCATCAGGAAACTCAGCTATTAAAGCTTTATACCATTTACCTGCTTCTTCAAACTGACTATTAAAATAGTATGTATTACCAAGGTTTTGGTATAATTCTGCACTTTTTTCACCCTTTTCTATTAAGTTCAGGTATTGTTCTTGTGCTTCTATATATTCATATTGTTTGTATGCTTTATTTGCTCTATCCAGTTTTCGGTTTTGAGAAAAAACATTCCCACATACCAAAATCCATACAATCAACAACATTCTTTGTAATAATATTCTCATAATTGACTTGTGTTTGTGTGTTAAAAGAATCGAGGCGTAATGATACGATTATATTTTTTAAATAACTCAAATCGCATAAATACTTCATAAGTACCGTTATTAAACTCAGTTCTTCCTAATTCTGTAGTTTCTTTATCATAGGCTAGTCCTAATAACAAACTATCCGATATTTGGAATCCTACCATTCCTGTAACGGCTGCATCCCATCTATATCCTACCCCTAAAAGGAGTTTTTGATAAAGTAATGCATTTGCAGAAATATCTACTTGTAGTGGCGCTCCCGAAACGGCTTTGGTTAAAATTGCGGGTTTAAGAATTACATCTTCATTTATATCAAACGCATATCCTGCTATTAAATAATAATTAATTCGTTCTCTAGCTATAAAACTAGCCGCATCATCATTATTTAAAGTTGTACTTCTGTCATAATGCTCTGTTTCTAATAAATTAGGTGCACTTAATCCTACATAAAACTTATCTGTATGATAGTATAACCCTAATCCTACATTAGGGTTAAACCTGTTGTCTATTAAGTTTTCGAAAAGTACATCGGTATTATCTTCTAGATTTAACCTTCTAAAATCTACATCTAGTAAATTACCTCCTGCTTTTAACCCAAAACTTAATTTCCCGTTAACTGAAGTTTGTATTGTATACGAGAAATCTATATCAAAATATGTTTCTTGAGAAGGTCCTATCTCATCTCTTATGATAGACACCCCTAATCCTATTTTGTTCTTTCTTCCCAAAGGAGTATTTACCGATAAAGTAGAGGTACGGGGGGCCCCATCGAGCCCTACCCATTGACTTCTATGTAATCCCGTAATGCTCATCACACCTCTGCTTCCTGCATAAGCTGGGTTTACACTTATCGTATTATACATATATTGTGTATACTGTGCATCTTGCTGTCCAAACATAATAGACGACAATCCTGCAAATATGATCGATAATATTGCTATTTTTTTCATTTAATATCAATTATTTTTTAAACCTAGGTTTGTTATCTATTAATGTATAAATATCCAGCTCTACTCTTTCCTTCTCCTGAATCTTTTACATATTCTAAAACATAGTAATATGTTCCTACTGGTAATTTCTCACT
This sequence comes from Aquimarina rhabdastrellae, assembly GCA_947387485.1. Taxonomy (GTDB): domain Bacteria; phylum Bacteroidota; class Bacteroidia; order Flavobacteriales; family Flavobacteriaceae; genus Aquimarina. The sequence continues at coordinate 18,197 of CANDNT010000028.1, forward strand.
TTCTTGTATTGTTACTCGTCCGTTTGAAATACCTTCAAAATATGCCGTTCCAGGTTGTTCATATCCATTAGCTTCAAATACTAATACTCCCCATCTATTATAGATTCTTAATGTATTGTTAGGGAAATCTTCTAATCCTACGATTCTAAAACTATCATTAGTTCCATCTCCATTAGGTGATATACCTGTATAAACAATAACTCCGTCTTCTTCGTTATTAATAATATCTGTTACTGTTTCATCTTCACCATCTCCATCATTATCTGTATCAACATCTGTAACATCTACTGGATCATCTGATATATCGATTACATCTTCTCCATTTGGATCTTGTCCTATTGCTGTAGCTACATTAATAACTTCTCCGTTAAAAATATCAGCACTTGTTAACACATATCTAGCTGTAAAACTTGTACTATCTGTTTCTCCTGGTAATAGATCAATTGGATCTCCATTAATTACAATTCCTGGTAATGGATCTGTTATTATGATATTAGTTACAGCTACATTTCCTGTATTTGTAATTTCGAAAGTATAATCAATTACGTCTCCTGCATTAGGAATTCCATCATTATTAATATCTACATAAACTCCTCTTTTACTCAATGCTAAATTAGGTTCTGCTAATTCAGTTACTGTTGGATCATTAGTAGGATCTGTATCTGCATCTTCATCTGTATCTGTCAACTCATCACCATTATCAGAAACATCAATCACATCAACACCATCTGGATCTTGTCCTGTAGTTGTTGCACTATTTACAATTCTTACATTATCTATATCATCTTGTGTAATCACATAATCTATAGTTAACGTTCCTATATCTCCTGGTGCCAAAGTACTTGGTGACACTGCTACTTGACTTATTCCTATTCTAGGGTCATCTATTACTGTATTATTAATTGTAAGTTCTCCAGTATTTTCTACAGTAAATGTATATGTAATAACATCTCCTGGTGTTGCTAATCCATCTCCATTTGTATCTGTATAATTAGCCACTTTTGTTAATGTAAGTTCTGGCGTTCCTATAATAGTAGTTACAGTTGGGTCATTTGTAGGATCATTATCTGTAGTTCCATCTCCATTTGAAGTTTCTACACTTTCGTCTCCTGCATCTGATGTATCACTTACATCTCCTGTACCATTTGGACTATCTCCAGTTCCTATAGCAGTATTCTCTGCATATCCTGCATCTACGTCATTTTGAGTAATTGTTTGTAAAGCAGTAATAGTTACTGTTGCTCCTGGTGCTATTACATCAATATCATTATCTCCATCAGTATCTGTAGTTCCATAATCAACACTATCTGCATTTGCATCTGTAATGACAATATTACTTAAGGTTACGTTTCCTGTATTCGTAATTGCTATACTATAGTTAATTATATCACCTACACCTAATCCATCTCTATCATCTGTAATGCTTACTACTGTTTTAATAATACTCATACTTGGATTCGCTGGTAATGTTGTTACTGTTGGATCATCTGTGGTCGTTGTACTATCGTCTGGATCATCGGATACATCACTTACATCGTCTGTCCCACTTGGACTGTCTCCTTCTCCTGTCGCTTGGTTACTATAGCTTCCGTTATCGATCTCTGCTTGCGTTAACACATGGTTTGCTAATACATCTACACTTGCTCCTGGTGCTAAACTCGCTATTGGACTTCCGCTTGTTATTGTTGCATTTGGATCGGTTACTTCTATATTACTCAACGTTACATTTCCAGTATTGCTTACTGTTATTGTATAGTTGATTACATCTCCTGCATTTAATACTCCATCTGTTCCTAAGTCTAACACATCTACCTTACTCAAGTTCATACTTGGGTTTGCTGGTAATGTTGTTACCGTTGGATCATCTGTGGTCGTTGTACTATCATCTGGATCATCGGATACATCACTTACATCGTCTGTTCCACTTGGACTGTCTCCTTCTCCTGTCGCTTGGTTACTATAGCTTCCGTTATCGATCTCTGCTTGCGTTAACACATGGTTTGCTAGTACGTCTACACTTGCTCCTGGTGCTAAACTCGCTATCGGACTTCCGCTTGTTATTGTCGCATTTGGATCTGTCACTTCTATATTACTCAACGTTACATTTCCAGTATTGCTTACTGTTATTGTATAGTTGATTACGTCTCCTGCATTTAATATTCCATCTGTTCCTAAGTCTAACACATCTACCTTACTTAACTCCATACTTGGGTTTGCTGGTAATGTTGTTACTGTTGGATCATCTGTGGTCGTTGTACTATCGTCTGGATCATCTGATACATCACTTACATCGTCTGTTCCACTTGGACTGTCTCCTTCTCCTGTCGCTTGGTTACTATAGCTTCCGTTATC
>CANDNT010000029.1 GCA_947387485.1 Aquimarina rhabdastrellae
AAGTAGCTATACCTTTAGTAATTCTATGCATGATAAGTTTATTATAGCTATCTGGCGCGCATGATGGCTATAATAGATTTACATTGCTTATACCGCAATTTCAAAAATGAGTGTTATTATGCTCTAATTTTCTATCCCTAAAAACTACTGTTTTTGATGGTACGATTACTTATACCCATATTTTAACTATACCCTTAATTAAAATATCCAAGACGAAAAGTTCTTATATAGTGGATTGTCTGAGATCTAAAGATCATTTATAACCGATAAATCTACTCAGGCTAATTCTATACAAATTCAGGTATCTCTCGCAGACAGTACATTGACTGAGGATTTAAAATCATTTATAAACGATAAATCCCCCCAGACTAATACTACATAAACTCAGGTATCTCCCGCAGACAGTACATTGCTTGAGATTTAAAACCATTTATAACCGATAAATCTACTCAGGCTAATTCTATACAAACTCAGGCATCTCTCACAGACAGTACATTGTCTGGGATTTAAAGATCATTTATAATCGATAATGCTATCCAGACTAATACTGTACAAACTCAGGCATCTCCCGCAGACAGTACATTGTCTGAGATTTAAAGATCTTTTATAATCGATAATGCTATCTAGACTAATACTGTGCAAACTCAGGCATCTCCCGCAGACAGTACATTGTCTGAGGTTTAAACCTCATTTATAATCGATAATTCCACCCAGACTATTACTACACAAACTCAGGCATCTCTCGCAGACAGTGGATTGTCTGAGATTTAAACCATTTATAACCGATAAATCTACTCAGGTTAATACTACACAAACTCAGGCATCTCCCACAGACAGTACCTTGTCTGAGATTTAAAAACCATTTACAATCGATAATTCTACTCAGACTATTACTACACAAACTCAAGCATCTCTCGCAGACAGTGGATTGTCTGAGGTTTAAAAAACGTAATTATTAAATACTATCTGAAATAGCAATTTATAACTCTTTGCTAATTCAGATAGCAATGTAACAGTATATTCCCTTGAGGGACTCTAGAGGGAATATATACAGATTTTAACTCTTAAATAATTCTGAACAATATTGTTCAGAAAAACATAGAAAAAAATATGGAATCTCTGGGAAAACCGCGTTATTACTGATCGCGGAAGAATCGACACTTTTCCCGAAAAAAGTTGGTGCTATTTCTGAGGAAGAATATTCCTTAGAGCTGGGGAAAAGTAGAGAATCTTCGGGAAGTCTTGCTATTACTGGTTCGGGAGAGATTGATACTTTTCCCGAAAAAGTTAATGCTACCTCTAGGGACGAAAATTCCCTAGAGTTGGGAAAAAGTACTGATTCTTTGGGAAGCCTTGTTATTACTGGTTCGGAAGAGATTGACACTTTTTCCGAAAAAGTTAGTGCTACCTCTGGGGAAGAAAATTCCTTAGAGCTGGGAAAAAGTACTGATTCTTTGGAAAGCCCCGTTATTACTGGTTCGGAAGAGATTGATACTTTTCCCGAAAAAGTTAATGCTATCTCTGGGGAAGAAAATTCCCTAGAGCTGGGGAAAAGTGCAGAATCTTCGGGAAGCCTTGTTATTATTGGTTCGGAAGAGGTTGGTGTTTTTCCCGAAAAAGTTGATGCCATTTCTGGGGAAGAAAATTCCCTAGAGCTGGGGAAAAGTAGAGAATCTTCGGGAAGCCTTGTTATTATTGGTTCGGGAGAGATTGATACTTTTTCCGAAAAAGTTAACGATACTCTTCAGGAGAATTTTTGAACTGAAATAGTTTAAGCCTCAGAAAATACAGTCGATATTATAAAGGAAAATATTCTCAATTCTAGAAAAGCATGTTATATTTTAGATGCAAACCATAAAATAAATACGTTTAAACCATAAATGTGTTTTATTTATACTTAACAGTCAATCCATTGTAAAATACCTTATTTTTTAGTCATAAAAAAAGATGTAATAGGTGTAATGTTACATCGACTAACGATTCGCTAAGAAAAAGAAATTAACTGTTAGTTTATATAATCATTATAAACTAACATAAACAATACAACAGTTTCATAATATAACTGTTCGTTTTTTGATTGATGAATGAGCCTCTAGTACCCCTCACTAGAGGTTTTCATTTTTTATAGGGTAATAGCATGGCATGAATACTTCTTTGTTTTGGTTAAAGAATATGAGAGGAGTAGAGCATGCGTATTTTGCTTTAAGCAAAAGCTATACAATCTTAGATGCTTTTATAACAATGATAGGTAAGAGGTTGTTTTTAAATCAATTCTTATGAGTTGAATCCTTTTTATTTATAGAATTTCTTGATTTTTGAGTAGACAAGGTAACTGAAACATAGTTTTGGCTTTGGTACGATCTCTAAGTTTTTTTAATTGTTTTTCTACGGTACTCTTACTGGATGGAGTAAATCCTCTTTGTTCTAAATAAAGAGCGATTTCGACTTGTGTATATCCTTTTGCTAATAAACGGACAATACGTTTTTCTTCACGACTTAGTCGCAAAGGGAGTGTTGATGGTTTCATATAATGTGGCTAGTTTTTAACTCTAAGATAATGGCTTTATACTTAGTTTTAATATTAATAGCTTGTGAGATTACCTAGAAAGATATGCTATAGATAAAACAGAAAAGAATAATAGATAAACTAATAAAAACATTAATTTCCTAAGAACTAAAATTCTTTTTAATTGCTTTTTTAAGGCTGAGTTATTTGTGCTATTGATGACTTCTTTTATCTCATGACTACTTATATATACATTCGTAGTTTCAAAACCATGGCTTTTAAATAATTTAGCACTATTGTCTTTATATAATAAATATGCAATTGCTGTAAAGAGTATAATAGGTATCAATTTAAACGGCATATGATAAAGACTTATTTGTTTTAATGAAATTATTTTAGGATGAGGCAACTTATAACAAAAAAGCGACACCAAAAAGGGTCGCTTTTAAAGTACTCACTCAGCTTGAGTGAACTTGTTAATGTATATTCATGTAACTTGTAGTATTCATAACATGAATGGTGTAACATTTTATTTATTATTAGAATAACTTAAATTTACCATTATAATAAATTATATCTCTTTTTTAAAAAAAGGGTTTTCAATTTTATAACCCCCTGAGGTCTCTTTATAAACAATTTTACCCTCATCTAAACTCCTCTTAACTTCTAGAGAATGATTAACCTCCTTTACAGGAGTCAATCTTCCTATTACTTTTTTTTGAATTGAATTAATTTCTAACCATTCCCATTGAGTAATTTTTATGGGTCCAACTGTGGGGATTTCTATATACCCTTTAGTAGGAAATTCAAAAGAGTTAACCCATTCAGAAACCTCTAAATCGGGATCATAATACCAATTAAATCTAATCGGACAACCTGTGTTTAAAATTGTTTTTTTTATTATATCTAACATAATCTACTTTTCTTTTTTTATTCCATGTTAGCAGTTCTTCTGTATTAAATCTATATAATATGACTAGTTCTAAAAGAAGCAGTTACAAGTATAAAGTTTGTAACTGCTTCTTTTATTCTCATCATCTTTCTACAAAGTTTTAAACTTTCGCAAAGCAATCACTCTTAATAGAGTGGATTATTTAGTATCTTTTCAAACCTCTTACACCTACAACTATTGCTATCAAAAAAATAATTATGGCATACCAAAATTGCAAAGGATCATATTCGCCAACAAAGAGAAAAATATCTTCTTCTTCATTTGTCAACATTGCCACTGTTGAACTATTTGACACTAAATGACAAAATTCATTTCCAGCCCTTTTTCCAAAAATCTCTCCTTTATAACGTAGTTTACAATATCCCGTTCTTGTAGTAATCTCTGAACAATCTACAGGAGCTTGAATTACATCTACGATCACGGTTTTACCTATTTCTGTAATATTTTTCTTCTCGAAAGTTTTCCAAATGATCATACAAGAAACTATAATCATAAGTGAACATCCTGTAATTAATACTTTACTTAAAATAGAACTTTTTATAGTCATCGAAAATACTTGATTATTTTTTATTTACCTTTTTATCTTCAGTTACTGTTTTATAGGTCACCTTAACTCCTTCTTTCGCCACAGAGTCTACGGCATCTGGAACATTCTGTAAAGCACTGTTTGTTGCATCTGCGTTACTTTGCTGTGATTGAAGATTATTGACATTTTCCTTAGCCTCCTTTAGTGCAGCTTCTCTAGATGGACGAGAATTACTACTAGCTATTCTTTCTGCTCTATCTAATTGCCTTTCCGCAGTTTTCATTACATTCTCCGCTACACCTTCTACCTGTGGTGCTTTAACCTTTGGCAATGGCAAATTTCCGACTACTATTTCTGTAGCAACTTCCTTAGCATTCACTGTTTTATTACCATCTAGTTGCTGATTGACTATATTACCACCTACAGCAGTAGCAGTAACAGCAGTTGCTTTGTAGACTTTAGCTACCCCTCCAACAACTTTTATGCTTGATAAACCTCCTGTTGCAGCACCTATAACGGTTGCTGTTAAAAGTTTACCTCCATCAACATTTGTAAACGCATCTGAACTAAAACCGTTATTTACAACGTTTGTAGCTACCTGTGTACCATACTCAACAGCAAAGCCAATAACAGCTCCCAAACACCAGGGACATTCACCATCAGGATCATTAAAATTAACTGGATTATTCCAACTAAAATTATAAGGATTTAAATCAACTTGCATCACATCATCAGCTTTGGGATCTATATTCATCCATCTACCTAAAGACGCTTCATAGTTTCTAGCTCCAAAATCATACCAATCTAATCCTAGCTCTGAGTTTTCTTCTTTGCTTACAAATCCATAATTATGTTTACGTCCTGTAACTATAGAGTTTACATGATCGATACCATATTTAATTTGTAACCCAAAAGCGTAGTAGTCTTTTACCTCTTTGATCTCATGACTATGGTCATTATCTCCGTCAATGTCAGTGTTATTTCTAAGAACGTCAACCTTTCCATCTTGGTCAATATCTTGATACGATAATCTAATATTTCCTAGATGGTCTTTATATTGGTAAATATAATCAAAAGTTTCATCTCCTTTTGGTTCTATATAACCTTCTGTATGATTAAAGAACTCTAATACTCCGTTTTTATAAATAAAATTGCCCGCGTACTCGGTTATGGTACTGTTACTACCTTCGGTTGCAATTTTCTTTTGCTTGATTCCTGTAGCATCGTATATATAGGTAATGTTTCCGTTATGCTCGGTATTGGCGATGTTTATTCCTGTGGGTAGGTTTAAGTGGTTATAACTAATATTGGTAATTCCTTTGTTACGGTCTATGGTCATATTCCCATTTACGTCATACTCATAATCATTTCCTGAGTGAGCGTACTTTTTAAATCCAAAAGGTTGTGTTACGGCATCGTTTACACTTAATAGTTTGTTTCCTGCATCATAGCTATAGGTTAAATTATCCATCACCCCAAAGCTTGTTGCGGCTTCGTTTAGGTGTCCTTTTCTTTGCAAGCTTAGGATATTTCCCATCTTGTCATAGTTTACGCTACTTAAATCATAACGCCCGCTATTGCTTATGGCCCCTGTGATTCTGTTTAAGGCATCATAGCTGTAGGTATAATGTCTTAAGGTGTTGTCATTAGCTGTTTTCCAATACGTCTCACTGATATTTCCGTTAAATAAGGCTGTTGCGCCTTGCTCTGGTGTTTCATAGTTAAGCTTGAACCCAAATAGGTCTGTTCCTAGATTCTGAGTATCATTGATCTGTTTTAACCATCCGCGTACGTTATATGTATAGTCTACACTTTGTAAGGCTGTTGTTGCAGTTATTTTTCCTCCTACATCTTTTCTGATCAGCTGTCCTAATTCATCATAATGATTGCTTAGGATACGTTCTGTAGGTAGCTCATTGATCTGCTGTTCTTGTGTTAATAAGCGTCCCATATGATCGTAAGTAAACACATCTGTTGTACATAGGATTTTTCCGTCCTTGATATGCTTGGTAAAAGTCTTTAATGGTTTTCCTACAAAGTCTAACTGCATTAGTGTCCATGTGTCTGTACCTAAGTATTCATTCTTTACGAGAGTATCCCATAAACGCCCTTTTTCGTCATAATAATTAGTCGTAGTTATCCATTTATCGGTATCGAGTACGCGTATTTGTCCTACTGTTAGTAATCCTTTTACCGCTATTGTGGCTGTCATTCCTTCCCAAGTTAGGTCGGTTGTTTCTGGACTAATACTTATAACTCCGTCTAGACGGTAATCATCGTAATAGTTAATTGTTAGTAGTGTCATTCCTGTAGTTGGGAATGCATTTTGGGTATAGTAAAAACTAAATCCTTCTACTTGTTGTTTTGTCGTACGTGCTTCCCATAAGGTAGTGCTTTGATTCACTACTGTTTGTAAGGCTGCTCTATCTCGACTATCATTGATCTTTCCTGTATAGACTACACGTCCTAAGGCATCGTATTTGGTAAATAACCAAACGCCTTGTGCTTTTAGGTTCGCATCTTGGCTTAATACGGGTTGATCTAATTTGTTATATACGATCGTTTCCCATCCTTTTCCTGGGATTTTCTTTTCGATCAATCGATTTCTATAATCGTATTTGTATTGATAACAAAGTTCGGCAAGCTCACTTTGACTTACGCCATCTGCTGTTGTTACCTTAGGTGGTACTACATAGGTTAGGTTTCCATACAGATCATATATATAATAGGTATCGTGTGCGATCTCGTTATTATAGGTACGTTTTAGGATCATTTGCCCTAATTCGTTGGTATACTCTTCGGTGGTATGGTCTTTTCCTGTTGTCCAGTTTTCATCTTTGGTAATGGTTTTATGTAGGCGTTCTGCTGCATAATTCCCTTCTTTGACTAGGTTTACTACTCCTGCTGTTATCGCTACTTTAAAGTGTACTACTTGATCGGCTATGGTATTGGTTTCCCATCCTGATTTAATGGTATGGTCTGCGCTATCGTCTGTACTGGCTTTCCATTGTTTTCCTGGTGCTGCTTGTTTTAGCACTCGGTTTAATGGTGAGGGTTCAAAGATACTTTCGCTATAGGCATTCACCTCATTTACTGCCATTGCATTAAAATCGGCTGCATATTTGTTTTGATAATAGCTTTGGATATCCTGTTCGACATTTACCGTTGTATAGCTTCCGTTTGGTGTTTGGGCTTCATATGGTAAATATTGCTTGGCTTGTCTTCCGATAGCATCATAGGCTAGATGGGTGATGATGTCTTTTTTGTTTGGACTGTTTTTGATGCCTATTTGTTGTTTGGCTCTTCCTAGTCCGTCATAATAGGCTACGGTTTCGATCACATCGCGATTTTGCCTTAGCTCATCGGCTGCTTCTAATTCACGTTGGTATACTCGTGTATACACATAGTTTTCGTCACTTAAGCTTGGGGTTATATAATAGTCTTCTAGACATCCTTGCTCAGTTCCTGCTATTGTAGGACAGTTGTCATCGGCATTGGCTACATACCCTGTAGGTTGTTCACAGGCTTGTTGGCTAGTATTGGCATCTCCAAATCCATCTCCATCTACATCGGCATACCATGTAGGGATAGTTCCTATGGCATATTGTATTGCTCTGGCTGTACTCCAGCATCCCTGATTACTTCTTGCTCTTAGGTAATATTGTGTTCCGCTGGTTAAGCTTATTGTAGTGGTGCTATTAGCACTACTTGTTCCAGTGGCACTTGTTTGCCAATAATAGGTCACTCCGCTTGGCGGGTTGCTTCTGGTTAGTACACTTTGCCCACATTCGTTGCTTATGTTTACTGTAGGCGGGGTTGCTGGTACTGTCTTTACATTATAATTAATGGTTCTTGCTGTACTCCAACAGCCTTGACTATTTCGTGCTCTTAGATAATAGGTAGTCCCACTTGTCCTAGTAATACTATTGGTGCTATTAGCACTGCTTGTACCTGTTGCGGTATTTTGCCAATAATAGGTTACCCCACTTGGTGGATTGTTTCTGGTTAGTTTAGTACTTCCACAGTCTTGGGTGATACTTGGTGCTGGTGGGATTGCTGGTACGGCTTTGATCGTATAATTGATAGTTCGTGCCGTACTCCAACAGCCTTGACTACTTCTGGCTCTTAGGTAATAGGTAGTACCACTTGTCCTAGTAATACTATTGGTGCTATTAGCACTGCTTGTTCCTGTTGCGGTATTTTGCCAATAATAGGTTACGCCACTTGGCGGGTTGCTTCTAGTCAGTACACTGTTTCCACAGTTATTGTTTACACTTACTGCTGGTGGGGTATTGGGTACAGTTTTTATACTATAGTTCACTATTCTTGCTGTACTCCAACAACCACTACTATTGTTTCTTGCTCTTAAATAATGTTTGTTGCCTCCAGTTGCTGTCCATGTAGCTCCTGCTAGCAAGGTTGATGTGCTAGTTCCTGTTGCTGAAGATTGCCAGTAATACGTCACTCCGCTTGGGGGATTGGCTCTGGTTAAGGTTGTACTTCCACAGTTTTGGGTGATGCTTGGCATCGGTGGAGTTGTAGCTCCGGCTTCTACAATATAGAATACCGAGGTTGCTGGACTCCAACACCCTTGATTACTTCTGGCTCTTAGGTAATAATAACTGCTACTGCCACTAGTTAAAGTTATTGTTGTTCCACTACTAGCTGTACTCGTACCACTAGCACTACTTTGCCAATAATAGGTTACTCCACTTGGTGGATTGCTTCTGGTTAGTACTGTACTTCCACAGTTTTGGGTAGTACTTGGTCTTGGTGGTGCGCTAGGTACTGTTTTGATACTGTAATTTACCGTTCTTGCTGCTCCCCAACAACCTTGACTGCTTCGTCCTCTTAGATAATAGCGTGTTCCACTGGTTCTGGTAAGAGTTGTACCACTACTAGCTGTACTTGTACCATTACTACTACTTTGCCAATAATAGGTTACTCCACTTGGTGGATTACTTCTGGTCAGGACACTATTTCCGCAATTGTTACTTACGCTTACTGCTGGTGGGGTACTTGGTATCGTTTTGATGCTATAATTTACTGTTCTTGCCGTACTCCAACAGCCTGTACTATTATTTCTTGCTCTTATATAATATCGTGTTCCTGCTGTTCTAGTGATACTTGCACTACCATTTGCGGTGCTGGTTCCATTAGGGTTACTTTGCCAATAATAGCTTATCCCACTTGGTGGTGCTGTTCTTGTTAGTTTTGTATTTCCACAATTTTGAGTCACACTTGGTACTGGTGGTGGAGTTGGAAACGCTTTTATGCTATAGTTAATTCTAAAGGCTTGACTCCAACATCCTCCTTGATTGTTTCTTGCTCTTAAATAATAGGTATTCCCGCTAGTTCTGGTGATACTTACACTACTATTTGCTGTACTTCTTCCTGTGGCGCTACTTTGCCAATACCAGGTTTCTTCACTTGTTGGATTTCCTCTGGTTAGTATCGATTGTCCACATTGATTGTTTACTGTGGCGGTAGGGATGGTACTGCCTACATAGTCTTCGTCTATCTGTCCATCGCAATCATTGTCTATCCCATCACATACATCTGAGGCATTGGGATGTAGGGATGCATTGCTATCATCACAATCTAAAGCATTGGCTACATATCCATTGGGAATATGGCAAATACTAAATGGTCCTTGTGCATTAGGGTCTCCATAGCCATCTCCATCTGCATCTCTCCAATATTGTTTATTGGGTTTATTAGCATTGCTATCATTACAATCTCGATCGTTGTCTACATAACCTGAGGGCTTGGTTGCACTACATCTGGTTTGTGAGGCATCTCCTAATCCATCCCCATCGGCATCTTTATACCAGATTTTTCCTCCTGGTATATCACAGGGATCGTTACTGCCGCCTCCTGAGCTTAATTGGGCATAGCCTATACTACTGCATAAGCATAGCCAGAGTATATATATGTATTTTTGCATGTCTTTTGATTTGATGTTATTCTTGGGTTTTATAGTGGTATTGATTTTCAGATACCAATTTGCCTGCTGCGTCTTTTACCTGTAGTAGCCTATTGTGTTTATCATACTCATAATAGATCGTATACCCTTTTGGATCGGTAATACTGGTTACGCCTATAAAAGGGTCATAGGTATAGGTGGTTACTAAGGCTACTGGATGTGCTGCTCGCAATTCGTTTAGCTTTTCGCGTAAAGCGCCCTCTTTTCCTATAGTTCCTATGGTACGGTCATCATCGTTATTGGATAATTCTATTGCATATCCCGCTGGATCTTCTCTTGGCGTATCTGAGGTTAAGGGTACTAATCCTTGTATTTGTGCTATGATATAGCGACCTCCATAGCCCCATACGTATTTGGTTATTGTTCCATCTGTTTGTTGTTGCAATACTGGGCGTCCTTCTAGATTGTAGCTGAATTCTGCGCGCTGTTCTAATGGGTCTTCGCCTTTGGCTGTATAGACACGATAGGGTACGGTTTTGCTATAGCTTTGTTTATAAGTACTACGCTGCATCCCGATACGTGCTCCATCTTGATAAGTCTCTGTCTGGATTGGTGTGCTTACACGATTGGCTGCTATTAAAGCTTGGATTCCGGCTACTTCTTCGGTTTCAAATTCACCTCCTGGTATGTTTGTTCCATTGGCAATGTCTTTTGGATAACGGTAGGTCATCTTTTGTAGGATGCCTTCGCCTTGTTGGGTTGTCTGGTTTCTTAATACATAGTCCACCGTTGGGTCATATTCATACTGGGTTGTCGTGGTGATTTGTTGGTCTCCATAATAGCTTGTTGCTCGGGTCTCTATCAAATGTCCTGAGGATATGCTTGCTACATTAACACGTCCATTAAGCGAGGTATAGCGTTTGTTTATACATCCTACGATGTTCATGTCTGGATAGTCCTCTGGTCGGTTACATACTAATGGTCTTCCTGGTTTTAAGGCACATAATGATCCGATACAACTCCATTTTGGTTCTAGGTGTTCTATACTGATGGTTCCATCTTCATTGGCTCTAAAGGCTACATATTTTTGTTCTGTATTTTCTACCGTGATCACACTCATCCCTGGTACGGCATCGATATTGTAATCTCTATATATGGATTGTTCGCGACTTAGGGTATCTCCGCTAGTGGTATAGCGTAATACTTCTTTGCTTTTTCCTGCTTTAAAATCTGCTCTAAAGTTATTGTAATATGGGGCTGTGGCTACGGCTACTAATCCTGATTTTCCGCCGTAAAACTGATACTCGGTATATCCGTTTTTCATCCCTTGTAGCTCTACTAGTGAAGGGATGTTTCCACCTTCATCTTCGCCTTCGCCTTGTGGGTCATTATCTACTACTGGAACTATGTTGATTTCGCCATCAATCTCAAATACGTTTTTATAGCCTATATGTACACCACTTCCTGCTCGTGCTACACTGCTTCTGCTTATTGTAGTGGTATAGACAAAGGTTTCTCCATCGTGAGATTTTGAGGTGGAACTGCTATAGAGTTTAGGTTCATAGATATTTGATGCTGAGGAATAATCGCTGTTTATAGTCTCTGTATAGCGGTAGTTTTTTATGGTACTGATCTGATTGTTTTCGCTATAGTTGATACGTTTTTTTAATCGAATTCCTGGATGTAGTTTATGGGTTACCACATTGGTTTTATAATGCTTGGTTATTTTTAATCCTACAGTAGCTCGTACGGGATTGGGATCTGTTATTATATCTGGATCAGAAACCACCGTTGGAGATCCTGCTACGGCTATGGTTAGTTGATACAGTCCAGCGGGTAGTTCTACATTACGATCTAGCTCACTGCCTCCGCTTTGTTTGTACCATACTACTGGGGCTGGGTGATTATCAAAATTTCCGCCATAACCTACAAAGTCTTCGTATGCTATTTCTCCGCTTGGTCTACTGATTAAAAAGACCCCAAATTGTGAGGAACTTTGTGGATTGCTAAAGTCTAATTCATATTTCCCTGTACTAGGAATACGGATAATTCTTGAGACGATCTTTGGGGGTGTTCCATATTTATCCCTACAGTTTCCTAAGCATCCTGTGCCATCGCCTTGGTCTCCTCTTACTGTTAAGGTTGCTATCGTCTCTGAAGGACGTGCTTTATAGGAGGAACTTTGATGGGATTCGTATTCAAATACCGTCTTTCCACCTGTAGGATAGGTGATTTCTGTTAAGGTTCCTATTCTTGCTGTTAATGGATTGGGTTCTCTTTTTGCTCCTGTAAAATGGGCATTTCCTAATTGTAATTCTGGATATAAGTCGGTGTTTCCTGCTGCACCATTATTATAGCCTAAATAGTCTTGTCCTTTGCTTTTTAGTGATGGAACTTTTTCTGGTTGTTCATAGGCAAATCGGTAACTGTTTTTATAGGTTTCTTCTTGTCCGTAATAGTGTAAGGCATCTAGCTTTAATCGAATCTCATCTGGATCACTGCTTTCTGCTGTTTGATTTGCGTTTAATCCAAAATAACTGTGTTCAAATACAACTTTTTGTAGCATCTCTTCTGTTTGTGGGTCTAAAACACTAATAGAGGCAATTCCTGATTTAACATCGGTTGCTTCTATTCCTCCTGAGCCTGCAATCTCGTAGGTTCTATCGTATCGCTTTTTATATGCTAGATTAACAATGGTTTTACTATTGTGCTTTATACTTGATAAAAATACTTCTTGGTTATAGCTTATCGGTTGAAAGGTATGATAACTGTCTACTCCTGTATAATTAAAATCAAAGTCTTTGATTGTATTGGTTACCGTTACTGCTTCATGTAAGAACTGTGGTGCTGTAAAACTTCCGTAATCTTGATAATAGAACTCATAGGTGTCTAAACCGTTTGGAGATATCATTCTAGTCAATCGCCAACTCGCTATATAATTTTTTGCAATATTATATGTAGTCCCTGTATCGTTTCCTAAGGAGGATACGCTTTCTGTTTTTTCAAAATAAAACTTCGTCCCGTCTTCGTTAGTGATAATCCAACTTCCTATATATCCACCTGTAGAGGATGCTTGTACTTTGATTCTTGGGTTGTTTAAGACTTTTGGTCTAAAGTTATCTCTATAGTCTAAAACGATATGGGCATTAAGTCCAAAGGCATTTACACTAAAATAATCTGGATGGGTATCTATCGCATTTTTATTGACTTGATCTAGGTATTGGTAATATTCTATAGCTGCTTCTACTGAAGTAAAGCGGGTACGGTTCTCAATATATTGCTCGGTTTGTGCTCTGGTTAATGCTGAATGCATTAATCCTCCTATGGTGTTATCGGGTAGTCCATTTACCACTCTACTTACTGCTCCTCCCATAATTAGGTTCCATCCTAAGCCTGAGGGTGTCGAGGGTTGATTGACTTTGATTCCTGAGGCATCATAGGTTAGTCCTATTGGGATATCCATCTCTAAGCCTTTGTAACTAACTATAGGGATGTCGATCTGTGGGGTTCCTGTGTAATGATTAGCAGGGATTTCTCCATACTTTTGAAAGGCGGCTGCTTCGGGGGCTAATGGCAGACTAAAGCTACGCTCCATCTGTGCTAGATAGTCTGGGCCTTCTTCGGCTTCGCCATTACCATCGTCTCCGATTTGGGCATAACTGATACTGCTTATGATACACACCAATAGCGTGCACCACAGCTTGCTGTAGTGTTTCATACTTGTTCGTTTTTTGAATTTTTGATTAATTTTTTTAACGCTACAAATTTACGGGTTAACTGTAATATGGGCAAATCTTGCCTCAGGGGATTTTTCCCCTTTTTTATGGAATTTTCTCGCATACACTATGATTTATGATTATTTACTTATTGTTCGTGACTTTAAATACAATTGACTTGCTCGACTGATTAATTCTTGGGCTTTGGGTATGGATAATTTGGAATCATAACACCGATACATCCATAGATATAAGATTATTTCATAGGGTTGATCTTTAAAGAGTCGATGCATAAAGCGATCAAATGGGATATCTAGATGTTTTAGGATAGCACAGAGATAATTTCCCTCGGCTATGGCTGCTTCTTGTTTGGCTTGATAACTGCTTGTCATTACTTTGATATTTGAATTTATGGTACTATAGAAAGACACACTCCTTATAATTAAGGAACATGACTCTTTCTGGGACTATTGATAGAATAGACCTCCGTTATTTTCTTTGCTGTTTTTATAAAGAGGTCATTAGTTATAAAATGACCTCTTTGAATACACTAACTGAACTTTACCCTATTGTCAATGTTAGGTTTTTGGAATGTCGCGCTCTATTGGGGAGGAAATAAGCTAGCGACATTCCTTGTCGCTGGGGTAGCGTTATTTTCTTTGATTTGAATCCAAGTGTAGCCTAACCCCATGTCTCGTACTACACTTGGGCTTCTTCTTCAATCAAACTATATGGTGCTGTTATTTTATCTAATGTTTAATTACTTATCCAGATAGCCTTGTCTTTAGGATGGTAAAACAACTTAAATGTTGTCATATCTGTAGGTAACTCGGATAGACAATTAGATATAAGGGGAATACTGCTTGTTGTATCTTTATGATATTCTTCCCAATATTTTGTCAAATCACAGGTTACAGTATATAGGTTTTTATCTGCTTTTTCTGGTAATTCCAAATATATCCTTAGCTCTTTTTGGGCAGTTTGTAGTATTGTGATTTCTTGTTTTTGAGCATTCCACTCACAATGATATTCATAATAATGTGTAGTATCTATTAAAGGTAACTTTTCTATTTCTTTATGGAATACCGTTATAGGGATTGCTTTATGGAAGTTTTCTTCTGGTAGTGTTGTACTACAACTTAAAAAAAATAGTCCTAGTAATACTATTACATAATTATTAGTGTGTTTCATAACTGATTATTATTTTGATTAATATGATATGATCTTGTTATTTTTAGTACAGTGATAGCCTGAGAACATGCTACTCCTGTTTCATAAAATTCATTAATCTGCCTATATAAGATTAATGCATCTTTTTCTTTTTGTAATGCCTTATATATAAACTGATAAAAGTCGATTTCTAAGGCTTGAATGATTTCTAATATATAGTTACCTAATGCCTTGGTATCTTCTTCATAGTAGCTACTACTATTCATTTTTTGATCTTTTGATTTATTATATCTAGCTTAATTAACCGCAAACAATTGTTTGCGGTTAATTGCCATGAGATGCTACAATTTTCCCTTACTGCTCATCCGCCTTATCAATTAAAATATGTTTCATTTTTTAAGCTAGAGAAGCGCAATCACTAACTCCTCTAGCTATTTTAAATACTATAGTCTTCATCTACTGTTATCTTGCTTTACCTTAAGTTTAGCTTCCTATAGTATTGCTGTTATAAAGGATATGGGGATAATTCCTGTATAGCTCCTATGCTATAAAAACATCTTGTCATTTGCCAACTAAATCTATTTACATATAAATCACTAGCTAGTAAGCTATACAGGTATTTCTAATACAAATCTTTTACAGATTTTTTCTTCTTACATTATTTAAAGAACTTTACTATTCCTCACCATATCGGTATAACCTAGAAATAAGTTATACCGAGAATTACATGGTGGGAATCCTAAATCATAAAAAAACTATTACCAACTACACATTACTTATCTTGCCTAGTCTTTTTTAACAAAGAGCCTGCCTTACACTTACAGACTCTTTGTTTAACACAAACTCAACGTATCGAAATGCTACATTTTAAAATTTAATAATGGGTAGGGAGTGTACTTAAAAAGGTATGCTTGTCGATTACTTAATACCTAAACAAATAGTTACCCCAAATGCTCCACTACCCATATATTCATCAATCAATTAAAAAACAAAAGTATCTAGGGTATACAACTTTTATTTTGCCATCATTTCCTTTTGATATGAATGAACCCCTTATTTAGAAGCTTACTATGTAATATATAGTGGGTCATACTACAGTAGTAAATATCTGTTCTAATTAATCTAATAAGCTGTTTGTTTGAGTTACTCTTTTATCATTTGATTGTAAACTAACCATTTGTTGAATGATCTTGATAGCTTGTTGATTGGCATTTCGTAACACTTTAATAATTGCCTCGTTTGGTCTTATTTTATCGTTATACAATTTATTTATCTCTTGATTAAGCAAAGCATATTCTAGACTTGTATTTTGCTCACTACAGAACTTATCATATTCTATACTGAGATGCTCTAGTATTCTTTTTTTGTAAGCTTGTAGTGTCATGATTTTGTATTTTTAGTTATTGGTATTTTCACATATTCCATCTGTTATAAAATCATATATCACATTAATTCGTTCATCTGATAAAGAGCGGTTTTCTTTTAGAAATTTTTGAATAGCACCTAAATGAAATCCTAATTTTAGCTCTAGTGGTTTTATCTTTAAGATGTCATGATGTTGAGTCAACCATTTTTCTACGAAAATCCTTTTTGCTCGTTTTCTCATATAATGATTTTTAATGTATGTAATCTTATAGAAAAAATTGCGTATTGATATAAAAAGAACATATGTTTGATGTGAGCACAAAACCATATGATGTAACTATTGTAAATACAACTTATTTATATATCTTTAATTTCTATAAGACTCGCGTTAAAATGTTTGATTAATTATTTTTGATATTCAAATATACGCAAATATTTCATATATGAAACGTTATTTTTACGCATTAAAACGTAATAAATATGTTTTTAACATAATTTTATGAATTCAAAAGAACTCAAGAGCATAAGAAAAGAACTAGGTTTAACCCAAGCGGAATTAGCTTCTTTAATAGAGGTATCAACACGAACTATTCAAGGGTGGGAATATGGAAATCAAAAGGTAACTAAACCTATTGCTGAGTTTTTATATCGAAAAGCTGAAAAGAAAAAACAAAGAACTATTAATATCCATAATAAAGAGATTGTAATGGATGTTTCACAAATAGAGACTTTATCTTTAAAAGAAATGGTTACTTTTTGTTTTGAAAACTTAGAAGAGTTTGAAAAATTGCCTATAATTCAAATGTATATTAACTATTATAGAAATGAAGCTAAAGCTAATCTTTTAGAAAAACATGTTTTATCAAAAAGTAACAAATAGTAAAATTTCATCATATTTAAACACATATAATCTAAACTTAAAATACATGTAATTAGTTTTTATATTTTTGTCGATAACCATTTACATTTTAATGAAGTCATGACTCCAGAAGAATTTAAGAGTATACGTAAAAAATTAGGTTTAACTCAAGCTGAGTTAGCTTCATTAATAGAAGTATCTCCAAGAACCATTCAAGGGTGGGAATATGGAAAACAAAAAATATCAAAACCAGTTGAGGAATTCTTAAAGCGCAGGATATATAATGATCAATCCTTAAATAATGATGGTAGCATTACTTTAGATGTGAAAGACAAAGAATTAATTTCTCTAGAAGAAATGGCTACATTTTGTTTACAACATATGGACGAATTTGAGAAGCTACCTTTGGTTCAAATGTTTATTAATTATCATAAAAATCAAGCCAAGACAGAATTACTTGAAAAACATATAATATTAAAATCTAAAAAAGAGAATTAATTTTCTAAAAGGGTTTTAAGCTCTTCTTGGTTAAAATGAATACCTAATTCTTGCAACAATATAGCTCTATTTAGTTTTTTTAATCTATGTTGTAACTTTATATTTCGATCATAAAATTCTTCATTGATTCCTTTTATTTTTTCATAATCAAATAGCTCTTCTTCATCTGTTTCTTCTAAATAATCATTTAGAATTTTTTCTAAAATAGTTATAGCTTCTAAAGTAGTTATTTTGTTATGTATAAGCGCATTTTTTAGTTCTTTCATTCGCTGATTAGGCTCCATGATAGTTATTTGATTTTTTATGGTGATTATTTTGATTCTTCTAAAAGTCTAGATTTTAATATTTCAATAACATCTTTGGTATTTTCTACAAATTCATCTTTTTCTTTTGATCTCCTTTCTTTAAAGAATATCAGAGTTTTTTTGAATAGAAAAATTATCAAGAAAAAAGAAATACTAAACCCTAAAGCGAAAAAATATCCATAAGGATCATCTGAATGAGAAGCTCCAAAAGTCCATAATAATTGTAACCCATAACAATAGATCGGGACTAAAAAAATTATCTTATATGGTTTAAAATATGAGGCTATAATAAGAAGAAGAGGCGCTACACTTTGTGTAAACGCCCACAAAAAGTTACTGAAACTAGAAAAGCCAAAAGTATATGAGCTTGATATATTAAATAATCTAAGTATTTGATCGAGATATAATACTATACCAGATAAAAAGACCAATATAGTTCCTGCAACTTTATTTGTTAATGATAATGGAAAATCTGAGAATAGATTATCCATTATCGTTTCCTTGTGTACCAGGTCGTTCAATGTCTTTATCGACCCCATATTTTTGTTGTTCTGTAATTTCATGTAAGCTTGATTCTTTTTCGATAGATTCTGCTTCGCAACTTGTAAAAAGTGAAGCGCTTAAAAATAAGAAAAGAATCGAGACAAAAAACGTAGCGTATTTCATAATATGATTTTTTAGATTTTGATTTATAATACATTAAGTATAAAAAAGAGTATTTAACCCTTTGATTTATAAGTCAAAACTATAACGATCTTTGTAAAAAAAACAGAGTAAAAATCAATTATTTTCGCGGTACTTTTGTTACTTTTTTTATCAAAAACCCAGCTTTTTCTGGGTGAAATTTCACCCAGAAAAACTTAAAAACGACGAGATTATCGTTTTTATACTTCTAAAACCTTTCAGAGTTTTGCTATACAGCTCATTTGCAAGCATTTGTTAACCGTAATTAATAAGAGGTAAAACCGTAGTTTAAAATAGATTGAATAGTATTATACCTTGTAATAAAGAGGAAAAAAATTGAATACTCTTTTAAATCTTAATTGAAAGATAATAGGAAATAACACACAAGTAACATTAAATAATTTTAAATCAATTGCAAAGATTTTAGATTTGTAATTGATCATATAATAGATATATAGTTACGATGGTAACTATATATAATTGTTGTACTTAATTTAAAAAATGGCATTCCCTAAAAAAAAGTCTCGAAGAATTATAGTTAATGACCACAGATATAGATGGATGGTCAAAGGTGATTTTTACGGTGTTATGCTCTTAATTATTTCTGAAGATTATAATGGACAAAAGCTATTCGCAAATTTCAGGCATAGCATAAATGGAGAAAAATCTTGTATGTATGATAATCCATTTATTATTGAACCAGAATTAGTTAAAAGAACTATCCTTTTTGGACTTTCAAAAGGCTATTCACCTGACCAAAAAGGCTATGACCTAAATTTAGGCGATTTGAGTAAACAATTAGTTTTGAATTTAGTGGATAAAAA
>CANDNT010000030.1 GCA_947387485.1 Aquimarina rhabdastrellae
CCATTCCGAACAGAGAAGTTAAGCCCGATAGCGCCGATGGTACTGCGCTCGTGGGAGAGTAGGTCGCCGCCTTTTTTGAACCCTTCACAATATCTGTGAAGGGTTTTTTGTTTTGTATATGTTTTAATTGGATGTTAATTATTAATGGTCCAAACCCCAAGACTAGTACAACCATTAGGATTAGGTGTGATTGTAGACATATCAATAGTGGTAGTGTATGCATAAGGATTACTACAACATGGATCAGTAGGACCGCCTACACAACATAATGTTAAGCAAGCTCCTAATTGAAAAACACTATCAGGACAAACCATAAATTCAACAAAACCATTAAAATCTGGTTGATAATGACCATCAGAACCTTGGTAAGTTAACCCTTTGGCTGTAATTCCACATCCTGGATCTCCATTAGTATAGATAACTTGTAATTCCACACAAATTAATTCTTCACCACATGGCTCATCTGCATTCCAACTACTATTTACGCTAGTAATCTCTCCTAATAATACATTTCCTTGATTGGTTAAGATACCTGTTTGTTCCCAATAACCTGTTATTACATTCATCTCATATAGATTTACTTTTTCAGGAGTATCTTTTACTGTGATAGGGAAACCTACGGTAATAGGAGTTTTAGGATTAAGTTCTAGAGGTAATTCTTTTTCTGGGATAGTAGCTAATACTTCTATCATACCGAAAGAAGTTAATGGATATAATCGTCTACCATTACCTTCATCTGCAATAAAACTTCCTGGTGCGGTAAGTAAGTCCATTTGGTTTGATGCATCAAGAAAAGTAGTTTGTATAGCGACAGGACCACTATATGGCCTTCCTTCGTATATGAAAGCATCAGATGGGATTTTAAGAAAGCCTTCTTTTTCTAGTATTATTTCTCCACCTTCTCTAGAGTCTATAATAGAGGATCTACCACGATCTTTCATTAAAATAGTTAACTTACTATTAGATTTTATCCTTTTTGATATAGTAAGGTGATCATCATGTTCAAAAATGTAAACTTGACCCTCTTTAGGGAATTCTTTTTCTTTAAGTACAAAAGAACCATCTCCATCACTTATAGCTATAAGTTCTTCACCTTTTTTTATGGTAACATTACTTATAGGTTTATTAGTGTAGGCAGATAATATTTGACCTTTTAAATACTCATTTTTTTGATCTTTTTTTAATTCGGTAGTAATAACATTGTTTGAATCAATTCGCTCATCTATCTCTTGGTTACAGGAGATGGATGTGCTAACAGCAAATAGCAGACATAGAATAAGTTTGTGAAATTTAATTTGATTTTTCATGATGTGATATTAATTAGTTAATAATCTAAAATTAGAGATAATGTAAAGCCTGAGATAGAGGATTATAACTAGAAATAATGGGGTAAATGTCCCAAATCTGATTATGGTAAAAATGTAGTTTTTCTAATTAACAGTATTGAATAGTATTGAAAAATTGTATTTTTCAAGCATATAATGTTCTTAAATTGAACTTTACTAGGGATGAAGTACTATTTATTTTTCTTTCTTTTTATATCATTTTCTCTTTTTGGAATACAAAAAGAGGAAAATACTATTATTAAGGTTGTAGAAAAGATTGTTAATAAAGAGGATTCGATAACTAAAAATCAAAAATATAAAGCTGAAGCTGTCCGTTATAAGAAGTTATTTAATAATGCTCTTAATGCAGGTGATTCGAAATCTATTATAGAAATAGGGAGTAATTATCAAAGGTTACTATTGTTATATCTAAAAAGGACAAATGAAGCAAAAGAAGTATTAGAAAAGTTAGAAGAATATTGTCTTAAAGTTCATGATGATAAATGTTTAGCGGTTACGCAACTAAACTTTGCCTATTATTATCAATATACACAAGATTACATTAAGGCAATAAAGATGTATAAGGATGCTCTTGATTATTCTGAGAGAACTGATGATTGGTTAATGAAATGGTATGTATATACGTTTAGGGGGCAATTGTTTGAAGAGTTGGGGGATAAACAGAGTAGCCGTAAGGATTTAAAAAAAGCTTTACATATCATACCTGTAACAGATTCATCCAGAGCAAAGGGAATGAGTT
The DNA here is from genome assembly GCA_947387485.1 of Aquimarina rhabdastrellae. Classification (GTDB taxonomy): domain Bacteria; phylum Bacteroidota; class Bacteroidia; order Flavobacteriales; family Flavobacteriaceae; genus Aquimarina. The sequence continues at coordinate 2,086 of CANDNT010000030.1, forward strand.
ATATAAACTTGGCATCTTCATTTTCAACAGAGAAAAAATCAGATTCGTTAATTTTCTATTCCAGAAAAAGTTTAGAATCGTTAGATAGAAATAAAGAATCTAGATTTTATAATATGGCTTTGAATAATATAGCTTGGGGGTTGACTCTTAATAAAGAATACGAAGCGGCATTGACCATAATTGAAAGTCAAATTGATTTTGATAATATTGATCATAATTATAAAGATTCTTTGTTTAGTGCTGTAATGCATACATTAGGAATTATCTATCGTGAATTAGGCGATTTAGAAAAGTCCGTTTTATATCTTAAAAAATCATTGAATTATTATCTCGATAGAAATGAATTGAGTACTATAATATTAACATATAATGATCTAGCTATAAGCTATGAAAGAGCTAATGATTTATCAAATAGCTTGAAAATGTTGAAAAAAGCTAAAGAGTATGAGGATATTTATGAGGAAATAAAATTCAAAAAAGAGATTGCTAAACTGAAAGTTAATAACCTTTTAGAAATTAAGAATGTTGAAATTTCTAATTTGGAAAAGAGAAATTCAGAGATAGGATCTAAGTTTAATAAAATCAGATTTTTTACTCTTTTGTTAATTAGTTTGATTTTGATATTAATTGGAATATTATTTTATCGAGGTTATACCAATAAGATTAAGCGCTATCAATTGAATCATGAGTTAAGCTTAATCCGGCTAAAGTCTTTAAGAACTACAATGAATCCTCATTTTTTATTTAATTCTTTTAGTACGTTACAAAATCTAATTTTGAAGAAAGAGCATTTAAAAGCTAATGAATATATGACTGAACTATCAGGTTTAATTAGAAGCGTTTTATCTAGTTCTGATAGTGTTTATATAGCATTAAAAGAAGAGTTACAGATTTTGAAAGCTTATATTAATATTGAAATGGGGCGTTTTGATGAATCGTTTAATTATCAAATAAAGATCGATGATCATCTTTTGGAGATGAACCCTAAAATTCCATCTATGATGATTCAACCTTATATAGAAAATGCTATTATACATGGTTTTTCTGATTCAAAAATTAATGGATTTTTAAAAATAATATTTGAATTGAAGGAGGAAAACATCATGTTATGCGTTATAGAAGACAATGGAATGGGAAGATCTTTAGCTTTAGAAAATAAAAGAAATAAAGAAAAACAGCACTTATCTATTGCAACTAGAAATACTGATGAACGTTTGAAAATATTAGACAAGTTAGGTAATGGTGTATTAGATGTCATTATAGAAGATCTAAAAAATGAAAAAGGTATAGCAATAGGAACGAAGGTTAAAATTACACTTCCTATAATATCACAAAACCTATGACACAGCTAAATTGCATTATTATAGATGATGAAAGAAAAGATAGGGAGAATTTGAGAATACTCTTGGATTCGTATTGCCCTAATATAAATATCATAGGAGAAGCTTATGATAGAGATTCTATTTATGAAGTATTAAAAGGAAATAATCCAGATCTTGTTTTTATGGATATTCAACTTGGGGCAATAGCTGTTTTTGATATACTAAAAGACTTAAAAGAGATCAATTTTAAGATTGTTTTTGTAACAGCATATGATAAATATGCTATTCAAGGATATCAATATGATGCTATTGATTATCTATTAAAACCGGTAGATCCAAAAAAAATGATACGTGTAATTGATAAGATAACACGAGTATCAAATAAGAAGACATCTGATGAACATCAAATAGAAAACCTTAGAACGTTTTATAATAAAACTTTTGAAACGTCGAGAATATCCATTACGGATTCTAAAGGAATACATGTAGTTAAAACAGCTGATATATTGTACTGTGTGAGCGATGGTAATTATACCACATTTATGATGCAAGATGGTAGAGAGATCGTGATTTCTAAAAATTTAAAACATTTTGAAACAAAATTAGATTCGTATGATTTTTTAAGAATCCATAAATCTTATCTTATTAATTTAAATCATATTGATTTTTTAATCAAAGAACAAGGAGGATACGTAACTATGAGAAACGGAAAATCATTACCTGTTTCTAGAAATAGTAAAAAAGAGCTCTATAAAAAAATGAATCTTCTTTAAGAATACACTTAGTCAAGGAATAATAGACGTTAATACAATAGAAACGGCACTTAAAACAGTGAGTGTATAAAACAAATACGAGGAAATATATATTTGTATAGACACAGACCTTTATACAAATTATGAAAAAGTCGCTTCTTAACTATAACTTAATCAGTAAATGTTTTGATATCTATATGTCAATATTATTGAAACATTTTATGGCTTGTAAATCTTCACGTTTCTAAGAATAGAAAGTGTTCCTAAAAAAGTACTTTTCTTCAGTTATCCGTATAAAAATATCAATTTATATAGACTAGTAGGATATATAAATTACGAGATAACTCACCTATTTTGAAAATCTTAAAAAATAATTGTTTTAACGTAAATATAAATTGACTATGAAAAAGATCAAGAAATCACTGTCTAGTATGTTGCTTTTGGTAATGGTATCATTTATTACATTCTCTTGTAATAATACTGATGATGCTATAACGCTAGAAGCTAATTTTGAAACTAGTTTACAAATAGAAAATAATCAAGCCAAAGTCGAACTCACAAATTTATCGGTAGGAGCTATAAGTTACTTATGGACTTTTGAAGGAGCAGAGAATATACAAACGTCTATTTTAGAACAACCAGAGGAGTTGATATATACAACTAATGGAACATATAGAATTACGCTTGTAATTACTAATGGGAATAGTACAGATTCGTTTAATCAAGAAATAACTATTAATGGTCTAGATGAAGATACGGATACAGATGATGATGAGCTTAATGCAAGTTTTGAAACTAATCTAGTTGTAGAACAAAATCAAGCAATAGTAACAGTAAATAATACTTCTATTGGAGCTAATAGTTACCAATGGACTTTTCAAAATGGTTCTCCAGAGGTATCATCTGAAGAAAATCCGGGAGAAATTATCTATACAGAGAATGGAACATATACAATTACATTAGAAGTTACCGATGGAGTTCATACGGATACAGAAAGTACCACGGTAACTATAAATGGAATAGGAGATTCTTCGTCATGTATAGAGGGAGAAGGAGCTTCTACAACAACTATTATTGATGGGTTAGGAACGTTTTCTAAAATAGAATTAAAATCAACTTTTGATGTAAATATTACAGAAGGTAATACTCATGAAGTAGAAGTTACAGGATATGAGAATTTAATAGCGTATTTAGATTTTATAGTAGAAGAAGATGTATTAATACTTCAGTTTGAAGAAGGTTGCTATAGTAATGTTAATTTAGAAGTTAATGTTAGTTTGCCTTCATTGGCAGCTATAACTAATGATGGTACAGGAGATATTAGTGTTAAATCATCATTTGCAGGAATGTCTAATTTAGAATTAAATATTAAGGGAACAGGAGTTATTCAAACTGTAGATACTTCTTTTGATATTAATGATAAATTAACAGCTACTCTTGCAGGAACAGGAGCAATAAACATAAATGGTGTAGCTAGAAATCTAGAAGTCACCCATAATGGAACAGGAAGCTTTAAAGCGTTTGGATTACAAACAGAAGAAGCAATTGTTAATAGTAACGCTACAGGCGATACAGAAGTTAATGTTAGTAATACTTTAAATGTGACAATAGGCGGCGTTGGAAATATATATTATAAAGGACAACCTACTATTAATAGTACGATAACAGGAACAGGACAATTAATAGATGCCAATTAATAAAAGCCTTAAAACTTTGATTATAATCCCCAATACCTAATCTTAGGACCTTAGGACTGAAAAATCCCTCAATCTTTATAATTGAGGGATTCAGTATTTTTTTAGTAACGATCGTAAACCCTAAAACGAACACCAACACGAGCATAAATATCAAAGAATTTGCTAGAGTTGCTATCAGATATAGAATTAACAAAATCATTCATTACACCAGCTTCGGCAATAATATCAAACATTTCTCCCATAGCAATACTAACACCGCCGCCATATACACCTCCGATAATTACTTGTTCTAGGTTGTCTGATTCAATTTTTTCACCATTAATTTTAAGACTAGAATTGATTCTAAAAGAAGGGCCTACATTTACAAAGCCTCGTACGTGCTTCCCAAAGAAGATTCTATATTTAGGAGTAAAACCAAATTGAAAAGATTCTATTTCTTGACCAGCTAGAGAGCCTTCAGAAAATTCACTTTTTCGTTGTAAAACTTCACCAGAGAAAACAATACTACTTTTAGCACGTTGATCGAGAATATATTCATAAGCAGCATTAAGTTGAAAACCGATACCTCTATTAGTATCTAATTCGATTCCTTCTTCAGATTCAAAATTAAATTGAGAAGAAACAATCCCAGCAGTTAACTCCCATCTGTATTGAGCCATTCCAGAAAATGAAAAAGCAAGGAATAGGGTGGCAATAATGAGTTTTTTCATAAAAAAATAATTAATTGTGTTTGTATTAGAAACGAATTTAAAAAAAACGTAAAAAATGAGACACAAAAAAACCTGCGCATTGAATGAACAGGTTGATATCATATTATTAAGTAGTTAAAAAAATACTACTGGTGCATAAAAGCTTGTTTAGCTAAAAGCTCTTCTTCGGTTTCAACAATGTCTTCATCTGGAACACAACAATCTACTGGGCAAACAGCAGCACATTGAGGTTCTTCATGAAAACCTTTACATTCTGTACATTTGTCAGGAACGATATAATAAATTTCGTCACTTACAGGCTCTTGAGCCTCATCAGCGTCGGCTTCTTTTCCATTAGGTAACATTATATTTCCTTCAAGATCAGTACCATCTGAATATCTCCAATCATCGGCACCTTCGTATATTGCAGTATTTGGGCATTCTGGTTCACAAGCCCCACAATTAATACATTCGTCTGTTATTATAATAGCCATAGCTTTTTTTGTTCTATTTTTGTACAAAAATAATCCCTAAACAATTGATAAACAAATTGGAAATGATTTTAAATGACCGAATTGTAGCTTTTACAGCATTAGGAGCTTTTTTAAATCAGTTTAAACCCTCTGGTAATAAGCTGAGTAACGCTATAATGCATAATGATTCTTTTTATGAAATTATGCAAAATAAAATAGTAACGGCAAAACATCATAATGGGTGGTTTACAGAAGAAAATGTACTTTATGCTATAGAGCAGTGGGCTAAGGCTTTGACTGAAGAAAATTTAAAACAATGGCTTGATGCTTATGATCTTTCTCAAGTACAAACAAAAACTGTAGGAGTGGTTATGGCTGGAAATATACCTTTGGTAGGATTTCATGATGTATTATGTGTTTTAATTGCGGGACATAAGATACAAATCAAGCAATCTTCAAACGATCAACAGCTTTTACCTTTATTATTAGAATATCTTATTACAGTAGAACCTAGATTTAAAGAATACATTTCTTTTACAAAAGATAAATTAGCTGATTTTGATGCTGTAATTGCTACAGGAAGCAATAATACTGCACGATATTTTGAATATTACTTTTCTAAGAAACCTAATATTATTCGTAAAAATAGAAATTCGGTAGCTGTACTTACTGGAGAAGAAACTAGTGAGGAGTTAAGTGCTTTAGGAGAAGACATTTTTAGATACTATGGGTTAGGATGTAGGAGTGTATCAAAGCTTTTGATTCCACAAGATTATGATTTTGATACCTTTTTTAAAGCAATGTATCCGTATAGCGGAATCATAGATGGAGATAAGTATGCTAATAATTATGACTATAATAAAGCAGTTTATTTAATGAGTAATTTTAAACTGCTAGAAAATGGATTCTTGGTTTTAAAAGAAGATCAAAGTTATGCATCACCAATAGCTTCTTTGTTTTATGAGAAATATGATACTATTTCTGATCTAGAAGAGCAGTTAAAAGAAGATAAAGAGCAAATACAATGTATTGTCAGTAATGGAGTAATAGAGGATAGTGTAACTTTTGGAAAAACACAACAACCTGAATTATGGGATTATGCAGATGGAGTTGATATAATTCAATTTTTAATACAAATAGGGGGAATAAATTATGATTTTGATACTAAAAAAGTATAAGATTATTACCACCTTTGTATCAGTTTGATGGCAAAGATTAAAAACTACAAGAAAATCACTTAAGCTGTCGATAATAATTAAATAAAATCACTAGATCACAAAGTTTTACAGATGAAAAAGCACAATTTTAGCGCCGGGCCATGTATACTACCTCAAGACGTATTTAAAGAAGCTTCACAATCCGTTTTGGATTTTAATGAATCTGGATTATCCATCTTAGAAATTTCACATCGAAGTAAAGATTTTGTTGATGTTATGGATGAGGCTAGAAGCCTTGTTCTTGAATTACTTCAATTAGAAGGTAAAGGCTATAAAGTATTGTTTTTACAAGGAGGTGCAAGTACACAATTTTTGATGACTGCGTATAATCTTTTAGAAAATAGTGCAGGATATCTTAATACAGGAACATGGAGTACCAAAGCAATTAAAGAAGCAGGATTATTTGGATCAATAAATGAAGTAGCTTCTTCTAAAGATCAAAACTTTAACTATATACCTAAAGGATATGAAATAAGTAAAGATTTAGATTATTTTCATTGTACGAGTAACAATACCATATTTGGTACCCAAATGAAAGCGTTTCCTACTATTTCTGTACCTATGGTATGCGATATGAGTAGTGATATTTTTTCTAGACAAATAGATTTTTTACAATTTGATTTAATCTATGCAGGAGCTCAAAAGAATTTAGGACCAGCAGGAACAACCCTTGTTGTTGTAAAAGAAGATATCTTAGGTAAAGTTTCTAGACAAATACCATCTATGTTAGATTATCAAGTGCATATAGGTAAAAGTAGTATGTTTAATACACCACCTGCATTTGCTGTATATACGTCTATGTTGACCTTGAGATGGTTAAAAGCTCAAGGAGGGATTAAAGCTATAGAAGAACTTAATGAGAAAAAAGCACAACTATTATATTCAGAGATTGATGTAAATCCTTTATTTAAAGGTTTTGCTGTAGAAGAAGATCGATCTATAATGAATGCTACATTTTCATTAATTAATGAAGATTTAAAAGAAACATTTGATGCTATGTGGAAAGAGGCTGGAATTAATGGTCTTAATGGACATAGAAGTGTAGGAGGTTATAGAGCTAGTATGTATAACGCATTAACAATAGATAGTGTAGCGGTATTAGTAGATGTAATGAGCGATTTAGAACGTAAAGCATAAAAATAAAATTGTCTTGTTAAAGATTTAAATAAAGAAAAGAAAAGAAAATGAAAGTATTAGCTAATGATGGCATTTCTCAAAGCGGAAAAGAAGCTTTGGAAAAGGCAGGTTTTGAAGTGAATACAACAACAGTAGCTCAAAATCAATTAGTAAATTATATAAATACTAATGAAATAACAGTGTTATTAGTACGTAGTGCTACTAAAGTACGTACAGATATTATTGATAATTGTTCTAGTCTAAAGATTATTGGACGAGGAGGAGTAGGTATGGATAATATTGATGTTGAATATGCTAAATCAAAAGGATTACATGTTATTAATACTCCTGCGGCATCTTCATCATCTGTAGCAGAGCTGGTTTTTGCTCACCTTTATGGAGGAGTTCGTTCATTATATGATGCTAATAGAAATATGCCTCTAGAAGGAGATTCTAAGTTTAAGGCACTTAAAAAAGCATATGCGGGTGGAATCGAATTAAGAGGGAAAACATTAGGGATTATTGGTATAGGTCGTATAGGTCAAGCTGTCGCCAAAATAGCAATAGGTATTGGTATGAAAGTAATAGCTTTTGATCCTTTTATCGAAGAGGTTGATTTACAATTAGATTTTTTTGATGGACAAACAGCTGATTTTAAAATAAAGACGATTGCTAAAGAAGAAGTTCTTAAAAATGCAGATTTTATAACATTACATGTTCCTGCTCAAAAAGATTATGTAATCGGTAAAAAAGAACTAGAATTAATGAAATCAGGTTCTGGTATTATTAATGCTGCTAGAGGTGGTGTTATTGACGAAGTAGCGTTAATTGATGCTCTTAATGAAGATAAAATTAGTTTTGCAGGATTAGATACTTTTGAAGAAGAACCTACACCAGCAATTCAAGTATTAATGAATCAAAAAGTGTCATTGTCTCCACATATTGGAGCAGCGACAAAAGAGGCACAAGATCGTATTGGTTTAGAATTAGCTTCTCAAATCGTAGAGATTTTAAAGTAAGATTTAAAACATAATATTAAAAAGAAACAGCACTCATTTAAATGAGTGCTGTTTCTTTTTAATTCTAATAGTACTTTTAAATTTAATCATCAAAAGTACTAGAAATAAGGTTACCAGTGATATCTAAGCTTTCTATAGCTTTATTCTGGCTTAAATCAAGTTCTTTAATTTTATTATTTGAACAACTTAACGTGATTAGATTAGTGTTTGCTTTTACATCTAAATCTCCTAAGTCGTTATTTTTGCAATACAGATACTGTAAAGATTTAGTATCAGGTACTTTTAAAAATGTAAGTTTATTATCATAACAATCTACACGTTCTAGAAGCTTATTATTTTCTAGGTTTAAATGCATTAAATTGTTTCCGTGGCAATCTAGAAAAGAAATGTTGCTAAAAGCCTCAATACCTTTTAAATTTTTAATATTTTGATTATAGACAACTACTTTTTTTGCAGCTTGAGCTTCGGTAAGTTGAATCTCTCCATCATTATTAGTGTCTATTACAGGATCGTGATACAATAATGCTTTTTTAAAATTTGTATCAGGGATATCTACTACTTCTTGCGCATGTGTAGTAAATGCAGTTAGTCCCAACGTTAGAAAAAGTAATTTTTTCACCATAGAAATTTTTAGTTGTTAGTAATTTTTTCCATAACACATAAATAATCAATGCACAACTGTGTAATTACTGTACATTAATGCCGATAAATTCACGTAAGGGTTAGTTCAGATGTAGCATGATTTGAGGTTAAAAAAGCAATAAAGATTCTTTTAAATTAAAAAGTTAATTTGTTAAGAATATTTTTGGGGAGGTATTGCTTTTTTGAATACTACATGACAAAAGTAGGGTATCTTTTAAAAAACACCAAAATATAGTTGCTTTCTTTGTATTAATTGTAAATTAACTAAGAGTGAATTAATCTTTAATGAAATCTTGATACTCTAGGAAAAACAACTCTAAAGCTTCCATATTCTTATATAAGAACAAATACGTTTGTTCCCATGTTTTTCTATTGTGGATACTTACTTTAGGAAGTTCAACATACACTCTAGAAATGATTTTTCCATTTTCTAATTCATAACGATCATCATATATAATGTCGTTTAAATAGTCTGTTGTGAGTATATTTTTTAAGCTTAATAATTTATCATAGTAATAAGCTTGTATAACTTCATCTTGATGTTCAATATCTATTGATACTTGAGCTTTTTTTGTCGTAAAAGTAAATTTGAGTGTAAAATCTTTGATTTTGGTATTATATAAAATCCATTTTCTAGGGTACTCTTTCCCAAATGAAGTCCAGAATTCTTGACGTATTTTTTTTGATTCTTCTCTACTAAACATTTATATAAGATAAGCGGTTATTATTGCTATAAGAATAACAAGAAGTTTGGTTAAGTTAAAACTGTGTCCTTCATTACTTTCAAAAAGGATAGTAGTTGAAATATGTAAAAATATTCCAATTACTAGAGCTGTGATCTGTTTGTAATAGGCTTGAATACCAGTAAATGTTTCAGCGATAAAACTACCTAAAGGTGTCATAAAAGCAAATAACATCAAAAAGAACAAAGATTTATATTTGCTGATTTTGGTTTGTAATAAAAAGGTGGTAAGAATCATAGCTACAGGTACTTTATGAATTATGATTCCTATAAGTAGTCCATTTTCGGTATGATGCAGAGGAAACCCTTCAAGTAAGGCATGAATTCCTAAACTGGAGAATAATACCCATGGAAGCTTAGTTCTATCCTTACTTAAATGTACATGACCGTGTTCTGCTCCTTTAGAAAAATATTCTAAGAAAATTTGAAGTAAAATACCTCCCATGATCCAGATCCCAGTTTGCTTAGCATACATATGATCTTCAAAAACCTCGGGAAGTAAATTAAATACAGTAATAGCCAATAAAAAAGCGCCACTAAAAGCTAATAATAACTTTAGATTTTTCTGATTAGAGGGTTTAAATAAAATTACAATCAAGAATCCAATGGAAACTGAGAGTATGGGAAAAATATAATTATGCACTATTTAAAAATCATTATTAGTCTAGGAGACGTTTGTAAATTGAATGGCTTAAGATGATAATCACCAAAAATATCTAATAAATGTATACCAGCTTGTTCAAAGTATCGCTCGAAATCTTGAAGCGTAATCGCTTCTACTTTTTCTGAAAAAGAAAATGATTGACCATTATCTTCAAACGAAATATCTTTATAGATATAGCCATCTTTTGCATAGCGTTTGATATTAAAAGTAATGTTGTCTACTACTTTTTGTTCATCTGCAACTAAATTTGAGATTACATAATCTGCATTTAGGAAATCAATAACACCAAATCCAGTTTCATTTAAATTTGCTTTAATAGCTTGAATCGTGTCCAAATTGTCTTTTTCATGTTCAAAATACCCAAAACTTGTGAATAGATTAAAAACAGCATCAAACTGTTGTGAAAAAGGTTGGCGCATATCATGAATTTTGAATTGCAAATTGTCATTTGCAAATTGAGATGCGTGTGTAATACTATTTTTGGATAAATCGACACCAGTAACTTTGTATCCTATTTTATTTAGATAGATACTGTGTCTCCCTTTACCACAAGCTAAGTCCAATATATGATTATTAGACTCCAGACTGAGGTACTGGGTTAAGTTATCCATAAACATTTGCGCTTCAGTATAATTTCTCTCTTTGTATAATATATGGTAATATGGTGTGTCGAACCATGAAGCATACCACTTTGTTGAATCTTTTAGCATAGGGCGCAAAATTAATGTATTTTTGTCTTTTAATAAATATTCTAAGAATAAGATAGTGAGTAAATCATTTAAAATGATTGCCAAAACATTTTTTGGCTTTGAAGAAGTACTAGCAAAAGAACTCAGAAACTTAGGTGCAGAGCGTGTACAGATAGGAACACGTATGGTGAGTTTTTATGGAGATAAGGGATTTATGTATAAGGCTAATTTGTGTCTGCGTACGGCATTGAAAATTCTTAAACCTATAAAAACCAAAAAAGTATATAACGAAAAAAGTTTATACGATTTTATTTATAAAGTTGATTGGGATCAATTTATGGATGCCAATGATACTTTTGCAATAAATGCTACCGTAAATTCTACTATTTTTAAACATTCTCATTATGTGGCTTTAAAATCCAAAGACGCTATAGTTGATAAGTTTAGAAATGAAACTGGGAAACGCCCTAAGGTAGATACAGATAGACCAGATATTCAAATCAATATACATATACAGCAAGATACGTGTACCATATCTTTGGATAGTTCTGGAGGATCATTGCATCATAGAGGATATCGAACTGCAACCAATATCGCTCCGATTAATGAGGTACTTGCTGCGGGATTGTTATTACTATCAGGTTGGGATGGTCAATGTGATTTTGTAGATCCTATGTGTGGTAGCGGAACTCTAGCTATAGAGGCAGCCATGATTGCATGTAATATACCAGCAAATTTAAATCGTAAAGAATTTGCTTTTGAGAGATGGTTAGATTGGGATTTAGATTTATTTGAATTAATCGAAAAATCAGTATTAAATAAAACTAGAGATTTTCATTACTCAATTAAAGGATATGATAAAGCACCATCTGCAGTAAGAAAGGCAGTTGATAATGTAAAGAATGCTAATCTTGATGATTTTGTTTCTATATCTAATGCTAATTTTTTTGAAGGAACAAAAGAAGATAAGGAAAAGCCATTACATATGGTATTTAACCCTCCTTATGGAGAACGATTGGAACTTAATGAAGAAGAATTCTATAGTGAAATAGGAGATACCTTAAAGAAAGAGTATCCTAATACACAAGCTTGGTTTATAACATCAAATATAGAAGCCTTGAAGTTTGTGGGGTTAAGACCTTCTAGAAAGATAAAAGTATTTAATGGTAAATTAGAATCTCGCTTAGTAAAATACGAAATGTATGCGGGAAGTAAAAAAGCTAAATATCAAGAAAAGAAAAAGTAATGGGTATCCATTACTTTTTCTTTTTATAAAAGGGTAGTAGATAGGTTATCGTATAACCATATCCTGCACCAAATTTGCTAAAGTCGTTTGTTTTTCCAAAACCTGGGATATAAAGGTTATCAAAACGATCAGGAGTCTCTTCGTTAATCATGCGACGTATAGATACGTTAATATCCAAGAATAAGTTTTTAAGTAATTCGGCTTTAATTCCTAGTTTTAAACCAATCCAACTAGCCGTTAAACCACTTTGTTCTATTACTTCATCTCTAATATCTGGATCAAAAAATGTATTATCGGTATAAATAGTATAATCATTTAAAGTCTGACTAAACGTAGAAAGACCATAACGAAGACCAACATAAATGCTATTTTGCATTCCAAACCAGTTGTCATAAGTATTATAATCCATACCGATTCTTATAAATGAACCGTCTGCTTTTACATTAAGATTTTCTTCGTCTGTAAGTAAACTTTCGTTACCAAACTCGGCAGCGATATAATAATTCTTAAAAAGACGATAATCAGCAACTACTTCAAAACCTTGATAATCGTCATCAATAGCTGTTCTTAATAATCTACTTAAATCAACACCTGCTCTTATACCGTATTTTTGAGAACGTAAAGTGGTATCTTGTTTTTTTGTAGCAACTTCATCTTGAGCAATAGCTGTCGTAAAGCAGCAAAATATACTAATGATAGATAAATAAATGTACTTCATTTTCATTTTCGATGTTAACTTGTTGTCTTTCGTTATCCAATATCCAAAAATCAGTATCTCCATCAGGATTTGTTATTGTGATTGTAAAGCCCTGAAAAACGGTTTTAAAACCACATGCTCTACTTACATACTGATCTTCTGGAGTATATTGAATACTTACAATATCTATATTTTCTGAGGTTGCATCTCCAAAATTGGAAATAAATTCATACTCAGTTGATGAGGCATTAGTTTGTAGCGGAATTGTGATAGCATTTGAGTTTTGTACTGATGAGAAAAGTACATTATCAGTTCCTAATAACCTTACTTGAAAATCAGGAACATTTTTTTGTTGAGTCCTATTACTGTTATTATAGAACTCTATACTCATAAGTGGTGTGGTGGGAGTATCTGCAGCACAGATGTCATCTCTTTCACAGCCTAATATTCCAAAGAAACTACTTAAGATTAAGCTTCCTATGAATATTTTATTTAATATATTTTGCATAAGAATTAATTCAATTACTAACTATTAAATACGCACTTTATATAGATAAATTGCAAATTTTATACCCTTTTTTCCAAAAGTACAACGTTTTCTACATGATATGTCTGTGGAAACATATCTACAGCCTGTACTTTTGTCACTTTGTATGCATGATCCATTAAAGCTAAATCTCTAGCTTGAGTTGCACTATTACAACTTACATAAACGATACGTTCTGGAGCTATATGTAGGAGTTGAGCAACAACATCTTTATGCATTCCATCACGAGGGGGATCTGTAATTACAACATCGGGTTGACCATGTTGAGCGATAAACTCATTTGTAAAGACTTTCTTCATATCACCTACATAAAATTCTGCATTAGTGATATTGTTGTTTTGGGCATTAACTTTGGCATCTTCAATAGCTTCAGGAACAGCTTCTACACCAATTACTTTTTTTGCTTTTTTAGAAACAAATTGCGCAATAGTTCCTGTACCAGTATATAAGTCATATACTAACTCATCACCTGTTAAATTAGCAAAATCACGTGTTATCTTATATAATTCGTAAGCTTGTTTAGAATTGGTTTGGTAAAACGATTTAGCGTTAATCTTGAAACGTAAACCTTCCATTTCTTCTTCAATATGATCTTTTCCTTTATAACAAATTACATCTTGATCATAAATTGTATCATTTCCTTTGGTATTAACTACATATAATAAGGAAGTGACTTGAGGGAATTCATTTGCAATAAAATCTAATAGCAAAGCTCTTTGATCAGCATCCTCATAAAAAAACTGGATTAAAACCATGATTTCTCCAGTAGAGGCGATACGAATCATTAATGAACGAAGAAAACCAGTTTTATTTCTAGCATTATAAAAATCAAGACCATTTGCAGTAGCAAAATCTTTGATTTTATTACGTAATTCATTACTAGGATCTTCTTGTAAATGACATTTGTTAAGATCTAAAATCTTATCCCACATACCTGGAATATGAAACCCTAAAGCATTGCGATTTTCTATTTGAGTATCGCTTTGGATTTCTTCAAGAGTTAACCAACGACTATCGCTAAAGGAAAATTCCATTTTATTGCGATAGAAGTATTGTTGCTCAGATCCTAAAATAGGAGTTACTTCTGGTAATTCTATTTTTCCTAAACGAGTAAGATTGTTTTCTACTTCTTTCTGTTTAAAATACAATTGGTGCTCATAGCCCATAGATTGCCATTTGCAACCACCACATGTGCCAAAGTGTTCACAAACAGGATCTACACGTCTTTCAGAGAATACTTTAAAATTTGTAGCTGAGCCTTCATAATAAGCTTTACGCTTTTTTGTAGTTTGAATATCAACTACATCACCAGGAACTGCATTATTAATAAAAATGACTTTACCATCAGGAGCTTTGGCTATACTTTTACCTTTTGCTCCTGCATCAATTACTTCAATGTTTTCAAAAACTTGTTTTCGATTCTTTCTTGCCATAGCGCAAAAATAGAATAAATGTGAGGATTAAGTACTTTGTAACTCGAAAAATCAATAAAGATTTAGTATTTTGCAACCAACTTCTAAAGGATGATTTCTCTCCTGAAAAATAAGATCAAAGTAGGAATCGTAAAGTTTTATTTTAACAACGTTTACAATGGCAGTTTTAGAACAAAAGTCATCACAACAATTAATCGAACTAGAAGATAAGTATGGAGCACATAATTACCACCCACTACCAGTAGTATTGAGTAAGGGAGAAGGTGTATATGTGTGGGATGTAGAAGGAAAAAAATATTATGATTTCTTAAGTGCATATTCGGCAGTTAATCAAGGACACTGTCATCCTAAAATTGTAGATGCTATGGTAAGTCAAGCTAAAGTATTGACTTTAACATCAAGAGCATTTTACAATGATAAATTAGGAGAGTATGAGAAATTTGCAACAGAGTATTTTGGGTATGATAAGTTATTACCTATGAATACTGGTGCAGAAGCTGTTGAAACTGCTTTGAAATTATGTAGAAAATGGGCATATGAAAAGAAAGGAATTGCAGAAAATGAAGCTCAAATTATAGTATGTAAAAATAACTTCCACGGGAGAACTACTACGATAATTTCATTCTCAAATGATCCAGTAGCTAGAAAGAATTTTGGACCATTTACTAATGGATTTATCAAGATTGAATATGATAATCTAGCGGCTTTAGAAGAAGCATTAACTACTAATAAAAATGTAGCAGGTTTCATGGCTGAGCCTATCCAAGGTGAAGCAGGTGTATATGTGCCATCTGAAGGATATTTGGCTAAAGCTAAAGCATTGTGTGAAAAACATGGTGTTTTATTCATAGCAGATGAGGTACAGACAGGAATTGCTCGTACAGGAAAATTATTAGCAGTAGATCATGAAGATGTAAAAGCTGATATTTTAATTTTAGGAAAAGCAATCTCTGGTGGGGCATATCCAGTATCTGCAGTTTTGGCAAACGATGATATTATGGAGGTAATTAAGCCTGGTAACCACGGAAGTACTTTTGGAGGAAATCCAGTTGCTGCTGCGGTGGCTACTGCTGCTCTTGAAGTGATACGTGACGAAAAGTTAGCAGAAAATGCTCAGGAGCTAGGAGAATTATTCCGTGCTGAGATGAACAAATATATAGAGACGTCTAATATTGTTACCTTAGTAAGAGGTAAAGGATTATTAAATGCAATAGTAATTAATGATCACGAAGAGAGCGAGACTGCTTGGAATATTTGTGTAGCATTAAAAGATAATGGTTTATTAGCTAAACCTACACATGGAAATATTATTCGTTTTGCACCACCATTAGTAATGACTAAGGAGCAATTAATGGATTGTGTTGCTATTATCACTAAGACTTTAAAAGAATTTGAGAAGTAAAATATTCTTAAATTAATGTGAGTCGTCCTAAAATAGGTTGACAATTTTTAAATAAGATATAGATTAAACCAGCGAAGTTAACTTCGCTGGTTTTTTGTTGTGTATAAAATTAGGTGTTTTCATATTAAGAGCCATATGAGGTCTTAGATT
>CANDNT010000031.1 GCA_947387485.1 Aquimarina rhabdastrellae
AGGTTATGGGAAGTATCAGACTGTTCAAATAACACTACGAGTCATACTCAAATAATTACTGTAGAAGACACCACTGCACCAGTATTTGTTGAAACACTACCAACTGATGTTACAGTAAGTTGTGATGCGGTGCCAACAGCAGTAGTCTTAACAGCGAATGACAATTGCGATGCATCAGTAAGCGTAAATTATACAGAGACGATCATAGGACAAGATGATGGATGTGCATCGAATTATACGATTACAAGATTATGGGAAGTATCGGATTGTTCAAATAATACAACGAGTCATACACAGATAATTACTGTAGAAGATACTACAGCACCAGTATTTGTAGAAACACTACCAACAGATACAACAGTAAGTTGTGATGCTATACCAACAGCAGTAGTCTTAACAGCGAATGATAATTGTGATGCATCGGTAAGTGTAAACTATACAGAAACGATCACAGGACAAGATGATGGATGTGCATCGAATTATACGATTACAAGATTATGGGAAGTATCGGATTGTTCAAATAATACAACGAGTCATACACAGATAATTACTGTAGAAGATACAATAGCGCCAGAATTAATATCTAATATAGAAAATGAAATCATTGTTAATTGTGAAAATATACCAGATATACCTGATCTTGAATTTATAGATAATTGCTCTAGTGATATAGATATTACTTTTGAAGAATCTTCATCTCAAGGAGACCTAGTAGAAGATTATACTATTACAAGACTATGGACTGCAATTGATGAATGTGGAAATGTTACTACTATAGAACAATTAATTATTGTAGAAGTTGATGACGTACCAACTTTAACTACAGGTTCATTATGTATAGAAGATACTCCTGTAAACCTTATTACATTTTTACCAGATGGTGTAGATGCAAATGGAGAATGGCAAGAAAATCCTTCTTATCCATTAGATGATGGTGTGCTAGATCCTTCAACATTACCTGTCGGACAATATACTTACATATATGTTGTAACCAACACGACATGTCCTAAATCTTATGAACTCTTATTGGATATACATGATGATTGTATTGCTTTACCATGTTCTTCAGAAGATTTAAAAATCTCAAAAGTAGTAACACCTAATGGTGACCAGTTCAATGAATTCTTTGAAATAAAAGGATTAGAAAATTGTGATTTCACTTTTGATGTCACCATATTCAGTCGATGGGGACAACGGGTTTTCCGAGCCACTAATTATCGAAATGATTGGAATGGGCAAGCGCCAGGTTCAGCTTTAGGTTCTGCAAATACAGTCCCTTCAGGAACGTACTACTACATTGTAGAGATAAGAAATAGCGGTTTAGAGCCGATTAGTGGATATATATATTTAGGAACAGAATAATACATGCATTTATGAAAAATTTAATACAAATAACAGTTTTAGTAATTGGTATTTCTTTCATAGGAAATGCACAACAGCTCCCTCAATTCACACAATACATGTATAATACGATTTCTAT
Source organism: Aquimarina rhabdastrellae (assembly GCA_947387485.1). Classification (GTDB taxonomy): domain Bacteria; phylum Bacteroidota; class Bacteroidia; order Flavobacteriales; family Flavobacteriaceae; genus Aquimarina. The sequence continues at coordinate 1,481 of CANDNT010000031.1, forward strand.
AAATCCAGCTTATGCAGGTAGTAGAGATGCAATGAGTATTATAGCTTTAAATAGAAATCAATGGGTTGGTTTAAATGGAGGACCCGTTACACAAACCTTTTCGTTTCATACACCTTTGCGTAAAAAGAATGTTGGGTTAGGATTATCGTTTATTAATGACAGGGCAGGTTATGAAAACTTCTCCTATTTATATGCTGATTTTTCTTATACAGTTCAAATGAACTCAGATATATTATTGGCAATGGGATTAAAAGCTGGAGCTAGTCATTTTAAAATTGATGAAGAATTATTCAATGATCCTGATGTTTTTAATGACCCATTTTTTCAAGATAGAATTAATCGATGGACACCAAATGTAGGAGTAGGATTTCATTTATATTCTCATAAGTGGTATGCTAGTATATCGGCTCCTCGTATTATAAATAACGATTATAATAAAGAAAATGATTTTGTTGCTTTAGAACGTGTACATTATTACTTAACAGGAGGATATGTTTTTACATTAAATCCATCTCTAAAGTTTAAACCAACAGTATTATTCAAATTCACTAATGGAGCAAAAGCTTCTACAGATGTTACTGCAAATTTCTTATTTTATAATAAGCTATGGTTTGGAGCCTCTTATAGAGTAGATGATGCTGCAGGTGGTTTAATCGATTTTCAGATCTCAAAGCAATTTAGAGTAGGGTATGCTTATGAGTATCCTATATCTGACCTAAGACCGTATACTTCAGGTTCTCATGAAGTATTATTAATTTATGAATTCAAATTCATAAAAAAGAAACTTAAATCACCTCGATATTTTTAAATCTGTAGCTATGAAATCACATTTTAGATATAGTATATTGATCTTAGTTTGTTCTTTTTCATTTTTCGCTACAGCGCAATATAGCAAGCAAAAAAGAGCAGATCGATTATACAATAATTTTGCTTTCGCGAAAGCAAGCACTTTATATAAACAACTTATAGACAAGGAGTATAATGCAGATTATGCAAAAAGGAAACTTGCAGATTGTTATGCTCTTATGAGAGATCCAAAAAGTGCAATTGAATTTTATGAGCAAATAATAAATGAACCTGATATTCCGTCTGAGTATTATTATAGTTATGCACAAGCTTTAAGAGGAGTGAAACGTTATAAAGAATCTAGAGTTTGGCTTAAGAAATATAAAGAGTTTAATCCTAATGATGCTAGCGTAAATAGTTTTTTAAGGAAAAGTAATTTTGCAACCAAAATTTTTAATGCAAAAAAACAATATAATGTTAAACTGAGTCCTTTTAATTCTATTGTTAGTGATTTTGGAGCTTTTGAACACGATGATCATGTGTATTTTTCTTCTTCAAGAGATGAAGGGGTTTCTACAAAACGAATATACGCATGGAATGGTCAACCATTTTTAGATGTTTATAAGGTGCATAAAGATAGTAGTTTTGCAAACCATAAAAATAAAATAAAAGGTAAAGTAAATTCTAAATTTCATGATGGTCCTGTCATCATTTCTAAAAATGGAAATACCATGTATTTTTCTAGAAACAATTATTTAGGAAGTAAAAAAGGAAAAGATGATAAAGGTATTAATCATTTAAAGATTTATAGAGCATCATTTATTGATAATGTTTGGAAAGAAATAGAGGATTTACCTATAAATAATGATCAATTTTCGACAGGACATCCAGCTTTTAATGAAGATGAATCAATGTTGTATTTTGCTTCAGATATGCCAGGAGGTTATGGAGGGTCTGATATTTATCGCGTACAAATACTTCCTAACGGAACATTAGGTAAACCAGAAAATTTAGGAGGTATTATTAATACCAAAGGAAATGAAATGTTTCCATTTATAAATGAAGAAGGTGTATTGTTTTTTTCATCAGATGGGCATATAGGATTAGGACTTTTAGATATTTTTGGAGCTGTCAAAGATAAGAATGACGAGATATCAGGAATCATTAATTTGGGGTCACCAATTAATAGTAATCTGGATGATTTTTCATTTTTTATAGACGATAAAGGGCTTAATGGTTATATAGCATCAAATAGAGAGGATGGAATTGGAGATGATGATATCTATGCTTTTGAGCGAATTCCAGAGCTTATATTAAAAGGATTTATTACAGATGCATTGAACAATAAACCTATAGATCATGCTATGGTAGTATTAAAGAATAAAACTAAATCTGGCATAGCAGAAGTATTTACAGATCAAAAAGGATATTATGAAATCTCTATTGATAGAAATACTGATTATAGTTTATTAGCTAGTAAAGATAAATATCAGGATAATTCTATCGAAATTTCATCTAAACCATTGACAATTTTGGATAAAGAGTTAAATCAAAATTTAGAATTAACACCTATACCAGAAATTGATATCCTTGCAGATGTTGATTTAAATACGATTTATTTTGATTTTGATAAAGCTATAATTAGAGAAGATGCAAAAGCTGAATTAGACAAAATAGTTGATGTTTTAAAACATGAGTATCCTCAATTGAGAATCAAATTAGAATCACACGCTGATGCAAGAGGATCTTATAAGTATAATGATAAATTATCTTCAAGAAGAGCAAAGGCTACTTATCAATATCTCATCAATAATGGTATTTCTCCAGATCGTATAATTTCATATACTGGATATGGAGAAAGACAATTATCTAATGATTGTAATGATCAACAATTAGATTGTGACGAAATTTTACATCAAGAAAATAGAAGAACACAATTTATTATTATCAATCTTAATTAAATAGTGTTTATTCGGCTATGAATATATTAGTAAAATAATATCGTCCTTCAGTATTTTGTATAACAGAAATACCAAAATATGTATGATCACCTTCTAAATTCTTTTTGTGCTCAGGACTATTTAACCAAGCATTAACAACAGAGGCTGCATTATTATATCCAAAAGCTACATTTTCACTAACATTTGTAGCTTTTGTTGCTTCTTTAATAATTCGTTCTCTTTGAAAAAAATAATCATGACATACCTCTTGATTAGTAATCATATGCTCATTATGCTTTTGAGCTTCAACTGAAGCTATATCCATAATCTCTAAGGTACTTAAACCTAATGTAGAACGATGATCATTAATTAACTCAAGAATTTCCTCTTCTATTGTAGTATAATCATATGTTAAAAATTCATTTTCATTTGTTACTTCTGGGGCAATAGTTTCTATCTCTTCTTTGGAGCAACTTAACATTAAATAAGTAAGAGAGATTAAAACTACTTTAAGTAGGTTTAATTTCATTATATTTTAATTGGGGTTTCGGCATGCGAAAATATATGGTAAAACCTTAATTAATGTTAATTAAATGTTAAAAATATATTTCAATACACTGATATTTAATGATTTAATTATTTAAGACTAGTAGATAGAAATAATATGCTTGTATAGAAATACAAAATAAATTGAATAAAGTTTAATGGATAAATCGTAAATACTTAAATGTCAGCAATTTAAAATATATCAATTTTGAACAAAAGGTGTACATAAAAAGTGTACAGTAGAGTAATAATAATAACTATCGATATATATATCTTGTTGATTTTATGTTATTTAAAAGAATGGAGTAGTCGTTTTACAATCCAGAGGGTTTTGGCGATTATCATAGTAAAACCAAGGTTTTATAAAAACAAAAACCACTGAATATCAGTGGTTTAATTTTAATTTGTAGCGAGAACGGGAGTTGAACCCGTGACCTCCGGGTTATGAAAACGAAGCGACTTTTTAATTTATAACTGTAAATCAATAATTTACATTTTAACAAAAATACATTTCGATACATTATCATACATTTGATGTACTTATAAAGTGTACTCTTTAGTGTACTCCTAGAATACTAGGTTAGTTATTGGTTTAAGAATAATTATTGCTTTCGATTAGTAGAGTCTTATCTTATTACACCTCTTTTTGAGAGCTTTTTTCCTTCTTTATATTTTATAATTATCGACTTGTGCAACGATTACCATTGTTGGCAGTAGTTATTTTAATTTTGAGTCAATAAATTCAGTTGTTTTTTCCACAATACTTTCTTGTGTATATTTTAAAATGTCAAATCCTCCAGCTGATATGAACTGTAAATATTCTTGAGTCAAATATTGGTTCGGGAAACCTCCAAAAATTATAAACCATTGTTTAGCGAACGTTTCCACGAAATAGGAAATAGATTTTTGAATTTTTTCCTCTCTATTTATACGACTAACTAAATCCAATCTACTTTGATTTGGTAAAACCTTTACATTAATGCTATCATTATCCGTATTAATAAACTGTTCTAAATCGTTAGATTGATTAAGACCATAAAATTCTATTGTTTTAATCAAATTTTCTGCTTCGAAAAACTGAATCACAAAATCATTCATAAAAATGATGTTTGGATTTCTATCACTTGTACAACCAACAAAATTATTAGTGTAAGCTGACGCTTCTCCAACTGTTTGTAAATATGTTATGTGAAATGGAAAATTTGGTATATCACAATTATCTATTGAATCCGAATTAAGCATTGTTAACCGTAAGCTTTCCATTGTGTCTTCACTCAAGTTATAAACATCTTCACATATTGCTGTTCGCCAAACTTGTAAGTAAAAGAAGAGTTTGATTATTTTGTTTTGTGCTAATTCAATTTGGTTCATACCTGTCAAGTCAGATTGCCTGAATTGCGGAAGAATAGTTTCTATAAATGGTGTTTCAATACTTGTGAAAATATCTTCACAATGCGAGCAAAAAACATAATCGACGGAAAATGGTATTTCTTTAGCTTTTTCAATTTCTTCTTCTGTCGCTTGCCTGCCCAAAGATTCTTCTAATTTTAGAATTGAAGTACCTCGTTGAAAATTAAAGTCAACAAATGGTGTATTATTTGATACGTCAAAATAATAACCAGCTTCTCTTTCATTTGCTCCGTCTAAATTCAGGCAGGTTCTTATAATTGAATCTGTTAAATAGTGTGTATTCTTTTTATTGGCTTCTCTTTCTTTACAAAGTTCACAAATCATATTATTACGTTATTTAATAGTCGGTTCCACAGTCACATTTAACAATTAGTTCAGGCTCATAATAATTCAGATAGTCTCTCACAGTATAAATTGTCTTTATATAATCAAAGTCAAGTGATTTAGTGAATAACTCTTTATAATAATTTGGTGCTGTCTTTCGGTCTACCTTCGTGTGTACAATTTCATCTCTAAAATCTTTAAATCTTATGATTGTTTCAAACTTATGCCCGTGATGTCTGTGAAAGCTTTTGTTTTTTACTTGAGGGATAACTTTCTTAATTTTTTCCTCAAATTGAATTTGTTCCTTATTATAGATTTCAGTATTCTTTTTTAAAACACGTCTATACTCAAAATCATTGGGTATTTGATGGTTCAAAAACGTTTCTAATGAGTTAAAAAGAGATGTTACATAATTGGAAACGTGTCCGAAGAAATTATAAAAAGAATTCATTGCATTACCCAAATCTCCTTTCCCATAATTTAATGCTTTCATTAATTTTTCTCTACTTTCCTTTATATCAGCTAAATTCACTTGTGCATTCGAAAAATAAATAACAATTGGGTTTGGTTCAGGAATTATATATGTTTTCTTTCTGTCGTTATATTTAAAACATTGGATAAAGGTTTGTTTGTCGGTCAGAATATGAGGTATATAATCTTTAAAGTCTCCAGCTTTAAATTTATTTATTGATTCTTGAGTTGGTTTTTGATTAATCATAAATTCATAACCATCGTCGGTTACATCTTTTTATATCAAAAATTTCTTTTTTATATGCTTCATTTCTAATTACTGCCAACGACCCGGCAAAATATGGAAAATATTGCTCTAAGATTACTAATTGCTTGCTTTTACGTTTCTCTGATGACTTAAAAAGCTTATGAAGTTCTTCTATAGTCATCGCTGTAACTTCATAATTAGTTAATTGGTTTTATTTAATACCATCCCACCATAAAATAGTATGGTTACAAGCGCATTGACAACCAATAATTTGACCTTTTGATGTGTGAAATCCACAAGGACTACAATTTCCTTGGCACAAATGGAATTCTCCGCCAAATGATGATGTATTTACGTCATCAAAACTTGACACATCATTATTCATTTCAAAAGCTACATTAATAGTTTCAACATCATCACCAACCCTAAATAACAAGTATTTCTTTGATGAATCTTTATTAAATAAATCTACAATTTCAAAATCATATATTGCATTTGCGTTTTCTAAAATTGCGTTTCTAGCAAACGTAGTTAATAGACTTTCTAATTCTTTGGCTTTATTTGAGTCTGTGTTTTTAAGTGATACATTATTTTCACTTATATCAAAATAATCTGAAACCTCGATGATTGGGTTAAAATCTAAATTATTGTCTTCATTTTTTTCTGTATCACAACTAAATAATGATACCATTCCTAGTATTGCTATAAAAAATATTTTTCTCATAATTTCTAATTTTAATTCTTTTCTTTCAACTTTTGCTTATTATTCTTTTGGATCGTCTATAGTTACAAAATCGCATTGCGTACCAGCACCACAAGCGCAACCTTGAGGTCCCCCTCCATAAACTATAAACCTACATCTTGAACAAGGGTTACCAATACATTTATAAATAGTTCCAAAAGAATTAAACACAATATCGTTGAAATCTTGAACCATTAAGTCTTTGCTTATCTTTAATCCAATTGTTGAATCAAAATCATTTTCTATTTTAACAGTAAAAAACAAATATTGTTCTTCTTGATTCTTAGCATCAAATGGAGTTAATTCAAAATCTGTTAATGCTAACACTTTTCCATTAGTAGTAGATTTAATTTTCTCAATAAGCAAACTTTCTAATCTAGAATTTTGCTTAGCATCAAAATTCTTAATTACTAGTTCTTGTGTACCTTCTTCCATGTAAGTAGAATATGTAAGAGGTGATTCTTGACTTGTCAATCGTTCTTGATTAACTTCCTCTAGGGTTAATTCTGTTTTATCAGTTTCACATGAGATTGTAAATACTAATAATAGTACCATAAGTAAATTGGATAATCTTTTCATTGTTAAATTATTTTTAAAGTTATATACTCTTTAGTTCATAGTTAAATATTTTCTTACCCTTAAATATTAAAAAAACTTCTTATGCTCTTAAATTTCTCCTAAAACAAGTTGATGGAAAGACTATTTCATTTTTTTTATCAAAATTTTCGATTTGAAACATCATAAAACAATATATACTTTGCTTTCATTTATTCTTTTATCACTACTTGGTGTACAAAACACTTACGCACAAGATGAGAAAAGAATAGAAATCAAAGAAGCAAAATACTTTGACAAGAACGAAGTAGAATTTCCTGGAGCTAATATTCTTACTGGAGATTTAATCAAATTTGACTTTAACGGACAAATTTTAGAGCGAAGAATAAAAGGAATTGATGCAGGAATTAGAGTTGCCGAAGGCAAACCTTATGTCGGAGTTATAATTGAAAGTCCAGATGAACAAGAAATAGATAATTTAAGAAATTGGAATCCCAATCTGACAATCGGAAAAATATATTCTAAAAATGAAACTGACAGACATTGGGCAGGTGGAGGAAAAATAATGATTGACCGAAAAGTGGTTGACCTATATTTAAGTCAAGTGGATTTTGACAAATTAGAAAAAACCCGATTTGAATTAGTAGATATTGAACCAACGGACAAGCAAAATTTTGCGGAATTGGAAAACGAAAAAATGAATTAAAAAACGTGCTACAATCGAGTAGACGGATCTCTTCTTTAAAGAAGAGATCCGTCTACTCGATTAGCTGCTGGCTTTTTTTACCATTTTATTAAATCTTCTTCTTCAATCGGTTTAACAATAGCGATTTTTTTAAGCTCTAAATTTGAGTTAATTTGAACTAAATCAATCGGTGCTGATAGGTAATTCGCTACCACCGTTTTCAAACCTAATTCAGTTGCACCATATATATCATAAGTTGCAATATCTTTTATTATGTCAATACCGTTATAAGTAATTTTATTTATTAGTTGATATTCGGTTTCAATATCAAAATTATTAGTAATTTTTTTACTGTTCGCTAAGACATCTATATCAATTATTTCATCTTTTTCATTTGGTAAATAAATTAAATCGTAATTGGTAGAAATCAATAAGTTTCTAATAAAATCAAATGACTTTTTGAATGAAGGACTACTTCTTAACGACAATATTTCTTCAAAATAATGTGTTTTAGTTTTATGCTTTCTAAATTCTGCTTGTGGATTGAAGTATATTTCAAAGAGTATTCCATTTAAGAGGTGATTTTCTCCATCAGGTTCGGAATATTTTTTTAAGTTACTATCTAAATCTTGCATAAATTCCACAGCGTTAAATGCAGCTCCACTCGATTGCAACAAATTTCTACCTAGAATAAACATTTGGTTTTTATCCAATGAATTTTTAGGGATTTTCAATACGTCATAAATTGCAGGATTCTGGATATTCCAATCGTAGGATTTTATTTTTTTGATTAGCATACCGAATTCGTCATTTTTGACATAATTGACATCTTTCACAACATCTTCTGAATATGGAATAGAAACAGAATGAACCATTTGCCCATTATTGAAATAGAAATCTCCAATTAAAGAGGTGTGTTCCCACGTAGTCTGTTTGCCACTACTTAAATTAAACACAGTCTTTCTGACTTTTTTAAATAATTCCTCAACGGAAAGTCTTTCTCGTCCTATATATTTCAATAATGAACCTGTGAAGATACTGTTCCCTTCATAACCTACATCACTTGCACCGTCATTTGGTGAAGTTGAGAAAGCTATTAAAGTTCCTTTTGGAGCTTGGATTGGACTAGTTGCAATAATTCCTCCACGCTCAAAACTTCTTCTACAAGCGTCAATAATGGCAATGTTTATTTTGTTTGAATTGTTTTTATAAATTGAGAGTAAGTCAGTTAGTTGGATACAAGTTTGTTTACAATGATAGGTGTTTGGTAAGTCAATTTGGCATTCTGTAAACGCTAAGTAATTTTCTCCTTCAACTTCAAATCCGTGACCTGCAAAATAAAATATTGTTGCATCGTAATTCTTAATTCTGTCTTCAAACTCCGTAAGAAGTTCTACAATTTTTTGAGAATTACCGTTTTCGCAGAAAATAACATCATAGCCTAATTTTTCAAAAACCTGCTTAATACTGTGAGCATCGTTTAAAGCGTTATCCAATTTATATTTATCGTAGTAATTGTTATTTCCAATTACCAAGGCTAATGTTTTCATTTATTCGATTATGTTTTTTCAGCTTGCAGCTAACGTTTAGTATATGGCAAGTAGGGCAGTAGAAAGCGATAAACTTTCGGGTTTGCTCTGAGCCAAAACGTTGTATTTTGTTTTTAATTTATTCATTCTTAAAAGCCAAATCAACGATTTGGCGGTGTTTCAAATAACCACTGAACTTTCTTAATCAGCAAACGCCCTATTTGCTATATACAGTGTTGTGTGGCGTTTTTTATTCATTTTTCAGTTCTCCAAGTAAGTAAACATCTCCAGAGTCGAATCCAGCTCCAAAATGTAAACTATCTCGTCTCTTTTCAGTTTTAAATAGTCCAAGTTTTTTGTCCTGATAAGTTAGCAGTCTGCCCTTCAAGTCGCTTATAGAATTAAGAACAAGTAAATTTAAAACTCCGTTGAAAACCAATACTTCATAATCTCCGCTTAGTTTCTCATTGCTCTTTATCATTACGTCTATTTTTTCAAAGTCGGCAAATAAAACATATCGTTTGTTCGGAAAATATTCTGTATCACAAGCCCAGTCTGCGTCTTCTGAAGGTGTCAATTTTGAACCAGCAATGTAGGCAGTCGTTTTTTCTTTACCGTTATCAATCTCTGGAAACGACATAGTTGCAAGTCCGAAATAAATGGACTTAATATTTTTCGGTATTGGTTCTTTTTCAATCACTTCTATAAGCCAGTCATTGAATTCCTTTTTTAACCTGTCTGTATCAATGTCTAAGGAAGGCAGGTCGTTGTCGGTCAAGACCTGCTTAATCTGGTCATAACCGCTGCGGATGTCTGACTTATTGTTTATTAGTTCTTTGAGTACTTTATCTACTTGTTCCCAATCCATTTTCTGTTTTTAATGCCACACAACAATTATATATAGTTACCATGGTAACTATATATCTATTATATTTTTCCCAAATCTAGTGGATTTCTAATTGATTTAAAGTTATTAAGAGCGACTTGTGTGTAAATTTCTGTTTCTTATACAACTATGTCTCAACAAAATCTGAACATATCTTAAATCTATATTGTTCTTTGAATAAGTGAATGAATAGTTAGAGGTTAGGGAAGGGCTTTTTGATTGTTAATAATAGTAATTGATATTCAGAAGTAAAATTTTAAGTCTTCAAAATACGTCAATTTAAACAAAAGGTGTACATAAAAAGTGTACAGTAGAGTAATACTAATAACCACCACCAGATATATCTTATTGATTTTATGTTATTTAAAATAATGGAGTAGTCGTTTTACAATCCCGAGGGTTTTGCTGATTATCTCAGTAAAATAGAGGTTTTATAAAAACAAAAACCACTGAAATTCAGTGGTTTAATTTTAATTAGTAGCGAGAACGGGAGTTGAACCCGTGACCTCCGGGTTATTAAAATGAAGCGACTTTTTGTTTTATACTATAAATCAAGCACTTACATTTTAGTAAAAATACATTTCGATACATTATCAAACATTTGATGTACTCCTAGAATTTTAGCCTAGTGATAGGTGTAACCAAAATTATTGCTTTCGATTAGTAGAATATTTGCTTCTTCTATTATTGCGTATAATCTCAAAAAATACTTGAAATTCTCTAAAAACCTGAGTAAGAGTATTGCCAAAATCAAAACACTTATTTATAAATCTCTATGTGTTGAATTAGGAACGTATTATATCTCTTTTAAGGAACTTTAATTTTATCAATTAAAGTTCCTAATCTTATAAGAAAAGCCCTTTTAAAGAGTTTTTTTCCTTCTTTATATTTTATAATTATTGACTTGTGCAAGAGTTACCAATGTTGTAAGTAGTTTTATTTTATTTCATTTTTCAGAAATGGTCTTATTTCCTCCATTGTAATAATTCCTTTTTTTACGAATATTTCTTTTCCAAAAAATCCACTTATACAACTATGCGTTTCTTGATTTCGTTGAAATATATAAACTGTAAATATTTCTGAGAATTCATTTTTAGCATCTTCTTTATAGAACTCAAAAAGTCTTTGTCTGTGGAATTTGCTATTTACTTCAATGTTTTCTAAAGGAAGTTCATTCCTTACTATTTTACAGTTAACTCTTTTGATTTTCAAAATTTCAGAATTACTGCTATTGATTTTTAAATTAGGATGACTATTTAAAATAGGTTGATTAATTAAAGGCTTTTCATCTTTTTCAAACCAAAAACCTCTCGATATGACTTCTATAAATTCATCGTGAAATTTAAACAAATAATGACTAAAGTCAGTCAACATTTCATTTACATCTCCACCGAACCCGTAACAATCTCCGTAATGTTTCTTTTCGTAAGTATAGCGTTCTTTTAACCAATTAGAATTCTCAATTTTATAAACCCAATAATATGGTTCATCTTCTTTCCAATCCCATTCGTAAGGGATATATTCACCTCGAGAAACTCTTAAAGAATCTAACTTTTCAAAAGTGATTCGTCCATATTTTTCATCCTCTGTAGGAAAACAAATTGAGTCTAAATCATCAGAATATATAATGTTAGGGCTTTCAACATAATCATTTTCTATAGGTATCAAAATACCAATTGCTTTTTCCATTTTTTTGAGAATTACTTACAACTTTTTGTGTATGGTTTGTTGCATTTACTAAAATAGTAAAAAGCTAAAATCTAAGTTCAGCTACGAGAGAATTTCAGCATGAAATTCCGATGCAATGAACTATACACGTTGTTATATTTTATAGCTACAAGTGCTGTTTTGCAGCAAGTATGCCTTGTTCTTATTTAATAGTTCCAAATTTTAAAAAATCTTACCCAAAAGAATTATACTTTTTTCAGTCAGAGTTTTGTCCAATTGTTTTCAACGATTCCAGTCTAAGTTATCAATTCAGTTATTTAGTCAAGATATAGAGTGGAGTAGCGTTAACTGTTTGTTTAAAATGCGTTTTAATGCATTTTTACATCTTGTTGTATTGCGTTATTATTTTTAAGAGTATTGAGCAAAATAAGTCAATACTTTCGATTCAGGTTGAAAGAAGATATGCAAATTACCATCACTGAAAAATAAATCAGAATCTCCTCCTTGATTAATAGAATCTGGAATTTCAGTTACAAGTTTAGAATTTATCCAAACAGTGTTTAATATAAACTTCATCTTCTTTCCAGTTTTCGAACAATAAGGTAAAAAAGGTTCGTGATCCCAATCAGGAATTCCAAAATATCCTTCTATCGATTTTTCAACTACATTTCTTTTATTGGTCTTTCTAAAAGAAAAATTTTGTTTTGTATAGAATGCATACGGGTCAATATTTTTCATTGCTTCCAAATCACAGAAATCATTATTTTCTATCTGATCTATATCAATAAATATTGGTTTATCTGGATTTGAATAGTCAATACTTATTGGTTCAGAAAAATCCAAAAAAGTAGGGCAGACTAAATGTAAATCAAAGTCAAGCCAATCAAATGATTTTTCTTCTTTACTAATCATTCCTAAATAGCTAACCGTTGTTCCATTTAATTTGGGTATTATTAGATTTTCGGGAGAATCACCACCGAAATAATTTATCCCCTCGGAATCAGTCATTAAATGACCAGGTGTTTTTATTACAAAATCAATAAATTGGAATTTTTTTTCACTATCCGTTAAGGGAATTTCTTTATCTAATTTTCCTTCCCAGAATCTTTCCTTTTTGATTAATTTGTTTGTTTTATTATCAAATGTTAACTTATTAAAACAGAGAGCAGATTTCGTAGCCTCTTTATCCATTCTTGTTAATTCACAGAAATAATTACAGTCATCAGAACCGTCAAACTCCATTCCATCAAGAAAATATTGAATTTTATATTTTTCTTTTTTGAATAATCTCATTTTGTTTTAGTCAGAATGCAATACAACGGTCTCGTATAACCGTCAGTTACGGGATAAAGTTAAATTAATTTTCGATTTAGAACAGACGTTAGCAATTATGGTGGATTCGACTACGTCCGAATCCACCATAATTGCGGTTATACATTGTGCCTGTTGCACAAGTATTAGATAAAAATAGTATTATTTCGTAAATTGATGTATGCAAGGCAAGAAGATTTATCAAGAAAAACTATTCACTTATTTTCAATTGAGTGATCGTATAGCCAAAACAAATTTCTATCGTCGATTAAAAGAAGTTATCCACTTAGATTTTTTATATGACAGTACTAAAAAGTTTTATGGCAGTAGTGGTCAAAAAAGTATTGATCCTTTAGTATTTTTCAAATTGTGTTTAGTAGGTTATCTAGAAAATATCATTAGTGATCGTAAGCTTATTGAGCATTGTAGTATGCGATTAGATATTCTTTACTTTTTAGATTATGATCTAGATGAACAGCTTCCTTGACATTCTTCAATCAGTCGTACTCGACAGCTTTTTCCTGAAGCAGTTTTTGAGCAAGTCTTTACTCATATACTTACCTTGTGTGTGGACAAGGATATGGTCAGCGGACATACTCAAGCCATAGACTCAGCTCCCATAAAAGCTAATGCTAGTATGGATTCTGTAGAATTAAAAGTTCCTGCTAATGAATTAGATGTTCATTTAACCAAGATCAGACATATTAGTAATAGAGATAAAGAGGTTTTTAGAAAAGCTAAAGAAAATAAAGCTACTTTACAGCAAAGAACAATCACAACTAATGCCAAAGAATTAAATAGTATAACTGCTAGAAATAAAAAATGGGCTAAAGATCAAAATCAACGTCAAGGCTCCAATAATAAGAGAAGTCGCTATACAAGCAATAAAACACATTATAGTCCTACAGATCCTGACGCTAGAATTAGTGTAAAACCTGGTAAAGCAAGAAAGCTCAATTATAGTAGTCAACTTAGTGTTGATACAGCTCATCATGTAATTATAGATATAAAGGCTTATCATGCTGATAAAAAAGATAATCAATGTCTAGAAGATATAGTTTCTAGATTGCACAAACGCCTATGGAAACAAGGCTTTGTTTGGGAGAATATTATTGCAGATACAGGCTATAGTAGTGGAGAAGTTTATGCTTTTTTAGAGCAAAGAAGAATTTATAGTTACATACCTCCTCATGGAACATATAAAGGTGGTCCTGATGGCTTTTCTTATATAAAAGAACAAGATCATTATCTATGTCCTAAGGGAGAGGTTATTCCTTTTAAGAAAGTATTTTTGGATTATCGGACGCAAACTAAAAAGAAAGAATATCGTAGTTCTTCTAAACAATGCAAAAACTGCCCATTAGCTTTACCATGTCTAGGAAAAACAGCCAAAGAAAAGAAGTTTTCTGTAACCTATTATCGTGAACAATACGAACGAAATAAAACTAGAGTACATAGCAAGAAAGGAAAATATATGAAGCGAAAAAGGCAAAGTACAGTTGAACTAGTCTTTGGAACGCTAACTCAATTTATGGAATTGAGAAAGATCAATACTATAGGTATACAACAAGCCAGTAAGGTGATGATGCTTTCTGCTATTGCATATAATCTCAAAAAATACTTGAAATTCTCTAAAAATCTGAGCAAGAGTATTGCTAAAATCAAAACACCTAGTTATAAATCTCTATATGTTGAATTAGGAGCGTATTATATCTCTTTTAAGGAACTTTAATTTTATCAATTAAATATCCTTATCTCATAAGAAAAACCCTTTTAAAGAGCTTTTCTTCTTCTTTATATTTTATAATTATTGACTTGTGCAACGATTACCTGTGTTATCATTTTTTTATTTCAATTCGTTTATTTCTATCATTTGGTACAGTTCTGTAAAGTTTCATTGTATTACAATCAAGTCCATTTGATATATGCAGACAATCACTTACTTCCTCAAATTCAAACTCAAAGCCAACAATATGAAAACTCGATTCTTGTCCATATTCAAGTCCGTAAATTTTGGTTATCGGTTTATTGAGTATTGAATTAATATTTTCAAAAGCATTTTTAGTCCACTCCAGTGGCATTTCATTTCCCGATCCATACCAGTCTAACTTATCAGTCTGGTCAATTTTATCAATAGTCAAACTATATTCTAATTGATACGCCGTAAATTCATATTGTTTTTTGTCAATTAGCAAAATTATTGGACCATCTTCGTTCCAATTGTTTTCATTTTGGTTCCATTGAACAAAATACGAGTCAATTGACTTTCCAATCAATTGATTAAAAGTTTTTTTATGCAGTTTTTTCACCTCCTCAATGCTATTGAGGTAATTCAACTCATATTTTTCAATTCCTAACATTCAGGCTTTGCTAATTAATGCTAACGTTTAATGTATGGTGCGTGCTTTGCATGCATTATACACCTTGTTGTGGTGGCGTTTTTTCCTTATAAATTATCATTTCAATCAGCTCGTAAGCAAGCCTTGGAATCTCTTTTCTATTTTCTCTTGATATTCCATATAATTTCTGTAAAGACTCTTTAAGTTCTTTATAGACCGGGTGCTTGAGCCTTGTGATTACATGTCCATTTACTCTTTGTTCTGATTCAATCTCTTTTTTTAACTCCGCAGCATCAAGGTTAAGTGATTTGAATAATCTCAAACCCTCAACAATTAATGGATTCGTATTTAAATTATTCATTTGATTATTCAGAAATGCCACTCCGTATTTTTCTAAATCCGAAACAATTTCATTGATTACTCTTGTCGTGGTCTCAATTCGGCTATTATGATAATAATAAGCTTCTTCAAGTGGAGTAATTCTTGTGCCTCGTTTTAGAATAATTAAATTACAATGAGGATTAATCCAACCAGTGTTGTATCCACTAGTGTCAATGAAGAATGGATTAAGTCTTGACGATACAGAGCAAGTGCAAAATTTATCCTTTAAAGTAAATCCTATATCAAAACTCTCGAATACTTTCAGGTCATCAATCAGTCTCGTTCGCTGAAACGAGTAATACTGATTTTTATAGGAAGTAAATTGAAAATCAGGAAAATGTTTTTCCATAATTGGTAATAGTATTTTCTTGAATTCACCTCTTTTTAATTCAGGCGATTCATCTATTACCTTTTTTTTATTTCTAAACTTTCCAAAAAGCTTCATCTACGTCATTTTTTAATGCACCAGTAGAGTAGAACCTGATAGTTCTAGTCTGTTATATCTTCTAAAGATATTAATATTTTAGAACTATCAGTGCCCCCT
>CANDNT010000032.1 GCA_947387485.1 Aquimarina rhabdastrellae
CTGGACAAATAAATACATCATCTGCAATGGTTAATACTGGAGATTCTCTTTTTAAGATGTTAAACGAAGTCGTTTGGAAGCAGGCAGTATTACCTATGTTTTCTATACGTGCAAAAATTGCAGTACTCGCTTCTGATGTTTCTTGAGTTAGTTCTAATTCATTTGTTCTAGCATCTGCATCTGCTTGTGTGCTATAAAAACTGATATCAAATTGCGAAGCATCTTGTGTTCCTAAAATTTCAGGGAAACTAAAACTTAAATCGTAATTAATTACATCCGCATTGGCATCACATAATTCTAAATCAGTTACTGTTCCTGCTGTAGGGATTTCAAATACATTTAAAATAAAACTATCGGTAGCAAAACATACAGTATTCGTATTGTTTTCTATACGTACAAAAATCTCTTCTCCGTCTTGTTGACTAGTATAATTTTCTGGCGTAGCGATGGCATTTACATTATTCATAGCGTCATCACTAGAAGTATGATAGGTTATTGTCACCTCTGTAGCTGTTTGATTACCTAACACTTCATCGTCATTCTCTCTTAAATTAAAAGTAGCTACCCCCATAGTTCCGCAATTATCCAATGCCAAAGGTGCAGAAGCTATCACTGGAGTTTGAGAAATCATCAGGTTAAAGCTTCCTATTTCAAAACAAGCAGCATTGGTAGCATTTTCTATACGTACATGGATTTCTTCACTACTTTGAGCAGAATAAGCCTCTGGATTAGCAATAACATTAGCATCATTCATTGCATCATCACTTGAGTTGTGATAAGTAATTTCAAAGTCTGAAGCATTTTGAGTTCCTAAGATTTCGGTATCCTTATCTCTTAAGTTAAAATTAGCTGCATTTCCATTTCCACAAAAAGTTAACACTGTTAAATTAGCTATCCTTGGCTCTTGACTTACTTGTAACGCAAACGACCCTGTGTTAAAACAGTTTTGATCTGTACTACTTTCGATACGAGCATAAATCATTTGCCCATTACTCGTGTTAGTATAAGAAGTATGATCAGCTATAGCATCGCGTCTAGCAATTGCATCTGCTTCACTTTCATAATAAGATATTGCAAAATCACTAGCGTTTTGACTACCTAATACTTCAGTATCTTTCTCTGATAAATCAAATACAGCATTATTGTTATTACCACATAAAACAAAATCTGTTAAAGCTCCAATTGTTGCTTCTCCGGATACTACTAAATCAAACGTGGTAATATCATGACACGTAAAACTATTACGATTATGAATTCTAGCATAGATGGTTTGAGGGTTAGAAGTATTGGTAAACACTCCGGTAATCTCATTTTCGGCATTTTCTGCATCTGTTTGATTTATATAATACCTAACTACATATTCTGTATCACTTTGACTACCTAAAATTTCGGCATCTTTAATCGTTAAGTTAAAATCTGCTATACCATCAGATGGACTCCCATCACAAACAGATAAGTTCGTAGCGGCATTAGCTACTGGTAAATCATAAATGGTTATTGTAGTTGTATACACCTCTGTATCTGTACCTAAAATAGCTGTAGCTGTCACTGTATAATCTCCTACAGCAGCATATTGGTGCGTTGGTCTAATATCTGTAGAAATTGCAGAACCATCTCCAAAATCCCATTCTACAGAAGTTACTATACTTTCTCTATTCAATTCAAACTCTGTATCATCTCCTAGACATAAATTTCTTGCATCTATATCTATCTCAAAGAAAGTTTGAATAAAGTTTGGTAAACCTTCTCTACCCGTTCTAAAACCGCCTAAATCTACAGCATTATGTTCATAATTAATTCCGGCAGCGGGTGAGTTAGGGTTATGTATTACTCCTAGAGTACCATCACCCGATCTTACTGAATATATTTTTCTATCTGGACCTAATTGTAGTGCTTTGAATCTCCCTCCTCCTCTACTTACTTTTCTTCCTGTACTTATAATTCCTGAAGCTGTAGTTTGAGAAGCATCAAACTGATAAATACCTCCGGCTTCAAAAGCTATATATAGGTATTCACCATTAGGCGAAAATTCTACTCCATAAGGTCTATGCCCAATACCACTACCTGACGGAATATTTAATACATCTATATCAGATTCTCTTACAGGCATTTGATTACTTACTATACCTGTAGTTCTATCAAAATCTAGCAATTCAAACTCATTCCCTGCTGCATCATGTGCAATTGCTAATTTTGTTCCATCTGGAGAAGCTTTCATATATCCTCTAGTGTGTCTACCTAAAACCATTCCTATTGGCGACTCTACTGCATTAGGATCTAATCCTGTTTCTGTTATTAAATATGTAAAATATTTCCTCTGATCTCTACTATAAGCTATCATCCATATATCTTTACCATTAATATGTTGAACAGCTGTTAATCTTTCTGAAGACCCATCATGTAATAATATATTTTTTTGTCCTGCTACAATATCGCCTAATCCTCCATCTAACCTGATATCAACTATACTATACCTAAACCCCTGAAGTATAGGTTGTGAATTATCTTGTTTATTTGCAAACAAAAAATATAAATTAGGATCTCCTGGATGAGGAACAATTACTCCTGATTGTGTACTTGAATCATTACCTGTAAGATCTGTTCCGTTAGGCATCACGTCATGATTCCTATTCCATACTTCTAAGCCATTAGTATAAAATAATAAATCTCCGCTTTGATTAGATATAGTAGCAACTCCTTCTGTAGCTCTTAATTGTCCATCTGTTAATGCTGTAGGAGCTCCGCCACCGTTAAAAGTTATCCCAGCTCTATTTCCAAAATACCAATTATTGGCTTCACCTTGTGAAAAAATAGCGCATGAGTAAAGTAGTAATAAAAATGTGATTGTGTGTTTGAGCATCAAGTTAGTTAGTTTTTGTTAATAATGTCTAGGGGGTAACAAATATACATTCAAAATCATATATTATAATAATAAAAAACCTATCTAACTATATTATATTATCCTACTAAAATTTATTCTCTCGCAAAAAGCAACATAAAAAACTAGAATACAACGAATTACCAAATCAATTACAAATAATATTATTTTCATAAAATATCTTATTTATCGATCTAAAAAGGGGCTTTTTTCTTATATAATACTCTCTTATAAGCTTTTAAACATTTTTATTATACTTCTATTTTTAAACAAAAAAGGATTCATATTAGTAATATGAATCCTTTTTTGTTTGCTTTTTTTATTAGTTTTTTTGATTAAAAATCAACTCCAAATCCAAAAGACACCCTAGTTCCTTCATCAGAATTAAAAATTCCTAATTGTCCAGAAACTGCGTCAACTGCATTTATCCAAAACCCTCCTCCTACAGAATCATGCCATTGATTAGAATCTTCATCATCAAGCCATACACGTCCATAATCATACCCTCCATAAACTCCAAATTGCAATGGTAATAAACCTGTTTTGAATTTATTAAAACTATACCTTAAATCTGCATTAAATACTACAGCACTTCTACCAGCAAATCGTTGTTCTCTAAATCCTCTTAATCCATTATCGCCTCCTAATCGAGCTGCTTGATAAAACTCATAATCATCTCCTACTAGAATTTGAGCATCTACATCTGTTTTTAATACCAGTTTTTTATTTCGTGTCAATGCATTATAAAACCCTAAGTGTGGATTGAGATATCCATAAGCTTGATGTGTATTTTCTACATTAACTTTTGTTTCGGTTTTTACATGAAATGTCATTCCTCTTGTAGGGTTCACTCTATTATCAAAACTCTCATAACCATAAGTTAGCTCTAACCCTCCAAAATACATTCTCTCAAAGAAATCATCTCTTATTGTACTTGAAAAAACTGGATCTGTTGTTAAGAAACGATCTTCTGTTGCATCAATTTCTATACCTTCTAACATTGCTTTTATTGTAATTCTATCACCATAATATCCATTCTTTGTGATACCCAATGCTCCTGAGATAATACTCGTTTTTACTCTATTATAATCTAAGCCTTTTTCATCATCTAGGTTTATTGTACTATTTCCAAATCCAAAAAAGTTTTGTGTAAAGTTATGGCTAGTATATAATGCTTCAGCTTGAAGATTCCAATTTCCAAAAACGTCAGCAAATTCTCCTTGATAAGAAAGATCAAATCCTTCTGTTGCAAAATAGAAAGCTCCTCTTATCTTATGTCTACTTTGAAATGGTGAATTCTTAAATCCTTTAATCACATAAGTATCTGTAATATTAACATTAAATCCATCATCTGGATTAAACCCTACAAAAGGAATTATCGTGTTAGTTTTACTGATATACTTATTATAATCATAAGTATTATAATTATACCTATTTGTAAATACTACATTTGCTCCATTCTTTTCTTTAACTATGTTATCTTGATTTTTGTGGTCATAGATTTTAATCTTTTTCCCATCTTCAATAAGATATTCATCTTGATCTTGTCCTCCTATAATTCTAACTCTAATAGTATTCTTTCCTTTTCCACTTACTTTAAATTTATCATCATCATCTAATCCATAAACCCATATTTCTTTGGTTTCTCCTGCATTGATTGTTCGTTGATAAAATGGAGATTCTATTTTCCCATTTTTAATTCTTGATATTTTAATGATTGTTTTATTGTCTTCTCTTATAATTTCAAAAAAATCATCTTTATCAGTTCCTCTAATGATAACTTGTTTTGCCATATAATCATAGTAGCGTTCTGCTATTTCTTCTATATGATCTCTTCTTGCTTTTAAGTATTTCTTTATTTGTTCAAGAGTTTCGTTTTGAACTTCGTTAGGAATTTCATCAAAAGCTTTGTCTATAGTTTCATCATTTAAATACTCATGAATATAAGCTGCTTGTTTTTTCCATACTTCTTTATTTGAACCTGATGTAAATGCTCTATCTAAACGAATCCCTGATTCATTAATCCATCTTACATTCTTTAACTCAGCGTCATATTCTTGAAACTTTCGCGTAAGCGGAATTAAAAATTTGATTACATCTATTAATTTTCCATCATAATTTGAGAATACCTGATCTCTATCTCTAGGAATTGGTCTATAATATTCTTTATCATCTTTTTCAAATCGAGCCCATCTCCATTGATCTGAATGGCGATCCCAATCGCCCAAAATCATATCAAATAATCTGGCTTTTATGTATGCTTTTTCATCTATCGCGTATTTTTCATTTTTACGCAATTTTTTTATCATATCATCGGTACTCTCAATATCATCTGGTTTACCAAATGAAGCTACATCTGTAAACTCTTTTCCTGGTCGTTCTTCTAGGATATATAATTCATCCCCAAACTCTGCATTATATTTTCCTAAAGCATTGTGTTTAGGGATATATAACAATTGAGGATTTGCATGATACACTCCTATTGCATCTGCCATAGTTCCTACAGCAAATGTTGCAAAAGGATGACTCGATGTATAAAAATCTAATAGTAAATCTTCTGTGAATGTTTCATTAAAATTATCTTCTAAATAGGTATTCTTAAATGCTGCTTTTTGTAAAAATTGCGTTGCACTCTTTTTAACAGCTCTTAAACTATACCTTCTTCCATCTTTATCAAGTAATCGTAATGATCTAGTTTGATGTCCTCCTCCTTTTCTATCTATAGATACCCCACCCATAAGTGTATCCAATGTAGCTACAGGTACTTTTAAATCTGTTCCATAAACAGTTCTGTAATGATTTCCCCAGATTTTTTTATAACCTTTAGACTTTTCTGTTTTCTCTTTGTTATAAACACTAGATATCACATACTTTTCCTTTGTAACATCATAGTTCTTTTGTTCATATTCATCTTTGGCATAGATCTCTGAGCTATATACCAAGCTAGCTTTACCTTCTTTACTTCCATAAAATCTTACTTGAGAAGATCCATCTGTAAATACATCAACTACAGCAAATCCCTGATCTGGATATGCAAACTTACCATAAGCTCCTAACGCAACTGCACTTTTCTTGGAACCAGAACCAGAAATGATCTGATGTAATCCATTATCTATATTGTATTGTAAGGAATGTTCATGTCCAGAAACAAAAATCACTTTTTTGTTACTTCTGGCCATTGTTGAAAGTCTTTTTATAAAAGCATTATAATGTTCATTACTTATATCTTGTGGAGACACTCCTCCTTGTGCTCTTATCTGTGCTACTAATGTACCTAACACAGGCATAGGTATTTTTTCTTTTAAAGGAAATAAATGTTTACCAGCACTAAACTTACCTCCATGTGGTCCATATGTTATTAATGGATGATGTAATGCTACTAAAACTGTTTTTTCTGTATTCTTTTTAAATTCTCCTTCAATTTCTAAAAAGAGTTTTTCTCTTGTTTTGATTTCGCAATCATCATTCATCGTTGGGTTTTTATCCCAATTTGCCAAATACCATTGTGAATCAATAACTAGTAATTGAATATCATCACTAACAGCTATACTTTCTAATGGACATCCTTTTGAAGGTAAAAAGATATTTTTCTTATCTATTTGTTTTCTTATGTACTCTTCTTCTCGTTTTAATCCTTTTACTCCATTTGAATACCAATCATGATTTCCTGGAATAAAGAGTACTTCTCCATTAAAATTTTTAATTGCTTGTAATTGTGCTTCAATTCTTCCTTCTGCTATCTCTCTTTCTTCATGTTTAGATTTAGGCATTCCAGACGGATAAATATTATCTCCTAAGAACAAAACATAATTGTTAGCTGTCGTAACAGTATCTAATGTTTTTTTCAGTAATTCTAATCCTTCCGTTAAGTTATCTTTTTTTGCATTTCCTGCATCCCCAATCAAATAAAATGATCTTTCAACCGTTTTCCCTTTTGTTTTATAATCAAATTGATTGTTTTTATATTGAGGTGTATAGGTAGCACAAGCAGAGCATATTAAAGCTATAATCGTGCTTATAAATAAGTAATCTTTACTCATATTGTTTTACAGTCAATTTTTTTTATTATTTTGTTTCGATAAAATCCCCAGATATGTCATCTATAATTGAAATAACTGATAAATTTGTTGCTGATCTCTTTGCTGAAAAGTTACCACAAAAATGCATTTATCACAATTATACTCATACCAAAAGAGTATTTAAAAGTACAAAAGAAATCATTGATAACATCACTATTTCTATAGAAGATGAAAAAGTGTTGTTACTTACTGCACTTCTTCATGACACTGGGTATATTCAAGGTGGTGAAAATCACGAAGAAAAGAGTGTTGTTATTGCTAAGGATTTTTTAAGTAAACAAAACATTGATACGGCTCTTATTAATAAAATATCTGCCTGTATCATGGCCACCAAAATGGATAGTGTTCCTTCTACTTTATTAGAAAAAATTATACGTGATGCAGATGCTTCTCATTTTGCGAAAGAATATTATGAAGAAACTAGTGAATTTCTAAAAGAAGAAATGAAACTATGTGGTATTAAAGACTTTTCTAAAAAAGAATGGCTCAAAGAAAATATTGATATGTTTATGAATAAACATCAATATTATACTGATTATGCTATCCAACATTGGCAACCAAAAAAAGAAGAAAATTTAGCTCGAATGCTAGAAGAACAACAACGAAGGAAAAAAGAAAAAAATAAAAAAAGAGAAAAGAAAATAAAGGCTGAACTCAAGGACACTAATCCAGAAAAAGGAATACAAACACTTTTTAGAGTTACCTTAAGAAATCACTTAAAGTTAAGTGATATAGCAGATACCAAAGCCAATATTCTTTTATCTGTCAATACCATTGTAATCTCTTTGGCCTTGTCTAATCTTATACCAAAATTAGATAATCCCTCTAATCAATATCTTATTATACCTACAGTGATTTTTATTACGTTTAGTATTGTCTCGATGGTTTTATCTATCCTTGCTACACGTCCTAATGTTACCAGTGGTTCTTTTACAAGAAAAGAAATTGAAGAGAAGAAAGTAAATCTATTATTCTTTGGTAACTTCCATAAAATGCCATTATTAGATTATAAAAATGCTATGCATGATCTAATGGATGATAAAGAGTATATCTATGATACAATGATTAAGGATTTATATTTTCTAGGAAAAGTACTTCATAGAAAATATAAAATCCTTAGGATCACTTATACCGTTTTTATGATTGGAATCATCATATCTGTTGGATCTTTTGTTTTTGCTTTCTTAACTATTTAATTAAGTTCTTTTAAAAGATCTTCATACGTATAATATTCTTTATCATCATTATTATGGTAAAGAATATTTACTCGTAGTGCTTTAAGTCCTGTAACTCCTTGTAAATCGTCAAGTTCTACAACTTCTATTTTACTATCTAAATAGTTTTTCTCTTGTAAGAAATTGATATACTTAATATATTCTACTTCGTCTGTACGTTGAGAATATACGATGACTAATTTTCCTTTTTCTGTAATTCGTTTATTTGTACCTTTTATATGTGCTTTATCAACACGTTTTTTAACAACCTCATATCTTGCATTATAGGTTCCATCTACATCAAAACGTTTTTCATCCATACGGAATCGAACAGATAAAGAAGCATTAAATACTAATACCATTGATGCTACATCTAGTGCTAAAGGCAATTCTTTCTTAAATTGATAGTATTCATTCTCCATCTCACACATAACTTGTAACTGCCATAATCTCAAGTTATATAGATACAGTTTGTTAAAACTTGTTTCTTGAGTTATAGATTCTCCTATATACATATTATGCTCTACTCCATCAGTCTTAAATCGCTCAAAATAATGCGGGTACATCTGCTGTGCCTCTTCTTGTTTTTTATCTAATACAGAAGCCATTCTTTTATTAATCTGCATTACAGATTCGTCATAGTCTTTTCTGTACTTATAAATCATTTTAATTTGAGGATCCAAAGAGGTTGTATATGTTTCTACTAACTTCTTTAATTCTGGATTCTTGTTTTTAAAGAATGGTAGTAATGGATCTATTTCTTTACGTATAAAATCTAATATCGCCTGCTCACTATCAACTTGAAGTTGCTTCTGTATATTAGCTAGATTTTTCTGAATTCTAAATTGTAAATGTTGATAGATAGGAAGCTCTTCATGCCTTATAACTTCGTCTAATATAGCTGCGATGTAAATCAATTGCAATTCTAAATCTCTTTGAATTGCTTTATTTCTAGCTTCAGACGAACCTTTTATATCAATCTGTCCATATAATGGATAAACATTTTCAAATGCAATTTCTTTAAATGCTACAGATTTACCTTCTGATCTTTCATTAAAGATACGCTTAGCTTCTCTTTTAAATTTCCAATAAACACTTGGATGAATTGAAGTACACTCCTCTTGAATTATCAATTCTAATTCATCTTCAGCTTTTGATTTATTTTGTAATACAGAATCTAATAAATATGGTATTACATCTTCAAGTTTATTGGCATTAATACTATTGAGTTCATGTTTATTAGGCGAGACTAATTCTAATACACCTAATAAAGTTCCTTCATGAGATATTGGTGCAAAAATAGCACTCTTTATTCCTTGATCTTTTAAGCTTTTGTATAAACTTATCTCTGGATATTCTCTATGTGCTTTATCTATATCTGAGATTGGAAAATATGTATTCTCTCCAAATAAGTGTTCATAACTTCCTTGACATAGCGCTTCTTTACAACAAACAGAAGTTTCGTGATTCAGCAAATAACTTTCCATATTATTCACTGGCACTTTTTCAAAAACCTTATCCTCTTCGTTATATAAGGTATATCCGAATTTTAATTCTGGTAAATTAAATATTGTTCTAAAAACACTTTGAAATTGAGATACAAAATCATGATCATCCTTATCATATCTCAATAAACTTGTTTTTAGCTCAGAAATAGAAACTTCGGCTGTAGCGTCATACATATTCGCTATAACAATACCTTTCATTATCCAGCTTCCTGGAGGAAACTTTTCTTTCCAAATTTCTATATTCTCAAAATTATCAAGTAAAATTTCTACATCGGCTTCTGTTATTTCTTTTGCTTTAGTTGTTTTGGCTATTTCAATAAAATCTGCATTATATAAAATGCGATAATATCTCATCATACCTTCTGCATCAGGTATGTCATAAAAAAATGGTCGTTTAAAATCTATTTTAAATCCGTAGTATAATCCTAAAACTATACTACACCCCATGATGTAATGATGTTCGCTATCAAGATTTTTGATTGTAGGTTCAAAATCTTTTCCTGCAGCAGCTATAATATTTTTGTATCGTTTGGTTGATTTTAAAACGATATTACTAAACGGTATTGTAGCTACCTTAATCTCATTTTGTTGTAATATACTAGAAAATGAATCTTCAAGAATTAACTCTATTTCTGGTAAAAACTTGCTTATTTCTTCTTCTGTTTGTAAGCCTTCTTCTAGCTCAGGATAAGCTGCTACAATATCCAAAATTTGCTGCGCACGAGCTTTCAATAGTGAATTTTCACTATTGAGATGATCTCGATAAGAATCAAAAAACTTTTTGAAACTTATCACTACATCAAGAGGAAACTCTTGCTTAATTAAATTCATTTCTTTCTTTCCCTTTTATCTTCAACATACAAAAATACGGAATATAATTTTTCTTTGTAAGGATTAACATTTAATTATATTTTAAAATTATTATTTAGGCTATATCCAAAGGATTCTCTAATTTTACTGTCCTAGAAAAATTAAAAAATAATGAAAAAAATAGCGCTTTTAGGTTTAGCTCTTTTGGCTTTGGCTTGCCAAGAAAAAGAAACTAAACAAGGATATCAGATTTCTGGTAAAGCAATTGGTTTTGAGGATGGACAAACGATTTATGTAAATTCTTTAAGTAGTTCAAACAGACCTATTATCATTGACTCTGCAGTTGTTTCAAATAATAGTTTCAGTGCATCTTTACCTCTTGTTGAGCAGAAAGATTTTCATTATCTAACATTTAAAAATGCTGGTGGTAATGTAGTTTATGTAGCAGAAAACACTCCTATACAAATGACTATTTATAAGGATAGTCTTAGATCTTCTATTATTAATGGTGGTAAGGGAAATAAGCTATTTTTTGATTACAATCAGAAAAAAAATCAAATTGCTCAGGACTTACAAAAATTAAATAACGATTATATTATAGCTTCTCGCTTAAAAGAGACTGAAAAGCTTCCTGGTATACGCGAAAAACAAGCTGCTTTAAAAATCGAACAAAAAGATTTTAGAATTCAGTTAGCCAAAGAGAATCCATCAGAATTAATGGCTATTATCGCTCTTGCTGATGTAATGAATTTAAAGTTAGCTCCTGCAAAAGAAGCTAATACTGTATATACTAATCTAGATCCTTCTGTAAAGAACTCTCGTCTAGGTAAATTACTTGCTAATACAATTTCTCAATCTATTGGTGCTATTGATATAGGTAGCGTTGCTTCAGATTTTTCTGCTCCTACACCAGAAGGGACTCCTCTTTCTTTAAAGCAAGCTATGGGAGAAATCACTATTATTGATTTTTGGGCTTCATGGTGTAAGCCTTGTCGTATCGAAAACCCTAATGTTGTTAAACTATATAATGAGTATCATGATAAAGGTTTAAATATTATTGGTGTTTCTTTGGATAAAAACAAAGCACATTGGGTTAAAGCTATAGAAGACGATCAATTGAGTTGGAATCACATTTCAAACTTACGATATTGGCAAGAGCCTATTGCTAAAGCTTATGGGGTAAGATCAATTCCAGCTACTTTCATCTTAGACAAGGACGGTAAGGTTATTGCAAAAAACTTAAGAGGTGCACAACTTGATGCTAAAATTGCTGAATTATTAGGAGATTCATCTACTCTATAGACCTCATATTTTATAAAACATATAGAAAGGTAGCTCATATGAGCTACCTTTTTTCTTTCCAGCTTATATCATAAGTTATTATAACATAGTCTTTTTTACATTCTATTTTTCTCTTATCTCTTTCTCTATCAGAGATTTTTTTCTTTATTCACTTTAGTATTATCTCAACTAATTTTTAATACCCTGTTTTCAGGGGTATTCTCTTCATAAAAAAACACCTGATTAAAGGGATACACACATTACGGTCACCTTTTAATTTTGCATTAACCCAACATTCCTCTATCATATATGAAGAAAAAAACTCATAATCAACGCATTACCAAATTATATCTTTTATTAACTTTTTTTATTACTTCATTCAGCTATTCACAAACCACAGAAGAAGGCTGTCCAGAAGTTGCTGTTTCTACACTTAAAGGTTCTAGCGGTTTTGATATTGCTTATAAGGATATTGATGATTTTTTAGGTTCTTCAGCAAAGAATGCTGGAGATATTAATAATGACGGAATTGAAGATTTTATAATTGGTGCTCCCGAAGTAAGCTTAGGAGGTGTTGAAGAAGTTGGTGAAGCTTATGTCATTTTTGGAAGTGATTCTTTTTCATTAAACGACTTTGACCTTAATACACTAGATGGTACTAATGGTTTTACGCTAAGAGGGGTTACTAGTCATGAAAATATGGGGTCTACTGTAAGTACTGCTGGTGACTTCAATAATGACGGAATCGACGATGTAATGATTGGTCAAGATAATGGTCGAAGTAGTAATATGGGTGCTGTAATCATTATTTTTGGTCGTAATGGAGGTGGTTTTATGCCTTTATATACCAAAGCGGATATTAATGGTACTAATGGGATTGTTATTTCTACAACAGAAACTGGAACTCACCTTGGCTATGCCTTAGCTTCATTAGGAGATATCAACGGAGACACAATCGATGACATAGGTATCTTAGATTGGAATAATTTTTCGTCTTCTTTTAGATCCGTATATATTATTTATGGTTCATCTACCATAGCTTCTATGGATATTAGTTTTCTTAATGGTTCTAATGGTTTTTCTGTTACTCATAATTTTGCCAGAGCTCTTGGTAATCAAGATGTAATAGAAAATATTGGAGATATCAATGGTGATAATATCAACGATTTTGCGATTGGTATTCCTCGCCATAATAATAATGGTATTTCTAATAGTGGCGTAATAATGGTTGTTTTTGGTCAAAATTCTAATTTCCCTAATCAACTTCCCGTGGCTTCATTAGATGGTACCAATGGCTTTCTTATCGAAAGTACAACAGGTAGTTCTTTGGGTTCTGTTATCAATAGTGCTGGTGATTTTAATAACGATGGTATTGATGATTTTATGTTTTCTGAACCTAGTTTAGATTCTAATTCTTTAGAAAATAATGGTCGAGTTTATATTGTATATGGAAAAACAACTCCTTATAGTTCTTTATATACTATAAGTGATTTTAATACTAGTAATAGTACTATCATTACTGGTAGTGAAGAAAATTCTTCTTTAGGTCAACGTCTAAGTTTGGCTAAAGATCTCAATCAAGATACTATTGATGATTTACTTATTTCTAATCGTAGAGGAGTTGGAGCTAAAGGTTCTGTACATATCCTCTATGGACAAAATACGCCCACTCCTACATTAAACTCTAATCAAATAAACGGAACTTTAGGTCATGAAATTTATAACAACGTTCGCTTAAATTTTGGTTTTGTGTCAAGCCTAAGTGGCTTAAGAGATATTAATAATGACGGTTATAATGATTTTATTATAGGAAGTTATAGAAGTAATACTCATGTGGTTTTTGGAAATACTTATGGTTTAACCGATACAATATCACCAGAGATCACCTGTCCTAATTCTACTCAACAATTACCACTTAATGGAGTAATTCCTGATTATAGATATGCATTAGTTAATGTTGAAGATAATTGTACTTTTAATCAAAATTTAGTTATTACTCAAACTCCTCCTATAGGAACCTTATTTACAGGCAATACGACTGTTACTTTAACTGTTGCTGATGCCTCTGGTAATACTAATTCGTGTAGTTTTGAAGTTCAACCAACACCTAATACACCGCCTTTGAATTGTAGTACCAATCGTATGAATACTACAGAAATTGACGGAACAAATGGTAGTATTATTTTTGGTGAACATCCACAAGCCAATACAGGTACTGATATTGCCAACGTAGGTGATATTAACAATGATGGTTTTGATGACTTTGGGATTGCAGCCCAAGGTAATGATGGTTCTCCTATGGATCCAGGTGATCAAAATCGTGAAGATATCATTGGTGGTGCTTATATTGTTTATGGTACAGCATCGGGTCTACCTCCTACAGTTAATTTAAGTCAACTTAATGGTACTAATGGTTTTAAAGTTACTAATGATTTTATAACTACAAGTCGCCCTTCTTTTGCTTATAATATCAGTCCTGCTGGAGATTTAAATAATGATGGTATTGATGATTTTATTACTACAGAAGTTTTTGCATCTACAGACGATGGTAGAGAACTCGGATATACTTTTATCATTTTTGGTCAATCAAGTTTTCCTTCTACTCTTCAACTTTCCACCTTAAATGGTACAAACGGTTTCATAGTTAGAGGTATTGATGAATATGAACGTATAGGTTATGATTCTGATGCATTGGGTGATATTAATGGAGATGGTTTGGATGATATCGCTTTAGTTGAAGGTTCTGGTGATAGAGATGGTGAAGGTGGTAAAGTCTTTATTCTCTATGGTTCTTCTACTCCTTTCCCAAGAATACTCACACCTGATCAAATTAATGGTACAAATGGTTTCGTGATTGTATCCGATACTCCAGAACCTGGCACTATAGGCTATGCTGTTTCTGGATTAGGAGATGTTAATGGTGATGCTATCAATGATATTGGAATTGCAGGAGACGAAGGAAGACAATTTGTTGTTTTTGGAAGAAATTCTAATTTCCCTTCTTCATTTAATATAAGTTCTCTTAATGGTAATAATGGTTTTTCTGTTTTTCATTCTAGTGAATCTATTGCAAGAGGAATTAGTAATATGGGGGATATCAATAATGATGGTTTTAATGAGATTGGTTTTGGTTTTCACTATATAGTTTTCGGAAAAGCTTCTTTCTCTAACCAACTGGATCTTAACACTCTTGATGGTATTAATGGGTTTAAGGTTAGTAATAGCTCCTTTGGTTCTCCATCTTCATTAAGTACTATTGGTGATTTTGATAATGACGGTATCGATGATTTTATTATTGGAGATAGAACTTGGTATACTATTGTTTTTGGACAAACAGATTGGGATGCTGTTATTCAAACCAACACTTCTACATTAATTAGAAAGCTTAATGTATTTGTCAATCATTCTCTTGGTTATTCCTTTGACCTTGTAGCAAAAGGAGTTGGTGACTTAAACAATGATGGTTTAGGTGATATTGCTATAGGAGCTCCTGCTGGCGAATATCGTTTTGAACAAAATGCTGACCCTGGTTTCGTTTTTGTATTTTATGGTCAAGAAATTTCTGATATAGAACCACCAGAAATCACAGATTGTCCAACAAATCAAACGTTAGTAACAGGAACACCGTTACCTGATTATACTTTAGGGTTAACCGTAAGTGACGATTGCGATACGATGCTTGACATTGTTCAATCACCTACACCGGGAACACTTTCATTAATTACACAAACTGTTACCATTACAGTAACCGATAATTCTGGAAAAGAAGCTATTTGTTCATTTGTAGTTTCTGATGGTTCTGATACCGAAGATCCTGTAATCTCTTGTCCAGCTAATCAAACACTAGATTGTAATGCAACTGTTATACCTAATTATACAACACTAGTTACTGCTACTGATAATATTGATACAGATGTCACTATTACTCAAAATCCTGTCGCTGGTTCACCTTTTACAGATGGGATGACTGTTACTTTTACAGCAACTGACGATGCTGGGAACAGTTCGCAATGTAGTATCATTATTACTGCTAATGCTGATACCGAAGACCCTATGATCTCTTGTATTGGAAATCAAAATCTTAATATTGGTGATAATTTACCTGATTATACTTCTTTAATCACTGCTACGGATAATTGTGATAATACTCTTACTATTACTCAAAACCCTAATGCTGGTTCTCCTTTTATAGATGGGATGACTGTTACTTTTACAGCTACTGATGATGCAGGGAACGATTCACAATGTAACATCACTATTATTGCTAACCCTGATACTGAGGATCCTGTAATCTCTTGTGTCGGAAATCAAACACTAGATTGTAATACAACTGTTATACCTGATTATACTACACTAGTTACTGCTACTGATAATATTGATACAAATGTCACTATTACTCAAAACCCTAATGCTGGTTCGCCTTTTACAGATGGGATGACTGTTACTTTTACGGCTACTGACGATGCAGGGAATAGTTCGCAATGTAATATTACTATTACTACCAATCCTGATACCGAAGATCCTGTTATCTCTTGTATTGGAAATCAAAATCTTAATATCGGTGATAATTTACCTGATTATACTTCTTTAATCACTGCTACAGATAATTGTGATGATACTCTTACTATTACTCAAAATCCTGTCGCTGGTTCGCCTTTTACTAATGGCATGACTGTTACTTTTACGGCTACTGACGATGCAGGGAACAGTTCTCAATGTAGTATTACTATCACTGCTAATGCTGATACTGAGGATCCTGTAATCTCTTGTCCTGCTAATCAAACACTAGATTGTAATGCAACTGTTATACCTAATTATACTACACTAGTTACTGCTACTGATAATATTGATACAGATGTCACTATTACTCAAAACCCTAATGCTGGTTCGCTTTTTACAGAGGGGATGACCGTTACTTTTACGGCTACTGACGATGCAGGGAATAGTTCGCAATGTAATATTACTATTACTACCAATCCTGATACCGAAGATCCTGTTATCTCTTGTATTGGAAATCAAAATCTTAATATCGGTGATAATTTACCTGATTATACTTCTTTAATCACTGCTAC
>CANDNT010000033.1 GCA_947387485.1 Aquimarina rhabdastrellae
ACGGTTTGATGAAGGGGGCACTGATAGTTCTAAAATATTAATATCTTTAGAAGATATAACAGACTAGAACTATCAGGCTCTATTCTACTGACCAATAAAAATATATAAATGAATCTAATTAACGAATACATATCTGAATATGAAAAACAATTTGACTTTTATAATGAAATTGCTAGGTTAGTTCATAATAAGCTTGAAGATGAAATAATAAGCAGAGGTATTAAGGCTATAGTCACTTATAGAGCAAAAAGGCCTGACAGGTTAAAGGCTAAAGTTAATCATAGAAATATTGAAAAAAAATACAAAGATCTTCAAGAAATAAGAGATGACATAGTTGATTTAGCTGGAACAAGAGTTTCTCTTTATTTCCCAAATGAGAGGAAACTTCTTGATGAAATAATTAATGATCTTTTCGATGTTCAAGACAAAAAAGACTTTCCAGGTAATAAACACAATCCTGAACACAGAAAAAGATTTTCAGGATATTGGGCAAATCATTATAGAATATTTCTCAATAAAGATGAAGATATCCCATCAAGATATTTCGGAACAATTGTTGAAATTCAAGTTGCTTCATTAATAATGCACTCATGGTCGGAGGTGGAACATGATTTAATCTATAAACCATTAAGCGGTGAATTGTCAGAAGAAGAACTAGCAATTCTTGATGAGTTAAACGGGTTGGTTATGACTGGAGAAATTGCTCTGGAAAGATTACATAGAGCTATGACAATTAGAACAGAGAAAAAGAATTCAATTGATAGTAAATATGAATTGACGAATTTCTTAATAAATAGGCTTGATTATCAAAAGATAAATAATAATAATTTTGGTAAAACTGACTTCTTTAATGAAAACTTGCTTCAATTTAAAAATCTTATAAAACCTTCAAAATTTAATAATTATATAAAGAATATTAATTACAATAATGATGAGTCTGCTTCCGATCAACTTATCACTTTATTTCTAATTGATGCATATTCAAATGAAAGAACTAAGAAGAATCTAACAACATATTTCAAGGATTTAGAGACGTCAAAATCAAAGCAAACTGGATTTGAAAGTTTCATAAGAATATGGATACTTTTGGAAAAGGTTGTCCAACAGATAAACATAGAAAGTGATAATGTAGACAAGAGAAAATACGTAGTTCCAAGATTTGACTCATTAAAAAAGATAAAAACATTAACGGAACAAGATCTCAGCGCATTAAGTCATTTACGTAAGGTCAGAAATCAACTTCTTCATGGTATTGAACAACCTTCTGAGAAATTTTTGAAAGAAGCCACAAGTAGCCTAAAACGGATATTAACTGAATTAATAAAAGCTGTTGAAGATAATATAAAGAAGAAGTCATTCAATGACGAACTAAAACAAATGTAACAGATCATAACATTATGGATGACTCCATGTCTCCCTTTGGTCGTCACAGAGCATCCATTAACCGTTGTGGGTAATTTAAACGAACTTTTATGAATAGAAATATACATTTTGAAATTTCCAATCCTCAAAAGTTCATTTCTGATATAGAAAATCAAAAGTTTATTGAAATCCCAGGAAGCGACATATGGGATTCGGGTTATTCCATTGAACCATACCACGAATACACTCAACCTGAAGATTTTCCAAATTGTTGTGAATATCATAAGAACATTCTATCTAACTTAACTGAATGGTTTGACTCTTTTCCAAACTGTTGTGACAATCACAAAATTCTTTTAACCAAAAATTGGTTTAAAAAAGAGCTATATGCGGATATTCCTATTAAAGTCGTTACTTCAATTAGTTATACTTCTAGTTTCATAAATCAAAATGTTGAACTAGATAATTGGTATAAAGAGCTAACAGACTATATCGACTATGTAATTGAAAGTTTTGGAAAACCAAGCGTTGGTGGTGAAAGGTTCTTTAGCATTCTGAAATACTGGGTAGAAAATTCCTTAGAATTGTCAAAAGAATCTGAATGGAAAAGAAGGCAGTTATTAGATTTCTTTAAATCTAAAACAGAAGTAAGTACTAAGAAAAATACAGATTTAAACCTACTAAATTCGACATTTCAAAACTGGATAAAATTCATTCCAGAAATACCTTTGTTTAGCAATATAAAAATAGCTTATAAAGGAAAACTTCCTTTGAATTTATTCCTTTATGACGGAGAACATAATAGGTTTACAGGATTAACAAAATTTAAAGGTCGTACTCAAAGTGAACTTATTGAAATATTAGTTAATCACACCAAAAAGATTTTATCTCAATTAACGTCAGAGAATGTTTATAAGAGTTTAAAAATTTCTGAAAAAGAAAAATATGAAATTCAAGTTGTTTCAGAAAGACACAGAATAGAGCAACTGTTATTATTAGAAAGTTTCTCAAGAAATGAACTTAAATATATTAAGGTTCTAAAAAAGTGGCTTAAAAATGAAAAAGGACTGATAAATGAATTAAAGCCTATTTTTAATAAGCTTAATGAACAAGATTTCCATTCTTTCTTAATCCAGCAAATTTTCTTTTTTGGACAAAGCTTGGAAAAACTAAATCATCTTCATAGCTCATTTGGGGAAGAAGATTTTAGAGATTACTTTTTACCACACTTGACTCAAATATCGAAAAACCATATAGCAACAGGAGAAACATTTAATAAAATTGGTAAAACTGATATTTTAATACAAGACTTAAACGCTAGAAATGTATTTGTTGCAGAATGCAAATTATGGAAAGGAAAATCTTATTTAAGTTCAGCAATCAATCAACTTATTGAAAGATATGTCTTATGGAGAGATGAAAAAGTAGCTTTAATAATTTTCAACAAGGATAATAAAGACTTCCAAAATGTAATTGAAATTGCAAAAGAAACAGTGCAAGAACACGAACTTTTAGACTCATTTATGGAGGAAAAATTTGAAACGATAATAACCTATAAGTTCAATCACCTTGAGGATAGAATAAAAAAAATCACGTTTGAACTTATTCTATTTAACTGCTATAAAAACTACCCACAACACCGGTAACTGTTGCACAATTCAATAATTATAAAATATAAAAAAAGAAGAAAAACTTTTTAAAAGGTCTTTTTTTATGAGATTGGAATATTTATTGATAAAATTAAAGTTCATTAAACGAGATATAATACGTCTCCAATTCAACATATAGAGATTTATAACTAGGTGTTTTGATGTTGGCAATACTCTTGCTCAGATTTTTAGAGAATTTCAAGTATTTTTTGAGATTATACGCAATAGCAGAAAGCATCATCACCTTACTGGCTTGTTGTATACCTATAGTATTAATCTTTCTTAATCCCATAAATTGAGTTAGCATTCCAAAGACTAGTTCAACTGTACTTTGTCTTTTTCGCTTCATGTATTTTCCTTTCTTGCTATGTACTCTAGTTTTATTTCGTTCGTATTGTTCATGATAATAGGTTACAGAAAACTTCTTTTCTTTGGCTGTTTTTCCTAGACATTGTAAAGCTAATAGGCAGTTTTTACATTGTTTAGAAGAACCACGATATTCTTTCTTTTTAGTCTGCGTCCGATAACCTAAAAATACTTTCTTAAATGGAATAATCTTTCCCATAGGACATAGATAATGATCTTGTTCTTTTATATAAGAAAAGCCATCAGGACCACCTTTATATGTGCCATGAGGTGGTATGTAACTATAAATTCTTCTTTGTTTTAAAAAAGCATAAACTTCTCCACTACTATAGCCTGTATCTGCAACAATATTCTCCCATACAAAGCCTTGTTTCCATAGGCGTTTGTGCAATCTAGAAACTATATCTTCTAGACATTGATTATCTTTTTTATCAGCATGATAAGCCTTTATATCCGTAATTACATGATGAGCTGTGTCTACGCTAAGTTGACTACTATAATTGAGCTTTCTTGCTTTACCAGGCTTTACACTAATTCTAGCGTCAGGATCTGTAGGACTATAATGTGTTTTGTTGCTTGTATAGCGACTTCTCTTATTATTGGAGCCTTGACGCTGATTTTGATCTTTAGCCCATTTTTTATTTCTAGCAGTTATACTATTTAATTCTTTGGCATTAGCTGTGATTGTTCTTTGTTGTTGAGTAGCTTTATTTTCTTTAGCTTTTCTAAAAACCTCTTTATCTCTATTACTAATATGTCTGATCTTGGCTAAATGAACATCTAATTCATTAGCAGGAACTTTTAATTCTAAAGAATCCATACTAGCATTAGCTTTTATGGGAGCTGAGTCTATGGCTTGAGTATGTCCGCTGACCATACCCATATCGATGCATAAGGTAAGTATATGAGTAAAGACTTGCTCAAAAACTGCTTCAGGAAAAAGCTGTCGAGTACGACTGATTGTAGAATGCCAAGGAAGCTGTTCATCTAGATCATAATCTAAAAAGTAAAGAATATCCAATCGCATGCTACAATGCTCAATAAGCTTACGATCACTAATGATATTTTCTAAATAACCTACTAAACATAACTTAAAAAATACTAAAGGATCAATACTTTTTTGACCACTATTGCCATAAAACTTTTTAGTACTGTCGTATAAAAAATCTAAGTGGATAACTTCTTTTAATCGACGATAGAAATTTGTTTTGGTTATACGATCACTCAATTGAAAATGAGTGAATAGTTTTTCTTGATAAATCTTCTTGCATTGCATACATCAATTTACGAAATAATAC
Organism: Aquimarina rhabdastrellae; assembly: GCA_947387485.1. Classification (GTDB taxonomy): domain Bacteria; phylum Bacteroidota; class Bacteroidia; order Flavobacteriales; family Flavobacteriaceae; genus Aquimarina. The sequence continues at coordinate 4,676 of CANDNT010000033.1, forward strand.
TATTTTTATCTAATACTTGTGCAACAGGCACAATGTGTATAAGTAATTGCTAAGAAAACACAAACCTTTGAGATTTGCACTTTTTTTGTGTTTGATGTATAACCGAAAAATAAGTATGTTTTATTACCACTACTCATACACGAAACTGTTGGCAATAATTAATGTTTTCTGAAAAAAAACAATATGAATATAAAGTTTGATGGAAAATATAAATCTATAAATAGAATTGTTTGGAATGATATCCCAATATTGTCAGTAATAACTGGAAAGAATGGAACTGGGAAATCTCAGTTACTGGATATAATTAAATCGGGTATCCTTAAGTCATGGGAAAATACACCGAATCCTCCAAGTATTTTTGCTCAATTATCTGGTGTCTTATATAGGACAGAAGATTTGGTGTTTTTAAGGGGAGAATGGGGTCTGTCAAATTTGGAAGCGATTGGATTAAATAACGTTCAACAGGAACGAGAAAGTCTATATAATCAGTTTACCAATAGGCATAAACAGCTAAGAGGTGTTAATGCGGTTAATATTAGGAAGCAAAGAGAACAATATAGGAAACAGCCAAAACATAATTCTTTAATTGAATTTTTCGATGAAGTTATAGAGGATAATAAATTATTTAATGGTCAAACATTGCCAAAAGATGAGTTTTTAAACCTTATTCCGAATAATTTTTTAACAGATATAAGGCTTCAAGCTACAAATAGCAACATTGGAAAGATTTTCTATAATTATCGTTTGGATTTAATTGAAGCAAAATCTAATGGGATATCTGAAGAAGAGTTTATTAAAGAACATTCTGAAAAGCCCTGGGTATTAATAAATCAGCTTTTTAATGATATTGAACTTCCATTCGAATTAAATAATCCAGAAGAGGTTAATATGCGTGATATGTATACTCCTGTTCTGAAAAATAAGAATACAAGAGAGCCTATTAATTTTACAGATCTTTCATCTGGTGAAAAAGTTTTGGTGTCGCTAGTTTTTTGGTTGTTTAATACAAATGATTCTGGAGTATTTCCAAAGATTTTATTACTGGACGAGCCTGATGCCCATTTGCATCCGTCAATGACAAAACAGTTTTTATTTGTATTGAAAAATGTTTTATGTGATAAATATGGAGTAAGGGTAATTATGACTACTCATTCACCGTCAACTGTAGCATTAGCGCCTGAAGACTCTCTTTATTTAATGAAAAGGGATGGAGAAAGAATAGGTAAAGCAATAAAAGACTCAGCTTTGTCAATTCTTACAGCTGGAGTGCCCAGTTTTAGTATTAATTATGAAAATAGGCGTCAAGTTTTTGTTGAAAGTCTATATGATGTGATTTTCTATGAAAAGTTATATCAAAAGCTTTCTGTACATTTAATACCAGAAATTTCATTGGCATTTATTTCGTCAGGTGATAGTCGAACAGATAAGAATGGAGTTAAAGTAGCTAACTGTGATCAAGTCATAAATATTTGCAAAACATTAAGAAATGCGGGTAATAATTTTATTTGGGGCATAATTGATTGGGATACCACTAACGAACCAAATACTCATGAGTTTATTAAAGTATTGGGTGATAAAAATAGATATGCAATTGAAAACTATCTGTTTGATCCATTATTACTTGGAGCGATGTTACTTAGAGAAAAACTGATTACTAAAATCGAATTAGGATTAAATGAGCATGAATGTTTTAATGATTTCAAGAAATTTCCAAAAGAAAAACTACAAGTTATTGCAAATGTAATTGTCAATTTGGTTGCTGAAAAAGTAAACCCGAATGAGGGGTTAGAAAATGAAAAAGTCACATATGTAAATGGAATTAGAATCGAAATTCCGAGATGGTATTTAATTCTTCATGGACATACATTAGAAGAAAAAATATTGGAAACTTTTCCGAGTTTAAGTAAACTAAAAAGAGGTAAAGAAGAACTTTTGAAATACGAAATAATTGATAAAATAATCGATGATATTCCAGACTTAATACCACAGGATATTTTGGATGCTTTTAAATATGTACAAGAATAATAACTATTGCCAATAATAGTAATCGTTGCACAAGTCAATAATTATAAAATTAAAGTTCCTTAAAAGAGATATAATACGTCTCCAATTCAACATATAGAGATTTATAAATAGGTGTTTTGATTTTGGCAATACTCTTGCTCAGGTTTTTATAGAATTTTAAATATTTTTTGAGATTATATGCAATAGCAGAAAGCATCATCACTTTACTGGCTTGTTGTATACCTATAGTATTGATCTTTCTCAATCCCATAATATTGAGTTAGCGTTCCAAAGGCTTTTCTAAAAACCTCTTTGTCTCTATTACTAATATGCCTAATTTTAGCTAAATGAACATCTAATTCATTAGCAGGAACTTTTAATTCTAAAGAATCCATATTAGCATTAGCTTTTATGGGAGATGAGTCTATGGCTTGAGTATGTTCGTTGACCATTCCCTTTGTCCACACACAAGGTAAGTATATGAGTAAAGACTTTCTCAAAAACTACTTCAGGAAAAAGCTGTCGAGTACGGCTGATAGTAGAATGTCAAGATCATAATTCAAAAAGAAAAGGATACCTAATCTCATACTACAATGCTCGATAAGCTTATGATCACTAATGATATTTTCTAAATAACCTACTAGATACAATTTAAAAAATACTATTGGATCAATACTTTTTTGACCACTATTACCATAAAACTTCTTAGTACTGTCGTATAAAAAATCTAAGTGGATAACTTCTTTTAATCGACGATAGAAATTTGTTTTGACTATACGATCACTCAATTGAAAATGAGTGAATAATTTTTCTTGATAAATCTTCTTGTCTTGCTTATATCAATTTACGAAACAATACTATTTTTATCTAATACTTGTGCAACAGACACACCGTGTATAATTAATCCCAGGTTATAAACTACTTACGAAAGTCCTCCTGGATTTTCTATCTGTGATTTATTTGCTAACTTTAGTGCTTTAATCATGCAACTAATCATACTCAATCACGTTGCCAGTAATTTTAAAAAACAAAATATGACTAAACAAACATTAAGAAACATCAACCATTGGTTCTTTTTTGTATTCGTAATATCATTGCTGCCAATATTAATAAACCTGTTCTTGAAAATTGAAAACTTTAATACTACAGAAATTTCAAATAATTACTTTCAATTTATTTCGCAAGGGCAAATATTACTTATCTCTATTGTACTTCTAGGAAAGAGTATCGGCGAATTAATAAAAGATGACACTGATTTCACGCTTTTAAGAAATTTTTTAATAGGCTTATCCGTTATATTGTTAATAGTCTTTATATTCTCTTATACAAATGTGGATACATTTTCCGAGCAGAAAAATAAAGACACATCACTAATTGCTTTTGTTGGAATGTTTATTGTAACCTTTAGTGTCTCAGTATTTCCCAAAAAACAATAATTATGGAAGAATTTATAATCATAATATCATTTGTAGCATTACTTACATCTTTATATGCTAACTTCCTTGTACGAAAAAAAAACTCAAAAGAATTTGAGTCTTCAAATAAATTAAAAAATAAAAAGATCGTACTTCATAAAAAAGAAGGTAATGTTAATTATAAAGTCTTAATTAAATCTTTAGATGATATTATTGTTACTAAAGAAAATCAAATTGACAAATCCAATTTAATCAGATTTCAAGAAGTTTACGAATCTAAATATAGAGTTATAAACGAGTTATGTCGAGACAAGTTGAAATCTGAGTATGATTTAGTAGAGACAACCCTTCAGGATTTAGAAAATATAAAAATGGAATTTCACTTTATTAATAATAAGATTAATTATCTCAAATATGCAGATTCAATTAAAAGATTTAGTGCAATAGAAAAAAAGCAATCCTATTTTCTGTATAATCCTAAGCCAAATTGGTATTTCATTATTTTTAAGACCATTTTTTTTAAAAGAATAAATAAGTCCGTAATAGAATTGACTGCAAACAAAATTAAAATGCTGGAAAGTAATTTGGGAAAAAAAACTACTGGCAATCAAGTAGACGGATCTCTTCTTTAAAGAAGAGATTGCACCTCTCGCACAACCTTACGTACGAGTCTCGTATACTGCGGTTCATCTTATCAAAACTTTATTTTTTGGTAATACCTTAACATACTTTGATACCCTTTTTTCTCTAAGCGTTTTTCTGTTATTGTCGTTCGCAAAATTGAATTTTGAGCTACTGCCCATCCTCACATTCCTGTTTGACTCCAAGCATATGCTTGTCTGGTTATTACTCCTAAGTTAATAAAATTCTTTCGTTTTCGCTCTAGCTTCTTCCAATCATGCCATATACAATATCGCAATCAGTTTCTCAACCATTCATCTAACTTTTTAAGTTTGGTTTGTAGATTTGCTAAACGATAATTATTTAGCCATCCTTGATAAATGAGTTTTAGCCTATCTAAGCGTTCACTTATCGATATTGGTAGGTTTTTCTTGGTGATATACTTGAGCTTTCTCTTGAGTGTTTTCCATCCTTCTTCACTTACTATTAATTGGTATTTACCTCTTACTCCTTTCTTATAGACAGGTGTGAACTTATACCCCAATACTTTAAAAGTTGAAGGTCTACGTATACCACTTTTTGCTTTGTTTATAGGTAAGTCTAGTTTCTCTTTTAGAAAAAGGTATACTTGATTTTCTATTTCTTTTGCTACTGTTTTTGATTTAGTATATATACTAAAATCATCGGCATAACGCATAAATCTGCAGCCTTTCGCTTTTAGATATTTGTCTAATTGATCTAACAGTATATTAGATAACAACGGACTTAAGGGACTACCTTGTGGTAATCCTTTTCTTCGTTTGTATAGTCGTCCATTTTTATACATGGGGGCTCTCAACCATTTACGAATTAACCATAAGGTAGTTTGGCATTTTACTTTGTTGTAAATAAGCTGTAGGAGTTTGTAGTGTTGTACTTGGTCAAAGAAACTTTTCAAATCTATATCTACAATATCTTGATACCCTTCATTGATATATTCTTGGCTTTTCAACACTGCTTGTTGTAGATTTTTGTTGGATCGGAAGCCATAACTTTCAGCTTCAAAATCTAATTCAAAATGGATTGCTAGTTGTTGACTAACTGCTTGTTGAAGCCACCGACCTACTACTGTTGGAACCCCCAATAGTCTAATACTACCATTTGATTTAGGGATTCTCACCCCTTTGATAGGTTATGCTTTGTAGCTACGTGAAATAATTTGAGTACAAATTCTTGAACGATGTCTTCTGATAAAATCCGTTAGGTCTTTTACAGACATTCCATCTATTCCCGCTGAACCTTTGTTGGCTTGAACTTTCATTCTTACCTTGGTTAGATTCCTTGCTATTAACACTTTTGCTATCATTGTAATTTGTTGTTCTTTTCTTTCTAAGCTAGAGCTATGATACATTCATTCTCTTGTGAATCCAGATGTGATATAATGTGCTGTCTTTCCTTATTTGTGAGTCCTCTATATTCTATAACAACTCGTTTCCTATAAGTACTATGACTTTTGCTGACTTCTCCATGGCATTACGCGTAACGTTGGAGACCAATGGCATCTTCTTTCACTCAATTCCTGCCGTATCTACTAATAATACCTTTTCTTGTGGACGTTAATATGATGTGCTACCTTATCCCAATATATTACTAGCCTCTCTATACGATTTCTGTTCGTCAGTATCGAGTTTTGCAGTCTCACTTCCTTCAGATAAACCCTCACGAGTTTCACCTTTGCGACTTGCTAATGGTTATGATTGTTACTCCAACCCATAAGGGACTTGCTCCCTCTAGATTATTAACTTATATTGCTATAAATTATAGATACCCATGCTGGGCACACACATTATGTATAGTGCATTAAAACGCAGCTTAGCCACAATTAGAAAAAAAATGAACGGAATAACTTTCATTGATAATCCAATAGAACTGTTTAACAAATTAAAAAACAATGTTGAATGGGGCAAAAGGATGTCTGCTCGAAAAACTGCTAGTTATGGAAAAGCATATAATTACTCTCAAATTAGTTATCCTTTTCAAGAATTTACGCCTGAACTAAATGAAATAATTGAATCAATAAGCAGTACGCTGAATTTCAAACCGAATAATTACTTAATTAATTACTATTTGAATGGTAAATCTAAAATGGAGTTTCACTCTGACCAAACAGATATTTTAGTTAAAATACAGGAGTTGCAATTGTATCAATCGGAGAAATCAGAATATTAAAAATCGTGAAATAATAAATGATTTTGAACTTTCTTCTGGTTCATTTATTTATATACAAATGAATTACAAGACAAATGGCAACACTCAATTCCGAAATCTGATACTGAAAACGTGAGAATGAGTTTGGCATTTAGAAAAATGAAATAACTTTATTTAACAACATCTAGTATTAATGTCAGAACAACAAAATTTATCAATGCGTTATTGGAATTATTATTGCGCATTAGAACAAGATTTAAAGAGAACATCTAGGTTCATTGAATTTTCTGAAGATAATATGTCAACCCATTCAATTGAATTAACAAGACTTCTATTATCTAGCTGTTCAGAAATTGATGTCATACTAAAAGAAATATGCTCGCTGCTAGACGAGAATTCGGCTGTTGGGAATATTAACCAATATAGAGAAGGAATAAAATCTTTATTACCTGAGATTATTAAGGAAAAAGTAAGTGTTGGTTTTTTCGGACTTGATATAAAACCATGGGAGAATTGGAATGGAGACGAAAATCCTGAATGGTGGAAAAGCCACAATAATGTAAAACATGAAAGAAACATCTATTTTACTGAAGCCAACTTATTAAATACAATAAATGCCATTTGTGCATTATTCATTTGTGTAAATTATTATTACAAAATATTACTTCCAAAAATATTGAATTTAGATATGAATTTCAATGATGTTACCAGAGTTCTAAAATCCGAAAGTAACTTTATCAGATTCTCTAACAACAATTATTATGATAGACATTTATTAATATAACTATGACTAACAAAGAACTGAGTTAAAAAAACAAGAATTTATGCTATCAATTTTTTCAGAGTTCAGAGAAAAAGTCCTTAAAGGTTTCTTAGGGAAATGGCTTGATTTCAAACCATTTTTGAAACAAAGAAAGGAGATAATATATTCAAAGACAATAAATTTTAGCAGTAAGGAAAAAGAGCAAAAACAATGGATGCTACCACTAGAGTTTAGCATTCAGGGGTTAGTATTATGCACTTTCATCATAACATTGACCGGAACTCTGTTTTCGACTTTCGTTAAAGAACGTCCTTTAATCTTAATGGAAGTGATAAGAGAGTCGAAAAGCGCATCTTTAATACCAAAAGAGATAAAGCAAAAAGAGTTTGTATCAGAAAAAATCAATTTAATTGAGAATTATGGCGACAGTTTAAGCAAAAAATTAAATGTAATAAGACAGAGTAATGATTCAATCTTTGCAAAACCTATTCCTTATTCTGAACAAGATAATCATATGTTATTTATTCTTAGTGTAGCCCAGTCAATGGATAGTCTAAAAAAGAATGATGCTATCATAGCCTATGAAAAGGAGATTAATGCACTTCAATATCAGAAAAACGCACTTGAGTGGCAAAAAACTTATGAGGAAACATATTCTAAGTTCAAATACGTAATCGTCCCATTAGCTTTACTTCTCGCTGCATTATTTTTTAAGATTTTAATGAGAAAAAAAATTAAACTTGAAGAGATGAGTAATAAGCTATCTTCTCATTATTTATATTTCTTCACGGCATATCTTTTTTGGATAATTTTCACTCTATCAATTATGCAAGCCATCAAGTTTAATGTAAATAAATACTTTCCTCCTCAAATGAGTCAAATTGTTTCAGACTTAGAGTCAAGTTTGAATCAGGAGTTTATTAATCTACAGGTAGGTTTATACATAAACACCTTTCTGTTTATAATCTACATAGTTTTAATAACCAAGGGTTTAAAGTTGATAAAGTCAGTAAGTAAACAGTTATCCAACTTGTACAACTCAAGTAGTCCAGAATTAGCAATTAAGTCAAAGACTATTTTTTGGAGAATAATTTGGGCTAATTTATTTTCTTCATTGACAATGGTGTTCATATTGTTATTCCTTACTTCTATTGTAAAGTTAATTAAACCGATTGTTGAAAACTGGAAGATTTGAAAAAGCAGGTAGTCGAGTAGGAAAAGGGGAATTTCACCTTTAAACCTCTCACAAAACCGTACGTGAACCTCTCAATTCATACGGCTTTTATTATGTAGTCAATTCTTAAGTTAACTGATAACCTAATTTCCAATGATAAAACATATTTGGATAGTCTCTTCTAATACATCTTAGTCATTTTATAGCTAAGACTCTACTTCTTCTAAAACGTTTATATTTATTTAAAATCCATTTTAAGATTCGATGATAGAGATAGTAAAGGATAGGTTTTAATGAGTTACGCCTTATTTTTCCATAATAATGTATCCATCTTCTAATTTTGGGATTTAACATTATTGCTAAATCTTGTAAATTACATTGAGTTTTGGTATGAAGCTTCATATCTCTCAATTCTCTTAGAATACGCTTCTTAGATTTTCGACTCATCGTACAATCATATTGTAAAAAGCATCCTCCTTTCTTTAAGCTAATCATTATTGGACGAAAGCTAAATCCTAAAAAATCGAATTGTACGGGTAATCCCTTTTTATTTCTTCCTTCTTTCTTGCAATACACAATTTTTGTCTTTTGTGGATGCAATTGTAGAAGAGACTAATATTTTAATAATCAAAAGCCATAATTTTGGTTACTCTTATTATTAGACGGAAATTCTAGGAGTACACCAAAGAGTACACTTTATAAGTACATCAAATGTTTGACAATGTATCGAAATGTATTTTCACTAAAATGCAAGTATCTGATTTACAGTATAAAAACAAAGAGTCACTTCGTTTTCATAATCCGAAGCTTTCGGATTAAATTTACATCATAATACAAAAAATAAGGTTGCCTTTCTCGACAACCTCAATTTGATACTATCCACTAAACTTTAAAAGAATAATTCAATTTACAATACATTTTTCTAAAAATTCCATTATACTCTTTTTAGAATATACTGTAATGTTTCCATGTTTTGCATATTTTATAAAGCCTTCATTTCTTAATCTTAATAATTTCCCTGTGCTTTTGATTCGTAATGCATCTTTTGCTTCTTTAGGATTTAACCATTCTTCTTCGTCCGACTGTTTCCTAGCATCTATTATAGGTTTAATTTCTACTAATATTTTTTGAGTTACTTCTTCTATCAATTTATGAAATGCCTTTGTTCTCATCATAATGAATTTTCCTTTCATAGTATTCTTTATTTTTAATTCTGAATTACAAAGGTGTAGAAGAATATACTATTTAACAATGTAAGGAAATGTGCCTATTTGCATTTAAACGTATTTAACTACGAATTGATGTTTTGTAATGTATCTAAATGTAATGTCTCTTTAGGTTATTTTTAACTATTTATCCAAGATATTTATTTTTTATTTAACTTTGGTGTAATATTAATCATAGAATTATATTTCGAGTGATTTAATATTCTTTTCTATTAAAAAGTTCATTGGATTTTATTTTTGAAGTAATAGAGGTTATTCCTTAATATCATTAAAAAAAACAGTCTTTTTTTAATAAATCTTTAATACGAGCCTTAAAAATCTTTGTAAAGGCTTATTTTTACTGAGGTTTAAATTATTTTATGTCATTGCCGTAAAAAGAATCAAAAAAGTCTAGGCTTACGAAACCATAGCTAAATTTATTATTCGGAAGCTAAACTTAAGACAAACTCGCTATCGCTCAAACAGTCCAAAGTTTTTAACGCTTCTCTCATTGCAAATTTTACGCTATACTTTCGATAGGCCGATTGATAACTAATGAATATCGAATGGTAAATTAACTATTTTAGATATATACTTATCACAGGGCTTATCTGGTCACTAGCACAGTCGAAGTGACAGTACTCTAAAACTACCTAACTAACCAACTCCACAACAAAAAAACTTTTAAATTCAATCCCACTCATCTCTCATCGCTAATCACTCGTCACATATACAAAACACAACAATTAGTCTTGATCCTGGTTAATATTATAATATATATAACCCGTGGTGCATTTAGGCAATATTAATTTTAAGATTGTTGATATTTCTTTGAAATAGAAACTTATTGATGTATTGA
>CANDNT010000034.1 GCA_947387485.1 Aquimarina rhabdastrellae
TCTGTGCAATCATCACTATAATAATCACGCCAATCCCATCGATCTTTTGGTACTTCTGTAATACAATCCTTTCCTTCCCGAAGGTTATTCCAGTACGCATCAATATTCTCTGACTCAGGGTAACGGCCACTTAACCCCACTATCGCAATCGGATCTGATGCTATTGATCGTTTTGAATCATTTATTTTATCAAAAAGGCGAAATCTATTAAATCGATTACTTAGAATCTGTTTCTTACTATTCTTATTTGTTATTTGAGGTTTGATATTAGGCAAAGGCGACTCAGAAGTTTTATCTTGTTTTGCATTAAACAGATTCGACAATTGAATAGAATGATATTTTACAAAGTATTCTACAAGCTCTCTAATAGTCTGGTATTCAAAAAACAATGTTTTAGGCAAAGCCCCAAAGGTTATTTCCAACTGGCCGGTAAATTTCATCGCCAAAACAGAATCAATACCGTATTTTTCCAGAGGTTCCTGAGGATCTATTTTATGAGAAGTTAGTTTTAATAAAGACGAAAATTCTTTGCATAGATATTCCTCTGTTTTTTCGATAAGTACATCAGAATTTTGAATCTCGATAGTTGTACGTGACGATGGTTCGTTTTTGATCGCCTCTTCTATCTTTTTAACCTTCATTTGCTTTAAAAAATCCTCGTGCATTACCAGGATTTGATCATAACCAAGCTCCAAACAGCTATAAAAAGCATGCATTCCGGTTATGGTTTCCATCGGTTGTACATTTATACTTTGTGCAAGTATTTCTCTATTCTCTCTATCTATTTGCATTCCTCCTTCTTCCCATAATGGCCAGTTAATGGATACAGTATGTCCCTTGCGGTGTCCTTTTGTAACCTGTTGATTACGATATATGGCAAACTCATCCATAAAACCATTTGCAGCTGCATAGTCCGATTGTCCAACATTTCCTAATTGAGAAGCTACCGAGGAAAACAATACCATAAAATCCAAATCTATATCCTTACTGGACTGATCCAAATTATACGTACCAATTACTTTGGGGGACAATACACTCGAAAACTCCTCTACTGTCTTTTTTATAATAAAATTATCAGAAGTCATCCCTGCACAATGTAGAATACCTTGTAATCCTCCTTTTTCTTTAACTATACCGGAGATAACCTTAGTAACTTCTTTTACATTGTCAAGTGCTAATTGTTGGTATTCTACTTTGTTCTCTCGGATAGGAAGCGCTTCCAACAATACCTTCTTTTCCTGAGTCAATGCGGATCTACCTGTCAATATGATTTGGGAACGAGTAGTTTGCTTAAGAATTTCTTTAGTAAACAAAAGCCCAAGACCTCCCAAACCACCCGTGATCAGATAAACACCTTGATCTTTGAAGACTATTTTAGGATGTACTTGCGTAGCCTCTATTTCTTCTCTTTTTAGAACATATCGGATACCTTGATCATACTTTATTATTTCGTCATTTGGATTCGATTGGTTATCCTTCAATTGTACTATAAGATCATTAGCAGCAACTTTTGGATCAACTAATATAACCTGAGGAACCAGTAACGGGTTTTCTAAAGCTGCTGTTTTCAACAACCCCGAAAGCCCTGCTAAAATTATACGCTCCTCTTCATTAGGTACAACCAACTGGATCAGTACTTTTCCTTCTGGTTTATCGGTAAGTATATTCTGAATCAATTCAAAACAGGACAAAGCATATGCCTGAAATCTATCTGAAATAGGTTGTTGTGATTTTATATGTAAAGATTTAACCTTATACCCAGGAACTAAAGCTTTTAATTCAGTATCCACAATCATCATTTCGCATAGTATCACATATTTTCGTACGTAAGCACTTTGATTACTTGCAATTGATGTTTCAACTTTCCAGATTGGGTTTGAAAGTATGGTTCCTTCAATTTTTCTTTGTTCCTGTAATTTTATTTCCTTTATTTTTTGCAAAGCTTCTTTTTGTGTAAGCTTTCCGCCAGAAATATTTTTAAATATATTTTTTAGGTTTTCCTTCATGTTTCCTTAAAATTTTCTACTGAATTCAGTTTTAAACTAATTCTACGGCTTCGTCATCCGAAAGTTCCTTATTCAAAACACTTTGAATAAGTTCCTGATAATAAGTTTCATTAAAAATGGAACCATTTACAGCAGTATTACTTATAGATCCATTTGTAGATATTTTATTTAAAGGTTGAATGCTATTTTCCATAACCCGAAAAGCAAATTCTCTAATTTCTACACATACGATTCCCTCTTCATCAAACAGATCAATATCCAGTTTTGTAATTCTACTATCCTGATCAGTATTAGCGGCATATCGAACCCATGCAACCATTGTTTTTGTACAAGCAGATTTGATTCTTAAAGATCCTAATGCAAAAGGTAGAAATGGTTGGGACGAGACCTTACTTAAATCATCAAACAACCCTATAGATGCCTGTAAAGCACTATCCATGATACTTGGGTGCAAGATGTAATCGTTTTGTTCTATTTCAATCACATCCGGTATAATTATATCTGCTAGTACCTGTCTATCTCCTTTATAAATTTCTACAATACCTTGATGTGCGGGTCCGTATTGAAGTCCCATTTTAGAAAAAACATCATAAACTAAACTTCTGTTCAATGTATCCAATGTCATTTGTTCTCTTAGTTCACTGATATTGGTTTTTACCTGTGGTATGGAATTACTAAAAGTTGCCTGCCCTTGAAAATGAATAATCTCTTCATTCTCGTGATGGCTGTATATTTCGTAAAGTATTAAATCTCCTTCTGTGGGGTTTGAGTCATCTAAAAGTAATCTTGTATTAATTTCTTTTTTCTCATCAACTTTAAATGGCTGTATCCAAGCAATACTAAAAAACTCTAAATCAGATAGTTTTAAAGGTTTCGGTGTAGATTTCTCTATAGCAACACGAACCATTTCCAAGTATGCAACTCCGGGAAGAATCTTCTGATTAAAAACCAAATGATCTTTTAAGAAAAATTCTTCTCCACTAAATGTCGTACTATAACACTGCTTACTAAAATCAGAAATATTTTTATGTACCAAAGGGTGTAATACTTCTATGTTTCTTTCTTTTTCTTTTATAGTATTATCTATCGTTTCTTCTATCCAGTATCGCTCTTTGGCAAAAGGGTATAACGGTAAACTTATACGTTTGGGTTTTGAACTATAAAGCTTGTTCCAATCAAACTCTAATCCTTTTACCCATAAATCAAGTAGTTTTGATAGTTTTTGTTGACTTATATATTTCTCTACAATAGTATCCCTCATCTCATCATCATGGCTTATGATGCGTAACCCTTCTTTATTTTGTTTTACCTGCCCTCGATATACACCAGAGATATTCTCTTTACCTTGAATATAACCCTGAAGTTTTTCTATCAATTCATTCTCCTCCCGTATCATCAAGCCAAGACGCTCTTCCATAGCTTCTCTACCCTCCTGAAGCGTATATCCCACCTCTATCAAGTCCAGGGATCCTTTTCTTTCTTCTATAAATCGCAACAAGTTTGATGCCTTTTGTTGTAATTGTTCTTCTGATCGGGCTGATAGAGGGATCATAAAAGCTCCGTTTTCCTTAACAACCTGAACCGGTTTTTGAGTTACTTTCCTGGAATCAGGAATATATTCCTGCAATACCAAATGAGCATTGGTACCACTGAATCCAAACGAACTGATTGCGGCTTGTCGTTGCTGACCTTCCTTGACCTTCCAATCTCTGAGCTTAGTACTTACATAAAACGGACTATCATCCAAACTGATATGTTCGTTTAGCTCACCAAAATTTATAGTCGGTGGTAACTGTTGATGTTTTAAGGATTGAACTACCTTAATAACCCCAGCTACCCCGGCTGCAGTTAAACAATGGCCTATATTACTCTTTACTGATCCTAAAGCACAATACTCTTTTTCCTGAGTATATTTTTTAAAGGTCTTACGTAATCCTTCTATCTCAATAGGATCTCCTAATTTGGTACCCGTACCGTGTGCTTCTATCAACTGGATACTATTCGGGTCTATATCAAACTGATCATAGACCTGTTGCTCTAATTGGGTTTGTGATTCTGTATTTGGTGCTGTAATACCATTGGTCTTTCCATCCTGGTTTACTCCCCATCCCCTGATCAATCCCAAGATATTATCCCCGTCTTTTTCTGCATCTTCTACTCTTTTGAGCATTACCGCCCCCACTCCTTCTCCTGGTACAAAACCATTGGCTTGCTGATCAAAAGTATGGCATTTACCATCTGGGGAAAGCATCCCGGATTGAGCTGCTTTAATATGCATATCCGGACCAGCCATAACATAAACCCCTCCTGCCAATGCAGCATCAATACTACCTGATACCAAGGCATCACAAGCATTAGCAATAGCAACTAACGAAGAAGAACAAGCAGTATCCATAGAGATACAAGGGCCTTGTAAATTTAAAAAGTAAGAAATACGGGCCGCCAGAATTGAAGTTGAACCCCCTGTAAATCCTTGAGCGCTTAGCTGATCTTCTCTTGATAACATTTGATAATCTCCATAAGCACATCCTACATATACCCCACATTTACTACCTGAAAAACTATGTGGATTATATCCTGAATTCTCCATAGTATGCCAACAGGATTGTAAAAACAAACGTTGTTGCGGATCCATACTCTCCGCCTCTACGGGGGATATATTAAAAAACATAGGATCAAACAGATCGTATCCCTCCAGGGCACCCATCCACTTACTATACGTCTTACCCGCAACAGCATCCCCTTGCTGGTAATAACGATCAATATCCCATCGATCTCCAGGGATTTCACTGATACAATCTCTGCCTTCAGCTATATTCTGCCAAAAAACATCAACATCCTCTGCTTTGGGAAACTGACCTGACATACCTATAATGGCTATACCTCCTATACTATCTTTTTCTCTATTTGAAGTAGTACGAAGTGAAGACCTTCCCTTGCGTATCGATGTAAGTACTCTTCGGGTAATCTGCTTTACCTGTACTGTTTTTTCTTTCTTAAGGGAATTAACAACTGGGGTATATACCTCTTCTTCTTCAACTCCTAACTCTCCCTGTATATACTCACTTAATGCTAAAAGAGTGGCATAACTATACACAATGGTAGCTTGTAATGTAATACCAAACTTCTCATTGATCTTACGGATAAAAGTAACCCCTACAATAGAATCAAGCCCCAGGTCAACAAACTGACTATCTTCATCTATCTCTTCCTCCTCCAGATGTAACTCTGCTGCTAATAACCCTCTTAAATCCAATAATATATCTGACTGTTTTTTTATACCTGTAGTTACTGTCTTTGTTGAAGCAATAGTAGATACGGGTTGCTCAACAGGTATTACTTGTTCTTTTTCTTCTTGCCCGGTTTCTCCCAATACATAACTACTTAATGCGGAAAGGGTAGCGTAACTATATACAAGCGTTGCTTGTAATGTAATACCAAACTTCTCATTGATCTTACGGATAAAGGTAACCCCTACAATGGAGTCCAGTCCCAGATCCACAAACTGGCTGTCTTCATCTATCTCTTCCTCCTCCAGGTGTAACTCCCCGGCCAATAATGACTTAAGATCAGCAATGATCATAGGTAATGTATATTTACCTTGTGATACAGGTTCTGGTGTGGATAATACACTATTAGTAAGAGGTAATGGATCTTTTCTACTTGCCGATGTTGTATTAAAGTTACCTTCTATACGCTCTAGGGTATCCAAACTTCCTACAAAAGTCTCATCATGCATAGATAACTCCTGTGCACAAATATCTTCTAAACGATCCTTGATATGACGCATCATTTGATCCTTAAAAGCAATTAAACTACTTCGCCAATTACGTGTTAATTCCTTAGCCAGATCTAATGCAAACTCACTAATCTCCTTTCTTGATACTACCGGTAAGGATATTCTTTTTTCTTTTAATGTCTCACCTGCATATTCAATCCCTGTAAGCAAAGTACCACGTGCAAGATCATGTCCTATACGCTCCGGAAAAATCAAGGTTGCTCCTGCTCCCGGTGTAAAACCATAATTCATATAAGGACTTACATAATGGCTCTCTTTACTCAAGATGGGGAAATCACTGAACATACCCATTGACCACCCTGCTCCAATTCCATGACCTTGCATCGCTGCAATCACAGGAATATTACAATCCAAAGCTAGTTGAAAGATTCTGGTATCTGTAAACCTGGCTTTTCCTTCCTGGATCGCAACTAAACTCTCCTTAGTCCCTCCGGAAGCAAAATAACTATCATATCCGGTCAATACTACCACCTTATAGGTTGAAGATTCTGAAATATGATCAAAAACCTCTATCATACCTTCTATAAAGGCATCTGAAAACATATTCCTCGCCTCCCGGTCTTCCATCCTGATCTCTATAATACCCTCAGGATGTAAAATAGCTTTGATTACTTCGGATTCTAATGCTATTCTTGTTGCTTCCTCTGGTAATGTTGTTGTAACCTCTTCTTCATTTATAGTCCATAACGGCAACTCCTCTAATACAGCTCTCAGCTCTGAAGTTTGAGCCTTTTTCCATTCTTTTATAACTTCTATTGGAAATGATGACCAATATCTTGCCTGTTCCAAAGCTTCTACCATAGGATCTGATGAAACCAGTACGGAACCTGTATGCTCCTGTAAATCCGAACCACTATACTCCCTACCTGTAAGCAATACCTCCTGGGATAAAGAATATCCCAGGCCACGATTAAAAAACGGAAGGGATAACCTGCCTAATTCCGGAACTCCTACCAATTCAGAAGCACAATAAGCCCCATCTGTATGGTAGATACAAACATCACAACTCTGAGCTATTAACCAACCCAGATCTCTGGCATTTCTTTCTAAAACTGAAATTACTGGTACTGAAGCACCGATCAATACCTCCTGAAGTTGTATGATTTCTTCTAATGAAGTTGATAAATCAGATACTCGTAAAAACCCTTCATCTCCACTACTAAGAATAATTACCTTGTAAGCCGATGTCTTTTCTACTTGATCCAGAACTTCTGATATTCCGGAAATCAACGTCTTTAACTTATAGTTTTTAGATCTCGTATCTATTTTAATAGTTAACACTCCTTCTATAGAAGTCTCCAGTTGTAAATATTTTGAGCGAGTGGTTACCTGAATTTCTAATCCAGCTAATGATTCCTCCGTCTTAAAAGTGTTAACCTGTTTTAATTCTGTTACCTGTTTTGCTATACCACGAATAAGATGTTTCTTTAATAAACGAAGCGAGTTTTGTGGTTTCTCACTCAAAGATCGTACAAGATCTTCTGTATAAGAACCTACTTGATCCGAAGTAACTATTGGAGTGCTCCAACCTCTTTTATTCAAAGTATTACCGGTCGATACTCCAAAACGATATAAAAAGTCCCTGGATAATACAGCACCAAAACGTTCTTTAAACAGAGATTCCTCCTTTATAATAGGAAACATCCCTCCCTTTACATCTGTATATCTATATTGGGATTCCTTACTAAAAACCATAAAATCACATAGGGCTCCTAATAAGAAACCTGCCTCCATTGCATCTCCCTGCATCTCAGCAATTACAGGGTAAGGAAATGAAGTTATCGATTGATAAAGCCCCTGAGTTAGACACTCGTTATAAGAGTTACGATCTCCCTGAAGGAAAGTTTTATTCGTTCCTCTTACTATCAAAACTTTTAATCCCGGAAAATCTTTTACATAGTTAAGGCTATGCACTAAATCCCCTATAAGTTCTTCTGAAAGAAGATTATCCTGTTCTGTAGCTATCTCAAGACTGTAAATACCCTGACTTCTATCATATAATTTTATATTAGAGATCTTCCTTACGTATTTTAAAGCAACCGATGTAGTTTCTGTGGTAGCTAGGCTAAACTGTGCTTTGGGTATTGCCTGATCTTGAATTGCTTTTTCCTGTGTTTTATGTAAATTTAGTAACGAAATATTGACAGGTTTGGATAATGATCCTTTATCTAAATCCTGATTCTTTGAAATACTACGTTCTGTAGTATTTATAATTCGAGTTGGAATTGAAAGTTCTTTTGGCTGATTCTCAACCGCTCTTAACGGCAATGATTTACTACTTACTTCTTCTTTTTTATCAACTTCATTCCTTATTTCTTTATCTGTTAGTTCATAGTAAACTTCCTTAATTTGGACACATACTTCTCCTTGTTTGTTACATAGGTCGATATCCAAAGTATCTGTTTGATTTGAAGGACGGATCCAAATAAACATCTCTCGAGAACAACTATCAATTACCTTTAAAGAAGCTATCTCTATCGGAATAAAAATTTGATGACCTTCTCCTGATGATAATTGACTCCCCAACTGTAAAGCATTCTCAAACATGGTTGGGTCTAATCTATATATATCCTCTCCAGATATCAATGATTCCGGAAGGGTCAACGCTATCAATAATTCTTCCTTATTGTCGTATACACTCACAACCTCTGATAATGAAAGGTCATAAGCACTATTTATTCCTTCATTTCCGATTCGCCGCTTAAGTTCAACTATATCTAAAACAGCCTTTGAGGATCCTGTTGATATAACACTACTACCTTGGCAATACACTAACTCTTCTTCTCCTTCTGGATTATAAATCTCAAAATCTATAACATCTTTGCTTTGAGGTAGCAAAGCAATATCTACTCGTAAGGTTTCTTTAATCGGTACTGGACCAGTCCACACAACATCCCTAAACTCAACAGTAATGAAACTTTCCTTATCTGGTAAAGAATCTATCAGCGCCGCTCTGGCCATCTCTAAATACACTGGTACAGAAAGTTCATTCTTACCAGAACCCAAAGTATAAAACTCATCTCCTATAAAAGTGGAACTATAAACCTGATGGGATAGATCTGAAATATTACGGTGAAGCAATGGGTGAAGTACTGAAGTAACCTTACCCTTTACTGATTCTTTACTATCTACTATATCTATCCAGTATCGCTCCCTGGCAAACGGATATGTAGGAAGGCTCATCAACTTGGGCTGGGTATTCACATACAATTCCTGCCAGTCGATATCCTGACCTTTGCTCCATACCTCTATCAATAATACATAATTACGATCTTTTATCCATTGACTAACCATTTGTTCTAAGTCCAATCCTTCGGTTGCATAACCTGAAAGCAAATCCCGGTCACGTTTAACCTGACCCTGATAAATACCTGTTATATCATCCGTACCCTTTAGATAAGATTCCAGTTTTTGAATTAACTCATCAATAGAGCTTACCACAAAACCAACACGTTCATCCATTGCTTCACGGCCTACCTGAAGCGTATAAGACATAGCTCTAAGCTCCAGGGAGTTCTTCTCCTTGTTTGAAAAGCGAAGGAAATCCAATAAATCATTTGCCTTCTGTTCTAATTGCAATGGCTTCTTTGCTGATAATGGGATCATAAACTCAGAGTTCGATCCGTTAAAGGAAGGT
>CANDNT010000035.1 GCA_947387485.1 Aquimarina rhabdastrellae
TATAGGAGATGAAGTAAGAGGTGTAGCCAAACCACAATTAATTGATGGGCAATATCACTATTTTATGGGAATAGGAGCCAATGAGAGTGCAGAGGTTATTTTTAAATTATTTGATGGAGAGCAAGTAATCACCTTAGATAATGAAGAAGCTTTTGATAATACAATATTATTAGGAGTAATGAAAGCACCTTATGTGTTAAATTATACTCCTAATAGTGAAACTGAAGAAGTAGTATTAAACGGTGTATTAGGATTAAGTTTAGGACAAAATATACCTAACCCTATGACCGATGTTACACAAATCAGTTATAGTATCCCAGAAGATGGACATGTAGACATTAGTTTATACAATGTATTAGGACAAAAAGTATACACTTTTGTATCAGATACAGTAAAAGGAAATGTATTACATACTGTTGACTGGAATGGTATAGCAGAAGAACATGTATTATCAAGTGGTATCTATGTATATAAACTAAATTATGAAGGTCAAGAACTACAACGTAAGTTGGTTATTGAGTAATCTTCAAGTCATAAATAATTAATAAGTTATTTTAAGTTTAGGGAGTGTCTAATTTTTTAGACATTCCCTTTTTTGTTTTAGTTATGATCAGAAATAGATATTTCCTGTAGAAGAAATTTAATGAAGACAAATTATATAAAAAAAGAATTAAACAACAGTCTCGATAGAGGGTGATTTAGAATTAGAGTAGTATTCTTAAAGGCATTAAAAAATATAACGAAAGTGATTTTATCAATAAAATTCTAGACAAATGAGTTTATAAAAACAAAGTAAGGCTAAACATTTATAGATGAGAAGAATCAATAGATAACACTTACATTAAAAAGAAAGATTGAATGATTCTTTTCTTTGGAAGATAAACGAGAAAAGTTTGATATTAAGAAAAGAAATTATAAAAACTTAAGATAAGGTAATTCATTGGAAACATGCTGTCCAATGAATATATAGAAAGAATTAAAAGAAAGTAACCCAGATTTTATAATTTTTACTAATACTCAAATCTGGGACATTTTTAGGAGAAACTTACATAATCAATATTATAATATAGTGATGGTATTAATGTTTCGTACAATTTTTTTTTGTTGCTCAAGTTGGGATAATCCTTTTGAAATAGACTTTTTAGAAAACTGTAAATCTTCAGAAATTTCTAATATAGAATAGGGGATTTTATGGTCATTAAGAAAAATTGATTTCATTTTTAAATAATTGAATAAATGATTTAATAAAGGGGTATTTAATTTATTTTTTAGGTTATCCATAATCATTAAGTATTCTCTTTGATAACAATCAAAAATGTGTTTTCTAAAAGAAGGAAAATGATGGCAGTAATCAAAAACATGTCTTTTTGACAAGATTAAAACTTTTGAAGGATGAATCACTTTAAAAGAAAAATTCTCTGCATAAGAAGAAAGGGCAGAGGATGAGTTGAGTAAACAGAAATCATGACCTTTTTGATAAGAAATAAAGAATTTTTTATCGATTTTTTCCAGATAAATTTTTACGAGACCATCAATCAAAAAAAAGTTTAAATCAGGTGTTTGCTTACCAGTAAGAATGATATCTCCGGGTAAATAATATTTATAATAACCTTTAGAAGTTAATTTTTGAATTAATTCATCAGGAAATAAAAGAGGAAAATAATTAAGCATGTTTTTAATAGTAATTACAAATAGTGATTTTTTTATGACTTCGTTGTATTTTAAGTTCTTTTTCCAATTGATTAAGAGCTCTGGAAATACTTTGTGAGCTAGAATTAAGATTGTTAGCTAGTGTTTTTGTGAGGATTTTTAAAGTGTCAGTCTCTAATTGCAATGCTGATTCTCGTAAAAAATTAAATAGACGATCTTTTAAAACGAATGAATTTACAGAAGCTAATTTCTCTAATATAGAATCTAAATTAGCTTGTGCAGTTAATAAACAAAGGTTTTTAAGCATAGGGAAATCTGTAATCCATTTATCAAATAAAGATTTTGGAACCCAGTAAATTTTAACATCAGTTGCAGCAGTGTAAGACACATGTAATGGAGTCTCTAACATGATATTGATATCATTTATTATAAAGTTGTTTTTTGCATTGAGATAAAATAGAAAGAATTCTTTTTCAGATGCTTGAAAGGTTACTTTTATAACTCCTTTAGTTATGAATCCAATATGAGATGAAGAATTATAAGGAGACAATATGATATTATTTTGAGTGAAACACTGCTTATTTCCATATTTTAATAAGACATGTTTGAAATCTTGCTCGATTATAGTATGATTAAAAAGATCTGAGGTTGGGTGAAGCATAATTTTTAATTAAAAAATATAAGGAGTTGTTTAGTATCAGAGATAACAGTAGTTGCTTATATCTAAGTTAAACCGTCTTCTGTATACCAAACATCCTTGTGAGATCGAGAGTTTACCTCTCTACCAATTACGTGTAGACGATTATTGTGTATTAATACGATGTGTTTGTATCTAGGGAGAAAAGGGGGCATTATAAGAACTCCAAATTAATACCATCGATTGAATAATTAATTATACTTGTTCTCACTTGTATACCAATTCTTCCAACCATGCATTATAGAACAAAATAGTTTCAGATCCTCTAGCAAGAGTTGTATTTGGAATTATTATTTGCCAAGTTTCACTTTCGTCAACTGATACTAAGAGTAGCGTATCAACATCATAATCCCAATACCACCATTGTCTATTAAACATGTGAATTTTAGATTTATTTACAGTAATTGGCAAATCCTGTAAATAAACAGTTTGAGCATAAGTGAACTTAACAATTAATAATGCAAAGAATAGGATAATTTTTCTTTTCATTTTTTAAGAATATTTATAGCATATATTTTTATCAAAGCTATAATTTCAACAAAAAGGAAAGACGGAACTATTTTTACAAAAACTATAATAGTTTTTAAAAAAGCTGTACATTTCATTATAGTTTATTGATTTTGAGTTGTTTGTTTTTTGTTGTGTGTAGTGTTTTTTTATGTGTTTTTATCAAGTACAATAATTAAAGAGGGTTAAGAATAATTAAGATTTTGATCATAAGAAACAAAACGAGTACCTTTGAAATAGAAGTTAATATTGATAAATAAAAAGTGCAAGCAAGACACGAATATTACATAAAGCGTATCAATAAAACTTTAGATTATATAGATAATAATCTAGATAAATCTTTTTCTTTAGAAGAATTATCTCAAGTATCAAACTTTTCCAAATATCATTTTCACAGACTATTTTCAAGTATTGTAAAGGAATCTCCGTTTGAATATATTTTGCGATTGCGTTTAGAAAAAGCAGCAACAATGATAAGTAGTGATCCTAATAAAAACTTGTCTGTGATAGCTAATAAATGTGGTTTTTCGGATTTGTCCATCTTTTCTAGAAACTTTAAAAAATATTTTAATGAACCACCATCATCGTTTAAAAAAGGAGAAATTAAAAAAAGCAATTTAAGTCAAATAAATAGCAAAGATCAACAAGCTAAGGATATCATCACACTATACTTTTGTCCAAAATCAAAAACAATTAAATGGACAAGCACAATGGAAATTATTAAAAATGTCGAAGTAAAATCTATTCCAGAAATAGTAGTTGCATATAACCGTAGTTTAGGTCCTTATAAAGGAAATAATGAATTATATCAAAAGCATAGAAATGAACTTTTTGCATGGGCAGCATCCAAAGGTTTGATGAATGATGAGAATTTTAAATACCTTATAATGTATCATGATAATCCTAATGTTACGCTTAATGATACACAACGGATGAGTTTATGTGTAACAATACCTGAACAAATAGAAACTGAAGGTAAAATAGGGAAAATGAGTATCAAAGAAGGACAATACTTAGTCTGTTCTTGTGAAATTACTGCTCCTGATTTTCCAAAAATATGGGAATGGATATATGGACAATGGTTTCCACAAAATAATTACATTCCAGATGACAAACCATATTTTGAACTTTATCCAGAACAACCAAAAGGAGAATTGTTTAAAGTAGAGTTTTATATTCCGGTAAAAGTAGCGTAGCGCATAAGCCTTTAACTTATCGATGATAAAAAGCCTGTAAGTAATTATTTATAGGCTTTTGAAGTATAATAAAAAGAGCTTTTTGTATAAAAACAATTGAACATAAAAAATTTCATTCAGAATAGAAGTATAGCTGAAAAAGTTTGGACTCAAATAAAGAATTAGGAATTAATTAAATATACTTTAATGTTAAAAACTATATTTTTATTGATAATAATAGAAGTTGAATAATCGATTTGTGCCATAAAGTATAAACTAATACATAAATTTAATGAATACAAAAATAGGATTAAAAGAAGCTATTTCTATAGGTATAGGAGGAATGGTAGGTGGAGGGATTTTTGCTGTTTTAGGATTAGCCGTTGATCTTGCAAAAGGAGGAACTCCAATCGCTTTTTTAATAGCTGGATGTATAGCTTTTTTAACTTCATATTCTTATGCAAAATTATCTCAAAGTTATCCAGATCGTGGAGGTACTGTAAAGTTTATGAACAAAGGTTTTGGTGTAGGCGTTTTTAGTGGAGGACTTAATAATTTATTATGGATTAGTTATATTATTATGTTGTCTCTTTATGCAAGTGCTTTTGGATCATATGCACCTAATCTTTTTGAACTTACTGGTAATGCTAAAGTCGATGCTCATATCTATATTAGTTTTGTAATTGTTTTAGCAACAGCAATCAATTACTATAGTATTAAAGTAGTAAGTGAGATAGAATCTTATGCAGTGATTATAAAACTTATCATTTTGTTAAGCTTTGTCGTGATAGGTATTTATGGATTGATAGGAAATGAGAATTTAGATCAACTTGCGACTACAAATTGGGAAACTCCACTAGAACTAATTACAGGAGGTATGGTGATTTTTGTAGCCTATGAAGGTTTTGAGTTGATAGCTAATGCAGCACCTGATATAGAAAACCCAAAGAAAAATATTTCTAGAGCATATTTCATTTCAGTATTATTTGTAATTGCGTTATATATCACTATAGCGATAATAACGGTGGGATCATTACCATTTGGAGAGATTGCAAAAGCTCAAGATTACGTTTTGGCCGAAGCCGCTAAACCTCTTCTAGGAAAGATAGGATTCTCAATAATAACAGTGGCTGCATTAATCTCTACTTTTTCTGCAATTAATGCATCGTTATACGGAGGGAGTAGAGTGAGTTATGAATTGGCAGCAGAAAATGAATTACCTCACGAATTGACAAAATACTGCTGGAATCAACCTATAGGATTAGCAATTACTGCTATATTAACTTTAGTTATAGCTAATACATTAGATTTAGAGAGTATATCTACAGCGGGAAGTATTGGCTTTTTATTGATTTTTGCAATGGTTAATGTAGTAGCTTATAAAAAACATAATGAAATAAATGCTAATATGATAATTCCTGGAGTAGCAGCTTTATTATGTTTTACAGCTCTTATTGCACTTGTTTTTCAACAATACCAATCAAACTTAACAGGAACTATAATTGCTATAAGTATAGTGTTATCTAGTTTTCTTTTGGAGTTTATTTATAAAAAGACTTCACAGAAATAGAAGGTAACTTGATTATAAATAATATTTTAAAAAGCGTTGTAAATATTTTTTACAACGCTTTTTCTATGGAAATTATAGTGTTAAAAAAATAAAAAAGGCTAGATATTTCCGTATAAAAACCTGTTAGATTTGTGAATACGACATTAATAATATGAAAGTACCTAAGTATATATTGCCTATAATAGTTTTAGCACAATTTTGCTGTACATCGTTATGGTTTGCAAGCAATAGTATAATGCAAGAGCTTATAGATACTTTTGAGTTGCAAGAAAGTGCTTTAGGAAATCTTACTACTATGGTGCAGATGGGGTTTATTTTAGGTACTCTGTTATTTGCATTTTTTAATATAGCAGATCGTTTTTCTCCTTCAAAGGTATTTTTTATTAGTGCAGTTTTAGGATCCGTATTTAATTGGGGTATAGTAATAGAAGGACAAACACTAGTAAGTTTACTTATACTCCGTTTTTTGACCGGTTTTTTCCTAGCGGGAATTTACCCAGTAGGGATGAAAATTGCAGCAGATTACTACAATAAAACTTTAGGACGTTCTCTAGGTTTTTTAGTTGGAGCATTAGTGTTAGGTACAGGATTCCCTCATTTGGTTAAAAGTTTTTTTGGAACATTACCATGGAAATTGGTGATTTATACAACTTCTAGTTTAGCTCTTTTAGGAGGAGTATTAATGATAAGTTTAATAACTGATGGACCTCATAGAAGTGCAAGTCAAAAATTAGATATAACTATTTTTTTTAAAGTATTTAGGAATAAGAATTTTCGATCGGCAGCATTTGGTTATTTTGGGCACATGTGGGAATTATATGCTTTTTGGGCTTTTATTCCAGTACTATTGCAAATGTATGTAGAAAGAACAAATGTGGATATTGATATTTCTTTGTGGTCTTTTATAATTATAGGAGTGGGTAGTTTATCCTGTATACTTAGTGGATATGCCTCCAATATTTACGGAGTTAAAAAAGTAGCAAAAATAGTATTGACTGCTTCAGGGATTTGTTGTGTGCTTTTGCCAATAATG
The DNA here is from genome assembly GCA_947387485.1 of Aquimarina rhabdastrellae. Classification (GTDB taxonomy): domain Bacteria; phylum Bacteroidota; class Bacteroidia; order Flavobacteriales; family Flavobacteriaceae; genus Aquimarina. The sequence continues at coordinate 6,633 of CANDNT010000035.1, forward strand.
TACCAACAATCCTGGTTGGTGTTTATTGTGTTTTTACTTTTTTGGGGAATGGTAGTTATTGCAGATTCGCCTCTTTTTTCTACAATGGTAGCACATAGTGCCTCGGCAGAGATAAAAGGAACAGCATTGACTATAGTAAACTGTATAGGGTTTCTAATTACAGTAGTTAGTATTCAGTTTATAACTAGGGTATTAACAATAATACCATCAGAATATGTATTTATACTATTGACTTTAGGACCTTTATTTGGGATTATATCAATGAAGAAATCTGTTAAAGTAAATCAATGAATTATTAATTAATGAGATACGGTAGATCGCTATTCCAGCATTTTTCCTAATATCTCTTTTAATAGCTTAGCTGCCAAAAAAGCGGTCATCTGTTGTACATCTCGATCAGGATTATATTCAACTATATCTGCACCGATAATTTCACAATTTAAGTTCTGAATTATAGAGAGAACTTGCCTAGACGTTAATCCACCGGGTTCGTGGTGAGAGACACCAGGAGCAAAAGCAGGATCTATACCGTCGAGATCTAGAGAGATGTATAAAGGATTTTTAAAATCAGGAATAGTACTTAAATCTAGATTTTTCATTTGATGAATTTCGACACCAAACTTTTTTGCTTGTTCTTCTTGATGTGTATTTAATGTTCGTATCCCTACTTGTACCAGCCTCGCAGCTAATCTTTGTTCCATAATTCGAGCAAAAGGGCAAGCGTGTGAATATGGGTCACCTTCAAAATTATCATAAAGATCAGCATGTGCATCGATATGCAAGATGTCAATTAAAGGGTAATGTTGATGATAAGCTTTTAAAATAGGGTATGTAATGGAATGATCTCCTCCCAGTGTTACTATACGTGAATCTTCTTCAAGGTGTTTTTTAGTGATTTGCTCAATGTCAAAATAAGCTTCTATATCAAAATTCCCTTTATCTTCGATAAGAGGCGTATCTATAGAAATTCCGTTTTCTGCATATAAATTAGCAGATCCACAATGTAATACTTCTCTAATAATAGGAGGTGCTTTTTTAGGACCTTGTAAGTATGATGATTTGTTATCAAATTGAATTCCTTGGAGAATTATTTTTTTCATAATAGCTTATTGTACGTCTACAATTTAGAATACATAATGCAAAGGATAAAAGTTTTAACCTTTGTTTAAGAACAATTATAGCGTTATTTAGATAGCTGATTTTACAGAAAATGATACTTTTGTAATAACCATAAACATACTTCAAGAAATCATGAATATATAGCGCTAAAAGAACATCAAGGAGATTTTAAAAAAAGACAGACTTGGTGGTTTGCAATAGGCGATTATATATACTTCTCATATCAATTATGATTTTTTTATAAGCTCTATATAAGATATATCGTATGATATCCAATATTGTAATCTATTTAAGTGTTGTCTTGATCAAAAACAATAAAAAAAGAAAATGACAGGACCAGATAAACACATAGCGTTTCCATTAACGAATTACAACAGATTATGTTTTTTAAAGAATATAATTACTAATCCTAACATCATAGTAGGAGATTATACTTATTATGATGATTTTGATGATGTTTCTAATTTTGAGAAAAACGTAAAATATCATTTTGATTTTATAGGAGATCAATTAATCATCGGGAAATTCTGTATGATAGCCTCTGATGTGACTTTTATAATGAATGGGGCAAATCATCTCTCTGAAGCAATAAGTGCATACCCTTTTGCAATTTTTGGTAATGGATGGGAGCAGGCAATGAAAGACAAAAGTTACCCTAATAAAGGTAATACAATAATAGGTAATGATGTCTGGATAGGATATAATGCTACTATTATGCCAGGGGTAAAAATAGGAGATGGGGCTATTATAGCTACAAATGCTACAGTGACAAAAGATGTGGCTCCATATACTATAGTGGGAGGAAATCCAGCTAAAGAAATTAAAAAGAGATTTAAACAAGAGGATATAGATAAATTATTAGAAATAAAATGGTGGAATTGGGAAGTAGAAAAAATCTCAAAATATGTTCACTTGCTTACATCAGGAAATGTAAAAGAATTGTATAGCGTTAAATAAATGAAAAGGCGACTGTATTTAGTCGCCTTTTTTATAAGTAATGTCACGTCCTGAAATAAGTTGATACAAAATTGACTTATTTTATGGACCACAAGAGTAACAAGAGAAAGCGTACCCAACGGGATTATAACTTAGGCTTTAAACTGGCTGTAGTATCTCAAGTAGAAAAAGGAGAAC
>CANDNT010000036.1 GCA_947387485.1 Aquimarina rhabdastrellae
TCAATACATCAATAAGTTTCTATTTCAAAGAAATATCAACAATCTTAAAATTAATATTGCCTAAATGCACCACGGGTTAATATATATGAAATTTAAAATTTTAGCAATTTTATTGTGTCTAGCAATATCATGTAAAAGCAAATCAGAAAAACCTGAAAACATAATAAAAGAAAATACAGAAGTAATTAATGATATTACGGTTCAAGAGATAGATAAAGAAGAGCAAATAAGAAACTGCTTGAATAATAAAAATATATTAAAATTACCAATAAAGAGTGCAGATGATTTAATGGTTAAATTAATAGAAATCAATATTGAAGCAAAAGTATTGAAATGTGAGATATCAGATGAACTTAAAAATAAATTGTGTTATAGAGCAGAAGTATCTTATTATCGATTAAAGAAAAAAGGTACAATAGATCCTATTCTTCTTACAGATGAATGTGGAGACAATAATCGTTATATATTAGTAACATTCAAAGGTGAGAAAATGATTGATTATATTGAGGTTTATAATTTATATGAGGAAATGACAGAGCAACTGAATAAGAATATTACAGATTTTGAAATAAATGAAGCTTTGGATATAAAGGTGACAAAGAAAGAAATCATTAATGATGAAATTAAAAAAGAAATAAAGCAATTATATAAAATCAATGATCAAGGGGCATTTGTCAAAGTAGCACACAAATAATTATTTACAATACATATTTAAATCGTATAAACGAGATGAATTTGATACTAAAGCTAAGTTTACTAATTTGTTTTATTATAATATTTATTAGTTGTGCCAAGCAAGATAATAAGAGTAACGAAATTAGTAATAGACAAGACAAAATATCTGTTACTAAATCAGATACAAGTATTAACAAAACTCCTATTGTAAGTCACCTAAATATCTTAGATAAAACTTTAATTGGTGTTTCAGAGAATATGAAAGATACTACTGATCCTTTCAAGAAATACTGGCTTGATTTTTACAGCACTTGTATGGGGTCTGCTCCAAATTTTTATATTGACAGCATTGATCAAAAAATATATTTCTTTGCCTATGAAGAGGGAGTTAGTTTCGATAATAAAAACCAAGATTTTCTTGCTGAATTTGATATTGTAAAGCATGAAAAATCTAAATCATCACTTAATCTAACCGTAAAAAAGGGTGATGTAACACATACCATTGATATAATAAAAACAATTAATAAGGATTTCTATGAATTACAATTAGATACTATTTTATCTAATACAGATATAGGACGCTATAAAATATTTACGATTAAAACAAACGAACACAAATTTGAAAAAGAAGGTTGTGATGATTTTGACGGATAATATAAAATAAGGAATTGAGCATTTAACATTATAGTGTTAAGTGCTCAACATTTAAATGAAATATTAAATCAGAGCTATTCTTAAAAATATTAATTAATTTGATAAATCAAGATAGTATTCTCTTCACCCTTAACAACAAACTCAAGCGCTTCATCTTTATCCATATTACCAAGACTCATTAATGAATTACCATATACAGGGAAACTAGATTGTAAATTACCGGTACTATCATATAAAAAAACTTGACTCGTTTGTATATTCGTTATACTTACATATAATTTATTCTTAATATAGAATATCTCAGGTTTAGAATAAATACCATAATCAAGCTCGATTACTTTATCCTTTATAGTCAATATATTTTCAGAAAAAGTAACCTTTGTAATATTAGTAGTAACGATATCATTTTTAGAGTTCAAATTAGCATCTCTAAGTGTTATCGTACCATTAGGAGCTATTTTAACTAATTTACCATCTTTTGTAGTAGATGTAAATGCGTTTTCAAACTTATACCAATTATTGGATGTAAAATCAAACTTTTCTTTGACAGGAACACGAGGTTTTCCTATACGATTTAGAATATGTAAAGTTCCGTTTTCTTCAGCAACCAAAATGTAATCTTTTTCAGCTATGCGAATGTGTTTAGGAGAAGTCATAATAGAAGAAGACGTCCCCTTAAATTTAAATCCAGATACCACTTGAGCAGAAGTATTATACATCGTTATTTTTTTACCTTGAGTAATGGCAAAACGATAACGTTTGTTTTTATCATAATCAAATAAGCTTACAGGCTGAGTAATAGGTTTAGAAAAACGTTTAGGAAAAGGATAAACATCTTTACCATCTCTATCTACAAGATATAATGTATTTCTAGTATTAAATAATAATTGGAGCCTACCATTATTATAAATATCGATTTGTTGGATATCACCCATTATAGCACCATCGATCTGCTTTTTCCAGAAGATACTACCTTTATCCGAGATTAAATACAAATTATTATTAATGTCTTGAACAGCAACATCAAGACCTTTTGATCTATGATTTTTAACCAAGATTGGACGCGTAATTATAGGCGCTTCAAGAGTTGTAGTTACCGCTTGATTTACAGTAGAACTAAGAGTAACTTTACTATTCTTTTTAAGAATCCCATGCAAGTGCGCATAACCATCCTCTTTAATGATTTGTAAAGCCGCTATTTGATATCGCTTTTGATGTAGATTTTCCCATTCTTTTTTATAACGTTTAGCAACACCCTTAGAAAGATATTGTTTAAGAAAATCTTGATTACCAACCATTGTAATAGATGTCTTATCAGTAAGCTCATCGGTAACTTCTTTAAAAGCAGTTTGATTGGCAAGTGTACTCTTATTTTGAATATTAGCAATTATAGTTTGAAGCGTTTCTAGTTGTTCTGCAAAAACAAGAAAGTCATCATAAACAAAATAATATGAGGCTTTTGTGTTAGAAACCAAAGGAGGCAGTGTTTCATTGAATACTTGAACACTATCATGAGCATGAATCTCTATATTACGATAGCTACTTACTTTGTTTTTAGGAAAAAGCTCAAGAGCAGATTCAACATCATACAGAGTAAAAGCCAAAGCATGATCTTTGGGTAAATAAATTTTACCAATCTCTGAAGCAGATTCTAATAGGGGATCAAGCTTCAGAGGAAAATCCTTAAGATTTCTATCCTGAGCTAGAGCAAGATTACGTTTAAGAATACGATGGTCGTCATAAGTAAAAGAGACGTAACCATTAGCCGTAACTGGAGTAACTTCGGCAACTCTATTCTCTTTAGGTTTTAAATTATCAAAAATACCAATAGTACTAGACAAAGAATCCTTTTCAATAGCAACACCATCAATTTTGATCATGTCTTGATCAATTTGACTATCAAGAGAAATCCAACCACTAAAATTAGATAAAACAGTGGCCTTTTCATTAGGTAACAAAGATTCTTGAATTGTAGTTAATTCTTTCCCGTTAATAAGAATTGAAGAACCAGTTTCATTACTAGAAATTTTATATGCCTTTTCTAAATCAGAAGAAAAATTGATATCAGTCTTCTTTTGTCTAATTGCATTTTCTACTAAAAGTATAGAAGAAGAAGCAAATAACATGCTATCTATTTGAGTAGAATAAAAAGAATGCTTACCATTTTTGATAGTATAGATAGTATTTTCGTCATAACTAAAAGTATCTACAATATCAATAGGTATAGAATCATTATAAATAAATTGAGAATTAAATTTAGAAATATAAGTATACTCAAAAGAATTTTTACCTATAGGAGAAAAACACAATAAACTTTCTGAAGCCTTTGAAGTATTTTGCTGATTAGGTAACGTATTAAAATATTTAAAAAAAGAAAGATCTAGATTTTTATTGATCAAACTATTATTACGCAATTCGTTTTTAGTTTTTTCAAGATCATTGATCTTAACAATAATATGAGCATCCTTTGGAATATAACTTAATAGCGAACTCTTTTTAATAGGAGCTTTAGAACAGCCTATAATAAGTGCACTAAAAAGCAATAAAAGAAATACTTTTTTCATCTATATCCGAATTTGTAAATAATTGATCCCTACCTTTCCTTTTTCTCGTACAAAATAAGTAAAAACCAAAAATGGAACGATAAATAAGGTCGAATTAGTATAAAAAATAGTTGAATTGTTAATTTTTTACGTTTAAAGGTATTTAATCGAAACCTAAAGCTAATTGTTCAGGTAATAATTTAAAACTTTTACGATGGTATTTCGTAGGACCGTACTTTTTTATAGCAGCTCGATGTTCCTTAGTAGGATAGCCTTTATTTTTTTTCCAGTTATACATAGGAAACTCTTCATGGATCTTTTCCATATAAGCATCTCTATAGGTTTTTGCCAAAACAGATGCAGCAGCAATATTTAAAAATTTCCCATCTCCTTTTACAACACAGGTGTATGGAATATCCTTATAGGGTTTAAAACGATTACCGTCTATAACGATATGTTCAGGGAGCAAACTAAGTTTTTCGATAGAACGCTGCATAGCTAGAATAGAAGCATTGAGAATATTGATTTCATCAATTTCATCCATAAAAACATGAGTTACACCAAAACTCAAAGCTTCGCGTTCTATTATAGGAAGTAATGTATTCCTTTTAGAAGCACTTAGCTGTTTTGAATCATTTAGGATATCATTTTTGAAGTCATCTGGCAAGATAATTGCGGCAGCAGTTACAGGGCCAGCAAGGCATCCTCGTCCAGCTTCATCTGTACCACATTCGATAAGATCTGGATGTAGTTTTAAATCTAACATAATGCGAATATACTATGCCATAAACAATAAAAAAAATGATAAAAATATGGTCTAGGTTCAAGAAACTGAAAACGAATACAAAATGAAAAATAATTAATAAAGATAAATATAAGAGATTAGAGAATTTTAAGTTTTCCTATATAATAAGACATTTGATAAATAGGAGATAATTAAATTCGACTAAAAAAGTATATTTTTGCAAAGCTTTAGCTTTAAAAGAGTAAAGAAGGGGATTGTAAAAAGAATCCATAATATAATTGATAAAAATTGAACAAGTGAGAAAACACTTTGTAGTATTTGTACTTTTGATCATATCTTTTGCAATAAATGCACAAGAAAAAAAGCTTTCAAAGATCGAAGTAAAAAAAACTGAAGAAAATTCACAAGCTACCAATAGAGGTGGATCTGTATTTCAGGATAGAACCGATAAAAAGGGAATTAAAAATAACAAAGAAAAGCCACCAATCACAGCCTATAAAATTATATCTATAGCAAATGATACTACCTATGTAGATACAACATTAACGAGCTATAAGGATTATAAATTTAATTACCTTAGGAAAGACGATTTTGAATTGTTACCTATTAATAATGTAGGACAAACATATAATAGTCTAGCCAAACGAGAAGAATATACACATCTATTGCCATTATTTGGAGCAAGAGCTAGGCATTTCAATTTTATGGAAGCAGAAGATATAAACTATTATCATGTGCCTACTCCATTAACAGAATTGTATTTTAAGACAACGTTTGAGCAAGGACAGCAATTGGATGCTTTTTTTACAGTAAATACATCGCCAAGGCTTAATTTGTCAATAGCGTATAAAGGAGTACGATCTTTAGGTAAATACCAACATGCATTATCAAGTACAGGTAACTTTAGAGCAACTGCTAGTTATAACACAAAAAATGAGAGATATTATCTAAGAACTCATTTCGTGTCTCAAGACTTACTAAATCAAGAAAATGGAGGATTATCAGAATCTGGAGTTAATCAATATTTATCTCAAGATACAGAATTTGCAGATAGAGCATCTATAGAAGTGCGATTTGAGAATGCAGAAAATGTATTAAAAGGAAAACGTTTCTATCTTAATCATGAATATAGATTTATAAAAAAACGAGATAGTAGTAATCACGAATTAGCATTAGGACATGTCTTAGATATTACAGATAAATCGTATCAATTTGATCAGGATAACCAAAATGATCTTTTTGGAGATTCCTTTATAAACCAAGGATTAAGTGATAAAGTAGCTCTAGAAGATTTTACAAATGAAGGTTATTTAAGGTATAACAATGATGTATTAGGAGAATTTAAAGTAAAAGGAAGTTATACAGATTATAATTATGGATATAACTCCATTTTAACTCGTACAACGACAAACGGTACTATAGAAAGAATACCTAATAGAATAAAAGGAGATGTAATAGCCGTAGGAGGAGAATATGAAAAGGAATATAAAGGATTTCATATAAAAGCAGATGGAATGACATTATTGTCTGGAGATTTCTCAGGTAACTATGTCAAAGCAAGAGTAGATTATAGTATAAAAGATTTCAATATAGGTTTTCAAGGGGATATAAATGAAGTAGCACCTAATTATAACTTCTTATTATATCAAAGTGATTATAAAGATTACAATTGGCAAAATGACTTTGATAATGTAGAAACACAAAAAGTACAGCTAGATATAAAATCCAAAAAATATTTTAACCTATCAGCAAGCTATAAGACAATAAAGAATTATACATATTTTAATAAAGATGCAGATTCTATTACAACACCTAGACAGTATGGAGAAGATATAAGTGTCTTTAAAGTTAAAGCAAGTAAAAACTTTACGTTTTTAAAAGTAATAGGATTTGATAATACAATTCAATACCAAAAAGCCAATAAAGGAGAAGAAGTATATAGAATACCAGATATTATAACAAGAAATACACTATACTATAAAGACTATTGGTTTAAAAGAGCCTTATATCTACAAACAGGTGTGACTTTTAAATATTTTAGTTCATATAAAGGAGATGCATACGATCCTGTATTATCAGAATTCTATATACAAGATGATGAAGAGATAGGAGGCTTTCCTCAAATAGATTTATTCTTTAATGCAAAGATTAGACAAACGAGGATATTCTTTAAAGTAGAGAACTTTGCCGAAGCTTTTAGTCAAAATACAGAATTCTCTGCACCTAGATACGCATATAGAGATGCCGTGATTCGATTTGGATTGGTTTGGAACTTCTTTTTATAGAGAGTATACGTATATAATATAGTAGAGGCAGTGATTAGACCAATGGTTTAATCACTGTTTTTTATTTTATCAAAAACCTTCAAAAAAACTTTCAGGTATAAAGAGCTGTAGTATAAGGGTATAAGGCTGTAGGTAAAAAAACTTTAGAAAAAAGATAGGAAAAAGGCTTGTAGAAGTAAAAAAGGGTTGTATATTTGCACCCGCAAAACGGCTAAAGGAAACGA
>CANDNT010000037.1 GCA_947387485.1 Aquimarina rhabdastrellae
TACCTCCAATTTTTTCAAAACACCCATTATTTTCTCGAAATTTGCGCTAAAGTTGTGCATATAAATTAAAGTGTCGTTACTTCAATTTACTGCTATTTAGTAGTTTGCACAACTTTCTTCAAATGCACCACGGGTGATATACATATCTAGGTTGCAATTAATAATTTTAAGTTCATTAAAAATCCTTTAGATTTGTAGTTGATCATATAATAGATATATAGTTACCATAGTAACTATATATAATTGTTGTGAGCAATTAAAGAAAAACATGAACAGAATATACCCAATACTTATTCTTCTTCTAACATTGAACTCTTGTGACTTTAGTTCTTTTGGTCCAGGAAGTCAAGACTTCACTAAAGAACTTCCAAATGGATATATGATTTTCAGGTCTTCATCTCATCAAATACAAATAGTCCCAGAAGATGGGTGGGGTAACGAAACCCCAATAATTCCGACCAAAGTTCTTAAACTAAATATTCATGATGAATTCGTAATCGCTTACAGACAAGGATTAATGGAAAGGTCTCCTAATGACCCCAACGATAGCTATATGCTCCCAGATCCAAATAAATTTGATTATTGGATATTAGATACTAAAACGCCAAAATCATATGGTAATTTGACAAAAAATAATTTTGAAAAGACCAAAATTGAACTAAAAATACCGAAATCAATAAAATTGATAGATGTATACGAATATTAATAAAAACTGCTCACAACAATGGCTATAAAGCATAGGCCTAACCAACCAAACCGTTCCTACGCTTCATAGCCGGAACGTTAGCAGTCATATTAGAAATTGTTTGTATTTATTTAAAAGGAAAAATACTATTTAATGAAAAAAATCCCTTGGCACTTTCTTTTACTAATTATTTTGGCAGGAGAGTCAGTATTTATTCTTCCATTTGTTCTTTCACGTGTCTTTAGACCTACGGTTCTTGAAGTATTTGGCCTTGACAACCTGCAGTTAGGTTTGTGTTTTTCAATATATGGCATTGTAGCTTTGTTATCTTATATCTTCGGAGGTCCCTTAGCTGATAAGTTTCCTCCAAGAAAATTGATTGCAATTGCATTATGGATGACCGCTTTAGGAGGATTTGCATATTCTACTTTTCCTAGTTATTCAGTATTAAAAATGCTTTATGGGTATTGGGGATTTACAACCATTTTTTTATTCTGGGCGCCAATGATTAAGGCCACTCGTATTTGGGGTGGATCTACTTCTCAAGGTAAGGCTTTTGGCTTTTTGGATGGTGGACGAGGGTTAGTAGGAGCATTATTTGGAGCTATGGGTGTTCTGATTTTTTCAGTTTTTATTACTTCAGAAGTTTCCGAGCTCACAATCTCTGAAAGTAGGGCAGCATTCAATCAGGTTATTCTAGTGTCTTCATTTATAGTAATTCTTGTTGGTCTATTGGTATGGTACTTTTTGAAATTGGATCATGAAATAGAAAAAGAGATTACCATAGAAAAAATAACGAAAACACAAATTCTGGATGTACTACGATTACCTTCTGTATGGTTGTTGATGATCATTATTCTATGTGCATATGTTGGCTACAAAATCACAGATGTGTTTTCGTTATATGCTCGAGATGTGATGTTATTTGACCAAATACAATCTGCTCAAGTTGGAACTTTTTTGTTGTTTATCCGTCCTGTAATTGGAATTTTAATCGGAATATTGGCAGATCGCTCACAAACTACTTTATGGTTAGCTGTTGGATTTATTGTTTCATTCTTTGGAGCATTATTGTTCGCACTAGGTCTGATTTCAGATTCGGCAACGACTTTGTTTTTTATATCGATATCAATTACAGCTACGGGCGTATATGCCGCTCGTTCTCTATACTTTGCAGTAATGGAGAGGGGACAAATTCCTTTAATTCTTACAGGAACTGCGGTTGGTGTTATATCCATTGTAGGTTATACGCCAGATATATTCACAGGGCCAGCGATGGGATATCTCTTAGAAAATTCGCCCGGTTTAAAAGGTCATCAACATGTTTTTTGGATGTTGACAATGTTTTCTTTTATAGGTATTATATCTGCATGGTATTATTACCGATTGTATAGAAAGAAAAAACTGAATTGACAGTATTTTTTAATGGATTTAAAAGACTATTTGAAATTGGAAAGTACGACAGCTAACAACAGTAACCGTTGCACAAATCAATAATTATAAAATATAAAAAAGAAAAAGAGCTTTTCTTATGAGATTGGGATATTTAATTGAAAAAAATATAATTTATTAAAACAGATATAATACGTCCCCAATTCAACATATAGAGATTTATAAATATGACTCTCGATTCTTACAATACTCTTGCTCAATTTTTTTGAGAATATACGCAATAATAGAAGAGATAAATATTCTACTAATCGTAAGCAATAATTTTGGTTAAACCTATCACTAGGCTAAAATTCTAGGAGTACACCAAAGAGTACACTTTATAAGTACATCAAATGTTTGATAATGTATCGAAATGTATTTTTACTAAAATGTAAGCATCTGATTTATAGTGTAAAAATAAAGAGTCGCTTCGTTTTCATAACTCGGAGGTCACGGGTTCAACTCCCGTTCTCGCTACAATTTAAAATTAAACCACTGAATTTCAGTGGTTTTTGTTTTTGTAAAAACTCGGTTTTATCGAGAAAATCTACTAAAACCCTCGGGATTCAAAAACGACCGCTCTATTTTTAAACCACTACAAGACAGTGATTTATATTTTTTTGATTATTTCAGAGTTCAAGAGTACACTTTAGAGTACACCTTTTGTTCAAAATTAACATATTTTGAAGGCTTAAAATTTTACTTTTGAATATCAGTTACTTATGTTGTATTTAAGTTCAATTACTATTATTAACAATCAAAAGCCCTTCCCTAACCCCTAACTATTCATTCACTTATTCAAAGAGAAATATAGATTTAAGATATATCTATTTAGATATCTATTAATAATTTTAAGTTCATTAAAAATCCTTTAGATTTGTAGTTGATCATATAATAGATATATAGTTTCCATGGTAACTATATATAATTGTTAGGGCACATATGAGAAAAACCAAAAACATATTGATATTTCTATTTTCACTATTCTACTTATTTGGATGTGGACAAGAAAAAATAGACTCGAATTTTGAACAAGATGTTTTTATAGAATTACTTCCAAAAATTGTAGATTCAATATTTGTGGATATTAGACCAATTCCACCGCCGCCAGAAGAAATTAGAGATGAAAAAAACAGTAAAATAAAATTACAGAAATGGAAAGAATATAAAATCAACTATTTTAAAAATAAGTCTCAATATAATACTGAATTTATAATTGCTATTGAGGAGGAAATTGAAAAATGGGAGAATATTCCTTCCTCCAAAGTTGATTTTAAAAAAATACAAAATACAAAAAATTCATCTTTAAACCAAGAACTGAATTTCCTTCTGGCATGGAAATTTGGAAAGAAAATTTGAAATACAATTTTGCTGGAGTTTTTTCTTTTTCAAGAATTGAATTTAATGACGAAAGATTGAATGGAAAATTATGGGTAAATTATAGATGTGGTGGTTTATGTAGGCAAGGAGGAATTGTTCATCTAAAGAAATACGACGGAAATTGGGAAATTGAAAAAATTGAAATATTAGAAGTTTCTTGAAAAAATACGTGCCCTAACAATAGTAACTGTTGCACAAGTCAATAATTATAAAATATAAAGAAGAAGAAAAGCTCTTTAAAAGGGTTTTTCTTATGAGATAAGGATATTTAATTGATAAAATTAAAGTTCCTTAAAAGAGATATAATACGCTCCTAAATCAACATATAGAGATTTATAAATAAGGATATTGGTTTTAGCAATACTCTTGCTCAGGTTTTTAGAGAATTTCAAGTATTTTTTGAGATTATACGCAATAGCAGAAAGCATCATCACCTTACTGGCTTGTTGTATACCTATAGTATTGATCTTTCTTAATCCCATAAATTGAGTTAACGTTCCAAAGACTGGTTCAACTGTACTTTGTCTTTTTCGCTTCATATATTTTCCTTTATTACTATGTATTCTAGTTTTATTTCGTTCGTATTGTTCACGATAATAGGTTACAGAAAACTTCTTTTCTTTGGCTGTTTTTCCTAGAAATTGTAAAGCTAATGGGCAGTTTTTGCATTGTTTAGAAGAACTACGATATTCTTTCTTTTTAGTTTACTTTCGATAATCCAAAAATACTTTC
>CANDNT010000038.1 GCA_947387485.1 Aquimarina rhabdastrellae
ATATCTTCTATTTGCCATTGCTCTAATTTACTTTTTTTTGGCAATCTCTTTTCGTAGCTCCTAATGTAGACATTCCAGGTCATTACTTCTATTCCGCTCGCAATTTGTATATTAGTTGTGAAAATAAAACAAATAACAAAAGGCTCGCTAAAAGCCGTGCGTTGTCCGAAAACTATCGCTTCGAACTCCCGCACTACGCATAGCCGAGACCGTTGTAAGTCATTTAGAAGAAAACCGCAAGAATCGGGTTTTATGGCAAAAAAACATTTTAGAATTTTGTCAAAAAATAAAACGATACATAAAATGAATTTTGATTTTGACGAAAAACAACGCAAAGAAATACTAAATACTGTTTCACAAAAAATAGAGCATTTTTACACTAATACTAAAGATTACAGTACTACACCAGAACTTAACTTACAAGAAATTAGAAATATTATAGAATCTGAAAATTTAGTTTCTGGAACCGAACCAAACAAAGCTATAGAGCATATAATAAACGGACTTGAAAATTATTCTGTTCACACACCACATCCAAAATATTTTGGTTTATTTAATCCTCGAGCAAATTTTGCGGGAATTATTGCAGATTTTATAACCGCTTCTTATAATCCTCAATTAGCAGCTTGGAGTCACGCTCCTTTTGCCGTTGAAGTAGAATCTCACGTAATTAATCAGTTTATTGAAAAATTTGGCTTAAATCCAAAAAAATCAGACGGAGTTTTTACAACTGGCGGAGCTGAAGCAAATTTAACTGCTGTATTATCTGCCTTAAATAATAAATATCCTGATTTCGCTAAAAACGGAATGTTTGGTTTAGATAAAAAACCTGTTATTTTTTGTTCTCAAGAAGCACATCATTCTGTGCAAAAAGCAGCGAAAATTGTAGGCTTAGGATATGAATTTATAAAAACAATTCCAACGACTAAAGATTTAAAAATAGACACTGATTTATTAGAAAAAGAAATCAAAAACCTAAATAATTCAAAACATAGCCCATTAATGGTTATTGGTACAGCAGGAACAACAGGTACAGGAACAATAGACGACTTAGGAGAAATTTCAAAAATATGCAAAACACATAATATTTGGTTTCACGTTGATGCCGCTTATGGTGGAGGAGCTGTTTTAAGTTCAAATCTAAAACACATACTAAAAGGTATTTCTGCTTCCGATTCTATAACTTTTGACGCACATAAATGGATGTCTGTTCCTATGGGAACAAGCGTATTCTTGACTTCTCATCAAGAAATTCTAAACAAAACATTTAGAATTACCACAGAATATATGCCTAAAGAGGCAAATGAATTAGAAATTGTTGAACCATTCTCACATTCCATTCAATGGTCAAGACGATTTATAGGTTTAAAAGTCTATTCATCTTTATTATTTTACGGTTGGAATGGTTATGAAAAAGTAATCAATCATCAAGCTAAAATGGGAGAATATTTAAGAACTAAACTAATAGAAAATAATTGGATTATTAAGAACAGTACCGAATTACCAGTAATCTGTTTTACACACCAAAAATTTGAATCGGATGCAAATTTCACAAAAACCATTTTAGACAACATTTTGGCTAAAGGAAATTCTTGGATATCGGTTTACCCAATAAAAAACGTTCCAACATTTAGAGCTTGTATTACAAATTACAATACAACCGAAACAGAAATAGACGAATTAATTGAAGAATTAAATAAGGAAAGAAAAGCATATCAAGATTAATTATGTCAAATAATACAAACACATATCATTATGATAAAATAGCAGAAGCTATTGAATATTTAGATGAGCATTTTAAAGAGCAACCTACTCTAGATGATATTGCTGAACATTTAAATATGAGTTCTTTTCATTTTCAAAGATTGTTTAAAGATTGGGTTGGTGTTACACCAAAAAAATACATTCAATTTTTGAGTGTAAATTATGCCAAAAGCAAACTTAAAAAAGATAAAAATACATTGTTTGATACTGCTTTAGACACAGGACTTTCAAGTACTAGTCGTTTACACGATTTATTTATAAACATAGAAGGAATGACACCAGGAGAATATAAAAACGGAGGTAAGAGCTTAAATATAAACTATAGCTATGCCGAAACCCAGTTTGGTGATATTTTGATTGCCACTACTAAAAAAGGAATATGTCATATTGCTTTTTTAGATAATAAAGAAGAGGCTTTACAGGTTTTGATAAATAGTTTTCCAAATGCAAATTACCAACAAAAGGTTGATAAAATTCAACAAGAAATATTGAAGGTATTCTTAAATGATTGGAATAAACTTAGTAAAATAAAATTACATTTAAAAGGCACTGATTTTCAATTAAAAGTTTGGGAGGCTTTATTGACTATTCCTAAAGGAAAATTGGCTACCTATGGAGAAATTGCAAAAAAAATCGAAAAACCAAATGCTTCAAGAGCTGTAGGAACAGCAATTGGAAGTAATCCTATTGCTTATTTAATTCCTTGTCATAGAGTAATTCAATCTTCTGGAAAAACAGGTGGTTATCGCTGGAATCCAATCAGAAAGAAGGCAATAATAGGATGGGAAGCATCAAAATTAGATTAAAAACGCCTTACAACAATGTTTCCTATGAAAAGCCATAGTCGGTTTTCTCAAAGATAGTATTTAATTTTTAATCATATCGTAATGATGTTTTTGAGGTGTTGAATTGTGGATAACTCCGTTAGGATTATCAATAATTCAATACCATATAATTTGCTCAGCATCCTATATGTGATACACGCTTTTGGTGTTCATCAACATCTGTATGATTTTAAGCTATAATACAATCTGTCACTTGCTAACCGATGTGATTATCTATATATAGATATCCACCCACATTGTTTTGTGATTTGATTGTTGCTTCTTGTTGAGCTTTGTTATTTTTTACTTTTATTCTATTATTCCTATTTGATAAGGTACCTCGGTTTTAATTACAGCCAGTGTTCGACTGAGTAATTTCCGAACTACCTTTACTATTACTTTTTTAGTATTCTTTCCTTGATGACTACGATAATAGATTTGCATTACAGGATCTGTTCGTATAGCTTGCCAAGAAGCCTCAATAAAATAACTACGTATCAAACGATGTGCTCTCATACTAATACCCGTATATCGTATGGTATCGCCACTTTGGTACACTCCAGGACATAAACCTATATAACTTGAAAGATGTTTTAAATTTGAAAACCTGCGTATATCTCCTAGTTCACTTAAAATACCGCTAGCAACTATTGGTCCTATTCTTGGTATACTTCGCAAAAGCATATAGTCTTTTTTGTAATATAATTTCGTGTATTTACGCAAACTGGTTGAAACATCTCTAAACTCTTGATCTATAAATCTAAAACTACGCATCCTACTTTTTAAAACCTCATTGGCTGTATTATAATCAAATGTCAAGTTATCTAGCCATTTTCTAGACTCATGACTCCAATGGTCATTATCATATTGAGAGGGTATTTTGACTCCATAATATAATAATTGCATTTTGATATAACTCTTGATTTGACGCATATCTTTTACCAAATCATTACGCCTGCGAAATAAACTGCGTAATTGTTCTCGTCTACAATCAGGAATATGAATCCCCTCTAATCGCCCATCTTTTAATTCTCTTGCTATTAATTGAGCATCTATTCTATCTGTTTTTGTATATCGCTCTTTACCTCGTCTAAATATATCTGCTGGATTAACTACTAAAGAATACCAGCCATAACTTTCAAAGATGCGATGAGCACTATACCCACAACATCCAGCCTCATATGCAGTATGAACTTTATAATCTGGATAATGCTTAGTTACATAGCAATGTAATTGCTCAGCATTTGGTTCCATAGAAAAGGTTCTTCCCATAGATAAATCAGTTGCACAATGAATCTTCCAGCTTCGTTTGTGTATATCAATTCCAATGAATAAATTAGAGTCGGCAGTAATTTGAGTACTCATATCTTATTTTTTTTTATTGAATCCTTAAGATACTTAACTTGCTGCTTTTTCATAGATGCTAACGTCTATAACAAACCGAAAATTGTTAACTTTAAACCCGTAACGGATGGTTATACGAGACCGTTGGTGTGCCACGAGGCTGTAGGAATCCAATGGGTGAAAATCCCATCAGAGTAATTGGCTGTTCACTCTGAAGAAAAACATACAGTTGTTCCTGTG
>CANDNT010000039.1 GCA_947387485.1 Aquimarina rhabdastrellae
TCAATACATCAATAAGTTTCTATTTCAAAGAAATATCAACAATCTTAAAATTAATATTGCCTAAATGCACCACGGGTGTATATCTTAAATCTATATTGCTCTTTGAATAAGTGAATGAATAGTTAGAGGTTAGGGAAGGAGTTTTATGATTGTTAATAATAGTAATTGAACTTAAACATAGCATAAGTAACTGATATTCAAAAGTAAAATTTTAAACCTTCAAAATATGTTAATTTTGAACAAAAGGTGTACTCTAAAGTGTACTCCAGAACTTAGAAGTAATTAATTAAAATCTAAAGAACTGCTTTACAGTATCTTAAAGAATAGAGTGGTCGTTTTACTATCCCGAAGGTTTTGGTAATTTTCTTAGTAAAACAGAGAGCTTTACAAAAAATTAAACCACTGAATTTCAGTGGTTTAATTTTAATTTGTAGCGAGAACGGGAGTTGAACCCGTGACCTCCGGGTTATGAAAACGAAGCGATTTTTTGTTTTACCACTATAAATCAATTACTTAGATTTTAACAAAATGCATTATAAAGCATTTAGATACATTAGTGTACATTCAAAGTGTACATAAAGGTGTACAGTAGACATCATAAATCATCCAGATACTATTAATGTTTTATTACAAATACAAAGATAAATAAGTGAGTCTGTTTTATTAATTTTTGACCTAACAAACACATTAAAATTCATCCTTTCTTTCTTAAATAAGGGAAAAGATATTAATTAATATTTAAGTAAAAATACAGTATCATTTTCTATCCTATATAAAAAATAACTTCGTTTTTTTAACTGTCTAAATTATAATATTTAAGAATGAAGACATAAATGATTTTATATAAAAAAGTTAAATAATCTTTTAGTTATTATGTCTTATATTATAATACAAGTATTGTTTTGTAGGAAAATGTGAGAAATTTAATTATTTTGATATTATAATGTGACTTTGTGGTAATATATTTGATTAATTAATAATTATTACTATTATAAAATACTAATTTATCAAATTATGAATAGAGAAAGTATAATTTAAAACTGTTAGTTTTGTGTATTATATCGGTAAAACACATCCATTTAACGAAAATTTAATTAATTATGATTTTATTTAATAATCAGGCTGTTATATTTAGTAATAGTTAAATAAACGTTAATAAAATAAACTCGACTTATGAAAAAAAGTAAAATCATGATGTTTTTTGGAGCTGCCTTACTATCAGCTTCAGTATTTGTTTCATGTGAATCTGAATCTACAGAAGAAGTATCTGCTGTAGATCCGTTGATCTTAACAAAACTTCAAGCCTTAGGCTTCGATACAAGTAATACTTTTGAAGATACAATGAATGGTAAATCTGGATTTGTAGTAGAAGGTGATATCTTTTTAACAAAAAGTATGATTGCAGAATTATCTCAAGGTATAGATGTTGATGATCACGATTCAAATACAAAACATTATAGAACTAATAATGTTGTTAGTACTCCAAGAGTATTAAATGTATACATGGATGTTGAATTTAATGCAACAATGCAAGCCGCTTTTGATGAAGCTTTATCAAGATATAATGCATTAGGCTTAGATTTAACATTCCAAAGGGCTTCTTCTGAAGGTGCAGATATTGATATTTTATCAGAAAGATTAAAAAGAGTTCAAGGTAATGTGATTTTAGGTAGAAGTGCAGGTTTCCCAGACGCAGCAGGTAACCCAGCAACTCCAATTGTATTAAATTCTGCTGTGTTTAATCCTAGAAGAGGTGGAGTACCTGCAGATGCTGTTACTGTAATAGCTCATGAAATTGGACATGCTATAGGATTTCGTCATACAGATTATTTTGATCGTTCATTTAGCTGTGGTCGTGGTGGAGATGAAGGAGATGCTGGTGTAGGAGCATTATACATCCCAGGAACTCCAGCAGGACCAGAAAATGGATCTTGGATGTTAGCTTGTAGCAATGGGTCTGATAGACCATTTACTTCTGGTGATGTAACAGCTTTACAAGAAGTATACTAAGACATAAAGTCATAATAAATGTTTTAAAGGAGTCATAATTGACTCCTTTATGTATTTAATCGTATTACCAATAATATCTAATATAATGATGGATTACAATTAAATGAGAAAACAGATAGGGCTTAAAAAACAAAAGTTTAATAGAAT
This sequence comes from Aquimarina rhabdastrellae, assembly GCA_947387485.1. Taxonomy (GTDB): domain Bacteria; phylum Bacteroidota; class Bacteroidia; order Flavobacteriales; family Flavobacteriaceae; genus Aquimarina. The sequence goes on from CANDNT010000039.1 coordinate 2,158, forward strand.
TAGAATAAACTATAAACAACTAGTATATAGTAGTTTATTTTTGTTTTTTTTAGTTTTTCCTACAGTTATGTCTTAATTTTTTCTTAAATTTATATTAATCAAATCACTTCCCCTTTTAAACTATTAATTCATTTAATAGTGAAGATATAAAAATCAAATTCTCAATAAATCATACATGATAATGCCCCCAGCATTGTTATCCCCATATTATTAAAACAGTTTAGGATGTTTAATTCTCCATTTGGAGAATAGGATTGATATAGATTATAACTTATTAATTTAATAATATGAAAATAAATTACACTAGTATAATTACTATTGTAGGATTTTTAGTTTCTTTTAATGTAAATGCTCAATTAGTAATTTTTGATGGAGATAACTGTAATCCTCCCAATGGTGATGAGTGGGGAATTCCAGATGTTGTTGATGGAGATGATGTTCCTGCTGATACAGCAGATATAACCAATTTTTGGTTTGATCAAGACAATCAATATATATATATGGCATTTGAAAGATTAGCGACAGGTAATTCATCCTTTTCTTTCTTTTTAAATACAGACTGTAATAACAGTACAGGTGATTTAACAAAAGATGGGTCAGATTTAGCTATTTTCTTTGCAATTAGCCCAGGTAGTAACCCCACAATTACAGATAATACACTATTCGTGTGGAATGGTTCTATGTTTGTAGATACGGGTGTAACATTCGATGCTTTTTTAGGGAAAGAAAATTGCACAGGTAGTGAAGGCTTGTTTTTTGAATTTCGTGTTCTAATTAGCGATATAATAACACTTTGCGACACGACGAGCACATGTAATTCGATTACTATGGAAATAGGATCATCTTTGGCTGGAGGATCACCAAATTCAGCCTTAAAAGATACTTTTGATATTCCATTTACTCTTGGTATAAATTCGATTCCAACAGCTATTTTTAATCAATCAGATGTTTGTGCTGGAGCAACAACAATGTTTGACGGAACAAGCTCAACTTTCTTTGATAATAATACCTATACAGCAATTAATGCTCCTGATTTTGGAGATAGCATTACATTATATGAATGGGATTTTGATTATGATGGAAGTATTTTTACTACAAATGCTACTGGAAGCACGACTTCTTTCAATTATACTACAGCAGGAACTTATACTGCTGCATTAAGAGTAACCGATAGTTATGGTTGTACAGATATAGAAACACAAACGTTTACAGTTTTTGAAGCCCCTCAACCCATATATACATATACACCAGATGGTTCATGTGGATTTACTGTTGATTTTAATGCTAGTAGTTCTATTGATCCTACAGGAGGAAATGACCTCACTTATGAATGGGATTTTGATTATGATGGAAATACGTTTACAGTAGATGCTTCAGGAATAATGCCTCAAAATACATTTTCAGGATGTGCGACATATAGTGTTGCTTTAAGAGTAACTGATCCTACAACTCCTGCTCCTTGTGATGCAGTAATTGCTTTTCAGGATATAATGATTACGGATTTGGTAAATCCTACTTTTACGGTTCCTAATAATGTAACGATTACATGTACTGATGATATTTTAGATTTGATGTTAACAGGAGATGTTACAGACGAAGCTGATAATTGTAGTTCAGGTCTAGAAGCTACATTTACTGATGATACATCAGGTTTAAGTAGTTGTAACGGAACAGGAGATGTACTTAGAACATGGGAATTAACTGATAGTTGTGGTAATACGACACAACAAGTACAAACCATTACCATAGAAGATACAACTGCACCAGTATTTGTAGAAACACTACCAATAGATACAACAATAAGTTGTGATGCAGTGCCAACAGCAGTAGTCTTAACAGCGAATGACAATTGTGATGCATCAGTAAGCGTAAATTATACAGAGACGATCACAGGACAAGATGATGCATGTGC
>CANDNT010000040.1 GCA_947387485.1 Aquimarina rhabdastrellae
TTTTAGAAGTGAATATCTTTTAAATTTTGAAGATAGCTTTGGCTTACAGGTAGTTTTAAATCACCAATACAAACCTCATTTTTTGATTTTGAAGTAATTTTATCTATTCTAACAATATATGAACGATGCACTCGTATATATTCTAATTTATCAGGAACATGATTTAAAAACTTACCGATGTTCATACGTATGGTATGAGTTTTATTTTCGGTACATATATCAATATAATTACCTGCAGATTTTATATATATAATATGTTGAGTCTTTATTCTGACTTCATTCCCATTTTCTCTAAAAGAAAAATACTTTTCTTTTCTTTTTAAATACTTTAATAATACCCGTATTAATTCTCTAGTAATATCTTTATTATAAGTTAGTACACGTATTTTAAAGAATAAATAACAAATAGAACCTAGAAAGAGTAAACAGAGGAATGTGAACCATCCTGTTTTCCAAAAAGGAGGCTGAATAGAAAACTTATGAGTTATTGTTTTTTCTGAGCAATTTTGAGAGCCAATACACATTTTAACCTTAAAATTATATTTTCCAGGAGAGAGGGATGAAAAATGAATCATTCTATCCTTTGAATAAGACCAATTCGAATCATTGTTCAAACTATATTGATAATATAAGTCGTTGTTATTAGCAAATGAGATACCTTCTAATTCAAAACTAATATCATTCTCTTTATAAGTGAAAGAAGTACTATTTTTTAGTTCACGTGACTTTCCATTTACATGAATTTTTTGAAGCTTTAAATAAGGATTAAAATAATTATCAGAGATTAATTGATTTTTATGAAAATAGCATAATCCTTGTTTAGACCCGACCCAAACAGTATCATTTATAATTTCGAGATCTTCAACTTCATTACTAAGTAATCCTTCTTTTTTACTTATCCCTGATATGATTTTATCGTTTTCACAGAATTCAATTTTATTTAAACCTTTATTTGTACAGACCCAGATGGTCGTATCGTTTTCAATATATATTTCATTAACTATATTACTATTTAAACCATCTTTTTTTGTTATGTTATAAATATGTTTTTTGTCATTAACAATAACTCCAGCGCCTTGAGTTGCGACAAATAATATATCGTTCTTAGTATCAACATCTATATCATCAGTTCTATAATTGTATAATTTTGATTGATTAGATAAAGAATTAATATTTTCATTATCAAATTTAAAAATCCCTGATGGAGTACCTATTAAGGTATCATTATTCCAAATACAAACATCATGAACTCTAAATATTGATTTACGAATACCTACATCTCCATTTTTATTAATTTTATAAAAATGTTTTGTACTAGAAGCAAAAATTGTATTGTTTATTGGTTCTGATAACTTTAATATATAGGTCGTTAGAACTCTTTTATTTGTATTAGCCTTTTTTAACCCATTAAAATTATACAAATATGTTTTGTTAAATATAGAATCGTGTTCTACAAAAGCATGAATATTTCTTTCAGGTTGATCTATTACTAATGATGTTTTATCTTTTAGTAACTTTATAATTCTTCCATTTTTAAAACCAATTAATAATTCGTTATTATGAGTTTTAGCTAAACTATTAACATGCTTAGAATTTTGAAAAATAGAATCATGAATAATAATTGAAGGGTTTTTTACATAATATACACCCGAATCGAGGGTAGTAAACCAATAACCTCCCTCATGATCTATTAAAAAATTAGTGACAGATTTATCTTTTAAAAATTCCTTTAAGATTTCCCCTTTTTTATTGACAAATTTACCTCCACCAAATTCATAACCTATAAAGAATTGAGTACTATCAATTATTTTAATACCTATTGGAGAATGTTCATTTTTTATGCAGATATTTTCTTTTTTATAAGTATTGATTTCGACAAGATTATTATGCATAAAAACACCTGTTTTGTTATTTATTAACCAATTAGCCATAATGTGAGACGAGACTAAACTAGTATTTGGTGTATTTCTTTTTATTGAGTTTGTGTCACTAGAAGTGAAAAAAAATGAAGAACTTTTTGAATTTGAAGTCTTTTTTAAGACAATAGATTTTTTTGAAAAGGTAGGTGAGAGTAAATGATCAATTGTAGAGTGATTAGTTGTAATCGTACCATCATTATGAATAATTAATTCACCATTTATAGAGTACCCTCCGATATGTAAACTATTAATTGTATCTAAATAAATACTTTTTATTACACTATTTTTACGTAAATTTTTATTTAAGATATTATTAAATCTATAAGCTTTGAAACCTTGAAATATCTCGTCAAAATAGAACAATGATCTATTGTGATAAGAATAGCACCATATTTGACCATTTTGTTGTGGATAAAAACGTAAGACAACATTACCTGTTAGACCATCGGCAGTACTAAAATTTTTAAATTCGTAACCATTATATCGAGATATTCCTTTATCGGTTGCAAACCATATATATCCTTCTTTATCTTGAAATAAATCATAAACCTCAGAGCTAGGTAAACCTTCATCTACTCCAAAATGTTCATAAACAAATTCTTGAGCATTACACTTTATACAAACAAATAATATTAAGACAGAATAGTAGAAATATTTATGCATAAAAGTTTAGCGATGTTTTTTGATTAAAAAATAAAGCAAAACTTAACTTTATAGTTGTTTGATAAATAGCGTAGTAGTATAAGTTTTGTTAGTAATTTTAACGAAAGGTATATGTAAAAAGTGTACAGCTATGATAATTTAAAACAATTTTATCTAGATGACATTCGATAATTCTTTATATAAATATAAAAAAGTGATAGTGTAAACATTATGTTAATCATAAAGTTTTTTAATCAAGTGTTCATCTTGTTTTTGAGCAAAAAAAATATTGTATAATACGATAAAAAATCCCCAACTCAATCTGGAGTTGGGGAAATTATAGAATTTAGTTGTTGTAAAACAATCGATCAGTGACTAAGATATGGGCAAAGAGATCATCATCTTTTTGCCATTCTATAGCCTCGACAGTCCAGCCACCACTAAGGTATTCAAAAATGCAATGTGTTTTGCCGTTAAGTGTAAAGGAGTAATTACCAATACAAGGCATAGGAATTACTTTTTCAATAGCAATAGCGTGACCCTCTTGTGGATACATGGGCAGATTCCAATGATACTCAAAAGAAAGCGTATCCCCAGCAAAGAAATCATTGTCTTGCCAAAAGACCTGAAATTTGATCTTCATTAATGTGATTTGTTTTTTTGATGAATAGAATGGTTTTAAAGT
>CANDNT010000041.1 GCA_947387485.1 Aquimarina rhabdastrellae
AAAAAAGGCGGCGACCTACTCTCCCACGAGCGCAGTACCATCGGCGCTATCGGGCTTAACTTCTCTGTTCGGAATGGGAAGAGGTGAGCCCCGACGCTATAACCACCTTAAATCTTTATATCTATTCTATAACCTATCGCTATAAACTAAATATCTAATATCTTAACATATTGATAAATACTATATCCTTTTCAGTCTACTCTATATAAATCCCTAAATCACATGCTAAAAGCAAATCCCGCGCATAAGCCTATGGGTTATTAGTACTACTCGGCTATGACATTACTGCCTTTACACCTATAGCCTATCAACGTGATCGTCTCTCACGACCCTTTAAAGAAATCTCATCTTGTGGTGGGTTTCGCGCTTATATGCTTTCAGCGCTTATCCCTTCCAAACGTAGCTACTCAGCAGTGCTCCTGGCGGAACAACTGATACACCAGAGGTTTGTCCAACTCGGTCCTCTCGTACTAAAGTCAGATCCACTCAAATTTCTAACGCCCACTACAGATAGAGACCGAACTGTCTCACGACGTTCTGAACCCAGCTCGCGTGCCACTTTAATGGGCGAACAGCCCAACCCTTGGGACCTTCTCCAGCCCCAGGATGTGACGAGCCGACATCGAGGTGCCAAACCCCCCCGTCGATGTGAGCTCTTGGGGGAGATCAGCCTGTTATCCCCGGAGTACCTTTTATCCTTTGAGCGATGGCCCTTCCATACGGAACCACCGGATCACTATGCTCTAGTTTCCTACCTGATCGACCTGTTTGTCTCTCAGTCAAGCCTGCTTTTGCCATTGCACTCTACGCACGATTACCAACCGTACTGAGCAGACCTTTAGAAGCCTCCGTTACTCTTTTGGAGGCGACCACCCCAGTCAAACTACCCACCAAGCACTGTCCTCACTCCGTGAGTTAGGCTTCAGATAAGCAAAGGGTGGTATTTCAACAATGACTCCTCACAACCTGGCGATCATGATTCATAGTCTCCCACCTATCCTACACATTACTTATCCAAAGTCAATACTAAGCTATAGTAAAGGTTCACAGGGTCTTTTCGTCCCGTAGCGGGTAACCGGCATCTTCACCGATACTACAATTTCACCGAGCTCATGGTTGAGACAGTGTCCAGATCGTTGCACCATTCGTGCAGGTCGGAACTTACCCGACAAGGAATTTCGCTACCTTAGGACCGTTATAGTTACGGCCGCCGTTTACCGGGGCTTCAATTCAATGCTTCGCCGAAGCTAACATCTCCTCTTAACCTTCCGGCACCGGGCAGGTGTCAGGCCTTATACATCATCTTTCGATTTAGCAAAGCCCTATGTTTTTGATAAACAGTCGCCTGGACCTCTTCACTGCGGCCAGGTTTTACCCTGGCGACCCTTCTCCCGAAGTTACGGGTCGATTTTGCCTAGTTCCTTAACCATGAATCTCTCGAGCGCCTTAGAATTCTCATCCCAACTACCTGTGTCGGTTTACGGTACGGGCTGCTTCACTCGCTTTTCTTGGAACTCGATTTGGTACATTATTACTTCCGCCGTAGCTTCTGTATACTATCAGGGCATTACTGCTCCTTTCAACGCACATTTCCGTCAGTGCGCAATACCTCCTCGAATCCGTCACTTTTATCGTGAGCAGGTACAGGAATATTAACCTGTTGTCCATCCACTACCCCTTTCGGGTTCGCGTTAGGCCCCGACTAACCCTCAGCTGATTAGCATAGCTGAGGAAACCTTAGTCTTTCGGCGGGAGGGTTTCTCGCCCTCCTTATCGTTACTTATGCCTACATTTTCTTTTGTAGCTACTCCAGCAATACTCGCATATCACCTTCTACGCCACTACAATGCTCCCCTACCACTCTTTCGAATCCATAGCTTCGGTAGTATACTTATGCCCGATTATTATCCATGCACAACCGCTCGACTAGTGAGCTGTTACGCACTCTTTAAATGAATGGCTGCTTCCAAGCCAACATCCTAGCTGTCTAAGCAGTTGCACCTCGTTTATTCAACTTAGCATACATTTGGGGACCTTAGCTGATGGTCTGGGTTCTTTCCCTCTCGGACATGGACCTTAGCACCCATGCCCTCACTGCTGATCATCATTTTATAGCATTCGGAGTTTGTCAGGAATTGGTAGGCGGTGAAGCCCCCGCATCCAATCAGTAGCTCTACCTCTATAAAACTAAATCAACGCTGCACCTAAATGCATTTCGGGGAGTACGAGCTATTTCCGAGTTTGATTGGCCTTTCACCCCTACCCTCAGGTCATCCCAAGACTTTTCAACGTCAACGGGTTCGGTCCTCCACTTTGGGTTAACAAAGCTTCAACCTGCCCAAGGGTAGATCACACGGTTTCGCGTCTACCACACCTAACTCTTTCGCCCTATTCAGACTCGCTTTCGCTTCGGCTGCGATGCTTAACATCTTAACCTTGCTAGATACGGTAACTCGTAGGCTCATTATGCAAAAGGCACGCCGTCACCTCTAAAGGCTCCGACCGCTTGTAAGCGTATGGTTTCAGGGTCTATTTCACTCCCTTATTCAGGGTTCTTTTCACCTTTCCCTCACGGTACTAGTTCACTATCGGTCTCTCAGGAGTATTTAGCCTTAGCGGATGGTCCCGCCAGATTCATACAGGGTTTCACGTGCCCCGCACTACTCAGGATCCTGCTATCTCATTATTCTTTACTTATACCGGGCTATCACCGTCTCTGGCCAGTCTTTCCAAACTGTTCTAATTCATTATAACTCAAATGTCGCAGTCCTACAACCCCAGCACTGCCGTAACACTACTGGTTTGGGCTCTTCCGCGTTCGCTCGCCACTACTAACGGAATCATTTTTATTTTCTCTTCCTCCGGGTACTTAGATGTTTCAGTTCTCCGGGTTCGCCTCCTTACGGATACTATATCTTCAATATAGTGGGTTGCCCCATTCGGATATCTGCGGATCATAGTGTATGTGCCACTCCCCACAGCTTTTCGCAGCTTATCACGTCCTTCTTCGCCTCTGAGAGCCTAGGCATTCCCCATACGCCCTTTTTTAGCTTATGCGTCTTGCTTAACTTGCTCTTTATTTTTTTATATATTTATTCAGTATTCTTATATCTCTA
>CANDNT010000042.1 GCA_947387485.1 Aquimarina rhabdastrellae
ATTATCAGTATAGGACAAAAAGCGGCTTTGATCTTGATTTTTAGGCTTATTGACAGGGTTATTAACAGCCTGTTGAGCTTCTTTAACAGCCACTTTTTCTACAGTTTCAGTATGATTATCAGGAAAGGATAAAAACAAGTACCTCTGGATTAAACCATAACTCATAAGGAGCTTTAGAACCGTGCCAAACCTTTTTAATGATAATACCCGCCTCTTGTAAACGAATAAGATGCCTATGAGCTGTTCTAGTACTAGAATGTGTAAGTTTAGCGATTTGCACATTATTAGTACGTAGCGATGGTAAAGCATCACTAGAAAAAGGATTTCTTTTATAAGCTTTGGCAAGTGCGATACCATAGATTTTTAAAAGTTGTTGTGCAGTAGCAACCATAGCAGCTCTGACTTTAACATTATAATGTTCTTCTTTTTGATTGTAAGTAGAAACATGAGCGTCTAAAGCTCTAAGGGTATAGGTATAATTAAGTAAATACATAACAGAATTTAGTTTTTTGAATGTGTAGAAAAAGGGATGAATGAGTATGAGTTAGGAAGCTGTTTTCGTAAAGCCAGTACTTGAAATGTTAAAATTGAAAAAAGTTCATTTTTTTTTGAATGAGACTCTAAAAAAGGCTGTTTTTTGGTCATTTTGATTGATTTTAGGGAAGAAAAACCATAAAAAAGCGAAGACCAATAAGCGTTCATAGTAGAACATTTGAGTTCAAAAAAGAAACACAAAATTTCATTGCAATGCATCTCGGTTTATTAGGGTTTTTCTCTAATAATTAACTATATATAAGATACGAAAAAGGAGAAAGGAAGCCTAATTTGATAAAAGAGGTAACGAAGATTTTAGACTTGATTTTAACATTTTTTATCAAGTGATAAATAGTTAATGAAGAATAAAAAAAATATCTCAAATATATTAATAAGATCACTTTAAACTTTGATATTTTACATTCTACATTTTTACTTTTTACTGTTGTGAATACCATCTATATCAAATGATAAGTGGTGAGTAATTAGTTAAGAGTAAAAAGTATACTTCAGAATCATCAATACAATATCACTTTATACTTTAATATTTGATATTCTACATTCTTACTTTTTACAGTTGTGAATACCATCCAAAGTGAGATTACTCCCAACAAAAGAATGTATAGCAATGGCAGAGAATCTGTTGTGAATACCATCAATATTAAGTGATAAGTAGTTAGTGATGAGAAAAGAGTATAACTCAAGGTCAAATCATTAATACAAAATCACTTTAAACTTCAATATTTTACATGCTACATTTTTACTTTTTGTCGTTGCGAATACCATCCAAAGTGAGGTTACTCCCAACAGGAGCAGAACTAGTGATATGGTATAATGTGTTGTGAATACCTTCCAAAGTGAGGTTACTCCCAACTTATTAATAAGTCACATAGACTGGAATATAGTTGTGAATACCATCAATATCAAGTAATAAGTAATTAGTGATGAGTAAAGAGTATAGCTCAAAATCATATCATTAATACAAAATCACTTTAAACTTCGATATTTTACATTCTACATTTTTACTTCTTGTCGTTGCGAATACCTTCCAAAATGAGGTTACTCCCAACAGAACTTTAAGAAGAAAGTAGAGAATTACGGTTGTGAATACTTTCCAAAGTGAGGTTACTCCCAACTCGTACAAGGAAATTCTATTTTAACGGCTAGTTGTGAATACCATCAATATTAATTGATAAGTAGTTAGTGATGAGTAAAGAGTATAGCTCAAGATCATATCATTAATACAAGATCACTTTAAACTTCGATATTTTACATTCTACATTTTTACTTTTTATCGTTGTGAATACCATCCAAAATGAGGTTACTCCCAGCACCTATCTCAGATCTGCTTGCTCCAAAATGTTGTGAATACCATCCAAAGTGAGGTTACTCCCAACAATTACACAAGCAGGCCGTGGTGATATCTTGTTGTGAATACCTTCCAAAGTGAGGTTACTCCCAACAGAGTGTTTTAGGGCTATGGATTTTCCTGAGTTGTGACTACCTTCCAAAGTGAGGTTACTCCCAACTTGCTTAACGATACAAGGCGTACGCTATCACGTTGTGAATACCTTCCAAAATGAGGTTACTCCCAACATGCCTATTGTACTCAACAACTTGATGGTAGTTGTGAATACCTTCCAAAGTGAGGTTACTCCCAACATAACATTGTTTTTAACAGGATCAACCCCTTGTGATTACTGAGTTTAACCTCAAAAATAGGATTTAAAAAACACCTATTTTTTGTACTATTGATTAGAAAATCACTCATTTTTTTAATCCTAATTCAATGTTTGTAATTGTTGCTTTAATAACTCATTAATTGTATGATATCGTGTATCAAATAGTTCTTTTTGATAGGTTTTATTTTTAATCTCGATATAATCATTTTTAGTGGTTTCTATTCCAAATTTATCTTCAGCTTTAAGGAGATTATATGTAGCACCTCTCCAGTAAAATAATTCTTCTTTTAATGTGGCATTGAGGTATAAACCATGTCCTTGTGTATAATAAACATCTTTAAAAGCTTTTAAAAAATTGTTGGCTTGTTGTACTCTTAATAAGCGTTTTTCGTCTTTTTTGATGTAAATCACATCGGTGTTTTCATTTTGCGCCATAAAACGTAAAAGCCCCCAAATAGCCATTAAAGCATCTAGTTGTTTTTGTTTTTTGTA
>CANDNT010000043.1 GCA_947387485.1 Aquimarina rhabdastrellae
ATAATAACCATATATTTTACCTGTATATCACCGTAAGGATTTGGTTAAATTTTGTAGCTTTAGTTTTCTAATCAATTTGCTTACATATATGACCGAATCTACCTCTAGGCGTGATCTCAATGAAGATCCGCAGTACTTTGCCTATTATTTAAATAAAGCTACGGCTAACCTTTTTAGTATTCTTAATGAAGTAGGAACTATTCTTAATTCTAAATTAAATACTCCTAAACAGTTGACCAGAGATACCGACGATGCTATTGAACAGCATCCTGTACTTGGAAAAATTTCTAATTTTTCTTCTGATAAAAACGAACAAGCTAATATCTCTGGTTTGCGATGGGCATTACTAAGCAAGCATCTTCCTTTTTTAAAAACATACCAATACAAGTCTATCGAGTTTATTGGTAGGATGACTGAAAAAGATGCAAAAAAGTTCAAAGAGAGAAATCCTAACAACGTAATGAGCCTCTCTGAAATTATTGCTACGATTCCTAAACTAAAAGATACTGTACAGTTTGAAGAGATTGAATTAGAAAAGAATAGTTGTATTAAAGATGAAATCAAAATTATAATCCAACTGTTACGCTTTTTACGCAATACCTACTCACATAGCCATCCTGAACAAAAAGATAAAGCTACTACAGATATTCTCAATCAACTCGAACTCAATAAAAAGTATCCCTTTACTCTTGAAAAAAATCTTCGTAGGATTTGGAATGCAGGTATTCTTCATAGTAGTGATCGTGTTTCTTATATCAAACTACGCAGGTATCGTCATATGATTAAAGGATTACCTAAACATTATTTTCATCATTTTCTTACACAAGAAAAAGCCATTTCTCAAAATGGAATAGCCTATCTCATTTGCTTGTTTTTAGAGAAAAAAGATGCCTATCAATTCCTTAAAAAGCTACGAGGCTTTAAACAAGGTGGTGCTAAGAGTAAATCTTTTGATAACGCTATTGATGCTGAAGAAAAACAGCAGAGCGAACGTTTTCAAGCAACACTACATACCTATACCGCTTTTTGCTGTCAATTGCCTAAGCCTGTCATTGAATTCAAGGCAGAATATGCTGAGTCAAAAATTGATTTAATGACCAATATGCTTAACGAATTGCAGAAATGTCCTAAGGAATTATTTGATATGCTACAACCTAAAGACCAGGAGGAATTTGCTTATAGCATTCGTCATGATCGATTAGGTAATATAGAGGATAATATTGCTGAGCAAAAAAGTGAAAAAACTACTATTGATGACACAGGTTTGACTACACATTCTTATTTGATTCGTCATCGAGATCGTTTCCCATATTTTGCACTTCGATTTATTGAAGAAACTCAATTATTTTCAGGGATAAAATTTCATATTGATTATGGAAAAATGATCCTAAGTCATACATTTCAAGATCAAGAAGGCAATATCACATATGATCATTCTTGGACAAAAGATGTTCGTGATTTTGGGCTATTATCTCACGCACAACAACATCGCTTAAGCTATCAATTAGGGCTTCAAAAAGGAGAAACTCCTCAGAAATATGCAGCTAGTCATTATGAATATTTTTCACCTCACTACCATATTGACAATAATCAGATTCAGTTTTTAATTGATATTACAGCTACTTCAGACGAAGTTCAAATCCCTAGTAGAATGACAACTGATCCTAAAAAGGATAAGGACAACCAAAAGTTTATAGGGAAATCATTAGTAAAAAACACTTATCAGGGACGAAAATACGTATTGAGTACTTTTGATTTAGCTTCTTTAATTCAGTTAAAACTTAGCGTATCTGATTTTGACTTACAACAACATCTACAAACTTTAGAAACTAATTATTTACGTTTTTTAAAAGATGCTGTTGATGGTACTTTTCAAGTTAATGATTATAACGAATTAGGTATTAAACTAAAAGCCTATCAATTAAAACGACATTGGATTCCTAAAGAAGTAAAACGCTGTCTAGCAAAACATACTTTAGATTATCAAAAACATATAAAAGATCAAATTGAAGCTGAAAAAAAAGATACACAAGCACGTCTACATATTTTGAATGATAAAAAGAAGCTTAATCCCAAAATAGGTACAATGGCTGATTTTTTAGCTCAAGATATTATCAAACGTATGTTACCTAAATCAACTTTAAAAGCAAAGATTTCTCCTGAGCAATACCAACAATTACAACGTAACTTTGCTCTGTTCAGTACAGAACAAGTTGATGC
>CANDNT010000044.1 GCA_947387485.1 Aquimarina rhabdastrellae
AAAAGAATTAGAATTATCCTCAAATTAAGTATTCATTCAGGCTATCTTTTTTTGTATCATTTTTTGTTGCTATTCCAGACCTTTGGGTTTTACCTTTTGCCCGCATTACGTATAGCCCTTGTTATGTGCTGGCTATTTTTCTTCTGATATATTATTTAAGACAAATTTTGCCATTTCAATATTTCCAAACGTTGAACTTGGGTCAAAGATTACATTTGTTAGTAGTTCAGATGCCTTTTTGAAATTTCCATTTTGATTTAAAGCAAGAGCCTTGTTAATAATCAACATTCCCTTGGTTTCTATATCTGGATTTTGTTCAAGTCCTTTTTCTATTGCATTTAGCCTTTCTTGACCTTCAAGCAAGTTAGAGTATTCTTTCCAAGCAGGTGTGAAAGATGGTACTTTTTCAGTTAAAAGTTTTATCATTTCATTTTTTTCGGCTGGATTATTTGTCCATTCAAGTGATAGATATGATTTGTACAAGCCTTTTTGTAATTCTCCTTTACTTTCCCTTTCTAAAGTATGTAGTGCTATCTTAGAAGTATAAAATCCTTTTGGTGCAATTTTGTCTGTTAGACGATAATATTTCAAAGCATTTTCATAGTCATCTAGAAGCAAATATGTAAATGCTAAATCATACAGAGGATAAGGCCAATTTGGCGCTTCTTCATTAGCTTGATTTAATTTTTTGATTAAGCGATTTTTGATTTTTTTTCTTTTTCATAGCGACTAACGGTTTGTGTAAGGATAGTTACTTAAAGTACTAAGTTAGCAAAAAGTCCCAAAGTGAGGAATATTCGGAGAATATTCCGATTGGCACTTACCAACCTCAAGCAATTATTTTTACACTTTGTTACCAACTGTGCTTTCTTTTAGGTATTCTATATTCTATTATCAATTCCTCATCAATTATTTCAATTGTATCTGGTGCTACAGGTAGACCATTTAAGTCATATTCTACAGCATTGGTTGTTTCATCGGTTTTAAAGTCGTCAATACTTAAAATATCCTCCGTCCTTATGTATACTTCTGAATATTTTGTATCTAAATTAAAATCAGCAAACCGTCTTAAATCTTTCAAATAGATACTGGTTTTTTTAATTCCAGAATTTCTTTTTATTGAGCCAAGTTTAATTTTTACTATACTATCTCCAGTAGTAGAGTCAAAATAAGATTCAGGCATTAAGTCAGTATAGTTAAGAGATTTGCTGTTAATTTTTAGTTCAATAGTTTCTTTTTTCCCTATATAGAATAGATTTGTCCATGTAGTTGTATCAGATTCTATGTTTTGTTTTTGGTCAGTAATCCTTTTGCGTATTTTTTCCTTGATTTCAGGTTTTATCTTATTCCAATTAGAGCCTAATCTTCCATTTATCGTATCCATTCTTCTAGGAAAAGATGTTTCAATATGAATGATTTCATTAAAATCTTTTGCTTGACAAAAAATATTGATGCTAGATAATACTATTAATATGATAAGTAGTCTTTGCATTGTTGGTAACGTGTTTGTATATGGTTTGTTGCGTGGTTTAAGCACTAATTTTAGCAAATAAAATCCGAGAGGATTTTCATAAGTAAGCTAGAACTAGCAATAAATTATATACGGTGTGCCTGTTGCACAAGTATTAGATAAAAATAGTATTATTTCGTAAATTGATGTATGCAAGGCAAGAAGATTTATCAAGAAAAACTATTTACTCATTTTCAATTGAGTGATTCAATATCCAAAACAAATTTCTATCGTCGATTTAAGGAAGTTATCCACTTAGATTTTTTATACGACAGTACTAAAAAGTTTTATGGTAATAGTGGTCAAAAAAGTATTGATCCTTTAGTATTTTTCAAATTGTGTTTAGTAGGTTATTTAGAAAATATCATTAGTGATCGTAAACTTATCGAGCATTGTAGCATGCGATTGGATATTCTTTACTTTTTAGATTATGATCTAGATGGACAGCTTCCTTGGCATTCTACTATCAGTCGTACTCGACAACTTTTTCCTGAAACAGTTTTTGAGCAAGTCTTTACTCATATACTTACCTTGTATGTGGACAAGGGTATGGTCAGCGGACATACTCAAGCCATAGACTCAGCTCCCATAAAAGCTAATGCTAGTATGGATTCTTTAGAAT
>CANDNT010000046.1 GCA_947387485.1 Aquimarina rhabdastrellae
CCAAACGACTTCGTTTAACATCTTAAAAAGAGAATCTCCAGTATTAACCATTGCAGATGATGTATTTATTTGTCCAGGAGAAACTTTAACCGTTACTGCAGATGCTGGATATGATAATTATGAGTGGTCTACAGGAGAAACTACAGAAAGTATCGATATAGATACTCCTGGAGAATACAGCGTGACAGTAACAGCGAACTACAATTCGGTAAACTGTACAACGACCAAAACTTTTATGGTAACTGCATCGGTTGTACCTCAGTCCATAGCTGTAATTGTAGTTGATTTTAAACCAGGATCTCAAAACACTATCAAAATAATAGCAG
The DNA here is from genome assembly GCA_947387485.1 of Aquimarina rhabdastrellae. Classification (GTDB taxonomy): domain Bacteria; phylum Bacteroidota; class Bacteroidia; order Flavobacteriales; family Flavobacteriaceae; genus Aquimarina. The sequence goes on from CANDNT010000046.1 coordinate 327, forward strand.
AAGGTGGAGGAGATTTTGAGTACTCTATAGATGGAATCACTTTCCAAGATAGCAATGTATTTACTAATGTAGCACCTGGAGATTATATGGCTTTTGTAAGAGATAAAGGACAATGTGTAACCTTATCAGAAGAATTATATGTTTTAGGGTATCCATTATTTTTTACGCCTAACGGAGATGGGTTTAACGAAAGTTGGCAAGTGCTTAATGCAGAAAGAGAACCAGAAAATAGAGTTTATATCTTTGATCGTTACGGAAAATTATTAACTCGTTTCACTCAAGCAGATGCTGGTTGGGATGGAGCTTATAATGGCAAGCAAATGCCTTCGACAGATTATTGGTTTAAAGTAGAACGTATCACTGGACAAACCATAAAAGGTCATTTTACATTAAAAAGATAAAGAATAGATTAAAAAAGAATAACACAGCTGTGTTTAAAATGAAACACAGCTGTAAAAGGTTTAAATATCCTCTAGTATGAATATAAAAAACACCCTCAGTTTACTGTTATGTTTAATTATAGGACAGCAACTAATTAATGCTCAAGAAGGAATCCCTGTATATACAGATTACTTATCAGATAATTTATATTTGATACACCCCTCGATGGCAGGAGCAGCCAATGCTAATAAATTACGTCTTACCGGAAGACGACAATGGTTTGATGTAGATGACGCCCCAGGATTACAAACAGTAAATTTAAGTTCGCGATTAGGAGAGAATACAGGAATAGGAGGAATTATCTATAACGATAAAAATGGAAATTCATCTCAAACAGGAGCTTATTTAACTTTTGCTTATCATTTGTTATTCTCTAGAGATCGTACCGATTTAAATCAGTTATCATTTGGATTGAGTACAGCTTTTATCCAAGCAAAATTAGACGAAACAGAGTTTGATTTAATCAACAATCCAGATCCTATTGTAGCAGGAATTGTACAAAAGGATTCTTATTTTAATGTAGATATCGGGATGTCGTATAACTTCTTAGAGTTTTATGCACACTTTACAGTAAAGAATCTACTACCTACCACAAGAGATATCTTTGATAACAATACAAGCATTAAAGAATCAAATAATCAACGTAGGTATATTTTATCTTCAGGATATTTATTTAATTTCAGAAATAGAAATTGGAGTATAGAACCATCAGTATTATATCAATTGACAGATCAAACTAAAGAATCATCAGTAGATTTGAATGTAAAGGGATATAGACATACAAATTTCGGGAGATTATGGGCAGGAGTATCCTACAGAAGAAGTTTAGATGGTGCATCGACTATAGAGGGACAAAACTTACAATATATCACCCCATTTGTAGGAGTTAATTACAAGAAGTGGATGTT
>CANDNT010000047.1 GCA_947387485.1 Aquimarina rhabdastrellae
TCTCGGTTTATTAAGGTTTTTCTCTAATAATTAACTATATATAAGATACGAAAAAGGAGAAAGGAAGCCTAATTTGACAAAAGAGGTAATGATGATTTTAGACTTGATTTTAACATTTTTTATCAAGTGATATGTAGTTGGTGAAGAGTAAAAAGTATATCTCAAGATCATATCATTAATACAAGATCACTTTAAACTTCGATATTTTACATTCTACATTTTTACTTTTTGTCGTTGCGAATACCTTCCAAAATGAGGTTACTCCCAACAGAACTTTAAGAAGAAAGTAGAGAATTACGGTTGTGAATACTTTCCAAAGTGAGGTTATTCCCAACTCGTACAAGGAAATTCTATTTTAACGGCTAGTTGTGAATACCATCAATATTAAGTGATCAGTAGTTAGTGATGAGTAAAGAGTATAACTCAAGATCAACTCATTAATACAAAATCACTTTAAACTTCGATATTTTACATTCTACATTTTTACTTCTTGTCGTTGTGACTACTATCCAAAGTGAGGTTACTCTCAACTGTATCTCAAATCTACATTCTATACTTTCATTTGTGAATGCCATCAATATCAAGTAATTAGTAATTAGTGATGAGTAAAGAGTATAACTCAAGGACAAATCATTAATACAAGAGCACTTTAAACTTCGATATTTTACATTCTACATTTTTACTTCTTGTCGTCGTGAATACCTTCCAAAGAGAGGTTACTCCCAACGAAAGCGACTATGCTACCATTGATCACAATGTTGTGACTGCCTTCCAAAGTGAGGTTACTCCCAACCTAGTTATATAAAGATGAAAAATTCAAACTGTTGTGACTACCATCCAAAGTGAGGTTACTCCCAACACTAGACAAGTTCTTAAAAGAATTTTCGTGGTTGTGAATACCTTCCAAAATGAGGTTACTCCCAACTATCGGTAAATCTGGGTATTACTTTATTGAGTTGTGAATACCTTCCAAAGTGAGGTTACTCCCAACTATAGTGCGGGTGTGGAGATAACCGATATATGTTGTGAATACCTTCCAAAGTGAGGTTACTCCCAACTATGAGGGTAAAGACAAGGATGGTAATCCTGTTGTGAATACCTTCCAAAGTGAGGTTACTCCCAACATAACATTGTTTTTAACAGGGGCAACCCCTTGTGATTACTGAGTTTAACCTCAAAAATAGGATTGAAAAAACACCTATTTTTTGTACTATTGATTAGAAAATCATTCATTTTTTCAATCCTAGTTCAATGTTTGTAATAGTTGCTTTAATAACTCATTAATTGTATGATATCGTGTATCAAATAGTTCTTTTTGATAGGTTTTATTTTTAATTTCGATATCTTCATTTTTAGTGGTTTCTATTCCAAATTTACCTTCAGCTTTAAGGATTTTATATGTCGCACCTCTCCAGTAAAATAATTCTTCTTTTAATGTGGCATTGAGGTATAAACCATGTCCTTGTGTATAATACACTTCTTTAAAAGCTTTTAAAAAATCATTGGCTTGTTGTACTCTTAATAAGCGCTTTTCATCTTTTTTGATGTAAATCACATCAGTGTTTTCATTTTGCGCCATAAAACGTAAAAGCCCCCAAATAGCCATTAAAGCATCTAGTTGTTTTTGTTTTTTGTA
>CANDNT010000048.1 GCA_947387485.1 Aquimarina rhabdastrellae
TAGGAATCCAATGGGTGAAAATCCCATCAGAGTAATTGGCTGTTCACTCTGAAGAAAAACATACAGTTGTTCCTGTGAGGGAATTATTGAAGCTATGTTCTTTCAAATAATCAAGCCGTAATGCGTAAGCGTGAACCCATAGTAGCTTCGAGAAGTGTATCTGCAATTTGGGGAGAGTTTTGACGGTCTTCGAACCCTGTCACTTCAATAGGATTAACAGCTGATAGAATATTGAAGAGTTGCCGGAGTCATAGGGATGGCGTGATTATAGATGGATTAATACGGAACGTGGGAGGTCTTTTATAACAAGTAATGGCAATACTAAACACTCTGTTATAAGTATTACGAAGTATAGATGTGGTAATAAAAGAAGTCGGAGGAGACCATAGTACCTATGATAATAAGGACAACATAACCTTATTTAGGAAAGGGACTCTACTTTAGAGAAGCTTATATGAAAAACAGAACGACCTATATTGATGAGAGTCTATTAGTAAGTCCATCCTTAAGTGATGAGCGAGTTCGTGTATTTCAAAGGAAGCTATACCTTGCAGCCAAGAAAGAAAAGGAATTTTTAGCTCATAGTTTGTATGATAAAATATATTTGGACTATGTGTTGATTACCGCCTTTTACCGAGTAAAGCAGAACTATTCTAAAGGCGTAGGAGTAGATGGAGTTAGTATTGCTACAATAGAGCAATCGGGGTTACACAGATATATGTCGCAACTACAAGAAGAGTTACGAAGCAAAAGGTATCGCAGTAATGCAGTCAAACGCGTCATGATTCCCAAAGAAAGGAAAGGTACATTTCGCTATCTAGGGATACTTACCATAAAAGATAGGATTGTTCAGATGGCAGTGAAGATGATTATCGAACCTTTATGGGAATCGGAGTTTATAAGTACTTCATATGGTTTTAGACCCAAGAAGAGTGCCCAAGATGCCATTAAGCAGGTAAAAGACAATATTTATGAAGGCTATCAATTTGTGTATGATGCAGATTTGTCAAAATATTTTGATACGATCCCTCATAACAAACTATTTACATGTTTAAAGCGTAAGATTGTAGACAGATCGATACTAGCTTTAATTCATCAGTGGTTGGTTGCTCCTGTGCGATTAGATACAGGAGAGCTGATAAAGAATACCAAAGGGAGTCCCCAGGGAGGAGTTATATCACCTTTACTCTCTAATATCTACTTACACGAATTTGATAAAATAGTAAGTAATCCAGAAGGTAAATTTGCAAAGTCCAATATTCGTATTGTTCGCTATGCAGATGATTTTCTACTTATGGGCAAATGGTATTACAGTAAAGAAATACTGACCTATATAGACCGAATCCTTACTAATATGGGATTATCCATTAATAAAGAAAAGACTAAGCTACTACATACAAATAAAAGTAGTTTATATTTTCTGGGTTTTGAGTTCAAAGTGATCCGATCCAAGTTCAGTTGGAACAAAAAGAACTATACCAATGTTCGCCCCAGTATGAAATCCCGAAGTAAGTTATTTACCAAACTAAGGGAGTTATTCAATAAACGACGGCATTGGGCAATAGAATGGATTGTTTGGAAACTGAACC
>CANDNT010000049.1 GCA_947387485.1 Aquimarina rhabdastrellae
GTGTTTTCATTTTGCGCCATAAAACGTAAAAGCCCCCAAATAGCCATTAAAGCATCTAGTTGTTTTTGTTTTTTGTATTGTGAACTTTGTATGGTTAATTCTTTCTTTTTTTGGACATACCATACCAAAAAACCTGCAGCTAATGGAATGATAAGTTTGATTAGATCAATTATAGGTATTTTCATGCTTCAATAGGATTTAGTTTTTCTAGGGAATAAAGTGTGTTAATTAATTGTGTTGTGACGTCTACTACAGTATCTAACTTATAATTAAAATCAATGGAATAATGTTGGGCTATTTTTTCAAAATAGTCAGGATGTTTTTCTTTGTCAATGAACCCTGAATGACAGAACATATTACGCAAAGCATTCATCAAATCACTTTCTTCTGAGGTAAGTATATTCTTATTCGGATCTTCTAACGCTTTTAAATATTTAACATGTTTTTTCTTAGGTGATATGCCTAATGTATGGCAATAATGTTCATAAGCCAAGAATACTTTAAAAGCACTTTCTCCTAGTTTATCAATATCTTCAATAGCATCTTGTAAATCTTCTAAGGTTATAGTTTCATCTTGAAGCCATACGAGCAATTCTTGTACGCGTTTATTACGAAGATAGGTTTTGATTTTTCCATACTTCTTTAGATTGGTTTGTGATACAATTCTAGGTTGTCCTTCTTGTTTAAAAGATACTTCAATGCATTCTTTGTCAAGAATATTTTTATCGCGAGTAGCAGGAATATGTAATTCGTCTTTTTTAGTATCTTGGTATCTGATGTCACGGAGTTGCCAATTACTAATATCGATAGAAACATTTTTTTCCAGTTGTGGAACCAAATATTTTACCATATAAAAAAGAACGAGGTCTTGAGCTTTGTATAAGCGTATTTTCTTCTCTGGTTGTATCACACGTTTTATCCATACTTTTTTATCCCAATCTTTATGTTCTGGATCTGTAATTTCTTTACCTTTTATTGTATTTCCTTGATCATCTTTACCTCCTAAAAGATGTTTAAATCGTTGTTTATAAATAGCCTCTAATTCTTTAGGCGTACCGATCAAAGGGTTATGAGCTGTTTTGTTATCAATACGAACAGCACGTTTATAATCATAAAAACCTTGATAATCGGTATGTGAAGCTAGCATACTATATACAAAGTTATTTTCGGTAGTGGATGGATTAGCTCTTTTATTGTGAACTGAAAATTGTTTATCAATTAAGTCATTAAGAAAACCTTTAGGAATCACAAAAGGCATTTCATTTTCGAGTTGTTCCTTGAGTGTTCTTTTATAAATATGTTTTAGACGATCTAGAGTATACGTTTTTTCTTTTCGCTTATCGTCAACCTTTTCGAATGGAATTTGTAAAAAAGGATATTTGTCAATATTATTTTCAGAAAACTGTATTGGTTTTTTAATATTGAGACTA
>CANDNT010000050.1 GCA_947387485.1 Aquimarina rhabdastrellae
TACAACTACAGATCCAATAAATGGCATAGGGAATGAAGGTTGTACCTTATCTTTTGGTACTGCTTTAAATAGGATGAATGCTTCTGCACAACTCTCAACACCACTAGAATGTACTGGTCAACAATATTCTGAAAATCAGTCTAACGATGGTTATAGTTCATATGACATAGGACATTATTCAAGTGCTTCCGTAAATTTCCTAGACTGCTCAGCTTTATTCTCAAATACAACTTCGAATTATAATTATCATTGGGAAGAAATTATAACTGAAAACGGAATTACTTCATATGTATTAGTATTGGAGTTAGACTCATCTAGTATTGATTTAGACTGTGATGAAACGACTGTTGATCCTGATAACCCATGTCCTCCAGGATATTTTTACTCTCCTGGGGGTGGAGATCCTTGTAAACCAATCAAGCCAATTTTAGAAAATTTACAAAACATTAATTTAATTCCTATTGATATAGCTAATATAGGATCAGAAGATGAACATGATGGGGATAAAATTGAAAAAGGACTATATCTAATGATTTTAAATTTTAGAAATAATATTTCAATCCCTATTTATAAAAAGATTGAAAACAATATTTTCTTAAGAAAATATGATAGAAATAATACTAATGACTTAGTAATTTTTATAGATCAAATAGAGGATGAATTATCATTAAGTCTTAATAAAGATGAACATCTTATTTCATATTCAATTTTTGATATTATGGGAAATGGAGCTAAAAAAGGTGATTTTTTATCGAAATCTAATAAACAAAGATTAGACATAAGTGAATTACGAAAAGGAATTTATTTTCTAAATATTGAAACTAACAATCAACGATATACAAAGAAAATAATTAAAGAATAAATATATCAATCAATACCAAGGTGATATTTAATATTACCTTGGTATTTTAATTACTCCTAAATTCATCTACAACTATTTCTATTTATGTAATAATAAACTTCATTATTGTAAAAAATTATATTTATAGCACTAACTATATAACACTGATTGTATAGCTATTATATGAAAAATTACTGCTTTTTAATTTTTAAAGTAACCCTCTTCTTTATTCGTCTCTTTTTTATTCCATTTTGCCCATAATTTAGGGTATCTTTTTGATACTCCTTCTAATTCTGAAGCCAATAAAGGTACATTGATTGCATTGTTGATATGATCCATCATCGAGGGTATTTCTGCTCCTGTTTTTTCTTCATATACTTCTACCACTACAAAACTTAATCCCTCTAGCTCTTCTATACTTTTTATTTCTAATTCATAAGCTATAAGACTCTCTGG
>CANDNT010000051.1 GCA_947387485.1 Aquimarina rhabdastrellae
TGGAATAGCAACAAAAAATGATACAAAAAAAGATAGCCTGAATGAATACTTAATTTGAGGATAATTCTAATTCTTTTTCTACTGGAGATTTGTACCCCAATGCAGAGTGAAGTCTATAATTATTATACCAATAAATATAAGCTTCTATAGAATTATATAATTTGTTAAAACAAGAGAATCTATAATGATTTAGATGCTCAATTTTTATGCTCTTAAAAAAACTCTCTGCTACAGCATTATCCCAACAATTCCCTTTTCTACTCATACTCTGTACGATTTTAGTATTATTCCCAAATAATAACTGCATTTTTTTGGAAGCATATTGAATACCTCTATCTGAATGAAATATAAGTTTATCTGCTAAATCTCTATTAGCTCTAGCTTTTATCCACGCTTTGTAAATGGTGTTTTCAGTATGTAAATCTTTACTTAGAGACCAGCCTACAACTTTTCTATCTGCTAAATCTATTATAGTAGTTAAATAACTCCATTTCCCTGCCAATGGTATGTAAGTGATATCTGAAACCCATTTAGTTCCTAATCTATTGGCTTTAAAATCTCTATTGAGTATGTTTTTAACTATAGGGAGCTTATGAGTTGAATCTGTAGTAATTCTATATTTTTGCCTATGAATACTTCTTAATTTCATTTGTCTCATTAATCTAGCTATATAGGATCTGCTGTAATTCATACCTTCTTTAGAGAGTAGCTTTTGGATTCTATAACTTCCATAGATTTTTCTATTGAAAGTAAATAACTCTTTTATTCTTTCTCTAAGATATATCGTAGTGCTATTTACCTTAGTTTTTGTTTGATTCTTTAACCATCTATAATACGCACTTTTACTTACTTTTAGACATTTACACATCCTTTCGACCCTATAGAATATCGAATGTTTTTCTATAAATCTATATTTTATTGATCGCTCTTGGAAAAGATGCTGATAGCCTTTTTTAAAATCTCTCGCTCTTCAGTGACCTCTCTTAACTGTTTCTTGAGATTCTTTATTTCTATCTCTTGTGGTGTCATATCTTTTATGATTGAAAAGGAACCTTTGTTCTCTCTATAACTTTTTCTCCATTTTCTTATTAAGCTGTCATCTATATCGTATTCTGCGCTAACTTCTCGAACGCTTCTTCCTGACTCTAATAATTCTACTATCATAGTCTTGAATTCTATTTCATATCTTCTATTTGCCATTGCTCTAATTTACTTTTTTTTGGCAATCTCTTTTCGTAGCTCCTAATGTAGACATTCCA
>CANDNT010000052.1 GCA_947387485.1 Aquimarina rhabdastrellae
TATACAATCACAAGATTATGGGAAGTATCAGACTGTTCGAATAACACTACGAGTCATACTCAAGTAATTACTGTAGAAGACACTACTGCGCCAATATTCGTTGAAACACTACCAGCAGATACAACAGTGAGTTGTGATGCAGTACCAACAGCAGTAGTCTTAACAGCGAATGATAATTGCGATGCATCAGTAACTGTAAATTATACAGAGACGATCACAGGACAAGATGATGGATGTGCATCGAGTTATACAATTACAAGGTTATGGGAAGTATCCGATTGTTCAAATAATACAACGAGTCATACACAGATAATAACAGTAGAAGATACTACAGCACCAGTATTTGTAGAAACACTACCAACAGATACAACAGTTAGTTGTGATGCAGTTCCAATAGCAGTAGTCTTAACAGCGAATGATAATTGCGATGCATCGGTAAATGTAAATTATACAGAGACGATCACAGGACAAGACGATGCCTGTGCTTCAAGCTATACAATCACAAGATTATGGGAAGTATCAGACTGTTCGAATAACACTACGAGTCATACTCAAGTAATTACTGTAGAAGACACTACTGCGCCAATATTCGTTGAAACACTACCAGCAGATACAACAGTGAGTTGTGATAATATTCCACCAGTAGATGTATTAACAGCCTCAGGAAATTGTGAACCTTCATTAGATGTGATTTTTACAGAGACAATAACAGGGCAAGATGATGGATGTGCTTCAAGCTATACAATTACAAGGTTATGGGAAGTATCAGACTGTTCAAATAACACTACGAGTCATACCCAAGTAATTACTGTAGAAGACACCACTGCGCCAGAATTTGTTGAGAGTTTACCTGCAGATGTTACAGTAAGTTGTGATGCAGTTCCAGACGCAGTAGTCTTAACAGCGAATGATAATTGCGATGCATCCGTAAGCGTAAACTTCACAGAGACGATCACAGGACAAGATGATGGATGTGCATCTAGTTATACAATTACAAGGTTATGGGAAGTATCAGACTGTTCAAATAACACTACGAGTCATACCCAAATAATTACTGTAGAAGACACCACTGCTCCAGTATTCGTGGAGAGTTTACCTGCAGATACAACAGTAAGTTGTGATGCAGTACCAGATGCAGTAGTCTTAACAGCGAATGATAATTGCGATGCATCCGTAAGCGTAAACTTCACAGAGACGATCACAGGACAAGA
>CANDNT010000053.1 GCA_947387485.1 Aquimarina rhabdastrellae
GAGGTTTGTATTGGTGATTTAAAACTACCTGTAAGCCAAAGCTATCTTCAAAATTTAAAAGATATTCACTTCTAAAACAACTAACATATTTAACTTTCATGTTATTTATATTAACTTCTGTTGAATGACCTAGTTGTAGTTATTTGGCTAATTCTAAATGGGTTATTTTATTAGAACTTTTATTTTTAATTAATCGGAGATATCAAATTTTTGTATCTGATATTTTTAATTAAATGCATTTCCTCTCATAATTTCATCACAAATTCAATGGTTTTCGTACCAAGTGCCTTCTAACTAGTACCTTTTTTAGGTGTAACTGTGATATTCAGAAATTATAAAGGTCTTAAGCAATTGGCTTTACATAATTTAGATTTATGATTTTTAATTCCGGAACTAGTCAAAATCATAAACATCATTAAAAAATCAAAATAAATACAAAATCATGAAAAACCATATATTAGTTTTCATTAGTCTGTTTACTTTCATGTTTGTGAATTCACAAACAACTCAATATTTAGGAGTTAAACCTGCTTTACAAAAATCAAGAATCATTAAAAATGTTCCTTATGAGAGCAATGGGTATTTAGTAATGCATAAAAATAGTCGTATTGATTATTGGATCATTAAAGCAATAGAAGATGGTAAGGTTCAAAGAGTATATGAAACGAATCGAGGGGAAAATCATATACGATTAGAACAAAAAATATTCTCCAACAGGTCTTATTCTTATAAGATACTTGGCATGTCTAAAACAAATGAAACTATTATTGACTTAGATGCTATGCCTACAGAAGATGAACCAACATGGATATATAATGATTGTAATAGACCAACTTGTGTAAAAACTACAGGAGCATCTAACTATGCTTATGCCATGCAAATTTTTGAACATATTAATAATGATTCCTACAAATTAAAATTAAGCAATGCATGGAGTCATGTTGATGAAGAAGAAGGTATTCGAATTCCTTATTATATAGAAGTATCTGAAAATAATCTTGGAGATGCATTAACTGACCAAGGGCATAGTATTTATCAAGGTCCATCATCTCAAACTTATCTTCCTAATAATGGTATGTATAAAGTCGCTTTAGGAATGGGAGAATGGATGAGTGACATAGGTACAACTACAGATCCAATAAATGGCATAGGGAATGAAGGTTGTACCTTATCTTTTGGTACTGCTTTAAATAGGATGA
>CANDNT010000054.1 GCA_947387485.1 Aquimarina rhabdastrellae
GAAGTTAACTTCGCTGGTTTTTTGTTGTGTATAAAATTAGGTGTTTTCATATTAAGAGCCATATGAGGTCTTAGATTATTATAAGTTTCAATAGACTCTTTTACTAATGTTTCCAATTCAATTTTTGTATTACATTTATAAATAAGGAATTCGTTTTTTAATATTCCGTTAATTCTTTCTGCTAATGCATTCTGGTAACAATCATAACCAGTAGTCATAGATGGTTTTATATTATGTTTAGCTAATTTACTTTGATATATTTCAGAGCAATATTGTAATCCTCTATCAGAATGGTGTATCAAATCAGAGTTAAACGTTCTATTTTTAATAGCCATATCAAGTGCCTTGACTACATTTTCACTATTCATATTATCACTTAAATGATATCCCATAATTTTTCTACTATAGGCATCAGTTACTAAAGACAAATAGTGTGTTGCTTCTCTTGATTTAATATATGTAATGTCACTAACAAAATAGTGTTCAGGTTTATCTACTGTTTGATTTAACATAAGGTTTTTATGTTTTCTTAACCAATGTTTAGAGTTGGTAGTTTTGATATAATTCTTTTTTGGTTTTATAAGTAAAGATTCTGAACGTAAGTAAGCAAACAGGGCATCTCTTCCTATTTTAATTCCTTGAGACTTAAATTTATCCTTTAGCAGATAATATAGTTTGCGTGTACCTATTCTTGGCATCTGCATGCGTATACCTAAAACTAAAGGTTTAATTTTTGATAATTCTCTAGAACGTGCTTCTTGACGCTTTATACTTTGATAAAATCCTTGTCTGGATATCTCAAACAATCGACAACAACAAGATAAACTTACTTCTTGCTCTTGTCTGATGCGTTGGATTGTTGAGATGAATACTTTTTTCTGATAGATGTACCATATTGACTATCTGAAATATCAATCATTGTATTGAGAATCTTGTTCTTTAGTCTCTCATCTTCGAGTTCTCGCTCCAATCGCTTGATCTTTTGGGCTGGTGTTTCTTTGGATTTTGATCGCATTAGTAAGGCCGGTTTGCTCCAATCTAAGGTACCATGTTTTCTTAACCAAACCAAAACAGTGCTCCTTCCTTGGATGCCATACTGCTTTTGGGCTTGTTTATAAGTGAGTTCACCTTTTTCTACTTGGGATACTACAGCCAGTTTAAAGCCTAAGTTATAATCCCGTTGGGTACGCTTTCTCTTG
>CANDNT010000055.1 GCA_947387485.1 Aquimarina rhabdastrellae
GGATTGAAGTTTCCATCGCTTACATCACTTACATGTGCTACTACAATGTTTGCTGCTGTATTACAGTTATCTGCCTCATCTATTACTACAGTAATATCTACTGCAGGAACATCTGCTGAACATTCTACTGTAACATTCGCAGGATTACTAGCCGTTGGATCCGTAGTATCATTTACAGTAATCGTTTGGGTTACATCGATACTGTTTCCTGCTTCGTCTGTTACACTATACATTCTTGTAATGACTTCTGGATTGGAGTTTCCATCGCTTACATCACTTACATGAGCTACTACAATGTTTGCTGCTGCTGAACAGTTATCTGCTTCATCAGTAACTACACTAATATCTACTGCAGGCACATCTGCTGAACATTGAACATTCACTGCTGCTGGATTACTAGCTGTTGGATTGGTTGTATCATTTACTGTAATCGTCTGTGTTACATTGATACTGTTTCCATCTTCGTCTGTTACACTATACGTTCTGGTAATTACTTCTGGATTGGAGTTTCCATCGCTTACATCACTTACATGAGCTACTACAATGTTTGCTGCTGCTGAACAGTTATCTGCTTCATCAGTAACTACACTAATATCTACTGTAGGCACATCTGCTGAACATTGAACATTCACTGCCGCTGGATTACTCGCTGTTGGATTGGTTGTATCATTTACTGTAATCGTTTGTGTTACATTAATACTGTTTCCAGCTTCGTCTGTTATACTATACGTTCTGGTAATTACTTCCGGATTGAAGTTTCCATCGCTTACATCACTTACATGTGCTACTACAATGTTTGCTGCTGTATTACAGTTATCTGCCTCATCTATTACTACAGTAATATCTACTACAGGAACATCTGCTGAACATTCTACTGTAACATTCGCAGGATTACTAGCCGTTGGATCCGTAGTATCATTTACAGTAATCGTTTGGGTTACATCGATACTGTTTCCTGCTTCATCGGTTACACTATAAGTTCTGGTAATGACTTCTGGATTGGAGTTTCCATCGCTTACATCACTTACATGAGCTACTACAATGTTTGCTGCTGCTGAACAGTTATCTGCCTCATCAGTAACTACACTAATATCTACTGCAGGTACATCTGCTGAACATTGAACATTCACTGCCGCTGGATTACTCGCTGTTGGATTGGTTGTATCATTTACTGTAATCGT
>CANDNT010000056.1 GCA_947387485.1 Aquimarina rhabdastrellae
GAACAATCCGATACTTCCCATAATCTTGTGATTGTATAACTCGATGCACATCCATCATCTTGTCCTGTGATCGTTTCTGTATAGTTTACACTTACCGATGCATCACAATTATCATTCGCTGTTAAGACTACTGCTGTTGGTATAGCATCACAATTTACTGTTGTATCTGTTGGTAGTGTTTCTACAAATACTGGAGCAGTGGTATCTTCTACTGTAATTATTTGAGTATGACTTGTAGTGTTATTCGAACAATCCGATACTTCCCATAATCTTGTAATCGTATAACTTGAAGCACATCCATCATCTTGTCCTGTGATCGTCTCTGTATAATTTACGCTTACTGATGCATCGCAATTGTCATTCGCTGTTAAGACTACTGCTGTTGGAACTGTATCACAACTTACTGTAACATCTGCTGGTAGTGTTTCTACAAATACTGGTGCTGTTGTGTCTTCTACAGTAATTACTTGGGTATGACTCGTCGTGTTATTCGAACAGTCTGATACTTCCCATAATCTTGTTATTGTATATCTTGAAGCACATCCATCATCTTGTCCTGTTATTGTCTCTGTATAATTTACGCTTACTGATGTATCGCAATTGTCATTCGCTGTTAAGACTACTGCAGTTGGCACTGCATCACAACTTACTGTTGTGTCCGCTGGTAGTGTTTCTACAAATACTGGTGCTGTTGTGTCTTCTACAGTAATTACTTGGGTATGACTCGTAGTGTTATTTGAACAGTCTGATACTTCCCATAATCTTGTAATTGTATAACTCGATGCACATCCATCATCTTGTCCTGTGATCGTCTCTGTATAATTTACGCTTACTGATGCATCACAATTGTCATTCGCTGTTAAGACTACTGCTGTTGGCACTGCATCACAACTCACTGTTGTATCTGCTGGAAGTGTTTCAATGAATATTGGCGCAGTAGTGTCTTCTACAGTAATTACTTGTGTATGACTCGTCGTGTTATTTGAACAATCAGACACCTCCCATAATCTTGTAATCGTATAACTTGAAGCACAGGCATCGTCTTGTCCTGTTATTGTCTCTGTATAATTTACGCTTACTGATGCATCACAATT
>CANDNT010000057.1 GCA_947387485.1 Aquimarina rhabdastrellae
TCATAAATTAATTATATGTTACATCGATTAAAAACAAATCTTAAATCAAAATTACAACACGCCAAGGCTAATATTGCAATAGACCTCTTTGGTGTTGAAAAACAAATTCACCAACATGCTAATACCTATGTAGCAAAGCTTGCTAAAGAATTAAACCTACCTAAATCGCAACTACTTATTCGGGTATTTCCTAAAAAGGATATTCTTGATTTAGCGATTTATCATCAAGGTAAACTTATCAAACCCATCATTCTTGAGGATTTATTACTACTCTTTGCTGATAAAGAGCAAATTCAACTTTTAGGACTTCATGAGCGTATTCATAATGGTATTTTAAATTTTGTGCAGAACTATGCTATTCAAGAAAACATACCGCAAGAGCATTTACATCTAGGGCTTTGTGTAAGAGATCAAAAACTCTCTATTTTGATTTATAATCGTGCGCAATTCTTAGCACAATATCCACTAAACAAATGGTTAAACTTTATCAAATAACCCTATATCTAATGTCAAAAAATAAAGCACTTTGGAAAATTCCTAATGATTCCTTTAGTAAACTAATTGTTTGGTTTAAGGATGGTAATGTTCGTACATTTTATTCTTTAGATTGGAAACATCCTAAAGCTAAAAAAAGAAGTAAATCTCTTGGTATTAATCGTTTAAAACGTCTAGTCTCTTCTTATGGAAAAAACGCTGGTGTAGCACAAATCTATGATATTGCTTCTAATGCGCTAGTGCAAAACTTCTATGAAGGCGTTCCTACTAGAAAAAAAAGTTGATTTTTTGTAAGTATAGTGTACTAAATGCGTCTATCCCTTGTTATTAAGGGAACTCTAGTGACTAATCAGTCACTATTCTAATCATATCGAATCCATTTTTGCACCTCCATTTTTTTATAACCCTATCGGGTTTAATCTTTTATATATTTATATATGACTTATAACAAACTTAGTCCGTAGTACTTTACTACTGTAATTGGAAAACTTTTAGAATCCATTTCGATTCAACTTTAAAACCATTCTATTCATCAAAAAAACAAATCACATTAATGAAGATCAAATTTCAGGTCTTTTGGCAAGACAA
>CANDNT010000058.1 GCA_947387485.1 Aquimarina rhabdastrellae
TACCTCCAATTTTTTCAAAACACCCATTATTTTCTCGAAATTTGCGCTAAAGTTGTGCATATAAATTAAAGTGTCGTTACTTCAATTTACTGCTATTTAGTAGTTTGCACAACTTTCTTCAAATGCACCACGGGTTAAATCATATATAAATATATAAAAGGTTAAACCCAAAAGGGTTATAAAAAAATGGAGGTGCAAAAATGGATTCGATATGATTAGAATGGTGACTGATTAGTCACTAGAGTTCCCTTAATAACAAAGAATAGACGCATTTAGTACCTCATACTTACAAAAAATCAACTTTTTTTTCTAGTAGGAATTCCCTCGTAGAAGTTTTGCACTAGAGCATTAGAAGCAATATCATAGATTTGTGCTACACCAGCGTTTTTCCCATAAGAAGAGACTAAACGTTTTAAACAATTAATACCAAGAGATTTACTTCTTTTTTTAGCTTTAGGGTGTTTCCAATCCAAAGAATAAAATGTACGAACATTACCATCCTTAAACCAAACGATCAGTTTACTAAAGGAATCATTAGGAATTTTCCAAAGTGCTTTATTTTTTGACATTAGGTATATAGATATAGGGTTATTTGATAAAGTTTAACCATTTGTGTAGCGGATATTGTGCTAAGAATTGCGCACGATTATAAATCAAAATAGAGAGTTTTTGATCTCTTACACAAAGCCCTAGATGTAAATGCTTTTGTGGTATGTTTTCTTGAATAGCATAGTTCTGCACAAAATTTAAAATACCATTAGGAATACGCTCTTGAAGTCCTAAAAGTTGAATTTGTTCTTTATCAGCAAAGAGTAGTAATAAATCATCAAGAATGATGGGTTTGATAAGTTTACCTTGATGATAAATCGCTAAATCAAAGGTGTCTTTTTTAGGAAATACCCGAATAAGTAGTTGAGATTTAGGTAGGTTTAATTCTTTAGCAAGCACTTCTATATAGGTATTAGCATGCTGGTGAATTTGTTTTTCAACACCAAAAAGGTCTATAGCAATATTAGCCTTGGCGTGTTGTAATTTTGATTTAAGATTTGTTTTTAATCGATGTAACATATAATTAATTTATGA
>CANDNT010000059.1 GCA_947387485.1 Aquimarina rhabdastrellae
GCAATATTAGCCTTGGCGTGTTGTAATTTTGATTTAAGATTTGTTTTTAATCGATGTAACATATAATTAATTTATGAATGAACAGGTTGAAGTATTTGAAAAGTAGCTTTGTAAAACTCCTGAAGAAACTCAGGCTCTTTTAAAGTTTTGATAGCAGCCTCACAACGTTTAAAACATTGTAAACGAGGGATCGCTATAGCGGTATCGGCTAATTCATTGCGTTTAAAGAAATTGACAATAGCAAAGAATTTACGTTGTAACAGCTTACGTTTTTTAAATTCAGCAGTAGGTTTCCAAGCTTTAGTTCTTGTAAAACCATTAGGATTATCAGGATCAAAAAAGAGATAAGGCAATTGCACATAACGAAGATCAGGAGCTTTGGCAACATAACGACGTACCATTTCAATACGTTTGACATAGACGTGATGAACGTGTTCTAGTTTATCAACAGGAACAGGAGCATACCAATCGAACAGGAGTTCTCTAGCAATCTCTTGTTGGGTTATGGTGAGCTGGGTTTTAGCATAGAGTTTTTTTCTAGCCAGCAGCCATAGTTTTTCTGCATAGCAAACCAGGAGTGACTCGCGAGCGGTTTGCCGTATGAAATGAGTGTCTTGTGGTAATGGCATGTTTACTCGCGTGTCAACTTTTTCCTGTGCATTGTTGTGTAACAGGGCTTTTTCCTGTGTGTTTCTAGCAAAAAAAATGTTTCCAGCGTCAATAGAATCACGGAGCGGTAGCGGAGTCCGTTGATGTCTTGTGTTTCCAGAAAGTATCTTGTGTTGTCTTGTGTTCCCAGAGATGTTACCATTGGATAAGAAATCACGGAGCGGTAGCGGAGACCTTTGTTGTCTTGTGTTTCTAGCAGGTATCTTGTTGGGAAAAGTTAAAAACTTATGAACCCCTATTAATCTATTATTAAAGTTCTTGTTTGTATAACTTGTATCTGTATTTTGCCAATCTGGCGTATTTTTATTTTTAACGTATTGATTATCAGTATAGGACAAAAAGCGGCTTTGATCTTGATTTTTAGGCTTATTGACAGGGTTATTAACAGCCTGTTGAG
>CANDNT010000060.1 GCA_947387485.1 Aquimarina rhabdastrellae
TTACCTCTTGACATGGATAAGTTGAAATACAGATATTCTCCATATTTCTTCCTTAAACTATCTATTTGTTGTTGATTTTTATCCTCTGTTAGCTCTTGTGCTACTAGCAAATCCGTTGGTTTATACAATAGCGAAAAAGAAACTCCATTTACTTCTTTGGTCTGTATATATTGATTCTCTGGATCTTTGAGATATGTCCACATCGCTGCTTCACTGTCAAATGTTTTTCCTCCACAGCTTATCATTATGCAAACTATCCCTATATAGAAAAGTAATTGTCTCATCCTTTCTCTACGCTTTTTGATTGATTTTTATATCATCATAACAACTGTATCTTTTATAATACAGTTGTTATGATTTTATATTATTTTGTTTTTATTTCCCTTCAAATTCGGCATTAAGCAAGCCTAATACCTCTTCTGTAAGATCTGCTCCTTCTTCTCCATACATAATCGTTCCATTTCCTGTCGCTCCAAAAATAACTTTGTAATTATGTTTCTTTCCGTATTCCTTTACAAAGTCATTGATATCATTAATTACTGTTTGCGTTACTTTTTTATCCTCTTCTTGTAATTGTCGTTGTACAGCTTGTTGGTAATTATTAATTTGTTGTTGCTTACTGGCTAACACTTGTTGTTTTAAATCCAACTCTTTTTTACTTAAACCACTTCTTTCTTTCTCATAGTCTTTTAACTCTTTTTGCCAATCTGTTAATAAGCTATCTACATTTGCTTTAAGTACTTTTGCTTTCTCGTCAAACTCTGCTTTTACGACTTTTGTTCGCTTATATCCATCTAATAGCTTATTTACATCTACATAAACTAAATCTGATGATGATTTTAAAAAGAAAAATGTAGCTATACTAATTAATAACGCCAATATAGCTAATGGTAGGGCTATTTTATTCATATCTTGTAGTTTGTCTCAATAACTATTTATTACATTAATACGACCATTAATGCTTGACTATTTATTTTTTCTCTAGATATTGCTTGTTTTGTGTCGTTAGGATTTACAACAC